>NZ_JBKFZW010000001.1:0-4986922 GCF_046521475.1 Enterobacter sp. CPE_E890 | reverse complement strand
GGCGGACTCCACTCGAACAATAAAAGAAAACTATTGAATATTCATGATTGTTGGCGCACATCGACATGACCCTGTGCATAGGGGGATGTGCGAATTGCTATCTGCAATTTAATCCTGACCAGGATCCTGGGATCCCGATCGGGACCGCGGATCATAGCCTAAACTGAGCCAGAGATCTTCTGTTTCTCACAGATTCTTCCCGATTTATCCACAGGACGATCCGAAACCGGGTAAGTGTAAACGATCCTGGCACAAGTGCCCCACGATTTAGCCCGCATATTGGAAAAATTAATGAGCACAGACAATTTATTGCTTAAATGATCTAACGAAGATCCGGGACGATCCTTGCGCTTTGTCGACGAGCCCGTATAATCCTCGACCCGGCGCGTGATGCTCATCTTCCTGCGTCGTCCGTTGCTCATTTTCCACGCGAAAACGTGCGGAAATACGCGGGAAATAAGGAAAGAGAATTGACTCCGGAGTGTACAATTATTACAATCCGGCCTCTTTAATCACCCACGCTGAGGCGTTAGTCGTTCGAAATTCGTTCGGGTATACGCAAAAGTCAGTGAATTTATTCAAGTTTAGGTAGAAATCGCCATGAAACGCACTTTTCAACCGTCTGTACTGAAGCGCAACCGTTCTCACGGCTTCCGTGCTCGTATGGCTACTAAAAATGGTCGTCAGGTTCTGGCACGTCGTCGTGCTAAAGGCCGCGCTCGTCTGACCGTTTCCAAGTAATAAAGCTAACCCCTGAGTGGTTAAGCTAGCATTTCCCAGGGAGTTACGTTTGTTAACTCCCGCTCATTTCACTTTCGTCTTCCAGCAGCCACAACGGGCTGGCACGCCGCAAATCACCATCCTCGGCCGCCAAAATTCGCTGGGGCATCCCCGCATCGGTCTCACAGTCGCCAAGAAAAATGTTAAGCGAGCGCATGAACGCAATCGGATTAAACGTCTGACGCGTGAAAGCTTCCGTTTACGTCAGCACGAACTGCCTTCGATGGATTTCGTGGTGGTGGCTAAAAAGGGGGTTGCCGACCTCGATAACCGTGCTCTCTCGGAAGCGTTGGAAAAATTATGGCGCCGCCACTGTCGCCTGGCTCACGGGTCCTGATAGCCCTCATTCGGGTCTATCAACGCCTGATTAGTCCGCTACTCGGGCCACATTGCCGTTTCACACCAACGTGCTCAAGCTACGGAATTGAGGCATTGCGCAGGTTTGGAGTGATAAAAGGCAGTTGGTTGACGGTGAAACGCGTATTAAAATGCCACCCTTTACACCCCGGTGGAGACGACCCCGTCCCTCCAGGACCCTTTGATACCAGAGAACACTAACGATGGATTCGCAACGCAATCTTCTTATCATCGCTTTGTTGTTCGTGTCTTTCATGATCTGGCAGGCATGGGAGCAGGATAAAAATCCTCAACCCCAGCAGCAGACCACGCAGACCACGACCACCGCAGCGGGTAGCGCCGCCGACCAGGGCGTACCGGCCAGTGGCCAGGGGAAACAGATTACGGTTAAGACCGATGTGCTTGAGCTGACTATTAACACCCGTGGTGGTGATGTTGAGCAGGCGCTGCTGTTGACCTACCCGAAAGAGCTGAAGTCTAACGAACCGTTCCAGTTACTGGAAACCACGCCTGAGTTTATCTACCAGGCGCAGAGCGGCCTGACAGGTCGTGATGGCCCTGATAACCCGGCTAACGGTGCGCGTCCACTGTATAACGTCGAGAACGACACCTTTGTACTGGCTGATGGTCAGAACGAACTCGTTATCCCGATGACGTATACCGACGCCGCAGGCAACACCTTCACGAAAACCTTCACCCTGAAACGCGGTGAGTATGCGGTGAACGTGGGCTACACCGTACAGAACGCCAGTGCGAAACCACTGGAACTGTCGACCTTTGGCCAGCTGAAGCAGTCCATCAATCTGCCGTCTCACCGTGACACCGGAAGCAGCAACTTTGCGCTGCATACCTTCCGTGGCGCGGCGTACTCCACGCCTGACGCGAAGTATGAGAAATACAAATTCGACACCATTGCCGATAACGAAAACCTGAACGTCAGCGCTAAAGGCGGTTGGGTGGCAATGCTGCAGCAGTATTTCGCCACTGCATGGGTGCCTAATAACGACGGTACCAACAACTTCTACACCGCGAACCTGGGTAACGGTCTTGCAGCTATCGGCTACAAATCTCAGCCAGTTCTGGTTCAGCCAGGTCAAACCGGTAAAATGGCAAGCACCCTGTGGGTCGGCCCGGAAATCCAGGACAAAATGGCCGCCGTTGCGCCACACCTGGACCTGACCGTAGATTACGGTTGGTTGTGGTTCATCTCCCAGCCGCTGTTTAAGCTGCTGAAGTTCATCCACAGCTTCCTGGGTAACTGGGGCTTCTCCATCATCGTTATCACCTTCATCGTTCGTGGCATCATGTACCCGCTGACTAAAGCGCAGTACACTTCCATGGCGAAGATGCGCATGCTGCAGCCGAAGATTCAGGCCATGCGTGAGCGTCTGGGCGATGACAAACAGCGTCAGAGCCAGGAGATGATGGCCCTGTATAAAGCAGAGAAAGTAAACCCACTGGGTGGTTGCTTCCCACTGCTGATTCAGATGCCAATCTTCCTTGCGCTGTACTACATGCTGATGGGTTCCGTTGAGCTGCGCCATGCGCCGTTCGCGCTGTGGATCCATGACCTGTCTGCACAGGACCCGTACTACATCCTGCCGATCCTGATGGGCGTGACGATGTTCTTCATCCAGAAGATGTCGCCGACCACGGTAACCGACCCGATGCAGCAGAAGATCATGACCTTTATGCCGGTCATCTTCACCGTGTTCTTCCTGTGGTTCCCGTCAGGTCTGGTGCTGTACTATATCGTCAGCAACCTGGTGACCATCATCCAGCAGCAGCTGATTTACCGTGGTCTGGAAAAACGTGGCCTGCATAGCCGCGAAAAGAAAAAGTCCTGATTCGGTAAGTTAACGCTAAAATAAGGGCGGTCGATTGACCGCCTTTTTTTATTGCAACACAGTAGAGACCAACCATGAGCCATAACGACACTATCGTCGCCCAGGCAACCCCACCGGGACGCGGTGGTGTAGGCATTCTGCGTATCTCCGGCCTGAAGGCGCGCGAGGTCGCCGAAGCGGTACTGGGTAAACTGCCAAAACCCCGCTACGCTGATTACCTGCCGTTTAAAGATACCGACGGCACGCCGCTGGACCAGGGCATTGCGCTGTGGTTTCCTGGCCCAAACTCTTTTACCGGTGAAGACGTGCTGGAACTACAGGGTCACGGTGGCCCAGTTATCCTCGATTTGCTGTTAAAACGCATTCTGACCCTGCCTGGCCTGCGTATCGCAAAACCGGGTGAGTTTTCCGAGCGCGCGTTCCTGAACGACAAGCTCGATCTGGCTCAAGCCGAGGCGATAGCGGACCTGATCGACGCCAGTTCTGAACAGGCTGCTCGCTCCGCCCTGAACTCGCTGCAAGGGGCATTCTCCGCGCGCGTGAATCACCTTGTGGAAGCACTTACTCACCTCAGGATCTACGTGGAAGCGGCTATCGACTTCCCGGATGAGGAGATCGACTTCCTCTCTGACGGTAAAATCGAAGCCCAGCTCAAAGAGGTGATGAACGATCTCGACGCGGTTCGTGCCGAAGCGCGTCAGGGTAGCCTGCTGCGGGAAGGGATGAAGGTGGTGATAGCCGGACGTCCTAATGCCGGGAAATCGAGCCTTTTGAACGCTCTGGCGGGCCGTGAAGCGGCGATCGTGACCGACATTGCCGGCACCACCCGCGACGTACTGCGCGAGCATATCCATATCGACGGGATGCCGCTGCACATCATTGATACCGCCGGTCTGCGCGATGCCAGCGACGAAGTCGAGCGCATCGGTATCGAACGCGCCTGGCAGGAGATCGAGCAAGCCGACCGCGTGCTGTTTATGGTGGATGGCACAACCACCGACGCTGTAGACCCGGCGGAGATCTGGCCAGACTTTATTGCCCGTCTGCCGGCGAAGCTGCCTATCACCGTGGTGCGAAATAAAGCAGACGTGACTGGCGAAACGCTGGGCATCAGCGATGTGAATGGTCACTCACTGATCCGCCTGTCGGCACGTACCGGTGAAGGTGTTGACGACCTGCGTAACCATCTCAAGCAGAGCATGGGCTTTGACACCAGCATGGAAGGTGGCTTCCTGGCGCGTCGTCGTCACCTGCAGGCGCTGGAAGAGGCGGCACGCCATCTTGACCAGGGCAAAGCGCAGCTGATTGGTGCGTGGGCGGGTGAACTGCTGGCGGAAGAGCTGCGTCTGGCACAGCAGAATCTGAGTGAGATCACCGGGGAGTTTACGTCGGACGATCTGCTGGGAAGAATCTTCTCAAGCTTCTGTATTGGAAAATAATTTCCGCTAACCAATGGTGTTTTCCTGTCAGGAAATCACCATTGTCCAAATGGCAACTCGCTTAATCCCCTTTCACCCCCTATTCTGCTTTCCTGCATTTATGGGGGGGTTATGGCTCGTTTTCTGTTTTGTAGTTTTGCGCTGGTTCTGCTTTATCCGTCTGGCATTGATATGTATCTGGTGGGATTACCGCACATCGCCCGCGATCTGGGTGCCAGTGAAGCTCAGCTGCACATCGCGTTTTCGGCCTACCTCGCGGGAATGGCGTCATCAATGGTGTTTGCCGGGAAGGTCGCAGATAAGGCTGGTCGCCAACCCGTCGCCATAACGGGAGCCATCATCTTTGCGTTGGCTTCCGTGCTCTGTTCACTGGCGCAGGATAGTGCCCTGTTCCTGGCAGGCCGTTTTATCCAGGGCATCGGGGCGGGCGGCTGCTACGTGGTGGCTTTCGCAATTTTACGCGACACATTAAGCGCCCAACGCCGCGCCAAAGTGCTCTCTATGCTCAACGGCATCACCTGTATTATTCCGGTGTTGGCTCCGGTTGTTGGTTATCTGATCATGTTGAAATTCCCGTGGCAGAGCCTTTTCTGGACGATGGCAGCAATGGGGGGGCTGGTCTTTGTGTTGTCCATTTCCGTGCTAAGAGAAACTCACCCAGGTTCGCAAAGTACGGCACACTCAGCAACGATTCACCCAGCAGAGAAGCTGCTTAACCGTTTTTTCCTCAGTCGTCTGGCCGTAACCACGTTAAGCGTGGCGGTGATCCTGACCTATGTAAACGTTTCCCCGGTTTTACTGATGGAGACCATGGGCTTCGATCGGGGTGAGTATTCAACAGTGATGGCATTAACCGCGATGGTCAGTATGGCCGTCTCGTTTTCCACCCCCTTTGCGCTAAATATTTTCAGCCAGCGCACGTTGATGCTGACCTCACAGGTGTTATTTCTCGCAGCAGGCGTGATTCTGGCAACCACCAGCTCACATGTGGTGATGCTGGTAGGCATTACCCTCATTTGCGCCGGATTCTCGGTTGGCTTTGGCGTGGCGATGAGCCAGGCGCTCGGCCCGTTCTCACTACGGGCAGGCGTGGCAAGCTCCGTGCTGGGTATCGCTCAGGTCTGTGGCTCGTCCCTGTGGATTTGGCTGGCAGCGGTAATCGGACTTAATGCGCTCAATATGCTGATCGGGATTCTGATTGGCTGTAGCATGGTCTGTATTACCTTACTTATGCTCATCCAGCCCGCGGCAAATTATGAAGAAGCCCATCAGCAGTCTCGATCTTAACCTGTTGCTGTGCCTGCAGCTGTTGCTGCAGGAGCGTAGCGTCACCAAAGCGGCGAAGCGGATGAACGTGACGCCGTCTGCGGTGAGTAAATCACTGGCCAAGCTGCGCGACTGGTTCGACGACCCGCTGTTTGTCAAAACACCGTTAGGGTTACTGCCGACGCCACTGACGGTAAGCCTGGAGCAGGATCTGGCAGACTGGATGCAAATCGGCAACCAGATCCTCGATAAATTCCACCATGACGCGCCAGGCGGGCTGACGTTCGTGCTGGCCGCCGAAACGCCGTTGATGCTGATCCGCTTTAACGCCCTGCTGGAGCAGGTGAACCAGCGCTATCCGCAGGCTACGGTGAAGATGCGTCACTGGGATTACGACTCTCTGGACGCCATTACGCGTGGGGAAGTGGATCTTGGTTTCACCGGTCGCGAAACACATCCACGTTCCCGCGAACTGCTGAAGCTGTTGCCGTGGTTTATCGACTACGAAATCCTGTTTAGTGACCGTCCGTGTGTTTATCTGCGCGAGGATCACCCGGCACTGCAGGAAGAGTGGAACCTGGAGACCTTCCTGCGCTACCCACATATCAGTATCTTCTGGGAGCGCAGCGACACCTGGGCGCTTGATGAGGTGCTAAAGGAGATGGGACGTGAGCGTAATATCGCAATGTGCCTGCCGGGTTTCGAACAGGCGATGTTTATGGCGGCGCAGCCCGGCCATAATTATATCGCTACGGCTCCCCACTACTGCCACCACTACAATGAACTCCACCAGCGGAAGCTGATCGCGCTTCCTATTCCGATTGACGAAGCGCAGGCTGAAAAGTTGACCGTCCCCTTCACCCTGATCTGGCATAAACGGAACAGCCATAATCCGAAAATTCTCTGGTTGAGAGAGACTATCAAGGCGTTGTACGGTGGCAGCGATCCAATTTTTACCTAAGAAAATGTAAAGTTCGGTCCTCAGGCTTCTCTTACTCCCATTTACTGATTAAAACAGGAGTGAAGTTAAGCGATAATCATGTAACCGTTTAACCGATTACGACCATTATCAAGGAGCGAAAAATGGCAACGCACTTTGCAAGAGGGATACTTACAGATGGACGCCTCGTATCGGCACGAATTTCTTCAGCCTGTCACAGTGAAGCACGCAAACTCCCGGAACACCGCAGGACGCGTTTTTTAGCGTCCAGAGCGCTTCTCGCAGAGCTGTTGTTTATGTTGTACGGCACCAGTGAACTGCCGGATATCATCACCCAACCTGAAGGCCGCCCGGTTTTTGCTAACCCGGATCTCCCCCGTTTTTCCATTGCCTATACGGGCAATATCATTGGGGTAGCACTCACCACCGAAGGGAATTGTGGGCTGGATATGGAACTTCAGCGCGCAACCCGGGGCATCCACGGCGCGAACCCACACGATGATTACCCGCTCTCCAGCAATGAAAAGCTGTGGGTGCGTAACCAGAACGATCCCAACGAGGCCAGAGCTCAGCTCATCACCCTACGCCAGAGCATTCGAAAGCTCTGTGGATGCGCCTCAGACGACGCCAGTATGCTGCAGCTGCTGCCAGGTTCCGGACGTCTTCGAGCCACCCAAGCTACGCTGGTAGAAGCGCTCAGTGACGCAGAGGATGTCCTCATTTGGTCCATTGCGGTTACCCCCGCTATCGAACGCATGAAAATCTGGGAATTTGACAGTCAACAGGGATGGCGTAGCCTTCCCGATGTGCCCGAACGCGCCAACGAGCCCGCCGCACGCCTGATGCGTTTAACCAGTTTACCGGCAGAAAAAGCATACACCCTTAGCTGATCCATTCAGGGTCATCATGATGAAACAGGAGTAATCATGTCTGATACGTTAAAAGTCGTTACGTTACTGGGAAGCCTGCGCAAAGGTTCATTTAATGGGATGGTTGCCCGCACGCTGCCACAGCTGGCACCGGCAGGTATGGAGATTAGTGCCCTTCCATCTATTGGTGACATCCCGCTCTATGATGCAGATGTCCAGCAGGAAGAAGGGTTCCCGCAGAGCGTTGAGGCGCTGGCGGCGCAAATCCGTCAGGCCGATGGTGTGGTTATTGTCACACCAGAATATAACTACTCCGTTCCTGGCGGTCTGAAAAACGCCATTGACTGGTTATCCCGCCTCCCTGAGCAGCCTCTTTCAGGTAAACCCGTGCTGATCCAGACCAGTTCTATGGGTGCCATTGGCGGCGCGCGCTGTCAGTATCACCTGCGCCAGATTCTGGTGTTCCTGGATGCGATGGTGATGAACAAGCCGGAGTTTATGGGCGGAGTGATTCAGAACAAGGTCGACCCGCAGACGGGTGAAGTGGTGGATCAGAGCACGCGTGACCATCTGTCTGGTCAGCTGACTGCGTTTGGCGATTATATTAAGCGGGTGAAGGCTTAAGCTTATTGCGGCCTGATGCCCTCACCCTGACCCTCTCCCGCAGGGAGAGGGAACAAACATGTTTATTTCGCGTCAATAAACACAATCTTCAGCACAAACAGCAGCGCGACAACGATGACGCACGGGCTGAGATCACGGAAGCGACCGGTACCAATTTTCATTACGCAGTAAGAGATAAAGCCCAGCGCGATACCTTCGGTAATCGAGAAGCTGAACGGCATCATCACGGCGGTAATAAACGCTGGCACCGCTTCGGTTAAGTCATCCCACTTCACGCGTGACAGGCTGGAGGTCATCAGCACACCTACGTAGATCAGCGCGCCGGCTGCCGCATACGGTGGAACCATTCCCGCCAGCGGCGAAAGGAAGATCACCAGCAGGAACAGGATACCCACCACGACCGCCGTCAGACCAGTACGGCCTCCCACAGAAACACCGGAAGAGGATTCAATATAAGCGGTAACAGAAGAGGTACCGATAAAGGAGCCAGCAACAGACGAGATGCTGTCAACGAACAGCGCCTGCTTCATGCGTGGGAACTTCCCTTTCTCATCGGCCAGACCTGCTTTGTCGGTCACGCCAATCAGGGTACCGGAGGAGTCGAACAGGTTGACCAGCATAAAGGAGAAAATTACGCCCGCCAGACCCAGGTTCAGGGAACCCGCCAAATCAACATGACCAATAACGGTGGAAACACTCGGTGGCGCAGAAACGATACCGTTGTAGTGAACGTCACCCAGCAGCCAGCCCAGCAGCGTGGTCACCACGATGGATACCAGCACCGCCGCATGAATATTGCGGGAAGCCAGGATCGCGATGATAAAGAAGCCCAGCACGCCCAGCAGCACGTTGTGAGAGGTCAGGTGACCGATGCTTACCAGCGTATCCGGGTTAGCCACGATAACGCCGGCGTTTTTCAGCCCCATCATACCGATGAACAGACCAATACCGCTGGTAATGCCCACGCGCAGGCTCACAGGAATGTTGGCAATCATCCAGTAACGTACGCGGAAAATAGTCAGCAACAGCAGACCAATAGCGCCCCAGAAGATAGCGCCCATGCCCACTTGCCACGGCAGGCCCATCGCCTGAACAACCACGAACGCAAAGAATGCGTTCAGACCCATCGCCGGTGCCAGCGCAACCGGCAGGTTAGCGAACACGCCCATCAGGATGCTGCCGAGAGCCGCGATCAGACAGGTAGTCACGAAGACGGCGCTGGTATCCATGCCAGCAACGCCCAGAATTTGTGGGTTAACAAAAACGATATAGACCATCGTCAGGAAGGTGGTGAAACCGGCGATCACTTCGGTGCGTGCCGTTGTGCCGTGCTCGCGCAGTTTAAACACGCGCTCAAGCAGACCCTGACCAGATGCCTGGGTAGTGTGTTGTTGACTCATCATCAATTTCCGAACAAGGAGGGAAAATTCGTCGCTATCCTATACCAAAATGCGACAATAAGGGCGGTTATAGGGTACTTTTTTTCATTGAATTTGCTTATACGGCAACGATTGCGTGTCGTAAAACCACACCACGTAAACGTTAAACTTGTTAAAAGGGAAAGACATGTCCGGAATTGAGGCGGTATTTTTCGACTGCGACGGTACGCTTGTCGACAGTGAGGTCATTTGTTCCCGTGCGTATGTCGCCATGTTCCAGGAATTTGGTATTACGCTCGATCTCGAAGAGGTGTTCAAACGCTTTAAGGGCGTGAAACTGTACGAGATCATCGACATCATTAACGACGAGCACGGTGTGGATCTGCCGAAAGGAGATCTCGAGCCGGTTTACCGCGCTGAGGTTGCACGCCTGTTCGATTCCGAGCTGGAGGTCATCGCCGGGGCGAATACGCTTCTGGATGCGATGACGGTGCCAATCTGTGTGGTCTCTAATGGTCCGGTCAGCAAAATGCAGCACTCGCTGGGGAAACTGGAGATGTTGCATCATTTCCCGGAAAAACTGTTCAGCGGCTACGATATTCAACGCTGGAAGCCCGATCCGGCGCTGATGTTCCATGCGGCCAACGCAATGAACGTTAACGTAGAAAACTGCATTCTGGTGGATGACTCGTCTGCGGGCGCGCAGTCAGGGATTGATGCGGGAATGGAAGTGTTTTACTTCTGCGCCGATCCGCACAACAAACCGATCGATCATCCAAAAGTGACGACCTTTACCGATCTGGCGCAGTTGCCAGCATTGTGGAAGGCGCGCGGGTGGGATATTACGCGTTAAGTTAACGTAGGGCGGGTAAGCGCTAGCGCCACCCGCCTCAGGTATTACTCTTTCGGATCTTTACCCGCCAGCAGCTTGTCCAGCTCATCACCGCCCACGTGACGGAAGTCCTGACCTTTCACGAAGTAGAAGATGTATTCGCAAATGTTCTGGCAACGGTCACCGATACGCTCAATGGAGCGCGCGCAGAACAGGGCAGTCAGTACGCTTGGGATCGTACGTGAATCTTCCATCATATAGGTCATCAGCTGACGCACGATGCCTTCGTATTCCTGGTCGACTTTCTTGTCTTCACGGTAGATACGTACCGCTTCGTCCAGATCCATACGCGCAAAGGCATCCAGCACGTCATGCAGCATCTGCACGGTGTGGCGACCCAGCGACTCCAGGCTCACCAGCAGTGGCTGGTGCTGCTGAGAGAATTTCTCCAGCGCGGTGCGGCAGATTTTATCCGCCACGTCACCAATACGTTCCAGCTCGGCGATGGTTTTGATAATCGCCATCACCAGACGCAGGTCGCTCGCTGTTGGCTGACGCTTAGCGATAATACGAACGCAAGCTTCATCAATAGCGACTTCCATCATGTTGACGTTTTTGTCGCCTTCAATGACGCGCTTCGCCAGCTCGCTGTCCTGGTTGTGCATTGCCGTGATCGCATCGGAAAGCTGCTGCTCAACCATGCCACCCATGGTCATGACCTGCGTGCGAATGCTTTCCAGCTCTGCGTTGAACTGGCCTGAAATGTGTTTATTAAGATTAAGGTTGTCCATGGTTCACTCCAAATCAACCGTAGCGGCCAGTAATATAATCTTCAGTTTGCTTTTTAGCGGGTCTGGTGAACAGCGCATCCGTATCGCTGAACTCAATCAACTCGCCCAGGTACATAAACGCCGTGTAATCGGAACAACGTGCAGCCTGCTGCATGTTGTGGGTCACGATAACCACGGTGTAATCCTGCTTCAGCTCGGTGATCAACTCTTCAATACGACCGGTTGAGATCGGGTCCAGCGCTGAACACGGTTCATCCAACAGCAACACTTCCGGGCGAATGGCGATACCACGCGCAATGCACAGACGCTGCTGCTGACCACCGGAGAGAGAGTACCCGCTCTGGTGCAACTTATCTTTGGTTTCGTTCCATAATGCGGCCTTGGTCAAAGCCCACTGCACGCGCTCGTCCATATCGGTACGGGAGAGTTTTTCAAACAGGCGAACACCAAACGCAATGTTGTCATAAATGGACATCGGGAACGGCGTGGGTTTCTGGAACACCATCCCCACTTTTGCGCGCAGCAGAGCAATATCCTGAGCCTGGGTCAGAATGTTTTCGCCGTCCAGGATGATTTCACCTTCAGCGCGCTGCTCCGGATAGAGCGAATACATTTTATTAAAGGTACGCAGCAGCGTAGATTTACCACAGCCAGACGGACCGATGAATGCCGTAACCTGGTTCTTCGCGATATCCAGGTTGATATTCTTCAGGGCATGGAATTTGCCGTAGTAGAAGTTCAAATCACGAACCTGAATCTTACCCGGGGCAGTATCAACCATACTCATTGACTCATTTCCTCATTCGGCGCCGCGAGCTGCCGCGCCGTAAAAAATTAACCGTGTTTCTTCTTCGCGAAAATGACGCGCGCCAGAATGTTCAGCAACAGTACGCAAAGGGTAATGATCAGCACCCCGGCCCAGGCCAGCTGCTGCCATTCCGCGAATGGGCTCATCGCAAATTTAAAGATCGTCACCGGCAGGTTGGCGATCGGCTGCATCATGTCCGTGCTCCAGAACTGGTTGGAGAGGGAGGTAAACAGCAGCGGGGCCGTTTCACCCGCGATACGCGCAACCGCCAGCAAAATACCGGTCATGATCCCTGAGACTGACGCTTTCAGCGTAATCGCAGAGATCATCTTCCATTTCGGTGTTCCCAGTGCGTAAGCCGCTTCACGCAGGCTGTCCGGCACCAGTTTCAGCATGTTCTCGGTAGTACGAATGACGATAGGCACCTGCAACAGCGCCAGCGCAATCACACCCGCCCAGCCGGAGAAGTGTTCCATCTGTGCCACCACGACGGTGTAAACAAACAGACCCACCACGATAGACGGGGCTGAAAGCAGGATGTCATTGATGAAACGAATGACTTCCGCCAGCCAGGATTTACGACCGTACTCCGCAAGATAGATGCCTGCCATGATGCCCAGCGGCGTACCAAATACCGTTGCCCACAGGATCAGCAACCCGCTGCCCGCCAGGGCATTCGCCAGACCACCACCCGCCGTATTTGGCGGTGGCGTCATTTCGGTAAACAGCGCCAGCGACATCCCGTCAATCCCGCGCACAACCGTCGAGAAGAGGATCCAGACCAGCCAGAACAGGCCAAATGCCATGGTTCCCATTGAGAGCGTCAGCGCGATACGGTTTTTAAAACGGCGTCGGGCCTGCATTTTGCGGCGGGATTCCGCCAGTTCAGCGGTAGCTTGCATTTCGAGAGTCGCCATTAGCGTGCCCCCTCATTTTTAGCGAGGCGCATAATCATCAGCTTGGAGATCGCCAGAACAATGAAGGTGATCACGAACAGAATCAGCCCCAGCTCCATCAACGCCGCGACGTGCAGACCGGATTCCGCCTCAGCAAATTCATTCGCCAGTGCAGAGGTAATACTGTTACCCGGCATGAAGAGTGATGCGCTGTCGAGCTGGTAGGTGTTACCGATGATAAAGGTCACCGCCATGGTTTCACCCAGCGCACGTCCCAGACCCAGCATCACGCCGCCAATCACCCCATTTTTGGTGAACGGAAGGACAATGCGCCAGATAACTTCCCAGGTGGTACAGCCGATACCGTAGGCCGACTCTTTCATCATCACCGGCGTTTGTTCGAAGACATCGCGCATGACCGCCGCAATGTACGGAATAATCATGATGGCGAGGATCACACCTGCAGCCAGAATACCGATACCGAAAGCCGGGCCAGAGAACAGGGCACCCACAAACGGGATGGCAGAAAGTACATTACCCACGGGTTCCTGGAAGTACGTTGCGAACAGCGGCGCAAAGATAAACAGGCCCCACATGCCGTAAACGATACTCGGAATGGCCGCCAGCAGCTCGATGGCAATACCCAGTGGGCGACGCAGCCAGCCCGGCGCCAGTTCCGTCAGGAACAGAGCAATACCAAAACTGACGGGAACCGCAATCAGCAGGGCGATGAACGAGGTCACCAGCGTGCCGTAAATCGGCACCAGTGCACCGTAGATATCGTTCGGCGCGTCCCACTCTTTGGTCCACAGGAAGGAGAAACCGAATTTCTGGATGCTCGGCCAGGAGGAGAAAATCAGAGACACGATAATGCCGCCCAGCAGCAATAGCACAATCAGCGCAGCCAGTTTAACCAGCGCGCTGAAAATCATGTCACCTTTTTTACCCGGAGGGTTAAATGCAGGCTTGGTTGCAGCCATAAATCACTCTTCTGTTAAACGCGTTTACGAAATCGGCGGGTAAGCGCAAGCGCCACCCGCCATTTTCGTCAGAATGCTAAATTAATACAATGCTTTACCGCTGCTGTCTTTTACGTTGGTTTTCCATGCAGCACGAATCTGCTCAACCACGTTTTCTGGCAGGGTAGCGTAATCCAGGGCATTAGCCTGTTTGCCGCCGTTTTTGTACGCCCAGTCGAAGAACTTCAGCACTTCGGCGCCCTGCTCAGGTTTCTTCTGCTCTTTGTGAACCAGGATGAAGGTGGTAGAGGTGATTGGCCATGCACCTTCGCCTTTCTGGTTAGTCAGATCCTGAGCGAAAGATTTGCTCCAGTCAGCGCCTTTTGCCGCGTTGGCAAAGTTCTCTTCGGTCGGGCTGACAGGTTTACCATCAGCAGAAACCAGTTTGGTGTAGGACAGATTGTTCTGTTTAGCGTAGGCGTATTCTACGTAACCGATAGAGCCCGGCAGACGCTGTACGAAAGCGGCGATGCCGTCGTTGCCTTTACCACCCAGACCGGTTGGCCAGTTAACGGTAGAGCCAGAACCGACTTTAGATTTCCACTCTTCGTTCACTTTCGCCAGATAGCTGGTGAACACGAAAGAGGTACCAGAACCATCAGCGCGGCGAACCACAGCGATGTTCTGAGATGGCAGTTTCAGGCCAGGGTTGAGTTTGGCAATCGCCTCGTCATCCCATTTTTTGATTTTACCCAGGTAGATGTCACCCAGGGTTTTGCCGTCCAGCACCAGTTCACCAGACTTCACGCCTGGCAGGTTGATGGCCAGAACCACACCGCCGATCACGGTCGGGAACTGGAACAGACCTTCCTGAGCCAGTTTGTCATCAGACAGCGGAGCGTCTGATGCGCCGAAATCAACGGTATTAGCGGTAATTTGTTTAACGCCACCGGAGGAGCCGATACCCTGATAGTTAACCTTGTTACCGGTTTCTTTCTGGTAGGTATCCGCCCATTTGGCATACACCGGCGCAGGGAAGGTTGCACCAGCGCCAGTCAGGCTTGCTTCTGCAAATACAGAGAACGCGCTCAGAGATAAGGTCGCGGCGACAACAGTTGCGACAGTGGTACGCATAACTTTCATAATGTCTCCTGCAAGATTTTCGTAAATCGTTGTTTAGTGGCTACGATGAGCAAAATAGGACAAACAGGTGACAGATAAATGTACGAATTATGACAGTTTTATGACAATGGAAATTTCACTTAAAAACCAGCAGAAGAAAGCTTAATTTTCATCGTATTAGCCACTTTTATGACAAGACGTTTTCAGAAATATTTTCTTTATGTGACACTGAAAAAAGTAGCTGAAGATGACAGATTGTCATAAATAAAAACGCAAAAGAGTTGATTGAAAACAAACCAGGCGGGATAGAAAAGCTCCACCCGAAGGTGGAGCCTGAAGGGATTATTCTACGGTGACAGACCTCGCCAGGTTACGCGGCTGGTCAACGTCGGTGCCTTTGATCAGCGCAACGTGATAAGCCAGCAACTGCAGCGGAACGGTGTAGAAGATCGGTGCAATCACCTCTTCCACATGCGGCATCTCGATGATGTGCATGTTGTCATTGCTGACAAAACCGGCATCTTTGTCGGCGAATACGTACAGAACACCACCGCGGGCGCGCACTTCTTCAATGTTAGATTTCAGTTTTTCCAGCAGTTCGTTGTTAGGAGCCACAACGATGACCGGCATATCGGCGTCAATCAGCGCCAGTGGGCCGTGTTTCAGCTCGCCTGCCGCATAGGCTTCCGCGTGAATGTAGGAGATCTCTTTCAGCTTCAGCGCGCCTTCCAGCGCAATCGGATACTGATCGCCACGACCCAGGAACAGGGCGTGATGCTTGTCTGAGAAATCTTCTGCCAGTGCTTCAATGCGTTTGTCCTGGGACAGCATCTGCTCAATGCGGCTCGGCAGTGCCTGCAGGCCATGAACGATATCATGCTCAACAGAGGCATCTTCGCCTTTCAGACGTGCCAGTTTCGCCACCAGCATCAACAGAACGGTCAGCTGAGTGGTAAACGCTTTAGTGGAAGCCACGCCAATTTCGGTACCCGCTTTGGTCATCAGCGCCAGATCGGATTCACGCACCAGCGATGAGCCAGGGACGTTACAGATGGCCAGAGAGCCAAGGTAGCCCAGCTCTTTAGACAAACGCAGCGCCGCCAGCGTATCCGCCGTTTCACCAGACTGGGAAAGGGTGATCATCAGGCTATTACGACGTACAGCGGATTTGCGGTAGCGGAATTCAGACGCGATTTCCACATCACACGGCACGCCCGCCAGGGATTCAAACCAGTAACGAGAAACCATACCGGAGTTGTAGGAGGTACCGCAGGCCACGATCTGAATATGCTCAACCTTGCTGAGCAGTTCGTTCGCGTTTGCACCCAACTCGCTCAGATCCACCTCGCCGTGGCTAATACGCCCGGTAAGGGTGTTTTTGATGGCGTTTGGCTGCTCGTAAATCTCTTTCTGCATGTAGTGACGGTAAGCGCCTTTGTCGCCCGCGTCGTACTGCAGGTTAGATTCGATCTCCTGGCGTTTCACCTGCTCGCCTTTGGTATCGAATACGGTCACGCTGCGACGAGTCACTTCCGCAATATCACCCTCTTCCAGGAAGATAAAGCGACGAGTAACTGGCAGGAGCGCAAGCTGGTCAGAGGCGATAAAGTTTTCACCCATGCCCAGACCGATAACCATCGGGCTACCGGAACGTGCGGCCAGCAGCGTGGACGAATCGCGTGAGTCCATGATCACCGTGCCGTATGCACCGCGCAGCTGAGGGATAGCACGCAGAACTGCGTCACGCAGTGTACCGCCCTGCTCCAGCTCCCAGTGCACCAGGTGAGCAATCACTTCGGTGTCAGTTTCAGAGACGAAGGTATAGCCGCGCGCTTTCAGTTCTTCGCGCAGCGGTTCGTGGTTTTCGATAATGCCGTTGTGCACGACCACGATGTGTTCAGACACATGCGGGTGCGCGTTGCCTTCAGACGGTTCGCCGTGCGTCGCCCAGCGGGTGTGCGCAATACCGGTACCACCATGCAGCGGATGTTCTTCCGCGGCCTGGGCCAGCATCTGCACTTTACCGAGACGACGCAGACGGGTCATATGACCTTCTGCATCGACCACGGCCAGACCAGCAGAGTCATAGCCACGGTATTCCAGACGACGTAAACCTTCGAGAAGGATTTCAGCAATATCACGCTGCGCAACTGCGCCAACAATTCCACACATAGTTTTAGATTCCGAATTTAGGCATAACGCCTGCGTTGTCGCTGACCTGTATTTGCCCTTTCCGGGCACCCCGAGCCTTGTAGAGAGTGGGGTTATTTTTATGGGTACTGCTTGTGGGGGGAGGATTATGTTATCCCCTCACCCCGACCCTCTCCCCAAAGGGGCGAGGGTAAATCCGTTACTTTTTCTTCACCGGGCGTTTCCAGCCCTGCTTGTGCACCTGTGGCACACGGCTTAATACCAGCTCGTTATCGGCGATATCGCGCGTAACGGTTGTCCCGGCGGCAATCGTTACCCCGTTGCCCACGGTAACCGGTGCCACCAGCTGTGTATCGGAACCGACAAACACATCATCACCGATAATGGTTTTAAACTTGTTGGCACCGTCATAGTTGCAGGTGATTGTGCCTGCACCAATATTGACGTTATCGCCAATTTCCGCATCGCCCAGATAGGTCAAATGACCGGCTTTAGAGCCTTTACCCAGACGCGCTTTTTTCATCTCAACGAAGTTGCCAACATGGGCACCTTCCAGCAGCTCAGCGCCAGGACGCAGACGCGCAAACGGTCCAATGGTGCACGCCGCTTCAAGATGCGCATCTTCCACCACGCTGTAAGGGCTGATTTCGCAATCGTCACCGATGACGCTGTTTTTGATCACGCAGCCAGCGCCAATTTTGACGCGATTGCCCAGAGTGACTTTGCCTTCAAAGATAACGTTAGTATCAATTTCAACGTCACGACCGTGGGACAGGGAACCACGCAGATCGAAACGCGCCGGGTCACGCAGCATCACGCCTGCCAGCAGCAGTTTTTCGGCCTGTTCGGACTGATAAACGCGCTCCAGACGGGAAAGCTGAAGGCGGTTATTCACCCCTTCGGTTTCGCTAATGCGTGCCGGATGTACCGCCGCAATCTCACGTCCTTCCTGATATGCCATCGCAATGATGTCGGTGATGTAGTATTCACCCTGCGCATTGTTGTTGTTGAGCTTCGACAACCAGCGCTTCATATCCGCGCCATTGGCAATCAGGATACCGGTGTTGATCTCCTGAATCTGGCGCTGTTCGTCGCTGGCGTCTTTATGTTCAACAATCCCCGTTACGTTGCCGTTTTCACGGGTGATGCGGCCATAACCGGTTGGATCATCCAGCACGACGGTTAACAAACCGATGCCGCCCTGCGGTTTGGCTTCACGCAGGCGAGTTAGTGTTTCAACGGAGATCAGCGGAACATCGCCATAGAGCATCAGAATGTCTTCGTCATCGGCAAAGAACGGTGCTGCCTGCTGCATTGCGTGACCGGTTCCCAGCTGTTCAGCCTGAAGCACCCAGTTGAGCTTGTCATCGCTCAGCGTCTTTTTAAGCAGATCGCCGCCGTGGCCGTAGACCAGGTGAACCTGACGGGCACCCAGTTCATTTGCTGCATCAATGACATGCTGCACCATCGGCTTTCCTGCCAGCGTGTGAAGCACTTTAGGCAGATCGGAATACATGCGGGTACCTTTGCCAGCGGCAAGGATCACCACGCTCATCGCACTGTTTGACATACGCATCCTGACGGTAGTTTGAGTGAGAAGTAAAAACGTTTGATGCCTAAAATTCTACATCTTTTTCATCATGAATTAAGGCCGAAAAAAAAAGCCAGCCTGGAACCCAGACTGGCTTTTGTGCTTTTCAAGCCGGTGTTACATCGCTTTTTTGGTCAACTCGATAACGCGCAGTTTCGCGATCGCTTTGGCCAGCTCCGCAGACGCCTGAGCGTAATCCACGTCACCATGAGAGCTGCTAATGTGCTCTTCAGCCTTACGCTTCGATTCCAGGGCTCGCGCTTCGTCGAGATCCTGGCCACGAATAGCGGTATCGGCCAGAACGGTCACACTGCCTGGCTGCACTTCGAGAATGCCGCCGGACAGATAGATAAACTCTTCATGACCGAACTGTTTAACGATGCGGATCATACCAGGCTTAATGGCGGTGAGCAGCGGTGCGTGACCCGGGAAAATACCCAGCTCACCTTCACTACCCGTTACCTGGATTTTCTCGACCAGACCAGAGAACATTTGTTGCTCTGCGCTGACGACGTCCAGGTGGTAAGTCATTGCCATATCACCCTCCGATTAAGGCGTTAAAGTTTTTTGGCTTTTTCCACTGCTTCTTCGATGGAACCAACCATGTAGAACGCCTGCTCTGGCAGGTGATCGTATTCGCCTTCCATGATGCCTTTAAAGCCACGGATGGTGTCTTTCAGGGAAACGTATTTACCTGGAGAACCGGTGAATACTTCCGCAACGAAGAACGGCTGGGACAGGAAGCGCTGGATCTTACGCGCACGTGCTACCACCAGTTTGTCTTCTTCAGACAGTTCATCCATACCCAGGATGGCGATGATGTCTTTCAGTTCTTGGTAACGTTGCAGCAGGGACTGTACGCCACGCGCGGTGTCGTAGTGTTCCTGACCAACAACCAGTGGATCCAGCTGACGGCTGGTGGAGTCCAGCGGGTCAACGGCTGGGTAGATACCCAGAGACGCGATCTGACGGCTCAGTACCACGGTTGCATCAAGGTGCGCAAAGGTGGTTGCTGGTGATGGGTCAGTCAAGTCATCCGCAGGTACGTATACCGCCTGAACGGAGGTGATAGAACCGGTTTTGGTAGAGGTGATACGTTCCTGAAGAACACCCATCTCTTCCGCCAGAGTCGGCTGATAACCTACCGCTGAAGGCATACGACCCAGCAGTGCAGATACTTCCGTACCGGCCAGGGTGTAACGGTAGATGTTATCGACGAACAGCAGAACGTCACGACCTTCATCACGGAATTTCTCAGCCATCGTCAGACCGGTCAGCGCAACGCGCAGACGGTTTCCAGGTGGCTCGTTCATCTGGCCGTAAACCAGGGATACTTTGTCCAGAACGTTGGAGTCGGTCATTTCGTGGTAGAAGTCGTTACCCTCACGAGTACGTTCACCTACGCCCGCAAATACGGAGTAACCGGAGTGCTCGATCGCGATGTTACGGATCAGCTCCATCATGTTTACGGTTTTACCTACACCCGCACCACCGAACAGACCAACTTTACCGCCCTTCGCAAATGGACACATCAGGTCGATAACTTTGATGCCGGTTTCCAGCAGTTCCTGAGAGCTAGACAGCTCTTCGTAGGAAGGTGCCGCGCGGTGGATAGCCCAACGCTCTTCTTCACCGATGTCGCCTTTCATGTCGATTGGTTGACCCAATACGTTCATGATACGACCCAGCGTTGCTTTACCTACCGGGACTTCGATCGGGTGCTCAAGGTCTTTAACTTCCAGACCACGACGCAGACCGTCGGAAGAACCCATCGCGATGGTACGCACGATACCGCCGCCGAGCTGCTGCTGAACTTCCAGCACCAGGCTCTCGTTACCATTCTGTACCTCAAGCGCGTCGTACACGCGTGGTACGGCGTCCTGAGGGAACTCGACGTCCACCACGGCGCCGATTACCTGGACAATCTTTCCAGTAGCCATCTTGAATCCTCTACGTAATTCGTAAACCTGGTTAAACCGCGGCGGCCCCCGAGACGATCTCGGTGAGTTCCTGAGTAATGCTGGCCTGACGAGCTTTGTTGTAAACCAACTGCAGCTCTTTAATCAGGCTGCCGCCATTATCGGTCGCGGCTTTCATCGCCACCATTCGTGCGGCCTGCTCGCTGGCCAGGTTTTCTACAACGCCCTGATAAACCTGAGATTCAACGTAACGACGCAGCAGGGTATCCAGCAGCGGTTTCGGATCGGGTTCATACAGGTAATCCCAGGCTTTGTGCTTCAGCTCATCATCTTCTGATGCCGGTAAAGGCAGCATCTGAGTGAGCGTTGGAACCTGAGACATGGTGTTAATGAATTTGTTGCTGACAACGTACAGTCTGTCCAGACGGCCTTCATCGTAGGCCTGCAACATCACTTTAACCGGGCCGATCAGTTCGGACAGGGACGGGTTATCACCCATACCGGTCACCTGAGCGACAATGTTGCCACCAACGGAGTTAAAGAAAGAGACGCCTTTAGAGCCGATCATTGCGATATCGCACTGAACGCCTTTTTCAGACCATGCTTTCATATCCGCCAGCAGTTTTTTGAACAGGTTAATGTTCAAGCCGCCACACAGACCACGGTCGGTCGACACCACCAGGTAGCCCACGCGCTTAACGTCGCGTTCTTCCAGGTAAGGGTGCTTATATTCCAGATTACCGTTTGCAAGGTGACCAATCACTTTGCGCATGGTTTCTGCATAAGGACGGCTGGCCGCCATGCGATCCTGCGATTTACGCATTTTGGAAGCGGCGACCATCTCCATCGCTTTAGTGATCTTTTGCGTGTTCTGGACGCTTGCGATCTTACTACGTATCTCTTTTGCGCCGGCCATGAGCTTCTCCTCAATGCCAGGCGGCTTGTCCTGAGACAAGCCGCCGGACGATTACCAGGATTGGGTTGCTTTGAAGGAATCGAGGATAGCTTTCAGCTTGCCTTCGATTTCGTCGTTATAGCCACCGGTCTGGTTGATCTCTTGCATCAGCGGAGCGTGATCACGGTCGACGTAAGCCAGCAGAGCGGCTTCGAAGCTACCGATTTTCGCCAGTTCCACATCTTCGAGGTAACCGCGTTCAGCCGCGAACAGTACCAGGCCCTGCTGAGCAACAGACATTGGTGCGTACTGTTTCTGCTTCAGCAGCTCGGTCACTTTCTGACCGTGGCTCAGCTGTTTACGGGTTGCTTCGTCCAGATCGGATGCGAACTGAGAGAACGCAGCCAGTTCACGATACTGTGCCAGCGCGGTACGGATACCACCGGACAGTTTCTTGATGATCTTGGTCTGAGCAGCACCACCAACACGGGATACGGAGATACCCGGGTTAACCGCCGGACGAATACCGGAGTTAAACAGGTTGGTTTCCAGGAAGATCTGACCATCGGTAATGGAAATTACGTTGGTCGGAACGAACGCAGAAACGTCACCCGCCTGGGTTTCAATGATCGGCAGTGCGGTCAGAGAGCCCGTTTTACCCTTCACTTCACCTTTGGTGAAGTTCTCGACGTATTCCGCGTTAACGCGGGAAGCACGCTCCAGCAGACGAGAGTGGAGGTAGAATACGTCGCCAGGGAACGCTTCACGTCCAGGTGGACGACGGAGCAGCAGGGAAACCTGACGATAAGCAACAGCCTGTTTAGACAGGTCATCGTATACGATCAGTGCATCTTCACCGCGGTCACGGAAGTATTCGCCCATTGCACAACCCGCGTATGGCGCCAGGTATTGCAGTGCAGCAGATTCAGAAGCGGTAGCAACAACAACAATGGTGTTAGCCAGTGCGCCGTGCTCTTCCAGTTTACGAACCACGTTAGAAATGGTGGACGCTTTCTGGCCGATAGCCACGTACACGCATTTGATGCCGGAATCACGCTGGTTGATGATGGCGTCGATAGCCATCGCGGTTTTACCGGTCTGACGGTCACCGATGATCAGTTCACGCTGACCACGACCGATTGGGATCATGGCATCAACGGACTTATAACCTGTCTGAACAGGCTGATCTACGGACTGACGATCGATAACGCCTGGTGCGATAACTTCGATTGGGGAGAAGCCATCGTGCTCAACCGGACCTTTACCGTCGATTGGTGCACCCAGGGTGTTAACTACGCGACCCAGCAGGCCACGGCCAACCGGCACTTCCAGAATACGGCCAGTACACTTAACCTTCATGCCTTCGGCGAGGTCAGCGTATGGACCCATCACAACTGCACCTACGGAGTCGCGCTCCAGGTTCAGTGCGATAGCGTAACGGTTACCCGGCAGGGAAATCATCTCACCCTGCATACAATCGGCCAGGCCGTGAATGCGGATAACACCGTCACTTACAGAAACAATAGTACCTTCATTGTGAGCTTCGCTCACAACATTGAACTGAGCAATGCGCTGCTTGATCAGTTCGCTGATTTCGGTGGAATTCAGTTGCATGCTCCAGTCCCCTTAAGACTGCAAGACGTCTGCAAGGCGCTCAAGACGGCCGCGTACGCTGCCATCAATGACCATATCACCCGAACGGATGATTACGCCTGCCATTACAGACTTATCGATTTTGCAATTCAGCTTAACTTTGCGTGACAGACGTTTTTCCATCGCGGCGGTAATTTTCGCAAGCTGTTCATTACTCAGTTCAGTCGCAGAAGTTACTTCAACTTCAGCAGTAGCTTCACTAAGGGCACGTAAGTGCTCAAACTGCTCGAGAACATCCGGGAGCACACGGAGACGACCATTTTCTGCCATTACCTTAATCAGGTTCTGGCCGTTGGCATCCAGTTGCTCTCCGCACACGGCGATAAACGACGCGGCGAGAGTTTCAGGTGCTAACGCACCGGAAAGCAACTCGGCCATTTGTTCGTTTTTCGTCACCTCAGCGGCAAACGCCAGCATATTCTGCCAGCGATCGACATTTTGGTGTTCGATAGCAAAGTCAAAAGCTGCTTTGGCGTAGGGGCGAGCTACCGTAACAAATTCAGACATCAGCCCCTCCCTCCTTACAGTTCAGCGACAAGTTTGTCCACGATGTCGCTGTTAGCAGCTTCATCCACGGAACGTTCGATGATCTTCTCGGCGCCAGCAACAGCCAGAATCGCAACCTGCTTACGCAGTTCTTCACGAGCACGTTTACGCTCAGCTTCAATTTCAGCCTGAGCCTGTGTCACGATCTTAGTACGTTCCTGTTCTGCTTCAGCTTTGGCTTCGTCCAGGATCTGCGAACGGCGTTTGTTAGCCTGTTCGATGATAACCTGAGCTTCCGCTTTCGCTTTTTTCAGCTGGTCTGTCGCGTTGGCCTGTGCAAGGTCCAAATCTTTCTTAGCGCGTTCTGCAGAAGCCAGACCGTCAGCAATTTCTTTCTGACGTTTTTCGATGGCAGCCATTAATGGCGGCCATACATACTTCATGCAGAACCAGACAAAGAGAATAAACGCGATGGCCTGGCCGAGGATTGTTGCGTTCATGTTCACAGCACAATACCTCTTTAATTTCTGTGGCTTAGGGTTTTAAAACTACTACTACGCGACAGCAAACATCACGTACAGACCCAGACCTACAGCGATCATTGGGATAGCATCCACCAGACCCATAACGATAAAGAACTGAGTACGCAGCAGAGGAATCAGATCAGGTTGACGCGCAGCGCCTTCCAGGAATTTGCCCCCGAGGATGCCGATACCGATCGCAGCACCGATAGCCGCCAGACCCATCATCACAGCGGCAGCCATGTACAGCAGATCCATATTCAGGTTTTCCATGACAGTCTCCAGTTTGTTTCAATTAAAACGTAGTAGTGTTGGTAAAAAATCAGTGCTCTTCAGACGCCATCGACAGATAGACGATCGTCAGAACCATGAAGATAAAGGCTTGCAGCGTAATGATCAGGATGTGGAAAATGGCCCATGGCACATTAAGAATCCACTGTGACCACCACGGCAGAAGACCCGCGATCAGAATGAAAATCAGCTCACCCGCATACATGTTGCCGAACAGTCGCAGACCCAGTGATACAGGTTTGGACAGCAGGCTAACGCCTTCCAGGATCAGGTTGACCGGAATAAACGCCCAGTGGTTGAACGGCTGCAAGGTAAGCTCTTTCACAAAGCCGCTTACGCCTTTCATTTTGATGCTGTAGAAAAGAATCAGGATAAACACGCCCAGCGCCATCGACAGGGTGATGTTCACGTCTGCGGACGGAACCACGCGCAGTGCAGGCAGGCCGAAGATGTGCTCGCCGATAAACGGCAGCAGATCGATAGGCAGCAGGTCCATCAGGTTCATCAGGAAGACCCAAACGAACACGGTCAGGGCCAGCGGAGCAATCAGCTTGCTCTTGCCATGGTACATGTCTTTGACGCTGCCATGGACGAAGCCGATGATCATTTCGATGAACGTCTGGAATTTCCCTGGAACACCGCTGGTCGCTCTTTTAGCAACACCGCGGAACATGGCCAGGAACAGAAGACCCAAAACCACCGAGAAGAACATGGAGTCGATGTTGATCGTCCAGAAGGTGGCCGGGGGGTTATGTGGATCCACCAGCGAGAATGTACGCAGGTCCAGCTGAAGGTTATTCAGATGGTGACCTATGTAATCCTGCGGCGTCATATTTTCTGAAGCCATGATGCCTTTTACCCTTTGTTATTGATTACAGCTGGAGCCAGAACTTGTACCACCAGCACCAAAACCCACGTAGCTATCAGCGGCATGAAGACCACTTTCAAAACCGCCAGCGCCATCACCAGTAGAGCAAAGGTCAGCAACACCTTACACACTTCGCCGAGGGCGAAGGACCAGGCCACGCGGCCTTTGGCGGGTGTATGCGCCTGATGACGCCAGGCAAAAATCATAAACAACACGTTTGGCAGTACAACCGCCAAACCCCCGCACACGGCGGAGATGCCCCAGAAGGGGTCTTTGAGGCTAAACAGCAGTCCACTTGCTATCACAGCCAGAAACTGAATGAACAGAAGCTTACGAGCAACGTTTCTACTCAAGAGCGACACAGACATCACGTTTTTACTCCTGCTCCCTTCGAGGTATGCCGCGTGTCGTATAAAACGTCCTTTAAGGCTCAGAGTCAAGCATCAAAAAGCGGTCAAATTATACGGTGCGCACCCGTGATTTCAAACATTAAGTAGCGAAAAGGTGAATAAATGTTTAAATATTTTTCCCCACCGCTATTTTTTAACTTTCTCAGAAAGCATCGACCTTCGACCAAAAGTGCAAACAGCGCGAAAACGTTGACAACAAAGCGTGCACGAGATCACAAAACACACATTTGCGATAAGGTTGTATTAATCAAAGGCGCAAATCGCTTAAATATATCTTTATGAAATCAAACACAAAATGTCGTAACTATTTTCAAAACAGCCCCGTACACAATAAAAACCTTTCATTGACATTCTTAATAAATAATTAACATTGCGTTCTGGTTTCTGCCTTCCATTTTTAGCAGACTTATATTTTCGCTATTGACTATCTTCATAGTGAAGAATAACTGTCAGGTTAAACGTAAGAAAAACCTTAGTAAAAACGAGGTTAAAAGCTGTCTGGTAAAACCCAAGTAGTTGTGCTGTTTTTTAACATGGTAAGAACAGCACAAATTCCACATTTTTTATTAATTTTTTAAAAATTGTTTGGCTTAATTATCACCAGGTGACGTTCCCCATCGAGTTGAGGAACATTTAATTTCTCGATGGATTCAACAGCAAAACCATCCGGAAGCTGTTCAATCTCATCACCAGGCAACTGCCCTTTCAGCGCATAAAAACGGCCATTATCTGCAGGCAAGTGCTTACACCAGCTCACCATATCATTGAGCGAAGCAAACGCGCGGCTGATAACACCATCAAACGGTGGCTCCGCCGGGAACTCCTCTACCCTGCTCTGCACGGGCGTGATGTTCTCAAGCTTCAGCTCATGCTGTACCTGACGTAAAAAGCGTACGCGCTTGCCAAGGCTATCCAGCAACGTGAACTGGCTCTCAGGACGAACAATCGACAGCGGAACCCCTGGTAGACCAGGGCCTGTCCCCACATCAATAAAGCGTTCACCTTTCAGATAAGGCGCAACCACAATGCTATCGAGAATATGGCGTACCAGCATCTCGTTAGGATCTCGTACTGAGGTTAGGTTGTACGCTTTGTTCCATTTGTTCAGCATATCGACGTAGGCCACCAGCTGATTTTTCTGGTGATCGGTGAGCGAAATACCTGCCTGATCCAGCAGACGAGAGAGTTTGTTGAGCACGGTGAATACCTGTTGAGAAACTTAAGTGGCGGGTGGCGCTTCGCTTACCCGCCCTATGGAATTCTGTAGGCCCGGTAAGCGCAGCTCCACCGGGCAATGTTCAGAGCATTACGCGCTGCGACGCAGCATGCCCTGTTTTTTTAACCACACCAGCAGAATCGAAATCGCGGCCGGAGTAACGCCCGATATGCGGGATGCCTGGCCAATCGACACAGGTTTATGATCGTTCAGCTTGGCGATCACTTCGTTGGAAAGACCAGTGACCTGACGATAGTCCAGCATCTCCGGCAGCAGCGTGTTTTCGTTGCGCTGCTGTTTTTCAATCTCATCCTGCTGGCGCGCGATATAACCTTCGTATTTAACCTGGATTTCAACCTGCTCTGCCGCTTCAGCGTCTTCCAGGCCCGGTGCGAACGCGGTCAGTTTGACCAGGTTCTCATAGGTGACTTCAGGACGGCGCAGCAAATCTTCGCCGCTGGCTTCGCGCGACAGCGGTGCAGTCAAGTGAGCGTTCACTTCGGCTGCAGTTTCCGCCTGCGGATTCACCCAGGTGGTTTTCAGCCGCTGACGTTCCTGTTCAATACGCTCCAGCTTCTCGTTGAAACGCGCCCAGCGTTCGTCATCGACCAGACCCAGCTCGCGACCCATTTCGGTCAGACGCAGGTCGGCGTTGTCTTCGCGCAACATCAGGCGGTATTCCGCGCGCGAGGTAAACATACGGTACGGTTCTTTTGTGCCCAGCGTGCAGAGATCGTCGACCAGCACACCCAGATACGCCTGAGAACGGCCTGGTGCCCAGCCCTCTTTCTCAGCAGAGAAGCGCGCGGCGTTCAGACCGGCAAGCAGACCCTGTGCAGCCGCTTCTTCGTAGCCGGTGGTGCCGTTAATCTGCCCCGCGAAGAACAGACCGTGGATGAATTTGCTTTCCAGGGTTGGCTTCAGGTCACGAGGATCGAAGAAATCGTACTCAATAGCGTAGCCAGGACGAACAATTTTCGCATTCTCCATCCCCTGCATTGAGCGAACAATTTGCATCTGCACATCGAACGGCAGGCTGGTGGAGATGCCATTCGGGTAAATTTCGTTTGAGGTCAGTCCTTCCGGCTCCAGGAAGATCTGGTGCTGGTTGCGATCGGCAAAACGCATCACTTTGTCTTCGATCGACGGGCAGTAGCGTGGGCCGATCCCTTCAATCACGCCTGCGTACATTGGGCTGCGATCGAGGTTATTGCGGATCACGTCATGGGTTTTCTCGTTGGTATGCGTGATGTAGCAAGGTACCTGCTGCGGATGTTGCGCCGCATTGCCCATGAACGAAAACACGGGCATTGGGTTATCACCGTGCTGTTGCGCCAGCACGCTGAAATCAATGGTGCGCGCATCAATACGTGGAGGTGTGCCCGTTTTCAGGCGGCTGACGCGCAACGGCAGTTCACGCAGACGGCGAGACAGTGGAATCGACGGCGGATCGCCAGCACGTCCACCGCTGTAGTTATCCAGACCAATATGAATTTTACCGTCGAGGAATGTGCCCACGGTCAGCACCACGGCTTTCGCGCGGAACTTGAGGCCCATCTGGGTTACGGCACCCACAACACGATCGTTCTCAACGATAAGATCTTCAACTGCCTGCTGGAAGATCATCAGGTTTGGCTGATTCTCCAGTGCAGTACGTACCGCCTGACGGTAAAGCACGCGGTCAGCCTGGGCACGGGTTGCTCGTACCGCAGGGCCTTTACTCGCGTTTAGTATCCTAAACTGAATGCCAGCATGATCGATCGCTTTCGCCATCAGGCCGCCAAGTGCATCCACTTCTTTTACCAGGTGTCCTTTCCCAATGCCGCCAATCGCCGGGTTACAGGACATCTGTCCAAGCGTGTCGATATTGTGTGTCAAAAGCAGGGTCTGCTGACCCATTCGCGCTGCGGCCATTGCGGCCTCAGTGCCTGCATGACCCCCGCCAATGATAATGACGTCAAAAGGATCCTGATAAAACATGGTGGTCTGCCTCGCGTAAAGCGGTATGAAAATGGATTGAAGCCCGGGCCGTGGATTCTACTCAACTTTAGTCTTTCGAGAAAGCATTGGGATCCTGGGCTATTAAAAAGAAGATCTTTTTATTTAGAGATCTGTTCTATTGTGATCTCTTATTAGGATCGCCGACCTCTGTGGATAAGTCCGATCCGGCAAATAAGATCATGCGGTTAGAAAGGATCGTTTGCTGTGAATGATCGGTGATCCTGGACCGTATAAGCTGGGATCAGATCGCCACTTTATGCACAGGTCAAAAACCATACCAGAGTTGTTATTTGGATAACTACGGCTTAATACGAGCTTTTAACCAGAGTTATCCACATCTGTTCGCGCGATCTTTAATCGTTTTTGAGTAAATTTTTCCATTCTGCCAGCCAGATCTCGGCTGGATCTTCCGGAATATCATGATCGAGGATGTTGATCTTCAGCGTTTCACCCAGCTGTTTTGCACCACAGGCGGTAACAGCGGCCTCAACTTTCTCTATTGCGCCACAGAAGGTGTCATATTCACGACTTCCGATACCTACCGCGCCAAAACGGACGTTGGACAGGTCTGGTTGTTGTTCCTGCAGTTCGTCATATAAAGGTTGCAGGTTATCCGGCAGGTCGCCTGCGCCATGTGTGGAGGTGATCAGCAGCCAGATCCCATCAGTCGGGAGATCTTCAAGCAGCGGTCCGTGCAGTGTCTCTGTGGAAAAACCTGCTTCTTCCAGCTTCTCAGCCAGATGTTCCGCAACGTATTCCGCACCGCCCAGGGTGCTGCCACTGATAAGAGTAATGTCAGCCATTGATCGCTCGCTCAGATAAAGAGGCGGCCATTGTACGCTGTGAACGAGCTGGGATCTACCTGTGGAAAATGTGGGAATGAATTTGCCCGATCACGGGCGGATGGTACGCATGATCGGGTTTTGCAGAGAGATCAGGGTCTCAGTGGACTGAATTTCATCGATTGTTTGGATCTTGTTGATAAGTACCTGCTGGAGGGCGTCTATGGATCGAC
This sequence comes from Enterobacter sp. CPE_E890, assembly GCF_046521475.1. Lineage (NCBI taxonomy): Bacteria > Pseudomonadati > Pseudomonadota > Gammaproteobacteria > Enterobacterales > Enterobacteriaceae > Enterobacter > Enterobacter sp. CPE_E890. The sequence goes on along the minus strand of NZ_JBKFZW010000001.1, from coordinate 4,956,996 downwards.
ACATGACTTTTATAAAGATGCTGTAATGCCCGGTGGTGTAATAGGCTTCTGTGACTTCATCGAGTGCGTTCAGCTTTGCCAGGGCAGAAGGGTAGTCTTTTGCGCTTTTAAGAATGATACCGATAAAGCAGCAAACGTCATAACCCAGCTGTTTGGGGCTGACGTCAATGCGTGCGCCGGTAATGATCCCCGCCTGTTTCATCTTCTCTACGCGAACATGGATTGTTCCCGGGCTGACACCAAACTGTTTTGCCAGTTCGGCGTAGGCGGTACGGGCATTAGCCATTAAGGCCTCCAGGATGCCGCGGTCGAGATTGTCGATCTGATAATTTTCCATAGCTTTTTCTTATGAAGATTAATGAATCACTCTATTCTAGCGGTTTATTTTATCGAATCAAAAGTGAAGGAGGCTTTTTGTTGATTGGTTATTGAATAAGGTGCCATTTCTGTTGCTTAATCAATAGCAACAGGACGCAGGAGTATAAATAATGAAAACCGCTTATATCGCAAAACAACGCCAGATCAGTTTCGTTAAATCCCATTTTTCACGCCAGCTGGAAGATAAACTTGGACTGATTGAAGTCCAGGCTCCCATTCTGAGCCGCGTGGGTGACGGGACGCAGGATAACTTATCTGGAAGCGAAAAAGCGGTGCAGGTGAAAGTGAAAACACTGCCAGATGCCCAGTTCGAAGTGGTTCACTCCCTTGCGAAATGGAAGCGTCAAACCCTGGGACAACACGACTTCAGCGCGGGCGAAGGGCTCTACACGCACATGAAAGCCCTTCGCCCCGATGAAGACCACCTTACTCCAATTCACTCCGTCTACGTTGATCAGTGGGACTGGGAGCGCGTAATGGGTGATGCCGAGCGCCATGTCGGTACGCTGAAATCCACCGTTGAGGCGATCTACGCTGGGATCAAAGCGACCGAAGCGGCTGTAAGCAAAGAGTTTGGTCTGGCACCGTTCCTGCCGGATACGATCCACTTTGTGCACAGCCAGGAGCTGCTGAGCCGTTTCCCGGATCTGGATGCTAAAGGCCGTGAACGCGCAATCGCCAAAGAATTAGGTGCTGTGTTTCTGATGGGGATCGGCGGCAAACTGTCTGACGGCAAACGCCACGACGTTCGTGCGCCGGATTATGATGACTGGAGCACCCGTGGTGAGAGCGAATACGCGGGTCTGAACGGCGATATCCTGGTCTGGAACCCGGTGCTGGAAGATGCGTTTGAGCTTTCTTCTATGGGGATCCGCGTGGATGCTGATGCGCTGAAGCGTCAGCTGGCCGTTACTGGCGACGAAGATCGTCTCAAATTAGAGTGGCACCAGTCGCTGCTACGCGGGGAAATGCCGCAGACCATCGGTGGCGGTATCGGCCAGTCCCGTCTGACCATGTTACTGCTTCAGTTGCCACATATCGGTCAGGTTCAGTGTGGCGTCTGGCCGCAGCAAGTACGCGAAAGCGTTGGCTCCCTTCTGTGATTAACGCCGCCAGCGTCTGAGCAGGCGGCTACGCAACCCGGTATCGAAGCGCCAGATATGATCGAAGATGCGCATGATGCCGGGTTTTCCATGGGCGGACATCGCCACCGCGTGGAAACGGTGCTGATGCACCCGCTGTAACTCCTTCACTTTATTCACCACATCATCCGGCAGACGCTGGGCAATAAAATCGGAAATTACCACCGCGTCAGCGTCGTACCAGTCGCCACCCTGCATTCTCTCCACAATGCTACGAAAACAGCTGGCTAAATCCGTGCCGCCGCGAAAACGCTGGCTTAAAAAGCGGATCGCCTGTTCGATACCCTGCTGGTTCGTCAGCTCATAACCCACCACCTCGCTGGAGAAGAGCATGATGAAGCAGCGACGGCGATCGGCGAGCGCCACGCGCATCAGAGCCAGACAGAATGCCTTCGCACATTGCTCATTAAACCCGCCCATCGATCCGGACGTATCCACGCAAACAATAAAAGGTCCGCGCGGCTGTTCATCAAAATCCTGGTGGACGACTGGCCTCTGGCTGAGCTTCTCGCGCCAGGCTTCGCCGTGTAGCCGGTAAGTAAGAAGCTGCTTTTCCACCAGCCGACGGTAAAACTCATACTCTAGTTCAGTCATTCCCAGCGTGCTGAGTTCGGTGGGCAGCAGGCGCAAAATATCATCGCTTTGCTGAAGCCCGTCGACCTGCTCGGGAACGGTTGCCGGTTCGCGTACCAGGGTGCGGAAGGTTTCCATCGGGGCATCTTTCTTTGGGACTGACTTTGCCTCCCTTGAACGGCCCAGCTGTTCTGCGAGTTTCATCAGTTCGGGCTGCTGTGCCAGAAAATCGCCGTACTTGACGATCAGCTGATAATCCCCGCGCCGAAGCTGACCGGCGCTCATATCCCAGAGACGCCCGGCGGCGTTTTCATTTTCCACCAGTACCTGCTCGAGCTGACCGCTTAAGGTCATGCGTTCCTGAACTTCACTGAGCAGTTGTTCACGCTCCTCATCCAGCAGTTGCTGGTTCAATGTTGTGGCCTGAACGACAAGGCTGAGGCGCCAGCGCTGTAAAAAGAGAGTGTGCAACGCGGGCGTGAAGGTGGCGTTATCCGTGATCAGCGCCCGGGCCTGGCTGGCAAACGGGGAGTGGACGTTGTCGAGCAATGTCAGGGTTTGCGGAAGCTGAACGATAAACTGTGGCGTTGAGAGCCGCTGGCACTGCTGATAACAGGCCACCTCTTCCGTTAACTCAGGGGGGACCTCGGTCTCTTTGAACCGCTGACGCAAGTTTTCACGCCAGCGTGGGAGATCGTCCGTCATCGCTTTTTTAAGCTTCGGAAATTTTTCAAAGAATGCGGCCAGCTGCGGCGACGCCAGAAGGGTAATGACCACCTCTTCGATCAACCCTTCTTCGCTGACGGCCAGCATGATGTTAAGCGTATCCAGCGTTAGCATTGACGCGCCTGTTTAATCTGTATGCTCACATCCTGCAGGCTGGCTTCAATGCGACCTAACCAGTCGCTATGTATAAAGAGGCATTTTTGCTGCTCGCTAAAGCGGGTGTGTTGCTGGTGCCATTCGGTATCCAGCGCTTCCAGCTGCTGCTTAATCTCTTCAGGAACGCTGTCAGAGGCGGTGCCTGGCAGTGCAAGACGCGATCCCTGCAGGCTCACATCGCGGATCACCAGATGCTGGCTACTGTCCACTTCCATATTTAGCGGCTGCGCGAAACCGATGCCGTTGAGTTTTCCGCGGATTTCTCCACCTTTATCCAGCCATTGCGATAGCGGCTCGCGCTCAATCGTAACGTGTACAACCTGCATATCATGGAGCTTTAGCGGTTGCTGGAGTAGCAGGGTAAGCGTCGGGCTGGTCAGCTCGGCGGATAATTCGTAGTGAGGTTTGCGGGCGAACATTCCACCCAGCCGGTTCACTTTCAGCGCTGTTTTATCACTTTGTTGCTGCTGTAACTGGATGCGTCGTTGGGCAATAGCACCAAGCTGGTTGAGCATCGCCTGTTGTCCCCAGGCGTGTCCGGTCATCAATATTTCAAGCTGTTGCTGCATCAGGTTCATGCCTTCTGCGTCGTGCCAGAGGCAATCTTTCAGCAGGATCAGATCGATTGGCGCAACGGCATCACGGCCGCTGAACAGGGCACTGGCCTGCAGCAGGCGGATTGCTTTTTTCCAGCGACGATCGGAGACATAGGGCGCTGAAGGGAGTAAATCGAGCTGCTGGCGCAGCATGAAGATCAGCTCGAAGACGGCATCTGGCAGTTTGATTTTGCCGATCTCCTGCTGCCACTGCTGATATTCCTCATCGGTAACCTGAAGCAAAGCGGAGACCGGGTTTTCATTCTCATCCTGCTGGCTCACCAGCATAGAGCGGAAGTTGGATTTATCCTGCACTTTGTCCAGCCACAGGCGGATCAACATGCGGTCATACAGTGCTTCAAGGCTGCTGTCGGCCTCGGGGAGTTCGTTGGAGGCGGCCACCAGCAGACGCATCGGGATTTTCTCTTCACTGGCACCGTTGCGGAACCGACGTTCGTTTATCGCCGTGAGCAGGGTGTTCAGAATGGCCGGTCCCGCTTTCCAGATTTCATCGAGAAAAACAATCTCCGCTTCAGGTAGATACCCCTCCGTCAGACGCTGGTAACGCCCCTCATCTTTCAGCGCCTGAATGGACAGCGGGCCGAAAACTTCTTCAGGGGTGGAAAAGCGGGTCATCAGGTATTCGAAGGCGCGGGCGTTCTGAAAGGCAAATTTCAGTCGGCGGGCAATCAGGCTTTTGGCGATACCCGGTGGACCCAGCAGAAATACGCTTTCGCCGCTCAACGCCGCCAGTAAACAGAGGCGGATGGCGTGGCTACGCTCGAAAAGGCCTTTTTCCAGCGCGCTGCTGAGGCGGGAAATTCTTTCTGCTAATAAATGTGAGTGAGCCATAATAGTTTTTGCATCCTTTCGCCGTCGTGGCGGCCAATTGAAGCGAGTATAGACGTTTCAGCCAGGGCTGGTAATAGACTGAAGTGCGGCGCAATTTTCTTTGCGCTACATTAATGCGGTTGCATTTAGGGGTACGATTTTGCAACGAATCAGGCATACTGTGCGCTTTTTGTGGACCAAGGGACCAGGAACACATTTGTTATTTAAACGAAAAGACTAGTCTATGAGCACTGATAATAAGCAATCATTACCCGCAATTACGCTTGCGGCGATCGGGGTTGTCTACGGTGATATCGGCACCAGCCCGCTTTATACGCTTCGTGAATGTCTGTCCGGCCAGTTTGGCTTTGGTGTTGAACGCGATGCCGTATTTGGCTTCCTGTCCCTCATCTTCTGGCTGCTGATCCTGGTGGTTTCTGTTAAATATCTCTCCTTTGTTATGCGCGCTGATAACGCAGGCGAAGGCGGTATCCTGACCCTGATGTCCCTTGCCGGGCGTAACACGTCAGCCAGAATGACGTCGGTGCTGGTCATCATCGGCCTGATTGGCGGCAGTTTCTTCTATGGGGAAGTCGTCATCACGCCTGCTATCTCAGTGCTTTCGGCGATAGAGGGGCTGGAGATTATTGCCCCGCAGCTTGATTCCTGGGTTGTTCCTCTGGCCATTATTGTCCTGACGCTGCTGTTTATGATCCAGAAGCACGGTACCGGGCTGGTGGGGAAACTGTTCGCGCCGATTATGCTGGCCTGGTTCCTGATCCTGGCGGCGCTTGGTTTACGCAGCATTATTGCTAACCCGGAAGTGCTGCAAGCGCTAAACCCCTACTGGGCCGTGAATTTCTTCCTCGAATACAAAGTGGTTTCCTTCGTGGCGCTGGGGGCGGTTGTGCTCTCCATCACCGGCGTTGAAGCGCTGTATGCTGACATGGGACACTTCGGGAAACTGCCTATCCGCGTGGCCTGGTTTATTGTGGTACTGCCGTCTCTGGTGCTGAACTACTTCGGCCAGGGCGCGCTGTTGCTCAAAAATCCGGAAGCGATAAAGAACCCATTCTTCCTGCTGGCCCCTGACTGGGCACTGGTACCGATGCTGATTCTGGCGACGCTGGCGACCGTCATTGCCTCTCAGGCGGTGATTTCAGGCGTGTTTTCTCTGACGCGCCAGGCCGTGCGTCTGGGGTATCTCTCACCTATGCGCATCATCCATACCTCAGAGATGGAGTCGGGCCAGATCTACATCCCGTTCGTTAACTGGCTGCTCTATTTCGCTGTGGTGATCGTCATCGTCAGCTTCGAGCATTCCAGCAACCTGGCGGCGGCGTACGGTATTGCGGTCACCGGTACCATGGTGCTGACGTCGATCCTCTCCACTACGGTCGCGTACCGAAACTGGCACTGGAATAAATTCCTCGTGGCGATGATTTTGGTGGGCTTCCTGTGTATCGACGTGCCGCTGTTCTCCGCGAACCTCGACAAGATTGTTTCCGGTGGCTGGCTACCGCTGACGCTGGGTCTGGTGATGTTTATTGTCATGACCACATGGAAAAGCGAGCGCTTCCGTCTGCTGCGTCGTATGCACGAACACGGAAATTCTCTGGAGGCGATGATTGCGTCGCTGGAGAAATCCCCGCCAGTGCGTGTACCGGGAACTGCGGTGTACATGTCTCGTGCCTTGAACGTGATCCCGTTTGCGTTGATGCATAATCTTAAGCACAACAAGGTATTGCACGAGCGTGTGATTCTGTTGACGTTGCGCACCGAAGATGCACCGTATGTTCACAATGTGCGTCGTGTTCAGATTGAGCAATTGTCGCCTACCTTCTGGCGCGTGGTGGCAAGCTACGGCTGGCGTGAAACGCCAAACGTGGAAGAGGTCTTCCACCGCTGCGGCCTGGAAGGGCTGAGCTGCCGGATGATGGAGACGTCATTCTTCATGTCACACGAGTCACTGATTATTGGCAAGCGTCCGTGGTATCTGCGCCTGCGCGGCAAGTTGTACCTTATCCTGCAACGTAACGCCCTGCGTGCGCCTGACCAGTTTGAGATCCCGCCTAACCGAGTGATTGAGCTGGGTACACAGGTCGAGATTTAAGCCTGCATTAAATGCCGGGTGGCGCTGCGCTTACCCGGCTTACAAACCCCCCTGCCTACCCTCCATAATTGTCTCTACATTTCACTTAGCGAAACGTTTCGACGTCGATCACAAATCTGTTACGTCATGGTGGTTTTCTGAACACCGTTGAGACTAAACTGATTTTAGCGAAACGTTTCGCTAGTGGAGCAAGAAAATGAAGAAAGGCACTGTACTCAACTCAGAAATCTCGTCGGTTATTTCCCGTCTTGGGCATACCGATACGCTGGTGGTTTGCGATGCAGGCTTACCGGTTCCGCGTAGCACAACCCGTATTGATATGGCGTTAACGCAGGGTGTTCCTTCGTTTATGCAGGTACTGGAAGTCGTGACGGCGGAGATGCAGGTTGAGGCGGCCATTCTCGCGGCGGAAATCAAACAACATAATCCGCAACTCCACGAAACGTTGCTCAGCCATATTGAGCAACTGCAACAACACCAGGGAAACACCATAGAAATTCGTTACACAACGCACGAGCAGTTCAAACAACAAACCGCAGACAGTCAGGCGGTGATTCGCAGCGGGGAGTGTTCCCCGTATGCGAATATCATTCTCTGTGCTGGCGTCACCTTCTGAGGCCATCATGGACGCATTACTGCAACTCAAAGGGATCGATAAGTCGTTCCCGGGCGTAAAAGCCCTCTCCGGTGCGGCGCTGAACGTCTACCCCGGGCGCGTGATGGCGCTGGTGGGCGAAAACGGCGCTGGCAAATCCACCATGATGAAAGTGCTGACCGGGATCTACCAACGTGATGCCGGCTCACTCGTCTGGCTGGGTAAAGAGACCACCTTCAATGGCCCGAAATCCTCTCAGGAAGCGGGTATCGGTATTATTCACCAGGAGCTGAACCTGATCCCGCAGCTGACCATTGCGGAGAATATCTTCCTAGGTCGCGAGTTCGTAAACCGGTTCGGTAAAATCGACTGGAAAACCATGTATGCCGAAGCGGATAAACTGCTGGCGAAGCTGAACCTGCGCTTTAAGAGCGACCGACTGGTGGGTGAACTTTCCATTGGCGATCAGCAGATGGTGGAAATCGCGAAAGTGCTGAGTTTTGAGTCGAAGGTCATCATTATGGATGAACCGACTGACGCCCTGACCGATACCGAAACCGAATCCCTGTTCCGCGTTATCCGCGAGCTGAAGTCGCAGGGGCGCGGGATTGTCTATATCTCTCACCGCATGAAAGAGATCTTCGAAATCTGCGATGACGTCACCGTTTTCCGCGACGGACAGTTTATTGCCGAGCGCGAAGTCGCCACGCTGACCGAAGATACGCTCATCGAAATGATGGTGGGACGTAAGCTCGAAGATCAATACCCGCATCTGGATAAAGCGCCGGGTGAGATCCGCCTGAAGGTGGACAACCTCTGCGGTCCAGGTGTGAACGATGTGACCTTTACCCTGCGTCAGGGGGAAATCCTCGGTGTGGCGGGCCTGATGGGCGCTGGGCGTACCGAGCTGATGAAAGTGTTGTACGGCGCACTGCCGCGCACCAGCGGTTATGTCACCCTCGACGGTCATGAAGTGGTCACCCGCTCTCCGCAAGATGGTCTGGCGAATGGCATTGTCTATATTTCTGAAGACCGTAAGCGCGATGGCTTAGTGCTGGGCATGTCGGTTAAAGAGAACATGTCGCTTACCGCACTGCGCTATTTCAGTCACAGCGGTGGTACGCTGAAACACAAAGACGAACAGCAGGCGGTCAGCGATTTTATCCGTCTGTTTAACGTCAAAACACCGTCGATGGAGCAGGCAATTGGCCTGTTGTCCGGTGGTAATCAGCAGAAGGTGGCGATTGCGCGTGGTCTGATGACGCGCCCGAAAGTGCTAATCCTCGATGAACCCACCCGCGGTGTGGATGTCGGCGCGAAGAAAGAGATTTATCAGCTGATCAACCAGTTCAAGGCCGACGGTCTGAGCATCATTCTGGTCTCTTCCGAGATGCCAGAAGTATTAGGCATGAGCGATCGCATTATCGTCATGCATGAAGGGCATCTCGGCGGTGAATTCACTCGCGAGCAGGCCACCCAGGAAGTTCTGATGGCTGCCGCTGTGGGCAAGCTTAATCGCGTGAATCAGGAGTAAGAAGATGACTACCCAGGCTGTTTCTGGTCGCCGTTATTTCACAAAGGCATGGCTGATGGAACAAAAATCGCTGATTGCCCTGCTGGTGCTGATCGCGATTGTGTCGACCATGAGTCCGAACTTTTTCACCGTTAATAACCTGTTCAATATCCTTCAGCAGACTTCTGTAAACGCCATTATGGCGGTCGGGATGACGCTGGTGATTTTGACCTCAGGGATCGATCTGTCCGTTGGTTCCCTGCTGGCGCTCACCGGTGCGATCGCCGCTTCCCTTGTCGGTGTTGAGGTTAACGCGCTGGTGGCCGTGGCTGCAGCGCTGGCTGCTGGGGCGGCAATCGGTGCCGTGACCGGCGTGATTGTGGCGAAAGGGCGTGTTCAGGCGTTCATCGCGACGCTGGTGATGATGCTGTTGCTGCGCGGTGTGACCATGGTTTACACCAACGGCAGCCCGGTGAACACCGGCTTTACCGATAACGCCGATCTGTTTGGCTGGTTCGGTATCGGCCGCCCGCTGGGTATTCCGACCCCGGTCTGGATCATGGCTATCGTCTTCCTGGCGGCGTGGTACATGCTGCATCACACCCGTCTGGGTCGTTATATCTATGCGCTGGGCGGTAACGAAGCGGCAACGCGTTTGTCCGGGATTAGCGTCAATAAAGTTAAAATTATCGTTTATTCCCTGTGCGGCTTGCTGGCTTCTCTGGCAGGCATCATCGAAGTGGCGCGCCTCTCCTCCGCGCAGCCAACGGCGGGCACGGGTTATGAGCTGGATGCCATTGCGGCAGTGGTTCTGGGCGGTACGAGTCTTGCGGGTGGTAAAGGTCGCATTGTTGGGACATTGATCGGCGCACTGATTCTCGGTTTCCTGAATAATGGTTTGAATTTGTTAGGTGTTTCCTCCTATTACCAGATGATCGTTAAGGCAGTGGTGATTTTGCTGGCGGTACTGGTAGACAACAAAAAACAGTAACTGACGACACTACAGGACATCTTAGATATGAACATGAAAAAACTGGCTACCCTGGTTTCTGCTGTCGCGCTGAGCGCAACCGTAAGTGCTAACGCTATGGCGAAAGACACCATCGCGCTGGTTATCTCCACGCTGAACAACCCGTTCTTCGTCTCTCTGAAGGATGGCGCGCAGAAAGAAGCGGACAAACTGGGCTACAACCTGGTGGTGCTGGATTCCCAGAACAACCCGGCGAAAGAGCTGGCTAACGTTCAGGACTTAACCGTTCGTGGTACCAAAATTCTGCTGATCAACCCAACTGATTCTGATGCCGTAGGTAATGCCGTTAAAATGGCAAACCAGGCGAAGATCCCGGTGATCACCCTGGACCGTCAGGCCTCTAAAGGTGACGTGGTCAGCCACATTGCGTCTGATAACGTGCTGGGCGGTAAAATCGCGGGTGATTACATCGCGAAGAAAGCCGGTGAAGGCGCGAAAGTTATCGAATTACAGGGTATCGCGGGTACCTCTGCTGCCCGTGAACGTGGCGAAGGCTTCCAGCAGGCCGTTGCTGCACACAAATTTAACGTCCTGGCCAGCCAGCCTGCCGATTTCGACCGTACTAAAGGTCTGAACGTGATGCAGAACCTGCTGACCGCACATCCTGACGTGCAGGCAGTATTCGCGCAGAACGACGAAATGGCACTGGGTGCGCTGCGTGCCCTGCAGACTGCAGGTAAATCTGATGTGATGGTTGTCGGATTTGACGGTACGCCGGATGGTGAAAAAGCAGTAAACGATGGCAAACTGGCTGCGACCATCGCTCAGTTGCCGGAGCAGATTGGCGCGACTGGCGTTGAAACTGCCGACAAAGTGCTGAAGGGCGAAAAAGTTCAGGCCAAATACCCTGTTGACCTGAAACTGGTCATCAAGCAGTAAAAGGCGAATCAGGCAGCCAGCGGCTGCCTGAGGGACACCAATAAAGAAAAGTGTGGCATACGCCACCGGGTAACACCGGTGGCGCTCTCAGATGGACAACCCAACCATGAAAACCGCAGGCAACCTCGTCGTCCTTGGCAGTATCAATGCCGATCACATTCTTAACCTTGAATCATTCCCTACACCGGGCGAAACGGTCACGGGTAACCAGTATCAGGTGGCATTTGGCGGTAAAGGTGCAAACCAGGCCGTCGCCGCCGGTCGCAGTGGGGCGAATATTGCGTTTATCGCCTGCACGGGTGATGACGATACCGGTGAGCGCGTACGCAAACAGCTGGCGAGCGATAATATCGATATCGCACCGGTCAGCGTGGTTGCAGGGGAATCTACCGGCGTGGCGCTGATTTTCGTCAACGCAGAAGGTGAGAATGTCATCGGTATTCATGCTGGTGCCAACGCTGCTCTGACAACAGAGCGCGTAGAAGCGCAACGTGAGATCATTGCGAATGCCGAAGCGTTGCTGATGCAACTGGAGTCACCGGTTGAAAGCGTGCTGGCCGCCGCCAAAATTGCGCATGAAAATCATACCACTGTCGTACTTAATCCCGCTCCTGCCCGTGTATTATCAGACGAGCTGCTGGCGCTGGTGGACATCATTACGCCAAACGAAACCGAAGCGGAAAAGCTGACAGGCATTCGTGTCGAAAATGATGACGATGCCGCGCGAGCTGCACGTGCATTGCATGATAAAGGCATCGGTACCGTGATTATCACCCTTGGTAGCCGTGGGGTGTGGGCAAGCGTCAATGGCGAAGGCCGTCGAGTGCCGGGCTTTAAGGTGAAAGCGATTGACACCATCGCTGCTGGAGACACCTTCAATGGTGCGCTGGTGACCGCGCTACTGGAAGGCAAGCGAATGGATGATGCGATCCGTTTTGCACATGCTGCTGCCGCGATTGCCGTGACGCGCAAAGGGGCCCAGCCTTCCGTTCCGTGGCGTAAAGAGATCGATGAATTCTTAAGTCAGCAGGGGTAACGCTTGGCAACAATGAAAGATGTCGCCCGTATGGCGGGTGTTTCTACCTCGACGGTCTCTCACGTTATAAACAACGATCGCTTCGTCAGCGAGGCGATTCGGGAGAAAGTCGAAGCTGCGGTAAAAGAACTCAACTATGCGCCATCTGCGCTGGCGCGTAGTCTTAAGCTCAACCAGACGCGCACTATTGGTATGCTGATTACGGCCAGTACCAACCCTTTCTATTCTGAGCTTGTGCGAGGTGTAGAGCTTAGTTGCTTCGAGCGTGGCTACAGCCTGGTGCTGTGCAATACCGAAGGTGACGAGCAGAGAATGAACCGCAACCTGGAGACGCTGATGCAAAAACGCGTCGACGGGCTACTGCTGCTCTGTACCGAAACACACCAGCCCTCGAAAGAGATTATCCAGCGTTATCCCTCTATTCCCACGGTGATGATGGACTGGGCACCGTTCGACGGTACCAGCGATCTGATTCAGGATAACTCCCTGCTGGGGGCGACATGGCCACCCAGTATCTGATCGATAAAGGTTACACCCGCATTGCCTGTATTACCGGTCCGCTGGATAAAACCCCGGCGCGTTTGCGTCTGGAAGGGTATCTCTCTGCTATGGCCCGGGCGGGGTTTTCTGTGCCCGAAGGCTACCGTATTACCGGTGATTTTGAGTTTCACGGTGGCTTTGAAGCGATGCAGACCTTGCTGGCGCAGCCGCAGCGTCCGCAGGCCGTCTTTATCGGCAACGATGCCATGGCATTTGGCGCCTATCAGGCGTTATATCAGGCAGGCTTGCGCGTTCCGGATGATATGGCGGTAATTGGTTACGATGATATCGAACTGGCTAGCTACATGACCCCACCGCTGACCACGATTCATCAGCCGAAGGATGAACTGGGCGAGCTGGCCATCGATGTGTTGATCCACCGTATGGCGCAGCCCACGCTGCAACAGCAACGCCTGCAGCTTACTCCTGTTCTGATGGAACGCGGTTCGGTTTAGCTTTCTCTTTGTGACGCTCTTTAATCAGGTTTCGGCCGTCTTTCGGTTTTAACAGCATAAAGACCAGCGCTGAAACGACGGTGAGAACGCCCATCGTGATAAACGTATAGTGGAATTGCTCGACGGTATTCGTGCTGTCAAAACCTTCATAAAACCGCAGTACCGCCGCACTTACGGCCACCCCAAGACTGATCGACAGCTGTTGCGTCACCGCCAGCACGCTGTTGCCGCTGCTGGCGTTCTCGTCCGTCAGATCTGCCAGCGTGATGGTATTCATCGACGTAAACTGCGTTGACATCGCCATGCCCAGCACAAATAACGGCAGGATCAACATCCATACGGGAAGGGCGGCGGATTGCAGAGAGAACTGCGCAATCATCAGACCGATAAAGACCGTTACGCCAACCAGCGTCTTACGATAGCCAAACCAGCGCAGCACCTGTGTAACCGTTGATTTTGCCAGAATCGAGCCCATTGCCGTGGGTGCCATCATGCAGCCAGCAATCAGTGCCGGGTAGCCGAAACCGACCTGCAGCATCAATGGCATCAGAAACGGTACGCAACCCGTCCCCAGACGTGACGCAATGTTGCCTGCAATCCCTACGGAAAACGTTCGGGTGTTAAAGAGTCCGAGTGAGATTAACGGTGTCGGGTGACGGCGCGCGTGACGTATATAAAGAAGGAACAGCAGAATACCGCTGAGGATGACGGAGAGCGCAATCCATGTTGCTACGATCTTCTCACCAAACAGTTCCATCCCGCTTGAGAAGAGCACCAGGCTCAGTCCAAACAGGAAAAAGCCTCCCATGTCGAAGCTGCGTCTTGGCGTGGTGAAGTTCGGCATATATTTGCGGGCATACAGTAGCCCGGCAACGCCAATAGGAATATTAATCAGGAAGATCCAGTGCCAGCTTGCCCAGGTGACAAACACACCACCAAGTACCGGGCCAAGTATCGGGCCAACCAGGCCTGGCATGGTGACGAAGTTGAGCACGGGAAGCAGTTCGCTTCGAGGATAGGCTCGCAGCAAGGCAAGGCGTGCCACGGGCATCATCATCGCTCCGCCAATACCTTGTAATACGCGGAAGATAACCAGCTCCGTTAAGGATGAGGAGAGCGCACAAGCCAGCGAGCCGAGCGTAAAGAGCGTTACGGCCAACATGAAAACTCTGCGGGTGCCGAAGCGGTCGGCCAGCCAGCCACTGACCGGAATTAACATCGCGACCGTCAGGGTGTAGCTGATGATGGCGGACTGCATCGCCAGCGGGGAGCGGTTAAGGCTTTGCGCAATAGCGGGAAGCGCTGTGTTGAGGATGGTGGCATCCAGTGCCTGCATAAAAAACGCCATGGCTGCAATCCACGGTAATCCGGCCATGCTGCGCGCTTTTTTCTTTGTCATTTATTTACCTGCTGGTGGGTTGGCGCGGCCAGCAATGCCTGGCACGCACTCAGGGCTCGCTGCCCGTCGCTTTCCTGAATGGCATCCACTATCGCCTGATGCAAATCCAGTTTAACCACTTCGTCTTGTGTAATAGAGGTAAAGTAAGTGTGGTACACCGAATGAAATAAAGAAGCAAAAGAGGTGAGGAACGGATTGGCACTCATCATATAGATATGTTCATGCCAGGCCATATCGACCTCAACCCAGCGTTCCCGGTTGAAGTGCTTTTTCAGGAACACCATCTCTTCCATTAACGCGTTGAGCTGTGCTTTCTGTTCTGCTGTACCAAGCGTTGCGGCAAGCAGGCACGCCTGTGGTTCAAGACTGCTGCGCATCACCAGAAAGTGATCGACAACCTGATGAAAGTTATCTTCCGTCATCCACCAGGAGAGCAGCTCCTGATCGAGAAAATTCCAGTTACTCTGTGGCATGACACGTGTGCCGATGCGGGGACGTGGAAGCACCATACCTTTTGCCGTTAGGGTTTTCACCGCTTCACGAACTGCTGTACGACTCACTCCAAACTGCTCACCCAGCTCCATTTCACCCGGCAGGATGCTGCCTGGGGCATATTTACCCGCTAAAATCCGCTGAGCCAGCTTCTCTGCCAGCACATACGACAGGTTTTTTTGGGCGGCCAGCTGTTGTGCGCTTAATGGCATCGCTTTTATTCCTTAAAGATTCATGCTGATAATTATGCCACCTCGAGTGTGATTGTGGTTGCAGATACATCAAATAGAACAATTTGTAGCTTGATTTCATCGCTGTTGGTGAAAAAAGACACGGATGAAAACTTTTTTTAAATTTCCTCTTGTCACGTCGGAATAACTCCCTATAATGCGCCTCCACTGACACGGAACAACGGCACACACGCCGCCGGGTCAGCAGAGAAAAGCAAAATAAACGCTTGACTCTGTAGCGGGAAAGCGTAATATGCACACCCGCGCCGCAGCGAAAACGAAGCGGCACTGCTCTTTAACAATTTATCAGACAATCTGTGTGGGCACTCAAAGTGACATGGATTCTTAACGTCCTCGGACGAAAAATGAATACCAAGTCTCAACGAGTGAACACGTAATTCATTACGAAGTTTAATTCATTGAGCATCAAACTTTTAAATTGAAGAGTTTGATCATGGCTCAGATTGAACGCTGGCGGCAGGCCTAACACATGCAAGTCGAGCGGTAGCACAGAGAGCTTGCTCTCGGGTGACGAGCGGCGGACGGGTGAGTAATGTCTGGGAAACTGCCTGATGGAGGGGGATAACTACTGGAAACGGTAGCTAATACCGCATAACGTCGCAAGACCAAAGAGGGGGACCTTCGGGCCTCTTGCCATCAGATGTGCCCAGATGGGATTAGCTAGTAGGTGGGGTAACGGCTCACCTAGGCGACGATCCCTAGCTGGTCTGAGAGGATGACCAGCCACACTGGAACTGAGACACGGTCCAGACTCCTACGGGAGGCAGCAGTGGGGAATATTGCACAATGGGCGCAAGCCTGATGCAGCCATGCCGCGTGTATGAAGAAGGCCTTCGGGTTGTAAAGTACTTTCAGCGGGGAGGAAGGTGTTGAGGTTAATAACCTCAGCAATTGACGTTACTCGCAGAAGAAGCACCGGCTAACTCCGTGCCAGCAGCCGCGGTAATACGGAGGGTGCAAGCGTTAATCGGAATTACTGGGCGTAAAGCGCACGCAGGCGGTCTGTCAAGTCGGATGTGAAATCCCCGGGCTCAACCTGGGAACTGCATTCGAAACTGGCAGGCTAGAGTCTTGTAGAGGGGGGTAGAATTCCAGGTGTAGCGGTGAAATGCGTAGAGATCTGGAGGAATACCGGTGGCGAAGGCGGCCCCCTGGACAAAGACTGACGCTCAGGTGCGAAAGCGTGGGGAGCAAACAGGATTAGATACCCTGGTAGTCCACGCCGTAAACGATGTCGATTTGGAGGTTGTTCCCTTGAGGAGTGGCTTCCGGAGCTAACGCGTTAAATCGACCGCCTGGGGAGTACGGCCGCAAGGTTAAAACTCAAATGAATTGACGGGGGCCCGCACAAGCGGTGGAGCATGTGGTTTAATTCGATGCAACGCGAAGAACCTTACCTACTCTTGACATCCAGAGAACTTAGCAGAGATGCTTTGGTGCCTTCGGGAACTCTGAGACAGGTGCTGCATGGCTGTCGTCAGCTCGTGTTGTGAAATGTTGGGTTAAGTCCCGCAACGAGCGCAACCCTTATCCTTTGTTGCCAGCGGTCCGGCCGGGAACTCAAAGGAGACTGCCAGTGATAAACTGGAGGAAGGTGGGGATGACGTCAAGTCATCATGGCCCTTACGAGTAGGGCTACACACGTGCTACAATGGCGCATACAAAGAGAAGCGACCTCGCGAGAGCAAGCGGACCTCATAAAGTGCGTCGTAGTCCGGATTGGAGTCTGCAACTCGACTCCATGAAGTCGGAATCGCTAGTAATCGTAGATCAGAATGCTACGGTGAATACGTTCCCGGGCCTTGTACACACCGCCCGTCACACCATGGGAGTGGGTTGCAAAAGAAGTAGGTAGCTTAACCTTCGGGAGGGCGCTTACCACTTTGTGATTCATGACTGGGGTGAAGTCGTAACAAGGTAACCGTAGGGGAACCTGCGGTTGGATCACCTCCTTACCTTAAAGAACCTGCCTTTGTAGTGCTCACACAGATTGTCTGATGAAAAGTAAATAGCAAGGCGTCTTGCGATTGAGACTTATACGTCCCCTTCGTCTAGAGGCCCAGGACACCGCCCTTTCACGGCGGTAACAGGGGTTCGAATCCCCTAGGGGACGCCACTTGCTGGTTCGTGAGTGAAAGTCACCTGCCGTCATATCTCAAAACTGACTTGCGAGTCATGTTTGAGATATTTGCTCTTTAAAAATCTGGATCAAGCTGAAAATTGAAACGACACACATGTTATGTGTGTTCGAGTCTCTCAAATTTTCGCAAGTCGATGATGAATCGAAAGAAACATCTTCGGGTTGTGAGGTTAAGCGACTAAGCGTACACGGTGGATGCCCTGGCAGTCAGAGGCGATGAAGGACGTGCTAATCTGCGAAAAGCGCCGGCGAGGTGATATGAACCTTTGACCCGGCGATGTCCGAATGGGGAAACCCAGTGCAATTCGTTGCACTATCGTTAACTGAATACATAGGTTAACGAGGCGAACCGGGGGAACTGAAACATCTAAGTACCCCGAGGAAAAGAAATCAACCGAGATTCCCCCAGTAGCGGCGAGCGAACGGGGAACAGCCCAGAGTCTGAATCAGCTTGTGTGTTAGTGGAACGGTCTGGAAAGTCCGACGGTACAGGGTGATAGTCCCGTACACGAAAATGCACAGGTTGTGAACTCGAAGAGTAGGGCGGGACACGTGGTATCCTGTCTGAATATGGGGGGACCATCCTCCAAGGCTAAATACTCCTGACTGACCGATAGTGAACCAGTACCGTGAGGGAAAGGCGAAAAGAACCCCGGCGAGGGGAGTGAAAAAGAACCTGAAACCGTGTACGTACAAGCAGTGGGAGCACCTTCGTGGTGTGACTGCGTACCTTTTTGTATAATGGGTCAGCGACTTATATTCTGTAGCAAGGTTAACCGTATAGGGGAGCCGAAGGGAAACCGAGTCTTAACTGGGCGTTAAGTTGCAGGGTATAGACCCGAAACCCGGTGATCTAGCCATGGGCAGGTTGAAGGTTGGGTAACACTAACTGGAGGACCGAACCGACTAATGTTGAAAAATTAGCGGATGACTTGTGGCTGGGGGTGAAAGGCCAATCAAACCGGGAGATAGCTGGTTCTCCCCGAAAGCTATTTAGGTAGCGCCTCGTGAACTCATCTTCGGGGGTAGAGCACTGTTTCGGCTAGGGGCCATCCCGGCTTACCAACCCGATGCAAACTACGAATACCGAAGAATGTTATCACGGGAGACACACGGCGGGTGCTAACGTCCGTCGTGAAGAGGAAACAACCCAGACCGCCAGCTAAGGTCCCAAAGTCATGGTTAAGTGGGAAACGATGTGGGAAGGCACAGACAGCCAGGATGTTGGCTTAGAAGCAGCCATCATTTAAAGAAAGCGTAATAGCTCACTGGTCGAGTCGGCCTGCGCGGAAGATGTAACGGGGCTAAACCATGCACCGAAGCTGCGGCAGCGACGCTTATGCGTTGTTGGGTAGGGGAGCGTTCTGTAAGCCGTTGAAGGTGTCCTGTGAGGGGTGCTGGAGGTATCAGAAGTGCGAATGCTGACATAAGTAACGATAATGCGGGTGAAAAGCCCGCACGCCGGAAGACCAAGGGTTCCTGTCCAACGTTAATCGGGGCAGGGTGAGTCGACCCCTAAGGCGAGGCCGAAAGGCGTAGTCGATGGGAAACAGGTTAATATTCCTGTACTTGGTGTTACTGCGAAGGGGGGACGGAGAAGGCTATGTTAGCCGGGCGACGGTTGTCCCGGTTTAAGCATGTAGGCGGAGGTTCCAGGTAAATCCGGTACCTTATTAACGCTGAGGTGTGATGACGAGGCACTACGGTGCTGAAGTAACAAATGCCCTGCTTCCAGGAAAAGCCTCTAAGCATCAGGTAACACGAAATCGTACCCCAAACCGACACAGGTGGTCAGGTAGAGAATACCAAGGCGCTTGAGAGAACTCGGGTGAAGGAACTAGGCAAAATGGTGCCGTAACTTCGGGAGAAGGCACGCTGATATGTAGGTGAAGCCCCTGCGGGTGGAGCTGAAATCAGTCGAAGATACCAGCTGGCTGCAACTGTTTATTAAAAACACAGCACTGTGCAAACACGAAAGTGGACGTATACGGTGTGACGCCTGCCCGGTGCCGGAAGGTTAATTGATGGGGTTAGCGGCAACGCGAAGCTCTTGATCGAAGCCCCGGTAAACGGCGGCCGTAACTATAACGGTCCTAAGGTAGCGAAATTCCTTGTCGGGTAAGTTCCGACCTGCACGAATGGCGTAATGATGGCCAGGCTGTCTCCACCCGAGACTCAGTGAAATTGAACTCGCTGTGAAGATGCAGTGTACCCGCGGCAAGACGGAAAGACCCCGTGAACCTTTACTATAGCTTGACACTGAACACTGGTCCTTGATGTGTAGGATAGGTGGGAGGCTTTGAAGCGTGGACGCCAGTCTGCGTGGAGCCGACCTTGAAATACCACCCTTTAATGGCTGGTGTTCTAACGTAGACCCGTAATCCGGGTTGCGGACAGTGTCTGGTGGGTAGTTTGACTGGGGCGGTCTCCTCCCAAAGAGTAACGGAGGAGCACGAAGGTTAGCTAATCCTGGTCGGACATCAGGAGGTTAGTGCAATGGCATAAGCTAGCTTGACTGCGAGAGTGACGGCTCGAGCAGGTGCGAAAGCAGGTCATAGTGATCCGGTGGTTCTGAATGGAAGGGCCATCGCTCAACGGATAAAAGGTACTCCGGGGATAACAGGCTGATACCGCCCAAGAGTTCATATCGACGGCGGTGTTTGGCACCTCGATGTCGGCTCATCACATCCTGGGGCTGAAGTAGGTCCCAAGGGTATGGCTGTTCGCCATTTAAAGTGGTACGCGAGCTGGGTTTAGAACGTCGTGAGACAGTTCGGTCCCTATCTGCCGTGGGCGCTGGAGAATTGAGGGGGGCTGCTCCTAGTACGAGAGGACCGGAGTGGACGCATCACTGGTGTTCGGGTTGTCATGCCAATGGCATTGCCCGGTAGCTAAATGCGGAAGAGATAAGTGCTGAAAGCATCTAAGCACGAAACTTGCCCCGAGATGAGTTCTCCCTGACTCCTTGAGAGTCCTGAAGGAACGTTGAAGACTACGACGTTGATAGGTCGGGTGTGTAAGCGCAGCGATGCGTTGAGCTAACCGATACTAATGAACCGTGAGGCTTAACCTTACAACGCCGAAGCTGTTTCGGCGAAGAGACAGACAATCAAATTTCAGCCTTGATACAGATTTAACAGAATTTGCCTGGCGGCTTTAGCGCGGTGGTCCCACCTGACCCCATGCCGAACTCAGAAGTGAAACGCCGTAGCGCCGATGGTAGTGTGGGGTCTCCCCATGTGTGAGAGTAGGGAACTGCCAGGCATCAAACAAGTGAAGAGGCCATCCGGAAGGATGGCCTTTTTGCGTTTATATGCAAAAAAACAGGCGAAGTACCGCCCGGCAAGTCGTCAGATCGCACTCCACTCCACAATAAACTCCGCAATCCCATCCACGTCATTTAAATCGAGCACCGGAACCTCAAGCGGCAACACAATATCACTGGCTACGGCAATCACATGCTCATCAAGCGTTAACTCGCTGACATCATGCCCGGTATCGCTTCGGAACAGCAGGATCTTAGGCACGGCCTCATGCTTAAAACCCTCAACCAGCACCAGATCCAGCGTGGAATGATCCATTCGACTGACGAGGTAAGCGAGATCCAGCGGTGCCTCATCTGGTGTTTCTGTCATCAGCGCCCAGCGCTGACTACTTGCTACCATCGTTTGCGCTGCACCCGCTTTACGCAACTCATAGCTGTCTTTGCCTGGTTTATCGACATCCGTATTATGGTGGGTATGCTTGATCAATCCTGGGCGTATACCTCTGACACAAAGGGCAGGTATGAGTTTTTTCAACAGCATGGTTTTCCCGGTCCCACTCCAGGCGGAAATGGCCAGAACAGGTATCATCATTTCTCCTGCATCATCTGCAAATCTTCAGTTGTATTCACGTTCACAAACGCAGACTTCATATCACTGAAATCAATGGAATGGCCGCCAGACTGACGCATAAAGACCATCACCCTACGCTCTCCCGCCATCAGGTACTCCTGAAGAGCAGGTACTAATGATCTGTGCATCAACGCGATAGCAGGATGATCACGCTCACCGTCATGTACCCAGACCACGGGGGCTGCACCACGAAGTCGCACCAGACGCTCGACAAGACAGGACGGAATCAACGGGGTATCGCAAGGACAGAAAATAAACCACTCTCCGGGCGACTGCTGCATAACCGAAAGCATACCAGCCAGCGGTCCTGGGTAATTTGCCTGGTTATCCTGATAAACGGCGTAGCCGCTGCGCTGGTATGTCTCAATATGCCTGTTAGCACTGATGACCATTGTCGTCACCTGGCCTTTAAGCGCATCAGCGACACATTGCCACAAGGGTTTACCGTTCAAAAGCTGAAGCCCCTTATCTTTTCCCCCCATTCGCGTCGCTCTGCCACCCGCCAGAACGACCCCAGTGATTTCCTGGTTAAGATTCACGAATATCGCCTCTTTTATTGTGGGATTGACCCTGCTAACGTGTCACTCTAAATGAAAGGAGCACCACCATGAAATGTAAACGTCTTAATGAAGTCATTGAACTCCTCCAGCCAGCCTGGCAAAAAGAGCCAGAGCTGAATCTGATTCAATTTTTACAGAAACTGGCGAAAGAGTCAGGTTTTGACGGCGAACTGGCAGACCTTTCTGATGATATCCTGATCTACCATCTTAAAATGCGTGACTCAGCTAAAGATGCTGTTATTCCTGGTATTCAGAAAGATTATGAGGAAGATTTTAAAACCGCATTACTGCGCGCCAGAGGCGTAATTAAAGAGTAAAAGCTTGTAAGCGGCGGCACCGAAATCGCCACAAGATGATATCCTGAATCATTCGTATAATTTCCGGATGATCGGATGAACGACCAGGCTTTTACTTTCCAGACATTACACCCGGATACCATTATGGATGCCCTGTTTGAACAGGGTATCCGGGTGGATTCCGGGCTAACGCCGTTAAATAGCTACGAAAACCGCGTCTATCAATTTCAGGATGAGGAGCGTCAGCGCTTCGTCGTGAAGTTCTATCGCCCTAAACGTTGGTCAGCAGAACAAATTCAGGAAGAGCATCAATTTGCTCATGATCTGCTGGATGATGATGTACCTGTTGCCGCCCCGCTAAAATTCAATAACCAAACGCTCCTTATGCACGAAGGGTTCTACTACGCTGTCTTCCCAAGCCTGGGGGGTCGCCAGTTTGAAGCGGATAATATTGATCAAATGGAGTGGGTGGCCCGCTATCTGGGACGTATACATCAGACGGGACGTAAAAAATCTTTTATTGCTCGTCCGATTATCGGCATTCAGGAATACCTTCTTGAACCTCGCGAAGTATTCGAAACCTCTGCGCTGATCCCCACAGCGTTAAAGGATAGTTTCCTCAGCGCCACCGATAAACTTATTGGGGCAGTTAAAGCCAGCTGGCGCGATGATATTTCCGTCCTGCGTTTGCATGGTGATTGTCACGCAGGAAATATTCTCTGGCGTGATGGCCCGCTGTTTGTCGATCTCGATGATGCGCGTATGGGGCCTGCGGTTCAGGACCTGTGGATGCTGCTCAATGGCGACAAAGCCGAGCAACGCATGCAGCTTGAAACCATTATTGAAGCTTATGAAGAATTTAGCCCGTTTAATTCAGATGAAATTGTCTTGATTGAACCTTTACGCGCGATGCGTTTTGTTTATTATCTCGCATGGTTAATCAGGCGTTGGGATGATCCCGCGTTTCCTAGAAATTTCCCGTGGCTTACCGGAGAGGATTACTGGCGCAGCCAGATATCTACATTTACTGAGCAGGTTAAGGTTCTTCAGGAGCCCCCTCTGCAATTAACGCCGATGTATTAATTGGACACACCCAGGAGAGAGTTAATCATGAAAAAAATTTGGCTGGCGCTGGCAGGTATGATTCTGGCATTTAGCGCTTCTGCTGCGCAGTTTACCGACGGAAAACAGTACATCACGCTGGACAAGCCTGTTGCTGGCGAGCCACAGGTTCTGGAGTTCTTCTCGTTCTATTGCCCACACTGCTATCAGTTCGAGCAGGTCTTGCATGTTTCCGATAACGTGAAGAAAAAGCTGCCAGAAGGCACCAAAATGACTAAGTACCACGTTGAGTTCCTGGGTCCATTGGGTAAAGACCTGACTCAGGCGTGGGCAGTTGCTATCGCGCTGGGCGTGGAAGATAAGATCACTTCCCCAATGTTTGAAGGCGTACAGAAAACCCAGACCGTTCAGACCACTGCGGATATCCGTAAAGTATTCGTTGATGCGGGTGTGAAAGGTGAAGACTATGACGCGGCATGGAACAGCTTTGTCGTGAAATCTCTGGTGGCCCAGCAGGAAAAAGCTGCTGCCGACCTGCAGCTTCAGGGTGTTCCGGCGATGTTTGTTAATGGCAAGTATCAGCTGAACATGCAGGGCATGGACACCAGCAGCATGGATATCTTCGTACAGCAGTACGCAGATACTGTGAAATACCTGGTTGAGAAGAAGTAAGATTGTTGATGTAAAAACGCCGGTCAGTGACCGGCGTTTTTGTATGAAGATTTAATGTTGTCTATCTGTTCGTCTTTCTCTTTCCAGAGAGTATTAAGCCATAACTGGAAACGACGTTTAAAATTCTTATCGTTAACGTAGTCACCGTGTAATTCGGCCTCGATCGGTACCAGATCAACACGTACAACAATGCGCGTCAGCTTGCCACTGAGCATATCGAAGAACGGCGTTTTATCGTTTTCCGGGTAGCAGAGGGTGACGTTAAGTAATTTATCGAACTGAGCACCCAGCACGTTGAGCGCCATCGCAATACCTGCGGCTTTTGGCGGCAGCAGGTTCTGAAAAGGAGAACGTGTTTGTTGACGCTTCTCTTCAGTAAACCTGGAGCCTTCAACAAAGTTCACGATGGTTGTTGGGTGCGCGCGAAACTTTTCACAGGAACGGCGCGTGGTCTCCACGTCCTTACCGCGATGCTCCGGATGACGGATCAAATAGCTGCGCGAGTAGCGTTTCATAAACGGCATATCAAGCGCCCAGCAGGCCAGACCGATGAAAGGAACCCATGCGAGCTGCTGTTTCAGGAAGTATTTGTTCATCGGGATGTGCTTACGGAAAAGCACACATAACACCACGATGTCAGCCCAACTGTGGTGATTGCAAATTAGCAGGTACCAGTTCTTTTTGTTGAGGCTCTCTAGCCCTTCAACATCCCACTTCAGTTGCGGATTCAGGTACAACAGGATCGCCAGCCCTTCACACCAGCAATACATCATGAAATTACAAAATGTGGACACGGCTCGCCACACCACAGGCACAGGCAGCAACAGTTTAATCATTCCTGCGACAATGATTGGCACAGAACAGGCGATAGTCACCAGAATCGTTAAAATGATGCTTAACAGTAATGTTATTGCAGCGAGCAATCTCGACATGGTTAGCTTTTTCAAATAGTTAGCTGTAATTGAGCGACCGGCTATTCGGCGCTGGGCGCTGATTTTACCAGAAAACAGACGAAGTAATGGCGCTTTCACACGGAGAGTTGGTGGCTTTTTCCCTACTGCAGAAGATTTCGCTACGATTCTGCACGAATCAGGGCTTATATCCACATAGACTAAATTGTCATCAGTGGGTAATACAGATGAGATCTAACAAAATAACATTATGATAATTAAGATCTAAATTATATCTCGTATGTATTTTTTGCGTCTGTTATTCATATGAAGTGAAAATATACACAAACTTATCCACAGTTTGTTTTTTGCGAGAGATCTTCACGATCGTAAAATCTTTTCCTGTATCTGGCGCTAATAACTGATGTTTTCATCCTTCTGTGGCATCCTTTAGCCATAAATTGATTAAAGGCACGGACATTATGGTTCAGATCCCAGAAAACCCTCTTATTCTCGTCGACGGCTCTTCTTACCTGTATCGGGCGTATCATGCGTTTCCTCCTCTGACCAATAGCGCAGGGGAACCTACCGGCGCGATGTACGGCGTGCTTAACATGCTGCGCAGCCTGATACTCCAGTATCAGCCAACCCATGCGGCGGTGGTCTTTGATGCCAAAGGCAAAACTTTCCGCGACGAGTTGTTTGAGCATTACAAATCTCACCGTCCGCCAATGCCTGACGATCTGCGTGCGCAGATTGAGCCGCTGCACGCCATGGTGAAAGCGATGGGCCTGCCGCTGCTGGCGGTCTCTGGTGTTGAAGCCGATGACGTCATCGGCACGCTGGCGCGTGAAGCTGAAAAAATGGGCCGTCCGGTGCTGATCAGCACCGGTGATAAAGATATGGCGCAGCTGGTAACGCCAGGTATCACCCTGATTAACACCATGACCAACACCATTCTGGGGCCTGAAGAGGTTGTCACAAAATATGGCGTGCCGCCTGAGCTGATTATCGACTTCCTCGCGTTGATGGGCGACTCGTCGGATAACATCCCAGGAGTCCCTGGTGTCGGTGAAAAAACGGCACAGGCGCTGCTTCAGGGGTTGGGCGGGCTGGATACGCTGTACGCGGAATCGGATAAAATCGCCGGGCTCTCCTTCCGTGGTGCAAAAACCATGGCCGGAAAACTTCAAGATAACAAAGAGGTGGCATACCTCTCTTATAAGCTGGCAACGATTAAAACCGATGTCGAACTGGAACTGGGTTGTGAGCAACTGGAAGTGCAGCAGCCTTCTGCTGACGATCTGCTGAACTTGTTTAAGCAATACGAATTCAAGCGCTGGATCACCGACGTCGAAAGCGGCAAGTGGTTACAGGCAAAAGGGGCTAAGCCAGCAGCAAAACCGAAAGAGACGATAGTGGTTGATGCTGAAGAACAAGCCGTGACCTTGTCCTTCGAAAACTACGAAACGATTCTTGAAGAGTCGCAGCTGATCGCCTGGATTGAGAAACTGAAAAAAGCGCCGGTCTTTGCCTTTGACACGGAAACCGACAGCCTCGACAACATCTCTGCCAATATGGTGGGCCTGTCATTTGCCACTGAACCGGGGATGGCGGCTTATGTCCCTGTTGCACACGATTACCTGGATGCGCCGGCGCAGATCTCCCGTGAACGCGTGCTTGAGCTGCTGAAGCCGATTCTGGAAGACGACAAGACGCTCAAAGTCGGGCAAAACCTGAAGTACGATCGCGGTATTCTGCAAAACTACGATATTGAGCTGCGCGGTATTGCATTCGACACCATGCTGGAATCCTACATTCTGGACAGTGTTGCAGGTCGCCATGATATGGATTCCTTATCAGACCGTTGGCTGAAACATAAAACCATCACTTTCGAAGAGATTGCCGGTAAAGGGAAAAATCAACTTACCTTCAACCAGATTGCACTCGAAGAGGCGGGTCGCTATGCGGCGGAAGACGCGGATGTCACCCTGCAATTGCACCTGAAGATGTGGCCAAAACTTCAGAAAGAAGCAGGGCCGCTGAACGTATTTCAGCATATTGAGATGCCATTGGTGCCTGTGCTTTCACGTATTGAGCGCAATGGCGTTAAAATCGATCCAACCGTATTGCATAACCACTCCGGGGAGCTCGCGCAGCGTCTGACCGAGCTTGAGCAAAAAGCGCATGAGCTTGCTGGAGAACCGTTTAACCTCTCGTCGCCGAAACAGCTACAAACCATCCTGTTTGAAAAGCAGGGCATCAAGCCGCTGAAGAAAACGCCTGGTGGTGCACCGTCGACGTCTGAAGAGGTGCTTGAAGAGCTGGCACTGGATTACCCCCTGCCAAAAGTGATTCTGGAGTATCGGGGTCTCGCGAAGCTGAAGTCCACTTACACTGATAAGCTCCCGCTGATGATCAACCCGAAAACGGGCCGTGTGCATACGTCGTATCATCAGGCTGTGGCGGCGACGGGTCGACTCTCTTCAACCGATCCAAACCTGCAGAACATTCCGGTACGTAATGAAGAAGGCCGTCGAATCCGTCAGGCTTTTATTGCTCCAGATGACTATCTGATCGTCTCTGCTGACTACTCGCAAATTGAGCTACGTATTATGGCGCATCTGTCCCGCGACAAAGGCTTGCTAACCGCTTTTGCCGAAGGGAAGGATATCCACCGTGCAACCGCGGCGGAAGTCTTCGGTTTGCCGCTGGATAGCGTAACCAACGAACAGCGCCGTAGCGCCAAAGCGATCAACTTTGGTTTGATCTACGGTATGAGCGCATTTGGTCTGTCGCGCCAGCTCAACATTCCACGCAAAGAGTCGCAGAAGTATATGGATCTCTACTTCGAGCGTTATCCGGGCGTGCTGGAATATATGGAGCGTACCCGCGCACAGGCGAAAGAGAAAGGTTACGTCGAAACACTGGATGGCCGCCGTCTCTACTTACCGGACATCAAATCCAGCAATGCCGCGCGCCGCGCGGGTGCAGAACGTGCGGCAATCAACGCCCCTATGCAAGGTACCGCGGCGGACATCATTAAGCGTGCGATGATCGCCGTTGATGCCTGGCTGGAAAAAGAGAAGCCCCGCGTGAAAATGATCATGCAGGTTCACGATGAACTGGTATTCGAAGTGCACAAAGACGACCTCGACGCCGTATCGAAGAAGATCCACGAACTGATGGAAAGCAGCATGACACTTGACGTGCCGTTGCTGGTGGAAGTCGGAAGTGGTGAAAATTGGGATCAGGCTCACTAAAGGTTCTGCGAATAACGCGCTTTTTATGTAAGTTAGCAACATAACAAAGTGCGTTTTGTGACGATCATTAGAATTCCCTATGTAAATAATGAAAAAAAACTACAAAAAGTGCTTTTTCTGCAGCAGAAAAAGGGGTAGAGTTATCGGCGTAGGGTACAGAGGTAAGATGTTCTATCTTTCAGACCTTTTACTTCACGTAATCGGATTTGGCTGAATATTTTAGCCGCCCCAGTCAGTAATGACTGGGGCGTTTTTTATTGCGGCAAAGAAAAAATCAGGCAAAAAAACGCGGACATCGCCGCGCTCGGTATTACTCTTCTTCCGCTTCCGTCGCGGGTTCCAGCTTGCTAAACCAGGTGTCGAGCTTCTGACGCAGTTTGTCCACGCCCTGCTTTTTCAGCGAGGAGAACGGCTCAACCTGCACATCGCCGTTGAAAGCCAGCACCGCTTCGCGAACCATATTCACCTGCGCTTTGCGCGCACCGCTTGCCAGCTTATCGGCTTTCGTCAGCAGTACCAGTACGGCAATATCGCTTGCTACAGCCCAGTCGATCATCTGCTGATCCAGATCTTTCAGGGGGTGACGGATATCCATCAGCACCACCAGGCCTTTCAGGCACATGCGTTTTTCCAGGTATTCACCCAGCGCACGCTGCCACTTGATTTTCATCTCTTCGGGGACCTGAGCGTAACCGTAGCCCGGTAAGTCGACCAGGCGTTTGCCCTCTGCGACTTCAAACAGGTTAATCAACTGGGTACGGCCAGGTGTTTTTGAGGTACGCGCCAGGCTTTTCTGATTTGTCAGCGTGTTCAGGGCGCTGGATTTCCCCGCATTGGAGCGGCCAGCAAATGCCACTTCAATACCGGTATCAGAAGGAAGGTGGCGAATATCGGGCGCACTGGTGACAAAATGCGTCTGTTGGTAGTTCCAGGTAGTCACGTGGTCGTCTCCAAAATCGTAATCTGAAGGGGATTATACCCGAATGCAGGCAAAAGGCTTTTCTGATTGCATAGGTCTGTAGGTGAAAGCCCCGGCCGTTGTGAGAGATCGGCTAATCATGCTTTGGGATATTTCAGAGAAATCGCAGGCGTCAAAAAAGCCAAACTGTTTTAAATCATTAGCTTATTTCCAGGTAATTATCTGAAAATCCCTTTTTGTACCGTTTCGTTGCTTGTTAGTTTAACGGAACAAGGTAAAGTGTGCGTCAGGGCGAGGAAGCCAACAGGATATCGACTTAAGGATTAGGGTCAGGAGCGCCAGGAGGCGAAGACGCAGGATTGTCAGGATGACCAGCGCCTGGAGGCGTTTTAACAGGAAATGGAACCGTATCACGGACGGTATAAGCCAAGGGATAAACAGGGTTTGTTGTTGGCAAACATGGAATGTCTGACCCGCTAAGGGTTGTGAGTCAGGAAAAAAGGCGACAGATTGCTCTGTCGCCTTTTTTCTTTGCTTGCTTTCTGCTAGATTTCGCCGCAATTCTATACTGAAGAAAACGACTTAAAGATAAAACATCATGAAAAAACCAACCTCCGCTGCGGGTGCTAAACGCCCTGCAAAAGCACGCCGCAAAACGCGCGAAGAACTGAACCAGGAAGCGCGCGACCGTAAACGCGACAAAAAGCATCGCGGTCATGCTGCGGGTAGCCGTGCAAACGGTGGTGGTACTGCGGGCGCTTCTGCAAAAGGTAAGCAGCAGAAAGATCCTCGTATCGGCAGTAAAACTCCCATTCCACTGGGCGTGACAGACACCCCGGTCACTAAGCAGCACAAACCAAAGAGCGAGAAACCTATGCTTTCACCGCAGGCTGAGCTGGATATGCTGGAGAACGATGAGCGCCTGGACGCGCTGCTGGAACGTCTTGAAGAGGGTGAAACCCTGACTGCTGAAGAGCAGTCATGGGTGGATGCCAAACTGGATCGCATTGATGAACTGATGCAGAAGCTGGGCCTGTCATACGACGATGACGAAGATGAAGAAGACGAGAAACAGGAAGATATGATGCGTCTTCTGAAGGGCGGAAACTAACATTTGCACCCGGCAGGTACGATAGTCCTGCTTATAACCCTTCCGATTATATGTTATCTGGTGTGGTTATTCGTTAAACTACGGCGGTTGTCGCGGCGACAGAAGTGGCTGCGCACCCGAATGATGGCCCGCAACGGGGCCAGGTCGGGCCGCCGTGTACGAACGCGACACCAACGGAAGGAGTGAGCATGTCTGTACCAACTATCGACTGGGATTTGGCCCTAATCCAGAAATATAACTATTCCGGGCCGCGTTATACGTCATACCCCACCGCGCTGGAGTTCTCCGATGCCTTCGGAGAGCGTGATTTCCAGCAGGCTGTCGCGCGCTATCCTGAGCGTCCGTTGTCGCTTTACGTCCATATTCCGTTCTGCCACAAGCTTTGCTACTTCTGCGGCTGCAATAAAATTGTGACCCGCCAGCAGCATAAAGCTGATCAGTATCTTGACGCGCTCGAACAAGAAATTGTCCATCGTGCACCGCTTTTTGCTGGCCGTCACGTTAGCCAGCTTCACTGGGGCGGCGGCACGCCAACCTATCTTAATAAAGCGCAAATTAGCCGCCTGATGAACCTGCTGCGCGGCAATTTCAGTTTTAACGCCGACGCTGAAATCTCGATCGAAGTCGATCCGCGTGAAATTGAGCTGGATGTACTGGATCACTTACGCGCTGAAGGTTTTAACCGCCTGAGTATGGGCGTGCAAGATTTCAATAAAGAAGTACAGCGTCTGGTGAACCGTGAGCAGGACGAAGAGTTTATCTTCGCCTTGCTCAATCACGCGCGTGAGATTGGTTTCACCTCGACCAACATTGATCTGATTTACGGCCTGCCAAAGCAGACGCCGGAAAGTTTTGCCTTCACGCTGAAACGTGTGGCCGAACTCAGCCCGGACCGTCTGAGTGTCTTTAACTATGCGCATCTGCCGACGCTGTTTGCTGCCCAGCGCAAAATTAAAGATGCCGATCTCCCTTCTGCCCAACAGAAGCTGGATATTTTACAAGAAACTATTACTTCGCTGACCGAAACCGGTTATCAGTTCATTGGCATGGATCACTTTGCCCGTCCGGACGACGAACTGGCGATTGCTCAGCGCGAAGGGGTCCTGCACCGCAATTTCCAGGGCTACACGACCCAGGGCGATACCGATTTGCTGGGGATGGGCGTCTCTGCCATTAGCATGATTGGCGACTGCTATGCACAAAACCAGAAAGAGCTGAAGGCGTACTACCAGCAGGTTGATGACACCGGCAACGCGCTGTGGCGCGGCATTGCGTTAACGCGCGACGACTGTATTCGCCGTGATGTCATTAAGGCGCTTATCTGCAACTTCCGTCTCGATTTCAGCGACGTGGAAGCGCAGTGGGAGCTGAACTTCAGCGATTATTTTGCGGAAGACCTGAAGCTGATTGCCCCGCTGGCGAAAGATGGGCTGGTGGATGTATCGGAGAGTATGATTGAGGTCACGCCGAAAGGGCGTCTGTTGATCCGTAATATTTGCATGTGCTTTGACGCGTATCTGCGTCAGAAAGCGCGTATGCAGCAGTTCTCGCGAGTGATTTAAGGCGCATAGCCAAAAGTACGAAACGTAGGCCGGGTAAGGCGAAGCTGCCACCCGGCTTTTACGTTCAAACCCGCTAGCTAAACAGCCCAACCAGCGCCGCGCACAGCACCGCCGCAACGGCTGTTTGCGGTGTATGGCTTTCGGCTGCACCGCTAGAGAGCAAATTCACTAATGATTCCAGCATGATGGTCTCCCCAATTTCCGGGCACGATCATACAAAACTCATCGAAACAGTAAAGCGCAAAATAACGGCAATTTGCGCTCAATTAATAACCTTTACACAAGAGCGGATATTACTCCATTCCCAGCTCTTTCAGCTTGCGCGTCAGGGTATTACGTCCCCATCCCAACAGGCGAGCGGCTTCCTGCTTATGCCCTTGTGTATGGCGGAGCGCAGTGGTCAATAACGTACGTTCCATCTCTGGCTGAGCCTCTGAGAGTAAGTTTTGATGACCGGAACGCAGTGCGCGGTCGGCCCACTGCGCCAGCAGCGTCGCCCAGCTGTCCGGCAGTGCGTGCCCGGTACTGCTCTCTGGTGCGGTTGCTTCAAACAGCTCGGCCGGTAAATCCTGAATCAGCACTTCCTGCCCGGCAGCCATCACGGTTAACCAGCGGCAGGTGTTTTCCAGCTGGCGCACGTTACCTGGCCACGCGAGACGCGTGAGGGCTGCGTCGGTTTCTGGATGAAGCTGCTTTGCTTCCACACCCAGTTCCCGAGCTGCCACCTGCAGGAAGTGACGTGCCAGGCGAGGAATATCTTCCCGGCGTTCACGCAGCGGTGGCAAATGGACGCGAATGACGTTCAGGCGATGGAATAAGTCCTCACGGAATTTTCCTTCCTGCACGCGTTGCTCCAGGTTCTGGTGAGTCGCGGCGATAATGCGCACGTCCACCTTCACCGGCGCATAGCCACCCACGCGATAAAACTGCCCGTCGGCCAGTACGCGCAGCAGGCGGGTCTGGACATCCAGCGGCATATCGCCGATCTCATCCAGGAACAGTGTTCCACCGTCAGCTTGTTCAAAGCGCCCCTGACGAATTGTGTTCGCGCCGGTAAATGCCCCTTTTTCGTGGCCGAACAGTTCGGATTCAATCAAATCCTTCGGGATTGCTGCCATATTCAGGGCGATAAACGGGGCTTTTGCCCGCGGGCTGTGGCGATGTAATGCATGCGCCACGAGCTCTTTACCGGTTCCCGATTCGCCGTTAATTAATACGCTGATGGACGAGCGGGACAAACGGCCAATAATACGAAACACATCCTGCATCGCCGGCGCTTCGCCGATAATGTCAGTTGTTGGCCCAAAATCGGGTGTGTGGCGAGGCTGTTGCTGTTCCTGATAGTGGCTAATCGCACGCTCAACCAGCGCTACCGCTTCGTCGATATCAAACGGTTTTGGCAGGTAATCGAACGCCCCTTGCTGATAGGCGCTCACTGCGGCATCAAGATCGGAGTGCGCCGTCATTATGATGACCGGAAGCATAGGGTGGCGTTGTTTGATCTGTTTTAAAAGCGCCAGCCCGTCCATTCCCGGCATGCGAATATCTGAGAGCAGAACATCGGGCGTTTTGGTGGTGAGTGCGTCGAGCACTTCGCTGCCGCTCTCAAACGTCGTGCAGCTTAATCCTGCCCCTGTGAGCGCGCGTTCAAGCACCCAACGGATGGAGCTATCGTCATCGACTACCCAGACTATCCCTCGTTGCATAAACGTCACCTTTATTTTTTAATCGGCAGGAAAACCGAAAACTCGGTGTGTCCCGGCCAACTGTTAAATTCAATTTTTCCAGAGTGTTGATCGATCAAACTGCGTGCAATGGATAAGCCCAGGCCAGTCCCGCCTTCGCGACCACTTACCATCGGGTAGAACAGGGTGTCCTGTAGATGCGATGGAATACCAGGTCCGTTATCCTCAACGTCGATTCGTGCTGCCAGTCGATAGCGTACGCCGTGTAACGTGAGCTGGAAGGCGGTGCGGGTACGTAAAATAATCTCTCCCCCTTCAGGCCCCAGAGCCTGCAGGGCATTGCGTACGATATTCAACAGTACCTGCTCAATCTGATCCGGGTCATGTGCCAGTTCTGGCAGGCTTGGGTCGTAATCACGCACCAGCGTGACGTTTTCTGGTAATTCCATCGAAACCAGTTTCACCACCCGCTCAGCCACTTTATGAATACTTTCTGATACGTGCATACCCGGTTGCTGTGGCCCGAGAAGACGGTCAACCAGATTGCGCAGGCGGTCTGCCTGTTCGATGATGACGTTGGTGTACTCCGCCAGCGCGGGGTCGGGCAACGCCTTTGTCAGGAGTTGTGCTGCGCCGCGTAACCCACCCAGCGGGTTTTTGATTTCATGCGCCAGACCTCGCACCAAGTCGCGGGCGGCAATTTGCTGGGCATGCTGAAGCTGCTCCTGGCTCAGTCGGCGCTGATTATCCATTGGCGCCATTTCCAGCAGGATCAGTCCTTCAGGAAGGCGTTGGGCAGTCAGTGACAGAATATGCGAGCGCCCGTCGATAACCAGCGTGACTTCGTTATCCGTGAATCCTTGACCGGCCTGCAAACTTTCCTGCA
This sequence comes from Enterobacter sp. CPE_E890, assembly GCF_046521475.1. NCBI lineage: Bacteria > Pseudomonadati > Pseudomonadota > Gammaproteobacteria > Enterobacterales > Enterobacteriaceae > Enterobacter > Enterobacter sp. CPE_E890. The sequence continues at coordinate 4,923,349 of NZ_JBKFZW010000001.1, read as the reverse complement.
TCAGGCCAATATTCAGCGAAAAATAACTCAGTAATTCCGGAAGCGGGGTGCCAAACAGTTTACGTGCGCTTTGGGCGAGCAGCTGCTGTGCCGCCGGGTTGGCATAATGTACGGCCAGCTCGTCGTCGACCAGCAAGATACTGTTAATCAAAGAATTGAGGATCTGCCCAGCATCGGGCAGCGTGCCAGTTGCCATTCAGCAGTCTCCTGGAGTTGTTTGCACTAATTTAGTGCAGTATAGCTTTTTCGTCGTAAAAAGCGCGCGAGATCAGGTTGTTGGTGGAGAAAAAAGCCCATCCGGAGATGGGCTAAAAGTTTCCACGGCAACTACCCCCGGCGTTTGTGACGCCGGGTAAAACAACTTAATTAAACGCTGTAGTACAGCTCGAACTCTACCGGATGCGGAGTCATACGCACGCGGTCGTTCTCTTCAGTACGCAGGGCGATGTAAGCATCGATAGCGTCGTCAGTGAATACGCCACCTGCAGTCAGGAACTCGCGGTCTGCGTCCAGCGCCTGCAGGGCTTCTTCCAGAGAACCAGCAACCTGTGGGATCTCTTTCGCTTCTTCTGGCGGCAGGTCGTACAGGTTTTTGTCCATTGCTTCGCCTGGGTGGATCTTGTTCTTGATACCATCCAGACCAGCCATCAGCAGTGCTGCGAAGCACAGGTATGGGTTAGCCGCTGGGTCCGGGAAGCGCACTTCGATACGACGCGCTTTAGGAGAAGCAACAACCGGGATACGGATAGAAGCAGAACGGTTACGCGCAGAGTAGGCCAGCATTACTGGTGCTTCGTAGCCCGGGACCAGACGCTTGTAGGAGTTAGTGGTTGGGTTAGCCAGGGCGTTGATCGCTTTAGCGTGTTTGATTACGCCGCCGATGTAATACAGCGCCTGCTCAGACAGACCAGCATATTTGTCACCAGAGAACAGGTTGGTACCATTCTTGGACAGAGACATGTGGCAGTGCATACCGGAACCGTTGTCGCCAAACATAGGTTTTGGCATGAAGGTAGCGGTTTTACCGAAACGGTGCGCAACGTTGTGCACAACGTATTTGTAGATCTGAATTTCGTCTGCTTTTTTGGTCATGGTGTTGAAGCGGGTAGCCACTTCGTTCTGACCAGCAGTCGCCACTTCGTGGTGGTGAGCTTCAACTACCAGGCCCATCTCTTCCATCACCAGACACATGGTGGAACGAATGTCCTGTGCTGAGTCGACCGGAGGAACCGGGAAGTAACCGCCTTTAACGCCTGGACGGTGACCTTTGTTACCACCTTCGTATTTGGTGGAAGAGTTCCATGCGCCTTCGATATCGTCGATAGCAACGTGGGAACCAGAAATAGACGCACCGAAACGGATGTCGTCGAACAGGAAGAATTCTGGCTCTGGCCCGAACAGAACGGTGTCTGCGATGCCGGTAGAACGCAGGTACTCTTCAGCGCGTTTTGCGATAGAACGTGGGTCGCGGTCGTAGCCCTGCAGCGTGCCTGGCTCGAGGATGTCGCAACGGATGATCAGGGTTGGTTCTTCGAAGAACGGATCAATGACCGCAGTGGTCGCATCTGGCATCAGAACCATGTCGGATTCGTTAATGCCTTTCCAGCCACCAATGGAGGAGCCGTCAAACATTTTGCCTTCTTCGAAGAATTCGGCGTTTACCTGATGAGCAGGAATTGTGACGTGCTGTTCTTTACCTTTGGTATCGGTGAAGCGCAGATCAACAAACTTCACTTCATGTTCGTTCAGCATCGTCAAAACGTGTTCAGCGGACATACTTAACTCTCCAGATTGGTCATTGTCGTCGTGGTAACGAGGTCTTCAATTTCTGTTTGTACTGGCTGGTGCCATGTATTTTTTATAAAGCGAAATCTGTGCCAACTTTTAAAACACCCCAAAAAGGCGTTATCATGCGCACCATAGTGCAAAAGGGCTGCACCACAATGGATTTGTTGCACCAGTATAGTGCTTCAATGTGAACATTGAGCACCATATTGGTGCAATTTACGTTAAAGTGCCCTTTTACCGCTCCGTGAAAGCGATCACAAAGCATCTCTGCAATACTTGTTTGCGGGGGATGTTTGTGATCCTGTTTTGTAGTGCGATTAATCCGTGTACAATAACGCGCTATTTCTAAATGCCTGAGGCAAAGTTGTGATCGAAAATTTGCGTAACATCGCCATCATCGCGCACGTTGACCATGGTAAAACTACCCTGGTTGACAAGCTGCTGCAGCAATCCGGTACGTTTGATGCGCGTGCCGAAACCCAAGAACGCGTGATGGACTCCAACGATTTGGAGAAAGAGCGTGGGATTACCATCCTCGCGAAAAACACCGCGATTAAATGGAATGACTACCGTATCAACATCGTTGATACCCCAGGGCACGCCGACTTCGGTGGTGAAGTTGAACGTGTAATGTCCATGGTAGACTCCGTTCTGCTGGTCGTTGACGCAATGGATGGCCCAATGCCACAGACGCGCTTCGTGACCAAAAAAGCATTTGCCCATGGTCTGAAGCCAATCGTTGTTATCAACAAAGTTGACCGTCCTGGCGCGCGTCCTGACTGGGTTGTTGACCAGGTATTCGACCTGTTCGTTAACCTCGACGCGACCGACGAGCAGCTGGACTTCCCTATCGTTTACGCTTCTGCGCTGAACGGTATTGCGGGTCTGGATCACGAAGACATGGCTGAAGACATGACCCCGCTGTACCAGGCGATTGTTGACCGTGTTCCTGCGCCAAACGTCGATCTCGACGGCACCCTGCAGATGCAGATCTCTCAGCTCGACTACAACAACTATGTTGGTGTAATCGGCATTGGTCGTATCAAGCGCGGTAAAGTGAAGCCTAACCAGCAGGTCACTATCATTGATAGCGAAGGCAAAACCCGTAACGGTAAAGTCGGTAAAGTACTGACTCACCTGGGCCTTGAGCGTATCGAGAGCGACATCGCGGAAGCGGGCGACATCATCGCCATCACCGGTCTGGGTGAACTGAACATCTCCGACACCATCTGCGACCCGCAGAACGTCGAAGCGCTGCCAGCCCTGTCCGTTGATGAACCAACCGTATCCATGTTCTTCAACGTCAACACCTCTCCGTTCTGCGGTAAAGAAGGTAAATTTGTTACCTCTCGTCAGATCCTTGACCGCCTGAACAAAGAGCTGGTGCACAACGTTGCGCTGCGCGTTGAAGAAACCGAAGACGCTGACGCATTCCGCGTTTCAGGTCGTGGTGAGCTGCACCTGTCTGTTCTGATCGAAAACATGCGTCGTGAAGGTTTCGAAATGGCGGTTTCCCGTCCGAAAGTTATCTTCCGCGAAATCGACGGCCGTAAACAAGAGCCGTTCGAAAACGTGACACTGGACGTTGAAGAGCAGCACCAGGGTTCTGTGATGCAGGCTCTGGGTGAGCGTAAAGGCGACCTGAAAAACATGAATCCAGATGGCAAAGGCCGCGTACGTCTTGACTACGTGATCCCAAGCCGTGGTCTGATCGGCTTCCGTTCTGAATTCATGACCATGACTTCCGGTACTGGTCTGCTGTACTCCACCTTCAGCCACTACGACGATGTTCGTCCGGGCGAAGTTGGCCAGCGTAACAACGGCGTGCTGATCTCCAACGGTCAGGGTAAAGCGGTTGCGTTTGCGCTGTTCGGTCTGCAGGATCGCGGTAAGCTGTTCCTGGGTCACGGTGCTGAAGTTTATGAAGGCCAGATCATCGGTATTCACAGTCGTTCTAACGACCTGACTGTAAACTGCCTGACCGGTAAGAAACTGACCAACATGCGTGCGTCCGGTACTGACGAAGCAACGGTTCTGGTTCCACCGATCAAGATGACTCTGGAGCAGGCTCTGGAATTCATCGATGACGACGAACTGGTAGAAGTGACTCCACAGTCAATTCGTATCCGTAAACGTCACCTGACCGAGAACGATCGTAAACGTGCTATGCGCGGTGCGAAAGAAGACTAATACGGTTATGCCGTAGGCCGGGTAAGCGTTCTCATTACCCGGAACGTAAAAAGCCGCTGAGCATTCAGCGGCTTTTTATTTGATAATGACCAGGACTTCCTTTATTACCCGGAATTGACATGTGCTGAGTCAATCTCTGTTCCGCGAAATTCAACAGATTAGGGTAGCTCTTCTCCATTTATCACGAACACCCGGTCTGCCGATGAAATCGTGGTTTCGCGATGTGCGATAATGATCCTGGTAATATTCATCGCTTGTATAGACTGATTGACCTGGCTCTCACTGGTTTTATCCAGGTGGCTGGTCGCCTCGTCCATGAATAGAATACCCGGTTTGCGGTATAATGCCCTGGCAATATAAAGCCGCTGTTTTTGACCACCGGATAACCCTTCCCCGAGTTCACCAATCAGTGTCTCATAACCCATCGGTAGTTTTAAAATGTCATTATGAATATGGCTGGCGATGGCGCATTCCACCATCCATTGCTCGTCAATGTCAGGCCGGAAACCGGCGATGTTTTCTTTGATTGAGCCCGAAAATAGCTTATCTTCCTGCATAATACAGGCAATGCGTTCAGCATAATGCTCAAAACCAAGTTGCTTAATATCAATGCCATTAATTCTGACGCAGCCGTTCGCGGGTTCGAATAATCCGCATAACACTTTCATTAGGGTGCTTTTACCGGCACCCGACACGCCCGTAATAGCAATACTCTCTCCGGCATGAATGGTCAGATTCAGTTTACTGAAGATGGGGTCTGCATGGTTATCATAACGGTAGGCCAGATCCTGGGTTTCAAGCGTTAAGGCTCCCTGTGGTAAACGCAGCGGGCTGGTGGCCGTTAAAGACGTTGCTTCCTGTAGCGCAATATCGGCAACGCGTTCATTATGTAAGTTGATGATGTTCAGCTGAATGATAAAGTTGATGAGGGTATTTATTCGATCATAGAACTGGCTCCTGAAGGTGTTAAACGCGATAAACATGCCGATGGTTAAATGACTATCAATCATCAGTCTGCCGCTTACCCACAGGATAACAATTTGGTCGCAGGCGGCGATAAAAGATACAACGCCACCAAAGAAAAGATCCATTCGCGTCAAACGAATACCAGTATTGACCCTATCTGAAAAAAGGTTAAACCAATTATTGATTCTCAGGTCAGTCATCCCCTGAATCTTAATCGTCGCAATACCGTACAGGGTTTCCATAAAATAAGAATTAAGACGTGCCTCCTTGATTAATTCTTCTTCGGATAACTGGCGGTAGTATCGATAGGTTGCAAACCGAATGAAGGTATATATTGCGGTAAAAGAGACCACGATCATGCTGAGTTGCAGGTTGTATAAAAACATCATTATCAGCAAACCCATGAGCATTAGCGTATCAATAATGCTACCAGTCAAACCGGTGGTAAATGTGGCGCGTATAACATCAAGTGAGTGGAAACGAGACTGAATATCCCCCAGTTTGCGCCTTTCAAAATAGGTCGTCGGTAGCTTAATAAGGTGCGAAAAGAGGCTAAAGCTCCACTGGACGTCGATGAGTGTTCCCAGTATCAGCGTGGTCCAGGAGCGTATGACACTGACCGCCAAACGCAACAGAATCAGAATGAACAGCCCAAGACAGATGAGATTGAGTAAACCGTAATCTCCGGATGCAATGACATTATCCGTGACTAATTGTGTACCCACTGGCAACAGCAGGCTGATCAACTCAATCACCAGCGATAAGAAAAATATCTTTGTCAGTGATGCCGTCAGACCATTGATATTCTTTAATAACGTGGCGGTTTTTAACCTCTTTTGCTTCTTTTGACCTGAGAAGGCCGTTCCCGGCCATACCTCAAGCACGACACCGGTAAAATGCCTGGACAATTCGGGCATGCTAATTACCCGTCGTCCAAACGCAGGATCGTGGATCACCACGCTGTTCTTATCGACCTTAATCAGTACGACAAAATGGTTAAAATCCCAGTGCAAAATGCAGGGCTTACGCACATCACGTAATTCCTGAAGCTCCACGGACAATGCGCGTGACGACATCTCCAGTTCACTGGCAATTGCTTTTATCGCATTGAGGTTGACCCCACGCGATGACAAATTGAATTGTTGCCGGAGTTGTAGAAGGTCAACCTGCTTGCCATAAAAACTGCATATCATTGAAAGACAGGCCAGGCCACATTCGGATGCTTCAGTTTGAAATACAACCGGGATGCGTTTAAATAACCTCAAATCAAGTTTGCGCATCAGCGTCTCAGGGGTATAAAAATTATTCATTTCCCGCATCCGTTACGCTCATTTTCATTTCGTAAAATGGCGATAATAACCATTCGTAGATACGTCTCTTTTCAAGGAAAAGAGAAATCTGCGCTTTTGCTCCCTGGCTCAGTGAGAGTTGCTTTCCATGAACCTGCACAGACTGTAGGTCAGGTTTGATCATGATTTTGTACCAGGATTTTTTATCGTCATAGAATTCGTGTGCAATGGTCTGCTTTGACAGGAGTTCAGGTTTCGATGCCGGAACCCTGGATATTGCTGATATTGATGCCCTGAACTGACCAAATTTCTCATAAGGAAAGGCGTCGTAACTGACATTAACGCGCTGGCCAATCGCAAGATAGGGGAGAACTTCATCCGGAACCCAGGTTTCGATATAGCATGGCGAATGTATATTCTGCTGAACACGCGCGAGTACATCGCCGGAGCCGATCATCTTACCTTGCGTCGTATTGATGGAGTCGATTAAGCCATCGGCTGTCGCCTCGATGACATAATTTCCTTCTGCTTCTGTGTTTAACTTTTCTTTTTCCAGCTCATACTTTTGTTGCTCAAGCTGATAAATCTGGTGGTCATAATCAGCTCCCTGGGACTGGATCTGCTGATTGAGCATATCTACCTGAACCTGGTCCTGTGATTTTCTGGCGACCAGGTCAGAAACATTGCTCTGCTGTTGATAGAGTAGTGCGTTTTGGCTGCTCATCTGGTCTTTCGTGACCAGACCTTTTTCCTGATAACTGCGGTAATCGTTAACGTTTTTCTCAATCTGATGCAGTTCCCGCTCAGCCTGCACAAGCAATTCAGATGAGGTGTTAAAACTGGACTGATAATGTACTTTCTGAATTATCAGTGCGTTGAGCGTACGTTTTTTCGAAGAGATAAAATTTGCCATCATTACATTGATACTGTTTATCTGTAGCGTGATCTCCTTTTTTTTGTTCTCATCAACCAGACCTGATTGCGTCGATACACCTGAATGAATGAGGAAGAGTGCGTCACCTTTTTTTATACGATCGCCTTCGCTAACAAAACTCTTCACTACCGTACCCTGCATTGATGCAGAGATATTCACTGCACCGGGGAAAGTCGTTATCTCACCGTGAACAATGACGCGCCGGGTATAGGAACCTTTGGCAATAAAAATAGAAATAGAGGCAATAAAAAACAGGCTGAGCAATACGATAAAAGCAAAAGGTATCCCTGGGAGAAGTACGGCCTTTCCTTCCCATCGGGTACTCTGATATTCAATAGCTTCCTTGCGAAACATATCTGGCCTCTTACGGCTGTGGAAATAGCCGCTCAATATCAGCGGCTATGAGTGATAACGATTCAGGAATTAATGTCTGCCGTGATCATTACCCTGGCGGCCACCGCCATTTTTCGAACCTCCATTACCTTTTGACGAACCACCGCTTTTACCACCAACGTTAACTGAGCAACCGCCGCTAAAGGAGGTGCTTTCAGAGTGAGAACCATCCTTGTTGGTGGTACTGGTGTGGGAATAGCTGCCGTTACAACCAGCACTACCACCACCGAACATCCCACCAATCGCACTACCGATAGAACCCCACATTCCTGCACCGCTTACATTGCTTAATTCATTTTCATTGAGTTCACGCATTATTAATTTTCCTTGCAATAGTGAGCAAAAGGTATACCCATAATATCCATAGACTTTTTCCATACCATTTCACCATCCGTGAATGAAATGTTTTTTACGCCAAAACGCGTAAAATCCTTTTCGCTGTACGTCGACAGACCTGTGTCTGGATCACCAATATTTTCTTTTTGCCCGCAAAGTGGCATCATCCATGACACATTTATATCTTTGTAAAATGCTTTATCCGTTTTTCTTATTTCTGAGAAAATGCGATCTGTTATCGTTGTGTCTGTATTGATTTCACCGTTAACCGTGGTCGTTAACTTACTGTCATCAGAATTAGGTGAGCCATGGAAACCAATAATGGAACCATAATTGATGATTTTGTTTTTTGCCGCAGGGAAAAGATAGTTAGCACAGGAAGAAAGACATAATCGCCTGACCTCAATGTTAATTTCTTTGTTATGAATAATGCGTGCTATTTTGATTGCAGCTTCGACATCACCGCCACCACTGTTTATCGATATTGTTCTTACAGGAATAAGGTTTTTTTTGATAATTGAAGAAATTATTTTGTCATCATCTTTTGATATATTTCCGTCGATATATAACGTATCAAAAACGAGGTGGGTTGAAAGTTTTGGTTCAAGCCCTTGCCTCACAATAAGTTGGCTAGAGAGTTGATATAAAATATCTCTGCTGGCTTTTTTATATCGGTAGGCGTTGTATGAGTAAATAGCGAAAGTGCAGAGTATCGCTATTAAAACGGCACAGAGGATGTATCCCTTTTTAATCTTCACGAAAAGTGCTGCTCCATGTGTAAAGTAATGTAAACCTACCATTATAAAAAAGAAGATAAATGCAGTATTTGTATCTAAATGTAAATTTGAGTAAAGTGAATTTGTATCAATCTCGAGCAAAGCCGCGTGAAATGGGATTCCCATGGAGTAAGTAGTGGTAATGTGGTGATGAAAAGAAACTGTACGGAAGCGTTTTTCTGTAGGGTTTTACAGATTGAATTGATACGAATACCTCTGCAAAAACGCACTTAAATAAAACTCGTCTCACTGACTATTGTCCCGAAACTCAATAGCATCTCCGAATGCTAAATTTTCGTTCTTTAGATCAATCCCCCTAAGCTGAGTCTGGCGCATAGCCAAAGCTTATCTTTCCCGCTACAGTTACTTTTCCACGGCGAGCAGGAGATAAACATGCTTTATATCTTTGACTTAGGAAATGTAATCGTCGATATCGATTTTAATCGGGTGCTGGGCGCATGGAGCGATTTTAGCCGTGTCCCACTGGCGACATTGAAGCAGAGTTTCGTGATGAGCGAGACCTTCCATCAACACGAACGCGGCGAAATCAGCGATGAAGAGTTCGCCGAACGTTTCTGCCATGAGCTGGATCTGCCGTTAAGCTACGAGCAGTTTTCTCACGGCTGGCAGGCGGTATTTGTGGCGATACGTCCGGAAGTTACGAACATCATGCACAAACTGCGAGAGCAAGGACATCGTGTGGTGGTGTTGTCAAATACCAACCGTCTGCACACCACATTCTGGCCTGAGGAGTACCCTGAAGTTAAGGCAGCGGCAGATAAGATTTATCTTTCGCAGGAAATGGGGATGCGTAAACCTGAGGCACGAATTTATCAGGCTGTTCTTCAGGCAGAAGGATTTACCGCGGCCGATGCGGTCTTTTTCGACGACAACGCCGATAATATAGAGGGAGCTAACCAGTTGGGTATTACGTCAATTCTGGTGACCGGAAAAGAGACGATACCAAACTACTTTGCGAAGCAGTTATGCTAAAAACCGTTCATCAAAAAGCCACCCATCATACTCGTCCGCTTAGAGCCTGGCTAAAACTGCTCTGGCATCGCATTGATGAGGACAACATGACCACGCTGGCGGGTAATCTCGCGTACGTGTCGTTGCTCTCATTAGTGCCGCTGGTGGCGGTTATCTTTGCGCTTTTTTCCGCTTTTCCAATGTTTGCAGACGTTAGTTTGCAGCTTCGCCATTTTGTCTTCGCAAATTTTATTCCTGCAACCGGGGATGTCATCCAGAACTACATTGAGCAGTTCGTTGCTAACTCCAACAAGATGACGGCAGTGGGGGCATGCGGTCTTATCGTCACTGCGCTGCTGTTGATGTACGCCATTGATAACGCGCTGAACACCATCTGGCGGAGTAAAAAGGCACGACCGAAGGTGTACTCCTTTGCCGTTTACTGGATGATCCTGACGCTGGGTCCGTTGCTGGCCGGGGCGAGTCTGGCAATCAGCTCGTATCTTCTTTCATTACGCTGGGCGAGTGATTTAAACGGCGTTATTGATAATGTGCTTCGCATCTTCCCGCTGATCCTGTCTTGGCTCTCATTCTGGCTGCTCTATAGCGTCGTGCCGACCACGCGCGTGCCTAACCGTGATGCGGTCGTGGGGGCGCTAGTGGCGGCGTTGCTCTTTGAGCTCGGGAAGAAAGGGTTTGCCCTCTACATCACCATGTTTCCGTCCTATCAGCTGATTTACGGCGTGCTGGCGGTGATCCCGATTTTGTTTGTCTGGGTCTACTGGACCTGGTGTATCGTCTTGCTTGGTGCCGAAATAACTGTCACTCTCGGTGTCTATCGCGAACTCAAAAAAGCAGCAGCAGCTGAAAAACAACAAGAAGCAGACCAACCATGATTGCATTGATACAGCGCGTAACCCGTGCCAGCGTCACCGTGGAGGGAGAGGTGACGGGTGAAATTGGCCCAGGACTTTTGGTGTTGTTAGGTGTCGAAAAGGATGATGACGAACAAAAAGCCAACCGCTTGTGTGAGCGTGTGTTGGGCTACCGTATTTTCAGCGATGCGGAAGGTAAGATGAACCTTAACGTTCAGCAGGCAGGCGGCAGCGTGCTGGTGGTGTCCCAGTTCACACTGGCGGCGGATACCGAGCGCGGCATGCGCCCGAGTTTTTCTAAAGGTGCCACACCTGATCGTGCTGAAGAACTTTATGAGTATTTTGTTGAGCGCTGTCGCCAGCAGGAAATGAATACGCAAACCGGACGATTCGCTGCTGATATGCAGGTTTCGCTGGTGAACGATGGCCCCGTCACATTCTGGCTCCAGGTATGAGCCAACTGGCGGCGTGGCCGCGGGTAACAAGAGAGAGTACAGCTATGTATCACCTTCGAGTACCGCAAACGGAAGAAGAGTTAGAAGCCTATTACCAGTTCCGCTGGGAAATGCTGCGCAAGCCATTACATCAGCCAAAAGGGTCTGAACGCGACGCCTGGGATGCGATGGCCCACCATCAGATGGTGATGGATGAAGAGGGCAACCTCGTCGCCGTTGGGCGTTTGTATATCAACGCCGATAACGAAGCGTCTATTCGCTTTATGGCGGTTCATCCCTCCGTGCAGGACAAAGGTCTGGGGACGCTGATGGCGATGACCCTGGAATCTGTCGCCCGTCAGGAAGGCGTTAAGCGCGTCACCTGTAGTGCCCGCGAAGATGCCGTGGAGTTCTTCGCGAAACTTGGTTTTGTTAATCAGGGGGAAATCACGACCCCGCAAACCACACCGATTCGTCACTTTTTGATGATTAAACCTATCGCCACGCTGGATGATATTTTGCATCGCGCCGACTGGTGCGGGCAGCTACAGCAAGCCTGGTATCAGCACATTCCGCTGAGTGAAAAAATGGGTGTCCGTATTCAGCAGTACACAGGACAAAAATTTATCACCACCATGCCGGAGATCGGCAATCAAAACCCACACCACACCCTATTTGCCGGAAGTCTGTTCTCGCTGGCTACGCTGACCGGCTGGGGGCTTATCTGGCTGATGCTGCGTGAGCGCCATCTGGGGGGGACGATCATTCTTGCCGACGCCCATATCCGCTATAGCGCACCGATCAGCGGTAAACCGAGCGCCGTGGCCGATCTGGGTTCACTGGGGGGCGACCTCGATCGCCTGGCCCGAGGTCGCAAAGCCCGCGTACAAATGCAGGTTGAACTGTTTGGTGACAAAACATCTGGCGCGGTGTTTGAAGGCACCTATATTGTTCTTCCGGCGAAGCCATTCGGCGCGTATGAAGAGGGTGGGAACGAAGAGGAATAATCTCTTCGTTGTTATTGCTTGGCTGAGCTAATTCGCCAGGCGATGTCTCGCATAACGTCTCGAGCTGACTGACTAACACCGCCAAGCTGAAAGAAGCCATGGATAACGCCCAGCCAGCGCTGAGCAGTACACTTCACACCCTGCTCAGTCAGATGCTGGAACAGCATTTCTCCCTCATCACATAGCGGATCGTATTCAGCGGTAACAATGTGCACAGGCGGAAGGCCGTGAAAATCATCGCGCCACAGTGGGCTGGCTTCCGGATGCTGAAGGTCAGTCTCTGCGAGATACATTTCATACCCGCTGAGCAGGGTATCGCGAGTGATAATATAATCCGTGCCATTCAGGGCATAACTTTCAAAGCTGGCTGTGGCATCAAGCATGGGATAGATCAGGATGAGCTGTGCTGGATTCCACAGGCCTTTATCTTTGAGCCGCAGTGATGTCACCAGCGCAAGATGTCCACCTGCACTGTCGCCGCAAAGGGTGATTCGGTTTTTATCTACACCCAGTTTGCCTGCATTCTGCCAGACAAGCTCTGCAGCGTGTTCTGCGTCGTCATGTGCTGCGGGGAATTGATGCTCGGGTGCCAGTCTGTACTGAACCGCAATAACCCGGCAGTTACCGTAAAATGCCAGCTGGCGGAGCTGATTATCATGCGTATCAAACCCACCGCTGATAAAGCACCCGCCGTGGTAGTAGATGGCTGCCGGCAATAATTCAGACGCATTGAGAGGTGAAAACACCCGGATGGTAAGTCCATCAAGGACAAGCGTCTCCACCTGAACGCGCGTTTCTATCTTCCCGGCAAGCCCCGTGCTGGCAACATACCCTGCTCGTCGTACCTCAATGGTCTGTCGACGCGACGATGGCCGACCTGCAGCGATAAATCCCTGAACCAGCTGCGCAATACCCTTTTCCAGTGCCATGAAAATGCCCTTTAACTGTATGGATATACAGCTTTATAGCCTGGTTTAATTCAAAAGAAAACAAGAATGTTGTTGAGGACAACAATCTGGAAAGCGCCTCGCAAATGGAAGGCAAACTATTGGCGGGGACTTTTACTCTACTGAGAGAAAGCGTATGTTGCCTTGAAAATAAACAATAATGATATACTGAGGTGATATATGAGTTTTCTCGTGGAGCTTAACATGGGCAGGATTCTGATCGATTTGTCGGATGACGTTATTCAACGTCTCGATAACCTCAAACAGCTGCGTAACCAACCTCGTGCCGAATTACTGCGTGAAGCAATTGAGCAGTTTCTCGATCAGCAAAGCTCATCCGTTATCCGTGATGCGCTTGGTCTGTGGGGGAACCAGCAAGAAGATGGATTAGAGTATGAACGCAAGCTGCGTGAGGAGTGGTAGCTATGGAACACATGGCGGTTTTTGATACCAATATCCTGATCGACCTTTTCAATAATCGCGTCGAGGCAGCAAATACAATCGAAAACACAGCATCGCACCGGTCAATCAGTCTAATTACATGGATGGAAGTCATGGTGGGGGCACGCAAACATGGCCACGAAGCGAAAACAGCGACAGTGTTGGGCGCATTTGAGATTATCGATGTAACCCGAGAGATTGCTGAAAGAAGCGTCGTGCTCCGTGAGAAACATGGCATGAAACTGTCGGATGCCATTATTTTAGCGACTGCCCAAAGCAGAAATAGCCCGTTAATAACCCGGAATACCAAAGACTTTCAGGGTATTCCAGGGGTTGTTTCACCGTACCAGCTGTAGGCCGGGCAAGCACGCGCCGCCCGGCACTGTCACAGGGAATTATTCCCCTTCACCCGGGAACAGGAACGGATTGATCGAGCTGCGGGCAAAGCCCTCTTGCTCCATCTTTGCGTCAAGAATCAGCGAGGCGAGATCGTCGGCTACCGCTTCGACTTTTGGGTCTTTTTCCTGATACAGAATCTTGAGGTAAGTCCCGCAGTCGCCGCAGCTTTCGGCTTTTACCGCTGCTTCTTCGTTTTCCAGCGACCAGTAGTTGAGATCGCGAGTCTGTTCACAGTTGCTGCACTTCACGCGCACTACATGCCATTCGGTTTCACAAAGGTTGCAGTGCAGGTAGCGCAGCCCCTGAGTGGTACCAATCTGCACCATACTGGATACCGGCATAGAGCCGCATACCGGGCAAAACTGGCGTGCTTCACCATATTCTGCACGGGCTTTACCGGGGATCAGGCTCGCCATTTGCGCCCAGTAGAGCGACAGCGCAGCCCAGATAAACGGGGCTTTATCACTGCTGACCAGTGTAAAATCGGAAGCAAACAGCGCGCTCGCCATCTCTTCCAGCTCCTGATCGGAGGCTTTTTCCAGATTTTCGATAACGGCCAGCGCGGTGCCGCTCATCTCTGGCTTCAGCTCGGCAATCAGCGAATGCAGCAGCTTGTGCCAGTGTTTGTCGCGCGGCAACACGTGGATATCCAATGGCGGTTTACCCTGCTCATTGGCTTCTTTAATGCGCGCGGTGAGATCCATTTGCAGAGGGTGGTCGTACAGCACCACTTCCTGCGCGTGGGCAATCAGCGCGGCGAAGCGCAGAAAATCGCCCAGCGGGTTGTTCTCTGCCAGCTCGCGCAGACGCTCTGCGCGGCGGTTGTAGAGGTTCTTGAGCCTGGGGAATAACAACGGCGGAATATATTCCGCCGTGCGTTTCTCGCTCGACCCCAGCTCATCTTGCGGGATTATGCGAATACTCATTCAGATGACTTTTCCTGTTTCTGGCGGACTTCACGGTACCAGCGTGGGTGATGTTTCTTTGCCCACGTACTGGTTACCCATCCTTCCACCATCGCGGTAATGGTGCCTTTCACCCAAAGGGCGGCGTAGATATGCACCATGATAACCACAATTAACGCCACTGCGGCAAATGAATGCAGCATCAGCGCGAATCGGATCACCGGGATTGAGAAAGCAGGCGCAAAGTACGGACGCCAGATGATCACGCCGCTCACCAGCAACAGGACCAGGAAGATAATCGCCGCCCAGAATACGCATTTCTGGCCGAAGTTATAGCGTCCGGTGTCACCTACTTCCTCGTTGACGACAATCTTACGAATATTCTTCGCCCAAAAGATATCATCCCGATTGATTAGGTTATGGTGCCAGTAGCGGAAAAACATGATGATGAATGACGCGAACATGATGACGCCAACAAACGGGTGCAGGATGCGCGCCAGCTGTGGTGTCCCCATGACCTGCATCAGCCAGTTGAAGGACGGGAAGAAGAACCCCAGCCCGCTTATCGCCGCCAGCATGAAGCAGAAGGCGGTGACCCAATGGTTGATACGTTCCGGCGCGGTATAGCGCACGATGGTGTCACGTTTTCTCATTTGCGCACCTCGTCTTTCTCTTCATGCAGGTTGTCATCTTCCTCTTCCGCGCGGTTCGGGCCGACACCAACGTAGTGGAAAATGCTTGCTGCGAAGGTAGCAGCAAAGCCCACCGCGGCCAGCGGTTTCCAGATGCCTTTCCAGAACTTCACGGTGGCGCTGATTTCCGGGTTTTCCGGCAGGCCGTGATACAGATTCGGCTTGTCGGCGTGGTGCAGCACGTACATCACGTGCGTACCGCCAACTCCGGCCGGATCGTACAGGCCCGCATTGTCGTAACCACGGGTTTTCAGCTCGCCTACGCGTTCTGCCGCCAGCGTTTTCATATCCTCTTTCGAACCAAAGTGGATAGCACCTGTCGGGCAGGTCTTCACGCAAGCCGGCTCCTGGCCGACGTTTACACGGTCAACACACAGCGTACATTTGTAGACGCGGTTGTCTTCCGGGTTTAGTCGCGGCACGTTGAACGGACAGCCGGCAATGCAGTAGCCGCAGCCAATGCACTGCTCAGACTGGAAGTCGACAATACCGTTGGCATACTGAATGATAGCCCCTTCTGACGGGCACGCCTTCAGACAGCCCGGATCCGCGCAGTGCATACAGCCGTCTTTGCGGATAAGCCATTCCAGTTTGTCGTTCTGCTCCACTTCAGAGAAGCGCATCACCGTCCAGGACTTGGCGGTCAGGTCCGCCGGGTTGTCATAAACCCCGACGTTGTGACCCACTTCGTCACGGATGTCGTTCCACTCTGAACAGGCCACCTGACAGGCTTTACAGCCGATACAGGTGGTCACGTCGATAAGCTTCGCCACTTCCTGCTGGTGGTCCCGCGCCTGAGGCGCGGGCGTGAAACCGTTAGTCGCGGAACGACGGATAATGTCCTGAGATTGATAAGCCATAAGTCGTCTCCGTTACACCTTTTCCACGTTCACGAGGAAGGCCTTAAACTCCGGCGTCTGCGTGTTCGCATCGCCGACGAACGGCGTCAGGGTATTAGCAATAAACCCTTTCTTCGCCACGCCCTCATACCCCCAGTGAATAGGAATACCGATGGTATCCACCTGCTGACCGTGAACGTTCAGCGTGCGAATACGCTTGGTCACCACCGCCTTGGCTTTGATGTAGCCACGGTTAGAGGAGACCTTCACGGTATCGCCATGGGCAATGCCGAGCTTGTTCGCCAGCTTTTCACCGATCTCCACAAACTGTTCCGGCTGCGCGATGGCGTTAAGCAGCGCGTGCTTGGTCCAGTAGTGGAAGTGCTCAGTCAGACGGTAAGTGGTGCCCACGTACGGGAACTTGTCCTTTTTACCCAGCGCTTCGAAATCGCCCTTGAAGATACGGGCTGCCGGGTTAGAGACCACGTTCGGGTGCAGCGGGTTGGTGCCCAGCGGCGTCTCAAACGGCTCGTAGTGTTCCGGGAACGGCCCTTCCGCCATCTTATCAATAGCAAACAGACGTCCCATCCCTTCAGGCTGCATGATAAACGGCCCGACATCGCTGCCTGGTGCGGCAGTGCTGTAGTCCGGAATATCCACGCCGCCCCATTTCGCACCGTCCCACTTGAGAAGCTGACGCTTCGGATCCCACGGGTTACCCTGCGGGTCAGCGGAGGCGCGGTTATAGAGAATGCGACGGTTGAGCGGCCACGCCCACGCCCAGCCCAGCGTGTTGCCAAGGCCCGATGGGTCGGCGTTATCGCGGTTGGCCATCTGGTTGCCTTTCGGCGTCCAGCTACCGGCAAAGATCCAGCAGCCGCTTGAGGTGGTGCCGTCATCACGCAGATGCGCGAAGGTGCTCAGCTGCTCGCCTTTCTTCGCCAGCACGGTACCGGTGGCTGGATCGATAACATCCGCCAGCGCTTTGCCGTTGCTTTCCATGGCCACTTCTTCCGGCGCTGGGTTTTCCGGCGTCGAGTAGTTCCAGCTCATGTTCAGCACCGGTTCCGGGTTCGCGCCGCCTTCAGCCGCATACATCTTACGCAGGCGTAAGAAGATACCGGCCAGGATCTCGCCGTCGTTCATGGCGATGCCCGGGGCGTCCGCGCCTTTCCAGTGCCACTGCAGCCAGCGTCCGGAGTTGACGATAGAACCGTTCTCTTCCGCGAAGCAGGTCGATGGCAGACGGAACACTTCGGTCTGAATCTTCGATGGATCGACGTCGTTAGATTCACCGTGGTTCTGCCAGAAGGTCGAGGTCTCGGTATTGAGCGGGTCAATCGTCACCAGGAACTTCAGTTTCGACAGAGACTCAACAACCTTGTTCTTGTTCGGGAACGAGGCAACCGGGTTAAAGCCCTGGCACAGATAGCCGTTCACTTTACCCTGGTGCATCATCTCGAAATACTGCAGAACGTCGTAACCTTTGTCCCACTTCGGCAGCCAGTCAAAGCCCCAGCTGTTTTCCGCCGTCGCTTTGTCGCCGAAGAACGCTTTCATCATGGAGACGAAGAACTTCGGATAGTTGCCCCAGTAGTTCACCTGGCCTTCAAGCAGCGGTTTAGGCGTGCTGGCCGTCAGGTAGGTTTGCAGGTCCGGCTGTTTCTCGCTTGGCAGACTCATATAGCCTGGCAGGCTTTGAGACAGGAGACCGAGGTCGGTCAGGCCCTGAATGTTGGAGTGACCGCGCAGGGCGTTCACGCCGCCGCCTGCCATCCCCATGTTGCCGAGCAGGAGCTGAACCATCGCCATGGTACGGATGTTCTGCGCACCGATGGAGTGCTGCGTCCAGCCGAGGGCGTACAGGAACGATGCGGTTTTGTCTTTCGCGCTGGTTTCGGCGATAAGCTCGCAGACCTTCAGGAAGTCCGCTTTCGGCGTACCGCAGATGTTTTCGACAACGTCCGGTGTATAGCGGGAAACGTGCTCTTTCAGCAGGTTCCACACGCAGCGTGGGTGTTGCAGCGTAGTGTCGCGCTTCGCAAAGCCTTTCTCATCCAGCTCGTAGTTCCAGCTGGTTTTATCGTACTTGCGTTTTTCGGCGTCGTAACCGCTGAACAGGCCATCTTCGAAGTGGTAATCCTCACGCACGATCAGGCTGGCGTTGGTATAGGCTTCGGTGTATTCGCGGTTATATTTTTCGTTGGTCATCAGGTACAGCAATACGCCTGACAGGAAAGTGATGTCAGTACCTGAACGAATAGGGGTGTAGAAATCCGCCACTGACGCAGTACGCGTAAAGCGGGGATCGATAACAATCAGTTTCGCACCGTTGTGGATTTTGGCTTCCATCGCCCAGCGGAACCCGACAGGGTGCGCTTCAGCGGCGTTACCGCCCATCACCACAATGAGGTTGGCGTTCTTGATGTCGACCCAGTGGTTGGTCATCGCACCGCGACCAAATGTTGGAGCAAGACTTGCTACCGTTGGTCCGTGTCAGACACGCGCCTGGTTGTCGACCGCGAGCATACCGAGTGCACGCGTAAATTTCTGGGTTAAATAACCGGTTTCGTTGCTGGAAGCAGAGGCACACAGCATCCCGGTGGAGAGCCAGCGGTTGACCGTGACGCCGTCGGCGTTTTTCTCAACAAAGTTGGCATCGCGATCTTCTTTAATATGTTTTGCGATGCGGTCAAACGCTTCTTCCCAGCTAATTTGCTGCCATTTGTCGGAGCCAGGCGCGCGATATTCAGGGAATTTGAGGCGGCTTTCGGAGTGGATAAAGTCCACCAGACCGGCCCCTTTCGGGCACAACGCGCCGCGGTTGACCGGATGATCCGGGTCGCCTTCGATATGGAAAATAGACGCTTTGGCGTTTTTAGCACCGTCGCCGAGGCTATACATTAACAGCCCGCAACCGACAGAGCAGTACGTACAGGTATTACGGGTTTCACGGGTGCGCAGCAGCTTATACTGCCGCGTTTCCGCCAGCGCTACGCCGGGCGCAAAGCCCAGTGCCGCTGCCGTGGTGCCTGCCATACCGCCAGCGCAGATCTTAAAGAACTGCCTTCTGCTGACCTGCATGGGTCACTCCTTGTTTCGACATTGCTTACATATGGTGTTTTGACTTCGCGGCTAAAGAATGACCGCAAAGGAGAAAAATTTGCGTTAATCCCTCAATTCCACGAGGGATATCATAAGAATACCACAATGTCGGTATGCCTGTTCTCATGGCGTTAAAACAAAGTGAACGTATTATCACCTTGCTGATTATAAAGTGTGATATTGATCACACTGTAAGCTCGACATGTTATAGCCGTGTAGCGAGTGTCGGGTTGCACCCCTCCGAAATGAGTAGGAGAATGGTTGTTGAAAAGTTGATCCATACTATGCGTAAGACCTGCAGTTTATGTTGCAATAGCAGGCTCACCTTCGTGGTTGTTCAGGAATACCGCTGTGTCTAAACAAAACCGTGCTCCTCACTCGTCGTCATTGCCTGCGGGCATTGTGGAATTGTCGGTGCACAGGCCACCCCACATCACTCACGCCACGCCCGATTTTCTGGCCGAGGAAGTTCCCGTTGCCCTGGTTTACAACGGTATTTCGCATGTGGTGATGATGGCCTCTCCGAAAGATCTCGAGCTTTTTGCGATTGGTTTTTCTCTTTCGGAGGGCATCATTGAGCACCCGCAGGAGATCTACGGCATGGACGTGGTTCAGGCCTGCAACGGCCTGGAAGTGCAAATTGAACTCTCGAGCCGCCGTTTTATGGGGCTGAAAGAGCGTCGACGTGCGCTGGCAGGGCGCACCGGTTGCGGTGTCTGCGGCGTTGAGCAACTCAACGATATTGGTAAACCCGTTACGCCCCTGCCGTTTACTCAGACCTTTAATCTGGCGTATCTCGACCATGCGCTTGAACACCTCAACGACGTTCAGCCGATAGGTCAACTGAGCGGTTGTACACACGCCGCAGCCTGGGTGCTGCCATCAGGTGAAATTGCCGGTGGGCATGAGGATGTGGGTCGCCACGTGGCGCTGGATAAGCTGCTCGGTCGCCGTGCGCGTGAAAACGACATCTGGCAGCAAGGTGCTGCGCTGGTGTCCAGTCGGGCCAGCTACGAGATGGTGCAGAAATCCGCGATGTGTGGCGTTGAAATTTTGTTTGCCGTGTCGGCGGCGACCACGCTGGCGGTGGAAGTGGCCGAGCGCTGTAACCTGACGCTGGTAGGGTTCTGCAAGCCGGGAAGGGCAACAATTTATACCCATCCTCAGCGCTTAATTGTTGATCAGTAATTTTGAATGATATTAGCAAATCCTTCCGCTTTTAGTTGTTGGTGATGAGGTCTAGTATTTATCTCATCAAGGCACAACGCCTTATCTAAACAACTTAACGAAAGGGTTTAAATCATGAAAAGCATCAAAACTTTTGTCGCTGTAATCGCTCTGGCTACTTCTTTCGGTTCTTTCGCAGCACAGACTGTGACCGCAACAGCCTCTACCATTGACGGCGCAGAAGCGAAAATCGCTGCACAGGCTCAGGAAGCAGGCGCGTCATCTTACAAAATTACCCAGGCATTCTCCGGTAACCGTGTACACATGACGGCTGAACTGAACAAATAATCTCGCTTTACCGTCGAAAGAGCGCCCCCGGGGCGCTTTTTTTATTGTATCCCCGCCAGGCGCAGTAGCGCCGTTACCACCGCCGCCGCAACGATCACCACAATTAACGGCATCTTCCGCCAGGCCAGAAACACCGCAAACGCCACGCCCAGCACGCGCGCCATACCCGCAAAATGTTCCCCTTCATAAAAGGTTGTCGCCAGCGCCACGGAAAAGAGTAAAACCGTTGCCGCGTCAGAAAGCAGCGACTGTGAACGCTCCGACAGTGCCAGCCTGCTGCCGAGCTTTGCACCACCCAGACGCATCAGATACGTCCCTGCCGATAAGATGGCAATCCCCAGAATAAAGAATGTCATGTTTCCCATTATTTTTTCCTCGCCGCCAGGCCCAGTAAAGACAGCAGAACCGGCAAACCGACCGGAGCAAACGGTACGGCAGACAGTGACAACACTGCGCCGCTACAGGCACGGATCAGCGTGGTACGGTTTTTAAATGCGGGTACCACTAAGGCCAGTAATATGGCCGGGAACACCGCATCCAGCCCGATGGTTTCTGGATCTGGCAGAAGTTTACCGACCATGGCACCCAGCAGCGCTCCCAGCGGCCAGATAATCGCCACACCTAAACCACATAACCAGTAGGCAGCTTTACGCTGTTCGGGCGTTTTTTGCGACAGGCCAAACACCACGCTTTCATCGTTCATGATGTGACAGCCCAAAAAACTCAAACCACGTTTGCCGACCAGTTCACGCACCGTGACGCCAAACGGCACATGGCGGGCGTTCACCAGCAACCCGGCAGCCGCAGCCGCCAGAGGGTTACCCCCGCTCGCGACAATGCCGATAAACATAAATTCGGACGCGCCCGCGAGTACGGTAATGGAAAGCACAAACGGTACCCAAACAGGAAAACCGTAGGCTATCGCCAGCGAGCCGTATGACATCCCGACCACACCAACGGCGAGACAAACCAGGATGATTGCTTTTATCGTGTCGCCTTTCAGGCAAGAGAAATGATGCTTCATACAATTTTAGCCATATCGAACGTGTATCCATTATAATGAACGCAACAGAACAGCTTTTCAAGACGAACGAATCGTTCGATTTATAGAACAAGAGGCCGTTATATGACGCAGCCAATTAGCGTAATCGCCAAAAGTCTGGTGCGAGAACGCCAGCGAACCGGACTTTCACTGGCGGAAATTGCCCGCCGTGCCGGGATCGCTAAATCCACGTTGTCCCAGCTGGAGTCTGGCAATGGCAACCCTAGCCTGGAAACGCTGTGGTCGCTTTGCGTGGCGCTGGATATTCCTTTCGCCCGTTTACTGGAACCACAACAGCCGACCACGCAGGTGATTCGCCGCGGTGAAGGGACCAAAGTGGTTGCCGGACAGGCTAACTATGAAGCCATTTTACTGGCGGCGTGTCCACCGGGCGCGCGTCGCGATGTTTACCTTCTGATGACTCAACCGGGTGCAGACCGACTCTCTCAGCCGCATCCGCCGGGCTCGGTAGAGCATATTATCGTGACCCAGGGGCGGGCACTGGTCGGCCTGATTGACGCGGCGGAAGAGCTGAATGCGGGGGATTACATTTGCTATCCTGCCGATCGTCCGCACATCTTTAAAGCCCTGGAGCCAGACACGTATGCGCTGCTGGTGGCAGAACAAAACTAAACCGTCGGGTAATTTTGTGTTAACTCAATGATAAAAATAACAATTCCTCCATCTCTCAAAAGCAAATAACCTTATAAAAATTACGGCATTGATAATCATTTTCAATATCATTTAATTAACTATAATGAACCAACTGCTTACGCGGCATTAACAGCTGTGCCGCCCGACAATAATGGAGAGGATTATGAGTTATACACTGCCATCCCTGCCGTATGCCTACGACGCACTGGAACCGCATTTCGACAAGCAGACGATGGAAATCCATCACACTAAACACCACCAGACCTATGTGAACAACGCGAACGCCGCGCTGGAAAGCCTGCCTGAGTTCGCTAACCTGTCTGCTGAAGAGCTGATCACCAAACTGGACCAGCTGCCAGCGGACAAGAAAACCGTACTGCGTAACAACGCAGGTGGTCATGCTAACCACAGCCTGTTCTGGAAAGGCCTGAAAACCGGCACTACCCTGCAGGGTGACCTGAAAGCGGCGATCGAGCGCGACTTCGGTTCCGTTGACAACTTCAAAGCGGAATTCGAAAAAGCGGCTGCAACGCGTTTCGGTTCTGGCTGGGCGTGGCTGGTACTGAAAGGTGACAAACTGGCGGTCGTTTCCACGGCCAACCAGGATTCCCCGCTGATGGGTGAAGCCATTTCTGGCGCATCCGGTTTCCCAATCCTGGGTCTGGACGTGTGGGAACATGCTTACTACCTGAAATTCCAGAACCGTCGTCCGGACTACATCAAAGCGTTCTGGGACGTTGTTAACTGGGACGAAGCCGCTGCACGTTTTGCTGCTAAAAAATAATCCCTGATATCGGTATCACCGGTTAATTCATAAATGAAGCCTGGTTAATTCCCCCAGGCTTTTTTCATTTTTCCCTTCTCAGCGTATCAGATTATTTTTACTTAAATTCTAATTAAGAAAATATCAGCGTCTGAGGTTTATCTGCATGAATATAATTTGACCTGAAAAAATATTCTGGCTGACAGTTGCTAACGCTTTTGTTTCCACCCTTCTCAGGTCAATACCCATGCATGTTAATAAAAAGATAACGATATGTTTGCAGGTGTTCTTTTACCTGCACTTCACGTTTTGTAATGCATTCTTGTTCTCGTTTCCCGCGCATGCAGAATCAAACCGGAACGTAGAAATCAATACAAAAAGTGGTGAAAATAATACTGCAAAAGTAAAAAATACGCCTTCAGATACCCGCGATAGCGAGAAAGATATTGCCGGGATGCTTTCTGGTGCTGGCTCCTTATTAAGTCAGGATAATAAAAACGACGCTATTATAAACTCATTGATTAATAGCGGTTCAAGTAAAGCCACGAATGAAATTCAACAGTGGTTGCAACAATTTGGTACGGCCAGAGTGAATATTGGTCTTGATCAGAACTTTTCGCTGGAAAGTGCGAATCTGGATCTGCTGCTCCCGCTGTATGATGATAAAGGGGCTAATTTATTGTTCACGCAGCTGGGCGGGCGACGTGAGGACGATCGTAACATCGTCAATGCGGGCCTTGGCTATCGCTACTTTGCTGATAGCTGGATGTGGGGTGTTAACACCTTCTATGACCAGCAAATATCCGGCAATACGCACCAGCGAGTGGGTGTCGGTGGCGAACTGGGTTGGGACTATTTTAAGGTCAGTGCCAACGGTTATAAGCGCCTTTCAGGGTGGAAAACATCTTCAGCGCATCAGGATTACGAGGAGCGCGTAGCAGATGGCTATGATGTGCGTACGGAGGGATATTTACCCGTTTATCCTCAGCTCGGCGCAAAACTGGTCTGGGAACAATATTATGGTGACGATGTTGCATTGTTTGGTGACGACGATGATGATCGCCAAAAAAATCCTTATGCTGTTACTGCTGGAATTAACTTTACCCCATTCCCCCTTATTTCATTTGGACTTAACCAAAAAATGGGTAAGGGTGATCACAATGATACTCAGGTCGAATTTAATGTTAACTGGATGCCGGGTGTACCCATTGCAACACAGCTAGACTCCGAAAAAGTCAAAGAGCGTCGTACATTACTCGGCAGTCGAATGGATCTGGTTAATCGTAACAATAACATCGTGCTGGAATACCGTAAGCAGGATCTTATTTCGCTCTCGCTTCCTGAGCATATTGAAGGCGTTGAATCAAAAACAGTGCCTGTTACTGTGAACGTTAAGACAAAATACCCTGTCGATCGTATTGTCTGGCAAGACGATAATCTGGTTAAAAATGGCGGCAAAATTAGCGAGAAAAATGGAGCCTGGTTTGTTGTATTACCGCATTATGTGCAAAATGGCGCTGAGAAAAATAGTTATGTGGTCGCCGCAACGGCTTATGATAATCGAGGGAATAAATCTGATACCGCGCATATGACCGTGGCGGTGAATGGATTTGACGTCACTCAGGTCACTTCTGATACCACGTCCGAAAATACGCATTTGCCAGCCGATGGCGTGAGCACCACACAGGTGATGGTGACGATAACATCCGGTGGCGGGCAGAAAATTACGGGGCTTGCCAGTCATCTCAGCAGCCAGTTGATTCGTACATCGGCACGGAAAAAGACCGTGGGTGCAGGCCCGGTTAGCGAGAAAATGACAGCGTTCCAGGAACAGTCCGCGGGGGTATATGTCAGTACATTCACCAGTGGAACCGTGCCTGGGGATGTGACAGTCCAGCCGTTGTACGATACGACGAAGCTGAATAAAACCGTGGTTACGCTTGATGCAACAGACGCCTCTCAACACGTTGACCGCCTGGAGGCATCAAAAAATACGGCACTGGCGAACGGTCAGGATGCGATTACGCTGACGGCGCATGTGGTGAATGCGGGGAATGAGCCGGTACAAGGTGCACAGGTTAAATGGCTGGGGGATAACTCGCACGCGGTTTTCTCCGCCGCGCAAAGCACCAGCGATGCACAAGGCAATGCGACGGTACAAATCACCAGTCACGATGTACTCAGTCTGACGGTCAACGCACAGCTGGAAAATGGCGAATCGATGGCAGGTCCTGTGCTGCAATTTACCGCGGATGCCGATTCCGCCGTCGTGACGCATCTTGAAGCGGATAAGACCGTCGCCAAAGCGGATAATCAGGATACGATAACGCTTAACGCGGTGGTGACAGATGCCAGCCAGCACCCGCTGGTTAATCAGCCTGTGCAATGGGCGATAGACTCTGCAAATACGTCGGTACATCTCGCCGATAAACAGAGCAATACCAATGAACAAGGGGTGGCGACGATCTCGATCGCCTCGGCAAAAGCCGGGCAGGGCGTTGTTTCCGCCACTGCCGGTAATAGCGAGACCGTCACCTCTGAAAAACTCACCTTTGTTGCCGATAGCGAAAGCGCAACCCTTGGAACCATCACGGCCAGTAAAACCAGCGCGCTGGCGAACGGGCAGGATGCGATCTCCCTTGAAGTCAAAGTGGAAGATGCCAACAAGAATCCGGTGAAGGGTGCGACAGTCGACTGGTCTGCGGGCAGCGCCACCGCCAACTTATCCGGGACATCCACTGAAACTAACGCGCTCGGGATAGCGACCATTGAGGTTACTTCAGCAAACATTGAAACGCTTGACGTGACGGCGACGATGGGCTGGCAAACGCAGACATCTCCTGCACTTAACTTTACCGTGGATAGCACAACGGCAGTGGTGAAAACGCTGAATGTCGATAAATCTCAGGCGACAGCCAATAACAACGACCGTATTACGCTAACGGCGGAAGTCGTCGATGCTAGCGATCATCCGGTTCCTTCATCAGCGTTGCAGTGGTCCATTGTTCAGGGGCAAGGCACGTTGAGCGCAACACAGAATGCGACAAATGAATCAGGTAGGGGGGCCGTGACACTCACCGCCACGCAGCAAGGAACGGTTGTTGTCTCGGTGAATACGGCGACGGGAACAGCGGTGAATTCGCCTGAGTTGATGTTTATAGCCGATACGGCCACTGGCAAGGTTTCACAGGTGACCACGGATAAAACAACCGCGGTGGCTGACGGTAAAGACAAAGTGACTTACACCGCGACCGTGACGGATGCGAATGGCAATCCGCTACAGGGGATAGATGTAAACTGGAACGTCACGCCTTCTTCCGCGAAACCTTCCTCCACAACGTCCCGGACAGGCGTTGACGGTACGGCGTCAGTCAGTGTGACAACGCTGAAAGCTGGGGACGTCAGCCTTACCGCGCAGGCCGGAGCAGGAACCGCCTGGAATGCGCCGGTGGTGACATTCACTGCTGATAGTACGACAGCACAGATTGGCGATCTGTCGGCGAGCAAAGCGACCGCAGTGGCTAACGGCGTGGACAGTATTACGTTCACTGGCGTGGTAACGGATAAAAACGGAAACCCAGTAAGCGGCGAGGCGGCGGCCTGGTCGGTGGTGCCAGCGACAGGTGTGCTTTCCGCGACGACAAGTGAATCTGATGCCCAGGGAAATGTCTCAGTTACCCTGAAATCAGATCAGGTCGCGGACTATCGTGTGAAAGCGACTGTTAACGGGCATGAAGAGACATCTGACAGCGTGTCGTTTACCGCGGATACCACAACTGCCGCGATACGTACGCTGGTCGCGGATAGAACCAGCGAAATTGCTGCCGGTTCAGACACAGTCACCTTAACGGCAACGGTGCTGGATGACAGTAACCATCCGGTGCCTGGAGCCACCGTATCCTGGTCAAGCAACAATGCTGAGGGGGTGTTTAACGAAAGCAGTACAACGACGGACGCCGGGGGGATAACCTCTGTGACGTATAGCAGCATACTGGCGATGCCTACCGTTGTAACGGCAAAAAGCAGTCATAACAGCGAGAAAACGCTGGAATTAACCATCGTGCCAGACTTGCAAAGCGCAATTCCGGTATTTATTACGGCAAGTAAATACAGCGCGGTGGCGAATGGTGATGACAACATCACTTTAGCGGCAACGGTGAAAGACAAATACGGTAATGTGGTCACTCAGGGGAGCGTCGGCTGGCAAGTCACGCCTGCAGGTAATTATCAGTTATCTGCGACAGAACAACCGACGGATGACACGGGAAAATCCACGGTAACGCTGGCGAGTACCGATGTCGTGACCTGCCGGGCGGTGGCAACGTTTAATGGCTTCAGCAAAGCGTCGCAAACAATGCGTTTTGCACCGGATCAGGCAACAGAAAAAGTTACCCAGATTACGGCCAATAAAACGACGGGCGTCATTGCGGGTAAAGACATCGCCACGCTTCAGGCGACAGTGATGGATGAGTACGATCATCCGATTGATAATGCAGTCGTCCACTGGGGGACTGACAACGACACCGGTGTGTTCGCACCAGGTGACAGCAGTACGACAAACAGCGAAGGTGTTGCCGAAATATCGTTTACGGCGACAAAAGCGCAAGCCACGTTGGTCGGCGCCGGGATTAACCATTCTCAGCAGACAATGACGATAAATTATATCGGCAACGCCGATACCGCGACGTTGTCTGCCATCAAAGCTGATAAGTCGAAAGCCGTGGCGGATAACGCAGAGCGCGTAACCTGGTCGGCGACGGTGAAAGACGTCAATGGCAACCTTCTGCCAGGTGTAACGGTGAACTGGCGCAGTAACGATGCCGCCATGACGTTATCAGGCGACGATAGCGTGACGGATGCGAACGGTATTGCGACGGTCAGTGGCACGACGACAAAAGCGGGTGATGTTGTGTTGACGGCAACGCTGGCGGCAGGCGGTCAGTCGCTTACAGCAGCCAAAGTCAGTTTTATCGGCGATGCTAAAACGGCGGAACTGGTGTCGTTAAATGTGGATAAATCGGTCGTTCTCAGCAACGGCGTGGATGCGGCAACATATGCTGTTGAGGTAAAAGACGCTAATCAGAACCTTGTTCCGGATGCGTTGATAAACTGGCAAACCACGATGAACACGCTGTCTGCTGCCAGTACCAAAACGGATGCTTCGGGTGTCGCCACGGCCAAACTCTCAGGACATGATATTGGGATGGCAACGGTGACGGCTTCCATTAATAACTCGACGTTGTCTAACCCTAACGTGAAGTTTATTAATACCATTGAAGATACCTGGGTTATTAACTCAGATTCATCAAATTATTCGTCAGCAGTGATCAAGGGATTCCCGTCATTAGGTTTTGTTACGGTTGATCCAACAAATGGCCCGACTCAGCTGGAATGGGCACCAGGCGGATATTCTGACGTTTCTACACCGGTCATGTTGACCGACGGAAGTGGCCAACAGTATATGGTGAATTTGAAAGGATACAGAGAATCCGACTGTTCTCTGCGTCCGCTTAATGCGGCAGTGAGCTGTAGCACCAATGGTGGGATGCGTGCGAAATTCACTTATGCGCGTACAGATAACCCTGATTTACCCGCCGGACATTACACCGGGCTGGTTCACTTCCTGGGTAAAGACTGGCACACCAGCTATGCCTTTGAGTACAAGCTAACGCTGGATCTTACCGTGAACTAACCGCTAAAAAACTTGCGAAAGGAATAAGGAAAAGCGAGTCTGATGGCTCGCTTTTTTGTCTCTGCAAAAAGGAGCAGCAATGCATTACCCGGTGAATGTATTTACAGGCAAGGTCAGGGAGTACGACGGCAGCCGCCCGAGTGCTATCGCTAAGGTACAGGTTGACGGGGAGTTGACGTTAACCGAGGTTGGCCTGGCGGGTGACGAGCAGGCCGAAAAGAAGATCCACGGCGGACCCGAACGCGCGCTTTGCCACTATCCTCGCGAGCACTATCAGCACTGGAAAGCCGAATTTCCCGAGCAGGCAGACCTCTTTGTCGCCCCCGCTTTTGGCGAGAACCTCTCCACCGAAGGGCTGACTGAGAGAAATGTTTTTATCGGCGATATCTACCGCTGGGGCGACGCCCTGATTCAGGTGACGCAGCCGCGCTCACCGTGCTTCAAACTTAACTACCATTTTGGCATCAGCGATATGTCTGCCCAACTGCAAACGGCAGGCAAAACCGGCTGGCTATACCGCGTGGTGCTGGCCGGGCAAGTCTCTGCGGACGCGCCGCTGGAGCTGGCGTCACGCCTGAGTGATGTCTCAGTATATGACGCCTGCGCGATAGCCTGGCATATGCCGTTTGATGACGACCAGTATCATCGCCTTCTGTCAGCGGCGGGGTTATCAACCAGCTGGACAAGAACGATGCAGAAGCGGCGAATTACCGGGAAGATCGAGGATAATTCGCGGCGGTTGTGGGGGAAATAGGGATTCCTGCAAAAACGACAGTACCTCAGGACCGCGCCTTTCTGGCGCTGTCCTCGCTAATCCTGAACTTGATACCTGGCCCACAAAAATAGCGTCAGCCTGCCGAAAAAACTTGAGAATTTTCTCCGCTCAAATATTGTGTCTTCAAATTGGTTTAAACCAGATGGCGAGACATGAAAGAAAAAAACTATGTTGACCTCCTGAGAGACCGCTTCGAAAGCTGGCTGGCGGCTAATGATTTTCCGCCGGGATCCAGACTTCCTTCCGAGCGCGAAATGTGCGAGTTGCTGGATGCGAAACGCATGACCTTAAGGCAGGTTTTAATTGAACTTGAGGTCGCGTCGCGTATTTTCCGCAAGAACCGCAGCGGGTGGTTCATCTCTCCCCGGCGATTCATCTACAACCCAAAATCGCTCTCCAGTTTTAACGCGGAGGCGCGTGCACAGGGACGAAAACCTTCCTGGGGTTATTTGACCAAAGATGTTGTTGATACCGTCCCTCGTCATATTGAGAAAGTTTTTTCGTCTTCCAGGGCTCCCTACCTGATTACCGGCTGGTGCGGACTGGACGATCATAAAGTTTTTTACCATGAGTCCTGGATTGATGCCGAAGCCGCCCCGGAGTTTATGGCGAAGCTGGAAAATCACGCTTTTTCTAAAGTCTGGGAAGAGCAGTTTGGGCTTGCCTTAACCATCAAAGAGATGATTTTCAAACCCGTCAATATGCCTGAGCTTGCCTGCAAAGAGTTGGGGGTAGCACCCAATACGTACGGTATTTTGGTCGAGAAGCATCGTGCCACCGCTGAAAAAAAAGTGGTTCAGGTTGATCTGGAGTACTGGAGACTTGAATCCGTCGAACTGGTTATTCGTGATGAGTGAGAAAAATTATGGAAAACGTTATCAGAGAAAAATTGGCTGAGCGTGCAAAAAATATTCGTCTTTATTTGCACGCCTATGCCTTTCATTTAAACATGCGCTACGAGAGAATTCTTCCTGAAGATTTACTGGATATTGCACATCAGCATCATTTATCGGGTGTGAAAGTACATGTTGAAGACGGTGAATCCTTTTCACTGAGAAATATGCGGCCAGAGCAGCTGGTCTCTTTTAAAAAGAAAGCCGAGCAATACGGGCTGGATATTCATATAGAGACCAGCGCATCAGATAAAAAGACCCTGGATGAGGCTATTGCTATTGCGCAGGCTACGGATGCGACCTCCGTCAGGTTTTATCCACGTTATGAAGGGCATTTAAATTCAGTACTGGAAAAAATCACGCAGGACATCGCTTATCTGGCGCAGTTTGATAATAGCGGTATCCAGTTTACGATTGAACAGCATGAAGATCTCAAAGGACATGAACTGGTTACGCTAGTAAAAAACAGTGGTATGAAAAACCTCTCAATACTCTTTGATTTTGGCAATATGATCAATGCTAATGAAGAGCCAATGGCTGCGCTACGGACAATGTCGCCTTACATCACTCAGGTGCATATCAAGGATGCCAAAGTGATAAAAGAGGGTAAAGGATGGGGGCATGAAGCCTGCCGTACAGGGTTGGGCGATCTCCCTGTAGAGCAGATGTTGCGTGAACTTTTACTGTTAGGTGACGACCAGCCCCAGGTCACTTCTTTTGGCCTGGAAGAGGAGGTTGATTATTACGCGCCCGCATTTCGTTTTGATGATGAAGGCGATAACCCATGGATACCATGGCGTGATGCAAGTTTTACGCCGCTTCCTGATAATGAACTGGTTGATGCTCGTCTGGCTCAGGAAAAAGAGCATGCTATTTCTCAAGTCGAGTTTATTCGTAACTTATGCGCTAAATTTATAAATATAAAACAACCTGCTTAATTAATTTAACAGTGTCTTACGGCTTCCTTTTTCAGGGATGGCCAAGATTCTTATATATTACAGAACGGTTTTCTCTCAAAATTTGCAGTGAGGGTGTCGAATATGTTCATGAATAAATGGGCTCGTCTGTGTTTTTTGGTATTAGGTGGTGGGACGATATTTAAGCTTTCCAGCATGAAGGATGTTTTTTATGTCCCAATGCAAAATGACTGGGGACTGACAAACACACAAATAGGGCTCAGTTTTACGGTATATACGATTGTGCAAACCACGGGGCTTTTCCTCTCTTTATATATTGCCGACCGCTATTCTAAGAAGATCCTTCTGCCCTTCGGGTTAATTGGTGTGGGGCTGTGCGGTCTCTATTTATCCACGCTGCCGTCTTTCACTGGCTATCTCATTTGCTTTGCGGCGATGGCCTTCTTTGCTGATGTCGTTTACTGGCCGGTGTTATTAAAAGCTGTACGCCTGTTAGGGACACAAGAAGAACAGGGGCGGTTGTTCGGGCTTCTGGAGGCTGGACGTGGTGTGGTGGACGTTATTGTGGCTTCTGGTGCGCTGTTCGTCTTTGTGCACTTTGGTGAAGGGAAAGCAGGGATGCAGGCTGGTTTGCTCTACTACACGTTCATCACCCTGATGGCCGGTGTTATCACCTACTTCATCGTTGATGATGACCATGTCAAAAACGCTAAAGGAAGCAGCGCAAACATTGAAACCCTGAAAGGTATTAAGCATGTTCTGACCTGCCCGAACGTCTGGTTAGCATCATTTGGCATCTTCTTTGTGTATGCGGCTTACTGCGGTTTAACCTATTTCATCCCGTTCCTGAAAGACATCTACATGCTTCCGGTTGCGCTGGTAGGGGCGTACGGGATCATTAACCAGTATGCCCTTAAAATGGTGGGTGGACCGGTGGGCGGTTTCCTGGCAGATAAAGTGGCCAGGTCTCCCACGGTCTACCTGAAATGGACGTTCTTGATTTCTGCCGTTGCGATGATGTTGTTTATGCAACTCCCTCATCAGTCGATGAACGTTTATATCGGGATGGTTGCAACGTTAGGGTTTGGCGCCATCATCTTCTCACAGCGCGCCATCTTCTTTGCACCGATGGATGAAATTGGAACCCCACGGCAGTATGCCGGTTCGGCAATGGCATTTGGTTGTATTATCGGCTATATGCCCGCGATGTTTGCGTACACACTCTACGGATGGATTCTGGATAACTTTAAAGGGATCACCGGATACAACTATGTGTTCAGCGTGATGATTGCCTTTAGTCTTTCAGGATTTATTTGCTCGACATTGCTGGTGAAGCGCATCAAAAAACAGAAAGTTATGTCGGTCAGTGAGGCGGCATAAGATCGTGAACAGCGTCCCCCGATGCAACATCGGGGGACGTGGGGTCAGGAACGTTTATACAGCGGCAGCCACAGCGTTAACCGCAATCCGCCCAACGGGCTATCGTCGGCTTTCACCCAACCGCGGTGCTGCTGCATGGCGGTTTCAACAATCGCCAGACCCAGCCCCGTGCCGCCAGATTCGCGGTCACGCGCCTCGTCGGTACGGTAGAACGGTCGGAAAATCTGCTCGCGGTCTTCCGGACTCACGCCAGGACCATCATCATCGACGATCACGGTGATCCCGTCTTTATCCACCGAGAAGGCGACCTCAATCTTCGTATGCGAGTAGCGCAGGGCGTTACGTACGATGTTCTCCAGCGCGCTTTCCAGCGTGTTAGGGTTACCGTACAGCGGCCATGGCCCCGGCGGGAAGTTGACGGTAAAGGATTTACCCATCTGTTCTGCTTCGAACGCCGCGTTGTCTAATACTTCATGCCACAGATGATTGGCTTTCACCGTCTCGCTGACCAGCGCGTTTTTCTGCTGATTGCGCGACATCACCAGCAGATCGTTGATCATGCTGTCCAGACGATGCGCTTCCGTTTCAATACGTTCCAGCTCTTTGCTCTCACCACTGCGACGACGGAGCAGGGCGGTACCAAGCTGTAGTCGTGTTAGCGGGGTACGCAGTTCGTGCGAGATATCCGAAAGCAGCCGTTGCTGCGCCGTCATCATACGCTCCAGCGCGCTCACCATCTGGTTGAAACTGGCACCTGCAGCAAGAAACTCTTGTGGCCCGGATTCTAGCTCAGGATGCTGTCTCAGGTTGCCCTGCGCCACTTCGTCGGCGGCATTTTTCAGCTTACGCGCCGGTTTTGCCAGGCTCCACGCCAGCCATAACAGCAGCGGCGAGCTAACCAACATGGTGACAATCAGCAGCAGGAGCGGACGGTCAAACAGCAGATTGATAAAATCAGACTGGGAACTGCTCGCCGGTCGAATCAGGTAGAGCTGATAATTATCCTCCCCATCCCTGACAGAAAAAGGCCCCACCATCTCAACGCGGCCATATTTCTTCTTCTGGGGGTGATCGGCGTTATCTGCCTGACCGATAAAGTTACGGATAATCTGCATTTCATTGCGATCGGCACCAATGACTCGGCCTTCACTGGTGACCAGCAGCAGGCGTTGCCCGGGTGGTGCCCACTTGTCGATAGCGCGAAACAGCCTGCGCCACCACATCAAATCGTTTGGCGGGTCATTTGCCAGCTCGGCTTCGACGTGCTGCTCGATCATCACGCCCTGACGTTGCTCGCTGTCGAGAAGCTCCGTCATCTGGCGTGAGTCGAGTTTTGGCAACATCAGTACGAGCATTAAAACAAGTGCCAGCGTCAGCCAGAAAATGGCGAAGATGCGGGCGGTTAAGCTTCCTATCATGAAGCGGAGACCATCAGATAACCGCGACCACGCAGGGTTTTAAACCATGGGTGACCGTCTTTACGCTCCGGCAGCTTACGGCGCAGGTTAGAGATGTGCATGTCGATGGCGCGGTCAAACGGCGTGAGACGCTTGCCCAGCACTTCCTGGCTCAGATGTTCACGCGATACCACCTGGCCGAGATGTTGCGCCAGCAGATAAAGCAGGGTGAACTCCGTGCCGGTCAATTCCAGCGCCTGGCCGTCGAAGCTGGCTTCCTGGCGGCCCGGGTTCAGGCTCAGGGAGTCCACTTCCAGCGTCGGCGAACTGTTGTCGGTATTCTGCTGCTGCTCGCTCCAGTGCGAACGACGCAGGATAGCGCGAATACGGGCGACCAGTTCACGGTCGTTGAACGGTTTCGGTAAATAGTCATCCGCACCCAGCTCAAGGCCAAGTACGCGGTCAAGTTCGCTGCCGCGTGCGGTCAGCATGATTACGGGTGTCTGGTGTGTCTGGCGAAGCTCTTTCAGCGTATCAATGCCGTTTTTCTTCGGCATCATGACGTCGAGCAAAAGTAAATCGATGCTGTCGTCAAGGAGACTCAGCGCCTGCTCGCCATCATGGGCAACCAGAACGTTGAAACCTTCCATGTCGAGCAACTCCTTTAAAAGGGATGTGAGCTCTCGGTCATCATCAACTAACAGGATTTTATTCATTGTTTAAATACCTCCGAGGCAGAAATTACGACATCAAGGCTGTCTAATCCATGACTTTACGTTGTTTTACACCCCCTGACGCATGTTTGCAGCCTGAATCGTAGACTGTCTCTCGTTGAATCGCGACACGAAAGATTTTGGGAGCAAGTGATGCGCAAAGTTACCGCTGCCGTCATGGCCTCAACGCTGGCGTTCAGTGCGTTTAGCCAGGCTGCTGTAGCTATCATCAGCGATAACGGTTCCTCACAAGAGGACACAACGCAGCACAGTAGCCAAAGCCATATGTTTGACGGCATAAGTTTAACCGAACATCAGCGTCAACAGATGCGAGATCTGATGCAGAGGGCAAGACATGACCAGCCCCCTGTTAATGTTAGCGAAATGGAGACAATGCATCGCCTTGTCACCGCAGAAAATTTTGACGAAAGCGCTGTACGCGCTCAGGCCGAGAAAATGGCACAGGAACAGGTTGCCCGCCAGGTAGAGATGGCGAAGGTCCGCAACCAAATGTTCCACCTGCTAACGCCCGAGCAGCAAGCGGTTTTGAACACCAAACATCAGCAGCGTATGGACCAGTTGCGTGAGGTTGCACGGATGCAGCGAAACTCGGAAACGACGTTTTTCAGTAGCAATAGCAGTACCCGTAGTAACCAGTAAACCCTGTTTTCCTTGCCATAGACACCATCCCTGTCTTCCCCCACATGATGTGGGGGTTTTTTTTGCCTTCATTCTAATTTGTTAACCGTTTATTCATCCTTTGACTCCTCACGCTTCCGTTATACTAGCGGCATGACATGACAGGAGTGTTTATGAATCAATCCTATGGAAGGCTGGTAAGCCGGGCTGCCATTGCGGCAACCGTCATGGCCTCTAGCCTGCTACTGATCAAAATCTTTGCCTGGTGGTATACCGGTTCGGTCAGTATTCTGGCGGCGCTGGTAGACTCATTGATGGATATTGCAGCCTCACTGACCAACTTGCTGGTGGTGCGTTACTCGCTGCAACCGGCGGATGAAGAGCACACGTTCGGGCACGGCAAAGCGGAGTCACTGGCCGCGCTGGCGCAAAGCATGTTCATTTCCGGGTCTGCACTGTTCCTGTTTTTAACCGGCATTCAGCATCTCGTCTCGCCGACCCCGATGAACGATCCCGGCGTGGGCGTCGTTGTGACAGTCGTTGCACTTATATGCACACTTGTTCTGGTAACGTTCCAGCGCTGGGTCGTTCGCAAAACGCAAAGTCAGGCAGTACGGGCGGATATGCTTCATTATCAATCTGATGTTATGATGAATGGGGCTATTCTTATTGCGCTCGGTCTGGCCTGGTACGGCTGGCATCGGGCCGATGCGTTGTTCGCGTTAGGGATTGGTATCTATATTTTATATAGTGCCTTACGGATGGGGTATGAAGCGGTGCAATCGCTGCTCGATCGCGCTCTCCCGGACTCAGAACGTAATGAAATTTTTACTATTGTGACCTCCTGGCCTGGCGTCAGCGGTGCTCACGATCTTCGAACGCGGCAGTCAGGGCCGACCCGCTTTATTCAGATTCACATTGAAATGGAAGACAACCTGCCACTGGTTCAGGCTCACGTTATTGCTGAGCAGGTCGAGCAGGCGATTTTGCAGCGTTTTCCTGGTTCAGACGTCATCATTCACCAGGATCCCTGCTCGGTAGTACCTGGACATGTTGGGCTTTCGTAATTCGTTGTAAAAAAGTGAGCCAGGCCAGCATTTTGTGTATAAATTACCGCCATTTGGTCTGACCTGAATCAATTCAGCTGGAAGTGATTGATATACTATTTGCAGTATTCGTTGGTCGATAAGTTTCTTCCGGCAACAGATTTCAATTTTGCATTCCTAAGTTCAGAGGTAGTCATGATTAAGAAAATCGGTGTGTTGACAAGCGGCGGTGATGCGCCGGGCATGAACGCGGCAATTCGTGGGGTTGTCCGTGCAGCGCTGACGGAAGGTCTGGAAGTTTTTGGTATCTATGATGGTTACCTGGGTCTGTACGAAGACCGTATGGTTCAGCTCGACCGTTACAGCGTGTCTGACATGATCAACCGTGGCGGCACCTTCCTTGGGTCTGCACGCTTCCCGGAATTCCGTGATGAACACGTTCGTGAAGTGGCTATCGAGAACATGAAGAAACGTGGCCTGGACGCCCTGGTGGTTATCGGTGGTGACGGCTCTTACATGGGTGCAAAACGTCTGACTGAAATGGGCTTCCCGTGCATCGGTCTGCCAGGCACTATCGACAACGACATCAAAGGCACTGACTACACCATCGGTTACTTCACCGCGCTGGGTACCGTTGTGGAAGCGATTGACCGCCTGCGTGACACCTCTTCTTCTCACCAGCGTATCTCCATCGTTGAAGTGATGGGGCGTTACTGTGGTGACCTGACTCTGGCCGCCGCGATTGCGGGTGGTTGTGAGTTCGTGGTTGTGCCGGAAGTGGAATTCAGCCGTGAAGATCTGGTTGCTGAAATCAAAGCGGGCATCGCGAAAGGTAAAAAACACGCGATTGTTGCCATCACCGAGCACATCTGTGATGTTGACGAGCTGGCGAAGTACATCGAAACCGAAACCAAACGCGAAACCCGCGCGACCGTACTGGGTCACATCCAGCGTGGCGGTTCCCCTGGCCCGTACGACCGTATTCTGGCGTCCCGTATGGGGGCATACGCTATTGAACTGCTGCTGCAGGGTCACGGCGGCCGCTGCGTCGGTATTCAGAACGAGCAGTTGGTGCACCATGACATCATCGACGCCATTGAAAACATGAAACGTCCGTTCAAAGGTGACTGGCTGGACTGC
Source organism: Enterobacter sp. CPE_E890 (assembly GCF_046521475.1). Taxonomy (NCBI): domain Bacteria; kingdom Pseudomonadati; phylum Pseudomonadota; class Gammaproteobacteria; order Enterobacterales; family Enterobacteriaceae; genus Enterobacter; species Enterobacter sp. CPE_E890. Next base: position 4,885,495 of record NZ_JBKFZW010000001.1, on the reverse strand, counting down.
GCGAAAAAACTGTACTGATCCCTCAAGCCCTCTCCGTTGCGGAGAGGGCTTTTATTCCTCTAAGTTATAGCCAATCTTTTTTTATTCTTTAATCCTCGATTCGCTTTCTGGCACGCTGCATTCATCAAAACACTACACAAGAGAGCTGGGCGATGAATAAATGGGGCGTGGGTTTAACATTATTGCTGGCATCGACCAGCGTTCTGGCTAAGGACATCCAGTTACTGAACGTGTCATACGACCCGACGCGTGAACTTTACGAGCAGTACAACAAAGCGTTTGCCGCACACTGGAAGCAGCAAACCGGCGACAACGTTGTGGTTCGCCAGTCTCACGGCGGTTCCGGCAAGCAGGCGACGTCTGTGATCAACGGTATTGAAGCCGATGTGGTCACTCTGGCACTGGCTTACGATGTCGACGCCATCGCCGAACGTGGACGTATAGATAAAAACTGGATCAAACGCCTGCCGGACAACTCCGCGCCTTACACCTCGACCATTGTTTTCCTGGTGCGTAAAGGCAACCCAAAACAAATTCATGACTGGAATGACCTGATCAAACCGGGCGTGTCTGTGATTACTCCGAACCCGAAAAGCTCCGGCGGCGCTCGCTGGAACTACCTGGGGGCGTGGGGTTACGCGCTGCACCACAACAACGGTGACCAGGCTAAAGCTCAGGAATTCGTGAAAGCGCTGTATAAAAACGTTGAGGTGCTGGATTCCGGCGCGCGTGGCGCAACCAACACTTTTGTCGAGCGCGGTATTGGTGATGTGCTGATCGCATGGGAAAACGAAGCCCTGCTGGCCACCAACGAACTGGGTAAAGACAAATTCGAGATTGTGACCCCAAGCGAATCTATCCTCGCGGAACCAACCGTTTCTGTGGTCGACAAAGTGGTAGAGAAGAAAGAGACCAAAGCAGTGGCGGAAGCCTACCTGAAGTATCTCTACTCGCCAGAAGGCCAGGAAATTGCAGCGAAAAACTTCTATCGCCCACGTGACCCGGCGGTTGCGAAGAAATACGAAAACGTCTTCCCGAAACTGAAGCTCTTCACCATTGATGACGAGTTTGGTGGCTGGGCCAAAGCACAGAAAGAGCACTTTTCTAACGGCGGTACCTTCGACCAGATCAGCAAACGCTAAGTATTTCGCAAAGAACGACACGGTGACCCGGTGTGAGAAATCCACCGGGTTTTTTATTTGGTCATCATTTTGCGTTACTCTTTCACTTCAAATGGATACAGGGAACGCGCTGTGAAAAAAATTATCTTATTGATCCTGATTGTCATCGCCCTTGCCGCTGGCGGCGGGTACTGGATGAAAGCGGGTAATCCGGATGCGCTGCGACATATCGTTCTCGACCAGTGTGTGCCGAATCAAATCCAGAACCGTAACCCGGCGCCGTGTGCGCAGGTGAAAACAGATGCAGGTTATGTGGTGTTTAAAGACCGCAATGGACCGCTGCAGTATCTGCTGATGCCAACCTACCGTATCAACGGCACAGAAAGTCCGCTTTTGACCGAGCCTCATACGCCGAATTTTTTCTGGCTGGCGTGGCAGTCACGCAGTTTTATGACCCTGAAGCGGGGAACCGAGGTGCCTGACAGCGCCATTTCACTGACGATTAACTCCCCGACAGGCCGTACGCAGAACCATTTTCATATTCATATCTCCTGCCTGCGCCCGGATGTGCGCGAGAAGCTGAACGCGGCTCAGGGCGAAATTAGCACCCAGTGGCTGCCTCTTCCGGGTGGGCTGGAAGGGCATGAGTATCTTGCCCGTCGGGTAACGGAGAATGAGCTGGTGCAGCGCAGTCCGTTTATGATGTTGGCGGAAGAGCTGCCGGAAGCACGCGACCATATGGGACGCTTTGCGCTGGCGATGGCGCAGCAGTCAGATGGCTCTTTTGTTTTACTGGCAACGGAACGTAACCTGCTTACCCTTAATCGCGCATCGGCTGAGGAACTGCAGGATCATCAATGCACTATCCTGAATTGACCCCACTATAAATCGCGTTTACTCCGGCTGCCTGTCACCGTAGACTTGCTGAAAAAATCTACGGGAGACAGGTATGTCGCTCTGGTTAGCTCACCCTCTACTGCTGCCCTCACTGATCGTTGGCGTCACCATTGTGCTGTGGGCGACGTCGCTATTACCGGAATTTATCACCGCGCTGTTGTTCTTCACGGCCGCGATGACCGCCAGAATCGCCCCGCCGGAGGTGATCTTCGGTGGTTTTGCCTCGTCGGCGTTCTGGCTGGTGTTTAGCGGTTTTGTGCTCGGCGTGGCGATCCGTAAAACCGGCCTGGCGGACAGGGCTGCGCGTGCGCTGTCGGCAAAGCTCACCGACTCCTGGGTGTTGATGGTGGCGAGCGTGGTGCTGCTGAGCTATGCGCTGGCGTTTGTGATGCCGTCGAATATGGGACGTATTGCGCTCCTGATGCCTATCGTTGCTGCGATGGCGAAAAGGGCGAGTATCGCAGACGGTTCGCGGGCGTGGTTTGGCCTGGCGCTGGCTGTGGGGTTCGGTACATTCCAGCTCTCGGCAACTATTTTGCCTGCAAACGTTCCTAACCTGGTGATGAGCGGTGCGGCGGAAGGTTCGTACGGCATCCACCTGAGTTACGTCCCGTATCTGCTGCTGCACACCCCCGTACTGGGCATTCTCAAAGGTCTGATTCTGATTGGCCTGGTCTGCTGGCTCTTTCCCGGTAATCCAAAACCACAGAAGGATCTGGCACCGTCTGAACCGATGGGGCGGGATGAAAAGCGTCTCGCCTGGCTGCTGGCGGTGGTGCTGGGGATGTGGGTGACGGAGAGCTGGCACGGTGTGGGGCCCGCGTGGACGGGGCTGGCGGCCTCGGTCATCGTCATGCTACCGCGCATCGGTTTTATCACCGGAGAAGAGTTTTCTGCGGGGGTGAATATGCGTACCTGTATTTATGTCGCGGGCATTCTTGGTCTGGCGATTGTGGTGACGCAGACCGGGATTGGTGCAGCCGTAGGTGAAGCATTACTGCGGATAATGCCGCTGGACGCTGATAACCCCTTCACCAGTTTCCTGGCGCTGACCGGTATTACCACCGCGCTCAACTTCATTATGACCGCCAACGGTGTTCCTGCGCTGTATACCACGCTGGCACAGAGTTTTTCCGACGCGACGGGTTTCCCGCTGCTGTCGGTGATCATGATCCAGGTACTGGGTTATTCCACACCGCTGCTGCCGTATCAGGCGTCACCAATTGTGGTGGCGATGGGGCTCGGGAAGGTGCCTGCAAAGGCGGGGATGGTGCTCTGTCTGGCGCTGGCGATAGCGACCTATCTGGTGCTGTTGCCGCTGGATTACTTGTGGTTTAGCGTATTGGGTCGTTTGTAGCGGAGTATGGCGGGTAAGCGCAAGCGCCACCCGCCACAACAGCATTACGCCTGTTTGGCCGCTTCTGCTGCTTTAACGATCACCGCGAAAGCGTCAGCCTTCAGGGATGCACCGCCAACCAGCGCGCCATCGATGTCTGGCTGGGTGAACAGCTCAGCAGCGTTGGATGCGTTTACGGAACCGCCGTACTGGATAATGACTTGTTCAGCCACTTTCGCGTCGGCTTTAGCAATGTGATCGCGGATGAACTTGTGAACTGCCTGAGCCTGCGCAGGGGTTGCTGATTTGCCGGTACCGATCGCCCAGACTGGCTCGTAAGCAATGACCGCGCCTTCGAATGCTGCTGCACCCTGAGTTTTCAGCACTGCGTCGATCTGGCGAGCACACACTTCTTCCGTTTTGCCTGCTTCGTTTTCAGCTTCGGTTTCACCGATGCACAGAACTGGGATCAGACCTTGCTCTTTCAGCACCGCGAATTTCTTCGCGATGAACTCGTCGGATTCTTTGTGATAGGTACGACGCTCAGAGTGGCCGATGATGATGTATTTCGCGCCGATATCTTTCAGCATTTCAGCGGAGGTTTCACCGGTGAATGCGCCAGACAGGTTAACGTCAACGTTCTGTGCACCCAGAATGATGTGGCTGCCGTCAGCGGCGTGTTTAGCCAGATCCAGGTACATATCCGGCGGAGCGATAGCAACCGCACAGCCCGTCACGCCAGCCAGCTCTTTACGCAGGTTCGCAACCAGTTCGTTTACCATGTGGCGGCTGCCGTTCAGTTTCCAGTTACCCATCACTAAAGGATGTCGCATTTCAATTCTCCACGCTAAATAAGCGAATTAAGGAATATGGCCACCCTGTCGGGCAGCATGGTCTGTGAATCAGTATAGAGATTTTCCCTCGAAAGGCTTTGCTTTTTGTCATTAATTCGCCCCTCCGAGTGTGTCAGATAGTGCCAGCTTAATCGGTTCAACTGCGAAGGTCAGTCCTTTTTCGCCGTTGTCTGCGACAACATAGCGAATCGCACCTTCGGTATCGGCGTAGTAGCGCTTGTTTTTACCGGCGGCGAGGAGTTTTTGCAGCTTTTGCTGGCTTTGCTTTTTCGTCAGTGCCGGGGTAAAGGCCTGTAACACCGCGCTCATATACTCCAGCGCCTTCGCCTTCGCAGCTTTCTGCTCTGGCCCCTGAATTGGCAGCCAGGTGATTTGCATGCTTTTGATTTTTAGCGTGCCGCGCTCCAGCGCCGTTGAGGCATACAAGTTCTCGTTAATCTTGCTTGCCGCACGGGTCAGCGTAGGGGTATCGCGAGAACCATCAATGGCGCGAAATTCATCCAGCGGCAGCGTTGGGTTGGCCTGATTGAAGGCTTCACGAAACTGGCTGATGGACTGATCGAAAGACGGGGAGCCCGCAAGCAGATACGGCGCCGTTGTCGGGGCGGTGGTTTCGGCTGCATGCAGGGGAAAGCCCGCGCTAAGCAGCGTTAAACACAGGAAAAGAGAACGCGCCGAAATTTTCATCAACATTGCCCCTGGCCGTAAGTGCTCATGATTAAAACGATATCTGGTCGGCTTGTCAAAAGGTCACAACTCCAGGGTAAAATGCGCGCTATACGATAATAAGGAACCTTACATGACCATACAGCAGTGGCTGTTTTCATTCAAAGGGCGTATTGGACGCCGTGATTTCTGGATCTGGATGGTGACGTGGGTTGTCGCCATGCTGGTTCTGTTTTTTGTTGCTTACAACGCGTGGCTGAGTACGCAAACGGCGGCCTTTGCGCTGGTCTGTCTGCTATGGCCAACAGCGGCCGTGGTGGTAAAACGTTTGCACGATCGCGGGCGTTCCGGGGCGTGGGCATTTCTGATTATTCTGGCGTGGATGCTGGTGGCAGGGAACTGGGCGATGCTTCCGTCCATTCTTCCCTGGGTCGTCGGCAGGCTGCTACCGTCAGTTATCTTCGTGATGATGATTGTCGATCTGGGCGCATTTATTGGCACCCAGAGCGAAAACAAATACGGTAAAGACACCGTTGAGGTGAAATACCGCTGATCACCAGTAGTGTTCGGCGGTCATATGGCCCGGCCGGCGGCGAAGATGTTTCGTCATCTGCCGGGTATCTTTCAGAAGTTGTTGCGTGTCACGAACCATCTGCGGATTACCACACAGCATGACGTGGCTGGTTTCCGCCGTCATCGGCAAACCCACTGCCTTTTCCAGAATTCCACTTTCAATTAATGCCGGCACACGGCCCGTCAGCGCACCTTCTGCCGTTTCACGACTGACCACCGTTTGAATTTTGAGCTTACCGTCATACTTCTGTTCCAGATCGCGCATTTGCGGCAAATAGCTTAAGTCTGCAGCGTAGCGCGCGGCATGAACCAACACGATGTTTTTAAAGCGTTCAAGGTCTTTGCCATATTGCAAAATGGAGAGATACGGACCGATGGCCGTACCGGTTGCCAGCATCCATAGCGTGTCACAATCAGGAATTTCGTCGAGCACAAAGAAGCCGGCAGCGTCACTCACAATTTGCACATCATCACCGGGCTTAAGAGCGGCGAGACGCGGGCTGAGTTTGCCGTCCGGAACGGTAACCAGATAGAACTCGAGATCCGGGTTATCTGGCGCGTTAACGTAAGAGTAAGCGCGCTGTACGCGTTCACCGTCGACATCCAGCCCCAGCTTCGCAAATTGCCCGGCCGTAAACGGGTGAACGGGAGCATGCAGGGTGAGACTAAATAGCGTATCGGTCCAGAACTGTATCTTTGTGACTTTACCTGTTACCCAGTCCGCCATGATCTTCTCCTGTGCTGTTTCTCTGGTCTATCTTCCTGTCTTGTCGTGAAGATTTCCAGCCCATTTGGGCCGGAAAGCTCTATCGATCAAACGGTTTTACAGAATGTGCGTCTGTACGTCCGGGTCTTTACGGTCGAGATAGTGGATAGACTGAATGCGACGAATGGTGCGTGATTTACCGCGGATCAGCAGCGTTTCAGTGGTTGCCATGTTGCCCTTACGGGTAATGCCGTCCAGCAGATCGCCTTTCGTGATGCCGGTTGCCGAGAAGATAACATTATCGCTGCGGGCCATTTCGTCCAGAGCGAGAACTTTATGAGCTTCGATGCCCATTGCTTCACAGCGTGCCAGCTCCTCTTCGCCAATCCGACGGTTCTCTTCGCTGTCGCCTTTGACATCATGACGTGGCAGCAGGCGCGCCTGCATGTCGCCGTCCAGGGCGCGGATCACTGCTGCGGATACGACTCCTTCCGGCGCGCCACCGATGCCATAAAGCACATCGACTTCGCTGTCCGGCATACAGGTCAGAATCGAGGCCGCAACGTCACCATCCGGAATGGCAAACACGCGCACACCGAGTTTTTGCATCTGCGCAATCGTGGCATCGTGGCGCGGTTTCGCCAGAATGGTGACGGTCAGCTCGCTGAGCGGTTTACCCAATGCTTTGGCGATATTATGCAGGTTCTCTTCCAGCGGCAGGCTGAGGTCGATTGCGCCTTTGGCACCCGGGCCGACAATCAGCTTTTCCATGTACATATCTGGCGCGTTGAGGAAGCAGCCTTTGTCGCCCACTGCCAGCACCGCAAGGGCGTTGGCCTGACCCATCGCCGTCATGCGCGTGCCTTCGATCGGATCGACGGCGATATCTACCGCATCGCCTTTGCCGGTGCCGACTTTCTCACCAATGTAGAGCATTGGCGCTTCGTCGATCTCGCCTTCGCCGATCACGATGGTCCCGTCGATGTTGACCTGGTTAAGGACGATGCGCATGGCATGGACAGCCGCACCGTCTGCGGTATTTTTGTCGCCACGACCCAGCCATTTATAGCCTGCGAGGGCGGCCGCTTCGGTGACGCGGGAAAACTCGATAGCAAGTTCACGTTTCATGAGGTACTCGTGCAATCAAAAGGAATTGCACGAAGTTTATCACAGAGTGGGGAGACGAGTTCCCTCTCCCCTGTGGGGAGAGGGTTAGGGTGAGAGGAATTACTCTTCGTGATCTTCCCATGCCAGGGCGCGTTTCACCGCTTTTTTCCAGCCGCTGTAGCGGAAGTTACGCTCGGTGGTTTCGATGCCTGGGCGGAATTCGCGTTCGATCACCGCTTTCTCCTGCAGCTCGTCCAGGTTCTGCCAGAAACCTACTGCCAGACCGGCGAGGTACGCCGCACCCAGCGCCGTGACTTCACGCACTTCAGGGCGTTCAACGCGGGTACCCAGAATGTCCGACTGGAACTGCATCAGGAAGTTGTTCGCGACCGCACCACCGTCCACGCGCAGGGCGTGCAGACGAATGCCGGAGTCAGCCTGCATCGCTTCCAGCACGTCGCGCGTCTGGTAGGCGATGGATTCCAGCGTGGCGCGGATAATGTGGTTAGAGTTCACACCACGCGTCAGACCGAAAATCGCACCGCGTGCATACGGGTCCCAGTACGGTGCGCCCAGACCGGTGAATGCAGGCACCACGTACACGCCGTTGGTGTCTTTCACTTTGGTCGCGAAGTACTCGGAGTCGAACGCATCGCTGATCAGTTTCATCTCATCACGCAGCCACTGAATAGACGCACCCGCCATGAACACTGCACCTTCCAGCGCGTAGTTCACTTCGCCGCGTGGGCCGCAGGCAATGGTGGTCAGCAGGCCGTTTTCTGATTTCACCGCTTTCTCGCCGGTGTTCATCAGCATAAAGCAGCCAGTGCCATAGGTGTTCTTCGCCATCCCTTCCTTGACGCACAGCTGGCCGAACAGCGCCGCCTGCTGGTCACCCGCGATACCGGCGATAGGAATACGCGTACCGCCTTTACCGCCGATGTTGGTCTGGCCGTATACCTCAGAAGACTTGCGTACTTCAGGCAGCATCGCGCGTGGGATATCCAGCGCGTCCAGCATCTTGTCATCCCACTCCAGGGTGTTGATGTTGAACAGCATGGTACGTGAGGCGTTGGTATAGTCGGTGACGTGGACGCGTCCCTGGGTCATCTTCCAGATAAGCCAGGTATCGACGGTACCGAACAGCAGCTCGCCACGTTTTGCACGCTCGCGCGACCCTTCCACGTGGTCGAGGATCCACTTCACCTTGGTACCGGAGAAATACGGGTCAACAACCAGACCGGTGGCCCTGCGCACATACTCTTCCATGCCATCGCGCTTCAGCTGTTCACAGATTTCTGATGTGCGGCGGCACTGCCAGACGATGGCATTATAAATAGGCTTACCGGTTTCACGTTCCCAGACAATCGTCGTTTCACGCTGGTTAGTAATACCAATCGCGGCAATCTCGTCGGAACTGATATCGGCTTTCGCCAGCACTTCGACCAGCGTGGAGCTTTGTGATGCCCAGATCTCCATCGGGTCGTGCTCTACCCAGCCTGGACGAGGATAAATTTGCTCAAATTCGCGCTGTGACACGCTGACGATGTTCGCGTCATGATCCATTACGACAGCGCGGGAGCTGGTAGTGCCCTGGTCGAGCGCAACGATATATTTTTTTTCGGTCATGGTATGTGTCCCGTAGTCAGATTACAGCGAAGCTTTTTGTTGTGCGGTAGAAGTCGTTTCCTTCTCCTCTTCCACACAGGTGTCGCACGGTAAGTGGCGACCAATTAATTTGCGGTAGCTAAATGCACCCAGCGCAGCCCCGACAACCGGCGCAAACAGCGGAACCAGGAAGTAAGGAATGTCTTTGCCACCGGTGAAGGCGACGTCGCCCCAGCCTGCGATAAAGGCGAACGCTTTTGGTCCGATATCACGTGCCGGGTTCATCGCAAACCCAGTCAGCGGGCCCATTGATGCGCCAATCACCGCAATCAGCAGGCCAATCAGCAGGGGTGCCAGCGGGCCGCGCGGAATGCCGTTTCCGTCGTCAGTCAGCGCCAGGATAACGCCCATCAGGATAGCGGTAATCACCATTTCAACTGCGAACGCCTGCACAAAATTGATATGCGGGTTAGGGTAGGTTGAGAAGATGCCTGCCAGGTCCAGACTTTCGACACTGCCGCGCACCATATGATGCGTCTGTTCGAAGTCGATGAAAAGATTGTAATAAAGCCCGTAAACTAACGCCGCTGCGCAAAACGCGCCGGCAAACTGAGAAAGAATGAAAGGAACAACTTTGCGTCCTTCGAAGCACGCGAACAGCCACAGTGCGATAGTCACCGCCGGGTTAAGATGTGCACCAGAAACACCTGCAGTCAGGTAGATGGCCATCGCCACGCCCAGACCCCAGATAATACTGATTTCCCACTGACCAAAACTGGCACCCGCCACTTTCAGTGCAGCGACACAGCCCACTCCGAAGAATATCAACAACCCGGTACCAAGGAACTCGGCAATGCACTGGCCTTTTAAGGTTGATGTCTGACTCATAATCGGAATCCTGAAGAAATTGATGTTTATTGTTAGCATGGCCGCCCGTGACCGCCACGATGTCCTGTAGACATAGTGTTAATTTATCGTTAACGAGCAAAAACGAGAAATATCGAAATCAAAATGTGTGGTCTTCGTCATAAAATGAGCGTTTTCGCGCCATAAAGCACATTTTTGCATCAGTGGCGGAATGTGAGCTGAATCATTTCATTAACGAATGAGTTAACAATTTAGGGTGATATGACGCGAACGCACCAGGACCAGACCTAAAAGTGTTGCAAACCGCGATCTGCGCGGTGTGTCGCTGGACACAGAGCGCTGTGCTCCATACAATCGACGGTATATGTCGTGCGCGTTTACGTTAAAGCGTCGCCTTGCAATTCAGGAGAGGTAGCATCATGTCTTTAGAAGTGTTTGAGAAACTGGAATCGAAAGTACAGCAGGCGATTGACACCATCACCCTGCTGCAGATGGAAATTGAAGAGCTGAAAGAGAAGAACAACAGCCTGGCGCAGGAAGTTCAGAACGCTCAGCACGGCCGCGAAGAACTGGAGCGCGAAAACAACCAACTGCGCGAACAGCAGAACGGCTGGCAGGATCGCCTGCAGGCGCTGCTGGGACGTATGGAAGAAGTCTGATTCCCATTGGGATGAACTGACCAGGCCGGGTATGGCGTCGCCGCCACCCGGCTTTTTTTATGCCAGTTATAAAAAAGGCCGCCAGAGGCGGCCTTAACGCTACTTGTCCTGCGCTGTCATAGTAAGAGCAATCAACACATTCGGTTCATCACTCTTTACTACGAGTACGCTGGCGACAATGAACGCAATACATAAATAGCGTTTCATTATGCGGTCCCTGCAGCTAACCGCTCCACCGTTCACCACCGGTGATAAGTCGGTGGACACAAGCCCGGTTAAAGGTTGCTTTACGGTTGTGAATACACCTTTCCCTGGACCGATGCCCATGTGCGAGATGGCGGAAAGGGACGATGCATCATAATGAGCAGCAGCAGCGTAGTTAAGGCCTTCAGAGGAGATTAGGAATTTATAAAGGGTCGACGGGGGTTACCAGAGGGATGAACCAGGGTAAGATAAAAATCCTGGTTAAAGGTTGCAAGATAACCCAACGGACCGCGAATCCCGAGGGACAAAAAAACCGCCACATTGCTGTTGGCGGTTTTTTTATGGCCCACGCTTACGGTTTTATTACTCGATATCCAGCGGATCTTCGGAAAGGATTATGCCGGTGTTATCGGCGTACAGATGGTCACCGGAGAAGAAGGTCACGCCGCCGAAATTGACGCGCACGTCGCTTTCGCCAATGCCTTCACCCGCCGCACCGACCGGAATGGCGGCGATGGCCTGAATACCAATATCCAGATCTTCAAGATCGTCCACCTGGCGCACGGAACCGTAAACCACAATCCCTTCCCACTCGTTTTGCACGGCAAGGCGAGCCAGCTCAGCATCAATAAGCGCGCGACGCACGGAACCCCCGCCGTCAACTAACAGAACGCGGCCACGGCCATTCTGTTCGAGCAGATCGTACAGCAACCCGTTGTCCTCGAAACATTTCACCGTGACGATTTGTCCGCCAAACGACGACCGCCCACCAAAGTTGGAGAACAGCGGTTCAACGACGTTGACATCTTCCTGGTAGATGTCACAAAGCTCGGAGGTATCGTATTTCATAGGTTTAACGCTCAGTTGCTGCGAATGTGTTCAGTATATCGTGCGAAATGCGTTGTTGGCAAAATCATCAATTGTTAATTGATATTTGTCAGCTAACGAAGCGTCTGGCTTAAGACAATCCCGATGACGAACAACAGGTTAGTCAGAAGCGCGCCTTTTACCGTGCGTTCCAGCATTGGTGGCATGGCTGTAGGGCTCAGTTCGCGCATGACAAATCGCGCCTGCTTAATCAGCAGCGGTGCGGCAAGTACAAACAGCCAGCCCCATACGCTGTGCAGCGAGATCAGGTTAAACAGTGCCAGGCAGACCAGCGCACCCATCAGCAGGCAGGCGTGGTAGCGGCGCGCGTTAACCGGACCCAGACGAACGGCCAGCGTGTTTTTGCCATTCTCACGATCGCTGTCGATATCGCGCAGGTTGTTGATATTGAGCACTGCCGTCGCCAGCAGTCCGCAGGCGGTTGCAGGCAGGAACAACGCAGGGATAAGGGTATGCGCCTGTAAGTACCAGCTTCCCATCACGCTCAGCCAGCCGAAGAACACCAGCACGGAAATATCACCCAGACCAATATAACCATAAGGACGCGTGCCGACGGTGTAGGTGATGGCCGCGACAATGGCCAATAAACCTAACACCAGGAAGCCAATAAAATCGCTGGTGGTTTTAGACGCCACCGTCACCAGTGCCAGACCCGATAAACAAATCAGCACCACGGTGATAATCAATGCGCGTTTCATCTGCGCCTGAGTAATCACCCCTTTCTGCATCCCGCGCAGTGGCCCGATACGGTCAGGTTTATCGCTGCCTTTTACCGCGTCACCGTAATCGTTGGCGAGATTGGAGAGAATTTGCAGCAGGCCGGCGGTAATCAATGCCAGTGCCGCGACCAGCGGGTCAAAATAACCTTGCCACCAGGCAAGAGCCGTACCGACGACAATCGCAGCAAAGGCCAGAGGAAGTGTTTTAGGGCGCAGACTTTCGAGCCACGCCTGAGTACGGCTGATATCAGTCATAGTTATTTAGCCAATAAAAATGGGGGCATTAGCCCCCATTAAACGTGATGAGAATCCAGTAACCGCGATTATAGGATAAAACGGCTCAGATCTTCATCTGCCACTAACGCATCCAGATGTTTACTCACATATTCTGCGTCAATGGTGATGGTTTGACCGTTAAGGTCGCTCGCATCATAAGAGATATCTTCTACCAGGCGTTCCAGCACGGTATGGAGACGACGCGCACCGATGTTCTCGGTGGTTTCGTTCACCTGCCATGCGGCCTGGGCGATACGTTTGATACCGTCTTGGGTGAACTCGAGGTTCACACCTTCGGTCGCCATCAGCGCTTTGTACTGTACGGTAGCAGAGGCATTTGGCTCAGTCAGGATACGTTCGAAATCTTCAGTGGTCAGCGCCTGCAGCTCAACGCGGATGGGCAGACGACCCTGCAGTTCCGGGATCAGGTCAGACGGGCTGGCAACCTGGAATGCACCGGAGGCGATAAACAGAATGTGGTCCGTTTTTACCATGCCGTGCTTAGTGGAAACGGTGCAGCCTTCAACCAGCGGCAGCAGGTCGCGCTGAACGCCTTCACGGGACACATCCGGGCCGGAGCTGTTGCCGCCACGTTTACAGATTTTATCGATTTCGTCGATAAACACGATACCGTGCTGCTCAACCGCGTCGATAGCATCCTGTTTCAGCTCTTCCGGGTTCACCAGTTTTGCCGCTTCTTCTTCGATAAGCAGCTTCATCGCGTCCTTGATTTTCAGCTTACGCGCTTTCTGCTTCTGGCCGCCCAGGTTCTGGAACATGGACTGCAGCTGGCTGGTCATCTCCTCCATACCTGGAGGTGCCATGATTTCCACGCCCATCGGTGCGGCCGCGAGATCGATCTCAATCTCTTTATCATCCAGCTGGCCTTCACGCAGTTTTTTGCGGAACGCCTGACGTGCGGCTGAAGGTTCAGACTGTTGTTCAGCCTGGCCCCAGTTGTTTTTTGCCGGTGGGATCAGCACGTCGAGAATGCGCTCTTCGGCCATCTCTTCCGCGCGGTAGCGGTTTTTCTCAATCGCCTGAACGCGCACCATTTTGATAGCAGAATCGGTCAGATCGCGGATGATAGAATCCACTTCTTTACCGACATAACCTACTTCGGTGAACTTGGTGGCTTCAACTTTGATGAACGGTGCGTTAGCCAGCTTCGCCAGACGACGGGCGATCTCGGTTTTACCGACGCCGGTCGGGCCGATCATCAGAATGTTTTTCGGCGTCACTTCATGGCGCAGCTCTTCGTCAAGCTGCATACGACGCCAGCGGTTACGCAGGGCGATCGCCACGGAGCGCTTGGCGTTATCCTGGCCGATAATATGTTTGTTCAGTTCGCTAACAATTTCGCGTGGGGTCATTTCAGACATGGGAGATCCTTACGCTTTAGACGGTAATTCTTCGATGGTGTGGTTGTGGTTGGTATAAATGCAGATATCACCTGCAATATCCAACGCCTTCACCGCGATATCTCGCGCGTTCATGTCGGTATTTTCCAACAGCGCGCGGGCTGCAGCCTGGGCATAAGGGCCGCCAGAGCCGATGGCAATCAGGTCGTTTTCCGGCTGAATGACGTCACCGTTACCGGTGATAATCAGCGACGCGGTTTCGTCGGCTACGGCCAGCAGCGCTTCGAGCTTGCGCAGCATGCGGTCGGTACGCCAGTCTTTCGCCAGCTCAACAGCGGCTTTCACCAGATGACCCTGGTGCATTTCCAGTTTGCGTTCAAAAAGTTCAAACAGCGTGAAGGCATCAGCGGTGCCGCCAGCAAAACCGGCGATCACTTTGTCGTTATAGAGACGACGTACTTTCTTCACGTTGCCTTTCATGACGGTATTACCCAGCGTGGCCTGGCCATCACCGGCGATTACCACATGGCCGTTACGGCGTACACTTACTATTGTTGTCACGAGCAGACCCCCTGGTTACAGAATCGGGAAACAGAAGCCCTGAGCCTGTGCTCAGGGCTGAATAGAATGATAGATGGGGGGGAAATTGGGGGTTTCAACCCCCGGATGCGAGTCGAATACAGTTTGTGTGACCAGCGACTTTCAAACGTGAAATGGTGCCATCAGCATTTTCTTTGCCTTTCACCGGGCCAATCACCACGCGATTCCAGCCATTGTTGGTGGTAATACGTGAATCAAACCCTTCAAAGGCCAGCTGCGCGCGCACCGTTTCCGCCTGCTCGGCACCTTTAAACGAACCGCACTGAACCATCCAGCGGCGCTCATCTTTCTTCTCCGCTGTCTGCTTCGGTGCCTCGGTCTCTTTAGTGATAGGCGCTGCCTGCTGCGTTTTCGGCTGCTGAGCGGTGGTATGCGCTGGCGTCTGCAAGAGATCCTGATATGGCTGAGCCGTTTGCTTCTGCGGCTGAGTCTTCGGCTGTTGCTGAACCGGCTGGGACTGCACCGTACGCGTCTGCTGCTGGTAAGGCTGTTCCGTTACCCGCGGCTGTGCTTTCGGCTGCTGCACCGGCTGGGTTTGCGCCCACTGTTGTTGCTGCTGTTGCTGAATTTGCTGTTGCGCCTGACGTCGCTGTAACGTTTGCTGACGCTGTGCCGGAGTCTGTTCATTCCACGGGACTTCATTCAGCTGCGTGGGTTGCTGGCGCATATCAGCCTGCATTTGTGCCAACAACTGACGCTGTTCATCCGTCAGTTGATTCGCATTCTGCACTTCTCCACCTGCGGAAGGTTCGGTTGGCGCACGTACGCCAGGCTGACGGCTTTCCAGCTCTTTGATATAGCGCCAGCGTTCTTCAGGCTTCGGAGGAAGACCATTTCCGGCCACTTTACTGGCCTGAAGCGCCTCAGACTCTTCTTTTTTATGGTGCGTAATAAAGTACAGTCCACCAATAAAGGCGACGACTACAGCCGCAGCAATAGCGACCATTGCTGGCGAGACAGCAGGCAGGTTACTCTGCTTTTTCCTTGAGCTACTCTTTTTGCGTCGCGAAGGTGCCGGCTGGCCGCGACGTACATAATCTCGTTGTGCCACTATCGTTTCGCTGTATTTATTCGTTCGTCAGTCCGCCATGTTACTTAAGCGGCGGGGCTTTGACCAGATAAGGGTATCCGAAAGACGTTTACTTTAAGTCAATGCCTGGGTAGTGCCGCGAATAATCAGTTCGCAGTCCAGCAACCGCGAGCCGCTGCTAACTGTTTGACCGTGAAGCTGATCCAGCAGAAGAAGCATCGCTTCGCGGCCGATTTGATAGCGCGGCTGAGCGACCGTTGAGAGCGGCGGATCGCAAAATTCTGAAAGCGAAATATTATCGAATCCGATGATCGATAAATCTTTCGGTATGCGCAGGCCACGACGTTTGGCATACGACAATGCGCCCAGCGCCATTACATCGCTGTGACAGAATACGGCGGTGGGCGGCTCAGGCAGGTCCAGAAGTTTTTCCAGCGCCTGTCCACCCGCAGCGAAGGTGAAGTCACCACGAGCAATATAGTGCGGATCGACAGTGACGCCGGTACGGCGCAGCGCCTGAACGTAACCCTGCAGACGGTAGTGGCACAGCGGCATCTCTTCCGGCCCGGCAATGCAGCCAATACGTTTATGCCCCAGTTCCTGGAGATAGTTGACGGCGTTGAATGCGGCGGTGAGGTTATCGATATGGACCGTCGGCAGCTCCAGCTCTGGCGCAAACTCGTTGGCCATGACCATCGGCGGTAAATTACGCTGCTCTTCAATGCTGGCATCAAACGGCAGGCGAGAGCCAAGCAGCAACATACCGTCGATCTGCTTGGTGATAATGAGGTCGATAAAGGTTTTTTCCTGCTGGTTCTGGTGCGCACAGTCGCCAATCAGTACCAGATAACCCTGTTCAGCCGCTGTCACTTCAATACCGCGGATAATCTCGCTGAAAAAGGGATCGCAGATGTCCGGCACAATCACCAGGATGGTGCGCGACTCATTGCGCTTGACGTTACGGCCCATCGCCTGTGGAAAATAGCCCACTTCCAGCGCAGCCTGTTCAACCCGGTTACGGGTCGCCTGGGAGACTTTATCCGGATTCATTAATGCGCGGGATACCGTTGCCGTAGAGACCTGTGCTTTCTGGGCAACGTCTTTCATGGTCGCCGGTGCAACCTCTTTGCTGGACTTCAACGTCTTCTCCTCGCCTGAACACCGAACTTCTGACATCACCATTTTTACAGATAGTTAATGGAATCGGTTACAGAATTTTCATAAAAAGTGTGAGGAACGTTAAATTTTTCGATCCGTCTTCAGCCTTCGATGGGATCGACGTCCAGTACCCACTTCACTTTTCGCGCTTCCGGAAGGGTGTTAATCAGTACCAGCGCGCCGCTGACGATATGCTGGAGACGAATTCTCGAAGGGTGCTGGAGCAAAATTTGCCAGCGAAAACGTCCGCCGCGCTTTGGTGCCAGTGCCGGAACCGGGCCCAAAATCCACAGCTGGTTATCCACCAGTGGACTGGCCTGCAGGAGGTTTCTCAGCTGCTGCAGGAATAGTGGGGCCTGCTGGTTGTTATGATCTTCTGCACGAACGATCACGTGGCTGGTCCACGGCGGTAGCTGCAGGGTCTGGCGTTCTGCCAGCGCCTGTTCGGCAAAGGCGTCATAGCCTTTGTGTAGCAGGGTCTGGAGTAACGGGTGTTCTGGGTGGTGCGTTTGCAGAACCACTTCGCCCTGTTTGCCCGCGCGTCCGGCACGACCGGCGACCTGGGTATAAAGCTGGGCAAAACGTTCCGCGGAACGGAAGTCTGCTGAGAAGAGTGCGCCGTCGACATCCAGCAGGGCAACCAGCGTTACATCCGGGAAATGGTGTCCTTTCGCCAGCATCTGGGTACCAATCAAAATGCGTGCGCCGCCGCGATGCACTTCCGCCAGTTGTTGTTCCAGCGCACCTTTACGGCTGGTGGTATCCCGGTCGATGCGGGAGAGAGGGACGTCAGGGAAGAAGGGCGCAAGAGCCTGTTCCAACTGTTCAGTCCCCAGACCCACCGGCACAATGTGCGTTGAACCACACGATGGACACTGGCGCGGAACAGGGCGCTGACTGTCGCAGTGGTGGCAGCGCAAATGACGCTGGGCCTGATGGAAGGTGTAGTAATGATCGCAGCGCGGGCATTCGGCAATCCAGCCGCAGTCGTGGCACAGCAGAGCTGGCGCAAATCCGCGCCGGTTGAGAAACAGAATGACCTGGTTCCCGGCCTGCAAATGCTGGCGCATCCGGGTGATAAGAGCGGGTGCTAACCCCGCCTGAACTTGCTGTCCTTTCAGATCCAGTACGTGCTGAATGGCCGGGCGCGCATTTCCCGCGCGACGCGTCAGGCGTAGCATATGGTATTTACGCTGACGCACGTTGTGCAGCGTTTCGAGCGCCGGCGTGGCGGAGCCGAGAATAATAGGGATTTGCTCGCTGTGCGCGCGATAGACCGCCAGATCGCGGGCATGGTAACGCCAGCCTTCCTGCTGTTTATAGGAGCTGTCGTGCTCTTCGTCGATCACGATAACGCCGAGATTTTTAAACGGCGTAAACAGCGACGAGCGGGTGCCGATCACAATCGCCGCTTCACCGTTTTTCGCTTTCAGCCAGGCGTTGAGGCGCTCGCTGTCGTTCAGGCCGGAGTGCAGCACCTCAACAGGCGCGTTAAAGCGCTCGCGGAATCGGGCGATGGTTTGCGGCGTCAGGCCAATTTCCGGCACCATCACCAGCGCCTGTTTGCCCTGTGCGAGCACGTTTTCCAGCACGCTCAGGTAGACTTCGGTCTTGCCGGAACCGGTAACTCCCGCCAGCAGCCAGGCAGAGAAATGATCGGAGGCGCTATGGATCGCGCCGACGGCGGTGGCCTGCTCGGTATTCAGACGCAGGCGATCACCTGAAACGGAGAAACTCTCTCGCCAGTCGTAAAGCGCAGGCGCTTCGCTGCCCAGTTCACTCAGCCCTTTCTTTCTCAGGGCCTGTAGCGCCGTTTCGCTGATCTCAAGTTCGTCGACCTGATGACGCCAGATTTTCCCCTGGCGCAGCGCCGCCAGCGCCTGCTGCTGTTTCTGCGAGCGTTTGAGGCTGTTGATGTCGACAGCCTGACCTTCTTCGGTGGCAAACCAGTACCACATCGGCGCATGGCTGGCGCTCTTACCCTGACGCAGCATAATGGGCAGGGCGTGGAACAGGACGTCGCCGATGGGATGGTGGTAGTAATCCGCCGCCCACAGCAGAAGTCGCCAGGTGCTGCTGGAGTAAACCGGCTCACTGTCCAGCACCTCAACAACGGATTTCAGTTCATTAAGCGGTAACTCGCTCTTATCGCTGACCGAAACCACAATCCCCACACGCTGCTGCTTGCCAAAGGGCACGGTCACGCGACAGCCCGCTTTGGCGCTCATGCTGTCAGGCAGCAGATAGTCAAAGGTGCGGGAAAGCGGAACGGGCAGGGCAACGTGAGCGACGGGCATCTAATCTTCCTGACTTGAAAAGTGGCGCGTTAGTATACACATTAGTAAAAGCGGCGTGCGGATCAGTTTGCATACGTTGGTCAAATTCTGTATGATTCGCCGCCTTTGGTGTACTTTACGCCAAAGAACTTACAATCAACATCGCGTGGTGTCTGGCGTTAGGGCTGGAAGAGCGACGCGGCCTTAACTGAGGTTCTCCCATGAAAAAAGATATTCACCCGAAATACGAAATGATTACTGCAAACTGTTCTTGCGGTAACTCTATCCAGATCCGCTCTACCGTGGGTCACGATCTGAACCTGGACGTGTGCGGCAAATGCCACCCGTTCTACACTGGTAAGCAGCGTGATGTTGCAACCGGTGGCCGTGTTGACCGCTTCAACAAGCGTTTCAGCATCCCGGGCGCTAAATAAGTTTCCCGAAAAAAAGGCACCGCAAGGTGCCTTTTTTGTATCCGCTTTTCAGTATTCCCACGTCTCCGGGTCAATACCCAGTTCACGCATGATCACCTTCGCCTCTTCCGGGATTTCGTCGCTACGCTCTTTGCGCAGATCGTCATCGTTCGGCAACGGTTGACCGGTAAACGCATGCAGAAACGCTTCGCACAACAGTTCGCTGTTGGTTGCGTGGCGCAGGTTGTTCACCTGACGACGCGTACGTTCATCGGTGAGGATCTTCAACACCTTCAGAGGAATGGAAACCGTAATTTTCTTTACTTGCTCACTCTTCTTACCGTGCTCAGCGTATGGGCTGATATATTCGCCGCTCCATTCAGCCATGAGATACCTTTAATCCTCTCAGTCATTTATCTAAGGGTGCAAAACCTGTAACTCTGGGTTTTGAACCGTAATCTTGCCTAGTTTACCGTAGAGACGATACCGTGGCACGGATATTGCCGCTGCAGCGTGCACTAAAGCATATAATTTTAACGGCTATTTGCGCATTGCTCAATCTATACGCAAAGAAGTTTAGATGTCCAGATGTATTGACGTCCATACATTCAATGTTTACTCTGGTGCCTGACTTTTCACCTCATTCGCCAGGAAGCCTTCACCATGACGCGTAAACAGGCCACTATTGCAGTGCGTAGCGGATTAAATGATGACGAGCAGTACGGCTGCGTTGTCCCGCCGATTCATCTTTCCAGTACCTATAATTTCACCGGATTTAATGAACCCCGCGCGCATGATTACTCGCGTCGTGGCAACCCTACGCGTGATGTGACCCAGCGCGCGCTGGCTGAGCTGGAAGGTGGCGCAGGTGCAGTATTAACCAATACCGGTATGTCCGCCATTCACCTGGTGACAACGGTGTTCCTGAAACCGGGTGATCTGCTGGTTGCGCCGCACGACTGCTACGGCGGCAGCTATCGTCTGTTTGATAGTCTGGCAAAGCACGGCTGTTATCGCGTGCTGTTTGTCGATCAAAACGACGAACAGGCGCTGAAACAGGCGCTGGCAGAGAAACCGAAGCTGGTACTGGTGGAAAGTCCAAGCAACCCATTGTTGCGCGTTGTCGACATTGCGAAAATTTGTCAGCTCGCAAGGGATGCGGGAGCGATAAGTGTAGTGGATAATACGTTCCTCAGTCCGGCCCTTCAGAACCCATTAGCATTGGGTGCTGATCTGGTATTGCATTCATGCACTAAATATCTGAACGGCCATTCTGACGTGGTCGCGGGCGTGGTGATTGCCAAAGACCCTGAAGTTGTCACGGAACTGGCATGGTGGGCCAATAACATTGGCGTCACCGCGGGTGCCTTCGACAGCTACTTGCTGTTACGTGGCATTCGTACGCTGTCGCCGCGTATGGAAGTGGCGCAGCGCAATGCTCAGGCGATTGTCGATTTCCTGAAAACGCAGCCGCTGGTGAAGAAGCTCTATCACCCGTCGTTGCCGGAAAACCAGGGGCACGAGATCGCCGCCCGCCAGCAGAAGGGATTTGGCGCGATGTTAAGTTTTGAACTGGACGGTGACGAGCAAACGCTGCGTCGCTTCCTGAGCGGGCTGTCATTGTTTACGCTGGCGGAATCCTTAGGTGGGGTTGAAAGCTTAATCTCCCACGCCGCGACCATGACGCACGCAGGTATGGCACCCGAAGCACGTGCCGCCGCCGGGATTTCCGAGACGCTGCTGCGAATCTCAACCGGTATTGAAGATTCTGAAGATTTAATTGCCGATCTGGAAAATGGCTTCCGGGTCGTAGCCAAGGGGTAATCATGAGTGTGATAGCGCAGGCAGGGGCGAAGGGTCGTCAGCTGCACAAGTTTGGTGGTAGTAGTCTTGCTGATGTGAAATGTTATCTGCGTGTCGCAGGGATCATGACAGAGTATTCGCAGCCGGGGGACATGATGGTTGTCTCCGCGGCGGGCAGCACCACCAACCAGTTGATTAGCTGGCTGAAATTGAGCCAGACCGATCGCCTTTCTGCGCATCAGGTGCAACAGTCCTTACGTCGTTATCAGAGCGAGCTGATTGCTGGCCTGCTGCCTGCAGACGTAGCGGACGGGTTGATCAGTGCCTTCACCCATGACCTTGAGCGTCTGGCTGCCCTGCTGGACAGCGGCATTACCGAAGCGGTGTATGCCGAAGTGGTCGGCCACGGGGAAGTGTGGTCTGCGCGTCTGATGGCTGCCGTATTGCAACATCTTGGTGTTGAAGCCGCCTGGCTCGACGCGCGCGATTTCCTGCGCGCTGAGCGTGCTGCACAGCCGCAGGTCGACGAAGGATTGTCTTACCCGTTACTGCAACAGCTGCTGGTGCAACATCCAGGTAAACGCATTGTCGTCACCGGCTTTATCAGCCGCAGCAATGCGGGTGAAACGGTGCTGCTGGGGCGTAACGGCTCCGACTACTCTGCAACGCAAATCGGTGCTCTGGCGGGCGTGTCCCGCGTCACCATCTGGAGTGATGTGGCTGGTGTTTACAGCGCCGACCCGCGCAAAGTGAAAGATGCCTGTTTACTGCCGCTGCTGCGTCTCGACGAAGCCAGCGAACTGGCACGTCTGGCGGCACCGGTACTGCACGCGCGCACGCTGCAGCCAGTCTCCGGCAGCGATATTGACCTGCAGCTGCGCTGCAGTTACACCCCGGATCAGGGCTCCACGCGCATTGAGCGCGTGCTGGCTTCCGGTACCGGGGCGCGTATTGTTACCAGCCACGACGACATCTGTCTGATTGAGTTCCAGGTTCCGGCAGGACAGGATTTCAAACTGGCACATAAGGACATCGACCTGGTGTTAAAGCGTGCTCAGGTACGTCCGCTGGCCGTTGGCGTGCATAACGACCGCCAGTTGCTGCAGTTCTGCTACACCGCTGAAGTGGCGGACAGCGCGCTGAAAATTCTGGATGAAGCAGGTCTGCCGGGTGAACTTCGCCTGCGTCAGGGGCTGGCGCTGGTGGCGATGGTGGGGGCGGGTGTCACCCGTAACCCTCTGCACTGCCACCGTTTCTGGCAGCAACTGAAGGGACAGCCGGTTGAGTTTACCTGGCAGTCCGAAGAGGGCATCAGCCTGGTCGCCGTGCTGCGTAAAGGGCCTACCGAGAGCCTGATTCAGGGTCTGCATACCTCTCTGTTCCGCGCGGAAAAACGCATTGGCCTGGTGCTGTTCGGTAAAGGCAACATCGGTTCCCGCTGGCTGGAGCTGTTTGCTCGCGAACAGGTCACTCTCTCTGCACGTACCGGGTTTGAATTTATTCTCGCTGGCGTGGTGGATAGCCGCCGCAGCCTGCTGAACTACGAAGGGCTGGACGCCAGCCGCGCACTTGCCTTCTTTAATGATGAAGCCGTCGAGCAGGATGAAGAGTCGCTGTTCCTGTGGATGCGTGCGCACCCGTATGACGATCTGGTGGTGCTGGACGTCACCGCCAGCGAACAACTGGCCGATCAGTATCTTGATTTCGCCAGCCATGGGTTCCACGTCATTAGCGCCAATAAGCTGGCGGGGGCAAGCAGCACCGATAAATACCGTCAGATCCACGACGCGTTTGAAAAAACAGGTCGTCACTGGCTCTATAACGCCACCGTGGGCGCGGGCCTGCCGGTTAACCACACCGTGCGTGATCTGATTGAAAGCGGCGACAGTATTCTGGCGCTGAGCGGTATCTTCTCCGGCACGCTCTCCTGGTTGTTCCTGCAGTTTGACGGCACCGTACCGTTCACCGACCTGGTGGATCAGGCGTGGCAGCAGGGCTTAACCGAGCCCGATCCGCGCGTTGACCTCTCCGGTAAAGATGTAATGCGTAAGCTGGTGATCCTCGCGCGCGAAGCCGGTTACGACATCGAACCGGATTCCGTGCGCGTCGAATCACTGGTGACTGCTGGCTGTGAAGAAGGTTCTATAGACCATTTCTTTGAAAATGGTGAAGAGCTTAACGAGCAGATGGTACAGCGTCTGGAAGCGGCGAACGAGATGGGGCTGGTACTGCGCTATGTGGCGCGTTTTGAGGCCAACGGAAAAGCGCGTGTGGGTGTTGAGGCGGTGCGTCCTGAACATCCGCTGGCAGCACTTTTGCCGTGCGATAACGTCTTCGCAATCGAAAGCCGCTGGTATCGTGATAACCCACTGGTGATCCGCGGTCCGGGGGCGGGGCGCGATGTGACCGCCGGCGCGATCCAGTCCGACATCAACCGCCTGGCTAAGTTACTGTAACGCCTGAATTTCCCTCTCTCTCCGGGAGAGGGTATTACCCTCATCATGAATTTTCCTCATATTCCCTGAGCAAACCTCACCGTTATTGTTGATTATTTCTGTTGACGTCCCCCCGCTTTTCCGTCATTTTTACATCTGGACGTCTAAACGTATAGAAGTTCACAAAACAACACACAACGACACGCGATTGATAGAGGTACGGTATGAGCTTTTTTCACGCCAACCAGCGGGAAGCCCTGAATCAGAGCCTGGCCGAAGTAAACGGCCAGATTAACGTCTCTTTTGAATTTTTCCCGCCGCGCACCAGTGAAATGGAGCAAACCCTGTGGAGCTCTATCGATCGCCTGAGCAGCCTGAAACCGAAGTTTGTCTCCGTCACCTACGGTGCAAACTCCGGCGAGCGTGACCGTACGCACAGCATCATTAAAGGCATTAAAGATCGCACCGGTCTGGAAGCGGCCCCGCACCTTACCTGTATTGACGCAACCCGTGATGAACTGCGTGCTATCGCCCAGGATTACTGGAACAACGGCATTCGTCATATTGTTGCCCTGCGCGGTGACCTGCCGCCGGGTAGCGGTAAGCCGGAAATGTATGCTGCCGACCTGGTCGCGCTGCTGAAAGACGTGGCCGATTTTGATATCTCCGTTGCCGCTTATCCTGAAGTTCACCCGGAAGCGAAAAGCGCCCAGGCCGATCTGCTTAACCTGAAGCGTAAAGTGGAAGCCGGTGCAAACCGCGCGATTACCCAGTTCTTCTTTGATGTGGAAAGCTACCTGCGCTTCCGTGACCGTTGTGTTTCCGCAGGCATCGACGTTGAAATCATCCCAGGTATTCTGCCGGTCTCTAACTTCAAACAGGCGAAGAAATTTGCTGACATGACGAATGTGCGCATTCCGCTTTGGATGTCTAAAATGTACGAAGGGCTGGACGATGACCCGGAAACACGCAAGCTGGTGGGCGCAAATATCGCGATGGACATGGTGAAGATTTTAAGTCGTGAAGGGGTGAAGGATTTCCACTTCTACACGCTGAACCGTGCGGAGATGAGTTACGCCATATGCCACACGCTCGGTGTTAGACCAGGCGTGTAACTAAAAAGCCCTCTTCGGAGGGTTTTTTGATTTATAAGGGTTTTATTTTCCTGTCATATCGGTAATTCTGCCAAAGACGTACAAAAGTCACAAATTTTCAAAGTGTAATTAAACGGAATTAACTATCGAATCTGTGGGTTATCCCAACTGTACCTTATCAATAAGGGCGTATATCGTAACGGTAACACTGTAAAAGGGAGCATAGCGATGAGCACGTCAGACGATACCAATAAAGTCGGCAAATGCCCGTTCCATCAGGGCGGTCACGATCAGAGCGCGGGGGCAGGTACCAGCAGCCGTGACTGGTGGCCAAAACAACTCCGTGTCGACCTTCTTAACCAACATTCCAACCGTTCGAACCCTCTGGGTGAAGACTTCGACTACCGCAAAGAATTCAGCAAACTTGATTACTCTGCGCTTAAAGGCGACCTCAAAGCACTTTTAACCGACTCTCAACCGTGGTGGCCAGCCGACTGGGGCAGCTATGCAGGTCTGTTTATTCGTATGGCCTGGCACGGTGCAGGCACCTATCGCTCCGTTGATGGGCGCGGTGGTGCAGGACGCGGTCAACAGCGCTTTGCGCCGCTGAACTCCTGGCCTGATAACGTCAGCCTGGATAAAGCACGCCGCCTGCTGTGGCCAATTAAGCAAAAATACGGGCAAAAAATCTCCTGGGCTGACCTGTTTATCCTCGCGGGTAACGTGGCGCTGGAAAACTCGGGTTTCCGCACCTTTGGTTTTGGTGCCGGGCGTGAAGACGTCTGGGAACCGGATATGGACGTTAACTGGGGCGACGAAACGACCTGGCTGAAGCACCGCGATCCGGAAGAGCTGGCGAAGCGTCCACTCGGCGCAACCGAAATGGGCCTGATTTACGTTAACCCGGAAGGGCCAAATGCCAGCGGCGAACCGCTGTCAGCGGCAGCGGCGATTCGCGCCACCTTTGGTAACATGGGTATGGATGACGAAGAGACCGTCGCGTTGATTGCAGGGGGGCATACTCTCGGTAAAACCCACGGTGCAGGAGAAGCGACCCATGTAGGTGCTGATCCGGAAGCCGCACCGATTGAGGCGCAGGGTCTTGGCTGGCATAGCACGCACGGCTCTGGCGTTGGCGAAGATGCTATCACCTCTGGTCTGGAAGTCATCTGGTCACAAACCCCGACCCAGTGGAGCAACTATTTCTTCGAGAACCTGTTCAAATATGAGTGGGTGCAGACACGTAGCCCGGCCGGTGCCATTCAGTTTGAAGCCGTAAATGCGCCGGACATTATGCCTGATCCGTTCGACCCGTCGAAAAAACGCAAACCAACCATGCTGGTCACCGACCTGACGCTGCGTTTTGACCCGGAATTCGAAAAAATTTCCCGTCGTTTCCTGAACGATCCGCAGGCTTTCAACGAAGCTTTCGCACGTGCATGGTTCAAACTGACCCACCGTGATATGGGGCCAAAAGCGCGGTACATTGGTCCGGAAGTGCCGAAAGAAGATCTGATTTGGCAGGATCCGCTGCCACAGTCGGTGTTCAACCCTTCGAAGGAAGATATTGAAAGTCTGAAAGCGGAAATTGCGGCATCAGGTCTCTCCGTAAGCGAGCTGGTTTCTGTTGCCTGGGCGTCTGCTTCAACCTTCCGCGGCGGCGATAAGCGTGGCGGTGCCAATGGCGCACGTCTGGCGCTGGCGCCTCAGCGTGACTGGGATGTGAACGCCGCAGCGGTTCGTGCACTTCCTGCTCTGGAAGCTATTCAGCGCACCACTAACAAAGCTTCCCTGGCAGATATTATCGTGCTGGCGGGCGTAGTAGGCGTGGAGCAAGCCGCGAAAGCGGCAGGCGTATATGTCACTGTACCGTTCACACCAGGCCGTGTGGATGCACGTCAGGATCAGACGGATATCGAGATGTTTAACCTGCTCGAACCGATTGCCGATGGCTTCCGCAACTACCGTGCCCAGGTTAATGCCTCGACCACGGAATCACTCCTGATTGATAAGGCCCAACAGCTGACGCTGACCGCGCCTGAACTGACGGTGCTGGTGGGTGGCTTGCGTGCATTGGGTGCTAACTTCGATGGCAGCAAGAATGGCGTGTTCACCGACCGCGAGGGCGTGCTGAGTAATGACTTCTTCGTCAATCTGCTGGATATGAATACCCAGTGGAAAGCGACCGATGAGTCAAACGAACTGTTTGCCGGTAGCGACCGCGCCAGCGGTGAAGTGAAATATACCGCGACCCGAGCCGATCTGGTCTTCGGCTCTAATGCCGTCCTGCGCGCGCTGGCAGAAGTTTATGCCAGCAGCGATGCCAGCGAGAAGTTTGTCCGTGACTTCGTTGCAGCATGGGCGAAAGTGATGGATTTGGATCGTTTCGACCTGCAGTAAATAAAAAATCCCCGCTTCGGCGGGGATTTTTTAACACCATGTGGGCTGCGACTATTCCCACTCCTGTAAGAACCGCTGTCCGTACTGATCGGCAACCAACAGTGCCGCGTAAACCTGGTCCGGCGACACGCCGCCCGGCATGTTATGAATGGTTTCGCCTTCCGCGCAGGAAGCTTCCGCAATCAGACGCATTTTAGCCGGGATATCCTCTTTGATGTTCAGCTGTGCCAGCGTGATGGGCAAACCAACGCTGTGACAAAGCGCCGCGACGGTCTCTATTTCTTCTACCGGGGCGTTTTCCAGTACCAGCTGCGTCAGCGTACCGAATGCGACTTTTTCACCATGATAGAAGTGATGTGCATCCGGCACTGCCGTCATGCCGTTGTGAATGGCGTGTGCTGCAGCTAGCCCGCCGCTTTCAAAACCGACGCCGCTGAGATACGTATTGGCTTCAATGATGCGTTCCAGCGCCGGTGTTACGACGTGCTGTTCCGCCGCCAGCATCGCTTTTTCACCCTCTTCAATCAGCGTGTTGTAGCACAGCTCGGCGAGCGCTAACGCAGCCTGCGTACATTTGCCTCCTGCCATGGTGGTTGCGCCACTGCGGGAACAGGCTCGTGCTTCAAACCAGGTGGCCAGTGCATCGCCAATCCCCGCAGCCAGCAGACGTGGTGGTGCTCCTGCAACCACATTGGTGTCGACGATAACCATGTTCGGGTTGTGCGGTAGCATCAGGTAGCGATCGAACTCGCCGTTGTCGGTATAAATCACGGAAAGCGCGCTGCACGGCGCATCAGTGGAGGCGATAGTCGGGGCAATGGCGACCGGCACATCCATAAAGTGTGCCAGCGCTTTGGCGGTATCAAGCGTTTTACCGCCGCCGATACCCAGTACCGCCATGCAGTCGGCACTGTCTGCCAGTTTTTTTAGTCGATCGATTTCATTTTGCGAACATTCGCCGCCAAATGGCGCGATTTCAGCATGCAGTTCTGCGTTTTTAAAACTCTTGCGTAAAGTCTCTTCAGCAAAGCCCAGCACAAATTTATCGCCAACCACCAGCCAGCGCTGTGCAAGTGGCTTCAGATAGTCGCCGAGACGGGTTAGCACATTAGCGCCCTGGATGTATTTCCCCGGCGATTGAATGATACGGTCCATAACAGTTCTCCCTTAGAGGTTGAGGTTACCAAACGCGTTTTTCCAGTCTTGCTCGAACTTCTCTATGGCTGACTCTACCGCCGGGGTGCCGAGCATTTGTTGCGCTACATCTAAAGGAAGCGCGATTGCTTCACAGCCGGCAAGCAGGCAGTCCAGCGCCTGTCGCGGAGTTTTAAAGCTGGCGGCAAGTACCTTGCTCTCTGGCGCATGCATTTCAAGCAGGCATTGCAGCTCTTGCACCATGCGAATACCGTCACCGCCTTGAGCGTCGACGCGGTTCACATACGGGGCCACATACTTTGCTCCTGCCAGTGCGGCGAGTAACCCTTGGGCTGCGCTGTATACGGCGGTACCCAGCGTGGTAATGCCCTCTTTTTTCAGAGCCTGAATCGCGATAAGCCCCTGAGCCGTCAACGGAATTTTGACCACGATGTCCGGTATGACATTACTCAGGCGTTTAGCCTCCGCCACCATGCCCTCTGCATCGCGGCTCATGGTTTGGGCAAACAGCGTGCCGTCCGGCCCGATGGCCTTTTGCAGGCGCGGCAGCACGTCCCAGATGGATTCACGGCTGGCAGCGATAATGCTTGGGTTAGTGGTCACGCCCGCAATGGGAAAAATGCGTGCAAGGCGTTCGACTTCCGCCACGTTGGCGGTATCCAGATACAGTTCCATCACTCTTCCTCGTATTAAAGTTCTAATTCGTGTTGCAGCAGAGAAGCAATAGCCTCCCCGGAGCTGGCGTTCACCAGCGCGTTGCGGAAATCTTCATGCATGATGCGACGTGCCAGGCGTGAGAAAATTCGCATGTGCTGGTCGCCTGCGGCGTGTTTGTTCAGCGTCAGCATGATGATGAATTGCGCTTCCTCATCTCCCCACATGACGGGGGCTTTCAGGCGTGCAACGCTGATGGTGGATTGCTCAATGTGCTCCGATTTGCTGTGTGGGATGGCAAAACTAAAACCCAGCCCGGTAGAAAATACGGCTTCGCGCGCCCACAGATCGGCTTCCAGCTTGCGCGGATAGCGGCAACGCCCAGCGAGCAAAAGGTTATCGGTCATGCCTTTCATGACCTCTTCTTTGCTGTTCCAGTCGTTATCCAGAGAAATGCAGCGTGGCGTCACCAGCGGCGTATCCTGCTGATTCATGCGGAACTGGGCGAGCAGGTGTTCCACTTCAAGCGAGGTGCGA
Source organism: Enterobacter sp. CPE_E890 (assembly GCF_046521475.1). Classification (NCBI taxonomy): domain Bacteria; kingdom Pseudomonadati; phylum Pseudomonadota; class Gammaproteobacteria; order Enterobacterales; family Enterobacteriaceae; genus Enterobacter; species Enterobacter sp. CPE_E890. Next base: position 4,856,098 of record NZ_JBKFZW010000001.1, on the reverse strand, counting down.
CACGCCATGGCCTGGTTCAACAACTGGCGGCAGGCGCGGCTATCAAGCTGGGCCAGGCGCGCTTTGGTCGCCGGGATAGCAGGCGACCCCATACTGAGCTCGTCCAGGCCCAAACCTACCAGCAATGGCAACACAGAACCTTTTGCACCCAGCTCACCGCACAGGCCAATCCATTTTCCCTGGCGATGGACGGCCTGTACCGCGTAATCCAGAGCGCGCAGGAAAGCCGGGTTCAGGCTGTTGTAATGGCGCGTGACTTTGGCATTGTCGCGGTCGACGGCCAGGAGATACTGCGTCAGGTCATTGCTGCCGATACTAAAGAAATCAATTTCTTCGCAGCATTGATCGATGATGAACATCACCGAGGGCACTTCCAGCATGATGCCGAGCGGGATTTTTTCATCAAATGGAATATGTTCAGTACGAAGCTGCTGCTTCGCTTCGGCAAGCTTCTCTTTAACCCACAGGATCTCTTCCATGGAGGAGATCATCGGGATCATGATCTTCAGGTTGCCGTGAGCAGAGGCGCGCAGGATCGCCCGAAGCTGGGTGGTGAAAAGCGTTGCATACTCTTCGTAGATACGTACTGCGCGGTAGCCGAGGAAGGGGTTGTTTTCTGCCGGTATGTTCAGGTACTCCACCGGTTTATCGCCGCCGATATCCATAGTACGCACGATAATGCTGCGCTCATTTGCACTTTCAAGTGCCTGGCAGAAAATGTTGTACAGCTCGTTTTCACCGGGGGCGCTGGTGCGATCCATATACAGCATTTCGGTGCGGAACAGGCCAACGCCTTCGGCACCGTTACAAAATGCCGCCACGGCTTCCACTGCATGAGCGATGTTCGCGGCAATCTCAATGCGCAGGCCATCTGATGTTCTGGCTTCCCGATCAAGCCAGATGCGTTGCTGCTCGCGGATCGCCTGTTGTACTCGTGCTTCCTGCTGATAGTAGCGCACCACCGCATCACTGGCATTGACCACAACCACGCCCGCATTGCCATCTACGAAGACAGGCTGGTTGCGCCATTGAAGAAGACCTTCGCTATCGACGCCGACCAGCGTGGGAATATTGAAGGAGCGCGCAAGAATAACGGTGTGCGAAGTGGTTCCGCCGCTCTTTAACAGCAGCCCTTTGAGTAATGTTTTATCCAGTTCCAGGAACTGACCGGGAGTGAGGTCGTCTGCAAGGCAGACGGTCGGCTGCGTCAACTGGCCTGGCGCCGGGAAGCGTTGTTCTCCATAAATGTGTTGTAAAAGTTGATAGCAGACATCGCGCACGTCCAGTACCCGCTCCTGCAGGTAGCTGCTACTGGAACGAGAAAACGCATCGCAGAAATGGTTTGCAGTAGCGATTGTTGCTTGCGCGCAGCTCAGTCCCTGGCTCACGCCTGCAAGAAGATGCTGGCGCAGTGAGGTATCCGTCGCCAGCGATCGATGCGCATCGAGAATGGCGCTGGCGGTACTCTCGCTGTCCATCGCACGCAACTCAATGTTTTTCACCAGCAGGGTGAGACCGTTATTCAGCGCAGACTGCTCTTCTTCAACATTTTTCGCATCGGGTAAATCAGTCAGTGCATTGAGATCCAACGAGGTCAGTAAGGTCAGAATACCCTGGGCGCTACCGCTGCAAACAGGCATGGCGCGGAACAGCGTTGGGTTAAGGCGCGTGAGGGATTCTGGTAATGGATCAAGCTCGGTAGTGATGGTTTCTGCGAGTGGTGAATCACAGTGCGGGAACTCTTCCCGGATCCAGTGTTCCAGTTGTTGATGGGCGTTTTGCTCATCTTCCCCTTGAATCACCAGGCGACATGCATCACCTGCCAGCGTATCGGTACCAATAAGAGCCAGTGCGCTTCTGGCATCGGCCTTACGGCCAGTGCGCAGGTTGTGCCATTCGATTTGTGAGCTAAACGTATTGCACAGCGTTTCCACATGACTTGCCGGACGCGCGTGAACCCCGTTGGGTAATTCACAGGTAAATTCCACTACCAGAGCCATACACACACTCCTCAAACCAATCATCATTAATTGGGGAACAGCATACGAGTGCGGTGATGACGCGCGCCATGTGACAAATCTGCCAAAAACTGGACAAATGTAATATCACTCGAAAAGTGAGATTTGACTCACAGGTTGTGATGGTTTGTCTTACCCTTCCGTCTGTGCGAAATGTCGAGGCGGATCGCATTTTCATTTCAACATTACAAAAATCCAGTAAATGGCCTTTTTGTCTCCTGTCCGCCGACTTTCTGATTGCCTATTGTTTGCCACAACACCTTTAGGGTTTTAGGCCAGGAGCGACATATGAAAGAGTTGGTGCATATTCTCAAGAACACGCGGCAGCATCTGATGACAGGTGTGTCGCACATGATTCCGTTCGTGGTTGCAGGCGGAATTTTGCTGGCGGTTTCAGTCATGTTGTACGGCAAAGGCGCGGTACCGGATGCAGCAACCGACCCCAACCTGAAAAAACTGTTCGATATCGGCGTGGCCGGGTTAACGCTGATGGTCCCCTTCCTCGCCGCCTATATTGGCTATTCCATTGCCGAACGTGCCGCGCTTGCACCTTGCGCCATTGCGGCCTGGGTTGGTAACAGTTTCGGTGCGGGTTTCTTCGGCGCCATTATTGCCGGGATACTCGGTGGGATAGTCGTCTGGTATCTGAAGAAACTGCCGGTTCCGAAAGTGCTGCGCTCAGTCATGCCTATCTTCATCATCCCTATCATCGGCACTTTTCTTACCGCGGGCATCATGATGTGGGGCCTGGGTGAGCCTGTCGGGGCGTTGACCACGGGGTTAACTCAGTGGCTGCAAGGAATGCAGCAGGGCAGCATCGTTGTGCTGGCCGTCATCATGGGGCTGATGCTGGCCTTCGATATGGGGGGGCCAATTAACAAAGTGGCCTATGCCTTTATGTTGATTTGTGTTGCCCAGGGCGTCTACACCGTTGTGGCAATCGCAGCGGTGGGTATCTGTGTGCCTCCGCTGGGGTTAGGCCTGGCGACGCTCATTAATCGCAAGAATTTTACTGGTGAAGAGCGTGAAGCGGGTAAAGCGGCACTGGTGATGGGCTGCGTGGGGGTCACCGAAGGGGCGATTCCATTTGCTGCAGCCGATCCTCTGCGCGTGATCCCTTCCATCATGTTGGGCTCCGCGTGCGGTGCAGTGACGGCTGCCGTGATGGGCGCACAATGTTATGCCGGATGGGGGGGGCTTATCGTTCTCCCTGTGGTGGAGGGCAAAATGGGCTACATCGCGGCAGTAGCCGTGGGTGCGGTGGTTACCGCCATCAGCGTTAACGTGCTGAAAAGTATTGCCCGCAAGAATGCAAAACAGGTCGAAGAAAAAGAGGACGACCTGGATCTGGATTTCGAAATTAACTGAATGAGGAAGAGAACATGGCCCGAGTTATCGCAGTAACGGCATGCCCGTCAGGTGTTGCGCATACCTATATGGCGGCCGAAGCACTGGAAAGTGCCGCTAAAGCCAAAGGCTGGGAAGTGAAAGTTGAAACGCAGGGGTCGATAGGTCTTGAGAACGAACTGACGGCTGAGGATATCGCCGCAGCGGATATGGTGATCCTGACTAAAGATATCGGCATTAAATTCGAAGAGCGTTTTAGCGGGAAAACCATCGTGCGCGTCAACATTAGCGACGCGGTAAAGCGTGCTGACGCCATCATGAACAAAATTGATGCCCACCTGACACAAACCGCCTGATGCTCTCCCGCCCTTCGGGGCGGGCTCGTTTTTCCGTTACAGGAGTTACCTCATGACGAATCGTACCCAGCGTCTGAAAGACGCACTCTTTGCTAACCCGCGCGAAATCTCACTTGAGCGTGCTTTGCTCTATACCGCCAGTTATCAGCAGACGGAAGGCGAGCCGGTTATGCTCAGGCGCGCGAAAGCCACGGCGTACATTCTCGACCATGTGAACATCGCGATTCGTGATGAGGAGCTGATTGCCGGAAACCGCACCGTTAAACCGCGTGCAGGGATTATGTCCCCTGAGATGGACCCGTACTGGCTGCTTAAGGAGTTGGATCAGTTTGCCACACGACCCCAGGATCGCTTCGACATTAGCGACGAGGATAAGCGGATCTACCGTGAAGTGCTGTATCCCTGGTGGGAAAAACGGTCGATGAAAGATTTCATCAACAGCCAGATGACGGATGAAGTGAAAGCCGCCGTGGGGACACAGATTTTTAGCGTCAATCAGACGGATAAAGGGCAGGGGCATATCATCATTGATTACCCACGCCTGCTGAATAATGGTCTGGGTGCGCTGGTAGAGGAAATGCGTGAACACTGCACCCGCGATACGGAGAACACCTTCTATGCCGCGGCGCTGATTCTGCTTGAAGCCTCGCAGCGCCACATTCTGCGCTATGCAGTGCTGGCTGAAGACGTCGCTGCCATCAGCCATGGCTCTCGACGCGAGGAATTACTCAAGATTGCGGAAAACTCTCGTCATAACGCTCAGCATAAACCGCAAACGTTCTGGCAGGCGTGTCAGCTATTCTGGTACATGAACGTTATTTTACAGTACGAATCTAACGCCAGCTCGCTCTCCATCGGGCGCTTTGATCAGTATATGTTGCCGTTTTATCAGGCTTCGCTCTCGCAAGGTGACGATCCTTCGTTTCTGAAAGAACTTCTGGAATCATTGTGGGTGAAGTGCAATGACGTGGTGTTATTACGTTCGACCAGCAGCGCACGTTATTTTGCCGGATTTCCGACGGGATATACTGCACTGCTGGGCGGCCTGACGGAGAGTGGTCGCAGTGCGGTGAATGTGCTTTCCTTCCTGTGCCTGGATGCCTACCAGAGCGTTCAGCTTCCGCAGCCCAACCTTGGCGTGCGAGTGAACGAACTTATTGACCGACCTTTCCTGCTCAAAACTGCAGAGACGATCCGTCTGGGAACCGGTATTCCGCAGATATTTAACGATGAAGTGGTGGTGCCAGCTTTCCTGAATCGTGGTGTGTCACTTGAAGATGCGCGTGATTACGCTGTTGTCGGCTGCGTTGAACTGTCCATTCCGGGTAAAACCTACGGCCTTCACGATATCGCGATGTTTAACCTGCTGAAAGTCATGGAAATCGCGATGCAGGAGAACGAAGGTAATGCGGATCTCAGTTATGAAGAGTTGCTGAGGCATATTCGCGCCAAAATTAATCACTACATTGCGCTGATGGTCGAGGGGAGCAATATCTGCGATATCGGCCACCGCGACTGGGCGCCCGTGCCGCTTCTCTCTTCGTTTATCAGTGATTGCCTGGTTATGGGGAGAGATATTACCGACGGCGGTGCACGCTATAACTTCTCTGGCGTGCAGGGGATAGGGATAGCGAATTTGAGTGACTCATTGCATGCTCTGAAAGGGCTGGTTTTTGAACAGCAACGCTTAAGTTTTGATGAGCTATTAGCCGTGTTAAAAGCCAATTTTGCCACCCCTGAAGGCGAGAAAGTGCGTGCAAGGCTGATCAACCGCTTCGAAAAATACGGCAATGATATTGATGATGTCGACAATATCAGCGCTGAATTGCTGCGCCATTACTGTAAAGAGGTCGAAAAATACCGCAACCCGCGTGGTGGGCAATTTACCCCCGGTTCATATACCGTGTCGGCACACGTACCGCTGGGCGCAGTCGTGGGTGCCACACCGGATGGTCGCCTGGCAGGTGAGCAGCTGGCAGACGGTGGGCTCTCTCCTATGCTCGGGCAAGATATGCAGGGCCCGACGGCGGTACTGAAATCGGTGAGTAAGCTGGATAACTATTTATTATCTAACGGTACACTTCTGAACGTTAAATTCACGCCTGCGACGCTGGAAGGCGATGCCGGGCTGCAAAAGCTGGCGGATTTTCTGCGCGCGTTCACCCAGCTTAAACTGCAACATATCCAGTTCAACGTCGTTAACGCGGACACGCTACGCGAAGCACAGCAGCGCCCACAGGATTTTGCCGGGTTGGTCGTCCGGGTTGCCGGATACAGCGCCTTCTTTGTTGAGTTATCGAAGGAGATCCAGGATGACATTATCCGTCGCACAGCACATCAGCTGTGACGAGGTTGAAACGCGCGCCAATGCGGCGCGTATTTTCAACATTCAGCGCTATTCGTTGAATGATGGGCGTGGCATTCGCACGGTAGTGTTTTTTAAAGGTTGTCCTCACCGCTGCCCCTGGTGTGCTAATCCTGAGTCGATCTCACCGAAAATCGAGACAGCGCGCCGCGTGAGCAAATGTTTGCACTGTAGCCCCTGTCTGCGGGATGCTAATGAGTGCCCTTCTGGCGCGTTCGAGCATATTGGAAGAGACGTTACGCTCGATGTGCTCGAACGTGAGGTAATGAAAGACGATGTGTTCTTCCGTTCTTCGGGTGGTGGCGTCACCCTCTCCGGAGGGGAGGTGTTGATGCAGGCACCTTTTGCGACACTGCTTTTGCAGAGGCTGCGTCGATATGGCGTGCATACAGCCATCGAAACGGCAGGAGATGCGCCTTTATCTCGCTTACTGCCACTGGCGCACCAGTGTGATGAAGTGCTGTTTGATTTGAAAATAATGGATACGGAGCAGGCGCGTTCAGTGGTAGCAATGAATCTGCCCAGAGTGCTCGATAATTTTATGCAACTGGTGGCTGACGGAGTAAATGTGATCCCTCGCGTACCGCTTATTCCGGGTTTTACGCTCAATGAAACGAACATGGCTCGCGTGCTGGCGTTTCTGTTACCTTCTGGAATACGGCAACTGCATTTACTGCCGTTCCATCAGTACGGGGAACCAAAGTATCGTCTCCTTGGTCAGGAGTGGGGGATGCGGCAAGTGGTTCCGCCAACAGAAAGTGAGGTTGCGGCGATGCGTCAAATGGCTGAGCGTGAAGGTTTCCATGTCACCGTAGGAGGTTAAGTATGGCAGTGATAACGGAACGTCACCTGGTGGCGGTGACCGCTTGTGTCAGTGGCGTTGCACATACCTATATGGCAGCCGAAAGGCTTGAAAAACTCTGCCTGCATGAGAAGTGGAGCGTTCACATTGAGACACAGGGAGCTCTGGGCGTTGAAAACGAGCTCACAGATGACGATATTCGTCGCGCCGATGTTGTTCTACTGATCGCGGATATCGAACTGGCTGGCAGTGAACGCTTCGAACATACCCGCTACGTGAAGTGCGGGATTAACGCTTTTTTACGTGACCCGCAAAGGGTGATGGGAGCGGTGCGTAAAATGTTTTCCGCACCGCAGCATACTCAGCTCATTCTGGACTAGCCACTTTCCCTGTTAGCTGGCTGTGATACTGGCGACGGTATTCTGACGGGGATCGCTCTGTGTTTTTACGGAACAACCGGCAGAAATAGTTACTGTCAACAAACCCGCAGGCATGTGCCACCTCTTTCACTTTTAAATCATACCCTTTCAGCAACTGACGCGCGTGTTCCAGCCGGGTATGCGTCAGGTATTCATTGAAACCCACTGCACCTGTTTTCTGGAAGAGATGCGACAGATAGTTGGGGGAGATGTAAAACGCCTGCGCCACGGATTCACGGGTTAGCGGCGCGGCGTAGTGCTCGTCAATATAGACCCGAATCGCTTCAAACAGAGCCTGACTACGCGAGGCGGTTTGGATCTGGCTGCCCAGCAGGTCGACGCAGTGGCTAAGCAGGCTGGCGATAATCAGCCGCGCGGTTTGCTGCTCATGCGGCTGCATCTGCATTTCATGGAGCGTTTGTAGCAGGAATGAGCCAATACGAGGACCTCTGCGGGCAACATGCCGTTTTGCCAGGTTACGGACTTCAACGCCATCCCAGTGCAGGAGGCTAAACCCAAGTTGTTGTTTGCCAAACAGAATGCTCAACGTCGTCGCGGGCTTTTGCCATTGCGGATCATTCCAGCCGCCAGCAGGAACGTATAAAACATCACCCTGCTGTAAAACGGAAGCAGCCAGGTCTTTCACCGAACCTTCGAGCACGATCTCCAGACGAGGAAAATCGACCTGCAAGGCAAGTGCGGGAACGGAGGATGTTGAGTTTGCAAAATGCACCTGACGTACAGGCAACGTGCCGTTTATCAGGTCAGTCAGGATGTGGGTGATATCGTGGTGCATGATGTGAATACCGAGGTATTGCCCGGCAAGCGCAGCGCTGCCGGGCATAAAGCATTAGCCGGTGTTACGCATACCTGCCGCAACGCCTGCAATCGTCACCATCAGCGCCTGTTCAACGCGTGGATCCGGCTCTTTACCTTCTTCTTCCGCCAGACGCGAACGGTGCAGCAGTTCTGCCTGCAGGACGTTCAACGGGTCGGTATAGATGTTACGCAGCTGAATAGACTCGGCAATCCACGGCAGGTCCGCCATCAGGTGGGAGTCGTTGGCGATATCCAGCACCACTTTGATGTCACCTTCCAGCAGTTCGCGCAGCTCTTTACCCAGTGCCCACAGCTCAGGTTTCACCAGGCGCTGATCGTAGTATTCCGCCAGCCACAGGTCGGCTTTCGAGAAGACCATCTCCAGCATCCCCAGACGGGTAGAGAAGAACGGCCAGTCGCGGCACATGGCTTCCAGCTCACTCTGTTTGCCATCTTCTACCACTTTCTGCAGCGCGGCACCGGCACCCAGCCAGGCTGGCAGCATCAAACGGTTCTGCGTCCAGGCGAAGATCCACGGGATAGCACGCAGGGATTCTACGCCACCGGTTGGGCGACGCTTCGCAGGACGTGAGCCCAGCGGCAGTTTACCCAGCTCCTGCTCAGGCGTCGCTGAACGGAAGTAAGGTACGAAGTCTTTGTTTTCACGCACGTAGCCGCGGTACAGATCGCAGGAGATATCTGACAGCTCGTCCATAATATGACACCAGGACGCTTTTGGCTCCGGCGGCGGTAGCAAGTTCGCTTCCAGAATAGCGCTGGTGTAAAGGGACAGGCTGCTGATGGTGACTTCTGGCAGACCGTACTTGAAGCGGATCATCTCGCCCTGTTCGGTCACGCGCAGGCCGCCTTTCAGACTTCCCGGCGGTTGTGACAGCAGTGCGGCATGAGCAGGTGCACCGCCACGGCCAATGGAACCGCCGCGTCCGTGGAACAGGGTCAGCTCAATACCGGCTTTCTCACAGGTTTTAATCAGTGCATCTTGCGCCTGGTACTGGGCCCAGGATGCTGCCATTACGCCCGCATCTTTTGCGGAGTCAGAATAGCCAATCATGACCATCTGTTTGCCCTGAATAAAGCCACGATACCAGTCGATGTTCAGCAACTGGGTCATGACATCATTGGCATTGTTCAGGTCATCGAGGGTTTCAAACAGCGGCGCGACCGGCAGGGCGTAGTCGATACCGGCTTCTTTCAGCAGGAGATGAACGGCCAGCACGTCGGACGGCGTTTTTGCCATGGAGATCACATAGGCCGCCACCGATCCTTTCGGCGCATCAACGATCGCTTTACAGGTGTTGAGAACTTCGCGGGTGTCGTTGCTTGGTTCCCAGTTGCGAGGCAGCAAAGGACGTTTGGAGTTCAGTTCGCGGATCAGGAAGGCCTGCTTGTCGGCTTCGGACCAGCTTTCATAATCGCCGATGCCGAGATAGCGGGTCAGTTCGCCCAGGGCTTCGGTATGACGGGTGCTCTCTTGACGCACATCGATACGCACCAGCGGTACGCCAAAACACTTCACGCGGCGCAGGGTATCAAGCAACTCACCGTTCGCGATGATGCCCATCCCACAGGCCTGCAGAGATTTATAACAGGCGTACAGGGGCTCCCAGAGCTGTTCGTTCTGGCTCAGAAGACCTTCGGGTTTTGGCAGGCGCTGGCCTTTAAGTCGTGCTTCCAGCCAGGCCTGAGTAGCCATCAGTTGACTGCGCAGTTTTTTCATCAGGAAACGATACGGCTCGCTGGCACCTTCTTCACCAGCCAGCTCGCGCAGTTCCGGTGTTGCTTCAACCATCGACAGTTCGGAAATCAGTACCTGAATGTCTTTCAGGAACAGGTCGGTAGCCTTCCAGCGGCTCAGCAACAGGACATGACGGGTGATCTCTGCGGTAACGTTCGGGTTGCCGTCGCGGTCTCCGCCCATCCAGGAGGTGAAGCGCACTGGCACAAAATCCACCGGCAGGCGGTAGCCCAGGTTCTCTTCCAGCTGTTCGTTCAGTTCGCGCAGGTAGTTCGGAACCCCTTCCCACAGGCTGTTTTCTACCACCGCAAAGCCCCATTTGGCTTCATCAACCGGGCTTGGGCGATGCTTACGAATTTCATCGGTGTGCCAGGATTGGGCAATCAGCTGGCGCAGGCGGCGCATCAGCTGGTTGCGCTCGTAGTCAGCGATGTCTTTGTTATCCAACTGCTTCAGGCAGTTGTTCACTTCCACCATTTTGTGGATCAGGGTACGACGGGTGATTTCGGTTGGGTGCGCGGTCAGTACCAGTTCGAGCGAAAGGGACTCCACCGCTTTTTTGATGGTGTCTTCATTGAGGCCTGGCTGATCTTTGAGTTTACGAAGCGTACGGGCAATGACTTCCGGGTTACTGGCAGCTTCACCATTTGGCGAAATGCTGTGGTATTGCTCAGCGGTGTTTGCCAGGTTAAGGAACTGGCTGAATGCGCGTGCAACGGGTAACAGCTCATCGTTAGAGAGGTTCTGCAACGTGGTTAGCAGCTCCTGACGATTGGCCTCATTACCTGCACGAGAAGATTTCGATAGCTTGCGGATGGTTTCAACACGGTCGAGGATGTTCTCCCCCAACGCATCTTTGATGGTATCTCCAAGCACTTTGCCGAGCATACTGACATTACTACGCAACGCGGAATATTGTTCGTTCATAAAAATCCAGTCACCCCATCATTTTTGTTTATGCCCAGTCGAAAATCTTCTGGACATTATTTTGTCATCTCCCTTTATAAAGCCACGTAAAACCCCCGTCGTCAATTGCTGCGAAAACGGTTCAGCAAACGAATAAATGTGGGTAATTTACGAAATTTAATTCGCTTCGCGTCAGATAAGTGATGCTTATGGGAATGTGACGGAGATCGCGAGATTTTCCCCTCTCAGATGAGAGGGGAAAGGTCATTAATGCCAGCAGAAGTGATGCACAACCTGAGTAATCAGTTCGCGGGTTGGCTTGATAAAGCGAGTTTCCAGATACTCATCCGGCTGGTGGGCCTGGTTGATGGAGCCAGGGCCAAGGACCAGCGTCGGGCAGAGCGTTTGAATAAACGGCGCTTCGGTGCAGTAGTTCACCACATCGGTTTTCTCGCCGAGCAGTTTTTCCACCACGTCGACCAACTGGTGATCCGGCGGGCACTCATAGCCCGGAATTGGCGGATGCAGATCGGAAACCGTCAGACGGCCTGGCCAGCGTTCACTCACCGGTGCAAGGGCTTCTGTCAGTAATCCGTTCAGATCGCTCAGCGTCATACCCGGCAGCGGGCGGATATCCATGTGCAGCTCGCAACAGGCGCAGATACGGTTGGAGGCATCGCCGCCGTGAAGGCTACCGAGGTTCAGCGTCGGATAAGGAACGGTGAACGAATCATGGTGATAGCGCTCTTTCAGGGAATCACGCAGCTGCATGATGTGGCCGATGGCATCGTGCATCAGCTCAATGGCATTCACGCCGCGCGCCGGGTCGCTGGAGTGGCCGGACTGGCCCAGCACGCGCACTGCCGTCGAGATATGGCCTTTGTGCGCGCGAATCGGTTGCAGAGACGTTGGCTCGCCGATGATCGCGCAATCCGGGCGAATCGACGTGTTTTCAGAGAAGTAGCGAGCGCCCGCCATGCTGGTTTCTTCATCGGCGGTCGCCAGAATGTAGAGCGGTTTCTTCAGTTTCGTCACGTCGACGTCACGCAGCGCGTCGAGGATAAAGGCGAAGAATCCTTTCATGTCGGCGGTGCCCAGACCGTAGAGCTTGTTGTCATGTTCGGTCAGGGTGAACGGATCGCGCGTCCAGCGGCCGTCGTCAAACGGTACGGTGTCAGTATGACCGGCCAGCAGCAGGCCGCCCGCACCGGTTCCGGTGCTGGCGAGCAGGTTAAATTTGTGGCGGGTTCCGGGGACGGGCTGAACCTCAACGTTAAACCCAAGATCGCTAAACCAACCCGCCAGCAGATTGATTAAAGACTCATTGCTCTGATCCAGCGCTTCTTCGGTTGCACTGATGGACGGTGTGGCAATCAGGGCGCGGTAGATCTCGATAAATGGCGGTAAGTTCATTTTCATTGTTGACACACCTTAGGTCGTGATAGTATCAATATTCATGCAATAAATGTGAATAAAAATACATTAACGTTGAGCATAAAGGAACCCGATGTTGAATACGCTGATTGTAGGCGCTAGCGGTTATGCGGGCGCAGAGCTTGTAAGCTACGTGAATCGCCATCCACATATGACCATAACCGCTTTGACCGTGTCAGCGCAAAGCAATGATGCAGGAAAGTTAATTTCTGATTTGCATCCGCAACTTAAGGGCATTGTTGATCTGCCGTTGCAGCCAATGTCTGATATCAGTGAGTTCACCGAAGGCGTCGACGTGGTGTTTTTGGCCACTGCGCACGAAGTCAGCCACGACCTGGCACCGCAATTTCTGGCGGCCGGTTGTGTGGTGTTCGACCTCTCTGGCGCGTTTCGTGTTAACGATGGCGCGTTCTATGAAAAATATTACGGTTTTACCCATCAGCACCCGGATCTGCTTGAAAAAGCGGTGTACGGCCTGGCGGAGTGGAGCGCAGACAAACTGAAAGAAGCGGATCTGATTGCTGTCCCGGGTTGCTACCCGACGGCGGCGCAGCTTTCTCTTAAGCCTTTGATCGACGCGGGCCTGCTGGATCTGAATCAGTGGCCGGTGATCAACGCCACCAGCGGCGTGAGCGGTGCAGGGCGCAAGGCCGCAATCTCCAACAGCTTCTGCGAAGTGAGCCTTCAGCCGTATGGCGTGTTTAATCACCGTCATCACCCTGAAATTACTACTCATCTTGGGGCGAACGTCATCTTTACCCCGCATCTGGGCAGCTTCCCGAGAGGGATCCTCGAAACCATTACCTGCCGCCTGAAACCGGGTGTGACCAAAGAACAGGTGGGCGAGGTCTTTACTCAGGCGTATGCAGATAAACCGCTGGTGCGTCTGTATGAAAAAGGTGTTCCGGCGCTGAAAAACGTAGTCGGCCTGCCGTTCTGCGATATCGGCTTTGCCGTACAGGACGAGCACCTGATTGTGGTCGCCGCAGAAGATAACTTACTCAAAGGCGCTGCTGCCCAGGCAATGCAGTGTGCAAATATTCGTTTCGGCTTCCCTGAAACGCAGGCTCTTATTTAAGGTGTGATGATGAACCCATTAATTATCAAACTCGGTGGTGTACTGCTGGACAGCGAAGAAGCGCTGGAGCGTCTTTTTACCGCGCTGGTTAACTATCGCGAATCACACCAACGTCCGCTGGTGATTGTTCACGGTGGCGGCTGCGTGGTGGATGAGCTGATGAAAGGGCTCAACCTGCCGGTGAAAAAGAAAAATGGTCTGCGCGTTACACCTGCCGATCAGATTGACATCATCACCGGTGCGCTGGCGGGGACGGCGAACAAAACGCTACTGGCATGGGCGAAGAAACACCATATTGCTTCCGTTGGCCTCTACCTGGGCGATGGCGATAGCGTAAAAGTGACTCAGCTCGACGAAGAACTCGGTCATGTTGGACTGGCGCAGCCAGGTTCGCCTAAGCTGATTAACACGCTGCTGGAGGGTGGTTTCCTGCCGGTGGTCAGTTCTATCGGTGTCACCGAAGAGGGTGAGCTGATGAACGTGAATGCGGACCAGGCGGCAACGGCACTGGCGGCAACGCTGGGCGCAGACCTGATCCTGCTTTCCGACGTGAGCGGTATTCTGGACGGCAAAGGTCAGCGCATTGCGGAAATGACGGCGGCGAAAGCCGAGCAGCTGATTGCGCAGGGTATTATTACCGACGGCATGATCGTCAAAGTGAACGCTGCACTGGATGCCGCGCGCACGCTCGGCCGCCCGGTAGATATCGCCTCCTGGCGTCACGCGGAGCAACTCCCGGCGCTGTTTAACGGCACGCCGATTGGCACGCGTATTTTAGCGTAAGTTTTTATTGAATGACCGTAGGCCGGGTAAGCGTAGCGCCACCCGGCGGAACTAACGAATAAAGGAACGATGTTATGGCACTTTGGGGTGGGCGTTTTACACAGGCAGCGGATCAGCGGTTCAAACAGTTCAACGACTCTTTGCGCTTCGACTACCGCCTGGCCGAACAGGATATTGTCGGCTCTGTGGCCTGGTCCAAAGCGCTGGTGACAGTTGGCGTACTGACCGCAGAGGAACAGCAGCAGCTGGAAGAGGCACTGAATAATCTGCTGGAGGAAGTGCGCCTGAACCCGGAGCAAATCCTCCAGAGCGACGCCGAAGACATTCACAGCTGGGTAGAAGGCAAACTGATCGATAAAGTCGGTCAGTTGGGTAAGAAGCTGCACACTGGCCGTAGCCGTAACGACCAGGTCGCAACCGATCTGAAGCTGTGGTGTAAAGATACCGTTGGCGAACTGCTGGCCGCTAACCGTCAACTGCAGAGTGCGCTGGTGGAAACCGCTCAGAATAACCAGGACGCGGTCATGCCGGGTTACACCCATCTGCAGCGTGCGCAGCCAGTGACGTTTGCGCACTGGTGCCTGGCCTATGTCGAGATGCTGGCGCGTGATGAAAGCCGTCTGCAGGATACTCTGAAACGTCTGGACGTGAGTCCGCTGGGTAGCGGCGCGCTGGCCGGTACGGCGTATGAAATTGACCGTGAACAGCTGGCAGGCTGGTTGGGTTTTGCCTCTGCCACCCGTAACAGCCTGGACAGCGTGTCTGACCGTGACCACGTGCTGGAACTGCTCTCAAATGCTTCTATCGGCATGGTTCACCTGTCGCGTTTCGCAGAAGACCTGATCTTCTTCAACTCCGGTGAGGCCGGGTTTGTCGAGTTGTCTGACCGTGTGACTTCAGGTTCTTCCCTGATGCCGCAGAAGAAAAACCCGGATGCGCTGGAGCTTATCCGCGGCAAGTGTGGCCGCGTCCAGGGCGCGCTGACCGGCATGATGATGACCCTGAAAGGGCTGCCGCTGGCGTATAACAAAGATATGCAGGAAGACAAAGAAGGGCTGTTCGACGCGCTCGACACCTGGCTGGACTGTCTGCATATGGGCGCACTGGTGCTGGATGGTATTCAGGTGAAACGCCCGCGTTGCCAGGAAGCGGCGCAGCAGGGGTATGCAAACTCCACTGAGCTGGCGGATTACCTCGTTGCGAAAGGCGTACCGTTCCGTGAAGCGCACCATATTGTGGGCGAAGCGGTAGTGGAAGCGATTCGCCAGGGTAAACCGCTGGAAGATCTGGCGCTTGCCGAGCTGCAGAAGTTCAGTGCGGTTATCGGGGATGATGTTTATCCGATTCTGGCATTACAGTCTTGCCTGGATAAGCGTGCGGCGAAAGGCGGCGTGTCACCTAAGCAGGTCGCGCAGGCGATTGCGGATGCGAAAAACCGCTTAGTTTAAACTGTGCGGGCGGGTGCCCTCACCCCGGCCCTCTCCCACGGGGAGTGGGAGAAAAACGGAGCCTGGCTTAACGCCAGGCTTTTTTACGCAAAAAAAAAGCGGACCACGGGGTCCGCAAAAGTTCACGTTGGCTTTAGTTGTTCGAGTTTTGAGAGAAACTCGCTGACGGAGCGGGGTCGTTTTGGGTCAAACACGTGCCGCCTCGTCTATGTGGTGTATTATTCAACAGAATGCTTGATAGGGATAATCGTTCGTTGCTATGCTATCTATCGCCATGAACTATCGTGGCGACGGAGGATGAATAATGAATATTCGTGATCTTGAATACCTGGTAGCGTTAGCCGAGCACCGTCATTTTCGCCGCGCGGCAGATTCCTGCCACGTCAGCCAGCCTACACTGAGCGGTCAGATCCGCAAGCTGGAGGATGAGCTGGGTGTGATGCTGCTGGAGCGCACCAGTCGTAAGGTACTGTTCACCCAGGCAGGTCTTTTGCTGGTTGATCAGGCGCGCACCGTGCTGCGCGAGGTCAAAGTGCTCAAGGAAATGGCAAGCCAGCAGGGGGAAACGATGTCAGGCCCACTGCATATTGGCCTGATCCCAACCGTTGGCCCGTACCTGTTACCGCACATCATTCCGATGCTGCACCAGACGTTCCCGAAACTTGAAATGTACCTGCATGAAGCGCAGACCCATCAGCTGCTGGCGCAGTTAGATAGCGGTAAGCTCGACTGTGCCATTCTGGCGCTGGTCAAAGAGAGCGAAGCCTTTATTGAGGTGCCGCTGTTTGATGAGCCGATGATGCTGGCGATCTATCAAGATCACCCGTGGGCGAACCGCGATCGCGTGCCGATGGCCGATCTGGCCGGCGAGAAGCTGCTGATGCTGGAAGATGGCCACTGCCTGCGCGATCAGGCGATGGGTTTTTGCTTTGAAGCGGGTGCTGATGAAGATACCCATTTCCGCGCAACCAGCCTGGAAACGCTGCGTAATATGGTGGCTGCGGGAAGTGGTATTACACTGCTGCCTGCGCTGGCCGTACCTCGTGAACGCACGCGAGATGGCGTGGTGTACCTGCCGTGCATTAAGCCAGAGCCGCGCCGTACGATTGGCCTGGTATATCGCCCGGGTTCGCCGCTGCGCAGCCGCTATGAGCAGCTGGCAGAGGCCATCCGGAGTTCAATGGATGGCCATTTTGACAGCGCGTTAAAACAGGCGGTTCAGACCGTTTAGTGCCGCTACCCGATAGGCTTCTGCCATGGTCGGGTAGTTAAAGGTGGTGTTAACGAAGTACTCGATGGTGTTACCACCCCCTTTTTGCTCCATTATCGCCTGGCCGATATGAATGATTTCCGCGGCGCGTTCACCAAAGCAGTGAATACCGAGGATCTCTTTCGTCTCGCGATGGAACAAAATCTTCAGCGTTCCCACGCTCATCCCCACGATTTGCGCGCGCGCCAGATGTTTAAACTGGGCACGACCTACCTCGTAAGGCACTTTCATGGCCGTCAGTTGCTGTTCGGTTTTCCCGACTGAGCTAATTTCCGGGATGGTGTAAATCCCTGTCGGAATATCTTCAATCAGATGCGCCGTTGCTTCGCCTTTCACCAGCGCCTGAGCCGCAATGCGTCCCTGGTCGTAGGCTGCTGACGCGAGACTTGGATAGCCAATAACGTCACCGACTGCATAAACGTGCGGCAGGGCGGTCTGGTACATACTGTTGACCTTCAACTGACCGCGACTGTCGGTTTCCAGACCAATGTTTTCCAGCGCCAGTGAATCGGTGTTACCGGTACGGCCGTTGGCATACAGCAGGCAGTCGGCTTTCAGCTTCTTGCCAGATTTCAGGTGCATGATCACACCGTCATCGCAGCCTTCGATTTTCTCGTACTCTTCGTTGTGGCGAATGACGACACCGCTGTTCCAGAAGTGATACGAGAGGGAATCCGACATCTCCTGGTCGAGGAAGGCCAGCAGGCGATCGCGGGTGTTGATCAGGTCAACTTTGACCTCCATGCCCCGGAAGATCGACGCATATTCGCAGCCAATCACCCCAGCGCCATAGATAATCACGTGGCGTGGTTCGTGGTGCAGGCTGAGGATGGAGTCACTGTCGTAGATGCGTGGGTGCGAGAAATCTACATCGGCCGGGTGGTACGGGCGTGAGCCGCAGGCAATAACGAATTTTTCAGCGGTGATGGTTTCAACCGAACCGTCGTGGCATTCGAGCGCCAGGGTGTGCTCATCAACAAAATGCGCGTTACCCTGCAAAATTTCACAGTGGTTACGCTCATAAAACCCCTGATGCATACGTGTCTGCTGGTTAATGACGGTATCCGCGTGATTCAGGATGTCGGCAAAGGATGAACGAAGAAGTCGGGAGTGGTCGCTGTAGAGAGGGTTCTGGTTAAATTCGATAATGCGGCTAACGGCGTGGCGGAGGGCTTTCGAAGGGATGGTGCCCCAGTGGGTGCAACCGCCGCCAACATTATGGTAGCGCTCAATGACCGCTACTCGGGCTCCCTGTTTCACCAGACCCATAGCAGCACCTTCGCCGCCGGGGCCGGAACCAATAACTATTGCGTCGTAATCGTAGGAATGTGGCATGGCAAGGCTTACCTGTTCTTATACATAAAAGCAACAGAATCATAACATCATTGCCAGAGTAACCCAATTATCGTTGTGCTTTTTTCGGGCAGTGAAGCACAAACCGCGCGTAAACAATCATTCACAAAGCCAGGCAAACAGATTAATTTTATTCTCTGGTATAGTGCCATCAGGCCTTTGGAAGGATTCAACTATCGTGATGGGCGTAAGAGCACAACAAAAAGAGAAAACCCGGCGTTCGCTGGTGGAAGCCGCATTCAGTCAACTGAGTGCCGAGCGTAGTTTTGCCAGTTTGAGCCTGCGTGAAGTTGCGCGCGAGGCCGGGATTGCGCCAACGTCCTTCTATCGTCACTTCCGTGATGTGGATGAACTGGGTCTGACCATGGTCGACGAAAGTGGTCTGATGCTGCGTCAGCTCATGCGCCAGGCGCGTCAGCGTATCGCAAAAGGCGGCAGCGTGATCCGCACCTCCGTGTCGACCTTTATGGAATTTATCGGCAATAACCCCAACGCGTTTCGTCTGCTTCTGCGCGAGCGTTCCGGAACCTCTGCGGCGTTTCGTGCTGCCGTCGCGCGTGAAATTCAGCATTTCATCGCGGAACTTGCCGACTATCTTGAACTCGAAAACCATATGCCGCGTGCGTTTACTGAAGCACAGGCTGAGGCGATGGTGACGATTGTTTTCAGCGCGGGTGCCGAAGCGCTGGATATCAGCATTGAACAACGCAAGCAGCTCGAAGAGCGACTGGTATTACAGCTTCGCATGATTTCTAAAGGTGCGTACTACTGGTATCGCCGTGAACAAGAGAAACTGGCACATCAAACCGAAGAGTGAAGGTGAGTAATGAAACAGTCAGGTCAGGATAAAGGGACGCTGTTGCTGGCATTGATCGCTGGCTTATCCATTAATGGTACGTTTGCCGCTATTTTTAGCTCAATCGTACCTTTTTCGATTTTCCCGCTAATTGCACTGGTGCTGACGGTTTACTGTCTGCATCAACGTTACCTGAACCGCACTATGCCGGTCGGGTTACCGGGGTTGGCTGCCGCCTGCTTTATTCTGGGTGTGTTGCTGTATAGCACTGTGGTGCGTGCCGAGTATCCGGATATCGGCTCTAACTTCTTCCCTGCGGTACTGTCTGTGGCGCTGGTGTTCTGGATTGGCTCGCGCATGCGTAGCCGTAAGAGCCAGTTACCAGAGTAATGAATTATTTGTAGGGCAGGTGAGCGAAGCGCCACCTGCCAAAAACGCCAGATAATTACTTCGCCGTGAGCAGTACACCACACTCCATATGGTGCGTATACGGGAACTGATCGAACAGCGCCAGACGTTCAACCTTGTGCGTCTGGCTTAATGTTTCGAGGTTCTTGCATAGCGTCTCCGGATTACAGGAGATGTACAAAATACGCGGGTACGCCTGCACCATCTTCTCGGTTTCGCTGTCCAGGCCACTGCGCGGCGGATCGACAAAAATCGTCTCACACTGGTAGCTCTTCAGATCAATGCCCTGCAGGCGATTAAACTCGCGTACGCCGTTCATGGCCTGCGTGAACTCTTCTGCGGCCATACGAATGATCTGCACGTTGTCGATATGATTAGCCGCGATGTTGTACTGTGCCGCAGCAACTGATGGTTTTGCGATTTCTGTGGCCAGCACGCGCTCGAAGTTACGCGCCAGCGCAAGCGAGAAGTTGCCGTTACCGCAGTACAGCTCAAGCAGATCGCCCGTCGACCCTTCCGTCGCCTTCAGCGCCCACTCAAGCATCTGCACGTTCATCGCGGCGTTCGGCTGGGTGAAGCTGTTCTCTACCTGACGATACACCATCTCTTTACCCGCCACCGGCAGACGCTCGTCGATGTAATCCTGATCCAGCATGATTTTGGTTTTGGTAGCACGGCCAATCAGATGAACATTGATGTTCAGCGCGCGCAGCGCATCGCGCAGGGCTTCTGCCTGCTCGCGCCACTCGTCATTCAGCGCTTTGTGATACAGCAGAGAGACAATCGCCTGGTTACTTTGGGTAGTCAGGTAGTCAATCTGGAACAGCTTATTGCGCAGCACTGGGTTGGTGCGCACACCGTCCATAATGAGGGTCATTAGCTGGTTAATCAGCTCGCTCGCCGCCGGAAAACTGTCTACGCGGATACGGGATTTTGTCTGCTGATCAAAAATGATGTGGTACAGGTCGTCACCGTCGTGCCAGATGCGGAACTCGGCGCGCATGCGGTAGTGGCTGACAGGAGAGCGGAACACCTCGGGAACGGGCGCGTTGAAAGGCGTCATCATACTTTGCAGGCGGACAACTTTCTCTGCCAGCTGCGCGTCGTACTGTTCTGTCGGGAGGTGTTCTGGGGTCATGATGCGTCCTGAGTGATAAAGAATTACGCGGGGATTGTAGGCATTGTTCAGGGGATGTCCAGATTTAATGGCCAATAGCTGTCTGGACATCTATACGTGTCTAATTGTAGCATTCTGTTTCCGGTCTCCTGAGAGTGAAAAGGGAATCCAGTGTAAATCTGGAGCTGACGCGCAGCGGTAAAGACTGGCGGGATGAGCGTTGTAGACACTGTGAAAATGGGAAGTCTTCATCCTTCTAAAGCCACCTAGCCCGAAGACCTGCCGGGATCACGTCGCATTTGGTTTCATCATCGCGTGCTATAGATGAATCCTGCGGCATCCTTCTTATATTGTGGATGCTTTAACAATGATTAAAAAAGTATCGCTGCTGACGGCGTTGTCCGTCACGGCATTTTCGGGCTGGGCGCAGGATAGCGCAGACTCGTTGGTGGTGACTGCAAACCGTTTTGAACAACCGGCAAAAACCGTTCTGGCTCCGACATCTGTTGTGACGCGTGAAGATATTGAACGCTGGCAGGCAAAGAGTGTGGTGGAAATCATGTCACGTCTGCCTGGCGTGGATATCGCGCAAAGCGGTGGAATGGGCTCGAACTCTTCGACATTTATTCGCGGAACGGAATCTCGCCATGTGCTGGTGCTGATTGACGGTATTCCTTTGAATAACGCCGGGATCAGCAACGTACCTGACCTGAGCCAGATCCCGACTTCCCTGATTCAGCGTATTGAATACATTCGTGGCCCACGTTCGGCTCTGTATGGTTCCGACGCGATTGGCGGTGTGATCAACATCATTACCGGACGCGATAAACCGGGTGCGGAAATTTCTGCAGGTGTGGGGTCTAAGGGTTACCAAACCTATGATGGCTCTTTCCAGCAGGTTCTTGATAAAACCAGGATCACCATGGCGGGTAACTATACCTATACCCGTGGTTTTGATATTGCAGCCCAGGACGCACCGCGTCAGCCTGACCGCGATGGCTTTATGAGCAAGTCACTGTACGGCTCTGTGGAACAGCAGATTACCGACAGCGTGAGCGGCTTCTTCCGTGGTTTTGGTTATGACAACCGCACGGCGTATGACGGTTACGATCACTATGACGCCAACTTTATGGTGGATGGGCGACCGGATACTCGCCAGCTCTACAGCCAGAACTGGGATACGGGACTACGTTACAACCAGGGGATTTTCCAGTCACAACTGGTGGCGGGTTACGGTCGCAGTAAAGATCAGAACTATGACCCGAAGAAAGGGCGCTATGCTGATTCCGCAACGATGGATGATGTGAAGCAGTACACCACCCAGTGGCTTAATACTGTTGAAGTCGGTCACGGCAACATTGGTGCAGGACTGGACTGGCAAAAGCAGAAGACGCAGGCCGGAACGGGCTACCTGGATAAAGGTTACGAGCAGCGTAATACCGGCGTTTTCGTTTCAGCGATGCAGCAGTTCAACAGCGTGACGCTGGAAGCGGCGGCGCGTAATGACGACAACTCCAACTTTGGTAACCATGGAACATGGCAAACCAGCGCAGCGTGGGAGTTTGTGGATGGTTATCGCGTGATAGCCTCCTACGGTACCGCATTTAAAGCGCCTACGATGAGTCAGATCCACAGTGCGAACTATGGTAATCCAGACCTTAAACCGGAAGAGAGTAAGCAGTGGGAAGGAGGTTTTGAAGGCCTGACGGGACCGGTTAACTGGCGTATTACAGGTTATCGTAATGATATTGATAATCTGATCAGCAGCGATCCGCATACATACCGTTACTACAACGTTGATGAAGCGCGTATCAAAGGCGTGGAAGCCACGGCGCAGTTTGACACTGGCCCGGTAGGCCATCAGATCTCTTACGATTATGTTGACCCACGTAATGCGAAAACCAACGAAGTCCTGGCTCGCCGCTCTAAGCAGCAGGTTAAGTATCAGCTTGACTGGCAGGTCTGGGATCTCGACTGGAATCTGGCGTACCGTTATCTGGGAACTCGCTACGACGTTGCGATCGATCCGAATACCTATGCGTCAGAACGTGTGAAAATGGGTGGCGTAAGTTTGTGGGATATCGCAGTTTCATATCCTGTCACCTCTCACCTCACAGTTCGTGGTAAAATAGCCAATCTGTTCGATAAAGATTACGAGACAGTTTATGGCTATCAAACTGCAGGACGGGAATACACCTTGTCTGGCAGCTACACCTTCTGATCCGCGTCCCACTGTACTGGTGTTTGATTCCGGCGTTGGTGGGCTTTCGGTCTATGATGAGATTCGGCATCTCCTGCCGAATCTCCATTACATCTACGCTTTTGATAACGTCGCTTTTCCGTACGGGGAAAAAAGCGAAGAGTTTATTGTTGAGCGTGTGGTTGAAATTGTTACCGCGGTACAAAAGCGTTACCCCCTTGCGCTGGCGGTTATCGCCTGCAATACGGCGAGTACGGTTTCCCTTCCTGCCTTGCGTGAAAAATTCCAGTTCCCGGTTGTGGGCGTCGTTCCTGCAATAAAGCCAGCCGCGCGTCTGACGGCGAACGGTATCGTTGGTTTGCTGGCAACACGTGGCACCGTGAAGCGTCCTTATACGCGTGAACTGATCGACCGATTTGCTAATGAATGCCAGATAGCAATGCTCGGATCGGCGGAGCTTGTCGAAATGGCTGAAGCGAAGTTGCATGGACACGCTGTTTCGCTGGAAGAGCTGCGCCGCATTTTGCGCCCGTGGTTGCGGATGCCGGAGCCGCCAGACACCGTTGTTCTGGGATGTACCCATTTCCCTCTTTTACAGGAAGAGCTTCTGGCTGTTCTGCCAGAGGGGACTCGTCTGGTGGATTCCGGTGCGGCAATTGCGCGTCGTACTGCCTGGTTGCTGGAACATGAAGCGCCAGATGCAAAATCTACCGATGCAAATATCGCTTTTTGTATGGCGATCACAAAAGAAACTGAACAACTTTTGCCCGTTTTACATCGTTACGGCTTTGAAACGCTCGAAAAACTGGCGTTGTAGCACGGTTTTGAGCAAAAAAGAGGCGGTTGAAAGTTTTTTTCAAAAGAGGGGTTGTCAACGTCTGAGAACTCCCTATAATGCGCCTCCACTGACACGGAACAACGGCTTACAAGCCGCCGGGTTAGCGGGGTTCAGAGATGAACACCAACAGAGAAAAGTGAAAATAATCGCTTGACTCTGAATGAGGAAAACGTAATATACGGGACCTCGCAACGGTGAGCTGAAAGCCGCGTTGCAACTGCTCTTTAACAATTTATCAGACAATCTGTGTGGGCACTCAAAGTGACATGGATTCTTAATGTCTTCGGACACTAAATGAATACCAAGTCTCAACGAGTGAACACGTAATTCATTACGAAGTTTAATTCATTGAGCATCAAACTTTTAAATTGAAGAGTTTGATCATGGCTCAGATTGAACGCTGGCGGCAGGCCTAACACATGCAAGTCGAGCGGTAGCACAGAGAGCTTGCTCTCGGGTGACGAGCGGCGGACGGGTGAGTAATGTCTGGGAAACTGCCTGATGGAGGGGGATAACTACTGGAAACGGTAGCTAATACCGCATAACGTCGCAAGACCAAAGAGGGGGACCTTCGGGCCTCTTGCCATCAGATGTGCCCAGATGGGATTAGCTAGTAGGTGGGGTAACGGCTCACCACCTAGGCGACGATCCCTAGCTGGTCTGAGAGGATGACCAGCCACACTGGAACTGAGACACGGTCCAGACTCCTACGGGAGGCAGCAGTGGGGAATATTGCACAATGGGCGCAAGCCTGATGCAGCCATGCCGCGTGTATGAAGAAGGCCTTCGGGTTGTAAAGTACTTTCAGCGGGGAGGAAGGTGTTGAGGTTAATAACCTCAGCAATTGACGTTACCCGCAGAAGAAGCACCGGCTAACTCCGTGCCAGCAGCCGCGGTAATACGGAGGGTGCAAGCGTTAATCGGAATTACTGGGCGTAAAGCGCACGCAGGCGGTCTGTCAAGTCGGATGTGAAATCCCCGGGCTCAACCTGGGAACTGCATTCGAAACTGGCAGGCTAGAGTCTTGTAGAGGGGGGTAGAATTCCAGGTGTAGCGGTGAAATGCGTAGAGATCTGGAGGAATACCGGTGGCGAAGGCGGCCCCCTGGACAAAGACTGACGCTCAGGTGCGAAAGCGTGGGGAGCAAACAGGATTAGATACCCTGGTAGTCCACGCCGTAAACGATGTCGACTTGGAGGTTGTGCCCTTGAGGCGTGGCTTCCGGAGCTAACGCGTTAAGTCGACCGCCTGGGGAGTACGGCCGCAAGGTTAAAACTCAAATGAATTGACGGGGGCCCGCACAAGCGGTGGAGCATGTGGTTTAATTCGATGCAACGCGAAGAACCTTACCTACTCTTGACATCCAGAGAACTTTCCAGAGATGGATTGGTGCCTTCGGGAACTCTGAGACAGGTGCTGCATGGCTGTCGTCAGCTCGTGTTGTGAAATGTTGGGTTAAGTCCCGCAACGAGCGCAACCCTTATCCTTTGTTGCCAGCGGTCCGGCCGGGAACTCAAAGGAGACTGCCAGTGATAAACTGGAGGAAGGTGGGGATGACGTCAAGTCATCATGGCCCTTACGAGTAGGGCTACACACGTGCTACAATGGCGCATACAAAGAGAAGCGACCTCGCGAGAGCAAGCGGACCTCATAAAGTGCGTCGTAGTCCGGATTGGAGTCTGCAACTCGACTCCATGAAGTCGGAATCGCTAGTAATCGTAGATCAGAATGCTACGGTGAATACGTTCCCGGGCCTTGTACACACCGCCCGTCACACCATGGGAGTGGGTTGCAAAAGAAGTAGGTAGCTTAACCTTCGGGAGGGCGCTTACCACTTTGTGATTCATGACTGGGGTGAAGTCGTAACAAGGTAACCGTAGGGGAACCTGCGGTTGGATCACCTCCTTACCTTAAAGAACCTGCCTTTGTAGTGCTCACACAGATTGTCTGATGAAAAACAGCAGTAAAAATCTCTGCAGGCTTGTAGCTCAGGTGGTTAGAGCGCACCCCTGATAAGGGTGAGGTCGGTGGTTCAAGTCCACTCAGGCCTACCAAACTCCTTTTAAAGGATGAGCGGTACAGAGATTGCAAACGATGGGGCTATAGCTCAGCTGGGAGCGCGCTGCTTTGCACGCAGGAGGTCTGCGGTTCGATCCCGCATAGCTCCACCATCCTTTACTGCGAACCCAAGAAAACTTCAGAGTGAACCTGAAAAGGTGCACTGCGAAGTTTTGCTCTTTAAAAATCTGGATCAAGCTGAAAATTGAAACGACACACATGTTATGTGTGTTCGAGTCTCTCAAATTTTCGCAAGTCGATGGTGAATCGAAAGAAACATCTTCGGGTTGTGAGGTTAAGCGACTAAGCGTACACGGTGGATGCCCTGGCAGTCAGAGGCGATGAAGGACGTGCTAATCTGCGAAAAGCGCCGGCGAGGTGATATGAACCTTTGACCCGGCGATGTCCGAATGGGGAAACCCAGTGCAATTCGTTGCACTATCGTTAACTGAATACATAGGTTAACGAGGCGAACCGGGGGAACTGAAACATCTAAGTACCCCGAGGAAAAGAAATCAACCGAGATTCCCCCAGTAGCGGCGAGCGAACGGGGAACAGCCCAGAGTCTGAATCAGCTTGTGTGTTAGTGGAACGGTCTGGAAAGTCCGACGGTACAGGGTGATAGTCCCGTACACGAAAATGCACAGGTTGTGAACTCGAAGAGTAGGGCGGGACACGTGGTATCCTGTCTGAATATGGGGGGACCATCCTCCAAGGCTAAATACTCCTGACTGACCGATAGTGAACCAGTACCGTGAGGGAAAGGCGAAAAGAACCCCGGCGAGGGGAGTGAAAAAGAACCTGAAACCGTGTACGTACAAGCAGTGGGAGCACCTTCGTGGTGTGACTGCGTACCTTTTGTATAATGGGTCAGCGACTTATATTCTGTAGCAAGGTTAACCGTATAGGGGAGCCGAAGGGAAACCGAGTCTTAACTGGGCGTTAAGTTGCAGGGTATAGACCCGAAACCCGGTGATCTAGCCATGGGCAGGTTGAAGGTTGGGTAACACTAACTGGAGGACCGAACCGACTAATGTTGAAAAATTAGCGGATGACTTGTGGCTGGGGGTGAAAGGCCAATCAAACCGGGAGATAGCTGGTTCTCCCCGAAAGCTATTTAGGTAGCGCCTCGTGAACTCATCTTCGGGGGTAGAGCACTGTTTCGGCTAGGGGGCCATCCCGGCTTACCAACCCGATGCAAACTACGAATACCGAAGAATGTTATCACGGGAGACACACGGCGGGTGCTAACGTCCGTCGTGAAGAGGGAAACAACCCAGACCGCCAGCTAAGGTCCCAAAGTCATGGTTAAGTGGGAAACGATGTGGGAAGGCACAGACAGCCAGGATGTTGGCTTAGAAGCAGCCATCATTTAAAGAAAGCGTAATAGCTCACTGGTCGAGTCGGCCTGCGCGGAAGATGTAACGGGGCTAAACCATGCACCGAAGCTGCGGCAGCGACGCTTATGCGTTGTTGGGTAGGGGAGCGTTCTGTAAGCCGTTGAAGGTGTCCTGTGAGGGGTGCTGGAGGTATCAGAAGTGCGAATGCTGACATAAGTAACGATAATGCGGGTGAAAAGCCCGCACGCCGGAAGACCAAGGGTTCCTGTCCAACGTTAATCGGGGCAGGGTGAGTCGACCCCTAAGGCGAGGCCGAAAGGCGTAGTCGATGGGAAACAGGTTAATATTCCTGTACTTGGTGTTACTGCGAAGGGGGGACGGAGAAGGCTATGTTAGCCGGGCGACGGTTGTCCCGGTTTAAGCATGTAGGCGGAACGATTAGGTAAATCCGGTCGTTTATTAACGCTGAGGTGTGATGACGAGGCACTACGGTGCTGAAGTAACAAATGCCCTGCTTCCAGGAAAAGCCTCTAAGCATCAGGTAACATCAAATCGTACCCCAAACCGACACAGGTGGTCAGGTAGAGAATACCAAGGCGCTTGAGAGAACTCGGGTGAAGGAACTAGGCAAAATGGTGCCGTAACTTCGGGAGAAGGCACGCTGATATGTAGGTGAAGCCCCTGCGGGTGGAGCTGAAATCAGTCGAAGATACCAGCTGGCTGCAACTGTTTATTAAAAACACAGCACTGTGCAAACACGAAAGTGGACGTATACGGTGTGACGCCTGCCCGGTGCCGGAAGGTTAATTGATGGGGTTAGCGGTAACGCGAAGCTCTTGATCGAAGCCCCGGTAAACGGCGGCCGTAACTATAACGGTCCTAAGGTAGCGAAATTCCTTGTCGGGTAAGTTCCGACCTGCACGAATGGCGTAATGATGGCCAGGCTGTCTCCACCCGAGACTCAGTGAAATTGAACTCGCTGTGAAGATGCAGTGTACCCGCGGCAAGACGGAAAGACCCCGTGAACCTTTACTATAGCTTGACACTGAACACTGGTCCTTGATGTGTAGGATAGGTGGGAGGCTTTGAAGCGTGGACGCCAGTCTGCGTGGAGCCGACCTTGAAATACCACCCTTTAATGGCTGGTGTTCTAACGTAGACCCGTAATCCGGGTTGCGGACAGTGTCTGGTGGGTAGTTTGACTGGGGCGGTCTCCTCCCAAAGAGTAACGGAGGAGCACGAAGGTTAGCTAATCCTGGTCGGACATCAGGAGGTTAGTGCAATGGCATAAGCTAGCTTGACTGCGAGAGTGACGGCTCGAGCAGGTGCGAAAGCAGGTCATAGTGATCCGGTGGTTCTGAATGGAAGGGCCATCGCTCAACGGATAAAAGGTACTCCGGGGATAACAGGCTGATACCGCCCAAGAGTTCATATCGACGGCGGTGTTTGGCACCTCGATGTCGGCTCATCACATCCTGGGGCTGAAGTAGGTCCCAAGGGTATGGCTGTTCGCCATTTAAAGTGGTACGCGAGCTGGGTTTAGAACGTCGTGAGACAGTTCGGTCCCTATCTGCCGTGGGCGCTGGAGAATTGAGGGGGGCTGCTCCTAGTACGAGAGGACCGGAGTGGACGCATCACTGGTGTTCGGGTTGTCATGCCAATGGCACTGCCCGGTAGCTAAATGCGGAAGAGATAAGTGCTGAAAGCATCTAAGCACGAAACTTGCCCCGAGATGAGTTCTCCCTGACTCCTTGAGAGTCCTGAAGGAACGTTGAAGACTACGACGTTGATAGGTCGGGTGTGTAAGCGCAGCGATGCGTTGAGCTAACCGATACTAATGAACCGTGAGGCTTAACCTTACAACGCCGAAGCTGTTTCGGCGAAGAGACAGACAATCAACTTTCAGCCTTGATACAGATTAACAGAATTTGCCTGGCGGCTTTAGCGCGGTGGTCCCACCTGACCCCATGCCGAACTCAGAAGTGAAACGCCGTAGCGCCGATGGTAGTGTGGGGTCTCCCCATGTGAGAGTAGGGAACTGCCAGGCATCAAATTAAGTAGTAAGCCGGTGCATAAATCCGGTGGTTACAGCAGTCTTCGGTGGAGCGGTAGTTCAGTCGGTTAGAATACCTGCCTGTCACGCAGGGGGTCGCGGGTTCGAGTCCCGTCCGTTCCGCCACTTATTAAGACATTAAGCCTGCCTTATTGGCAGGCTTAATGGCAAAAAACTTTAGGGGCGTAGCTCAGTTGGTAGAGCACCGGTCTCCAAAACCGGGTGTCGCGAGTTCGAGTCTCTCCGCCCCTGCCATATATAATCCTTTGCTCCGGCAAAGGATTTTTTTTGCCTGAAACACTGAAGAAAACTCTCTTCTTAATTTTCAGCCAGCATTCCTGCTGGCTGATGTATCAATCTATTACATTGATTTTTAATAGATCTTTTATCTGTGATTGTTTATCACTGTTTTGCAGCCAAATCGCATACAGCGGCCTGGTAAGCGTTGTGGAATCCAATACAGTGTGAAGCCCGGCTTTAGCATCAGCCCAGCGGACAGGTAACCAGGTGCAACCCTTCAGCAAGGAAAGTTGCTGGCAGGCGATCTCTGCAGAGCTGGTCGTTAACTGCGGAACATCATCAGCTGCAATCAACCCTGTCTCGTTCTGCTGAAAATCAGGCCCCCACTCCAGTCGCAAATAGGTCAAGTCTGCCTTCATCATTGAAGGTTCAGAAGCATAAAGCGCCAGGCCAAACTGACCCACAATCTGGCTGCTAAATTCGTCCATCTTGGGGGCTTCGGTTGTGATCAGAAGATCAAGCTGGCGTTCATGAAGTTGCTTAACCAGCGACTGCCGTTGTGCAATCCTGGCTTCAAATTGCAAATACCCATGAGAATGATACAGCCGGGTAAGCCATTGACTTAGCATGCATTCCCACAGTGAAGCACTGGCTCCTATTGAAAACTCATTATGCCTGGAAGTATGTGCAACCTCTTTGCGGGCAGCCTGCCAGGTATTCATCAGCGTTTCTGCGTACGGGAGCAGTTTCTCTCCGGCAGGGGTTAAACGTATGTTGTTGCGATGGCGGGTAAAAAGATTCACGCCCAGTTGGTTTTCCAGCTGTCGAATACGAAAACTGACTGCTGACTGCGTCAGGTAAAGGGCTTCAGCTGCTCGCCCAAAGTGGCGCGTTCTGCTCACTTCAAGGAAAGTTTTTAGCAATTCCGTATCCACATCTTTCTCCGCAAAATTATTTGTCGTTATGATTTAAATGTTTTGTTTTACACTCTGTCAAGCGTAACTAATACTCCGCGCCATAAATAGCTCGGCCAAAGAATTAGGAGCGTGTAGGATGGCGGAAAGCTTTACGACGACTAATCGTTTTTTCGACAATAAACATTATCCGCGCGGGTTCTCTCGTCACGGCGATTTCACCATCAAAGAAGCTCAACTGCTTGAGCGCCATGGTTATGCCTTTAACGAGCTGGATCTGGGTAAGCGTGAACCTGCAACTGAAGACGAAAAACAGTTTGTTTCTGTTTGCCGTGGCGAGCGTGAGCCGCAGTCTGAAGCGGAACGTGTATGGATCAAGTACATGGCGCGCATTAAGCGTCCAAAGCGCTTCCATACGCTGTCTGGCGGTAAGCCACAGATGGAAGGTGCAGAAGACTACACCGAGTCTGACGACTAATAAGAAAGGGGCTACGGCCCCTTTTTTACGCCAGTAACTTTTGCAGGTGCAAAAGCAGACGATCGATTGCACGATAGCTCAACGCTTCCTGCAGATGTTGTCTCTCAATTTCATGACACCTTTCCACATCGGCGATAGTTCGGGCAACTTTTAAGAGGCGCTGCCACGCACGAATTGAGAGCCCAAATCGCGTCAATGTTTCTTCCAGCCAGTTTGCGTCCTCGGCCTTTAGCTGGCAAAACTGCCGAATCTCAGCATTATCCAGACGGGCATTCAGTTTATTTTGACGCATATACTGCCGGGCCTGAGCGGCGATAACCCGCTCGCGAACCTCTACCGTGCTCTCCCCTCTAACGCCACTCTGGCTGAGCAGGCCAGGGGGAGGCAAAGGGATCTCAAGGGATAAATCGAAACGATCCAGAAAAGGGCCAGAGAGTTTCCCCATATATCGCAGCGTCTGCTCAGGCGTACAGCGATTATGATTACCCTGATAATGTCCTGACGGGCTGGGGTTCATTGCTGCAACCAGCTGGAACTGCGCGGGGTAGCTTATTTTGGCACGTGTACGGGAGATATGAATTTCACCCGATTCGATAGGCTCCCTCAGAGCATCCAGCACTCGCCTTTCAAACTCAGGCAGCTCATCAAGAAACAGAATGCCATTGTGGGCCAATGAGATCTCTCCCGGCACCGGTATAGTACCTCCCCCTACCATGGCTGTTAGTGAGGCACTGTGGTGCGGAGAGCGGAAGGGGCGACGTCGCCACTGTTTTTGTAACGACACAGAACTCACCAGGCTAAATATCGCAGCGCTTTCAAGTGCCTCATGGTTATTGAGTGGGGGAAGCAGACCATTTAATCTGCTCGCCAGCATCGTTTTCCCTGTACCCGGCGGACCAATCAACAGCAGGTTATGCCCTCCGGCAGCGGTAATCTCCAGTGCCCGTTTCCCCTGCTCCTGACCGATAATCTCGCTGAGATCGTCCAGGCTTTCAGGTAGGAGATCCCCTGTTTCTTCAGGTTCTGCTAACTCATGTCGCCCCTCAAGATATGCACAGACCTCCTGCAAGTGCCCTGCTATCAGGCATCCTTTTTCGGCTATCAGGCTCACCTCGGAACCATTTTCATTGGCAACAATGATTTGTCGACCAGCACGAATGGCTTCCAGCGCACCTGAGATTGCGCCAGGAACGCCCCTCAATGCGCCTGTAAGCGCCAGTTCACCGATGAACTCATACGAGCCTAGCCTGGACGCATTAAGCTGTTCTGAGGCCGCGAGAAGCGCTATAGCGATAGGTAAATCATATCGACCTCCCTCTTTGGGCAGGTCCGCAGGCGCCAGGTTGATAGTGATCTTCTTTGCGGGGAAGGTATAACCGCTATTGATGATTGCGCTGCGTACCCGATCTCTGGCTTCTTTCACCGTTGTTTCCGGCAAGCCGACGAGCGTTAATCCGGGAAGCCCATTGCTCAGATGGACCTCTACGGAAATCAGCGGTGCTTTGACTCCAATAGCCGCACGCGTATAAACAACTGACAGTGACATAAGCACCTCCTTGAGGGCCGACTATGCCAGTATCTCGATCACACCTTTAGTGTCAGTTCTGTATTTTACGACGCCTGTTCCAGGCTTTTGACGACAAAATGTAACCATTACGTCTTGGCGGAAGCATTCTCGCAGAAAAAGAGCGGTTCGTTTTGATGGCCTGAGTACGCTTGAAATTATGAAAAATATTCACACTCTGTTTTTCTCATATAAAACAATGATTTTTCGGAATATGATTTGTGTGCTAATCAAAATGGTCATAAATAAATCTTGTGTTTGATTTAAAAACTGTGATAACTCTTTAGGTATTCCTTCGAACAAGATGCAAAAAGAACTGAAAATGACAGCCCTTCTACGAGTGATTAGCCTGGTCGTGATTAGCGTGGTGGTGATTATTATCCCACCGTGCGGGGCTGCACTTGGACGAGGAAAGGCTTAGAAATCAAGCCTTAACGAACTAAGACCCCCGCACCGAAAGGTCCGGGGGTTTTTTTATGACTAAAAAACTTAAGCGAGGAGCAGAGAATGAACACTAGCACAAAATTCTGTTTCTCCCGATTTATGACGGGGAACTAACTATGAATGGGGCACAGTGGGTAGTACATGCGTTGCGCGCGCAGGGAGTCGAGACAGTATTCGGTTATCCGGGTGGCGCAATTATGCCGATTTACGATGCATTGTATGACGGCGGCGTGGAACACCTGTTGTGCCGACACGAGCAGGGCGCAGCAATGGCAGCCATCGGTTATGCGCGCGCTACCGGCAAAACTGGGGTTTGCATGGCAACCTCAGGACCGGGTGCAACCAACCTGATCACCGGTCTGGCTGATGCACTGCTCGACTCTGTTCCTGTCGTGGCAATCACTGGTCAAGTCGCTTCTCCGTTTATCGGTACCGATGCCTTCCAGGAAGTGGATGTACTTGGTTTATCGCTGGCTTGCACCAAACACAGTTTCCTCGTCCAGTCTCTGGAAGAGTTGCCGCGTGTGATGGCTGAAGCATTTGCTGTTGCCAGTTCTGGCCGTCCTGGCCCGGTTCTTGTGGATATCCCAAAAGATATCCAGGTGGCTCTCGGCGATCTGGAACCGCACTTCTCCACCGTTGAAAGCGACGATGTGTTTCCACAAGAGGACGTTGCAGAGGCGCGCCAGATGCTGGCGCAGGCAAAACAGCCGATGCTGTACGTCGGCGGTGGCGTAGGCATGGCACAGGCCGTTCCAGCCCTGCGCGAATTTATCGCAACAACGCAGATGCCAGCGACCTGCACGCTGAAAGGTCTGGGCGCGGTAGATGCCGACTATCCGTACTACCTCGGCATGCTGGGGATGCACGGCACCAAAGCCGCAAACCTGGCGGTGCAGGAGTGCGATCTGCTCATCGCCGTAGGGGCACGTTTCGATGACCGCGTCACCGGTAAGCTGAACACCTTCGCGCCGAATGCCAAAGTCATCCATATGGATATCGACCCGGCAGAAATGAACAAATTGCGTCAGGCACACGTCGCCCTGCAGGGTGATCTCAACGCATTGTTACCCGCTTTGCAGCAACCGTTAGATATCCACGCATGGCGTCAGCACACCGCCGATATGCGCGCTGAGCATGCCTGGCGTTACGACCACCCCGGTGAGGCCATCTACGCACCGCTGCTGTTGAAACAGTTGTCCGATCGTAAACCCGCAGACAGCGTCGTTACCACCGACGTGGGCCAGCATCAGATGTGGTCAGCCCAGCACATGACCTACACTCGCCCGGAAAATTTCATCACTTCCAGCGGGTTAGGGACGATGGGTTTCGGTCTGCCAGCAGCAGTAGGCGCGCAGGTTGCCCGACCGAACGATACCGTTATCTGTATCTCCGGTGACGGCTCCTTCATGATGAATGTTCAGGAGCTGGGCACCGTGAAGCGTAAGCAGTTGCCGCTGAAAATCGTGTTACTCGATAACCAGCGTTTAGGGATGGTTCGTCAGTGGCAACAGTTGTTCTTCCAGGAGCGTTACAGCGAAACCACCCTGACCGATAACCCCGATTTCCTCACTCTGGCCAGCGCCTTTGGCATCCCTGGCCAGCACATTACCCGTAAAGACCAGGTTG
The DNA here is from genome assembly GCF_046521475.1 of Enterobacter sp. CPE_E890. Lineage (NCBI taxonomy): Bacteria > Pseudomonadati > Pseudomonadota > Gammaproteobacteria > Enterobacterales > Enterobacteriaceae > Enterobacter > Enterobacter sp. CPE_E890. Next base: position 4,821,865 of record NZ_JBKFZW010000001.1, on the reverse strand, counting down.
AAGCGGCACTCGACACCATGCTGTCAAGCGAAGGGCCTTACCTGCTTCATGTCTCAATCGACGAGCTTGAGAATGTCTGGCCGTTGGTACCGCCAGGTGCCAGTAACTCACAAATGCTGGAGAAATTATCATGATGCAACATCAGGTCGCCGTGCAGGCTCGCTTCAATCCAGAAACCTTAGAACGCGTTTTGCGTGTGGTCCGTCATCGTGGTTTTCAGATTTGCTCTATGAATATGGAGACGGCCACTGATGCTGAAAATATCAGTATCGAATTAACCGTTGCCAGCCCGCGGCCGGTCGACTTACTGTTTAGTCAGTTATCAAAGCTGGTAGACGTTGCCCATGTAGCCATCTGCCAGAGCACAACCACATCACAACAAATCCGCGCTTAAGCGTGACAGGACGAAAAAATGACGACAAAAAAAGCTGATTACATTTGGTTCAACGGTGAGATGGTTCGCTGGGAGGACGCGAAGGTTCACGTGATGTCCCACGCGCTGCACTACGGTACTTCAGTCTTTGAAGGGATCCGTTGCTACGATTCTCACAAAGGGCCAGTGGTGTTCCGTCATCGTGAACATATGCAGCGTCTGCATGACTCAGCCAAAATTTATCGTTTCCCGGTTTCCCAGAGCGTTGATGAGCTGATGGAAGCCTGCCGTGACGTGATCCGTAAAAACAACCTGACCAGCGCGTATATTCGTCCGCTGGTGTTTGTGGGTGATGTGGGCATGGGCGTTAACCCACCAGCAGGCTATACCACCGATGTGATCATTGCCGCGTTCCCATGGGGTGCTTACCTGGGAGCGGAAGCCCTGGAGCAGGGGATCGACGCAATGGTCTCTTCCTGGAACCGCGTGGCGCCGAACACCATCCCGACCGCGGCTAAAGCGGGCGGTAACTACCTCTCCTCACTGCTGGTCGGTAGCGAAGCGCGCCGTCACGGTTATCAGGAAGGTATTGCCCTCGACGTGAATGGCTACATCTCAGAAGGTGCGGGCGAAAACTTGTTTGAAGTAAAAGATGGCATTCTGTTCACGCCACCATTTACCTCGTCCGCGCTGCCGGGCATCACCCGTGACGCCATCATCAAGCTGGCGAAAGATCTGGGTATCGAAGTGCGCGAGCAGGTACTGTCCCGCGAATCTCTCTACCTGGCGGATGAAGTCTTTATGTCCGGTACTGCGGCTGAAATTACGCCGGTACGCAGCGTAGACGGTATCCAGGTGGGCGAAGGCCGCTGCGGCCCGGTCACCAAACGTATTCAGCAAGCCTTCTTTGGCCTCTTCACCGGTGAAACAGAAGATAAATACGGCTGGTTGGATCAGGTTAATCACTAAGTATAAATATGGGACGGCACGCACCGTCCCATTTAAATAGTCAGACGGGAGTAAATAAAGCATGCCTAAGTATCGTTCAGCCACCACCACCCACGGCCGTAACATGGCGGGTGCTCGCGCACTGTGGCGCGCCACCGGAATGACCGACGCCGATTTCGGCAAGCCAATTATCGCCGTGGTGAACTCCTTTACCCAGTTTGTACCGGGTCACGTGCACCTGCGCGATCTCGGTAAACTGGTTGCCGAGCAAATCGAAGCCTCTGGCGGTGTGGCGAAAGAGTTCAACACCATTGCGGTGGATGACGGTATTGCGATGGGTCACGGGGGCATGCTCTATTCACTGCCATCTCGCGAACTGATCGCCGACTCAGTGGAATACATGGTTAACGCCCACTGCGCGGATGCGATGGTCTGTATCTCCAACTGTGACAAAATCACCCCAGGGATGCTGATGGCTTCCCTGCGTCTGAACATTCCGGTGATCTTCGTCTCCGGCGGCCCTATGGAAGCTGGAAAAACCAAGCTTTCCGACAAAATCATCAAGCTCGACCTGGTTGATGCGATGATTCAGGGCGCGGACCCGAAAGTCTCTGATGAGCAGAGTGAGCAGGTGGAACGCTCCGCGTGCCCGACCTGCGGCTCCTGTTCCGGGATGTTTACCGCCAACTCCATGAACTGCCTGACCGAAGCGCTCGGCCTGTCGCAGCCGGGCAACGGCTCGCTGCTGGCGACCCACGCCGATCGTAAACAGTTGTTCCTCAACGCCGGTAAACGCATTGTTGAGCTGACGAAACGCTACTACGAGCAGGACGACGCCAGCGCGCTGCCGCGCAATATCGCCAGCAAAGCGGCGTTCGAAAACGCTATGACGCTGGATATCGCCATGGGCGGTTCCACCAACACTGTGCTGCACCTGCTGGCCGCCGCGCAGGAAGCCGAAATCGACTTCACCATGAGCGACATCGACAAGCTGTCCCGCAAAGTCCCGCAGCTGTGTAAGGTCGCGCCGAGTACCCAGAAGTACCACATGGAAGACGTGCACCGTGCCGGTGGCGTAATCGGTATTTTGGGCGAGCTGGATCGCGCCGGGCTGCTGAACCGTGATGTGAAAAACGTGCTTGGCCTGTCGCTGCCGGAGTCGCTGGACCAGTACGACGTGATGCTGACCAAAGACGACGCGGTGAAAAAGATGTTCCGCGCGGGTCCAGCGGGTATTCGCACCACCCAGGCGTTCTCGCAGGACTGCCGCTGGGACACCCTGGATGACGATCGCGCCGAAGGCTGCATCCGCTCGCTGGAACACGCCTACAGCAAAGACGGTGGTCTGGCCGTGCTGTACGGTAACTTTGCGGAAAACGGCTGCATCGTGAAAACCGCAGGCGTGGACGACAGCATCCTGAAATTCACCGGCCCGGCAAAAGTGTATGAAAGCCAGGACGAGGCGGTAGAGGCGATTCTCGGTGGCAAAGTGGTGGAAGGTGATGTGGTGGTGATCCGCTACGAAGGTCCGAAAGGCGGGCCGGGTATGCAGGAGATGCTTTACCCAACCACCTTCCTGAAATCCATGGGACTCGGTAAAGCTTGCGCACTGATCACTGATGGTCGATTCTCTGGCGGTACGTCCGGCTTGTCCATCGGCCACGTTTCCCCTGAAGCAGCGAGTGGCGGCAACATCGCCATTATCGAAGATGGCGACCTGATCGAAATCGATATTCCAAATCGCGGTATTCAGCTGAAGCTCAGCGACCAGGAAATTGCGGCTCGTCGTGAGGCGCAAGAAGCGCGCGGCGACAAAGCCTGGACGCCGAAAGATCGTCAGCGTGAAGTCTCCTTCGCTCTGCGTGCTTACGCAAGCCTTGCCACCAGTGCAGATAAAGGCGCGGTGCGCGATAAATCGAAACTTGGGGGCTAATGATGGCCGAATCACAACCCTTATCTGCCGCCCCTGAGGGGGCGGAATATTTAAGAGCGGTGCTACGCGCGCCGGTCTATGAAGCGGTGCAGGTCACCCCGCTGCAGAAAATGGAAAAACTCTCTTCGCGCCTTGATAACGTGATCCTGGTGAAGCGCGAAGACCGTCAGCCAGTACACAGTTTTAAGCTGCGCGGGGCCTACGCGATGATGGCCGGGTTAACCGACGAGCAAAAAGCACGCGGCGTAATTACCGCCTCTGCAGGTAACCACGCTCAGGGCGTCGCATTCTCCTCTGCTCGCTTAGGGTTGAAAGCGCTGATCGTGATGCCGGTCGCTACCGCAGACATCAAAGTCGATGCGGTGCGAGGTTTTGGCGGTGAAGTGCTGCTCCACGGGGCTAACTTCGACGAAGCAAAAGCCAAAGCGATTGAGCTGGCGCAGCAGCAGGGGTTTACCTGGGTACCGCCGTTCGATCACCCGATGGTGATTGCCGGGCAGGGCACGCTGGCGCTGGAGCTGCTGCAACAGGATGCCCATCTTGACCGCGTGTTTGTACCGGTCGGCGGCGGCGGGCTGGCGGCGGGCGTGGCGGTGCTGATCAAACAGCTGATGCCGCAGATCAAAGTTATTGCCGTTGAAGCGGAAGATTCTGCCTGCCTGAAAGCGGCGCTGGATGCCGGTCATCCGGTAGACCTGCCGCGCGTCGGGCTGTTTGCGGAAGGCGTGGCGGTTAAGCGCATCGGCGATGAGACCTTCCGCCTGTGCCAGGAGTATCTTGACGATATTGTCACGGTTGATAGCGACGCGATCTGCGCGGCGATGAAAGATCTGTTCGAGGATGTTCGCGCGGTGGCGGAACCGTCCGGCGCGCTGGCGCTGGCGGGGATGAAAAAATACATCGCTCAGCACAACATTCGCGGCGAACGCCTGGCGCATGTGCTCTCCGGTGCTAACGTTAATTTCCACGGTCTGCGCTATGTTTCAGAGCGCTGCGAGCTGGGTGAACAGCGGGAAGCACTGTTGGCGGTGACCATCCCGGAAGAGAAGGGCAGCTTCCTGAAATTCTGCCAGCTACTCGGCGGCCGCTCAGTGACGGAATTTAACTACCGTTTTGCTGACGCCAAAGATGCGTGCATTTTTGTCGGTGTGCGCCTGAGTCGCGGTCTGGAAGAACGCAAAGAGATCCTCAATCTGCTGCATGAGGGCGGCTATAGCGTGGTTGATCTCTCTGACGACGAGATGGCGAAGCTGCACGTGCGCTACATGGTGGGCGGACGTCCATCGAAACCGCTCAAGGAACGTCTGTTCAGCTTTGAGTTTCCGGAATCTCCGGGCGCACTGCTTAAGTTCCTGCATACGCTGGGTACGCACTGGAACATCTCTTTGTTCCACTACCGCAGCCACGGCACGGACTATGGTCGCGTGCTGGCAGCGTTTGAGCTGGGCGAACATGAGCCTGATTTCGAAACGCGGCTGAACGAACTGGGCTATGACTGTCACGATGAGACGCATAACCCGGCGTTCAGGTTCTTCCTCGCAGGTTAATGGTTTGGCAGGATCTGCCAGAACGCATCAATAAGCGGCTCATGCAGCCGCTTTTTTTGTGCACACACGCCAAGCTCAAACGGTGTTTTCTCGTCGCTGCGTTCCAGAATCATCACGCGGTTACGTACCGGCTCCGGGCTGTTTTCCAGCACCACTTCCGGCAGCAGCGCCACGCCGCAGCCGAGCGCCACCATTGAGACCATCGCCTCATGGCCACCAACTGTTGCGTAAATCGACGGATTGCTGATCTTCTGACGGCGGAACCACAGCTCAATACGGCGGCGTACCGGTCCCTGATCGGCCATGATAAACGGCACCGTTGACCAGTCCGGTTTCTCCACCGATACCTGATTACGCACCGGGCAGGGCAGTGCCGGGGCAATCAGCACTACCGCCAGGTTCTCCAGCATTGAAAATGCCACCGCACCCGGCAAGGTTTCGGGTTTCCCGGCAATGGCGAGATCCGCTTCGCCAGTCACCACTTTTTCCATTGCGTCGGCGGCGTCGCCGGTAGTGAGCTTAATTTCAACCGACGGATGCGCCGCGCGGAAGCGGTCGAGAATGGGCGGCAGATGGCTATAGGCAGCGGTCACGGAGCAGAAAATATGCAGCTCGCCGGAAAGTGACGGCCCCTGCTGGTCAATCGAGTGCCGCAGCTGCTGGTACTGCAACAGCGTCTGCTGGGCAAAAATGCGCAGTTCTTCACCCGCTTCCGTGAGGGTAACGGTACGGTTATCACGCACAAACAGCGGCTGGCCGAGATCTTCCTCAAGGCGCTGGATTTGCCGCGAAAGCGTAGAGGGGCTGACGTGCATCGCCCGGGCGCTGCGGCCAAAGTGGCGGCTTTCCGCAAGATGCAGGAACATTTTCAGATCGCGTAAATCCACTGATGTCACTCCCCTTTTTTACATTGCAGATATTGCAACGTGACGTTGTGAATATATCAATTTCCGCAATGAATTTCCTGTTGTAATGTGGGTACATTCTCGCTGAACAGCGAACCGAACAATAAGACACACAACATCACGAGGTATCACCCATGGCTAACTACTTTAATACACTGAACTTGCGCCAGCAGCTGGCGCAGCTGGGCAAATGCCGCTTCATGGCGCGCGACGAATTTGCCGATGGCGCGAGCTACCTTCAGGGTAAAAAAGTGGTCATCGTCGGCTGTGGCGCACAGGGTCTGAACCAGGGCCTGAACATGCGTGACTCCGGTCTGGATATCTCCTACGCCCTGCGTAAAGAAGCGATTGCCGAGAAGCGTGCTTCCTGGCGTAAAGCGACCGAAAACGGCTTTAAAGTGGGTACCTACGAAGAGCTGATCCCGCAGGCGGATCTGGTGGTTAACCTGACGCCAGACAAACAGCACTCTGACGTTGTGCGTTCCGTACAGCCGCTGATGAAAGATGGCGCGGCGCTGGGTTATTCCCACGGTTTCAACATCGTTGAAGTGGGCGAGCAGATCCGTAAAGACATCACCGTTGTGATGGTGGCTCCGAAGTGCCCGGGTACGGAAGTCCGTGAAGAGTACAAACGTGGCTTCGGCGTGCCGACCCTGATCGCGGTTCACCCGGAAAACGATCCAAAAGGCGAAGGTATGGCGATTGCCAAAGCATGGGCTGCCGCAACCGGTGGTCACCGTGCGGGCGTGCTGGAATCTTCCTTCGTTGCAGAAGTGAAATCTGACCTGATGGGTGAGCAGACCATTCTGTGCGGCATGCTGCAGGCTGGCTCTCTGCTGTGCTTCGACAAGCTGGTGGAAGAGGGTACTGACCCTGCATACGCTGAAAAACTGATTCAATTCGGCTGGGAAACCATCACTGAAGCCCTGAAGCAGGGCGGTATTACGCTGATGATGGACCGTCTGTCTAACCCGGCGAAACTGCGTGCTTACGCATTGTCTGAACAGCTGAAAACCATCATGGCGCCGCTGTTCCAGAAACATATGGACGACATCATCTCCGGTGAGTTCTCTTCCGGCATGATGGCTGACTGGGCGAATGACGATAAGAAACTGCTGACCTGGCGTGAAGAGACCGGTAAAACCGCGTTCGAAACCGCGCCACAGTATGAAGGTAAAATCGGCGAGCAGGAGTACTTCGATAAAGGCGTACTGATGATTGCCATGGTGAAAGCAGGCGTTGAGCTGGCGTTCGAAACCATGGTGGATTCCGGCATCATCGAAGAGTCTGCGTACTACGAATCACTGCACGAGCTGCCGCTGATTGCGAACACCATCGCCCGTAAGCGTCTGTACGAAATGAACGTAGTGATCTCTGATACCGCTGAGTATGGTAACTACCTGTTCTCTTACGCTTGCGTACCGCTGCTGAAAGAGTTCATGACTACGCTGCAGACAGGCGATCTGGGTAAAGCGATTGCAGAAGGAGCCGTGGATAACGCGCAGCTGCGCGATGTGAACGAAGCGATTCGCAGCCATCAGATCGAGAAAGTGGGTCACAAACTGCGTGGCTACATGACCGATATGAAACGTATCGCGGTAGCGGGTTAACAACCTTGTCGGGTGGCGCTTCGCTTACCCGACTTACAAAACGCTAAGACGTAAGCCGGGTAAGGCGCAGCCGCTACCCGGCTTTTTATTTGCGATACAGAACCTTAATAATGTGATAACCGAACTGCGTGTGCAGCGGGCCGGTTGGCTCCAGTACCGGGCAAGAGAAGACCACTTTGTCGAACGACGGAACCATCTGACCCTGACGGAATTCACCTAAGTCACCACCGCGTTTGCCTGATGGGCAGATGGAGTGCTTCTTCGCCAGCTTACCGAAGTCGGCACCGTTCTTAATTTGCTCCAGAAGATCCAGAGCCAGTTTCTCTTCTTTAACGAGGATGTGCACTGCTGCTGCTGTTTTTGCCATGATCGTGCCTTGAATTGGTTGAAATAAATCGGGGCGCAATATACCACGCGTCAGCGGCGATACAGCACCTTAATGATATGGTAGCCAAATTTGGTTTTTACCGGGCCGTAGGGCTTCAGGAGCGGGCAGCTAAAGACTGCCTGATCGAACGGGCCGACCATCGCACCTTGTTGAAATTCCCCGAGATCCCCGCCATTGCGTCCGGACGGACATTTAGAGTAGCGCTTTGCCAGATGATCAAAGCTGATGCCGCGCTCCAGCTTGGCAAGGATCTCCTGGGCCAGTTTCTCTTCTTTTACCAGAATATGCAGGGCTGCTGCGCTCTTTTTCATGGTTCTGCTCTACGGGTTAAACGCGATTTCTCCACTTTATCATTAGCCGGTAAATCTGCGCCCGGCTTTCTGCTACAATCCACACCCCGTTCGAAGATTGAGCAATATTCCCATGCGTTTAAACCCTGGACAACAACAAGCGGTCGAATTCGTTACTGGACCATGCCTGGTGCTGGCAGGGGCGGGTTCCGGTAAAACCCGCGTGATCACGAATAAAATCGCCCACTTAATTCGTGGGTGTGGCTATCAGGCACGCCACATTGCGGCGGTGACATTTACCAATAAAGCAGCGCGCGAGATGAAAGAGCGTGTTGGCCAGACGCTGGGGCGCAAAGAGGCGCGCGGGCTGATGATCTCCACCTTCCATACCCTGGGACTGGATATCATTAAACGCGAATACGCCGCACTGGGGATGAAGTCCAACTTCTCTCTTTTCGATGACACCGACCAGGTGGCGTTGCTCAAAGAGCTCACCGAAGGCCTGATCGAAGACGACAAAGTTCTGCTGCAACAGCTGATCTCGACGATCTCAAACTGGAAAAACGATCTGATGACGCCTGCACAGGCGGCAGCGAGTGCGAAGGGCGAACGGGATCGGATCTTCGCGCACTGTTATGGTCTGTACGACGCGCATATGAAAGCGTGCAACGTGTTGGATTTCGACGATCTGATCCTCCTGCCAACGCTGCTGCTTCAGCGTAATGAAGAGGTACGTGAACGCTGGCAGAACAAGATCCGCTACCTGCTGGTGGATGAATATCAGGATACCAACACCAGCCAGTACGAACTGGTGAAGCTGCTGGTGGGTCAGCGCGCGCGTTTCACCGTGGTGGGTGACGATGACCAGTCAATTTACTCCTGGCGCGGTGCGCGTCCACAAAATCTGGTGTTGTTAAGCAAAGATTTTCCTGCGTTGCAGGTGATTAAGCTGGAGCAAAACTACCGTTCTTCCGGGCGTATCCTCAAGTCGGCGAATATCCTGATCGCCAATAACCCGCATGTGTTTGAGAAGCGTCTGTTCTCCGAACTGGGTTACGGCACCGAGCTGAAAGTGCTCAGTGCCAATAATGAAGAGCATGAGGCTGAACGCGTTACCGGCGAGCTCATTGCCCACCACTTCGTGAATAAAACCGAGTACAAGGATTACGCCATTCTGTATCGCGGTAACCACCAGTCGCGCGTCTTTGAAAAGATGCTGATGCAAAACCGCATCCCCTACAAAATTTCGGGTGGTACGTCGTTCTTCTCGCGTCCTGAAATCAAGGATCTGCTGGCCTATCTGCGCGTGCTCACCAACCCGGATGATGACAGCGCGTTTCTGCGCATCGTGAACACCCCGAAACGTGAGATCGGCCCGGCGACACTACAAAAGCTTGGCGAATGGGCGATGACCCGCAACAAAAGCCTGTTTACCGCCAGCTTTGATATGGGGCTGAGTCAGACGCTGACCGGACGTGGTTACGATTCGTTAACCCGTTTCACCCACTGGCTGGGTGAAGTGCAGCGCCTTGCGGAACGTGAACCTGTCGCGGCAGTGCGCGATCTCATTCACGGTATTGATTACGAATCCTGGTTGTACGAAACCTCCGCCAGCCCGAAGGCGGCTGAGATGCGGATGAAAAACGTTAACCAGCTCTTCAGCTGGATGACCGAAATGCTGGAAGGCTCGGAGATAGATGAGCCAATGACCCTGACTCAGGTGGTCACCCGCTTTACCCTTCGCGACATGATGGAGCGTGGCGAGAGCGAGGAAGAGGCTGACCAGGTTCAGCTGATGACGTTACACGCGTCAAAAGGACTGGAGTTCCCGTATGTATATCTGGTCGGTATGGAAGAAGGTTTGCTGCCGCACCAGAGCAGCATTGATGAAGATAACGTCGACGAGGAACGCCGTCTGGCCTATGTCGGGATCACCCGTGCGCAGAAGGAGCTGACATTCACGCTGTGCAAAGAGCGCCGTCAGTATGGCGAACTGGTGCGTCCGGAACCGAGTCGTTTTCTGCTGGAGCTACCGCAGGACGATCTGATCTGGGAGCAGGAGCGCAAAGTGATTACGGCAGAAGAGCGGATGCACAAGGGGCAGGCTAACGTGGCGAACATTCGCGCGATGCTCGCGAAAGCCAAAGAGAAAGGATAATTATTCGAAGGCCGGGTATGGCGAAACCGCCACCCGGCAATGCTCAGGGTATTACTTCACTTCAAGAACCCAGTGTACATAACTCTGCCACTGGCACTCCTGTTCGATCATCTCTGCCCCAAGTGGATGATTATCAATCCAGTTTTCCGGTAACGTCAGCGAAAGCTTCTCGCCATCAGCGACCAGATTGATGGCAGGTAGCAAATCATCGCGGCGGCGGCTGGCAAACAAAATCGCCAGACGTAGCAGTCGGCAAAGATGCTCGGCCACGCGTGGCGGTACGGCGTTTTGTTGATGTAAAGAGGAGAGGTCAACGGCGTTGGTCTGGTTCAGCAGCAGGGTTGCCAGCAACTTTTTCTGTGCAGGCGTGTAGCCCGGTAAATCGAGGTTACGTACCAGATAGGCCGCATGAACAGGGGCCTGTTTGAAATCAATGCTCAGCCCCACTTCATGTAGCGCGCAGGCGCTCAGCAATAAATCACGGCTCAAAGGGTCAAGATCCCAGCCGGTGGCAACCTGATCGGCGAAGCGTGATGCCAGTTGCGCCACACGACCCGCCTGGTCGATATCAACCAGAAAACGACGCTGCACGTTGCGCAGAGTACGGCTGCGAATGTCCTGATCAACCGACAGATGCAACATCCCATAGACCAGGCCTTCTCGCAGTGCGCCGCCAGCCAGCGTCATACACTGAATGTTTAGCTCGGTGAAAATCGCAATCAGAATGGCCAGCCCGCTCGGGAAAACCAGCGCACGTTCAAGCGTCAGGCCTTCAATTTCAAGCTCTTCCAGCCGCCCACACTGAATAGCGCGCTGTTTAAGCTGCTGGAGCTTGGCAAGCGTGATCCGCTCATCCATTCCCTGCGCCATCATGATTTCCTGCAAGGCCTGCACAGTGCCAGAAGCACCCACGCAGACTTTCCAGCCGTGATAACGAAGTTCATTCATGACCGGACGCAACACCTCGCGTGCGGCATTCTCCGCCTCGTCGAAGTTTTCTTTCCCCAGATTCCGGTCAGTGAAGTAGCGCTCAAGCCAGGTCACGCAGCCCATCGACAGGCTGAACAGTGACGTTGCTTGGGCGCCGGTGCCGGTCACGAGTTCGGTGCTGGCACCGCCGATATCCACGACCAGACGGCGATCGTCACCTCCTGTCGTATGGGCAACGCCCTGATAGATCAGGCGGGCTTCTTCTTCACCGCTGATAACCTGAACCGGACACCCCAGAATTTCCTGCGCTTTAGCAATAAAATCTACGGCGTTAACTGCCAGGCGGAGCGTCGCCGTGGCGACAACGGTAATTTGGGAATGCGGGATATCCTGCAGACGCTCAGCAAAGAGCCGCAGACACTGCCAGCCACGTTCCATGGCTTCATGGGATAGGTGGTTATCGCTGCTCAGGCCCGCCGCGAGGCGGACCTTGCGCTTAATACGCGTCAGCGTTTGTATGCTTCCCGCCACCTCGCGCACAACCAGCATATGAAAACTATTCGAACCGAGATCAATTGCCGCATAAAGCGAGGTGGAACTGAGCATATTTTCTTAACCTGAACGACGACGATTACGCGGTGCGCCAGAGCGACGCGGGCCATTGCCGGAGCGGGCGCGGGTAAGGCGCTTAGGCGGCGGCAGTTCGCTTAGCAGCGCTTCCGGATTGTATTTGCTCTGCGGAATAGAGTGACCGATGTAGGTCTCAATGGCTGGAAGATTCAGCGCATACTCTTCACACGCAAGGCTAATAGAGTGACCGCTTGCGCCCGCACGACCGGTACGACCGATACGGTGAACATAGTCTTCGCAGTCATCTGGCAGGTCATAGTTAAAGACGTGCGTCACGGCTGGAATGTGTAAACCACGTGCTGCCACGTCGGTTGCGACCAGAATATCGAGATCGCCACGGGTAAATTCTTCAAGAATACGCAGGCGTTTTTTCTGCGCCACATCGCCAGTCAGCAGGCCAACACGGTGACCGTCTGCAGCCAGATGACCCCAGATGTCTTCGCAGCGGTGTTTGGTGTTCGCGAAGATAATGGCGCGATCTGGCCACTCTTCTTCGATCAGCGTTTGCAGCAGACGCATTTTCTCTTCATTAGATGGATAGAAGAGCTCTTCTTTAATGCGGTGACCTGTTTTCTGCTCGGGCTCCACTTCCACGTATTCGGCGTTGTTCATCTGCTCGAACGCCAGCTCACGTACGCGATAAGAAAGGGTCGCGGAGAACAGCATGTTCAGACGCTGATTTGCCGGAGGCATGCGACGGAACAGCCAGCGGATGTCTTTAATGAAGCCCAGATCGTACATACGGTCAGCTTCATCCAGCACCACAACCTGGATGGCACCGAGGTTAATGTGGTTCTGTTTAGCGTAATCAATGAGGCGGCCCGTGGTACCGATCAGGATATCCACACCGCTTTCCAGCACTTTAAGCTGTTTATCGTAGCCGTCGCCGCCATAGGCCAGGCCAAGCTTCAGGCCGGTAGCCTGTGCCAGGGGCTCAGCGTCTGCATGGATCTGTACCGCCAGTTCTCGCGTTGGGGCCATAATTAGCGCACGCGGCTGGTTAACTTTGCGGTCTGCAATCGCTGGATGAGAAAGTAAATAATGAAACGTTGACGTTAAGAACGCCATCGTTTTGCCAGTACCGGTTTGCGCCTGCCCTGCAACATCGCGACCGGCCAGCGTTAGCGGCAGCGCGAGGGCCTGAATGGGCGTGCAGTTATGAAACCCTTTTTTTTCAAGGGCTTCCGTCACCTTTGGGTGCAGGGCGAAGTCGGAAAACTTCTGTTCTGTTAAATGTGTTTTGCTCATAGTGTGGTAGAATATCAGCTTACTATTGCTTTACGAAAGCGTATCCGGTGAAATAAAGTCAACCTTTAGTTGGTTAATGCGACATCAACACGTCGTTGGTGGAGACAAAACCAACGTACCAGGCTTATTCCTGTGGAGTTATATATGAGCGATAAAATTATTCACCTGACTGACGACAGTTTTGACACGGACGTACTTAAGGCTGACGGGCTGATCCTCGTCGATTTCTGGGCTGAATGGTGTGGTCCTTGCAAAATGATCGCCCCGATTCTGGATGAGATCGCCGACGAATATCAGGGCAAACTGACCGTTGCCAAGCTGAACATCGACCAGAACCCGGGCACCGCACCAAAATACGGTATCCGTGGCATTCCGACCCTGCTGCTGTTCAAAAACGGCGAAGTGGCGGCGACCAAAGTGGGCGCGCTGTCCAAAGGTCAACTGAAAGAGTTCCTCGACGCTAACCTGGCGTAAGGTTTCTCCGCTGTGCGTTCAGAGCTCCCGGCTAAATGATGAGGAACTCTGGACGCCCGGCTGAAGTCGTGCTAAGTTAGCTATGACTTCGTTTTAAACATATCTTGTTGTTTGAATCTTGTTTTACCCGATACTTCCCGTTGTTGACTTATACAGTGCGTGAAGTGGCTAAATTCCGGGCTTGTCACTCAATCCGTCTTGTCGTTTCAGTTCTGCGTTCTTTCCCTGTGACCAGACAGCGAACAGACATGAGTTGATGGCCGCTAAACAGGCATGGATGACCCTGCCATACCATTCACAACATTAAGTTCGAGAATCACCCCGAGTTTAAGAACCCACACCATTATGAATCTTACCGAATTAAAGAATACGCCGGTTTCTGAGCTGATCACTCTCGGCGAAAATATGGGGCTGGAAAACCAGGCTCGTATGCGCAAGCAGGACATCATTTTCGCCATCCTGAAGCAGCACGCGAAGAGTGGCGAAGATATCTTTGGCGACGGTGTGCTGGAGATATTGCAAGACGGATTTGGTTTCCTCCGCTCTGCAGACAGCTCCTACCTCGCCGGCCCTGACGACATCTACGTATCCCCTAGCCAAATCCGCCGTTTCAACCTCCGCACTGGTGACACCATTTCAGGTAAGATTCGTCCTCCTAAAGAGGGTGAACGCTACTTTGCGCTGTTGAAAGTTAATGAAGTTAACTACGACAAACCAGAAAACTCACGTAACAAGATCCTCTTTGAGAACTTAACGCCGCTGCACGCGAACTCTCGCCTGCGCATGGAGCGTGGTAACGGTTCTACCGAAGACTTAACTGCGCGTGTTCTGGACCTGGCATCACCAATTGGTCGTGGTCAGCGTGGTCTGATTGTGGCACCGCCAAAAGCGGGTAAAACCATGCTGCTGCAGAACATCGCGCAGAGCATTGCCTATAACCACCCAGACTGTGTGCTGATGGTGCTGCTGATTGACGAACGTCCGGAAGAAGTAACGGAGATGCAGCGTCTGGTTAAAGGTGAAGTTGTGGCTTCTACCTTTGACGAACCTGCATCTCGTCACGTTCAGGTTGCGGAAATGGTTATCGAGAAGGCGAAACGCCTGGTTGAGCACAAGAAAGACGTGATCATCCTGCTCGACTCCATTACGCGCCTGGCCCGTGCGTACAACACTGTGGTTCCGGCTTCCGGTAAAGTATTGACCGGTGGTGTGGATGCCAACGCCCTGCATCGTCCGAAGCGTTTCTTCGGTGCTGCACGTAACGTGGAAGAGGGCGGCAGCCTGACCATCATCGCGACGGCGCTGATCGATACCGGCTCTAAAATGGACGAAGTTATCTACGAAGAGTTTAAAGGCACAGGCAACATGGAACTGCACCTCTCTCGTAAGATTGCAGAAAAACGCGTCTTCCCGGCTATCGATTACAACCGTTCCGGTACCCGTAAAGAAGAGCTGCTCACCACACAGGAAGAGCTGCAGAAAATGTGGATCCTGCGCAAAATCATCCATCCAATGGGTGAAATCGATGCAATGGAGTTCCTCATTAATAAACTGGCGATGACCAAAACCAACGACGATTTCTTCGACATGATGAAACGCTCGTAACGCAAATAAAGCCAGTGAACGCCACGTTTTTACGTGGCGTTTTTCTTTTATGGACTATACGCTAGTATCACCTACTCCCAATTTTGACCGGTCGGTGCGACAATAGAACCGTTTGTGCAGTCAAATAAATAATTGATTGAAAAATATACAAAGGGAGTTGTAAGAGGCCATCTTTATTACTTCTGAGGCAGTGGCTTCATGGTTATACTTCCGGGACTAACATTTGTTGAGAGCAATCCATTGTGAATCTATTCACCGCCGTTACTGAACTGATCAGTATTTTTTTATTCACAACCTGTTTTTTGTTCATCGCCCGTAAGGTGGCAAAGCGAATAGGGTTGGTGGATAAACCTAATTTTCGTAAACGTCATCAGGGACTTATTCCTTTGGTCGGCGGGATTTCTGTTTATGCAGGGATTTGCTTCACGTTTGGCATTGCCGATTATTATATCCCGCATGCCGCTCTCTACATCGCCTGTGCCGGTGTTCTGGTGCTGATCGGGGCCCTTGATGACCGATTTGATATCGCGGTAAAAATACGCGCCACCGTTCAGGCGGGGATTGGCGTAATTATGATGGTTGTCGGTGGGCTGTATCTCCGGAGTCTCGGCTATGTTTTTGGTCCCTGGGAGTTAGTCCTGGGTCCATTTGGCTTCTTCCTGACACTCTTTGCCGTCTGGGCGGCGATCAATGCTTTCAACATGGTAGATGGGATTGACGGCCTGCTCGGTGGATTGTCTTCCGTCTCGTTCGCCGCAATCGGCATTATTTTGTGGTTTGATGGCCAGTACAGTCTGGCAATGTGGTGTTTTGCCATGATTGCCGCCATCCTCCCTTATATCCTTTTAAACCTTGGTGCGCTTGGCCGCCGCTATAAAGTCTTTATGGGCGATGCGGGCAGTACGTTGATCGGTTTTACCGTTATCTGGATTTTGCTGGAAACCACACAGGGTGAAACCCACCCAATTAGCCCGGTAACAGCACTGTGGATTATTGCCATTCCATTAATGGATATGGTGGCGATTATGTATCGTCGTCTGCGTAAAGGGATGAGTCCTTTCTCTCCTGATCGTCAGCATATTCATCATCTCATCATGCGCGCGGGTTTTACTTCACGTCAGGCGTTTGTTCTGATCACCCTGGCCGCCGCTATTCTGGCAGCAATTGGCGTAGCTGCGGAATATTCTCATATTATTCCTGAGTGGGTTATGTTGGCATTATTCTTGCTGGCATTTTTCCTGTACGGCTACTGTATTAAGCGCGCATGGAAAGTGGCGCGATTCATTAAACGTCTGAAACGCAGGATGCGTCGTAACAATGACAAAAACACAACATTAACTAAGTAAAACCGGGACTATGATGACTCAACCGTTGGCGGGAGCGAAATCAGTGGTAACTGAGAATGAACTGGATATTCGGGGTTTGTTTCGCGTGTTATGGGCAGGCAAACTCTGGATTGCTGGGATCGCGCTGGGGTTCGCACTGTTAGCGCTGGCCTACACCTTCTTTGCAAAACAAGAGTGGAGCGCCACAGCAATTACAGACAGACCAACGGTTAACATGCTCGGCGGGTTTTATTCCCAGCAGCAGTTCCTGCGTAATCTGGATATCAAGGCGAATCTGGCGACACCCGATCAGGCTTCCGTCATGGATGAGGCATACAAAGAGTTTGTGATGCAACTGGCCTCGTGGGATACACGCCGCGATTTCTGGAGTCAGACGGATTATTACAAGCAGCGTATGGTGGGCAACAGCAAAGCGGATGCCGCGTTTTTGGATGACCTGATAAACAACATCCAATTTACGCCGGGTGATGCGCTGCGTAACGTTAACGACAGCGTTAAGCTGATTGCAGAAACTGCGCCGGATGCCAACAACCTGTTGCGCCAGTATGTCGCGTTTGCCAGCCAGCGTGCCGCAAGCCATCTGAATGAAGAGCTTAAAGGTGCCTGGGCGGCTCGTACCATCCAGATGAAAGCCCAGGTAAAACGTCAGGAAGAGGTGGCAAAAGCCATTTTCTCTCGCCGTGTACACAATATTGAACAGGCGCTGAAAATTGCGGAGCAGCGCAATATTTCCCGCACTGAGACAGATGTCCCGGCTGATGAATTGCCTGATTCTGAGATGTTCCTGCTTGGTCGCCCAATGCTGCAGGCCCGTCTGGAAAACCTCCAGGCCGTTGGCCCTGATTTTGACCTCGACTACGATCAAAACCGCGCGATGCTCACTACCCTGAATGTTGGTCCAACGCTGGACCCGCGTTTTCAGACCTATCGTTATTTGCGAACGCCTGAAGAACCTGTAAAACGCGATAGTCCGCGTCGTGCATTCCTGATGATCATGTGGGGGATTGTAGGCGCACTGACGGGCGCTGGCGTGGCGTTAACGCGTCGTCGCACAAACTAAGAACGCCGTCTACGATGAAGGCTAAGGCCTTCATCGTCTAATCGAAGAGAATCGATGTGAAAGTACTTACCGTATTTGGCACCAGGCCGGAGGCCATTAAGATGGCACCTCTGGTTCACGCGCTGGCCAATGATCCTGATATTGAAGCGAAAGTGTGCGTCACAGCCCAACACCGTGAGATGCTCGATCAGGTCTTAACGCTCTTTTCCATCGTCCCGGATTATGACCTCAATATTATGAAGCCGGGGCAAGGGTTGACCGAGATAACCTGCCGGATTCTGCAAGAGCTCAAGCCGATTCTGGAGTCATTCAAACCTGACGTTGTACTGGTTCACGGTGACACCACCACCACCGTGGCGACAAGTCTGGCTGCGTTTTACCAGCGTATTCCCGTCGGTCATGTTGAGGCGGGTCTGCGTACCGGAAACCTATATTCCCCATGGCCGGAAGAGGCCAACCGCACGCTCACCGGTCATCTGGCCATGTACCACTTTGCGCCAACCGAAAACTCGCGTCAGAACTTGCTGCGTGAAAATATCGCTGATAACAAAATCTTTGTAACCGGCAATACGGTCATTGATGCGTTGATCTGGGTACGCGACCGTGTACTGGCAAACAACGATCTGCAGAAGGACCTCGCTGCCCGTTACCCCTTCCTGCACAATGGCAAAAAAACCATTCTGGTCACTGGTCACCGTCGTGAAAGCTTTGGTCGGGGCTTTGAGCAAATCTGTCATGCACTGGCTGAAATTGCCGCGCAGAACGACGATGTACAGATAGTTTATCCGGTGCATCTCAACCCAAATGTTAGCGAGCCCGTCAACCGCATCCTGGGTCATGTCGAAAATGTCCTTCTCATTGAACCTCAGGATTACATGCCGTTTGTCTGGTTGATGAATCATGCCTGGCTGATCCTCACCGATTCTGGTGGCATTCAGGAAGAAGCACCGTCCCTTGGCAAGCCCGTTCTGGTGATGCGTGAAACGACCGAGCGTCCGGAAGCCGTCAAAGCGGGAACGGTACGCCTGGTCGGCACCGACACACAGTTGATCGTCGAAGAGGTCACGCGCCTGCTGCACGACGATGAAGAGTATCAGGCGATGAGCCGGGCCCATAATCCGTACGGAGACGGGCAGGCTTGTGGTCGTATTTTGCATGCACTTAAACACAATCGGATATCGCTATGAGTTTTACTACCATCTCTGTCATTGGTCTTGGCTATATTGGCTTGCCTACTGCGGCAGCGTTTGCCTCCCGTCAAAAGCAGGTTGTCGGTGTGGATATCAACGCGCGTGCGGTAGAAACCATTAACCGTGGCGAAATTCATATTGTGGAGCCCGATCTTGATCGCGTGGTGAAAGAGGCGGTTGAGGGGGGCTTCTTGCGTGCCAGCACGACGCCTGTTGAAGCCGATGCGTACCTGATTGCTGTTCCAACGCCATTTAAAGGCGACCACGAGCCCGACATGGCCTTCGTCGAGTCGGCGGCGAAATCCATTGCGCCTGTGCTGAAGAAAGGGGCGCTGGTGATCCTGGAATCAACTTCTCCGGTTGGGGCAACCGAGCTGATGGCGCAGTGGCTGGCTGAAGCGCGACCTGATTTAAGCTTCCCGCAGCAGGCGGGTGAGCAGGCCGATGTCAATATTGCCTACTGTCCGGAGCGCGTGCTGCCGGGGCAGGTCATGGTCGAACTGATTAAAAACGACCGCGTGATTGGCGGTATGACGCCAGTCTGTTCCGAACGTGCCAGCGCGCTGTACAAGATTTTCCTTGAAGGCGAATGCGTGGTGACTAACTCCCGCACCGCCGAGATGTGCAAGCTGACGGAAAACAGCTTCCGTGACGTGAACATCGCGTTTGCGAATGAGTTGTCGCTGATTTGCGCCGATCAGGGGATTAACGTCTGGGAGTTAATCAGCCTGGCGAATCGCCATCCGCGCGTCAACATTCTGCAGCCAGGCCCTGGCGTGGGCGGTCACTGTATCGCCGTCGATCCGTGGTTTATCGTGGCGCAAAACCCGGCGCAGGCACGTCTGATTCGCACCGCGCGTGAAGTGAACGACAGCAAACCTCACTGGGTTCTCAATCAGGTTAAAACCACGGTAGCGGATTGTCTGGCAGAGAGCGGCAAGCGCGCCAGTGAACTGAAAATTGCCTGCTTTGGTCTGGCATTTAAACCGAACATTGATGATTTGCGTGAAAGCCCGGCAATGGAAATTGCTGAGATGATTGCCGAATGGCACAAGGGCGAAACGCTGGTGGTCGAACCGAATATTCATGAACTGCCGGCAAAACTGGCGGGGCACTGTACGCTGACCGCGCTGGAGGATGCGCTGACGACAGCGGATGTGCTGGTGCTGCTGGTGGATCATAAAGAATTTAAAGCAACGTCCGGTGATACTGTTCGTCAGCAGTACATCGTTGATACCAAAGGTGTCTGGCGTTGAGTAGCCTGAATGGGGTGCTTGAACCCCTGAACTGGGAGAGTACCTTTTTCGGTCTACCCTCGGCCATTGCGCGTCTGCGAGATGATGCGCCGGCACTGACGGAATCTGACTTTACTGCCTGGCAGAGGGTTCAGGCGAAGATCCCTGCGGACCGTGCTGACCTGCTTGATGCGCTCCAGCAACACGGCTTTAAGCTGGTTGAAGGTGAGGTCGATCTTTCTATAACGCTCACCCGGCATGATGCGTCAGGCGCGGAATTTGCAACCGAACAGGATATTCCCGTGCTGCGTCAGATGGCGGTTCGGGCGTTTGCTCAGAGCCGTTTTCGCACGCCCTGGTACGCGCCTGACGACAGCGGTCGTTTCTACGCGCAGTGGGTGGAGAATGCGGTCAAAGGCACCTTTGACCACGTCTGCCTGGTTTTTCGTGCTGGAGACGGTCAAATCCAGGGGTTCGTCTCTCTGCGTAAGCTCAACGAGCGTGAGGCGCGTATTGGCTTATTAGCCGGGCGTGGCATGGGTGAAAAACTCATGCAGGCGGCGATGCACTGGGCGCAACAGCAGCAGGTTTCGACGCTGCGGGTGGCGACCCAGGTGGGCAACACCGCTGCGCTTAAACGTTATATTGCGAGTGGTGCCAACATCGACGCCACCGCCTACTGGTTATACAGGTGACAAGATGATTCCATTTAACGCACCACCCGTCGTCGGAACGGAACTCGACTATATGCAGTCTGCCATGGGCAGCGGCAAACTTTGTGGTGACGGCGGTTTTACCCGTCGCTGTCAGCAGTGGATGGAACAGCGTTTTCGCAGTGCCAAAGTGCTGCTGACCCCGTCCTGTACGGCATCTCTGGAAATGGCGGCGCTGCTGCTGGATATCCAGCCCGGCGATGAAGTGATCATGCCGAGCTATACCTTCGTTTCCACAGCGAACGCGTTTGTCCTGCGCGGGGCGAAAATCGTCTTTGTGGATATCCGCCCGGATACCATGAACATTGACGAGACGCTGATTGAAGCGGCTATCACCGACAAAACGCGCGCGATCGTGCCGGTTCACTACGCGGGTGTGGCCTGTGAAATGGACACCATCATGGCGCTCGCCAAAAAACATAATCTGTTCGTGGTGGAAGATGCCGCCCAGGGCGTGATGTCGACCTACAAGGGACGCGCGCTGGGCACGATCGGCCATATTGGCTGCTTTAGTTTCCACGAAACCAAAAACTACACCGCGGGTGGAGAAGGCGGTGCGACGCTGATTAACGACCGGGCGCTGGTGGAGCGTGCGGAAGTGATCCGCGAAAAAGGCACCAACCGTAGCCAGTTCTTCCGTGGCCAGGTCGACAAATATACCTGGCGCGATATTGGCTCAAGCTATCTGATGGCGGATCTGCAGGCGGCCTATCTGTGGGCGCAGCTTGAAGCGGCGGAACGCATCAACCTTCAGCGTCTCTCCCTGTGGCAAACCTATTACGATGCGCTTGAACCTCTGGCAAACGCCGGGCGTATTGAGCTGCCGACCATCCCGGCAGATTGCGTCCACAACGCGCATATGTTCTACATCAAGCTACGCGATAACGACGATCGCAGCCAGCTTATTGCCTGGCTGAAAGAAGCCGAAATTATGGCGGTGTTCCACTACATTCCGCTGCACTCCAGCCCGGCGGGCGAGGAGTTTGGGGTATTCTCAGGTGAAGACCGTTACACCACTAAAGAAAGTGAGCGTCTGCTTCGCCTGCCACTGTTCTACAACCTCGCGCCGGTTAACCAGCGTACGGTGATTAATACCCTTCTGAGTTATTTCGGCTGATATGTCTCTGGCAAAAGCATCGGTGTGGACCGCCGCGTCCACGCTTGTAAAAATTGGCGCCGGGCTGCTGGTCGTCAAGCTGCTGGCCGTCTCATTTGGCCCCTCGGGTGTGGGGCTGGCGGGTAATTTCCGTCAGCTTGTTACCGTTCTTGGGGTGCTGGCCGGTGCCGGCATCTTTAACGGCGTGACCAAATACGTTGCGCAGTATCACGATGATGCGGCTCAGCTTCGCAGGGTGGTGGGCACCTCCTCGGCGATGGTCACGGGGTTTTCAACCCTGATGGCGATTATCTTTCTGCTGGCGGCGGCGCCCATCAGCCAGGGGTTGTTTGGGCACACCCATTACCAGGGGCTGGTGCGTCTGGTTGCGCTGGTTCAGATGGGGATTGCCTGGGCTAACCTGCTGCTGGCGCTGATGAAAGGCTTTCGTGATGCTGCCGGGAATGCCCTTGCGTTAATTCTCGGGAGCGTCATCGGCGTTATTGCCTATTACTTCTGCTATCGCCTTGGAGGGTATGAAGGCGCACTGCTGGGGCTGGCGCTCGTCCCGGCGCTGGTTGTTGTTCCTGCCGCCTTTATGCTGATGCGTCGTGGCGTCATCCCTCTGAGCTACCTGAAACCTCAATGGGATAAGATTCTTGCCAGCCAGCTGGGTAAATTTACCCTGATGGCGCTCATCACCTCCGTCACGCTACCCGTGGCCTACGTGATGATGCGAAACCTGCTGGCGGCGCATTATAGCTGGGATGAGGTCGGTATCTGGCAGGGCGTAAGTAGCATTTCCGACGCCTACCTCCAGTTTATAACGGCTTCCTTTAGCGTTTATTTACTGCCAACCTTATCGCGCCTGACGTCCAGACAGGATATTACCCGTGAGATTTTTCGATCTCTGCGCTTTGTGTTGCCGGCTGTTGCGGCTGCGAGTTTTACCGTCTGGTTATTGCGCGATGTTGCCATCTGGCTGCTTTTCTCGGCGAAGTTTACCGCCATGCGCGATCTCTTTGCCTGGCAGCTGGTGGGGGATGTACTGAAAGTGGGGGCTTACGTTTTTGGCTATCTGGTGATTGCGAAAGCCTCGCTGCGTTTGTATATCCTGGCGGAAATTAGCCAGTTTACGCTCCTGACGGCGTTCTCGCACTGGCTGATCCCCGCACACGGGGCGCTGGGAGCGGCTCAGGCCTACATGGCAACCTATATCGTTTATTTTGCTGCCTGTTGCGGCGTATTTTTATTGTGGCGTAAACGCGCATGACTGCACTGATTCACATCCTGGGATCGGATATCCCACACCATAACCAGACCGTTTTGCGGTTCTTCAACGACGAACTGGCATCGGGCGATCCTGATGCGCGTGAGTTTATGGTTGCAGGTCAGGATAAGGGCCTGAGCGAGGCGTTTCCGGCGCTGAAGATTCGCTTCTGGCCGGATAAGGCTACGCTGGCGAAGGCGGTCGTTGCCAAAGCCAAAGCGGATCGTGAGCAACGCTTCTTCTTCCACGGACAGTTTAATACCGGTCTGTGGCTGGCATTGTTAAGCGGCGGAATTAAACCCTCCCAGTGCAGCTGGCATATCTGGGGGGCCGATCTTTACGAGGTTTCCCGCGGCTGGAAATTCCGGCTTTTCTACCCGCTGCGTCGCATGGCGCAGGGACGCGTGGGCTGTGTTTTTGCCACCCGTGGCGATCTGAATTATTTTGCGAAACAGCATCCTGATGTGCGCGGCGAATTGCTCTATTTCCCGACCCGAATGAACCCGGCGCTGAACACCATGGGGACCGACACGCCACGGGAGGGGAAACTGACGATTCTGGTCGGTAACTCTGGCGATCGCAGCAACGAACATGCTGCCGCGCTCAGGGCTGTTTATCAGCAATTTGGCGATACCGTCAATGTGGTTGTCCCGATGGGTTACCCCCTCAACAACGACGCCTATATCGACGAGGTTCGCCAACAGGGGCTGGCGTTATTCAGCGCCGGGAATTTGCAAATTCTCGATAATAAGCTGGAATTTGATGAGTACCTTGCTCTGCTGAGGAAATGCGATCTCGGGTATTTTATTTTTGCCCGCCAGCAGGGGATTGGCACACTGTGTCTACTGATTCAGGCCGGGATCCCCTGTGTACTTAATCGCGATAATCCGTTCTGGCAAGATATGGTCGAGCAGAATCTGCCGGTGCTGTTTACCACCGATGTGCTTAATGAAGAAGTTGTTCGGGAAGCACAGCGACAACTGGCGCTGGTGGATAAGAATTCCATCGACTTCTTTAGCCCGAATTACCTCTCGCCGTGGCACCGTGCGCTGCGTATCGCTGCAGGAGACAAAGCATGAGCCAGTTGCAATTCAGCGGTTTACTGGTCGTTTGGCTCCTGAGCACGCTGTTTATCGCTACGCTCACCTGGTTCGAATTCCGCCGCGTGCGTTTCAACTTTAACGTGTTCTTCTCATTACTGTTTTTGCTGACGTTCTTTTTCGGGTTCCCGCTAACCAGCATTCTGGTCTTCCGCTTCGACGTTAGCGTCGCGCCACCAGAAATTTTGCTCCAGGCACTTCTGGCTGCAACCTGTTTCTATGCAGTTTACTACGTCACCTATAAAACGCGGCTGCGTTCAACGCAGGCAACCGCACCACGCCGGGCGCTTTTTACCATGAACAGGGTGGAGACCCACCTGACATGGGTGATGCTAATGACCATCGCCCTGGTCAGTGTCGGTATCTTCTTCATGCATAACGGCTTCCTGCTGTTTAAGCTGCACTCCTACAGCCAGATTTTTTCGGCCGAAGTCTCAGGCGTGGCGCTTAAGCGTTTCTTCTACTTCTTCATCCCGGCAATGCTGGTGATCTTCTTCCTGCGCCAGGACAGCAAAGCGTGGCTGTTCTTCCTGGTCAGCACCGTCGCGTTCGGCATTCTGACCTACATGATTGTGGGGGGGACGCGCGCGAACATCATTATCGCCTTCGCGATCTTCCTGTTTATCGGCATTATTCGCGGCTGGATCTCGCTGTGGATGCTGGTGGCGGCTGGGGTGTTTGGCGTTGTCGGGATGTTCTGGCTGGCACTGAAGCGCTACGGAATGAATGTGGCGGGTGATGAAGCGTTTTACACGTTCCTCTACCTGACGCGTGATACCTTCTCGCCGTGGGAAAACCTGGCATTACTGCTGCAAAACTACGACAAGATTGATTTCCAGGGCCTGGCGCCAATCGTTCGCGACTTCTACGTCTTTATCCCTTCCTGGCTATGGCCGGACCGTCCTGGCGTGGTGCTCAATACCGCGAACTATTTTACCTGGGAAGTACTGAACAACCATTCCGGACTGGCCATCTCGCCAACGCTGATTGGCTCTCTGGTCGTGATGGGAGGGGCGTGGTTCATACTCCCCGGGGCGGTTGCCGTGGGGCTGATTATCAAGTGGTTCGACTGGCTTTACGTGCGTGGCAACGAAGAGACCAACCGCTATAAAGCGGCCATTTTGCACAGTTTCTGCTTTGGTGCCATTTTCAATATGATCGTTCTGGCGCGCGAAGGGCTGGACTCATTCGTTTCGCGCGTGGTGTTCTTCATGGTCATTTTCGGCGTCTGCCTGTTACTGGCTAAATTGTTGTACTGGCTGTTTGACAGTGCAGGGCTTGTGCACAAGCGCGAGCCGCAGGGCAGTACAACGCTGTCGCAAGTCTGAGTAAGGATAGTAATGACTGATAAAACGTCTGCACCGCGCTATGCGCTACGTGGTTTGCAGCTTATTGGCTGGCGCGACATGCAGCACGCACTGGATTTTCTTTTTGCCGACGGCCAAATGAAATCCGGGACGCTGGTGGCCATCAATGCGGAAAAAATGCTGGCAGTTGAGGATAATGCGGAAGTCAAAAGTCTGATTGAAGCCGCTGAGTTTAAATACGCGGACGGTATCAGCGTGGTTCGCTCAATCCGTAAAAAGTATCCTGACGCTAATGTTTCCCGCGTGGCGGGTGCCGATCTCTGGGAGCAGCTTATGGCCCGCGCAGGTGCGCAGGGCACGCCCGTGTTCCTGATTGGCGGGAAGCCGGAGATACTGGTCCAGACGGAGGAGAAACTGCGTCGTCAATGGAATGTTAATATTGTCGGCAGCCAGGATGGGTACTTCAAACCGGAAGATCGGCAGGCGCTGTTTGCGCGCGTTCGCGACAGCGGGGCGAAAATTGTCACCGTGGCGATGGGTTCCCCGCGCCAGGAGATCCTGATGCGTGACTGCCGTCTGGTCTGCCCGGATGCCCTGTACATGGGCGTCGGCGGCACGTACGACGTCTTTACTGGCCACGTTAAGCGTGCGCCCAAGGTCTGGCAAAATCTGGGCCTTGAGTGGCTGTACCGCCTGCTATCGCAACCGACGCGCATTAAACGACAGATTCGCCTGCTTCGCTACCTCGCCTGGCATTACACCGGGAAAATGTAATCAAAATGTAGCGCGATATGCTATTCGCGCTGCAACTCCCCTGCAAAACTGCTGATAATCTGTGCAATGCATTCATTTTTTTAATGCATCGTTTGCCATTTGGCAGATTTTAAGAAACCATTCGCTCCGTATTTTAGTACCCCTAAAAAACAATACCCGGTCTTAAGTCGGGAAACAGCAAACACAATCGAGGATCTATGGCAGAGAAAAAACCGGAGCTACAGCGTGGGCTGGAAGCTCGTCATATTGAACTGATAGCGCTGGGCGGCACTATCGGCGTCGGCCTGTTTATGGGCTCCGCAAGTACGCTCAAATGGGCAGGCCCTTCCGTATTACTGGCGTATATTATCGCCGGGCTGTTTGTTTTCTTCATTATGCGTTCGATGGGCGAAATGCTCTTCCTGGAGCCAGTGACCGGTTCTTTCGCCGTTTACGCGCATCGCTATATGAGCCCGTTCTTCGGCTACCTGACGGCCTGGTCATACTGGTTTATGTGGATGGCGGTAGGCATCTCAGAGATCACCGCGATAGGGGTCTACGTCCAGTTCTGGTTCCCGGACATGGTTCAGTGGATACCCGCGCTCATTGCCGTAGGGTTGGTGGCGCTGGCAAATCTGGCCGCCGTGCGCCTTTACGGTGAAATTGAGTTCTGGTTCGCAATGATTAAAGTTACCACGATTATCGTGATGATTGTCGTTGGCCTGGGCGTGATTTTCTTCGGCTTTGGCAACGGCGGACACGCTATCGGCTTTGGTAACCTGACTGAAAACGGCGGCTTCTTCGCTGGCGGCTGGAAGGGCTTCCTGACGGCGCTGTGTATCGTTGTGGCCTCGTATCAGGGCGTGGAGCTTATCGGTATTACCGCCGGTGAAGCGAAAAACCCGCAAGTCACGCTGCGTAGTGCGGTGGGTAAGGTGCTGTGGCGTATCCTGATTTTCTATGTGGGCGCGATCTTCGTCATCGTGACCATCTTCCCGTGGAACGAAATTGGCACGACCGGTAGCCCGTTTGTTTTAACCTTCGCGAAAATTGGCATCACGGCGGCGGCAGGTATCATCAACTTTGTGGTACTGACGGCGGCATTGTCAGGCTGTAACAGTGGAATGTACAGCTGTGGTCGTATGCTTTATGCACTCTCGAAGAATAACCAGCTGCCTGCGGCGATGAGTAAAGTCTCACGTGCTGGCGTTCCGGTTGCGGGCGTGGCGGTCTCCATTGCGATACTGCTGGTTGGCTCTTGTCTGAATTACATCATTCCTAACCCGCAGCGCGTATTTGTTTACGTCTATAGCGCCAGCGTGCTGCCGGGCATGGTGCCGTGGTTTGTTATCCTGATAAGCCAGCTGCGTTTCCGCCATGCGCATAAAAAGGCGATTGAAAGCCATCCGTTCCGCTCAATTCTGTTCCCGTATGCGAACTATTTAACGATGGCGTTCCTGGTTTGCGTATTAATCGGAATGTACTTTAATGAAGATACCCGCATGTCGCTGTTTGTCGGGGTGATCTTCCTGGCGGCAGTGACAGCTGCGTATAAGCTTTTTGGCCTGGGTAGCCGTGCCACCACGCAGAAAGTGGAGGAATAAGCGGCAAAATGTGCAAACCATAACCAAACGCGCATTTTTTTCAAAAAAGCACTAGACAGCGGGGACGGAGGTACGTAATATCCAGCCCCGCAACGGCGCTAAGCGCCCGTAGCTCAGCTGGATAGAGCGCTGCCCTCCGGAGGCAGAGGTCTCAGGTTCGAATCCTGTCGGGCGCACCATTTACCCGGTGCTGGAGCTGCGGTGGTCTGAGAAGTAGTCAGTACCGCGTGAGTTAAGAATACAGTGGTGGCTATAGCTCAGTTGGTAGAGCCCTGGATTGTGATTCCAGTTGTCGTGGGTTCGAATCCCATTAGCCACCCCATTATTGAAAGAGTTGTGAATTGCGAAGGTGGCGGAATTGGTAGACGCGCTAGCTTCAGGTGTTAGTGTCCTTAGGATGTGGGGGTTCGAGTCCCCCCCCTCGCACCACGACTTTTTAAATGAATTGAACTAAAAATTCAAAAAGCAGTACATCGGCGAGTAGCGCAGCTTGGTAGCGCAACTGGTTTGGGACCAGTGGGTCGGAGGTTCGAATCCTCTCTCGCCGACCAATTTTGAACCCCGCTTCGGCGGGGTTTTTTGTTTTCTGCTCCTTTTCATCCTGTAGCAATCCCCCGACAGCACCTACATTTATTGTCGCGATTTAGCGACATGCAATTCATTGAAAAAATAGAAAAAAATCCTTTGCTGATTTTACTGTCTCCTCCAGGAGACATATTGTTGTGTTTGCCGGATTATTGTCGGGCCTCAGAGGGTGCTTAACAGCATAATTTCCTTTTATCTTAAAATGTTGCGCGGTGTAAAAGTTCGGAGTGTTATGTTGGCACGTTACGTGCAATAATATGCGTGTAGATGCTCATTCCATCTCTTATGTTCGCCTTAGTGCCTCATAAACTCAGGAATGACGCAGAGCCATTTACGGTGCTTATCGTCCACTGACAGATGTCGCTTCGGCCTCATCAAACACCATGGACACAACGTTGAGTGAAGCACCAAATATGTTGTCTTATAGACCTGTTTTAACGCCTGCTTTTATAGCAGGCGTTTTTTTATGTCTTACTCCCGATAAAAGCACATGATCAGAGCAACGATCAGCAGAGCCACTGACGAGACGGTATAGAGTGCCTGTACTGAGCCAAACCCGGTTGCCACCATCGCTGCGATGCCGGTGAAAAGAGAGGCGCTGAGCGTTTGCCAGCGCCAGGCTTTACCGCTGGCTGAAGCGGTTTGCGTGTCATCAAAGCTACTAAGAACAGCAAACGTGCCAGCCGCAAAGAGAACATTCGAAGCCAGATGTGCGATAAAGATCATCCCCAGCGCACAGGCCAGCCCTCCGGATAAAAACGGAAGCATGCCATAAGCGGCCAGAAAGATACCGAGACAAACGATGATTCGCGGTGTGTGGGCAGCAAAGCGCGCCAGGCTGTCTCTTTTTAGCAGCATGGGGCCGCAAAGTTGTCCCATACTCCTCGCGAAAAGCAGAGGCAGCGCAAGACCCGCCGCATTCTGAGGATGGATCTGTTGCGCGAGTGCCGGAAGGAGCGCCATCGCCGGTGAACCGACGGCTGCCAGCGCTGGGAGGATGAGCAGGCTGCGTTTTTGCCGACTGGTCAACGCTCGCCAGCGTAACGCCGCAGGCGCTTTCTCTTCATCAGGGGGCGGGAGTGATGGTGCAGAAAACTGGCGCTCAGCCAGCCATAGCATTAACAGTGACCCGAGAAAGCTGGCGGCATCAACAGCCAGCAGTGTAAACACGGATGTCTTCTGGAACAGCACTACGCCCAGTCCGGTTCCTAACAACACCTGAGAAGCAAAAATCACAGTTTCCAGACAGGTTGCCGCAGGTAACTCCGCTTCACTGAGCCCGCGCTTAAAGAGCAGCGTCAGCGCGGGCCAACTCATCCCGCTGAGCAGCGCTTCGGTGGATTGCACGGCGAGTAAAGCGGCAATGCTGTGATAACCCACGCCAAACAAGGGAAAGAGCAGGGCGAGCAAGCCCAGTCCTTCGGTCAGTATCAGCAGAGATATTGGAGAATAGCTCGAGCACAGCTTTTCACCGATCAGGCTACCGACAAATCCTGGTACCGTAGCGAAAAGAAAAGCGAGGGTTAGCAGCGCTGGCGAGGCTGACCACGCTAACAGTAAACCGAAGACTACAACCTGGGTTAAACCATTTCCCAGCGAAGTAAAGATAAAAGCACAGGCAAGCAGGCGCAGCCAGCGGTGGCCGCGCAGCGCTTCAATAAGCGCATACAAAAGCGAGTTCATGAAGATTTCCTTTCAAAAACAATTTAGTCCACGCTGCAGAATGTGCGCGTGTGTGAAAAAGGTTAATGAAAGTACATCGTTACATTGGCGGGTGCGTTTGCAGATATGGGTACAAAGAATGTAGCAGGAGATGGGCGATAAAAAAAGGAGGCCATTTGGCCTCCTGTTTATTTACTGCTGGGTACCGTTGTTTTGCAGCGTCAACAGCAACCCATCACGTCGCATGGCGGCTGCCTCTTCGGGCTTATGCTGTTTGTCCAGCGTATCGGCAAGCCATGCGTAGTCAAACGCATCCGGACGCTGTTTCAGTGCCGCGCGGAAGGCGAGGCTCGCTTCCTGCCATTCGCCATGCTTCATCAGCGACTGACCCAGCGTGCTCCACAGCAGCGGACGGTCACCGACGGTTTTAATCTGCTGACGCAGCACTTTTTCAATTTGTTCTGGATTGTTGGTTTTCAGGCGTGGGATCACCATCACCAGCCGATCGTCATACTGGCGTTTGAGGCCGTCGAGAAGGATCTCCTGCGCGGTGTCATGATCGTCACATTCAATAAGATGTTCTGCCATTGCCACCTGCAGTGGGATCTGCTGACGCGTTTTCCGGCTCTGATTCTTCCACCAGGTTTTCAGACCGTCGCTGCCCAAATCGGCGCGAGCCTGATCCATCAGGCCAATCCATGCCAGGCGCTGAAGCTCATCACGATGTTCATCATCACCCACTTCGGCCTTCGCCATTGATGGAATGATGTCCAGCAGTGAACCCCATGCACCGGTCCGAATATACGCCTGTTCAGCAAGACGCAGAACTTCCGGGTGACGTGGCGCAATTTCCAGCAGGCGGTCGATGCCGTGGCGTGCAGCGTGATTTTCATTGCGTGCCAGTTGCAGACGAACACGCGTAATTTCCACCGGAATCGGGTCGTTAGACGCCAGTTCAGACGCACGTTCCAGGTGTTGATTAGCGCGGACTTCGTCACCCCGCTGTTGCGCGGCTTCCGCGGCCAGCAAATAGTTCACTACTGGCTGTTCGGCATGATCGGCGTTTTTTGACATCAGCTTTTCAACCTGCTGATAGTCACCTTCCGCAAGTTTCAGCAGTGCCTGTTCGGTTTGCTTACGGGCGCGGCGGCGCTTACGACCCACGAACCAGCCACGCGTATGCGCGCCGGTGCGGAAAATACGGCGCAGGACCCACTCGACAGCAAACAGCACGACCACACCGAGGATCAGAATGATCGCCAGACCCGTTACGCTGGTTTCGATGTTGTAGTTATCGGTCTGGATCAGAACGTAACCCTGATGACCGGCAAGCATTGGACCCAGCACGATCCCGGCGATCAGCAGGATGAAGAGTAAGAGGACTTTTAGCATCATTACTCTCCCTGTGGCGCGCTTTCAGGTGCAGGAGCAGGGGCGGCTCCGCCAGTTTGCTCAGCCGGTACACCTGGCTGTGCCAGCAAATTACGCACTCGCGTCTGCATCAGCTTCTCCAGAATCGGCTGGCTTTCCAGCTTATCTGGCACGTTCATGGTGATGTTCTGCTGGCTCAGTTTATCAATGTCTTCGAGGAAGGCGGTGGTGGTCGCATCATCGGTATTGTAGTAAGCGCGTACCCACGTAGAGACGTTATCCAGCGCCTGTTTGTAGGTCTCTTCCTGATGACGCGGCACAGCCTGGGCGGCAACCAGCAGGCGGGAACGAATGTTTTCGCGCAGATAAATATCCTGATTAGGCGCTAACAGCGGAACGGCGGTTTCGTCGCGACGGCGGATAGTGATAAAGCTGTCCATAAAGTTCTGCCAGCTTTTTTGCAGGTTCACACGCCATTCGCTCAGGGAGCTGGAAAGCTCGGTGCCGTCGGAATCCATCGGGGAGTCGTCGTCGTTGTTATCTGCCAGCTGCAGGTTATCAATCTGATTCGAAAGCTGGTTCACTTTGAGGATAATGCCATCGTAATCCACCTGTGAGACGGCGGAGAGGCTGGCGATGTCTTCGGTGATCGCGCGACGTGCGGTGATGAGGCTTGGATCGTTCATGTCCGCCAGGCTCGCATCGGCGCTTTTCAGCAGTGCGGCGGCAGTGGTGACATCCTGATCGCTCCAGAGCTTACGCCCGGCGAGCTTCACCAGGAAGTCAGCCTGGGAGAGCAGCCAGGTTTTAGCATCGGTGCCGGAGATCGTCGCCACTTTCTGCTGCACGTCGCCCAGCTGTTTGGTCAACTCTTCTTGTTTACTGTTCGCCTCGGCGAGTGCGGTTGCCTGCTGTTTAATCACCGCTTCCAGTTCGGTTTTCTGTGTCTCTTGCGCTTTTTGCAGAGCCGTAAGCTGATTCACCAGTGCGTCGCTGGTGGCCGTCTGGTTAGCACTCTGTTGTTTCACCAAACCGTACAGGCCAACGCCGGCCGCCAGCGCAATAGCGATGGCAATCGCGCTCAGCGCGAGGCTTTTTTTGTTGCTGCCGTTTTTCTTCTCAGCGATGTTCTCTTTCGTCTCTGGCTGTGGCGTCGCGTCCACAGTCTCCCTGGTCTCTTCAACCACGGCGGAGGATTTATCGTGTTCCGTCATTATGGCTTCCCATTTGAGAGTTATTGTAATGCGCGCAGCAGCGCATCGTTGTCGGCGTTATCAGCGATCCGAATATCCTGCCAGCCCAGTTCCCGGGCCTTGTTCGCCAGACGCTCACTGACGACCAGAAGTCGACAGCGGAGTAACCAGTTTTCGCGATACCAAAGCGGTATCAGTGCCCAAAGCTGTTGTAACATTTCACCGCTGGTCACCACCAGCGTATTGATGCCTCGCGCGTGCCAGCGCATCGCCTCTTCCGCGCCATCGTAGTGTTTTGCACAACGCTGATAACACTCAACGAACGTGATATCAGCTCCACGCTCCAGCAGCGTTTCACCCAACAGTTCACGTCCGCCGTTACCGCGTAAAATCAGCGCACGCTTGCCGGCAATAGTTTGTAATTCAGGTAATTGTAGCAAGACTTCGCTGATTTCCCGATCTAACGGGTAACGCACATTCGCACCGCTGATGGTATGTAAAGCCAGCGCCGTCGAGCGGCCAATCGCGAAATAGCGGGGGGCGGTTGGCCAGGTCAGACCTTGCTGTTGCAGCTGTGCGTGGGCATATTCCACGGCATGTTGCGACAGCGCGAACAGCAGATCGCCTTCCTGAAGGGTATTCATCTGGTCGGCGAGCACAGACAGTTCCCGACCCGGGGAGAATTCAATAAGCGGAAAACTCCAGGCCACCTGCCCCAGTGCGCGCAGACGGCTCACTAATTGCTCTCCTGCGGGAGAAGGGCGGGTGACAAGAATACTCATGCAGGGGGTTCTCCATTATAAACGTCAGCCAGAATCTCGCGGGCGCCGTTATCCAGTAACTCTTCTGCCAGCGACACGCCAAGCTGCTCGGCATCCTGTGCTTTGCCGCGACGCTCACCGCGTACCATCTGCGAACCGTCCGGTGCGCCAACCAGTGCACGCAACCACAGCTCACCGTTAATTAATTCAGCATAGCTGCCAATCGGCACCTGGCATCCCCCTTCGAGGCGGGTATTCATCGCACGTTCGGCTTTTACGCGAATAGCGGTCTCGTCATGGTTCAGAGGGGCAAGGAGTGCGCGGGTTCGCGCATCGTCCAGACGGCACTCAATGCCGACCGCACCCTGACCCACGGCGGGCAGCGACAGCTCCGGTGGCAACGCCACACGAATGCGCGACTCCAGCCCCAGACGCTTCAGACCCGCAACCGCAAGAATAATGGCATCGTAATCGCCGTTATCCAGCTTGCTCAGACGCGTGCCGACGTTACCGCGCAGCGAGCGGATGATCAGGTCCGGACGACGCTCTGCCAACTGACACTGACGGCGTAAACTGGACGTGCCAACCACACTGCCCTCAGGCAGCGCATCAAGCGAGTCATAGTGGTTAGAGACAAACGCGTCACGCGGGTCTTCGCGCTCGCAGATTGTCACCAGACCCAGCCCTTCCGGAAACTCGACGGGCACGTCTTTCATCGAATGTACGGCAATATCAGCGCGGTTCTCAAGCAATGCCAGTTCCAGTTCTTTGACAAACAGGCCTTTGCCGCCCACTTTCGCCAGCGGCGTATCAAGGATCACATCACCACGCGTGACCATCGGCACTAGCTCGACGCGCAATCCACCGTGGCAGGCTTCAAGGCGCTGCTTCACATAATGTGCCTGCCAGAGCGCAAGAGGGCTTTGGCGTGTGGCAATTCTCAAAACATTGTCTAACATGCTTGTTACCGTCATTATCAATCGCTAACCATCCTAACATTGTTGACTCTGGGATGGCAGTTTTACGGTTGATGAAGAGTGAGAGGGACAAGGCGGCGTATTCGTCAGCCATAGCCGTATTCAGGAATTTACACGTACAGAACGGTGCTACACTTGTATGTAGCGCATCTTTCTTTACGGTCAATCGGCAAGGTGTTAAATTGATCACGTTTTAGACCATTTTTTCGTCGGTACCACCAAAAATGATAAGGGCGAAAAAGGGTAACGGTTATCTTTTTGAAATACTGCGGGTCCGCTGTTATTCGTGTTTTGAATAGTTTGCGACACCCGGAAACATCAGGCGATACGTCTTGTACCTCTATATTGAGACTCTGAAACAGAGACTGGATGCCATAAATCAACTGCGTGTGGATCGCGCGCTTGCTGCTATGGGCCCTGCTTTCCAGCAGGTATACAGTCTGCTGCCGACATTATTGCACTATCACCATCCGCTGATGCCGGGTTACCTCGACGGTAACGTTCCCCAGGGCATTTGCCTTTTCACGCCTGATGAAACCCAACAGCATTATCTGAATGAGCTGGAACTCTACCGTGGCATGCCGCCGCAGGAGTCCCCGAAAGGTGAACTGCCGATTACCGGCGTTTACTCTATGGGAAGTACCTCATCGGTAGGGCAAAGCTGTTCTTCTGACCTGGACATCTGGGTCTGCCATCAATCCTGGCTCGATAACGAAGAGCGTCAGCTGCTGCAGCGTAAATGCAGCCTGCTGGAGAGCTGGGCTGCGTCGCTCGGCGTGGAAGTGAGTTTCTTCCTGATTGATGAAAACCGTTTCCGTCATAACGAAAGCGGCAGTCTGGGTGGTGAGGACTGCGGCTCGACCCAGCACATTTTGTTGCTGGATGAATTTTACCGTACTGCCGTTCGTCTGGCCGGTAAGCGTATTCTTTGGAATATGGTGCCGTGCGAAGAAGAAGAGCATTACGACGATTACGTCATGTCGCTGTATGCGCAGGGCGTGCTGACGCCAAACGAATGGCTGGACCTGGGCGGCCTGAGCTCTCTCTCGGCCGAAGAGTACTTTGGCGCGAGCCTCTGGCAGCTCTATAAGAGCATTGACTCCCCGTATAAAGCGGTGCTGAAAACGCTGCTGCTCGAAGCCTACTCCTGGGAATACCCTACGCCGCGCCTGCTGGCGAAAGACATCAAACAGCGTCTGCACGATGGCGAGATTGTCTCCTTCGGACTTGATGCCTACTGCATGATGCTCGAACGCGTCACCGAATACCTGAATGCCATTGAGGACACCACGCGTCTTGACCTGGTGCGTCGATGTTTCTATCTCAAAGTCTGTGAAAAACTGAGCCGCGAACGCGCCTGCGTTGGCTGGCGTCGTGAAGTGGTCAGTCAGTTAGTCAAAGAGTGGGGATGGGACGAAGAGCGTCTGTCCATGCTCGACAACCGCGCCAACTGGAAAATCGACCAGGTGCGTGAAGCGCACAACGAATTGCTTGATGCGATGATGCAAAGCTACCGTAACCTGATCCGCTTTGCGCGCCGCAATAATCTCAGTGTCTCCGCCAGCCCGCAGGATATCGGGGTGTTGACCCGTAAACTGTACGCTGCGTTTGAAGCGTTGCCAGGTAAAGTCACGCTGGTTAACCCGCAGATTTCGCCTGACCTGTCTGAACCGAATCTGACGTTTATCTATGTGCCGCCGGGACGCGCGAACCGCACCGGGTGGTATCTGTACAACCGTGCGCCAAGCATGGATTCGATCATCAGCCATCAGCCGCTGGAGTATAACCGCTACCTGAACAAGCTGGTGGCCTGGGCCTGGTTTAACGGCCTGCTGACTTCACGTACCCGTTTGTTCATCAAGGGTAACGAGGTCGTCGATTTAGCCAAACTGCAGGAGATGGTAGCGGATGTGTCCCATCACTTCCCGCTGCGCCTGCCTGCGCCAACGCCAAAAGCGCTCTACAGCCCGTGTGAAATCCGCCATCTGGCGATTATCGTCAACCTGGAATACGACCCGACGGCGGCTTTCCGCAATCAGGTGGTTCATTTTGATTTCCGCAAGCTGGATGTTTTCAGCTTTGGTGAGCAGCAAAATTGCCTGGTGGGCAGCGTTGACCTGCTGTACCGCAACTCGTGGAACGAAGTGCGTACCCTGCATTTCAACGGCGAGCAGGCGATGATCGAAGCGCTGAAAACCATTCTCGGTAAGATGCACCAGGATGCCGCGCCGCCGGACAGCGTAGAAGTGTTCTGCTACAGCCAGCACCTGCGCGGGTTGATTCGTACTCGTGTGCAGCAGCTGGTCTCTGAATGTATTGAACTGCGCCTCTCCAGTACTCGCCAGGAAACCGGACGCTTTAAAGCGCTGCGCGTCTCCGGTCAGACCTGGGGCTTGTTCTTTGAACGTCTGAATGTGTCGGTACAGAAACTGGAAAACGCTATCGAATTTTATGGCGCAATTTCGCACAACAAGCTGCATGGCCTGTCCGTGCAGGTGGAAACCAACCACGTCAAACTGCCGCAGGTGGTGGATGGTTTTGCCAGCGAAGGGATTATTCAGTTCTTCTTTGAAGAGTCGGGCGACGATGCCGGTTTCAACATCTACATTCTGGATGAGACCAACCGCGCCGAGGTCTATCACCACTGTGAAGGCAGTAAAGAGGAACTGGTGCGCGACGTCAGCCGCTTCTATTCCTCTTCACACGACCGCTTCACCTACGGCTCAAGCTTTATCAACTTCAACCTGCCGCAGTTCTACCAGATTGTGAACGTCGATGGCCGCGTGCAGGTGATCCCGTTCCGGACCCAGGCCGTCACGCCTGCGGTGCCTGCAAATCAGGACACCACGCCACTGTTGCAGCAGTATTTCTCCTGAGTCTTTTCGCCCGGTAAGCGTAAGCACCACCGGGCAACAAAACTACCTGAAACTCACGACCTCACCCGCTTGCGCGGTCGCCGCCTGCTCCAGCAGATCCCAGAACGTGACGCCGCTACGGTCGCAAACCCATTCACCGTCTTTCAGGTCGAAATGGTAGCCACCCTGTTTGGCTGCCAGCCATACCTGGTGAAGCGGCTCCTGACGGTTAATAATAATTTTGCTGCCGTTTTCGAAGCTCAGGGTCAGGATACCGCCGTTGATTTCACAATCGATATCGCTGTCGCCGTCCCAGTCGTCAAGACGTTCTTCAATGGTCATCCACAGGTTGTCGGCAAGGCGATGGAATTCACTGTCGTTCATAGTTTTGTTCCTGTTTTTCGTGATGGCGGCAGTATAACGCTAAATAATTCCCGTTGCAGGAAAGCGGCAAACTCTTGCTTTTGTGTCTTCTCCTGCGATGATAGAACCAGATTTGAACTTACGGGCAATTTTATAATGAAAAACGCTTTTCGAACGCTTGCCGTTCTCATCACGCTGTTTAGCCTGACTGGCTGTGGACTGAAAGGACCACTGTATTTCCCGCCAGCGGATAAAACCGCACCGCCGCCGACGAAACCTGTGCAAAGCGGCATTGAGTCTTCTACGCCAGATACTAACGATCGTGGCGACAACGGTGGCCCGACTCAGGTTAATCTCTGACGACAACGTTCTGTACCCGCGCAGTGGAGCAAATGATGCAGTTCTCTAAAATGCATGGCCTTGGCAACGATTTTATGGTCGTCGACGCGGTAACGCAGAATGTGTTTTTCTCCCCGGAACTGATCCGTCGCCTGGCGGATCGGCATCTGGGCGTGGGGTTCGATCAGCTGCTGGTTGTTGAGCCTCCGTACGATCCCGACCTCGATTTTCACTACCGTATTTTTAACGCGGACGGCAGTGAGGTTAACCAGTGCGGTAATGGCGCGCGCTGTTTTGCTCGCTTTGTTCGCCTGAAGGGGCTAACCAACAAACGTGATATCCGCGTCAGCACCGCCAATGGTCGCATGGTGCTCAGCGTGACTGATGACGAGCTGGTTCGCGTTAACATGGGTGAACCTAACTTCGAGCCTTCGGCAGTACCGTTCCGCGCAAACAAAGCGGAAAAGACCTATATTATGCGTGCGGCCGAGCAGACAGTATTGTGCGGCGTCGTCTCGATGGGTAACCCACACTGCGTGATTCAGGTTGATGATGTGGAAACCGCCGCCGTCGAAACGCTCGGCCCGGTGCTGGAAAGCCACGAGCGTTTTCCGGAGCGCGCGAACATCGGTTTTATGCAGGTGGTGAAGCGTGAGCACATCCGTCTGCGGGTTTACGAGCGCGGCGCGGGCGAAACTCAGGCCTGCGGAAGCGGTGCCTGTGCTGCTGTGGCCGTTGGCATCTCGCAAGGGTTACTGGCAGAAGAAGTTCGCGTGGAGTTACCAGGTGGTCGGCTTGATATCGCCTGGAAAGGACCGGGTCATCCACTGT
The DNA here is from genome assembly GCF_046521475.1 of Enterobacter sp. CPE_E890. Lineage (NCBI taxonomy): Bacteria > Pseudomonadati > Pseudomonadota > Gammaproteobacteria > Enterobacterales > Enterobacteriaceae > Enterobacter > Enterobacter sp. CPE_E890. The sequence goes on along the minus strand of NZ_JBKFZW010000001.1, from coordinate 4,783,215 downwards.
ATATGACTGGCCCGGCGGCACATGTCTATGACGGGTTTATCCATCTATGAAACAACCAGGGGAAGAACTGCAGGAAACAGCGACGGAACTGGACGACAGAGCTGTTGTTGATTATCTGCTGCGCAATCCTGAGTTTTTTATTCGCAATGCACGCGTCGTCGAACAGATGCGCGTGCCGCATCCGGTTCGTGAGACCGTGTCGTTGGTCGAATGGCACATGGCACGCTCGCGCAACCACATCAATCAGCTCGAAGAGAACATGACGCTGCTGATGGAACAGGCCAGCACCAACGAAAGTCTGTTCTATCGTCTGCTGCATCTGCAGGCGCGTCTGGCGTCGGCGCACAGCCTTGAAGAGTTCCTGAGTCGCTTCCACCGCTGGGCGCGCGAGCTTGGGCTGGCGGGCGCAACGATTCGTCTTTTCCCTGACCGCTGGCGTATTGGCGCGCCGTCCGGTTTTACCCATCTGGCTCTCAGCCGTCAGGCGTTCGAGCCGCTGCGTATTCAGCGTCTGGGCCACGAACATCACTACCTGGGGCCGCTAAACGGACCTGAGCTGCTGGTGGTATTACCGGAAGCCAAAGCGATTGGCTCGGTGGCGATGTCGCTGATGGGGCGCGATGGCGATTTGGGCGTGATGTTATTTACCAGCCGCGATGCGCATCATTATGAGCAGGGGCAAGCTACGCACCTGTTACAAGAGATCGCTCTGATGCTGCCTGAGCTGCTGGAGCGCTGGATTGAGCGCGTATGACGGACGGACTACTCACCACTGACGTCACGCGCTTTCTGCGCTATCTGGGCGTGGAGCGTCAGCTTAGCCCGATTACGCTACTGAACTATCAGCGTCAGCTTGATGCCATCATGCAGATTGCCGAAGAGATCGGCCTGAAAAGCTGGCAACAATGTGACGCTGCAACCGTGCGAGCCTTTGTGGTGCGTAGTCGACGCAAGGGACTCGGCCCGGCGAGTCTGGCACTCAGGCTCTCTGCATTACGCAGTTTCTTCGACTGGCTGGTCAGCCAGGGTGGGTTAAAAGCCAACCCGGCAAAAGGAATTGCCACACCAAAAGCGCCGCGCCATTTACCCAAAAATATTGACGTTGACGATGTGAATCGCCTGCTGGATATCGACCTTAACGATCCGCTGGCCGTGCGCGACCGCGCAATGCTGGAGGTGATGTACGGCGCCGGTCTGCGTCTATCTGAGCTGGTCAATCTTGATTTAAAACATCTCGACCTGGACACCGGCGAAGTGTGGGTGATGGGTAAGGGCAGCAAAGAGCGCCGTCTGCCGATTGGCCGCAATGCGGTCTCCTGGATTGAGCACTGGCTGGATCTGCGCGGGCTGTTTGGCGCGGAAGAAGATGCGCTGTTTCTGTCGAAACTCGGTAAGCGGATCTCAGCGCGTAACGTGCAGAAGCGCTTTGCGGAGTGGGGCATTAAGCAGGGGTTGAACAGCCACGTTCACCCGCACAAGCTGCGTCACTCCTTTGCGACACACATGCTTGAGTCGAGCGGTGATCTGCGCGGCGTGCAGGAATTGCTCGGCCACGCGAATCTGTCGACCACTCAGATCTATACCCACTTAGACTTCCAACACCTTGCCTCGGTGTATGACGCGGCGCATCCACGCGCCAAACGGGGGAAATAATGCGTTTTTACCGCCCTCTCGGGCAGATCTCAGCTCTGACCTTTGACCTTGATGACACCCTTTATGACAACCGCGAGGTAATTCTGCGTACTGAGCAGGAGTCACTGGCGTTTGTGCAGAACTACCATCCGGCGTTGAAGACGATGCAGAACAAGGATTTCCAGAAGCTGCGTCAATCCCTGCGGGAGACCGAACCCGACATTTACCACGACGTGACCGAATGGCGTCGCCGTGCGGTAGAGCAAGCCATGCTCAACGTCGGCATGAGTGCGCGTGATGCCGCGATTGGCGCTGAAGCGTCGATGGAAAACTTTGCCAAATGGCGTAGCCGTATCGACGTGCCACAGGAAACCCACGACACGCTGGCTGCTCTGGCCGAAAAATGGCCGCTGGTGGCGATCACCAATGGTAATGCCCAGCCGGAGCTGTTTGGCCTTGGCGATTACTTCAAATTTGTGCTGCGTGCCGGCCCGCATGGGCGCTCCAAACCATTCAGAGATATGTATCATCTGGCGGCAGAAAAACTAAATCTGTCGCTGGGTGAAATTCTTCACGTAGGTGATGACCTGACCACTGACGTGGCCGGTGCAATCCGCTGCGGTATGCAGGCCTGCTGGATCAAGCCGGAAAACGCTGACCTGATGATCGCCTCCGATAGCCGTCTTCTGCCGCACGTGGAAATTTCGCGGTTGGCATCCCTCACGACGCTGATATAATCATCAATTGTTCTGTATAAATTAACAGGGTTTTGGCGAGTAGAAATATTCGCCTGCCCGACATGACGTGACGGTGCCAATGGACGTTTCTTACCTGCTCGACAGCCTTAATGACAAACAGCGTGAAGCCGTAGCGGCCTCGCGTACTAACCTGCTGGTGCTGGCTGGGGCGGGCAGTGGTAAGACGCGCGTGCTGGTTCACCGTATCGCCTGGTTACAGAGCGTGGAGAACTGTTCGCCATACTCCATCATGGCGGTAACCTTTACCAACAAGGCGGCGGCAGAGATGCGCCACCGTATCGCACAGCTGATGGGCACCAGCCAGGGCGGCATGTGGGTGGGGACTTTCCACGGCCTGGCGCACCGTCTGCTGCGCGCGCACCATATGGATGCCAACCTGCCGCAGGATTTCCAGATCCTCGACAGCGAAGATCAGCTCCGTTTGCTGAAGCGCCTGATCAAGGCGATGAACCTCGACGAGAAGCAGTGGCCGCCGCGTCAGGCGATGTGGTACATCAACGGTCAGAAAGACGAGGGGCTGCGCCCGCACCATATTCAGAGCTTCGGCAACCCGGTCGAGCAGACCTGGCAGAACGTCTACAAGGCCTATCAGGAAGCGTGCGATCGCGCCGGTCTGGTGGACTTCGCGGAGCTGCTGCTGCGCGCTCACGAACTGTGGCTTAACAAACCACACATCCTGCAGCACTACCGTGAACGCTTTACCAATATCCTGGTGGACGAATTCCAGGATACCAACAACATCCAGTATGCGTGGATCCGCCTGCTGGCCGGTGATACCGGTAAGGTGATGATCGTTGGCGATGACGACCAGTCCATCTACGGCTGGCGTGGGGCGCAAGTGGAGAACATCCAGCGCTTCCTCAACGATTTCCCCGGTGCACAGACCATCCGTCTGGAACAGAACTACCGCTCAACCAGCAACATTCTGAGCGCGGCCAACGCCCTGATTGAAAACAACAACGGGCGTCTGGGTAAAAAGCTGTGGACCGATGGCGTCGACGGCGAACCGATTTCCATTTACTGCGCCTTCAACGAGCTCGACGAAGCCCGCTTCGTGGTGAATCGCATCAAAACCTGGCAGGACAACGGCGGTGCGCTGGAGCAGTGCGCCATTCTTTACCGCAGCAACGCCCAGTCGCGCGTGCTGGAAGAGGCGCTGCTGCAGGTGAGCATGCCGTACCGTATTTACGGCGGTATGCGATTCTTCGAACGCCAGGAGATCAAAGATGCGCTCTCGTATCTGCGCCTGATCGCGAACCGTAACGACGACGCGGCCTTTGAGCGCGTGGTGAATACGCCAACCCGTGGTATCGGTGACCGTACGCTGGACGTCGTACGTCAGGCATCGCGCGACCGCCAGCTGACACTGTGGCAGGCGTGCCGCGAGCTGCTGCAGGAAAAAGCGCTCGCCGGCCGTGCCGCCAGCGCCCTGCAGCGCTTCCTTGAGCTGATTGACGCTCTGGCGCAGGAAACCGCCGACATGCCGCTGCATGTGCAGACCGACCGGGTGATTAAAGACTCCGGCCTGAGAACCATGTACGAGCAGGAAAAGGGCGAGAAGGGCCAGACCCGTATTGAGAACTTAGAGGAACTGGTCACGGCAACGCGCCAGTTCAGCTACAACGAAGAAGACGAAGACCTGATGCCGCTGCAGGCGTTTCTCTCTCACGCCGCGCTGGAAGCGGGCGAAGGGCAGGCGGATACCTGGCAGGATGCGGTTCAGCTGATGACCTTGCACTCCGCCAAAGGGCTGGAGTTCCCGCAGGTGTTTATCGTCGGGATGGAAGAGGGGATGTTCCCGAGCCAGATGTCGCTGGATGAAGGCGGACGCCTGGAAGAGGAGCGCCGTCTGGCATACGTGGGGGTCACCCGCGCCATGCAAAAACTGACGTTAACCTACGCTGAAACCCGCCGTCTGTATGGCAAAGAGGTCTATCACCGTCCATCGCGCTTTATCGGCGAACTGCCGGAAGAGTGCGTGGAAGAAGTACGTCTGCGCGCCAGTGTCAGCCGTCCTGTCAGCCATCAGCGCCTGGGTACGCCGATGTCGGAAAACGACACCGGTTACAAGCTGGGCCAGCGCGTGCGTCATGCGAAATTTGGTGAAGGCACCATTGTAAACCTTGAAGGCAGCGGTGAGCACAGCCGGTTGCAGGTGGCGTTCCAGGGGCAGGGGATCAAATGGCTGGTGGCCGCCTACGCTCGACTGGAAACTGTGTAACTTTCAGAAAAATATCATTATTTTGTAATAATCTGCTAGCCTTATACGTTGAAGGTCAATTAATGCCCTTCAGCGTTTCGTTGCGTGTTGACGCCACTGTTACTGCTGGCGTAACATGCGCGCACGATTACGCTAAGAGGACATTCGCCTTGGACACACCCAGTAGATACTGGCTCAATTCCCTGTCAACCAGGAACAACTCCTAAGGCTATCTCCTCTTGCTGATGGCCTTAGTGGTTGTCAGCGACTGCATTATTCCCGTCGCGCTGAGTCAGGCTGTTTAATGGTCTGAAACCCAATTTGTTTCTGTGTGCCCACCGAACTGTCCGATATTTTTTGCATTGGGAGTCCCGGTCATGTTGAGCGCATTTCAACTCGAAAATAACCGACTGACTCGGCTTGAAGCCGAAGAGTCGCAGCCCCTCATTGATGCCGTATGGGTGGATCTGGTCGAGCCGGACGACGATGAACGCCTTCGCGTACAATCTGAGCTGGGGCAAAGCCTGGCAACCCGTCCAGAACTGGAAGACATCGAAGCATCGGCCCGTTTTTTTGAAGACGAAGACGGTCTGCATATTCACTCCTTCTTCTTCTTTGAAGATGCCGAAGATCACGCCGGTAACTCCACCGTGGCATTTACTATCCGCGATGGTCGCCTGTTTACCCTGCGTGAGCGTGAATTACCTGCGTTTCGTCTCTACCGAATGCGCGCCCGTAGCCAGGCCATGGTTGACGGAAACGCCTACGAGCTGCTGCTCGATCTGTTTGAAACCAAAATCGAACAGCTGGCGGATGAGATTGAAAACATCTACAGCGATCTGGAAAAACTGAGTCGCGTCATCATGGAAGGCCATCAGGGTGATGAATATGACGAAGCCCTTTCCACGCTGGCGGAGCTGGAAGATATCGGCTGGAAGGTGCGTTTGTGTCTGATGGATACCCAGCGTGCGCTGAACTTCCTGGTGCGTAAAGCGCGTCTGCCGGGTGGTCAGCTGGAGCAGGCGCGTGAGATCCTGCGCGATATCGAATCCCTGCTGCCGCACAACGAATCCCTGTTCCAGAAGGTCAACTTCCTGATGCAGGCGGCAATGGGCTTTATCAATATCGAGCAGAACCGCATCATCAAGATCTTCTCGGTGGTCTCTGTGGTGTTCCTGCCGCCTACGCTTGTGGCATCAAGCTACGGGATGAACTTTGAGTTTATGCCGGAGCTGAAATGGAGCTTTGGTTATCCTGGGGCGATTATCTTTATGATCCTCGCTGGGCTTGCGCCGTATCTCTATTTCAAGCGCCGTAACTGGTTGTAAAAATCAGGTGGGTGGCGCTGCGCTTACCCACCCTACGATCAGAGCCCCTCTCCCTGTGGGAGAGGGCCAGGGTGAGGGGGAAATCACAACCCCTTGCGCACTCTGCGCTGGGTATAAATGGCATCGGCAACGAAAATCGCCAGCGCCACCCAGATAAAGGCGAACGTCACCATCTTATCCGCCCCCGGCACTTCGCCGTAAAACACCACTGCCAGCAGGAACATCAGCGTCGGGCCAATGTACTGGAAGAAGCCCAGCGTGGAGAGACGCAGGCGCGTTGCCGCTCCGGTAAAGCACAGCAATGGAATGGTGGTCACCACGCCTGCTGCCATCAGCATCAGGTTCAGCGACCATGGGTTGCTGCCCATGTGGCTGGTGGCGCTGTCAGCGATACCAAACAGGTAAATTGCCGCGACCGGCAGCAGCCACAGGGTTTCAAACAGCATCCCGGTTTGTGCTTCCACCGCGATTTTCTTACGCACCAGACCGTAGAACGCAAAGCTGAACGCCAGCCCCAGCGCGATGATCGGCAGTGAACCGAAGGTCCATAGCTGCACCAGTACACCGCAGAATGCAAGGATCACCGCCAGCCACTGCATACGTCGGAAGCGTTCACCGAGGAAAATCATCCCCAGCACAATGTTCACCAGTGGGTTAATAAAGTAACCGAGGCTCGCTTCAAGCATATGGTGGTTATTCACGGCCCAGATAAACAGCAGCCAGTTACCGCCAATCAGCACCGCAGAGAGCGCCAGCAGGAAAATTTTCTTCGGTGTTTGCAGCAGCGTTTTGACACCCGACCACTGACGGCTGAGGCTCATCAGCGCGATCATAAAGAAGAACGACCAGATGACGCGGTGAGTGAGGATCTCATCAGCCGGAACGTAGGCAATAAGCTTGAAATACGCCGGGGCGATACCCCAAATAAAATAAGCGGCAAGAGCGAGTAAAACGCCCTGCCGCGTCTGTTTAGCATCCATCGGGAAAATCCGTTACAAAAAAGTGAATTAATTTTACCCGATTTTATCGTCTCAACCCACCATATAAGTGGCGGTTGCGCTGGCAATGTAAACCTGTTCTTCGTTGTGTAATTCAACGCGCGCCACGGCAACTTTATTCCCCGCGCGCAGCAGGCTGCTGGTGCAGGTAAAACGATTTCCGCGCCCAGGACGAAGATAGTCGACACGTAAATCAATAGTGCCCATGCGCGACAGGCGCTGGCGCAGTTCATCTTCATTGATGGTGTCATGACGCGTCAGCGTACTGCCCACGCAGACCAGGCCTGCCGCCACGTCGAGCGCGGAGGCAATCACCCCGCCGTGCAAAATACTTTGTGCCCAGTTGCCCACCATCATCGGCTGGTTGTTGAAACTCAGCTGGGCAAAGTCTTTCTCGTAACGCTCCAGTTCCAGCCCCAGCGCACGGTTAAACGGCATATGGTAGACAAAAATCTCGCCTGTAGATTCAATCTGTCAATGCAACACCCCTTTCAATTATCTCTTTCGGTGTTTTGAACTTCAGTGTCTTTCTCGGTCTGTTGTTTAGCTGAGCAGCAACCAGATCTAGTTCATGTTGAGTATATTGGGCAAGACATGTCTTTTTAGGAAAGTACTGCCGAATTAGCCCATTTGTGTTCTCATTTGTTCCCCGCTGCCAAGGACTCTGAGGATCGCAGAAGTAAACTTTAACGCCGGTGCTGACAGTAAATTCTAGATGTCTGGCCAGTTCCATTCCTCTGTCCCATGTCAGTGATTTTCTGAGTTCTGACGGTAAACTCAGGAATTTGTCGGTAAGAGCCTGATTTACTGAGACAGAATCTTTGCCCCTGAGTCTAAGGATGATCGTATAACGTGATTTTCGGTCTACAAGTGTGGCTATATGAGAGTTTTTTGTACCTGAGACTAAATCGCCCTCCCAATGCCCCAGAGAGCGTCTGTTATCGATATTTCGGGAACGTTCGTGAATTGGTGTTCCGTTCACTATGTTAATCGTACCTCTTTCGCCTTTGCGGGTATGACGCCTGCCATGGCGAAGGCTATGCGACCGTCGCAGATGCTGTATATTCAGGTGGTGTAGCGCTTCACGGCTACGAAAGTACAGCGTTTTATAAATTGTCTCAGGTGATATTCGCAGCGTTTTTTGACGTGGTTTTGTTCGCCTTAACCATCCTGATATTTGCTCTGGAGACCATTTCATCTCCAGCTTTTCCAGAACAAGCTTTCGCAATGGTAAATTTTGATCCAGTAAGCACGGTTTTGGCCTTTTCGCCATTCTGTTGGCTCGGTTATTAGCATCAACAGCTTTGTAATAGCGTCTGCCCCGATTACGCTGAACTTCACGTGAGATCGTCGAAGGACTGCGATTCAGCGCAGTAGCTATCGCACGAATGCTCATTTTGGCTGACAAACCAGCTCGTATCTCCTCGCGCTCAGACAGTGTCAGGTGAGCTACAGCCCGCTTACGCTCATGGGGTTTTATGCCGCCAGTATCCCTTAACATAGTGAAGATCGTTCCGGGTTTTGAACCCAGGATATTCGCTATTTCACTGAAGCCTGTTCCGTTCTTCCATAGTTCAAAAACAGAGGCTTTTTCCTCTGCTGTAAATGTTCGTCTCATTCAAAAAACCTCCGCAACCCCATGTTTTCACATAACTGTTGCGTTGACCAATTGAATCTACACCCACGAGTTTTAAAACTTCTTCGGCGGTAAGCATGGCTGACATGAGACATCACATCCTTATTGTTAACGAAATGTTGATTTTATGCCGTGGCAATAAGGAATTCCACTTTCAGAAACGAGGATGCAGCAGTTGTCGCAGAAGTCTGTAGAATGTCCGCCACATAACTATTCAAGTCATCTTAATTTTTTGCAGGAGAACACCACCGATGCGGACGTATCTGGCCTGGTTACTGGTGGCAGTTGCGCTGCCCTTCACAGCAATTGCGCAGGAAGCGACGATTAAAGAGGTGCATGATCAACCTGCCGTTCACGGCAGCATTATCGCGAACCTTCTTCAGGAGCATGACAATCCGTTCACGCTCTATCCTTATGACACCAACTACGTGATTTACACTCAGACCAGCGATCTCAATAAAGAGGCGATAAGCTCCTATAACTGGGCTGATAATGCGCGTAAAGATGAAGTGAAGTATCAGCTCAGCCTCGCATTCCCGTTCTGGCGCGGCATTCTGGGGCCAAACTCGGTATTCGGCGCGTCTTATACGCAGAAATCCTGGTGGCAGTTATCTAACAGCGGGGAGTCATCGCCGTTCCGTGAAACTAACTATGAGCCGCAGCTGTTCCTTGGTTTTGCAACGGATTACGAGTTCGCCGGCTGGACGTTGCGTGACGTCGAGGTAGGTTTCAACCACGATTCAAACGGTCGTTCTGACCCAACGTCACGTAGCTGGAACCGTGCCTATACACGCCTGATGGCGCAGAATGGCAATTTGATGGTGGAAGTGAAGCCGTGGTACGTGGTGGGGAGCACCGATGACAACCCGGATATCACCAAATATATGGGCTACTATCAGCTCAAGATTGGTTATCAACTGGGTGATGCGGTGCTGAGCGCCAAAGGCCAGTACAACTGGAATACCGGCTACGGCGGCGCAGAGCTGGGCTTAAGCTACCCGATGACCAAACATGTGCGTATTTATACCCAGGTCTACAGCGGTTACGGCGAGTCGCTCATCGACTATAACTTCAACCAGACCCGCGTGGGTGTGGGCGTGATGCTGAACGATATTTTCTAGACTGCTCGAATGTTTTTGCGTTAAACGTTGAAGTTTCTCTCTCAGGCGCTGAAAATAGCGCCTGTTTCATTTCTGGCATATGGGGTTAATGTGGCGCAGGCGGAAGTATTGAATCAGGAGTCGCTGGCTAAACAGGTTTTGCATGAAACCTTTGGCTACCAGCAGTTCCGCCCTGGCCAGGAAACCATCATTGAAACCGTGCTGGAAGGTCGTGATTGCCTGGTGGTGATGCCGACCGGTGGCGGTAAATCACTCTGTTATCAGGTGCCCGCGCTGGTGCTTAACGGCCTGACGGTCGTGGTATCGCCACTTATTTCTCTGATGAAAGACCAGGTTGACCAGCTGCTTGCCAACGGCGTGGCGGCGGCCTGTCTTAACTCCACGCAGACCCGCGAGCAGCAGCAAGAGGTGATGGCCGGGTGCCGCACCGGGCAGATCCGCCTGCTGTATATCGCGCCGGAACGCCTGATGCTGGATAACTTCCTCGACCATCTCGCGCACTGGAATCCGGTGCTGCTGGCGGTAGATGAAGCACACTGTATTTCCCAGTGGGGACACGATTTCCGCCCGGAATACGCGGCCCTCGGCCAGCTCCGTCAGCGCTTCCCCGAGCTTCCGTTTATGGCGCTTACCGCCACGGCGGACGACACCACGCGGCTGGATATTGTCCGTCTGCTGGGGCTGAACGACCCGTTGATTCAGGTCAGCAGTTTCGATCGCCCGAACATCCGCTACATGCTGATGGAAAAATTCAAACCGCTGGATCAGCTCTTGCGCTATGTGCAGGAGCAGCGCGGCAAGTCAGGCATTATTTACTGCAACAGCCGCGCAAAAGTGGAAGACACGGCTGCGCGTCTGCAAAGCCGTGGCTTTAGCGCTGCGGCTTATCATGCCGGGTTAGAAAACCACATTCGCGCCGACGTGCAGGAGAAATTCCAGCGTGATGACCTGCAAATTGTGGTCGCGACGGTGGCATTTGGGATGGGGATTAATAAACCCAACGTGCGCTTTGTTGTGCACTTCGACATCCCGCGAAATATTGAATCCTACTATCAGGAAACCGGCCGCGCCGGGCGTGACGGCCTGCCTGCGGAAGCAATGCTGTTTTACGATCCGGCCGATATGGCATGGCTGCGCCGCTGTCTGGAAGAGAAACCGCAGGGACAGCTGCAGGATATCGAGCGCCATAAGCTCAACGCGATGGGGGCCTTTGCCGAAGCGCAAACCTGCCGCCGTCTGGTGTTGCTCAACTATTTTGGTGAAGGGCGTCAGGAGTCGTGCGGTAACTGCGATATCTGTCTTGATCCTCCTAAACAGTACGATGGTCTGATGGATGCGCGTAAGGCGCTCTCGACCATTTACCGTGTCAATCAACGCTTCGGCATGGGCTACGTGGTTGAAGTGCTGCGCGGCGCCAATAACCAGCGTATCCGCGACATGGGCCACGACAAGTTGCCGGTGTACGGTATTGGCAAAGACCAGAGCCACGAGCACTGGGTCAGTATTATTCGTCAGCTAATTCACCTTGGCTTTGCCACACAGAATATCGCCCAGCACTCCGCACTGCAGCTTACCGAAGCCGCGCGTCCGGTGCTGCGCGGTGATATCGAACTCAAGCTTGCCGTACCACGCGTCATCGCCCTCAAACCGCGCGTGATGCAGAAATCCTACGGTGGCAATTACGACCGTAAGCTGTTCGCCAAACTGCGCAAGCTGCGAAAAGCCATTGCCGATGAAGAGAATATCCCGCCTTATGTCGTCTTCAACGACGCGACGCTGATTGAGATGGCCGAACAGATGCCGCTGACCGCCAGCGAAATGCTCAGCGTCAACGGTGTTGGCACACGTAAGCTCGAGCGCTTTGGTAAGGAGTTTATGGCACTCATTCGCTCTCACGCCGACGGTGATGATGAGGAGTAGTCAGCCGGGCTAAAAAGTGCCAGGATGGTGACTCACTAAATTATTTCCCCGCGAGCGAATTATGTTAATGCTATTTCTCACCGTGGCGTTAGTGCACATCGTTGCGCTGATGAGCCCTGGCCCTGACTTTTTCTTCGTGTCACAAACTGCCGTCAGCCGCTCCCGCAAAGAGGCGATGATGGGAGTACTGGGTATCACCATGGGCGTGATGGTCTGGGCGGCGGTGGCACTGCTCGGTCTGAACCTGATCCTGGCAAAGATGGCCTGGCTGCATAACATCATTATGGTCGGCGGTGGCTTGTATCTGTGCTGGATGGGCTACCAGATGTTGCGCGGGGCGCTGAAGAAAGAAGAGAAAAAACCGGAAGAGCCAAAGGTGGAGCTGGCAACGGGCGGCCGCAGCTTTGTGAAGGGGCTGCTGACCAATCTGGCAAACCCAAAAGCGATTATCTATTTCGGCTCCGTGTTCTCGCTGTTTGTGGGTGATAGCGTTGGTGCGGGCGCACGCTGGGGTATTTTCCTGCTGATCGTCGTTGAGACGTTTGCGTGGTTCACCATTGTTGCAAGCCTGTTTGCCTTACCGGCGATGCGCCGTGGCTATCAGCGCATCGCGAAGTGGATCGACGGCTTTGCCGGCGCGCTGTTCGCCGGCTTTGGTATTCATCTCATCATTTCTCGCTAAGCGTGACGCGCTGATGCAAGCAGCGCGCCCACCAGCATAAACAGCGAACCAAACACTTTATTCAGGGCCTTCATCTGTTTAGGCCCTTTAATCCACGCCGCAATTCGCTGTGCCAGCGTCGCATAACCAATCATCACGATGATATCGACGATAATGGTGGTCGCGCCCAGCACCACATACTGCATCACCTGTGGTTGATGTGGAGCGATAAACTGCGGGAACAGGGCAGCCAGGAAAACAATGCTTTTCGGGTTGGTCAGGTTTACAAATACTGCACGTTTGAACAGACGACCACGGGTTTGCGACTGGGCAAGCGTGTTGAGATTAATCGAACCTGCCGCGCGCCACTGCTGAATACCCAGCCAAATCAGGTACGCTGCACCGGCCCATTTCAGTACTTCGAACGCCAGCACAGAGCGGGAGAACAGCGTCCCCAGACCAATCCCGACCAGCACAATATGAATGCCCAGCCCGGTCTGCAAACCGGCAATCGACGCCGCCGCACCGCGATAGCCGTGGTTGATGGAGGTGGTCATTGTGTTAATAGCACCTGAGCCCGGTGAAAGGCTGAGGATAATGGATGTCAGCAGGTAGGCGAACCACCACTCGAAGGTCATTTGACGCTCCCGAACCGTCTATTTTTATGCCACAATACGCTATTGTTGAGTCATTTTGTGACCTGTTACGAAAAAACGATATTCCTTGGCTTACGTGAGTGGAAACCCGATGTTTCAGCAGAAAAAGGACTGGGAAACACGAGAAAACGCATTTGCTGCTTTCTCTATGGGGCCGCTGACCGATTTCTGGCGGCAGCGTGAGGAAGATGAGTTTACGGGCGTCGGTGATATTCCGGTACGCTTCGTGCGTTTCCGCAATGTGAAGAACGATCGGGTGATCGTCGTCTGCCCTGGGCGCATTGAGAGCTACATCAAATACGCCGAGCTGGCTTATGATCTTGTCCATCTTGGCTTTGATGTGTTGATTATCGACCATCGTGGGCAGGGGCTTTCTGGTCGTCTGTTATCGGACACGCACCGCGGTCATGTGGATAATTTCAGCGATTATGTCGACGATCTTGCCGCGTTCTGGCAGCAGGAAGTTGAACCTGGTCCATGGCGTAAGCGCTATATTCTGGCGCACTCTATGGGTGGGGCAATCTCTACGCTATTTTTACAGCGCTATGAGCACCAGTGCGATGCCATTGCGCTTACTGCGCCAATGTATGGCATCGTCATGCGTTTTCCTGACTGGATGGTGCGCCATATTCTCGATTGGGCTGAGGGCCATCAGCGCATTCGTGAAGGCTATGCCATCGGGACGGGGCGCTGGCGTGCATTGCCGTTTGCAATGAACGTGTTAACCCACAGCCGACAGCGTTATCGTCGTAACCTGCGTTTTTATGCCGATGAACCACGCCTGCGCGTTGGCGGTCCGACCTATCATTGGGTGCGGGAAGGTATTCTTGCCGGGGAACAGGTGCTTGCTGGCGCGGGTGATGATGACACGCCAACACTTCTGATTCAGGCTGAAGAAGAGCGTGTGGTGGATAACCGCATGCACGATCGTTTTTGTGAACTCCGCGCTGCTGCCGGTCACCCCTGTGAAGGGGGAAAACCGCTGGTCATCAACGGCGCGTACCATGAGATCCTTTTTGAAAAGGACGCTATGCGCTCAGTCGCGCTCAACGCCATTGTTGAATTTTTCAACAGGCATAACTGATTTTTTTATTGAGGTTAAATTTCCCTATGTACCAGGTTGTTGCATCTGATTTAGATGGCACGCTGCTTTCCCCCGACCACACCCTGTCGCCTTACGCGAAAGAGACCTTAAAGCTTCTGACTGCCCGTGGCGTGAACTTTGTGTTTGCCACCGGCCGCCACCACGTAGACGTGGGGCAGATCCGCGATAATCTGGAAATCAAATCGTACATGATCACCTCTAACGGTGCGCGCGTACACGATACGGACGGCAACCTGATTTTCGCGCATAACCTTGATCGCGATATCGCCGCCGATCTGTTCGGCGTGGTGCACAACAACCCGGATATCGTGACTAACGTCTATCGTGATGATGAGTGGTTTATGAACCGCCACCGCCCTGACGAAATGCGTTTCTTCAAGGAAGCGGTATTCAACTACACCCTGTACGAGCCAGCCCTGCTTGAACCTGAAGGTATCAGCAAGGTGTTCTTCACCTGCGAAAGCCACGAAGAATTGCTGCCGCTGGAGCAGGCGATCAACGCTCGCTGGGGCGACCGTGTTAACGTGAGTTTCTCAACGCTGACCTGTCTGGAAGTGATGGCCGGGGGCGTATCCAAAGGCCATGCGCTGGAAGCGGTTGCGAAGCGTCTGGGCTTCGAGCTGAAAGACTGTATCGCCTTTGGTGACGGTATGAACGATGCCGAAATGCTATCGATGGCAGGCAAGGGCTGCATTATGGAGAACGCGCACCAGCGTCTGAAAGACCTGCACCCGGAGCTGGAAGTGATCGGCACTAACGGTGACAACGCGGTACCGAAATATCTGCGCAAGCTGTTCCTTGAATAATCTTCATTTGGTTATTTATTGCTCAGTTGTCAACTAAAGAGTTCGCTACAATGCCTGTCCTTCTTTCTGAGAGACAAGCATTGTGGCGCTACTCATTATCACCACTATCCTGTGGGCCTTCTCCTTTAGCCTGATTGGCGAATATCTTGCTGGTTCGGTCGACAGTTATTTCTCGGTGCTGATGCGTGTTGGGTTGGCGGCGCTGGTATTCCTGCCGTTTCTGCGTACGCGCGGGCAATCGCTGAAAACCATTGTGCTGTATATGCTGGTGGGGGCGATGCAGCTCGGCATCATGTATCTGTTCAGCTTTCGGGCCTACGTCTACCTGTCCGTTTCGGAGTTTCTGCTTTTTACCGTACTCACGCCGCTCTATATCACGCTGATTTACGATCTGCTCAGCAAGCGCCGTTTACGCTGGGGATACTTGCTGAGCGCGGCACTGGCAGTTATTGGGGCGGCGATTATTCGCTATGACAAAGTCAGCGACCACTTCTGGACCGGGCTTATGTTCGTCCAGCTCGCCAACATCAGTTTCGCCATCGGTATGGTGGGTTACAAACGTCTGATGGAAACCCGTCCGATGCCGCAGCATAACGCGTTCGCATGGTTCTATATGGGGGCCGCGATTGTCGCGGTAGCGGCGTGGTTCATGCTCGGTAACCCGCAAAAACTGCCGACCACTACGGTGCAATGGAGCGTTCTGGTCTGGCTGGGTGTGGTGGCCTCAGGGCTGGGATACTTCATGTGGAACTACGGCGCGACCCAGGTCGACGCCGGTACGCTGGGAATCATGAACAACGTGCATGTGCCCGCGGGTCTGCTGGTTAACCTTGCAATCTGGCAGCAGCAACCCCACTGGCCGAGTTTCCTTATTGGGGGAACGGTGATCCTGGCTTCACTGTGGGTCCATCGCCGCTGGGTCGCTCCGCGCTCCGCACAAACGGAAGATGGTCGCACGCGTGGTTCCGCGTTGAGCGAATAAACGCCTCCGTAATCGGCTGGCGCTGCTCGCCATCGCGCACGGCGGCGTACAGCCGGCTCCACAGTCCTTCGCCCAGGGTTTTGGTCACAACCAGGCCCTGGCGTTCAAAACTCTCCACCACCCAGTGCGGCAGTGCCGCGATACCCATTCTGGCCGCCACCATCTGAATCAACAGCAGAGTGTTATCCACGCTTTTCAGCTGCGGGCTAATGCCTGCCGGTTGCAGGAAGTGACGCCAGATATCCAGACGACTGCGCTGAACCGGGTAAATCAGCAGCGTTTCCGTCGCCAGGTCTTCCGGTGTGATGCGCGTTTTGGCCGCCAGCGGATGATCCGGCGCCAGCACCAGACGCACTTCATAATCAAACATTGGGGAGTAGTGCAGGCCGCTGCGCGGCAGAATATCAGAGGTCATGACCAGATCCAGCTCGCCCTGCTGGAGCGAGGGCTGCGGGTCAAACGTCACCCCGGATGTAAAGTCCATCTCCACCTGCGGCCACTTCTGGCGGAAATTCTCAAGTGCGGGGGTCAGCCACTGAATGCAGCTATGACATTCAATGGCGATACGCAGTTTGGTCTGTTGCGGCTCGTTACAGGACTGCAGGGCGCTGGCAATTTGCGGCAGCACCTGATTTGCCAGCTGCAGCAATATCTCACCCTGAGGCGTAAAGCGTAGCGGCTGGCTCTTGCGCACAAAAAGACGAAAGCCGAGGCGTTGTTCCAGATCGCTGAACTGGTGAGAAAGGGCGGACTGGGTCTGGTGCAGCGAGGCTGCCGCCGCCGCAAGAGAACCGCAGTTCCGCAACGCTTGTAGCGTTTTCAGGTGTTTTATCTCGATCATGAAAGTCCTTCACTTCGCCATGAACATTTTGCGCTTGAGGAATATACAGTAACCGCCAATTATGGATGTGTAAACATCTGGACGTCTAAATACCGAAAATTGACAAGGGGCATGACATGACAATCCGCAATCACACTCTCGGTTTCCCTCGCGTTGGCCTGCGTCGCGAGCTGAAAAAAGCGCAAGAAAGCTACTGGGCGGGTAGTACCACCCGTGAAGAACTGCTGGCCGTTGGACGCGAACTGCGTGCGCGTCACTGGGATCAGCAAAAACAGGCGGGCATTGACCTGCTGCCGGTGGGCGATTTTGCCTGGTACGACCATGTTCTGACGACAAGCCTGCTGCTTGGCAATGTGCCGGCTCGTCATCAGAACAAAGATGGATCGGTAGATATCGACACCCTGTTCCGCATCGGCCGTGGTCGCGCGCCAACAGGTGAGCCAGCGGCAGCGGCTGAAATGACCAAGTGGTTTAATACCAACTATCACTACATGGTGCCGGAGTTCGTTAAAGGTCAGCAGTTCAAACTGACCTGGACGCAATTACTGGATGAGGTGGACGAAGCGCTGGCGCTGGGTCACCAGGTGAAGCCTGTGCTGCTGGGGCCGGTTACTTACCTGTGGCTTGGCAAAGTGAAGGGTGAGCAGTTTGATCGCCTCAGCCTGCTGAACGACATTCTTCCGGTCTACAAACAGGTGCTGATTGAGCTGGGCAAACGCGGTATCCAGTGGGTGCAAATCGACGAACCTGCTCTGGTGCTCGAGTTGCCGCAGGAATGGCTAGATGCCTTCAAACCGGCGTATGACGCACTTGCCGGACAGGTGAAGTTGCTGCTGACTACCTATTTCGAAGGCGTGACGCCAAACCTGAAGACCATCACCGCGCTGCCAGTGCAGGGTCTGCACGTTGACTTTGTACACGGTAAAGATGATGTCGCGGAGCTGCACAAACGCCTGCCTGCGGACTGGCTGCTCTCGGCCGGTGTGGTGAATGGCCGTAACGTCTGGCGTGCCGATCTCACTGAGAAATACGCTCAGGTTAAAGACATCGTCGGCAAACGTGAGTTGTGGGTGGCATCGTCTTGTTCACTGTTGCACAGCCCAATCGATCTCAGCGCTGAAACCCGTCTGGACGCAGAAGTGAAGAGCTGGTTTGCCTTTGCCTTGCAGAAATGTGAGGAGCTGACGCTGCTGCGTGATGCATTGAACACGGGGGACACGGCAGCGATTACCGAATGGAGCGCACCGATCCAGGCGCGCCGTGACTCGGCTCGCGTACACAACCCGGCAGTCGAAAAACGTCTGGCAGCCATCACGGCTCAGGACAGTCAGCGCCAGAGCGCCTATGAAGTGCGCGCTGAAGCCCAGCGCGCTCGCTTTAACCTGCCAGCCTGGCCAACCACGACGATCGGTTCTTTCCCGCAGACTACCGAGATCCGCGGCCTGCGTCTGGACTTCAAAAAGGGCAATCTGGATGCGAATCATTACCGCACCGGTATCGCTGAACACATTAAACAGGCGATTATCGAGCAGGAACGTTTAGGTCTGGATGTTCTGGTGCACGGTGAAGCCGAGCGTAACGACATGGTGGAATACTTTGGTGAACACCTGGACGGTTTCGTGTTTACCCAAAATGGCTGGGTGCAGAGTTACGGTTCCCGCTGCGTGAAGCCGCCGGTGGTGATTGGTGATATCAGCCGTCCGGAAGCGATTACCGTTGAATGGGCGAAGTATGCCCAGTCTCTGACAGATAAACCGGTGAAAGGAATGCTCACGGGTCCGGTAACGATTCTCTGCTGGTCCTTCCCGCGTGAAGACGTGAGCCGCGAAACCATCGCCAAACAGATCGCGCTGGCACTGCGTGATGAAGTGGCGGATCTGGAAGCCGCAGGCATTGGCATTATTCAGATCGACGAACCGGCGCTGCGCGAAGGTCTGCCGCTGCGTCGTAGCGACTGGGATGCCTACCTGAAATGGGGCGTGGAGGCTTTCCGCATCAACGCCGCGGTCGCGAAGGACGACACCCAGATCCACACCCACATGTGTTACTGCGAATTTAACGACATCATGGATTCGATAGCCGCGCTGGATGCCGATGTGATCACCATCGAGACATCGCGTTCAGACATGGAACTGCTGGAGTCATTTGAAGAGTTCGACTACCCGAACGAAATAGGACCGGGGGTGTACGACATTCACTCTCCGAACGTGCCGAGTGTGGAGTGGATCGAAGCTCTACTGAAAAAAGCGGCCCAGCGCATTCCGGCAGAGCGTCTGTGGGTGAACCCGGACTGCGGACTGAAAACCCGCGGCTGGCCGGAAACCCGCGCTGCACTGGCGAACATGGTGCAGGCGGCGCAGAATTTGCGTCAGGCGTAATAAGTTGTAGGCCCGGTAAGGCGTCATCGCCGCCGGGCTTTTTGCTTTTACCCTTTTTTACCGCCGTACTGGCTGAACCACGCCAGCATTCGCTGCCATCCGTCTTTTGCAGATTCCTCATGATAACTCGGACGATAGTCGGCATTAAATGCATGCCCGGCATCCGGGTATACCACGATCTCCGCCTTCGCATTTGCCGCGCGGAGCGCATGGCGCATGGTTTCTACCGAATCCAGCGAAATACCGGTGTCCTGACCGCCGTAAAGCCCTAACACGGGGGCATTCAACTCGGTGGCGATATCAACCGGATGTTTCGGTGAATTCAGCGTTTTTTCACCCACCAGTTTGCCGTACCAGGCCACTGCGGCTTTGAGCTGTGGATTATGGGCGGCATACAGCCAGCTGATACGCCCTCCCCAGCAGAAACCCGTCACCATCAGACGATGTGCATCACCGCCGTTACGTGCTGCCCAACTGGCAACGTGGTCGAGATCGGCCATGACCTGCGCGTCAGGGACTTTGCTGACCAGGTTGCTGAGTAATGTTGGAATATCGCTGTAGTCGTTCGGATCGCCCTGA
The DNA here is from genome assembly GCF_046521475.1 of Enterobacter sp. CPE_E890. Taxonomy (NCBI): domain Bacteria; kingdom Pseudomonadati; phylum Pseudomonadota; class Gammaproteobacteria; order Enterobacterales; family Enterobacteriaceae; genus Enterobacter; species Enterobacter sp. CPE_E890. The sequence goes on along the minus strand of NZ_JBKFZW010000001.1, from coordinate 4,763,614 downwards.
CGGAAGTAGAGCTCTGGCGCAACGGCCAGATACCCTTCCAGCGCCAGTCGGCGGCAGAGGTCGCGGATATGTTCGTGAACACCAAAAATTTCCTGAACCACAATGACGATGGGCTGCGGACCCTCTGCCGATTTTGGCCGCGCGTGGTAAGCCGGCATATTATCCCCCTGCGAGGGGATGGAGGTCTCACCCGCCGTTATGGCCTCTTCGGGCGTTGAAACGATGGTTGAAGCATGCGGGGCTGCAGCAGGTGCAAAACCGATTTTTTCAGTCATGGCATTCTCCGTACCAATGAGTTAGCGCAAAGGTAAATATAGACACCAGGTTAACAACCCACAGTGCCTTAAACGGTCTATCTTTTGTGCAGCACACCACGATATAACTTGTTAATGTGATGTAAATCACTTTTTCATGGAAATTTACTGCAATCATTTTCATTCATGGTGAAGTGCATCACGAAATTATGCGTATTGCTTCTGTAAAGTACCATTTTACTTCTTCTGACTAACCGACCCACAGAGGAGTCACCTATGTCTAAGTCTGATGTTTTTCATCTCGGCCTCACCAAAAACGATTTACAAGGGGCTACGCTCGCTATCGTCCCGGGTGATCCTGAGCGTGTGGAAAAGATCGCCGCGCTGATGGATAAGCCGGTTAAGCTGGCAGCCCATCGTGAATTCACCACCTGGCGTGCAGAGCTGGATGGCAAAGCCGTGATCGTGTGTTCTACCGGTATCGGTGGCCCATCGACCTCCATTGCTGTTGAAGAGCTGGCGCAACTGGGCATTCGTACTTTCCTGCGTATCGGTACCACCGGCGCTATTCAGCCGCATATCAATGTCGGTGACGTGCTGGTCACCACCGCATCTGTGCGTCTGGACGGGGCAAGCCTGCACTTCGCGCCAATGGAATTCCCGGCAGTGGCAGACTTCGAATGTACCACTGCGCTGGTTGAAGCGGCGAAATCTGTGGGAGCGACCACGCACGTGGGTGTAACTGCCTCTTCCGATACTTTCTACCCAGGCCAGGAGCGCTATGACACCTTCTCTGGTCGCGTGGTGAGCCGTTTCAAAGGTTCTATGGAAGAGTGGCAGTCTATGGGCGTAATGAACTACGAAATGGAGTCTGCGACGCTGCTGACCATGTGCGCAAGCCAGGGGCTGCGTGCCGGTATGGTGGCGGGCGTTATCGTCAACCGTACGCAGCAGGAGATCCCGAATGCCGAAACCATGAAGCAGACTGAAAGTCATGCCGTGAAAATCGTGGTGGAAGCGGCGCGTCGCCTGATCTAGTCCTCTCTTCTGCATGCAATAAAAGGCCGACACGTTCGGCCTTTATTTTTTGCGTAGCGCCTCGCAGGAAAACCCTTTCAAACTGGACGTTTATACAGCACAATTCTATTTTGTGCGGGTAATACGTTGATGCAGGGGGCATTGTGGATATCTCGATCCTGATTTACGCGGTGATTGCGCTGGTGGGCTTAGGGATTGGCTGGCTCATTTCCAGCTACCAGCATGCACAGCAGAAGGCCGACCAACTGGCCGAGCGAGAAGAGATGGTCGCCGATTTAAGCGCGGCAAAACAGCAACTTGCTCTGAGCGAGCACTGGCGCGATGAGTGCGAGTTGCTCAACAACGAACTACGCAACCTGCGGGATATCAACACCTCGCTGGAAGCTGATCTCCGCGAAGTGACCACCCGTCTTGAATCCACCCAACTGCATGCGGAAGACAAAATCCGCCAGATGATCAACAGCGAGCAACGCCTCAGCGAACAGTTTGAAAACCTCGCCAACCGCATTTTCGAGCACAGCAACCGCCGCGTTGATGAACAGAATCGCCAGAGCCTGAACAGCCTTCTGACGCCTCTGCGTGAACAGCTGGACGGTTTTCGTCGTCAGGTGCAGGACAGTTTTGGTCAGGAGGCTCGCGAGCGGCACACGCTGGCGCATGAGATTCGCAATCTTCAGCAACTGAATGCACAGATGGCGCAGGAGGCGGTCAACCTGACTCGCGCGCTGAAAGGGGATAACAAAACCCAGGGAAACTGGGGGGAAGTGGTCCTGACCCGCGTGCTCGAGGCCTCAGGCCTGCGTGAAGGTTATGAGTATGAGACTCAGGTCAGCATCGAAAATGATGCTCGCTCGCGCATGCAGCCCGATGTCATAGTGCGTCTGCCTCAGGGCAAAGACGTTGTCATCGACGCCAAAATGACGCTGGTGGCATATGAGCGCTACTTTAATGCGGAAGATGATTACACCCGAGAGTCGGCATTGCAGGAGCATATTGCTTCCGTGCGTAACCATATCCGTCTGCTCGGCAGAAAAGACTACCAGCAACTGCCGGGCCTGCGCTCACTGGATTACGTGCTGATGTTCATTCCGGTTGAACCGGCCTTCCTGCTGGCACTCGACAGGCAGCCTGAACTGATCACCGAAGCGCTGAAAAATAACATTATGCTGGTCAGCCCGACCACGTTGCTGGTGGCCTTGCGAACCATTGCGAACCTGTGGCGCTATGAACACCAGAGCCGCAATGCGCAACAGATTGCCGATCGAGCCAGCAAGCTGTACGACAAAATGCGTCTGTTCGTGGACGATATGTCCTCGGTCGGGCAAAGCCTTGACCGCGCGCAGGATAACTACCGTCAGGCAATGAAAAAACTCTCCTCCGGACGTGGTAACTTACTGGCACAAGCTGAGGCATTCCGTAGTCTGGGCGTCGAAGTAAAACGCGAGATTAATCCGGAACTGGTTGAACAGGCCACGTCGCAGGACGAGGAGTTCCGCCTGCGTGAAGGCAGTGCTGAACAAAAGACAAACAGTGAAGACAACGATTTAGCAGCGGAATTATCGCCAGATGAGCAGCCAACGCGTTTGTTTCGCGGTGGTTGAATCGTAGGGCAAACGCGTCCAATCTGGTACACTTCACAAACATTTTACTGATAAGCAGGCTCTGAGATGGTTGACGATTCACAAGACACGACGCACTTTGGTTTTCAGACTGTTGCCAAAGCGCAGAAAGCTGACATGGTGGCCCACGTATTTCACTCTGTGGCGGCGAAGTACGATGTGATGAATGACTTAATGTCATTCGGTATTCATCGCTTGTGGAAGCGCTTCACCATCGACTGCAGCGGTGTGCGTCGTGGACAAACGGTGCTTGATTTAGCTGGCGGCACGGGCGATTTAACCGCGAAATTCTCTCGCCTGGTAGGCGAAACTGGCCGTGTCGTTCTGGCAGATATTAATGATTCAATGCTGAAAATGGGACGCGAAAAGCTGCGTAACATCGGCGTGGTGGGGAATGTGGAATATGTGCAGGCGAACGCCGAAGCGCTGCCATTCCCGGACAACACTTTTGACTGCATTACCATCTCCTTCGGTCTGCGTAACGTCACTGATAAAGAGAAAGCGCTGCGCTCTATGTATCGCGTGCTGAAGCCGGGTGGACGTCTGCTGGTGCTTGAGTTCTCTAAACCGATTATTGAACCACTGAGCAAAGCTTACGACGCTTATTCATTCCACGTGCTCCCTCGCATTGGTGAGCTGGTGGCAAACGACGCGGAAAGCTACCGTTATCTGGCTGAATCTATTCGTATGCACCCGGATCAGGACACATTAAAAGCCATGATGCAGGATGCGGAATTTGAGAACGTTGAATATTTCAACCTGACGGCGGGTGTCGTCGCGCTGCATCGCGGTTACAAATTCTGAGTGGAGGTGTCTTGTGCCCTTTAAACCCCTGGTCACCGCTGGCATCGAGAATGTACTGAATGCCTTTCTGTATCGCGCCCCGGCGCTGAAAGCTGCACGTCAGCGGCTTAACGGGAAGGTATTACGCATTGTTTTAAAAGAGTTCTCGACGCCGCTGGTGCTGGTTTTCAGCGAACGCCAGCTTGACGTTCTGGGTGAGTGGGAGGGTGAAGCCGACTGCTCTGTTATCACGCACATGAGCGTGTTGCCAAAATTACGCGACCGCCAGCAATTAACTGCACTGATCCGCAGCGGTGAGCTGGAAGTGGAAGGCGACATTCAGGTTGTACAGAATTTCGTTGCGCTCAGTGACCTTGCCGAGTTCGACCCCGCAGAGCTGCTTGCACCTTTTGTTGGTGACATTGCCGCCGAAGGGGTCGGTAAAGCTATTCATGGTGGGGCGGCTTTTTTGCGTAAAAACCTGCAACGGCAACAACGCTATGCGGCGGAAGTGCTGACGGAAGAGTGGCGTATGGCCCCTGGACCACTGGAAGTGGCGTGGTTTGCGGAAGAGACCGCTGCTGTTGAACGTGCGGTTGATGCGTTAACCAAACGGCTGGAAAAACTGGAGGGCAAATGACGCCTGGTGAAATGCGGCGCCTCTATTTCATTATTCGCATCTTTTTGAGCTACGGGCTCGACGAGCTTATCCCTAAAATGCGTATCACGCTGCCGCTTCGTATCTGGCGGCGGATGCTGTTCTGGATGCCTAATCGACATAAGGGACAGCCGCTGGGTGAACGTCTGCGTTTGGCGCTGCAGGAGCTCGGTCCGGTCTGGATTAAATTCGGTCAGATGCTTTCGACTCGCCGCGATCTCTTCCCGCCTCTGATTGCGGATGAGCTGGCGATGCTGCAGGATCGCGTTGCACCGTTTGACGGCGCACGCGCGAAAAAGCAGATCGAAGAGGCGATGGGCAACATTCCCGTCGAAACCTGGTTTGACGATTTCGACATCCAGCCTCTGGCGTCGGCCTCTATCGCACAAGTCCACACAGCACGTCTGAAAGAAAACGGTAAAGAAGTTGTCATTAAGGTTATTCGCCCGGACATCCTGCCGATCATCAAAGCGGACATGAAGCTGATTTACCGGTTGGCCCGTTGGGTGCCCCGTTTGCTGCCTGATGGACGTCGTCTGCGCCCGATGGAAGTGGTGCGGGAATATGAAAAAACTCTGATTGATGAGCTTAATCTGCTGCGTGAATCGGCAAACGCCATTCAGCTGCGTCGCAACTTTGAAAACAGCCCGATGCTCTACGTACCCGAAGTCTATTCTGACTACTGTAGCCAGAATATGATGGTGATGGAGCGTATTTACGGTATTCCCGTCTCGGATGTGACGGCCCTGGAGAAACAGGGAACGAACATGAAGTTGCTGGCCGAACGTGGCGTACAGGTCTTCTTTACCCAGGTGTTCCGCGATAGCTTCTTCCATGCGGACATGCACCCGGGCAATATCTTCGTGAGCTACGAACATCCTGAGAATCCGAAGTATATCGGTATCGACTGTGGGATTGTGGGGTCGTTGAACAAAGAAGATAAACGCTATCTTGCTGAGAATTTCATCGCTTTCTTCAACCGCGACTACCGTAAGGTGGCCGAGCTGCACGTCGATTCCGGATGGGTCCCGCCGGATACCAACGTCGAAGAGTTTGAGTTTGCCATTCGAACCGTCTGCGAACCGATTTTTGAAAAACCGCTGGCGGAAATTTCCTTCGGGCATGTGCTGTTAAACCTGTTCAACACGGCTCGCCGTTTTAATATGGAAGTTCAGCCACAGCTAGTTTTACTTCAGAAAACATTACTTTACGTTGAGGGTGTAGGCCGACAGCTCTATCCTCAGTTAGACTTGTGGAAGACTGCGAAACCTTTCCTTGAATCCTGGATTAAAGATCAGGTTGGCATTCCGGCACTGGTGCGTTCACTGAAAGAGAAAGGCCCGTTCTGGATCGAAAAAATGCCTGAAATTCCTGAACTGGTTTACGACAGTTTGCGTCAGAGCAAGAACCTTCAGCACAGCATGGATAAAATCGCCCGCGAACTTCAGTCCAGCCGTGCTCGTCAGGGTCAGTCACGCTATCTTTTTGGGATTGGAGCAACGCTGCTGCTAAGTGGTACGCTGCTTCTGATCAACCGTCCGGACTGGCAGATGATGCCCGCCTGGTTGATGGCTGGTGGCGTGGTTGTCTGGCTCGTTGGCTGGAGAAAGACGCGCTGATTTTGCGTCGCTATCGACAGGTTGCATACGTATAATACGACCTGACTAATTAATCATCTATCCCTGAGGAACTTGTATGGGTGGTATCAGTATCTGGCAATTGTTGATCATTGCCGTCATCGTCGTGCTGCTGTTCGGCACCAAAAAGCTCGGTTCTATCGGTTCCGATCTGGGCGCGTCTATCAAAGGCTTCAAGAAAGCGATGAGCGATGATGAGAGCAAGCAGGATAAAACCAGCCAGGACGCTGACTTTACTGCTAAATCCATCTCCGACAAGCAAGACGAAACCAAAAAGGAAGACGCTAAACGCCACGATAAAGAGCAGGTGTAAGTCGTGTTCGACATTGGTTTTAGTGAGCTGCTGCTGGTCTTTGTGATTGGCCTGATCGTTTTGGGGCCGCAGCGTCTGCCGGTGGCGGTGAAAACTGTTGCGGGCTGGGTTCGTGCGCTGAGATCGCTTGCATCGACCGTTCAGAATGAGCTGGCACAGGAACTTAAGTTGCAGGAGTTTCAGGAAAGCCTGAAAAAGGTAGAGAAGGCGAGCATGGATAACCTGACGCCGGAACTGAAAGCCTCAATGGATGAGCTGCGCGAAGCGGCGGAATCAATGAAGCGCTCCTATAGCATTAACGATCCTGAAAAAGCGAGTGATGAAGCGAACACCATCCATAACCCGGTGGTGAAGGGCAGCGAGGAGCAGCGCGAGGGCGTAACGCCTGCTAGCGCTGAACATCAGGCTGTAGCGCCTGAACAAACGCCGCAGGAACCTGAACCGAAAAAACAGGCGCAGCCGGAAGAGCCAGCGGTAAAAGCGGCTGAAGTTAAGCCCGTAGCACCTGTTTCCGAATCATCCCCATCGTCGAGTGATAAAGCGTAAACATGGCAGTAGATGATACTCAACCGCTTATTACGCACCTTATAGAGCTGCGTAAGCGACTGTTAAACTGCATTATTGCAGTTTTACTCATATTCCTGTGTCTGGTCTACTTCGCCAATGACATCTATCAAGTGGTCTCTGCGCCGCTGATCAAGCAGATGCCGCTGGGGGCAACGATGATTGCAACAGATGTTGCATCACCGTTTTTCACCCCTATTAAGCTTACTTTCTGGGTATCGTTGATTGCGTCTGCGCCGATCATTCTTTACCAGGTGTGGGCATTTGTGGCGCCGGCACTGTACAAACACGAACGCAAGCTGGTGATCCCGCTGCTGGTATCCAGCTCGCTGCTGTTCTATATCGGCATGGCGTTTGCCTATTTCGTTGTCTTCCCGCTGGCCTTTGGCTTCCTGACGCATACCGCGCCGGAAGGTGTCCAGGTGTCGACGGATATCGCTAGCTACCTCAGCTTTGTGATGGCACTGTTTATGGCCTTTGGCGTGGCATTCGAAGTGCCGGTGGCCATTGTGTTGCTTTGCTGGGTAGGGGTGACTACCCCTGATGATCTGCGTAAGAAGCGTCCGTATATCCTGGTCGGTGCATTTGTGGTTGGCATGCTGCTGACACCGCCGGATGTGTTCTCCCAGACGCTGCTGGCCATACCGATGTATTGCCTGTTCGAGGTCGGTGTCTTCTTCTCGCGTTTCTACGTGGGTAAAGGACGTCGAACAGATGACGAAGACGATACGTCAGACAAGACCACTGAAGAGTAAAATCAACCGCCCGTCAGGGCGGTTGTTATATGGAGATTCGCATGTTTGATATTGGACTCAACCTGACCAGCTCGCAGTTTGCGAAAGATCGTGATGAGGTCGTTGCACGTGCGTTTGCTGCCGGAGTGAAAGGACTGTTGCTGACAGGAACCAACCTGCATGAAAGCGAGCAGGCGCAGCTGTTGGCGCAACGCTACGAGCGCTGCTGGTCGACCGCTGGTGTACATCCTCATGACAGCAGCCAGTGGACTGCGGAAAGTGGCGATACCCTGTACAAGCTGGCGAAGATGCCAGAAGTGGTGGCGATCGGCGAATGCGGTCTCGATTTCAACCGTAACTTTTCCACGCCTGAAGAGCAGGAAAAAGCGTTCACGGCACAACTTGCGCTGGCAGCTGAGCTTGGAATGCCGGTGTTTTTGCACTGCCGCGACGCGCATGAGCGTTTTCTTGCCCTTCTGAACCCGTGGCTGGATAAAATACCCGGTGCGGTGCTGCACTGCTTTACCGGTTCGCGACAGGAGGCTTTGGATTGCCTGGAACGTGGGCTCTTTCTGGGGATCACTGGCTGGGTTTGTGATGAGCGCCGCGGGCTTGAGCTTCGCGAGCTGTTGCCGGTAATCCCGGCTGATCATTTGCTCCTGGAAACGGATGCGCCTTATCTGCTGCCGAGAGACATGCAACCCAAACCGACATCGCGGCGAAATGAACCTGCACATCTTGGGCACATCGTTGAAAGCGTGGCGAAATGGCGCGGAGAAGATCCCCACTGGCTTTCCGCGCAGACGGATGACAACGTGCGTCACCTGTTTGGGATCGATTTTTAAACTTTGCGGAAGTCGGTGTTTTTAACGCTTTGCAGAACCTGTTTGTTCAGCAGGTTGAGCAACAGCATGGAGCGTGCTTCGCCGTCCGGTTCAGCGAAAATCGCCTGCAACCCTTCGAAAGCACCTTCCGTGATGACGACGCAGTCCCCTGAGTAAGGGGTTTCCGGGTCGGTGAGCCCTTCGGGTTGTTGATAAACCGATAGTTGGTGGATCACCGTTGACGGAACCATTGCCGGGCTGGTACCAAAGCGCACAAAGTGGCTGACACCGCGTGTGGCGCTGATGGTGGTGGTGTGGATGACTTCCGGGTCGAACTCCACGAAGAGGTAGTTCGGGAACAACGGCTCACTGACGGTTGTGCGCTTCCCGCGCTGCATTTTTTCAAGCGTGATCACGGGTGTCAGGCAATTTACAGACTGACGTTCAAGATGTTCCTGCGCGCGCTGAAGCTGCCCGCGTTTGCAATAAAGTAAATACCAGGCCTGCATAATCACTCTTTCCCTTAGTTCGGGGCGCAAGCATATCAAAACCCTGGCGGGATCGCTAAGTTGATTATAATGGGGGAAAATGGAACAGAACGCATAAGTTCACGCTAATTTAACAAAATTACAGCATCAAGCAGGCTTACGCCGTATAATGAAGCGCTTACAGAGAGGCCATGACTAACTGCATGAAATACCACGATCTCCGCGACTTCCTGACGCTGCTGGAAAAGCAGGGTGAACTCAAACGCATTACACTTCCTGTTGATCCTTATCTGGAGATGACAGAAATTGCTGACCGCACCCTGCGTGCCGGTGGCCCCGCATTACTGTTTGAAAATCCGAAAGGGTACGCCATGCCGGTGTTGTGCAACCTGTTTGGTACTCCACGTCGTGTTGCATTGGGGATGGGGCAGGAAGACGTTACGGCGCTGCGTGAAGTGGGTAAACTGCTGGCGTTTCTGAAAGAGCCAGAGCCGCCGAAAGGCTTCCGCGATCTGTTCGACAAATTGCCACAGTTTAAGCAAGTATTGAACATGCCAACTAAACGCCTGCGCGGCGCGCCGTGCCAGCAGAAAGTGCTGGAAGGCGATGCGGTTGATCTGACCAAAATCCCTATTATGCAGTGCTGGCCTGAGGATGCTGCTCCGCTGATCACCTGGGGGTTGACGGTTACGCGCGGCCCTCACAAAGAGCGGCAAAATCTCGGTATTTACCGTCAGCAATTAATTGGCAAGAATAAACTCATCATGCGCTGGCTGTCGCATCGCGGCGGCGCGCTGGATTTCCAGGAGTGGTGTGCTGAGCATCCGGGTGAACGTTTCCCTGTCTCTGTCGCGTTAGGTGCCGATCCGGCCACCATTCTGGGTGCGGTGACCCCCGTGCCGGATACACTCTCTGAATACGCGTTTGCAGGCCTGCTGCGCGGAACCAAAACCGAAGTCGTGAAGTGTATTTCTAACGATCTCGAAGTTCCGGCCAGTGCGGAAATTGTGCTGGAAGGTTACATTGAGCAGGGTGAAATGGCGCCAGAAGGCCCTTACGGCGACCATACCGGCTATTACAACGAAGTGGATAACTTCCCGGTGTTTACCGTTACGCACATTACACAGCGTGAAGATGCGATCTATCACTCCACCTATACCGGACGTCCACCGGACGAACCGGCGGTACTGGGAGTGGCGCTGAATGAAGTGTTTGTGCCGATCCTGCAAAAGCAGTTCCCGGAAATTGTTGATTTTTATCTGCCGCCTGAAGGATGCTCATATCGCATGGCGGTGGTCACGATGAAGAAACAGTATCCTGGTCACGCGAAACGCGTGATGATGGGCGTATGGTCTTTCCTGCGCCAGTTTATGTATACCAAGTTTGTTATTGTCTGCGATGATGATGTTAACGCCCGCGACTGGAATGACGTAATCTGGGCCATTACCACGCGAATGGACCCGGCGCGCGATACGGTGTTAGTCGAAAACACGCCGATAGATTACCTGGATTTTGCCTCGCCGGTTTCCGGTCTTGGCTCAAAAATGGGACTGGATGCCACCAATAAATGGCCTGGCGAAACCGATCGTGAATGGGGTCGCCCGATCAAAAAAGATCCTGCAGTGACCGCGCGAATTGACGCGATCTGGGACGAGCTGGCCATAATGAATAACGGTAAACCCTGAGCTTGACCGTTAAGCCCTATAGACTTCCCGACAGAGAGAGCGAATGACAACCTTAAGCTGTAAAGTGACCTCGGTAGATGCCATCACCGACACCGTATATCGCGTCCGTTTAGTGCCAGAAGCGCCATTCTCTTTCCGCGCGGGTCAGTACCTGATGGTCGTGATGGATGAGCGTGATAAGCGTCCTTTCTCTATGGCCTCAACGCCAGCGGAGCAGGAATTTATTGAGCTTCATATTGGTGCGTCAGAGCTTAACCTGTATGCGATGGCCGTCATGGACCGCATTCTTAAAGAGCGTGAGATTGTGGTCGACATTCCTCATGGTGATGCATGGCTGCGCGATGACGAAGACCGTCCGCTGATCCTGATCGCGGGCGGTACGGGCTTCTCTTATGTGCGCTCTATTCTGCTGACCGCACTGGCGCGTAACCCAGACCGTGACATCACCATTTACTGGGGTGGCCGTGAAGAGAAACATCTCTATGACCTGTCTGAACTGGAAGCGCTGAGCGTAACCCATCCTAACCTGCGCATAGAGCCGGTGGTTGAGCAGCCGGAAGAAGGCTGGCGTGGACGCAGCGGTACGGTACTGACGGCGGTGCTACAGGATCATGGCACACTGGCAGGGCACGATATCTATATCGCTGGCCGTTTTGAGATGGCGAAAATTGCCCGTGACTTGTTCTGTAACGAACGTGATGCGCGTGAAGACCGTCTCTTCGGCGATGCTTTTGCCTTCATCTAAATAAAAAACCCGCCCCTGACAGGCGGGAAGAACGGCAACTAAACTGTCTCTCTTCGCCAATGACGCCATAACTGCGTTGGCTGCGCTCGTTCACCCGAATCACTTACTTGAGTAAGCTCATCGGGATTCGCTCGCTTGCCGCCTTGTTCTGACGGCATTGGCTTTGAGATACTTTTCCTGATTTACACTCTCTCAAACACCGTCGCGATACCCTGACCCAGCCCGATACACATCGTTGCCAGACCAAACTGGGCATCTTTGCGCTCCATCAGGTTAATCAGCGTGGTACTGATACGCGCCCCGGAGCAGCCCAGCGGATGCCCGAGGGCGATCGCGCCGCCGTTGAGGTTAATTTTCTCGTCGATCTGCTCCATGAGTCCCAGATCTTTAATGCACGGCAGGATCTGCGCGGCGAAGGCTTCGTTCATCTCAAACAGGTCGATATCACTGGCGGTTAATCCTGCTTTTTTCAGCGCCAGCTTCGAAGCTGGAACCGGGCCGTAACCCATGATGGAAGGATCGCAACCCACGACCGCCATTGAACGTACCCGGGCGCGAGGGGTTAAACCTAACTCGCGGGCACGGCTTTCGCTCATCACCAGCATCGCGGCAGCCCCGTCGGACAGCGCGGAAGAAGTACCTGCCGTTACTGTTCCTGTGACTGGATCAAATGCCGGACGCAGCGTGGAAAGGGCTTCGACCGTGGTTTCCGGGCGGATCACTTCGTCGTAGCTGAACTGCTTCAGAACGCCGTCTACATCATGACCACCGGTTGGGATGATCTCATTCTTAAACGCACCGGACTGTGTCGCCGCCCATGCGCGAGCGTGAGAGCGTGCGGCAAAGGTATCCTGCATTTCACGGCTAATACCGTGCAGGCGGGAGAGCATCTCTGCGGTCAGGCCCATCATCCCCGCCGCTTTTGCTACGTTGCGGCTCATACCCGGGTGGAAATCGACCCCATGGCTCATCGGCACGTGCCCCATGTGCTCCACGCCGCCGACCAGGCAGGCCTGAGCATCACCGGTCATGATCATACGTGCTGCATCATGTAACGCCTGCATTGACGAACCGCAAAGACGGTTGACGGTGACTGCCGGAACCGAATGTGGGATCTCCGCCAGCAGCGAGGCGTTACGAGCGATGTTGAAGCCTTGCTCCAGGGTCTGCTGTACGCAGCCCCAGTAGATATCGTCGAGCGCGGTTGGGTCCAGCGCCGGGTTACGCGCCAGCAGGCTACGCATCAGGTGCGCGGAGAGGTCTTCCGCACGCACGTTACGGAATGCACCGCCTTTTGAACGGCCCATCGGGGTGCGAATCGCATCAACAATGACAACCTTTTCCATTGTGACTCCTTAAGCCGTTTTCAGCTCGCCAACCGGACGGGCTGGCTCAACTGCTGGATAGTAGGGTTCGTTATGGCGCGCTTTGTTACGCAGCCCTTCCGGCACCTCATAAAGCGGGCCAAGGTGCTGATATTGCTGAGCCATATCGAGATAGCGGGCGCTGCCGAGCGTGTCCAGCCAGCGGAACGCGCCGCCGTGGAACGGAGGGAAGCCCAGTCCGTACACCAGCGCCATGTCTGCTTCTGCCGGGCTGGCAATGATGCCTTCTTCCAGGCAACGCACCACTTCGTTGACCATCGGAATCATCATGCGGGCGATGATCTCATCGTCAGTGAAGTCACGTTTTGGCTGACTAACTTCGGCCAGCAGGCTGTCCACCGCCGCGTCTTCTTCTTTCTTCGGTTTGCCTTTGCTGTCTTCTTTATAACGCCAGAAGCCAAGACCGTTTTTCTGACCGAAGCGGTTAGCGTCGAACAGAGCGTCAATGGCGTCGCGGTAATCTTTCTGCATGCGCTGCGGGAAGCCCGCCGCCATCACCGCCTGGGCGTGATGCGCGGTATCAATGCCGACCACATCCAACAGATACGCCGGGCCCATCGGCCAGCCGAACTGTTTTTCCATCACTTTGTCGATTTTGCGGAAGTCTGCACCGTCTCGCAGCAGCTGGCTGAAACCGGCGAAGTAAGGGAACAGGACGCGGTTGACGAAGAAGCCCGGGCAGTCGTTAACCACGATCGGCGTTTTGCCCATCTTGCTTGCCCACGCCACCACTTTGGCGATGGTTTCGTCTGAGGTTTTTTCCCCACGGATCACTTCGACCAGCGGCATCCGGTGTACCGGGTTGAAGAAGTGCATCCCGCAGAAGTTTTCCGGACGCTTAAGCACGCTCGCCAGTTCGCTGATAGGAATGGTAGAGGTGTTAGAGGCCAGCACGGTATCCGGGCGAACCTTGTCTTCCGTTTCCGCCAGCACCGCTTTTTTAACTTTCGGGTTTTCAACGACGGCTTCGACTACCACGTCAACACGGTCGAAGCCGGTATATTCCAGCACAGGCTGAATGGTGGAGATCACGCCTGCGAGCTTAAGTCCGTCAATTTTTCCGCGTTCCAGCTGTTTATTCAGCAGCTTGGCCGCTTCGGTCATGCCCAGCGTCAGGGATTTCTCGCTGATGTCCTTCATTACCACCGGTACGCCTTTCCAGGCTGACTGATAAGCGATGCCGCCACCCATAATGCCGGCACCGAGTACCGCCGCATGTTTCGGCGTTTCCACATTTTTGGTCAGCTGTTTCGCTTTACCTTTCACGAACTGATCGTTGAGGAAGATGCCAACCAGCGCGCGAGCTTCATTGGTATGTGCCAGCGGGACAAAACTCTGGTTTTCCAGTTTCAGGGCTTCATCGCGACCACAGCGGGCCGCAGCTTCAATGGTTTTCACCGCGGTGATGGGGGCAGGGTAGTGTTTACCTGCAGTCTGCATCACCATGCCTTTGGCAATGGTGAAGCTCATGGCGGCTTCAATTTTGCTGAGTTTTAATGGTTCCAGCTTCGGCTGGCGTTTGGCTTTCCAGTCGAGATCGCCGTTAATCGCCTGACGCAGAATGGCGAGTGCGCCTTCAACAAGCTTCTCAGGTTTCACAACGCCGTCGACCAGACCGATTTTCTGCGCCTGTTCTGCGCCGACATCTTTACCTGCGGCAATGATCTCAAGTGCACTGTCGGCACCCAGCATACGCGGCATACGCACTGAACCCCCAAAGCCCGGCATGATACCCAGCTTGGTTTCCGGCAGGCCGATGCGCAGGTCCGGCGTCGCCAGACGGTAATCAGTTGCTAATACGCATTCGCAGCCACCGCCCAGCGCGTAGCCATTAACGGCGGAAATGGTCGGGACAGGCAGATCTTCCAGACGATTAAAGACGCTGTTAGCAAAGTGCAGCCATTGGCTCAGCTGTTCCTCCGGGACCAGGAACAGAGAAAGGAATTCGGTGATATCGGCACCGACAATAAAGGCCGCTTTGTTCGAACGCAGCAGCAGCCCTTTTAATTCAGGTTGTTTTTCAAGTACATCCAGCGCCTGGCCAAGACTGGCCACCGTCGCGGTATCAAGCTTATTCACTGAGCCGGGGGCATCGAACACCAGTTCGGCAATGCCATCTTCCAGCCAGTTGAGGTACAGGGTGTCGCCTTTGTAGAGCATGTCAGTCTCCTGAATCCAGCAATTGGATCTGGTCATACCAGATGAATCGGAGTGTGGAATTTATGTTAATAAAATGCAAATTACTCATTAAGAAATTGCTGCATTGATCACGGTCGGTGTAAATCACGCAGCCGGAGTGAGGTGTGCTAAGATGCGATGACTTGAGGTCAATAAAACGAAAGGAAGAATGATGGACTCACTGGCTTCGCTTTATAAAAATCATATCGTTACCCTACAGGAACGTACCCGCGATGTACTGGCCCGCTTTAAGCTGGATGCGCTGTTAATCCACTCTGGCGAGCTTTTGAATACTTTTCTGGATGACCATGCTTATCCGTTTAAGGTCAACCCGCAGTTTAAGGCCTGGGTGCCGGTAACCCAGGTTCCAAATTGTTGGCTGCTGGTGGATGGCGTGAATAAGCCAAAATTGTGGTTCTATCTGCCTGTCGATTACTGGCACAACGTGGAACCGCTGCCGACCAGCTTCTGGACGGAAGAAGTGGATATCATTGCATTACCAAAAGCCGACGGCATTGGCAGTCAACTTCCTGCCGCACGCGGTAACATCGCCTATATTGGCCCTGTTCCGGAGCGTGCATTGGGCCTGGATATTCCGGCTGACAAGCTTAACCCGAAAGGGGTGCTGGATTACCTGCATTACTATCGCGCATATAAAACCGACTACGAACTTTACTGCATGCGTGAAGCGCAAAAAACGGCAGTGAACGGCCACCGCGCCGCGCATGAAGCCTTCCAGTCTGGTATGAGCGAGTTCGACATCAACCAGGCCTACCTGACCGCGACCGGGCACCGTGATACGGACGTGCCGTACAGCAACATCGTCGCGCTGAATGAACACGCTTCCGTGTTGCACTACACCAAACTCGATCACCATGTGCCGTCGGAGATGCGCAGCTTCCTGCTGGATGCGGGTGCGGAGTACAACGGTTATGCGGCTGACCTGACCCGTACATGGGCGGCAAACGCGGATACTGACTTTGCGCACCTGATCAAAGACGTCAATGACGAACAGCTGGCCCTTATCAGTACCATGAAAGCGGGAACCAGTTACGTGGATTACCACATCCAGTTCCATCAGCGCATCGCGAAGCTGTTGCGTAAGCACCAGATTGTGAAAGACATGAGCGAAGAGGCGATGGTCGAGAACGATCTGACCGGGCCATTCATGCCGCACGGGATCGGTCACCCGTTGGGTCTGCAGGTTCACGATGTTGCAGGTTTTATGCAGGATGATACCGGTACGCACCTGGCGGCACCGTCTAAATATCCTTACCTGCGCTGCACCCGCATTCTTGAACCACGCATGGTGCTGACGATTGAACCGGGGATCTACTTTATCGAATCGCTGTTAGCACCCTGGCGTGAAGGTCAGTTCAGCAAACACTTCAACTGGGAAAAAATTGAAGCGCTGAAACCGTTTGGTGGCATTCGTATTGAAGATAACGTGGTCGTTCACGAAAACGGTATCGAGAATATGACGCGAGATCTGAAGCTGGCCTGATGGAAAGCTGGCTGATACCGGCTGAACCGGTCACCTTTGTTGAGGAAATCAAGAAAAGCCGCTTTATTACGCTGCTGGCACATACCGATGGCGTAGAGGCGGCAAAGGCGTTTGTTGAATCTGTTCGGGCGGAGCATCCTGACGCACGTCACCACTGTGTAGCGTGGGTCGCGGGGCCTCCGGACGATTCGCAGCAGTTGGGCTTTTCCGACGACGGTGAACCGGCTGGCACAGCCGGAAAACCCATGCTTTCGCAGCTGATGGGCAGCGGTGTGGGTGAAATTACCGCCGTGGTGGTGCGCTACTACGGCGGGATCCTGTTAGGCACGGGTGGGCTGGTTAAAGCGTATGGCGGCGGAGTTCAGCAGGCACTGAATTTGCTGATAACTACCCGCAAAACACCACTCACCGAATATACTTTACTGTGCGATTACGGTCAGTTATCCGGTATCGAAGCGTTGCTGAAGCAGGTTAACGGCGTTATCGCGCACAGTGAATATCAGGCAATGGTGCAATTACGCGTGGCGCTTCCTCAGGCGGAACTGGCTGCTTTTTCAGCAAAACTGGCTGATTTTAGTCGTGGTTCGTTGCAATTGCTGCCGATTGAAGAATAATCCCCACCTTACTTTTTTGAATACCAAAGGAAGCGGCAGAGATGCATTTTCGTGCCATAACCCGAATCGTTGGACTGCTGGTCATACTCTTTTCCGGGACGATGATTCTCCCTGGGCTGGTGGCGCTTATCTACCGGGACGGCGCGGGGCGGGCATTTACCCAGACTTTCTTTGTTGCGCTGGCGATCGGCTCTCTGTTGTGGTGGCCTAACCGTCGTCAGAAGGGCGAGCTGAAGTCACGCGAAGGATTTTTGATTGTCGTCCTGTTCTGGACGGTACTGGGAAGCGTCGGTTCTTTGCCCTTTATCTTCTCTGAACAACCGAATCTGAGCATCACGGACGCATTTTTTGAATCGTTCTCTGGTTTAACAACAACCGGAGCGACGACCCTGGTAGGACTGGATTCGTTACCGCACGCTATTCTCTTTTATCGCCAGATGCTGCAATGGTTCGGCGGTATGGGGATCATCGTCCTGGCGGTGGCTATCCTGCCTATACTGGGCGTCGGTGGGATGCAGCTCTATCGCGCCGAAATGCCCGGACCGCTGAAAGATAACAAGATGCGCCCGCGTATTGCCGAGACGGCGAAAACCCTGTGGCTGATTTATGTCCTGCTTACTGTGGCCTGTGCGCTGGCATTATGGTTTGCCGGGATGCCTGCATTTGACGCTATCGGACACAGCTTTGCGACGATTGCTATCGGCGGGTTCTCCACCCACGATGCCAGCGTGGGCTACTTTGACAGTCCTACGATTAACACCATCATTGCTATTTTCCTGCTGATTTCCGGCTGTAACTACGGTTTGCACTTCTCTTTACTCAGCGGGCGCAGCCTGAAAGTGTACTGGCGTGACCCCGAGTTCCGCATGTTCATCGGTGTCCAGCTTACGCTGGTTATCATCTGTACCCTGGTATTGTGGTTCCATGATGTTTATAACTCCGCGTTGACCACGTTAAACCAGGCGTTCTTCCAGGTGGTGTCGATGGCGACGACCGCCGGATTCACCACGGACAGCATTGCACGCTGGCCGCTATTCTTGCCGGTGTTACTGTTATGCTCCGCCTTTATTGGCGGCTGCGCGGGATCCACGGGCGGTGGCCTGAAGGTGATTCGTATTCTGCTGCTGTTCAAGCAGGGCAACCGTGAGCTGAAGCGTCTGGTCCACCCGAACGCGGTCTACAGTATCAAACTGGGAAACCGGGCACTGCCGGAACGTATCCTCGAAGCCGTGTGGGGTTTCTTCTCGGCGTATGCGCTGGTCTTTATCGTCAGTATGCTGGCGATCATCGCGACGGGGGTGGATGATTTCTCTGCTTTTGCATCCGTCGTAGCAACATTAAATAACCTTGGGCCAGGCCTGGGGGTTGTGGCGGATAACTTTGCCAGTATGAACCCGGTTGCGAAATGGATCCTCATTGCCAATATGCTGTTTGGCCGTCTTGAGGTCTTTACGCTGCTGGTGCTGTTCACCCCAACGTTCTGGCGCGAATAAGGAGCCGTTGATGAAAACACTTATCCTTTTCTCTACGCGAGACGGGCAAACGCGTGAGATTGCTGCGTATCTGGCTTCCGAATTAAAAGAGCTGGGAATTTACTCTGATGTGGTGAACCTGAATCGTGTCGGACAGATTACCTGGCAGGATTACGATCGCGTGGTGATTGGCGCGTCAATTCGTTACGGTCATTTTCATCCGGCACTCGATCGCTTCGTGAAAAAGCACACCGCGGTGCTCAACAAATTGCCTGGCGCGTTCTACTCGGTCAATCTGGTTGCTCGTAAAGCAGAGAAGCGTACGCCGCAGACCAACAGCTACACGCGCAAGTTCTTGCTGAACTCTCCATGGCAGCCAGACCTTTGTGCCGTCTTTGCTGGTGCGCTGCGTTATCCTCGCTATCGCTGGTATGACCGCTTCATGATCCGTCTGATTATGAAGATGACCGGCGGCGAAACCGATACGCGTAAAGAAGTGGTTTATACCGACTGGTCGCAGGTGGCCAGTTTTGCGCGGGAAATCGCGCATTTATCGGGCGATTCGCGGGTTAAATAAGCGTTGAGTCTGAAAAGTGAGCGAACGAAAAGTTTTTTTAAATTTCCTCTTGTCACGTCGGAATAACTCCCTATAATGCGCCTCCACTGACACGGAACAACGGCACACACGCCGCCGGGTCAGCAGAGAAAAGCAAAATAAACGCTTGACTCTGTAGCGGGAAAGCGTAATATGCACACCCCGCGCCGCAGCGAAAACGAAGCGGCACTGCTCTTTAACAATTTATCAGACAATCTGTGTGGGCACTCAAAGTGACATGGATTCTTAACGTCCTCGGACGAAAAATGAATACCAAGTCTCAACGAGTGAACACGTAATTCATTACGAAGTTTAATTCATTGAGCATCAAACTTTTAAATTGAAGAGTTTGATCATGGCTCAGATTGAACGCTGGCGGCAGGCCTAACACATGCAAGTCGAGCGGTAGCACAGAGAGCTTGCTCTCGGGTGACGAGCGGCGGACGGGTGAGTAATGTCTGGGAAACTGCCTGATGGAGGGGGATAACTACTGGAAACGGTAGCTAATACCGCATAACGTCGCAAGACCAAAGAGGGGGACCTTCGGGCCTCTTGCCATCAGATGTGCCCAGATGGGATTAGCTAGTAGGTGGGGTAACGGCTCACCTAGGCGACGATCCCTAGCTGGTCTGAGAGGATGACCAGCCACACTGGAACTGAGACACGGTCCAGACTCCTACGGGAGGCAGCAGTGGGGAATATTGCACAATGGGCGCAAGCCTGATGCAGCCATGCCGCGTGTATGAAGAAGGCCTTCGGGTTGTAAAGTACTTTCAGCGGGGAGGAAGGTGTTGAGGTTAATAACCTCAGC
The DNA here is from genome assembly GCF_046521475.1 of Enterobacter sp. CPE_E890. Lineage (NCBI taxonomy): Bacteria > Pseudomonadati > Pseudomonadota > Gammaproteobacteria > Enterobacterales > Enterobacteriaceae > Enterobacter > Enterobacter sp. CPE_E890. The sequence goes on along the minus strand of NZ_JBKFZW010000001.1, from coordinate 4,743,713 downwards.
AATTGACGTTACCCGCAGAAGAAGCACCGGCTAACTCCGTGCCAGCAGCCGCGGTAATACGGAGGGTGCAAGCGTTAATCGGAATTACTGGGCGTAAAGCGCACGCAGGCGGTCTGTCAAGTCGGATGTGAAATCCCCGGGCTCAACCTGGGAACTGCATTCGAAACTGGCAGGCTAGAGTCTTGTAGAGGGGGGTAGAATTCCAGGTGTAGCGGTGAAATGCGTAGAGATCTGGAGGAATACCGGTGGCGAAGGCGGCCCCCTGGACAAAGACTGACGCTCAGGTGCGAAAGCGTGGGGAGCAAACAGGATTAGATACCCTGGTAGTCCACGCCGTAAACGATGTCGACTTGGAGGTTGTGCCCTTGAGGCGTGGCTTCCGGAGCTAACGCGTTAAGTCGACCGCCTGGGGAGTACGGCCGCAAGGTTAAAACTCAAATGAATTGACGGGGGCCCGCACAAGCGGTGGAGCATGTGGTTTAATTCGATGCAACGCGAAGAACCTTACCTACTCTTGACATCCAGAGAACTTTCCAGAGATGGATTGGTGCCTTCGGGAACTCTGAGACAGGTGCTGCATGGCTGTCGTCAGCTCGTGTTGTGAAATGTTGGGTTAAGTCCCGCAACGAGCGCAACCCTTATCCTTTGTTGCCAGCGGTCCGGCCGGGAACTCAAAGGAGACTGCCAGTGATAAACTGGAGGAAGGTGGGGATGACGTCAAGTCATCATGGCCCTTACGAGTAGGGCTACACACGTGCTACAATGGCGCATACAAAGAGAAGCGACCTCGCGAGAGCAAGCGGACCTCATAAAGTGCGTCGTAGTCCGGATTGGAGTCTGCAACTCGACTCCATGAAGTCGGAATCGCTAGTAATCGTAGATCAGAATGCTACGGTGAATACGTTCCCGGGCCTTGTACACACCGCCCGTCACACCATGGGAGTGGGTTGCAAAAGAAGTAGGTAGCTTAACCTTCGGGAGGGCGCTTACCACTTTGTGATTCATGACTGGGGTGAAGTCGTAACAAGGTAACCGTAGGGGAACCTGCGGTTGGATCACCTCCTTACCTTAAAGAACCTGCCTTTGTAGTGCTCACACAGATTGTCTGATGAAAAACAGCAGTAAAAATCTCTGCAGGCTTGTAGCTCAGGTGGTTAGAGCGCACCCCTGATAAGGGTGAGGTCGGTGGTTCAAGTCCACTCAGGCCTACCAAACTCCTTTTAAAGGATGAGCGGTACAGAGATTGCAAACGATGGGGCTATAGCTCAGCTGGGAGAGCGCCTGCTTTGCACGCAGGAGGTCTGCGGTTCGATCCCGCATAGCTCCACCATCCTTTACTGCGAACCCAAGAAAACTTCAGAGTGAACCTGAAAAGGTGCACTGCGAAGTTTTGCTCTTTAAAAATCTGGATCAAGCTGAAAATTGAAACGACACACATGTTATGTGTGTTCGAGTCTCTCAAATTTTCGCAAGTCGATGATGAATCGAAAGAAACATCTTCGGGTTGTGAGGTTAAGCGACTAAGCGTACACGGTGGATGCCCTGGCAGTCAGAGGCGATGAAGGACGTGCTAATCTGCGAAAAGCGCCGGCGAGGTGATATGGACCTTTGACCCGGCGATGTCCGAATGGGGAAACCCAGTGCAATTCGTTGCACTATCGTTAACTGAATACATAGGTTAACGAGGCGAACCGGGGGAACTGAAACATCTAAGTACCCCGAGGAAAAGAAATCAACCGAGATTCCCCCAGTAGCGGCGAGCGAACGGGGAACAGCCCAGAGTCTGAATCAGCTTGTGTGTTAGTGGAACGGTCTGGAAAGTCCGACGGTACAGGGTGATAGTCCCGTACACGAAAATGCACAGGTTGTGAACTCGAAGAGTAGGGCGGGACACGTGGTATCCTGTCTGAATATGGGGGGACCATCCTCCAAGGCTAAATACTCCTGACTGACCGATAGTGAACCAGTACCGTGAGGGAAAGGCGAAAAGAACCCCGGCGAGGGGAGTGAAAAAGAACCTGAAACCGTGTACGTACAAGCAGTGGGAGCACCTTCGTGGTGTGACTGCGTACCTTTTGTATAATGGGTCAGCGACTTATATTCTGTAGCAAGGTTAACCGTATAGGGGAGCCGAAGGGAAACCGAGTCTTAACTGGGCGTTAAGTTGCAGGGTATAGACCCGAAACCCGGTGATCTAGCCATGGGCAGGTTGAAGGTTGGGTAACACTAACTGGAGGACCGAACCGACTAATGTTGAAAAATTAGCGGATGACTTGTGGCTGGGGGTGAAAGGCCAATCAAACCGGGAGATAGCTGGTTCTCCCCGAAAGCTATTTAGGTAGCGCCTCGTGAACTCATCTTCGGGGTAGAGCACTGTTTCGGCTAGGGGGCCATCCCGGCTTACCAACCCGATGCAAACTACGAATACCGAAGAATGTTATCACGGGAGACACACGGCGGGTGCTAACGTCCGTCGTGAAGAGGGAAACAACCCAGACCGCCAGCTAAGGTCCCAAAGTCATGGTTAAGTGGGAAACGATGTGGGAAGGCACAGACAGCCAGGATGTTGGCTTAGAAGCAGCCATCATTTAAAGAAAGCGTAATAGCTCACTGGTCGAGTCGGCCTGCGCGGAAGATGTAACGGGGCTAAACCATGCACCGAAGCTGCGGCAGCGACACTATGTGTTGTTGGGTAGGGGAGCGTTCTGTAAGCCGTTGAAGGTGTCCTGTGAGGGGTGCTGGAGGTATCAGAAGTGCGAATGCTGACATAAGTAACGATAATGCGGGTGAAAAGCCCGCACGCCGGAAGACCAAGGGTTCCTGTCCAACGTTAATCGGGGCAGGGTGAGTCGACCCCTAAGGCGAGGCCGAAAGGCGTAGTCGATGGGAAACAGGTTAATATTCCTGTACTTGGTGTTACTGCGAAGGGGGGACGGAGAAGGCTATGTTAGCCGGGCGACGGTTGTCCCGGTTTAAGCATGTAGGCGGAACGATTAGGTAAATCCGGTCGTTTATTAACGCTGAGGTGTGATGACGAGGCACTACGGTGCTGAAGTAACAAAATGCCCTGCTTCCAGGAAAAGCCTCTAAGCATCAGGTAACATCAAATCGTACCCCAAACCGACACAGGTGGTCAGGTAGAGAATACCAAGGCGCTTGAGAGAACTCGGGTGAAGGAACTAGGCAAAATGGTGCCGTAACTTCGGGAGAAGGCACGCTGATATGTAGGTGAAGCCCCTGCGGGTGGAGCTGAAATCAGTCGAAGATACCAGCTGGCTGCAACTGTTTATTAAAAACACAGCACTGTGCAAACACGAAAGTGGACGTATACGGTGTGACGCCTGCCCGGTGCCGGAAGGTTAATTGATGGGGTTAGCGGTAACGCGAAGCTCTTGATCGAAGCCCCGGTAAACGGCGGCCGTAACTATAACGGTCCTAAGGTAGCGAAATTCCTTGTCGGGTAAGTTCCGACCTGCACGAATGGCGTAATGATGGCCAGGCTGTCTCCACCCGAGACTCAGTGAAATTGAACTCGCTGTGAAGATGCAGTGTACCCGCGGCAAGACGGAAAGACCCCGTGAACCTTTACTATAGCTTGACACTGAACACTGGTCCTTGATGTGTAGGATAGGTGGGAGGCTTTGAAGCGTGGACGCCAGTCTGCGTGGAGCCGACCTTGAAATACCACCCTTTAATGGCTGGTGTTCTAACGTAGACCCGTAATCCGGGTTGCGGACAGTGTCTGGTGGGTAGTTTGACTGGGGCGGTCTCCTCCCAAAGAGTAACGGAGGAGCACGAAGGTTAGCTAATCCTGGTCGGACATCAGGAGGTTAGTGCAATGGCATAAGCTAGCTTGACTGCGAGAGTGACGGCTCGAGCAGGTGCGAAAGCAGGTCATAGTGATCCGGTGGTTCTGAATGGAAGGGCCATCGCTCAACGGATAAAAGGTACTCCGGGGATAACAGGCTGATACCGCCCAAGAGTTCATATCGACGGCGGTGTTTGGCACCTCGATGTCGGCTCATCACATCCTGGGGCTGAAGTAGGTCCCAAGGGTATGGCTGTTCGCCATTTAAAGTGGTACGCGAGCTGGGTTTAGAACGTCGTGAGACAGTTCGGTCCCTATCGCCGTGGGCGCTGGAGAATTGAGGGGGCTGCTCCTAGTACGAGAGGACCGGAGTGGACGCATCACTGGTGTTCGGGTTGTCATGCCAATGGCATTGCCCGGTAGCTAAATGCGGAAGAGATAAGTGCTGAAAGCATCTAAGCACGAAACTTGCCCCGAGATGAGTTCTCCCTGACCCTTTAAGGGTCCTGAAGGAACGTTGAAGACTACGACGTTGATAGGTCGGGTGTGTAAGCGCAGCGATGCGTTGAGCTAACCGATACTAATGAACCGTGAGGCTTAACCTTACAACGCCGAAGCTGTTTCGGCGAAGAGACAGACAATCAAATTTCAGCCTTGATACAGATTTAACAGAATTTGCCTGGCGGCTTTAGCGCGGTGGTCCCACCTGACCCCATGCCGAACTCAGAAGTGAAACGCCGTAGCGCCGATGGTAGTGTGGGGTCTCCCCATGTGAGAGTAGGGAACTGCCAGGCATCAAATAAGTAGAGAGGCCATCCGCAAGGATGGCCTTTTTGCGTTTCTACGGCGCACAAACAAATCCCCCAACTCCTTGCTTATACGGTAAACTACCTCCGTTTTTGCATCAGGATAGCGTCTATGAACCACTCCCTTAAACCCTGGAATACCTTTGGCATTCAACGGAATGCTAAACAAATTGTACGTGCCGATACTGCACAGCAGTTGCTGGATGCATGGCAAAGCGCAACAGAAAATAACGAACCCGTACTGATTCTGGGCGAAGGAAGTAATGTCCTGTTTCTCGACGATTTTGCCGGAACGGTGATCGTCAACCGCATCATGGGAATTGATGTGGAAGAGCGCGCTGATAGCTGGCATTTGCAGGTAGGGGCCGGAGAGAATTGGCATCATCTGGTGCAATTTACCCTTGAGAAGGGGATGCCAGGCCTCGAAAATCTTGCACTGATCCCAGGTTGTGCCGGATCGTCACCCATTCAAAACATCGGTGCCTACGGCATCGAACTGAAACACGTCTGCGAATATGTCGATTGTATTGAACTGGCGACCGGAACGGCTCAGCGCTTGACGGCCGAACAGTGCCGTTTTGGCTACCGCGACAGTATTTTCAAACATGAATACCAGGATCGCTATGTGATTGTGGCCGTTGGTCTGCGTCTGGCGAAAAACTGGAAACCTATCCTCACCTATGGTGATTTAACACGTCTTGACCCAGCCACTGCAACTGCACGTGAGGTGTTTGAGTCTGTTTGCCATATGCGAATGACCAAACTTCCCGATCCAAAAGTGAATGGAAATGCCGGGAGTTTCTTCAAAAACCCAGTCATTAGTGGTGAAAATGCAAAAGTATTTCTCGCTGGATGGCCTGCTGCACCACATTATCCGCAAGCTGATGGCAGCGTGAAGCTGGCAGCGGGCTGGCTCATCGATCAGTGCCAGTTAAAAGGTGCCACGAAGGGCGGGGCTGCAGTGCATCGCCAGCAGGCTCTGGTTCTGATTAACCAGGGCAATGCGACCGGCAGCGATATTGTGCAGCTGGCACACCATGTCCGTCAGTGCGTGGGCGAAAAATTTAACGTCTGGCTGGAGCCAGAAGTCCGCTTCATTGGCCGCACTGGTGAAGTGAATGCCGTGGAGACCATCGCGTGAAGGATAATACCATCCCGTTAACACTGATTGGCATTCTTGCCGACGGTGAGTTTCATTCTGGCGAGCAGCTGGGTGAGCAACTCGGCATGAGCCGTGCCGCCATTAACAAGCACATCCAGACCCTCCGTGACTGGGGTGTGGATGTCTTCACGGTTCCCGGAAAAGGGTATAGCCTGCCGGAGCCAATCCAATTGCTGAATGAAGAAGCGATCCGTAACCAGATTGGATATGGCAATGTTGCCGTGCTGCCAGTGATTGATTCGACGAACCAGTATCTTCTGGATCGTCTGCCTGAGCTGAAATCCGGAGATGCCTGTGTTGCGGAGTATCAGCAGGCCGGTCGTGGTCGTCGTGGCCGCAAATGGTTCTCGCCATTTGGCGCCAATCTCTATCTGTCCATGTACTGGCGTCTTGAGCAGGGGCCTGCTGCCGCTATTGGCCTGAGTCTGGTCATTGGCATTGTCATGGCAGAAGTTCTGCACGATCTGGGTGCTGATAAAGTGCGCGTTAAATGGCCTAATGATCTGTATCTGAACGATCGTAAGCTTGCAGGTATCCTGGTCGAACTGACAGGAAAAACAGGCGATGCGGCGCAAATCGTTATTGGTGCAGGCCTCAACATGGTTATGCGCAATGTACAAAATGATGTGGTGAATCAAGCCTGGACTAATCTTCAGGAAGCGGGGATCGTCATCGATCGTAACACCCTTGCCGTGCGTATGATTAAGGAATTGCGCAGCTCACTCATCCTCTTTGAACAGGAGGGGCTGGCACCCTTCCTGTCTCGTTGGGAAAAGCTGGATAACTTTATCAACCGCCCGGTGAAATTACTGATTGGTGATAAAGAGATCTACGGAACATCCCGTGGCATTGACGCACAGGGTGCGTTGCTTCTGGAGCAGGATGGTGTGATCAAGCCGTGGGTGGGCGGTGAAATTTCACTGCGAAGTGCTGAACAACCGGAATGAGTTAATTATGCGAAAACCCGTCTGCGCTACGCTGGCTGTGATGATGAGTTTGCTCTTCTCTCCTCTCTCTCAGGCGGGTCAGGCCTGGGAAAGTTATAAGGCACGCTTTTTCAAACCGGAAGGCCGCATTGTCGATACCGGCAATGGTGACGTTTCGCATACGGAAGGTCAGGGTTTCGCCATGCTGATGGCGGTGGCCAACAACGATAAACCCACGTTCGATAAGCTCTGGCAATGGACAGACAGTCAGCTTAAAAACAAAGATAACGGCCTGTTTTACTGGCGTTATAACCCCGCAGAATCCAACCCAGTCGCCGACAAGAACAACGCCTCAGATGGCGATGTGCTGATTGCCTGGGCACTGTTAAAAGCCGACGCGCGCTGGCATGACAAACGTTACAGCGCTGCATCGGATGCAATTACAAAAGCACTGATTGAGCACAACGTGATCCGCTATGCGGGTTACCGGATGATGCTACCCGGTGTCCAGGGGTTTAACCTTGATGGTGAAGTGGTACTGAACCCTTCCTATTTCGTGTTTCCGGCATGGCAGGCTTTTGCCGGGCGTAGTCATTTAGCTGTCTGGCGTGAATTGATTAAGGATGGAGAACGCCTGCTTGGAAAAATGGGCTCGGGTAAAGCGAATCTGCCCCCTGATTGGGTCTCTCTGGCTTCGGGTGGCAAGCTGGCTCCGGCCAAAGGTTGGGCACCGAGGATGAGCTACGATGCGATTCGTATTCCGCTGTATGTGGCCTGGGTTGATAAGCAAAGCCCACTGCTGACACCGTGGCGAGTCTGGTTCGGTCAATTTCCCCGGGAACAAACTCCCGCCTGGGTTAACGTCACCACTAACGAGTATGCACCCTACATGATGGAAGGGGGCCTGCTGGCAGTACGTGATTTAACGATGGGACAGTCTTCCACAGAACCCGAAATCACCTCAAATGATGATTACTATTCAGCAAGCCTGAAAATGCTGGTGTGGATCGCCCAACAATAATCTGAGCATTCCCTCTCCCACAGGGAGAGGGAAACAATGCCATTTTACTGCGGATAAGGTACCCAATCACCGCCGTTCAGGCGAACGTAAGGTTTGTTCTGGTACTGAATCACCACTGCGTTGGCGTTCTCAGAGACTTCTGCCGTTTGCGGCAGATTACTGGTGAGCTGATCCCAGTTCACGCTATCTTCCACAAACAGCTTCCCGTCAACGGCACGGGCAACCAGTTCTGAGATAGCCAAATAGCTGGTTGGCTGGGTGATCTCAATCGGTGCGCCCTGATGGGGTGCTTTCATACCAAAGAACTTAATACCTGCAGGCACGTTGGTAATGGACGGGCTTGGGATATCACGCAGACCTGACACTTGCATCCTGTCGCCTTTCAGCGCGCCACCGTGTTCAGGTACCACAACCACCATCACTTTACGGCCTGATTTTTCCAGCTCCGTAAAGAATGCGTCCAGCTCGTCGAAGAGTTTCTGCGCACGCACCTTATAGTCTGCCGTTTTGCTCACGCCCGGGAAATGGTTACCGTCGTGAAGCGGCAGGGTGTTAAAGAATGTCGCACTGCGAGGATTATTATCCTTTTCGATGGTCTGCAGCCAGCGTTGCAGCACGGCGGTATCGTCATAAACAGGTGAACCGTCGAAGCCCAACAGAGAAACCGGCAGACCCGTTTGATCCATCAGCGGAGCCTGCATTCCTCCTTCCTGACGTACCTCTTTCAGGAAATCACCAAACACACCGTTATGACCCAGCATCAGATGCTGTGTAAAGCCCAGTTTTGCCAGGTTATCGAACAGATAGCACTGGTTTCCGGCCGGTTGATACAGGTTTTTATGTGATGGCTGGCCGCAGCTTGCGCGCAGCAGACGAATTGCCGCCGGGCCGCTGTACGAGGTTGCAGAGTTGAAATCTTTAAACTGAATGTCGAAATGTGACCACAGCGGATGCGACATCAAACCTGCAGCATCCACATCTGCCCAGGAGAGTGAATAGATGTTGATCACCAGCAGTTCAAAGGGCTGAGCATCTGCCGGTAGCGCATCCGGGAACTTAGTCTGTCGCTTATCTTCCGCGGTATAGAAGCTGGAAAGCCAGGCATTCAGGTTAGTGGAGGTCGGCGGTGCGGTCTGGGTAGGGATATCCCCCACCACAGGCGTCTCGCTCGCCGTCGCGACGGTTGCCGCCGCACTGCCACCGGTGGTGGTGACAGTTGTGGTCGGTTGACCCGCAGGCCACAGAGAAAAACCGGGGCCTGCAAGCGTCAGCACGTTAAGCCAGATCATAATGGCGACGACAAACACCGTGACGCGGATCCACTGTGACAGAAATAGCCATGCAACCAACAGCACAAAGACGGCACCAATCATCTGCCAGTTAATAAAGCGCTCGGTCAGGTCAAGGACATAGCTGGCGCTAAACCCGGCCACCTGCGATCCCTGGCTCATAATGCTGTCTGGCCCCGGTAGCCAGGTATCATGCCAGAACAGTGCAAAGCCGACAGGAATGGCCACCCAGTGGCGTAAGCGATGCAGCCTGATATTCGGCAGGGGCATCAGCAGGAAGGCCATAAACACCAGGTTGAGAAGAGGATGGAAATTCAGATAGCCTGCCCACAGCAGACCAAACTTCACCAGAAAGTAGAAGTTCCAGCCAGAAAGGCCGCGCCAGTATTGCCACAGCGGCGAGGGTGACGAAGCGGTATAGGTAGAATTAGTCATGTTTTCGGTCTGCCTTGACGTGTGATGCCCGTGTCAGTGTTCCGGCTGGTTTTACATAGCGAGGTTTTACAAACAGTATTCTGGCCGTATCGCGGATACGACGCAGTGAATGGCGCGCGTAGTAGCCAAGCGGGAAAAAGATCAGCGCGCAGAATACGACCAGTTGAATGATATCGCTGATACTCATGATGGTGCGTTCTCCCCATTCTCAGTTAATAAGCGAAGGGGTTCCGGAACCCGACGCCAGACGTGTCCATCATGTCTGGCATTGAGAATCGGTTTAACCTCACTCTTGATAACGAGCGGTTTAACCCATTGTTCAGGCTTGAGGGCGCGCATCTGCACCAGTTCTGCACTGATAGAGTTATCTTCGAACCAGATCATACGGTTAGAGAAAATATCCCCGGTTGGCAAGGGGAAGATGTGGTTAAGCGCGGTATCGAGATCGTTTACCCGACAGAAGGATAAAAACAGTACCAGACGATTGTCGCCAATGGTCATGATGTCCCCAGTGCGGTTCGGGCGGCATAACGTGAGAGCCTGTTCAACGCGAATACCCGGTACAGGGCGCAGGGCAACCATGACCCCTTTTCCGTCTGCCGGAAGCAGCGTGTTGTTCATCATGTTGCTGACGGCGTCGCAGAAGGTATCCCATTTTTGGTATCCACGCAGTTTCATCGGCTGCGTCATTGAGAGCAATGTGGCTACATCTTCCGGGACATGGCGGCTGAACTGCTGGCCCTGAACGCTTTCGATAAGCGTCAGGCAGCGCGACAACGGCGCATTCCATGGAATGACCATATTTGCACCACAGCCCAAAAGCAGACGCTCATCGGTGGCGCGCAGGCTGGTATTGTTTTCACGCACGATTATTTTTAATGCGCTTCCGCGCTGGCGGCGTAAGGTGTGGATTTGCCTGGCCAGCGTCTCAATCTGGTTATTCTGCATCAACGAGAACACAATCGTTGCTGCCTGCGTTGTGCGGGCTTCATGAAAAAGCGCTTCGTTAGATTCAAACAGTGACCAGTTTTCTGACAGAGCAGGTGCTCCCTCTAAAACCGCAATATGGCTCAAAATACGTTTTTCATCACTACGTGGTTGCACCACGGTTTCTTCCTGCTTTGCCAGGTGCCACTTACCCTCGATATGTTTAAGGGTCAGCTGTTGTCTGGCGCTCACGCCTTTTTCATTACACCAGAATGCAATGTCGTAGAGATAGCTGCCCACCTGATCGCGCACACTTGCCAGACCGAACAGGGAACGATATTCACCCATTAAAAGTGAGAAGAGCTTGTCATTATTACTGCCAGGATTGATTATCAATAGCGTGCAATTTTGAAATTTTGTCCATTTATTGATTTTTTCCAGCCAGGCCAGCAGTTTTTCTGCGGGGATATTTTGCAGGACGTTATTTGCACATTTAAGAATCACTAAATGGTGATCCGGATCAATAGTGCACTGAACGTCGCGGGACAAAAAGTATAGACTATCGACTTCCGCTGGCATGGAAAATAATCGCACAGACTGCGGTCCGCGGTCACTTTCGAGCGAAATAATTTTCTTCGGGTCTTCACCCATGCTAATGACAGCTACGCGGGAATCCTTATCCTGCGCGGCAATTGTCTGGTTTACCAGACTGATAGCATCTTCATTTCGGTCCGTATTAATCCACCAGACTCCTCCGACTGGCATGTGGCTCAATTCGTCCCATAATGACTGGATGCCAATAGAAAATATGGAGTCCACGGTGTCCCTCTTTTCGTCTAATTTATCTGTATCTCAGTTTACTAGCGAAAGCGTAGAAATAAACCTAACATTGAAATTAAAGAACATCAGATTTAGCATGTAAATGAAATTTGATAGGCAGGATGCCTCGCGACTTCTGAACATGCGATTTTACTCAAAGGGATGGAAGAGAATGGATAATAATGAACCCGGTACCCCAGTCGACTCAACCCTGGGTTACACATTCCAGAATGATTTTCTGGCGCTTACGCAGGCCTTTTCTTTACCTGAAATAGATTACACCGATATTTCCCAGCGGGAACAGTTGGCTGCGGCTATTAAACGTTGGCCGTTATTAGCTGAATTTGCCCATCAACAATAAGGGAGCCATTGATGGCCATACTCGGATTACAAGGCATCCGTGGCGGGGTGGGTACCACATCCGTGACTGCGGCGCTGGCGTGGTCATTACAGCTTTTAGGTGAGTCGGTGCTGGTTATTGACGCCTGCGCCGATAATTTGCTGCGTATGTCGTTTAACGTCGACTTTACACGTGAGGAGGGGTGGGCCCGCGCGCTGCTCGATGATAAAGACTGGCGGGATGCGGGTATGCGTTATACCTCCCAGCTTGATTTACTGCCTTTTGGTCAATTGACCACTGCGGAACGCGAAAATGAGGCGGCTTATCAGCGTCTGTTTTCGCAATTCACTCTTGCGCTGCAGAGCCTGAAAGAAAAAGGGCACTATAAATGGATCCTGCTGGATCTGCCGCATGGCTCCGGCACGCTGACCCGACAGCTTATCGCGCAGTGCGATCATGTCCTCTCGATCGTGAACGTCGATGCGAATTGCCATATCCGTTTGCATCAGCAAGGGCTGCCTCAGAATGGACATATTCTGATTAACGATTTACGCATTGGCAGCCAGATCCAGGACGATCTGTATCAGGTGTGGCTGCAAAGCCAGCGCCGCTTGCTTCCGATTGTCATCCATCGTGATGAGGGAATGGCGGAATGCCTTGCCTCTAAGCAACCGCTCGGGGAATACCGCAGCGATTCACTGGCGGCAGAAGAAATTCTGACACTGGCTAACTGGTGTCTGCTGAACTTCGCCAACGCGGCGGAGCCTGCGGGGAGTTCGGTATGAGTCGTCTCGCCAGCTGGTTACTCATCCCGCCGGTCAGTTCGCGTTTGAGCGAACATTACCGGCATTTTCGCCGGCATGGCGCTTCGTCATTTAGCGCGGCGCTCGGCTGTTTCTGGATGATTCTGGCCTGGATGTTCATTCCACTCGAACACCCGCGCTGGCAGCGCATACGTGCACGGCACAGTGAGTTATATCCGCATATTAACCCGGACCGGCCACGGCCTTTGGATCCGGCGCGATATCTTATTCAGGCCATCTGGCTGGTGGCAACGTCCCCCCGGTCGGAGAAAAAAGTGCCGCACTGGCGCAGCTTCTCTCGCGTTCAGCAGTTACGTGAGCGGTACCATCAGTGGCTGGATAAATTGCCCGATAGCGTTACCGATAAGACCAGCCATCTGGACAACCATAAAGAGCTCGGGCATCTTCACCCGGGCTTGCGGCGTTTTATTCTCGGCGTGATCGTCGTCTTCTCGCTCATCCTGGCGCTGGTCTGTATTACGCAACCCTTTAACCCGCTGGCACAGTTCACCTTCCTGATCCTGCTGTGGGGCGTGGCATTGCTGGTTCGCCGTATTCCGGGGCGTTTCTCAGCCCTGATGCTGATTGTATTGTCGTTGACCGTCTCCTGCCGTTACATCTGGTGGCGTTATACCTCAACGTTGAACTGGGACGATCCGGTCAGCCTGGTGTGCGGTCTGATACTGCTGTTTGCAGAAACCTACGCGTGGATTGTACTGGTGCTGGGCTATTTCCAGGTGATCTGGCCGCTCAACCGCCAGCCGGTTCCGCTGCCAAAAGATACCGCGCAGTGGCCGTCGGTTGATCTCTTTGTGCCCACCTACAACGAAGATCTGAGCGTGGTGAAAAACACCATTTATGCCGCGCTGGGTATCGACTGGCCAAAAGATAAACTCAAAGTCTGGATCCTCGACGACGGCAACCGTAAGGCGTTCCGCCAGTTTGCGGAAGAGGTGGGCGTAGAGTACATCGCCCGTCCAACTCACGAGCATGCTAAAGCCGGGAACATCAACAACGCGCTGAAGTATGCCACAGGCGAGTTTGTCTCGATCTTTGACTGCGACCACGTGCCGACGCGCTCGTTCCTGCAGATGACCATGGGCTGGTTCCTGAAAGAGAAAGAGCTGGCGATGATGCAGACGCCGCACCACTTCTTCTCGCCAGATCCGTTTGAACGTAACCTCGGCCGTTTCCGTAAAACCCCGAACGAAGGCACGCTGTTCTATGGCCTGGTACAGGATGGGAACGACATGTGGGATGCCACCTTCTTCTGCGGCTCCTGTGCGGTTATCCGCCGTAAACCGCTGGATGAAATTGGGGGCATTGCGGTTGAAACGGTCACCGAAGATGCGCATACCTCGCTGCGTCTGCACCGTCGTGGTTATACCTCTGCCTATATGCGTATCCCCCAGGCCGCCGGTCTGGCAACGGAGTCACTGTCGGCGCACATTGGTCAGCGTATTCGCTGGGCACGCGGCATGGTGCAAATATTCCGTCTCGATAACCCACTGATTGGGAAAGGGCTCAAGCTGGCGCAGCGTCTTTGCTACGTCAACGCCATGTTCCACTTCTTGTCCGGTATCCCGCGGCTGATCTTCCTGACTGCGCCACTGGCCTTCCTGCTTCTTCATGCTTACATCATCTACGCCCCGGCGCTGATGATTGCGCTGTTTGTTTTGCCGCACATGATCCACGCGAGCCTGACGAACTCGAAGATTCAGGGTAAATACCGCCATTCATTCTGGAGTGAGATCTACGAAACGGTGCTGGCCTGGTATATAGCCCCGCCAACGATGGTGGCGCTGATTAATCCGCACAAAGGTAAATTTAACGTCACCGCGAAGGGTGGTCTGGTCGAAGAGGAGTATGTCGACTGGGTGATCTCCCGTCCGTATATCTTCCTGGTATTGCTGAACATTGTTGGCGTTATCGCGGGTATCTGGCGTTACTTCTATGGCCCGGAAAACGAGATCCTGACCGTGTTCGTGAGTATGGCATGGGTGTTCTACAACCTGATTATCCTCGGTGGCGCAGTTGCCGTGTCGGTAGAGAGCAAGCAGGTACGTCGTGCGCATCGTGTTGAAATCTGTATGCCTGCAGCGCTTGCCCGTGAAGATGGACACCTCTTCTCCTGTACCGTGCACGACTTCTCTGACGGTGGTCTTGGGATCAAAATCAACGGTCAGGCGAAAGTGCTGGAAGGGCAAAAAGTTAACCTGCTGCTTAAACGCGGCCAGCAGGAGTATGTCTTCCCGACGCAAGTTGTTCGTGTGGCCGGGGATGAGGTCGGTCTGCAGCTGATGCCGTTGACCAAAAAACAGCATATTGATTTTGTGCAGTGTACGTTTGCCCGCGCGGATACGTGGGCTCTCTGGCAGGACAGCTTCCCGGAAGATAAACCTCTGGAAAGCCTGCTGGATATTCTGAAGCTGGGGTTCCGTGGCTATCGTCACCTTGCAGAATTTGCCCCGTCGTCGGTGAAAATAATTTTCCGGTCACTTACTTCGCTGGTTTCCTGGGTCGTGTCGTTCATTCCTCGTCGTCCTGAGCGGGATGAGGCGAAGCAGGCGGACCCGGTTATGGCTCAACAATGATGATAACGCGATGAAAACAAAACTTTCCTGGTTATGTGCAGTGGCAATGGGGATGAGTGCAATCCCCGCAACAATGGCTAATGCAGCACCTGATAACGCAGCGGCAACGCCTGCGCCAACGGTGCCTGTCGTCGCGCAAGCAACCGATGCGGTTGTCACTGCGGCACCCGGTCAAACAGAAAACATCACTCCGAATCAGCCAACGGAGGGGAACACCCTGCCGGCAGACAGCCAGGTCATCGGGCAGGTGATGCCGGGCGTCCGGGGCGCAAATGCGCCCGTTGTTGCGGACAATGCCCCGTCACGGGATGTGAAGCTGACCTTTGCGCAAATTGCGCCCCCTCCGGGAAGTATGGTGCTGCGCGGCATCAACCCTAACGGCGGTATTGAATTTGGTATGCGCAGCGATGAGGTCATCTCTAATGCGGTGCTGAACCTTGAATACACCCCATCGCCGTCGCTGTTGCCGGTGCAGTCTCAGCTGAAGGTTTACCTGAATGACGAGCTGATGGACGTTCTGCCCGTCACGAAAGAGCAACTGGGTAAAAAAACACAGGCTCAGGTGCCGATCAATCCGCTGTTTATCACCGACTTTAACCGTATCCGTCTGGAGTTTGTCGGTCATTACCGTGATGTCTGTGAAAACCCGGCCAGCAACACGCTGTGGATGGATGTGGGACGCAACTCCTCGCTGCAGATGACCTACCAGTCACTGGCGCTGAAAAACGATCTCTCAGCGTTCCCCATTCCGTTCTTTGACCCGCGCGACAACCGTCCGCTAACCCTGCCGATGGTCTTTGCCTCTTCCCCGGATGTGACCGAGCAACTCGCGGCCACGATTGTGGCATCCTGGTTTGGTTCGCGTTCCGGCTGGCGCGGGCAGAGCTTCCCGGTGATGTACGATAAAATGCCGGACAGAAACGCGATCGTCTTTGCGACCAATGCCAAACGACCCGCTTTCCTGCGCGAGCATCCAGACGTCAAAGCGCCAACCATTGAAATGGTAAGCCACCCGGATAACCCGTACGTGAAGCTGCTGGTGGTCTTTGGTCGTGATGATAAAGATCTGGTACAGGCTGCAAAAGCGATTGCCCAGGGCAATGTCCTGTTCCGCGGTAACAGTGTTGTTGTGGATGAAGTTAAACCACTGCTGGCGCGTAAACCTTATGATGCGCCAAATTGGGTACGTACCGACCGAGCAGTGACGTTTGGTGAGCTGAAAACGTATGAAGAGCAGTTGCAGGCGACCGGGCTTGAGCCTGCGCCAATTAGCCTGTCACTGAATCTGCCGCCGGATCTGTACCTGCTGCGTACCAACGGGATTGATATCAATCTGAACTACCGTTACACCGCGCCGGTAACGAAAGACAGCTCGCGCATGGACATCAGCCTGAACAACCAGTTCCTGCAATCTTTCAGCCTGCAAAGCACGCAGGATACAAACCGACTGATGCTTCGCCTGCCGGTGTTGCAGGGGCTGCTGGACGGTAAAACGGATGTCTCTATCCCGGCGCTGAAGCTGGGTGCGGTAAACCAGCTGCGCTTTGATTTCCAGTACATGAACCCGATGCCTGGCGGTTCGATAGATAACTGCGTGACCTTCCAGCCTGTACAGAACCACGTCGTGATTGGTGATGAGTCGACCATCGACTTCTCGAAGTATTATCACTTCCTGGCGATGCCGGATCTGCGTGCATTTGCTAATGCGGGCTTCCCGTTCAGCCGTATGGCCGATCTCTCTGAATCCATTGTCGTTATGCCAAAAGCGCCAAATGAAGGGCAGGTGACAACGCTGCTGGATACCATGGCGACCGTCGGCGCACAGACGGGCTTACCGGCAATTAACGTCACGTTGACTGATGATGGTAGCCAGATCCAAAACAAAGATGCAGACATCATGCTGATCGGTACCATCCCGGATAAGCTGAAGGATGACAAACGTATCGATCTGCTGGTGAAAGCGGCTCAGTCGTGGGTTAACACCCCGATGCGCCAGACCGAGTTCCCGAGCATCATGCCGGATGTTAACGATCGCCAGGCCAGCGTGCAGACGGCCGTAACGTCTCAGGGAGCCATGGCTGCGGTGGTGGGCTTCCAGTCACCTTACAACGAGCAGCGTAGCGTTGTGGCTCTCCTCGCGGACAGCCCACGTGGGTATGAACTGCTCAATACCGCGATGAACGACAGCGGTAAACGTGCCGCGATGTTTGGTTCGGTATCGGTAATACGTGAGTCTGGCGTCAATAGCCTGCGCGTAGGTGATGTGTATTACGTCGGTCATCTGCCATGGTTCGAACGTCTGTGGTATGCGCTGGCTAACCATCCGGTTCTGCTCGCCATCCTGGCCGCGGTCAGTGTGGTTCTGCTGGCGTGGGTGCTGTGGCGTCTGCTGCGTATCATTAGCCGTCGTCGTCTGAACCCGGATGAGTAAGATGTGATGAAAGCCTTTCGCTGGTGTGCATTAGCAGCGTTGATGCTGGCGGCGCTTCCTCTTCGCGCCGCCTGTACCTGGCCTGCCTGGGAGCAGTTTAAAAAGGATTACATCAGTGAGGGCGGGCGTGTCATTGATCCCAGTGACACGCGCAAAATTACGACGTCGGAAGGGCAAAGCTACGCCTTGTTCTTTGCCCTGGCCGCTAACGATCGTAAAGCGTTTGACCTGTTGCTGACGTGGACGCGCGATAACCTTGCCAGTGGCACTCTCAATGACCACCTGCCGGCCTGGCTATGGGGACAGAAAGACAAAGAAAACTGGGCCGTCATTGATACCAATTCCGCCTCAGATGCCGATGTCTGGATAGCATGGTCACTGCTCGAAGCGGGGCGGTTGTGGAAGCATCCGGTGTATACCCGCACGGGTAAAGCACTGCTTAAACGCATTGCCAGCGAGGAAGTGGTAAACGTGCCCGGTCTCGGCGCGATGTTGCTTCCCGGCAAAGTGGGTTTTGCTGAAGAGAAAAGCTGGCGCTTCAACCCCAGTTATTTACCTCCGCAGTTAGCGAGCTATTTCACGCGCTTCGGTGCTCCGTGGACGACCCTTCGTGAAACCAATCTCCGTTTGCTGCTGGAGAGTGCGCCGAAAGGTTTTTCGCCGGACTGGGTGCAGTATCAGAAAAACAAAGGCTGGCGGTTACAGCAGGATAAGACGCTGGTAGGAGGCTACGACGCTATTCGCGTCTACCTCTGGGTGGGGATGATGAGTGATAACGATCCCCAGAAGGCCCGGCTCCTGACGCGCTTCCAGCCAATGGCGGCAATGACAACGAAACACGGTGTGCCGCCGGAGAAAATGGATGTGGCGAGTGGGAAACGCACGGGTAAAGGCCCGGTCGGTTTCTCTGCCGCTATGCTACCTTTTTTACAACAGCGTGATGCCCAGGCGGTTCAGCGCCAGCGCGTTGCAGACCATTTTCCCGATAATAATGCCTATTACAGTTACGTACTGACCCTCTTTGGGCAAGGATGGGATCAGCATCGTTTTCGCTTCACCGCTAAAGGTGAATTAATACCGGATTGGGGCCAGGAATGCGCAAGTTCACAGTAAATCTACTCAGTTTATCGCTTGGCCTGGCATTGATGCCGTTGGCTCAGGCCGCTAACTCTCCGCAGCAGAGACAACTGCTGGAACAGGTTCGGCTGGGTGAATCAACTCAGCGTGAGGATTTGGTTCGACAGTCACTCTATCGCCTTGAGCTGATTGACCCGAACAACCCTGACGTCATCGCCGCACGCTTTCGTTACCTGCTTCGTCAGGGAGATACCGCTGGTGCGCAAAAAGAGCTTGATCGTCTGAAAGGGATCGCGCCGGGCTCCAGTGTTTATCAGTCATCACGTAATACGATGTTGCTCTCCACCCCTGATGGCCGCCAGCAGCTACAGCAGGCCAGATTGCTTGCTACGACGGGGCATACTCAGGAGGCGATTGCCGCCTATGACAAGCTGTTTGACGGCAACCCACCGAGTGGCGATCTGGCGACGGAATACTGGAATGTCGTGGCGAAAGATCCTGCCCGCCGTAATGCAGCGATTAACCAGCTCAAGAAAATAAATACCAGCAGCCCCGGAAATACGCAGCTGCAGGCGACGCTGTCTCAGCTTCTGTTCCAGAACGGACGGCGCGATGAAGGCTTTGCGGTGTTGCAGGAAATGGCCAAATCCACCAATGGCCGCAATCAGGCGTCAGATTTGTGGTATGAGCAGATAAAAGGCCAGCCTGCCAGCAGCGCCAGTGTGAGCGCGTTGCAAAAATATCTGAGCGTGTTCAGCGACGGTGATAATGTCGCGGCGGCACGCTCACAGCTTGAAGCACAACAAAAACAGCTTGCTGACCCGGCGTTCCGTGCGAAAGCGGAAGGGCTGGCCGCGGTGGATGCCGGACAGAGCGGTAAGGCGGTAGCTGAGCTGCAAAAAGCCGTCAGCGCCAACCATGCCGACAGTGAGGCGGTGGGGGCCCTGGGGCAGGCTTATTCCCAGAAAGGCGATCGCGCCCGCGCAGTGGCACAGTTTGAAAAGGCGATTGCGCTCGATCCGCAGAGTGATAACCGAGGTAAATGGGACAGTTTGCTGAAGGTCAACCGTTACTGGCTGCTGATCCAGCAGGGGGATGCGGCGCTGAAGGCGAATAACCCGGCGCAGGCAGAGCGTTACTATCAGCAGGCACGTAATATAGACAATACCGACAGTTATGCCGTGCTGGGGCTGGGAGATGCCGCAGCCGCGCGTAAAGATAACGACGCGGCAGAACGTTATTATCGCCAGGCGTTACGTATGGACAGCGGCAACAGCAATGCGGTTCGCGGACTGGCCAATATTTACCGCGCGCAGTCGCCGGAGAAAGCTTCGCAGTTTATCCAGTCGCTGTCTGCCAGCCAGCGCCGGAGCATTGATGATATTGAACGTAGTCTGACCAACGAGCAGCTTTCGGCCAAGGCAGAACAGCTGGAGAATCAGGGTAAATACGCCCAGGCAGCAGAAATTCAGCGTCGCCGTCTGGCACTCTCTCCTGGCGACGTGTGGATAACATACCGATTGTCGCGCGATCTCTACAGCGCGGGCCAGCGTAGCCAGGCGGATACCCTGATGCGTCAGCTTGCCAGCCAGAAACCGTCAGATCCGGATCAGGTGTATGCCAGTGGGCTGTATCTTTCCGGAAACGATCAGGACCGGGCTGCCCTGGCGCATCTGGACACGCTTCCGCGTAACCAGTGGAATAGCAACATTCAGGAACTGGCCGACCGCCTGCAAAGCAACCAGGTGCTGGAAACCGCCAACCGCCTGCGCGACAGCGGCAAAGAGAAAGAGGCAGAAAATCTCCTCCGCCAGCAACCAACCTCCACTCGTATTGACTTAACCCTGGCAGACTGGGCACAGCAGCGCGGCGATCTTAATGAGGCAAAAACGGCTTACAGTGCCGTGTTGCAGCGTGAGCCGCAGAACGAAGATGCGCTTCTCGGTCTGACTGAAATTTACAGTGCGCAAGGTGACAAGGATGCCGCGCGCGCCGAGCTGGCAAAATTGCCAGCCGCACAAAATGGTCAGCCGTTATCGCTCAATATGCAACGCCGGATTGCGATGGCGCAGGCCGGTCTGGGTGATTCCGCTGCCGCAGAACAAACATTCAACAAAATCATCCCGCAGGCCAAATCGCAACCCGGTTCCATGGAAAACGCGCTGGTATTACGTGATGCTGCGCGTTTCCAGGCACAAAACGGCCAACCTCAGCAGGCGCTGGATACCTATAAAGATGCGATGGTCTCGTCTGGCATCACGACGACGCGCCCGACCGACAACGACAGCTTCACCCGTTTGACGCGTAATGACGAAAAAGATGACTGGCTGAAGCGCGGCGTGCGTAGTGACGCCGGTGATTTGTACCGTCAGCAGGACGTTAACGTCACGCTGCAACATGATTACTGGGGCTCCAGCGGTACGGGCGGTTATTCCGATCTGAAAGCGCACACCACCATGCTGCAGGTTGATGCCCCGCTCTCTGATGGACGTATGTTCTTCCGCAGCGATCTGGTCAATATGGACGCCGGATCGTTTGAGACGAAGGACGGGAAGTACGATCCGACCTGGGGTACCTGTTCTGCAACACCGTGTAGTGGCAACACCCATCAGTCAGACAATGGCGCGAGCGTCGCCGTTGGCTGGCAGAATAAAACCTGGGCGATGGATATTGGTACCACGCCAATGGGCTTTGATGTCGTCGACGTGGTGGGCGGTGTCAGTTACAGCAGCGATCTGGGGCCTATCGGCTATACCGTTAACGCCCATCGCCGGCCAATTTCCAGCTCTCTGCTGGCCTTTGGTGGGCAAAAGGACACAAATACCGGCACCACGTGGGGTGGCGTACGCGCTACGGGTGGTGGTGTGAGTATCAGCTATGACAAAGGTGAGGCGAACGGCGTCTGGTCGAGCCTGAATGCGGAAACGCTGACGGGGAAAAATGTGGAAGATAACTGGCGCGTCCGCTGGATGACGGGTTACTACTACAAGCTGATTAATCAAAACAATGAGCGCCTGACGGTCGGTGTCTCCAACATGCTGTGGCACTACGATAAAGATCTGAGCGGATACTCTCTGGGTCAGGGCGGCTACTACAGCCCGCAGGAGTATGTCTCCTTCGCCTTGCCGGTGACCTGGCGTAAACGCACGGAAAACTGGTCCTGGGAGTTGGGTGGCTCGGTATCCTGGTCCCACTCAAAAACCAAAGACGGCATGCGTTATCCTATCCAGAGTCTCATCCCGGATAACCAGGTGGATGCCAATGGTGACCCGATGTATACCGATAAGCATAATCCCGAAACGGGCAGCAGCTCTTCGGGTACGGGTTATACCGCACGAGCCATTATCGAACGCCGGGTGACCTCCAACTGGTTTGTAGGCATGGGCGTGGATATTCAGCAAGCGAAAGACTATACCCCAAGCCATGCGTTGCTGTATGTACGCTACTCTGCTGCAGGCTGGCAGGGCGATATGGACTTACCGCCGCAGCCGCTTATCCCTTACGCGGACTGGTAATCGGATTTTCCTTAATCCATTTGTAAGTCTCTCTTAATAGCGTAGCAATCGGGTATACTCAGGCGCGCCAGGTTTACACCCTGGTGCGCCCTGCGCTTCGAGTTTTGTGGAGAGTCATTTTGCGTGTCAGCCGTTCTTTAACGATCAAACAGATGGCGATGGTGTCTGCCGTCACCATGCTGTTTGTCCTGCTCTTTTGCGTAATTTTGCTGTTTCATTCTGTACAGCAGAATCGCTATAACACGGCTTCGCAGTTAGAAAGTATCGCCCGCTCGGTGCGAGGCCCACTCTCCGCCTCTATTCTGAAAGGGGATATTCCCGAAGCGGAAACCATTCTGAAACGCATTCAGCCGGCCGGTATTGTGAGCCGGGCCGATGTTGTATTGCCCAACCAGTTCCAGGCGCTGCGGATGAGCTTTATCCCGGAACGCCCAGTCCCAATGATGGTGATGCGCCTGTTTGAACTACCGGTGCAGATTTCACTGCCGGTCTATTCGCTTGAGCGTCCTGCTAATCCGCAGCCGTTGGCCTATCTGGTCTTACAGGCGGACTCATACCGCATGTATAAGTTCGTCATGAGCTGGGTAGTTACGTTAGTGACCACTTGCTTACTTATGACGCTCATTCTGAGCGTCGCGCTGACCTGGTGTATCAACCGGCTGATCGTCCATCCGTTGCGCCATATTGCCCGGGAGCTGAACACGCTCTCTCCGCAGGACCAGATGGGTCATCAACTGAAAGTACCGCGTCTTCATCATGACGATGAAATTGGTATGCTGGTGCGCAGTTATAACCTCAATCAGCAGCGAATCCAGCGCCAACAGGATGAGTTAAGCAACAGCGCCACCCGCTTCCCGGTGTCCGAGCTTCCCAATAAAGCCTTTTTGATGGCGATGCTGGAGCAGACCGTTGCGCGTCAGCAAACCACGGCGCTGATGGTCGTCGCTTGCGAGACCCTGCAGGACACGGCTGGCGTGCTCAAGGAGAGCCAGCGCGAAATACTGCTCCTGACGCTGGTGGAAAAAGTGAAGTCTGTTATTGCTCCTCGCATGGTACTGACCCAGGTCAGCGGTTATGACCTGGTCATTATTGCCAACGGTGTGAAAGAGCCCTGGCATGCGATCACATTAGGTCAGCAAGTACTCACTGTCATTAATGAACGGTTGCCTGTTCAGGGTATCCAGCTTCGTCCAAGCGCCAGCATCGGCATCGCGATGTACTATGGCGACTTGACCGCAGAACAGCTATATCGTCGCGCGTTCTCGGCGGCGTTTACCGCCCGGCGCAAAGGGAAAAATCAGATCCAGTTCTTCGACCCGGAACAGATGGAAAAGGCGCAACAGCGCCTGACCGAAGAGAGCGACATTCTGACCGCGCTGGATAACCGCCAGTTTGCCCTCTGGTTACAGCCGCAGGTGAACTTGCTGACGGGAGAAGTGAAAAGCACTGAGGCGTTACTGCGTGTGCAGCAGCCGGATGGCTCATGGGAGCTACCGGAGGGGCTGATTGAGCGGATCGAATCCTGTGGTCTGATGGTCACCGTCGGTTACTGGGTGCTTGAGGAGTCCTGCCGTCAGCTAGCTGCCTGGCAGGAGCGCGGGGTAACGCTGCCGCTGTCGGTCAATTTGTCAGCCCTGCAGCTTATGCACCCGACCATGGTTTCAGAGATGCTGGAGCTGATCCATCGTTACCGAATCAAGCCTGATACGTTAACCCTGGAAGTCACTGAGAGCCGACGCATTGACGACCCTAATGAGGCGGTCGCGATCCTGAAGCCGCTGCGCAATGCCGGCATTCGCATTGCGCTGGACGATTTTGGCATGGGATACGCCGGGCTACGCCAGCTTCAGCACATGAAGACCCTCCCGGTGGATGTGCTAAAAATTGACAAAGCGTTTGTCGACGGCCTGCCGGGCGACAGCAGCATGGTGCAGGCCATTATCCAGATGGCGCGCAGCCTGAATCTGCATCTTATTGCCGAAGGAATTGAAACCGAAGCGCAACGCGTCTGGCTGGCAGAGGCGGGCGTGGAGAGCGGACAAGGCTTCCTTTTTGCCCCTGCTGTTCCTTCGGATGTCTTTGAACAACGATACCTTTCTGGCCCTGACAATAACGCAAAAGTGTAATTTTGTTGCTGGCTTGTGCGAGTCAGCTCAAAGTTCTTAACATTTGTGTTTCAAATTTGAACTGAGTTTATTTCTGTCCTGTTATGTGGGTGTTATTTTAAAGCCGCAGGTTAACCATAACCTTACAAAGCCTGTGGTTTTTCTTCCCAAGGACACCTTATGAAAACCTCTCTCTTTAAAAGTCTTTATTTCCAGGTCCTGACAGCCATCGCCATCGGTATTCTGCTGGGTCACTATTACCCTGAACTGGGCGCACAAATGAAACCGCTTGGCGACGCGTTCGTTAAGCTCATCAAAATGGTCATCGCCCCGGTGATCTTCTGTACGGTAGTGACGGGCATAGCTGGCATGGAAAGCATGAAGGCGGTGGGGCGTACCGGCGCTGTGGCACTTCTGTATTTCGAGGTCGTCAGTACCCTCGCGCTGATTATCGGTCTTATTATTGTTAACGTGGTGCAGCCAGGCGCGGGAATGAACGTTGACCCATCAACGCTGGATGCCAAAGCAGTCGCGGTTTATGCCGAGCAGGCGAAGGATCAGGGCGTCGTCGCCTTCCTGCTGGACGTAATACCTGGCAGCGTCATCGGCGCGTTCGCCAGCGGAAACATCCTGCAGGTGCTGCTGTTTGCGGTCATGTTTGGCTTCGCCTTGCACCGTCTTGGCAGCAAAGGTCAGCTTATTTTCAATGTGATTGAAAGCTTCTCGCAGGTGATCTTCGGCATCATCAATATGATCATGCGCCTGGCGCCGATTGGTGCTTTCGGTGCGATGGCCTTTACCATCGGTAAATATGGCGTCGGTACGCTGGTACAGCTGGGTCAGCTGATTATCTGCTTCTATATCACCTGTATCCTTTTCGTGGTCGTGGTACTGGGTTCTATCGCCCGCGCGACAGGCTTCAGTATTTTCAAATTCATCCGCTACATCCGTGAAGAGCTGCTGATTGTTCTGGGGACTTCTTCTTCAGAATCGGCGCTGCCGCGTATGCTCGATAAGATGGAGAAACTGGGGTGCCGGAAATCGGTTGTCGGTCTGGTGATCCCGACGGGTTACTCCTTCAACCTTGATGGAACCTCGATATACCTGACGATGGCGGCTGTGTTTATCGCTCAGGCGACCAACAGTCATATGGATATTTTCCATCAGATTACCCTGCTGGTGGTGCTCCTGCTCTCTTCTAAAGGTGCGGCGGGCGTGACAGGCAGTGGCTTTATCGTGCTGGCGGCCACCATCTCTGCAGTGGGTCACCTGCCGGTGGCGGGTCTGGCATTGATTCTGGGTATTGACCGCTTCATGTCCGAGGCGCGTGCGTTAACCAACCTGGTGGGTAACGGCGTAGCCACGGTGGTCGTGGCGAAATGGGTGAAAGAGCTGGATCACAAAAAGCTCGACGACACTCTGAATAACCGTTCAACCGACAGCAAAAATCCTGGCTTAACCTCTTAAACTTGTCACAAATGCCCGTATTCCCTTGTCGGAATGCGGGCTCCTGCGCATAATAACTGTTCATACCTGTCATAATTCGACAAGATTTTTTTTGGGTATATTTCACTTCTGACCGTGACGTTTTGCCGAACGCGCGGTCTAATTGACGTATTTTCATCGTCATCTTTAAGAGTGTGGCGCGTCGCGAGGCACTCTTTTTTAACCAGGAATGTTGATCAGGGGTTCACATGCAGGGCACAAAAATTCGACTCTTAACCGGCGGTTTGCTGATGATGGCAGCAGCCAGTTATGTGCAGGCAGATGCGCTCCAGCCAGACCCGGCCTGGCAACAAGGGACATTAGCGAACGGTTTTCAGTGGCAGGTTTTAGCCACCCCACAACGTCCCAGCGACCGTATTGAAATCCGTCTGTCCGTCAATACCGGCTCTCTCGCGGAGAGCACCCAGCAAACTGGGTTTAGCCACTTTATTCCCCGGCTGGCGCTCACTCAGAGCGGCAGTCTGCAAGCGGTTCAGGTGCGTTCTCTTTGGCAACAGGCCATCGATCCGAAACGCCCACTTCCTCCGGCTGTTGTCTCGTATGACTACACCATGTTTAACCTGAGCCTGCCAAATAACCGCAACGATTTGCTCAAAGAAGCCCTGACGTATCTCTCCGATGCCTCTGGCAATCTGGCGATTACGCCGGATACCGTTAACTATGCCCTGAGCAACAGTGACATGGTGGCGACCTGGCCTGTGGATACCAAAGAGGGCTGGTGGCGTTATCGCCTGAAAGGCTCCACGTTGCTTGGGCATGATCCGGCCGAACCATTGAAACAACCGGTGGATGCTGAACAGGTAAAATCGTTCTACCAGAAATGGTATACCCCGGATGCGATGACGCTGATCGTAGTGGGTAACGTGGACAGCCGCGCGGTGGTTGAGCAGATCAACAAAGCGTTTGGTGATTTGAAAGGCAAACGTGAAACGCCAGCACCTGTCCCGACGCTCTCTCCACTGCGCACAGAACCCGTCAGCATTATGACGGACACCGTCCGTCAGGACCGACTTTCCGTCATGTGGGATAACGCCTGGCAGCCAATTCGTGAGTCCGCGGCGCTGTTGCGCTACTGGCGTGCCGATCTGGCGCGTGAAGCGTTGTTCTGGCACGTTCAGCAGACGCTCAGTAAGAACAGTGTGAAGAATATCGGTCTTGGTTTTGACTGTCGTGTGCTGTTCCAGCGTGCACAGTGTGCCATTAACGTTGAATCGCCGGGCGATAAGCTGAATGCGAATCTGGGTGTGGTTGCGAAAGAGCTGGCGAAAGTGCGCAAAGAGGGTCTCTCTGAAGACGAGTTCAATGCTCTCGTGGCGCAGAAAAAACTCGAGCTGCAGAAGCTGTTTGCAACCTACGCTCGCGCCGATACCGATATCCTGATCAGTCAGCGTATTCGCTCCCTGCAAAATCAGGTGGTGGATATTGCACCAGAACAGTACCAGAAACTTCGCCAGGATTTCCTTAACGGTCTGACCGTCGATATGTTAAATCAGGACTTGCGTCAGCAGCTGTCGCAGGAAATGGCGTTGGTCCTGCTGCAGCCAAAAGGCGAGCCGGAATATGACATGAAGGAACTTCAGACGACCTGGGATTCCATTATGGCTACCGCACCGCAGCCGGTGCAGGCTACCACGACTGATGATTTACATCAGGATGCGACGGATATACCGCAGGGGCAGTAATTAATACGCCAACACACCCTCTCCCTGTGGAGAGGGTGTCAGCCCGCGCCTTACTTAAACAGGCATCGCCTCACGCGGAATAATTGCCCCGCGATACTGAATCACGGTGCTGGCCGTCAGATGCCCACGCTGTGCCGCCGCTTCCGGGCTTCCGCCCGTCAGACGTACCGCCAGATAGCCCGCGCTGAATGAATCTCCCGCCGCGGTGGTATCAATCACTTTCTCCTTGGCAAGCTTCACCGCCGGGACGTCAACCACCGCTTCACCCGCAACTGCGACCAGGCATGAATCTGCGCCGCGCTTGATCACCACTTCGCTTACGCCAGACGCCTGCGTGCGCGCAATCACGTCTTCTACCGGTTTCTCACCCCAGAGGGCGTCTTCATCGTCGAGCGTCAGAAACGCGATGTCGGTGCACTGCAGCATCTGCTGATAGACCTGCTGCGTCTCTTCGCGGCTGGCCCACAGGCGCGGACGGTAGTTGTTATCGAAAATGACCTTCCCGCCGTTGGCGCGGCATTCGCGCAGCAGAGAAAGCAGCTTTTCACGGCTGGTGGGGCTCAGGATCGCCAGGCTGATCCCGCTCAGATAGAGATAATCAAACGTGGCCAGTTTTTCACAGATGGCCGCGGCTGCATCGCTCTCAAGCCAGAATTTGGCCGCGGCTTCGTTACGCCAGTAATAGAACGTACGCTCGCCGGTGCTGTCGGTTTCGATGTAGTAGAGCCCCGGGAGGCGGTTCTCCATACGCTGGATCAGCGAGGTTTCAACGTGTTCACTCTGCCAGGCGTCCAGCATTTGCTGGCTAAAATTATCCGTGCCCAGTGCGGTGACGTAGTTCACGGCGAGTGCCTCAGGTGCAACCTGACGGGCAATATAAACGGACGTGTTTAACGTATCGCCACCAAATCCGCGGCTGACTTCCGCGCCTTTTTGTGACAGCTCAATCATGCATTCGCCAATCACGGCAATTTTTTTGGACATAGTCGTGAACCTGAACAGAGTATTTATCGGTAGTTTGCGCTGAGTGAATTAACTGGTCAACTATATTAAAACAACGTTCCATTATTTTGTTTGAGCCAGCGCGTGTTCCTGTTCATTTCTGTCATCTTAATTTCATTTTCCCCGTGAATTGAACATAAAGTTCTCAATTGTTGCGCCGATAATCCTGTGACGAGTCCAGAAAGGCTATCCCAACAACAGGACATCTGAAATGAAGTCAGAGCAGGTTATCCAGCGGCTGAGCACTACGCCTGAGGCAAGTATTGAGAACTTGCAGGAGCATCGCTACTGGCTGCAATGTGAGCGTGCGTACACCTATCAGCCGATCTACCGGACTGATGGTCGGCTGATGGCAATTGAAATTTTGACCGTCGTCACGCATCCATCAAACCCTTCTCAGCGTATCGCACCGGATCGCTATTTTGCCGAAGTTGCCGTTCGCCAGCGCCTGGATGTGCTGGAAGAACAGCTCCGTATGCTGGCGACGAAGCAGGCCTTTTTCGAGCAGAATGATATCCTCGCCTCGGTGAACGTTGATGGCCCAACTCTGCTGGCGCTGCGTCAGAATGCGAAATTGCAGGAATTGATCGCCACCCTGCCATGGATGCGCTTTGAGCTGGTCGAGCATGTCCGACTGCCGCAGGACTCTTCGTTTGCTTCAATATGTGAGTATGGCCCGTTGTGGCTGGATGATTTTGGCACTGGCATGGCGAACTTCTCTGCCCTGAGTGAAGTGCATTATGACTACATTAAAGTGGCCCGCGAGCTGTTCATTATGCTGCGCCAGACCTCTGAAGGGCGGAATCTGTTTACGCTGTTATTACAGCTGATGAACCGCTATTGCCAGGGGGTGATTGTTGAAGGCGTGGAAACGCTGGAAGAGTGGCGTGATGTGCAAAACTCTCCTGCAGCGGCGGCGCAAGGCTATTTCCTCTCTCGCCCGGTCCCCATGGATCACCTCGATAACGTGATAACGACCCTCTGATAAGCCCGCTTCCCTTTGTCTGAACTATAGTTTTACAGGACAGGTCATCAGGAAAGGGGAAAACAATGACAAAAACAGCCAGGGTAATCTCCTGGGTAGCAGGGATTTTCTTGTTGTTGATCGTGGTTTTCGTCGTCATTGTTGCGACGTTTGACTGGAACCGTCTTAAGCCGACCATCAACCAGAAAGTCTCAACCGAGCTGAACCGCCCCTTCGCCATACGCGGTGATTTAGGGGTGGTTTGGGAACGTCAGAAAGAGGAGACCGGCTGGCGAAGCTGGATCCCCTGGCCACATGTTCACGCCGACGACATCATCCTCGGCAACCCGCCAGATATCCCGGATGTCACCATGGTGCATCTGCCCCGCGTTGAAGCCACACTGGCCCCGTTAGCGCTATTGTCCAAAACGGTCTATCTGCCGTGGATCAAGCTTCAGCAGCCCGATGCGCGGCTGATTCGCCTCTCTGAAAAAAACAACAACTGGACGTTCAACCTTGCCAGCGACAGCGAAAAAGATCCGAATGCCCAGCCTTCTTCCTGGTCATTCCGTCTCGACAATATTCTTTTCGATCGCGGGCGGATCGCCATCGACGATAAGGTCAGCAGGGCGGAGGTGGAGATCCTGGTTGATCCGCTGGGCAAACCATTACCGTTTAGCGAAGTGACTGGCAGCAAAGCGAAAGGCGACAACGCCAGCGTGGGTGATTACGTATTCGGCCTGACGGCAAAGGGACGCTACAACGATCAACCTCTCAGCGGTAAAGGGAAAATAGGCGGCATGCTGGCACTCCGGAGCGAAGGCACGCCGTTCCCGGTGCAGGCGGATTTCCGTTCCGGTAACACCCGCGTGGCGTTCGTGGGGACGGTCAACGATCCGATGAACATGGGGGGCGTCGATCTGCAGCTGAAGTTTGCCGGCGATTCGCTGGGCGAATTGTATCAGCTCACTGGCGTATTACTGCCGGATACGCCGCCGTTTGAGACCGACGGCCATCTGGTGGCGAAAATCGGCGCGGAAAAATCGTCGGTATTTGATTACCGGGGTTTCAACGGTCGTATTGGTGATAGTGATATTCACGGCTCACTGACTTACACCACCGGAAAACCGCGTCCGAAACTGGAAGGGGATGTCGAGTCCCGCCAGCTGCGTCTGGCCGACTTAGGCCCGCTGATAGGTATTGATTCCGGTAAAGGTACGAAGTCAAAAGAGGTGAAGAAAGACCTCCAGCCCGCGGGGAAAGTGCTGCCCTACGACCGCTTTGAGACCGACAAGTGGAATGCAATGGATGCGGATGTACGCTTCAAAGGCGGCAAAATTGAACACGGCAGCACGCTGCCGATCAGCAACCTTTCGACCCATATTCTCCTCCAGAATGCCGACCTGCGCCTGCAGCCGCTGAAGTTTGGCATGGCAGGCGGGACAATTTCCTCGAACATTCACCTGGAAGGCGATAAAAAGCCGATGCAGGGACGAGCCGATATTCAGGCCCGCAGGCTTAAGCTGAAAGCGCTGATGCCGAACGTGGAGTTAATGCAGAAAACCCTCGGCGAAATGAACGGTGATGCCGACATTCGCGGGGTAGGGAATTCAGTGGCGGCCCTGCTGGGAAGCAGTAATGGCAACCTCAAACTGCTGATGAACGACGGGCTGGTGAGCCGCAACCTGATGGAGATCCTGGGGTTGAACGTCGGTAACTACGTTATCGGGCAAATCTTCGGTGACGACGAGGTGCGGGTGAACTGCGCGGCGGCCAATCTGGATCTGGTTAACGGCGTGGCACGCCCGCAGATTTTTGCCTTTGACACGGAAAACGCAGTCATTAACGTGACCGGTACCGCCAGCATGGCCTCCGAGCAGCTTGATTTGACGATCGATCCGGAAAGTAAGGGGATTCGTATCATCACCCTGCGCTCGCCGCTTTATGTGCGCGGCACCTTCAAAAACCCCCAGGCGGGTGTGAAGCCCGGACCGCTGATTGCGCGTGGTGCGGTGGCTGCGGCGCTTGCGACGCTGGTTACCCCAGCCGCAGCGCTACTGGCGTTGATATCGCCGTCAGAGGGCGAGGCGAATCAGTGTCGGACCATTTTGTCACAGATGAAGAAGTAAGGTGCAGCCTGTTATTGCCGGGTGGCGCTGCGCTTACCCGGCCTACATTTGAATCGTAGGCCGGGTAAGGCGTAGCCGCCACCCGGCATTAGCTTACAGAGCCTGGTGTTTCGTCTCGTGCGTCAGCAGCAGTGCAATCAGCGTCAGCGCTGCCATAGCTGCCAGATAGACACCGACATAGAACAGACCATAGTTTGCCTGTAACCAGGTCGCGATGTACGGCGCAACGGACGCGCCCAGAATGGAGGAGACGTTGTAAGAGAACGACGCGCCGGTATAACGCACTTCCGTCGGGAACAGCTCCGGCAGCAGCGCACCCATCGGGCCGAAGGTAAGCCCCATCAGGCTCAGGCCAATCAGCAGGTAGGCCATCACCAGCGCCGGACTACCGGAACCCAGCAGCGGCGGGAAGACGAACAGTGCAAACAGAATGATCAGCGTGGTGATCACAATCATGCTTGCGCGGCGACCAAATTTATCCGCCAGCAGACCCGCAATCGGTACCATCACACCAAACCCAATCACCGCCATCATCAGCATCCACAGCACTTCGTTACGCGGCAGGCCCAGCCCAACCGGCGCGGCGGCGGTACTGAACGTCATGGAGTAAACGGTCATGATGTAGAACAGGGTATAAGTCGCCAGCATGATAAACGTGCCCAGGACGGTCACGCGGACGTGTTTGGTCAGCAGCGTGCCCAGCGGTACTTTCACCTGTTTTTTCTCGGCGGCAACTTTCGCGAAAACAGGGGTTTCATGCAAAGAAACGCGAACATACAGACCAATCAGCACCAGCACGGCAGAGAACACAAACGGGATACGCCAGCCCCAGCTCATGAACTGTTCATCTGTCAGCAGCCAGGAGAGCAGCAGGAACGTCCCGTTGGCAAAGAAGAAGCCAATGGGTGCGCCAAGCTGCGGGAATGAACCATACAGCGCACGTTTACGCGCCGGTGCGTTCTCGGTCGCCAGCAGCGCAGCGCCACCCCATTCACCACCCAGCCCCAGACCCTGACCAAAACGCGCCAGCGCCAGCAGAACCGGGGCCAGAATGCCGATAGTTTCGTAAGTTGGCAGCAGACCGATGGCCACGGTGGAGATCCCCATCGTCAGCAATGAGGCCACCAGGGTGACTTTACGCCCAATGCGATCGCCAAAATGCCCAAACAGGGCAGAGCCAATCGGACGGGCAACAAACGCGATAGCAAAGGTAGCCAGAGATTGTAGCGTGGCTGCCGTCGGGTCTCCCTGTGGGAAGAAAATATGCGGGAAGACGATGACCGCAGCGGTGGCATAAATGTAAAAGTCGAAGAACTCGATGGCGGTGCCAATCAGCGATGCGACGACAACTTTATTGCGCGAATTTACCGGAACGTTTTCTGCACCAGAGTCGAGTGTTGTGGCTGTTGCTTGCATAATATTTTCTTATTTTTTGTCGAACGAAAGGCCATATTACGCACAGCAAAAGCGACATTTCAATCTGTAACAAAGCTGTTGGCTGGTGATAAAAGCAACAAAAAGCGGATAATTTTCAGACCAGCCAAAACACGTCTATGAAATGCTTCACAGATTTTAAATATCAGTCAATTAAACTGGTTTTCGGTTAAATAAAAGTTACGGACTGGATTTATATGCTGAAATGATGAATCGGGCTGAGATTTCAGCCCGGGAGAGGGATTACCGATGCGTTTTCCCCGGCATCCTTGGGTCATCTTTGTACTGGGCGGTGGCAATCCACGCTGCGCAGAATAGCGTCAGGCGGGCGAAGAAGTAGAAGAACGCCATCAACCCCAGTACTGAACCAAACGCCGCGCCAGAAGGGGATTTAACCAGCGCCGGCAGGGTCCAGGTCATCACAATTTTGATCACCTCAAAGCCTATCGCCGCAATCAATGTTCCACGGATCAGCGCCTTCTTGCGCGGACGATGACGCGGCAGGCGCCAGAAGATCCAGAAGAACAGCAGGTAGTTAGCGAAGATGGAAATCGCCAGACCAATGCCGCGCCAGGCGGGTTTCAGCCACTCGATATAATCGAGATAAAGAGCGGAGATAATCATCTGCTGCGCGGAGCCTGCCACGGAGGTAATCGAGAGCGTGACGATGAGTGCGACAAGCAGGCCAATCAGCGAAACAAAGTCACGAATATACTTAATCCAAATTTTTTCCTGATCCTGAGGCTTACGCTCCCATACCTCGCGCGACTGGGCGCGAATGGCCTCGCGCAGGTTGCCCATCCAGTTAACGCCGGAGTAAAGGGCAATCAGCAAGCCAGCGATACCGACGGTGGTACGCTGTTGGACGGCAGTATTGATGGTGCTTTTGAGCGTGCTGGCAAGGGTCGGGTCGCTGACGTTATTCAGGATCTTATTGAAAATATCCTGAAGCAGCGTCGGGTGCGACGCGAGCACGAAACCGGCCGCCGCAAACGACACCATCAGGATCGGGATCATCGACAGGAAGGAAAAATAGGTGATGGCGGCACCAAACTGGTTTCCCATGCGGTCATTGAAGCGTTCGGCCGCACGTATCAGATGCGCCACCATGGGAAACTGCTGAATTCTTGCGGCGATACCGGTGACGGTTCCCAGTGCTTTGCTGGCGGTGCCTGGCGATTTGGCCTCTTCGGGCCCGGTTTCCATCTTTTTGATGGGATCATAATCTAACTGTTGGGTGGGTCGTTGCGGGTTGTTTTCCGGCGTCACGCTTCTTTTCCTTTTCGTTTGGCTGGATGTAATTGAATTATAGCTTGCGACTAATCCACATAGGCTTTTGTAAGTTCGGTAAGCCACTCCATAAACAGATGTACCCGGCGGGAGAGGTTACGGCGATGGGGATAA
Organism: Enterobacter sp. CPE_E890; assembly: GCF_046521475.1. NCBI lineage: Bacteria > Pseudomonadati > Pseudomonadota > Gammaproteobacteria > Enterobacterales > Enterobacteriaceae > Enterobacter > Enterobacter sp. CPE_E890. The sequence continues at coordinate 4,709,534 of NZ_JBKFZW010000001.1, read as the reverse complement.
ATCAGAGAGACAGGCATCGGTTCGGCCTTGTATTGCGGGAGGATCTCAACCAGTTTCTTCGCGCGCAGTAAATCACGCACCCCAACCCGTGGAACCTGAATAATGCCCAACCCGGCGAGGCAGGCAGCCTGGTAAGTTTCCGTGCTATTGACGGTTAACACCCCGCCCGTTTTTATCCACTGCGTCGCACTGCCGTTATAAAACTCAAAGCCCTGGGGACGGTTGCCCAGCATGGCAGCGTAATGAATGACGGCATGTGAGCCTAAATCGTCCAGCGTTTCCGGGTAGCCAAAACGCGCCAGATAATCCGGGCTGGCGCAGTTAATCACCGTCAGCTTGCCCAGCGGACGCGCGATAAGACCCGAATCTTTCAGCGAGCCGACGCGTACCACGCAATCAAACCCTTCACGGATCACATCCACCAGACGATCGCTGCTGCTGAGTTCCAGTTCGATACCGGGATACTGCTGCAGAAAAACAGGCAGTTTCGGTATGACTAAATTTCGCGCAACGGCGACGGGCATATCCACGCGTAACCGCCCGCTGATGCTGGAGGGGTCGTGCTGAAACATTCCGTCGAGTTCATCAAGGTTTGCCAGCAGATCTTTTGCCCGCTCGTAATAGACCATGCCGTCCTGCGTCAGGCTCACGCGACGCGTGGTGCGGTGCAACAGCTGGGTGCCAAGCCGGTTTTCCAGCGCCTGAATTTGCCGAGAAACGCTGCCTTTTGGCAGCGTTAATGTTTCTGCCGCGCGGGAAAAACTCTCCAGTTCCGCGACGCGGACAAACAACTGCATTGCGTGAATTTTATCCATAGACGAAGCTCATTGTTGTTGCGGTTGAAACAGTGAAGCGTTTTATCCCATCTTTATTGATTTTCTATCACCTAATAAGCTCTTTCTCAATCTCCATAACAGCCAAAACGAGGTTTATGATGACTGAACGTATCGCATTAGTGACGGGCGGTAGCCGTGGACTGGGTAAAAACGCGGCTTTAAAGCTGGCGGCAGAGGGGACGGGAATTATCCTGACATATCACCGCAGTGAGCAGGAAGCACAGGATGTTGTACGCGAAATTCAGGGAAAAGGTGTCAGAGCGGCAGCATTACAGCTCAACGTCGGGGATATCGCCAGTTTCGACCATTTTGCCCGGCAGCTTCAGGAAACCCTTAACACCGTCTGGCAGCGTGACACCTTTGATTATTTATTAAACAATGCCGGAACGGGGTTATACGCGCCCTATACCGACACAACGGAAGCTCAGTTTGATGAGGCGTTAAACATCCATTTCAAAGGGCCGTTTTTCCTGACACAGCGCCTGCTGCCATTGCTTAATGACGGGGGACGGATCCTCAATGTTTCCAGTGGACTGGCTCGTTTTACTCAGCCAGGTTCAGGGACCTATGCTGCCATGAAAGGGGCGATGGAAGTGCTGACCCGTTATCAGGCGAAAGAGCTGGGCGCGCGCGGGATCACCGTCAACATCATTGCTCCCGGCGCGATAGAAACGGACTTTGGCGGTGGACGCGTGCGTGACAACGCGCAGTTGAATCAGATGCTGGCTTCACAGACCGCCCTGGGTCGGGTGGGGCTACCGGATGATATTGGCGATGCCATTGCGGCCCTGCTTAGCGATAAACTGGGCTGGATGAACGCACAACGTATTGAAGTATCAGGCGGAATGTTCCTGTGATGCCTATTCTTAAGAGGAAGGAACCTCTTAAGGAAATCCTCAACATTAATGTGTCCAAATACTGACAGATATAAAGAACACGGGTGGATTTGTAACGTCCCCATTCATTGAGTTTTTTCTTAAATAACGCCTCTGTAGAATCCCCCTTCGCTATTCTCAGAGGGGAAAAACGATGCGAGTGATCATGTTTGACAGGCAGTCAATATTTATTCATGGAGTGATACACAGTCTTCAGACGTTACTTCCAGAAATAAATATAACAGGAACCTGTCAGGCAGAAGATTTATGGGCTCAGGTGTCCGCGTCACCGTCTGCTATTGTCATGATTGACGGAAATTTAATTCAGGATGACGAGATCGCGTGGCTGGAAGCGCTCATGACTCGCTTCCCGGCGATATCCGTGGTCATGGTGTTAGCGAAAAAAGAGGCCCGATGGGTTGAGCAGTTGTTGCAGCGAAACGTCATGGCCATTATTCCCCGCAAGGCGAGCCCAGAACGGTTTTCCGCCGTGCTGGATTCGGTGTCCAGAGGGATGGTCTGTTTTCCCGGAGAGTGGGTTAAACAACCGTCGTCATCTCAGGCCTTATTATCTCTGAGCGAACGCCAGCGCGAAGTTCTGAAATTGCTGGCCGCAGGGGAATCTAACAAAGAGATTGGACGCAATCTCAACATCAGCGCGGCCACGGTAAAAGCGCATCTGGAAGCGCTTTTCCGTCGACTGGATGTTAAAAACAGAACGCAGGCGGCTATGTATTATACGCGAGCGACGGTCTGAAGAACCGCTTGCGGGAGCGAGGACGTCTCACCGAAGCTGAATAGCATTAGCACCAGTGCGTCATGCTGCTGTTGGGTTAAGGGCCGAGCCATATTTTCCCGCAGCAGCCTCTCACATAACTGAATATCCTTATGAAGCAAATATTCTGCCTCAGAAGGGGTGATCAGACCGTTAAATGTTTCCCGGTCGCGGATAACGTGGCCATAACCAATAACCCATAAGCCGTATTCGTCACGATATTTCGCCAGTGAAAGTCCCTGATGGTTTTTTATTAACGCAATGGCGGCATCCGATATTTTCAGTGCATGACCTTTCATATTTGTGTCCTCTTAATAGCGACACTGTAGAGGAATCAACGTCAGAGAAATATCCGCCAAATGGCTGTTGATCAGGCGTTATTGCTCAGGTAGTCCTGCCTCAATAAACCGAACAACCAGTCATTATGCCAGCGCCCGGCAAGGTAATAGCTCTCGCGTAACTCACCTTCCAGACGAAAATGGGCTTTTTCCAGCAGGCGCCTTGAGGCGACATTCCCCGCAGTGACGGTCGCGGTCAGTCGGCGAATCCCCCCTTGACGGAAGGCATAGTCACAAAGTGCCTGCAGGGATTCGAAGCCGTAACCTTTCCCCTGCGCCGCGGGCGCAAAAAGAAAACCCACTTCAGCACAATCCTCCTCCCGATGAATATACCCGGTGACGCCCAGCGCCGTTCGGGTGGTGGCATCACGCACGACGAGACAAAGCCAGTGTGTGCTGCCAGGTGTCCATGGCGTCAGACGAGCGTCAAAAGCCTCGCGGATCTCTGCTACAGGGCGATCTTGCGCAACAAAGCGCATGACATCAGGATGTTGCTGTAATGCCAGAAAAAAGGGCCAGTCATGTTCCTGCAGGGGCGAGCAGCTAAGGCGTGGGGTGTTTAAAACAGGCATTCAGATTCTCCTGACACTTTTTAAATGATTTTAGGGTTGTCACTTTATTTCAATAGAAAGTCAGGTATGGTTAACCTCGTATAAATAAAAAGAAAAACGGCAGTTACGTACCCATTCCGGATGTCTTCGTTGGCGCTTAAGGAAAACAATGGCTCTCAGTACATCACATCACGTTCGCGAACAGTTCGAACACTGTCTGGCGGTCATTCGCCAGGCGTCTGTGGAAATTTTGCTTCTTCTGAATGTACATGCTTCTGAGGGCAAAGATCCACGCTGGTTTCTTGAACAACTGGACAGCGCGCGATTAGCTCTGGGGGGCTGGGGAGCCGTTGCGAAGAAGCTCAATCTGAATGATGCCGAGATGTCGGAATTTACGCTGCAATTGCGCCTGCTGCAGCAGCGCGTGCCGCAGTATGAAAGCGGACAGGATGTGAGTGAAAACCAGCTGATTGCGGCAATGCGGTTTGTGACTGCGCTGGAACACCTTCGTCTGCAGCAGCCGCTTCTGACCTACAGCACAGAGCTGGCACCGGGCAGTGAACTCCAGCAGCAACAGGCGCACAAACAGGTGCGTGCGATTGAGCTGATGTTAAAAGGGCTCATCCAGCAGGCCTGGCCCGATCAGGTGCGGTTGAATAACCATCTTAAGACGCTTTTTAACGCCGACCGGGTAAGACGCTGGTTGAAGCTTGGCGAGATTAACGATGTCCTGAGCGGCATGATGTTCAGTGAACTGGCGCAGATGCTGGTGGATAAAAAAGAGTTCAGCCGCTATTACGCTTCGCTATTCAGTGACCCGTCCATGCTGACGCTGCTGGTGGAACCGCGTAAAACGCTGCAAACTTTCCTCGATGACATTCGGCAAATCCGCAACAACATCACGGTTCAGAAAACATTAAGTTCGGCGCAAATTCAGCTGCTGGATAACTATTACACGCAGATCAGCCGACCGGTTCAGCGTGCGTTTGAAGAGGGGAGAACCCGCGTCAATCCGACCGGGTTAATGGCGGTAGATGCCAGCGAATTGCATACCTTCTGGGAAAAGGCGCAGAAAATGGATCGGGTCACTGGCGGGGATCTGTTTGAAGTTCGTGACACCATTGAAAAGCCGACCCAGCGCGCACCGCGCACCCCAGAACAACGCGAGCAGCTTATTTCTGGTGCGTTATGGGGGGCGGTTGGCGTCATGGTGATTGCCATCGTGGCAGGGGGCTTCTGGCTGGTGACCAGTGGTAAACCACGGCCTGCGACCGTCAGCGCCGCAGAAACAGCGCCACCACAGGAAATGCGTGAGACGCCTTCCTCGCGTGAAACGCTGACACGCATGGGCGTAACCTGGGACGAAAATAACTTCCGTTCGGCCATTAACCGCAACGATACCCGCGTGGTTCAGCTCTTTTTACAGGGCGGCATGGACTGGAAGCTGTCATGGACCGAAGAGGCGATGTCGGCAGGTTATGACGACGTGCTGGAGCTGATGTTACGCTACCGGCAGAACATGGTCGAAGAGAAGCCGTGCCGTCGCTTTATCAATACGCTCAGCCACGCCATGTCGAATGGCGAGCCTCTGACGTCAAAACGTAAAGAGTATCTGAAAGCATTCTGTACTGTGCCAGCCGTGGTGAAACGCCAGCAGCACGATCTTGATATGGCGACCCGTCGTGCGCAGTCACAACCGGATGCCACCACGAAAAAATGGCAGTCCATCCAGACCGCCATTTATGAGGTGATTCGCTGATTAAGGTTCCCCATACAACCCAATCAGCCGTCGCACCACGCCGTTCGTCCAGCCAAAGCCATCCTGCAGGGGGTATTCACCACCGCCCCCTTCGCGTGGTGTACTGCTGGCGATGTGGTACTTCTCAATGAGCTTATGGTGGTGATTATAAAAATGGTTCACCGTCTGCAACCAGCTCCAGGCGATCTCATCCCCTAGCGAATCATTTCCATACTGCTTGAACCCCTGAATTGCCATCCATTGTAGCGGGGCCCAGCCGTTGGGTTTATCCCACTGTTCGCCGGTTTCATACTCGGTGGTGAGAATACCGCCTGGGGTCAGGAGCCGCGCTTTGACCGCATCAGACAGGCGTTCGGCCTGCTCATGGGTTGCCATACCCACATACAGAGGCACAATGCTGGCTGCTGAGAACAGCGCCTTTTCCTCGCGTCTCCAGTCATAATCGCGGAAACAGCCGCTCTCCTCATCCCATAGATAGCGGTTCACTGCCTCGCGGCGATCGCTGGCTTTCTGGCGGAACAGGTCGGCGGTTTCTTTATCTCCTTTCGATGCTGAGATATTGGCAATTGCACTTTCCAGCTTGAACAGGAAGGCGTTCAGATCGATGGGGATAAACTGCGTCGTGCGGATGCTGGCGAGCCGTGACGGATCGCGCAGCCAGCGGGACGAATAATCCCAACCTGACGCCGCTCCCGCACGCAGGTCGCGATACACCTCATTGGGCGGACGACCCGAGTGGCGGGCCGTTTCCACATCCTCAATCCACGATTCGTCGCGCGGTGTGTCACGGTCGTCCCAGTAGCGGTTGAGCAGCGAACCGTCCGGCATACGTACCGCACTCCGATAGGCCTGATTAAGCAGCAATGACTCAGCGCCGTCCATCCAGAAGGCGTGCTCCATTTTGAGGTGTTCAAGGTAACGTTTTGCCCCGCGCACGCCGTCCTCTTCAAACAACTCCACCATCAGGGCAAAAACGGGGGGTTGGGAGCGGCTGAGATAATAGGTGCGGTTGCCGTTCGGAATATGACCGTAGCGTTCGATTAGCCAGGCGAAGTTATCCGCCATACATTTCAGCAGATCGTTCCGGCCACTCTCGGCCAACCCCAGCATGGAGAAATAAGAGTCCCAGTAATAGGTCTCGCTGAATCGGCCGCCAGGTACGATATACGCTTGCGGCAGTGCCAGCAGGGATGACCAGGGAATATGATCCTGTGGCTCGCGCGTTAGCACTGGCCACAGACTGTCGATGTGCTCTTTTAACGAAAGGCCGGGGTCGGAGACATATTCTGTGCTGTAAGTCTCAGGCAACCAGAAGTGGTTCTCCACAAACTGGCGCAGGTCGAAATCCCGGTGGCGTTTGACCTTGCGGTAGCGGATCAGAATATCCAGTGGGTCCATCTTCGGCGCGCAGTCGGGGAAGGTTTTGCTGTCTGCAAACAGCCGTGAAGACTGCACGTGTTCGAACAGTTCAAGATAGCGATCGGCGGGCGTCAGGGCATCAGAGGTGGGTAGCCCTTCGATCATCTCGGGTTCCGGCTCCGCTTCAATCATTTCATCCAGTTTCAACTCACAGGGATCGGTCTCGTAGCGCAGCTCTTCTTCAATCCCGAATTCGATGTTCTCGGTAGCCTGTGTCTTCTGGTTGAACATGGTGATAAGGACCTCCGGTTGTGTGTTCAAAGAGATTGTTCTTCCGGGTGTCTTTAAAGCGTAGACATTCGCTTCGGTAGATGGGGAGGAATATGTGCGCTAGATCACTATTTTCGGAGCATTCGTTTTGCAACGGTGTATGAATGTTAAAAAAAAGCCCCTCCGGAGAGGGGCTTCAGGATTATCGCATGGTCACGAACTCTTCCGCAGCCGTCGGGTGGATCGCCACGGTGTTGTCGAAGTCTTTCTTCGTTGCGCCCATCTTCAGCGCCACCGCGAAGCCCTGCAGGATCTCATCCATGCCAAAGCCAATGCCGTGAATACCGACAATCTTCTCGTCTGGCCCAACGCACACCAGCTTCATACGACACGGCTGACGGTGAGAGGTAACAGCGGTATACATCGCGGTAAACGCGGATTTATACACTTTCACCTGATCGTCGCCATACTGCTCGCGCGCCTGCGGCTCGGTTAAGCCGACGGTGCCGATTGGCGGGTGGCTGAAGACCACGGTCGGGATATTACTGTAGTCCAGATGCTCTTCCGGCTTGTTGTTAAACAGACGCTCGGAGAGACGGCGACCCGCTGCAACGGCAACCGGGGTCAGCTCAACCGCACCGGTGTTATCACCGACAGCATAAATGCCCGGTACGCTGGTGTTCTGGAACTTATCAACGACGATATAGCCTTTATCATTGGTTTTCACGCCCGTGACGGCCAGGTTGAAGTTATCGTTCGCTGGTTCACGGCCAATCGCCCAGATCAGGCAATCGACGGTCTGGCTGCGGCCATCTTCCAGCTCCAGGGTCAGGCTGCCGTCTGCATTTTTCACTACCGCTTTTGGTACGGCGTTGGTGTGCAGGGTTGGGCCTTCGGCGTTCATCACTTCGACCAGCGTGTCGACGATCAGCGGGTCAAAGCTACGCAGCGGTGCGTGTTTACGCACGAACAGATGCGCTTCGGCACCCAGACCATTAATCACGCCGGCAAGCTCAACCGCAATGTAACCCGCGCCCACCACGGCAACGCGTTTTGGCAGGGCTGGCAGTTCGAAGAAGCCGTCGGAGTCGATACCGTATTCCACACCCGGGATATTCGGGTGGCTCGGACGGCCGCCGGTGGCGATCAGGATGTGATCGGCAGTGATCGTCTCGCCGTTCACTTCGATCGTTTTCGCGTCCACAAAGCGGGCAAAACCACGGATCACGTCGACGTTATTTTTACCCAGTACGTTGTCGTACGAGGTGTGAATACGGTCGATGTAGGCGGTACGGCTGGCGATCAGTTTGTCCCAGTCGAAGTGGTTGATGGTGGTGTCAAAGCCGTAGTCCGGGCCATACATATGGATAGCTTCACGGATCTGCGCCGCATGCCACATCACTTTCTTCGGTACACAACCCACGTTCACGCAGGTGCCGCCAAGTTCTTTGGCTTCAATCAGCGCACATTTCTGGCCATACATGGCCGCACGGTTGATGGAGGCGATGCCGCCGCTGCCGCCGCCGATTGCGATGTAGTCATAATGCTTAGTCATAGCTTTTATCCTTAATCGTGAATTGCCGCGATTGTATACCTGAAATCAATAGGTTCCACCGATGGCTGTGATTACTCAGGCACGATCCAACTGACGGTGGCGTGGCCTGTACCTGCTGGCACCAGCGTTTTGTGCAGCCACGGCAGCACGTTATTCATCTGCGCTTCGAGCTTCCACGGCGGGTTGATGACAATCATACCGGAGGCGGTCATACCGCGCTGGTCGCTATCCGGGCGTACCGCCAGTTCAATCTGCAGGATTTTACGGATGCCGGTCGCTTCCAGATCTTTGATCATGCGTTTGATTTGCGCGCGCAGTACCACCGGGTACCACAGGGCATAGGTACCGGTCGCAAAGCGCTTGTAACCTTCGTGGATGCCGGTCACCACCGCCTGATAGTCGGTTTTGATTTCGTACGGCGGGTCGATCAGCACCAGGCCACGACGGGAAACCGGCGGCAATTTGGCTTTCAGCTGCTGATATCCATCGGCTTTATCCACGCGAGCGCGGTTATCTTTCTGGAATTCAGCGCGCAACAGTGGGAAATCACTTGGGTGCAGCTCGGTCAACTGGATGCTGTCCTGTTCGCGCAACAGCTGACGGGCAATCAGCGGAGAACCTGGGTAGTAACGCAGCTGGCTGTTGCGGTTGAAATGGTTCACTACACCGATGTAGGGTTCCAGTTCTGCTGGCAGGTCATCCTGCTGCCAGATGCGGGCGATTCCTTCCAGATATTCACCGGTACGCTCGGCGTGTTCGCCGCTCAGCTGATAGCGCCCCGCGCCCGCGTGGGTGTCCAGATAGAGAAACGGCTTCTCTTTCTCTTTGAGTGATTCGATGATCAGACTCTGAACGGTGTGTTTGAGGACATCGGCGTGGTTGCCTGCGTGAAAGCTGTGGCGATAACTGAGCATGAGTAATGAAATTCCGCTGAAATGACGATTTGCCACAGTTTACAGCAGAACGGCACAGATTACCCGTCAGCCCGGTAAGCGCAGGCATTGAAATCCTCTACACTTAACCCCATTACTGGACCATATGCACAGCGCCGGATGCGCGCTTCATTCATCTTATTCAACAGGACAGCGTTTATGACCAATCCATTACTGACGCCTTTTTCGTTGCCACCATTTTCTAAAATCCTCCCTGAGCATGTGGTTCCAGCCGTTACGCAATCGCTGGACAACTGCCGCGCGGCGGTAGAAAGCGTGGTAGCGCAGGGCGCGCCGTACAGCTGGGAAAATCTGTGTCAGCCGCTGGCCGAAGTGGACGACGTGCTGGGTCGTATCTTCTCCCCGGTGAGCCATCTGAACTCGGTTAAAAACAGTCCGGAACTGCGTGAAGCCTACGAACAGACTCTGCCGCTGCTCTCTGAGTACAGCACCTGGGTCGGCCAGCACGAAGGGCTCTACAAAGCGTATCGCGACCTGCGCGACGGCGACCACTATGCTGAACTGAACACGGCGCAGAAAAAATCGGTCGATAACGCCCTGCGTGATTTTGAGCTGTCCGGGATTGGTCTGCCAAAAGAGAAGCAGACCCGCTACGGTGAAATTGCCGCGCGCCTGTCTGAACTGGGTAATCAGTACAGCAACAACGTGCTCGACGCCACCATGGGCTGGACGAAGCTGATTACCGACGAAGCGCAGTTGGCCGGGATGCCGGAAAGCGCGCTGGCGGCGGCAAAAGCGCAGGCCGAAGCGAAAGAGCAGGAAGGTTTCCTGTTAACCCTGGATATCCCGAGCTACCTGCCGGTGATGACCTACTGCGACAACCAGGCGTTGCGCGAAGAGATGTACCGCGCTTACAGCACCCGCGCCTCCGACCAGGGGCCGAATGCCGGTAAATGGGACAACAGCCCGGTGATGGCTGAAATTCTAGCTCTGCGTCACGAGCTGGCGCAACTGCTGGGCTTTGAAAACTATGCTGATAAATCCCTTGCCACCAAAATGGCGGAAAACCCACAGCAGGTACTCGATTTCCTGACCGACCTGGCCAAACGCGCCCGTCCTCAGGGTGAGAAAGAGCTGGCTCAGTTGCGTGCTTTCGCGAAGGCGGAGTTCGGCGTGGACGAGTTGCAGCCGTGGGACATCGCTTACTACAGCGAAAAACAGAAGCAGCACCTCTACAGCATCAGCGACGAGCAGTTGCGCCCGTACTTCCCGGAAAACAAAGCCGTTAACGGTCTGTTCGAAGTGGTTAAACGCATCTATGGCATCACCGCAAAAGAACGTACCGACATTGACGTCTGGCATCCGGACGTGCGTTTCTTCGAACTGTATGACGAGAAGAACGAGCTGCGTGGCAGTTTCTACCTCGATCTCTACGCGCGTGAGAACAAACGCGGCGGGGCGTGGATGGACGACTGCGTGGGCCAGATGCGTAAAGCCGACGGTTCTCTGCAGAAGCCGGTCGCTTATCTGACCTGTAACTTCAACCGTCCGGTGAATGGCAAACCTGCGCTGTTTACCCACGACGAAGTGATCACCCTGTTCCACGAGTTCGGTCACGGTCTGCACCATATGCTGACCCGCATCGAAACCGTTGGCGTGGCCGGGATCAGCGGTGTGCCGTGGGATGCGGTCGAACTGCCAAGCCAGTTTATGGAAAACTGGTGCTGGGAGCCGGACGCACTGGCGTTTATCTCTGGTCACTATGAGACCGGCGAACCGCTGCCGAAAGAACTGCTGGATAAAATGCTGGCGGCGAAAAATTACCAGGCGGCGATGTTTATCCTGCGTCAGCTGGAGTTCGGCCTGTTCGATTTCCGCCTGCACGCCGAGTTCAGCCCGGAGCAAGGGGCTAAAATCCTCGAGACCCTGGCTGAGATTAAAAAGCAGGTTGCCGTCATTCCTGGGCCAACCTGGGGCCGCTTCCCGCACGCGTTCAGCCACATCTTCGCAGGCGGCTACGCGGCAGGTTACTATAGCTACCTGTGGGCCGACGTGCTGGCGGCAGATGCCTTCTCTCGCTTCGAAGAGGAAGGGATTTTTAACCGCGAAACAGGCCAGTCGTTCCTAGATAACATCCTGACCCGTGGCGGTTCTGAAGAGCCTATGGTGCTGTTCAAACGCTTCCGTGGCCGCGAGCCGCAGCTGGATGCGATGCTGGAGCATTACGGGATCAAAGGCTGATTGCTACGTGAAGATCTGCTTAGTTGATGAAACAGGCGCCGGAGACGGCGCCTTATCTGTTCTGGCCGCCCGCTGGGGGCTGGAGCACGATGATGAAAACCTGATGGCGCTGGTGATGACGCCAGAGCATCTCGAATTACGTAAGCGCGACGAACCAAAACTCGGCGGTATTTTTGTCGACTTTGTTGGCGGTGCAATGGCACACCGACGTAAGTTTGGTGGCGGTCGTGGTGAAGCGGTTGCTAAAGCGGTCGGCATCAAGGGAAGCTATCTGCCGGATGTGGTGGATGCCACGGCGGGGTTAGGGCGTGATGCGTTTGTGCTGGCATCCGTGGGTTGTCATGTGCGGATGCTGGAACGGAATCCTGTGGTGGCCGCACTGCTCGACGACGGTCTGGTGCGTGGCTATGCAGACCCGGAAATCGGCCCGTGGTTGCAGGAGCGTTTGCAGCTGATCCACGCCTCCAGCCTGACGGCGCTGACCGATATTACCCCGCGCCCGCAGGTGGTCTATCTTGATCCGATGTTCCCGCATAAGCAGAAAAGCGCGCTGGTGAAAAAAGAGATGCGTGTGTTTCAGTCGCTCGTGGGTCCGGACCTGGATGCAGATGGTTTGCTGGGGCCTGCTCGCCAGTTAGCGACCAAGCGTGTGGTAGTGAAACGCCCGGACTATGCGCCGCCGCTGGCGGACGTTGTGACGACCAATGCGGTGACTACCAAAGGGCACCGGTTTGATATTTATGCCGGTACGCCGGAATAACAAAGCCCGGTGGCGCTAGCGCTACCGGGCATTTTGCACTTATTCGTCTTCTTCGTCACGCAGTGGAACAATCAGCATATCCACGTGAACGGTGTTAATCAGCTGGCGCGCTGAAGACATCAGCTTGCTCCAGAAGTCCTGATGGTGACCGCATACCACCAGATCCATATCGTATTTCTTAATTGCATCGACCAGCACCTGGCCCAGGTCGCCGCTACCGCTTAAGGTTTCGGTGATCGGATAACCTGCGTTAGTCGACAGTTCGCTCAGAGCATGGTGAGTCTCTTCGGAGATGCGTTTCTGCATATCGCCGAGATTGACGTCGATCAGACCGGTATAGAGGTCGGAGTAATTCACATCAACGTGAATCAGAGAAACTTTCGCGTTGTAGGGACGTGCCATGGATACTGCTTTATCAACCAGTACTTTGCTCTCCGGGGAGAGGTCTACCGCGATGAGAATGTGTTTGTAAGCCATAGTGTTACTCCTTCCTTAAGTTATCGATGACTATTACGAGAATGCCGCCGTCTGATACTTTATTACGGCCCAGTTAAACATATTTTTCAAGCTTTGGTGTTGATAACGATTAACCTTGTGGCAAAAAAATTAACGGATCTCCTACACTATTTAATGAGCCGTTCGGATTTTAAAATGCGAACCGGATCGATTTTGGTCATTCTTTCACTGAACTGTCTGTCAGGGCATTGGGGTGCGGTAGCTCAGAAGCCTTGCTTCGTGGGCGGACGCCGGGGAGGATGTATGATTAGCACCGTCGCATTGTTTTGGGCGCTATGTGTGGTTTGCATAGTGAATATGGCGCGCTACTTCTCATCGTTACGTGCGCTGTTGGTGGTACTTCGTGGTTGCGATCCGTTGCTTTATCAGTATGTGGACGGTGGAGGTTTCTTCACCTCGCATGGACAGCCCAGCAAACAGATGCGTCTGGTGGGATACATCTACTACCAGCGCTACCGCGATCATCACGATGAAGAGTTTATCCGTCGTTGCGAGCGCCTGCGTCGTCAGTTCATTTTGACCAGCGCCTTATGTGGTCTGGTCGTGGTCAGTATGGTTGCATTGATGATTTGGCATTGAGCTTCACAGCAGGCGGGGTAAGCCCGCCTGATTTCATCTGGTTCAGGGCGTAACTGAGAACCGGAGATTTGAGATATTGTCCTGAATTGAGATAACTTTCCCGCTATAGGTAATTTTCACTTCCCCGTTTGTATCCATACTGGCAGTGGTAATCGTGCCTGTACCTTCAATAACAGGATGCTTCATAGCAAGCTGATGGATAACGTCAGCATCATTCCCTGATATTTCCCCCGAGAGGTAGTAACGGTAGATTGTTGGCACGGTTGCGCCACCCTGATTGTTCACGGTCATATAGAGCCAGACGCTATCAGATAATTTATAAACGCGCTGTAGCTCATCGCTCTTTTGCTGACTGGGCTGGTGGTTTAGCCAGAGAAAACCAATGACCAGCGCCAGAAGCGAAACGGTAACAAGGCGATGAATCCATTTAATAGCCGTTTTGAATGGCATAGTCTATTCCTTCTCTGATATTGCGTTGGTCGGTTGGGTCGTCTCCGTAAGGCGGCTTTTCGTACCATTTTCCCCATTCAGGTTTTGAGGTGCCTGCACGACCTTGAGCCCAGCCAGCTCCCATAAGAAGGATGTTTGCAGGGATACCCGCCGCAGTGCCAGCGGCTCCGAAGTTGAAGTTACCAAATGCAGCAAAATATGGGTCGAATTTTTTATAATCCCAGGGACCGCCATTACGAACTTTTTGGTAGAACCAATAATACGTTGAGGAAGTGGCCATATTACGCGACATGCCGTGCAGGCGTGCTTCACGCATGTTGTTAGCTATAACAATTGAGCCGGGGCCTGAAATAGGGACAGAAGCCATACATCCTCCTTTGTGTGGTTTTTCTTCTGACCGCTATCATAGTTTTATCTTCGAAATTGGTTTGAGCAAAAAATGTTCAGAAAATCCTTATGTTTTCAAACGTTTCATGATAGTTATCAGCACATAAAAAAAGCGGGTCAGTTTCCTGACCCGCTTTTTTGTCGCCTTCAACCGATTAAATCAGCTTCAGCGAAATCCAGTACAAACCGCCAGATAACAGGATAGAGGCCGGGAGAGTGAATACCCAGGCCATCAGAATGTTGGTCACGGTTTTGCGCTGCAGACCGCCACCGTCAACAATCATGGTTCCTGCCACGGACGAAGAAAGTACGTGGGTGGTAGACACTGGCATACCGGTATAGCTCGCCAGACCGATAGACACGGCTGCCGTCATCTGCGCGGACATACCCTGCGCATAGGTCATGCCTTTCTTACCGATCTTCTCGCCGATGGTGGTCGCCACACGGCGCCAGCCAATCATCGTACCGATACCGAGCGCCAGCGCGACCGCCATGATGATCCAGATTGGCGCGTACTCGATGGTGTTGAGCATATCGCCTTTCAGTTTCTTCAGAAGACGCTGGTCATCAGCATTCACGTCAGGCAGCTTCGCCACTTTATCCGTCACATCAGAGATGCACAGCATAATGCGACGCAGCTGACCACGCTGTTCAACGGTCAGTTTGTCATAACTCTCGATAGTGCCCAGCATGCCTTTCGCACGTTCCAGCGCGTTAATCGCGTTTGCCGGATGGCAGTGGAACTCGCCTGGTACGGTGGTAGCGCCCGCTTCCGGAGAAGGAATCAACTGGTCAACGCCGGTCGCTTTCTTGAGAAGATCAGGATGCTGCTGGAAATAGATCTCGACGTTATTCACCGCATCACGGGTACGGGTGATTTCGTATCCGGAGGCATTCATGTTAACCACGAAACCTGCTGGCGCAACGCCAATCAGAACCAACATCACCAGACCAATGCCTTTCTGACCATCGTTCGCACCGTGTGAGAAAGCCACGCCGATTGCAGAAATGATCAGAGCGATACGTGTCCAGAATGGCGGTTTTTTCTTACCGTCTTTCTTCTCACGCTCTGCCGGAGTCAGGTGAATACGGGAGCGCTTTTTCGTGTTGCTCCAGTAACGACGCAGGATGAAAATTAATCCACCTGCAACCACCAGACCCACAATTGGGGAGACGATAAGCGAGGCAAAAATCCCCAGCACTTTCGGGATGTTTAACGCATCAACAACCGATGTACCGGTCATCAGGGCATTGGTTAACCCGATACCGATAATCGCGCCGATGAGAGTGTGAGAACTGGATGCAGGCAGGCCGAAATACCAGGTACCGAGGTTCCAGATAATTGCAGCAAGCAGCATTGAGAACACCATAGCGAGGCCATGGCCAGAACTTACGTTAAGCAGCAGATCCGTTGGCAACATATGCACAATGGCATACGCAACGCTCAGTCCGCCCAGGAGGACACCAAAAAAGTTAAATACCGCCGCCATAACAACCGCCAGTTGCGATCGCATTGCGCGAGTGTAAATAACCGTTGCTACTGCGTTTGCAGTGTCGTGGAAGCCGTTGATCGCTTCGTAAAACAGTACAAAAACCAGAGCAAGCAATAATAAAAGCCCGGTATGTAAATCCAGGCCGGCAAACAAATGTAGCATAGGACGTTACGCCATTTTGAGGACATGAACGCGGCGCATTATCCAGGACAAATGCACGGCGGGCAAAGTGAAATATAGACTTTTTTTGACATACCACCTGATTTGGGAAAAGTGCCTGAAAGGATATTCTTTAAATTTCAATGAAATGGCTTTGTAATATCTTTTTACGCTGGTGTGACCACAGAGGAAACTTTACAATCCGCGGCAGTGAACAAAGAGGGTTTTGACGTGGAAAGGTTTGATGCCGTGGTCATTGGCGCCGGTGCGGCGGGTATGTTTTGTGCGGCGATGGCCGGACAAGCGGGTCGTCGCGTGCTGTTACTGGATAACGGTAAAAAACCAGGCCGTAAGATCCTGATGTCTGGCGGTGGGCGCTGCAACTTTACTAATCTGTATGTTGAACCCGCGGCCTATTTGAGCCAAAACCGTCATTTTTGCAAATCTGCGCTGGCGCGTTACACCCAGTGGGACTTTATCGACCTCGTGGGTAAACACGGTATTGCGTGGCATGAGAAGACGTTGGGTCAGCTGTTCTGCGACGATTCCGCGCAGCAGATTGTCGATATGCTGGTGGCCGAGTGCGAGAAGGGCGGTGTAACGATGCGCCTGCGCACGGAAGTGCTGGACGTTGCGCGTGATGAGCAAGGTTACACGCTGCAACTCAACGGTGAAACCGTCAGCACCGACAGCCTGGTGATCGCCAGCGGTGGTCTTTCTATGCCGGGTCTGGGTGCCTCGCCATTTGGCTACAAGATTGCCGAGCAGTTCGGCCTGAAGGTGCTGCCAACGCGTGCGGGGCTGGTGCCGTTTACGCTGCATAAACCGCTGCTGGAACAACTCCAGACACTTTCTGGCGTCTCGGTTCCGTCGGTCATCACCGCCGAAGACGGTACGGTATTCCGCGAAAACCTGCTCTTCACTCACCGCGGCCTCTCTGGCCCGGCGGTACTGCAGATCTCCAGCTACTGGCAGCCGGGGGAGTTTGTCACGGTTAACCTGCTTCCCGATTGCGATCTGGATGCCTTCCTCAACGAGCAGCGTGTGGCGCACCCGAATCAGAGCCTGAAAAACACCCTGGCAATGCAGCTGCCGAAGCGTCTGGTGGAATGTTTGCAGGTGCTGGGGCAGATCCCGGATGTTTCGCTCAAGCAGCTTAACAGCCGCGAGCAGGAGACGCTGGTGGAGACGCTGACAAACTGGCGCGTGCAGCCAAACGGCACGGAAGGCTACCGCACCGCAGAAGTCACGCTGGGCGGGGTCGACACGAATGAACTCTCTTCCCGCTCCATGGAAGCGCGCAACGTGCCGGGGCTCTATTTTATTGGCGAAGTGATGGACGTCACCGGCTGGCTTGGCGGGTACAACTTCCAGTGGGCATGGGCAAGTGCCTGGGCATGTGCTCAGGCGCTGGCAGATGTCCGAGGACAATAAAGTTGTACACAAAGCACTAAAGTTGTAACCATTCTCAAAAAACGACGCTAATGTTGTATACTTACTGAATGTGTGGTTATAGGGTTGGAGACTATAAAATGCACATATAGGTACGTATCAATGTCGTTTTTAGGGTACGATCATGGCTAGGGGTAGGCGTCTCAAATCCTATTTGGATTATGAAAATGCGCTAGGTGACGGCATAGGAGTGGGCTATGGCCAAAGTTATCAGCCCTGGCTTAGAGCTCAGGACGTTAAATCCCGTGGAAACCGTTCGATAGTCTTTGGCCTTAAGACGTTTCGAAACCATCATCTCCTTTCTTCTGTCGAAAGTAACTTTTTCTATCTGGCTGAGTTTAATGACTCGGTGATTGATATCCGGGAACAATTCCCACTCTTTCCTCTCCGGCTTACCCAACAAATAGCAAATCATCTACATTTTCAACATCCTATGGTGAGGGGAGTAAGAGGAGTACCTGTCGAAGTTCTGAATGTTATGACAACCGATTTTTTACTGACCTTGAGAACTCCTGAAGGCGGACTTCGATACAAAGCTATAGCAGTAAAACATAACGAGAGCATACCTGAACGCGAAGCCCAAAAACTTGAAATAGAGAGGATGTTTTGGCAGTTGATTGATGTTGAGTTTCAAATTTATGTTGGCTCGGAACTCAATAACGTCGTCGGTAAAAACATTTGCTGGGCTACTTCTGTATTAAGAGATGGTTCTGAATTTTATGATAAATATCCTCTTGATAAAATCCTATGGAAGCTTAAACCAGATGTTTATCCCATAGTAGGACTACGTGCAATGATTTCATCAATCTTTGGGGTAGACGCACAAGAAGCGATGATGTTATTGCAGGCAATGATTGGATTAAAAATGATAAATGTTGATTTATCATATCCAATACTCGAAACCGGTCTGATAAAGATAATTTCCAATGACCACTATATAGGACTGAACGCAAATGGATATTATTAGGAATTCAGTCTGGCTCTCTCAAGGCACTGATTTGCTTGCAGAGGGACTTTACCGTGTTTTGGATTTTGACAGAAAGGTCGATTTGTTAATTTTGTTTAAAATAAAATCAGAAAGAACGGGTAAGCCAATCCCTTTCTCATTTTCAATGTTTAAATATTATATTGAATCAAATAGCATAACTTGTAAAGATTATATATATCCTTCATATATGTTAGTAGATGAGAAAGAATTAACAGATAAAGACAGAGGAAGGCGAGATGAAAATTACAATATCATTAAAGATCTTGTAGATGACAGAATGTTTCTGTTCGACTATGCATTACATAAAAAGTCGCACCTTTTAATGGATTACTCAAGAAATAAAAAAATATCACAATATACTATCAGAACGCTTCTGGCGTTGTATTGGCGACATGGGCAGGATATTTATGCATTGCTACCCGCATTCTCGAACTGTGGCGCCGCTGGGAAAAGTAGAATCAAACATGAAATTAAACTTGGGAATTCCAAAAAAAACAGAGCATTACCTAATGAACGATCACGTGTTTTCATTCTTAATGAAAGAGATATAAATAATATTAGAAAATCTCTCATTACGTATCATTATAAAGTTAACGGAGATACGATAAAGAAAACATTAGAGAGACATATTGATTTGTATTTTAGGGATGAAATTAAAACAGCAAACCTAGAAAATAGAGCTCCATATGTTCCTTCTTTAAAACAATTTTCATACTGGAATAAAAAACTCTTCACTAAAGATTTCTCGATAAATAAGAAGAACACGAAAAAAGAAATAGACCTCAAAATGCGGGCGCTTTTAGGTAGTGTGGCTAATACAACTGTTTTGCCGGGTGATGTTTTCGAAATAGACTCAACTGTCGCTGATGTACATCTTATTTCGAGTTTAAACAGACGAAAAGTCATTGGGCGTCCTACTATTTATACAGTGGTGGATCGTGCAACAAGAATGATTGTTGGCCTTCATGTTTCTTTATACCATGCTTCATGGCGAGCCGCCCGACAAGCGTTAGCAAATTGCTTTATGCCAAAAAAAGAATATTGTAGATTATTTGGAATCTCTATTACTGATGATGATTGGCCTTGTTCTCACATTCCATTAACATTGATGTGTGACAACGGGGAGATGATTGGTCTTAAACCTCAGGAAGAGATGACCCCCCTGACAAAACTTGAGTTTGCGCCAGTCGGTAGAGGCGACAGAAAAAGCATTGTTGAACGCTGTTTCGGCATTCTGAATGATGAGGTTATTCATAGGCTTATTGGAACAACACGAAGGGGAAAGATTGTTAAAGGAGAGCCAACACCGCAATCCAGGGCTTGTTTAACGATTCAGGAGGTCACGTCTTTACTGATTCGGGAGATACTTGCACATAATCAGAGAACGTATGAGGAACTGGCTTATATCAATCCCTTACTGATTGAAAATGATCTCGTAATATCACCAAAAAATAGTTGGATGATAAGCTTAAAGCACGGGAGATTCAGCGCAAGAGCCGTTGGGGCCGACGAAGTGATCGCACGATTGTTAATCCCTGTGAACGCTAACATTACCGCCGGTGGGATTCAGTACAATAATCTTTTTTATGAATGTGATCCTGAAATTGCATCAGGTGTCAGAGTATTTGGAAGAACCACTTGTGAAGCAAGAATAGATGACAATTGCGTAGATTATATATATGTAAGATTTGACAAAAATAGCATTTTCAAAAAACATTACCTACTTAAGAAAAGAGATGTATTTAAAGGGAAAGCTCATCTTGATACAGATGTAATGGCTGATTGGGTAGATACTCAAAAAGAAATTAATTTATTTACTCTGGATTCGCTCAGCAATATCAATAATAAAGATGAATTTAACAGGAAAGGTAACGAAAGATTAAATGAAATATACGAATCTCGCCGGGTACATGGTAAAGATATTAAAAAGAACAGGAAAAATGAACTTGATTCATTAGGGCGAACTCATGTTGCTAATGGAAGATCTGAACCCCTACTTCCTTCATCCAGTAATGTTCTGCTTTTGCCTGGCCGGGAGGAGAAACAAAGATGGTTAAAAGGTAAGAAGAAGACTGAGGACGCAGAATAATGAATCTTATACGGCGCGTTTCAGCGATATATAAAGAACAGGAGTTACCTGAGTATCGTGGCAATCCCTTAATTGAAGCACTTCCTGAAGCGCTTACGGAAGATGAAGTACTTCTGGAAATGAGTTATTTCCCCGAAATTGACGAAAAAATCCGCTGGACTGCCCCGGCGAATGTTAGAGAGCAGTATGTCGAACGTATAAAGAAATTCCGTTGCCCTCAAACCAATCTTATCCAGGCTTATAAGATGATCTTACGGGCACTTAGGGAAAGCTATGCAGCTCGTAATCCTTTAAAAAGCGGAACAATTCAATATCTTCATTACTATGGAAATGAGCGTCCTGATATTGAGCCAGAAAGTGGATATTTTAAATCCCAGGCTGAAACTATTACGATAGTTGGAATGAGTGGTTCTGGAAAAACTACCATGATTGAGCAAGTCATGGATCATTTCCCTCAGATTATAGAACACAGCAGCTATAAAGGAGTTTTTCCCGGCTTCAGTAAGCAAATTGTATGGGTAAAGATTAATTGTCCATACAATTCAAGTGTGAGAGACCTTTGTGAAGAGATTTTACAAAAATTAGATGATGCAATTGGTATTGAACGAACTACACCTGAGATTAGAAATGGTGCTCTGGCTCGCCAGATTGCACAAAGAATTAAATCATCATTTTTGGGTATCCTTGTTATTGATGAAATGCAGAGGCTTAAATTTTCAAGAACCGGGGGTGAGAGTAAGTTGATTGATTTTTTACATGAAATTGTAGATTCCATGGGGGTATCTATGGTTTTTTGTGGAAATCATCCTTTTGACGAGACGCTGACAAAGAAAATGAGAATTGCCAGGCGGGCAGAGTCTGGTGGTTACATGAAAATTAAGAATGTTAGATACGATTCACAAGACTGGCAATCGTTTATTCATTATTTATGGCCATTACAATGGACAAATGTTGAAACTCCATTAAATGATGAGTTAAACGAAAAATTATTCATTTTATCTAAAGGCAATATTGGATTGGCTCAGATGATTTATCGGGGGGCACAATTAAAGGTTATCGGTAGCGGCAATGAAATCATCACTGGCGCAGTCTTGTCGGCCTCTGTACCGGTACTCGTGAGTCATACGGAGGAATATAAGGATACTCCACTCCCGGGGGCCGCGACTGAAGATGAGGAAGCTAAATGGCTCTCTGCATCTAATGAGGGTGATGCTTCGGCTAAAATCATGGCAGAGAAGTCCCTAAAGTCTTTGATCCCTGGGGATATAGACAGGCCACAGCACAAGGAATTCGTAGGAAAAATAGACGAGGTTTTGCGCAATTTCGACGAGAAAATACTGTCTCTTGACCACGATCTTGTTATCAACAGAACAGCTGAAAAGAAAAATACCTACGATGCTCTTCAGCGTTGCGGGCTTATAAATATAGATCCACTTAATAAATTGTAATGAGGTAACAGTTCGTAACGGTCAAAGAGAGGTGTGGGAAATGAGAATGTTGCCTGTTTTGCCTGATGAATCCTTGTTCAGCCGGTTTTGTCGGACAACTACCGTGTACGGTATGTCCCCATCTTCTCTGTTAACGATCATTTTCAACAAACCTGATATGAACGTCCATCCAATTCTCAATTCAGGATTAAAGGCTATTTCTCTTCATACATCCGAAAGTGCAGATCAGCTCTGGCATGAACAGACTTTACTCCCTCTTTTTGCCTGGGCACTACCAATCAGTCGTAATGAAATTATGGATTTCAACACGACCCCTGCCAGGCTTAATCGATTGTGCCGCCTTAGTAATTTTTCACTAGGGCAGCGCACACTATTGAAGTTTTGCCCGGTTTGCGCTCGTGAAGATACTTTTCATTATGGTGTTACTTATTGGCATCTGGCGCATCAGCTTCATGGGGTTACAACCTGCCATCGGCATCCGGTAGCGCTTGAAAGCATCCATGTCCCTTCTTCACCGCACATACGTATTGGACTGATGCCTCCTGTTTCGTATACAGAACAACTTAGCAATGAGATAGACTTCGATTTTGCTAAGTTTTGTTATGAGTCCCTAAATATAATCAGAAGAAAAGATATTACACACCCCAATTACATGGATGTACTTAAAAAGTTGAATTTATTATCATTGGATGGAAATTTAAAGAAAAATGTATTCTACGCACATGTTTATGCTAAGTGCCAGTTATTTGGGGAGGGTTCATCGGGACTTATACCAACATCCCTAACTGATTATCATTACTGGGAGCCTATACTCAAAGACAAATGTTGTCAGCATCCCACAAAGCATCTTTTGCTTTGTTATTGTTTGTTAAATACTTGCTGGCCAACGTATGCAGGAAGTCGTACTAATAAAAAGAAAGAAATCTTTAAAAGTCATAAGAAATACAGTTTTCATATAGTTGAAAATAATACTAGTGTTAGCAACCTTGGGAAGGAATTTAGTCGCAGCAGATGTTACATTAAAACACTTATTTATAAAAAATACCTGAGGGCGTTTAAGCGAAACACAAAAATTAATATATTCACTGAATTGCTTATCAAGTCTATGGCTGTAAGGGGGTTTAGTCTGGCATCCATAGCTGAGAAAAACTCATTATCGGAAGGAGCTGTATCCTCTGTAATTTCATCTTGTTACGGTTTATGCTCATGGCGTAAAAAATGTAAAAAAGATTCTTTAAGACGGCGTCATAAGCAGAAAATATTAAGATTTATACATAATCAATCCGTTTCTATAACACGAAAGTTAGTCAAAGAAAGTTGTTATGCAAGTTTCTATTGGCTAAATAAACATGAATGTGACTGGCTTAATTCCTGTCTTCCTAAAACAATACGATGCTATAAAAATAAAAGAGTAGACTGGAGCGAGAGAGATATTATCTCATCATCATTAATAAATGATGTTTTATCTCAGGGGCAGTACTCGATGTCACTTACAAGTCTAGATGCTTTACTGGGAGGGCATGGCTGGCTTTTGAAATACAGAGATAAACTACCAATGACAATGATACTTCTCAGAAAAATGGAACTAATTAAATAAGAGGGAGTTATATGGTTTACGAAAATGAATTGTGGCACAGTTTTCTTCTGCGTTCACAGATAATGTATAACTTATCCAATTGCAGGAACATAATATCAAAGCATGGCGCACTAAGGTACGATGCCTTTCCTCGTTTCGAACTGATTGATATGTACAAATTGCATAGCTTGCAGGATATATATGACATTCTTGCCACTAGAAATGGTTATATACTAACTTCCAATATAGTGTCGTTATCTTCTGGTGTTTACGGGTATTTTAACGCTGTTGAAGATGCCTGTCGGAAAAATTTTCACATAACTAATTCATATCCATTGGTAAACATCTCAAACATTCGTTACTGTCACAAATGTATTGTTGAAGATATACACTCTAAAGGCATTGGTTATCTGCGTCATAGATGGTTGTTTGAATCTAAATGTGCAGTTCATAGTACCAGTTTATATGAGGTTTGTTTTGATAACTATTTGAATGCAGTGAAAGGACTTAGTGACTTAATTATAAGTGGAATAAATCCTCATGGTTATTGTTCCCTTGTGGTTGACGTTTCAAACCCTTTCAAAAATCCAGTGTATATATTACCATGTGCACGTAATAAAATTTTAAAATGGATTTCGGACAATAAAAATATGCTGATTTACTTTCTCTTTGATCTCTTCAAATGTAAGTCGCATTCAAGTTTATCTAAGGTTATCGAAGTCAAGATAATGCATGATAGATATATTTCTGCGGTGTTCAAGATTTTAAGTGAAGTTAATTTTTGTAATTTCAACTCATTTATTTCTGATATTTTTGAGGACGTAAGTTATGCCTCTATCGGACTTGATGATTATTCTGTTAATGTGCATTTTCTCAGGCTAAGGGCTGCAGATTGTAAATTTTGCCAGTTGAATGGTAAATATTTTTGCTCACTTTACAATGTAAAACTTCTTCGCTAATTTCACTTCATTTATAAAATACTAAGAAAGCTAGTTAGATAAGGTTTTATATTTTGACTGGGGCAGGAATAAATTATCACTCATAGAGTTTCCCTGGGGGTTACCACCTGTGTATGATGCCGGTTAGCAACAACGTCTAAAAGACCTGCGATCACGTGGGTCCCTCTCCAGCAAAGGGGCAAGGGGTGCTATATAACGGTGTACTGCTTACCCAATACGGCCTTGTATTTGAAAGATGCCGCATCTTGGCAGGATTCGTATTACAGCCTATAGTCTGTTAATGAGCATTACAGCCTATATGCTGTAAATCCCTGCGTTATGCTTGTTAACTCGTCGATACGGAAGGTCACTTATGAACACTCAATACGCTTTGAAGACTTTGAATCAGTTACGTCCTGTTTTAATCGGCTTTCGCAAAGCCAATGGACTGACGCAAAAAGATGTTTCTGAACGTTTGGGTATAACACAGCAAACTTATGCCCGACTAGAGGCCAACCCTGCAAGTGCGGGTTTTGAGCGTTTGTTTAGGGTGTTCAGCGTCCTTGGAGTGGAGATCGTACTTTCATCCAGGGAACCATTGTCAGATGCAAAGCCCGAATACGGAGCTATGCACAATTATTCTTCACTTCCAGCCAGGCGGGAGAAATGGTGACGCCTGGCGCTTCCCGGTCTAATTTTTCTTCAACAAGATTAACCCCTTAGCGGCCTGAAGTATCAGGTTGCGATAGAGCCTTTCATTTCTTCTGTTATGTTAAATACACCATTTTGAGCTATTTCGCTCGGCCTTAAATTATCTCTTCATTCTTCAGTGAAAATTTTATGTCGATCACATTATCGATGAATTTAGGAAATAATCCGTAAATGAAAATCTATCTTCTTTTAAATTCATCAGTGTCAGTAGCAAATATTACGCATAAAAGAATGGTTATTATTATCATTTAAATTATAAAGCTCATGAGTCAATTCCAAAAAATATAATAAGCATTGAAATCATTACCCGTGATTCTGGAGTTTTAACTTTGCCATGTAACCAACCACAAGTTAGTTTCCGGTGTTTTGAGGGGCAGTAAAGTTCTGAAAGCGCGACCAGATCATAATCCCGAAATGTCGTTAAGATATTCTGAATAACGGTTATCCCTGCTTGTTGGCAGGCATTTGAAAATATATTTTGTATTCAGGTTGCAGCAAAACGCTTTCTTACACACAGGACTTCATATGCGGCTCAGAAAATTAAAACTGAAAAACTTCAGAGGCTACAGAAACTCTACTGAAATCATTATTGATGAAAGCATGACGGGTATTGTCGGTCGTAATGACTTTGGGAAATCAACGCTTCTGGAAGCGCTGGCTATTTTTTTTGAAACAGAAGGAATGAAGGCTGACAAGAATGACATGAACTGTTTCAGCCTAAGAGAAGGGGACGGCCGTTTTGAAATAGCCTGTGAATTTGATGACCTGCCCGATTTTATCATGATCGACGACAGGGTGCAGACCACGCTCGCCTCAGAACATCTGCTGAATGAGGACGGCAATTTTGAAATCGTCAAAACGTTTAAAGCAACGACCTCAGGAAAACCGGAGCAGACCTGCATCCGCTGCATCCACCCGGATGAGGAGCCCCTGAGAAATTTACTGGGCATGAAAATTTCTGAGCTCAAGGCGGTGGGAAAAGAAGTTGAAAAAAATGTGGCGGATAAACGCACTGCATCGTTATGGCGTCAGGCCATCAGGGAAGCCGCAGCCCCCTATACCTGTTCGGAAATTATGCTGGATGTCGATAAAGAGTTCGGAACCGACACAAAATCATTATGGGGTAAGATCCTCGATTTGCTGCCCACGTATGCGATTTTCAAAGCCGACAGGGAAAGCAGCGACGGGGATTCCGAAGCTAAAAACCCCTTACAGCAGGCCGTAAAAGACGCTCAGGCTGCGCTGCAGGACAAAATTACAGCGCTGGAAAATGAGATTCAGGACAGCGTCCTGGATGTCGCACAGAGAACGCTGGATAAATTACGTGAAATGGCCCCCGAACTCGCCAGTGAACTGACTCCACGATTTAAGGAGAAACCCAAGTGGACCTTCAATTTCACCCTGGACGGGGAAAATGGCATCCCCATCAATAAGCGCGGCAGCGGGATAAGGAGGCTTATCCTGTTGAATTTTTTTCGGGCTGAGGCTGAAAAGAATGTCGCGGGGACGCCCAGAAATGTGATTTATGCCATAGAGGAGCCTGAAACGTCACAGCATCCGAACTATCAGATGATGCTGATGAAAGCGTTACTGGCACTGGCAGGCCAGCCGCACCGTCAGATTATCGTCACCACCCATGTCCCGGCGCTGGCCGGATTAATCCCTGTCGAAGGCGTACGTTATGTTACCCGAAATGAGGCGGGTGAACCCGTAGTAAAAATGCCGGATGACGCAGTGCTGAAGGAAGCCACTGAAAGCCTGGGGGTGCTGCCAGAGACCGGTATGGAAAGGGCGCAGGGGATTGTTCTGGTAGAGGGAAAGTCGGATGTTACTTTCCTGAGGCATGCGGCCAGTTCATTAAAACAGTCAGGTGCGCTGCCAGCCTCTCTGGAGGACGTGAAAATAGTGCCAGTCCTCATAGGAGGGTGTGGTAGCGTCAAACACTGGGTTACATTGAATCTGGCCAAAGATCTGGGGCTTCCCTGGTGCGTATTTCTGGACTCCGATATTGGGGGAGACCCTGCACAGGTTCTGTCCATCCAGAAGCGTAAAAAAGAAGTAGAGGAGGCCGGTAAGGTATTTTTCGCTACGCGCAAACGTGAGATAGAAAACTATCTGTGCCCGGATCTTATCGAGGAAATTACTGGTGTAGCCGTCACGTTTACGGACACCTGTGACGCTAAAAAAATAATCGGCCGGGCTGTGGGAATGAAACCCGATAATGTACTAGATAAATTCTGGCCTCAGATGACATCAGAAAGAATCATCTCAAGATCAACCTATCATGACGGAACGCAGGAGAGAAGCGAGCTGGTTGAGATCCTGAGCGACATTGTATCCATGACGAGATAATGTATTAAATAAGCATCTCAGGTGCATATATTCCGGTCCTCAACAAAGGACCGGAGTACAGAGTAGTAAAAACCCGAAATTAATCGGGTTTGAATTATATAAAGATTAACCGACTCCCGCGCCCAGGAACGATGTAAAATCACGCTTGTCGTGACATTTCTACAATGTTTACTTTTGACTATCAAGCCATTTATTCATCTGCTCAATTTCACCTTTTTGAGCTTTAATGATGTCCTGCGCGAGCTTTCTCATTTTCGGATCTTTTCCGTATTTGAGCTCGGTCTCAGCCATTGCTATTGCCCCTTCATGGTGCGCTACCATGCCTTTCGCAAAAGCCTTGTCGGGATCGGACTCATTTACGGCAGCCATCATTTTGTCATGCATGTCTTTCATGCCAGCCATATATTCCTGTGACGAAGCCGAGGTAGACATATCAGTCATTTTCATTTCTGAATGTTCTGCTGAAATCGCTGGCAGGGATAACATTAATACTGCAAATAAAGTGTTTCTGGCTTTCATAAAAAATATCCTTTTAGCGTTGATGCCCGTTAACTGTAGCAGAATCTGATAAAAATGCCCCCTGTAGGGGGCAAAGATGTTGCCATATATCCGGTTACGGAAAAATCTATCAAGGAAATAAGGACAGCACAGATACTTCCCTCGCCGTCAGCCTGCACTGAGCATGCGACGATGCGCTTCGGCCATGGCCTGATGTGGGCCAGACTGACCGTTATTCATAAATTCATGGGCAACTGCAGCTCTTTCATGCTCATTCATTGCCGCTAATGACTTCGACGGCCCGGTAGGGGAAACGGTCTGACTTCCCATCATCCTCTGATGACTTTCCACCATTTTCTGGTGCGCATCCGCCGACCCGTTCGTCATGGTTTCATGAGCAATAATGGCCTGTTCATGCTGGTCCATACCGGCCATACGAGGTGCAGTCCCCTGGATCCCGACAGGAGCCGCAGCAGACTGCATCTGGTGAGCAGGTGCCTGTGCATTGTTGACCCGCTCATGGATATTCACGGTTTCAGTGGCCCAGGCCGAAGAAATTAAGCCAAAGCCCAGCAAGGATGCTAATACGATATTTTTCATGATAACTCTCCATTTCTTAATTAGTGATGTCCGGGGGAGTACAACCGGTGTTTTCAGTTCCATAACTGAAACAGGTTCGGAAGTGTTTATTTCTCCGGGAGGGGACTGGATATTCATTTCCTGGCGTCCACTGACGCCGGATATTGATAAAGCAATCCAGCCTTCCTGATAAGTTGCACTAATTATATCGAATGGCTTCTGTTTGCTGCATGACAGGCTAATGACATCTTTGTCATTTAAATCTTTATTCCCAGCACTGGGTGTCCGGAATCATTTTCTCCAGTCTGGGCACGGATAAGATAAAACGCGTTGAGTGTACGTCCGATTCCACCTGCACTCTTCCGTGATGTGCTTCCACGATTGACTTCACAATCGCAAGGCCGATGCCGCTGCCTTCTCCTTTTCGTTGTCTGGACGGATCCACCCGATAAAAACGGTCAAACAACCTTGATAAATGCTCTTCAGGGATTGGTTTCCCCGGATTTTCAATCACAAGGTCAAAAAAGCTCTCCTGCTCTCTTATTGAGACGGTGATTGCCTGTCCCTCCGGGGTATAACGCAGGGCATTGGATAACAGATTATTGATCGCCCTTCTGAACATTTGTGGATCTCCCTCAACCAGGCAGGGCATCCCGTTAAATTTGAGCGTGATATTGCGTTCTTCGGCCCAGGCTTCGAAAAACTCGAAGACTTTCATGACTTCCGCTCTGAGGTCAAACATGACCCTGTCAGGTATCAGCTGATTATTATCTGCCTGTGCCAGGAACAGCATATCGCTGACCATTTTGGTCATCCGGTTATACTCTTCAAGACTGGAATAGAGGACATCCTCAAGTTCCCTCTGTGTTCGATCCTGACTCAGTGCGATTTCAGTCTGCGTCACCAGATTGGTGATGGGCGTTCTGATCTCATGCGCGATATCGGCAGAGAAATTGGCCTGGCGGGTAAAGACATCCTCAATCTTTCCAATCATATGATTGAACGAGATAACCAGTTGCTCCAGCTCAATGGGAACGCGTGTCGGTTCCAGTCGCGCATCAAGATTCTCGGAGGTGATGTTTTTAATGGCATTGCTGACATTACGAAGGGGCAGGTGCCCCTGACGGACAGCGATTCGAATGATCAGAACAATCAACAGGCTTATCACGACGGCAATCGCAATCAGGTTCTTTTTCAGCGCATCGAGGTAATGGAGATGGAAATTAATGGATAGGCCAGTCAGCATGACATAGTTCTGCTGTTTGCCCTGAAATATCGCCTGACCAGAGGAGGCGATAATCCTGTATGTTTCCATCTTCATTTCGGACCCGGTATCCATCGGTCCCGCAGGATCCTCCACCGTCCAGAGAAAGACATCCCGTGCGCGGCTGTGCTCGCTAAAATCTGCTGAATTCACTGCCGGGCGTAGTGCCGCCCCCTGAGCTGAGCTAAAGAGCACTTCCCCCCTGGGATTGAGGAGCAAAAGGGCAACGTTGCGGTAGCTGGCAATTGATTCCTTTATTTTGCTTATTTTTTTATCATCCGGATCCACCGGGGACTGCAGTATACGGTTCAGTGTGGTGCTGATTTGTTGAAGATCGCTGACATCCTGCTCGGCAAAATGATTTTCAACAGAATGCAGCATAAACCAGGTGAATGCGATAAAAGCCAGTATCGTGGACAGGCTGATAAAAAAGGTCAGCCGCAGAGCGAGTGAGAAAGGGCGTCTGGAAGGTTTGCTATGCATCCGGGACCTCCAGCATGTAGCCCACGCCCCGGACTGTCTGGATCAGCTTTGTCTCGTAATCGTTGTCTATTTTAGCGCGGAGTCGCTTTACTGCGACATCGATCGCATTAGTGTCGCTGTCAAAATTCATGTCCCAGACCTGAGAGGCAATCAGGGAGCGGGGAAGAACCTCTCCCTGATGGCGAATGAAGAATTCCAGCAGGCTGAACTCTTTACTGGTGAGCACAATGCGGTTTCCGGCGCGACTGACTTTTCTGGATACGAGATCAATCGAGAGGTCAGCCACCTTAAACTGGCTTTCCGTGATCATCGTGTTTCCCCGCCTCAGAAGGGTTCTCACCCGGGCGAGCAGTTCGGCAAACGCAAAGGGTTTAACCAGATAATCGTCCGCACCCAGTTCCAGTCCTTTGACCCTATGTTCGATCGTGCCGAGGGCTGTCAGCAGTAAGACCGGCATACCCTTTCCGGCAGTGCGCAGCATGCGGATGATATCCCAGCCGTTCACATCAGGTAGCATGATATCCAGAATGACTAAATCATACTCGGCTGTCATGGCGAGATGATATCCGGTAAGACCATTATCAGCGTGATCCACTACGAACCCTGCCTCTGTAAGCCCTTTGCTGAGATATTCACCTGTTTTAATTTCGTCTTCGACGATCAATATTTTCATCTTGCTCCCCGGCTGGCTGCTAATGTCATTCTATTGCGCCCACGATCGTTATCAACGGATTACAGCAAAAATGACAACATTGTCATTATCCTGTCACCCGGCAAACAGAGAGCGTTAGGTAAAGTACCCCTATCAATACTCTGGACTTCATTTGAACCATTTACCAGGTCTGCCTGGACGAGAAGCGTTATGTTCAAATTAAAATTACTCAGCATTAGCACGATATTCATCCTGGCAGGCTGCGTGTCGCTTGCGCCTGAATATCAGCGGCCCGCAGCACCGGTACCCCAGCAGTTTTCACTGTCCCATAACAGCCTGACGCCAGCGGTAAATGGCTATCAGGATACGGGCTGGCGTAACTTTTTTGTGGATCCCCAGGTTACCCGGTTGATCGGTGAAGCTCTGACTAATAACCGTGATTTGAGAATGGCTGCCCTGAAGGTTGAAGAGGCCCGAGCCCAGTTCAACGTCACGGATGCAGATCGTTATCCCCAGCTGAATGCCTCATCCGGGATAACATACAGCGGTGGTCTGAAAGGTGACAAGCCGACCACACAGGAGTACGACGCGAGACTGGAGCTCAGCTATGAGCTCGATTTTTTCGGCAAACTTAAGAACATGAGTGATGCTGATCGCCAGAACTACTTTGCCAGCGAAGAAGCCCGTCGGGCCGTACACATCCTGCTGGTATCCAACGTTTCACAAAGCTATTTCAGCCAGCAACTGGCGTACGAACAACTTCGTATTGCGCGGGAAACGCTGAAAAATTATCAACAGTCCTATGCTTTCGTTGAGCAGCAGCTCGTGACCGGGAGTACGAACGTTCTGGCACTTGAACAGGCGCGAGGACAAATCGAAAGTACCCGCGCCGAAATAGCCAAACGAGAAGGCGATCTGGCTCAGGCAAACAATGCCCTGCAACTGGTGCTGGGAACGTACCGCGCACTTCCGTCAGAAAAAGGGATGAAAGGCGGGGAGATAGCCCCAGTAAAATTGCCACCAAATCTGTCTTCACAAATTTTGCTGCAGCGACCGGATATTATGGAAGCGGAATATCAGCTGAAAGCGGCTGATGCCAATATTGGCGCAGCGCGAGCGGCCTTTTTCCCCTCAATTACCCTGACCAGTGGTCTTTCCGCAAGCAGTACGGAGCTGTCCAGCCTGTTTACGTCAGGAAGTGGAATGTGGAATTTTATCCCTAAAATTGAAATTCCTATATTTAATGCTGGCAGGAATAAAGCCAATCTGAAGCTGGCTGAAATTCGCCAGCAACAGTCGGTGGTTAATTACGAACAAAAAATTCAGTCAGCCTTTAAGGATGTTTCCGACACGCTTGCGCTGCGCGACAGCCTTAGCCAGCAACTTGAGTCACAGCAGCGTTATCTTGATTCACTTCAGATAACTCTCCAGCGTGCCAGAGGATTGTATGCAAGTGGTGCTGTCAGTTACATCGAAGTGCTGGATGCAGAACGTTCCCTCTTCGCTACCCAGCAAACCATTCTCGATCTTACCTATTCCCGGCAGGTTAACGAAATTAATCTGTTTACCGCGCTGGGTGGCGGTTGGGTAGAGTAAATTTATTTAATTAATCAGGAAATTAAAATGCGTAATTCACTTAAAGCCGTTTTATTTGGTGCCTTCTCTGTCATGTTTTCTGCCGGTCTTCATGCTGAAACACATCAGCATGGCGATATGAATACTGCCAGTGATGCTTCGGTACAGCAAGTTATCAAGGGCACCGGTGTCGTTAAAGACATTGATATGAATACTAAGAAAATCACCATTTCGCATGAAGCAATTCCAGCGGTGGGCTGGCCTGCAATGACCATGCGCTTTACTTTTGTTAATGCAGACGATGCTATTAATGCCCTGAAAACAGGCAACCATGTCGATTTCTCGTTTATTCAGCAGGGCAATATCTCCTTACTCAAAAGCATTAACGTGACGCAGTCCTGATTGGCTGTCCGGAGCGATTACATCCTGTGCGCCTGTACATTCACATAGGTATATGTGTGAGTTAACCGTCAGGCGCATATGCCAGGTGTTTTGATTTTTTAGCGGAAAATTGTATGGCTTCTTTAAAGATAAAATATGCTGCAATAATTATCAGCAGCCTCATAGCAGGGGGGCTGATATCGGTTACTGCCTGGCAGTATGTAAACTCAGCACAAAAGACAGAAAAAACAGAACAAAAGGCACCGGAACGAAAGGTGCTTTTCTGGTATGACCCAATGAAACCGGATACCAAATTTGATAAACCCGGAAAATCGCCCTTTATGGATATGGACCTGGTGCCAAAATATGCTGATGACAGTGGCGATAAAAGCAGTGGCGGGATCCGTATCGACCCAACCCAGGTTCAGAATCTGGGATTAAAAACGCAAAAAGTCACGCGAGGAATGCTGAATTATTCTCAGACAATCCCGGCTAATGTCAGCTATAACGAGTATCAGTTTGTTATTGTGCAGGCGCGTTCTGACGGGTTTGTCGAAAAAGTCTACCCCATGACGATTGGCGATCATGTGAAGAAGGGGACGCCACTTATCGATATTACCATTCCGGACTGGGTGGAAGCACAGAGTGAATTCCTTCTGTTATCCAGCACCGGTGGTACTTCCACGCAAATTAAAGGCGTTCTGGAACGGCTTCGCCTGGCAGGTATGCCGGAAGAGGATATTCAGAGACTGCGTTCTACCCGGAGCATTCAGACCCGTTTTACCATTAAAGCACCTATTGATGGTGTCATTACTGCATTTGACCTGCGCACCGGCATGAATATTTCGAAAGATAAGGTGGTGGCTCAGATTCAGGGAATGGACCCGGTCTGGATCAGCGCTGCAGTGCCAGAATCTATCGCCTATCTGCTGAAAGATACGTCGCAGTTTGAAATTTCGGTACCGGCTTATCCGGATAAAACATTCCATGTCGAAAAATGGAATATTCTTCCCAGCGTGGATCAGACAACCCGTACGCTTCAGGTCCGTCTCCAGGTTTCTAATAAGGATGAGTTTCTCAAGCCGGGCATGAATGCCTATCTGAAACTGAATACCAGAAGCCAGGAGATGCTGCTGATACCAAGCCAGGCCGTTATCGATACCGGCAAAGAACAGCGCGTGATTACTGTTGATGATGAAGGCAAGTTTGTGCCGAAACAGATCCACGTTCTGCATGAGTCACAGCAACAGTCCGGCATCGGCTCCGGCCTGAATGAAGGCGATACCGTGGTGGTCAGTGGCCTGTTCCTCATTGACTCTGAAGCCAATATTACGGGCGCACTGGAACGTATGCGCCACCCTGAAAAAACAGAAAGCAGTATGCCAGCAATGTCTGACCAGCCTGTAAATATGCATTCAGGGCACTGAGGAGACGACGATGATTGAATGGATTATCCGGCGCTCTGTCGCCAACCGTTTCCTGGTCATGATGGGGGCCCTGTTTCTCAGCATCTGGGGCACATGGACGATTATTAACACGCCTGTCGATGCCTTGCCTGACCTGTCAGATGTGCAGGTCATTATCAAAACCAGCTATCCCGGCCAGGCCCCGCAGATTGTAGAAAACCAGGTCACCTATCCACTTACCACCACCATGCTGTCCGTGCCTGGCGCAAAAACCGTGCGTGGTTTTTCACAGTTCGGTGATTCGTATGTGTATGTCATTTTTGAAGACGGCACCGATCTGTACTGGGCCCGTTCCCGCGTGCTGGAGTACCTGAACCAGGTACAGGGAAAACTGCCCGCCGGTGTGAGTTCTGAAATCGGTCCGGACGCCACGGGGGTGGGCTGGATATTTGAATATGCCCTTGTCGATCGCAGCGGAAAACACGACCTTTCAGAACTGCGTTCTCTGCAGGACTGGTTCCTGAAATTTGAGCTGAAAACCATCCCGAACGTGGCTGAGGTCGCTTCGGTTGGCGGCGTGGTGAAACAGTACCAGATTCAGGTCAATCCGGTAAAATTGTCTCAGTATGGTATCAGCCTGCCCGAAGTGAAACAGGCCCTTGAATCGTCTAACCAGGAGGCCGGTGGCTCATCCGTTGAAATGGCCGAAGCTGAGTATATGGTCCGTGCCAGCGGTTATCTTCAGAGCATTGATGATTTTAATAACATCGTCCTGAAAACAGGCGAGAACGGCGTGCCGGTTTATCTGCGGGATGTTGCCCGCGTGCAGACCGGGCCTGAAATGCGGCGTGGTATTGCCGAGCTGAACGGCCAGGGCGAAGTCGCTGGCGGCGTGGTGATCCTGCGGTCGGGTAAAAATGCACGCGACGTTATCACGGCAGTGAGGGATAAACTTGAGACGCTGAAGGCCAGCCTGCCGGAAGGCGTTGAAATCGTGACCACCTACGATCGCAGCCAGCTCATCGACCGGGCGATTGATAACCTCAGTTCCAAACTTCTGGAAGAGTTTATCGTGGTGGCCATCGTCTGTGCCCTGTTCCTGTGGCACGTACGTTCTGCCCTGGTGGCGATTATCTCTCTGCCGCTTGGTCTGTGTATCGCCTTTATCGTCATGCACTTCCAGGGACTGAACGCCAATATCATGTCGCTGGGAGGGATAGCGATTGCCGTCGGTGCGATGGTGGATGCCGCCATTGTGATGATTGAGAATGCGCATAAGCGGCTTGAGGAGTGGGATCATCAGCATCCGGGTGAGCAGATTGACAACGCCACCCGCTGGAAGGTGATTACCGATGCCTCCGTTGAAGTGGGACCCGCACTGTTTATCAGCCTGCTGATCATCACCCTGTCCTTTATTCCTATCTTTACCCTGGAAGGTCAGGAAGGACGTCTGTTTGGCCCGCTGGCATTCACGAAAACGTACTCCATGGCGGGCGCGGCCGCGCTGGCCATCATCGTCATTCCGATTCTGATGGGATTCTGGATCCGGGGGAAAATTCCTGCAGAGACCAGTAACCCCCTGAACCGGGTACTGATCAAAGCGTATCATCCATTGCTGTTGCGGGTTCTCCACTGGCCAAAAACAACCCTGCTGGTTGCGGCCTTGTCCATTTTCACCGTTATCTGGCCGCTGAGCCAGGTGGGCGGTGAGTTTCTGCCGAAGATTAACGAGGGCGACCTGTTGTATATGCCGTCGACCCTGCCGGGTGTCTCTCCGGCTGAAGCTGCAGCGCTCCTGCAGACGACGGACAAGTTAATCAAAAGCGTTCCTGAAGTGGCCTCTGTATTTGGCAAGACCGGTAAAGCAGAGACCGCCACGGATTCCGCACCGCTCGAAATGGTTGAAACCACGATCCAGCTCAAACCTGAGGATCAGTGGCGTCCAGGCATGACGATTGACAAGATTATTGAAGAACT
The DNA here is from genome assembly GCF_046521475.1 of Enterobacter sp. CPE_E890. Lineage (NCBI taxonomy): Bacteria > Pseudomonadati > Pseudomonadota > Gammaproteobacteria > Enterobacterales > Enterobacteriaceae > Enterobacter > Enterobacter sp. CPE_E890. The sequence goes on along the minus strand of NZ_JBKFZW010000001.1, from coordinate 4,673,369 downwards.
CGACAGGACCGTCCGTTTACCGGGGCTGGCAAACCTCTGGGTGCCGCCAATCCGTAACCGTATTGATATGCTCTCAACCGGGATCAAAAGCCCGATAGGTATCAAGGTGTCCGGAACGGTTCTGTCCGATATCGATGCAACGGCGCAGAGTATCGAAGCGGTCGCCAAAACCGTACCCGGCGTAGTGTCTGCTCTCGCAGAGCGACTGGAAGGCGGGCGCTACATTGATGTGGATATCAACCGGGAAAAAGCCTCCCGCTACGGAATGACGGTGGGCGATGTGCAGCTGTTCATCTCATCAGCCATCGGCGGCGCGACGGTAGGGGAAACGGTTGAAGGCGTGGCCCGGTACCCGATTAATATCCGCTATCCGCAGGATTACCGGAACAGCCCGCAGGCCCTGAAACAGATGCCGATCCTGACCCCGATGAAGCAGCAGATCACGCTGGGCGATGTTGCGGATATTAAGGTCGTTTCCGGGCCGACTATGCTGAAAACGGAAAATGCCCGTCCAGCCAGCTGGATTTACATTGACGCGCGCGGCAGGGATATGGTGTCGGTGGTTAATGACATTAAAACGGCGATCAGTCAGAAAGTGAAACTGAGACCGGGTACCAGCGTGTCATTCTCCGGACAGTTTGAACTGCTTGAGCATGCCAACAAGAAACTGAAGCTGATGGTGCCGATGACGGTGATGATCATCTTCATCCTGTTGTATCTGGCATTCCGCCGGGTTGATGAAGCCCTGCTGATCCTGATGAGCCTGCCGTTCGCCCTGGTTGGCGGGATATGGTTCCTGTACTGGCAGGGCTTCCATATGTCTGTCGCAACCGGAACGGGGTTTATCGCTCTGGCCGGGGTGGCAGCAGAGTTTGGCGTGGTCATGCTGATGTATCTGCGTCATGCCATTGAAGCGCACCCGGAATTGTCCCGTAAAGAGACGTTCACACCGGAAGGCCTTGATGAAGCCCTCTATCATGGTGCCGTACTGCGTGTCCGGCCGAAAGCCATGACCGTGGCGGTGATCATTGCGGGTCTGCTGCCAATACTCTGGGGAACCGGTGCAGGTTCAGAAGTCATGAGCCGTATCGCGGCACCCATGATTGGTGGGATGATCACGGCTCCGCTGCTGTCCCTGTTCATTATTCCTGCCGCCTACAAATTAATCTGGCTGCGCAGACATAAAAAAAGCGTGTCCTGAACCTGAAAGGGCACCCCCTGTGGGTGTCCTTCTTTACTGATTCACCCTGACGTCAGGGTTTAAATCGATAATATACAGAGGTGAGTATGAAAAAAGTGGTTCTGATGGCGCTGGCTCTCGGCCTTTCACTGCCCGCGATGGCGAGTGAAAAAGTGATTGATATGTACAAATCTGAAAACTGTGGCTGTTGTTCCCTGTGGGGCAAGGCGATGGAAAAAGACGGGTTTGAAGTACGAACTCACGTCATGAATGATCAGGCGCTGTCAGCCCTGAAAGAAAAGCATGCTATTCCTGCAGGACTGCGAAGTTGTCATTCCGCGGTTGCCGGTAATTTGATCATTGAAGGCCATGTGCCTGCGACAACGATACATAAGGCAATGCAGTCTGGTTCAGGTATATACGGTCTCGCCACCCCCGGTATGCCAGCAGGAAGTCCTGGAATGGAGATGGGAGCCCGAAAAGAGGCTTACGATGTTATCGCATTCTCACCGGATGGAAGTAAAAAAGTCTTCCAGCGAATCGAATAGTCAGCGGAACGGCTGATAACGGGACGCCGGTAGCAGGCACTCCTGTGCCGGCGATATTCGTGGTAATCGCATCCATGACATACCCTGAAGACAGAAGATGCTTCGGTATGCATAAGGAGAGTTACTGTGAAAAATGACAATGCAGTGCAACACAACAACCAGACTGCTTCTGAGCAGACATTATCCCCGGACGAGGGCCACGTATTGCATAAGGTGAGAGATCCCGTGTGCGGGATGGCCATCCTGCCCGACAGGGCGCACAGCAGCATTCGATACCAGGACCATCAACTTTATTTCTGCTCCGCCAGCTGTGAGAGTAAATTTAAAGCCCATCCCGATCGTTATCTTACCGAAGATGCCAGTGAACATTCCCATCACCATCACCACGATCATCACGAAGTCAGCCCTGATCAGATAAAACAGCCTCACCACCAGGCGGAAAAAGAGAATTCTGAAGGTGTGTGGACATGTCCGATGCACCCGGAGATACGCCGCAGTGGTCCCGGAAGCTGTCCTGTCTGTGGAATGGCACTGGAGCCGCTCGTAGCTACGGCATCCACGGGGCCGAGTGATGAACTTCACGACATGACAAGACGCTTCTGGCTGGGGTTGTTGCTGGCGTTTCCGGTTCTGGTACTCGAAATGGGATCTCATCTGTTTCCCGAGTTGAGGAATACAGTACCGCCACAGTACAACACATGGCTGCAGCTGCTTCTGGCCTCCCCTGTCGTGTTGTGGTGTGGCTGGCCATTCTTCGCCCGGGCCGGAATGTCGTTACGTAACCGCTCCCTGAATATGTTTACCCTTGTTGCAATGGGGACCGGCGTAGCCTGGGTTTACAGCGTCATTGCAACCGTCTTCCCCTCCTGGTTTCCTGCATCGTTCAGAAACATGGATGGCCTGGTGGCCGTTTATTTTGAAGCCGCAGCAGTTATTACGGTGCTTGTTCTGCTGGGACAGGTTCTTGAGCTGCGGGCACGGGAACAAACCTCAGGCGCCATTACTGCGCTTCTGAACCTTGCCCCCAAAACCGCCAGACGGCTGGATCATGACGGTCATGAAACGGATATTAATGCGGAAGATGTCCTGCCTGGCGATAAGCTCCGCATCAGACCTGGAGAGAGTATTCCGGTCGACGGTATCGTGATCGAAGGCAAAACAACCGTTGATGAATCGATGGTGACCGGGGAATCTATGCCGGTTACCAAAACGGAGGGTGACCCTGTCATCGGGGGGACCATTAATCAGACAGGGAGTCTCATCATCCGTGCAGAGAAAGTCGGTGATGAAACAATGCTCTCACGAATTGTTCAGATGGTCGCTGATGCACAGCGTTCGCGTGCCCCCATCCAGAGAATGGCTGACAGCGTTTCAGGCTGGTTTGTTCCTCTGGTGATACTTATCGCGGTTGTTGCTTTCGTGATCTGGTCTGTCTGGGGGCCCGAGCCCAGGATGGCGCACGGTCTCATTGCGGCTGTGTCGGTCCTGATTATTGCCTGTCCCTGCGCGCTGGGGCTGGCCACGCCGATGTCGATAATGGTGGGGGTGGGCAAAGGAGCCCAGGCCGGGGTGTTAATCAGGAATGCCGAAGCCCTTGAGCGTCTTGAAAAAGTGGACACGCTGGTTGTCGACAAAACAGGCACGCTCACGGAAGGTTCGCCTACGGTGACAGGGATTATCAGTCTCAATCCGGGTGGGGAAACATCTCTTTTGCGTGTAACAGCCGCAGTGGAAAAAGGCTCGCAGCATCCGCTGGGTATGGCAGTAGTTAAAGCAGCACAGGAAAAGGGGATCGCAATACCCGCAGTCACTCATTTCGATGCACCGTCGGGTAAAGGTGTCTCAGGCGATGTCGAAGGTCAACGGGTTGTTATTGGTAATGAACTGGCTATGCAGGAAAACAGTATAGTTATTGATAATCAAAAGGCCGTTGCGGATACGTTGCGGATGGAAGGCGCTACCGTTATCTATGTGGCCACAGACGGGGACCTTGCAGGCCTGATAGCTATCTCGGATCCCGTGAAAACAACCACGCCGGATGCGCTTAAAGCTTTGCGTCAGGCGGGGATCCGCATCGTTATGCTCACCGGGGATAACCAGCTTACTGCTGAAGCAGTCGCACGGAAACTGGGAATAGATGAGGTTGAAGCCGGAATTCTGCCGGATGGCAAAAAAGCAGTGATAACCCGACTGAAAGAGTCTGGCCATGTGGTTGCGATGGCCGGAGACGGTGTGAATGATGCCCCGGCGCTGGCAGCGGCTGACGTGGGTATAGCCATGGGAACGGGTACAGATGTGGCAATTGAAAGTGCCGGAGTCACCCTTCTCAAAGGCGACTTGATGATACTGAACAGGGCCCGTCATCTGTCAGAGATCACCATGAAAAATATCCGTCAGAATCTGTTTTTTGCATTTATCTACAACGCACTTGGCGTGCCTGTGGCTGCAGGTCTGCTTTATCCTGTGTATGGAATACTGCTGTCGCCAGTTATTGCGGCGGCGGCCATGGCTCTTTCCTCCGTCAGCGTCATTGTGAATGCGTTGCGTCTGAAAAGTGTCAGGCTCGGGAAATAACACTGAGTGAAGGGTCAGTTACGAACAGAAGGAGTCCAGTATGAAAAGTACCACCTATGCGCTTATTGCTGTCGCCGCGATCGCGGCATTTGCCCTCCTGCGCGAACACTGGTCACATGTGGCAGGTTACTGGCCATATCTGTTATTGCTGGTCTGCCCGCTAATGCATCTTTTCCACGGCCACGGAGGGCATGGAGATCATCAACATCACGGAAGTGAAAACGATAAAAAAAATTAATCCGGCAGACGGGGCCGCGTCGCGGTCCCGTTATCAGTCCAGGTATCGTTCGTAGTCTCTGGCATGCGCAAAGGCATGCTGTTCGAGTTTGTTATCAGCGGGTGCCGCTGCCCGGAACGCCAGAGAGTTAACAGGGTTGTTATTGATGACCAGCTCGTAATGCAGATGAGGACCGGATGAACGTCCGCTGTTACCGGATAACGCAATAGCACCTCCCCGTGTAACCCTGGCCCCTTTAGTAACGAGTATTTTATTGAGGTGGAGATAGCGAGTTTTAACACCGGCTTTTCCCGTTACTTCAACAAAATATCCCATGGTACTGTTGTATTCGGCCCGGGTGATTTTTCCGTCGATGACGCTGACTATTTTCGTGTTCATGGGCATGGAATAATCAATGCCATTATGGGGACTCACTTTTCCCGATACCGGGTTAAGTCTTGCAGGATTGAAAGGCGAACTGAGTCTTGCTGTGGCCGGTAACGGATAATCGAGACTGCCTTTCCCGGAAGTATCGGAAAGGTTATAGAACTTTTTATCTGATATACGATACGCCGTGTAATTAAATGAACCGGACGTAAATTTATAGGCCACGACACGTGATTTTCCCGCTTTCTTTTGCAGTACGAGTTTTAATGATTCATTTTTTTTCAAATGCCGCAGATTAAACCGGGAAGGCAAGGAGCGCTGAAGAGTAGCGATCTCGTTCGATTCCAGCCCCGAGCGGGTGGCTGAAAGGTAGGCATTTTCTTTTACGACATCGGTAGAATACATTTACTGGAATTCGCCGTTAGCATGAACACTGCGGCGTATGCTAGGGGTTTTCAGGAGGCGTGTCATCTGTCAGTTAATCGGGAGCACCGTTGATGGTCGTCATTTTTGTAACATATCTTGTTTCCCGTTTGCTCCTGAAGCTCTGGGAACTGTATGACCAGCCCGACGGTGATGATTAACGGGACTGAAACAGGTTACGGCAGAGCAATATGGGGCTCATGTCCTGCTACGTAACCCGTCAGTAAAGCCCTGCTGCGCACCTGACGCTAAGCACTAACCCGCCTGCAGTTACCTGGTCGAATACAGCCCGCGAAGCTTTCTTGCCTGCGTCTGATGTGCTTCCGCACCGGCATTATTGACCTGCTCATGCACGAGAGCGGCTTTTTCTCCGGCATTCAGTTCGTTAAAAGAAGAAGACGAGGTCTTTGAATTTGCATCACTGCCGGACAGCATTTTTTTATGTTCCTCAATCATTTTCTGATGCGCATAGGACGCGCTGTTGTTCATAAATGAATGAGCAACAATGGCCCTTTCATGTTCATTCATTTCAGAGAATGAGGGCGTGTTGTTTTTATTAACCCTGTCCGGTAAGTTTTCATGCGTCGAGGAATTCACATGACTGACGGCTGAGGCATTATTAACAAATCGATGTGCTTCATGGGCAATATCACTGGACTGAGCAAAAGCTGCCCCACAAAATAAAGCTGTAAACGCAGTGGTCGTGATTAATATATTCATGTGTAATTACCTTCTGAGGTACATAAAAGATGTCCTTATGATCATATATAAAAATAATCAACCTGTGGGGAAGATGACGTAAATGTAATACAGCTATGTACATTACACGATTGTAATGAATTTGTTTCTTAAGGTGTGCTAGATTCATTTCATTGTAAGTGGATGAACCAGTAATTTAATTTAAATCGGTTCTCGAATTCTGTCAGTAACCATACTTTAAATAAGGGAATGCGCATGCTGTTGAAAACGTCTCGACGAACTTTCCTGAAGGGGTTAACCCTCTCTGGCGTAGCCGGAAGTCTTGGCGTATGGAGTTTCAATGCGCGTTCCAGTCTGAGCCTGCCAGTTGCCGCATCCCTGCAGGGTACTCAGTTTGACCTGACCATTGGTGAAACGGCCGTCAATATCACGGGCAGTGAGCGTCAGGCCAAAACAATCAATGGAGGCCTGCCGGGGCCCGTTCTTCGCTGGAAAGAAGGTGACACCATTACCCTGAAGGTCAAAAACCGTCTTAATGAACAGACGTCCATTCACTGGCACGGCATTATTCTTCCGGCCAATATGGATGGTGTTCCGGGGCTGAGTTTTATGGGCATAGAGCCTGATGATACCTACGTTTACACCTTTAAGGTTAAGCAGAACGGGACTTACTGGTACCACAGCCATTCCGGTCTGCAGGAACAGGAGGGGGTATACGGTGCCATTATCATCGATGCCGGGGAGCCAGAACCGTTTACTTACGATCGTGAGCATGTGGTCATGTTGTCTGACTGGACCGATGAAAATCCTCACAGCCTGCTGAAAAAATTAAAAAAACAGTCGGATTACTACAATTTCAATAAACCAACCGTTGGCTCTTTTTTCCGCGACGTGAATACCAGGGGGCTGTCAGCCACCATTGCCGATCGGAAAATGTGGGCTGAAATGAAAATGAATCCGACTGACCTCGCGGATGTCAGTGGCTACACCTACACCTATCTCATGAACGGGCAGGCCCCGCTGAAAAACTGGACCGGACTGTTCCGTCCCGGTGAAAAGATACGCTTACGGTTTATCAACGGCTCGGCAATGACCTATTTCGATATCCGTATCCCCGGGCTGAAAATGACGGTCGTGGCTGCAGATGGCCAGTATGTAAACCCGGTTACCGTTGACGAATTCAGGATTGCCGTTGCCGAAACCTATGATGTCATTGTGGAGCCTCAGGGTGAGGCCTATACCATCTTCGCACAATCCATGGACAGGACCGGTTACGCTCGAGGGACACTGGCCACGAGAGAGGGGTTAAGTGCTGCCGTTCCCCCCCTCGATCCCCGTCCTCTGTTGACCATGGAAGATATGGGTATGGGGGGAATGGGACATGATATGGCAGGAATGGACCACAGCCAGATGGGAGGCATGGATAACAGCGGAGAGATGATGTCTATGGAAGGTGCTGACCTTCCGGATAGCGGGACATCCTCCGCGCCCATGGATCACAGCAGCATGGCCGGTATGGATCATTCCCGGATGGCCGGAATGCCGGGTATGCAAAGTCATCCTGCGTCAGAAACGGATAACCCACTGGTTGATATGCAGGCGATGAGCGTCTCTCCGAAGTTAAATGATCCGGGTATTGGTCTTCGAAATAACGGAAGAAAGGTTCTCACGTACGCGGATTTGAAAAGCCGCTTTGAGGATCCTGACGGACGTGAACCTGGCCGTACCATAGAACTGCATTTAACCGGCCACATGGAAAAGTTTGCCTGGTCATTTAACGGAATCAAGTTTTCAGATGCCGCACCGGTGCTGCTGAAATACGGTGAGCGGCTCAGGATCACGCTGATCAACGATACCATGATGACTCACCCCATTCACCTGCATGGTATGTGGAGCGATCTGGAAGATGAAAACGGTAATTTCATGGTTCGTAAACACACAATAGATGTTCCCCCTGGTACAAAACGCAGTTACAGAGTGACAGCAGATGCGCTTGGCCGCTGGGCGTATCACTGCCATTTGCTCTATCACATGGAAATGGGAATGTTTCGTGAAGTCCGGGTGGAGGAATGATGCGAATGAAGAGAAATTTGAAGGCCATACCTGTTCTGGTCGCCGGTTTGTTTACCTCACAGCTTTCTATTGCGGCGGGCTCCGTCTCTGCAGATCCCCACGCCGGGCACGACATGTCTGCCATGCAGATGCCAGCAGATGAGAATTTCACTGAGATGACGTCAATGGAGCCCATTGTAACTGAGAGCAGAACGCCAATTCCGCCTGTTACCGATGCCGACCGGAAGGCTGCATTCGGCAATTTACAGGGGCATGCGATTCACGACAGTGCGATTAATTATCTGGTTCTGCTGGATCAACTGGAATGGCAACGGTCGGATAACACCAACAATTTCAGCTGGAGTGTTAACAGCTGGATTGGAGGCGACACAGATCGGATTTGGCTAAAGAGTGAAGGTGAACGAAGCAATGGGGAAACGGAGGCGGCTGAAGCGCAGTTACTCTGGGGACATGCGGTTGGCCCATGGTGGGATTTGGTTGCGGGTGTCAGGCAGGATTTCAGACCTGCTTCTGCCCGGACCTGGGCTGCTGTCGGTTTTCAGGGGCTGGCACTCTATAATTTTGAGTCTGAAATTACGGGTTTTGTCAGTAATGGCGGAAAAGCAGCCCTTCGTCTGGGAGGAGAATACGACGTTTTACTGACTAACCGGCTCATACTCCAGCCATCCTATGAGGTGAATTTCTACAGTCAGGATGATGAATCGCGGGGTCGCGGCAGGGGACTGACTGACACAGAGCTGGGGCTCCGGCTGCGCTATGAAATACGCCGTGAGTTTGCACCCTATATAGGCGTTTCCTGGAATCAACTTTACGGGAAAACATCCGATATGGCGAAAAGAGAAGGTGAGAAAGACCATCAGGTAGTATTCCTGGCGGGAGCCAGAATCTGGTTTTAACGCACTGATATAAAACACTCAACTAAACAGGTAAATAAAATGTCGATTTTAAATAAAGCCATTCTTACAGGTGGCCTCGTTATGGGCGTTGCTTTCTCTGCTATGGCCCATCCGGAATTAAAAAGCTCTGTGCCACAGGCTGATTCAGCCGTAGCGGCCCCGGAAAAGATTCAGCTTAATTTCTCGGAAAATCTGACCGTGAAATTCTCAGGTGCAAAATTAACGATGACGGGTATGAAAGGCATGTCATCACATTCTCCGATGCCGGTCGCGGCAAAAGTGGCGCCAGGCGCTGACCCTAAATCGATGGTCATTATTCCGCGAGAGCCTTTACCCGCTGGCACTTATCGTGTTGACTGGCGCGCGGTTTCTTCAGATACGCACCCTATTACCGGTAATTACACCTTTACAGTGAAGTAATATTATGAACGACCTGATTATGATTGTTATTCGTTTTCTTCTTTATCTGGATTTGATGGTAATATTTGGATTGCCATTTTTTCAGATATATGGAATAAGCGGTGTCAGACATGAAACCTATAACCTGACTAATTTCAGGTCGTTTATAACTTTTGCTGTTGTTACAGGCATCATTCTTACTGGCATTAATATGCTCCTGGTATCTAATGCCATGAGTGGAGTAACTGACCTCAGAGAATTATCCATCCATGTTATCGAGATGGTGATAGAAGAAACTGATGTGGGTATTAGCTGGATTGTCAGGCTCTGTGCCCTGTTTACCACACTCGGTGCTTTGTTCCTTTACACTAATAAGAGAGTATTGTCCTGCCTGCTGATGACGATGAGTGGGGGCGTGGCGCTGGCTACACTTGCCTGGGGAGGACACGCCGTTATGCATGACGGTCTGCATTACTATCTCCATTTACTGAGCGATCTGACCCATCTCGGCGCTGCAGGTGCCTGGACAGGTGCTCTGGTTGCATTTGCTATCCTGCTGATGCGCAGAAACGAGCATAATGCACAGAGCGTCATTGTGATATCTGACTCCCTGGCAAAATTTGCCACGGCAGGAACGGTGATTGTTGTAGCCCTGATCCTGAGTGCGCTGGTCAACTATCTGTATATTGCTGAGGGTAACTTAACTCCCTTATTCAACAGTTCCTGGGGGAGGATATTGCTTGCCAAGACGGCTCTGTTTGTTCTGATGCTTCTTCTGGCTGCAGCAAACCGGTTTCACCTGGGTCCCCGGCTTGAAGTTATGGTCAGGGAAGGGAATTATGATCGCAGCGTTGCCCTGATGCGAAACAGCATCCTGACAGAATTCGTTGTTGCGATTATCATTCTGGGCGCCGTAGCGTGGCTCGGAATGCTTGCTCCGTCTCAGGTCAGCTAGGGGACAGCCAAAGCTCATGCGTGAGATTTTTACTTTCATATCAGCGAGTTGACCATGCAGCGTATTTTAATCGTTGAAGACGAACAAAAAACAGGTCGTTACCTGCAGCAGGGACTGGTTGAGGAAGGCTATCAGGCCGATCTCTTTAATAATGGCCGCGATGGTCTCGGGGCCGCGTCGAAGGGACAGTATGATTTGATAATACTGGACGTGATGCTGCCTTTCCTCGACGGGTGGCAAATCATCAGCGCACTGAGGGAGTCCGGGCACGAAGAACCGGTCCTGTTTTTAACCGCAAAGGACAACGTGCGGGACAAAGTGAAAGGACTGGAGCTTGGCGCAGATGACTACCTGATTAAGCCCTTTGATTTTACGGAGCTGGTTGCACGTGTAAGAACCCTACTGCGCCGGGCACGCTCGCAGGCCGCAACAGTCTGCACCATCGCCGATATGACCGTTGATATGGTGCGCCGGACCGTGATCCGTTCGGGGAAGAAGATCCATCTCACCGGTAAAGAATACGTTCTGCTTGAGTTGCTGCTGCAACGCACCGGAGAAGTGTTACCCAGGAGTCTTATCTCGTCCCTGGTCTGGAACATGAATTTTGACAGTGATACGAATGTGATTGATGTCGCCGTGAGACGTCTGAGAAGTAAAATTGATGATGACTTTGAGCCAAAACTGATCCATACCGTTCGCGGTGCCGGATATGTCCTGGAGATCAGAGAAGAGTGAGGTTCAAAATTTCCCTGACCACACGCCTGAGCCTGATTTTTTCTGCGGTGATGCTTACGGTATGGTGGTTATCAAGTTTTATCCTGATTAGCACCCTTAATGGCTATTTCGATAATCAGGACCGCGATTTTCTGACAGGTAAACTTCAGCTCACCGAAGAGTTTCTTAAAACAGAGACGTTCAGGAACAAAACGGATATTAAGTCATTATCAGAAAAAATAAACGATGCGATGGTGGGGCACAATGGCTTATTCATTTCTATAAAAAACATGGAAAATGAAAAAATTGTTGAACTCTATGCCAAAAATTCTGTTGTTCCAGCGGTCCTGCTTAATAAGTCGGGTGATATTCTCGACTATATGATCCAGACGGAAGAAAATAACACCGTGTACCGCAGTATCTCGCGGCGGGTTGCCGTGACGCCGGAACAGGGTAAAAGCAAACATGTCATCATTACGGTTGCCACGGATACTGGGTATCACACCCTGTTTATGGACAAACTCAGTACCTGGCTGTTCTGGTTCAATATCGGTCTGGTCTTTATTTCTGTTTTTCTGGGCTGGCTGACCACACGTATTGGTCTGAAACCGCTACGGGAAATGACCAGTCTGGCTTCCTCCATGACCGTACACAGCCTGGATCAGCGTCTAAATCCCGATCTGGCTCCGCCGGAAATCTCTGAGACCATGCAGGAGTTCAATAATATGTTTGATCGCCTGGAGGGGGCATTCCGGAAACTGTCAGATTTCTCGTCTGACATCGCGCATGAGCTGCGCACACCAGTCAGTAATCTGATGATGCAGACGCAGTTTGCACTGGCTAAGGAAAGGGATGTTTCGCATTACCGCGAAATTTTATTCGCTAACCTGGAAGAACTGAAAAGGTTGTCACGAATGACCAGTGACATGCTTTTTCTGGCACGTTCAGAGCATGGTCTGCTGCGGCTGGATAAACATGATGTGGATCTGGCAGCCGAACTGAATGAATTACGTGAGTTGTTCGAGCCCCTGGCAGACGAAACAGGAAAGACAATCACGGTTGAAGGAGAGGGCGTTGTTGCCGGAGACAGCGATATGCTCCGACGTGCTTTCAGTAACCTGCTTTCCAATGCAATCAAGTATTCTCCCGATAACACCTGTACAGCGATACACCTTGAGCGTGACAGTGACTGTGTGAACGTGATGATTACGAATACGATGTCCGGCCAGGTTCCCGCTAATCTGGAACGTTTGTTTGACCGGTTCTATCGCGCAGACTCATCAAGGTTCTACAACACGGAAGGCGCGGGGCTGGGATTATCAATTACAAGGTCGATCATTCATGCTCACGGCGGCGAGCTGTCAGCAGAACAGCAGGGGCGTGAAATTGTGTTCAAAGTGCGCCTGTTAATGGATTAATCCCGTTGTTCAGGAGAAACCTGGAAGGTGACAAAATTGTCATCATTCAGTCACGCGATAAACAGAGGCGGTTTTTTATAATTATTCATAAATCAGGAGCAGCGTGATAACACAATCACCTGGTTCCTGGAGTGATGATTAACCCGCCCTGAGATCAACTGCTTTCTCTGTTATAAGCCATTGATTGTTTGGGTATGTAAACACCGGAGACCCAACCATGAAAAAGATTCTCGTATCATTTGTTGCCATTATGGCTGCCGCTTCATCTGCCATGGCTGCAGAGACAATGAACATGCATGACCAGGTAAATAATGCACAGGCACCTGCCCACCAGATGCAGTCATCTGCTGAAAAAAGTGCAATTCAGGGAGACAGCATGACAATGATGGATATGAGCAGTCACGATCAGGCCGCAATGTCCCATGACATGATGCAAAACAGCAATTCTGCTGCCCACCAGGACATGGCTGAAATGCATAAAAAAATGATGAAAGCTAAACCCGGAGCTACCAACGAAACAGCAAAGTCATTTTCTGAAATGAGCGAGCATGAGAAGGCCGCAGCTGTACATGAGAAGGCGAATAATGGTCAGTCTTCCGTTGTTCACCAGCAGCAGGCTGATAAGCATCGCAGTCAGATCACCCAGAATTAACCCGCAGCTCCACTTGTTAGACCCTCATTTGACGCCGAAGTCACTGGCTTACGCTCCCGTCCGGGAGCGTTTTTTTTCCCATATATCAAACTTTAACTCTGAAGAGGTGGAAGTATCTGACCAACACTGTCACGTAACGCCAGATAACTGTAAGCGTACAGCGTGAACCGTCTGGTCATAATCCGAAGCATCCGACAAAGTGGTGTCCACCAAATAAGTAGTGGGAACCAAAGTGTCAGATATGCAGAAAAATGTGACTCCCGGCAGGCGAAAAGGCTGCCCTAATTATTCTCCTGAGTTTAAGCAACAACTCGTTGCTGCCTCCTGCGAACCAGGAACATCCATCTCAAAACTGGCGCTTGAAAATGGCATTAACGCCAATCTGCTGTTCAAATGGCGCCAACAATGGCGCGAGGGAAAGCTGCTATTACCTTCTTCAGAGAACCCGCAGCTACTTCCTGTGACTCTCGATGCCGCTGACGTACAGCCAGAGCCGCCCACTGAGAGCCCGGAAGCCCTCAGTATCAGCTGTGAGATAACGTTCCGGCACGGGACGCTCCGCCTCAACGGCACTGTCAGCGAAAAGTTCCTGGCTCTGCTGATACAGGAGCTGAAGCGATGATCCCGTTACCAACAGGTACCAAAATCTGGCTGGTTGCCGGTACCACTGATATGAGAAATGGCTTCAACGGTCTTGCCGCAAAAGTACAGACGGCGCTGAAAGACGATCCGATGTCCGGCCACGTCTTCATCTTCCGGGGTCGCAGCGGCAACCAGGTCAAACTGCTGTGGTCCACCGGCGACGGGCTGTGCCTGCTGACCAAACGGCTGGAGCGTGGTCGCTTCGCCTGGCCCTCTGCCCGTGATGGCAAAGTGTTCCTGACCCCGGCCCAGCTGGCGATGCTGATGGAAGGCATCGACTGGCGACAACCTAAACGGTTGCTGACATCTCTGACCATGTTGTAGGCCTCTTTATCCTGGTTGTTGCTGAATAAGCCTGGTAAAATACGGGCTTATGAACGACACCTCTTCTGACGAAATCCTTCTGCTGAAACAGCGGCTTGCCGAACAGGAAGCGCTGAACCGCGCCCTGCTGGAAAAGCTGGCCGACCGTGAGCGCGAAATAGACCACCTGCAGGCGCAGCTGGATAAACTCCGCCGGATGAACTTCGGCAGCCGTTCCGAAAAAGTATCCCGTCGTATCGCACAGATGGAAGCTGACCTGAAGGTGCTTCAGAAAGAAAGCGATACGCTGACCGGTCGTGTGGATGACCCGGAAGTGCAGCGCTCGCTGCGTCAGACCCGCACCCGCAGACCGTTCCCCGAATCACTCCCGCGTGATGAAAAGCGTATGCTTCCGGCAGAATCCTGTTGCCCGGAGTGCGGTGGTTCGCTGAGTTACCTGGGTGAAGATGCCGCCGAACAGCTGGAGCTGATGCGCAGCGCCTTCCGGGTTATCCGGACAGTACGTGAAAAACATGCCTGTACTCAGTGCGATGCGATCGTGCAGGCAGCGGCGCCTTCACGGCCCATTGAGCGGGGTATCGCCGGCCCGGGGTTGCTGGCCCGCGTGCTGACCTCAAAGTATGCAGAGCACACACCACTGTACCGCCAGTCTGAAATATACGGCCGCCAGGGCGTGGAACTGAGTCGCTCACTGCTGTCGGGCTGGGTGGATGCATGCTGCCGGCTACTGTCGCCGCTGGAAGAGGCGCTTCAGGACTATGTCCTGATGGGTGGCAAACTCCACGCCGATGACACGCCCGTCCCGGTACTGTTACCAGGTAATAAAAAGACGAAGACCGGGCGGTTGTGGACGTACGTTCGCGACGACCGCAACGCCGGGTCAGCGCTGGCGCCGGCCGTGTGGTTCGCTTACAGCCCGGACAGAAAAGGCATCCATCCGCAGAGCCATCTTGCGGGCTTCAGCGGTGTTCTGCAGGCGGATGCGTACGCCGGGTTCAACGAGCTGTACCGCAATGGACAGATAACTGAAGCAGCCTGCTGGGCTCACGCCCGCCGCAAGATCCATGATGTGCACGTTCGTACTCCATCAGTGCTGACGGAGGAAGCCCTGAAACGGATAGGCGAACTGTATGCTATCGAGGCTGAAATACGGGGAATGCCGGCAGAGCAGCGTCTTGGTGAGCGTCAGCAGAAAGCTAAACCGCGACTGAAATCCCTGGAAAGCTGGCTGCGTGAAAAGATGAAAACGCTGTCGCGACACTCAGAGCTGGCGAAGGCGTTCGCGTACGCACTGAACCAGTGGCCAGCACTGACGTACTATGCAGACGATGGCTGGGCTGAAGCCGATAACAATATCGCTGAAAATGCGCTGCGGACGGTCAGCCTGGGCCGCAAAAACTTCTTGTTCTTCGGCTCTGACCACGGTGGTGAGCGCGGAGCACTGCTGTACAGCCTGATCGGGACGTGCAAACTGAACGGCGTGGAGCCAGAGAGGTATCTCTGTCATGTGCTCAACGTCATAGCTGACTGGCCGGTCAATCAGGTCAGCGAACTGTTACCCTGGCGAATAACCCTGCCAACTGAATAACCCGTTCCCGTCAATACGGTTCTCGCTGTACGCTTACAGATAACTACAAAAACACCTTTTTCCTCCTGTAAATTGCAGTTCCTGCAAGAACATCAAGGCATAATGTTGGAACAGCGTGTGATACACACTTAGCATCATGTTTTGTATGTGTTTTTTTAAAACTTTACAACTTTAAAGTCTTTTTCAGGTTAAAGGATACAACTTTAATGTCTCTACACAGCAGAGAAATAATCACGCCCCGCAATTATTGCACCAACTTTTTCTCTCCATTCAACTAAGCTTCGACCAGATGCCCCGCAGTGTTCGCGGGGCCATACTCCTTTTGGTCAGAGCACACGTCATGCAGATACTCAGCATTATTATTTTGCTTACCCTAACCGTGGTGATCCATTCACTGTGGATGTTTATCGTTCTCAAATTCATTAAGTTAGAAGTCGATTCTGCGGTACGTATTGTTTTACGTAATGTTGGCATCGTTATCTCCATGATTTTCGCCCATCTTCTTGAAGCCGGGCTATTTGCGGCGTTTTATTTCGTCATTGATGCATTTAATGACTGGAACACCAGTTTCTACTTTTCACTGGTCAGTTATGCCACTGTCGGGTACGGCGACGTCACGTTACCCGAGAACTGGCGGCTCATCGGCGGTGTGGAAGGGCTCGTGGGCGCGCTAATGGTGGGCTGGTCTGTGGCGGTTCTGGTGGCGGTACTGCAGCGTTTGCGTGGCATGAGCGCCTGAACGACGGGTGTGCTAAAGTAACGATCTTTTTCTGTTACTGGCTTATGTCAGTTTGTATGGTGTTGTGTATGTCTGCTGCTCATCTCGGTTTCCCGACGGAAACCGTTGTTGTCTTTGTTGTGATGGCCGTAGGGGCGATGTTTATCGACCTCTTTATGCACCGTCACGATAAACCGATCTCGCTCAAAAGTGCCGCCATGTGGTCCCTGTTCTGGGTCATGATGGCAATGGCGTTCGCCGGATTCCTGTATGTTCACCACGGCGCCGAGATGGCAAGTCTGTTCCTCACGGGTTACGCGCTTGAAGAGGTGCTTTCTGTCGATAACCTGTTTGTAATGATGGCCATTTTTGCCTGGTTTGGTGTGCCGGATAAGTATCGTCACCGCGTACTTTACTGGGGCGTGCTCGGCGCGATTGTATTCCGTGGCATCTTTGTGGCTATTGGGACAAGCCTGCTGAGTCTGGGGCCTTACGTCGAAGTGATTTTCGCGCTGGTCGTTGGCTGGACAGCGGTGATGATGCTCAAACGCAATGAAGAGAGTGACGAAGTGGAAGATTACTCTGGTCATCTCGCTTATCGCCTGGTGAAACGTTTCTATCCTGTCTGGCCGAAAATCAGCAGCAATGCCTTTATTCTGACCCAGAAAGAGGTCGATGCTGAACTTGAAAAACCGGAAAACCAGGACGTGATGGTTGGACGCGTGAAGAAGGCGAAGCGCTACGCAACACCACTGCTGCTCTGCGTGGCGGTTGTGGAGCTTTCTGACGTGATGTTCGCGTTTGACTCGGTCCCGGCGATTATTGCCGTGAGTCGCGAACCGCTGATTATCTATAGCGCCATGATGTTCGCCATTCTCGGCCTGCGTACGCTCTATTTCGTACTGGAAGCGCTGAAACAGTATCTGGTGCACCTTGAGAAAGCCGTGGTGTTGTTACTGTTCTTCGTGGCCTTCAAGCTGGGTCTGAATGCAACCGACCACTTCTGGCATCATGGTTACAGCATTGGCGCGACGGCCAGCCTGTTTGTGGTATTAGGCGTGCTGGCGCTGGGCATTATTGCGAGTGTGATGTTCCCTGGGAAACGTGAGGCCTGATGCACCGCTTTTCACCCTCGCCCCGTGGGGAGAGGGTGAAAAGGCTATTTAATCGGTGAATTCCGACGCTTACGCGGGTGATGGAAATGCCGCCAGTGTGGATCCTGCGCGGCTGCCAGCAGTTCGTGATCGCCGCGAGTGTCTCCCCAGGCGCGCAGGTGATACGCGTTGAGATCGCCATACACCTTTTCCAGCCTTGCCACTTTCTGAGCACAGCGGCAGTTATTGCCCGTGATACGTCCTGTCAGCTTACCGTTTTTCACTTCCAGCTGTGTGCCAATCAGCTTAATGCCGAGTTTGTCAGCCCACGGCTGTAGCACCAGGGCAGGAGAAGCGGAACAGATTGTCACTTCCGCGCCGGAGTTCACCTCTGCAGCGACGGCCAGCACGCCAGCCGGACGCATCAGCTTATCCCAGTATTTTTCGCAAAAGGCTTCCGCCTGCTGGCGTAACCAGTGTTCATCCACGCCTGTCAGGAACGTTTTAATCAGCACTTCTTTCAGCTCATCGCGCGTCAGCTTGCGGCGCACGCAGTGGAGCGTTGGCAGCGCCATACGCACCAGACGGCCCGCGAAGTAACGTTTACCAAAGGCAAAACGCAGGAAAGGGATAAAGCTGTCGTGGTGCGTTAATGTTCCATCAAAGTCAAAGACAGAGAGCACGTTGGATTTTGCCACCGTCTCGTCGGCAATCATATTGGTCATAAATACGTCTTAGCTGAAATACACATTCTGTTGATTAGTTTACCTGCTTTACCTGGACAGTCCTTACATCACAACCATTTTTTTATCGATCTTGCGATCTGAAAGTGAGTCCATTTTTGGCCTCGATAAAGATTGGTTAAAAAATGCCCTGTCTATATTATCGCCGCATTGAAAGACTTTTCGGGGGAACATTGGCCCCCACAGGTAAGGAATAATTCACTCTCAGATCCTTTTTTGATATGACGTTCAGATCGCTTATTTCAATCCTCACGTTAAGTTTTGCTTCATTTTCCGCATTCAGTTTTGAGCTGCCTGCATCCATGATCTCGATGAACAGCGCATTTGCAGTATCGCCAGCGAAATCGGCTCTGTTTCACCACGAAACAGGCCCGCTACGCTCGCGCATCCTCGATCAATACCAGAAGTGGAAGGGGACCCAGTATCAGTGGGGCGGAACCACGCATCGCGGGGTGGATTGCTCGGCACTGATGCAACATCTGTTCAGCGATGCGGTACACCTTAATTTACCGCGCACGACGAGCGAACAGATCCATCGCGGCGTGCAGGTGGCGCAATATCGCCTGAAGGCAGGAGACCTGGTGTTCTTCCAGACGGGACCGAACCGCAAGCACGTAGGCGTTTATATTGGCAATAGCCAGTTTATTCATGCTTCAAGTAGCCAGGGGGTAACGGTCTCAACCCTGACGGACGACTACTGGCAAGAGCACTACATTACTGCCCGTCGGGTCGCGGGCAGTGCAGCCTGACGATATCAAATGATGTCATCCACGACGCCGCCATCGACGCGCAATGCCGCGCCCGAGGTGGCGGAGGCCTGGGTCGAACAGACATAAATCACCATATTGGCCACCTCTTCAACCGTGGCCGCGCGCTGGATAACCGAGCTGGGGCGGTTGGCCATCACAAACTCTTTCGCCAGCTGTTCCAGCGACTTACCGGTTTTTTCGATTTCATCCTTCATCATTTCGGCGAAACCATCAGACATCGTCGGTCCTGGCAATACGCTGTTGACCGTCACACCACTTCCCGCCACGAACTTCGCGAGGCCGCGTGCGAGCGAAAGCTGCGCCGTTTTGGTCACGCCGTAGTGGATCATATCCGCCGGGATATTGCAGGCCGACTCGGAGGAAATAAACACAACGCGTCCCCAGCCTTTCTGCACCATGCCCGGCAGCAAGGCTCGGGAGAGGCGTACGCCGGACATCACGTTGGTCTGCCAGTAACGCTCCCAGGTGCCATCGTCGGTGGCATAGAAATCCTGCGGTCCGTAAATTCCGGCGTTGTTGACCAGGATATCAACGTGGCCCGCGACCTTCACAAGCGACTCGACCCCTTCTGCCGTACTGAGATCGGCGATCGCGGCACGCACCTGCACGCCTGGCACTACCTGCTGAAGCTGTTGAATACCTTTATTCACCGATTCCGTGCTGCGGCCATTGACGATTACTTCCGCACCACTTTCCGCCAGACCTCTGGCAATAGCGAACCCGATCCCGCCGGTTGAGGCCGTCACCAGCGCCACTTTCCCCGCAAAGTCGATTTTCATCATCCACTCCTTATCGTTTTAACGTTCGGACCTTAAAGCGTAGCAGGTGGTGATGATGGCTCATGGCTAAAAAGGTGCACCAGCGTCTCAACCTGCTCATCAAGCGGGGTGAGGGAGCGTTTAACAATCAGGTGAAGCGGCGTTGCTCTGCGCGCGCCGTGGCTCAGCGGCAGACGTTTCAGTACACCTTGATCCAGCTGGGGCTGGATGCGTTCTTCTGGCAGCCAGCCGTAGCCAACCTGAGAGACAACGGCTTCAATGGCGGCATCAATGGTGGAAAACGTCCACGACTCGCCGGCAGCGCGCGCGGTAGTCTGGTTGTCCGCAATCTGGATGAGCGGCCACGGGCGCAGCATGTCATCGTTAAGCGGTACGTCGAGGGTGAAAAGGGGATGCTGATGATGCGCCACGGCGACAAAGTCGATATTCATCAGCCATTCGCCGAGCCCTGTCATGTCCTGGCGGCGCGTCAGAACCATGATATCGGCTTCGTCATTTATGGCATCGGCACGGGACGTTTCAAGCACTTCGGTGAGGCGTACGTGGGTTTGTGGATACTGCTGCTGGAACTGACGCAGAATGGCGAACAGGCGGCGACGCGGGAAAACCGTGTCTACGACCAGATCCAACCGTGTGCGCATCCCGTTGCGAAGGGTACCTGCGCGCGTCTCAACATACGAAAACGCTTTCAGCAACGGTTTCACCTGGTTGAGAAGAAGTTCTCCGGCTGGGGTTAGCACCGCTCGTCGTCCTTCCGGCGCCAGCAGCGCCACGCCCAGCCTCTCCTGCAACAACGCCAGGTTATAGCTGACGGAGGACTGGCTGCGATGGGTTTCTTCCGCTGCTTTGGCAAAGCTACCGGCCTCAACCACTTTCACCAGTAAAGACCATTGTTCCAGCGTCGTCTTGTGCATGATATATCTAAATTTTGGATGAGTTTGATTAAAACATAGCGTTATTCATCCATTTTTTGAAGGGGTACGATCGTCTCATCAAAACAAAGGAGACATCTTATGAACACCTTCGACAAACACGACTTAAGCGGCTTCGTTGGCAAACACCTTGTTTATACCTATGACAATGGCTGGAACTACGAGATTTACGTAAAAAATGAGACCACCCTTGATTACCGTATTCATAGCGGTCTTGTGGCAAACCGTTGGGTAAAAGATCAGCAGGCCTATATCGTACGGGTAGGGGAGAGTATCTATAAAATTTCCTGGACAGAGCCAACCGGGACGGATGTGAGCCTGATTGTAAACCTGGGCGATAAACTGTTTCACGGTACCATCTTCTTCCCGCGCTGGGTCATGAACAATCCGGAAAAAACCGTCTGCTTCCAGAACGATCATATTCCTCTTATGAATAGCTATCGCGATGCAGGTCCGGCCTATCCAACTGAAGTGATTGATGAGTTTGCTACGATCACCTTTGTACGCGATTGCGGTGCGGATAATGAAAGCGTTATTGCCTGCGCAGCCAGTGAATTACCAAATGATTTTCCTGCTAATCTTAACTAAGCGCGACAGTTGATTCCGCGACAATTCATATTAATAAAAAGTTCCCGGAGGACGGTCTATTTCCGCCGAAACCGCCGGGATTTTAATTTTGGTTGAGTATTCATTTACTTTTCTTATAATCTCAATGTAAAAGAAATGAAATATTGTCGTAAGTGTTGTGAGGCTTCCCACAAAAACGTGAAAAATTTAACATGACAGCTATCTTGCTGTTGTAAAAAGACTTCTTGTCATTCTTAATGTGCTGTCCCCCTTCTGCTTCTCACCTGTCTTAATTTTTTCCTAAGAAAACACCGCTACTTTGTTTCAGTTGATGGTTTGTTGACATAACTGTTATAGCGACTTAATTTTATTTGGTCTTTATTTAATAACCATCTTGCATGATCCCATTGAGCTGCCCATTACGACAGCGCAGTAAAAGATGACGCCTTTAATACAGCAAGGAAATTAATAATGAGTGATTTTCTGCCTTTTTCGCGACCGTCGATGGGCGCTGAGGAAATTGCGGCGCTTCAGGACGTTTTGATGTCGGGCTGGATCACCACGGGGCCTAAGAATCAGGAACTTGAAGAGGCATTCTGTCAACTTACCGGGAACCAGCATGCAATTGCCGTTTGTTCTGCAACAGCAGGAATGCATGTCACGCTGATGGCGCTGGATATTGGCCCGGGCGATGAAGTCATTACCCCCTCCCAGACCTGGGTCTCCACTCTGAATATGATCGTTTTACTGGGCGCAACGCCGGTAATGATTGATGTGGACAAAGATACCTTGATGGTGACACCCGAAGCGGTTGAAGCTGCCATCACCCCGCGTACCAAAGCGATTATCCCCGTTCATTATGCCGGCGCACCATGTGAAATCGACGCCATCCACGCCATTGGTGAACGCCACGGTATTCCGGTGATTGAAGATGCGGCTCATGCAGCCGGTACTTACTATAAAGACCGTCATGTCGGCTGGAAGGGAACGGCGATTTTCTCTTTCCACGCCATTAAAAATATGACCTGTGCAGAAGGCGGTCTCGTGGTGACGGATAACGCGCAACTTGCTGCGCGGATCCGCAGCCTGAAATTCCACGGTCTGGGTGTTGACGCGTATGACCGCCAGACGCACGGTCGTGCGCCGCAGGCAGAAGTGATTTCCCCGGGCTATAAATACAACCTGGCGGATATCAACGCCGCGCTGGCGCTGGTGCAGTTGGGCAAACTGAAGGAAGCCAACAAACGACGCCAGGAAATTGCTGAACGCTACCTGCGGGAGCTTGCCGATACGCCGTTCCAGCCGCTCACCATTCCGTCATGGCCGCATGTGCACGCCTGGCACCTGTTTATCATTCGCGTTGATGAAGCGCGCTGCGGGATTTCACGCGACAACCTGATGGCAGCGCTGAAAGAGAAAGGCATCGGTACTGGCCTGCACTTCCGCGCGGCGCATACGCAAAAATACTACCGCGAGCGTTTTCCTGATGTATCGCTCCCGAATTCAGAATGGAATAGCGCGCGTATTTGTTCTCTCCCTCTTTTCCCGGACATGACTCATGACGACACAACCCGCGTCATTACCGCGCTCCATCAGCTTGCAGGAAATTGATATGTTCAGTGCACCGCCTGTACAAAAAGTTTCTGTGGTGATCCCTGTTTATAACGAGCAGGAGAGCCTGCCTGAACTGATCCGCCGCACAACCGCCGCCTGCGACACCATGGGCAAAGCGTATGAAATTCTGCTGGTGGATGATGGCAGCAGTGATAATTCCGCCCTGATGCTGACCGAAGCCGCACAGGTAGAAGGCAGCCATGTTGTGGCCGTGTTGCTCAACCGTAATTACGGCCAGCACTCCGCCATTATGGCCGGGTTCAGCCACGTCACGGGCGATCTGATCATCACCCTGGACGCTGACCTGCAAAACCCGCCGGAAGAGATCCCGCGCCTGGTGGCGAAAGCCGATGAAGGCTATGACGTCGTCGGCACGGTGCGTCAAAACCGTCAGGACAGTATGTTCCGTAAGCTGGCCTCACGCACCATCAACCGCCTTATCCAGCGCACCACCGGTAAAGCGATGGGCGATTATGGCTGCATGCTGCGCGCCTACCGCCGCCATATTGTCGACGCCATGCTTCATTGCCATGAACGCAGCACCTTTATTCCGATTCTCGCTAACACCTTTGCCCGCAAGGCCACGGAAATTCCGGTTATGCACGCCGAGCGCGAGCATGGGGAGTCGAAGTACAGCTTTATGCGCCTCATCAACCTGATGTACGACCTCATCACCTGCCTGACCACCACACCGCTGCGCCTGCTGAGCGTTTTCGGCAGCATCATCGCCGTGGCCGGGTTTGCGCTGTCCGTACTGTTGGTCGTGCTGCGCCTGGTCTTTGGCCCGCAGTGGGCGGCGGAAGGGGTCTTCATGCTCTTTGCCGTACTGTTTATGTTCATCGGCGCCCAGTTTGTCGGAATGGGCCTGCTGGGTGAATACATTGGCCGTATCTATAACGATGTTCGCGCACGTCCGCGCTACTTTATTCAACGTGTTGTCCGTCAGGAACACAAAGCATCTCAAGAGGAAATCCACCCATGAAAGCTGTTGTATTTGCCTATCACGATATGGGGTGCACGGGCACGCTGGCCCTGCTGGAAGCGGGCTACGACATTGCTGCGATCTTTACTCATCCGGACACGGCGGGAGAGAATAACTTTTTCGGCTCTGTAGCGCGTATCGCCGCTGAGCGTGGTATTCCGGTTTATGCACCGGACGATGTAAACCACCCGCTGTGGGTGGATCGCATCCGCGCGCTCGCGCCTGATGTTATCTTCTCGTTCTACTACCGTAACCTGATTTCCGACGAGATCTTAGGTCTGGCCGCCAAAGGGGCATTCAACCTTCACGGCTCCCTGCTGCCGGCCTACCGTGGCCGCGCGCCGCTGAACTGGGTACTGGTCAATGGTGAAACCGAAACCGGCGTGACCCTGCACCGTATGGTGCATCGTGCGGATGCGGGCGCTATCGTGGCACAGCAGAAAGTGGCTATTGATGCCGACGAGACGGCGCTGCAGCTGCATCAAAAGCTGAATGCAACCGCGCAGACGCTGCTGCGTGATGCACTGCCAGCGATCCTTGGCGGTACGTTCAGCGAGACTGCGCAGGATGAGAGCAAAGCGAGCACCTTTGGCCGCCGCGCACCGGAAGATGGTCGTCTGGACTGGAACAAACCCGCTCGCCAGCTGCACAACCTGGTGCGTGCGGTGACCGATCCATGGCCTGGCGCTTACAGTTTTGCGGGTGTCAGCAAATTTATCGTCTGGAAATCCCGCGTGCGCGACGACATTCCAGCGGCAAAACCGGGTACCGTTGTCTCTGTCTCCCCGCTGATCGTGAGCTGTGGTGAGCAAGCTCTGGAGATCGTTACCGGACAAACCGATAACGGTCTGTATGTTCAGGGTACTCAACTGGCACAGTCTTTAGGTCTGGTGACCGGGGCGCTGATCACCAGTGCGCCAGTTGTTGCCATCAAACGCCGCACTCGCGTGTTGATCCTCGGCGTGAACGGCTTTATCGGGAACCACCTGACCGAACGTCTGCTCAAAGACGATAACTACGAAATCTATGGTCTGGATATCGGATCTGATGCGATCAGCC
Organism: Enterobacter sp. CPE_E890; assembly: GCF_046521475.1. Classification (NCBI taxonomy): domain Bacteria; kingdom Pseudomonadati; phylum Pseudomonadota; class Gammaproteobacteria; order Enterobacterales; family Enterobacteriaceae; genus Enterobacter; species Enterobacter sp. CPE_E890. Next base: position 4,648,422 of record NZ_JBKFZW010000001.1, on the reverse strand, counting down.
GTTTCCTTGATAACCCGCGTTTCCACTTCGTGGAAGGGGATATCAGCATCCATTCCGAATGGATCGAATATCACATTAAAAAATGCGACGTGGTGCTGCCGCTGGTTGCCATTGCTACGCCGATTGAGTACACCCGTAACCCGCTGCGCGTGTTCGAGCTGGACTTCGAAGAGAACCTGAAGATCATCCGCGATTGCGTAAAATACGACAAACGCATCATCTTCCCGTCCACCTCTGAAGTGTACGGCATGTGTACCGACAAAAACTTCGATGAAGACACCTCCAATCTGGTGGTCGGGCCGATCAACAAACAGCGCTGGATTTATTCCGTCTCCAAACAACTGCTGGACCGCGTGATTTGGGCCTACGGTGAGAAAGAAGGCCTGCGCTTTACCCTGTTCCGTCCGTTTAACTGGATGGGTCCACGTCTGGATAACCTGAACGCGGCGCGTATCGGTAGCTCACGTGCGATCACGCAGCTGATCCTCAACCTGGTTGAGGGCTCCCCAATCAAGCTTATCGAAGGCGGCAAACAGAAACGCTGCTTTACTGATATCAGCGATGGTATCGAAGCGCTGTTCCGCATCATCGAAAACAAAGATAACCGCTGCAACGGTGAGATCATCAACATCGGTAACCCGGACAACGAAGCGAGCATTCGTGAATTGGCAGAGATGTTGCTGGCAAGCTTTGAGCGCCATCCACTGCGCGATAAATTCCCGCCGTTTGCCGGTTTCCGTGAAGTGGAAAGCAGCAGCTACTACGGTAAAGGGTATCAGGACGTTGAGCACCGTAAGCCAAGCATTCGCAATGCGAAACGCTGCCTGAACTGGACGCCGACGGTGAAAATGGAGCTGACTATTGATGAGACGCTCGATTTCTTCCTGCGCACTGTGGAGCTGTCGGAACAGGACTCATGAAAAAAGTCGGTTTACGCATTGATGTCGACACCTTCAGGGGGACGCGTGACGGCGTACCCAAACTGCTGGAACTGCTGAGCAAGCACGATGTGCGTTCAAGCATTTTCTTCAGCATGGGGCCTGACAACATGGGACGCCATTTATGGCGTCTGATTAAACCGGCGTTTCTGTTCAAAATGCTGCGCTCACGCGCAGCATCCCTCTATGGCTGGGATATTTTGCTGGCCGGGACCGCATGGCCCGGCAGACGTATCGGCGCGGGTAATGAAGCGATTATCCGTGAAGCGACACGACAACACGAGGTCGGCCTGCATGCCTGGGATCACCATGCCTGGCAAGCGTGGGCTGGCGTCTGGGACATATCGCGCCTGACCCGTGAAGTCGAGCGCGGTATGTTGGAGCTGGAGGCGATTACCTGCCAGCCTGTGCGCTGCTCCGCCGTGGCGGGATGGCGTGCGGACCAACGTGTTGTGAAAGCTAAAGAACCCTTCGCATTCCGCTACAACAGCGACTGTCGCGGGACCGGGCCATTTTTACCGCTGTTAGGGGAAAATCGCTACGGGACGGTGCAGATCCCGGTCACGCTTCCCACCTGGGATGAAGTGGTTGGCCGCGAGGTGAAGGCAGAGGATTTCAATCGCTATATTCTGGACCGCATGCATCGCGATACCGGTACGCCGGTGTATACCATCCACGCAGAAGTGGAAGGGATTGCGTATCAGCATGATTTCGATGAGCTGCTGACGATGGCTGCTCAGGAGGGGATTCAGTTCTGTCCGTTGAGTGAACTGCTGCCAGACGATCTCAGCGTCCTGCCCGTGGGCAAAATAGTACGTAATGAACTGGCTGGCCGGGAAGGCTGGCTTGGCTATCAACAAACCGTGAGTCCGGCCCCATGAAAACAGCCCGTTATGGCTTAGCGCTTCTCGCACTGTTTATCGTTTACTACCTCATCCCTGTCGATATCCGCCTGCTGTGGCAGCCTGATGAAACGCGCTATGCGGAAATTAGCCGCGAAATGCTGGCATCAGGAGACTGGGTTGTCCCGCATTTCCTGGGGCTGCGTTACTTTGAAAAACCGATTGCGGGCTACTGGATCAACAGTATCGGGCAATTGTTGTTTGGGAATACGAACCTTGCCGTGCGTGCCGGTGCCATATTCTCCACCGGGTTTGCGGCGCTGCTGGTCATCTGGATGGCCTGGCGTCTGTGGCGAGATAAACGTATTGCCATATTCTCCGGCCTGATCTTCCTGACGCTGTTCCTGGTGTATGGCATCGGTACGTATGCCGTGCTGGATCCCATCATCACCCTGTGGCTGGTAGCGGCGATGTGCAGCTTCTGGCTGGCATCCCAGGCTGAGACGGTTGCCGGAAAAGCAGGGGGGTACGTGCTGCTTGGGCTGGCCTGCGGTATGGGGGTGATGACCAAAGGCTTCCTGGCGCTGGCAGTACCGGTGATTGGCGTACTGCCGTGGGTCATTGCCCAAAAGCGCTGGAAAGAGGTGCTGATTTTTGGCTGGCTGGCAATCCTGAGCTGTGTGCTGATTGTCCTTCCCTGGGCACTGGCGATTGCCCATCGTGAGCCTGATTTCTGGCGTTACTTCTTCTGGGTTGAGCATATTCAGCGTTTTGCCCAGAGCGATGCCCAGCACAAAGCGCCATTCTGGTATTACCTGCCGTTCCTGGTCGCGGGTAGTCTACCGTGGTTAGCGTTGTTGCCAGGCGCGTTCCGTCTTGGCTGGAATGACAGACAAAACGCGGCTGGCGGGTTCTATCTGTTGGGCTGGGTGGTTATGCCGCTGCTGTTCTTCAGCATTGCCAAAGGCAAGCTGCCGACCTATATCCTGCCGTGCTTCGCCCCGCTGGCGATTCTGATGGCGCGCTATGCCTGCCTCGCGGCGGAAAAAGGTGCTCGCGTGCTGCGCATTAACGGGGGGATCAACCTGGCATTTGGCGCCATTGGCGTGGTGGCTGCTCTGGTTGTCTCGCCGTGGGGGCTTTCTAAACACCCTGTCTGGACGTCGGTTGAGCTGTATAAAGTCTTCTGCGCGGTGGTCGCGTTCCTGATTTGGGCCGTGGTGGGCTGGTTTACGCTCAGGCAGAGTCAGCAGCGCTGGTGGTTAGCGGCGTTGTGTCCTGCCGGGCTGGCGTTGTTGATTGGTTTTGCCATTCCTAACCTGGTGGTGGATTCCAAACAGCCGCAGTCGCTGGTCGACACCGTGCGCGATCCGCTGCAGGACAGTCGGTTTGTGCTGGCCAATAACGTCGGTGTGGCCTCTGGCCTGGCGTGGGAGCTTAAGCGTAATGACATCATTCTGTTTGGTCAGAGTGGAGAACTGCGCTATGGCCTGGATTACCCTGATGTGAAAGATCGTTTTGTGGGTAAAGCTGATTTCGCAGAGTGGCTGGCGGAACATCGACAGCAGGGGCGCATATCGCTGGTGATTCTGCTGTCAAAAAGCGACGATCTTAAGCGGGCTAATTTGCCAGAACCGGATAGCCTGTATATCCAGGGTCGTCTGGCCTACCTTCAGTATCTACCGAAGTGATGACCTGGCTCTGGCTGATACTGGCAAGCTTGCTCAGCTGTGCGGGACAACTTTGCCAGAAACAAGCCACCCGTCCGGCGAAAGCCGGGCGGCGTGGTGTACATATCGTGCTGTGGCTTGGCCTGGCCCTGTTGGCATTGGGCTGCGGGATGCTGGTCTGGCTGGTGGTCTTACAACGTATGCCTGTGGGCATTGCTTACCCTATGTTAAGCCTCAATTTTGTCTGGGTGACGCTGGCGGCGAAGACCGTCTGGCGTGAGAACGTTGCTTCGCATCACTGGCTGGGTGTTGGGTTTATCATCATTGGCATTATTGTGCTGGGAGGAAGCCTGTGAAAGGAACGTTCTGGGCCCTATGCAGCGTACTGTTAGTCAGCGCCGCGCAGCTCCTGCTGCGAAGCGCCATGCAGGCGCTTCCCCCCGTCAGTGATGTCCTGGCGTTAATTTCTGCCCTCTGGGATTTCTCATCCGGTACCGGTGCGCTGCTGCTGGGGTTAACGGGGTATGTAGCCTCTATGGGCTGCTGGTATCTGGCCTTGCATCGTATGGCGCTCAGCAAAGCGTATGCCTTGCTGAGCCTCAGTTATATCCTGGTGTGGGGCGCCGCAATCCTGTTGCCAGGCTGGGAGGAACGTTTCTCCTGGCACGGGCTGGTGGGGGTGGGGTTTATTATTCTGGGCGTGTTGACTATTTTCCGACCAGTGCGTCGTCAATCGAATGAATCCGCGCGTCAGTGAGTTCGTAGGGTGTTGCGGTGCAAACGGCAAGGCTGAGTAAACCGACCTGGCACTGGCTTGATGAATGGAGCGCGCGGGCTGAACTGTCAATGCTGACCATCTGCCAGGCATGACCGTCACGTTGTTTAAGAATCGCCTTTTTTCGCGTCCAGATGCGCCAGAATGCCGTAAGCTGGCCTTCTGGCGTTTCCTTTTCCAGCTCATCATGCTCGGCATTGCTGAACACGGCATTGGCAAGCGTACGCCAGTTATCCTGCTGGCGAATGTGTTCCAGCGAACAGCCAACATCGCCTTCATCACTGATAATTAAAGCAATATCGTCGCCCGAGTGGCTACTGCTGAACCACAGTGGATAGTCGCCAGCAAAAATGGCTTTCCCTTGTTCGCTGTAGATAATCTCCGGGAGTTGTTCTGGAGCCAACAGCCGAGAAAGCAACCCGTGATCGGCCAGCCAGCGAGCACGCTGAGCGCCTTCCGGTGCGTGTCGGGAGAGTGCTTCAGCCCAGCAGTTTGTGCTCAGCGAGGAAATTTTTCCCAGAAAAACCTGGTACATATAGCGTCTGGCCTTCAGTTAAAACGATGATAGCCGTAAAGTTGAGCGGCGAAACTATTACTATAATCCATTGCCCCCTTGAATTGCTAACCAGACAGGGATGCTCACCCTGGTAATCGGCTTTTCGGTCGCCCTGGCCCGAGCAGGATCGCCAGCTTGCTTCCGCCTTTGGTGGTTTCCATCCAGATCTTACACACACTGGTTAGCGGGACCGACAGTAGCATCCCGACCGGGCCCAGCAGCCATCCCCAGATCAGTAACGATAAGAATACCACCAGCGTCGACATACCCAGCCGGTGCCCCATCATGCGCGGTTCGAGAATATTCCCCAGCACCATATGCACGACGAGGAAAAGTGCCCCGACCAACATGCATTCATAGAAACCATTAAACAGGAATGCCTGAATCATCGGTGGTACGGCGGAGAGTACCGCGCCAATATTGGGCACATAGTTGAGCAAAAACGCCAGTACGCCCCACATCAACGCAAACTGCACGCCCATCAACATCAACCCCAGCCAGACAATCACGCCGGTCCAGACGCTCAACAGCGTTTTCAGCGCCAGATATTTGGAGACGCCCTTTAACGCGCGGTGTAATCCGGCGATGTGAATTTGTGGATTATTCAGCGCAAAGCGCAGCTTATAGGGGACGTGGCGCACTTCGAACAGCATAAACACCACCGTCATGACCAGCAGAAGAATACTGGCCATCGCGCCGGAAAGTCCCGTCATCAGGGTGGTGGCGTAGGTCATGACTTTCTCTGAATCCATCCGACGCAGCATCCGCTCTGGCGAGATATGCAGGTTAAGGAAAGGCACCATCTCCTGCAGCGCCACGATCTTCCGCGTCAGCGCTTTGTTGTACTGTGGCAACATCGTGGAGAATTCGCTCAGCGAAGCCGCCAGCACGCCGAAAAGCGCCGTCAGGGCAATTAGCATCACGATGACGACGATGGTGATGGCCACCGGGCGACTGACGCCCCGACGTAAAAACCAGCTCACCAGCGGATTAAGCACAATGGCAAAAAAGAGCGCCAGCAGGAGCTGCACAATAATGTCAGCCGCGGCATGGATACCCGCAAGGATAACCACCAGGCAGGCGAGTTTTAATAAGATGTGGAGCCCAGCTTTGTCGGACGGGTTAGCGATCATACGCGTTCCTTAAAATGATGACCCGGTAAGTGTAGTGTCCGCGGTTCGCTTCGTCTGGGGCTGTTAATCTGAAAGTCGGTGCTGATTTTCTTATTGTGTCGTGGTAATAGTGAAACACTGTTGTAAAAATCCAGGTAGAACCTCATGCCCGAACCTGCCGCTGAACCGGCGCTGAGCGGACTGCGCCTCAATCTGCGCATCGTCTCCGTTGTTATTTTCAATTTCGCCAGTTATCTGACCATTGGCCTGCCGCTGGCGGTTTTGCCTGGCTATGTCCATGACGTGATGGGCTTTAGCGCCTTCTGGGCGGGGCTGGTGATTAGCCTGCAGTATTTCGCCACGCTTCTGAGCCGTCCGCATGCCGGGCGTTACGCGGACCTTTTCGGCCCAAAAAGCATCGTGGTTGTAGGGTTGTGCGGTTGCTTTCTGAGTGGCCTGAGCTATTTTCTGGCCGCCACCACCAGCCACTGGCCCCTGGTTAGCCTGGTACTGCTCTGCCTGGGTCGCGTGATCCTGGGTATCGGTCAAAGTCTGGCGGGAACCGGTTCGACACTGTGGGGCGTGGGGGTGGTAGGCGCGCCGCACATTGGTCGGGTGATTTCGTGGAATGGCATTGTCACCTACGGCGCAATGGCGCTGGGTGCGCCGCTTGGTGTGGCCTGTTATGCGTTTGGTGGTCTGTATGGGCTGGCGACTACCATTATGGCGGTTGCGGCTCTGGCGATCCTCTTTGCGCTGCCGCGCCCGAAAGTGAAGGCCAGCAAGGGCAAGCCACTGCCGTTTCGGGCGGTGCTCGGGCGCGTCTGGCCGTATGGTATGGCCCTGGCGCTGGCGACAACGGGGTTCGGTGTGATTGCGACCTTCATTACCCTTTTCTATGACGCCAAAGGGTGGGACGGCGCAGCTTTCGCGTTAACCCTGTTTAGCTGCGCGTTTGTTGGCGCGCGTTTGCTTTTCCCGAACGGTATCAACCGTCTGGGCGGGCTGAACGTGGCAATGATCTGCTTTGCGGTAGAGATAGTCGGGCTGCTGTTGACCGGCATAGCGATGATGCCATGGGTCGCAAAAGTGGGCGTCTTCCTTGCGGGAGCAGGTTTTTCACTGGTCTTCCCGGCGCTGGGGGTGGTGGCGGTAAAAGCCGTGCCGCAGCAGAACCAGGGGGCGGCGCTGGCAACCTACACGGTATTTATGGATATGTCTTTGGGCATTACCGGCCCGCTGGCAGGGCTGGTGATGACCTGGGCAGGAGTACCGGTTATTTATCTTGCTGCGGCGGGTCTGGTGGTTATCGCCTTGATGCTGACATGGCGGCTAAAAAAATGGCCCCCGGTGCAGGCACCGGAGGCCACGTCATCCTCGTGAAGGATTACTGGATCACGAGGGTGTTAATGATGTGTTCAGCCGCAGTCTGCGCTTTCTGCTGATCGTCCGCTGGCAGGGTGATCTGCATAGTCAGCAGTTTGTTATCGACCTTACCCAGCACCACAGACGAGTACGCGGTCTGGCCTTTTGCGGAGATGATGCTATCCAGCTGTTGCAGCGTGTGGCCTTTCAGTTCGATGGACTTATTGGTCACCACCTGCAGCTGCGGGTCGCGGCTGCGCTGCTGATCTTCCAGACGTTTTGACAGTACGCTCAGATCTTCGCTGGTGTCGTCACCCACAATCACAATGACGGCTTTCTGCCCGGTTGCGTCGGAATAAACGTGCATATTGTTCGCCTGAGTGCCCAGCTTACCGCTCTGGTCAGTCATATCGGCTGGCAGAGAGAAACTGAGTTTGCCATCCAGCAGATTCACCGGCTGACCGGTCGCATTGCTCTCTGCAGATGCACCCTGAGCAGGCGTTTTCGTGTCGCTGTTATCACAGGCTGCAAGACCCACAACCAGCAGGCCAATCCCGACATATTTAACCAGATTGCGCATTGACTTCTTCCTTTCGATAAACGGCCATAACGGCTCATTCGCTCATCTTATCACAACTGATAAAGCGAACCCTTAACCAGCCTGCAATGCCGTGATTTCAGATTTATCTGCCAGCCTTTTCAGCAGCATATTCAGCAGCACACCATACATTGGCAGGAAGAAGACAATACTGATGAGCACCTTGAAGCAGTAGTCCACCAGGGCGATCTCCATCCAGTGCTCGGCCATGAACGCATCCGGGCTGTGCCAGAAGGCGATGAAGAAGAAGGCCAGCGTATCGCTCACGTTACCGAACAGCGTCGAGGCGGTCGGTGCCATCCACCAGCGGTGATTCTGGCGCAGGCGGTTAAACACATGCACGTCGAGGATCTGCCCCAGCGCATAAGCCATAAAGCTTGCGGTGGCGATTCGGGCGACAAACAGGTTGAAGTGGGTTAGCGCCTCAAAACCCTGCCAACTGCCCATATAGAACAGGGACGAAATCACGTAAGACACGAACAGCGCCGGGAGCATGACCGCAAAAATAATGCGGCGAGCCAGCGGTGCGCCAAAAATTCGCACGGTCAAATCGGTGGCGAGGAAAATAAACGGAAAACTGAACGCCCCCCAGGTGGTATGAAAACCAAAAATGGAGATGGGAAGCTGTACCAGATAGTTGCTGGAGGTGATCACCAGCAGATGAAAAAGCGAAAGCCAGAACAACGCTTTTACGCGCTGAGATTCAGAAAACTGCGTCATATTGTGACCTTTTTATACGTTGGGGTGAGGGAACCCAATAAAAACCGCAGCATGATACTGCTTTGGGCAGACATTGCAATGGTTAGTTTTTACGCAATCGTTAACCTGGTTTGCATTGATCGCTACGGGGCGTAAACTACAGCCGTTTTTACCTGACCGAGAAAATCATGACCGACCTGTTTTCCAGCCCGGACCACACTCTTGATGCCCAGGGCCTTCGCTGCCCGGAGCCGGTAATGATGGTGCGCAAAACCGTGCGTAACATGCAATCCGGCGAAACGCTGCTGATCATCGCCGACGACCCGGCGACCACCCGCGATATCCCCGGATTTTGTACCTTTATGGAGCATGAGCTGGTGGCTCAGCAGACTGAAGCGCTGCCGTACCGGTATTTGATTCGTAAAGGGTAGATGGGCAGCCCCTGCGGCCTGATGCCCTCACTCCGACCCTCTCCTTTCGGGAGAGGGAGAACGTCACCCCTTCATCCACGTCCGTATCCCGTCCAGGAACATCTGCGTCGCCATCATCACCAGAATTAGCCCCATCAGGCGTTCCAGCGCGTTCACCCCTTTCTCACCCAGCAGGCGCAGGAACAGGGACGACTGCAGCAGGATGATAAATGTCCCACCCCAGGCGATCAGCAGGGCAATCACCAGATGGCTCATCTGGTTCGGATACTGATGTGACAGCAGCATCAGCGTCGCCAGAATGGTCGGCCCGGCGACGAGAGGAATCGCCAGCGGCACAATAAATGGCTCTTCACCCGCAGGCAGGCCGCTGCTGCTGCCTTCCGCGCTCGGGAAAATCATCTTTATGGCAATCAGGAACAGGATAATCCCGCCGGAAATCGACACGGTTTCGGCACGCAGGTTCAGGAAGGCGAGGATTTTTTCGCCCGCAAACAGGAAGATAAACATCACCAGCAGCGCGATGAGCAGCTCGCGGATCATGATCGCCCGACGGCGCTTTGGCTCGGTGTGCTTCAGCACCGACATGAAGATCGGCAGGTTTCCGAGTGGATCCATTATCAGGATCAATAAAACCGCCGCGGAAATGATTTCACTCATGTAAATTATCCCTGAAACTCTCTATGGTTATTATGATGATTAGCTCTTTTTCTGATTGCCGGGCAATCATCGATTAATTTCGCTTGCGACTTTGGCAGCATTTTGTAATGTGAAGCATATCCCAGTTCAATACTGGCTTGCACAAACAGCACACACCCTCTGCAGGAAAAAAATGCTATGAAAAACGTTGGTTTTATCGGCTGGCGCGGTATGGTCGGCTCTGTACTCATGCAACGCATGGTTGAAGAGCGCGATTTCGACGCTATCCGCCCGGTCTTCTTCTCCACTTCCCAGCTCGGCCAGGCTGCTCCGTCCTTTGGTGGTACCACAGGCACGTTGCAGGATGCTTACGATCTGGAAGCGCTGAAGGCACTCGACATTATTGTCACGTGCCAGGGCGGCGATTATACCAACGAAATCTATCCAAAGCTGCGTGAAAGCGGCTGGCAGGGCTACTGGATTGACGCGGCCTCTTCGCTGCGCATGAAAGACGATGCCATCATCATTCTTGACCCGGTTAACCAGGGCGTGATCACCGACGGCCTGAACAACGGCGTGAAAACCTTTGTTGGCGGTAACTGCACCGTCAGCCTGATGCTGATGTCTCTGGGCGGCCTGTTCGCGCAAGATCTGGTGGAGTGGGTCTCCGTGGCGACGTACCAGGCAGCTTCCGGCGGCGGTGCGCGTCATATGCGCGAGCTGCTGACCCAGATGGGCCAGTTGCACCACAGCGTCGCGACCGAGCTGGCAGACCCGGCGTCCGCGATTCTGGATATCGAGCGTAAAGTCACCCAGCTGACCCGCAGCGGCGAGCTGCCGGTGGACAACTTCGGCGTACCGCTGGCAGGTGGTCTGATCCCGTGGATCGATAAACAGCTGGATAACGGCCAGACCCGCGAAGAGTGGAAGGGCCAGGCCGAGACCAACAAAATTCTCTCCACCGCGAACACCATTCCGGTTGACGGTCTGTGCGTGCGCATCGGCGCGCTGCGCTGCCACAGCCAGGCCTTCACCCTTAAACTGAAAAAAGATGTGTCTATTCCGACCGTGGAAGAGCTTCTGGCCGCGCACAACCCGTGGGCGAAAGTGGTACCAAACGATCGCGATATCACCATGCGTGAACTGACCCCTGCAGCCGTGACCGGCACGCTGACCACGCCTGTTGGCCGTCTGCGTAAGCTGAACATGGGGCCGGAGTACCTCTCCGCGTTCACCGTTGGCGACCAGCTCTTATGGGGTGCCGCCGAGCCGCTGCGCCGCATGCTGCGCCAGCTGGCGTAATAATTTGTTAACGACCGGGGGTGATTTTCACCCCCTTTTTTTGCGTACTACATGGAGTAAAACGCGTATGTCTTATTTTTTATCAGGAGTCATTTAGAGCGTTGGCTATGCTTTAAGGAAGAGTCATTTCTTACCTGAGGTTAGGACGGGCTGTGAGGATGCTCGTTCAGGTCACATTAAAGTCGTCCCAGGCGCTAAAAAAGGACGACATAAAAAACAGGATGAATACCATGTCCGATCGTGTGGATAGAGACGTGATTAATGCGCTTATTGCGGGTCATTTTGCCGACCCCTTTTCCGTGCTGGGGATGCACCGTACAGAGACCGGGCTGGAAGTCCGGGCGTTGTTACCGGATGCGACAGAAGTGTGGGTTATCGAACCCAAAACCGGCCGCAAAGTGGGCAATCTGGAATGCCTCGACTCGCGCGGTTTCTTCTCTGGCGTGATGCCCCGTCGTAAAAACCCTTTCCGTTATCAGCTCGCCGTCATCTGGCACGGCCAGCAAAATCTCATTGATGATCCCTACAGCTTTGGTCCTCTTTTGCAGGAGATGGACGCATGGCTGCTGTCTGAAGGAACCCATTTGCGGCCTTATGAAACGCTGGGTGCCCATGCAGACACGATGGATGGTATCACCGGCACGCGGTTTGCCGTGTGGGCACCCAACGCCCAACGCGTCTCCGTTGTCGGACAATTCAACTACTGGGACGGTCGTCGCCACCCGATGCGCCTGCGCCGGGAAACGGGGATCTGGGAACTGTTTATCCCCGGGGCGCACAACGGACAGCTCTACAAATTCGAGATGATCGATGCCCACGGCAAGCTGCGCATTAAAGCCGACCCGTACGCCTTTGAAGCCCAGATGCGCCCGGATACGGCATCGCTGATTTGTGGCCTGCCAGAGAAGATCACTCAGACGGAAGAGCGCAAACAGGCCAACCGCTTCGATGCACCTATCTCCGTCTATGAAGTGCATCTTGGCTCCTGGCGCCGCCACACCGATAACAACTTCTGGCTCAGCTACCGGGAGCTTGCCGACCAGCTGGTGCCGTATGCCAAATGGATGGGCTTTACTCACCTTGAGCTGCTGCCGGTCAACGAACACCCGTTCGACGGTAGCTGGGGTTATCAGCCAACCGGGCTGTATGCGCCTACGCGCCGCTTCGGCACGCGCGATGACTTCCGCTATTTCATCCATGCCGCGCATGCCGCCGGGCTGAATGTGATCCTCGACTGGGTACCAGGCCATTTCCCGTCGGATGACTTTGGCTTGTCAGAGTTTGATGGTACGAATCTGTACGAGCACAGCGACCCGCGAGAAGGTTATCACCAGGACTGGAATACGCTGATCTACAACTACGGTCGCCGCGAAGTCGCGAACTACCTGGTCGGAAATGCCCTGTACTGGATTGAGCGCTTTGGCATTGATGCTCTGCGTGTTGATGCCGTGGCATCCATGATCTATCGCGATTACAGCCGCAAAGAGGGAGAGTGGATCCCGAACGAGTTTGGCGGCCGTGAAAACCTGGAAGCGATTGAGTTCCTGCGCAGCACCAACCGCATTATCGGTGAGCAGGTGGACGGTGCCGTGACCATGGCGGAAGAGTCGACCGACTTTGCGGGCGTCTCCCGTCCGCCGTCATTAGGTGGACTGGGGTTCTGGTACAAGTGGAACCTGGGCTGGATGCATGACACGCTCGACTACATGAAGCTGGATCCGGTTCACCGCAAGTACCATCACGATAAGCTGACGTTCGGGATGCTCTACAATTACACCGAAAACTTCATGCTGCCGCTGTCGCACGATGAAGTGGTGCACGGCAAGAAATCCATTCTCGACCGCATGCCGGGCGATGCGTGGCAGAAATTTGCCAACCTGCGCGCCTACTACGGCTGGATGTTTGCGTTCCCGGGCAAAAAACTGCTGTTTATGGGCAATGAGTTCGCTCAGGGACGCGAATGGAACCACGACGCCAGCCTCGACTGGCATCTGCTGGAAGGCGGTGACAACTGGCACCACGGCGTGCAGCGTCTGGTGCGTGACCTGAACCTGACCTATCGTCATCACAAAGCGCTGCATGAGCTCGACTTTGACCCGTACGGCTTTGAGTGGCTGGTGGTGGATGACCATGAGCGCTCGGTGTTTGTCTTTGTGCGGCGAGATAAAGCGGGTAACGAGATCATCGTCGCCAGCAACTTCACGCCTGTACCGCGTCAACACTATCGCTTTGGCATTAATCAGCCGGGTAAATGGCGCGAAATCCTGAATACCGACTCCATGCACTACCATGGCAGCAACACCGGCAATGGTGGTCTGGTGCAAAGCGATGCCATCGAAAGTCACGGGCGGCCAAACTCCCTGAGTCTCACGCTACCGCCGCTTGGCACTATCTGGCTGATGAGGGAGGGTGAATGACGCAGCTTACGGCAGGTCAACCCGAACCGCTCGGGGCGAGTTTTGACGGAAAGGGTGTGAATTTCACCCTCTTTTCTGCTCACGCTGAGCGGGTAGAACTGTGTGTTTTTGACGGTGAGGGTAACGAGCACCGTTACGATTTGCCGTCGCGCACGGGGGATACCTGGCACGGTTACCTGGCCGGAGGACGGCCAGGTATGCACTATGGTTTTCGCGTTCATGGTCCGTGGGAACCTGCGCAAGGGCACTGGTTTAACCCTGCAAAGCTGTTGATTGATCCGTGTGCGCATCGCGTGGACGGTGAGTTTAAAGACGACCCGATTTTCCATGTTGGTTATGGTGAGCCTGACCATCGCGACAGTGCCCATGTGGTGCCAAAAAGCGTGGTAGTGCACGATCTCTATGACTGGGAGGACGATGCGCCACCGGCCACGCCGTGGGGCAAAACCGTCATTTATGAGGCCCATGTCAAAGGGCTGACGTATCTGCATCCTTCCATCCCCAAAGAGATGCGCGGCACCTACAAGGCGCTCGGGCATCCGACGATGATCGCCTACCTGAAACACCTCGGCATCACCGCTCTTGAACTGTTACCCGTTGCCCATTTTGCCAGCGAGCCGCGTCTGCAGCGGCTGGGGTTGAGCAACTACTGGGGCTACAACCCGCTGGCGATGTTCGCGCTCGAACCCCGCTATGCCGTCCATCCGGAAAAAGCGCGGGACGAGTTCCGCGATGCGGTGAAAGCGCTCCATGCTGCGGGAATTGAAGTCATTCTGGATGTGGTGTTGAACCACAGCGCAGAAAGCGATCTCGATGGTCCGACGCTCTCCATGCGCGGAATTGATAACCGTAGCTATTATTGGATCAGGCAGGATGGCGATTACGAGAACTGGACCGGCTGCGGTAACACGCTCAATCTCAGCCATCCGGCGGTCACGCATTTTGCTTATGAATGCCTGAAATACTGGGTGGAAACGTTCCACGTGGACGGTTTTCGTTTCGACCTGGCGCCCGTGATGGGACGCACGCCGGCGTTCAGCCAGCAGGCGCCGCTGTTTGAGGCGATAAAAAACTGCCCGGTGCTCTCGCAGGTGAAGCTCATCGCGGAGCCGTGGGACATCGGCGAAGGCGGTTATCAGGTCGGGAATTTCCCTCCGCTGTTTGCCGAGTGGAACGATCACTATCGCGATGCCGCGCGCCGCTTCTGGCTGGAGCGAAATCTCTCGCTGGGGGAATTTGCCGGGCGCTTTGCCGCGTCAAGCGATCTCTTTAAGCGCGACGGTAAACGACCGTCGGCAACCGTCAACCTGTTGACGGCGCACGACGGTTTTACGCTCAGGGACTGCGTTTGTTTCAATCAGAAACACAATGAGGCTAACGGCGAAGAGAATCGCGATGGCACTAACAATAACCATAGCTTCAATCATGGTATAGAAGGGTTAGGCGGAAGCCTTGACGTTATCGAGCGGCGGCGCGCCAGCGTTCATGCGCTGCTGACAACGCTTCTGTTGTCGCAGGGGACGCCGATGCTGCTGGCGGGCGATGAGCACGGCCACAGCCAGCACGGTAACAACAATGCGTATTGCCAGGACAACACCTTAACCTGGCTTGACTGGGGGGAGGCGAACAGCGGGCTGATCCATTTTACCGCTGCGCTGATCCACCTTCGCCAGCAAATCCCGGCCCTGACCACCGACCGCTGGTGGGAAGAGGGGGACGGAAACGTTCGCTGGTTGAATAAAGACGCGCAACCACTAAGCGCGCAAGAGTGGCAACACGGTGTACCACGGCTGCAAATCCTGCTTTCGGATAAATGGCTGGTTACGCTGAACGCGACGGATGATGTCGCAGAGATTGTTTTACCTGAAGGGGAATGGCGCGCCGTTCCCCCCTTTGCCGGAGCGGATAATCCGGTAGTAATGGCTGTCTGGCACGGGCCTGCGCACGGAGTGTGTGTATTCCAAAGATGATAAAAAAGGAGTTAGTCATGGTTAGATTAGAGAAGAACGATCCCTTAATGTTGGCACGCCAGCTACCATTAAAAACGGTTGCCCTGATACTCGCTGGTGGGCGTGGTACCCGTCTGAAAGATTTGACCATCAAACGCGCCAAGCCGGCTGTTCACTTTGGTGGTAAGTTCCGTATCATTGATTTCGCACTCTCCAATTGCCTCAACTCTGGCATCCGCCGCATTGGCGTCATTACGCAGTATCAATCACACACGCTGGTGCAGCATATCCAGCGCGGCTGGTCCTTCTTCAGCGAAGAGATGAATGAGTTTGTCGATCTCCTCCCGGCCCAGCAGCGCGTTCACGGCGAAAACTGGTACCGGGGCACGGCGGATGCGGTGACGCAAAACCTCGATATCATTCGTCGTTATAACGCGGAATACATCGTGATCCTCGCCGGGGATCATATTTACAAGCAAGACTACTCCCACATGCTCATCGACCATGTCGAAAAAGGGGCGCGTTGCACCGTGGCGTGTCTGCCGGTGCCCGTTGCTGAAGCGACGGCGTTTGGCGTAATGCACGTGGATGCGGACGACAAAATTATCGACTTCGTCGAAAAACCTGCAAACCCGCCGACCATGCCGGGAGATGATACGAAATCACTCGCCAGTATGGGGATCTATGTCTTTGATGCAGATTACCTTTATGAACTGCTCGAAGAAGACGACAAAGACGAAAACTCCAGCCATGACTTTGGCAAAGATATCATCCCGAAAATTACGCAAGCTGGCATGGCGTATGCACATCCCTTCCCGTTGTCCTGCGTGCAATCCGACCCAAATGCGGAACCTTACTGGCGCGATGTGGGAACGCTGGAGGCGTACTGGAAGGCGAACCTCGACCTGGCTTCGGTGACCCCTGAGCTGGATATGTACGATCAGAACTGGCCGATTCGTACTCATATGGAATCGCTGCCGCCAGCCAAATTCGTTCAGGACCGTTCGGGTAGCCACGGTATGACACTGAACTCGCTGGTTTCTGGCGGATGCATTATTTCAGGGTCGGTGGTGGTGCAGTCTGTGCTGTTCCCCCGCGTGCGGATAAATTCATTCTGTAATATTGATTCGGCAGTCTTATTGCCGGATGTCTGGGTAGGACGTTCGTGTCGCCTGCGTCGTTGCGTTATCGACCGCGCCTGTGTCATTCCAGAGGGGATGGTCATTGGTGAAAATGCGGAAGAAGACGCGCGTCGCTTCTACCGTTCGGAAGAGGGAATCGTGTTAGTAACACGGGAAATGTTGCGGAAGCTGCAGATCAAACAGGAGCGATGATGCAGGTTTTACACGTATGTTCTGAGATGTTTCCGTTGTTAAAAACGGGCGGCCTGGCGGATGTTCTTGGTGCATTACCGGCGGCGCAAATCGCCGGAGGGGTGGATACCCGAGTCCTGCTGCCCGCATTTCCGGATATCCGGCGTGGTATTCCTGATGCAAAAGTGGTGACGCGTCGTGAGACTTTTGCCGGGCGCATCACCCTGCTGTTTGGACATTACAACGGCGTTGGGATCTACCTGATTGACGCGCCGCACTTATACGACAGGCCCGGGAGTCCGTATCACGACACCAACCTGTTTGCTTACCCGGACAACGTGCTGCGCTTTGCGTTGCTCGGCTGGGTCGGTGCAGAAATGGCGACGGGGCTGGATCCGTTCTGGCGTCCGGATGTGGTGCACGCGCACGACTGGCACGCCGGGCTTGCCCCGGCGTATCTGGCCGCGCGCGGCCACCCGGCAAGGTCAGTCTTTACCGTGCATAACCTGGCATATCAGGGGATGTACTATGCCCATCACATGCATGAAATCGATCTGCCACTGTCGTTCTATAACATGCACGGGCTGGAGTTTAACGGGCAGATCTCGTTTCTGAAAGCCGGGCTTTACTATGCCGATCATATTACCGCCGTGAGCCCGACTTACGCCCGGGAAATTACCCAGCCGGAGTTTGGTTATGGCCTGGAAGGGCTACTGCGACAGCGGCATCGTGAAGGGCGCCTGTCGGGTATTCTGAACGGTGTGGATGAAAAGATCTGGAGCCCGGAAACCGATCTCCTGCTGGCGTCGCGCTATGGCCGTGATTCGGTCGAGGACAAAGCCGAAAACAAGCGCCAGCTGCAAATTGCCATGGGTCTGAAGGTGAACGACAAAGTACCGTTGTTCGCCGTGGTCAGCCGTCTGACCAGCCAGAAAGGGCTGGATCTGGTGCTGGAAGCGCTGCCTGGTTTACTGGAGCAGGGAGGGCAACTGGCGCTGCTTGGCGCGGGTGATCCGGTGCTGCAGGAGGGTTTTCTGGCTGCTGCGGCGGAACATCCCGGTCAGGTTGGGGTGCAGATTGGCTATCACGAGGCGTTTTCGCACCGCATTATGGGCGGCGCGGACGTCATCCTGGTGCCAAGCCGTTTCGAACCCTGCGGCCTGACGCAACTCTACGGCCTGAAATACGGCACGTTACCGCTGGTGCGTCGCACGGGTGGGCTGGCTGACACGGTTTCCGACAGCTCTCTGGAAAACCTGGCGGACGGTATCGCCAGCGGGTTTGTGTTTGAAGACAGTAATGCCTGGTCGTTGTTACGGGCGATTCGGCGTGCTTTTGTTTTATGGTCCCGGCCTTCCTTGTGGCGTTATGTTCAGCGCCAGGCGATGAGCATGGACTTTAGCTGGCACGTTGCGGCGCAGTCATACCGCGATCTTTATCAACGCTTGATGTAACAAGGCGGAGTCACTGATATGAATGCACCTTTTAGCTACTCTTCACCCACACTCAGCGTTGAGGCGTTAAAGCACTCTATCGCCTACAAGCTGATGTTTACCATCGGGAAAGATCCGGTCATCGCGAACAAACACGAGTGGCTGAACGCCACCCTGTTTGCCGTGCGTGACCGCTTAGTTGAACGCTGGCTGCGCTCCAACCGTGCCCAGCTCTCACAGGAAACGCGTCAGGTTTATTACCTGTCGATGGAATTTTTGATTGGCCGCACACTTTCCAATGCGCTGTTGTCGCTCGGTATTTATGACGACGTCAAAAACGCCCTGGAAGAGATGGGGTTAGATTTAGAAGAACTGATTGACGAAGAGAATGACCCGGGTCTCGGTAACGGCGGTCTGGGACGCCTTGCAGCCTGCTTCCTGGATTCGCTGGCGACGCTGGCGCTGCCGGGTCGTGGTTACGGTATTCGCTATGACTACGGCATGTTCAAGCAGAACATCGTCGACGGACGTCAGAAAGAGTCGCCGGACTACTGGCTGGAATATGGCAACCCCTGGGAGTTCAAACGCCATAACACGCGCTACAAAGTGCGCTTCGGTGGACGTATTCAACAGGAAGGGAAAAAATCCCGCTGGGTGGAAACCGAAGAGATCCTGGCCGTGGCCTATGACCAGATCATCCCGGGCTACGACACTGACGCCACCAACACGCTGCGCCTGTGGAGCGCCCAGGCCAGTAGTGAAATTAACCTCGGTAAATTCAACCAGGGTGACTACTTCGCGGCGGTGGAAGATAAAAACCACTCCGAGAACGTGTCCCGTGTCCTTTACCCGGATGACTCAACCTACTCCGGGCGTGAGCTGCGTCTGCGCCAGGAGTATTTCCTGGTGTCCTCGACAATTCAGGATATCCTGAGCCGTCACTACCAGCTGCACAAAACCTACGCCAACCTGGCGGAGAAAACCGCGATTCACCTCAACGACACCCACCCGGTGCTCTCCATTCCAGAACTGATGCGCCTGCTGATCGACGAACATAAGTTCAGCTGGGATGATGCGTTTGAAGTGACCTGTCAGGTGTTCTCATACACCAACCACACGCTGATGAGCGAAGCGCTGGAAACCTGGCCGGTGGATATGCTCGGCAAAATCCTGCCGCGCCATCTGCAGATCATCTTTGAGATTAACGATTACTTCCTCAAGACGTTGCAGGAGCAGTACCCGAACGATACCGGCCTGCTGAGTCGTACGTCGATCATTGATGAGTCGAACGGCCGCCGTGTGCGCATGGCCTGGCTGGCGGTGGTGATCAGCCACAAGGTTAACGGAGTGTCCGAACTGCACTCAAACCTGATGGTACAGTCGCTGTTTGCTGACTTCGCGAAGATCTTCCCGACACGTTTTTGCAATGTGACCAACGGCGTGACGCCACGACGCTGGCTGGCGCTGGCCAATCAGCCGCTCTCTGAGGTGCTGGATGAGAATATCGGCCGCACCTGGCGTACCGATTTGAGCCAGCTGAGCGAGCTGGAACAGCACATTGATTTCCCGACGGTCAACAAAGCCGTGCGTGAAGCCAAGCTGCTGAACAAAAAGCGTTTGTCAGTATATCTTGCACTACACCTGAACGTAGTCGCCAACCCGAAAGCGCTGTTCGATGTGCAGATCAAGCGCATCCACGAGTACAAACGTCAGCTCATGAACGTGCTGCATGTGATCACCCATTACAACCGCATCAAGGCCGATCCCACGGCCGAGTGGGTGCCACGGGTGAAGATCTTTGCCGGTAAGGCGGCTTCCGCCTACTACATGGCCAAGCATATCATCCACCTCATCAATGATGTGGCGAAGGTGGTCAACCTGGATCCGGAAATTGGCGATAAGCTGAAGGTGGTGTTCATCCCGAACTACAGCGTCAGCCTGGCGCAGCTGATCATCCCGGCGGCGGATCTCTCTGAGCAGATTTCCACGGCAGGTACGGAAGCGTCCGGTACCAGTAACATGAAGTTTGCCCTTAACGGCGCGCTGACCATTGGTACGCTGGACGGGGCGAATGTTGAGATGCTGGAGCATGTCGGTGCAGATAACATCTTTATCTTCGGTAACACAACGGAAGAGGTCGAAGCGCTGCGTAAGCAGGGTTACTCGCCGCGTAAATATTACGAAGAGGATGAAGAGCTACGCCAGGTATTGACGCAAATCGCCACCGGCGTGTTTAGCCCTGACGAGCCTGGCCGCTATCGTGACCTGGTGGATTCGCTGATTAACTTTGGCGATCACTATCAGGTGCTGGCGGATTATCGCAGCTACGTGGATTGTCAGGATAAAGTAGACGAACTGTACCGGCAGCAGGAGAAATGGACCAGTGCCGCGATGCACAATATCGCCAATATGGGGTATTTCTCGTCAGACAGGACCATCAAAGAGTATGCCGAGACGATCTGGCATATTGATCCGGTAAGGTTGTAAAAACAAAGCCGGGTGGCGGCTACGCCTTACCCGGCCTACTTGATCCCGTAGGCCCGGTAAGCGTAGCGCCACCGGGCATTTTTTCACATCAGGACGCCAGCGACAGCTCACGCTTCCCCGCATTTTGCAGTAACCACTGCGCCACGCGAGACTGCTGCTCGGCATCCAGCCACATCCCTTCTTTAGTACGACGCCAGATGGCGTCATCCAGGCGGCGCACCCACTCGTGTTCAACCAGATAACGCAACTCGGCTTCGTACAGTTCATGGCCGAAATGTTCGCCCAGATCGGCAATCTCTTTGGCTTCACCCAGGATCCACTCCGTGTTGCTACCGTAAGTACGGGCATAATGGCGTGCCATCCCTTCGGTGATGAACGGATAGCGGCGACGCAGCTTCGCGGCATAATCATCGCGGTTACCCCCGATATCTCCGCCAGGCAGCACGGCACCTTTGGTCCATGCCGGGCCAATGCCTTTATAATACGGCACCAGTTTTTCCAGCGCGTGCTCGGCCAGCTTACGATAAGTGGTGAGTTTGCCGCCAAACACCGACAGCAGCGGTGCCTGCCCATCTACGTCGTGAATATCAAGCGTATAGTCGCGGGTGATGGCCTGCGGTGAATCCGATTCGTCATCGCACAGCGGACGCACGCCGGAGTAAGTCCAGACCACATCATTACGAGACAGCTGTTTCTTAAAGTGCGCGTTATACACTTTCAGCAGGTAGTTGACCTCGCTCTCGTCGATCTCAACGTTTTTCGGATCGCCTTTGTACTCCACGTCGGTGGTGCCGATAATCGAAAACTCGTCCATCCACGGGATCACAAACACGATGCGCTTATCTTCGTTCTGCAGAATATAAGCCTGCTTCTGAGTATGTACGCGCGGCACCACAATATGGCTGCCTTTGATCAGGCGAATACCGTACGGTGAAGGTAGGTGCATGCCTTCGTCAAAGAACTGTTTCACCCACGGACCGGTGGCGTTGACCAGGCCGCGTGCTTTCCAGCTGAATTTCTCGCCGGTATCGATGTCTTCCGCGTCGACAATCCACAGACCGTTTTCACGACGAGCAGAGGTCGCGCGGGTGCGGGTTTTCACCTCGCCGCCTTTCTTCACCACCATCTGTGCGTTCGCCAGAACCAGACGTGCATCGTCTACCCAGCAATCGGAATATTCGAATCCGCGCACGATTTCAGGTTTAAGGACCGATTCTGAACCAAAACGCAAACCGTTCGAACCCGGCAGACTGGTGCGTTTACCCAGGTGATCGTACATAAACAGACCGATTCGGATCATCCAGGCCGGACGCAGATGCGGGCGATGGGGCAGGCGGAAACGCATCGGAATCGCCAGATGCGGTGCCATTTTCAACAATACTTCACGTTCAGCCAGCGCTTCGCTGACCAGGCGGAATTCGTAGTGTTCCAGGTAGCGCAGGCCACCGTGAATCAGTTTGGAGCTGGCGGACGACGTCGCGCAGGCGAGATCGTTAGCTTCCAGCATCAGTACGGATAATCCGCGTCCTGCGGCATCGACCGCAATACCGGCACCGTTGATGCCACCGCCTATCACAATCAGATCTTTGGTTTCCATAACACCCTCATGCACTTTCGTTAAAGCTCAGAAATGTTCGATATCGCTCATAATAGCAAAGGAACGCGCTTTTGGTAACATCAAAAAAACAATTTAGAGTGATATGGATAACATAATGGCGTTTACCCGCCGCCAGGACGTACACTACGGGGTAAAATAGTGCCGTTGACCAATGTAAAGAGAACACCATGGATCAGTTTGAATGTATTAACGTAGAAGAAGCCCATCAGAAAATGCACCAGGGAACGGCGGTGCTGGTGGACATCCGCGATCCGCAGAGTTTTGCGATGGGCCACACGCCGGGCGCGTTCCACCTTACCAACGACACGCTGGGCGCGTTTATGCGCGATAACGACTTCGACACACCGGTGATGGTCATGTGCTACCACGGCAACAGCAGTAAAGGTGCGGCGCAGTACCTGCTTCAGCAGGGTTATGATGCGGTATACAGCGTCGACGGCGGATTCGATGCCTGGCATCGCCATTTCCCGGCAGAAGTTGAGTACGCGTTTGAGCGCTGATCCCGCTATACTGTCCCCTTTTGTGTGGAAATAAGCGACCGCTACCCATGTTGATGATCACCTCTTTTACCAACCCGCGTGTCGCCCAGGCGTTTGTCGACTACATGGCGACGCAGGGTGTTATTCTGACCATCCAGCAACATACTCAGACCGATGTCTGGCTGGCCGACGAGAGCCAGGCAGGGCGGGTAAACGAGGAGCTGGCGCGTTTTCTTGAGAACCCCGGCGACCCGCGCTATCTGGCTGCCAGCTGGCAATCTGGCCAGACGGGCAGTGGGTTGCATTATC
Organism: Enterobacter sp. CPE_E890; assembly: GCF_046521475.1. Lineage (NCBI taxonomy): Bacteria > Pseudomonadati > Pseudomonadota > Gammaproteobacteria > Enterobacterales > Enterobacteriaceae > Enterobacter > Enterobacter sp. CPE_E890. The sequence goes on along the minus strand of NZ_JBKFZW010000001.1, from coordinate 4,625,493 downwards.
GTCGTTTTCCTTTCTTCGCCACCGTGCGTGAACGTGCAGGGCCGTTTACGCTACTGCTGATGGCGGCCTGTATTGTCGTCTTTATCATTATGAACGTGGTGGGTGACCAGAGCGTGATGATCGCTCTGGCGTGGCCGTACGACCCCTCTCTGGAGTTTGATGTCTGGCGCTACTTTACCCACGCGCTGATGCACTTCTCGGTGATGCACATCCTCTTTAACCTGCTGTGGTGGTGGTATCTCGGCGGTATCGTTGAGAAGCGGCTCGGCAGCGGCAAGCTGATCGTTATCACCATTATTAGCGCCCTGCTGAGCGGCTATGTGCAGCATAAATTCAGCGGTCCGTGGTTCGGTGGGCTGTCTGGCGTGGTATACGCCCTGATGGGCTACGTCTGGCTTCGCGGGGAACGCGACCCGGAAAGCGGCATCTATTTGCAACGCGGACTCATAACCTTTGCGTTAATATGGCTAATTGCCGGATGGTTTGATCTGTTTGGTATGTCTATCGCCAATGGGGCACACGTCACTGGCCTGGTTGTCGGGTTGGCAATGGCCTTTGCCGATACGCTCCATGCGCGAAAACGAACATAATTCTCAGGGATAATTGATGAAACAAACACAACGTCATGACGCCATTATCGAACTGGTAAAAAAACAGGGATACGTCAGTACTGAAGAGCTGGTTGAGCAGTTTGCCGTCAGCCCGCAAACCATCCGTCGTGACCTGAACGATCTGGCCGATCAGAACCGTATTCTGCGCCACCACGGCGGGGCGGCGCTGCCGTCCAGCTCGGTCAACACCTCCTGGCACGATCGTAAAGCCACGCAGACGGCAGAGAAAGAACGCATTGCCCGTAAGGTCGCCAGCCAGATCCCTAACGGGGCGACGCTGTTTATTGATATCGGCACCACGCCGGAAGCGGTCGCCCATGCGCTGCTGGATCACGAGAACCTGCGCGTGGTCACCAACAACCTGAACGTCGCCAACACCCTGATGCAGAAAGACGATTTCCGCATTATTCTCGCGGGCGGCGAACTGCGAAGCCGCGACGGCGGGATTATCGGCGAAGCGACCCTCGACTTTATCTCTCAGTTCCGCCTCGATTTTGGCATTCTCGGGATCAGCGGCATCGACAGCGACGGCTCGCTGCTGGAGTTTGATTATCACGAGGTGCGTACCAAGCGCGCGATTATTGAAAACTCACGTCATGTGATGCTGGTGGTAGACCATTCGAAGTTTGGCCGTAATGCGATGGTAAACATGGGAAGCATCAGCATGGTGGATGCGGTCTATACCGACGTGATGCCGCCGGCGGGCGTGATGCAGGTGATTAAAGATAATAATTTGCAGCTGGAATTGTGCTAGGAATTGTGTCGGGTGGCGCTGCGCTTACCCGACCTACAAAACTCCGTAGGCCCGTGCAAGCGTAGCGCTGCCGGGCAATGAATTACACTCCGTACCCCATCATCTTCAACAATCGCTGCGCATGCTGGACCGCATCCTGACGGTGCGCCACGCCCAGCTTTTGATACAGGTTGCGGATATGCGTTTTGATGGTGGTCGCCGCCACCGCCAGTTCACCCGCAATTTGTTCATTGCTGTAGCCGGAGTAGATCAGCCCCAGTACCTGCCATTCACGTTGAGTGAGCGGGCTGGTGCGGATAAGCTCCGGTACTTCCGGGTGGTTCAACAGACGTTCGACAAAGTTCTCATCGAAATGCGCAAACTTATGGCGATGGTGCTGGTTGATTTCGCGCAGAATACGTTGAGCACGATGCTGATCGAGTTCCGGCAGCGTATTAAGCTGAATCAACTGACGCAGCTGCTGCGCCATCACTTCACCTTCAATCACAAAGTGGCTGATAAACCCGGTGCGGTTCGCGAGTTGCAGCGCTTCCAGCAGTACACGCTGAGCATCATTTTTACGACCCGCCTGCCAGTAGAGCTGGTTCAGCAGCAGCAGGTTGCGGTTCAGATCGCTCATCAGACGCAGGCCGCGCGCGTTCTCGTTCAGCTCTTCCAGCACAATCTCCGCGGGCTCTAATTCACCGAGCAGGATCTGCGCGCGGGCAATGTTACGCCACTGGCTCTGCAGGAAGTGGTTGTTAGCAAATTCCGGTTTTGGCGTCTGACGCAGCCAGTTGGCGGCGGATTTTTTATCGCCTGTCATTTGCCAGTAAATCACCCGGACCTTATCGGCGTTCGATACCCAGTCGCTATGATACTGACCGTTGCCCAGCAGGTTTTCGAGACGGTTAAGATGATTACGGGCGTTATCGAGATCGCCACGCGCCAGCGAACACTGCACCAGCAGCGCCAGACACTGCAACTGTTGCTGCGGCTGGAAGCCAGAAAGCACGTCCACACCCTGGCGGGCGCAACTTTCAGCTTCATCCAGACGTGACCATGCCCACAGGAGTTGAGCGCGAATACGCAACAGGAACTCGTGCATCGGCAACTGTTCCAGATGCTGTTCCCGAATCAGCTGGAAGGCTTTTTCCTGATTTTCCCAGGCAGCCTGCAGGAACCCCTGAGCGAACAGAATTTCGCTTTGCTGGATCAGGCTCCACAACGCGTAGTGCCAGACATCATGGCGCCGTGCCATTTGTTCCGTTTGCTGCATCAGCGAAAGGGAGCGCGTCAGCTCGCCTTTGCAGTGCAGCACTTCACCGTGTACCGACGTGGCAACGATCCGGCTGTAGAAGTTGGCCAGCGGCAGTTCATCCAGTGCGACCATCGCCAGGCGTTCGGCTTCATCCGGGTCGCCGTCGTTAATCGCCACCTGGGCCCGCAGGGCGTTAAATTCACCGTGCAGGGGCGTGTCCATGTTGCTTTCCATCTCCTGCTCCGCACGTGCCAGCAGGGTATTCACTTCGCTATAGCGATGTTGGCTCTGCATCAGCCAGGCCTGCAGCAACACCAGACGCGGGTTCTCCAGCAGACTTTCCCACGGCAGCGCTTTGAGAGACTCTTCAAGCAGCGTCAGCTCGCTGTGGTTGAACAAGCCCCACGCATGGTTGAGGAGAATATCACGCAGCATGTTGGCATCACCTGCGGCCAGCGCATGATGGATCGCCTCGCTCGGGAAGCCTTGTGCCATCCAGCTTTCGGCGGCAGCGCGATGAATTTCCGGCAGTTCAACCGCAAGCTCCCACTGGCAACGCTGGCGCAGGAAACTGCCAAACAGCGGATGGTAGCTGAACCATTCGCCGGGATCGTCCATACGCGTCAGGAACAGGCCCTGACGTTCAATTTCTTCAAGCTGTAGCTGGCCGTTTTCGCAGCCCGTCACGCGCACAATCAGCGCGTCGTTCATGGAACGCAGCAGGGAGCTTTTCAGCAGGAAGTTACGGGTAGACGGATCGACGCTGTCCAGCACCTCATCCACAAGATAATCAGAAAGATGGCTGGCATTGATCCCAGCCAGTCGACGCGCTGACTGATGCGCCGGGCTGTTGTTTTGCCGGGCAGAGAGGGCAATTAACTGCAATGCGGTGGCCCAGCCTGCGACATCGTCACACATCCGGCTGCTTTCTGATGCCTCGATGGGGGAGGTCAGACGGCAGTCAAAGAACTGTTTCGCTTCCTGATGAGTAAAAGCCAGCTGCTGGCTGCCCACTTCCAGAAGTTGATCGCGCACGCGCAGGTTGGCAATACCCAACTGCGGCAGGTTTCGTGACAGTACCACCAGAGTCAGGTTTTCCGGTTGATGGCGCAGGAAGAAACGCATCGACTCATGAATTACCGGGTTAGTGATGAGATGATAATCATCAATCACCACATACAGCGGGCGATGCCATTCGGCCAGTTCAATAAATAGCTGAGAGAAAAGGGAGGACAGGCTGGCGTACTGGCGCTTTTGCACCATCACTTCACTGGCGACGCAGTGTCCATTGGTGGCCTGTTGAATAGCGGCAATCAAATAGCTGGCAAAACGCTCTTGCTGGTTATCGCCCTCATCAAGGGAGTACCAGCCAAGATCGCTCTTACCTGCGGCCCATTGCGAAATGAGCGTTGTTTTTCCATAGCCTGCAGGGCTCGTAACCAGCGCCAGTCGGAAATTATGCGCGCCGGAAAGTTTAGCCAACAGGCGCTCGCGGACCACTGTATGGTCAAGGCGAACCGGGCGACTTAATTTAGACGGAATCAACATAGGTTTCACTTCACTGTGGGGAACGAGAGATTTTATTTTTCTTGCGCTTCGTAATTAATACGATATAAGGTCGGCCAGAAAGAGAACTATTGCAAGTTATGTCTGGATTTGGTGGCTCTGAATTTGCACTCTGTCACAAAACATTCAGACAGATGATGGAACTTTCTGGAATAGGCTTTAACACCGCGTCAATGCTGGCTTGTATGGTTCTGGTACGGCTGCGCTGAAACTGGTTTCAGAAAGGGATAGTGACGTCAAATGTAATAAAGTTCGGGTAAAATTATAAGTGATTAATAATCTCCTTAGTTATTACCCGATTGCAGAAATATTATTCTACGTAAGTAATCATTTCAGAGGGGTTTAATTAACCCCCGAAACTGCATTTCATTTCTTTGACATTCTCCCCGGTTACTTTTTTATCTTCAGGGCACACTCGAACTATGCTCTGAGAGTGGCCTCGATCACATTTTCATGCTCATCCCCGCTACTCCTCCCTGTCTAATCCCCCACAGGAGGAGGAAGAGGTGAAATGAGCCAGGCACACTAGCGCCAACTTGTGTTTTCTTTCTAAAGGATGCCGATCCCCTATGTCACAGCCTACCTTCAACAAAGCTCAATTCCAGGCTGCCCTGACGCGTCAGTGGCAGCGTTTTGGCCTTCATGCGGCAAACGAAATGACGCCTCACCAGTGGTGGCAGGCGGTGAGTGGTGCGCTCGCGGAACAGCTGGATGCTCAGCCTTTGGCAAAGCCGGTGAAAAACCAGCGACACGTGAACTACATCTCGATGGAATTCCTGATTGGCCGTCTGACGGGCAACAACCTGCTGAACCTTGGCTGGTATCAGGACGTTGGTGATGTGCTCAAAGAGCATGACATTAATCTGACCGACCTGCTGGAAGAAGAGATTGACCCCGCGCTGGGTAACGGTGGACTGGGACGTCTGGCTGCCTGCTTCCTTGACTCCATGGCAACCGTCGGCCAGTCAGCAATTGGCTATGGTCTCAACTACCAGTACGGCCTGTTCCGTCAGTCATTTGCCGATGGTCATCAGATGGAAGCGCCGGACGACTGGCACCGCAATACTTACCCGTGGTTCCGCCACAACGCGCAGCTGGATGTGCAGGTCGGGATTGGCGGGAAAGTGACGAAGCAAGGTCTCTGGGAACCGGCATTCACCATTACTGGCGAAGCCTGGGACCTGCCGGTGCTGGGTTACCGTAACGGCGTGGCGCAGCCTCTGCGTCTGTGGCAGGCGAAGCACGCGCATCCGTTCAACCTGACCAAATTCAACGACGGCGATTTCCTGCGTGCTGAACAGCAAGGTATCGACGCCGAAAAACTGACAAAAGTCCTCTACCCGAACGACAACCATCTGGCGGGTAAAAAACTGCGTCTGATGCAGCAGTACTTCCAGTGTGCCTGTTCCGTGGCGGATATCCTGCGTCGTCATCATCTGGCGGGCCGCAAGCTGGCGCAGCTGCCTGATTTCGAAGTGATTCAGCTCAACGACACACACCCGACGATCGCAATCCCTGAACTGCTGCGCGTGCTGATCGACGAGCATCAGCTGAGCTGGGATGACGCCTGGGCCATCACCAGCCGCACATTCGCTTACACCAACCACACCCTGATGCCAGAAGCGCTGGAGTGCTGGGACGAGAAGCTGGTGAAAGCCCTGCTGCCGCGTCATATGCAGATCATCAACAAGATTAACGACAACTTTAAAGTGCTGGTGAAAAAGACCTGGCCTGGCGACAAAGAAGTCTGGGCGAAGCTGGCAGTGGTTCATGACAAACAGGTGCGCATGGCGAACATGTGCGTGGTGAGCGGCTTTGCCGTAAACGGTGTGGCAGCGCTGCACTCGGATCTGGTGGTAAAAGATCTGTTCCCGGAATATCACCAGCTGTGGCCGACCAAATTCCACAACGTGACCAACGGCATCACGCCGCGTCGCTGGATCAAGCAGTGCAACCCACTGCTGGCAGGGCTGCTGGACAAAACCCTGAAGAAAGAGTGGGCCAACGATCTGGACCAGCTCATCAACCTGGAAAAATACGCCGACGACGCGAAATTCCGCGAGCAGTACCGTGCGATCAAGCGGGAAAACAAAGTTCGCCTGGCAGCGTTTGTCAAAGCGCGTACCGGAATTGAGATCAACCCGAATGCCATTTTCGATATTCAGATCAAACGCCTGCACGAGTACAAACGTCAGCACCTGAATCTGCTACACATTCTGGCGCTGTACAAAGAGATCCGCGAGAACCCGCAGGCTGACCGCGTACCACGCGTGTTCCTGTTCGGTGCGAAAGCGGCACCGGGCTACTACCTGGCGAAAAACATTATTCTGGCCATCAACAAGGTTGCTGAAGCTATAAACAACGACCCGAAAGTGGGCGACAAGCTGAAGGTCGTATTCCTGCCAGATTACTGCGTCTCGGCGGCTGAAATGCTGATCCCGGCGGCGGACATCTCTGAGCAGATTTCTACGGCGGGTAAAGAAGCATCCGGTACCGGCAACATGAAGCTGGCGCTTAACGGCGCGCTGACGGTTGGCACACTGGACGGTGCAAACGTCGAAATCGCCGAGAAAGTGGGTGAAGAGAATATCTTCATCTTCGGTCATACCGTGGAAGAGGTGAAAGCCATCAAGGCCAAAGGCTATGACCCGGTGAAATGGCGTAAGAAAGACAAAGTGCTTGATGCGGTGCTGAAGGAACTGGAAAGCGGTAAATACAGCGACGGCGACAAGCACGCGTTTGACCAGATGCTGCACAGCATGGACAAGCATGGCGGTGACCCGTATCTGGTGATGGCGGACTTCACAGCCTATGTCGACGCACAAAAACAGGTTGATGTTCTGTATCGCGACCAGGAAGCCTGGACCCGGGCGTGCATTCTGAATACCGCCCGCTGCGGTATGTTCAGCTCTGACCGCTCAATTCGTGATTATCAGGCCCGTATCTGGCAGGCAAAACGCTAAGGAAGCGCGATGGAGAGTAAACGTCTGGACAGCGCCGCGCAGGCGGCGGGGATCAGCCTCAGTTACATTAATGCTCACGGCAAACCGCAGTCTATTGGCGCAGACACCAAAAGACGTTTGCTGGATGCCATGCACAAAACCGACGCGAAAGCGTCGGTTGCGCCGGTGCCGAATGTGAAGGTATTCACTTCAGGCAAAAAGATGCCACTGGCGGTGGAGGGGCGGGGCGAGTTTAGCTGGCTGCTCACCACCGAAGAAGGGCATCAGCACAAAGGCCACGCCACCGGCGGCAAAATGCTAAACCTTCCGGCAAAACTGCCGGAGGGCTATCACACCTTAACGCTCACTCAGGACGACCAGCGATACCCTTGTCGGGTGATTGTGGCGCCAAAACGTTGCTATGAACCGCAGGCGTTGCTTGAAGGTAAAAAGCTGTGGGGCGCCTGCGTGCAGCTCTACACGTTGCGTTCCGACAGCAACTGGGGCATTGGCGATTTTGGCGACCTGAAAAAAATGCTGGCATCGGTGGGGGAGCGCGGCGGCGCATTTATTGGTCTTAACCCTATTCACGCGCTCTATCCGGCCAACCCGGAAAGTGCCAGCCCGTATAGCCCGTCGTCCCGTCGCTGGCTGAACGTCATCTATATCGACGTTAACGCGTTAGATGACTTCAAAATCAACAAAGAAGCCCAGGCATGGTGGAAACTTCCGACCACCCAGCAGATGCTGAAGCAGGCTCGTGACGCAGAATGGGTTGATTACTCTACGGTTACCTCGCTGAAGATGGCGGCTTTACGCCTGGCGTGGAAAGGTTTTGCCCGGCGCGATGATGAGCAGATGGCGGCTTTTCGTCAGTTTGTTACCCAGGAGGGCGAAAGCCTTTACTGGCAGGCGGCATTTGACGCATTGCACGCATACCAGGTGAAAGAGGATGAAATGCGCTGGGGCTGGCCGGTATGGCCGCAAGCGTATCAATCTGTTGATACCCCGGAAGTGAAAGCGTTCTGTAAGAAGCATGCTGACGAGGTGGATTTCTACCTGTGGCTGCAGTGGCTGGCGTACAGCCAGTTTGCTGCCTGCTGGCAGGTAAGCCAGGGCTACAAGATGCCGATCGGCCTGTATCGTGACCTGGCCGTGGGTGTGGCTGAAGGCGGGGCGGAAACCTGGTGTGACCGTGAACTTTACTGCCTGAAAGCCTCTGTGGGGGCGCCACCGGATATCCTTGGCCCGCTCGGTCAGAACTGGGGCTTACCGCCGATGGATCCGCACGTGATGGCGGCGCGTGCTTACGAGCCGTTTATCGACCTGCTGCGCGCTAACATGCAGAACTGCGGGGCGCTGCGTATCGACCATGTGATGTCCGTGCTGCGTCTGTGGTGGATCCCATACGGTGAAACGGCGGACCACGGGGCGTATGTACAGTATCCGGTTGACGATCTGCTGTCGATCCTGGCGCTGGAAAGTAAGCGCCATCAGTGCATGGTGATCGGTGAAGATCTGGGTACTGTGCCAGTGGAGATTGTCAGTAAACTGCGTGATAGCGGTGTGTATTCCTATAAAGTGCTCTATTTTGAAAACGACCATGAGAAAACCTTCCGCGCGCCGAAAGCGTACCCTGAACAGTCAATGGCAGTCGCGACGACGCATGATCTTCCTACGCTGCGTGGCTATTGGGAAAGCGGTGATCTGACGCTCGGTAAAACGCTGGGGCTGTATCCTGATGAGGAGGTGTTACGCGGTCTGTATCAGGATCGTGAGCTGGCGAAACAGGGCTTGCTGGATGCCTTGCATAAGCATGGCTGTCTGCCGAAACGTGCCGGGCATAAGGCGTCGCTGATGGCGATGACCCCGACGCTCAACCGTGGCTTGCAGCGCTATATTGCTGACAGCAACAGTGCCCTGCTGGGTCTGCAACCGGAAGACTGGATTGATATGGCCGGGCCGGTGAACATTCCGGGAACCAGCTATCAGTACAAGAACTGGCGTCGCAAGTTGTCCGTGAGTCTTGAGAAGATGTTTGCCGATGATGGGGTGAACAAGCTGATTAAGGATTTGGATAAGCGCAGAAGAGCAGTAGTGAAGAAGAAATAAAAAAGAACCCGCCAACTGGCGGGTTCTTTTTTTACATCAGATAACCATATTCAACAGCAGAACCCCGACCAGACCGCACACTGAAATAATGGTTTCCAGCGCAGACCAGGACTTGATGGTTTCACCGATAGTCAGGTTGAAGTACTCCTTGAACAGCCAGAAGCCCGGATCGTTTACGTGAGAGAAAATCACGCTACCGGAACCGACTGCGATAACCATCAGCTCAGGGCTAACACCCGTCGTGGCAATCAGCGGTGCAACGATACCACCGGCGGTGATGGCGGCCACGGTCGCAGAACCGAGTGCAATACGCAGAACCGCGGCGATAGACCAGGCCATCAGGAGCGGTGACACGTTAGTTTCATGCATCATGGCCGCGATGTATTTATCCACGCCGCTGTCGACCAGTACCTGCTTGAACGCACCGCCACCGCCGATGATCAGGAGCATCATGGCAATGATTTTGATGGAGGAGGTCAGCGTGTCGTTGATCTGATCCATTGAACGACCACGGTTCAGACCAAAGGTGAACATCGCGATCAATACCGCAATCAGGGTTGCCATCACCGGGTCGCCCAGGAACTCCGCAACGGACAGGAATGGGTGACCTTTCGGCAGGATCATCTCTGCCACGGCACGCATCGCCATCAGGATAACCGGCACCAGAGAGGTCCAGACGCTGACGCCAAAGCCAGGCATCTCTTCTTCGGTGAAGGTTTTTGCGCTGTACAGACCTTCCGGGATTGGCTTATCAATGCCTTTCAGGAAACGGGCATACACCGGGCCTGCCAGGATCACTGTTGGGATAGCGAGAATTGTGCCGAACAGCAGCGTTTTACCCATATCGGCGTGGAAGATGGTCGCGATAGCGGTTGGACCCGGGTGCGGTGGCAGGAAGCCGTGCGTCACGGACAGCGCAGCGGCCATTGGTACACCGACATACAGCAGAGGGATGTTTGCCGCCGCCGCAATGGTGAACACCAGTGGCAGCATCAGCACAAAGCCCACTTCATAGAACAGCGCGAAACCGACGGTAAAACCGGTTAAAACCACCGCCCACTGGATGTTCTTCTTACCAAATTTGGCAATGAGCGTGGTGGCAATACGTTGAGCACCACCGCAGTCCGCCAGCATTTTGCCGAGCATGGCACCGAAGCCCATGATCAACGCCAGGCTGCCGAGCGTCCCGCCGACACCGGCTTTAATGGAGCTGATGACTTTCACCAGCGGCATCCCTTGCATCAGACCGACTGCAAGTGCCACCAGAACCAGAGCGATAAATCCGTTCATTTTGAAACGGATCATCAAGAGCAGTAATAACACAACACCGATAGCAACGATGACTAATGGCATGATTTACCTGGCCTTTGAATTGTTATGGGTAACGTCATTGTTTCAACGACAAATTCCGATTGTCCCAACTGGGAACAGAGTGATTACGGCACTAGTACTGATACCTTGGAAACCAATAAGTTTAGTCGGCTGTTATGAGAGTGCTTAGTGCCCACGAGAATGATACGGGTAACATGATGTGATTGAGAATCACCCTGGGAGGCTAAATTTGAATTATGAGACGCAGGTCAACATATGGAGGGAATGAAGGGGGAGAAGCGAGGCCCGGTAAGCGCAGCGCCACCGGGCGATACAGACGGGCACTGAATCAGTAGTAAGAGTGCTCGCCGCGCTGGTGCTCGGTCAGATCACGCACGCCTTTCAGTTCCGGGAATTCGTTCAGCAGCTGCTTTTCAATCCCTTCTTTCAGGGTCACATCGACCATGGAACACCCGTTACAGCCGCCGCCAAACTGCAGAATGGCGAAGCCTTCGTCGGTGATTTCCATCAGGGAAACACGACCACCGTGGCCCGCCAGCTGTGGGTTGATTTGGGACTGCAGAAGATACTCTACGCGCTCCATCAGCGGCGCATCGTCTGCCACTTTACGCATTTTCGCGTTCGGCGCTTTCAGAGTCAGCTGAGAACCCAGCTGGTCGGTGACGAAGTCGATCTCCGCATCTTCAAGATACGGTGCGCTCAGCTCATCAACGTAGGCGGTGAGCTGTTCAAATTTAAGGGCTGTGTCAGTTGCTTCTACCGCATCCGGCGGACAATAAGAGACACCACATTCTGCATTCGGAGTGCCTGGATTGATCACAAACACGCGGATCTGCGTCCCTTCTTCCTGATTTGCCAGCAGTTTGGCAAAGTGCGCTTGTGCAGAATCGGAAATACGGATCATAGCTTTGGCCTAATAGTTGACTAAATTACCTGGGTATAATCATACGCCCATTGAAGAAGGGCTACAAGGTACGGCACAGACACCATACCTGAACCGACGCGGCGCCGCTTCGCAAAAGCAGTCGGGAAAGTTCAGCAACGGTACTGCCTGTGGTGACGACATCATCCACAATCGCGATATGGAGGCCTTTGACCGCTAATTCAAGGCGAAAGGCATTTTTGAGGTTTCTTTTGCGAAGCCGGGCGTTGAGCTGATGCTGGATGGCGGTGGCATGGACACGCGTGAGCGCAGAGGCATCATACTCACAGCCGAGCCAGCGGGCGAGTGGTCGACAGAGCAGGTCACTCTGGTTGTAGCCGCGCCGCCAGTGTCGGCGTCGGTATAAGGGGACATTCACCACTCTGTCGATTTTCGGCAGGGTGCGGCTACGACGAGACTGTAACACCGCCAGCAATAACAGGCGGGCGAGAGGTTGCGCCAGCGAACTCTGGCCGGAAAACTTCAGGGCGTGAATGAGCCTGCTCAACGGTGGAACATAATCATCCACCGCCACCAGCGCGCTCCAGGGCGGGGATTTTTTCAGGCAGCGTCCGCAGGGTATATGTCGGCTCGTGGCCGGTAAACCACATTGTGGGCAGACCGTGAGACGTCCTTCCAGCGACCGCGTGCAGACGGAACAGATCCCCCACCCACTGAGTGTAAGTGGCATTTGGCATAGCCAGCACAAGCCAGGCACTGTTAGCATGTGCAACCTCCATGTGAAATAAAGAGAACAGTAACTGATGAAGACGCTGTGGTGGCAGACTGTAGGGACAGGAAATTGCCATCTTGTGCTGCTGCACGGATGGGGCCTGAATGCGGAAGTATGGAATTGCATAAACGAGGAATTGGCCTCGCATTTCACGCTGCATCTGGTGGATTTACCGGGTTTTGGTCGCAGCCGTGGTTTTGGCCCTATGTCGCTTGATGAGATGGCGCAGCAGGTTCTTGCCGCCGCGCCACAAAACGCTATCTGGCTGGGCTGGAGCCTGGGCGGGCTGGTAGCAAGCCAGATTGCGCTCTCCCGACCAGAACGCGTGAGCGCGCTGGTGACCGTGGCCTCGTCGCCATGCTTTAGTGCGCAAGCGTCGTGGCCGGGTATAAAACCGGATGTGCTGGCGGGCTTCCAGCAACAGCTGAGTGAAGATTTTCAGCGGACCGTTGAACGGTTCCTCGCATTGCAAACGATGGGGACCGAAACCGCACGTCAGGATGCGAGAGCATTGAAGCAGACCGTGCTTTCCCTGCCGATGCCGGACGTGGCGGTGCTTAACGGTGGTCTTGAGATCCTGAAAACGGTTGACCTGCGTGAACCGCTGTCTGCGCTGACGATGCCGCATCTGCGTATCTATGGCTACCTCGACGGACTGGTTCCACGGAAAGTGGTTCCATTGCTGGATTCGCTCTGGCCGGAAAGTGAATCGCAGATCATTGCCAAAGCGGCGCATGCCCCGTTTATCTCTCATCCGGCGGAGTTTTGCTCAGCGCTCATTGCGTTAAGTCAACGTTTAGACTGATTAATTTCTATCCAGCCTGGAAAAAGTCTTACACCGCAACCATACTCCAGATGTCGTTGCGGTGGTTCTGCCTACGACAATCAAAACAACAATCCTAAGGAGAGTCAGGCTATGAAACTTGTTACAGGTATTGTCACTTCTCTGGTTATTGGGTCACTTTCATTTGGCGTCTTTGCGGCAAAAGAGCTGGAAAAAGATAAAGTTGCCGGGATGAATCTGACCAAAATTGGTGAGATTTCTACGTCTGACACCACCGCGCCGATGGACGCTCGCAGAGAGTTGTCGAAAAAGGCGGATGAACTGGGCGGGACGTACTACGTGGTGACCAGTGCGAATAAAGATACAAAAAACGTGCGCGCAACGGCGGAAGTCTATAAGTAATACGATAAAGCCGGGCATCTCTGCCCGGCTTTATTAACGCAAGGCCCACCACTCCTTGAGGCAGGCTTTACCTTCCGGGCAGCTTTTACAACTGCCGGAGAGACAGCCGTCCGCGTCTTCCTGAATCCGCACGGCTTTCCCCATGGCTTCCAGCCTTTCCAGCATGGCATCGATCATCGGCTGCGGCGTATGCAGGCTGAGGCTCAGTTGTTTCGCCTCCATCCGCCCTTGTAATGCCAGCAGATCACGAACCTGAATCAACGATGCCATGGCTTACTCCTTAGTGACAGTCACCCGCCGGGCTGCTGCAACAAGTGGCGGCGGTTTTACGGTTTGCCAGCAGGTCGATATCGACGCGGCTTCGTGCCCGGCGTAGCAGACTGATAACTAACACGTTAAAGAGGACAACTGCCAGAATACAGACCAGGCTATAACGTGGGTGCTGGCTAAAGTTAACGGTCTGGTAAAAGAGCGTCGCCAGCGAGTAAGCAATGTTTAACCCCCACAGAATGGAGAATCCCATCCAGCCACGGCTGGACTCACGGGAAATCGCCCCCATCACGGAGATGCACGGAATATAGAGCAGGACAAAGATGAGGTAGCTGTAAGCTGCAGACTCGCTGCCAAACTTCTCACTCATCACGCCCATAGCCCCCGTCGCCATTTCACCGTCGCCTTTGCTGGCTTCAATAGGGTTTGCCAGCACGCTCAGGCTGAAGGTGTCTTTCAGGCTCTGCCAGGTTTCCTCTACTGCACCCAACAGTTCGTTACCGAGGTGAAACTCTGCCGGATTAAATTCCTGCTCCTGAATGTTCTCAGCGGTGTAAAGCGTGTTCAGGGTGCCGACAACCACTTCTTTTGCCATCGCACCCGTGAACAGGCCAACCGTCGCCTGCCAGTTATCCTCATGCACGCCAATCGGTTTGAAGACTGGCGTGATGACGCGGCTGACGGAGGCAAGAGCAGAATCGTTGATGTTATCTGCCGCCTGTCCGCTGAGGGTGAAGCTGTTCAACGCGCTCAGGAAAATGCTGACGATGACAATTACCTTACCGGCGCGCAGCACAAAGCCTTTCAGGCGCTGCCAGGTCTGGATCGCCAGGCTTTTTAGATGCGGCACGTGATACACCGGCAGCTCCATCACAAACGGCGACGCTTCACCGCGCATGATGGTGTGCTTCAGCATCAGACCGGTGAGGATCGCCATCACAATACCCAGCACATACAGCGAAAAGACCGCCAGCGCGCCCTGTTGGCCAAAGAAGGCTGCCGCAAAAACCGCAAAGATGGCCAGGCGCGCACCGCAGGACATAAACGGCGCCATCATGATGGTCATCAGACGTTCACGCGGCGCATCAAGGGTGCGCGCGCCCATCACCGACGGCACGTTACAGCCGAAGCCAACAATTAGCGGGACGAAGGATTTGCCCGGCAGACCAAGAGCCTGCATCAGACGGTCCATGACAAACGCCGCGCGCGCCATGTAACCGGAATCCTCCAGGAAGGAGAGGAACAGATACATCATGCCGATTTGCGGCACCAGTGGCAGAACGGTGTTGATACCGCCACCGATCCCCTGGGCCAGGAAAATGGTTAGCCATTCCGGGAAGTGCAGGGTGTAACCCACCCACTGAATACCGTGTACGAAGACCGCGACGGAGCCCGCATCGAAAATAGGCTGCAGCGCGCCACCGATGTTAATGGCAAGCAGGAACATTATGTACATCACCAGCAGGAAGATCGGCAAACCCAGGAAACGGTTAAGCACAATCTTGTCTACCGCAGCGGTAAAACGGCTCGGTTCCGCCGTAAGGGCGTTACTGACAACGTCGCAAATCGAGGCAATTGTCTGGTAACGTGCATCGGCGATGTGCAGGGCTGGGTCATCCAGCTCGTCGCTAAGACGGGCGATTGTGACATCCAGTTTATCTGCCGCATGCCCGGCGTATGCACGGCTGTAGATATCCCCTTCCAGCATCTGCAGGCCGAGCCACAGACGCTGTTTTGCGGGCATGCTTTTGTCCATTTCCTCTGCCAGCAGACCGGCTTCGTGCAGAAGTGGTTGCGCGTAATGCACCAGCTCAACGTCGCGATTCCCCGCATGACGGTCAATCGCCAACTTCAGGGCATCAATGCCGCGAGCACGCGTCGACACCAGCGGAACCACCGGGCAACCCAGGCGTGCGGAGAGGGCATCGACGTCGATACGCAGCTTTTGTTTCTCCGCAATGTCGAGCATGTTAAGCGCCACGATGCAGGGAATACCCAGTTCCAGCAGTTGCAGCGTCAGATAGAGGTTACGCTCAAGATTGGAAGCATCGACCACGTTGATCAGGAGATCCGCGTCGCCGCCAAGAATATAGTGGCAGGCAATTTGCTCATCGAGCGAGGTTTGCGACGAAATGGTGGTTAAGGAGTAGGTGCCGGGAAGGTCAACCAGCGTCACCTGGTTGTCTGTCGTCGTGAACTGGCCTTCTTTACGCTCAACCGTCACACCTGCCCAGTTACCCACGCGCTGACGCGCTCCGGTTAACTGGTTAAATAACGTGGTCTTGCCGGAATTTGGATTACCAATTAAGCCAATAGTTAATTTTTTCATTTTAGTAGACTCACTGAAACCGCTGGCTTGTTATTGAGATAAGGCTTCGACTTCTATTAATGCGAGGTCTTTCTTACGCAGCACCAAATTCACGCGGCGGGTTTCGATATGAACGGGATCACCTAACGGGGCAACGCGCACGACCTGGAAAGACGAGCCGGGTAGCATGCCCAGTGACAGCAGCTTTTGCCGATAGGCCGGGCTAATTTCACGGGTAAAACCGGTAATTTTCCATGCACTGTCTGGAGTGAATTGCATAATGCCTGATCCCACGAAGGTTAAATAATCTACTATGCGATGATAATGAGAATAGTTTGTATCAGCAATAATAAAACTGTGACGGAATGTTGTTTGCGGGATTAATTTACGGCCTGTTTGACCTTGCTCAATATTTGCTGAATATGCGGCGACGAGAGAAGCGGCCTATTTGTTAATGGCGTGCTAATTATTGGTTTAAATAAAGGAGTGAGAGAATATACCGTACTGCGCGATCCCCTCTCCCCTGTGGGGAGAGGGTGAGAGGTTAGCGTTTTTTACCCATCGCGGCCGCCAGCGCATCCATCATCGCGCTGTTGCCTGCAGGCTGAGTATCACGCCCACGCGGTTTCGCGGCTTTAGCGGCCGGGCGCTGCTGCTCGCGGCCACCACCATTGCCGCTACGGCGCGCGTTGGTTTCGCCGGGTTGTTCATCCAGACGCATGGTCAGGGCAATTCGTTTGCGCTGTAAATCCACTTCCAGCACTTTGACCTTCACGATATCGCCCGCTTTGACCACGGTGTGCGGGTCTTCAACGAACTTGTCGGCAAGGGATGAGATATGGACCAGGCCATCCTGATGCACGCCGATATCCACAAATGCGCCAAAGTTGGTGACGTTGGTCACCGCGCCTTCCAGCACCATGCCTGGCAGCAGGTCGTTCATGGTCTCGATGCCGTCGGCAAAGGTCGCGGTTTTGAACTCAGGACGT
The DNA here is from genome assembly GCF_046521475.1 of Enterobacter sp. CPE_E890. Lineage (NCBI taxonomy): Bacteria > Pseudomonadati > Pseudomonadota > Gammaproteobacteria > Enterobacterales > Enterobacteriaceae > Enterobacter > Enterobacter sp. CPE_E890. The sequence goes on along the minus strand of NZ_JBKFZW010000001.1, from coordinate 4,608,528 downwards.
GGATCGCGGCCCGGTTTTTCCAGCTCTTTGATGATGTCAGTGACGGTTGGCACACCAAATTTATCGTCGGTGAAATCCGCGGCTTTCAGGTTGCGCAGCGCACTGTTATCACCCATCAGGTCTTTCAGTGCCTGTTGAGTGGCAGCCAGAATGCGTTCTACCACCGGGTACGCTTCCGGGTGAACGGTTGAGGCATCCAGCGGGTTATCACCGTGGTTGATGCGCAGGAAGCCCGCACACTGCTCAAAGGCTTTCGGTCCCAGACGGCTCACCTTCAGCAGTTGCTGACGGTTCTGGAACTGACCGTTCTCATCACGCCAGGCGACGATGTTCTGCGCCATCATGCGGGTTAAGCCTGCAACACGGGTCAACAGGGGAACTGAGGCGGTATTCAGGTCTACACCGACGGCGTTTACGCAGTCTTCCACCACCGCATCCAGCTTACGGGCGAGCTGAGTCTGGCTCACGTCGTGCTGATACTGGCCCACACCGATGGATTTCGGGTCAATCTTCACCAGTTCTGCCAGCGGATCCTGCAGACGACGAGCGATAGAGACCGCGCCGCGCAGAGAAACGTCCAGGTCCGGGAACTCCTGCGCCGCCAGTTCAGATGCGGAATAGACGGATGCCCCCGCTTCACTGACGATCACTTTCTGCGCCGTTACTTTCGGGAATTGTTTCTGCACGTCGAGGTAGAAACGTTCGGTTTCGCGGGACGCCGTACCGTTGCCGATAGCAACCAGCTCCACGTTGTATTTCTCGCACAGTGCTGCCACTGCGACAGCCGCTTTCGCTGCCTGGCCAGTGTGTGGATAGATGGTGTCGGTTGCCACCAGCTTACCGGTGCCGTCAACTACCGCCACTTTTACGCCCGTACGCAGACCCGGATCGAGACCCATGGTGGCGCGAAGGCCCGCCGGGGCGGCCATCAGCAAGTCGTGCAGGTTGCGGGCAAACACATTGATCGCTTCATCTTCGGCGCGCTCGCGCACGGTGCCCATCAGCTCGGTTTCGAGGTGCATCAGCACTTTGATACGCCACGTCCAGCTCACCACACCTTTACGCCAGCTGTCTGCCGGGGCGTTGTTCAGACGCAGGCCGAGGTGATCGATGATGATCTGCTCGCAGTGGCTCTCTTTCGGCGGCTCGTCAAACTGAGGGTCGGCATTCAGGGAAAGCTGCAGCACGCCTTCGTTGCGGCCGCGGAACATTGCCAGCGCACGGTGAGACGGGGTCGTTGAAATCGGTTCGTGGTGATCGAAGTAGTCGCGGAATTTCGCGCCTTCGTCCTCTTTACCCGCGACGACGGTCGAGACGATGTGGGCATTCTTCCACAGGTAATCACGTACTTTGGCGAGCAGGGCGGCGTCTTCGGCAAAGCGTTCCATCAGAATATAACGCGCGCCGTCGAGGGCGGCCTTGGTGTCCGCTACGCCTTTGTCAGCGTCGATGAATTTCGCCGCTTCGGTATCTGGATCGTGGGAAGGTTCGTTCCACAGCAGGTCGGCCAGCGGCTCAAGACCCGCTTCAATCGCAATCTGCCCGCGCGTGCGGCGCTTTGGTTTGTACGGCAGATAGAGGTCTTCGAGTTCGGTTTTGCTCAGGGTACCGTTAATAGCGCTTTCCAGCTCGCTGGTCAGTTTACCCTGTTCGCCGATGGATTTGAGGATCGCCTGACGACGTTCTTCCAGTTCGCGCAGATAACCCAGACGGGTCTCCAGGTTACGTAGCTGTGTGTCATCCAGACCGCCGGTGACTTCCTTACGATAACGTGCAATAAACGGCACGGTGTTCCCTTCATCAAGCAGGCGAACGGCAGCTTCTACCTGTTCGGCTCTGGCCTGAAGTTCACCCGCAATAATGCGGCAGAGCGAATCTTTCATCATGGCTTTATCATCTTGTGGGTCAAAAATCAGGGGATAGTTATACGGGCTGACACGGCAAAATGCCAGCCGTGGAGGGCGCTCTCAGACTATTTTACGTACTCGATCTCATTGACGTACCAGCTGGCTTCACCGGCAGGGGTCTGAACGACGGCCAGGTCGCCCACTTCCTTTTTCAGCAGCGCGCGGGCCATCGGGGAGTCGATGGAGATGTAATCCTTTCGACCAAAAATTTCATCGTAGCCGACGATGCGAAAACGCAGGGTATCGCCGTTATCGTTTTCAATCTCCACCCATGCGCCGAAGAACACTTTGCCCTCCTGCTGCGGGGAGTAATCGACAATTTTAAGGTTCTCAAGGCATTTCGTCAGATAGCGTACCCGACGGTCGATCTCACGCAGCCGCTTCTTGTTGTACTGATAATCAGCATTTTCGCTGCGATCGCCCAGGCTCGCGGCCCAGGTGACTTTTTTCGTCACTTCAGGACGCTCTTCGCGCCACAGGTAATCCATCTCTTTTTTGAGTTTTTCGTACCCTTCGCGGGTGATCAGGGGCGTTTTCATGGTAAAGCCTTTGCTGCCGGTTTTCTGTCTTGCGCACAATACGTACCACACAGTGTAACAGACAGGATTAATAATGATTTATGTGATGAAATGAGCAGATAAGCTGCTGTTAAATATGCTTTGTAACAATTTCGACTAGAATTTATACCAGAATTAGCTGGTCGAACACGTGCACTTTTTTAGAATACGCTGTTACAAAGACTATCCGAACCTTTGGGAGTAAATACAATGCAAGAGAACTACAAAATTCTGGTCGTGGATGACGACATGCGCCTGCGTGCGCTGCTGGAACGTTATCTGACCGAGCAGGGCTTCCAGGTTCGTAGCGTCGCGAACGCTGAGCAGATGGATCGTCTGCTGACCCGTGAATCTTTCCACCTGATGGTGCTCGACCTGATGCTGCCAGGTGAGGATGGGCTCTCTATCTGCCGTCGTCTGCGTAGCCAGAGCAACCCGATGCCGATCATCATGGTGACGGCGAAGGGCGAGGAAGTTGACCGTATCGTGGGCCTCGAAATTGGTGCTGACGACTACATTCCAAAACCGTTTAACCCGCGTGAACTGCTGGCACGTATTCGCGCCGTACTGCGCCGTCAGGCAAATGAACTGCCTGGCGCACCGTCGCAGGAAGAGGCTGTCATTGCCTTCGGTAAGTTCAAACTGAACCTCGGCACGCGCGAGATGTTCCGTGAAGACGAACCTATGCCACTCACCAGCGGCGAGTTCGCAGTTCTCAAAGCACTGGTTAGCCACCCACGTGAGCCTCTGTCCCGTGACAAGCTGATGAACCTGGCGCGTGGCCGCGAATACTCCGCAATGGAACGCTCCATCGATGTGCAGATCTCTCGTTTGCGCCGCATGGTGGAAGAAGATCCGGCGCATCCTCGTTATATTCAGACCGTTTGGGGTCTGGGCTACGTGTTCGTTCCGGACGGCTCTAAAGCATGAGGCGAATGCGCTTCTCGCCGCGAAGCTCGTTTGCCCGCACCCTGTTACTGATCGTCACCCTGCTGTTCGTCAGCCTGGTGACGACCTATCTGGTGGTGCTGAACTTTGCGATCCTGCCGAGCCTCCAGCAGTTTAATAAGGTCCTGGCCTACGAAGTGCGTATGCTGATGACCGATAAGCTGCAGCTGGAGGATGGCACGCAGCTGGTTGTCCCCCCTGCCTTCCGTCGTGAAATTTACCGTGAGCTGGGTATTTCTCTCTACTCAAACGAAGCGGCGGAAGACGCGGGCCTGCGCTGGGCGCAGCATTATGAATTCCTTAGCCAGCAGATGGCGCAGCAGCTCGGCGGCCCGACGGAAGTGCGCGTCGAGGTCAACAAAAGCTCGCCTGTTGTCTGGCTGAAAACCTGGCTGTCACCCAATATCTGGGTTCGCGTTCCGCTGACCGAAATCCATCAGGGCGACTTCTCACCGATATTCCGCTACACCCTGGCGATTATGCTGCTGGCGATAGGCGGAGCCTGGCTGTTTATTCGTATACAGAACCGACCGCTGGTCGACCTGGAGCACGCTGCGCTGCAGGTCGGTAAAGGGATTATTCCTCCTCCATTGCGTGAGTATGGTGCCTCTGAGGTCCGTTCGGTGACGCGTGCGTTTAACCATATGGCGGCCGGTGTGAAGCAACTGGCAGATGACCGTACGCTGCTGATGGCCGGTGTGAGCCATGACCTGCGCACACCGCTAACGCGTATCCGTCTGGCGACGGAGATGATGGGGGAAGAGGACGGCTATCTTGCCGAGTCCATCAACAAGGACATCGAAGAGTGTAATGCCATCATTGAGCAGTTCATCGACTACCTGCGCACCGGCCAGGAGATGCCAATGGAGATGGCGGATCTGAACGCGGTGCTGGGCGAAGTGGTGGCGGCGGAAAGCGGCTACGAGCGCGAGATTGATACCGACCTTCAGGCGGGGGAGATCCAGGTTCGCATGCATCCGCTTTCTATCAAACGTGCGGTTGCCAACATGGTGGTCAATGCGGCGCGTTACGGCAATGGCTGGATTAAAGTCAGCAGCGGGTCTGAACTTAACCGCGCCTGGTTCCAGGTGGAAGACGATGGTCCGGGCATCAAGCCTGAGCAGCGTAAGCATCTGTTCCAGCCGTTTGTGCGTGGCGACAGCGCGCGCAGCACCAGCGGTACAGGTTTAGGTCTGGCGATTGTACAGCGTATCATCGATAACCATAACGGGTTGCTGGAGATTGGCACCAGCGAGCGGGGCGGGTTGAGCATTCGCGCCTGGTTGCCGGTACCGGTGACGCGCGGGCAGGTGAAAGAGAGTTAACAAAAGGGTGCGGCCTGATGCCCTCACCCCGGCCCTTATGTATTGATCTTCTCTGCTCCGGCGGAGAAGATCCCCGATTGATCATCGGGAGGTTACCGGTGAGCATCACCCGGCCCTGGCGCCCCTGAGCCCGCGGGAGAGATTATGCCCCGGTAACCCGTTTCCCTGTCGCCTCAAGACCGAACGGTATCCTGTGCCCTGAGCACCCACATATAAGGATGGTCCGGCGATATTATTCATAAGGTTACGGAGTGCCATGATGAATCTTGTCCCTGTCGGCGTTGATATTGCCAAACTCAAATTTGATGTTGCTGTCCTGCTGCCAAATCAGAAGTACAAAACCAAAAAATTCTCTAATACGTCTGCCGGATGCCGTGAATTCCTGAACTGGCTGGCACGTTTTGGCGACTGCCACGTCTGCATGGAAGCAACAGGTTGCTACAGCACTGAACTGGCCACCCTGCTGGCCGATAATGGCTGCTGCGTCAGCCTTGAAAACCCGGCACGTATCCATGCGTTCGCAAGCACTGAACTGACCCGCAATAAAACGGACAAAAGCGACGCGGCGCTGATAGCACGCTACTGCGCCCTGCATCAGCCCGCCCCTGGCATCCTGCTCCGCTGAGCGAACGGCAACTGACAGCTCTGGTGCGCCACCTGCGTAACCTGGAAGAGATGCGTCAGATGGAGATAAATCGTCTTGAAGCAGCGGATGAAGTCATTGTTCCTTCCCTGAATGAACACGTTGCGATGCTGGAGGAACTGATTGAAGAAACGCACAAGAAAATCAACCGGCACATCGATGACAACCCGGATCTGAAGCGGGACCGGGAGCTACTGAAGAGTATCCCCGGAATAGGAGACATGCTGAGTGTGAGCCTGCTGGCGTTCGCAGGTAACCTGCGACGGTTCAGCGACAGCAAAGCTCTGGTGGCATACGCCGGTCTGAATCCGCGTCGTTGTGAGTCAGGGATGTGGAAAGGAAAAAGCAGGCTGTCGAAAGTGGGCCATGCAGAGCTACGCAGCGCACTGTATATGCCAGCGATTGTGGCAGGAAGATGCAATGAGGTGGTGAAAAACCTGATGGACAGGCTTGCAGCCCGGGGAAAGACAGGAAAAGAACGAGTATGTGCCGGAATGAGGAAATTACTGCAACTGGCTTATGGTGTGGTGAAATCCGGGCATGAATTTAATGCTGAAATACCGCTTGCCGGATAACCGGCAAGACGGTATCTCTCCCACGGGGAGAGGGAGAAAACATTAAAAAAGGCAACTTTCGTTGCCTTTTTGCTTTTACCTACAGCTTCGGTCCCGCACTCACCAGCGCTTCACCCGCCGAGGTATCGGTGTACTTCTCGAAGTTCTCAATAAACAGCTTCGCCAGCGATTCCGCTTTCTCGCGCCACTGTTCCGGCGAACCGTAAGTGTTGCGTGGGTCGAGGATATGCGTATCCACACCCGGTAACTCTGTTGGGATCGCCAGATCAAACATTGGCAGCGTGAAGGTTTCAGCGTTATCCAGAGAACCATCCAGAATGGCGTCGATAATGGCGCGCGTATCTTTGATGGAAATACGCTTGCCGGTACCGTTCCAGCCCGTGTTCACCAGGTACGCCTGCGCGCCGGAAGCCTGCATGCGTTTTACCAGCACTTCAGCGTACTGCGTCGGGTGCAGCGACAGGAATGCCGCGCCGAAGCAGGCTGAGAAGGTTGGGGTGGGTTCTGTCACGCCGCGCTCGGTACCCGCCAGCTTAGCGGTGAAACCAGAGAGGAAGTGGTACTGTGTCTGGCTGGCCGTCAGGCGAGACACCGGAGGCAGCACGCCGAACGCATCGGCCGTCAGGAAAATGACCTTCGTGGCATGACCCGCTTTTGACACCGGCTTCACGATATTGTCGATGTGGTAGATCGGGTAAGAGACGCGGGTGTTTTCCGTTTTCGACGCATCGTCGAAGTCGATGGAGCCATCGGCACGCACGGTGACGTTTTCCAGCAGCGCATCGCGACGAATAGCGTGGAAGATATCCGGCTCGGCCTCTTCAGACAGGCGAATGGTCTTCGCGTAGCAACCGCCTTCAAAGTTGAATACACCGTCGTCATCCCAGCCGTGTTCGTCATCGCCAATCAGACGACGTTTCGGATCGGTGGACAGGGTGGTTTTCCCGGTACCGGAAAGACCAAAGAACACTGCCACGTCGCCTTTTTCACCGACGTTAGCCGAGCAGTGCATGGAGGCGATGCCCCGCAGCGGCAGCAGGTAGTTCATGACGGAGAACATCCCTTTCTTCATTTCGCCGCCGTACCAGGTACCGCCGATCAGTTGGATACGCTCGGTCAGGTTGAAGGCAACAAAGTTTTCGGAGTTCAGACCCTGCTCTTTCCACTGTGGGTTAGTGCATTTCGCACCGTTCATCACGATGAAATCCGGGGTGAAATTCTTCAGCTCTTCGTCGGTTGGACGAATAAACATGTTTTTCACGAAATGCGCCTGCCAGGCCACTTCGGTAATAAAACGCACGGAGAGACGGGTGTCGGCGTTAGCGCCACAGAAAGCATCGACAATGAACAGACGCTTGCCGGAAAGTTGATGGGTGACGAGCCCTTTCAGATGCTGCCAGGTTTCCGGGGAGAGCGGTTTGTTATCGTTCTTCCCTTTGCCCTTGTCAGCCCACCACAGCGTATCGCGGGTGGTTTCGTCGCGGACGATATACTTATCTTTCGGCGAACGACCGGTAAAGATACCGGTATCGACGGCGATAGCACCAAGATTCGTCAACACACCGCGCTCGTATCCTTCCAGGGCTGGATTGAGCTCTTCCTGATACAGCGTATCGTAGTCGGGGTTGTAGACGATTTCCTGGACGTCGTTAATACCATAAGCCTTGAGATCTTGCGGGGTTAAACCAGTAACACGCATATCACTGCTCCTTAGCCAATATGTACTACCTGAAATTGTAGGGTTTTTCTGAGGTTGTTAACCGCGACGGGGCTCATAGATTTACGCATCTGGACAAAACCCTTACTAACGGAAAACGCTGCGACTCCAGTCACAGGGCAGGCGGATTATCGCAGGAATCGCTTTTTGGTTGGGGAAAATGTTCCGAAAAGGTTAAAGGCTGGTGATATTATCGGAAGGAATGTGAATGTAATCGCATACACGTAAGAAAATTACGTAAGAGTTACATTATGAAAACGATTCAGCATGGGCGGGGATTTTCCCCCTCCCCCAAAGGGGAGAGGGGAAAGTATTAGTGAACCTGTGGGTCTGCCGGGGAGGCGTTATTGCGGATCTCAGCGATATCCATCGAATTGAACACATAGTGCGTACCGCAGTAGTCACAGTGCATATCAATTTCGCCGTCTTCCGCCATGATGCTGTCGATCTCTTCATCCGGCAGCGTCTTCAGTGCGCCGGCACAGCGTTCACGTGAACAGGTGCACTTAAACTCTACTGACTGCGGGTCGTAAACGGTCACTTCTTCTTCGTGATACAGACGCCACAGCACGTCGGTCGCCGACAGGTTGAACAGCTCTTCCGCTTTGATGGTTTCGGTCAGCGTCGCCAGGTGCTCGAAATCATTGGTCTGTGCGTCCTGCGCAGGCAGAACCTGCAGCAACATACCGCCCGCAGCAGGCTGGCCGTCCACTTCACCGGTGCGAATGAACAGGCGGGTTGGCAGCTGTTCAGAACGCATGAAGTAATCTTCCAGGCAGGCCGCCAGCGTATCGCCTTCCAGACCGACCACGCCCTGATAGCGTTCACCTTCCTCAGGGGAGATGGTGATCACCAGGTAGCCATTACCCACCAGCGTTTTCAAATCTGCATTTTCAGGTACATCGCCCTGAACGCGTGCCACGCCGCGCATCTGCTGCTGGTTATTGCCGTTGATCACCGCCAGCGTCATCGGGCCATCACCCTGTAATTGTACGGTGATATCACCCGCGAATTTCAGCGTCGCCGTCAGCAAGCTGGTGGCAACCAGCAGTTCGCCCAACAGGGTCTTCACCGGCAGCGGGTAGTTGTGGTTTTCCAGAATCTGTTTCCAGGTTTCGGATACGGTGACCAGCTCGCCGCGCACGGCGAATTGTTCAAACAGATAGCGGTGTAATTGGTCGTGTTGGGCCATTTTAGTCTCTCGTGCGGGTGAGGTTACTCAGTCTCACCGTGTTTAAATTTCATCAGATCGCGGCGCTCTTTTTTATCCGGCCGCCGGTCCGGGTGTGGCATAGTCAGCGCGTTCATTTTGCGCGCCAGCGCGGTTTTCTCTCGCTTTTCAATGCTTTCAGCCGTCTCTTCATAAAGCAGTACGGCTTCGGTCGCAGGCCGCCGTTGTTCGGTAATGGCTTTAATCACCACCGTTCGTTCATCGTTGCCCTGACGCAGCGTCAGGGTGGCATTCAACTCAACCAGCTTGCTCGGTTTGCTGCGCTGGCCGTTGTAATGCACTTTTCCGCCGTCAACCATCTCGCGGGCAAGGGCGCGTGTTTTATAAAAACGCGCTGCCCACAGCCATTTATCCAGTCTTACCCCATCAGAGGGTTTTTCTTTCATGGCGTCTCCTTCACGGTGAGTGAGGGGATCATCTGGCGGTAGTCGTTCAGCCCCGGATGGCGCAAATAGCTTTTTTCAGCCAGGCCAGAGTCAGGATTAGTGACCCCCAGACAATAGCGAATGCCAAAGGTGGCTGCGGAATCCAGAATGGGCTCGCTGTCGTCAATAAACAGCGTACGTTCAGGCTGCAAACCCGTCTCTTCCTTCACCGCGTGCCACAACCGCTGATCCTCTTTCGGATAACCAAATGTGTGGGTAGAAAGTAATAAATCAAGGTGTGAAGCCAGACCCGTATGTTCCAGCTTTACCGCCAGATTATGAGGATGCGCATTGGTCAGCAAAATACGGCGCTTGCCGCTGGCTTTCAGCGCATCCAGAAAAGGTACAGTATCTTCACGCAGCACGGCGCGTGGACCCTGAGCGGTAGTCATGGCACAAATATCCAGACCGAGGCGTTCGCTCCAGTAGTCAAGACAGTACCAGTTTAGCGTATGCTGCACCGCGCTATATTGCGAACGAATGAATGCCTGCGCTTCTGCCGGGGAGATCCCCTGCTGTTCGCCATAGGTTTCCGGAACCAGCTTTTGCCAGAAATAGTTATCAAAGGCGAGATCGAGCAGTGTGCCGTCCATATCCAGCAGAACGGTATCAACCTCCTGCCAGGCGATATCAAGATGCATAAGGGGTACTCCAGCCAGAAGAAACGTGCGCGACAGGGTAGCACATCTTGTCGCGCAAGGACGTTATCAGATCAGGCTCTCAGAGGAGGGGAGCAGCTTAGGATTGAGGCAATTTTCGTAATATTGCTGGATGTCAGCCAGCCGGGTGCGTGAGCGCTGGTAGCGACGCAGGGCCATAAAACCGTTCCAGAAGATGGAGAACAGCATGGCTAGCATCAGCAGCGAGGTACCAATGTAGCGCCACAAACCTGCGCTATCCGGCATCCGGTGCAGAACGATATGACGGGTACCGTTGGCATCAGTATAAATACTCGTGACGATCCCTTCGGCACTGAACGGCGTTTGCATCAGCATCTGCGCCAGGCGCTGAAATTGGCTCCACTGCTCTTGTGCCGGGTAATCATAAAGCGCAACCTGCGGATAAGGTTGATCGACCAGGTCGCTACCTTCATCACTGACAATGACAAAGCCACCCGGTGCCGGGCTGTTCAGCGCCTGAGCCGCACGGGTGGTTTCGCGCATCATGAACGGTGCCGTCGAAGTGGCCACCAGGTTGTCCAGCGATTCCGCGCTAACCGGACGCAGCAGCACGTTGACGCCATCCAGCCGACCCGCTTCGGCACGTTTCACCAGCGCGTCCCAGTCTTTACTGTTCCCCAGGTTTACCAGGGCGTTTTTGAGACGCACACACTCGTCCTGCGAGGAGCATAAATCCTTCGTTTTTAGAACGATGTCGCCAAAATCATCCAGCAGAACCATGCCTGATTTCTGAATGGCTGAGCGCAGCGCAGGGCTGACGCGCGAATCATCATCCGGCTTCGGATGTAACTGGCGGTTGACCGTCTGAGTGAGGGCGGTAGCTTTATTCACCACTTCGGATTCCGGCAACGGCAGCGGCGGCGCGTCGTTCCAGATGATTTGCGAGCAATCGAACGGCATGAACGGTGAGTTCTGGCGCGTATTCCACGCCCCTGGGGTATGAATATTACACATCCCGGTTCCCTTCAGGCGCAGCGTGTCTCCTACGCGCACACCGGCTTCATCCAGTTTGTTGACGCTGGTCGCTTCGATGGTTTGCGCCCCTTTGATCCACGAAAGGGTGAATTTGATGGGCATATCCAGCGGCACGAAAAGCAGCAGCATGACAAAGACCAGCGCGGCGCCTCCGGCAATAACCGTGCTACGTAACCAGTGCTGGAGCGGGAAATTTTTCACTTCATCATGTAGAGATAAAAATCGGCCCTGACGCACAACGTGGCGGTCAAGGTAGATATCAATATCGGTTTTCTGTCCTAAATCCTGCGCAATCCATGGTTGCCAGTGGCGCGGGTAGATAAGGTCGATAATGCCGAGTGAGATATTGTTGAGATGCTCCTGATCGTTTTCACCAAACAGACCCCAGCGCTTCGGCGTACCGCGCAGGCAGTGGATCTCACGCAACGAGGTTTTTGCTGGTGGGGCAAAAAGCCCCCAAAGCCCGGCAGCCAACAGTAACACCGCTCCGCCAGCCAGCCAGGGCACAAACACATCCGGCGTCAGCAGACAGCAGAAAAAGAGCAGGAAAGCGGCAACGATCAGGATGGCTTCACGAATGCCATCCGGGCGGCTCAGGGCATATTCTTCATGCGTCTCCTGGCGGATATTCAGCAGTTCGATCTGCTCTGACTCTTCGCCACGGATGGAAGCCTGGGTTGAACTTGCACGCTCCAGCGCAAAGCTCGGTGCTTCCTGAAGGTATTCACTCAGCGTGTGACCGTTAAGCGAGATGACCAGAGGTAATGAATCGGTGTGGATCAGTTCAACGCTGTTTTCGTCAGTAATGTATTGCTCCCAGGATGGGGGCAGATGCACTTCGACAGAATCAAGGTAATAGCGCCATTTGTTGGGATCATCGGTGGTGATGCCATAGCGCGTGATGGAGCGCGTCAGGCACAGCACGGTATCACTTTGCGCATTAAGCTTAAGTGAGACTGGCGCAGTAGTGGCTCCCGTCGGCCCAGGGGTTAACTGAGAACGGTTCAGCGTTTCGAGATAGTTTTCAACTGCATCGCGCTCGTCCTGCGTGAGTTTACGCGTCGTTGCGCCAGCGAACGCATTTAAAAAAGGCAACCGGTAACGGCGTTGTATGCGACGCCTGTATACCCATCCTGCAAACAATGCGCCGGCCAGCATAGCAGCGAGAACAATCAAAATGGTGCTCATGCTTTCCCCATCTTACTTATCTTCTTACAGGTGTAGTCTGTAGCACCTTTAATATTGAATGAGAGTCTGTGGTTGGCTATCGGCAAGTATGGAGTCGAACTTGAGCATTCTGAAGCGCATCCCAGTGACCGATGATGATAGCAAAGCCTGTTATGGCGCGATATCAGCAAATTCCTGGAAACATTTCAACCTCTTGACATTTGTTTTGAATTGAGGATTGATCTTTATTACGTTGCATAAATGTAAATAAAGAACGATTGACATTGCCGAAACCGTGCGGCATATCGCACAATAAAGCCCGTTCTCACTGCTAAGACCCGTCAAGATGAGCAAACCACTACAAAAACCCACCATTCTGAATGTTGAAACTGTCGCAAAATCGCGCCTGTTTAATGTCGAAAGCGTGGACCTGGAGTTCAGCAACGGTGTGCGTCGCGTTTATGAGCGTATGCGCCCCTCTGCGCGCGAAGCGGTGATGATTGTTCCTATTGTCGACGATCATCTGATTTTGATCCGCGAATACGCTGTGGGAACGGAGTCTTACGAGCTTGGGTTCTCGAAAGGGCTTATCGACCCGGGTGAAACTGTCTTTGAAGCGGCAAACCGCGAGCTAAAAGAAGAGGTGGGGTTTGGCGCGAATGAGCTGTCGTTCCTGAAAAAACTGAGCATGGCACCCTCTTATTTTTCCAGCAAAATGAATATCGTGGTAGCCGAAGATCTCTATCCAGAATCGCTGGAAGGAGACGAGCCGGAGCCGTTGCCGCAGGTTCGCTGGCCGCTAGCACACCTGATGGATTTGCTGGAAGACCCGGACTTTAACGAAGCGCGTAATGTGAGTGCACTATTCCTGGTACGGGAGTGGTTGAAGGGGCAGGGGCGACTGTAGGCCACAAAAAAGCCGGGTGGCGGCTTCGCCTTACCCGGCCTGCGATGCTTTGCCCGATTTTTATCGGGCATTTTTATTTAGAACAGCTCGTGCGTTTCGCCGTTATCAATAATCTCAGTACCCACCTCATGCACCGCCTGTGTGGTTGGCTGCGTGCCCTCGATGAAATACTCTTCGCGACTATTCCCGCCGTTGGCGAGCTGGCCCGTACTGCGGTCGATATTGACTGTCACCACGCCTGGTGGTGGCGTCAGCGGCTGCTCTGGAACACCTTCAAGAACAGATTTCATATAGGCATCCCAGGCAGGTTGCGCACTTTTCGCACCGCCTTCATAGCCGGAAATCTGATCTTTAATCGCGCCAGATGCCGTTGTACGGCCTAAGTCGCGACGATGATCGTCGAAACCGATCCAGACTGAGGTCACCACACCCGGGCCGTAGCCGGAGAACCACGCATCTTTCGAGCTGTTGGTTGTCCCTGTCTTACCGCCGATGTCATGACGCTGCAAATCACGTCCTGCACGCCAGCCGGTACCTTGCCAGCCTGGTTCACCGAAGATGTTAGTGTTCAGCGCGCTTTTGATCAGGAATGACAGCGACGTGTTGATCACATGCGGGGCATACTCCTGTGCACCTGTCTGCGCCACCAGCGCCTGGTTCGCCTGTTCCAGTTGTGGCTGTGGCACAACGCCATTCTGCTGCTCCTGAGACACGGCAACGTCTTCCATGTCCTTGTTCTCAAGCACGTCAGATTTCGGCGTATTGCCGTAAATGACCGGAATATCGCAGTCAGGACAGGCAATTTTCGGCTTCGCTTCAAACAGTACGCCGCCCTGATCGTTCTCGATTTTACTGATAAAATACGGATCAATCAGGAAGCCACCGTTGGCCATTACCGAGTATCCGCGTGCAACCTGAAGCGGTGTAAAGGAGGCTGAGCCTAACGCCAGCGATTCGGTGCGAACGATGTTCTGCGCCGGGAAACCGAAGCGTTGCAGATACTCGGCAGCATAGTCGACGCCCATCGCGCGCATGGCACGCACCATTACCACGTTTTTCGATTGTCCCAGACCCTGACGAAGACGAATAGGGCCGGCATATTCCGCCGGGGAGTTCTTCGGCTGCCAGTCGGAACCGGCACCGGCATCCCAGCGAGAGATGGGAACGTCGTTAAGGATGCTGGCAAGGGTCAGGCCCTTATCCATCGCGGCAGTGTAGAGGAACGGCTTGATATTGGAACCGACCTGACGCAGTGCCTGGGTAGCACGGTTAAATTTGCTCTGGTTAAAATCGAACCCACCGACCAGGGCCATTACAGCGCCGTTCTGAGGATTAATGGAGACCAGAGCCGAGTTAACGTCCGGAACTTGCGCCAGCCACCAGGCCTCACCTACCTTGCGCACCCAGATTTGCTGTCCGGTTTGTACCGCATCGGTCACTTTACGCGGCGTTGCACCTTGCAGGGTATCTGAACGGTACGGACGCGCCCAACGGATGCCATCCATACGCAGGGACACTGAGGTTCCGTCCGCGAGCATTGCAACGGCTTCCTGAGGATCGGCTTGAGTGACCACGGCAGGAAGGAGCGGACCATAGGTTGGCAGCGCTTTCAGCGTACCGGTGATTTTTTTGCTGTCCCACGCGCTTTCGCCCACTTTCCAGAGCACGTTTGACGGGCCGCGATAGCCGTGACGCATATCGTAATCCAGCACGTTATTACGCACCGCTTCCTGTGCTGCCTGCTGAACCTTGCGGGTAACAGTAGTGTAAACGCGATAACCATCTTCGTAGGCCTTATCACCATAACGATTCACCATCTCCTGGCGAACCATTTCGGTCAGATAAGGGGCAGAGAAGGCGATCTCAGGGGCGTGATAGTTGGCATCAATAACATCATTACGCGCCTGGTCGTACTCGCTCTGGCTGATATAGCCTTCGCTTAACATACGGGACAGAACGACGTTACGACGTGCGGTGGCGCGATTGAGCGAGTAGAGCGGGTTAAACGTAGAAGGCGCTTTCGGCAGACCCGCGATGGTTGCCATTTCGCTTAAGGTGAGTTGCTCAACTGGTTTACCGAAGTACACCTGTGCTGCAGCCCCCACACCATAGGCGCGGTAGCCCAAATAGATTTTATTGAGGTACAGCTCCAGGATCTCGTCTTTGCTCAACAGCTGCTCGATACGGATCGCAAGGAAGACCTCTTTGATCTTACGGATCAGCGTCTTTTCCGGACTGAGGAAGAAGTTACGTGCCAGCTGTTGCGTAATGGTACTCGCCCCCTGAGAGGCATGACCGGAGAACAACGCAATGCTTGCGGCACGGAAAATTCCCACCGGATCGACACCATGGTGCTCGTAAAAACGGCTGTCCTCAGTGGCGATAAAGGCTTTCACCATAACAGGTGGAATTTGGTTTAAGGTCAGCGGAATACGGCGCTTCTCGCCATACTGCGCCATCAACTCGCCATCGGCGCTATAGACTTGCATCGGGATCTGGAGTCGCACATCGCGAAGCGTAGCGACATCAGGTAGCTGTGGCTCAATATATTTGTACAAACCGTAAATCGAGCCTGCTCCCAGCAGAATGCAACAGACTGCAAGGATGAATAAATACTTTACGAACTTCACCGGAGATTTCCCATTTGGTTTCACTTGGGCAGTTTCTAAACAATCGCGCGGTAGTATAAAGGCAAGCCTGATTCATTGATATAGCCGTCACGGTGACGGGCGATAAGGAGATCGTGAAGCATGGCTTTCAAAACATGGCAAACGGGCGTTCATATTCAACAGGATAGGGTGCTCATCGTCGCATTGGCCCGGGAGAGAACTGGCTGGTGCTTGCGTCGCTGGTGGGCAATCCCTCTGACCGAAGGCGTCATTCGGGAAGGTAAAATATGCCAGCCAGAACAGCTGGTTGACGCGTTGCGCGACTGGCGTAAGACGTTGCCACTCCAGCACCGTGTGTTCCTCTCTTTCCCGGCAGCACGCACCCTGCAACGCTCACTTCCCCGTCCGGCCATTGCGCTGCGCGACAGCGAGCAACTTTCATGGCTGGGCGCGGCACTATCGCGCGAACTGGAGATACCAGCAGAAACGCTCTGTTTCGATTACGTGCAGGACACGTTCAGCAACATATTTCATGTTACCGCCGCACAAAACAAAGAGGTTGAAACTCTCCTGGCGCTGGCGAAAACGCTACGTTTGCGGCTGGTGACGATTACCCCGGATGCCAGCGCACTGGCGAACCTTCTTCCCGCAGTTGCCCCGGCGCATTGCGTCGCCTGGCGAGATGAACATCAGTGGCTTTGGGCTATGCGTCATCAGTGGGGACGCCGCTTTACCACAGAAGCTGCAAACGTGACGGAGCTGGCGGCGCTACTGGCCCTGAGTCCGGGCGATATCGCTCTGTTTGATAGCCGACGTGACCCATGGGAAACCCTGGAGCGCTGCCATGCCCCGCTACCGGAATGCGGTGCTGATTACACCGTCGCGCTGGCGTTGGCCATGAGCGAGGTCCCTGAGTGAACATGACGAACTTTATACCGTGGCGACAGCAACGGCGGGCGCGTTGTCTGCGTTTCTGGGGCGCGATGTTCGTCGGCGCATGGCTGGTGATGCTGATGGTCATTTTCTGCCTGAGGATAAACCACCTGGTGAGGCTGCACGCTCTGCGAGCTGAACTGGCGGGAATGCAGTCCGTGCGTCACGCGCTTATGTCTCGCCAGACGCTGACCACAGAGGTGCCGATGCCTGCACTGAAACGTCAACGACACGCATGGCAACCGGTGCTGGAATCACTTGCCAGCGTCATGCCGTCGCAGGTCTGGCTGACTGAACTGCGTTACCAGCCTCCTGCTCTGATGCTCATCGGGTATGCCACTACCCTGCCAGCTCTTTCTGCGCTGCGTGATGTACCTGGACAACTCGACGGGTTCACGACAGGACCCGCAGGGGAGATCCGCCAGGATAGCCAGGGACACTGGATGTTCACATTTAATCTGAAAAGTGAGAGGTAACGTGTGGACACCCTGTTGGAACGCTGGTGCGAAAACCGTCCATGGCATCGGGTGCTTTGCTGGTGTCTGAGTATTCTCTTTGCCGGGCTGGCCGCATGGAGCATGTTGCTCCGCCCAGTAGACAGGCTGAGTGCTGAACTCCAGCGGCAATTGATGCAGGATGCGCGGGCTAATGCATCGCTATGGCCCGCAGCCAGTAAGATACCTTTTAGCCCAGCCTCTCCGAAAGTGCAGGAGATGCAGCCCTTTTCACCGCTCGATTTTCAGGGGGACGGTATGAAATTGGTTCACTGGAAGCCGTCGCAAAGGGGAGGAGAACTGACGCTGGATGCTGAATGGCCGGCGATCCCGACCATTTTTTCCCTGCTGGCACAGCGGGATGTGCAGGTCGCGGCTTTCGCGATTGCGCCACAGGATGCGTTGTTACGCCTGCGGCTGGAGCTGGAGTCAGATCATGCGAAATAGTGTGCGTTGCTTGCTGGTTTGTTCGGTGCTGACATTGACCGGTATGCGCGATCCGTTTCGCCCGCCGGACGATCCTTGCAGTCGTGGTCAACTGTTGCAGTGGCACTACCGCGGTATGGTGGCGGGTCATGAAACGGTTGGCATCTTACAGGATGGGCAAAAGCGCTGGTATCGCCTGAAAACGCATCAGCACTTCCCGGTGGGCTGGCAGGTAAAAGCCATCAATGAGTCAGCACTGGTTGTTGATGTGGGTGACACATGTGAACCTGGACAATGGACGTGGCAACGAGAAGGAACGATTAAAAATGAACTTAAGGATAATGCTGTTGCTGCTGGCGTTCTGCCAACCGCTGTGGGCCACCGTACCAAAACCCGTCACGCTGGTGGTGGATGATGTTCCTGTGGTTCAGGTGCTACAGGCACTGGTCGCGCAGGAGAACCGTAATCTGGTGGTATCACCGGATGTTAGCGGCTCGCTTTCACTTAACCTGACGCGCGTCCCCTGGCGACAAGCGCTACAGACGGTGGTCACCAGCGCCGGACTTGTTATACGGGAGGAGGGTGGCATTTTTTATGTCCATACTACGGCCTGGCAGCGCGAACAGCGGGAGCGTTCAGAGCAGGAGCGGACGCGCCGGCAGCTGGATGCCCCGCTGGTCTCACAAAGTCTCTCATTTTCTTACGCCGATGCCGGGGAGCTACAAAAAGCCGCCGAAAAACTCCTGAGCCCAAAGGGAAGTTTATCACTCGACAAGCGCACTAACCGCCTGTTGGTTCGGGATAATAAGACGGTGGTGGATACGCTGCAGCGCTGGGCCGCTCAGATGGATATTCCCGTCGAGCAGGTAGAGCTTGCGGCGCATATTGTGACCATCAATGAAAAAAGCCTGCGTGAGCTAGGGGTGAAGTGGAATCTTGCCGACGCCACCGACGCGGGCAAAGTTGGTCAGCTCACCACTCTTGGCAGCGATCTTTCCGTAGCCAGCGCCACCAGCCACGTGGGTTTTAATATCGGGCGAATTAATGGTCGGCTGCTGGATCTGGAGTTGTCAGCACTGGAGCAAAAACAGCAGGTTGATATCATCGCCAGCCCGCGACTGCTGGCCTCGCACATGCAACCGGCCAGCATCAAACAGGGGAGTGAGATCCCGTATCAGGTTTCAAGCGGTGAAAGCGGGGCGACCTCCGTTGAGTTTAAAGAGGCGGTATTAGGGATGGAGGTGACGCCCGTGGTATTGCCGGGGGGACGCGTGCGTCTGAAATTACACATCAGTGAAAATATGCCGGGGCAGGTGCTTCAGCAGGCTGACGGTGAAACGCTGGCGATCGACAAACAGGAGATCGAAACGCAGGTGGAGGTAAAAAGCGGAGAAACACTGGCGCTGGGTGGAATTTTTTCGCAGAAGAACAAAACCGGCAGCGACAGCGTGCCGGGGCTGGGGAAAATCCCATGGCTTGGACAGCTTTTTCGTCATGATGGAAAAGACAACGAACGACGTGAGTTAGTGGTGTTTATTACACCACGTCTGGTCGGTATTCACTGACGGGTAACGATCCCCGCAATGATTTTGCATTCAGTTTGTTGCAGATGTTTGACGTGGGGCATGAATTAGCATACAAGGAGTACCGATTTGAGTTGGACTTACGTCTTATTACCTTATGCGCCCGGCGCGGTGATTTAATCAGTTGCCAAACAAGCCGGAGTATTGAGATAATTTTTAGTCTGACTCTCGCTCTATTGCATATGAGGTTTCAGTTCATGTCCTGCTACGCTGGGTGTCTGCGAAGCGGGGATTACCATTAACGAATAGTCTTAGTAGTACCGATAAAATGGCAGAGAAACGCAATATCTTTCTGGTTGGGCCTATGGGTGCCGGCAAAAGCACTATTGGGCGTCAGTTAGCTCAACAACTCAATATGGAATTTTACGATTCTGATCAAGAGATTGAGAAACGAACCGGAGCTGATGTGGGCTGGGTTTTCGACGTAGAAGGCGAAGAAGGTTTCCGTGACCGAGAAGAAAAAGTGATCAACGAACTCACGGAAAAACAGGGCATTGTGCTGGCAACAGGCGGCGGCTCTGTAAAATCTCGCGAAACCCGCAACCGTCTCTCCGCCCGTGGCGTAGTGGTCTATCTTGAAACGACCATCGAGAAACAGCTGGCACGTACGCAGCGTGATAAAAAGCGCCCGCTGCTGCAGGTTGAAACGCCACCACGCGAAGTTCTGGAAGCGTTGGCCGATGAACGCAATCCGCTGTACGAAGAGATTGCTGATGTGACCATTCGTACTGACGATCAGAGCGCTAAAGTGGTTGCAAACCAGATTATTCATATGCTGGAAAGCAACTGATTCTGGCTTTATATACACTCGCCTGCGGGTAAAAGCATTAAAGGTGGATGTCGCGTCATGGAGAGGATTACAGTTACTCTCGGGGAACGTAGTTACCCTATCACCATCGCGGCTGGTTTGTTTAACGACCCAGCTTCCTTTTTACCACTGAAAGCGGGTGATCAGGCGATGCTGGTCACCAACGAGACGCTGGCTCCGCTTTATCTTGACCGTGTACGCTACCTGCTAGAGCAGGCGGGCGTAAAAGTCGACAGTGTCATTCTGCCCGATGGCGAGCAGTATAAAAGTCTGACGGTACTGGATACCGTCTTTACCGCATTGCTGCAAAAACCGCATGGTCGCGATACAACATTGCTTGCCCTGGGCGGCGGTGTTGTGGGCGATCTCACCGGCTTTGCGGCTGCAAGCTATCAACGTGGTGTCCGTTTTATTCAGATTCCGACTACGTTGCTGTCTCAGGTCGACTCTTCTGTTGGCGGCAAAACTGCGGTCAACCATCCGCTTGGCAAAAACATGATTGGCGCATTCTACCAGCCCGCTTCGGTGGTGGTGGATCTCGACTGTCTGAAAACGCTGCCGAAGCGCGAGCTGGCTTCGGGTCTTGCTGAAGTGATCAAATACGGCATTATTCTGGATGGCGAGTTCTTTGACTGGCTTGAAGAGAATATGGATGCGTTGCTGCGCCTGGATGAGGCTAAACTGGCATATTGCATCCGTCGTTGTTGTGAGCTGAAAGCGGAAGTTGTCGCAGCAGACGAGCGTGAAACGGGCTTACGTGCTTTACTGAATCTTGGGCATACGTTTGGTCACGCGATTGAAGCCGAAATGGGTTACGGTAACTGGCTTCACGGCGAAGCGGTTGCTGCCGGAATGGTGATGGCTGCTCGCACCTCTGAACGTCTGGGGCAGTTTAAACCGGATGAAACGGCGCGCATCATCGCGCTGCTTGAGCGTGCAGGCTTGCCGGTGACCGGGCCGCAAGAGATGTCGGCACAAGCGTATTTACCCCACATGATGCGCGATAAAAAAGTATTGGCAGGTGAGATGCGTCTTGTACTCCCGCTTGCAATAGGGAAGAGTGAAGTGCGCGGCGGAGTGCCGCACGATGTCGTTCTTGGCGCTATCGCTGATTGTCAGCAGGCGTAACAACTAGAAAGGTCAGGCCACTGTTGCAGGTGGTCGTTTAGCTTCAGGTGAAATGCAAAGTCGTTGGCATAAGCCTTTGAGTGGGGTGTTAAATGGATGAATTCAAACCAGAAGACGAGCTGAAACCCGATCCCAGCGATCGTCGTACTGGTCGTTCTCGTCAATCTTCAGAACGTGATAACGAGCCGCAGATCAATTTTGACGATGTTGATCTGGATGCAGACGATCGTCGCCCCTCGCGCAGCCGCAACGCGCACGATGAGCGAGCAGAAGAGGATTATGAGTCCGAAGAAGATTCAATGGACGAAGAGCCTGTAGAGCGTCGCCCGCGTAAACGTAAGAAAGCCGCTGCACCAAAACCGGCTTCCCGCCAGTATCTTATGATGGGGCTTGGCGTGTTGGTACTTGTGCTGCTGATTGTCGGCATTGGTTCTGCACTTAAAGCACCATCAACGAACTCAACCGAGCAAACCGCTTCCGCTGAGAAGAGCATCAACCTCTCCGGTAACGATGCGGCTAATCAGGCAAATGGCGCGCAGCCTGCACCGGGTACTACCCCTGCAGAGCAGACCGCAGGAAACACCACAGCACCACAGGATGTTTCTCTGCCGCCCGTTTCCTCAAACCCAGCTCAGAGTCAGGCACCTGTTACGCCTGAAGGCCAGCAGCGTGTAGAAGTTCAGGGAGACCTGAATAATGCACTGACGCAGCCGCAAAACCAGCAGCAGATGGATAACGCCGTGGTTAACTCTACGCTGCCAACTGAACCTGCAACCGTTGCCCCGGTTCGCGGTGGTAACGCTCAGCCGCAAACTGCTGCGACTGAAACCAAGCCGCGCCAGACGCAGACTGCAACACGTCCTGAACGTAAGCAGGCGGTGATTGAGCCTAAACGCGAAACTAAACCTCAGGCAGTGGTGAAAGCGCCTGAAGTGAAAGCTGTTCCGGCGCAGCCGAAACATACTGAAACGGCTGCGGTGAGCGAGCCAGCAAAAGCGCCAGTCACACAGACTGCGCCGAAAGCAACGGCGAGCACGACAGCACCGACGACGACAGCTGCACCTGCAGCGTCTGCTACAGCTTCCAGCACCGCAGCGGGCAAAACAGCAGGTAACGTAGGTTCGCTGAAATCTGCACCTTCCAGCAACTACACGCTGCAGCTGAGCAGTTCGTCTAACTATGACAACCTCAACAGTTGGGCGAAGAAATCCAATCTGAAAAACTACGTGGTTTATCAGACGACCCGTAACGGTCAGCCGTGGTATGTGTTGGTCAGCGGCGTTTATACGTCTAAAGATGAAGCGAAGCGTGCCGTGGCGACGTTGCCTGCTGATGTTCAGGCGAAAAACCCGTGGGCGAAGCCGATTCATCAGGTTCAGGCCGATCTGAAGTAATGTTTAAAGCGCAGGATGCTGTCGGAGCTTTCTCCACAGCCGGAGAAGGTGTAATCAGTTAGTCAGCATGAAAAAAAATCGCGCTTTTCTGAAATGGGCAGGGGGGAAATACCCCCTGCTCGATGATATTAAAAAGCACCTGCCGAAAGGTGAGTGTCTTATCGAGCCCTTCGTGGGCGCGGGATCGGTGTTCCTGAACACCGATTTTTCTCGTTATATCCTGGCGGATATCAACAGCGACCTTATCAGCCTCTATAACATCGTCAAACTGCGTACCGATGAGTATGTCGCAGAGGCGCGTAAACTGTTTACGCCTGAGAACAATAACCCGGACATTTACTACCAGTTCCGCGCGGAGTTCAATCAGAGTGATGATTCGTTCCGCCGGGCGTTGTTGTTCCTCTATCTTAACCGACATGGCTACAACGGCCTGTGTCGGTATAATCTTCGTGGTGAATTTAACGTGCCTTTTGGACGCTATAAGCGGCCGTATTTCCCACAGGACGAGCTGTATCACTTTGCTGAAAAAGCACAGAATGCTGAGTTTCACTGCCTCTCCTATGAAGAGTGTATGGAACTGGCAGGCGTAAACTCGGTGGTTTACTGTGACCCCCCTTACGCGCCGCTGTCTGCGACGGCGAATTTCACTGCCTATCACACCAACAGCTTCAGCCCTGCCGAGCAGGCGCGCCTGGCTGAGATGGCGGAAAAGCTGGTCAGCAAAAGAATTCCGGTGTTAATTTCGAATCACGACACGCCTGATACGCGCGAATGGTACAAAGCCGCGAAGCATTTTCAGGTTAAGGTGCGGCGTAGCATCAGCAGCAACGGCGGCACACGTAAAAAGGTGGACGAACTCCTGGCTCTTTATCGCCCCTGAGCCGTTTTGCCCGCCGGTAAACACATTTCAAGGAGAAGCGGATGAAACAGTTTTTGATTGCTCCCTCAATTCTGTCGGCCGATTTTGCCCGCCTGGGTGAAGACACTGCCAACGCACTGGCGGCAGGCGCGGATGTCGTCCATTTCGACGTGATGGATAATCATTACGTTCCTAACCTGACCATCGGTCCGATGGTGCTCAAGGCGCTGCGTAACTATGGCATTACCGCCCCGATCGACGTACACCTGATGGTGAAACCTGTTGACCGCATCGTGCCGGATTTTGCCGCAGCGGGAGCCAGCATCATCACCTTCCACCCGGAAGCCTCTGAACATGTGGATCGCACGCTGCAGCTGATCAAAGAGAACGGCTGTAAGGCGGGTCTGGTGTTTAACCCGGCAACGCCGCTGAGCTATCTTGATTATGTGATGGATAAGCTGGACGTAATTTTGCTGATGTCCGTTAACCCAGGCTTTGGCGGCCAGTCGTTCATTCCTCACACGCTGGATAAGCTGCGTGAAGTGCGTCGTCGTATTGATGAATCAGGCTACGACATTCGTCTGGAAGTGGATGGCGGTGTGAAAGTGAATAACATTGGTGAAATTGCGGCAGCGGGCGCGGATATGTTTGTTGCAGGTTCGGCAATTTTCGACCAACCGGATTACAAAAAAGTCATTGATGAAATGCGCCGTGAACTGGCAAAGGTAAGTCATGGATAAATTGCAGACAATTCGGGGTGTGGCATTCGACCTCGACGGCACGCTGGTCGACAGCGCGCCGGGCTTAACAAGCGCCGTTGATCAGGCGCTGTATGCGCTTGAACTCCCCGTTGCGGGTGAAGAGCGCGTGGTAACGTGGATCGGCAACGGCGCTGACGTGCTGATGGAGCGTGCGTTGACGTGGGCTCGCCAGGAGCGTGCGTCGCAGCGTTCGGCGCAGGGTAAACCGAGCGTCGATCATGCCGACATCCCGAAGGACGAGCAACTGCGTATTCTGCGCAAACTGTTCGATCGTTTCTATGAAGAGACCGTCGAGGAAGGGAGTTTCCTGTTCCCGGACGTCCAGGAAACCCTGAGCACACTGCATGCGAAAGGCATCCCGCTGGGGCTGGTAACCAACAAGCCAACGCCGTTTGTTGCACCTCTGCTTGAAGCGCTGGATATCGCGAAGTATTTCACCGTCATTGTCGGCGGTGATGACGTGCAAAACAAAAAGCCGCATCCGGAACCGCTTCTGCTGGTGGCAGGTAAATTATCCTTAACGCCTGCGGAGCTGCTCTTTGTTGGTGATTCACGCAATGATATTCTGGCTGCCCGGGCGGCTGGGTGTCCTTCCGTCGGGTTAACCTACGGCTACAACTACGGTGAGGCCATCACGCTAAGTGAGCCGGACGTCGTGTTCGACCACTTCAAAGATTTGTTGCCCGCACTCGGGCTTTCACACAGTGAACATCAGGAATTGAATAATGACTAAGCCCATCGTTTTTAGTGGCGCACAGCCTTCAGGTGAATTGACCATTGGTAACTACATGGGTGCGTTACGTCAGTGGGTCAGCATGCAGGATGACTACCATTGCATTTATTGCATCGTCGATCTCCATGCGATTACCGCGCGTCAGGATCCTGAGAAACTGCGTAAAGCCACGCTGGATACCCTGGCGCTGTATCTGGCCTGCGGCATCGATCCTGAGAAGAGCACCATTTTCGTTCAGTCTCACGTGCCAGAGCACGCTCAGCTGGGCTGGGCGCTGAACTGCTACACCTACTTCGGTGAGCTGAGCCGCATGACTCAGTTCAAGGATAAATCTGCACGCTATTCTGAAAACATCAACGCCGGTCTGTTTGACTATCCGGTACTGATGGCTGCAGACATTCTGCTGTATCAGACTAACCAGGTTCCTGTTGGTGAAGACCAGAAGCAGCACCTGGAGCTGAGCCGTGATATTGCCCAGCGCTTTAATGCGATTTATGGCGATGTGTTCAAGGTACCAGAGCCATTCATTCCGAAATCTGGCGCACGCGTGATGTCACTGCTGGAACCGACCAAAAAGATGTCCAAGTCTGACGATAACCGCAACAACGTTATCGGCCTGCTGGAAGATCCGAAATCGGTCGTGAAAAAGCTTAAGCGTGCGGTAACTGATTCCGACGAGCCGCCTGTCGTGCGCTACGACGTGCAGAACAAAGCGGGCGTGTCCAACCTGCTGGATATTCTCTCCGGGGTTACTGGTCAGAGCATTCCTGAGCTGGAACAGCATTTTGAAGGCAAGATGTACGGCCACCTGAAAGGTGAAGTGGCGGATGCCGTTTCTGGCATGCTGACTGAGCTGCAGGAGCGCTATAACCGCTATCGTAATGACGAAGCTTTCCTGCAGAAGGTGATGAAAGACGGCGCGGAAAAAGCCAGTGCGCGCGCATCTGAAACCCTGAAAGCGGTGTATGAAGCGATTGGGTTTGTGGGTAAGCCTTAAGCTTGCTTTGTCGCCACCTGACAAAAAATCGACTAAATAAAAAACCGGGAAATTCCCGGTTTTTTTACGCCTGAAAAACGCTTACTGCTGTGCCGCCGGGCCGCAACCACCGATGATTTTCGAAATGGAGATCGCCGGGTGCAGCAGATAATCGTAGCTGCAGTTATTTTTCGTGTTTTCTACACGACCGGTGCAAGCCGTCAGAGTCGATAACAGGCCGACCAGAACGGCGGCTTTTGCCAGTTTAAACATACGCATTCCTTGTCTGAAAACGAAAATGAGATGTAACTCAAGGGAATAAAGGGGAAAGTTCCACTTCGGGGCGGTATGTTATCGACAGCAGTAAGAGGGGAGTAGTCCGCTTAAAGACTACTCAGGGAAGGAATAATATGCGTTAGTGGTTGGAGAACCAGTTGAGTTTACCGCGCAGTTCCACCACGCGACCCACTACAATCAGCGCCGGGCTTTCAACCTGTTGCGCCAGTTCACCAAGCTGCGTCAGCACGCCATTTACCACGCGCTGCGTAATGGCGGTACCGTTTTCCACCAGTGCGACAGGCATATCTGCATCCATGCCGTGCTCAAGCAGTTTCGCCTGAATTGTAGCTGCCTGGTTCAGCCCCATATAGAACACCAGCGTCTGTTTTTCTGCGGCCAGGTTATGCCAGTCCAGCTCGCTGCCGGTTTTCAGATGGCCCGTCACCAGACGCACGCTCTGAGCGTAGTCCCGGTGTGTCAGCGGAATGCCTGAGTAGGCTGAGCAACCGGATGCCGCCGTAATGCCGGGCACGACAGAGAACGGAATACCCGCGTCACACAGGGTTTCCAGCTCTTCACCGCCACGGCCAAAGATAAACGGATCACCACCTTTCAGACGCACCACGCGTTTTCCCTTTTGCGCCTCGCGCAGCAGGATCTGGTTAATCTCTTCCTGCGGCACGCAATGGTAGCCCGCGCGTTTGCCCACGAAAACACGGTCGGCGTCGCGGCGAACCAGGTTCATGATGTCATCGGAGACCAGGCGATCGTAAACCACAGTATCGGCCTGCTGGAGCTGCTGGAGGCCTTTCAGCGTCAGCAAGCCTGCATCTCCCGGCCCTGCACCCACCAGCACCACTTCACCGCGGTGATCCAGCGGTTCGGTCAGCAACTGTTCGGTCGTCTCTTCAACGGCTTTCGTGTCCTGATTCGCCAGCGACTGCGCCAGCCTGTCGTTGACAAAGAATTTTTCCCAGAACCGACGTCGCTCAGCTACGGTTGCGAAGGTTTGCTTCACGCGTGAACGCAGCTGCCCGGCATAATGCGCAATCTGACCAAGATGCTGTGGCAGCACAGCCTCCAGTTTTTCCCGCAGCAGGCGAGCAAGTACCGGCGAGCGGCCACCGGACGACACTGCAATCATCAGCGGGGAACGGTCGATAATCGACGGCATGATGAAGCTGGCTTCTTTCGGCGCATCCACCACGTTGCAGAAGATACGGCGTACCTCACAGGCATCGCTCACGCGTTGGTTCACTTCATCGTCGTCCGTTGCGGCAATCGTCAGCCAGCAGGTATCCAGCAGGGATTCATTAAACTCACCCTGCTCCAGCGTGAGCATTCCTGCCTGGGCCCAGACCTCAAACTGTGGGGCAAAGTCGAGGGCGTTGACGGTCAAACGGGCACCCGCTTCTAACAGCAGGCGCGCTTTGCGTTCGGCCACATCGCCGCCGCCCACGAGCAGGCAGTCGCGGTTGCGTAATTGACAAAAAATCGGCAGGTGATCCACGACGTTACCTCGCAGCATTTATGGAAGGGGTAAGAAATGACGTCAGGATAACAGCAGGGATCGTAAGGAACATACGAATTTCCTGCCGTTATCCCTAAAAGGGCGGAGGTTAGCCTTTCAGCTGCACCATGCCATCCTTCACGCGGGCGTCGTAGTGCTTCACAGAGCGGCTCTCATCTTCCATGCAATACCCATCGCTTAAGCGGAAACGCTCCTTTTTCAACGGGCTGGCGACCCACAGCTCGCCCTGGTGCTCGGCAATCAACCCGCGGGAGAGCACGCTGGCCTCGAAGAACGGATCGATATTGCTGATGGCAAAAACCTGTTCGTCGTGACGAGGGCGGAAAATCGCGACCTGCTCTTTACCCAGCAGCGCGCAAACGGCGGTGGCAGGCAGGATGTCATTAATATTGCAGATGTTTACCCACTGGCTCATGCGTTTTCCTCCACCAGAGTCACCGGAATACGTTCATACGGTGTCGCCGGACGATGCTGTTCACGCTCCGGCACAACCTGTACGTTCGGGTCGCGCTGGGTGCTGTTGATAAAGTGTTTGAAGCGCGTCTGTGCCGCCGGGGTGTTCACGGTTTCATTCCATTCGCAAATCACCGCGTCGCGCAGGCGAGCCATCTCGGCTTCAAGCTGTTCGTTTAGGCCCAGTTTGTCGTCGATGATGACTGACTTCAGGTAGTCGATGCCGCCTTCCAGGTTGTCCAGCCAGGATGCGGTACGGGTCAGCTTGTCGGCGGTACGGATGTAGAACATCATGAAGCGGTCGAGGTACTGAATCAGCGTATCGTGGTCGAGATCCGCTGCCAGCAGGTCTGCGTGACGGGGTTTCATCCCGCCGTTACCGCACACGTACAGGTTCCAGCCTTTCTCGGTAGCGATAATACCCACGTCTTTACCCTGTGCTTCTGCGCATTCACGAGTACAGCCGGAGACGCCGAACTTCATTTTGTGCGGCGTGCGGATGCCTTTGTAACGATTTTCCAACTCCACGCCGAAGCCCACGCTGTCGCCGACGCCGTAACGGCACCAGGTGCTGCCCACGCAGGTTTTGGCCATACGCAGCGCTTTGGCATACGCGTGGCCGGTCTCGAAGCCCGCTTCAATCAGCTGACGCCAGATTTCTGGCAGGTCGTCTTTCTGCGCACCAAACAGGCCGATACGCTGGGAACCGGTGATTTTGGTGTACAGGTTAAATTCACGTGCGATGCGACCTACGGCGACCAGCCCTTCCGGGGTGATTTCACCACCGGCAGAGCGTGGGATAACGGAATAGGTCCCGTCTTTCTGGATATTTGCCAGGAAGTTGTCGTTGGTGTCCTGAAGCGGCGTATGTTCTGGTTTGAGAACGTACTCATTCCAGCAGGAGGCCAGCAGAGAACCGACGGTCGGTTTACACACTTCGCAGCCATAACCCTGGCCGTGTTTTGCCAGCAGTTCGTCGAAGGATTTGATGCCCTCCACGCGGATCAGATGGTAAAGCTCCTGGCGAGAGTAAGAGAAGTGTTCGCACAGATTGTTGTTCACTTCGATGCCCTGTTTCGCCAGTTCGGCGTTCAGCACCTGGGTGACCAGTGGAATACAACCGCCGCAGCCGGTACCGGCTTTGGTTTCTGCTTTCAGCGCCGCCACGGTGTGGCAACCTTTGTTGATAGCGGAAATCAACATGCCTTTGGTGACGTCGAAGCAGGAGCAAATTTGCGCGCTGTCCGGCAGTTTATCGACACCGATAGACGGCTTGCCGCTGGAGGCATGAGCCGGCAGGATCAGGGCGTCCGGGTTTTCCGGCAGTTCGATGGCATTCAGCACCAGTTGCAGCAGGTTGCCGTAATCGCTGGTGTCACCCACCAGCACCGCGCCGAGAAGAGTTTTATTATCCTGGCTGACGATGAGTCGTTTGTAGACCTCTTTGCTTTCGTCGAGGTAGACGTAGCTGCGCGAGTTCGGGGTACGACCGTGCGCATCGCCAATACCGCCAACGTCTACGCCCAGCAGCTTCAGCTTGGCGCTCATGTCTGCGCCTTCGAAGGCGTTCTCCGTTCCAAGGATATGGTCAACGGCAACCTGCGCCATTTTGTAGCCGGGGGCGACCAGCCCGTACACGCGGTTGTTCCAGCTGGCGCACTCGCCAATTGCGTAGATGTCCGGGTCAGAGGTCTGGCAGGTATCGTTAATCATGATACCGCCGCGCTGAGCAACGGCCAGTCCACACTGGTTAGCCAGCTTGTCGCGCGGACGTATCCCGGTGGAGAAGACGATAAAGTCCACTTCAAGCTCGCTGCCGTCGGCAAAACGCATGGTTTTGCGCGCTTCAGTGCCTTCCTGGACGATCTCTTTGGTGTTTTTGCTGGTGTGAACCTTCACGCCCATGCTTTCGATTTTACGACGTAACTGGTCACCACCCATGTGGTCCAGCTGCTCGGCCATCAGCATCGGGGCAAATTCGATGACGTGAGTTTCAACGCCGAGGTTTTTCAGTGCGCCTGCGGCTTCCAGACCCAGCAGGCCGCCACCAACTACTGCACCGCATTTGCTGCGACGTGCACAGCTTTCAATGGCTTTGAGGTCTTCAATGGTACGGTAGACGAAGCAATCCTGGGTTTCCGAGCCTTTGATTGGCGGGATCCACGGATAGGAGCCTGTCGCCATGATCAGCTTGTCGTAAAAAACCGTGCGTCCGGCGCTGGAGTGGATCACTTTTTCCTGGCGGTTGATGGTGATAGCGCGTTCTCCCACCAGTACTTTTACGCCATGCTTCTCGTAGAAACCCTCACGCACCAGGGAGAGCTCTTCAGCGGTATGATGTGAGAAGTAGGAAGAGAGGTGCACACGGTCGTACGCCTTGCGGGGTTCTTCACAGAACACGGTAATGTCGAACTGGGCAGCGTCAGCTTTATCGAGAAGATCCTCAATAAAGCGGTGGCCGACCATGCCGTTACCGATGATAGCGAGTCTGACTTTGCTCATTATTGCCTCGATTTCTTTTCTATTACTGCCTACCTTAACGATTCAGCTATGGCGATTATTGATGCAAATCAAATACGTCTTCGCCTACTCCTTAGGTGGTATGCGACTGATTTGTCAGGGTTTTTATAAGTGGCGGAAATCGAAGGCTTTTCGTTGTCGTTGAATTTGTGTACAACTCAGGGACGATCGTTGAAAAATCGGTACGCCTGAATATCAGCTGCGTTTTTTAGGGGAAAGGTATGTCTACAACACCGTTATGGCTAGTTCAGAATGTTCGTTTACCGGGTCGGGAAGGGCTGTGGCAACTCGCCATTGAGAACGGGCGATTTGGTGACATTACCCCAATGGATGATACCCACGTCGAAAGTTATGAAGTCTTAAATGCCCGTGGAGGGCTGGCGATTCCGCCGTTTATTGAGCCGCATATTCATCTTGATACAACCCAGACGGCAGGCGAGCCGAACTGGAACCAGTCCGGCACGCTGTTTGAAGGGATTGAGCGCTGGGCGGAGCGTAAGGCGTTGCTCAGTCATGACGATGTCAAAGCGCGTGCCTGGAAAACGCTGAAGTGGCAAATTGCCAACGGCATTCAGTTTGTTCGCACCCATGTGGATGTCTCCGACCCGACGCTTACCGCTCTTAAGGCGATGCTGGAGGTGAAACAGGAGGTTGCCCCGTGGGTGACGCTGCAAATTGTCGCGTTCCCGCAGGAAGGTATTCTTTCGTACCCGAACGGCGCGGCGCTGCTGGAAGAGGCGTTAAAACTGGGGGCTGACGTGGTGGGGGCGATCCCGCACTTCGAATTCACCCGGGAATATGGCGTGCAGTCTCTGCATATCGCCTTCGAGTTGGCGAAGAAATATGACCGCCCGCTGGATATCCACTGTGATGAAATCGACGACGAGCAGTCCCGCTTTGTGGAGACGGTCGCCACGCTGGCGTATGAGGCCGGTATTGGTGCGCAGGTAACGGCCAGCCATACCACCGCTATGCACTCTTACAACGGTGCATACACCTCGCGGCTGTTCCGACTGCTGAAGATGTCGGGCATTAACTTTGTGGCGAATCCGCTGGTGAACATTCATCTGCAGGGACGCTTTGACGACTATCCGAAGCGTCGCGGCATCACCAGGGTGAAGGAGCTGCAGGAAGCGGGCATCAACGTCTGCTTCGGCCATGATGATGTGTTTGACCCGTGGTACCCGCTCGGCACCGGCAACATGCTGCAGGTGCTGCATATGGGACTCCATGTTTGCCAGATGATGGGCTATCCGCAAATCGACAGCGGGCTGAACTTGATTACACACAACAGTGCCAGAACCTTTGGTCTGAGTGATTACGGTATCGCAACGGGGAATCCGGCAAACCTGATAATCCTGCCGGCAGAGAGCGGATTTGAAGCGGTGCGCTGCCAGGTGCCGGTGCGCTGGTCGATTCGTCAGGGGCGGATTATTGCCACCACGCAGCTGGCGCAGACGTGGATCCAGATGGACAGTGGTGGGGAAGAGGTGAGCTTTGCCAGAAACAGCCCCTCTGCTTAAGCAAAGGGGCAAGGCGATTAGTGAGAAGCTGCCGCCACGTTATGCTGGCGGTGGCGGGTCACGAAGCCCAGGACGAGGCACATGATAAACACCACGGCATACAGACCGTTCGCGGTGTGCAGCGCTGCCAGAGGACCGCTGTGCGCTACAATCGGGCCCGTGACGACGAAGGTCAGCATGGTGCCGATGGTGCCGCAGGTCAGCACGAAGTTTACCAGTTTTGGCGAGGCCACTTTCGTCTGCAGCGAGCCCAGGGTAATGATGGACGTGTAAATCGCGCTGGAGAAGAAGCCCAGGGTCAGAATGAACCACGGCATATGTTCCGGCGACCCGTTAATGAACAGGTACATCAGCACGGTTGCCAGGCCTGCCAGCACGGTCAGAATGCGCTGCAGGTCGAAGAAGCGCAGGATGAAGCTAAACGCCCACATGCCGAACATATAAGACATCCAGAAATCGCTCACCAGTTTGCCCGCATCGTTCAGGCTCATGCCCAGACCTTTAGCGTATTCCGGTACCCAGGAGATAAAGCCCAACTGACCCAGGATGTAGCACAGGGCGGCAATAGAGAGGAACAGCACGCCGATACCCCATTTCTCTTTCGCGACAGGTTCTGCCGTGGTCTGCGCTTTTTTACCCAGCACCGGGAATTCACAGCCGAAGGTCAGAATAAAGATCGCCACGTAGACCAGCCCGATGCAGGCATATACCCAGTACCACTCAATGCTGCGTGCCAGCAGAACGGCGGCAACCATCGGGAAAATCATCCCGGCCATGCTGAAGAAGGAGTCAGTAAACAGCAGACGTGCGCCGCGCTGACGGCCTTCATACATATGGGTAATGAGGAACGTACCGATCGACATGGTGATCCCGCTGACCAGACCGAGCACAAACATGGCGGCGGAGAACAGGGCGATGCTGTGGCTCAACATCAGACCCGCCACGGCGGCGACCATCAGCACAAAGCCAAAACGCAGCTGCGTTTTCAGCGGAACAATTTCCATCAGCCAGGCATTCAGGAAGATAGAAATCAGGATCCCCGCGTTGAGGAAGGTGAAAGTGTTACTCATGCTGGATACGGGCAGCTGGAAGTAGTCTGCGATATTCCCCATCACCATCCCGGTGACGATCACCAACGCGCCGGTCAGGGCGTAGGAGAAGAAGCTGATCCATGTGAGCTTGATGCGATTGCTGTTAGTCATGTCTGGCCTGTTCAAAAAAGAAAAGCGCCCAGGGGGCGCTGAGAGCGGGCAGATTTTAGACATTAAAGTGATACATTCATATCTTTTAAGAGAAATTAGAACTTCATTGCATGATTTTGTGTGATGGCGATCACAAAATATGGCGCTAAAGCCAACCGTTTGCGTGGTTACAACTGTTTCAATTTCGTAAAATTAGGTAAAAGGCTGGTCTCCGTTCATACTGCTCTTTAGAATCATGCCATTCGCTTTTTATACTGCGCTTTGTTAAGGAATTCTCATGCTCAAATCAACACTGGCGGCTGTCGCAGCTGTGTTTGCTCTTTCTGCCGTTTCCCCTGCTGCGCTGGCAGCAAAAGGAGATCCTCACGTCCTGCTGACCACCTCCGCCGGGAACATTGAGCTGGAGCTGAATAGCCAGAAAGCCCCTGTTTCCGTGAAAAACTTCCTCGACTACGTGAACAGTGGTTTCTATAACAACACCACTTTCCACCGCGTGATCCCGGGCTTTATGGTTCAGGGTGGCGGCTTCAATGAGCAAATGCAGCAGAAGCAGCCGAACCCGCCTATTAAAAACGAAGCGGACAACGGTCTGCTGAACAAGCGCGGTACCATTTCCATGGCGCGTACAGCAGATAAAGACAGCGCGACCAGCCAGTTCTTCCTCAACGTGGCGGATAACGCCTTCCTCGACCACGGCCAGCGTGACTTCGGTTATGCCGTCTTCGGTAAAATTGTGAAAGGGATGGATGTGGCGGACAAGATCTCTCAGGTGCCTACCCATGATGTCGGCCCATACCAGAATGTGCCGTCAAAACCTGTCGTTATCCTCTCCGCAAAAGTTCTGCCATAACGTTTTTTGACACGGGCGTCCCCCGCCCGTGTTTTGCCCCTCCCTGCGAAAGCGCGTTTTGCTGCTTATACTTGTGGCAAACGGACTATTCAGGGAGGCGTTAAGTGAAAAAACTCACCGATAAGCGAAAATCCCGTCTCTGGGAACAGCAGCGTAACGTCAATTTTCAGGCCAGTTGCCTCCTTGAAAAAGGTAATGGTCCTTCAGAGCCTCACATTGAGATGCTGGAACTGGGGCCTTCTGCCCCCGGTTTGCCCCATCTGTGCCATATTCATCGCCATTTGTACCGCAGCGAGATGAAGCGGGCAGGCGAGTTACGTACCGACGATATTTTTAAGGGTGACATTCCTTTCTGCCATTTCGAATACATCGAGAAGATGGGTAACGAGCTGATGGCGGCGCTGGAAATCGAAAAGTATCTCGTGGGTCTTGAGAAAGCGGCGTTTGTTGACAGAGTTAGCCACTATTACTGCGAAATCAACATGCTGCATCCGTTTATGCGCGGCAACGGTATTGCCCAACGCGTTTTCTTCGAGCAGCTGGCGATCCACGCCGGTTACACGCTGGACTGGCGTGATATCGATCCGGAGCAATGGGTGGTGGCCAACCAGAATGGCGCAATGGGGGATTTGACGGCTCTGAATACTATCTTTGCCAAAGTAGTGAGCGAAGCACGGGAAACTGAGTAGAATAGGGCGGCATTTTTTCGGGAGCCGCCATGATTCTGCTGATTGATAACTACGATTCCTTCACCTGGAACCTTTACCAGTATTTTTGCGAGCTGGGTGCAGAGGTGGTTGTCCGCCGCAACGACGACATTAGCCTGGCGGATATTGAAACACTGGCTCCGCAGAAAATCGTGATTTCACCTGGCCCCTGCACCCCGTCGGAGTCTGGTATTTCGCTGGAGGTTATCCAGCACTATGCCGGCAAGCTGCCGATCCTCGGCGTCTGTCTTGGCCATCAGGCCATTGCGCAGGTGTTTGGTGCCACTATCGTGCGCGCCGCGAAAGTGATGCACGGTAAAACCTCTCCGGTCACCCACACTGGCGTTGGGGTATTCACCGGGCTCAATAATCCGTTAACCGTGACGCGCTACCATTCACTGGTGATTGACCCGTCGACGCTGCCTGACTGCTTTGAGGTGACCGCCTGGAGCGATACGCAGGAGATCATGGGGATCCGTCACCGCGAATGGGATCTCGAAGGCGTACAGTTCCACCCGGAAAGCATCCTCAGCGAACAGGGCCACGCGCTGCTGGCAAATTTCCTTAAACGCTGAATATTGATTGCCTTGTCGTGATTTTTTATGCATATTTTGTGATTATATTTTCACAATCACTGTGACATAAAATGGATGGTCATGACATGGCAACTGAACAACCTGCAATTACCCGCGCAACATTTGATGAAGTGATTCTGCCGATTTATGCACCGGCTGAGTTTATCCCGGTAAAAGGAAAAGGCAGCCGCGTCTGGGATCAGCAAGGCAAAGAGTATGTTGATTTCGCGGGCGGTATTGCAGTGACGGCGCTGGGCCATTGCCATCCTGCCCTGGTTGAGGCGCTGAAAACCCAGGGCGAAACGCTCTGGCACACCAGCAACGTCTTTACCAACGAGCCGGCGTTACGCCTCGGCCGCAAGATTATTGATGCGACGTTTGCCGAGCGCGTGCTGTTCATGAACTCGGGCACCGAAGCAAACGAAACCGCCTTCAAGCTGGCGCGCTACTACGCAACCACGCGCCACAGCCCGTACAAAACCAAAATCATTGCCTTCCACAATGCCTTCCACGGACGCTCCTTCTTTACCGTCTCCGTCGGCGGCCAGCCGAAGTATTCCGACGGATTTGGCCCGAAACCGGCCGACATCGTCCATGTGCCGTTTAACGATCTGCATGCGGTGAAAGCGGTGATGGACGACCACACCTGCGCGGTTGTTGTCGAGCCGATCCAGGGTGAAGGCGGCGTGACGGCGGCGACGCCGGAATTCCTGAAAGGCCTGCGTGCGCTGTGCGATGAGCATCAGGCGCTGCTGGTGTTTGATGAAGTGCAATGCGGGATGGGACGTACCGGCGATTTGTTTGCCTATATGCACTACGGCGTGACGCCGGATATTCTCACCAGCGCCAAAGCGCTCGGCGGTGGTTTCCCGGTGAGTGCGGTACTGACGACTCAGGAGATTGCCTCCGCGTTCCACGTTGGTTCTCACGGTTCCACCTATGGCGGGAATCCGCTGGCGAGTGCCGTGGCGGGCGCGGCATTTGATATTATCAATACACCTGAGGTTCTGAACGGCGTCAGCGCCAAGCGCGAGCTGTTTGTGAAACACCTGCAGCAGATTGACGATCGGTTTGACGTGTTCAGCGAGATCCGCGGGATGGGGCTGCTGATCGGTGCCGAGCTGAAACCGCAGTACAAAGGTCGCGCGCGCGATTTCCTGCATGCCGCCGCCCGCGAAGGGGTGATGGTGCTGAACGCGGGACCGGATGTGATGCGTTTTGCACCGTCGCTGGTGGTAGAAGACAAAGACATTGAAGATGGATTAACCCGTTTTGCCGCGGCAGTCGAGAAAATCGTAAAAGGTTAATACTCCGTCCGCTTTAATATCCGCGTTAACCAAATCCCGTGATGCGGACGCTGACGCCATGCCACCGACGAAATGGTGTGCATGGTGTTCAGATGCCCCAGAATGCGCTGTAAATGCTGCTCCAGCGTGCTCATTGGCCCGTGGGTTAACGTCTCCGGCGCTTCCAGAATATTCGAGTCGCCCGACTCGCCCGGCGCGTCATACTCTAGGCGCTGCTGACACCGCTGTAAGGCAATTTCACACGACTGCAAATAGCGCTGCGCCAGATCCGGCGTCAGCATCGTGTGCTCGCGCGCCAGCGTGGTCATGGCGTTAATGTGTTCGACGATAAACTGGCTGTGCGTCACCCAGAGCTTCATATCTGCCAGATAGTGCGAGTTAAAGCCTGGTTCCTGCATTGCCTGGTTGAGCGAGTTAAACAGGGCGTTGTGCGCCTGGTTTACCTTCATCCGCTGATACGCCAGCGGGGAGGGTTGCGGATCGTCGCTCAGGATCAGACGAATGGCCTGCTGGTCGGCCTCCAGCGCGTCGTGGGCGTTCTGGCGCAACAGTCCGCTTTGCCATTGCGGCCACAGCCAGACCATGCCGCCAAAGGCAATCAGACAGCCAATCAGGGTATCGATCAGTCTGGCGACAATAAATTGTTCGCCATTGAGCGTGAGCAGTTGCAGGGTGTATACCGCCGTTACCGTAAAGCCCACCATCGCCCAGCCATAGTTTTTGCGGATAATCAGGTAGCTCACCAGCGTAATTATCAGCATTCCCGCCAGGGTATAACCTTCCGGCACGTGAAAGTGCAGCGTGACGCCCGCAATAATCAGCCCGGCCATAGTTCCCCCCGCCCGGTGCAGAATACGCACGCGCGTGGCGCCATAGCCGTTCTGGGTGACAAACAGCACGGTCATTAAGATCCAGTAGGGTTTAGGTAGATGCAGCGCCATGCCCATCAGGCTGGCGGTACTGAGCATGACGCTAATCCGTGCGGCGTTGCGCAGAGCGGACGATTTAAGAGACAGATAGCTTCTGAGCGCCGGCAATAACGGCAGACGTTTTTGTTTATCCGCCATGAGATCGCGGGGATAAAGCGGGCGTTGGGTGCGCAACACGCGGGCGATACGGCTGAAATGCCAGGCGGCAAACTGGCCCACCGGGTTGTCCTCATGCTGGCGGGCGATTTTCTCCAGCGCGCCGAGTTGTTTGTCCATGTTAAAACGCGTGGGATAGCGGTGATATAAAATGTCATCAGCCAGCACCCGCAGACGCGCAGAGACGGTTTGCGCATTCCAGCGGATCACCGCTTCGGCATGGCTGCGCTCGACCAGCTTTTGCACCTCCTGAGGATGATGCAGGCTCACGGAGATATGTTCTTGCAGATCCAGCCCCACCTGGAAGATACGCAGCAGCCGTTTGTATTCGTGATTCTTGTTGGCGGCGAGCATATGTAGTTGCTGATAACACTGGCTTATCAGATCCACCACCTTTTGCTGGCGCGTCAGCAGCGGCGGTAACGATTTTTCCGGATCGGTATGCTGGGTGAGCAGGGTGTATTTGGCCTCGCAGTAATCCGCAAGTTGCACATAGAGCAGGCTCAATGATTCACGCAGGGGCTGTTCCCGCCACAGCCAGAACCAGAACCAGTTAAACAGCCCATACCACAGCGTACCCAGGGCGTAGATCAGTAGCGGCTCCCACACCGGCATGTTACCCGCGAGGCTCAGCGTGAAGATGGCCGCTATCAGTGAGGCGGGAAGCAGGCGCGCATGAAGGGAACTGATTTCAGCGGTGACGCCGAGCGTCATCGCCAGCACGGTCAGGATTAACGGCAGAGGAATATCGCGGGCGAGTAAGAGCTGCACGGCGAGGCTACAGCCAGCAAACAGCGAGCCGCCAATAATCAGACGTTTAAAAAAGCGCTTATGCGGTGTGTCCAGGCCAGCAATGTTGCAGCAGGCGGGCACGAGAGAAAACAGCAGACCTTGCTGAAGATGTCCGAGGATCAGACCGATGGCCACAGGAAGACACAACACCAGCGTTTGTCGCAGTGCATAGTTAACTTCCGGGTGATAAATCAGCCTGCGCCACATGGGGAAGAGAGACAAAAACGGCGTGACACCTTGCGATGGCACGCCGTTTGAGTGGAATTAACGCGTTCCGTAGACCACGATGGTTTTACCGTGGGCGGAGATCAGGTTCTGATCTTCCAGCATTTTCAGAATACGGCCCACTGTTTCACGGGAGCAGCCGACGATCTGGCCGATCTCCTGACGGGTAATTTTAATCTGCATGCCGTCAGGGTGGGTCATCGCATCGGGTTGTTTTGCCAGGTTAAGCAGAGTCTGCGCGATACGACCGGTAACGTCCAGGAAGGCGAGGTTACCCACTTTCTCAGATGTAACCTGCAGACGGCGAGCCATCTGGGAAGAAAGACGCATCAGGATATCAGGGTTAACCTGAATCAACTGACGGAATTTCTTGTAAGAAATTTCAGCCACTTCACATGCTGTCTTTGCACGAACCCAGGCACTACGTTCCTGGCCTTCTTCAAACAGGCCCAGTTCACCGATGAAATCGCCCTGGTTCAGATAAGAAAGGATCATCTCTTTCCCTTCTTCATCTTTGATCAGCACTGCCACCGAGCCTTTTACGATGTAATACAACGTTTCCGCTTTTTCACCCTGGTGAATCAGCGTGCTCTTCGATGGGTACTTATGAATGTGGCAATGAGACAAGAACCATTCGAGAGTCGGGTCTGTTTGCGGTTTGCCAAGCACCATGCGCTGTTATCCTCTGTTATAAGCTGTCACCAGAGTCATCAGATGCATCCGGACTCTGGGGTTGCAATCGAATTCTTACCCATACCCTGGGAAGTCGGCTATCGTAACGTTTCGCAGCCAGTAAAGTTTGATGTCCTCTGCATACATGTGTAACGTCAATGTATTACTGTAGCATCCTGAGTGTTTTAGCATAGCTTTCGCCGCGTGTCTCCTGGTGTCTCGCTTCAGCATGATGCAGGTCGCCTTCCATTGCGAGAAATGTAACGCACGCGTAATCTGTCACCAAAAATGCAACGTTGGAGTTAATGAATATGCAAGCGCGCGTGAAATGGGTTGAAGGTTTAACGTTCCTGGGCGAGTCCGCTTCAGGGCACCAGGTTTTGATGGATGGTAACTCCGGCGATAAAGCACCAAGCCCGATGGAGATGGTATTGATGGCTGCCGGTGGATGCAGCGCGATTGATGTGGTGTCGATTCTGCAAAAAGGCCGTCATGATGTAACGGATTGCGAAGTTAAACTCACATCGGAACGTCGTGAAGAGGCGCCACGCCTGTTCACCCATATTAACCTGCACTTTGTGGTCACCGGTAAAGACCTGAAAGACGCGGCCGTTTCACGCGCGGTGGACTTGTCTGCGGAGAAATACTGCTCTGTGGCGTTAATGCTGGAGAAAGCGGTAAAAATTACACATTCGTATGAAGTGATCGAGGCGTGATTGATGGGGCATCGTGCGTGTTGATGCCCTCACCCTAACCCTCTCCCACCGGGAGAGGGAATATGATCACGCGATCTGCTTCCCTTCCATCAACCGCTGTACCAGCGGCGTCATGATGAGCTCCATCGCCAGCCCCATTTTTCCGCCCGGCACCACTAATGTATTCATGTGCGAAATAAACGAGCCCTGCAGCATGGCCAGCAGCCAGGGGTAATCAATGCCTTCGAGGTTGCGGAAATGGATCACCACAAAGCTCTCATCCAGCGACGGGATGCTTTTGGCCGCGAATGGGTTGGAGGTATCGACTGTCGGTACTCGCTGGAAGTTAATATGGGTACGGGAGAACTGCGGCGTCAGGAAATTAATGTAATCCTCCATGGAGCGCACCACGGAGTCCATCACCGCTTCTCGTGAATGGCCGCGCTCGCTCATGTCACGCGTCAGCTTCTGGATCCACTCCAGGTTCACGATCGGTACCACGCCAACCAGCAGATCCACATGGCGCGCTACGTCGTGATGGGGAGTTACCACGCCGCCATGCAGCCCTTCATAAAACAGCACGTCGGTGGGTTCCGGCAGGGGTTGCCAGGGTGTAAAGGTGCCCGGTACCTGGTTCCATGGCACGGCTTCATCGTAAGTATGCAGATACTTGCGGGATTGCCCTGTGCCGCTCTTGCCATATTCGACGAAGGTTTGCTCCAGCAGGCCGAAGTCATTGGCTTCCGGGCCAAAGTAGCTGATGTGTTTACCCAGATCGCGCGCTTTACGGATGGCCATGTCCATCTCCGGGCGCGTATAGCGGTGAAAGCTGTCGCCTTCGACCTCCGCCGCACGGAGATTCAGCTGGGCGAAAATCTTGCGAAATGCGAGGCTGGTGGTGGTGGTTCCCGCACCACTCGACCCCGTAACGGCAATAACCGGATGTCTGGCAGACATAGCAACTCCCTGACTGGAAAGGTTGAAAGATCAGCCGTGAAACGCGTTGCGGGGCATGATATTGACCGTCTCATGCAGTTCTGACCATACCAGCACCACGTCGCCGCTTTTGAGCTGGCGCTTTACATCGTTGACCTTTTGCTCGAGCGAGCGTTCTTGTTCACCATAATCTGTGCCTTCGCGTAATACAAAGCTTTCAATCAGATTATCGAGCGTTTCGGGAGCCAGATCCTGCCAGGGAATGATCATTTTGCACCGTCCAGATACGGGGTTAACCAGTCAGGAATACGCGTCTCAAGCCACATTTTCGGGCGACGCAGTGTGCCACCGATAAACCCGACGTGGCCGCCATGCTCCGTCAACTGATAGTGAACGTTGTCGGGCAGGAATTCCTGAGCGGGAATAGAATGATGATCCATAAACGGGTCATCTTTGGCATGAATGATCAGCGTCGGCTGCGTAATCTTGCTGAGCAGCGGCATGGCGCTGCACTGACGATAGTAGTCAATCGCGTCGGCAAAGCCGTGGATTTTTGCGGTGATCAGATCGTCGAACTCGCGAATGCGACGCACCTTTTTTAACTGACGCAGACTTATCGGAAGCGTCTCCGGGTAGGCTTTCAGTTTGCGCGCCGCGTTTGCTTTCAGCAGGTTAAGCAGGTAGCGCTGATAGACGCGGGAAAAACCTTTATCCATATGGTAGCTACACTGCTCCAGCATAAATGGTGCAGAGACAATGACGGCGGCATCCAGCGGGACGCTTTCGCCCTCTTTGGCCAGCAAACAAGCCAGCATATTCCCGCCCAGCGAGTAGCCCACGGCTGCCGTTGGCACGGTGCCATAGTTTTCCCGCAGCCAGTGTAAAAACCACGTACCGTCCTCGGTTTCACCCGAGTGATAAATGCGTTTCTGGCGATTTGGCTCGCCGCTACAGCCGCGAAAATGCATCACCACACCGAGCCAGCCACGCGCTTTTGCCGCCTCAATTAAACCGTGCGCATACGGACTGTGCAGGCTGCCTTCCAGACCGTGAAAGACCACCAGACGCGGCTTATGGTGAGCCTGTTCCGGTTCCTCGCTCCAGGCGAGATCCAGAAAGTCTCCGTCCGGTAAATCCAGCCGTTGCCAGTGCGGGGTGAACTGAACC
This sequence comes from Enterobacter sp. CPE_E890, assembly GCF_046521475.1. Taxonomy (NCBI): domain Bacteria; kingdom Pseudomonadati; phylum Pseudomonadota; class Gammaproteobacteria; order Enterobacterales; family Enterobacteriaceae; genus Enterobacter; species Enterobacter sp. CPE_E890. The sequence goes on along the minus strand of NZ_JBKFZW010000001.1, from coordinate 4,566,248 downwards.
TTGCGACGGATAAGCCGTGGCAGCATGGTCTGTAGGTGGCGATTGGACACGCCGCGCATGGGCACGAACTCAGCGCTCTCTTCAGTAGCTATGTCGAAGTCTGATGGAATGATTTGGGTCATAACGATGCGATGCTAATTCTTGTCAGTTATTTACTATAATCGCTTCCAGCTGTTCCTGAGCGTCCAGCCACGCCATCTCGCACTCTTCGAGGCTGGATTTCGTTTTGGCCTGAGTTTGCAGACAGTCAGTCAGCTCAGCTTTGCGGCTCTGGTCATACAGACCGCTATCGCCCAGCTTCTCTTCAACGGTAGCGAGTGTCGCATTAAGTTTTTCCATCTCTTTTTCGAGACGGGCGATCTCTTTGCGTAGCGGCTGTGTCTGGGTGCGAAGTTCCGCTTCGCGGCGCTTTTGGTCTTTACGCGCCTGCGCGCTGTTGGCGTTCTCTTTCGCGGACTCCTCCGGCTGGTTTTCCTGCTTCTGCACGTCGGTCAGCCACTGCTGGTAGTCTTCCAGGTCACCGTCGAATGGTTCAACTTTGCCGTCATGCACTAAGTAGAGATCGTCGGTGGTGGAGCGGATCAGGTGGCGATCGTGCGAGACGACAACCAGCGCGCCTTCAAACTCAATCAGCGCTTCAGTTAGCGCCTGACGCATATCGAGATCCAGGTGGTTAGTCGGTTCATCAAGAAGCAGCAGGTTCGGACGCTGCCAGACGATCAGTGCCAGCACCAGACGGGCCTTTTCGCCACCGGAGAAGCGCTCGGTGTTTTCGGTGACCTTATCACCCTGGAAGCCAAAACCGCCGAGGTAGTCACGTAGCTTCTGCTCCATCTCCTGCGGCGCCAGACGCGCGAGGTGCTGAATCGGGGACTCATCCGCGCGCAAAAATTCCAGCTGATGCTGGGCGAAGTAACCCAGCTTAATGCCCTTCGCGAGGCCGATTTCACCGCTGACCGGGTTAAGCTCGCCCGCCAGCAGTTTGATCAGCGTTGATTTACCTGCACCGTTGCGTCCCAGCAGGCCAATGCGCGAACCCGGCACCAGGTTGAGCTTGATGGAGTCGAGAATAGTGCGTTCGCCGTAGCCCGCGCTGACTTTTTCCATCTTCAGCAGTGGATTTGGCAGGCTTTCCGGCGCGCGGAAGCTGAAGTGGAACGGGTTATCCACGTGCGCCGGGGCAATCATCTCCATGCGTTCCAGCATTTTGATGCGGCTCTGGGCCTGTTTCGCTTTTGACGCTTTGGCCTTGAAGCGATCCACAAAGCTTTGCAGATGCGCCACGCGCTGCTGCTGGCTTTCATACATGGACTGCTGCTGGGCAAGACGCGTCGCGCGCTGGCGCTCGAAGGAGCTGTAGTTGCCGGTGTACTCGAACATCGTTTGCTGTTCGATATGAATGATTTTATCCACCACCGGGTCGAGGAAGTCGCGGTCGTGGGAGATCAGAATCAGAGTGCCCTGATAGCTCTTGAGCCACTTCTCCAGCCAAATAACCGCATCGAGATCCAGGTGGTTCGTCGGTTCATCGAGCAACAGTAGATCGGAGCGGCAGATCAGTGCCTGCGCCAGGTTGAGGCGCATACGCCAGCCGCCCGAGAAGTCGCTGACCGGGCGTTCCAGCTGTTCATTGCTGAAGCCCAGGCCGTGCAGCAGGCTGGAGGCGCGGGAGCGAATGGTCCATGCGTCGATGGCGTCCAGCTTGCCGTGAACGGTGGCGATGGCGTGACCGTCGTTGCGCTCGTTGGCGGCGTTAAGTTCCGCTTCCAGCTTACGGTATTCACGGTCACCGTCGATAACATAGTCGAGAGCCGGTTCGCTCAGGGCGGGCGTCTCCTGGTTCACCCAGGCGAGCTGCCAGTTCCCCGGGAAGGTAAAGTTACCGCCATCCGCGCTAATCTCGTTTTTCAGCAGCGCCAGCAGAGTGGATTTACCACAGCCGTTTTTGCCGACCAGACCCACTTTTTGGCCAGGGTTGATGGTTGCAGTGGCGTTATCCAGCAGGACGCGCACGCCGCGACGAATTTGTAACGAGGAGAAAACAATCATAGAAGCGCCGTATGTTCCGACTATGTTAATTTGTCATTATGATAATGTAAGGTGTGGGCTATTTTCCGCACCGGGCCGCCATGGTAGCCCAAAACAACGACGATACACAAAAACAGAAACAAGACCGGGAGGGGAATGATGTCTCAGACAGCAAAAGTGCTGCTGCTGTATGCCCATCCGGAATCTCAGGACTCGGTGGCAAACCGGGTGCTGCTTAAGCCGGCCACACAGCTCAGTAACGTGACGGTGCACGATCTTTACGCGCACTATCCTGATTTCTTTATTGATATCCCTTACGAGCAGGAACTGCTGCGTCAGCACGACGTCATTGTGTTCCAGCATCCGCTTTATACCTACAGCTGCCCGGCGCTGCTAAAAGAGTGGCTGGACCGCGTGCTGAGCAGGGGATTCTCCAGTGGGGTAGGGGGCAACCAACTGGCGGGAAAGTACTGGCGTAGCGTTATTACTACCGGTGAACCGGAAAGCGCATACCGTTATGACGGGCTGAACCGCTATCCGATGAGTGACATCCTGCGTCCATTCGAACTGACGGCAGCGATGTGCCGTATGCACTGGATGAGCCCGATTATTATCTACTGGGCACGTCGTCAGGATCCGAAAGAACTGGCAAGCCACGCCAGAGCCTATGGTGAATGGCTGGCGTCACCGATTCCGGCAGGAGGACGTTAATGGAAGGATCGAATCTGCTCCTTGCCGGAGTGCTGTTTTTATTTGCGGCCGTCGTCGCGGTTCCGCTTGCTGCACGTATTGGAATAGGTGCAGTGCTGGGCTATCTGCTGGCAGGGATCGCGATTGGCCCCTGGGGACTTGGATTCATCAGCGATGTGGATGAAATTCTCCATTTCTCCGAGCTGGGCGTGGTGTTCCTGATGTTCATCATCGGCCTTGAGCTGAACCCCTCTAAATTGTGGCAACTCAGACGCTCTATCTTCGGTGTGGGTGCTGCGCAGGTGCTGTTCAGCGCCGCGATTCTGGGTGGCCTGTTAATGCTGACCAACTTCTCCTGGCAGGCGGCGGTGATCGGTGGGATAGGTCTTGCGATGTCGTCGACGGCAATGGCGCTTCAGTTAATGCGCGACAAAGGGATGAACCGCAACGAAGCAGGGCAACTGGGTTTTTCGGTGCTGCTGTTTCAGGATCTGGCGGTGATCCCTGCGCTGGCTCTGGTGCCGCTATTGGCAGGCTCCGGCGACGATCACTTTGACTGGGCAAAAATCGCCATGAAGGTGCTGGCCTTCGCCGGTATGCTGATTGGCGGACGTTTCCTGTTACGCCCTGTGTTCCGCTTTATTGCCGCGTCGGGCGTGCGGGAGGTGTTCACCGCTGCGACGCTGCTGCTGGTGCTGGGGTCAGCGTTGTTTATGGATGCGCTGGGGCTGTCGATGGCGCTCGGGACCTTTATCGCCGGGGTGCTCCTGGCGGAAAGTGAATACCGTCACGAGCTGGAAATTGCCATCGATCCCTTCAAAGGGCTGCTGTTAGGGTTGTTCTTTATTTCGGTGGGTATGGCACTGAATCTGGGCGTTCTTTATACCCATCTGCTGTGGGTGGTCGTGAGCGTCGCCATCCTGGTGGCGGTGAAGATGCTGGTGCTGTACGTCATGTCACGTATTTACGGGCTGCGCAGTTCGGAACGCATGCAGTTTGCCAGCGTGTTAAGCCAGGGGGGCGAGTTCGCGTTTGTGCTGTTCTCGACCGCATCCTCCCAGAAGCTGTTTAAAGACGATCAGATGGCGCTTTTGCTGGTGACGGTCACGCTGTCTATGATGACCACGCCGCTGCTGATGAAGCTGGTGGATAAACTGCTGTCGCGCCGCCTGAACCCGACGGACGATGAAGACGAAGCGCCGTGGGTGGAAGACGACAAGCCGCAGGTGATTGTGGTGGGCTTTGGCCGTTTCGGACAGGTTATCGGACGTTTGCTGATGGCGAACAAAATGCGCATTACGGTGCTGGAGCGTGATATCAGCGCGGTCAACCTGATGCGCAAATATGGCTATAAGGTTTACTACGGCGATGCGACCCAGCTTGAGCTGCTGCGTTCGGCGGGGGCGGAAGCGGCAGAGTCCATCGTGATTACCTGTAACGATCCGGAAGACACGATGAAGCTGGTGGAGCTGTGTCAGCAGCATTTCCCGCATCTGCATATTCTGGCGCGTGCGCGGGGACGTGTTGAAGCTCACGAACTGTTGCAGGCGGGTGTGAAACACTTCTCCCGTGAGACGTTCTCCAGTGCGCTGGAGCTGGGCCGCAAGGCGCTGATCTCGCTCGGTATGCATCCACATCAGGCGCAGCGTGCGCAAATGCACTTCCGCCGGCTGGATATGCGAATGCTGCGTGAGCTGATGCCGGTACATACGGATACCGCGCAGATCTCACGCGTGCGGGAAGCGCGTCGCGAGCTGGAGGAGATTTTCCAGCGAGAGATGCAACTGGAACGACGCCAGCTTGATGGCTGGGATGAATTTGAATAAAGGGTAACGAAAGATGGCTGTACGTAAACGCTTTATTGCGGGTGCAAAATGCCCGACCTGCCAGGCGCAAGATACTCTGGCGATGTGGCGGGAAAATAATATTGATGTTGTTGAGTGTGTTAAGTGCGGTCACCAGATGCGTGAGGCTGATAAAGAGGCCCGCGATCACGTTCGCAAAGAAGAGCAAGTGATCGGGATTTTTCATCCGGACTAGCGATATGTCCTGAGTTTTTTTAAGCTAAAGGGTACACGGGTGCAGATTTCCGCTACAATCTGCGCCAGCAATTTTCCCACGCTCAGGAGATATCATGAAAGTAGCAAAAGACCTGGTGGTCAGCCTGGCCTATCAGGTACGTACAGAAGACGGTGTGTTGGTTGATGAGTCTCCGGTGAGTGCGCCGCTTGACTACCTGCATGGTCACGGTTCCCTGATTTCCGGCCTGGAAAACGCGCTGGAAGGTCATGAAGTTGGCGACAAATTTGATGTTGCTGTAGGCGCGAACGACGCTTATGGTCAGTATGATGACAACCTAGTTCAGCGCGTTCCTAAAGACGTGTTCATGGGCGTTGACGAACTGCAGGTTGGCATGCGCTTCCTGGCGGAAACCGACCAGGGTCCGGTTCCTGTCGAAATCACTGAAGTGGAAGACGACCACGTTGTGGTTGACGGTAACCACATGCTGGCTGGTCAGAACCTGAAGTTCAACGTAGAAGTTGTTGCGATCCGTGAAGCAACCGAAGAAGAGCTGGCTCATGGCCACGTTCACGGTGCGCACGGTCACGACCATGACCACGATCACGGCCACGACGGCTGCTGCGGTGGTCACGGCCACGACCATGGTCACGACCACGATCACGGTAAAGGTGGTTGCGGCAACGGTGGCTGCGGTTGCCACTAATTCCGCCATGCGGAAAATAAAAAAAAGCGGGATTATCCCGCTTTTTTTACGCCTCAATAATGAGGTGGTGGCGTCTCTTCTGACTGAGAGGCAATGTTCGACGGCTGCGTGGCCTTCAGCTTTTCTGTCAGCAGGCGCATATGATCCCGCAGTTTTGCCATTTCGAGTTCATGTGCAGTCACGGTCTGGTTTAGCTCTTCGATGGTGATGTCCTGAAAAGCCAGGCGGCTTTCCAGCTCAGCCATTCTCGCTTCTATTGTTGTATCCTTCATCATTCACCTCGTTTATTTCAGATTCACCATAATGGCCCAGCGGCGGCGCAGTTTAACTGAGTTTATCCTGAAGTACAGTCTGCATCCCTTTGGCAGGAAACTTATTTAAACAAAAATAGTCTGAAAAGTGGCGAGAATTGGAAGTGTCTGTCTGTAGATTTCTTCCGCAACGTTTTATAGTACGTAACTCATTTACGTTTAACGCTGGGGTGAGAGTCCCCAGGCCCTGGAGATATGGATGAAATCACTGTTTAAAGTAACGCTGCTGGCGACGACGATGGCTGTTGCGCTGAACGCGCCACTGTCATTCGCTGCTGATACTGCTGCGAAGCCTGCTGCCACTGCAGACAGCAAAGCGGCGTTCAAAAATGACGACCAGAAATCTGCCTACGCACTCGGCGCATCTCTGGGTCGTTACATGGAAAACTCTCTGAAAGAACAAGAGAAACTGGGCATCAAACTGGATAAAGCTCAGCTGATCGCGGGTGTTCAGGACGCATTTGCTGATAAGAGCAAGCTGTCTGACCAGGAGATCGAACAGACTCTGCAGGCGTTCGAAGCGCGTGTGAAAGGTGCCGCTCAGACTAAGATGGACGCGGACGCTAAAGAAAACGAAGCCAAAGGCAAAGCCTATCGCGATACCTTTGCTAAAGAGAAAGGTGTGAAAACCTCCTCTACTGGCCTGGTGTACAAAGTTGAGAAAGAAGGCACCGGCGATGCACCTAAAGACAGCGACACTGTAGTCGTGAACTACAAAGGTACGCTGATCGACGGTAAAGAGTTCGATAACTCTTACACCCGCGGTGAGCCGCTCTCCTTCCGTCTGGATGGTGTGATCCCTGGCTGGACTGAAGGCCTGAAAAACATCAAGAAAGGCGGCAAGATCAAGATGGTTATCCCACCAGATCTGGCGTACGGCAAAACTGGCGTCCCGGGTATCCCTGCCAACTCTACACTGGTCTTTGACGTAGAGCTGCTGGATATCAAACCGGCACCGAAAGCGGATGCTAAAGCAGATGCACCGGCTGACGATAAAGCCGCTGCTGCTAAGAAGTAATCCTGAAAAAAAACCGCCGCCTTTAAGGCGGCGGTTTTTTTATTATGGGGCAGATATAATTAACACTGGAAAGCGTTATACCCGCTGTATTAATTTAGTTGTCCGTGTAGATAATGAGCCTGCCCTGAAAACCTAACGACAGGCTCCTGAAAAGGAGTGTTTTTTTCATGTCCAGGTCGCTTTTAACCAACGAAACCAGTGAACTTGATTTGCTGGATCAACGTCCTTTTGACCAGACCGACTTCGATATTCTGAAATCGTATGAAGCGGTGGTGGACGGGTTAGCGATGCTCATTGGCTCCCACTGCGAAATCGTATTGCACTCCCTGCAAGATCTGAAGTGTTCCGCCATCCGCATTGCTAATGGTGAGCATACTGGCCGTAAAATTGGTTCACCAATCACCGACCTTGCATTGCGTATGTTGCATGACATGACCGGCGCGGACAGCAGCGTCTCCAAATGCTATTTCACCCGCGCCAAAAGTGGCGTGCTGATGAAATCAGAAACCATCGCGATTCGAAACCGCGAGCATCGTGTGATTGGATTGCTGTGCATCAACATGAACCTTGATGTGCCATTCTCGCAAATCATGAGCACCTTTATTCCACCAGAAACGCCAGATGTTGGCTCTTCCGTTAACTTTGCCTCTTCTGTTGAAGATCTTGTGACTCAGACGCTTGAGTTCACCATTGAAGAGGTGAACGCCGACCGCAACGTATCGAACAACGCCAAGAATCGCCAGATAGTGCTGAATCTCTATGAGAAAGGGATTTTTGATATTAAAGACGCCATCAACCAGGTTGCCGATCGTCTGAATATCTCCAAGCACACGGTTTACCTCTATATTCGCCAGTTCAAGAGCGGTGATTTCCTGGGGCAAGACAAGTAATGCGTTTTGCGTTAATGGTGACAGGCCCGGCGTACGGTACTCAGCAAGCCAGTAGTGCGTTGCAGTTTGCGCATGCGCTACTGGCGGCCGGACATGAACTGGCGAGCGTCTTCTTTAATCGGGAAGGGGTATATAACGCGAACCAGTTTACGTCACCGGCGAGTGATGAGTTTGATCTGGTGCGCGCATGGCAGGCATTAAACGAAAAGCAGGGCGTAGAACTGCATATCTGCGTGGCGGCGGCCCTGCGCCGCGGTGTGACTGATGCAACCGAAGCTGAGCGCCTGGGTTTATCGGGTTCTAACTTGCAGCCCGGTTTTTTGTTGAGTGGTCTGGGTGCACTGGCACAGGCAGCATTAACCTGCGACAGAGTGGTGCAATTCTGATGAAGCGTATCGCGTTTGTTTTTTCTTCAGCGCCGCACGGTAGTGCGTCTGGCAGAGAAGGGCTGGATGCGTTGCTCGCGACATCAGCATTGAGCGAAGATATTGGCGTCTTTTTTTTGGGAGACGGGGTGTTCCAGCTTCTGGCGGGGCAACAGCCGCAAACCATTCTGGTGCGCGATTACATCGCGACGTTCAAAGTGTTACCGCTGTACGATATAGAAACGTTCTATGTCTGTGCCGACTCTCTGGCCGCGCGTGGTTTAAACGAGGCAACGCCTTTCGTGCTGGATGTGACGTGCCTGTCTTCCACCGCACTGCGCGAGCACCTTTCCCACTACGACACCGTTCTGACTTTCTGAGGCTGCCATGCTCCATACTCTGAGCCATTCACCGTGGCAATGTGATATCGACGCGTTACTGAGTATGCTGCGCGAAGGTGATGACCTGCTGCTGATTCAGGATGGCGTACTTGCCGCACTGGAAGGCAGTCGTTTCGTTGAAATTCTCACGAATGCCCCCATAACAGTCTCTGCGCTGAAAGACGATCTGGATGCGCGGGGTCTTTCTGGTCAAATTTCAGCCAAAATTGACGTAGTTGGCTATACTGATTTCGTCAATCTTACTGTGAAGCATGCCAGTCAAATGAACTGGTGATTTGAGATCGCTGTATATTTCTTGACACCTTTTCGACGTAGCCCTAAAATTTCGCGTCCTCATATTGTATGAGGTCGATTTATTACGTGTTTACGAAGCAAAAGCTAAAACCAGGAGCTATTTAATGGCAACAGTTAACCAGCTGGTACGCAAACCACGTGCACGCAAAGTTGCGAAAAGCAACGTGCCTGCGCTGGAAGCCTGCCCGCAGAAACGTGGCGTATGTACTCGTGTATATACCACCACTCCTAAAAAAACCAAACTCCGCACTGCGTAAAGTATGCCGTGTGCGTTTGACTAACGGTTTCGAAGTGACTTCCTACATCGGTGGTGAAGGTCACAACCTGCAGGAACACTCCGTGATCCTGATCCGTGGCGGTCGTGTTAAAGACCTTCCGGGTGTTCGTTACCACACCGTTCGTGGTGCGCTGGACTGCTCAGGTGTTAAAGACCGTAAGCAGGCTCGCTCCAAGTACGGCGTGAAGCGTCCTAAGGCTTAATGGTTCTCCGTTAAGTAAGGCCAAACTGATTTATCTTAATGTCACACTAAACTCTTTGAGTTTTGGACAATCCTGAATTAACAACGGAGTATTCCCATGCCACGTCGTCGCGTCATTGGTCAGCGTAAAATTCTTCCAGATCCGAAATTCGGATCAGAACTGCTGGCAAAATTTGTAAATATCCTGATGGTAGATGGTAAAAAATCTACTGCAGAAGCAATCGTATACAGCGCGCTTGAGACCCTGGCTCAGCGTTCTGGTAAAAATGAACTGGAAGCTTTCGAAGTCGCTCTCGACAACGTTCGCCCAACTGTAGAAGTTAAGTCCCGCCGCGTTGGTGGTTCTACTTATCAGGTTCCAGTTGAAGTTCGTCCGGTTCGTCGTAATGCTCTGGCAATGCGTTGGATCGTTGAAGCTGCTCGTAAACGCGGTGATAAATCCATGGCTCTGCGTCTGGCGAACGAACTTTCTGATGCTGCAGACAACAAAGGTACTGCAGTTAAGAAACGTGAAGACGTTCACCGTATGGCAGAAGCCAACAAGGCGTTCGCACACTACCGTTGGTAATCCCTTCGGAGTATTAGTCACCAGGCGGGCGCTTCAGAGAAGCCGCCCGCTCTGGGTAACTTAACTGAACGCCTAAAGATATAACGAGGAATCAAATGGCTCGTACAACACCCATCGCACGCTACCGTAACATCGGTATCAGTGCGCACATCGACGCCGGTAAAACCACTACTACCGAACGTATTCTGTTCTACACCGGTGTAAACCATAAAATCGGTGAAGTTCATGACGGCGCTGCCACCATGGACTGGATGGAACAGGAGCAGGAGCGTGGTATTACTATCACCTCCGCAGCGACTACTGCATTCTGGTCAGGTATGGCTAAGCAGTACGAACCGCATCGCGTAAACATCATCGACACCCCAGGGCACGTTGACTTCACCATCGAAGTAGAACGTTCCATGCGTGTTCTTGACGGCGCGGTAATGGTTTATTGCGCAGTTGGTGGTGTTCAGCCACAGTCTGAAACCGTATGGCGTCAGGCGAACAAATATAAAGTTCCACGCATCGCGTTCGTTAACAAAATGGACCGTATGGGTGCTAACTTCCTGAAAGTTGTTGGCCAGATCAAAACCCGTCTGGGCGCGAACCCTGTTCCGCTGCAGCTGGCAATTGGTGCTGAAGAAGGCTTCACCGGCGTAATCGACCTGGTGAAAATGAAAGCCATCAACTGGAACGATGCAGACCAGGGCGTTACCTTCGAATACGAAGATATCCCAGCTGCAATGCAGGACCTGGCTGACGAATGGCACCAGAACCTGATCGAATCCGCTGCTGAAGCTTCTGAAGAGCTGATGGAGAAATACCTGGGTGGTGAAGAACTGACTGAAGAAGAGATCAAAAAAGCTCTGCGTCAGCGTGTTCTGAACAACGAAATCATCCTGGTAACCTGTGGTTCTGCGTTCAAGAACAAAGGTGTGCAGGCGATGCTGGATGCGGTAGTTGACTACCTGCCATCCCCGGTTGACGTTCCTGCGATCAACGGCATCCTGGACGACGGTAAAGATACTCCGGCTGAGCGTCACGCAAGCGACGAAGAGCCATTCTCTGCACTGGCGTTCAAAATTGCTACCGACCCATTCGTGGGTAACCTGACCTTCTTCCGCGTTTACTCTGGTGTGGTTAACTCCGGTGACACCATTCTGAACTCCGTGAAAGCGGCGCGTGAACGTTTTGGCCGTATCGTACAGATGCACGCTAACAAACGTGAAGAGATCAAAGAAGTTCGTGCGGGCGACATCGCTGCAGCTATCGGTCTGAAAGACGTGACCACTGGTGACACCCTGTGTGACCCAGATCACCCAATCATTCTGGAGCGTATGGAATTCCCTGAGCCGGTAATCTCCATCGCAGTTGAACCAAAAACCAAAGCTGACCAGGAAAAAATGGGTCTGGCTCTGGGCCGTCTGGCGAAAGAAGACCCATCATTCCGCGTATGGACTGATGAAGAATCTAACCAGACCATCATCGCTGGTATGGGTGAACTGCACCTGGACATCATCGTTGACCGTATGAAGCGTGAATTCAACGTTGAAGCGAACGTGGGTAAACCTCAGGTTGCTTACCGCGAAGCGATTCGCGCGAAAGTTACCGATGTTGAAGGTAAACACGCTAAGCAGTCTGGTGGTCGCGGTCAGTACGGTCACGTTGTGATCGACATGTACCCACTGGAGCCGGGCTCTAACCCTAAAGGTTACGAGTTCATCAACGACATCAAAGGTGGTGTAATTCCTGGTGAATACATCCCAGCCGTTGATAAAGGCATCCAGGAACAGCTGAAAGCGGGCCCTCTGGCTGGCTATCCGGTTGTTGACATGGGTATCCGTCTACACTTCGGTTCTTACCACGACGTTGACTCCTCTGAACTGGCGTTTAAACTGGCTGCGTCTATTGCCTTTAAAGAAGGCTTTAAGAAAGCAAAACCAGTTCTGCTTGAGCCAATCATGAAGGTTGAAGTAGAAACTCCTGAAGAGAACACCGGTGACGTTATCGGTGACTTGAGCCGTCGTCGCGGTATGCTGCGTGGTCAGGAATCCGAAGTAACTGGCGTTAAGATCCACGCTGAAGTTCCACTGTCTGAAATGTTCGGATATGCAACTCAGCTGCGTTCTCTGACCAAAGGTCGTGCATCATACACCATGGAATTCCTGAAGTATGATGATGCGCCTAACAACGTTGCTCAGGCCGTTATTGAAGCCCGTGGTAAGTAATCCACAGGATTAAAACCTAAGTCCCGTGCTCTCTCCAAAGGGGAGAGCACTATAGTAAGGAATATAGCCGTGTCTAAAGAAAAATTTGAACGTACAAAACCGCACGTCAACGTTGGTACTATCGGCCACGTTGACCATGGTAAAACTACCCTGACCGCTGCAATCACTACCGTTCTGGCTAAAACCTACGGTGGTTCTGCTCGTGCATTCGACCAGATCGATAACGCACCAGAAGAAAAAGCTCGTGGTATCACCATCAACACCTCTCACGTTGAGTACGACACCCCGACTCGCCATTACGCACACGTAGACTGCCCAGGCCACGCCGACTATGTTAAAAACATGATCACCGGTGCTGCGCAGATGGACGGCGCGATCCTGGTTGTTGCTGCGACTGACGGCCCAATGCCTCAGACTCGTGAGCACATCCTGCTGGGTCGTCAGGTAGGCGTTCCTTACATCATCGTGTTCCTGAACAAGTGCGACATGGTTGATGACGAAGAGCTGCTGGAATTGGTAGAGATGGAAGTTCGTGAACTGCTGTCTCAGTACGATTTCCCAGGCGACGATACTCCAATCGTTCGTGGTTCTGCTCTGAAAGCGCTGGAAGGCGAAGCAGAGTGGGAAGCGAAAATCATCGAACTGGCTGGCTTCCTGGATTCTTACATCCCAGAACCAGAGCGTGCGATTGACAAGCCATTCCTGCTGCCAATCGAAGACGTATTCTCCATCTCCGGTCGTGGTACCGTTGTTACCGGTCGTGTAGAGCGCGGTATCATCAAAGTTGGTGAAGAAGTTGAAATCGTTGGTATCAAAGAGACTGCGAAGTCTACCTGTACTGGCGTTGAAATGTTCCGCAAACTGCTGGACGAAGGCCGTGCTGGTGAGAACGTTGGTGTTCTGCTGCGTGGTATCAAACGTGAAGAAATCGAACGTGGTCAGGTTCTGGCGAAGCCAGGCTCAATCAAGCCACACACCAAGTTCGAATCTGAAGTGTACATTCTGTCCAAAGACGAAGGCGGCCGTCATACTCCGTTCTTCAAAGGCTACCGTCCACAGTTCTACTTCCGTACTACTGACGTGACCGGTACCATCGAACTGCCAGAAGGCGTAGAGATGGTAATGCCAGGCGACAACATCAAGATGGTTGTGACTCTGATCCACCCAATCGCGATGGACGACGGTCTGCGTTTCGCAATCCGTGAAGGCGGCCGTACCGTTGGCGCGGGCGTTGTTGCTAAAGTTCTGGGCTAATTAATTATCCCCGAATAAAAAAGGACGCTTCGGCGTCCTTTTTTGTTTTCTGCCACTCAGGCACTGTCACAAAATTTCGCATTTTTTGCCTGCTCCCGCCCCGTATTGTGGCGTTTGTGCTATTGTAATCATAACCATTCTCACTTACACTTTGCGCATAATTTGAACGGGAGTCTCTATGTACGTTTGTTTATGTAATGGTGTAAGCGACAAGAAAATACGTCAGGCCGTTCGCCAGTTTCAGCCTCAGTCATTTCAGCAGCTACGCAAATTTGTTCCGGTGGGAAATCAATGTGGTAAATGTGTACGTGCTGCGCGAGAGATCATGCAGGACGAATTGATGCAGATCCCGGAATACAAAGAGATCGCGTAAGCGCCCATCTTTTTTTTGACATCCCTGTAGCCCGATCTACGCTTCAATGAGTGGAAGCGGAGGGACTATATAATGAAAGGTGATGTTAAAATCATAAGTTATCTCAATAAATTATTGGGAAATGAGCTTGTCGCAATTAACCAGTACTTTCTTCACGCGAGAATGTTCAAAAACTGGGGGCTTAAACGTCTGAACGACGTTGAGTACCATGAATCGATCGATGAAATGAAGCACGCTGATAAATATATCGAGCGTATTTTATTCCTTGAAGGCATTCCAAACCTGCAGGATCTCGGAAAGCTGGGCATCGGAGAAGATGTCGAAGAGATGCTGCGTTCTGACCTCAGGCTCGAACTTGAAGGCGCCAAAGATCTCCGTGAAGCTATTGCCTATGCGGATAGCGTCCATGATTACGTCAGCCGCGACATGATGATCCAGATCCTGGCCGACGAAGAGGGTCATATTGACTGGCTGGAAACTGAGCTGGATCTCATCGCTAAGATTGGCCTGCAAAACTACCTTCAGTCGCAGATTAAAGTGGAAGAGTAACCAGCGTCTTCCAGCCAACGCATAAACCCGCAGCTGCCAGAAATGGCCCAAAAGGCAGCGGGTTTTTTATTGCCTCTTTATCAGAGGTGAGTAATGAAAAAACAAGAAGGCTAAGTAATGCCATAAGCGCAGCGAGTAATGCCAGGGTTGGCAGTACGCACCAACCATGCCAGGCGCCAAGCGCAGACAGGTATTTAACATCGCCATATCCCATCCCTTCACGCCGGCAGATAAATCGATAGCCCCAGTAAATAACGGCAAAGCCAAAATATCCGGCCATTGCCCCCACCACCGCACTCGCCAAAAAATCAGGATGGATACAAAGCTGAAAGAGCAGGCCTACCCATAGCAGCGGACAGAGAAATTTATCGGGAAGCAGTCCGTAGCGAATATCAGCATGAACAAGAAAGGCAGTCAGCGAAGAATAGATCAGCAAAAAGGTGAGGGTGGTTAACATCGAAAAGGCCTCAAAGGGGTTTGAGCGCATACTCGTTGTAACCTGCTTAACCGGCAATACACAAAAGCAGCAATTGCGTAGCGGGTTCAGACAAAGATTCGACAAGGAATACATTGCATAAAAAGTTGCGCGCCCTTGCGCAAGCTGCGTCTTTGGCGCTTAATTTCTAAACGGCACTTGCGTCTTGCCCAGATTTACGTATAATGCGCGGGCTTGTCGTAATTGACGGCGGGTTCAATCAGAACCAGAGTAGCTCATTTTGTTACTCAACAATGCTCCCAATTGGGGAGCTACGTAAGAACGGTTACACTCTCCCATCAATCGTAATGGGTTTGAGGAGTAATCATTTTCGTTTATAAAATAATTGGAGCTCTGGTCTCATGCAGAACCAAAGAATCCGTATCCGCCTTAAAGCGTTTGATCATCGTCTGATCGATCAATCAACCGCGGAAATCGTCGAGACTGCTAAGCGCACTGGTGCGCAAGTCCGTGGTCCGATCCCGCTGCCGACCCGCAAAGAGCGCTTCACCGTTCTGATCTCCCCGCACGTTAACAAAGACGCGCGTGATCAGTACGAAATCCGCACTCACAAGCGTCTGGTTGACATCGTTGAGCCAACTGAGAAAACCGTTGATGCTCTGATGCGTCTGGATCTGGCTGCCGGTGTAGACGTGCAGATCAGCCTGGGTTAATCAGGTCATCGAGCGATTGAGAGGTTGAAACAATGATTGGTTTAGTCGGTAAAAAAGTGGGTATGACCCGCATCTTCACTGAAGATGGCGTTTCTATCCCAGTAACCGTAATCGAAGTTGAAGCAAACCGCGTTACTCAGGTTAAAGATCTGGCTAACGATGGCTACCGCGCTATTCAGGTTACCACTGGTGCTAAAAAAGCTAACCGTGTAACCAAACCAGAAGCGGGTCACTTCGCTAAAGCTGGCGTAGAAGCTGGCCGTGGTCTGTGGGAATTCCGTCTTGCTGAAGGCGAAGAGTTCACCGTAGGTCAGGACATTAGCGTTGAGCTGTTTGCTGACGTTAAAAAAGTTGACGTAACCGGTACCTCTAAAGGTAAAGGTTTTGCTGGTACCGTTAAGCGCTGGAACTTCCGTACCCAGGACGCTACCCACGGTAACTCCTTGTCTCACCGCGTTCCGGGTTCTATCGGTCAGAACCAGACTCCGGGCAAAGTGTTCAAAGGCAAGAAAATGGCAGGTCAGCTGGGTAACGAACGTGTAACCGTTCAGAGCCTGGACGTAGTACGTGTTGACGCTGAGCGCAACCTGCTGCTGGTTAAAGGTGCAGTTCCGGGTGCAACCGGTAGCGACCTGATCGTTAAACCAGCTGTGAAGGCGTAAGGGGATAGCAATGGAATTAGTATTGAAAGACGCGCAGAGCGCGCTGACTGTTTCCGAAACTACCTTCGGTCGTGATTTCAACGAAGCGCTGGTTCACCAGGTTGTTGTTGCTTATGCAGCTGGTGCTCGTCAGGGTACTCGTGCTCAGAAGACTCGTGCTGAAGTAACTGGTTCCGGCAAAAAGCCATGGCGCCAGAAAGGTACCGGCCGTGCGCGTTCAGGTTCTATCAAGAGCCCGATCTGGCGTTCAGGTGGCGTGACCTTCGCTGCGCGTCCACAGGACCACAGTCAAAAAGTTAACAAAAAGATGTACCGCGGCGCGCTGAAAAGCATCCTGTCCGAACTGGTACGTCAGGATCGTCTGATCGTTGTCGAGAAGTTCTCTGTAGAAGCGCCTAAAACTAAGCTGCTGGCACAGAAACTGAAAGACATGGCTCTGGAAGATGTGCTGATCATCACCGGTGAGCTGGACGAGAACCTGTTCCTGGCCGCACGTAACCTGCACAAGGTTGACGTACGCGATGCGACTGGTATCGACCCGGTTAGCCTGATCGCCTTCGACAAAGTCGTAATGACTGCTGATGCTGTTAAGCAAGTTGAGGAGATGCTGGCATGATTCGTGAAGAACGTCTGCTGAAGGTGCTTCGCGCACCGCACGTTTCTGAAAAAGCGTCTACTGCGATGGAAAAAACAAACACCATCGTTCTCAAAGTTGCTAAAGACGCGACCAAAGCAGAGATCAAAGCTGCTGTGCAGAAACTGTTTGAAGTCGAAGTCGAAGTCGTTAACACCCTGGTAGTTAAAGGGAAAGTTAAACGTCACGGACAGCGTATCGGTCGTCGTAGCGACTGGAAAAAAGCTTACGTCACCCTGAAAGAAGGCCAGAATCTGGACTTCGTTGGCGGCGCTGAGTAAGTCGGAGGAGTAATACAATGGCAGTTGTTAAATGTAAACCGACATCTCCGGGTCGTCGCCACGTAGTTAAAGTGGTTAACCCTGAGCTGCACAAGGGCAAACCTTTTGCTCCGTTGCTGGAAAAAAACAGCAAATCCGGTGGTCGTAACAACAATGGCCGTATCACCACTCGTCACATCGGTGGTGGCCACAAGCAGGCTTATCGTATTGTTGACTTCAAACGCAACAAAGACGGTATCCCAGCAGTTGTTGAACGTCTTGAGTACGATCCGAACCGTTCCGCGAACATCGCGCTGGTTCTGTACAAAGACGGCGAACGCCGTTACATCCTGGCCCCTAAAGGCCTGAAAGCTGGCGACCAGATTCAGTCTGGCGTTGATGCTGCAATCAAAGCAGGTAACACCCTGCCGATGCGCAATATCCCGGTTGGTTCTACCGTTCATAACGTAGAAATGAAACCAGGTAAGGGCGGTCAGCTGGCACGTTCCGCTGGTACTTACGTTCAGATCGTTGCTCGTGATGGTGCTTATGTCACCCTGCGTCTGCGTTCTGGTGAAATGCGTAAAGTCGAAGCAGACTGCCGTGCAACCCTGGGCGAAGTTGGCAATGCTGAGCATATGCTGCGCGTTCTGGGTAAAGCAGGTGCTGCACGCTGGCGTGGTGTTCGTCCTACCGTTCGCGGTACTGCGATGAACCCAGTCGACCACCCACATGGTGGTGGTGAAGGTCGTAACTTTGGTAAGCACCCGGTAACTCCGTGGGGCGTTCAGACCAAAGGTAAGAAGACCCGCAGCAACAAGCGTACTGATAAATTTATCGTACGTCGCCGTAGCAAATAATTTTAGAGGATAAGCCATGCCACGTTCTCTCAAGAAAGGTCCTTTTATTGACCTGCACTTGCTGAAGAAGGTAGAGAAAGCGGTGGAAAGCGGAGACAAGAAGCCCCTGCGCACTTGGTCCCGTCGTTCAACGATCTTTCCTAACATGATCGGTTTGACCATCGCTGTCCATAATGGTC
Organism: Enterobacter sp. CPE_E890; assembly: GCF_046521475.1. Lineage (NCBI taxonomy): Bacteria > Pseudomonadati > Pseudomonadota > Gammaproteobacteria > Enterobacterales > Enterobacteriaceae > Enterobacter > Enterobacter sp. CPE_E890. The sequence continues at coordinate 4,548,349 of NZ_JBKFZW010000001.1, read as the reverse complement.
GTCAGCACGTTCCAGTCTTTGTTACCGACGAAATGGTTGGTCACAAACTGGGTGAATTCGCACCGACTCGTACTTATCGCGGCCACGCTGCTGATAAAAAAGCGAAGAAGAAATAAGGTAGGAGGAAGAGATGGAAACTTTAGCTCAACATCGCCATGCTCGTTCTTCTGCACAGAAGGTTCGCCTTGTTGCTGACCTGATTCGCGGTAAGAAAGTGTCGCAGGCCCTGGACATCCTGACCTATACCAACAAGAAAGCTGCGGTATTGGTCAAGAAAGTACTGGAATCTGCCATTGCTAACGCTGAACACAACGATGGCGCTGACATCGACGATCTGAAAGTCGCGAAAATTTTCGTAGATGAAGGCCCAAGCATGAAGCGCATTATGCCGCGTGCGAAAGGTCGTGCAGATCGCATCCTGAAGCGCACCAGCCACATTACTGTGGTTGTGTCCGATCGCTGAGACTCTGGAGACTAGCAATGGGTCAGAAAGTACATCCTAATGGTATTCGCCTGGGTATTGTAAAACCATGGAACTCTACCTGGTTTGCGAACACCAAAGAATTCGCTGACAACCTGGACAGCGATTTTAAAGTACGTCAGTACCTGACTAAGGAACTGGCTAAAGCGTCTGTATCTCGTATCGTTATCGAGCGTCCAGCTAAGAGCATCCGTGTGACTATCCACACTGCTCGTCCTGGCATCGTTATCGGTAAGAAAGGCGAAGACGTAGAAAAACTGCGCAAGGTCGTAGCGGATATCGCTGGCGTTCCTGCACAGATCAATATCGCTGAAGTTCGTAAGCCTGAACTGGACGCTAAATTGGTTGCTGACAGCATCACTTCACAGCTGGAACGTCGTGTTATGTTCCGTCGTGCTATGAAGCGTGCTGTACAGAACGCAATGCGTCTGGGCGCTAAAGGTATCAAAGTTGAAGTTAGCGGCCGTCTGGGCGGCGCGGAAATCGCACGTACCGAATGGTACCGTGAAGGTCGCGTACCGCTGCACACTCTGCGTGCTGACATCGACTACAACACCTCTGAAGCGCACACCACTTACGGTGTAATCGGCGTTAAGGTATGGATCTTCAAAGGTGAGATCCTGGGTGGTATGGCTGCTGTTGAACAACCGGAAAAACCGGCTGCTCAACCTAAAAAGCAGCAGCGTAAAGGCCGTAAATAAGGAGCGTCGCTGATGTTACAACCAAAGCGTACAAAATTCCGTAAAGTGCACAAAGGCCGCAACCGTGGTCTGGCGCAGGGTACGGATGTTAGCTTCGGCACTTTCGGTCTGAAAGCTGTTGGCCGTGGTCGTCTGACTGCACGTCAGATCGAAGCAGCACGTCGTGCAATGACCCGTGCAGTTAAGCGTCAAGGTAAAATTTGGATCCGTGTATTCCCGGACAAACCAATTACCGAGAAGCCGCTGGAAGTTCGTATGGGTAAAGGTAAAGGTAACGTGGAGTACTGGGTTGCCTTGATCCAACCGGGCAAAGTCCTGTATGAAATGGACGGTGTTCCGGAAGAGCTGGCCCGTGAAGCCTTCGGCCTGGCAGCAGCGAAACTGCCTATCAAAACCACCTTTGTAACTAAGACGGTGATGTAATGAAAGCAAAAGAGCTGCGTGAAAAAAGCGTTGAAGAGCTGAACGCTGAGCTGCTGAACCTGCTGCGTGAGCAGTTCAACCTGCGTATGCAGGCTGCAAGTGGCCAGCTGCAACAGACTCACCTGCTGAAGCAAGTGCGTCGCAATGTTGCACGCGTTAAGACTTTACTGACTCAGAAGGCGGGTGCGTAATGACCGATAAAATCCGTACTCTGCAAGGTCGTGTTGTTAGCGACAAAATGGAGAAATCCATTGTTGTAGCTATCGAACGTATTGTGAAACACCCGATCTACGGTAAATTCATCAAGCGTACGACCAAACTGCACGTACATGACGAGAACAACGAATGTGGTATCGGCGACAAGGTTGAAATCCGTGAATGCCGTCCACTGTCCAAGACTAAGTCCTGGACGCTGGTTCGCGTTGTAGAGAAAGCGGTTCTGTAATACAGTACGCATTCTCGATACGAATAAACGGCTCAGCGATGAGCCGTTTATTTTTTCTACCCATATTGCAGAAGCGGTGTTATAATGCCGCGCCCTCGATATGGGGCTTTTTAACGGCTCTGATTTTAGAGTCTCAGGTAGTAGTTGACATTAGCGGAGCACTAAAATGATCCAAGAACAGACTATGCTGAACGTCGCCGACAACTCCGGTGCACGTCGCGTAATGTGTATCAAGGTTCTGGGTGGCTCGCACCGTCGCTACGCAGGCGTAGGCGACATCATCAAGATCACCATCAAGGAAGCAATTCCACGTGGTAAGGTCAAAAAAGGTGATGTGCTGAAGGCGGTAGTGGTGCGCACCAAGAAGGGTGTTCGTCGCCCTGACGGTTCTGTCATTCGCTTCGATGGTAATGCATGCGTTATTTTAAACAATAACAGCGAGCAGCCTATCGGCACGCGTATCTTTGGGCCGGTAACTCGTGAACTTCGTACTGAGAAGTTCATGAAAATTATCTCTCTGGCACCAGAAGTACTCTAAGGAGCGAATCATGGCAGCGAAAATCCGTCGTGATGACGAAGTTATCGTGTTAACCGGTAAAGATAAAGGTAAACGCGGTAAAGTAAAAAATGTTCTGTCTTCCGGCAAACTCGTCGTTGAAGGTATCAACCTGGTTAAGAAACATCAGAAGCCGGTTCCGGCCCTGAACCAACCAGGCGGCATCGTTGAAAAAGAAGCTGCTATTCAGGTTTCTAACGTTGCAATCTTCAATGCGGCTACCGGCAAGGCTGACCGTGTAGGCTTTAGATTCGAAGACGGTAAAAAAGTCCGTTTCTTCAAGTCTAACAGCGAAACTATCAAGTAATTTGGAGTAGTACGATGGCGAAACTGCATGATTACTACAAAGACGAAGTAGTTAAAAAACTCATGACTGAGTTTAACTACAATTCTGTCATGCAAGTCCCTCGGGTCGAGAAGATCACCCTGAACATGGGTGTTGGTGAAGCGATCGCTGACAAGAAACTGCTGGATAACGCAGCAGCTGACCTGACAGCAATCTCCGGTCAAAAACCGCTGATCACCAAAGCACGCAAATCTGTTGCAGGCTTCAAAATCCGTCAGGGCTATCCGATCGGCTGTAAAGTAACTCTGCGTGGCGAACGCATGTGGGAGTTCTTTGAGCGCCTGATCACTATTGCTGTTCCACGTATCCGTGACTTCCGTGGCTTGTCCGCTAAGTCTTTCGACGGTCGTGGTAACTACAGCATGGGTGTCCGTGAGCAGATCATCTTCCCAGAAATCGACTACGATAAAGTCGACCGCGTGCGTGGTTTGGATATTACCATTACCACTACTGCGAAATCTGACGAAGAAGGCCGTGCTCTGCTGGCTGCCTTTGACTTCCCGTTCCGCAAGTAAGGTAGGGTTACTGAATGGCTAAGCAATCAATGAAAGCACGCGAAGTAAAGCGCGTAGCTTTAGCTGATAAATTCTTCGCTAAACGCGCTGAACTGAAAGCGATCATTTCTGATGTGAACGCTTCCGACGAAGATCGTTGGAATGCGGTTCTCAAGCTGCAGTCTCTGCCGCGTGATTCCAGCCCGTCTCGTCAGCGTAACCGCTGTCGTCAAACAGGTCGTCCACATGGTTATGTGGGCAAGTTTGGGTTGAGCCGTATCAAACTGCGTGAAGCCGCCATGCGCGGTGAAGTACCAGGCTTGAAAAAGGCTAGCTGGTAATTACCAATTGAATCACGGGAGTAAAGACAGATGAGCATGCAAGATCCGATCGCGGATATGCTGACCCGTATCCGTAACGGTCAGGCCGCGAACAAAGTTGCGGTCACCATGCCTTCCGCCAAGCTGAAAGTGGCAATTGCCAACGTGCTGAAGGAAGAAGGTTTTATCGAAGATTTTAAAGTTGAAGGCGACACCAAGCCGGAACTGGAACTTACTCTCAAGTATTTCCAGGGTAAAGCTGTTGTAGAAAGCATTCAGCGTGTCAGCCGCCCAGGCCTGCGCATCTATAAGAAAAAAGATGAGCTGCCAAAAGTTATGGCTGGTCTTGGTATCGCAGTTGTTTCTACCTCTAAAGGTGTTATGACTGATCGTGCAGCGCGCCAGGCTGGTCTTGGTGGCGAAATTATCTGCTACGTAGCCTAATCGGAGGAAAGAATGTCTCGTGTTGCTAAAGCACCGGTCGTTATTCCTGCCGGCGTTGATGTAAAAATCGACGGTCAGGTTATTACGATCAAAGGTAAAAACGGCGAGCTGACTCGTACCCTCAACAAAGCTGTTGAAGTTAAACATGCAGATAACGCTCTGACCTTCGGTCCACGTGATGGTTTCGTGGATGGATGGGCTCAGGCTGGTACCGCGCGTGCCCTGCTGAACTCAATGGTTGTTGGTGTTACCGAAGGCTTCACTAAAAAGCTTCAGCTGGTTGGTGTAGGTTATCGTGCAGCTATCAAAGGGAATGCAGTAGGCCTGTCTCTGGGCTTCTCACACCCTGTTGAGCATCCGCTGCCGGCCGGTATCACTGCAGAATGTCCGACTCAAACTGAAATCGTGCTGAAAGGCGCTGATAAACAGCTGATCGGTCAGGTTGCAGCAGATCTGCGCGCCTACCGTCGTCCTGAGCCTTACAAAGGCAAGGGTGTTCGTTACGCCGACGAAGTCGTGCGTACCAAAGAGGCTAAGAAGAAGTAAGGTAACACTATGGATAAGAAATCTGCTCGTATCCGTCGTGCGACCCGCGCACGCCGCAAGCTCAAAGAGCTGGGTGCAACTCGCCTGGTGGTACATCGTACCCCGCGTCATATTTACGCACAGGTAATTGCACCGAACGGTTCTGAAGTTCTGGTAGCTGCTTCTACTGTAGAAAAAGCTATTGCAGAACAATTGAAGTACACCGGTAACAAAGACGCCGCTGCAGCTGTAGGTAAAGCTGTTGCTGAACGCGCTCTGGAAAAAGGCATCAGCAATGTTTCCTTTGACCGTTCCGGGTTCCAATATCATGGTCGTGTCCAGGCACTGGCAGATGCTGCCCGTGAAGCTGGCCTTCAGTTCTAAGGTAGAGGTGTAAGATGGCTCACATCGAAAAACAGGCTGGCGAACTGCAGGAAAAGCTGATCGCGGTAAACCGCGTATCTAAAACCGTTAAAGGTGGTCGTATTTTCTCCTTCACAGCTCTGACTGTAGTGGGTGATGGTAATGGTCGCGTTGGTTTTGGTTACGGTAAAGCGCGTGAAGTTCCAGCAGCGATCCAGAAAGCGATGGAAAAAGCCCGTCGCAACATGATTAACGTCGCGCTGAACAACGGCACCCTGCAGCACCCAGTTAAAGGTGTTCACACGGGGTCTCGTGTATTCATGCAGCCAGCTTCAGAAGGTACCGGTATCATCGCCGGTGGTGCAATGCGCGCCGTTCTGGAAGTTGCTGGGGTTCATAACGTACTGGCTAAAGCATATGGTTCCACCAACCCGATCAACGTGGTTCGTGCAACTATTGATGGCCTGGAAAATATGAATTCTCCAGAAATGGTCGCTGCCAAGCGTGGTAAATCCGTTGAAGAAATTCTGGGGTAATTGACCATGGCAAAGACTATTAAAATCACTCAAACCCGCAGTGCAATCGGTCGTCTGCCGAAACACAAGGCAACGCTGCTTGGCCTGGGTCTGCGTCGTATTGGTCATACCGTTGAGCGCGAGGATACTCCTGCTGTTCGCGGTATGGTCAACGCGGTTTACTTCATGGTTAAAGTTGAGGAGTAAGAGATGCGTTTAAATACTCTGTCTCCGGCCGAAGGCTCTAAAAAGGCGGGTAAACGCCTGGGTCGTGGTATCGGTTCTGGCCTCGGCAAAACCGGTGGTCGTGGTCACAAAGGTCAGAACTCTCGTTCTGGCGGTGGCGTACGTCGCGGTTTCGAGGGTGGCCAGATGCCACTGTACCGTCGTCTGCCGAAGTTCGGCTTCACCTCTCGCAAAGCAGCGATCACAGCGGAAATCCGTCTGTCTGACCTGGCGAAAGTTGAAGGCGGCGTTGTAGACCTGAACACGCTGAAAGCAGCAAACATTATCGGTATCCAGATCGAGTTCGCGAAAGTGATCCTGGCTGGTGAAGTTTCTACTCCGGTAACTGTTCGTGGCCTGCGTGTTACTAAAGGTGCTCGTGCTGCTATCGAAGCTGCTGGCGGTAAAATTGAGGAATAAGTAGCAGATGGCTAAGCAACCGGGATTAGATTTTCAAAGTGCCAAAGGTGGATTTGGCGAGCTGAAACGCAGATTGCTGTTTGTTATCGGCGCGCTGATTGTGTTCCGTATTGGCTCTTTTATTCCGATCCCTGGTATCGATGCCGCTGTACTTGCCAAACTGCTTGAGCAACAGCGAGGCACCATCATTGAAATGTTCAACATGTTCTCTGGTGGTGCTCTCAGCCGTGCTTCTATCTTCGCTCTGGGTATTATGCCGTACATTTCGGCATCTATTATTATCCAGCTGCTGACGGTCGTTCATCCGGCCCTGGCAGAGTTGAAGAAAGAAGGGGAGTCTGGACGTCGTAAGATTAGTCAGTACACCCGTTACGGTACTCTGGTGCTGGCAATATTCCAGTCGATCGGTATTGCTACCGGTCTTCCGAATATGCCTGGTATGCAGGGCCTGGTATTAAACCCAGGCTTTGCATTCTATTTCACCGCTGTTGTTAGTCTGGTCACAGGGACAATGTTCCTGATGTGGCTCGGCGAACAGATTACTGAACGTGGTATCGGTAACGGTATCTCAATCATTATCTTCGCCGGTATTGTTGCGGGCCTCCCGCCAGCCATCGCCCATACTATTGAGCAAGCGCGTCAAGGCGACCTGCACTTCCTCCTGTTGCTGTTGGTTGCAGTATTAGTATTTGCAGTGACGTTCTTTGTTGTCTTCGTTGAACGTGGTCAACGCCGCATTGTGGTGAACTACGCTAAACGTCAGCAAGGTCGTCGTGTCTATGCTGCACAGAGCACACATTTACCGCTGAAAGTGAATATGGCAGGGGTAATCCCGGCGATCTTCGCTTCCAGTATTATTCTGTTCCCGGCGACCATCGCGTCATGGTTCGGGGGCGGGACTGGTTGGAACTGGCTGACAACAATTTCGCTGTATTTGCAGCCTGGGCAACCACTTTATGTGTTACTCTATGCGTCTGCGATCATCTTCTTCTGTTTCTTCTACACGGCGTTGGTCTTCAACCCGCGTGAAACAGCAGATAACCTGAAGAAGTCCGGTGCATTTGTACCAGGAATTCGTCCGGGAGAGCAAACGGCGAAGTATATCGATAAGGTAATGACCCGCCTGACTTTGGTTGGTGCGCTTTATATTACTTTTATCTGCCTGATCCCGGAGTTCATGCGTGATGCAATGAAAGTACCGTTCTACTTCGGTGGAACCTCACTGCTTATCGTTGTTGTCGTGATTATGGACTTTATGGCTCAAGTGCAAACTCTGATGATGTCCAGTCAGTATGAGTCTGCATTGAAGAAGGCGAACCTGAAAGGCTACGGCCGCTAATTGGTCGCCTGAGAAGTTACGGAGAGTAAAAATGAAAGTTCGTGCTTCCGTCAAGAAATTATGCCGTAACTGCAAAATCGTTAAGCGTGATGGTGTCATCCGTGTGATTTGCAGTGCCGAGCCGAAGCATAAACAGCGCCAAGGCTGATTATTTCGCATATTTTTCTTGCAAAGTTGGGTTGAGCTGGCTAGATTAGCCAGCCAATCTTTTGTATGTCTGTACGTTTCCATTTGAGTATCCTGAAAACGGGCTTTTCAGCATGGTGCGTACATATTAAATAGTAGGAGTGCATAGTGGCCCGTATAGCAGGCATTAACATTCCTGATCAGAAACATGCTGTGATCGCATTAACTTCGATCTACGGCGTCGGCAAGACCCGTTCTAAAGCCATTCTGGCTGCAGCGGGTATCGCTGAAGATGTTAAGATCAGTGAGCTGTCTGAAGAACAAATCGACACGCTGCGTGACGAAGTTGCCAAATTTGTCGTTGAAGGTGATCTGCGCCGTGAAATCAGCATGAGCATCAAGCGCCTGATGGATCTTGGTTGCTATCGCGGTTTGCGTCATCGTCGTGGTCTGCCAGTGCGCGGTCAGCGTACTAAGACCAACGCACGTACCCGTAAGGGTCCGCGCAAACCGATCAAGAAATAATCGGGGTGATTGAATAATGGCAAAGGCACCAGTTCGTGCACGTAAACGTGTAAGAAAACAAGTCTCTGACGGCGTGGCTCATATCCATGCTTCTTTCAACAACACCATCGTTACTATTACTGATCGTCAGGGTAACGCATTGGGTTGGGCAACAGCCGGTGGTTCCGGTTTCCGTGGTTCTCGCAAATCCACTCCGTTCGCAGCTCAGGTTGCAGCAGAGCGTTGCGCTGAAGCCGTAAAAGAATACGGCATCAAGAATCTGGAAGTTATGGTTAAAGGTCCGGGTCCGGGTCGTGAATCTACTGTTCGCGCTCTGAACGCCGCTGGTTTCCGCATCACGAATATTACTGATGTGACTCCGATCCCTCATAACGGTTGTCGTCCGCCGAAAAAACGTCGCGTATAACGCTCGTTTTTTAGGTTAGTTGGAGATAGAAAATGGCAAGATATTTGGGTCCTAAGCTCAAGCTGAGCCGTCGTGAGGGCACCGACTTATTCCTTAAGTCTGGCGTTCGCGCGATCGATACCAAGTGTAAAATTGAACAAGCTCCTGGCCAGCACGGTGCGCGTAAACCGCGTCTGTCTGACTATGGTGTGCAGTTGCGTGAAAAGCAAAAAGTTCGCCGTATGTACGGTGTGCTGGAGCGTCAGTTCCGTAACTACTATAAAGAAGCAGCACGTCTGAAAGGCAACACGGGTGAAAACCTGCTGGCTCTGCTGGAAGGTCGTCTGGACAACGTTGTATACCGTATGGGCTTCGGCGCTACTCGTGCTGAATCACGTCAGCTGGTTAGCCACAAAGCAATCATGGTAAACGGTCGTGTTGTTAACATCGCTTCTTATCAGGTTAAAGCGAATGACGTTGTTAGCATTCGTGAGAAAGCGAAAAAGCAATCTCGCGTGAAGGCCGCTCTGGAGCTGGCTGAGCAGCGTGAAAAGCCAACCTGGCTGGAAGTTGATGCTGGCAAGATGGAAGGTACGTTCAAGCGTCAGCCAGAACGTTCTGATCTGTCTGCGGACATTAACGAACACCTGATCGTCGAGCTTTACTCCAAGTAAAGCTTAGTACCAAAGAGAGGACACAATGCAGGGTTCTGTGACAGAGTTTCTAAAACCGCGCCTGGTAGATATCGAGCAAGTGAGTTCGACGCACGCCAAGGTGACCCTTGAGCCTTTAGAGCGTGGCTTTGGCCATACTCTGGGTAACGCACTGCGCCGTATTCTGCTCTCATCGATGCCGGGTTGCGCGGTGACCGAGGTTGAGATTGATGGTGTACTTCATGAGTACAGCACCAAAGAAGGCGTTCAGGAAGATATCCTTGAAATCCTGCTCAACCTGAAAGGGCTGGCGGTGAGAGTTCAGGGTAAAGATGAAGTTATTCTTACTCTGAATAAATCTGGCATTGGCCCTGTGACTGCAGCCGACATCACCCACGACGGTGATGTTGAAATCGTCAAGCCGCAGCACGTGATCTGCCACCTGACCGATGAGAACGCAGCGATTAGCATGCGTATCAAAGTTCAGCGCGGTCGTGGTTATGTGCCGGCTTCTGCCCGAATTCATTCGGAAGAAGATGAGCGCCCAATCGGCCGTCTGCTGGTCGACGCATGCTACAGCCCTGTAGAGCGTATTGCCTACAATGTTGAAGCAGCGCGTGTAGAACAGCGTACCGACCTGGACAAGCTGGTCATCGAAATGGAAACCAACGGCACAATCGATCCTGAAGAGGCGATTCGTCGTGCGGCAACCATCCTGGCAGAACAACTGGAAGCTTTCGTTGACTTACGTGATGTACGTCAGCCGGAAGTGAAAGAAGAGAAACCAGAATTCGATCCGATCCTGCTGCGCCCTGTTGACGATCTCGAATTGACTGTCCGCTCTGCTAACTGCCTCAAGGCAGAAGCTATCCACTATATCGGTGATCTGGTACAGCGTACCGAGGTTGAGTTGCTGAAAACGCCGAACCTGGGTAAAAAATCTCTTACTGAGATTAAAGACGTGCTGGCTTCACGTGGTTTGTCTCTGGGCATGCGCCTGGAAAACTGGCCACCAGCTAGTATTGCTGACGAGTAACCGGATCACAGGTTAAGGTTTTACTGAGAAGGATAAGGTCATGCGCCATCGTAAGAGTGGTCGTCAACTGAACCGCAACAGCAGCCATCGCCAGGCTATGTTCCGCAACATGGCAGGTTCACTGGTTCGTCATGAGATCATCAAGACGACCCTGCCTAAAGCGAAAGAGCTGCGTCGCGTAGTTGAGCCGCTGATTACTCTTGCCAAGACTGACAGCGTTGCTAATCGTCGTCTGGCATTCGCCCGTACTCGTGATAACGAGATCGTGGCAAAACTGTTTAACGAACTGGGCCCGCGTTTCGCGAGCCGTGCCGGTGGTTACACTCGCATTCTGAAGTGTGGCTTCCGTGCAGGCGACAACGCGCCGATGGCTTACATCGAGCTGGTTGATCGTTCAGAGAAAGCAGAAGCTGCTGCAGAGTAATCTGTAGTAACGTAAAAAAACCCGCCTCGGCGGGTTTTTTTATATCCGGTAGATCCCCAACTTCTCTAAAATGTCTGTATCAAATCTGTTCTTTCTCTGGAGCTGATAATGTGGTTGCTCGATCAGTGGGCAGAACGCCATATTCGCGATGCCCAAAAAAAAGGTGAATTTGATGATCTTCCAGGAAGTGGCGCTCCCCTTGTGCTGGAAGACGATTCGCACATCGCGCCAGAATTACGTGCAGGATACCGATTACTGAAAAATGCAGGTTGTCTTCCTCCTGAACTCGAACAGCGCAGGGAGGCGGTTGAGCTTGCTGATCTACTCAGAGGTATCCGTCAGGACGATCCTCGACATTCTGAACTTTCCCGTCGGCTCGCCCTGATTGAACTCAAGCTTCGCCAGGCTGGAATGAATACTGACTTTCTGCGCGGTGAATACGGCGAAAGATTGATGCATAAAATAAACGAGGAATAGTTATGTACCGTATCGGTGAACTTGCAAAGCTCGCGAACGTAACGCCGGATACCATCCGATACTATGAAAAGCAGCAGATGATTGATCATGAAGTACGCACTGAAGGCGGTTTTCGCCTTTATACCGATAACGATCTACAACGTCTGCGCTTTATTCGTTATGCGCGTCAGCTTGGTTTCACACTGGATTCGATCCGCGAGTTATTATCGATCCGTATTGATCCGGAACATCATACCTGCCAGGAGTCGAAGAGTATTGTTCAGGCCCGCCTGGATGAGGTTGAAGCGCGCATTCAGGAGTTGCAGACTATGCAGCGTTCTTTACAAAGGCTGAATGACGCCTGCTGTGGTACGGCGCACAGCAGTATCTATTGTTCAATTCTGGAAGCCCTTGAACAGGGGGCCAGTGGAGAAATGGAGGGCAGTTGATTTTTTGTCCGCCCGGGTCTAGACTTCCGTCGACATAAACCATGCTCAGGAGAAATGATGAGCCGCTATCAGCATACGAAGGGACAAATTAAAGATAACGCTATTGAAGCTTTACTACATGACCCGCTCTTCAGACAGCGCGTCGAGAAAAGTAAAAAAGGGAAAGGAAGTTATCTGCGTAAAGACAAGCATGCAAAACGGGGTAACTGGGAGGCCAGTGGCAAACAAGCGGATCGCTTTTTTACCACTGGCCTTCTTGCTTTTAGTTTCTGATCAAGAGCGATTATTCTGCTCTTTTAACAGATCGCGAATTTCTGCCAGCAATACTTCTTCTTTTGTTGGTGCTGGTGCTGGTGCTGCTGCAGGCTCTTCTTTTTTACGATTTAACTTGTTGATAAGCTTTATGGCCATAAAAATGGCAAACGCCACAATCACGAAGTCGAATATGTTCTGAATGAACACACCGTAATGCATTACGACCGCCGGGACATCGCCCTGCGCATCCCGGAGTGTGACGGCAAATTGTTTGAAATCAATGCCCCCGATTAATAACCCCAACGGTGGCATGATAATGTCGGCAACTAATGATGAGACGATCTTACCGAACGCCGCACCAATAATGACACCCACTGCCAAATCCACCACATTCCCGCGCATCGCAAATTCGCGAAACTCTTTAATAAAACTCATTATGCTCTCCTTGTGCCAGCTGACGATTATAAGTTTAACAAATGATTAGCTATTTGCCATTGGGGATAAATAATCGTTATGAAAAATAAAAGGCATGTTAAATAGAGGGATTATGTTCAGGTGCTCTTTGAGGAGCACCTGAATGATTACAGGAAGAATGGACTTGGCTGGAACAGGCGTTCGACATCGGTAATAAATTTTTTATCGGTAAGGAACATAATAACGTGGTCCCCTTGCTCGATACGTAAATTATCATTGGCAATCATGACATCATTCCCCCGTACTACGGCCCCGATAATTGTCCCCGGGGGAAGTTTAATCTCATCAATGGCGCGTCCCACAACGCGTGATGTGGTTTCATCACCATGAGCTACGGCTTCAATGGCTTCTGCCACACCGCGACGCAGAGATGAAACGCCGACAATATCCGCTTTGCGAACATGGCTCAGGAGGGCGGAAATGGTCGCTTGCTGTGGCGAAATGGCGATATCAATGACACTCCCCTGAACAAGGTCAACATAAGCCCGGCGCTGAATAAGCACCATCACCTTTTTTGCCCCCATTCGTTTGGCGAGCATGGCCGACATGATATTTGCTTCATCGTCGTTGGTGACGGCAATAAACAGATCAACCTGATCAATATGTTCTTCAGCCAGTAGTTCCTGATCCGACGCATCGCCATAAAATACGATCGTGTTCTGCAACTTTTCTGCCAGTTCAGAAGCTCGTTGCTGATCGCGTTCGATCAATTTCACGCTGTAATCTTTTTCCAGTCTACGCGCCAGGCCAGCACCGATATTGCCACCACCGACCAACATAATACGTTTATATGGCTTCTCGAGACGCTGAAGCTCACTCATTACTGCGCGAATATGCTGAGAGGCCGCAATAAAGAAGACCTCATCACCGGCTTCGACAATGGTGGAGCCTTGCGGACGAATCGGTCTGTCGTGACGGAAAATGGCTGCGACACGAGTATCAATGTGCGGCATATGCTCACGCATTGTGGAGAGCGCATTGCCGATTAATGGCCCACCGTAATAGGCCTTAACCACTGCAAGACTCACTTTACCTTCGGCAAAATTCACCACCTGCAGTGCGCCAGGATATTCGATCAGGCGATAGATATTGTCGATAACCAGTTGCTCTGGCGCGATGAGATGATCAATCGGGACCGCTTCGGAATTAAACAGTTTCTCTGCATCGCGGACATAGTCAGGAGAGCGGATGCGCGCGATTCGGTTTGGTGTGTTGAAAAGTGAGTAAGCCACCTGACAAGCAACCATATTGGTTTCGTCAGAGCTGGTTACAGCAACCAGCATGTCGGCATCATCGGCACCCGCTTCACGAAGGACCCGTGGATGCGAGCCGTGACCCTGCACAACACGAAGGTCAAACTTGTCCTGCAACACGCGCAGCCGATCGCCGTTGGTATCAACAATAGTGATGTCATTGTTTTCACCAACCAGGTTTTCCGCCAGCGTTCCACCAACCTGTCCTGCGCCCAGAATGATAATTTTCATATCTCGTGACCTGTTCTCAACATCACTCTTTGATTAGCTTAGCGTAAAAGAAACCATCACCCTCTTCTGCACCTGGCAGGTTCTGCTGACCGGGGCGTTCAGGCGTCCCCGTATCTCTTAATGCAGCGTCTGGAGTTCGTTTAAGGAAGGCCGCGATTTGCTGACTGTTTTCTTCCGGCAGTACGGAACAGGTTGCATAGACCAGCGTTCCGCCTGGTTTAAGATGCGGCCAAATGGCGTCAAGAATGTCGGATTGCAGCTGGGCAAGTTCCTTAATATCACGGTCACGACGCAGCCACTTAATATCCGGATGACGGCGAATAACACCGGTTGCCGAGCAGGGGGCGTCCAGCAAAATCCGATCAAATTTCGTCTCGCCACACCATTCTGCGGGTTTGCGTCCATCACCTTGTTTAACCTGCGCCTTCATACCCAGACGTTTAAGATTGTCGTAGACGCGTGAAAGACGTTGTTCATCAACGTCCACTGCCAATACGCTGGCCTGAGGCGCAACTTCCAGAATATGCGTGGTTTTGCCGCCTGGCGCGGCGCAGAGATCGAGGATCTGCTCTCCATTTTGTGGTTCAAGCCAGGTCATGCAACCCTGGGCAGAGGCATCCTGTACAGTTACCCAGCCTTCGTCAAAACCGGGTAATGCATGCACCGGTGCAGGCGATGCTAAACGTACGGCATCAGGATAGGCGTCATGTGTGAAGCCGTTCATTCCAGCCTCTTCAAGCAAGGCCAGCCAGGCATCGCGAGAATGATGATTACGATTCACGCGCAACCACATTGGTGGGCGCTGGTTATTGGCTTCGGCAATGTCCTGCCACTGCTGCGGATAAGCTTTTTTCAGGCGATTAAGAAGCCATTCCGGGTGCAGGAAACGTGTTTCACTTTGAGCAAACTCAGTAAGAAGCTCTTCCTGCTGTCGCTGGAACTGACGCAGTACTCCGTTGATCAGACCTTTCAGTTGGGGACGTTTGATCGCAACAGCACCTTCCACTGTCTCAGCCAGAGCGGCATGAGGTGGAATACGGGTATGAAGAAGCTGATAGAAACCTACCATAATCAAATAATGTACGGTACGTTGCTTGCCGGTCATTGGCCGCGACATCAACTTATTGATCAACCACTCAAGCTGAGAGAGTGTGCGCAGGACGCCAAAGCAGAGCTCCTGAAGCAGGGCTTTGTCTTTATCAGAGACTTTTTGTTGCAGCGGAGGCAGGACGTTACTCAAAGACTGGCCCTGCTCGATAACCTGCTCAACGGCCTGGGCCGCCATACTGCGTAGATTTTGTTTTTTCATAACCGTAAAAATAAAAATGCCCGGAAACTCCGGGCCTTAAGAATAAATTTGTTCAGGCAAGGCGATTGCCTGGGATAAACCATTCGCGACGGGAATTTAACAGATCCTGAGCACTCATGGCTTTCTTACCGGCCGGTTGCAGCGCTTCAAGATTCAAGATCCCTTGGGCGGTCGCTACCTGGATACCGTTCTTGCTGACATCAATAATCGTACCGGGTTCAGCCGTGGTATTGCCGCTAATGACCGAGGCTTTCCAGACTTTCACTGGCTGCTCATCGATCTCCATCCAGCTCATTGGCCATGGATTAAACGCACGAATGCAGCGTTCGAGTTGAGCAGCTGACAGGGACCAGTCGATCCGCGCTTCTTCTTTGCTTAGCTTTTCGGCATAGGTAACAAGCGATTCATCCTGAACTTCAGGTTGCGCCGTATTATCCGCAAGCTGTTGCAGCGTCTCGATGAGACCCTGAGGGCCAAGGTCCGCCAGCTTGTCGTACAGCGTTGCGCTGGTGTCTTCCGCGGTAATCGGGCAGGCGAGTTTATAGAGCATGTCGCCAGTGTCTAAACCTACGTCCATCTTCATGATAGTGACGCCAGTCTCTGCATCACCTGCCCATAAAGAACGCTGGATAGGCGCGGCGCCACGCCAGCGAGGCAGCAGAGAACCGTGCACATTTACACAGCCCAGGCGAGGCATATCAAGCACAGCTTTTGGCAGAATTAAACCGTAAGCCACTACCACCATCACGTCGGCATTCAGGTCAGCAACAAGTTGCTGATTTTCCGGTGAACGCAGGGAGGCTGGCTGGAATACCGGTAATCCATGCTCTTCTGCCAGCACTTTTACCGGGCTTGGCATCAACTTTTTGCCGCGGCCAGCCGGACGATCTGGTTGAGTAAATACACCCACAATCTGGTGATCAGAAGACAACAGCGCGTCAAGATGACGCGCTGCAAAATCAGGTGTTCCTGCAAAGATAATACGTAGCGATTTAGACACGTTATTCCTTGTATCCCGGGATGTTATGCACGAGAACGCATACGATCCAGTTTCTCTACTTTCTGGCGAATACGCTGCTGTTTCAGCGGTGAGAGGTAATCGATAAACAGTTTACCGACCAGGTGATCCATCTCATGCTGAATACAAATCGCCAGCAGGTCGTCTGCTTCCAGCTCGAACGGATTACCGTCACGATCCAGAGCGCGAATTTTCACTTTTTCGGCACGCGGCACTAAAGCGCGCTGTTCCGGAATGGAAAGACAGCCTTCCTCAATACCGGTTTCGCCACTTTTCTCAAGCAACTCAGGATTGATCAGCACCAGACGACCATCGCGATTTTCAGAAACGTCGATCACGATAATGCGCTTGTGAATGTCCACCTGAGTCGCCGCAAGGCCAATGCCTTCTTCGGCGTACATGGTATCGAACATATCATCTACGATACGCTGAATTTCTGCATTCACTTCTTTAACCGGTTCAGCGACGATGCGAAGGCGCTCGTCCGGAATATGTAACACTTGCAAAACTGCCATAAATTTCCAGAGTCGTGTTCAGGAGTTGATAACAATAATACCTCTATTCTAGACAAATCCCCCATTGATTGACAGCATCAGTGACCAATCGCAATGATTGCGGAGGCCGCTTATGGCAGGGGAAAGGATGACATCTACCGAGATATGGTTACGGTTAATACATACAGGGTCTCTTTGTGGTGATGCAATGCTGGACGCCGTCGCACGGCTACAGAATCAGAAAAGCATAGATGTTCCTGTTCTCAGAAACGCCGGGCTGACAGCAAAGCAAGCTGAAAGGTTCTTTGCTCCAGATGAAAATGAGCTGGAACGCAGCCTGATGTGGCTTGAGCAGCCGGACAATCAATTATTAACGGCACATGATCCGCTTTATCCCCCCTTGCTTCGAACTATTCCTGATTATCCGGGGGCGTTATTTGTAAAAGGCAACCCTGAGGCGCTTAACACTATCCAGTTGGCTGTTGTAGGTAGCCGCGCACCGTCATGGTACGGAGAGCGATGGGGGAAAATTCTGTGCGAGCAGCTTTCTCAAAGCGGGTTCACGATCACCAGCGGGCTGGCCTGTGGTATTGATGGCGTTGCCCACAACGCTGCGCTGTCAGTAAAAGGTCGTAGTGTAGCCGTGTTGGGGAACGGTCTTTTTAGCATTTATCCCCGTCGGCATCAGGCTTTGGCTATACGTCTCATCGAATCTGGCGGTGCGATAGTGTCTGAGTTCCCCCTTTCGGCGCAGCCCAGACCAGCAAACTTTCCGCGTCGTAATCGAATTATCAGCGGGCTTAGCAGAGGCGTACTGGTCGTTGAAGCGGCGCGGAGAAGCGGTTCACTGGTCACAGCTCGATGCGCGCTCGAACAGGGGCGAGAAGTCTTCGCCCTGCCTGGTCCGATAGGCAATCCCGGATGCGAGGGGCCCCACTGGCTGATTAAGCAAGGGGCAACACCGGTAACGGAAGTAGGGGACATTCTTGAAAATTTGCAATATGGGTTGCAATGGCTGCAGGAAGATCCCGAAAAGCGACAATATTCATCAGATCAGGGAAAGGTGGCATTGCCATTTCCCAAGCTCCTGGCTAACGTAGGAGATGAGGTAACACCTGTTGACGTTGTCGCTGAACGTGCCGGCCAACCTGTGCCAGTAACGGTAGCACAGCTACTCGAACTGGAGTTAGCAGGGTGGATCGCAGCTGTACCCGGCGGCTATGTCCGATTAAGGAGGGCATGCCATGTTCGACGTACTGATGTATTTGTTTGAGACTTACATCCATAACGAAGCAGAAATGCGAGTGGATCAGGACAAATTGACACAGGATCTTACCGATGCGGGGTTTGAGCGGGAAGATATCTATAATGCGTTGATGTGGCTGGAAAAGTTAGCTGATTATCAGGAAGGCCTAGCCGAACCTATGCAGCTTGCTTCTGACCCATTGTCTGTACGCATCTATACCGCTGAAGAGTGTGAAAGGCTGGACGCCAGCTGCCGGGGATTCATTTTATTCCTTGAGCAGATTCAGGTGCTAAACCTCGAAACGAGAGAAATGGTGATAGAGCGCGTCATGGCGCTGGATACAGCAGAATTTGAACTGGAAGACCTCAAATGGGTGATCCTGATGGTTCTGTTTAATATTCCAGGCTGTGAAAATGCCTATCAGCAGATGGAAGAATTACTCTTTGAAGTGAATGAAGGTATGCTGCATTAATTCAATATGCAGCACCAAGAGTTGTTATGGCCAAATCAGCACTATTCACGGTGCATAAAAATGAGCCCTGTCCGCAGTGCGGGGCTGAACTTGTTATTCGGTCCGGGAAACACGGCCCGTTTCTCGGTTGTTCACAGTATCCGGAATGTGATTATGTCCGTCCCCTGAAAAGCCAGGCGGACGGACATATCGTTAAAATTCTGGAGGGGCAGCTTTGCCCTCTCTGCGGCGGTGAGTTAGCGCTGCGTCAGGGGCGTTTCGGCATGTTCATTGGATGTAGCCGTTACCCTGAATGCGAACATACAGAACAAATTGATAAACCGGATGAAACGGCTATTGCTTGTCCTCAATGCCAGCGTGGGCAACTGGTACAGCGTCGTTCTCGTTTTGGTAAGACCTTCCATTCTTGCGATCGCTATCCTGAATGCCAGTTCGTTATCAATTTCAAACCGGTAGCGGGCGTCTGCACTCATTGCAATTATCCGCTACTTATTGAGAAGAAAACGGCGCAAGGTATGAAACGCTTTTGCGCCAGTAAACAATGTGGAAAGCCGGTTTCGGCGGATCAAAATAGTGAATAATAACCTGCCATCAGGCTCCATTGCGCATGCGGTGGATGTCCTGAAAAATGAAGAAGTCATCGCCTATCCAACTGAAGCTGTCTTTGGGGTCGGTTGCGATCCTGACAGCGAGACGGCCGTTGGCCGATTACTGGCACTCAAACAGAGGCCCGTCGAAAAAGGGCTGATTTTAATCGCTGCCAATTATGAACAACTAAAGCCTTATATTGATGATTCCATGTTAACACCGGCTCAGCGGGAGACTGTCTTCTCCGCGTGGCCAGGGCCTGTGACCTTTGTTTTTCCGGCGCAACCTTCGACACCGCACTGGTTAACCGGAAAGTTTGATTCCCTCGCCGTCCGCGTCACCGACCATCCGCTGGTGGTGGAACTGTGCCTGGCGTTTGGCAAACCACTGGTCTCAACCAGTGCCAACCTGACCGGGCTGCCTCCGTGCCGAACAACTGAAGAAGTACTGGCGCAGTTCGGGAGCGATTTCCCGGTAGCATTGGGTGAAACGGGTGGTCGACTGAATCCGTCGGAAATCCGCGACGCTTTGACCGGCGAACGTTTTCGCCAGGGGTAATATGATGGAAGCTTATGCTGTTTTTGGTAATCCGATAGCGCACAGTAAGTCACCCTGGATCCATCAGCAGTTTGCTGACCAGCTCCAGATAGTTCATCCCTATGGCCGCGTGCTGGCACCTGTTGACGCATTTGTTCCGACCCTGAATGCTTTTTTCGACGCGGGCGGTAAAGGTGCAAATGTGACGGTACCTTTCAAAGAAGAAGCTTTTGAACGCGCAGATGAACTGACTGAACGTGCTTCTCTTGCCGGTGCCGTGAATACGCTAAAACGGCTTGAGGATGGGCGGTTACTTGGCGATAACACGGATGGTATCGGGTTGCTTAGCGACCTGGAAAGACTGTCATTTATTAAACCGGGTTTTCGAATTCTACTGATAGGTGCGGGCGGGGCTTCTCGTGGCGTACTGCTTCCTCTCTTATCTTTTGATTGTGCTGTGACAATTACCAACCGCACGTTTTCCAGAGCAGAAGCGTTAGCGGGGTTGTTCGCACATACCGGCAGTGTAAGCGCAGTTGCGCTTGATGATCTGGCGGGTCACGAGTTCGATCTGATCATTAATGCCACCTCTAGCGGTATTGGTGGCGAAGTTCCGGCGATCCCTTCTGCACTGGTGAGTCACCACATCTATTTCTACGACATGTTTTATCAGAAAGGGAAGACACCTTTCCTGAACTGGTGTGAGCAACACGGCGCGAAGCATCTGGCGGATGGACTGGGTATGCTGGTGGGGCAGGCGGCACATGCGGTGCTGCTCTGGCACGGAGTGTTACCTGCGGTCGAACCGGTGATTGAAAAGCTGAAGCAGGAATTGACTGAGTGAACCAGGCAATTCATTTTCCTGATAGAGAAGTCTGGGATGAGAGCAAACAGGCTGTCTGCTTTCCGGTGCTGGTGCACGGGATGCAATTGACCTGTGCGATCGGCGGAGAAACGCTGCTGAGTCGCTTTGGCGGTTCTCATCCACTAGACGTATTTTGTGAGAATCGCTGGGATCTCGAAGAGGAAGCCAGCGATTTGATCCGCGATCAGCAGGAAGACTATCAGGGCTGGGTCTGGTTGTCCTGAGCCAAATACTCATCTTTCCATTTCACATAGTTATTCGCTGAGTATCTCAACCCTTCTATTTCCGCCTCTTTTAAGGGGCGGATCTGTTTCACCGGGCTACCTAAATAGAGATAACCGCTTTCCAGATGTTTGTTTTGCGGGACAAGACTTCCAGCGCCAATCATTACATCATCTTCTACTATCACACCATCCAGCAAAATCGAGCCCATCCCCACAAGCACCCGATTACCGATAGTGCAGCCGTGAAGCATCACTTTATGGCCGATAGTGACATCCTCTCCAATGATGAGCGGATTGCCCTCAGGGTTGTATGAGGATTTGTGTGTGACGTGCAGAACGCTACCATCCTGAATATTGGTACGGGCACCAATCGACACATAGTTGACATCCCCCCTGATGGCGACAAGTGGCCAAATACTGACATCAGCGGCTATTCGCACATCACCAATGACCACGCTGCTGGCATCGATCATCACGCGATCGCCTTTTTTGGGGAACAGATCTTTATAGGGACGTAATACTGAGGGCATATCTACCTCTATGGATGAGCGCTATATAGAAGACTTTGATCATAATATTGGATCGAGGCAAGGTAAAATGCGTCAATATTTAAGCAGATCGGGTGGGTTTTCAGCGAAAAGCGCGGAAAATCGTCAGTCGGAAAAAAAGATCCAAAAAGTACTTGTGCTAAAAAATGGGATCCCTATAATGCGCCTCCATCGACACGGCGGATGTGAATCACTTCACAAACAACCCGGTCGGTTGAAGAGAAAAAATCCTGAAATAACGGGTTGACTCTGAAAGAGGAAAGCGTAATATACGCCACCTCGCAACGGTGAGCTGAAAGCCGCGTTGCAACTGCTCTTTAACAATTTATCAGACAATCTGTGTGGGCACTCAAAGTGACATGGATTCTTAATGTCTTCGGACACTAAATGAATACCAAGTCTCAACGAGTGAACACGTAATTCATTACGAAGTTTAATTCATTGAGCATCAAACTTTTAAATTGAAGAGTTTGATCATGGCTCAGATTGAACGCTGGCGGCAGGCCTAACACATGCAAGTCGAGCGGTAGCACAGAGAGCTTGCTCTCGGGTGACGAGCGGCGGACGGGTGAGTAATGTCTGGGAAACTGCCTGATGGAGGGGGATAACTACTGGAAACGGTAGCTAATACCGCATAATGTCGCAAGACCAAAGAGGGGGACCTTCGGGCCTCTTGCCATCAGATGTGCCCAGATGGGATTAGCTAGTAGGTGGGGTAATGGCTCACCTAGGCGACGATCCCTAGCTGGTCTGAGAGGATGACCAGCCACACTGGAACTGAGACACGGTCCAGACTCCTACGGGAGGCAGCAGTGGGGAATATTGCACAATGGGCGCAAGCCTGATGCAGCCATGCCGCGTGTATGAAGAAGGCCTTCGGGTTGTAAAGTACTTTCAGTGAGGAGGAAGGTGTTGAGGTTAATAACCTCAGCAATTGACGTTACTCGCAGAAGAAGCACCGGCTAACTCCGTGCCAGCAGCCGCGGTAATACGGAGGGTGCAAGCGTTAATCGGAATTACTGGGCGTAAAGCGCACGCAGGCGGTCTGTCAAGTCGGATGTGAAATCCCCGGGCTCAACTTGGGAACTGCATTCGAAACTGGCAGGCTAGAGTCTTGTAGAGGGGGGTAGAATTCCAGGTGTAGCGGTGAAATGCGTAGAGATCTGGAGGAATACCGGTGGCGAAGGCGGCCCCCTGGACAAAGACTGACGCTCAGGTGCGAAAGCGTGGGGAGCAAACAGGATTAGATACCCTGGTAGTCCACGCCGTAAACGATGTCGATTTGGAGGTTGTTCCCTTGAGGAGTGGCTTCCGGAGCTAACGCGTTAAATCGACCGCCTGGGGAGTACGGCCGCAAGGTTAAAACTCAAATGAATTGACGGGGGCCCGCACAAGCGGTGGAGCATGTGGTTTAATTCGATGCAACGCGAAGAACCTTACCTACTCTTGACATCCAGAGAACTTAGCAGAGATGCTTTGGTGCCTTCGGGAACTCTGAGACAGGTGCTGCATGGCTGTCGTCAGCTCGTGTTGTGAAATGTTGGGTTAAGTCCCGCAACGAGCGCAACCCTTATCCTTTGTTGCCAGCGGTCCGGCCGGGAACTCAAAGGAGACTGCCAGTGATAAACTGGAGGAAGGTGGGGATGACGTCAAGTCATCATGGCCCTTACGAGTAGGGCTACACACGTGCTACAATGGCGCATACAAAGAGAAGCGACCTCGCGAGAGCAAGCGGACCTCATAAAGTGCGTCGTAGTCCGGATTGGAGTCTGCAACTCGACTCCATGAAGTCGGAATCGCTAGTAATCGTAGATCAGAATGCTACGGTGAATACGTTCCCGGGCCTTGTACACACCGCCCGTCACACCATGGGAGTGGGTTGCAAAAGAAGTAGGTAGCTTAACCTTCGGGAGGGCGCTTACCACTTTGTGATTCATGACTGGGGTGAAGTCGTAACAAGGTAACCGTAGGGGAACCTGCGGTTGGATCACCTCCTTACCTTAAAGAACCTGCCTTTGTAGTGCTCACACAGATTGTCTGATGAAAAGTAAATAGCAAGGCGTCTTGCGATTGAGACTTATACGTCCCCTTCGTCTAGAGGCCCAGGACACCGCCCTTTCACGGCGGTAACAGGGGTTCGAATCCCCTAGGGGACGCCACTTGCTGGTTCGTGAGTGAAAGTCACCTGCCGTCATATCTCAAAACTGACTTGCGAGTCATGTTTGAGATATTTGCTCTTTAAAAATCTGGATCAAGCTGAAAATTGAAACGACACATCTTAATGGTGTGTTCGAGTCTCTCAAATTTTCGCAAGTCGATGGTGAATCGAAAGAAACATCTTCGGGTTGTGAGGTTAAGCGACTAAGCGTACACGGTGGATGCCCTGGCAGTCAGAGGCGATGAAGGACGTGCTAATCTGCGAAAAGCGCCGGCGAGGTGATATGAACCTTTGACCCGGCGATGTCCGAATGGGGAAACCCAGTGTGATTCGTCACACTATCGTTAACTGAATACATAGGTTAACGAGGCGAACCGGGGGAACTGAAACATCTAAGTACCCCGAGGAAAAGAAATCAACCGAGATTCCCCCAGTAGCGGCGAGCGAACGGGGAGCAGCCCAGAGTCTGAATCAGCTTGTGTGTTAGTGGAACGGTCTGGAAAGTCCGACGGTACAGGGTGATAGTCCCGTACACGAAAATGCACAGGTTGTGAACTCGAAGAGTAGGGCGGGACACGTGGTATCCTGTCTGAATATGGGGGGACCATCCTCCAAGGCTAAATACTCCTGACTGACCGATAGTGAACCAGTACCGTGAGGGAAAGGCGAAAAGAACCCCGGCGAGGGGAGTGAAAAAGAACCTGAAACCGTGTACGTACAAGCAGTGGGAGCACCTTCGTGGTGTGACTGCGTACCTTTTGTATAATGGGTCAGCGACTTATATTCTGTAGCAAGGTTAACCGTATAGGGGAGCCGAAGGGAAACCGAGTCTTAACTGGGCGTTAAGTTGCAGGGTATAGACCCGAAACCCGGTGATCTAGCCATGGGCAGGTTGAAGGTTGGGTAACACTAACTGGAGGACCGAACCGACTAATGTTGAAAAATTAGCGGATGACTTGTGGCTGGGGGTGAAAGGCCAATCAAACCGGGAGATAGCTGGTTCTCCCCGAAAGCTATTTAGGTAGCGCCTCGTGAACTCATCTTCGGGGTAGAGCACTGTTTCGGCTAGGGGGCCATCCCGGCTTACCAACCCGATGCAAACTACGAATACCGAAGAATGTTATCACGGGAGACACACGGCGGGTGCTAACGTCCGTCGTGAAGAGGGAAACAACCCAGACCGCCAGCTAAGGTCCCAAAGTCATGGTTAAGTGGGAAACGATGTGGGAAGGCACAGACAGCCAGGATGTTGGCTTAGAAGCAGCCATCATTTAAAGAAAGCGTAATAGCTCACTGGTCGAGTCGGCCTGCGCGGAAGATGTAACGGGGCTAAACCATGCACCGAAGCTGCGGCAGCGACACTATGTGTTGTTGGGTAGGGGAGCGTTCTGTAAGCCGTTGAAGGTGTCCTGTGAGGGGTGCTGGAGGTATCAGAAGTGCGAATGCTGACATAAGTAACGATAATGCGGGTGAAAAGCCCGCACGCCGGAAGACCAAGGGTTCCTGTCCAACGTTAATCGGGGCAGGGTGAGTCGACCCCTAAGGCGAGGCCGAAAGGCGTAGTCGATGGGAAACAGGTTAATATTCCTGTACTTGGTGTTACTGCGAAGGGGGGACGGAGAAGGCTATGTTAGCCGGGCGACGGTTGTCCCGGTTTAAGCATGTAGGCGGAACGATTAGGTAAATCCGGTCGTTTATTAACGCTGAGGTGTGATGACGAGGCACTACGGTGCTGAAGTAACAAATGCCCTGCTTCCAGGAAAAGCCTCTAAGCATCAGGTAACATCAAATCGTACCCCAAACCGACACAGGTGGTCAGGTAGAGAATACCAAGGCGCTTGAGAGAACTCGGGTGAAGGAACTAGGCAAAATGGTGCCGTAACTTCGGGAGAAGGCACGCTGATATGTAGGTGAAGCCCCTGCGGGTGGAGCTGAAATCAGTCGAAGATACCAGCTGGCTGCAACTGTTTATTAAAAACACAGCACTGTGCAAACACGAAAGTGGACGTATACGGTGTGACGCCTGCCCGGTGCCGGAAGGTTAATTGATGGGGTTAGCGGTAACGCGAAGCTCTTGATCGAAGCCCCGGTAAACGGCGGCCGTAACTATAACGGTCCTAAGGTAGCGAAATTCCTTGTCGGGTAAGTTCCGACCTGCACGAATGGCGTAATGATGGCCAGGCTGTCTCCACCCGAGACTCAGTGAAATTGAACTCGCTGTGAAGATGCAGTGTACCCGCGGCAAGACGGAAAGACCCCGTGAACCTTTACTATAGCTTGACACTGAACACTGGTCCTTGATGTGTAGGATAGGTGGGAGGCTTTGAAGCGTGGACGCCAGTCTGCGTGGAGCCGACCTTGAAATACCACCCTTTAATGGCTGGTGTTCTAACGTAGACCCGTAATCCGGGTTGCGGACAGTGTCTGGTGGGTAGTTTGACTGGGGCGGTCTCCTCCCAAAGAGTAACGGAGGAGCACGAAGGTTAGCTAATCCTGGTCGGACATCAGGAGGTTAGTGCAATGGCATAAGCTAGCTTGACTGCGAGAGTGACGGCTCGAGCAGGTGCGAAAGCAGGTCATAGTGATCCGGTGGTTCTGAATGGAAGGGCCATCGCTCAACGGATAAAAGGTACTCCGGGGATAACAGGCTGATACCGCCCAAGAGTTCATATCGACGGCGGTGTTTGGCACCTCGATGTCGGCTCATCACATCCTGGGGCTGAAGTAGGTCCCAAGGGTATGGCTGTTCGCCATTTAAAGTGGTACGCGAGCTGGGTTTAGAACGTCGTGAGACAGTTCGGTCCCTATCTGCCGTGGGCGCTGGAGAATTGAGGGGGGCTGCTCCTAGTACGAGAGGACCGGAGTGGACGCATCACTGGTGTTCGGGTTGTCATGCCAATGGCATTGCCCGGTAGCTAAATGCGGAAGAGATAAGTGCTGAAAGCATCTAAGCACGAAACTTGCCCCGAGATGAGTTCTCCCTGACCCTTTAAGGGTCCTGAAGGAACGTTGAAGACTACGACGTTGATAGGTCGGGTGTGTAAGCGCAGCGATGCGTTGAGCTAACCGATACTAATGAACCGTGAGGCTTAACCTTACAACGCCGAAGCTGTTTCGGCGAAGAGACAGACAATCAAATTTCAGCCTTGATACAGATTTAACAGAATTTGCCTGGCGGCTTTAGCGCGGTGGTCCCACCTGACCCCATGCCGAACTCAGAAGTGAAACGCCGTAGCGCCGATGGTAGTGTGGGGTCTCCCCATGTGAGAGTAGGGAACTGCCAGGCATCAAATTTAGCGTGCTGATATGGCTCAGTTGGTAGAGCGCACCCTTGGTAAGGGTGAGGTCCCCAGTTCGACTCTGGGTATCAGCACCACTTTATACTTAGGTTAAAGTTCGGCAAGAAGTAAAAGAATTTGTCTGGCGGCTTTAGCGCGGTGGTCCCACCTGACCCCATGCCGAACTCAGAAGTGAAACGCCGTAGCGCCGATGGTAGTGTGGGGTCTCCCCATGTGAGAGTAGGGAACTGCCAGACATCAAACAAGTGAAAAGGCCATCCGAAAGGATGGCCTTTTTGCGTTTATGTGCAGAAAAAACGGTAGGCCGGGCAAGGCGCAACCCCCACCCGGCAGAGAAAACGACTAATGAATCACCTGTGACAAGAAGGTCCGTGTGCGTTCTGACTTCGGATGAGCAAAGAACTCATCTGGCGGTGCCTGCTCGACAATCTCGCCACGATCCATGAAGATCACCCGGTCTGCTACGGTTCTGGCAAATCCCATTTCATGTGTCACGCACAACATGGTCATCCCGGATTGTGCCAGCCCAATCATAGTATCCAGGACTTCCTTCACCATTTCAGGGTCCAGTGCTGAGGTAGGTTCATCAAACAGCATGATTTTGGGCTTCATACAAAGCGAGCGGGCGATAGCCACACGCTGCTGTTGACCACCCGATATCTGGCCTGGAAATTTATTGGCATGTTCGGCAATGCGGACGCGTTCCAGATAGTGCATCGCCAGTGCTTCGGCCTCCTTTTTGGGCAACTTTTGAACCCAGATTGGTGCCAGCGTGCAGTTCTGCAGGACGGTTAGATGTGGGAACAAATTAAAGTGTTGAAACACCATTCCTACTTCCTGACGAACACGTTCGATATTGCGGATATCTTCATTCAGCTCAATACCATCAACAACAATACGTCCCTGTTGATGTTCTTCCAGATGGTTAATACAGCGAATAGTCGTGGATTTACCTGAACCTGAAGGTCCACAAAGTACGATGCGTTCGCCCTGTTTAACCTTCAGGTTGATGTCTTTCAGGACATGAAACTGTCCGTACCATTTATTTACGTCTTCCAGCGTAATCATCGCGTCGGCGGGTGTCATAGTAATTTGGCTCATAATTTCCTCAGTGCGGTGTACGCCCGGTGTTAAAGCGCTTTTCCAGATGCTGGCTATAGCGCGACATGCTAAAACAAAAGATCCAGTAGATTAGGGCAGCAAAGACATATCCTTCGGTGGACATCCCCAGCCAGACGGGGTCTACGGTGGCCTGCTGCACGCTGCTAAAGAGATCGAACAATCCGATAATGATTACCAGGCTGGTATCTTTGAAGAGGGCAATGATCGTGTTAACCAGACCCGGGATAACCAGCTTGAGTGCCTGGGGAAGAATGACCAGCCCCTGCGTTTTCCAATAACCGAGCGCCAGTGATTCCGCTGCTTCGTACTGGCCTTTAGGCAACGCCTGCAGACCACCGCGCACAACTTCAGCGACATAGGCGGACTGGAAGAGAATCACACCGACCAGGGCGCGGATCAGTTTGTCGATCGTTGTACCTTCTGCCATAAACAGCGGCAGCATGACCGAGGACATAAACAGAACGGTAATGAGCGGTACACCGCGCCAGAACTCAATGAAGATAACGGAAAGGACACGCACGACAGGCATTTTTGAACGCCGTCCCAGGGCAAGTAAAATCCCCCACGGCAGAGCACCGGCTATTCCCACTGAAGCGATAATTAGCGTTAACGTTAGACCGCCCCACTGGCGGGTTTCAACGCGTTCCAGCCCCAGGAAACCGCCATACAACAGCACCCAGACAATAATCGGATAGACCACGGCCCAGACGGCAATATAGCGTCCACGATGAGGCAGCTTTTTCCAGAACATGATAGCGATTGAGAGCAGGCCAATAACCAGCGCAAGATTAATCCGCCAGCGCTGTTCGTGCGGATACAATCCATACATGAATTGCCCGAAACGCTCATGAATAAACACCCAGCAGGCACCGGATTTTGTGCAGTCTGCACGGGTTGAACCGACCCAGTTGGCCTGTAAAAACGCCCAGTTCAGCAGTGGAGGAATCAATTCCCACATGAGCCACAGGCAGACAATCGTCAACAGGCTGTTACTCCAGCTGGAGAACAGATTCTTACGCGCCCAGAGAATGAAACGTCCACCTGTCGAGTGGGCAGGGCGCGAGGAGTGCGACAGTATCGCTTTTGTCATCATAGTTCCTTAGCGCTCGACCAGTGCTATACGACGGTTATAGAGGTTCATCAGCAATGAAATCACCAGGCTGATGATCAGATAGACAGACATGGTGATGGCGATGGTTTCAATGGCTTGCCCTGTCTGGTTAAGCACGGTTCCGGCGAACAGTGACACCATATCGGGGTAACCAATGGCAGCGGCCAGCGATGAGTTTTTGACAATGTTGAGGTACTGGCTGGTCAGGGGCGGAATGATGACCCTTAATGCCTGAGGTATGATGACCTGGCGAAGCGTCACGGTATGGGGCAACCCCAGAGAGCGTGCTGCCTCGTGTTGTCCATGCGGTACGGCCTGGATCCCTGAACGGATAATCTCAGCGATAAATGCGGACGTATAAATCGAAAGTGCCAGCGTCAGGGATGCCAGTTCAGGGATCAATACCATCCCGCCCTGAAAGTTAAAACCACGCAGATGTGGAACATCCCAGTGTAGTGCGGCACCAAAGAGCCAGTGTGTCAAAAGCGGCAGGCCGATAACCAAGGCAGCAGCCGTTGGCCAGGTTTTACGAAGCTGGCCGGTTTTGATCTGATGCTTGCGGTTAAAGCGGAATACTGCAACAGAAAGGGCAAGCGCTATCACTATCGCGCCAATGAAAGCGTAAAGTCCTTCGCCTGGCAGAGGTGAAGGAATAGACAACCCTCGGTTACTCAGGAAAAACAGATCAAACGCGTCAACGGCCTGGCGGGGACCGGGAAGGTTACGCAGTACGGCGAAATACCAGAAGAAAATCTGCAGCAACGGGGGGATATTGCGGAACGTCTCGATGTAGACAGTTGAAAGCTTCCGCAGGAGCCAGTTTTCAGAAAGACGCGCCAGACCAATAAAGAAGCCCAGTATCGACGCGAAGACGATACAAAGCGCCGATACCAACAGAGTATTCAGTAAACCGACCACGAACACGCGTCCGTACGTGTCACCTTCCTGGTAATCAATAAGGTGCTGAACAATGCCAAACCCCGCGCTGCGATCTAAAAACGCGAAACCGGAGGTAATACCGCGATTATTCAGGTTGGAGATGGTGTTATGGATGAGATACACGGCGATGAGAACAACCGCAACAATAGCAATAATCTGGAATAGCCAGGCGCGGACCGCGGGATGAGAAAAGGATAGCGATCCTTTTACGGCTGAGCGGCGATGGGACATAAAGAAACCTCAGTAACCATGACTCTGGAGTGGGCACTGCCGGAACAGTGCCCGTTACAGCTATGACTTAACGTACAGGTGGCGCGTACTGAATACCGCCGTTGTTCCAGAGATTGTTCTGGCCGCGTTTGATCTTCAGCGGGCTTTCCGATCCCACGTTGCGTTCAAAGATCTCAGAGTAGTTGCCCACCTGTTTGATGATGTTGTAGGCCCACTTGTTATCCAGCTTCAGATCCTTGCCGAAATCACCTTCTGTACCAAGCAGGTGTGCCATATCCGGGTTGGATGGCTTAGCCGCTTTCTCATCGACGTTTTTCGAGTTGATGCCCATCTCTTCCGCGTTCAGCATGGCAAACAGCGTCCAGCGAACGATGGAGAACCAGTCTTCATCACCACGACGGACAACCGGTCCAAGAGGTTCTTTCGAGATTACTTCAGGCAGGACAATCCATTCTGCCGGATTGCTCAGCTTAATACGTAACGCATACAGCTGTGACTGGTCAGAGGCCAGTGTGTCACAACGACCAGATTCCAGCGCTTTAGCTGATTCATCGGAGCGGTCAAATGTGACAGGGGTGTATTTCATGTTATTGGCTTTGAAATAATCCGCGACGTTCAGCTCGGTATCGGTACCCGCCTGAATACAAACCGTGGCACCATCCAGTTCCTTCGCGCTTTTCAGGCCAGCTTTATTGTGGGTCAGGAAGCCGATGCCGTCATAATAGGTTACACCGGTAAATGACATCCCCATACCTGCATCACGGGAAGAGGTCCAGGTCGTATTACGGGAGAGCATGTCGACCTCGCCGGACTGCAGCGCCGTAAAGCGTTCTTTCGCCGTCAGCGGGGTATATTTTACTTTGCTGTCATCGCCAAAAACGGCGGCGGCGACGCCACGGCAGACATCCACATCAATCCCGGTAAATTTGCCATTAGCATCGGCATAAGAGAAGCCAGGCAAACCGTCACTGATACCACATTGAACAAAACCTTTCTTTTTAACGGCATCCAGTGTCGTTCCCGCATGGGCTTGACCGGCTACGGCAAACATCATGCCTGCAGCGGCCAGGCTGGCTATCATCGTCTTTTTCATAATGCATCCTGTGTGGCGAAATTTATCGTTATAGAGGCGTTTTTAAACGCTTTACCTGTCTGTGGCTTTGGCCAACGTTTATAAAGCAAACGTAATGCCAGTTTTGCGTTCGACAAAATAAGAGACGAGTGAACGCTTAATGCTGAGTGTAGACAGGCTTAAATAAAACGAGCGCCCCGAAACGGTGCAAAATTACAACCTGTGCCACAAATCGGAGCAAAAGTTTCAATGCTATTTGGATTGGAAGAGTAGATAGTTTCAGGGGTGAATATTGGCAGGGTATTAAATGCTATTAATATGTGAAAATCATCACGATAGGGTGTGCAATTTAAATGGATTCACTAAAAAGATGTGATTGCCTTCAGGCTTGAATTAATCGCGAGGATAAATACGGGGCTATTTTTTTACTTATTTGAAAATAGTGCACTAATTAAAAGCAAAAGCGCGGCTTTGGCCGCGCTTTTTGAACAGATGTTACTTAGTCAGGGCAACAATACCCAGCGTCAAGCCCGCGACTGCGGCAGCACCGCCGGCGATAGCGCCTGCTGTTTCCCAGTTATCCTGGGTGGTGCCTTTCATACAGGTATTGGTATGAACCAGTCGGCCCTGGTCGTCGTAAACCGGTACACATGGAGAATCGTGCGCGCAACCAGCAAGCAGCGCAGCGAGTAGTGCAACGGAAATGAATCTTTTCATGATGTTACCTCAGTATTATTTCTCATCCGCTATAAAGCCAGGAGGGCTATTAACGAACTGGATGTTATTTTACCACCAGGGTAAGCCCTCGTTACACGAGGAATAATCTCAAATTATGTAGTTTGTAAAAATCGTGGAGAAAAGTCATTTTCAAGGTGAATTAATGGAGGAATTGTGGAGTTGCAAGAAGCTGTTTTTACTTAATGCAAATAATCGTTTTTTTAGAGGGTTATTTTTTAATGCCTAATTCATTGTTTACGTTAAAAATAAAAAAGGCACCAGAGGTGCCTTTCAGGGAAACATTAATCCTTATGGCGAGTAAATCTTCGCCGGACAACCACAAAGAAGACCGGCACGAAGAAAATCGCCAGAAGGGTTGCAGAAAGCATACCTCCCATAACGCCCGTACCGACGGCATTTTGCGCGCCGCTCCCGGCCCCGGTGCTGATCACCAGCGGCATGACACCCAGAATAAAGGCAAGGGACGTCATCAGAATCGGTCGAAGGCGCATTCTTGAGGCTTCTAGCGTGGCTTCAATGAGGCCTTTACCTTCTTTATCCATCAGGTCTTTAGCAAATTCGACGATCAGAATGGCGTTTTTCGCCGATAAACCGATCGTCGTCAGCAGGCCGACCTGGAAATAGACGTCATTGTTTAGCCCACGCAATGATGCTGCGAGAAGTGCCCCAATGACACCCAGCGGCACTACCAGCATGACGGAGAAGGGAATGGACCAGCTTTCGTACAGGGCTGCCAGACACAGGAACACCACGATCAGTGAAATGGCGTATAGCGCAGGCGCCTGGTTACCGGAAAGCCGCTCCTGGTATGACATTCCCGTCCAGTCATAGCCGATGCCGGAAGGCAATTTTGCCGCGAGGCTCTCCATCATAGCCATCGCTTCACCGGTACTTTTACCCGGTGCCGACTCACCGAGGATCTCCATGGAAGGCATTCCGTTATAGCGCTCCAGGCGAGGTGAACCATACACCCAGTGAGCGTTGCTAAAGGCTGAGAACGGGACCATTTCCCCATTCGCGCTGCGTACGTAGAGGCTGTTAATGTCCCCTGGCAACATACGGAATCGGGCATCGGCCTGCACGTAAACCTTTTTCACGCGACCATGATCGATAAAGTCGTTCACATAGGTGCCACCCAACGCAGTCGAGATCGTCTGGTTAACGTCAGAAAGGCTGACACCTAATGCCTGGGCTTTCTCCTGGTCAACATCCAGTTTGAACTGAGGGGTATCTTCCAGACCGTTAGGACGCACGCGCACCAGCAGGTCAGGGTGCTCTTTCACCATGCCGAGAAGTTGATTGCGTGCCTGTGTCAGTTGGGTATGCCCCAGGTTAGCCTGATCAATCAACTCAAAGTCGAAGCCCGTTGCGGTACCTAACTCAATAATGGCAGGCAGGTTAAACGGGAACACAAGGCCGTCTTTAATCTGACTGAAGGCTTTCGTCGCGCGACCGACAATGGCCTCGACGCCATTTTTCTCCCCCGGGCGCTCCTCCCAGGGCTTCAGGCTGACGAACGCAATACCGGAGTTCTGACCCTGGCCGCTGAAGCTAAAGCCGTTAACGGTAAAGACGGACTCAACATTTGCCTTCTCTTTATTCAGATAGTAGTCCTGAACCTGATCGAGAACCTGCTGAGTCCGCGTCTGGGTCGCACCTGCCGGGAGTTGAACCATCGTCATAAACACCCCCTGATCCTCTTCGGGCAGGAAGGAGGTGGGTAAACGCAGGAAGAGCACCGCCATCCCACCGACAATAATGACGTACACCACCAGATAGCGCCCGGTCTTACGCAAAATACCGCTCACGCTGTTGCTGTAGTGTTCCACGCTCTGATCAAAGCGCGCATTAAACCAGCCAAAGAAGCCCCCTTTTTTTTCATGGTGGCCTCTGGAGACTGGCTTAAGCAATGTTGCACACAGCGCTGGCGTAAGGATCAGCGCGACAAGCACAGACAGCGCCATCGCCGAGACGATAGTCAGTGAGAACTGGCGATAGATCGCCCCCGTCGAGCCACCAAAAAAGGCCATTGGAATAAAGACCGCCGAGAGCACCATGGCTATACCCACCAGTGCCCCCTGGATCTGCCCCATTGATTTCTGCGTTGCCTCTTTTGGCGGCAGTTTGTCCTCAACCATGACACGTTCAACGTTCTCGACAACCACGATAGCGTCATCAACCAGCAGACCTATCGCCAGCACCATCCCGAACATCGTGAGGGTATTGATTGAGAAGCCGAATGCTGCCAGCACCGCAAAAGTGCCCAGCAGGACGACCGGCACCGCGATAGTCGGGATGAGCGTCGCCCGCAGGTTTTGCAGGAACAGGTACATGACCAGGAAGACGAGAACGATCGCTTCAAACAGGGTCTTCACCACTTCGTGGATGGAGATTTTCACAAACGGCGTGGTGTCATACGGGTAGACAACCTTCAGACCTTGCGGGAAGAATTGTTGCAACTGCGCCAGTTTGCTCTTGATGGCTGCTGCCGTATCCAGCGCGTTTGCCCCGGTTGCCAGTTTAATCCCCAGACCTGTTGCCGCCTGCCCGTTGATTTTGGTCACCATATTGTAGTTTTCGCCACCCAGCTCAATGCGAGCCACATCCTTCAGGTGAACCATGGAACCGTCCTGGTTCACCTTGAGCGTCACGCGGCCAAACTCTTCCGGTGATTTCAGACGGGTTTGTGCGATGATCGAGGCATTCAACTGCTGTCCTGGGATGGATGGCGTCCCGCCCAACTGACCTGCTGCTATCTGGTCGTTCTGCGTTTTCAACTGGTTGATAATATCCAGCGGCGTCAGCTGGTATTTGTTCATCGCATTGCTGTCGAGCCAGATGCGCATAGCATATTGGGCGCCAAACAGCTGCACGTCACCGACACCAGACGTTCGGCTGATGGCATCTTTGACGTTCGAAGCGACATAGTCGGAGATGTCATTCTGCGTAAGGTTTTTATTGTCTGATACAAAACCGGCGACCAGCAGGAAGCTGCTGCTGGATTTCTCAACGCCAATCCCTTGCTGCTGCACCTCTTGCGGCAGCAGCGGCATGGCGAGCTGCAGCTTGTTTTGTACCTGCACCTGGGCGATGTCCGGATCGGTTCCTGACTGGAAAGTCAGGGTGATAGTGACGTTACCCGCTGAATCGCTGGTGGAGGACATATACATCAGGTTATCAATACCGTTCATGTTCTGTTCGATAACCTGGGTCACGGTATCCTGCACCGTTTGAGCATCTGCTCCCGGGTAAGTTGCGGATATGGCCACGGCGGGAGGGGCGATGGTTGGATACTGCGCGACGGGAAGTTTGAGAATGGCCAGCCCGCCTGCAATCATCAAAATGATGGCAAGTACCCAGGCGAAAACAGGCCTCTGAATAAAGAAATTAGCCATGTCGTCGTCCCTTAACCGGCTGGTGTCGTGGTGGTATCCGGCGTGGCGACGACGGTAGCCCCCGGTCTGATTTTCTGTAAACCGCTGACAATCACACGGTCACCGTTTTTTAAACCTCCTGTCACCAGCCACCGATCGCCAATCGCCTGAGGCGCAACAACGGTACGCGACTCCACCTGGTTTTTGTCGTTAACCAGCAGTACGATAGCGTCGCCCTGTGGTGTGCGTGTCACACCTTGTTGTGGAACCAGAATGGCATCCGGTTGTATGCCTTCATCAATGCGGGCGCGAACAAACATACCGGGTAGCAGCAGGTGTTGAGGATTGGGGAAAATGGCACGCAGGGTAATCGAACCGGTACTTTCGTCGACGGTAACATCAGAGAATTGCAATGTGCCTTTCAGCGGATAGGGCTGACCATTCTCCATCAGCAACTCAACGGTGCTGGTGGCATCGCCTTTCTGCAGGCTGGTCTGTTTCAGTCGCATGAAATCATTGCTGGACTGTGTGACATCGACATAAATCGGATCAAGCTGCTGGACTGTTGCCAGTGCGGTGGCCTGTCCGCTCGTAACAAGCGCTCCCTCGGTTACGCTGGATTTACCGATGCGACCAGCGACAGGTGACGTCACTTTGGTATAGGCAAGATTGATACGTGCAGATTCCACACCTGCCTGGGCGGCGGCAACGCTGGCGTCTGCCTGTTGAGCCGTCGCCACTGCCTGATCGTATTCCTGTTTGCTCACATATTGTGTGCCAACCAGCGGGAGATAACGCTTCACCGTCAGATGCGCGATATTCGCTGCTGCCTGAGACTTCAACAGTTCGGCTTTGGCGTTGTCATAGGCTGCCTGCCAGGTCGCGGGATCAATCTGGTAAAGTGACTCACCTGCTTTAACATCGCTCCCTTCCGTGAAATTGCGACGCAGGATTATGCCGCTAACCTGCGGGCGAACCTCCGCAACGCGAAATGCATCTGTTCTGCCCGGGAGTTCAGTGGTGACAGCCAGAGGGGCGCTTTTCACTACATGGACGCTGACCTGAGGTGCTTGTGGATGTGGTTGATGATTTTCCTGTCCATCGCATCCAGTGAGCAGTACCGCACAGACAATGAAACCGGATAAGGGCAAGCGTCTGAAATGATTCGTCATTACTGTTCCTTTAAATACCCATTAACCGATATTTGCCGTGGCTCGGTAGCTGGGGCAGAGGGATAAAAATAAAATGTAGCTGCGTATAATAATGAGGGTATTTAATGTTTTTTAATTTATAAGTGCGAATGACCAACTATGTTGGAAAAATCAGAATCAGACCCGGTGTAATCAGCGTTATACTTCTGGCGTGTTAATCAGATAAATAGGGTTTAATTTCTCATGCTATTCATTTGGTGAATTTAATAGTGCTTATGTATTTGTCTTAATTATAAATTAAGTTAATTGACTTTTTTTGTGCAAAATTAAAACTGATTTTGGTGAATACTTTCCTTCAACTGAACCCGGTATGACGTACAAATCTTGTGAGTAACGAGTAGTTATCTATGGCGCGTAAAAAGAAAGAAGAGGCTCAACAAACCCGACAGCAGCTGATCGAAGCGGCTATTGAACAGTTTGCGATGCGTGGCGTGGCCAACACGACGCTGACGGATATCGCTGATGCCGCTAAGGTTACGCGCGGTGCGATCTACTGGCACTTTACCAGTAAATCAGAAATATTTAATGCCATCTGGGAACAGCAATTACCACTTCGCGACATTATTCGCGACAGACTTTCTGTTTCTGAAAACGATGATCCGTTGTTAATACTTCGTGAGCAATTTATTACTGCATTGCAATATATTGCGCGTGAGCCCCGACAATGTGCGCTTTTACAAATTTTGTATCATAAGTGTGAATTCAGCAATGATATGACTCAAGAGAGTGAAATCAGGAAACGCATTGGATTTAATTATGATTATTTACGTACCACGCTGGAGGCATGTATTGCGCGAAAAAGCATTTCGGCACAGGTAAATGTTGATCTTACTTTGATTGTATTTCACGGTTTTTTTAGCGGAATAATTAAAAACTGGTTAATGAATAACGACAGTTTTAATCTATATCAGCAGGCTCCGGCACTGGTCGATAGCATTCTGGCGACACTCCCTGTCATCCGGGTATCGCCCGATGATGCTTACTGCTCAGCGTCAGGTAACATTTCTCCCCTGGCACAAAGCGCCTCTATGGTCTGTGCGCTGACAGGTTTACCTAACAGATAACCCTGAAGGGTGTTACAGCCTAGCTCTGTCAAAAAGGTTTGCTGTGCTTCGGTTTCTACACCTTCAGCCACGACTTTCAGGTTGAGTGTTTTTGCGAGAGCCACAATCGCCGAGACAATGGTTGCATCTCCGCTTTCCCCACTTAACTCTTTCACAAATGCTTTGTCGATCTTCAATTCACAGGCCGGTAAACGCTTGAGATACAGCAGGCTCGAATATCCGGTACCAAAGTCATCAATGGAGGCTTTCACACCCGCATCGGTCAGCTCCGTCAACACCCGTACACTCTCATCCGGGTTACTCATTGCCGTGGTTTCCGTCACTTCGAGGATCAACTTTTCCGGTGGCACATTGTGGTGCGCCAGACAGTCGAGAACGGTTTTTACCAGTGACGGTTGTTCAAACTGCAATGTCGAGAGGTTTACGGCCATCGACCAGCTTTGATGGCCCTGAAGATGCCATTCCCTCAACTGGCGACAGGCTTCATTGATTACCCAGTTACCGATGGGAATGATGAGCCCCGTTTTTTCCGCCAGCGGCAGAAAAAGGTCTGGCGTCAGTAATCCTTGTTTCGGGTGTTGCCAGCGCAGTAACGCCTCGAAACCGAGGACAGGGCCAGCTGGCGCGTGAAATTTTGGCTGATAAACAAGGCGGAGCTCATCACGATTAATAGCCATCCACAGGTCGTTCATTAACTGGAGATGGGTCTGCGCCAGAGTGTTCATGGAGGGCTGGAAGAAGTGGTAGCCATTTCGTCCCATATGTTTGGTGTGGTACATCGCTGCATCCGCATTAAACATCAGCTCACGTTCGGTTTTGCCGTCGTGAGGATACAATGCGATACCAATGCTGAGTGTCACCATCAGTTCATAGGGATCGAGATTGAACGGGCGATCTATCGCGTGAACCAGTGAGTTTGCCAGAGAAGCCGCATCGTCCGGACCTTCTCCTTCTGCCAGCAGAACAAACTCATCACCTCCGATACGTGCAAGGGTGAACTGGCCTTTCAGGGGAAGCAACAGACGCTGCGTCACGGCGACCAGCAGCTTGTCACCGATATCATGGCCGTAGGCGTCATTGATGGCTTTAAAACCGTCAAGATCCATGAACATCAAGGCAAAATTGCTGCCTTC
This sequence comes from Enterobacter sp. CPE_E890, assembly GCF_046521475.1. NCBI lineage: Bacteria > Pseudomonadati > Pseudomonadota > Gammaproteobacteria > Enterobacterales > Enterobacteriaceae > Enterobacter > Enterobacter sp. CPE_E890. The sequence goes on along the minus strand of NZ_JBKFZW010000001.1, from coordinate 4,509,732 downwards.
ACGAGCGGCTTTGCAGATGGCCTGATCGAGTCGGTCTTCCAGCAGTACGCGATTGGGCAGACGCGTTAGCGTATCTTGCAGCGCCAGCTGCGCGAGTTCCCGGTTAGCCTCTGCAAGTGATGAGGCAAGAAGGGCGGTACGTGCCTGAAGGCGGGCATCCAGCATCGACACCAGCAGGCTGATCCCAAGAATAGAGAGAGCAACAACGCTGACCAGCACCGCCAGCCAGCTCCCGTTAATGCCGTCATGGTGCACCATCGTCGACATTGGAAACTGTGCGGCTTTCATTCCGGCGTAGTGCATACCGGCAATGGCAATCCCCATGGTGATGGCTGCACCCATGCGCATCAGTACGACCTGAGCGGCTTCCTGGCGCAAGCGGAACGTCAGCCACAATGCCGCGAGTGAAGCGGCAAGTGCAATGGCGACCGAAATGGCGACCCATAGCTTGTCCCAGATAATACCCGGTGTGACCTCCAGCGCTGCCATACCGGTGTAATGCATGGCCACGATGCCACTTCCCATCACTAACGCCCCGGGCAACAGACGGCGCAAACGCAATTGCTCGCAGCTGACGAGCCACAGCGCAAACAGTGACGAACCCACCGCTATGATCATGGATAACACCGTCAGATTGGCGTTGTAACTCATGCTCATGGAGAGGTCCATCGCCAGCATGCCGATGAAATGCATCGCCCACACGCCAATACCCATGGCAATCCCGCCACCAGCCAGCCAGATACGGGCTGCGACACCCTGGCTCCCGGCAACGCGCGCGGCCATATTCAGCGCGGTATACGCGGCAAGGATAGCAACAACAAAGGAGAGGACTACAAGGATATGGTTGTATTGGCTAACCAGCATGGTCGGTTCTACTCGAGTTTGACGTTACGCCAGAGCGGTTGAGAAGGGCGAGACATTATCATCGGAAGGTAATGGCTCAAAGGGATTTAAATCCCTGTTTTTAGTGTGTAATAACAGGGAGGCTGGTGGGGAAAGAGGCTTAGTCGAGTTCTGAACAGTTCACTAATTTCAGCGGATTGACGGAGTTCATATTGCGACACTTATCGGTTTCGGTGCTCATCAGTTCAATCCACTGCATCAGGAGTGCATCGAAAATGAAAATGGAGATTGCGAAGACAACCAGCCACCAGTATTTACGAATCATTGTGTCATTCCGCGAGAAGAGAGTCAGTAATGTGGTGGAAATATACACGAAACGTCGCGGTTTAAAAGCGGGATAAGTGAAGGTTTACAAAGCGTTGACGGTCACAGGTGCGGGCAATAAAAAAGGCGCATCCCCATGCCAGGTAGCGCCTTTTTAAACATGCATTTCGCTAATCGGAATTAGTTCATGCCGTATTTTTTCAGTTTCTTACGCAGAGTACCACGGTTGATACCCATCATCAGCGCAGCGCGGGTTTGGTTACCGCGGGTGTATTGCATCACCATGTCCAACAGTGGCTGTTCAACTTCAGCCAGTACCAGCTCATACAGGTCATTAACATCCTGACCGTTCAGTTGAGCAAAATAGTTCTTCAGTGCCTGTTTAACCGAGTCACGCAGGGGCTTTTGAGTTACCTGGTCCTGAGAGTTAACGGTAGAAACGGTCAGTACGTCAGAATTTACGCGTTGTTCGAACATAGTTCTGTCAGCTCTTTATTTCATTACGCAAGATTTTCGAAGTATGCCTCCAACGCCTCCAGCTGTTCGCTGGCATCCTCTATGGCGTTGAATGTGCGCCGAAACTGGTCATCTGGAGCGTGCTCCTGGAGATACCAGGAGACGTGTTTACGCGCAATTCGGTACCCTTTTGCCTGACCGTAGTGGTCATGCAGTTCCCGAACATGCGAACAAAGCAAGCGCTTAACCTCTGCCAGAGGCAGCGGGGCAAGCAGCTCCCCAGTGTCCAGATAATGCTGGATTTCCCGGAAGATCCAGGGTCTTCCCTGAGCTGCACGTCCTATCATCAGAGCATCAGCTCCCGTATAGTCGAGTACAGCCCTGGCTTTAAGCGGGTCAGTTATGTCGCCATTCGCGATAATCGGAATGGAAACTTTCTGCTTAACTGCCCGAATGCTGTCGTATTCAGCTTCACCATTGAACAAACAGGCGCGAGTGCGTCCATGAATGGTCAGGGCCTGAATGCCACAGTCTTCGGCCAGTTGGGCAATCTCTACACAGTTACGGTGTTCCGGCGACCAACCCGTGCGAATCTTCAACGTAACAGGAACGTCCACTGCGCTGACAACCGCCGTCAGGATAGATTTCACCTGGTCGGGGTATTGCAGAAGGGCTGAACCTGCAAGCTTGCGATTCACTTTTTTGGCCGGGCAACCCATATTGATATCAATAATCTGGGCACCACTTTCCACGTTAATACGCGCGGCATCTGCCATCTCTTCAGGCACGCTTCCGGCAATTTGCACGGTGCGGATACCTGGTTCATCAATGTGCACCATCCGAAGGCGGGATTTATCGCTTTCCCATACCTGCGGGTTAGACGACATCATCTCGGATACGGTTAAACCGGCTCCCATCTCATAGCACAGCGTCCTGAACGGCCGGTCGGTAATACCTGCCATAGGGGCTGCGATCAGGCGATTTCTAAGCTGGTGGTGTCCGATGCGCATGAGTTAAGAAATGACCATACTGTGACTGCAAGGCGGCGTATATTACGCATTTTTCGCACGAGATGAAAGGCCAAACTTTGAACAATCCTCTGTTGTAGATCAAGGAATCGCCGCTCAATCGCTCTGTTAAAAATTATTCACCATGTAAATCATTGTGTTATGCGATAATGCTTGTTTTATGTACGCTTACAATTTCCCGTAACTTCTCATCATTTCTGAATAAATGCCTCGCTGAAGCGGGATAATCTGCTGTTTTTAGCAACAGTTTTACCGCCATCTTTGAGATCTGGCTCTCATTTTAGGACAAGATATTCAGAGACGGGGGAGGCGGTTTTATGCAGCAAAACGAGATAAGGCGTGGCCTGATGACCACGCCCAGGGCTTATTTTTTACGGCCGGTAATACGACACCACTCTTCTTTCTCCACCACCGGGTCGAGTGCAAAGAGATCGGCATAGGCTTCGCAAACGCTGTCCGCCTGGCTTGCCAGGATACCCGAAAGTCCAAGCAGACCGCCCTCAACGGGCAGCACGCTGATTAACGGAGCCAGTTCGCGTAATGGGCCTGCCAGAATGTTTGCGACCACCACATCGGCTTTCATGGCTTCTGGCTGCGCATCCGGCAGATACAGTTCCAGACGATCGGAGACACCGTTACGCTCGGCGTTATCACGGCTGGCCTGAATGGCCTGCGGATCGATATCGATCCCGATGGCTTTTGCTGCACCCAGTTTCAGTGCCGCAATGGCCAGGATCCCGGATCCGCAACCGAAGTCGATCACCGTCTTGCCGTCCAGATCCAGACCATCCAGCCACTGCAGGCACAGGGAGGTGGTTGGGTGAGTGCCGGTACCAAATGCCAGGCCCGGATCGAGCATCACGTTAACCGCGTTCTCATCCGGAACGTCGCGCCAGCTTGGGCAGATCCACAAACGTTTGCCGAACTGCATAGGGTGGAAGTTATCCATCCACTCGCGTTCCCAGTCTTTGTCTTCCAGCTGTTCGATTTTGTGCACAAAACCCACGCCGAGCAGAGGATGGTTTTCCAGAATTGCGACGACCTCTTTCATGTCGGTTTCGGCATCAAACAGGCCAATAACGTCGGTATCACCCCACAGGCGGGTTTCGCCCGGCAGTGGCTCGAAGACAGGCGTGTCATGCGTGTCCTGGAAGGTGATGGAAACCGAGCCGGCCTCCATCAACGCATCGCTCAGCTCTTCGGCGTTTGCGCCAGTTGTATTCAGTTTTAGTTGGATCCACGGCATGGCAAAACTCTTTATTTATCAGTAGAAATCATAGCGGGTTGTGGGACGGGCTGACCAAAACGGTTCCCCACCACAAACGCCAGTAAACTTAGCAGTAACGAAGGCACAATCGGATGGAAGCCCAGGTACTGAATCTTAAACGTTGCGAGGACGGCATACAGCACACCGCCGACAATCATGCCGCTCAGCGCGCCCGCGGCGTTTGCACGTTCCCAGTAGAGCCCTAACACTAGCGGCCACAGGAATACGGCTTCAAGCCCACCAAATGCCAGCAGGTTCAGCCAGATGATCATCTCCGGCGGGCGCCATGCGGCGAGCATCATCAGAATGCCGAGCACCAGCGTGGTCCAGGTTGAGATGCGTTTCAGCTTCTGCTCATTATGCATTTTAGCCGGACGCGCGCTAAGCCACAGATCTTTGATGATGGTAGCGGAAGCCTGAAGCAGGTGCGCGTTAACGTTGGACATGATCGCTGCCATCGGTGCCGCAAGGAACAGCCCGGCGGCCCACGGCGGCAGAACCTGTACCATCAGCGTTGGGATCACCTGATCCGGCACGGTCAGGTGAGGTAATACGGCCCGTCCGAGCGCGCCCGCCAGATGCATACCCAGCATCAGAAGGGCGACAACGACGGTACCAATCACAATCCCCCGATGAACGGCTTTGCTGTCTTTATAGGAGATACAGCGCACGGCGGTGTGCGGCAAACCGATCACGCCAAAGCAGACCAGCACCCAGAAGGAGGTCATAAACGCGGGCGTCAGAATATCATCAGCACCGTGGGGGCTGACCAGTTTCGGGTCAATCTGCTCAAGCGTTTCTACCGCATTGTGTAAGCCGCCTGCCGCGTAGATGACGCCAACCAGCAGCACCAGAGTGCCTATCAACATCACCATGCCCTGCATCGTGTCGTTCAGCACGCTGGCGCGGAAACCGCCAAACGCGGTGTACAGCGCAATCGTGATCCCGAAGATGAGCAAGCCAGTCTCGTACTTGATACCCGCTGCCGTTTCCAGCAGGCGCGCGCCGCCAATAAACTGAACGGCAATGGCGCCAACGAAGGCGACAATCAGGCTGATACTGGCAATCCAGACCACCGCGCGGCTTTGATAACGTGCCTGCAGCATGTCGTTCAGCGTTATGGCGTTATAGCGACGGGCAAGGATGGCAAATTTTTTGCCCAGAACGCCCAGCGACAACCAGATGGTGGGCACCTGAATCATGGCCAGTAATACCCAGCCCAGGCCATATTTGTATGCGGCTCCTGGCCCGCCGATAAACGAACTGGCGCTCACGTAAGTCGCGGTCAGCGTCATCGCCAGCACAAACCCGCCCATCGAACGGCTGCCGAGGAAATATTCGCTCAGAAACGATCCGGTACTGCGTTTGCGCATGGCATAGAAAGAGAGGCCAAACACGACGATCAAATAGACAACCAGCACGGTGATGATTTCAGTTTGCATCACTATCCTCCAGCGGGAAATCGCGGAAGATAAAGCGCACCATAAACCAACTGAGGAGAATGAAAATCAGTGGTACCAGCAGGCACGCCATTTCAAACCAGTGCGGCAGGCCGGTAATACCTGCTGTTGAATCTGGTAAGTAAGCGGTTACTAACCATGCTGCGAGATAAAGAAGGGTCAGCCACAGCGCCCAGCGCGCTTCTTTATGGGCCTGAACAAAACGTTTGTCCATTTTTTGTCCCTTGTGGATGAAGAAAGCGGGGATTGTACATGATGAGGCTTTCCAGGCCCCAGAAATAAAAAAGGCCGGATAATCCGGCCTTTTTGCAAAGATGCTGTATTACTTCTCGTTCAGACCGAGTTTCTTCTCCAGATAGTGGATGTTGGTTCCACCATTCTGGAAGTGCTCGTCGCTCATGATACGCATCTGCAGATCAACGTTGGTTTTGATACCGTCGATGATCAGCTCCTGCAGGGCATTTTTCATGCGGGCAATCGCCACGTCACGGTTTTCGCCGTAGCAGATAAGCTTGCCGATCATTGAGTCATAGTACGGCGGTACGGTGTAACCAGCGTAGATATGTGACTCCCAGCGTACACCAAAGCCACCCGGCGCGTGGAAACGCGTGATTTTACCCGGGCTTGGCAGGAAGGTGTTCGGGTCTTCGGCGTTGATACGGCATTCTACCGCATGGCCTTTCACCACAACTTCTTCCTGCTTGATGGACAGCGGCTGGCCTGCAGCGATACGCAGCTGTTCTTTGATCAGGTCAACGCCGGTGATCATTTCGGTAACCGGGTGTTCAACCTGAATACGGGTGTTCATCTCAATGAAGTAGAACTCGCCGTTTTCGAACAGGAACTCGAAGGTACCTGCACCGCGATAGCCGATATCGACACACGCCTTGGAGCAACGCTCGCCGATGTAGCGACGCAGTTCCGGGGTAATACCCGGTGCGGGTGCTTCTTCGACCACTTTCTGGTGACGACGCTGCATGGAACAGTCACGTTCTGCCAGATAGATTGCGTTACCCTGACCGTCAGCCAGCACCTGAATTTCGATGTGGCGTGGGTTTTCCAGGTATTTTTCCATGTACACCATGTCGTTGCTGAAAGCGGCTTTCGCTTCAGCTTTGGTCATGGAGATGGACTGAGCCAGTTCAGCGTCGCTGCGCACAACGCGCATACCGCGACCGCCGCCGCCGCCGGACGCCTTGATGATCACCGGGTAGCCAATGCGTTTAGCATGAGCACGGTTAGCATCCATATCGTCGGTCAGAGGGCCGTCAGAACCTGGTACGGTTGGAACACCGGCTTTTTTCATTGCGGTGATGGCAGACACTTTGTCGCCCATCAGGCGAATGGTGTCAGCTTTCGGGCCGATGAAGATAAAGCCAGAGCGTTCAACCTGCTCAGCAAAGTTGGCATTCTCAGAGAGGAAGCCGTAACCCGGATGAATTGCCACCGCGCCGGTGATTTCAGCGGCGCTGATGATAGCCGGGATGTTCAGATAGCTTTTTACGGACGGAGCCGGGCCAATACAGACCGTCTCATCCGCCAGCAATACGTGTTTTAAATCGCGATCCGCGCTTGAGTGCACAGCGACAGTCTTGATGCCCAGTTCTTTACAGGCACGAAGAATACGCAGTGCGATCTCGCCGCGGTTGGCGATAACAATTTTATCCAGCATGTTCGCCTCGTTACTCGATGACGACCAGCGGCTCGTCAAATTCAACCGGCTGACCACTTTCGACCAGAATCGCTTTCACAGTACCTGATTTGTCTGCTTCGATCTGGTTCATCATTTTCATCGCTTCAACGATGCACAGGGTATCGCCTACGTTGACTTTCTGACCCACTTCGATGAACGCCTTCGCGTCCGGGCTCGGGGTGCGGTAGAAAGTACCAACCATTGGGGAACGTACGATGTGACCACTGATTTCTGCTGCAGCGGCAGGTGCGGCTTCAGCTGCTGGCGCAACGGCTGCGGAAAGCGCAGGCTGCTGCACTGGCGCAGCATAAGCTTGCTGCATTACCGGGAAGCTAGCGGCTGGTGCTGCACGGCTGATGCGTACAGACTCTTCGCCTTCAGAAATTTCCAGTTCGGAGATGCCTGATTCTTCAACCAGCTCGATCAGTTTTTTAATCTTACGAATATCCATGAGTGGGTTCCGTACTCTTGTTTAGTTTGATTGTGACAAGCGTTTTACCGCTGTCTGTAAAGCGTATGAATAGCCGTCAGCACCCAGTCCGCAGATAACGCCGGCAGCGATATCCGACAGATACGAATGGTGGCGGAACGGCTCTCGGGCGTGCACGTTACTCAGGTGGATCTCGATAAACGGGATACTCACCGCGAGCAGTGCGTCGCGGATAGCAACACTGGTGTGCGTAAACGCGGCCGGATTGATCAGGATATAGTCCACATTGTCTTTAGCCTGATGAATACGGTCGATGAGTGCGTACTCCGCGTTTGACTGAAAATGATCCAAATCCACATTGAGTGACACTGCTTCCGTTCCCAGACGGTTAACAATTTCATCCAATGTCAGCGTGCCGTACTTCTCAGGCTCGCGGGTACCGAGCATGTTCAGGTTCGGTCCGTTTAAAACTAAGATATGGAATTTATCAGCCATTGTGCTGCTATCTCCTGCGATTTTCCGGTAAAAAACAAAATATACCTTCGAAACGCAATTGTCACCTTTTCAGAGGCCTAAACCTGCTGTCGGGGGAACCAAAGTCGCACATTATAACGATTTCGTAGCATTTGGCAGCTAAATACTGGTCTTATCAGGGAAGATTATCAACCGCTATCCGAAAAAGATTTGCGGTTGACGGGGAATCTGCGGGAAAACGCACAGTTTCGCGAACTATCGCAACCACTGGCGGAACTTCTTGTAACGCCATGCTAAAAGCGCCACGGCCGCCAGCGCATACAGGATTGGCTGGGGTGAGAGGATCTTCACCGACCACAGATAATGGATGGGTGCGAGGATCGCGACAAGATAGACGAAGTTGTGCAGCAGTTGCCAGCGTCTGCCCAGTTTTCGCTGTGCATACTGCGTGGATGTCAGTGCTAGCGCCAGTAAAACCAGCCAGCTCACGATACCCAGCGTCAGATAAGGACGCGTCACCAGTTCACGGCCAAGCAGTGTCAGATTGTTAATTCCCAGTTCCAGTAGGGCGTAGCTGGTGAGATGCAGCGTCGCCCAGGCAAAACACCATAGCCCCAAAAGCCGACGAGTTCGTATCAATAATGGCTGTTTAGCGTAGCGCGCCAGCGGCGAGACGAGCAAGGTTGCCAGCAAGAATTTCAGAGCCATCCTACCCGTAAAGTGCTGAATATCCTTTGCCGGGTCGGCACTAAAGAGTCCCTGGCTGACGGCCCAGAACAGCCAGATAAAAGGAAGCAACCCGGCTAAGTGGAGCAGCACTTTCAGCCAGGTTATCTGCTTTGTTGTTAAACGCACTCAGAAGTTCTCCCGTAAATTGAGACCACGGTAAAGTGAAGCCACTTCATCCGCATAACCGTTAAACAGCAGCGTCGGTTGGCGCTTCACGTCCAGCGCACCGCCGGAACCGATAAAACGCTCGGTTGCCTGGGACCAGCGTGGATGATCCACATGCGGATTCACATTGGCGAAGAAACCGTATTCGCCCGGGGCGGCCAGATTCCAGGTGGTTGGCGGACGTTCGCGGGTGAGCTTAATGCTGACAATAGATTTAATCCCTTTGAAACCATATTTCCACGGTACGGTTAAACGAATGGGGGCACCGTTTTGCGGTGGAAGCGCTTTGCCGTAAACGCCAACGGTCAGCAGGGTAAGCGGATGCATCGCTTCGTCGAGGCGTAACCCTTCTACATAAGGATAATCAAGCCCGCCGCCGATAAACCGGTCTTTCTGCCCAGGCATCTCGTCAGGAGCATAACGTGTCTGGAAAGCGACATATTTTGCGTTGCTGGTGGGCTCCGCCATTGCCAGCAGTTTATGCAGCGGGAAGCCGATCCACGGCACCACCATAGACCAGGCTTCCACACACCGCATGCGGTAGATACGCTCTTCGAGCGGGAAGCGGGTGGTGAGTTCGTGATGGTCCAGCGTCAGGGGTTTTGCCACTTCACCTTCAATTTTCAACGTCCACGGATCGGTTTTGAGGCTTCCCGCATTGGCGGCAGGATCGGCCTTGTCGAGGCCGAATTCGTAGAAGTTGTTATAGCCGGTGACTTTATCTTCCGGTGTGAGCGTCAACGTGTTTTGCCACTGGGCCGGTTTGGTAAAGGTGAGTGGTGCGCCGGAAGGGGCTTTCGGCCTGTCGTTGCCTTTAAACCAGTCCAGCAGGTCGGCGTGTGCCGTTGGGGAAAGCGTCAGTGCGGTAGCGCTGATACCGAGCATTTTCAGGATCTGGCGGCGCTGTAACATAAAGACAGATTCAGACGTTACGTCTGCTTCCGTCAGTTTTCTATTTTTCATGGCATCCTCCGTCATGCGTTTTTCTAAGCATGACGGAGGAGAAGGATTCGCGCGAATATGTCACGAAAATTTGAAGATTAGGCAATTTTCACCAGCGCGCGACCGTGGAACTGGTTGTCCATGATCTTACTGGCATATTCCGGTGCCTGGCTGAGGCTAATTTCCGTTGCGCTCTGGGTATAGAAGGATTCAGGCAGATCGCGCACCAGGCGTTCCCAGGCTTCATGACGACGGGCCGCTGGCGTCATCACGGAATCGATCCCCTGCAGGCGAACGTTACGCAAAATGAATGGCATCACCGTCGTTGGCAGGGCAAATCCTCCTGCCAGACCGCAAGCTGCAACGCAGCCGCCATAATTCATCTGCGCCAGCACTTTCGCCAACACTTTGTCACCGACGGTATCCACCGCCCCTGCCCAGACCTGTTTTTCCAGTGGGCGGGTTTCGGCAAACTCGTCGCGGCCAAGTATGCGGTTAGCGCCGAGCTGGCGCAGGTAATCGTGGGTGCTTTCACGACCAGAAACAGCTGCGACCTGATAACCCAGTTTGTGCAGCAGCGTGACTGCTGTGCTACCCACGCCACCGCTGGCGCCGGTCACGACAATTTCACCCGATTCCGGGCGGATGCCCGCATCTTCCAGCGCCATCACGCACAGCATGGCGGTAAAGCCTGCTGTACCAATGATCATTGCTTTGCGGCCATCCATCCCCTTCGGCATGGGGACCAGCCAGTCACCCTTAACACGCGCCTGCGTTGCCAGACCACCCCAGTGGTTTTCACCTACGCCCCAGCCGGTGAGCAATACCTGCTGGCCGGTATGGAAACGCGGATCTTCGCTGGTATGAACCCGGCCAGCAAAATCAATACCGGGTACCATAGGGAAATTTCGGATGATTTTCCCTTTGCCGGTGATAGCCAGTGCATCTTTATAATTTAAACTGGACCAGTCGATGTCGACGGTGACTTCGCCTTCCGGTAAGCGACTCTCTTCAACGGGTTGCACTGAGGCAAGCGTTTTGCCGTCCTGCTGTTCTAAGATCAAAGCCTGCATACGGGGTCCTCATGACTCGGATGATTGGAAAATAATTTCTGAAGACTATACTCGCTCAGGGAAAAGCAATGTCGATTTAACGCAATAAATTGCCAGTTACAGCCGATTTGATAGTATGCCGCATTTGAAATGCAAGTTAGCGCTTACTCGCTACCCCATCAACCTACGGAGTAATCTCAAGGATGCGATTAACGACGAAGTTCTCAGCTTTTATCACCTTGCTGACGGGGCTTACCATTTTTGTCACACTGCTTGGCTGCTCTCTGAGCTTTTATAACGCCATTCAGGACAAGCTGGTCAACCGGGTCCAGGCTGTTGCTTCGGTGATTGATGTTCGTCTGCTGACGACGCCGCTGCCGGCACTTTCCCGTGAACTGGATGAGTTGATGGCACCTGTTGATATTGTTCAGATAGACATTCAGCAGGGAAAGCATCGGGTTTTTAGCCATATACGGCAGGAAAGTTATCGGCCGGCAGGTGTGGTGAGCCAGTATCGGGAAGTGACTGTGCACTCGCTTAAAAATCCTGGGATGACTCTGCACATGGTCTACCTTGATCCGATGGCCAGTTATTTCCGCTCCATGATGACCACTGCGCCACTCACCGTTGCTGTTGCGTTTATCGTCCTGCTTATTTTTCTTGCTGTCCGCTGGCTGCGCCGCCAGCTCTCCGGTCAGGAACTGCTGGAGGTGCGCTCCGTGCGGATCCTTAACGGTGAACGCGGCCCGCAGGTGCGTGGTTCAGTCCATGAATGGCCTGCACGCGCCAGTAGCGCGCTGGATACGCTGCTCTCAGAAATCCAGTTCGCCAGTGACCAGCGCAGCCGTATGGATACGCTGATCCGCTCCTATGCCGCCCAGGATAATAAAACCGGCCTTAACAACCGCCTGTTCTTTGACAACCAACTGGCCACGTTGCTTGAGGACCCGGAAAAGGTGGGGACGCACGGGGTGGTAATGATGATTCGCCTGCCTGACTTCGATCTCCTGCGCGACACCTGGGGACAGCGGGTTGCGGAAGAAAATCTCTTTACGCTAATCAACCTGCTCTCCACCTTTATTATGCGTTACCCGGGGGCGCTACTGGCCCGATATCACCGCAGCGATTTTGCCGTATTGTTGCCGCATCGCACGTTGAAGGAGTCGGAAAGCATCGCCAGCCAGCTGCTGAAGGCGGTGGATGCGCTGCCGCAGAGCAAAATGCTCGACAGGGACGATATGGTGCATATGGGGATCTGTGCCTGGCGCGGCGGGCAATCAACAGAACAAGTGATGGAACACGCGGAAGCGGCGACCCGCAACGCCGTGTTACAAGGGGCGAACGGATGGGCGGTTTATGACGACTCGCTGCCGGAAAAAGGGCGTGGCAATGTGCGTTGGCGAACGCTGATCGAGCAAATGCTAAGCCGCGGCGGGCCACGTATTTATCAAAAACCTGCAGTCATGAAAAACGGTCATGTTCATCATCGTGAATTGATGTGCCGTATTTTTGACGGCACAGAAGAAGTCATCTCTGCGGAATATCTGCCGATGGTACTGCAGTTTGGGCTATCCGAAGAGTATGACCGGCAGCAAATTAGCCGCTTGATTCCTTTTTTATCCTTCTGGTCTGAAGAAACCCTGGCGTTACAGGTCACCGTAGAGTCGTTAATACGCCCACGTTTTCAGCGCTGGCTGCGTGATACATTAATGCAATGCGAAAAATCGCAACGCAAACATATTATTTTTGAACTTGCTGAGGCGGATGTAGGTCAACACATCAGCCGGTTGCGCCCGGTGGTACGTTTGATCAATGCGCTCGGCTCGCGTGTAGCCGTTACGCATGCCGGGTTAACGCTGGTCAGTACTAACTGGATCAAAGAGCTGGATGTGGAGTTATTAAAGCTACATCCGGGGTTGGTGAGGAATATTGAGAAGCGCACGGAAAACCAGCTGCTGGTACAGAGTCTGGTTGAAGCGTGCAAGGGAACGCGAACGCAAGTATTTGCCACAGGTGTGCGCTCCAGAGGCGAATGGCAGATGTTAACAGAGCGCGGTGTTACCGGTGGTCAGGGGGATTTTTTTGCCGCCTCTCAGCCGCTTGACACCAACGTGAAAAAATATTTGCAAAGATACTCTGTTTGACCTGCCGTTTACGCTGTTTTCACGTAGAATATCGCGCCTGTAGCTTTGAGTATGTCGAGCAAAAAGCCAGTGAACGACCTTTAACGGGTTACAAATGTCAGTGAGGGACGCTGCTGTTGACTCAGCCCTGAGGGAATCAGGGATCAATTTTGTAACATCAGGAAACGTACTGCACAAATTTTCACCGTTGCAGATGATTTTTGCGCCTTGTCGCTGCTGCGTGTGGTTGGTAAAGTAAGCGGATTTTGTTTTCCGCCCCAGCTTTCAGGATTATCCCTTAGTATGTTGAAAAAATTTCGTGGCATGTTTTCCAATGACCTGTCCATTGACCTGGGTACCGCGAATACCCTTATTTATGTAAAAGGACAAGGCATCGTATTGAATGAGCCTTCTGTTGTGGCCATTCGTCAGGATCGTGCAGGCTCGCCGAAAAGCGTCGCTGCAGTGGGTCATGACGCGAAGCAGATGCTGGGTCGTACCCCTGGCAACATCGCCGCCATTCGCCCAATGAAAGACGGCGTTATCGCTGACTTCTTCGTGACTGAAAAAATGCTTCAGCACTTCATCAAGCAGGTTCACAGCAACAGCTTCATGCGCCCAAGCCCGCGTGTTCTGGTGTGTGTGCCGGTTGGCGCAACCCAGGTTGAGCGTCGCGCAATCCGTGAATCTGCCCAGGGTGCAGGTGCTCGTGAAGTGTTCCTGATTGAAGAGCCAATGGCTGCGGCAATTGGTGCAGGTCTGCCTGTGTCTGAAGCAACGGGTTCAATGGTGGTGGATATCGGTGGTGGTACCACTGAAGTCGCCGTTATCTCTCTGAACGGTGTGGTCTACTCCTCTTCTGTACGTATCGGCGGTGACCGCTTCGATGAAGCCATCATTAATTATGTGCGCCGTAACTACGGCTCTCTGATCGGTGAAGCCACTGCAGAGCGTATCAAACACGAAATCGGCTCTGCGTATCCGGGCGATGAAGTGCGTGAGATTGAAGTACGCGGCCGTAACCTGGCTGAAGGTGTTCCACGTGGTTTCACCCTGAACTCCAACGAAATTCTGGAAGCACTGCAGGAACCGCTGACCGGCATCGTAAGCGCGGTAATGGTTGCGCTGGAACAGTGCCCGCCAGAACTGGCGTCCGATATCTCCGAGCGCGGTATGGTTCTGACCGGTGGTGGTGCGCTGCTGCGTAACCTCGACCGCCTGTTAATGGAAGAGACAGGTATTCCTGTCGTAGTTGCAGAAGATCCACTGACTTGCGTCGCCCGTGGTGGTGGCAAGGCGCTGGAAATGATCGACATGCACGGCGGCGACTTGTTCAGCGAAGAGTAGTCATTGTGAAAGGGTAGCGCATCGCTACCCTTTCTCTCTGACGCGAGAATACGCATAGCCTATGAAGCCAATTTTTAGCCGTGGCCCATCGCTACAGTTTCGCCTCATTCTGGCGGTTCTGGTGGCGCTTGGGGTCATTATTGCCGATAGCCGCCTCGGTACGTTCAGTCAGATCAGAACGTACATGGATACCGCCGTCAGTCCTTTCTACTTTGTATCAAATGGTCCCCGCGAACTACTCGACTCCGTTTCTCAAACGCTGTCTTCGCGTGACCAACTCGAACTCGAAAACCGGGCGCTACGCCAGGAACTGCTGCTGAAAAACAGCGAGCTGCTGATGCTGGGGCAATACAAGCAGGAAAACGCGCGTCTGCGTGAACTGCTCGGCTCGCCGCTGCGTCAGGATGAGCAGAAGATGGTGACGCAGGTGATCTCCACCGTAAACGATCCTTACAGCGATCAGGTTGTGATCGACAAAGGTAGCGTGAACGGTGTGTATGAAGGTCAGCCAGTCATCAGTGATAAAGGCGTTGTGGGCCAGGTTGTTGCCGTGGCCAAACTGACCAGCCGCGTTCTGCTGATTTGCGATGCTACCCATGCGCTGCCGATTCAGGTCCTGCGTAATGACATTCGCGTGATCGCCGCCGGTAACGGTTGTACGGACGATCTGCAACTGGAACACCTGCCAGCGAACACGGATATCCGTGTCGGTGATGTTCTGGTGACCTCCGGTCTGGGTGGACGTTTCCCTGAAGGCTATCCGGTTGCGGTGGTTTCTTCGGTGAAGCTCGATACTCAGCGTGCCTATACCGTGATTCAGGCACGTCCAACCGCAGGTTTACAGCGTCTGCGCTATCTGCTGCTGCTGTGGGGCGCCGATCGTAATGGTGCTAATCCGATGACGCCTGAAGAGGTGCATCGTGTGGCGAATGAGCGTCTGATGCAGATGATGCCGCAGGTTCTCCCGCCTGCAGATTCCATGGGGCCGCCTGCGCCAGTCCCGGCGCCAGCAACAGGATTAACGCAGCCGCTGCCGGATGCGCCACCACCGCCTAAACTCTCTTCGGGAGGGCAGTAGTGGCAAGTTATCGTAGCCAGGGACGCTGGGTCATCTGGCTCTCGTTTCTCATTGCGCTGTTACTGCAGGTTATGCCCTGGCCGGATGACATTCTTGTTTTCCGGCCAAACTGGGTGTTACTCATTTTGCTCTACTGGATCCTTGCCCTGCCGCATCGCGTAAATGTCGGAACAGGTTTTGTGATGGGTGCCATACTGGATCTCATTAGTGGCTCTACGCTTGGCGTGCGCGCGTTGTCCATGAGCATAATTGCGTACCTCGTCGCACTTAAATTCCAGCTCTTTCGTAACCTCGCGCTCTGGCAACAGGCCCTGGTGGTGATGTTGTTGTCGCTTGCTGCGGATATTGTTGTTTTCTGGGCAGAGTTTTTAGTGATCAACGTCTCTTTCCGACCGGAAGTGTTCTGGAGTAGTGTAGTAAACGGTGTGCTCTGGCCGTGGTTATTCCTGCTGATGCGTAAGATTCGCCAGCAGTTTGCCGTGCAATAAAAGGTTTCTATGACGTCTTTGTATCTCGCTTCTGGCTCCCCGCGCCGTCAGGAACTCCTGACGCAGTTAGGGGTATCTTTTGAACGCATCGTGACCGGCATTGAAGAAAAACGTGCTGAGGGCGAAAGTGCTCAACAGTACGTGTCTCGCCTTGCGCGCGAGAAAGCGCAGGCTGGCGTAGCCAGTGTGCCACGTGACCTTCCGGTGCTGGGGGCAGATACCATCGTTATTCTTAACGGTGAAGTGCTTGAGAAACCGCGCGACGCCGATCATGCGGCGCGTATGCTGCGCAAAATGTCCGGACAAACGCATCAGGTGATGACGGCCGTCGCACTGGCAGACAGCCAGAACGTGCTGGATTGCCTGGTCGTGACGGATGTGACATTCAGAGTACTTACCGACGACGAGATCACCGCTTACATTGCCAGCGGTGAACCGATGGATAAGGCAGGTGCATACGGTATTCAGGGGCTGGGTGGCTGTTTTGTCAGGAAGATTAATGGCAGCTATCACGCCGTAGTCGGCTTACCGCTGGTGGAAACGTATGAGTTGCTGAGCAATTTTAACTCACTGCGTGAGGGAAGGGATAATTATGACGGCTGAATTGTTGGTAAACGTAACGCCATCGGAAACCCGTGTGGCCTACATTGATGGTGGCATTCTTCAGGAAATTCATATTGAGCGCGAAGCGCGACGCGGAATAGTAGGCAATATCTACAAAGGTCGTGTCAGTCGTGTACTACCGGGTATGCAGGCGGCTTTTGTAGATATTGGACTGGATAAGGCGGCATTTTTACATGCCTCCGATATCATGCCGCACACCGAGTGCGTTGCAGGTGAAGAGCAAAAGCAATTTGCCGTCCGCGATATTTCTGAACTGGTGCGTCAGGGTCAGGATCTGATGGTACAGGTGGTGAAAGATCCCCTCGGCACCAAAGGTGCCCGTCTGACCACCGACATCACTTTACCTTCCCGTTATCTGGTCTTTATGCCCGGCGCATCGCACGTAGGCGTTTCGCAGCGTATTGAGAGTGAAACCGAGCGCGAGCGTCTGAAGAAAGTGGTCAGCGCCTACTGCGATGAACAGGGTGGGTTTATCATCCGTACCGCAGCGGAAGGGATCAGCGAAGAAGACCTGGCGTCTGATGCGGCTTACCTGAAGCGCGTCTGGACCAAGGTGATGGAGCGTAAAAAACGCAACCAGACCCGCTACCAGCTCTATGGTGAGCTGGCGCTTGCTCAACGTGTTCTGCGTGATTTTGCCGATGCACAGCTCGACCGTATTCGCGTGGATTCCCGCCTGACCTATGAAGCCCTGCTGGAGTTTACCGCTGAATACATCCCCGAGATGCCTGGCCTGCTGGAGCATTACTCTGGGCGTCAGCCGATCTTCGATCTCTATGATGTCGAAAACGAGATCCAGCGTGCGCTTGAGCGCAAGGTTGAACTGAAGTCTGGTGGGTATTTGATCATCGATCAGACCGAAGCGATGACCACCGTTGATATCAATACCGGGGCGTTTGTTGGTCACCGTAACCTGGATGACACTATCTTCAATACCAACATCGAAGCGACGCAGGCGATTGCGCGCCAGCTTCGTCTGCGCAACCTGGGCGGCATTATCATCATCGACTTTATCGATATGAGTAATGAAGACCATCGCCGCCGCGTGCTGCACTCGCTGGAGCAGGCGCTGAGTAAAGATCGTGTGAAAACCAGCATCAACGGTTTCTCGCAGCTCGGGCTGGTGGAAATGACGCGTAAGCGTACCCGTGAAAGCGTTGAACATGTACTGTGTAATGAATGTCCAACCTGCCATGGACGCGGAACGGTAAAGACGGTTGAGACCGTCTGCTACGAAATCATGCGCGAAGTCGTGCGTGTTCATCATGCCTACGACTCCGATCGTTTTCTGGTCTATGCTTCCCCTGCGGTGGCTGAAGCGTTGAAAGGCGAAGAGTCGCACGCGCTGGCGGAAGTGGAAATCTTTGTCGGCAAACAGGTAAAAGTACAAATTGAACCGCTCTATAACCAGGAGCAGTTTGACGTCGTGATGATGTAAGCGCAGTACGCTGCGTGACGAATGCTGACAAGGAGAGATGCGTGAGGCGATTGCCGGGGATTTTATTGCTTACAGGGGCAACGCTGGTCGTGATTGTCGCGTTGCTCGTGAGCGGGCTACGCCTCGTATTACCGCATCTGGACAGCTGGCGTCCGCAGCTGCTGGCGAAAATCGAATCCACCACCGGCGTGCCGGTGGATGTAAGCCAGATCAGTGCTAACTGGCAGAATTTTGGCCCGACGCTCGATGTCCGGGATATCAACGCCAGCCTGAAAGATGGCGGCTACCTGAAAATCAAACGCGTGACCCTGGCGCTGGACGTCTGGCAAAGCCTGCTGCATCTTCGCTGGCAGTTTCGCGATCTCACCTTTTATCAACTCCAGTTTTTGACCAATACGCCGCTGTCGGGTGGTGACAGTAGCCAGGGTCTTGAAGCCAACCGTTTCAGCGATCTCTTCCTGCGTCAGTTCGATCATTTCGATCTTCGTGACAGTGAAGTGAGCTTTATTACCCTTTCTGGCCAGCGCGCCGAACTGGCGATCCCCCAGCTGACCTGGCTCAACGGTAAAGAACGTCACCGCGCCGAGGGGCAGGTGAATCTCTCCAGTCTGAACGGTCAACACGGCGTGATGCAGGTGCGCATGGATCTGCGAGACGACGATGGCTTGCTCAACAACGGCAAGGTATGGCTTCAGGCCGACGATGTGGATGTAAAACCGTGGCTGGGAGACTGGCTTCAGCAAAATATGCAGCTGGAAACCGCCCGTTTCAGCCTTGAAGGCTGGATGACCCTGACGAAAGGCGAATTTGCCAGCGGTGATATCTGGTTGAAGCAGGGGGGAGCGAGCTGGAAGGGAGAAAAACAGCAGCATCAGCTTTCCGTTGATAACCTCACCGCGCACGTGACGCAGGAGAAAGGGGGCTGGCAGTTTGCCATTCCAGACACGCGCATCACCATGGACAACAAACCGTGGCCGCGCGGCGCGCTGACGCTTGCCTGGATGCCTGAGCAGGATGTCGGCGGTGTGGAAAGTAAACGTAGCGATGAGTTGCGTATTCGCGCCAGTAACCTGGATTTGGCCGCAATAGAAGGCCTGCGCTCAATGGCGACGAAGCTCTCTTCAGATCTCGGGGAAATCTGGCTGGCCACGCAGCCGAGCGGAAAGATCGATACGCTGGCGTTGGATATTCCGCTCCAGTCGACGGAAAAAACCCGTTTTCAGGCAACCTGGAAAGATCTTGCCTGGAAGCAGTGGAAGTTACTGCCGGGCGCGGAGCACTTTAGCGGCAAGCTGGAAGGCAGCGTAGAAAACGGCAGGCTGACGGTCGATATGCATGACGCCAAAATGCCTTACGAGACGGTCTTCCGCGCGCCACTGGAAATTGAACAAGGCAGTGCGGTACTTAACTGGCTCAATAACGATAAGGGCTTCCAGCTTGATGGCCGCCATATCGACGTAAAAGCCAAAGCCGTGCATGCGCGCGGTGATTTTCGCTATCTGCAACCAGAAGGTGATGAGCCGTGGTTGGGTATTCTGGCCGGGATCAGTACCAACGATGGTTCTCAGGCCTGGCGCTATTTCCCGGAAAACCTGATGGGGAAAGCGCTTGTGGACTATCTGAGCGGCGCGATCCAGGGCGGACAGGCGGAGAACGCCACGCTGGTCTATGGCGGTAACCCACATCTTTTCCCGTACAAACATAATGAAGGTCAGTTCCAGGTACTGGTGCCGTTGCACAATGCCACCTTTGCGTTCCAGCCGGGCTGGCCCGCGCTGAAAAACCTGGATATCGAACTTAACTTCCTCAATGACGGATTATGGATGAAGTCAGACAGCGTCGCGCTGGGTGGTGTGACGGCCAGCAATCTGACGGCAAACATCCCGGATTATTCAAAAGAGAAACTGCTGATTGATGCCGACATCAACGGCCCGGGCAAAGCCGTAGGACCGTACTTTGAGGAGACGCCGTTGAAAGAGTCGCTGGCGGCGACGCTTCAGCAACTGCAGCTTGATGGTGATGTGAATGCTCGCTTACATCTCGATATCCCGCTGGACGGTGAGATGACCACCGCCAAAGGTGATGTCCGTCTGAAGAATAACAGCCTGTATATCAAACCTCTTGAAAGTACGCTGAAAAATCTCAGTGGGCAGTTCAGCTTTGTGAACGGTAACCTGAAGAGCGAGCCGCTCACTGCCAGCTGGTTTAATCAGCCCGTAAATATCGACTTTACGACCACCGAGGGTGAAAAGGCGTATCAGGTGGCTGTCAATCTCGACGGTAACTGGCAGCCAGCGCGTATGGATGTCCTGCCGAAACCGATTGAAGGGTCAGTGGATGGCTCGGCATCCTGGAAGGGGAACGTGGCAATCGAACTGCCTTATCACGCTGGCGCGCATTATAAGGTCGACATTACGGGAGACCTGAAAAACCTTCATAGCCAGCTACCTGCGCCGCTGGATAAACAGGCTGGACTGCCGCTGCCAGTAAAGCTTAACGTCGATGGTAACCTGAACAGCTTCGAGCTGACCGGAAGCGCGGGCGGGACAAACCACTTCAACAGCCGCTGGCTGCTCAACCGCAAACTCACTCTCGACAAAGCCATCTGGACAACTGATAGCCGCTCGACACCGCCGCTGCCGGAGCAGACTGGTATTGAGCTGAATCTCCCGCCTTTGGACGGTGCTGAGTGGCTGGCGCTGTTCCAGAAAGGTGTTGGACAAAACGTTGATGAAACAGCTCAGTTCCCGCAGACCATTACCGTACGCACGCCGTCACTAATGCTGGGGGGACAGCAGTGGAACAACCTGAGTATTGTCTCTCAGCCAACGCCTAACGGCACGAAAGTCGAGGCTCAGGGCAGAGAGATCAATGGCGCACTGACCATGCGCAATCATGCGCCGTGGCAGGCGGCGATCCGCTATCTCTACTACAACCCGGCAAGCACCACGATCGGGAAAGATAAACCGGCAGAGACGTCACCGCTGAGTAAAACCGCTCGCGTCGATTTTAACGGCTGGCCCGATCTCCAGTTGCGCTGTGCTGAATGCTGGCTGTGGGGACAAAAATATGGCCGTATCGACGGTGATTTCGCCATTCAGGGAAATACGCTCACGCTCACCGGTGGCCTGGTCGATACCGGTTTTGGACGCATGACGGCCGCAGGCGAATGGGTGAATAACCCGGGCGAGCAGCGTACCTCCCTGAAGGGTGACATTAAAGGCAACAAGCTGGATGCCGCGGCCAATTTCTTTGGCATTACCACGCCGCTTCGCGGTTCGTCATTTGATGTTGATTACGATCTTCACTGGCGTGCCGCGCCGTGGACGCCGGATGAAGCCTCGCTCAATGGCATTCTGAAAACCCGCTTCGGTAAAGGTGAAATCGCCGACGTGAGCACGGGGCGCGCCGGGCAGATCCTGCGTCTGCTGAGTTTTGATGCGCTGCTGCGCAAGCTGCGCTTCGATTTCAGCGACACATTCAGCGAAGGTTTCTACTACGATTCCATTCGCAGCACGGCGTGGATCAAGGATGGCGTTCTGCATACGGACGACACGCTGGTGGACGGCCTGGAAGCGGATATCGCGATGAAAGGCTCGGTCAATCTCGTGCGTCGAGAGCTGGATATGGAAGCCGTGGTGGCGCCGGAAATTTCCGCGAGCGTTGGCGTGGCAGCAGCCTTTGTGGTGAACCCGATTGTTGGTGCGGCGGTGTTTGCCGCCAGTAAAGTGCTGGGTCCGCTATGGAGTAAGGTCTCCATTCTGCGCTACCACATTACCGGCCCGGTAGATAAACCGCAGATTAATGAAGTGCTGCGCCAGCCGCGCAAAGAAGCGCAGCAATGATTTGACGTGGGCAGGTAATTGCCTCACTCTCAATAAATACGATCTTTATACCGCCACAGGCGGCAACGAACGAGTAGCAATACGATGAGTCTGAACCTGGTAAGTGAACATTTGCTCGCAGCGAACGGCCTGAGCCATCAGGACCTGTTCTCCATTCTTGGTCAACTGACCGAACGCCGTCTCGACTACGGCGATCTCTATTTCCAGTCGAGCTATCACGAATCCTGGGTTTTAGAAGACAGCATCATCAAAGACGGCTCTTATAACATCGACCAGGGCGTCGGTGTCCGTGCCGTTAGCGGCGAGAAAACCGGTTTTGCTTATGCCGATCAGATTAGCCTGGCCGCGCTGGAGCAGAGTGCTCAGGCTGCGCGTACCATTGTGCGTGATACCGGCGATGGTCGTGTGAAAACGCTGGGTGAAGTGCAGCACTCTGCGCTCTATACCAGCATTGATCCGCTGCAGAGCATGAGCCGCGAAGAGAAGCTGGATATCCTGCGCCGCGTGGACAAAGTGGCGCGTGCTGCCGATAAGCGTGTGCAGGAAGTCTCTGCCAGCCTGAGCGGCGTCTATGAGCTGATTCTCGTTGCGGCGACGGACGGTACTCTGGCCGCGGATGTTCGTCCACTGGTCCGTCTCTCCATCAGCGTGCAGGTCGATGACGACGGCAAACGCGAGCGCGGCTCAAGCGGCGGTGGCGGCCGTTTCGGCTATGACTGGTTCCTGGGCGATGTTGACGGTGAAGCACGCGCTGACGCGTGGGCAAAAGAAGCCGTGCGCATGGCGCTGGTGAATCTGAATGCCGTCGCGGCGCCGGCGGGGACATTCCCGGTCGTTCTGGGGGCTGGCTGGCCGGGTGTTCTGCTGCACGAAGCGGTGGGCCACGGTCTGGAAGGTGACTTTAACCGTCGTGGTACATCCGTATTCAGCGGCCAGATGGGGCAGCTTGTCTCGTCTGAGCTTTGCACGGTGGTGGATGATGGAACCATGCGCGATCGCCGTGGCTCGGTGGCTATCGACGATGAAGGTACGCCTGGCCAATACAATGTGCTGATCGAAAACGGTGTGCTGAAAGGCTACATGCAGGACAAACTCAACGCGCGCCTGATGGGCGTCGCGCCAACGGGTAACGGCCGTCGTGAGTCCTATGCACATCTGCCGATGCCGCGTATGACTAACACCTATATGCTGCCGGGCAAATCTACACCGCAGGAGATTATCGAATCCGTCGATTACGGCATCTTCGCGCCAAACTTTGGCGGCGGTCAGGTGGACATCACCTCCGGTAAGTTTGTCTTCTCTACCTCAGAAGCGTACTTGATTGAGAAGGGTAAAGTGACCAAAGCGGTGAAAGGTGCGACGCTGATTGGCTCCGGTATTGAAGCCATGCAGCAGATTTCCATGGTCGGTAACGATCTGAAACTGGATAACGGTGTGGGCGTCTGCGGTAAAGAGGGGCAGAGCCTGCCGGTTGGCGTAGGCCAGCCGACGCTGAAAGTCGACAATTTGACGGTGGGCGGCACTGCCTGATCTGACGATGCATAAAAAAATGGCGCTACAGAGGTAGCGCCTTTTTTTTAACGTAAGTTACCCAGCGGTATTTCCGGATCGGGCTCGTGCGTGATGCGGTTACGCAAATCACGACGAATGATTTCGATCGACCAGAACCAGACTAAATGACCCACGATTTCTGAGACGTGTTCGTACCATGGAAGTTCGAACAGCGGCGGTGTCAGACCCATCAGCGGGAAGGAGATCATGTGGACAAAAAGCTGGGCTAACGCACCCGCCAGCAAACCTTGCCAGAGTTTAATTTTCGGGAAGACTTCCGCAACTACACAATACCCTACGGCGAAGACGATTGAGAAAATAATATGTGTTACGCCGACCCAGTTAAATATATGTCCGGCGAATGTATAAACCGCCGCGTTAGGATCGACAACGCCCAGCCAGTCGCGTAAAAATACATAAGGCGGATTGAGAAAATTACGCGAGCAGTCAATCTGACTTGCGGCTCTTATTAATTGCTCTGGTCCGCATGCGGCAGTGAATAAATCACCAGGGCTACGTGGCGGAAGTGGCACCTCCGCTCCCCATTTCACGAATGCAGAGACAATCCCTGCGATTAAACCAATGAACGCGGCGAGTCCATAGCGCCTGCGAGAAGGTGGTGTTTGTTCAAATATATTCATTTCTTTTCCTTGTTCAATGTCATCCTGCGGAATACATTTTATTATTCATATCAGTAACAAATTAATAACAGTCTGAGTGCCAGACTACTAATAAGGTAAGGGGAGGGTAACGGAAGTGTCAATTAGCTATTACTGATAGTGGTGAGGGAATATTCCTGAATGAATGTGCATCTCATCCAGGACATATTCATATAATATATGCTTATCCGCGATAATCAATTATTCCTTACTTCTTCCTCGCATCCCCTGAAACAGCTCAGCCACGTCCACAAAATAGTCTGTCAGATAGTTAATACACACCTGCACCTTGAGTGGTAGCTTGTCTTTTTCTGTGTACAGGGCGTATACCGGGCGCGGATCGGACTGGTAGCGAGGGAACAGGATCTCCAGTACACCGCTGTTGATCTCGTTGATCACCCACATCAACGGCACGTAGGCGATCCCGGCTCCTGCCACTAACCAACGCGAAATGGTCATTGGATCGTTGGTGATAAACCGGCCTTCTGGCAGCAGTCTGGTGGAGAGCCCTTCCGGAGCAATCAGTTCAAATTCATTGTCGGGTCGAACGCTGTATTCCAGCCATGAGTGGTTGGTGAGATCGGCGGGTTTCTCAGGGACACCGTACTGCGCCAGATAGCTTTTCGAGGCGCAAACGACCATCGGCATACTGCCCAGCCTGCGCGAGAAAAGGCTGGAATCCTGCAATGCCCCAACGCGGATCACCACGTCCAGCCCGTCAGCAATCAGGTCCGGCGCAGGGATACCCGTCACCAGATTCACGGTTAATCCTGGATACTCTTTCAGCATGTCCGCTGTCATGGCAGCGAGGACATTTTGTGCCATAGTTGAAGAACAACCAATGCGCAGTGTGCCGATAGGTGTGTTGTTGAAAGCATAGAGTTGTTCGTGGACATCCTGCACTTCAAGCAGCATGCGGCGACAACCCTGATAGTAAATTTTACCCGCTTCTGTCAGCCCGATGCTGCGGGTACTGCGATTGAGCAGCTTGACCTGAAGCTCATCTTCCAGTTTGGACACCGTCTGGCTGATTGAAGAGACACTCATCTGAAGCTGGCGTGCAGCAGCGGTAAAAGAGCCCAGTTCAACCACTTTGGCGAAGACTGACATGCGTTTTAAACGTTCCATTGTTCACTCTGGCTTAAAAGTGATTTAGATCACATATTATAGATAACAGCATAACAGTTACGTTAATATATTATTAATTACTTAACGGCTGCGCCATTCTCGCCCGGCATTTCTTGCTCTTCTGCGATGGCGTGCGCTAAAAAATTCTGTAGCCTGCACTCTCTCTTATCAAGGTCAACATGAGTCTGTTTCCCGTTATCGTGGTGTTCGGTCTGTCGTTCCCACCGATATTTTTCGAGCTTCTTTTATCACTGGCGATCTTCTGGCTGGTGCGCAAGGTGCTGGTTCCTACCGGGATCTACGATTTCGTCTGGCACCCTGCATTGTTCAATACCGCGCTGTATTGCTGCCTGTTTTACCTGATATCGCGCATGTTTGTCTGAGGTTGATGTGAAAACACTAACAAGAAAAATCTCCCGAACCGCCATCACAATGGCACTGGTTATCCTCGCCTTCATCGCTATTTTTCGGGCCTGGGTCTATTACACGGAGTCACCGTGGACACGCGATGCGCGTTTCAGCGCCGATGTCGTGGCCATAGCCCCCGACGTGGCCGGTCTTATCACGGCGGTCAACGTTCACGATAACCAGCTGGTGAAAAAAAATCAGGTTCTGTTCACCATCGACCAGCCTCGCTACCAGAAAGCACTGGAAGAAGCGGAAGCTGACGTGGCCTATTATCAGGCGCTGGCGGCAGAGAAACGCCGTGAGGCAGGCCGCCGTAACCAGTTAGGTATTCAGGCCATGTCCCGCGAAGAGATCGACCAGTCCAATAACGTGCTGCAAACCGTGCTGCACCAGATGGCCAAAGCGCAAGCGACGCGCGATCTGGCAAAGCTCGATCTGGAGCGCACCGTGATCCGCGCGCCAGCCGATGGCTGGGTCACTAACCTTAATGTCTATGCCGGTGAATTTATCACTCGTGGCTCAACGGCCGTGGCGCTGGTTAAACAGAACTCCTTCTACGTGCTCGCTTATATGGAAGAGACCAAGCTGGAAGGCGTACGTCCGGGTTATCGTGCCGAAATTACACCGCTTGGCAGTAACCGCGTCTTTAAAGGTACCGTCGACAGCGTCGCGGCAGGGGTGACCAACGCCAGCAGTTCTAAGGATGCAAAAGGGATGGCGACAGTGGACTCCAACCTGGAATGGGTGCGTCTGGCTCAGCGTGTGCCGGTGCGTATCCATCTGGACGAACAGCAGGGGAATGTGTGGCCTGCGGGTACCACGGCGACGGTGGTGATTACCGGCGCTAAAGACCGGGATGCCAGCCAGGAGTCGATCTTCCGTAAAATTGCCCACCGTCTGCGCGAGTTTGGCTAATCGCTATGGGTATCTTCTCCATCGCCAACCAACACATTCGCTTCGCCGTGAAGCTGGCGTGTGCCATCGTGCTGGCACTGTTTGTTGGCTTCCACTTCCAGCTTGAAACCCCGCGCTGGGCGGTGCTGACGGCGGCAATTGTCGCGGCTGGTCCAGCATTTGCGGCCGGTGGTGAACCTTACTCTGGTGCGATCCGCTATCGCGGGATGCTGCGTATCATTGGGACGTTTATCGGCTGTTTCGCGGCGCTGACCATTATTATTTTGATGATCCGCACCCCACTGCTGATGCTGATGGTGTGCTGTATCTGGGCGGGCTTCTGTACCTGGGTCTCGTCTCTGGTGAAAGTGGAAAACTCCTACGCCTGGGGACTGGCGGGTTACACCGCGCTGATTATCGTCATTACTATCCAAAGCGAGCCGCTGCTTGCGCCACAGTTCGCCGTGGAGCGTTGCAGTGAGATTGTGATTGGTATTGTTTGCGCGATTGTTGCTGACCTGCTTTTCTCCCCTCGCTCTATCAAGCAAGAGGTGGATCGCGAGCTGGATGCGTTGATTGTTGCCCAGTACCAGCTGATGCAGCTCTGCATCAAGCATGGTGACAGTGAAGAGGTGGATAAGGCCTGGAGCGGGCTGGTACGTCGCACGCAGGCGCTGGAAGGGATGCGCAGTAACCTTAATATAGAGTCTTCGCGCTGGGCCCGGGCTAACCGTCGCCTTAAAGCCCTCAATACGGTCTCCTTAACGCTGATTACCCAGGCGTGCGAAACCTATCTGATCCAGAACACCCGTCCGGAAGTGGTGACCGATACGTTCCGCGAGCTGTTTGCCGAGCCGGTGGAAACCGTGCAGGACGTGCATAAGCAGCTTAAGCGCATGCGGCGGGTCATTGCCTGGACAGGGGAACGCGACACACCAGTGACCATCTACACCTGGGGCGGGTCCGCGACGCGTTACCTGCTGCTGAAACGCGGCGTGGTTAGCAATACCAAAATCAGCGCTACGGAAGAAGAGGTGCTGCAGGGAGAAGTGGTGATTAAGGCGGAATCTGCCGAGCGTCATCACGCGATGGTCAACTTCTGGCGCACGACGCTCGCCTGCATGCTCGGTACGCTGTTCTGGTTGTGGACAGGCTGGACGTCCGGCAGCGGTGCAATGGTGATGATTGCCGTTGTGACTGCCCTGGCGATGCGTCTGCCCAACCCGCGTATGGTCGCCATTGATTTCCTGTACGGCACCATTGCCGCCCTGCCGATAGGCGCGCTCTATTTCCTGGTGATCATCCCGTCCACGCAACAGAGCATGTTGCTGCTCTGCATAAGCCTGGCGGTGATGGCGTTCTTTATCGGTATAGAAGTGCAAAAGCGCCGTCTGGGATCGTTGGGGGCGCTGGCCAGTACGATTAACATCATTGTGCTGGATAACCCGATGACCTTCCATTTCAGCCAGTTCCTCGACAGCGCATTGGGTCAGCTGGTGGGGTGTTTCCTGGCAATGATGGTTATTCTGCTGGTGCGCGATAACTCACAGGCAAGAACGGGCCGTGTATTGTTGAACCAGTTTGTTTCCGCTGCCGTGTCGTCGATGACCACCAATACCGCACGCCGCAAAGAAAACCACTTACCGGCGCTCTATCAGCAGCTGTTTTTACTGCTTAATAAGTTCCCGGGTGACATCGCTAAGTTCCGGCTGGCATTAACCATGATCATCGCGCACCAGCGTCTGCGTAACGCGCCTGTGCCGATCAACGACGATCTGTCGGCTTTCCACCGTCAGCTACGCCGCACTGCCGACCATGTACTTTCCGCGACCAGCGATGACAAACGCCGTCGTTACTTTACGCAACTGCTTGAAGAGCTCGATATCTACCAGGAGAAGCTTAAAGTCTGGGAAGCTCCGCCTCAGGTAACCGAGCCAGTAGGACGGCTGGTGTTTATGCTGCACCGCTACCAGAATGCCCTCACAGATAACTGACTGAAGTAAAAAAGCCGACGCCAAAGCGTCGGTTTTTTTGTGGCTATACTTAATTCCAGCACGTTCTTACATTCAGAAAGGGAGGACACATGACGACTGAGACGCTTCAGGACCACATCCTTTTTCAGACCGGGTATCTGGTTAATGGTATCTGGAAAACGCTGGACACGACGTTTGATGTACTTAACCCGGCGACCGGCGAGGTCATCGCTAAAGTCGCGAAAGCGGGTAAAGCGGAAACCGAAGCTGCGATTGCCGCAGCCACCAACGCTTTCCCGGCATGGCGAGCCAAAACCGCGAAAGAACGCTCGGCCATCCTTTACCGCTGGTACGAACTGATTATTGAAAATAAAAGCTGGCTCGGGCGGTTAATGACCACCGAGCAGGGCAAGCCTCTGAAAGAAGCGGAAGGAGAGGTGGAGTACGCGGCCAGCTTTATCCAGTGGTTTGCCGAAGAGGCCAAGCGCGCTAACGGGGAAATTATTCCGCCGATCAAACCCGGTTCCCGCATTCTGGCAACCCGCGAGCCCATTGGTGTGGTCGCGGCGATTACACCATGGAACTTCCCGATGGCGATGCTCACCCGTAAATTAGGCCCGGCGCTTGCTGCGGGCTGTACCGGGGTGATCAAACCGGCCAATAACACGCCGCTCAGTGCTTTTGCGCTGCTTACCCTGGCTAAACAGGCCGGTGTGCCCGACGGTGTTCTCAACGCCGTGGCCGGGAATACCCATGAAATCAGCGATGCGATCATGGCCAGCCGCGACGTGCGTAAAATCTCCTTTACCGGTTCTACCTCCGTCGGCAAAACGCTGGTGCGTAACGCCGCAGACACCATGAAAAAAGTCTCAATGGAGCTGGGGGGAAATGCCCCATATATCGTTTTTGAGGATGCGGATATCGACGCAGCGGTTAAGGGTGCTATCGCCAACAAATTCCGCAATGCCGGGCAGGTCTGCGTGAGCGTTAACCGTTTCTATATTCAGGAAACCGTCTACGACAAGTTTGTGAATAAACTTGCCGATGCGGTGAAGGCGCTGAAGGTGGGGAATGGTCTTGAAGAGGGCGTTGTCGTCGGACCGCTGATTGAACCTGCTGCGGTCAACAAGGTGCGTGAGCATGTCGACGATGCCGTTGCCCGCGGGGCAACCGTGCTGGCAGGGGGGAAACCCCATTCGCTTGGCGGGAATTTCTGGATGCCAACCGTACTGGGTGACTGCCATGAAGGCATGAAGCTGGCAGAAGAAGAGACGTTTGGACCGGTTGCGGCGTGCTTCCGTTTCACTTCAGAAGATGAGGTCATCCAGCGTGCCAACAACACGCCTTATGGCCTGGCGGCTTACTTCTACACCCAAAACCTTTCACGCGTTTTCCGTGTTTCTCAGGCCATCGAGAGCGGGATGATTGGCATTAACGAGTGCGCCGTCTCTACGGAACTGGGGCCTTTTGGCGGGGTAAAAGAGTCAGGCCTTGGACGCGAGGGCTCCGTGCTGGGGCTGGAAGAATATCTGGAAGTCAAAACCCTGCATATCGGGGGATTATAATAGACCGGGCGGCAACTGCCGCTCGCCTGGACTGGGTGGCTGGCAATGAAAACCTATACGTTTGATTTTGACGAGATCGACAGTCAGGAAGACTTCTATCGTGAATTTATCCGCGTGTTTGATCTTGAACGGGAAAGCGTGACGAATCTGGATACCCTGTGGGACGTGGTGACCGGCAGTCTGTTGCCACTCCCGCTGGAGATTGAGTTCATTCATTTACCCGATAAGCTGCGCAGACGTTTTGGCGCACTGATATTACTGTTCGATGAAGCGGAAGAAGAGCTGGAAGGGCAACTGCGTTTTAACGCGCGCCATTGAATGACATAAAAAAAGCCCCTGACCAGCTGGTCAGGGGCAAGTCGTATGATGAAATACGACGAGGGTTTATTTATACAGTTCTGCCGTAGCATGCCAGTGGTCACCCTGATTCAGTTCGGTGACACGATAGCTGCTGGCACCTGCTTTTTCAGCTTTTGCGGCCAGTTCGTGACGAATATCCATTGGTGAACCAGTGACAGACGTTACGGATACACTGCCCATAGGCTGCAGATTTTGTGCCTGGTCGGCATTCACTTGCTGTACGGCTGCACTTGCGCCGAAAGAGAGAACTGAGGCCAGACCGAGGGTTGCGATGATCAATTTGGTTTTCATAGTCTTTACTCCTGAATAGGGTTGTTGCTCAACGGCGAGAAGGGTTAAACAGCTATTTTTATGCCTGGTGCCGTTGAGTGGAGATTTATGTCTTCAGTTATTGCTAAAACTTATTTGTACAGCTCAGCAGTAGCGTGCCAGTGGTCACCTGAACGAGCTTCAATGATGCGGTAGGATGATGCACCCTGTTCTTCCGCTTTCTTGTTCAGCATCTCATGCATGTCCATCGGGGACGTACCGATTGCACCGACAGAAACCGTACCGATTGCCTGGCGGGATTGCGCCTGGTCAGCATTGATTGAATCAGCAGCGAAAGCACCGAATGACAGGACAGACAGGACGCTCAGCGCCGCTACAGTAGTTTTAATGTTCATGATTTTTACCTCGTCGAATTTTTTAGTGGGGTCTTGTTTCGTGACCCTCATCACAAAATCAAGTATACACTAATAACGGTAAAAATTAATACCAGGCTAATTGTTCCGGTTGTTATTACGTGTTAACCAATGCGTTTTTTATAACCAAACTGCATAATGTTGGGTGTTTTTTGTCCTGTTTATGCATTGATCTCTAATTAAATCATATGGATATAGGATTTTGATTTTTTGTGCGGTTTTTTGATTTGGCATTCACCAGATGAATGTTAATAGGTAGTAAAAAGCACTATTTGTCAAAGTCAGGGCAGTGGAATCGAGAGGGAAACGCAGCGGGAGCAGAACGATCCCCGCAGCGGTGCTACGGGGAGAGGGGATTAGAGTTCCTGTTCGAACAGAACCAGAATTGCCTCGTAGAGGTCTTTGACGGAGAAACCATTTGCCGGAGTGGTAAAGATGGTGTCGTCCCCGGCGATTGTGCCGAGAATACCTTCCGCTTTACCTAAGGAATCCAGCAGGCGAGCAATCAACTGCGCAGCACCAGGGCTGGTGTGGATCACCACCACGGCGTCGTTATAGTCGATATCCAGAACCAAATTCTTCAGCGGGCTGGAGGTTGTCGGCACGCCAAGTTCAGCTGGCAGGCAATAGACCATCTCCATTTTGGCGTTACGGGTACGCACCGCGCCAAATTTGGTTAACATGCGGGAGACTTTCGACTGATTGATGTTATCGAAACCTTGTTCCTGTAACGCCTGAACAATTTCTCCCTGAGAACTGAATTTCTCTTCTTTGAGTAGCGCTTTAAACGCCTTTACTAATTCTTCTTGCTTAGACGAGCTTCGCATAAGTCACCCGGAATATGACGATAGAAACAACATTATTATGCATGTGGATGAATTTTTATGCAAATTATCTACCGGGAGGTAGTCTGAAATAATGTTATGAAAGGGAGTGATTTTATCAGATTTCGTTATCAGAAAACATGCCTGGGTCACGCCGCGCAAATAAGCTTAAAAGTAAATTAAATGTTATCAAAATGATGTTGTTTTGGTGGCAGGGCAGGGTGTATTGTAACCACCTCTTAATTCGTTGCCGTCTGTTGTCAGATAGTCTTCTGGTGAGAGATAAAGTCGCGTGACCTCAAATTCTTTAGCTACGAAAATTGTAATTATTTACTCGCTGAATTATGGTCGCCGCAACGGAGTTACAGATACTTAAGTTAACCATAATAAGGAGTTTAGGATGAAAGTCGCAGTCCTCGGCGCTGCTGGTGGTATCGGCCAGGCGCTTGCCCTACTACTGAAAACCCAACTGCCTTCAGGCTCAGAACTCTCCCTGTACGATATTGCTCCGGTAACCCCTGGTGTGGCGGTTGACCTGAGCCACATCCCGACAGCTGTTAAAATCAAAGGCTTCTCCGGTGAAGACGCGCGTCCTGCACTGCAGGGTGCCGACGTGGTGCTGATTTCTGCAGGTGTGGCACGTAAGCCTGGTATGGATCGTTCAGACCTGTTCAACGTCAACGCAGGCATTGTGAAAAACCTGGTGCAGCAGATTGCTGAAATCTGCCCGAAAGCGTGCATCGGTATCATCACTAACCCGGTGAACACCACTGTTGCTATCGCGGCAGAAGTGCTGAAGAAAGCCGGTGTTTACGATAAAAACAAACTGTTCGGCGTGACCACGCTGGATATTATCCGTTCCAACACCTTTGTTGCTGAGCTGAAAGGCAAACAGCCAACAGAAGTGGAAGTTCCGGTTATTGGTGGCCACTCAGGCGTCACCATTCTGCCTCTGCTGTCGCAGATCCCAGGCGTAAGCTTCACCGAGCAGGAAGTGGCTGACCTGACCAAACGTATCCAGAACGCGGGCACCGAAGTGGTGGAAGCGAAGGCGGGTGGCGGTTCTGCAACTCTGTCTATGGGCCAGGCGGCTGCACGTTTCGGTCTGTCACTGGTTCGCGCTCTGCAGGGTGAGAAAGGCGTTGTTGAATGCGCTTACGTTGAAGGCGACGGCGAACACGCTCGCCTCTTCTCTCAACCGCTGCTGCTGGGTAAAAATGGTATCGAAGAACGTCAGCCTATCGGCAAACTGAGCGCGTTTGAACAACACGCGATGGAAGGCATGCTGGATACCCTGAAGAAAGATATCACCCTGGGCGAAGAGTTCGTTAACAAGTAAAACGAACCGTCTCTCGTAGGCCGGGTAAGCGTTAGCGCCACCCGGCAAAAAAAACCGAAGCACTCACTGGCTTCGGTTTTTTTATGGCTGTCAGTTTGTTGCCGGGTATTCCTGAACCGTCACCTGCAGCGTGAGTTTCTTATCATTGCGCATGACTTCAACAGGGATAATAGAGCCCGGTCGGATCTCTGCGACCTGGTCCATGGTCTCCAGTGCCGAGACCGCTGGCGTACCATTAACTGACACAATGACATCGTTAACCTGAATTCCCGCGTTGTCTGCCGGGCCGCCAGGTGATACCTCGTTGACCACGATGCCCTGAATCTGATCAATACCGCCGCCCTGGTTATGCATTGGTGCAATTTCACGGCCACCTATTCCGATATAACCACGGATCACCCGTCCATCACGGATCAGTTTATCCATAATTTTGGTCGCCAGCTGGAACGGAATGGCAAAGCCGATCCCTTCCGGTGTCTCGCCGTCGTTGCTCTTGTCGAACGAGAGGGTATTGATACCCATCAGCTCACCCAGTGAGTTAACCAGCGCACCGCCGGAGTTACCGCGGTTGATCGACGCATCGGTTTGCAGGAAGTTCTGCCGCCCGGAGGGGTTGAGGCCAATACGACCCGTCGCACTGATAATTCCCTGGGTAATCGTCTGACCCAGGTTATAAGGGTTACCGATAGCCAGGACGACGTCGCCAATGTGAGGGGTACGTTTGCGATTGATGGGAATGATAGGCAAACCTCCCGTGGCGTTGATTTTCAGGACGGCCAGGTCGGTCAGGCTGTCAGACCCCACGAGTAACGCCTCAAACACGCGGCCATCCTGCAGGGCAACGATAATCTGGTCGGCATCGTTAATCACGTGCTTGTTGGTAATAATGTAGCCGCGCTCGTCCATAATCACCCCAGAGCCGAGGGTGCGGATCTCCAGTTGGTTATGGGTTGAGCTATTAAGGCCGCGGTTATAGACATTCACCACGGCAGGTGCGGCACGGCGAACGGCCTGGTTGTAGGTGGCCGGCGTTTCATCCGTACTGTCGAACTGGGGAGCCGTCAGTTTATTAAACTGACGTAAAGACGGCATTGCCGCCAGCAGCAGGCCAGCGACAATCAAACCGATGACAATTGAACGTAAGAGCTTTAAAAGCATGATGCGCGTGTCGTTAAAAAAGGGACGATTTGCAGCATAACATGAGTTATCCGGACATCACACGCAGCGGTGATGTCCGGCATCGCAAATGCTTAGCGCAACAGAATATAGATAGATTCATTGCCACGCATAACCTGCAGGGCAATAACCGCCGGTTTACTTTCCAGCACCTTGCGCAGCTCGGCAATGGATTGCACGCGATTACGGTTTACGCCAATGATGACATCATCCTGATGTAATCCGGCCTGCGCGGCAGGGCTGCTCTTCTCAACGGTGTCGATGCTAATACCCTTCGTACCGTCTTTCAGTTGCCCATCGCTTAACGTTGCCCCTTGTAACGCAGGGGCGATAAGCTCCGCACTGGCAGAAGACGAGGTACTCTTATCCAGCGTGACTTCAACGTCCAGCGGCTTGCCGTCACGAATCAGGCCCAGCTTCACTTTGGCGCCAGGTTCTGTCGTGGCAATGCGTGAACGTAGCTCTGCGAAGCTGCTCAACGGCTTGTCATTCAGGCTGACGATCACATCGCCCGATTTCACGCCGGCTTTTGCCGAACCGGAGTTTGGCAGGACTTCACTCACAAATGCGCCCCGCTGCACGTTGATGTTGAACGCTTTGGCGATATCCGCGCTCATCTCCATTCCCTTGATCCCCAACAGCCCGCGCTTGATTTCACCGAACTGGATCAGCTGCTGGGCAAGCGTTTTGGCCATGTTACTGGGGATGGCAAAACCAATTCCAATGCTGCCGCCGCCAGGGGCCAGAATAGCCGTGTTAATCCCAATCAGCTCGCCATTCAGGTTGAGCAATGCCCCGCCGGAGTTCCCACGGTTGATGGAGGCATCCGTCTGAATAAAGTTTTCCAGCCCCTCCAGATTCAGGCCGCTACGTCCCAGCGCCGAGACGATCCCGGAGGTGGCGGTCTGCCCTAAACCAAAGGGGTTGCCCACGGCAACGGCAAAATCACCGACACGCAGTTTGTCGGAGTCCGCAATGGTAATCTGAGTCAGGTTGCTCGGGTTCTGCACCTGCAACAGCGCGATATCGCTCTGGTCATCGCCGCCAATCAGTTTGGCATCAAATTCACGTCCATCATTAAGCTGTACGCTGATTTTATCGGCCTGGCTGATGACATGGTTGTTGGTCAGAATATAGCCTTTGGCCGCATCAATAATGACGCCTGAACCCAGACCTTCAAAAGGCTGAGCCTGCTGGTCGGGAGCTTCATCGCCAAAATATTTTTTCAGTTCTTCCGGTACGCGTTGGCTTTGTACAGCCGTACCCTCAACCTGTACGCTGACGACCGCAGGCAACACTTTTTCCAGCATCGGTGCGAGGCTTGGAATGGCTGCCTGACCGGGCACCTGAGAGGGGATGGCGGCAAGGGCAGGGAAGGACGCCGAGAGAGATAACCCGACACTTAACGCGATAGCGCTCAACAGCTGGTTTTTTTTCTTCATCGATGTTGACTCTCGTAACCTGGAATAAAGGAAAAACGGCCCCAAAAACACGTTGATGTTATTGAATTTTAAACCGCTGAACAATGAGGTGCTTAACTAAATGATAGCTGGGGTCATGAAGAAAGGACGGGCGCAATCGCTGCGCCCGTAAAATAAATTCAGGTTGTGCGATTAATCGCGTTTTACACCGCCACGCAGCAGGCCTGACGCGCCATCTGAATAGTCACGAGGCATCTGAACGGGCGCCTGATCGTTAC
Source organism: Enterobacter sp. CPE_E890 (assembly GCF_046521475.1). Lineage (NCBI taxonomy): Bacteria > Pseudomonadati > Pseudomonadota > Gammaproteobacteria > Enterobacterales > Enterobacteriaceae > Enterobacter > Enterobacter sp. CPE_E890. Next base: position 4,473,667 of record NZ_JBKFZW010000001.1, on the reverse strand, counting down.
CGGCTTCAGAGTCTGCCAGACGGTTGCGGAACGGATTGGTTTCCGCGGTCATTTCCGGCAGCAGGCTGCTGGAGCTTTTTGCCATATGTTGATACAGCTGACGATAGTCGGTCGCCATGTTGTCCAGCAGCTCGGCGCTACGGGCAAAGTGGCTGACCAGCTCTTCACGATACTCTTCCAGTTCCGCTTTGTTCTTTTCCAGTTCGTACTGCAGTGACTGCTGCTGACGCAATTTGCGATTACCGAAACGCATGGCCACAGCACCGATGACGATGCCGACGACTAAACCGATTAGCGCATATTCCCAGGTCATGAACTTCTCCCGTTGTCTTGTTGTTCCGTAGGGTGTTGGCTCGGCTCCTGCCTGTGCCTGATAATGCCACTATAACCGCTATTTCTGTAGAAGTGGAATCCTGACGTATCATCGCGTAGTGTAGAACGGCCTTTTTTTCATCAGTCACGGCTGCTGGTGAGGTTTAATTGAAGGAATAACAATAAGATTATGCAAAACCTGTCCCCTGCATCGCGTTATCAACTGGCCCTTAACGACGGCACTCATCAAGCGGATGACGTTCAACGTGAGGCGGTAAGCCGTCTGGAGATGATTTATCAGGAACTCACTGCAAAACCTGCTGAAGTCGAACAGAATGGTGGGCTAAAGGCGGCATTTGGGCGGTTGCTCGGTAAAAAAGCACCACAGGCTCATGCTCCTGTACGCGGCTTATATATGTGGGGCGGCGTAGGGCGCGGAAAAACCTGGCTGATGGATCTGTTTTATCTGAGTCTGCCGGGCGAACGTAAGCAGCGTCTGCATTTCCATCGTTTTATGCTGCGGGTGCATGAAGAGCTAACTGCACTGCAGGGCAAAAGCGATCCGCTTGAGATTGTGGCCGACAGGTTTAAGGCGGAAACGGACGTGCTTTGCTTTGACGAATTTTTTGTTTCTGACATCACCGATGCCATGCTGTTAGGTGGCCTGATGAAAGCGCTGTTTGCGCGCGGGATTACGCTGGTTGCCACATCGAACATCCCGCCGGACGAGCTGTACCGCAACGGTCTGCAGCGCGCACGTTTCCTGCCTGCCATCGACGCCATCAAGCAGTATTGTGACATTATGAATGTGGATGCCGGGGTGGATTACCGGCTGCGTACGTTGACCCAGGCGCACCTGTGGCTCTCACCGCTGAACGCCGAGACTACCCATCAAATGGATACACTCTGGCTGGCGCTGGCGGGGGCAAAACGTGAAAACGCTCCGGAGCTTGAGATTAACCACCGCCCGTTGCCCACGCTTGGCGTAGAGAATCAAACGCTGGCCGTCTCCTTCACAACACTTTGTGTGGATGCCCGCAGCCAGCACGACTATATTGCGCTTTCACGCCTGTTCCATACCGTGATGGTGCTGGACGTTCCGGTCATGACGCGGTTGATGGAGAGTGAAGCACGACGCTTCATTGCGCTGGTGGATGAATTTTATGAGCGGCACGTCAAGCTGGTGATTAGCGCTGAGGTACCTTTATATGAGATCTACCAGGGAGAGCGGCTGAAGTTCGAGTTCCAGCGTTGCCTCTCGCGTCTGCAGGAGATGCAGAGCGAGGAATACCTCAAGCTTGAGCATATGCCATAAATGCCAGCCTCTCCCGGTGGGAGAGGAACGGGGGGAGGGTACCAGACCGCGCAATACCTCCCCCCGAAAAACCCATTCCAAATCACATTTAAGGGTCGATCTTTGACCTCAACTTCTCTATAATCTTGCGACCCCACGTTACGAGAAGGTTTTTTTCCCGAAACTTTCTATGTGTCGGCATGTGCTATTCGAAGGGGTAGGTTTGCCGGACTTTGTCGTGTGAACCTCAACTGACTAAACGTTTGGGTGTTCACCAACGTGTAACTTATTATTTGGGTAAGCTTTTAATGAAAACTTTTACAGCTAAACCAGAAACCGTACAGCGCGACTGGTATGTTGTTGACGCGACCGGTAAAACTCTGGGCCGTCTGGCTACTGAACTGGCTCGTCGCCTGCGCGGTAAGCATAAAGCGGAATACACTCCGCACGTTGATACCGGTGATTACATCATCGTTCTGAACGCTGATAAAGTTGCTGTAACCGGCAACAAGCGTACTGACAAAATGTACTACCACCACACCGGCCACATCGGTGGTATCAAAGAAGCGACCTTTGAAGAGATGATTGCTCGCCGTCCTGAGCGTGTGATTGAAATCGCGGTTAAAGGCATGCTGCCAAAAGGCCCGCTGGGTCGTGCTATGTTCCGTAAACTGAAAGTTTACGCAGGTAACGAGCACAACCACGCGGCACAGCAACCGCAAGTTCTTGACATCTAATCGGGATTATAGGCAATGGCTGAAAATCAATACTACGGCACTGGTCGCCGCAAAAGTTCCGCAGCTCGCGTTTTCATCAAACCGGGCAGTGGTAAAATCGTAATCAACCAGCGTTCTCTGGAACAATACTTCGGTCGCGAAACTGCCCGCATGGTAGTTCGCCAGCCGCTGGAACTGGTTGACATGGTAGAAAAACTGGATCTGTACATCACCGTTAAAGGTGGTGGTATCTCCGGTCAGGCAGGTGCGATCCGTCACGGTATCACCCGCGCTCTGATGGAGTACGACGAATCCCTGCGTTCTGAACTGCGTAAAGCTGGCTTCGTTACTCGTGACGCTCGTCAGGTTGAACGTAAGAAAGTGGGTCTGCGTAAAGCACGTCGTCGTCCACAGTTCTCCAAACGTTAATCATTTTCTGCTTACGCAGAACGATTGGCGAAAAACCCGCTTCGGCGGGTTTTTTTATGGATAATGTGCAGGTTATCCACAATATAAATTCATATATCTCCTCTTTTTCCACATTTCCAGAATCCCCTCACCACAAAGCCATCAAAATCTGGTAAACTATCATCCAATTTTCTGCCCAAATATCGGTGAATACTCGATTTTTGTTCGATTCTTGAACAATGTGTTTTCTCTGGGATGGGCGATACAACATCTGGCTGGCCCCTGTTGGGCCGGTAGCAGTAAAAATTCTGAATATACCTGGAGGTTTTCATGGCTGTCGCTGCCAACAAACGTTCGGTAATGACGCTGTTTTCTGGTCCTACTGACATTTATAGCCATCAGGTTCGTATCGTGCTGGCCGAGAAGGGTGTCAGTTTTGAGATCGAGCATGTGGAAAAGGATAACCCACCTCAGGATCTGATCGATCTCAACCCGAGCCAAAGCGTACCGACGCTGGTGGATCGCGAGCTGACCCTGTGGGAATCCCGTATCATTATGGAATATCTGGATGAGCGTTTCCCACATCCGCCGTTGATGCCGGTTTACCCTGTCGCGCGTGGTGAAAGCCGCCTGTACATGCAGCGTATCGAGAAAGACTGGTACTCGCTGATGAACGTTATCGTTAATGGTTCCTCTTCTGAAGCCGACGCAGCGCGTAAGCAACTGCGTGAAGAGCTGCTGGCAATTGCCCCTGTGTTTGGTCAGAAGCCATTCTTCCTGAGCGATGAGTTCAGCCTGGTGGATTGCTACCTGGCACCGCTGCTTTGGCGTCTGCCGACTCTGGGCGTAGAGTTCAGCGGTCCGGGTGCGAAAGAGCTGAAGGGCTACATGACTCGCGTATTTGAACGTGATTCATTCCTGGCATCGTTAACTGAACCTGAACGTGAAATGCGTCTTGGCCGAGGCTAATGACTGTGGAAATGTCACAACTTACCCCACGCCGTCCGTATCTGCTGCGCGCCTTCTATGAATGGCTGCTGGATAACCAGCTCACGCCGCACCTGGTTGTGGATGTGACGTTGCCGGGCGTGCTGGTTCCAATGGAATATGCGCGTGACGGACAGATCGTGCTGAACATCGCGCCGCGCGCGGTGGGCAACCTGGAACTGGCCAACGACGAAGTGCGCTTTAATGCGCGCTTTGGCGGTGTGCCGCGTCAGGTGTCCGTTCCTCTGGCTGCGGTACTGGCGATCTACGCGCGTGAAAACGGCGCAGGCACGATGTTTGAGCCGGAAGCAGCATACGACGAGGATGTTGCCAGCCTGAATGATGACAACGCATCCGATGAGCGCGAAAGCGACACGGTGATGTCGCTTATTGATGGCGATAAACCCGATCATCATGACGAGAATGATCCTGATGACGATCCGCCTCCGCGCGGTGGTCGTCCGGCTCTTCGCGTCGTCAAATAAAAAAACAGGCCCAATCGGGCCTGTTTTTTTACACTTCCAGGTAGTTCAGTATACCGTCTGCCGCCTTACGACCCTCGGCAATCGCGGTGACCACCAGGTCAGAACCGCGAACGATATCGCCACCGGCGAAGATTTTCGGGTTGCTGGTCTGGAAAGCATTGTCGCTGCCTTCAGGTGCAATGACGCGGCCCTGAGAGTCCAGCTCCACGCTGTGCTTCGCCAGCCACTCCATGCTGTGAGGGCGGAAACCGAACGCCATCACGACGGCATCGGCCGGGATCACATGCTCAGAACCGGCTACGATCTCGGCGCGACGACGGCCTTTCGCATCCGGCGCACCCATCTCAGTACGCGCCATCTTCACGCCGCTCACTTTACCGTTGGCATTCACTTCGATACCCAGAGGCTGGATGTTGAACTGGAACTCCACGCCCTCTTCACGCGCGTTTTTCACTTCGCGTTTAGAGCCCGGCATGTTCTCTTCGTCACGACGGTAGGCGCAGATCACGTGTGCCGCATTTTGACGAATGGAGGTACGCACGCAGTCCATCGCCGTATCACCACCGCCCAGTACGACAACGCGTTTGCCTTCCATGCTGACGAACGGCTCATCGGCGGTTTCGCCGTAGCCCATGATCTGCTTGGTGTTAGCAATCAGGAACGGCAGAGCGTCGTAAACGCCCGGCGCGTCTTCGTTCTCCAGACCACCGCGCATGGACTGATAGGTGCCCACGCCCAGGAATACGGCGTCGTATTCTTTCAGCAGATCGTCGAGCTGTACATCGCGGCCTACTTCCACATTCAGTTTGAACTCGATACCCATGCCGGTAAAGATTTCACGACGACGGGTCATGACCTCTTTTTCCAGCTTGAAAGCCGGGATACCGAAGGTCAGCAGACCGCCGATCTCCGGATGACGGTCAAAGACCACCGCCTTCACGCCGTTGCGGGTCAGCACGTCCGCACAGGCCAGGCCCGCCGGGCCCGCGCCGATGATTGCCACGCGCTTGTCGGTTTGCTTCACGCCGGTCATATCCGGACGCCAGCCCATCTCAAACGCTTTATCGTTGATATAACGCTCAATGTTACCGATGGTCACTGCGCCAAACTCGTCGTTCAGCGTACAGGAGCCTTCACACAGACGGTCCTGAGGACACACGCGGCCGCACACTTCCGGCAGGGTGTTAGTCTGGTGAGACAGCTCGGCGGCTTCAAAGATACGCCCCTCATTGGCTAGCTTCAGCCAGTTCGGGATGTAGTTATGCACCGGACATTTCCATTCGCAGTAAGGGTTACCGCAGGACAGGCAGCGGTCTGCCTGTGCTTTGGCCTGGCCTTCTGAAAACGGCTCATAGATTTCAACAAATTCAATTTTACGGATTTTCAGCGGTTTCTTTGGCGGATCAACACGCTGCAGGTCGATAAACTGGTATACGTTCTGACTCATCTGAATTCCTTACTGCGCCTGCACACGCAGCTCTGCTGAGCTACGACTACGGTGACCCAACAGTGCTTTAACATCGCTGGACTTCGGTTTAACCAGCGCGAATTTCGCAGAGAACGCCGGCCAGTTCGCCAGGATCTCTTCGCCGCGCGAAGAACCGGTATGCTGCACGTGTTCGGTAATCAGACCGCGCAGGTGTTCTTCGTGGATAGCCAGCGTGTCAACGTCCAGCACTTCCACCAGCTCCGGGTTCACGCGTTTGCGGAACTCGCCGTCTTCATCCAGGACGTACGCAAAACCACCCGTCATGCCTGCGCCGAAGTTCACGCCGGTTTTACCCAGAACGCAAACAATCCCGCCCGTCATGTATTCACAGCCGTTATCGCCAATGCCTTCCACCACGGTGATTGCACCGGAGTTACGTACCGCAAAACGCTCGCCCGCACGGCCCGCTGCAAACAGACGACCGCCGGTCGCGCCGTACAGACAGGTGTTTCCGATGATGCTGGCTTCGTGGCTGCGGAAAGCTGAACCGACAGGCGGACGCACCGCCAGCAGACCACCCGCCATGCCTTTACCGACGTAGTCGTTGGCATCGCCGGTCAGATACAGCTCAACGCCGCCTGCGTTCCACACGCCGAAGCTCTGGCCCGCAGTACCGCTGAAGTGCGCGGTAATCGGATCAGCAGCCAGCCCCTGGTCACCGTGCGACTGCGCGATGTAACCGGAGAGGGAGGCACCCACGGAACGGTCGGTGTTGCGAATATCAAACCAGAACGTTTTGCTCTGCTTGTCGTCAACATACGGTTTCGCCTGCTGCAGCAGTTGCGCGTTCAGCACGCCGTTATCAAACGGCGGGTTGTTCTCGGTGCAGTAGACCGCTTTGCCAGGATGCGGCTGCGCGGTTTCCAGCAGCTTGCTCAACTCCAGCTTCTGCTGCTTGGCAGTGAAGCCTTCCAGCTCTTTCAGCAGGTCGGTACGGCCAATCAGGTCTACCAGACGCTTCACGCCCAGCTGTGCCATCAGCTCGCGGGTTTCGCGGGCGATGAACTCAAAGTAGTTGGTCACTTTGAACGGCAGACCGTGATAGTGGTTCTTACGCAGTTTCTCGTCCTGGGTTGCAACGCCGGTTGCGCAGTTGTTCAGGTGGCAAATACGCAGGTATTTACAGCCGAGTGCAACCATTGGACCGGTGCCAAAGCCGAAGCTTTCCGCACCCAGAATCGCCGCCTTGATGATGTCGAGGCCGGTTTTCAGACCGCCATCTACCTGCAGACGGATCTTGTGACGCAGACCGTTAGCCACCAGCGCTTGCTGAGTTTCTACCAGCCCCAGCTCCCACGGACAACCCGCATATTTCACGGAGGAGAGTGGGCTTGCACCGGTACCGCCGTCATAACCGGCGATGGTGATGAGATCCGCATAGGCTTTTGCTACGCCCGTTGCGATGGTACCGACGCCCGGCTCGGAAACCAGCTTCACGGAGATCATCGCTTTCGGGTTGACCTGTTTCAGGTCGAAAATCAGCTGTGCCAAATCCTCGATAGAGTAGATATCGTGGTGTGGTGGCGGAGAGATCAACGTCACGCCCGGTACGGAGTAGCGCAGTTTGGCGATGTACGGGGTGACTTTATCACCTGGTAACTGACCGCCTTCGCCCGGTTTAGCACCCTGAGCGACTTTAATCTGAATAACGTCGGCGTTGACCAGGTACGCTGGCGTGACGCCAAAGCGACCGGATGCCACCTGCTTGATACGGGACACTTTGTTGGTGCCGTAACGGGCAGGATCTTCGCCGCCTTCGCCGGAGTTCGAGTTTCCGCCGATGCTGTTCATGGCTTCAGCCAGCGCTTCATGGGCTTCCGGACTGAGAGCACCGATAGACATTGCTGCAGTATCAAAGCGTTTGAACAGCTCAGTGGCTGGCTCAACGTCATCAATACTGACTGCATCATCCCCTGGATTCAGTGCCAGCAGATCGCGCAGCGTCGCTGCCGGACGGCTGTTTACCAGCTCAGCATATTGCTGATAATCGCTGTATTCGCCGCTCTGAACCGCCTGCTGCAGCGTGCGCACCACGTCCGGGTTATAGGCGTGGTATTCACCACCGTGAACATATTTCAGCAGACCGCCCTGATCCAATGGCTTACGTGCCAGCCAGGCGCGTTTCGACAGGTTGACCAGATCCTGCTGGAAGTCAGCAAACCCGGCACCGCCGATGCGGCTGACCACGCCCTGGAAGCAGAGGTTGGCGACCTCGTCATGCAGGCCGACCGCTTCAAACAGCTTCGAGCAGCGGTAGGAGGCAATGGTCGAGATGCCCATTTTGGACATGATCTTGTACAGACCTTTGTTGATGCCGTTACGGTAGTTCAGCATCACCGCGCGGTAATCTTTGTCGATCGCGCGGGTATCGACCAGACGTGCCAGTGTTTCGTAGGCCAGGTATGGATAAATCGCCGTCGCACCAAAGCCTAACAGCACGGCAAAGTGGTGCGGGTCACGTGCACTTGCGGTTTCAACGATGATGTTGGCGTCGCAGCGCAGGCTCTTCTCTACCAGACGGGTCTGGATAGCACCGACTGCCATTGGTGCAGGCACCGGCAGGCGATTCTTCGCGATATTTCGGTCAGACAGCACCAGCAGAACGGTACCGTTACGCACCATCTGTTCGGCTTTGTCACACAGGGCATTCACCGTCTCTTCAAGGCTCGCTTCGGCCACGTCGAAGGTGATATCGAGCGTGTCAGCGCGGTAGTGCTCCTCTTTCATGGTGGTGAGCTGTTTGAAATCGGAGTACAGCAGGATCGGCGATTTAAAGGTCAGGCGGTGCGCCTGGCCTTCGGCCTCGCAGAAGACGTTCATCTCGCGGCCAATGCTGGTCGCCAGCGACATCACGTGGGCTTCACGCAGCGGGTCGATTGGCGGGTTGGTGACCTGCGCAAACTGCTGACGGAAGTAGTCGTAAATGATGCGTGGCTGGCTGGAGAGCACGGCAAACGGGGTATCGTCCCCCATGGAGCCCACGGCTTCCTGGCCGTTTTCACCGAGTACGCGGATGACGGAATCCAGCTCTTCCGCGCTGTAGTTAAACTGTTTCTGGAAGCTTGCGAGGGTGTCGTCGTCCATCTCGCGGCTGCCTACTTCTTCGTCTGGCAGATCTTCAAACGGCACCAGACGACGCACGTTTTTCTCCATCCACTCTTTGTACGGATGGCGGCTTTTCAGATCGTGATCGGTTTCGGCTGAGTGCAGAATACGCCCGCCGCGGGTGTCGATAACCATCAGCTCGCCCGGACCGACGCGGCCTTTTTCGACCACTTCGTCAGGCTGGTAATCCCAGATACCGACTTCAGAGGCGCAGGTGATGAGCTTGTCTTTGGTGATGACGTAGCGCGCCGGACGCAGACCGTTACGGTCCAGGTTACAGGCAGCGAAACGTCCGTCGGACATGACGATGCCCGCCGGGCCGTCCCACGGCTCCATGTGCATGGAGTTAAAGTCGAAGAACGCGCGCAGCTCCGGATCCATATCCGGGTTGTTCTGCCAGGCTGGTGGCACGAGCAGACGCATGGCGCGAACGATGTCCATACCGCCTGCCAGCAGCAGTTCCAGCATGTTATCCATGGAGCTGGAGTCCGAGCCGGTTTCGTTTACGAACGGTGCGGCATCGTGCAGGTCAGGGATCAGTGGCGTCTGGAACTTATAGGTACGGGCGCGGGCCCACTGGCGGTTACCGGTGATGGTGTTGATCTCGCCGTTGTGCGCCAGATAGCGGAACGGCTGAGCCAGCGGCCAGCGTGGAACAGTGTTGGTGGAGAAGCGCTGGTGGAACAGGCAAATGGCCGATTCCAGACGCAGATCCGCCAGGTCCAGGTAGAAGCGCGGCAGGTCAGCCGGCATACACAGACCTTTATAGATGTTCACCAGGTTCGAGAGGCTACAGACGTAGAACTCTTTATCGTCCTGGAGACGCTTTTCAATGCGGCGACGGGCAATGAACAGACGGCGTTCCATATCGCGTGGACGCCAGCCCGCAGGCGCGTTAACAAAAATCTGTTCAATACGAGGCAGCGAGGAGAGGGCGATTTCACCGAGCACCCCTTCGTTGGTTGGCACATTGCGCCAGCCGACAATCGACAGGGTTTCACGTTGAAGTTCTTCTTCGACGATGCGGCGTGAGGCGGCAGCTTTTTCAGGATCCTGGTTCAGGAACAGCATACCGACAGCGTAGTTTTTGGCTAAACGCCAGCCGCGTTCTTCCGCAACGATACGGAAGAAACGATCGGGTTTTTGCAGCAGCAGACCGCAACCGTCGCCGGTTTTACCATCAGCAAGGATGGCACCACGGTGCTGCATACGGGCCAGTGCGTGAATAGCAGTACGCACTACCTTGTGGCTAGGTTCGCCTTCTATGTGGGCGATCAGGCCGAAACCACAGTTATCCTTCTCAAGGGATTTATCGTACAACATATCAGTGAACCTCCCCAGGCTCGTCGGGCTTCCCACTGAACTTTACCGTGGCGCACAGGCACAGAAAGAGCATGGCGACGGGGTTTGCGTTTCATACGCGGACCTCGCATTCGCCCTCTTTTCATCCTTTCGCGCAGGTAAACAAGTTTGAGGACTTGCTTCAGAGGGAATCTCAATTACTGCATAAATATGATGAGCAGGCCGCTCATCCAGAAAGCTTCCAGCGGATTTCCAACTTATCGGGAATTGGTACACAGGTCAAATGGCAATCTTATTTATACAAAAATGTGCTAAAGAGAGTTTATCTGATTGTAATTAAAGGGTATTTAACTATTTTTACATTGATTGCATGCCCTGGCAGGACGCAGCGGAGTGTGATCTGACTCACTATATGAAAGCGGTATTATCAATGTAGCGTGCTGAATAGCAGTTTTATAGCAGAATAATAATCTGGCATTGACTGCAAACCCGCATAAAGCCACTGTTTTTCAGTGGTGGCGCTATAAATGAAAAAAACAATCAGAATATAAGGAAAAGTAATCACGAGGGTTGTGAATGAAATTGCAGTAATCCTGAGTATTTATTCATATAGATAAAGGCCGTCCGGGGCGATTGATCCAGGTCATCGCCGACAGAGGCTAAAAATGGCAGGCTTGTCCCCTTTCTCCGGGACGGTCTATCAGATTATGCAGTTACAGAAATTAGTCAATATGTTTGGTGGGGATCTTTTGCAACGCTATGGGCAAAAGGTTCATAAGCTGACGCTGCATGGCGGCTTTAGCTGCCCGAATCGCGATGGCACCATCGGGCGGGGTGGCTGCACGTTCTGTAACGTTGCGTCGTTTGCTGACGAAGCACAGCAGCATAAATCTATCGCTGAACAGCTTGCCCATCAGGCGAGCCTGGTGAACCGCGCTAAGCAATATCTGGCCTATTTCCAGGCCTACACCAGCACGTGGGCTGAGGTGCAGGTACTGCGCTCTATGTATCAGCAGGCCGTCAGTCAGGCTAACATCGTTGGGCTGTGCGTGGGCACGCGCCCGGACTGTGTACCGGACGCGGTGCTGGAGTTGCTCAGCGAGTACAAAGAACAAGGTTACGAGATCTGGCTGGAGCTGGGCTTGCAAACTGCACATGACAAAACGCTGCATCGCATTAACCGTGGGCATGATTTTGCCTGCTACCAGCGCACCACGCGGCTGGCCCGTGAGCGTGGGCTGAAGGTCTGTTCGCACCTGATTGTCGGTTTACCGGGGGAAGGGCGACAGCACGGTCTGGAGACGCTGGAAAAGGTGGTTGAGACCGGCGTTGACGGCATTAAGCTGCACCCGCTGCATATCGTGAAGGGCAGCATTATGGCGAAAGCCTGGGAGGCCGGGCGGTTAAGCGGTATTGAGCTTGAGGACTATACGGTGACGGCGGGGGAGATGATTCGCCACACACCGCCGGAAATTGTCTACCACCGTATTTCGGCCAGCGCTCGCCGTCCAACGCTTCTGGCACCGCTATGGTGTGAGAACCGCTGGACGGGGATGGTGGAAATCGACCGCTATCTACAGGAGAACGGTGTACAGGGTTCGGCGCTTGGCCACCCGTGGGTTCCCCGTCTACCGGCGACGGCCGCCTAACAGGCTTCCCAGCATGCCGCGCACTATCTGATTAGTGACCTGTCGCGCGGCGCTTTTCGCCATGGTCTGTACCACGCCATCGCGCTTGCCGCCGCGCGGCCCGGTGCTGCCGAACAGGATGTCTTTGAGCCCCCCGAGAATACCGTCATCCACGGCGTGCCCTTTAGCGGCAGGCGCATCCTGCGATTCCGTTGTCGCCTGGACCCCTTTTTGCAGCATCTCGAATGCGGACTCGCGATCCACCTCGTCTTCGTACTTCCCGTAAACCGGAGAGTGGTTAATCAGACCGTTACGCTCATCGTCGGTCACCGGCCCCATGCGCGAGCAGGGCGCGATCACCATGGCGCGTTCCACCACGGACGGGCTGCCCTTCGCATCCAGGAACGAGATCAGCGCTTCACCGGTGCCTAACGCCTGAATCGCCGCTTCGGTATCAAAGGCCGGATTGGCGCGCATGGTTTGCGCGGCGGCCTTAACGGCTTTCTGATCTTTCGGCGTAAAGGCGCGTAGGGCGTGCTGCACGCGGTTACCAAGTTGCCCGAGCACGTTGTCCGGAATATCTGACGGATTTTGCGAAACAAACCAGACGCCAACACCTTTGGAACGGATCAGGCGGATAACCTGTTCAATCTTGTCCAGTAGTACCTGTGGGGCATCGTTAAACAGCAAGTGTGCTTCGTCAAAGAAGAACACCAGTTTGGGCTTTTCCAGGTCACCGGCTTCGGGTAGCTGTTCGTAGAGCTCAGAGAGCATCCACAGCAGGCTGGCGGCGTAAAGCTTCGGCATCTGATAGAGCTTCTCAGAACTCAGAATGTTGATGATGCCTTTGCCGTTGCTGTCGGTGCGCATCCAGTCTTTGATATCCAGCATCGGCTCGCCGAAGAAGTGTTCGGCCCCCTGTTGCTCCAGGGTCAGCAACCCACGCTGAATGGCGCCCACCGAGGCGCTGCTGATATTGCCGTACTGGTTCTGGAAGGATTTAGCGTTATCGCCGATGTATTGGGTAATGGCGCGCAGATCTTTGAAATCGAGGAGCAGTAGCCCCTGGTCATCGGCAATACGGAAGATAATATTCAATACGCCGGACTGCACGTCGTTGAGGTTAAGCAGACGGGCCAGCAGCAGCGGGCCGAGATCGGAGACGGTCGCGCGCACCGGGTGGCCTTTCTCACCGAAGATATCCCACACCACCACCGGATTGTTATGCGGCGTCCAGTCCGTGATGCCAATATTCTTCAGCCGTTCGAGCAGTTTTTCAGAGGCCGTCCCTTCCTGAGCGACACCGGTTAAATCGCCTTTCACGTCAGCCATAAAGACCGGCACGCCAGTCTCCGAAAGCGACTCCGCCAGCTTTTGCAGGGTCACGGTTTTCCCCGTCCCGGTCGCGCCGGTGATCAAACCGTGGCGGTTCGCCATCGCGGGCAGTAAATACAGCTCTTTTTCCAGCGTCCTGGCAATTAACAATGGTGTACTCATAATGCGCTTCCTCTCTTAGTCCTGGGTGGAGTATAGGCAACCTGGTCGCAATTTGGTTGAGTAAATTCCTGACTTTGCGGCGCATTATCCAGCGCGGACTATGCTTTTGCATACGGTTCACAAAATAGTGGGAAACTATGTCCAGATTCTTCTTTAACGATCGCAAACAGCTGGTCAACGATGCCATTGAAGGCATACTGCTTTCTGCGCCACATGCAAATCTCGTCAAACTTGATATCGATCCGGCCATCAGGATCGTCGCGCGCGGCGACTGGGACAAAAGCCGCGTGGCGGTGATCTCCGGCGGTGGCTCTGGTCATGAGCCTGCACACGCCGGGTTTGTCGGCAAAGGCATGCTGACGGCGGCGGTGTGCGGCGATCTGTTTGCTTCGCCGAGCGTGGATGCGGTACTGAACGCCATTGTGGCGGTAACGGGCGATCGCGGTTGTCTGCTGATCGTCAAAAACTATACCGGCGACCGCTTGAACTTCGGTCTGGCAGCGGAAAAGGCCAAACGCTATGGCCTGAAGGTGGAGATGGTGATTGTTGCCGATGACATCGCGCTGCCGGATAACAAGCAGCCGCGCGGCATTGCCGGTACGGCGCTGGTACATAAGATTGCAGGTTATGCGGCGGAGCACGGGAAATCACTGAGTGAAGTGCGGGATATTGCGCAACAGGCCTGCGATAATCTCTGGAGCCTGGGCGTTGCGATGCAAACCTGTAACCTGCCAGGCAGTGATGATGGAGAAGGGCGAATTAAGCAAGGTCATGTGGAACTGGGGCTCGGTATTCACGGGGAGCCGGGAGCTTCGGTGGTTGATACGCAAAACAGCAAAGCCATTATCGACACGCTGGTAACACCGTTACGCGAGCAGGCGGGAGAGGGGCGCTTTGCAGTGCTGATTAACAATCTTGGCGGCGTGTCGGCGCTGGAGATGGCGCTGCTCACCAAAGAGCTGGCGCACTCGGCTCTGAAAGAGCATATCGCGTACCTGATTGGCCCCGCGCCGCTGGTGAGTGCCCTGGATATGAAGGGCTTTTCCCTGACGTTATTGAAGCTTAACGACCTCTTTGAAAAAGCGCTCCATGAAGAGGTTGAGACGCTGGGCTGGCAAAAACCAGTGGCGTTTGCCCCCTTGCGTGTACAGGAACATAGCGCGCTGCATGACCGCGTGGAATATACCCCATCTGCTAACGCAGAGGTGGGCGAGTATGTCTCCCAGGTAACAACCACGCTGATTAAGCTTGAAAATCGGCTCAATGCACTGGATGCCAAAGTGGGGGATGGCGATACCGGCTCTACCTTTGCGCAAGGAGCGCGAGACATTGCGCAGCGCCTTGAGGAGCACAAACTGCCTCTGGATGATATCCCAACGCTGCTGTTGCTGGTAGGCGAGCGGTTGGCCACGGTGATGGGCGGATCGAGTGGCGTGCTGATGTCGATCTTCTTTACGGCGGCCGGACAAAAGCTGCATGACGGGAAGCCGTTGCCGGAGGCCCTGCTGAGTGGGCTGGCGCAGATGAAGCAGTACGGTGGGGCTGATCTTGGCGATCGTACGCTGATCGACGCGCTGCAGCCCGCGCTGGAGGCGTTGCTGAAAGGCGATCTTCACGCGGCGGCGCAGGCTGCGCGGCAGGGTGCCGAAGCGACCGCGAAAATGCGGAAAGCCGGAGCGGGGCGTTCGTCGTATGTGAATAAAGAGAATCTGGATGGAGTAATGGATCCGGGGGCGGTCGCGGTGGCAGAGGTGTTTGCTGCGCTGGCTCGGTAGTGTAGAAATGCCGGGTGGCGGCTACGCCTTACCCGGCCTGAAAACATGATGTCCGCGTGAAAATCAAAAATCCGCTTTCAACACCACGCGGTAACGGGCTTTACCGTCACGCACGTGCTGGATCGCTTCGTTGATTTTTGACATCGGATACAGCTCAGTAGTCGGAGCCACTTTGGTGCGTCCGGCAAACTTCATCAGTTTGCGCAACTCGAATGGCGTACCGGTGGCAGAGCCGGACACGCTGCGATCCCCGCCAATTAAGGTAAACGCCGGAACGGGCAGCGGCTTCATCACGGCACCTACGGTGTGGAAGTTACCGCCGTAGGCCAGCGCTTCAAAATACGGCTGCCAGTCGAGATCGACGTTGACGGTGTTGATGATGAGATCAAACTGGCCTGCCAGCGCGTTCAGCGCATGCGGATCGCGGCTGTTCACTACCTTGTCTGCACCCATCGCCAGCACTTCTTTCTCTTTCGCCGGGTTTGAACTGAACGCTGTGACTTCACAGCCCATCGCGTGCAGCAGTTTGATGGCGATATGCCCCAGTCCGCCAATACCGATGACGCCCACGCGGCTGGTGGCAGTGATATGGTGCATCAGCAGAGGTTTGAAGACGGTAATACCACCACACAGCAATGGACCGGCGGATTCGATATCAATGCTGTCCGGCAGTGGAATGACCCATTGCCAGTCGGCGCGCAGCTTATCGGCAAAACCACCTTTGTTAAGTATGGTAGGAACGGCGCCTTCGAGGCAGTTGATCTGATTACCGCTGATACAGGCATCGCAGTGGCCACAGCTGCGTGCTGTCCAGCCAATGCCCACGCGTTGACCCACTTTCAGTCCTTTGTCCTGCGCGGCGCTACCGAGCGCCACGACGCGGCCAATCACTTCGTGTCCGGCAACCAGCGGGTAGCTGGAGAAGCCCCATTCGTTGTCGATCATCGAGAGATCCGAGTGGCAGATCCCGCAGTAATCAACCTGTACTTCGACGTCTTCTGCTTTTAGTTCGCCCGCATCGTACTCGTAAAGCTCAAGTTCTGCACCTGCCTGCGGTGCGGCGTAGCTTTTTATCTTCGACATCGTGTTTCCCCCGTTGTGGTGTGAACTGAGAGTGTAGAGCATTCAGTTCAGCACCGCTTAACAGAAGAGGGCGGCAATATTATTTACAGATTTTTCAGCATCCTGACTTCGCAATCGACGTGGCCGGTACAACCGAGCGGTGCATCAATATGCTCAAAGCCCAGATGTTCATACAGGCCAATGGCCTCTTTGAGGAAGGCGGTTGTTTCGAGGTAACAGCGCGTAAAACCCTGCTTACGTGCGTGTTCCAGGGCGATCAGTGCCAGCTTTTTCGCCAGTCCTTGCCCGCGTGCAGTTGGGAGGAAATACATTTTCTGTAGTTCGCAGATATCCGGCTCGCTACAACTGAGTGGCGCCACGCCGCCGCCGCCCACAACCAGACCATTCTGCTCGATTACCCAATAGGCATGCCCTGGCTGGCTGTAGAGCTGAAAAAGCTCATCCAGATTTGGGTCTGCAACCGTGTAGCCTTTGTCAGCCGTCAGGCCATATTCGGCAGAAACGGTGCGGATAACGGCGGCAATAGCCGGGTTATCCTGCTCAGTGATCCGACGCATCGTCGTCGCGACGGGGGTAATCACGCTCATAGCATTACTCATTACAAAAATTGACACATAACTGCTGTTAATAGCACCGCAGAAAGGGGAGTGCAAGCGAGGAGTTTTCAGGAAGGTTACCCCTTACGCCCTGAAGCGTAAGGGGTAAAAGCATTACAGGGCGGCAATCACTGCCTGCTGCTCAATCAGTTTGGTCTTCGCATCGGCGAAAGCAACCAGACGCTCACGCTCTTTGGCGATGACCGCTTCCGGCGCGCGGGCCACAAAGCCTTCGTTCGCCAGCTTGCTTTCGATTTTGCCGATTTCCACGTCGACTTTCGCCACTTCTTTCGCCAGACGAGCCAGCTCGGCGTCTTTGTCGATCAGGCCCGCCATCGGGATAAGCAGCTCTGCGCCGTCGATGATTTTAGTCACGGATACCGGACCTTTATCATCTGCAGGCAGCACAGTGATGCTTTCCAGACGCGCCATGGTTTTCAGGAAGGTGTTGTTCTCGGTGACACGACGAACAGCAGCTTCACTGCAACCACGCAGCAGCAATTCCAGCGGTTTACCCGGGGCGATGTTCATTTCTGCACGAATGTTACGTACTGCAACGATCGCCTGTTTCAGCCATTCGGTATCTGCTGACGCAGCGTCATCAACCTTCGCCGCATCGAATTCCGGGAATGGTTGCAGCATGATGGTGTCTGCGTTGATGCCAGCAATCACTTTCACACGCTGCCAGATGGTTTCGGTGATGAATGGAATGACTGGATGCGCAAGACGCAGCAGACCTTCCAGCATGGTAATCAGCGTGTTGCGCGTGCCGCGCAGCTCCGCCTCAGAACCGCCGTTCATCACTGGCTTCGCCAGCTCCAGGTACCAGTCACAGAACTGGTTCCAGGTGAATTCGTACAGGATGCCTGCCGCGATATCGAAGCGGTAGCTGTCCAGCGCCTCGCGGAACGCTTTCACCGTCTGGTTGAATTCCGCGAGGATCCAACGGTCTGCCAGAGACAGAGTCATCTCGCCGCCGTTGAAGCCGCAATCCTGATCTTCGGTGTTCATCAGCACGAAGCGGCTGGCGTTCCACAGCTTGTTACAGAAGTTACGGTAACCTTCCAGACGCTTCATGTCCCAGTTGATGTCACGGCCAGTAGAAGCCAGTGCCGCCAGGGTGAAACGCAGGGCGTCAGTACCGTGAGGCTCGATCCCGTTCGGGAACTGTTTCTCGGTACGCTTGCGGATTTTCTCAGCCAGCTGCGGCTGCATCATATTACCGGTGCGTTTTTCCAGCAGCTCTTCCAGGGAGATACCGTCAACCATATCCAGTGGGTCAATAACGTTACCCTTGGATTTAGACATCTTCTGGCCTTCGTCGTCACGGATCAGACCGGTCATGTAGACGGTATGGAACGGAACCTGCGGTTTACCGTCTTCATCTTTGATGAAGTGCATGGTCATCATGATCATGCGGGCAATCCAGAAGAAGATGATGTCGAAGCCGGAAACCATCACGCTGGTTGGGTGGAACTGACGCAGCGCATCGGTGTTTTCTGGCCAGCCGAGGGTGGAGAAGGTCCACAGCGCGGAAGAGAACCAGGTATCCAGCACGTCTTCGTCCTGGCGCAGCGCAACGTCAGCGCTCAGGTTATTTTCCTGACGAACTTCTTCTTCCGTGCGGCCAACGTAGACATTGCCTTCGTTGTCGTACCATGCCGGGATGCGGTGACCCCACCACAGCTGACGGGAGATACACCAGTCCTGAATATCACGCATCCAGGAGAAGTACATGTTTTCGTACTGCTTCGGCACGAACTGGATGCTGCCGTTTTCAACCGCTTCAACAGCCGGTTTCGCCAGTACGTCAGCACGCACGTACCACTGGTCGGTCAGCATTGGCTCAATAACCACACCGCCACGGTCGCCGTACGGCACGGTCAGATCGTGAGGTTTGATCTCTTCCAGCAGGCCGAGTGCGTCAACGGCAGCCACAATCGCCTTACGCGCGGCAAAACGTTCCATTTTCTGGAATTCTGCCGGGATAGCGTTTGAGTAAACGTCAGTTTCTTCGCCTTTGGTATCGTACACTTCTGCGCTTTCACGGATATCACCGTCGAAGGTCAGAATGTTGATCATTGGCAGGGCGTGACGACGACCGACTTCGTAGTCGTTAAAGTCGTGCGCCGGGGTGATTTTCACGCAGCCGGTACCTTTTTCCATGTCGGCGTGTTCGTCGCCCACGATCGGAATACGGCGGTTAACCAGCGGCAGCACCACGAATTTGCCGATCAGATCTTTATAACGTGGATCTTCCGGGTTAACAGCCACGCCGGTATCACCCAGCAGGGTTTCCGGACGAGTCGTCGCGACCACCAGGTAATCTTTACCATCGGCGGTTTTTGCACCGTCAGCCAGCGGATAGCGGATATGCCACATGGAGCCTTTAGACTCGCGGTTTTCCACTTCCAGGTCAGAAATTGCGGTGCGCAGTTTCGGATCCCAGTTTACCAGGCGTTTGCCACGGTAAATCAGGTCTTCTTTATACAGACGGACGAAGACTTCTTTAACGGCGTTGGACAGGCCTTCATCCATGGTGAAGCGCTCACGCTCCCAGTCCACGGAGTTGCCAAGACGACGCATCTGACGGGTAATGGTGCCGCCAGATTCCGCTTTCCACTGCCAGATTTTGTCGATGAACGCGTCGCGACCGTAGTCGTGGCGAGTTTTACCTTCTTCCGCGGCAATTTTACGTTCAACCACCATCTGGGTCGCGATACCCGCGTGGTCAGTACCCGCTTGCCACAGGGTGTTTTTGCCCTGCATGCGCTGGTAGCGGATCATGGTGTCCATGATGGTCTGCTGGAAAGCATGACCCATATGCAAACTGCCGGTGACGTTCGGCGGCGGGATCATGATGCAGAAGGACTCTTTGCTTTCGTCGCCGTTAGGCTTGAAATAGCCCTGCTGTTCCCAGTGCTCGTAAAGCGGCTGTTCGATATCGCGTGGGTTATATGTCTTTTCCATTATTTCCAGGTTGCCGTATTCAGGTTAAAACCAGCCAGGCGGTACGCTTTATAGCGTTCGCGCGCCAGTTGTTTCAAAGATTCTTCGTAAGGGACAAAGTCTACCACTTCTGTGAAAGCGGTGGCAAAATCTGCAAAATCTATCCGCAGGCTAATCAGAATATCGCGCGCGCTGCTGTTGCGCTTTTGCGGCCAGGCAATTTCGACTGGCGCACCGCCGCGCGGACCTTCGCCAGACAGGTTATGCGGCACAAAACTCTCAGGCGGGCGTGCCCACAAGGCTTCATCAAGCCGTATAGCCTGCTGTTCATCTTCGCAGGCAATCAAAACGCGCTTGCCTGCTCGCCAACGTTCTGCGGCAATTTCACACACCAGCTGTTCGACGGCGCTCAGGCCATCCTGATGGGTGTCGTTGTCCAGAAGGTAGAACGTTGCATTCTTCATATATGGGGCTTCTTGTCATGGATTTAAATGCAAAGCCGGGTAAGCATAGTGCCACCCGGCGTTTTACATCACTCGTCGCCGTTAAACCCAGCGCGATTCAGCAGGAACTGCGAGAGTAACGCGACCGGACGACCGGTTGCGCCTTTGGCTTTACCGGAACGCCATGCGGTGCCCGCGATATCCAGGTGTGCCCAGTTGTACTTGCGGGTGAAGCGTGCCAGGAAGCAACCTGCGGTGATAGCACCGCCAGGACGGCCGCCGATGTTCGCCATATCCGCAAAGTTAGACTCCAGCTGCTCCTGATACTCATCACCCAGCGGCAGACGCCATGCGCGGTCACCGGCTTGTTCCGAGGCACCAATCAGTTCGTGTGCCAGCGGGTTGTGGTTCGACATCAGGCCGGTAATGTGATGGCCCAGCGCGATCACGCAGGCACCGGTCAGGGTAGCCACGTCGATGACCGCTTCAGGTTCGAAACGCTCAACGTAGGTCAGCACGTCACACAGCACCAGACGGCCTTCGGCGTCAGTGTTCAGGACTTCAACCGTCTGGCCAGACATGGTGGTCAGGACGTCACCCGGACGATAAGCGCGACCGCCAGGCATGTTTTCGCAGCCTGCCAGTACGCCAGTGACGTTAATCGGCAACTGAAGTTCTGCGACCATACGCATCACGCCGTATACGGCCGCTGCGCCGCACATGTCGTATTTCATCTCGTCCATGCCTTCGGCAGGTTTGATCGAGATACCGCCGGAGTCGAAAGTCAGGCCCTTGCCGACGAGCACGATTGGACGTGCATCTTCGGACGGGTTGCCCTTGTATTCGATGACTGACATCAGGGATTCGTTCTGAGAGCCGTTACCGACGGCCAGATATGAGTGCATCCCCAGCTCTTTCATCTGCTGTTCGCCGATAACGCGGGTGATGACATTCTTGCTGTAGGTATCAGCCAACTGGCGCGCCTGGGATGCCAGATACGCGGCGTTACAGATATTAGGCGGCATGTTACCGAGATCTTTCGCCGCCTTAATGCCAGCCGCAATCGCCAGACCGTGCTGAATAGCGCGTTCGCCGCTGGTCAGTTCGCGACGGGTTGGCACGTTGAAGACCATTTTACGCAGCGGGCGACGCGGCTCGCTTTTATTGGTCTTCAGCTGATCGAAGCTGTACAGGCTCTCTTTTGCTGTTTCGACAGCCTGGCGAACTTTCCAGTAGGTATTACGGCCTTTGACGTGCAGTTCTGTCAGGAAGCAGACAGCTTCCATTGAACCGGTATCATTCAGCGTATTGATCGTTTTCTGAATCACCTGCTTATACTGGCGTTCATCCAGCTCGCGCTCTTTACCGCAGCCAATCAGCAGAATGCGCTCGGACAGTACGTTCGGAACATGGTGCAGTAACAGCGTCTGCCCAGGTTTGCCTTCCAGTTCGCCACGGCGCAGCAGGGCGCTAATGTAGCCGTCACTGATTTTATCGAGTTGTTCGGCGATCGGGGAGAGTCGGCGTGGTTCAAAGACGCCCACAACGATGCAGGCACTCCGCTGTTTCTCCGGGCTACCGCTTTTTACACTGAACTCCATGCACTACGCTCCTGAATCTTAAAGACAACGGCGGCAGCTACAGATAGAATTGAAAGCTTTCGTAACTCATGTCCGCTGTTGTGGTGACTTCGTGTTAATCTTACGTTATTACGGTTTCGACACGTCAGAAAAAAGTCCTGAAGCGTGAATCCGCCGGGTGTTTTAATCTTAGCGATGATTTCGACGACTCAAGAGAATAAATGACGTTTAAGCCATGAAACAAGCGATTTTCCAGCAAAGAGACGGGTTTTTACGGGCGTATTTAAAGTGATAATCATAAGATATCTGGTGCGGGAGACGCTCAAAAGCCAACTGGCGATCCTCTTCATCCTGCTGCTGATTTTTTTCTGTCAGAAGTTGGTTAAGATCCTCGGTGCGGCCGTTGACGGCGAAATTCCAACGAATCTGGTGCTTTCCCTGCTTGGTTTAGGGATCCCGGAAATGGCGCAGCTTATCCTGCCGCTAAGTCTTTTCCTTGGTCTGCTCATGACGCTTGGTAAGCTCTACACCGAGAGTGAAATCACGGTGATGCATGCCTGTGGTCTGAGCAAAGCCGTGCTGGTGAAGGCCGCGATGATACTGGCGCTGTTCACCGGTATCGTTGCGGCGGTGAATGTAATGTGGGCAGGTCCCATGTCCTCCCGTCATCAGGACGAAGTGCTGGCCGAAGCGAAAGCGAACCCCGGCATGGCGGCATTAGCCCAGGGGCAGTTCCAGCAGGCGACTGACGGTAACTCTGTGCTGTTTATTGAGAGCGTAGACGGCAGTAAATTCAACGACGTATTTCTGGCGCAGCTGCGTACGAAAGGTAACGCACGTCCGTCTGTGGTCGTCGCCGACTCTGGCCAGCTTGCTCAACGCAAAGATGGTTCGCAGATTGTGACGCTGAATACAGGTACCCGTTTTGAAGGTACCGCGATGCTGCGGGACTTCCGTATCACGGACTTCCAGAACTATCAGGCCATTATTGGTCATCAGGCTGTGGCGCTCGACCCATCGGATACCGAACAAATGGACATGCGTACGCTGTGGAATACCGATACCGACAGAGCGCGCGCTGAGTTCCACTGGCGAATTACTCTCGTCTTTACGGTGTTTATGATGGCATTGATTGTGGTTCCGCTGAGCGTGGTCAACCCTCGCCAGGGACGTGTGCTCTCCATGCTGCCGGCGATGTTGCTGTACCTGATCTACTTCCTGCTGCAAACCTCGATTCGCTCAAACGGCGCTAAGGGTAAGCTGGATCCCATGGTCTGGACATGGGTCGTCAACAGCTTGTACATCTTACTGGCGCTGGGATTAAACCTGTGGGATACGGTGCCAGTGCGCCGCATACGTGCCCGATTCTCGCGTAAAGGAGCCATCTAATGCAGGCGTTTGGCGTTCTTGATCGCTATATCGGTAAAACCATTTTTACCACCATCATGATGACGTTGTTCATGCTGGTGTCGCTCTCCGGCATTATCAAATTTGTCGATCAGCTGAAAAAAGCCGGGCAGGGGAGCTATGACGCGATGGGCGCGGGGATGTACACCCTGCTCAGCGTGCCGAAAGATGTGCAAATCTTCTTCCCGATGGCAGCACTGTTAGGTGCGCTGCTGGGGCTGGGGATGCTGGCCCAGCGCAGCGAGCTGGTCGTCATGCAGGCATCGGGCTTCACCCGTATGCAGGTTGCGCTGTCGGTAATGAAAACCGCGATCCCTCTGGTGCTGCTGACCATGGCGATTGGCGAGTGGGTGGCACCGCAAGGTGAACAAACGGCGCGTAACTACCGTGCTCAGGCGATGTACGGCGGCTCTCTGCTTTCCACTCAGCAAGGTCTGTGGGCGAAAGACGGAAAAAGCTTCGTCTACATTGAACGTGTAAAAGGCAACGATGAGTTAGGCGGTGTGAGTATCTACTCCTTCAACGACCAGCGCCGTTTGCTGTCTGTCAAACACGCCTCATCGGCGAAGTTTGATCCCGAACATAAGCAGTGGCGTTTGTCACAGGTAGATGAGTCTGACCTGACAGACCCGAAACAGATCACCGGTTCTCAGACGGTTTCCGGCACGTGGAAGACGAACCTCACGCCGGATAAGCTCGGTGTTGTGGCACTGGATCCAGATGCGCTCTCTATCAGCGGTTTACACAACTATGTGAAATACCTGAAGTCGAGCGGCCAGGATGCCGGACGTTATCAGCTCAACATGTGGAGCAAGATCTTCCAGCCAATGTCCGTGGCGGTGATGATGCTGATGGCGCTGTCGTTTATCTTCGGCCCCCTGCGTAGTGTGCCGATGGGTGTACGTGTGGTAACCGGTATCAGCTTTGGCTTTGTATTCTACGTGCTCGACCAGATCTTCGGCCCGCTGACGCTGGTTTACGGCATCCCACCGATTATTGGTGCGTTGCTGCCAAGCGCCAGTTTCCTCCTGATCAGCCTCTGGCTGCTTCTGAAACGCTCCTGATTGACCTCTCCTCGCTTCCGGTTAACCGGGAGCGGGGCTAATCTCCTGTTTCATCCCGCACTTTTTCTCACAACCTTCAACGCCCCGCCGCGAATTTGAGTATTATTGAGCGATAAAGTCGTGAAGGGATCCTCTATGAAGCAAATTCGAATGCTTGCCCAGTACTACGTCGACCTGATGATGAAGCTCGGGCTGGTGCGTTTCTCCATGCTGCTTGCGCTGGCACTGGTCGTTCTGGCCATCGTTGTGCAGATGGCCGTCACCATGGTTTTGCATGGTCAGGTGGAGAGTATCGACGTTATCCGCTCCATCTTCTTTGGCTTGCTCATTACCCCCTGGGCGGTCTACTTCCTCTCCGTGGTGGTTGAACAGCTGGAAGAATCCCGTCAGCGCTTGTCAAAACTGGTGGATAAACTGGAAGAGATGCGCGAGCGCGACCTGAAGCTCAATGTTCAGCTCAAAGACAACATTGCACAGCTGAACCAGGAGATTTCAGATCGTGAGAAGGCGGAAGCCGAACGTCAGGCTACGCTGGAGCAGCTTAAAATCGAAATGAAAGAGCGTGAGGTGACGCAGATCCAGCTTGAGCAGCAATCCTCTTTCCTGCGTTCGTTCCTCGATGCTTCACCGGATCTGGTTTTCTACCGTAACGAAGACAAAGAGTTCTCCGGCTGTAACCGGGCGATGGAGCTGCTGACCGGGAAAAGTGAAAAGCAGCTGATTCACCTGAAACCACAGGATGTCTATTCTGAGGAGGCGGCGGCCAAGGTCATGGAGACAGATGAAAAAGTCTTCCGCCACAACGTCTCGCTGACCTATGAACAGTGGCTGGATTACCCGGACGGGCGCAAAGCCTGCTTTGAGATCCGTAAAGTGCCGTACTACGACCGCGTCGGGAAACGTCATGGCCTGATGGGCTTTGGTCGCGATATTACCGAGCGTAAGCGCTATCAGGATGCCCTGGAGCGTGCCAGCCGCGATAAGACCACCTTTATCTCCAC
This sequence comes from Enterobacter sp. CPE_E890, assembly GCF_046521475.1. Taxonomy (NCBI): domain Bacteria; kingdom Pseudomonadati; phylum Pseudomonadota; class Gammaproteobacteria; order Enterobacterales; family Enterobacteriaceae; genus Enterobacter; species Enterobacter sp. CPE_E890. Next base: position 4,448,546 of record NZ_JBKFZW010000001.1, on the reverse strand, counting down.
CATCAGCCACGAACTGCGTACGCCGCTTAATGGCATTGTCGGTCTGAGCCGTATTTTGCTGGACACCGATCTGACCGCGGAGCAGGAAAAATACCTCAAAACGATCCATGTCTCGGCGGTCACGCTGGGGAATATCTTCAATGATATTATCGACATGGATAAGATGGAGCGCCGTAAAGTCCAACTGGATAACCAGCCGGTTGATTTCACCAGCTTTATGGCCGATCTGGAAAACTTGTCCGGTCTGCAGGCGCAGCAGAAAGGGCTGAGTTTTGTGATGGAACCCTCTCTGCCACTGCCGCATAAAGTGGTCACGGACGGTACCCGCCTGCGCCAGATCCTGTGGAACCTTATCAGTAACGCTGTGAAATTTACCCAGAAGGGGCAGGTTGCGGTGCGCATCCGCTATGACGAAGGTGACATGCTGCACTTTGAGGTGGAAGACTCGGGGATTGGTATTCCGCAGGAGGAGCAGGACAAAATTTTCGCGATGTACTACCAGGTGAAAGACAGCAACGGCGGGAAACCTGCCACCGGTACAGGCATTGGCCTGGCGGTATCTAAACGGCTTGCGAAGAGTATGGGCGGGGACATTACGGTAACCAGCCAGGCGGGCAAAGGCTCGACCTTCACGCTGACGGTACATGCGCCAGCGGTGGCTGAAGAGGTTGAGGATACCTTTGAAAACGACGATATGCCGCTGCCCGCGCTGCACGTCCTGTTGGTGGAAGACATCGAGCTGAACGTGATTGTGGCACGCTCGGTGCTGGAAAAACTGGGTAACAGTGTGGACGTGGCAATGACCGGTAAAGCCGCGCTGGAGATGTTTAAACCGGGTGAATATGACCTCGTCTTGCTGGATATTCAACTGCCGGATATGACCGGGCTGGATATCTCACGTGAACTGACGAGCAAGTATGCCGCTGACGATCTGCCGCCGCTGGTCGCGCTGACGGCGAACGTGCTGAAAGACAAAAAAGAGTACCTCGATGCCGGTATGGATGATGTGCTTAGCAAACCGCTGGCGGTGCCTGCCCTGACCGCCATGATCAAGAAGTTCTGGGATACCCGTGATGAAGAGGAGAGCACCATGACGTCTGTTGATAGCGCAAAAGCCCAAACGATACTCGATACCGCGATGCTGGAGCAGTATATCGATCTGGTTGGTCCAAAACTGATTACCGACGGTCTGGCTGTGTTCGAAAAGATGATGCCTGGCTATCTGAGTGTGCTGGAATCAAACCTGACGGCACGAGACCAGAAAGGTATTGTGGAAGAAGGGCATAAAATCAAAGGTGCGGCCGGCTCGGTTGGCCTGCGTCACCTGCAACAGCTGGGACAACAGATTCAGTCGCCTGATTTACCTGCATGGGAAGATAACGTGGGTGATTGGGTCGAAGAGATGAAACAAGAGTGGCAAAACGATGTTGCGGTACTTAAAGCCTGGGTCGACGCCAGAAAAAAATGACCCCGGCTTAACCGGGGTGCGCGAATACTGCGCCAACACCAGGGAAATCTTGGCTGCGCCTGTTTTTTCAAGTTATTTTCGAATGGGCGCCGCCTGAAAAATTTAGGCCGCACGCAGATAAGATAGCAAATCTTAAATGGTTTGTTACATGAATCAGTGAAATGTGTGAAGCATAGCGTTTTAATCAAAATTATTAATGTGCTTCAGCGAGTTGCAAAGAAGGAACCTGATGATGAAAAAGATTGGTGTCGTGCTGAGCGGATGCGGTGTTTACGACGGTTCAGAGATACATGAAGCCGTCATCACATTGTTGGCGCTTTCCCGAAACGGAGCTGATGTTGTCTGCTTCGCGCCGGATAAAAGCCAGACTGATGTAATTAATCATTTGACCGGCGAGCCGATGGCGGAAACTCGTAACGTATTGATTGAAGCGGCACGCATTGTTCGCGGCGATATTCACCCTCTTAATCAGGCTAATGCTTCAGAGCTTGATGGGTTAATTGTGCCAGGCGGGTTTGGCGCAGCGAAAAACCTGAGCAGCTTTGCTTCCCAGGGGGCAGAGTGCCATGTTGATCCGGATTTAAAAGCGCTGTCACGTGCGATGCACGCTGCGGGTAAACCGCTGGGTTTTATCTGTATTGCCCCGGCGATGCTGCCGAAAATTTTTGATTTCCCACTGCGCCTGACCATTGGGACCGACATCGACACTGCTGAAGTTGTTGAGGATATGGGCGGCGAACATGTGCCGTGTCCTGTCGATGACATCGTGGTGGACGAAGACAATAAAATTATTACCACGCCTGCATACATGCTGGCGCAGAATATTGCTGAAGCAGCCACGGGCATTGAAAAGCTGGTGGACAGAGTGCTGGTGCTTGCTGAATGAGTCGTAAGTTCAGTCCCGGTGCAAGGTTAAAGCGTATCCTGCTGAGAGCTCTGCTCGTACTGGCGGTCTTCTGGGGCGGCGGGATTGCTTTATTCAGCATTGTACCGGTCCCTTTCTCTGCTGTGATGGTTGAGCGCCAGATTGGCGCATGGCTCTCTGGGGATTTCCGCTATGTTGCACATTCCGACTGGGTAAGCATGGACGAGATCTCACCGTTCATGGGGCTGGCAGTCATCGCGGCAGAGGATCAGAAATTCCCGGAGCACTGGGGGTTCGACGTGGCGGCCATTGAGAAGGCGCTTGCTCATAACGAACGCCACGAAAACCGCGTGCGCGGCGCGTCGACGTTGTCGCAGCAGACGGCCAAAAACCTGTTTTTATGGGATGGTCGAAGCTGGGTGCGAAAAGGGCTGGAAGCGGGGTTGACCCTGGGGATGGAAACGGTCTGGAGCAAAAGACGCATTCTGACCGTCTATCTCAATATCGCTGAGTTTGGCGACGGCGTATTTGGTGTGGAAGCCGCTGCGCAGCGTTATTTCAATAAGCCTGCAAGCCGTCTAAGTATGTCAGAAGCTGCGCTATTGGCCGCTGTTTTACCTAATCCCATCCGTTTTAAAGCCAGTGCCCCATCAGGCTACGTGCGAAGCCGACAGGCGTGGATTATGCGCCAGATGAATCAACTGGGCGGGGAGGGTTTTATGCAGCGTAATAATCTCATGTAGGGCGGGTAAGCACAGCGCCACCCGCCGAAGGGACGAACGTTAGTCTTCGTCAAAACCGGCGTTAAACAGCGCAATCACCGCCGCCAGCGCTTCCTCTTCCTGGGGGCCGGTGGCTTCTACTTCAATCTGGCGTCCTTTGGCTGAGTCCAGCATCAGCAGTGCGATCACGCTGTTCGCTTCCGCTTCTGTGCCTTCATCATTACGCAGCAGAACTTCTGCATCGAACCCCTGCATCAGCTCAAACAGCTTCATCGCCGGGCGTGCGTGCATGCCCAGCTTATTGGTGATCTCAACAGTTTGTTTTACGGTCATGTTTTACGTTTTTCCAGCGTGCGATGACGGGACTGAACGTTCTTTCCGCGTGAACGGAAATAATCGGCCAGCTGTTCGGCGATGTAGACCGAACGATGTTTACCGCCGGTACAGCCAATCGCCACTGTCAGGTAGCTACGATTGTTTGTTTCCAGCATAGGTAACCATAGCTCAAGGTAGCTTCGCGTCTGGTAGATAAAATTGTGAACTTCTGTGTGTCGGTCGAGGAAGGCCGCGACGGGTTTATCCAGACCTGTCATTGGACGCAGTTTCGGATCCCAGTGCGGGTTCGGCAGGAAACGCACGTCGAAAACATAATCCGCATCAATGGGGATACCGTGCTTAAAGCCGAAGGACTCGAACACCATCGTCAGTTCACGCTCGCGCTTGCCCAACAAACGGGTACGCAGCATTTCCGCCAGCTCATGAACGGACATCTCAGAGGTGTCGACGATCAGGTCAGCACGAGAACGAAGCGGCTCCAGCAGATCGCTCTCTTCGTCGATAGCGCTCTCCAGAGAGAGGTTCTTACTGGAAAGCGGGTGCAGACGACGGGTATCGCTGTAGCGGCGGATCAGGGTATTACGATCTGCATCCAGGAACAGCAACTGAGGTGAGAATTCCTCAGGCAGGTTACTCATCGCCTGCTCAAAAATTTCTGGCGATTCAGGCATATTACGAACGTCGATACTGACGGCGGCAGAGGTTTGTCTTTCCGCAAGCGTCCGAGCCAGATCGGGTAACAACACGACCGGCAGGTTATCTACGCAGTAAAAACCCATGTCTTCCAGCGCGCGCAGAGCAACGGATTTCCCCGACCCCGAACGGCCACTGACAATCATCAGTACCATGTTCCGTTTCTCCTCAGGACAACAGATGTGAAAGCCATCTCCTGGTTATGCATCATCCTGATTGCCTTCTGCTTCAGTGATAATTTGATAGAGCTCTTCATCACTTTGGGCTGAGCGCAGTCGACGGCAAATGGTTTTATCAGCCAGGCGTTTTGCGACCAGAGAAAGCGTATGCAGGTGGGTTTTCGTCTGGTCAGCAGGCACCAGCAGCGCGAAGAGGAGATCGACGGGCTGGTTATCAATGGCATCGAAGGCGATAGGGGTTTCCAGTTGCACAAACACACCGACGGCACGCAAGGTGTCTTCTTCCAGTTTGCCATGCGGGATCGCGATGCCATTGCCGATGCCGGTACTGCCCATCTTTTCACGGGTCAGGATAGCTTCGAACACTACCTGCGGTGGCAGGCCCAGCTGTTTTGCGGCCAGTTCACTGATGATCTCCAGCGCACGCTTTTTGCTCTGGCAGTGAACTGCACTGCGGGTACATTCCTGGTTAAGGACATTGCTCAGTTGAAGAGCGGAATCGTTGTTCATCATAATTTCACCTAAGCGCTAACTGTACAAATGGCCCGTTGTGTTTCACAACAGGCCGTCCTGCACCCGTTAACTGCCCGGACAATTAGTGTTGTTTCAGTTTATCTTTATGTTTATTAAGCTGTCGCGCAAGCTTATCAATCAAGCCGTCGATAGCCGCATACATGTCTTGCCCTTCCGCACTGGCATGGAGTTCACCCCCGTTGACGTGCAGGGTTGCATCCGAGATATGAGTCACTTTCTCCACTTTCAACACAATATAGACCTGATTGATCCTTTCGAAATACTGCTCGAGTTTGGCAAACTTCGCGTTCACGAAGTCGCGTAAAGCCTCAGTAATTTCGACGTTTTGTCCAGTGATGTTGAGCTGCATAGTGTCTTCCTTATCGGTTGTGTCAAACCAGCTGCTTACGCTGGTTGGACGGCGGAATGGATAAAGACTCTCGATACTTCGCAACAGTACGACGTGCCACCATAATACCCTGGTCGGACAGCATGGTGGTTAACTTACTGTCACTCAGTGGCTTCGCGGGGTTCTCCGCGGCGATCAACTTCTTCACCAGTGCGCGAATTGCCGTTGACGACGCTTCACCGCCGCCCTCGGTATTCACATGACTGGAGAAGAAATACTTAAGCTCAAAAATACCGCGTGGACTGTGCAGATACTTCTGCGTGGTGACGCGGGAAATGGTTGATTCATGCATCTCGACGGCCTGGGCAATATCTGCCAGTACCATCGGTTTCATATACTCTTCGCCCTGCTCAAAGAAAGCCTGCTGCTGTTCGACAATACAGCGGCTGACGCGGAGCAGCGTATCATTTCGGCTCTCCAGACTTTTGATCAACCATCGCGCTTCCTGCAGATTGCTACGAATATATTGGTTGTCAGAGTCGTTTCGTGCGCTGGTGCACATGGAGGCATACTGCTGGTTGATTTGCAGGCGAGGGATGCTGTCAGAGTTCAGTTCAACGACCCAGCGGCCATTGTGTTTTCTGACCAGCACATCCGGGATCACGTACTCGGGTTCGCTGGTCTGGATCGACTGTCCGGGGCGTGGATCGAGCGACTGGATCAGATTCACCGCTTCTTTCAGCACATCTTCTTTCAGGCGCGTGACGCGCATCAGGGTGCGGAAATCGTGGTTAGCCAACAGATCCAGATGATCGCTAATGATAACGCGCGCCTCATCAATCCATGGCGTCTCTTTGCTGAACTGAGAAAGTTGGATCAGCAGGCAGTCGCGCAGATCTTTTGCCGCCACACCGACCGGATCGAAACGCTGGATACGCTTCAGAACCGCTTCAATCTCTTCGAGTTCAATCTCTTCGTCGCCCATGCTTTCCAGAATATCGTCCAGCGTGACGGTCAAATAGCCCGTGTCGTCAACGGCATCGACAATTGACGTGGCAATCGCGCGGTCGGTATCGGAGAAGGGGGTCAGTTCCACCTGCCACATCAGATAATCCTGTAGCGACTGGGTGGTTTCACACTGATAGACCGGTAGCTCATCATCCTGGTAGTCTGCACGCGTACCGGAAGGGGTTCCGGCGGTGTAGATTTCATCCCAGCTGGCATCCAGCGGAAGCTCGTCCGGCATCTCTTTTTGTTCGAGTGCATCAGCGGTATCGAGCGCTTCTGTATCCTGCGACTGCTGGGTATCTACCTCGTCATGAAGATCGGTTTGTTCCAGCAGCGGATTGCTGTCCAGCGCCTGCTGGAGCTCCTGCTGGAGTTCTAACGTGGACAGTTGCAACAGGCGAATTGCCTGCTGTAGCTGCGGCGTCATCGCCAGTTGTTGGCTGAGCCTTAATTGCAAACCTTGCTTCATGTTCAGAGCATTTTTCTCCGGTTCGGCGTTACGTTACCTCTACCCTATCAGAGTCTGAAGTCTTCCCCAAGATAGACGCGCTTAACATGATCATCTTCGAGGATCTGCTGCGGCGTACCGTGAGCGATCAGATTGCCCTGGCTCACAATATAGGCGCGTTCACACACGGCCAGCGTTTCACGCACGTTGTGGTCAGTGATCAGTACACCAAGCCCGCTGTCGCGCAGGTGTTCAATAATACGTTTAATGTCGATAACGGAGATGGGGTCAACGCCCGCAAACGGTTCATCCAGAAGGATAAATTTCGGGTTTGCGGCCAGCGCACGCGCGATTTCAACGCGGCGACGTTCACCCCCGGAGAGCGCCTGACCGAGGCTGTCACGCAGGTGCTCAATGTGGAACTCTTCCATCAGCTCGTTGGCACGATCCTGTCGCTGTTCGCTGGTCAGGTCGTTACGAATTTGTAGAACCGCCATCAGGTTATCGTAAACGCTAAGACGACGGAAAATAGAGGCTTCCTGCGGCAGATAGCCGATTCCGCGACGCGCGCGAGCGTGCAACGGCAGAAGACTGATGTCTTCATCGTCAATAACAATGTTGCCGGCATCGCGCGGAACAATGCCAACGACCATGTAGAAGGTTGTGGTTTTACCCGCACCGTTAGGGCCAAGCAGGCCAACAATTTCGCCGGAGTTGACGGTCAGACTGACATCTTCTACGACACGGCGGCCCTTATAGGCCTTCGCGAGATTTTTTGCAGTTAATGTTGCCATAACGAATTAGTTACTCTTCTTCTGTGCCGGGGCCTGGCCTTTACCTTTGTCCTGCAGCTGCGACGGAACCAGCACGGTGGTTACGCGTTTGCCTTTCTCGCTGGAGGCCTGCATTTTTTGCTCTTTCACCAGATAGGTGATCTGGTCGCCGGTAATATTGCTGTCCAGCTGTTCCAGATAGGCATTACCCGTCAGGATGACCAGATCCTTCGCCAGCTCATAGTGCATGTGCGTGGCGTGGCCCTTCACCGGCTTGCCGTTGTCCTGCATCTGGTAGAAGGTTGCCGGGTTGCCGTAGCCATCAATAATCTCTTTGCCCTGCTCACCACCCGGACGGGTAACGACCACTTTGTCGGCGTTGATTTTGATGGTGCCCTGGGTCATGACGACATTACCCGTAAAGGTGACGACGTTACCCTGCATATCAAGAGACTGCGTGTCTGACTCGATATGGATCGGCTGGTCGGTATCGCCCGTTACAGCAAGCGCGGGGAGACTGGTCGCCAGCATCGCACTGGCGATAATTACTTTAAGGCTGAGTTTGTTTGTTTTGAATTTCATAGGAGGTTCTAACCTTTTCAATCAGCTCGGCGTTTTTGCTGCGTAAGTTCCCGCGCATTCTTAAACCGCTGGAATTAAATGTTGTGCCATACAGAGTGACCAGATCCTGCGACGTCACATCCTGGGTCACCAGGTTGATCTGGGCATTATCCGTCGTAATTTTTCGCAGTTGCGAGTCAGGCGTCAGAGCGTTGACTTCAACGTGGCCATATAGATAAAGCATACGGTCATTTGTCAGTTTTGCCCGGTCTGACTTGATTGACCACGTCGGGACTTTGTCCTTATCAAACGTCGTCATGACAGGTTGGGTAAACCACGAAATACCGTCATCTGAAAAATATTCAACATGCTGGGCAATCAGGCGATAGTTCAGTGCCCCTTCCGGGCTGTAGACCACGGTGTCGCTGTGATCGCTTTTATAGGTTGGATCGTTATTGTTGATCACTTCCGTTTGCGTATCGTCGCGATCGGCAATATTCACGCCAATCAATACCAGTGCGACAAGCGAAAGCAGAATGATAACCCAACGTCTGGTTTTACTCATATTGATTGCCCTTTGGCCTCATCAAGCTTGCCTTGCGCCAGCAGAAGCAGATCGCAGACTTCACGTACGGCACCGCGGCCGCCATTGATGTGGGTAACGTAGTCAGCGCGTGGGAGCAACAGCGGATGCGCATCGGCAACGGCGATGCTCAGGCCGACCTCAGTCATTACTGGCCAGTCAATCAGGTCATCCCCGACATAAGCCACGTTTTCCGGTGCAATTGCCAGTTTACCCACTAAATCATTGAACGCCGCCATCTTATCGGATTGTCCCTGATACAGATGGGTAATGCCCAGCGTTTCACAGCGATCTTCTACCAGTTTAGCTTTTCGCCCGGTGATGATGGCAACCTCGATCCCCGAGGTAAGGGCACAGCGGATACCGTAACCGTCGCGAACGTTAAACGCTTTCAGCTCTTCACCATTATTGCCCATGTAAATCAGGCCATCGGAGAGAACCCCATCCACATCCAGGATGAGCAGGCGAATCTTTTCTGCCTTCGCCATCATATGGGTACTGACCGGACCATAACAGGTTGCAAGGGATGCACCCGCATTACTCATTGTCTTATCCTTCATTACACTACGCCTGCGCGTAGCAGATCATGCATATGTACCACACCCAGCAACTGGTCGCCATCGGCAACCATAACGGAGGTGATATGACGGGACTGCATCAGGTTCAGCACATCCACTGCCAGCGTACCCGGGCGAACGCGGATGCCGCCAGGTGTCATCACATCGGCAATGCCAAGCGTGCGGACATCTACACCCATATCAAACACGCGACGCAGGTCCCCATCGGTGAAGATCCCCTGAATTTTCATCAGATCATCGCACACGACTGTCATACCCAGATTCTTGCGGGTGATTTCCAGCAGCGCATCGCGCAGGGAGGCCGCTTTACTGACGTGAGGGATTTCATCCCCGGTGTGCATAATATCGTTGACCCGCAGAAGCAGCTTGCGCCCAAGCGCACCGCCGGGATGAGAAAGTGCGAAATCTTCAGGGGTAAAACCGCGGGCTTCCAGCAGCGCTACGGCAAGCGCATCACCCATGACCAGTGCCGCGGTGGTGCTGGAGGTCGGAGCCAGGCCCAGAGGGCAGGCTTCTTTGGGAACCTTAACGCACAGGTGAATATCGGCCGCCCGCGCCATGCTACTTTCCGGGCGACTGGTCATGCAAATGAGGGGGACCTGCAGTCGCTTCAGTACCGGGATCAGCGCCAGGATCTCATTGGATTCACCGGAATTTGACAGTGCGATGACGATATCTTGCGGTGTGACCATCCCCAGGTCGCCGTGTGCGGCTTCCCCCGGGTGTACAAAGAAAGAAGAGGTTCCGGTGCTGGCAAACGTCGCGGCCATTTTGCGGCCAATATGACCGGACTTGCCCATCCCCATTACCACGACTTTACCGGCACAGTAGAATATCTTCTCACATGCCAGACTAAAATCCTGATTAATGTACTGATCTAACTGCGCCAGACCTTCACGTTCAATCTCCAGAACGTCTTTGCCTGCTTTCTGAAAGTCAAAACCCGGCTGCAATTCTATTTGCGACATAATGCGTTTCCGTTTACCCAGAGAGAAGAGGCGAGAGCCAGTACAGCATCGCCATCCATACGATAAATCCACCCGTCAACAGCGCGCCTGCGCCTTTGCCGATCTGGCGTTGCCGCCGCCAGCAGAGCAGGGCAAATATCACGCTGACCAGCAACATCACACCGTAATCGCGTGAAAACGCCAGGGGGTTAAAAGGCCCGGGCGTTATCAGGGCCGGCAGGCCCATCACAATCGCGATATTAAAAATGTTGGAACCGATGATATTGCCAATGGCAATGTCATCTTCACCTTTACGTGCTCCCGCAATGGCCGTGGCCAGCTCCGGCAGGCTGGTGCCGATGGCAATGACCGTCAGGCCAATGGTCAGTTCACTGATGGCAAAATAGTTCGCCAGTACTGTCGCGTTGTCGACGACCATGCGCGTTGCCATTGGCATGATGATCAGCGCGACGCCAAGCCAAAGTAGTGCTACAGGCAGCGTGCCCTCCCGCGGAAGTTCGGCAACCTGCTCCCGAGTCAGGCTATCCTGACCCAGCTTTTCAGCCTGGCGGGCGATTTTAACACTATACAGCAGCCAAATGACGGCCAGCGCCAGCAAGAAAATGCCGTCGCTGTAGCTCAGTACGCCATCATAAAATACGCACCCTGCCAGCAGGCTTACGATTAACATTAGCGGCAATTCACGGCGCAGAACATCGGAATGTACGCGAAATGGGTGGAGCAGTGCCGCCAGGCCTAAAATCAGTAATATATTGACAATGTTCGAGCCAATCGCGGTGCCAATAGCCAGGTCTACCTGACCATGCAGCGATGCTGAAACAGAGACGATGATTTCAGGAAGCGACGTTCCAACACTGACAACGGTCATCCCGATGACAACAGGCGGTACGCCAGTCAGACGACACAGGATAGATGCAGCAAACACTAAACGGTCAGCACTGTAGACCACCAAAAGTAAACCAATTATTAACAGTGCTGTTGCTAAAAGCATCAAAAGTCCTTTCTTCAGGTATACTCGTCGGTCCATCGCGCGGGAATGGCTGGACTGCATACTGTCTGAGGCGTAACGAATTCCTAATTTTGACTTTATGCGCCGGAAAAGTAAAACAAATGCCAGCTTTCGCTAACCTCAACGGCTATTATTCTGTAAAAATGCTGAGTTTGGGGCTGATTCAGGCTGCATGCCTTAATGTGAGCAGGGTAAGAAAGGAACAATAAATGAGCCAAACGATGGCGAATTTAGTCGATGTTCGCGGTGTGAGTTTTTCTCGCGCCAACCGATTGATATTTGATGATATTTCGTTGACCGTACCGCGTGGCAAGATCACTGCCATCATGGGGCCGTCCGGGATCGGTAAAACGACCCTGCTGCGCCTCATTGGTGGGCAGATCCCACCGGATAGCGGTGAAATCCTCTTTGATGGCGAAAACATCCCGGAGATGTCGCGCTCGCGCCTGTATACTGTCCGTAAACGCATGAGCATGCTCTTTCAGTCGGGGGCTCTGTTCACCGACATGAACGTCTTTGATAACGTGGCCTATCCGTTGCGCGAGCATACCAGCCTGCCGCCTGAGCTGCTGAAAAGCACGGTGATGATGAAGCTTGAAGCCGTCGGTTTGCGAGGGGCTGCAAAACTGATGCCTTCGGAACTGTCCGGTGGGATGGCGCGACGCGCTGCACTGGCGCGAGCGATTGCTTTAGAACCTGATTTAATTATGTTCGACGAACCGTTTGTCGGACAGGATCCTATCACGATGGGTGTGCTGGTGAAGCTCATCTCTGAGCTGAACAGCGCGCTCGGCGTTACCTGTATCGTGGTTTCTCACGATGTACCGGAAGTATTGAGCATTGCCGATTACGCCTATATCGTGGCGGACAAAAAGATCGTCGCACACGGTAGCGCTCAGGCGCTGCAGGAAAATTGCGATCCGCGCGTGCGGCAGTTCCTTGACGGTATTGCAGATGGCCCTGTGCCGTTCCGCTACCCGGCGGGCGACTATCGTGACGATTTACTGGGAATAGGGAGTTAAGCCACTCATGCTGTTAAATGCGTTGGCCGCTCTCGGACACCGTGGCATAAAAACCATCAGGACGTTCGGGCGCGCCGGATTGATGTTATTCAACGCGCTGGTCGGCAAGCCGGAATTCCGCAAGCACGCACCGTTGCTGGTGCGTCAGCTCTATAATGTCGGCGTGCTGTCGATGCTCATCATCATTGTTTCCGGGCTGTTTATCGGTATGGTGCTTGGGCTTCAGGGCTACCTTGTTCTGACAACCTACAGTGCAGAAACCAGCCTCGGGATGCTGGTGGCACTCTCACTGCTGCGTGAACTGGGGCCGGTTGTGGCGGCACTGTTGTTCGCTGGGCGCGCGGGGTCGGCATTAACGGCTGAAATTGGCCTGATGCGTGCGACCGAGCAGCTTTCCAGCATGGAGATGATGGCGGTTGATCCGCTGCGTCGCGTGATCTCGCCGCGTTTCTGGGCTGGGGTGATTTCGTTACCGTTACTGACTATTCTGTTTGTCGCCGTGGGTATCTGGGGCGGCTCGCTGGTTGGCGTCCACTGGAAAGGCATTGATGCCGGTTTCTTCTGGTCTGCCATGCAAGACGCCATTGATCTGCGAATGGATCTGGTCAACTGTCTGATTAAAAGCGTGGTCTTTGCTATTACGGTCACCTGGATTGCATTGTTCAATGGTTACGATGCCATCCCGACGTCGGCGGGCATTAGCCGTGCAACAACGCGTACAGTCGTACATTCGTCGCTGGCCGTACTGGGTCTGGATTTTGTGCTCACCGCACTGATGTTTGGGAATTGAGTTCATGCAAACGAGAAAAAATGAAATTTGGGTCGGCGTGTTCCTGTTACTGGCACTGCTGGCGGCGCTGTTTATCTGCCTGCGAGCGGCGGATATCACATCTGTCCGCACCGAGCCGACATATCGTATTTATGCCACCTTCGATAATATCGGCGGGCTGAAGGCGCGTTCACCGGTACGTATTGGTGGCGTGGTGATCGGCCGTGTGTCGGACATTACGCTTGATGAGAAAACCTATCTCCCACGCGTCGCGATGGATATCGAAGAGCGTTATAACCATATTCCGGACACCAGTTCTCTTTCGATCCGGACTTCCGGCCTGCTGGGTGAACAATATCTGGCGCTTAACGTTGGTTTTGAAGACCCAGAGCTCGGAACGACTATCCTTAAAGACGGCAGTGTTATCCAGGATACGAAGTCCGCAATGGTGCTGGAGGATATGATTGGTCAGTTCCTTTACAACAGTAAAGGGGATGAGAAAAAATCCGATGCTGCCCCTGCGCAGACTGAAGATCACACCAACGTCGCACCGACATCTGGCACGACGAATTAATTTCAGGAGAAGTCATTCATGTTTAAACGACTGTTAATGGTTGCCATGCTGGTCATTGCCCCTCTCACCGCAGCCCACGCTGCGGATCAGAGTAACCCGTACAAACAGATGGACGAAGCGGCCAAGAAGACTTTCGACCGTCTTAAAAACGAGCAACCTAAAATTCGTGCTAATCCTGATTATCTGCGTGATGTTGTCGATCAGGAACTGCTGCCGTATGTGCAGATCAAATATGCAGGTGCGCTGGTGCTGGGACGTTATTACAAAGACGCGACCCCCGCGCAGCGTGATGCTTACTTTGCCGCGTTCCGTGAATACCTGAAACAGGCTTATGGCCAGGCGCTGGCGATGTACCATGGTCAGACCTATCAGATTGCGCCTGAGCAGCCGCTGGGCGATGCGACCATCGTACCTATCCGCGTGACCATCAACGATCCTAACGGCCGTCCGCCGGTTCGTCTGGATTTCCAGTGGCGTAAAAACAGCCAGACGGGGCACTGGCAGGCGTATGACATGATTGCCGAAGGGGTAAGCATGATCACCACCAAACAGAACGAGTGGAGCGACCTGCTGCGTACCAAAGGCATTGATGGCCTTACCGCGCAGCTGCAGTCTATTTCTCGTCAGAAAATTACACTGGATGAGAAGAAGTAATGTCTCAGCAACTCAGCTGGTCGCGTGAAGGCGAGACATTAAAGCTGTCCGGTGAACTTGATCAGGATCTGCTGAACCCATTGTGGGATAAACGTCATGAAGCGATGCAGGGTGTGACGCTCATCGACTTAACCGAGGTCACACGGGTGGATACAGCAGGTATTGCGCTGCTCGCCCATCTGGTTGCCGTGGGGAAAAAGCAGGGGCAAAGCGTCAAGCTTCACGGCGCGAGTGATAATGTCGTTACCCTCGCGCAGCTCTACAATCTCCCTCACGACGTGCTGCCTCGTTAGTATTTTCAGTGCGTTACTTCTGAAAGCCCTGACAGTTTCATCGTCGGGGCTTTTTGCTTGTTTAAGACGACGTCACTTTGCTCTAAGATGTTGGGCTTGTTTTCACTATCAGATGATTAAGAGCCCATGGAAAATCATGAAATCCAGACAGTGCTGATGAATGCACTTTCCCTTCAGGAAGCCCACGTCACTGGCGATGGCAGTCACTTCCAGGTTATTGCTGTGGGTGAGATGTTCGACGGTATGAGCCGTGTGAAGAAGCAGCAGGCTGTGTACGCGCCGCTGATGGAATATATTGCGGATAACCGCATCCACGCCCTGTCGATTAAAGCGTTCACCCCGCAAGAGTGGGCACGCGATCGCAAACTAAACGGTTTTTGAGCTGAGGGCGACAGGCCCGCAGCACGGTTGAATTTATAAGAGAACACACAATGGATAAATTTCGTGTACAGGGGCCAACGCGTCTCCAGGGCGAAGTCACAATTTCTGGCGCGAAAAACGCCGCTCTGCCAATCCTCTTTGCTGCGCTGCTCGCGGAAGAGCCGGTAGAAATTCAGAACGTACCAAAGCTGAAAGATATCGACACCACCATGAAGCTGCTCACCCAGTTGGGAACCAAAGTTGAGCGTAATGGTTCCGTCTGGATCGATGCCAGCAATGTGAACAACTTCTCTGCGCCGTACGATCTGGTGAAAACCATGCGTGCGTCCATCTGGGCGCTTGGCCCGCTGGTGGCGCGTTTTGGACAGGGGCAGGTTTCACTGCCTGGCGGCTGTGCAATCGGCGCACGCCCGGTTGACCTGCATATCTTTGGTCTGGAGAAACTGGGCGCAGAGATCAAACTGGAAGAAGGTTACGTTAAAGCGTCCGTGAATGGTCGCCTGAAAGGCGCGCACATTGTCATGGACAAAGTGAGCGTAGGCGCAACGGTCACCATTATGTCTGCGGCAACGCTGGCAGAAGGGACCACCATTATTGAAAATGCCGCGCGCGAACCGGAAATTGTGGATACCGCAAACTTCCTCGTCGCGCTGGGTGCGAAGATCTCCGGTCAGGGTACCGACCGTATCACCATCGAAGGCGTTGAGCGTCTGGGTGGCGGTGTCTATCGCGTTCTGCCGGACCGTATCGAAACCGGTACCTTCCTGGTCGCTGCGGCGATCTCTGGCGGTAAGATTGTTTGTCGTAACGCTCAGCCGGATACGCTGGATGCGGTGCTGGCGAAGCTGCGCGATGCGGGTGCTGATATTGAGATCGGTGAAGACTGGATCAGCCTCGACATGCATGGTCAGCGTCCAAAAGCGGTGAATGTGCGTACTGCACCACATCCGGCGTTCCCGACGGACATGCAGGCTCAGTTCACGTTGCTAAACCTGGTGGCTGAAGGTACTGGCTTCATCACTGAAACCATTTTCGAGAACCGCTTTATGCACGTACCGGAGCTGATCCGTATGGGTGCACGTGCTGAGATCGAAAGTAATACCGTGATTTGCCATGGCGTTGAGAAGCTGTCCGGTGCTCAGGTGATGGCAACCGATTTGCGTGCGTCCGCAAGCCTGGTGCTGGCGGGGTGTATCGCGGAAGGTACGACGGTTGTGGATCGTATTTACCACATCGATCGTGGCTATGAGCGTATCGAAGATAAACTGCGCGCGCTGGGTGCCAATATCGAGCGTGTGAAGGGCGAGTAATCGTTCCGGCAGCCCCCTGCCAGCAATGACCGGGGGGTTGCTGTTCCTGTCAAAAATCGCATTATTCCTGCGGTTTTTTCTTTGCTTTTTTCTGGCGAATCATGCGCGATCTGTCGATAAATTCATGGGTAATGGGATCGTGGTAACGCGAGGGCCAGATCACCCACGGATGCGTATCCAGCGCCGTTGCGATAATTAATTCTCCCTTTGGCCAGGGACGAGTCAGGGCGTTTGCCAGGGTAGAAGAACTCAGGCCATTGCGGCGAGATTCAGCTGCCAGTGAAGTGCCTTTTTTGCGCAGTGCCGCAATGATATCTGCCGTGTGCCAGTCGATAAATTTCGTATCCATAACGCTGTCCTTAAGTTCGGATTTACTCACGCCGTTTCTTCTGAAACGACAGGCTTACTATACCCATTTCAAACTCTTGTTCTAAAAAGTTCGCGTTACTGGAAGGGATATTCAGAATAAGGCATGGCTTTATTCATGCGGCCTTTAAACCGATGAATTTACATGAACACGGAATTTACAGGTGTGTGCTGGAATCTCCCCGCGATGGCCGCAGGGAGATGCTGGAAGGATTAACGGTCTCGCTGAACGGCGATGTGGGCCAGCGCAATCAGTGCATCGCGCCATGGGCTGTCGGGAATGACCTGAAGAGCTTCGATGGCTTTGTCGGCTTCTTCTTCCGCACGTTGGCGCGTCCATTCCAGCGATCCGCAGATTGCCATGGTTTCCAGCACAGGTTCCAGCAGATGACGGCCATTTCCCTGCTCAATTGCTTCACGGATCATTTTCGCCTGTTCGGCTGAACCGTTGCGCATAGCATGCAGCAGTGGCAGGGTGGGTTTGCCTTCGTTCAGGTCATCGCCCACGTTTTTGCCGAGCGTTTCGCCGTCAGCACTGTAGTCCAGCAAATCATCAATTAACTGGAATGCGGTCCCCAGATAACGACCGTAATCCTGCAGGCCTTTTTCCTGTGCTTCGGTACAGTCCGCCAGAATACCGGAGCACTGGGCAGCTGCTTCAAACAGGCGCGCGGTTTTGCTGTAAATCACGCGCATGTAGTTTTCTTCGGTGATGTCAGGGTCGTTGACGTTCATCAGCTGCAGCACTTCGCCTTCAGCGATCACGTTAACGGCCTCAGACATCACTTCCAGTACTTTCAGAGAGCCCAGGCTGGTCATCATCTGGAAGGCGCGGGTATAGATAAAATCCCCCACCAGAACGCTGGCTGCGTTCCCGAAAGCAGCGTTTGCCGTGGCTTTACCACGACGCATATCCGATTCATCCACAACGTCGTCATGCAGAAGCGTCGCCGTGTGAATAAATTCGATAAGTGCTGCGATAGTCACGTGGGCATTTCCCTGATAGCCAACGGCTCTGGCAGCCAGAATAGCAATCATCGGGCGAATGCGTTTACCGCCGCCGCTGACGATGTAATAGCCCAACTGATTGATCAGTTGAACATCAGAGTTGAGTTGCTCCAGGATTGCTGCATTCACACCCGCCATATCTTGCGCGGTTAACTCGTTGATTTTTTCTAAATTCATCGCAAAAGCCGGGCTTTTTATCCTGTTGATCCCATCTTCAATGGGGTAACGAAGGGTTTCGGTTTATCAATAGTAGTGCTGATTGTACTGAAAAAACGGCTCAGATAAACGTTACCGTACGTGTTGTGTTTTTTTTCTTCATGTATTGACGGTAGCACTTGTCAAAGGCTCGCGTTTTGCGTAATATTCGCGCCCTATTGTGAATATTTATAGCGCACTCTGATTCATACGAGGACGTGCGCGGAAGCGGAGTTTATATGTACGCGGTTTTCCAAAGTGGTGGTAAACAACACCGAGTAAGCGAAGGTCAGACCGTTCGCCTGGAAAAGCTGGACATCGCAACTGGCGAATCTGTTGAATTCGCTGAAGTTCTGATGATCGCAAACGGTGAAGAAGTCAAAATCGGCGTTCCTTTCGTTGATGGCGGCGTTATCAAAGCTGAAGTTGTTGCACACGGTCGTGGCGAGAAAGTTAAAATCGTTAAGTTTCGTCGTCGTAAGCACTACCGTAAGCAGCAGGGCCACCGTCAGTGGTTCACTGATGTGAAAATTACTGGCATCAGCGCCTAAGACCTGAGGAGAGATTTAAATGGCACATAAAAAGGCTGGCGGCTCCACACGTAACGGTCGCGATTCAGAAGCTAAACGCCTGGGCGTTAAGCGTTTCGGTGGCGAATCCGTTCTGGCGGGTAGCATCATCGTTCGTCAACGTGGTACCAAATTCCACGCTGGCAACAACGTAGGTTGCGGTCGTGACCACACTCTGTTTGCTAAAGCAGACGGTAAAGTGAAATTTGAAGTTAAAGGCCCGAACAACCGTAAATACATCAGCATCGTTGCTGAGTAAGGTTTTCTCGGTCCGGTAACGGATTAAAGCCCCGCACCCTGTTGCGGGGCTTTTTACATTGGAAACCCGGTAATTTTTTCTGTAGGGAAAACGGGCATGAAGCAGCAGGCCGGCATCGGTATTCTTTTGGCGCTCACCACCGCAATGTGCTGGGGTGCCCTGCCAATTGCAATGAAGCAGGTACTGGAAGTGATGGAGCCGCCTACGGTGGTCTTTTATCGCTTTCTGATGGCAAGCATCGGTCTCGGGGCCATCCTGGCTGTCAAAGGTAAGCTTCCTCCCTTGCGGCTCTTCCGTAAACCGCGCTGGCTGGTGTTGCTGGCTATCGCGACGGGCGGTCTGTTCGGTAACTTCATCCTGTTCAGCTCTTCCCTGCAATATCTCAGCCCCACGGCGTCGCAGGTGATTGGTCAGCTTTCACCGGTGGGCATGATGGTTGCCAGCGTCTTTATCCTCAAGGAGAAGATGCGCGGTACGCAGATTGTCGGGGCGAGCATGCTGCTATGCGGTCTGGTGATGTTCTTCAACACCAGTCTGATAGAGATTTTTACCCGGCTGACGGATTACACCTGGGGTGTGATCTTCGGCGTAGGAGCAGCAGCGGTCTGGGTGAGTTATGGCGTCGCGCAAAAGGTGTTATTGCGACGTCTTGCCTCACAGCAGATCCTCTTTTTGCTGTACACTTTGTGTACAATAGCATTGCTGCCATTAGCAAAGCCGGGTGTGATTGCCCAGCTTAGCGACTGGCAACTGGCGTGTCTCATTTTTTGTGGACTGAATACGCTGGTCGGTTATGGCGCGCTGGCCGAAGCGATGGCGCGCTGGCAGGCAGCACAGGTGAGCGCGTTAATCACGCTAACTCCGCTGTTTACGCTGTTATTTTCAGATTTGTTATCAATGGCCTGGCCCGATGTCTTCGTCAGACCGATGCTCAACTTGTTGGGTTATCTCGGTGCGTTTGTCGTGGTTGCGGGCGCGATGTATTCCGCCATTGGTCATCGTCTTTGGGGACGTTGGCGCAAAAATGAAGCGGTTGTAGTAGTCCCCCGCTCAGGCGAATGAGTTACGGAGAGTAAAATGAAGTTTGTTGATGAAGCGACGATCCTGGTCGTGGCTGGTGATGGCGGCAACGGTTGCGTGAGCTTCCGCCGTGAAAAATATATCCCACGTGGTGGCCCTGATGGCGGTGACGGCGGGGATGGTGGTGACGTTTGGCTGGAGGCGGATGAGAACCTCAACACGCTGATCGACTACCGTTTCGAAAAATCCTTCCGCGCTGAACGTGGCCAGAATGGCCAGAGCCGTGACTGTACCGGTAAACGCGGTAAAGATGTCACTATTAAGGTTCCTGTCGGTACGCGTGTTATCGACCAGGGTACCGGTGAGACCATGGGTGACATGACCAAACACGGCCAGCGTCTGATGGTCGCAAAAGGTGGCTGGCACGGTCTGGGTAACAGCCGTTTTAAATCTTCTGTTAACCGTACTCCACGTCAGAAAACGATGGGGACGCCTGGCGATAAGCGCGATCTGCAACTGGAGCTGATGCTTCTGGCAGACGTGGGCATGCTGGGTATGCCAAATGCCGGTAAATCGACGTTTATTCGCGCCGTGTCTGCCGCGAAACCTAAAGTGGCGGACTATCCGTTTACCACACTGGTACCAAGCCTGGGCGTTGTCCGCATGGATAACGAGAAGAGCTTTGTGGTTGCCGATATTCCGGGCCTGATTGAAGGTGCTGCTGAAGGTGCCGGTCTGGGTATCCGCTTCCTGAAACACCTTGAGCGCTGCCGCGTATTGCTGCACCTCATTGATATCGATCCTATCGACGGTTCCGATCCGGTTGAAAACGCCCGAATCATCATCGGCGAGCTGGAAAAATACAGCGAAAAACTGGCGAATAAACCACGCTGGTTGGTCTTCAACAAAATTGACCTGATGGACAAAGCCGAAGCGGAAGCGAAAGCTAAAGCGATTGCTGAAGCGATGGGTTGGGAAGAGAAATACTACCTGATCTCTGCAGCAAGCCAGGTTGGTGTGAAAGACCTCTGCTGGGATGTGATGACCTTTATCATCGAGAACCCAATTGTTCAGGCCGAAGAAGCGAAACAGCCTGAAAAAGTCGAATTCATGTGGGATGACTACCACCGTCAACAGCTCGAAGAGCTGGAAGCGGAAGAGGAAGAAGACTGGGATGATGACTGGGATGAAGACGACGAAGAAGGCGTCGAGTTCATCTACAAGCACTAATATCAGTTCAAAGCCCCTCGTTCGAGGGGCTTTTTTTATTCCAGCGTTGAGGGCAACCAACAGCTGGCGATTAAACCGCCCTCAGCACCGTTATCAAGCGTCAGCTTACCGCGGTGGAGTTGCACGATGCGTTGAACAATACTCAGCCCCAGGCCGCTACCACCGAAACGCTGATCAAGACGCCGGAACGGTTCAGTGATTGATTGTCGGTGCGCTTCAGCAATACCCGGTCCCTGGTCGATAACGCTGACCTGGGTACCCCCCTCGACCTCGTTTAATGACACTTTAATGGTTGTTCCTGACGGGCTGTAACGACCGGCATTCTCCAGCAGGTTACGCAGCATCAGACGCAGAAGCACGGCGTCTCCCTGAACCGTGAGCGCACTTTTAGCAGGCCATATCACGGTATGTTCTTTGGCTTCATGCTCAAGGCTGAGCGGGGTGATGATATTGTCTGTCCAGTTCACCGTTTCGTAATGGCCGCTGGCCATTGCTTGCCCGGCTCGGGCCAGCATCAGCAGTTGCTCAACGGTGTGCATGAGTTGATCAATACGGCTAATTAACGTCGCGGCCTGAGGAGAACCAGATTGTGCCATCAGTTCCAGATGGAGTCTGATACCGGCAAGGGGCGTCCGCAGTTCGTGTGCGGCGTCTGCGGTGAAAAGACGCTCCTGTTGGATGGTATTATCCAGCCGGGCGAGCAACTGATTCAGCGAGGTGGTGACGGCACCAATTTCTTCCATGTCGGAATACATTGGAAGCGGAGTTAAGTTATCTGCCGAACGGTTAGCCAGGCTGGCACGCAGTTTATTCAGGGGTTGGGTTATCCAGGTTACTGCCCAGAAAGAGAAAAGCAGCGTAAAGCCAACCATCACCAGAGAAGGGACCAGCAGAGAGGCAATCGCTTCACGGATCTCTTTTTCAACGTGATTATTCCGCGCTTTTGCCGACAACGTCTCACTGACCAGAAAACCAATCTGTTCACGGCTTTCATGCCACAGCCAGATCACGCTTATCAGTTGGAAAAATAACAGAATGACCGCCAGCAGCACCATCAATCGCCGACGCATGCTGTTCATTTCTGACTCTCCAGGCGGTAGCCAACGCCACGGACGGTTTTGATCCGGTCTTTGCCAAGCTTACGACGCAGGTTGTGAATGTGGACTTCAAGGGTATTGGACCCCGGATCGTCCTGCCAGGAGTAGATATCCTGTTGCAGGGTTTCTCTGTGTACCGTTTGCCCGCTGCGCATAATCAGGCGCGTCAGCAAAGCAAACTCTTTTGGTGTCACCTCAATTGGCTGGGACTGACGTAGTACCTGCTGGGTTTGCAGATTCAGCGTAATATCGCCATCAGTCAGTAAGTTATCGCTATGACCCTGATAACGGCGTATTAACGCCCGGACGCGAGCCTGAAGCTCTGCCAGTGCAAAAGGCTTCACCAGGTAATCATCTGCGCCAGCATCGAGGCCGGTGATACGATCTTCAATGGCATCGCGTGCTGTCAGGATCAACACTGGATTAGCGATCCCGCGGCGTCGCCACTGACTGAGCAGCGTGGCACCGTCTTTATCAGGTAAGCCCAAATCGAGGATCACCAGACTGTATTCGCCGCTCTGGATCAGAGCATCCGCCTCCGCCGCTGTGCCAGCACAATCGAGGGCATACCCTTCATTGGCCAGCCCCAGCGCCAGCCCTTCCTGTAATAACAGATCGTCTTCAACTATGAGTAGTTTCATCGCTAGTTATTCTGGTAGATGTCCTTATAAAGCCTGCTTTCGAATCGAACAAGCGGAATACGACGATTGCGCTGGTCGGTCGGTTCGACGGCATAGCCGGAAAGATACTGCACGAATGCCATGCGTTGTCCGCTGGCGGTGGTGATGAAGCCTGCAAGGTTGTAAACCCCCTGCAATGAACCTGTCTTAGCGGATACTTTACCATCCACACCGGCTGCGTGAAGCCCGGCGCGGTACTGCAGCGTGCCGTCCTGCCCGGCAAGTGGCAGCATAGAAATAAAGTTTAGCTCAGTGTCATGTTGTGCAATGTACTGAAGCACTTGCATCATGCTGGCCGGGGAGATCAAATTATGGCGTGATAACCCGGAGCCATCGACGGCGATGGTATTACCCAGGTCGATCCCTGCCTGTTGTCGCAGGATCTGACGAACAGCATCTGAACCCGCGCGCCAGGTACCTGGCACGCCAAAGCGCGCGTGACCAATCATGCGGAACACGGTGTCGGCAATCATGTTGTCAGACTTTTTCAGCATAATTCGCAGCAAATCGTGCAGCGGTGGCGACTGTTTGCTGGCGATGACCGTGCCGGGTTGATTGACCTGCGTCTGACGAAGCAGCGTGCCGGAGTATGTTATTCCCGCTTGTTTCAGCTCATCTTTCAGAATGGCACCCGCATAGCTTGCCCCATCCTGTATCGCAAAGGCCAGCGGCAGCGGATCGGCGCGCTGTGTGAGGCAGCCCGTCAGCGTGAAGCGGTTAAGATCGCCTGGTACCACGTCCAGTTCGCAATACTGCGCATCCGGTGAGCCCTTGGCCAGCGTGCGTACCTGACTAAACATGGTGACCGGGTAGTAGGACGCCACGCGGATAAACGCTAAATCATCTGGCTTTGGTGCGCTGTAAAGCGAAACAGAGAAACAGTTACGGTCAACAATCGCGGCGGCGGGCGGGGCGCTAAAGCACTGCGTCATGTCGTTCCACGGCCAACCAGGAGCCTTATCGTGGCTGGCAAAAATGGAGGTGTCGATCAGCACATTTCCATCAATCTTCTGCACACCCGATTTTTTCAGCACCGCAACCATATTGCGGATATCCTGGCGTTTAAATGTCGGGTCACCCCCGAAACGGGCGATAAGATCGCCTTTCAGTTCACCGCCCACGACGTTGCCTTTGGTCTCAAGGGTGGTGGTAAAACGAAAATCAGGCCCGAGCTGAAGCAGGGCGGCGAGCGCAGTGATCACCTTCTGGGTACTGGCGGGCAGCGCCATTTGTTGACTGTGGTAGTCAATTTCTGGCGTCGGCGCTCCGACCTTCTGCACCATCAATGCAAGGTTGGCACCTGCGGGCAGTTGATTAATATACTCATCAACATTCGCAGCCTGAACGCTGAACGTTATACTGGTAGTCAATCCGATGATAAAACTGGAAAATCGCATAATCTCGCGCTAACAACCCGAAAACAAACCGTCATACTACGGTGCATAGCACTGCAAAGTAAACGATGACCCATAGTGAACTTCGGGGTAAAATGCGTATCAAATTGAAAATTGCTGCTGACCTGGGGCCTGACCCCGGGTCGGTTTTCTTTTTGCTTCTGGCCTGCTAATGCGGCTGGGGCAGGGAACACTGCTCCCAACAGGAATGTTTAAGAGGTATAACAAATGCAAGCTATTCCGATGACCTTACGTGGTGCCGAAAAACTGCGCGAAGAGCTGGATTTCCTGAAATCCGTTCGCCGCCCTGAAATTATCGCCGCTATCGCGGAAGCGCGTGAGCATGGCGACCTGAAGGAGAATGCTGAATATCATGCGGCGCGTGAGCAGCAGGGCTTTTGCGAAGGGCGTATTAAAGATATCGAAGCCAAGCTGTCTAATGCGCAGGTTATCGACATCACAAAAATGCCAAATAATGGCCGCGTGATCTTCGGCTCAAGCGTTACTGTGCTGAACCTGGACAGCGACGAAGAGCAGACTTACCGCATCGTGGGCGATGATGAAGCCGATTTTAAACAGAACCTGATTTCGGTGAACTCGCCAATCGCTCGCGGCCTGATTGGCAAAGAGCAGGATGATGTTGTGACTATCCGCACCCCAGGTGGTGAAGTGGAGTACGAAATTATCAAGGTCGAGTACCTGTAATTCGCCTCTCTGCTAAGATGTTGATACATTGTAAAGAAAAGAAAAAGGCCGCGTAGCGGCCTTTTATCAACTCAAGGAGCGTGGCATTTTGCTCACCTGCTGACAGAAATCCCTCGTTTTACACAGTAAATGTGTTCGATTCAGGATATCCTTAGCGTGGCAGCGAGATTTTACGCTCTTTAGATGGGCGGTAGAGCACCAGCGTTTTACCGATGACCTGTACATTACAGGCGCCGGTTTCGCGCACGATGGCTTCCACGATCAGGTTTTTAGTGTCTCTGTCTTCAGAGGCGATTTTCACCTTGATCAGCTCGTGGTGTTCCAGCGCTTGTTCAATCTCGGCAAGCACCCCTTCGGTCAAACCATTGTTGCCAAGCATGACTACAGGCTTGAGCGGATGTGCCAGACCTTTAAGGTGCTGTTTTTGTTTAGTACTCAGATTCATCGTATATTTTTGCTTACGTTGGGATTGAAAACGGTTCATTCTACCGCCATCTCCCTTATATCGCCAAATAGCTGCGTAGAAATTTACGTCACAGGCAAGCAACGATGAACCAGGACGGAAATGTTAAATGACAGGTAAAAAGCGTTCTGCCAGCTCCAGCCGCTGGCTTCAGGAACACTTTAGCGATAAATATGTTCAACAGGCGCAGAAAAAGGGGTTGCGATCCCGCGCCTGGTTTAAACTTGATGAAATACAGCAAAGTGACAAACTTTTTAAGCCGGGGATGACGGTTGTTGACCTCGGTGCGGCACCTGGCGGATGGTCCCAGTATGCGGTAACGCAGATCGGCGGAACCGGCCGAATCATCGCGTGCGATCTTTTACCAATGGATCCCATCGTCGGTGTCGACTTCCTTCAGGGCGATTTTCGTGATGAATTAGTGCTGAAAGCGTTACTTGATCGTGTTGGTGATAGTAAGGTCCAGGTTGTCATGTCGGATATGGCACCAAATATGTGTGGAACACCGGCGGTGGATATCCCCCGCGCCATGTATCTGGTGGAGCTAGCGTTAGAAATGTGTCGTGATGTACTAGCGCCTGGTGGTAGTTTTGTTGTGAAGGTGTTTCAGGGCGAAGGTTTCGAGGAGTATCTTAAGGAAATTCGCTCCCTGTTTGCGAAGGTCAAAGTTCGTAAACCGGACTCTTCCCGGGCGCGTTCCCGTGAAGTGTATATTGTAGCGACCGGGCGAAAATGATAACCGGTGGATTTCAGGCGAAAGTTTGAATGAAACTGGATATAGAGTATCCTGACGCTGTTTTTAACACAGTTGTAATGTGAGGTTAATCCCTTGAGTGACATGGCGAAAAACCTAATTCTCTGGCTGGTCATTGCCGTTGTGCTGATGTCAGTATTCCAGAGCTTTGGGCCCAGCGAGTCGAATGGCCGCAAGGTGGATTATTCTACCTTCCTGCAGGAGGTCAATCAGGACCAGGTTCGCGAAGCGCGTATCAACGGACGTGAGATCAACGTTACCAAGAAAGATAGTAACCGTTACACGACCTACATCCCGGTGAACGATCCTAAGCTGCTTGATAACCTTTTGACCAAAAACGTTAAAGTCGTTGGTGAGCCACCAGAAGAGCCGAGCCTGCTGGCTTCTATCTTCATATCCTGGTTCCCGATGCTGCTTCTTATCGGCGTTTGGATCTTCTTTATGCGCCAGATGCAGGGCGGCGGTGGCAAAGGTGCCATGTCGTTCGGTAAGAGCAAGGCGCGTATGCTGACGGAAGACCAGATCAAGACCACGTTCGCTGACGTTGCCGGGTGTGACGAAGCGAAAGAAGAGGTCGGTGAACTGGTTGAATACCTGCGCGAGCCAAGCCGTTTCCAGAAACTGGGCGGTAAGATCCCGAAAGGCGTCCTGATGGTTGGCCCTCCGGGTACCGGTAAAACCCTGCTGGCGAAAGCTATCGCGGGTGAAGCGAAGGTGCCGTTCTTTACCATTTCGGGTTCTGACTTCGTAGAAATGTTCGTGGGTGTCGGTGCATCTCGTGTGCGTGACATGTTCGAGCAGGCTAAGAAGGCGGCACCGTGCATTATCTTCATCGATGAAATCGACGCCGTAGGCCGCCAGCGTGGCGCAGGTCTGGGCGGTGGTCACGATGAACGTGAACAGACGCTGAACCAGATGCTGGTTGAGATGGACGGTTTCGAAGGTAACGAAGGTATCATCGTTATCGCGGCGACTAACCGTCCTGACGTACTTGACCCGGCGCTGCTGCGTCCAGGCCGTTTCGACCGTCAGGTTGTGGTGGGTCTGCCAGATGTTCGCGGTCGTGAACAGATTCTGAAAGTCCATATGCGTCGCGTACCGCTGGCGCCAGATATCGACGCGGCAATTATTGCGCGCGGTACCCCGGGCTTCTCCGGTGCGGACCTGGCTAACCTCGTCAACGAAGCAGCACTGTTTGCCGCTCGCGGTAACAAGCGTGTTGTGTCGATGGTAGAGTTCGAGAAAGCGAAAGACAAAATCATGATGGGTGCGGAACGTCGCTCCATGGTGATGACCGAAGCGCAGAAAGAGTCCACGGCGTACCACGAAGCGGGTCACGCGATTATCGGCCGCCTGGTACCGGAACACGATCCGGTGCATAAGGTGACGATTATTCCGCGCGGTCGTGCGCTGGGTGTGACCTTCTTCCTGCCTGAAGGTGACGCGATCAGCGCCAGCCGTCAGAAACTGGAAAGCCAGATTTCAACCCTGTACGGCGGTCGTCTGGCGGAAGAGATTATCTACGGTGCGGAACATGTTTCTACCGGTGCGTCTAACGACATTAAAGTCGCGACAAACCTGGCGCGTAACATGGTGACTCAGTGGGGCTTCTCCGACAAACTCGGTCCGCTGCTGTATGCAGAGGAAGAGGGTGAAGTATTCCTGGGCCGTTCTGTGGCGAAAGCGAAACATATGTCCGATGAGACTGCACGTATCATCGACCAGGAAGTGAAAGCGCTGATTGAACGTAACTACGGTCGCGCACGTCAGATCCTGAACGACAATATGGACATTCTGCATTCAATGAAAGATGCGCTCATGAAATATGAGACCATCGATGCTCCGCAGATTGACGACCTGATGGCACGCCGCGAAGTGCGTCCGCCAGCAGGCTGGGAAGACCCTGGTGCTTCCAACAATTCTGACAACAATGGCACCCCGCGTGCGCCGCGTCCGGTTGATGAACCGCGTACGCCAAACCCGGGCAACACCATGTCAGAACAGTTGGGCGATAAGTAAGTCACTGCTGTTGACGCGTTTGTCTGTACCTCAAACCCTGGAGCTTGCTCCGGGGTTTTTCTTTTCTGTTTAACCTTGAAAATACCAGGGATTTTGCCATGAAACTATTCGCTCAGGACTCGCACCTCGATCTCTCACATCCCCATGTGATGGGGATCCTGAATGTTACCCCTGACTCCTTCTCCGACGGTGGCACGCATAACACGCTTATCGAAGCGGTTAAGCACGCGAATTTAATGATCAATGCAGGTGCAACGATCATTGACGTTGGCGGCGAATCGACGCGTCCTGGTGCGGCGGACGTTTCTGTGGAAGAGGAACTGGCACGCGTAGTACCGGTGGTGGAAGCGATAGCACAGCGATTTGAGGTCTGGATCTCTGTTGATACATCCAAGCCAGAAGTGATCCGTGAAGTGGCGAGAGCAGGTGCTCACATTATCAATGATATCCGTTCGCTTACTGAACCTGGCGCACTTGAAGCCGCTGCGGAAACCGGCTTGCCGGTTTGCCTGATGCATATGCAAGGGCAACCGAAAACCATGCAGGAAGCGCCAAAGTATGATGATGTGTATGCCGATGTGAATCGCTTCTTTATTGAGCATATTGCGCGCTGCGAACGTGCAGGTATCGCAAAAGAGAAATTGCTGCTCGACCCGGGGTTCGGTTTCGGTAAAAATCTCTCCCACAATTATGCATTGCTTGCGCGCTTATCGGAATTTCATCACTTTAACCTGCCGCTGCTGGTGGGGATGTCGAGAAAGTCGATGATTGGTCAGTTACTGAATGTGGGGCCAGGGGAACGCCTGAGCGGTAGTCTGGCCTGCGCGGTGATTGCGGCGATGCAAGGTGCGCACATTATCCGTGTCCATGACGTCAAAGAAACAGTAGAAGCCATGCGTGTGGTGGAAGCCACACTGGCAGCGAAGGAAAACAAACGCTATGAGTAATCGTAAATATTTTGGTACCGATGGTATCCGTGGGCGTGTAGGCGATGCTCCAATCACTCCTGATTTTGTCCTGAAGCTTGGCTGGGCTGCTGGCAAGGTACTGGCACGTCATGGATCCCGTAAGATCATTATCGGTAAAGACACCCGTATTTCGGGCTATATGCTGGAATCTGCACTGGAAGCGGGTCTTGCAGCTGCCGGGCTATCAGCATCCTTTACGGGGCCAATGCCAACACCTGCAGTCGCGTACCTGACGCGTACCTTCCGTGCCGAAGCGGGGATTGTTATTTCAGCTTCACACAACCCGTTCTATGACAACGGTATCAAGTTCTTCTCCATCGATGGCACCAAGTTGCCGGATGAAGTGGAAGAAGCCATCGAAGCCGAAATGGAAAAAGAGATCACCTGTGTCGATTCCGCAGAGCTGGGTAAAGCTAACCGTATTGTCGATGCCGCGGGTCGTTATATCGAATTCTGCAAAGGAACATTCCCGAACGAACTGAGTCTGGCGCATCTCAAAATTGTGGTGGACTGCGCAAACGGTGCGACCTACCACATTGCCCCGAATGTCTTCCGTGAATTGGGCGCAAAAGTGATTACCATTGGGTGTGAGCCGGATGGTCTGAACATTAACGAGCAGGTCGGCGCGACAGACGTTCGTGCCCTGCAGGCGCGTGTGCTGGCGGAAAAAGCCGATCTGGGCATTGCGCTGGACGGCGACGGTGACCGCGTGATCATGGTCGACCACGAAGGCAATAAGGTCGATGGTGACCAGATCCTGTATATCATCGCGCGTGAAGGTCTGCGTCAGGGTCAGCTGCGCGGCGGCGCAGTCGGTACCTTAATGAGTAACATGGGCCTGGAACTGGCGCTGAAACAGCTCGGTATTCCGTTTGTGCGCGCGAAAGTGGGTGACCGCTACGTGCTGGAAAAACTGCAGGAGAAGGGCTGGCGCATTGGCGCGGAAAACTCCGGTCACGTGATTCTGCTCGACAAAACCACCACCGGGGACGGTATCGTCGCCGCACTGCAGGTGGTTGCGGCCATGGCGCGCAACCATATGAGCCTGCACGATCTCTGCAGCGGTATGAAAATGTTCCCGCAGATCCTGGTGAACGTACGCTTTACCGCCGGTAAAGGCGATCCGCTGGAAAATGATAACGTGAAAGCGGTGATGGCGGATGTTGAAGCGGCTTTGGGCAACCGTGGGCGTGTACTGCTGCGGAAGTCCGGCACTGAACCATTGATTCGCGTGATGGTGGAAGGTGAAGACGAAGCGCAGGTTAATGAATTTGCGCACCGTATCGCGGATGCCGTAAAAGCTGCATAATCTTGCACGCTAAATGTTTAAAAAGGCGGCTTTTGTCGCCTTTGTTTTGAGCAATTAATGGCTTTTTGCTGTTTTTTTCCGCAGTTGATACAATGCATCAAAAATGCCCTTGCGAAGGTCATTCGCTTTGGTTAGTATTCACACCCGCTTCAGTGGGAAACAAAAATCCTGCTAATTGGTCGAAGCATTGGTATGCGGCAAATCCGCAAGGAACAGGTTGATTATGTACGAAGCTCTTTTAGTTGTTTTCCTTATTGTAGCCATCGCTCTCGTAGCGCTGATTATGCTGCAGCAAGGTAAAGGCGCTGATATGGGAGCCTCCTTCGGAGCAGGCGCTTCCGGTACGCTGTTCGGTTCAAGTGGTTCTGCGAACTTCATGACCCGCACAACGGCGATTCTGGCTACGCTGTTCTTCATCATCAGTCTGGTGCTTGGCAATATCAACAGCAACAAGACCAGCAAAGGAAGCGAGTGGGAAAATCTGAGCGCGCCAGCAAAAACTGAGCAAACTCAACCAGCTGCTCCGGCTAAGCCGACCAGCGATATCCCGCACTAAGTATTCTGTACCGAGGTGGTGGAATTGGTAGACACGCTACCTTGAGGTGGTAGTGCCCTAACGGGCTTGTGGGTTCGAGTCCCATCCTCGGTACCAATATTCCAGAAGAAAGACGTCGAAAGACGTCTTTTTTTTCGTCTGTGGTCTGTGGATTCACAGGCATAAAAAAGGCGTCCATCGGACGCCTTTTGCATTTCTTGTCAGCGATTACTTCTTATCGCTGTGCTCCAGGTTTTCAACCTGCGGCAGACCATTACCGGAACTGGCTGAGAGCAGGCCATTCTCAACATAGTTAAACAGCTTCGCACGGGTATCGGTGATGTCCAGGTTACGCATGGTTAACTGGCCAATACGATCGTCCGGAGAGAACACAGATTCCCCTTTCTCCATGGTCAGACGTTCTGCTTTGTAAGTCAGGTTGTCAGACACGGTGTTCAAGATGGAGTAGTCGTTACCGCGACGCAGTTCCAGCGTAACTTCACCAGTGATGGCGCTCGCTACCCAACGTTGCAGGGAATCACGCAGCATCAGCGCCTGCGGATCGAACCAGCGGCCCTGATACAGCAGTTTACCCAGCTGGCGGCCATGAGAGTGATACTGCTCAATGGTATCTTCGTTGTGAATACCGGTCAGCAGACGCTCGTAGGCGATATGCAGCAGCGCCATCCCCGGGGCTTCATAGATACCGCGGCTTTTCGCTTCAATGATACGGTTTTCAATCTGATCGCTCATGCCCAGACCGTGACGACCACCGATACGGTTTGCTTCCAGCATCAGCTCAACATCGTCAGAGAAGGTTTTGCCGTTCAGCGCAACCGGATGACCACGTTCGAAACGCACGGTCACTTCTTCTGCCTGGATTTTGACGTTTTCGTCCCAGAACTTCACGCCCATGATTGGGTTAACGATCTTCACGCTGGAGTTAAGGAACTCCAGGTCTTTTGCTTCGTGCGTCGCACCCAGCATATTGGAGTCGGTGGAATAGGCTTTCTCGACTGACATTTTGTAGTCAAAACCACAGGCGATCATGAATTCGGACATCTCATGACGGCCACCCAGCTCGTCGATGAAGTCAGTATCCAGCCACGGTTTGTAGATCTGCAGTTCAGCGTTCGTCAGCAGACCATAACGATAGAAACGTTCGATATCGTTGCCTTTATAGGTGCTACCGTCACCCCAGATGTTCACGCCATCTTCTTTCATGGCCGCAACCAGCATCGTTCCGGTCACGGCACGGCCCAGTGGGGTGGTGTTGAAATAGGTCAGGCCACCGGTGGTGTTATGGAACGCGCCACACTGAATAGCCGCGATACCTTCAGCGACCAGTTGCTTACGGCAGTCAATCAGACGTGCGTTCTCTGCGCCATATTCCATGGCACGACGAGGGATCGCATCATAATCTTCCTCATCTGGCTGACCGAGGTTCGCAGTATATGCATACGGAACCGCTCCCTTCTGGCGCATCCACAGCAGTGCAGCGCTGGTATCCAGGCCGCCTGAGAAAGCGATGCCAATACGTTGTCCTACCGGAAGATGCTTGAGAATCGTCGTCATATAATAAAACCCTGCTTGATTGACTGATTAGAGACCGCTTTCGCTATCTGTGCATTTTTATGCAAAATAAGTGAGTATTCATTTAATCATCTTTTGTCGATGACCGAAAGAGACTCCTGCGTTTTTTGTAAAAATTTTGGTCTGATTGCTCTGACGGAAGTCGCCTTGACAGGTGGGGTCAACTATCAATATACTGAACGCCGATTTTACGTCCCGTCTTCGGTACCAAATCCCAGCATTATTTGCAAATTCTGTCCAAAACGCGTAGAATTTGCCACGTTTCAGGCGCGGGGTGGAGCAGCCTGGTAGCTCGTCGGGCTCATAACCCGAAGGTCGTCGGTTCAAATCCGGCCCCCGCAACCACTTTCCCATAAAGTTCTTTTTCAAATATACTGTGAAGACTTAGAGCCTTCGTAGCTGGATTTGAAAAAATTCTTTCGGAAAGTGCTCCAGGCCACAGTTGTGGCTATAGGGTTCAGTTATCTAAAGCCCCGATTTATCGGGGTTTTTTGTTATCTGACTACAGAATAACTGGGCTTTACGCCCTTTTTTTATGTCTTGGGGGTGGGCTTGTCCACATTAGAGCAAAAATTAACAGAGATGATTACTGCACCGGTCGAAGCACTGGGCTACGAACTGGTCGGCATCGAATTCGTTCGCGGCCGTACATCGACGCTGCGCATCTATATTGATAGTGAAGATGGCATCAATGTTGATGATTGTGCTGATGTTAGCCACCAGGTGAGTGCGGTTCTTGATGTTGAAGACCCGATTACCGTTGCGTACAACCTGGAAGTTTCCTCACCTGGCCTCGATCGCCCGATGTTCACGGCCGAACACTATGTGCGTTTTACCGGTGAAGAAGTGGCTCTCGTTCTGCGTATGGCCGTACAGAACCGCCGTAAATGGCAGGGAATTATCAAAGCCGTTGATGGTGAAATGATCACGGTAACAGTCGAAGGCAAAGATGAAGTGTTCGCGCTGAGTAATATCCAGAAGGCGAACCTGGTTCCCCACTTTTAACAGTCTGGATTGAGGTGAAAAGCCCGCGATGAACAAAGAAATTTTGGCTGTTGTTGAAGCCGTCTCCAATGAGAAATCACTGCCGCGTGAGAAGATTTTCGAAGCGCTGGAAAGTGCACTGGCTACAGCAACCAAGAAAAAATACGAGCAAGAGATCGATGTTCGCGTAGAAATCGATCGTAAAAGCGGTGACTTCGATACATTCCGTCGTTGGGTAATCGTTGAAGAAGTGACCCAGCCGACCAAAGAGATCACCCTGGAAGCGGCACGTTTTGAAGACGAAAGTCTGAACGTGGGTGAATACGTTGAAGATCAGATTGAATCTGTGACTTTCGACCGTATCACGACCCAAACCGCGAAACAGGTTATCGTGCAGAAAGTGCGTGAAGCCGAGCGCGCGCTGGTTGTTGACCAGTTCCGCGATCAGGAAGGCGAAATCATTACTGGCGTGGTGAAGAAAGTGAACCGCGACAACATCTCTCTGGAAATCAAATCCGAAGGGATGCCGGGTAACGCTGAAGCGGTAATTCTGCGTGAAGATATGCTGCCGCGTGAAAACTTCCGTCCAGGTGACCGTATTCGTGGTGTTCTGTACGCCGTGCGTCCTGAAGCGCGTGGTGCACAGCTGTTCGTGACCCGTTCTAAACCAGAAATGCTGGTTGAACTGTTCCGTATCGAAGTACCGGAAATCGGCGAAGAAGTTATCGAGATTAAAGCAGCGGCTCGCGATCCGGGCTCTCGTGCGAAAATTGCGGTGAAAACCAACGACAAGCGTATCGACCCAGTCGGTGCTTGCGTCGGTATGCGTGGTGCGCGTGTTCAGGCTGTCTCTACTGAGCTTGGCGGCGAGCGTATTGATATCGTTCTGTGGGACGATAACCCGGCGCAGTTCGTGATCAACGCAATGGCTCCAGCTGATGTGGCGTCTATCGTTGTTGACGAAGACAAACACACCATGGATATCGCAGTTGAAGCGGGCAACCTGGCTCAGGCAATCGGCCGTAATGGTCAGAACGTTCGCCTGGCGTCTCAGCTGAGCGGCTGGGAACTCAACGTCATGACCGTTGATGACCTGCAGGCTAAGCATCAGGCTGAAGCCCACGCGGCGATCGATACCTTCACGAAGTACCTGGATATTGACGAAGATTTCGCCACTGTTCTGGTTGAAGAAGGTTTCTCTACGCTGGAAGAACTGGCCTATGTGCCAATGAAAGAGCTGCTGGAAATTGACGGTCTGGATGAGCCAACCGTTGAAGCCCTGCGTGAACGCGCTAAAAACGCACTGACCACCCTGGCACTGGCTCAGGAAGAAAGCCTTGGCGATAAGAAGCCGGCTGATGACCTGCTGAATCTGGAAGGTCTTGATCGTGCGATTGCGTTCAAGCTGGCTGCCCGTGGTGTTTGTACGCTGGAAGATCTCGCTGAGCAAGGCGTTGATGACCTGGCTGATATCGAAGGTTTAACCGACGAGAAAGCCGGCGAGCTCATCATGGCCGCACGTAATATTTGCTGGTTCGGCGACGAAGCGTAATAAACTGTAGCAGGAAGGAACAGCATGACTGATGTAACTGTAAAATCGCTGGCTGCTGAGATTCAGACCTCCGTGGACCGCCTGGT
Organism: Enterobacter sp. CPE_E890; assembly: GCF_046521475.1. Classification (NCBI taxonomy): domain Bacteria; kingdom Pseudomonadati; phylum Pseudomonadota; class Gammaproteobacteria; order Enterobacterales; family Enterobacteriaceae; genus Enterobacter; species Enterobacter sp. CPE_E890. Next base: position 4,413,704 of record NZ_JBKFZW010000001.1, on the reverse strand, counting down.
ACAGCAATTTGCTGATGCAGGGATCCCGAAGTCCGCTGATGACTCGGTGACCGCGCAAGAAAAACAAACCTTGTTAACGCATCTGAACCGTGAACACGGTTCGACGCCTGACAAGTTAACGCTGCAACGCAAAACGCGTAGCACGTTAAACATCCCAGGTACCGGCGGCAAAAGCAAATCGGTACAAATTGAAGTCCGCAAGACGCGCACCTTTGTAAAACGTGATCCGCAAGAGGCAGAACGCCTTGCCGCGGAAGAGCAGGCACAGCGTGAAGCGGAAGAACAAGCTCAGCGTGAGGCGGAAGCAACCGCTAAACGTGAAGCAGAATTAAAAGCTGAACGTGAGGCCGCAGAAAAAGCGAAACGCGACGCAAGTGATAAAGTGAAGCGTGACGCTGCGGAAAAAGACAAAGTGAGCAATCAACAGACAGACGAAATGACCAAAACCGCCCAGGCTGAAAAAGCCCGCCGTGAAAATGAAGCTGCCGAGCTGAAGCGTAAAGCGGAAGAAGAAGCCCGTCGTAAGCTGGAAGAAGAAGCACGTCGTGTGGCTGAAGAAGCACGTCGTATGGCAGAAGAAAACGAGAAGAACGGTGTTGATACCGCTGAGCAGTCTGAAGATACCAGCGACTATCATGTGACCACTTCTCAGCACGCACGTCAGGCTGAAGATGATAACGACCGTGAAGTTGAAGGCGGTCGTGGTCGTGGTCGCAATGCGAAAGCAGCGCGTCCGGCGAAAAAAGGCAATAAACACGCCGAGTCTAAAGCTGACCGTGAAGAAGCGCGTGCAGCGGTACGTGGTGGTAAAGGTGGCAAACAGCGTAAAGGTTCTTCTCTGCAGCAGGGCTTCCAGAAGCCAGCTCAGGCCGTTAACCGTGACGTTGTGATTGGCGAAACCATCACCGTTGGCGATCTGGCGAACAAGATGGCAGTTAAAGGCTCTCAGGTCATCAAAGCGATGATGAAGCTGGGCGCAATGGCGACCATCAACCAGGTTATCGACCAGGAAACCGCACAGCTGGTTGCCGAAGAGATGGGCCACAAAGTTATCCTGCGTCGTGAAAACGAGCTGGAAGAAGCGGTAATGAGCGACCGTGACACCGGTGCAGCGGCTGAGCCGCGTGCGCCAGTGGTGACCATCATGGGTCACGTTGACCACGGTAAAACCTCTCTGCTCGACTACATTCGTTCTACGAAAGTGGCCTCCGGTGAAGCGGGTGGTATTACCCAGCATATCGGTGCTTACCACGTAGAAACTGACAACGGTATGATCACCTTCCTGGATACCCCAGGCCACGCCGCGTTTACCTCAATGCGTGCTCGTGGTGCTCAGGCGACAGATATCGTTGTTCTGGTTGTTGCTGCTGACGATGGCGTTATGCCACAGACTATCGAAGCTATCCAGCACGCGAAAGCGGCGGGTGTGCCGGTCGTGGTTGCAGTGAACAAGATCGATAAGCCAGAAGCGGATCCGGATCGTGTTAAAAACGAACTGTCCCAGTACGGCATCATGCCAGAAGAGTGGGGCGGTGAAAGCCAGTTCGTACACGTGTCTGCGAAAGCAGGTACCGGTATCGACGAGCTGCTGGACGCGATCCTGCTGCAGGCTGAAGTTCTGGAACTGAAAGCGATCCGTAACGGTATGGCGAGCGGTGCTGTTATCGAATCCTTCCTGGATAAAGGCCGTGGCCCTGTAGCTACCGTTCTGGTTCGCGAAGGTACGCTGCATAAAGGCGATATCGTCCTGTGTGGTTTCGAATACGGTCGTGTTCGTGCGATGCGTAACGAACTGGGTCAGGAAGTCCTGGAAGCAGGTCCGTCCATTCCAGTGGAAATCCTGGGTCTGTCCGGTGTTCCGGCTGCCGGTGATGAAGTGACCGTTGTGCGTGACGAGAAGAAAGCGCGTGAAGTTGCACTGTATCGTCAGGGCAAATTCCGTGAAGTTAAACTGGCTCGTCAGCAGAAATCTAAACTCGAGAACATGTTTGCCAACATGACCGAGGGCGAAGTTCACGAAGTGAACGTTGTTCTGAAAGCCGACGTTCAGGGTTCTGTGGAAGCGATCTCCGACTCCTTGCTGAAACTGTCCACCGACGAAGTTAAAGTGAAGATCATCGGTTCTGGTGTAGGTGGTATCACCGAAACTGACGCAACCCTGGCTGCAGCGTCCAACGCCATCCTGGTTGGCTTCAACGTGCGTGCTGATGCTTCTGCTCGCCGCGTGATCGAAGCGGAAAGCCTGGATCTGCGTTACTACTCCGTCATCTATAACCTGATCGACGAAGTGAAAGCTGCGATGAGCGGTATGCTGTCTCCTGAGCTGAAACAGCAGATCATCGGTCTGGCTGAAGTACGTGACGTGTTCAAATCACCGAAATTCGGTGCGATCGCGGGCTGTATGGTTACCGAAGGTATCATCAAGCGTCACAACCCAATCCGTGTCCTGCGCGACAACGTGGTTATCTATGAAGGCGAGCTGGAATCTCTGCGCCGCTTCAAAGATGACGTGAACGAAGTCCGTAACGGTATGGAATGTGGTATCGGCGTGAAGAACTACAACGACGTTCGCGTTGGCGATATGATCGAAGTGTTCGAGATCATCGAAATTCAGCGTACCATCGCTTAATGACCGATTGTAGGCCGGGATCGCCTCGCGCCACCCGGCAATAATTTAAAAAAGGGGCTTTAGCCCCTTTTTTGTCTGGAGAATTTATTATGGCGAAAGAATTTGGTCGCCCTCAGCGCGTAGCGCAGGAAATGCAGAAAGAGATCGCCCTCATTCTGCAACGTGAAATTAAAGACCCTCGCGTGGGTATGATGACCACCGTGTCTGGCGTAGAAATGTCCCGTGACCTGGCGTATGCCAAAGTGTTCGTGACTTTCCTGAACGATCAGGATGAAGCCGCAGTTAAAAACGGTATCAAAGCCCTTCAGGAAGCCTCTGGTTTCATCCGCTCTCTGCTTGGTAAAGCGATGCGTCTGCGTATCGTGCCTGAGCTGACCTTCTTCTACGACAACTCGCTGGTCGAAGGTATGCGTATGTCTAACCTGGTAACCAGCGTGGTGAAACATGACGACGAACGTCGTGTTAACCCAGCGGACGACAGCAAGGAGGACTAATGAGTCGTCCTCGTCGTCGTGGTCGCGACGTGCATGGTGTGCTGCTGCTGGATAAACCCCAGGGCGCTTCCAGCAACGACGTGCTGCAAAAAGTTAAGCGTATTTTTAACGCCAACCGTGCGGGCCACACGGGTGCGCTGGACCCTCTGGCAACCGGTATGCTGCCGGTTTGTCTGGGGGAGGCGACAAAGTTTTCCCAGTACCTGCTCGACTCCGATAAGCGTTACCGCGTTATTGCCAAACTAGGACAGCGTACGGATACCTCCGACGCAGATGGTCAGGTGGTAGAAGAGCGTCCGGTGACATTCAGCGCGGAACAGCTTGATGCTGCGCTGGAGAGCTTCCGTGGGGACACGATGCAGGTGCCGTCGATGTATTCGGCGCTGAAATATCAGGGAAAAAAACTCTACGAATATGCACGCCAGGGCATTGAAGTCCCGCGTGAAGCCCGTCCCATAACCGTGTATGAACTGCTGTTTATTCGCCATGAAGGGGATGAGCTGGAGCTGGAAGTACACTGTTCGAAAGGCACCTATATTCGTACCATCATCGACGATCTCGGTGAAAAACTGGGCTGTGGCGCGTGTGTTATCTACCTGCGCCGCCTTGCGGTGAGTAAGTATCCAGTAGAGCGGATGGTGACCCTTGAACATCTTCGCGCGTTGGTTGAACAGGCTGAAGCCCAGGGGATTGCTCCGGCAGATTTACTGGATCCATTGCTGATGCCGATGGACAGTCCGGCAGCGGACTTCCCTGTTGTTAATCTTCCTTTAACATCGTCCGTTTACTTTAAGAACGGAAACCCCGTTCGTACGGCTGATGCGCCGCTGGAAGGTCTGGTACGCGTGACTGAAGGTGATGAAGGCAAGTTTATTGGGATGGGCGAAATGGATGGTGAAGGGCGCGTTGCGCCGCGCCGTCTGGTCGTCGAATACCCGGTAGAAGCGTGACGGCGATAACGGCTCACCTTGCGATAAGCTGGGGAGGCGAGTAGAATATTGCCGCTTAACGTCTGGTAAATTGTTTAACAATTTGCGGGGCGTACATTGGATTGCTGAATTAGAGATCGGCATCCTTACATTCTTTATACTTTGGAGTTTGAAAATGTCTCTAAGCGTTGAAGCTAAAGCTAAAATCGTTTCTGAGTTTGGTCGTGGTACTAACGACAGCGGTTCTACCGAAGTTCAGGTTGCACTGCTGACTGCACAGATTAACCACCTGCAGGGTCACTTTGCAGAGCACAAAAAAGATCACCACAGCCGTCGTGGTCTGCTGCGCATGGTTTCTCAGCGTCGTAAACTGCTCGACTACCTGAAACGTAAAGATGTTGCACGCTACACCGCGCTGATCGAGCGTCTGGGTCTGCGTCGCTAAGTCTTGCGAGTTTCAGAAAAGGGGGCCTGATGGCCCCTTTTTTCAACCAGACGGCAGCAATTCACTGGAAACTATTGTATTGTTGCTATAAATGATCTTCATTGCAGAGGTTCGCGCGGCTAATGAGAGGCTTCACCCATGAGGGTGTTGGTTGTCATTAGTCGCGAGGATGCGAAGAAGGTCGGGTTAAATCGACAGCACGCCGTGGGTGTGCTGTCAAACATTTAAGAAAGGACAGAACTTTGCTGAATCCGATCGTTCGTAAATTCCAGTATGGTCAACATACCGTCACGCTGGAAACCGGCATGATGGCACGTCAGGCTACTGCTGCCGTTATGGTAAGCATGGATGACACCGCGGTATTCGTGACCGTAGTGGGCCAGAAAAAAGCAAAACCAGGTCAGGACTTCTTCCCGCTGACCGTTAACTACCAGGAGCGTACTTACGCTGCCGGTAAAATCCCAGGTGGTTTCTTCCGTCGTGAAGGCCGTCCAAGCGAAGGCGAAACCCTGATCGCGCGTCTGATTGACCGTCCAGTTCGTCCGCTGTTCCCGGAAGGTTTCGTGAACGAAGTTCAGGTTATCGCGACCGTTGTTTCCGTTAACCCACAGGTTAACCCGGACATCGTAGCGATGATTGGTGCATCTGCTGCCCTGTCACTGTCTGGTATTCCATTCAATGGCCCAATCGGTGCTGCGCGCGTCGGTTACATCAACGACCAGTACGTACTGAACCCAACTCAGGAAGAGCTGAAAGAAAGTAAGCTGGACCTGGTGGTTGCAGGTACTGAAGCGGCTGTCCTGATGGTTGAATCCGAAGCTGAACTGCTGAGCGAAGACCAGATGCTGGGTGCCGTGGTCTTCGGTCACGATCAGCAGCAGGTTGTTATCCAGAACATCAACGACCTGGTGAAAGAAGCGGGTAAACCACGTTGGGACTGGCAGCCAGAAGCGGCAAACGACGCACTGAATGCACGCGTTGCTGCACTGGCAGAATCTCGTCTGAGCGATGCGTACCGTATCACTGACAAACAGGAGCGTTACGCTCAGGTTGACGTGATCAAATCTGACGTTACCGCTGCCCTGGTTGCTGAAGACGAAACGCTGGACGCTAACGAAATTGGCGAAATCCTGCACGCAATCGAGAAAAACGTTGTTCGTAGCCGCGTTCTGGCTGGTGAGCCGCGTATCGATGGCCGCGAAAAAGACATGATCCGTGGTCTGGACGTTCGTACTGGCGTACTGCCACGTACTCACGGTTCTGCACTGTTCACCCGTGGTGAAACTCAGGCGCTGGTGACGGCAACTCTGGGTACTGCCCGTGATGCACAGATCATCGACGAACTGATGGGCGAGCGTACTGACAGCTTCCTGTTCCACTATAACTTCCCTCCGTACTCCGTAGGTGAAACCGGTATGGTGGGTTCACCGAAGCGTCGTGAAATTGGTCACGGTCGTCTGGCGAAGCGCGGTGTGCTGGCAGTGATGCCAGACGCAGACAAATTCCCGTACACCGTTCGTGTGGTTTCTGAAATCACCGAATCTAACGGTTCTTCTTCTATGGCTTCCGTGTGTGGTGCCTCTCTGGCGCTGATGGATGCAGGCGTGCCAATCAAAGCCGCTGTTGCGGGTATCGCAATGGGTCTGGTGAAAGAAGGCGACAACTTTGTTGTTCTGTCTGACATTCTGGGCGACGAAGATCACCTGGGCGATATGGACTTCAAAGTAGCGGGTTCCCGCGACGGTATCTCTGCACTGCAGATGGATATCAAAATTGAAGGTATCACCAAAGAGATCATGCAGGTTGCTCTGAACCAGGCTAAAGGTGCGCGTCTGCACATCCTGGGCGTGATGGAACAGGCGATTAACGCACCGCGTGGCGATATTTCTCAGTTCGCTCCACGTATTCACACCATCAAGATCAATCCAGACAAGATCAAAGATGTTATCGGTAAGGGCGGTTCTGTTATCCGTGCTCTGACCGAAGAAACTGGCACCACCATCGAAATCGAAGATGACGGTACAGTGAAGATTGCTGCAACCGATGGCGAGAAAGCGAAATTCGCTATCCGTCGTATCGAAGAAATCACCGCAGAAATCGAAGTGGGCCGTATCTACGCTGGTAAAGTGACCCGTATCGTTGACTTTGGCGCGTTCGTTGCCATCGGTGGCGGTAAAGAAGGTCTGGTTCACATCTCTCAGATCGCTGACAAGCGCGTTGAGAAAGTGACCGATTACCTGCAGATGGGCCAGGAAGTACCGGTTAAAGTTCTGGAAGTTGACCGCCAGGGCCGTATCCGTCTGAGCATTAAAGAAGCAACCGAGCAGTCTCAGCCAGCTGCTGCGCCAGAAGCACAGGCAGCAGAACAGCAAGGCGAGTAAGTTGCCATTTGCCCTCCGCTTTGCGGAGGGCCTATTATCAGGCAGGACGCCTTGTTAAGCCGCCGGGGGACAGGACGTTCATCCAATAGTTGTCTTCGGGAGTGGGAAATGAAGCCTTTTTTGCGCTGGTGTTTCGTTGCGACAGCTCTAACGCTGGCAGGATGCAGCAACTCTGCCTGGCGTAAGAGCGAAGTCCTCGCAGTGCCATTGCAACCGACTTTGCAGCAGGAAGTGATTCTGGCACGCATGGAACAAATTCTTGCCAGTCGGGCTTTAACCGATGACGAACGCGCACAGCTTTTATATGAGCGCGGAGTGTTGTATGATAGTCTCGGTCTGAGGGCATTGGCGCGAAATGATTTTTCACAAGCGCTGGCAATCCGACCTGATATGCCTGAAGTATTCAATTACTTAGGCATTTATTTAACGCAGGCAGGCAATTTTGATGCTGCCTATGAAGCGTTTGATTCTGTACTTGAGCTTGATCCAACTTACAACTACGCGCACTTGAATCGCGGTATCGCATTATATTACGGCGGTCGTGACAAGTTAGCGCAAGATGATCTGCTGGCGTTTTATCAAGACGATCCTAATGATCCTTTCCGTAGCCTGTGGCTTTACATCGTTGAGCGGAAGCTCGATGAGAAGCAGGCAAAAGAGGCACTGAAACAGCGCTTCGATAAATCGGACAAGGAACAGTGGGGATGGAACATTGTCGAGTTCTACCTGGGCAACATTAGCGAAGCAACGCTGATGGAACGCCTCAAGGCGGACGCAACGGATAACACCTCGCTCGCTGAGCATCTCAGTGAAACCAACTTCTATTTAGGTAAGTACTACCTAAGTCTGGGGGATAAGGACAGCGCTACGGCACTGTTCAAATTAGCGGTTGCTAACAACGTACACAACTTCGTTGAGCACCGTTATGCATTGTTGGAATTATCGCTCTTGGGCCAGGAGCAAGACGACCTGGCAGAATCGGACCAGCAATAGCTGACGACATAAACATCAGCCCGTAATCTTTTGATTGCCATCACCTTAACTGGTGAGGGCGTTGTTGTTCGTCAATACATCTAATTTGAGCCGGTTCACACTTTTCAATGAAAATTGCAGATCATTTTCACGATGAGCTAAGTAGACTGGCCGCCATTGACATTGAGGCACTCGTACTACATGGCTGAATTCGAAACCACTTTTGCAGATCTGGGCCTGAAGGCTCCTATCCTTGAAGCCCTTAACGATCTGGGTTACGAAAAACCATCTCCGATCCAGGCAGAATGTATCCCACATCTGCTCTCTGGTCGTGACGTGCTGGGCATGGCCCAGACTGGTAGCGGTAAAACTGCGGCGTTCTCGCTGCCGCTGCTGAACAACATTGATCCGGACCTGCGTGCACCGCAGATCCTCGTCCTGGCTCCAACCCGTGAACTGGCTGTTCAGGTTGCTGAAGCAATGACGGAATTCTCTAAACATATGCGCGGCGTAAACGTGGTTGCCCTGTACGGCGGCCAGCGTTATGACGTGCAGTTACGCGCCCTGCGCCAGGGCCCACAGATTGTTGTCGGTACGCCTGGCCGTCTGCTGGATCACCTGAAGCGCGGTACTCTGGACCTCTCTAAACTGAGCGGCCTGGTACTGGATGAAGCAGATGAAATGCTGCGTATGGGCTTCATCGAAGACGTAGAAACTATCATGGCGCAGATCCCGGACGGTCATCAGACCGCGCTGTTCTCTGCAACCATGCCAGAAGCGATTCGTCGCATTACCCGCCGCTTCATGAAAGAGCCGCAGGAAGTGCGTATTCAGTCCAGCGTCACCACTCGCCCGGACATCAGCCAGAGCTACTGGTCTGTATACGGCATGCGCAAAAACGAAGCGCTGGTACGTTTCCTGGAAGCGGAAGATTTTGATGCGGCGATTATCTTCGTTCGTACCAAAAACGCGACCCTGGAAGTGGCTGAAGCGCTTGAGCGTAGCGGCTACAACAGCGCAGCGCTGAACGGCGACATGAATCAGGCCCTGCGTGAGCAGACTCTGGAGCGTCTGAAAGACGGTCGTCTGGATATCCTGATTGCAACCGACGTGGCAGCACGTGGTCTGGACGTTGAGCGTATCAGCCTGGTTGTTAACTACGACATCCCGATGGACTCCGAGTCTTACGTTCACCGTATCGGCCGTACCGGTCGTGCAGGTCGTGCGGGTCGTGCGCTGCTGTTCGTTGAGAACCGTGAGCGTCGTCTGCTGCGTAACATCGAACGCACCATGAAGCTGACCATTCCAGAAGCTGACCTGCCAAACGCAGAACTGCTGGGCAAACGCCGTCTGGAGAAATTCGCCGCGAAAGTTCAGCAGCAGCTGGAAAGCAGCGATCTGGATCAGTACCGTGCACTGCTGTCGCAGATTCAGCCAACCGCTGAAGGCGAAGAGCTGGATATGGAAACTCTGGCTGCAGCACTGCTGAAAATGGCGCAAGGCGAACGTAGCCTGATCGTGCCACCAGATGCACCAATGCGTCCTAAGCGTGAATTCCGTGACCGTGACGATCGCTTCGAACGTCGTGGCGACCGTAACGATCGTGGCCCACGTGGTGACCGTCCAGAGCGCGGTGGTGAAGACCGTCCACGTCGTGAGCGTCGTGACGCGGGCGACATGGAGCTGTACCGCATTGAAGTGGGCCGTGATGATGGTGTTGAAGTTCGTCACATCGTTGGCGCGATCGCTAACGAAGGCGACATCAGCAGCCGTTACATTGGTAACATCAAGCTGTTCGCATCCCACTCTACCATTGAGCTGCCAAAAGGCATGCCGGGCGAAGTACTGCAGCACTTTACTCGCACCCGCATCCTGAACAAGCCGATGAACATGCAGCTGCTGGGCGATGCACAGCCACGTCCTGACCGTGGCGGCGAACGTCGTGGCGGTGGTCGCGGTTTCGGTGGTGAGCGTCGTGAAGGCGGTCGCAGCGAAGGTCGTGGCGGTGAAGGTCGTCGTTTCTCCGGCGAGCGCCGTGAAAACCGTGGCCCACGTCGTGACGAAGGTTCAAGCCGTCGTCGTGACGCGTAAGCCTTACGCCACTGACGTAAAGTAAAATATACAGCCCCGATAAACGCTATCGGGGCTTTTTTTATTTCTTTTGTACTCCTGTACTGGTACAGTGCTGCACATTAAAATGCATCACCGCATTATTGACTGGAGAAATGGCTGTATGGCGACACTAACCACCACCCAAACGTCACCTTCGCTGCTTGGCGGCGTGGTGATCATCGGCGGAACCATTATTGGGGCCGGGATGTTCTCCCTGCCCGTGGTCATGTCCGGTGCGTGGTTCTTCTGGTCGCTGGCGGCGCTGGTTTTTACCTGGTTCTGTATGCTCCATTCCGGGCTGATGATCCTCGAAGCGAACCTGAACTACCGTATTGGTTCGAGCTTCGACACCATTACCAAAGATCTTTTAGGTAAAGGCTGGAACCTGGTGAACGGCCTCTCCATCGCGTTTGTGCTTTACATCCTGACCTACGCGTATATTTCAGCAAGCGGCTCGATTCTGCATCACACCTTTTCGGAGATGTCGCTGAACGTTCCGGCGCGTCTGGCGGGGCTGTGTTTTGCCCTTGGCGTGGCGTTTATCGTCTGGATGAGTACCAAAGCGGTGAGCCGTATGACGGCGATTGTGCTGGGCGCGAAGGTCATCACCTTCTTCCTGACCTTCGGCAGCCTGCTGGGGCACGTCACTCCCGCTACACTGTTTAACGTCGCTGAAGTGAATACCTCCTATACGCCGTACCTGCTGATGACGCTACCGTTCTGTCTGGCGTCGTTCGGCTACCACGGCAATGTGCCGAGCCTGATGAAGTACTACGGCAAAGATCCGCGTACGATTGTGAAATGCCTGGTCTACGGCACGCTGCTGGCGTTGGGTCTGTATGTGATTTGGCTGCTGGGGACGATGGGTAATATCCCGCGTCCGGAATTTATCGGCATTGCGCAGAAGGGCGGTAACATCGATGTGCTGGTGCAGGCGCTGAGTGGTGTGCTGAACAGCCGTAGTCTGGATCTCTTGCTAGTGGTGTTCTCCAACTTTGCCGTGGCGAGCTCTTTCCTCGGCGTAACGCTGGGCCTGTTTGACTACCTGGCGGATCTGTTTGGCTTTGATGATTCTGCTATGGGGCGCTTCAAAACTGCGCTGCTGACCTTCCTGCCACCGATTGTGGGTGGCCTGCTGTGGCCGAACGGCTTCCTGTACGCCATCGGCTATGCCGGACTGGCGGCAACCATCTGGGCGGCAATTGTGCCGGCGCTGCTGGCGCGCAAATCACGTAAACGCTTCGGTAGCCCTAAATTCCGCGTCTGGGGCGGCAAACCGATGATTGTGCTGATTCTGGTGTTCGGTGTTGGCAACGCGCTGGTGCATGTACTGTCGAGCTTCAACTTGCTGCCTGTGTATCAGTAAACGCCTCTTTTCACCCTCTCCCTGTGGGAGAGGGCCGGAGTAACAAAACACACTTCCCTACATTTCTTCTTTCACCTGCATCGCCAGCTCAAACGAATGCAAACGTGCCTGGTGATCGAAAATCTGGCCATTAACCATAATCTCATCCGCCTGCGTTTCACGCAGCACCGCTTCAAGCCCGTGACGCACTTTCGCCTTATCGCCCACCAGAGACATGCTCAGCGCCTGCTGCACGCCATACTGCTCGGAAGCGGACCACAGCTGATGCATATTCTCCACCGGCGGCGGGAGTTGACCCGTCTCGCCGCGTCGCAGCTTCACAAACGCCTGCTGCATGGAGGTGAACAGGAATTCCGCGTCGCGATTGCTGTCGGCGGCAATGATGTTGATACACACCATCGCGTACGGTTTTTCCAGACGTTCAGATGGTTTGAAGTTCGTGCGGTAGAGATGCAGCGCCTGATGCAGCATATCCGGCGCGAAGTGTGAGGCAAACGCAAATGGCAGCCCCAGCTGTGCGGCAAGCTGTGCGCTGTAGAGGCTTGAGCCCAGCAACCACACCGGGATCTTCTCGCCGTAGCCCGGAACCGGGCGCACGTGTGGGTTCGGGTCCCGCGCATCGAACCAGTCCACCAGTTCCGCCACATCGCGTGGGAAGTTGTCGATATCCCCACTCATATGGCGACGTAGCGCGCGCATGGTCGGCTGATCGCTGCCCGGCGCACGGCCAAGCCCTAAATCAATGCGCCCTGGATAGAGGGTATTGAGCGTACCAAACTGCTCGGCAATCACCAGGGGCGCATGGTTCGGCAGCATGACGCCACCGGATCCGAGATGCAGCGTGGTAGTGTTCGCCGCCAGATAGCCAATCAGTACTGATGTCGCGGCACTGGCGATACCCACCATATTGTGGTGTTCCGCCAGCCAGTAGCGGTGATAGCCACGTTTTTCGGCAAGAAGAGCAAGATCCAGAGAGTGGGAAAAGGCCTCGCCCGCTGAGGAGCCTTGTGGGATCGGCGCCAGATCCAGCACCGAAAACGGAATGGTTTTATCAGTCATAACAGCTCACTTTGTCGACGGTGAATCTTTTAATAGTGCATTAAAAATTAATAACCGTTGTTAACAAAGTGAGCCTTTACACTTTATCGCTATGCCTGCAGTTCCAGCCCGGCGAGGCGCTTCCAGTAACCGTTGCAGTCGCTGTTAGCGGTCAGCGGCAGCGGAGATGTCCCGTTTTCATTGGCGCGGAAGGCGTCCAGCATTGCGAACACGCTGGTATCCAGCGGCGACAGACGCACCATGTCTACCAGCCCGTTCATCGATGCCAGCTCATTGCCCAGGTTATAGACATAACCGCTCATGGTCTGAATACCGTTCAGAACAAATACCTGCTGATTCTCCTGAGACAGCATGCTGCGCCCGTTCGGGTACTTGATGCAGCAGGTTTCGCACTCGTCTTTCGGGCGATCTTCCGAGCGCGCGGTAAAGCAACGGGCAGAGTAGGCCAGCGGCAGGTGGCCGTAACTGAGCACTTCCACTTCAAACTGATTGCGAATGCCTAACTCTTCGCACTGAGTCAGCAGGTTTACCAGCCAGTCGCGGGAGAGTTCTACCGGCATGCACCAGCGCGTCATCCCCTGTTTGAGCAGCAGACGCAGGGTGACGGCGTTATAGCAGTTCAGCGCATGACCCGCGACAAACGGCAACTTGCGTTCAGCGCACATGTTCACCACGCCCAGATCGCTCGCTTCCAGCAGGAACTCGCCGTTCTCAACATAACGCTTCAGTTCCCCCAGTTCGGAAGAGGCTTGTACCAGAGCGAGCGTTGAAAGCACTACCTGTTTGCCGCTTCCGGCCAGGTTTTTTGCCATATCCAGCCAGTCGCCGACCTTAGTGGCGCGGCGTTTGCTACACACGGCTTCACCGAGATAAATCACATCGGCGCTGCTGGTGGCGGCCTGTTGGTAAAAATCTTCCAGCGTCTCTTTTGACCAGTAGTAGAGCACCGGCCCTAATGAATATTTCATGGTTATCTCACTGCCATTTACGGTGATACGCGCCAAGCGTGGTTTGCGTGCCTTCGGACATCGAGCCGAGCGTCTCCATCCAGGCGGGTTGTGGGGCGTAGTTCTGCGGATCGGCCATGCAGCGGTCGATGGCCTGACGCCAGACTTTCGCCACCTGGCTCACGTACGCCGGGCTGCGCTGGCGACCTTCGATTTTTACCGAGGCAATATTGGCCGCCAGCAGTTCCGGCAGCAGTTCCAGCGTGTTGAGGCTGGTGGGTTCTTCCAGCGCGTGGTAACGCTCGCCATCGACCAGATAGCGACCTTTACACAGCGTCGGATAGCCAGCGTTTTCACCGTCCTGATAGCGATCGATCAGTACTTCATTCAGACGAGACTCCAGCCCCTGCGGCGTCTGCTGCCAGCGAACAAATCGGGCAGGGGAGCAGGCCCCGACGGTATTCGGCGATTCACCGGTTAAATAAGAGGAAAGATAGCAACGGCCTTCAGCCATGATGCACAGGCTACCAAAAGCAAAAACTTCAAGCGGCACTGGCGTGACGCGCGCGAGTTGCTTAACCTGATGAATAGAGAGCACGCGCGGCAACACCACGCGGGCCACGTCAAAGTGTTGATGGTAAAAACGCACGGCCTCTTCGTTAGTGGCAGATGCCTGAACAGAGACGTGGCGCTCAATATGGGGATAGCGTTCTGCCGCATACTCAAGCATAGCGAGGTCGGCCAGGATTAGCGCATCCGCACCCAGTTGTGCCGCCATATCCACCGCACGCTGCCAGCGGGCATAGCCATCAGGATGGGCAAAAGTATTGATGGCGATATGCAGTTTGCGGCGGTGCTGGTGAACGAAGTTAACGGCTTCCTGAAGCTTTTTCTCCGTAAAGTTGAGGCCAGCAAAATGGCGGGCGTTGGTGTCATCTTTCAGCCCGATATAGACCGCATCGGCCCCATTTTCGATGGCCGCCTTAAGCGCCGGAAGGTTTCCGGCTGGGCAGAGCAGCTCCATAATTTATCCTGATGTAGTCGATCGCAAAATTGTTAACGAGCTGGGATTTTAATTAACCCATACGCGACAATTTTTGATTTAAGGCAGCTAATGGCGTATTGATGGCACCAATAATGAGGTACGGCGGACGACGGTTTGTTGATTTACGCCGCTATGTTGCGCTTCGGATATGGCAAAATAGCAGGACTATAGATATCAGGGAGTAAAGCTCGTGCTGGATAAACTGCGTTCACGTCTCGTACAATTTGGTCCATCAATGCTGAGCGTGCCGGTCAAGCTGGCACCGTTCGCGCTTAAACGACAGGTGCTGGAGCAGGTCCTGAGCTGGCAGTTCCGCCAGGCGCTGCAGGACGGCGAGCTGGAGTTCCTGGAAGGCCGCTGGCTAAGCATTGAAGTGCGTGACATCGGGCTACGCTGGTTTACCTCCGTTGAGAATGATCAGCTGATCGTACGTGAATCCGCTGACGCGGATGTGAGCTTTAGCGCCAACGCCAGCGATCTGCTGATGATTGCCGCGCGTAAGCAAGATCCGGATACGCTCTTCTTCCAGCGTCGTCTGGTCATTGAAGGCGATACGGAGCTGGGCCTGTACGTTAAGAATTTAATGGATGCCATTGAGCTGGAGCAGATGCCAAAAGCGCTGCGTGTCATGTTGATGCAAATGGCAGATTTCGTTGAGGCTGGGCTGAAAAGCCCGCCGGAAAGCAAACACACTTCAGTAGGTGAGCCATGCTGATTCGAGTTGAAATTGGGATTGATGCACCGGGAATTGATGCGTTGCTACGCCGCTCTTTTGAGAGCGATGCCGAGGCCCAACTGGTCCACGATCTCCGTGAAGATGGCCTGATTACGCTGGGGCTGGTTGCTACCGATGACGAAGGTCAGGTGGTCGGCTATGTGGCCTTCAGTCCGGTCATCGTTCAGGGCGAAGATCTTCAGTGGGTGGGAATGGCACCGCTGGCGGTAGATGAAAACTATCGCGGGCAAGGGCTGGCACGTCAGCTGGTCTATGAAGGGCTGGATTCGCTGAATGAGTTTGGTTATGCGGCCGTTGTCACGCTGGGCGATCCGGCGTTCTATGGACGATTGGGCTTTGAGCAGGCCGCGCATTACGATCTGCGCTGCCGCTGGCCGGGTACGGAATCTGCTTTCCAGGTCCATCGTCTGGCGGACGACGCGCTCAACGGGGTCAATGGCCTGGTCGAGTACCACGACCATTTCAATCGCTTTTAATCAGGTGCTCGCGTAGCGCCTCAAACGAGCCGTCTCCGCTCACGAGGCGCTCTTTCTGGCGCTTCGTCAACTGCTTAATACGGTATTCCAGTCTTAGCGCCAGCGATCTGTCACCAACAGGTGCTGAAAAGGCGAGTTGTAGTTCTCCTTTCCCCCGCAGTGCTTTTGCCCCTTTTCCCGTTTGATGTTGTAAAAAACGCCGCGCCACATCGGTAGTGATCCCGGTGTAGAGTGCGTTATCAGCGGTTCGGACAAGATAGAGAAACCAGCACACGGTAAACAGATTCAGTATGTTAAGGTGAACGCACCATAGCATGAGAGAGAATGAAAATGGAAACACTGGCCACCATTAACCGCTGGCTGGCGAAACAGCATGTCGTCACCTGGTGCGTGTACAGCGAGGGTGAGATGTGGTGCGCAAACGCGTTTTACTACTACGATCCGGAGCGTGTGGCCTTTTATATCATGAGTGAAGATAAGACACGTCATGCGCAGATGACTGGCCAGCAGGCGGAGGTCGCGGGCACGGTGAATGGCCAGCCTAAAACGGTCGCATTGATCCGTGGGGTGCAGTTTAAAGGGGAAATCCGTCGTCTGGACGGAGAAGAGAGCGACGCGCGTCGTAAGCTTTACACGCGCCGCTTTCCGGTTGCCGCTGCGCTAAAAGCCCCGGTATGGGAAATCCGCCTTGATGAGCTGAAATTTACCGACAACACGCTGGGCTTTGGCAAGAAGCTGCACTGGCTACGCGCCGAGCAGGCGTAGCGCTTCGCGGTTAAATGCCGGAAGATCGTCCGGGGTTCGGCTGGTGATCAGCTGGTCTTTGTCGTTGACCACTTCCTGATCGTAAAACTCGGCTCCCGCATTTTTCAGATCGATAACGATCGGTTTCACAGCCGTGAGCTTACGCCCGCGTACAACCTCAGCGCTGATGAGCAGTTGCGGGCCGTGGCAGATGGCAAAGACCGGTTTGCCGGTAGAGACAAAGTCCCGTGTGAAGGTCACGAAGCGTTCGTCGCCGCGCAGGGAATCCGGTGAATGGCCGCCGGGTAACAGCAAGGCGTCAAAATCTGACGGGCTAACGTTATCGATAGTCTCGTCGATGGTCACGCTGGCCTCACCCTTATGGCCTTTCACCGTTTTACCCGCTTCTTTCTCAATGGTGATGACTTCATGTCCCGCCTTGCGGAACGCCTCGGCTGGAGAGGTGAATTCTGAATCTTCAAACTCGTCGGTAATCAAGACTGCGATTTTTTTGCCCATGCTTCCTCCGTTGTTTTGGCTTCAGACTGATTTTTCTCCGCTTGTGGTAAATACTTACCTGTAACAGACATCTAAGTGTGGTCGACCACGCTAAGTTCGCAAACGGACAATTCTGTAAAGGGGAAAAGATGAGCCAGGTACTGCTTACAGGCGCAACCGGGTTGGTGGGCGGGTATTTACTGCGTCTGCTGATTCAGGAGCGCAAAGTGAATTATATTGCCGCCCCGACGCGGCGACCGCTCGCAGATATCTCCGGCGTCTTCAACCCACATGATCCGCAGCTGACGGACGCGCTGGCACAGGTGCAGGACCCCATTGATATCGCATTTTGTTGTCTCGGCACGACCCGGCGTGAGGCGGGTAGTAAAGAGGCGTTTGTGCATGCGGACTACACACTGGTGGTAGATACGGCACTCACGGCCAAAAGGCTTGGGGCGAAACATTTCCTGGTGGTCAGCGCGCTGGGTGCCAGCGCCGGATCGCCTTTTTTCTACAACAACGTGAAGGGCAAAATGGAGGACGCGCTGATTGCGCAGAGGTGGGATTACCTGACGATTGTTCGCCCCTCCATGTTGCTGGGACACCGCGACGAACGGCGTTTTAATGAATCTATTTTTGCACCGCTATTCCGCATTCTTCCGGGGAACTGGAAATCCATTGAGGCGCAGGATGTCGCACGCGCGATGCTGAAAGAGGCGCTTTCACCTTCGAAGGAAGGGGTAAACATTATCCCTTCGGCAAAACTGCGTGAAATCGCGCAGGGCGAGGCGTAAACTCCCCCGGCTAATTACCTACTACTCTCCGGGGAATGCTATGACTGGTCAGTCTTCATCTCAGGCGGCAACACCTGTTCAATGGTGGAAGCCCGCGCTCTTCTTTCTTGAGGTCATTATCGGCCTCTGGTATGTGAAATGGCAGCCCTACTACGGCAAAGCCTTCACCGCCGCCGAAACGCACAGTATCGGTAAATCTATTCTCGCTCAGGCTGATGCCAGCCCGCTGCAGGCGGCGTGGGATTACGCCATGGTCTACTTCCTTGCCGTCTGGAAAGCCGCCGTTTTAGGCGTCATTCTGGGGTCACTGATTCAGGTACTTATTCCGCGTAACTGGCTGGTGAAAACGCTTGGGCAGTCGCGATTTCAGGGCACGCTGCTGGGGACAATTTTTTCTCTGCCGGGCATGATGTGCTCCTGCTGTGCGGCTCCTGTTACCGCGGGGATGCGTCGCCAGCGTGTCTCGATGGGCGGCGCGCTGGCTTTCTGGATGGGTAACCCGCTGTTAAACCCAGCGACGCTGGTGTTTATGGGTTTTGTTCTGGGCTGGCATTTTGCGTTCATCCGTCTGGTGGCTGGATTGCTGACGGTGCTGGTGGTCGCGACGCTGGTACAAAAATGGGTGAAAGATAATGCCGTTGAACCGGCGTCAGTTGAGCTGAACGTCAGCGAGCCTCAGGGGAGTTTCTTCATGCGCTGGGGTCAGGCGTTATGGCAGCTTTTCTGGAGCACCATCCCGGTCTATATCCTTGCGGTACTGGTTCTGGGGGCTGCGCGCGTCTGGCTTTTCCCACATGCGGATGGCGCTATCGACAACACGCTGATGTGGGTCATTGCGATGGCCGTTGCAGGCTGCCTGTTTGTGATCCCAACGGCGGCTGAGATCCCGATTGTGCAGACCATGATGCTGGCTGGCATGGGCACCGCACCGGCGCTGGCGCTGCTCATCACACTGCCTGCAATTAGCCTGCCGTCGCTTATCATGCTGCGTAAATCATTCCCGGCCAAAGCGCTGTGGCTGACTGCGGGGCTTGTGGCGTTGAGTGGGGTGGTAGTAGGAAGTTTTGCATTGGTTTAAGGCAAAAAAATACCCGGCATTGCCGGGTATTTTTTGTTACTTGATATAAGTAAACGCGGTGGTGACGTGTTTCACGCCGCTCACCCGGCTGGCGATATCAGCCGCGGCTTTCCCTTCACGGTCGGTTACCAGACCCAGCAGGAACACTTCACCGTTTTCCGTCGTCACTTTCACGTTGGAAGATTTCACCTGATCAGAACCCAGCAGCTGGGAACGCACTTTGGTGGTGATCCAGGTGTCAGACGATGCGGTGCCCAGGCTGACAGGCTGTCCCTGGCGCACTTCGTTGAAGACTTCTGTCGTACCTTCTACACCCATCGCAATCTGTTTGGCGCGGGAGGCGAGTTCCATGTTAGGGGCCTGGCCTGCAAGCAGCACTTTGCCCTGATAAGCCGTCACATTGATGCGCGCTTCTTTCTTAATCTGTTCGTCTTTCGACAGCGCACTGTTGACGCGCAGCTCAAGCGTACCGTCATCCACCTGCGTCCCGACAGAACGCGGATCGGTTGCCGCTTTGGTGCCTACCGCAGCAGTACCCACGACAGCCGCAGCGATACATCCCTGAAGCAGTAATGCAGACATAAGGACTGCGAGGGTCGATAAAGCCTTCATAAGAACTCCTTAATCATCCTGGTGAGGGAAAAGCGTGTTATCGATCAGGTCGCATAAGCAATTTACCGTCAGCATATGCATTTCCTGAATACGCGCGCTACGGTGAGAAGGAATGCGGATTTCCACATCCTGCGGCCCCAGCAGACCCGCCAGCTCACCACCGTCATAGCCGGTTAAAGCTACGATAGTCATGTCCCGGGTTACGGCGGCTTCAACGGCTTTAACAATGTCCCGGCTGTTGCCGCGTGTGGATATTGCCAGCAGTACATCTCCGGCATGGCCGAGGGCTCGCACCTGCTTAGCGTAAATTTCGTCATGCAGACGATCGTTAGCAATCGCTGTTAAGACCACATTATCGGTATTAAGTGCAATGGCAGGTAAACTCGGACGTTCTGTTTCAAAACGATTGATCATGCTGGCAGCAAAATGCTGTGCGTTGGCGGCTGACGTTCCGTTGCCACAACAGAGGATTTTGTTGCCATTAAGCAGGGATTGCACCAGCGTCATCGCGGCACGGGAGATCGCATCCGGTAGCGCTTCCGCCGCGGCAATCTGAGTCTGGATGCTTTCTGTGAAGCACACTTTAATTCTTTCGAGCACGTTATCCCTTTTAAATCTTAATTATGCGTCTTCGCCAAAAGCGTTTTTAAGCCATTCGATCTCATTTCCGGTGAAGGCTATCACATCGAACCGGCAATCCACAGTATCAAAGCTCCCATTATGGCGGGC
Organism: Enterobacter sp. CPE_E890; assembly: GCF_046521475.1. NCBI lineage: Bacteria > Pseudomonadati > Pseudomonadota > Gammaproteobacteria > Enterobacterales > Enterobacteriaceae > Enterobacter > Enterobacter sp. CPE_E890. The sequence continues at coordinate 4,393,658 of NZ_JBKFZW010000001.1, read as the reverse complement.
AAGCCACAAGTGGGCAGTCTGTAATAATTTATGTTGTTTGGCGAGCGTCACGCTGGCGGCAGCGCCGCCAAAACGGGAGGACTGTCGAAAACGGACTTCTACAAACACAATGACCTGAGCCTCTTTCATGATCAGGTCAATCTCGCCGCCGCGCCCACGGACGTTAGCGGCGATAAAGCGCAGTCCTTTGCCTTCAAGCCAGCGACGCGCCTTTAACTCCCACGCATCACCGGTCTCTTTACGGCTTAACTGGCCGGGACGATTTGCCCCTGCTGGTATTTGAGCCATGATAACTTCCTGTTGATCACGCAATCCTGAGTAGCGGTCAGATCGCCGGTGTTGCCGTTAAGCTCAAAGCCTGGCACCTGACGCATCTGGGTAAAGTGGTTCGCCAGCGCCCACGCATCGACACCCATCGCATACAAACGCGCCAGAGAGTAGTCGTTACGTACTGCCCCCAGCGCCTGCTGCATCAGTGCCGGATTGCTGCCTGCCAGCATAGGGATTTCGCTGTACTGCAGACCGTCCATTTCCAGACGGAAATCCGGGCCTGCAGTGCCCTGCGCGCTGCGTGAACTCGCGTACAGCGTTGCACCGCTCTGGCTGCCGTTACGCATTGCAATCATCGGTTTGATAAAGGCGATCTCTTGCGGCGTGGCGACAATATAGGCGGCATCCACTTTACCGCCACCGCTGATTTGTGCGTCGGTAGGTGGGGCCGGGATTGTCAGACCGCCAATTGTCACGCCCTGCTGCTGCGGCAGGCTTGCGGTTACCGGGCTACCGTTCAGCGCGATGCCTGCTCCGCCATTTACGCCAGCGCGCAGTTCAGAGACTGAACCGAATTTCTGCTGCAGTACCATACCGCCACCGAGCTTCTGCCATTCATTGGCAAAGGCATTCGCGACGCGATCGCCCAGCGTACTGCGTGGGATGAGCAACAGAGGAGCCTGTTTACCCTGCTCGTGGATATGTCGTGCGGCATCGCGGGCTTCATCTTCAGGGGAAAGTGCGAAGTAGCAGATATTGGCGCGGTTCTGAACCTGCTCAGGCTGATTGAGCGCCAGCACGTTCAGCGTGGTATTGATCTTCATCAGCTCTTCCACGTTGTTTTTCAACAACGGGCCGACAACGATGCTTGCACCGTCCTGTTGAACCTGCGCCAGAACCTGGTCAAGCGGCTGTGAGCTGGTGTCGTAGATTTTTAGCTCAGCACCCGGGTTGGCGCTGGAGGCTGCCACGGTTTGCGGCTGTGCAGCAGGTTGGGCTGCGGGTTGCGCAGGTTGCTGTTCAGACGGTTGTGCTGTGGCCGCAGGTGCTGGCGCCGCTTGTGTCTCAGCCGGAGCCTGTGTTGCAGGCGCAGGCGCAGTTGCGGCTGCCGGAGGTGTCGTTGGTGCGGTAACCGGGTTTTGCATCGTGCCCTGCGCCGGGGTTTGGGCGGTGGTCAGGTCACTGGTTTCGGCTGCGGACGGGCTGACAACATCGTTCACATTTGCTGCCTGTGCTGCTTGTGCTGGAACGGCACTGCCTGTCACCGGCGTGGTACCGTTTTTCGCCGCTTCAAAACCCTGCTGGATAGTGCGACCAAATACCGCCGCCTGACCGTTTAGCGGCAGAAGCAGGGCGATTTTGCTGGTCGATGCGGGCTTAAAGTTCTGCACGTTTACCAGCTGTGTTGGCAGCATTTTCGCGCCCGGATTCTGCGGGTAGCGGGTTTGCCAGTCAGTAATACCGGCTTTCAGCATCTTCGGATCGTTGCGGTTGTTAAACCACATCTGCTGCAGATCCAGCCAGCCCTGCAGTACGTTCTCATCGGCATTGATGACCAGTGCCTGCGCCTGTTCCTGGGTCATGGAGGCAAGCGCCTGCCAGGTGGCATCAATATTTTTCTGCTTGTCGGCACCGCCGAGCAGCGGTTCCTGGGCAATCAGTGCACGGAGCAGTGTCAGGGAAGGACGACCCTGCTCAGCGGCAATACCTGCCTGCCAGAAGCGAGCCTGCTGATTTTTATCCAGCGCGCTGACGTCGATATTACCCAGGATCTTTTTCGCGCCATCATAATCTTTCAGTGCGACTTTCAGCTCAGCGGAAAGCAAGCTCTGCTCACGACGTTGGGTGTCGTTAAGATCCTTCGGTAACTGATTGAACAGTTCGGCGGCCTGCTGGGTTTTCCCCTCTTTCAACAGTGCACGAATGGCGAGTAATTGCCAGTTGGTCTTGGTATCATTTGAACTCTGCGACATTTGTTGCAGATAAAAACCAGAATCAGCCTGATCGGAACCCTGCAGATGTGCAGTGCTCTGGTCAGGTGCCTGGGTGCCACAGCCTGCAAAGATCAGCGCTGCCAGCAGAAGCGGCACGCTGCGAGTGGCTTTTTTTCGAAGAAACGTTAACGGTACCATACTGTATCCAGTGATTTTTTTTACGCAATGCTCAATATTAAATCGGCAATACGGACTAAACAATGAAACAACACGAAACGGCGGATAATTCTCAAGGCCAGCTCTATATTGTACCTACTCCTATCGGGAATTTATCTGATATTACCCAACGTGCGCTTACCGTGTTGCAAGCTGTTGATTTGATTGCTGCTGAAGATACCCGGCACACCGGTTTACTGCTTCAACATTTCGCGATCACCGCCCGATTGTTTGCCCTGCACGATCACAATGAGCAACAAAAAGCCGAAACGCTGGTGGCGAAGCTGAAAGAGGGGCAGAACATTGCGTTAGTTTCCGATGCAGGAACCCCGCTGATTAACGACCCTGGTTATCATCTGGTGCGTACCTGCCGTGAAGCAGGGATTCGGGTAGTACCTTTACCGGGCCCCTGCGCCGCAATTGCTGCGCTGAGCGCTGCGGGGTTGCCGTCTGACCGTTTCTGCTATGAAGGTTTCCTGCCTGCCAAATCCAAAGGCCGCCGCGACGTGTTAAAAGACCTGGAAGCGGAACCGCGCACCCTGATTTTCTACGAATCCACGCACCGCCTGCTTGAGAGCCTGGAAGATATGGTGACCGTGTGGGGAGAAGCCCGCTACGTGGTGCTGGCGCGCGAACTGACCAAAACCTGGGAAACGATCCACGGTGCACCGGTGGGTGAACTGCTGGCGTGGGTGAAGGAAGATGAAAACCGCCGTAAAGGTGAAATGGTGCTGATTGTCGAAGGACATAAAGCGCAGGAAGACGCGCTGCCAGCCGACGCGCTGCGCACGCTGGCGCTGCTGCAGGCGGAACTGCCGCTGAAGAAAGCTGCGGCGCTAGCGGCGGAAATTCACGGCGTGAAGAAAAATGCGCTGTATAAGTATGCGCTGGAGCAGCAGGGGGAGTAAACGTATGAGCCGCTACCTGCCTCCATTCGCTATCACGCCATCAATTCTCAATCAGGTTGTTGAGATTGGTGAGTTGCTGGGGCATTGGGCGGCTCATTCCGGAAGGACATCTCCTTTACTGCGTAAAGAGAACCGTATCCGCACTATCCAGGCATCGCTGGCCATTGAACACAACTCGCTGACTACCGGGCAAGTGACGGCAATCATGGATGGCAAGCGCGTGCTCGCGCCTGAAAAAGATATTCAGGAAGTCCGCAATGCTATCCTGGCATATGAGAAATTGTCTGAATGGAAGCCATGGAAGCTCAATGACTTACTCAATGCACACCGGTTATTAATGACTGGTCTGGTCGATCTCCCTGGAAAGCTCAGGAATGGAGATGTAGGGGTATACCGTGGAAACCAGTTAGTCCACATGGCTCCTCCTGCCTCCCAGATGAACCGTCTGATCGACGATCTTCTGTCCTGGCTTAAGCAAACTGATCTCCACCCGCTTATTGCCAGTTCGGTATTTCATTACGAGTTTGAGTTTATTCATCCCTTTTCAGATGGAAATGGCCGCATGGGGCGGCTGTGGCAAACGTTGATCTTAAGCCAGTGGCGTGCGGAACTGGCATGGCTACCCGTCGAGACACTCATCCATTTTCAGCAGGCGCGCTATTACCAGATATTAGGACAATGCGATCGGGCCAGTGATTGCACGGCATTCGTGGAGTTTATGCTGCAAAATATGGCTGAAGCTTTGCGGGAAGGCATAGGTATGTCGTCAGTATTGTCGGAAAAAATGTCGGAAGAATTGTCGGAAAAGGAAAATACTATCCTTGAGCTTCTTACCGTTCAACCGCAAATGACTGCGGTAATGTTGGCATCTGTTTTGGGCGTAACTTCCCGCACTGCGGAACGTTATCTCCGTTCTTTGCAATCAAAAGGTAAATTAAAACGCGTGGGGGCAAGGAAAGGGGGAAGCTGGCAGGTCATGGTTTAACCTGCCAACTGAACACTTTTTATTTTTCTGGGAATGCTTCAAACACCAGCGTTTCCAGCGGCTGCAGCGTAATCACCACTGCGTTTTTGTACGCCTCCGGTACGGTTGAATTACGTCCATACACTGCCTTCAGACTAAACTGCGACGCGTTTCCTGTCGGGACTTCGAAATCTCTCGTCAAATCCAGGTAGTAGCTTTGCGGCTTATCCGACGGGTTACGTAAGCCGAGAATTGCTTTGTCCTTGCTCCAGGATGCCCAGCCGTAAACCTGAAGCGCAGTTGGGTCACCGCCAATCCAGTGCGTATCCACCAGCACGCTGGCGTTATCCCGCGACCATTTCGCCGCCTGCGCCAGGGTATCCCACTTCGCCTTATTCAGCATTGAAGGGGTGATGTATAGCTCCTGCAACTGCGTGCCGGTGGCGAAGTAACTCCAGACCTGGTCGGCAAAATCGCTGTCCGTTTGCACTTTCTCCAGCCCGTAATAAGCGTTTTCTGCACTGACGATCCCGTGATACATCAGGGAGTTCAGTGGGAAGAGCGGGCCTTTGCGCACAATGGAACGGTACGTTTCAGCGTCGCGGTAAGTCATCCACTGCTGTACCGGCGTACCAGGGCCAAAAAGGTTTATGTCATCACCCTGACGCCAGATGGAATCGGCGTAGAACAGCCAGGATGGACTGGCATTGGTTCCGGTCGTCAGATTGATAAACAGATTCGGATTGGCGCTGCGCATGTTATGCAGCAGTGCAATAGAGGCGTCAAAATCCGAGGCGAACGGGCTGCCTTTAATGTGCGAGTTGGCGTTACCCATTCCGTCCAGCTTAAACGAAGTAATATGCTCGTTTTTTATCAGCTTACTAATCTGCTCATTAAAGTTTTTAAAGTAGTTCGGGCCTGACAGCGCCAGCTTCCCGTCGACCGTTTCGAAACCATACTCTTTTGCATGTGAGACGCGAGTATCGCGCGGTTTGTTATATCCGCCCCACGGCGAAAGCCACAGGCCAACGGAGCTGTGCAGGCTGTCAGCTTTCTCCCGTACCTTGCCAAAACCGTTGCTGAATGCCGGGCCAAACAGCCAGCGCCCTGTAAGATCATCCCAGCCATCGTCAAGCAGGAAAGCATCCAGCGCTACGCCCCGCCCGGTGATAAATTCTTTGTTCCATTCGTCCATACGCCCCAGCACATCCTGCTCGGAGTAAGGGGTAAAGAAGCCGATGTCCATCCAGCTGTTGTAGTGTAGATAAGGCTTATACGGACGCGGGCGGACGGCATCAATAAACTGGTTTACGCTACGTCGCAGCTGGCTGGTTTCCGGGAAGGTACCGAACCAGGTGGTATAGCTGACTGGCGTTGCCGGCTGAATGGGCGTTTTCAGCTCCACATTGAGGTTGGTCGTCGCTTCATAGGCGTAAGTATTAACGATGGGTTTATCCGGCAGGATAAAGAACGAGTCTGCGATAATCGGCGAGCTGTTAATTGCCCCGTCTACATAAGGTGCCTGAGACTGCTTTTTGGTTGGGAAGAAGGTGATTTTCGCCACTTCACGAGGCTGCCCGACGGCTGCGATGGTGTAGTCGATGCTGGCGTATTTCCCCTTCACCAGGTTCAGCTTCACCGTGACGTTAAAGTCCGGATGGGTGAAGTCGATGACAATTCCGTTGTTCAGCTTTTCGACATGCTTGATCTTAAAATCCGCCGTGTGGATTTTTTTCTCATCTGGCAGCGTCAGAAAGAACAGCTCCTGCGGTGTCAGAGGATGGTTGGCCCTGGTGTCTTTAACCACGACCGTCGAGTTTGCGTCATCAAATGACAGGGCAATATTGTCGTTATTAAGGCTGTAGTTTGCTGCCATCGCGACATGAGAAACACACAGGGCAAGCATTGAGAGGGAGAGGATTTTTTTCATCAGGGTAAGATCCTTTTCAATCAGGCTTCTGCCGGCAGCAGCAAGCGATTTGCCGAGCCACAAACGGTAATTTTGCTTCTGACCACCTCTTTCATGGCATCCATGCCGACCCGCATATAGAAGCGTGGATCGTTACCTTGCGGATTGTCGGCAAACCAGGCTTTGACGGCGTCAGAAAAGGCGATTTTCAGCTCGGTTGCCACGTTGACTTTGCACACGCCCAGCTCAATGGTGCGGCGAACATACTCATCCGGTACATCGCTCGCGCCATGCAGCACCAGCGGTACGGTGACCACTTCGCGAATTTCGGCCAGTCGCTGGAAGTCGATTTTGGGTCGTTTGGTATAGAGGCCGTGCGCGGTGCCGATGGCCACAGCAAGGCTATCGACGCCGGTCAGCTCAACAAAGCGCTTCGCTTCTTGTGGGTCGGTGAGAAATGCGCTTTCGGCGTCGACGCTCATGTCATCTTCCACGCCACCCAAACGCCCCAATTCTGCCTCGACGCTACAGTCGTTGAGATGGCAAAAATCGACCACGGATTTCACCAGCTTCACGTTCTGCTCAAATGGATAATGGCTTCCGTCGATCATTGCGCTGCGTACACCGGCATTCACTTTGCGGCGAATATCGTCCAGTGATTCGTGGTGATCGAGATGCAGCGCCAGCGGCATGTCATAAGTGACGGAATAAGCGCTGCACAAGGCGTAGATCTCTTCGAGCGCAATGTGTTTAAACGTCCCGGGCGTGCCCGCAAGGATCACCGGCGATCGCATTTCGCTACACACTTCGAGGATCGCCTGGATCGTCTCTGCGTTATGGATATTGAACGCCGGCACGGCGTAGCCTTTTGCCTGGGCGTCCTGCAGAAGATATTTAGTCGAGATAATGCTCATGATGAGATCCTCTTAAGCCTGCCACGGATGAATAACAACGCCCTGAACCACACGGTTGACCGTGCCGCTGGCGGATGGTGTATCGGGGGTGTTGCCTACGCTGAGCGACTGGGAAAGTGCAAAGACCTGGGCATACATCAGGAAGCAGAACGCCTGTTCCATATCGATAAACGAACGAGAAGGCGGTAGCAGGATGTGCGGACCCGCTTCAATAACCGGATCCGTTTCAGCGGCGATAGCCACCACGCGCAGGGCCTGGCGATCGCGACGCAGTTCGGCCAGCAGATCGAGATCGTACTGACGCGTATACGGATGGTTGGAGACAAACACCACCACCAGCGTTTCGTGATCCACCAGCGACTTCGGCCCATGACGGAAACCAGTAGGGGAGTCGTAGAATGCCGCCAGTTTCCCGGCTGTCAGCTCCAGCACCTTCAGTGCTGACTCACGCGCAACACCCTGTAGGCCACCGCTTCCCAGGTAGACGATCCTCTTCCATGGCGCATTGCCAAAGACATCCTGACTGAAATCGCCGAGCGACGTCAGGATCGCCTGGCAGCGATCGGCTACGTCGCGGAAGGTCTGGCTGTTGATCGTCTCCGGGGCGAAAACCGCCAGACAGCTTGCCATCATGGTGGTGATACTGCTGGTCATCGCGAAGCCGCGATCGTGCGTTTCGGCTGGCATCAGCAGGGCAAAGGCGTTATCGCTGTTGACGGCATTCTGGTACAAACTGCCTGCTTCATTGCAGGTGATCGACAGGTGGTAGCATTCCGGCACAAACTGATTAGCCAGTTCTACAGCCGCCACGCTTTCCGGGCTGTTGCCGGAGCGGGCAAACGAAATCAGCAGCAAGGGATGCGCTGGGCTGAAGTAATCCATTGGGTTCGTCACCAGGTCAGTTGTTGGTACGGCGGTGAAGTTTTTCCCGGTGTGGCTGGCAAGCCATGGCGCAATAATGTCGCCGATAAAGGCAGATGTGCCCGCCCCTGTCAGAACGATCTGCAGATCAGATTTGCGCAGCAGCGGAGTCAGAAAACCGTCGATAGACGAACGCAGGCTATCAATGTTGCTGAGCGATCGGATCCAGCTCGCTGGTTGCTGACGGATCTCTTCTTCGGTCCAGGTGCCGGTTGTGGCGGTAGTGATTTGTGGCATAACTCAGTCCTTAGTCGTGTGAATTCCACATCAGACGCTGGCAAATATGTCGCTATCTTTCGTTTCGTTTCACTTGTTCACTTGAGCAGTTAAATAAAATCTATAGAAAAGAAATCGAAAGTTCAATGAAATAAAAGAAATAAAACGAAAAGTGTGATCGCAAAAGGAAAGGCAATGAAGAAGGAAAGGAAAAGAAAGGCCTTACGATCTCGCGCCGTAAGGCCAACAGGAGACACAATGAAAGGGCTAAAGGGGAAGAGCCTGGCCCTGAATCCAGATCCGCTGGAGGTGTAAACCACCGTCCAGCGCGATGAGCGTGGCGTGTTTGCCTGATGCTAACGACCCGAGCTGGTTATCAATACCCAGCAGCCTTGCAGGGTGCAGCGAGGCCATATGGATCGCGTCTTCAGCGGTGATGCCTGCGTGCTCCACCATATTGCGGACGGCGGCATCCAGCGAGAGCGTACTCCCCGCCAGGCCACCGGTGGCGGTACGCACGACGCCATTTTGCATGCAGACCTCTTCACCGCACAGGGTATAGTCCCCGTCAGGCATACCAGCAGCCTGCATTGCATCGGTGATCAGCACCACGCGGTCTTTCGCGCAGCAGCAGCACAGACGCATGGCTCCAGGGTGGACATGGTGACCATCGGCAATCAGCTCCAGCCATGCACGTTTGTCTGTCAGCCCAGCGCCAACCATGCCGGGTTCCCTGTGATGTAACCCCGTCATACCGTTGTAGCAGTGGACCAACCCATCAGCACCTGCGTCAAAAGCGGCAAGGGTTTGATCGTAAGTGGCGGCGCTATGGCCCAGCATCACGCGTAAACCGTGCTGTTTAAGGTGGCGAATCGCCTGTATTGCGCCAGGTTTTTCCGGCGCAAGCGCCACCACGCGTAGTGTGTTTTGCGAAACCTCAATCAGTGCGTTCAGCTCAGTGATATCCAGCTCCCGGAAAAGCTCCGGCGGGTGCGCCCCTTTGTTTTGCGGCGTAAAGTACGGACCTTCGAGATAGCTACCCAGAACCTGCGCGCCGGGCCCGCCGGAGCGAGTGCGCCGGGCGATACGCATAAGTGCGCCGTGTATGGCCTCCAGCGGCGCGGTGACGGTAGTGGGCAGAAATGCGCCCACGCCTTCACGCGCTTTATGTATCGCCAGAGTATCCAGTACGTCGGGTGCGTCATCCATGACATCCACACCCGCACCGCCGTGAACGTGCGTATCAATATAGGCCGGGCAAAGTAGCTCAGCATCGCGCGGCGCAATGCCCACGGGGATTGGCTCAATCGCCGTGATGATCCCACTTTCAATACGTAGCTGGTGGTCTTCAAGCCAGCCCCGTTCGGTGAGCACGCGGCGAGCGCGTAACAGCTGGCTCATATGCCTTCCTCAGCGGGCGCTTCCTCACGGCAGCGCCCCAGCTCGTCTACCAGGCTTGTCAGCCCACGATGTCCGCATTCCAGCGCCTGCAATCGAAATGCTTCGCTGCTTAAACCGTCGCGCTCCAGCACCATCTCCAGCAGCAGCTGCAGGTTGGTGCCGGTAATCACTTCGCTGCCCGGTCTTTGCATCGCGAGCGTTGACGCCACGCGGAACGGCGTACCGCCCAGCAGGTCGGTGAGAAATACAATATCGTGCTCTGCATTGAGCTCGCTCAACGCCTGCTCAAGCTGGGTGGTCAGCCGCGCCGTGGTGGAGGTCTCCGGAAAATCAATGGCGATAAACTGCGGTTGCTCGCCAAGGATCTGCTTCATCGCCTGCTCAAGCCCACTGGCAAAACCGCCGTGACCCGTCAAAATAATGCCTAACATCGTAACCTCTTTGCTTTTACAGGAAGTGACAGAATTTACCGACAACACCGAGCACCACGGTGATACCAATCAGACGCAGTGGGCTCCAGCCACGGCGTACCAGCCAGAACATAGTCAGGGTATAGACCAGTGGCAGGAAGGCAGGCATCAGCTTGTCGATAACGTCGGCCTGCAGTTTGACGACGGCATCACCGGCCTTTATTTCGAGCGTGGTATTAAGGCGGACATAGGTTGCCACCAGCGCGCCAATCACCGTCATCCCGACGATAGAGGCCGCGTGACCAACTTTTTTGGTGTTGGCCTTAATCAGCGGGATCGCTGCGACGCCCATCCGGTAGGCGTAATGCGCCAGACCAAAACGCAGGCCCAGATGCACCACGTTAAACAGTACGATAAAGACCACGGCGCCCAGAATGGAACCCTGCAACGCCAGGCTTGCGCCAATCCCACCGCATATGGGCAGCAAAGTTAGCCAGAACATGGCGTCACCAATGCCGCCGAGTGGTGCGCCCACGGCAATTTTGGTGCTCTGGATGCTGTTCACATCCTGCTTGGAGCGCTCCATGGCCAGGATGATGCCGATAACAAAGGTCACCAGGAACGGATGGGTGTTGAAGAAGCCCATGTGACCTTTCATGGCACGCGCCAGATCCCGCTTGTTGGTGTGGATCTTTTTCAGCGCAGGCAGTAAGCCATACAGCCAGCCGGAGGCCTGCATACGTTCGTAGTTAAACGAGGCCTGCAGCAGCATGGAACGCCAGGCTACGCGGTTAATGTCCTTTCTCGTTAGCTCGGCACCGATACTTTGGTCTTCGTAGACGTTCTCATTCACGCCAGTGAGCAGGGTCTCTTCGCTTTCAGAAACGCCAGGCAAAGTTGTTTGATTAGATGCCATCTTCGAATTCCTCTTTCCGGGACGCAGGTGCTGTCGGTTCAGGTGATTTACGCATCAGGTCGATAAGTGCCATTGCCAGGGCGGCAGCGGCAATCGCCAGTACCGGAAGCTTGAGCCAGGCTGCGGCCACAAAACCGATAATGAAGTAAGGGATGTAGACGTTTTTCATCATGATTTTCAGCAGTACGGCAAAACCGATAGCTGGCATGATGCCGCCCGCGACGCCAAGACCATCAATCAACCGTGCCGGCAGAACATCAATGGCGGTTTTCGCGTGTTCTGCACCGAAGTAAATCGGCAGGAAAGCACACAGGAAGTAGAAGATACCGAGGGCCAGCAGTGCCAGATAGTTGACCCGTTCAATACCGTTAGTATCCGCATTGGCCGCCATGCGATCGCAGCGCGACATCACGCCGGACATCACCGAGAAGAGGAACGTGATCCCCATCTGTACCGCAACGGCAAACGGGACGGCGACGCCAACGGCAACTTCCGGCTTCACGCCCGTGCTGATAGCAAACGCTGTGCCTACAATCGTGCCGATAATCACGTTTGGTGGCTGTGCACCTGCCAGCGGTGCCAGTCCCATCCAGACCAGTTCTAACGTACCGCCGGTCAAAATACCGGTGTGTAGATCGCCCAGAATCAGGCCAACCAACGGCCCGAGTACCACCGGACGGTGCATGTGTGTTAAGCCGTTAAACATATCCAGACCGGCGATAAAGGCGAGAACGCCCAACGACAGTGCCTGCAACAGACTGATTTCCATTGTGAATCCCTCAGAGCAGTTTAAAGAGATCCAAAGCAGTTTCTGTTGGAACGCCCTGAACGAAGCATTCCACTCCGGCAGATTTCAGACCGTTGAACGCAGTGATATCGTTTGCGTCGACAGAGACCGTTTTGGCAATTTGTTGTTTGCCATTGGCATAGTGCATGTTGCCTACATTGATACGGGTGACAGGTACGCCGCCCTCCACCAGCGTCAGAAAATCAGCGGGTGATTTACAGACCAGCAGAATTTTCTGGCGGTCGGCAGCGCGGTGAATGTTGTCGATCACTTTTTGCAGCGACCAGAAGCGCACGGCAATCCCTTCCGCGAGCACCATTTCCATCAGGTTTTGTTGAACCGGATCTTCTGCAACCTCATCGTTAGCGACCAGCACCAGGTTTGCCCCCGCAAACCCCACCCACTGCACACCCACCTGACCGTGGATCAGACGTTCGTCGATACGGCATAAAACAATGTTTGGCATAGCGTTTTCCTCTTTTTTAATTATGCGTGTTGAGTCGTTACGCCTTCGCAGGCGGCGTGGTACTGCTGAAGTATGTCCTGAATGTGGTCGATGATGAGTTCCCGTGGCGTTGACTTGAGAGCACCCTCGCGAACTTTGCTGTACTGCAACGGCAGGTACTGGCTAATCAGTGGCAGCGGGAGAGGGTCGTCAGCCAGGTTGCGTACCAGTCGCTCAAAGGCATCGTCAATCTGGCTGTCTGGCCAGTAATAGCGGACGCGGTCAGAGTAGCTATAGCCGCGCGCCAGGCGTCGTGCATTGCCGTCACCGTGGTAATGGCTTTGCCAGTATTCCGGGCGATCGAGCATCACGTTTTCCAGTACGTGACGCAGGCCAGAACTGGCTTTGGCAGGCAGCAGTTCTTCTTCGATGGCGGCCAGTGAGAACAACGCTTCTCGCAGAGCGAAGGTCAAAGCTGGGCCGACTTTCAGGATCGCGAAGTGATCTTTTACCAGCTGGCGAAGTGCTTGCGGCGTCTGGTAATCGGTGGAGTGCGCTTCAAACACCAGCGTGTCGTACGCTTTCACCATTTTGCTCAGCGCGACGGCCTTGTGTGGTTGATAGTCGCATACATGGGCGTGGTCAAACTCAACGCCAGGCTGAACGACCAGGCCAATAATGCGCGGCCAGATAGCGTTTAAACCTTCTTTTTCGAAAGCGTGACGGTGTGCTTCAAGCGTGGCGCGTGCCGCTTCCGGTGTGGTGACGTCGAGTTCATTCAGGGTTTCATGCGCCCCTCCGGGAACAGGCACTTCAGTGCCGATAACGTAGACCAGGTCCGACACGCCAAACTGTTCACGACAGGTCTCTTCGGCAATTTTCGCCAGACGTGCAGCACGCTCTGCGACGATTGCGTCGGTTAAAGGTACCGGATCGTCTTCGCAAGACATACTGCAGTCGAGGTGGATCTTTTTGAACCCGGCAGCAACATAGCTTTTGATCAGATCGTCGGCATTTGCCATCGCCTGTTCCGCAGGTAGATTTTGCCAGCGATTGGGCCCCAGATGATCCCCGCCGAGGATCAACTGTGAAGTCGGGAAATTAAGGGATTCCGCAAGCTGACAAACAAACCCGTAAAAATCAGCGGGCGTCATGCCGGTATAGCCACCAAACTGATCCACCTGGTTGGAGGTGGCCTCAATTAATAGCGGCGTCTGATGCGAGTGGGCGTAACGAATTGCAGCTTCAAGTACCAGTGGATGTGCGGAACAGACGGCATAAATCCCGTTTGAATTCCCCCGTTTATGTTGTTCCACCATTTCTGTCAGATGTTTCACTTTCCTCTCCATTTCGGATGGTGATGGCATTAATCTTTCGTTTTGTTTCATTTAATCCTGCATCATGGTGGTATAAAAATAAAACGAAAGATAATAGTTTTCCGATCTGTTTCACAAAAGAAACATAATGAAAGGTTTCAGCGCCGGGTGAGCTTTCCCCTGGTCGTCAGACAGGGCTTGCATTCCCGTAAAAGAAAGGCCTTAATAAGCAAAACGAAATGAAACGAAAGTTTATTGATTAAGGAGCTCGCATGAGCAGCACCGATTCATCCGCAGAAAAGCGCATCACCGGCACCAGTGAAAGGCGAGAGCAAATTATTCAGCGGTTGCGGGCGCAGGGAAGCGTGCAGGTTAACGATCTTTCTCATTTATATGGTGTTTCGACGGTAACGATCCGCAACGACCTGGCCTTCCTTGAGAAGCAGGGCATTGCCGTGCGTGCCTACGGTGGTGCATTGATTTGTGAAGGTCATGCGCAAGGTGTTGAACCTTCAGTGGAAGATAAAAGTTCATTGAATACGGCCGTAAAGCGCAGTATTGCGCAGGTGGCCGCTGAGCTGGTGAAGCCAGGACACCGTATCATTCTGGATTCCGGTACCACGACGTTTGAAATCGCCCGTATGCTGCGTCAGCATACGGACGTGATTGCTATGACCAACGGCATGAATGTCGCGAACGCGTTGCTGGAAGCGGAAGGGGTGGAATTGCTGATGACCGGTGGGCATTTACGCCGTCAGTCGCAATCTTTTTATGGCGACCAGGCGGAGCAATCCTTACAGAATTACCATTTTGATATGCTGTTCCTGGGCGTCGACGCCATCGATCTCGATCGCGGCGTAAGCACGCATAACGAAGATGAAGCCCGTCTGAATCGCAAAATGTGCGAAGTGGCAGAACGCATTATCGTCGTGACTGACTCCAGCAAATTTAACCGCTCAAGCCTGCATAAAATCATTGATACACAACGCATTGATATGATTATTGTCGACGAAGGTATTCCGGCTGAAAGTCTGGAAGGGTTACGCAAGATTGGGATAGACGTGGTGTTGGTTAAGGAATAATTGTGACCCTCTCCCGATTGGGGAGAGGGTCGATGTTAATCAGGTCACGGGTGCCGGGTTAAACACCGCCAGCTGATTATGTAATCCCCATTGGTCAGAGAAGGTTTTCTTGCGACCGCTCGCCACATCCAGAATAAAGTGGAATAGCTTCCAGCCCACATCCTCAATACTTTCTTCCCCGGTGGCGATAGTACCCGCGTTGATATCCATTAAGTCATACCAGCGGTTTGCCAGTTCGGTGCGGGTTGCCATCTTGATCACCGGAACCGCCATCAGGCCGTACGGCGTGCCGCGTCCGGTGGTAAAGACCTGCACTGTAATACCAGACGCGACTTGTTGCGTGCCGCAAACAAAATCGCTGGCCGGGGTTGCCGCGTAAATCAGGCCGCGTCGGGTTGGACGCTGGCCCGGCGAAAGGACTTCAACAATGGCGCTCTGGCCAGACTTCGCAATCGAGCCGAGGGCTTTTTCCACCACGTTCGCCAGTCCACCTTTTTTGTTCCCCGGAGAGGGGTTGGCGCTACGGTCGGTTTTGCCCATATCGAGATAGTTATCGTACCAGGCCATCTCCTCAAGCAGACGCTTACCGACCTCTTCATTGATGGCGCGAGGGGTAAGCAGATGGATAGCGTCACGCACTTCAGTCACTTCGGAGAACATCACCGTGGCACCACAGCGAACAAACAGATCGGACGCGTAGCCTACCGCCGGGTTGGCGGTCACGCCTGAGAACGCATCGCTGCCGCCGCACTGCGTTCCTACCACCAGCTCCGAGGCCGGGCAGGTTTCACGCTGGCGTTTGTTCAGCTTATCCAGATGGCGTTCTGCCACCTGAAGAATATCGTCGACCATCGATCTAAAACCGACGTGGTGCTCGTCCTGCAAACGCACGATACTGGCATCGCTGACCGGGATAGCTTTCACGTCCTCGGTCCCCTGCAGCAGGCGTTCAGGTTGAAGCTTTTCACAGCCGAGGCCAATGACCATCACCTCGCCGCCGAAGTTCGGGTTTAGGGCGATATTGTGAATGGTACGGACAGGCACAACGGCCGCCGGTGCATTGATGGCCACACCGCAGCCATAAAGGTGATTCAGGCCGACCACGCCATCCACGTTCGGGTATTTCGGCAGCAGGTCGCGTTCAATAATTTTCACCACATAATCCACCACGCCTGCCACACAGTGCACGCTGGTGGTAATGCCGAGCAGGTTTTTGGTGCCGACGCTACCGTCAGTATTGCGATAACCGTCGAAGGTATAGCCGTCCAGTGGGGGGAGTGGTTCAGGCACGCGGGTTGCCAGCGGGAGTGTGTTCAGGGGCGGTGCTTTTGGCAGCTCGACCAGCGACTCTTCAACCCAGCTACCCTGAGGAATGGCGCGAATGGCATAACCAATCACCTCTCCGTAACGCACAATTTCACCGTGAGCGGGGATATCCACAAGCGCAACTTTATGTCCCTGCGGAATATGCTCAATCAACTCCAGCCCGTCCGGGAAACGGGTTCCCGCTTTTAAGCCATTGTCGTTGACAATAATCGCCACATTATCGGTGTCGTGGACTTTTATATAAAACGCCCTCGGCGACGCTTGTCGAATTTCAATATCGGCCATTGTTCAGTATTCTCCAGCAAGAGTCTGATAATAAATGCAGCCAATTTTCTTATGGCAGAAATAAAGCATGTCAGGAGATAAGGAACGAGAATGTGATCTCGATCGCCCCAGAACCCGTAATGCCTGATTCTGTGCATCAGCGCGCAGTGATTCGTGCAAATGCTCAAAATATTATCAAAACGGACAACAATACTTGAGCATTAAAACAATGTGTCGCGGTGATGTGCGGATTATACTGAATGACGATTTTATAACGCCGGAATTAAGTCAGAAAATAAATATAACGCTGGCAATAAATATACGGAATAAGGCTGCGGAATTAAAAAGGTAAACGCGATGAATAACGATATTTTCCCAAATAAGTTTAAAGCGTCCCTCGCGGCGCATCAGATCCAGATTGGTTGCTGGTCCGCGCTGGCAAATCCCATCAGCACCGAAGTGCTGGGCCTGGCCGGTTTCGACTGGCTGGTACTGGACGGTGAGCATGCGCCGAACGATATCAATACTTTTATTCCGCAGTTGATGGCACTCAAAGGTAGCCAGAGCGCGCCGGTGGTGCGTGTGCCAACCAACGAACCAGTGATCATCAAACGTCTGCTGGATATCGGTTTCTACAACTTCCTGATCCCGTTTGTGGAAACGAAAGAAGAGGCGGCGCGAGCCGTGGCCTCAACGCGCTATCCCCCGGAAGGGATCCGCGGTGTATCCGTTTCGCATCGCGCCAATATGTTTGGCACCGTGCCGGACTACTTCGCGCAGTCCAATAACAACATCAGCATCCTGGTACAGATTGAGAGCCAGCAGGGTGTTGATAACGTCGACGCCATTGCTGCCACACATGGTGTCGACGGCATCTTTGTTGGCCCGAGTGACCTGGCTGCGGCGTTGGGACACCTGGGTAATGCGGGTCACCCGGACGTTCAGCATGCCATTCAACACATCTTTGCCCGCGCTAAAGCCCATGGCAAACCGTGCGGCATTCTGGCTCCGGTTGAAGCTGACGCTCGCCGTTATCTGGAATGGGGCGCCACCTTTGTGGCTGTCGGCAGTGACCTCGGCGTATTCCGCTCAGCCACGCAGAAATTAGCGGACGCTTTTAAAAAATAACCATCATTGAGGAAACAGTTTATGACGCTGAAAGTCGGTTTTATTGGCCTGGGGATCATGGGTAAACCAATGAGTAAGAACCTCATCAAAGCGGGTTACTCACTGGTGGTTTCAGACCATAATCCGCAAGCTGTGGCTGAGGTCATTGCTGCGGGTGCCGAAACGGCCGCCACAGCCAGAGCCATTGCTGAGCAGTGCGATGTCATCATCACCATGCTGCCAAACTCTCCACATGTAAAAGAGGTCGCTCTGGGTGAGAATGGCATTATCGACGGTGCGAAGCCAGGCCTGGTACTGATTGATATGAGCTCTATTGCCCCCCTCGCAAGCCGTGAAATCAGCGAAGCGTTGAAAGTGAAAGGCGTCGATATGCTGGATGCGCCGGTCAGCGGCGGTGAACCGAAAGCGATCGACGGCACGCTGTCGGTGATGGTCGGCGGCGATAAAGCGATCTTCGATAAATACTACGATCTGATGAAAGCGATGGCTGGCTCTGTGGTGCACACCGGTGACATCGGAGCGGGTAACGTGACTAAGCTGGCGAACCAGGTGATTGTGGCGCTGAATATCGCTGCGATGTCCGAAGCGCTGACGCTGGCAACTAAAGCGGGCGTCAACCCGGACCTGGTCTACCAGGCAATCCGTGGCGGTCTGGCGGGGAGTACCGTGCTGGATGCCAAAGCACCGATGGTGATGGATCGTAACTTCAAACCTGGTTTCCGCATCGACCTGCATATTAAAGATCTGGCAAACGCGCTGGATACGTCTCACGGTGTTGGGGCGCAACTGCCGCTGACCGCCGCCGTGATGGAAATGATGCAGGCCCTGCGTGCCGATGGCATGGGGACGGCCGACCACAGTGCCATTGCGTGCTACTACGAAAAACTGGCGAAGGTAGAAGTCGCCCGTTAATAACATCTTGCCCACACCTGAGGGTGACAGCGGCGCGCAAACCCTCTATACTGCGCGCCGAAGCTGACCAGACAGTCGCCGCTTCGTCGTCGTCCCCTTCGGGGGAGACGGGCGGAGGGGAGGAAAGTCCGGGCTCCATAGGGCAGGGTGCCAGGTAACGCCTGGGGGGGAAACCCACGACCAGTGCAACAGAGAGCAAACCGCCGATGGCCCGCGCAAGCGGGATCAGGTAAGGGTGAAAGGGTGCGGTAAGAGCGCACCGCGCGGCTGGTAACAGTCCGTGGCACGGTAAACTCCACCCGGAGCAAGGCCAAATAGGGGTTCACATGGTACGGCCCGTACTGAACCCGGGTAGGCTGCTTGAGCCAGTGAGCGATTGCTGGCCTAGATGAATGACTGTCCACGACAGAACCCGGCTTATCGGTCAGCTTCAACTTATTTTAAAACAATACGTTGGTGTGTCTCAGGCTTTCTAAGGAAAAACTGTGACACAGACTGTGATACAAAAGAGACACACCAACGGATGTTCCATCCCCAACATCCTAAAGCGTGGCAATCGCTACAGCCTTCATTTCAGACTACCCTCAGGTGGTTTGTTCCGCGTGTCTCTGGGCTGCGATTTAGCCAGCAGAGCAAGATTTATATCTTCCCGCCTTTCTATGTTCATTTCTTTTGTAAAATCGTCCAATCTAGAGCCAGCCCAACTATTGGACATAGTGCAGAAAATGAAGAAATTAGAACAAAAAGACATTGATGATTATTTACTTTGCGTTCAGGCCACCTTTTATGCTGCGGTGAAAAAAATCCCAACAACTATGCGGTAGAGAATTGCCACGGGTAATCTAGACACTTCCGAGCCGTTGATAATAGTGATTTTCATATTCTGCCGGTGACATCTGTTCGCTAGATTTATGCACTACACCACTGATACACCAACGTCCCCGACATAGGAGAGATGAAGATGCGAGGCTACGCAGTTATGTTTTGTGGTCTGTTGGCGGCATTCAACGCTGACGCGGCCCGTATAACGATGAGCAATCCGTAACAGTCAAGCACAGCAAATGGGCAAACCCTGTGCGTTTATTCCATAGCATCTATACGTTTACCTACCTGATGAAATCGAAGCACTGCCCATACAGCGAGACCTTTGATACTGAAAATAGTGAATGAAAAACACCAATACATTCACCATGTGAATTATTTGAAATACGGTTTCATTTTTTAGGAAAAGCTACTACCTGAGCATGGGCGCTATTTGTACAATGGCTTACGTATGAAGATAAATTCACAGCAAGTAGAGGGACTTATGCAGCAATACACCAACGGACTCACGCCATCAGTGCTCGCATCATTCAAGAATCCATTCAGCGCCGAACAACGCCAGATTTTCAACTCTCATGTTGAAGAAATGAAAGACCGTTCTTTAGTGGCGATTTGGCGCTTTGCCACTGCGGGATCGCTCACTCGAAACGGTGGGAAGATTGAGCAAGCCAGCGCAAACGACTCATTTACTCTTGAAGATGGGAGCAAGGTTAATCGGGCAATGGTTGGCGATTATGTTGTTTATCCGGACGGAACACGCACCCGTATTATCAGTGGCTCAGGATCAGCAGCAACTAATGGAAACGGTGTTTCTTTTGCTCTTGTAGGAAGCCAGCTTGATAACGGTGACGTGATTATTAGTACCCCACAAGATTTTGCTCTCCTGTGCCAACTGGACAACAGCCCCGCAATGCCTGCCAATTTTCTCACCCCTGTTGCACTGTAGGAGATCCAGTAATGGGACATTGGTTAGTCAAAGGGGACAGGACAACTTGCGGTGGACAGATCCTCGAAGGAACAAAAAGAAAAGAGTTTGCTGGTAACTATGCAGCCCTGAATGGCCATAAAGTCTCTTGTGGAAAGCACCCTGGAGTCTTCCACGTAGCAGGGGGGCATCCTGGTGACATAGTCGATGGTACGCATGTTGCGAGCACGCTTTATAGCCGCTCAACCTGTCCGTGCAAGGCTCGTTTCATTCCCTCGCAGACCTGGGCATGGCATGGTTCATATCCAGTCGCATCAACAAAAGCCGCCCCGGTGTCAGCAGCCGTGAAATCAACGACAGAAACCGTTCCGGAGCCAGAGCAGCACGCACAGGCCGCTAAAAAACATGTACAAGAAGAACCAAAACCGCAGGAAGCAAAACGCGAACCTGTAGATGCTGGTTTTTGCATACTTCCTTACGGTGCTGAAACTGGCGCATATGAGCCCTGGTTATTCGAAAGTGAGCCACCGGCAGGCACACGCGAACTTTACCGTGCTCTAAATGGTGCAGGTAAGGAATACAAAGCCGGTTCTATTCTGTTAGTTGTTGACCCGGACAAGCAGGATAGTGAACAAATTGCCCATATGCAGGCAGCGAAAGAACGTATCGATAGTGCTTTAGCTCCACTCTCACACCAGCAAGCTAATTTTCTTTTCAAGTACAAAGACACTGTTGAGATGTTTTCTGCCGCAGCAAGTACGGCGAGTGATACTTATGGATACTCAGGACAAGCAACCGAGGCCGCGAAGGGGTATTTCGAACAGGTAGAGAAAATTCTTATCGAGATAGAGAAAACCTATAAAAACCATTACATCACCAGTGGCACTCTGATCGGTGAACAGTTTTACGTTGAGCGGCGTCAGTTGTTAGGTCAACTTGATAGCGTGCTGAAAATGTTCATGAAGCACCGTTTTATGTTCAACGAGTATGCTGATCTAAAAAGCGCTCTTGGCCTGTCCAGTCGTTCAATCCCCCATCGCTGGAATGAAACAGGGGTTCGCGATATTGAAGGTTACGCGACCCACATCGAAAAGCTGGCGAAGTATGTGAAGCTCATGGAAACAACCGGAAAGATTGGCCTCGGTCTATCCGCTCTGGATACCGCAGCGAAAATCACTGAAGCCTGCACCGTGGGGCGAGATTGTGCGAAAACCTCGTTTACCTCCATTGGTGAGTTTTCCGGTAGCCTGATCGGCGGTGCTATAGCTGGAAAAATTGCGGGTACAGCCGCAGCAAATACCGTCTGTGCGATAGTGCTTGGAGCTGCAACCATAGAAGCCGCAGGTGCTGGAGCATTACTTTGTACGCTCGGCGTAAATGGCGCTATTGCATATGGGAGCGATAAAGCCACATCTGCGTTCGGTGGCTTCGTTGGTGAATCTCTATATGAGGTTATAAGCAATGACCATTAATGATCTACTTAGTGCCAAGGCAACAGTAATCATCGGAGCACTTGCTTTCGGCTTCGGTATAGCCAGTATCATAGCCTCAGTTCTGAACAGGGATAAATTTAAAGAGATCTGCATCCTGTACAAAGAAAAATACGGTAGTCTGCCCGATGCTGTATTGCTGTTCGAGAACGTCAACACGCTTTATGTCAAAGTAGCATACAGCACAAAAGTGAGTTTTATATACATGCCGCTGTTGTGGAATAAAAGCTCAATCCTGACCAAAAACGATGACAAGGACTTTATACGTGGGCTACCAAAACGGCTTATTGGCCCGTTCTACGTGGAGATATACTTGGCAGTTGTCAGTCTGTTGTTTTTTATCATTGGTGTGTTGCAAATGTTAGCAATTAGGCATGGCTGGGTGTGAAAAGTGCTTCATTCGGTGAGTTTGCACTGTAACACAAACAGCGATACAGTCTACGGCACACGACAACCCCAGCGCCGCAGATGCCTTACATATGGTTGAACGAAGCCGGCTTATCGGTCAGCTTCAACTTCTTTTAAAACCCCGCTTCGGCGGGGTTTTTGCTTTCTGTACCACCCTGGTCATGTTTACAAATGACATCAATTCTCAAAATTGCGACGCTAAGCACATTTCACTATTTTATTGGTTAATAACTCAATCCTGGCTAGGTAGAGGATCGAAATCACAAAATTTCACGCTAAGAAATTCTGAATTCTCAGTGTTATGGATTTGTTATGAATATTGTCATTATGATCTCTAATGTTTTCTGATTTGATATGCGTATTTAGAAATCAAATACATTTACCCCGTGAATATGTGATGCATTCCACTCTTTTTCAGAAACCCGAAAATTCAGCCCTGAAAAATTTGATAAATTGAAAGAATGTTATAACCAAATAATGGTTATTAATTGCCCTTTAATTGCCTGAAAGATAGCCTTTATTGATTTTTTTAGACCAAAGAAATTTATCAGGGTTATCGCCATAAAATAAATTTATTACCGCTATTTTTGTTGATCAATATCAGCGTATCGACGTATTTTTTTTGTGTTAACTTATTGATAATTAAGTTATTTGATGGTGTTTTGCACGGAGGGTTAGCGGTCCTGGAAAGCAAATTGTGAGTAACAGCACATACCCCTTTAAACAATATTGAGTAGAATCCACCCCGTCATAGGGAAATAAGCGCAGAATATTATGAACACTATTATTCTACCGAAAACACAGCACCTCGTGGTATTTCAGGAAGTCATTAAAAGTGGCTCCATAGGTTCTGCGGCAAGACAACTGGGTCTGACACAACCCGCGGTCAGCAAAATCATCAGCGATATCGAGTCCTACTTCGGCGTGGAAGTGATGGTGCGTAAAAACACCGGCGTAAAACTGACTGCCGCAGGCCAGGTTCTGCTCTCATACTCAGAGTCGATCACGCGTGAGATGAAAAACATGGTGAGCGAGATCAACAGCCTGAGTTTCAGCACCGTTATGGATGTCTCCTTTGGCTATCCGTCTCTGATCGGCTTTACCTTCCTTTCCGAAATGATCAAAAAATTCAAGGAAGTGTTCCCGAAAGCGCGTGTCTCAATGTATGAAGCGCAGCTGTCATCCTTCCTCCCGGCCATTCGCGACGGTCGACTGGATTTCGCCATCGGGACGCTGAGCGATGAGATGCTTCTGCAGGATCTGCACGTTGAACCACTGTTTGAGTCTGAGTTTGTACTCGTCGCCAGTAAAACACGAACGTGCACCGGTTCGACAACACTGGCATCGCTCACACATGAGCAGTGGGTGATGCCGCAAACCGATATGGGCTACTACAAAGAACTCCTGACCACCCTGCAAGACAATCACATCAGCATTGAAAACATCGTCCAGACCGATTCCGTTGTCACCATTTATAACCTTGTGCTTAATGCCGATTATTTGACGGTCATTCCCCGCGACATGATTGCACCGTTCGGCTCCGATCAGTTTATTGTCCTGCCAGTGGAAGATGAATTACCCGTGGCGCGTTATGCCGCCGTGTGGTCGAAAAATTACAGAATTAAAAAATCAGCGTCAGTATTAGTGGAACTGGCAAAACAATATGCTTCACTCACCAGTGAAAGACGACGATGATTTAATAAAATCCAGATAAGTATTAAACCTGTTTTAAAGCACCCAGAGTTTGTCTTACTCATACTCTGATACCCTGACTTTGCCCGAAAAGAATGAATTATTATAACGAGGATATTATGCACATTACCTACGATCTCCCGGTAACCATTGAAGATATTCAGGACGCCAGAAAACGACTGGCAGGTAAAATATATAAAACCGGCATGCCGCGTTCGAATTATCTCAGTGAACGTTGTAAGGGCGAAATATTCCTGAAGTTTGAGAACATGCAGCGTACCGGTTCGTTTAAGATCCGCGGCGCGTTTAACAAATTAAGCTCATTGACTGACGCTGAAAAACGCAAAGGGGTTGTTGCCTGCTCCGCGGGAAACCATGCACAGGGGGTATCTCTTTCCTGCGCCATGCTCGGCATCGACGGCAAAGTTGTGATGCCAATGGGCGCGCCGAAATCCAAAGTGGCCGCGACGCGCGACTACTCGGCGGAAGTCGTGCTGCACGGTGATAATTTCAACGACACCATCGCTAAAGTCAGTGAGATCGTTGAGATGGAAGGGCGTATTTTTATTCCGCCTTACGACGATCCGAAAGTGATTGCCGGCCAGGGCACCATCGGCCTGGAAATTCTCGAAGATTTGTACGACGTGGATAACGTGATTGTTCCTATTGGCGGCGGCGGATTAATTGCCGGGATTGCGACAGCGATTAAATCCATCAATCCGACGATTAATATTATCGGCGTACAGTCTGAAAACGTTCACGGAATGGCGGCCTCCTGGCAGGCCGGAGAGATTATAAATCATCGCGTCACCGGTACATTAGCCGACGGTTGCGATGTTTCTCGCCCGGGTAAATTAACCTTCGAAATTGTTCGTGAATTAGTCGATGACATTGTGCTGGTCAGTGAAGATGATATTCGTAACAGCATGATAGCCCTTATTCAGCGAAATAAAGTGGTGACGGAAGGCGCAGGCGCGCTGGCCTGTGCCGCGTTATTAAGCGGCAAACTTGACCACTATATTCAGGGTCGTAAAACCGTCTGCATTATTTCCGGCGGCAATATCGACCTCTCTCGTGTTTCCCAAATTACCGGCTTCGTTGACGCATAAAGGTGACCTATGAGCAACACAGAAAGCATTATCGTTGGTCAGACAAAGACGTCCTCCTGGCGTAAGTCTGATACCACCTGGACCCTGGGCCTGTTTGGTACCGCTATTGGCGCAGGCGTGCTGTTCTTCCCTATCCGCGCAGGCTTTGGTGGGTTGATCCCCATCCTGCTGATGCTGGTTCTTGCGTTCCCGATTGCGTTTTACTGCCACCGCGCGCTGGCGCGTCTCTGTCTGTCCGGCAGCAACGTCTCCGGCAACATCACCGAAACGGTGGAAGAGCATTTCGGTAAGACCGGCGGGGTGGTCATCACTTTCCTTTACTTCTTCGCCATTTGCCCGCTGCTGTGGATTTACGGTGTCACCATAACTAACACCTTTATGACTTTCTGGGAAAACCAGCTCCAGCTACCTGCGCTTAACCGCGGCGTGGTGGCGCTGTTCCTGCTGCTGTTGATGGCCTTTGTTATCTGGTTCGGTAAAGACCTGATGGTGAAGGTCATGAGCTTCCTGGTGTTCCCGTTTATCGCCAGTCTGGTGCTGATCTCCCTGTCGCTGATCCCTTACTGGAACTCAGCGGTAATCGACCAGGTCAACCTGAGCGATATTGCTTTCACCGGGCATGACGGCATTCTGGTCACGGTGTGGCTGGGGATCTCCATCATGGTCTTCTCCTTTAACTTCTCGCCGATTGTCTCCTCATTCGTGGTTTCCAAACGCGAAGAGTACGAACCTGAGTTCGGTAAAGAATTTACCGAGCAGAAATGCTCCAAAATCATCGGTCGCGCCAGCATGCTGATGGTCGCTGTGGTGATGTTCTTCGCCTTTAGCTGCCTGTTTACGCTCTCTCCGCAGAACATGGCGGATGCCAAAGCGCAGAACATTCCGGTGCTTTCATACCTGGCGAACCACTTCGCCTCCATGTCGGGAACCAAATCGACGTTTGCTACTGTGCTGGAATACGGTGCTTCCATCATTGCGCTGGTCGCTATCTTCAAATCTTTCTTCGGTCACTACCTGGGCACGCTGGAAGGGCTGAACGGTCTGATCCTCAAGTTCGGTTACAAGGGCGATAAGAAGAAAGTCTCTGTAGGCAAGCTGAACACCATCAGCATGGTATTCATCATGGGCTCCACCTGGGTTGTGGCTTACGCCAACCCGAACATTCTCGACCTTATCGAAGCCATGGGTGCGCCAATCATCGCCTCTCTGCTGTGTCTGTTGCCGATGTATGCCATCCGCAAAGCACCGGCTATGGCGAAATTTAAGGGCAGACCCGAGAACATCTTCGTTACGGTTGTTGGCCTGCTGACCATTCTGAATATCGTTTACAAACTGTTCTAAATCATTGCTCAGGAAGAGCGGAGTAACACCATGATTGAGTTTCCGGTTGTACTGGTTATTAACTGCGGTTCGTCCTCTGTTAAGTTTTCGGTGCTCGATGCCAGCAGTTGCGATGCCCTGATGACGGGGATTGCAGACGGCATCAACACTGAAAAAGCCTTTATTTCCGTGAATGGGGGTGAGCCAACCACACTGGCTCACCATGACTACGAAGGGGCGTTGGCTGCCATCGCCCTGGAACTGGAGAAGCGTGACCTGATGAGCAGCGTGGCCTTGATTGGCCATCGTATTGCTCATGGCGGCGACCTCTTCAGCGAGTCGACCCTGATTACGGATAAGGTGATTGAGCAGATCCGTCAGGTTTCTCCCCTGGCACCACTGCATAACTACGCCAATCTCAGCGGTGTAGAAGCCGCTGAGCGCCTGTTCCCAGGTATACAGCAGGTTGCAGTGTTCGATACCAGCTTCCATCAGACGCTGCCGCCGCAGGCCTATCTGTATGGTTTGCCGTACCGCTATTTTGAAGCGCTGGGCGTGCGTCGCTACGGCTTCCACGGCACTTCTCATCGCTATGTGGCCGGGCAGGCACATACGCTTCTCGGGCTGTCCCCCGATGACAGCGGCCTGGTGATTGCCCATCTCGGCAACGGGGCGTCCATCTGCGCGGTGCGCAACGGTGAAAGCGTCGATACCTCGATGGGGATGACGCCGCTTGAGGGGCTGGTGATGGGCACGCGCTGTGGCGATGTGGATTTTGGCGCAATGGCGTGGATTGCCCAGCAGACGGGTCAGTCATTCGAGGATCTGGAGCGGGTGGTAAACAAAGAGTCCGGTCTGCTGGGGATCTCCGGGATTTCCTCAGATCTGCGGGCGCTGGAAAAAGCCTGGCACGAGGGCAATGAACGGGCGCAACTGGCAATACACACTTTTGTACACCGCATCGCGCGGCATATCGCGGGTCACGCAGCGTCGCTGCATCGTCTGGATGGCGTGGTGTTCACCGGCGGTATTGGCGAGAACTCCAGGCTCATCCGTACGCTGGTGGCTGACCATCTCAAGGTCTTTGGTATCACCCTCGACGAAGCTAAAAACGCCCTGCCGGGCAGTGCGGGTGAGCGCGTCATTAGCACCGATTCGTCCCGCGTGGTCTGCGCGGTGATCCCTACCAATGAAGAAAAAATGATCGCGCTGGATGCCCTCCGTCTTGGGAAGGTGACTCCGGCTGCGGCTTACGCCTGATAAAGCGAGAATCAAATGAAAGTAACAATTGATACAGGCGTCGCGCCATACAGCGACGCATGGGCCGGGTTTCGCGGTGAAGAATGGAAAAACGCCGTCAACGTGCGCGATTTTATTCAGCATAACTACACCCCTTATGAAGGCGATGAAGCTTTCCTCGCGCAGGCGACGCCTGCAACGACGGCGCTCTGGCAGAAGGTAATGGTCGGCATTCGCCTGGAGAATGCCACCCATGCCCCGGTGGATTTTGATACTAACATCGCCACCACAATTACCGCGCATGGGCCTGGATATATCGACCAGGATCTGGAGACCATTGTCGGCCTGCAGACTGACAAACCGCTCAAACGCGCCCTGCATCCATATGGCGGGATCAACATGATCCGCAGCTCGTTCGAAGCCTATGACCGCGAAATGGATCCGCAGTTTGAATACCTGTTTACCGACCTGCGTAAAACCCATAACCAGGGGGTGTTTGACGTCTATTCGCCGGAGATGATGCGCTGCCGTAAATCCGGCGTGTTGACCGGTTTGCCGGACGGTTACGGACGCGGACGCATCATCGGCGATTACCGCCGCGTGGCGTTGTACGGGATCGCTTATCTGGTGCGCGAGCGCGAACTTCAGTTTGCGGATCTGCAGGGTAGGCTGGAGCGCGGCGAAGATCTGGAGGCGACGATCCGCCTGCGCGAAGAGCTGGCGGAACACAAGCGTGCGCTGCTGCAGATCCAGCAGATGGCGGCGAACTATGGCTTTGATATTTCTCGTCCGGCGATGAATGCCCAGGAAGCTGTGCAGTGGGTTTACTTTGCCTACCTGGCGGCGGTGAAATCTCAAAATGGCGGGGCGATGTCGCTGGGGCGTACGGCCTCGTTCCTCGATATTTATATTGAACGTGACATGCAGTCCGGGCGTCTGAATGAGGTCCAGGCACAGGAGTTGATCGACCACTTCATTATGAAGATCCGCATGGTGCGTTTCCTGCGTACGCCGGAGTTCGATACGCTCTTCTCCGGCGATCCGATCTGGGCGACGGAAGTGATCGGCGGCATGGGGCTGGATGGGCGCACGCTGGTGACCAAAAACAGCTTCCGCTATTTACACACCCTGCACACCATGGGACCAGCGCCGGAGCCAAACCTGACGATCCTCTGGTCTGAAAAACTGCCGATTGCGTTCAAGAAATATGCCGCGCAGGTGTCGATCGTCACCTCGTCGCTGCAGTATGAGAACGACGACCTGATGCGGGCCGACTTCAACAGTGACGACTACGCGATAGCCTGCTGCGTCAGTCCGATGGTGATCGGCAAGCAGATGCAGTTCTTTGGCGCCCGCGCCAACCTGGCGAAAACGCTGCTGTACGCAATCAACGGCGGGATGGATGAGAAACTGAAGATCCAGGTGGGCCCGAAAACCGAGCCGTTGCTGGATGAAGTGTTGGATTACGATACCGTGATGGCGAGCCTCGATCACTTTATGGACTGGCTGGCGGTGCAGTACATCAGCGCGCTGAATCTCATTCACTACATGCATGATAAGTACAGCTACGAAGCCTCGCTGATGGCGCTGCACGACCGGGACGTATACCGCACCATGGCCTGCGGCATTGCCGGCCTGTCGGTGGCGGCGGACTCCCTGTCGGCCATTAAATATGCCACGGTGAAACCGGTGCGTGACCATACCGGTCTGGCGGTTGATTTCGTGATTGAAGGTGACTACCCGCAGTACGGCAACAATGATGACCGCGTGGACAGTATTGCCTGCGATCTGGTCGAGCGCTTTATGAAGAAAATTCAGGCACTGCCAACCTACCGAAATGCAGTACCGACCCAGTCGATTCTCACCATCACCTCTAACGTGGTGTACGGCCAGAAGACCGGGAACACGCCGGACGGACGCCGCGGCGGCACGCCGTTTGCCCCAGGCGCGAACCCGATGCACGGCCGCGACAGGAAAGGGGCGGTGGCCTCGCTGACGTCGGTTGCCAAGCTACCGTTCACCTATGCGAAAGACGGCATCTCCTATACCTTCTCGATTGTGCCGCAGGCGCTGGGTAAGGACGAACTGGTGCGCAAAACCAACCTGGTGGGGCTACTGGACGGCTACTTCCACCACGAAGCGGCTATCGAAGGCGGACAGCATCTGAACGTCAACGTCATGAACCGGGAGATGCTCCTGGATGCCATTGCGCATCCGGAGAATTACCCAAACCTGACGATTCGCGTTTCAGGGTATGCGGTGCGCTTTAATGCGCTGACGCGTGAGCAGCAGCAGGATGTGATTTCGCGAACGTTCACTCAGTCAATCTGACGAAATGAGCCTTCATGCCCCCTTCCTGACAGGGGGCATTTTTTTGCCCGCTAAACATACAAAATTGTTTATATAATTATTCACACATATTCATCCGCTCTTGAAAAACAATGCTCCTGCTTTTCCCTATAACAGAATGTAAGGACAGTAAGATGATGAAAATGACCCGTATTGCTTTGGTTGCAGTATCGCTGGCAGCATGCAGTTTTACGGCGCAGGCCGCTAACGTGGAAGCCGCTCCATCACCGTCACAGGATCCACTGGTACAACACCTTAAGCTCAGCAATGAGCAGGTTAAGAAGATTGAAGGTCTGCATAATCAGCTGGAACAAAATGTTAGCAAGATCCCAATGACCGGCGTAAAGGATCGGGCGCTAATTGATATGTTCCAGGCAGGAAAATGGGATGAAAACACGGTGAAAAGTCAGCTTGCTGCCTTCAGCAAAATTGAAGAGCAGACCCGTTACTATCGCGTGAAATATTACTTCGATGTCAGCCAGGTTCTGACGCCGGAACAGCGTAAGCAGATTAGGACCGATATGGCGAATGCGCTGGCCGAGTGATCCTGGAACCAACCATATAAAATGGAACCTCACAGAATCGCTTCAATTAGATTCTGTGAGGAATGAGGCTGACAATCATGCCGAGGCCCGTTCATTCCATGCATCAGAGAATTGAATATTCCCGTCGCAATAGATCCAGGTCGCTTTTTCGTAGCGCAATTGAATAGATTCCAGGTGACCTGTACCAGGGCAGTTACGAGTATCGTTAACAATAGGGGAGATAGAGACAACTTTAACATCTTCCAGCACTGTTCTAAAATATTCGACCTCCCAACCAGCATTGTTAATTCGGTAATATCTGAACTCAACTTTCTTAAGGTTTTGTCCTGTAGCTACCGCCTTGTAAAGGTATGGAGACGAGCTATCAATTTCCTTCTCGAACAGGAAAGGTGCGTGTTTTCTGGTACCGGTTAATCTTCCGGAGAGTGGATCTGTCGGAATACTCAAATTATGAGTTAAGCCTCTTATTTCGATACTCCCTTCACGATCCTGAACATCACATGAACCTGTAATGAGAGAACCACCATTATCATAAAACCAAACATGAACAGGTACTGCCATTATAAAAAATCCTTTTATAAATCAATCGTGGATCCATTTGCCTGCCTTTACCGCTTCAACAAACATTCTTACTGTCAATGGCTTTGATATTTGCTTAACCGGTTCTTTAGTAAACCATTTCCTGAAAAACCAAGTTTGAGTCCAGGGGAAATAATTTTCGGTGTTAACTTCGATAAGATACTCTTTTTCGAATCTCTCAATGGCATATACAATATCATCCAAATCGGTGTAATCCTGTAAAACATCATCTATTTCAAGCGGGATTCTCTTGCCCGAAAATGTTCCTTGTTCGGGTAAATTGTCCCTGAAGAATTTTAAAACATCAGTTTCACTATCCATCATCACCAAATCCGATCTTTAGGCTGTGCAATCATATTATATCGTGAAAGCGTTTTGTAACTTATCATTGCAACATCTGCGGCAAGTATGGTTATCCCTAGTGCAGGTATCCATCGGCCGATGAACGCACCTAAGTTTTTGGTATACATTGGTTTTCGGTATTTAAAACTTGCAAGTGTAATTGTAGGTAGTCGGTGTGGTAGTTGTACATTCAGTAGATCTCGCAGGTACTTAGATGCCACGGATGTGCCAATTGTAGCCGTTTCAGGTTTTGTTCTGGTTTCAAGTATAGGTAAACCAAGAATCATAGTGGCCATCATTACAGCATCCTTTAATCCGCCAAACTGTTCGTCGGTGGCATCCAGAAAAATCCAAAAAAATAACTCTGATGCAGATATATTACATACACCTTTATAAAAGTACGTTCCATTGAGTTCTTCAACAGTATCTATTTAATAATCATGTTTATCATGTGATTCGTTGTAATGGCATCCTATAAAAAGCAGAGGGCAGAGAGTAGAATATTCGTCTTTATAAATTCCGAAATTTAATTTTCAGAAGGGCATGTTTCTTTGATCTGCATCACTTTTAGAAATTTTTAATTATTTTTTATTTTTTTTTTGGTGATTTTTCTCCAAATGCAGAAAATCCTTATGAAAATTGTGACTTTTTTCTCTCCCCCTCTCCAGATATGATCTTCCCACACCAATAACACACACCTGCAGCTGTCTGAATCGCAATCGCTGGCGATCGGAATCCTATAAAAACAACTGTTTACCCTACAAAATAAGCGAGTGCCCAATGGATACGGCAACAAACAGCAGTGTGATTGTAAATGATTCCCCGGCGGCAAGACGGGCGGGAATGCGTGAAAGCGAATGGCAAGAGGCGATTAAATTCGACAGCACCGACACAGGTTGGGTCATCATGAGTATCGGGATGGCTATCGGTGCGGGGATTGTTTTTCTCCCGGTACAGGTAGGATTAATGGGGCTGTGGGTCTTTTTACTTTCCTCGATTATTGGTTATCCGGCCATGTATCTGTTCCAGCGTCTGTTTATTAATACGCTGGCCGAATCCCCGGAATGCAAAGATTACCCGAGCGTCATTAGCGGTTATTTAGGTAAAAACTGGGGCATCTTATTAGGCGCGCTCTATTTCGTGATGCTGGTGATCTGGATGTTTGTCTATTCCACGGCCATCACCAACGACAGCGCCTCGTATTTACATACCTTTGGTGTCACAGACACTCTGCTCTCGAAAAACCCTTTTTATGGTTTATTCCTGATCTGCATTCTGGTCGCCATTTCGTCGCGCGGTGAAAAACTGCTGTTTAAAGTATCCAGCCTGATGGTGCTGACCAAATTATTCGTGGTTGCCGCGCTGGGGCTGTCAATGATGGGTCTTTGGCATTTAGCCAATGTCGGCATGCTGCCTCCAATGGGCCTGCTGATTAAAAACGCCATTATTACGCTGCCTTTTACCTTAACGTCGATTCTCTTTATTCAGACCTTAAGTCCGATGGTCATCTCCTATCGTTCACGGGAAAAATCGGTTGAAGTGGCGCGGCACAAAGCATTACGGGCAATGAATATTGCTTTTGGCGTGCTGTTTGTGACGGTCTTTTTCTATGCTGTCTCCTTCACGCTGGCAATGGGCCACGATGAGGCGGTAAAAGCTTACGAACAGAATATTTCTGCCCTGGCGATCGCGGCGCAGTTTATCAGTGGTGATGGTGCAGGCTGGGTCAAGATTGTCAGCGTGATCCTGAATATCTTTGCCGTAATGACCGCATTCTTCGGGGTCTATCTCGGCTTTCGCGAGGCTACGCAGGGTATCGTGATGAACATCCTGCGCCGCAAATTACCGGCAGAAAAAATCAATGAAAACCACGTTCAGCGCGGCATTATGCTGTTCGCCATCCTGCTGGCCTGGAGCGCAATTGTATTAAACGCGCCGGTGCTGAGTTTCACCTCTATTTGTAGCCCCATCTTCGGCATGGTGGGCTGCCTAATCCCTGCATGGCTGGTCTACAAAGTCCCGGCGCTGCACAAATATAAAGGCGTATCGCTGGTGATCATTGTCATCACCGGGTTGCTGCTTTGTGTTTCTCCTTTCCTCGCATTCTCCTGAGGGTAAATAAGGTCGTAACGATGTCTGAGCAAACTCAAACTTTATGGAAGCAATTTATTCGCACGGTGCAGGAAGAAGTTAAACCTGCACTTGGGTGTACCGAACCGGTGTCTCTGGCGTTGGCCTGCGCGATTGCTGCGGCGCATCTGCCGGGTGACGTCACGCAGATTGAGGCGTGGGTATCACCGAATCTGATGAAAAACGGGCTTGGCGTGACGGTGCCGGGCACCGGCATGGTCGGGTTACCCATTGCGGCGGCGCTGGGGGCCATTGGCGGCAACGCGCAGGCCGGGTTGGAGGTGTTGAAAGATGTCACTGCCGATGCGCTGTCACGTGCTAAAGCTCTGCTGGATGCAGGTCAGGTGCAGGTGAAACTGCAGGCGCCGTGCGATGAAATTCTTTACTCCAGAGCCTGCGTTTACGCCGGGAATTCCTCGGCAATGGTGACTATCGCTGGTGGACATACGCGAGTAGTGGAGGTGGTTTGCCAGGGGACAACGCGCTTTGCGCTTGACGATCGGCAAGGCGAAGTGAGTGACGATCCGCTGGCGGTGCTGTCAAACACTACGCTGTCGCAGATCCTTGAGTTTGTAGAACACGTTCCGTTTGAGGCTATCCGTTTTATCCTGGAGGCCGGAAAGTTGAATGATGCCCTCTCCCGTGAAGGGCTCAGCGGGAAGTGGGGGCTGCACATTGGCGCAACACTCAATAAACAGCGCTCGCGTGGGTGGATGGCGCAGGATCTGGGGTCGGACATTGTTATCCGCACCAGCGCGGCATCCGACGCCAGGATGGGCGGTGCGACGCTACCTGCGATGAGCAATTCAGGATCCGGGAATCAGGGGATCACTGCTACCCTGCCGGTAGTGGTCGTCGCTGAACACGTTCAGGCTGATGACGAACGACTCGCACGAGCCCTGATGTTGTCACATCTTTCGGCAATCTACATTCATTCCCAGCTTCCACGTTTGTCGGCACTGTGTGCGGCTACCACGGCAGCGATGGGGGCTGCGGCAGGAATGGCCTGGCTGTTGGGCGGAAGCTACCAGACTATCTCAATGGCGATTGGCAGTATGATCGGTGACGTCAGCGGGATGATCTGCGATGGGGCGTCTAACAGCTGCGCCATGAAGGTTTCTACCAGCGTGGCAAGTAGCTGGAAAGCGGTGATGATGGCGCTGGATGATTCTGCTGTGACGGGAAATGAAGGGATCGTGGCGCACGATGTAGAGCAGTCAATAGCGAACTTGTGCGCGCTGGCGTGCCGCTCAATGCAGGCAACGGATCAGCAAATTATTGAGATTATGGCGAGCAAAGTGTCGTGAATTTTTCCCCCTCTCTTCAGAGGGGGAATATATTACACCGGCAAATCAATCAACAACGCGCGCAGTGGTGTATCAGCAACCAGTGTGATATTCGCTTCATCACGAATAAACGCCCCGTCACCACAGGTGAGCGCTTCTTTCTCTTCCGTGTGCGTCACCGCATGCACCGTGCCGTGAATTGACTGCAGATAGGCGCGCGGGCCATGCAGCTGGAAGCTTGCCTGTTCGCCTTTCTTCAGTTCAATGTGATGCAGCCATACCTGCTGACGCAGTTGCAGGCTGCCTTTACTACCGTCCGGGGAGGCAATCAGCTGCTGCTTATCGCCCGTCAGGTCAACCTTCTGTACCGGTGGATTTTCCCGCTCCGGACAGGCATCGAGCCAGAGTTGCATACGGGTCAGCGTCTTCTCTTTGCTGAGGTTATGCTCGCTGTAGCTGATGCCTGGCTGCGTGGAAATCAACAACGCTTCGCCAGCCTTTGCCTGGACATGATTGCCCTCGCTATCGCGGTATTCTGCCTCGCCTTCCAGGATCAGGTTCAGGATATCGACTTTCGGATACGTACGCGGCTGGAAGGAGGCGCCCGGGGCGAGCACTTCCTGATTTAACACGCGCAATGAAGCGTAACCGAGGAGTTTCGGGTCAAAGTAGTGTCCAAAGGAAAAGGTGTAGCGGGCCTGCAGCCAACCGAAATCGGCTTGTCCGCACTGTTTAGCTGTTCTTGTCGTAATCATAAACTTGACCTCTCTTTACACTCAAACAATGGTAAAGGTATGGACGCTTCATTGTTAGCCAGATATTCTGCCGGGTATGTTCAAATTTCCTGAATGAGAACGAGATGGCTAAAGAGAGAGCATTGACGCTTGAGGCGCTTCGCGTCATGGACGCGATTGACCGACGTGGCAGTTTTGCGGCGGCGGCAGATGAACTGGGGCGCGTTCCGTCTGCGCTAAGCTACACCATGCAGAAGCTGGAGGAAGAGCTGGACGTGGTGCTGTTTGACCGCTCCGGTCATCGAACAAAATTCACCAACGTTGGGCGGATGCTGCTGGAGCGCGGTCGCGTCCTGCTGGAAGCGGCGGACAAGCTGACGACGGATGCCGAAGCACTGGCACGAGGCTGGGAAACTCATCTGACGCTGGTCACCGAAGCACTGGTCCCCACCGAAGCACTGTTTCCGCTGGTGGACCGCCTCGCAGATAAGGCGAATACCCAGCTGTCGATCATTACTGAGGTACTGGCAGGTGCTTGGGAGCGTCTGGAGACGGGCAGGGCGGATATCGTCATTGCCCCGGACATGCACTTCCGTTCCTCGTCGGAAATCAACTCCCGCAAGCTCTACAGCGTGATGAACGTCTACGTCGCTGCACCCAATCACCCGATCCATCAGGAGCCTGAGCCGCTCTCTGAAGTGACGCGCGTGAAGTATCGCGGCGTGGCGGTAGCGGATACCGCACGTGAACGTCCGGTGCTAACGGTGCAACTGCTGGATAAACAACCTCGTTTGACGGTGACTTCACTGGAAGATAAACGGCAGGCGCTGCTGGCTGGCCTGGGCGTGGCGACCATGCCGTACCCGTTTGTCGAAAAAGACATTGCAGAAGGTCGGCTGCGCGTTGTCAGCCCGGAATATAGCCACGAGGTGGATATCATTATGGCGTGGCGTCGCGATAGCATGGGAGAAGCCAAATCATGGTGTTTACGCGAAATCCCGAAGCTTTTCGCTCATTATAATAAATAGATCTGTAGGCCCGGTAAGCGCAAGCGCCACCGGGCATTGAATCAGGCATTGAGTTTAGGGTCGGCACCAAAGCGGTTTTCGCCTGGCGTGCCGCTCTGACAGTTGAAGATCAAAATGACAATCCAGCCCACAACCGGGATCAACAGCAGCAGTAACCACCACGCTGAACGATCGGTATCGTGTAGTCGGCGGAACTGTACGGCCCAGGAGGGCAACAGAATAAATATACCGTAAATGGAGGTGAGAACACCTTCCCCGCTTGCCCGCTCCCAACCCAGAATTTTATCCACAATCCCCAGCACCAGGATGAGGATGAAGTTCACCAGAACGAACATCCAGTACTCTTTACGGCGCGCACGGCCACCAAATCCAATGTAGTTACGCAGTACTTTTAAATACCAGTCCATTTTTCCCTGCCTCTGTAATCGGTCAATCACTTGTTTTCTAAGCGATCGAGATAAGGATAGATGGAGATTGTGAATTAAAAAAGGGCATCTATTGATGCCCCTAATATTTAGCGGAAACGGACGTCACGACCGTGCGGCTCATTCAGATCCTGCCACGGGCCAATGGAGATAATGCCCGTTGGGTTGATGGTCTTATGGCTGCGGTAGTAGTGGGTGCGAATGTGGTCAAAATCGACCGTTTCGGCAATACCCGGTGTCTGGTAGATGTCACGCAGAAAACCATACAGGTTCAGGTAGTCACTGATGCGGTGCTTGTCGCATTTAAAGTGGGTGACATACACCGGATCAAAGCGCACGAGGGTAGTCCACAGACGAATATCCGCTTCCGTCAGTTGGTTGCCTGTCAGGTAGCGATGCTGGCCGAGCAGTTGTTCCATACGCGCCAGCGATTCAAACACTTTCCCGACCGCTTCGTCATACGCTTCCTGACTGGTGGCAAAACCGGCCTTGTAGACACCGTTATTGACGTTGTCGTAAATCCAGCTGTTCAGCTCATCAATTTTCTCACGCAGTTCTACCGGGTAATAATCTCCGGCGCGAGCGCCATGGGCATCAAACGCGGTGTTGAACATGCGGATAATCTCCGCAGACTCATTGCTGACGATTGTCTGGTTTTTCTTGTCCCACAATACCGGAACGGTAACGCGCCCGGTGTAGTGCGGATCGGCACGCAGATACAGTTGGTACAGGAAATCGTGGTGATAGAGATCGTCCCCCGTTGCTGCAGGGAAATCGGCGTCAAACGTCCAGCCATTTTCCAGCATCAGCGGGTTCACCACCGAAACGGGAATTAACGTCTCAAGACCTTTGAGCTTGCGTACAATCAGCGTGCGGTGCGCCCACGGACAGGCGAGTGAAACATAAAGATGGTAACGATCTTTCTCGGCCGCAAAACCGCCTTCGCCGCTCGGGCCTGGGGCACCATCGGCAGTCAGCCAGTTACGGAAGGCGGAAACTGAGCGCTTGAAGCGGCCTCCGGTAGATTTGGTGTCATACCAGACATCCTGCCAGATGCCGTCTACGAGTTGTCCCATTTTTTTCTCCTCCGTCAGATAGCAAAAGCGAGGAGATATCTCCTCGCTTTGTGTTCATTCAGTATAGCGTGTGCTTACCATTTCTTGTTCAGAACGCGGTCGATGCTGTATGCGCCCGGGCCAGTGACGGCCAGCAGCAGGAAGCCACCCGCGATGGTCAGGTTTTTCATGAACATCAGAGAGTTCACGCCTTCCGCAAAGTTGCTGTGGAAGATAAACGCTGTCAGCACGGTAAAGCCTGCGGTAAACAACGCGGTGGTACGGGTCAGGAAGCCGAACAGCACTGCCAGACCGCCGCCGAACTCAAGCAAAATGGTCAGTGGCAGCAGGAACCCCGGCACGCCCATGGCTTCCATATACTGCTGGGTACCCGCATAACCGGTGATTTTGCCCCAACCTGCCACGATGAACAGAATTGGCATCAGAATACGTGCGACCAGTACACCAACATCTTCTAATTTTTTCATTTTACTCTCCAGGAAACCACATGAGCGGCTGAACATTATTTGTCTGCAATTCCGCGTAGATACCGCGGCGTTGCTGTCGATGGAGAGGATAATAAACGGGGCGGGTGGTAATTGTTAGCAAGGAAAACTGTCAATCTTTTTCAAAGATATTGAGGAAGGGAGGGGGATTTTGCCGGGTGGCGCAGCGCCACCCGGCGAGAAGGCTACCGCAACTGCTGCTACCGCAACTGCTGCTGGCGCAGCGTTGCTTTCACCAGACGCCAGGCGCTCCAGACTCCAAAGCCCCGACGCGTCCAGCGAATGAGCTTACTTGGGTGACGAACGCCCCAGATAGCCATAATGCTGGTGCCGACCAGTGCCCAGGAACGAACGTTCAGGAAGGTATTCCAGCCACGATCGAGCGGACGCGTTGCCTCTATCCAGTCGCGGCGGCTGGCTGACAGATCCAGCCTCTGCTGCTGGATCTGGCTTAACAGAAACGCTTTACGTTTCTGGCGCTCGGCTTTGTCGCTCACGGCTTATCATCCTCCAGCAGGGTGCGATCGTTAGCCAGCTCCTGGCGCGTATGACGCAGGAAAGTGGATTTGCGTGCTTTACGCAGTGTCCATACCCCGCCAATCAACGCTGCCAGCAACAGGACGACGGTGGTGACAATCATCGCGTTAAGACGATACTGCGGGTCAATGGCCCAGATGATGAGTACCATCAGGCTCATCAGGCCGAACGCAGCGAAGAGCATGGTCAGCCCGAGCATCAGCAGCATCTGGAAGAGGTTTGCTTTCTCCTCTTCCAGCTCAACGACGGCCAGTCGGATGCGGGTTTCGGCGATGGCGACCAGCGTGGTTAAAATACGCTGGCCAATGCCGAGGACGTTTTTAGCAGGCCCTTGTGCGTGACGAGGATCTTCCATAATCAACGACGCGTGAGCAGGACACCCAGCACCACACCTACCGCGGCACCAATACCTACGCCTGTCCAGGGATTATCCCGAACATATTCATCAGCACGAGCAGCGGCTTCGCGGGTTTGCTTCGCCAGCGCGTCACCCGTTTCACCCAGACGGTGACGGCTCTCTTTCAGGGCTTGTTCCGCTTTGCTACGCAGTTTGCTCACTTCTTCCTTGGATTTATCGGCGGAGGAGTTCAGCACCTCTTCCAGAGTGTCGGCCAGGGATTTCAGTTCAGCGCGCAGATTTTCAGACGTCGTATCTTTTGACATGATTTTCTCCTGTTGAGATTTCCGTTAACTCAATAATCGCGAGCTTCCAGCGCTTTCAGGTCATCCTGCGCTTCTTTCAACTTCTTCTCGCGCTTAGCAATTTTTTCCGCATCCCCTTTCTCTTTCGCTTCCTGCAGGTCGCGACGGCGCTCGGCTATCTCGTCCTTCTGTTCAGCGATTTTTTTCTGGTGATCGGCACGTAGCTTGCTGTCTGAACAGTTCGCTTTCACTTCGCTCAGCGCTTTTTTAAGACCCTCAACACGATGGTGATTGTTATGCTTTTCGGCATAACCGATCTCACGCTGAATATCCTGTTCTTTCTCCTGGCAGAGAGCGTTTGCGAAGGATGCTGTGCTTAAAGAAAAAAGGGCCAGAGCCAGAGTCATGCGGAATTTCATTATCGAAACCTTCCATTGTGTTGCGGCGAAAGCCGCTATCCAAAGTTATGCGGAGTACATTTGAGGGGTGCTCCGCGTACTTAAGCATAGTAAGTAAACGGGGGATTCACCAAAGTGAGTGAAAAGATTCGGAATCCTGGAAATTATCCAAGCCGATGCGACGTATCACGAATCAATGATAACCAGGCTGTAGGCTGGCTGTCATCTTCCTGCTGGGCAATGATATATCCTTGCGGCAGCGTTCGGTCGAGAACCACTTTTGCGGCGGCACTTTGCGCACGAGAATCAAACGTGATCAGTAAAACATCATCCTTCGGTGTGATGCTCTTGAAGCGGATCCCGTTCGCATCCAGATGATGCCAGACGGAAAAACCGTCTGGCACACTGGCACCCTGATTGACCGGACGAATGGCCAGCGTAGACTCCTGATGCGAAAGCGCGCTCCAGACCAGAAGCATGGCACTAATAAGCACCAGGGCGATCAGGGCGTATGCACAACGACGCAGGGAGAGCGCGGAGATAACCATTGTTAGCTCCTGGCTCCGTATTTTTTCTTCCACAGGACAACCAGTGAACCAATCAGACCGAAGACCAGCAGAACAACGGGCAGCAGCATCAGGCACGACATCAGTTGATCTTCATACTTCATGAAGACGGGGGTTTTACCCAGAGCATAACCCAGCGTTGTCAGGATCAGAACCCATAGCAGACCGCTCATCCAGTTAAAGAACTGGAAGCGTGTGCTGCTCAATCCGGAAAGACCTGCAATGGTTGGCAACAGAGTGCGTACAAAGGCGATAAAGCGGCCAATCAGCAGCGCGGAGAGCCCGTGCTTATGGAAAAGGTGGTGCGCTCGCTGGTGATAATGGGCAGGAAGATGAGAGAGCCAGTTCTGCACGAGCCTGGTATTGCCCAGCCATCGTCCCTGGATGTAACTCACCCAGCAGCCGAGGCTTGCGGCGACGGTCAGGAGTAAAATAGTTTGTGGAAACGCCATTGCCCCTTTGGCGCACAGCACGCCGACAAGCACCAGCAAGCTGTCACCAGGTAAAAAGGCGGCAGGCAGCAAACCGTTCTCAAGGAACAGGATCATAAACAAGACAAAATAGAGCATGCCAATCATGGAAGGGTTGGCCAGCGTTTCAAAATCCTGTGCCCAGAGGGCATGCAGTAGTTGGGTCAAAAGTTCCATTCAGTGTTCCTGGAAATCGGTTAACGTCACGCCTGTTATCCGGGACAAACAGCACGGCGACATTGTAGTGATTTCATTATGGTCGCTCGCGGACACATTGCGGTGTGGCCAACACTGTTCCCTGTTAATTGGCTGGTTAGCAAGCACTAACTTACAAAATAAGGAATTGAATCCAATTGTAACAAAGCCCAACGGTCTGCGTCACAGAATTTGCGGGGTGGGATGATTTTGGCGCAAGCCCAGGAAGTGAGCGAGGGGATTTACAAAGGCTGACACTATATATGTTTTGCTTACCCACGTAAGCCGGAAGGCGCAACGAAGCGCCTGCCAGCGAAAAGGTGATCTATTTTGCGGCACTGGATGCCGTATCGAGATGAACGACGGGATTATCGGCAAAAAGATAGCGGTCAGCGTTAAATTCAAAGTCGTCGCTGGTTTCATTGAACAGCATCAGCTTCGTGTTTTCCAGGTGCTGCCACATCGCCAGTTTAGCGGCATGCGGGTCTTTACGAATCAGCGCCTTAAGGATTTGATCGTGATCGTCACACCAGTTGTCGACAGTGCGGGAATCAATATGGTCGTGAAGTTTCTTCCAGTACGGGTTGTGAACACGCTGAGTCCACATTTTCTCAACGATTGCCGCCAGCGCCGTATTTTGAGTTGCCAGGGCAACCTGAACGTGGAACTGCAGATCCCACTCTGAATCCCGGAAACATTTTTCCTTACGGGCATTCTCCTGGATTTCCATCAATTTCATGATGTCCTGCTTGGTCACCTGGGTCGCGGCGAATTCCGCAATATTGCTTTCGATCAGTTGGCGAGCCTGGAGCAGCTCAAACGGACCATAGCTGGCGAACTCCAGACTTTCGTCTGCGACCGGAGAGTGTTTCGGCTGATTAGAAATCACGTGAATGCCGGAGCCTTTGCGTACCTCAACGTAGCCTTCCACTTCCAGCATGATAATCGCTTCGCGGACAACGGTACGGCTCACGCTTTTTTCATCAGCAATGAAGCGCTCGGCGGGGAGTTTATCACCGACAAGATAGACACCTTGCTCGATACGATTTTTCAGCTCGGCAGCAAGTTGTTGATATAAACGACGTGGTTCGGTGATTTCCATATGCGCTCCAGGCAGGGTACGGCGGATGATTTGTTATACCACTTTTACGTGCCAGTCTCCAGATTTCGCCATGAAAAAAGCCGCCCGAAGGCGGCTTCTTTGATGCGAGATTTTTTACTAACTTTGTGTTGCCGGATTCCCAAGGGACTCTTTCGCCAGCTCGTCGGCTGACTTACTTTTCAGCACCGTCCAGATAACCACCGCACCCATCAGGTCGAAAATAGCCAGTACGGC
This sequence comes from Enterobacter sp. CPE_E890, assembly GCF_046521475.1. Classification (NCBI taxonomy): domain Bacteria; kingdom Pseudomonadati; phylum Pseudomonadota; class Gammaproteobacteria; order Enterobacterales; family Enterobacteriaceae; genus Enterobacter; species Enterobacter sp. CPE_E890. The sequence goes on along the minus strand of NZ_JBKFZW010000001.1, from coordinate 4,351,291 downwards.
GAACAGCGGGCTGAAGCCGATGGTATCTGCCAGCGCACCCACCACCAGTGCGAACATCGTACTTGCGGTCCAGGCTGCCATACCGGTCAGGCCGTTTGCTGTAGCGACTTCGTTACGACCGAAGACGTCAGAGGAAAGTGTAATCAGCGCACCGGACAGTGACTGGTGAGCAAAACCACCAATGCACAGCAGGGCGATAGCCACATATGGGCTGGTGAACAGACCGATCATGCCCGGGCCAATCATCAGCAGCGCACCCATGGTCACGACCATTTTACGGGAAACAATCAGGTTCACGCCAAACCAGCGCTGGAACAGCGGTGGCAGGTAACCCCCCACGATACAGCCCAGGTCAGCAAACAGCATCGGCATCCAGGCGAACATCGCGATCTCTTTCAGGTTAAAGCCGTAGACTTTGAACATGAACAGCGGGATCCACGCGTTAAAGGTCCCCCAGGCCGGTTCAGCCAGGAAACGTGGCAGGGCGATACCCCAGAACTGGCGGGTGCCCAGGATCTGCCAGACAGACATTTTTTTGCCGTTGTTGGTCTGGTGCTGCGCTTCCTGACCACCAATAATGTAGTCACGCTCTTCTTCAGACAGTTTTTTCTGATCGCGCGGATGCTTATAGAAAACCAGCCACGCCATTGCCCAGGCAAAACTCAGCACGCCAGAAATGATGAACGCCATTTGCCAGCTGTGCATCACGATAGCCCACACCACCAGCGGTGGCGCAATCATCGCACCGATGGACGAGCCCACGTTGAAGTAACCGACTGCAATGGAACGCTCTTTCGCCGGGAACCACTCGGAGCTGGCTTTCAGCCCAGCGGGGATCATCGCGGCTTCTGCCGCACCGACCGCACCACGCGCTACTGCCAAACCGCCCCAACTGCCTGCCAGCGCGGTTGCACCGCAGAACACCGCCCAGGCGATAGCGAAGAAGGCATAACCGATTTTGGTACCGAGAATATCCAGCACATAGCCAGCAACGGGCTGCATGATGGTATAAGCCGCGGAATAGGCGGCAATGATGTAGGAGTATTGCTGCGTGGAGATATGCAGCTCTTCCATCAACGTTGGCGCTGCAGCTGCCACGGTGTTACGCGTCAGGTAGCCCAGCACGGTGCCTAACGTCACCAGTGCGATCATATACCAACGTAACCCTTTAATTTTACGCATCTAAAACCTCATCGTTATGTTATTTCCGCGCCAGAGCACGGCAACGTCTCAACCGTTTCCGGGAGCAGTTGTGTAACGGGAGGGGCGTAGCCGGGAGAATGTCCCGGAACGGCCCGAACCTTGCCATAAGTAAGCGTGCATAAGTCGGTATCCGTACCGTTAAACCCGCTGCCTCTCACATCGGTAATGCATTCCGTCGGCTGAGTGTTTGCGACGGCGAAAAAGATAACTTGTCATACAACTTCAAAAGGTGAGTGACATCACAAATGTATGATTCTTTGTAGGGACATTATCTGTTGCGTGCAAAGCTAGTTCTGGCGCGGCCTGGAGAAGGGTTTACTCCATATAGGGTAATTTATTTGTTGACGTTTATTGATCTCACTCACGAAAAAAGCTTCGGTCGATGGAAATTGGTGTGATAACTTTGCAGCATATGAACATACGCTTTCTGACGCTCCCGTTACGAGGAAGACGATAATGACGCCGTTTATGACCGAAGATTTTCTGTTAGATACTGAATTTGCCCGCCGCCTGTACCACGACTACGCAAAAGACCAGCCAATTTTCGACTACCACTGCCATTTGCCCCCGCAGCAGGTTGCCGAAAATTACCGTTTCAAAAATCTGTATGACATCTGGCTGAAAGGTGACCACTACAAATGGCGCGCGATGCGTACCAATGGTGTGGCTGAACGTCTGTGTACTGGCGATGCGACTGACCGTGAGAAGTTTGACGCATGGGCAGCGACGGTTCCGCATACCATCGGCAACCCGCTATATCACTGGACGCACCTTGAACTGCGTCGTCCATTTGGCATTACGGGTAAGCTGCTTTCCCCGACAACGGCGGATGAAATCTGGAATCAGTGCAACGCGCTGCTGGCGCAGGAGCAATTTTCTGCGCGCGGTATCATGAAGCAGATGAACGTGAAGATGGTGGGTACGACCGACGATCCGATTGACTCTCTGGAGCACCACGCCGCGATCGCCAAAGACACTGCGTTTGATATCAAAGTGCTGCCAAGCTGGCGTCCGGATAAAGCCTTCAACATCGAGCAGACCACCTTCACCGACTACATGGCGAAGCTGGCGGAAGTCTCTGATACCGACATTCGTCGTTTCGCAGACCTGCAAACCGCGCTGACCAAACGTCTGGACCACTTTGCCGCGCAGGGCTGTAAAGTCTCTGACCACGCGCTGGACGTCGTGCTGTTTGCGGAATCAAACGAAGCCGAGCTGGATAGCATCCTGGCGCGTCGTTTGTCCGGTGAATCCCTGAACGAGCACGAAGTCGCTCAGTTCAAAACGGCGGTACTGGTATTCCTCGGCGCAGAATATGCCCGTCGCGGCTGGGTACAGCAGTACCACATTGGTGCACTGCGTAATAATAACCAGCGCCAGTTCAAGCTGCTGGGCGCGGATGTGGGCTTCGACTCCATCAACGATCGTCCGCTGGCAGAAGAGCTGTCTAAGTTGCTGAGCAAGCAGAACGAACAAAACCTGCTGCCAAAAACCATTCTCTACTGCCTGAACCCGCGCGATAACGAAGTGTTGGGCACCATGGTCGGCAACTTCCAGGGGGAAGGGATGCCGGGCAAGATGCAGTTCGGCTCCGGCTGGTGGTTCAACGACCAGAAAGACGGCATGGAGCGTCAGATGACGCAGTTGGCGCAGCTTGGCCTGTTAAGCCGCTTTGTTGGCATGCTGACCGACAGCCGCAGCTTCCTCTCCTATACCCGTCATGAATATTTCCGCCGCATTCTGTGCCAGATGATTGGTCGCTGGGTTCACGCAGGCGAAGCGCCGGCAGATATCCAGTTGCTGGGTGAAATGGTGAGAAACATCTGCTTTAACAATGCGCGTGACTACTTCGCCATTGAACTGAACTAAGGCTGTTTGAGGTTGATATGCAATACATCAAAATCCATTCGCTGGATAACGTTGCCGTAGCGCTGGCAGATCTGACCGAGGGGACGAAAGTCACTTTTGATAATCAGTCGGTCACGTTACGCCAGGCCATTGGACGCGGACATAAATTTGCCCTGACCCCCATCGCTAAAGGGGAGAACGTGGTGAAGTATGGTTTGCCGATTGGTCATGCGCTCGCGGAAATTGTGCCGGGTGAATACATTCATTCTCACAATACCCGTACTAATCTGAGCGATCTGGACGAGTACAGCTATCAACCTGATTTACCCGCGAAAGAGAGTCAGGCGGCGGATCGTGAAGTGCAGATCTACCGTCGCACCAGTGGCGAAGTGGGGATCCGCAATGAGCTGTGGATCCTCCCTACCGTCGGTTGCGTGAATGGGATTGCACGTCAAATTCAGACCCGCTTTCTGAAAGAGACCAATAATGCTGAAGGCACCGATGGCGTACATCTGTTCAGCCATACTTACGGCTGCTCACAGCTCGGCGACGACCATATCAACACGCGCACCATGCTGCAAAATATGGTGCGCCATCCGAATGCCGGTGCGGTGCTGGTGATCGGTCTGGGGTGCGAAAACAATCAGGTCGATGCCTTCCGTGACACGCTGGGCGTGTTTGACCCTGAGCGCGTACATTTTATGGTATGCCAGCACCAGGATGACGAAGTGGAAGCGGGTATTGAGCAACTCCACCAGCTATATGAGGTGATGCGACACGACAAACGCGAGCCGGGCAAGTTGAGCGAGCTGAAGTTTGGTCTGGAGTGCGGCGGGTCTGATGGCCTGTCCGGTATCACCGCTAATCCGATGCTGGGCCGCTTCTCTGATTACGTGATCGCCAACGGCGGCACGACGGTACTGACCGAAGTGCCGGAAATGTTCGGCGCGGAACGTATTTTGATGAGCCACTGCCGTGACGAAGAGACGTTTGAAAAAACCGTCACCATGGTGAATGACTTTAAACAGTACTTCATCGCCCACAATCAGCCGATTTATGAGAACCCGTCGCCGGGTAACAAAGCGGGTGGTATCACCACGCTGGAAGAAAAATCTCTCGGCTGCACCCAGAAAGCGGGGGCCAGCCAGGTGGTGGACGTTCTGCGTTACGGTGAGCGGCTGAAAACGCACGGCCTAAACCTGCTGAGTGCACCGGGTAACGATGCCGTGGCAACCAGTGCGCTGGCCGGGGCTGGCTGTCATATGGTGCTGTTCAGTACGGGCCGAGGTACGCCATACGGTGGTTTTGTGCCAACAGTGAAAATCGCCACCAACAGCGAGCTGGCAGCAAAGAAAAAGCACTGGATCGACTTTGATGCCGGTCAGCTCATTCACGGCAAAGCGATGTCGTCATTGCTGACGGAGTTTGTGGATACAATCGTAGAATTTGCCAACGGCAAGCAGACCTGCAACGAGAAGAATGATTTCCGCGAGCTGGCGATCTTTAAGAGTGGTGTGACGCTGTAAGTGTATTGTCGGGTGGCGCTAACGCTTACCCGACCTACTGAACCTTGTAGGCCCGGTAAGGCGTAGCCGCCACCGGGCTTTTCTTTTTAGCTGCGCAGGGCGTTCTTCGCTAAACGCGCGTCTTCCGCCTGACAGGCCGCTGCGGTGAACAGCACGTCGGTAGAGGAGTTCAGCGCGGTTTCGCAGGAGTCCTGCAGCACGCCGATAATAAAGCCGACGGCCACAACCTGCATGGCAATCTCATTCGGGATACCGAACATATTACAGGCCAGCGGGATCAACAGCAGTGAACCGCCCGCCACGCCGGATGCGCCACAGGCACACAGCGACGCCACCACGCTCAACAGCAGTGCGGTTGGCAGATCCACCGGAATACCCAGCGTATGCACCGCCGCCAGCGTCAGGACGGTGATAGTGATGGCCGCCCCCGCCATGTTCACGGTGGCACCCAGTGGGATTGATACGGAATAGGTATCGCGATCCAGGTTCAGTTTTTCCGCCAGCGCCATGTTCACCGGGATGTTCGCTGCCGAACTACGGGTGAAGAAGGCGTAGACGCCGCTTTCACGCAGACAGGTCAGTACCAGCGGATACGGGTTGCGGCGGATCTGCCAGAACACCAGCAGCGGGTTGATCACCAGTGCCACCAGCAGCATACAGCCAACCAGAACGACCAGCAGCTGCGCGTAGCCCCACAGCGCGTCAAAGCCGGTGGTTGCGAGCGTGGAGGAGACCAGACCGAAGATCCCGATTGGCGCAAAACGAATCACCAGTTTCACCATGAAGGTCACGGCGTTGGACATATCGTTGACCAGATTTTTGGTGGTGTCGTTACCGTGACGCAGCGCAAAGCCCAGACCAATCGCCCAGACCAGGATGCCGATGTAGTTTCCGCTCATCAGCGCCGTGATTGGGTTGGATACCATGCTCATCAGCAGACCGCGCAGCACTTCCACAATCCCGGATGGCGGTGTGATATCGCCAGCGGCGCTGGTCAGATGCAGCGTGGACGGGAAGAGGAAGCTAAACACAACGGCTGTTAATGCAGCAGAGAAGGTACCCAGAAGATACAGGAACAGAATAGGGCGAATGTTGGTTTTTTGTCCGTGCTGATGGTTGGCAATCGACGCCATAACCAGCATCAGAACCAGTACCGGCGCGACGGCTTTCAGTGCGCCAACGAAAAGCGTACCAAGTAATCCCGTTGCTTCTGCTGTAGGCTTTGACACCATCGCCAGCAGAATACCCAGTACCAGTCCTGTCAGAATTTGTTTTACAAGACTCCCCTGCGCCAGGCGCGCAAAAAGCCCAGTTGATTGTGTGCTCATACATTATTCCTGAGTGAAATTGTGTTCCATCCTGGATGTGCTCTAAGTCACATTTATGTCCAGATGTAAATAAATGTTTGCCTGGTTGAGTATAGGGAAACCGCATCTGGAGGGAAGCGTAAAATGCTGGATTTTACGTGTTGCGTCATGTTTTTTAACTATTAGTTAACGAGAATGCCCGGTAAGCGCAGCGCTACCGGGCAAAACACACTAAACCTGCTGCTTTCTATCGTGCTGGCGGTTAACCCAGGTATTGATAATCAGCGTCACGATCAGAATGCCAAACACCACGCCGAGCGAAATGGCGATAGGGATATGGTAGAAATCGACAATCAGCATCTTGATACCGATAAATACCAGGATCACCGACAGGCCGTACTTCAGCATTGAGAAGCGCTCCGCCGCGCCCGCCAGCAGGAAGTACATGGCACGCAGGCCAAGAATGGCGAACAGGTTAGAGGTCAGAACGATAAACGGGTCAGTGGTCACGGCGAAGATAGCCGGGATACTGTCTACCGCGAAAATCACGTCACTCAGCTCCACCAGAATCAGCACCAGCAGCAGCGGGGTGGCAAACAGCAGGCCGTTTTTACGTACAAAGAAATGCTCGCTCTCGATCTTGTCGGTCATGCGCAGATGGCCACGGATCCACTTCACCAGCGGGCGATCGCCAATCGCTGAGCCATCTTCTTTTGCCAGAGCCATTTTGACCCCGGTGAACAGCAGGAACGCACCGAAGACATACAGCAGCCATTCAAACTGCGTAATCAGCCAGCTACCGGCGAAGATCATGATGGTACGCAGAACGATCGCGCCCAGCACGCCGTAGACCAACACGCGGCGCTGCAGGGCTGCAGGCACGGCAAAGTAGCTGAACAGCATCAGCCAGACGAAGACGTTATCAACCGCCAGGGCTTTTTCAATCAGATAACCGGTGAGGAAGGCGAGCGCTTGAGGATCGGCCACCGCGCGGCCTTCAGTCGAGGCCAGATACCACCAGAAGGCAGCACAGAAGAGCAGGGAGAGGGTAACCCACACCAGCGACCAGACGGCGGCCTGTTTCATGGTCATGCCGTGTTCGCCACGACGCCCCTGCAAAAAGAGGTCGATCGCCAGCATGATGAGCACGACAACCGCGAATCCGCCCCACAACATTGGAGTGCCGACAGAATGCATACTATTTTCCTTACACATAAAAAAACAAAAACGGCTATGGTCAGAAGACGATAGCCGTTAGCTTTTTATGCATAGACCTCGCCTTCCGGCAAGGTCTCACTTACAACCACGAGGGTTGCCCGGCGACCGGATGCGGTATTGCACGCATCGTAATGACGATCCACCGGCAAGGAAGTTACTCCCCTTTGCGGGTAACAAAATATGTCAGACCATCGGTTTCGTCAATGGTTGACAGGGTTTCATTACACAGCTTTACGCGATAGCTTCTGCGCTCACGTCATCTGCCGGGAAGACCACGCCAGTCTGACGGCGGATCTCCGTTTGCAGTTTCGCCGTGGTGCGACTGACCGCGAGTCCAGGGTGGTTCACTTCGTTGTCTTCGACCAGACGGGCAAAGACCTCTGCCTCATAGAGCATAGTGTTAATATGCTGAGGCTGCGTCAGCTCTTGCGCTTTACCGCCGCGCGGGACAAAGCTCAGCTTCTGACACTCAGAAATTTTTTCGATAACCAGCGATCCCGCTTCACCCTGAATTTCACTTGGCAGCACAGAATCACTCACTTTTGAATGTTGCAGCGTGACGCTGAAATCCCCGTAATCCAGCGTCACTACGCCGTGCGCATCTACGCCGCTTTCCAGCAGGCTGGCTTGTGCACTGACGCTGTGTGGCTCGCCCCACAGTGCCACGGCGGAAGCCAGGCAGTAGAAACCGATATCCATAATCGAGCCGTTAGAGAAGGCCGGGTTGAAGGTGTTCGGGTTCTCGCCGTCGAGGTAACGCTGATAGCGAGATGAGTACTGGCAGTAGTTAATAAAGGCTTTACGCACTTTGCCAATTTTCGGCAGGGACTGCTGCAACAGCAGGAAGTTCGGCAGGCTGGCGGTTTTGAACGCTTCGAACAGCACCACCTGGTTTTCGCGGGCAAGCGCAATGGCGGCTTCCACTTCCTGAATATTCGAGGCCAGCGGCTTCTCGCAAATCACATGCTTTTTATGGCTGAGGAACAGCCTGGTTTGCGGGAAGTGCAGGGAGTTCGGGCTGGCAATATAGACCGCGTCAATGGCATCGCTTTGCGCCATCTCGTCGAGCGAGGTGAACAGATGTTCGACCAGGTAATCGTTCGCAAAGGTCTGCGCCTGCTCAAGGCTGCGGGAATAGACTGCGGTGAGTTTATATTTGCCGGTTTCGTGGGCGGCGTCGACGAACTGGCGTGTGATCCAGTTCGTTCCAATGACTGCGAAACGTATCATAAACGTTTACGTACTCCGTAGCTGGGAACCTTTAGCCACTGTAGCACGTCATCATGACAATTCGCGTGCGCTACTGCGCATTACCCTTTAACGATAAATGCGTAAGCCACAAACGGGTATCAAACTCCAGCTGATGGTACTGCGGCTCCATGTGGCAGCACAGGGAATAGAAGGCTTTGTCGTGCTCTTTCTCTTTCAGATGCGCCAGTTCGTGCACCACGATCATCCGCAGGAACGCTTCTGGTGCGTTACGAAATACGGTCGCAACCCGGATCTCCGCTTTGGCTTTCAGCTTGCCGCCCTGCACGCGGGAGATGGCGGTATGCAGACCAAGCGCGTTTTTCAGCACGTGGATCTTGTTGTCGTACATTACCTTGTTGATCGGCGGCGCGCTCTTCAGATACCGGCTTTTCAGATCCTGCGTATACTGCCAGAGGGCTTTGTCGGTCGTGAAATCGTGGGTCCCGGGGTAGCGTTTTTCCAGCACCGCGCCGAGCTTCTGCCCGGCAATCAGGCTGCGAACCTGAGAAAGTAAATGCTCCGGGTAGCCCTGGAGATAAGTAAGTTGGTTCATCAACGCCCCAAATCGACAATAAAACGGTATACTCACGCACCCTTTTCAGGGATACGCCAAATTTTACCATTCAGGAGGGCCGATGAGCCACTTAGACAACGGTTTCCGTTCACTCAACCTTAAACGTTTCCCGGAAACGGACGACGTTAACCCACTTCAGGCGTGGGAAGCGGCGGATGAATATCTGCTGCAGCAGTTGGATGACACTGAAATCAGCGGCCCGGTTTTGATCCTGAATGATGCGTTTGGCGCGCTGGGCTGTGCGCTGGCGGAACATACGCCATACAGCATCGGCGATTCCTATTTAAGCGAGCTGGCGACGCGTGAGAACCTGCGTCATAACGACATCGAAGAATCCAGCGTGAAGTTTCTCGACAGCACGGCGGAGTACCCGCAGGCGCCTGGCGTGGTGCTGATTAAAGTACCCAAAACCATGGCGTTGCTTGAGCAACAACTGCGTGCGCTGCGTAAAGTCGTCACCCCAGAAACCCGCATCATTGCAGGGGCCAAAGCGCGTGATATTCACACCTCGACACTGGAGCTGTTCGAGAAAGTGCTCGGCCCAACCACCACCACGCTGGCGTGGAAAAAAGCGCGTCTGATCAACTGTACCTTCAGTGCACCGGAGCTGGCTGATGCGCCAGAGACGCTGAGCTGGAAGCTGGAAGGAACCGACTGGACTATCCACAACCACGCGAACGTCTTCTCCCGCACCGGTCTGGATATCGGGGCGCGTTTCTTTATCGAACATCTGCCGGAAAATCTGGAAGGCGAAATTGTAGACCTGGGCTGCGGTAACGGCGTAATTGGCCTGACGCTGCTGGCGAAAAACCCGCAAGCCAGCGTGGTGTTCAGCGATGAATCGCCAATGGCGGTGGCTTCCAGTCGTCTGAACGTAGAAACCAACATGCCAGAGGCGCTTGATCGCTGCGAGTTTATGATCAACAACGCGCTGTCGGGTGTGGAGCCTTTCCGCTTCAATGCCGTTCTGTGTAACCCGCCGTTCCACCAGAAGCACGCCCTGACGGATAACGTCGCCTGGGAGATGTTCCACCACGCGCGCCGTTGCCTGAAAATTAACGGCGAGCTGTACATCGTAGCGAACCGCCATCTGGACTACTTCCACAAGCTGAAGAAAATTTTCGGTAACTGCACCACGATTGCCACCAACAACAAATTCGTGGTGCTGAAATCCGTGAAGCTGGGTCGTCGTCGCTAAATCTTCAGTGCCAGCTGGGTGCCCTGCGCAATTGCGCGCCGTGCATCCAGCTCCATCGCCACATCACATCCGCCAATCAAATGCACCGTTTTGCCCGCTTCACGCAGCGGATCGGCCAGATCGCGCTTCGGTTCCTGCCCGGCACATAAAATCACATGATCAACCTGCAGCAGCTGCGGTTCACCGCCGATCAGCACGTGCAGCCCCTCATCGTCGATCTTCTGATAACTGACCGCCGGGATCATCTTCACGCCGCGAGAGAGCAGGGTGGCGCGATGGATCCAGCCGGTGGTTTTGCCCAGTCCTTCGCCTGGTTTGCTGGCTTTACGCTGCAACATCACGATCTGACGCGGGCTTTTGGGGAGTTGCTGCCCTTCAGGGCGTAACCCACCGGACTGATTCAGGCTGGTGTCGATGCCCCATTCCACGCAAAACTCGGCAATATTCTGGCTGGTTGCTTCTCCCGGCTGGCTTAAATACATCGCGGTATCAAAACCGATCCCGCCGCAGCCGATAATCGCTACCTTTTCGCCGACCGGTACTTTGTCACGCAATACATCCAGGTAGCTCAACACTTTCGGATGATCGACGCCCTCGATCGCCGGTGTACGCGGGGCGATCCCGCTCGCCAGGATCACTTCGTCAAAATCTACCAGATCGTCTGCCTTCACAAACTGGTTAAGACGCAGATCGACCCCTGTGAGTTCGATCATCCGGCGGTAGTAGCGCAGAGTTTCATAGAACTCCTCTTTGCCGGGGATCTGTTTGGCGATATTAAACTGTCCGCCGATCTCCGTTGCGGCATCAAACAGCGTCACGCTGTGTCCCCGTGAGGCGGCATTCACCGCGAATGCCAGCCCTGCTGGACCCGCGCCGACCACGGCGAGGCGTTTTTGGTTGACCACCGGTACGACGGGCATTTTGGTTTCGTGGCAGGCGCGCGGGTTGACGAGACAAGAGGTGACTTTGCCGACGAAGATCTGATCCAGACACGCCTGGTTACAGCCGATGCAGGTGTTGATCTCATCCGCGCGGCCGCTCTGCGCTTTGGATAGCAGTTCGGCATCGGCCAGGAACGGACGTGCCATCGACACCATATCGGCATCACCGCGTGAAATAATATCGTCCGCCACCTGCGGATCGTTAATACGGTTGGTGGTCACCAGCGGAATAGAGACTTTGCCTTTCAGCTTGCGCGTCACCCAGCTGAACGCCGCGCGCGGTACCGGCGTGGCGATGGTCGGAATGCGGGCTTCGTGCCAGCCGATGCCGGTGTTAATGATGGTTGCACCTGCGGCTTCAATCGCCTGTGCCAGTTGCACGGTTTCGTCTAATGTTCCACCGCCCTCCACCAGATCGAGCATCGACAGGCGGAAGACGATAATAAAATCAGCCCCCGCACGTTCACGCACGGCGCGCACCACTTCCACCGCAAAGCGCATGCGGCGGGCATAATCGCCACCCCATTCGTCGTCACGGTGGTTAGTGCGGGCGGCGAGGAATTCGTTAATCAGGTAGCCTTCTGAACCCATCACCTCGACGCCATCGTAGCCCGCTTCACGTGCCAGCGCGGCGCAGCGGGCAAAGTCATCAATCAGCGCCAGGATCTCGTCGTGGCTGAGGGCATGCGGTTTGAAGCGGTTAATGGGAGCCTGAATCGCCGAGGGGGCGACCAGATTCGGTTGATAGCTGTAGCGGCCGGTATGCAGGATTTGCAGGGCGATTTTCCCGCCTTCATTGTGCACCGCATCGGTCACGATGCGGTGGTGAGGCAGCTGTGACACATCGTTCAACACCGCACCGCCCTCCATGCCGACGCCGGAAGGCGCAGGCGCGACGCCACCAGTAACAATCAGCGCCACCCCGTGCCGGGCACGCTCGGCGTAGAAGGCCGCGAGACGTTCAGCCCCGTCCGGATGCTCTTCCAGACCGGTGTGCATAGAGCCCATTAACACGCGGTTTTTGAGCGTTGTGAACCCCAGATCAAGGGGGGCGAATAGCGACGGGTAGCGGCTCATAGTGTCTTCCAGTGTAAAATTATTGTTATGTGGTCGGATGAGTTACTAATTTAGCCAGCGTCAGCAGAAAGGTAAAAGCGGGATCGAATGATTGTGATAGAACTCAAAGAACTTCCCCGGTGGCGCTGCGCTTACCGGGGCTACAAAACTTAATCTCCTTCTCCCTCAGGGAGAGGGCCGGGGGGAGGGGGAGCGCACCAGCCCCGGAGCCTGCCACATCGACGTCGTCAGCCCGCTGTCCACCAGCCCAAGCTGGTCGGCATACACCGCCTGCCACTTCTGCATCATGCCGTCGTACAAGTCGCGGTGTTCCGGGTTCGGCGTAAACTCCCGGCTCCACTTCACCAGCCGCTCGCCCGTTGATGCCATATCTGCAAACAGTCCCGCCCCCGTTCCGGCCGCAATCGCGCAGCCCAGTGCCGTGGCCTCTTTCACTTCCGGAACGCGTACCGGCAGCCCGGTGACGTCGCTTAAAATCTGGCTCCACAAGGCACCTTTCGCTCCCCCACCGGCGAAGACGAGGCTCTCAAACGTCACGCCGGAAAAGCGCGAAATCTGTGCCAGATTGCAGGCCGAAACAATTGCGGCGTTCTCTTCCAGCGCACGGAACAGCGTCGCCTTGTTGCACTTTTCCGGGTCGATAGAGAGGTTAATAAACGACGGCGCAGCGTGATACCACTGCTTAAAATGCATGGCATCGGAGAAGATCGGCATCACCCCATGTGAGCCAGCAGGCACGCGGCTGGCCATCTCTTCCAGCAGGGTGTAGGTATCCATGCCCATCCGCTCGGCAATCAGTTTTTCCTCTGCGCAGAAGGCATCACGGAACCAGCGCATCGTCAGCCCGGTGAAGAAGCTGATTGACTCCGCCTGAACCATGCCAGGAATAACGTGTGGGTTTACGCGGATATTCATCTCAGGATCGGTTCGTACCTGCGGCAGGTTGACCACCTGTTGCCAGAACGTCCCGCCTAACACTGCCGTTTGCCCGGCGCGCACCACGCCCAGCCCCAGACACCCAAGCTGCACGTCACCGCCGCCCATCACCACCGGCGTCCCTTCGCGCAGACCGCTCTGCTGTGCGGCGGCTTTGGCGATCGTGCCCAGCACGGTGCCGGTTTCTTTTACCGGGGAGAGGATATCGGCGCGTAGCCCGGCCATGTCCAGCAGTGCGGGTCGCCAGTCACGGGAGAACAGATCCAACATGCCTGTCGTGCCTGCGTTCGACGGATCTACCGCCAGCTCGCCGGAGAGCTTCGCCGCCAGCCAGTCGCTGATCATGGTGATGGTCGCCGCTTTGCGGTAGATATCCGGACGATGGTGCGCCAGCCACAGCAGGCGCGGCATGGCGCTCAGGGCCAGGGTCTGGCCGGAGACGTCATACACTTCGGATTCAAAACGGTCGTCGTGGATCTCTTTGAGTTCAGCCACCTCGCGGCTGGCGCGGGCGTCGACATTAGCGCAGGCCCAGATGGCTTCGCCGTTGCGATCATACAGAACTATTCCCTCGCGCATGGAGCAACAGGCAACGGACTGAATATCCGCCGCGCTCAGTCGCGCGCGCTCCAGCGCCTGGCGAATGCACTGGCAGGTGAGCTGCCAGTTGGTGGCGAGGTCAAATTCCATCGAGCCCGGCACGTTCTCCACGCTCAGGTGTTTCCACTCGGCCTGGCCGACGGCAATCTGGTTGCCCTGCAAATCAAAAATAACGGCGCGAACGCTGCCTGTCCCTGCATCTAACGCTAAAAGGTAACTCATGAGCTTGCCTCGTGTCAGGCGCAGGGCTGCTCTTATCCGGCCAGAGCCAGCACCGCGCGGGCTGTCGTCTCTTCCGTCACCAGGCCATTGATACGGCGACCTTTCAGTGCGGCATAAATCGCATCGGCTTTCTCTTCACCTCCGGCCACGCCAACGATGGTGGGCAACTGCGCCAGTTCATCGAGCGTGACGCCCAGTAATTCTTTATGGATCTCCAGCTCCTCGACGCATTCCCCTTCGGCATTCAGGAAATAACCAAGAATGTCTCCCACCGCCCCTTTGCGGGCATACATCAGCTGTTCACCTTCGCTGATATAGCCAGAGCGCAAGATCGTCGCGTCACGGCGCTGGTTCACGGAACCAATTCCCACCACTGCGATATCGGCCGCCTTTGCGGCGAGGATCACGTCCCGCACGCTGGTTTCGCGTTTTAAGATCCCGGCTACTTCGGCAGACGAAACGCGAAGCGGAGCGGGGATCATGCTGACGCTACAGGCCGCATCGAGCTGACCAATGCCGGTCATATACGGCCCGACACCGCCGGAGAGCGTCACCAGGCGGATCTGCTGTGAGCTAATAAAACCGCTTAAGTGCTGCAGGCTGCTCATGGTGGTTTCACCAAATCCCACCGCTAACAGCTGTCCGGGTTCCAGCACGCCCATCAGCGACTGCGCGGCACCAATGCCCAGTCGGACGTTCATTGGCGGCGTATTCAGGGCAGGCATCACGCGCACCAGCTTGAGCCCAAAACGCTGCTGCAATTCGGTTTCCAGCGCCAGACAGCCCTCATAACGAGAGTTGATCTGCACGCGTATCACTCCGGACTGGCGGCCCTTTTCCAGCAGGCGCGAGATCTTCAGACGCGGCAATCCGAGCCGTTCGCCAATATCGTTCTGGGTCAATCCATCGTGGTAGTAACACCACGCCACGCGAGCCACCAGCTCCTCTTCCGCCAGCGCCAGCCCGGCAAACCGACCTTCTTCCGCAGTGCGTTTATCGCTCATAATTGAACTCTTATAAAAATTTAGATCATATGTTCGTGATGACGCGGGTGGAAAGTGTGAGCCGCGCGGCAAAACGGATCTTTTAGTTTGTTTCGGGTTTATCTGGATCTTAATCAATAAAACTGTGATCCCTGCACGGTTGTAAATATAGTTCACCGTCTACGCTTTTGAACATTATTAAATCTAAAAATCATTTGTTCAATAGCGGGGCGATGATGACCTTACTTCTCGAAGCGCGTGATATCTGCAAGCAATTCTCCGGCGTGCCGGTCTTAAAAGGCATTGATTTCACGCTGTTTGCGGGTCAGGTGCATGCGCTGATGGGCGGTAATGGCGCGGGGAAATCGACGCTGATGAAGATCATTGCCGGGGTGGAGACGCCGGATAGCGGTGAACTTTCGGTATCCGGACAGCCATTTGCGCGGCTTACCCCAGCGCAGGCACACAAGCTCGGCATTTATCTGGTGCCGCAGGAGCCATTGCTGTTTCCCAACCTGACGGTGCGGGAAAACATCCTTTTTCGCCTGCCGCGTGAACGCGGTCTGGATAAACGCCTGGCGGAGAAACTTCGCCAGTTGCAGTGCCAGCTTAATCTGGATGCCACTGCCAGCACCCTGGAGGTGGCGGATCAACAAATGGTGGAGATCCTCCGCGGGTTGATGCGCAACGCGACGATCCTGATCCTCGACGAACCCACGGCTTCCCTCACGCCCGGAGAAACCGAGCGGTTGTTCCGGCAGATCCGCGCCCTGCAGGATCTCGGTGTTGGCATTGTCTTTATCTCGCATAAATTGCCGGAAATCCGCACGCTTTCGAGTCACGTCTCGGTAATGCGAGACGGCGCGGTGGTACTCAGCGGCGAAACTGCGCAGTTTGACGATAGCGCCCTGATCGCCGCCATGACGCCGGTGAGCCGGGAAAAAGGCTTAAGCGATGCACAAAAACTGTGGCTGGCGCTGCCGGGCAACCGCCGCACCCAGCCGCAGGATTTCCCGGTGTTGCGCGTGGAAGATCTCACCGGGGAAGGTTTTATCGATCTGAATCTGGAGATTTACGCAGGCGAGATCGTCGGTCTTGCCGGGCTGGTGGGGTCCGGACGTACCGAGTTAGCCGAAACCCTCTACGGCTTGCGTCCTGTGCGCGGCGGCCGCGTCTGGCTCGAAAATCAGGAGATCACCGACGATCCGGTATTTTCACGGCTCGATAAAGGTCTGGTCTATCTGCCGGAAGATCGGCAGGTTTCCGGCTTATTTCTGGATGCGCCTGTCCGCTGGAACACCGTGGCGCTGAACGAACCTTCCCTCTGGCAGCAGCGCAAGCGGGAATCTGCGGTGGTGGAGCGTTACCACCGGGCGCTGGGGATCAAGCTTAACCATGCGGAGCAAACCGTGCGCACACTCTCCGGTGGCAACCAGCAGAAGGTGCTTCTGGCGCGCTGTCTGGAGGCCAATCCGTTACTGCTGATTGTTGATGAGCCTACGCGCGGCGTGGACGTCTCGGCACGCGCCGATATCTATCAACTGCTCAAAAGCGTGGCGGCACAGAACGTGGCGGTATTGATGATCTCAAGCGATCTCGATGAGTTTCCCGGGCTTGCTGACCGGGTGCTGGTGATGCACCAGGGCGTACTCAGCGGCGAATTGCCGCGCCACGCCGTCAGCCTCGACAGAATGATGGCGCTGGCGTTTGGAGGGCAATCATGAAGACCTTACTGAAAAACCGCGAGCTGAGCGCCTTTCTGGCGATCCTCGCCCTGTTTGCTGTGCTGGTGGCGCTCAACCCTGCGTATTTCAGCCTGCAGACGCTGGGGATGATCTTCGCCAGTTCGCAAATTCTGATCCTGCTGGCACTCGGTGCCGCGCTGGTGATGCTGACCCGCAATATTGATGTCTCTGTGGGTTCGACCGTCGGGCTGTCTGCCATTGCCGTGGGCGTGGCGCTTAACAGCGGCTACACCTTGTCGGTATCCATGCTTTTTGCGTTATCGGTTGGGGCGCTGGCGGGGGCATTCAACGGTTTTCTGGTCGTGGGCCTGCGCATCCCGGCGATTGTCGCCACGCTCGGTACGCTGGGGCTGTATCGCGGGGCGATGCTGCTCTGGACGGGCGGAAAGTGGATTGAAGGGCTGCCGCCGCAGCTGAAATCCCTCTCTGAACCTGCCGCCTTCGGTCTATCACCGCTCGGCATTGTGGTGCTGTTTTTAGCCGCGGCAGGGGCGTGGACGCTCTCGCGCACCGCCTTTGGTCGTGATTTTTATGCCGTTGGCGATAACCTGGCAGCCGCGCGCCAGCTGGGTGTGGCGGTGAATCGCACGCGGATGATCGCCTTCACGCTGAACGGCATGCTGGCGGCCTGTGCCGGGATTGTCTTTGCCGCGCAGATCGGTTTTGTGCCGAACCAGACCGGAAGCGGGCTGGAGATGAAAGCTATCGCCGCCTGCGTGCTCGGCGGTATTTCGCTTTTGGGTGGCACGGGCACGCTAATTGGCGCGTTACTTGGCGCCTTCTTCCTGACGCAAATCGACACCGTGCTGGTGTTGTTTAAGCTCCCGGCCTGGTGGAACGACTTTATTGCCGGGCTGGTGCTACTTGGCGTGCTGGTGCTCGATGGACGTCTGCGCCAGGCGCTGGCGCGCCATCAGCGGGCGCTGAAGTACAGCCGTTTCCAGCCGGGAAACAAAGGGGGAAAGCACGTCACCCCGTTTCCGAAACGCAAAAAAGAGGTGGCGTAAATGAAGCTTAACTGGGAAAGCACGCTGCTGATTTTACTGGTGCTGGAGATCCTGCTTTTTGGTGCCATCAACCCGCGTATGCTGGATATCAATATGTTGCTGTTCAGCACCAGCGATTTCATCTGCATTGGCATTGTGGCACTGCCGCTGACGCTGGTGATTATCAGCGGCGGGATCGATATCTCCCTCGGCTCGACCATTGGACTGTGCGCCATCGCGCTGGGAGTAATGATGCAGTCGGGGTGGCCGATGGCGGTGGCAATTCCGCTGACCTTACTGCTCGGCCTGCTGTGCGGTTTATTCAACGCCGCGCTTATCCACTACACCGGCATTAGCCCACTGGTGATCACTCTCGGCACGCTCTACCTCTACGGCGGCGGGGCGCTGCTGCTCTCCGGTATGGCGGGGGCGACGGGCTATGAGGGCATCGGTGGCTTCCCGGACAGCTTTACCGCGTTCGCCAACCTCACGCTTTTCGGCTTACCGGTTCCGCTGGTGCTGTTCGCGGCGATCACCGCTTTCTTCTGGCTGATTACCCATCGCGGGCGCTTTGGCCGTCATCTGTTTCTGATTGGGCAAAACCCACGCGCAGCGCGCTATGCGGCGCTGTCGGTCAACGGCATGCCGTACGTGCTGTATGGTTTGGTCGGGGTTGCCTCGGCGATTGCCGCGCTGGTGATGGTCTCCTATTTCGGTTCCGCGCGCTCGGATTTAGGGCGCGATTTACTGATGCCTGCGCTGACCGCCGCTGTACTTGGCGGGGCCAATATCTACGGCGGTTCAGGTTCGGTAATCGGTACTGCACTGGCGGCACTGCTGGTGGGGTATCTGCAACAGGGTTTACAGATGGTCGGCATCCCCAACCAGGTGTCGAGCGCGCTGTCAGGGGCGCTGTTGGTTGTGGTGGTGATGGGACGTTCGTTGAGTCTGCACCGTGAATGGGTGCGATCTCTCTTCACAAAACTACCCGGAGCGTAAGATGAAAACAAAACTGATAGTCCTGGCGATGGCGCTTAGCATCGCATCGGCGCAGGCGGCGGACCGCATTGCCTTTATCCCGAAACTGGTGGGCGTGGGTTTCTTCACCAGCGGCGGCAACGGTGCAAAAGAGGCGGGAAAAGATCTGGGTGTGGATGTCACCTACGATGGCCCGACCGAGCCAAGCGTCTCTGGCCAGGTGCAGCTCATCAATAACTTCGTTAACCAGGGCTATAACGCGATTATCGTCTCCGCCGTGTCACCGGATGGCCTTTGTCCGGCGCTGAAGCGCGCGATGCAGCGCGGCGTAAAAGTTCTGACCTGGGACTCCGACACCAAACCGGAGTGCCGCAGCATTTACATCAACCAGGGAACGCCGGAACAGCTTGGTGGCCTGCTGGTGGAGATGGCATCGAAGCAAGTGACGAAACCGAATGCCAAAGTGGCGTTCTTCTACTCCAGCCCTACCGTCACCGACCAGAACCAGTGGGTGAAAGAGGCGAAAGCCAAAATCGAGAAAGATCATCCTCAGTGGCAGATCGTCACCACACAGTTTGGCTATAACGATGCCACCAAATCCCTACAAACCGCAGAGGGGATCTTAAAAGCGTATCCGGATCTGGATGCGATCATCGCCCCGGATGCCAACGCGTTGCCTGCGGCAGCGCAGGCGGCGGAAAACCTCAAGCGGGAGGGGGTGGCGATCGTTGGTTTTAGTACGCCGAACGTGATGCGTCCGTACGTTGAGCGCGGCACGGTGAAAGCCTTCGGTCTGTGGGATGTCGTGCAGCAAGGCAAAATTGCGGTCAATGTCGCCGATCGTTTGCTGAAAAAAGGCGATCTTAACGTTGGCGACAGCGTGGACGTAAAAAATATCGGGGCGCTGAAGGTCGAGCCGAACAGCGTGCAGGGCTACCAGTATGAAGCGAAGGGCAACGGCATTGTGCTGTTGCCGGAGCGTGTGGTGTTCACCAAAGAGAACATCAATAAATATGATTTCTGACGGGGGAGCAAATGGCTGATTTAGACGACATCAAAGACGGTAAAGATTTTGGCATTGGCACGCCGCAGCAGAACGTGTCGTTTACCCTGAAAGGCTGCGGCTCGCTGGACTGGGGCATGCAGTCCAGGCTGGCACGCATCTTCAACCCGAAAAGCAACCGCACGGTGATGCTGGCCTTTGATCACGGCTATTTCCAGGGGCCGACCACCGGTCTTGAGCGTATCGATCTTTCGATTGCCCCGCTGTTTGGCGAGACCGACGTGCTGATGTGCACCCGCGGTATCTTGCGGAGCACCGTACCTGCCGCGACGAACAAACCGGTGGTGCTGCGCGCCTCCGGCGGTAACTCGATTCTGGGTGAGCTCTCCAATGAGTGCGTGGCGGTAGCGATGGAAGACGCGCTGCGCCTGAACGTCTGCGCGGTGGCGGCACAGGTGTACATCGGCAGCGAGTTCGAGCATCAGTCGATCAACAACATCATCAAGCTTGTCGATGCGGGCGCGCGCTACGGCATGCCGACGCTGGCGGTGACGGGCGTGGGCAAGGAGATGGCGCGCGACGCACGCTATTTCTCGCTGGCCAGCCGCATTGCCGCAGAAATGGGGGCGCAGTTCGTCAAAACCTATTATGTGGACGAAGGCTTTGAAAAAGTGACCGCCAGCTGCCCGGTGCCGATCGTCATCGCCGGGGGCAAAAAACTGCCGGAGCACGAGGCGCTGGAGATGTGCTGGCGGGCTATCGACCAGGGCGCATCCGGTGTGGATATGGGACGCAATATCTTCCAGTCCAGCGCGCCGCTGGCGATGCTGAAAGCGGTGAAGAAAGTGGTTCACGAGAATATGAGCGCGCGGGATGCGTTCCAGTTCTGGCAGGAAGAGAAACAGGGAGAAGCAAAATGAACGTGACGTTAGTGGAGATCAACATCAAGCCTGAACGGGTGGACGAGTTTCTGGAAGTATTTCGCGCCAACCACGAAGGGGCGATCCAGGAGCCGGGAAACCTGCGTTTTGACGTGTTGCAAGATCCAAGGGTGAAAACCCGGTTCTTTATCTACGAAGCCTATAAAGACGAAGCGGCGGTGCTGGCGCACAAGAAAACGCCGCATTATCTGGCGTGCGTGGATAAGCTCGAGGAGTTGATGTCAGAGCCGCGCAAAAAACGCAGTTTTGTGGGTTTGTTACCGGAGTAAAAACTTTCCCCCTCCAACGGGGAGGGGGAATTCAGATCACGCCTCTTCCACGCTCACCCGCAGCGCTGCCAGCGCTTTACGCGCCGCTTTCAGCACCTGCTCACACTGCTCAATCGTCAGCGTCAGCGGCGGTTCTATGCGGATGGTTTTCGAGTTGTTGAGCGTCCCGGCCACCAGTACCCGCTGGCGGAACATCTCGCTTGCGAAGCTATAACCGATTTCGTTATCAACAAATTCAATCGCCATCAGCATCCCTTTGCCGCGTGCGTCCTGAACCAGATCCGGGTATTCCCGTCCTAACTGGCGGAAGCCGTCCAGCAGCATGTCACCTTTCTGCTCCGCCTGAGCAGGCAGGTTTTGATCCAGCAGCACGTTGATGGTTGCCAGCGCCGCTGCACAGGCCAGCGGATTACCGCCAAAGGTTGTGGTGTGCAGGAAGGGGTTATCGAACAGCACAGAGAATACTTCCTCGGTAGCAACCGTCGCGCCAATCGGCATCACGCCGCCGCCGAGCGCTTTCGCAAGACACAGAATGTCCGGCTGAACGTTCTCGTGCTCGCAGGCAAACATCTTGCCGGTACGCCCCATCCCGGTCTGTACTTCATCGAGGATCAGTAGTGCGCCAAACTCATCGCACAGCTGACGCACGGCAGGCAGATAACCCTGCGGAGGGAGGATCACACCGCCTTCTCCCTGAATCGGCTCCAGGATCACCGCCGCCACGTCATCACCGGTTTTACGGCATTCGCTCAGCACGGTGCGCATAGCGTTAATGTCACCAAACGGCACGTGGCGGAAGCCCGGCAGCAGCGGCATAAACGGTTTACGGAAGGTGGATTTGGCGGTAGCAGACAGTGCACCCAGAGATTTACCGTGGAATGCGCCGCTGGTGGCGATAAAGGTGAATTTCCCGCGCGGCGACTGGTACGCTTTAGCGAGTTTAATCGCCGCTTCGACCGATTCCGTGCCGCTGTTGCTAAAGAAGCTGTACTTCAGTTTGCCGGGCGTTAAGGCCGCCAGCGTTTTCGCGAGCATGGCGCGAAGCGGGTCGAGCAGTTCCTGGCTATGGAGAGGTTGTTTCGCAAGTTGATTCTGTACGGCGGAAACCACAACTGGATTACGGTGCCCCACGTTGAAGATACCAAAACCACCAAGGCAATCGATAAACTCCTGTCCCTGGGTGTCGACAAGCGTGTTCAGACTCCCCGCTTGCCACTCTACGGCTCCGTAATCCCCGCCGGCGGTAACAGATTTGCGATACTCCAGAAAACCTGGATTGACGTGCTCTTTAAAGTAATCGATGACCTCTCGGTTAAGTTGTTTCATCTCCTCATGATCAAGCGTTCGCTTCTCAATGAGATTCAATGCGTGCGCGGTACAGGCAAGAGCCGAGGCGCTGGAAGGTAACCTGTTCAAAATGTGCTCCCGGGGATCGCGTATCACATGATACTGCGTTAAGTATTGCAGGGATTACGCCACTTCAGCTGACTTAACGAAAATCGGGATAAACGCCAGGTTAAAATTATGTTGCACAATATTTAATCATGCCGATACAACCGAAACGGGATTTCGCTATCCAGGGCAGCGAGCTTAAAAAGAGGCGGGAAAAGGCAATCGCACCAAAGTGGGGCATTTGCTGCTACTTAAGTGGGCGTTAACACATCATGCTTTGCAGGTAATTTCTTTGCGAAAGTATTTGAAATCAATGAATTATAAAATCTCACAAAAAGTGCGGTTTAAGTGAAATCTGGGATCTCTATCAAGTTTAACAACTAAAGATAAATTGTTTACCGCCGAAAAAACATAAATCCACAAAATTAACATTCAAATAACCTGCAAGGGATGCTCACGATGTCTTCTCCAATCTATGTCAGCCAGAATGAATATCCTCTGGATGATGACACCACCTTAATGTCTACCACAGACATCCATAGCTACATTACACACGCTAACGACACGTTTGTGCAGGTGAGCGGCTATGAGCTCGACGCGCTGACGGGCCAGCCGCACAATATGGTGCGCCACCCGGATATGCCAAAGGCGGCATTTGCCGATATGTGGTACACCCTGCAACAGGGCGAGCCGTGGAGCGGGATTGTCAAAAACCGACGTAAAAACGGCGACCACTACTGGGTTCGTGCTAATGCAGTGCCGATGGTGCGTCACGGGCAGGTGACGGGCTATATGTCCATCCGCACCAGAGCCACGGAACAAGAGATTGCCACCGTGGAGCCTCTCTACCGGGCGCTGAATGACGGAAGCTGTAAGAAACGTATTCATAAAGGGCTGGTGGTACGTAAAGGCTGGTTGGGGAAACTCCCGGCAATGCCGCTGCGCTGGCGCGTTCGCAGCGTGATGGCGGTGCTTTTTGCTGTGCTTGCGGCCACGCTGGTCACGACTTCCGCAGGCTGGGTACCGCTCGCGGCGGCTGCAGTGGTGATGCTGCTGGGAACACTGATGTTTGAGCAGCAGATTGTCCGTCCGGTAGAGAATGTGGCACGTCAGGCGTTGAAAGTGGCGACCGGTGAGCGCAACAGCGTACAGCACCTGAACCGCAGCGACGAACTGGGGCTGACCTTGCGTGCGGTAGGACAACTGGGGCTGATGTGCCGCTGGTTAATCAATGATGTATCAAGCCAGGTGGTGAGCGTGCGCGATGGTAGCGACAAGCTTGCGCAGGGTAATGAAGATTTGAACGATCGCACGCGCCAGACCGTAGCGAATGTGCAGCAGACCGTCGCGACAATGAACCAGATGGCGGCTTCTGTTCAGAGTAACTCTGAAACCGCCGCAGAAGTAGACAAACTCTCCGTGGCCGCAAGCAGTGCGGCAACGAAGGGGGGGAATGCGATGCAGACCGTGGTGAAAACCATGGATGATATCGCCGACAGCACGCAGCGCATTGGTTCGATTACCTCCTTGATTAATGACATCGCTTTCCAGACCAATATTCTGGCGCTCAACGCGGCGGTTGAAGCAGCAAGGGCGGGTGAACAGGGCAAAGGTTTTGCTGTGGTCGCGGGCGAAGTTCGTCATCTCGCCAGCCGCAGCGCCAGTGCGGCTAATGATATTCGTAAGCTTATTGATGCCAGCGCCAGCAAGGTGCAGTCCGGCTCTGAACAGGTTCACGCCGCAGGCCGTACAATGGATGACATCGTTGAGCAGGTGAAAAACGTGACCCAGCTTATTGCCCAGATTAGCCACGCGACCTCCGAGCAGGCAACTGGATTGTCTGAGTTAACCCGTGCCGTGGCAGAGCTGGACAGCATCACGCAGAAAAACGCCGACCTGGTCGAGGAAAGCGCGCACATTTCCGCCATGGTGAAACACCGCGCCGGACGTCTTAAGGATGCGGTGACGGTTCTCCATTGAGTGAGTCATGTTCCAGTAAAGCCGTTTATTCCTTACGGAATAAACGGCTTTATTATTTGAGGTTGTAATTATTGATGTGTTTTATTGTTAATTTAATATTAAATAACTAAAAAAATCATCTCAGTTATTTATTCCTGCCTAAGCCAATTTTCCACGATGCTATTTTGAAAAAGCCTCATCCGATGGTTGAGTAACGATCGATGGGGCATTATTAATAGCCTCTACCTATCTATTGTGATGGTTATGAAATAAAAAAAACGATCAAAGTCATAAAGTTAGCGAATTCGTTACCGATAACAGCGATCGTCTGAGAAATAATCACATCGATGGAGAAAATATGTTCTTAAATGACGTAAAGATCGGCACGAAATTATTTCTGGCATTTGGGCTATTAATTGTCCTGATGGTGGTGAGTGCGAGTTTGTCCTTGCTGAGTCTGAACCGGGCCAATAACGGGATGCAATCTATCATTACCAGTGACTATCCTACGACGGTAAAAGCGAACCAGTTAATTGACAACTTCCAGGAATTTATTGGCACTCAGCAGCTCATGTTGCTGGATGAACAGGGGACCTATACGGCGCAATCGCAACAGCATCTGAAGGAGATCAGTGGGAAAATCACCGTGATCCTGGGGGAGCTGAACAACGCGCTGCATGATGCAAAATCACAGCAGGCACTGGCGGATATCCGCGGTGTGCGTCAGCAGTATCTGGACTCGCGTTACCGTATTTTACAGGCAGTGCAGAATAACGATCGCGCGGGTGCTATCAGGGAGATGATGACCACGACCCTTAACCTGCAGCAGGAGTACAAAGCGAAGGTGCAGGCGCTGATTGCCATTCAGAACAACGAAATGCAGTACGCAGGTGCGCAGGTTGAGGGGGATTTCAGAACCAACCGCCTGCTGCTGATCCTGATTACCCTTTTCAGCGTGGCGGCAGGCAGCCTGATTGGCTGGTTTATTGTACGCTCGATTACCCGTCCTCTGGGGCAGGCCGTGACTTTTGCTGAAGCCATCGCCGAGGGGGACCTGACCGGCAGTATCACGCCGCACGGCAAAGACGAAACGGGTCAACTGCTGCATGCGCTGATGGAGATGAAAACACGCCTGATGGACATTGTGCAGCAGGTGCAAACTGGCTCAGAGAATATCTCCAGCGCTGCCGCGCAGATTGTCGCCGGTAACCAGGATCTGGCCGCGCGCACGGAAGAGCAGGCAAGCTCTGTTGAACAGACCGCAGCTTCCATGGAGCAGATCACCGCTACGGTGAAAAACACCGCGTCGCATACCGGTGAGGCGACCACCCTCTCAGCAGACGCCGCCACGGTGGTTAAAAACAACGGTGAGATGATGAAGCAGGTGACCAGCAAAATGCGCCTGATTAATGAGACCTCGAACCGGATGTCCGACATTATCGACCTGATCGACGCCATTGCTTTCCAGACTAACATTCTGGCGTTGAATGCGGCAGTGGAAGCGGCACGTGCGGGTGAGCATGGCCGTGGCTTTGCGGTTGTGGCGGGCGAGGTGCGTCAGCTTGCTCAGAAAAGTGCATCGTCTGCCAGTGAAATTCGTGAGCTGATTGAGAGCTCCACCAGCCAGACCCAGGACGGGATGAACCTGGTCGAAAAAGCGAGTGGGCTGATCAACGGGATGGTCGGTAACGTGGAAGAGATGGACGTTATTCTGCGTGAGATCCGCCAGGCCAGCCATGAGCAGACGGAGGGGATCTCGCAGATCAACAGCGCGATTGGCCTGATTGATGCCACCACCCAGCAAAACTCTGCGCTGGTGGAGGAGTCTGTCGCGGCGGCGGCATCCCTTAACGAACAGGCGATGCACCTGAAAGAGCTGGTACGCATCTTCCGCGTGAGCGAGCGCGCACCGGCTTAATCCAGCTGGGAGATCTCCAGCGCTGCGCGGTCGATTACGCCGATGATCTGCTTAAGCTGCGCATCGCTGAGCTCTCCCTGATTGACCTTCAGATCTAATACCGCTTTGAAGTTATCCAGCGCCCGCTTCATCTGCGGGTTTTTTCGCAACTGGAAACCGACGGAACGCGCTTTGATACGCGCCTGTATGTGCGTCAGCTGTTCCTGATTTTCATCCAGCCACTGCTGACCCGCCACGGTAATCGTAATGCTCTTACGGCCGTTTTCTTCTTCCTTAATGAGGATAAAGGCCTGATCCTGTAGATAATCCAGAGTCGGGTAGATTACGCCCGGGCTTGGGGTGTAATTCCCCTGAGTCATGTTTTCGATCTCTTTGATCAGCTCGTAGCCGTGGCTCGCATTGCGCGTCAGGATATCCAGAATCACCAGACGCAGATCGCCGTGGCCAAAAAAGCGCGGTCGACGTCCGCCGCCATCGTGTTCGTGTCGCATACTGTGTCCTTCTTTTTTGATATATCTAAACTATATCTAAGATATATTCAGATGCAATCTAAAAGATCTTGCATTCTTGCTGATTAGCAATCATTATCATTTAAAATTGATTTAGATATATCGTATTCACCTGAGAAGGGTCTAAAAATGACATCTACCCGTTACCCACAGCGTGTTCGTAATGACCTGCGTTTTCGCGAGCTGACGGTGCTCCGTGCTGAGCGCGTTAGCGCGGGTTTCCAGCGCATTGTTTTAGGCGGCGAGGCGCTGGAGGGCTTTAGCTCCCGTGGCTTTGATGACCACACCAAAGTCTTTTTCCCGGCTCCAGGGACGACGTTTGTGCCTCCGGTAGTCACCGATGACGGCATCGACTGGGGTGACGGCGTACGTCCTCAGGCGCGCGACTATACGCCGCTGTATGACGCGGTAAATCATGAGCTGGTGCTCGATTTCTTCGTTCATGATGGTGGTATTGCCAGCCACTGGGCGGTCGAGGCGAAGGCGGGTGATAAGCTGACGATCGGCGGTCCACGCGGTTCGCTGGTGGTACCGGAAGATTATGCCTGGCAGCTGTATGTCTGCGATGAGTCCGGCATGCCCGCGCTGCGCCGCCGTTTAGAAGGCATCGCAAAACTGCCTGTTCGCCCGGGCGTTCATGCAGTGGTGACGGTTGGGGATGAATCTTATAAGGATTATCTGGCACACCTGAGCACGTTCGACATCACCTGGATTGTTGGCTATAGCGAGCAGGCTGTGGCGGACCATCTGGCGACGCTAACCGTTCCGGCGGAAGATTACTTTATCTGGCTGACCGGGGAAGGGAAGGTAGTGAAAAGCCTCAGCCGCCAGTTTGAATCCGAAACGATTGATCCGCAGCTGGTGCGTGCCAGCGCTTACTGGCACGCTAAATAATCAGGCTGCAGAATCCAGTTGCGCTTCGCTCACCTGATGTTCGAGCGAGGCGCGAACTTCGTGCAGCGCTTTCTCCTGCTGAGCGAAGTAGGCTTCCATATTGCTCAGCGACGACACCAGAAGCCAGGATTCCTCTTTCTCCAGCTCCGCCAGCTCGTTCACTAAAATGTCGATTTGCTCGCGGACCTGCGCCATTTTTTTGCGGATACGTTCCAGATCGTTCAGCCTGTCGCTGGCCATCAGCGGCTCGAAGCCTTGCTGCAGGCGCGCCACCAGAGAGCGTATGGCTTTGACGTCGCCACGCTGTTTGGCCTGGTTGAGCTGCACCATCATCGCGTTGGCTTCTTCTTTCAGATCGTCGGCCACCAGATCCGGGTGGCAAAGCTTGCTCGCCTGGCGCCAGAGGCGCTTCAGTTCGTTCTGATCTTCTTCCGAGAGATCCTTTCCTTTACGCAGACGCACTTCGGCATCGTGGTGCTGCTCGCGGTATTTCTCGTACTCTTCGTTGGCTTCGTCGCGCGCCTGACGCGCGGGCTCTTCTTCGCGCGTTAAGCCGCTTTCAAGCTCCAGCGCTTCGGCCAGCAGGTTGGCAATCAGGTTGCTTTGCTGCTGCAAATGTTTGCGTGCTTCAGCGGCTTGCACGGAATCGGCAGGCAGATCGCGCCAGCGCTGGGTGAGCGTTGCCAGTACTTCTACAGCCTGCGCCATATACTGCTGGCAGCGACGGTAATCTTCCTCGCGACGACGCGCTTCCGCCTGTTGACGACGCAGGTTCAGCTCCGCCAGCGTTTTGCGCAGGGCGAGGATCTGCTGCATCAGCGGGCCGAGGCGGGAGAAGTAGAGATCGTTGAACTCATCCAGCTGCTGCACCCGCGCATTGCGGCGATCTATCAGATCGCGCAGACGCTCTTCCAGCGCCTTCAGCTCCAGCTTGCTGGCCGCCACCAGCGGATCGCGCCACTGGGTGATTGCGCGTTGGCTCTGTAGCCAGGCGGTAATGGCCGCCATGGCCGCGGTGTAGTTCTTCTGCTCAAGCGCCACGACGATTGCCTGTAGCTCATCGTCAAACGCTTCATTTTTCAGGCGTGTCAGCTGGCTCTGGATGATGTCGTCATCTTCCAGTTCAATGGCATTTTTAATGATTTCTAGCCGTTTGATCGGTGTGCTCATGATGCTTTCGCTTTGGCGCTTAAGTATTTGAGTTAAGGTTAGTTGTTGTAAAAGCTACAGGAAATAATACACACGGATGATGATCGGCGCGATGGGGGATTTCTTTAGTTTTGCAGTTTGTGAAGGTGGAGGGGAAGTGAGACGCTTCACGCAGTCCGTTGAAAATCTCATATATTAATTCATTGAAACTACTAATTATTGTTAGAAAAATAAGACCAGTCCCTACGTAATATTACCAGGTAAAACCCATAATCACCCGAATAGTTTGCCCGTGACGGGCCATTTACTATCCCTCTCACTGACTATTTTTCCTGGCATCGGCGGACGACTGTTCGACGTGCGGAATATTTTTTCAACGGAGTAGAGATGAGTATGAAAGCTATTTTAGCCGCCCTGCCGATCGCGATGATCCCGGCTACGGTTCTGGCAGCAAATACCGAAGAAGGGTATTACGGTTCCGCAAAATACCTGCAGATTGAACAGCGAGCCAAAGAGATGGATACCAGTTCCCGTCCGGGTGTCGGGCAGTTTGTGGGTGGTAAACAAAAAGAGCACTTAGGCGGTGCGGCGATTGCTGCGGGATACCGGTTTGGTAATGGCTGGCGCACTGAAGGTGAATACACCTTTAAGCAGAAAACCGAATACACCAACGGCTCCAGCGCCTTCCCTAACGGTTTTGATCATCTTCAGACTGAAACAGAACGTCTGATGCTGAACGTCTATCGTGATTATGAGTTGGGCTACGGCGTCTCTGTTTACGGTACCGCAGGGCTTGGTGTGAGCAGGATTAAAGCCGACGGCTGGCAGGGTAATCCTGGCCGTGAATACGGTTCGACGACGCAAAACAACCTGACTTACGCATTAGGCGCAGGCGTAAGTTACACGCCGGTTGATCGTCTCTATGTCGATTTGGGTTATCGCTATATCGATATGGGTAAGATCGAAAGTGGATATAACAACTATGCGAACATGCGTGGCTTAAAAGATGAGCAGATGAAAGCGCACATCGTCTCTAATGAATTTACCCTTGGCATGCGTTATGTCTTTTAACCTGTTGTAAATGTCACTGCTTTAAAACAGGGCCAACGCCGTGGGAATACGGGGTTGGCTTTTTTGTGTTTTTTTTAAACTCAGATTGGCTACATTGATATTCGTTCTTCTTTATTATTTTTAATTTCATTTTTATTTTCCAAAGAACGCTTGTAGTTTACAACCTGTAAATTAGCACGAATAAATTGCCACAGTGAAAACAACCATACTACACCGATAGTCAGGTATATATATGCCAAAGCAAGTAAATATTTTTTAGATGTGTTTATTGTGGCTATTTCTTGTTCAAGCCACCGTTGATAAGATTGGCTGTTATTCAACAGCTTATTGCATGCCAGAGCAAAAACTGAGTCATTAGGTATTAGCTTACGGGAGTTTATACAATCTTCTTTGCTATGGATTGTTGCATTGTTAATAGTACCAGATTGCGATGTAATTATTAATGTATCTTTGGATAAATAATAAGTAAATGTTCCAAAATCAATTTTGGCAAAACCATACGCTATAGAGTTTTGCGTATACCAAAAAAAAGAACCTGTCAAAATTAACATCGTGCCGAGAATAATTGATGTTATTTTTTTCCTGGTAGGCATTTTTTTGGTGATATCGCCCCAGGAGCTAGTAAGGAGGAAAGATGATGGTTTTAATTTTCCTTCATTCAGTCCAAGCTGGATTAAACGGATGTCATTAATGTTTGAGATGTTGATGCCATTTATGATTTTAAATAATTGAATATCAAACCATTTATTATCCATGTGTTTCATTTTTGAGTCTGTATACCCTACACCAAAATAGCGTAATGCAAATCGTAATAAATTCGACAAACCATGCGCCCTATTCAGGGCTACAGCAAAGAGAGTTGCGTAGACAACGTAACGTGTAAAATCCTTATTGCCCAATAAATTACCGATCATGTTTAGCCTCAATGTTGTGGGTAATGACTCCAACTTATTGATAGTGTTTTATGTTCAGATAATGCCCGATGACTTTGTCATGCAGCTCCACCGATTTTGAGAACGACAGCGACTTCCGTCCCAGCCGTGCCAGGTGCTGCCTCAGATTCAGGTTATGCCGCTCAATTCGCTGCGTATATCGCTTGCTGATTACGTGCAGCTTTCCCTTCAGGCGGGATTCATACAGCGGCCAGCCATCCGTCATCCATATCACCACGTCAAAGGGTGACAGCAGGCTCATAAGACGCCCCAGCGTCGCCATAGTGCGTTCACCGAATACGTGCGCAACAACCGTCTTCCGGAGCCTGTCATACGCGTAAAACAGCCAGCGCTGGCGCGATTTAGCCCCGACATAGCCCCACTGTTCGTCCATTTCCGCGCAGACGATGACGTCACTGCCCGGCTGTATGCGCGAGGTTACCGACTGCGGCCTGAGTTTTTAAGTGACGTAAAATCGTGTTGAGGCCAACGCCCATAATGCGGGCGGTTGCCCGGCATCCAACGCCATTCATGGCCATATCAATGATTTTCTGGTGCGTACCGGGTTGAGAAGCGGTGTAAGTGAACTGCAGTTGCCATGTTTTACGGCAGTGAGAGCAGAGATAGCGCTGATGTCCGGCAGTGCTTTTGCCGTTACGCAACACCCCGTCAGTAGCTGAACAGGAGGGACAGCTGATAGAAACAGAAGCCACTGGAGCACCTCAAAAACACCATCATACACTAAATCCAGTAAGTTGGCAGCATCACCAATGTTGTGTGATACGTTATAAAACGGCATTAAGTCGAAAATCTTTAACGTGTGGAGTAATTGGTTGCTTATAAATGCTCTCGCATCTCTCAGCAACTCGCTCATGCGCTGCGCAACATGATTCGCACCCGCCTAAGGTTTTGGAGCCTAAGCATTTTTCATTTTTTTCTTCAAAACATATCGCCAGACCGTGTCAGTGCTGGCGGCGTTTAAGCAAACCATATACAAAAATGCGCGATGCCAATCGTGGTGCGGGCTGGCGTGATATTGTGTTGGAGTCTGAAACTGAAAAAAATTCTTGGATACGTTGCTAATGACTGGTTATTCTTTGTTCGAGTTCAGAGCAATAGGGATGAGATATGGACGCTAAACCGGTTGCATTAGGGATTCTCGATGGGATCTCCTCTATACCAAATACAGCTTACATGGGGGTTGTAAGAAGCTGGGAGGGAAGCGGACTTGCCGGGGAAAGCGCCAAACAAAGAAACCAGGTTGAGACGTAGCGTTTTTTCTATATGCTCAAGAGCTTGGGTAATGCTGAGTCACCTTTGCGAAGGCTGATTACTATCGTTTTCACCTCGTTCTATCAGAAACTCAATGATGAAGGTAAAGAGGCCGTAAACAATAAATTGGGTTACGGAGCCGGAAGCATTGGTGGGCGAACAGGTGGGCAAATTGTACTGGCTCAGACAACCGCAAGTCTGATGTTGAATCGCTTGGCGATTGATCAGGCGTACAAACATTTTATCCGGTTCAGTGCTTCAGCCGCGTTAAACGTCGTGATGTTTCAGGGGATTATTGAAGAATCAGCCAGAGCGTCAAGACGGATGAAAGCCAAATATCCCTCTACATACGCCAGGGTGTCAAAAGAGAATCTGGATATGGTCTACTTTCTCGTTGAACAGCAGTTAGAGCCTTACCTCGTGTTCATTGAAGGACATCCTATGGATTGCAAAGGAATACAGAATGAAATTTGTAAAATCGTTAATGTCCCACGCAATTGAGGGAACCATCACCTCTCTGGCTGTGATTTTTGCTATGGGGTCATTCTTCTGGTTTGAAAGTACATGGATGAAATTCGCCGGGTGTTTTGGGGCATTGATAGTTGGCTATGTGCTTTCATACGGGGCGGCAAAAATCAGAGGCGGGTAATAAAAAAATCATACAATGCTATGCAGGATGCAGCCTGGCGAATGCTTGAGAAAAAAATCCAGGGGACAAAAAGGGGACACTCGCAATTCCCACAACAAAAAAGCCACTCACTAGAGTGGCTTAATTATATGATTATAAAGCTAAAATTTGGTGGCCCCTGCTGGACTTGAACCAGCGACCAAGCGATTATGAGTCGCCTGCTCTAACCACTGAGCTAAGGGGCCATGGCGGTGAATTATAAAGTAACTCCCCTCAGCAATCCAGCCATTCAAACCTGCCTGCTGTTTTTATAAACAACGCATAATCAATCCTTTATACTTCCATAACGATGTATCAGTGGGAGTAAAGATGATCAACGACATTCTGGCCCCCGGGCTGCGGGTGGTGTTCTGCGGGATTAACCCGGGTAAGTCCTCGGCGCACACCGGTTTTCACTTCGCCCATCCGGGGAATCGTTTCTGGAAGGTTATCCATCAGGCGGGGTTTACTGACCGTTTGCTCAAGCCCGAAGAAGAGCAACACCTTCTGGATACGCGCTGCGGTATCACCATGCTGGTCGAGCGTCCTACGGTGCAGGCAACGGAGGTCAACCTGCATGAACTGCGTAGCGGCGGGCGGGAGCTGATCAAGAAAATAGACGATTATCAGCCGGCAGCTCTGGCAATCCTCGGTAAGCAGGCCTACGAGCAGGCGTTTAGCCAGCGTGGAACGAAGTGGGGCAAGCAGAGCATTATGATTGGCGTTACGCAGGTGTGGGTGTTGCCGAACCCGAGCGGGCTCAACAGAGCAACACTGGATAAGTTGGTGGAGGCTTATCGGGAGCTGGATGAGGCGTTGATGGTGCGGGGGCTTTAGGGGCCTCTCCGGCCTGATGCCCTCGCCCTGAGAGGGAATAAACAAAAAAAAAGCTCCCCGAAGGGAGCTTCTTCACTGTCAGGACTGATTAGTCGTCCAGGAAGCTACGCAGCACTTCAGAGCGGCTTGGATGACGCAGTTTACGCAGCGCCTTCGCTTCGATCTGACGGATACGTTCGCGGGTAACGTCAAACTGTTTACCCACTTCTTCCAGCGTGTGGTCGGTGTTCATGTCGATACCGAAACGCATACGCAGAACTTTTGCTTCACGGGCGGTCAGGCCAGCCAGAACGTCGTGCGTAGCGGCACGCAGGCTCTCGGTGGTGGCAGAGTCCAGCGGCAGCTCGAGGGTGGTATCCTCGATGAAATCACCCAGATGCGAATCTTCATCATCACCGATTGGTGTTTCCATGGAGATTGGCTCTTTGGCGATCTTCAGCACTTTACGGATTTTGTCTTCTGGCATCAGCATGCGCTCAGCCAGCTCTTCCGGCGTCGGTTCGCGACCCATCTCCTGCAGCATCTGGCGAGAAATACGGTTGAGCTTGTTGATGGTCTCAATCATATGCACCGGAATACGGATGGTGCGCGCCTGATCCGCGATAGAGCGGGTGATCGCCTGACGGATCCACCAGGTTGCATAGGTGGAGAACTTGTAGCCACGACGGTATTCAAACTTATCTACCGCTTTCATCAGACCGATGTTGCCTTCCTGAATCAGATCCAGGAACTGCAGACCACGGTTGGTGTATTTCTTAGCGATAGAGATAACCAGACGCAAGTTCGCTTCAACCATCTCTTTCTTCGCACGGCGGGCTTTCGCTTCACCAATGGACATACGACGGTTGATGTCTTTAACCTGTTCGATGGTCAGGCCGGTCTCTTCTTCAATCTGTTGCAGCTTCTGCAGGCCACGATGCACATCGTCCTTCACGTCGTGCAGTTTTTCAGACCACGGCTTGTTCATCGCGATAGCTGCGTTGAACCAGGTTTCGCTGGTTTCGTTGCCGGTGAAGAGGGTGATGAAGTTCTTCTTCGGCATTTTGCACTGCTCAACGCACAGCTTCATGATGATGCGTTCCTGGGTACGTACGCGATCCATCATCACGCGCATGCTGTTCACCAGGTAGTCGAACTGTTTTGGCACCAGGCGGAACTGTTTGAACACTTCAGACAGTTTCAGGATCTCTTCCTGAGCGGCGGCATGGCTGCGGCCTTTCGCTTTGATGGTGTCACGCGTCACTTCGTACTGGGTACGCAGTTCGGCAAACTTCTCACGCGCCAGTTCAGGGTCGATGCTGTTGTCATCATCGCTGCTGTCGTCGTCGCCGTCTTCCTCATCTTCGTCTTCGTCATCATCCATCTCTTCCTGAGACAGTTCAGAACCGACGTGAGTGGCGGTGGGTGCCATATCTTCTTCGGCGTTCGGGTCGACAAAACCGGTGATCAGGTCCGACAGGCGCGCTTCTTCCGCTTCAACGCGATCGTACTGCTCCAGCAGATAGGTGATCGCTTCCGGGTATTCGGCAACAGAGCACTGAACCTGGTTGATCCCGTCTTCGATGCGTTTTGCGATGTCAATTTCGCCTTCGCGGGTCAACAGTTCAACGGTACCCATTTCGCGCATGTACATGCGGACCGGGTCAGTGGTACGCCCGATTTCAGATTCCACGCTGGACAGTACCTGTGCAGCAGCTTCTTCCGCATCTTCATCAGTGTTGTTGGAGGTTTCAGCCAGCAACAGATCATCGGCATCCGGTGCTTCTTCCATCACCTGAATGCCCATGTCATTGATCATTTGGATGATGTCTTCGATTTGATCTGAATCGACGATATCTTCCGGCAGATGGTCATTGACCTCGGCATAGGTCAGATAGCCTTGCTCCTTACCGCGTTGGACAAGAAGTTTCAGCTGTGACTGCGGGTTTTGCTCCATAAGACGGTATCCACACTTAATTCGTTTGATTGGTGTCGGCGATGGGGCTGCCAACCTTTAAAGCGAGGGCGTACTTATATTTTTGCCGCTGCCTCTCAGTGCGGCTGCCGGGGGCTTCCCGATCGATATTCGGCACTTAAGCCGTTAAATTCTTTTATTTCTTCGCCAGTTCCTGGTTAATCATCCAGAGTTCCCGGCGTTCTTCGCTGCTTAAGCCGTGCGTGCGCTCGCGAGCAATCAACTCTTCCTGGCGCAGCTCAAGCATCGAATCAAACATATGGTTGAGTGAGTCGGTGAACGTTTTTTCTGCAATATCCTTATCTGCTATATCGTCCCACATCGACAGTTTTTCAAGGGTTGCGGCCTCTTTTGTACCGCGATAATGCTCTAAAAGTTGTCCGGTGGTCAGACCTGGCTGTGACAAACAAGTGTTGACCAGTTCTGAAAATAAGCCAAGTCCAGGTAACTTTTCGTGGTTCAAACCTGCCAGCGATGGCACTTGCGGAGCAAGTTCGGGGTTTTGTACCAGTAACCCTATCAGTATACGCATGGTTGTGCGTTTTAGCTGAGGCACGGGGCGAACCGCGCCGTTTTCAGCCTGTTTTGGCATTAAACGTTCAAGCTGGCTGTCATCAAGGATGCCGAGCTTGTTGCCTAATTCCTGACGCAGGTAGATGCGCAGCGTTTCGCCCGGCACCTGGCTGATTAACGGCAGTGCCAGCGTACTGAGCTGCGCGCGCCCGTCAGGGGTACTCAAATCCACCTGCGGCATCAGGCTGTTAAACAAAAACGTGGAGAGTGGCTGAGCCTGCTCCATCCGCGCTTCAAACGCCGCTTTGCCCTCTTTACGCACCAGCGTATCCGGGTCTTCACCGTCGGGCAGGAACATAAAGCGCAATTGACGCCCGTCGGTCATGTAAGGAAGTGCCGTTTCCAGCGCGCGCCAGGCTGCATCCCGTCCTGCGCGGTCACCGTCGTAACAGCAGATGACATTGTTGGTCACCCTGAACAGCAACTGAATATGATCGGCCGTGGTGGACGTCCCTAACGACGCAACGGCGTAGTTAATGTCGTACTGCGCCAGTGCAACGACGTCCATATAGCCTTCGACGACCAGAAGACGCGGAGGTTCCGCATTATATTGCTGCGCCTCATAAAGGCCATACAGCTGACGGCCTTTATGGAAAATATCGGTTTCCGGGGAGTTGAGGTATTTCGGCAGGGCATCACCCAATACGCGACCACCAAAACCTATTACCCGTCCACGCTTGTCGCGGATCGGGAACATCACCCGTTCGCGGAAGCGGTCGTAGCTTCGTCCCTGGTCATTGGTGACCAGCATGCCTGCATCGATGAGGGATTTACGATCTTCGCTATTGCCGCCAAAACGCTTTAACACGTTATCCCAGCCGGGCGGGGCGTAACCAATAGCGAAACGCGCAATGACATCGTCGCTCAGTCCGCGCTTGTTCAGATACTGACGCGCAGGCTCAGCCGCAGAGTGCTTAAGAGACTGTTGGTAAAACGAATTCAGGCCATCCATCAGCTGATACAGCGTTTGCCGTTGATGGCGCTCTATCTGGCTTGGCCCACTGCCTGCTTCATACGGCACTTCAAGGTTATGCATTGCCGCCAGTTCTTCGACGGTTTCAACGAACTCGAGCTTGTCGTAGTTCATTAAAAAATCAACGGCGTTACCGTGAGCACCACAGCCGAAGCAATGGTAAAACTGCTTTTCACCGTTTACGGTGAAGGAGGGGGTTTTTTCGTTATGGAACGGACAGCACGCATGGTAGTTCTTGCCCTGCTTTTTCAGCTTTACCCGCGCGTCGATGAGATCGACGATGTCGGTTCTGGCGAGCAGGTCATTGATGAAAACGCGTGGGATTCTTCCGGCCATATGCCCCAAAAATTTAAGCGACTTATAAACGAAAACAAGCCGCGCATTCCTTCCGGAAGCACGGCCTTACGACTATTACTCTGTCTGTCAATTGAGGGCTGAGGCCCTCAACCAATTAGTACAGACGAGTACGGCGTGCGTTTTCGCGAGCCAGTTTCTTCGCGTGACGTTTCACTGCAGAAGCTTTAGCGCGCTTACGTTCGGTCGTTGGTTTTTCATAGAACTCACGACGACGAACTTCAGCCAGAACACCTGCTTTCTCGCATGAACGTTTGAAGCGACGCAGTGCTACGTCGAACGGCTCGTTTTCACGTACTTTAATTACCGGCATGTAACTCTCACCTTTAATAAATTCGGTTTGCCGCTGGCATCAACGCCAGCTTATTTCAAAATGGTGCGGAATTTTACTGCAAATGCTGCTGCTTTGTAAAGCACCGATGCGATTTTGAAAGGGACTTTAATAAGGGTGAGGAGTATACACGAGCCTTCTTCCTGGGGCGAACAAAGTTTTACATCAACCCGCCCAGGCTCTACACTGCGCGGTATTGAAACGAGGTAAAACAAGTCATGCGTGTACTGGGTATTGAAACATCCTGCGATGAAACCGGCATCGCCATTTACGACGACGAGAAAGGGCTTCTGGCCAACCAACTGTATAGTCAGGTGAAATTACATGCTGACTACGGCGGCGTCGTGCCAGAACTGGCCTCTCGTGACCACGTGCGTAAAACGGTTCCCCTGATTCAGGCGGCACTGAAAGAGGCCGGGTTGAGTTCAACAGATATTGATGCCGTAGCGTATACCGCAGGCCCGGGTCTGGTCGGTGCCCTGCTGGTGGGTGCAACGGTTGGGCGTTCGCTGGCCTTTGCATGGGATGTGCCGGCCATTCCGGTTCACCATATGGAAGGGCATCTGCTGGCGCCGATGCTGGAAGATAACCCACCTGAGTTTCCGTTTGTGGCACTGCTGGTTTCTGGCGGTCATACCCAGCTGATTAGCGTGACGGGCATTGGCAAGTATGAGCTGCTGGGCGAGTCGATCGACGACGCCGCCGGTGAAGCGTTCGATAAAACCGCCAAGCTGCTGGGGCTGGATTATCCTGGCGGCCCAATGCTTTCTAAGATGGCGTCGCAGGGTACGGAAGGGCGCTTTGTCTTCCCGCGTCCGATGACCGACCGTCCGGGGCTGGACTTCAGCTTCTCTGGCCTGAAAACCTTCGCAGCCAATACCATTCGTAATAACGATGATAGCGAGCAGACCCGCGCCGATATCGCCCGCGCGTTCGAAGATGCGGTAGTCGATACGCTGATGATCAAGTGCAAACGCGCGCTGGATCAGACCGGCTTTAAGCGTCTGGTGATGGCTGGTGGCGTCAGCGCCAACCGTACGCTGCGTGCGAAGCTCGCAGAGATGATGCAAAAGCGTCGCGGCGAAGTGTTCTACGCGCGTCCGGAATTTTGTACCGACAACGGTGCGATGATTGCCTACGCCGGGATGGTACGTCTCAACGCTGCAACGTCCGATCTGAGCGTCTCCGTGCGTCCGCGCTGGCCGCTGGCGGAACTGCCTGAGGCGTGATTTTTTTGCCCGGTGGCGCAGCGCCTCCGGGCAATAAACCGCACTACACCCGCAACATCCCTTTCTCTTCTAAAAAACCAATAATCGTCGCTAACCCGTCACCTGCCTTCAGGTTGGTAAAGGTCCACGGACGTTCACCGCGCATGCGGTTGGTGTCGCGCTCCATCACCTCCAGCGAAGCACCCACGTACGGCGCGAGATCGGTTTTGTTGATCACCAGGAAATCGGATTTGGTGATCCCTGGCCCTCCCTTGCGCGGGATCTTCTCCCCCTCGGCCACGTCGATCACGTAGATCGTCAGATCTGCCAGTTCGGGACTGAAGGTCGCACTCAGGTTATCGCCGCCACTTTCAACGAAGATCAGATCCAGATTACCGAATTTCTCGCTTAATGCTTCTACAGCGGCCAGGTTCATCGAGGCATCTTCACGGATGGCGGTATGCGGGCAGCCTCCGGTCTCCACGCCCACGATGCGTTCCGGTTCCAGCGCGCCCGCTTCGGTCAGGATGCGCTGATCCTCTTTGGTGTAGATATCGTTTGTCACCACCGCCAGGTGATAGGTGTCGCGCATCGCTTTGCACAGTGCTTCCAGCAACGCAGTTTTGCCCGACCCTACCGGGCCGCCGACGCCGACGCGCAGGGGATGTTTGTAATCAGCCATATTGACTCCTCAGGAACGGAATAGTCGTGAATATTGTGTTTCGTGGCGCGCAGAGGCGATAGCGGACAGCGGTGTCGCCGCGCCTATCTCGTCATCACTGCGCAAAAATGCCTGTTCAAGCCCGTCGGCAAAATGGTTGCTCAGGTCGATAATCAGCTGCTGCGCGGCCTGTTGCCCAAACGGCACCAGCTTCACGCCTGCCATGACCGCGCTCTCTATCCAGCTGTAGCCGAGACTCAGAGCCAGCTCGCGCACGCCGATGCCCCAGCGCACGCCGAGCCACGCCATGCCGCAGAGCTGGCTTTGCGTAAACAGCGGCAGCCATTCGGGCGAGCAGTCCGGCTCCCAGCTTTTGATGAGGCGCGTAAAGGCCGCTCCGCGATTGCGCTCCTCTTCACGGAGTTCGCGCGTTTCCCGGCAGGCGAGCAGATACGCTGTCCAGCGTTTGGCTGTAACGAGATCCTGTTGCTCACAGGCCTGATACAGGCGGATAAACAGCGGTAGATCGACGCAGAAAAAACTCTGCTCCATCTGCTGCGTCTGCCAGCGTTTGAAGGCATCGGTACTCGTGACCCAACCGGCTTCAACAGCCCATTCCAGCCCCTGTGACCAGGTAAATGACCCGACCGGCAGGCTGCTGCTGGAAAGCTGCATCAGGCGCAGCCACTGGCGGGCGTGCTCCATTAGCTCATCAGCGCCAGCAGGGCGGAGACAATCAGTCCGCCGCCGAAGGTTTTACGCAGCCCATCGTGACGGCGCAGCAGCAACCCTGCGGCAAAACTGGCGCACAGTACGGTGGCGCTGGCAAACATGAACCCGCTGGTGAACAGCCAGAAGCTGTGGCCGGACATCTCCACACCGTGCGCCCAGCCGTGGAACATCGCCAGGGCAGGGACTGCCAGCAGCAGACGGTTTTCGGTTTTAAACATCATCACGCCGCAGACCGCCAGCGAGGCGATAATCAGCATCTCCATGCCGCTAAAGCCACCAAGCAGACTGCCCGCAATGGCGCCGACAAGCATCATGCCGAGGGTGGCAAAGGGCAGTATCAACTTGCGGCCGCTCAGGGCGGAGAGCACGCCTGCACCTGTCAGCATCAGCAGATGATCGAGGCCGGTCAGCGGGTGGAAAAATCCGGCATGGAAGCTGTCGGCTCCGTGTCCCGGATGTGCCAGCGCAGGCAGGGAAAAGGCCAGCAGTAACAGGGGTAAGTACTTGCGCATGATTAATCCTTAATGTGAATGAGCGTGAGAGTGGCTATGACTATGAGCCTCGCTGGTGTAGGCCCCTGCTTCGGGTTCAAATGGCAGGCTGGCAAACGTCACCTCGAGCCCGAACTGGCGCAGCATATCGTCGAGAACATGATCGTGGTGATAGCGCAGCTCGCCGGGCATGATTTGCAGCGGTACGTGACGGTTGCCCAGGTGATAGCAGGCGCGGGCGAGCAGGAACGGATCGGCGCAGCGCACCACAGAGACGGACTCCGCGGCAGCGATCACTTCAATCACCTCACTGCCGTCGTCGGTGGTCAGCAGGTCTCCGCCGCGCAGCAGCAAGCCGCGCGGCAGCATTAGCCCGGCTTCGCGCCCGTCGTTCAGCGCCACGCGGGCGCGGCTTTTCACCCGCACGTCAATCGGCAGCGTGACGCTGGAGGTTACGGGATGGGCATGGTCCAGGCGTTGGGTTAAATAGATCATCATCACTCCTCAAAACAGGAAATAGCGTTGCGCCATCGGCAGAACGTCAGCCGGTTCGCTGGTAATCAGTTCGCCGTCGACGCGCACTTCATAGGTCTGCGAATCAACGGTGATATTCGGCTGAAGGCCGTTGTGGATCATGTCCGCCTTTTTCACCGTCCGGCAGCCTTTCACCACGGCGGTGCCACTTTGCAGATTGAGCTGTTGCGGGATGCCGTTCGTACTGGCGGCCTGCGAGACAAACGTCAGCCGCGTGGCGTGGCGCGCGGCACCGAGTGAGCCAAACATCGGGCGGTAATGGACTGGCTGCGGCGTGGGGATCGAGGCGTTGATATCACCCATTGGCGCGCAGGCGATCATCCCGCCTTTGACGATGGTGGCGGGTTTCACGCCAAAGAAGGCCGGTGACCAGACCACCAGGTCAGCCAGTTTTCCTGCCTCAATGGAACCCACTTCATGGGCGATACCGTGGGTCAGCGCCGGGTTGATGGTGTATTTGGCGACATAGCGCTTTACGCGGAAGTTGTCGTTATCGCCAGTCTCTTCCGGCAGGGGGCCGCGCTGCACCTTCATGCGGTGCGCCACCTGCCAGGTGCGGATAATCACTTCCCCCACGCGGCCCATCGCCTGAGAATCTGACGAGGTGAGCGAAAATGCGCCGATATCGTGCAGCACATCTTCAGCGGCGATGGTTTCACGGCGAATACGTGATTCCGCAAAGGCGACGTCCTCAGCAATATCCGGATCGAGGTGATGGCAGACCATCAGCATGTCGAGATGCTCGTCGATGGTGTTCACCGTGTACGGCAGCGTCGGGTTGGTAGAGGAGGGCAGAATATTCGGGTGCGCGCAGGCGGTGATGATATCCGGCGCGTGGCCGCCGCCCGCGCCTTCGGTGTGGAAGGTGTGGATGGTACGCCCGCCAATCGCCGCCAGCGTATCTTCGACAAACCCGGATTCGTTCAGCGTGTCGCTGTGCAGCGCCACCTGTATATCCATCTCGTCTGCGACCTCCAGAGAACAATTGATGGCGGCAGGCGTGGCACCCCAGTCTTCGTGGATCTTAAGCCCGATAGCACCGGCGGCGATCTGCTCGCGCAGAGCGTCCGGGTTTGAGCCGTTACCCTTGCCGAGCAGACCAATATTCACCGGCAGCGTATCTGCGGCCTGTAACATGCGGGCGATATACCACGGCCCCGGCGTGCAGGTCGTGGCGTTGGTGCCTGCAGCGGGCCCGGTACCGCCGCCGATCATGGTCGTGACGCCGGAGACCAGCGCCTCTTCCGCCTGCTGCGGGCAGATCCAGTGAATGTGGGTGTCGATCCCGCCGGCGGTGATGATCTTCCCCTCGGCGGCAATTACTTCCGTTGCCGCGCCAATCGGGATCGTCACGCCGGGCTGAATATCCGGGTTACCGGCTTTACCGACGGCGAAGATCCGCCCGTTCTTCACGCCGATATCGGCTTTCACGATCCCCCAGTGATCAACTATCAGCGCGTTGGTGAGAACCAGATCCACGCATTGATCCGTTGTCATTTGTCCTTGACCCATGCCGTCGCGGATCACTTTTCCGCCGCCGAATTTGACCTCTTCACCGTAAACAGTGAGATCCTCTTCCACTTCGATCCACAGCTCGCTGTCGGCCAGCCGCACTTTATCGCCCGTGGTGGGGCCGAACATGTCGGCGTAGGCCTGACGTGTAATTTCAGCCATTGCTCACCTCTCCCATCACCTCTCCCATCACCTCACCGCGAAAACCGACAATGCGCTTCGCGCCGCTGATCTGAACCAGCGTCACTTCGCGTTTTTGGCCGGGTTCGAAACGTACGGCGGTCCCGGCCGGAATATTCAGCCGGTAGCCTTTGGTTATCGCCCGGTCGAACTTCAGCGCCGGGTTGACCTCGTAAAAGTGGTAGTGCGATCCCACCTGGATCGGCCTGTCACCGTGGTTTTCGACGATTACACTCTGCGTTGCTCGCCCTACGTTGATGGCAATATTTCCGGGCTGGATCTGGTATTCACCTGGGATCATCACGCGCTCCTTAGACGATCGGGTTATGGACAGTGACGAGCTTTGAACCGTCGGGGAAGGTGGCTTCTACCTGAATGTCGGGGATCATCTCGGGTACACCTTCCATCACCTGGTCGCGTGTGAGGACATGGCGGCCCGCCTCCATCAGTG
This sequence comes from Enterobacter sp. CPE_E890, assembly GCF_046521475.1. Classification (NCBI taxonomy): domain Bacteria; kingdom Pseudomonadati; phylum Pseudomonadota; class Gammaproteobacteria; order Enterobacterales; family Enterobacteriaceae; genus Enterobacter; species Enterobacter sp. CPE_E890. The sequence continues at coordinate 4,307,931 of NZ_JBKFZW010000001.1, read as the reverse complement.
AGGCGACGGTTTCGCCATCGCGCGCACCTTCCATAATAAAGGCGCTGATCAACGCGACGGATTCCGGATAATTGAGCTTTACCCCGCGTGCAAGGCGGCGTTCGGCAACCAGCGCGGCGGTGAACAGCAACAGCTTGTCTTTTTCTCTGGGGGTCAGTTCCATAACGTTTCTCTTATGTCTGCCAGATACGCGGCGAACAGGCAGTTTTGTGGGATAAAAGCGGGCGAAGCGACTGCCAGATATCGCGCATCACTCGCTGACAAATCAGGTTATCGTGAGAGAGAAAGCGCACCGACAGCAGATCGTCAGTAAGGGTTGCCCCGGCAACGTTTTCCAGTGGTGTAAGCAGTTCACGTACCCTGTCGAGATGCTCTTCCCTGGCCGGATAGAACAGCAGCGTGCCGACCCACGGATGCCCGGCAACGGGCGTGAGATCGCCATCGCTAAGATGCTGACGCTCAATCAGGCGAGGTTCGTCTTCAATCCAGATTTCAAGGCGGCTCTCCAGCCTGCCGTGGCTGAAGGTCTCACCGATCACCGGGCGCCCCAGACAGTACAGCTCCCAGGCCATCAATGTACTGGAGGCCTTCAGGTGGAAAACGGAGCGCAGCGCGGCGTTCGCGCCGGGAAAGATAATGGTGTCCTGCGGCAACCACTCCAGCGTGGCGTCTTCATCGAGATAAAAGTGCTGGCTCAGACGAGCCTGCGGGCCACTGCTGCGATAGAACTTACTGGCACCGGGCATGGTGATGAGCACATGGCTTTTGGCGTCCAGCCGAACAGAAATGTCCAGCGTATCGCCACCCACAATTCCGCCGGGTGGATGCAGCAGGTAAAGGTGGCAGGTATCCCCTTCCGGGTAAAACGGACGCTGAACCGTAAGTGGCCCGAGGTGATGAGCGGAATGCAGGAGGGTTTTCTCAGACGTGTGACAAAACTGCAGGGCAAGCGACGCCTGCCAGCCTTTATACGTAGTATCAGTGACCTGAGCTGCTAACATGCTGCATCCATTTGCTCACCATCGGGATACGTTTCAGTATGCCCTGGCGGAAATGAAGGCTGTCATATGAGTCGCTTATGGATACGTTATCTGCTGCGGGTGTCGCGCGATTACTCCGGCTCTTTTTTCTTTCTCTTGAGCTTTGTCCAGATTTTGGTCTCCTGGCGACGCCACAGGCGCTGGATATTGTCGTGATGACGCAGCAGGATAAGGCAAGAGAGCATCGACACCGGGAAGGTGAATTGAGGTTTGAACCACCAGACGTAAAACGGGGCGATCAGCGCGCTGACAATGGCACCCAGTGACGAGTAGCCGCTCAGAAGAATGGTCAGCAGCCAGGTGCCGGCCATGACGCCGGTTAAGTCCCAGCCGATAGGCGCAATGGCACCAAAGGCGGTTGCAACGCCTTTGCCACCTTTAAATCCGAAGAATACAGGCCAGATGTGGCCGACACAGGCAGCGATGGCAATGAGCCCCAGCCAGAACGGCGTGACGCCCAGCGCATATGCGCCCCAGACGGGTAGCATCCCTTTCAGAACATCAAAAATCAAAACCGCTACGGCTGCACCCTTGCCGCCAATTCGTAGTACGTTGGTCGCCCCCGGGTTCCCGGAACCACTTTCACGCGGGTCGGGTAACCCTGCAATGCGGCAGACCAGAATGGCGCTGGAGATTGAGCCGCAAAGATAGGCGAGGAGGATCATTCCAGGCGCGATTGCACTCATAACGCTGTTCCGTTTTGAAAATGTATCTGTATTCTCAGCATCTGTGGATAATACGCATAATTCGCCGGAAGTGGTATCCGGTTTAGCCAAAAAGCAGGCAGGTCGTGATGGATATTGTATTTATAGAGCAACTTTCGGTAATCACCACTATTGGTGTTTACGACTGGGAACAGACCATTGAGCAGAAGCTGGTGTTCGATATCGAAATGGGCTGGGATAACCGTAAGTCAGCAAAAAGTGATGACGTGAATGACTGTCTGAGCTATGCCGATATCAGTGAAACGGTCATCGCCCACGTTGAAGGGCAACGTTTTGCGCTGGTCGAACGGGTGGCTGAAGAAGTCGCAGAATTGCTGCTGAAAAAATTCAATTCACCGTGGGTGCGCATTAAGTTAAGTAAACCAGGAGCAGTGGCGCGCGCCACCAATGTTGGCGTTATTATTGAGCGTGGCACAAATCTGAAAGGCAAGATTTAACGTCATAATAGCTAAACCATTTTAGGTTATACCGGTCTTAACGCTGTATCTTTCTCGGTTGTCCGAATGGGGCACCGTTTTTTTATATCTTCTTAGGGGTTTATAGATGAGCGATATGCACTCGCTGCTGGTGGCGGCAATACTGGGTGTGGTCGAAGGATTGACGGAGTTTTTGCCGGTTTCCAGTACGGGCCATATGATTATCGTTGGCCATCTGCTGGGCTTTGAAGGCGATACCGCTAAAACGTTTGAAGTGGTCATCCAACTGGGTTCTATTCTGGCGGTAGTGGTGATGTTCTGGCGTCGTCTGTTTGGTCTGATCGGCATCCACTTTGGCCGTCCGCCTCAGCACGAAGGTATGGGTAAAGGCCGACTGTCACTGATCCATATTCTGCTCGGGATGATCCCTGCGGTGGTGCTGGGTCTGGTGTTCCACGACGCCATTAAATCTCTGTTTAACCCGATTAATGTGATGTACGCGTTGGTCGTGGGTGGTTTCCTGCTGATCGCGGCGGAAGTGCTGAAGCCGAAAACCCCGCGTGCGGAAGGTCTGGATGACATGACCTACCGTCAGGCGTTTATGATTGGTTGCTTCCAGTGCCTGGCACTGTGGCCGGGCTTCTCACGTTCAGGCGCGACCATTTCTGGCGGGATGCTGATGGGCGTAAGCCGTTATGCGGCCTCTGAGTTTTCGTTCCTGCTGGCAGTACCGATGATGATGGGGGCCACTGCACTCGACGTCTACAAAAGTATTGGGTTCCTCACCACGGGTGACATTCCGATGTTCGCCGTTGGTTTCATCACCGCCTTTATCGTGGCGCTGATTGCCATTAAAACTTTCTTGCAGTTGATTAAGCGTATCTCGTTTATTCCGTTCGCGATCTATCGCTTTATCGTGGCGGCAGCGGTTTACGTGGTCTTCTTCTGACCGATTGCCCTCAGTCTTTCGGCTGAGGGCAATGCTTTTCTTTCCAGTCTGTCACCGCCTGAATCCGACGTCTGGTGAGTTCTTCACGGATCTCAGGTCCTTTAAAGCCCGCTTCGACAACATCCTTCGTTGGCACCGCTTTCGCGACTTCCCAGGCTTTACGCAATAAACGTCCCTGCGGGTAATCACACGCTTCAAACCCGGTGCGCCCACGCACGTCAGCTTCACTGGTCAGGGCGATTTGCTCCACGCGGTGAGGTTTGCGCCAGGCGTCGATGTTATCGAACAGCTTGACGATGGTGGCCGGTTTCAGGATGGGGAAGGTGTGGATCAGGTCGTGGAACTCGGCCACCAGTTTCGCCAGATCGCGGATCTCATTCGGGACGCGCAGACGCTGACAAAGCCCCTCGACCAGCTTCACGCCTGCCGGGCCATGCCCGTGATGACGCGGCCAGAACTCTTTTGGCGTTAAGCCTTTGCCGAGATCGTGGCACAGGGTGGAAAAACGGATGTCGACCTCGGGGCTGAGCATAGCCGCCATACTGAGCGTCATCAGGGTATGAACGCCGGTATCAATTTCCGGGTGCCATTTCGCCGGTGCAGGGACACCAAACAGTGCGTCGATTTCCGGGAACAGCACCTTCAGCGCGCCGCTGTCGCGCAGGACCTGGAAAAAGACCTGCGGGTTGCGCGTAGTGAGAGCATTTTCCGTCTCTTTCCAGACGCGCTCTGGCGTCAGGTGTTCAAGTTCACCCGCCTCGGTCATGGCGGTCATCAGCGCCATTGTCTCATCGGCAATACGGAAACTCAGGTGGGCATAACGCGCGGCAAAACGCGCCACGCGCAGAACGCGGAGCGGATCTTCAGAAAACGCCGGGGAGACGTGACGTAAAAGGCGGTTACGCAGATCGTCCTGACCGCCGTAAGCGTCAATAATCTGACCCTGCTCGTCCTGTGCCAGCGCGTTGATGGTGAGATCGCGGCGCAGGAGATCTTGCTCCAGCGTGACATCCGGCGCGGCATAACAGGTGAAACCCGTGTAGCCAGAACCGGATTTCCGTTCGGTACGCGCGAGGGCGTACTCTTCCCGGCTTTTTGGGTGCAGGAATACGGGAAAATCGCGGCCTACCTGCTGGTAGCCCGCGTTGAGCATCTCTTCGGGGGTGGCACCGACCACCACCCAGTCTTTATCTTTGACCGGCAGACCTAACAACGCATCACGTACCGCACCACCGACCAGATAACTCTTCACGCCCTACACTCCCGTTTTCTCTTTTTCCAGGATCATACGTAAGTCTGGCAGAGAAGACGAGTTAGTTCATCCAGCGGTCTTTACGCTTACGGCTTGGGATCAGATGCGGCAGCACCAGACCGAGCACCAGACCCACGCCCAGCACGCCACCGCCATACATAAACCACTGCATGATGATGGTGCGCTGTTTGTCGTCGAGCTGCAGATTGGCGGCATTCACTTTCTTCTGCGCGACAATCAGCTCGTTTTTGAGTTTTTGGTTCTCTTCTTTCAGACCGTTGATCACACCGTCACTCTGCGCCACTTTCTGCTGCATTTCAGCGGTGCGTTGGTTCCAGGTTCCGTCGATGTTATTCAGCTTGTCGGTCAGGGTTTTCACCTGGTTTTCCAGATCCGGTACGCGGGTGCGCAGGCTTGGCACGGTGCTCAGCTCTTTCAGCGGGATCCAGGACGTACGGCCGGTACTGTCGCGAACCTGGCCATAGTTGGTGTCCGCGTTGGTCTGTAACAGGGTGACTTCCTCGCCGGCATTTACCGTGCCCACGAGGCGATAATTATCTCCGGGGCCACTGCGTACCCAGGTGTTCAGTTCGTCAGAAACGTAACGCTTCTCTTCAGCGTGCACGGTGGTTGCGGCGCTAAAAGCGAGTAAAGTAAGTCCAATCAGGCGTAATTTAAGCATCATTAGTCGTTATTTTCATAAATAGTGGAACGATAGTAGTGGCAACAGTGTCTCTACGCAAAGCATTCGTCAGCAATCAGAATCATCTGTGTCACGACTCTACACATTTACGCCCGTCAAATTGCTCATTGCATGGCAATTTGGCGCAAAATACTATGTACTGACAAACAAATGGCGAGGAAGTTCGCCCTCATTGACGCGTCTGTGACGCCCGCAAAAGTACAAGGCTATGGCACAAGAAATTGAATTAAAGTTTATCGTCGAAAAAGACAGCGTTGACGCTCTTCGTCAGCATCTGCACACGCTTTCCGGCGAACACCATGCACCGGTACAACTGCTTAATATCTATTACGAAACGCCAGACAACTGGCTTCGCCGCCACGATATGGGGCTGCGCATCCGTGGCGCGAACGGACGCTACGAGATGACGATGAAAATTGCCGGTCGCGTGGTTGGCGGTTTACATCAGCGCCCGGAATACAATATCGACATCAGTAAGCCAGAACTTGAGCTGGAACGTTTCCCGACAGAGGTTTGGCCTGAGGGTAAACTGCCAGAAACCTTATCCGCAGACGTACAGCCCCTGTTCAGTACCGATTTCTGGCGCGAAAAATGGCTGGTGACGGAAGGCAAGAGCCGCATTGAAATCGCGCTGGATTTAGGTGAGGTGAAGGCGGGTGAGTTCCAGGAGCCGATCTGCGAACTGGAGCTTGAACTGCTGGAAGGGGATGCGAACGATGTGCTGAAGCTGGCACGCAAGCTGGTGAACCAGTCCGGATTACGTCAGGGAAGCCTGAGTAAAGCCGCGCGAGGTTACCACCTGGCGGCCGGAAATGTGCCACGCGTGGTGAAAGAGACGACGATTTTGCACGTTGCGCCGAAAGCCAGCGTAGAGCAGGGGCTGGAAGCCGCGCTGGAGCTGGCGCTCTCGCAGTGGCAGTATCATGAAGAGCTGTGGGCACGAAATGTGAAAAACGCGAAATCCCACGTGCTGGCGGCGATTGCCCTGGTGCGCCATACCCTGACGCTGTTCGGCGGTATTGTTCCTCGCAAAGCGAGCGCTCACTTACGTGACCTGCTGACGCAAACCGAAACGCTGATGCTCTCCGACGTATCGGCACAAACAGCGATCTATAGCCCGCAAACGGCGACGGCAAAACTGGCACTGACCGAGTTTCTGATCACGCGTGGCTGGCGTACCTTCCTGGATGCGAAAGCGCAGACCAAAATCGCGGAGAACTTCAAACGTTTCGCGGATATTCATCTCTCTCGTCATGCCGCCGAGCTGAAGAGCACCTTTGCTTACCCGCTGGGTGACCAGTATGGCGATCAGCTTCCTCGTCTTTCGCGCAATATCGACAGCATGCTGCTGCTTTCCGGTGCCTATGACGGCGTAAAGGCTCAGGCCTGGCTGGAGAACTGGCAGGGGCTGAAGCATGCCATTGAAACCCGTCAGCATATTGAGATTGAGCATTTCCGTAACGAGGCCATTTCGCAGGAGCCGTTCTGGCTGCACAGCGGAAAACGTTAACTCTGGCAAGGAACCCCAATCATGCCGCTTTCTTCGCAGTTACAGCAGCAGTGGCAGACCGTTTGCGAACGTCTGCCTGAGTCATTACCGGCGTCATCATTAAGCGAGCAGGCGAAGAGCGTGCTCACTTTCAGTGATTTTGTGCAGGAAAGTATCACCGCCAACCCGGACTGGCTGGTGGAGCTTGAAAATTCACCGCCACAGGCAGAAGAGTGGCGGCATTATGCTGACTGGTTGCAAACCGCGCTTGCTGAAGTTGCGGATGAAGCAACGCTGATGCGCGTCCTGCGCCAGTTCCGTCGCCGGGTAATGGTGCGTATTGCCTGGGCGCAATCTCTGGCGCTGGTCAGCGAAGAGAGCACGTTACAGCAGCTAAGTGAGCTGGCACAGACGTTGATTGTTGCTGCGCGAGACTGGCTCTACGCCGCCTGCTGTAAAGAGTGGGGAACACCGTGCAGCGAGGAAGGGGTTCCTCAGCCACTGTTGATTCTGGGGATGGGTAAGCTGGGCGGTTGCGAGCTTAACTTCTCCTCCGATATCGATCTGATTTTTGCCTGGCCGGAGAACGGCTCTACGCGCGGCGGGCGCCGTGAGCTGGATAACGCCCAGTTCTTTACCCGACTCGGCCAGCGTCTGATTAAGGCCCTGGATCAGCCGACGCAGGATGGTTTCGTCTACCGCGTGGACATGCGTCTGCGTCCCTTTGGCGACAGCGGCCCGCTTGTGTTGAGCTTTGCCGCACTGGAAGATTATTACCAGGAGCAGGGGCGCGACTGGGAGCGTTATGCCATGGTCAAAGCGCGGATCATGGGCGACAGCGACGATGCCTATGCCAACGAATTGCGCGCCATGCTGCGCCCGTTCGTGTTCCGCCGTTACATTGACTTCAGCGTGATCCAGTCCCTGAGAAACATGAAAGGGATGATTGCCCGAGAAGTGCGCCGCCGTGGGCTGAAAGACAATATTAAGCTCGGTGCAGGCGGTATCCGCGAAATCGAATTTATCGTCCAGGTCTTCCAGCTTATTCGCGGCGGGCGTGAGCCGTCCCTGCAATCACGTTCGTTGCTGCCGACGCTGAGCGCCATCGAGCAGCTTCACCTGCTGCCGGACGGTGACGCGCAAACCCTGCGCGAGGCCTATCTGTTCCTGCGTCGTCTGGAGAACCTGCTGCAAAGTATCAACGACGAACAGACTCAGACCCTGCCAGCGGATGACCTGAACCGGGCGCGTCTTGCCTGGGGGATGCGCGCAGATGACTGGTCAATGCTGACCGAACGGCTGGATGCGCATATGGCAGGCGTACGCCGTATCTTTAACGACCTGATTGGCGATGACGAAAGTGAATCGCAGGACGATGCGCTTTCCGAGCACTGGCGCGAGCTGTGGCAGGATGCGCTTCAGGAAGATGACACTACACCAGTGCTGGCACACCTGAGTGACGACGCCCGCCATCGTGTGGTGGCACTGATTGCTGATTTCCGTCTTGAACTGAATAAACGTGCGATTGGGCCACGTGGTCGGCAGGTACTTGATCATTTGATGCCGCATCTGCTGAGCGAGGTTTGCTCCCGCGCGGATGCGCCGGTGCCGCTGTCGCGCATGATGCCGCTGCTGAGTGGGATTATCACGCGTACCACGTACCTTGAACTATTGAGCGAGTTTCCAGGGGCGCTTAAACATCTGATTACGCTCTGCGCCGCCTCCCCGATGGTGGCCAACAAGCTGGCGCGATATCCGCTGTTGCTTGACGAACTGCTCGACCCGAATACGCTCTACCAGCCGACGGCAACGGACGCCTACCGGGACGAGCTGCGTCAGTATCTGCTGCGCGTGCCGGAAGAGGATGAAGAGCAACAGCTGGAGGCGTTGCGTCAGTTTAAGCAGGCACAGATGCTGCGCGTGGCAGCGGCAGATATCGCCGGAACGCTGCCGGTGATGAAAGTGAGCGATCACTTAACCTGGCTTGCGGAAGCGATCATCGACACGGTCGTGCATCAGGCCTGGGTGCAGATGGTGGCTCGCTACGGCCAGCCGAAACACCTGGCCGACCGTGAGGGTCGTGGTTTTGCGGTGGTGGGGTACGGCAAGCTCGGCGGCTGGGAGCTGGGCTATAGCTCCGATCTGGATTTAATCTTCCTGCACGATTGCCCGGTCGACGTGATGACTGACGGCGAACGTGAGATTGACGGGCGCCAGTTCTATCTGCGTCTGGCCCAGCGCATTATGCACCTGTTCAGCACCCGTACCTCATCCGGCATTTTGTACGAAGTGGATGCACGTCTGCGACCCTCCGGCGCGGCGGGCATGCTGGTCACCTCGACGGAGTCCTTTGCTGATTACCAGAAGAACGAAGCCTGGACGTGGGAGCATCAGGCGCTGGTGCGTGCCCGCGTGGTGTACGGCGATCCGCAGCTTAAAACGCAGTTTGACGTCATCCGTAAGGATGTCATGACGACGGTGCGAGAGGGTGTCACGTTGCAAACTGAAGTGCGGGAAATGCGCGAGAAAATGCGCGCGCATCTGGGCAATAAACATCGCGATCGCTTTGATATCAAAGCCGATGAGGGGGGGATTACCGATATTGAGTTTATTACCCAGTACCTGGTGCTGCTGCACGCGCACGATAAACCGAAGCTGACACGCTGGTCGGACAATGTACGCATTCTGGAACTGCTCGCGCAAAACGACATTATGGACGAGCTGGAGGCACAGGCGTTAACCCGCGCCTATACCACGCTACGCGATGAGCTGCACCACCTGGCACTGCAGGAACAGCCGGGGCATGTGGCGCTGGACTGTTTCAGCAGTGAACGCGCTCAGGTGACGGCAAGCTGGCAGAAGTGGCTGGTGGAACCGTGCGTAACAAAACAAGTGTGATATTATCGCGCGCAAATTGTGAATCTTTCTGGAGTCAGGAATGAAAGTAACACTGCCAGAGTTTGAACGTGCTGGAGTTATGGTTGTCGGGGATGTGATGCTGGATCGCTACTGGTATGGGCCAACCAGCCGCATCTCTCCGGAAGCGCCGGTACCGGTGGTTAAGGTCGACACCATTGAAGAGCGTCCCGGCGGCGCGGCAAACGTGGCGATGAACATTGCTTCTCTGGGCGCACATTCGCGTCTGGTGGGCTTGACCGGCATCGACGACGCGGCGCGTGCGCTGAGTAAGTCGCTGGCGGACGTGAACGTGAAGTGTGACTTCGTTTCTGTTCCGACCCACCCGACGATCACCAAGCTGCGCGTGCTGTCGCGTAACCAGCAGTTGATCCGCCTCGACTTTGAAGAAGGGTTCGAAGGCGTTGATCCTGAGCCGCTGCACGAGCGCATCAATCAGGCGCTGGGCAGCATCGGTGCACTGGTACTTTCCGACTACGCCAAAGGCGCGCTGGCAAGCGTTCAGCAGATGATTCAGCTGGCGCGTAAAGCCCATGTTCCCGTGCTGATCGACCCGAAAGGTACCGACTTTGAACGTTACCGTGGCGCAACGCTGCTGACGCCTAACCTCTCTGAGTTTGAAGCGGTGGCGGGTAAGTGCAAAACGGAAGCTGAAATTGTCGAACGCGGCATGAAGATCATTGCTGATTTCGAGCTGTCTGCACTGCTGGTGACCCGTTCAGAGCAGGGGATGACCCTGATTCAACCAGGCAAAGCACCCCTGCATATGCCCACTCAGGCGCAGGAAGTGTATGACGTGACCGGTGCTGGCGATACGGTGATTGGCGTGCTGGCGGCGACGCTTGCAGCCGGGAATTCCCTTGAAGAAGCCTGTTACTTTGCTAACGCAGCGGCGGGTGTTGTCGTCGGCAAACTCGGTACTTCAACCGTTTCGCCTATTGAGCTGGAAAATGCCGTGCGTGGCCGTGCAGACACCGGTTTCGGTGTGATGAGCGAAGACGAACTGAAAGCCGCCGTTGCCGCAGCGCGTAAGCGCGGTGAGAAAGTGGTTATGACCAACGGCGTGTTTGACATTCTGCACGCGGGCCATGTTTCGTATCTGGCGAATGCGCGCAAGCTGGGCGATCGTCTGATTGTGGCAGTGAACAGTGATGCGTCAACGAAGCGTCTGAAGGGGGAAACGCGTCCGGTGAACCCGCTGGAACAGCGTATGATCGTTCTCGGTGCGCTGGAAGCCGTGGACTGGGTGGTGTCGTTTGAAGAAGACACGCCGCAGCGTCTGATTGCCGGTATTCTGCCGGACCTGCTGGTGAAAGGTGGCGATTACAAGCCGGATCAAATTGCGGGCAGCGAAGAGGTCTGGGCCAACGGCGGCGAAGTGATGGTGCTCAACTTTGAGGACGGGTGTTCAACCACCAACATCATTAAGAAGATCCAGAAAGACAGTCAGTAAAAAAACGGGCCAATTGGCCCGTTCGTTTTTCTCCCTCTCCCACAGGGAGAGGGTTGGGGTGAGTGCATCAGGCCGCTCTTACTCCTGCTCATCCACCGGTGGAATGGCCGGTGCCGGCTTCACTTCTTCCTGCGTATTGCGGTTTTCCAGCTCGGTCAGACGCTGTTCCAGCAACGCCAGCTTCTCGCGGGTACGCAGCAGAACCTGGGTCTGCACGTCAAACTCTTCGCGGCTGACTAGATCAAGGCGAACCAACTGCGCCTGCAGCGTCTGGCGGATTTTCTTTTCTACGTCATCACCAAATTCACGAATGCCTTTCGGCATGGATTCGTGTACCTGACGCGCAATTTGCTCAATTTTTTTCGGGTCAATCATTGTCGTTTCCCTTGATGAAAAGGTGTCAGTGCCTATTGTAGCGCGTCATGCCGCGGGTTAAACAAAATTGTTTGATGCTTATGCATTGCCCAGGGTAATCAATAGCGTTATAGTTATCTCGCTTATTCTCAGGGCGGGGCGAAATTCCCCACCGGCGGTAAATCAGCTTCACGCTGAAAGCCCGCGAGCGCTTTGGGTGAACACTCAAAGGTCAGCAGATCCGGTGTAATTCCGGGGCCGACGGTTAGAGTCCGGATGGGAGAGAGTAACGATCCAGTCGGGCATGACCCGCTCACGTTATTTTTTTGCCGCTTATACGGCGCTCCTAAGACTGCCCTGATTCTGGTAACCATAATGTTAATGAGGTTTTTTTACCATGAATCAGACGCTACTTTCCTCTTTTGGCACTTCAACTCAACGTGTTGAACATGCACTGGATGCACTGCGCGAAGGCCGCGGTGTGATGGTGCTTGACGATGAAAACCGTGAAAACGAAGGCGACATGATTTTCGCCGCCGAAAACATGACCGTTGAACAGATGGCGCTGACCATCCGTCACGGTAGCGGCATCGTATGCCTGTGTATTACCGAAGATCGTCGTAAGCAGCTCGAACTGCCAATGATGGTTGAGAACAACACCAGCGCCTTTGGTACGGGTTTCACTGTGACCATTGAAGCGGCGCATGGCGTGACCACCGGTGTGTCTGCGGCTGACCGTCTGACCACCGTACGTGCCGCGATTGCTGATGATGCGAAGCCCTCCGATCTGCATCGTCCAGGCCACGTCTTCCCTCTGCGCGCGCAGGCCGGCGGCGTCCTGACCCGTGGCGGCCACACCGAAGCGACTATCGATCTGGTGACGCTGGCAGGCTTCAAACCAGCAGGTGTTTTGTGTGAACTGACCAACGATGACGGCACCATGGCGCGCGCGCCGGAGTGCATCACCTTTGCCCGTCTGCACAATATGCCAGTGGTCACGATTGAAGATCTGGTCGAGTACCGCCAGGCGCACGAGCGCAAAGCCAGCTGAAACCGCTGAAGTGAAAAAGCCGGGGAAACCCGGCTTTTTTATGTTTAGTGGTAGTTAATTTTAAACAGCACTACGGTTTCGAATGGTCCGGACTGGATCGCTTTTCCCGGCACCGGCGTCAGCTCAGCGGTATAGGTCTGTTCGTACTGCAACGTACTGCCGGTAAAATCGGCATACTCTTCGTATCGGTTAAAGGTGTAGGGCTGCGTTCCGTTCAGGATGCGTAATTTCAGGCCGTTGCCGATGAGCAGGGCGGTATCTTCATCGCTCAGCGTCTCGTTCGTATAGAACGACGAATCCATTTTGAACCCATCGGAACACTCGGCGTCCTGTATCTTGGTCGTTCTGACCGAGAACGTGCGCGTTCGCTTTCCCTGATTCATCATGTCGCGGGCGCTGAACGTACCAAAATCAATCTCCTGATTTTCCGGATAGATGCTGAAGGTCGCCCCGCAGTCCAGCACGGTGATATTGTTCAGGCCATTAATATGATACTTAAGGTTTTTCGCGTCGGACATCTGGTTGACGCCGCCCTTACCGTCGAACTGCACCACGATATAGTCCCCGAGCGTGCTAACGTATCCGTGCGGCGGCATGACCTTGATTCTGACGTACAGACGAAAGCGCACGATGAACGTGCGTGAGGTGTGAATGTCGTTTGCATTGCCGGAGCAGATGCGGTTCTCCCAGCCCATTTGCTGGATTTGGGCAGGTGTATAGATAGTGATCTGTTTGTTATCAAGGCACTGGGACGTATCGACCCCGTTGGGTTGTCCTGTCGCATCGTAGTCGATCCCTTCATAAGTTACGCCGAGATCGTAGTAGGGATCGGACGCCGACGGGTAGGGGTTAACCCAGGCATAGATGTCCTCTTTTTCAAAATTACTGGTGGCATTGTGGTCGCAGGTCACAGGAACTTTGATATCGTCAGATTCCCATATTTTCTCCCCCACCTGCGCGTTGCTGGGAATGGCAAAAGGCGAGATTGTTTTTGTCTCCTCCACAGGCCCGCCGGAAACGCCGAGATAGCAGTCAAGCGCCATCGCCTCCCTGAATGGCAGAAGGGCAAGTAGCAGCAAAAACAAAAAATTAGCGAGCTTGCGCATTGTTTTGACCCTTCCGCTCTCTGAGCTGACATTGAGACTTACCCGCACAGGTAACGTCCACTTTTTTCAGCGCGCCGTAATCATCAATGTAACCCACGCTGTAGTAGCTCCCGTGGTAGTCGCCGGTAGAGGTGGACGCTGTGGCAAACGGAGCAATCATCAGGCTGTCGAAGCCCGGCAGCTGGGTTTTCGCATTTTTACTCAGCCACGCGAGGGTGATGTAATAGGGCGTGGGGTTGTGTACGCTGAGCCCCGTTGCGGTGGCGGTAATTTCCATGCGCATTTCGCTTTGATCACCCGGCTTTTTGGTGATGGCTTTTGGCCGCCAGAACAGCTTAATGCGGCTCTGCATGGCCACCTGCATAACGCTGCGCGCTTCGCTGGCGCTGCTTGTGGGCGGAACTTCGCGCAGGTTGAAGTAAAACAGCGACTCTCTGTCCTTCGGCAACTGCCCAACCGCCGCCTGCTTCACAATTCTGACCTGCGATGACGCGCCCGCTTCAATGCGCTGAATGGGCGGCAGCGCCATGAAGTGGCTGTCCTCTTTGCGCCCGTTTTCGTCTTCAATCCAGGAAAGCGCCAGGTAGGGTAAGGTTTTGCTCTGGTTATCGACTTTCAGGCTGCTTGCCTTGTCCCCTTCGGGAAAAACGATCCGCGTACGGTCCAGGTTAATGGCGGCATGCGCGTTCAATGCGGTGCCGAGCAACATCAGGCTCAGGGCCTTGAGTGGGGTGAGTTTCATCATGGTTTCTTACTGGCAAGGCAGCATGAGCTGCATACTGTTTTCAAGGTGAGAAGGTAACGAGAAGCGACACTGATGGTTGTCTCCCCACGTGACCAGGAACTGTTGCTCAGGCTGGACGGCGCCCAGCCAGACGCGACCCTCCTCGGCGACCATACCTACCTGCTGGCCGTTATCCTGCAGGCGGACCAGGGCGCCGAGCGGCGGTGTCCCGGAAGGCGTTCGCAAAATGCCGGCAATATCGTTACCGGCTCGGGTCGCGATTTGACGATAGCCGATGGCGCCTTCTGTCCAGGTGGAAGTGACCACCCGCGTATCAACGTCAACGCCGTCAGGCAAATTGTTCATGTTGACCCGCACGCTGGCCGGGGTATAGCTGGAAAACGACGGCAGAACACCGATACCCGACGCGTTGGTTTCGTCATGCGATACGTTCAGCGGGATATGGCCCACGCCGTCGGTGCTGACCATGACGCGTGGCTCATTGCCGTAGCTGCGACGGTGCAGGGCAAACCCTTTCGCCGTCCCGGTAAACGAGCCGTTCCAGCTGGCGCTCATTGAGTTGTACTCATTCGCCTTATAGCTGCCCGAGACGTTGAGATCCCCCAGCGAAGAATAGTGCTGATAGTTTCCGCTGAACTGTGCGCCCGCATCGGCTTTTTCGCTCTCGGTGCCTGCAGAGACGCCCCAGGTATTGTTCCGGTCAGAGGTATCGTACCAGGAGACGCTCTGGCTCAGGCTGTCGCCGTTGCGAAGATCGTAGTTCAGGCGATGGTCAGGATCGAGCGGCACGCTCAGCGAGAGATAAAACTGGTTGTCGTCCTTTTCATCATCTTCGTAATGGGTTCTGCTCAACGACAGGGTCAGGCCAAGGTTTTTCCAGCGGCCAAGGTCGAAGTTATAGCCTGCGGTGACGCTGCCGGTCGTGGAAGGCGAGTCATCCCACCATGTTTGGCGCAGCATGCTTAGATAAAGGTTTAGCGAGAGGGCCGATATGTACTGACTGGCGGTGACGCTGAGAGCCTGTTTTTCCGTCTGGCTGTCGCTGTAGTCGTCATCCAGATAGCGCGCATAGCTCAGGAACTGACGGTCCGAGTATCGGTAGCTCGCCAGCGTAAGCTGGCTACCGGTGGTGTCGAATCGTTTACTGTAGTTAAAACGGTAGCTGTAGCCCGTCTGCGGATCCGCACCCGGCAGCTGGCTGGTGGCCCGGGTGATATCAAACGAGAGCGCCCCCAGATACGCCATGTTTTGTCCCAGCCCGGCGGCCAGGGCGCGGTAGTGGTCACCATCGGCCAGCGTTCCTCCATAGAGTGAGGTTTGCGACAGCATGCCCCAGGAAAACTCGCCGCTCATGAAGGTGCTGTCCTCAACGTCATGCGATGCGTCCTTTCGCGGCTTGCCTGCTGCCAGCTTGTAGCGAACCTGGCCCTGACGCGTCAGGAAGGGAACGGATTCGGCAGAGACCTGGAACGTACTCACCCGGCCATCCTCTTCCGTTACCTTCACGTCGAGCGTGCCCTGCACCGACTGGTTGAGATCCTGAATGATGAACGGGCCCGGCGGGACTTTTGTTTGATAGATGACCCTGTCGGCGAGGCTTACGGTGACCGTCGCGTTGGTTTGGGCAATGCCGGAGATTTGTGGCGCATAGCCGCGCAGTGACCACGGCAGCATGCGCTCATCGCTGATAAGCGACGCGCCGGTGTAGGTGAAGGCGTCGAAGATCGACGACTGGAAATCCGTTTCGCCGAGCGTCAGCTTTGCGCCCATGGTGGGGAGGGGGCGGAACATATAAACGCGCGAGAAGCGCCCGTTATGCTCTGAACCGCCGTCCGCGTGCGTCTGGTTGTATTGATAATCGCTGCGCAGCCGCCAGGCGCCGACGTTCGCGCCCGCCGTGCCGTAAGTGTTGGCATTATCTGAACTGCTGCCGCTGTTGGGCTGGTAGTGGCTGGCAAAAAGATTGTAGTCCAGCAGGACGCCCGCCACGCCGTTATCCCAGGTTGACGGGGGCATCCAGTCGGCAGAACGGTACTGCAACCACGCCTGGGGAATGGACACGTTTAGCGTCTGGCTTGCTTGTTCAAAGGTAAAATGAACGTCCGGCAGCGGGGCGAAGTCTATACAGCCCTCTTTTTCAGTTAGCGATTCCCGTATTTTATCCTGCAGGCCGAACGTGTCGGCCAGCTCGGCGGGAATACAGACCTGGACTGCATCATTCACTTTTTTCCACGTTAACTGCCAGCCGTTTGCTAAGGGGATGTCATTAATCGAAACCGTAACAAAATAACGTCCGGGGACGACGGAGGCGCGATCTTTAAACTGTGTCAAATCGACGCTGTTGCGCTGATCTTTATCGATGGCATTAATATTAAATTCGGTACCAGAGGCGACTTTCGTCATTAACAGGGTGGTAATGATGATTATGCATGTTGATTTATGTTTCATCATCCTGTTGCCCAAAGTAAATATAAAATGCCGACTGGCATAACGAGCCAGTCGGTAGATAACGAGGTAAATTTGAATTATTTATACGCCAGCACATAGTTTGCGGTGGCTTCAACCTGACCCGGCGTTGCCGTTTTGCCGCTCAGTACTTCCATCTGCGCCTTAAAGTGCAGCGTCTGGGTGGCGGAGCCTGCCAGCAGGGTAACTTCACTGGCGCTACCCAGGGTGATGTTCGCTTCCGCATTATCCAGCAGGCGGACGCCCACGTTCTGCGCGCCGTTGGCATACGTGTTGGTCATCAGACTGGTATCCGTTGTATCCGTGGCGGAGCTGGTGAACGTGACGTCAACCTTGGTGATTGGGGTATCGGTTTCATCGCCTGGATCGTCCAGCTGGCAGTTTTCCAGGTTGATATCTACCGCCACGGGTGACGATTTTTTATTGGCATTAATAACGGCGGTCGTAATTTCACCCAAATCGACTTCTTTATCAACGCTGTCTGGTGCAATATTGCATGGTGCATCAATCACCACACCTTTGAATTTAATCTTACCGGAACCTTGTTCTGCAGCAAACGCCGACCCAGAAATAAACGTGGCCATTGCCACGGCTAAAATTGCTTTTTTTCCTGTAAACATGAAAATATCCTTTTTCAGTTGAATTCATATCCTGAATATTAATCAGAATATTGCCAGGGAAGTATACCGATCTCCGACGGGGCAATGCGATTAACCAAGCTTAAAAATCATTGTAGATCTAATTAAAATATAAATACGGGTTATTGTAAGTGGATGAATTTCAAGAAGTGTAAATTATAATGCCGGATGCATTGTTTAGTGTTATTACGCACAATAATGTTCAATAAAAAACTTGATTTTTTTATAAGGAAGGATGCGGGACATATATTCCGTAAAAAGTTATTTCTTTAACAAATAATAGGCACCTCCGTTTCAGGAGGCGCCCGTCACGTCAGCCAATGCCTGCGGCCTGAAGTAAGACCAGACTTAATCCCATCACCGACATCCCGCACAGGACGCCATAGCTTGGGTTGTTGTTTGGATCGATCTCTTTTGCCAGCGGCATCAGCTCGTCAACCGACAGCGCAACCATAATCCCCGCAACCGCGGCCATAATGGCAGCCATGACTACCGGCGAAACCAGGCTACCGAGGATGAGCCAGGCCAGCACGCCGCCAAGAATTTCCGCCATGCCGGATATCCCGGCCCAGAAGATTGCCGTGCGCTTTGAGCCCGTGGCGGCATAGACCGGACCGGCCACCGCGAGTCCTTCAGGAATATTGTGCAACGCCACCGCCAGGGCGATGCCGAGGCCCATTTCCAGGTTACTGCTGGCGGTGACATACGTCGCCACGCCTTCCGGGAAGTTGTGCAGGCTTATGCCGAGCGTCAGCAAAATGGCGGTGCGCTTAATGTTACGCGGCGCGGGCGCTACGTTTTTTTGCATTAAGTCCTGAGGGTGCGCGTGGGGCAACATGCGGTCGAGCGCGAAATATCCCAGCAGGCCAACGACAAACATGCCGTAGCCCAGCAGCGGAGACATACCTTCTGTTCCCAACGCGGCAGGCAGCATCTCCATCAGGGAGATGAGTAGCATGATCCCGGCTGCAAAGCCCAGTGAGAAGGCCAATACGCGATTAGAGGGTTTCTGACCAAGAACACCGAGGATCGCACCGATGAAGGTTGCAGCGCCCGCAAGTATCGTCAGGATCAAAGGTACTGACATTCATTACTCCTTTTGATAATGATTCTCATTAATATAAATGATTCTTTGTCAGCAAAGCGAGCAGAGTGGCTCTGCTTTACATATTCCTTACATTCAAATTTCCTGATGATGATCTTCACGCTTATCAGCGTTCATCTTTGCCGGATTGCGCGTAATGTAGCACCATTAAATTGACACCTTCTGTAAGGATATCATCATGACTTCTTCCCGTATGCCAGCCCTGTTTTTAGGCCACGGCAGCCCAATGAACGTTCTGGAAGACAACGTCTATACCCGCGCATGGCGTAG
This sequence comes from Enterobacter sp. CPE_E890, assembly GCF_046521475.1. Taxonomy (NCBI): domain Bacteria; kingdom Pseudomonadati; phylum Pseudomonadota; class Gammaproteobacteria; order Enterobacterales; family Enterobacteriaceae; genus Enterobacter; species Enterobacter sp. CPE_E890. Next base: position 4,289,253 of record NZ_JBKFZW010000001.1, on the reverse strand, counting down.
CCTGGGCGAGACGCTGCCGCGTCCAAAAGCGATTGTGGTGGTATCCGCGCACTGGTTCACCCGGGGCACGGGCGTGACCGCCATGGAAGCGCCTAAGACCATTCATGATTTTGGCGGCTTCCCGCAGGCGCTGTATGACACGCACTATCCGGCCCCCGGCTCGCCTGAGCTGGCGCAAAGGCTGGTGGAACTGCTGGCGCCTGTTCCGGTGGCGCTGGATAAAGAAGCCTGGGGTTTTGACCATGGCTCCTGGGGCGTGCTGATTAAAATGTATCCTGATGCAGATATCCCGATGGTGCAGTTGAGCATCGACAGCACCAAACCGGCTGCCTGGCATCTGGAGATGGGTCGTAAGCTTGCAACCCTGCGTGATGAAGGCATCATGCTGGTGGCAAGCGGTAACGTGGTTCACAACCTGCGAACGGCACGCTGGCACGGCGAGAACACGCCCTATCCGTGGGCGACCTCTTTTAATGATTACGTCAAAGCGAATCTGACCTGGCAAGGCCCGGCTGAGGAGCATCCGTTAGTGAACTATCTGGATCACGAAGGCGGTTCGCTCTCTAACCCGACGCCGGAACACTTCCTGCCGCTATTGTACGTTCTTGGTGCGTGGGATGGTCAGGAGCCGGTGACGATCCCGGTCGACGGTATTGAGATGGGGAGCCTGAGTATGCTTTCGGTGCAGGTGGGGTAATAAAAGCAAAACGGCAACCTCAGGTTGCCGTTTTTAGTGTTTGCACCCTCTTCCACGGGGTGAGGGCATCAGGCCGCGGTCTATTCAACAAAAATATGTGGATAGAATCGTGACAGATCCTGCGTGATCAGGGCGCGATCTTCGCGGATGCCAATCCCGGCTGGCTGATCGTTGATGAGCCAGCTGCCAATCAGCGTGTAGCTGTCGCCAAATTTCGGCAGTTGATAAAATTCCTGGACGATCATCCCTTCTTCGCCGTAAGGCCCTTCAACCGCTTCCAGCGTTTTGCCGTTTTCGATAATCGACACGTTCGCCCCTTCACGGGAGAAGATCGGCTTCACGACGTATTTCTCCATTTGCGGATAATCATCTTCCGCAAAATACGCAGGCAGCAGGTTAGGATGGTTCGGGAACATTTCCCACAGCAACGGCAGCAGGGCTTTGTTGGAGATAATGCTCTTCCATGCGGGTTCCAGCCAGCGTACGCCCGCATCTTCCAGCTTCGTGGAGAACATTTCGCGCAGCATATATTCCCACGGGTAGAGCTTGAACAGGTTGCTGATCACCTGATCCTGCAGGTCGGTAAACTGACCTTTCTCACCCAGGCCGATATCTTCGATATAGAGGAATTCGGTTGCCAATTCCGCTTCGGCGGCGCAGTCCTGCAGATACTGAACCGTCCCGCGATCTTCTTCCGTGTCGCGGCAACAGGCGAGGTGCAGCAGGTTGAAGCCAAATTGTTCGCGCAGCTCGGCAAAACGCTCTATCAGCTTTTCCTGCAGGCTGTTGAACTGATCGCTGCCTTCCGGCAGGTTTCCGGCATTGGCCTGGTCTTCCAGCCAGATCCACTGGAAGAACGCCGCTTCGTATAAAGAAGTGGGCGTGTCGGCGTTATTTTCAAGAAGCTTAGGTTCACCCACGCCGTCCCATGCCAGGTCAAGACGAGAGTAAAGCGAAGGCTGATTCGTTTTCCACGACTGACGGACAAAGCTCCAGGTGTGCTTTGGAATGCGGAATTTTGCCATCAGCTCGTCGCTGTCGATGACTTTATCCACCACCTTGAGGCACATCTGGTGCAGCTCGGCCGTCACTTCTTCCAGTTTCTCAACCTGGGCGAGCGTGAGTTTGTAATAGGCATCTTCACACCAGTACGGCTCGCCGTACATGGTGTGGAAGTTAAAACCGTATTCGGTGGCTTTTTCGCGCCAGTCCGGGCGCTCGGTGATACTGACTCGCTCCATGATCAGCCGCCCATTGAGCGAGTAGAGGAGCCTGTTGCGCTACGCTGCATGCTGGTCTGCTTCGCTACGGATTCACCAAACCCGCCACGGGTGATGGTGCTGGTGGTCGCAGGCTTCGGCGCCATCGCCGTTTTCGGGACGGTCACAGTGCGGCCTGGGGTTGCTGCGCCGTAGCCTTTGCCGCTGGCGTCGGTGTATTGACCATAAGCCGGGCTGGCCGGGTTTTTCGAGCTAAACAGCGGTTGCTGCTGATAACCCGCACCGCCACCCATCAGACGGCCCATCATATAACCTGCCATCAGCGGCATCCAGAAACTGCCGCTGGACTGCGCCTGTGCCTGATTTTCCGGCGCAGTGCCCGCCTGAGCAGGCGTCTGCTGGCACTGACCTTCACCGAACTCTGCCACACAGTCTGCGCGTGAAGCATATTTCGGTGCGGTACGTTCTGCTTCTTTCAGGGCGTTGTTATAAGCAGTCTTACATTCAGCGGCGTTACCGGTTGCCGTTGAGCAGTCTTCCGCATTTTGATACAGCGAAACCGTTTCATCGGTTTTCTCACAACCTGCCAGCATAAAGACAGCCGTAACTGCCAGCGCAACAGGGGTGAGGTGACGTGCATTCCAGCTTTTGCGGAACGAAGCGTGATTTATGGATTTTGTCCGTTTCATCTTTGTCTTCCAGGACCCAGTGGTAATAACGCTCAGGATAGAGGATGAGTGGTTGAAAATGAAGCGAAGAGGGGGGGAATCAGGGGGATCTTTACGTTGGCTTACGTTCGGGTGTGATTCAGATGCGCCCTCTCCCACAGGGAGAGGGCCTGATGACAATCTTAGTTACGGAACGGATTGCTGCCGTTGCTTGCTGGCTTGGTAGAACGCGCGGCGGCAGGCTGTGCAGCAGGGGCGCTGCTGTTAGCGTTGAAGTTATCAACGGCGGCAACCTGCTCCGGATTCTCCGGTGCCACGCTGTCCGGCGATGTTGAGACCGGTTTGCCCAGTGCGCTGTTCAGCATCTGCAGGTCTTGCTCGTTCAGCGTACCCAGAGCCTGTTTGATGTTCAACTGGTTAATCAGGTACTGGTAACGTGCGCTGGAGAGCTGCTGTTTCGCGTTGTACAGCGTGGTGGTTGCGTCCAGCACGTCAACGATAGTACGTGTACCCACGGAGTAGCCCGCTTCCATCGCATCCAGGGAGCTCTGTGCAGAAACCACGGCTTGTTTATACGCGTTGATGCTGCTGATAGAGGCGTTCACGTTGTTGAAAGAAGAACGTACGGTCTGCACTACATTGCGGTGGGCACTTTCCAGCTGCTCGCTCGCGCCAACAAAGTTGTACTGCGCCTGTTTCACCTGCGAGTTGACCTGGCCGCCCTGATACAGTGGCAGGGAGAAGTTCAGACCCACTTTGTTCTGACCCATATTGCTGTCGTCATACTGGGCTGAGTTCGTTTTGGAGCCGCTGTAGGTCGTATCAGAAATACCGGTAGATGCACTGAGGCTCAGGGTAGGCAGGTGGCCATCCTGTGCCTGACGAATCTGTTCGCGTGCCAGATCCTGGCTCAGACGCGCCTGCAGCAAGGTCAGGTTACGGTTTTCCGCTTCTTTCAACAGGGCGTTGACCGCCTGCGGTTTATCCGTTTTGAAGCTGTCCACGTTCAGAGACGCCAGCTCAGGGTAGTAATTCCCGGTGACCTGACGCAGTGATTCCAGTGCGTTGTCGAGGTTGTTACGCGCGGTCACTTCGTTGGCCAGTACGCTGTCGTACTGTGAACGGGCGTTCTGCACGTCAGTGATCGCAACCAGACCTACGTTGAAACGCTGTGTGGTTTGATCTAACTGGCGGTAAATGGCCTGTTTCTGCGCTTCGGTGTAGGAGAGCGAGTCAATCGCGCTCAGCACGTTGAAATAAGCTGTGGCGGTGTTCAGGATCAGCGTTTGCTGGTCAGTCTGATAGGTCACATCCTGGATGCCTGCGCTCTTTTCCTGCAGGGTCAGGGCACGCCATTTGGACATATCAAACAGCGTTTGTGTCAATTGCAGTGAGGCGCTGGTAGCATTGGAGTTGACGCCGTTAGCGTCGCGGAAACCGTTGCTGTAGGTATAATCTGCACCTAAACCTAACTGTGGCAGCAATGGGCTACGCGCTTCGTTAATCTTTTCAAACGCAGCATCACGATCGGCCGCTGATTTACGTAAATCAGGGTTGCCCAGACGTGCCTGCTGATAGACCTGTAACAGGTTTTCCGCCTGGCTCATTGCACTGAAGCCCGTCAGGCTCAGGCCGATAAGGATGGGGAGCAATTTCTTCATTTGCATTCCTTGTTGTGAAGCAGTATTAGCGCTGATCTAATTAAAAAATAATTGCCGATTCTAACAGAATCTTCCATACCAAAAGGTTGGCGTTACGTGCCATCTGGCGGTAATTTGCACCAATCTAACATATAGCCTTGCAAACGGCAGCCAAACAGCCTTGAAATTCACAATTTCATCACCATTGCTACCAGGACTCGACTCATGCAGAAACCAGAAAAGTTGCCCGTGACATTCGCCAAAAACGATGTAGAAATTATTGCACGAGAAATGCTTTATAGCGGTTTTTTTTCGATGGAACTTTACCGTTTCAGGCATCGCCTGTTTAACGGTGAAATGAGCGGCGAAATCAGACGCGAAATTTTTGAGCGCGGGCATGCGGCAGTCTTGCTACCCTTTGACCCAGTGCGCGACGAAGTTGTGCTGGTGGAACAGATCCGAATTGCGGCTTACGACGTCAGCGAGAGCCCGTGGTTACTGGAGATGGTAGCCGGGATGATCGAAGAGGGCGAATCGGTCGAAGACGTTGCCCGCCGTGAGGCACTGGAAGAAGCAGGATTGGTGGTGGGACGTACAAAACCGGTGCTGAGCTATCTGGCAAGCCCGGGGGGCACCAGCGAGCGCCTTTCCATTATGGTAGGCGAAGTGGACGCCACGACGGCGGAAGGGATCCACGGTCTGGCAGATGAAAACGAAGATATTCGGGTTCATGTGGTGAGCCGGGAACAGGCTTATCAGTGGGTAGAAGAGGGGAAAATCGACAACGCAGCGTCTGTCATCGCCCTGCAATGGCTGCAACTGCATTATCAGACATTACGAAACGAGTGGAAAAAATGAAGCGTTATACACCTGACTTCCCAGAAATGATGCGCCTGTGCGAAACCAATTTCGCACAATTGCGCCGCCTGCTGCCGAAAAATGACGCACCCGGCGAAACGGTAAGCTATCAGGTGAGCAACGCGCAGTATCGGTTAACGATAACAGAATCAACGCGCTACACTACGCTGGTGGAGATTGAGCAAACGGCACCCAGTATTAGCTACTGGAGCCTGCCGTCGATGACGGTGCGCCTCTATCACGATGCAATGGTCGCTGAAGTGTGTTCAAGTCAGCAGATCTTTCGCTTCAAGGCACGGTATGATTACCCGAATAAAAAGTTGCATCAACGCGACGAAAAGCATCAAATTAACCAGTTTTTAGCTGACTGGCTAAGATATTGTTTAGCACATGGAGCAATGGCGATTCCGGTTTGTTAGCGTCATAAACCTACCTAAGGACACCATTTGGAAAGCCTGTTGAACCTGACTGTTGCTGGTGGGGCGCCAGTCAGGATATTACAAATCACCGATACCCACCTTTTTGCCGAAAAGCATGAAACTCTGCTGGGGGTCAACACCTGGGAGAGCTATCAGGCGGTACTTAGCGCCATTCACGCTGAAAATCGTGCATGCGATCTGATTGTCGCAACGGGCGATCTGGCGCAGGACCAATCCTCCGCGGCCTACCAGCATTTTGCTGAAGGCATCGCGAGTTTTAGTGTGCCTTGCGTCTGGCTACCTGGAAACCACGATTTCCAGCCGGCTATGTACAATGCACTCCAGGATGCGGGGATTTCTCCGGCAAAATGTGTCTTTGCGGGTGAACAGTGGCAGATCCTGCTGCTGGACAGCCAGGTGTTTGGTGTCCCGCACGGTGAATTAAGCGAGTTCCAGCTCGACTGGCTGGAGACCAAACTGGCTGCTGAACCTGAACGTCATACGCTGTTATTACTTCATCATCACCCTCTGCCAGCGGGTTGCAGCTGGCTCGATCAGCACAGTCTGCGTAATTCTGCTGCGCTGGATCGTGTGCTGGCGAAATTCCCGCGTGTGAAGAATCTCCTGTGCGGACATATCCATCAGGAACAGGATCTCGACTGGAATGGTCGCCGTATGCTAGCGACGCCATCGACCTGCGTTCAGTTTAAGCCGCACTGTGCCAACTTTACGCTGGATACCATCGCACCAGGCTGGCGCTGGCTGGAACTGCATGCCGATGGTTCGCTGACCACGGAAGTCTGTCGTTTGACAGGCGCAAAATTCCGTCCGGACACCGCTTCAGAAGGCTACTGATGTCTACGCTCCTTTATCTGCACGGATTCAACAGCTCGCCGCGCTCCGCAAAAGCGACACAGTTTCGCCAGTGGCTGAGCGAGCATCATCCCGATGTTGAGATGATTATCCCGCAGCTGCCTCCTTACCCGGCGGAAGCCGCGGAGATGCTGGAATCTATTGTGCTTGAACACGGCGGCGAATCATTCGGTGTGGTCGGCTCATCGCTGGGCGGATACTACGCCACCTGGCTCTCGCAATGCTTTATGCTGCCCGCTGTTGTCGTTAACCCGGCGGTGCGGCCATTTGAGTTGCTTCGGGACTTTCTTGGCGCAAACGAGAACCCCTACACCGGCCAGCAATATGTGCTAGAGTCACGCCATATTTACGATCTCAAAGTTATGCAGGTTGACCCGCTTGAAGCGCCGGATCTTATCTGGTTGCTGCAACAGACGGGTGATGAAGTGCTGGATTACCGCCAGGCAGTGGCGTATTACGCATCCTGCCGCCAGACTATAGAAGAGGGCGGAAACCATGCTTTCACGGGCTTTGAGAATCATTTCACCCAGATTGTCGATTTTCTTGGACTGCACAGCCACTGACAATCAATGCGAATTGCTAGTTTAAATCATGACGCAAACCTATAACGCTGATGCCATTGAGGTCCTCACCGGGCTTGAGCCGGTTCGCCGCCGCCCGGGGATGTACACCGATACGACACGCCCAAACCACCTGGGCCAGGAAGTTATTGATAACAGTGTGGACGAAGCGCTGGCGGGCCATGCCAAACGCGTTGACGTCATCCTGCATGCCGATCAGTCGCTGGAAGTCATTGACGACGGACGCGGTATGCCGGTGGATATCCACCCGGAAGAGGGCGTCCCTGCCGTTGAGCTGATCCTCTGCCGGCTGCATGCAGGGGGTAAGTTCTCCAACAAAAACTATCAGTTCTCTGGTGGTTTACACGGCGTGGGGATCTCAGTCGTTAACGCCCTGTCTAAGCGCGTGGAAGTAAACGTCCGCCGCGATGGTCAGGTCTACAACATCGCGTTTGAAAATGGCGAGAAGGTGCAGGATCTGCAGGTCGTCGGCACGTGCGGTAAACGCAACACCGGCACCAGCGTTCACTTCTGGCCTGACGAAAGCTTCTTCGACAGCCCGCGCTTTTCCGTTTCCCGCCTGACGCACCTGCTGAAAGCCAAAGCGGTGCTCTGCCCCGGCGTGGAAATCACCTTTAAAGACAACGTTAACAACACCGAGCAGAGCTGGCGCTATGAAGACGGTCTTAACGACTATCTGTGCGAAGCGGTAAACGGCCTGCCGACGCTGCCGGAAAAACCGTTCGTCGGTAATTTTACCGGCGATACCGAAGCGGTGGACTGGGCGCTGCTGTGGCTGCCGGAAGGCGGTGAGCTGCTGACCGAAAGCTACGTTAACCTGATCCCCACCATGCTTGGCGGTACCCACGTCAACGGCCTGCGCCAGGGGCTGCTGGACGCGATGCGCGAGTTCTGCGAATACCGTAACATTCTGCCGCGCGGCGTGAAGCTGTCGGCGGAAGATATCTGGGATCGCTGCGCCTACGTACTCTCTGTGAAAATGCAGGATCCGCAGTTTGCCGGTCAGACTAAAGAGCGCTTGTCGTCACGTCAGTGTGCGGCGTTTGTCTCCGGCGTGGTGAAAGATGCGTTTACCCTGTGGCTGAACCAGAACGTTCAGGCGGCAGAGATGCTGGCTGAAATGGCCATTTCCAGCGCCCAGCGTCGTCTGCGTGCGGCGAAGAAAGTGGTGCGTAAAAAACTGACCAGCGGCCCTGCGCTGCCGGGCAAGCTGGCGGACTGTACCGCGCAGGATCTCAACCGTACCGAACTGTTCCTCGTGGAAGGCGACTCGGCGGGTGGATCGGCCAAACAGGCGCGCGATCGTGAATACCAGGCGATCATGCCGCTCAAGGGTAAGATCCTGAACACCTGGGAGGTCTCTTCAGATGAAGTGCTGGCCTCGCAGGAAGTGCATGATATCTCGGTGGCGATCGGCATCGATCCTGACAGCGACGATCTGAGCCAGCTGCGCTACGGTAAGATCTGTATCCTTGCGGATGCGGACTCCGATGGTTTGCACATCGCTACGCTGCTGTGCGCACTGTTTGTGAAGCACTTCCGCACGCTGGTGAAAAACGGCCACGTTCACGTGGCGCTGCCGCCGCTGTACCGTATCGACCTCGGCAAAGAAGTGTATTACGCGCTGACGGAAGAAGAAAAAGCGGGTGTGCTGGAACAGCTGAAGCGTAAGAAGGGCAAACCGAACGTCCAGCGCTTTAAAGGGCTGGGTGAGATGAACCCGATGCAGCTGCGCGAAACCACGCTGGATCCCAACACGCGTCGTCTGGTGCAACTGACGATCAGTGACGAAGACGAGCAGCAAACCAACGCGATGATGGATATGCTCCTTGCCAAGAAACGTTCGGAAGACCGACGTAACTGGCTGCAGGAGAAAGGCGATATGGCGGATATTGAAGCCTGATGCTGAAAAAGCCCTGCGATGCAGGGCTTTTTTTATATCAAAACTCCATCTTCACCGTAAACTGCACTTCGCGCGGGTCGCCAATCTGGTTGCCCAGGTTATTGGTCGCGATAGATGAGGTGTAGTAAGTCTTATCAAACAGGTTCTTCACGTTCACCTGCAGCGTCACCGGATACTGCAGTTTCATCTTATAGGCCGCAAAGGCATCGGCAACAAAATAGCCCGGTAAATAATAGTCCGCGCCGTTGGTCGCTGAGCGACGGCTCACGCCGTGTCCACCCCCGCCAAGCGTCAACGTATTTCCGCCGATCGCATTGTGAATGTCATAGGTCAGGAACAGTGAGCCGGTATGGCGTGGCACGTTCGGCAGCGGTTTGCCTGCATAGTCCGGGTCTTCCAGCACTTTTGCGTCGGTATAGCCGTAGCTGGCAATAATATTGGTGTTTTCCGTCAGGGACCCTGCCAGATCCACCTCTACACCCTGCGAACGCACGCGGCCGGCGGTTTTTGCGACGGTTTCTCCCGCGATGCTTTCGGTGTACAACACGTTGCGTTTGTGAATATCAAACAGTGCGATATTGGCAGTAATACCGTCGAACAGGTCAAACTTAGCGCCAATTTCATACGCATTTGATGTTTCTGGCGGCAGCTCGCCAATGTAGCTCGCAATGGACGATTGCGGCATAAACGTCTGGGAATAGTTGGCAAACAGCGAGACCGCTGGCGTGAGTTTGTAAACCAGCCCCAGCTTCGGTGTCCACTGGTCGTCGCGGCTGTCGGTATTGACGTTGAACGGGCGGCCTTTACCGGCGTACTGGGTGTAATACTGATAGCGTAATCCGGCGACGGCGATCCATTTATCGGTCAGGTACAGCGCGTCCTGAGCGTAGGCGGAGTAGCTCTCTTGCTTGATGGTCTGGTCGCTGTCTGACGCTGAGACAGTGGTGCACTTGCTAAGGTTGCCATACGTCGGGTTATAGATATTGAAATCTTTGACGTTTTTACAGCGGATCATATCCGTACGCAGCAGATCGTAATTCTCATACGATACGCCGGTCAGGATCTCGTTGTAGAAGCCAGCGATGTCCACATTCCCTTGCAGATCCGCACGCGACGTATGCATCCGCTGGGTCGAGCCTTGCGTCGCATCTACGCGGCGGGTCAGGTTGCCAGTTTTTGAATCGTAGGCCATTACGCGGGCCTGGTTATCGCTGTATTTATCCTGGCTAAAGCTGTAGTCGAACTTTGCGGTCCACTGGCTGTTCAGGCGATATTCTGCGTTGAGCTGCGCCAGGTCTGATTGACCATCGGTGATGTTAAACGGTTCGTCAAAACGCGTTTTGCGATCAACGTTTACCGGCTGTTTGGTGTTGAGATCGAAGATCGTTCCGCGATCGAATGGTGTCTTATAGTCGCGATGCGAATAGAGCACGGTCACGGTGGCATCATCGCCAAACCAGGTCAGCGACGGTGCGATAAAGGTGCTGCGCTCGTTGCCAAAATTGCGCCAGTAATCTTCGTCCTGATACTCACTCGTGAGACGATACGCCAGACGCGTGCCTTCAATTGGGCCGGTAACATCAACCTGGCCGGTACCGCCGCCAAAGCTGGAAGAGGTAGCAGAAAGTGAGCCGCCGAAGGTCTTCTCCGGGCGTTTAGTGACGACGTTAATCAAACCGCCAGGATCGAGAATGCCATACAGCGTAGAGGCCGGGCCTTTAAGCACTTCCACGCGCTCGGTTGCGGCATTAAAACTGCGCGGCAGGACGGTGCGCAGACCGTTGGTCATGATTGACCCGTCGCGGTTCGCGCCAAACCCACGACGAACAAATGCATCCTGCGTACCGCCCAGAGTATTGGTTTGCACCACGTTGCTGACGTTATAGAGCGCTTCATCCAGCGTAGTGGCGTGCTGATCTTCCAGCACCTTATCGCTGACGGTATTGACCACCTGCGGGATATCCAGCATTGGCATGTTGGTCAGTGTGGCGGTGGAGGTATTCAACGGCTGATAGCCATTTGTAGCATCTGCCGTGGCATTCGGACTGGCGGTGACGGTAAGCGTTTCGCCGTCTTTAGCCGTTGTGTTGTCCGCTGCCTGTACCAACGGCGCCATAAACAGCAGTGAAAAGAGCGCGCGCCCTTTTGCCCCAGAGAGAGAAGGTGTGTACGTAGCCATTACATCTGTTTTCCCGAAATATCCCGCACATGAATGTTTGCGGAAGAATGTGTGAGTCATTGCCCTTGATAGTCTGTCCGTTAGCCTGTTCAGGCATCGAACATGTAATTGAGAATCATTCAATCATGTGAGGATGTAGTAGTAAATGGAAAAAAACAAAAATCGACTACAACCGAAAATCACTCGTAAAAATGAAACGAAATTGCATTTAACGTGATGAAATTAATGTCTTTATGAGGTTTTGTGTTTTCGATTAACTTCCTGCTTATCCCTGTTTTTATCAGGGTGTTTCTTCGCTTGACTACTACATGGCGCAGCGTCAAACTTCTCAAAAGAGAATGAGTTTTATTTTTATTTTTATTTGTTAGTTTTTCATTACGTTGGCGTTCACGTGACTTACAACACGAAAAAATCGGGACTGGTTCTGGAGAACCTCTCTGCGGGTTATCAGAAAAAAATCATCGTTGATGATATCTCCCTTGCGATCCCTCAGCAGAAAATGACGGTGCTGGTAGGGGCGAACGGCTGTGGAAAGTCCACACTGTTGAGCACTATCGCGCGACTGCTGCAGCCGCTCGGGGGCACCGCGCTGCTGGACGGTAAAGCCATTCATGAGCAGCCGACCAAAACGGTTGCCCGTCAGTTGGGTATCCTTCCTCAGTCTCCGCTGGTGCCGGAAGGGTTAACCGTCTTTGAACTGGTTTCTCGCGGGCGCTTTCCCTGGCAAAATTTTATGCGCCAGTGGAGCGACGAGGACGAACGGGCTGTTGAAGAGGCGCTGCACCTGACGGGGACGGCGGAGTTTGCGCATCTGCCGGTCGAAAGCTTGTCCGGCGGCCAGCGTCAACGCTGCTGGATCGCCATGGCCCTGGCGCAGCAAACGCCGTATATCCTGCTGGATGAACCGACAACCTTTCTCGATCTCCGCTATCAGGTGGAGATCCTGGAATTGCTGCATACGCTGACTCGCCAGCACGGACGCACCGTCGTGGTGGTGCTGCACGATCTTAATTTCGCGGTGAACTACGGTGATTCACTGATCTTTTTACGTCAGGGGAAAGTTGAAGGCGTATTGCATGAGGGCGATGCCTGCACGCCGGAACTGATCAAAGCGGTGTTTGATGTCGACGTGCATATGTCGGTTAACCCGTTAACCGGCAAACCGTTTTTTATGCCGTTTCGTCAGGTCACTGAAAAACCATGATACGCACGACGCTGGCTTTTATTCTCTTTGCGTTACTGCTGATGATGGGGGCGATCGCCCACCTGGGTATCGGCGCACGCGTTATTCCTCCGCTGACGGTGGTCCAGGCGTTTTTTGATTTTAATCCCCATAATTTCGACCATAACGTCATTATCAAATTAAGACTGCTGCGCCTCAGCGCCGCGATGGTGACAGGCGCCGCGCTCGGCGTGGCGGGCGTCCTGCTGCAGTCCGTGATCCGCAACCCGCTCGGTGAACCGCATATTCTGGGGCTGAATGCCGGGGCGGCGCTGGCGGTGGTGCTGACGAGTGCGCTCGGGATGACGCTGCCGTTTGGTCGCCCGCTCGTTGCCGCCGCCGGTGCCGCCGCGCTGTTTTTGTTGGTGCTGATGTTCTCCTCGTCTGGCCGCACCGGGCTCACACCCATGAAAGTGACGCTGTGTGGCGTGGCACTGTCGGCATTTGCCTCATCAGTGACTGCCGCAGTCCTGATTCTGGATGAACAGACCCTGCTCGCCCTGCGAACCTGGCTGGCGGGGGATTTAGCGGGGGTAAAACAAGAAACGCTCCGGAGTGCCCTGTGGGCTGCTGCTGCCGGTTTTGTTCTCGCTATCGGAGTGCCGCCGTCACTCAATATGCTGGCTCTGGGCGACCGGATGGCGCAGGGGCTTGGCGTGTCGCTGCTGAAAACTCGCCTGCTCGCCCTGCTGGCCATCGCGCTGCTCTGCGGTGCGGCCGTCTCTATCGCCGGGCCGATTGGCTTTATCGGCCTGGTCGTGCCGCAGCTCATTCGCCGTCTGGTGTCGGTCGATTTACGCGTGATGGTGCCGCTGTCTGCCCTGTGTGGCGCGCTGGTTCTGCTGCTGGCAGATATTGCCGCCCGTACATTGTTTACGCCCTGGGAGCTGGCAACCGGCATCATGACAGCCCTGGTTGGCGCACCAGTCTTCATTTTCATGGCGTCGAGGATGTTCAAATGAACCGGGCCGGACTCCGCGCGATCCGTATTGGTCGCCTGTCGGCATTGGTTCCCCCGAAGACGCTGGCATGCCTGGCGTTTTTAGCACTGGTGGCATTAAGCCTGCTGGGCTTTGGTCTGACGCACGGTTCGTTGCCCATTCCCACCTCCGCTATTGCCCGCGCGCTGTTTTCTCCTGAAGGTCTGACAGCAGAGGCGCACTATATCGTGATGGATATTCGTCTGCCGCGCCTGCTGATGGCGATACTGTGCGGGGCAATGCTCGGTATGGCCGGGGCGGCCATGCAGTCCATCACCCGCAATGGCCTGGCCGATCCCGGTCTTATCGGCGTGAAAGAGGGCTGCAGTGCGGCAGTGCTGGTGCTGATCTTTCAGTTCCCGGCGTTGAGCCTGGCCTGGCGTCCGCTGGCAGGAATGGCCGGGGGACTACTCACTGCGATGCTGGTGGTCTTGCTGGCGCGTGATATTTCGCGCCCGCGATTCATCCTGATTGGCATCGGCGTGTCATGGGCCTTTGCTGCTGCAATGGGCGTCTTTATGACTACCGCCGACGTGCGTGACGTGCAGACGGCAATGCTCTGGCTGGCAGGAAGCCTGCATGCGGCAAACTGGACGCTGGTGGGGCGGGCTGCACTCTGGACGCTTCCCGCGTTTGCGTTGTTACTGTTTACCGCGCGTGCCGCCGATGTTGCGTTACTCGGTAATCAGGCCGCAACAGGCCTGGGCGTGCGTACAACCCGACTGGCACTGCTGCGCGTTCTCGCCCCGGTGGTGCTGACGGCGGCCTGCGTCTCCTGCGTAGGCAGTATTGGTTTCGTAGGACTCATTGCCCCACATATGGCACGTCTGCTGCTGCGTGGTGGGCAAACCGCGCTCCTGACGGGAAGTGCTGTGCTGGGTGCGCTGCTGGTGCTGCTGGCGGATAACGTTGGCCGTCTGGCATTTCTCCCGCTGCAACTGCCAGCGGGAATTGTGATTTCATTGATTGGCGGACCGTTTTTCCTGCTGTTGCTCTGGCAGCGTCGGGACAGATTTTAGGGGACTGAGGATGCGCGTACTTTTTTCGATGTTGTTGCTGGTCGGGTTTGCGGTGAGCGCGGCAGAACCGACTCAGACATTTACCGATGATTTGGGGCGCAAGGTCGTTGTGCCGGTTCATCCGAAACGGATTGTCTCGCTGCATGACCTGGATATCACCATCCCGCTCATTGAGCTTGGCGTACCGCCGGTAGCCAGCCACGGCCGTACGCGACCGGACGGCAGCCATTTTCTGCGCTCCAGCGGCATGCTAACGGGCGTCGATTTCGATAATTCCGACATCAAGTTTATCGGCACTGCGGATATCGACATTGAGGCCATCGCCGCTGCAAAACCGGATCTGATTATCTCTGAGCCGACCCGCAACACGCCGGTGGAACAGCTGCAAAAAATTGCCCCGACGGTGAGCATCGATCATCTCGACGGCGGTGCGCCGGAAATCTACCGCAAGCTGGCGCAACTTACCGGCACGCAGGCGCGACTGAAGATCCTGGAGCGCCGCTATAAGGAACAAATCAACGCGCTGAAAGCGACGGTGGATACCCGTAAAATTAGCGTATCAGTGATTCAGGCGAATCAGGGAAAGATTAACGCCATGCACAGCTACCACTCGTTGGGGCGTGTACTGCGTGATGCCGGGTTCACCTTCCCGCCGCTAATTGAGGCCATCCCGGAAGGGGGACGGATTGACGTCAGCGCCGAGCGCCTGCCGGAGCTGGATGCTGATTTCGTCTTCGCCACCTGGCGTGGGGATACGGGCGGTAAACCGCAGGACGAGCTGGCAGCGATGGAGGCGGTAATGCCTGGCTGGTGTCAGTTCCTGAACGCCTGCCGAACCGGACACTACGTGCTGATCTCACGTGAAGAGGCCATCTCGAATTCCTTCGCGTCTTTAGGCCTGATGGCCGCGCAGGTGCAATCGCAGATCGCCGGGCGACCACTGCCGGAGGCATCACGGTGATCCGCAAAGAGAAAGGGCGCGTGGATGTCTACGGTGACCGCTTTCGTTCGCGTGCGCACCAGTTGACGCCGCGCGTGCTGCAGGTGGCAAGCTATATCAATGAGAACCGCGAAGCGGTGATGGAACAGACCGCAATGGAGATCGCGACGCAGTTGAAAACCTCGGATGCCACCGTCGTTCGCGCCATTCAGGCGCTGGGGTTCGCCGGGCTGCGCGATCTCAAACAGACGCTGGAGCAGTGGTTTGGCCCTGTGGTCAGCTCCAGCGAAAAGATGTCTACCACGGTGAATACACTGACCAGCGACGTCAACGCGAGCATTGATTTTGTGCTGGAGGGACATCAGCACACCCTGGACGTGTTATCCGAACCCCACAACCGCTATGCGATGGCTCAGGCGGTCTCACTGCTGGCACAGGCGAGGCAGGTCGCGATTTTTGGTATCGGCGCATCGGGTATTCTGGCCGAGTACACCGCCAGGTTGTTCAGCCGTATGGGATTACCCGCCACACCGCTTAACCGCACAGGAATAGGGCTTGCCGAACAGCTCATTGCCCTTCAGCGCGGTGACGTGCTGGTGATGATGGCCCAGAAATCCGCGCACCGGGAGGGGCAAACCACGCTGCGTGAAGCAAAACGTCTCGGTATCCCGACTATCCTGCTGACCAACGCCCTGGACTCGCGTTTCAGTAAAGAGGCCAGCGTGGTGATCCACGTCCCGCGCGGCGGCGAAAAGGGCAAAATCCCACTTCATGGTACGGTACTGTTGTGTCTGGAGATGATTATTGTGTCCGTTGCCTCCACCGAGCCGCAGCGCACCATCAAATCAATGAAGCGGATCAACGAGTTTCATCGGGGATTAAAACCGGGGAAGAAAAGTAGCTAAAAACAAAGCCCGGTGGCGCTAGCGCTTACCGGGCCTGGGGGAAACTTAAACCCCTTGCTCCAGAATACGGATGTGGGTTTCCAGCACGTCACCCTTCACCGCGTCGCTCCACGCTTTCATGTGCGGGGTCTGCAGGTGCGCTTCAAGATGCGCGACGGTTTCCCACTGCTCAACCATGATGATTGAGTCCGGCGCGGTGGCCTGGAAGCTGGCGTCAGTGGTGGCATCCACCATTGGCGCGTAGCCATGGCAGCCTTCTTCTTTCAGTACGGTCGGGATAATTTTCGCGAACTGATCCAGCACCGCCTGACGGTGATGTTGACCTGGACGAGTACGGATTTCTGCGATAACGGTAAGCATGTTTACTACTCCTTTAATTCCAGGCTACCAGTTAAGCAAAAATTTCCGCGAGATGCTTGCGATATTCTGCGATATAGCGTGGGACATCAGGCATTTTAATCACGTCGTTGACGATAAAGGTTGGCAGTGGATCCATCCCCAGGAACTGGTTAGCCTTATGGAACGGCAGGTATGCGCCGTCAACGCCTACGCCTTCGAAGAAATGATCTTTCTCGGTGAAGGCTTCCAGCGGGGCGTTCCAGGTCAGTGACAGCATATATTTTTTGCCCTGAATCAGACCGCCTGAACCGTATTTTTTGGACGCGTCAGAGCGGGTGCGGCCATCGCTGGCATACAGAGAGCCGTGACCTTCAGTGAACACGTCATCCATGTATTTTTTCACGGTCCACGGCGCGCCCATCCACCAGCCCGGCATCTGCCAGATCACCACGTCAGCCCACAGGAAGTTCTGCACTTCGGCTTTCACGTCATAGTTGCTGTCTGCACGCACGACCTTAACATCATGCCCGGCGTCGCGCAGGAAACCGTCCGCGACCTCGGTCAGGGTGTCATTCAACTGGCCTTTAGAATGCGCAAATTCTTTTGCACCGTTAATAATCAGAATGTTGCTCATTATTTGTCCTCGATGATGAGAGTATGGCGGGTATTCTACGCGCGAGGACGGAGCGGAAAAATGAGCAAAATGTGCAAAGTCTTTTGCGCTAAATGCAATAATCCCTTACCAGCTGACCTTCACTTCAAAACCGCCTTCCGCCGCATTGCTTAATGAAACACGCATACCGTGCAGGGCGGCGATGCGCTTCACAATGGATAATCCGAGCCCGCTGCCGATGGCATCCTGCCCCGGTGGTCGATAAAATCGCTCGCCGAGGCGCGCCAGCGCATCAGGCGAAATGCCGTTGCCGTTGTCGCGCACGGTAAAGCTTCGGGTGTCCAGCGTCACGTCCACCACGCTGCCTCGCGGGCTATAACGAATGGCGTTATCCAGCAGGTTGCGAACAAGCAGGCTCAGGAGCAGCTGCTGCCCCGTGCGTGTAACCTCTGGCGCATTGATGTTCAGCCGGATATCAATGCCTGCCTGTTGAGCGGGATGCCAGATATCCAGCACGGCCGACTGCAGTAAATCGGCAAGGGTAATCGGTTCGACATCGTCAAGATTATCCAGTGAATCCAGACGCGACAGCGTAAGAAGTTGATCCACCAGCCGGGACGCACGGTCAATACCCGCGTGCAGTTGTGTCAGCGCTTTTGCCTGCGCCTGCGGATCGTCTGAGGATAGTTGTGCCACGTCAGTTTGCACTTTCAGGGCCGCCAGCGGACTGCGTAATTCGTGGGCGGCATCGGAGGTAAAGCGGCGCTCGCGGGTCATCATCTCCTGGGTGCGGGCGAACAGATGATTCAGCGAGTCGAGCAGGGGGCGCACTTCCGTGGGGACACCCTGAACCGTCAGCGGTTCGGTGGCATCTGGCGAGCGGGAGCGCAGGGTCTGCGCCAGTTTTTTCAGCGGCCTGAGTTCACGGCTTAACAGTAGGATTAGCAACAACAGCATCACGGGGAGCGCCACCAGCCACGGCGTAAGCTGCGAACTGACTATATCCAGCGCCATATCCTGCCGGTACTCCCACTCCTGGCCGATCACCACGCGGTACTTTCCGTCGGGGGAGGTCAGCCATAAAAAACGCCACTCGTCGTTGTCGCCCTGCAGCTGCCCGTTATCAAACCCGTCGCGGCGATAGTGGTACGGAATATCACGCCCGTTTTCCCCGTCGTTCAGTATCATTTTGCCGTCGACGGTATAGATGGCGAAAGCCAGCGCGTCGTCATCCAGACGACCATGCTTCGCTTTCTTTGGGATCTCACGCATGCGCTCGGGGGCACGGATCTCATCAAGATCCATTGTCAGCAGCCGTTTGGCAAATAGCATTTGCTGGGTATCAAACAGCTTATCGAGCTTATGTGTCGTCTGCTGCCAGGCGACCAGGCTGGCGGCAAACCAGGCCGTCAGAGAGAGCAGCAGGAAGAGAAGCGTCAGGCGAAGTTTCAGGCTCAGTTTCATGCGTCACCCAGGGTATAGCCGATGCCATGCACGGTGCGGATAAACTCGCTGCCAAGTTTACGGCGCAGATGATGGACGTGAACCTCTATGGCATTGCTGGAGACCTCATCGTCCCAGGTATACAGTTTTTCTTCGATCAGCTTACGCGGCAACACCCGGCCTGCATTACGCATCAGCAGCTCAAGCAGCGCGAATTCTTTGGGTTTGAGCGTCAGCGTTTCGCCGTCCCGCGTGGCGATGAGACGGGTCGGATCGAGCGTGACGTTGCCGTGGCGAAGCTCGCTGCGTGCCTGTCCATGGCTGCGGCGGACCAGAGCTTCGAGACGGGCACCGACCTCGATCAGGGCGAACGGCTTACAAAGGTAATCATCCGCGCCCAGACGCAACCCTTCAACACGCTGGTTCAGTGCATCCCGCGCGGTCAGGATCAGCACCGGTTCGCTGCGCCCGCTTTCGCGCCAGCCACGTAGGATCTCCAGCCCGTCAATTTCCGGTAACGTCAGATCCAGCACCACGGCATCATACGGCGCGCTATACAGTGCTGCCTGACCCGTTTTTCCGTCGGTAAACCAGTCCACGCTAAAGCCCATTTTGCCTAAACCCGCTTTGATGCCATCGCCGATTAACCTGTCATCTTCTACCAGTAAAATGCGCATGTTCCCTCCTTGATGTCGTCAGTAAACCCTCTGTAAGCGCCTGCTGTACAGCAATAATAAATAAATTTTTCCCTTAAGAAGTTGTTAAGGATTACCCTGTTAAATGGACTGCGAAACCAGATTAAAGGGAGAGTTAATATGAAAAAATTCGCTGCAATTGCCGCCATCATGATGATGACCACTGCCCCTGTTTTTGCTGCACAGGGTGGATTTAACGGCCCGTCGGCCACACAAACCCAGACCCAAACGCAGGCAGGCGGCTTTGTCGATAATGACGCGAACCTCACCACCGCGGTGAAGGTGAAAGAGATGAAAGATGACAGCTGGGTGAAGCTGCGCGGGAACATCACCCAGCGCCTGTCCGACGATCGCTATACCTTCCGCGATGAGACCGGCACGGTCAACGTGGAGATTGACCACAAGCGCTGGAACGGCGTGACTGTAAGTCCACAGGATAAAGTGGAAATCCAGGGTAAGGTCGATAAAGAATGGAACGACTTCGAAATCGACGTGAAGCAGGTTATTAAGCTGAACAAATAACCCGGAAAGGGCCGCATAAGCGGCCCTTTTTCTTTGTGACTCAACACGGCAGATAAGGTAGTATCTGCGGCAATATTGCCTGAAACCCTTCGGTTTCTGAGTTGAGGAATCACACGTAATGAGCGATATGGCAGAGCGCCTCGCGCTACATGAATTCACGGAAAACGCCTACCTGAACTACTCCATGTACGTCATCATGGACAGGGCGTTGCCGTTTATCGGGGATGGCCTGAAGCCTGTTCAGCGCCGCATCGTCTATGCGATGTCCGAGCTGGGGCTGAATGCCAGCGCCAAGTTCAAGAAATCCGCCCGTACCGTTGGTGATGTACTGGGTAAATACCATCCACACGGCGACAGCGCCTGTTATGAAGCGATGGTGTTGATGGCACAGCCGTTCTCTTACCGCTATCCACTGGTGGATGGCCAGGGGAACTGGGGGGCGCCGGACGATCCAAAATCCTTCGCAGCGATGCGTTATACCGAATCCCGTCTGTCTAAATATGCCGAAGTGCTGCTGGGCGAGCTGGGTCAGGGAACCGTTGACTGGGTGCCAAACTTCGACGGCACGATGCAGGAGCCGAAGATGCTGCCTGCGCGCCTGCCGAACATCCTGCTGAACGGCACCACCGGTATCGCGGTTGGTATGGCGACAGACATCCCGCCGCACAACCTGCGTGAAGTGGCGAAAGCCGCCATCACCCTGATTGAACAGCCGAAAACTTCGCTGGACGAGCTGCTGGATATTGTGCAGGGGCCGGACTATCCAACCGAAGCGGAGATTATCACCTCCCGCGCGGAAATCCGTAAAATCTACCAGAACGGTCGCGGCTCCGTGCGTATGCGCGCGGTGTGGACCAAAGAAGACGGTGCGGTGGTGATCACCGCGCTGCCGCATCAGGTCTCCGGCGCCAAAGTGCTGGAACAGATTGCCGCCCAGATGCGCAATAAGAAGTTGCCGATGGTGGACGATCTGCGCGATGAATCGGATCACGAGAACCCGACTCGTCTGGTGATCGTGCCGCGTTCCAACCGCGTGGACATGGAGCAGGTGATGAACCACCTGTTTGCCACCACCGATCTGGAAAAAAGCTACCGCATCAACCTGAACATGATTGGCCTCGACGGGCGTCCGGCGGTGAAAAACCTGCTGGAGATCCTCACCGAATGGCTGACGTTCCGCCGCGATACGGTACGCCGTCGTCTGAACCACCGTCTGGAGAAAGTGCTTAAGCGCCTGCATATCCTCGAAGGTTTGCTGGTGGCGTTCCTCAATATCGACGAAGTGATTGAGATCATTCGTACCGAGGACGAGCCTAAGCCTGCGCTGATGTCGCGCTTTGGCATCAGCGAAACCCAGGCCGAAGCGATCCTCGAACTGAAACTGCGCCATCTTGCCAAACTGGAAGAGATGAAGATCCGCGGTGAGCAGAGCGATCTGGAAAAAGAGCGCGATCAGCTGCAGGCGATCCTCGCGTCCGAACGCAAGATGAACAACCTGCTGAAAAAAGAGCTGCAGGCCGATGCCGACGCATTTGGTGATGACCGTCGTTCTCCGCTGCACGAGCGCGAAGAAGCGAAGGCAATGAACGAGCACGACATGCAGCCGTCCGAGCCGGTGACCATTGTCCTGTCGCAAAGCGGCTGGGTGCGTAGCGCTAAAGGCCACGACATCGACGCGCCAGGACTGAGCTACAAAGCGGGCGACAGCTTTAAAGCCGCCGTGAAAGGGAAGAGCAACCAGCCGGTGGCGTTTATCGATTCTACGGGCCGTAGCTACGCGATTGACCCAATCACGCTGCCTTCCGCGCGCGGGCAGGGCGAGCCGCTCACCGGCAAGCTGACGCTGCCGCCGGGTGCCACGGTTGACCATATGCTGATGGAAGCCGACGAGCAGAAACTGCTGCTGGCGTCTGATGCCGGTTACGGTTTTATCTGTACCTTTAACGATCTTGTCTCGCGCAACCGTGCCGGTAAGGCGCTGATTAGCCTGCCGGATAACGCCCACGTTATGCCGCCGCTGGTGATTGAGAATGAGAGTGACATGCTGCTGGCGATCACCACCGCCGGGCGTATGCTGATGTTCCCGGTTAGCGATCTGCCTGAACTGTCAAAAGGCAAGGGTAACAAGATCATCAACATCCCGTCGGCGGAAGCAGCGAAGGGTGAAGATGGTCTCGCGCACCTCTTCCTTCTGCCGCCGCAGAGCACGCTGACCATTCATGTCGGTAAGCGTAAAATCAAACTTCGTCCGGAAGAGTTGCAGAAGGTCGTCGGTGAGCGCGGCCGTCGCGGTTCACTGATGCGTGGCCTGCAGCGTATTGACCGCGTGGAGATTGACTCTCCTGCACGCAGCACCGCAGGTGACAGCGAAGAGTAATGTCGTGATATCCCCCTCTGTCCGGAGGGGGAGTTTCAATAAAATTTCCCGTAAAATCGTTGTTAATTCGTGCGTTGCGATTAACAATACGCGCTCGTAATAAAGTCCTTACCTGGCCACAGGTGAAGTATAATTGTCAGCTGTTGGGGCTTCAGAGGTCGCTATGCTATACATTGTTCGTCTTATTCTTACCGTTATCTACTGCATTCTGGTCTGTATTTTCGGCTCTATTTATTGCCTGTTCAGCCCGCGTAATCCGAAGCATGTTGCCACCTTTGGTCATATGTTTGGTCGTCTTGCGCCGCTGTTTGGTCTGAAGGTTGAAAAACGTTTGCCGGAAGGCGCTGAGAATTTCGGTAATGCCATCTTTATCGCCAACCATCAGAACAACTACGATATGGTGACGGCCTCTAATATCGTTCTTCCACCAACCGTGACGGTGGGGAAAAAGAGCCTGCTGTGGATCCCGTTTTTCGGCCAGTTGTACTGGCTCACCGGTAACCTGCTGATCGACCGTAATAACCGTGCAAAAGCGCACAGCACTATTGCGGAAGTCGTGAATCATTTTAAAAAACGCAGAATATCCATCTGGATGTTCCCGGAAGGGACGCGCAGCCGTGGTCGTGGCCTGCTGCCGTTTAAAACTGGCGCGTTTCATGCCGCAATTGCGGCAGGTGTTCCAATTATTCCTGTGTGTGTTTCCAATACTTCTAATAAGATTAATCTTAATCGCCTGAATAATGGGTTGGTAATTGTCGAAATGCTGCCACCCGTCGATACCAGCAAATACGGTAAAGATCAGGTGCGTGAGCTGGCAGCACACTGCCGCGAGCTGATGGCTCAGCATATTGCGCTGCTCGACAAAGAAGTCGCAGAGAGAGAAGCCGCCGGTAAGATTTAATCCGGCGTTAAAGGGAAAACGAATTCCCGCGTTGTTAGTCGTTTCAGATGGAGCTTATATGTCACTCAGTCGGCGTCAGTTTATTCAGGCTTCAGGGATCGCCCTTTGTGCGGGTGCGATGCCGCTGACAGCCAGCGCCGCCGGGCAGCAACAGCCGCTGCCCATTCCGCCGTTAATTGAATCCCGTCGCGGACAACCGCTTTTCCTGACATTACAGCGCAGCCACTGGTCCTTTACCCAGGGGACGCGTGCGCCGGTATGGGGCATTAACGGGCGTTACCTTGGGCCGACCATACGCGTATGGAATGGCGATGACGTTAAACTCATCTACAGTAACCGCACGTCCGAAAATGTTGCCATGACCATCAGCGGTTTACAGGTTCCTGGCCCGCTGATTGGCGGTGCGCCGAGGATGATGTCACCCAATGCTGACTGGGCGCCAGTGCTGCCCATTCGTCAGAGTGCGGCAACGCTGTGGTATCACGCCAATACCCCTAACCGCACTGCACAACAGGTGTATAACGGTCTGGCCGGGATGTGGCTGGTAGAAGATGAGGTCAGCAAATCCCTGCCGATCCCGAATCACTACGGTGTGGATGATTTCCCGATCATTATCCAGGACAAACGTCTGGATAATTTCGGTACGCCGGAATACAGCGAGCCGGGCAGCGGTGGCTTCGTCGGCGACACGCTGCTGGTCAATGGTGCGCAAAGCCCTTACGTTGAAGTCTCGCGTGGCTGGGTGCGTCTGCGTCTGCTCAACGCCTCAAACTCGCGCCGTTATCAGCTGAAAATGAGTGATGGCCGCGCGCTGCACGTGATCTCCGGTGACCAGGGCTTTTTACCTGCGCCGGTTTCCGTCAAACAACTGGCGCTGTCGCCGGGTGAACGTCGTGAAATTCTCATTGATATGACGAATGGGGATGAAGTGTCTGTCACCTGCGGTGAAGCAGCAAGTATTGTTGACCGTATTCGAGGGTTCTTTGAGCCGTCGAGCATTCTTGTTTCTACTCTGGTGCTGACCCTGCGCCCAACCGGTCTGCTGCCGTTGGTGACCGACAGCCTGCCCATGCGCCTGCTGCCGCAGGAGATCATGAGCGGTTCGCCTGTGCGCAGCCGCGATATCAGCCTGGGCGACGATCCGGGTATCAACGGCGCGCTGTGGGACGTCAACCGTATCGACATTACCGCGCAGCAGGGTAGTTGGGAGCGCTGGACCGTGCGTTCCGACATGCCGCAGTCGTTCCATATTGAAGGTGTGTCATTCCTGATCCGCAACGTGAACGGCGCGATGCCTTTCCCGGAAGACCGTGGCTGGAAAGACACCGTCTGGGTGGATGGTCAGGTCGAACTGCTTGTCTACTATGGTCAGCCTTCGTGGCCGCACTTCCCGTTCCTGTTCCACAGCCAGACGCTGGAGATGATGGACAGGGGGTCAGTGGGGCAGATGCTGGTCAACCCTGCGCCATAACCCCCCGACATTCCCGGTTCGCCGGGAATGTTTTATGCCCGCCAGAAAAAGCGCGAGAAGAGGATCAGCACCGGATAAATTTCCAGACGCCCTAAGATCATCGCTGCGCACATCAACAGCTTGGCCTCTTCTTTTAACGTCCCGAAGGTGGACGCGGTCTCGCCAAAACCCAGCCCCATGTTATTGATACAGGCAGCGACCGTTGCAAATGACGTAAACAGGTCGTAGCCCATCAGATTGAGCGCCCAGACAAAAAAGCCCGTAATCATCACGTAGAGGAAAAAGAAGCTCCATACCGAGCGCAGGACGCGTTCATTCACCACGCTTTTACCGACCTTGATACTCAGTAGCGCGCGCGGATGTGCAAGCTGATTCATTTCCTGAATACTCTGTTTGAACATGATCAGAAAACGCAGTGCTTTGATCCCGCCACAGGTCGAACCCACGCAGCCACCAAAAAAGCTGGCGCTCAACAGCAGGAAAATGGTGTGGGCAGGCCAGTGCGCATAATCGGCCGTCGAAAGACCGTTATCGGTCATCATCGAACTGGCCAGGAAGAAAGCATGAACCAGGCTATCCGTCGCGTTGTACATCCCCGCATGCCAGACCTGCCAGGCGGTAATGACAATCACCACTGCGGCGGCACCCAGAAAGAATTTAACCTCCGGGCTGCGGCGAATCGGCTTCAGGGTGCGTCTGACAATCGCGACGTACCAGAGGGTGAAGTTGAACGCGGAGAGCAGCGAAAACGCGCCAGCGACGAGTTCAATCGCGTGGCTGTCGTAAAAACCAATGCTCTCGCTGCGGGTAGAGAATCCGCCCAATGACACGGTCGAAAGTCCGTGACAAATGGCGTCAAAAAAAGACATGCCCGCCAGCCAGTAGGCCAGGGTGCAGGCCGCGCCCAGCGCGAAGTAAGTTACCCACAGCGTGCGCGCGGTATCGGCAAGGCGGGGAGTCAGACGCTCCTCCTTGAACGGCCCCGGCATCTCTGACTGATATAGTTTCATACCACCGATGCCCAGCAGCGGCAGGACCGCGACGGCCAACACGATGACGCCTAAGCCACCAATGAAATTCAGCTGGGCGCGGTAATATAGGTACGACTTAGGCAGGGCGCTGACGTCCCCGATTACCGTTGCACCGGTAGTGGTTATCCCGGAAACCCCTTCGAAGAGCGCGTCAGCAAAGGAAAGATGCAGACCATCGTCCATCCATAACGGCATGGCACTGATCAATGAAAACAGCAGCCAGAACAGCACAATAATCACAAACCCGTCGCGGGTGCGCAGCTGAATACCGGCATGACGGGTTGCCCTCCACGTCACTCCACCCAGGCTGAAAAAGGTTAAAAAGGTGGTTAAAAATGCAAAGTAGGTCCGCTCTTTATTCAGCAGGGCGATGACCATTGGCGGCAGCATCGAAAGGCTGTACAGCAGAACCAGAAAACCGCAGAGGTGAAGGACAACCCGCAGCTGGGAAATGTGTAACGAATCGTTGGACTTCACAGCAGAACTCCGCGCAAGAACACGTTCCGGGGGCAAAACACCGGAAGATATAGTGGATATTATGATCCAAAATTAACAGGGCGCTGTATTTTAACGACTTCCAGGAATATCTGTCTGCTTCATGCATCCTTTTCTTCAAATGTGGCGGATGAACAGCGTATAATCCGGCTCCTTTTGTCTATTTTTTCTTCGGAAGCATTATGAGCGCAATTTCCCTGATCCAGCCGGATCGTGACCTCTTCTCCTGGCCCCAGTACTGGGCGGCCTGCTTTGGACCGGCGCCGTTCCTGCCGATGTCCCGGGAAGAGATGGACCAACTGGGCTGGGACAGCTGCGACATCATTCTGGTCACGGGCGATGCCTACGTTGACCATCCGAGCTTCGGCATGGCCATTTGTGGCCGCATGCTCGAAGCACAAGGCTTCCGCGTGGGGATCATCTCTCAGCCTGACTGGAACAGCAAAGACGACTTTATGCGTCTGGGTAAACCCAACCTGTTCTTCGGTGTGACCGCCGGCAACATGGATTCGATGATCAACCGCTATACCGCTGACCGTAAGCTGCGTCATGACGATGCCTATACCCCGGATAACGTGGCGGGTAAACGTCCGGACCGCGCCACCCTAGTGTATACCCAACGCTGTAAAGAAGCCTGGAAAGATGTGCCGGTGATCCTGGGCGGCATTGAAGCAAGTCTGCGCCGCACCGCGCACTACGATTACTGGTCAGATACCGTGCGCCGCTCGGTGCTGGTGGATTCTAAAGCCGACATGCTGATCTACGGTAACGGCGAGCGTCCGCTGGTGGAAGTCGCACACCGTCTGTCGCAGGGGGAACCGGTGAGCAGTATTCGCGACGTGCGTAACACCGCGATCATGGTGAAAGAGGCGCTGCCGGGCTGGAGCGGGGTGGATTCCCGTATTATCGATATGCCGGGCAAAATCGACCCTATCCCACATCCTTACGGCGAAGATCTGCCGTGTGCCGATAACAAGCCGGTTGAGCCGAAAAAAGCGGAAGCGAAGGCGATTGTTGTACAACCGCCACGCCCGAAACCGTGGGAAAAAACGTATGTACTGCTGCCGTCCTACGAGAAGGTAAAAGCTGACAAAGTGCTCTACGCGCATGCGTCGCGTATTCTGCACCATGAAACCAACCCGGGCTGTGCCCGCGCACTGCTGCAGAAACACGGCGAGCGCTATATCTGGATCAACCCGCCAGCGATCCCGCTGTCAACTGAAGAGATGGATAGCGTCTTTGCGCTGCCTTATAAGCGCGTGCCGCACCCGGCATATGGCAACGCCCGTATCCCGGCGTATGAGATGATCCGCTTCTCGATCAACATCATGCGCGGCTGCTTCGGCGGGTGCTCGTTCTGCTCTATTACCGAGCATGAAGGACGCATTATCCAGAGCCGCTCTGAAGATTCGATCATCAATGAGATCGAAGCCATTCGCGATACCGTACCGGGTTTTACTGGCGTGATCTCCGATCTTGGCGGCCCAACCGCCAACATGTACATGCTGCGCTGTAAGTCGCCGCGTGCAGAGCAAACCTGCCGTCGTCTCTCATGCGTCTATCCGGACATCTGCCAGCACATGGATACCAACCATGAGCCGACAATCAATCTCTATCGTCGCGCCCGCGACCTTAAAGGCATCAAGAAGATCCTCATCGCCTCCGGGGTACGTTACGACATCGCCGTGGAAGATCCGCGCTACATTAAAGAGCTGGCAACGCACCACGTTGGCGGCTATCTGAAGATTGCGCCGGAGCACACCGAAGAAGGCCCGCTGTCGAAAATGATGAAGCCGGGCATGGGCAGCTATGATCGCTTTAAACAGTTGTTCGATACCTACTCTAAGCAGGCAGGGAAAGAGCAGTACCTGATCCCTTACTTCATCTCTGCCCACCCGGGTACGCGCGATGAGGACATGGTGAACCTGGCGCTGTGGCTGAAACAGCGTCGCTTCCGTCTGGATCAGGTGCAGAACTTCTACCCGTCACCGCTCGCCAACTCGACGACCATGTATTACACCGGCAAGAACCCGCTGAGTAAGATTGGTTATAAGAGCGAAGACGTGGTGGTGCCAAAAGGGGATAAACAGCGCCGTCTGCACAAAGCGCTGCTGCGTTATCACGATCCGAAAAACTGGCCGCTGATCCGTCAGGCGCTGGAAGATATGGGTAAAAAGCACCTGATTGGCTCGCGTCGCGACTGTCTGGTACCGGCTCCTACCCTGGATGAAATGCGCGAGGCGCGTCGTCAGAATCGCAATACGCGCCCGGCGTTGACCAAGCACACACCAATCGTGCACCAGCGTTCAAACGGTGGCACGACGGCGAAGAAGCCAGCCAAACGTAAAGCGTAAAATAAAAACCCCGGCAAGCCGGGGTTTTTTTTATCTATCCGCCAAACTGATCCGGGTCTGGCCCAAGCCGTTTGCCCTTATCCAGTTTCGCAATCTCACCCAACTCATCTTTGTCCAGGCGGAAATCCCAGACGTCGAAGTTCTCGGCGATGCGCGAAGGGGTGACCGATTTCGGGATCACCACCAGGCCGTTATCCAGATGCCAGCGAATCACAATCTGTGCTGGCGTCTTACCGTATTTATCCGCCAGGTCGCGAATAATTTTCTGATCAAATACGCCTTCACCACCCTGAGCCAGCGGGCTCCAGGATTCGGTCTGGATATTGTGGGTTGCGTTCCAGGCGTGAAGCTGGCGCTGCTGCATCAGCGGGTGCAGCTCGATCTGATTGATGACAGGAGCGATACCCGTCTCGTCGATCAGGCGCTGCAGATGGTGAACCTGGAAATTACAGACACCGATACTTTTCACCCGCCCCTCTTTTTGCAGCTCAATCATTCCTTTCCAGGCATCAACATAATGGTCGATAGCCGGAACAGGCCAGTGCATCAGCCAGAGATCGATGTAATCGAGCTGGAGCTTGTCCAGGCTCTCCTGCAGAGCTTCGCGGGGGCGCTTTTGATCGTCGTTCCACAGTTTAGTGGTAATGAAAAGGTCGTCGCGGGGCAGGCCAGCGCTGGCCAGTGCCTTACCCACACCGTCTTCGTTTTTGTACGCAGCGGCGGTATCAATCGACCTGTAGCCGACTTCCAGGGCTTTATGAATGGCGGAGACGACCTCGTCGTTACCGGCTTTCCATACGCCGAGCCCCAGTTGGGGCATCACGTTGCCGTCCTTCAGCCTGATTACGGTTTGGTTTGCCATTTTTCCTCCTTCAGGTGCGCATCGTCGGAGGGTTTCTCCGACGATGGGGTGTGCATTAAGTCTGGACGAAATGTCAAAAAACGAAAGTCGGGAGGACAAAAACGCTTAGCGTGCCGCTTCGTAGATACGACGGCTCACGTCCAGCGTGATGTCGCCGTGCTCACCCAGGTGAGTCATACCGTGTTCTTCCAGTTTCGCCAGCAGGGCAGGGATGGAGCTACCATCCAGGCCGTAGCCAGAGAGACGCGTTGGCACGCCCAGGCCTTCAAAGAAGTTGCGGGTCGCTTCGATGGCGGCATCAATACGCGCATCGTCAGAACCTTCGGTAATGTTCCACACGCGCTCGGCGTACTGCAGCAGTTTGGCGCGTTTGGTGTCACGTTTTTCGTTCCACAGCGCAGGCAGTACTACGGCCAGCGTCTGAGCGTGATCCAGACCGTGCATGGCCGTCAGTTCGTGGCCCAGCATATGGGTTGCCCAGTCCTGAGGCACACCCGCACCGATCAGGCCATTAAGTGCCTGCGTTGCCGCCCACATCACATTGGCGCGAACATCGTAGTTTTCTGGCTCTTTCAGCGCTTTCGGACCTTCTTCAACCAGTGTCAGCAAAATGCCTTCCGCGAAGCGATCCTGAATTTTGGCATCCACCGGGTAGGTCACGTACTGCTCAACGGTATGCACAAAGGCGTCGACCACACCGTTAGCCACCTGACGTGCAGGCAGGGTGTAGGTGTAAACCGGGTCGAGGATGGCGAACACAGGCTGAACGTGTTCGTTCATAAAGGCCTGTTTATCACCGGTGGTTTTGCGGGAGATCACGGCACCTTTGTTGGATTCAGAGCCTGTGGCTGGCAGAGTCAGTACCGAGCCCATCGGGATAGCGCTTTTCACATCGCTGCCACGGGTTTCCAGGATATGCCATGGGTCGATGCCGTCAGCGTAATGTGCCGCTGCGGCGATGAATTTAGTGCCATCCAGCACTGAGCCACCGCCAACGGCCAGCAGGAAGGTGATGTTCTCTTCGCGGGCGATTTTCACTGCATTCATCAGCGTTTCGTAAGACGGGTTTGGCTCAATACCGCCGAATTCATGCACGTCCAGACCTTCCAGGGCACTGTAAACCTGATCCAGCACGCCGGTTTTTTTCACGCTGCCGCCACCGTAGGTGATCAGTACGCGGGCGTCAGCAGGGATCTGTGCGCGCAACTCGGCAATAGCGCCTTTACCAAACAGAATGCGGGTTGGGGTGTGGAGATTAAAGTTGTTCATTGCTCGTTCCCTTATGTGGGTGAAAAATCGTGGTGGCGCAGAAGGCTACCTGATGCTGCACATTGTGGCTGTCCGGGGCTATCCTCTCAATGCACATTCCTGCCGATGTCTTGCCCATTTCTACAGAGCGCTGGAGAAAGCGCGGAAAAGCACGCACACTATCAACGTCGGAAACCGTACCCGGAGTAACGTAATATGAACCGTGAAGCGATCTGTCATCAGCTCACAATGCAGATTAAGAGACTGATAGATAATGAAAATGGTGTCAGCAATTTGCTGCCGGACATTCGCCTGCTCTACGGTACGCAACCCGGAACGCGCACGCCGGTCATGTATCAACCAGGCATCGTTTTTCTCTTTTCTGGCCATAAAATTGGCTATATCAATGAACGAGTCTTCCGTTACGACACCAATGAATACCTGCTGCTGACAGTACCTTTACCCTTTGAATGTGAAACTTTCGCGACAGAGGCCGTTCCGCTGGCGGGTATTCGCGTCAATGTCGATATTCTTCAGTTGCAGGAGCTGCTGATGGAGATTGGCGAGGACGAGCTTTTTCAGCCGTCAATGGCGTCAAGTGGGATTAACTCCGCGACATTATCTGAAGAGATCCTCTGCGCCATTGAGCGTCTGCTGGACGTGATGGAAAGGCCGCTGGATGCACGTATTCTCGGCAAGCAGATTATCCGCGAAATTCTCTACCATGTACTGCTGGGGCCGGGGGGAGGGGCTTTACTCGCGCTGGTGAGCCGACAGACCCACTTCAGCCTGATAAGCCGCGTGCTCAAGCGTATTGAAAGTCAGTACACGGAAAACCTGAGCGTCGACCAACTCGCGGCAGAAGCGAATATGAGTGTCTCGGCGTTTCACCATAATTTTAAGTCGGTGACCAGCACTTCACCGCTGCAGTATCTCAAAACCTACCGCCTGCATAAGGCGCGAATGCTGATGATCCACGATGGCATGAAGGCCAGCGCGGCGGCGATGAGGGTGGGCTATGAAAGTGCGTCGCAGTTCAGTC
Organism: Enterobacter sp. CPE_E890; assembly: GCF_046521475.1. NCBI lineage: Bacteria > Pseudomonadati > Pseudomonadota > Gammaproteobacteria > Enterobacterales > Enterobacteriaceae > Enterobacter > Enterobacter sp. CPE_E890. The sequence goes on along the minus strand of NZ_JBKFZW010000001.1, from coordinate 4,257,756 downwards.
GGGAGTTTAAGCGCTACTTCGGCGTCACGCCGGGGGAAGATGCGTCACGTATAAGAACCATGCAGGGAGCGTGAAGGGGAAGCTTAGGCCGGGTAAGCGGTAGCGCCACCCGGCTTTTGTTTATGCACTGCAGTACTTTTTCTTAATCACTACCGCGATGGTCCCTACCAGCCCTGCCACCAGCAGGAAAATCGGCAGCACCATCAGGAAGGTCATCACCTGATCTTCGTGGTGTTTCACGAACGGGATCATATTCAGCGCGTAGCCGAGCGTCGTGACCACACCAACCCACAACAGGGCGCTCAGCCAGTTAAAGAACTGGAAGCGGCGGTTCGACAGACCAGAAATGCCCGCCATTGTTGGCAGCAGAGTACGAACAAACGCCAGAAAACGCCCGGCCAGCAGTGCCAGCAGGCCATGCCGATCAAACATGCAGGTCGCACGTTGATGATATTTATGCGGTAACTGGGCCAGCCAGCTTTTCACGACGCGCGTGTTCCCAAGCCAGCGGCCCTGCAAATAGCTCAGCCAGCAGCCCAGGCTGGCTGCGGAAGTGAGGATCACCATCGTTGGCGTGAAGTCCATGACGCCTTTGCCGATCAACGCCCCGGCAAGTAAAAGCAAACTGTCACCGGGTAAAAATGACGCTGGCAGTAATCCATTTTCCAGAAACAGAGTCGCGAACATCACGAAATAGACGATACCTAAGACGTGAGGGTCCGCCAGCGCGGCAAAATCGTGTTGCCAGAGCGCTGCGATAATATCTTGAATAACAGCCATGGACTTTCCTGTGGAACAGCAGATATAGAGCTATTGTACTCCTTTATTTGCGCTTCGGGTTTGATCCCGGGCGCAACTAATGCGGACTTTTCTGGTGGCAATGTTCACAAAAACGTCCAGGGAGTACATTTTCAGCCAGCACTCTACACGATACGCTCAAACCCTGCTGTTAAATCCGCGATTAAATCGTCAACATTTTCTAAACCGATATGCAGTCGGATCAGGGTTCCGCTGAAGTCCACTTCACCACCGGGACGCAAAGCCGCGATCTGCTCCGGTTGGTTTGGCAGGATCAGGGATTCAAAGCCGCCCCAGGAGTAGGCCATGCTGAAGAGGGTAAAATTATCCAGATAGTTTGCCAGTTCGTCATTATTCAGCCGTTTTTTAAGAACGAATGAGAACAAACCGCTACTCCCCGTAAAGTCCCGTTGCCAGTATTCATGACCTTTGCTGCCGGGCAACGCCGGATGGTTGACGCGCTCAACCTGCGGGTGTTGCGCCAGCCATTCGGCTATTTTCAGGCTGCTTTCGTGATGCTGACGCAGGCGCACGCCCAGCGTACGGAGCCCGCGGCTGGTCATGTAGGCGGTATCCGCATCCACCATTTGCCCCATCAGGTAGGCATTTTCACGCAGCTGATCCCAGCAGCGTGCATTGGATACCGCAGTGCCAATCATGCCGTCAGAATGGCCAATCAGGTATTTGGTCGCCGCCTGGATCGAGATATCAATGTCAAACTCCAGTGCTTTAAACAGCACGCCCGCCGCCCACGTGTTGTCGATCATGATGATCGCTTCTGGCGCTTTGCTACGAACCGCTTTCACGATAGCCGGGACGTCGTGGACTTCCATGGTGAGTGACCCTGGAGATTCCAGGAACACGATACGCGTGTTTGGCTGAATAAGTTCTGCGATGCCTTCGCCGATCAGCGGGTCGAACCAACCGGTTGTTACGCCGAGCTTACTGAGGATTTTGGTGCAGAAGTCCTGGCTGGGTTCATAGGCGGTGTTGGTCATCAGAATATGATCGCCTTGTTCCACAAACGCCAGAATGGTATTGGCGACGGCTGCCGCACCACACGGGAACAGCGCACAGCCCACGCCGCCTTCCAGTTCGCACATGGCCTCCTGGAGTGAAAAATGGGTTAGCGTGCCGCGACGACCATAAAAAAGTCCGCCTTTTGCGCGGTTACGCGTGGCGATTTTTTTCTCCTCAACGGTATCAAATACCAGTGAGGAGGCTCGTTGAATCACGCTATTGACCGATCCCTGGGTGTATTTTTTGCTGCGTCCTGCCTGTACCAGCGTGGTATCAAGATGCTTCTTTGTCATGTTCGCTAACCCTGTTTTTATACGTCTGGACGTCCAGACTACCACGATTGTAAAAAACTGCACCCGGATGCTTATCGAATAAGCAGGAAATATTAGCAAAAAACCGCATAAGAAATTTTTACTGCGTAAGCGCAAGGAAAGTGAGCGAAAATTACGGCACCATGCAAATACTAATGAGAACTACTATCAATTCGACGATGTTTTGATATTATTACGTTCAGATTTTGTGATTTGCGTCCTGGAGATACAGAGTGGGTAATAATTTGATGCAGACGGATCTCTCCGTTTGGGGCATGTATCAACATGCTGACATCGTGGTTAAGATTGTGATGATCGGCCTGATTCTGGCGTCCGTTGTCACATGGGCTATCTTCTTCAGCAAAAGTGCTGAGCTGCTTTCGCAGAAGCGTCGCCTTAAGCGGGAGCAACAGCAACTGGCTGAAGCCCGCTCTCTGGATCAGGCTTCAGATATGACCTCATCCTTCCACGTAAAAAGCCTGACCACCCTGTTAGTTAATGAAGCTCAGAACGAGCTGGAACTTTCCGCTGGCAGTGAAGATAACGAAGGTATTAAAGAACGTACCGGCTTCCGTCTGGAGCGTCGTGTTGCCGCTGTAGGTCGACATATGGGCCGTGGCAATGGTTATCTGGCGACGATCGGCGCGATCTCGCCGTTCATCGGGCTTTTCGGTACGGTCTGGGGCATCATGAACAGCTTTATCGGTATCGCGCAGTCTCAAACTACCAACCTTGCGGTGGTTGCGCCGGGTATCGCGGAAGCGCTGCTGGCGACGGCAATCGGTCTGGTTGCCGCAATCCCGGCTGTGGTTATCTACAACATCTTCGCGCGTATGATTGGCAGTTACAAAGCCACTCTCGGTGATGTTGCAGCACAGGTTCTGCTACTGCAAAGTCGCGATCTTGATTTGAATGCCAGCTCGGTTAAGCCGGTGCACGCGGCGTCTAAACTGCGCGCAGGTTGATGCTATGGCGATGCGTCTGAACGAAAATCTGGACGATAACGGCGAAATGCATGAAATCAACGTAACGCCGTTTATCGACGTTATGCTGGTTCTGCTGATTATCTTCATGGTGGCTGCGCCGCTGGCGACGGTGGATGTGAAGGTGAATCTACCTGCCTCTTCCAGCCAGCCACAGCCGCGCCCGGAGAAGCCAATCTATATCTCGGTAAAAGCGGATAAATCCATGTTCCTCGGGAACGACCCGGTGACGGCCGACTCTGTCATCCCGGCACTGGATCAGCTCACGGGTGGCAAGAAGGACACCACGGTCTTCTTCCGTGCGGATAAAACCGTCGATTATGAAACCATGATGAAGGTAATGGACACGCTGCATCAGGCGGGTTATCTGAAGATTGGGCTGGTCGGCGAAGAGAAAGCGACCGTGAAGTAAAAAAGAGCTGGCGAAAGCCGGCTTTTTTTATGCATATCGGTTTGATTATTTTTTTGTATCAGTGGATGCAGGAGCGGTCGGGTGAGAAGCCAGCGCGTCCTCATCAAGCGCCACGCAGGTGACGTTTGAGGTACGGTACTCACCGTCTGACAGCTTGCGCGTCAGACGCAGGGTGGCGATTTCTCTGGCAAGCAGATACTGATAATTGGCCTCAAGACGTCCCAGCACCTTCTCTTTCAGTTCTGGACGCTGCTCGATGATGGCATTCACCACGGCACCGTAAATTTCTTCTTTGACCTGTAGCGGGTAAATTTCACGGCGATTCTGCCATTTCAGACGCACGAGCGTCGCCGGGATCGATACCAAATCTTGTGTTATACGCGTCATCTCGTCATTTTTTGTCTTTCTCAGCGCGTCGAGATTTTGCTTTAAGATAAATTCATCACTTTTTTTATCATCTAAAGTCAAATAAACGTCGTTATTTTTAATTTCTTTCACGTTAATCTTCCCCCAGGGTGTAAAATATAGGGTTGTTTTTTTCTCGTGTAATTAGATTAAGCCAAATTTCATTGCCCGCTTCATTTATTTCTTCTGTTTTTTCGGCCATTATTTGACTTAGTTTCTGGGCATCTATTTCGCCTTCGGCTTGCAGGTCATTCAGCAGATGGACAAAGGCTTCAATTTTTATAGCGCGAAATAAGCGGTCCTTTATATGACGATCGTGCTCTTCCAGCAACATATTACGGGATTTCCCTGTTTGGGAAACGCCAATTAATATGTCAGGCTCGAAATCGGAGAGCTTTCTTTTTCCCTGAGTGAAACTCGCCTCTTTTTCTGCTTCCGCGGGTTGCTGTTCCACAGACGCAATGTGGTACTTAGCCGGGACGAGATAGTCGGGCAGCATTTTTAATTTCCTTTAATTTCAACAGGGTGGGGTTGGTAAAGGCGTGAGATTCGTTGACAATATCATGAGGCAATTTTAAAATCAAAAAAAATGGAGCCTACCCATGAACAGCATCTTTTTTACGGTCATCACATTACTATTACTGACCGCTGGTGTTCTTTTATTGATGCAGGAATTCAATAAAACGAAAGTGTCGAAGGACGCCAGTGAACCTCCACAACCTGAACGGATGACAAAAGAGGAAGGGGAAGATCATTTCTCTGTATTGATGAACTCAGTAACGCCTGTTTGGTACTGGCGGGTGAACCATGAATATATCGACTTTTTACACGCGACAATTAAACGCATGAAAATGTCGGAAATTAATGATACGCCCGGACTGTTTGAGGCACAGCGTCGCTGCAGCGACCTGAATTCAGCAGTGTATAAATATTATGATAATATCAAAAAACGCTGTCTGAACGGTGAGAAAGTATCATATTCCGACCTCGACGTATTAAATCTGCGTCAGTGCTTTCGTGAGTTCAGTCTGGAAGCCTATCCTGAGCTGGTGGCGCTTGTCTGGCCGGAGTACGCACGTCCGGAGGTTAACCCGGATAACGTCTGAGTGACGTACCGTTGAGTTATTGCAAACAGTCAGCGCCGTTGAGATATACTGGGCGCTGGTTTCTTTTGCAAACAGGACTTTATGGAACGCTTTTTTGAAAATGCCATGTACGCCTCTCGCTGGATACTGGCTCCCGTCTATTTTGGCCTTTCGCTGGCGCTTATCGCTCTGACGATTAAGTTCTTTCAGGAAATCTGGCATGTTTTGCCGAACATTTTTTCCATTGCCGAAGCGGATTTGATTCTGGTTCTGCTGTCGCTGGTAGATATGACCCTGGTGGGCGGACTGCTGGTGATGGTGATGTTCTCTGGCTACGAAAATTTTGTCTCCCAGCTTGATATCGACGAGCGTAAAGAGAAGCTCAGCTGGCTGGGCAAAATGGATGCTTCATCGCTGAAGAATAAAGTGGCCGCGTCGATTGTGGCAATCTCCTCTATCCACCTGTTACGCGTATTTATGGACGCGAAAAATGTCCCGGATAACAAACTGATGTGGTACGTCATTATCCATCTGACGTTTGTGTTGTCAGCGTTTGTGATGGGGTATCTGGATAAGATCAGTAAGAAGTAAAGTACGTGTCCCCCTCGGCCTACGGGCTGAGGGGGCGAAATGACCTATTTATCTGATGATGCCTGCCACAGGTTCAACTCCCCGTCCGCAACATGTCGATCAATCCTTTCCAGCTCATCTTCGCTGAAGTGCAGGTTATCCAGGGCCCGAACGTTTTCTTCGATCTGGGCCGGGCGACTTGCACCGATCAGCACTGAGGTAACGCGTTCATCCTTGAGCAACCAGCTTAGCGCCATCTGCGCCATCGTCTGTCCACGGACATGCGCCATTTCACTCAGCAAACGCAGGCTGTTGAGATTGGCTTCGGTCAGCATTTTTTCCGTCAGGCCGCGTACCTTTTTACCCTCGCGCTGCATGCGAGAATCTTCAGGGATCCCGTTCAGGTATTTTCCGGTAAGCAACCCCTGCGCCAGCGGGGTAAACGCAATGCAACCCGTCCCGTTTTGCTTAAGCGTATCCAGCAGGCCGGTGTTATCTACCCAGCGGTTGAGCAGGTTGTAGGATGGCTGATGAATAAGCAGCGGAATTTTCCACTCACGCAACAGGTCAGCCATTTTCTGGGTGCGCTCCGTTGAATAGGATGAAATCCCGATATACAGCGCTTTACCGCTTTGCACAGCATGGGCCAGTGCCGCCGCAGTCTCTTCCATCGGCGTATTTTCATCGACGCGATGGGAATAGAAAATATCAACATACTCCAGACCCATCCGCTTCAGACTTTGATCGAGACTGGCAAGCAAATATTTGCGCGAACCGCCTGACCCATACGGCCCCGACCACATGTCGTAACCCGCTTTAGTGGAGATAATCAGTTCGTCGCGATACCCGGCAAAATCCTCCCGCAGAAGGCGGCCAAAATTTTCTTCTGCACTACCCGCCGGTGGGCCGTAGTTGTTGGCAAGATCAAAATGGGTAATACCGAGATCGAAGGCTTTGCGCAGCAGCGCGCGCTGGGATTCGAGAGGGTGTACGTGGCCAAAGCTATGCCACAAACCAAGCGATAGTGCTGGCAGGCGCAAGCCGCTTTTTCCGCAGTAGCGGTACTGCATATTTTCATAGCGGGCGGGGTCAGGGTTCCAGGACATGATGTCTCCTTTTTTATCGTTGAATTTTCGAAACAACGTTTTCATTCTGAACTTATCACATCACAAATGACATAACTAAGCGCGAGGTGATGGTTAACGTCAGCTGTGTGACTAATGAAGCCACGCTAATCAAAAATGATCACAAAACGTTATAATTTCCCCGGTTCCTGCCGATAACGAGAGAAGTACTCGCCTCTGGGCGAATTCACCCTCACGGCAAGGAAGACTTATGAATATGCTCCGTAATTTCACGATCCGCTTCGTCATGCTGACGATTCTCGGGATCTTTTGTTTAATGTGGGCGGGTGTTGGCCTGTACAGTACCTGGTCCCTTTCGCGTGTTTCGGATGGCAATGACGTGGATCGTCAACTGGTCAAACAGATGACGGTACTCAGTCAGGGCAACGATCAGTATTTCCGCTTTGTGACCCGTTTGAGCCGTGCGATGGAAGTCAAAGCCGCAGGCGGCACGCCGGATTTGGCCTCTGCCCAACAGGCACTGGATAACATGGGTAAGAAACTGGCCGAGATGAAAGCGATCTCGCCAGGACCAATGGACGAACAGATTTCTGCTCAGGTCATCGGTACCTGGCAGGCGTTGCTTGATCAAGGTATCACGCCGCAAATGCAGCAGGCGAAGCTGGAGACTCTGGATGGCTATCGCCAGCAGGCCAATAACGTTACCCCGCCGCTAAGCCGCGCGTTTGGTGCTGCTGCCGAGAACTTTAACAACGCGGCCGCGAAGGCGCTCGACAGCACCCGCGTGGTGGTGGACAACCTGACCAGCATGACGCGTACGGTGATTATCACCGCCACTATTATCGGCCTGCTGATCCTGCTTTTCACCGACCGCTACCTGGTCGCGATGCTGGTCAAACCGCTGGACCGCATTCGCCAGCAGTTCCGCCAGATTGCCCAGGGCGATCTCAGTCAGCCAATTGAACCCTTCGGCCGCAACTGCGTGGGACAGTTGGTTCCTCTGTTGAGCGCGATGCAGGACAGTCTGCGCGAAGCGGTCAGCACTATCCGCTCCGGCAGTGAAAATATCTGGCGCGGTGCGACGGAAATCTCCAGTGGTAATAACGATCTCTCTTCCCGTACCGAAGAGCAGGCTGCCGCACTGGAAGAGACGGCTGCCAGCATGGAACAACTGACTGCAACCGTGAAACTGAATGCGGAAAGCGCGCGTCAGGCAAGCCAACTGGCAGATGTGGCATCGACCACCGCCAGCCGTGGCGGCTCGCTGGTGGAAGAAGTGGTGACCACCATGAGCGGCATTTCTGAAAGCTCGAAGAAAATTGCTGAAATCACTAACGTCATCAACAGCATTGCCTTCCAGACCAACATTCTGGCACTCAATGCGGCCGTTGAAGCGGCACGCGCGGGTGAGCAGGGGCGTGGTTTCGCCGTGGTTGCGGGTGAAGTCCGTAACCTGGCAAGCCGTAGCGCCAACGCGGCAAAAGAAATTGAAGGGCTGATCGCTGATTCCGTTATTCGGGTAGAGCAGGGGGCTCAGCTGGTGGGCGACACAGGTACCACCATGGATGCGATTTTGCGCGACGTGACGGAAGTGACAACCATTATGAAGCAAATCGCCTCCGCCTCTGAGGAGCAAAGCAAGGGCATTTCGCAGGTCGGGATTGCCATTACCCAGATGGACGGCGTTACCCAGCAAAACGCCTCGCTGGTGGAAGAGGTTTCCGCAGCAGCGGCAGCGCTGGAGCGTCAGACCGAAGATCTTCAGCGCTCGGTGCAAAAGTTCCGCCTGACGGCATAACGCAACGTTGCAAGGCCGCCTTGTGCGGCCTTGTATTATTAACGCCTTCCTCATTCAGCGCGCGCTGAAACTGCTATTCTTTTGCTAACCCCCCTGACGTTCTGGGCTCTCTTCTATGAGGTGTTGCTATGAACAGATCGTTGTCCGTCATCCCTGTACTATCTTTCATGTTTCTTGTGCTGTTTTCGGTATCTGTCAGCGCCACCCAGCAGGCGCAAGAGCGGCGTGTGTCGCGTGATGTCAGGCAGGAAACCCGCGACGCGTCACGGCAGGTGAAGCAGACCTGCGTGGCGAACAATAACCAGAGTAATCACGACTGCCGTCAGGACAAGCGTCAGATGAAACAGGCCGGACGGCAAAAAGCGCGGGATATTAAGTATTAATTAGATTTGCGAGACGGCTTCCGGGAATGCCCCTTGTCGGCTCGGGCAATACTGCCAGGTCTTAACCCAGTTGCTGATCGGCCGCGCCCTGCCAGAGGAGATGGCGCGCGTGATAGAGGATTTGCTGTGTGAGCTGGTGGGATATTAGGTAATGACTCCAACTTACTGATAGTGTTTTATGTTCAGATAATGCCCGATGACTTTGTCATGCAGCTCCACCGATTTTGAGAACGACAGTGACTTCCTGCCCAGCCTTGCCAGATGTTGCCTCAGATTCAGGTTATGCCGCTCAATGCGCTGCGTATATCGCTTGCTGATAACGTGCAGTTCTCCCTTCAGGCGTGATTCATAAAGCGGCCAGCCATCCGTCATCCATACCACGACCTCAAAGGCCGACAGCAGGCCCAGAAGACGCTCCAGCGTGGACAACGTGCGTTCACCGAATACGTGCGCCACAACCGTCCTCCGTATCCTGTCATACGCGTAAAACAACCAGCGCTGGCGTGATTTAGCGCCGACATAACCCCACTGTTCGTCCATTTCCGCGCAAACAATGACGTCACTGCCCGGTTGTATGCGTGAGGTTACCGACTGCGGTCTGAGTTTTTAAGTGACGTAAAATCGTGTTGAGGCCAACGCCCATAATGCGTGCACTGGCGCGACATCCGACGCCATTCATGGCCATATCAATGATTTTCTGATGCGTACCGGGTTGAGAAGCGGTGTAAGTGAACTGTAGCTGCCATGTTTTACGGCAGTGAGAGCAGAGATAGCGCTGATGTCCGGCAGTACTTTTACCGTTACGCACCACGCCTTCAGTAGCTGAACAGGAGGGACAGCTGATAGAAACAGAAGCCACTGGAGCACCTCAAAAACACCATCATACACTAAATCAGTAAGTTGGCACCATTACCGGATATTACGCCGATACGCTGAAAGCGCCGCGCTGGATAAATACGCCGGAAGGTCATATCGCGATTAATTAAAATTGTTTTATGTTGCCGGGCGGCTGCGCCTTGCCCGGCCTACGTTATTATTTTCATGTGTTAATGTAACAATATATTTGGCATTTTCTGCACCGTAACGGCGATGGGAATTAATATAGCCTTAAGCTCCTCCCGACATTATTAATTTTCTTATTTTACCGGAAATAATACAGTCTATGAAAAAGTCCTATATTGTATTGGCCGTCATGGCAGGCTTGGCTATGGTTAATTCAGCAATGGCGCAAAGCGTCACCGTGGATGTCCCGAGCGGTTATAAAGTGGTGATTGTCCCGTCATCCACCACGGTTCCGCAGGCGGTAGCCGTCGCGCCTGCACCGTCACAAACGGTCTATGCCGCGCCAGCGCCTGCTCCGGTTTATCACCCGCGTGCGCGGCATGTGGCGAGCGTGGCGGAAGGGATGGTGATTGAGCATCAGTACGACGATCATCATTGATGCTTCGCACTCAGCAATGCGGCAGCAGGCTAAGCGCTTGCTTAACCGCCGCCTGCAAACGAGATTCAGGAACACCGTCTCTGGCCTGCACCGACAAACCATGTAAAAAGACGGCAAAATAGTCTCCCAGACTCTCTGCATCGGTCGTATCCGGCAGTTCACCGTTATGCACTGCCTGGTGGAGACGATCGATGATCTGCTGCGTACGCTGCAGGCGATGCTGTGCCAGCCAGGTTTTGAGCGTTTCATTTTCCGCACTGACGCTGGCTGCAGAGGCCACCACCATACATCCTTGCGGCAAATCCGGATGGCAGTACAGGTGAACCGCATCCATTAACAGCGTCTGGATGGTATCCCGCACGTTGCCCCCTGCGGATAAGGCCCGATCCGCAAAACCGCCTTCCTGTTTTTCGTAATCGGCGATAGCTTCCCGAAAGAGCTGCTCTTTTGAACCGAACGCCTTGTAAATCCGTGCCGATGCAATCCCCAGCTCTGCCACCAGATCCGACATTGAGGTTCCTTCATAACCCTGTCGCCAGAACAGGTTGCGCGCTTTGATAAGCGCCTGGTCACGATCGAACTGGCGCGGTCTGCCTGCCATTTTGTTGCTCCGGTTGGTCCTGAATTCAGTGAAACAGGATCGCCTAAATCATCTGGATTACCAACGAATTTATAATTTTCGCTTGCGGTTATCCGGCTTTACTCCTATTGTTTGTCAATCGACAAACAATAGGAGTATACGATGAAAACCCTCAAAGGTCCCTCTCTCCATCTGGCTCAGTTCAGCGATGATGCGGCCCCATTCAATAATTTGCCTGCGATAGCCCGGTGGGCGGCGGAAACGGGGTTTAGCGCTCTGCAAATCCCGGTATGGGATCGCCGTCTCTTCGACGTGGCGACGGCGGCAGAAAGCCAGACCTACTGCGACGATCTGACCGGTATGCTGGCGGAGCATGGCCTGGTGGTGAGTGAGCTGACCAGCCACATCTTCGGCCAACTGATGGCGGTACATCCTGCTTACGACAGCTTATGCGACAGCTTTGCGCCGCCGGAAGTCCACGGCAACCCACTGGCCCGCGGCGAATGGGCACAGCAACAGCTGCTGATGGCGGTCAAGGCCTCTGCCAGGCTTGGACTCAGCGATCTGGGTACCTTCTCTGGCTCGCTGGCGTGGCCCTATTTGTTCCCGTTCCCGCAGCGCCCGGAAGGGTTAATTGAAACCGCCTTTGACGAGCTGGCCAGGCGCTGGATGCCGGTGCTTAACGCCTGTGACGAGCAGGGTATTAACCTCTGCTATGAGATCCACCCGAGCGAAGATCTGCATGATGGGGTGACGTTTGAAATGTTTTATCAAAGGGTGAAAGAGCATCCCCGCTGCCGGATACTTTTCGACCCCAGCCACATGGTGCTACAGCAGCTTAACTATCTGGAGTTTATTGATATTTATAAGGACATGATCAACATGTTCCACGTCAAAGACGCTGAATTTAATCCGACCGGGCGTCAGGGTATTTATGGTGGCTATCAGTCGTGGGTCGATCGTGCAGGACGTTTTCGCTCATTAGGTGACGGCCAGGTGGATTTCAGGGCTATTTTCTCGAAGCTGACTCAATACGATTATGCCGGCTGGGCAACCCTGGAATGGGAGTGCTGTCTGAAAAATCCGCTGGATGGTGCCAGAGAAGGGGCTGCGTTCATCCGCGACCACATTATTCACATCACCGATAAAGTCTTCGATGATTTCGCCGGTGCACCGGTGAACCCTCAGCAAATTAACGCATTACTCGGCATTCGCTAAGCCACGACATCACAGGGAGTCCCCATGGAACAACAATACGGTGAGATCGCGCACGCGGATCTCAGGGCAGAACACGTCTATACGAAAGTGAACGGACAGCGCATCCACTGCGTCGTGGCGGGAAAAGGACAACCGGTATTGCTGATACCGGGCTGGCCGCAGACCTGGTATACCTGGCGCTATGTCCTTCAGGCGCTGGCGGCGGCGGGTTTTCAGGCGATAGCGGTCGACCCTCCGGGCATTGGTGAGTCAGATAAACCGCGCGACGGCTATGATACCGGACGTGTCGGTGCCATGCTGCATACCATGATGGCGCAGCTGGGCCATTCGCGTTATAGCATAGTGGGTCACGATATCGGCATGTGGGTTGGTTATGCCATGGCGAGCGATTTTCCTCAGGCGATAGAAAGACTTGTGCTGACAGAAGCGGTTATCCCTGGACTGGCACCACCACCGCCGATTTTTGTCGCACCGGAAGAGAACATCTTTCTCTGGCACTTCATGTTCAATCAACTGGCGGATCTACCCGAAACCCTGACCAGCGGGCGCGAATCACAGTATCTCAGCTATATTTTCGACCGCTGGTCTCATCGACGTGAACGGGTTGCCGCAGAGGTGTATATCGCCGCCTATTCAACGCCCGGCGGGCTGCGTGCGGGATTCGACTATTATCGCGCTATACCGGAAACCATCCGGCAGAACCAGCGCCGTGCGCAAACGCCGCTAACCATGCCGGTGTTAACGGTGGGGGCCGAACATGCGACGCGTGATGCGGCGTTGATAACTCTACAGGGCAATGCCCTTGATTTGCGTGGCGAGACGGTGGCGGACTGCGGGCATTTTATTACCGAAGAGTGTCATGAGGCGTTTATTGGGCTAATCGTACCCTTTCTCTCAGAGGACACCGATCGTGCCGCTTGATAAAAACATTGCAGACTTTCTGGCTGCGTCATCGGGCGCGCCGCAACCGGCGTCGTTAGCCGACCTGCGTGCCGCCACCGAAGTGGATTTGTTGCGGCTACAGGGTGAGGAGGAAACAGATTGCGGCATTCAACATTACGTTGTTATCGCTGATGATGGTTACGCTATCGGTCTTCGCGCGTATACGCCTGCTGCCTCAAACGCTGAAATCGTTCTGCCTGCAATGCTCTTTGCTCACGGCGGCGGATGGTGTCTGGGCTCGCTGTCGCTGTACGATCGGCCCTGTCAGGCACTGGCCAATGCTACTGGTCGGAAAATACTCTCCGTTGATTACCGTCTGGCACCGGAGTTCCCCTTCCCAAGGCCGTTAGAAGATGTTTATCAGGCACTGTGCTGGGCCAGTGAACAGGCCGCGCTTTTGGGGATAGATGCGACCCGTCTGGCGGTGGGCGGCGACAGTGCTGGCGGCAATCTTGCTGCCGCGACAGCTCTGCTGGCCCGGGATCGCGGCGGACCTCACATTGAGCATCAGTTGCTGCTCTACCCGGCGTTAAGTCGCGAAATGTCGTCCCAAAGCTATTGTGAATTTGCTGAAGGTTATTATTTAACGCGTGATGCGATGGTGTTTTGCTGGGAGAACTATCTGGGAGAATGTCGTCATCCTTATGCCGAGCCGCTGCATATGGCCTCGCTGAGGGGGTTACCGCCAGCAACCATCCTGAGTTGTGAATATGATCCCTTGCGCGATGAGGCTGAAGAGTATGCTCTGCGGCTTGAGGAGGCGGGGGTGCCAGTACGCTGTGAACGGTTGCCGGGAATGGTGCATGCCTGCATGCATATGTCAGGGTTAACGCCAGCCGCGCGTCGGTTATTCGAACGGGCTTGTATCTAATTCAAAAAAACAAAAAACCCAGCGCGATCGCTGGGTTTATTATTCATGCCTGTTCACAAGGTGGCACACAGCCTTAGTGCGTCGCTTCACCAATCAGCGCGCCTGTACCCGCACCAACCGCCGCACCTTTCAGTACGCTCTTGCCGGTAACCGCCGCGGCACCTGCGCCCACGGCAGCACCTACCGCACCACCTTTACGCGCGTCTTTGCCTTTTTCGCCGTTTTTGAACATCGCCCCTGTGCCAGCGCCAACGACGGCACCGCCAACGGTTGATTTCAGATCTTTGCCCGTGGCTGCGCCAATGGCCGCGCCTGCTACCGCGCCGGCAGCGGTTTTGTCGATGGCCATTCCCGAGGTAGAAAAAATGAGAGCGCTGATAACCAGCGTTGTTTTAATGAGTTTCATAACAGATCCTTTGTGACTGCTGTCGGTTAATTCGTCGTATCTCACGGTCTGGTGTGAGAAAAACGGACAAATAGTGCCAGCAATATAGGGTCAGCCTTTAAGCTAATCATGCCCTGGGAAAGGATCCTTGCAGCCGGGCGGTGTCCCGCCCGGCCAGCTATCACGCCTGACGTTTGTCTTCGGTATTTGTCTCGAAGTCACTCGCCGCGTGGCGTTCGTGAAGCTGCTCGTTCAGCTCGCCGCTGGTGCGGTTAACGATGCGTCCGCGCTTAACGGCATGGCGGTTCGCAATGTCTTTTGCCCAGCGCTGAACGTTGATGTACTTCTCCGCGTCCAGGAACTCGGCGGCGTTATACACGCTTCCCAGCGCGACGCAGCCAAACCACGGCCAGATTGCCATATCCGCGATGGTGTATTCCTCACCGGCCACGTAACGGCCGCGTGCCAGCTGTTTATCCAGCACGTCGAACAGGCGTTTGGCTTCCATGGTGAAGCGGTCAATCGCATATTCAATTTTCACCGGAGCATAGTTGTAGAAGTGGCCAAACCCGCCGCCGAGGAACGGGGCGGCCCCTTGCAGCCAGAACAACCAGTTCAGGGTTTCCGTGCGGCCTGCCGGATCTTTTGGCAGGAAGTGACCAAATTTTTCTGCCAGGTAAAGCAGAATGCTGCCGGATTCAAATACGCGCGTCGGCGGAGTCGTGGAGTGATCGCGCAGCGCGGGTATTTTCGAGTTCGGGTTCACCTCTACAAAACCGCTGGAGAACTGATCGCCTTCGCCAATGCGGATCAACCATGCGTCGTACTCGGCGCCCGTCACGCCCAGCGCCAGCAGCTCTTCGAGCATGATCGTCACTTTCTGACCGTTCGGTGTGCCCAGGGAGTAGAGCTGTAGCGGATGAGAACCCACAGGGAGCTCTTTCTCATGCGTTGCGCCGGAAATCGGACGGTTGATGTTGGCGAATGCACCGCCGTTGTTCTTTTTCCATTCCCACACTTTCGGTGGCTGATAAGTGTTGTCTGACATGTTGGTCTGCCTTTTGAGTGATGTGTTGAGGCAGTGTAGCAGGAGATTTGTGAACCGTTTAACGATGTGAGCGCAATCAATTAACCGCTATTCCTTCTGGCGCTTATATATATCAAATTCGGCATAAGCTTAATCGAAAATCGCATTTTCATAATTAATGCGGAAACCGATAAAGCTGCATATGATGCTTCAACATAAATAAAAGATGCAGTAATAAACACTTTATAAGGCAAGGAGTTAGTGAGATGCGCAAGCTTCTGTTATCGGCAGTGCTGGTTTCGCTCGCGTTAGGCCTGGCTGGCTGTGATGATGCGAAAAATAAAGAGACAAATACGCCCGCAGCGGCAAAAAGCGATGCGCCAAAAGAGGGCGGCTCGCTGATTATTGGTATAACCTCCGGCGACCCGTTAGCCGTTAATCCTCTCTATGCCAGCGACCGTACCACGTTAACGATCATGCAGGCACTCTATGCCCCGCTGTATAGCTTTAATAACGGCAACATTGAGTGGGGTCTGGCGGAAAGCCTGACGCCCTCCGCCGACAATCTGAGTTATACCCTGACGTTAAAACCCAACCTCAAATGGCAGGATGGACAGCCGCTGACGGCGGACGACGTGGTCTTTACGTTCAATAAACTGCTGGATGCTAAACAGCATAGCTTCTTCCGCAGCATGTTTACCTGGGGCGGCAAGCCCGTTGAGGTGAGCAAGGTTGACGACCGCATCGTTAAGTTCACGTTACCGCAGGTCAGTGCGGCCTTTACCGGCACTCTGGTACAGATCTACCCGATCCCGCAGCACGTGTTCGCCGGTGAAGGTGACCTGGAAAAGAGCAGCAAAAACGATGCACCAGTGGGTTCTGGCCCGTTCAAATTCAAAGAGTACCGCGCCGGACAATATTACGCCCTGACCCGTTTCGATGATTACTGGAACGGCAAAGCGAAGCTTGATTCGGTCACCTACCGTTTCGCCAAAGACAGTAACGCCGCCAACCTTGCGCTGCAAAACGGTGAAATCAACCTCAAGATGGTTGATCCGCAGGATGTGAATCGCCTGAAAAATACCGGGAAGTTTGACTTTGTGGTCTATCCGGAAGGTCGTCTGGCCTATATGACGTTCAACCAGAACGTGCCGGTGATGAAGAGCAAAGCGCTGCGTCAGGCCATTGCTTATGCCATCAACAAGGACGAGCTGACCCAGACCGCGTTTACCTCGCTCGACTACGCCAAACCGGCAACCTCGTTCCTGACGCCAGATACGCTTTACAAGACGGATGACGTCGAGCAGTACAAATTCGATCTGCAAAAAGCCAAAGACCTGCTGAAAACATCCGGCGCGCCGGATAACCTCAAGCTGCGCCTGGCGTATGTGAACACCAACAAAACCCAGGAGAGCATGGCGCTCTACATTCAGCAGGCGCTGAAGGGCATTGGGGTGAGCGTGGAGCTGATGCCGCTGGACTCCAACGCCATGTCTCAGCGCAGCCTTGATATGAACAATACCGCATGGGAGCTGAACCTGGGCGGCTACATCATGGGCTCCGAGCCGGATGGTTACAAATCGCTGTTCATGAGCAACGAAGCCTATAACTACGCGCACTACAAAAATCCGCAGTTTGATGCCCTGTGGGATAAAGGCGCGGTGGAAACCGACGCCGCGAAACGTGCCGATATCTACAAGCAAATTCAGCAGACCGTGGCAAACGACATGACGTACTACCCGATCGCCTATACCAATGCGACCGTCGCGGTGGACAAGCGTTTCGGCGGCACCCAGGAGGCAGAGCCGAAACCAGTCTACCTCTTCCAGGATCTGTCAAAAATCTATCAGAAATAAGCGATTGTCCCGGCCGTCGGGTCGGGGCTTTGGTAAGGGCACGTCGTGAACACACTTCTTACGCGTCGGCTGCTGCAATTACTGCCGATGCTGTTCTTTATTTCACTGGTGGCGTTTTTGCTGGTCAAACTCGCGCCCGGCGATCCGGTGGCGGCGTACATCACGCCGCGTATGGCCCCGGAGGATATCGAACGTATTCGCCAGAGCCTGGGGCTGGATAAGCCCCTGGTCACGCAGTACGTCCTGTGGCTAAAAAACGTCCTGCAGGGCGATCTCGGCTATTCGCTGATTTACCACCGCCCGGTGCTGGAGATGATCGGCGAACGCATTCCGGCCACGCTGGGGCTGATGGGGTCGTCGCTGCTGATGGCTATCGTGCTGGCGATCCCGCTGGGCCTGCTGGCGGGGGCATTTAAGCACCGCTGGCTGGATCATCTGCTCAATTTATTCGCCTATATCGGCATCTCGGTACCGATTTTCTGGTTCGGCATTTTGCTCATCACCGTTTTTGCCGTGCAGCTTAACTGGTTCCCCAGCATGGGAATGCGCACCATCGGCATGGAGGACAACGGGCTGGATCTGCTGCGCCACGGCGTGCTGCCGTGTATTGCCCTCACGTTCTATAACCTCTCCAGCTACGTGCGCTACATCCGCTCCAACACCATCTCGCAGCTCTCGGCCGACTACGTGCAGACCCAAGTGGCTTACGGCGCGACGCGCTCCAGTATTCTGTTCCGCCATGTGCTGAAAAACGTGTTGCTGCCGGTGATCACCCTGTTCGGCCTGTCGTTCGGTGAGCTGATTGTGGGGGCCTATGTGACGGAAAGCGTCTTCTCCTGGCCAGGGATGGGGCTGCTCGGGATCCAGTCGATCGCTTCGCTGGACTAC
Source organism: Enterobacter sp. CPE_E890 (assembly GCF_046521475.1). Taxonomy (NCBI): domain Bacteria; kingdom Pseudomonadati; phylum Pseudomonadota; class Gammaproteobacteria; order Enterobacterales; family Enterobacteriaceae; genus Enterobacter; species Enterobacter sp. CPE_E890. Next base: position 4,239,698 of record NZ_JBKFZW010000001.1, on the reverse strand, counting down.
CCGCTGATCATGGCGATCATCATGCTCTCGTCGATGATGCTGATCGTCGGTAACCTGATCGCCGATGTGCTTTATCGCTTCGCCGATCCCCGCATTCGTACGCTGAGGTAACCCGGATGAGCAGACGCTGGCAGCAGGTTCGTCACCAGCTGCGCCGCAACCGTCCGGCGCAGTTCTCCCTGTTTGTGCTTTTTATTTTCGTTGTCGCCGCGCTCTGTGCGGGCTTAAGTCCGTACGATCCGGATCGGATGGCGCTTGGCGCACGCACGTTGCCACCGGATGCCGCGCACTGGTTCGGCACCGACGAGTACGGACGCGACTACTTCACCCGCGCGCTGTATGGCGGCCAGATCTCCCTGATGGTCGGTTTTCTCGCCATGCTCTTTTCCACGCTTATCGGCACGGTAGTGGGAACGGTGAGCGGCTATTTTGGCGGCTGGCTGGATAACCTGATGATGCGCGCCGTGGATATCCTGATGGCCATTCCGGCCTTCTTCCTGCTGCTGGTGGTGAATGCTTACCTCAAGCCGGGCGTGGATAACATCATTCTGATTATCAGCCTGCTGACGTGGATGAACATGTCGCGGCTGGTGCGTGCTGAAACCCTATCGGTGAAAGAGCGCGAGTACGTGCTGTATGCCCGCGCGTCGGGGGAGCATCCTCTGCGCATTATCATGCGCCACATTATTCCCGGCGTGCTGCCGACCATTATCGTGGCGGCCACGCTCAATATCGCCTCTGTAGATTCAATCTGTCAATGCAACACCCCTTTCAATTATCTCTTTCGGTGTTTTGAACTTCAGTGTCTTTCTCGGTCTGTTGTTTAGCTGAGCAGCAACCAGATCTAGTTCATGTTGAGTATATTGGGCAAGACATGTCTTTTTAGGAAAGTACTGCCGAATTAGCCCATTTGTGTTCTCATTTGTTCCCCGCTGCCAAGGACTCTGAGGATCGCAGAAGTAAACTTTAACGCCGGTGCTGACAGTAAATTCTAGATGTCTGGCCAGTTCCATTCCTCTGTCCCATGTCAGTGATTTTCTGAGTTCTGACGGTAAACTCAGGAATTTGTCGGTAAGAGCCTGATTTACTGAGACAGAATCTTTGCCCCTGAGTCTAAGGATGATCGTATAACGTGATTTTCGGTCTACAAGTGTGGCTATATGAGAGTTTTTTGTACCTGAGACTAAATCGCCCTCCCAATGCCCCAGAGAGCGTCTGTTATCGATATTTCGGGAACGTTCGTGAATTGGTGTTCCGTTCACTATGTTAATCGTACCTCTTTCGCCTTTGCGGGTATGACGCCTGCCATGGCGAAGGCTATGCGACCGTCGCAGATGCTGTATATTCAGGTGGTGTAGCGCTTCACGGCTACGAAAGTACAGCGTTTTATAAATTGTCTCAGGTGATATTCGCAGCGTTTTTTGACGTGGTTTTGTTCGCCTTAACCATCCTGATATTTGCTCTGGAGACCATTTCATCTCCAGCTTTTCCAGAACAAGCTTTCGCAATGGTAAATTTTGATCCAGTAAGCACGGTTTTGGCCTTTTCGCCATTCTGTTGGCTCGGTTATTAGCATCAACAGCTTTGTAATAGCGTCTGCCCCGATTACGCTGAACTTCACGTGAGATCGTCGAAGGACTGCGATTCAGCGCAGTAGCTATCGCACGAATGCTCATTTTGGCTGACAAACCAGCTCGTATCTCCTCGCGCTCAGACAGTGTCAGGTGAGCTACAGCCCGCTTACGCTCATGGGGTTTTATGCCGCCAGTATCCCTTAACATAGTGAAGATCGTTCCGGGTTTTGAACCCAGGATATTCGCTATTTCACTGAAGCCTGTTCCGTTCTTCCATAGTTCAAAAACAGAGGCTTTTTCCTCTGCTGTAAATGTTCGTCTCATTCAAAAAACCTCCGCAACCCCATGTTTTCACATAACTGTTGCGTTGACCAATTGAATCTACATCGGCCATTTTGATGGAGTCAACGCTCAGCTTCCTGGGGCTGGGCGTGCAGGCGCCTGCGGCGTCGTGGGGAAGCATGCTTAACAACGCGCAGTCTTACATTGGCGAGGCATCGTGGCTGGCGATGTTCCCCGGCATTCTGATCCTGTTGACGGTGTTCAGCTTTAACGTGCTGGGCGATGTATTTCGTACCGCCTTTGAGCCAGGAGCGAATCGCGATGAGTAACTTATTAGCGCTTGAGAACCTGCAAACCACGTTCCGCACCCGCGAGGGCGAGGTTCATGCGGTGCGCGGCGTGAGCTTTCAGGTGCAGCCGGGGGAACTTGTCGGCATTGTTGGCGAGTCGGGCTGCGGGAAAAGCGTCACCTGTAAGTCGATCATTCAGCTTCTGGGGAACAACGGACGGATCGCCGGGGGCAGTATCCGGTTCCAGAACGAGGACCTGGCGCAGAAAACCCCCGCGCAGATGCGCGCCATTCGCGGCAACGAGATCGCGATGATTTTCCAGGATCCGATGACCGCCCTGAACCCGGTGCTAACCATCGGCAAACAGATGGCTGAGATCCTGATGCGCAATAAAGGACTGACCAAAAAAGCGGCCAGGGCAGCGGCGATCGCCATGCTGGAACAGGTGGGTATTGCCGAGGCGGAACGCCGATACGACCAGTATCCGCACGAGTTCAGCGGCGGGATGCGCCAGCGGGTAATGATCGCAATTGCGCTCTCCTGCAACCCGAAGCTTCTTATAGCCGATGAGCCGACCACCGCGCTGGACGTCACCATTCAGGCGCAGATCCTGCGCCTGCTGAAAAGCCTGCAAAAGCAAACCCAAACCGCGATTCTGCTGATCACCCACGATCTCGGCGTGGTGGCGCAGGTCTGCAGTCGCGTGGTGGTGATGTACGGCGGGCTGGTGATGGAGGAAGGGAGCGTGGAAGATATTTTTTATCGCCCTGCGCATCCTTACACCCAGGGGCTGCTGGCCTCGCTGCCGCGCCCGGATGAGGTGAATCAGCGTTTATCGCCGATTGAAGGTTCGCCGCCTGGCCTGCTTAACCCGCCGCCGGGCTGTCCGTTCGCGGAACGCTGCCCGAAACGCACGCCCCAGTGTGAACGACAACCCGCATTTTACACCGCAGGAGAGGGGCATCGTGCTGCCTGCTGGCTATGGGCCGACAAGGAGATTCAGGCATGAGTGAACAACAGGCGCCATTAGTGAGCGTGCGCGATTTGCGCAAGCACTATCCGCTCAACGGCGGTTTGCTGCGTAAAGGCGTGGCCGTGAAAGCGGTTGATGGCGTGAGCTTTGATATCCAGCCTGGCGAAACGTTTGGCCTGGTGGGGGAGTCCGGCTGCGGGAAATCCACCCTCGGGCGCGCCATCCTGCGCCTTTTCGATATCACCTCGGGCGAGATCAACTTTGCCGGGCAGGCGATCGCCCACGCCCGCGAAAAAGAGCTTAAGCCGCTGCGTAAGCGGATGCAGGCGATTTTTCAGGATCCTTATTCCTCGCTCAACCCCGGAATGACCGTGCGACAGCTGGTGGCCGAGCCGATGCAGATCCACGGCTACAGCCGCGAAGAACAGCGGGAACGCACGGAAACGCTGCTCTACAAAGTGGGGCTCAAGCACGAACATCTTGAACGATTCCCGCATGAGTTCAGCGGCGGGCAGCGTCAGCGCATCAGTATCGCCCGCGCGTTGTCCGTGCATCCTGAATTTGTGCTGTGCGATGAGCCGCTCTCGGCGCTGGACGTCTCGGTGCAGGCGCAGGTGGTGAATATTCTGCAGGATCTGCAGCAGGAGCTGGGGCTAACCTATCTGTTCATCGCCCACGATCTCTCCATGGTGCGGCATATCTCCAGCCGCATTGGGGTGATGTATCTCGGCAAACTGGTGGAGGTGGCCCCGGCGAATGAACTGTATCAGCGTCCGGCGCACCCTTACACCCGCGCGCTGCTGGCGGCGGTTCCCCAACCCGATCCGCGCATTCGCAATCTCGAAGATGCAACCCTGCGCGGCGACATTCCTGGCCCCACGTCCGCGCTCGCGGGCTGTAAGTTCTGCAGCCGCTGCCCGCACGCCATGCCGGTTTGCCAGACGCAGGAGCCTGCCATGCAGGAGATTGCACCAGGACATTTCGCGGCATGTTGGTTGTTTAACATGTAATTAATGTGCCTTGCAGGTGTATGATAAATCCACCTCTGTCAGGTTAATTACAACGTGCAGACGACGACAACCCTTTCAAAAAATTGCCGCCTGCCTGTTTTAGGTTGGATACATGCGTAAAGGAAAGTTAAGCAGTGACGCGCCATTCGGGACGTTATTAGGCTATGCGCCGGGTGGCGTGGCGATTTACTCTTCAAATTACGGCAGTCTCGATCCGCGTAAGTACCCGGAAGATGCGGATTTTCGCAGCTATATCGGCAATGAATACATGGGCCACAAGTGGCAATGTGTTGAGTTTGCCCGCCGTTTCCTGTTCCTCAACTATGGTTTCGTTTTTACCGATGTCGGCATGGCGTGGGAGATCTTCTCCCTGCGCTTTTTGCGCCAGGTAGTGAACGATAACATTCTGCCGTTACAGGCCTTTTCCAACGGTTCGAAACGCGCGCCGCGAGCCGGAGCGCTGCTTATCTGGCAAAAGGGTGGGGAGTTTCATGAGACCGGCCACGTAGCGGTGATCACCCAGCTCCTGGACGATAAGGTCCGTATCGCGGAGCAGAACGTCATTCACTCACCATTGCCGCTTGGGCAGCAGTGGACGCGCGAACTGCGTTTGAGCGTCGAGAACGGGTGCTACACCATTCATGACACCTTCAACGACACTGAAATTCTCGGCTGGATGATCCAGACGGACGGCACGGAACACAGCATTCCCCAGCCGGAAATCGACGGTGCGCTGTTGAAAATCAGCGGCGCGCGGTTGAAAAACAAACGTCAGTTCGACGGTAAATGGCTTAACGAAAACGACGCGTTGCAGCAGGCATATGTCCGCGCGAACGGCCACTTTATCAATAAAGATCCCTGCCAGTACTTCACCATTACCGAAAGCGCCGAGCAGGAGCTGATCAAAGCGACTAACGAACTGCACCTGATGTACCTGCATGCGACCGACAAAGTGTTGAAAGACGACAACTTACTGGCACTTTTCGACATCCCTAAAATTCTCTGGCCACGTCTGCGCCTCTCCTGGCAGTGGCGCCGTCACCATATGATTACCGGTCGTATGGATTTCTGCATGGATGAGCGGGGCATTAAGGTCTACGAGTACAACGCTGATTCCGCGTCCTGCCACACCGAGGGCGGACTAATTCTCGAAGAGTGGGTGAAAAACGGCTATCGCGGCAACGGACATAACCCGGCGGAAGGGCTGCTGGAAGAGCTAACCGGGGCCTGGAAACACAGCCATGCGCGTCCGTTTGTGCACATCATGCAGGACAACGATGTCGAGGAGGATTATCACGCGCTGTTTATTCAGCGTTCTCTGCTGCAGGCCGGGTTTGAAACCAAAATTCTGCATGGGCTCGGCGCACTGAGCTGGGATGCTGCCGGACAGCTGATTGACGACGAAGGCCGTCACGTGAATTGCGTGTGGAAGACCTGGGCGTGGGAAACCGCGATCGAACAAATCCGCGAGGTGAGCGAAACCGAGTATGCCGCCGTGCCGATCCGCACCGGACATCCTGAAGGCGAAGTGCGCCTGATTGACGTCCTGCTGCGCCCGGAAGTTCTGGTGTTTGAACCGCTGTGGACGGTTATTCCCGGCAACAAGGCAATCCTCCCGGTACTCTGGCAGCTGTTCCCGAATCATCGTTACCTGCTTGATACCGATTTTGAGGTTAACGACCTGCTGAAACAGACCGGCTATGCCGTTAAACCGATTGCCGGACGCTGCGGCAGCAATATCGATCTGATCAGCCCTGAGGATGAGCTGCTTGATAAATCCAGCGGCAAGTTTGTCGACCGCAAAAACATCTACCAGCAGCTGTGGTGCCTGCCAAACGTTGATGGCAAGCACATTCAGGTCTGTACCTTTACCGTGGGCGGTAACTACGGCGGAACCTGCCTTCGCGGCGACGACTCGCTGGTGGTGAAGAAAGAGAGCGATATTGAGCCATTGATTGTGGTGAAAGATGAATAGCCTCCGCAGAGCGTAAGCAAAGATCCGCAAGCGACCCTTGCGGATTTTTTTTATCCGTGAGCGAAACCTTCAGGCGTTAGCGTGCGAACTATTATTCATACAGCACCTTTTTCTCTGATGGAGCCGCCCATGAAACGTTTGAATACCTTGTCAGCCGCCGCCGTTCTGAGTCTTTCCCTTTTCACCCTTAGTGCCCATGCTGCCCTTGAAGCCGGTGCGAAAGCGCCGGATTTCAGTTTGCAGGGGGCGCTTGGCGGCAAACCGCTCACCTTCTCTCTTCAGCAGGCGCTGCAGAAAGGCCCGGTGGTGCTCTATTTCTTCCCGGCGGCATTTACCAAAGGCTGCACCCTTGAGGCTCATGCTTTCGCTGAAGCGACGGATGACTTCAGGAAACTGGGCGCAACCGTGGTGGGGGTAACTGCCGGGAATGTCGATCAGGTGGATGAATTCTCGAAGCTGGAGTGTCGCGATAAATTTGCCGTTGCGGCTGACCCTGGCGCGAAAGTGGCAGCCGAATACCAGACGTTGATGCAGATGAACGGTAAAACGGTGTCTGACCGTACCTCATTCGTTATCGCGCCGGATGGCAAAATCCTGCTGAGTTATACCGATCGTAACCCTGACGAGCACATCCAGAAAACCATGGATGCCGTGAAAAAATACGCAAATTCGCACTCGTAATTTAGCCGCCGGGGTTTGCTATGTTAACTGCCATGCTGGCCGCCTTTGTGGGCGGCATTATTCTCAACTTTATGCCCTGTGTGTTCCCGGTCATTTCCCTTAAGGCGTTAGGGATTTTACGTCATCAAGGCGATACCCGGAGCGCGCGCACCGAAGGGATTGGGTTTCTGCTGGGTGTGATTTTTACCATGCTGGTCTTAGCAGGCGTACTGCTGGCGCTGCGGGCGGGTGGAATGGCTGTTGGCTGGGGGTTCCAGCTTCAGTCTCCGCTGGTCATTGCTGCACTGGCGCTGGTTATTCTGGGGGCGTCACTGAACCTGCTCGGTGTGTTTGAGGTGGGGTTATCGCTTCAACGAGCAGGGGAAATCTCGGTCGGGCGCGGCGCGTTTACCCGCTCGGCATTAACCGGTGCGCTGGCGATTGTGGTCGCGACACCGTGCTCAGCGCCCTTTATGGCCGGCGCGGTAGGGTATGCACTGGTGCAGACTCCGGCCGTTTCGCTGGGTATTTTTCTCGCGCTGGCACTCGGGTTCGCGGCACCGTTTACGCTGATCTCACTCTTTCCGGCTATTGCCGAACGCTTGCCCCGACCAGGTACCTGGATGGATATCCTTAAGCGTGGTTTGGCATTCCCAATGCTCGGTGCCTTTGCCTGGCTGGTGTGGGTACTTACACAGCAGGCAGGTACGACGGCGTTGGCGGCTCTGCTTGCGAGTGCGGTGGTGGTGAGCTTTGCGGCGTGGTTGTACGGTATGGCACAGCGCAGACGCTATACCGGTCAGCCCTATAAAGTGCTGTTGGCGGTCACCGCGGTGCTGTTGATTGCGGCTATCAGCCCGCTACCGGGTGTGATGCACACCCAGTCCTCTCAGCCGGAAGTGCTGAGCGCAGAAAACATCACGCGGGTAACGTGGTCACCGCAGACGGTAGAAAAGATGCGCGGGCATGGCAAAGCCATTTTTGTGGATTTTACGGCGTCGTGGTGTATCACCTGCCAGGTGAACGAGCGAACGTCACTCTCAACCGCGGCGGTGAAACAGGCCCTGGCCGAAACGGGAACGGTCTATATGGTGGCGGATTCCACCAGGTTTAACGCCGATATTGATGATGCGATGAACACCTTCGGGCAGGGTGGGTTACCTCTCTACGTGGTTTACCCTGCAGATGGTAGCGCACCGAAAGTGCTTCCTCAGGTTCTGACGCCCTCAATTGTCGTTAACGCCCTGAATCAGGCATCCGGTAAAAAAGCATGAGGTAACTGCCATGGCGAAAAATGGATAGCGGTTTAGCGCCGCGTGAAGCCTGGCCCGCGCTAATGGCTCGCGCTCAGGCGGGCGAACGCGAGGCTTATACACAGTTGTTGCGGGCTATCGTCCCGGCGATCAGGGCGATTGTTCACAAGCAGATTTCCGACAGCGTGCTGGTGGACGACGTTATTCAGGACGTCCTGTTGACGGTTCACCGGGTGCGGCATACCTACGATCCGGCCTGTCCTTTTTTGCCCTGGTTGATGGCTATCGCCCGGGCCAGAACCGTTGACGCATTACGCAGGCGTGGCCATCACTGGCTACGTGAAACGGGTGATGGGCAGATTGCAGAGGAGGTCTCTGACAACACCCCGGAAGATGAAGAAAGGGAAGAAGAGTTGGCGATGATATTAGACCAGCTTCCTTCGCGTCAGCGCCAGATTGTGGAGCATATCCATCTACAGGAAATGAGTCTTGCGGAGGCTGCTGCTCGTTATAATTTAAGCATTGCTGCCGTGAAATCGTTACTACACAGAGCACTAACCAACCTTCGCCGGATGGGAGCGAACCATGGCCGATCATAATCTTTTAATTGCAAAACTCAGTCAGGATGCCAGTCCGATACGTCGGCCCTGGGCAAGCAACCGACGCGTTGTCGCGTGGCTGCTGATGGCACTGCCGTGTGGCTGGTTAAGCAGTCTGGTATTTCAGCGTGTGGCAACGGACTGGACGCAATCCGGCGCAATACTGGCGGCGTTTCAGCTTATTCTGGCATTTGTCATGGGGACACTGGCCATTCGCAATGCGTTTCTGCTGAGTATTGCCGGGCGTAAGCTGTTGGGCTGGAAAGGGTTCGCACCGTTGATTGCACTCTGGCTGGGGGGCGTGGTGTTAAGCCTCGGACGGACGCATATTCAGGCCCATCATCCCGACGAGGTGAATTGCTATCTGTTTATGATGGCGGTCAGCACACCAATGGTCGCGATTGTGATCGCGTATTTACGCAGAACGCGGACGTTGTATCCGTTACGTACGTTAGCTATCGCTGGAGCGGGGGTGTCCTGTATGGCGCTGACGTTACTGTCATTTTGCCATCCGGTGGAGGTACATCCATTGGATTTTCTGCTGCATGTGGCGGCGGGAGTGACGATTGTGGCGGCGACAATGGCTATTGGATGGCGGTGGGTCAGAGTAAGGTGAATTCAAACGCATCGCCGGAGCGTGATTGCATTGCTCACAGCGGTAATTATCTTATATTTTTTTCGATACTCTTCTGTAGTGGACTACTGATATATATTTTTTGTGAATAATTTCGTGTGTGTTAAATGATCTTGTAAATGAATTAATGTTGCACGCCATGCTGGGTGTGCATGCTATTTTAAACATACTCATTCCCTTCCAATCTCTCATTTTTTTAAAAAAGTACAAAATCAGATATTTCACGAGTCAGGTGAGATTTTGCTCGATTTCATCCCTAAGTTAAATTGATCGCTTACTAAGCAGCCTTATCCCATGGGGTTTACATGGATGTCTTAAAGAAAATTCTTATAAATCAGAATGATGATCTTTTTTTGTTAAATTTGAATATGTAACTTTCTGTTACATATTTTCATTTCCAGTCCCGTAGGGAACGTTCCTACACTCACCGCTAGTGGGTCTTATCCGAAATTTTTTATTTCAGAGAAATACCCAAAATACAGTGTCGACATGCTGGTGAATAGAATGCGCTCGCTTTTAACTCCGGGATTTTGATTCTCGTCGGATTATGTGAACCAGGAAGATGTTCTGGCTGGGTTTGCCATTCTTATTAAATTCTCGCTGGTATTGATCGTTTTTATAACTCCATAGAACAGGGACAGCTATGTCTAACTCTTCCTATCAATCCGAAATTCCCAAGGCACGTATTAATCTAAAACTGGATCTGCATACCGGTGGCGCGAGTAAGAAAACGGAGCTTCCTCTGAAATTACTGGTGGCGGGCGATTTCAGTCATGGCCAGGAGTCCGCGTCATTATCCGAGCGTAAAAAAGTTAATCTCAACAAAAATAACTTTGACTCTGTGCTTTCCGAATATTCCCCAAAAGTAAATCTGACCGTCAAAAACACGCTTGCCGGTGATGGCAGTGAAGACAATATCAGTCTGACATTCCAGAGCATGAAGGATTTCACACCGGAACAGGTCTCACGACAAATTCCACAGCTGAAGGCGATGCTGTCCATGCGTAATTTGCTGCGTGATTTAAAAGCAAACCTGCTGGATAACCAGGCATTCCGAAAGGAGCTGGAAAAAATTCTCCTCGACCCGGAATTAAGCGCAGAACTCAGAACTGAGCTGTCAGCTCTGGCTCCGAAACAGCCATAACGGTCACGTTGTTTAAACGGATTAATAAGGAAGATGTTGATGTCTGTAAAAAATGAGAATGCCGCTGGTGGCGAGAGTGTGGTGCTTGAACGTCCTGCAGCAGGTGGGGTTTACGCGTCTCTGTTTGAGAAAATCAATCTGAATCCGGTGTCTGAACTGAGTGCACTGGATATCTGGCAGGACGCGCAGGCGATGTCGGATGCGACTGCGGATGAGCGCTTAACGGCGGGGATGCAGGTGTTCCTGGAGTGCCTGACAAAATCGGGCTCAAAAGTTGAAAAACTCGACAAAAACCTGATTGACCATCATATCGCAGAACTGGACTACCAGATTAGCCGTCAGCTTGACGCTGTCATGCACCATGAAGACTTTCAGGCGGTAGAAAGTCTGTGGCGCGGCGTTAAATCCCTTGTCGACAAAACCGATTTCCGCCAGAACGTGAAAGTCGAACTGCTTGATATGTCTAAAGAAGATCTGCGTCAGGACTTCGAAGACAGCCCGGAAATTATCCAGAGCGGATTATATAAGCAGACATACATTGATGAGTATGACACGCCGGGTGGAGAGCCTATTGCTGCGCTGATTTCCGCATACGAATTTGACGCGTCTGCACAGGACGTTGCCCTGTTGCGTAACATCTCGAAAGTCTCAGCTGCCGCGCATATGCCGTTTATCGGCTCTGCAGGTCCGAAATTCTTCCTGAAAGATACCATGGAAGATGTCGCGGCCATCAAAGACATTGGTAACTACTTCGACCGTGCGGAGTACATCAAGTGGAAATCGTTCCGCGAGACGGATGATTCCCGTTATATCGGCCTGGTGATGCCACGCGTGCTGGGACGTCTGCCGTATGGTCCGGATACCGTGCCAGTGCGGAGCTTCAACTACGTGGAAGAAGTGAAAGGCCCGGATCACGATAAATACCTGTGGACCAACGCATCCTTCGCCTTTGCATCCAACATGGTTCGCAGCTTCATCAACAACGGCTGGTGTGTACAAATTCGTGGCCCGCAGGCCGGTGGTGCCGTGCAGGATCTGCCAATCCATCTGTACGATCTGGGTACCGGTAATCAGGTCAAGATCCCGTCAGAAGTGATGATCCCGGAAACCCGCGAGTTTGAATTTGCGAATCTGGGGTTCATTCCCTTGTCCTACTATCGCAACCGCGACTATGCGTGCTTCTTCTCTGCGAACTCTACCCAGAAACCGGCGCTGTACGACACCGCTGATGCTACCGCCAACAGCCGCATCAACGCCCGTCTGCCGTACATTTTCCTGCTGTCGCGTATTGCGCACTACCTTAAGCTGATTCAGCGCGAAAACATCGGCACCACTAAGGATCGTCGTTTGCTGGAACTTGAGCTCAACACCTGGGTTCGCGGTCTGGTGACGGAAATGACCGATCCGGGCGATGAGCTGCAGGCGTCACATCCGCTGCGCGATGCGAAAGTGGTGGTAGAAGACATCGAGGATAACCCGGGCTTCTTCCGCGTGAAACTGTTTGCTATCCCGCACTTCCAGGTGGAAGGGATGGACGTCAACCTGTCACTGGTTTCCCAGATGCCGAAGGCCAAGTCGTAAGGCGAGGGAAAATCAGGGATGAAAATATATCGTCCGTTATGGAACGAAGGGGCTTTGCTGGCCCCACAACAGTTCCAGCAGCAGTCTGAATGGGAGGCGTTTTCCCGAGCAGGCCTGTCCACGTTGACCACCCCCTTCCCGTGGGGTGTCGAACACGTGGAACTGAATGAAGCGCTCCTGGCTTCCGGACGAGTACAGGCGCAGTCGCTGCGCCTGTGGTTGCCGGATGGCACGCTGATTGATACCCAAAGTAGCGATCTGTCGCCAGAGCCTCGTGAAATTCTGCCTCCGAATTCCGGGCGTACGGACAGCGTGACCGTGTTTGTCGCTCTGCCGGTCATGCTGCCAGGGATTGTGAACGTTCAGACCGATACGGTGCCTGCTGAGCGTCCGCTGCGCTATCGCGAAGAGTGGGTGACGGTTCAGGATGCCTTCGGACAGGAAGAAGAGCCGATGGCGGTGGCCCGATTTAATCTGGCATTCCGCTTCGATCACGAAAGTAACGATGCCTGGCAGACCTGTGCTGTCGCTCGTCTGCTGCGTGACGGGCAAGGTGCATGGCGTCAGGACCCTGATTTTGTGCCGCCGATGGTAATGTTCTCAGCGAGCAATCTCCTGCGTGAACGTCTGGTCTTGCTGAATCGCCAGTTGCGTTCCCGCCGTCAGCGTCTGATGGCAATGCGTCGTGAAAGTAACGATCGCATGGCGGATTTTGCCGTGGCGGACGTCTCTCTGTTCTGGTTGCTGAATGCGCTGAATACCCATGCCCGCGTGCTGACTGAGTTCGAACGCTTCCCGGCCCGGCATCCTGAACAGGTTTGGGCTGAACTGGCGCGCCTGGCTGGCAGTATGTTGACGTTCTCACTGGAGCGCGATCTGGATGCCATCCCAGGATACGACCATCAGGTACCGGAAAATACCTTCCCACCTCTGTTTGAGTTGATCAGTGAATTGCTGGAAGCCAGCCTGCCGTCGCGTGTTGTTGCCGTGAACATGACCCGTCAGGACGAGCAGACCTGGAAGGCGGTACTGCACGATATTCGTCTGCGCGAAGAAGCCGATTTCTACCTGTCTGTCCGTTCGAATCTGCCTGCCTGGCAGGTGGCCGAGAAGTTTGCCGAAATGGCGATGGCCGGTACACCGGACGATGTGGGGCAGATTTCCGGTGTGGCGATGGAAGGGATTGGTCTTATCCCTCTCAGCCGCGTGCCTGCGGCGTTGCCGGTGCGCCTGGAAAATCAGTACTTCGTGCTGGATATGGAGAGTCGTGCAGCGCATGACATGTTGGAGCAGGGCGTGTGCCTGTTCTACGTACCGTCGCTGCTGGGTGAGCTTGAACTTGAACTATTTGCGGTGCTGCGCTCATGAGAAAGGATATCGATATCGACAGCCTGATGGCGGACACCTGGCTTACCGTGGCGCAGCTGCGTCACGGTGCCAGGGCGCCGGATGGGCAGGCGCTGTATAAAAACTGCTGCGTGCAGGTGGAAAGTGTACGTGAAGCACTGGAGCGGGCCGGTTATGACAGCGAGAGCATCACGCATATTTCTTATGCGCAATGCGCTTTGCTGGATGAAGCGGTGATGAACCGTAAACCTGTCGTTGCTGATCCTGAAGCGGATGCCGGTGAATCTGAGTCTGAAGGGATGCAGAAGATCGATGTGGACGAAGGTATCAAAGCCTGGCGTGCTGCACCGCTGCAGGCCCGTTACTTTGGTTCGCTGCGTGCGGGCGGGGCGTTATACGATCGTATTGCGGAAGTGCTGCGCCAGCCGTCTCCGGTCCCGGCAGTGCTAACCTGCTACCAGCGTGTTCTTGCGCTGGGGTTCCAGGGGCAGTTCAGCCTCTCCGGCGTTGGGCAGGAGCAGCGTGAAGAAGTCATTGCTGCCCTGAATGAGCGAGTACCACCGCTGGAGACCGGTGTGGATCTGGTCGTACAGAAAACCGGAAAACGTCGTTACAACCTTCTGCGTTCCGTGTGGTTCTGGATAATCCTGGCCGTGGTGCTCACGGTGCTGGTCTGGGCGGGTGGTCACCTGTGGTTGCAGGATCTGCTACACCAGCAACTTCCGGAGCTGCACTGATGCGAAGATCTGCACTGCTACGGGCTGTATTTCCGGTGCTGATGTGCCTGGCTGCTGCACTCTGGGTTATCTGGGGATTTGTGAATGTCTCCGCACTGTTTAAAAGCGCGCTGACGCTCGCAGGGAGCATTTTAGCCTTGCTGGTGATGCGTCGCCGCTATCGTCGTCAGCAGCCAACCGGGAAGCAAGCCGATGAGGGTGTGTATCCTCCATCTGGTTTTACCGGACCGGTTTTGCTGGTGTGCGGCGATCTCAGCGAGCACCTTTTTACGGAAGGTGGGTGCCGTACCACTGCGCAGGGCTGCTATCTGAACGTCGGTGCAACGGATCAGTTAAGCAAGTTTGCCGATCGCTTACTGGCGCGTGAGCCTCGCATGGCCGGGCAACTGGTGGTGATGTTCCGCTGCCTGCCGGATTTGCACGAGGATGAAGGATTGCTGCGTGCCTCCCTGAAAGTGCTCCGCCAGCAGGTGAAACAGCTGAAGAATCTTTCTGGCTACCTGCCGCCAGTTGTACTGGCGGGTGAGTTTTCCGGCCCGGAAACACCGTGGATTGTGATCCGGGGTAAAACTCCGCTGGTCTGCCCGGCGGATGAACCGGCGCTGACGCTGGATGAGTGGCGGGCTCTTCCGCAAAACGTGACCCGTCTGCCATATCTTTCTCATGCTATGAGCATGTTACAACAGGTGGTGATGGATGAGCTGACCAAAGTGGACAGTCTGTGCCCGGCCGTCACGCCGTTTGCGGTGGTTGTCCGCAGTGGCTCTCTTCGTACTCTGACAGAGTCCGTCTGGCCGCAGTGGTTGTTCCGCCATTCGAAATTGCTGCCTCCAGTTGCAACCGCGACGTATCCCGCACTGTGGCACTTTGCAGACCCTGTTCTGCCTTTGCTTGCACCTTTTGCCATGCCACTTCAGGGCGGGAAAACCGGGCGTCGGGTGGTGATGTTCCTGCTGCTTTGCATCGTCAGTGCACTTGGCCTGTCCGTGCTACATAACCAGTCCCTAATCGGGCTTATCGCCTCCGATCTGCAGCGCTGGTATGCCATTCCAATGACGCACTACGCACCGAAGGCGCAGTCCCTGTATGCCCTACAGCAGGACGCTTTACTGCTGGAACGCTGGCAGCGCCAGGGCGAGCCGCAGCGTTATGGTCTGGGGCTCTATCCGGGCGATCGCCTGTGGCTGAGCGTTCAGCAGGCCATCGATACCTACGTACCACCTCCGCCGCCACCAAAACCAAAAGTGGTGCCGAAAATTGTTCGCCTCGACAGCATGTCGCTGTTCGACTCGGGCAAATTCGAGCTCAAATCCGGCTCCACCAAAATGCTGGTCAACTCGCTGGTGGGCATCAAGGCCAAACCAGGCTGGCTGATTGTCGTGTCCGGGCATACCGATAACACCGGCAATCCGCAACTGAACCAGACGTTGTCCCTTAAGCGTGCCGAAGCGGTACGCGACTGGATGCGTGACACCGGTGACGTGCCGGAAAGCTGTTTTGCGGTGCAGGGCTATGGCGAGAGCCGCCCGGTCGCAACCAATGACACCCCGGAGGGCAGAGCGCTCAACCGCCGTGTCGAAATCAGTCTGGTACCGCAGGCCAATGCCTGTCAGATACCCGGCAAAACCTCAGCGTCATCGCAGGATGATGACGTTTCTCAACATTAATGGAGTAAATCCGATGGCAATTCCTGTTTATCTTTGGCTGAAAGACGACGGCGGTGCGGACATCAAAGGTTCTGTGGACGTTCAGGATCGTGAAGGCAGCATCGAAGTGGTTGCACAGCAACATAACCTGTACATCCCAACCGATAACAACACCGGCAAGCTGACCGGTACCCGTATCCACACCCCATTCATGTTCACCAAGGAAATCGACTCCTCCAGCCCGTACCTCTACAAGGCTGTGACCACCGGCCAGACCCTGAAGTCTGCGGAATTCAAGTGGTACAAGATCAACGACGCGGGCCAGGAAGTGGAGTACTTCAACACCAAACTGGAAAACGTGAAAGTGGTGAAAGTGAACCCTGTGATGCACGACATCAAGGATCCTTCTTTCGAGAAGCACAACCATCTCGAGCAGATCGAACTGCGTTACGAAAAAATCACCTGGACCTACAAAGACGGCAACATCATTCATTCCGATTCCTGGAACGAACGCGCTACTGCGTAAGTCGCATGCGGACAGGGCCCTGTCCGCAGTTTTTTGCTGAGTGCCTGTATGTAACGGGCTTTCAGCAAAGAAAACCACAAACTGCCAGCCTGACCATATGCGCTTTGGTCCCCTTCACGGGAAACAGCGATGGGCGGTAGCGTGTCCAGGAACCGACAAAGAGAGAGATTCATGGAAAATCCAGCCATCCTGTTGCGACGTCTGAACCCTTACTGTGCCCGTGCGATGGAAGGCGCAGCGTCGCTCTGCCAGACCCGCGCCCATGCGGAAATTTTGCCGGAGCACTGGCTGCTGAAGCTGCTCGAACAGGGGGAAGGCGACCTGACGGTGCTGGCACGCCGCTACGAGTGGGATATGGATGCGCTGTGGCAGGAGTTGCTCGGCTGGCTGGATACACTTCCCCGCACTGTTCGCAGTCGCCCGCAGCTTTCAGACAGCATTCAGACGCTGATGCAGCAAGCCTGGTTGATTGCCTCCCTTAATGGGGAAGAGAACATCCGCAGTGTGCATTTGCTGATGGCGCTGGTCGATAAGCCTAAACTGGCGCGCTGCGATGGTCTGTGGCCACTGCTGACGCTCGGGCAGAGCCAGTTGGAGCGCCTGCGCCCGCTGCTGGATGCGCAGTCCGAAGAGCGCCCGGATGTGCAACAGGAAGCTGAACTGGCACAAAACCACGGTGGCGAAGTGGAATTTGTTGGACGTCCTGTTGGTGCTGAGATAAGAGAAGGCGAACTAAGCCCGGCATTGCAGAACGCACTGGATAAATTCACCCTCGACGTTACCGCCAAAGCGAAAGAGGGCAAGATCGACCCGGTCTTTGGGCGCGACACTGAAATTCGCCAGATGGTGGACATCCTCTCCCGCCGTCGCAAGAACAACCCGATTCTGGTGGGCGAACCTGGCGTCGGCAAAACGGCGCTGGTCGAAGGCCTGGCGCTGCGTATCGCCGAGGGCAATGTGCCGGAATCCCTCAAGCCAGTGGTACTGCGCACCCTGGATCTCGGCCTGCTGCAGGCGGGTGCAGGCGTGAAGGGCGAATTCGAGCAGCGTCTGAAAAACGTCATTGATGCCGTGCAGCAGTCGCTGGTACCGATTTTGCTGTTTATCGATGAAGCCCACACTATCATTGGGGCCGGTAACCAGGCCGGCGGCGCGGATGCGGCGAACCTGCTGAAACCTGCGCTGGCACGTGGCGAACTGCGCACCATTGCGGCCACCACCTGGTCTGAATACAAACAATACTTCGAGCGCGACGCCGCCCTGGAACGCCGCTTTCAGATGGTGAAAGTAGACGAGCCGGACGATGACACTGCTTGCCTGATGCTGCGCGGCCTGAAATCCCGCTACGCCGAACACCACAACGTGCATATCACCGATGATGCGGTCCGTGCCGCGGTCACGCTCTCCCGTCGCTACCTGACCGGCCGCCAGTTGCCGGACAAGGCGGTAGATCTTCTGGACACCGCCGCTGCGCGCGTGCGTATGAGCCTGGACACTATGCCGGAACAGCTGACCCGCATTCGCGCGCAGATTACCTCTCTTGAAATGGAGAAGCAGGCGCTGCTGGAAGATATCGCAGTCGGCAATCAGAGCCACGGTGAACGCCTGACCGCCATCGAGCAGGAAGAGAACGACCTTATCGTCGGGCTCGACGAACTGGAAACCCAGTACGGTCAGGAGCTGAAACTCACCGAACAACTGCTGGAATGCCGCCAGGACATTTCCCGCCAGAGCGAGACCCACGCGCTGCAACAGGAACTCAATCAAATGCAGCGCAGCAACCCGCTGCTCTCCGTTGATGTGGACGTACGCACCGTTGCCACCGTGATTGCAGACTGGACGGGCGTACCGCTTTCCTCGCTGATGAAGGACGAGCAAACTGAGCTGTTAACCCTGGAAAATGAAATCGGCAAACGCGTGGTTGGGCAGGATGTGGCGCTGACCGCCATCGCCCAGCGCTTGCGTGCGGCGAAAACCGGGCTTACGTCCGAGAACGGTCCGCAGGGCGTGTTCCTGCTGGTTGGCCCGAGTGGCGTCGGTAAGACTGAAACTGCGCTTGCACTGGCAGACGTGATGTACGGTGGTGAAAAATCGCTGATTACCATCAACCTGTCCGAGTACCAGGAGCCGCACACTGTTTCCCAGCTGAAGGGCTCGCCTCCGGGTTACGTCGGTTACGGACAGGGCGGTATTCTCACTGAAGCGGTGCGCAAGCGCCCTTACAGCGTGGTATTGCTCGATGAAGTAGAAAAGGCACATCGTGACGTGATGAACCTGTTCTATCAGGTATTCGACCGCGGCTTTATGCGCGACGGCGAAGGGCGTGAAATAGACTTCCGTAACACCGTCATTCTGATGACCTCGAATCTTGGCAGCGACCACCTGATGCAGTTGATCGACGAACAGCCGGAGGCCACCGAAGGCGATCTCCACGAACTGCTGCGTCCGATCCTGCGAGACCACTTCCAGCCGGCGCTGCTCGCCCGCTTCCAGACCGTGATTTACCGCCCGCTGGCGGAAACGGCTATGCGCACCATCGTTGAGATGAAGCTCGCACAGGTCAGTAAGCGCTTACATCGTCACTACGGCCTGACCACGTATATTGACGAGAGCCTGTATGACGCCCTGACCGCAGCCTGCCTGCTGCCGGATACCGGGGCGCGTAACGTCGACAGCCTGCTCAACCAGCAAATTCTGCCGGTGCTTAGCCAGCAGCTGCTCAGCCATATGGCGGCGAAGCAGAAACCGACTTCACTGACGTTAGGGTGGAATGAGGAAGAAGGGATCGTGCTGGCATTTGACGAACCGGCTACTGAGCCTGTCAGAGGATAAACGCCATGAATGATTCAGTGATTACCCTGGCAAAGGAAAAAATCGACGAACTTCTGGGGATGTCCCGCTACAAGCTGAACGTTCACGAGTGCCCGCACTTTCTGGATGTCTTCAATTTCAAAGCGGAGGAGAAGCTCAGCGAACCGTGGCACTACACCGTTAAAGTGACCTGCACCGCTGGCGATATTGCCAGCGACAGCATGTTGCTTAAACCAGCGTCGTTCACGTTTCAGGTTCCGTTGTATAACGGTCTGCCTGCCACGCCTGTGCGTACAGTCTATGGCGTGGTTGAGACATTCCAGCGTCTTTCGACTTCGGCGGATGAAACTTACTACACGCTGAAAATCGTGCCGCGCATCGCGCTGTTACAGCACACAAAACGCAGCGAGATTTACCTCAATCAGTCCGTTGTGGAAGTCGTGGAGCAGATCCTGCGTTCCCACGGGCTGGAAGGGGCTGATTTCGAATTCCGTCTGTCGCAGGCCTATCCGGCACGCGAGCTGATCACCCAGTGGCGCGAAACCGACCTTGAGTTCGTGCAGCGCCTGCTGGCAGAAGTCGGGATTTTCTGGCGCTTTGAAATGGACGGCCGCCTTGAACAGGATGTGGTGATTTTCCAGGACAGCCAGGAGCAGTATCAGTTTGGCGTCACCCTGCCGCTGATCCAGCCGTCACGCACCAGTGATAACGGTCAGCTCAGCGTCTGGGATATCAAAACCGGGCATCTGGTGGTGTCTGAAAGCGTTGCCAACCGCGACTACAACTACCGCGAAGCGCTGACGCCGCAGGACAGTTCCGCGTCTGTCAGCACGGCGGATGGCATCACCACGGGGGAGGTATATCACTACGCCGAGCCTTTCCTGAGTGAAGGGGATACCGACACCCCGGAAAGCGGGGCGTATTATGCCCGTCTGCGTCATGAACGTATTCTGAATGCGCAGCAGGCGGTCACAGGGAAAACGACCAGCCCGGTGCTGGCACCGGGTGAAGTACTTGAGCCGCAGGGCTCACTGCCAGCCAGCCTGAAAGACGGTATCGTCATTACGGGTGTGCAGAGCAGCGGGTCGCGCAAAAAAAGTTTTCAGATGACCTTTACCGGGCTCCCTTACAGCGAAGCCGTGTGCTACCGCCCGCCGCTGCATAACCGCCCGGTGATCGCCGGAACGTTGCCCGCGCGTGTGGAAAGTACCGAGAAAGGCGATACCTATGCCTGGCTGGACAATCAGGGCCGCTACCGCACGAAGCTCGACTTTGACCGCAGCAGCAGTGAGCAGGGCTATGCCTATCTGTGGCTGCGTATGGCGAAGCCGTATGCCGGCGACAACTACGGTTTCCACGCACCATTGCTGGACGGTACCGAAGTCTCGGTGATGTTCGACGCGGGCGATCCCGATCGCCCGTATATCGCCCATGCCCAGCACGATTCTGAACATCCGGATCACGTCACCGACGATAACCACACGCGCAACGTTCTGCGAACGCCTGCAAACAACAAACTCCGCCTGGAAGACAAGCGCCAGGAAGAGCACATTAAGCTCGCGACGGAGTTTGGTAAAACTCAGCTCAATATCGGCCACCTGGTCGATGCCCGGCGTGAACAGCGCGGTACTGGCTTTGAACTGCGCACGGATGAATTTGGTGCCGTGCGTGCCGCCCGTGGTATTTATCTGACAGCGGATGCCCAGACCAAAGGCCAGGGGCAGGTGCTGGAGATGAACCCGGCAGTCAGTCAGATTACCCAGGCCAACAGCGAAATGCAGGCGCTGAACGGCGCAGCCGAACAGGCAAAAGCGCTGACCTGCGATATTCAGACGCAGACCAACCTGCACCAGAGCCGCCTGAAAGATTTACAGTCGGCTGTGGTGCTGGCCTCCGCCCCGCAGGGGGTGGCCCTGACCTCCGGCGAGCATCTGCAGCTGACCAGCGCAAAAAACACCATGGTCACCGCAGGCCAGCATGTCGATATCGGGGCCATGAAAAATGTCACGGTGAGCGCTGAGCAGTCTCTGGGGCTGTTTGCCCATAAGGCCGGGGCGAAGGTCATCGCCAACCTGGGCAACGTTGAAGTGCGTGCCCAGCACAGCACGCTGGAAATGAGCGCCGACCAGCAGTTCACGATCACCAGCAGCCAGGATGAAATCACCATCAGCACCCCGAAAACCCTGACGCTGAACGGCGGAGGGTCTTACCTCAAGCTGAGCGAAAGTGGGATTGAGCATGGGACTAACGGGGATTTCGTAACCAGAGCGTCAAATTATCTTGTGCCTGGGACGGGGAACACACTTCCCGTTGACACCCCTGACTTCAAAAAAACCGATATCAGTGTGACTGGAAAAAATTCAGCCAAGTGGGCCAGTGAATAGCAGGGAGGAAAAACGATGGCTTCAATACCAAAAATAAGCTTCCCGATACCTTCTAATGGACAAGGTAAGGTATTCGGAAATTCGGAAGAATTATTGAGTCTGCTGGATCGCGAGAGCACTGGTCTTTATCTTATTGGCAGCCAGGGAATGTGGCATGGCGGTATTCATATTACGGATGCCACTGCCCCGTGGTGCGCACTGACCGGAAGCAACCCTTCTGAGCTTGGCTATGTTAATCAGCCGTATGTCGGGGAACAGGCCGTAGGGTGTATGGCAGATGGCGAAATTGTTGCGTACCGCGTCTGTGAGGATTACGACTTCATTGCATGGCGCGGAGATAAGCTTTATTTCTCAACCTCATTTGTACTGGTTAGACATTACATTCAGCCAGGAGAAAATACGTCCGGCGGGCTGACATTCCATACGCTTTATATGAATCTGGCACCCGTCTCTGCTTACGGTCAGACAGATGCAAACCTCCGGGAGACAGCAAAAGGCCAGTCTTATTACACCTCCCCGGCGCAGGTGAATACGGGGACAGGGACGGGTTCGCTGCCTGCGGGAACTCAGGTGAAACTGAGTGACAAGGTAATGACCTCAACACATTCGGTGCACCATCACCGTCAGTTCTGTGAGGTGACGCTCGTCAATGATTCCGGCCCACTGTCGGCGGGTGAGAAAGTCTGGACAGTGTCAGACAGAGGCTGGTTAAAACCTCTTTCCGGCAAGGCTACACCTCCTTCCTGGTGGAAAAAATGTTCGCCAGCTTATCATGCAGGAACCGGTAATGAGCAGGGGTATAAAACCGGCACGGCACTGAAAGCCTACTTCAGCACGGAGGATGTCAGTACAGGAACAAAACGCTGCAAACTGCCGAAAGATTTTCCTGTCATGGTTGATCCTGGCAGCGCCTCATTTACCCGCTTAACTGATAATCGTATTTTCAGCCTTGTAATCCTGGACAGAGATAATGGGGAGCTGAAAAAAGGCGATCGGGTCTGGGTTGTTTCGGACAATGACAATCTGATAGCAGAAGGAGCCCGGTCACAGGGGGCGGCAAAATACGGCGAAGTCGTGGTCCCTGAAACGCCTGTGGCAATAAGTGCCGGAGACAGTATTGGTCATCTTGGCTTTTATGAATTGCCGGAAGAAAGTGGTAAACGCTCGCGTTATCAGGTGCACATTGAGTGCCTGAGCCCGGACAATAATCTCCCGGTCTTCCTGACCAACCCCGATAAAGCCGGGGAAGACAATCCTGCATACCTGAGCTATGCCGAAGGGGCCGCATTATTTATGCCGGATGCGTCGGGTAACATGGTGAGCACTGAGCGTAAGAGCCGTGCACCTGGCATATTGATCCGTTCAAGAGTCCCGGGCGTAGATGCTGATGGTAAGGCGCTGACGGATAATACCCAGGCAGCGTATTACCAGGTGAGGCCAGAAGGTGGCTGGATGGCTGCCAGCAGCGTGAAAAAAGTGGCGCAGTTTGACCTCGCTTCACTGGGGTTTGTTACTCTGGATAAAGCGCCAGAGAGCTTCGATCTGATAGACGGTATCCATCACCCTGATAACGTTGTAAAAGGGGTCCTTGAACAGCTTTATCAGGCTGCCCAAAATGAAACGGACAGTAGCCGGGCGATGAACCAGTATAATTACAGCCGCCTTCTGAAGCAGATCGACACCAATAATGACGGGCAATACTCGGAAGAAGAGTATCTGCAGGCAGTGCACAACCCGTCTTATCGTGATCATCTCTACCGTATTATTGTCAGGCACCCCAGCGAATGGTATTACGGAAAGGACGATGTCTACTGGAAAACATATCTGGATACGCTAACCGCCGATCCGTCAATGGCCATATGGAAAACCTATACGGAAAGCTTTATCGAGAAGATGAAGTGGATGAAACCGGTCTCCGGGATGGCAGGTGAGCTGTGGCATATGCATCCGATTGCGTTTTTATCCGCAATATCTCAGAATAAGAGTAAGGACATCATTTTTCCTTTGAAAGTTAAACCTAAAAATGATATCGAAGGTGTTTGGAATAGATATTACTGGGCTGCATCATTAAGTGACAACAATGCATCTCAGGCAATCTTTGGACGAAATCGTTCTGGTGGTACCAGAAAGCATGCTGCGAGAGACTTGTATACTAATCCTTATGAGGCTGTCGTAGCTGTTTGTGACGGAAAAGTGCTTGGTTCAGGTTTTTTCTATGATGCAACAAATGAGGTTACCATTCTCCATGAAACTGTTAATGGACGAAAGTTTATAGTCAGGTATGGCGAGTTAGATCCATCGAGCATTAAGGTAAGTGTTGGGCAGAATATTAGTAAAGGGGATGTCATTGGCAATACTGGTAAGCTTATCAGTACCAGAACTGGGTTGCCAACAGTGAAAGTTGATGGCACAGTGGTATATATGCTTCATTTTGAAGTATATACAGGTGATGTTGCGTATAATATCAGAGCACCTTTGACTGATAGATCTATCCTACCTTTTTTAAGGCGTAAAGATCTAATTGACCCAATTAGTATATTGAATGAAGGGTATGATAATATCTTCGGAGAAGGAACTCACCAGTCTGAACCATCTGAACGTATGGATATATCTCAGCTTCGTACATCTGAAGCAGGAAAGGTATTTATAAAGTCATGGGAAGCATTGCGCCTAAGTGCCTATAACGACACAGAGGGTAATTGCACAATCGGATATGGACATTTAATTGAGACTCAACGATGTGAAAATATATCCTTACCTACAGAGTTTGAACGAGGGATTACTGCGTCTGATGCTGATAGATATTTTTATTTGGATTTGATTAGGTTCGAAAATGGTGTAAAGAGAGATGTTGGCGTGAAATTGTTCCAATATGAATTCGATGCACTCGTTAGCTTGCTATTTAACTGTGGCGAGTTTTTCTTTGCTGCAAATGGGGCTCCAAACTTATTGAGGCTTGTTAACTCTGAAAAATATGAAGAAGCAGCTAATGAATTTTTAGATATCACTAATGGTGGTGACCCTGGCCTTGCAAAAAGGAGAGTGTCAGAGAATAATATGTTTTTGAATGGTATTTATGACTCAGCACATTGATTGTAAGGATTAGTGATGATTAAAGTTTTATTTGTTGTTTTTTTAAGTGCCTTCTCCATTGTTGCAGAGGCTCAATCAAACAATGCTATAAATTCTGTGTCACCGGAACAACAAAAAATAGAATGGAAGCATTATATTATATCGACCCCGATTGATCCAAATGGGGTTTATATAACAAAAGACTCTATAGATAATGTGTTCAGAGGAAAAGAAATTATAATTGACAATAAAAGTGTCATTATTAGAAATGTTTGCGAATTTGAATATAATAAGTTAGAAAAAAAACCTTTGAATTATTGGCATGGCCAAAAAACTGTTGAATTATATAAAGAGTTCTTTTCTAAATACAATTTAGATGTGAATGATGGGATTACTCTGTTTACTTCAAAGAATGGTGTATCTAGCTGTGACTATCCTTTTTCATATTTTATTAAAATTAATGATTCATTAGTAATGATTCTTAAAAACAGAGCTGTCATTTACACTCAAAATAATGCAGAGCATAAAGATACTAATATTAATTGTGTGCAGAAGCAGCAGACGATTGAACAGGTTTATGGCGATGGAACAATTGAAGAGTGTATGTATAAAAAAATGACATTGTTAGACGCTTATTCTAAATATAGGAATAGCCTGTCAGGAGAAGAAAGAAAAAATTTATCAGCTAGCTTGAATCTGAATCATGATTTTACTTCTCAATGTGATAATAATTGTGATGCCGTCTCTTATAAATGGAACAGTGCTAAAAAACTTATTGTCACCCAATCTTTTCCTGGGGGAGTGACGGAAATTTCTTTCAGCGAAGGTAGTAATGGATGTCTTGTCGTGACAAAAAATATTCCTGATTAATCCAGGTGTAGATAGCTGCAATAGAATGCATGAGATTTGGCTATGAGTGTCTTATTAATATCGTGAGGGGAGGCGGATGTATAATAGAGCGAATCTGACTTTCTTATTGGTATCATTGCTATCAGGTATGGCACACTCAGATGACGATACAAAAGGAACTCAATGGGTGTTTGATAAGGTATCAGGAAATGATCTTTTTGGTAAGCATGATACCGATGTCATAAAACATCTTAATATGATCTACAGTAAGTCTATTTTGAGCATTGAGGATAAGAAGTTAATAATAACTAATGATTTCTTAGAAAACAAAAGCGTATGTTCAACTGATTATGTCAAGCTGAAGAAAAGTGCGATTTCATATTTTATGTCGACTAAGACATTGAATCTTTATAGCGCATTGTTCAAACATGAAAACCTTCAACTTCCGGAGAATGTTTATGAATTCACATCATTGTTTCCAGGCAAAGAGTGTCCAGCACCTTATGATGAAATCGTAAAGGCAGGGAATAACCTGTTTGTTACCGAACAGAACTATGTTTTGTTTTATAAGCATAGTGATGTAATTACACCTCAAAATAATGATTCACATTCAAAGAGTGATTGGAGGGAATATTGCCATAATGAAAACCCTAATCGACAATTTGATGGTACATCTAAGGAAGGTGCGAATAAGCAGGTCATTTCTTCCCAAGCTGACTCGCTGATTAAAATTTCGCGGATCTGGGCCGATTTTTTTCCCGCAAACACATCGAATCAGCCTATTTAGGCTATTTTTTCCACCATTTCTGGCGTTATTTCCGGTTTTTACTGAGATCTCTCCCACTGACGTATCATTTGGTCCACCCGAAACAGGTTGGCCAGGGTGAATAACATCGCCAGTTGGTTATCGTTTTTCAGCAGCCCCTTGTATCTGGCTTTCACGAAGCCGAACTGCCGCTTGATGATGCGAAACGGGTGCTCCACCCTGGCACGGATGCTGGCTTTCATGTATTCG
Organism: Enterobacter sp. CPE_E890; assembly: GCF_046521475.1. Classification (NCBI taxonomy): domain Bacteria; kingdom Pseudomonadati; phylum Pseudomonadota; class Gammaproteobacteria; order Enterobacterales; family Enterobacteriaceae; genus Enterobacter; species Enterobacter sp. CPE_E890. Next base: position 4,213,336 of record NZ_JBKFZW010000001.1, on the reverse strand, counting down.
ATGTTGATGGCCGTTTTGTTCTTGCGCGGATGCTGCTTCAAGGTTTTTACCTTGCCGGGACGCTCGGCGATCAGCCAGTCCACATCCACCTCGGCCAGCTCCTCGCGCTGTGGCGCTCCCTGGTAGCCGGCATCGGCTGAGACAAATTGCTCCTCTCCATGAAGCAGATTACCCAGCTGATTGAGGTCATGCTCGTTGGCCGCGGTGGTGACCAGGCTGTGGGTCAGGCCACTCTTGGCATCGACACCAATGTGGGCCTTCATGCCAAAGTGCCACTGATTGCCTTTCTTGGTCTGATGCATCTCCGGATCGCGTTGCTGCTCTTTGTTCTTGGTAGAGTTGGGTGCCTCAATGATGGTGGCATCCACCAAAGTGCCTTGGGTCATCATGACGCCTGCTTCGGCCAGCCAGCGATTGATGGTCTTGAACAATTGACGGGCCAGTTGATGCTGCTCGAGCAGGTGGCGGAAATTCATGATGGTGGTGCGATCCGGCAGGGCGCTATCCAGGGATAATCGGGCAAACAGGCGCATGGAGGCGATTTCGTACAGGGCATCTTCCATGGCACCGTCGCTCAGGTTGTACCAATGCTGCATGCAGTGAATACGCAGCATGGTCTCCAGCGGATAGGGCCGTCGGCCATTGCCCGCCTTGGGATAAAACGGCTCGATGACAGCGGTCATATTCTGCCATGGCAGAATCTGCTCCATGCGGGAGAGGAAAATCTCTTTTCGGGTCTGACGGCGCTTAGTGCTGAATTCACTATCGGCGAAGGTGAGTTGATGGCTCATGATGTCCCTCTGGGATGCGCTCCGGATGAATATGATGATCTCATATCAGGAACTTGTTCGCACCTTCCCTAAGTATACTTGTAAGTTTAATAACTTAGATGTCAGTTCCGCTTATCAGATGTTTATTGGGTTTAATAAAGCCGTATCCGATAATTTAAAAAATAATCTATCCTCCAGCAATGATAGCTATAAAATCAACGGTGGTTCTGTTGTCTATAAATGGATTAATAAAAACAAGCTAAGTATATCAGTTGTAATGGATTCCGAAACCACTAACTACTCTTTCGATAAAATCAGCACAGGAACTAAGTTAGATGTAGTAGTCGATACACAGTATTGATGATGCCTATGATGCTGTTATTAGGAATAACGGCTTTGACTATCCATAGGCTTCGAGTGATTGGATGGGTTCTGTATAAATGTAGCAAGTAGTATAAATAGGAAATAGGTGTTTTGTTAATTTTACTAATTGGTGATAATCAATGGTCGTAAAAATTTAACTATAAATAATTATGTGGATATTATCAGTAATGCGTTTCAGGTGAAAATTATCCGGTTATAAAGGTATCGCGCTACCCTGCACCTAATGATATCCATTATTATAATGGCGGTGATTAATGAATATCCATAAAAGCTACTCTATAGCTATAGCGTCAATTTTTTTGTCAGTTGCAGTGCATGCGAGAAATGTCATTATTGCCAATGAAGTTAAAAATAATGACGGAAGTGTGTGGGTCGTAGAAAAAAACAATGATGGTTACAATGTAAAATATACTAATGCCCAAGGTAAAGAATATGATAACAATACAATTATTACATCCGACATAGAAGGAAGTAATTTGTTTCTGGATGCAGTGTCTACCGATGCGGTGTCTTTATTAATGGACTATCCTAAGGATGCGTACATCTTCAAATTTTCATCTGGAGAAATCCCACGTTTACTTTCGGCTTGTAAAAGGATTACCTTGCCTTCTGCTGAACAACAGCAAGTTGTAGCTGTATTAACGCTCTGTTCTAAACAGAGCGTTACAGAAAAGGTGACCTTATCTAACGCGGATGCTGATAAGTTGCTTGCATCTGATAATTTAACTCTTGATGGTAGTGTTAAAACGTTAATCGGAAATGATAAGGCATTTTTATACGATGAAAATAAAAAACAAAAGCGAAATAAGCCCTATTTGATAAAAGGGGATGTTGTAGAAATACTTGATTACGAAAGCTCAATGTTAAAGATTAAATATAAGTCAAAAGCAAAAATTATTACCGCGTGGATTAATTTTGTGGATATATTGTAGTTGTCAATTCTTTGCGAAAGATTATGCTTTTAATGTATGGGTAGTTAGTTAAGCTGATAAGTTGGTGAAGGAGTTTGCCGATGTTTAAGTAATGGGTTAAAGCGCCTTGACTGGATAAAACAGTGAGTTAATGACCTTTATTTCTTAAATAAAATCACAGATGCAATTTAGGGATATATAGCTATGTTAGCAATCGTTCGTATTGGTGATAAAACCACCCATGGTGGCGCAGTGTTAACAGGATCTGGGACGATGAAGTTTGGTGGGATTGGGGTTGCTCGTAAAGGGGATAAGGTTTCATGCCCAAAAGAGGGGCATGGGCCGACGACAATCATTGAGGGCAATCCAAACTATCTTGATCAGGGGGTTCCTGTTGCGTTCCATGGCCATAAATGTGGATGTGGCTGTACGCTGATCAGCTCATTTCCGGCGGGTAAGGTAGCATAAATATGCCGGTGTTTCTGGATGAAGTCCCTGCGGTAGTCCCTAAAGTCCATCGCCCTGATACACGAAAATGGTCAGGATTATTTGTATTTCTGCTGGTTGTTGGCTGTCTGCTGTCATTTTTATTTTGGACCGGCACGAAAGAGGGGCTTGTTTTCTGGTTTACCGCGCTGGGTGTTCCTTTCTGTTTGTGGGGGATCTTTTTTGGCCTGCGTCGCATTGCATACAAAACAGATCAGGTCTGGGCTGAGTCCTGGAATGCTAATCGCAATGCGCTATGGAATGAAGAGATTTTGCGGGGGCAACGTTCTGCATGGCTTATTGCTTCAGGTGTTATAACGCAGTCAGGAAGCAGAACAGATAAGATACTTTCTGCAATACAATCCTCTTCTCCAATTATTCAAGTACAAAAAACAAGAGAAGGGGCTCAGGTCCGACACTCGAAATTGTCGGGATTTGAAGAGCTGCAATCAACTAAGTTCAGCGAAGCCATAAAAACACTTATTACACAAATTGAGCCTGTACTCGCAAAAATCCCATCAGACATTATTTGTCTACTGATAGCTGACTTTAATACCCCGGGGATCCCTGATGCATTGCAAATCGCTTCAGAGATTATTCAGTCAGAGACCGGGCGTTCTTTCGTTTTACTCGAGGGCAATGGGTTTGAAGCGCTCGACAACTGGCTCGATAATGCCTGGCGCAAACCATCACTGGTTTTGTCGCTCAGCGCGGAGATTCGTCAAGCCCCCGGAGAAGGTGAAGGCGAGGCAATAACGTTAGCATTAATGTTGAACCGAAAGCATCCTGGCATTCCTGAGGCCGTGCAATTACGCAGGCCTGAAAAATACAAAAATGATTCTCTGACAAAAACACTCTCACGGGCACTGATCTGGAGCCAATTATCACCTGAAGAGGTTAAGGGAAGTTGGGGGACTGGATTGAATTTCTCGCAGGGGGGAGAGTGGCATTCTGCGTGTGAAGAAAACAAATTATCTCTCAATATGGCTGAAGAACATAAAAACATAGACGATTTCATCGGTTATTGCGGTGTTTCTGCTCCCTGGCTTGCGGTGACCATATCCTCACTTGTTGCCCGCTCAGGAGCGGCACAAATAATCGCTGTAGAAACTGATACAAATGACATCTGGATTGCCGGTGTTACACCCGGAGATAACACAGGGATACGACAGGACACATTGTGAAAGTAAAAACACTTATTGGGAGCATCGTACTCACCCTTATTTTTTTCATCGCCATTTTTGTGTATCTGTTCATGGCCTGGCCAGAAAAAATGGTGCACTGGACTGGGATCGGTCCGCTCGATAGCACCCAGTTACTGATATGGAGCCTGGTTTCAATCCTCATGATTGGACTTATTGGTTGGGTGGTTGAACGATTGTTTGAGCGTGCAGGAAAAACAGGTGTCAGGGCGGCTTTTGAGGAAAATAAGAGAAAGTCTGCCGAGTGTCAGATGCCTTTGATTCTCCAGGATCCAAGTGGGAAAGGTTTTTTCAATAGTGCAGAGCTCATCGATCACCTCCGCCTGCGCTACGGCCGCCGCTGGAAATTCAAAGTCCGCTTAGTGTTGGTGCAGGGCACAGATGATCATATCGAGAAAGTGGTACCGGGCCTTAAGCGTGACCACTGGCAGGAAAACAACGGCATTGTCCTGATCCATGCGGGCCAGGCAAAAGCCACGCCCGAACCTGAATTTGTTGATGTGCTGTATGAGATTCGTCCTCAGCGCCCGGTGGACGGTATTGTGCAGGTGATGGATTGTGCCCAGCTTCCGGATGCTGCCGCGCTAGATACGCTCGTTCGCAGCCGCCAGAAAGGGGATTCGCTGTTTGGCTGGCAGGCTCCGGTCTGGCTGTGGTTTATCCGTGAAGAAGCCTGGAGCCAGGAAGGCGAGGGCGTTCCGGCGACTGGCTCATTGTTCGGACCGGGGGCTGCACCGGATGCGGCGGTTGAATCACTGACCACGCTTTCTTCCCGTTTACGCGATGCGGGCATGCCCGTGCTGCTGAGTGATACCCGACACGACTGGCTGCTACAACTCTCCGATCAGCTGAGCGGGCCTCTCAAACAGCAGTTAACGCCGCTGCTGACCAGCCTGATGACAGGCCCGGCACCTTATCGTCTGCGTGGGGTGATGTTCAGCCCTGCTCAGGTGGCGACTCCCACGCTGCCGAATGCACGCTTAAGTCCGCCTGCATGGCAGGCGCTGGAAGATGATTGTCTCCATGTTCATGCCCGTAAAATCGGCTTCCACTGGCCGCGAGTTCTGCGATTGGTGTTGCTGGCGCTGGTTCTGCTGTGGGGCGCGGGAACGCTGCTTTCACTGGTGGTTAATCGGGCGCAGATTTATCAGGCGCAGGAAACGGCGCGTGTTGCTGCCGATACCCGCCAGCCGCTGACAGAACGTCTGCGCAACCAGCTGGTTCTGCAACAGGCCATCGCCCGTTTGCAGGATCGGGAAGCCCACGGCGCGCCATGGTACACAACGTTTGGCCTGAATCAGGACCGTGAAACGTTGAATTCACTCTGGCCCCTGTATGCCCGCAATAATCAGGGGCTGATGCGTGATGCGTTGGCCGATGAGCTCCACCGCCAGCTGGACGCCTTCGTGCAACTGCCTCCTGCCAGTGATGCGCGTACTGCCGCCACCCAAAAAACCTATAACCTGCTCAAGGGCTACCTGATGCTGGCGCGCCCCGATAAAGCGGATGGTCCCTGGCTGGCTGCAAACATGCTGAAAGCCTGGCCGACGCGTGCGGGCGTAACCGACAGCGCCTGGCAAACCCAGGCTCCAAAACTGCTTGGCTTCTATGCTCAGAATCTGCCGTCTCATCCCGAGTGGGCAATCAAACCGGATGCCGAACTGGTGGGGACCGTGCGACAGATTTTGCTTAAGCAGATTGGCCAACGTAATGCGGAGTCTGGTTTGTATCAGGAAATGCTGCAGCGCATCGCCCGTAACTGGCCGGATTTAACCCTGGCAGATATGACCGGTGATACCAATGCCTCAACGCTGTTCAGTAGCGAAGAAGTGGTGCCGGGGATGTTCACCCGCCAGGCGTGGGAAGAGCAGGTTGAAACTGCTATTGATGAAGTGGTGAAAACCCGCCGCGCAGAAATCGACTGGGTGCTAACGGATAAGACTCATCAGGCTGGTAGCGATATCTCGCCGGAAGCGCTGAAGCAGCGCCTGACCGAGCGTTACTTTACTGATTTCGGTAATGCCTGGTTGAACCTGGCGAACAGTATTCAGTGGCACGAGGCGGAATCGCTGTCTGAAGCGATTGCCCAGCTCAACCTGCTGGCGGATGTGCGTCAGTCACCGCTGGTGGCGCTGATGAACACGCTGGCCTGGCAGGGGCAGACGGGAGCCAAGGGTGAAGCACTGGCGGATTCAATTGTCGATTCGGCGAAGAAGCTGGTGGGCCGTAAAAAGAACGCACAGCAGTTTATTGAACAGGCTCAGGGGCCAAAAGGTCCGCTGGACGGTGTGTTTGGCCCGCTCAATGGCCTGATGGTCGGGAAAGACGGCACGGGCAGTAACGGCAACCTGAGCTTTCAGTCCTGGCTGGCGCGTGTGACGCAGGTGCGCCTCAAGCTGCAACAGGTGACCAGTGCGCCGGATCCGCAGGCGATGGCTCAGATGCTGGCCCAGACCGTGTTCCAGGGTAAAGCGATTGACCTGACCGACACCCGCGATTACGGCAGCCTGGTGGCAGCAAGCCTTGGACAAGAGTGGAACGGTTTTGGCCAGGCACTGTTTGTGCAGCCTCTTGAGCTGGCCTGGCGTCAAGTGCTGGCCCCGGCGGCAGGCAGTCTCAATGCCCGCTGGCAGAGCACTATCGTCTCGCAGTGGAATACGGCATTTGCCGGGCGCTATCCGTTTAAGGCTACGGGAAGTGATGCTTCACTTCCTCTTTTGGCGCAGTTCCTGCGTGGTGATTCCGGGCGTATCGCGGCATTCCTCAAAACGAACCTTGGCGGGATCCTGCATCAGGAAGGCAGCCACTGGGTGGTCGATCCTTCCGCAAGTCAGGGGGTGACCGTCAACCCAGCATTCCTGGCGGCGATCAACCAACTGGCGGATATCTCCGATATTGTCTTTGCGCAGGGTGATGCAGGCGTGCATTTTGAACTGATGGCGCGTCCTTCACGAGATGTTGCACGTATCCAACTGGCGCTGGACGGGCAGAATCTGGATTACTTCAACCAGATGGAAAGCTGGCAGAGCTTCACCTGGCCAGGGAATACCTATTATCCGGGCGTCGACCTGAGCTGGCGCAGCAATACCGCAGGAATGCGTCTGTACGAACACAACCAGGGTAACTGGGGCTTTATCCGTCTGCTGGATAAAGCGCTGATCACCCCGCTCGACAGCAGCCGAACCCAGCTGGTATGGATCACACAGGACGGCAATCCGCTGAAATTTATTATGCGTAGCGAGCTGGGCGATGGCCCGCTGGCGCTGCTGAAGCTACAGGGGTTCAGCCTGCCGGCATCGATTTTCTCGGTCAGCGCCGATGCTGTGAATAACACCTTTGCATCCACGGAGGGGGAATAAGATGGCAACTGCAAAAGCACTGCTGGCACTGTGCGTGCCTGATGACGCGCAGCAGTCCGCGCTGCTCGCCCGTCAACAGGGCAGCCTGACACAATGGGATAACTGGCTTAAGCCGTTAACGGACGGCGATGGGGCAGGGGAAGACCCAGCCTATGACGACGATTTCCAGCTAATGCGCGAGGAAATCAACAAGCTCTCTGGAACGGATTCAGAAAAACTGAATCAGCTGGCTGAAAAGATCCTCTGTTATACCGCCCGGGATTTAAGGGTTGTCACCTGGTATATCTTCGCCCGTCTGCAGTTGGAGGGGGAATCAGGGTTATGTGAAGGGCTACAGCTGCTGGCTGCAGTGCTGAGCCGCTACGGTGAGAATTGTCATCCGCGTCGCCCGAATGCACGCAAGTCTGCGCTGGAGTGGCTGAATAGCACGAAGATACAGGACACGCTTTCTCTTTGGCCAGATGCTACCCGCGAACAGACCTCACAGACGGCAGCGGTTCTCTGCCTGCTGGAAACGCTGCTGGAACGCTGGCCGGAGAGCGATCGTCCTTCTCTCGACGGTTTATCCCGTGCGCTGGAAATCCGTCTGGCAGGCTCCGGTGGGCTGGATGGCTTAACGCCACAGGGCACCGGTACGGCAGAAAGTACACCTGTTTCAACCGTCAGGTCGTCAGCCCCGGATATTGTTGTGAAGTCAGAAGGTGAATTTTTCAGCCAGTCAAAGGTGCTCTCCCGCTGGCTGGCCAATCAGCAGGACGGCTGGCTGGCGTCGCACCGGCTGATGAAAGCGGTTCGCTGGGATACGGTGGGTCAGATCCCGGCGCTGGATGCCAGCGGCCGCACGCGTCTTTCACCGCCAAAACCGGATTACCGCGCGCAGCTTAAAAGATTGTATCTACAGCAGAGTTGGACGGAGCTGGTGGAGCAGGCGAGTACGATGTTCTGTGAAGGCGGCAACCGTTTCTGGCTCGATTTGCAGTGGTACCTTTGGCAGGGGCTGACCCGCGCCGGACAGCCCTGGGATGGCTGGGCGGATTACATCCTCAGCGACCTGAAGCTGCTGCTGGGCCGCCTGCATGGCCTTGAGCAGCTCTCGTGGAGCGACGGCACGCCGTTTGCCGATGAAGTGACGCTGACCTGGATTGCCGAAAAAGTGAATGACGACATGCCGGGATTTGGTAATGAACCTGCCGCGTTTGCCGGAGGAGAGCAAACGGATGACATTCTCGCGCTGGAAGCGGAGGCGATGGAAAAGGGTGACAGCGATGGCCCGGAGGCGGCGCTTGGCTGGCTTCAGAGTCGTCCGGGTATGGAGTCCTCCCGCAACCGCTGGTTACTGCGTCTGCTCATGGCCCGCGTTGCAGAGCAGTTCGGGCGCAATGAAATAGCGCTCCATCTGCTTGGCGAACTCACCAGCAGCGCACCACAACTGACGCTCAATGACTGGGAACCTGCGTTGCTGTTTGAAGTGCAGGCCCGCCGCCTGAAATTACTTCGCCTCAAAGCAGGCCGCAGCGAAAGCGACAAAACCCGCCTCGCCCCTGAAATGGACGAGCTGTTGGCTGGCCTGATTGCCATTGACCCCGCCCGGGCAATGGTGCTGTGTGGCTGATAAGGCCACATCTGATTTCCACTTTTTTTGACTACCACGATACTCAGGAAACCCGTGCATGGATGATTTAACCCTGCGCTATTACGAAGCAGAGATGCGCTATCTGCGCGAAGCCGGTAAAGAATTTGCCCGCGCCCACCCCGATCGTGCTGCCATGCTCAATCTGGATAAAACCGGTGCCCGCGACCCGTACGTCGAGCGCCTGTTTGAAGGGTTTGCCTTCCTGATGGGGCGTCTGCGCGAAAAGCTCGACGATGACTTGCCGGAACTGACCGAAGGGCTGGTCAGCCTGCTCTGGCCACACTATATGCGCACCATTCCGTCACTCTCCGTAGTGGTCTTCGACCCGGAATGGCAACAGCTGAAGCAGGCCGAAGTGCTGCCTGAAGGTTTTTCGGTACTGTCGCGTCCGGTCGGGCCGGACAAAACCGTTTGTCAGTACCGCACCACTCGCGACATCACCCTGCAACCCATTCATCTGGCTGATGCGCGTTTGCAGACAGAGCCTGACGGGCGCGCGGCGATTCGTCTGCGTTTTGAATGCAGCAGCAAAGTGGATTGGGCGAAAAGTGGCATTGATAAAGTCGCCCTTTATCTTGATGCCGAAAGCCCGGTAGCGTCGGCCCTGCATCTGGCGCTGACTCGCCGGGTGCACGCAATGTATGTCCGCCATGCGGCAACCCGCACTGAACGCATCTGCTTTGATGGCTGGTGCAAGCCGATGGGCTTTGAAGACAATGAGCGTCTGTGGCCGAAAGGCGACTCGGCATTCAGCGGCTATCAGCTGCTGCTGGAGTATTTCAGCTTTCGACAGAAGTTTATGTTCGTGGATCTACGTGGGCTGGAGATGACCGGGCTGAATCGGGACACCACCTGGTTTGAAATCGACATCGTGCTCAACGGCGGCTGGCAATCCGATATGCCGTTCGAAACTGAAAACTTCCGCCTGCACTGCTCACCGGTGATAAATCTTTTCACACTGGAAGCGGATCCGCTGACCATCGACCCGCTGGAAAACGAATACCTGCTGCGCCCGATGCGCGTGCAGGACGGGCACACTGAAATCTACAGCGTCGATAACATTCACGGCGCGGTGAAAAACGGTAAGCATCCGTATGTACCGTTCACCAGCTTCCGTCATCGCGGCGGCATGATGCGTCACGATGCGCCGGAACGTTACTTCCACACGCGAGTGAAGCGCGGCCCGTCTGGTCTGTACGACACCTGGCTGATTCTCGGTGGGCGTTCGTTTGAAATTGAACAACTGGCAGATAAGCCAGAATCACTCTCCATGCGCATCACCGGCACCAACGGGCAGATGCCCCGTAAGGCGCTGGAAAGTACGCTGCTCGACCGGGTCGTGAAAGCAGGGAAGATTCCGGTAAAGGTTCTGAACCTGATTGCGCCAAGCCTGCCGCTCTATCCGCCCGCGAATGACCGTTTCCACTGGCGGGTGATGAGCCATCTGGGCTCGAGTTTCTTAAGCATGATGGATAACCCGGAAGTGCTGCGCGGTACGCTGGCGCTGTACGACTGGACCGACGACGAGATGAACCGCCGCCGCCTGGAAGCCATCGTGGCGGTGAAACACACGCTGGTACGCCGCTTTGAGCGTGGCTACATGCTGCGCGGTGTGGAGATTGAAGTCACCCTTAATGCCGACAACTTTGCCGGAGAGGGCGATGTGAATCTCTTTGGCGAAATGCTGCATCGCTTCTTTGCGCTGTATGCCGATGTACACCTCTTCAATCAGCTTACGCTGGTACTGCAACCGACAGGGAAACGACTGAGATGGACAGAGAATCACAGCCAGCACGTACCGGGCTGACAGAGCTGCTTGGCAAGGATATCTGGCGGGTTAACTTTTACCGTTACTGCCAGTTGCTGGAACAGGAAAATCCTGACGCACCCCTGCTGGGTACCGCTGAAAAACCAACCGCCGATCCGGTGCGCTTCCGTCCCTGGCCGGGGATGGGTTTTCCGGCCAGTGAACTGCGAACCGTTGAAACCGACGAAGACCACCCGGAACTGCCGCCCACGGTGCGCACCACGTTCCTCGGGATGTATGGCGTAGATTCACCCCTGCCGACGGCGTATCTGGACGACATTGCCCAGCGCCGCGAGGGGTATGAAGCGACCACGGCGTTTCTAGATATCTTCAGCCACCGAATTACCACTCAGTATTACCGTATCTGGCGTAAATACGCTTACCCGGCGACGTTTGAAATGGGGGGGACCGACGACACCTCACGATGCCTGTTAGGGCTGGTGGGCCTCGGGATCCCCGGCACGGCGGAACACGTTGCCACACCCGTTTCTCGCTTTCTGGCCTTGCTCGGTGCGATGCGCCTGCCGACCCGTAACGCCGAGGGCATTCGACAGCTCGTAGGGCTACTGGCCCCGGAGACTACCGCGACCATCATCAGCCCGGATCCGGTGAAAGTGCAGGTGGCACAGCGCAGCGGCCTGGGGAAAGGAAACCGGATAGCCCTGTCACAGCGCGCCACGCTTGGCAAAACCGGGAAAGAAGCCTGTAGTCGGATCCTGTTGATACTTTCGACCAATAATCCTGAAGAGGCCGAAGGCTGGCTGCCCGGTGGTCAACTGCATACAGATTTGCTGGTGCTGCTGCGTGTGTATCTCGGCTACCGCTCGGATGTACGCCTGCGTTTGACGGTTCCGGTGAGTGTGTTACCTGATCCTCGTCTTGGGCAAAAACGCCGTATTCAACTGGGCCGTACCGGCATTCTGGGGCTAAAAGGCGGAGCTCTCAGTACTGGCCGCAGCCACCTTACCGTCAGCCTGGGCTGCTATGAAGGGCTGGACTGCAAACCGCTACTTCCTGCCCAGGACGGCGGTTACCGCTTTGATTAATTCTGCTGTTTATTCTGAAAGGAACCTCTGAATGACATCCGTTCCCCTGCGACAGATTGCTCTGCTCGCGCTCTGCGGTTTGCTGGCCGGTTGCGGCCTGACCCAGACAGTTTCCGATGGTGCGGTCAGCATGACCAAAGCCATATTCTACAAAAAGATTAAGGTGCTTCATCTCGACTTTGAACCGCGCTCTGCCGCCAATGCTGATGAAGCGCAGACGCCGCTGTCGACCATGGTACGCGTCTATCAGCTTAAAGACCGTCAGAAGGTGGATGCCACCGATTACCAGAAGCTGTTGCGTGATGCCGACACCGTGCTGAAAGAAGACATCGTGGCGAGTAAATCCCTGCTGGTGATGCCTAAAGGCAGCGTGATGCTCAATATGCCGATGGATGAAGAGGCGCAGTACGTCGCGGTTATTGGATTGTTCAACCGCCCGGATATGAAAAATAATACCTGGCGGCTGGTGTTAAGCCGCGACGATCTTGACCCGGACAAGCCACGCAACATCGAGCTTGGCAATGGCTTCCTGACGCTGGTGCCTGTTAAGGAGTGACAACAATGGCGATGGATAACTGGCTGGCGCTGTTCGACGGACAGACCCGCTACACGCTGGAGATAAACGACAGCCGGGTCAAACCGGATGTGCTGAACTTCCACGGACGCGAAGCGCTGAGCGCCCCGTCTGAATGGCGCATTGCGTTCACCTCGCTGCAAAGCGATGTGGCAGCAGAAGATGTACTGCTGAAGTACGCCACGCTGCGCATGCTCAGCGGACGGGAAGTGCACGGCGTGATTACGGGCTTTGAGTGGCTGGGTACGACCGACGACCAGACGCACTACAGCGTGACGATATCTTCACGCCTGGCACTGCTCTCGCATACCCGCCGCTGTGCGGTGTACCAGAACCTCTCCGTGCCGGAGCTGGTGGAGCAGGTGCTGCGTGCGCACGGTCTGGAAGGGGCGGACTTTGAGTTTCGCCTGGAGAAGAGCTATCCGCAGCGCGAGCTCATAACCCAGTGGCGGGAAACCGACCTGCAGTTTATCCAGCGCATTCTTTCTGAAGTCGGCATCTGGTTCCGTACCGGCGTCAACGATGTCACCGGGTTGGATACGGTGACCTTTGCCGACAGCCAGCAGTTCTGCCAGTTTGGTGAACATCTGCCTTATCAGGAGCCGTCCGCGCTGTATGACGGTGCCGCCGAATCCGTATGGGGGCTGCGCACCTGGCACAACACCGTGACCGGGCTGGTCCGCACCCGCGATTACAACTACCGCACGGCGACCACGCCGATGGACTCCGCCGTCACCGTCCGGAACAACGCCACGACGACTGGGGAACATTACCGCTATGCGACACCGTTCCTGGAAGCCGGTGATGACGGTACCTCTGAGCCAGAAGTCGAAAGCGGGGCGTTTTACGCGCGTATCCACCATGAGCGCGAGCTGAATAAATCGGTCCGGTTGCACCTGTTCAGCAACGCCGCCGGGCTGATGCCGGGCATGGTGCTGGAAGCCGACGACAACAATCTGAACGACCTGAAAGAAGGTGTGCTGATAACCCTCACCACATACAGCGCTGCGCGTGACAGCCGCCTGCATGTATCGGTGTGGGGCATGCCCTACAGCGAACAGTTCTGCTTCCGTCCGGTGGAAAAACCGCGTCCGAAGATGAACGGCACGCTCACGGCACGTGTTGAGAGCCGCGAGAAGAATGACACCTACGCCCATCTTGATAATCAGGGCCGCTACCGGGTGAAAATGGACTTCAGCCGGGAAGATGCCGGGCCGGGTTATCACTATCTGTGGATACGCCAGGCGAAACCGTACGCTGGTGATACTTACGGCTGGCACACGCCGCTGACTGACGGCACGGAAGTGGGCATCGCCTACGACGACGGTGATATCGACCGCCCGTATATCGCCCATGCGTTCCACGATTCAGAACACCAGGACATCGTCACCCGCGACAACCGCAGCCAGAACATTCTGCGCACGGCGGCAGATAACGAACTACGAATGGAAGACCAGCGCGGGCAGGAGCATATCGCGCTGACCACGCCTTACGGCGCCACGCAGCTTAATCAGGGCCATATCGTTGATGAGCAGAACAAACAGCGGGGCGCAGGCTTTGAGCTGCGCACCGATGAACACGGTGTTATCCGCGTGGCAAAAGGCCTGTTTATCACCGCCGACGGACAGCAGAAAGCTGCTGGCGAAGTGCTGGACATGGACGCGGCGCTGAAAGAAATCGACATCTGCCAGCAGCAGCTGAAAGCCCTGGCCGCAGCAGCAGCCCAGGCGCAGGCACTGGAAGCCGATATCGCGAGTCAGAAAGCGATGTTCGACCAGCGCCTGAAACCGCTGAATGAAATGATCCACTTCCACGGTCCGCAGGGTGTGGCCTTCACCAGCGGCGAACATACGCAGATGACCGCCAGCCAGAACGTGGCCATCAACGCCGGGGGAGACATCAGCAGCGGCTCAATGGGAAATACTGCGATTCTTGCCGGGGAAGGCGTCGGCCTGTTTGCAAGAACAGGCTCGCTGACCCTGAACGCCAGCGAAGGCCCGGTGCAGATACAGGCGCAGAACGGTGCGATGCACATCTCCGCAGAGCAGAAGCTGAGCCTGATATCGGCGAGCGACATGCTGTTTGCAGGTAAGAAGAAGGTGACGCTGATTGGTGGCGGCAGCTACCTGAAAATCGAAGGCGGAAAGATAGAGTACGGCACGGACACGACGTATACGCGCAAGATTAAGCGGACGACGACGACGGGGCCTGCGGTTGTAGATCCCGAGATGCCATGGCTTGCTGACCCGGTGAAAAATAAAACCGATGCACTGCTGCAATATCTTTATCACGACGATGCGCCAGTAGTCGGTGCACCGTTTACCGCCACTCTGGCAGATGGATCGGTACGAAAAGGGAATCTGGACGGTGCAGGATATCTGCACCTGGAAGACGTACCTGATGGTCCGTTACATGTTGAGTTTGGTCCGGATATTCGCGGATATCAACGAAAAGACAGCACCGATAACCACCAGTTTGTCGGCACATCCCTGAATGAGTCCGATATTAATGCCCTGATAGCAAAACACAGCGGAGGTGAGGTATGAGTTCAGGTCTGGCGTGGTTTAAGGAAACCAGTCTGGAAACTGGGCAATGGATTTGGGGTACCCTTCAGGGTTCTTTTAACGAAAAGCAAAGTATCAGTCAGATCCTTGTAGATGCCGTGATTGGGATGATTCCGCTGGTTGGTGATGTGACCGCGGTACGTGATTTAATTGCCGTCTCGATTGGCCTGGCGAAAGATTCTCGAAAACGGGAAAGCACCATGGAATGGGTGTTCCTGGTAATTTTAATATTTGCGCTGATCCCGGTGATTGGCGGCGTTATCAAAGGCGTTGGCCGACTGGTGTTGATGGTTGGCAAAGACGTGGCGAAGAATCGCGAAATTCTTGAACAAATTATTAAATTTTTGAACCGTGTGGGGGAAGGTGATGCGGTTAAATGGCTGGCTAAATTGAATGTGCTGAAATATCAGCCAGAGCTTATTGAGAAGATGACCGGTTTTTGCCAGACGGTCATCACGGCGATTAATCAAATACTGGAAGCGCGGGTTGGTCGATTGCTGCCGGACAGATGGAAGAAGGATTTGGTTGCGGTGCGGGATGGATTTGTGGTTCTGAAATCGCTGGCTGCAAAAATGATCCCGGGTGCGCTGAGAGAGCTGGATGCAAAACTGCGTGTAGTTCAGGGAATGGTCTATAAAGGACAAATTCATACAGTAGCCAGTGCATCAGGTCGAGCGACTGTCGCCCGTGAAGCGGAAGCCTATTTGCTGGAGCGGGAAGTGTACCGGGCAGCAAAACCGGGGAGTCTTTATCCCAGTAATAGCGCTGAAGTAGTACAAGCCGATAAACTTCGGGCAAAATATTCTAAACCAGGCTATCCGGATTTATTTGCAACTGAAGTCGAAAGCGCTGTGTTTGGTGGAAAAATGGCATATGCAAATATTGCGTCTTTCAGTGGCAAAATTACTCCCATGAATGCAGAAGAACTTGCCGGAAAAACGCTTTACCGGGTCTTTGGCAAAGCGAAAGGTGTTGCCGGAGAAACCTCTTCGGGGGGCAGGGTGCCAGGATTTTGGGGGTATGGGAACATTCCGGAATCAGCGGAGGACTGGCGTAAAAAGGCAGCGGTTTTGGATGAGTGGAATGCCAATGGATTTATTGTGATCGCACATTTACCACAAGATTTGACGTCAAAAATGCCTGATGTGAAAGCTTGGCACGGTACGATCGCTGAACAGTTTGGCGTTAAATTAGCAAATCAATATCTTGAAGGTGGTGGTGAGCAGTTGATAGTCAATCTGGGTGATTTGGCTGCGCAGATTCATATAATCGGCGAAGAAGTCAAAGCTAGCGGGCAGGCAGTGACCCGAGAAATTAATGGGGTTAAACTGGATTTTCATCCGACAGGCTGGAAAGATGTTAATGGAAAATACGGCTTTGGTGACCCTGAAAAATTCACCCCCCCTCTCGTTGAGACGCGTCAACTATCCGACAGTGAACTGCAAAGCAAAACTGGACGGCGCGCATTGACTGGGGCAGCCCGTATCGAGCACCAGACCTCTCAAAATGAACAGGATTAATGTGAATGACTTATTCAATGAATGATGATGACACTCGCCGGAAGGTTCTCTGGATGCTCAAAAGGCTTAGTAGCTATAGCCTCTGGAAGAGAAAAAGAGATGCCTGGGCTATATTTGCCGATGCTTATGAAAACGCGGTAAAAACCTGGCCAGAAAGTGATCCTGACGCATTAAACCCGGACAATCTGGTCTATATATACCAGGCTTTGAGGTTGTATGACCAGGGACTTGAAGAGTTAAAGGTTGGTCATCGACATGTCTGGAGAACACAAGGGGACTTAAATCAACTTCATAGACCTGTTAATTTGGTGAGGTCATTTTTCTTCAGCCCATGTCATGAACGCTGGGATCAAATATGGGCTTATCCTCCTAAGGTTGAGGAAATTAACAAACTAAGATTGAAAGAAGAATATGCCGGCGCACGTTTCGTATGGGAGTCATCAAATATGGATGCACAGATCTCAAATGCCGGGTTTTTATTTAGTAATGCCTTTTATGAAAAAGAATTTTATTCATTGCCTCGACCTATTTTCCCCAATACACTTCCTCCAGTCCCTGACGAACGGAAAAAAATAATTAAAACAGGTGATATGGTTCCGTGCGATGGCATATGGGAACCGGGGTATTTAAGTTTTGATTATAAATGGAAGGTGATCCCTGTTGGTGTGCGGGAGTTTACTAACAAAGGGTGCTTTAACTATCTTCTCAGCGGAAGCAAGGCCCCCTTAATCGATGATATAGATAGTGCTGAAATCAAATCAATCAAGGTTGAATGGCGTCTCATTTGGGAAGATACCCGCTATTGTGATGGCATCATTCCTGACGAATCAGAATATTTCCTCGAAGAAGATCCGGGAAAACGCATTACCTGCAAGAGCGGTGAAGCGTGCCCTCATAGTGGCCGTTGGGCAACGCTGGCTGGCGGGCAGCAGCAGTTTGCTCAGGTGGCGGCAGGCTCCGTCATGCCGCAGGCTGCACAGTATCAACGAGAATTATGGAGTCCTGCTATTTTGATCCCGGCTACATGGACTCTTCTGAGCCGCGATGACGGTGGAAGCGTGTTTAAACCGATAAACAGTGACGACGAATAGTGGCTTCTTGATTGGTGCTCGAATGCTTGAGCATCGGGCATGGTGCTGGAAGCCGATGGCAACAATCTGAACGACCTGAAGAAGGTGTGCTGATAACGGGTGTAACCTGCCGCGCCGCCCGCGACAGCCGCCTGCATATGTCGGTATGGGGCACGTCCTACAGCGAACAGTTCTGCTTCCGTCCGGAGGAAAAACCGCGTCCGAAAATGAACGGCACGCTAACGGCACGTGTTCAGGAGTTTAAATACTGTGGTGTTTCGTTCGATGGCTGGAAGGAGATGTTTTGCCAATTCTGGGAGGCGAAGGCTCGGTATGATCAGTTTTTTAGAGCTGATGGTAAGAAAAAGAAATGGTGGACTGGTGATGTAAGCGCTGTAAACCAAGCATCCAGGCATCAGGCGGTAGCGACAGTGAACCAACCATTGAAAGTTATGTGGATATTTATGCAACCACTGAGTTGTGAATACTTCAGGAAGGTATTCAAAGATTACAAAGATATTATCGTAAGGTGTCAGCTATGACTGATTTTTTTAATATTTCAATAAATATGCATTGTACCAAAGAGAGTGACATATCGGTTTCTGACTGTTTAAATGAATTTTACAAAGGGAGTTTAGTCGTTGATTTGTTAACAGGGGTTGAACAGATATGGTATTTGACAGGTTATTCCAGAAAGGAAGCATCCAAATACATTGTATTCGATGACGGGAAACCTAGTTTAAATGCTATCGATATTTTCGAACGGCGTTATAAAAAGAATCATCCGTTAGTCAATGAATCTATATGGAATGGTAAGCCAGATGGAGTGTCGTGTTCAATCTCTCACTTCATGAAATTTATTAATAATCCGAAAAAATCAAATCTCATTATTGAGTTAGATCAGCGTGTAAAAAAAACGGATGACATGATAAATTCTTTGTGTTTGTTGGCAAAAGGGCAAAGTAAATCATGGATAAAGGTAGATTCTAAGGGATACTGGCTTAATGACCAGAATGTGTTTCCGGATAGAATTTATGTCGGATGGATGCTGTATATTCCGCATATAGTTCTACCACATTTGCTCCCTCAAGCGGCTAAAGTTATTCCTGTCATAGATGGTGAAGAACAAAAAGGTACTATCGTTGTCTCAACTGAAGATATTTTTGACGGTTCAAATAAAGAACATATTGGTAAGGCCAATGATCTCGAAATTCGATTGCTTGATCTCGGATTATTGCCACTCATTACTGAGCTCTGAAGGTTCATTATGAGCCAGAAAATAAACAACCATCAGAGTGTTAACAGATAATCCTTAAAATTCGCCAGGGAGGCACTGATGGTTGGCAGCGTAATAGGTGGTGGTATAGTGCAGCTGGTGGCGCAATAGGTTCACGGGGAGCTCAACGTCTACAAATAATGATGGCTGGGATGATGACGATATGTCCACTCCGGCAGGTGGTTCATCATCTGGAAATAGTGGTTTTACCTACCAGGGTAAAAAGTATGATTCTATTCTCCAGGAGCCGATGATTGTCAGCGCCGAAACTCACGGTGATTTCTGGGAAGACGATATGGACTACTCAGAAGCGGTCAGCTATGAGGGCGTGGATTCCAAAGACTGCGGGCAGGATAAAGCCGATGAAAAATCCTGCAAAAACTGCCCGCCGGACGGCAAAGTTATGCCGATGGTAAGACGCTGTTCCCGCTGGAGTGAAGTCACCATAAACTGCCAGACAAGAATTTGTGGCACATTCTACAACCCGGAGACGAAGCAGATTCAGGAATTCAAATACTGCGGTGTTTCGTTCGATGGCTGGAAGGAGATGTTTTGCCAGTTCTGGGAGGCTAAGGCACGGTATGATCAGTTTTTTAGGGCTGATGGTTCTAAGAAAGAGTGGTGGCGGGGAGATCAGAGTGCTATTAATCAAGCGGGACGTCATCAGGCAGTAGCAACAACTAATCAACCATTGAAAGTTGTCTGGGTTTTTATGCAGCCAATGAGTTATTACTACTTTTCTAAATTATTTTTCAATTTGAAAGATATCATTGTTCGATGGGAGCCATAGATATGGATACACGATTTATAATAAATTTTGATTTTCGAAATAAAAGTGGTGATATACAGTTTTCAGGTGTCATAGAACATTTTAATCATATCATAAAGCAAACTGATGAACTGCTTCAAACTAAAAATAATTGGTATGAAACAGGTTTTTCCAGAAAACAAGCAATGAATCAAATTGCATTTCAGGATGGAAATATAAGTAAGAATACACGGGCGAAGTGGGAGCGTAGGTATAAAAACGATTACCCACTTTTTGTTGATGGCGTTTGGAATGCTGCCGATGATGCTCATAGTTGTGGTATTTCTTATAGGAAAATGTTCTATGATGAAAGAAATAGAGCTTCGGTGGAGTTGAGCGTAGTGCCTAAAAATGAAAGCGAGTTACTCACAAGATTATTTTCTTTCATGTCACGCTTGGTGTCATTATTTGACTGCTCTTATATGAGTGTTGACTCAAAAGGTTATAGTGTGCTGCGAAGGAGTGTATTTCCAGACAGACTGTCCGTCGGGTGGATGTTGTATATACCTCATATTGTTTTCCCTGAATTGATTCCAGATGCAGCAAGAGTTGTTGCAGTAATGGATCATGGTAAACAAAAAGGTACGATTATGTGTCCACAAATGATATGTTCTATGGTTCTAATAAAGAGCATATCGCAAAGGCCAATGATATTGAAATTAGATTACTTGATCTCGGTTTTTTACCTTTGATTAGTGAGCTGTAGCTGATAATGGTTTTATTTCTGAAATGGTTTATTTAAAAATAGAGCTACCATCCCCAGATGAGGTGTTTCCTCATCTAGATCTTGATTCCTACGGGAGTTTGCAAGGAGAGTTGGCATTCTGGTGGGATGTGTATTGGGGACCTTTCTGGAACAGTTTGGCAGAAGATGAACGTAAAGAGTATATTGAAAAAAATAACCTGTCGCCTGGGGCTGTTTCATTTTTAGTTCATCATCAGAGATAGTAATAAATATGCAAAATAATATCCCCTCGCTCTGTGAAACTCTATTCGGCAATTTCACCGGAGGCCTCGATCTCCATCAGGTCAATGAACAAAACCAGGTGATTCTGTCCGTGCTCGACAATATGCAGCGGATCCTCAACTGCCGTGCCGGGACGCTGGCGCATTTGCCAGACTACGGTCTGCCGGATATGACCAAAATCCTGCAAGGTATGCCGGGCACTGCACATCAGTTACTCAAAACCTTTTCCGATGTGCTACTCAAATACGAACCGCGCCTGAAAAGTATCAATGTCATTCTGCTTGACCAGGAAATCCCCGGCGAATTGCGTTACGCCATTGATGCCGAGCTAAAAGGCATCGGCCTTGTCCGCTACGGCACGGAGTTTATGCCGGAAGGGCGAGTGCTGATTCGCCACCTCAAACAGCAGAATTATCTCGATACCAAATCCCATATACAGGGCTCATTTATCTGACGAAAACCACAGGGAAAGTATGTCAGCCAAAGCACGATTTATGAAAAAACTGCAGGAGCAGCCCCGCAGCCGCGTTTTTGACAGCAAAAGTCAGGCCGATATTGCCGAGTTTTGTGAGCGAATGAACCAGCTTCAGGAAACAATGGAAAGCTGGCTCTCCGGGACGGGCATCAACATTGAAACGATGCCGGTGTCGGTTCTTGACGCCTTTGCGGGCAACCATTCCTTCACCGTCCCCGCTATTGCTCTGCGTTATGGAAACCGAATGGTGAAATTCACCCCTGTGTTTTTGTACGGGCAGGGTGTGACGGGGGGCATCGAAGTGACACTTTGCAGTGAAGGTCGCATTACGCCGTTATACCGCCTGTTTATGCGTTCGGGAGAGGATGCGAACTGGTCATTCAGTACATTTGGCCGCCCGGCGACTCCCCGAACGGTATTCAGTGAAAATGCATTTTTCGACATGATTAGCGTCCTGCTACCAGAGTAGACCTCGCTTTCTGCTTATCCTCAGGGATGGAACCACTATGCACGATGTTCAACCTCGCCCGGTGAAAACCGGCAGTGACCCACGTCAGCTACCTGATTTCATTGCGCTGCGCGATGAGATGGCCAAACTCACACATCCGGCACGTCCCGACGTGAACTGGTCGCAGGTGGAGGCGCTATCGCTCTCATTATTTGAGCTAAATGGCGTCGAGTTACAGACCGGTGCGTGGTATACGCTTGCACGTAGCCACCTGGCCCGTATCAATGGCCTGAATGAAGGGCTGGCTATCCTGAGTGCCCTGCTGAGCCATCAATGGGCGCAGTTCTGGCCGCAACCGATTCATGCTCGCGCAGAAATCCTCAACGGGCTTTTGCAGCGCTTGCAGAAGCTTTTTCGCACATTTTCACTCGATCATGGTGATTTGTCTGCGCTAGTGCAGACAGAAGGGCTGCTACGATCCGTCAATGATATTTTGGTGCGTCAGGAGCTGAAACATGTCTGCCTGACTGCGCCGCTGATGCAGCAGATACAAGGTGCGTTGACACGTCTTGAAAACAGCTCGGCACAAGACAGTGGACTGCAGGCGGTGACGCTGCCACCACAGGCGCTGGTCGCGGAATCGGCCCTGGAAAAACCCTCTTCTGCCAGCCGCCTGGTGTACGTTATTCGTCCTGAGCCAGAGTTGAATGTGCAGGTCGTGCATGCGGCAACACCGCAGCCGAAGCGCTGGCCGGTGTTTCTGGCGGGGGTCTGTTCCGCATTGGTGTTGAGTTCTATTGCACTCACTGGCTGGCACTATATATCCAGGGTAGATGAGGCTACGGATGCGCTTGCAGCTTCGGTGGCTCCTCTTCCTCAGGCGCTGAGCAGTGCTCAAGTGCAGACACTTCAGCAATCTGATAAAGACAAACTTGACCCTACAGGCTGGCTGAAAAATGCATCATTGCAGCTGGACAGTCTGGCCGCACTTCCTCCTGACTGGATATATCAGTATGGCAATGGGTTGCTGGCACAGGCAAAAGTGCTGTGGCCCCAGAAACCCGAAGTCGCTGAACTACAGCAGAAGTGGCAACAACGGCAGGCCGAAAACAAACTCTCTGCAAGCGCATTAACTGGCTGGCATGAAGGCATGCAGCAACTTCAGGTGTTGGCCGACAGGCTCAATACGCTGGACGGACAGAAAGGCAAATACATCACCGTCAGCGAACTGAAATCCAGCGTCTACCAGATGATGAACAGCTTTAACCAGACGATCCCTCTGGAGGAGCAACTTCGTGTGATGCAGGGCCAGCAGGGCGATGCCGCACTGGTTACGCAACAGCAAATTCAGCGTCATTTGAACGGGGCGACTCAGTTATTTGCGGAGCAAAAATCTCCCCCTGTAACGCCTTAAAAAGGTGATGACAGCTTCGGTTTGGCAAACAGAAAGGAGGCACTGCAGGAGAAGTAGAATTGTCGAAGACATGATTAGCAAAGTGGAAAGCACTGCTGAAAAAGATCGGGTAACTCGGGATGAAATGATTCTGGTGGTTGCGACGATAATGAAAGCGATGATGGGGCTTAAAACGAAAAACGGACGTCTTTCGACGTCCGTTAATACTGAATTTGGTGCCCGGACTCGGAATCGAACCAAGGACACGGGGATTTTCAATCCCCTGCTCTACCGACTGAGCTATCCGGGCAACGGGGCGCATTAAACCCGATCTGCCCCCGGTCGTCAACGAAATTTGTTGTTTTCGTTACAGACTGCGCAATCTCTCACCATTTCGCCGCAAACTTAAGCGAAAAGGTGCGTCCAGAGCGCAGAGAGAGGCATGGCGATCAATAGTGCGGGCAGCATATTCACCACGGCAAACATCTTAATTCCGCAGATGCGCAACCCGGTTGCCAGCAGGAGCAGTCCGCCAACGGCAGTGAAATCGGCCATCATCGCCGACGTTGTCAGCGGGAGAATCAATGTGGCGCAGGTGGCGAGCGCCAGCTGGATTATCAGCATCGGGACGCAAATCACCGCAACGGCGACGCCAAGGGTAGTGGCGAAAATGGTGGCGGTGAAGAAATCGAGAAACGCTTTCGCAATCAATATGCTCGGGTCGCCAGTCATCCCTTCCTGCATCGAACCAAAAATCCCCGTACCGCTGGCGCAAAACAGAATAATGATTGCTACATAGTTCTGAATAAACGACTCGTGCGTGCCGTGTTTCGCTTTGCCGCCTGGTCGGGAAATCAGGTTTTTTGCTCTACTCACCGCACTGTTAATGCCTTTTTCCAGATAGCAGAATTCGCCAATCAGCGCGCCGAGCAGGGTCGCCAGCACCATCACCGGCAGGTTGGCGCACTTAATCACCAGCAGAATGCCAATCCCTAACGACGCCAGACCGAATATAGAAGGCATAGATGAGCGAATACGCTCCGGCAACCGCTGACTCAACACTGCGCCGAGAACACCGCCCAGCAATACGGCTCCCGCATTGATAAATGGCCCGATAACCACGCTTAACTCCTGTTACTTAATCATTGGTATTGCATGATTATGACATGTTAGTGCTGCATTACGCTTGGCTTTGGGTGGTTTAATGCATAATGATTCCTTCTTGCACCTGAAAATAAAAGGTGACATTATTGCGCGAATTTTCTCCTCCCTGTCTCACCACTCGGTGAGGGTAACTGCGCTTATGAAAACCATGAAAATCGCCGTCAGCCGCGAGCTGCTCTCTTCTGTGTCTACGCACCGTGAAAAGGTGACGCTGGACAATACTGATTTCACCGATGTGGCGGCAGTCGTTATTTCGACGGCTGACAGTCGCAGCGGCATTCTTGCGTTGTTGAAACGTACGGGCTTTCAGTTACCGGTGTTCATTTTCTCGCAAGAGCCAATGGAAGTGCTGGATGGCGCGGCCGCGGTTATCTCGGGAAAAGCTCAGGAGTTTCTGGAACTCGAAACTGCTGCCAGCCGTTACGAAGAGAATCTGTTGCCACCCTTTTTCGACACCCTGAGCCAGTATGTGGAGATGGGCAACTGCACCTTTGCCTGCCCGGGACACCAGCACGGTGCATTTTTCAAAAAACACCCAGCAGGGCGGCAGTTCTATGATTTCTTCGGGGAGAACGTGTTCCGCGCCGATATGTGCAATGCTGATGTGAAACTGGGCGATCTTTTGATCCACGAAGGGTCCGCTAAGCACGCGCAAAAGTTCGCGGCAAAAGTGTTCAACGCGGATAAAACCTACTTTGTGCTGAATGGTACGTCGGCGGCCAACAAGGTCGTGACCAACGCGCTGTTGACCCGCGGCGACCTGGTGCTTTTTGATCGCAACAACCATAAATCTAACCACCACGGGGCGCTGATCCAGGCGGGGGCCACGCCGGTTTATCTGGAGGCTGCACGTAACCCGTTTGGTTTTATTGGCGGGATTGACGAGCACTGCTTTAATGACGCTTATTTGCGGGACCTGATCCGCGAGACGGCTCCGGAGAAAGCCGACGAGGCGCGTCCGTTCCGCCTGGCGATCATTCAGCTTGGCACCTACGATGGGACGATCTACAACGCCCGCCAGGTGATCGACAAGATCGGTCATCTGTGTGACTACATCCTTTTTGACTCAGCCTGGGTGGGCTACGAGCAATTTATTCCGATGATGGCGGAAACATCCCCGCTGTTACTGGAGCTGAACGAGAACGATCCGGGCATTTTCGTGACCCAGTCGGTGCATAAACAGCAGGCCGGGTTCTCGCAAACGTCGCAGATCCATAAAAAGGATAACCATATCCGCGGCCAGGCACGTTTCTGTCCGCACAAGAGGCTGAACAATGCGTTTATGCTGCATGCCTCCACCAGTCCATTTTATCCGCTGTTCGCAGCGCTGGATGTGAATGCCAAGATCCACGAAGGGGAAAGCGGACGCAGGCTGTGGGCGGAGTGCGTCGAGCTGGGTATTGAAGCGCGCAAGGCAATCATTGCCAACTGTCATATGATCAAACCGTTTATCCCACCAGTGGTGGCGGGGCGGCCGTGGCAGGATCATCCGACACATGCCATCGCCAGTGAGCTGCGCTTCTTCAGCTTTGAACCGGGTGCCAAATGGCACGGGTTTGAGGGGTATGCCCGCGAGCAGTACTTTGTCGACCCGTGCAAGCTGCTGCTGACCACGCCGGGCATTGATGCAGAAACGGGGGAGTACACGGATTTCGGGATCCCGGCGACGATTCTGGCGCACTACCTGCGTGAAAACGGCATCGTGCCGGAGAAATGCGATCTCAACTCGATCCTGTTCCTGCTGACGCCCGCCGAAAGCAGCGAGAAGCTGGCGCAGCTGGTGGCGATGCTGGGGCAGTTTGAACAGCATATCGAAGACGATACGCCGCTGGCTGACGTGCTGCCGACGATCTTCCAGAAATACCCGGTGCGCTATCGGGATTATACGCTCCGACAGCTGTGTCAGGAGATGCACGATCTCTACGTCAGCTTCGACGTGAAGGATTTGCAGAAGGCGATGTTCCGCAAGGAGAGCCTGCCGGAGGTGGTGATGAATCCGCAGGATGCCAACCAGGCGTATATTCGCGGTAACGTAGAGCTGGTGCGCATACGAGATGCGGAAGGACGCATTGCTGCCGAGGGGGCGCTGCCATACCCGCCAGGCGTACTGTGCGTGGTACCGGGTGAAATCTGGGGCGGGGCGGTACAGCGTTACTTCCTGGCGCTGGAGGAGGGCATTAACCTGCTGCCGGGCTTCTCGCCGGAACTACAGGGTGTGTACAGCGAGAAGGATGCCGATGGGATCAAGCGGCTGTATGGGTATGTGTTGAGATAGTGCAGGCTGTTGCCCTCGCCCTAACCCTCTCCCTGTGGGAGAGGGCACATTTCATCAAACGGCACTACGCCTGTACATCCTCCTCGGATGCCCAATCTTGCCGTACAGCATCTCCACCGTCAGAAACCCCGCTTCCACACAGTGCTCCAGATAGCGCCGGGTAGTAGTTTTACTTAACCCGGTTTCCTGTACCACCTCATCGACTGAAAAACAGTGTGTGGCCTGCTCGTTAAACAGCGCCTGCACCCGCGCCAGCGTATTTTCCTCAATGCCTTTGCTGCCGTTGTCCTGGCGGTAGTTTTTGGCCTGGAGCTGATACAGTGAATCAACGTTTTGTTGATCGACAATCTTCCAGACCCGCTGTTGTTCGGCGAACTGCACAAAGCGTTCTAGCGACTGGCTAAGCCTTTTCCAGGACACCGGCTTCAGAATGTAATCAAACGCGCCGTTGCGAATGGCCTGACTGCACGTATCCATGTCGCTTGCCGCCGTAATGAAAATCACCGAGCAGTTGGCACGGGTCAGCATTGGGTTGCTGATAAGCGTGATCCCTTTGCCGTCGGGCAGGTAGTTATCCAGCAGCATCAGCTGCGGCTGTTTGCTTTCGAGCTGCACTTGCGCGTCAGCCATGGACGATGCAATACCCACCAGGCGCAGGCGCGGGTGTTTGCTGATAAGCTCGGCGTGGAGCTGTGCCAGCGCGCTCTCGTCTTCAACAATCAGTACGTCGATAAGTTCATGTTGCATAATCGGTATCTTCCAGTTCCTGTACGGAACGCCGGGCGGCTCCCGTGGCGGGAATAAACAATGAGAAAATTGCGCCACGCGGCATGTTATCGGCAACTTCTATCGAGCCGCCAGCCTGCGTGACATAGCTTTCGATCAGGTACAGGCCAATACCATGATCGCCGCGTGTTTTGGTGGTGATGCCGCGCTCAAAAATCCGGTCGCGGATCTCCGGTGTGATACCCACGCCCTGATCGGCAACTTCAATGATCAGTTCCTGTTCGTTCAGTTTGATCAACACCTCCACCGGCGCGTGCGGCAGCGCAGAACGTTGCGTCGCTTCGATGGCGTTATCCAGCAAATTACCAATGATGGAGATCAGCTCGGCTTCGTGCAGGGGCTGGAACACGGTGTCCATCCGACAGGCTGGATCGAAATTCAGCTCGACCCCTTTTTCACGTGCTCGGGCTGTTTTACCCAGCAACAGGCCGCACAGCGTGGGTGAGCTAAAGCGGGATGAAATAAAGTCCAGCAGCTCCTGAGCGTGTTCCGATTGCGCCTGAATGTAGCCAATAGCTTCTTCATAGCGGCCCATATGCAGCAGGCCAGAGAGCGTGGTCATGCGATTAAGCTGCTCATGGCGCATAATACGCAGGTTATCGACATAGCGTTTTACCTGGCTGAGCTGGGCGCTCAGGGTGTCTATCTCATTGCGATCGCGGAAGGTGATAACCCAGCCCTGAAGCGAATTTTCCAGCATGATCCGGACCCGGCTGGCGATCACGGTGAGATCGTTAAAGCGACAGATCTCATCGTGGGTGTCTTTCGCCAGCATGGTTTGTTGAGCGAAGAAGGGAACAGGATCGATAACCTGGCTAATCAGCTGGCCGCGCAGTTCACGGGCGGGCTGGCTTAACCCCAGCAGTTTTCTGGCTGCCTGGTTGATCACTTCAATGCGCAGGTCATCATCGATGGCGATCACCCCTTCATAAATGGACTCCATCATCGCTTTTTGCTGGCGCACCAGCAGGCCGATTTCGCGTGGCTCCAGGGAGAAAATCTGTTTCTTTATGCTGCGGGTGAAAAACCACGAGAAGATAAACAGGGCGATGAGCAGCAGCACTGCGGCAATAAGGATATTGACGACCTTATTTACGGTAATGGTGTCGAGATAGCTGGTGAGATACCCCACCGAAACAATCCCCACCACCTGCCCGGCATCGTTAAAGATGGGCGCTTTGCTGCGCAGAGAAATGCCCAGCCCGCCTTTGCGAATGGTGGTGGTGCTTTTCCCCATCAGCACTTCTTCGTTATCGCCGCCAACAAGCGTTGTGCCTACCCGGTCAGCAAACACGGAATGGAACAGATGCTGCCCTTTGTTATCGCCAATCACAATAAAACTGGCATCACTGTGAGCGGCTATTTTTTGCATAAAGTCATGGATTGACTTGATATCTTTTTGTTCGACTTCATTTCGTAAAGTCGGAATAAGCGCAATTTCTTCTGCTTGTATTTTAGCGCGCGCACTCATTTCCTGATAAAGCTGCCTGCCAACGTCGACATAATAATATCCCCCCAGTAAAGTAAATAGCACTGAGAAAAAGGCTACCAGCGAAATAAACAGCTTGATCTGAAACGATACTTTCATAACTATCACGCAGGGTATCAATGAGAAGCGCCAATATATCATCTTTTTTCGCGCCAGCCCCCGGTTTGCCGAAAACTTGTGATCCCTTGCACAGCACGGCCTGTAAAAGATTTATCTGAAAGGTTTATCGCCCTGAAACGAAATTCATAAATGTTATTTGTTTGTTCAATTTAGAAAAGAAACCATAAAAACCACGGCAATTAATAAGGCATAAATCACACTAAATAAAAGAAACCATTAAAACCATAGCTGCCATTAAAACTTCGGTTTTAATATGCCATTCCTCACATAAAGTAAGCCTTTGTGACTTTAAGCTGAACGCACAAAATAACCAAGGGGCTTATTATGAGCACAACTGACGACTCTTTCTCTGTTACCCACGACCCGATTGATATTCAGCGGCCATCGCTCAAGGAGCGCTGGTGGCATATTATGGATACCTGGAAAGTCGGGATTATTCCTCTGCCACTGTTTGTCCTGGCGGGCGCGCTGATTACCATTGACTGTCTGGGCGGAAAACTGCCAAGCGATATCGTGGTGATGGTGGCGACGCTGGCGTTCTTCGGCTTTGCCTGCGGTGAGTTTGGCAAACGCCTGCCGATTGTCGGCAAGCTGGGTGCGGCGGCGATTTGTGCCACCTTTATCCCGTCTGCGCTGGTCTATTATGGCCTGCTGCCGGACGTGGTGGTCGAATCCACAACCAAGTTCTACAAATCCACCAACATTCTCTATCTCTACATCTGCTGCATTATTGTCGGCAGCATCATGAGCATGAACCGTACGGTGCTGATTCAGGGCTTCCTGCGCATCTTCTTCCCGATGCTGTGCGGTGAAATCGTCGGCATGATTGTCGGGATGGGCGTTGGCCTGGCGCTGGGTCTTGAACCTTTCCAGATCTTCTTCTTCATTATTCTGCCAATCATGGCCGGCGGCGTAGGCGAAGGGGCCATTCCTCTTTCGATTGGTTATGCCACCTTGCTGCATATGGACCAGGGCGTTGCGCTCGGCCGCGTGCTGCCGATGGTCATGCTCGGTGGTCTGACGGCGATCATTATCTCTGGCTGCCTGAACCAGCTCGGTAAACGCTACCCGCACCTGACCGGTGAAGGCCAGCTGATGCCAAACCGCGCGAATGCGGATGCCACCGTTTCTCAACCTGCCTTCTCCGGTAAAGCGGATGTCACCACGATTGCGTCTGGCGCGCTGCTGGCGGTGTTGCTCTACATGCTCGGGATGCTCGGTCACAAGCTGATTGGCCTGCCTGCGCCGGTTGGCATGTTGTTTATGGCAGTGCTGGTGAAGCTGTGCAACGGTGCTTCTCCGCGTCTGCTGGAAGGTTCTCAGGTGGTGTACAAATTCTTCCAGACCTCAGTGACTTACCCGATTCTCTTCGCCGTTGGCGTGGCGATCACCCCGTGGCACGAGCTGGTGGCTGCGTTCACCATCAGCAACCTGCTGGTGATTGTGAGCACCGTCTCTGCGCTGGTCGCAACCGGGTTCTTCGTCGGTAAAAAGATTGGGATGCACCCGATTGATGTCGCCATCGTCTCTTGCTGCCAGAGCGGCCAGGGCGGTACCGGTGACGTGGCGATCCTGACCGCAGGCAACCGCATGAGCCTGATGCCATTCGCCCAGATTGCCACCCGTATTGGCGGCGCGATTAACGTCTCTGTCTCACTGCTGATACTGGGCAACTTCCTCGTTTAAGTTTTCAGGAAAGAACAATGAAACTCGCAAGCTTTTTATACCAGGGTAAACGCAGCTACGGCATCGTGCAGGCCGAAGGTGTGATTGATTTAGGTCGCCGTCTGGGCGACCGCTACAGCGACCTTAAAGCGCTGTTGCAGGGGAACGGGCTGGCACAGGCCACCCGTTATCTCAACGATGCCGTGGATGTGCCGATGAGCGCCATCACCTTTTTACCGGTGATTGAACAGCCGGAAAAAATCCTCTGCGTGGGCATGAACTATGCCGACAAACGCAAGGAGTTCGACCAGCACAACCCGGCGCCAACGCTGTTTGTCCGCTTCCCGGATTCCCAGACCGGCCACAACGAGCCGGTGCTGAAACCGCGCCACTCCAGCGAGTTCGACTACGAAGGCGAGCTGGCGGTGATTATTGGTAAAGGCGGGGAGAACATCAGCCGCGACGACGCCCTGCGCCACGTGGCCGGTTACAGCTGCTACATGGACGGTTCCGCCCGCGACTGGCAGCACACCTGGTTTACCGCCGGGAAGAACTGGCGTCAGACCGGGGCGTTCGGTCCGTGGATGGCCACAGCGGATGAAATTCCTGACCCACACCAGTTAGCGATCCGCACCTGGCTGAATGGCCGCATGGTGCAGGAAGACAACACCAGCAGCATGATCCACAAGGTCGCGGAACTGATCGAGTACATCAGCACTTTCACCCGACTGAGCCCGGGCGATGTGATCATCACCGGCTCCCCGGGTGGCGTCGGTAAAAAGCGCAACCCACCGCTGTTTATGAAAGAGGGAGATCGCATTGAGGTGGAGATCGAACATATCGGCCATCTGAGTAACGTGATCATGGAAGCGCCAGCGACCACGCTTGCGGCAGCACATTAAGTAAGGCGGCAGTATGCAATCGCAACCCATT
Source organism: Enterobacter sp. CPE_E890 (assembly GCF_046521475.1). Classification (NCBI taxonomy): domain Bacteria; kingdom Pseudomonadati; phylum Pseudomonadota; class Gammaproteobacteria; order Enterobacterales; family Enterobacteriaceae; genus Enterobacter; species Enterobacter sp. CPE_E890. The sequence continues at coordinate 4,182,211 of NZ_JBKFZW010000001.1, read as the reverse complement.
GATTTTCGCCACACCCTCGTGGCGAAACACCCGGAACGCTTAAGCCAGATCCGTTACCTGCTGGCAGACAGCGGCCTTGGCCTGGACAACGACATTGAGCTGTTTGTCGAAGCCTGGTCCGGCACGCAGTTAGTGGGTTGTGTCGGGCTCGCCGCAAACGTCATCAAGTGTGTGGCCGTAAACGAGCAGCTTCGTGGGGAGAACCTCAGCGCGCGCCTGCTGGCAGAGGTGCAAAATGTGGCGCTGGAGCGCGGCCATTTTCACCTCTTCCTCTGCACCCGCCCGTGCAACAGGGAGCGCTTTGCCCGCAGCGGTTTCTGGCCGATTGCCCAGAGCGGCAACAACGCTGTACTGATGGAGAACACCCCGCAGGGGATCGAACGCTACTGCCGATCTCTGCGCGCGAAGCGCAAGTGCGGGGAGAACATTGGCGCGATCGTAATGAACGCCAATCCGTTCACCCTCGGCCATCGTCATCTGGTGGAGCAGGCGGCGCAGCAGTGCGATGCCCTGCATCTGTTCGTGGTGCGCGAAGACGCCTCGTTCTTCCCCTTCTGCGCACGCATCGAGATGGTGCGGGCGGGCGTGGCGCATCTGCCGAACGTGGTGGTGCATGAAGGCTCGCAGTACATCATCTCCCGCGCCACATTTCCGGCCTATTTCCTGAAGGAGACCGGCAAAGTGCAGCAGGCGTGGAGCGAAATCGACGTGCTGATCTTCCGGGACTTCATCGCCCCGGCGCTGGGGATTACCCATCGCTTTATTGGCTCGGAGCCATTTTGCGATATCACCCGTCAGTACAACCAGACGCTGCACGACCTGCTGGCCACGCATATCGAGGTGGTGGAGATGCCGCGCATCAAGGCCACCGGTAACGCTATTTCGGCGTCAGAAGTACGCCGCTTACTCAAGACACAGCAGTTTTCCCGGATCCGGGAGATTGTTCCGGACTCCACCTTCGCGCATCTCGAAACGCATTACCGTGCGAGTGCGGAAGTCGCTTAATTACCAGGAATTTATCATGAAAATTGTTAGGGAGGCGCTGGCCGGAACACAGGAGTCCAGCGACCTGATGGTGAAAATCGCTCCCGCTCACGGCGAGCTGGAGGTTGTCATCCACAGTGAAGTGATTAAGCAGTTTGGCGAGCAGATCCGCCAGGTGGTCAACGACACATTGCGCGCTATGAACGTGCACCAGGGATTAATCATTATTGAAGATAAAGGGGCGCTGGACTGTGTGATCCGCGCCCGCCTGCAGAGCGCACTCCTGCGTGCTGCGGATGAACAGGCTATCAACTGGGGGGCGCTGAAATGAGCAAACTCCGTCGCAGCATGCTGTTCCTGCCTGGTGCTAACGCCGCCATGCTCTCAACCGCGTTTATCTACCGTCCTGACTCCATCATGTTTGACCTTGAAGACGCCGTCGCTCTGCGCGAGAAAGACACCGCCCGCATGCTGGTGTTCCACGCGTTGCAGCACCCGATGTACCAGGATATCGAAACCGTGGTGCGCATTAACCCGCTGAGCACGCCGTTTGGCTTGCTGGATCTGGAAGCCGCCGTGCGGGCTGGCGTGGACGTGATCCGTCTGCCGAAAACCGATACTCCGGATGACATCTACGAACTGGAAGGCCACCTGGAGCGCATTGAGCAAGAATGCGGGCGCGAGGTCGGTTCTACCCGTGTGATGGCGGCCATAGAGTCAGCCATTGGTGTGATTAACGCCGTGGCAATTGCCCGCAGCTCTCCGCGCTTGATCGGTATCGCGCTGGCCGCCTTTGACTACGTGATGGATATGCAGACCGAGCGCGGCGACGGCACCGAGCTGTTCTACGCCCGCTGTGCCGTGCTGCACGCCGCTCGTGCGGCAGGCATCGACGCCTTCGACGTGGTGTGGTCAGACGTTAACGACGAGGCCGGGTTCCTGCGCGAGGTCGATCTGATCCGCAGGATGGGCTTTAACGGCAAATCGCTGATTAACCCGCGCCAGATCGACCTGCTGCATAACGCTTATGCCCCGACGCAGGAAGAGGTGGATCACGCGAAGCGGGTGATTGAAGCGGCAGAAGAGGGCGAGCGCAACGGGCTGGGCGTGGTGTCGCTCAACGGCAAAATGGTGGATGCACCGATTATTAACCACGCGCAGGTGGTGCTGGAACGCGCGGCGGCTTCCGGCGTGCGTCGTTAAGGATGAGATAATGAATCAGACAGAACTGCTCCATGTGAATTTTCCCCATCTGCGGGACTTAAAACCGTTTGATACCGCCCACAGCGCGACGCCGTGGCTGAGCAATCCAGAAGAAAAACATACCCGTAAACTGTGTGCTTCCATTGAAGAGGCCGTGTTACGTAGCGGCTTGCAGGACGGGATGACCATCTCCTTCCACCATGCGTTTCGCGAAGGTGACAGGGTGATTAACACCGTCGTGGCACTGTTGGCGAAGATGGGGTTCAAAAACCTGACCCTGGCCTCCAGCTCACTGATGACCTGCAACGATGCGTTGATTGAACATATTGAACGCGGCGTGATCACCCGGATTTATACTTCCGGAATGCGCGGCAAGCTGGCGGATGCCATCTCTCACGGCCTGATGGACGAGCCGGTGCAAATTCACTCCCACGGTGGGCGCGTGAAGCTGTTGCAGGACGGCGAGCTGAACATCGACGTGGCGTTTCTTGGCGTGCCATGCAGCGATGAGTTCGGCAATGCCAACGGCACGCACGGCAAATCGAGCTGCGGCTCGCTGGGCTACGCCATGGTGGACGCGCACTTTGCCAGCAAGGTAGTACTGCTGACCGAAGAGCTAGTGCCGTTCCCCAATATGCCCGCCAGTCTGGTGCAGGACCAGGTGGACTACATTGTGCAGGTCGAGAGCGTGGGCGATCCGGCGAAAATTAGCGTCGGCGCGGCGCGCGTCACCAGCAATCCGCGCGAGCTGATGATTGCCCGTTATGCGGCAGATGTGATTGAACACTCCGGCTACTTCAAACCAGGCTTCTCGATGCAGACCGGCTCCGGCGCGGCGGCCACCGCCTGCACGCGCTTTATGGAAGAGAAGATGGAGCGCAGCGGCGTGAAGGCACGTTTTGCGCTCGGCGGCATCACCGGCAGCCTGGTGGATCTGCACGAAAAAGGGCTGATCGAAAAGCTGCTGGACACCCAGTGCTTTGACGGCCAGGCAGCAGCATCGCTGGCGCGCAACCCGAACCACGTGGAAATCTCCACCAACGTTTACGCCAACCCGGGCAGTAAGGCGGCAAGCTGCGATCAGCTCGACGTGGTGATCCTCAGTGCGCTGGAGATCGACGTTGATTTCAACGTCAACGTCATCACCGGTTCCGACGGCGTGATGCGCGGCGCCTCCGGCGGGCACTGCGACGTGGCCGCCGCAGCGAACCTGACCATTGTGGTCGCGCCACTGTTGCGCAGCCGCATTCCGACGGTCGTGAAGCGAGTCACCACGCGCCTCACGCCGGGCGAAAGCATCGACGTGCTGGTTACCGATCACGGCATTGCGGTCAACCCGGCGCGCCCGGAGATCCGCGAGCGGCTGCTGGACGCCGGGCTGAAGGTTGTGGATATCAACGCGCTTTACGAACGGGCGATTTCCCTGACGGGCGTGCCCAAACCGATTGAATTTACCGACAAGATCGTCGGGGTGATCCGCTACCGTGATGGCAGCGTGATCGACACCGTTCGACAGGTGAAGGAGTAGTTATGACTTTAGCGACACCCGTGCGGGCGGGTGTCAGCCTGGACGAACTGCTGGCGGCGAAAGAGTGCCGCGCAGCGCGTCAGGCTGACTGGCTTACGCACTATCAACAACCGGTGATTTCCCTCACGTTGGTTACGCCAGGAAAAATTAAAGACAGCCTGCGCTATCGCAATACCATGGGCGTGGCATTACAGATGTGCGATCAACTGCTGTGGGAAAACCGCTGGCAGGTGCTCGACCGCCAGGTGCTGTGGTTGCCAACCGGGCCCGAAGCGCTTTGGTGTGTGGCCCATCCGGCGGTGGAAATCAAAGCGCACTGTGCGGAGCTGGAGCAAACGCACCCGCTCGGCAGGCTGTGGGATCTGGACGTGATCTGCCCTCAGCACGGCCATGTCGGGCGCCAGTCGCTGGGAACCAATCTCAGGCGCTGTTTGATTTGCGATGAACCGGCCCACGCCTGTTCCCGTTCGCGTAACCATCCCGTTGAACAGGTGGTTTCTCGCGTGGAGAAGATGATCGATGACTGGTTTGCTCGCGACTAAACCGCGCCGGGCTGACGTGCCTGCGCTTGCCGAAGCGGCGTTGTGGCAGGAGCTGGAACTGACGCCCAAGCCGGGGCTGGTGGACAAACTCAATAATGGTTCCCATCGCGATATGGACCACGCGCTGTTTGTCCGCAGTATTGCGGCGATTACGCCGTGGTTTTCGCGCTTTGCAGAACTCGGTAACGCGCATGCAGATAGGCCCGCAGATGATCAGTTACGGATTATTCGCCCAATGGGAATGGCCTGCGAGCAGGCGATGTACGCCGCGACGAACGGGGTGAACACGCACAAAGGCGGAATTTTTGCCCTGGGTTTACTGTGCTATGCCGCCGGACGTGTGAAAAATGTCTCCCTAGAAAGCCTCTGCTGTGAGGTAAGTAACATCTGCAGTGGGATGGTGTCGCGGGAGCTGGTCGCCCGCAGCGGACAGGCGACGGCGGGAGAGCGTCAGTTTCAGCAGTATGGTTTAACCGGCGCGCGCGGTGAGGCAGAAAGCGGCTTTGCTACGGTGCGTAAAGCGCTGGCGCAATGGAACGGACATTCACTTCACGGCCTGCTGTTACGCCTGATGGCAGTCAATCAGGACAGCAATCTGGTGTCACGCGGCGGCATTGAGGGGCTGCGCTATGTACAGGGATATGCGCGCGAATTACTGGCTAACGGCTGGGATCGCGAGGCGTTGCTTAGAATGGATAAGGCATTGATTGAACGCAATCTGAGTCCGGGGGGGAGCGCGGATTTACTGTCGGTGGGGTGGGTGCTCTCTGCAATAAAATAGCCGGGTGGCGGCTTCGCCTTACCCGGCCTACGGTCTGGTTTTGTAGGCCCGGTAAGCGCAGCGCCACCGGGCACAACAATCAATGCGCTATCGGCTGTGTACCGTGTGCTTCGCGGACGTGCTTGTACTTGAACAGCGCGATGAACGCGAAGAACAGCACCAGCGAATATGCTGCGAAGATGAGCCACACTGGCTGCCAGTTGGTGATGCCGTTAGTGGTATACATCTCAACCACTTTACCGCTCACCACACCGCCCAGAATACAGCCGAAGCCGTTGGTCATCATCAGGAACATGCCCTGCGCACTGGCGCGGATTTCAGGCTTCACCTCTTTTTCCACAAACACCGAACCGGAGATGTTGAAGAAGTCGAAGGCACAGCCGTAAACAATCATCGACAGAACCAGCAGCACGGTACCGAACGGGCTTGGGTCGCCATAGGCGAACAGACCGAAGCGCAACATCCACGCCGCGATACTGATAAGCATCACGTTCTTGATGCCGTAGCGGCTCAGGAAGAACGGGATGGTCAGGATGAACAGCGTCTCAGAGATCTGAGAGATGGACATCATCACTGACGCATGTTCAACGATAAAGCTGCCAGAGAACAGCGGGTTGTTATCGAAGCTGTGCAGGAAGGTGTTGCCAAACATGTTGGTGATCTGCAGCTCAGCTCCCAGCAGCATGGAGAAGATAAAGAAGATCGCCATGCGTTTGTTTTTGAACAGCGCGAACGCGTCCAGGCCGAGCATGGTACTCCAGCTCTGGTTTTTCTGCTGGTTTGAGACCGGAATATGCGGCAGCGTCAGGGTGAAGATCGCCAGCACCACGGAGAGCGCTGCACCGATATAGAGCTGCATATGGCTCAGTTCGAAGCCTGCGAAGCTCACGCCCCACATCGCCATAATAAAGCCGATGGTGCCCCAGATACGGATTGGCGGGAAATCGGTCACGATATCCATATCATTGGATTTCAGGCGGTAGTAGGAGATGGTGTTGATCAGCCCAAGCGTTGGCATGTAGGCCAGCGAGTTAAGCAGGATCACCATGAACATCGCCCCCGGCGTGGTTACCTGGGCTGCCATAAACAGCGTCCCCGCGCCTACCAGATGGCAAAGCATGTACAGCCATTTCGCACTTAACCACTTATCCGCCACGATACCCAGCAGCGTTGGCATGAAAACAGCCGCAATACCGAGCGAGCTGTATACGGCACCGATTGACGCGCCATCGAACTTGAGCGTCACAAACATATAGGAGCCGAGCGTAGTCAGCCAGCTACCCCACAGGCAGAACTGCAGAAACGACAATATTTTAAGCTGCAGCTTAAGGTTCATGTTACTTTCCTCACAAGTGAGTGGGAGATATGTTGTTTTGGGAACATTCAGGGTTGTTATTTGATGCAATTCTATCAGTTGGCAACGATATGTTTTGTTACCTCCCGCAAAAAAATGCAATCCACATTAATTTGCAGTTTGGATTGTGATGCAAATAACATTTTCGTATGGGTGGGGGAAACAGAACACCTTCTCCGTTTAGGAGAAGGTGTGTTGATCAACGGCGGCGGTAGTTTTTCTGTGCCGTATTCACCTTATACAGATAGCGGCGGGATTCCGCAGACGGGTGGCGAGTGGTGAGGGTTGAGTAGACATCCCCCGGTGCCATGCTGTTGATGATGTTTGCGGCCTGAACCTTGTCATTCGAGAACACGCGCAGCACGCTGCCCGCACCACCGTTATACGCAGTAATCACCGCATAACGACGTGATGTCGGGTTATCAATTCCGCCCAGGTACACATTGTTGAGCATCGCCAGATAAGCCGTACCGGTATCAATGTTGCTCTGTGGATCGAACAGATAGCCGCGGCTTGGCGTACCGGATTTACCCTGAGCACGGAAGACATCTTTACCGGCGCTGTGTTGCACAACCTGCATCAGCCCCAGAGCATCGGAACGACTTACTGCGTATGGGTTAAACGAAGATTCCGTTTGCATGATCGCCAGGATCAGCGACTCATCCACACCATATTTACGTGAGGCCTGACGCACCATTCCCAGGTATTTATGCGCACGCTTGTCGAGGTGGTTCGGGACGAGGTTGATGGTGACGCTGTAGATAATCTTCAGGCCGTTTGAGCGGCTTTTCAGACGGGTCTGCAGCAGATAGTCAGCAAATTTTGTGGCGCGACCTTCCCAGCGGATTGGCTGTCCGGTCTGATCGACCACCTGACCGTACAGGAACGGCTCTTTCGAGATCGTAATATCGTCGGCATCGGAGTAGAGATCGATAGAGCCTGGATCGTCACCCATCAGCAGGGTTTTGATAATTGCCTGCCTTAACCGTGCCGCCGGATCCGTACCTGCGATGGTCTCTATCGTGATCGTACCTTCATCAAAGTTGATGTGGCTACGGGTCAGATAAGCGTCGGTGTACTTAACGTAGTCCTTAGGTCCGGCAATAAGAACTTCGTTAAATCCCCATATATTCTCGATGTTGTGGGCAAACTGCCCCATCAAAATGTCAAAACCGTTGGTGTCCTTGATCCAGGCTTCGTTGTAATCTTCGCCTTTTTTTGACGAACACGAGACAAGCAACGGCGCAACAAGGGCTAGCGCTAAAAGTTTTTTCATCATTCCGGGAGTGCGTGTTGTGTTTGCTTTAACGGCGGGGGCATCCCCGCGCGCTGTTATTTTTCCGGCGGCGTATAGCCTTCGATGTGTACGTCTTTGCCTTCAAACAGGAAGCTCACCATCTCCTGCTCCAGCAGCTTGCGGTGTTCCGGGTTCATCATGCTGAGTTTTTTCTCGTTGATCAGCATGGTCTGTTTTTTCTGCCACTGTCCCCAGGCTTCTTTGGAGATTTCGTTATAAATGCGCTTACCCAGATCGCCCGGATAAAGCTGGAAGTCCTGGCCTTCAGCGTCACGCTGCAGGAAAGTACAAAAAATCGTTCTGGCCATACTCATTCCTCTTTTTTAGCCGATGCTAAACCATTGCACCGGCACGTAATTGCTGTAACAGGCGCTCCACGGGAGCCGCCAGCCCGACTGATGGCGGTTGCGCTAAGTTATACCAGAGAGCAGTGCCTTCATCCATGCATGAGGTGAATGAGGACACGGGAAGCCACATCGGAACAATATCCAGATGGAAATGGCTAAAGGTGTGGCGAAACGCGGTCAGTTGCGTCAGATTATCGGCAGCAATCCCGCGCTTTTTAAGCCATTCGCGCAGCAAATCTTCATCTTCAAACTGTGGGAAACAGTACAGACCACCCCACAAACCGCTCGGTGGACGCTGGGCGAGGAAGACTTCGTCGCCGTGTTGCATCAACAACATATAGCCCGTGCGCTCCGGCAGCGTCTGCTTAGGTTTCTTGCCCGGATACTGCGCCCATGAATGGTTGGCATACGCCACGCAGAGATTATTGACCGGGCAGAGTTCGCATTTCGGTTTCGAGCGCGTGCAGACCATTGCGCCGAGATCCATCATCGCCTGGTTAAAACGCTCAACGCCTTTGGCTGGGGTCACGTCTTCACTGATCTCCCAGAGCCGTTTTTCAACTTCCTTCTTCCCTGGCCAGCCATCGACGGCATAGCAGCGTGCCAGTACGCGTTTTACGTTGCCGTCGAGGATCGGGAAATGTTTGCCGAGTGACAACGAAAGAATGGCGCCCGCGGTTGAGCGCCCGACGCCAGGCAAATCTGCCACTTCGTCGAAGCTTTCCGGGAATTGTCCGTTGTGGCGCGTCGCGACCTGCTGTGCGGCCTTGTGAAGGTTGCGTGCGCGGGCGTAATAGCCAAGCCCCGTCCACAGGTGTAGCACTTCGTCCAGCGGCGCATTGGCCAGATCGGTCACCGTCGGGAAACGCGCCATAAAACGCTCAAAATAAGGAATCACCGTGGCGACCTGCGTTTGTTGCAACATCACCTCGGAGAGCCATACTTTGTAAGGCGTTTTTTCAATTTGCCAGGGCAGGGTTTTACGCCCGTATTTGTCGTACCAGTCCAGCACCTGGGCTGAAAATTGAGAGGCTTGCATGGTCATCGATTCGCATAATCAGGGACGCAGATTGCAGCACAGCGTCAATCTGCTGTAAACCGGATCTTTCCCATGCTTGCATAGAAGCCTTAACTTTGGATAATGCCCGTTTCCCGAACATTCTCACAAGCAGACAACTCTTTTATGAAAAACGACGTCATTTCACCGGAATTTGATGAAAACGGTCGCCCGCTGCGCCGTATTCGCAGCTTTGTCCGCCGTCAGGGTCGCCTGACTAAAGGGCAGCAACATGCGCTGGACAACTACTGGCCGGTGATGGGCGTTGAGTTCACAGAACAGCCTGTCGATTTTGCCGAGCTGTTTGGCCGCGAAGCGCCTGTGACGCTTGAGATTGGTTTTGGTATGGGGACCTCGCTGGTGGCCATGGCCAAAGCCCGCCCTGAGCAGAACTTCCTCGGCATTGAAGTACACTCGCCTGGCGTAGGTGCATGCCTGGCAACGGCTCATGAAGAGGGCGTTGAGAACCTGCGCGTGATGTGTCACGACGCGGTGGAAGTGCTGCACAAAATGATTCCTGACAATTCTTTGAACATGGTTCAGCTCTTTTTCCCTGATCCATGGCACAAAGCACGTCATAATAAACGCCGTATCGTTCAGGCTCCGTTTGCGGAGCTGCTGAAAAGTAAGTTAAAACTGGGCGGTGTCTTCCACATGGCGACCGACTGGGAACCTTATGCGGAACATATGCTGGAAGTAATGTCTTCGCTGGACGGGTATAAAAACCAGTCTGAAAGCAATGACTATGTACCGCGTCCGGATTCGCGTCCGGTAACGAAATTTGAACAGCGTGGCCATCGTCTTGGCCACGGTGTATGGGACTTAATGTTCGAGAGGGTGAAATAATGGCAAAGAATCGTAGCCGTCGTCTGCGTAAAAAAATGCACATCGAAGAATTCCAGGAAGTGGGTTTCTCCGTTGCGTGGCGTTTCCCGGAAGGCACCAGTGTAGAACAGATCGATCAGGACGTAGATGCGTTCATCAATGACGTGATCGAACCTAACAAACTGGCCTTCGACGGTAGCGGCTACCTGGCATGGGAAGGTCTGATCTGCACCCAGGAAGTGGGTAAATGCACCGAAGAACATCAGGCTCTGGTACGCAAATGGCTTGAGGACCACAAACTGGAAGATGTCCGCGTCAGCGAACTTTTCGACGTTTGGTGGGACTAATAAAGAAGTCAAGGGCCAGCATTAGCTGGCCCATTTTGTCTGAGGGAGTGTTTAAGATGCGCAAAACGTTGCTGGCTGTTGCTTTGATGGCAACCGGATTCACCGCCCATGCGGATTACAAATGTAGCGTCACCCCGCGTGATGACGTGGTGTTAAGCCCGCAAACCGTGCAGGTCAAAGGCGAAAATGGCGATCTGGTGATTACGCCGGATGGTAACGTGACGTTTAATGGCAAGGTGTACAACCTGACTGCCGCGCAGCGTGAGCAGGCGAAAGACTACCAGTCCGATTTGCGTACCGCGCTGCCGTGGATTGACCAGGGCGCTCTGACACGCGTTGAGAAAAGTCGCGTTGCGCTGGACAAGATCATTACCAAAGAAGTGGGTGAGAGCAGTAATATGCGCTCCCGCCTGACAAAGCTCGATAAACAGCTGAAAGAGCAGATGAACCGTATTATTGAGCATCGCACCGACGGCCTGACGTTCCACTACAAAGCGATTGATCAGGTCCGTGCTGACGGGCAGCAACTGGTGAACCAGGCGATGGGCGGCATTCTGCAGGACAGTATCAACGAGATGGGTGCTAAAGCGGTGCTGAAGGGCGGCGGTAACCCGCTTCAGGGCGTGCTGGGCAGTCTGGGCGGTCTGCAGACCTCAATTCAGAACGAGTGGAAGAACCAGGAAGATGATTTCCAGCAGTTCGGCAAAGACGTGTGTAAACGCGTGGTGTCGCTGGAAGATAGTCGGAAGGCGCTGGTGGGGACGTTGAAGTAAGATCTCTGCGCGCTGGGCCCCTCACCCCGGCCCTTATGTATTGATCTTCTCTGCTCCGGCGGAGAAGATCCCCGATTGATCATCGGGAGGTTACCGGTGAGCATCACCCGGCCCTGGCGCCCCTGAGCCCGCGGGAGAGATTATGCCCCGGTAACCCGTTTCCCTGTCGCCTCAAGACCGAACGGTATCCTGTGCCCTGAGCACCCACATATAAGGATGGTCCGGCGATATTATTCATAAGGTTACGGAGTGCCATGATGAATCTTGTCCCTGTCGGCGTTGATATTGCCAAACTCAAATTTGATGTTGCTGTCCTGCTGCCAAATCAGAAGTACAAAACCAAAAAATTCTCTAATACGTCTGCCGGATGCCGTGAATTCCTGAACTGGCTGGCACGTTTTGGCGACTGCCACGTCTGCATGGAAGCAACAGGTTGCTACAGCACTGAACTGGCCACCCTGCTGGCCGATAATGGCTGCTGCGTCAGCCTTGAAAACCCGGCACGTATCCATGCGTTCGCAAGCACTGAACTGACCCGCAATAAAACGGACAAAAGCGACGCGGCGCTGATAGCACGCTACTGCGCCCTGCATCAGCCCGCCCCCTGGCATCCTGCTCCGCTGAGCGAACGGCAACTGACAGCTCTGGTGCGCCACCTGCGTAACCTGGAAGAGATGCGTCAGATGGAGATAAATCGTCTTGAAGCAGCGGATGAAGTCATTGTTCCTTCCCTGAATGAACACGTTGCGATGCTGGAGGAACTGATTGAAGAAACGCACAAGAAAATCAACCGGCACATCGATGACAACCCGGATCTGAAGCGGGACCGGGAGCTACTGAAGAGTATCCCCGGAATAGGAGACATGCTGAGTGTGAGCCTGCTGGCGTTCGCAGGTAACCTGCGACGGTTCAGCGACAGCAAAGCTCTGGTGGCATACGCCGGTCTGAATCCGCGTCGTTGTGAGTCAGGGATGTGGAAAGGAAAAAGCAGGCTGTCGAAAGTGGGCCATGCAGAGCTACGCAGCGCACTGTATATGCCAGCGATTGTGGCAGGAAGATGCAATGAGGTGGTGAAAAACCTGATGGACAGGCTTGCAGCCCGGGGAAAGACAGGAAAAGAACGAGTATGTGCCGGAATGAGGAAATTACTGCAACTGGCTTATGGTGTGGTGAAATCCGGGCATGAATTTAATGCTGAAATACCGCTTGCCGGATAACCGGCAAGACGGTATCTCTCCCCTGGGGAGAGGGAGTAAGAGTTCCCTCTCCCCAGGGGAGAGGGTTAGGGTGAGGGCATCAGGCATTGCAGTCGTTGAAGAATGATATTTAACACTTCTTCTTCGTTAACGCGAAATTCATTATTCCAGAACCGCACAACCTCCCAACCGTTAGTTTTCAAATACGCAGTCCGCAGCTGATCGTAGGCCTCTTCGTCCTGATGTTGCCCCCCATCCAGCTCAATAATCAGTTTCGCCTTAAAGCAGGCAAAATCGACGATATACGCGCCAATCGGCATCTGGCGGCGAAACTTATACCCAAAGAAACGACGACCTCGAAGCAAATACCAGAGGCGTAATTCTTCGGGCGTCATTTGTTTACGAAGTTGTTTTGATTTTTCCATCCCCACACTCTGCCAGCCTTTCCCTCAGCTGGCAGAACGGGATGCAAAATCCTGAATCAGCCTTCAGGGATCTTCAGCGAGGAACAGCTCAAGAAGAGAGTTTAAGAACAGTTTGCCGTGCTCGGTGATTTGCCAGTATTCATCACACTCGGTCAGATACCCCTGCGCCAGCGCTTCGTCAATCTGCGGACGAATCACCGCTTCCGACAGGCCGGTGTAGAGTTCGAACTCTTTACGCGGCGCGGCTTCCAGCAGGCGGAAGCGGTTCATAAAGAACTCAAACGGCTTATCCGCCGCCTCGACGTCGTGCTGACGCTCCAGGTAGCGGCCTTCCATATACCCGCGCGGGTGGCGGGTTTTGGCCGTACGCAGAATACGCCCGTCCGGGAACGTCACTTTACCGTGAGCGCCGCAGCCAATCCCCAGATAGTCGCCAAAGCGCCAGTAGTTCAGGTTGTGCTGACACTGGTAGCCCGGCTTCGCGTACGCGGACGTTTCATACTGCTGGTAGCCCGCAGCGGTCAGAAGCTGATGGCCCTGCTCGAAGATATCCCACAGCGCGTCGTCATCCGGCAGTACCGGAGGGCGGGAACCAAACAGCGTGTTTGGCTCAATGGTGAGCTGGTACCAAGAAAGATGCGGTGGGTTCAGCTCAATCGCCTGGCGTAAATCGTCCAGCGCCTCGTCCAGCGACTGGTCCGGCAGGCCGTGCATCAAATCAAGGTTAAAGCTGCGCAGGCCCAGGCCTGTCGCCAGCTTTGCCGCACGCTTCGCCTCTTCCGGGCCGTGAATGCGCCCCAGACGTTTTAACTTCGGTTCGCTAAAGCTCTGCACGCCGATGGAGATACGGTTAACGCCCGCACGTTGATAATCGACAAAACGGTCAGCCTCAACAGTGCCGGGGTTGGCTTCCATCGTGATTTCAGCATCAGCTGCCAGGTTCAGGCGAGCACGCACGCCGTCCAGCAGCGTTTGCATCGCCGGACCTGACAGCAGGCTCGGTGTACCGCCACCAATAAAAATGGTCTTAACTTCACGTCCCTGTGCGTAAGGTACATCGGTATCCAGGTCGGCCAGCAGATGTGCAACGTAGTCATCGTGTGGCACTTCACCTTTCAGCGCGTGCGAGTTGAAATCGCAGTACGGACATTTCTGCACGCACCACGGGATGTGAATATAAAGACTCAGAGGTGGCAAATTAGCCATTACGTAACGCTTCCAGTAACAATTTCAGTGCGCGTCCACGGTGGGATATCGCGCTTTTCTCTTCACGGGTCAGTTCCGCCGCGGTTTTACCCTCAGACGGGACAAAGAAAATCGGGTCATAACCAAAGCCGCCATTGCCTGCTGCTTCACGGGTAATCACACCCGGCCAGCTACCGTGGCAGACGATGGGGGTTGGGTCTTCCGCATGACGCATATACACCAGCACACAGTGGAACTGCGCGGTACGCTGTTCGGCAGGCACATCTTTCAGTGCAACAAGCAGCTTTTCCAGATTCTGCTGGTCGGTTGCATCTACGCCAGAATAGCGCGCGGAGTAGATCCCCGGCGCGCCACCGAGAAAATCCACGGCAAGACCGGAATCATCGGCAATTGCGGGCAGGCCCGTTATCTGCGAGGCATGGCGCGCTTTCAGGATCGCGTTTTCGATAAACGTCAGGCCTGTCTCTTCGGCGGAATCAACACCGAGTTCGGTCTGGGCAACCACATCCAGCCCAAAATCATTTAATAGCGAGGCCAGCTCGCGTACTTTACCGGCATTACCGGTCGCGAGAACAACTTTCTGCATGGTTTAGTCCTGTTCTGTCAGAGCCGCGACTTCCGTCGGGATAGATTGCGGGTTGAGGATTTTTACCTGTTTATGCCGCCCAAGTTCGCCTTTTTCGATGATGACCTGGCTTTTCGCCACGCGAAACTGTTTTGCCAGATATTTGGTCAAATGCGCGTTCGCCTGGCCGTCAACGGGTGGGGCAGTGATGGCGACTTTTAACTCGTCGCCATGCAGTCCAACAATACTGTCGCGGCTGGCTTTCGGCTGAATATACAGCCGCAAAACCAGCCCGTCAGCGCAGGTGCTTACTGCGCTCATAGCGCCATCCACAGCCCCGGCAGCAGCATATCGCCCGTGGACTGTAACAGCTCTGCGATGCCCATGTTGATCACGTAGAGCAGCAGAACCAGGATCATTGGGGAAAAATCGATGCCGCCCATAGACGGAAGCAGGTTACGGATCGGGCGCAGCAGAGGTTCGGCCAGTTGCATCAGCGCGTACTCCACCGGGCTACGACCCTGGCTCACCCAGCTCATGATTGCCATGACCAGCAGCACCCAGAAGATCAGCAGACCGACGGTTTTAATCAGAATCAATACCGCTGCAATCCAGATAATCGGCTGGAAGGTGATGACCATAAACAGCACAATCGCTTTGATAATGCTCAGAATAAACGCCACCAGCACAGAAGCGCTGTCGATGGGACCCATTGCCGGGATAATACGACGCAGCGGTCCGACAACAGGCTGCGTGATTTTCACGACAAACTGCGAGAATGGGTTGTAAAAATCAACACGGGCCCACTGCATCCAGACGCGCAGCAAAAGCGCCATCGTATACAGCTCAATGACCGTTGAGAGCAGGAAAGTCAACGTCTTCATGGCGTTCCTCAGGTTTCCTTATTATTTTGAGTAGTCGCGCGCACCGAAAATTGCCGTACCGATGCGCACCATAGTGCTGCCTGCCGCGATGGCGGCTTCCATATCATCCGACATGCCCAGAGAAAGCGTGTCTACCGTTTGATAGCGCGATTTAAGCGCCTCAAATGCTACAGCCATTTGCTGTGCCACGGCAAACTGCCTTTCATAACTTGACTCAGGCGCCGGTATTGCCATCAGCCCACGCAGGGTTAAACGCGGCAATGCGGCGACTTCAGCCGCCAGCGCATCCAGTTCGTCCAGAGTAATGCCGGACTTGCTGTTTTCGTCACTGATGTTGACCTGAATCAGCACATTAAGAGCGGACATTTCAGCCGGACGCTGCTCGTTCAGGCGGGTAGCGATGCGCAGACGGTCAATGGTATGACACCAGTCGAAGTGTTCAGCGACCAGTCGGCTTTTGTTCGACTGCAGTGGACCAATAAAGTGCCATTGCAGATCCGTAACCCCCTGTTCCTGGAAGTCGCGAATTTTATCCACGCCTTCCTGCACATAGTTTTCGCCAAACGCCCGCTGGCCAGCATCAATTGCTTCTGCGATGGCGCTCGCAGGCTTAGTTTTGCTGACTGCAAGTAACGTAATTTCTTCTGAAGCACGGCCGCAACGTGTTGCTGCAGCTGAGATTTTGTCCCGGACCTGTGCCAGGTTATGCGCAATGTCGTTCATTTTCCGAGGAGTAGTCTATGGATGTGGAAGAAATTGTGGCCCTTAGTGTAAAGCATAACGTCTCCGATCTACACCTGTGCAGTGATTCACCACCCCGATGGCGCAGATTAGGCCGTCTTGAACCGGCACCGTTTCCGCCCCCTGATGTTGAGTCACTGCTAAAAGCGTGGCTCAACGATGAACAGCAAGGAGCATGGTGGGCAAACGGACAAGTGGATTTTGCCGTAACCATTGCAGGAGGCCAGCGTTTGCGCGGTAGTGCCTTTAAACAGATGAAAGGGGTCTCTGTGACGCTACGGCTGTTGCCGCGAAGCTGTCCGCAACTCTCTTCGCTGGGGGTACCACGGGCTGTGCCGGAACTGCTAACGAACGACAACGGATTGATTCTGGTCACGGGGGCAACCGGCAGCGGCAAATCCACCACGCTGGCGGCGATGGTCGATTTTCTCAACCGCAATACTGACGGCCATATCCTGACGCTCGAAGATCCGGTGGAGTTTATGTACCAGAGTGAACGCTGCCTGATACAGCAGCGAGAAATTGGCCAGCACAGTCCGTCATTCGCCGAGGCGCTACGTAGCGCGTTACGCGAGGATCCTGACATTATTCTGCTGGGGGAACTGCGCGACAGCGAAACGATCCGCCTGGCGCTGACGGCGGCTGAAACCGGGCATCTGGTGCTGGCAACATTGCATACGCGCGGTGCATCCCAGGCGATTGAACGGCTGGTCGATACGTTCCCGGCTCAGGAGAAAGATCCGGTGCGTAATCAACTGGCCGGCAGCCTGCGGGCGGTGCTGGCGCAAAAGCTACTCCCTGATTTACAGGGTGGGCGCGTGGCGCTGTATGAGCTACTGGTGAATACCGCTGCCGCGGCGAATCTCATTCGTGAAGGAAAAACATGGCAATTGCCCGGCATCATTCAAACCGGTCAACAAACGGGGATGCAGAACTTTGACCAGAGCCTGGCAGAGAGGCGGGCACAGGGGCGACTTCAGGCTCCCTGTGCTCAGTAGCCCTGTTCGAAATAGCTTTCGAGAATGATGACGGCAGAAGCAGAATCTACGCTGCCTTTGTTGAGCGCCCGGAAGCCCCCGTGCTCAAAAAGACCCGCACGCGCTTCGACAGTGCTAAGACGCTCGTCGTGAAGCTTTACAGAAACGCCGAAGCGGCCATGGATTTTATTGGCAAACTTCCGCGCCCGGGCGGTCAGTGGCTGCTCTGTACCATCCATATTCAGCGGTAGTCCAACGATAACATCATCCGGCTGCCACTCTTTGAGCAGACGCTCAATCAGATTCCAGTCAGGCGTGCCGTCGTTGGCCTTCAGAGCCGTTAGCGGACGGGCAGTGCCCGTGATGCGCTGACCCACGGCGACACCGATGCTTTTCGTACCAAAATCGAAGGCCAGAAGTGTTCCACTCATCAGGCATGCCCCGCTACGCCAGGCATGGTCAGAATATCAATGCCAATCAGTTTCGCCGCCTCACGCCAGCGATCGGCGATAGGGGTTTTAAACAGGATATTCATGTCCGCAGGTGCCGTAAGCCAGGCGTTATCGAGAAGCTCTTGCTCAAGCTGACCTTTTTCCCATGACGAGTAGCCCAGCGCCACCAGTACTTCAGAAGGCTGCTCTGCAGTTCCCAGCGTTTCGAGCACGTCGCGTGAGGTTGTGATGACGGTATTATCAGAGATTCGAATACTGGAAGAGAACTCAGGCGGCGTGTGCAGGATAAAACCACGATCTTCTGCAAGCGGTCCGCCCAGCATCACCGGTTTATCAAGCCGGATTTCCGGCAGGCGCGCTTCAGCCGAAATTTTCAGCTTTTCCAGAATCCCCTCAACCTGGAGGTTTTCCAGCGGTTTGTTGATGATGATACCCATCGCACCGTCTTCGTTGTATTCGCAAATATAAACCACGGCGCGGCGAAAAATCGGATCCTGGAGAGCAGGCATGGCAATAAGAAAGTGATGCTGTAAATTCATTGTCAGAGGTACTGTTTCCTGGTTTAAAAAGCGACAGCACCCAGTATGCGGACAAACTGTGGGGCTGTCACTAATAGTATTAGTAAGTTATTTCTGGATACGTTTCTCGATCGCGTCCATCAGCATTCCGGTAATCGAAATCGGGAATTCCGCTTCGATTTCACGAATGCAGGTCGGGCTGGTAACGTTCACTTCGGTCAGGCGGTCGCCAATGATATCCAGACCCACAAAAATCAGACCTTTGGCTTTAAGCGTCGGGCCGACACGGCGGGCAATTTCCCAGTCGCTTTCTGTCAATGGACGCGGCTCGCCGCGGCCACCTGCCGCCAGGTTGCCACGGGTTTCTCCACCCTGCGGAATACGTGCAAGGCAGTAAGGAACCGGTTCGCCATCCACGACCAGAACACGTTTATCCCCATCTTTAATGGCCGGAAGGTAGTTCTGGGCCATGCAGTAACGGGTGCCGAGTTCGGTCAGCGTTTCGGCAATCACGCCAATATTCGGGTCGCTTTCTTTCACGCGGAAGATTGACGCACCACCCATCCCATCCAGCGGTTTCATGATGATATCGCCGTGCTTCTGCCAGAATTCCTTCAGCTGCGCTTTGCTGCGGGTCACCAGGGTTTCCGGCGTCAGGTCAGAGAACCAGGCGGTGTAGAGCTTCTCGTTACAGTCGCGCAGGCTCTGCGGTTTGTTGACGATCAGAGTGCCTTTCTCTTCGGCACGCTCAAGAATGTAGGTGCAGTAGATGTATTCGGTGTCGAACGGCGGATCTTTACGCATCAGGATGACGTTCAGATCGGCAAGCGCAATATCCTGCTCGGTGCCGAATTCATACCATTTGTCGTAGTTCTGCTCGACGTTAACGATGCGGGTGCGCGCGCGAGCTTCACCGTTGATCAGGTAAAGATCGTTCATCTCCATGTAGTGGAGTTCATAGCCACGACGCTGCGCTTCCAGCAGCATTGCGAAGCTGGAATCTTTCTTGATATTGATGTTTGCGATGGGGTCCATCACGATGCCGAGCTTGATCATGTTCTTCTCCGTTAATGCTTCAACCCAGATCGCCAAACCGTACCTGTAGCGCGGTAATGGCCGTGAGTGCCGTTGTCTCAGTGCGCAGAACGCGAGGTCCCAACAGAATATCAGTAAACTGGTAACGTGCCGTCATCGCAATTTCGTCGGCCGACAGGCCACCTTCCGGGCCAATCAACAGGCGTACGCGCTCAACGGGCAGCGGCAGCGTATTGATGCTGGCGCTGGCGCGCGGATGAAGATTGAGCTTCAGCCCACTGTCCTCTTCTGCACACCAGTCCTCCAGATCCATCGCCGGGCGGATCTCCGGAATACGGTTGCGGCCACTCTGTTCACAGGCCGCAATAGCGATTTTCTGCCACTGCTGGATCTTTTTGTTCAGACGTTCCGCATCCAGTTTAACGCCACAGCGCTCAGAAAAAAGTGGCGTAATGAGGCTTACACCCAGTTCAATCGATTTCTGGATGGTAAATTCCATCTTTTCACCGCGCGACATTACCTGGCCTAAATGAATATGCAGCGGCGATTCACGGTCATCCACTTCGCCACGCAGCACATTTACGTGGACACTTTTCTTATCCGCGCGTGTGATTTCGGCGTCGAAAACCTGATTAGAGCCGTCAAATAGCTGTATGGCCTGGCCAGCACCCATGCGCAGCACGCGGCCAACGTGGTTGGCGGCTTCATCAGACAGGGCGATTTCGCAGCCTGCGGTAATCAGTTCAGGGTGGTAGATGCGAGGGATGCGCATAGTCAGAAATTCCATTAGTCATGCGATGTAAGCGAATTGCCGCTAGTGTAGGTTAGCTCTTTTGCGCCTGGCAAGCCCGCTGGACATAAGGGTTATGATTCCCCTGAACTTTAGCGATACGCTCATCACGCTGGCATTCCCACTCCGTCACCGGGTATTGCTTGTCCCATGCATTGAACAGCTGGGTTTGCTGGCGCGAAAGGTTGAGGTCGTAACGGTCACGCATATAGAAGTAGGTGCGGGCGATACTGCCGCGCGCGCGGGCTGGGGGCTCGGCTACTTTCTCTTTGAAATCAACCTTCATACCGCACTGTCCGTACTGGCCTTCGCCACCGTTCCACTGGCTGTACATAAAATTACCGCGGTCGCCGTTCACTTCACCCACGGCGGGTTGCAGGTTATGCATATCGCTTTCCATCTGGCGATAAACCGGGTCGCTGGCGCAGTTTTTACGTCCGCCATCCTGCCAGCACTGACGCTGGTGGCCAAACTGCCATGCTGGCACAACATGTTCCCATTCGATGCGGCTGGCGCGATTCTCGTTTTTACGCACTTTATAGCCGCAGGACTCCAGGTCAACGACCCCTTTTTTACCCTGCCAGTTAATTTTACAGCCGCAGTAGAAATCGCCCGGTACATCGGCGTTCACCTTCACACCTGCTGCCTTGGCCTGGGAAAAACTGTTGATACCGTCGGCCAGAGCATGGCCTGAGAGCGCCGTCGCCAGAAAAGCGACCGCGAGAGAGAAATTACGGGACATCTTACACTCCGTGTCAAAACGAGCCCGCAACGTAACGAATGTTGTTCCTGTATGCAATCAGTCAGATCAGGAAAGTTCCTGAAAGTTCAGCTGATTATTCCGCGATCAGCGGCTCTCCGCATTTGACGCAGCGGTAGGTTGCCTCGCCGCGCACCACGCGATTGTGACGGCGAACGGTGAGCTGATGCTGCTGACACTGGCAGCGGTAAGGGAAGGTATTGCGGCGAACAGACTCGAGCTCGAACTGATGGGTTCTGCGAGCCGGAACGCCGAGCACGGCTTCCATCATCCATTTCCACTCTTTTCCGTGGGGCGCGACGCGGCCAAAGTGTTTCCACACCAGAAGATGGGCCAGCTCGTGCGGAACCACTTCCTCGATAAACGCCTGTTGGTTTTCCATCATTAGCACCGGGTTAAGGCGGATCTCGTAAGACTCCAGCCACGCTGTGCCCGCTGCGGTTCCACGCTGCTGGTAGACGAGTTTGGGTTCAGGATAATTGCGGCCGAGCTTCAGGTTCGCCTGGGCGAGTTTTTCCCGCAGGCTGCGCATGACGGCTTGCTGGATGGCAATGGGGAGACGGGGTGCTTTCATAGGGGCAGAGCATAAAACGCGAAGCGGGGAGGTGCAAGGGGCACCTCCCCGTGAGGGGATTAGTCGTGGGCGCCGATTTCGCGCAGCGGACGACCTTTCATCAGGTTACGTTCTATATGTTCCAGCGAAACGTGTTTGGTTTCTGGAACCAGCCAGATAGTCAGAACAATAAAGAACAGGTTCAGACCGGAGTAAATCCAGAATGTGTTGGCATTCCCCAGACTGTTGAGCATTGTCAGGAAGGTTGCGCCGACAATCATGTTTGCCACCCAGTTGGTCGCAGTTGAGCAGGTGATACCAAAATCACGCCCTTTCAGTGGCTGAATTTCGGAGCATAGCACCCAGATCAGCGGGCCGGCACTCATCGCAAACCCGACGATAAACATCAGCAGCATACCTACCGCGAAGTACTGGGCTGTTGGTGAGTGAATACCCACATGCATCATTGTACCGAGGACGCCCATACCGGCCGCCATCACCAGGAAGCCCAGCGTCAGCGTTGGCTTACGTCCCCAGCGATCAACCAGGCCGATGGCGATAAAGGTCGCCAGCACGTTGGTCAGACCCACGATGACGGTACCCCACATCTGCTCGGTGGTGTTGGTGTAACCCGCCAGTTCAAAGATTTTTGGCGCGTAGTACATGATGACGTTCATCCCGGTGAACTGCTGCATCACTTGCAATAACACGCCCAGGAATACGGCGCGACGGAAGTTACTGTTCTCTTTAAACAGCGCCCAGCCGGACTGTTTCACCTTCAGGCTTTCGCGGATCTCTTCCAGCTCGTTTTTCGCTTCTGCGCTGGTATCACGCAGGCGCAGCAGCACGCGTTCTGCATCAACGAAGCGGCGTTTGGCGGCAAACCAGCGCGGGCTGTCCGGCAGGAAGAAAACACCAATCAGCAACAGAATTGCCGGGATGATGATCACGCCGAGCATCCAGCGCCATGCGCCGCTGTAGCTGAATGCGGTATCGGAAAGGTAGGCCCCCAAAATACCGATGGTGATCATCAGCTGGTACATGGAAATCATACTGCCACGGATTTTCTCAGGGGCGATTTCTGACAGGTAAAGCGGGGCGGTATAAGAGGCAACGCCCACGGCGAGGCCCAGCAACACGCGGGAGACCAGCAGGACCTCTACGTTTGGTGCCGCCGCCGAGAACAGTGAACCGGCCACGAACAGAATAGCGCCGATCATCAGGCTTTTTTTACGGCCCAGTTTGAACGAGAGCCAGCCGCTGCCAACCGCACCAACCGCTGCACCGAACATCATGGAGCTCACCACCCATTCCTGAGTGTGGGCACTTATTTGAAACTCATCGGTGATGAAGGGGAGCGCGCCGGCAATCACGCCGATATCCAGGCCAAAGAGTAATCCTGCCAGGGCTGCGAGGAAGCAGACGAAGAAAGTCATCGCCTTGTTGGACGTACGCCCCTGTTTTTTATTGTCAGGCATTATGCCCTCCAGTTGGGTTATCAGTTTTATTGATATTAAGGTTAGGTGAGCGACCCGCAAAAATATGTGAGATAAATCACAATGGTGTAATCGGTTACACTGGCTTGTAACCGTCAATAAAATTAACGCTTTGAAAATATAGAGGAAAATTTGGTGAGGCGCATCGCGAAAGACGACATTTCAGACTTAACTGAA
Organism: Enterobacter sp. CPE_E890; assembly: GCF_046521475.1. NCBI lineage: Bacteria > Pseudomonadati > Pseudomonadota > Gammaproteobacteria > Enterobacterales > Enterobacteriaceae > Enterobacter > Enterobacter sp. CPE_E890. The sequence continues at coordinate 4,159,398 of NZ_JBKFZW010000001.1, read as the reverse complement.
ACGAGATGTAACAGCAGAAGAAAGGCGATCATGCAAAGAGATTTTTCTGAAATCGGGGCATATCCAGTGTGGTGTAATCGATACCATTATCTCTAAAATGCAAAAGGCCAGCACGAAGGCTGGCCTTTTAAACAACAACTGTCAGTCGATTATTTCAGACCGGCAGCTTCACGCAGCAGAGCGGCTTTGTCGGTTTTTTCCCATGGGAAATGTTCACGACCAAAGTGACCGTATGCCGCGGTTTCTTTGTAGATTGGGTGCAGCAGATCCAGCATCTGGATCAGGCCGTATGGACGCAGGTCGAAGAACTCGCGCACCAGCAGCGTCAGCTGTTCTGAAGGGACTTTCTCAGTACCGAAGGTTTCAACCATGATGGAGGTTGGTTCAGCTACACCGATAGCGTAGGACACCTGGATCTCACAACGATCGGCCAGACCTGCAGCAACGATGTTTTTCGCAACATAACGTGCAGCATACGCCGCAGAGCGGTCAACTTTTGATGGATCTTTACCAGAGAACGCACCGCCACCGTGACGCGCCATGCCGCCGTAGGTATCAACGATGATTTTACGACCGGTCAGACCGCAGTCACCCATTGGGCCGCCGATAACAAAGCGTCCGGTTGGGTTGATGAAGAATTTGGTTGCAGAGCTCAGCCATTCGGTCGGCAGAACCGGCTTGATGATCTCTTCCATCACTGCTTCTTGCAGGGATTTCTGATCGATATCTTCGGAATGCTGGGTAGACAGAACCACCGCGTCAATCCCGACGATTTTGCCGTCGTCATACTGGAAGGTCACCTGGCTTTTTGCATCCGGGCGCAGCCACGGCAGGGTGCCGTTTTTACGCACTTCAGCCTGACGCTGCACCAGACGGTGTGCGTAGGTCACAGGTGCTGGCATCAGCACGTCGGTTTCATTGGTTGCATAGCCGAACATCAGGCCCTGGTCGCCCGCGCCCTGTTCCAGTGGATCGGCACGATCAACGCCCTGGTTGATGTCTGGAGACTGTTTACCAATTGCGCTCAGTACCGCACAGGAGTTGGCATCAAAGCCCATATCAGAATGCACATAGCCGATCTCACGCACCGTGTTACGGGTGATCTCTTCGATATCAACCCATGCGCTGGTGGTGATCTCACCGCCAACCAGAACCATGCCGGTTTTGACATAGGTTTCACACGCTACGCGCGCTTTAGGATCCTGGGTCAGGATCGCGTCCAGCACTGCATCGGAGATTTGGTCAGCAATTTTATCAGGATGTCCTTCTGATACGGACTCGGACGTAAACAGGTGTTTTGCCATGTTTTATTTCACCTAAGAGGAATTTGGTTAGCTCAAGCTGCTGTGTGGATTAGCCAAAGGAGATAATTCTACCAAGGCCTGCAGGTTTTTGACACTGGCAGTATGAGTGTTAATCAGTATAGATGGATTAACATCTGGACGTCTATTTTAGGTCACTTCTTCACCCGATTTCCAGTTTTTTTTGACTAACCTCTCACTCAGTTGAAATTACGGCTGGCAATAATTCCTGACGGCCCTGGCAACACGCACATTTATCTTTTGCTTTTTACCCCTGTTCTCGGTATAAAACGCGGCGCGCGGCTCATACAAAAAAGCGCTCGATGAACTCATCGTGTCGCCACTTCCAGCCGGGTTAAGCAGTGAACTTTTAGCTTTGGCTTGTGGTCCGTTTCAGCAGAGGCGGCCGTGGAGGTGATACGAGATAATGAACCATCGTTTTCCGCTAATTCAGCGCAGCCGTTCTGGCGCGCATTTGATTCCCGCAACCCGCATTTCTAGTCTGCAAACCTGCCGATGTTATACCCATCTCGGCGCTTCTCAGGATTCCAGGGCCGGTCACGCTTTGTGAAAACTGAACAAGGGCGCTCTTGTTAATACAAGAGTTTTCTCGTGGTTTCGCCGAACCTTGTCATACAGAGTTCGGATACGTGTTTTACAATGATATGAATAAGAAACCGGTCGCACGGTCTGGATTTCAGCATACTCTGCTGGGAAACGGAGCCGTTTATGGGTTGTTATCGCCGTATAACGCTGCGATAGTAGTCAACTGTTTTACACTTAATACAAAGAGTTGAGGTTCGCTATGTCTGACGACATGTCTTCTTTTTCGCCTTCGTCAGCGGGCGAACAGGGTGTACTACGTTCTATGCAGGAGGTTGCGATGAGCTCCCAGGAAGCCAGCAAGATGCTGCGCACTTACAATATTGCCTGGTGGGGCAATAACTACTACGACGTCAACGAACTGGGCCACATCAGCGTTTGCCCGGACCCTGACGTCCCTGAAGCGCGCGTGGATCTCGCCAAACTGGTGAAAGCCCGCGAAGCTCAGGGTCAGCGTTTGCCTGCACTGTTCTGCTTCCCGCAGATCCTGCAACACCGCTTGCGTTCGATTAACGCCGCGTTCAAACGTGCGCGTGAATCCTACGGTTATAAAGGCGACTATTTCCTGGTTTACCCGATCAAGGTGAACCAGCACCGCCGCGTGATTGAATCGCTAATCCACTCCGGCGAACCGCTGGGCCTGGAAGCTGGTTCAAAAGCAGAACTGATGGCCGTGCTGGCGCATGCGGGCATGACCCGTTCGGTTATCGTCTGTAACGGCTATAAAGACCGTGAATATATTCGTCTGGCGCTGATTGGCGAAAAGATGGGTCATAAGGTCTATCTGGTTATCGAGAAGATGACCGAAATCGCTATTGTGCTGGAAGAAGCCGAGCGTCTGAACGTGATCCCACGCCTCGGTGTGCGTGCGCGTCTGGCCTCTCAGGGGTCTGGTAAATGGCAGTCCTCCGGTGGCGAAAAATCCAAGTTCGGCCTGGCGGCGAACCAGGTACTGCAACTGGTGGAGATCCTGCGCGAGCGCGGTCGTCTGGACAGCATTCAGCTGCTGCACTTCCACCTCGGTTCGCAGATGGCCAACATTCGCGACATCGCGACAGGCGTACGTGAGTCAGCGCGTTTCTACGTTGAGCTGCACAAGCTTGGCGTGAATATTCAGTGCTTTGACGTGGGTGGCGGCCTGGGCGTGGACTATGAAGGCACGCGTTCTCAGTCTGACTGCTCTGTGAACTACGGCCTGAACGAATATGCTAACAACATCATCTGGGCGATTGGCGATGCGTGTGAAGAACACGGTTTGCCGCATCCGACGGTGATCACTGAATCCGGCCGTGCAGTAACCGCGCACCATACTGTGCTGGTGTCCAACATTATCGGCGTAGAGCGTAGCGAAATTTCCGAAGCCACGCCGCCGCAGGATGATGCGCCTCGTTCCCTGCAAAATATGTGGGAAACCTGGCAGGAGATGCACGAACCGGGCACGCGCCGTTCCCTGCGCGAGTGGCTGCACGACAGCCAGATGGATCTGCACGATATTCATGTTGGCTACTCTTCAGGTAACTTTAGCCTGCAGGAGCGCGCGTGGGCCGAACAGCTCTATCTGAACATGTGTCATGAAGTGCAGAAACAGCTCGACCCGAGCAACCGCGCGCACCGTCCGATTATCGACGAGCTGCAGGAACGTATGGCGGACAAGATTTACGTCAACTTCTCCCTGTTCCAGTCGATGCCGGATGCATGGGGTATCGATCAGTTGTTCCCGGTTCTGCCGCTGGAAGGGTTGAACCATGCTCCGGAACGTCGAGCGGTGCTGCTCGACATCACCTGTGATTCCGACGGCGCTATCGACCACTACGTGGATGGCGATGGTATTGCGACCACCATGCCAATGCCGGAATACGACCCTGAGAACCCGCCAATGCTGGGCTTCTTCATGGTCGGGGCATACCAGGAGATCCTCGGTAACATGCACAACCTGTTCGGTGATACCGAAGCGGTTGACGTGTTTGTCTTCCCGGATGGCAGCGTGGAAGTGGAGCTGTCTGACGAAGGGGATACAGTGGCGGACATGCTGGAATACGTTCAGCTGGATCCGAAAACGTTGCTCACCCAGTTCCGCGACCAGGTGAAAAATACCGGTCTTGACGAAACATTGCAGCAGCAGTTCCTGGAAGAGTTTGAAGCGGGTCTGTACGGGTACACCTACCTGGAAGACGAGTAAGGTAAATCTCCCTTTCCCTATGGGAGAGGGGCGGGGTGAGGGCATCAGACCGCACAATGCCCTATACTCTCTTGAACCCGTATGAATTAGCGGCGATAATTCGCCCCAATATGCTATTTACGAATCCATCCCTTCCTCGTCGGGTTTAACGACGCGGAGGGGATTTTTTTTCATCTGTTTTTAATGAATCGACTTTAAAAGAGGTCAGGACATGAGCACTTTAGGTCATCAGTACGATAACTCTCTGGTATCTAACGCGTTTGGTTTTTTACGCCTTCCGATGAACTTCCAGCCGTACGACAGCGATGCCGACTGGGTTATCACTGGCGTGCCATTTGATATGGCAACCTCCGGTCGTGCCGGTGGGCGTCATGGCCCGGCGGCGATCCGTCAGGTATCGACTAATCTGGCCTGGGAGCACAACCGCTTCCCGTGGAACTTTGACATGCGCGAGCGTCTGAACGTGGTGGACTGCGGTGACCTGGTGTACGCCTTCGGCGACGCGCGTGAGATGAGCGAAAAGCTCCAGGCGCACGCCGAGAAGCTGCTGGCAGCAGGTAAGCGTATGCTTTCCTTCGGTGGTGACCACTTCGTGACCCTGCCGCTGCTGCGCGCCCATGCCAAGCACTTCGGTAAAATGGCGCTGGTGCACTTTGATGCACATACCGACACTTATGCGAACGGCTGTGAGTTTGACCACGGCACCATGTTCTTCACCGCGCCAAACGAAGGCCTTATCGATCCAAACCACTCCGTGCAGATCGGTATTCGTACTGAGTTCGATAAAGATAACGGCTTTACCGTGCTGGACGCCTGCCAGGTAAACGATCGCGGTGTTGATGACATCATCGCGCAGGTGAAGCAGATTGTGGGCGACATGCCGGTCTACCTGACCTTCGATATCGATTGCCTGGATCCGGCGTTTGCACCAGGTACCGGTACCCCGGTGATCGGCGGCCTGACCTCTGACCGTGCCATCAAACTGGTTCGTGGTCTGAAAGATCTGAACATCGTCGGGATGGACGTGGTGGAAGTGGCTCCGGCTTACGATCAGTCCGAAATTACTGCTCTGGCTGCGGCGACGCTGGCACTGGAAATGCTTTACATCCAGGCGGCGAAAAAAGGCGAGTAAGTTTAGCGGTTAAGTAAAAGCCCTCACCAACTGGTGAGGGCTTTTTTGTGCTTTTGAAAAGGAGGCACAACAGCCTCCTTCTGAAATTATTTAATTCCGTCTGCGGCCATACGGTCGCGAATATGCTGCGCGCGCTCTTCTGAGGCTGGGTGATCATCAAACATTGAGCTTTGACGTCCTGCTTCCAGTTTGGCCAGTTTTTCGAAGCTGGTGGCTAAACCTGATGGATTAATGCCACGTTTGCGCAACAGATCGTAGGAGTAGTCATCCGCTTCGGACTCCTGACGCTGGGAGAACTGAGAATTAACCAGCTTTTCTCCGACATCGCCAAGCTGAGACTGCGACAGGCTACCAACAATACCGCCCGCTGAAGCCGCCGCTGCGCGAATGGCGTTGGTGCCTAAGGCAACCTGCATCCCTTTCTTCACGTGACCGAGTGCAACGTGGCCCATTTCATGGCCGATCACCGCTTCAACTTCGTTGTCGGTCATCATATCCATCAGCCCGCTATAGACGCGTATACAACCGTTCGCCATCGCGAAAGCGTTCACGTCTTTGGCCATGTAAACCTTGTAGTTTACCGGCTGGCCATTGATGTTATCGCCCAGCGCGGAAGCAATCTTATTCAGACGCTGCGTGTAGGTACTGTTAGCTGGGGCAAGTGTGGCTTTTCCGTCCATATCTTTACAGGCCTGGTCGCTCAGCGCTTTTACCTGCGCGTCGCTCAGGGAATAAGCCTGAAAAGCTTCTGCGCCTGAGGTCATCAGGCCGTTAGAATCCATATTCTGACAGCCGCTCAGCAGGAGCGTTGTTCCCAGGGCCAGCACTATTGCACGCATTTTCATGAGGTTGCTTCCGTACTCGTTAATCTGAATAAAATCCGAAAAGTACACCGGCAACGAAGCCGGGGTCGGGCTAAGTATAAGGAATATCTACGGGGCCGGGCGAGCAGATTGCGCAACATGCGAGCATGATCCAGAGATTTCTTAAGCTGCAAAAGAATGCTCCATGTACATGGCATGCCGCTTGGGTTACATTGTTGGCACTTTTTTCCGGCGTAGCCCAAAACGCGCTGTCGTCAAGGGCATGGCCTTTAACAGTCCGATCTGGAGTTAAAATGTCCTCACGTAAAGAGCTTGCTAATGCTATTCGTGCGCTGAGCATGGACGCAGTACAGAAAGCCAAATCCGGCCACCCAGGGGCCCCTATGGGTATGGCTGATATCGCCGAAGTCCTGTGGCGTGATTTCCTGAACCACAACCCGCAGAACCCGGCATGGGCTGACCGCGACCGTTTCGTGCTGTCCAACGGCCACGGCTCTATGCTGATCTATAGCCTGCTGCACCTCACTGGCTACGATCTGCCAATTGAAGAGCTGAAAAACTTCCGTCAGCTGCACTCCAAAACTCCAGGTCACCCGGAAGTGGGTTACACCGCTGGTGTTGAAACCACGACCGGTCCACTGGGCCAGGGTATTGCGAACGCTGTGGGTATGGCGATTGCTGAGAAGACCCTGGCGGCGCAGTTCAACCGTCCTGGCCACGACATCGTAGACCACTTCACCTACGCGTTCATGGGTGATGGCTGCATGATGGAAGGCATTTCTCACGAAGTGTGCTCCCTGGCGGGTACCCTGAAACTGGGCAAACTGGTTGCGTTCTACGACGACAATGGTATCTCCATTGACGGTCACGTTGAGGGCTGGTTCACCGATGACACCGCTAAACGTTTTGAAGCCTATGGCTGGCACGTTGTGCGTGGTGTTGATGGCCACGATGCTGACTCGATTAAACGTGCAGTAGAAGAAGCGCGCGCTGTCACTGACAAACCATCCCTGCTGATGTGCAAAACCATTATCGGCTTCGGTTCACCGAACAAAGCCGGTACCCACGATTCCCACGGTGCGCCACTGGGCGACGCGGAAATTGCACTGACGCGCGAAGCGCTGGGCTGGAAACACCCGGCATTCGAAATCCCATCTGACATTTATGCTCAGTGGGATGCCAAAGAAGCAGGTCAGGCGAAAGAAGCCGCATGGAACGAGAAGTTCGCGGCGTATGCTAAAGCCTTCCCACAGGAAGCTGCTGAGTTCACCCGTCGCATGAAAGGCGATATGCCGTCTGACTTCGATGCGAAAGCGAACGAGTTCATCGCTAAGCTGCAGGCGAACCCATCTAAAATCGCCAGCCGTAAAGCGTCTCAAAATGCGATTGAAGCATTTGGCCCACTGTTGCCTGAATTCCTGGGCGGTTCTGCTGACCTGGCGCCTTCTAACCTGACCCTGTGGTCCGGTTCTAAAGCGATCAATGAAGATACTGCCGGTAACTACATCCATTATGGTGTACGTGAATTCGGTATGACGGCAATTGCTAACGGTATCTCCCTGCACGGTGGTTTCCTGCCGTATACCTCTACCTTCCTGATGTTCGTAGAGTACGCACGTAACGCCGTACGTATGGCTGCGCTGATGAAACAGCGTCAGGTGATGGTCTATACCCACGACTCCATCGGTCTGGGCGAAGATGGTCCAACTCACCAGCCGGTAGAGCAGGTGGCTTCTCTGCGTGTGACTCCGAACATGAGCACATGGCGTCCATGTGACCAGGTTGAATCCGCAGTGGCGTGGAAATACGGTGTTGAGCGTCAGGATGGCCCAACCGCACTGATCCTCTCCCGCCAGAACCTGGCACAGCAGGATCGTACTCCAGAGCAGCTGGCGAATATCGCTCGCGGTGGTTATGTGCTGAAAGATTGTGCAGGTCAGCCTGAACTGATCTTCATCGCTACCGGTTCTGAAGTTGAGCTGGCTGTTGCGGCATGGGACAAACTGTCTGCCGAAGGCGTTAAAGCGCGTGTGGTCTCCATGCCGTCTACCGATGCGTTCGACAAGCAGGATGCTGCATACCGCGAGTCCGTACTGCCTAAAGCGGTTACTGCTCGTGTGGCGGTGGAAGCGGGTATTGCTGACTACTGGTTCAAATATGTGGGCCTGAATGGCGCAATCGTCGGTATGACCACCTTCGGTGAGTCTGCACCGGCAGAGCTGCTGTTCGAAGAGTTCGGCTTCACCGTTGAGAACGTTGTAGCGAAAGCGAAAGAACTGCTGTAATCGCCGTTTTGCCCGGTGGCGCTACGCTAACCGGGCTTACAAATGGCTCGAAAGTAGGCCGGGTAAGCGCTAGCGCGCCACCCGGCTTTTTTGTTGTCATTATTCCACCTAAAATGTGACGCAAGTCATATAGCTCGCTTATTCATCTGGACAGACATTCCTTTTATTCCCCGATTCGCTTATTCTTGCTGAAGCGTTTCAGTCGATTAAATGTTCGACAATTGACCAATCAATCGCAGTTTGTGACAGCAAGGATTCCCCTTCGGGCGTAGCTGGATTACTCTTTCAGCCACCTCAAACCCAGGGATAGCTTTGCAGGAGATCTATGACCGTACGCGTAGCGATTAATGGCTTCGGTCGCATCGGACGTAATGTGGTTCGTGCTTTGTATGAATCCGGACGTCGGGCGGAAATAACCGTGGTGGCAATCAATGAACTGGCGGATGCTACGGGCATGGCGCATTTGTTGAAATATGACACCAGCCACGGACGCTTTGCCTGGGATGTGCGCCAGGAAAGAGATCAGCTTTTTGTCGGTGATGACGCTATTCGTGTGCTGCATGAGAACAGCATTACCGGGCTACCCTGGCGTGAATTGGGTGTGGATGTGGTGCTTGACTGTACCGGCGTGTATGGCAACCGCGGACATGGCGAAGCCCATCTGGCAGCAGGTGCGAAAAAAGTCCTGTTCTCTCATCCCGGCAGCAACGATCTCGACGCGACCGTCGTGTTTGGCGTCAACCAGCATGAGCTGCAAGCTGAACATCGCATTGTCTCCAACGCCTCCTGTACCACTAACTGCATTATTCCGGTCATTAAACTGTTAGACGATGCATATGGCATTGAATCCGGTACGGTGACCACGATTCACTCCGCCATGCACGACCAGCAGGTGATCGACGCCTACCATCCGGATTTACGACGCACTCGCGCGGCGAGCCAGTCAATCATTCCGGTGGACACAAAACTGGCTGCAGGGATCACACGTATTTTCCCGCAGTTTAATGACCGTTTTGAAGCGATTGCCGTGCGCGTTCCGACGATTAACGTCACTGCAATTGATCTTAGTGTGACGGTGAAAAAACCGGTAAAAGCCTGTGAAGTCAACATGTTGCTGCAAAAAGCGGCACAGGGTGCATTTCATGGTATAGTTGACTATACGGAATTGCCGTTGGTCTCAGTAGATTTTAACCACGACCCGCACAGCGCCATCGTTGATGGCACTCAAACGCGCGTCAGTGGCGCACACCTTATCAAGACGCTGGTCTGGTGTGATAACGAATGGGGCTTTGCTAACCGAATGCTCGACACTACGTTAGCAATGGCCGCTCAAGGTTTCAGGTAAGACGCATCGTGCGTCTGCAAAACTTTAAGAATCAACGAGAGGATTCACCATGTCTGTAATTAAGATGACCGATCTGGATCTGGCTGGTAAACGCGTTTTCATCCGTGCTGATCTGAACGTACCGGTTAAAGAGGGTAAAGTGACCAGCGACGCGCGTATCCGTGCATCTCTGCCAACCATCGAACTGGCTCTGAAGCAGGGCGCTAAAGTGATGGTAACCTCCCACCTGGGTCGTCCAACCGAAGGCGAGTACAACGAAGAGTTCTCTCTGCTGCCAGTTGTTAATTACCTGAAAGACAAACTGTCCAACCCGGTTCGCCTGGTGAAAGATTACCTGGACGGCGTTGAAGTTGCTGCCGGTGAGCTGGTTGTTCTGGAAAACGTTCGCTTCAACAAAGGCGAGAAGAAAGACGACGAAACACTGTCCAAAAAATACGCTGCACTGTGCGACGTATTCGTAATGGATGCTTTCGGTACTGCTCACCGTGCGCAGGCTTCTACCCACGGTATCGGTAAATTTGCAGACGTAGCCTGTGCAGGTCCTCTGCTGGCTGACGAACTGGAAGCGCTGGGTAAAGCACTGAAAGAACCAGCTCGTCCAATGGTTGCTATCGTTGGTGGTTCTAAAGTTTCTACCAAGCTGACCGTTCTGGACTCCCTGTCTAAAATTGCTGACCAGCTGATCGTTGGCGGTGGTATCGCGAACACCTTCGTTGCTGCTCAAGGTCACAACGTGGGTAAATCCCTGTACGAAGCAGACCTGGTTGACGAAGCTAAACGCCTGCTGAGCACCTGTGATATTCCAGTTCCAACAGATGTTCGTGTTGCTACTGAGTTCTCTGAAACTGCAACGGCGACCCTGAAGTCTGTAAACGACATCAAAGACGAAGAGCAAATTCTGGACCTGGGCGACGTTTCTGCACAGAAACTGGCTGAAATCCTGAAAAACGCAAAAACTATCCTGTGGAATGGTCCTGTTGGCGTGTTCGAATTCCCGAACTTCCGCAAAGGGACTGAAATCGTTGCTAACGCTATTGCAGACAGCGAAGCGTTTTCTATCGCAGGTGGTGGTGACACACTGGCGGCAATCGACCTGTTCGGTATCGCTGACAAGATCTCCTACATCTCCACTGGTGGCGGTGCATTCCTCGAATTCGTGGAAGGCAAAGTACTGCCAGCAGTAGCAATGCTCGAAGAGCGCGCTAAGAAGTAAGCCATTCAAGGGCAGGGAAACCTGCCCAATTTTCAGCGCGCTTTTAAGAGCTCGCACCTTTTCTAACGGCCGAAGATACAGGACTAAGCAACATGTCTAAAATTTTTGATTTCGTAAAACCTGGCGTTATCACTGGTGATGACGTACAGAAAGTGTTCCAGGTAGCTAAAGAAAACAACTTCGCTCTGCCAGCAGTTAACTGCGTAGGTACCGACTCCATCAACGCCGTACTGGAAGCCGCTGCAAAAGTTAAAGCACCGGTTATCGTTCAGTTCTCTAACGGCGGTGCTGCGTTCATCGCTGGTAAAGGCGTGAAAACTGACGTTCCTCAGGGTGCTGCAATCCTGGGTGCTATCTCTGGTGCGCACCACGTACACCAGATGGCTGAACACTACGGTGTTCCAGTTATCCTGCACACTGACCACTGCGCGAAGAAACTGCTGCCGTGGATCGACGGTCTGCTGGACGCGGGTGAAAAACACTTCGCTGCTACCGGTAAGCCACTGTTCTCTTCTCATATGATCGACCTGTCTGAAGAGTCACTGCACGAAAACATCGAAATTTGCTCCAAATACCTGGCGCGCATGGCCAAAATGGACATGACCCTGGAAATCGAACTGGGTTGCACCGGTGGTGAAGAAGACGGCGTGGACAACAGCCACATGGACGCTTCTGCACTGTACACCCAGCCAGAAGACGTTGATTACGCTTACACCGAGCTGAGCAAAATCAGCCCACGCTTCACCATTGCAGCGTCCTTCGGTAACGTGCACGGCGTTTACAAACCAGGTAACGTGGTTCTGACCCCAACTATCCTGCGTGATTCTCAGGAATATGTGTCTAAGAAACACAACCTGCCGCACAACAGCCTGAACTTCGTCTTCCACGGCGGTTCCGGTTCTTCTGCTCAGGAAATCAAAGATTCCGTAAGCTACGGTGTAGTGAAAATGAACATTGATACCGATACCCAGTGGGCTACCTGGGACGGTATTCTGCAGTACTACAAAACTAACGAAGCTTACCTGCAGGGCCAGCTGGGCAACCCGAAAGGCGAAGACCAGCCGAACAAGAAATACTACGATCCACGCGTATGGCTGCGCGCAGCGCAGACTTCCATGGTGACCCGTCTGGAGCAGGCTTTCAAAGAACTGAACGCGGTTGACGTTCTGTAATTTGAGCTGCTAACAGCATCTGAAGGCCCGCAAATGCGGGCCTTTTTTTATGCTTTTTCAAGAACCTGCTATACAGGTTTTTGTGATCTGTTTGGCAAAACCGGTGCTTTTTGTTTACCCTTTACTGACCTGCCTGTCTCCATGGGGGATGGATTTTTGTGTTTTGGTTTAACAAAAGGAAGAATAAATGGAACAACTCGATGTCGTAGACAGCATCAATAACGCCGGTACCTGGCTGGTGCGTAACCAGGAGTTGCTGCTGAGCTACGCCGTAAACATCGTAGCGGCTATTGCCATCCTCATCGTCGGGATGATCGTGGCACGTATCGTATCAAACACCGTCAACCGCGTGATGCGCGCCCGAAACATTGATGCCACGGTTGCAGATTTCCTCTCTGCACTGGTGCGCTACGGCATTATCGCCTTTACGCTGATTGCGGCGCTGGGACGCGTCGGCGTACAGACCGCATCGGTAATCGCCGTGCTTGGTGCAGCAGGTCTGGCTATTGGCCTTGCATTGCAGGGCTCGCTCTCGAATCTGGCCGCCGGCGTACTGCTGGTCACCTTCCGCCCATTCCGTTCTGGTGAGTACGTGGATCTTGGTGGGATTGCCGGAACGGTACTGCAGGTACAGATTTTCTCTACCACCCTGCGTACCGTTGATGGTCGTATTGTTGTTGTGCCAAACGGGAAAATTATTGCAGGCAACATCATCAACTTTTCCCGCGAACCTGTGCGCCGAAATGAGCTGATCATCAGCGTGGCATATGATTCCGATATCGATCAGGTGAAGTCGCTGATTAGCAATATCATTGCTTCAGACGATCGCATTCTGAAAGACAAAGAGCAGACCGTACGCCTGAACGAACTGGGTGCTTCTTCGATTAACTTCGTGGTACGTATCTGGAGCAAAAGCAGCGATCTGCAAAACGTTTACTGGGATGTTCTGGAGCGTATCAAACGTGAGTTCGATGCTAACGGCATCAGCTTCCCGTACCCGCAGATGGACGTAAACGTCAAAAAAGTCAAAGAAGCAGAATAACTTCACCACCAGGCCCGGTAAGCGCTAGCACCACCGGGCATTATTTTTATAAGCACGACTAATCCCCAATTAATATTATCAATTTCCTCTAATGTGATTCGCGCAGTATAGTCTGCTTCCAGAACAACACTGTGAGAGTTTCGTCATGTTATCCTATTACTTTCAAGGGCTTGCCTTAGGTGCGGCCATGATCCTTCCGCTTGGCCCGCAAAATGCGTTCGTGATGAACCAGGGCATTCGCCGCCAGTATCATCTGATGATTGCCCTGCTGTGCGCGGTAAGCGATTTGCTGCTGATCTGCGCCGGGATTTTTGGCGGTAGTGCATTGCTGATGCAGTCGCCGTGGCTTCTTGCATTGGTTACCTGGGGCGGCGTGGCGTTCCTGCTGTGGTACGGTTTTGGTGCACTGAAAACGGCCATGAGCAGCAACCTTGAGCTGGCAAGCGCTGAAGTTATGAAGCAGGGACGCTGGAAGATCATCGTCACCATGCTGGCGGTCACCTGGCTTAACCCGCACGTTTATCTCGATACTTTTGTGGTGCTGGGGAGCCTGGGCGGACAGCTGGATGTTGAGCCGAAGCGCTGGTTTGCGCTTGGCACGGTCAGCGCCTCTTTCCTCTGGTTCTTCGGTCTCGCCATACTTGCGGCTTGGCTGGCCCCTCGTCTTCGCACTGCTAAAGCGCAGCGGATCATCAACACGCTGGTGGGTCTCGTGATGTGGTTTATCGCCTTCCAGTTGGCAAAAGAGGGCATTCACCATGTCCAGGAATTGTTCAACTAAGCCATTGTCTTATGGACAACTGAACAAGACCCGCTAAGCTTGCTGGCATGCGCCCTGTTGTTGGGGCACTCTTCGCAACATGGAGGAATGACAGTGAAGTTTAAAGTGATGGCCCTGGCGGCATTAGTGAGTTTAGGTGCGGTGTCGGTGCAGGCAAGTGAACTGCCAGATGGTCCGCACATCGTCACTTCAGGCACTGCAAGTGTGGATGCGGTACCGGATGTTGCAACCCTGGCGATTGAAGTCAATGTGGCTGCGAAAGATGCGGCATCTGCCAAGAAGCAGGCTGACGATCGTGTTGCGCAATATCTCTCTTTTCTTGAGCAGAACGGTGTAGGTAAAAAAGATATCAACTCCGCTAACCTGCGTACTCAACCCGATTACGACTACCAGAACGGCAAAAGCATTCTGAAAGGCTACCGTGCTGTGCGTACTGTCGAAGTGACGGTGCGTCAACTGGACAAGCTGAATGCATTATTGGATGGCGCGCTGAAGGCGGGGCTGAACGAAATTCGCTCTGTGTCGCTGGGCGTTGCGCAACCGGAGAAATACAAAGACGAAGCGCGTAAAGCGGCGATTGATGATGCGATGCATCAGGCGCAACAGCTGGCCGCTGGCTTTAACAGCAAGCTCGGCCCGGTTTACAGCGTGCGTTACCACGTCTCTAACTATCAGCCAAGCCCGATGGTGCGGATGATGAAAGCCGATGCGGCGCCAGTATCTGCTCAGGAAACTTACGAGCAGCCGACGATCCAGTTCGACGATCAGGTCGATGTGGTGTTCCAGCTGGAGCCTGTTGCAGCACAGCAGAAAACAGCTCAGTAATCTGCAGGCCGGGTAAGGCGAAGCCGCCACCCGGCTTATTTTTTAATCCTGTCTCAACACCTTGTGCCCGTAAGCCAGTAGCGCATCGGTCACGTTGCGCATCATGCGGCTTTCCGGCGCAAAACGGTGCCAGTAGAGCATCCGGCGCTGATACAGCCCCGGCGTTAGGTCAATCAGCTCTCCGCTTTTCAACTCTTTCTCAATCTGCAGATGCGGGATCATGCAACAGGTGGTGCCTTGTCGCGCAAGCTGCACAAACGCTTCGGATGAGTTGACGATATGGCACGGTACGCTGCCCGGCGGCAGGTCAAAGTTTTGCTGCAGGAACGCCTGATGCATATCGTCCAGATGGTCGAACGCGACTGCTGGCGCTTTGAGCAGTGCGGCGCGGGTTACACCATTAGGGAAGTAGCGCTCGGCAAAGGCTTTTGAACCGACAAACAGGTAATCCAGAGCGCCTAACTGATCGACAAGACAGCTCGGCAGCGCCTGAGGCTGAATACTGACCGCACCAACCACTTCACCACGACGCAGGCGCTCCTGGGTACGGGTTTCATCTTCAACCTGCAAATTCAGGCGGATAGGGGAATCTGCTAATACCGGTGCCAGGGCCGGCAGCAGCCAGGTTGCCAGACTGTCGGCGTTGACCGCCAGAGAGAGCAGCAGTGGCGTAGAGCCCGTTTGTTCGTCACCCAGCCATTCATCTTCCAGTAGTTCAACCTGACGCAGCAGGGCGAGAAGCTTTTGCCCTTGCTCGGTTGGACGTGGCGGCACGGTACGTACCAGCAGCGGCTGGCCGAACATGTTTTCAAGCTGTTTGATACGCTGTGATACGGCGGACTGCGTGATGCAAAGCTTTTGCGCCGCGCGCTCAAAACCTCGTTCACGAATAACTGCATCAAGTGCCTGTAGTGTTCTGTAGTCCGGACGTTTCATCGTTCTGGCTGACTCCTTAATTTGGCTTATTCTGCACTATGACACAATTTTCCCTTTGTGACAGACGAATTCCACCTCACGTGTTCTATAATGCGGCCTAAGTTTTCACACCACAGGCAAAACGATCATGACGCAGGATGAACTGAAAAAAGCAGTAGGATGGGCCGCTCTCCAGTATGTACAGCCGGGTACCATTGTCGGTGTCGGTACGGGATCAACCGCGGCGCACTTTATCGATGCGCTGGGCACGATGAAGGGGCAAATCGAGGGCGCGGTTTCCAGCTCCGATGCTTCCACGGAAAAGCTGAAAAGCCTCGGCATTACCGTTTTCGATCTCAACGAAGTTGACCGTCTGGGGATTTACGTTGATGGCGCAGATGAGATTAACGGCCATATGCAGATGATCAAAGGCGGTGGTGCAGCGCTGACGCGTGAAAAAATCATCGCCTCCGTTGCGGACAAGTTCATCTGCATCGCGGACGCCTCCAAGCAGGTCGATATCCTGGGTAATTTCCCGCTGCCGGTGGAAGTGATCCCGATGGCCCGTAGCGCGGTTGCCCGTCAACTGGTGAAGCTGGGCGGTCGTCCGGAATATCGTCAGGGCGTAGTCACTGATAACGGTAACGTGATCCTCGACGTTCACGGTCTGGAAATCCTTGATGCTATCGCGCTGGAAAATGCCATCAACGGCATTCCAGGCGTAGTGACCGTAGGGCTATTCGCCAACCGTGGCGCGGATGTGGCGCTGATCGGTACCGCTGACGGCGTGAAAACCATCGTAAAATGATCTGACGGGGGGAGTCCTCCCCCCGCTAAAAAATTTTTGAAAAGCTAAATTCGGTGACTTGTGTCACGTTTTTACGCCTCTTTTGCCGATCCTGCCGCATTCGCAAATTTCTGTAGCATTTTCCTCTGTCATTTTACCCTGTATGACTTTTCTTCAGAGTGCCGACGCAAACGTTCATATTGCTGCAATAGTTTTTTTTGATATGTTGGCTATAGCGGATTTAAATCCAGCACAACATCAGTTCAGATAAAATACAGGGTCGGGTAAATGGCAAAGGTATCACTGGAGAAAGACAAGATTAAATTCCTGCTGGTAGAAGGCGTGCATCAGAAAGCGCTTGATAGCCTTCGTGCAGCGGGTTACACCAACATCGAATTTCACAAAGGCGCGCTGGACACCGAAGAGCTGAAAGCGGCCATCCGTGATGCCCACTTCATTGGTCTGCGATCCCGTACCCACCTGACTGAAGATGTAATTGCTGCGGCGGAAAAACTGGTTGCCATTGGCTGTTTCTGTATCGGCACCAATCAGGTCGATCTGAATGCAGCCGCCAAACGCGGTATTCCAGTGTTCAACGCCCCGTTCTCCAACACCCGTTCCGTGGCGGAGTTAGTGATTGGCGAGTTGTTGCTGCTGCTTCGCGGTATCCCTGAAGCTAACGCCAAAGCACACCGCGGAGTCTGGAATAAACTGGCAGCGGGGTCATATGAAGCCCGTGGTAAAAAACTGGGTATCATTGGTTATGGTCACATTGGTACTCAACTGGGGATTCTGGCTGAATCTCTCGGGATGCATGTCTATTTTTACGATATTGAAAGCAAGCTGCCTCTGGGTAACGCGACGCAGGTTCAGCACCTGTCTGATCTGCTGAACATGAGCGACGTGGTGAGCCTCCACGTGCCGGAAAATGCCTCCACCAAAAACATGATGGGCGCGGAAGAGCTGGCGCTGATGAAGCCGGGCTCACTGCTGATCAACGCCGCGCGCGGCACGGTTGTCGATATCCCGGCACTGGCGGATGCGCTGAAGCGTAAGCATCTGGCGGGTGCGGCCATCGACGTCTTCCCGACGGAGCCTGCGACCAACAGCGATCCGTTTAATTCTCCGCTGTGCGAGTTCGATAACGTGATCCTGACGCCACACATTGGCGGCTCGACCCAGGAAGCGCAGGAGAACATCGGTCTGGAAGTGGCGGGTAAACTGAGCAAATATTCTGACAACGGTTCTACGCTCTCTGCGGTGAACTTCCCGGAAGTGTCTCTGCCGCTGCACGGTGGTCGTCGCTTGCTGCACATTCACGAAAACCGTCCGGGTGTGCTGACCGCCATTAACCAGATCTTTGCCGAGCAGAGCGTCAACATCGCCGCGCAGTATCTGCAGACGAATTCTCAGATGGGTTATGTGGTGATTGATATTGAAGCGGATGACGATGTTGCCGAGAAAGCACTGCAGAGCATGAAGGCGCTTCCGGGGACGATTCGCGCGCGTCTGCTGTACTGATTGTGTTGTGTCGGGTGGCGGCTGCGCCACCCGGCTTTATTCTACCAGGTCCAGGTTTTACTGGGCGTCACCACCGCCGGCAGCGGCACATCCCATTTTTCCACCGGCAATGCCTCAACGCCCTGACAATCATGCGCGTAACCCACCGGCTGTAGCCCATACTGCTGCCAGTTTTGCAGCGTCCGGTCGTAAAAGCCGCCGCCCATCCCTAAACGCTGGCCCTGTTCATCAAACGCCACCAGAGGCGTAATCAGCACATCCAGCTGTGACAGCGGCAGCACGTCACGAACATCCAGTTTTGGCTCAGTGATTTTCAGACGATTCACGACCAGCTCGCTGTGCGGGTGGTAGTGAAGAAACAGTAGATTACCTTCGCTAAACGGATGCAGCACTGGCAGGTAAACCTTCTTCCCGGCTCGCCAGAGTTGCTCAATGAGAGGTTGGGTATCCAGCTCGCCATCAAATGAGAGAAACAAGGCGACGGTATGCGCCATCACAACAGGCGGATACGCCATCATGCGCGCGGCAGCCTGCTGGGCAAAATGCGCTTGCTGATCGGAGGTTAACGCACGACGGCGTTGACGAATTAACTGACGAATGTCCTGGCGTGAAGCAGAAACTTCAGGGAATTGAGTCATGGTAGTCGGTAGAAGAAAAGAGAGGGAATCTCCGAGATGCCGCCGCAGGCTGTAACCCTTGAACCCTTGGTTCAAGGTGAATGTGTCGTCATAGTTTTAAGGCTTCTCGGACGGACCGAGCATGCTCACCAACCATGGAGCGCCACATTCTTGTGGTATGAAATATCGGCTCAGGGGACTGGCCCGCTTGCGAACATCTCAGAGAAATTTTGTCTTCACAGTTACTCTACCATAGTCAACTGAGAAGTGTTATTCAAACTTTGGTCCCGGTCTTTCGGGATTGCGACCTTGATCAAGCAATGCCTGTTCTATGGTCTGCTGGAGCATTTTAATGCGCTGCTCCATGCTTGCCGCGTAGTCGCGGGTCTTCGCTTTTTCCTGAGTCAGTTCATAGCTGATGTTCAACGCGGCGATGAAAACCAGCTGCTCAGTATTTGTGACTCTAGTGCGTTCTTTTAGATCTTGCAACCGCTGATTCAAATCGTCCGCTGCCTGATTCAAAGCATCCCTTTGTTCAGGCGGACAATTCACTCGCAGTGAACGGCCAAAAATCTGGAGATCGACGGGTTGTGCAGACATGCCACCTTCCTGCTGATTGACTGCGCTGCCTTCGCTTACTGCCCCGGGGGCCGCGAAGGGGCGACACTATAGCTACCCTGATGTGAAGATACAAGCCCTTTTCTGGTATCACCAGGGTCCAAAGTGGTAGCATATCATGAAACTTCCCCCCTTTGATGACGAATGCTCATGTCTATACAGAACGAAATGCCTGGTTACAACGATTTAAACCAGTTACTGAACCAGCAGGGAGTGGGTTTAACCCCTGCCGAAATGCACGGTTTGATCAGTGGCATGCTGTGCGGCGGAAACAGCGACAGCTCATGGCAGCCGCTGATCCACGACCTCACGAACGAAGGGCTGGCGTTTGGTCACGAGCTGGCGGAAGCGCTGCGTAAAATGCACGCCGCCATCAGTGATTCACTGGAAGATGATGGCTTCCTTTTTCAGCTTTATCTGCCTGAGGGCGATGACGTAAGCGTGTTTGATCGCGCTGATGCGCTGGCAGGGTGGGTAAACCACTATCTGCTGGGGCTGGGTGTGACACAGCCTAAACTCGATAAAGTGACCGGCGAAGCCGGTGAAGCGATCGACGACCTGCGTAACATTGCACAGCTTGGTTACGATGAAGACGAAGACCAGGAAGAGCTGGAAATGTCTCTCGAAGAGATCATCGAGTATGTGCGCGTGGCGGCGTTGCTGTGCCACGACAACTTTACGCGCTCACAGCCGACCGCGCCGGAAGTCCGCAAACCAACCTTACATTAAGAAAAATAACGCACAGGAGGGTGTCATGGTTATCTCGAATCAAGAGTATTCGCGCCGCCGCCAGGCGCTGCTCGCCAAAATGCAGCCGGGAAGCGCTGCGCTGATTTTTGCCGCGCCCGAAGTAACGCGCAGTGCCGACAGCGAATATCCCTATCGCCAGAGCAGCGATTTCTGGTACTTCACCGGCTTTAACGAGCCGGAAGCGGTACTGGTGCTGATTAAAAGCAATGACACCCACAACCACAGCGTGATTTTCAACCGCGTACGCGATCTGACGGCCGAAATCTGGTTTGGCCGCCGCTTAGGCCAGGAGGCCGCGCCGGCGAAGCTGGGCGTTGACCGTGCGCTGGCGTTTAGCGAAATCAATCAGCAGCTCTATCAGTTGTTGAATGGTCTGGATGTGCTTTACCACGCCCAGGGCGAATACGCGTATGCCGATGAAATAGTCTTTACTGCCCTGGATAAGCTGCGCAAAGGCTCGCGGCAGAACCTGTCCGCCCCCGCCACGCTCACAGACTGGCGTCCGGTCGTGCATGAGATGCGCCTGTTCAAGTCCGAAGAAGAACTGAATTTGATGCGTCGGGCAGGTGAAATCAGCGCGCTGGCGCACACCCGAGCGATGGAGAAATGCCGTCCCGGAATGTTCGAATACCAGCTGGAAGGCGAAATTCACCACGAATTTAACCGCCACGGCGCGCGTTATCCCTCTTACAACACCATCGTTGGCGGCGGAGAAAACGGCTGCATTCTGCATTACACCGAAAACGAAAGTGCGCTGCGCGACGGCGATCTGGTGCTGATTGACGCCGGTTGCGAATATCAGGGCTACGCGGGGGACATCACCCGTACCTTCCCGGTGAACGGTAAATTCTCACCGGCGCAGCGCGCGATTTACGACATCGTCCTGGAATCGCTTGAAACGGCGCTCAGGTTGTATCGCCCCGGGACCTCCATCCAGGAAGTGACCGGCGAAGTTGTGCGCATCATGATTACCGGCCTGGTTAAGCTCGGTATTCTGAAAGGGGACGTAGACACTCTGATTGCTGAAAATGCACATCGACCGTATTTTATGCACGGCCTGAGCCACTGGTTGGGGCTGGATGTGCATGATGTGGGGGCGTATGGCGCAGAGCGTTCGCGCGTGCTGGAGCCGGGCATGGTATTAACCGTGGAGCCGGGTCTGTATATCGCGCCGGATGCCGACGTGCCTGAAGAGTACCGCGGGATTGGCATCCGCATTGAAGACGATATCGTCATTACCGAAAGCGGCAACGAGAACCTGACGGCCAGCGTGGTCAAAAATGCTGACGATATCGAGGCGCTGATGGCAGCGGCACACAAATGAGCGTGATTATTGTTGGCGGCGGAATGACGGGGGCCACGCTGGCACTCGCTATTTCGCACATGACACAGGGGAAACTCCCGGTGCATCTGGTGGAGGCCGTTGCTCCAGAGGCTTCAGACCACCCCGGTTTTGATGCCCGCGCCATTGCGCTGGCGCAGGGGACATGTCAGCAACTGTCGCGAATTGGTATCTGGCAGGCAATTGCCGACTGTGCGACGGCGATCAACACCGTTCATGTTAGCGATCGCGGTCATGCGGGTTTTGTCACGCTGGATGCGCAGGATTATCGTATTGATGCCCTAGGGCAGGTTGTTGAGCTGCACGACGTCGGATTACGTCTGTTCCGTCAGCTCCAGGATGCACCAGGCGTCACGCTGCATTGTCCGGCGCGTTTGGCCAGTTTTAGTCGCACTGAAGGGGCGGTCAGTGTAACGCTGGAAAATGGCACTGTTCTTGAAGGCCAGCTTCTGGTTGCCGCAGATGGTTCTCGATCTTCGCTCGGCACCCAGTGTGGTATCGAGTGGCGTCAGCAGGCTTATGGTCAGGTGGCGGTCATCGCGAATGTCTCCACGGCCGGAGCGCACAGCGGCAGGGCGTTTGAACGTTTTACACAGCATGGTCCGCTGGCGATGCTGCCGATGTCGAACGGACGCTGCTCGCTGGTGTGGTGCCATCCCCAGAGTAAGTCTGAAGAGATTCAGTCCTGGTCCGACGAACGTTTTTGCACTGAGTTGCAAAAAGCCTTTGGCTGGCGGCTGGGACAGATCGCTCATGCAGGCAAGCGGACGGTATATCCGTTGTCGCTGACGACAGCGTCTCAATCCATCTCGCATCGTGTCGTGCTAGTGGGCAATGCCGCGCAGACGCTGCATCCGATTGCGGGTCAGGGCTTTAACCTCGGGTTACGTGATGTCATGAGCCTTGCTGAAACCCTTTCGCAAGCGTGGGGTGAGCAAAAAGATTGCGGTGCGTACTCAGTGCTAAGCCATTACCAGAAGCGACGTCAGGCGGATAAAGAGGCGACGATTGGTGTCACTGATGGCCTGGTTCATCTTTTTGCCAATCGCTGGGCGCCGCTGGTTGCGGGCCGTAACCTCGGGCTGATGGCGATGGAATTATTCATTCCGGCACGTGACGTGCTGGCGCAGCGGACCCTGGGTTGGGTCGCGCGTTAAGGAGTTATCACCGTGCAAAATGTTGATGTCGCCATCGTTGGCGGCGGAATGGTTGGACTGGCGCTGGCCTGTGGTTTACAGGGCAGCGGCCTGCGCGTGGCCGTGCTGGAGCAAAAGCAGCCCCAGCGTGTCGCACAGGATGCGCCGCCGGAACTCCGCGTCTCGGCAATTAATGCGGCCAGCGAAAAGCTGCTGACGCGCCTTGGTGTCTGGTCAGATATCGTGGCGCAGCGTGTCAGTTGCTATCACGGCATGGAAGTATGGGATAAAGACAGCTTTGGTCATATCGCTTTTGATGACGAAAGTATGGGCTATAGCCATCTCGGTCACATCATCGAGAATGCCGTTATCCATCATGCGCTGTGGCAAAAAGCGCAGTCATGTAACGATGTTACCCTGATGGCACCTGCACAAATCCAGCAGGTCGCGTGGGGTGAAAACGAGGCGTTTATTACCCTGCAAAGCGGCGACATGTTGACTGCACGTCTGGTCGTTGGCGCTGATGGTGCGAACTCCTGGCTGCGTAATAAAGCCGATATTCCGCTGACGTTCTGGGATTATCGTCATCATGCTCTGGTGGCGACAATCCGCACTGAAGAGCCGCACGGCGGTGTCGCGCGTCAGATCTTCCACAATGACGGCATTCTGGCCTTCCTGCCGTTAAGCGATCCGCATCTGTGCTCGATTGTCTGGTCCCTGGTGCCAGAAAAAGCGCAGCTGATGCAGGAGGCCACGCCAGATGCGTTCAACCAGGCACTGTGTATGGCGTTTGATAACCGTCTTGGGTTATGCACGCTTGAGAGCGAGCGTCTGGTGTTTCCGTTAACCGGACGCTACGCGCGTCAGTTTGCGGCTCACCGTCTGGCGCTGGTGGGGGATGCGGCACACACAATTCATCCGCTGGCCGGGCAGGGCGTTAACCTTGGCTTTATGGATGCGGCAGAGCTGGTTGAAGAACTGCGTCGTCTGCATCGTGAAGGGAAAGACATTGGTCAGCATCTGTATCTGCGTCGCTATGAGCGTAGCCGCAAGCACAGCGCGGCAATGATGCTGGCGGGCATGCAGGGTTTCCGTGAGTTGTTTGCCGGTGCCAATCCGGCGAAAAAACTGCTACGCGACATCGGCCTCAAGCTCGCTGATACGCTTCCCGGCGTTAAACCTCAGCTTCTTCGTCAGGCGATGGGTCTTAACGACCTACCGGACTGGCTACGCTAATTTAGAACCCCGTCACATTTTATTTTCCCGGCCTCTGTGCCGGGGAAATTCCCTCGTTTGAAATATTCTAATTTCACCTCATTTTTCGCATTAGATAATCTAATCTGGCTGATTTTATGTTACGGAAATTTGGCCCATATTTCCGCAGGAAATATCACCATGTGCTAAATCCTGTTAGATCATTGTTAATTTTGTGCGGGGTTAATCGCATTTTTCCAGTGAATAACTCTGTAGGCTTTTCAGCGTTTTTTGGTCATAAGCTAATGTGATGACCCATTTTACCTTATGGTTAATCGCCGGTTTCGGTGGTAAGTTCAGGTAAAAGAGAACGTTTGCGTCGGCCCCTGAAAACGAGGCTGATACCGGGTTTCACGGTGAATTTTTCAACGAGGACAAGATGGCTCAACAGACTCCTTTGTACGAACAACACGTGTTATGCGGCGCCCGCATGGTGGACTTCCATGGCTGGATGATGCCGCTGCACTACGGCTCGCAGATTGATGAGCACCACGCGGTGCGCACCGATGCCGGTATGTTCGACGTGTCCCACATGACGATTGTCGATCTGCGCGGTAGCCGCACCCGGGAGTTTTTGCGTTATCTGCTGGCAAACGACGTCGCCAAACTCAAGACACCGGGTAAAGCGCTCTATACCGGCATGCTAAATGCCTCCGGCGGCGTGATTGACGACCTCATCGTCTATTACTTCACAGAAGATTTCTTCCGCCTCGTTGTTAACTCCGCTACCCGCGAAAAAGACCTCTCCTGGATTACCCAACATGCTGAACCTTATGCCATCGACATCACCGTTCGTGACGATCTGTCGCTGATCGCCGTACAGGGGCCGAACGCGCAGTCGAAAGCCGCTTCTCTGTTCAGCGATGAGCAGCGTAAAGCGACTGAAGGCATGAAGCCGTTCTTCGGCGTGCAGGCAGGTGATTTGTTTATCGCTACCACTGGCTATACCGGTGAAGCGGGTTACGAAATTGCGATGCCAAATGAGAAAGCCGCAGATTTCTGGCGTGCGCTGGTGGAAGCCGGTGTGAAGCCTGCGGGTCTGGGCGCGCGCGATACGCTGCGTCTGGAAGCGGGTATGAACCTCTACGGTCAGGAGATGGATGAAGGTGTCTCTCCGCTGGCGGCCAATATGGGCTGGACCATCGCGTGGGAACCTGCTGACCGTGAATTTATTGGCCGTGAAGCACTGGAAATTCAGCGTGAGAAGGGCACTGAACAACTGGTGGGTCTGGTGATGACCGAGAAAGGCGTACTGCGTGGTGAACTGCCGGTGCGTTTTACCGATGCTGATGGCAATCCTCGTGAAGGCGTGATCACCAGCGGTACCTTCTCCCCGACGCTGGGCTACAGTATTGCACTGGCACGCGTGCCTGCAGGCATTGGCGAAACGGCGGTAGTACAAATCCGCAACCGTGAAATGCCGGTCAACGTGACCAAACCGATTTTTGTTCGCGCCGGTAAGCCGGTCGCCTAATCATTTTTATCAGGAGAAATTCAATGAGCAATGTGCCAGCAGAACTGAAATACAGCAAAGAACACGAATGGCTGCGCAAAGAGGCGGACGGCACTTACACCGTAGGGATCACCGAGCACGCACAAGAGCTGCTGGGCGACATGGTGTTTGTTGATTTGCCAGAAGTGGGCACGACCGTAGGCGCAGGCGATGACTGCGCTGTGGCGGAGTCCGTAAAAGCGGCATCTGACATCTACGCCCCTGTGAGCGGCGAAATCGTTGCCGTCAACGACGCGCTGAGCGACTCCCCGGAGCTGGTCAACAGCGAGCCTTACGGCGAAGGCTGGATCTTTAAGATCAAAGCCAGCGACGAAGCGGAAGTTGCTGCACTGCTGGATGCGACCGCGTACGAAGCACTGCTAGAAGACGAGTAATTGTTAATCCCCCTCTCCCTTCGGGAGAGGGCAGGGGTGAGGGTGCTCATCTTCCCCTCACCCTAACCCTCTCCCTGTGGGAGAGGGAACTTAAATTCACTGCACGTTTCAGGAACCATCGCTCATGACACAGACTTTAAGCCAGCTTGAAAACCGTGGCGCCTTCATTGAACGTCACATTGGGCCGGATGCTCAGCAACAGCAGGAGATGCTGAAGACAGTTGGCGCGGATTCATTAAACGCACTGATCGGCCAGATTGTGCCAAAAGATATCCAGCTTGCCACGCCGCCTCAGGTGGGGGAAGCCACTACGGAGTTCGCCGCACTGGCGGAGCTGAAGGCCATTGCCGGCCTGAACAAGCGCTACAAGTCTTACATTGGCATGGGCTACACCAACGTGCAGTTACCGCCGGTTATCCTGCGCAATATGCTGGAAAATCCAGGCTGGTACACCGCTTATACCCCTTATCAGCCAGAAGTGTCTCAGGGCCGTCTGGAAGCGCTGCTGAATTTCCAGCAGGTAACGCTGGATCTGACTGGCCTGGATATCGCTTCCGCGTCTCTGTTGGACGAAGCGACTGCCGCGGCAGAAGCCATGGCAATGGCCAAACGCGTAAGCAAGCTGAAAAATGCGAACCGCTTCTTCGTGGCCGCCGATGTTCATCCGCAAACCCTGGACGTTGTTCGCACCCGTGCGGAAACCTTCGGTTTTGACGTGATTGTCGACGATGCAGACAAAGTGCTGGATCATCAGGACGTCTTCGGCGTGCTGCTGCAGCAGGTAGGCACCACCGGTGAAGTTCACGACTACAGCGCACTGATTGCCGAGCTAAAATCCCGCAAGGTAGTGGTCAGCGTCGCCGCTGATTTTATGGCGCTGGTATTGCTGACTGCGCCGGGCAAACAGGGCGCGGATATTGTCTTCGGCTCTGCACAGCGCTTCGGTGTGCCGATGGGCTACGGTGGCCCACACGCGGCGTTCTTCGCTGCAAAAGATGAATTCAAACGCTCCATGCCGGGCCGTATTATCGGGGTCTCAAAAGACGCTGCCGGTAACACTGCGCTGCGCATGGCGATGCAGACTCGTGAGCAGCATATCCGCCGCGAGAAAGCGAACTCCAACATTTGTACCTCGCAGGTTCTGCTGGCCAACATCGCCAGCCTGTACGCGGTCTTCCACGGTCCGGTTGGCCTGAAACGTATTGCCAGCCGTATTCACCGCCTGGCGGATATTCTGGCCTGCGGCCTGCAACAGAAAGGCCTCAAGCTGCGTCATGCCCATTACTTTGACACGCTGTGTGTTGAAGTGGCAGACAAAGCAGCAGTACTGGCGCGTGCGGATGCCGCGGAGATCAACCTGCGCAGCGATATTCACAACGCGGTCGGCATTACGCTGGATGAAAGCACCACCCGCGACGATATCCTGAACCTGTTTAACGTGTTGCTGGGTGATGCACACGGGCTGGACATTGATACGCTCGATAAAGAGGTTGCCCTCGACAGCCGTTCTATCCAGCAAAGCATGCTGCGTGATGATGCGATCCTGACGCATCCGGTCTTCAATCGCTACCACAGCGAAACCGAGATGATGCGCTATATGCATTCTCTGGAGCGCAAAGATCTGGCGCTGAATCAGGCGATGATCCCTCTGGGTTCTTGCACCATGAAGTTGAACGCCGCTGCTGAGATGATCCCTATCACCTGGCCTGAGTTCTCTGAACTGCACCCGTTCTGCCCACCTGAGCAGGCGGAAGGTTATCACCTGATGATCAATCAGCTTTCCGACTGGCTGGTGAAGCTGACGGGGTATGACGCGCTCTGTATGCAGCCAAACTCCGGTGCGCAGGGTGAATATGCTGGTCTGCTGGCGATTCGTCATTATCACGAAAGCCGTAACGAAGGGCATCGTGATATCTGCCTGATCCCAAGCTCCGCACACGGTACCAACCCGGCCTCTGCCCAGATGGCGGGCATGGAAGTGGTGGTGGTGGCTTGCGATAAGAACGGTAACATTGACCTCGCCGACCTGCGTGCAAAAGCCGAACAGGCTGGCGACAAGCTCTCCTGCATCATGGTGACCTACCCGTCAACCCACGGCGTGTACGAAGAGACTATCCGTGAAGTGTGCGAAGTGGTGCACCAGTTCGGCGGTCAGGTGTACCTCGACGGCGCGAACATGAACGCCCAGGTCGGTATTACTTCTCCGGGCTTTATCGGCGCGGATGTGTCGCACCTGAACCTGCATAAAACTTTCTGCATTCCGCACGGCGGTGGCGGCCCGGGTATGGGGCCAATCGGCGTGAAAGCACACCTGGCACCGTTTGTTCCGGGTCACAGCGTAGTGCAAATCGAGGGGATGCTGACCCGTCAGGGCGCGGTCTCTGCGGCACCGTTTGGCAGCGCCTCTATTCTGCCAATCAGCTGGATGTACATCCGCATGATGGGTGCAGAAGGGCTGAAGCAGGCAAGCCAGGTGGCGATCCTGAACGCCAACTATATTGCGACTCGCCTGAAGTCTGCTTTCCCGGTGCTCTATACCGGCCGTGATGGTCGCGTGGCGCACGAGTGCATTCTGGATATTCGTCCACTGAAAGAGCAGAGCGGCATCAGCGAACTGGATATCGCCAAGCGTCTGATCGACTACGGATTCCACGCCCCGACTATGTCGTTCCCGGTAGCGGGTACGCTGATGGTGGAGCCAACGGAGTCCGAAAGCAAAGCCGAGCTGGACCGCTTTATTGATGCGATGCTGGCGATCCGCATGGAGATCGATCGCGTGCTGGACGGCGAGTGGACGCTGGAAGATAACCCGCTGGTTAACGCACCGCACACCCAGCATGAGATGGTGGCAGAGTGGAACCACGGTTATTCCCGCGAACTGGCGGTCTTCCCGGCAGGTGTGGCAAACAAATACTGGCCGACCGTGAAGCGTCTTGATGACGTCTACGGCGACCGTAACCTGTTCTGCTCCTGCGTGCCGATGAGCGAATACCAGTAATATTGTTGGTGTAGTAACCCAGGCCGGGTAAGGCGTAGCCGCCACCCGGCTTTTTTATTGGGAGAAGAGAATGGGCATTGCACTTGTAACAGGCGCCAGCCGCGGCATCGGGAAAGCCACCGCGCTGCAGCTGGCACGCGAAGGCTATACCGTAGCGGTGAATTATCATCACAACATTAAAGCCGCGACGGACGTCATCAGGCAGATCGTTGAAGCGGGCGGTAAAGCCTTTGCCGTCCGCGCAGATATCAGCGATGAAGCCCAGGTGATGGCGATGTTCGACAGCCTCGATCGTGAAGGTGAGCCGCTTTGTGCGTTGGTCAATAATGCGGGGATTCTGTTTGAGCAATCCACTATCGAGAATCTCTCCGCTGAGCGCATTAACCGCGTCCTGGCGACCAACGTCACAGGTTACTTTCTCTGTTGTCGTGAGGCAGTAAAGCGCATGTCCTTCAAACATGGCGGCAAGGGTGGGGCGATAGTGAATGTCTCTTCCGCGGCGTCGCGCCTGGGCGCGCCGGGTGAATATGTGGATTATGCCGCGTCCAAGGGGGCGGTGGATTCGCTGACAACCGGGTTAGCGCTCGAGGTAGCGGCGCAGGGCATTCGCGTAAACTGCGTGCGACCGGGACTGATTTATACCGATATCCACGCCTCAGGCGGGGAACCGGGGCGCGTGGATCGCGTGAAATCGTTGCTGCCGATGCAGCGCGGCGGCCAGCCGGAAGAGGTGGCGCAGGCGATTGTCTGGCTGCTGAGCGAGAAGGCGTCGTACGTCACGGGCAGTTTTATAGAGCTGGCTGGCGGAAAATAAATGCCGGGTAGCGTCATGCCACCCGGAAAAAATTACAGCGCCTCGCCGTTGCTGGCAATCACGCCTTTATACCACTCGAAGCTTTTCTTACGGGAACGCGACATGTCGCCAGTACCGTCGTCGTGTTTGTTCACATAGATAAAGCCGTAGCGCTTGCTGTACTGGCCGGTGGTGAACGACACGCAGTCGATGCAGCCCCACGGGGTATACCCCATAAGATCCACACCATCGTGCGTGACCGCCTTCATCATTTCTTCCACATGAGCACGCAGATAGTCGATGCGATAGTCATCGTTGATGCTGCCGTCTTCTTCTACTTTGTCGTATGCGCCAAAACCGTTTTCTACGATAAACAGCGGTTTCTGATAACGCTCGTACAGCTCACACAGGGAATAGCGCAGGCCAACTGGATCAATCTGCCAGCCCCAGTCAGACGCTTTCACATGTGGGTTCGGTACGCTGCCCTCAAAGCCGGAAATGGCATCACCGGTGCCGCCTTCTGCTTTCACGGCGTTGGTCATGTAATAGCTGAAACCTAAATAGTCACAGGTTCCTTCACGCAGGATCTCTTCGTCACCCGCTTCCATTTTGATGGAGAAACCACGGCGTTCCCACTCGTTCAGCACATAAGATGGGTAGTAACCACGCAGCTGGACGTCAGTAAAGACATAGCGCTCGCGCATGGATTCCTGAGCAAACATCACATCTTCTGGTTTGCAGGAGAATGGATAGAGTGCAACCATCGCCAGCATGCAGCCGACTTTCATCTCTGGGTTAATACGACGGGCGGCTTTTACCGCCAGAGCGCTGGCCACGAACTGGTGGTGCAGCACCTGATACATGGTTTCTTCCGGGTTGTCGTGCTCGGTATAGACCACCCCAGAGCAGCAGTAGCCGAACAGCGGCGCGCGCCAGTTGCGCTGGTTGTTGATTTCGTTAAAGGTCATCCAGTATTTGACCTTGTTTTTGTAGCGCTCAAATACCACTTCCGCGAAGCGCACAAAGAAATCGACCACTTTACGGTTAGTCCAGCTGCCATACTCC
Organism: Enterobacter sp. CPE_E890; assembly: GCF_046521475.1. Lineage (NCBI taxonomy): Bacteria > Pseudomonadati > Pseudomonadota > Gammaproteobacteria > Enterobacterales > Enterobacteriaceae > Enterobacter > Enterobacter sp. CPE_E890. Next base: position 4,129,013 of record NZ_JBKFZW010000001.1, on the reverse strand, counting down.
TGAACCAGATGCAGCGGCATTTCGAAGTGGGAGAGGGTGATGACCGGCTCGATGTTGTATTTGAGCAGCTCGTCGAACATGTCGTCGTAGAACTTCAGTCCTTCTTCGTTTGGCTGTGTCTCATCCCCTTTCGGGAAGATGCGGGTCCAGGCGATAGAGGTACGGAAGCACTTGAAGCCCATTTCCGCAAACAGCTTGATGTCTTCTTTGTAGTGACCGTGGAAATCAATCGCTTCATGGTTTGGGTAGTATTTACCCGGCACCACTTCCCGGGTGATTTCGCGCGGAACGCCGTGTGCGCCACCGGTCAATACGTCGCAGATGCTTGGCCCTTTACCGCCTTTGTTCCAGCCGCCTTCAACCTGGTGAGCGGCAACTGCGCCACCCCATAAAAAATCTTTTGGTAAGGTCAATTTTTTCATCATTACTATTCTCAATATATGGCTTATTGATTTCGAGTCTAGCAAAGTGAAATTAAATGTCACGATATAACAATTTGTGTGAAATGTGATTTGTCACATCAAAAAAACAGGGTGTTTTATTCTGTCAATTTCTTCGCCAGTTTGCGGCCGAGAGATTCCAGAATATAGATAACGGGGATTTGCGTGGTGATATCATAAACGCCCCCAATACGCGTCTGGGGGACATGCCATGAGAGATTAAAGTCTGCCAGCTTTGCCAGACGCGAGTGTTCGTGGCTGGTAATGGAGAGCACCTTGCAGTGATGCAGGCTGAACTGGCTGGCGAAACGCAGGATCTCCTCAGTCTCACCGGAGACAGAAAGCACAATCGCCAGCGCATTTTTCGCCATATCATTGGTGACCGGGAAATAAGGATCGTCGATATGGTTGCTGAATTTACCAATATTTGAAAAGAAACGTGCGCCATATTTTGCCAGAGAGCCTGACGTACCCGCGCCGACAAATATAATTCGCTCAGAAGACAAAATAATATCTACCGCGTTATCTAATAACGCATCGAACTCTTCATTATTCACGCTTTTAAAGAAGCTGATAATTTCGCTGGTACCGAAGTTTGCCTGCTGGGGCTCGTTTTGCTCCAGATAGAGTTTGAAGCGTACGCGAAATTCAGAATAACCTTCGCAGTTGAGCTTGCGGCAAAAGCGCAGGATCGTAGTGGTTGAGACACCAGCCGCGTCCGCCAGCTCGCGGATGGTCATGTACATGACTTTGTCACGATTTTTAATGACATAGTTGTAGACCATCATCTCCAGATTATTGAGACTGGCAATGGCGGTGTGGGTGAACATAGTCACAATGGCAAAACTCTCATTCAGACCTCATCCGTCCATCATAACATGCAGCCAGATTGCAGGATCCAATTTTATGCTATTGATTCATAATGATTAAATTTTTATGTGAACAAATGTTAGGTGAATAAATTATTTATGTATATGATTTTTATATACAAAAAATCATGATGAAAATATTTTAGCTAACAGGTGTTCACTGGAATCATTCTCAGTTAGCATAGTCTTGCGATGAATAATCATCTTTTGTTTTCCCGGAGTTTTGTATGGCGAGCAGACCATTAATCGCACAGGGATATTCGCTGGCTGAGGAAATAGCCAACAGCATCAGCCACGGCATTGGCCTGGTGTTTGGGATTGTCGGTTTAGTATTATTGCTGGTGCAGGCGGTAGACACCAATGCCAGCGCGATGGCCATTACCAGCTATAGCCTGTATGGCGGGAGTATGATCCTGCTGTTTCTGGCCTCTACGCTGTATCACGCAATTCCGCATCAACGGGCCAAGATGTGGCTTAAGAAATTTGACCACTGTGCCATCTATCTTCTTATTGCCGGTACCTATACGCCTTTTCTGCTGGTGGGGCTCGATTCACCGCTCGCCCGCGGCCTGATGATTGTTATCTGGAGCCTGGCACTGCTGGGGATCCTGTTTAAGCTGACGATTGCCCACCGGTTTAAGATATTTTCACTGGTGACCTATCTGACGATGGGCTGGCTGTCGCTGATTGTGGTTTATCAGTTGGCAATCAAACTGGCGGCGGGTGGGGTAACATTGCTGGCTGTTGGCGGGGTGGTTTATTCGCTGGGCGTGATTTTCTACGTTTGCAAGCGTATCCCTTACAACCACGCTATCTGGCACGGTTTTGTACTGGGCGGCAGCGTGTGTCACTTCCTGGCGATTTATTTGTACGTGGGGCAGGTGTAGTTTTTGTCGGGTGGCGGCTGCGCCTTACCCGACCTACGGGATCTGTAGGCCCGGTAAGCGCAGCGCTACCGGGCGATACAGAATTACTCTTCCAGCGAATACGGTAGTGGTTCAATACTCAATGTATTGGCATCGTCACGCACGCGGAACACGCTATTGGCTTCCATGTCATTATTCATAACGGCCTGAACCAGAAGACGGCCATCTTCCAGCTGTACGGCTGCTAACACGGTGCCGGTGCGGCGCCAGTTATCACCCATCTTCAGCTCTAAATCTTCGCCCGCTTCAGGTACACGGCTGGCATGACCCGCCAGTGTCCACAGCGCACGTTTGTTTGCCCCGCGGAATTTTGCACGAGCCACCATCTCCTGGCCGGTGTAACAGCCTTTCTTAAAGCTGATACCACCCAGAGCCTGGAGGTTGGTTGCCTGAGGAATAAACTGCGCGCTGTTTGCTGCGTCAATCACCGGCAGACCTGCTTCAATGTTCAGTGCCAACCACTGCTGACTGTTGTTGAACTGGGCCTCACCGCGTAGCGCCTCAGTCACGCGCTCTGCTGTGGCGGCATCCGTCACTAACAGGAAACGCTCCTCCGGGTGTTCGAACCACAGGATAGAGCTAGCACCTTCGCTGACCACCTGTTTTTCTGCATCGGGCAATTCGCTGAACAGATTTTTCAGCGCGGCACGCGCCTGAAAACCCGCCACACCCAGCAGGATATGTGCGTCGTCCGGGGCAATCGTGACTTTGGAAAAGACGGCGTACTTTTTCAGCTCTTTGAGTTGGGCGTCTTGCAGGCTACGGCGCTCAATAAAGGCAAAGCCGTCCTGACGGCGGAAGAGACGCAGGTTGCTCCACATTTTGCCTTTAGGGTCGCAATGTGCGGCCAGCAGGTGCTGGTGTTCAGTCATCTGGCTGACATCGGCGGTCACCTGACCCTGCAAGTATTTTTCGGCATCGGCACCGGTGAGTGTTGCCAGCGCCCAGTCATCAAGAGAAATAAGCGTCAGCGGCAGACGCGCAGAGGCGGCGGGCTGGCGAGGAGAAAATGGTGTAAATGCCATAACGATATCCTGAATTGCTTAACGCTTTGATAATGCCTAATGGTAAAAGAGCCTGCTGGCAATGCAAGCGCTTTCAGCAGGCCATTTGTGCCATCAACCGGTTCTGCGTAACGCCACGCAAAATAGTGTAATCCGCTGTCTTCGTGGGGTTTATTCTGGAAGCCTGCTTGTAGATCGCAAGATTCCAGTAAAGAAACGGTCAAAAACACGTTACACTAGCTGGTGTCCCCGTAGCGAAATCAAGAACACTGAACGGGGTACCGACTGTGCCAAACGTAATGCAGGAAACAGAACATGGATATTAACAACAAGGCCCGTATTCACTGGGCATGCCGTCGCGGCATGCGTGAACTTGATATTTCCATCATGCCTTTCTTCGAATATGAGTATGACAGCTTAAGCGATGATGATAAGCGTCTGTTTGTTCGCCTGCTTGAGTCTGACGATCCAGATTTATTCAACTGGCTGATGAACCACGGCAAACCCGCCGACACCGAGTTGCAACGGATGGTGCAATTAATTCAAACACGGAATCGGGAACGTGGTCCTGTGGCAATCTGATCTTCGCGTCTCGTGGCGTTCTCAGTGGATGTCTTTATTGCTCCACGGCCTGGTTGCGGCCATTGTATTACTGATGCCATGGCCGTTGAGCTATACGCCTCTGTGGCTGCTGTTACTGTCATTTGTCGTTTTTGACAGCGTACGCAGCCAGCGTCGCATTAATGCCCGTCAGGGAGAAATTAAACTCCTGATGGATTCCCGCCTGCGCTGGCAGGGTAAAGAGTGGGATATTCTCGGGATGCCCTGGATGCTCAACTCCGGCATGATGTTACGGTTACGCAATGTGGACGGTGGGCGTTGTCAGCATCTGTGGTTGGCGGCTGACAGTATGGATGCTTCAGAGTGGCGAGACCTGCGCCGGATGTTATTGCAACAGTCGACGCAGGAGTAAAGTGCGTTAGCTAAACTGTTCTGCCATTTCGCCCAGAATCTGCTCGCACCAGGTTTGCAGGCGATCATCGCTGAGATCGTACTGGTTGGTTTCATCCAGCGCGAGTCCAACAAACAGCTCGCCATCGGCAATAATCGGCTTTTTACTGGTGAACTCATACCCTTCGGTTGGCCAGTAGCCGATAAACGTAACGCCTTTCGGTACCAGTTTATCGTGCAGCATGCCGAGTGCATCCAGGAACCATTCTCCGTAACCTAATTGATCACCCATGCCGTACATGGCGATAATTTTGCCGCTGAGGTTGAGCGTATCAAGCTGGTCCCAGATAGCTTCCCAGTCTTCCTGTATCTCACCGAAATCCCAGGTTGGGATACCGAGGATCAACACGTCGTACTGCTCCATCAGTGTGAGTGCGTCATCTTTCAGGTTATGCAACGTCACCAGTTCCGGGCCAATGATGTCGCGAATTTTCTCTGCCGCCATTTCGGTGTAGCAGGTGCTGGAACCATAGAACAGACCAATATTCATCGCGTAACTATCTCAATTCTTGCTTTGACTTTGCGCGTAGTGTACCAGAAACCTGTAGCAATCAGGCATAATGGCCTGACTGCAGAATCAAAGGGGCTGATGTGGAAAAGGATCTCGCACTGATCGAACAGTTTCTCGACGCACTGTGGCTGGAGAAAAACCTGGCTGAGAATACGCTCAGTGCGTACCGGCGCGATCTCACCATGCTGGTGGAGTGGCTGGCACACCGTGGGCTGTCTCTTGCGAGCGCACAAAGTGACGACCTTCAGGCACTGCTCGGTGAACGTGTAGAAGGGGGATACAAAGCGACCAGCTCTGCGCGCTTGCTCAGCGCCATGCGTCGGCTGTTCCAGCACCTCTATCGTGAGAAAATTCGCGAAGACGATCCCAGCGCGCTGCTGGCATCCCCGAAACTTCCGCAGCGGCTGCCGAAAGATCTTAGCGAAGCACAAGTTGAGAGATTATTACAGTCACCCGCAGTTGACCTGCCGCTGGAGTTACGCGATAAAGCCATGCTTGAGCTATTGTATGCTACCGGCTTGCGCGTTTCTGAACTGGTTGGTCTGACGATGAGCGACATCAGCCTGCGTCAGGGTGTGGTTCGTGTAATCGGTAAAGGAAACAAGGAAAGGCTGGTACCGCTGGGAGAAGAGGCGGTTTACTGGCTGGAAACGTACCTGGAGCACGGCCGTCCGTGGTTGCTCAATGGTGCTTCTATCGATGTTCTGTTCCCGAGCCAGCGCGCGCAGCAGATGACACGGCAAACGTTCTGGCATCGCATCAAGCATTACGCCACACTGGCGGGTATCGACAGTGAAAAGCTTTCGCCGCACGTATTGCGTCATGCTTTCGCGACGCATCTGTTAAACCACGGCGCTGATTTACGCGTGGTGCAGATGTTGCTGGGGCATAGCGACCTTTCCACGACGCAAATTTATACTCATGTCGCGACGGAACGCCTGCGGCAGCTACACCAACAGCACCACCCTCGTGCGTGAGTGCCGACGAATTGTAACAGGATCAAATATGAAAAAGTCTTTTGCGCTGTTCACCCTGCTGGCAGCCTCATTTACCGGTTTCGCCCATGCGGATGACGCCGCAATCAAACAGTCGCTGGCTAAGCTTGGCGTCACGGGTAGCGATATTCAGCCAGCACCGGTTGCTGGCATGAAAACGGTGCTGACGAGCAGCGGCGTGCTGTATGTCACCGAAGACGGCAAACACATTATTCAGGGGCCAATGTACGATGTGAGCGGCGCGCAGCCGGTAAACGTCACCAACCAGCTGCTGATGAAAAACCTGAACGCGCTCGAAAAAGAGATGATTGTCTACAAAGCGGCGCAGGAAAAACACGTTATTACCGTCTTCACTGACATCACCTGTGGCTACTGCCACAAACTGCATGAAGAGATGAAAGACTACAACGCGCTGGGCATTACCGTGCGTTACCTGGCTTTCCCACGTGCAGGCGTGCAGAGCCAGCCAGAGCAGGATATGAAAGCTATTTGGTGTGCAAAAGACCGCAACAAAGCGTTTGATGATGCGATGAACGGTAAAGCTGTTACACCTGCATCCTGCGACATTGACATTGCCAACCACTATGCACTGGGCGTGCAATTTGGCGTGAGCGGTACGCCGGCGATTGTCCTGAGCAACGGCTATGTTGTTCCAGGTTACCAGGGACCAAAAGAGATGAAAGAGTTCCTCGACGCGCACCAGAAACAGTTTGGTGGTAAATAATCCGCGTGAAAGCCCCAATAAAATTGCGCCGCCGCGAGGTGGCCGAGCAGATTGATTTGCCAGACGATCTTCCACCATTGCTGAAACGGCTCTACGCCAGCCGTGGCGTGCGTACCGCTGAAGATCTTGAGCGGAGCGTGAAAGGGATGCTGCCCTGGCAACAGCTGAATGGCATCGAAAAAGCCGTGGAAATGCTCTACAACGCGTTTCTGGAAGGAACGCGAATCGTGGTGGTGGGGGATTTCGATGCAGACGGAGCAACCAGCACTGCATTAAGTGTACTCAGCCTGCGCGCGCTGGGTTGCAATAACGTGACCTATCTTGTGCCGAACCGGTTTGAAGACGGCTACGGCCTCAGCCCGGAAGTGGTCGATCAGGCTCATGCCCGCGGCGCACAGATGATCATGACCGTGGACAATGGGATCTCTTCTCATGCGGGCGTCGATCATGCCCATAAGCTTGGGATCCCGGTACTGGTCACCGATCACCACCTGCCGGGTGACACACTCCCTGCGGCGGAAGCGATCATCAACCCAAACCTGCGCGACTGCGATTTTCCGTCGAAATCACTGGCGGGTGTGGGAGTGGCGTTTTATCTGATGCTGGCGCTGCGTACGCTGTTGCGTGATAAAGGCTGGTTCGACTCCCGCGGGATTGCCGTACCCAATCTCGCCGAGTATCTTGACCTGGTGGCGCTGGGAACAGTCGCGGACGTGGTGCCGCTTGATGCCAATAATCGTATTTTGACCTGGCAGGGTTTAAGCCGCATTCGGGCGGGCAAATGCCGTCCGGGAATTAAGGCCTTGCTGGAGATTGCCAACCGTGACCCGCTCAAACTGGCGGCCAGTGATTTGGGCTTTGCCATCGGACCGCGTTTGAACGCAGCCGGAAGGCTGGACGATATGTCCGTCGGCGTCGCTTTGCTGCTTTGCGACAATATTGGTGAAGCGCGTGTCCTTGCCAATGAACTGGACGCTCTGAACCAGACCCGTAAAGAGATTGAGCAGGGAATGCAGGCAGAAGCGCTGACCTTGTGCGAAAAACTTGAACGGAGTGGCGATACGCTGCCTGGCGGTCTGGCGATGTATCACCCCGAGTGGCATCAGGGCGTAGTAGGCATTCTGGCGTCGCGCATTAAAGAGCGTTTCCACCGCCCGGTGATCGCGTTTGCCCCGGCAGGGGACGGCACGCTGAAAGGCTCCGGTCGTTCGATTCAGGGCCTGCACATGCGCGATGCGCTGGAGCGTCTTGATACGCTTTACCCGAATCTCATGATCAAGTTTGGTGGCCACGCGATGGCAGCTGGCTTGTCGCTGGAAGAGGCGAAATTCGATGAGTTTCAGCGTCTGTTTGGCGAGCTGGTGACCGACTGGATCGACCCGGCCCTGTTGCAAGGGGAAGTAGTATCTGATGGCGAGCTTGCACCCGCTGAGATGACGATGGATGTGGCACAAATGCTCCGCGATGCCGGTCCATGGGGGCAGATGTTCCCGGAGCCGTTGTTTGACGGCCGTTTCCGTCTGTTGCAACAGCGTATTGTCGGCGAACGCCATCTGAAAGTGATGGTTGAACCCGTGGGCGGTGGTTCGTTGCTGGATGGTATTGCCTTCAACGTTGACACGGCGGTATGGCCGGACAACGGCGTGCGCGAGGTTGAGCTGGCGTACAAACTGGACATCAACGAGTTTCGCGGTAACCGCAGCCTCCAGATCATCATCGACAATATCTGGCCAATTTAGCGGCAGTAATCTCTATAAAAAAGGGCGTGGATTCGGTACAATCCCGCTCTTATCACCGCATTTTGACAAGTCCATAAAAGAAAACAGACCATGTTTGAAATTAATCCGGTAAAAAACCGTATTCAGGACCTCACGGAGCGCTCTGACGTTCTTAGGGGGTATCTTTGACTACGATGCCAAGAAAGAGCGTCTTGAAGAAGTAAACGCCGAGCTGGAACAGCCTGACGTCTGGAACGAACCTGAGCGCGCACAGGCGCTGGGTAAAGAGCGTTCCTCTCTCGAAGCTATCGTAGATACGCTGGATCAAATGGCTCAGGGGCTGGAAGATGTTTCCGGTTTACTGGAGCTGGCTGTTGAAGCTGACGACGAAGAAACCTTTAACGAAGCCGTGGCAGAACTCGACGTTCTGGAAGAGAAGCTGGCGCAGCTTGAGTTCCGTCGCATGTTCTCCGGCGAATATGACAGCGCTGACTGCTATCTCGATATTCAGGCCGGTTCTGGCGGTACTGAAGCGCAGGACTGGGCCAGTATGCTGACGCGTATGTATCTGCGTTGGGCAGAAGCGCGCGGCTTCAAAACCGAAATTATCGAAGAATCTGAAGGTGAAGTTGCGGGTCTGAAATCCGTGACCATCAAAATCATTGGCGATTACGCCTACGGCTGGTTGCGTACTGAAACCGGCGTTCACCGCCTGGTACGTAAGAGCCCGTTCGACTCCGGTGGCCGTCGTCATACCTCCTTTAGTTCTGCATTCGTTTACCCGGAAGTTGACGAAGATATTGATATCGAAATTAACCCGGCTGACCTGCGTATTGACGTTTACCGCGCATCTGGTGCGGGTGGTCAGCACGTTAACCGTACAGAATCTGCGGTGCGTATCACCCATATTCCAACCGGGCTGGTAACGCAATGCCAGAATGACCGTTCCCAGCATAAAAACAAAGACCAGGCCATGAAGCAGATGAAAGCGAAGCTTTATGAACTGGAGATGCAGAAGAAAAATGCTGAGAAACAGGCGATGGAAGATAACAAGTCTGACATCGGTTGGGGCAGCCAGATCCGTTCTTATGTCCTCGATGACTCCCGCATCAAAGACCTGCGTACCGGGGTTGAAACCCGCAACACGCAGGCGGTGCTGGATGGCAGCCTGGACCAATTTATCGAAGCAAGTTTGAAAGCAGGGTTATGAGGAACCAACATGTCTGAACAACAAGCACAGGGCGCTGACGCGGTAGTCGATCTTAACAACGAACTGAAAACCCGCCGCGAGAAGCTGGCAGCACTGCGTGAGCAGGGCGTGCCGTTCCCGAACGATTTTCGTCGTGACCATACCTCAGACCAACTGCACGCTGATTTCGACGGTAAAGAGAACGAAGAGCTGGAAGCTCTGAACGTAGAAGTGTCAGTGGCAGGCCGTATGATGACCCGTCGTATCATGGGTAAAGCCTCTTTCGTGACCTTGCAGGACGTTGGCGGCCGTATTCAGTTGTACGTTTCCCGTGACGATCTGCCAGAAGGCATCTACAACGAGCAGTTCAAGAAGTGGGACCTGGGCGATATCCTGGGCGCGAAAGGTAAACTGTTCAAAACTAAGACCGGTGAACTGTCTATCCACTGCACCGAACTGCGTCTGCTGACCAAAGCCCTGCGCCCGCTGCCGGACAAATTCCACGGCCTGCAGGATCAGGAAGCGCGTTATCGTCAGCGTTACCTGGATCTCATCTCTAACGATGAATCCCGCAATACATTCAAAATTCGCTCCCGGATCATGGCCGGTATCCGCCAGTTCATGGTTAACCGCGACTTTATGGAAGTGGAAACCCCAATGATGCAGGTGATCCCTGGCGGTGCGTCTGCACGTCCGTTCATCACCCATCACAACGCCCTGGACCTGGACATGTACCTGCGTATCGCGCCGGAACTGTACCTGAAGCGTCTGGTGGTGGGTGGTTTCGACCGCGTGTTTGAAATCAACCGTAACTTCCGTAACGAAGGTATCTCCGTTCGTCATAACCCAGAGTTCACCATGATGGAACTCTATATGGCGTATGCGGATTACAAAGATCTGATCGAGCTGACAGAATCTCTGTTCCGTACCCTGGCACAGGATATTCTGGGCACCACGCAGGTCCCTTACGGTGAAGAAGTGTTCGACTTCGGCAAGCCGTTTGAAAAACTGACTATGCGCGAAGCGATCAAGAAATACCGTCCGGAAACCAACATGGCCGATCTGGATAACTTCGACTCTGCGAAAGCGATCGCTGAAAGCATCGGTATCAAGGTTGAGAAGAGCTGGGGTCTGGGCCGTATCGTGACCGAGATCTTCGAAGAAGTGGCCGAAGCGCACCTGATTCAGCCGACCTTCATCACCGAATACCCGGCAGAAGTTTCTCCGCTGGCGCGTCGTAATGACGTGAACCCGGAAATCACTGACCGTTTCGAGTTCTTCATCGGTGGCCGTGAAATCGGCAACGGCTTTAGCGAGCTGAACGATGCGGAAGATCAGGCTCAGCGCTTCCAGGAGCAGGTTGACGCGAAAGCGGCAGGCGATGACGAAGCGATGTTCTACGACGAAGACTATGTGACTGCGCTGGAGCACGGCCTGCCACCAACTGCAGGTCTGGGTATTGGTATCGACCGTATGGTGATGCTGTTCACTAACAGCCACACCATCCGTGACGTAATCCTGTTCCCGGCGATGCGACCGGTGAAATAAGGCGTTAAGATGTAAAAAAAGCCCCGAAAGGGGCTTTTTTATTGCGCCGCGAAGGCTTTGAGTTTTTCGCGGGCGGTCGTCGCTTCCATGACCATCCAGGGGCTAAAGGCCCAGGGCGTCGCGTCCAGCGCGCTGAATAACGTGTCCAGTTCAATCCACTGATACTCCATCACTTCACCTTCGTTTATCGTCACTTTATTGGTGATGCGGGCAGCAAATACCGGGCAAATTTCGTTTTCTACTATCCCGGAAGGGTCGATTTCGCGGTAGCGAAAATCTGATGCGACAGGGGTGATATCGGTAATTTCGGCGCCGACCTCATAGCGGCAGCGTCGGATAATAGCCTGCTCCGTCTCTTCACCCGATTGTGGATGTCCGCACACGGAGTTAGTCCAGACACCCGGCCAGGCTTTTTTGCTTAACGCGCGTCGGGTCACCAGACATTCGCCTTTGGCATTAAACAGCCAGGTGGAGAAAGCCAGATGCAGCGGGGTATGCGAGGTGTGAGCGGCGTACTTTTCCTGAGTGCCAATCACCATTCCCTGGTCATTTACCAAAATAACGTGTTCTTGAATACTCATTCATGCTCCAGTGCCAAAATGCCGAGTGGTTCAGCACCATCAGCCGGGGCATTATACGGCATTCTTATACGAACGGTTTATCCCACAGAGCGGAAAAGGGCTGACCCATATCTATCCGGACTGTTATCATAGAGCGCCATTCACGCTGACCGAGGATCTGTTTTGTTTGCAGGAAGCCTGACGAGAAATCCCATCACCGCCATTATTTACCTGATGCTAACGCTATTGCTGGCAGGTTGTTCAGGGAGCAAATCTTCGGATATGGGTAGCTATTCCGGTTCGGTCTATACCGTTAAGCGCGGGGACACCCTGTATCGAATTTCGCGCGCTACGGGGACCAGCGTGAAGGATCTGGCGCGATTAAATAATCTCTCTCCGCCATACACCATCGAGGTGGGTCAGCAACTGAAGGTTAGTGGTGGAACGTCTTCTGGTAAAAAATCCTCGTCGAAGGGCAAAACTGCCAAAGTGACGCCATCCTATCAGGTGCCTCAATCGTCATGGCCACCGGTTGGACAGCGCTGCTGGATTTGGCCTGCCAGCGGTAAAGTGGTCGCCCCTTACTCACTCTCTGAAGGTGGCAACAAGGGTATTGATATTGCCGCTACACGCGGTACGCCGGTTTATGCCTCTGGGGCAGGGAAGGTGGTTTATGTCGGTAACCAACTGCGCGGTTACGGCAATCTGATTATGATTAAGCACGGTGAAGATTACATCACGGCCTATGCTCACAACGACACGATGCTGGTTAACAACGGGCAGAACGTCAAAGCAGGGCAGAAGATTGCCACCATGGGCAGCACCGGTACGGATTCGGTTAAGTTACACTTCCAGATCCGCTATAAGGCGACGGCCATCGATCCGCAGCGTTATCTTCCGGCTCCTGGTAGCAAACCGAAGTGCTAAGTGATTATTTTATCGCCATTTAGTTGTGAAGAGGCTTGTATGAAGGTGCGTAAGGTCTATAATGCCATACGCACCTCAAAGCGGGCGTAGTTCAATGGTAGAACGAGAGCTTCCCAAGCTCTATACGAGGGTTCGATTCCCTTCGCCCGCTCCAAACAAACATTTCTCAACGTCTACCCAAGTCCACAAAAGCCACCAACTACAAGTCTTAGCGCTAATTCTCGTTATTTCTACGTCTACTTTCATCTACCGAAATCTATACATCTATGTGTATAGTAATGCGTATAGCCCGCGCTCTACACTCTGGAACTATACACAATGCCACTTACAGACCTTGAAATCAGGCGCTCTAAGCCACGTGAGAAGCCCTATACACTTAATGATGGTAGCGGCCTGTCTCTACTCATTGAGCCGAACGGATCAAAGGGGTGGCGTTTCCGGTATCGTTTCGACGGAAAGCCAAAAATGCTGTCACTTGGTACATATCCTGATATTCCTTTGACCGAAGCTAGGTTGAAACGCGATGAGGCTAAAAAGCTGGTGGTAGCAGGCATAAACCCCAGCGATGTACGTAAGAGAGAAAAGCAGGTAAGGGAGGAAGAAAGGGGGAATACCTTTGAAGCTATCGCCCGCGAGTGGTACGAAAAGCGCACTGATCGCTGGTCTGCTGGTTATGCCGAAGAAATGATGAAGACGTTTGAGACTGACGTATTTCCGTTTATTGGCGGGCGTCCTATCGCTGAAATTAAGCCGATGGAACTGATGGGCGTCCTTTCCCGGCTGGACGAGCGCGGGGCGACCGAGAAGCTACGTAAAGTCCGGCAACGCTGCGGCGAGGTGTGGCGTTATGCCATCGTTACTGGTAGGGCTGAGTATAATCCCGCACCTGATCTCGTAAGTGCTTTTGTCCCGCATAAGAAAGAGCATTACGCATTTTTGAAACACGAAGAATTGCCAGAATTTTTTAGAACGTTGAATACCTATAGCGGCAGCATTGTGGTTAAGCTGGCAATGCGCTTGCAGGTGCTTACTGGTTTGCGACCCGGTGAACTACGGCAAGGGGAGTGGGCTGAAATTGATTTTGAAAAGCGCTTATGGGAAGTACCGCCTTCCAGAATGAAAAAGCGTCGTCCTCACTGCGTACCGTTATCCGATCAGGCTATTGCCATTCTGGAACAGCTAAAGCCAATCACCGGGCACTATCAGTTTATTTTCCCTGGAAGGATTCATCACAGTAAGCCGATGAGCGAAATGGCTATGAACGTCCTGATTCGTCGTATTGGGTATGCCGGGCGTGTAACCGGCCACGGATTCCGCCACACCATGAGCACAATTCTCCACGAACAGGGCTACAACACAGCGTGGATTGAAACGCAGCTGGCACACGTAGATAAAAACTCGATCCGTGGCACGTACAACCACGCCCAGTATCTCGATGGTCGCCGGGAAATGCTCCAGTGGTATGCCGACTACATGGATGCGCTGGAGAACGGTGAAAATGTGATTCACGGGCGTTTTGGTAAATCCTCATGACTGGTCGAATAGACAGTTATTCTATACCGGGGTAGACTTCTGTAGATGAACAAAGAATAGGCTATGTCTAGGCTGATCACCAAAAACCCGTATACCTCTGCGGGGAGGCATCGCCGCCAAAATTAGAGGGTGCGAGGTAGAATATGCCTGTTGTTGAAAACCTTCCTGATCTATCTCATTGGAAAACAGTACAGGAGTTTAGTATTACCCAGGCTGCGTTATTGCTTGCGGGAATTGACCCCTATGATTATGCAAATGGTCTTGAGGGAGTTAGAAGTACTCGTCATGAACGTTGGAAAATGGCTTGGGGAATATCCGAAGGGATCATAAGTGCTATCCGTCGTGGGGTGTTAACTCCAGTTCAATGTCTTTCGGTTAGATGGATCGGTGATGAATGGAATGGCTGTGAAGAATTTTATGAAATTAAGCCAACTGATCGTAAAAGTGACATATCAAAAGATAAAACAATAATTACTCGTGATTCACTATTTATGTGGGTTGAAAATGAGCGCGTTGATTTTGTACGTAAGCCATCCCCAGATAAAATAATTTCTTTCAGTTATGAAACTACCTCCGATCAAAATGTTATTGATGTTGTTCCAGAGAAAAATGATGTTGGCATTCTATTACTTCCCAAATATGAACATCAAAGTGAAGGTTTGGAATTCGTTCAGGATGCTATAAAGGAACTTTGGTCAACTTATGATGAAGACGACCCCCAGACAGCTCCAACAAAAAAAGAAGTAATTGATTACTTGACGGAACGGGGGGCAGGTAAAAATATGGCGGAGGCGGTGAACCTTGTTTTACGCCCATCCTGTCTGCAAGGCATAGGAAGAAGGATAAAAAAATCAAAAGGATAGTGTGTGCCTACCATTCATGAGTAATGGTGGGTGCTCTACATGATTTTTCGTGGCATTAGTCATCATAAGTGTGTTTTACCTACCCATTATTAGTACCCCCCAATATTTTTGATTCATCGGCAAGGGTGGGTACACAACAAAATCATGCCTACCTATATTACTATGGTTTTTAGTGTAACTATCTCGTAAACCGCAATGGACGTTACGAGGTAAATATGTCTCAGTCATTAATTAGATTCGCCGAGGTACAAAAGCGTACTGGCTATAGTAAGGCGTGGTTATACCGTCTTATGAGCGAGAAACGTTTTCCCGCAGCAATTAAAATTGGTTCCCGCTCTATCGCTTTTATTGAAAGTGAAATTGACGAGTGGATTAATCAGCGCATCGCTGAGTCGCGTGGCGAGGTGGCGTAATGGAAAAGAAAAACCGCCCCGTACAGCAGGCGGCTAACTCAGATATTCGCACGTCTGATATTACGCCACCAGCGCCCACCACACAAGTGAACCATAACGCCGACGCTGGTGGCTATCAGGGACTTTCTCAGCCTGAAATTGCCGACATTCTCAATCTATACCCGGACAGCTTCACCGCCGCATAACGGAGCCGAAAATATGACTATCGAAAAAAGCCGATTCAGTTCGGAGGCCGCCCCACAATCCTACGTTAGCCAGAAAAAAATTCCTCAAGCAGTCGAGGGGGATATTTCCGTTATCCGGTTTGAGGGTATCAAAGTTCGCATCGTCAATATGGATGGCGATCCGTGGTTTATCGCCAAAGATGTTTGTGAGGCACTGGAAATAGCCGATCACAAAGTCGCATTGAGGCGATTAGATGCCGATGAAAAGGGGGTGTGTTTAACACCCACCCCCGGTGGATTGCAGGTTATGCGTACTGTCTGCGAATCGGGCTTTTACAAATTAATCGCCCGCAGCCGGAAGGCCAGCACCGCCGGAACGTTCGCACATCGTTTCACTAACTGGGTATTCCGCGAGGTTATCCCGTCTATTCGTAAAACTGGCTCCTATGGTGTGCCGTTCGCCTTCCTGAACGACCACAGCAAACGCAAAGCAGCTTACGACAAGAAGGCCAGCAAGCGCGGTAAAGACCTGCAAGCCTGTAAAGGTGAGAAGTCCCGCCTGATCGCCGAAGAAGCGGAGCTATGGCGCAAATATCAGCCTCAATTGCCGGAGGTTCACTAATGGGTAAGTCCACCAGCACCCCACGCCCGCAGCAGCGCTACAAGGACTCACACGGCGCTATCGTGACCGTTGAGCACGTCGAGCATAACCGCGTGACGTTCTACCGTGACGGATATCAATTCCCGTGCGCCCAGCCTGTAGAACGATTCATCAAAGAGTTTTCGGAGGTGAAGCAATGACAACAGCAATGACCGCCGTCCAGAGTAAGGGCTTTCCCGTGGCTGGCAGCAAAGAGCCGGACGTGAACGGGCTACCGTTGTCGATGGTTCACCAGTGGCAGGAGTACCCGACGAAACGCACCTTTGCCGTTTCCGTACCCACGGAGCTACGTCGCCAGTATTACCCCGATGATGCCACTTTTGGTAAAGCGATGCGTGAGGCGGGTTATGTTCCGGTGCGTACCCGCAGACTGACCGGAAAGCTGGCGAGTGTCTGGCTGTATCGAGTAACGGGCAATGATAAGGGGGTATGCACAGCAGAACCCGCGCCCCGCAAGGCTTCCGCGCCCGTTGTCCAGACCATGACAAAGCCGCATCCGTGGTTTAAACGCGTGGCGCTCGATGGTAAATGGCAGCACGTCTACGCCGACCATATCCGCTTTCTGGCGAAGAAGCGTCACCGTGTAGATGGTGTACGTGTGCAGGGTTATACCGCTGGCGGGCTTACCGTAGAGGTGATCGCATGATGTATGCAAATGTTAACGCTAACGACTCAGCAAAACCCAAACGTTATAAGCCAGAAACGGGGGGGATTCTTCCCCAAATGGCTGATGTTGTGGAATGGATTGCTACCGCTGACAACCGCGCCACATGGACTTTTGAGACCAGTACGCGCAAGGATGAAGGTGAGTTTCTGGAGTCCATAAAAAAGGGCAGCGCCTACAGGTCAGACCACCAGCAGGAAAATCAGTGCTATAGTCCTCACGTTGCTGCAAAATCAGCAACCGGGATTTGCACCCCGAACACACACAGGGCGACACAGACGCCGAAAGCGTCTTTTTTTGTGTCCAATCACTATGCACACCTAATCAGCGGCCTTGCCCGTAATGAATCAATGGTGGCGTTAGTGGGGCTACGTTCGCGTAGGCCGGTTTCCTTTGTGTCCGGTAGTGCAAACCCTGCTAACGTCACCGCCAATCATGACATTTGCACGTCAGGCGGTGACTCCTTAAACACAAAGGAGGCTGCCATCATGGCTACTACCCCTACCCAAAATCCACAATTTATCTGGCTAATCGCTGCCGTTCGCCGCGACATGCCGACAATTACCGCCAAAATTCACCATATCGCCGCAGAGAATGTTTCACGCGCCCGCCTTTTGCGTGTACGTGCAGGCCTTTGCCATGTGCTGACGGAGATTATGCCCGGAATAACAGCGAGCGCGGAACGTGACGAGTTGTATGCATGGTTGTTTGAGATTCACTCCGTGACAAGAGCTGAAGAGTGTCAGGCGAGACTGGAGGCGGACAAATGAAACAGTTCCGAACTTTCGCTACCTGTCTTGATGGTGCGGGAGCGTCGATCCCGGTCACATGGTACGGCGAGGCCGAGACGCCCGATATTGCCGTTCAGTGTATGAGAGACGAAGCACACGGCAACGGCTGGAGCGTTGGGGCAATTATTTGTGTACAGCAGCGAAAAATCAGCAAGGGCGTAGAGGTGGCGGAATGAGCAACGTATTGACCTTAAAGACGGATAATCCCGACCTGTTCCACGCAGAAGCCACACCGCACGGCGTAAACATCATGACCCGCAATGATGCCGGGATGTATGAGCATGTAGCCATTATCACCTATGAGAGCGCTGTAAGCCGTCTGGATGCGGGAGAGTACGACGATACGCCAGATATCGGCTACGCCATTCATTTTGCCGTTGCTGATGGCGGGGCGCGTGGCTGGTTCGACTTTACCGCGCAGCATAACGTCACTATGTGGCGCTGGCTGATTGCTGCGAAGTTCGTTTCTGAAATGAAGCGCGAAAACGGCACAACCTCCGTCACGGAGGCTGACGGCACAACATCGCAGGTGGCGATTTACTCCAATGGTAATGCGGGCATGGTGATTTACCCGTTTGCTGAACGGCTGGCGATGGCGAACAACATCGAGGGCGCAATGATTGAGCGATACGGCGTCGAACAGGGTACGGAAAAAGCCATTGTGTTTTATCAGGCCATGCTGGATACGGAGCGCGGCGAGCTGACCCCGTTCGGACGTGAAACGCTGGCAGAGCTACACGATCACTTCATTGCTGATCTGGATGAAAATGGCTGGCCTGAAATGCCAGCGGCGCACTGAGGGAGCGACACAATGCGTAATATCGACCTTATCCGCGAAGTGACCACCGCCGCCGCTGGTAACTGGCCTTATGTGCTGGCTGGCCTGTCAATCGACGTGCCTGATTCATCACGCCGCCATGCCCCCTGCCCTGCATGTGGCGGTACGGATCGCTTCCGGTTCGACGACAACGGGCGCGGCAGCTTTATCTGCAACCAGTGCGGCGCGGGCGACGGGCTGGATTTAATCAAGCGGGTTAACAACTGCGACACCACGGAGGCGGCGCACCTTGCCGCTGATGTGCTGGGTATTGATTACCGGGCAGCGGAAACCGACCCGACAGCAGCCAGCCAGAGGCGGGAGCAAATGGAGTCTGAGCGCCAGAAACAGGCAGCAGAGGACGCAGAGCAGCGAAGGGCTACGTTTGCCCGTCTGTATGCCGGAATGCGCCAGAGCGTCACACGGGGCGAATCTGAGTACCTGCAATCAAAAGGGCTGACCGGGTTTAACTATCCGGTTATGCCGGATGGTTCGTTATTGCTGGAGCTGGTGGACGAATCCGGCGCAGTGGCAGCAGCGCAGACCATTACACCGCAGGGAGAGAAGCGACTTCTGACAGGTTCAGCGAAGCGCGGGGCATATCACGCCGTAAACGCACCAGAACAGCCGCAGAGCGTATTAATTGCCGAGGGGCTGGCTACCGCTCTGTCTGTTCACCTGATGCGCCCGGAGGCGCTCACAGTGGCGGCAATTGACGCCGGGAACCTGATCCACGTTGCCGGAGTAATGCGCCGGAAATACCCGCAGTCGCAAATTATTATCGCCGCAGATAACGACCACCCTACAGCAGCCTCCGAAACCGGAGCCACCAACATCGGGAAGGAGGCCGCAGAGAAAGCAGCTTTATCCGTGGCTGGCTGGGTGGCGCTGCCGCCGACAGACCATAAAGCCGACTGGGACGACTACCGCCAGCAAAACGGGCTGGAAGCCGCTACAGCCGCTTTTAACGATTCGATGTACCAGATTCAGGGGGATGCCGTGAAACCACAACTACAGGCCATTGAGGGCGGTAAATCCCGCCGTAAAGCCGATGCCGGAGATATTGCACAAATGGCAGCCAGCCAGAAAGCGCGGTTGCTTTCATCTCGCTGGGATATGTTGGCGGTTAACCCTGATAGTGGCGCTGTTTACTGCTACGAATCTGGCGTATGGGTGAAGCTACCAGACAGCGAATTAGAAAGGGTTATGGTGGCAATTTTCGACGAGCACGAAGCCCACTACACCGAAAAGGGGATTAAATCGGTTGTCGCAACCATGAAACTGCAAATCCCGGTAATTGGTGAGCGGAGCGGGGATCTGATTGGTTTTGATAACGGCGTTTATGACCTCGCCGCACAGACGTTTTCCGCCCATTCGCCTGGTAACTGGCTGATGAACCACAATGGGATCACCTACACCCCGCCAGCGCCGGGGGAGAATATTTCCACCAGCGCCCCCGATTTTACCCGTTGGCTGAATCATGCAACGGCTGGCGACCATCATAAGGCCGAGCGTATCAAAGCAGCCTTGTTTATGGTGCTGGCGAAGCGTCACGACTGGCAGCTATTCATTGAGGTAACTGGCGAGGGCGGCAGTGGGAAATCCGTATTCAGCAGCATAGCAACCACGCTGGCAGGTGAACACAACACCGCCAGCGGTAGCATGATGACGTTGGACACCGCTCGAGGAAGGGCGCAGTTCGTGGGCAAAAGTCTCATTATCATGCCTGACCAGACCCGCTATGTTGGAGAGGGTGCGGGGATTAAGGCCATTACGGGCGGCGATCCGGTAGAGATTGATGGGAAATATGAAAAGCAGTTCACAACCGTGCTAAATGCCGTTGTTATGGCAACCAATAACGAGCCGATGACATTCACGGAGCGAAACGGGGGCATTGCCCGCCGCCGCGTGATATTCCCGTTTAATAACCCGGTATCAGACGCAGACAAAGACCCGGATTTAACCGCAAAAATCAGGCGAGAAATCCCGGTGATTATCCGCCACCTGCTAACCACCTTTGCCGACCAGAACAAAGCAAAAGCACTATTACTTGAGCAGCGCGATTCTCAGGAGGCGCTAGACGTTAAACGCGGCACAGATCCGGTTATCGATATGTGTGCGGCACTTTTTTTCATGAACGAACCCAAAGGCATGATGATGGGCGGAGGTACATGGGCAGGCCAGCCAGAGCCGAGGGCGTATCTTTATCATCTTTACCTGGCGTTTATGGAGTATCACGGGCTGGGTAAACCGCTTTCCGTCAATAAGTTTTCACGCGCCATAAAATCAGCAGCAAAAGAGTACCGAGCCAGCTACCTGACGCGAAGCATTAACGGCAGAGCGCAAACCAACGTGGGCTATAACGAGATGGCTGAGGAGTTCATCCCCCGTGCTTACGGTGTGGAGAGCGGGCAGAGTGATGATTGAAACTTTTACGGCAGCACTTATCCCTACTGCCCTACTAAAAACGAGACGAGGCCAGACGTAGCAAGGATTTAAACTAGGTAGGGATATATATTTTTATCCCTACTTATCCCTACTTATCCCTACCAAATAAAACAGGCAGTAAAATGCCGTTGAAGTGATTTAGTAGGGATAAGTAGGGTTATGTAGGGCAACAAAATTGAATGCCTACCAGTCTGAAAGCCTTGCCATTCGTGGCCTGAGCCAGTTAGTAGGGATTGGTAGGGATATTACACCCCCAAAAAGATTCTATGGGGGGGGGTAGCTTAAAACGAAGGTGTCCCACAATAAGACGGAGCCGGGTAATCTTCATTAGAAAAACTAATAATTCGAGGTATTCGCAAAATGACAGCACAGATATCAGCCTACGGGCGTTTAGTCGCAGACCCGCAGACCCGCACCACAGCAAACGGTACAAGCATGGCAATGGGGCGTTTAGCGGTGGCACTGCCATGCCATGCAGCAGAGGGCGGAGAGGTTACTTTCTGGCTGGGCGTGGTGGCATTCGGCAAACAGGCCGACGCACTGGCAGGACACGTTAAAGGCGATTTAGTCAGTGTTGCCGGAACAATGCAGGTCAATCAGTGGACGGGCAAGGATGGAGGAACGCAGCTGGGGTATCAGGTAGTAGCCGACAGCGTGATCAGTGCGAGGACAGCAAGGCCGGGCGGAAAGCGTGGCGCGTCAGCTAGCAAAAATGAAGTCAATAAAGGCCATACCACGCAACCCGCGCCGGGATGGGAAATATATAACACCCCTGATGATTTTGACCAGCGCCAGCCATTCGACGATGAAGCGCAATTCTGAGGGAGAGAAGCATGGTAAACGACAGGAAAGCCGAGGAACTGGAAGCAAAGGGGCTGTATCGCAGGGCAGCTACACGCTGGCAGGAAGTCATGCTGTTATGCACCGAGGACGATGATCGGGAATGGATAAAGCGCCGCCGTGAAACGTGTCTGGAGAACGTGAAGCGCCCGCCCGTGAAGGTTGAGGACTTTGGCGATCTGCATAAAGCTGTTACCGAAACGCAACACCGCATGGGGATAGCGCAACCGAACGGTAACGCCTTCCGGTTAAATGGCGGCAAGAAGCAACGACAGGCCACCATCGGGGGCGACTGTTCGCAGTAATGTTCGCACTAAAACGGCTGTAAATTCTGGACTGTCCTGGACGGATTTTAAACCCTCGTAGCGCTAAACCCGCGCCAGTCGCGGGCTGGAAGCCATATTCGATTTAGGCAGTCCAAAATATTCAGGTTTGCGGCATTGGTTCGCAGTACGCAGCCAGGTGCGCAGCAAAACTGCGTATTCAACGTGCGTACTACCTGACGAATGCTAACTGCGAATTCGCAGTAATTTCTAAGCGCGAATTGCTCATTCGAAAAATAGCGGAGATGCCTGTTATTGCTGGCTTGGGCGCTATCCGTTCGCAGTAGATGGCGGAAGTTAGATATACAGTTTTATTAAGGTATTGTTAGGGTTTGTTAAGGTTTTTGCGCACAAAAATGCGCACAGTGAGCCGTTAAATGAAAAAAAATAGCCAACAATCAAGATCGGGATGGGGTGGCAAGCGGAAAGGCGCAGGCGCACCGTTGGGCAATACTAATGCCGTCAAACATGGCGAACGCAGTCGGCGGGCATTCTTCCCATTTGAGGGAGGAGAGGCGCTTTCTCCGCTGGTGCGAAATCGTGCAAGAAACCTCATGCTGGCTGAGAGATACGGGCTATTACTGGCGACTAATCCGACGCAGGGAACAGAAGAATGGCGCGAGATGACATTGATTAACGGACTCATGGGGCTACATGCCGACAGAATCGCACGGCTTGAGCTGAGTTTAGCGAGATCCGTTTCAATGCAAGCAAGGCGGGATCTGCGAAGGGTTAAAAAAAGCGGCGCATGTTAGCAATCCGTATAGTCACCGATGTTGAAATACTGGACTGTTCAGGACAGAACCAAAGCCCATATGAGGCGAGACCCGCGCCAGATAAGGGCTTGAATCCAGTACGCAGATTAACTCGTCATATGTTTTTTTATCTATTCCGCCCTGCCCCGTTCGACTTAGCCAACCCGCCAGCATTCCCCATCAATCGCTTTATCAGCGCCGCCATTATCGCGCACAACGGCACACTGTCCGGGTAAACCGTAGCGCACGACCGTTGCGCTAGTCTCACCGCCGCTTTTTATCTGCCGGGATTCGTACACTGTCACCCGCTCAAGCAACCCACCAGCAACCATACTTTCAAGAGTTCGCCGGGTTGATTCTATCTGGTGGCGATTATCGAACGACACCATGCCATGAAGAAGGTAGGCCACGCCCGATACATCGAACGGCGGCGCACCAATCTCACCTGTCACCCATTCGAGGTTATCCGGCTCAAAGTAGCTGAGTATCTCTTTTTTGCGGCTGGTCATTCTCATGGCTGGCAGGTTCCTTATTGTGGGATAGAGGTATCATACAATAAGATGTGCGGCGGCAAGATTGTAGCCGTGAAGTTTAAGCCATCAATAGAGAGGGAAAGCGCCTACGAACAGCCCTAGCGAGAGATAAATGTGTATAGGAATGTGTATAGGCGCGAAAAGAAAAACTCATGAAATGGCTTTTGGTGTGGCTTTGCTATGGCTTGTTCTACTCCCTTCGCCCGCTCCAGATCTCTCCCCTTGTTGCAAAACACCGCCAGCCACTGGCTTAAATGTGTTTCGCTATCAACAACTTACTTAACATAAGTTGTCTATGATCGTTCTACCATTGAACGACGATCTACCAACAAGAGGTACACTGTTAGTTGTCACGGATAGTTACTATGGAAGTAAGAGTATAACTATTCGACGGCGGCAGTTCCAACCTCACACCGCGATAGCACAACGTGAAGGAAAAGCCTGGTCCGGGCATTGTCTCTTACACCAGACTGATCATACGCATTTTAAGCCCGATGTGCGGCCTTGTGGCTGCGTAAACAGGTGAATAGTGGTATAGCTCCGGTAGCTACAGATCCGGCTCTGCCAGCGCTTCGCTCACGCTCCTAACGGTACACGAGCACCCTGATAAGGTGTGATCCTTCTGACAACCTGATGAAGTCGCTATGCTCCGTTTGTTTCCTTACCACTAACGGGGCTTTATGGCTTGTATTGTCCAAAATCTGCGCTACTCTACCTTTGACTACCCACAGCAAAGGATAAATAAGATGGAAAAAGAACACTTTAAGGCTGCTGTACAGTACGATGATTGGAAGGGAAGCGTTGCAGCGGATAGTGCTGATCAAGAGGATTTCAGCGATTTATTGAGAGATAAGGGAATTTTGAAGGAAGGAGAAGTGGTGAAAGCTATTTCCTTCTATTCTGGTCAGCGTTTTTTGAACATTGAAGCATTCGTTACTGACGATGAATACGGACTCAAAAGGGAAAGAATCGAGATGACGTATGAAGAATTTTTCAAAACTTTCAAAAGATTCTCAATGAAAATCTCTCGTCACGGAGAATTTGACGATCAAGAAATCGAGTTCAAAGAATAAGGAAAAAAACTTCATGAGTATCTACTTCAATGAACACGGCCGCGCTATTGAATACCAAGTAGAGGGACGTTGGACAGTCAAGGGAGATTATTTGCAGGTCAATCATGGCCCCAACATTCCAGGCGGCTTGTACAAAATCAACGACAATAAAGTGAGATTCCCATTCGACTACAAAGAAGTGGAAGGAGTTATCGATACAGAGAAACTAACCTTCACAGTGTGTGGTATCCAATACAAAATGAGAAAAGTAAAATCTAATCCGTGGGACGTTTAGAACAATGGGGGGATGCCCCCCCCCCTTATTCTTGAACTGCATCAATGTGTTTTTGCAAGAATTTAGAAAATAATTCCGTGGAACCAAAATAGTTAGGATAGGCTTTTTTTAATGATTTTACGTTTTCAGCTGAAAGCAGTACGGAAATCACTATTTCTTCATTAGCCTCGCTTTCTGCTAATGCTTCTAAAGCCTGGCCCGAGAGGCTCATTTTGAAAGCTCGTGCTCTAATGGGGAATTTATTTTTTGAAAACTTTCCTATTTCAATTAAAAAATGGCCTTTAAAGTGTTTTGGTGTTTTTAACCCTGATTTATCATTGTTTGTGAAGTGCAAGGCTAAAGAGTAACGAGCTAATTTGCTAATTAATTGAAGTTCGTGATGCAGGTCAGATAGCTCTGTTCTATGTGATTTTAAGGTCTCATCTGAAAGAATACATGCACCCTCATCATGGGCGACTAAGCACCCTGCTAAATAAAATAATCTACGCCAGTCTTCATGCCCTTCCTGCGATGTTTTCAGCTTATAACCTTCGAGTGTATCGATGATCTCCAGACTTGTAGCCCAAGCATGTTGTAGTTCTGTACGAAGTTGAACCTCTATCTTCGTTTTTTTCCACGCGTTATGATCGTCACCTTCATGGAAACAACTGTAAATTAGATGAACGCCACCGTACCCACTTGCTTTAGGTGTCAAATAATTTGCAGTATGAACAATGGTATGTATTGAACGGCTCTTTTCGAGACGGTCCTGTAATAATTTTAGATGTTCAAGATTTTTTACGATTGCTCTACAGCCACCAATGTCCTGCATACGTGTTAATTTTATCGAGTTTTCGTGTATTCCATCAAGGGTTGGGCGTTCAAGTTTATCGATAATAGTCGGAAGACGTTTTAAACGCCGAGCAACAATTATTTTCTTATTCACCTTAGCGGATGTTCTCGCTAAATGATTTTTCATTAACATTAACGGGTAAAGATGTAATTCCCTGAAATTTTGGATCATCTCAATAGCAGCCTGACGTTCCTCATTAACACAACCATGTCTGATTGCTTGAGCAGATCTATCGATAGCTTTTTTGGAGAAGCGCAAAGTGCATTTCTGGCTTTGATAAACGTCGTTAGCCATAGTGAAGTCCATTGTAATTTTGAATAATAGTCAAGCATTATAGCTGTATAAATGCTTGGTCTGAAATCATTTTCTCTGGTTGAAACTGTGATCTTGACGCGCTTCTTTAACTATCGACTCTGCTCTTTCTTCAATCGTTACTCCTCCTCAAATGTCATCGTGTAGCGGCATTGCTGGGACGGTCTGATCGTCACTGTTTCCGTTAAGTTGGCGTTGCTGTAGATGCAGATCTTCGCATTGTCTGTCTCCTGTTCGTCACTGAGAATCAGGGTTATCTGTGTGGCATTCGCCAGGGCTGGCAGTAGCGCCAGCATTAGCACAAGTAAGCGTTTCATGCGCGTGTCCCTCTCTTAATCCCTGTTGAATAATTGTTCTCAATGCGTTTACTTGGGCTTGAGTGCTCCCCAGATAGGCGCAGATTTGCTCCATTACATGAGTCGCTTAACGAGGTTTTCGTGACGTACCCAATTCTGCTGCCCGTCCGTACCGAATATCAATGGCTGGTGGCAGGGAACAAGTAAGGCTTACGTCACAAGCACTTTGTTTATGGTGGTTCGGGCTGCACCTGTGAGGCGATGGATCTCGCTCTTTGTCTTACCTGCTTCATGCAATGCGCGGATCTGTCCATGTAGCTTGTCATTCACTGGGCGGCCCTTGTAAGCGCCCTCAGCTTTCGCCTTGCTGATTCCCTCAGCCTGACGGCGGCGCCGGTCTGTATAGTCTTTACGGGCGATTGCTGCCAGCATTTCTAACATCATACCGTTGATAGCTTTCATCATGGATTGCATAAAGTCCTCTGGGACTTTTAAAACTAAGTGACTGGTAGGCAAGTCGAGGGCCACCACTCGCAAGCCTTTACTATCAATCTGGGCTTTCAGTGTTTCCCAGTCTTCAGCGTTAAGACGGCTCAGGCGGTCTACTTGCTCCACTAACAGAATGTCACCGGGCGCGGCTATGTCTATCAGGCGCATAAGCTCCGGGCGCTGTAAACTGGCTCCGCTCACGTTCTCAATGAAGTAGGTGACGTGGCCTAAATCATTAGAGGCGGCGAATTCTGCCAATGCTGATTTGGCGCGTGTAGCGTCCTGCTCTTTGGTGGAGGCGCGGAGATAGGCATAAACTCGGCTGGTGGTCATCAGGTAGCCTTTGTGTAGTGTTTGGGTTGTAGCATAATTGCATGTAGCGTTTAAGTAGTAAAGCGCTATTTAAGCTACGTCTTTTAGGTCACTTTTATCACGTAGTGTTAATGTATACTCAAATGCTACATTATGTGATGGCGTGAGCATTCACGCCATTAAGAGTTCAAAGGGGTTTACTCTTCAAAAAACTGTTGAACTGCCCAGCCACCGTGACCACCTGGGGTGATGAAGGAAACAAAACCCTTTTCGTCTACGTTCTGAATCTCAACTGTCATCGATTCTTTTAGGAGACGGCATTTACCGGAAGTAATGAGACCAATCATACCTTGTTGGTCTTTGTCCTGAATGTTACTTACCATCTCGTAAAAATCGGTCAGCTTTTTACAGTTAAATGTACCTTCCTTTAGGGTGGCTCTATCCCCGTGGCTCAACGCGTAAGCGTTAGTAGCCGTTGCAATCAATACTGCCGCCATAAGAATCTTTTTCATAGTGTTCCTGGTTTGTGTTCTATGGAAGGAGCAAACCATACAACATTGGTTCGAAATGTCACGATTGGAGCGTGGCTGATTAGAGGTCAAAACTTGCATCTTTATCAGATGCAAAAGAATCTAAGAGCCTTGTTTGGGCAAAGAATTAAACAACTTCGTATAGCTTCTGGTTTTAGTCAGGAAGCATTTGCTGATCGCTGCGGGTTCGCTCGTAGCTACATGAGCAGGATTGAGCGAGGGACGTCCAATGCCTCACTTGATGCTATTGAGACATTGGCTCGTGCGCTTGGGGTTGAAGCATGGCAACTCTTTACATCCGATCAGACCGTAAAAACTGTGATTGTGAATGTTCCGTATGCGAAGGACGGTTCTTGTTTCAATCCGGGGCTTGCGAGTAATCGGGATGGATCTTATGTTGTTGGTGAAGCTGGTAACTTACAGCGGTTTTTTGTTTTCGCAGAGGCCTTGGACTACCTGCGTAAGATGGAGACTGCGAAATGGAAGCGACCAAATGCAAACGGCAACTGGGGGATAGTTTCTGCGGTTCGTTGGGACTCTCTTGAAAAGTAAAACGCTAAACGAAGGTGTAAACGATGGCGTGATCTTCCAGCTTCCACGGAAAGCGTGAGTTAACTACAAAGTGATTCCACTGGTACGAGATTAGCTCCGGGTCAACCGTCTGGCGCGGTTCTTGCGCGTCTATCACGCTGCGCCCGTCGCGGTACGCTTCCCACTCAAGGCGATGGATGTAGTAGCCCGGTAGCCACTCGATGAGCGGCGTATTTGGAATAATACGAGGAAAATGGTCTTCCATGTTTTCCGCGCTGCACTCCTCCGCTTCAAGCTGGCGGCTGTGCTGGTGGTCTGCGTTTATTAGCTGGCGCTCAACCTCTTCTAACCGTTGCGCCTTGCGCCCGTTCTGGAAAAAGTCTTCGAATACTGCGTTTTTGCGTCGTGCCATCTGATGGCCTCCTAAGTTGGAATTGTGATTATTTTTGAAGCCCTGGCGGTGTGCTGGAGCACTTCGGGCTGGAATGTGTGCGGCTGGCATCGCCGCCCGGATGGGGCGCAAGTACAGACTCGCTGTATGAGTGATTTAAAGTTTTGCTTTTCAATACTTGTTCAGCAGATCGCTACACCATGACGAACGTCACGGCGAGCGGCTGAAATGGGGCGGCTAATGCCTTGCGGGAAACTCTGGTGGGAGTCTCCTCTCCCCGTTATGAAAACGGTGAAGTCGATAAAGATCTAAGAATACTTGATAAATAGCCCTGTTAGCCTTGTAGCCCTGATCAGACCAGTGGTGGCGCGGGTTTCAAAATGCAGGGCTAAAATCATAGCCCTGTAGCCCTGATCATTGGGTCGGGTAATACTTATCAACAAACCAGGAGAGAACGCTCTCCGGGATCTTGCTGCTGCCGTCCTGCGGCGCTCGATACCAGACTGATTTTAACCCGGCGCGGGTGTTCACTCTGGCGCTCATGTACCCGTTATCACGTAGCCATTGACTCGCGTCCTGTGCTCGCGGGAAGGATGGGCAAGCGTCATGGAATGCCTGGAATGCAAACGCCGGATTTTCTCCGGTGAAGATCTCCGCTTCGTTCTGCTCTTCGCTTATGCTGGCCTGTTTCATGCGCTCAAGTGCCACGCTGAACGGTGGGCGATACGGATTGAAGGATTCCAACGGGTAAGCCATTAGCCAGGCGTGTACGGCTTCCAGACCGCCCACGGCGAGCCAATCAGCAAGACGGGCAATAAACACTGCTGTTTCTTCCCTGTTCACCCGGTGGCGTATGTAATGGGTGCAGTAATGGCGGCGATCATTCGCCTCCACTTCAATCGGACTCTCGCTGTTGCTGAACGTGAAAAACCGGGTGTAAGTGGCTACCTTTCGAGGCTGCTCATACTTCCTGTTAATCTCGATCATCGGTTCAGTCTGGATGCTTTTTAACCGATCTGCCATGTTATGTTTGGCTGGCGGTGGGTCATCGAACAGGATCAGGATTGTTCGGGCCATCGCATCATTGTGGACGCCCATCAGGGTGCCGTAGTTGGAGTAAAGCGTTGTCTGGTGCATCAGGAGCGGCGAGAGGATTTGATTGAACAAAAAACCTTTGCCTGTCCCGGTATCACTCGGAATAACGATGTGCCAGCTCGGGCGCTGTTCCGGGTGCTGGAACATGTGCGCCATGTATGCGCTCACTGTGTCGCGGTCTGCCTGGTCTGGGAAAAGCCTCGCCAGATACTCAAGCCATAGGGTGAGATCTGCCGCTGGTGGCTTGTCGCTGCGCCACGTCCTGAACATGTTCAGTGTTCCATTCTGATCGATGCCGCATGGCTTCGCTGGATTAAAGTCCTGCACCATGATGAAAGGTACTTCGACCAGCAGATCATCTAAATAATGTTGCTGCCACCTTGCACCAGTAGCCAGTTTGAATAACCTGCGGAGAATGTCCGTTCCATGATTGGTGTTAGTGGGGACGTGGTGGAGGAGTATTTTACCTTGGGCGCTGATAAACGCGTATTTTTCTGCTTGTAAATGGTCAATCAGTGTTCTTATTTGTTGCTTTTGTGTCATCCATGCCCTCGTTCATAGCATTTCGTAAAGTTTTTATAATGAAGGTAGGGCGGCTGTCCTCGCCCTTGTTTGCATCAATCCAGTTGAGCACATCGCGTGCAATAATGAGTTTCAACATTATTTGTCATCCTTAGCTTTGAAGATGTAACCCTCTGATAAGAGCCACTGATAGAATTCACCAATGGTGAGGCGGTCAACTACCTTATCGAATAACACGGGCTTGTTCAGTGGTTCGAGCTTGATTTCTGATTTCTGCACTTCTTCCTGTCGCTGGTGGTTCCAATAGTGCTTTAACCAGGCTAAGGATTGTTGCGGGTTTTTGGTCATCGGTAATACTCCAGGTGGTGAAGTTGGTCAAAGCGGACGGCGTAATACACCGCAAACTGTTTTAAGATAAATCCGAAGTCATCTTCTTTCAGATAACCGTTTCTGCGTTCGAGCGCTGCGTCGTATAACTCGTCGTAAAGGTCGCTATGATGACCGAAATACACTTCCCACAGGAGCGGGGTAAAGTCTTCGCGGTAGGCAATGCCGGATAAGATGCGATTAAAATCGCCTTCAATGGCGTTCGTCACCCGGTTCAGGATAAGCCGGCAAAGCCCCGTTCTGTGGTCATGGTCAATAACCGGATCTGTCAGTGGTGAGCCTGTTATAAAATCTTTGCCGTTCTGCTCGGCGGTCATCATTTGGCGGTAGGCGTGGGCGTTTTTCTGGGCCAGCTTTAACGTGTTTCGTTTCTGCGCATAGTGAATGAACATAACCTGTCCCTTACTTCGAAGTCTCTGCGAGAGCGACACGTAAACGGCTGGCGAAAGTCTGGGCCTCGGCTGCTGCTGCGGCTTGCGCGGCTGCTTCTGCACGTTGACGGCGTTCCTCTTCGACTACGGCTTGGGCGTAATATTCTTCTGCTTGAGACGTAAGGGACGCCATAAGCTGGGCTTCTGCCTCTGCGGTGAGGGCAGTACGGTCAGCCTCGATTTCATCTTGCTTGCGGTTTAACACAATGCGAATTGCAGGTTCCCCGGCGTTATAGAACGGCTGGCGGTCATAGTCGGCTATGGTGTACCCGTCGAGGATAGCTTGCTGTAGCATGGTGAGGATCACTGGGTAAAAGTCTGAGATGCTGAACACATCAGCCAGATGGGTTTCAATGTGTCCCGCAACGTAACTTTCGCGCTGGGCCTTAAATTCTGCTTTTACTTCACGCATTAATGCGGCTGGTAGTTTAGTCATTCTTTTGTTTCTCCTTGATTTCTAAGAGGCGTTTGATGTTGATGCGGTTGCAGCGTGGGCAATAAAATGGACTCTTTCCCCCTACGAGGTAAGACGTGACGTAATGAACGCGCCCTTCGTAGTATTCCATTCCGATAAACCCGGATTGCAGCCACTTGTTGATCTCGCGGTGGTCGTTGCCATTGCTCCATTCGTTTACGAAATCATCCCAGGTGAAGCAGTGGTTCATCACTTCTTCTGCCCAGTAGATAAACGCCACTCGTTGCGGGGTGGTTGGCATTCCGTACTGGCGCAGCCTGTCGCGGTAAACGTGGAACTCAAAGCGGGGGAGCCATTCGGCAATGGTTTTTAATGTCTGACTTTTCAACTGTACTGATTTTCCTTATGTTCAAATGCAGGAAAGCCCCCAGGAAGGATTGATCCAAATGTCCAACACAACCACCCAGATCGGGTTCTGGGCTAAGGAGAAAAACATTCGGCAACCTGGAGGCTTTATTCTGCGGAGAGTGTGCGACGTTGCGCACGGTCATGCTTGCTACTATGGGGAATAGCGGTGGGGGAGTAGATTCTATAAACGGCGGCGAGATCTCGCGTGTATTCCCAGATAGGGTTCGCTCATACCATGCGACGAATGAGCACCGTTTCAGCATTTCTTCCCTACATGATTTATAATACAGGAAAAAGCACTTTTTGTCAAGCTATTTGTGTTGACTTTTGTGTTAAAGTGTGGGTTGTTGGGTGTGTTGTCTGGTTCTGCATAGTTGAAAGTGGATAGCGGGAATACAGCGAAGCTGTCAAAGAGAACGGCCCGTAGTAGTGCGTGGTCATTTGATCGGGGGCTGGTGGTGATGTCCACAACGTCAGGCAGTGCCGCTTATGCCCAGGGAATCATCTTATGGATGTTGCAGGGGAACTTGCTGGTAAATGTCATTGCACCAGTACAAAGTTAAAGGACGCAGTGAGAAGGGCGGCGGCTTACCATGGGCTGCTCGATGTGCATTGTTCCGAATGCTGTTCACGCTTCGTCTGCTGCGCTCTGTGCTGCTTTCTTTCAAGGGATGTGCGCATGGTGAATGTCAGGGAGACAGGCTTGTAGCTCGTTCTGGGAGGCTTTGCGACTTCCACAACAAGATGCAGACAGAACAGCTAATGGATCGGTATTCGGTAGAGGGGGAACCATTGGATTGTTAACGGTATACCTGATCAATCACCCGTAGATGTTCATAACGTAGTTCAGCGTATTGCAATCAGCATCTGGGAGGGCTGGTGGATTGATAATCAGTGACCAGCATCACACACCAAAGAGTAACAAGAAGAGATTTATCAGGGGTAAGTTAATCGTTAGTTCTGATCAGAGGTGAAGTGTATACCTGAGTAGTACATTGACATACAGGAACAGACATACACTCTCTTCCATGACTGTCATGGAAGAATACTATTGTACAAAGGTAACTCTCTCCTTTCAGGAGAATAAACCCACTCGCTTACGCTCGTAACTTGTGTGTAGGGTAGCATACTTCTACCTTAAATGTCAATACCATCTACCATGAAAATTCAACTAATTCCACATATTTTTTTAACTCTTCCATGCTCGCCCCCTGTGAATAGGTGCGGAAGGCTTCCGTTTTGGCTTTTTGCTCAGTATGGCCCGTAATGCTGCCGATCCTTGTTTCCTGCACCCCGGCACGGTCTAAGCAGGTGATGAACATCCCGCGCAAGCTGTGGAAGCATTGACGATCTGTTGCTGTAGGCAAAACACGACGGCGTAGTCTGGTGAACGCTTGAGAATAGAATGGGCCTTTCTTACCGTCAGCGCGGTTAATCTTGTTAGCCTGTGGGAACAGGTATTCGCCATAACCGTGGCTCAGGTATTCGTCAACAATTGCAGCTAATCGGGAGTGAATAGGGACGTACCGTACCCCCGCTTTGGTCTTTGACTTCGAGATGTAGAAACAACGTACATTTTCCACCGTCTGGATCTCCGACTTCTTAAGGCTTGCCAGTTCATCAAGGCGGCATCCTGAAAACAGCCCCATGATTACAATGTTTCTGATCTCCGGCTCTGCTGCATCCAGTAGATTTTGCATCTGATCAGGCTCAAACGGCTGATAGCTCTCGATGGTTCGACGTGCTTCGAGGTTATGACCGTGAAACGGGTTATCTGGTGCTATGTCGTCGTAACCTCTCCGCGCGTACTCGTACAGGCTCCCCAAGCACGTTAGCCAGTTCTGCACGGTCTGTGGGGCTTTCTTGTCCTGCTGATTGATAAACATCGCCACTTGTGACCGTCTGATCTCCGTGATCTGAATGTCTGCACGGTCAAGCGAAGCAAGAAACACCTCTACGGCGCGAGCCGATTTAGCCAGCGTCGAGAATGAGCGCTTATCACTGTATTTTTCAGCGTATTGATCGCGGATAGCGGTTAACGTTGGCACTGTCTGGAGTGGGGCGCGTAGCTTGGTTTGCTTATGCAATCCGGCTATGGCGTTTTGAATACGCCGTTCCTCTGTGTCCGGGGAATACTGTTCCTTGAGCGTCTTCCACTCAATCAGCATGTGGTTACGGAAGTGTTTAGCGGCGTTAAGGTCTTTGGTTCCCGTTGATTTCCGGTACAGACGTTTCCCGCCGAAAATGTGCCGCATGTACACCGGAATGAAGATCTGAAACATCCAGACTCCTTCCGCAGTTGGATAAAGATAAGATTGGCCCTTGATAGACATGAGAAAGATCCTCTAAAATCTCCGCTATCAACTACCAATGTTGAGATCTTTCAAGGCTCTTGGGCTTCTTTGTTCGATTCCCTTCGCCCGCTCCAGTCTCCTGATAAATCAACAAGTTATGATTTATCAGTTAGTTACGTTGCCCTGCTTAAGCAGGTACAACTTAAACTACTCATTGTTCTACGCCCGCATCTGTCGCGTGATTGGTCTGTGGTACAAGGGAGCATATCATCACGCTGGCGGTGGTTCCTGGTTCTTACCGCGACAGCACAACAACGAACAAAAAGCCGCATACCAGGCATAACTCCCGGACAGAATGATCACACGCATTTTAAGCCCGATGCGTGGCCCCATGAGCCACGTAAACAGGTGAATAGTGGTAATGCCCCGGTAGCTACAGATCCGGCTCTGCTAGCGCTTCGCTTACGCTCCTAACGGTACACGAGCACCCTGATAAGGTGTGATCCTTCTGACAATCTGATGAAGTCGCTACGCTCCGCTTGTCTTCTTACCACTAACGGGGCTTTATGGCCTCTATTGTCTATAACCAGGGAGAAGGGGAAAGGCTGGAGACTTCCAGCCTTTGGCGGTCATCTTACTTTCTTGAAGATGAGCAAGATCAAAACAATACAAATGGCACTACCGACAAATGCAGTAATTAAGAGGTTATCCACTGACCGCGATAAGTCATCTATGATCGCTTCACATAAACGGGCTTCCATCTGACCAGTTGAAGGGGGGCCGTTGTATTTCCGGGTTAGCCCAAAATCAAGCACTGGTATCATCAAGGCGATAGAGTAGATGGCGAATACTAAAGCAATGCCTCCCCATCGAAGGATAGCCTTTGCTCTATTCGTCAATGTCATACGAACCACCTAAAACGCCGCCAATAGTTCCGCCAGAATAACCCGAAGATGATCCAACCGTTGATGCACTATTAGCAAGCCCTTCCTCCACTCGACCTGTCAGGCTCTCAGAATTTGGCTTGAAGTGGTCGATATTCGGATACTGCTCCCTGAATTTGCTGGTAACTTCTATAACGTTCATTGAGGACAGAGAGTCGCTCTTCTCCGTCAAGTAACGCTGTAATGATACAGGGATAGTGAAATCTTCTTCATTGTCGATACGAAGCTGTGTCGTTGTTGATGTGTAGCTGGTATCGAAGATATTGGTCCCTGCCTTTCTGATAGCTTTCACTGTATGAGTGGTGCAGTTGCTCCCGGTGAGATCGTAAACGTCTATCACTTTTCCGTTTCGTTTGGTGCGTTCCCCCATTGAATTTGTGAATACGGGAGTCGTACCTGAGTTCCATAGAGATTCAAAAATTCTGCGGGTTTCTTCGGGTGTAACGTCATCGATCTGGAATACTCTTGCCCGAACTTTGTAGAGTTCTTCACGATAGTAAAGGCGAGCATCATCACCAGTTAGGAAGTTAAGAATCCCATCACCTGTAAGTGTGGCGGGGCCTTTTCGACCAAAGCGCCCGTAGGTGTAAACGTAGATTGAATTATTCTGATGTACGGATACGAAAGCGTGTCCTGCATCCGTGGTTTCAGTCCAGATGTAAACGCCGTTCAATAGCTGATTATCTTCTGGCTTGCAGGTGTCAGCAAAATTATCAGTTTCAGGACCTGCTATCGGGCCGGGGAGAACGGGAAATTCAACGTTGTGGGATTGAGCAGCGTTGGTTTCCGTTTGTCCCGTAGATAACTCGTAAGTGTCAAAGATGGAAGGAATAAAACGTGATTTGCAGGGGCAGGAGCTACGGCTGTGCAGTGTTCCGGCTATCCTTTTTCCATGTATATCATCGGTATCAAGACCGCCACAGATACGGTAACGGCCTGGATGTTTACCACAGGTTACTTGATGGCCTTCACATGCCATGTCTTTACCGAAAAATTGATGGTCAGGGAATCCTTCGAGAATCCTACCACCGCAAACTGTCTTATCACCTCTGAATAAAAAGTGACCAACGGCCATTCATCCTTATCCTTATGTTACTTGTAAGTCCATGCGGAAAGTGTAGTCTTTTGGCTCTGGCGAGTAAATGAGAAAATGTAACAAAATCAGCGTGTAAGCGTGGTTAAATTTGAGTTAAGTAACACTAAGGGAAGGGGGGGCGCCTCCTCGCATTATACTCTCAAAGCCTGTAACCACATCATAAGCAAATGAAGCTGGCTTCCTGGTGGTTGGCGGCCCCTGCCACCTCAAAAGACTACTGAGGAGGTAAAATGTTCTGGGAATCGGAAAGGCTGCTATACAGGCATGCTGTGATGTCAGATTTGGAGGACTTGTTTCGTATTTACGCCAATCCAGAAACAAATGTTTGTAACCCGGCTGGCCCACATCGCGATATTCAGCAGTCCAGAAATTCTCTGGAAAAACGGATAACAAATACAACTCTCTACGGCTTTAATGATTGGGCGATAATGACTAAAGACAACCCAAATAAAATCATTGGTTTTGGTGGTTTTTTTGTAAGTGATACCGATGGGAAGCTGATTAACAATCTCGGTTACAGATTCGAGCCTAATGAATGGGGCAAAGGGTATGCTACTGAGCTTTCCAGAAGAGCTATTAGCTATGGGTTTGATGAAGTAGGTTTAAAAGACATTTCAGCTTTCCTTTGGGAGGATAATCTCGCGTCTAAGAGAGTACTTGAAAAGGTTGGGATGAGATTCGTTGAGAGATCCGAGAAAACCGACAACGAGCCAACATCTTTAACGTTCAGACTTACTTATGACGAATGGTTGGCTTATGGCGGTGATTAATAAAATTCATTTTCCTGCTTGGACCAAGGTTGGAAGTAGTGCCAGCGTAAACACTAAGCTGTTTTTGCATGTTCGTTTTTTACTTGCGCCATTGCGAGAGGGATTGAACGACCTGATTGAAGGCCACCCCATTCTGATGCCAGAAAACGGCAAGTATCAGGGATTATCACGCCTCTTGCTCTGCTTTAATGCGCTTCACAGTGGATGTGTTGACGTTGAAATCCTTCGCTACATTGCGCACAGAGCCGCCAGCCGCCAGCCGCAAGCGCTGAGACAATACCTGCACGGTCTACTGCTTTACCTTTACCACGCTTTGCAGGGTTCACTGCTTTCGCCTCTCGCTTACGTTCCAACATCAACTCACGCTTACAAGTGGCAACTGCTGACAGCATAGTGAGCATCATCTTTCCTATTGTGCTGGTAATGTCTGCCGTGATCCCCTCCTTATGAAAGCGAACTGCCACCCCTCGATCATTCAATTGTTTGACCAACTCCAGAATGTTCAGCGTATTACAACCTAAGCGGTCGAGGCTGTGGACGTGGAGAGTGTCACCTTTATGCAGAAATGCCAGGCAAGCTGCCAACCCTGGTCGATTGGTATCCTTGCCTGAGAACTTATCGGAATACTCAGCGCGGAACTTATCCCGACGGCGCAACAGCCAAGACACATACACAAACAGAAAAGGCCGCATCCCGCAGCCTTTTCTCACACAATCACCCTTTCGGGAACACCCAAACATGCTTCTCAGGCAGCGAAAGATGGCAGTGCTGCGGGTCGCGAACCTCATGCCCATACGCGCGGATTACAAAATCATCCCCCGCCGTGCGGAACAGGTACTCCCAGCGGTCGCCAAGATACATGCTGGTGAGCAGCGGCAGCTCAAGCTGATTTTCCCCAGGTCCCTCGACCACCGCCACGCGCTCGACGCGGATCACCGCCGTGGCTTCATCACCGCTTTGTACCCCTTCGCCCGCCTGGCCCCACAGCACCCAGCCTTTTCCTTCGATACGCGCTTTGCCGTCGCGTACTTCGGTGACCTTGCCGTGTAGGCGGTTGTTGCTGCCCATAAACTCGGCGGTAAACAGCGTTTTCGGCGAGCCATACATCTCCTGCGGCGTGCCCTGTTGCTCAATTTTACCGTTGTTGAGCAGCAGGATGCGGTCAGAAATGGACATTGCTTCGTTCTGGTCGTGCGTCACCATCAGTGCCGATAACCCGAGCTTGATAATCAGCTCGCGCAAGAACACGCGGGCCTCTTCGCGCAGCTTGGCGTCGAGGTTAGAAAGCGGCTCGTCCAGCAAAATCACCGGCGGGTTGTACACCAGCGCCCGGCCAATCGCCA
This sequence comes from Enterobacter sp. CPE_E890, assembly GCF_046521475.1. Classification (NCBI taxonomy): domain Bacteria; kingdom Pseudomonadati; phylum Pseudomonadota; class Gammaproteobacteria; order Enterobacterales; family Enterobacteriaceae; genus Enterobacter; species Enterobacter sp. CPE_E890. Next base: position 4,091,041 of record NZ_JBKFZW010000001.1, on the reverse strand, counting down.
CGCGCTGCTGCTGTCCGCCGGAGAGCTGGTGCGGGTGACGTTTGCCAAGATGCCCCAGACCAAGCTGATCCAGCACATCCTGCACGCGCTGCTGGATCTCTTTGGCCGACACTTTACGCAGTTTGAGCGGGTAAGCCACGTTTTCAAAAACGGTTTTGTGCGGCCACAGGGCATAGGACTGGAACACCAGCCCCAGGTTACGCTCTTCCGCAGGGACCTCACTGCGCGGCGTGCCGTCGTAAACTTTGTTTTTGCCAATAATAATCGAACCCTGGGTGGGTTTCTCCAGGCCCGCTACTGCACGAAGCAGGGTGGTTTTGCCGCTGCCGGAAGGGCCTAACAGGGAGACCACTTCGCCGCGCTTGAGGTTCATGGAGACACCTTTTAAAACTTGATTGTCGCCGTAGGTTAAGTGCAGATCGTCAACCGCTAATTCAATCATGTATTTTGACTCCGAAACGAAGAGCAATGCCCAGACCTACCACGACCAGCAGGATGTTAATGAAAGAGAGCGCCGCCACGATATCAATGGCACCCGCAGCCCAAAGGGAAACCAGCATCGAGCCGATGGTTTCCGTGCCGGGCGAAAGCAGGTACACACCCGTTGAGTATTCGCGTTCAAAGATCAGGAACATCAGCAGCCACGAACCAATAAGACCGTAGCGGGAAAGCGGAATGGTAACGTGACGGGTGATCTGGCCACGCGTTGCCCCGGTGCTGCGCGCCGCTTCTTCAAGCTCCGGCCCTACCTGCAGCAGCGTGGAAGAGATGAGCCTCAGCCCGTAAGCCATCCACACCACGGTATAGGCCAGCCAGACGCTGAAAATGGTGCTGCGCAGTGAACGCAGCCAGACGATGACGTTTTCGCGCATCCAGTCCGTCCAGGCAAACCCGGAAAGCCAGCCGGATTTCAGCGCGTTATCCAGCCACATCGGCAGGAACAGGAACACCCACAGGAATGCCAGACCCGCCAGCAGGCCAGGCACGGCGCGCGGTACCAGCACGCTGTAGTCCAGGAAACGCGTGGTGTTATCCGGTTTACGGTGCATGGCAATGCCGACAAACAGGTAGCAGACCACCGCCAGCGCGCCGCCAATCACGCCAATCGCCATGGAGTTGACGATGGCGCGCAGCAGGTTGGGCTGCGCCCAGATGGTGCGGAAGGTGTTCAGAGAGAGCTCATCCCACAGCGAAACGCCCACGCCCCAGTTGGAGATAAACGCGCGCAATACCACGCCGAGCAGCGGAACGCCGATGGTGACGGTGAGCCAGAAGGCAATCACCGCGCCAGCAACCCAGCGCCATTTACCCAACGGTAGCGCGCGGGCCTGAGAGGCTTTTCCCTTCATGGTGACGAAGCGGTTGGCGGTGCGCATCAGGCGACGCTGGAGCATCACCAGCGGGATGGTGATGCAGATCAGCACCACCGCAACCGCCGCCATCAGGTTATAGGATGGGGTACCCATCTTGTTCGTCAGCTTATAGAGATAGGTCGCCAGCACCATGTTGCCTTCCGGGTCGCCGAGGACCAGCATCAGGCCGAACACTTCCAGCCCCAGGAAGAACAGCAGCACGGTGGCGTACAGAATGGACGGGCGCACCATCGGCAGGCTAACGGAGGTCATCACCTGCCAGGGCGACGCCCCCGCGGTGCGCGCGGCCTCTTCCACATCGGAACCCACGCTGCGCAGCGCTGACGAGATATACAGATAGGCATGCGGGACGTGCGTCAGACCGGCGATGACCACAATGCTCGACATGTCGTAGATATTCCACGGCACAAAGCCAATCAGCGCCTCAGCCCACTGGGAGAGAAAGCCTACCGGACCCGCGGCCACCACGTAGCCGAAGCCCAGTACCATCGGTGAAACGAAAATCGGGACCAGGATCAGCGGCTCAATCAACCGGCGACCGGGCAGGTCGGTACGCACCATCAGAAACGCCAGCACGCCGCCCAACGGAATAGAGATAAAGACCAGCCCGAAAGCAAGAATAAAACCACTTTTCAGGGCTTTATAAAAATCAGGGTCGGTGAAAATAAACTCAAATGATTCAAAGCTCCACTCTTTTGACGGCGAAAAGAACGGGGCGGACAGGAAGCTCTGTATCACGATAAACGACAGCGGCGTGTAGATAACCAGGGCGGTTATCAGCACGACGATGCCTCGCGGCAGGCTTTGCCACTTTCTGCGTAATGTATTCATGGGGTATCCCTGGTGTTGCAGCCCAGAAAAACGAACTCAGTCGATAAGGGAGCGCGGCGGCCTGCGCCGCGCTCAGACGCTTATTTGCCGGCGGCGGTACGCCACTCTTTGATGTACTCCAGGCGTTTTTTCGGCTGCAGGTATTCCAGCAGCGTTTCATCAACCGGGATCGGCTTCAGCGCGTTGCCGAGGATTTTGGTCAGGCCGTCGATATCATTTTTCCCTTCGATATCGTTACGAATGGACGGAATGTCAGCCTGGTTTGCCAGAATGTTTTGCCCTTGTTCAGACAGCACATAGTCCAGCCACAGTTTTGCCGCATTGCTGTTTTGCGATTGCTGGCTGATGAACGACACGCGCGACAGCACCAGGGTGTAATCTTTTGGATAGGAAATGCCGAGCGACGGATCGTTCTTCGCACGTGCTTCCGCATAAGATCCGAGGATATTAAAGCCGATCAGGTTTTCACCGGAGGAGACGCGCTCCATCATGGTACCGGTAGACGACTGTACCGATAAACCACCTTTGGCAACGTCTGCCAGGGTTTTGAAGTAATTAGGGTCGGCATTGTGATCCTGGACTGAAAGCATAAAGCCCAGACCCGATTTTTCGATGTCGTAGGTGGTGACTTTGCCCTTGAATTTGTCCGTCTGGCTGGCAATCAGCTTCGCCAGCGCGGTGTGAGAGTCCGGCACGTCGCCGGCCGGGATCAGACGCTTGTTGTAGATAAAGACCACCGGCTCATAGGTGGTGCCGTATGCCTTATCTTTCCAGACCGCCCATTTCGGCAGTTGGCTTTGCTCCGGAGATTTGTACTCCATGGCGTAGTCGGTGGCGAGCTTCAGACCGGTGTCCATGGATGAGCTCCAGACCACGTCGCCGCTCACACCACCTGAGGCCTGTTCGCTGATGAAACGGTTGTACAGCTCGGTGCTGTTCATGTCGTTGTATTCAACTTTGATGCCCGGGTAGGTTTTTTCGAAGCCCTGGATCAGCGGCCCGGCAGCTTTGATGTCGGTGGTGGAGTAGATAACAACCTTGCCCTCTTTCGTTGCGGCATCAACAACTTTTTGATACTCAGCAGGATAGCCCTGCGGCAGGGCAGACAGTGCAGAAGCAGAGAACAGTACAATAGCGGTAAGCAGAGAAATTCGGAACGTGTTCGACATTATAGTTAACCTTTTAGTTACATTTGAGGAACTAATTGTCAACATAGCGCAGTGGGCTCCACCCACAATAGGGTGAAGCGGGCAATGATTCCGAAGTGTGATTGTTGCCGTCGTTTCAGCAATTAACACCATAAAATCCGCGAACGTTAGCCTGTGAACGGTTTCGGATTACGGTTGATCGGCGGCTTTGCGGTACAACCTTCGCGGATGACCAATATTGCCATACAGCATTTCGATGCTGATTAACCCGCTCTCCACGCAGTATTCAAGATAGCGACGTCCCGTGGTTTTACTGATCCCGACGTTCTCCACTACCTCTTCCACCGACATCGCCCTGTCGGGATTGTCGGCGAAAAATTGTTTCATCCGTTCCAGCGTTTGGGGCTCAATCCCTTTCGTCGACGGTGTAACGGACGATTCCGCGGCAGGCAGGTTAAACAGGCGATCCAGTGCATGCTGGTCGACCACCTTCACCTGCTGCACGGTATGGATGAAGCGCATAAACCGCTCAAGAGAGGCGTGCAGACGCTGGAAAAAGACGGGCTTAATCAGATAGTCGAACGCACCGCTGCGCATGGCATGGCTGCAGGTTTGCATATCGCTGGCGGCGGTGATGAAGATCACCGAGCATTCGTAGCTTTTTAGCAGTGGGTTGTCGATTAACTCCACGCCTTTACCGTCCGGAAGATAGTTATCCAGCAAAATTAGCCGCGGCTGATGCTGACGAATCAGGCTACAGGCCTGCTCAATGGACGCGGCGATGCCCACCACGCGCAAAAGGAAATTTTGCTCGATATACTCGCGATGCAGCTCCGCCAGGTGCGGTTCATCTTCAACTATCACAACATCAAGTGGTCGGGTCATGCTGTTGCCCATTCGGAATAAACACAGAAAAAATAGTGCCCTGTGGCGTGTTGTCGGCAATCTCAATACTGCCGCCAGCCTTATCGATATATCCTGCCACCAGAAACAGACCAATACCGTGCTCGGTGCCGACAATGTCGTTCTCACTGTCTGGTTTACTGCTGAACCCCTGGCGGAAGATATGCGGCTTCATCGTATCATCCACCCCACAGCCACGGTCAGCCACCTCTATCAATAACTCCTGATTGCGGTCAGAAATGTAGAGCTCAACAGGTGCAGGCACCGGCGCTTTCAGGGTTGCATCCACGGCGTTATCCAGCAGATTACCAATAATGGACATCAGCTCCGTTTCATTGAGGGTGGCTGGCATGCGGGTGAGCTGACAGGCGGGATCAAACAGCAGTTCAATGCCTTTTTCGCGTGCGCTGACATATTTTCCTAACAGCAGTCCACACAACGCCGGAGAAACAAAACGGGCAGAGACAAAGTCCAGCACGCGCTGAGCCCCTTCTGACTGCACCTGGATGTAACGGATTGCCTCGTCGTAGTGTTTCATTTGCAGCAACCCCACCAGCGTGGCGGTCCAGTTCAGCTGTTCGTGGCGCATAATGCGCAGGTTATCCGCATAGCGCTTGATCTGACTGAGCTGGCTGCTAAGCGTGTTAATGTCGTTTTTGTCGCGAAAGCTATATACCCAACCACTCTCGACACCCGGTTCAACCTCGATCGCCACGCGGTTAACGATCACCTCTCGCTGATTAAGCACCGCAATCTGGTCGTGGTTGCCGCTGCTCACCGAAGCGTAGCGCTGAGACAGGAATCCCGGGGAGGTTTGCAGAACATCTTCCAGCGGTTTGCCGATAAGGTCTTTCTCACTTTGCCGAATATCCAGCATCTCGCGTGCCGCACGGTTAATGAGAATCAACTGTTTATCTTTATTAATGGCGAATATCCCTTCATACATGGCTTCCAGCAACGCTCTTTGCTGCAAAACCAGTTGAGCAATATCTTTTGGTTCAAGCCGGAACATCTGCTTTTTAAGATTGCGGGTAAACAGCCATGAGAAAATAAACAGCAGCAGCAGAAGACCTGCACCGTACAACCCGGATTGCCAGAGAATGCGGGCATTAATATTGGCGATATATGAGGTCAGATAGCCGACGGAGACAATGCCAATCACCTGGTGCTGTGCGTTAAAGATGGGGGCTTTGCTGCGCAGTGAAACCCCGATTCCGCCCTGGCGCACGGAAATAATGGTTTTGCCTTTTAACACCTCGGCATTATCCCCACCGATCATCGGTAAATTAATCCGCTCCGGGGATTCAGAATGATAAAGGTGCTGTTCCTGGGGATCGCCAATCACAATATAGCTGGCATCGCTTTCGGCACGCAGCGGCTGAATTAACCGGGCAATGCCGGGGATATCTCGGGCCGCAACCATTGCCGCCAGACCCGGCATCAGCGCGATCTGACTGGCCTGAACCCTGGCGCGCTGGCCAAGATCGTGATGGAGCTGTCGGTCAATAAAATGAAACAGGATCGTTCCCAGCAGAACTAACAGCAGGCAGGAGAAGCACACCAGCGCTAAAAAAAGCTTTACCTGAAAAGAGAGTCTGCGTTTCATTCAACCTGCGGTAGCCATTTAAAAGTGAGACATTTGCGGAGCCTGACATGCACATCAGGGGCGCGCAATCCGGCATGAAAAGAGTTGTGACCTGGCTTTTCGTTTTCGGTGTAATAGCCATCGGGATCGCGTAAGGCTATGCTTCATTTCATACCAGAATAATTACAGAGGCAATGTCATGGATAAAGAACTACTGGATGCAGGTTACCGGGCCTATACCGGCGAGAAAATTGATGTTTACTTCAATACCGGGATCTGTAAACACTCAGGTAACTGCGTACGCGGAAGCGCTAAGCTGTTTAACCTGAAACGTAAACCGTGGATCATTCCCGATGAAGTGGACGTTGAAACGGTTGTACGTGTGATTGATACCTGCCCGAGCGGTGCGTTGAAGTATCGCCAAAAATAAGCGAGGAACCATGGATATTCTGGAAGGCCATAACAAGTTTTACGTGAACGATGCCCACGGAAATCAGGTCGCGGAGATTGTTTTCGTACCGACCGGCGAGCACCTGAGCATTATTGAGCACACCGACGTCGATCCGAGCCTGAAAGGGCAGGGCGTTGGCAAACAGCTGGTGGCGAAAGTGGTGGAGAAGATGCGCGGTGAGAACCGTAAAATTATTCCGCTGTGCCCGTTTGCTAAACATGAGTTTGATAATACGCGGGAATATGACGATATTCGGGCGTAAGTAACACCGGCGATGGCCGGTGTTTTTTATCTTGCCTGCTCAAACAGCAATACCATCGCTATCAGCACCATCAACCCTCCCGATGCTCTGCTCACCAGACGCGCCGCCTGTGGCCGGGTCGCCAGCACGGCTTTCGAGCCATACCCCACCAGCAGGTAGACCAGCGTACAGGTGATAAGATGCATCATCCCAAGCGCAGACATCTGCATCGCTATCGACCAACTTCCGGTTGGGTCTGTAAATTGCGGAAGCAGGGCCAGGAACAGCAAAAAAACTTTCGGGTTTAGGCCGCTAATACAGAGTCCTTTCACCGCCCACTGTGTCCAGTTTCCCGTATGGCGGGTGGCCTTTTCCGGTGCGGCTGGGTGACGCAATAACGTTATGCCAAGCCACAGGAGATACAGGGCTCCCGCCACGGTCAGCCCGGCTAACGCCATTGGATGTTGAGCAATTAAAACGCCCACGCCCGCAACCACTATCATCGTAGCCAGCAGATGACCGGACATCAGCCCCATCACAGCCGGGACCACGCGTCGACCGTTAATTCCGGCGCTAATGGCATAGGCCCAGTCCGCCCCCGGCGTCATAATAAGCAGAAAAGAAACCACCCAAAAGCCGGCCACAATACTCATTTCCATCGTCCTGAAGACCCCCGCAGTGCGTCAAACGTTGAGAAAAAGAATATCGCTAACCCTGCGAAATAGGCTTTCAATGTTATGCTCATAACACGGTGAAACTGAGAAAATCTTCCACATGGATAGCATTGATAGAAAAATTCTTGCGGAACTGCAATCTGACGGTCGTTTATCACTTACGGAGCTGGCAGAGCGGGTGAATCTGAGCCTCTCGCCGTGCCATCGTCGCGTGCGGGCGCTGGAGCAAAGCGGAGCCATAACGGGATACCGCGCCAGCCTCGATCCCGCCAAAATGGGATTTAACTTCCTGGCGATAGTATTTGCGACGCTTAAAGAGGGTGACAGAAAAGCGGTTAGCGCCTTTGAAGATGCGGTGGAAGAGATACCGCAAATCGTGCTGGCACAGCGTTTATTTGGCGATCCCGATTATTTGATGCACGTTGTGACGCGTGACCTGTCTGCATTTCAAAAACTCTATGACGAGAAACTCTCAGCGTTGCCGGGCGTGCAGCATCTTCGCTCGACGCTTGTCATGAAAACGGTCGTTCAGGACAGGCCTTTTCCGCTGGATACGACAGGACGAGACTGAATGGCGTGCCCGGCAGAGCGACGGGCACGAAAGGGATTAGCCGACAAACATCACCGACACGCACAGCACGCCGACGATCAGCGTCAGCAGGTTGCCAATGGAACGGTACTGTTTCAGGGACGGGATCAGATACGTCGACAGCGTCGGCATGATAAACAGGATCATGGCGATAAGCGGACCGCTGATGGCATAAATCATCGAAATGGCATTCGGGTTTATGCAGCAGACCGCAAAGGTGATTAACGACACCCCGATAATGGAAACTGCACGGTTAAAGGCGCGGCTCTTTTTCACGCCCACCTGATTCAGCGACGACTTCACGATCTCCGTCGCCCCTTCAATCACGCCAAAATAGGTGCCGAGGAACGATTTCGACATCGCAATAATCGCCACGATAATCCCGGAAATACCCAGCCATGCCGGAGAAGAAGGCATCATCGACAGCGCGGACAGGATCGTAACCCCTTGCTCTTTGGCGGTCACAATATAAGACGGTGGAATAGAGAGCAGGCAGCTGAAGACAAAGAACAGCACGCTCAGGCAGATAATGAGGTACGCCACCTTCATGATTTTCTTGCATTTATCCATAGCACCGTCAGCAAACTTCTCACGACGGTCAACGGTAAACGTTGAGATAATCGGGGTATGGCTGAAAGCAAAAACCATCACCGGAATCGAAATCCATACCTGATGCAGGGTATGTTGATCAAATGCCATCTGGCTGGTGAGCAGCGAGGGTTGCCAGCTTCCCGTCAGATACAGGGAGACAAACAGGAAATAGGCAATCAGGGGAAACACCAGGAAGCCCATCACTTTTATCGTGATATGTCGTCCCATCAGGAAGATCAGATTAAGAACCAGCACCACCCCCAGGCTGACCAGTACGCGAACGGCGGTATCCACCGTCAGGTGTTTTGCCAGTTGCTCCGTGAGCGAGTTGGTGATGGCCACCGCATAAATCTGCACCACCACAAAGAAGGCGATGAAATAGAGCGTGGTGATCAGATTGCCAATCTTCCTGCCGTAATAGTGCGATACGGCGCCGGTGATCCCTTCATTGCCTTTGGTTTTCGACGACAGGATAAATTGTGCCAGCGCTCGGTGCGGCCAGTAGGTTAACGGATAAGCCACAAGGGCGGTAATAAACAGGACGATAGCGCCTGCGGAGCCCAGCTGAATGGGCAAGAACAGCGTTCCTGCGCCCACGGCCGTGCCGTAGAGAGCGAAACTCCAGAGAGTCTCATCTTTTGACCAAATTTTCGACATTAGAGCAACGTATCAACTATCAAACCATCGGAATGGAGTGCAATTTACCATAGTTATGCGTAGAGAGCGCAGTTGCTTCGACGGAGTTTGGCCGGACCAGTCGTCCGGCCAGGGGGGAGTTAGCCTGCCAGGGCGCGTCTTTGCTGACGACGCTTAATGAATTTTTCACGTAACGTGTCATATGCCCAGTTGTAGAACATGGTGTAAGGCAGGAAGAACAGGAAGAAACCTATTTCCAGCGTGAATGCCTCTAGCAGCGTGACGCCCAGCACGGCGGCGACAATCGACAGACCGATCACGATGAACCCGCATTCGAACCCCAGGGCATGCAGTGCACGGACTTTTGCCGTACGTTTGACGCGCTGAACAGGCCAGAAACGGTCGAAGCCGAAGTTATAAATAATGTTCCACAGCATGGCGGTGGTGGCCAGAATAATGGTTAACCCGCCCATCTCAACCACGGAACGCTGCATGAGCCACGCCGCCGTAGGGGCGAGGATCGCCGTGGCAATCCCTTCAAAACAGACAGCATGAAAGATCCGCTCCGGCAGTTTACGTTGGAGTGCATCCTGGTGTTGCATAGTCATAGACCTCGTTAATTCGCCAGTATGGGCGTTGATGGGGCCTATTTTTATCGTTAAAGATGATATATTAAAGATGGTATCCATCGTAAAAGTAGATAGATCATGCGCTATTCCCCCGAAGCCCTTACTGCGTTTGTTGAAACCGTCGCGGCGGGTTCTTTTTCTGCTGCCGCACGCCGGTTGCGTAAAAGCCAGTCGACGATCAGCACGTCCATTGCCAATCTTGAAGCCGATCTGGGTTTCGAGCTTTTTGACCGCTCGGCGCGCCAGCCGGTGTTGACGGCTCAAGGGGAGCAGGTGCTGGGCTATGTGCAGGCCATCCTCGCCGCCAGCACGCGGCTTGATGAGCTGGCAGTATCATTAACGGCGCAAACGGAGGCGCGTCTGACATTTGTCCTTTCCGATACCCTCAATCCGGATGTGCTGGAAGATCTCATGAACCAGTTTGACCGGCGCTTTCCTCATACGGAATTCGAATGCCTGATTGGCGAGGAGGAGGACGTGATCGATCTCCTGCAAAAGGAGCGCGCGCAGATTGGCCTCACCGAGGCGCGAGACGGTTATCCTACGGATATCGGCGCCATCCGGCTGCCGATGCAGACCCGCATGGCGATCTATGTCGCGACCACGCATCCGCTCGCCGGACAACATGACGTTCAGCGTGACGAGCTGCACGGCTGGCGAGAGCTGCGGCTGAGCACCTATCTTGAGCGCGAGGCGGAGATCGCGCGCGGGCCCGTCTGGTCAGCCCCGAATTACCTGTTACTCTTGAGTATGGCGGTACAGGGATTTGGCTGGTGCGTGTTGCCGTGCGCACTGGTGGATGAATTTGCCGCCGCGAAATCGTTGGTACAGCTCAATGTTCCCGGCTGGCCGCGGGCGACAGGGATCGATCTGCTATGGAATAAACGATCCCCGCCAGGTATTGCCGGAAGCTGGCTGCGGCAGTATCTGCAGGATGCGCGCTGATCCTTGTGATTAAACTCACTATTTTTAAACAATTAAGATAATTGCCAGTAACAATCCTCTACTATCGTCATGTCATTTAACACAGAGGTCGTGATGAAAGATGTCGTAATAGTGGGTGCGTTGCGTACAGCTATCGGCTGTTTTCAGGGAGCGCTTGCGCGTCACTCGGCGGTTGACCTGGGCAGCGTGGTAGTAAAAGCGCTGGTGGAACGTAGCGGGATCGCAGCCCATGAAATTGATGAGGTGATCCTGGGACAGGTTCTGACTGCCGGAGCCGGGCAAAACCCTGCGCGCCAGGCGGCGCTGAAAGGTGGGTTGCCCAATACCGTCTCAGCAATCACCATTAACGACGTCTGTGGATCAGGATTAAAAGCGCTACATCTTGCAACGCAAGCCATTCAGTGCGGTGAGGCGGATGTGGTCATTGCGGGCGGACAAGAGAACATGAGCCGCGCGCCGCACGTATTGACCGACAGCCGTACCGGCGCACAGTTAGGCAACAGCCAGTTGCTTGATAGCCTGGTGCATGACGGGCTCTGGGATGCGTTCAATGATTATCATATGGGTGTGACGGCGGAAAACCTGGCGCGCGAATACGGCATCAGTCGTGAGCTGCAGGATGCTTATGCCTTAAGCTCGCAGCAAAAGGCGCGCGCGGCGATTGATTCCGGCCGTTTTCGCGATGAAATTGTCCCGGTCAGCACGCAGCGTCAGAACGGTGAGGTTGTCGTGGTGGATACCGATGAGCAGCCGCGTACCGACGCCAGCGCTGAAGGTCTGGCGAGGCTTAACCCTGCTTTTGAAATGCAGGGGTCGGTTACGGCGGGAAATGCTTCCTCCATTAATGATGGCGCAGCGGCCGTCATGATGATGAGCGAAAGCAAAGCCCTTGAGCTGGATCTCCCCGTAATGGCCCGCATCAAGGCGTTTGCCAGCGTAGGTGTTGATCCTGCGTTAATGGGGATCGCGCCGGTGTATGCTACCCGTCGCTGCCTGGATCGTGCGGGGTGGCAGCTCTCAGATGTGGATCTGATCGAAGTAAACGAAGCCTTTGCCGCTCAGGCGATCTCGGTCGGCAAAATGCTGGAGTGGGATCCCCTGCGGGTAAACGTCAACGGCGGGGCGATCGCGCTGGGACATCCTATTGGTGCGTCCGGCTGCCGGATCCTGGTATCGCTGGTCCACGAAATGAAAAAGCGGAACGCCCGTAAAGGCATTGCCACACTCTGTATAGGTGGCGGGCAGGGGGTGGCGCTGGCCATCGAACGTTAACCTCTTCTCATTCTAAAAAACCTCCTGCGGGAGGTTTTTTTATGGTGCTGTGTTTCTCAATCCCCATTTATCGTGATCCGAACGTCATTTCCGATACAAACAAAAATAAAAATGAAACGTTGTTTTAAATATAATTGAAAAGCCCACTTTATGCCGATAGTATGTGCTCATCAAGAAAACGGAACGCTGTTTCGTTTATTTTCTGCCTTCGGGCATGACCACATCTGGAGGTTATCGTGGACATCAGACAAAGCATCCACAGTGCGCACGCCAAAACGCTGGACACTCAAGGGCTGCGCAATGAGTTTTTAGTCGAGCAGGTGTTCGAGGCCGACAAGTACACCCTGGTCTACAGCCATATCGACCGCATTATTGTGGGCGGGATTATGCCCGTCACGAGCAGCGTCTCCGTGGGCGGTGAGGTCGGTAAACAGCTGGGCGTGAGCTATTTCCTCGAGCGTCGCGAGCTGGGTGTGATTAACATCGGCGGGCCGGGTACCATCACCGTAGACGGACAGTGCTATGAGATTGGCCATCGCGAGGCGCTTTACGTGGGCAAAGGGGCGAAAGATGTGATCTTCGCCAGCATCGACGGCAGCAGGCCTGCGAAGTTTTACTACAACTGCGCCCCGGCTCATTCCACCTACCCAACCAGGAAGGTCACTCCGGCAGACGTTGCCCCTGTGACGCTTGGCGACAATCTCACCAGCAATCGCCGCACCATCAATAAATACTTCGTGCCGGATGTGCTGGAGACCTGCCAGCTCAGCATGGGGCTGACCGAACTCGCGCCGGGCAACCTGTGGAACACCATGCCGTGCCATACCCACGAGCGCCGCATGGAAGTCTACTTCTATTTCAACATGGACGAGGACGCCTGCGTGTTCCACATGATGGGACAGCCGCAGGAAACGCGCCATATCGTGATGCATAACGAGCAGGCGGTGATTTCACCGAGCTGGTCCATTCACTCCGGCGTAGGGACGAAAGCCTACACCTTTATCTGGGGAATGGTGGGCGAAAACCAGGTCTTCGATGATATGGACCATATTGCGGTCAGCGATCTGCGCTAGTCGCGGGCAGTGAAGCATAAATCTGCCTGTGAGTGACAGGCGTTGAAAGAGTAAGGAATAAACATGATTCTGGATGCATTCTCTCTTCAGGGGAAAGTGGCTGTGGTTTCGGGGTGTGACACCGGACTGGGTCAGGGGATGGCGTTAGGTCTGGCGGAAGCGGGTTGCGATATTGTGGGGATTAATATTGTTGAACCGACTGAAACCATTGAACGCGTGACGGCACTGGGTCGCCGTTTCCTGAGCCTGACTGCCGATCTGCGTAAAATCGACGCCATTCCTGAACTGCTGGAACGTGCTGTCGCGGAATTCGGGCATATCGACATTCTGGTAAACAATGCCGGACTGATTCGTCGTGAAGATGCGATTAGCTTCACTGAACGCGACTGGGACGATGTGATGGATCTGAACATCAAGAGCGTGTTCTTTATGTCCCAGGCAGCGGCGAAGCACTTCATCGCACAAGGGAAAGGCGGCAAGATCATTAATATTGCCTCGATGCTCTCTTTCCAGGGCGGTATCCGCGTGCCGTCTTACACCGCGTCCAAAAGCGCTGTAATGGGCGTGACCCGCCTGCTGGCAAACGAATGGGCGAAACATAATATCAACGTCAATGCGATTGCACCGGGCTACATGGCGACCAACAACACGCAGCAGCTGCGTGCGGATGAACAGCGTAGCGCGGAAATCCTTGAGCGTATTCCTGCTGGCCGTTGGGGGCTGCCGGGCGATCTTATGGGGCCGATTGTCTTCCTGGCCTCCCCGGCATCAGATTACATCAACGGTTACACCGTGGCTGTAGACGGTGGCTGGCTGGCGCGTTAATTTCATCTGTATTAAGCACCTCTGCCCATGGGCGGAGGTTTTTTTTACGTAAAATTGGCTTAGTCCATATCGGTAAAGATGAAAAATCCATACTGAAAAATCATAAATGACGGAAATCACACTTTTATTTCTTAAATATTAATTGATTAGTAAAAATACGTGATTATTCGCCACGAGTTGAAATTGTAATGTCCATCACAGAACCGTATGCCGTAGCGGAATAATCCATAACTTCGCGATTTCCGGCCTGACACTTTTCCTCGCTTTCTCGTAATTTCAGTTAACGAATTTTGCTGTTGAGGCAGGAAAAATATGACATCTATAAATGACTCTACCCTTATGCTCGCTGCGCTGCGTGATACCCGCCGCATGAATCAGTTTGTTTCCATTGCGGCCGCGGTAGCGGGCTTATTATTTGGACTGGATATCGGCGTGATTGCCGGTGCATTACCGTTTATAACCGATCACTTTACCCTGAGTAGCCGTCTGCAGGAGTGGGTGGTGAGCAGCATGATGCTCGGCGCGGCCATCGGCGCGCTGTTTAATGGCTGGCTCTCGTTCCGCCTGGGGCGTAAGTACAGCCTGATGGTCGGGGCGATTCTGTTTGTTGCCGGCTCCATTGGTTCCGCGTTTGCCACGAACGTTGAAGTGTTGCTGCTTTCCCGTGTGCTGCTCGGTGTGGCGGTCGGGATTGCTTCCTATACGGCACCGCTCTACCTCTCCGAAATGGCGAGTGAAAACGTGCGTGGCAGGATGATCAGCATGTATCAACTGATGGTGACGCTGGGTATTGTTTTGGCGTTCCTGTCCGATACCTACTTCAGCTACAGCGGCAACTGGCGCGCGATGCTCGGCGTGCTGGCTTTACCGGCACTGGTGCTGATTGTACTGGTGGTTTTCCTGCCAAACAGTCCGCGCTGGCTGGCGCAAAAAGGACGTCATGTGGAGGCCGAAGAGGTGCTGCGCATGTTGCGCGATACCTCGGAAAAAGCACGGGAAGAGCTGAACGAGATCCGTGAAAGCCTGAAGCTGAAGCAGGGAGGCTGGGCGCTATTTAAGATCAACCGCAACGTGCGCCGCGCGGTGTTCCTCGGCATGTTGCTGCAGGCAATGCAGCAGTTCACCGGGATGAATATCATCATGTACTACGCGCCGCGTATATTCAAAATGGCGGGATTCACTACCACGGAACAGCAGATGATGGCCACCCTGGTGGTGGGGCTTACCTTTATGTTCGCCACTTTTATTGCGGTGTTCACCGTGGATAAAGCCGGACGCAAACCGGCGTTGAAAATTGGTTTCAGCGTAATGGCGCTCGGTACGCTGATCCTCGGATACTGCCTGATGCAGTTTGATAATGGTACGGCCTCAAGTGGGCTTTCCTGGCTCTCCGTCGGTATGACCATGATGTGTATTGCCGGGTATGCGATGAGCGCCGCGCCCGTGGTGTGGATCTTGTGCTCCGAAATTCAGCCGCTCAAATGCCGTGACTTTGGCATCACCTGTTCCACGACCACCAACTGGGTATCGAATATGATCATCGGCGCGACATTCCTGACGCTGCTGGACGCCATTGGCGCGGCGGGAACGTTCTGGCTCTATACGGTGCTGAACGTGGCGTTTATTGGCGTCACGTTCTGGTTAATTCCAGAAACAAAAGGCGTCACGCTGGAACATATTGAACGCAAGCTGATGGCGGGGGAGAAACTGCGTAATATCGGCGTGTGATCGTATTGCCTGTTTAAGCGTTCAATAGATGTCAGAGTTGGTGAAATGATGTTTTGTTACAATAATGGCGTGATGAAACTCACTACCAACTCTGGCAGGGGGAGCTAAATAGAGGGATTTGAACTTAAGATAATTCTTAAGATATTGTATCATCGGACCACTCTTATTGATTGCGCAATATGCACAGCGTCCTATTAAAGAAGAATGGTTAGGTCTGAGATGGATATCAAAAAAAGCACCGATCTTGATTTTCCCCGCTATACAACCCCAGCTGTAAACACCAAAGAAATAGATCTTTTGGGACTATTCGAAGTGCTTTTTGCGGCGAAAAAACGCATCGTCGCCGTCACTCTTGCGTTTGCACTGGTGGGGCTGATCGTTTCATTTTTACTGCCGCAGAAGTGGACCAGTAAAGCGGTGATTACCCCGGCAGAACAATCGCAGTGGAACCCGCTGCGCCAGATGATGGTGGCATTACAGGTGCTTGATGTAGACGTGAAGATTACCCGTCCGGAAGTCTTTGACCTGTTCATTAAAAAGTTTCAGTCGCAGTCATTGCTTGAAGAGTATCTGAAATCCTCTCCTTACGTGATGTCTCAGCTTAAAGACGCCGAGGTCGATCCGCTTGAACTGCATCGGGCGATAGTCAATATCTCAGATAGAATGAAAGCGGTGAATGATGCCCAGGGAAAAGACGCGGACAAAGCGCCATTTGTCTCCTGGACATTAAGCTTCACCGCGCCGACAGCGGGTGATGCCCAATCCGTCCTGGAGGGATATATCGACTATATTACGGCTATTGTCGAGAAAGAGACGGTGCAGAATATCCGTAACCAGATCGCCCTCAAAAAGAACGTTGTTGAGCAGCAGCTGGAACTGGATCGCGTCCGCCTGACCAATATTCACAATACTAACCTGCAGCGACTGAATTATTCACTGGAAGTGGCGAATGCAGCAGGCATCAAGAAGCCGGTCTACAGCAACGGACAGGCGGTAAAAGATGACCCGGACTACTCTGTTTCGCTCGGCGCTAACGGGATCGCACAAAAACTGCAGATTGAAAAAAATCTGAAGGACGTGACCGAGCTGAATGCGGATTTCCAGAACCGCGAATACCACCTGGCGCAGCTGAAAAAACTCTCCTTTGCCGATGTCAAACTTGAGCCATTCAGATACCAGCTTTCCCCCTCCATGCCGGTGAAAAAAGATGGCCCGGGTAAGGCATTGATTGTCGTTCTGGCGGCGCTTCTGGGGGGGCTGTTTGCCTGCGGTAGCGTTTTATTGCGCGAAGCGATGCTCACCCGTAATCCGCTGCCGGAGCCGGTGACGGAATAAACTCTGCAGGTTAACAAGGCGCTGAATACAGCGCCTTTTTTTATTGGCGTCGGTTGTGTTAAAAGAGAGACAAGAGATAAGGAGGGGTGATGAAAACAATCGGTCTGTTAGGTGGAATGAGCTGGGAATCAACAATCCCGTACTACCGCCTGATTAATGAAGGGGTAAAGCAGCGTCTGGGCGGCCTGCACTCCGCAAGCCTGCTGCTGCACAGCGTTGATTTCCATGAAATCGAGGCCTGCCAGTCGAGCGGTGAATGGGATAAAGCCGGGGAGATCCTGGCACAGGCGGCGCTGGGGCTGGAGCGTGCGGGAGCAGAGGGAATTTTGCTCTGTACGAACACCATGCATAAAGTTGCTTCCCGGATAGAAGAGCGTTGCTCGTTACCCTTCCTGCATATCGCCGATGCGACCGGGCGTAAAATTGCTGCATCCGGAATGTCGCGTGTGGCACTGCTGGGAACGCGCTATACCATGGAGCAGGATTTCTATCGCGGTCGCTTGAGCAGTGAGTTTGGGATTGAAAGCCTGATCCCGGATGAGGCTGACCGGGCACGCATCAATCAGATTATCTTTGATGAGCTTTGCCTGGGGGCATTCAGTGAACCTTCCCGCGCGTATTACGTCAGCGTGATCGAGAAGCTTGCACTGCAAGGGGCAGAAGGTGTGATCTTTGGCTGTACTGAGATCGGCTTACTGGTTCCGGTAGCGCGCAGTCCAATCCCGGTGTTTGATACCACAGCGATTCATGCTGCCGATGCCGTGGAGTTTATGCTCTCCTGAGCGGGCTTGCGCCGGGAACGCCCCGGCTCAGGTCTGTGCATTGGCGGCGTCATAAGCGGATTGCGCCGCCACAATCGCATCCATATTACTTTCCACCCAGTGTGCCAGCACGGTCACTGTTTCGGTTAACGCCTGTCCCAGCGGCGTCAGACTGTACTCCACCGTCACCGGTACCGTCGCGAAAACCTCACGTGAAACCAGCCCATCGCGTTCCAGCTTGCGTAATGCCTGGGTCAGTACCTTTTTGGTGATCCGCTGAATATCACGTTGCAGCTTGTTAAAGCGCATTGGCCCGTTTTCAAGACGCGCGAGAATCAGCAGCGCCCATTTGTCGGCGATACGCGCCAGCACGTCGCGGGTAGGGCAGCGCTCATCGAACACGTTATAAGGAGGCATCTCCTCTTTCAGTACGACAGACTCAGTCATGGTGGTTCCCTCGAGGTAACCAGGTGAGGTAAAAGTGCCTTCTTACGCCCGCGAATATTTGCGTGTATAAAACGACGTAAGGTTTCTATTTGATACCAGGGAACCGAAAATGGCAACTGCTCGCAGAGCAATTTTAAAACCGTCTTAATCTTTTGACTCACAAGGCAATATTGCATCAGGAGATCTATTATGAGCGTTGTAGTTATCTATTATTCAGGCTATGGCCACACCCAACGTGTTGCTGAAACAGTTGCAGAGGGCGCGCAGGCTGAACTGATCGCCATCGACAGCAATGGTGAAATTCAGGAAAGCGACTGGCAAAAATTGAACGAGGCAAAGGCGATTATTTTTGGTGCGCCAACTTACATGGGCGGTGTGCCGTGGCAGTTTAAGAAATTTGCTGATGCCACCTCTAAAGCCTGGTTCGTTCGCAGCTGGCAGGATAAAGTGTTCGCGGGCTTCAGTAACAGTGCGAGCCTGAACGGTGACAAGCAAGTTTCCCTGCAATACCTGCAAACGCTGGCATCGCAGCATGGTGGGATTTGGGTGAGCCTGGGCCTGCCGCCATCGAATACGCAGGCTGCAACGCGTCAGGATATCAACAACCTCGGTGGCTCTGTCGGGCTGCTGGTACAGTCTCCGTCAGATGCGGATGCGGGCGCGATTGCCAGCGGCGATCTGCAAACGGCAGTAAAATTCGGTGAGCGTGTTGCCGCTGTGGCTAAGCGTTTTAACTGAGTCAGAGGACGCCCGCTGACTTAGTCGGGCGTCTTTTCCAGTACCTTCTTCAGTTGTGCGGTTAGCGTGCTTAACCCACTTTGCAGATGTCCGCTGAACGCGTCTACCAGCGCAGAGGCCGGACGATGCATCGGGCGGATCAGGCTGACGGTAAAGGGGACTGAAACGCTAAACTGTCGAACCACAATCCCACTTTCCGCATAATCCAGCGCCGTGAGCGGATTAACCACCGCGACGCCCACGCCGGCACGAACCATTGCGCAAATAGATGCGGCACTGTGCGTTTCGACCACCATTCTTCGTTTCACCTGATGCTCGGTAAAGAGCGTATCCAGCAGCTGTCGGTAGCTGTCCGTCTGTGACAGGCTGATGTAGTTCTCGCCGTGGAAATCCGCAGGGGTCAGTACGCTTTTTTTGGCAAGGGGATGGCCAGCAGGCAGGACGCAGACCTCATCTAGCGCCAGTAATTCTGTGCGCTGCGTTCCCGCCGGCGTAGCGAGGGTTTCGGTTAATCCCAGGTCATGACGCTGCGCCGAAAGCCACTCTTCAAGCAGCGGTGACTCCTGCGGGACGATGGTCAGGTTCACCTCGGGATAACGGGCCAGAAAAGGCTGTATCAGCATCGGCAGAAACGACTGCGAAAACACGGGCAGACAAACAATCGACAACTCGCCCTGGCGAAATTCACGTAAGCTCTCCGCCGCGCTGACAATTCGGTCCAGCCCGTACCAGGAGCGCTGAACTTCCTCGAACAGACGCAACCCTTGCACCGTTGGGTGTAACCTGCCGCGGGTGCGTTCAAACAGCTTCAACCCAAGCACCTGCTCGAAGCGTGCCAGTTCCCGGCTCACCGTCGGCTGTGAGGTATGCAGCATCTGCGCGGCTTCGGTGAGATTGCCGGTGGTCATCACAGCGTGAAAAATCTCGATATGGCGTAAGTTGACGGCGGGCATAGGGCACCTGAAAGCAGAGAAGTATCCATATCATTTTTGCATAGACTCGCGATAAAACGATATTTTTTATTCTTTTTCCGCTGTGGCGTAATCATAAAAAATGAATTTATCCGGAGAAGACCATGCCACGCCCACTCAACCAGACTGATACCGATTTGAACGCTGAAAATCTGCTGCGCTTGCCAGCGGAGTTTGGCTGCCCGGTTTGGGTCTACGACGCGCAGATCGTTCGCGAGAAGATCGCCGCTCTGCATCAGTTTGACGTGGTACGCTTTGCTCAAAAGGCATGCTCCAATGTTCACATTCTGCGCCTGATGCGTGAGCAGGGCGTGAAAGTAGATTCCGTTTCACTGGGCGAAATCGAGCGTGCGCTGGTGGCCGGGTTTGATCCGAAAACCGATCCAGATGCGATCGTCTTCACTGCCGATGTGATCGATGAAGCGACGCTTGCGCGCGTACATGAATTGCAGGTACCGGTGAATGCCGGGTCTGTGGATATGCTTGAGCAGCTAGGCCAGGTTTCACCAGGCCATCGCGTCTGGTTACGCGTGAACCCGGGTTTTGGTCATGGTCATAGCCAAAAAACCAACACCGGCGGCGAAAACAGCAAACACGGTATCTGGTATGCCGATATGCCAGCCGCGCTTGACGTGTTGCAGCGTTATAACCTGAAGCTGGTCGGCATTCATATGCACATTGGCTCAGGCGTGGATTATGCGCATCTTGAGCAGGTCTGCGGGGCGATGGTGCGTCAGGTTGTCGATTTTGGTCAGGACCTGGAGGCGATCTCCGCAGGTGGCGGGCTTTCTATTCCTTACCGTGAAGGTGAAGAGACGATCGATACCGATCACTATTACGGTCTGTGGAGCGCCGCGCGTGACCAAATCGCTGCGCATCTGGGCCACGCTGTGAAGCTGGAAATTGAGCCGGGGCGTTTCCTGGTTGCCGAAGCCGGCGTGCTGGTGGCGCAGGTTCGCAGTGTGAAAGAGATGGGCTCACGTCATTTCGTGTTGATTGATGCCGGTTTTAACGACCTGATGCGTCCGTCCATGTACGGCAGCTATCACCACATAACGGCACTGGCTGCCGATGGTCGCGATTTAACGCACGCGCCGCGCCGTGAGACGGTCGTTGCGGGGCCGCTGTGTGAATCGGGTGACGTGTTCACTCAGCAGGAAGGTGGCAAAGTGGAAACCCGCGCGCTGCCAGAGGTCAAACCGGGCGATTATCTTGTACTGCACGATACCGGTGCCTACGGGGCTTCTATGTCATCTAACTACAATAGTCGCCCGCTGCTGCCGGAAGTGCTGTTTGATCACGGCAAGGCACGGCTGATCCGCCGTCGCCAGACCATTCAGGAACTGCTGGCGCTGGAACTCATTTGATTAAAGTACGGCCCCGTGGTGACCGAATCGCGAAGTACCAGCGTGCCGGTAAACGGCGGGATCGCATCGACAGGCTGGTTTTTTGCCAGCCTGATGGCCTGATCGATAGCGGTGACAATCATATTGTCGATGGGCAGATAAACTGATGAAAGTGCAGGTTCCAGCCATTTCGCGCTTGGGGCATCGTCAAAACCGAACAGCGAAATATCCTGCGGGATCTTAAGCCCCGCCTGGTGTAACGCTTTGGATGCACCCAGCGCCATATCATCGTTACAGGCAAACAGGGCGCTAAACGACACGCCATCGGCAATGAGCTCTTTACACAGCTCATATCCCCGCGTCATTCCCGCATCGCCATACTTTACCCGGCGTTCGTCCAGACGAATGCCGTGCTTTTCCAGCGCCTTACGGTAGCCCATCAGTCTCGCTTTCCCGGTTGGGGTATGGATCGGGACGGTGATACAGGCGATCTCCCGGTGACCCTGATTGATCAGGTAATCCACTGCCTTAAAGGCAGCATCCTGTTGTTCGAAGAACACACAGCGATCCGGCGCCTGGCTGACTTCACGGTTGATAACCACCAGCGGGGTTTGCACGGTATTCATCAGTTTGATGATCGCTTTTTCGCTCATATAGCGCGTGTACAGCACAATGGCATCACATTTGCGATCGGCCAGCATCTGCACTGCCTGTTCTTCCTGCTCTGGTGCGTCGTGTCCATCCGTGACGATCAGCTGTTTCCCGTGGGTTTCGGTCTGCCGTGATGCCTGTTGCAGAAGGCGACCAAAGTAAAAACCATCGAAGGTTGAGACGACCAGACCAATGCTGTTGCTGGTCTGGTTAGCCAGTGAACGCGCGAGAAAGTTCGGGCGGTAGCCCAGCTCTTCCATCGCAGCAAACACCTGCTGACGCGTACTCTCTTTAACCTGACCTGTGCCGTTCAGTACGCGCGATACCGTGGCCTTCGACACGCCCGCACGCAGTGAGACATCCAGCATTGTTGCCATTCTACATTCCTGCTTCCACGTAATGGTCTGCAGTTTAACACAGACCTCGCAGCGTATAAGCGATGCGGGGGACGCAAAACTTCTGCCACGATCACGCTTTTTGGTAACGATCCGCCCGCCGACATAACGGCCTGCCCGCAGTCAACGAAAATGGCCGGGTTCTGATAAAATAGTGTACAAACTGGCCGGGGGCATCAGGCCTGAGCATCGAACTGAAAAACACAGGTAAAACATGGATAAGGCTGACATTCTGCCGCTTTACGCCGCACCGCAGTATGCGGAGCAAGTGACCGACTGGATCTGGCACGCCTTTGGTGAGGGGCTTCCCCGGGCGTTTTTTCATAGCATTGTTGAGCACAGCCAGACGCCGGGTGCTTTGCCATTGACCTTTATTGCTGTGCAAAACGAACAGCTTCTCGGCACTGTGGGGCTCTGGCGTTGCGATCTGATCACCCGGCAGGATCTCTTCCCGTGGCTGGCGGCGTTGTACGTTGACGACGCGGCGCGTGGTAAAGGGTTAGCCGGGCAACTCCAGCAGCATGTTATGACCTATGCTGCTCAGGCCGGGTATCGCGAGCTGCATTTGTGGTCTGCCTGCCGTGACTTCTATGAACGTTACGGCTGGCAGTATATTGGCGATGCACTGGAGTACCCGAATAAAACGGTACACCTTTATCGCTATTCCTCTCCTGCTTCTGCTGGCGATGCTACGGAGTGACGGCGCACTAAGGTCGGGCTGAAGAGATGGGTAATGTCCGGTGGCTGGCGTTTCTCAGCCAGGGCTAACGCCAGCTCTGCGGCCTGCGTTGCCATCGTGATGATAGGATAACGTACCGTGGTCAGGCGCGGGCGCACGTAGCGGGAGACCAGCACATCATCGAAACCAATGAGTGAAATTTCTGACGGCACCTCAATCCCGTTGTCATTTAGCACCCCCATTGCCCCGGCGGCCATGGAGTCGTTATAACAGGCAACGGCGGTGAAATTTCGTCCACGGCCAAGCAGCTCAGTCATAGTCTGCTCACCGCCGCTCTCATCCGGCTCACCGTAGGCTACCAGGCGGTCATTACACAGGAGACCGTTTTCGCGCAAGGCATCGTAGTAACCTTGTAGCCGATCTTCCGCATCAGAAATGGGGTGGTTTGAACAGAGATAACCAATTCGTGTGTGTCCCTGTTGAATCAGATGACGGGTAGCGAGCCAGGCACCATAGCGGTCGTCGAGCGCCACGCAGCGTTTTTCAAACCCGGCAATAATACGGTTGATGATCACCATGCCGGGGATCTGCTTCATCAGATGAATAAGTTCGGTATCGGGAAGCATTTTGGCATGAACAACCAGCGCCGCGCAGCGGTGGCGGATAAGCTGTTCGATGGCCTGGCGTTCTTTTTGTTCATTATGGTAGCCATTACCGATCAGCAAAAAATTGCCTGTCTGATAAGACACTTGCTCCACCGCTTTAACCATCGCGCCGAAAAAGGGATCAGACACGTCACCCACAACCAGCCCAATGGTTTCAGTGGACTGCTGGGCCAGCGCGCGGGCATTGGCATTGGGATGGTAGTTCAGGGATTCCATGGCGTTTTGCACAGCCTGGCGTGATGCGTCACTGGC
This sequence comes from Enterobacter sp. CPE_E890, assembly GCF_046521475.1. Classification (NCBI taxonomy): domain Bacteria; kingdom Pseudomonadati; phylum Pseudomonadota; class Gammaproteobacteria; order Enterobacterales; family Enterobacteriaceae; genus Enterobacter; species Enterobacter sp. CPE_E890. The sequence continues at coordinate 4,067,307 of NZ_JBKFZW010000001.1, read as the reverse complement.
TTTTGGCGAGTCGTTAATCACGCGCGAGACGGTTGCCACCGAAACTCCTGCCAGACGGGCCACATCCTTTATTGTCGCCATTAATTACCTTCTTAGTGGGGGTAAGCGTTTACACACCCGGTAGTGTTGCGGAAAAGTGGTGCGCATTCAAGGGGAGTGGATTTCAGTTCTCCACAAACGTGACGCAGCACAACCCTAACGGTGTAATCGTTACACGACCAGTCATGTCTGAATAATGTCAATCTGAACCTTTAGTTACACTTTGCCTCAGGCTGTTGCGATTGTCCGATAGCGAGGACGTGAAAGAGGTTGGTAGAGTTGAGATCCCAGAGGTATTGATTGGTGAGAATTCTTAGTACGGTTTCGTACTCATCTCTTGCACCAACCTGCGCGGATGCGCAGGTTTTTTTTCGCCTCTATTTTTGCTTGTCGCTCCCGTATCACTTCTCGTGTAATCTGCCACCATTTACTATCAACCCTTCACACTGGCTGGCAAAGGGAGTTGAGATGCTATTTGGGTTCTTCCGTACACTTTTCCGTATTCTTTTTCGAATCCGCGTCACTGGCGATGCCCAGGCGCTTCGCGGTGAACGCGTTCTTATCACACCAAACCATATTTCCTTTATAGATGGCATTTTACTGGCGCTGTTTTTGCCCGTGCGTCCGGTGTTTGCGGTTTATACCTCCATCAGCCAGCAGTGGTATATGCGTTGGCTCACACCGCTGATTGATTTCGTGCCGCTCGACCCGACTAAACCGATGATGATTAAACATCTGGTACGTCTGGTGGAGCAGGGGCGTCCGGTGGTCATCTTCCCTGAGGGACGCATCTCGGTGACGGGCTCGCTGATGAAAATCTACGACGGCGCGGGGTTTGTGGCGGCGAAGTCAAAAGCCACCGTGGTACCACTGCGTATTGAAGGGGCGGAGTTAACCCGCTTCAGCCGTCTTAAGGGGCTGGTAAAGCAGCGCCTGTTCCCCAAAATAACGCTGCATATTCTGCCGCCGACCTCGTTACCGATGCCTGACGCACCGCGTGCCCGCGATCGTCGTAAAATCGCGGGTGAAATGCTGCACCAGATTATGATGGAAGCGCGTATGGCCGTTCGTCCGCGCGAAACGCTCTACGAGTCCCTCCTTTCCGCACAATACCGCTATGGGGCGAAGAAAAACTGTATCGAAGACATCAACTTTACCCCGGATACCTATCGCAAACTGCTGACTAAGACCCTGTTTGTGGGCCGCATTCTGGAAAAATACAGTAAGAAGGGTGAAAAAATTGGTCTGATGCTGCCTAACGCGGGCATCAGCGCTGCAGTGATTTTTGGTGCCGTTTCTCGTGGTCGTATACCGGCGATGATGAACTACACGGCGGGTGTGAAGGGGCTGACCAGCGCCATCACCGCCGCTCAGATTAACACTGTTTTTACCTCTCGACAGTTCCTGGATAAAGGCAAGCTCTGGCATCTTCCCGAACAGCTCACCCAGGTGCGCTGGGTCTTCCTGGAAGATCTGAAAGCGGACGTGACCACTGGCGATAAGCTGTGGATTTTTGCGCACCTGCTGATGCCGCGTCTGGCGCAGGTCAAACAGCAGCCGGAAGATGATGCGATTATCCTCTTTACCTCTGGTTCGGAAGGTAACCCCAAAGGTGTTGTCCACAGTCACAAGAGTATTCTGGCGAACGTTGAGCAGATCAAAAGCATTGCTGACTTTACTGCGAATGACCGTTTTATGTCGGCGCTACCGCTGTTCCACTCCTTTGGGCTGACGGTGGGGCTGTTTACGCCGCTGCTGACCGGTGCTGAAGTGTTCCTCTATCCAAGCCCGCTGCATTACCGCATTGTGCCGGAGCTGGTGTATGACCGTAACTGCACCGTCCTGTTCGGGACATCTACTTTCCTGGGTAACTATGCGCGTTTTGCCAACCCGTATGATTTTTATCGCGTGCGGTATGTGGTAGCTGGCGCAGAAAAGCTGCAGGAGAGCACGCGTCAAATCTGGCAGGACAAGTTTGGTTTGCGCATTCTTGAAGGCTATGGTGTGACCGAGTGCGCACCGGTGGTTTCGATTAACGTGCCGATGGCGGCAAAACCGGGTACGGTTGGCCGAATTCTGCCGGGGATGGACGCGCGTCTGCTGGCCGTGCCGGGCATTGAGGACGGAGGCCGTCTGCAGCTGAAAGGGCCAAACGTGATGAACGGTTATCTGCGCGTGGAAAACCCGGGTGTGCTGGAAGCGCCGACGGCGGAAAACGTTAAGGGTGAGGTTGAAACGGGATGGTACGACACCGGCGATATTGTCCGTTTTGATGAACAAGGTTTTGTGCAGATCCAGGGGCGTGCAAAGCGCTTCGCCAAAATCGCCGGTGAAATGGTCTCTCTGGAAATGGTTGAGCAACTGGCGACGGCCGTCTCCGCGGATAAGATTCATGCGACCGTGGTGAAGAGTGATGCTAGCAAAGGCGAGGCGCTGGTGCTGTTTACGACCGATACTGAGCTTAAGCGCGACAGGCTACTTAGCTACGCGCGTGAACATGGTATTCCTGAACTGGCAGTGCCGCGCGATATTCGCTACCTGAAGCAGCTCCCGGTGCTGGGGAGCGGGAAGCCCGATTTCGTGACCCTGAAGAGCATGGTTGAAGAGGCGGAACAGCAAAATGCGTGAGTCAGTACACACTAACACATCGCTCCGGTCAAAAGGCATGATGGCTGTCATCGCCGCGCAGTTTCTCTCTGCGTTCGGTGATAACGCGCTGCTGTTTGCCACTCTGGCGCTGCTGAAAGCCGAGTTTTATCCAGACTGGAGCCAGCCGATCTTGCAGATGGTGTTTGTGGGCGCTTACATTATCTTTGCCCCCTTTGTGGGGCAGGTGGCGGACAGTTTCCCGAAAGGCCGGGTGATGATGTTTGCTAACGGCCTGAAATTGCTGGGTGCCGCAAGCATTTGTTTTGGTTTTAATCCGTTCATTGGCTATACGCTGGTGGGCATTGGCGCTGCCGCTTACTCCCCGGCGAAATATGGCATCCTCGGGGAGCTGACAACGGGTGATAAGCTGGTGAAAGCCAATGGTCTGATGGAGTCTTCCACCATTGCGGCCATCCTGCTCGGCTCCGTTGCGGGTGGGGTGCTTGCCGACTGGCATGTGCTGGCCGCTCTGGGGGTCTGTGCGGTGGTGTATGGCGGGGCGGTTGTGGCTAACCTGTTTATCCCGAAGCTGCCAGTTGCACGCCCGGGACAATCCTGGCGCTTTAAGCCGATGACCGGCAGTTTCTTCAACGCCTGTCGCGTGCTGTGGCGTAACGGTGAAACGCGCTTCTCCCTGATGGGAACCAGTATGTTCTGGGGAGCGGGTGTCACGCTGCGCTTCCTGCTGGTGCTATGGGTGCCGGTGGCGCTGGGTATCACCGACAATGCGACTCCAACCTACCTTAATGCGATGGTCGCAATCGGGATTGTTGTTGGTGCGGGGGCGGCAGCGAAACTGGTGACGCTTGAGACGGTGGCGCGTTGTATGCCGGCAGGGATCCTTATTGGCGTAGTCGTGCTTATTTTCTCGCTGCAACACGCGCTATTGCCAGCTTATGCCCTCCTGATCCTGATTGGTATTCTGGGTGGATTCTTCGTGGTGCCGCTGAATGCGCTACTGCAGGAACGTGGCAAGCAAACTGTCGGTGCAGGCAACGCCATTGCGGTACAAAACCTGGGTGAAAACCTGGCGATGCTGTTGATGCTGGGACTTTACTCGCTGGCGGTAAAAGTGGGCGTGCCGGTGGTGGGGATTGGCGTCGGGTTTGGTGGGCTGTTTGCGCTGGCGATTGCTGGCTTGTGGATCTGGCAGCGTCGGCGTTGAGTTCTTTGCCGGGTCAGGCGAAGCCGCCACCCGGCAAAAGCGTCCAGCTATGGTGCCGGGTATGTATATACCTGATGCACCGCTTCAATCTCCGCTAACACCTCTTCACTCAGGTTCAGATGGAAACTCTCAATGTTGGTTTTCAACTGTTCCATAGTGGTCGCGCCCAGTAGGGTGCTCGCAACAAACGGCTGACGACGTACGAAGGCCAGCGCCATCTGCGCCGGATCAAGACCGTGACGTTTCGCGATATCTACATAGGCTGCAACGGCTTTCTGCGTCTGCTCGCCGCTGTAGCGGGTAAAGCGGCTAAAGAGGGTATTACGCGCGCCAGCCGGTTTCGCGCCGTTCAGGTATTTCCCCGTCAGCGTGCCAAATCCGAGACAGGAATAGGCGAGCAGTTCCACTTCTTCATACTGCGTCACTTCGGCCAGCCCCACTTCATAGCTGCGATTAAGCAGGCTGTACGGATTCTGGATGGTGACGATACGCGGCAGATCGTGTTTATCCGCCAGGTGCAGGTAACGCATCACACCAAAGGCCGTTTCGTTAGATACGCCGATGTAGCGGATTTTACCCGCTCGCTGGCACTCGGTCAGCGCTTCCAGCGTTTCCAGTAGCGTAACGGCAGGGGCGCTCTCATTCCAGCTGTAGCCGAGTTTACCAAAGCAGTTTGTTGGACGCTGAGGCCAGTGAACCTGGTACAGGTCGAGATAATCTGTTTGCAGGCGCTTCAGGCTGGCATCGAGCGCGGCACGGATATTCTTGCGATCGAGGATCTGATTTGGACGGATCCCAGCATCGTTATTACGTGCGGGGCCGCTGACTTTCGACGCAATGACCAGCTTTTCACGGTTGCCACGTTTTGTCAGCCAGTTACCGACGTAGGTTTCGGTAAGCCCCTGTGTTTCCGGACGCGGGGGGACAGGGTACATCTCTGCGACATCAATCAGGTTAATCCCCTGGCTGACGGCATAATCGAGTTGCGCATGGGCATCGGCTTCGCTGTTTTGTTCACCAAATGTCATCGTGCCCAACCCCAATTGGCTTATCTCCAGAGAGCTGTGGGGGATACGGTGATAATGCATAGCCGGCTTCCTTCAATAGACATGTAGACCGCGTCAGGAACTTCCCGACAAAGGAATATAAACATGGCAGAGGGGAAGCAAAAGGGGAAGAAAAAAATCAAAAAGGCCAGCAAGCGACTGACCTCTCTCTGTTTATCGCTCGATAATTTGTGAGACTTCGTCGCGGTTGATCTGCATTTTATTGCCTTGCTGATCGCGATAGCTGACCAGACCGGTATCATCATCCACTTCAGGTTTTCCGTCGGTCAGGATCATCCGACCATCTTTTGTCGCCATGACGTAATCGCTGCTACAGCCCGATACTGCAAACGCTAAGCCGACTGCTGATATTAACACTGCCCATTTTTTCATCGTTATCGTCCTCACCTGGCTGGTATCAAATCATAGTGTAGTATTAACCCGATATGCCGGCAGGAGGAAGCGGTAAAATCTTAAAAACCAGATGATTATGTTTGGGATCTCTCAAAATGAGTAAAAAACTATGTTTTTAGTAAAAAATGGCGTGCAAGCACTGCGCCGGTGAAATTCTTTTTGAGATAAAAGCCGCGCGGCAACGTCAGTATTGGCTCGCCCTGCGCACCGATCGCTTCGGTAAGCGCTTTACTGTTGGCTGCCTTCGGGCGCAGCTGTAACACTTCCCCGTGTCGGGCTGTGATGCGCTCTACCTGTCCAAGAACGATCATATCCATCAGTTCCTCCCAGTCCAGACGCAATTGATGCTCCTCCTCTTCATTCGGGCTCCAGAGCAGCGGTGCGCCAACGCGACGATCGGCCAGTGGAATGTGGCGTTCACCTTCAACCGGTACCCAAAGCACGCGTTTCAGCTTATGGCGAACGTGGCTGGTTTCCCATGTCACACCGGTATTGCCGGTTAATGGCGCAACGCAGACAAAGGTGGTCTCAAGTGGCTTCCCCTGGCTGTCTATGGGAATGGTTTTTAACTCTACGCCAAGAGCCGCAAAATCTTGCTCTGGTTTACTCCCCGCACTGGCACCCAGCCACAGTTCAAGCAGCATGCCCGTCCAGCCTTTATCCCGTTTCAGATCCTTCGGGATCGGAATCCCGGCCATTGCCGCCAGCTCGCCCAGCGAAAAGCCAGCCAGGCGTTGAGCCTGCTGGAGCAACTGACCTTCGCTGGATGGAGGTGAAAGCAAGGGTGTAAGCGGATGCATGAAGATAACCTTTTGATTAAAAAATAAACGAAGAAATTGTCCCCTGTGGATAGAGTTTAACTTTTTCTGTACGAATATTCCATGTATATGATTTATAGGTTTTTTTATTAGTTTGAAATCGTTTCACCTGAGAAGAAAAACCGGTTGTTCAAATCTGGTCACTGACAATGAACAGGATCTTACACCATGTTATCCACAGAAAAATGGGATAACTGGGCATAACCCTGACTACTGTTTCAATTTACAGCCTTGACGTGCGATGAAAATCGAATTTTCAGACAATTTGTGCCTAACTTATTGGCACAATCTGTGGATAAAACCGACGCTGTTCGATCTTTCATCAGCGCGACGATCCCTGATGTGATGATCGTCACGCTATTCTGTATTTTGTTTGTGATAACACACTTAACTGCATGAAAATAATAGCATTATATAATATTGATGAAAGCGGGACGCAGACGGGGATTGAGGTTGTTCATCGGTAATTAGACACTTTTTCACAACTATATCCACAGAAAAGGTGAATAAAAATCCCTTTGCAGGCTCTTATCTGTTTATAACTCAGCACTTATTTGTGAGTTATTCAAATGTTATTAGGTTGCAGGCCTGTAAGAGAGTGGTTTACCGCCTCCCTGTAGTGTGAAACAATCATTCATATATAAGGTTTAGTTTGGGGTAGTCCGGTGATTGATGACGATGGCTACCGCCCGAACGTAGGAATAGTAATTTGTAATCGTCAGGGCCAGGTAATGTGGGCCCGGCGATATGGTCAGCACTCGTGGCAGTTCCCGCAAGGCGGGATCAATCCAGGAGAGTCCCCAGAACAAGCGATGTACCGGGAGCTTTTTGAAGAGGTCGGTTTAAGCCGAAAAGATGTTCGCATCCTGGCTTCGACCCGCAACTGGTTGCGTTACAAGTTACCGAAACGTTTGGTGCGTTGGGACACAAAGCCGGTTTGTATCGGCCAGAAACAGAAGTGGTTTCTGTTGCAGTTGGTGGGCAACGATTCAGACATCAATATGCAAACCAGCAGTACGCCGGAGTTTGATGGTTGGCGCTGGGTAAGCTATTGGTATCCTGTTCGTCAGGTCGTGTCATTTAAACGCGATGTTTACCGTAGGGTGATGAAAGAGTTCGCAAGTGTGGTAATGCAGCTTCAGGAGATCCCCCCTAAGCCGCAGAGCGCACCTGCCTGGCGACGTAAAAGAGGTTAAGCTACGCAAATCATGCTCACCCGCTTGCGAGAAATAGTCGAGAAGGTGGCCAGTGCTCCGCGTCTCAATGAGGCGCTGAACATTCTGGTCACTGACATCTGTCTTGCGATGGAGACCGAGGTCTGTTCGGTGTATCTGGCCGACCACGATCGGCGCTGCTATTACCTGATGGCGACCCGTGGTTTGAAAAAACCACGCGGACGCACCGTAACGCTCGCATTTGATGAAGGTATCGTGGGTCTGGTTGGGCGGCTGGCTGAACCTATCAACCTTGCCGACGCGCAAAAACACCCCAGCTTTAAATACATCCCTTCCGTAAAAGAAGAGCGCTTCCGCGCGTTTCTTGGCGTGCCGATTATCCAGCGTCGCCAGCTGCTCGGCGTGCTGGTTGTTCAGCAGCGCGAGCTGCGTCAGTACGATGAAAGCGAAGAGTCTTTCCTCGTCACGCTGGCCACGCAGATGGCGGCGATCCTCTCCCAGTCTCAGCTTGCCGCCCTTTTCGGCCAGTATCGCCATACGCGCATTCGCGCCCTTCCTGCGTCGCCAGGTGTGGCGATTGCAGAAGGCTGGATGGACGCCACGCTACCGTTAATGGAGCAGGTTTACGAAGCCTCAACGCTTGATGAAGCACTTGAGCGCGAGCGTCTTACTGCTGCGCTGGAAGAGGCGGCGAATGAATTTCGTCGTTACAGCAAACGCTTTGCCGCAGGTGCGCAAAAAGAGACGGCGGCCATTTTTGATCTCTATTCACACCTGCTTTCCGATGCGCGTTTGCGTCGCGAGCTTTTTGCGGAAGTGGATAAAGGCTCGGTCGCGGAGTGGGCCGTTAAAAAGGTTATCGAAAAATTTGCCGAGCAATTTGCGGCACTGACTGATGGTTACCTGAAAGAGCGGGCGGGAGATCTCCGAACCCTGGGACAACGACTGCTGTTCCATCTGGATGACACCATTCAGGGGCCAAATGCCTGGCCAAAACGGTTTGTGCTGGTCGCCGATGAACTCTCCGCGACGACGCTGGCTGAGCTGCCTCAGGACAGGCTGGCCGGTGTGGTAGTGCGCGATGGTGCCGCCAACTCACACGCTGCCATTATGGTGCGTGCACTGGGTATTCCTACCGTGATGGGCGCAGATATCCAGCCGTCAGTGCTGCATCGACGCACGCTGGTTGTCGATGGCTATCGCGGTGAGCTGTTGGTTGATCCTGAGCCGGTTCTGCTCCAGGAATACCAGCGTCTTATCAGTGAAGAGAACGAATTAAGCAAGCTGGCAGAAGATGACGTTAACCTGCCCGCACAGCTAAAGAGCGGTGAGCGGATCAAAGTCATGCTCAACGCCGGCTTAAGCCCTGAGCACGAAGAAAAGCTTGGCAGTCGCATTGATGGTATCGGCTTATACCGCACCGAAATCCCGTTCATGCTGCAAAGTGGGTTCCCCTCAGAAGAAGAGCAGGTTGCGCAGTATCAGGGAATGCTGCAGATGTTTAACGATAAACCTGTCACCCTGCGTACTCTGGATGTTGGCGCTGATAAACAGCTGCCCTATATGCCGATCAGCGAAGAGAACCCGTGCCTGGGCTGGCGTGGGATCCGCATTACGCTCGATCAGCCGGAGATCTTCCTGATCCAGGTGCGCGCCATGCTGCGCGCGAATGCCGCGACGGGCAATCTCAGCATTTTACTGCCGATGGTCACCAGCATTGATGAGATCGACGAATCACGGCGTTTGATCGAACGCGCTGGCCGTGAAGTCGAAGAGATGATTGGCTACGCGATCCCGAAACCGCGGATTGGGGTGATGCTCGAAGTGCCGTCTATGGTCTTCATGTTGCCGCAACTGGCCAACCGGGTTGATTTTATCTCTGTCGGCACGAACGACCTGACGCAATATATCCTGGCCGTCGACCGTAACAACACCCGTGTCGCCAGTATCTACGACAGCCTGCACCCGGCGATAATCCGCGCGTTAGCGATGATCGCTCGTGATGCGGAACAGTACGGGATTGATTTACGCCTGTGCGGTGAAATGGCCGGGGATTCAATGTGTGTGGCGATCCTGATTGGTCTGGGATACCGCCATCTGTCGATGAACGGTCGCGCCGTTGCACGTGTGAAGTACCTGTTGCGGCATATTGAAATCGACGATGCCCGAGAGCTGGCTGAACGCAGCCTGGAAGCGCAACTGGCTACTGAAGTCCGTCATCAGGTTGCTGCGTTTATGGAACGACGCGGTATGGGCGGCCTGATCCGCGGCGGGCGCTAATCATCTTTCTCCCTCTCCCTGTGGGAGGGGGGCACCAGCGCGCATAAAACCCTATACACATCTTTTACATCTCTGGCGCATCCTCCGCGCCCGCCTTATGCTATGATTCGCAACTTTGGAGCCTCTGCTTACGGCAGAATCGCATTTCTACCGCTGTCCACTTTCAGCGGAATAACAACATCTTGTGGTGACAGATGAACAGTGGTTATCTGCATTTTCCGGAATTTGATCCGGTCATTTTCTCAGTAGGACCTGTTTCGCTTCACTGGTACGGTCTGATGTACCTGGTGGGCTTCATTTTTGCCATGTGGCTCGCTGGCCGTCGCGCCAGCCGTCCTGGCAGCGGCTGGACCAAAAACGAAGTTGAAAACCTGCTGTATGCGGGCTTCCTCGGCGTGTTCCTCGGTGGCCGTATTGGGTATGTGCTGTTCTATAACTTCCCGGTATTCCTGAACGATCCGCTCTATCTGTTCCGCGTGTGGGATGGTGGTATGTCCTTCCACGGCGGCCTGATCGGCGTGATTCTGGTGATGGTGATTTTTGCTAAACGCACCAAACGCAACTTCTTCCAGGTTTCAGATTTTATCGCACCGCTGATCCCGTTTGGTCTCGGCGCTGGCCGTCTGGGCAACTTTATCAACGGTGAACTGTGGGGGCGCGTTGACCCAAGCGTGCCGTACACGATGCTCTTCCCGGGCTCCCGCGCAGAAGATATCGCGCTGCTGCCATCCCACCCGGAGTGGCAGTCTATTTTCGATACCTATGGCGTTCTGCCGCGCCATATGTCCCAGCTTTACGAACTGGCGCTGGAAGGCGTGGTGCTGTTTATCATCCTGAATCTGTTTATCCGCAAACCGCGTCCGATGGGGGCTGTTTCTGGCCTGTTCCTGATTGGCTACGGTGCGTTCCGTATCATCGTCGAGTTCTTCCGTCAGCCAGATGCACAGTTTACCGGCGAGTGGGTGCAGTACATCAGCATGGGGCAAATTCTCTCCATTCCGATGATTGTCGCGGGTGCCATTATGATGATTTGGGCGTATCGTCGTCGTCCACAGCAACAAATTTCCTGAGGAACCATGAAACAGTATCTTGAATTGATGAAAAAAGTGCTCGCTGAGGGCACGCCGAAAAACGACCGTACCGGTACCGGCACGCTCTCCATTTTTGGCCACCAGATGCGCTTCAATCTGCAAGAAGGCTTCCCTCTGGTGACGACAAAGCGCTGCCATCTGCGCTCGATCATTCATGAACTGCTCTGGTTTCTGCAAGGCGATACCAACGTTGCGTATCTGCACGAAAACAACGTCTCAATCTGGGACGAATGGGCAGACGAAAACGGCAATCTGGGCCCGGTTTACGGTAAACAGTGGCGCGCATGGCCAACGCCTGATGGCCGCCATATTGACCAGATAACCACCGTGATGAACCAGCTGAAAAACGATCCGGACTCGCGCCGTATTATCGTTTCCGCCTGGAACGTGGGGGAACTGGATAAAATGGCGCTGGCCCCGTGCCACGCGTTCTTCCAGTTCTACGTGGCAGACGGCAAGCTCTCCTGCCAGCTCTACCAGCGCTCCTGCGACGTGTTCCTCGGCCTGCCGTTTAACATTGCCAGCTATGCGCTGTTAGTCCACATGATGGCGCAGCAGTGCGACCTGGAAGTGGGCGATTTTGTCTGGACCGGTGGGGACACCCATCTTTACAGTAACCATTTGGAACAGACGCATCTCCAGCTGACCCGTGAACCGCGTGCGCTGCCGAAGCTGATTATCAAACGCAAACCGGAGTCTATCTTCGACTACCGCTTTGATGATTTTGAGATTGAGGGCTACGACCCGCACCCTGGCATCAAAGCGCCCGTCGCTATCTGATGTAGCAAAGCGTGACACAACCGGTGCTTTTTAGCGCCGGTTTTTTTTCGCCTTCATCCCGTTTCACGAAGCGATATCCAGAAAGCGTGCAACACGCTGCAACTCGGTCGATTCTCTGGATAACGACTCGGAAAACAGCAATCCGCTGCTCGTCACCTTCACGGCACTTCGCCACACTCCCGGTATGAAAAAAGAGAATGGTTTTACGCTTATCGAAACACTGGTAGCGATTTCGTTGATTGTCATCCTCAGCGCGTCAGGGTTATACGGCTGGGACAGCTGGCAACGGGTAAGCGTACAGCGTGAACCGTCTGGTCATAATCCGAAGCATCCGACAAAGTGGTGTCCACCAAATAAGTAGTGGGAACCAAAGTGTCAGATATGCAGAAAAATGTGACTCCCGGCAGGCGAAAAGGCTGCCCTAATTATTCTCCTGAGTTTAAGCAACAACTCGTTGCTGCCTCCTGCGAACCAGGAACATCCATCTCAAAACTGGCGCTTGAAAATGGCATTAACGCCAATCTGCTGTTCAAATGGCGCCAACAATGGCGCGAGGGAAAGCTGCTATTACCTTCTTCAGAGAACCCGCAGCTACTTCCTGTGACTCTCGATGCCGCTGACGTACAGCCAGAGCCGCCCACTGAGAGCCCGGAAGCCCTCAGTATCAGCTGTGAGATAACGTTCCGGCACGGGACGCTCCGCCTCAACGGCACTGTCAGCGAAAAGTTCCTGGCTCTGCTGATACAGGAGCTGAAGCGATGATCCCGTTACCAACAGGTACCAAAATCTGGCTGGTTGCCGGTACCACTGATATGAGAAATGGCTTCAACGGTCTTGCCGCAAAAGTACAGACGGCGCTGAAAGACGATCCGATGTCCGGCCACGTCTTCATCTTCCGGGGTCGCAGCGGCAACCAGGTCAAACTGCTGTGGTCCACCGGCGACGGGCTGTGCCTGCTGACCAAACGGCTGGAGCGTGGTCGCTTCGCCTGGCCCTCTGCCCGTGATGGCAAAGTGTTCCTGACCCCGGCCCAGCTGGCGATGCTGATGGAAGGCATCGACTGGCGACAACCTAAACGGTTGCTGACATCTCTGACCATGTTGTAGGCCTCTTTATCCTGGTTGTTGCTGAATAAGCCTGGTAAAATACGGGCTTATGAACGACACCTCTTCTGACGAAATCCTTCTGCTGAAACAGCGGCTTGCCGAACAGGAAGCGCTGAACCGCGCCCTGCTGGAAAAGCTGGCCGACCGTGAGCGCGAAATAGACCACCTGCAGGCGCAGCTGGATAAACTCCGCCGGATGAACTTCGGCAGCCGTTCCGAAAAAGTATCCCGTCGTATCGCACAGATGGAAGCTGACCTGAAGGTGCTTCAGAAAGAAAGCGATACGCTGACCGGTCGTGTGGATGACCCGGAAGTGCAGCGCTCGCTGCGTCAGACCCGCACCCGCAGACCGTTCCCCGAATCACTCCCGCGTGATGAAAAGCGTATGCTTCCGGCAGAATCCTGTTGCCCGGAGTGCGGTGGTTCGCTGAGTTACCTGGGTGAAGATGCCGCCGAACAGCTGGAGCTGATGCGCAGCGCCTTCCGGGTTATCCGGACAGTACGTGAAAAACATGCCTGTACTCAGTGCGATGCGATCGTGCAGGCAGCGGCGCCTTCACGGCCCATTGAGCGGGGTATCGCCGGCCCGGGGTTGCTGGCCCGCGTGCTGACCTCAAAGTATGCAGAGCACACACCACTGTACCGCCAGTCTGAAATATACGGCCGCCAGGGCGTGGAACTGAGTCGCTCACTGCTGTCGGGCTGGGTGGATGCATGCTGCCGGCTACTGTCGCCGCTGGAAGAGGCGCTTCAGGACTATGTCCTGATGGGTGGCAAACTCCACGCCGATGACACGCCCGTCCCGGTACTGTTACCAGGTAATAAAAAGACGAAGACCGGGCGGTTGTGGACGTACGTTCGCGACGACCGCAACGCCGGGTCAGCGCTGGCGCCGGCCGTGTGGTTCGCTTACAGCCCGGACAGAAAAGGCATCCATCCGCAGAGCCATCTTGCGGGCTTCAGCGGTGTTCTGCAGGCGGATGCGTACGCCGGGTTCAACGAGCTGTACCGCAATGGACAGATAACTGAAGCAGCCTGCTGGGCTCACGCCCGCCGCAAGATCCATGATGTGCACGTTCGTACTCCATCAGTGCTGACGGAGGAAGCCCTGAAACGGATAGGCGAACTGTATGCTATCGAGGCTGAAATACGGGGAATGCCGGCAGAGCAGCGTCTTGGTGAGCGTCAGCAGAAAGCTAAACCGCGACTGAAATCCCTGGAAAGCTGGCTGCGTGAAAAGATGAAAACGCTGTCGCGACACTCAGAGCTGGCGAAGGCGTTCGCGTACGCACTGAACCAGTGGCCAGCACTGACGTACTATGCAGACGATGGCTGGGCTGAAGCCGATAACAATATCGCTGAAAATGCGCTGCGGACGGTCAGCCTGGGCCGCAAAAACTTCTTGTTCTTCGGCTCTGACCACGGTGGTGAGCGCGGAGCACTGCTGTACAGCCTGATCGGGACGTGCAAACTGAACGGCGTGGAGCCAGAGAGGTATCTCTGTCATGTGCTCAACGTCATAGCTGACTGGCCGGTCAATCAGGTCAGCGAACTGTTACCCTGGCGAATAACCCTGCCAACTGAATAACCCGTTCCCGTCAATACGGTTCTCGCTGTACGCTTACGGCAACGGCAGCAGCGGCTGTGGCAAACCGCCAGTCAGGTTCGCGATTACCTGGTGTTTCTGCGCAACAATGCCAACCGGCACAACCGCGACCATCAGGTAACCCTTCAGCGGATTGGAGGCAGGGACTGCCTGGTGAGCTCAGTTATGAAGAGTTGCGAGAAGGGGAGTCCCTTTGTGCTGATGCCACTCTGGCCTGAAGTCACGGTGAGTGAACTAACACCGTCATTAGGGTTTTATGGATTAAGAGATACGGCATGGGCAGGGAGAATACGCGTACAAAGTCGAGCAGGAGAATGGCTGATTATTGTCTCAAATGGAGGACGCATCAGAATGTGCAAAAGTTCAGGGGACGGTTCATGTCAATGAGACAGCGCGGTTTCTCACTGATTGAAGTGCTGATTGCTACAGCGATCAGCAGCCTTTTGCTGGTAAGCGCATCGCGTTTTTTACCCGGGTTGCAGCGGGCTGTACTACTGCAATCCGGCCAGCGAGAGCTGGAAGAAGAGGTCTGGCAGCGCCTGTTCGCCCTCGGTAAACATCTTCAGCGCGCAGGATATTGTGCCGGAAACTGTCAGGGACAAGGGCTGGTGATTGGCAGGGAAGGGAGCTGTGTCATTGTACGGTGGGATGCCACCAGTAACGGCAATTGGGATAACACCGCATCCGAAAATGACAGCACCGGTTTTCGTCTGGAAGCAGGAGCGCTGGAAATGCTGCGTGGGGCAACTTCGTGTGAAGGAAAGGGATGGGAAAAGCTCACCGAACCGGACAAGCTTGTGATCCTGCACTTTATGGTGCGTAAAGTTGAGCATGCCGGTTTTGCACCAGAGTTGAATATTGAACTGACCGCCAGTCGTAAAGGTGAGCAGAGGGAGCCATATCAGGCTTTATATGAGGTCACGGGGTATAACTTGTGAACCGTCAACGCGGAATGTCTTCGCTGGCGTTGGTTTTGCTTTTACTGGTGCTCGGTACTCTGCTCCTCACCGGTCTCAACCAACAACTCACAACGTTTAGTGCGCTCGTGGGTGATGAGAGCCGTTCACTCCAGCAGCAGGCGTCTGTGCAATCTGCACTTGAGTGGGGACGCGTTCAGGATTGGTCGTCAGAGCCCCAGATTCAGTGCAAAAAGGCATCGTCATGGCGAGTTTGTTTACGGCTATTAAGTGAGAAGGATGTTTTGCTCATTGCTGGAGTCAATGACCTGCTGCTCTGGCGCACAGGAGAGATAATCGACGGCAAGATTCGCTTCTCGCCTCACGGCTGGAGTGATTTTTGTCCGCTAAAGGGGAGTGTGTTATGCCTGTTGCCATGAACAAAGAAAGAGGGTTCAGCATGGTTGAGGTTCTCCTGGCGATGATGCTGATGGTGATAATCGTGACCGCACTGTCAGGTTACCACCGGGCACTGGCGACGCGGTTCACCTTGTTTAGCCAATATCGTCAGCTCTGGCACCATGCCTGGAACCAGTCCCAGCTCTCAACAAATGCACTACCGGAAGGCTGGCAGGCCAACCGGGGGCAGACAACGCTCGCCGGATGTGTCAGCATCACGGTTACACTTATTTCTCCTCTGGGGCGGCGCGGTGAGATAACGCGTCTGCATTGCCCGGTTAGCCAGTAGTCGGGAGCGTCTATGTTAAGGGTTTACCACTCAAATCGTCTGGATGTGCTGGAAGCACTGATGGAATATATCGTTGAGGGCGGGCGGCTTGACGATCCTTTTGAGCCTGAAATGGTGCTGGTGCAGAGCACCGGTATGGCACAGTGGCTGCAAATGTCGCTTTCCCGCAAATTTGGCATTGCCGCGAACATTGAGTTCCCACTACCCGCGAGCTTTATCTGGGAGATGTTTGTCCGCGTGTTGCCGGATATCCCGGAGCAAAGTGCGTTCAACAAGCAAAGCATGAGCTGGAAGCTGATGGCGTTGCTGCCGGAAATGCTTCAGCGCGATGAGTTCGCGATGCTGAACCACTATCTCAATGACGATACCGATAAACGCAAGCTGTTCCAGCTCGCGTCGCGTACCGCCGATCTCTACGATCAATATCTTGTTTATCGTTCTGACTGGCTAATTCGTTGGGAAGCAGGTGAGCTGGTGGAGGGGTTACCGGAGGCGCAAATCTGGCAGGCGCCACTATGGAAAGCGCTGGTGGAGCACACGGAGAAACTTGGCCAGCCTAAGTGGCACCGTGCCAATCTGTACGATCGGTTTATCTCCATACTTGAAAATACGTCGGAGCGACCAGCCCGACTGCCATCACGCGTGTTTATCTGTGGAATATCTGCATTACCCCCAGTCTATCTCAAGGCGTTGAATGCGCTGGGTAAACATATTGATATTCATATTTTGTTTACCAACCCTTGCCGGCAATATTGGGGGGATATCCTCGACCAACGCTGGCTTTCGCGGCTGGTGACTCGCCAACGAAAACGCCTTTTTGAAGAACGAACCATCCCGCTGTTTAAAGACGGCTCGACTGCCGGGCAACTTTTCGATGAAGAAGGTATCCAGAACCTGCCCAATCCGCTGCTTGCTTCGTGGGGGAAGCTGGGGCGTGATTACATTCACATGCTTTCTGATATCACTTCATCAGGTGAAGGCGACGTGGATGCCTTTGTTGAGATCTCCCCGGATAGCCTGCTGCATAATATTCAGTTAGATATTCTGGAGCTGGAGAACCGTGCCGTCATGGGTGTTACGGCGCAAGAGTTTGAACGCAGCGACAGGAAGCGGAGGCTGGATCCTGACGATCGCAGTGTCACCATCCACGTTTGCCACAGCCCGCAGCGCGAAGTTGAAATCCTTCATGACCAGCTGTTGCACATGCTGCAGGATGATCCTGAGCTGACGCCGCGCGATATCGTGGTGATGGTGGCGGATATCGACAATTACAGTCCCTTCATTCAGGCCGTTTTTGGCAGTGCGACGGGTGAACGATACCTGCCTTACGCTATCTCGGACCGCCGTGCCCGTCAGTCTCACCCGGCTTTGCAGGCATTCATCACCCTGTTGTCACTGCCTGATAGTCGGTTTATCTCCGAAGATGTTCTGGCATTACTGGATGTTCCAGTTCTGGCTGCCCGCTTCAACATCAATGAAGAGGGGCTACGCTACCTTCGCCAGTGGGTGAACGAATCGGGTGTTCGCTGGGGGATCGATGACGATAACGTCCAGGCGTTCGGACTCCCCCCAACCGGGCAGCATACCTGGCGGTTTGGCCTGACACGTATGCTGTTGGGATATGCCATGGAAAGCAGTCAGGGGGAATGGAATGAGGTACTGCCTTACGATGAGACCAGTGGGTTAATTGCTGAACTGGTGGGGCATTTGGCTTCACTATTGATGCAGCTTAACCGCTGGAGAAGTGAGTTAATGCAACCGCGGACTCTGGAAGAATGGCTCCCGGTTTGCAGGGCATTGCTCAATGATTTCTTCCTGCCAGACAGTGACACTGAAGCCGCAATGGCGCTCATTGAAACGCAGTGGCAGGCTATCGTCGACGAGGGCGTGAACTCCCATTATCACGAAGAGATCCCCTTGTCACTGCTGAGGGATGAGTTGACGCAGCGGCTTGACCAGGAGCGAATCAGTCAGCGTTTCCTGGCGGGCCCGGTGAATATCTGCACCCTGATGCCAATGCGTTCTATCCCGTTCAAAGTGGTGTGTCTGCTTGGCATGAATGACGGTATTTATCCACGTGCACTGGCACCACTGGGATTTGATCTGATGAGTGCTAATCCAAAGCGGGGTGACCGTAGTCGTCGTGATGACGATCGCTATCTCTTCCTTGAAGCGCTCATTTCCGCCCAAAGTAAGCTCTATATCAGTTACATCGGCCGTTCAATTCAGGACAACAGTGAGCGTTTCCCTTCTGTTCTGGTGCAGGAGCTGGTGGATTATATCGGACAGAGCCACTACCTGCCGGGGGATGAAGAACGTAACTGCGATGAAAGTGACAAGCGGGTGAAAGCGCATATCACCTGTTGTCATAGCCGCATGCCGTTTGACCCGGTGAACTACGTGGTGAGTGAGCAACAGAGCTATGCTCACGAGTGGCTTCCTGCGGCGAAAAAAGAGGGAACTGCGCATACCGATTTCATTCAGGCGCTTGACCCTCGGCCCATTGACACACTGACATTTGAACAGCTTCAGCGGTTTTGGGCGCACCCGGTGCGGGCCTTTTTCCAGCAGCGATTACAGGTCAATTTCCGCTCTGAAGAGAACGAAATTCCCGATGCGGAGCCCTTTACGCTGGAAGGGCTGGAGCGCTATCAGTTAAACCTGCAGCTGTTGAATGTACTGGTTGATCAGGAAGATGCTGACAAACTTTTTCGCCGTTACCGCGCAGCAGGGCAATTGCCTTATGGGGCGTTTGGTGAAATTGTCTGGGAGGCGCAGTGCCAGGAGATGACTGCGCTGGCCGAGCGCGTAAGGGAGTGTCGACAACCCGGTAAAAGCATTGAAATTGATCTCAACTGTAACGGCGTTCAGTTGACGGGCTGGCTAACCCAGGTTCAGGCGGACGGGCTGCTACGCTGGCGACCTTCTATGCTTAGCGTTTCTCAAGGGTTGCAACTCTGGCTGGAACATCTTGTCTACAGTGCGATGGGTAATAAAGGCGAAAGCCGGATATTCGTGCGCAAAGAGGGCGAATGGCGCTTCCCACCGATGGAGTCTGAACAGGCGTTACGTTATCTGTCTTTGTATATTGAGGGCTACCGTCAGGGCATGAACAAACCACTTTTGTTACTGCCTGAGAGTGGCGGTGCCTGGATAAAAGCCTGTTATGACGTACAGAATGATGCAATGTTAACGGACGAGGCGTCACTGCAGAAAGCGCGAAGTAAATTTATACAAGCCTATGAAGGAAACATGATGGTACGTGGCGAAGGTGAAGATGTCTGGTATCAGCGCTTATGGCGCACTCTTGAACCAGAGTACTTCGAGACGATCACGGAAGAGGCACTGCGTTACCTGTTACCGTTGTTCAAATTTAATCAGTCCTGATTGTTGTATAAAAATTGCACAGGAAAGGGTGTTCATTTATGATGCACCTGTTATCACGGACTGATGTACTCAAAGAAAGAGATGCTGGCGTGCCCAGCACGCAGTTTGTTAATGATGTAGCCGTGATAAAGAGGTCGTAATGCCAGGCAGCACCTTGTTTAAAGCGTTGGTTTTGTTTGTCGCCCTTTGGGCTCCCTTCACTCAAGCAGACTCCGGTTGGCAACCTGTTCAGGAAACTATCCGTAAGAGCGAAAAAGATACCCGGCAGTATCAGGCTATACGCCTTGATAACGGCATGACCGTGCTGCTGGTTTCCGATCCGCAGGCGGTGAAATCCCTCTCGGCGCTGGTGGTGCCGATTGGGTCACTGGAAGATCCTGATGCCCATCCTGGGCTTGCGCACTATCTGGAACATATGACGCTGATGGGGTCTAAAAAATACCCGCAGCCAGATAGCCTGTCCGAATATCTGAAAATGCACGGTGGTAGTCACAATGCCAGCACAGCACCGTACCGTACGGCTTTTTATCTCGAAGTCGAAAATGATGCACTGGAAGGGGCGGTCGATCGTCTTGCTGATTCCATCGCTGCACCGCTGCTGGATAAAAAATATGCTGAACGTGAACGCAATGCCGTTAATGCTGAGTTAACCCTTGCCCGTACGCGAGACGGTATGCGCATGGCCCAGGTGAGCGCCGAAACCATTAACCCGGCGCATCCGGGTTCGCGTTTCTCCGGTGGTAACCTGGAAACATTAAGCGATAAGCCAAACAGCCCGGTGCTTGATGCGCTGCATGCGTTTCGCGACAAATATTACTCCGCGAACCTGATGAAAGCGGTTATCTACAGCAACAAACCGCTGCCAGAGCTGGCAAACATGGCCGCTCAGACGTTTGGTCGTGTGCCGAATAAAAATATCGACTTGCCTCAGATAACCGTTCCGGTAGTCACGGACGCTCAAAAAGGGATTGTTATCCACTACGTGCCCGCCTTGCCGCGCAAGGTGTTACGTGTTGAATTCCGCATTGATAACAACACGGCACAGTTTCGCAGTAAAACCGACGAGCTGGTGACCTATCTGATTGGCAACCGTAGCCCGGGTACGCTTTCTGACTGGCTGCAAAAACAAGGGCTGGTGGAAGGGATTCGAGCTGACTCCGATCCCGTTGTGAACGGCAATAGCGGTGTGCTGGCGATATCTGCGACCCTGACCGACAAAGGGCAGGCAAACCGTGATGAAGTGGTGGCGGCGATCTTTAGCTACCTTTCTCTGCTGCGTGATAAAGGCGTCGATAAACGCTACTTTGATGAACTGGCTCACGTGCTGGATCTCGATTTCCGTTACCCGTCCATTACCCGCGACATGGACTATGTGGAGTGGCTGGCGGATACCATGATCCGCGTGCCGGTGGAACATACTCTCGATGCGGTCAATATCGCCGATCAGTATGATGCTGACGCCGTAAAAGCCCGCCTTGCGATGATGACCCCGCAGAATGCCCGCATCTGGTACATCAGCCCGAACGAACCCCATAACAAAACGGCCTATTTTGTAGACGCCCCTTATCAGGTGGACAAAATCAGCGCCCAGACCTTCGCCGACTGGCAGAAAAGAGCCGGGGAGATTGCGTTGAAACTGCCGGAGTTGAACCCCTACATTCCGGATGATTTCTCGCTGATCAAAGCCACAAAGGATTATCCGCACCCGGAACTTATTATTGATGAGCCGACGCTTCGCGTGGTGTATACCCCAAGCCGCTATTTTGCGAATGAGCCAAAAGCCGATGTCAGCGTCGTTCTGCGTAACCCTAAGGCGATGAATAGCGCCAAAAATCAGGTGATGTTCGCCCTGAATGACTATCTTGCTGGCATCGCGCTCGATCAGCTCAGCAATCAGGCGGCCGTGGGGGGGATCAGCTTCTCAACCAATGCCAATAACGGTTTGATGGTCAATGCAAATGGCTACACTCAGCGCCTGCCTCAGCTGTTCCAGGCACTGCTTGAGGGCTACTTTAGTTACACGCCGACGGAAGAGCAGCTTGAGCAGGCCAAATCCTGGTATGCGCAGATGATGGACTCTGCGGAGAAGGGCAAAGCTTACGATCTTGCGCTTATGCCAGCGCAAATGTTGTCGCAAATTCCTTATTTCCAGCGTGAAGATCGCCGCGCGTTACTGCCTTCTATCTCATTGAAAGATGTCCTCGCTTATCGTGATGCATTGAAAACCAACACGCGTCCCGAGTTCCTGATCGTCGGCAACATGAGTGAGGAGCAGGCCAAAACGCTGGCGGAGAATGTACGCACCCAGCTCGGCTCGAAAGGTGACGAGTGGTGCCGCAACCAGGATGTGCTGGTTGAGAAAAAACAGAATGTGATTTTTGAAAAGGCGGGCACTAGTACGGATTCTGCGCTGGCAGCGGTGTTTGTACCAACGGGTTATGATGAATTCTCCAGTTCAGCGCGGAGTGCCGTTCTGGGACAGATTATTCAGCCGTGGTTCTATAACCAGCTACGTACAGAAGAGCAGCTTGGCTATGCGGTCTTTGCGTTCTCCATGAACGTTGGCCGCCAGTGGGGGCTGGGTTTCCTGCTGCAAAGTAGCGATAAACAACCGGCCTATCTCTGGCAGCGTTATCAGGCTTTCTTCCCACAAGTGGAAGCAAAACTGCGCGCCATGAAACCGGACGAATTTGCCCAGATCCAGCAGGCCGTCATCGCCCAGGTGATGCAGCCACCGCAGACATTGGGTGAAGAAGCGTCACAGCTCAGCAAAGATTTTGATCGCGGTAATCTGAACTTTGATTCGCGTGATAAAGTAGTGGCTGAGATAAAACAGCTGACGCCTCAGAAGGTTGCCGAGTTCTTCCATCAGGCGGTGATTAAGCCGCAGGGAATGACCATCCTGTCTCAGGTTTCCGGTAGCCAGAACGGGAAAACGGAGTACGTGAACCCGAAAGGCTGGAAAGTCTGGAAGAGCGTCAGCGCGCTGCAGCAAACTATGCCCTGGAGTAAGAAAGAATGACCGATACCGCTGAGCCTCTTGATCCCTTACGTTTACCTCTAAAGGGTGAACGATTGATTGAAGCTTCAGCGGGAACGGGAAAAACCTTCACCATTGCCGCGCTCTATCTGCGCCTGCTGTTAGGGCTTGGCGGTAACGCGGCTTTTCCACGTCCTTTAAGCGTGGAAGAGCTGCTGGTCGTCACCTTCACCGAGGCTGCCACCGCGGAGTTGCGCGGTCGTATTCGTACCAATATCCATGAGCTGCGTATCGCCTGTCTGCGTCAGAGTACGGATAACCCTCTCTACGCGAGCCTTCTGGAAGAGATTGCTGATAAGCAACAGGCCGCCCAGTGGTTGCTTCTCGCTGAACGGCAGATGGACGAAGCGTCCGTCTTCACCATTCACGGTTTTTGTCAGCGCATGCTGAGCCTGAATGCGTTTGAATCTGGCATGCTGTTTGAGCAGCAGCTCATTGAAGATGAATCCGTACTTCGCTATCAGGCCTGCGCGGATTTCTGGCGTCGCCATTGCTACCCCTTACCGCGAGATATCGCAGAAGCGGTACATGCGTTATGGAAGGGCCCCGAGGAGCTTCTGCGTGCCATCGATCGCTATCTTCAGGGTGAAGCACCGGTAATCAAATCTCCGCCGCCAGCAGATGAAACTCTCGCTTCTCGCCATGAAAAAATTACCGCCAAAATTGCGGCCATCAAGCAAAAGTGGAATACGTCGGTCGGCGAGATTGAGGCGATCATCGAAAATTCCGGGATCGACAGACGTAAATTTAACCGTGCAAATCAGGGGAAATGGATCGATAAGATCAGCGCCTGGGCACAGGAAGAGACGCGAGGGTATCAGCTCCCGGATGCGCTTGAAAAATTCTCTCAGCGTTTTCTGGTTGAACGAACCAAACCCGATGGCATTGTGCCGGAGCATCCGCTGTTTGTGGCTATCGAAGCCCTGCTGGCCGAACCGTTGACGCTCAATGACCTGATGATCACCCGCGCTATGGTGGAGATCCGTGAAACCGTCTCGCGTGAAAAGCGTCGCCGCGGTGAACTTGGGTTTGACGATATGCTGAGCCGCCTGGATGCCGCGTTATGCAGCGAAAATGGTGAAGCGCTTGCCGCGGCTATTCGTAACCGTTTCCCGGTTGCGATGATTGACGAGTTCCAGGATACCGACCCGC
Source organism: Enterobacter sp. CPE_E890 (assembly GCF_046521475.1). Taxonomy (NCBI): domain Bacteria; kingdom Pseudomonadati; phylum Pseudomonadota; class Gammaproteobacteria; order Enterobacterales; family Enterobacteriaceae; genus Enterobacter; species Enterobacter sp. CPE_E890. Next base: position 4,043,915 of record NZ_JBKFZW010000001.1, on the reverse strand, counting down.
AGCAGTACCGTATTTTCCGCCGCATCTGGCGACAACAGTCTGATACTGCGCTGTTGTTAATTGGCGATCCTAAACAGGCTATTTACGCTTTTCGTGGTGCGGACATTTTCACCTATATGAAAGCCCGCAGCGAAGTTGACGCACATTACACACTGGATACCAACTGGCGTTCATCTCCCGGGATGGTAGAGAGCGTCAATGCGCTTTTCAGCCGCATGGATACGGCATTTATGTTCCGGGAGATCCCTTTCCAGCCGGTAAAATTTGCGACAAAAAATGCCTCATTGCGCTTCGAATTCAACGGTACGACTCAGACCGCCATGAACTTCTGGCTGCTGGACGGAGAAGGCTGTGGCGTTGCGGACTATCAAAATGCCATGGCACAGCACTGTGCCGCGCAAATCCGTGACTGGCTGAGTGCGGGGGCACGTGGCGAAGCGGTGCTCTGGAAGGGCGAGGAGTCAACCCCCGTAAAGGCATCGGATATTACGGTGCTCGTGCGTAGCCGTCAGGAGGCTGCGCTTATCCGCGATGCCCTGACATTGCTGAACATTCCGTCCGTCTACCTCTCAAACCGCGACAGTGTCTTCGAAACGCTGGAAGCGCAGGAGATGTTATGGCTGCTGCAGGCGGTGCTGGCCCCGGAGAGGGAGAGCACGCTTCGCAGCGCGTTAGCCAGCGCGATGCTCGGGCTGAATGCGCGTGATATTGATGCGCTCAACAACGACGAAGACGCGTGGGATGCGGTAGTGGAAGAGTTTGTTTACTACCGGGATAAATGGCACAGACGAGGTGTAATGGCGATGATACGTGAGCTCATGGCGCAGCGTCACATTGCGGAGAATATGCTTGCGACCGCGGGCGGTGAACGTCGTCTGACCGACATTTTGCACATCAGTGAACTGCTGCAGGAAGCGGGCACGCAACTGGAGAGTGAACACGCTCTGGTGCGCTGGCTGGCGCAACAGATTGCCGACCCGAACAGTAATTCGTCCAGTCAGCAGATGCGTCTTGAAAGTGATAAACATCTGGTGCAGATCGTCACCATTCACAAGTCGAAAGGCCTGGAGTATCCGCTGGTCTGGTTGCCGTTTATTGCCAATTACCGCGTGCAGGATCAGGCCTTTTACCACGATCGCGAGTCATTTGAGGCGGTGCTCGATCTCAGTAAAGCTGAGTCCAGCGTTGAGCTGGCAGAGGCCGAACGTCTGGCGGAAGATTTACGCCTGCTCTATGTAGCGCTGACCCGTTCGGTCTGGCACTGCAGCATGGGTGTCGCCCCACTGTTTCGTCGCCGTGGTGAGAAGACCGGGGAGAGCGATTTTCATCTGAGTGCGCTGGGGCGGCTTATTCAGCTCGGGGAACCCAAAGATGCAGCAGGCCTGCGCCAGTGCATCGAATCACTATGTGGGGATCATACTGCCCTGCACATTCCGTCGCAGCCCGATAATAGCCGCTGGCAAATACCGGAGCTCCGCGAGTCTGAGCTCCATGCCCGTCAGGTTGTGCGCACAATTGCTGACGACTGGCGCGTGACGAGTTATTCCGGTTTACAGCAGCACGGGCAGAGCATTGCCCAGGATCTGATGCCAAAACTGGACGTCGATGCAGCAGGGACCGGTAGCGTACCTGTTGAGCCAGCGCTCACTCCGCATCAATTCCCGCGTGGCGCCTCACCAGGCACATTTTTACATAGCCTGTTTGAAGAGCTGGATTTTACCCAGCCAGTCTCTGAGGAGTGGGTGCTAAAGATGTTGCAGAGTGGAGGCTATGACGCTCAGTGGCAGCCGGTTCTCACCGACTGGATCAGCACGGTTCTGCACGCCCCACTGACGGCGCAAGGGATCTCTCTGAGTCAGTTGACTAACAAAGATAAACAGGTGGAGATGGAATTTTATCTCCCTATTGCCAGCCCCCTCAGAGCCGACGCGCTTGATGCGTTGATCCGCGAGCATGATCCGTTATCTGCCGGTTGCCCAGCGCTGAACTTCCGCCAGGTGCAGGGAATGTTAAAAGGGTTTATCGACCTGGTTTTCCGCCACGAAGGGCGTTACTACCTGCTGGACTACAAATCAAACTGGTTGGGTGAAAACAGCGAAGCCTATACCCAGCAGGCGATGGCATCAGCCATGCAAGCACATCGCTACGATCTGCAGTATCAGCTCTATACCCTGGCGCTGCATCGGTACCTGCGGCATCGCATTGCCGATTATCGTTACGAAGACCATTTTGGCGGCGTTATTTACCTGTTCCTGCGCGGAGTGGATGCTAACGATCCGCGCTCTGGCATCTTTAGTACGCGTCCGGCTGTGGAACTGATTGAAAAAATGGATAACTTGTTTTCCGCAAGCACAGAGGAGGTGGCATGACGATGCAGGCGCTATTGCTGGAAGCGGTAGAACAACGATTACTCCGCCACCTCGATGTACAGTTTGCCATGATGGTGGCAGGCGATGAACCCGCTGTGATGCTCGCCGCCGCAATCCTGAGTAAAGACGCGGGAGAGGGGCATGTCTGCCTGCCGCTGTCGCGTCTGGTTGTTGATGAGAAAATGCCTCCGGCTTTACAGGCGTGTTTCGCGTTGCTGGATGACGCAGTGGACTGGCAGGGGATATTACTCGGCTCGCCAGCCGTGAGCGGAACCGATACCGGGACGCCGATGATCCTGTGCGGCGAACGTTTGTACCTTAACCGGCTGTGGCGCAATGAACTGACGGTGGCGCGCTTCTTCAGCGAGACGAATGCGCCTCTGCCTTGCGATGAAGCGCAACTCCGGCAGGTGCTGGATACGCTGTTTACCTCTGATGAGGCGACAGACTGGCAAAAAGTCGCGGCAGCCGTGGCGTTGACGCGGCGGATCTCGGTTATCTCTGGCGGCCCGGGAACCGGGAAAACGACCACCGTGGCAAAACTGCTTGCCGCGTTGATCCAGCTATCGGGCGAGCACAAGTGCCGTATTCGTCTGGCGGCCCCCACTGGCAAAGCGGCGGCTCGTCTGACGGAATCGTTAGGTGGGGCATTGCAAAAGCTGCCGCTCACCGGGGAGCAACTTGCGCTTTTCCCAAATGAAGCCAGTACGCTGCACCGACTGCTTGGTGCTCAGCCAGGTAGCCAGCGTCTGCGATATCATGCGGGTAACCCGCTGCATCTGGACGTACTGGTGGTAGATGAAGCATCGATGATCGACCTGACGATGATGTCGCGGTTGATTGATGCTCTGCCGCCCCATGCGCGCGTCATTTTTCTGGGCGATCGTGACCAGCTTGCTTCAGTGGAAGCTGGGGCGGTGCTGGGGGATATTTGTACTTACGCCAGCTTTGGCTATACCACCGCGCGTGCTCAGGAGCTGGCGCGTTTGACCGGATGCGTACTTGAACCCGATAACTCGCCAGTGGCGGGAGCGCTACGCGACAGCCTGTGCCTGCTGCAAAAAAGCTATCGTTTCGGCAGCGACTCCGGTATCGGCCAACTGGCTGCCGCGGTAAACCGTGGCGATCGGCACAGTACGCGTGCGGTGTTTGACGGTACGTTTACCGACATCGAGAAAAAATCACTGCAAAGCGGAGAAGAGTATCAGGTGATGCTGGATGACGCCCTGGAGGGGTATCAGCATTTCCTGGCATGTGTCCAACAGCGCAACTCACCAGAGCAGGTCATTGCCGCCTTTGGTGAGTACCAGTTACTGTGCGCACTGAGGGAAGGGCCGTTTGGCGTCAGTGGGCTGAACGACAGGCTGGAGCAGCTTCTTGTTCAGAAGCACAAAATCAACCGCATGCCGCATTCGCGCTGGTTTGAAGGACGACCCGTAATGATCTCCCGCAACGACAGTGCGCTGGGGTTGTTTAACGGGGATATCGGGATTGCGCTCGATCGCGGCCAGGGGCTGCGCGTCTGGTTCCAGTTGCCGGACGGTAGCGTGAAGTCTTTCCAGCCCAGCCGTTTGCCTGAGCATGAAACCGCGTGGGCGATGACGGTGCATAAATCCCAGGGCTCCGAGTTTAACCATGCGGCGCTGATCCTGCCGACACAGCTTTCACCTGTTATTACCCGCGAGCTGATTTATACCGCGATTACGCGCGCGCGTCAGCGCTTGTCACTCTATACCGATGAACGTGTGCTGGTGCAGGCCATTGCCACCCGTACAGAGCGCCGGAGCGGACTGAGCGCGATATTTGAGTCTCTTTAAGCGAAAGCCCTCACCAGACGGTGAGGGCATCGTATCATCCCAGATCAGCCATCAGCACTTTTGAACGGCGCTGATAGTTGTACATCTCTTTCTTCGTTTCTGGCAGATAATCTATATCTACCGGCGTGAATCCACGCTCCTGGAACCAGTGAATGCTGCGTGTCGTCAGGACGAACAGCTTGCTCAGGCCCATCTGGCGGGCTTGCGCTGCCACGCGCTCAAGCAGCATTTCGCCGCGTGAGGAGCTGCGGTAATCAGGGTGCACCGCCACGCAGGCCATTTCACCGATCTTCTCTTCCGGGAATGGATAGAGTGCGGCACAGGCAATGGTCAGGTTATCGCGCTGAATAATGGTGAATTTGTCGATCTCCATTTCCAGCTGTTCCCGCGAACGACGCACCAGAATACCCTGTTGCTCCAGCGGCCGGATCAGTTCCAGAATACCGCCGATATCATTGATGGTGGCGCGGCGGATCTGCTCCGCACTCTCCATCACAATCTGTGTACCAATACCGTCGCGGGAGAACAGCTCCTGCAGTAGGGCGCCGTCTTCCTGATAGCTGATCAGGTGGCTGCGGCGCACGCCGCTGCGACAGGCTTTCACCGCACCACGCAGAAAACGCACGGTACCAGAATGGTAGTCACCTTCAGCTTCCAGTGCTTCTACGCGGGCCTGGGCTTCATTAGGGAAGAGTTCGGGCACAATCACCCCTTCATCGTTTACGACACCCTGGGAAGAGCAAAACCCAATCATTTTTTCCGCCTTCAGCTTGATCGCCAGCTGCGTGGCAATCTCTTCAGACGTCAGGTTAAAGCTTTCTCCGGTCACGGAAACGGCGACCGGGCCCATCAGCACGATGGCACCGCTGTCCAGCTGGCGGTGAATAGCTTCTTCATCAATACGACGAATACGGCCGCTGTGGCAGTAATCGACGCCATCGTCCACGCCGAGCGGCTGGGCAATGATGAAGTTACCGCTCACGACGTTGATATGCGCACCCTGCAATGGCGTGTTATTCAGGCTCATCGACAGGCGAGCCGTAATATCCAGCTGCAGCAGACCTGCAGCTTGCTTCACCAGCTCCAGGGTTTTCGCATCCGTAACGCGGGTATGTTTGTGGTAAATCGGCTCGTGGTGGTGTGCGGCCAGGTTGGCGTCGATCTGCGGGCGCGCGCCATAGACCACCACCAGGCGGATCCCGAGGCTGTGTAGCAGGCCAATATCATTGACGATGCTGGAAAAATTTTCATGCTCAATGGCTTCGCCGCCAAGCATGATGACAAACGTTTTTCCCCGATGGGCGTTGATATAGGGAACAGAATGGCGGAATCCCTGGACCAGTTCGGTTCTACGCTCCTTCACCATGGCACAACCCTTAATGAATGTTTATTCGTAATTTCTGTATTTTTATTCGATTGTGGGCGTGTGTGCAAGCGCAAATTTTCCGCGACCCACAGAAATTAATAAGTAATCCGTGCGTTAACGTATGATTGTTTACCCTTTAATAGATGACAGTTTATGCGTCATTCGTTAAAGTTTTCGGTCAATTTGGACATTTTGTATATCAGTCAGTTTTCTTGCTCGGGAGAAGCATGTCGGGATCCAACTCAGCAATAAGCCGTCGCCGTTTGTTAAAAGGGGCCGGGGCAATGTGGTTGCTTAGCGTCAGTCAGGTAGGATTAGCCGCCACAAGTCAGGTGGTGGCGGTTCGCGTCTGGCCGTCGTCGACCTATACGCGCGTGACGGTTGAATCCAATCGCGTGTTGAAATATAAGCAATTTGCCTTAAGCAATCCTGAACGCGTGGTCGTGGATCTCGAAGGGGTGAATCTCAATTCCGTGCTGAAGGGGATGGCGGCGCAGATCCGCGGTGACGATCCGTTTATTAAATCGGCGCGCGTCGGGCAGTTTGATCCGCAAACCGTGCGTATGGTGTTTGAGCTGAAGCAGAACGTTAAGCCTCAACTGTTTGCTCTCGCACCTGTTGCGACCTTCAAAGAGCGTCTGGTAATGGATCTCTACCCGGCGAATGCGACGGATATTCAGGATCCTCTGTTGGCGTTACTGGAAGATTATAACCAGGGCAATCTTGAGAAGCAGGTTCCACCTGCGCAAAGTGGCCCACAGCCGGGTAAAGCAGGGCGCGATCGTCCGATTGTGATCATGCTTGATCCGGGGCACGGCGGGGAAGACTCGGGTGCTGTCGGAAAATATCGCACCCGCGAAAAAGACGTGGTGCTGCAAATCGCCCGCCGTCTGAAGGCGTTGATCGATAAAGAAGGCAATATGCGCGCCTATATGACGCGTAATGAAGATGTCTTTATTCCGCTGAAAGTTCGCGTGGCAAAAGCGCAGAAGCAGCGCGCCGATTTGTTTGTGTCTATCCATGCGGATGCGTTTACCAGCCGCCAGCCAAGCGGTTCTTCGGTGTTTGCGCTCTCAACCAAAGGGGCGACCAGTACTGCCGCGAGATATCTCGCGGATACCCAGAACGCCTCGGATCTCATCGGTGGTGTGGGCAAAAGCGGCGACCGTTATGTCGATCACACCATGTTCGATATGGTGCAATCACTGACCATCAACGACAGCCTGAAATTTGGTAAAGCGGTGTTGGGCAAGCTGGGTAACATCAATAAGCTGCATAAAAACAGCGTAGAACAGGCCGGGTTTGCGGTGCTCAAGGCGCCGGACATTCCGTCCATTCTGGTTGAGACGGCTTTTATCAGTAATGTTGAAGAAGAGCGTAAGCTCAAGACGGCAAAATTCCAGCAGGAGGTAGCGGAGTCGATTCTGGCAGGGATCCGAGCGTATTTCTCTGATGGGGCGACGCTGGCGCGACGCGGGTAAATCTTTCAGCCGGGTGAAATACCCGGCAAATTCACAAACGACAGATACAAAAAAACACCCTTAAGGGTGTTTATTGTTTTAAGAAGTATTGGTTGCGGGGGCCGGATTTGAACCGACGACCTTCGGGTTATGAGCCCGACGAGCTACCAGGCTGCTCCACCCCGCGTCCGTCTTTCTACTTCTGTAGAAACTTACTTCTTCAAATTTGATTGGTTGCGGGGGCCGGATTTGAACCGACGACCTTCGGGTTATGAGCCCGACGAGCTACCAGGCTGCTCCACCCCGCGTCCGTCTTTCTACTGTTGTAGAAGATACTTCATCAAATTTTAATTGGTTGCGGGGGCCGGATTTGAACCGACGACCTTCGGGTTATGAGCCCGACGAGCTACCAGGCTGCTCCACCCCGCGTCCGTGGATGCGCACTATACTCGGATAGGTTTGTGATGCAACCCCTTTTTCACATAAATCATGATTTTGTATGCAAATTGAACGACATGGCTCTGTTTGGACTATTTTTTGCGCAAAATTTGCCAAAGGTCATGCGATCGCATTTCATTAGCCCTGGCGGTTTGTTATCTTCATCACGCGGAAATGGGCAACTTAAAGACGAGATATAATGAAAGGACGTTGGGCGAAGTATCTGATGACGGGCGCAATGGTAGCCATTCTTGCGGCCTGCTCTTCCAAACCGACCGATCGCGGTCAACAGTATAAAGACGGGAAATTATCCCAGCCTTTCTCCTTAGTTAACCAGCCTGATGCTGTTGGCGCACCGATTAACGCCGGAGATTTCTCCGAGCAGGTCTATCAGATCCGCAATGCGTCACCACGCCTGTATGGCTCACAAAACAACGTTTACAGTGCAGTACAGGACTGGCTGCGCGCGGGCGGCGATACGCGCAACATGCGCCAGTTTGGTATCGACGCCTGGCAGATGGAAGGGGCAGATAACTACGGGAACGTCCAGTTCACGGGGTATTACACGCCAGTGATTCAGGCGCGGCACTCCCGCCAGGGCGAATTCCAGTATCCAATTTATCGTATGCCGCCAAAACGCGGCCGCCTGCCGTCCCGTGCAGAAATCTACTCTGGTGCGTTGAGCGAAAACTACGTCCTGGCTTACAGCAATTCACTGATGGATAACTTCATCATGGATGTTCAGGGCAGCGGTTATATTGATTTCGGTGATGGTTCGCCGCTTAACTTCTTCAGCTATTCCGGTAAAAACGGCCATGCCTATCGCAGTATTGGTAAGGTGTTGATCGATCGCGGCGAAGTGAAGAAAGAAGATATGTCGATGCAGGCGATCCGCGAGTGGGGTGAAAAACACAGCGAAGCCGAGGTGCGCGAGCTGCTGGAACAAAACCCGTCGTTTGTCTTCTTTAAACCGCAAAACTTTGCTCCGGTGAAAGGGGCGAGCGCTGTACCGCTGATTGGTCGTGCGTCGGTGGCATCGGATCGTTCAATTATTCCTGCTGGCACTACGCTGCTCGCGGAAGTGCCTCTGCTGGATAATAATGGCAAATTTAACGGCCAGTATGAGCTACGTCTGATGGTGGCGCTGGATGTGGGTGGGGCGATTAAAGGCCAGCACTTCGATATCTATCAGGGGATTGGTCCGGATGCGGGTCACCGTGCCGGCTGGTATAACCACTACGGACGCGTATGGGTGCTCAAAGCAGCGCCGGGCGCAGGAAGCGTATTCAGCGGCTGATTGTGGTATTCTGAGCGCAATACGGATTCATGTTCAGGGTGAGGAGAAACCTCACCCTTTTTACATCTGAGGTTTTATGTCAGTGGTAATCAGCGATGCCTGGCGTCAGCGTTTTGGCGGCACGGCACGTCTCTATGGTGAAAAAGCCCTGCAGCTGTTTGCGGATGCGCATGTTTGCGTCGTGGGTATTGGTGGTGTGGGTTCCTGGGCGGCAGAAGCGCTGGCGAGAACCGGTATTGGCGCAATCACGCTGATTGATATGGACGACGTGTGCGTCACCAACACCAACCGTCAAATCCATGCCCTGCGTGATAACGTCGGTCTGGCAAAATCTGAGGTCATGGCGGAGCGTATTCGTCTGATCAACCCTGAATGCCGGGTGACGGTCATTGACGACTTTGTGACAGCCGATAACGTCGCAGAGTACATGAATAAAGGCTACAGCTATGTGATTGATGCCATTGACAGCGTACGCCCTAAAGCCGCGCTGATCGCTTACTGTCGTCGTTACAAGGTACCTCTGGTCACCACTGGTGGCGCAGGAGGGCAGATCGACCCTACGCAGATCCAGGTGGCCGATCTGGCGAAAACCATTCAGGATCCGCTGGCTGCCAAGCTGCGTGAAAGGCTGAAGAGCGACTTTAACGTGGTGAAGAACAGCAAAGGCAAGCTCGGCGTTGACTGCGTGTTTTCTACAGAAGCGCTGGTCTACCCGCAGGCTGATGGCTCTGTCTGTGCGATGAAAAGTACGGCGGAAGGGCCAAAACGTATGGATTGTGCCTCAGGCTTTGGTGCGGCCACTATGGTGACCGCGTCCTTCGGTTTTATAGCTGTATCTCACGCCCTGAAGAAGATGATGGCGAAAGCAGAACGTCAGGCCTGAGCCTGACGTGCCGCATCCTGCACCGCTTCGCTAAGCGCGATCAGACCCTGGCCGCGTGAGGCGCTAAGCTGCGCCCGCAGCCCAAGCTCATCAAACAGCGCCAGCGGCGAGTGTGCCAGCAACTCCGCCGCGCTTTTCCCCTCGACGGCGGTTAACAGTACCGCCAACAGCCCGCGGACAATACGTCCTTCGCTGTCGCCAAAGAAATGCAGCTTCTCGCCAGCGACGCTGACGCCCAGCCAGACGCGGTTCTCGCAGCCAGCGATCTCTTTTGCCTGGGCTTTTAGGTCGTCAGACAGCGTCGGGAGCTGTTTACCGAGAAGGATTAACTGGCGATATTTATCTTCCCATTGTGAGAGAGGGGCGAAGGTCTGTTTTAAGGTCTCTTCTGTGATGACCGTGCCAAACGGATGTCCGGCTAAAGCAGCGTGAGTCATTAATCCACCAGTATTTCAAGGGCGCGGTCGACGGCGGCAACCAGCGCATCAACATCGCTTCGGGTATTATATGGCGCAAACGAGGCGCGTAGCGTACCGCTAACGCCGAGTGCCGCCAGGAGCGGCTGGGCACAATGCTGTCCGGCACGCAGGGCAATGCCATACCCGGCAAGTAGCGTCACCATGTCGCTATGATGAACGCCTGCAAAATCAAAGGCGAGCAGGCTGGAATCCTGAACGCGGAACGAGCGGAAACCCGGGCGCTTTTTGAGTTCTTCCTCTGCAAGCGTCGCCAGTCCGCGGCTCCAGCTTTCAGCCTGAGCAGTGTCTGTTTCAGCAAGCCATTCGAGAGCGGCACTCAGACCAATGACGCCGGCCACGTTTGGCGTACCGGCTTCAAGGCGATAGGGAATCTCCTGGGTTTTAAAGCCGTCGAAGGTCACTTCGGTAATCATTTTGCCGCCACCGAGCCACGGTGTCATTTGCGCCAGCAGTTCCGGCTTACCGTACAACGCTCCGATGCCGGTTGGGCCATACAGCTTGTGTGCAGAGAAAGCGTAAAAATCAATATCCAGCTTTTGCACATCAGCAGGGAAATGCACGATCCCTTGTGCGCCATCGACCATCACCACCATGCCGCTGGCATGGGCGATGCGAATGGCCTGAGCCAGATCCGGACATCCCCCCGTGACGTTCGACATCTGCCCGAGGGCCAGAATGCGGCTGCGTGGAGTAATCAACTCAGGCAGTTGAGCCACGTCGGGTAGGAGATCTGGTCCCAGCGGGAGTTTCACAATACGTGCCCCCGTTTGCTCAGCGACCATCAACCACGGTACCAGGTTGGCATGGTGCTCTGCCTCACTGACGATGATCTCATCTCCTGGCTGTAGCAACGGGCGTGCATAGCACTGGGCCACCATATTGATGGCTTCGGTCGTGCCCCGCGTCCAGACGATATTTTTCCCGCCTTCTGCATTGATCAAACGTGCTACCTGATCGCGTGCGGCTTCATAGCGCGCGGTCAGACGCTGCGCTTCGGCAAACTGGCTGCGATGCACATTCCCGGCGCTCAGGCTGTAGAACTGCTGCGTCGCTTCAATAACCGCCTGTGGCTTCAGGGCGGTGGCAGCGCTATCAAGATAAATACCGGCATCGGCCAGCGCCGGAAACTGTTCGCGAAAATGTGCGGGACTGAAAGCGTTCATGGGATTCCTCATTTCAATAGCAAGATCGTCGCGCAATTTCAGCGGCAGGGCAAGGAGGTTGATATCTATCAGAATTGTCTGCTTATCCTGATGACCCCAAAAAAGCAGGTTATGCTAAATAGTGTTAGGCGGATGTTTTAGCCTGTTATAAATCGAGGTTTGAATAGCATTAATTGCTAAAGGAGAATAATCATGAACAAGACAGCTGCAATCATTTCTGCCTGTGCGTTTACTTTTGCCCTGAGCGCCTGTTCTGGTAACAACTACGTGATGCACACCAACGATGGTCGTTCCATCGTTTCGGAAGGGAAACCGTCAACTGATAATGATACCGGGATGATTTCATACAAAGATGCCAACGGGAACAAGCAGCAGATCAACCGAAGCGATGTTAAAGAGATGGTTGAGATTCAGCACTAAGATCGCAGGCGAAAAAAAAGCACCGCAAATTGGCGGTGCTACATTAATCACTATGGACAGACAGGGTAAATGTACAGGAAGTGAAAAATTGGTAGCGTTGCTACCGTGGTCTGAATCGCAGACCAATTGCAAACACAACAACACAACATCACAACCGTAAGCCAAAAGCCCTTCAGAACACGCATTCCAAAAAAAGCTCTTCGTTCCGGCTCAGGAAGTGCCGCCACTATAGGTATTTGCTGGTAGTTCCTCAACGGACAAATTATAATGTCTCAGATAAAAAAAACTAATAGGTTAAACGTTGTTTCCTGTTTGTTAAAATCCGTTAACATCTAAGCCAGATAACCATGTCGAAGCGATTGCCACCCCTTAATGCATTACGTGTTTTTGATGCAGCAGCACGTCACCTGAGCTTTACACGTGCAGCAGATGAGCTTTTTGTGACACAGGCCGCAGTAAGTCACCAAATCAAGTCCCTGGAGGATTTTCTGGGCCTTAAGCTGTTTCGTCGACGCAACCGTTCATTGCTGTTGACCGAAGAGGGGCAGAGCTATTTTCAGGATATTAAAGAGATTTTTTCCCAGCTCACGGAGGCCACGCGTAAGCTGCAGGCCCGAAGTGCAAAAGGTGCCCTGACTGTTAGTTTATTGCCCAGTTTTGCCATTCAATGGCTGGTGCCAAGACTCTCAAGCTTTAACTCAGCTTATCCGGGGATCGACGTTCGAATCCAGGCGGTCGATCGTCAGGAAGACAAGCTGGCAGATGACGTCGATGTCGCCATTTTTTACGGTCGCGGTAACTGGCCGGGCTTGCGCGTCGAAAAATTATACGCAGAATATCTCCTGCCGGTCTGTTCGCCTCTGCTATTAACGGGTGAAAAGGCGCTGAAGACACCTGCTGACCTGGCGCAACATACACTTTTACATGATGCGTCTCGCCGTGACTGGCAAACTTATACCCGTCAATTAGGTCTTACTCATATAAACGTGCAGCAGGGGCCCATTTTTAGCCACAGTGCGATGGTGTTACAGGCTGCTATTCACGGGCAAGGCGTGGCGTTGGCGAACAACGTCATGGCGCAGTCCGAAATTGAGGCAGGCCGCCTGGTTTGCCCTTTTAATGATGTTCTGGTCAGCAAGAATGCGTTTTATCTGGTTTGTCATGACAGTCAGGCAGAACTGGGTAAAATAGCCGCTTTCCGGCAGTGGATACTGGCGAAAGCGGCAAGCGAGCAAGAAAAATTCCGCTTCAGGTATGAACAATAACGTTTGTGTGCCGGGCACGCATCAATTCAGGACTTAAACATGACCAGCCGATTCATGCTGATTTTTGCCGCGGTGAGTGGCTTTATTTTTGTTGCACTGGGCGCTTTTGGCGCACATGTATTAAGCAAGTCTTTGGGCGCAGTAGAGATGGGCTGGATCCAGACCGGCCTTGAATATCAGGCATTCCACACGTTGGCTATTTTTGGGCTGGCGGTGGCGATGCAGCGCCGTATCAGTATCTGGTTTTACTGGAGCAGCGTCTTTATGGCGTTGGGCACCGTGCTTTTCAGTGGCAGTCTCTACTGTCTGGCACTTTCGCATTTACGCCTGTGGGCGTTTGTTACACCTGTCGGTGGCGTTAGCTTCCTGGCGGGTTGGGTATTAATGTTTATCGGAGCTATCCGTCTGAAACGCAAGGGCGTTGTTCATGAATAAGGTTGTTTTATATTGTCGCCCGGGGTTTGAGAAAGAGTGCGCCGCGGAAATTACCGATAAAGCGGCAAAGCGCGAGGTCTTCGGCTTTGCGCGCGTTAAAGAGAATGCAGGCTATGTGGTATTTGAATGCTATCAGCCTGAAGACGCGGATAAGCTGGCGCGTGAACTACCTTTCAACTCATTGATCTTTGCCCGCCAGATGTTTGTCGCGGGTGAGCTGCTGAAGGATCTTCCGCCGGAAGACCGTATCACCCCAATTGTCGGCATGCTGCAGGGCGTGGTGGAGAAGGGCGGGGATCTGCGCGTTGAAGTGGCGGATACCAATGAAAGCAAAGAGCTGATGAAGTTCTGCCGCAAATTTACCGTACCGCTGCGTGCAGCGCTGCGTGATGCGGGTATCCTGACGAACTACGAAACGCCTAAACGTCCGGTGGTGCATATCTTCTTTATCGCACCAGGCTGCTGCTATACGGGGTATTCATACACCACCAACAACTCTCCCTTCTTTATGGGCATCCCGCGTTTGCGCTTCCCGGCCGATGCGCCGAGCCGTTCAACGCTGAAGCTGGAAGAAGCCTTCCACGTCTTTATCCCGGCAGATGAGTGGGACGAGCGTCTGGCAAACGGCATGTATGCCGTCGATCTCGGTGCGTGCCCGGGCGGCTGGACCTACCAACTGGTGAAACGTAACATGTGGGTTTCATCTGTCGATAACGGCCCGATGGCACAAAGCCTGATGGATACCGGGCAGGTTACCTGGCTGCGTGAAGATGGTTTCCGCTATCGTCCGAACCGGAACAACATCTCCTGGATGGTGTGCGATATGGTTGAGAAACCGGCCAAAGTGGCCGCGCTGATGGCTTCCTGGCTGGTGAACGGCTGGTGTCGTGAGACGATCTTCAACCTCAAGTTGCCAATGAAAAAGCGCTATGAGGAAGTGTCGCAGAATCTGGCTTATATTCAGCAGCAACTGGATGAGCATGGCATTAACGCGGAGATCCAGGCGCGTCAGCTGTATCACGACCGCGAAGAGGTGACGGTGCATATTCGTCGCTGGTGGGCCGCTGTCGGTGGACGTCGCGACGAGCGATAGTGTGTGCTTTATTTTGCCCGGTGGCGCTGTGCTTGCCGGGCAGACAAATCGTGAATTGTATTAACGTTCCAGCCTTAACTGCTGCAAATTCCCGTCCAGCTGTAAACTCGTTTGTAGCGTCGCTACATCCCGGCAGATAAAGGCCATCTCTTTGTTTGCTTCAAGCTTCTTGCGCCATTTTTCCGGCACCTCATCCAGCCTGGCGTAAATCCCTTCCAGACTCTGAAAATCCGTTAGCAACTGAGCGGCACTTTTTGGCCCTATACCCGCGACACCCGGCACCTTCGAGCTGCTGATACCCGCCAGCCCCCAGTAATCTGGCAGCTGTTCAGGCGAGACGCCAAACTCACTGGCAATGAAAGGGGCATCAAGCCAGCGTTTCTGGAAGTAATCACGGATGCGGATCGTAGGTGAGAGCAGCTGGCAGTAGCCTTTATCGGTTGAAACAATCGTCGCCTGATGCCCAGCGCTGGCAACTTTAACCGCAAGTGTTGCCGCCAGATCGTCAGCTTCATTGCCATGCGCCCCCCAGCAAGGGACGCCGCGCTGTTCAAAGGCGGCACGAATGGCGGGCATCTCGGCATGCAGATCGTCTGGCATCGGGGCACGTCCGGCCTTGTAATCAGGCAGGCGCTGGTGACGCCAGCCAGTGTTACGCGCTTCGTCGTCAAACACGGCCACAACATGAGTCGGTTCGCTATGGCGGATAAGCTGCTCCAGTGCGTGCAGGCAAGTGTCTTTACAGGGGGTGCCTTGTACCGCATGGATCCGGCGAATCAGGTTGAGTGCGTCGACAATAAGCAAATGAACAGCCACAGAGATTCTCCCTTAAATCTGATGGGTAAAGGGTAACACTGTCGGCAGGATGAAACGAATAGTGTGAGGGGAAACAGGAAGAAGCCTCGCAAAACGAGGCTTCCTGAGAGGCTTAATCGCAGGTAACGATCTTCATCGCCAGACCGCCGCGAGAGGTTTCGCGGTATTTGGCGTTCATATCTTTCCCGGTTTCGTACATGGTTTCGATAACTTTATCGAGACAGACGCGCGGTTCGCTGGTACGACGCAGGGCCATACGTGCAGCGTTCACCGCCTTCACGGAAGCGATCGCGTTACGCTCGATACACGGCACCTGTACCTGTCCGGCAACCGGGTCACAGGTCAGCCCCAGGTTATGTTCCATGCCAATTTCTGCAGCAATGCACACCTGCGTTGGGCTTGCACCCAACAGCTCAGCCAGACCCGCCGCCGCCATAGAGCAAGCCACACCGACTTCACCCTGACAGCCTACTTCCGCACCAGAAATTGACGCGTTCATCTTATACAGGGAACCGATTGCACTGGCGACCAGCAGGTAGCGCGCCAGAGAATTAGCGTTCACTTCGCGGATAAACTTGTCGTAGTACGCGAGCACGGCCGGAACGATACCGCAGGCACCGTTGGTCGGCGCAGTGACCACGCGGCCACCTGCGGCGTTCTCCTCGTTTACTGCCAGCGCGAACATGTTGATCCAGTCCACGACTGCCATTGGATCTGTTGTCGTTTTGTCGGTGCTGACCAACATACGGCGTAGCGCTGCTGCACGACGCGGCACGCGAAGCTTGCCAGGCAGAACGCCTTCGGTGGTGATCCCGCGCTCAATACCGCCGCGCATCACTTCCCAAACATTAGCAAAGTGCTGTTCCAGCTCCGCTTTGCTGTGAAGTGCCAGCTCGTTTTTCATCATCAGGCCGGAGAGGGAAAGTCCTGTCTCCTGGCAGTGACGCTGAAGGTCCGCCGCAGTTTTGTACGGATAAGGCACGTCGACCGAAGAGGTACTGGTTTGACCAAAGTGGTCTTCGTCGACGATAAAACCGCCGCCGATAGAGTAGTAAGTCTGGCTGTATACCGCTTTGTCGCCGGCCAGCGCAGTGATACGCATACCGTTTTCGTGCAGCGACAGGTTGTCAGCATGGAAATTCATGCAGCGATCAACCGGGAATTCCACTTCATGTTCGCCATTTGCCAGCAGCAGGCGACCGTGGGTATTAACGTCCTGGATGAAGCCAGGGATCGCGTCAATATCAACGGTATCCGGCAGGTTTCCCGCCAGGCCCATGATAATGGCGATATCGGTATGGTGGCCTTTCCCGGTCAGGGAAAGAGAACCGTAAACATCAACAACCACGCGGGTTACGTCATGCAGAATGCCGCGTGCAATCAAGTCATCCGTGAACTGCTTACCGGCTTTCATTGGTCCGACGGTGTGAGAGCTGGAAGGACCAATACCGATTTTGAAAATATCGAATACGCTAATCATGATGCGTCCATTGCTTTCAGTCAGAGAGGAAGAATGCGCCGCCCGAGGACGGCGCAGGAGGTATTAGCTGAACAGTGAGAAGAAAATAGCGGAGATGGCAATCAGACCCATCACAACAACGAAGACGTTGCTGATGTGGCCGCTGTATTTACGCATCGCAGGCACTTTCTGAATCGCGTACATCGGCATCAGGAACAGAATCATCGCGATAACCGGGCCACCCAGAGTTTCAATCATGCCCAGGATGCTTGGGTTCAGAGTCGCAACTGCCCAGGTGGTGATCAGCATGAACAGAGCGGTGATTTTGTTCAGCTTGCTGATTTCAATGCTCTTGCCTTTACCGCGCAGAGATTTGATCACCATACCGTTGAAGCCTTCACGCGCGCCCAGGTAGTGACCGAGGAAGGATTTGGTGATGGCGATAATCGCGATGATAGGTGCCATCCACGCAATGACTGGTGCGTTAAAGTGGTTCGCCAGGTAAGACAGAATAGAGATGTTCTGCTCTTTCGCTGCTGCCAGATCCGCCGGGGAGAGGCTCAGTACGCAGCTGAAGACGAAGAACATCACGGTCAGTACCATCATGATGTGTGCACGTGCCAGGATGCTGGAGCATTTCTTCTCTGCACCGTTGCCGTACTCTTCACGCTTCGCCACTGCGAAGGAGGAGATGATTGGGGAGTGGTTGAAGGAGAAGACCATTACCGGAATCGCCAGCCACAGGGTCATCAGCAGGCCGTTACCGGTTGCAGATGCGCTGCTCAGGGACAGGGTTTCCAGTGCTGCACCGTTCCACTGTGGGATCAGGTAGCAAGCCAGTACCATCAGAGCAATCACGAACGGGAAGACCAGTACGCTCATTGCTTTAACAATCATCTGCTCACCGAAGCGCACGATAGTCATCATGCCTACGATCAGAATCAGAGACAGAATTGCACGCGGAGGCGGCGTCATGTGCAGCTGGTGCGTCATGAAGCTTTCAACGGTGTTGGTGATTGCCACGCTGTAAACCAGCAGAATTGGGTAAATCGCGAAGAAGTAGAGCAGGGTAATCAGTTTACCTGCGCCGATACCGAAGTGCTCTTCAACCACTTCAGTGATGTCTTCGCCCGGGTTTTTACCGGACAGCACGAAGCGGGTCAGACCGCGGTGTGCGAAGAAGGTCATCGGGAAAGCAATGATGGCCATGATGATCAGCGGGATCAGACCGCCGACGCCTGCGTTGATAGGAAGGAACAGTACACCAGCGCCGATTGCTGTGCCGTAAAGGCCAAGCATCCACATGGTATCCGTTTTGCGCCAACCACTTCGGGATTCAATCGAAGCAACGGTGCTGGTTTGAGTGGTTTCCATCTGTATCTCCTGGAGGAAGCAAATTGTCAGGTTTTAAGTCAAATCCGATGAAAAAGTGCCTGACGGTAATATGAAATTCGTTCAGTGACGGTTTTTTAATAATTTTCACCCGTAACTATTGGCGGGCGGAAAGATACATTCTCGTTATGAATCTATCAGTGATCGCGATCTCAAATGCAATAATCCACTTATGATGTGGGCATCTTTAGACCATTTATCTGTTAAAAAAACATCAAAGAGAATTTACGGGCGCGAAGGCTACCACTAACGACATGTGAGCTGAAAGACAGGCCCGTGATATAGGTGTCTTTAGCTGTAAAGAAACGGGTTTTTAGTATTTTCTGGCGGGTAATTTGGATTAAGGCTGATAACTTACGGTTGTAAAATCAAGGTAATCGTTTGCGTTCTGGTGTGATTTGTAAAAGATATAAGCGAGCTATATGAATTGCTTCGGTAATAAAAAAGCCGGGACGCGTTGTATGACGACCCGGCTTTAAAGAGAAGACGCTAAGCGTTAAGTGCAGATTTCGTAGCAAGGAATGTAGGCTGAGCCTGGCAGCTTCATGCGGTGTTGGGCGACAAAGCCCTGCAGCATATCGTCCATGCGACGCATCATCTCCCGGTCACCGTGAATTTTGTACGGACCATGTTGTTCAATGGCGCGGATGCCCATCTCTTTCACGTTCCCCGCCACAATCCCGGAGAAGGCACGACGCAGATCGGCAGCCAGGACTTCCACCGGTTGATCCGGGTAGAGTTTCAGGTTCGCCATATTCTCGTGCGTAGGTTCGAATGGGATCTGCAGGTCCGGTGCAATACGAATTGACCAGTTGAAGCTGTAAGCATCGCCGGTATCACGACGATTCTCTTTCACCAGCGGCATCGATTTTTTCATCTGACGAGCCACTTCTGCTGCATCATCAATGATGATGCGATAGTGACGACGCGCGGATTCCCCCAGCGTATGCACGATGAACTCGTCCAGCACGCGGAAGTAGTCGGCGCTCTCTTTTGGTCCGGTCAGGATCAACGGCAGAACCTGATCTTTATTGGCCGGGTTCATCAGAATGCCCAGCAGATAAAGCAACTCTTCCGCTGTCCCCACACCGCCCGGGAAGATGATTATGCCGTGGGCGATACGGACAAACGCCTCAAGACGTTTCTCAATATCCGGCATGATAATCAGCTCATTAACCAGCGGGTTAGGTGGCTCAGCAGCGATGATTGACGGTTCGGTCATACCGATAAATCGCCCCTCTTTGTAACGCTGTTGCGCATGTCCAACCGCGGCACCTTTCATTGGCGCTTCCATTGCCCCTGGGCCACAGCCCGTACAGATATTCAGTTCACGCAGGCCGAGTTGCGTTCCCACCCGACGGGCATAGAGATATTCGGTTTCGTTAATGGAGTGGCCGCCCCAGCAAACGACCATGTTCGGTGCTTCGCCGACGTGCAGGGCACGAGCGTTTCGCAAAATCGAGAACACCAGGTTGGTGATATGAACAGAGCTTTCCAGGTCGAGATGCTGGAAACGGCCTGCGTTGTGGATCTGCCCGTTAACAAACAGGATGTCACGCAGCACGGCAAACAGGTTGGCCTGAAGTGAGCGAATAATGCGCCCGTCGACGAAGGCGTCTTCCGGCGGGTTGATCACTTCCAGTTTCACGCCACGCTCGCGGCGCAGCACGTTGATATCAAAGCTTTCGAAGCGGGACAGCAGTTCTTTACTGTTATCTGTCAGGCTTCCGGAGTTCAGTACGGCAAGTGAACAGTTACGAAACAGTTGATAAAGATCGCTGCTGGCCGTGCGTTTAAGCATGTCCACTTCCAGCTGCGACAACATATCCATTGAGCCAAGCGGGCTAATATGTGTAATCAAGTGAGCTCCTTACGGGACGATTATCGTCTTTCCCTGTTGATTACAATAGCCCTGGCTTATGAGATTTCACAACACTTCGGGCGGAATACCGCCCGCATATTATGAAAATATTTATGTTACTGACGCACCAGACGGCCAGTCGCAGGCACAAAATCGGTATTGGTGCGCCACGGGTTAATATCCAGCCCACCACGTCGGGTATAGCGCGCGTAAACGCTCAGCGTCTCAGGATGGCAGAAACGCTGAATGTCATTAAAGATGCGCTCCACGCATTGCTCGTGGAATTCATTGTGATGACGGAACGACACCAGATAGCGCAGCAGTTTTTCCCGGTCAATTTTCGGGCCACGATACTGGATCTGCACGGAACCCCAGTCCGGCTGATGGGTAATCAGGCAGTTGGACTTCAGCAAATGGCTGACCAGAGTCTCTTCGACCACCTTCCCGCTCGCCGCGTTTTCGAGGTAATCAGTGCTGAATTCGTAGCTGTTCACCTCGATATCCTGATCGTCGATGCAGGTACCGTTGAAGTGGGCAATGGGCTGCCCTTCGAGTTCATCCAGACGATACAATGAAACGCTTACGTTGCCCTGAGCGCAGGCACTTAAATCACGTTCCAGGGTGTGCTGAACGTCGTCCCAGCTATTGAATTTTGTCTGGTTAAAACTGTTGAGATAGAGCTTAAAACTTTTGGACTCAACGAGATTAACGCTGGCGTAATCCAGCTCAACATGGCCCACCGCCACCTGCGGCAAACCGCGAGCGTTAAGCCACGAGAGTTCGTACAGCGTCCAGATATCTCCGCCGACAAACGGCAGTGCATCCGCGTGTAAACCCAGAGGATCGCGATTCAGGCTGCGCGGCACACCCTGCAGCAGGCTTGCATCGTAGGTGTCGCGGTAATCGGTCGATTTACCCAGCGTTAAGCCGGT
Organism: Enterobacter sp. CPE_E890; assembly: GCF_046521475.1. Lineage (NCBI taxonomy): Bacteria > Pseudomonadati > Pseudomonadota > Gammaproteobacteria > Enterobacterales > Enterobacteriaceae > Enterobacter > Enterobacter sp. CPE_E890. The sequence continues at coordinate 4,022,970 of NZ_JBKFZW010000001.1, read as the reverse complement.
TAACGCCTGATGATTTTCGTAAGACATGTTTCATAGCCACTTTACAGGTACACTTATGGCCTGAGTTTATCCTGTCTTACAAGAAGAGAGAAATCGGTGGACATCGAAACTGCAAATGCCCTCACTACCTTCACGACCCGTTATTGCGATGCATGGCATGAAAAGCATGACACATGGCCACAAAGTACTGATTTATATGGCGTGCCGTCACCGTGCATTATCTCTTCTCAGGATGATTACGTGATCTGGCAGCCGAAGCCCAATCCCGGTGAGCAAAATGTAAATGCGGTTGAACGGGCAATGGATATTGTGATACAACCTGCCGTTCATGCGTTTTATACCACGCAATTTGCAGGGGATATGCCTGCACGCTTTGCTGATATTACGTTGACCTTGTTGCAGACCTGGAGTGAAGACGATCTGCAGCGTGTTCAGGAAAACCTGATTGGGCATCTGGTCACGCAAAAGCGCCTTAAGCTTTCTCCGACACTCTTTATTGCCACGCTGGATAGCGAACTGGATGTAATATCCGTCTGTAACTTGTCTGGTGAAGTGGTTAAAGAGACAATCGGTACCCGCAATCGCGAAATCCTCGCCCCCTCTCTTGCGGATTTCCTTACACGAATTGAGCCACTGCTGTAATCCTTGATGCTACAGCGCGTGTGAGAGATCTCTTACAAGGTTTGTGAGAGATCGCTGGAACATTCAGTATTACCTTATTTAATTAAGATTAATATTACTCTGTTTTTCAATGGATTACTTGTTCATTGCATGACTTTTAGCGCTTTCTTAAGGCTTACACAACTGACAGGGTGGGTTGTAAGACGAAGCGGAATAGCGGATTCTATCTCCGTCGACAGGACGCCGACACGAGAAACGAACATCAGGATGATGGCGTTTCTTACTCAGGACACGTCAGGATGGCGCTGCAGGAAGGCTTCAGGATGAAGCAAAAGGATAACGCAGGATGTGTAAGGGACACCTCCAGGAAGGAGAATGAGAGCCGGTCAGGATGAGCGGTGGGTCAGGAAGGCCAGGATGTTTCAGGATGAAACAAACATATCAGGACGATATGTGCAGGATGCATCGGTTTACGGATGACCAGGCCTTCGGGCATCAGGAAAAGTTGTCACGGATGAGCAGGGAGCACGAATTGTAGCTGGAATGCTGCGAAACGAACCGGGAGCACTGTTTTTACAGTGCTCCCTTTTTTTATTTCTGCCTTCCGCAATGCTATGCTGCGCGCCGTTCATTTTTTCAGTTGAGGTTACTATGACGCAACACGATCGCGTTCGTGCCCGGTTGCACGCCATCGAAGCCCTTTTGCGCCAACATCAGCTGTGGCAGGAGACTGCACCGCAGCCAGAAGCGTTCGCAAGCACACAGCCATTCTGCCTGGATACGCTGGCACCGTTCGAGTGGCTCCAGTGGGTATTAATTCCGCGTATGCACGCACTGCTGGAAGGCGGTCATCCGCTGCCACAGGCCTTTGCTGTTTCTCCCTATTATGAAATGGCGCTTGAGGCGACGCATCCAGCGCGCGACGTGATGCTGGTCGAACTGGAAAAGCTGGATGCCCTGTTTGCCGGTGAAGATGCATGACGCTTGAGATCCTCTATCAGGATGAGTGGCTGGTGGCGGTGAATAAACCGTCCGGCTGGCTGGTGCACCGAAGCTGGCTGGATCGCGACGAGAAAGTCGTGGTGATGCAAACCGTGCGCGACCAGATTGGCCAGCATGTTTTCACTGCCCATCGTCTCGACAGGCCGACCTCCGGCGTTCTGCTGATGGGGTTGTCCAGCGAGGCAGGCCGCCTGCTGGCGCAGCAGTTCGAACAGCACCGGATCCAGAAACGCTACCACGCGATTGTCCGTGGCTGGCTTACGGAAAGTGCCACACTGGACTATCCGCTGGTGGAGGAGCTGGACAAAATTGCCGATAAATTTGCCCGTGATGACAAAGGCCCGCAGCCCGCGGTGACTGATTATCGCGGCATGGCGACTACCGAAATGCCGGTGGCAACCAGCAAATTTCCGACCACACGCTACAGCCTGGTTGAGCTTCTGCCTAAAACCGGGCGTAAGCACCAGCTGCGACGCCATCTTGCGCACCTGCGCCACCCGATTATTGGCGATAGCAAACACGGCGATCTGCGCCAGAACCGCAGCGCGGCCGAACACTTTGGTTGCCATCGTCTGATGTTGCACGCCAGCGAGCTGAGCCTGACGCACCCGTTTACCGGCGAACCGCTGACTATACGCGCGGGGCTGGACGACGTCTGGATGCAGGCGCTGTCACAGTTTGGCTGGCTGGGACAACTCCCCGAAAATGAAAGGGTTGAGTTTGTATCGGGCAACGTTCAGGATGAACAGTAAACGCATTCAATATGGGAAAATATCATGGCTGAAGTAGGCATTTTTGTCGGCACAATGTACGGCAACTCGCTGCTGGTAGCGGAAGAGGCTGAGGCAATACTCGCCAGCCAGGGCCACAAAGCCACGGTCTATGAAGACCCGGAACTGGCAGACTGGAAAAAGTATCAAGATAAATACATTCTGGTGGTGACCTCCACCACCGGACAGGGCGATCTTCCGGACAGCATCGTGCCGCTTTTCCAGGGAATTAAAGACCAGCTCGGCTATCAGCCGGACGTTCACTACGGCATCATTGCGCTGGGCGATAGCTCTTACGCCAACTTCTGCGGCGGCGGTAAGCAGTTCGATGCTCTCCTGCAAGAGCAAAGCGCCCAACGCGTCGGCGAGATGCTGCTGATTGATGCGGGCGAACACCCTGAGCCTGAAAGCGAGTCGAACCCATGGGTTGAACACTGGGCGACGCTCCTTAAATAGTTCTGTATGCCGGGTAAGGCGTAGACGCCACCCGGCTGTACATCCCGCACCAAACGCCAATTCCGTGAACCACCTTCAACTCCCCTGGGCTAATGCCATAAACAACCTCTCACACCCCCTTCAATACTGTGTTTTTGCACGGTGAGAGACGGTGTCACTCCTTCATATACTTTTCCGGTCACTATAAAACGGCGTCAGGCCGTACCAAAACGACAAAACACAAATCTCATTCTGATTACCCTACCGGTGCTGTACAGAATGAACCAGGCGAAAGCTATGTTTCAGGAGTGCAACAATGAGTACATTAAGCCACGCAGCGAGCAGCGCTGAGAAGCGCACCAATGCCCGCTACTGGATAGTGGTGATGCTGTTTATCGTCACGTCCTTTAACTATGGTGACCGCGCCACGCTGTCGATTGCCGGCTCGGAAATGGCAAAAGACATCGGCCTTGATCCGGTGGGCATGGGTTACGTTTTCTCTGCATTCTCATGGGCCTACGTTATCGGGCAAATTCCTGGCGGCTGGCTGCTGGACCGTTTTGGATCTAAACGCGTCTATTTCTGGTCCATCTTTATCTGGTCGATGTTCACCCTGCTACAGGGGTTCGTCGATATCTTCAGCGGCTTCGGCATTATCGTGGCGCTCTTCACGCTGCGCTTCCTGGTAGGCTTAGCGGAAGCGCCTTCCTTCCCGGGCAACAGCCGCATTGTGGCGGCATGGTTCCCGGCGCAGGAGAGGGGAACGGCGGTAGCGATCTTCAACTCCGCACAGTACTTCGCAACGGTGATCTTCGCGCCCATCATGGGCTGGCTGACGCATGAGGTGGGCTGGTCGCACGTATTCTTCTTCATGGGCGGGCTTGGGATCGTCATCAGCTTCATCTGGCTGAAAGTGATCCACGAACCTAATCAGCATCCCGGTGTGAACAAGAAAGAGCTGGAGTACATTGCCGAAGGCGGAGCGCTGATCAACATGGATCAAAAATCCGCAAAAGCAAAAGTCCCGTTCAGTCAGAAATGGGCACAGATCAAACAGCTTGTCGGCTCGCGGATGATGATCGGGATCTATCTTGGCCAGTATTGCATCAACGCCTTAACTTACTTCTTTATCACCTGGTTCCCGGTTTATCTGGTGCAGGCGCGTGGTATGTCGATTCTGAAAGCGGGGTTTGTCGCCTCTGTTCCGGCAATCTGCGGCTTCGTTGGGGGTGTGCTCGGCGGGGTGATTTCCGACTGGCTGATGCGCCGCACCGGTTCCCTGAACATCGCGCGAAAAACGCCGATTGTGCTCGGCATGCTGCTCTCCATGACCATGGTGTTCTGTAACTACGTAAATACCGAGTGGATGATTATCGGCTTCATGGCGATGGCTTTCTTCGGTAAAGGGATCGGTGCGCTGGGCTGGGCGGTGATGGCAGATACTGCGCCAAAAGAGATCAGTGGTCTGAGCGGCGGTCTGTTCAACATGTTCGGCAACATCTCCGGGATTGTCACCCCCATCGCTATCGGCTACATCGTCGGCACGACGGGCTCTTTCAACGGTGCGCTGATCTACGTGGGTGTGCATGCGCTGGTGGCGGTGCTGAGTTACCTGGTGCTGGTGGGGGATATCAAACGCGTCGAACTTAAACCTGTTGCGGAGCGTGGATGATGACAACGCAATCAAGCCCAATCGTCACTGAGATGAAGGTCATCCCGGTGGCCGGGCAGGACAGTATGCTGCTGAATATTGGCGGCGCACATAACGCCTGGTTTACCCGTAATATCGTTGTGCTGACAGACAGTGCAGGGAATACCGGCGTGGGCGAAGCGCCTGGCGGAGAGGTGATTTATCAGACGCTGGTCGATGCCATACCTCGGGTGGTGGGTCAGGAGATCGCCCGGCTGAATAAGGTGGTCCAGCAGGTACATAAGGGAAATCAGTCGGCAGACTTTGATACCTTCGGAAAAGGGGCGTGGACGTTTGAACTGCGCGTCAATGCTGTCGCCGCTCTGGAAGCCGCCCTGCTTGATTTACTGGGCAAGACCTTGCATGTCCCGGTCTGCGAATTGCTGGGGCCAGGCAAGCAGCGCGATGCGGTGACGGTGCTCGGCTATCTGTTTTATGTTGGCGATCGCAACAAAACCGACCTGCCTTATCTGGCTCACTCGCCGGGCAGCCACGAGTGGTATCACCTGCGTCATCAGGAAGCGCTCTCCGGTGAAAGCGTTGTCCGGCTGGCTGAGGCGGCGCAGGATCGTTACGGTTTTAAAGATTTCAAGCTTAAAGGCGGCGTACTGCCAGGTGAGCAGGAGATTGAAACGGCCCGGGCGCTGAAAAAACGATTCCCGGAGGCGCGTATCACGGTTGATCCGAACGGAGCATGGCTGCTGGATGAAGCGATCAGCTTGTGTAAAGGGCTGGGGAATGTCCTGACCTATGCGGAAGATCCCTGCGGCGCCGAACAGGGATTCTCGGGTCGTGAAGTCATGGCCGAGTTCCGTCGCGCCACCGGGTTGCCAGTCGCCACCAACATGATCGCGACCAACTGGCGTGAAATGGGTCACGCTGTGATGCTGAACGCTGTCGATATTCCGCTGGCTGACCCGCATTTCTGGACGCTTTCAGGTGCAGTACGTGTCGCACAGCTGTGCGATGACTGGGGGCTAACCTGGGGCTGCCACTCCAACAACCACTTTGATATTTCGCTGGCGATGTTTACCCACGTTGGCGCGGCGGTACCGGGTAACCCCACCGCTATCGACACCCACTGGATTTGGCAGGAGGGTGAAGCTCGCCTGACCAAAAATCCGCTTGAGATCAAAAACGGCAAAATTGCTGTGCCGGATGCGCCTGGGCTGGGTGTAGAGCTTGACTGGGATCAGGTTCATAAAGCCCATGAGGCGTATAAAAAACTGCCTGGTGGTGCGCGTAACGACGCAGGACCGATGCAGTACCTTATCCCCGGTTGGACATTTGACCGTAAGCGCCCTGTTTTCGGACGTCACTGATAAAAGGATTGAACGATGAGCACTTTTTCTACCCCCGTAGTCACTTCCATGCAGATCATTCCGGTTGCGGGCCATGACAGCATGCTGATGAACCTGAGTGGTGCGCATGCGCCATTCTTTACCCGCAATATCGTGATTATCAAAGACAACTCCGGTCATACTGGTGTAGGCGAAATTCCGGGTGGGGAGAAGATCCGTACTACGCTGGAAGATGCCATTCCATTAGTTGTCGGTAAAACGCTGGGCGAGTACAAAAATGTGCTGAATACCGTGCGCAATACTTTCGCTGACCGCGATGCGGCTGGACGTGGGCTGCAAACGTTCGATCTGCGTACCACTATCCATGTGGTGACCGGTATCGAAGCGGCAATGCTGGACTTGTTAGGCCAGCACCTGGGCGTTAACGTCGCGTCACTGTTAGGCGATGGCCAGCAGCGCAGCGAAGTGGAAATGCTGGGCTATCTGTTCTTTGTCGGCGACCGCAAGCTGACGCCTCTGCCGTATCAGAGTCAGCCAGATGAACAATGCGACTGGTACCGACTTCGCCACGATGAGGCGATGACTCCGGATGCGGTGGTGCGTCTGGCGGAAGCCGCTTATGAGAAATACGGCTTCAACGATTTCAAACTGAAGGGGGGCGTGCTGGCGGGCGAAGAAGAGGCGGAAGCCATATCTGCGCTGGCGAAACGTTTCCCGCAAGCGCGCGTAACGCTCGATCCGAATGGGGCCTGGTCTCTTGATGAAGCGATCCGCATTGGTAAACAGCTGAAAGGCGTGCTGGCCTATGCGGAAGATCCGTGCGGGTCTGAACAAGGTTTCTCCGGCCGCGAAGTGATGGCGGAATTCCGCCGTGCAACAGGTTTGCCAACGGCAACAAACATGATAGCAACCGACTGGCGCCAGATGGGGCATACGCTTTCTCTGCAATCTGTCGATATTCCGCTGGCTGACCCGCACTTCTGGACGATGCAGGGTTCAGTGCGCGTGGCGCAGATGTGTCATGAGTTTGGCCTGACCTGGGGCTCGCATTCCAACAACCACTTCGATGTGTCGCTGGCAATGTTCACTCACGTTGCCGCTGCTGCACCGGGTACGATCACTGCGATCGACACGCACTGGATCTGGCAGGAAGGCAATCAGCGCCTGACCAAAGAGCCGTTTGAGATCAAAGGGGGCATGGTGCAGGTGCCGTCCACACCGGGGTTAGGTGTTGAGCTGGATATGGATCAGGTTATGAAAGCTCACGAGCTGTATCAGAAACATGGCATGGGTGCGCGCGATGATGCGATGGCGATGCAGTATCTCATCCCGGGCTGGTCATTTGATAATAAACGTCCGTGCATGGTGCGATAAATGTGCAGGGAACGCTCCCATTGCTGGTCATTTGCGTGGTGTATGCTTAACGTAACAACGATGCGTAAGGATGGCTTATGAAAATTGTTATCGCACCGGACTCATATAAGGAAAGTTTGAGTGCGCTTGAGGTTGCGACAGCGATAGAGCGTGGTTTTCGCGAGATCTTCCCCGAGGCAGTTTACGTCAAACTGCCGGTCGCGGACGGTGGCGAAGGGACGGTTGAGGCGATGATTGCCGCAACGCAGGGAAGCATTATGCATGTTCCGGTGACCGGCCCGCTGGGCGAGCACGTGGACGGGTTTTATGGTTTGTCCGGTGATAAGCAGAGTGCCTTTATTGAAATGGCAGCGGCCAGCGGCCTGGAGCTGGTTGCGCCTTCGCAGCGTAACCCTCTGAGAACCACCTCCTGGGGAACAGGTGAGCTTATCCGTCATGCGCTGGATGCGGGCGTTAAGCATATCATTATTGGCATTGGCGGCAGTGCAACCAATGACGGCGGTGCAGGGATGGTGCAGGCGCTGGGCGCTAAATTGCTCGATGCGAGTGAACAGCCTCTTGGGCAGGGCGGGGGCGAGCTGGGAAAACTCGCGCGTATCGACCTGAGCGGGCTGGATAAACGCCTGGCTGAGTGCCGGATTGAGGTGGCCTGTGATGTCACTAATCCGCTCACCGGAAAGGATGGCGCGTCAGCCGTATTTGGTCCGCAAAAGGGGGCCACACCCGAGATGATCGTCACCCTGGACAACGCGCTTGCTCAGTATGCGCGGGTCATTGCCCGGGATCTGGATATCGATGTGTTGAACCTTGCTGGCGGTGGCGCAGCGGGCGGCATGGGGGCAGCACTGTATGCCTTTTGCGGTGCGCAGTTGCGCCAGGGGATTGAGATCGTGACCGATGCGCTACACCTGGCCGACCAGGTAGCCGATGCGGATTTGGTGATCACGGGTGAAGGACGCATCGACAGTCAGACGATCCACGGCAAAGTCCCGGTAGGTGTGGCGAAAGTGGCCAAACGCTTTAACAAACCCGTCATCGGTATTGCGGGGAGTCTGACGGCGGATGTTGGCGTGGTACACGAACACGGCATTGATGCGGTGTTTAGCGTGATCTACACCATCTGCTCACTGGAAGACGCGCTGGAAAATGCCAGTGAAAATGTCCAGATGGCCGCAAGGAATATCGCGGCGGCGCTGAAAATAGGGCAGGCATTTTAGCTGTGATTGCCGGGTAAGGCGAAACCGCCACCCGGCTTTTACCTCAGCTTCCCAGCACTTTCATCGCTTCCCACGTCACATTATCCATCTCATCCAGCAGCTCCAGAAATTCCGGTTCAAGCTCAGATTCCGGCGTACCGGCACGCAGTTGCTGCTCCAGCAACTGGCAGAGATTTTTCAGCCGCGGCACGCCGCTGTATCCACAGCTGCCGTGCAGCTTGTGAATCGCTTCCAGCAGATCGTCCGGGTTTTCACCCACCAGTTGCTCTTCAACCTTATTGCGAATTTCCGGTAGAAACGCGACGAGCATTTGCAGCATTTCGCGCGCTAAGTCGGGTTTTCCTGCTGCCTGACGCAGCGCAAGCTGCCAGTCAAAAGTCGCGTTCTGATTGACGCTAATCTCAACTGGCTCGGCAGATGGCGTGTACGTCCCGCCTGAATGCCCCGGTTTATAGCGTAACAACAGGTTATGAAGTTTCTCTTCGTCGATAGGTTTAGCCAGATAATCATTCATCCCGGCACTCAATAGCTTCTCTTTCTGACCGGCCATCGCATGCGCGGTGACCGCAATCACCGGGGTCTGCTGCTGATGCGGGAGCTGATGGATCAGCTCACAGGCCCGAATGCCATCCATACCCGGCATTTGAATATCCATCAGAATTAAATCGAACTGCATCTGTTTAGCCTGTTCAACCGCCTGCGTGCCACTGGTACACAGTTCAACATGCTGAACCTGGTCTTCAAGCAATACGCCAATGAGCTTCAGGTTGGCCGGGTTATCATCCACGGCCATCACGCTCATCGGCAATTTTTGCTCATTGTCAATTGGAGGCAGAGCATTCTGGCTAAGACGGCAATATTCCGTCAACGCTGGCAGCAGTCTGGTCGCGGTAAGCGGTTTTAGCAGACACGCGGCGGCCCCGTCATTCTTCAACTCTTCTGCATTGAGCTGGGCATGGCAAGGGAGCGCCAGCAGCAGATAGTCGGTCATTGACGCGGCTTTCGCCAGCCGTTCCTGTTGCATGGTCAGTTCGCCGGTGAAAGTGACCGGGATCCCCATCAGCAGAATGTCGTAGTGTTCAACGGCAAGGGCTGAGAAGGTTGGGCTGTAGACCACTTCCAGCGGCGTGGTGCTTAAAATATCGAGCGCACACTGCGCCGCCGCCGCGTTAGGCTCGACGTAGGCCAGACGCTTGCCTTTCAGGCAGTCTGTCACCGGACCATCTGTCAGCACGTTCGGGTTGAGGTCCAGATTAATGTGGAACCAGAAGGTTGACCCCCGGTTCGGCTGGCTGTGGAAAGAGATATCTCCGCCCATCTCATTCACCAGTCTCTGCGTGATCACCAGCCCCAGACCAGTACCGCCATGACGGCGGGAGATACTGGCGTCTGCCTGACGAAACGCCTGGAACAACCGCGACTGATCGCGCTCAGGGATACCGATGCCGGTATCGCGGATCTGCACTTCAATCTGAACCTTGTTATTACTGATAGAACGTTTTTCCACCAGAATGTCGATGTTACCGCTTTCGGTGAACTTAATGGCATTTCCGACAAGGTTAGTAATAACCTGCTGCAGACGTAGCGGGTCGCCAATGACGTTATCCGGCACATCGTTCTTGATGTTAAGTGTCAGCTCCAGCCCTTTATCGTGCGAGGAGTGTGCGAGAAGCGTGACCACTTCATCCAGTGTGCTCCGCAACGGGAACGGGATACTCTCCAGAATAAGCTTGCCTGCTTCCAGCTTGGAGAAGTCCAGCACGTCGTTAATGATCGCTAACAGGTTGTTAGCGGAGCGCTCGATAGTGTGCAGATGGTCGCGCTGAGTCGGGTTAAGCTCGCTTTTCAGCGTCAGGCGGGTAAAGCCGATCACACCATTGAGCGGTGTACGCAGCTCGTGTGACATATTGGCAAGGAATTCAGATTTAATACGTGCCGCTTCCTGCGCACGCTTTTTCGCCAGATCCAGCTCAACGTTCTGAATCTCCATCTGTTCCAGCGTTTCGCGCAGGTCAGACGTGGCCTGGTCAACGTTGTGCTGCATCTCTTCGTGATACGCCGCCAGAGACATCGCCATCGAGTTGATGCCATTTTTCAGCATATCCAGCTCGCCCAGCATAAACCCTTCAACGCGGCTGTCGAGCTGACCCCGGCGAATACGGTCAACCGTGTTGACCATGTTGCGGATGGGCCCCGTCACATCGCGCATCAGACGCCAGCCGAAGATCAGTGCAATACCGATGCAGAACAACATCATCACGCCAGAGATGAAAATTTCTTTGTACTGCTGTAGCCGTACCGACTTGAGATCCAGCTCCAGTGCGACATATCCCAGCATATTATTGCTGGATTTGGCGTCGGATCGCGCAGACTCATCGGGTGAATAACTTTCTGAAATGATCGGCGTGCGCAGGATCATGATATCCCCGCGCCGAAGCACTGTGAGCTGGCGCGGGAACGGTGTGCCGTCAGGGATTTTCAGGGACGCCGGATCGAGATGAAAATTCGAGGTCACAAACAGACGGTTATGTTCGTCGTAAACGGAAATGGCACGAACAATGTCCGAGTGACGACGGTGGAGTACGCTGATTAACTGACCAATGGACTCGCGGTTTTGCAGGTTCATCCCATACTCACTGGACACGGCCAGCGGTTCGATGATGCTGGCGCCAGCACCTTCCAGTTGACGCTGCAAATCGTTATAGCGATGCACCACAAAGAAGATACTCAGCAGCAAACCGATAAGAACGGTGGGGGCGAGGATCAAAATCATCATGCGCGCGCGCAGGCTGTAGTTGGTCATGGCGTTCCGTTATGGGACAATTAAGATAATTATGTTTATGTGAGAAAAATCTCGGCGATGGCGCAATTCTACTCTGCAAAACGACGCGTGACGACGCGTCAAATCATCACTGTTGAAGCTACGGACCTGGATCCTTTTGGCCAGGGGGTCGCTCGACATAATGGTAAGACTCTGTTTATAACAGGTTTACTGCCAACAGAACGAGCAGAAATTACGCTGACAGAAGATAAACGGCAGTACGCCCGTGGACAGGTGAAGCGTCGCCTCAACGATAGCCCGCAGCGTGTGGAACCTCGTTGCCCGCACTTTGGTATCTGCGGAGGCTGTCAGCAACAGCATGCGAGCACAGAATTACAGCAAAAAAGCAAAAGCAGTGCCCTGGCGCGTCTGCTTAAACATGACGTTAGCGAGATTATTGCCGATGAGCCGTGGGGTTATCGCCGCCGTGCGCGCCTGAGTCTCAGCTTTCAACCAAAAACTGAGCGGCTGGAGATGGGGTTTCGCAAAGCCGGCTCCAGCGATATCGTTGATGTGAAGCATTGCCCTGTTTTGGTGCCCCATCTTGAGGCATTGCTTCCAAAAGTGCGCATTTGTCTCTCCGGGCTGGAGGGTGTTCGCCACCTTGGGCATGTCGAACTGGTCATGGCAAATAATGGCCCGCTGATGGTTTTGCGCCACACCACGCCGTTGTCGAAAAAAGATCGCGAAAAACTGGAACACTTTTCGCATTCCCACGACCTGGCGCTTTTCCTGGCACCACAAAGCGAGATACTTGAGCAGGTTACAGGTGACGCGCCCTGGTATGCGTCAAACGGACTACGCTTAACGTTCAGCCCGCGGGATTTCATTCAGGTAAATGATGGCGTTAATCAGCAGATGGTTGAGAAAGCGCTGGCGTGGCTGGATGTTCAGAAAAGCGATCGGGTGCTCGATCTGTTCTGCGGAATGGGTAACTTCACGCTGCCGTTGGCGCAAAAAGCCGCCAGCGTCGTCGGCGTGGAAGGTGTTGAGGCGCTGGTGGCTAAAGGGCAGGAGAACGCAGAGCAGAACGGCTTGCAAAATGTGACCTTCTTTCATCAAAATCTTGAGGAAGATGTCACCCAACAGCCGTGGGCGAAGCAGGGCTTTGATAAAATTTTACTCGACCCGGCTCGTGCCGGTGCACCGGGTGTCATGGCACATATTATTAAACTCGCGCCGAAGCGTGTGGTCTATGTTTCCTGTAACCCGGCAACGCTTGCCCGTGACAGTGAGGCATTAATCAGTGCGGGTTACCAGATTCGGCGTCTGGCAATGCTGGACATGTTCCCGCACACTGGACATCTGGAATCGATGGTGTTGTTCGAGCACATCTAATTTGTTTGGCTTGTCGACTTCGACAGGCCCTGGTCCCTAAAGGAGAGGACAATGGTTGCGGTAAGAAGTGCACATCTTAATAAAGCTGGGGAATTTGACCCACAAAAATGGATCGCAAGTCTGGGAATTTCCAGCCAGCAGTCGTGTGAACGCTTAACCGAAACCTGGGCCTATTGTTTGCGCACCACGCAGGGGCATCAGGATGCCGATCTTCTCTTATGGCGCGGCGTGGAGATGGTTGAAATCTTATCCATGCTGAACATGGATATCGAAACGCTGCAGGCCGCGCTTCTGTTCCCGCTTGCCGATGCGGACGTCGTCACTGAAGACGTACTGCGCGAAAGCGTTGGAAAATCGGTCGTGGCGCTGATCCACGGCGTACGCGATATGGCTGCCATCCGCCAGCTTAAGGCTGCGCACACTGACTCTGTCTCTTCAGAACAGGTCGATAACGTTCGCCGCATGCTGCTGGCCATGGTGGATGACTTCCGCTGTGTGGTCATCAAACTTGCCGAGCGAATTGCCCATCTGCGTGAAGTGAAGGATGCGCCAGAAGACGAGCGCGTGCTGGCCGCCAAAGAGTGTACAAACATCTATGCGCCGCTCGCAAACCGTTTAGGGATTGGTCAACTGAAATGGGAACTGGAAGATTATTGCTTCCGCTACCTGCACCCGGCGGAATATAAACGCATTGCCAAACTGCTGCATGAGCGCCGTATCGACCGCGAGCACTATATCGAGGAGTTTGTCAGCGGGTTGCGTCAGTCAATGAAAGAAGAGAATGTGCGTGCCGAAGTCTACGGTCGACCAAAGCACATCTACAGTATCTGGCGCAAAATGCAGAAGAAACATCTCGCTTTTGACGAGCTGTTTGACGTGCGCGCGGTACGTATCGTGGCGGAGCGTCTGCAGGACTGCTATGCCGCGCTGGGGATAGTGCACACTCACTTCCGCCACCTGCCGGATGAGTTCGATGATTATGTCGCGAACCCGAAACCTAACGGCTACCAGTCTATTCATACCGTTGTGCTCGGCCCTGGCGGCAAAACGGTCGAAATTCAGATCCGCACCAAACAGATGCACGAAGACGCCGAACTGGGCGTTGCCGCGCACTGGAAATATAAAGAAGGCACCTCCGGTGGGGCGCGTTCCGGCCATGAAGATCGCATCGCCTGGCTGCGTAAGCTGATTGCGTGGCAGGAAGAGATGGCCGACTCTGGCGAGATGCTTGACGAGGTGCGCAGCCAGGTCTTTGACGACCGGGTGTATGTCTTTACCCCGAAAGGGGATGTCGTTGATCTGCCTGCGGGCTCTACACCGCTCGATTTTGCCTACCATATCCACAGTGATGTGGGGCACCGCTGTATCGGGGCGAAAATCGGCGGGCGCATTGTACCGTTCACCTACCAGCTGCAGATGGGCGACCAGATTGAAATTATCACCCAGAAGCAGCCAAACCCGAGCCGGGACTGGCTGAATCCAAACCTGGGTTACGTGACGACCAGCCGTGGGCGTTCCAAAATTCACGCCTGGTTCCGTAAACAGGATCGTGACAAGAACATCCTTGCGGGTCGTCAGATCCTTGATGACGAGCTGGAGCATATTGGCATCAGCCTGAAAGAGGCGGAGAAGTTCCTGCTGCCGCGCTACAACTTTAACGAGCTTGATGAGCTGTTAGCGGCCATTGGTGGCGGCGATATCCGTCTGAATCAGATGGTGAACTTCCTGCAGGCGCAGTTCAATAAGCCGAGTGCGGCAGAGCAGGATGCAGCCGCGCTGAAGCAGTTGCAGCAGAAAACCTATGCCCCGCAGCAGCGCAGCAAAGACAATGGTCGCGTGGTGGTGGAAGGCGTAGGCAATCTTATGCACCACATTGCGCGCTGCTGCCAGCCTATCCCGGGCGACGATATCGTCGGCTTTATCACCCAGGGGCGCGGGATTTCGATTCACCGCTCCGACTGCGACCAGCTTGCCGAGCTACAATCGCATGCGCCTGAGCGCATCGTGGAAGCGGTCTGGGGCGAGAGCTATTCCGCGGGTTACTCGCTGGTGGTGCGCGTTACTGCCAACGATCGCAGCGGGCTGCTCCGCGACATTACCACCATTCTCGCCAACGAGAAGGTCAACGTGCTGGGCGTCGCTAGCCGCAGCGATACCCGCGAGCAGCTTGCCACCATCGATATGACCATCGAAATCTATAACCTGCAGGTGCTGGGCCGCGTGCTTGGCAAACTGAACCAGGTGCCGGATGTGATTGACGCGCGTCGTCTGCACGGCGGTTAAACACACTCTTCTGTAAGCCGGGTAAGGCTTTGCCGCCACCCGGCTTGTTTTTTTAATGGAAAACACTATGACTCAAATCGACCGCCTGCTCGGCATCATGAAACGTCTTCGGGACCCTGAAAACGGCTGTCCGTGGGACAAAGAGCAGACTTTCGCCACCATCGCCCCGTACACACTTGAAGAGACCTATGAGGTGCTGGACGCCATCTCTCGTGAAGATTTTGACGACCTTCGCGGCGAGTTGGGCGATCTGCTGTTCCAGGTGGTGTTCTATGCACAAATGGCGCAGGAAGAAGGGCGCTTTAACTTTGACGACATCTGTGCCGCCATCAGCGACAAGCTTGAGCGCCGCCACCCCCATATTTTTGGTGATGCCACTGCAGGGAACAGCGCGGAAGTGCTGGTCCGCTGGGAACAAATCAAAAGCGCCGAGCGTGCAGAGAAATCCCAGCACTCCGCGCTGGACGATATTCCTCTGAGTCTGCCTGCGCTGATGCGTGCCCATAAAATTCAGAAACGCTGCTCTGCAGTCGGGTTTGACTGGACGTCCCTCGGCCCGGTACTGGACAAAGTGCATGAAGAGATAGATGAAGTGATGCACGAAGCGCAGCAGGCAGTGGTGGATGAAGCAAAGCTGGAAGAGGAGATGGGCGATTTGCTGTTTGCGACTGTCAACCTTTCACGCCACCTGGGCGTAAAAGCGGAAACCGCGCTGCAAAAAGCCAACATTAAGTTCGAGCGTCGTTTTCGCGAAGTTGAACGGATTGTGGCCTCGCGTGGCCTGGAAATGACCGGTGTAGACCTCGATGTGATGGAAGAAGTCTGGCAGGAAGTAAAACGCCAGGAATCTGATCTCTAACGGATTTTTGCGATCAAGCGCAATTTGTGTGATTTTTTAAATGACAAGCGCTTGATTTGCGTCAAAAACATTTACCCAAAACGGGCTATTTTCTCACTCCTTATGTTTGTCATGGCCTGGAATGGAGACGGAGAATGAAAGTTTGTGGCGCTCGCCGTGTTCGGGTATACTACTTTCCCGTCCTGGTTATTCCATCGTTTCACCCTAACTTCTCAGGTTCAGCATGACAACGAACTATATTTTTGTGACCGGCGGGGTCGTATCCTCTCTGGGTAAAGGCATTGCCGCAGCCTCCCTCGCAGCCATTCTTGAAGCCCGTGGCCTCAATGTGACCATGATGAAACTGGATCCGTACATCAACGTCGATCCGGGCACCATGAGCCCAACCCAACACGGGGAAGTGTTCGTTACTGAAGACGGCGCTGAAACCGATCTGGATCTTGGCCACTACGAGCGTTTCATCCGTACCAAAATGACCCGTCGTAACAACTTCACGACTGGCCGCATCTATTCCGACGTTCTGCGTAAAGAGCGCCGTGGTGACTACCTGGGCGCGACCGTGCAGGTTATCCCACACATCACGAACGCAATTAAAGAACGTGTTCTTGCCGGTGGCGAAGGGCATGACGTGGTGCTGGTTGAAATCGGCGGTACTGTAGGGGATATCGAATCCTTACCATTCCTGGAAGCGATTCGTCAGCTGGCGGTGGATATTGGTCGTGAACACGCGCTGTTCATGCACCTGACGCTGGTGCCTTACATGGCAGCCGCAGGTGAAGTGAAAACCAAACCGACTCAGCACTCGGTGAAAGAGCTGCTCTCCATTGGTATTCAGCCTGACATCCTGGTTTGCCGTTCCGATCGTGCTATCCCGGCGAACGAACGTGCGAAAATTGCATTGTTCTGTAACGTGCCTGAAAAAGCCGTTATTTCAATGAAAGATGTCGATTCCATTTATAAAATCCCGGGCCTGTTGAAATCACAGGGCCTGGACGATTATATTTGTAAACGATTCAGCTTGAACTGCCCGGAAGCAAATCTGTCCGAATGGGAACAGGTTATTTACGAAGAAGCCAACCCGGCAGGCGAAGTGACTATCGGTATGGTGGGCAAGTACATTGAACTGCCAGATGCCTATAAGTCAGTTATCGAAGCGCTGAAACACGGTGGTCTGAAGAACCGTGTCTCCGTGAATATCAAGCTGATTGATTCGCAGGATGTTGAAACGCGTGGCGTTGAAATCCTGAAAGATCTGGATGCAATTCTCATCCCTGGCGGCTTCGGCTACCGTGGTGTAGAAGGCAAGATCGCCACCGCGCGCTATGCGCGTGAAAACAATATTCCATACCTCGGCATCTGTCTGGGTATGCAGGTTGCGCTGATCGAATTTGCGCGCAACGTAGCGGGAATGGAAAACGCGAACTCTACGGAATTTGTGCCAGACTGTAAGTACCCTGTAGTGGCGCTTATCACTGAATGGCGTGACGAAGACGGTAACGTCGAAGTCCGTACCGAGAAGAGCGATCTGGGTGGCACCATGCGTCTTGGCGCACAGGCCTGCCAGCTGTCCGACGATAGCGTGGTTCGCAAGCTGTATGGCGAGTCAACCATCACCGAACGCCATCGTCACCGCTATGAAGTCAACAACATGTTGTTGAAACAAATTGAAGCCGCGGGTCTGCGTGTTGCGGGCCGCTCCGGGGATGATCAGTTAGTCGAGATCATTGAAGTGCCAAACCATCCGTGGTTTGTCGCCTGCCAGTTCCACCCGGAATTTACTTCAACGCCACGTGACGGGCATCCGCTGTTTGCAGGCTTCGTGAAGGCCGCCAGCGACTACCAGAAGCGTCAGGCGAAGTAAAAAAAGTTAGAACGGCAACGCGTACCCCTGGTACGCGTTGTTTGTCTGGAGTTTTAGTTTAACTTGTACTGAGGAAAATCTAATGTCCAAAATCGTTAAAGTCATCGGTCGTGAAATCATCGACTCCCGTGGTAACCCGACCGTTGAAGCCGAAGTTCATCTGGAAGGTGGTTTCGTCGGTATGGCAGCAGCTCCATCAGGTGCTTCTACTGGTTCCCGCGAAGCGCTGGAACTGCGCGATGGCGACAAATCCCGTTTCATGGGCAAAGGCGTACTGAAAGCGGTTGGCGCTGTAAACGGTCCTATTGCTCAGGCAATCCTTGGCAAAGACGCCAAAGACCAGGCTGGCATCGACAAGATCATGATCGATCTGGACGGTACTGAAAACAAATCTAACTTCGGTGCGAACGCAATCCTGGCTGTTTCCCTGGCGAACGCCAAAGCAGCAGCTGCAGCGAAAGGTATGCCACTGTTCGAACACATTGCTGAACTGAACGGCACCCCAGGCAAATACTCCATGCCAGTACCAATGATGAACATCATCAACGGTGGTGAGCACGCGGACAACAACGTTGATATTCAGGAATTCATGATTCAGCCAGTTGGCGCGAAATCCCTGAAAGAAGCGGTACGCATGGGTTCTGAAGTGTTCCACAACCTGGCTAAAGTTCTGAAAGCTAAAGGTATGAACACTGCTGTTGGTGACGAAGGTGGTTATGCGCCAAACCTGGGTTCTAACGCAGAAGCACTGGCAGTAATCGCAGAAGCAGTTAAAGCTGCTGGCTACGAGCTGGGCAAAGACATCACCCTGGCGATGGACTGTGCAGCATCTGAATTCTACAAAGACGGTAAATACGTTCTGGCTGGCGAAGGCAACAAAGCGTTCACCTCTGAAGAGTTCACTCACTTCCTGGAAGACCTGACCAAACAGTACCCAATCGTTTCTATCGAAGACGGTCTGGACGAATCTGACTGGGCTGGTTTCGCATACCAGACCAAAGTACTGGGCGACAAAATCCAGCTGGTTGGTGACGATCTGTTCGTAACCAACACCAAGATCCTGAAAGAAGGCATCGAGAAAGGCATCGTTAACTCCATCCTGATCAAATTCAACCAGATCGGTTCTCTGACCGAAACTCTGGCTGCGATCAAAATGGCGAAAGACGCTGGCTACACCGCTGTTATCTCTCACCGTTCTGGCGAAACTGAAGACGCTACCATCGCTGACCTGGCTGTTGGTACCGCTGCAGGCCAGATCAAAACCGGTTCTATGAGCCGTTCTGACCGTGTTGCTAAATACAACCAGCTGATTCGTATCGAAGAAGCTCTGGGCGAAAAAGCACCATACAACGGTCGTAAAGAGATCAAAGGCCAGTAATAGCCTTTAAGCCTTAGAATGAAAATGCCAGTCGAATGACTGGCATTTTTTTTGGCTATTTAAAATCGACTGCCATCTGTTCGGGGATTGTGAGCCCCTGAGTCGTCTGTACGCAGCGGGCGATATAATCCGTAAAGCGGGGTGGCTTCGGCATCCCCATGCTCAATAGCTTATCGTTGCTGAAGCGCACGTTAAGCGTGGCAAACGCACCGTATAAACGCATTGCTTTTAGCATCAGACGTTCGTTGCATGGACCAAAAATATTTTTCAATTCGCGGCGCATTCTAACCAGCGTTTCGTAGCTGACCTGAGCATACCGATCGCCAACAGGGGCTTTCTCCAGCGCCTGCGCCATGGCCTGATCGATATCCGCAAAGCGAACGCTATTCTCTTCCCCAGCAGAAATATGTACCACTTCCCCAGGACGAGCGTTGCTGGTGAGCAGCATTAACAACGCATCGGCGCAATAATCCACCGGAACAACGTCGATTCTGTCTTCCATTGAGCACATAAACTTCTGCAGCATCAGGCCCATGCTAAAGACCCAGAAAATGCTGCTCGACGGCGTGCAGCCGTGACGAGTATGGCCGACGACGATGGACGGGCGAGCGATGAGCAACGGCAGGTTCGGGCACTCCTGGCGCATCAGCTGTTCGATAGTTGACTTCGAAAACGTGTATTCCACCAGGTGTTCTGCATTTTCTCTGAATTCAGCGCTTTCAGCGACCAGGGAATCCTGTTCCGGCGTGCATGACATTGCCGTGCCTACGTGCAGGAAACGCTGTAAGGCCGTCACCCGTTCCATGCGACGCGCCAGCGCCAGCGTGCCCTCGACATTGACCTTCCAGATCAGCGGATTATTACCAAAAGACGCAACAGCTGCACAGTTAACGACGTGCGTGACCTGGTCCAGGCGAGGATCGTCCAGAAATGCTTCCGGCTGGCTGAGGTCACCAATGAGGATATTATCTACGCTCAGAGAAGCCAGTTTATTCTCAGGCACATTGAATTTGCGCATGTTCTCTTGCACACGCTCCAGCCCACCCTGCGGATCGCTGGCACGCGCGAGCAAAAGGAGTTTTACGGGTTTATCATTGGTCAGTATTTTTTCGAGTACTGCACCGCCCAGAAATCCTGTTACGCCTGTAATCAATAACATCTTCATTAATACCGTCTCATTATGGTTGATGAGGCGGATTGTAGGCGCACAAAAGTAAACGGCATTTAAATAATAAAACGCCGAAAATGAAGGCTTCTTAAGCTTATTTTAAGAAAAGGAAATCAGGTGGATGTATTTGACATTGTGGAAAGGTAAAAAATTCAAATTATAAAAAAGAATATTTTAACTTAATGATTTTAAGGCTCTTTTATAAGCTCAATCTTACTATTAATAGTTATTCAAAATGTAATAAGCAAAATACTTTGTTACACGATTCATTTGTCCGGTAAATGATTTAAGTGAAACTGAATACCAAAAACCGCAGGCCGTTTTATTTAGCCTGCGAACTATTTTTAGAGTAACAGAGGGAGCGTAGCGCTGGCCGTTTGCTGGCTAACGTCGCCATAATGGCCATCCAGCGCAATCATGGAGGTGGTCAGCAGCTCGACCAGCAGCATGACGCCAACTTTAGCATTGAGTGCGCCAGCGCTAAGCGGCCCTTCGGGCTTGGCGGCAACCAGCTGAATATCGCTCAGGGAAGCCAGCGGGCTACGGGGGGTATTGCTGAGGGCTAACACCTTGACGCCGCGCTTGCGTGCAAGTTTCACCACGTGGAGTAAATCCCGCGTTGAACCCGAACTGGAGATGGCCACGACCAGGGTCTCCTTCGAAAGGGTCGTCGCATTCATGGCTGCGCGGTGCATATCACTAAACAGCTGTGCGGGTTTGCCCAGCCGCAACAGCTTGTAATGCAGGTACTCACCGAGGATCGCGCTGGCAGCAACACCATAAATCTGTACGGATTGCGCCTGGTGCAGCGCTAGCGCCGCCTTTTCAAGCAACGCCCGGTCAAGGAGTCTGGCAGTATCCTGCAAAGCCTGTACTGACTCATCAACAACGTTATCAATTTCATCTCCGGTCTGTCGCGCGGGCTGGCCCTGCTGAATATCCAGCGCAAGCGCCATTTTAAATTCGTTATATCCCTTGCAGCCCAGCGTGCGGCAAAGACGCGTGACGCTGGCCTCGCTGGTGCGACTTTCGCGCGCCAGTTCAGTGATCGTCAGGTAGAGCACCCGGGCAGGATCGTTGAGGACAAACTCGCCAAGTTTTTGTTGCGTTGGGCTGTACCCGGAAGCCTCCTGGCGTAGCTTCAGCAGCAGGTTTTCATGGTCTGACATGCTAGATCCTTAATGCGTTTCTCTGCGACTAGTGTGGCGGAAAGCAGGGGAAAGATGCCAGTCATTTTGAAAAAGTATGATCATCCTCCTGGTTTCTGATGGTAATTTTCATGTATTGATGTTTTTGTGGTAAAAATTTTCATCATTAAATGAGAGGATGAAAAAATGATGCAAATGTTCAGCGGGGCTTCTTCTGGGGGATGGTTTGAAAAAGCGCAGCGCTTTGGCAAATCCTTTATGTTACCTATCGCCGTATTGCCAGCAGCAGGTCTGCTGCTGGGGATAGGTGGCGCGTTATCGAATCCAAATACCCTCGCGGCATATCCGTTTTTGGATGTGAGCTGGCTTCAGGCCATCTTCACTATCATGAGCAGTGCGGGTTCAATTGTGTTTGCGAACCTCTCGGTGCTGTTTG
Source organism: Enterobacter sp. CPE_E890 (assembly GCF_046521475.1). Lineage (NCBI taxonomy): Bacteria > Pseudomonadati > Pseudomonadota > Gammaproteobacteria > Enterobacterales > Enterobacteriaceae > Enterobacter > Enterobacter sp. CPE_E890. Next base: position 4,001,268 of record NZ_JBKFZW010000001.1, on the reverse strand, counting down.
CTGTTGGGGTTGCTGTCGGGCTGGCAAAAAGCGATAAGGGCACGGCAGGGCTGGCGGCGTTGCTCGCTTTTCTGGTGATGAATGCCACCATTAACGCGCTGCTGATCCTCACCGGAAAACTGGCGCATGATAATCCTGGCGCTGTGGGGCAGGGCATGACGCTGGGGATCCAGACCCTGGAAACCGGTGTGTTTGGTGGCGTGGTGATCGGTCTCGTGACATGCGCTCTCCATCACCGGTTTAATAAAATTGCGCTTCCGCAATTTCTGGGCTTCTTTGGCGGTTCACGTTTTGTTCCCATTATCAGCTCGCTGGCAGCAATACTCGTCGGGGCCGTCATGACCGTCGTCTGGCCGCATTTCCAGAAACTGATCTTTGGTCTGGGTGGGCTGGTGGATGCGACGGGTTACCTGGGCACAATGCTCTATGGCTTCATTTTGCGTATGCTCGGCCCATTCGGTTTACATCACATCTTCTATCTTCCTTTCTGGACTACCGCGCTCGGCGGGAGTGAGATCGTCAACGGTCATCTGGTCGAAGGCACACAGCGGATCTTCTTCGCGCAACTGGCCGATCCTACGACGCGTCAGTTTTACGAAGGGACGTCGCGCTTTATGTCCGGGCGCTTCATTACGATGATGTTTGGCCTGCTCGGTGCATGTCTCGCGATGTACCACACGGCAAAACCCGAGAACAAAAAACGCGTCGCCGGGCTGCTGCTCTCTGCGGCATTAACCTCGTTCCTGACCGGGATTACCGAGCCTATCGAGTTCTCCTTCCTGTTTATTGCGCCGGTGCTTTACGTCATTCATGCGCTGTTTGACGGGCTGGCGTTCATGCTCGCACACATGCTGCATATCACCATCGGGCAAACCTTCTCCGGCGGTTTTATCGACTTCGTGCTGTTTGGCATTCTTCAGGGTGAGGCCAAAACCCACTGGATGTTCGTACCGCTGGTCGGCGTGCCGTGGTTCTTCCTCTACTACTTCACGTTCCGCTATCTGATTAACCGCTTTGATTTTGCCACGCCGGGGCGTGAAAAAGAGGCGGTGGCGGATGAGGTCAGTCTGCCGCAAAGCGAGCGCGCTGCAGCGGTAATCGCCGGGCTGGGTGGAAAAGACAATCTGGACGAGGTGGACTGCTGCGCCACGCGCCTTCGCGTCACGGTGAAAGACGGCAGCAAAGTGAATGAAGCAGCATTGAAAGCCACCGGTGCACGCGGCGTCATTGTGCGCGGTAACGGTGTTCAGGTCATTTATGGCCCGCATGTCACGATTATCAAAAACGAAGTTGAAGAGATCTTATCGTAATGAAAACTGTACTGGATAACCTGAAAGGAAAACTGGTCGTCTCTTGTCAGGCGCTGGAAAATGAACCTCTGCATAGCCCGTTTATTATGTCACGGATGGCGCGGGCAGCGTTTCAGGGCGGGGCTGCTGCCATCCGCGCCAACAGCGTGGTGGATATTGCGGCCATTAAACAGGAGGTTTCTTTACCCGTTATCGGCATCATCAAACGGGATTATCCTGGTAGCGCGGTGTTTATCACTGCGACAATGAAAGAAGTGGATGAGCTGATGAGCGTCTCTCCGGAAATCATTGCACTTGATGCGACTGCGCGCGAGCGTCCTGGCGGTGAATCACTGTCAACGCTGGTCAGCCACATCCGTAAACGTTACCCCGGGATAGTGCTGATGGCGGATATATCCAGCGTAGAAGAAGCCGAAACCGCGCAGGAACTGGGCTTTGATTGTGTTGGAACCACGCTTTACGGCTATACGGCGGAAAGTGCGGGTCATGCTTTACCTGATAATGACTGCGCATTCCTGAAGGATGTGCTGGCTGCCGTCACGGTTCCGGTGGTTGCCGAAGGCAACGTCGATACCCCTGAGCGCGCGGCCAGATGCCTGGCACTGGGAGCGCATATGGTGGTCGTGGGTGGGGCAATCACCCGTCCACAGCAGATCACTGAACGGTTTATGGCAGCGATTGGCGCGCAAAGCACCGATCGAGCATGACCATCTGGCGGGGATCTGCGATAATTATCGTTTATCCCCTTTACTGAGATGACTATGCAGTACCCGATTAACGAGATGTTCCAGACCCTGCAAGGCGAGGGTTACTTTACCGGCGTTCCCGCTATTTTCATTCGTTTACAGGGATGCCCGGTTGGCTGTGCCTGGTGTGATACCAAACATACGTGGGATAAGCTCGCAGATCGGGAAGTGTCGCTGTTTAGCATTCTGGCGAAAACCAAAGAGAGCGATAAGTGGGGGGCGGGCAGTTCAGAGGATCTGCTGGCCATTATTGGTCGTCAGGGCTGGACGGCGCGCCATGTGGTGATCACCGGGGGTGAACCCTGCATCCACGATCTGACGCCGCTAACCGAGCTGCTCGAAAAGAACGGTTACAGCTGCCAGATTGAAACCAGCGGTACACATGAAGTGCGTTGTTCCCACACCACGTGGGTGACGGTATCACCCAAAGTGAATATGCGCGGCGGATACGATGTCCTGTCTCAGGCGCTGGAACGTGCAGATGAGATAAAACACCCGGTAGGTCGCGTGCGTGATATTGAAGCACTGGATGAACTGCTGGCAACCCTCTCGGATGAAAAGCAGCGGGTCATTGCCCTGCAGCCTATCAGCCAGAAAGAGGATGCGACGCGCCTGTGCATTGAAACCTGTATCGCGCGTAACTGGCGTCTGTCGATGCAGACGCACAAGTACCTGAATATAGCCTGAAAAAAAGCCCGGTTTAACCGGGCTTTTTTTACTCGCCGCGATAGACGCAGCCGGCGGTGCAGGTCTCTTTAATCATCACTGCGCTCAGCAGCGGTACCAGCGGTTTCATCTGATCCCAGATCCATTTTGCCAGCACTTCGCTGGTCGGGTTTTCAAGGCCCGGAATATCATTCAGGTAATAGTGATCCAGACGATCGTAAGTTGGCTTAAATGCCGCTTTCAGCTCGGCAAAATCCATGATCCAACCGGTATGCGGATCGACTTCACCGGTGATCTCAAGACGCACCATAAACGAGTGCCCGTGCAGACGGCCACATTTATGTCCTTCAGGAACATGAGGAAGGTGGTGGGCGGCTTCGAAGGTGAAATCTTTAAACAGTGTGGTGGACATGATCGCTCTCAGTAATGCGGAAAAAACCGCCGCATAGTACCGGAAAGCACAATTTTTAGCATTAACTAAAACGGCTCTGAAGCCTGGACCGCAGGAAGTGGCCATTTTTTGTTATCTTTATTCTGATATTTCAATCAGTTAATTAATCTGTTTTATCGTTAAGCATGATAACTAAAACAGGTTAGTCCATTTGGTTATTTATTATTTCCATCCCTTCTTTAATTGTTAGTATCCTCACCGTTAACCTTATCTTCAGTTTGGATTTATTCGCTTAAAGTCCGCTTGGCTACTGGAACATAACGACGCATGACGACACAGGCCCCACCTTCAAATTTGCTTCCCCTGAACCCGGAGCAACTGGCGCGCCTTCAGGCTGCCACCTCTGATTTTTCTCCCACTCAGCTTGCCTGGGTCTCCGGTTATTTCTGGGGAATGCTCAATCAGCTACCGGGCGCTGTGGCTGCCGCTCCGGCAACGGTCGTAGAAATTCCGGCCATTACGTTGATTTCCGCCTCGCAGACGGGCAATGCCCGCCGTGTGGCTGAAGCGCTGCGTGACGACCTGCTGGCTGCCAGACTGAACGTGAACCTGGTCAACGCCGGGGATTATAAATTTAAACAGATCGCGTCAGAAAAACTGCTGGTGGTTGTCGCCTCAACGCAGGGGGAAGGTGAGCCTGCTGAAGAAGCGGTGGCGCTGCATAAGTTCCTGTTCTCGAAAAAAGCGCCAAAACTGGACGGCACGGCTTTTGCGGTGTTTGGCCTGGGCGATACCTCTTATGAATTCTTCTGCCAGTCTGGTAAAGATTTCGACAGCAAACTGGCTGAACTGGGCGCAGAGCGTTTGCTGGATCGCGTTGACGCCGACGTGGAATACCAGACCGCCGCTGCTGAATGGCGTGCCCGCATCGTTGAGGTGCTGAAAGCGCGCGTCCCGAAAGAGACACAGGCACAGGCCGCGTTTACCGCGACGGGGGCCGTCAACGACATCCATACCAGCCCTTACACTAAAGAGGCTCCGCTGGCCGCGAGCCTGTCGGTTAATCAGAAAATTACCGGCCGTGATTCTGAAAAAGACGTGCGCCATATCGAAATCGATCTCGGTGACTCTGGCCTGCGTTACCAGCCGGGCGATGCGCTGGGGATTTGGTATCAGAACGATCCAGCGCTGGTAAAAGAGCTGGTCGAACTGCTGTGGCTGAAAGGGGATGAGCCTGTCACTGTGGAAGGCAAAACGCAGCCGCTCTCTGAAGCGCTGCAGTGGCATTTCGAACTGACGGTGAATACCCCGAATATTGTAGAAAATTACGCTACCTTAACCCGCAGCGAATCGCTGCTGCCATTCGTGGGTGATAAGGCGAAGCTGCAGCATTACGCGGCGTCAACGCCAATTGTCGATATGGTGCGTTTCTCTCCGGCTCAGCTGGATGCCGATGCGCTGATCGGCCTGCTGCGTCCGCTGACCCCGCGTCTGTACTCCATCGCCTCTTCGCAGGCCGAAGTGGAGAGTGAAGTGCATGTTACCGTCGGCGTGGTGCGCTACGACATCGAAGGCCGCGCCCGCGCGGGTGGGGCATCAAGTTTCCTGGCGGATCGCGTGGAAGAAGAGGGCGAAGTGCGCGTCTTTATCGAGCACAACGACAACTTCCGCCTGCCTGCGAACCCGGAAACCCCGATCATTATGATTGGCCCAGGCACCGGCATTGCGCCGTTCCGCGCCTTCATGCAGCAGCGCGCGGCAGATGAAGCGCCGGGTAAAAACTGGCTCTTCTTCGGCAACCCGCACTTTACGGAAGATTTCCTCTACCAGGTTGAGTGGCAGCGCTATGTTAAAGAAGGCGTACTGACCCACATCGATCTGGCCTGGTCCCGCGACCAGAAAGAAAAAGTATACGTACAAGACAAACTGCGCGAACAGGGCGCAGAGGTGTGGCGCTGGATCAATGACGGTGCCCACATTTATGTCTGCGGCGACGCCAATCGCATGGCGAAAGACGTTGAGCAGGCACTGCTGGAAGTGATTGCCGAATTCGGCGGTATGGATGCCGAAACGGCAGATGAATATTTAAGTGAGCTGCGCGTTGAGCGCCGTTATCAGCGAGATGTCTACTAATGAGCGAAAAACATCCAGGGCCACTGGTGGTCGAAGGTAAACTGACAGACGCCGAGCGCATGAAGCTGGAAAGCAACTATCTGCGCGGCACCATTGCTGAAGATCTGAATGACGGTCTCACCGGCGGTTTCAAAGGCGACAACTTCCTGCTGATCCGTTTCCACGGTATGTACCAGCAGGACGATCGCGATATCCGCGCCGAGCGTGCTGAACAGAAGCTGGAGCCGCGTCACGCGATGCTGCTGCGCTGCCGCCTGCCGGGTGGGGTGATCACCACCAAACAGTGGCAGGCGATCGACAAGTTTGCCGGTGAAAACACGATTTATGGCAGCATCCGCCTGACTAACCGTCAGACCTTCCAGTTCCACGGCATTCTGAAGAAGAACGTGAAGCCGGTACACCAGATGCTGCACTCGGTTGGGCTGGACGCTCTGGCGACCGCCAACGACATGAACCGTAACGTGCTCTGCACCTCGAACCCGTATGAGTCCGAGCTGCACGCCGAAGCCTATGAGTGGGCGAAGAAGATCTCTGAGCATCTGCTGCCGCGCACGCGCGCTTATGCGGAGATCTGGCTCGATCAGGAAAAAGTTGCCACCACCGACGAAGAACCGATCCTTGGCCAGACCTATCTGCCGCGTAAGTTCAAAACCACGGTAGTGATCCCGCCGCAGAACGATATCGATCTGCACGCCAACGACATGAACTTCGTAGCGATTGCTGAAAACGGCAAGCTGGTGGGCTTTAACCTGCTGGTGGGCGGCGGCCTGTCCATCGAACACGGCAACAAGAAAACCTACGCCCGTACCGCCAGCGAGTTCGGCTTCCTGCCGCTTGAGCATACGCTGGCCGTGGCGGAAGCGGTGGTAACCACCCAGCGCGACTGGGGTAACCGTACAGACCGTAAAAACGCGAAAACCAAATACACCCTGGAGCGCGTGGGCGTTGAGACGTTTAAAGAAGAAGTAGAACGTCGCGCCGGCATTAAATTTGAGCCGATCCGCCCTTACGAATTCACCGGTCGCGGCGATCGCATTGGCTGGGTAAAAGGCATCGACAATAAATGGCACTTGACGCTGTTTATCGAAAACGGCCGTATTCTGGATTATCCGGGGCGTCCGCTGAAAACCGGTTTGCTGGAAATTGCGAAGGTCCACAAGGGTGAGTTCCGCATTACCGCCAACCAGAACCTGATCATTGCTGGTGTGCCTGAAAACCAGAAGGCGAAGATCGAGAAACTGGCGCGCGATCATGGGTTGATGAATGCGGTGAAACCGCAACGCGAAAACTCGATGGCCTGCGTGTCATTCCCGACCTGTCCGCTGGCAATGGCCGAAGCGGAGCGTTTCCTGCCGTCATTCACTGACAAAGTAGAAGCGATTCTGGAAAAACACGGTATTCCGGACGAGCATATTGTTATGCGTATTACCGGCTGCCCGAACGGCTGCGGCCGCGCAATGCTGGCAGAGATGGGACTGGTGGGTAAAGCGCCAGGCCGTTACAACCTGCATCTTGGCGGCAACCGCATCGGTACGCGTATCCCACGGATGTACCGTGAAAACATTACTGAATCGGAGATCCTCGATTCGGTCGACGAACTGGTTGGGCGCTGGGCGAAAGAGCGTGAAGCGGGTGAAGGCTTCGGCGACTTTACGGTGCGTGCGGGCATCATTCGCCCGGTGCTCGACCCGGCCCGGGATTTCTGGGAGTAACAACGCGAGGTGATTATGTCCGTACTCGATCTAAACGCCCTGAACGATCTGCCAAAAGTCGAACGCATTCTGGCGCTCGCAGAAACCAACGCCCACCTGGAAAAGCTGGACGCCGAAGGGCGTGTGGTATGGGCGCTGGAAAACCTGCCGGGCGACTATGTGCTTTCGTCGAGCTTTGGTATTCAGGCGGCGGTCAGTTTGCATCTGGTGAATCAAATTCGTCCGGACATTCCGGTGATCCTCACCGATACCGGCTACCTGTTCCCGGAAACCTACCAGTTTATTGACGAGCTGACGGACAAGCTCAAGCTGAACCTGAAAGTTTACCGCGCGACGGAAAGCGCGGCCTGGCAGGAGGCGCGCTACGGTAAACTCTGGGAGCAGGGCGTTGAGGGCATTGAGAAATACAATGAGATCAACAAAGTTGAGCCGATGAACCGGGCGCTGAAGGAGCTTAATGCACAGACCTGGTTTGCAGGGCTACGCCGCGAGCAGTCCGGCAGTCGCGCCACGCTACCCGTGCTGGCGGTTCAGCGCGGGGTGTTCAAAGTGCTGCCGATCATCGACTGGGATAACCGGACGGTGTATCAGTACCTGCAAAAGCACGGGTTGAAATACCATCCGCTGTGGGATCAGGGTTACCTGTCGGTGGGGGATACCCACACCACGCGTAAATGGGAACCGGGAATGGCAGAAGAAGAGACGCGATTCTTTGGCCTCAAGCGCGAGTGCGGACTGCACGAAGGGTGATCCCATTTCCTCCCTCTCCCTGTGGGAGAGGGTCGGGGTGAGGGCATCAGGGCGCACTAGGCCTTATTAGATTTCGCCAGCTCCTTCACCAGCGGCAGCATCACCTTCACTACATCACGACTGCGGTGTTCAATCCGCTGCGGCAGTGCGCTATCAATGTGTTGCTGATTATCCAGCATCACGTTATGCCAGCTAATCCCGTCCGGGAAGGCTTTCGATTTAGCCCGCTGCTGATAGCCATCTTTCTTCCCCAGTGCCCAGTTAGTTGCTTCCACATACAGCACCGGAATACCCGCTTTATCGAACACCTCACCATCGTTACAGCAGCCTGTTCCTCGCGGATAATCAGGATTGCCGCCTGGGTTACTGGTGGCATAGACCCCATGGCTGCGGGCAATCGCCAGTGCCCGGTCGCGCGTCAATTTTCGCACGGTACCCGGCGTACTTTGTCCGCTGTTGAAATAGAGCTTATCGCCGACGATCAGGTTATCGAGGTTGATCACCAGCAGGGTATTTTTCTTCTCTTTGGCGCTCATGCGCTTCAGGAGATTCTCAGCGCCGAGTTTGCCTTCTTCTTCACCACTGGTGGCAACGAAACGAATCCCGTATTTAGTCGGTATATCCTTCATTCGTTCTGCCAGTTCGAGCATCACGCCCAGACCCGCGGCGTTATCATCCATACCCTGCAGCGTCAGACCACCGAGATTGTTATCGGTATCGGTGTCGCTCATTGGGGCGTAGGTATCGAGGTGCGCCATAATAATGATCTGCTCATCCGCGCTACCTTCGTGAGCCGCAATAACCGTACTACCGGTCACGTTATGCCAGTTTTTGGTTTTATTGCGTGAGGTATAGATATAGCGGCTGTGAAACGTGCGGATATCGCTCTGGTAACCCATGTCGGCAAACTGCTGACGAATATAGTCGGCGGAGAGCATTTCCGCGGGGGAACCGGTCATGCGGCCAGGAAATACGGTGGCAATATGTCGCGCCTGCGTATTCGCGATTTCACCGTACGGTTGATTTTTTGCCTGAGCCGGAAGGATGAAGCAAACGCCGAGCGCCAGGGCAGCAATACGGTGGCGCGTTGCGGAAAACATAGTGAGTCCTTAAAAAACAGAGCAAAATTTTAACCCGCCTAGTATGAAACTGTGATCGTCCATACACAATTTGAATTGCTCTTAAATGCCCGAAATTTCGCGTGTTAAGCACTTTTTGATATTTGCTTTTTCATGGCGTTATTCCATTGAGTAACTACTCATTCCAATTCGTAATTTCATTCGGTCTAAGCCGCCCCCTATAGTCCCTTTATTCCTCGTTGTTAGTGAGTTGCTGCTGTGGACTATCTGCCCTTATTTGCTGCGATTAAAGATAAGCCGGTGCTGGTTGTTGGCACAGGTGAGATTGCCGATCGCAAAATCGTATTTCTGCAGCGCGCAGGGGCGCAAGTGCGGGTCGTTGCAGGGGCGGATTTCGACGAATCACAAATCGACAGCGTGGTGCTGGTGATTGCGGCAACGGAAGACCGCGAGCTGAACCGACGGATCTCAGATGCTGCTCAGGCGCGTTACCGTCTGGTGAACGTGGTGGACGATCAGCCTTTATGCTCCTTTATCTTCCCGTCGATTGTTGATCGCTCCCCGCTGCTGGTCGCTATCTCCTCCGGTGGTACCGCACCGGTGCTGGCGCGCGTATTGCGGGAAAAAATCGAAGCGCTGTTGCCAACCAGTCTCGGACGTATGGCAGAGAAAGCGAGCTACTGGCGCAATCATCTGAAAACCCGACTGACCAGCGTGACGGAACGTCGTCGCTTCTGGGAACGCGTTTTTCGCGGCCGCTTTGCCAGCCTGATGCATGCAGGCAATGAGACAGCGGCGCAGAAAATTCTTGAAGACGAACTGGATAACCCCGGCAGCACCGGCGGGGAGATCATTCTGGTAGGTGCAGGGCCGGGCGATGCAGGGCTCCTGACGCTGCGCGGCCTGCAGGTGCTGCAGGACGCGGACGTGGTGTTCTACGATCACCTGGTTACTGACGGCATACGCGAACTGATTCGCCGCGATGCCGAGCAAATCTGCGTCGGCAAACGGGCTGGAGAGCACTCGGTGCCGCAGCACGACACCAATCAGATACTGGTTGACGCCGCCAAAGCGGGCAAAACCGTGGTTCGTCTGAAAGGGGGCGATCCTTTCATTTTCGGTCGTGGCGGCGAAGAATTGCAGGCAGCAGCCGAAGCGGGGGTGCCGTTCCAGGTGGTTCCCGGCATCACGGCGGCTTCTGCGGTAACGGCTTATGCCGGTATTCCGCTGACCCACCGCGATTACGCCCAGAGCGTGACCTTTGTGACCGGCCACTACAAGGCCGACAGCACGCCGTTCGACTGGTCCCACCTCGCTCAGAGCCGACAGACGCTGGCGATTTACATGGGCACGATGAAGGCGGCGGACATCAGCGAACAACTTATTCAGCACGGTCGCGAGGCGAAGACACCTGTTGCCGTTATTTCTCGCGGTACGCGCGTCGATCAGCACGTTGCTATCGGCACCCTTGACGATCTTGCAACCCTGGCGAAAGACGCCCCTATGCCCGCCCTGATCGTGGTGGGGGAAGTGGTGCAGCTGCACAGCACGCTCGCCTGGTTTCAGCACACAACCGACACAGAAGGCTTTGGTTCTTCTGTTATAAATTTGGCTTAAGGAACGGTTATGGACCAAAAACGTCTTACTCACCTGCGGCAGCTCGAAGCGGAAAGTATCCATATTATCCGCGAAGTGGCCGCCGAGTTTTCTAACCCGGTGATGATGTATTCCATCGGCAAAGACTCCAGCGTCATGCTGCATCTGGCGCGTAAAGCGTTTTACCCGGGTACGCTGCCGTTCCCGTTGCTGCATGTGGATACCGGCTGGAAATTCCGCGAAATGTACGAATTCCGCGACCGTACCGCCAAAGCCTATGGCTGCGAATTGCTGGTGCATAAAAACCCGGAAGGTGTGGCGATGGGCATCAACCCGTTCGTGCACGGCAGCGCCAAGCACACTGACATCATGAAAACCGAAGGGCTGAAGCAGGCGCTGAACAAATACGGTTTTGATGCGGCCTTCGGCGGCGCGCGTCGTGATGAGGAAAAATCCCGTGCGAAAGAGCGTATCTACTCTTTCCGTGACCGCTTCCACCGCTGGGACCCAAAGAACCAGCGCCCGGAGCTGTGGCACAACTACAACGGCCAGATCAACAAAGGCGAAAGCATTCGCGTCTTCCCGCTCTCCAACTGGACCGAGCTGGATATCTGGCAGTACATCTATCTGGAAAATATCGAGATCGTTCCGCTGTATCTGGCCGCTGAGCGTCCGGTACTGGAGCGCGACGGGATGCTGATGATGATCGACGACGATCGCATCGACCTGCAGCCAGGTGAAGTGATCAAAAAACAGATGGTGCGTTTCCGTACCCTCGGTTGCTGGCCATTGACCGGTGCGGTGGAATCCAGCGCGCAGACGCTGCCGGAGATCATCGAAGAGATGCTGGTGTCGACCACCAGTGAGCGACAGGGGCGCGTGATTGACCGCGACCAGGCAGGCTCCATGGAGCTGAAGAAACGTCAGGGTTATTTCTAAGGAGCCGCCATGAACACGACCATTGCTCAACAAATTGCCAAAGAAGGCGGCGTAGAAGCTTATCTGCACGCGCAACAACATAAGAGCTTGCTGCGCTTTCTGACCTGCGGCAGCGTGGATGACGGGAAAAGCACCCTGATTGGCCGTCTGCTGCACGACACGCGTCAGATTTACGAAGATCAGCTCTCTTCCCTGCATAACGACAGCAAACGTCACGGCACCCAGGGTGAAAAACTCGATCTGGCCCTGCTGGTGGATGGCCTGCAGGCGGAGCGCGAGCAGGGCATCACCATTGATGTGGCTTATCGTTACTTCTCTACCGAGAAGCGCAAATTTATTATCGCCGACACCCCGGGGCACGAGCAGTACACCCGTAACATGGCGACCGGCGCCTCCACCTGCGATCTGGCGATCCTGCTGATCGACGCCCGTAAAGGCGTGCTCGATCAAACCCGTCGTCACAGTTTTATTTCCACGCTGCTGGGGATCAAACACCTGGTAGTGGCAATCAATAAAATGGATCTGGTGAATTTCAGCGAAGAAAAATTCGATGAGATCCGCCAGAGCTACCTGACCTTTGCCGAACAGCTGCCAGGTAACCTGGACATTCGCTTTGTGCCGCTCTCGGCGCTGGAAGGCGATAACGTCGCGTCCCAGAGCACGAACATGCCGTGGTACAGCGGCCCGACGCTGCTGGAAGTGCTGGAAACCGTTCAAATTCAGCGTGTGGTTGATACCCAACCGATGCGTTTCCCGGTGCAGTACGTGAATCGTCCGAACCTCGATTTCCGTGGTTTTTCAGGCACTATTGCATCAGGTTCTGTGAAAGTGGGTCAGCGCGTCAAAGTGCTGCCATCGGGCGTAGAATCGGCTATTGCCCGTATTGTCACTTTTGACGGTGACCTGCCGGAGGCGGGAGCCGGTGAAGCGGTGACGCTGGTGCTGAAAGATGAGATTGATATCAGCCGCGGTGACCTGCTGGTGGATGCGCACGAAACGCTGACGGCGGTACAGGGCGCGTCCGTGGATGTGGTGTGGATGGCCGAACAGCCGCTGACCGCTGGGCAAAGCTACGACATTAAAATTGCGGGCAAGAAAACCCGCGCCCGCGTGGACGGTATTCAGTTCCAGGTAGATATCAACAATCTGACCCAGCGTGACGTCACCGAGCTGCCGCTGAACGGCATCGGCCTGGTCGATCTGACCTTCGACGAGCCACTGGTGCTGGATCCGTATCAGCAAAACCCGGTCACGGGCGGGCTGATCTTTATCGACCGTCTGACTAACGTCACCGTCGGTGCCGGGATGGTGCGCGAGCCTAACGAACAGGCCGCCGTGGCGTCTGAGTTCAGCGCCTTCGAACTTGAACTGAATGCGCTGGTGCGTAAACACTTCCCGCACTGGGGTGCGCGCGATCTGCTGGGAGGGAAGTAATGGCTGCTCATGATGAGAACGTCGTCTGGCATCCTCATCCGGTCACTGTCGCTCAGCGTGAGCAACTCCACGGTCACCGTGGGGTTGTGCTGTGGTTTACCGGGCTATCGGGTTCCGGTAAATCCACGGTAGCGGGGGCGCTGGAAGAGGCGCTGTATCAGCAAGGCGTGAGCACATACCTGCTGGATGGTGACAACGTGCGCCATGGTCTGTGCAACGATTTGGGCTTCAGCGACGAAGACCGTAAAGAGAATATACGTCGGGTAGGGGAGGTGGCTAGCCTGATGGCGGATGCCGGGCTGGTGGTCCTTACTGCGTTCATCTCTCCGCACCGGGCAGAGCGCCAGATGGTGCGTGAGCGCGTTGGGCAGGATCGCTTTATCGAAGTGTTTGTCGATACGCCTCTGGAGATTTGTGAAGCGCGCGATCCGAAAGGGCTGTACAAGAAAGCGCGTGCGGGTGAACTGCGAAATTTCACGGGAATAGACGCAGTATACGAAGCGCCTGAATCGCCTGAAATTCACCTGGAAGGTCAACAATTGGTAACAAATTTAGTAAGCCAATTATTAGACCTCCTCAGATGGGACGATATTATCAGATCCTGAGACGGTATCGTTTGGGCGCTATTTACCCGAGCGATGAGTCATGGTCACAGGATTAGCTATGCGCAACAGTGAAAACTACATCATTACCACCGGGTCGGAGCCGATAGCGACCGACGACGAGACGACCTGGTCATTTCCTGGGGCCATCGTCGGCTTCGTCTCGTGGTTACTGGCGCTGGGTATCCCGTTTCTCATTTACGGCGGTAATACGCTGTTCTTCTTTCTCTACACCTGGCCATTCTTCCTGGCGCTGATGCCCGTCGCGGTTGTCGTCGGCATTGCGTTGCATTCGCTACTCAATGGCAAACTCCTTTACAGTGCCGTGGTCACGATTGTGACGGTGGTCCTGATGTTTGGACTGTTATTTTTGTGGCTCATGGGCTAACTTCAGCCATAATTCAAACCGTAACCAACTGTGTGACGATATTGTGCAGGGCGATTCTGCGGAAAAAATGTGGTACATTTGCCCGCGATGTTGCGGCATCTCTGTACCCCCGGCGTAGTGCCCTGGGGCGTTTTGGGATGATGATGCCGTTTTTCAGGGGGCAGGATGGGTAAACTAACGCTGCTGTTGCTGGCTTTGCTGATCTGGCTGCAATACTCGCTGTGGTTCGGTAAAAACGGGCTGCACGACTATAGCCGGGTGAGCGATGACGTTGCGGCTCAGCAGGCAACAAACGCCAAACTTAAGGCGCGAAACGATCAACTCTTTGCTGAAATTGATGACCTCAATGGCGGGCAAGAAGCGATTGAGGAACGCGCACGCAATGAACTCAGTATGACTAAGCCGGGCGAAACTTTTTATCGTCTGGTTCCGGATGCGTCTAAACGCAATCAGGGCTCAGCACAAAACAATCGATAATCAGGCCCAGGATTACGACATGGCAGTAACTTTTTCGGACGTATGCGCCGTGGTGCCGGCCGCAGGTTTTGGCCGGCGCATGCAGACAGAATGTCCCAAGCAATACCTCTCAATTGGCGATAAAACGATCCTCGAACATGCTGTGGCGGCGCTGCTGGCGCATCCACGTGTGAAGCGTGTGATCATCGCTATCAGCCCGGGTGATGCGCGCTTCGCGCAGTTACCGCTGGCAAATCATCCGCAGATTACCGTTGTCGATGGCGGTGCCGAGCGCGCCGATTCCGTGCTGGCGGGCATTCGGGCCGCCGGGGATGCACGGTGGGTGCTGGTGCATGATGCCGCGCGTCCATGCCTGCATCAGGACGATCTTGCGCGCCTGCTGGCCCTGAGCGAAACAAGCAAGGTTGGCGGGATTCTCGCCGCGCCGGTGCGTGACACCATGAAACGCGCTGAGCCGGGTAAACGGGCTATCGCTCACACCGTTGATCGCGTCGATTTATGGCACGCGCTGACGCCACAATTTTTCCCCCGCGAATTACTCCATGACTGCTTAACGCGTGCGCTTAAAGAAGGTGCGACCATTACGGACGAAGCCTCAGCGCTGGAGTATTGCGGTTTTCACCCTGAGCTTGTTGAAGGACGCGCTGATAATATAAAAGTGACGCGCCCTGAAGATTTACAGCTCGCGGAATTTTATCTTACCCGTTCGACCCATCAGGAGAAGGCATAATGCGAATTGGACACGGTTTTGATGTACACGCCTTTGGCGGAGAAGGCCCAATTATCATTGGCGGCGTACGTATTCCTTATGAAAAAGGGTTGCTGGCGCATTCTGATGGCGACGTGGCATTACATGCATTAACCGATGCATTGCTCGGTGCTGCTGCGCTGGGTGATATTGGCAAGCTTTTTCCTGACACGGATCCGGCCTTCAAAGGTGCGGATAGCCGTGCGTTGCTGCGTGAAGCCTGGCGTCGTATTCAGGCCAAAGGTTACACCCTGGGCAACGTCGATGTGACGATCATCGCTCAGGCACCAAAAATGTTGCCGCACATTCCTCAGATGCGCGTGTTTATTGCTGAAGATCTGGGTTGCCATATGGATGACGTCAATGTCAAAGCAACCACCACTGAGAAACTGGGCTTTACCGGCCGCGGCGAAGGGATTGCCTGTGAAGCCGTGGCGTTGCTGATGAAGGCGAACGCATGACAGACTTCGACAATCTGACATACCTCCACGGTAAACCGCAGGGGAACGGGGTGCTGAAAGCCAGCCCCGAAGACTTCCTCGTGGTCGAGGATCTGGGGTTCGCGCCCGATGGCGAAGGCGAACATATCCTGGTGCGCATTCTGAAAAATGGCTGCAATACCCGCTTTGTGGCCGATGCGCTGGCAAAATTCCTCAAAATTCATGCTCGTGAAGTGAGTTTTGCCGGCCAGAAAGATAAACACGCCGTCACTGAACAGTGGCTATGCGCACGCGTTCCCGGCAATACGATGCCTGATTTAAGCAAATTTGAGCTTGAAGGCTGTAAGGTACTGGAGTACGCCCGCCATAAACGCAAATTGCGTCTGGGCGCCTTGAAAGGTAACGATTTTACGCTGGTGCTACGCGAAATCACAAACCGCGATGACGTCGAGAAGCGTTTGGCTGCTATCAACGCCGATGGCGTGCCTAACTACTTTGGCGCTCAGCGCTTTGGTATTGGCGGCAGCAACCTGCAGGGTGCGCTGCGCTGGGCACAAAGTGATGCGCCCGTCCGTGACAGGAATAAACGCAGTTTTTGGTTGTCTGCGGCGCGTAGTGCGTTGTTTAATCAGATTGTGAGCGAAAGGCTGAAAAAACCGGACGCGAATCAAGTTGTTGTTGGCGATGCGCTACAATTAGCGGGACGCGGAAGCTGGTTTGTGGCAACGGCCGAAGAAATGGCCGATGTTCAGTCGCGCGTGGATGCCAAAACGCTGATGATTACCGCCGCGTTGCCCGGTACGGGCGAGTGGGGGACGCAGGGCGATGCGCTGGCTGCGGAGCAGTCTGCCGTTGCGAATGCACAAGAATTACAATCATTGCTGGTGCGAGAAAAAGTCGAAGCAGCACGCCGCGCGATGCTGCTCTATCCGCAGCAGTTAAGCTGGAACTGGTGGGATGACGTAACCGTCGAGTTACGCTTCTGGCTGCCGGCAGGTAGCTTTGCCACCAGTGTTGTCAGGGAACTTATCAACACATCGGGTGATTATGCGAATATTGCTGAGTAACGATGACGGGATCCACGCGCCGGGCATTCAGACCCTGGCGAAACACCTTCGCGAATTTGCGGATGTGCAGGTCGTGGCCCCCGATCGTAACCGCAGTGGAGCGTCTAACTCACTGACGCTGGAGTCGTCGCTTCGCACTTTTACCTTTGAAAATGGCGATATTGCCGTGCAGATGGGCACGCCGACAGACTGCGTATTTCTGGGGGTGAACGCGTTAATGCGACCGCGCCCGGATATCGTCGTCTCGGGTATTAACGCCGGGCCAAATCTCGGCGATGACGTGATTTACTCCGGTACCGTGGCAGCCGCAATGGAAGGACGACATCTGGGGTTCCCTGCCCTGGCGGTCTCGTTAAACGGTCACACGCATTACGACACCGCAGCCGTGGTGACCTGCTCGATCCTGCGCGCGCTCAGCCGTGAGCCGCTGCGTACCGGGCGCATCCTCAATATCAACGTGCCGGATCTCCCTCTGAATGAAATTAAAGGCATTCGCGTCACGCGATGCGGAAGCCGGCACCCGGCCGATCAGGTGATCCCGCAGCAGGATCCACGTGGGAATACGCTTTACTGGATCGGTCCTCCCGGCGATAAGTGCGATGCGGGTCCTGATACCGACTTTGCCGCCGTGGATGAAGGCTATGTTTCGGTTACACCGCTGCACGTAGATTTAACCGCGTATAGCGCGCATGATGTGGTGTCGGGCTGGCTGGATCGCGCAGGAGTGAACGCGCAATGGTAAACAAACGTGTACAAACTCTTCTGGAACAACTACGCGCGCAGGGGATCCGCGACGAGCACGTGCTTGAAGCGCTCGCTCAGGTTCCGCGTGAGAAATTTGTAGACGAGGCGTTTGAACACAAAGCGTGGGAAAACGTGGCGCTGCCTATTGGGCAGGGCCAGACGATTTCGCAGCCCTACATGGTGGCGCGCATGACGGAGCTTCTGGAGCTGACTCCCGACTCCCGTGTACTGGAAATTGGCACCGGATCGGGGTATCAGACCGCCATTCTGGCGCATCTGGTTCATCATGTGTGCTCCGTTGAGCGTATTAAAGGTTTGCAGTGGCAGGCGCGTCGTCGCCTGAAACAACTTGATTTACATAATGTTTCGACACGACACGGTGATGGATGGCAGGGTTGGAAGGCTCGCGCCCCGTTTGACGCTATCATCGTGACGGCGGCCCCGCCTGAAATTCCTGCAGCCCTGTTGTCGCAGCTGGATGAGGGGGGCATTCTTGTTTTGCCTGTCGGGGACGAGCAGCAGCTTTTGAAGCGCGTTCGTCGACGTGGCGGCGAGTTTATTATCGACACCGTGGAAGCCGTGCGCTTTGTGCCTCTGGTAAAGGGGGAGTTGGCCTGAGACTCGGAATTATCCAGGGTTATTAAGGCAAATTCAGCGTATGGTGTGGCGCGAAAGAGTCGTGCCTTCACGGTAAATTTTAAGTCACTGGTAGTTAACACATTCCTGGGGGATAAATGAGCGCGGGAAGCCCTAAATTCACCATTAGCCGTGTTGCGGCATTATCACTGGTTTCGCTTTGGCTGGCAGGCTGTACAAGTTCTAACAACGCGCCTGCGCCCGTCAGTTCCGTCGGCGGAAACAGCGGCTCCGGTAGCACGTCCAGCGGAATGTTGATCACGCCGCCACCTAAAATGGGTACTGCTGCGCCGCAGCAAACACCACAAATTCAGCCTGTGCAACATCCTGTTACACAGCCAATGCAGGTTCAGCCAGTTGAACAACCTGTCCAGACCCAAAATGGCCGCATAGTTTATAACCGTCAGTATGGGAACATTCCTAAAGGCAGCTATACCGGCGGCAGTACCTATACCGTGAAACGCGGCGATACGCTGTTCTACATTGCGTGGATTACCGGGAACGATTTCCGTGACCTCGCCCAGCGTAACAACGTTCAGGCGCCGTATGGACTGGAAGTGGGCCAAACGCTTCAGGTTGGCAACGCCACAGGCAAGCCACTTACGCCAGGTAACACCGTTTCTGCGGCCGATGTGACTGCACAAAATAACAGCGTTAAGCCTGCACAAAAATCCACCACAGTGGTTGCTTCACAACCTGTAATTACGTATTCTGAGGATTCAGGTGATCAGACTGCTAACAAAATGTTGCCGAATAATAAAGGGACTGCGACTGTTGTCACAGCACCCGTGACGGCACCTGTGGTTAGCTCTACTGAACCGACTGCCAGCAGTATGACGTCCAGTTCGCCAATTTCTACATGGCGCTGGCCAACTGACGGCAAGGTTATCGAAAACTTCTCTTCCTCCGAAGGTGGAAATAAAGGGATCGATATCGCAGGGAGTAAGGGACAGGCTATCATCGCGACCGCAGATGGACGTGTTGTATATGCCGGTAACGCTCTGCGCGGTTACGGTAATCTTATTATCATCAAACATAACGATGATTACCTGAGTGCCTACGCCCATAACGACACAATGCTGGTCCGGGAACAACAAGAAGTTAAGGCGGGGCAAAAAATCGCTACTATGGGTAGCACCGGAACCAGTTCTACACGCTTGCATTTTGAAATTCGTTACAAGGGGAAATCCGTAAACCCGCTGCAGTACTTGCCGCAGCGATAATTTGACGGGGCATGCCAGCCAGGGTGTCTCGTTCAGGGATCACGGGTAGGAGCCACCTTATGAGTCAGAATACGCTGAAAGTTCATGATTTAAATGAAGACGCGGAATTTGATGAGAACGGAGTAGAGGCTTTTGACGAAAAAGCCTTAGTAGAAGAGGAACCCAGTGATAACGATTTGGCTGAAGAAGAGCTGTTATCGCAGGGTGCCACACAGCGTGTACTGGACGCGACTCAGCTTTACCTTGGGGAGATTGGTTACTCCCCACTGTTAACGGCCGAAGAAGAAGTCTATTTCGCACGTCGTGCTTTGCGTGGTGATGTTGCCTCGCGTCGTCGCATGATTGAAAGTAACCTGCGACTGGTCGTGAAAATTGCTCGCCGTTACGGCAATCGTGGTCTGGCTCTGCTGGATCTGATTGAAGAGGGCAACTTAGGCCTCATCCGCGCAGTTGAGAAGTTTGACCCGGAACGCGGGTTCCGTTTCTCAACCTACGCGACCTGGTGGATTCGTCAGACCATCGAACGGGCTATTATGAACCAGACCCGTACGATCCGCCTGCCGATTCACATCGTCAAAGAGTTGAACGTTTATCTGCGTACCGCGCGCGAGTTGTCCCATAAACTGGACCACGAGCCAAGCGCAGAAGAAATTGCCGAACAACTCGACAAACCGGTTGATGACGTAAGCCGTATGCTGCGTCTCAACGAGCGCATTACCTCTGTTGACACCCCGCTGGGTGGCGACTCCGAAAAAGCGCTGCTGGACATCCTGGCCGATGAAAAAGACAACGGCCCGGAAGACACCACGCAGGACGATGACATGAAACAGAGCATCGTCAAATGGCTGTTCGAACTGAACGCCAAACAGCGTGAAGTGCTGGCGCGTCGTTTCGGTTTACTGGGGTATGAAGCTGCAACACTGGAAGACGTCGGCCGCGAAATTGGCCTGACCCGTGAACGTGTTCGTCAGATTCAGGTTGAAGGTCTGCGCCGCCTGCGTGAAATCCTGCAGGGGCAAGGTCTGAATATCGAAGCGCTGTTCCGCGAATAAGCAACCTTTCGTCAAAAAAAGGCCCGTCGTGAGACGGGCCTTTTTCTTTTTTTCTACGGCTGTGCTGTTTCGTGCAGCAAACGCCACGTGATCAAATCACCTTCCAGATTAAGCAGGGCGGTTGACCAGCGCACGTTGACCGGGTGATCGGGACGAGTTTGCGTCTCCCGGTAGTGAAGAACCGCTCCGTGGCTCCATGTCTGTCGAGTTGTTAATTCATCGATGACGATCTTCAGTCCTGGACGGCTTCCGCGCTGTTTTTCCAGAAAGCTGACAAGACCGTCATAGTTGATATGGGTCCCCCCAGGCGGGGCCATCAAAAAATCAGGCCGGAAACGGGCGAGCAGGGCGTCAATATTACCTTCGCCATTACCTAACCAGCTTTCGAGCGCAATGTGGAGGTCGATAATCTCTTGTTCGAAAAGCGTCATGAATTCTCCTGTCGCAGTTGTGTTAGCACCTGCTTATTGTTAAGACGAAAAGCATACAGTACAGGCAATAAGGTGATGCCTGCGGCAAAAATAAACATCCCGTGCCACGCGGCGAGAGGTGTCAGATATATCTGGGCCAGGTTCAGCATCTGTGCCAGTAGCAGGGCTCCGGCAAAAAAGCTCAACTGGCGATTAAGATTCCACAGGGCGCTGGCATCCGGCATCTCTTCCCGGCGCGTCGTCAAAAAAGCACTACTCTGAGCTGTGCTGCTGCAAAGACTGCCTCCTGCTCCCATCAATACAAACGCAACGGTCGGTAACAGCGCTGTTGTGGCTGAGTTGACGCTGAGCAACAGCAAAATGCCCAGCGCCTGCAGCAGGCAACCCGTGACAATAAGTGGCCGAGGGCCGATGCGGTTAAAGTAGCGGCCCGTCGCTGTGATCGCCATGAATGATGCCAGAGACCATGGCAGCATGAGCATTCCCGTTTCGGCAGGCGTCATGTTCGCTTCGTTCTGAAGATAAAACATACCTGTCACGTTCACCCCAATAAACATGCCGGGTACACATAAATAGACCAGCATGGAAAAACGCAGAAGTGGATTCATCAGCAAAGGCAGATTTAACAGCCTGGTCGCTTTCATCGGTGGCATTTCGTGTTTCAGCCACAGGGAGGCCAACATAAACGTCACCACCGCAACGGGAAGGGTGGCAAAAAATATCCACCGCCAGCTTAGCATCTGCACCAGAACTCCCCCGATTGCAGGCGAGCAAGCGGGAGCAAGCAACGCCACCAGCATGACCGCTGAAGAAAGTCTGGCACGCTCGTGGGGCTTATACTGTTGCCAGGTCAGTGCTTGTCCGACGGGGATCAATAAGCCTCCTCCCACTCCCTGCAGTACTCGCCAGGCAATCAGGCTTCCCAGTGAGGAAGACAAGCCTGCGGCAACAGAGGTTGCGCTGAACAGTAAAAGCGAGAGCAGGATGACGCGCTTTGGCCCGATGCGGCGTGTCAGCACGGTGCTAAAGGGGATCACCAGTGTCAACCCGGCAATATACCCGTTACTGACCCAGGCTAGCGCTGAAGGCGTAGCGTTAAACGTGTGCGCTATTGCCGGAAAGGCGACACTGGCAATAAACATGTTGATCAAATCAAGAAAAAAGCCCAGTAGATAAACAACGGCGACTTTGCTGCGATACGTCATGGCGGTTCCTCCCGTGAGGTGGCGTATCGTAGCGGCCCGGGAGGTACGGATAAATGCGACAAAGCGAGATATACTGTCAAACACATTTTGACAGTAAAAAGAGTGACGATGATTAATTTACAGCGGACGGCGATGTTTGTAGCGGTAGCGGATACCGGCAGTTTCACTGCGGCAGCCGACGCTATGGGGCTGACAAAAGCCGTGGTTAGCTTCAATATCCGCCAGCTCGAAGCTGAGCTGGGCGTCACCCTGTTGCTGCGTTCCACCCGACGTCTGACCTTAACCGAGGCCGGTGCGCTTTTTCATCAACGCAGCGTCGCGCTTCTGAAGGATGCAGAGCAATTGCAGGACGATGTACGCGCGAATCATGGGGGGCTCACGGGGGAATTGCGGATCACGACCACACCGGAGTATGGCTCAAGGGTCGTAGTTCCTTTGCTGGCCAGGTTTAGCCAGCAGCATCCTGATCTTCGCGTAAGACATGTTTCGTCGTCGCTGCATGCCGACCTAATTTCAGAGCGCTTTGATGTCGCCATCCGGCTGGGGACGCTCGCCGACTCGCGCTATCACGCAGCTGCGATCTCGCACTTCTCCATCCTGCCCGTCGCGACGCCCGAGTGGCTGGCGAAAAATCCAATTGAATCGCTGGAACATCTGGCACAAGCTGACTGGCTCGTTCACGAGCGTCTGACCTCGCCGTTGCACTGGCAGGTAAAAGATGCCAGCGGGGCATCAGAGACGCTGGAGATTAAAAAAGCACCGCGTTTGTTTGCGGACAGTGCGCAGGCGCTAATGGCCTTTGCACTTGCAGGAAGTGGTGTGGCGTTACTACCGGAATGGCTGGTGCGTGAGGCACTGGATGCGCGAAATCTGGTGTCGGTTTTACCGGGATACACCTTTGCGAGGCAGGGCATCTACGCGGTTTATCCTGATGCCCGGCATGTACCCGCAAAAGTGCGCAGCTTTATCGATTTTATGCGCACCAGCGTGAATTAATCGTGCATCATCTTTTTGATGAGCGCAGAGAACTGCTCCCGCTCGGCCTTGTTTAGACGTCCTAAAAACGCCTCATCCACCTCATTGCCAACCGGTTTACAGCCTGCAAGCAGGGCTTCTCCTTCTGGCGTCAGGAAGACAAACCGGCGGCGCTTATCCGCAGGATCGAGTTCACGTTTGACCAGCCCGCGCGCCTCCATGCGGCTTAGCATTTCTGCCAGCGTCGCTTTTGTGCTAACCGCGACTTCGGTCAATGCCACCTGTTCAATGCCAGGATGCTCGGCAATTGAGCGCATGACCGCATACTGCGGCTTGGTCAGTTCCGGCAAGGCGTGCTGCCACTGCGCGGTATGCTGTTGAAAAAGCTGACGTAACAGGTGGAACGCCTCTTGTCTTAGTTCCATGAACACTCCGACGGAAAAAATCTCCCACTATGATAGCCGCTATTGCTCCGGATTTTAACGCGGCATTTTTTAGCGATTCGTGTGATCGTGTGCGAACGATCTTGTCAGGAAAATGGTTCGGGAGTAGTTTAGTTTTAATGTTCGTGTGCGAACAAAATAATTGAGGTGCTGAATGAGATTGATCGTGGGAATGACAGGGGCGACAGGTGCTCCGCTGGGCGTGGCGCTACTCCAGGCCTTGCGGGAGATTCCGGAGGTGGAGACCCACCTGGTTATGTCGAAATGGGCAAAAACCACCATTGAGCTGGAAACGTCTTACACCGCGCAGGACGTTGCTGCTCTGGCTGACGTTGTCCACAGTCCGGCTGACCAGGCCGCCACCATCTCATCCGGCTCATTTCGCACCGACGGCATGATCGTCATACCCTGCAGCATGAAAACGCTGGCGGGGATCCGCGCAGGCTACGCTGAAGGGCTGGTGGGACGCGCGGCGGATGTGGTGCTGAAAGAGGGGCGTAAGCTGGTGCTGGTTCCCCGTGAAACGCCGCTCAGCACCGTTCATCTGGAGAATATGCTTGCGCTTTCCCGCATGGGCGTGGCGATGGTGCCGCCCATGCCTGCGTATTACAACCACCCGCAAACCGCCGATGACATTACCCAGCATATTGTGACCCGTGTGCTTGACCAGTTTGGTCTGGAGCATAAAAAGGCACGCCGCTGGAACGGGTTGCAGGAGGCGAAACATTTTTCACAGGAGAATAAAGATGGCATTTGATGATTTGAGAAGCTTCCTGCAGGCGCTCGATGAGCAAGGGCAACTGCTGAAAATTGAGGAAGAGGTAAACGCCGAGCCGGATCTGGCTGCGGCAGCCAACGCAACGGGACGTATTGGCGACGGTGCCCCCGCGCTGTGGTTCGACAATATTCGCGGGTTTACCGATGCCCGTGTCGTGATGAATACGATTGGCTCCTGGCAGAATCACGCCATTTCGATGGGACTGCCTGCGAACACCCCGGTCAAAAAACAGATCGACGAGTTTATCCGCCGCTGGGATAAATTCCCCGTCACACCGGAGCGCCGCGCTAACCCGGCCTGGGCGCAGAATACGGTGGACGGTGAAGACATTAACCTGTTCGACATTCTGCCGCTGTTTCGCCTGAATGACGGGGACGGTGGTTTTTATCTTGATAAAGCCTGCGTTGTCTCGCGCGATCCGCTGGACCCCGATCATTTTGGCAAGCAAAACGTCGGTATTTACCGCATGGAAGTGAAGGGCAAGCGCAAGCTGGGCCTGCAGCCGGTACCGATGCACGACATTGCTCTGCATCTGCACAAAGCGGAAGAGCGCGGGGAAGATCTGCCAATTGCGATAACGCTTGGCAACGATCCAATCATCACGCTCATGGGCGCTACACCGCTGAAATACGATCAGTCCGAGTATGAAATGGCCGGCGCGCTGCGTGAAAGCCCGTATCCCATTGCTACCGCACCGCTGACCGGTTTCGACGTGCCGTGGGGGTCAGAAGTGATCCTCGAAGGGGTGATCGAAGGCCGCAAGCGTGAAATCGAAGGGCCGTTTGGTGAGTTTACTGGCCACTATTCCGGTGGTCGTAACATGACGGTGGTCCGTATCGACAAAGTCTCTTACCGCACCAAACCGATTTTCGAATCCCTCTACCTCGGCATGCCGTGGACCGAGATTGACTATCTGATGGGGCCAGCCACCTGCGTGCCGCTCTACCAGCAGCTAAAAGCGGAATTCCCGGAAGTGCAGGCGGTTAACGCGATGTACACCCACGGTCTGCTGGCGATTATCTCTACTAAAAAACGCTACGGCGGTTTTGCTCGTGCGGTTGGTTTACGTGCCATGACCACGCCGCACGGTCTGGGCTACGTGAAAATGGTCATTATGGTGGATGAGGATGTCGATCCGTTCAACCTGCCACAGGTGATGTGGGCGCTGTCATCGAAAGTGAACCCGGCCGGTGATCTGGTGCAGTTGCCGAACATGTCAGTGCTTGAACTTGACCCTGGTTCGAGCCCGGCGGGTATTACCGACAAGCTGATTATTGATGCTACGACGCCAGTTGCACCGGACACCCGTGGCCACTATAGCCAGCCGGTACAGGATTTACCCGAAACTAAAGCCTGGGCGGAAAAACTGACCGCGATGCTGGCTGCACGTCAATAAGGAGGAAAAGATGATTTGTCCACGTTGTGCCGATGAACACATTGAAGTAATGGCGACATCTCCCGTGAAAGGGGTCTGGACTGTGTATCAGTGCCAGCATTGCCTGTATACCTGGCGTGATACTGAACCGCTGCGTCGTACCAGCCGGGATCACTATCCGGAAGCATTTCGCATGACGCAGAAGGATATTGACGAGGCACCACAGGTGCCGACCATTCCGCCGTTGCTGTAAAAAAAGCCCGGTGGCGCTGCGCTTACCGGGCTTACGGGTTGTGTAGGCCGGGTAAGGCGAAGCCGCCACCCGGCAAAAAACTACACTAAACTCTTCAGCCGATAAATCCACTCCAGCGCCTGACGCGGCGTCAGGGAATCCGGGTCGAGGTTTTCCAGGGCTTCTACTGCTGGCGACGTCTCTTCCGCGGGTGCTAACAGCGACATCTGTGTGCCATCAATCTGCGTTGCAGCCGCATTCGGTGAGAGGCTTTCCAGCTCACGCAGTTTCTGACGCGCGCGTTTAATCACCTCTTTAGGAACACCCGCCAGCGCTGCGACGGCCAGGCCATAGCTCTTGCTCGCCGCGCCATCCTGCACCGTGTGCATAAAGGCGATAGTGTCGCCGTGTTCCAGCGCATCAAGGTGGACATTAGCAACCCCTTCCATTTTCTCCGGCAACTGTGTCAGCTCGAAATAGTGGGTTGCGAACAGGGTCATTGCCTTGATCTTATTCGCCAGACTTTCAGCACAGGCCCATGCCAGTGACAGACCATCATAGGTTGATGTTCCGCGTCCGACTTCGTCCATCAGCACCAGGCTGTGTTCCGTCGCGTTATGCAGAATGTTAGCCGTTTCGGTCATTTCAACCATGAAGGTTGAGCGGCCGCTAGCCAGATCGTCCGCTGCGCCCACGCGGGTAAAGATGCGGTCGATGGGGCCAATCTCCACGTTTTGCGCCGGGACGTAGCTGCCGATGTAGGCGAGCAGCGCGATCAGCGCTGTCTGGCGCATGTAGGTACTCTTACCGCCCATGTTCGGGCCGGTAATGATCAACATCCTTCTCTGCGGTGACAGGTTCAGGGGGTTAGCGATGAACGGTTCGTTCAGCACCTGCTCTACCACCGGGTGACGACCTTCGGTAATGCGAATGCCGGGTTTGTCGGCAAAGGTCGGGCAGGTATAGTTCAGCGTTTCAGCACGTTCCGCCAGATTCACCAGCACGTCCAGTTCCGCCAGCGCGCTGGCGCTCAGTTGCAGGTCGGCCAGGTGCGGCATCAGCATGTCAAACAGCTCGTCATACAGCTGTTTTTCCAGAGCCAGCGCTTTGCCTTTCGAGGTGAGAACTTTGTCCTCGTACTCTTTCAGCTCAGGAATAATGTAGCGTTCTGCATTTTTCAATGTCTGGCGACGCACGTAGTGAATCGGTGCCAGGTGGCTCTGCCCGCGGCTGATCTGAATATAGTAACCGTGTACCGCGTTATAGCCCACTTTCAGGGTGTCGAGCCCAAGTCGCTCGCGCTCGCGGATTTCCAGCTTATCAAGGTAGTCTGTTGCGCCGTCGGCCAGCGCGCGCCATTCGTCCAGCTCTTCGTTGTAGCCAGGGGCAATCACGCCGCCATCACGCACCAGAACCGGAGGTGCATCAATAATGGCACGCTCCAGCAGCTCGCGAAGCTCGGTAAATTCGCCCATGGTTTCGCGGAGTTTCTGAACAGGGGCGCTGTCTACGTCGCTTAACTGAGCACGCAGTTCCGGCAACTGCTGGAAAGCATGACGCATACGAGCGAGATCGCGCGGGCGCGCTGTCCGCAGAGCCAGACGGGCCAGGATACGTTCCAGATCGCCTACTTGGCGCAGGACCGGCTGCAGCTCGGTATAACGATCCTGCAACGCAGCAATCGTCTGCTGACGGCAAACCAGCATATCGGTATCCCGAATCGGCATATGCAGCCAACGTTTAAGCATACGGCTGCCCATCGGCGTCACCGTACTGTCGAGGACCGAGGCGAGCGTATTCTCGACGCCACCCGCCAGGTTCTGGGTGATCTCCAGGTTACGGCGCGTAGCGGCATCCATGATGATGCTGTCCTGCTGGCGCTCCATCGTGATAGAGCGGATATGCGGCAGGGCGGTGCGCTGGGTATCTTTCACGTACTGCAGAAGACAACCTGCTGCGCACAGTCCGCGCGGGGCGTTTTCGACGCCAAAGCCAATCAGATCGCGGGTGCCAAACTGGAGATTCAGTTGCTGACGCGCGGTATCAATTTCGAACTCCCAAAGCGGACGGCGGCGCAATCCACGACGGCCTTCGATAAGCGCCATTTCGGCGAAATCCTCGGCATAGAGTAATTCTGCCGGGTTGGTGCGCTGCAATTCGGCAGCCATCGTTTCACGGTCAGCCGGTTCACTCAGACGAAAACGTCCGGAGCTGATGTCGAGCGTCGCGTAGCCAAACCCTTTGCTGTCCTGCCAGAGTGCCGCCAGCAGGTTATCCTGACGCTCCTGCAGCAGGGCTTCATCACTGATGGTACCTGGCGTGACGATGCGCACAACTTTGCGCTCAACCGGACCTTTAGAGGTCGCCGGGTCGCCGATCTGTTCGCAAATGGCGACGGACTCGCCCTGATTCACCAGTTTGGCCAGGTAGTTTTCTACCGCGTGATGCGGGATACCTGCCATAGGAATGGGTTCACCCGCCGATGCACCACGTTTGGTCAGCGAGATGTCGAGCAACTGCGATGCACGCTTAGCATCGTCATAAAACAGCTCGTAAAAATCGCCCATACGGTAAAACAGCAGGATTTCCGGATGCTGTGCCTTCAGCTTAAGATACTGCTGCATCATTGGGGTGTGTGAATCTAAGTTTACGTTGTCATTCAGTGACATAATTTATATATTCCGTTGAATTTAAAGTAAATTGTGATTTTTGTTGTTCTCATTAGATATCACGTTGTCTCATAAAAAATCACCAAAACCCACTTGTAAGTGTAGGTCAAAGTGTAGGTTGTTATGTAGGTTATGGTATAATTGCACTCAATAAACTCACAACCTACACTTGGAAACAAAGGCTGGATTTCAGCCTTAATAAATCAAGTGGTTAGCCATAAAATGGATCTTATATGACGGATAAACCAGCAGGCAAACCTTTGTCATCCAAAGCGGTCGAAATGATGAAGCCTGGGGACAAAAACAAGGCTGATACGGGTGAGAACCGGGGCCTGCGTGTGACTTGCGGTGCTTCTGGTATCAAGACCTTTTTCTACCGCTATACTAGCCCAGTGACCAATAAGCTGTCACAGGTAAAAATTGGCAGCTTCCCGCAAACCTCGCTCGCAATGGCACGTATGAAGTTGCAAGAACTCAAACTAATCAGAAATGAAGGGCGCTGTCCGGCGTCTGAGCTAAAAGATGAGAAGCAACGGTTATTAGAAGAGAGCCAAAAACCAAAAGCGCCAGTGCTGACGGTTGAAGGGTTGGTTGAACTGTATCTTACCGAGCGTATTGAGGATCGTAAAACGAAGGATGGGAGGATCATTCCCGGTGCCAGAAAGCCTAAAGGGCAAGCAGAGGTTCGTCGCACTCTTTATGGTGATGCCGTTAAAACCTTAGGAACACGAAATGCTGCTGAGATTACGCGCCAGGATGTTATCAATTTAATTAATGGCATTGTTGCCAGAGGCGCAAACGTACAGGCTGGTAATGTTCTGAGGGAACTTTCACTCGCTTATGAGTTTGCTATTGGCCTTGGTCGTTTTGATGACAGTTTTGCGAATCCGGCGTTGTTAGCAAAATCCAGCTTGCGACAGACCAGAATCAAGCTCACAAACGGACGTGGAACACGAGTACTGAGCGAGGACGAGCTAGCAAAATTCCTTAAATGGCTTCCGGGTTCGGCTTACACGCCAACGATCAAAAACGTGTTACGTCTGACTCTCTGGACCGGGTGTCGTACCGGTGAAGTCTGCAATATGGCATGGAAGGATGTTGATCTTGAAAAAGGCACTATTCATCTGCGAGAAACTAAAACAGAGATAGAGCGCTACGTACAGTTATCTGATCAGGCAATCGACTTTCTCAAGGTTTTACGCCTTACCTCTGACAAATATCTATTCCCTTCGCAAGCCACTAAGAAGCCAATTCAGCAGAAGTATCTAACTGAAAACTCATGGCGTTTACGTGAAAGCGGTCAAATGCTTGATATGCCTCATTGGACGCCGCACGATCTGCGTCGTACAGTACGAACGGGGTTATCTCGTTTGCAGTGTCCAAATGAGGTAGCAGAGGCCGTATTGGGGCATACACGTGGCGGTGTTGAAGGGATCTACAACTTGTATAAGTATGATGCTGAGTGCCGGAAATGGCTGCAGGTATGGGCGGATTACTTGGATGGCCTGATAAAATAACAAATACAGATGCATTATTAATTTATGTTGCTGCAATAGAAGGGATTATTCATGCTTAGCGATTTCAATACCGAACAGCAAACTCTAATTGAGAAATTATCATTAGTTGATGATCTAGAAACTTGGGCAACTTATACCAGACATCTTGAAAAAGAAGTCAAGAAAAGTATCTATGAGTGTGCCAGATGTTTGTGGATAAAACGTAAAATACTTGATGGTAGCTTGCTTTTACATCCTAATGTTCGAATTGATTTAATTGAGCGGGAGTATAGGGCACTATCTATTCACAAGAAAATGATCTGGGCTAGTGTATTAGTCTCTTATAAGGGTGAAGATAGTAAGGAGTATTTTAAAAGAGTAAAGGGGAAGATAATTAGAAAGTATGGTCTCAAATGGTGGAAAGATGTTGATAGTAGAATAAAGCCAGCTTATGCAGCGCAGCAACGTATTTTAAAGCGTGTTGGTGCTCTTGGCCCGGGAGTAAAATACTTTGCCTCACAAAGTTTGTTTGTAGGCAGCATGTTAAATGATGAACTTGATGCAGCATTAAGAATGATTCCAGAGGATTAAGAGAAAACGCAATGAAGTTACCTTTTAGACGTTAATTCGTGATTTGAGATATAATATGTTGATTTTATTGATTTATTTAAATTATTCATTTCTTTATACTCAGGCTTGTACTCATTTTGGAGTTGGCTCGCATTCGTAATGCGAAGGTCGTAGGTTCGACTCCTATTATCGCACCATTTTAAACTCTTCACAAGTCTACCAAAATCAACTTAAAGCCCGTGCATTGCGGTTTCTGGCCCGTATCTTATCTCCTGTTATCAACTGGACTTGACCCTGACCCAAATTCATCGCTCACCGTATGGATTGGCCCTGAACTGATATGCTGTTAGGGTTAAGAAGATAAAAATCGCAGCCGGTGGGAAAGTGCAGACTTTATAGTGTAAATCACCCTAAGACGCGTTCCTGACCGTTAATCAACATACTTGAAGGCTGAATCACTTTAATGGCTCAGGTTATAGAGTTCACCTTTCTAAAGGAGCATATGCTCGATAATCATGGGCAGTTGACTCCCGGTTTACTAATGAACATGAGTAAGGCAGAACATCAAATGCGTTCTGCCTTGTAAACTGACTCAACGCATTAATTCAGGATCAGATTTTCTACAATAAGCCAGTAACCAGCCTTTACCAAGCCCTTTTAAGATAACAGTCCATCTCGACTCTTTCAGTTTGCGATTCGTGGAAGTTCCTGTTTGATGTATTCCAGCAACAGCTTGGTCGCCAGTGAAATCCCATTTCTGGATGGATAAAGAATAACAAGACGGCCATTCCTTGATTTCCACTGAGGAAGAATTTGAACAAGAGCGCCATTTGATACCTCACCACGTACAGAGTAGTACGGCAAACAAGCTATCCCAACGTGATTAAGCGTGCTTTGCTTGATGATCTGCACATCGTCACTTTCCAGCGCTTTCGTTGTTTCAATCAAAACCTCTTCATTGTTTTTATCGTAAAGTGTAATGATATCCGGGTGTTTTCCCTGCTGGTTAAATAAGAGGATGTTGTGTTCTTTGAGTTCATGTACATCGGCGATCTCTCCGTTTTTTAAAATATACTCAGGAGTGGCGAAAAGCCCCCACGAAATCTGACATAGCGGCACCTGAATGAGGCTGGATGACGGCAAACTTTGGTCAATACCTCTTATGGCAAAATCAATGCCATTTAAAATCAAGTTTGTCTCCTGATTGTCGGAATAGGCAATAATCTTAATTTCAGGGTACTTCTTCATAAATTCAGGTATAGCCTGAGATAATACAAAATTAGAGAGCGCTGTAGGCGCTGTTAATTTGACCACACCACTTGGGACGCCCTGAATATTAGAAACGGCAATTTGCGCCTGATGAGCCTCCTGCGTTATTTTTAATGAGTAATCGTAAAACATTTTCCCTATGTGGGTTAGGCTTATTTGTCGCGACGTTCGGTTTAAGAGCCTAACACCAAGCTGTTCCTCAAGATGGCTCACTCTCCTTGATACTCTGGACTTAGGGATCCCGGCTGCATGGGCCGCAGCGCTAAATCCTTTGAATTTTACCACCAGAGAAAAAATATATAAATCATCAAGGTCATATTTTAGTCTTGGCATATGCGCTCCTGCAATCATTGTTCTATTTATGGAAAGAAGAGTTCCTTCACCTAAATCTTACGTTCAGATGTAAAGGTTGTATAATCTAAAAAGCAGGTGGGGATGATTACTTTTACTGATAACACAAGGATGAAGATAAGTGAAGGATTTAGGAATAATGGCCTTTAAATCACTGGGCAGGTAACACATTCAGTTAGCCACTATTTTCTCTTCGTTCAGTAGAGTGATTTTTATGCTTTCCATAAAAGATAAACAGATGCACTCTAATGTTTTGTGTGAGTCTGTTATCCAGATATTAATTTCAGGGTTGAAATGAATAGGATCTATCGTTTAGTCTGGGACTGTGTCAAGTGTTGCTTTATTGCTGTATCTGAACACGCAAAAAGGACTGGAAAAAAATCAACGCTTGTCTCTATATTGGTTGTGAGTAATGCAGCGTTAGTCTCCTCTCTGGTTAATGCCTCTGTTCATCATTCTGGGGACAACATCCCGGATATTCAAATTACTGATAATGCGTTAACTGAAGAGGCCTCCGCCTCACATCTGGAACACAATAATTTATTATCTCGCATCGCGATAAAACCGTTTGTAGGGATAATTGATGTGCCCGATAATACTATTATGATCGAGCATGGTAGCGGTGACGACGCGTTTGCTGAAGGTGCTGCGAGTGTCGCCATTGGTATTGGTGCTGTAGCAAAAGGTGAAACTGGGGAAGACTGGTCATCCATAGCAATTAACGGCATCGCAGAGGGAAGAGCAACTATCGCGATTGGTGAAGAGGCTAATGCAGTTGGTCAACGTTCTACAGCCATAGGTAACTCAAGCAGCGTTGCGGGTGAGAGATCGGTTGCTCTAGGGGCTGATGCCGTGGTGAACGCTTCCGATTCTGTCGCGATTGGTAATGCCAGCATAACCGATCGTGCAAATACGGTCTCATTTGGAAATTCCAGTCAGCGGCGGCAACTGATTAATCTATCGGCGGGAACTGACACTCATGATGCCATTGTTGTGGAACAGCTAACGCCTATTTTAAACGCGCTGGGTGGCGGCGCATCGCTGGATGCTATGACGGGGGCGATAAAGGGGCCGCTATACATGCTCAATAGCATTGATGTTAAAACCGGATCTGCTGTGGCACCTTCGGCGCCGTTTAATACCGTTGAAGCAGCGTTAAGTAACCTCAGTGACGGGATGAAGAATCTTGCGAACGCTACCATTCGTTATGATGATGCTGGTGTCAAAGGTGTTATTACAGTGGGAACAACGGGAAATAAAACGCGATTAACGAATTTGGCCGATGCATTAGTTACTGATACGAGCACGGATGCAGTAACTGGTGGTCAGTTGCATGCGGTTAAGTATGATATTCTGGCAAACCAAAATAATATCTCCAGCAATAAATCAGACATTACTTTAAATAAAGCAAATATTGCTAGTAACGGTGCTTTAATCTCAATTAATACGGCTAATATAGCCACCAACACCGCAGGGGTCATCAAGAATGGTGCCAACCTGCGCGGTGTGGCGGCGAGTCTGGGCGGCGGTGCGCAGGTCAATGCTACGGGCGATTTTGTCGGTCCGAGCTTCAGTGTGCAGGGTAAAACTGCCGGTAACGTGGGTGATGCGATGGCGCTGCTGGACACGGGGGTAAGCTCACTGACCAGCAGCCTGACTAATATCGTCAACAACCTGAATGACGGCAGCATGGGGCTGGTGCAGCAGGATGCGGCCAGCCGGGCGATCACCGTGGCGCAGGCGTCAAACGGAACATCAATGTCGATAGCGGGCACGGAAGGTGCGCGCGCACTGTCGGGCGTGAAGGCGGGTCTGCTTTCGGCAGACAGCACCGAGGCAGTAAATGGCGGGCAGCTGTTCAGCACCAACGAGCGGGTTGGCGTGAATGAAGCCGACATAGCCAGCAATCGTAAGGCGATTGCCACGAACAGCCTCAACATAGCCACCAACACCGCAGGGGTCATCAAGAATGGTGCCAACCTGCGCGGTGTGGCGGCGAGTCTGGGCGGCGGTGCGCAGGTCAATGCTACGGGCGATTTTGTCGGTCCGAGCTTCAGTGTGCAGGGCCAGACTGCCGGTAATGTGGGTGACGCGATGGCGCTGCTGGATACGGGCGTGAGCTCGCTGAGCAGCAGCCTGACTAATATCGTCAACAACCTGAATGACGGCAGCATGGGGCTGGTGCAGCAGGATGCGGCCAGCCGGGCGATCACCGTGGCGCAGGCGTCAAACGGAACATCAATGTCGATAGCGGGCACGGAAGGTGCGCGCGCACTGTCGGGCGTGAAGGCGGGTCTGCTTTCGGCAGACAGCACCGAGGCAGTAAATGGCGGGCAGCTGTTCAGCACCAACGAGCGGGTTGGCGTGAATGAAGCCGACATAGCCAGCAATCGTAAGGCGATTGCCACGAACAGCCTCAACATAGCCACCAACACCGCAGGGGTCATCAAGAACGGTGCCAACCTGCGCGGTGTGGCGGCGAGTCTGGGCGGCGGTGCGCAGGTCAATGCTACGGGCGATTTTGTCGGTCCGAGCTTCAGTGTGCAGGGTAAAACTGCGGGTAACGTGGGTGACGCGATGGCGCTGCTGGATACGGGGGTAAGCTCACTGACCAGCAGCCTGACTAATATCGTCAACAACCTGAATGACGGCACTGCGGGGCTGGTGCAGCAGGATGCGGCCAGCCGGGCGATCACCGTGGCGCAGGCG
Source organism: Enterobacter sp. CPE_E890 (assembly GCF_046521475.1). Taxonomy (NCBI): domain Bacteria; kingdom Pseudomonadati; phylum Pseudomonadota; class Gammaproteobacteria; order Enterobacterales; family Enterobacteriaceae; genus Enterobacter; species Enterobacter sp. CPE_E890. Next base: position 3,966,632 of record NZ_JBKFZW010000001.1, on the reverse strand, counting down.
TCAGACGGCACGTCAATGTCGATAGCGGGCACGGAAGGTGCGCGCGCACTGTCGGGCGTGAAGGCGGGTCTGCTTTCGGCAGACAGCAGTGAGGCAGTAAATGGCGGGCAGCTGTTCAGCACCAACGAGCGGGTTGGCGTGAATGAAGCCGACATAGCCAGCAATCGTAAGGCGATTGCCACGAACAGCCTCAACATAGCCACCAACACCGCAGGGGTCATTAAGAACGGTGCCAACCTGCGCGGTGTGGCGGCGAGTCTGGGCGGCGGTGCGCAGGTCAATGCTACGGGCGATTTTGTCGGTCCGAGCTTCAGCGTGCAGGGCCAGACTGCCGGTAATGTGGGTGACGCGATGGCGCTGCTGGATACGGGCGTGAGCTCGCTGAGCAGCAGCCTGACTAATATCGTCAACAACCTGAATGACGGCAGCACGGGGCTGGTGCAGCAGGATGCGACCAGCCGGGCGATCACCGTAGCGCAGGCGTCAAACGGCACGTCGATGTCGATAGCGGGGACAGAGGGGGCACGAAGCCTGTCCGGGGTGAAGGCGGGTATGCTGACGGTGGACAGCACCGAGGCAGTAAATGGCGGGCAGCTGTTCAGCACCAACGAGCGGGTTGGCGTGAATGAAGCCGACATAGCCAGCAATCGTAAGGCGATTGCCACGAACAGCCTCAACATAGCCACCAACACCGCAGGGGTCATCAAGAACGGTGCCAACCTGCGCGGTGTGGCGGCGAGTCTGGGCGGCGGTGCGCAGGTCAATGCTACGGGCGATTTTGTCGGTCCGAGCTTCAGTGTGCAGGGTAAAACTGCGGGTAACGTGGGTGACGCGATGGCGCTGCTGGATACGGGGGTAAGCTCACTGACCAGCAGCCTGACTAATATCGTCAACAACCTGAATGACGGCACTGCGGGGCTGGTGCAGCAGGATGCGGCCAGCCGGGCGATCACCGTGGCGCAGGCGTCAGACGGCACGTCAATGTCGATAGCGGGCACGGAAGGTGCGCGCGCACTGTCGGGCGTGAAGGCGGGTCTGCTTTCGGCAGACAGCAGTGAGGCAGTAAATGGCGGGCAGCTGTTCAGCACCAACGAGCGGGTTGGCGTGAATGAAGCCGACATAGCCAGCAATCGTAAGGCGATTGCCACGAACAGCCTCAACATAGCCACCAACACCGCAGGGGTCATTAAGAACGGTGCCAACCTGCGCGGTGTGGCGGCGAGTCTGGGCGGCGGTGCGCAGGTCAATGCTACGGGCGATTTTGTCGGTCCGAGCTTCAGCGTGCAGGGCCAGACTGCCGGTAATGTGGGTGACGCGATGGCGCTGCTGGATACGGGCGTGAGCTCGCTGAGCAGCAGCCTGACTAATATCGTCAACAACCTGAATGACGGCAGCACGGGGCTGGTGCAGCAGGATGCGACCAGCCGGGCGATCACCGTAGCGCAGGCGTCAAACGGCACGTCGATGTCGATAGCGGGGACAGAGGGGGCACGAAGCCTGTCCGGGGTGAAGGCGGGTATGCTGACGGTGGACAGCACCGAGGCGGTAAACGGCGGCCAGCTGTTCAGCACCAACGAGCGCGTAACTAAAAATACAAATGATATTGCGCTTAATACCAGCAATATTGCTACGTTAAACTCGATGTTTAATGACCTGAATTACAATATCTCTACCGGTAATGTGGGGATCGTTAAACAGGATCAATACACTAAAACAATATCTATCGGCGGAACATCCGGTGGAGGTTATGTATCGATTGCTGGCAGTGAAGGTAACCGTGTATTGAGTGGCGTCAACACTGGACGGGTATCAGCGGATAGCGCTGATGCCGTTAACGGCTCTCAACTATTTGAGTTGAGCAATCAGGTCAATAAAAATAGTAGCGATCTTAACGTGTTGATGGATGAGGTTGTTGAGTTGACGTCGGGTGGCGCCGGTTTAGTCAAAATTGACGGTGTAACAAATGACATCTCTATTGGTGCGGAGAAAGGCGGTGAACGAGTATCCGTTAACGGTACTGCGGGCGATCGAATTATTAGTGGCGTTGCGGATGGTATCGCGAATAACGATGTTGCTACGGTTGGTCAGTTAAAAGAGATTACCCAGTCAGCAACCTCCTCGTTCCTAAGCGTAAATAATGCCACCACTCGGAATAAGCCTCAGGCGACAGGTTCAGATGCTATTGCATTAGGGGCGAATGCTTCTGCGGGGAAAGCAAATAGTATGGCTATGGGGATTAATGCTCAAGCTACCGCAGAAAATTCGGTTGCGCTTGGCAATAATGCTATTGCAGATCGTGATAATTCGGTATCAGTGGGGAGCGAAGGCGCTGAGCGGCAGATTACCAATGTGGCAAAAGGGACAAAAGACACTGATGCCGTCAATCTCGGGCAATTAAACGAAATCAGCAGTAGTATTAATAACATAGGCACAAATGTAAATCGTGAGTTCTCCCGGCTTTCTCAGAAGATCGACAAAGTTGAACATAAATTAAGTGCCGGCGTGGCTTCGGCGATGGCCATGAGCGCTATGCCACAACCCTATAGTGCGGGTTCGGGGATGATGGCGTTAGGTGGTGGTACCTATAATGGACAGTCCGCTATTGCCATTGGTGCATCTAAGATTTCGGAGAATGGCAAGTGGATTACAAAAATTAATGGCAGCGCAAATACGAAAAATGATGTAGGTATTTCAGTAGGCGTGGGTTATCAGTGGTAAGTATGATTTTCTGAAAAAGATAGGTAAAACCAAGCGGGATTAATAGTTTATTAGATTATTAATCCCGCCACGATATATTAATGGCCAAAAGATGAAAAAGAGCGTTTTTATGAATATGGGGTGGGGTGTGGCTGTTGCTTTACTGCTCTGCTTTGCGTTGTATTATCATTACTCTCCTGGCGTTGTGAAGACAGTCGCTTATGTTGATATTGATAGAGTGCTGAATGAGTCAGCAATCAAGCAACAATCTGACAATCGGATTATATCCCTCAAACAAAAGCTGTTTTCTTTAGCGCATGAGGCGGAAAAACAATATCGTCTGCTCCCAGAAGATAAACGTAATGAGTCATCTTTGTATGATGCCTCATTAATTAAACTTATCTGGACAAAAGAACTCGGGTATATAAAAAGGAAAAATATAGAAGCCATCAACCAACAAATCAAAGAGACGTTATCCAAACGCTACTCCATGGTGCTCACAGGAGCGGTTGTGACTTTTGCGAACCAGCAGGTAGATGTCACTGATGAGGTTACCGTTGCACTGGAAAATAAAATAATTGATTATGGTGACTTACCTGATTTTGCTGTAAAGACGCTTTCTGAAAAGGACATTAACTCCAGTAATTCTCCAGTAGGGAAAAAAACTGCTAGATAACTGTTGTTGAACATAATAAATTAATGCCTACATCGGCATTAATTTTATTAGCTGCTGTTTATATCGTTCCATATATAGGATGGTTTATTCCTAATTTAGATCTTTCTGTAAGGAGTTATATTTGTATAATCAGAATGTAACGAGAGCGGAATCGTTAATTGAATTTGTTATGACGCAGTGATTTTCACAAGGATTGTTTTACAAGGAGGTTGAATTGAATATTTTAAGTGATGACGTATTCTTCATTCAGGGATTGAGCGCGTTAGCAGGAAAATATCATGCAGAGGGCACCTATAATTCATTATTGAAAAATAGTGATATGGACGTAATTTCTTTCTTGGGTATGACTTTTGAACAAATCAAACGGTGTCTGTTGGAAAATACCTTTCAGCGTAAAGTAGCAGTCTTCGCATCAGAGCGACAGTTCAGATTAATACATAAAATAAGATTCTGCGAGATACTTTATTTTATTGATTCAAAGTTTTCCATGGATTTTTCCGATGAATTGAAAGTTAAAATAATTGAATTTGAAAATAATCGAGAGAGAATAAAATTAACTAAATCTGAACGTGAAGTAATTATGCTTTTAAGAAAAGGCTGGAGTGCTAGTTTTACATCATCTTTCTTGAGGAAATCTATCAAAACCATTTACGCATTAAAAAAGACAGCGATGATAAAAATGGGTGTTTCTTCAGATGCGGAACTTTTTGCAAAGCTTTATCTTGTTGAACGCTTCAATTAGTAACATCATTTTTAGTTTTTCTATGTCCTTACTAACAAGAGATAATTTAATGTTAAAAAGATATTTTTTTATTTTCTTCAGTTTACTTCTTATTCCTGGTGTTACTCATGCAAGCTATGACTGGTGCCATAGAAAACAAGCTGCATTAAAGCGTCAACTTGATTATGCCCAACGATATGGGAATGTGCATAGGGTTAATGGCCTTCAATACGCGTTAGAACGTGTTGAAAGTAAATGCCAATACGGCTACCGCGGTTTGAACCAGGGCCATATGCCTTATCTCGGAATAGACAATAATAGACGTGTCCTGAATAAAAAAATGAAGGTTGAAGAAAAAAGAGTTGATTTGGAGAAGGCTATCGCAAAAGGAAATCATAAGGAAATTATCAAGAAAAGGGGTAAGTTGCGCCAGGCGGAGCTAGAGTTGAAATATTATAAGGAATTATCGGAAAGTATCCCGGGAGTGATTGAGGACTAATTTCTTATGAAAGATAAATTAGCGTCACTTTCTATCTGGTTGCTATCTGGATTATTGATTTTTGTCTATTTGTATTTGAGGATTAGTCCCTGAGTATGTCATTTTTATTTTTAAGATGAGCCTCTGTTTAAAGGAATAAACTGTTGCCACACTTATTAAATTTTAGCCTATGGGTTGTTAGATATGTTTGGGCTTTTTCGCTACTGATATTGGTAAAAACAGTATCAGCTGAAGATAATGCCACGGCAAATAAAGAAGTGCTGGCAAATCCCGGCCAGAAGATTGCGGCTGCCATACAGCAAGAACAACAACGTGCTGAAAGTAAAGGGCTTCATGCAGGAGCGCAGTTGGCAAAGATGTTGGGACAAGAAGGGGCATCCGGACAACCAGGCATGATTGCCAGCCATCTTAGTACAGGTTTGCTCAGTGCTGCAGTGCAGGAAAATCTCTCTTCTTACGGCACGACTCGCATGAAAATCAACCTCAATGATAGCCGGCTGGAAGGCAGTGAGTTCGATATTCTTCTCCCCTGGTATGAGCAACACAGTAGCCTTTATTTCGCACAGACGGGTATTAGGCGAGTAGGGGGAAGAACGATGGCAAACATCGGGTTTGGATATCGTTATGCACTTTATGAAAGTGCCCTGCTTGGTGTTAATGTGTTTTACGATCACGACTTCAGTCGTCGCCATAAGCGTCTTGGTACGGGTTTTGAATTTGCTCAGGATTATTTCCGTCTGGCAACCAACGGATATTTCCGTCTCAGCGACTGGAAAGATTCTCCGGATCTCATTGACTATCAGGAACGCATTGCCAATGGGGTTGATATTCGTGCCGATGGTCGGTTACCAGCATACCCACAGCTTGGTGGGCAGCTAGCATGGAGCCGTTACTATGGTAGTAAAGTGGGGATATTGGGTCCGGCAAACCTACAAAAATCGCCACAACTGTTTTCTCTGGGTGTTAATTATACCCCGGTGCCATTAGCAGGTATCTCCTTTCAAAAGTCCATCACGCCCGGCAGTGAACGGAGCGATTTTTCTGTCTCATTGAATCTCTCCTGGCAACCGGGAATGACGTTGAAACAGCATCTCGATCCCGATATCGTACGATTCAATCACACGGCTCCCGGAATGCGTTATCAGCCCGTAGAAAGAAATCATAATATGATCCTCGAATATAAGAAGGCGTCTCTTTTTTCGTTACCTGCTAATACATATGTATCAGGTTTTGAAAACAGCAGCCTGGCACTGAATCTTGGGATCGATTCTAAATATGCCGTTTCCGGTATTGTCTGGCAGGGAGAGGCGTTTTATGACTCCGGTGGAGACGTGGTCTTTGAAAAAGGCGGATATACGTTATTGCTCCCTGAATGGAAAGAAAACGCAAACAATATTTATACCCTGGAAGGGCGTGCAGTCGATTTAAAAGGGAATTTATCTCCATCGTTCAATGTGAATGTAGAGGTACTGCCACAGCTGCTCAAAATATCGTTGGCGGGTGATATCCGTGGAGAGGAAGGGCAAACCCTGCCAATGGGGCTCAATGCACGAACGCTGCACACGATAGGAAAAATTGACTGGGATGCGCCAGAATTTTTAGCCGCAGGCGGTAAATTTATACAGAAATCGTCGACGGGTGAAGATGATTACAGCCTTAACAGCTACGCGGTAATGCCTTCTTACAAACCCGAAGGAACAAATGAATATGCAGTGAGAGTGACGGTGACTGACAGTGGAGGCAATTCGTCTAACGTTTCGGAGGCAAAAATCACAGTTGAACCTCGTTCTATTGTGCTGGTACTTCCGCAAAGCGTTTCGGGTAATGAATCTGAAACCCTCAGGCTACCTTATGAAAACCGGTCCAAAGCGGTAAACCTGACTCTCGATTGGGAAGCGCCTGAGTTTATCGCCAGCGGAGGGAAGGTAAGAGTGGATAAAGATGAAGTATGGCTGACTCTGCCAGTGTGGACTGAACGCGGAAATAATCAGTATCCCTTTACGCTTCTGGCTAAAGACGATAAAGGGCATCATTCAGCGCCAGTTAGCACGACGGTTTCTGTTACGTCGACCAGTATTGAATTTTCACTTACCGATCGGCTGGTGGGTAAATCTGGTGAAGCGCTGGAAATATCTCCACAGGCTAACGCGGTTGCCGGTATTGATCGTATCGAGTGGCAAAGCGACCGTTTCTTCAAGGCGGGTGGTGAGATTGCGCTCAATGAGCGCGGAGTTTACAGGGTTCATCTACCTCTATGGAACAGACAGGGCAATAACCAGTACACGATACTTGCGACCGCATGGGACAAGCAGGGAAGACCTTCGGCGACCTTAAGCATGATTGTTGAGGTTACACCCGTGGTGATTACCGTTACCGCGCCAGCCAGGATCGAAGGCGACGAGTTGGGCACGATCCCTGCGGTTATCACCCTCACATCGGATGCATCGGTGCCAGGTGAAATCCATTTTAGTGCCGAAGCTTTTTTGGCGGCCGGCGGCAAGATAACAGGTTCCATGCCTGAATATCGATTTGAGCTTCCCTCATACAAAACGGGTGAAAGCCAACTTTACCGCGTTCAGGTGACGGGCAAGGATACGCTGGGTAATGTCAGTGACAGTGTGGACATTGAAGTGAAGGTGAATCAGGCTCCTGTTCAGTTGACGGCGGAGACAGACGTAACCGGCTATGAGTCGAGCACAGTTTCGGTTGAGATGTCCGTTGAGAGCTTATATGGTATCGCCCGCTATGAAATTGAAGCAGCGGAATTGATCGCGGCCGGTGGTCATGTCACGCCGAACAATAATACTTTACAGCTGCATTTACCTGGTTTTACGGTTGGTGGCGAAAATGGATATACCGTTTCTGTACGGGCGGTCGATAATAAAGGCACGGCTTCTTCCCCTCTAAACCTTAACATCGTTGTGATCACGCGTTTGCTTAATACGAACGGGCAATGCTCGGTGGTTGGGGGTGGGAATGGCTATCTGAATAAGGTTGACAAAAAGAATGTGGCATATAAGGAGGCAAGAGATTATGCCACATTAAAGGCGCTTACCGAGAGTGGCGAGCGTTATATCTATATTCCCGGTGATGTGAATATTGAATTGCCTATGGTGAAGAATGCGTTGGTCATTAAAAAAGGGACTACGTTATTTAGCGATAGGGGAAGTCAAGGAAGCGATGGCGCCAGACTCAAGGTCTCCTATAAAGATGAACAGGCCTACAAGTTCCCTGTAATTGTTATGGAAAGTGACACGCGTTTGTCCGGACTACGCTATGAAGGGCCTTATGGCGGGACGACCACCAAAAACACCACCATTGGTATTCAGACGGTTGCAGGAAGCCGAAATATTGAAGTCGATAATATGGAAATGTGGAACTGGCCATGGGCCGCGGTGAGCGTTAAGCAAGCCTCTGACGTCAGAGTCCATCATAGCTATATTCACAATAATATTAAGTCGCAGCTGGGTTATGGCGTAGTTACGCAGAATGGTAAAGCAACTGCCGAAGTGGCCTGCAATCTTTTCGATAAAAATCGACACTCTATTGCCGGCAGCGGTCAGTCTGGCGAGGGGTATTCTGCGCACCACAATCTCATTCTGAATGGGGGCGGGCGGGGTGCATATCATCAGTTTGATATGCATCTCTATTCATCGCAAAAGATAGCGGGTGAATTTATGGAGGTGATGCAGAACTGGTTTGATTTTGGCCGCTACGGGACCAGCAATCGTTCATCTATCGGAATGCGAGGTAGACCGGAACGGGGACCCATTACCGTGATGGACAACTGGTTCAGCCAGGGTTGGGTCGTGGGCAGTCAGCGTGCGGTGGCTGGGCAGTATGGAAGCTGGGTTCCCACTGAAGACGAGATATTGAATAACAATAGGTTTAACGTGAAATTTAATTATCTCGATAAAGGTGATAACCAATGCGTTATTGATTGGTTGAGTTCAAGTCAACGCGTTAACTGTTATGGATTAGGTTATTAAAGTCATGTCCCCGCGGCTCCGCAGGGACATTTTTTTATTATAAAACTGCCACATTGATATTTTTCGTGAGCCATCAGCATAGGGTTCATATCGTGTAATTGAAATATTTTATAGGAGTGTTAATGACTATGCAGGATGAGACTTTTTTCACCTTCGCGAAGAAAGGGCGGTGTTTACTGCCTGCTATAATCGTGATGGCACTTTTAGGATGTAAAAATAGCAATAGTAATCTTGAAGAGAGAAGTACGTATTTCGTTAACTTCGTTGAAGGCGCGCAGGCAGTAAATGATAGAACACGATTTTTGGTGTTCCATTATACCGCGCAAGACGAAGAGGCCTCAATGACGTCTCTGCAGGGAGAGTTTGTCAGCGCCCATTATCTCATTCCAGAGAACCCGGTTTTTCAACGTGATAAACCCGTCGTAATCCAACTGGTTGATGAAAAGAAAAGGGCCTGGCATGCGGGCGTCAGTCATTGGAATGGCAGAACCAATCTCAATGATTCGTCGATTGGTATCGAAATCGTTAATCGAGGTTATGCTGATGATGAACAGGGGCTGAGGCATTGGTATCCGTATAATGATTCGCAAATTATTGCGCTCTCTAAGCTGGCTGAGGATATTATTCAGCGTTATAAAATAACGCCGGACAACGTTGTGGGTCACAGTGATATTGCACCGCTCAGAAAACAGGATCCCGGAAAGCTATTTCCATGGAAAGCACTGGCGCAAATGGGAATTGGAGCATGGCCGGATGAACACACGATAAACACCTATCTCGCCGGGCGAAACCCACATACTAAGGGCAATATTGTTACCCTCCAGCAGGCCTTACTCCGCTATGGCTATACTGAAATGCCGCAGAATGGCATGTTAGACGACACCACTCGTAAAATCATCAGTGCGTTTCAGATGCATTTCCGTCCGGACGATACTCGGGGAGAAGCCGATGCCGAAACGGAAGCCATCGCCTGTGCGTTGAATGAAAAGTATCGCCCGGAAAAATAAGGCAAGATATACCCGACTCGCCACTCGGTTAGCGTGGCGTGTCTTTGGTTGTCACGGGCTTTGGAAAGCGTAGCTTGATAATGGCACCATCGGTTGGAACTGCCTCCAGTTCGTCTTCGGTCATTTCTGTGCCATCGGGTAAGGTTGAGGTGTCAACCGTAACGTGGTTTAGACGCCATGGCGTCATGTAACTGACCAAGAGTTCACCCCGGGAGTTCGTGGTTGAGCCAAACTGGTTATAGAAACCGATGTCTGGTGTATCCGTTACCTCTACAAGAGCCATGGCATTGCCTAACTGCTGGCCTAAAGTGACCCCGCCTTTATGCAGCATAATGCTGCCGCTTGCATCACCATGATAGCGCTTAAACTGCGCGCTATGATCCACGCTAATCGTTGCCTCGCCGGCGTTGTATTGATAACCCAGGCTTGAGGCAAAACGACTCTCTCCGTGGCTGTTCCGCAGCCCCGAAACATCATAACGCAGGCTGGCGTCTTCGAGCGCGGAGCCATACAGATTGACGCCCTGACTGCTGGCCGTCCTGTTGTTCAAATCATTCACCCAGGCAATATTGCTGGTATGCCCGCCAACGCTGAAAGGCACGCTGACATTCAACCCCAGCATAGCGCCTGATCCCTCAGACGTGCTGTGTTCATAGCTACCGTAAAGAGAGATATCAATATTTTCCCACACGGTGTTGAGGCTAAGTGAAGTAAAGTTAGATGGGCGTCGGGTACCATGTCCTTTTTCCCATCGCCAGGACAGGCTCAGGTTGGAGTCTTCATTGAAATTTTGTGTCAGTTCTAACGTTGACTGCACGGCACGCCGCTGTTTCTCGTCTTCCCCGTAATTCGCGTAGGCGTTGGCCCAGTGGATCTTCTCTTCTAACGTGCGGTACTGGCTTGCCGGTGGATACCAGAGGAGTTGGGCACTAATGCTGGTTTCGCTTTGAAAGAACGCTTTTGCATACCGCATTCTCCAGACATTTCCATGATGCCTTGTTGTTTGTTCGTGATAGAAAGCGGTGCTGAAATCGGCGGAAATTGCTCCCCACGCCCCTAAATTTTTGCCTGCGCCAGCAACGACGCTTTGATAGGCCTCACTTTGCTGGAAGCCGCTGAATACTGTTATTTGGGGCGCGATACCCCAGGAAGCGCCACTTTGCCAAATATAGGGCGTGCTCCATTGATTGCTATAGGAAGGATGGTACTGACCGTAGGTCAAATCATAAGTAACAATGCCATGCTGCACCAGGTTTGGCATCAGCGACCATGGCAGCCAATGGGTGCGCTCGGTGCCATCACTCTCCTGTACTTTCATTTCCAGATTGCCCTGCGCGTAGGGAGGATAAAAATCACGAATAGTAAACGGGCCCGGAGGCACAAGCATGCGATAAACGCGCTCACCGTTTTGGTGAATAGTGACTTCCGCTTCGCTGCGTGCATATCCATTGATTTGGGGCGCATAGTTACGCCAGCTATCCGGAAACATGGCGTCATCACTGTAGAGTGAAATACCACGATAGGGAATGCTGCTAAATAATGACGGCTGGCTATAACCATCACCAATATTTAATCGTGAACGTAATGAGGTGATACTGCGCCACAGGAACATATTGTTGCTGTACGAGCCATGGCTGCCATCACGCTCACGCCAGAAGGTATTTTGGTAGCGTAGCCGCCATGGGCCAAAGTTAATGCCATTTTCCATGACCAGCGTTCCCTCGGTTCCCGCACTTTCCCAGCTGGATTGAGGATGCGTATGATCGATATCCAGGCGATAGTTGAGAAAAGCGGCATTGATGCCATTTTCCCAACGGCTGGTGCGAACGCCGTTTTGTTGAGCGTGAAGGTATTCCGAAGGCACATTCAATGTGAGCTCAGAACGTTCGCCGTGGTATATACTTTCTAGTGAATATTGTTTTATTGATTCCTCAGAAAGACACTGTTTTGACGTCCATTTAAAATGCTTGATAATCGATTTTTTTACCCCCCACTCCTCTAGTAGTGGGCGTGTTAAACAAGGGATGCCATCAATGGTCCTTAAATTGATCGAACCTTTAGTTGTATCATTGATAATTATCTGTGTCATTTTCCCAGCCAATGCTGGGTGACTGGTAACGATCATTAACGTAAAGAATAAGTTGTATTGGGTTTTCATCCCTCAACATTCCTGAAAAAACAAAACGGGCGTCAGAAAAATCCTCCGCCCGTAAAATAAATTATTGTTTTTGAACGAACAGATTAACCGCGTGCGCGGTTCAGTTCTTTCTGGATTTCACGCATATCAGCCTGTTTTTCGATCAGCTGACGCTTGTATTTTTCAATTTTCTTAATGTCACCTTTTTGCTGCGCATCTTTCAGGTTTGCTTTAGTCTGAATGATTTCCTGACGTTTTTTCTCCAGTTTTTTCTCAAGCTGTTGCACATTTTTCTGTGAATCAGCATTGATGCTTTCGTTAGAACAGTGAGCTTTTACTTCTGCCAGCGCTCTTTTCAGATTAGCGGCTTTATAGGTGTTACCAAACTGTTCAGCAATTCGAATTTCTTTTTCGAGAGCGGCGCTTTTAGCCGTGCAATTCTGACCTGCATGTGCTGAAGCGAAGAAACCAACGGAAGCTGCCAGAGCTATTACAGATGCTAACTTTTTCATGAATTATTCCTTTAATTAAAAAATGGATAATAATGCGTAATTGATTATCTTAAGCAAAGATTTAAATATTCGGTGCTATCTCGTCACCGGCGAAAAGTATACATCATGAATTTAGAAAGTTAATGGACATATAAGCAACTTATTATTCCATAAATAGAACGGAGATGACGGCGTAAAATATTCCATATGTACTGAGGAAGGCGTGTGTTTGAAGGGGGATGACTATTGTGTGGATAAGTGCATTGGATTGCAGATTTGAATTGTAAACGACAGATAAACAGGCAAAGAAAAATTTCCGTGCCTGTTTATCTAAATGTATTTTCATTAGGGCTGAGGGGAAGTGATATTTACAACCTAAGGTGATAGAACAAAAATACAGAATGGGTGATAGACATCGTCTATCATGACTGAGTACCAGTGGAGTATATAATGTTCAACTTTCCAGAATATTTTCCCTTTTCCTTAGAGGACAACAGGAATTTTGGCATGGTGAATGTTAGCGGTGCAGGAACACATTGCACTACGCCAGGGATTCCGGGTATCGACACCGAACGCGTTTTTACCTTTCCTTCGTTCGCACTAACGCCAGTCCACTGGATTTGAGTGCCATTCTTAATAGGTGAGAGCATTCCTGTTTTCGGATCGACAATACTGAGGGTGTAGTCGATTCGATTAGCTGCATCGGTTTTACCATTCGGGTTATAGATTGAAAAAGCACCGGCGGATCTGCCTGGTGCGGCTTTTCCTTCATCACTGAACAGTAGATTGATTTGGCTGGCACTTGAATTATTCCCATCGTACAGACACATATCGAGATCTTTATTTACGCTGCCGGTTGGTGGGGAAGCAAGGCTATAACTCCCCAAATCGATGATGGGCTGGCCAGTGCCAAAGTCTGGGAAAAAGATTTCTTGTTTCCCCGTCTCAGTGAAAGTTAGGGTAATCGTCGCCACCCATGTTTCTGCCCCGGAGCTGGCTCCGAAAACCGGACAGCCCTGCACGGTGTTCCAGGTCGGGCATTGCTTATATTGACTCAGAAGCGTATAAAGCGTCCCCTGCCAGGGCTGGTCTTTTGTTCCCGGCGTGAGTTTAGCCAGTTCGGTTTTGGGAATGGTGACTCTCATTGTGATCGGTGTGGTCAGGTTTTGCGGAGCCGCGGCATTCCATGGGCTTTGCGGCGTCGTTCCTGCTCCATGACGAAAAGCATATAATGAGAGAATCTCGGTTTTACCCGTCCCCTTTTGCTTGAACTGCAGCGAAATTGTATTGCCCAGAATGGGAGGCGTTGTGGCCGTCAGTGAGCCCCAATATGCTGTTTGCCTGCAGTAACCAAATGCCACATCAGAAGTCATGCAGATTAAAATATTATTTCGCTGGCGCGTTGTTGCAGGCGGTGCCCACAGAGGTATAGAGACATCTGCCGTTGAAGACTGGCCTGCGAAAATATTATCAAATATGACAACTTCTGCAGGCAACGCATTCTTATCGAGATCCGCGCTGATCGTTAATGACTGAGATGATGGTTTAACCTCAGCGGCATAAAGCCCAGGGGCGCTCAGTAATCCAACAATGATAGCGTTGGATAACATTATAGAATTCAGCTTAATGCGGAAGACGTATTTCTGTAAGAGATTGTTTAGTAAGCGTGAAATTTTCACTCGTCGTTCTTCCCTGCCATTACGGTTTGTTCTATTTTCTGCCGTATTCCTGCGGTCATGAGCTCTACCTGTTTACGCTCAGTTCCCGGAAGCGCTGCGAAATCTGTGCTTTTGCACAGGGACGTGCCGACATTACGCACCACATCGCGTATTGATTCGACTTTCATCCCGCATTGCCAGAAGGCGTTATTTTTCATGACATACAGGTCTTTGATGCGTTTGCTGGTTTCCAGCGTGAAGCGACCTTCTCCCAAAGGGGTCCAGGAGATGACGTTCAGTGGAATACCACCTTCGAGAGGCTGATGTTTTTCATCTTTCAGCATGCCGAGCCAGGTGTAGCGGGTGCGAACATGTACTTTGCGATTGATGCTTTTACCCGGGGTCATAAACACTTTTTTCGTCCCTGTACCTTTACTGATTTCACTGCTGACACCGTCAGGAATAGAGAGTGACTCTCCTACCTTAAGCGCGGTTTCCTGGTAACCAGGGAGAGTAAAGAGGGCTTTGCGACGTCCATGTACGTCGCTGCTTGAGCCGTTATCCAGAGACACGTTGACAAGCGAGTTATGTTCGCCGTCGTCCTGCTCTACCCCCACAATGATGGCGGATGCCGGAGCGCCACCTCCCCAGCGGCCTAAGGAAAGGCCAGCCCGGTCAATCACCAATGAAGAACTGTAGTTCCCACTTGTGCTTAGGGCGTGTTGATGTGTCCTGTGAAGCCAGGCATCGCTCAGCGTCAGTGAACCGCTGCCATACTGCCCATCCGTACGTCCGTAGAGTGTTGAACTCACGTTGTCCGTGTTGAGCCCATAGACGGAGCCGCCAATTTCATTCCTGCCGCTGGCATCAGTATATAAACTGTAACCTGCATGGTAGCTCAGCTGATCCGCCGTATTTTTGCTGGTTCTCCACTCAACACCGGCCGATGACGTGCCGCGTTTACCATGCTGCTGTGCATGAGATTGTGTCACAGCTAGAGTGAAAAACATGCCTTTGTCGCGGTTAGCCAGCCCACTATCATTGCGCATAAACGCATTGATACTTGTGCTCAGGTTGAGGTTATTCAGGCTAAACGATCGCGACAGCCCCGCCTGCCATGTCTGGCTACGGGAATGTGTTTGATAAACTTTCTCCCACGGTAAGATGAGACTATCTTCCTGATAGTCTTCCGTAAGCTCGTGACGATATACGTAGCGGCCTTCATTTTTCGCCCTGGAATAACCCAAGGTTCCATACCATTGAGAAAACGGGACGGAAAATAAGACATTGTTACTTTGATAGCACCCGTTATAACTGTATCGATGTTTATTCTGAACGTTACAGTCGGCCGCGGTCATCGAGGTGCGATAAAAGCTTAATGAAAAGCCATCATTATAATTTAATTGCTGAACATTCCCTCTGGAGCCCTCATTCCCGTAAAGATAACTGGTTCTTACGGTCATCAGACCGTCAATCAAACCGAAATTAAAACCATGCGTCCAGTCGATAGCCCCTTCCCAAAAGCGTGCACGGCTAAAATCTGCCACGCCAGCCGTCACGGAGGCATTCTCTGACAGGGGGATTTTGATTCCTGCATGTATGACATGATGATCATGTCTATCTTCTTCCGACTGATTATCACCAGGGACACCCACCTGCAAAAACCAGTGTGTGGCATTCATTGTTGCCTGACCGGTTGCGGTAAAGGGGACGGATTCCGTTCTGACCAACTGGTTATCTTCATAGACCTGTAAAGTCACGCCATAGCTGCCTGTCGGGAATGAGCGTGTATCCAGCTCTTGCACCCCAGCCTTCAGGTAAAATGACGCGAGCAGTTGTCCATTACGATAAGCATCGACCCGTGAATCACGCGATAAAAATACGTTGATTGGTGTTCCTCTGGATAACTTATCCATATTCATCCAGGCAAGCGTGGACCCGGCACGGACACCGCGGATACCGCGCAGCGGCAACTGACTGAGGTTAATATTCCCCCCGGCATTATTAAAAATATCCCGTGCATCCATGATCCCTGCCTGAAGGTAATAGCGCTTCAGCAGATCCTGACGAAAATAAGCGTTATGGACATCGGTGTGGTGAGCGTTTTCTGAGCGATAACGCTGGCCCATCCAGCTCCAGTCGATGTTAAGATAGCCATTCTCTGTAACGCCAAGAGAACCATTGCCTTGAATTGAGGCTGACTGGTAATTCTTATCAGTAACAAAATTGATATTTTGCTGATGCACAAACGCATTTCGACTTTCAACGCTTTGAACATAGTATTCTGTATCTACCGTTTTATGTCGTAAATAGCGATCGGGCAGGAAAAGATAAACAATGGTATTGTTTTCGTCGTAAATGATCTCAACGGAGTCAGTTTTTAAAAAATCGCAACCCGGTGCGCCCCCGTTAGAGCTGCAAGAAAATTTGCTGTTTCTTGGGAGGAGACGATTAAGGGTTTGTCCCAAAGTAGCAGAAAGTTCAGGTGTGTCTGGAAACATTTTATTGACGGCAGATGCCACCGCTTCAGGTTGAATAAACTGTACATTTTCTAAATCAACGCGACTCTGAAATACACCAAGTGTTTGCCCGTATACAAAAACTTCGGTCATGATAACCTGGCCTTCAGCTAATTCTTCAAAACCTTCAGGGATTGTAATGGCAGATTCTGCTAGAAAGGAAGCCAGCAAGGACGCAGTCATTATTGCTAAAGGTTTTAACCTGAGCTTCATTGATCGTTTCCGTTAACTATATAGCGGGGCTAGTGCCCCGCCATTATTTTCAGTTAAACACCAGTGGTTGCTTGCGTTACCACCAGGCTAACAACGCCGCTGTAGATACCTGCATTTGCAACGGTACCCGGGGTTTCCTGAGCAATAACCAGAGGCAGCGCGGAAGAACCATTAGCAATACCCGATGGGAAGGTTGATGCATATGGCAGAGTTGCTGCTGTGGTAGTCAATTTGGTGCCATTAACGGTAACGCTAAGAGGAATAGAGGTACCACCGGTTGCATCGGTCAATGCTGGTGCGTTAACCAGACGCAGGCTGAGATCTTTATCCGTCGCGTTTGCCCAGAACTTAATGCTTTCAGTGTGTGCGGACAAACCTTTACCTGGCAGGTATTGCATGGCGATGGATGCTGGCAGTGGAGTGCCGTCGGCCAAAGTCACATCAATGGTCGGATCAATATCGGCGGTAACGGTAATGTCTTTCTGAATAGCGTTCACGCTAAAAGCTGTCGCCAGCACAGATGCCATTAGAGCTAATTTAATATTACGTTTCATTGTTTATTCCTTTAGTTTGATTCTCCATGATGGAGAGCGGTTAATTGACCAGCTGGGCAGGTAATGAAATCTCTTCTGTTGTTCTGCTAAGCCAGTTTATATATTTAATTTTGTAATGCTTATTACTGGCAAACGTCATGCCAGGAAAGCTAATGTCAGTATTTGGGTAAACGGTAATATTCGTTTTAACCCAACGGCATTTTCCTGCATCATCACAAGTTGCTATTTCTTTTACCGGCACACGAATAGTTCCATCATTGACGACGGTAGATGTATTGTTTTTGTACTTCAGACTCGCAATTACTTCTTTTGGCGCGACGTGTATCAGTGCACCCCAAATAACATTCACACCAACATTTGCTGAGGCAGTTCCTTTTGCCGGTGCCATTTCTGAATGATTGAAGACATCCTCGCTAACGCTTTCGAAATAGGCTCGCCATGTCGTTTCTTTTTCTGGCTGCATGACCGAGACAAGGCGTACAATACGCTCGCTGCCTGCGGCTAAAGCCAGTTTTTGCGGCGTTATGATAAAGTTACTTTTATCCTCTGCAGTCGCATCGATCTCATGTTCTTTTGGCGTTCCTGGCTCAGCGATTTTTTTCAATATGACTTTCACAAACTGAACGTTATCATCCTGCGAGATCACTCTTATTTTATCGGCACCCTTTGTCCCTAACGAGATCTCCATTGGGTATACCGTCATTCCCGCTTGGGTGAGAGGGCAAATAGAAGATAAGAGCAAAGTAATAGAAATACGCGTAAAGATATTCATTGTTTACATCCCAGTTGTACTCGAAGAGACAATGTTATTGTCTACAGATTACTAAACATTTTCTGTACCTTCATAATTTATGAGGAGTGTATGAAGTATCTTGCGGAAATTCAACGCTGTTTTTGATGAGGTGATAGGGTTTTATTATTAATCTTACTTTTTTGAATTTCTTGAGCGGATTTGAATGATGTTGATTTTCTTAGATCTTGAATGCTGTTATGTTATTTAAAATCGATGTCTAACTTTTTATAGGAGTGGGGTGGTTGTTAATTTTAAATACGAGCAGGTTAGGCACGGTGTTCGGTATCTTTCCATAGGGAGGGCTTATTGTGTTTTTTTTCACGTTTCTTTTGATAGGGAGATTTATGATTTTAATTTTTATAAATTAAATTCAATAAAATCAATTACTTAGTGCTTTTTTGTTGTCCTTTCATTACCCGTGGAAGGGAGAGATTGAAATTGATGAAGGATAACTTTTGAAGAAGGGTTTAGATTTTTATTTTAACATTGAGTAATGGATTTTATGATCTTGTTTTTCATCATTAACGAAGTGTATTGATAAGGTGTTTTGATTTTTTTAGTGCGTTAATTTTTCATTTCTATTTTATTTAAAAGCGTTATTAAATAATGATAGTGTTTGAATTATCTTAAAAATAAAGCATGCTTAATAAATAACCTCATGGCGTGTTTTTTAACCTTGCCGTAGTGCTTTATGTCATGTGTTGTTCCATTTATGGAATTGATGGTTCTTTATATGTGACCTGCATTCAAAGAATGATTTAATATTTGTTGAAGAAGGTTTATTAATAGATTGTGCGCATTGTAAATATTAACTATTCGGAGCTAAGGGGAGTGTCTCAGCTACCTTGCCACTCGGGTTATTACCTTCTCATCTCTGTCGAAACCGGACGAGCCGTCAAAGATGTTGGCCCTGCCGGAGCGATACCTCAAGCCAGCTATATCTTCACTCCACCATGACGAAATCAACATCACTCACGCATCAGCTTAACCCGCCTGTTTACCTGAAGCTAAAATGATGGCGGGTTTTTTTCTTTATGGCTAAGTCAATGATTATCTTTATCATTCGAACTAAAAATCTGCAAAAGTAGACAATTGTCGACTTTTAGTCTTAAAGTGCCGGGCCTGGTGACCTGCCCCCAGGATTAGATACAACCTTCAGTTAGTAATGTCGGTTGGTTTTTCTTCATATTTCCTGTTTCGCCAGTCCGTTGCGAATTCAGCTGGTGTCTGGTAATCCAGCGATGAATGGGGACGGCACTCGTTATAATCCTGCCGCCAGTCATTAATCGTTTTCCGGGCATGAAGAATATCGCTGAACCAGTGTTCATTCAGACACTCATCGCGAAAGCGTCCGTTAAAACTCTCAATAAATCCGTTCTGCGTTGGCTTACCTGGCTGGATAAGCCGTAGTTCCACACCATGCTCAAAGGCCCATTGATCGAGCGCGCGGCAGGCAAATTCCGGGCCCTGATCGGTTCTTATTGTCGCCGGATAGCCCCTAAACAGCGCGATGCTGTCCAGAATACGCGTGACCTGAACGCCTGAAATACCGAAAGCAGCGGTGATTGTCAGACACTCCTTCGTGAAATCATCCACACAGGTCAGGCACTTGATCCTCCGACCGTTGGCCAGTGCGTCCATAACGAAATCCATCGACCATGTCAGGTTCGGCGCATCCGGGCGCAGAAGCGGAAACCGTTCGGTTGCCAGCCCTTTACGGCGTCGTCTGCGTTTTACGCTCAGTCCATTAAGGTGGTAAATACGGTATACCCGCTTGTGATTGACGTGAAGGCCCTCCCGACGCAGCAGCTGCCAGATGCGGCGGTAGCCAAAACGCCTGCGCTCCAGTGCCAGCTCAGTGATGCGCCCTGATAAATGCGCATCAGCTGCCGGACGCTGAGCCTCGTAGCGGCAGGTCGACAGGGACAAACCTGTAAGCCTGCAGGCACGACGTTGCGACAGACCGGTCGCATCACACATAAACTCAACGGCTTCCCGCTTCTGGTCTGTCGTCAGTACTTTCGCCCCAGAGCCACCTGAAGTGCCTCCTTATCCAGCATGGCTTCGGCAAGTAGCTTCTTGAGGCGGGCGTTCTCCTCTTCAAGAGATTTAAGCCGCTTCACCTCAGGAACTTCCATGCCACCAAACTTCTTGCGCCAGGTGTAGAAAGTGGCATCGGAAATGGCGTGCTTACGGCAGAGCTCACGGGCAGAAACTCTGGCTTCCGCTTCGCGAAGAATACTGATGATCTGTTCGTCGGAAAAACGCTTCTTCATGGGGATGTCCTCATGTGGCTTATGAAGACATTACTAACATCGGGGTGTATTAATCAACGGGGAGCAGGTCAGTCGCGACAAGCGTCCGTTTCCCTCTCTGAATGGATGGATAAGTATCAGCTCGACATGGGGGATGGCGATAGCGGTGATGAGTCGTTCTTCGTCCATGCCGCTACACGGTGTGTATTGAGCCAGATACTTAGTGTCGAATTCGTTCAGTAGTTTTGGCAACTGTGCTGAGGGGGCAAACATAAAGCCGCCTTTGCTGATATTAACCGCTCTTTCTTGTCCAGCCCACTCGTAGATGTTGCCTAACCAGCGGCGATGCCAGCTTTTTAGCATGGCTACGCTGAGCTGTCCTTCCGGGAACTGTTCTTCAAAAACAGACTGGTAGAGTTGTTCTAACAGGACAAGTTCAGCCTCATCCATCTCATCAGAAGTTGCGATCCCCAGCTTGTTAGCCATAACTTGCTCACCAGAGTCTTTCTCATACTGACCTTCACTGCTGGATACATGGTATCGGCTCATGGAGATGCCCTGTGTTATTAGAGGGATGGAAAAACAGAGGGATTATAACGCTGGATGAGTACAGTAAACAATATTCGTAAAATCAGATGGTTACAAAAGCGTAGGTTAAAATGTAGTTTTTATTCTCTGGTGGAAAATAATCTTTAATAATCAGCATTAACACACTAATGCATCATCGGCGTATGTGCGTCGAAATTGTCGATTGTGCTCATGGAGTTATGATGTCCATTTCTTTGAAAATAAACCGTTTTGATCGGCTGAGTGGCCGTTTGTTCCTTCTATTGTCGCATGAAAAAAAGATACGGCGCAGAAAAATGTCGCGCTTTACGAGGTGCCTTCCGGCATTAACTCAATGACAATTTTTCCATGCTCTATGCCCACTCTGACCTGGGAATTTGTGGTAAACCCTGCTTGTTCAAGCCAGTCACCTTTTAAGCTCAGCGCAGCATGCACGCTGTAACGCTTTGGTATCTTGGTTTTACGGTCTTCATGACGCTTTCTGAAATATCCCACTTTCAAATGGCGGTAGGGTTTGGTTATCACGATCTCTTGCATAGGGCCTCCTGGCAGCACGGACAATAGTCATTTCTGATGCCTGTATAAAATACCAGTGATTTTCATGTGGTGCAGGCTTAATACTGGAATCAGGCTTCAGAAAAAGGAATGCAACAACTGAAATCTGGAGTTTAAAAATGTATTATTAATGCACTTTATTGCTGGGTAAGTCGTTATGTCTGGAAAACGCATATCACGAGAAAAAGAGACAATTGCGAAAATGATCGCGTTGTATGAAAAGCAGTGTCCACAGGCTTCTCAGGAAGAGGATTATTATCAGGCGCTTAAGGCTTATGCCGATAAACGCCTGGATAAGTGTGTATTTGGTGAAGAAAAACCCGCCTGCAAGCAGTGCCCGGTGCACTGCTATCAGCCTGCCAGACGTGAAGAGATGAAGCAGGTCATGCGCTGGGCTGGCCCGCGTATGTTGTGGCGTCATCCCATTCTGACTATCCGCCATCTGATTGATGACCGCCGTCCCGTGCCGGAGCTACCGGTGAAGTATCGCCCGAAAAAGTGACTGGTTCAGCTTCTGAGTGGGCGGCAAATCACGTTCAGGGCCAGCGCGCTGCAGAGTGGGAAAAGGGCCAGCAGCAGCCATGGATACATTGCCTGCGTTGAGGGCACCAGCGCGCGATCCAGCATGCTGCCAAACAACAAGTTTCCTGCCAGTACCGCAATGCCTCCGGCGGTGGCGAGTGCGCCGTAGTGCGCGCCAAGCGTTGATTCCACGGCGAACCGCGGAATGAGATCTTTTGCCGATGGCACCAGCAGCATCTGTCCCAGCGTCAACAGCGTCACAAAACAGACTGAGGGCAGTAAGCGAAGCCAGCCTTCCGGCGGCGTCATCGGGGCAAACATCGCTACGCTCGCAAAGGCGGTGGAGAGCAGTAAAAAGCCCAGAGGCAGGATCCTCACCGCGCCCACGCGTCGGGCAAAACGCGCCAGCGGTAACTGTAAGGTAATGATCAGAATGGAGGCCAGCATAAAAAGTGGGCCGAGATCTTTCTCGTTACCACCAGAACGCTGGATCTCCACCGGCAGCGCCAGATAAAGCTGGTTATAACTTAACAGCCACGAGCTGTAGGCAATGATAAAGGCGACAAAGCGCGGCTGGCGGAACGTTGTCCACCAGGGCTGTATGTGTAGCGTCTGTGAACGGTGGTGTGAAGCTGGGAGGCAGAAGTAGAGCACCACTAGCGCAATGATAAAGACCCCCGCACCTGCCAGCGCCACCTGGCGGAAACCAAGCCCCGTCAGCAGAGCTCCCGCAACCGGGCCCAGCACTGCACCGAGCTCACCACAGACAGCAAAGAGAGCAAACCATTCCGCCCGGCTACGTTTTCCTTTCGCCTCGCTGTGCGTGCCCGCTTTCGCCAGCAGAGCCTCAATGGAGGGGGAGAATAATGCTCCGCCGATGCCGGTCAGACATGCACCGAGAATAATGGGCCACAGAGATTGCCCGAAGGCCAGCAGCAGATAGCCCGCGACGCGGATAACGCACCCGCTCAGGATCACGACTTTCGCGCCAAAGCGGTCCGAGAGCGCCCCCCCGACAATAAACATCCCCTGCTGGGAGAACGTGCGTAGCCCCAGGATCAGCCCGATCAGCCCGCCGGAGAGCAGCATATCGTCGCGCAGGAATATCGCCAGGAAGGGGACAACGGCATAAAAACCAATGTTAAAAACAAACTGGCTACCCAGTAAAACGGGCGGCCAGAGTGTGGTGGCAGGGCGAAGGGACATCGTTGTTTACTTGCCCCTAAACGATAAAGTGAATGTGCTTTTTGCCATGGAACGGCGAGATCTCAATTTTGGTTTTTACCCGGAAGACGTCCCAGAGCAGCTCTTCGGATAAGATCTCCTGCGGTGTTCCCGTGGCCACGATTTGCCCTTTTTGCATCACAATCAACGAATCACAGAACATCGAAGCATGATTGAGATCGTGGATAGCGACAATACTGGTGACAGGCAGCTCACTGATCAAATGCATTAACTGCATCTGATGGTGAATGTCCAGGTGATTTGTCGGTTCATCCAGCAGGATTTCAGTGGGAGTCTGGGCCAGCGCACGGGCAATGTGCACCCGCTGGCGTTCACCGCCAGACAGGCTCAGCCAGCCCTGGTCGCTTTTATCCTGCATGTCCACGCGTTGCAGGGCAGCGGTGACGGTCTCGTCATCGTGCGTGCTCCAGTTTGAAAAAGGGGAGTGGTGCGGAATACGACCGAGCTTTACCACGTCACGTACGCGCATATTCGCATCGGTCATCCCGTGTTGCTCAACGAAGGCGACCCGGCGGGCGAGTTGCTTTTTGGCTATCCGGGAAATATCTTGCCCGTCCAGGGTTACGCTGCCGATGTCCGGGCGACGAAGGCCCGCAAGGATACGCAAAAGCGAGGATTTACCGCAGCCATTTGGTCCTAGCAGCCCGACGGTTTCACCCCGGGAGACCTTCAGAGAGACGTCATTAACGATGACTTTTTTGCCTACCTTCCAGGTAATATTTTCAGCGCAGATGCTCATCACTTATTCCTTGAGCGGTAGATAATCACGGCAAAGAAAGGTACACCCACCAGCGCGGTCACCACGCCTACGGGCAGGCTTTGCGGGGCAATCAGCATGCGTGAGGCGATATCTGCCAGCACCATCAGGATCGCCCCTGCCAGCGCGCTGGCAATCAGCAATGTGCGGTGCAGCGGCCCAAACAGGAAACGCATCACATGCGGTACCACCAGCCCTACAAAGCCGATGGAGCCCGCCATGCTGACGATTGTGGCAGTAATCAGCGCGGTAGTGGTAAAGAGTGTCAGGCGCACCCAGGGGACGGCAATGCCCAGGGACGCGGCGGCATCATCACCGAAGGTAAAGGCATCCAGCGCCCGGGAATAGTAGAGGCAAACGGCTAACCCAATGAGTACCACCACCAGCACCAGCTGGAATTCAGGCCAGCGAACGCCGCTGAAGCTGCCCAACAGCCAGAACATGACATCACGCGCTTGCTGGGCACTGGCGGAGGTGCTGATGGTGTAGGCGGTAATGGCGTTGAACAACTGAGAGGCGGCTACGCCTGCCAGAATGGTCCGTTCATTACCGCCACGCGCACCGTTCGTCAGGAAGGCGACGAAGGCAAAGGCGGCAAACGCCCCGGCAAACGCGCCCGCAGAGAGCGACACCGCACCGGTGCCGATACCCAATACCACGACGGAAACCGCGCCGGTAGACGCACCTGCAGATACGCCCAGCACGTAAGGTTCCGCCAGCGCGTTCTTCAGCAGGCTCTGTAATACTGCGCCGCAGATGGCCAGCCCCGCGCCACAGCAGGCTGCCACCAGCGCGCGGCTCAGGCGAAAGTCCCAGATAACACTCTCATAGATGCGATTGAGCGGAACCTGGGTAAGCCCCATTTTATTGCTGATAGCATATAAGACATTTTGCAGTGGGATGGACAGCTCGCCGACGCTGACGCCAAGCGCGATGACCAGAAATAACAGTACAAACGCGAGCAAACATGACGTTGTCAGAACCAGTCCCTGTCGGGCCTGAAGAACAGCGACGGTCATCAGTTCAGCCCCAGCTTTCTGAGCTGTTCGCCGACCTGCTCAGCCCCGTAAATCGTGCGAATCGTCGGGTTCATCGCCTGGCCGTCCATCACTACGATATGACCTTTTTTCACCGCATCCAGCTGGCTGACCGCCGGATCGTTCTTCAGGAATTTGATTTTTTCTTCCGCGTTATCCAGCGCCCAGCGGTTGCGGTCCAGGCTGGACACCACGATGACATCCGGATTTGCGGCAATAATGCTTTCCCAACCTACGGTTGGCCATTCGGTCTCGGACGTAATAGCGTTATGACCACCCATCAGGCTGGCGATAAACCCGGAGGGGCTATTTTTACCACCGACGTAAGCATCTGCAGAAGGGGATGAGCTGGAGAACCAGAAGACAAACGAAAGGTCTTTTTTATTCTTGCCGAATTCCTTACGCAGCTCGGCCTCGCGTTTTTTGAAATCGGCAATCACCGCCTGGCCGCGATCTTCAACGTTAAAGATTTTGGCGAAATCCTCAATCTCTTGATAGAGATACGTCATATCCCACAGCTTCTGGCGGCTGCCATACATATCGCCGGTGGCTTTTTTGGTCGCGCACATACCCGGTGACACGTAGCTGTTCACGCCGAGGGTCATCAGGTCTTCGCGTTTTGCGACCTTACTTTCCGGCCCCAGCAGCAGCGGCGTCTGGGCGGGGACAAAGTCAGGATTTTGCGCAAGCACGGATTCAAGGGTAGGGATTTCAACTGTCAGGGTTTTGATTTTCGCGTTCTGTTCCGCCAGCTGCGGTAGCACTTTGGTCGGCCAGAAGGCGCTGGCCTTCACCTTATCCTCCAGACCCAGCAGAAGCAAAATTTCGACGGTGTTCTGACCCAGGGCCACGACGCGTTCCGGTGCTTTGGTGAACGTCTCTTTATAGCCACAGTTTTCAATTGTCAGAGGATACGTGGTTGCCAGAGCAGAACTGACCGACGCAACCGCCAGGCCTAACGCGCAGAAGATCTTTTTCATGAAATGCTACCCATCATTAACATTATTTTTTGATGCAAATGAAACTCATTATTAAGGCGGAATTTTATACAGAGGAAACGATTTTGTGTCAATGAGGGACAATTGCGCAGGGTAATAAAAGGCGGTGTCAGGAAAACACCGCCGGAATGACAGCTTAAACCAGACTCTCTTTATCAATTCCCAGCCGCTTCATACGCGACAGCAGAGTGGTCCGTTTTAACCCTAAACGCTGGGCCGCCCCTTTTGGCCCGGCTACCACACCGTTGGTCTCTTTCAGTACGCGCATAATGAGCTGATATTCATCTTCTCCCTCTTTCGCTATCTCGGCGGTGGGCACGGTCATGTCAGAAAGGGTCACCTCAGGCAGGGACAGTTGCAGCACGCTACCTCGCGTTAGTAACACCGCACGTTCAATGACGTTTTCCAGCTCACGCACATTGCCGGGCCACTCCATAGACGAGAGTGTGCGCAACGTTTCGGCAGGAATACTGTCGATGTTTCGCCCCATCCGGCGCGCGATCTTGGCAGTAAAGGCTTTGACCAGCAGAGGGATATCTTCCGGGCGTTCGCGCAGGGGCGGCAGGAAGATCGGGAAGACGTTCAGACGATAGTAAAGATCGCTGCGAAACTCGCGGTCAGCGACCATTTTTTTCAGGTCGCGGTTGGTGGCGGCAATCAGCCGCACGTCGGTCTGGATCAGCTTGTTGCTGCCAAGACGTTCAAACTCTTGCTCCTGTAATACCCGCAGTAGTTTAGGCTGCAGTTCCAGCGGCATATCGCCGACTTCGTCGAGGAACAGCGAGCTTTTGTCCGCCAGCTCAAAACGACCCAGGCGCTGGCTACTGGCACCGGTAAACGCCCCGCGTTCGTGGCCGAAAAGATCGCTTTCCAGCAGACCCGCAGGCATAGCCGCGCAGTTCATTTTCACCATCCGGCGACCATTGCGGTTGCTCAGGTTGTGGATGGCGCGGGCAATCAACTCTTTACCCGTGCCAGTTTCGCCCAGGATCAGAACCGTACTGTCGCTTTGAGCCACCATCTCCACCTGCTTGAGGACGCTGTACATCGCGTCGCTGCGCCCGATGATTTCACCAAACTCGCTGTCCACGTTGTTGAGCTGTTCGGTCAGGGCCAGGTTTTCATCCACCAGCCGCTCTTTCAGACGGTGGATCTCCTGATAGGCCAGGGCGTTATCCAGCGCGATGGAGATTCGCTCGGCGATCTGGCGCAGCAGCTTCAGGTTGGCCGTGGTAAACACCCCTTCCTCACATTGCGCCAGCTTCAGCACGCCGAGCATGGTATTGCCAGACATCAGCGGCAGCAGGCATAGGGTCTGAATTTTGTTGCCCCAGGTGTTAAACAGCATCCGCTCATAGGGTGCTACCGGATCCTGCTCGTCAAGGTTAAGCAGCAGGATCTCTTTGCTTTTGAAGACTCGCTCAGACAGCGTACCCGCTTCATCCACTTCGCTTTGCTCGTGAGCCGGGTTGGCTTCATCGAGGTAGTGTGTGGAGTAGATATTTAGCTTGCCCTTACGATGCCCCCGCAGCGCAATGCTGATGGCATCGATTTTGAAATAGTGGTGGATCTCTTTCGAGACTTCGCTGACCAGTTCATCCATATCAAGCCGGGAAAGCACGGCGTTGGTAATAGCGACCAGAATGCGGAAGTTATCGCGCTCGCGGCTCAGCAGGTCGTAATCGACGTTATTGGTGACACGGCTTTGGATCTGCTCCGCGACGACCGCCACAATCTGGGTAAAGGTGTGCAGACGCTCGTATTCCGCCTCGCTCCAGGGCTGGTCGGTTGTGCGGATAAACTCGCAGCCGCCAAAAATATGACCTTCCGCGGCCAGCGGCAACATGCAGTAATGACCGAAAGAGTGATAGAGAGGACTTTCCGCCAGCTTCGGCCAGGCCTGCCGGAACTCCTCAAAATTACAGTGCAGGATTTCAGGCCGGGAGAGAATACGGCGCACTGGGCCATGAGCGAGATAGGTTTCATCTTCGTATTCAAACGTTTTGTCATTATCACGCGTGGAGTAATAGCTCGCACGATGCGTTCCGCTATGCCAGAGCACAATCGCGGCGCTATCTGCCAGCGCCGATTGTCTGACCAGACGTGCCAGGGCATCGCTCAGCGCACCGAGATCGGGCTGCTGTAAAAGTGTGCGCGTGATATCAAACAGGCCCTGCTGTCCAAGATCGCTCATTGGTGTATATGGCATAGTGCTTTCCAGTAGAAACGAGCAAAAATTCCACGCTGGCCGCTTATGGCGCGGCCTAGCAAATACGGGGTAAAGGTTCAGCGTGCGGCAGATCCAGCGTACGTTTCACGCCGAAAATCCCGGTCAGGCGCACCCCTTTGCGCTCAACCAC
The DNA here is from genome assembly GCF_046521475.1 of Enterobacter sp. CPE_E890. Taxonomy (NCBI): domain Bacteria; kingdom Pseudomonadati; phylum Pseudomonadota; class Gammaproteobacteria; order Enterobacterales; family Enterobacteriaceae; genus Enterobacter; species Enterobacter sp. CPE_E890. Next base: position 3,938,382 of record NZ_JBKFZW010000001.1, on the reverse strand, counting down.
TTCACCAATAATGGCGGCCTCTTTCCCTAAAGGATGCGCATGCAGCATGTTCAGTACCACGTCAGCGACGTGGCGTTCAACGCCGATCACCAGCTTGCCTTCGTTGGCAAAATTGAGTGGATCAAGGCCCAATAATTCACACAGGCCGCGAACGGCAGGCTTAACAGGCAGACTTCGCTCGCTAAGTTCAATACCCCACCCGCAGCTTGCCGCGAACTCATGTACCACGGCATTCACGCCGCCACGGGTGGCGTCGCGAAGGGCTTTTACGCCCGGAATGGTACGCAGTGTCTGAATAAGCGGGGTGAGCACCGCGCAGTCGCTGCGCAGTTCGCCATCCAGCCCTAAACCTTCGCGCAGGTTAAGGATAGTCGCTCCATGACAGCCCAGCGTTCCTGTTACGAGAAGCACGTCGCCGACGTTAAGCTGTTGTGCCCCCCAGTGAATATTGGCAGGGATCGCCCCCATGCCGGCGGTGTTGATGAACAGCTTATCGGCTGCGCCGCGCTGCACCACTTTGGTATCACCTGTGACGATGGCAATCCCCGCCTCGCGAGCGGTCTGCGCCATACTGTTGACCACTGCTGTGAGCGTCTCCATCGGCAATCCCTCTTCGAGGATAAACCCGCAGGAGAGGTAGCGCGGAACGGCACCGCTGACGGCGACGTCGTTTGCCGTGCCGCAGACGGCGAGCTTGCCGATATCGCCGCCCGGGAAGAACAGCGGGTCAATCACATAGCTGTCGGTGGAGAACGCCAGCCTGTCGCCTTGCGCGGTGAGGGTTGCCAGATCAATACGCGCCTGGTCTTCCTGCTCAGCGAGCCAGGGGTTGTTAAAAGCCTCCATAAACAGCCTGCTAATCAGCTGCTGCATTGCCTGTCCACCGCTGCCATGCGCCATTTCCACCGTGCTCATGCTTCACACTCCTGATTGCGATACTGATACCACGCGGCACACGCTCCTTCTGAGGAGACCATCAGCGCGCCAAACGCCGTTTGCGGGTTACAGGTGTTGCCAAATAACGGGCATTGATGAGGTTTGCACTTGCCCGTGAGGACCTCGCCGCAGCGAGACCGGGGATCGTCGCAAACCTGTTGTGGTTGCGGATGGAAATGCGCTTCAGCATCGAATGATTGATACGCAGGCGTCAGACGCACGCCGGATTCGGCAATCAGTCCCAGGCCGCGCCATTCACTGTCGCCTTCGACGCTAAACACCTCCGCAATGGCTTGCTGAGCGCGTGTATTGCCTGCGTCAGGTACGACGCGGCGGTACTGATTTTCCACCGTACTCAGGGCTGCTATTTTCTGCTCAACCAGCATGGTCACGCCTTGCAGTAGATCAAGAGGTTCGAAACCAGCCACCACTAATGGACGGTTGTACTGTTCAGCAATAAAACCGTAGGCGTCTGTACCGATGACCATGCTGACATGGCCCGGTGCCAGAAAAGCGTCAATGCCGTTACCTGGTTCTTCCAGCAGGCTACGCAACGTGGGGATGAGCGTAATGTGCTGGCAGAAAAAGAAAAAGTTCTTGATGTTGCGGGCTCTGGCCTGCTGTAGCGTGATTGCCGTGGCCGGCATGGTGGTTTCAAAACCGAGACCGAAAAACACGATTTTACGGGTGGGATTATCCGCTGCCAGCGTCAGGGCATCCATCGGCGAGTAGACGATCCGGATGTCCGCTCCGCGCGCTTTAGCCTGCAATAGTGAGCCATTTTTCCCTGGCACACGCATCGCGTCGCCAAAGGTGCAAAAAATGACGTCGGGCTGGCTGGCGATTTCGATACAGCTGTCGATTCGTCCCATTGGCAGAACACACACCGGACAGCCAGGGCCGTGAATAAACTCGATGTTCTCTGGCAGAAGCTGGTCGAGACCAAATTTGAAGATGGCATGGGTATGCCCACCGCACACTTCCATAATGCGCAGCGGTTTTGCTGCGCTGTAGTCCAGCAGGGCTGCTCGCGTTTTCAGGTGTTTGATTAGCTGCATCACTTGTTCTGGCGCGCGGTATTCATCAACGTAACGCATCTGCTATCGCTCCTCGCCGTACAGCAGAGCGCCCACGTCAGGCTCTACGTCGAACATATTTTGCAGCGCATCGAGCGTGTCGCGCGCTTCCGCTTCGTTAATCACGCTCATGGCAAACCCCACGTGCACCAGCACCCACTGGCCGAGGCGTGAAGCGCCAGTTTCATCAACACTGCCGACCAGCGTCAGGTCTACATCGCGTAATAATCCACACACATCCACTCTGGCCTGATTCCCGTCAATGGCGTGAATTTGTCCCGGTACGCCTATGCACATCGTTCGCTCTCCAGCCAGTTCAACCAGCTTTCCATACCGTCGCCGCGCGTGGCGGACACCAGCAGGATGTTAATGTCCGGGTTGACTTCACGGGCATACGCCAGGCACTTATCCACGTCAAAATTCAGGTATGGCAGCAGGTCAACCTTGTTCAGCAGCATGATGGACGCGGCGGCAAACATATGCGGGTATTTCAGCGGCTTGTCTTCGCCTTCGGTCACCGAAAGCACGGCCACTTTATGCCGTTCACCGAGGTCAAAGCTCGCCGGGCAAACCAGGTTGCCGACGTTTTCAATAAACAGGATGCCGTTATCTGCCAGTGGCAGACGCGGGGTAGCGTCGGCAATCATCTGCGCATCCAGGTGGCAGCCTTTGCCTGTATTGACCTGAATGGCAGGCGTGCCGGTTTCGCGAATACGGGCGGCGTCGTTAACCGTCTGCTGATCGCCTTCGATTACCGCACAGGAGACACGCTCGTTCAGGCGTTTGAGGGTCTCTGTCAGCAGCGTGGTTTTGCCGGACCCAGGGCTGGAGACCAGATTCAGCACCAGCTGTTTGCGGGTAGCAAAACGGGCACGGTTGCGGGCGGCGATCTGGTTATTTTTGTCCAGCACGTTGATTTCGACTTCCAGCATCTGGCGCTGGCTGATGCCCGGCGCATGCGTCCCCGCTTCGCCGTGACCGTAATGCAGATCACCCGCGTCAGATTGTTGAGGAGTGAAAATGATACCGGTTAATGCCGATGCAGGGCGTGGAGCGGGTGAAAAGGGCGCGGAGCGAAACGCGGAGTGAGGACGATGTTCATCCCCTTCTATATACAGGTTGCCTTCGCCGCAACCGCAGGTGCTACACATAATTTACTCCTTCTCGATTTCGAGTCGTTGGATCTGCATGCCGTCATCCGCCACGATGCGCAGCCCGGCACTCTGGCATTGCGGACAGCGCTGAACCTTCGTTGAGAGCAGGGTGACGTACTGCTGACACTGTTCACACCAGCACTCTGCCTGCTGCTCCTCAATATGGAGTTCGCAGCCTTCCGCCAGCGTGCCGCGGCATACCAGCTCAAAACAGAAGGTCAGGGCGCTGGTCTCGACACAGGAAAATGCCCCGACTTTCAGCCAGACACCGGTGACGCGTTTCGCGTGGTTTTGCACTGCCTGCTGTTCGATAAGTTCCAGAGCCCGCTGGCAGAGGGTGATTTCGTGCATAACGCCTCCTCAATGAATTGCCCCGGTAATGCAATAACAATGCCAGCTTGATTTTTGTTAAGGGGTGACGATGTCAACGCTGTCGAAATGACACGTCGACACCGTGGAGTTGACAGGTGTCTCTTGTTGAAAATCATTTAAAATCAACATAATAAAAACTGGCATGGAATCTGCTTAACAGCCGCTATCTCCATTAACCGGATACCTTTTATGACTATTTGGGAAATCAGCGAAAAAGCGGATTACATCGCGCAGCGCCATCAGCAATTACAGGACCAGTGGCACCTGTACTGCAACTCTCTGGTTCAGGGCATCACCCTGTCGAAAGCACGTCTTCACCACGCAATGAGCTGCGCGGCACAAGGTGATATGCGCTTTGTCCTCTTCGGCCATTTCACCATCAACGTTACCCTGGCGGATAACTTCAACAGCCACACCATCGAGTACTACCTCGAGACAAAAGATGGTGAAAAACAGTGTATTGCGAAGGCACAGCTGATGGCAGACGGCATGGTGGATGGTCACGTCAGTAACCGCGATCGCCAGCAGGTGCTGGAGCACTATCTGGAAAAAATTGCGCCAGTTTATGACGGTTTATACGCCGCCGTTGAACACGATCTCCCGGTCAATCTGGCGCAGTTGATGGATGGGCATGCCTCAGCGAATGTGGCCTGACTCTTACGTGTCGAGAAATGTCGACAAGACAGTTTTTCGTCAAAAATGACTATCACCAGAGGATAACCCGGTGAACCGTTTTGTAATTGCTGACTCGACGGTCTGTATTGGCTGTCGAACCTGTGAGGCGGCGTGTTCGGAAACGCATCGCCTGCATGGGTTGCAGTCCATGCCGCGTCTGCACATCATGCGTAATGAAAAAGAGTCTGCCCCGCAGCTCTGTCATCACTGTGAAGATGCCCCTTGCGCGGGTGTTTGCCCTGTGAATGCCATCACTCGCGTTGATGGCGCTGTCCAGCTGAACGAAAGCCTGTGCGTGAGCTGCAAGCTGTGCGGCATTGCCTGCCCGTTCGGTGCGATTGAATTTTCCGGCAGCCGCCCGCTGCATATTCCGGCTAATGCCAACACGCCGAAAGCCCCTCCTGCGCCCCCGGCCCCCGCGAAGGTAAGTACGCTGCTTGACTGGGTCCCCGGCATTCGTGCCGTCGCGGTGAAATGCGACCTGTGCAGCTTTGATGAGCAAGGTCCAGCGTGCGTACGCACCTGCCCGACCAAAGCGCTGATTCTGGTTAACATCCGCGATATCGCCCGCACCAGCAAGCGTAAACGTGAGCTGACCATCAATAGCGATTTTGGCGATCTTTCGCTTCTGCAGGCGCTTAATGAGGAGGCGAAATGAACGCCATAACCATGATCAACAGCGCCGTGGCGTACTTTACCGCCGCCGCAGTACTGGCGCTGATCTTCTCTTTGCATAAAACCCTGAGCGGCTGGATCGCCGGAATCGGCGGGGCGGTCGGTAGCCTGATGACGCTGGCGGCGGGCGGTGTCGTCCTGCTCGGTGGTCAATCCGTAGAGGCCGTGATGCCGCTGATTCGCCACACCGTGGAGATTACGCCGCTAAATGCCATCTGGCTGGTGACGTTTGGCCTGTGCGGTCTGTTTATCAGTCTGTTCAATATTGACTGGAACCGCCACCAGAATACTAAAGCCAACGGCCTGCTGGTCAACCTGCTGCTGGCAACGGCGGTCTGTACCGTTATCGCCAGTAACCTTGGGGCTCTGGTGGTGATGGCGGAGATCATGGCGTTGTGTGGTGTCTTCCTGACGGGCTGCAGCGCCTCCGGCAAACTGTGGTTTGCGCTGGGCCGTCTCGGGACGCTGCTGCTGGCGCTGGCCTGCTGGCTGGTGTGGCAGCGCTTCGGCACGCTGGACCTCTCCGCACTCAACGGCCATCCGCTGGGGAATGACGTCTGGCTGCTGGGCGTGATTGGCTTTGGCCTGCTTGCCGGGATCATCCCGCTGCACGGCTGGGTGCCGCAGGCGCATGCGAATGCCTCCGCACCTGCTGCCGCGCTGTTTTCTGTGGTGGTGATGAAGGTCGGTCTGTTCGGCATTTTGGCGATTACGCTGACCGGCGGACAACCGCCGCTGTGGTGGGGCGTCGTGCTGCTGATCGCCGGGATGATCACCGCGTTCGTCGGCGGTCTGTACGCCCTGATGGAGCATAATATCCAGCGTCTTCTGGCGTACCACACGCTGGAAAATATCGGCATCATCCTGCTCGGTATTGGCGCGGGCGTGACCGGGTTAGCGCTCAATCAACCGGCGCTGATTGCCGCCGGTTTTATCGGCGGTCTCTATCACCTGATTAACCATAGCCTGTTTAAAAGCACGCTGTTCCTGGGCGCGGGGAGCGTCTGGTTCCGCACTGGCCATCGCGATATCGAAAAGCTTGGCGGCATTGGCAAAAAGATGCCCGTGATTTCACTGGCGATGCTGGTCGGTCTGATGGCGATGGCGGCGCTGCCGCCGCTCAACGGCTTTGCCGGGGAGTGGGTGATCTATCAGTCCTTCTTCGCGCTCGGCCAGAGCGACGCGTTTATCGCCCGTCTGCTGGGGCCGCTTCTGGCGGTCGGGCTGGCGATTACCGGGGCGCTGGCGGTGATGTGTATGGCGAAAGTCTACGGCGTCACCTTCCTCGGCGCGCCGCGCACCCGCGAAGCTGAAAATGCCTGCTGTGCACCGGTGTTGATGGGGGGGAGCGTGGTTGCGCTGGCGCTGTGCTGCATCGCGGGCGGCGTCGCTGCGCCGTGGCTGTTGCCGCTGCTGGGAAGCGCTATTCCGCTGCCGCTGACCGTGGCGAATACCACCGTCTCTCAGCCCATGATCGCGCTGCTGCTGATTGCCGCGCCGCTGCTGCCATTCATTCTTATGCTGTTCTTCAAGCGCGACCGACTCGCCTCCCGCTCGCGCGGTGCGGCGTGGGCCTGCGGTTATGAACATGAACAATCAATGGTGATCACCGCCCACGGCTTTGCCATGCCGGTGAAAGAGAACTTTGCTGCCGTGCTGAAGCTGCGTCACTGGCTGAACCCGGTGGCCTGGATCCCTGGCTGGCAGAGTGCTGCCGTGCCTGCGCTGTTCCGCCGTCTGGCCGTTATCGAGCTGGCGGTGCTGGTAGTGATTGTGATTTCACGAGGAGCCTGACATGAGTTTGTTACTGGCACTACTTCAGGCGCTGGTGTTATTCGCCGTTGCGCCGCTGCTTTCCGGGGTGAGCCGCGTGGCGCGCGCCCGAATGCACAACCGTCGCGGGCCTGGCGTGCTGCAGGAGTACCGCGATCTCTTCAAATTGCTCACTCGCCAGAGCGTGGCCCCGGATGCTGCAGGCTGGGTCTTCCGCCTGACACCGTTTGTGATGGTGGGCGTGATGCTCACCATCGCCACCGCGCTGCCGGTGGTGACGGTGGGTTCACCGTTGCCGGTACTGGGTGATTTGATCACGCTTATCTATCTCTTCGCCATCGCCCGTTTCTTCTTTGCGATTGCGGGCCTGGACACGGGGAGTCCGTTTACCGGTCTTGGCGCCAGTCGTGAGGCGATGCTCGGCGTGCTCGTCGAGCCGATCCTGCTGCTGGGGCTCTGGGTGGCGGCGCAGGTCGCAGGCTCTACCCACATCAGCTTTATCACTAACACCGTTTATCACTGGCCGTTGGCCCGTTCCATTCCGCTGGTTCTGGCGCTGTGCGCCTGCGCGTTTGCCACCTTTATTGAGATGGGCAAACTGCCGTTTGACCTCGCGGAAGCGGAGCAGGAGCTGCAGGAAGGGCCGCTGACGGAGTACAGCGGCTATGGCTTTGCGGTACTGAAGTGGGGCATCAGCCTCAAACAGCTGGTGGTGCTGCAGATGTTTGTCGGTGTCTTCTTCCCGTGGGGACAGATGACGCATTTCTCGGTGAGTGGTCTGGTGCTGGCCGTGGTCGTTGCGGTGCTCAAACTTCTGGTCGGCGTGTTGGTGATTGCCCTGTTTGAAAACAGCATGGCGCGTCTGCGCTTTGTCGCGACATCGCGCATCACCTGGGCCGGTTTTGGTTTCGCATTTTTAGCGTTCGTCTCCTTGCTGGTGGCGTGATTAAAGAGAGTTTTTATGTCTGAAGAAAAGAAAGGTCAGCAGTATCTCGCCGCGTTACATCAGGCTTTCCCTGGCGTCGTGCTGGAGGAGTCCTGGCAAACCAAAGACCAGATCACCGTCACCGTTAAGGTGAACTATTTGCCGGAAGTGGTGGAGTTTCTCTATTACCAGCAGGGCGGTTGGCTCTCTGTGCTGTTCGGCAACGACGAGCGCCAGCTGTGTGGCAACTATGCGGTGTACTACGTGATGTCGATGGAGCAGTTCGAGAAGTGCTGGCTCACCGTACGCGTTGAAGTGGACCCAAACAAACCGGAGTATCCGTCCGTCACGCCGCGCGTGCCCGCCGCCGTATGGGGCGAACGTGAAGTGCGCGACATGTACGGGCTGGTGCCTGTAGGCCTGCCGGATGAACGTCGCCTGGTGCTGCCGGACGACTGGCCGGACGAACTCTATCCGCTGCGCAAGGACAGCATGGACTACCGCCAGCGTCCGGCCCCGACCACCGACAGCGAAACCTACGAGTTCATCAACGAGCTGGGCAGTAAAAAGAACAACGTGGTGCCGATTGGTCCGCTGCACGTGACTTCCGATGAACCAGGCCACTTCCGCCTGTTTGTCGACGGCGAGAACATTATCGACGCCGACTACCGCCTGTTCTACGTCCACCGCGGCATGGAGAAGCTGGCGGAGACCCGCATGGGCTACAACGAAGTCACGTTCCTCTCTGACCGCGTGTGCGGCATCTGCGGCTTTGCCCACAGCACCGCCTACACCACCTCGGTGGAGAATGGCATGGGAATTGTGGTGCCAGAGCGCGCGCAGATGATCCGCGCCATCCTGCTGGAGGTGGAGCGCCTGCACTCGCATCTGCTGAACCTCGGCCTGGCCTGCCACTTCGTCGGTTTTGACTCCGGGTTTATGCAGTTCTTCCGCGTGCGTGAAGCGTCGATGAAGATGGCGGAGATCCTCACTGGCGCACGTAAAACCTACGGTCTGAACCTGATCGGCGGGATCCGCCGTGACCTGCTGAAAGACGACATGATCCAGACCCGCCAGCTGGCGCAGCAGATGCGTCGCGACGTGCAGGAGCTGGTGGACATGCTGCTCAGCACGCCAAACATCGAGCAGCGTACCGTCGGGATTGGTCGTCTTGACCCTGAAATCGCCCGTGATTTCAGCAACGTGGGTCCGATGGTGCGCGCCAGCGGCCACGCCCGCGACACCCGTGCCGATCACCCGTTCGTCGGTTATGGCCTGCTGCCGATGACCGTGCACAGCGAGCAGGGCTGCGACGTTATCTCTCGCCTCAAAGTGCGCATCAATGAGGTGTTCACCGCCCTGAACATGATCGACTTCGGTCTGGATAATCTGCCGGGCGGCCCGCTGATGGTTGAAGGTTTCACCTACATTCCAAACCGCTTCGCGCTGGGGTTCGCCGAAGCGCCACGTGGGGATGACATCCACTGGAGCATGACCGGCGACAACCAGAAGCTCTACCGCTGGCGCTGCCGTGCGGCGACCTACGCCAACTGGCCAACCCTGCGCTATATGCTGCGCGGAAACACGGTTTCCGACGCGCCGCTAATCATCGGCAGCCTCGATCCGTGCTACTCCTGTACCGACCGTATGACGGTGGTGGATGTGCGCAAGAAGAAAAGCCAGGTGGTGCCGTACAAAGAACTTGAGCGCTACAGCATTGAGCGTAAGAACTCGCCGCTGAAATAAGGACTCGTCATGTTTACCTTTATTAAAAAAGTCATCAAAACCGGCGCGGTAACCAGCAGTTATCCACTGGAGCCGATGCCGGTGAATAAAAACTTTCGCGGTAAGCCGGAGCACAATCCGCAGCAGTGCATCGGCTGCGCGGCCTGTGTAAACGCCTGTCCGTCGAATGCCCTGACGGTGGAAACGGACCTCAAAACCGGTGAACTGGCCTGGCAGTTTAACCTCGGGCGCTGCATCTTCTGTGGCCGCTGCGAAGAGGTCTGCCCGACTGTCGCAATCCGCTTGTCACAGGAATATGAGCTGGCGGTATGGAAGAAAGAAGATTTCCTGCAGCAGTCGCGCTTTGAACTGTGTAACTGTCGCGTCTGCAAGCGTCCATTCGCCGTGCAAAAAGAGATCGACTATGCCATCGCGCTGTTGCAGCACAACGGAGACGCTCGTGCAGAACATCATCGTGAAAGCTTTGAAACCTGCCCGGAGTGTAAGCGCCAGAAGTGCCTGCTGCCGTCCGACCGCATTGATATTACCCGCCATATGAGAGAGGCCAGCTGATGGAAAACCTACTGGGCCCGCGCGACGATAACGGCATTCCGGTGCCGATGACGGTGGATGAATCCATCGCCAGCATGAAGGCGTCGCTGCTGAAAAAAATCAAACGCTCGGCCTATGTCTACCGCGTGGACTGCGGCGGCTGCAACGGCTGCGAGATTGAGATCTTCGCCACCCTGTCGCCGTTGTTTGACGCCGAGCGTTTCGGCATCAAAGTTGTACCGTCTCCGCGCCATGCCGACATTTTGCTGTTTACCGGCGCCGTCACCCGCGCCATGCGCTCGCCTGCGCTGCGCGCCTGGCAATCTGCGCCTGACCCGAAAATCTGTATCTCGTATGGAGCCTGTGGCAACAGCGGTGGCATTTTCCACGATCTGTATTGCGTCTGGGGTGGCACCGACAAAATCGTGCCGGTGGATGTTTACATTCCGGGCTGCCCACCGACACCTGCCGCAACGCTGTACGGTTTTGCCATGGCGCTTGGCCTGCTGGAGCAGAAAATTCATGCTCGTGAACCTGGGGAGCTTGATAACCAGCCTGCGACCATCCTGCACCCGGACATGGTGCAGCCGCTGCGGGTGAAGGTCGATCGCACGGCGCGCAAACTGGCGGGCTACCGCTATGGTCGTCAGATTGCCGACGATTACCTGCGTCTGCTGAGCCAGGGTGAGCATCAGGTGGCACGCTGGCTGGAGGCGGAGAACGATCCGCGTTTGAATGAGATTGTGGCAAACCTGAACAACATCGTGGAAGAGGCGCGTATCCGATGAGTGAAACGGTGGTGTTCAGTCAGCTGAGCCGTAAGTTTATTGATGAGAACGATGCCACGCCGGATGCGGCGCAGCAGGTGGTCTATTACAGCCTGGCGATTGGGCATCACCTCGGGGTGATTGACTGCCTGGAAACGGCGTTAAGCTGCCCGTGGCCCGAGTATCTGGCGTGGATCGCCACGCTGGAGGAGGGCAGCACGGCGCGGCGCAAGATGGAAGGCGTGCCGAAGTACGGCGAGATCGTCATCGACGCCAACCACATTGCGATGTTGGCGAACGCGTTTGACGCGGCGCTGAACAGGCAAACCCCTGAGCAGCAGGCTTGGAGCAAAACGCTGCTTAGCATGCTGCACGATATTCATCAGGAGAGCGCCATCTACCTGATGGTGAGGAGATTACGTGACTGACGTTTTACTGTGTGTTGGCAACAGCATGATGGGCGATGACGGTGCAGGCCCATTGTTGGCAGAAATGTGCGCGGCAAATTCTCAGGGTAACTGGGTGGTCATCGACGGTGGCAGCGCGCCGGAAAACGACGTGGTTGCTATTCGTGAGCTGCACCCGGACAGGCTGCTGATCGTTGATGCCACGGATATGGGGCTCAACCCCGGCGAGATCCGCCTGATTGACCCGGATGACATCGCCGAGATGTTTATGATGACCACCCACAATATGCCGCTGAACTACCTGGTCGATCAGATTAAAGACGACGTGGGCGAGGTGCTGTTTTTGGGGATTCAGCCGGACATTGTTGGGTTTTATTACCCGATGACGCCGCCGGTGAAAGCGGCGGTCGAAGTGGTCTATTCACGGCTTGCCGGATGGTGTGGGGACGGGGGATTTTCCCGGCTCTGAACAGCGCCCGGTGGCGCTACGCTTACCGGGCCTACGCTTTTGTAGGCCGGGTAAGGCGAAGCCGCCACCCGGCAAAACAGTCTACTCCAGATCCGCCCCGTTACTTGCAATCACCTTCTTATACCACCAGAACGATTTCTTGCGTTTCCTGTCCAGCGTGCCGTTTCCGGCGTCGTCGCGGTCAACGTACACAAACCCGTAGCGCTTGCTCATCTCGCCCGTTGAGGCGGCCACCAGGTCGATGCAGCCCCAGGTGGTGTAGCCCATCAGCGGCACGCCGTCCTCAATCGCGTCACCCATCGCGCGAATATGCTCGCGCAGATAGCTGATGCGGTAGTCGTCGTTAATCTCGCCGTTTTCATCAATAACGTCTTTCGCCCCGAGACCGTTTTCCACCAGGAACAGCGGCTTCTGGTAGCGGTCGTACATCATGTTCATGGTGATGCGCAGGCCGAGCGGGTCGATGCCCCAGCCCCATTCGCTCACCTGAATATGCGGGTTGCGCAGGGATTTCACGATGTTCGCGGCGCTGGTGTTGCCCGCGTTCATATCTGCCGACGCGCAGCGCGAAGCGTAATAGCTGAACGAGACAAAATCGACGGTGTTTTTCAGCAGTTCGTCGTCGCCAGGATCTTTCACAATCACCACGCCTTTCTCGCGGAACACGCGGGCGGAGTAGGCCGGATAGCTGCCGCGCGCCTGCACGTCGATAAAGAACAGGTTCTCGCGATCTTTCTCCAGCGCCATCCACACGTCTTCTGGCTTGCAGGAGTACGGGTAGAAATTCCCGCCCGCCAGCATGCAGCCGACCTGGTTTTCCGGGTTTACCTCGTGGGCGATTTTGGTCGCCAGCGCGCTCGCCACCAGCTCGTGGTGTGCGGCCTGATATTTCACCTGATCTTCGTTTTCGCCTTCTTCAAATACCAGGCCCGCGCCAGAGAACGGGCTGTGCAACATGATGTTGATTTCATTGAAGGTCAGCCAGTATTTCACCAGACCATTAAATTCCTCGAAGCAGGTGCGGGCGTAACGGGCGAAGAAATCGACCATCTTGCGGTTGCGCCAGGAACCGTACTCCGTCACCAGGTGCATCGGCACGTCGAAGTGGCAGAGGGTCACCAGCGGCTCGATGTTGTACTTTTTGCACTCTTCAAACACCGCGCGGTAGAAGGCAATACCTTCTTTATTGGGCAGCGGCTCATCGCCATTTGGATAGAGGCGGCTCCAGGCAATTGAGGTGCGGAACACCGTAAACCCCATCTCCGCCATCAGGGCGATGTCTTCTTTGTAGCGATGATAAAAATCAATCGCTTCATGGCTTGGGTAAAACTCGTCGTCACGCAACGAAAACCGCTTTTCCTTACCGACCTTTACCGCCAGACGATTCGCGCCGTGGGGGATCATATCGACCGTTGTGAGCCCTTTGCCGCCTTCGCGATAAGCGCCTTCACTCTGGTTGGCGGCAAGCGCGCCGCCCCATAAAAATCCTTTTGGAAAAACAGACATTCTTACCTCACTCTCAATTTATGCTTTTGCTGCTTTGCTCTGTACCGGGGCACTCTGGAGGGCGCGCGCTTTTTCAGCATCGTCTTCGACCGGGATATCTTCAAAACCTAATATCAGGGTCAGAACGAACGACAGCACCACCGCCAGCGCCATGACACCGAACACCCAGACGATGGTCATCGGGTTCGCCGGGTCGAAGAACTGCACGCTGGTAAACAGCCCTGGTGCTGCCATCGAATGGCTGGCAAGTCCGGCAATGCCGGCCACCGCACCGCAGATAAAACCGCTGATCAGGCTCGCAATCAGCGGACGTTTCAGCCGTATCGCTACACCGTACAGCGCGGGTTCAGAGATCCCCGCCATGATGGCAGAGGCTGCCGCCGCTAACGCCGTCTGGCGCAGCTCCGGGTTTTTGGTTTTCCAGGCTACCGCCAGAGACGAACCGCCAAGGGAGAGGTTGGCGCCGATTTCCGACGGCATGACCATCCCTTCTTTGCCCGTTTCGGCAATGGTCTGGATGATGGTTGGCGTAAAGACGCGGTGCATCCCGGTCATCACCAGCAGCGGCCAGAGTGCTCCCATGATCGCCACGGAGAGCCAGCCCAGATAGCCGTGAATGGTGTAAACCAGCGCGGAGATGGCGCTACCGATCCAGATCCCCAGCGGCCCAATCAGCACAATGGCGAGCGGGGCGGCAATCAGCACGATCAGCATCGGTTTGAGGAAGTTTTTGGTCACTGCCGGGGTAATGCGATCGACCCAGCGTTCGATGTACGACAGGCACCAGGTCATCACCAGCGCCGGGATCACGGTGTAGGTGTATTTCACCGCCGTTACTGGAATGAAGGCGAACTCAACATGCTCGCCCTGCGCGGCTTTCGCCATCAACTCGATAAAGCTCGGATGAACCAAAACCCCTGCAATGGCGATCGCCAGCGACATGTTGGTTTTGAATTTCACCGCTGCCGAGGCCGCCACCATCAGCGGCAGGAAGAAGAAGGCACCGTCGCCAATCACGGTGAGAATGGTGAGCGTCGGCGCGCCTTTAGGCAGCACGCCGGTCATCTCAAGGATCATCGCCAGCAGTTTAACCATCGAGCCACCGATGATCGCCGGGATCAGCGGCGACATGGTGCCGATGAGCGCATCCAGGATCCCGGCGCCAATGCGGCGCAATGTCAATTTCTGTGGACCTTCCGGTGATGCAGGCTGCAGGTCGGCTGGCAGCAGGCTGACTACCTCGCGGTAGGCCTGAGAAACGGTGTTGCCAATGATCACCTGGCACTGGTTGTCGTTGCGCACTACGCCGAGCACGCCGCTAATGCTTTTCAGACGCGCAGCGTCGGTGAGGCTTTCGTCTTTCAGGACGAAGCGCAGACGCGTCATGCAGTGGGTGACGGCGACGATGTTCTCTTTGCCGCCCAGCGCGCTGACGACATCATTCGCCAGCGCAGCGTAATTTTTGGCCATCGGATGAGATCCTGTTATCGTTGTGAGAAATGTAGGAAACCGGTTCCACATAATCATCATGAGTTTCTTTGAATGAAACAAGATCACATTTCGACCATTTTTTCATTTCGTGATGATGATCACCAGGCGGTGCAAAAAGCGTGATTTCATCGCTGCGACAATTTTTCTGCAGTGCAGTACACTGCGCTCCATCAGTTTCAGACGGAATAACAAGATGACCACGATGCTTGAAGTGGCGAAGCGGGCAGGCGTTTCGAAAGCAACGGTATCCCGGGTGCTGTCGGGAAATGGCTATGTCAGCCAGGAGACCAAAGACCGGGTGTTTCAGGCCATTGAAGAGAGCGGCTATCGCCCGAATTTACTGGCGCGCAACCTGGCGACCAAACGCACCCAGACGCTGGGGCTGGTAGTGACAAACACCCTGTATCACGGCGTCTACTTTAGCGAACTGCTGTTTAACGCCGCGCGGATGACAGAAGAAAAAGGGCGGCAGCTGATCCTTGCTGACGGCAAGCACAGCGCTGATGAAGAGCGTGAGGCGATCCAGTATTTACTCGATATGCGTTGCGATGCGGTGATTATCTACCCGCGTTTCCTGAGCGTGGATGAGATGGATGAGATCGTCGAGAAGTGTGAGCAACCGATTATGGTGCTTAACCGCCGCTTGCGGAAAAACAGCAGCCACAGCGTCTGGTCCGATCATAAAGCTTCCTGTCAGGAGGCGGTGTCGCAGCTGATTGAGAAAGGGCACAGAGAGATCGCATTTATCACTGGTTCGCTGGATTCACCCACCGGGGTTGAACGTCTCTCCGGCTACAAGGACGCACTGGTTCAGCACGGTATTCCGCTACACGAAGGGCTGATTGCGCAGGGTAAGTGGAACCCGGCCAGTGGTGCAGCGGCGGTTTCCGAGCTGTTGGCTCGGGGGGCAACCTTTACGGCGCTGGTAGCGAGTAACGACGATATGGCAATCGGTGCCATGAAGCAGCTGCACGACAGCGGCGTGGTCACCCCGGACGCGGTATCGGTAATCGGTTTTGACGACGTGGCCATCGCGCCTTATATCGTGCCGTCGCTTTCCAGCGTTCGCATTCCGGTGACGGAGATGATCAAAGAAACCATCAGCCGACTGATCTTTATGCTCGACGGCGGGGAGTTTAAATATCAGCAAACGTTCTCCGGCGAGCTTGTCCTGCGTGGCTCCGTCATTGACGGCCCTCATCGTTGATGTCGACAGCTGTCATCGTCAGAAGTGACGATGACAGTGCCAGCGTAATTTTTAAATTTATTTAAAATCAATGCCTTAATAATTGGCACGGTTTATGAATATCTCCGCGCATAACAGTAATGCTGGAGAAGCAGATGAACCGTTTTATTATGGCCGATGCCAGTAAGTGCATTGGTTGCCGTACCTGTGAAGTGGCGTGCGTGGTTTCCCATCAGGCGGAGCAGGATTGCGCGTCGCTTACCCCTGATACTTTTTTGCCCCGCATCCATGTCATTAAAGGCGTGAATATTTCCACCGCCGCCATCTGTCGTCAGTGCGAAGACGCACCGTGCGCGAATGTCTGCCCGAACGGGGCGATTAAACGCGAAAAAGGGTTTGTGCACGTGATGCAGGAGCGCTGCATCGGCTGTAAAACCTGCGTGGTTGCCTGCCCGTATGGCGCGATGGAAGTGGTTGTCCGTCCGGTTGTGCGTAACAGCGGCATGGGCCTGAATGTGCGCACGGACAAAGCCGAAGCCAACAAGTGTGACCTCTGCTACCACCGTGAAGCGGGCCCGGCCTGCATAGAAGCCTGCCCGACGCACGCCCTGGTGTGTGTTGATCGCGAAAAGCTCGAACAGATGAGTGCGGAAAAACGCCGTCGTGCGGTGTTCGATACCTCTTCATCTCTGCTGTTCTGATCCGCCATGTGCAGTAACGGCGTACAGCTGCGCGTGCGCGGCAAAGTGCAGGGCGTCGGGTTTCGTCCCTTCGTCTGGCAACTGGCGCAGTCGCTTCAGTTATCCGGCGACGTCTGCAATGACGGAGAGGGCGTGCTGGTGCGGCTCGCGGGTAATGGGGGGGCCTTTACCGCGAGGCTGCGCCAGGACTGCCCACCGCTGGCGCGTATTGACGCGATCGACTTGCAGCCCTTCACCTGGAGGCGTGTGCCGGAGGACTTTACCATCCGTCACAGCGCGGGCGGTGCGATGGACACCCAGATTGTACCGGATGCCGCTACCTGTCCGGCATGCCTGGCTGAGATGCGCGATCCCCGTGAACGCCGTTATCGCTATCCGTTTATCAACTGCACCCACTGTGGTCCGCGTTTTACCATTATCCGCGCCATGCCTTATGACCGCCCGGCCACGTCGATGGCGACATTCCCCCTGTGCGAACCGTGTGAAACGGAGTATCGCAACCCCGCAGACCGCCGTTTTCATGCGCAGCCCGTCGCCTGCCCGGACTGCGGGCCGGAGCTGGAATGGCGTGCGGGAGACAGCATTGCCACCCGCGAGTCTGCGTTAAGCGCTGCGGTAGAGATGCTGAAAAACGGTGGCATTGTTGCCATCAAAGGGTTAGGGGGTTTTCACCTCGCCTGTGATGCGCTCAATCCGCAGGCGGTCGCGCGACTTCGAACGCGCAAACAGCGTCCCTCGAAGCCGCTGGCCGTGATGATCCCGCAGGCGGAAGCGCTGCCGACGGCGATTCAGACGCTGTTATGCTCACCTGCAGCCCCCATTGTGCTCACGCCAAAGGTGTGGTTGCCCGCGTTGCCCGACGAGATAGCTCCGGGCCTGGACTCGGTAGGCATCATGCTGCCCGCAAACCCGCTGCAACATTTGCTCATGCTCGACTGCCAGCGTCCGCTGGTGATGACCTCCGGTAATCTCAGCGGCAAACCGCCCGCCATCAGTAATCAGCAGGCGCTGGACGAGCTTGGGGAGATTGCAGACGGTTTTCTGCTCCACAACCGCGACATTGTGCAGAGGATGGATGATTCGGTCCTGCTTCAGGACGGGACAATGCTGCGCCGTGCGCGCGGTTTTGTACCGGATGCCATCACGTTGCCTGCAGGTTTTAGCAATATACCCGCTATGTTGTGTACAGGTAGCGAGATGAAAAATACGTTCTGCCTGGTGCGCGGGAACCAGGCCGTGCTGAGCCAGCATTTTGGCGATCTCAGTGACGAGGGTGTCGAAGCCCAGTGGCGTTCGGCACTGGCGCTGATGCAGCAGATCTATACCTTTCAACCGGAGCGTGTGGTGTGCGATGCCCATCCGGGTTACCACACCCGACAATGGGCACACGAGCAGGCGTTGCCGGTCGACACCGTGTTGCACCATCACGCACACGCGGCGGCGTGCCTGGCTGAAAACGGCTGGCCGCTCGACGGTGGCGATGTTATCGCGTTGACGCTGGACGGGATCGGCATGGGCGAGAACGGTGCGCTGTGGGGGGGGGAATGTCTGCGGGTGAACTACTGCGACTGCGAGCATCTCGGTGGATTACCTGCCGTGGCGTTGCCTGGTGGGGATCTGGCGGCCGTTCAGCCGTGGCGCAATTTACTCGCACATTGCCTGGCGTTTGTGCCTGACTGGCAGCACTACCCGGAAACGCGTGCGGTACAGCGCCAAAACTGGCCGCTGCTGGCGACAGCAATCGGGCGTGGCGTCAATGCGCCGCTGGCCTCGTCATGCGGAAGGCTTTTCGATGCAATCGCCTGCGCGCTGGGCATAGAAACGCAACGCTACGAAAGTGAAGCGGCTTGCCGGCTGGAAGCACTGGCTTCACAGTGCGCCGGTGTCGCGCACCCGGTCACGCTTTCGGTGGATAATCTCTCCCTCTTCTGGCAGCAATGGCTGAACTGGCAGGCGGAGCCCTGCGAACGCGCATGGGCGTTTCACGATGCGCTGGCAAAAGGGTTGGCGCAATTAGTCAAATTGCATGCCATGCGTTTATCACTTTCCACGGTGTGCTTCAGCGGTGGGGTGTTACACAACCGCCTGCTGCGTGCGCGTCTGCGTCATTATCTTTCAGACTTTACGCTTCTTTTTCCTTCGCGCCTGCCCGCAGGTGACGGAGCGATCTCCTTCGGGCAGGCGGTGGTCGCCGCCGCCCGGTCATGTTCACAAAGGACTTAAAATGTTACGACTCTTACGCAATGAACCTCGCGCCGCGCTTCTGCTGCTGGCTCTGGTAATGGCAAACCTGCTGGCCTGGGGATGGGCATGGCAAACCTTCAGCGGCAGCACGGCGTTGATGGCGGCAAGCCTGCTTGCCTGGTGTTACGGACTTCGCCATGCGGTGGATGCCGACCACATTGCGGCTATTGATACCGTCACGCGTAAGATGATGCAGCAGGGCAAACGCCCATCCGGCGTAGGGGCCTGGTTCTCGCTGGGTCATTCCACCATCGTGGTGCTGGCCTCCATTGCCATTGCTGCCACCGCTACGGCGTTTCAGAAAAATATGGCATGGTTTCACGAGACAGGGAGTCTGATTGGAACAGCCGTTTCCGCGACTTTCCTGCTGGCGATGGCGCTGGTCAATATGGTGATTTTACGCGGCGTCTGGCGCAGTTTTCAGGCGCTGAAAAAGGGGCGCGCGACAAGCAGTGAAGTAGAGTTACCTGCACAGGGCGGCGTCATGAACTGGTTATTTGGCGCAACCTTCCGGCTGGTCAACAAAAGCTGGCAGATGTACCTGGTCGGATTCCTGTTTGGTCTGGGGTTTGACACTGCCACCGAAATTGGCGTGTTGGGCATTTCTGCCGCCAGCGCCTCTCACGGGATGTCGGTGTGGTCAATCATGATCTTCCCGGCGCTCTTCGCCAGCGGTATGGCGCTGGTCGATACCCTCGACAATTTGTTGATGGTCGGTGCTTACGGATGGGCGTTTAACAAACCGCAACGTAAGCTCTACTACAACATGACCATTACCGGGACATCTGTGGTGGTGGCGCTGTTTATTGGCGGGCTGGAAGCGCTGGGTCTGCTGATGGATAAATTCGCCCTCAGCGGTGGCGTCTGGGATGTGATTGGCGCGGTAAACGACAACCTGGGCAACGCCGGATTTGTGGTGGTCGGGCTGTTTGTCGCCTGCTGGCTGATCTCCATGGTCAACTACCGCTGGCGCGGCTACGATGCGCTGGTCGTGCGCTCCTGAGCCGGCGGTAGCCAGGCGCGGGTGAAATCAAGCCAGCCGCTGGCAGTCAGCACAATGTTCTGCACATTTTCCATCGTGTTGATGCGATAGCGGTAGTGGAAAAGCGGCGTACAGGCGCCGCTTTCAAGCAGGCGATGAAAGAAGGCGGGCAAGTGTGCTCTTAGCGTTTCCTCACTTTCGCAATACGCCATCAGCGTCTGCTTTGCGTTTTGCCACGCGCTCTCACCCAGCGCGGCGATCCACGCGGGTTCTTCAGTAAACCACTCTGCCAGCGCAAAGACCGGTACTTCACCGGCAAGATAATCCCCCAGTAAGATATCCGCTTGCGCCAGCGCGTCAGGCGCATGCCACTCTTCGCGATCTTTCCAGTGAATCGTGACGTCGCAGCCACGCTTTTTCAGGCGAGTTTGCAGCATGCCGGCGAGATCGCACAGCACCGGCGTGTGATAGCAGACCAGTGAAAGGGCTGGTGGAAGCGTCACGTCAGGCGCTTCAGGATACGCGGGTGTCGTGATCCCGGGCAGTATTTCCGTACGGGTTTCAACATCATCCCGGCGGATGAACTGCTGGTTAAGATGCTGGATTTCCTGGCGTAACCAGGCGGCCAGCGGTTTTGGTAACCGGGCATTCACCATCAGCCAGGAAAACCCACCGCTGGTGGTGGTGATGGACTCCTGGGCGTTTTCTCCTTTACCAACGGTTATCCATGCCGGTTTTTCTGTTCCGGCGCGGGTTCGCCAGAACTCAATTGCATGCAGCAGGGGATGTGTCGCAAAGTACCACGGCTGACGCTCAAGGCGCAGATAGTGCGAGTGATGATGAGCAATTGCAAAGGGGCCTGCACCCACATTCGGTTGTTGCGGATGTGGCAAACGGCAAACATGATGCGCGAGACGATGCGCCAGCATGGCGTCTGGCGCGTTAAGCGTGATTTCCAGACACCACGGTGCGATAAGCATCACTTTGCTCACGTG
Organism: Enterobacter sp. CPE_E890; assembly: GCF_046521475.1. Classification (NCBI taxonomy): domain Bacteria; kingdom Pseudomonadati; phylum Pseudomonadota; class Gammaproteobacteria; order Enterobacterales; family Enterobacteriaceae; genus Enterobacter; species Enterobacter sp. CPE_E890. Next base: position 3,917,771 of record NZ_JBKFZW010000001.1, on the reverse strand, counting down.
AGTTAGCCCTGTATTACGTGCGGGATCGGCCAACAACTGGTGCAGCGCGCCGAGAATATCTTCATCGCTGATCGCTTGTCCGTTATGCCAGTGCGCACCGCTACGCAGGTAAAAGCGCCAGCGAAGTTTGTCGTCACTACTCTCCCAGTGATGGGCTAAATCGGCCACCGGTTGCGGGTGGCCGGGGACGTAACGCGTCAACCCAGCGTGAACCGCGCAGATAATATGCTGTTCGGCACGGCGACGCTGGAAAGCGGGATGAAGCAAGGTGAGCGGGCGATACCACGGAATACGGAGCGTCGGCTGGTGTTTAAGCCATTTACCCCCTAAAAACGGAGTAATGATGTGATGCAGGCTAGCCGGGTCGCCATCGGCCAGCTGCAACGCGCTCTGGTAGTCCCCTTTTTCCAGGCAGGCATGCATCAGCGGTGCGCTCAGTTCGCTGGTGGTTGTCAGGCAATGCAGGATGGCACGATGCCCACGTCCTGGTTGCGCCTGCCAGCTTAACCATCCGCTTTGCGTAAGCTGGCGCAGCAATGTGCGTGCATGGCGCTCACTGCATAACGCGACACCGGCCACTTCCGCGATGGTCGTGGGCTTTGGCTCTGTGCCGTAGTGCTGATAAAGCCGTTGATACTGTCGGATTTTCTGAAGCTGGCGCATGACGGCGTACCGGTAACAAAAGGAGAATGGTGAGAGTGTAGGGTGTTTTGCGGAATAAATAAGGGTGGGATATATAAAGTGTTCCGGTTTTATTCCCTCTCCGGTGAGAGAGGGAACAGGATTGTGCAGCGTCAGGCTTCGATCTGCGCCCGGATCTTCAGCGCGATGCTTTCGGCCTGTGGGCCCAGAATCACCTGCGCGTTCTGCGTACCCATTTTCAGAATGCCTTTCGCCCCCAGTGATTTCAGCGCCTGTTCATCCAGCACGCTGTTATCTGTAAGCGTTAAGCGCAGGCGAGTTATACAGGCATCGACAATCTTCAGGTTATCTTTGCCACCCAATGCTGCGATGTATTGGGCAATCGCCTCGCTTTGATCGTCAGAATCACCCGTTACCGTGTCGTCGTCTTCGCGACCCGGCGTTTTCAGCTTGAAGAAGCGAATCGCGAACGTGAATACCACAAAGTAGATCGCGAAGAACAGAGCAATCAGAGGGATCAGGAGCCATGGCTTCGTGGCAAGACCCCAGTTCAGGACGAAGTCGATAAGCCCGGCGGAAAAACCAAAGCCATGCAGCACGCCGAGGCTGTTGGCGATTACCATACTCACACCAGCAAGTACCGCATGCAGGGCATACAGGGCTGGAGCGAGGAACAGGAAGGAGAACTCAATTGGCTCGGTAATGCCCGTCAGGAAGGCGGTCAGGGCGACAGAGAGCAGCATCCCGCCGACGGCTGAGCGACGTGCTTTTGGCGCGGCGAAATACATCGCCAGTGCCGCGCCCGGAAGACCGCCCATAAAGATCGGATATGCCCAGGCCATGTAGACCCCTGCATGCGGGTCACCGGCAAAGAAGCGGTTAAGATCGCCCCGGGTTAAGTCGGTGGCAATCTGCGTGATGCTGGATCCGTCAATACCTGGCACCATGCTGCCAACGACCAGACCTTTCACCACGTCCGGCGCGAGACAGATGTTATGTACCGCGCTGGCAGCATCGTAAGTCACTTTCAGACAGTCACCGAGGCTGAACCAGAAGACGGAATGCAGTATGTAGTGCAGGCCGAAAGGAATTAACGCGCGGTTAAGGACACCGTAAATAAACCAGCCGGGCTCACCGCTACGGGACACCAGCAAACTGAAGGTATCAATGCCGTGCTGCACGGAAGGCCAGACGTAGCCGCAAATCCATGCGATGAATAGACAAATTAACCCGGTCATGATGGGCACCAGACGTTTACCAGCAAAGAACGCAAGGAAATCCGGCAGTTTAGTATTGGAGAAGCGGTTATAGCAGTGACCGGCCACCACACCCGCAATAATCCCGGCAAAGAAGGACATGTTAATGGAGGCGTTAATCACCGCTGTGGCTTTGGTGAGGACCAGAAAGCCGACAGCACCCGCGAGAGCTGCAGCACCTGCATTGTCTTTTGCCAGACCAATGGCGATACCCAGAGCAAACAACAGCGGCAGGCTGTCGAAGATCCCGCCACCGGCACTGGCAATAAACGGAATATTAAATACGTCAGGCTGGCCGAGGCGTAATAATATGGCTGCAACTGGTAAGGTGGCGATAGGCAACATCAGGGCTTTACCCAGACGTTGAAGATAACTAAATGCATTCATGAGAGAGGATTCCAAAAAGACTTAATTCACATCGGAAAATAACAGCTTTTATTTTAATGTGGAAGCAGAGGAGATAAAAATGTGATGCGATATAAATTAATTTTTATTATATTCCTCAGGTGAGTCATTCCTGAAATAAACAATGATGCATTCTATTATTTGTTCCGGTTTTTGCTGGTGGCGCTTCACACATTTGCTGAAGGAGAAGCGCCGCCAGACCTTCAGTTATCACGTTTGCTTACCGGAATCATCAGCTCCCGCAGGCGCTCGATACGAGCTTCAGGACTCACCCATAGCTAGCGAAATAAAATGTGCTCTGCTTTTCTGACCTGCTTAAAATAGTGAGCGAGATAGTTAAGCTCTTCGGTGAAATGTGCCATGAAATACCCCTTCGCGTTAATGTGTGATCAGGGTAGATTGTTATTAGGGAATAAAACAGGGCAATGTTTTTCAGGTGTTCCGGTTTTAAGTATTGATGGGAATAATAAATAAAGGATTGATAGCGATGATTTATCTTATTTGTATTTATTTTATGAATAAATTGCGTAAAAAAAAGCGTTTAGACTTTTGAACTTCGCCAACCTGCACCGGCTGGCGAAGTGTCCAGGGCTCAAAGATTAGATAATTCCAGCCTGGTAGAAATCCTGCAGGTTGATGGCGCCGCACAGCTTGCCGCCGTCATCCACCACCGGTGCGGCGGTGATTTTACGTTTCATCAGAACCTCTTTGGCCTCAATGGCGCGGCTGTCGGCGTTCAACGTCAGCCCGCCCTGGGTCATCGCTTCAGAAACCGGCGATTCCAGCTTGCCGCCTCCGACCAGCCAGCGACGCAGATCGCCGTCGGTAAATACACCTTTAACAAAGCTGTCGCTGTCACACACGGCGACCAATCCCAGCCCGGTACGGCTCAGTTCCAGCATCGCGTCCATCACGCTGGTATCGAGTTTGACCTGTGGGATGGCATCGTCGATGCGCATCAGGTGATGAACCTTGTTGAGCAGGCGTGCGCCGAGCGCACCCGCCGGATGTGAACGGGCGAAATCTTCTTCGTTAAAGCCGCGCGCCTGCATCACTGCCATTGCCAGCGCGTCGCCCATCATCAGCGTATTAACGGTGCTGGATGTGGGGGCGAGGTGCATCGGACAGGCTTCACGCTCAACGGAAATATCCAGCGTGGCCTTGGCTGCCAGCGCCAGCGGCGAGCGGGATTTGCCGGTCATTGCCAGCAGAGCGACCGTTTTTTCCTGCAGGCGCGGAATGATGAGATCCAGCTCTTTGGCCGAACCGGAGTAGGAGATAAACAGCATCACATCGCGGCTTTCGATCATCCCCAGATCGCCGTGCAGTGCTTCTGCCGGATGAACAAAAAAGGCCGGAGTACCGGTGCTGGCAAGCGTCGCCGCAATTTTCTTACCGATGTGACCTGACTTACCTATTCCGGAGACAATCACCTTACCTTCGCACTGAATAATGGTGTTGGCCGCGCGAACAAAATCCTCGCCCAAGCGTTCGGGCAGGCGGCTGGCTTCCTGTAGCTCCAGCATCAGGGTCTGGCGGCCAGCGTTTAACAGAAAATCACTCATCTTTCTCTCCGGTTACGATCACGTCGATGCCTTTCTCTTCCAGCGCTTTTTTGAACGCCGGGTCGATACCTGCGTCGGTAATCAGTTTGTCGACGCTTTCCAGGCTGCAAACGATATTGGGGCTTTTACGGCCAAACTTCGATGAATCTGCCATCAGAATCACTTCCCGCGCGGCATTGCACATGGCTTTGCTGACGCTGAACACCTCGTTGAAGGTGGTCACGCCCGCGTTCAGGTCGATGCCGTCGGTGCCCATAAAGAGTTTATCAAAGCTGAAGTGGTCGAAGGCGTTCTCTGCCAGCTGGCCGTGGAATGACGCCGATTTCTTACGAAAGGTGCCACCCGGCATCAGAATGGTTTGCTCGCTATCGAATTCAGAGAGGGCGTTGACGATATGCAGGCTGTTGGTCATCACCGTGATGTTGTTAAAGCGACTGAGTAGCGGGATCATTTGCAACACGGTACTGCCTGCGTCAAGAATGATGGAATCGCCATCGTGAATAAATTTCACCGCCGCTTCGGCAATCAGCGCCTTCTGGTGGGTGTTGATCAGCGTTTTGTGATCGATAGGCGGGTCGGCTTCATCCTTATTGAGCACCACACCGCCGTAAGTCCGAATGACGGCGCCAGAGTTTTCGAGCAATACCAGGTCTTTGCGTATTGTCGTGCCGGTGGTGTCAAAGTAGTGGGCCAGATCGTCTACCGAGCATTTTCCCTGCTTTTGCAGATGCTCGAGAATGGCCGCCTGCCGCTGACGAGGTTTCATAGGCGCTTCGTTCCTTAGGTTGCGAAATGATAATTTCGCAAGTCTATAGCTTTCACAACGAAATTATCCATGTTTCAGATTAAGCGCTAATGATAGTGCATTCTGACAGAGTGGATCATGGGGAAAGATCACATCAGGCTGCAATTCCTGCAACGACAGTCCGTTAATCGCCTGGATTTTCGCCGGGCGGGCGAAAACGGTCATGCCGCGCATGATGAGGGAATCGCAGACCTTGTCATCTTCGTCCAGCGCAACGGCAACCACCACGCGTGGTTTGAAACGTCCACCAGAACGCCCGACGCCCACGCGGCCTTTCTGACACAGCGCATCAAAGGCGCGGTTAAACTGATGGATCTGCCAGCCGCCGAAAGCCATCTGGCAGAACCAGGCGAGGGCGGCGACGGTGATGAGTGCTGTGACCATATCGGCTCCTTGTTGTGTTCCCTCTCCCACAGGGAGAGGGTTAGGGTGAGGGCATCAGCCTGCTCGATCAGAACATGACCTGCCCGCCGGTGACGTTAATTGACTGCCCGGTGCAGTACGAAGCTTTTGGACTGGCGTAAAACAGCAGCATATTCAGCACGTCCTGATAGTCGCATCCGCGCTTGAGCGGCACTTTATCAATGTAATATTGTTCCACTTCTTCAGCTTTGATACCGAGCTTGGTGGCATACTGCGGCAGCAGGGACTGGAACATCGGCGATTTCAGCAGGTTGCCCAGCATCAGCGAGTGAACGGTAATGCCATATTCGGCCAGATCCAGCGCCAGAGACTGCGTTAGCCCGACGCCGCCAAATTTTGCCGCGCTATAACCGGAGTTGTGCTTGCTGCCCACTTTGCCGGATTTCGAGTTAATCTGAATAATGCGCCCCTGAATGCCGTCGCGGATCATCAGGCGGGAAAACTCGCGGGCGCAGAGGAAATAACCCACCAGGTTCACCTGCAGCGAGCGGTCAAAATCCCCCAGTTCGAAATCGCTGATAAAGGCCGCTTTTGCAATTCCCGCGCTGTAAACCAGCAGGTCGGTACGGCCAAAAATCTCGTCCACACCGCGGGCAAGCGCCATTACGCTCTGCTCGCTGGTGGCATCGGCGCCAAACCCGTATGCCATCCCTTCGCCAAACTCGGTGTTGATGGTATCCGCCACGCGGGCAGCTTTTTCACTCTGAATATCCACTACCGCCACGCGGTAACCCTCTGCGGCAAGCCCACGGCAGAGGAACTCACCTAACGTTTGTCCCCCACCAATGACAACGGCAACCTGACTCATGTGATTCTCCTTAATTACGCAACAAATTTTAATGTACAGCCTGGGGTAACAGCCTGCGGAACCGGGCCATCGACGTGAACCGTGCCGGGGTATTCCGCCTGCGGCTGGCCGTCAAAACGCAGGGTGATATGGCCCAGCTCGCGCAGGTTTTGTTCGGCTACCTCACCGACGGCGGTCACGGCATAACGCGTTTCACCCAGCTCCAGCTGGCTGCCGGGCTTGAGTTCACCGTTCAGAACGCCATGGCAGTGGATAAAGCAAAACTCTTCGATATCCGCCGGGGCACCTTCGCGGAAGGTGATCAGCATCTGGTCGCTCAGTGCCTCCGCCGCGCTCTGGCCGATGCGGGTAATGGTGGTTTGGTAAATCACGGTCATAACAAGAACCTCTTATTGATAAATAAAGCCAGAGACAAACCAGGCAATCAGCACCGTCGGCGCGCCCGTCAGGAAGCGGCTTACCAGCACGGACGGCACGCCCACGCGCACGGTGTCCTGGCGCGCTTCGGCTAGCGACAACCCAACGGGAATGAAGTCGCATGCCGCCTGGGCGTTAATGGCAAACAGGGCGGGCAGAGCAAGGTGCGGGGGAATATTACCCAGACCAATTTGCACACCAATCAGCACGCCGATGACCTGAGCAATCACCGCCCCAGGGCCGAGAAACGGCGACAGCAGCGGGAAGGAGCAGATCAGCGCCAGTGTGACCAGCCCAAGCGGATGGCTGGCGAGCGGGGCGAGTCCGTGGGCAATCCAGTCACCCAGACCGGAGGCCATGATGATGCCGATCAGCGCCGAGACGAATGCCATAAATGGCAGAATGGTTTTCAGCACGGTATCAATAGTGTCGCGCCCGGACTGGAACAGCACCGCCACGGCGGACCCCATGCCCATGCCGACTTTTGCCAACAGACCATCGCTCTGTTCGGTGATTTTTTTGCTGGTGTCGTAATCACGCGGTGTGGCTTTTTGTGGGGCAGGGGAGCCATTCACCAGAGTGATGTTGTCCTCTTTCACGCCCGACACATAAATGTCTTCCAGGATGTATTGCGCCAGCGGGCCTGACTTGCCGGTGGAGTGAATATTCACCGTCGGAATGCGACGCTTAGGATAGATGCCGCAGCGCAGCGTGCCGCCGCAGTCGATCACCGCCACGCCGATTTCCGCTTCCGGTGGCTCGCCCTCTTTAAAGCCGTCAACCGCTTCCCAGCCGGTCAGCTCGCGTAGTTTGTCAACGATCGCCGGGCGTGTGCCTGCGGTGATGTAGACGATCTTTTTGCCTTCTGTTGCGTCGAACTCCAGCGGGCCGCCCCAGCCGCCCGTGCCTTTCTCAATGCGGATCCGGTTCATGCTGTGGCTCCTGAAAGATGGACTTTCTGTTCAAGCTGGATGCCCATTTTTTTCTCGAAAATGGCGGTGGTGAGGTCCGTCACCCAGCCGCGGAAGAAGTTGGTGACGAGGCCAACCAGCAGATAGCTCACCGCCAGTGGTCCGAGTGGCAGACCAAGGGTGGTAAGGCCGCTGGCTATCCCGAGATAGACAAACAGCTCGCCGGGGTTGATGTGCGGGAACAGACCGTTCATCGAATGGCAGCTGTAGGAGGCCGCTGCGTAGTAACTTGGTTTGTACTTTTCTGGCATAAAACGCCCGAGGCTTAAGGTCATCGGGTTGCAGAAAACGAAGGTACCGATACAGGGTAATACCAGGTAGCGGGACAGTGGGTTACCCGCGCAACGCTGAGCGAAGCGTTCAATGCGCTGCTGGCCGATAAAGTTGATCAGCGCGTTCATGATCACCAGCAGGCTGATCAGCAGGGGCAGGATCCCGGTCACCATGCCGGTGAACACTTCTCCGCCTTTCTGAAACAGCCCGATGAACCACTCGGCGCCGTGGGTGATGGTTTCTATCATTCTTCTCTCCTGTGGGGCTTTTTTGTTTTTGTCTGACCGGGCTAATAATAATCACTTTGAAAGGTTTTAAAGTGTTAGTTAGATCTCACAATGAAAGAAAAATGTATTATTTTGAAAGTTTATTGATGAGGTCAATGATTTTAGGTGGAAAAAAGCGAGGATTTGCGTGGGGGAGGTGCGTACTGCTTCCTTGAGGTGTTGCGGATGCTTTACCATACTGAGCTCTTATCGAACCCGTTAAATGGATGTCTCATGTTCAAGCGTCGTTATGCAGCGTTGTTACCTGCGCTTATTCTGCTGTCTGCCTGTAGTAGCAAACCTAAGACCGAAACCGTTCAGCAAACGGCAGGCGCGCCTTCCGGAGGATTCCTGCTGGAGCCGCAGCACAATATGATGCAGATGGGCGGCGACTTCGCGAATAACCCGGCGGCCGAGCAGTTCATTGATAAAATGGTGAGCAAACACGGCTTTGACAGGCAACAACTGCACGAAATTTTATCTCAGGCGAAGCGTCTTGATTACGTGTTGCGCCTGATGGACAGACAGGCACCGACGGCCCAGGCGCCGAGCGGGCCAAATGGCGCATGGTTGCGCTATCGCAAACAGTTTATTACCCCGGACAACGTGCAGAATGGCGTCGTGTTCTGGAATCAGTATGAGGATGCGCTGAACCGTGCGTGGCAGGTCTACGGCGTGCCGCCGGAAATTATCGTCGGGATTATCGGCGTGGAAACCCGCTGGGGCCGCGTGATGGGCAAAACCCGCATCCTGGATGCACTGGCGACACTGTCCTTTAACTACCCGCGCCGTGCCGAATATTTCTCTTCCGAGCTGGAAACCTTCCTGCTGATGGCGCGTAATGAGCAAGATGATCCGCTCGATCTGAAAGGTTCGTTTGCCGGCGCGATGGGTTATGGCCAGTTTATGCCGTCCTCCTATAAACAATACGCCGTCGACTTTAACGGCGATGGTCACATCAACCTGTGGGATCCGGTGGATGCTATTGGCAGCGTGGCGAACTACTTCAAAGCGCACGGCTGGGTGCCGGGCGGCCAGGTGGCGGTGCAGGCTAACGGCCAGGCGCCGGGGCTGGAAAACGGCTTCAAAACCAACTACAGCATTTCGCAGCTGGCAGCAGCAGGCTTAACGCCAACGCAGCCGCTGGGCAATGCGCAACAGGCAAGCCTGCTGCGTCTGGATATCGGTACCGGTTACCAGTACTGGTACGGTCTGCCAAACTTCTACACCATCACCCGCTATAACCACAGCACCCACTATGCGATGGCCGTGTGGCAGCTGGGGCTGGCGGTATCGCAGGCGCGTGTGCCTGCAGCGTCGCCGTTTAGTCAGTAACTCGCTTGATTCAGCCCTCTCCCTGGTGGAGAGGGCTGAAGATGGTCCCCTATTTTTCGCTGAAACATTTCGCCACACTCCCTTTTCAAACACACCATTTACAACGTCAATACCTTTTATTATTGTTATGTTATAACATTATTTCGGGTGTCGAGATGTCAATTTCCCTTTTTTCGCTCTCTGCGCCAGTTCGCCTTCTGCTGGCGCTGGCCATTATTGTGTTTCTCAGCCTGGCGGTGAGTTGGGCGGTAGCGCTGCCATGATCGTAATGAATGAACTGACCGCAGGTTATGAACGTCAGCCCGTCACGCGGCCGTTATCCGGCGTCATTGAACGCGGGAGTATGACCGCAATCGTGGGCGCTAACGGCTGCGGGAAATCGACGCTCCTGAAAACGCTCGCAGGGTTTATCGCTCCCGTGGGCGGGAGTATGCGCTGGCAGGAAAAGCGCCCGGTGATTGGCTGGCTGGCACAGCGCCACGCGCTGGAGGCGCAATTTCCGTTGACCGTGCAGGACGTCGTCAGTATGGGGGGCTGGCCGGGCATTTCGCTTTTATCCGGCTTTCGTCGTGAAACACGCTTGCGGATTGCCGGTGCGATTGAGCGTGTAGGGCTGGAATCCATGGCGCTATCCACCATCGATGAGCTCTCCGGCGGCCAGTTTCAGCGCATGCTTTTTGCCCGTGTCCTGGTGCAGCAGGCGCCGCTGGTGATGCTTGACGAGCCCTTTACCGGCGTCGATGAAGCCACCTGCAACGTGCTGATGGATTTGATGCTGGAGATGTATATGCAGGGACAAACGTTACTCGCGGTATTGCACGATAGCGAGCGCGTCTCGCGCCATTTCCCGCAGACATTACGGCTGGATGCTGACGTTCCCCAATGGAAAACCGAGCGGGTGAGGGTGGCATGATTTGGCAACTCTTTTTCCAGCCGTTTATCGAGTACGGCTTTATGCGGCGCGCACTGGTGGTTTGCCTGGCGCTGTCGGTCAGCACCACGGCGCTCGGGGTTTTTCTTCAGCTACGCAGGATGAGCCTGATGGGGGATGCCCTTTCTCATGCCATTTTGCCGGGTGTCGCAGTGGGATATTTGCTCAGCGGCATGTCATTGCTGGCGATGAGTATCGGCGGTTTTATCGCCGGGATTGCCGTTGCGCTGGTAGCCGGGTTGGTTAGCCGACGCACGCCGCTAAAAGAAGATGCCAGCTTTGCCGGGTTCTATCTGGGATCGCTGGCATTAGGCGTCACGCTGGTGTCGCTGCGTGGGTCGAATGTCGATCTGCTGCATTTGCTGTTTGGTTCTATTCTCGCCGTGGACAACGATGCCGCACTGTTTGTGGCTGGGGTTTGTATCTTCACGTTAATCGTACTGGCTGTCTTTTATCGCGGGCTGGTGACAGAGGCGTTTGATACGGCGTGGCTGCAGGTGAATGCCCGTTGGTTACCCGGTCTGTTGCATGGCCTGTTTCTGGCGCTGCTGGTGCTTAACCTGGTGGCGGGCTTTCAGGTGCTTGGCACGCTGATGGCCGTCGGGTTGATGATGTTACCCGCCGTGGCCGCGCGATGCTGGGTACGCACCCTACCTGGATTACTTCTGATGGCAGGGATGAGCGGTATTTTCTGTGCATGGTTCGGGTTAAGCCTTTCCTGGGCTGTGAGCCTGCCTGCGGGGCCGTCTATTGTGCTCACCGCCAGCGCACTTTTCTTTATTTCTATTTTATTTGGCACGCGAAGCCAGCTCGCTGGCAGCCTGCGTGCGTTTTTTTAACGCAAGGGGAAACGATGAAACGTACAGGATTAGCAGTGGCGCTCGCGCTGGGGATGTTGTCGCACGGCGTGATGGCGAAAACACTTAATGTGGTCACGAGTTTTTCAATATTGGGGGATATCACCCAGGAGGTCGGCGGCGATCATGTGAAGGTGACGACGCTGGTGGGGCCGGACGGCGATCCGCATACCTTCGAGCCGTCGCCGAAAGACAGCGCGGCGCTGAGCAAGGCCGATGTGGTGGTGGTGAACGGCCTGGGGCTGGAGGGCTGGCTTGACCGTCTGGTGAAAGCCTCCGGATTTAAAGGCCAACTGGTCGTCGCTTCAACCGGGGTGAAAACCCACACGCTTGAGGAAGATGGAAAGACCGTGACCGATCCTCACGCGTGGAACAGTGCGGCGAACGGGGCGCTGTATGCGCAAAATATTTTGAACGGGCTGGTAAAAGCCGATCCAGAAGACAAAGCAGCACTGGAGGCCTCAGGGAAGCCGTATATCGCGCAACTGACTCAACTGGATAACTGGGCCAAAACCCGCTTTAGTCAGATCCCACAGGCGAAGCGTAACGTACTGACCAGTCATGACGCTTTCGGTTATTTCAGCCGGGCCTATGGCGTCACGTTTATGGCGCCACAGGGGCTGTCGTCAGAGAGCGAAGCCAGTGCGGCGCAGGTTGCTGAGATTATTAATCAGATTAAAGCGGACGGCGTGAAAACCTGGTTTATGGAAAACCAGCTCGACCCGCGTCTGGTTAAACAGATTGCGTCAGCCACGGGCGCTCAGCCGGGTGGTGAACTTTATCCGGAAGCCCTGTCGGCAAAAGGCGGAGTGGCAGACACCTACGTGAAGGCGTTTCGTCACAATGTGAATACCCTCGCCGACAGCATGAAATAACATTCTCTAATGGCCGGTGCGCCCGCATCGGCTTTTTTCTGAAGCCCCCTCGTAAAACCTGAAGCGCATCCCCATATCTGACGAGAAAGTGCTATCTTGTGCTGCACGTTTTTCTGATGCCTGGAGCGAGAATGACTGACCATGAATTGATGCAGCTTAGCGAGATAGTTGGGCTGGCGCTTAAGCAACGTGGTGCGACAATCACCACTGCAGAGTCCTGTACTGGCGGCTGGGTTGCGAAAGTGATTACTGATATCGCCGGCAGTTCCGCCTGGTTTGAACGTGGCTTTGTGACCTACAGTAACGAGGCTAAAGCGCAAATGATTGGCGTGCGTGAATTCACGCTGGAACAGCATGGCGCGGTCAGCGAACCGGTGGTGATTGAGATGGCAATTGGTGCGCTCAAAGAGGCGCGCGCGGATTACGCCATTTCAATCAGCGGCATTGCAGGCCCGGATGGCGGCAGCGACGTGAAGCCTGTTGGCACAGTCTGGTTTGGTTTTGCCACGTCCAAAGGTGAAGGGATCACCCGCCGGGAGTGTTTTAGCGGCGATCGCGAAAGCGTGCGCCGTCAGGCAACGGAATATGCGTTAAAAACGCTCTGGCAACAATTTCTACAAAATACTTGATACTGTATGACCATACAGTATAATTGCACCAACAGAACAGAAATCCACGGTGAAGCACAGTCGCTTCTCCCGGCATGACAGGAGTAATAATGGCTATCGACGAAAACAAACAGAAAGCGTTGGCGGCAGCACTGGGCCAGATCGAAAAGCAATTCGGTAAAGGCTCCATCATGCGCCTGGGTGAAGACCGTTCCATGGACGTGGAAACCATCTCCACCGGTTCGCTTTCTCTGGATATCGCACTGGGCGCTGGCGGTCTGCCGATGGGCCGTATCGTAGAAATCTACGGACCAGAGTCCTCAGGTAAAACGACGCTGACGCTGCAGGTTATCGCTGCGGCACAGCGTGAAGGTAAAACCTGTGCATTTATCGATGCCGAGCACGCGCTGGACCCTGTTTATGCTCGCAAACTGGGCGTTGATATCGACAACCTGCTCTGTTCTCAGCCGGACACCGGTGAACAGGCGCTGGAAATTTGTGACGCACTGGCGCGTTCTGGTGCGTTGACGTTATCGTGGTCGACTCCGTTGCCGCACTGACGCCAAAAGCCGAAATCGAAGGCGAAATCGGTGACTCTCACATGGGCCTCGCGGCACGTATGATGAGCCAGGCAATGCGTAAGCTGGCCGGTAACCTGAAACAGTCCAATACGCTGCTGATCTTCATTAACCAGATCCGTATGAAAATTGGTGTAATGTTCGGTAACCCGGAAACCACCACCGGTGGTAACGCGCTGAAATTCTACGCGTCTGTCCGTCTTGATATCCGCCGTATCGGTGCGGTAAAAGAGGGTGAGAACGTCGTCGGAAGCGAAACCCGCGTGAAGGTTGTGAAGAACAAAATTGCCGCGCCGTTTAAACAGGCTGAATTCCAGATCCTCTACGGTGAAGGGATTAACTTCTTCGGTGAGCTGGTTGACCTGGGCGTGAAAGAGAAGCTGATTGAAAAAGCGGGCGCCTGGTATAGCTATAACGGTGACAAAATTGGTCAGGGCAAAGCAAATGCGATCTCCTGGCTGAAAGAGAACCCGGCTGCGGCGAAAGAAATTGAGAAGAAAGTGCGTGAGCTTCTGCTGAACAATCAGGACTCTACACCCGACTTCGCAGTTGATAGCGTGGATGCTGAAGAAACCAACGAAGATTTTTAATGCTTCGTATAAAGACGAAGGGCTGCTGATGCGGCCCTTTTTGCATTTCTGAACCAGCAGGTTTTTTATGAGTGAACCTACCCCACGTCGACCCGCGTACGCGCGCTTACTGGACCGGGCAGTACGTATCCTTGCTGTTCGTGATCACAGTGAACAAGAGTTGCGGCGAAAACTGTCGGCTCCCGTAATGAGCAAAAATGGCCCGGAAGAGATTGATGCCACGGCGGAAGATTACGAACGCGTGATTGCCTGGTGCTACGAGCATCACTATCTGGATGATGAGCGCTTCGCTTCCCGGTTTCTCGCCAGCCGTGGTCGGAAAGGATACGGACCCGCGCGCATACGTCAGGAGCTGAACCAGAAAGGAGTCGCCCGCGAGTCCATTGAAAAAGCCATGCGAGAATGCGATACCGACTGGTGCGAGCTGGCAAAAGAACAGGCGATTCGGAAATACGGTGAACCCCTGCCGCGTGATTTTTCAGAAAAAGTGAAAATCCAACGCTTTTTGCTCTACCGTGGCTTCCTGATGGAAGATATTCAGGATATCTGGCGTAATTTTGCCGATTGAACGCATGCGGGATTTTACTTCCCACTAAAGAAAACTTATCTTATTCCCACTTTTTCCAGTAGCTGGTCTGTCCAACTGTTTACAGATACAGGCTTGCTACGACATTTCGTTAGCTTGATTTCAGGATAATTATGAGCAAGAGCACCGCTGAGATCCGTCAGGCGTTTCTCGATTTTTTCCATAGTAAGGGACACCAGGTTGTTGCCAGCAGCTCCCTGGTACCAAATAACGACCCGACTTTACTGTTTACCAACGCCGGGATGAACCAGTTCAAGGATGTGTTCCTTGGTCTCGACAAGCGTAATTATTCCCGTGCCACAACGTCACAGCGTTGCGTACGTGCGGGCGGTAAACACAACGACCTGGAAAACGTCGGTTACACCGCACGTCACCATACGTTCTTCGAAATGCTGGGTAACTTCAGCTTCGGCGACTACTTCAAACACGATGCCATTCAATATGCGTGGGAACTGCTGACCGGTGAAAACTGGTTCAACCTGCCGAAAGAGCGTCTGTGGGTTACCGTCTATGAAACCGATGACGAAGCCTACGAAATCTGGGAAAAAGAAGTCGGTATCCCGCGCGAACGTATTATTCGCATCGGTGATAACAAAGGCGCACCTTACGCGTCTGACAACTTCTGGCAGATGGGTGACACCGGTCCTTGCGGTCCGTGCACCGAGATCTTCTACGATCATGGCGACCACATCTGGGGTGGCCCTCCAGGCAGTCCGGAAGAAGATGGCGATCGCTACATTGAGATCTGGAACATCGTCTTTATGCAGTTCAACCGTCAGGCTGACGGTACAATGGAGCCGCTGCCGAAGCCTTCCGTTGATACCGGTATGGGTCTGGAGCGTATTGCTGCGGTTCTGCAGCACGTTAACTCCAACTACGAGATTGACCTGTTCAGCACCCTGATCAAAGCCGTTGCGGAAGTGACCGGCGCGACCGACCTGAACAACAAATCCCTGCGCGTTATCGCGGACCATATTCGTTCCTGTGCGTTCCTGATTGCCGACGGCGTTATCCCGTCGAATGAAAACCGTGGCTACGTGCTGCGTCGTATCATTCGTCGTGCTATCCGTCACGGCAACATGTTGGGCGCGAAGGACACCTTCTTCTATAAGCTCGTTGGGCCACTGATTGGCGTGATGGGTGCTGCCGGTGATGAGCTGAAACGCCAGCAGGCGCAGGTAGAGCAGGTTCTGAAAACCGAAGAAGAGCAGTTTGCCCGTACGCTGGAGCGCGGTCTGGCGCTGCTGGACGAAGAACTGGCAAAACTTAAGGGTGACACGCTGGATGGCGAAACCGCTTTCCGCCTGTACGACACCTACGGTTTCCCGGTTGACCTGACGGCGGACGTTTGTCGCGAGCGCAATATCAAAGTTGACGAAGCGGGCTTCGAAGCCGCGATGGAAGAGCAGCGTCGTCGTGCGCGTGAGTCCAGCGGTTTCGGTGCAGACTACAACGCGATGATCCGCGTTGACAGCGCGTCTGAATTCAAAGGTTATGAAGCGCTGGAACTGACTGGCAAAGTGACCGCCCTGTTTGTTGACGGTAAAGCCGTAGACAGCATCAGCGCGGGTCAGGATGCGGTTGTCATTCTGGACAAAACGCCGTTCTACGCGGAATCCGGTGGTCAGGTTGGCGATAAAGGCGAACTGAAAGGCAATGGTTTCAGCTTCAGCGTAAGCGACACCCAGAAATACGGCCAGGCGATTGGTCATCAGGGCAAACTGGTTTCCGGTTCTCTGAAAGTGGGTGAGGGCGTACAGGCTAATGTGGATGAAGCTCGCCGCGCGCGCATTCGTCTGAACCACTCTGCAACTCACCTGATGCATGCTGCCCTGCGCGACGTACTCGGTACCCACGTTGCACAGAAAGGTTCTCTGGTTAACGACAAAGTGCTGCGTTTCGACTTCTCGCATTTTGAAGCGATGAAACCGTCTGAAATCCGCGCGGTGGAAGATCTGGTGAACGCGCAGATCCGTCGTAACCTGCCAATCGAGACCCACATCATGGATCTTGAGGATGCGAAGAAAAAAGGTGCGATGGCGCTGTTTGGTGAGAAATATGACGAGCGTGTTCGTGTGCTGAGCATGGGCGACTTCTCGACTGAACTGTGCGGTGGTACTCACGCATCGCGCACTGGTGACATCGGCCTGTTCCGCATTGTTTCCGAGTCGGGTACGGCGGCAGGCGTGCGTCGTATCGAAGCGGTGACCGGTGAAGGTGCTATTGCCAGCCTGCATGCGCAGAGCGATCAGCTGCACGACATCGCACAGCTGCTTAAAGGCGATAGCCAGAACCTGGGCGAGAAAGTGCGCGTTGCGCTGGATCGCACGCGTCAGCTGGAAAAAGAGCTGCAGCAGCTGAAAGAGCAGGCTGCGGCGCAGGAGAGTGCAAACCTCTCCAGCAAAGCTGTAGACATTAAGGGCGTCAAACTGCTGGTCAGCGATCTGGCGGGCGTTGAGCCTAAGATGCTGCGTACTATGGTCGACGATCTCAAGAACCAGCTTGGTTCTACCGTTATCGTGCTGGCGACAGTGGCAGAAGGTAAGGTTTCTCTGATTGCGGGGGTCTCTAAGGATGTGACTGACCGCGTAAAAGCAGGGGAACTGATTGGTATGGTTGCCCAGCAGGTGGGCGGCAAGGGTGGTGGTCGTCCAGACATGGCGCAAGCCGGTGGTACGGATGCGGCGGCACTTCCGCAAGCTTTGGCCAGCGTTGAAAGCTGGGTAAGCGCGAAACTGTAATAATTACAAAGCACAAGCAGACGCCATAGCGGTAACGTTATGGCGTCTTGTTCACTGTGCTATCGATAACGATAAAGTCAGGTTGAGTTTGTGTATATCGGCTAAACTTACGTTTAACAGAATGTGATGCCGTGACTGCTTACACTTTACGTGTTTGTCATCGCTTACTTTTTGGCGTTATATGATGGATAATGCCGGGATACAAGAGACCCGACTCTTTTAATCTTTCAAGGAGCAAAGAATGCTGATTCTGACTCGTCGAGTTGGTGAGACCCTCATGATTGGGGATGAGGTCACCGTGACAGTTTTAGGGGTAAAGGGTAACCAGGTACGTATTGGTGTTAACGCTCCTAAAGAAGTATCTGTCCACCGTGAAGAGATCTACCAGCGTATCCAGGCTGAAAAATCCCAGCAGTCCAGTTACTGATATTGTCGCGTCTCGCTGTCGGGCGAGACGCAACCCTCCTGTCATTTTTCCTGCCCAAAGTTACCGTTTAATTTCAATTGCTCTCTTTTTAACCACATCGTTACTCTTAACTCGTCCTGACGCCACCATTTCTGCATAGGTTTTCTGTGAAGATGCCTGCAAAATCCGCTTATAAAACACCCTCTTTGCGGCTTTTACATGCGAATTGCGTGTGATTTGTGCAAACGATAAAAGCTTTTGGAAAATTGTTTGACTTATAAGTCCCAGAAAGTAATATATGCGCCACGCAGCGACGAGAAGCTCTTAACGAGTTACTCGAAGCACTCGAAAGAGGCGTTGTGTGGTGAGGTGGCCGAGAGGCTGAAGGCGCTCCCCTGCTAAGGGAGTATGCGGTCAAAAGCTGCATCCGGGGTTCGAATCCCCGCCTCACCGCCATTTTGCATCCGTAGCTCAGCTGGATAGAGTACTCGGCTACGAACCGAGCGGTCGGAGGTTCGAATCCTCCCGGATGCACCATCTATTACTTCATATTGCTTTCGAAGTGATATGAATATCGAGTAGTACAATAGTAAATCCCGATGCATCCGTAGCTCAGCTGGATAGAGTACTCGGCTACGAACCGAGCGGTCGGAGGTTCGAATCCTCCCGGATGCACCATTTACTATTTCTGAAAGCAGTACCCTGATGCATCCGTAGCTCAGCTGGATAGAGTACTCGGCTACGAACCGAGCGGTCGGAGGTTCGAATCCTCCCGGATGCACCATTTTACTGTTTCTGAAAGCATTTCCCGATGCATCCGTAGCTCAGCTGGATAGAGTACTCGGCTACGAACCGAGCGGTCGGAGGTTCGAATCCTCCCGGATGCACCATATTCTCCGAGATAATAGCTACGCTGTTGTTTCAAGGTTTGCGAGTTAATCGCGAGCACCAGGGAGGATAACGTTGCTTCAGCAACGGCCCGCAGGGCGAGGCGCAGCCGAGTAATCCTCCCGGATGCACCATCTTCTCCTTCTTTGTTTATTCCTTCGACGTTCCGTCAGCAATCACACTCTCAGTCAGCGACAAAAATCACCTTTTACGATAAAGTAATGCTTTGTTAATCGTTTAGCGAGAGCACGATGTACGCACAGTATGACGGTCTGATCTTCGATATGGATGGCACCCTCCTTGATACCGAGCCTACGCATCGTCAAGCGTGGACTGATGTCCTGGGCCGCTACGGTATGCGTTTCGACCTTCAGGCGATGATTGCCCTTAACGGATCCCCAACCTGGCGTATTGCACAGGCCGTGATTGAAATGAATCAGGCCGATCTCGACCCGCACCTGCTCGCCCGTGAAAAAACCGATGCAGTAAAAGCCATGCTTTTAGATACCGTACGCCCGCTGCCGCTGATTGATGTCGTGAAAGCGTGGCACGGACGTCGCCCGATGTCGGTGGGGACGGGCAGCGAAAGCGCGATTGCAGAGGCTTTGCTCAATCATCTTGGCCTGCGCCACTATTTTTCTGCCGTGGTTGCCGCCGATCATGTTAAAAATCACAAGCCCGCACCGGACACCTTCCTGCTTTGCGCAGAATTAATGGGTGTACCGGCGGCAAAATGCATCGTGTTTGAAGATGCTGATTTCGGTATTCAGGCCGCACGTGATGCTGGCATGGCCGCGGTGGATGTGCGCTTACTGTGAGTGACGCGCTGTCGCTTGCTTCATTATTCGCCAGCAGTTTTTTAAGCGCCACGCTCTTACCGGGCAATTCGGAAGTGGTGCTGGTGGCGATGCTGTTGTCCGGCGTGAGTCAGCCCTGGTTGCTTGTGTTAATAGCAACAATGGGTAATAGCCTTGGAGGGCTGACTAACGTTATTCTTGGGCGTTTCTTTCCGCTGCGCGAAAAATCGCGCTGGCAGGAAAAGGCAGTCGGCTGGCTAAAACGCTATGGCGCTGCCACGCTGTTATTAAGCTGGATGCCTGTAATAGGTGATTTGCTGTGTCTGCTGGCGGGATGGATGCGCATCTCCTGGGGACCGGTGCTCTTTTTTTTGTGCCTTGGCAAGGCGTTGCGATATGTTCTCGTGGCATGGGCAACTCTGCAGGGTATGACGTGGTGGCACTAATTGGTGGAATGAATACGCGACCTTCAATCGTCAACCATTACAATTATGCTGAGTAACATTACTTTGACAGGCGGGAGGTCAATTTGATCCCGGACGTATCTCAGGCGCTGGCCTGGCTGGAAAACCACCCTCAGGCATTGAAGGGTATTCAGCGTGGTCTTGAGCGTGAAACGCTACGCGTAAACGCGGACGGCAGTTTAGCGACGACGGGTCACCCGAAGGCGTTAGGCTCGGCGCTGACACATAAATGGATCACAACCGATTTCGCTGAAGCGCTGCTGGAGTTCATCACTCCGGTAGAGGGTGATATTGATCATATGCTGACGATCTTGCGCGACATTCATCGCTATACCGCGCGCAACCTGGGCGATGAGCGTATGTGGCCCCTCAGCATGCCGTGTTATATCGAGCAAGGCCAGGAGATCGAGCTGGCTCAATATGGCACATCTAATATTGGGCGGCTCAAGACGCTCTATCGTGAGGGGCTGAAAAACCGCTATGGCGCGTTAATGCAGACCATCTCTGGCGTGCATTACAACTTCTCTTTACCCATGGCGTTCTGGCAGGCGAAATGTGATGAAACGGATAAGGACGCGATCTCTGCGGGCTACTTCCGCCTGATCCGCAACTATTATCGTTTCGGCTGGGTGATTCCGTACCTGTTTGGTGCGTCGCCTGCCATTTGCTCATCGTTCCTGCAGGGGAAACCGACTACGCTGCCGTTCGAGAAAACCGAGTGCGGGATGTACTATCTGCCGTACGCGACTTCCTTGCGCCTGAGCGATCTTGGTTATACCAATAAATCGCAAAGCAATCTCGGTATTACGTTTAACGAATTGCACGAATATGTGGCAGGATTGAAGCGGGCGATCAAAACCCCGTCGGAAGAGTACGAGAAAATCGGCCTCGAGAAAGACGGCAAGCGTCTGCAAATCAACAGCAATGTGCTGCAGATTGAGAATGAACTGTACGCGCCAATTCGTCCTAAGCGCGTGACGCGCAGCGGTGAAACACCGTCGGACGCGCTGCAGCGCGGCGGGATCGAATACATTGAAGTGCGCTCGCTGGATATCAACCCGTTCTCACCGATTGGTGTTGATGAGCAGCAGATTCGCTTCCTGGATCTGTTTATGGTCTGGTGCGTTCTGGCGGATGCGCCTGAAATGAGTTCAGACGAGCTGCTTTGTACCCGTACAAACTGGAACCGCGTAATTCTGGAAGGCCGTAAACCGGGTCTGACGCTGGGCATTGGCTGCGAAACAGCACAGTTCCCGCTGACGAAAGTCGGTAAAGATCTGTTCCGTGATCTTAAACGTGTTGCCCGGACAATGGACAGCATCGACGGTGGCGACGCATATCAACAGATCTGCGACCAGCTGGTGGAATGTTTTGATAATCCGGAACTGACGTTCTCAGCACGCATTCTGCGTTCAATGATTGATCAAGGTATTGGTGGCACGGGGCGTTCACTCGGAGCAGAATACCGTGAGATGCTGATGCAGGAGCCGTTAGAAGTGCTGAGCGAAGCGGGTTTTGTAGCAGAACGCGATGCATCTATTGTGCGTCAGAAAGAGGTTGAAGCGGCGGATACCGAGTCGTTTGAGGCGTTTCTGGCGAAGCAGGCTTAAGCAGAAAAGAAAAAGGCCACATCGCTGTGGCCAAAATATACATCTCTGAATTCAGGGATGATGATAACAAATGCGCGTCTTTCATATACTCAGACGCGCATTCTGTAGAAGAGTTCAGTTTATTTTAAAAAAAATCACTATCGGAGGTGACGTATGCCGTTATTAGATAGCTTTACTGTCGACCATACCCGTATGGAAGCACCTGCAGTTCGCGTGGCGAAGACCATGCACACCCCGCACGGCGACACGATCACCGTCTTCGATCTGCGTTTCTGCGTGCCAAATAAAGAAGTGATGCCAGAGAAAGGTATTCACACTCTGGAGCATCTGTTCGCTGGTTTTATGCGTGACCACCTGAACGGCAACGGCGTTGAGATCATTGATATCTCTCCGATGGGCTGCCGTACTGGTTTTTACATGAGCCTGATTGGTCAGCCGGAAGAGAAACGCGTCGCAGATGCCTGGAAAGCAGCCATGGAAGACGTGCTGAAGGTGAAAGAGCAGAACCAAATCCCTGAGCTGAACGTTTACCAGTGTGGTACTTACCAGATGCACTCCCTGGAAGAAGCACAGGAAATTGCGCGTCACATCATTGAGCGTGATGTTCGCGTGAACAGCAATGAAGAGCTGGCTCTGCCGAAAGAAAAACTGCAGGAACTGCACATCTAGTGCACCTTTTCCCTCTCCCATACGGGAGAGGGGAGAGCGAGGGTTGTTTAACCCCATGACCACAACCTCAACGTTCACCTTTACCCATCGTCCACTCGTTCCTTTTGCCCATGATTATGTTCATGGCGACAGCGAACCCTGGCATGAGCATGACTGCGCGCAACTGCTGCATACTTTGAGCGGGGTGGTGCGGGTTGATACCGCATCCGGCTGTTGGGTGGTTCCTCCTGGCCGCGGCGTCTGGCTGCCAGCGGGGACGCGTCATTCGCTTCGTATCACCGGGAACGTTGCGGCGCGCACGCTGTTTATCGATCCGCTGGCGCGTGCCGATCTCCCCGCAGCGTGCCAGATCGTGCAGATCTCCCCACTGTTGCGCGAACTGATCCTCGCTTCTCTCTCACTGCCTGAATCTTACTCGCCGGGGAGTCGAGATGAGCGCGTGTATGAACTCATTCTGGATGAAATTCGCATCATGCCTGTGCTGCCATTTCATCTGCCTGAGCCGGAGAGCGCCCCGTTACGCCACCTGTGCCAGCAGATCCGTCAGTCACCAGGAGATCGCTGGAACAGCCTTCAGGCCGCGAGTTCGCTTGGAATGAGCGAGCGCACGATGAACCGGCATTTTCAGCAGCAGACAGGATTACGTTACGTTGAGTGGCTGAGAAGGGCTCGCTTGCTGGAGGCGTTAGTGCGGCTGGCACAGGGCCAGCCGGTGCTACGCGTGGCACTGGAACTGGGTTACGGCAGTCACAGTGCCTTTACGGCGATGTTTCGTCGGGTGATGGGTGTCTCTCCCAGCGATTACTTTAAAAACGACTGACGGCGTTAAAGAGCGCCTGAAGAGAGGCGCGCGCGACGTCACTGTCGATACCCACGCCCCAGCGGCTGCAACCGTCCTGGAACAAACAGCGAATATAGGCCACTGAGCGGCTGTCACTGCGTTCACCCAGGGTATGTTCGTGGTAATCCTTAATCACAAACGGCGTGTTGACCCAGCGACTCAGGCCGCTGGCAGCGGCGGACAGCAAACCAATACCCTGACCTTCCAGCTGGCGTGTTCCCCCCTGCGTGGCGATGCTTGCCGTTAAGCGCAACTGCCCGTCCTGCTGGCTGTCGCTGCGGTACGATTGCAGGGCAAATTGTGGCGTTGCCACCAGGCCGTAACGGGTACGGAACAGTAGCCACAGTGCATTTTGCGTCATCTCTTTTCCGTGGCGATCCGTTTCCTGCTGTACGTGCTGGCTGAAATCCTGCTGCAGCGCGCGGGGTAATTTCAGGCCGTGGTTCTGTTCAATAAGCCACGCGCTGCCGCTTTTCCCGGACTGGCTGTTCACGCGGATCACCGCTTCGTAGGTGCAGCCGATATCCTGCGGGTCCACTGGCAGGTAAGGCATCTCCCAGCGTTCGCCAGGCTTGCGGGCATCAAAGCCTTTTTTGATCGCGTCCTGATGTGAGCCGGAGAAGGCGGTATAGGCCAGCCGTCCTGCCCATGGATGGCGCGGATGCACCGGAATCTGGTTGCAGGTTTCGACCACTTCCACCACCCGATTCATCTCGCTAAAGTCGAGATTCGGGTTAACGCCCTGACTGTAGAGATTCATCGCCAGCGTCACCAGACAGACGTTCCCCGTACGTTCCCCGTTGCCAAACAGACACCCTTCTACCCGGTCGGCGCCGGCCATCACGGCCAGCTCGGCGCTGGCGACGCCCGTACCGCGGTCGTTATGCGGATGGACGCTGATGCAGACATCGTTGCGGCGGCTGAAGTGGCGACAGAAATACTCAATCTGATCGGCATAGACGTTCGGCGTATTGACTTCGACAGTCGCGGGTAAGTTGATCACCATTGGTCGCTCATTGCAGGGCTGCCAGATCTCTGCCACGGCTTCACAAATCTCCAGCGCAAACTCCGGCTCGGTAAAGCAGAAGGTTTCCGGGGAGTATTCGTACTGCCAGCGGGTTTCCGGGTTCTCTTCGCAGAGCTTGCGGATAAGCCGCGTGGAGCGTGTTGCCAGCTCCACGATTTGCGCTTTCTCCATGCCAAACACCAGGCGGCGGAACAGCGGGGCGGTCGCGTTATACAGATGGACGGTGGCCCGTTTCGCGCCGCGTAACGATTCAAAGGTGCGGATGATCAGGTCTTCCCGTGCCTGGGTTAACACCTGAATGGTGACGTCATCCGGGATGCGGTTCTCTTCAATCAGCTGGCGAACAAAGTTGAAATCCGTCTGCGAGGCGGAAGGAAAGGCGACTTCAATCTCTTTAAACCCGCAGTTCAGCAGCAATTCCCAGAACTGCAGCTTGCGCGTGCTGTCCATGGGCTCGGCCAGGGCCTGGTTGCCGTCACGTAAATCGGTGGAGAGCCAGCGCGGCGCGTGGGTGATGCGTTGCTCCGGCCAGCGACGATCGGGCAGTGAAAGGGGAGGATAAGGCTGGTATTTGTCGGCGGGTGTGTTCAGCATGATGCGCTCCTGTTGTCTTTTCACTATCGTGAATGGATTTCAGGAGCGCTGCTTTATCGAAACTGACAATGACTGTCGCGTTTTGGACAACGCGCTTTAGTGCGCGCCACCGCCTCCACCACCGGCACCAAACGGTGGACGGGCAAACCACACCAGCCCCAGCAGGACGAGGAAGATCCCGGCCGACACCCAGAAAATCTCGTTTGCGGAGATAATCAGCCCCTGGCTGGTTATCTGCTGGGCGATCCAGCCGGATGCCTGCTGTTCCGTCATTCCCATTCCCTGAAGCTGGGCATACATCTGCTGAGAATTAGGGTTGAACGGGTTCACCGCTTCAGTGAGCTGAGCATGGTGCATCGACTCACGGTTGGTCCACAGCGTCGTGGTGATCGAGGTCCCGATGGAGCCTGCCAGCGTACGCGTAAAGTTCGACAAGCTCGATGCTGCCGCCATTCGCTCAGGCGGTAAACCGGAAAGCGTGATGGTGGTCAGCGGCATAAAGAAACAGGCCACGGCAAAGCCCTGGATAAACTGCGGCCACGCGGAGGCGCCAAAGTCCATTCCCGGTTCGAACGTATACGCGCGCCAGTAGAAGCACACGGCGTACATGATGAAGCTGAATGTCACCAGCCTGCGCATGTCGAGCTTGTGGGCGAAACGGCCAATGATCGGCGACAACAGGACCGGAATCAATCCAACTGGCGCAGAGGCAAGACCCGCCCAGGTTGCGGTATAGCCATATACCTCCTGCAATAATTGCGGCAGCAGAACAATAGCGCCGAAGTAGAGCATGTAGGCGAGGCTAATACACAGGCAGCCTATGGTGAAGTTTCGCGACTTAAACAGCGACAAGTCGACTATCGGGTTATCGTCGGTTAACTCCCAGACAATCAGGAAGCTCAGCGACACCACCGCGACAATCGTCAGGATGATGATCTCCCGGGAGTTGAACCAGTCCAGCTCTTTGCCCTGGTCGAGCATGACCTGCAGGCTACCGATGCCGACAACCAGCAATGCCAGACCAATGGCGTCGATACGGCGCTGTTCTGTCCGGGTTTCTCTGCCGCGTAGCGACTGCAACGTCATCATGACCACCACGGCGCCAATCGGTACGTTGATAAAGAAGATCCAGCCCCAGTGATAGTTATCGCTGATATAGCCGCCTAAGATAGGCCCACAAATCGGCGCGACGATCACCGTCATCGACCACAGCGCCAGCGCGATAGAGCGTTTGGCGGGTGGGTAGTTGTTCAGCAGTAAACTCTGTGACAGGGGAATCAACGGCCCGGCCACAATCCCCTGAATGACGCGGAAGAAAATCAGCATCGTCAGGCTGGTGGACATGCCGCACGCCCAGGAGGCGAGAACAAAGGCAATTGTCGACCACAGGAACAGCTTCACTTCACCGACGCGCTTCGCCAGCCAGCCGGTAATGGGGATTGAGATGGCGTTTGCCACCCCAAACGAGGTAATTACCCAGGTCCCTTGGCTCAGTGACGAGCCAAGGTTACCGGCGATGGTCGGGATCGCCACGTTTGCGATGGTGGAGTCCAGCACCTGCATGAATGTCGCCAGCGACAGCGCGATGGTCATAATGACCAGCTGCGCGCCTTCCAACGGTTTTTGCGGCTTTTGCTGTTGCATAACGCTCACCTTCGGATTAACCAGCGTTTGCCTTCACGATGTCATCGATCAGCTTGTTGACCGGATCGAGGCTAATTTCACGGGCGTTACTTTCATAAGCCGGGCTGCTACGCACCTGGCTTGCCAGGATTTGACCTTCGCGGTTGGCGGTATCCACAGTAACCAGCGTTGAGAGGCCGATACGCAGCGGGTGATCTGCGAGCTGTTTTGGATCCAGCTCAATACGTACAGGCAAGCGCTGAACCACTTTGATCCAGTTACCGGTGGCATTCTGTGCTGGCAGCAGGGAGAAGGCACTGCCGGTCCCCATATCCAGACCCACCACTTTCCCGGTGTACTTGACGTCATCGCCGTAAATATCGCTGATAACCGTCGCCGCCTGGCCGATACGCATATGGGCAAGCTGCGTCTCTTTAAAGTTAGCATCGACCCACAGATTGTCTGCCGGAACGACGGCCATCAGCGGTGTGGTCGGGCTAATCTGCGCTCCAGGCTGTACGGAACGGCGGGAGACATAGCCGGTCATCGGGCTGACGATTTTAGTACGCTGCAGGGCAAGCCATGCGTTACGGACTTCTGTCGCCGCCTGTTGCACGGCAGGCTGGTTTTCCAGGCTGGTACCCAGCACCATCGCCTGGTTGGCGTTGTACTGTTGAATAGCCACATCCAGCTGGGCCTGAGCACTGGCAACGGCATCGCGCGCATGTTGCAGCTCTTCACGGCCAATCAAGTTGGCGGTACCGAGCGGAACACGGCGGTTCAGGTCGCTCTGCGCCTGGGCGAGTGCGGTTTTCTGCACGTCAATGTTGGCCTGCAGCTGTTTGCTGTTGATCATCAGCTGGCGAGTCTGACGGACGCTGGAGGCCAGCGCGGTCTGTGCTTTCTCAAAGGCCTGCTGGGCGTCGGTCGGATCGAGGGTCACCAACACATCGCCTTTTTGCACAAAGTCGGTGTTATCAGCCCAGACTTTCGTCACGCTGCCCGACACCTGCGCCATAATCTGTACCTGGTTCCCTGCCACGTAGGCGTCGTCTGTCTCTTCAGCATGACGCAATACTAAAAACCAATAGATCCCATATGCCACGGCAATAATGATAAAGAGCAAGGTCAACAGAAGAAGGGCACTCTTACGTTTGCCTTTCTTGTTGGCCGGTTGCTGCGGGGTAGTGCTCTCCGCATTTGCGCTCATTGTTGTTCTCCACGATCTTCTTATTTTCACATCGGCTGAGCCGACCTGTTGTCAGAAAGGCCAGCAGTGTGACGTGCTGGCCTGTCAGTTTTCTTTTTTAAATCTGGATGTTCGAGCGTGTCGTCGCGTTAGCGCAGCGCCTCAAGAATAGCGCCGTCTTCATCCATCTGGTCCAGACGGGTAAGCAGCTTGCGAGTGATGTGCTCAAGCTGGTCACGCTCGGTGGTGCTGAGGGCAGACCAGAGTTTATGCAGGCAATTGTGCTGAGGTGGCAGCACCTCTTGCAGGAACTGGTGACCTTTATCGGTCAGTTGCAGATGCAGGCAGCGGCGATCGTTGTCGCTTTCACGGCGCTCAATCCAGCCGCGTTTTTCCAGCTCATCAGCAATACGGGTCGCATTGGTACGGGAGGAGCCCAGTGCGCAGCTCAGTTCGGAAGGCTGAATACTGTGGTTTTCCTGAGACTCCAGCGTAATCAACGCCATAAACAACGTCTCGTTAATCCCTTGAGCTTTCAGCATTTTATTACGGTTTTCCAGTAGCTTACCCTGCATGTGCATGCACAGGCGAGTCAGCAGGATTTCCTGATACGGGAAGTCCTCATGGCGACTGGCGCGGAATTTAAGCATTTGTTCAATGGGCGTAAACGAACTATCCATTTGGGCATAACCTCATTAATTACAGCCGATATAGTAACGATAGTGACAAATAATGTAAATGAATTATTTGTGCGGTTATATCCGCCAAACTTATGTCACCATCAGAAAGCGCCGGGTAAGTCCGTGACCCGGTGAGCACAGAAAGCGTAGGGTGTGAACCCGCTGAAGAGAGGATGTGAGGACGGGGGTCTGAACTATTCATGCCGATTGTAAATATGTCACCCACATTAAAATTTCTGGGATAAATGATTACGTTTACATTAACAGACTGAAGGGCCTCTTTATACCCTAAGAGGCCCAACGCAATGTAAAACTTAGTTAATCGCATCCTGACGATGGTAACCGCGCCACCATACAAGCAGGTTCAGCGCGGCGACGATAGCCCCAATTCCACATACGCCTGACCAACCCGCATGCTGCCACGCAGAGGCGGAAATTAATGAACCCGCTGCGCCGCCAATAAAGTAGCTGGTCATGTATCCGGCCGTCAGGCGGTTACGTGCTTCTGGCTTCACGCGATAGATCACGGTCTGATTGGTGATGTGAACGCCCTGCACGGTGAGGTCGAGCACCAGAATACCGACGATTAGCGCCAGTACCGAGACGTGCCCATACCAAATCGCCGCCCAGGAGAGCAGAAGTAAAATCAGCCCTGCGGAGGTGGTCAGATGGGATTTGCCCTTATCGGCAAGCCCGCCAGCGGGACGCGCACCCAGAGCACCAGCGGCGCCAGCCAGACCGAACAGACCAATCGTCGCTTCAGAATAGTTAAACGGTGGCGCGGCCAGCAGAAAGGCCATCGACGTCCACAAAATACTGAAATTGGCGAAGGTGAAACACCCCAGCAGGGCACGAGTGCGCAGGAGTTTATCCTGCGTAAACAGACTGAAAACGGAGGCCAGAAGCTGCGGATAGTTCAGGTGATTTTCCTGCTTCACCTTCGGCAGGCCGCGCCACAGAGCCAGCGCCATCACGACCATCAATACGCTCGCCACCCAGTAAACGGTGCGCCAGCCGCCGAGGCTTGCCAGCAACCCTGCAACGGTACGAGCCAGTAAAATCCCCAGCAGCAAGCCACTCATGATGGTGCCCACCACTTTGCCGCGCTTTTCGGGGGAGGCGAGAGTGGCGGCGAGCGGGACCAGAATTTGCGCCACAACAGAGAACAGCCCTGTGAGCGCGGTGCCGATAATCATCATTGTTAATGACTGGCTGCTGGCGGTGATCAGCATCCCGCCGGCGGCCAGCAGGGTCATGGAGACAATTAACATTCTGCGCTCAAACATATCCCCCAGCGGCACCAGGAACAGCAGCCCGGCGGCATAGCCGAGCTGTGCAGCGGTGACGATAAAGCCTGCGGAACTGGCGGAGAGATTGAACGCACGGGCGATGGTATCAAGCAGAGGTTGTGCGTAATAGTTGCTGGCGACAGCCAGACCCGTTGCCACGGACATTAAAAGGATGAGTGCGGGGCTAAGCCCTTGCGTTGTTTTGGTCATTGGTTTCAGGAATCATTAGTTGAGTGATTATTTTTCCGGAAACCATCATACCCAATGATTGTGAAAGTTGGGGGAGTGTTGGGTGTTGTATTGTGCGGTTTAGGTTCCCTCTCCGGGTGGAGAGGGAATTCGGAATATTACTTCTGCGCCTCAAGCGCCTCTTTCACCCAGCCGTCGAACTGCTGCTGGTGGGCTTTTATCCAGCCGTCCACATGACCTTTGATATCAGCCTCGGACGATTTACCTGCATGCATCATGGCATTCTGAGCGTTGATGTCGGCCAGCGGCAGTTTCATCACTGAGAACAGCTTCGCTGCCGCCGGGTTTTTCTCCGCCCAGGCTTTGTTGGCGACGATATGCATGGTGTTTACCGGGAAGCCGTAGTTCATACCGTTCGGCAGTTTAGTGTCGATATCTTTCTGCTCACCCGGCAGGGAGGAGAACGGTACCTGCAGCCACACCACGTCTCTACCCGGTTTCAGCACGTCGCTGACCCAGTACGGGGTCCAGGTGTAGTAGATAACCGGTTTGCCCTCTTTGAAACGGGCAATGGTGTCGGCCATCATCGCCGAGTAGTTACCGTGGCTCACATCGACCGTTTTTGCCAGATCATAGGCTTTGTTCTGGTGGTTAATGACCGCTTCACAACCCCAGCCCGGTGAGCAGCCCATCATGTCGGCTTTGCCGTCACCGTTGGTGTCGAACAGTTTGGCGATCTTCGGATCTTTCAGCTGTTCAATATTGGTGATGTGGTACTTATCGGCGGTTTTCTTGTCGATCAGATAACCCTGTGCCGCACCGGTCACGAAGGTGCCCTCGCGGTAAAATTTCTTGTCACCCCCGGCGGCGGCATACATATCGTCATGCAGTGGCTGCCAGTTGACGGCGGTAAAGGTGGCATCGCCGGAGGCAATCGAGGTGTAGCCAACGTTGTAATCCACTTCGCTGGCGGTATTCACCGTATAGCCCAGTTTCTCCAGCGCACGGCTTACAATCTGGGTCTGGAAGGACTCTTCCGAAATGGTGCTCTGAACCGGTTGCACGGTAATGCCTTTGCCCGGCAGGTCGGCCGCATAGGTGCCGGTGGAGACAAGGGTGGCAAACGCTGTGGCAAAAAGTACGCTATGTCGCATCGTTGTTCCTTATTTTATGAATGGGCGGGTGAGTAACCCGACAGGGCCGGTGGTATACCAGCGACGGTTGCCGCGACTGCGTGAATCACGACCGACAGCCTGAGTCAGGCGGTCAAGAATAATGGCGAGGATCACAATCCCGACACCGCCGACGGTCGCCAGCCCCATATCGAGACGGCCAATACCGCGCAGAACCATCTGCCCCAGACCGCCAACGGCGATCATCGAGGCGATCACCACCATCGACAGAGCCAGCATCAGCGTCTGGTTGACGCCTGCCATGATGGTCGGCATCGCCAGCGGAAGCTGAACCTTAAACAGCATCTGGCGCGGACTGGCGCCGAAAGAGCGTGACGCTTCGATAAGGTCGGCAGGGACCTGATTAATCCCCAGAATGGTCAGACGAATAATCGGCGGCAGAGCGAAGATAATCGTCACCACCACGCCCGGCACGTTACCGATGCCGAACAGCATCACGATAGGCACCAGGTAGACGAATGCAGGTGTCGTCTGCATCGCATCCAGCAATGGACGAATGATCTTCGCCGCCCGCGGGCTGCGTGCCAGCCAGATCCCCATCGGCAAACCGATGACAATGCAGAAGAGCAGGGCGGTCAGCACCAGTGCCAGGGTGATCATCGCCTGCGACCACGCGCCAATGGCTCCAATCGCAATCAACGAGATCAGCGTGGCGATCCCCATACCAGCACTACCAAACTGCCAGGCGATCAGGGAAAACAGCACAATCGCCACCGGCGCGGGCATACCCAGCATCAGCTGCTGGAAGCCGTTGAGAATGTAATCTACCGGGACGCGGATCCCCTGGAATACCGGACGGAAATGGGTGACTACCCAGTCGATCCCTTCCGTCACCCAGCTGTCCAGCGGGATTAGCGTCTTGTGGAACGGGTCCATGATGTTGAAGTGCTCTGGCGCCGGTGCCGGTGCGCTATTGAGCCAGTCTGCCGCGCCGCCGCCATCGGCAGGTGCTGGCGTGGAACCCCACGCATCGGCAGATTGTGCCGCGCTGTCTGCGGCCTCAGTGGTGCCCCACGGGTTTGATTGATCAGCCATTGTTTGCCCCCTCGCGATCTAAAGCCTGCAGCAACATGCGTTTTGAGATGATACCGACGTACTGGTGTTCTTCACTGACGACGGGTACGGCGCACGGCGCCTGACCCACGTGAGAGAGCAACTCACTGAGCGGCGTTTCGGCATCGACGGCAAGCGGAGTGTCGATTACCGCCGCATCAATTCCCTGGTTTTCGCTCAGGGCGGTTTTCAGGGAGTCGATGGAAACCACGCCGACAAATTTATTGCCGCGTTCAACCAGATAACCGTATTCCCGGTCTTCATCCTGCAACAGCTTCAGTGCGGAGCGTGGGCCAAATCCAGGCGTTTTACGGATAATGCCGTTCGGTGTACGGCGGGCAATATCTTTGGCGCTAAAGACCTGGCTAATATCCACGCCGCGGAAGAAGGTTCGCACATAATCATTCGCCGGATTATTAAGAATTTCATCCGGCGTGCCGACCTGTACGACTTCGCCATTTTGCATAATGGCAATACGATCGCCAATACGCATCGCTTCATCGAGATCGTGGGAAATAAAGACAATCGTACGCTGATGTTTGGCCTGTAATTTTACCAGCTCATCCTGCATCTCGGTGCGAATTAAAGGATCTAGCGCTGAGAAGGCTTCATCCATTAATAATATGTCTGGATTAATGGCTAATGCACGGGCTAATCCCACACGCTGACGCATACCGCCGGAGAGTTCATCCGGGTAGGCATGAGCATAATTTTCCAGCCCTACCTGACGCAGTGCATCAAGGGCTTTTTCCTGGCGTTCCTGAGCCGGCGTGCCGGCTAATTCCATGCCGAAAGCGGTATTATCCAGCACCGTCATGTGCGGCATCAGCGCGAATGACTGGAACACCATTGCAATCTTCTTTCTGCGCACCTCGCGAAGCTCGGCGTCTGATATTCTGGCGATATCCACGCCGTCAATCAGTACCTGTCCGCGGGTGGGTTCAATCAGGCGATTGAGAAGGCGAACCATAGTGGATTTACCCGAACCGGATAATCCCATGATGACAAAAATCTCGCCTTCTTCAATGGCCAGACTGGCGTCTTTAACGCCAAGCGATAGCCCGGTTTTTTCCAGAATTTGCTCTTTCGTAAGGCCTTTCTCAATATATTTGAATGCGCGCTGCGGGTGCTCGCCAAATACTTTATAAAGATTTTTCACTTCTAATTTAATTGCCATGCAATAGAGAGTGTCCTGTTATTTGTTTATGCCGATATGATTACCATGGTAAATTGTTAACGGGCATAACCCTAACATACTGAGAATCTGAGACAACCCTGGGTTTGCTTATGGCATGAATTTTGCCATAAGCGAAACGGCTGAATTTCCCATGAGCAAAGGGCTGAGCGTGATTTGAATTTTTCTCAATTTTTTGTTGCGGTATCGGGGAATTTCGCCTGAAATGGAGCAATTCAGGCGAATATGGCATGGACATTACAGTGTAGTTGCTATGCAAATAGTGACGAGAAAAATATCTATTTATATTAAATTAACGAACGTTAGTGGTGATTAAAAATCCCAGTCCTCATCTTCTGTCTCTACTGCTTTACCCATTACATACGAGGAGCCCGATCCGGAAAAGAAATCGTGGTTCTCGTCAGCGTTGGGTGACAGCGCCGCCAGGATCGCCGGGTTCACTTCCGCCATCTCTGGTGGGAATAACGCGTCGTAACCGAGATTCATCAGCGCTTTGTTGGCGTTGTAGCAGAGGAACGCCTTCACGTCTTCCTCCCAGCCGGTTCCGGCATACAGTTCCTCGGTATAGCTCAGCTCGTTATCGTACAAATCCATCAGTAAATCGAGCGCGAAGCCTTTGAGTTCCTCGCGCTTTTGCTCGCTGACTTTCTCCAGTCCTTTCTGATACTTATAGCCAATGTAATACCCATGCACCGCCTCATCGCGAATGATCAGGCGAATCAAATCAGCAGTGTTGGTCAATTTGCCCCGGCTGGACCAGTACATCGGCAGCCAGAAGCCGGAATAGAAAAGAAAAGATTCCAGAAACACACTGGCGATCTTCTTCAGCGGCTCATCAGCCTGATAATGCGCCAACACCAGATTCGCCTTGCGCTGTAATGACTCGCTCTCTTCGCTCCAGGCATACGCCGCATCCACGTCTTTGGTCTGGCACAGTGTGGAGAAAATCGAACTGTAGGAGCGAGCATGCACCGCCTCCATAAAGCTGATGTTTGACATCACCGCCTCTTCATGTGGCGTCAGCGCGTCGGTCATCATGGCAGGCGCACCCACGGTGTTCTGGATGGTGTCCAGCAACGTGAGTCCGGTAAAGACGCGGATTGTCAGCTGTTGTTCGGCGTGGTTCAGCGTTTGCCAGGCCGGGATATCGTTGGAGAGCGGCACCTTTTCCGGCAGCCAGAAGTTGCTGGTGAGCCGGTTCCACACCTCCAGATCTTTATCGTCCTGAATTTTATTCCAGTTAACGGCACTCACGCGTGATAGTTTCATCCTTTCTCCTTACAGCGCGCAGGATACGCAGCCTTCGATTTCGGTGCCTTCCAGCGCAAGCTGACGCAGGCGAATGTAGTACAGCGTCTTGATGCCTTTCTTCCAGGCATAAATCTGCGCCCTGTTGATATCGCGGGTGGTGGCGGTATCCGGGAAGAAGAGCGTCAGCGACAGTCCCTGATCCACGTGTTTTGTTGCCTCGGCGTAGGTGTCGATAATCTTTTCCGGCCCGATTTCATAGGCATCCTGATACAGCGCCAGATTGTCGTTGGTCATAAACGGAGCAGGGTAATAAACGCGCCCGGTTTTGCCTTCCTTGCGGATCTCTATTTTCGACACAATCGGATGAATACTCGACGTGGCATGGTTGATGTAAGAGATCGAGCCGGTCGGTGGCACCGCCTGCAGGTTCTGGTTGTAGATGCCGTACCGCATTACGTCATCACGCAGCTGTTGCCACATCGCGCGCGTGGGCAGGGTTATACCGGAACGAGCAAACAGCTGGCGTACTTTCCCGGTTTTTGGCTGCCAGTCGCCTTCCAGATACTGGCTAAAATATTCGCCACTGGCGTAGCGCGACTGTTCAAAACCGGCGAAGCGCTGGTTGCGCTCGCGCGCCAGCATCATTGAGGTATGCAGCGCATGCCAGGTGATGGTGTAAAAATAGAGGTTGGTGAAATCCAGCCCTTCCGGGCTGCCGTAGGCGATGCCTTCCCGTGCCAGGTAACCGTGCAGGTTCATCTGCCCGAGACCAATGGCGTGCGACGCGGTATTTCCCGCTTCAACAGAAGGCACGCTGCGGATGTGGCTCATGTCTGACACCGCCGTCAGGCCGCGAATGGCGGTTTCAACCGTGCGGCCAAAATCCGGGGAATCCATGGTGTGGGCAATATTCAGCGACCCGAGGTTGCAGGAGATATCTTTGCCGATGTCCGCGTAGTCCAGGTTTTCATCATAGGTCGACGCGCTGTTGACCTGCAAAATCTCCGAGCACAGGTTGCTCATGTTAATGCGGCCGGCAATCGGGTTGGCGCGATTCACCGTATCTTCATACATGATGTATGGATAGCCGGACTCAAACTGAATTTCGGCAAGCGTCTGGAAGAAATCGCGGGCGTTGATGTAGGTTTTACGAATGCGCTCGTCGGCTACCAGGTCGTCGTACAGCGCACTGATAGCGACATCCCCGAACGCTTTCCCATAGATACGCTCGATATCGTAAGGGGAGAACAGCGCCATGTCGACATTCTCTTTTGCGAGGGCAAAGGTGATATCCGGGATCACCACGCCGAGCGACAGCGTTTTGATGCGGATTTTTTCATCGGCGTTTTCGCGTTTGGTGTCGAGAAAACGCAGAATATCCGGATGATGCGCGTGCAGATACACCGCGCCTGCGCCCTGGCGTGCGCCGAGCTGATTGGCATAGGAGAAGGCATCTTCCAGCATTTTCATCACCGGGATCACGCCGGAAGACTGGTTTTCGATGCGCTTAATTGGCGCTCCGGCTTCACGCAGGTTAGAGAGCAAAAACGCCACGCCGCCACCGCGTTTGGAAAGTTGCAGCGCTGAATTCACCGCGCGACCAATCGACTCCATATTGTCTTCGATAC
This sequence comes from Enterobacter sp. CPE_E890, assembly GCF_046521475.1. Lineage (NCBI taxonomy): Bacteria > Pseudomonadati > Pseudomonadota > Gammaproteobacteria > Enterobacterales > Enterobacteriaceae > Enterobacter > Enterobacter sp. CPE_E890. The sequence goes on along the minus strand of NZ_JBKFZW010000001.1, from coordinate 3,882,253 downwards.
GCAGCAGGAAGCAGGAAACCAGCTCGCCGCGCTGGGCTTTGCCACAGTTAAGGAAGGTCGGTGTGGCGGGCTGGAAGCGGCCGGAGAGGAGCTCCGCCATCAGCCGTTCAGCCAGTGCTTCATCACCCTGGGCCAGCGTCAGCGCCACCATCACCACGCGGTCTTCAAAACTTTCGAGGTAGCGTTTACCGTCGAACGTTTTCAGCGTGTAGCTGGTGTAATACTTCCACGCGCCGAGGAAGGTCTGGAAACGATAACCGCTGGCGTGCGCGCGTTCGAACAACCTCACCACGAAGGCGCGATCATAACGGGTGAGGATGCGTTCTTCGTAATAGCCTTCATTGACCAGATAGTCGAGCCGCGCATTCTGGCTTTCAAACGTTACGCTATTGGGGCGGACATGGGCGGTGAAAAAGGCGTCCACTGCCTCGTGGTCTTTGCCAAACTGGATGTGCCCCTCGCGGTCATAGAGGTTAAGCATCGCGTTTAATGCGTGGTAATCCGGTGTTGCCTGAATTACCCGTTCTGCGGTTGTCGTTGCCAAAATTCCTTCACTCCTTTACGCACGTTCTCTACGTCCTGCTGTGTCCCCATCAGTTCGAAACGATAGAGATACGGCACGCCGCATTTTTGAGAGATAACATCCCCGGCGCGACCAAAGGCGTCACCGAAATTGCGATTACCCGCCGCGATCACGCCGCGAATACGCTGTCGGTTATGGGGATCGTTAAGAAAGCGGATCACCTGGCGGGGAACCGCCCCCGCCGTACCGCCGCCGCCATAGCTGGGCACCACCAGTATGTAAGGTTCCTCTACCTGGATCCGCTCTCGCTCGTTCAGCGGAATGCGGGTCGCAGGCAGCCCGAGGCGCTCGATAAAGCGGAGCGTGTTTTCAGAGCTGCTGGAGAAGAAAACAAGTCCGCTCATGCCCTGGCGGCCTGAGCGGCGAGGCGGTTGATCATATCCGGACGGAAACCTGACCAGCTGGTTTCCCCGGCAACCACTACCGGAAGCTGGCGAAAACCCTGCGCGCGCAGGATATCGGCTGCTTCTGGCTGCTGGTCGATATTCACCATCTCAAATGCCACCCCGCGGCTTTCCATCGCACGTTTAGTCGCATGGCACTGAACGCAATCGTTACGTGTGTAAATAATAATGCTCATGATTCGTATTTCCATTTAAAATGAGAGCACGGCGCGTATGTACGCGTCAGATTTGTGTGTCTTGCTAAAGGAGATACTAGATGTAGTTGTCCTAAGTTTCAACCATACAAGATATGGGAAATTTAGATTGATTTTGCCCCGATGATGAGCACAACGGGGCAGGGTGGGCTGTGCGGGTTTTTCAGGCGGGTTACTTACGCAAGTTAAGCAGGGCACCCACAAAGATACCGACGGCGGCTACTGTGCCCAGCGTACAGAGCGGTCTTTCGCGAACAAAGGTACTTGCACAGCTGACGGCATCACAGGCTGCCTGAGTCGTACGTGAACGGCCGTTCATCCGCGCGCGGGTTTCACGGAGCAGAGACTGAGCCTTACGTTTTGCGGCATCCGCTTCGTCCTTCGCGTCAGTTCCCCAGGATTTCAATACCTCTTCCAGTGAGTCAGCTAATTGGCTGACATCATTACGAATATCCTGAGCGTCGTCGTTAATATCGTTTCGGTTCGTTCTGTTAAGGAAGGTGCGAACAAGTTCCTGATATGAGATCATCATATTCATCCGGAGCGCATCCCAGAGGGACATCATGAGCCATCAACTCACCTTCGCCGATAGTGAATTCAGCACTAAGCGCCGTCAGACCCGAAAAGAGATTTTCCTCTCCCGCATGGAGCAGATTCTGCCATGGCAGAATATGACCGCTGTCATCGAGCCGTTTTATCCCAAGGCGGGCAATGGCCGACGGCCCTATCCGCTGGAGACCATGCTGCGTATTCACTGCATGCAGCATTGGTACAACCTGAGCGACGGTGCCATGGAAGATGCCCTGTACGAAATCGCCTCCATGCGCCTGTTTGCCCGATTATCCCTGGATAGCGCCCTGCCGGATCGCACCACCATCATGAATTTCCGCCACCTGCTCGAGCAGCATCAACTGGCCCGTCAATTGTTCAAGACCATCAATCGCTGGCTGGCCGAAGCAGGCGTCATGATGACCCAAGGCACTTTGGTGGATGCCACCATCATTGAGGCACCCAACTCTACCAAGAACAAAGAGCAGCAACGCGATCCGGAGATGCATCAGACCAAGAAAGGCAATCAGTGGCACTTTGGCATGAAGGCCCACATTGGTGTCGATGCCAAGAGTGGCCTGACCCACAGCCTGGTCACCACCGCGGCCAACGAGCATGACCTCAATCAGCTGGGTAATCTGCTTCATGGAGAGGAGCAATTTGTCTCAGCCGATGCCGGCTACCAGGGAGCGCCACAGCGCGAGGAGCTGGCCGAGGTGGATGTGGACTGGCTGATCGCCGAGCGTCCCGGCAAGGTAAAAACCTTGAAGCAGCATCCGCGCAAGAACAAAACGGCCATCAACATCGAATACATGAAAGCCAGCATCCGTGCCAGGGTGGAGCACCCGTTTCGCATCATCAAGCGGCAGTTCGGCTTCGTGAAAGCCAGATACAAGGGGCTGCTGAAAAACGATAACCAACTGGCGATGTTATTCACCCTGGCCAACCTGTTTCGGGTGGACCAAATGATACGTCAGTGGGAGAGATCTCAGTAAAAACCGGAAATAACGCCAGAAATGGTGGAAAAAATAGCCTAAATAGGCTGATTCGATGTGTTTGCGGGAAAAAAATCGGCCCAGATCCGCGAAATTTTAATCAGCGAGTCAGCTTGGGAAGAAATGACCTGCTTATTCGCACCTTCCTTAAACATACGATCCTCCGTAATTTTGTGTTCCCGCTTAGTTTAGTTCAGAAATGTAATATCTGAAGTGCATCACGCGTTATCCGGCAGTTTATGGAATATTCTGAAAGCCCTGCTAATGCTGAATACTGTAAGGTTGCCGGGCAGGAAAAGATAACGAGGAAAAGATATGTATTTACGACCTGATGAGGTGGCGCGCGTTCTTGAAAAAGAGGGATTCACCATGGATGAGGTGACATCAAAAGCGTATGGATATCGCCGTGGTGAGAATTATGTTTACGTTAATCGTGAAGCCAGAATGGGACGTACCGCGCTCATTATTCACCCGACACTGAAAGACAGAAGTTTGTCATTTGCTGAGCCAGCCTCGGATATTAAAACCTGCGATCATTATCAGCAATTTCCGCTCTATTTAGGCGGCGAGACGCATGAACATTATGGTATTCCGCATGGCTTCAGTTCACGTATGGCACTGGAGCGGTTTTTGAAAGGACTGTTTGGCGACGTACAGTAAATCAGCGACTGGCGTGCGCCAGTCGCCTCACATTACGCTTTGGCCTGATTGTACTGGCTGACCTTGAACAGGCGGCGACAGTAGTCGAGAAAATAGCCGTACACCGCACCCATCAGCATTGAAATCACAATATTCGAACTGACCGCCGCGACGATCTGGTGCCAGTCTGCGCCGACTGTCAGCAGAATAGCCACGTAAACCGGGGACTGGAACGTCACATACGCCAGAATGTCGGCCAGGTTTTTGACCCAGCCTGCAGGGCTGATACGGCGTGCGAGGCGCATGACCGCATCACGGTATAATCCATAAGGCCAGGCAATAATAATGTTGACCGGGATTGCTACCAGACGAGAAGAAAGTGACTGCTCGAAGGTCATTCCGGAGAGGAATATTTCAATCAGCATGTTCACGACAGAACAGTAGACAACCATCGCGAAAGTATCCGCTACCGCATGGCGAAGGCGTGATTGCGGTGAGAACATGTCTGAACTCCTTGAGAAGAACACAATAAAAACGATTTTCCCGCAGCGATTAGTGCTTTAGGTTGGTTTGTTTGACGTGTATAGCGTATATCTCTGAGTTTAAACTAACAACTAGTGAATAATTTTTATTTAGTCGCGTTTTGTCCACAAAATTCTCTAAAATTGATTGTTTTTTGTTCGGTTCGTTATATTGTGTCTTTGTGGGGTATTTTTTTATAAAAATCAGATGGTTGATTCTGTTGGTCTGAAGGATGGTGCCAGGAGGGGCTTTTTTGGAACAGTATGCTGTAATTTGGCTTAACGTTGACCATTTCTGTCGGTGTTGAGGTTGTGCGCGAATATTATTATTGTCGATATTTAAAGATATTTACACTATTGTCAGGAAAGTCCTGTGGGTAGATATTTAGACAGAAATGAATTATTCTGACTGTGATTTATCTATTTACCCCAAAGAAAAGGTTTCCAAATAATATGTCTTTGACGTTACAGAATCTTAATAATATCCGAACTCTGCGCGCCATGGCGCGTGAATTATCCCTGGACGTTCTTGAGGAAATGCTGGAAAAGGTCAGGGTCGTTGCTGAAGAGAAACGTAGTGAACTGGCGGAATTAGAGCAGCAGCGTACTGAGCAGCAGGAAAAAATTAACGCTCTGCTGGAACGGATGAAAGCAGATGGTATTTCACCGACTGACCTGTTAGGTTCAGATCTGGCGCAGGCAGGAAAGACGGCGAAAAAACGTAAAGCGCGTGAAGCAAAATATCGTTTTATTGACCAGAACGGTGAAGAAAAAACGTGGACTGGCCAGGGACGTACGCCGAAGCCAATTGCCAGTGCGCTGGCAAACGGTAAATCACTGGATGATTTTCTGATCTAATCCGTGAGCCGGACGGATCACTCCGTCCGGTTGTCTGTTCAGCAGACGCCGAAATCACCGTCTTCGGTATACAGAGCCAGATCGCTGGCTTTCAGGGTATATTTCTCGCCTTGTTCATTGCTGGCCTGTACCGCCACAACGCTGTCACCCTCAACTTCAATGACTTTCAGTTTCGGACCGCCTTTACGCGGTTGCACATAATCACCGACAGAAAACATATTACCTCCTCATCGTTTTAGTGAACTTCACCTTAGCCCACGCGCGCTGCCGGGTACAGTGTAATTCACGGATTACTGCTTATGAGGTACGCCGGTTCCATGGCATCACTTTCAGCAGTCGTGCCATACCGCAAAAACCTGTCAGACCTGCGAACAGCAGCCCGGCCCCCACAAAACCGCTGAGCAGGAAAAAGCTGCTTGAGACGCTATAGCCCAGCACCACGCCACAGAGAATCAACAGCCCGGCGGCAATTTGCACCTGACGCATCAGCGGGAGCGGCTGCGATTTGTCCTCGACAGTCAGCAGTCCAGCCTGCTTCCAGCCCTGAATGCCACCTTCGACGACAAATGCCTGAGCGGGGGCAGCAGCCTGTGCAAGGCGGTCAGCATTTCCGGACGTCCGGGCGCCGGACTGACAGTGAAAAATCACGGTTTCACCCGCCCGTGTAGTAAGCCCGCCGGGTAAGGTGTCCAGCGGTATGGACTGTGCCGCCGGAATATGCTCGCGGGCATACTCATCGGCATCACGAATATCAATCAGTTTTGCACCTTCGGCAACGCGCGCTTTGGCCTGCTGCGGTGATAGAAGAGGAAGTGACATGGCGGCTCCTTACGGGCAATAAAGGGTTTTCAGGGTACTGATAAGCTGATACACGGCATCGTTTTTAATGAAATAGAGAATGCGCTGCGCTTCGCGGCTGCTGTCGATAAGCCCTTCTTCACGCATACGCGCCAGATGCTGCGACGTGGCGGAGGGGCTAAGTCCCGTTGCGCGAGCCAGCTCCCCCGCGCTGGTGCCGGGTGCACCGCACAGCGTGCAGAGGATCAGCAGCCGACGCGGGTTGCTCATCGCTTTTAAGAGTCCTGCGGCCTGCTCAGCGCTGGCCTGAAGTTGTTCGAGTTCGGTCATGATAGTTTAGAGTTTACTTAATTAAGCAAATGCTAAACTAATTTATTGCTTCGCGCCACAAGAGATCGCTATAGATGTGGGTCAGCACCCCCGCAGGGCCAAATTGTTGTTTGATCCAGCGTGTGACCTGGCCTGTCGCCGCATGCTGCGTGGCGAGCAGCATGCGTGAGTCCTGACGTGGATTATTAATGCGTCGGGTGACCAACAACCCTTCTTCCACCGCCTCACGGGCCATATATTCGGGCAAGAACCCGATCCCTTCCCCCAGGATCTGACACTGACATTTGGTGTTGAAATCCGGCACCAGAATCGCCTCCTGCCCGTGCAGCAACCAGCCGACCTTTTTGTTAATGGTATGGGCGGTATCTTCCACCATGATGTTGGGGTACAGGCGTAGCTGGCTCTCTGCTATTGGTTCCGGGACGAAGGCCAGCGGATGTTCCGGCGCGATGGCGAATACCCAGCGGATAGCGCCAATCTCGGTGTAATCAATGCCACCGCCGTCGAGCAGCGTGTCCGGCGCGCCAATGGCAATATTGGCCTGGTTGTTGATGATGGAGTCCCAGACGCCGTTATACACCTCGGTCGTCACGGTTATCTGGCAGGTGGGAAACTGCTTTTTCAACACCTGCAGCAGCCGCGCGGTATGGCGTGGGGTGTATAAAAGCTGGTTGATACAGATGCGTACTCGCGCTTCAATACCCTGAGAAATGGTGTCTATCCCGCGTTTGATGGCATAAAAATCATTCAACAGATCGGTGGCTTTGCGATAAAAGTAAAAGCCGGACTCGGTCAACTCAATGCTGCGCGTGTTGCGCACAAACAGCACAACGTCTAAGCCGGTCTCCATCCGCTTGATGGTGTAACTGATGGCCGAGGTGGTAACGCCCAGCTCGGTAGCGGCCTTGCTGAAACTGCCGAAGCGTGCGGCGGTGGTAAAGGCCAGCAGGTTCTCTTCGGTAAAGATAGAATTCATATCACTGCTCCTGTGAGCCATCAGTTTTGAACATATTTTAACAGCGTTGTTACAACGCATTTGAAGCCGATCACAGTTCTGGCTTTTTGCTGTAAGTCGCGCATAGCAAGGCTTTGTCAGGCATAAGCAGAATGCAGCCTTACGCGTTAAAAAGCGCGAAAACATAAGGAAAAGATTGCACGGCCGCACGTTTTGGCTGAATTGTTGAATTTAACTCAATAATGAATTGACTGTCGATGAATCATTTTTAAGCGGATTCTTTTATGACCAGGCTGTTGCTATTCTCAGGTCAACAGAAATAAAAACATCGGGAGTCTGAATATGTCTGGAACTGAACTCGTTACTGAATTTCTGCTGGCGGCAGAAGAGGGCAATAGCGATGCGCTAAAAGCCTGCCTGGAGAAAGGCGTGGATATTAACGCCACCAACCGTCAGAAAAGAACCGCGGTTATTATTGCCAGCCTGAAAAAGCATTATTCTTGTGTGGAGTTATTAATTGCCGCCGGCGCGGATATTGATAAACAAGACCAGACCTGTTTTAACCCCTTCCTGATTAGCTGCCTGACGAACGATTTAACCCTGCTGCGCATCGTCCTTCCGGCAAATCCGGATCTCGACCGTCTGACGCGTTTCGGTGGCGTGGGTATTACACCCGCCAGTGAAAAAGGGCACGTGGAAATAGTGCGCGAATTACTGGAGAAAACCGATATTAACGTTAACCACACCAACTTTGTTGGCTGGACACCGCTGCTGGAAGCCATCGTTTTAAATGACGGCGGCGCGAAGCAGCAGGAAATTGTGAAGCTGCTGCTGAATCACGGCGCGAATCCGCACATGACCGATAAATACGGAAAAACGCCGCTCGAACTGGCGCGAGAAAAAGGCTTCACCGCAATCGCTGACCTGCTGCTGGCGGCGGGCGCGTAACCTATCCGGCCAGCCTTCGCCGGCTGGCAACCCTGACATTAAGCATTTTACCGGCGTGCATTTTGCACGACGGCGGCCCCCTTTTATCCTCTTTCAGGAGAAAATAATGCCAACGAAAATCGTCATAAAAAAGAATACCTACTTCGATTCGGTTTCATTAATGTCCGTTTCCACCAAAGCCAATAAATTGCCGGGCGTTGAGCAGGCCTTTGTGGCCATGGCAACGGAGATGAACAAAGGCGTCTTAAAAAATCTCGGATTATTAACGCCGGAATTAAATGAGGCCAAAAACGGCGACCTGATGATCGTGATTAAAGGCGATGCGGCAAATGAAGAAACGCTGGCGGCCATTGAAGCGCTGTTCACGCGTAAAGAGAGCGCGGGATCCCATGAAGCGCGCTATGCGACGATTGCCAGCGCCAAAACCCATCGCCCGGACAGCAACCTTGCTGTGATTTCCGTCAACGGCACCTTCGCCGCTCGCGAAGCGCGTCAGGCGCTGGAAAACGATCTCAACGTGATGCTCTTCTCCGATAACGTATCGCTCGACGACGAGCTGGCGTTGAAGCAACTGGCGCACCAGAAAGGGCTGCTGATGATGGGGCCGGACTGCGGCACCGCCATTATCAACGGCGCGGGGCTGTGCTTTGCCAACGCGGTGCGCCGCGGACCGATTGGTATTGTCGGCGCTTCCGGTACCGGCAGCCAGGAGCTGAGCGTGCGCATTCACGAATTCGGCGGCGGCGTGTCACAGTTGATTGGCACCGGAGGGCGCGATCTCAGCGAGAAAATCGGCGGCCTGATGATGCTCGACGCCATTGAGATGCTGGAGGCGGACGACGCCACGCAGGTGATTGCACTTATCTCCAAACCGCCTGCACCAGCGGTCGCTGAAAAGGTGTTGGCCCGCGCGCGAGCCTGCCGTAAGCCTGTGGTTGTCTGTTTCCTGGGCCGCAATGAACCACCTGCCGATGAAGACGGGCTGCAGTTTGCCCGTGGCACTAAAGAAGCCGCCCTGAAAGCTGTCCTGCTCACCGGCATCAAAAAAGAGTCGCTTGATCTGCATCCGCTCAACTGGCCGCTGATCGAAGAGGTGCGCACCCGGCTGACTCCACAGCAGAAGTACATTCGCGGCCTGTTCTGCGGCGGCACGCTGTGCGATGAAGCCATGTTTGCCGCGCTGGAGAAATTCGACAACGTCTACAGCAACATTCAGCCGGATCCAACAAAACGCCTGAGCGACATCAACGTCAGTAAAGCCCATACCTTCCTCGACTTTGGTGACGACGACTTCACCAACGGCAAACCGCACCCGATGATCGACCCGACTAACCGCATCAGCCGCCTGTTGCAGGAAGCGCGCGATCCGGAGGTGGGGGTGATCGTTATGGACTTCGTGCTGGGCTTTGGCGCACACGACGATCCGGTAGGGGTGATGCTCGACGCCATTAACGAGGCGCATGCAATTGCGAAAGCTGACAACCGACCGCTGGAAATTCTGGGCTACGTGCTGGGCACTGACCAGGATCCACAGTCGCTGGTGCAGCAGTGCCAGCTTCTGACCGATGCTGGTGTGATTTGGGCCAGCAGCAGCACCAATACCGGATTACTGGCGCGTGAATTTGTCTGCAAAGGGGAGAAAGCATAATGACGACTTTATTTAACCAGCCGCTGAACGTGATTAACGTTGGTATTGCGATGTTCAGTGACGACCTCAAAAAACAGCACGTGCCCGTCACCCAACTCGACTGGACACCGCCGGGGCAGGGCAATATGCAGGTGGTGGAAGCGCTGGACCAGCTGGCGAGTAAACCACTGGCGGAAAAAATTGCCACGGCCAACACCCTCGCCCTCGAGCGCATTATTCAGTCTCATCCGGTGCTGGTGGGTTACGACCAGGCGATCAACGTCGTGCCAGGCATGACCCGCACCACTATTTTGCATGCTGGTCCACCGGTGACGTGGGAAAACATGTGTGGCGCGATGAAAGGTGCTGTTACCGGCGCGCTGGTGTTTGAAGGGTTGGCAAAAGATATCCGCGACGCCGAACGCGTGGCGGCTTCCGGAGAAATCACCTTCTCGCCGTGCCACGAACACGACTGTGTAGGCTCCATGGCGGGCGTCACTTCTGCCTCAATGTTTATGCACATCGTCGAAAACAAAACCTACGGTAACCGCGCGTTCACCAACTTAAGCGAGCAGATGGCGAAAATTCTGCGTATGGGCGCGAATGATCAGAGCGTGATTGACCGCCTGAACTGGATGCGCGACGTGCTCGGCCCGATGCTGCGCGACGCCATGAACATCATCGGTGAAATCGATCTGCGCTTAATGCTGGCGCAGGCACTGCACATGGGCGACGAGTGCCACAACCGCAACAACGCGGGCACCACGCTGCTGATCCAGGCGCTGACGCCGGGGTTGATTCAGGCGGGCTACCCGGTAGAGCAGCAGCGCGAGGTCTTTGAGTTTGTTGCCAGCAGCGACTACTTCTCCGGCCCGACGTGGATGGCGATGTGTAAAGCCGCGCTGGACGCCGCTCACGGCATTGAATACAGCACCGTAGTGACCACCATGGCGCGTAACGGCTATGAATTCGGCCTGCGTATTTCCGGCCTGCCCGGACAATGGTTTACCGGCCCGGCGCAGCAGGTCATTGGCCCGATGTTCGCGGGCTACAAACCGGAAGACTCCGGGCTGGATATCGGCGACAGCGCCATCACCGAAACCTACGGCATTGGCGGCTTTGCGATGGCAACCGCCCCGGCGATTGTGGCGCTGGTGGGCGGTACGGTCGAGGAAGCCATCGACTTCTCTCGCCAGATGCGCGAAATCACCCTTGGTGAAAACCCGAATGTCACCATTCCGCTGCTGTCGTTTATGGGCATTCCTACTGCCATCGACATCACCAGAGTGGCGGGCAGCGGCATTCTGCCGGTGATCAACACCGCGATTGCCCACAAGGACGCCGGAATCGGCATGATTGGGGCGGGCATTGTTCACCCGCCGTTTAGCTGTTTTGAAAAGGCGCTGTTGACCTTCCGCGATCGCTACTTTTTATAAGGCATGCATCCATGAAAAACATGAAACTGGAGTGGAAAAGAGGTGACTGGGCGGCCTATTTCGGGCTCATGACCAACAACCTGACCAATTTGCTGACCATGATGGGGTTGCTCATTTTTGTCGTCGGCATCCCGAAGGAGATTGTTTATGGACGCATCGCGCCAGCCTTCGGGCTGGCGGTACTGGTAGCGAGCGTCTGCTATGCGTGGTTTGGCCTGCAGATGGCACGCCAGACCGGGCGTACTGACGTCACTGCGCTGCCGTCCGGCCCGAGCGCGCCGTCGATTTTTACCGTGACCTTCCTGGTATTAATGCCGGTTTATCAGCAGACCGGTGATGCGGAATTTGCCATCCAGATCGGTCTGGTGTGGTGCTTCGTGGAAGCGATGATCCTGGCGGGTGGTTCATTTTTAGGAGAAACCATCCGCAAGATGATCCCGCGTACCGTGCTGCTGTCGTGCCTGTCTGGTTTAGGGTTGCTGCTGCTGGCGATGAACCCGATGCTGCAGGCGTTTGAGGCGCCAACGGTGTCATTCATCGTGCTGCTGCTGATCTTCATCAACTGGTTTGGCAAAAAGCCGATCTTCGCCCGCATCCCGACAGGGCTGTTGCTGTTGGTTGCCGGTACGGCCCTGGCGTGGATCTCTGGCCTGCAAAGCCCGGAAGCGATCAAGGCGTCGATGTCATCGTTCGGCTTTAACCCGCCGTCCGTGCATATCGAAGGCTTTATGCAGGGCCTGCCGCACGCGCTGCCGTACCTTGCCTCGGCGGTTCCTCTGGGGCTGGCAAACTACATCTTTGACCTGGAAAACATTGAGAGTGCTCACGCAGCAGGGGATGAATACCCAACCCGCAAAGTGATGCTGGCAAATGGTCTGGCATCAATGCTTGGCTGCCTGATGGGTAACCCGTTCCCGGTGACGGTCTATGTTGGCCATGCGGGCTGGAAAGCGATGGGAGCCAGCATTGGCTATACGCTGGCGTCGGGTGTGACCATGTTCATCGTGCCGCTGTTCGGGCTGGGGGCGTTTATGCTCGCCATCATTCCGATGACCGCCATCGTGCCGATTCTGGTGTTTATCGGCGTGGTGACCGCCAACCAGGTGGTGAGAGAAACCCCCAAAGTGGAAGTGCCCGTGATCTTCATCTGTCTGTTCCCGTGGATCGCCAACTGGGCGCTGACCATGATGAACAGCGTGATGGGGGCGGCGGGCACCAGTGCGGCGAAAATCGGTACCGATGTGCTGCACAGCAAAGGCATCTACTACGAAGGGCTGGTGCATCTGGGGAATGGCGCACCGCTTGCCAGCATGCTGTGGGGTTGTATCGCCATCTTCGCCATCATCAATAAACCGCTGCGCGGTGCCGTTGCGGCGGCTGTCGGTGCGTTGCTGGCGCTGTTTGGGGTGATCCACGCCCCGGTGGTGGGCTTTGCCGAAGGCAGTTCGCTGATGTTTGTCACGGCGTATCTGATGATGGGCGGCATGTTTGTGGTGAAACATTTCCTTGATAGCCGGGAAGCGGCGAGCGCTGAAATTACTGTTGCGAAGGAACACGTATGAAAGAGCTTATGGTCGTCGCCATCGGCGGCAACAGCATTATCAAAGATAACGCCAGCCAGTCGATTGAACACCAGGCGCTGGCGGTCAAAGCGGTGGCAGAGTCGGTGCTGGAGATGCTGGCATCCGACTACGACATTGTGCTCACGCACGGAAACGGCCCCCAGGTAGGGCTGGATCTGCGCCGCGCCGAAATCGCCCACGAGCGGGAAGGGCTGCCGCTGACTCCGCTGGCGAACTGTGTGGCAGATACGCAGGGCGGTATTGGTTACCTGATCCAGCAGGCGTTAAATAACCGCCTTGCCGCACGCGGGGAGCAAAAAGCGGTCACGGTCGTTACTCAGGTGGAGGTGGATAAAAATGATCCGGGCTTCACCCATCCCACTAAACCCATCGGCGCGTTCTTTAGTGAAGTGCAGCGCGATGAGCTGCAACTCGCCCACCCGGACTGGCATTTTGTTGAGGACTCTGGCCGGGGTTATCGCCGCGTAGTGGCGTCTCCACAGCCGTTGCGGATTGTCGAAGCCGATGCCATCAAGACGCTGACGCAGAAAGGTTTTGTGGTGATTGGCGCGGGCGGCGGCGGTATTCCGGTGGTTCGCACACCTGAAGGTGATTACCAGAGCGTCGATGCGGTGATTGATAAGGATCTCTCCACCGCATTGCTGGCACGTGAGATCCACGCTGATGTGCTGGCGATCACCACCGGCGTGGAAAAAGTGTGTATCAACTTCGGCAAGCCAAATCAGCAGGCGCTGGACACCGTCAACATGGCGCAGATGTCGCGGTATATGGATGAAGGCCATTTCCCGGCGGGCAGCATGCTGCCCAAAATCATCGCCTCGCTGGAATTTTTAAACCACGGCGGCAAGCGGGTGATCATCACCTCGCCGGACAGCCTGCCTGCGGCGCTGCGCGGTGAAACCGGCACCCATATTGTTAATGAAGGAAGATAAGATGAGTGAAAACAAAAGCCGACGCGAGTTTATCAGCCAGAGCGGCAAAATGGTCACCGCCTGCGCACTGTTTGGTGCGACCGGATCTGTCGCGTATGCTGCGGATACTGCGAAGCCAACCTGCGAGACGGGCAAACCGATGAGCATCACCGCAAAACACTATTATCTGGATAACGTCCTGCTGGAAGCCGGGTTCAATTTCGACGGCGGCGTGGCGACCAGCACCCGCACCGAGCTGAAAACGCTGGAGATTAAAGACGGGAAGATCGTCGCCCTGCGCGATAACAAAAGCCACGCTGATGCCACGCTGCCGCACTACGATGCGGGCAGTAAACTGATGCTGCCGGCGATGCGCGACATGCACATCCATCTCGATAAAACCTTCTATGGCGGCCCGTGGCGCTCCCTGAACCGCCCGGCGGGCACCACCATTCAGGACATGATCCGCCTGGAGCAGAAGCTGCTGCCGGAATTACAGCCCTATACGCAGGAGCGGGCGGAAAAGCTGATCGACCTGATCCAGTCCAAAGGGTCCACCATCGCCCGCAGCCACTGCAATATTGAGCCGGTTTCCGGCCTGAAAAACCTGGAAAATTTACAGGCGGTACTGGCGCGTCGTAAGCCCGGTTTCGACTGCGAAATCGTCGCCTTCCCGCAGCACGGCCTGCTGCTATCGAACTCTGAAAAACTGATGCGTGAGGCGATGCAGGCCGGCGCGCACTACGTGGGTGGACTCGATCCCACCAACGTGGATGGCGCGATGGAGAAATCCCTCGACACCATGTTCCAGATTGCGCTGGACTACGACAAAGGAGTGGACATTCACCTGCACGAAACCAGCCCGGCGGGTGTGGCAGCGGTGAATTACATGGTGGAAACCGTGGAGAAAACGCCAGAGCTGAAGGGCAAACTGACCATCAGCCATGCTTTCGCGCTGGCTACGCTCAATGAACAGCAGGTGGATGAGATCGCCACCCGCATGGCAGCACAGCAGGTAACTATCGCCTCTACCGTGCCGATTGGCACTCTACATATGCCGCTAAAGCAGTTGCGGGATAAAGGCGTGTTTGTGATGACGGGTACCGACAGCGTAATCGACCACTGGTCTCCGTATGGCCTGGGGGACATGCTGGAAAAAGCCAACCTGTACGCTCAGCTTTATATTCGACCAAACGAGCAGACGCTCTCCCGCGCGCTCGGTATCGCCACCGGCGACGTGCTGCCGCTGAACGACAAAGGCGAGCGCGTGTGGCCGAAAGCGCAGGACGACGCCAGCTTTGTGCTGGTAGACGCTTCCTGCTCCGCCGAGGCCGTGGCGCGCATCTCCCCGCGCACCGCGACGTTCCATAATGGCAACCTCGTTTGGGGCTCGGTGGGCTAATGTGGTGCCGGGTGGCGGCTTCGCCTTACCCGGCCTACTGAAACCCTCAAATCGTAGGCCGGGTAAGCGCAGCGCCACCCGGCAATGTTTTATACTGGGAGTCACATTCTTAAAGAGGGATCTGCCATGGCACACAACATCTACGACAACCCGACGTTTTTCGAAGGCTACGCCCAGCTTCCGCGCTCGGTGCAGGGGCTGGACGGCGCGCCGGAGTGGCCTGTGTTAAAAAGCATGCTGCCGGAGTTAACCGGTAAATCGGTTATTGATCTCGGCTGCGGATACGGCTGGTTCTGCCGCGCGGCGCGTGAGCTGGGCGCGTCTGACGTAGTGGGCGTTGATATCTCAGAAAAGATGCTCGCCCGTGCGGCGGAGTTGACCCACGATGACGGGATTCGCTATCAACGCAGCGATCTGGAATCTCTTAAGCTCAACAAGAACAGCCTCGATCTGATCTACAGCTCGCTGGCACTACACTACCTGCCGGAACTGGACACGCTATTCGCCAACGTTCAGCGCGCGCTCAAACCCGGCGGCAGCCTGGTCTTTTCGATGGAACACCCGATTTACACCTGCGCTACGCGTCAGGGCTGGCTGACCGACGATAACGGAGAGCGGTTCTGGGGTGTGAACCATTATCAGGACGAAGGCCAGCGCGTCAGCAACTGGCTGGCAGACGGGGTGATCAAATACCACCGCACGCTGGGCACCACGCTTAACGCGTTGATCAAGGCCGGATTAACTCTGAGCGAAATCAACGAATGGGGGCCAACGCAGGCTCAAATTGACGCCTGGCCTGCACTGGCCGAAGAGGCGGAACGTCCGATGCTGGTACTCATTTCCGCCCGAAAGGGTCAATAACCCACCTTATACACCCGCCCGCTCTGCACGCCTTCTACGCTGCGACGATAGACCTGGGCGACGGTCGCGGCGGGCACGCTTTCAAAGCCCGGGAAGAAACCGTCGTAGGCTTCAGCAGATTCGGTGAGTACCGTTGGGCTAATCAGGTTGATGCGGATCCCGCGCGGCAGTTCGCAGGCCGCGGCGCGAACAAAC
Organism: Enterobacter sp. CPE_E890; assembly: GCF_046521475.1. Taxonomy (NCBI): domain Bacteria; kingdom Pseudomonadati; phylum Pseudomonadota; class Gammaproteobacteria; order Enterobacterales; family Enterobacteriaceae; genus Enterobacter; species Enterobacter sp. CPE_E890. The sequence continues at coordinate 3,866,464 of NZ_JBKFZW010000001.1, read as the reverse complement.
CCTTCCAGCGCGGCATTTACCGTGGTGGCATTCACCCCCTGCGCAATCGGCTCGTGCGCCACAATTCCGCTGATTAGCGTAATTGATCCACCTTCGTTCAGGTAATGCTGGCCGGTCAGCGCCAGGCGCACCTGTCCGAGCAGTTTATCCTGCAGGCCCTGGTTGAAATCACTGTCTTTCATCGTGGCGAGCGGACCGAAGTACAAACCCCCGCTGGCAGAGACAATGGCATCCACCGGGCCGATTTTCTCAAACAGCGCCTGCACGCTCGCCTGGGAAGTGATATCCACCTGATAGTCGCCCTGCGTGCGACCTACGCGGATAACCTCGTGACGACGACTCAACTCTTCCGTCACTGCCCGACCGACTGTACCGCTGGCACCAATAATGACAATTTTCATCGCTGACTCCTTAATGTTGTGAGCCTTCATTCTTTAATAAATAAAAATGCAGATAAACTGGGCTAAAGTTAGAAGATTACTAACCAGAGGTTTGCAATATGGATAAGCTTCGCAGCATGGAGACCTTTATTGCCGTGGTTGAAAGCGGCAGTTTCACCGGTGCGGCGGCACGGCTGGAGATGTCGGCGGTGATGGTGGGGAAGTATATTGCGTTGCTGGAGTCTCAACTTGGTACGCGTCTTCTGGAGCGTAATACGCGACGCCAGAGCCTGACCGACGCCGGACGGGTCTATTTCGACGAGGCGAAGCGGGTACTGGAGCAGGTTGCCATCGCCGAAAGCGCGGTCGAGCGCCTGCGCGCAACACCTGCTGGCACTCTGCGGGTAACGGCCCCCACGTCCTTTGGCGGCTGCGTGATTGCACCGCTCACCGCCACCTTTTTGCAACGCTACCCGGAAGTGCGCGTGGAGCTGGATCTGACCAATCGGATGGTGGATCTGGTGCAGGAGGGCGTCGATCTGGCCATCCGCATTGGCGACATTCGCAACGACGACCTGGTCGCGAAATACCTCTGTCCTTATCGAATGGTGATCTGCGCCGCGCCTGATTATCTGGCGCACTACGGCACGCCACAAACGCCTGCCGATCTGGTGGATCATCTTTGCCTGTCCCACAGCGTGTGGACTGCACGCAATGAATGGCGGCTGCCGGGTGTCGAAGGGGAGGTGCGCTGGAAGCGTGATGCCATCCTAAGATGCAACGACGGCTACGGGCTGCGGATGGCCGCAAGAGCCGGGGCGGGGCTGTTATTACAACCGGAAGTGCTGGTCGCGGAAGAGCTGGAAAGTGGTCGGCTGGTGCGGGTGCTGGAGGATTACATTCCAGAGCCAAGACCGGTGCATTTGTTGTGGCGTCAGGATTTACGACCGCTCCCTAAGCTAACAGAATTTATCGCCCATATTCTGCTAAGATTGGGCACAATATAATAAAAGAAGGTAAGCAAAGAATGTCTGTGAATAAACTCGCCAGCAGCGCGCAGGGCCTGCAATCATCTGCCATCCGTGAATTATTAAAACATAGCAAAATGGCAGGGGTCATTTCGCTGGGCGGGGGTATTCCTAACCCTGCATTGTTCGATCATGAAGGCCTAAAAATGGCCGCTGATGCCGTATTATCCCAGCATTTTGGCGAAGCTTTCCAGTACGGTCTGACCGAAGGTGTTCCTGGGCTACGGGAAGAAATTCAGCGCATCTGTGAAGGGCGTGGGATCCGCTGTAAGGCGGATGAGGTGGTCGTGACCTCTGGTTCACAGCAATCACTTGACGTGCTGGCGCGTGCATTAATTAACCCTGGCGATACCGTCGTCGTCGAGCGTCCAACCTATCTTGCCGCGCTGCAGGTATTTGGCCTGGCGCAGGCGAATTTTGAATCCGTGGGTACCGATGCTGACGGAATGAAAGTGGATGAGCTCGAAGCGCTGGTGGTCAATAAACCCATTAAAGCGGTTTATATTGTGCCGACATTTGGTAACCCGGGTGGGGTAACCCTTTCTGAACCGCGTCGTAAACAGCTGGTGGAATTATCGAAGCGTTATGACTTCGTGATTATTGAAGACGATCCGTACAGCGAAATTAATTACACCGATGAAGTTTTCCGTCCGTTAATTGCCCACGCCAAAGATATCGGCAACGAAGAGAACGTGGTGTATACCTCAACCTTCTCTAAAATTCTTGCGCCAGGCACCCGCGTGGGCTGGGTGCTGGTACCGGAGTGGCTGAAGCGCGCGGTGGTGAATCTCAAGCAAACCACCGATCTGCACACCAGCACGCTGTCGCAGCTGATGACGTACGAATACCTGAAAACCGGTCGTCTGGCCGATCAGATTAAAATGATCCGCGAAGCCTATCGCCAGAAATACCAGACGTTCGCAACAGAACTGGAAGCCGAGCTGGGTGATGTGATGTCATTCCACAAGCCGAAGGGCGGCATGTTCCTGTGGGCGACTATGAAAAATGGGAGTAATACCACTCGCTGGCTGGAAAAAACGTTAAGTAACGGCGTAGTATTTGTTCCGGGCGAATTTTTCTACTGCAATGAGCCAGACCATTCGACGCTGCGTATGTCGTTTGTCACGCCAACGGATGAAGAGCTGAAAGAGGCGGTTCAACGCCTGAAAAAATCGCTGTAAAAGACCTGCGCATAATGGCGTCTCCGCCGTTATGCGTAACATTCTTGCAGCGCGGCCAAAGCCGCTATCTTTCATGGTGATCTCCATGTTTGAATTTCTGATCGGTGTCGTTACGCACACGCCCGTCTGGGTGTGGGTGCTGTTTATCTTCCTTATCTCCCGCGGCATTAAAGCCCGCCAGCCGACTACCGTCACGCTGGAGAGGCTTGCTGTCATTCCGGCGATCTTTCTTATCTGGGATATTTACGATCTGGTGGTCTACCGAACGCTGAGCCCTGGAACCGTTGCCTTGTGGATTGCCGGGATCCTCGCCGGATCTGCGCTGGGATATGTCCTGATCAGGCAGACAGTTATCACCCGCGCAGATGCGCCGCGCAGCCTTTTCCGCCAGGCAGATTACACCGCGCTGCCGTTTATGATGCTGGCGTTTGGGGTGACGTATGTGCTGGGCGTGATGAGCGCGGTCTCTCCGCAGACGATGCAGCAGCCCGCCATGAGCGCGCTGGCGATCGTCTCTGGCGGTGTGTTTGCTGGTGTGTTTCTCGGGAAATTTGCGCGCTATGTTGGCGTGTATGTCGCCCGTGTTCCGGTCTGAATTTACAGCAGGCCTTTCTGCGCGAAGGTAATGCGCGTGGCTTCATTGAGATCAAGCTCTTTTAACGATTCCGGACTTACCCAGGCGATCTCCTGAAACTCTTCATTAAACGTGACTTCCCGGTTGGCGCTGAGGCAGTCGAAGATCAGATAGATCATATAAATCTCCTCAGTGGTGCCATCGGGGTAGGTTTTCACCCTGATGTCATCGCGAAAAGCCCATGGCGTGACCGAGACGATCTCCAGTGCGTCGCCCAGCTCTTCGCGGATCTCACGGCGTAATGCCTGTTCCATGGTTTCGCCCGGCTCCATTCCGCCACCGGAGAGAGCCCACTGGCCGGGGAACACGCCGCGATCGTCGGCCATTTTGCACAGCAGGTAGGCCCCGTCGTTCTGGATGATGGGGCAGACAATGGTTCGTTGGTGCATGATTTCTTCCTGAAAAAGTATTGAGTAGGTAAATTTTATGCCGAATCAGGCAACATCCGGCTGGCCAGATTTTCGCTTAGCCATGACTTCCGCAACGGTCTTTATACGGCTTAACTCCTCCTGCATCCGGGAGTTAGATTGCGCTTCCCAGATATCGACGTTCAGCTGTAGGTTCAGCCAAAATTCAATAGTGGTATCAAAGGTTTTTGCCAGTTTTATCGCCATATCGGCAGTAAGTTTGCGATTGTTATTGACCAGCGCACTGATGGTATTGCGGTGTACATTAAGCATCTCCGCCAGATCGCTGATTTTCAGATTGAGCGGTTCAAGATACTCGTACTGCAACACGTCGCCCGGCGTGGTAGGTTTGCGGTGTGCCTGTTGAAGTGTCATAGGTGATGCCTCACTTGTGTTGCGTGTACCTGTGTGGAGAGAGGTAGAGATCGTCTGCTTTACCCTTTGTCCAGAGAAATACAAGCCTGTATTGCCTGTTTACCCGGATTGAGGAATATCCCTTCAGAGGAGGATTCAATGCTTCATACATATTACCCGGTGGCGATCGCAAATCCCGGTGAGAAGTAGCTGCGTTGATGATGTCGAGCTTTCTCGCAAGCGCTGTCTCCAGATTTGAAGGAATAACATTGCTCGATCTACCGTAAAGAAAAAAATCCTCAAGCCATTGATCCCGAAAATGATTAATCATAATGCTGGTGAGCTCCAGTCCATGAAGCTGAGTGAATAGTAGTGCACTCTTGCACTGTGCGCAAGTGCATTTTGTCTGCGGGTAATATTACCCTGGTGATGGCTGAAGGGAAGTGGGATGCATGACTAAAGGTAAATTCTTCGAGGTGGATTCCGCTTCTGGCGTGCGGTTTAATGCCCGGCGGTGCTGCGCTTGCGCGTACCTGCGGGAACGTAGGCCGGGTAAGGCGAAGCCGCCACCCGGCACTCCAGGCTTACCGCTCCCTCAGCGCCTCCTTCGCCCTGTTAAACGGCTTAATCAGATAATCCAGCACCGTTTTCTCTCCGGTCTTAATGTCCACCGTCGCAATCATCCCCGGCACAATCGAAAAGTGCCTGCCCGCTTTATTCACCAGGTAGTCCTGGCTGGTGCGGATAAAGACCCGGTAATAGAACACCTCCGGCTTGGCCTCGTCCTGAATAGTGTCCGGGGAAATCGTCTCCACGACCCCGTGCAGCCCGCCGTAAATGGCGTAATCGTAGGCGGTGATCTTCACCAGCGCCTCCTGGTTCGGGTGGATAAAGGCGATATCGCGGGGCGAGAGGCGGGTTTCAATCAGCAGATGATCGTCCACCGGCACAATCTCCATCAGCTCGCCGTTGGGCGGGATCACGCCGCCGATGGTGGTGACCTTGATGTTTTTCACGATCCCGCGCACCGGGGATTTTACGGTCAGACGGGTGACGGAGTCCTGGCGGCCTTTAAGAATGGCGGAGACCATATCCACCTCCGCGTTGGCTTTGGATAACGCCTCGCGGGCCTGAACGTAATACTGGGAGCGCACATCGGTGAGCTTCAGCTCCAGGTCACTTTTTTGCCGCTGCAACCGTAGCACCTCTACGTGGCTGGCAGCGCCGGTTTTCACCAGACGTTGGGTGATCGCCAGCTCTTTATTCGCCAGGTCTAACGCGGCGCGCAGCTCTCGCTGGGTGTCATCCAGTTGTGCGCGGCGGGAGTTGTAAAGTCGTGTTTCATCGGCAATAAGATCCGGCCATTTTGCCAGCGAAGGGGGAAACTTCAGCGGGAGATCGTTCACTTCGGCGTACAGGCGCGCGCTGGAGGCCAGTGAAGCGCGGTAGCGCGCCGCGCTTTCGCCGACGTTCGATTCGGAACGCGTCGGATCAAGCCGCGCCAGCACCTGCCCGGCCTGCACCTGATCCCCTTCGTGGACGTTCAGTTCGGTGAGTATCCCGCCGTCAAGCGACTGCAATACCTGCTCGCGCGAGCTGGGGATCACTTTACCCGAGCCGGTTGACACCTCATCCAGCACGCCAAACCACGCCCAGACGCCCAGCACCACAAACATCAGCAGCGAGAAGATCACGATCCGTCGCGCACCGGTGTAGCCGCTTTCGGAGTCGAGGGCGTTATCCAGATCGTCCATTGCGGCGACGTCACGCTGACTGATTTTCATTTTTCCACTCCCGTCCGGTTGCTGCCTGCTGCTGCTGCATGCGGCTGTTGCTCAGCGCCTGTGCTTTTGGCGCGTCCATCACCAGCATTCCCTCTTTGAGCACCACCACCCGCTCTACCAGTTCCAGCACCGGTACGCGGTGCGTGGCGACAATCAGGGTGCGGTGCCCGAGCCAGTCCCCCAGACGCTGGATAAATTCCCGCTCGGTGTGCTCGTCCAGCGACGCGGTGGGTTCATCCATCAGCACAATATTCGGATCGCGCAGGAGCATCCGCGCCAGCAGAATCGACTGGCGTTGTCCGCCAGATAATCCCACGCCGTTTTCCATGATCGGGTAGTCCAGCCCCTTGGGCAGCTTCTGCACGAAGCCGGCCGCGCCGGTCAGCTCCAGCGCCTCGAAAATCTCTTCGTCGGTGGCGCGCGGCATGCCGAGGGTGATGTTTTCGCGCAGGGTGCCGTAAAACAACCGCGCGTTCTGGGTCATAAAGCCGACGTTGCGCCGGACGTCAGCGACGTCGAGATGCGGCAGGCTGAAGTTATCAAGCCGCAGCTCGCCGGCCGCCAGATCCATCCCCCCCGCCATGGCCTGCAGCAGGGTCGATTTGCCCGCGCCGTTGCGCCCGAGGATCGCCACTTTCTCACCCGGGCGGATCTCCAGCCGGTTAATGCGCAGCGCCATGCGCGGATCGTCCGGCTGATAGCGGAACTGCGCCTGCTCGAAGAGATAGTGACCGCGCAACACGTCCTGGCGGATCGGCGTCTCTTCGCGCTGATTTTCGGTGGGAAGCTGCATGATGCTGTCCAGCCCCTCTTTTGCCGCTTTAACCTGCTGCCAGCGGGCCAGCACGCCGCACAACGTCGCCATCGGGGCGATCATGCGGGAGGCCAGCATCGACGCGGCAACCACCGAACCGGTGGTCAGGGTGCCGTCGATCACCATCGGCGCACCGACCACAATCACGCCAGCGTAGACCAGGCTCTGAATCGTCATCCCCCAACTGATCAGGTTCTGCGTCAGTTCCCGGGTGCGCAGGCCGGATTCCGCAGTGATCTGGATATAACTGTTCCACTGCTGCAAAAAACGGTTTTCCGCCTGCATCAGCTTGATGTCCTCCAGCCCCTGCACGCTCTCTACCAGCACGGCATTGCGCAGGGTCGATTCATGGGCCGACTGTTTCGCCAGCTCCGCCAGCTTCTTCTGCAGCAGGAGGCCGGGCAGAACCATGATCACCGCCGCCACCGGCGCGATCCACGCCAGCTGCGGGGCGATGATCGCCAGCACCACCACAAACAGTAGGAAGAACGGCAGGTCGACAATCGTGGAAATGGTGGAGGAGGTCACCATCTCGCGGATCTGCTCCAGCTCGCGCAGCTGAGAGATAAAACTGCCGGTGGAGCGGGGGATCGCGCTGTTGCGCAGGCGCAGGGCGTGGCCGAATACGCGATCCGAAACGCGCATATCCGAGCGCTTGCCCAGCAGATCCATAATGTGTCCGCGCGCCACGCGCAGCACAAAGCCAAACAGCGTGGCGATCAACACCCCAATCGTCAGGACGTAAAGCGTCGGGTAGGACTGGGCGGGGATCACCCGGTCGTAGACCTGCATGGAAAAGACGATCCCGGAAAGCGACAGCACGTTGATAAACAGCGCGGCCAGCATCACCCAGCTGTAGGGGCGCAAGTCGCGCATCACCAGCCGGTAAAGCCAGTCCGGACGGTATTTTGAGATATACGCGTCCACGCGGCTGTCCTTCAGCGCGGCGAGTGGACGCAGGGCAATGACGTGGAGGATAGCGGGCAACATCGCCGTCATCGACAGCCGGTTGGTGTAGGTCTCGTCGTCGAAAAAGCTGACCTCCAGGGTATCTTCGCCGTTGAAATGCTCGATCACGCCGATCCTGCCGTCATTCATCGCCACCACCACCGGCAGACGCCAACTGTTGATAGCCTCCTGGCCGCCGGTAAGCAACTGAAACGATAGCCCCGCATCTCGTGCCAGTTGGGTGAGGGCGGGCACCATCGGTTTGCCTTTCAGCCACGGCGCACCCGCCAGCAGTGCGCCAGGAGAGCAGGCGACGCGGTAGCGCGTGGCGACAAAACCAAAGGCCTGTGCCCACTGGGCCAGCGCCTCATCCGTCATCGTTTCACCCTGCGGGATTTCGCGTTGCTTCATGGCTGGATCTCCACGGTCTGGATGGTGCGGTTATCAAGATCGAACGCGTGACGCAATTGCCCGGTGTTATAGAGGCAGTTGAGCTGCAGCTGGTGCAGCTGGCCAAGAGTCTGCTGCTGGGTGAACCGCGCCTGATAGACCTCCTGCTCGGCGTTGAGTACGTCAAGCAGCGGGCGTGAGCCGAGATCGAGATATTGCTGCTGGTACAGCTCGCGGGTGCGGGCGCTGAGGGCTTCCTGGCGGCCCTGGATTTGCAGCGTGCTTTGCAGGCTCATCACCTGGCTGCGGGCTTCCAGCAGTTTCTGGCGGACGTCAAGACGCGTGCGCTGAATGGTGGACTGCGCCGCTTCCACCGCGTGTCCGGCAGCGTTACGCCGGGCGGTGAGGCCGCCGCCCTGATAGAGCGGCATCTGCACCTTCACCCACGCGGAATATTGGGTACGATCCCGCGTTTCGCTCCCCGCATAGCGATCGTTCATATAATGGCGCACTTCTGGCTCCAGCGAGACAGTCGGCGTCATTTGCGCGTCGGCGTAGTCAAGGTTTGCCTGGGCGACGTTAGCCTGTGCCCAGGCTGCGAGTACTGCGGGAACCAGACGGTCGTCCGGCTCGGCGATATCGCAGCTCCGCCCCAGCTTTTGCGGAAAATCATTGCTGATATCGTTCAGGCTGTTCCAGCCGAGAAAACTCATCAGCGTGGCGCGGGCGCTGTCGAGGCTGGCCTGGTACTGCATCAACTGGGCGCGAGCGCCTTCAATACGCGCATCGGTCTGTACGACGTCAGAAAGCGACGTGGCCCCTTCGTCGTTACGCTGGCGGGTCAGTGTGCCAATGGAGGAGAGAGCCTCAAGCTGCTCTTTCGCGGTCTCAACCATCTGCTGCCAGGTTTGTACCTGCACCATGGCGACAGCGGTATCGTGGGCGATGGTGTCGATGCTGACCAGCACGTTGGCCTGCTGCTGGGCCACGCCAGCGCTCTCGGCGCGCACCTGACTTGCTACCTTGCCAAAATCGTAAAGCATTTGTGAGAGGGAGAGCACCATCGACGGCGTAAAGCCGTTCTGGTCGCCGTCATGGGAATAACCGTTGTCCACGCCGGCATTTATCTGCGGATAGTATTTTGATTTAGCAACGTCCACCTCTTCGCTCTGCTGGTAGAGTTTTCCCACGGCCTCGCTGATGGCCGGGTGCCAGGTGACGGCACGGTTGACGGCTTCGCCAAGCTGCAATGAGCCGGGCGCGGCTTTACCGGCCACAGGGGCCACGCGACCATTGAGTGAGGGGAGTTCCTGCGTTTCGCGGAGTTGTCCGGTATTGATTGTCGCCGCCGGGTTCGCGCTGAGAGCGGGCACAGATATCAGGCAGCACGAGAGCCACCAGTAAGGCATCTTCATTCCCATGTCATGTCCCTAATAAATATGTACAGCTTTATTATTTATGCCCGGGCGCTGTGCGCCCGGGTCATCTCTTGCAGGTGCTATCAGGTAATGATGTGTTGCTGGTTCACAAGCTCGTCGTAGGTGGTCTGAACGCCATCAAGCGTAACGAGCGTAGTATTAGTGTAGGTGCTCCCTGTACCATCACGGTCGATGGAGATCACGGTATTGCCATTACTATTAGTGACATGGAGATAATTTCCGAGCGTTGAGGCGCTACCGTTCCAGCCCACCAGCAGATCGCCGATGTCGATTTTGTCCCCCTGCGCCAGCGAGAAGCCGGTCCAGTGGTCGCCCACGGTGCTGCTGACGTTCCCACCTGTGGCATTCCCCACCGTATTGTTCAGCACCTGGTAAATCAGCGTGTCGCCGTAGGCGGTGCCGGTGATGACGTCGTTATGTTCAGAGCTGATGAACTGCGGTGCCATGTTGATGGTCAGCGTGGCGCTGTCCGTTCTCCCGGTAGAGTCGGTCAGGGTGTAGTTGAAGGTCTCCTTCGACGTCATGGATGAGAGCGATACACCGCTGTTGAGGGTATAGGTGTAATGGCCGTCAGCGCCGATCGCCAGGACGCCGTAATGGCCGGTGATATTTACCGTGGCGCTGCCGGTATACGGATCCAGCGTGGTGGTCACGCCGTTGTAGCCGGTCACGCTCAGGCGGGTATCCACCGAGTGCAGCTGGTCCATCACGCCGCCGGAATCGGTGCCGTCAAAGATATTGCCGTTGACGGTGTGGGTGCCTGTCGCGTCGAACTGTGACAGAGAGTAGCTGGTGCCGGTGACGCTTGGGGTGATAGTGATGGTTCCTATTCCTAGTGCACCCACGCTACCGGTATAACTCAGGGTGTAAGTGCCTGCGTTCAGGTCAAGACCTGTTAAAGGGACATCCGCATTACCGCCCAGCAATATTCCGCCGTTAAATGAACCGGTACGGATCGTTGTTCCGTCCAGAGACAACGTCCAGTTAACCGTCAATCCTCCCAGCGACAGGAGCGAGGCTACGTTGAAATGCAGAACGGCATTGTGCAGGGCGGTGTTCGGATCCACCACAAAGGTACCGCTGCCACTTCCCGATGAGGGCAGCGCAAGCGTGGTCCAGCTTGCGCTTCCTACGGTCGTATCTGAATAGGCGGTTGTGTGGTGCACTGACGTCACATCCATCGTGGCGCTGACATCGTTGACCGCATCCATCGCCTGAGCGGTTGGGGTGATGTTAAGCGATGCCGTATCCTTCGAGCCGTCAGGCGCGGTCACGGTGTAGACGAAGGTATCAGGCGTGCTGATATGGTCTGCACCCACACCGGCTCTCAGGGTATAGGTGTACTGGCCGGACGAATTAATAGTCAGCGTGCCGTATTCACCCTGAATGGTGGTCAGGCCGCTGCTGTTGACCGCCACGCCGTTCACTTCCGTGACCACCGTGCCTGCCGGCACAGGGTCATTCGCCAGCACGTCGCCCGTGGTCGTTTCACTGATACTTGCCACGCTGTAAACGTGATCCTGCAGGACGCTCAGCGTGTAGCCTGTCAGAACGGCGATCCCGGATGCGGTATTCAGCAGGAACAGATACTCCCCGGCGGGCAGGTTCAGCGTCAATTGCTGCGAGGTACCGCCCAACAGCGGGGCGCGCAGCCAGCCTGGCTCAACGCGGACCTGCTCGAAGGTCTGGGTCGCGTTGTTGAACTTATAGACATACAGATCGAACACCGATGCCAGGGCTACGCCACCCACGGAGGCCTGAATGGTCATGGTGCGGGTGGTGCCTTCCTCCACGTTATAGATGATGGGGTTGGTCATATCATCCAGCAGGTTAAGCCCCAGCGTACTGCCGAGATTCACCCCCACCACCGTAAAACCACCCTGCGATGAAGCGCCGTTATTGATTTCACTTACGGTAGTGTCAAAGGTCAGCGAGGCAGTGTCGTCCACCGCCACAATACCGTTGACGACGGTACCGGCACCCAGGGACAGCACCAGGTTCGCCGACGCGCTGGCACCGTTATGGGTGATGGTGTAGGTGAAACTCTCCGTCCGGCCAATGACCGCGGCGCTGGTGTCGGTCAGATTGTAGGTGTAACTGCCGTCGCGGTTAACGGTCAGCGTACCGTATTTGCCCTGGATCACGGTGCCGTCGGCGTTAATGCTGGTGGTGACACCCAGCGCGTTGGTGACTGCGGAGACCGTGGTCCCGGCCGGGGCGTTGTCGCTGCCAGCGGTTGGGTCTGTATCGAGGATCACGTTCCCGTTCAGGCTGGTCTCACCCGTGACCGTACCCGGGCCGGTCTCTTTCACCGCGACATCCAGACTGGTGTAAGAGCCGGTTGCCAGCAGGTTGGTGTTATAGCTGAGGACACGATAGTTGCCGTCAGCCAGCCCGCTCAGGTTCAGTGATACGCCGGTGGCCCCGAGGGTCAACAGATCGGCAAACTGCGGTTGTCCGGTGTCGACGACGGTGGTCCAGGTGCTGCCGTTCCAGTGTTGCACCACCAGCTCAAGAGTGTTGAGCAGAGAGAGTACCGCGCCCGTAGCGTTGGCATTCACCACGATATCTGCGCTGCCGCCGCTGACTACGGTGAAGTTCACCTGGGCGGTGTCATTCCCCAGCAGCGTCAGGACGTTGCCCACTGCGCCAACCAGCAGGAAGCCGTAATCGCTGTACTGAGTATTAGTGACGGTTGCCGTGGTACTGAGGTTCAGCTCTTCGACGTTATTGCTGGCGGAGAGCGGCAGCACCGGTGCAAGAGCCGAACCAGACAGCGAGGTGTTGCCTGCCGCGTCGGTGGCGGTGATCTGCAGCGTCTGGCCTTCGATCTGTTTGTTAACAAAGGTATAGCTGTATGTACCGTTGCTGCCCGCAATGGTGGTCACCGTCGAGCCATCCGCAAGGCGGATACTGACGGTGCTGCCGGCTTCCGCACTCCCGGTCAGGATGCTACCGTCGGCGTTGAAGGTTCCGGTCGGCGCCGTGGGGGCGGTCGTATCGACGATTATCGTCGTCACGGCTGACGCCACGCTGGTGTTGCCCGCCGCATCGGTAGCCGTGGCGGTGAAGTTATGCGTACCCTCCGTCAGCGTGGTGGTGGTTTGCGGCAGGGTCCAGTTACCGCTTCCATCGGCGGTCACCGTGCCCACCAGCGTGATGCCATCGTAGATCCGAACCGTGGCATTCGCTTCGGCAGTCCCGGTCAGCGTTGGACGCGTGTCGTTGGTCGGATTCGTACCGGTCACCGGACCGGTAACGCTGCCGACATCATCAATCACTGAACTGATGACCGGCGCACCTGGCGCAGCGGTATCGACGTTAATCACATACCCGGCGGTTGGCGCGCTGGCGTTGCCCACCGCATCCGTGGCGGTAAAGGTCAGCGTGTGTGCACCGTTGCTCAGCGCCGGAGATGGCGTATAGCTCCACGCCCCGCCGGTCGCCGTCACGCTGCCGATCTGTACGCCGTTATCAAAGATTTTCACCGTCGATCCGGCTTCCGCCGTGCCGGTGATAGTTGGCTGGGCATCGTTGGTGAACCCACCGTTAGCAACCGGCGTCGCCGCATTGCCCACGTCATCCAGGATACTGGTCAGCACTGGCAGAGCAGGCGGCGTGGTGTCAATTGTCAGGCTGAAGCTTGTTGAGGATACGCTGGTGTTGCCAGCCGCATCCGTGGCCTGGGCGGTGAAGCTGTGCGGACCGGTTGTCAACGTGGTGGTGAGCAGGATGCTCCAGCTGCCGCTGGCATCCGCGGTGCCTGTTCCGACAAGCGTCGTGCCTTCGTAGATTTTCACGGTGGCAAACGGTTCGCTGGTTCCGACAAGCCGCGGTACGGTATCGTCGGTGGTTTGTCCGGACGTGAGCGGGCCGGTGACAGTGCCCACGTCGTCTATCGCCTGGCTGATAACCGGCGCGTTTGGCGCGAGGGTATCAACAATCAACGTAAAGCCAGGTGAAGGCAGGCTGATGTTGCCCGCCGCATCGGTGACGGTGGCGGTCCAGGTATGGCTTCCGTTGACCAGTGGCGTTGACGGCGTAAAGCTCCACGCGCCGCTTCCGTCCGCCTGCGCGGTGCCAACCGGCTGCCCGTTTTCATAAACGGTCACCGTGGCGTTGGCGGTCGCAGTGCCGTTCAGCGTCGGCGTGGTGTCGTCGGTGCTCTGCCCGGAAGAGAGCGGAGTTTGTATGCTTCCCACGTTGTCTGCCGCGGTCGAAATGACCGGCGCAGACGGCACGACCGTATCCACGGTCAGGTTAAACGGTGCCGTCGTGCTGCCAGTGTTGCCTGCCGTGTCGGTCGCGTTGAAGGTGATAGCATGTGGCCCATCGCTCAAATCGGCACCTGGGGTAAAGGTCCAGTTGCCCTGAGCATTCACCACAGCGGTGCCAACTTCGTTGCCGTCGACAATGATATGAACCGTGGCACCCACTTCGCCCGTGCCGTTGATGGTCGGGCGTGCGTCGTTGGTGCTGCTGCCCGTCGTGAGCGTACCGGTGACCGGACCGACATCGTCGATGACGCTGGTAAGCACTGGCGCAGCGGGTCCTGTGGTATCCACAGTAAAGGTGAAGACCGAGGAATTAGCCGAGGCGTTGCCTGCCACATCCGTTGCATAAGCGCGAAGGGCGTAGCTGCCATCGACTAGCGGCGTACTCGGGGTAAAGGACCAGTTCCCGTTTCCATCAACGGTAGCCAGGCCAATCGGCGTACCGTTATTCATGATGTGGATGGTGCTGCCCGTCTGTCCGGTACCGCTAATCGTCGGCGTGTTGTCGTTGGTGATCTGCCCACTGGTAAGGTCGCCCGTGACGCCGCCCGGGACGTTGTCATTCACCGTATCCAGCGTGGGAACCGTCGGTGCTGTCAGGTCAACCACCACGCTCCAGGTGTTTGATACCTGGCTGACGTTGCCCAGCGGATCGGTCGCCCGAACGGTAAAGCTGTGCGAGCCTTCGCCGAGCGCGGTGTCAGGAGTGAAGGTCCAGGCGCCAGCGCTATCAGCCGTAACCACGGCAATCTGCGTGCCACCGTCGAAAATCGTCACCACGCTGTTTGCTTCTGCGGTTCCTGAAAGGGTTGGCGTGGCGTCGTTAGTGGGGTCGCCGCTGATCACGGTAGTGGCGGTATTGCCAACGTTGTCCGTAACATTAGTGATGACCGGCGTGGTGGAAACCGTATCCACCACAACGGTGAAGCCCGCCGAAGGCGCGCTCTGATTCCCGGCCGGATCGGTCTCGCGGATGGTCAGGACGTTATTCCCCTCCGCCAGGGGCGACGTTGTATAGCTCCAGGTTCCCGTATTGCCAACCACTACGCTGCCCAGCAGCGTTCCGTTGCTGTAGATGGAGATGGTGTCTCCCACAGCACCCGTACCGGTCAGCGTCGGCTGATTGTCGTTGGTGGTCTGACCGTTGGTCAGCGGGCCCGTGCCGGGACCCACATCGTCAAGTACCGAGCCAATGGTGGGGGTACCTGGCGCAGTGAGGTCGACGGTTACGGCGGCGGCCGGAGAGCGACCGCTTGTCAGGCCATTGAGGGTCGCGGTTACCTCAAAGGTATGCAGCCCTTCGTCCAGCGCGGGCGGCGTATAGCTCCAGTTTCCGCTGCCGTCTGCGGTGACCGTCGACACGGGCGTCACGCTACCGTCCAGGTAGATGGTAATCAGGCTGCCGGCTTCGGCCGTGCCGGTAAGCGTTGGCGTGGTGTCGTTGGTGGTTTTGTCTTTCACGTCGCCGGTGACAGGGGCAACGTCATCGTTGATCGCCGTAATAACCGGTACCTGAGGCAAATCGAGCGGTGAATCGGTGACGATAAACGTCGCGCCAGGGCTGCTGTTACCTGCGGCATCGGTGGCGGTTACGGTCAGCGTGGCAGGATCCAGTTGCGCGGGGCTCAGCGCAATAGAGAAGCTGCCATCGCCTGCAACAACGCCGGTACCAATGACCACACTACCGTCTTTCACGGTAATGATGCTTCCCGCCTCACCGGTACCGGTCAGCGGTGTCCCTTCTGTTGCCAGATTCATATTGCTCGGGTTTGGCGGTGCGACAGTATCCACGGTGACGCTGAGTGGTGCTGAATTTCCGGAGAGATTACCTGCCGGATCGCTGGAAGAAACGGTGAAGGTGTGCTGGCCGTCGGACAGCGTGCTCCCGGCGGTCCAGCTCCAGCTGCCATCCGGCTGTATGGTTACTGGCACCCCCGACGGAGTACCATCGACGGAGACAATAACGGTGGTTCCCTGTTCGCTGGTCCCGGTGAGGGTCGGCGTACCGTCATTGGTGTAGAGCACGCTGCCTGAAAGAGAGCTGGGGGTGATGGCATCTATCAGCGGTATTTCAGGTGCAGTGGTATCCACCGTGACGTCAAAGACCGGGCTAAGGGCGCTAACGTTACCTGCCGCGTCAACACCCGCAACGGTGATATGCAGCGGACCGTCGTTTTGTGTCGGTAGCGTCAGGGTCCATTCACCATTCGCGACGACGACACGTCCTACCTCCACGCCGTTGTTGTAGACGATTACCGTCTCACCGTTGACGCCGGTTCCGCCGACCAGTGGTGTTGCATCCGTGGTATAGCCACCATCCAGCGCGCCGCCCACGGCACCAATCACCGGCGTAGCCGGCGCTATGGTATCCACCGTGATCGTTATCCCCGGCGAGGAGCCAGAGACGTTGCCCGCTTCGTCGGTGGCGGTTGCGGTGTATTCGTGGTTCCCCTCAGCGATATTACTGCCAGGGCGCCAGCTCCAGTTGCCGTTGCTGTCTACCGTGGCGGTGCCGACGACTGACGCCGCGCCGCCATTTACGCTGTCATAAATGGTGATAACGTCGTTTGCCGTTCCGGTACCGCTCAGAACCGGACGGGGATCGTTGGTCGTTCCGCCATCGGCAACTGGTCCGGTTATCTGGGTGACGCTGTCGGTGACGATCGGTGGCGCAGGCGTAGCCGGCGGGTCTGTATCAATGGTGATGGTGACCGGCTGGGAAGGTGCGCTCTCATTACCTGTACCGTCCATGTTGGTGACGGTAAGGGTAATGTCATAGGTTCCACTGGGCAGCGGGTCTGGCGGCGTCCAGCTCCAGTTACCGTTGCCGTCTACCACGGTATCACCAATTTTGTCGCCGCCATTGTAGATGGTCACGGTATCGCCCGCCGTGCCGGTACCGCTCAGGGTTGGCGTGGTATCGCGAGTGATTTCGCCCGGGTTCAGCGGCGTTTGTACTGCGCCGCCGTCAGGGTTGACGGTGATGGCCGGGGTATCCGGTGTGGCAGGTGCCACGGTATCTACCGTCAGTACAAACGGACTGGAGACGGTGGTATTACCTGCGGCATCCGTGGCGTGAACGGTCAGCGAATGTGGACCATCGGTGAGTGGGGTAATGGGGGTAAAACTCCAGCCACCATTGCCGTCGAGGATAGCGGTGCCGAGCAGGGTTGTGCCGTCATAGATGGTGATCGTTGCTCCAGAAGGGGCACTACCTTGCAGCAGCGGCTGGGTGTCATCCGTGGTATCCCCGTTGCTGAGTGGGCCTTTAATACTGCCGACGTCATCGGTCACGCTGGCGATGGTCGCTGCCAGAGGGGGAGTGGTGTCGACAGTAAAGGTGAAGCCGTCTGAGGCGAGACTGGTGTTACCCGCAGCGTCGGTTGCGACGACGGTAAAGGTATGCGCGCCGTTACCGAGCGGTGTGGTTGGGGTAAAGGTCCACGCACCGTTGCTGTCCGCCACTACTGTGTCAACATCTGCACCATCCAGACGGATGGTGACCTTCGAGCCCGGTTCAGCGGTGCCGTTGAGCGTCGGCGTGGTGTCGTTGGTGCTGTCGTTAGCGTTGAGCGCACCGAGACGCTCGGGCACATCATCTATCACCTGGGTAATCACCGGAGCCGCAGGCGCGACGCTGTCAATCGTCAGAGTCCAGGTGTTGGAGACATCGCTTGAGTTACCTGCCGCGTCGGTTGCAACAGCGGTCAGAGCGTGAGGCCCCTCACCGATTGGCGAGGACGGCGTAAAGATCCATACGCCGAGGCCATTGGCAACGGTTGTACCGATAGCCACACCGTCCACGCGGAGGGTGACCGTTGCGTTTGCTTCGGCGGTACCGCTGAGCGTTGGGGTCGTGTCATTGGTGGTGGCATTTTGGCCGAGCGAGCCAACAATTCCCCCGGGCACATCGTCCACGACCTGGGAAATCACCGGGGCTGCAGGTGCCGTCCCATCGACGTTAATTGTCCAGGAGGCAGATATTCCGCTCTGGTTACCGGCGGGATCCGTCGCCTTTGCCGTGAGCACGTAAGTGCCATCGACCAGCGGTGAAGGTGGGGTAAAGCTCCACAGGCCGGATTGTGGAACAACCACCGTGCCGAGGACATCGCTGCCGTTAGAAATCGTAATGGTCGAGCCCGCCTCGCCCGTACCGTTAATGGTTGGGGCCCGGTCATTGGTCAGTCCATTCGGGCCCACGGGGCCGGTGGTGGCCTGTACGTCATCAATCACCGATACGATGATCGGGATCTGCGGCGGGGTAATGTCCGGTGCCGCCGCGGAGGTGGTTGGACTGGTGTTGCCTGCCGTGTCGGTGGCGTCAGCGGTCAGGATTTCGCCGTTGAGCTTCGGTGGGTTCAGCGTCACGCTAAAGTTACCCTGACTATCGGCAACAACTGGAGTGCCAACGAGTGCGCCGCCTTCACGGATGGTCACCGTGCTGCCCGGCTCTGCGGTACCGCTGATGGTGCCGCCATCATTTGATACCACGAGATTTCCAGGAGCAGACGGCGGGGTGGTATCTACGGTGAAGGTGACAGGCGCGGATGCCGTGCTCTGGTTTCCGGCGGCATCGGTTTCAGTGACGGTGATGGAGTGCGTTCCTTCCGGGAGCGGTCCATTGGGTGTGATGCTCCAGGTACCGTTGGGGAGCACCGTCGTGGTGCCAATGACCACGCCGTTATCGTAAATGGTGATGGTTCCACCGGGCTCCCCTGTTCCTGCCAGGAGCGGCTGCGTCGCATCGGTCAGCGTGCCCGAAGTGATAGCTCCTCTGACAGACCCCGTGTCGTCGGTCAGCAGAATCGCGGTCGGTGTAGTCGGAGGCGTCAGATCGACTGTGAGGGTGAAAACCGGTGAGGCGGGTCCGGTATTGCCCGCGGCGTCGGTTGCACGGACGGTAATCTGGTGGGTGCTTTCGCTCAGGTCGACTGACGGGGTGAATGTCCATGTACCGTTGCTGGCGACGACCGCCGTGCCAATGGCGATACCGCCGTCATAAATCGTCACGGTGGAGCCGGGTTCGGCGGTGCCGGTGAGCTGCGGCCGCTGATCGTTAGTGCTGCCGCCGTTGGTTACCGCCCCCGTCTGAGGAGCTATATCGTCGATCACGCTGCCGATCGTTGGCGCATCAGGTGCGGTGAGATCCGGTGCGGTCACATTTGTGCCCTGACTGGTATTCCCGGCGCTGTCCGTTGCGGTGGCTGTTACCTGCTCGCCGTTGGTCAGCGGTGTTCCGAGGGTGACGGTAAACGAGCCGTCACTGCCGGTTTTACCTGTGCCAACCACATTGCCATTAGTATCTTTCAGGGTGATTGTACTGCCGGGTTCTGCGGTACCGGTGACGGTTTTACCGTCTGATGAGAACTGGAGACTGGAAGGCGCATTCGGCGGCGTCGTATCCGGGTCGGCTGGATCGGTCGGGTCCGTCGGGTCAGTGGGCGTGGTGGGGTCAGTACTGCTGTTATGATCACTGCCGCCACCTCCACCACCGCTGCCGCTTGCCGCCGCTGCGATGCCACCTGCTGCGACAATGCCGCCCAGTGCCCATGGCCAGATGGCGGCACCACCGGCATCACTCCCTGATGCGGCAAGCAACACGTCCGTGGAGGCTATGGATTCATACGAGGCGGCCCCGGTAGGGTCTTCAATCCACCATAGTGCGCCATTGCTGTCCTGCAGAACCAGCTGGCTTGCTCCCTGCGCGTCAGTGACGTAGAAATTTTTAAGGGTGATCACCTCGCCGGAATGCAGCGTCACCAGCAGATCGTTTCCACTGCGCGCGAAGTGGGAGACATCGGCCCGCTCTACATGAAGTTCAACAATAGAGGAATGGCTCAGCGTAACCTGTGTGCCTTCCGTGGTCGTTTCCACGCCAGTAAGTTTCGATATAACAGAGATTTGGCTCATTTAGTTATTACTCCAGCAGGTGTGTCATGAACGGCGAGTAAGACGAGCCATCTCTGCAGAAGGTAAAGGGCGCCCCCGGCGCAGTCGCTGTTATACGCAGCACTGACCGTTGTTTTTAGCGCGCACGATGCCCGCCAGTATTCAGAGTGGCAACATCAGAGCGAATCTAATGACTTATAAAACAGAACCGTTTTTATGGGTGTTTAGTGTCTTATATAACCCTGTAATTAATAGAGGAATTATTTTTGAGATATAAAAATGATATAGACAGAAAACACGGGTTGTGCAACTTTGGCTTTTGTAAATAAAGGTCGAAACAATAACGTGGCATTTATATATTGGGGTTTCCAATGATTTAATTTATGTAAATATTTGTTTTTGATGGTTATTTTTTTTGCTGTGCAATGTTGTTTTTAATGAGATTTATACAGTGCGATAATTGGTAGGGAATGTTTTTAATATAATGAAAAACGTGGTTGTTTAAGTGTGCTTAATATTCATTTAAGTTAGGGTAACATTTTTGATGTAAGATATATTATGTCGCTTGAAGGATAAAATATATTGTTGTGCGGAGTTAAAATTCTGCTATCACCCGCAAACAATAACATTAAGTTAAGGGTGAAATAAGCTTATTCATTGTCATGAGTCCGACGACATCAGCATGATTTTGGACAGCAAAAAACTCGCGGGGAGAATGAATAAAAATCGTGAGTCGGGCGTTTACTGACGTCACCCCCTTCTTACCCTGGAGCTTTATATGAACACGACCTCTCTTCGTTTGATCCCGGTACTGATTTTTACCCTGCTGTCCCCACTGGCGCTGGCAATGGGCAATAATAGTACCGAGAGCAAAACGCCTGACTGCCCATCAGGGCAGGTGTATGACAGTGCAACCCAGAAATGTGTACCCGACAAGAGCAGCAGCCTGAGCGATCAGGACAAAACCAACTATGCGTACCATCTTGCTAAGAAAGGGGAGTATCAGGCGGCGCTGAATCTCCTTGATTCGCTGAAAAATGGCAATACGGCTGAAGCGTGGAACTATCGCGGTTATGCCACACGCAAACTGGGACGTACAGATGAGGGTATTGGTTATTACCAGCGTGCGCTGGCGATCGCCCCGGATTATGCCAAAGCCCGTGAATACCTGGGTGAGGCATGGATGGTCAAGGGACGGCCTGACCTCGCGAAAGAACAGTTGAAGGTAATAGCAGGCATATGTGGCCAGTCCTGCGAGGAGTACCGCGATCTGCAGGCTGCCATCAACGGACAGCCGGAATCCTGAGTTTCTCGTGGAGGGAAAACCCATCGCTACCAGTGAGGTTCGTCAACAGTTAGCGGCACACCTGGCGCGTCTCTGGCGCTATGGGCTGGTGTTGTCGCGCAACAGGGATATCGCCGAAGAGCTGGTTCAGTCCACCTGCGTGCGTGCGCTCGAAAGGAGTAACCAGTATATGCCTGGCACGCGCATCGACAGGTGGCTGTTTGCGATATTGCACTCCATCTGGATCTCCGAGCTTCGGGCACGACATGTCCGCCAGGGGCAGGGATTTGTCGCCAGCGACGAACTTCTGGCACCAGACACTCGTGAGCAGGATGAAACGCGCCTGCATTATCTGAAGGTGATGCAGCGCGTCAATGCGTTACCTGAAGCCCAGCGCAACACGGTTTTTTTGGTTTATGTCGAAGGTTTTACCTATCAGGAGGCAGCGGATACCCTGGCGGTGCCGATTGGTACTGTAATGAGCCGACTGGCGACGGCGCGGGCAACGCTTGCGAAGTCTGCCGAGGCAATGCCTCCGGTAAAGGAGAAGCGCTCTTGAATTCGCACCGTTTTACACCGCCTTATAACGACGATGCTATCGTGGCATGGATAGATGGCGAGATGTGCCGTGCAGACGCACAACACTTTGAAGAACAGCTGAGAAGTGATGAACACCTCTCCGGGCGAACCGCTGAGCTAATGAAAAGCAATCAGGACTACTCCGGGGCGTTTGCTTCCCTGCTGGATGACGCTCCCCTTGAGAAGATGCAGGCGCGTCTGGCGGCACTTCCCGAACCACATTCTTCCTCTCCGGCGGGCGTAAGCAGACGCGCACTGATTGCTGCGTCGGTCAGTTTTTTGATGGTCGGTTCCGGGCTGGGGTATCTGTTGCGGCCAGCCTCCGCCCCTGATGATGAAAACGCCCATATTCGTGACCTCGAAGCGCAATACATGTCTTTGTATAGCGTAGAAACACTGCTGGATATGGACAG
The DNA here is from genome assembly GCF_046521475.1 of Enterobacter sp. CPE_E890. Taxonomy (NCBI): domain Bacteria; kingdom Pseudomonadati; phylum Pseudomonadota; class Gammaproteobacteria; order Enterobacterales; family Enterobacteriaceae; genus Enterobacter; species Enterobacter sp. CPE_E890. Next base: position 3,844,665 of record NZ_JBKFZW010000001.1, on the reverse strand, counting down.
CGCACCGCCTGTTCTGCAACGCGGCCTGGAACGGGCCGCACAGGATATCGGCATGAAATTGCAGATGTCGCAGCTTATTCTGCAGGGTGCAGAACTCAAAATGGTGCGCATGCTGCGCTATGAAACCACCTCTATCGCGCAGATTGCCTGGATCAACGCCGACTACGGCCCGATGGCGCTCTGTATCTCTCCTGTTGATGAGAAGACGACGGCTTCTCTTCAACAGGAGCAGCGGCACAGTATGAACCTGGCGTGGTGGCAGGATGCGGGCTATCAGTTTGTCCTGATAGGCCGAAACCCGCCGTCTCACTTGCAGAGCAACGCAGAACAGCTGCAACGCCTGATCTCAGGATGAGGGGATTGTGTTCGTCTGAATCGCAATAGCGATGGCAATACGATCGTCAACGACCAGAGCAAATTTATCCATCCCGTAGGACGCGCGCGAAATCGCTGTGGTGGCATTCAGCGTGAGGGCTTGCGCATGCGGGTCTTCCACAACGGCTTCCAGAATCACCGGGCGGGCAATATTTCGCACGGTTAGCGTGCCGAACACTCTGAATCGTCCTGCGCCCTGGGCGACCACGCGAGAGCTGACAAACTCAATCGTCGGATAGCGCTCAGATTCAAAAAACATATCGCTTTTTAGCTGCCAGGTGAGCAGGCTGTTTGAGGCCACCAGGGTCGCAACGGGAATAGTGACGTGAATATAGTCATCGACATCGTTACTCGGGTTAAGCGTCACGGCACCCGTCACGCCACTGAATGTCGCCCAGGAAAGGATACCGCCGAAAGCATGCCAGGATAGCCGAATGGCGGTGTTATTGGTGTCGATGATGTAGCTCTGCGGGACGGCTAGCGCCCACGGGCAGACCAAAACAAGCAATATAATCAGGCGTCGTAGCATCTCAGGATCTCTTTTGGGGGCGCTGGGAGTAAACGCGTCACACCAGGGATCTATTCGGCATTTATGCGTCGGGATTTTTAATGATATCAACCGAGATTTCGACGGCGGTAACCTGTCCACGGTTTTCCAGCCAGTGAACCGTATTGTGATCCTCCGGCCAGCCGACACCGGGACCGTAATCGGTGGCGATCCCGTTACGATAGTCGGTGATCGTCCCCTCCAGGATAAACACGGTACCGGGGCGATCGATATGATCATGCACCGGACCAAAGACCGCGCCGGGAGCGAGTGTCACCCTGCGCATGCGAAGTTGTCGCCCGTCCATGCCAGCGATCTCCGGGCCCAGATCGACGATGGAGAGTAGTTCAACGGTGACGCCCTGGGTTTCTGGTGCGATTTCTTTGTGGCTCATGATGATGCCCCCCTGTGACAAGTTTAGTCTTCAGGAAGCAAAGTAGGTGGGAATAAAAAAGGCCGCGTTTGCGGCCTTTCGAAGGGGTTATTCAGTGACTTTCTTTTCCAGCTCGCTGGCACCTTCTTTGGTTTTGTTCCAGCCCTTCTCAGCACCTTCTTTAGTGGCATCCCACCCTTTCTCGGTACCTTCTTTGGTTTTATGCCAGGCTTTCTGGGAATCTTCGCTGACCTTGCTGCCAAAGCTCTCGCTTTTACCTTCCGCAGCATGCTTTTGTTTCAGCTTCAGCTCTTCACCTTTGTTCTGCTCTTCGTGCAGTTTTTGCTTCGCCTCGTTGGCGTTTGCGTTCGCCGCAGCGACGGTATCGTCAGTTGCATGTGTGGTCGCAGCAAATACTGGGGACGCCAGCAGAACGGCAGATAATGCGATAATTGTTTTTTTCATAATATCCTCATTTAACGTTATCGGTTATGAGCGTGATTCAGCATGGCACAGACGAAGCGGGGTGGCTTTAGGAAAAAACTGTAATGAGATCAACGTACCCTGACGTGGAGTATTTCGCATGAGGATTATCCAAAGGATAAAACACCTATTTCAGCGAGGGCGGCGAGGGTCAGGAGAATGAATATTATGACGGTTATGGGTCTGTACATATCGGGGTTCCTTCCGGGTTGGAGTGGCTAATCCGTAGCGCTGGGTTTGCTTTTTAATTTTTCATAGGGGAAGGGCGGTATCGTTGATGTTTGTCAATATGAGTGGCTAATTGGCCGGCGAGGTGGATAGCGTCATGTATTTTTTCAGCCCGATGTCTCGTTTCACGTATTTCGGCACTGAATCAAAAGGCGATCTCAAACGAGGCTCGTCAGAGGTTTTTATCATCCACAGACGAATGAGCCAGTTATCCCTGTACACGCACGTTAATCGTGCCGGTGCGTGAGCATGGCCAGCCATCAGGAGAAACTTACGTTGACCTGCCCCCAGGATTAGATACAACCTTCAGTTAGTAATGTCGGTTGGTTTTTCTTCATATTTCCTGTTTCGCCAGTCCGTTGCGAATTCAGCTGGTGTCTGGTAATCCAGCGATGAATGGGGACGGCACTCGTTATAATCCTGCCGCCAGTCATTAATCGTTTTCCGGGCATGAAGAATATCGCTGAACCAGTGTTCATTCAGACACTCATCGCGAAAGCGTCCGTTAAAACTCTCAATAAATCCGTTCTGCGTTGGCTTACCTGGCTGGATAAGCCGGAGTTCCACACCATGCTCAAAGGCCCATTGATCGAGCGCGCGGCAGGCAAATTCCGGGCCCTGATCGGTTCTTATTGTCGCCGGATAGCCCCTAAACAGCGCGATGCTGTCCAGAATACGCGTGACCTGAACGCCTGAAATACCGAAAGCAGCGGTGATTGTCAGACACTCCTTCGTGAAATCATCCACACAGGTCAGGCACTTGATCCTCCGACCGTTGGCCAGTGCGTCCATAACGAAATCCATCGACCATGTCAGGTTCGGCGCATCCGGGCGCAGAAGCGGAAACCGTTCGGTTGCCAGCCCTTTACGGCGTCGTCTGCGTTTTACGCTCAGTCCATTAAGGTGGTAAATACGGTATACCCGCTTGTGATTGACGTGAAGGCCCTCCCGACGCAGCAGCTGCCAGATGCGGCGGTAGCCAAAACGCCTGCGCTCCAGTGCCAGCTCAGTGATGCGCCCTGATAAATGCGCATCAGCTGCCGGACGCTGAGCCTCGTAGCGGCAGGTCGACAGGGACAAACCTGTAAGCCTGCAGGCACGACGTTGCGACAGACCGGTCGCATCACACATAAACTCAACGGCTTCCCGCTTCTGGTCTGTCGTCAGTACTTTCGCCCCAGAGCCACCTGAAGTGCCTCCTTATCCAGCATGGCTTCGGCAAGTAGCTTCTTGAGGCGGGCGTTCTCCTCTTCAAGAGATTTAAGCCGCTTCACCTCAGGAACTTCCATGCCACCAAACTTCTTGCGCCAGGTGTAGAAAGTGGCATCGGAAATGGCGTGCTTACGGCAGAGCTCACGGGCAGAAACTCCGGCTTCCGCTTCGCGAAGAATACTGATGATCTGTTCGTCGGAAAAACGCTTCTTCATGGGGATGTCCTCATGTGGCTTATGAAGACATTACTAACATCGGGGTGTATTAATCAACAGGGAGCAGGTCAGATCACTTTTATGATGTGAACCTGGCTTCAATGCATATTGAACAACACCAGCGAAGCTCTTACCCCTTTTGATCTTCTGCATTCCCTTCATAGGGTTTGCTCCATATGTCAGCATTTAGTAGGTGCTGGCGAAGCTCTTGCAGTTGTCGCTTCACAGCGAAAAGCTCTGTATGAGTAAGCTGGCTATCTTTACTCTTACTATCGATATGAAGAGCAATGCGGTTTAGCTTCTGATTGATCTCACCCAGAGTTTTCCATGCTTCAATATTAATCGGAGGCACAATCGTCGGGAGCTTCTGTAACGAAGCAGTACGTAGCCATTCGCCTTTTGCATAATCTCCTCTCAATGTATTTAGCTTGCTTAATTCTGCGTTATTAAGACGGACACTGACACAATGCGTTCTAAGAGTTTGTAGTATTAGATCAGGCAGTTTTGAAGATTGTTTTATTACAGGCATATTGCTTTTGGGAATGCGTTGTATCGATAGTTTTTTTTCCATATGAACTCCTTTTCAGATCTGGAATTGATGATTTATTACTATACTATTATTATTGTTTGTCAATAACGTAGTGTTTTTTTGATTGCAGAGGTGTCTTAAATTTCGGAAAAGGGGGTATTTGAGATATTAAAATAATGAATGAAAATGCATAGTATCTTAATGAAGGAAAGTCCAATAAGTTTTTTAATCATATGAAACGCTAATTAATTGAATGCCTTCTGTTAAGCTTAAAGAGTATTTTTAGATTTACCATATCTATCAATTTTTTTATCTATGGAAGATCATCTCTTGCTTCTTTTTACTTCAACTACCTGACACAGGTTTGATGCCAATTCAGTAATTTTTTAACATTGACGATATGAGCTTTTTGGTCTTTTTTATATTCTTTTAGGAGAGTTTAAGTTTTTAGTTCATTTGAGATGGTTTGTTTAGTAATCGACTCAATATATTGAGTTTTCGATGTTTAGGCTTTAATTTATGGCATTCAACACAACACATAAAATGGAATGATATCAAGTTGATATTATTTAATCGTTGTTTTTTAGTAAGGGTATGATTATACTACGAATGATGAGCATACAATAAATTTTTAGCTATCTATTGTTGTATCTGTATCAAATAATGGAAAATAGGAGCTAACAAATATTATTTCAGCATGTTTTTTTAATATGGGAAAATAAAATTACTTCTATCACTCCAGATAGATGTGTAGAGATTATAAAATAAAGATTTAATGGTCTATCTATTAATCAAAAAGGATAAGTATATGAATACTTCAAAAAAAAATTATTATGAAATGATATATGTTCAATTAATCACTGAGTTTCCAGACAAACCTTGGATTACACATATATCTCAATTAATCGAAAAAAAAGGAGATAAGATTAATGTGTTGGGTGATAAATCTATAACTTATGGATTGTATTTGTTTGACTCGGATCTTCGAAATACTGAAGATATGTACCTCAGAAATATTATTTCGGAAGCCATATTTTACAGTTATAACTTTTTGTTCCTTTTAAATGAGGTGAAGGAAACAAAAAATAAAGAAAAGTTAAAAGCTAAATTTAGAGCAGCATTTATTGAAGCAGATGCAATGCGAGCGATTCAATTTGAGATATTTTCTTATATTTTTCTTAAAAGAGCTGGGAATGTAGTTGAGTGTATGGATTATTCCCCCTCAAGCGATAACTTTGATTACCTTGTTATTGACAACTTCAATATAAAAACACAGGTGGAATGCAAGTCTTTTTCTTATGAACGTGGGCTTTATATCACTGCAGGTCAGGCTAATTCTATAAGGGAAAAGGTGTTAGGGAAGGTGCGAATAAGCAGGTCATTTCTTCCCAAGCTGACTCGCTGATTAAAATTTCGCGGATCTGGGCCGATTTTTTTCCCGCAAACACATCGAATCAGCCTATTTAGGCTATTTTTTCCACCATTTCTGGCGTTATTTCCGGTTTTTACTGAGATCTCTCCCACTGACGTATCATTTGGTCCACCCGAAACAGGTTGGCCAGGGTGAATAACATCGCCAGTTGGTTATCGTTTTTCAGCAGCCCCTTGTATCTGGCTTTCACGAAGCCGAACTGCCGCTTGATGATGCGAAACGGGTGCTCCACCCTGGCACGGATGCTGGCTTTCATGTATTCGATGTTGATGGCCGTTTTGTTCTTGCGCGGATGCTGCTTCAAGGTTTTTACCTTGCCGGGACGCTCGGCGATCAGCCAGTCCACATCCACCTCGGCCAGCTCCTCGCGCTGTGGCGCTCCCTGGTAGCCGGCATCGGCTGAGACAAATTGCTCCTCTCCATGAAGCAGATTACCCAGCTGATTGAGGTCATGCTCGTTGGCCGCGGTGGTGACCAGGCTGTGGGTCAGGCCACTCTTGGCATCGACACCAATGTGGGCCTTCATGCCAAAGTGCCACTGATTGCCTTTCTTGGTCTGATGCATCTCCGGATCGCGTTGCTGCTCTTTGTTCTTGGTAGAGTTGGGTGCCTCAATGATGGTGGCATCCACCAAAGTGCCTTGGGTCATCATGACGCCTGCTTCGGCCAGCCAGCGATTGATGGTCTTGAACAATTGACGGGCCAGTTGATGCTGCTCGAGCAGGTGGCGGAAATTCATGATGGTGGTGCGATCCGGCAGGGCGCTATCCAGGGATAATCGGGCAAACAGGCGCATGGAGGCGATTTCGTACAGGGCATCTTCCATGGCACCGTCGCTCAGGTTGTACCAATGCTGCATGCAGTGAATACGCAGCATGGTCTCCAGCGGATAGGGCCGTCGGCCATTGCCCGCCTTGGGATAAAACGGCTCGATGACAGCGGTCATATTCTGCCATGGCAGAATCTGCTCCATGCGGGAGAGGAAAATCTCTTTTCGGGTCTGACGGCGCTTAGTGCTGAATTCACTATCGGCGAAGGTGAGTTGATGGCTCATGATGTCCCTCTGGGATGCGCTCCGGATGAATATGATGATCTCATATCAGGAACTTGTTCGCACCTTCCTTAGTCAGTCATCAATCAAAATTAACCAATTTATTAAATGAGCCGTTGAATATGTTATGCTCAATAACTATCAACGTAAATTCAAATATTGGACGAGATGACGAAAGTCTTAATGACTTTGTTGAAAAAATAGCGAAGGCACTCGATAATGGTAGTTCCCAAAAAAACGATCAATTTGAGATATATATCGAAAAATTTAAAGATTTGAAAAATATTCAAGATGAGTTCGTTTTTCAGGATGTGCAATTGAAGAGTCAGACTATCGAACTTGTCGCCTGTACCTCGCAACCGGAAGGATGTAATAGTCGTGTTCATTTAAGGGTAACTTCTGAATTAACAGAGGGGTATCTTAAAAAATTTGAAAAAACATGTAAGGAAGCAGCTAAAAGACAGTTAAAAAAAGATAAACCAGCTTCGATATTCGTTCATTTCACAAATGGTTTCATTCTCAAAGACAGTGTTAATCAAAAAGAATTCAAAAAAAGTATTTCCAAGATCTTTGAAAAAAATCACTTAACGAATCTAGTTTTTGTTACTAATATAAATATCGAAGAGCAAAAAGAATTCCCATACTTTACTATGCAGCCGGTATTTTTAATTGCCGAGAATAGAAACTCACGATTCAATAGTAATTTTCTCGATCATGTCCCTAACAAGAGATTCATTGATTTAACATAATGGCGTCTTTATTGTGAAACTATAGTATATTCTAAATATATACTCGTTCGAGAATATTTATTGAAGTTGTAAAATAATAATAGGGGATTCTTCAATGACGAATTTTTTTTCTGCAAGATATAAAGTTCTTTATTTTTTTTGCGAACATTCATACATAAAAATACTAATTCTACATACCATTTAAGATTCCTTTACACAGTATCTATATTCGGCTGCCATTAATATCTAATATAGATTAGATGGTGGCTTTATCTTAATAAACGAAACCTAATTATAGGCTTCGTTGATATTTGGCGTACGGAGTTTATTAATCCATATAAATTTTTGGGAATTTTCTATTGCTATGCCCACGTCTTCTATTATGATTATCTTAACATTTTTTGCTGCGCAATTAGGTGTGGTATTTTTTTCAATCATAGAGCGAAAAACAAGGCAACTAGAGAAGCCAAGCTTCTCTGAGTTAGCCCTTGCTTATAGTTTGATAACAACTAAACTTTTATTTTACGCAACATACATTTGTGATATAATTGCTTATATAAATTTTTCCATTGTGGGCTAAGAAATGGATGAAATAATTGCACCGTTCGACCCTTCAAAGATAAGGATGGATTCAAAAGTCCAGTCTATTTATACCCTTATGAGCCGTGTAAGACACAATGAAATATTGACGCCTACATACCAACGTAAGAGTGTTTGGAATAACGATAATAAAAGTCGTTTGATTGAATCATTATTGGTTAGAATCCCTATCCCTGTATTTTACATTGATGCTACTGACGAAGATCAATGGAAAATAATCGATGGTCTTCAAAGGATTACTGCACTAAAAGAGTTTTTAGTTGACAAAACTCTCAGGTTAAGTGGTCTTGAATATACAACCTCTTTTGAAGGCCTTTCATATGATGAACTCCCAAGATCATTTATTAGACGAATTGAGGAAACTGAAGTTACCATTGTTTTTATAAATCAAGGAACTCCAGATAATGTTAAGTTCAACATTTTTAAAAGAATTAATACTGGTGGGACACCTTTAACACCTCAAGAAATCAGACATGCTTTGAATGATGGAAAACCTACTATTTTATTGAATGAGTTAGCCGATTGGAGGATTATCTCCGAGTTTTGGGGAACAGATAATGACAGAATGGAACTCAATGCTTTGGTTCTTAGAGCATTAGGTTATCTACTTTTAGACGTAGATGCTATTTTCGAAATGAAAATCGAAGATTATCTTGATGAAGCAATGAAAAAAATAAATGAACTTGATGAAGATGAAATCAATAAGGTTAAAGCTAAATTCAAAAATTCCATCAATGATTTAATCAAAATTTTTGGAGATATGGTTTTTAGGAAAAAATCATCTCAACCTCAAAGAAAGAAACCTATTAATAAGAACATTTTTGAAACATGGATGGCAGTCATACTGAACATTACTAAGACACAACGTAAACTTCTGGTTGAAAGAAAAGGCGAAGTTTTAGATCTGTTCGATAGGCTACAAGATGATAGTAAATTTAATTTTGCAATTTCTTCACGAAAGCCAGAGTCAATGAGAACACGTCACAATATGTTGATGTCTAAAATACAGGAATTGATAAATGATTAACTCATATAAATTAAAAAACTTTAAAAGTTTCGACTCGGCTAAACTTGCTTTTACCAAATTGAATGTTTTGTCTGGTATAAATGGTTCAGGAAAGTCTTCTGTTATTCAATCATTGTTGCTACTAAAATCTTATTATGATTATCAGTCATCTGACTACAATGTTATCAATTTAAATAATAATTATTGCCAGCTTGGGAAAGTACAGGACGTTTTCCATGAAGGGGCAGAAGATCAAAAAATAGAGTTAGTTTTAGAAATTGATAGAAAAGAATTTTTGTATTCCTTTGATTTGGATTTAGAAGAGTTTGGCTTAGATTATTTGCAGATTGAAAATGGAATACATGAAAAAATTGAAGTTAGTAACTTTTTCGATAATATTCATTATCTGCAAGCAAATAGAATGGGGCCAACTGTTCTACAGGAAAAAAATGATTATAAAGTAAGAAATCTTAGAGATATAGGTATATCCGGTGAATTTGTATATCATTATTTGAACATTTTTGGTAAGCAATCAATTGATATCCATGAAAGGCTTCACTTAAATGCTGTTAATAGTACCTTAATTGAAAATACCATTAAATGGTTGCAAGATATATGTCCAAACATCTCTTTAAATACCGACTATATAGATGGGACAGATTTGGTTGGTTTAAATTATTCATTTGAAAGAAAATTAGGAATCTCTAATAATTATAGAAGCACAAATGTTGGTTTTGGAATTAGTTACGTGCTACCCGTAATTGTACAATGTTTGAAAGCTGAAAAAGGAGATTTGTTAATTATTGATACTCCTGAAGCTCATCTACACCCGCAAGGACAGTCAAAATTAGGTGAGTTATTTTCTAAGACAGCAAGTGATGGTGTTCAGGTCATAGTCGAAACTCATAGTGATCACGTAATCAACGGAATTAGGAAATCGGTAGTTACTGGATTTATTGTTCCAAATGATGTTAATTTTTATTTCTTTGAGATGGTAGATTCTGAAAATGATATATCCTCTCATACAAACATTCTATCGCCAAAATTGGATGAGAATGCAAAATTTGATTTTTGGCCTAATGGCTTTTTTGATGAATGGACTAAATCACTGAATCATATTTTAAGGGCTCAACAATGAACAAAGATAGTATATTTCCTTTCAATGAGCTTTCGATATTGGACTTAGATAAGTCTACGTGTGTAAAAAAATATTTCAACAGAATTGTATCGTTTAATAAACTACTTAGGAATGACCAAAAACTAAAAATTGCATATCATTCTTCTGTGTTAAGGCAACCATGTAAAGATGGACAAACTCTTCTTGACCATATTAATGACTCTGGCCTTGAAGTGGATAATCAAGGCGTATTATTAGCGACAATACAAGAAACTCCTTTTTTGGAAGAGTTGCAAGAACAGGCTTTGGAGCATGAATTATTTTTCAATGAAGATCAATCTATTGGGGGAGCATACGCTTACTCGCTAAATCATGCTCTCTTCTCAATCCCTTCATCGGATGAATGGGATAAATTCAATATAGAGATGTTAAAAAAAGAATTAGATAACAACGGTGAGTGGAGTTCATCGGCTGTCGAAGTTCTAAATCTTGGAGAGTTAGAGACAGAAAATTACAAAGATTCTTGGGTTGTCGAATTAATTGAAAATGATGATATTTTAACTCCTGAGCAACTTTTGGAACGACTTGAAAGTGATTGTAGTTCAGTTATTTTATCCCAATGTGCAATTGATTTTATACTGAGAACAGGAAGTAATTTAGGTATATTAAATAAAATTTATGAAATTACTTTATGTCTTCATGATTATTGTGTTAATAATTGGAGGGTTGGTGAAATAAGGCGTTCCCATATAATCGAGAAAGGTGTAATGCTCAAAGATGAATCTAACTCAACTATGCAACAATATGGAGATGAGAGAATGTTTAGGAATCATGTTGGAGCATCACAACAATATAGGCTCCATTTTAATATAACGGATAGTATTAGAGGCTATATTGGTGGTATTTCTGATGAGCGTAAGATCTTCTTGGCATACTTAGGGAATCACTTACGCACTGTACGTTTCAATTAAGTTAATATTGATATTAATTATTCAAAAATTGGAGACAAAGGAATGTTCTCTGAATTTTTAATAGCCTTTGTGATTAACTCTTGAATTCGTTCTTCTTTTGCTTCCTTCGAAACTCTTGACAGATGTTCTCTGCCAATAGCCTCTAAAGAACTAATAGTATGTGTATGAATTTTGGTATTTTGAATGTTAATTATTTCTTCAGTGATTATTTTACCAAATTTATTTTTGAATGAACGTTCTTGAATGAAAGGGATAGTAAAACCCATCGCGATAGCTATTTCTTTAACTATCTCACCGTTATTGATTTTCATTCCTAAAACATTGGAGACTTTTCCTACAATGAAAATGATTCTTGCATCTTTCTTGCTGACTCGACTAATTTCCTCTAAACATTTTGATATGTCAAAAATATATTGAAAAACAGTGTAGAATCTATTTGGACGAAATTTTCTATTAGATCCAATTTCCGACTTGGCTATTTTTAGAACATCATAGCCTAAAGCTTCAACATTTTTTCGATATTGTTGGTGATAATTAAAAACATTTATATAGGGAGGTGAAGTTATTACCAGGCTTACGGTGTTTTCAGCTAAAGGTAATTGTCGGCAATCAGCCTGATAACATTGCACCTCATTGCTGTTGTAAGGTAATTCTAGGACAACTTGTATGTAGTCATCTAAAAGTTTGATAAGATTGCTTTTACATGTGTTATGAGGATGGACGTCTGATAGGATTAAATATCCTTCAACCATAATTTTTAAAAAATCATCTTTGAGATCGATTAAATCAATTATTTTTTACTATATTCAAAAATGTTTTCATCTGTAATTTCCTGTAAGACAGGTTCTATTAACGAAGAGAATTTTTCGACAATAACTTTTCTATTGCAGTATTCTAAATTGCTAAGTTTATAAATGTTGGAGATTTTGCAGGCTGATGGATTAATATCACAACCTATTGTTGCTAAATTAAGTTTTGATGATTCATACAATACAGTTCCGCTTCCTGAGAAAGGATCAAGAACGACATCACCAGTCTTTGAGTAGTTTTTCAACAATGCCTCAATGAACTGAGGGGAAAATTGCCCGTTCCATTTGAAAAGATTACTCCTTATCTTTTTGTTGATATCTAACAGTTCTTGGGCAATTGCATTCATATTCTTCTTAAAAATGTTAACTTCGTTAAACAGATCTACAATTGTACCATATATAATGATTTTCCGCTATAACATGCTTTAATATTAATTGTAGTGTTATATAGTAGGCATTTTTATTAAATATTCTTTATTTGTTCTAATGTTGACAATATATATTTAAGTATTATTATAAAAATAAATGGGAGGTTTTATGGAAATTAATGATAATCTTTGGTTTGGTTCAGGATATATTGATGAGTGTAGAAAAACACTTCAGGTAAGTAAAGACAAAACAATTTATAAATTGAAGATACAACATTTGAATGGGTTTGTTGGCTTTTATTTGTATGAAGGGAGTTCTAATTTCCCTTTAGAGAAAGGGAAATTAGTTGTATTCCAATTCAAAGCGGAAGAGTTATTACAAAAAGAAAGAATGTTGATTAATATAGAATTGTCATGATGGTGTATTATCTTCTTTGCTTTTTTTGATAATAATATTTGCAAGTGACTCTTTCTCTATCAGAGGTTTTAAAAATAAAGCAATGCTTTCATTTCCTTTTTGTTGTAAATAAAAGCTTTTGAAGTTAACTTTATTTGTCTTTGATGAGTAAGTGGCATATCCAGGAACAACAAATCTGAACATCTCATCCATGTGTTCTTTTTTTACCCCATTATTTATAACGTCGTCGGGAATGTAGTTGTTTTTCTCTAATAAAGATTTAAGTTTCGAAGATGCTCCTTGAAGATCGTAGGCATGGCTGAGAATTACACCATCTGACTCTCTAAAAATAATATAAATAGGTTCCTTTTCAAAAATATCTTTCAATCCATAAACTTCTATAATAAATAACTTTGGCAGTATTAACATAATAATATCCTTTTTAGTTTTTTATATGGCATAAAACTGATAAATTGATAATTTAACTATTATGACACACATGCTAAATTATTTAGTTGTATGCTTAAATTTTTAAAAAATATATCAATTTCTCATTATGCATTTTTTGCGAGTCTTGCCAATAATTATATGTGAGTTTTGTCAGACTCATGCTACATGAGCTTTGTATTTTTGAGACAAAACGTAATCACTCCACCACTGCATGAGACCCACTCGTTCTGCGAGATACTCAGCACGATTGTAAGCTGCAATAATTTCATCTTTCTTCGAGTGGGCAAGGGCCGCTTCTAGGACATTTGTTCTGAACTTACCAGACTCCTCTGCGGCCGTTCGTGCAATAGATCTCATTCCATGGGCTACAAGCTCACCTCCGAAGCCCATACGGATTATGGCCGCATTAGCTGTTTGTTCATGCATATGGTTAAGAGGAGCCTTTATGCTTGGAAACACCCATTCACGATGCCCACTTATCGCTTTCATTGACTTCAGGACTCGCAAAGCTTCTTTGCTTAGTGGAACTTTATGGGGCTTCTTCATTTTCATAAACTCAGCCGGAATGTTCCACATTGAGTTGTCAGTATCTATATCGGCCCATCTCGCACGAACGGCTTCCCCTGGACGAACCCAGGTCAGCAATTGCCATTCAATCAGCAATCTTGTCTCCAAACGAACGGAAGCATTGTTTAACACCATTAGGAAGCGGGGTAACTCGGAAGGGGGTAAAGCTGGCATATTCTGTTTTGTAGGCTTACTGAACCGTTGGCCAAGGTTGTCAGCCGGATTGAACTCGATAAGTTCCTCAGTTGCTGCATAGCGGAAAATTTCATTCAGACGGGATATGATGCGGCGAAGTGTTTCAAGGACACCTCGTTTTTCTATGGGGTCAAGATGTTGTTTTAAGAGTTTGGGTCGGATCTCATTGACAGGAACATTACCCAAGCCGGGAAATATATTTCTCTCCAGGCTTCGCCAGATGTCTTCTGCATGGTCTTGTGAGATACCTGAGGTCTTTACCTTCTCATCTAACCATTTCCTTGCCACGGCTTGGAGAGTGTGTTCAGTAGCATTCTTTAAGGCAGTAGCTTTATCGTTGTTATGGACTTGAGGATCAATGCCATTGGCAAGCAAGGAAAGGTATTCATCTCGTAAGGCTCTGGCTCTTGCCAGTGTTAGGTGAGGATAGGTCCCAAGGCTCATTTTGGTTCTTTTCTTACTCACTGGCACTGCATACCTGAAATACCAATTCTTCTTTCCTCCTTTTGCGAGAGGAGCGATTCGCAGGATCAAACCATCACCGTCAAACAAGTTGATTTCTTTGTCGGCTGGCTTGGTGCTTTTGATTTCAGTGTCAGTGAGCTTCTTAGCGATTTTTGCCATTTTGGGACCCTCGGTTTTTGGACCCTTCATTGTGGGTCCCATTCAGGGTGCCATAAGTGATAGTTCTCAGCAATTCTCACTGGACGAGAATAGACGTAAAAAAGCCCGCAGAGCTTGTGCTGTGCGGGCTTAGTAGACTTCATTGTACTTCAAACAACTAAAAAGTGGTGGAGCTGGCGGGAGTTGAACTCGCGTCCGAAAGGTGTTTAACTCATTGAAAATAAAGAATTCTCTTGCTGTTAAATACCTCAAGTGCATTTTACGTGCATATTGAGGTCTGTATAACGTCCTGATTCTGTCCAACATTTTGAAATATTTCCCCCGCTACAGCGCGGCTGAAATCGCGGTTTTACCGTCATATTCAGCCAGGTATTTACCGTAGTTGCGGAATATCATTTCCGGCCCTTTGTGGCCCATCTGTCCGGCAAGCCAGAAGAGGTTAACGCCCTGGCTGATATGCTTGGTGGCGAATGTGTGCCGCGTCTGGTACGGGTTACGATAGCGCACGCCAGCTTTTTTCAGGGTCGGCACCCATGCTTTTTTACGGATAGCGTCGGCGTTCGCCCAGGGTTCTCCCGTTTTCGGGTCGCTGAATATGAACTCACTTTTCATAAAGGTGTATTGCTTCTGCGCCTGCAGGGCCGCCAGCGCCTCACTGTTCAGCTCCACCTTACGGGTACCGGCTTTTGTCTTGGTGCCTTTAAGTACCCCTACGACACTGGCCGCTTGAACGTGGGCTGTGTTCGCGATGGTGTCGAGATCAGGCCAGCGCAGCGCGCACAGTTCGGAGCTCCGCAGACCGGTATTGAAAGCAAAGCGGAACAGGTTTTCCCATTCCGGGTACCTGCAGCTCTGGTAAATGGCGAGGGTTTCCGCTGGCGTAAACGGGTCAACCTCGTAATCGTCGGCGCTCGGGCTGCTGTCGATCACGTGGTACCGGCTGGCGCTGACGAGGGTTACCGGGTTAATGGTCAGCAGGCCATCCGTAACAGCTTCATCGATGGCGCTGCGCAGAAACGAAAGGTTATTCCTGGTCGTTTTCAGCTTTGTTTTCCGGCTGGCTATCCAGTTTTTAAGGACCGCTGGCGTCAGTTCTGACACGTGGAGTTTATGCAGAGCTGACAGCGCCGACAGGCATTTTTCATAACCGTTGATAGTCGACGGGGACAGGTTGCGGTTCTGGCAGATTTTCAGGTACTCGTCCAGGTAAGACTTTATATTTTTGGTTTTCTTAACCACCCCGAACAGCTCCAGCTTTTTGGAGTTGGGGAAATATTTCGCATATTCAAAGGTGCCACTGACGATCTGGTTTTGTATCTCCCCGAGCAGGCGCTCGGCGTACTTCACACCGCGCGCGTTTGCTTCCATTTTGGAGAGGGGCTCCCGGCACAGAACCCCTTTGTATGTGAAAGTGATAACCAGAGTGTCGCCAGTTTTATGCTGGCGGATGGTTACTCCTCTTGGGAGAGATAATGATCCTTGTTCTTTCTTGCCCACTTTGAAACCTCCGTTAAGTCAATCCAGCGTTCTTTAACGCCATCGACTTTTAATACATGTACTCCCTCCTTCCATAACCCCCTTTGTATCCGTTTGTTAACGGCTTCTACCGTTTCCCCCGCGTCCCTGCAGTACGTAGAAAGGGGTACACAGTCAAGACTCATAACTGACCTCCCGCCCGAAAGCCTGGGCATTTTCCAGTTCATTAACTGCATAAATCAGGGCGTTGTGATGAGCGCGAAAACCACCATCGAGTTCGCGAGCAGCTCTGTCGCGCAAGATGTCGATCGCATCCTGATAGTCATTCTTGCAATCGGCTGACTTTTCAGCCGAACTGGCCGGCAGATCCCCCAGCACCATCAACATGTTTTCCGGATCGATGGGAATGGTGGCGAGCCCCAGCTCTTTGGCCTCCACCGCTAAACGGGTCCAGCGTTCAATAATTTCAGTGGTACCTTTTTTCATGGCATGCCTCAGAAACCTATCAAAAATTTATACTCAATCAGCGCGCCGAACACGACGGCCACCAGCAACAGGCCAAACAGCAGAGAAAGGAAGAATGCTTTCATTTTCTGTCCTTCAGTTTGCTGTATCGTTCATGGCTCATTACTTCCCAGTTCTGGCCGCCGTCTCGGGACAGCAGCCGCCAGCGGCGATTAACCCTCAGGCTCAGGTTTCCGGAGCCGTGCATACGGCAGGGATGAATCCGCCTGGCTCTGAACTGGCGGAGGACATGGACCGCCTGCAGATGCACCCACTCAGGAATTCGTATCGCTGTCAGGGCCATTGTCCTTCTCTCCTGCAGGTGGGGTGATCGTGTAACCGGCGCGTTCAGCCATCCATAAAAAAGTCTCCAGCGATGCTGTAACCTCGCCGTTCTGAACCGGGCGCGCGTGGATAACTTTCCCGTTCTCGATTGTCAGCACGATATTTACTGGTTCGTGCGTGATAATTGATGTCTGATCACTCATGGCTTGTCTCCGCTGTGACTGATTTTTGTTTCTTGGCAAACTCGACCAGCTCAGCAATGAGATAGTCGATTAATGCCTTTCCGCTTTCTGTCAGGAACTCACCGCTGCCATTCACATCTACGGCGTTGCTGTAAATTCCTCTGATGGCTTTTACGCCGTCAATATTCCCGTATTCACTGAGAGCCAGCTTTTCGAATCGTCTCAACAAACCATCAAGCAGTATTTCTGTTAATTCGACGGTGTTTATTCTCCCCTTAGGCATATTAATAATGATGCAGGTGCTTCCGGTTTTACGCTGGTGGCGTGATAACGCAGCCTTTAAAATTCGTCGACGATAAGTAGTGATTAAATTCTCCATTTAACACACCTTTCTTTGTGCATCTTCATTTGCTAATACGATCCTTTCCTCTTCCTCTGTCCAGCTATATACCGACCCGGCAAGGTCATAAGCCAGACCTAAAAGGCCGTCAAGTTGATGGCAGTCAAAATCCTTATGGTGAGCGTGAATTGTTTGCATGAGGAAGTTAAGTTGTTCAGCTTTAATATTCACACCTTGCACGTCTTGGCGATCTTGTGTTGACATGATTTACCTCCCGTATGCTTTCCTAAGATATAAATTCGCGATATCCCAGTAACCGGCTGAACAAAATAACTTTGCAGTCTTAAAGGCGTTGATGTTTATCATAGTTTTTCCTAAAAAGTGTATGGAATCCCCACAGCAATAAAGCTGTTATTTATTTAGGAATCTAAAAAAACTAAGGGTTGGTTCTAATGGCTTGCTCTTCAATTAACCAGGCACAGACATCACTTGTTAACTTACTTAATAATGCTGCAATGGCCTCTATTTCAGAACAGTCCATTTTGTTGGGATATAACTCAATCATTTTGCAGATTATTTCTGCCTGATATGCTTTCTCTTTCGCTTGTTCTAATGAAAATTCATGCGCCATGATTGCCATCCTTTAATCCAGAAAGATATGAGGCAGCTTGAGAAATTTTATTCGTTGCCATTCCAATTTCTGCAAGGTCAGCGATGATACAAGAAAGGTTTAATATCTTTTCTTTGCTTATTTCTTTATCTTCAGCAATGGAGAAAATATTCAAACTGATATGGTTAATGGCTTCGAAGATAGACACGGTTTTAGTATCGCAATCTGATGCAATATCACCATAATCAATACTTGAACTATCTTTGCTGTAGCGAAAATCTGGAATATCAACAAGCTGATATAATTTTTTGATTGTCGTATTGGTCTTCATCTCACTGGCTCCGTTGTTTGCCGATGAGATGAGAATAGGGGAGGATTAATCCTGCGTCAATACTATAGTATTAATCTTATTTTCTTTTGTGGTTAACTTTATGAAACCAATGGTTTTTTATTTTTTTTGAGCAAAAAAAACCGGGTTTCCCCGGCTTAGTTCCAAACTGTAGATGTCCAAAACACTCTACCAACGACCTCTACGCTGGACATCTTCACTACCTCATCAGGGTACTCTTCTGCGTTATAGCTACGAATAGTCACCTCATCCGGACCTGTCCGGTATAGGAGTTTGATCCGCTTCCATCCTTCCTGATTGATCGCGTAAATCTTTCCATCAACGATTTTTTTATCTTCGATGTTAACAGCCACTGTTGTACCGTCTGGTATGAGTGGTTCCATACTGTTCCCGGCAGCCGGGAAACAGATAATGCCTGAACCATCCGTGCTTGCTCCAACTCTTCTCAGGGTAGACTTCGAAAACCTCAGTTTATAACCGTTGTAATCTTCTTCCATAACTCTGCCGCTACCGCATGCAAACTCAATATCTTTAAGGAATGGGACTTCCACTTCATCAGCTTCTATAGGTGTGCTGCTATCCCAAGTCTCGACCTTGGTCCACTTTTCTTCTGGAGGGAAATCATCTGATTTACGGATCGCACCAACGCCTTCGCTTAACCACTCTGGGCGAACACCAAGGACATTAGCTATCTGAACAAGCTTAGTTGTCGACTTTGCCTTACCAGATACTAGTTTTTGAATTGCCCCCTGTGACACGCCGACTGCTTCAGCCAACTGGCTTTGGGTCAGCCCAGCCTTCTGCATGCTGTCTCTTAGCCGGTCCGAAAAAGTCGTTCCACTCATGATTTCGCCTCTGGTTAATACGATCGGATTAATTTAGTACAAAAGCTTTTTCCGTTCAACACTAGAGTATTCTTGCTAAATTAATACTATAGTAATATCATCCAAATCCTAAAGTATTTTTAAGGGCGCTAATATGTCAGAAAACGCTATCCAGAAAGCAGTGAGATTGGCAGGGGGCCAATCTGCGTTGGCTAGAGCCATCGGTGTCACTCAGGGGGCTGTTTGGAAGTGGCTGAACAACCATCAGAAGATTTCCCCTCAAAATGCAGTCGCTATCTCAATGGCTACAAACGGGGAGGTTAAGCCATACGAATTACGGCCTGATATCCCTACGGTATTCCCACGACCTTCCGGGGATATCTGATATGTCACAGGCATTTCAGCAGTTAGAGATGCCAGCTGTGTTTTGCCTTGCGGACAGTCAGTGGATAGGTGAGCAACTGCAGTCACTCAGTATGGCCGCCAAACAAAAAGCCATGCAGCGTTATGCAGCAGTGTATCAGGAGACGTTCGAGGCCGAACCCGTTTCGTACCGCAAGGAGAACCGGGCAAGGCATGAAGCAAACACAAGGCTTCGCCTGTTTGTGAGAAATCAGGGCAGAGCTTTACAGGGGTATACCGCCGAACCTCCCCTGGCTGGATCGCAATCGCGCTCCTCATTGTTTCGGGTTTAAAGGTACCCGAACAGAGCAGGCTTAAAGGTGCCTGTTCAGGTTGGCAACCAACTGACCCAACTCCTCATATGTACTAGGAAGGTAGTACGTTTTTATGGGGAAGAGGGAAAGGGGGTAAGGGGGATTGGGTGTAGGGGCAGGAATAGGGTCTTTTCCAACAGGAGAGATCCATTGGTTAAGTAGATCACTGTCTTAAGGGCGCAATTTAAAAAAACGCCTGTATCAGCAAAGTAGTACAAAGCGCTCAGGCGCTGAGAAACGAAAAGGGTTCTTCCTGGAAGAGTGATTTTTCAGAGGAGCTGAATCAGAAGGGGGGCTGGCAGCCTTTGGGGAGGCCACCAGCCATGTGAGGGGGAATCCATGAAAACCACATCACAAAATGATTATCTCATCAGCACGGGGGCAGCACAATGGAGCTGACGATCACGCCGAATTTTGCACAGGAACGAGCGCTAAAGATGTTGCGCCGTGACTGGAAGGCAAACGACACCTTCATGGTGTACTCGCCAACCGGTAGCGGTAAAACGGGTTTGGCCGCCTTCATCGTTGCCGGGTTTGTCAGCCGTGGTATGCGTGTCCTGTTCTGTGCACCGTACACCATCCTGATCGGTCAGACGGCTAATCGGTTCGTGGAGTACGGGTTACCGGGGGATGAAATCGGTTATATCTGGGCGGATCACCCGAACTACGATCCGGACCGGAAAATTCAGATTGCCAGCGCCGACACGCTTATTCGTCGTGTTTTTCCTGAAAATATCGATCTGCTGATTATCGACGAAGCACACCTGCGTAAAAAACGCATCCTGAAGGATATCGAACGTCTGCGCGGCAAAGGCGTAAAGGTGATTGGCCTGTCGGGTACTCCGTTTTCCCCGTTCCTGGGTAAATACTATGACCGACTGATTAAGCCGACCACCATCGGCGAGTTAATCCAGCGTGGCGATCTGAGTAAATACGAATTTTACGCGCCAACTAAGCCGGATCTGAAAGGTGTTAAAACCAAAGCATCGCTTGAGTACGGCAGTGATTACAACGAAACGCAGCTGGCTGAAATCATGTGCGGCTCTACGCTGGTGGGCGATATCGTACAGAACTGGCTGGAGAATGGCCGGGATCTGCCTACCATCGCTTTCTGTGTCAACGTAGCCCACGCCAATTACCTGACAATCCAGTTTAACCTGGCGGGTGTTAACGCTGAGGTCATGACCGCCGACACTCCAGTGGATGAGCGCCAGACCATCATTCACCGCTTTGAAACTGGTGCAACGAAAATCATCGTTAGTGTGGGCGTTCTGGTGGCCGGCTTCGATAGCGATGTTCGCTGCATCATCTACGCCAGGCCAACTAAGAGCGAAATTCGCTGGCTGCAGGCGCTCGGGCGTGGCTTGCGCACCGCACCGGGTAAAGAGTCCTGCCTCATCTTCGATCACAGCGGCACCGTGCACCGTCTGGGTTATCCGGATTCAATCGAGTACGACGATCTTCCCGGTAAGTCTGACGGCATGGAGGAAAGCGCGCGCCGCGCAGCTGAGGAACGGGCTGAAAAGCTGCCACACGAATGCTCTCAATGCCATTACATGAAGCCAGCTGGCGTCTATGTATGCCCGAAATGTGGGCATAAGCCGCTGGGCGGTGAGGACGTCGATACCGACACGGGCCGCAAACTCAAAAAGCTGGGTAAAAACCAGCATCAGCCCACGAAGGCAGAGAAACAGGCCTGGTGGAGTCAGATCAAATTCTATCAGCGCCAGCGCGTATCGCAGGGGAAAAAGCCCGTCAGCGATGGCTGGTGCGCAAACACCTTTCGCGAACGGTTTGACGAGTGGCCTAACGGGTTGAGCGATTTCCCGATGGAGATCACGCCGACCGTCTCTAATTTCATCCGGCACAAATTGATTGCGTATGCGAAAGGGCAGGAGAAGGCCAAGCGTCTGCAGGAGGCATCAGGCACGGCAGCCCCATCCTCAGTACAACAAGCACAGAAAGCGATTAGCGATATCAAACAGCAGTTAGGAAAACGAGCATGAAGACGGCAGAAGCAGCAAAAGGCCAATGGGCCATGATTTTCGAACATTACGGACTGCCGCCGATCACCGGTAAACACCATTTCAGAGGCAAATGTCCGCTTTGTGATTCGATTGGTAAATTCCGCATCGATGACCGCGACGGCGCGGGAACCTGGATTTGCACCTGCGGCTACGGCACGGGATTGGACTTGGTGACCAAAACCCAGGGCAAACCATTTAACGAGGTTTGCCGCGAAATTGATGAGCTGATCGGAAATACGTTCAGGCGTGACAAAGTGCCTGAAGCCAGTGACGCTTCTAAACTGCGAAAAAAGGTACTCAACAATTTTGCAAAAATGGCTCCTTTACGCGGTACCTCCGGCGCCGATTACCTTAATTCTCGCGGTATTTTTAAGCTTCCAGCTGAGGCGGTACGGTTAAACCCAAAGCAACGGCATAACGGCCGTGTCTACCAGTCGATCTATTCACTGGCAACAGACGATAAAGGGGAGCTGTGTTACCTCCACCAGACGTTACTCGATGGCGCAAAAAAGGCTGATATCGGGGCCAGCGCAAAGCGACAGAAATCACTACAGGAAGATAACTATCTCGATCATGCCCGGTCAGTTGCGATCCGTATGTTCCCGGTCGCCAGCACCCTGGGCATTGCCGAAGGCATCGAAACGGCCCTATCTGCGCACCAGATTTATAACGTGAATACCTGGGCGACTATGACGGCAAATTTCATGAAGAAATTCCGCGTTCCTGCTGGTGTTAAGCACCTGATTATTTTTGCCGACCGCGACGAGAACAGCGCCACCGGGCTGGCGGCTGCGTATGAATGCGCTCATGCCAATCTGCTGGCAAAGAATGACCTGCAGCGTGTGAGCGTGTACTGGCCGGATCACGATGATTTCAACAATATGCTCATGAACGGTGATCAGGTTCGTGAGCTGGTTTTCCACAAGAAAAAGGCGGCTGCGTAATGCGTATTGATAACAACGAACATAAAGCACTATTCACCATCCCGACGGCAGCGCACAGCTCCGCCCTCGCAAACATCAAGCCTCTGCCCGAGCAACGGAGAATCACCGGGCATAAGCAAACTGACGCTTATCTTTGGGTGCTGGAGGTTATCCGCCTGAACGAACCCGCACATTTAGACGCAGCCGAAGCCGCGCTGGAGAAAATTAAAATCTCCCCAAAAGAGGCCGAGGAACGTTACGCGCGTTATCTGCTGGCGAATGGTGGCGATCCTTTCCAGGTTGCTTTCAGTACCATCGGCATGGATAACCCGGCACAGGCAATCAAGAACGCCCGGGAGGACATCAAAAAAGCAGCATCAGTCAGGGCCACTTTCGGCAGCTATGAGGCAGCGCTCGAAGATGTTGAAGCCGAGCGAGTAATCAAGTCTTCCTCGAAATTTATCGACGATCACCATTGGGGATGGACTCCGGCCGAGAAGAAAGTAGGCAGCATTAACGGCAGCCGTATGAACGAAATTGATGAACAGCGACGAGGATTTGTTGATGGATATCACGATGTGTTACCTGGGCCTTATACGTTGTCTGATGTTGTTCGTGAGTTTGTTTACTGGGACTGGCTCTACAGCGTTCGCCACACTGCAACTAAAGAACAGGGCTATGAATTTGGTTACTCCGAGCATCACGAATCGGTATATGACCGCGAGCGCTACCTTGAAAAATTGCTGGCAACCATCAAACCCGTGACGCGAGTAGAAGCTATCGAGGTATGCCGTTGGTTTCTTGAAAGTGAAAAGGGCCAGTACATGGAAAACCACGGCGCGGCGGTGATTCTTAACCTGGTAGGGGAGTGTGAAGAATGAAACTGGAGGCATCACTAAAACACTTTAGCCCTCAGGGTATGCACATCAGCGACGACGTGAAAGGAACCTCTCCGGATCGTATCACCGGCACCGATGTTATGGCGGCCATTGGTACCACCAGCAGCCGAGCGCGTTTTGGTCTGGCTGCCTTCTTTGGTAAGACCGGGATCAGCAAAAGCGATGAGCAGCTGGCTGTACAGGCTTTGGCGCGTCATGCAATTGAATCAGCGCCCAGGAATGTACGTAAAGCAGCTGCAGGAGAGTTTGGTTGGTGCATGCTGGTGCTCGCAAAATTCGCCTTTGCCGAATACTCCCGATCAGCTGAAACCAGCGTGACGTGTCACAGCTGCAGCGGCAGCGGATTAACCTCTCAGTATGAGGATGTGATCAAACATCCTGGAGTCTTCAACTCTGACGGAATGGAAATCGTACCGCCGAAAATCAAGCACGAACTGGTCAAGCGTAAATGCGCGGCATGTAACGGTAAAGGTGAGTTGTTGGCCCGATGCCGTTGCGGCGGCAAAGGTGAGGTGCTCGACCGCAAAGCCACAAGCGAGCGCGGCGCGCCGGTGTTTAAAACCTGTGAGCGATGCAGCGGAAATGGATTTTCTGGGGTGCCGTCTACGGCAGCCTATAAAGCGATACTGAAGCGAGTCCCGGAGCTGCACGTTAGAACATGGACCCGTAACTGGAAACCTTTTCTGGAGGTGCTTGTCGACGTCTGCCACAGGGAAGAACAAAAAGCAGACTCGGCGTTTCAGGACGCAACGAACTTTCGTGATGATGCGAACAAAATTTAGCAGATTAGCGACTTTAAGCTTGATTTTGTCCGAACTTGTCGTGTATGCTTCAAATCGTAGGTTATTGCGCCTGCGCGAAACCAAACCCGCTTACAAGCGGGTTTTTTTATCTGCAGCAAGGTATTTACTCTTCTCATTTGATATGTTGTGTTTTTTCTACTGAGGGTCAGTTGATGAGCACAGATGAAAGCCTATTAAGCAAGATTCAAGAAGTACGGATCGTTGAGGATGTTGAGCAAGTCAATTTGGGTCTTTCTAAAGGCTGGGTAATCCTAATGATTACCGAAAACACCACGATCTGGGAAGACGGTAGCAAAAGCAGTCGGGTTGCATATCATATGGGAAAACCTCAAAGACTACCTGTATAAAAATTTAACCCTGCCTATTGGTGGGGTTTTCTCATTATCATCCAAATGTCATACTGTTACCTTTAGCATGTTAAAAAGGCTTTCATATGACATCGTTTAATGATTTCAAAGAGAAACGGGCACAAGTTAAGCTTGCTATTGAAAAACATGATGAGCAACTCCGAAGTGTGTTCCGCGAATTTATGAGTCAATATATTGCTTCTTTTGATTTTCCTGGCGAGAGTTTTGTTGATGGCAAAGGGAATCAACGTAAGTATGTGAGCATTTTGTCAAAAGGTATACTCAGCGATGCTGATTCCTTAAATGTTCATCCTCATGATGGTATTACTGTAAGTGTAAATACAGTCCTTGATGATTCATCTAAAAATGATATAAGGGTTGAGTCATTTACAATGAATATTCGTCTCGTCAATGGCCTAATAACCTTTGTTGTGACAGGTATGGGCTTTTTTGATGAAAAAACATTTTCAAGCGTGAGCGGAAAGGATAAATATTTAGACGTAATTGATTATATCAAGTCTGTCTTTTTAGATAATATCCTTAAAGATCATCCTGGTTCTAACCATTCTCCGGCTGAGTAGCTATTTTATGATGCTTGGATGGATGTAAGGCAAACATAAAAACCATTGATATTGCGTGGGTAGTTTGACTTATGTATCATCTCGCTCCCGGCCCTTTAGCTCAGTTGGTTAGAGCGTGCGACTCATAATCGCCCGGTCGCTGGTTCAAGTCCAGCAAGGGCCACCAGACCGCCACTAGCTCATCGGGAAGAGCGGCAACTTTATGTTGTAGTACGAGGTTCGAGGCCCCGGTGGCGGACCAATGCCGACTTAGCTCAGTAGGTAGAGCAACTGACTTGTAATCAGTAGGTCACCAGTTCGATTCCGGTAGTCGGCACCATATGCGGGCATCGTATAATGGTTATTACCTCAGCCTTCCAAGCTGATGATGCGGGTTCGATTCCCGCTGCCCGCTCCAGTTTAAGCTTTTCGGTCTGCGATGATGGGTTTTCCGGAGTGACTGAAAAGCGCCCCGGTTTTGAATGGGCGCTGCTTTTTGCAAAATTGCTGTGTGAAAATACTGACCTTTGGGTTCAGCGCTCATCCAAAAGCATCTCGTCAAAATCCAATTAACCTCGGGTGGTTTGTTGGATGAGGTGCCTCAATTCAAATAGCCTCGCTTCGGTGGGCTTTTTCATTTCTAAGGCTGCCATCTGGTGGCCTTTTCTTATTTCAGGCTCTGGGAACCATCATCGACATGCCTAATTGTTCAATCGTCCCGAGGGCCTGAACCCTACACACGGAAATCTTATGTCTGATCCATTAACTGTAGCTGGTGGGTTTGCTGCCGGGACTGTGGGGGTGACGCTTGCTACCCTCTTTCCCGAAGCCACTCCCGGCGTAATGCTTTTCTCCCTCGGAGGTGCTGCGCTCTATGTGTTGACGTCTGAGCCGCACCAGATATGGAAACAGGCGGTATTCGCGATTATTTCGTTTCTTGGCGGCGTCTCGTTCGCGGTGCCTATGGCGACAATTATGGCTGGCGTTATTAACTCAGCACTGAGTTTGCTGACACCACCAGTGACCATCGAAGTATCACCAAATATCGGCGCGCTGGTGGCTGCATCCATTTCGGTCGCTATCCTTCTTCGCATTTTGTCCAAATCCAAAAACGGGAGCCTTCCCGGACTGGATGGGGGTGATGAATGATATGGGATTCGCTGATTCTTCACGCAAACGCGGTGGTTTGCCTGCTGATAATGTTCCGTCTGATGTTCTTCAACAAGACGGGAAAATCATACCGGCGCGGCGTCTCATTGTTTGCGTATCTGATAATTCTGTCAGCCGGGTATACCGCATTCCGGATCATCCACGGCGATTACATGCAGGTTGACCCTGGTGAATTCATGCTGAATGCGACAGTTTGCGTTGCGGTATGGGTTGCCGGTGGGAACCTGGCAAAATTTGTGAGGGCAACGTAATGCAAACCAGTGATAAAGGGATTTCCCTGATTAAAGAGTTTGAAGGATGCAAGCTTGCCGCTTACCAGGACAGCGTAGGCGTCTGGACGATTGGTTACGGGTGGACTCAGCCTGTCGATGGAAAGCCAATTCGTGCCGGGATGACGATTAAACAGGATACAGCAGAGCGCCTTCTGAAAACTGGGCTTGTCAGCTACGAAAATGACGTCTCGCGCCTGGTCAAGGTTGGGCTGACTCAGGGGCGGTTCGATGCGCTGGTGTCGTTCACGTATAACCTTGGTGCTCGCTCCCTGTCGACATCGACCCTCCTGCGCAAACTCAACGCCGGTGATTACGCTGGCGCTGCCGACGAGTTCCTGCGCTGGAATAAAGCCGGTGGCAAAGTCCTGACTGGGCTGACTCGTCGGCGTGAGGCGGAGCGTGCTCTGTTCCTGTCGTGATTACCCTTGCTGATATTAAAGCCTCATGGCGTCTGATACTGCTGGTGGCCGTCATTGCTGTAGTCGCCGTGCTGTGTGTCCTGCTGGCAAATAGCCGCTCTGACGTTGCTACGCTGAAGAGTGATAATGACGTTCTGCGCAGTGACAACAACTTGCAGGGGACGGTTATCGCTGCTCAGGCTTTCAACTTCAACCGGTTTAACCAGGTGGCCGAAAACGCCAGCCGACTAAATTCACTGATTGATGCCAGCGCCGATAAAACTGTTATCGAATATCGGGAGATCCTCCGCCGTGAAAAAACCTGTGATCTGCCTGTTCCTGCTGATGTCGCTGGTGGGCTGCTCAGCTACGCGAACAGTTTACGTGCCAGCGCAATGCACACCGATTCCGGGAACGCTGACGCAGCCGGTGATAGCACCACTACCACCAGCGCGCTGACTTATTGCCAAGCTGTTCTCTGGATCAAGCCACTACTGGGCGCCATCGAAAAAGCGAATAACCAGCTGGATGGAATACGTGAAATTGAGAAGGGCAGGCAATGACTATTGCCAGCGTGACATTACAAAAGCCATTCACTGAGTGGCTTTGATAATGTTTTTTGAGTGAGGATTGTTCAGCATGGCTTCGATAAAAGAATCCAATGATGCCATTGGACAATCAAAATATTACGTCCACTGGAAGGATGAAAAATCCGGTCATGGACGCCGCCGCATTTTTAAGAATATTGATGATGCCGCACATCTTTTCTGGCAAAAACAGAATATCGAGCTGGATTGTCGAACCGCCAGCTGGACCGGAATAGACCATTCCTGGACTTTCCGAAAGTTAATTCTGTTTTATCTGGGGTATCAGGCCGGCAAGCTGGAAAAAAATATCATACGGCTGTCGTCATATACGAAATGCCGTCACGATCTTCTCGCTGTAGACGGGCCGATACTGGAAAAAAATATTCTCCATATCAGCCATCGCGATATCGTTGATTCGGTTCGCACCGGCTGCCATCGCTGGATTCGTTCGGCTTTCTTCCTGCTGGTGGAAAAGCGGCTCATCACTTTTAACCCTGTTGACCGTCCAGCGCGCCGGAAGCGTCGACCCATCACCATACCGCCATCATCATCGGTCAGGGAGCTACTGAATAACGCGCCAGTTCGTGAGCGTATCGCGTGCTGGCTCGGGATTTGTGGCCTGCGTATTGGTGAGGCTCTGGCGGTTACTTATAACGACGTGTCAGCCGACTGGATCGACATCCGGGGGCATGTTGTTGACGGCGTTATACATGAGGGGCTGAAAAGAGGAGTGGAGCGCCGGGTACGGATGCCGCGTGAGCTTTTCGCGTTGCTGGATAAAAATAAGCTGGGTTCCTCTGAGCCTCTTATCTGCAATCAGTTTACCGGCGCATGCCTTGCTACCAGTTACGGCACTCAGGGCGTTCTCGTCAGAACCCTGAACGACTATGGCATTAAGCGATTCCATCATCTTCGCCACTTTGCTGTATCTCGCCTGGCAAATAAAGGCGTCGATATTCTGAAGGTTTCCCGACTTATTGGGCATTCGAACATCAAAACCACAATGGACGTCTACGGTCACCTTTTCGGTGAAGTGGTGGAGATGGATTTGGACTGAGTTATCCACATAGTGGAAATATTAGGGCGATCCACTATCTCCCCATTCTGCGCGGCCTCCGGGCATCAAATCGCAGTTTTTACGGAAAATCGATAACTCCGCATTTTTTGACGTTTTTAATTCCGCACTCAAACCCAGCAGGCTTGCGGCCCCGGAGCAGATTTTTTCTCAGAATTATTCCGCACGCAAAATGCGGAAAAATAATTTTGAACAAAATATAAACAGAACCCGATTTCAGGTAAGCGTATGGCCCGTAAAAATAGCTTTAAGAAGGCCTACGTCGGTATCGTTATTGATATGGCTCTGGCCCGTAACAAGATCTCAAACCGTATGGTTGCCCAGCGACTGGAAATTGACGAGGCGACTATCCGCAACTGGCGCAAGGAACACGCCGATTTTAATCGTGCCTTTACCGAGGCTCGCGAAGTTCTGATGGAAAAAATTAACAACGTTGCAGGTAAAAGCCTGGATGTTCGGAAGCGAAAGATTGTCACCAAATCCCCTGATGGACTGAAAACAACCGTCGAGGATGTTTTGCCAACGCACAATGATGTTGCGGTGTTTGCCAAAGCTCTTGGACTCGGCCGCAGTGTTTATGGGGAAGAGGACCGTCAGCGTGATGTGCTTCGTGAGGTGATGAAGCACAAGGTAGACGGTAAATACACCGCGCTACAGGCGGCGCAGCTGCTTGAGGCAGAGGGGATAAAGGTTCCGGCAACCCTGCTTATGGAGCTGGGAGCACCGAAAATTTTCGAATCGTTCACCAATATGGACGAGGCAGCCAAAGCCGACGCGGCGAACCTGTCCCCACATGAGGCCGCAGATATCTACAAAAAATTCATGGGCTGAAAATTGCAAAAACAGGCGTTTCGAACCGAATAAACGCTATGCACTTTTGGACCCGTTTTATGCACGTTTTATTCATCCCTATTTGACCACTTTTCTGTTCAAAACAGAGGCTTCACGCTGTTTGCGTGATGGGTGCTGTTACGCCAGTACGGGTAACGACCATTATGTTAAATCGGGGCGTTTTTGAGGAATTTTTCTGTGCCGATCCCATTCCCCTTTGACTTCCGCAAACCGGACTATACCGCCGTGTATGAGTGGAGAATGGAGAGGCTGGAGCGGATCAGGAAGGCACCTGAAATGCTTCCGGCGCTCCGTGAGTTTTACCGCACTAACCCAGCCCAGTTCATCATCGACTGGGGCATGACGACGGACCCGCGTAACCTCGATTTTGGTCTTCCCGTGTCCATACCATTCTTGCTGTTTCCGAAACAGGAAGAGTGGATAAACTGGATCATGGAACGCCGCAAGGGGCTAGAGAACGGACTGACAGAAAAAAGCCGCGAAATGGGTCTGAGCTGGACCTCTATCGGTCTGGCCTGTTCGCTTTGCCTGTTCAACAAAGAAATGGTGATCGGGTTCGGTTCCCGTAAAGAGGAATATGTCGACAGTACCGGCAGCCCAAAAGCGCTGTTTTGGAAAGCGCGCAAATTCGTTGAAATGCTGCCCGTCGAATTCCGGGGAGGTTGGAACTATAAGAAACATGCACCATACATGCGGGTGGAGTTTCCGGAGAGCGGCTCAGTAATTACTGGGGAAGCAGGTGACAATATCGGACGTGGTGACCGTACCACGCTTTATTTCGTGGATGAGTCAGCATTCCTTAAGCGACCGGCGCTTATTGAGGCTTCTCTTTCTCAAACAACACGCTGCCGTATCGATCTTTCATCAGTCAATGGTATGGCAAACCCTTTTGCCCAGAAACGGCACAGCGGGAAAATCCCTGTGTTTACCTTCCACTGGCGCAGCGACCCACGTAAAGACGATGAGTGGTATCGCAAGGAATGCGACAAAATCGATAATCCGGTTGTTGTGGCGCAGGAATTGGACCTGAACTACAGCGCGTCAGCTGAAGGTGTGCTGATCCCCTCTGAATGGGTACAGGCTGCCGTCGATGCACATATCACATTGGGAATCCTTCCAACCGGCAAACGCCTTGGCGCAATGGATGTCGCCGACGAAGGGCGAGATAAAAACTCATTTTCTACCCGGCACGGCTTCCTGCTTGAGAATGTACGGGAGTGGTCCGGTGTTGGCAGCGATATTTACCAGTCTGTTGAGAAGGTTTTCGGTTTCTGCGAAGAAGATCGCCTCGAAGAGTTTCGCTTTGACGAGGATGGGCTGGGCGCTGGTGTTCGCGGTGATGCCAGAGCCATCAATGAGCTACGTAAAGCTGAGCAGCGACCAATCATGCTTGCTACCCCTTTCCGTGGCAGTGGTGGTGTGTTTGACCCTGAAGACGAAGCCGTGCGCGGCGACAACGGACAGAATGCGCGGCTTAATAAGGATTTCTTCGCCAACGCGAAAGCACAGAGCTGGTGGCATCTTCGCAAATTGTTCAGAAACACCTACCGTGCAGTGGTCGAGAAGATGCCCTACGAACCTGACGAAATCATTTCCATCAGCGGTGCGATGGAAAGCAAAGACAAACTCATCATCGAGCTTTCACAACCGACTTATTCCATTAATGGCGTTGGGAAAATATCAGTTAATAAGCAACCTGATGGCACTAAGTCGCCTAACCTGGCTGACTCGGTGATGATTAACTATGCGCCGATGGATTCCTCTCTCGATATCTGGTCTAAGCTCGGAGCATAAAAGCTATGGCGAAAAAAACAGGAAGAGTTGCCACAGCCGACTCTTACGATAACTTTGTCGCGCGAGTTGGCATGCAGCAGCCAAATCAGCATGCAGCGTCAACTTACCGAGCCAATTACACCAGCCGCAATCGTCTGCTGTTGGAATGGGCTTATCGTTCTTCGTGGATCATCGGCGCAGCTGTTGATGCAAAGCCCGACGATATGACAAAAAAAGGGGCCAGAATAACCAGCGAAATTGACCCAAAGCGGCGGGGGATTCTGGAGGCCCGATTTGAAGAGCTAAAACTCTGGGAGCGGCTGAACCTGATTCTGAAGTGGTCCAGACTGTATGGTGGTGCCGTTGGGCTAATCCTTATTGAGGGACAGGCCCCCCTGACACCGCTGGTACTGGATAAAGTGGGAAAAGGCAGTTTTAAAGGCCTCGCTGTTCTCGATCGTTGGATGATTAACCCTAATCTCGGACGACGTATCAAGACACTCGGGCCTGAGCTTGGTAAACCCGAAACTTACGAAATCGTTACTTCTGCGCAAGGTATTCCCCCCTGGACAGTGAACTACAGCCGGTTGATTCGAATGGATGGTATTACCCTCCCGTATCAGCAGGCGCTCACGGAAAATGAGTGGGGGATGTCTGTTGTTGAGAGAGTCTTTGACCGCCTGACATCGTATGACAGCACGAGCGTTGGTGCTGCGCAGCTGGCTTACAAAGCACATTTGCGAACAGCAAAAATCAAGAAGCTTCGCGAAATCATCGCGATGGGTGGGAAGCCATTAGAAGCACTAATAAAACAGATGGATATGGTTCGTGAGTTCCAGACAAATGAGGGAATGTCTCTTTTTGATTCAGAAGATACTTTTGAGACACATTCCTATACTTTTGCTGGATTATCAGACCTTCTGAGTGAATTTAAGGAAGATATTGCCGGTGCCGTAGGCATTCCCCTTGTTCGGTTATTTCGCCAATCGCCGAAAGGTTTTTCAACGGGTGATGCTGATCTGGCGAATTACTACGACGATATCGGTGCTCTTCAGGAAAACGTCTTAAGAGCGCCTGTCAGGCTCCTTTATGATGTCCTCCATCGTTCTGAATTTGGCGAACCATTGCCAGCCGATTTTGCATTCGAATTTAATCCCCTCTGGCAGATGTCAGATGTTGATCGTTCAACCGTTGCAACCAACACCACTAACGCGCTGGCTACTGCTGTGCGTGAACTTGGAATGCCTCCTGCAGCGGCACTTACCGACCTCAGGGAAACGGCGCGCGTGACGGGTATTGGTGCATCAATCACTGACGAGGACATTAACAATGCGAAGTCCCAGTGGGAGGAGGATGAATCTGAAACCATCCCTCCGCCGACGATCGGAAATCCAGTACCGCAAAAGCCTGTTGGCGATAGCAAACCAGATAGGTCAGATCGTAGATGGTACGTACGATGGTTCACAGGGGAGCGCTGACAGTATTTCGAAAACGCTGGTGGACTATTCCGAAGTAATCAGTGATTGGGCAGAGCAGGTCGGGCGAAGGATGTTTGCCCAGGTCGAGCGGGAGGAATGGAATCAGTGGAAATCGGTATCAGAGGAAATCGGCGCTGGCCTGCGTGATGTGGTGGGTAATACCCCCGTCGGGCTGGTGGCGCAGGATATCGTGTACCGCCAGATTCAGCTGATGAAGTCCCTGCCGCTGGAAGCAGCTGATCGCGTGATGGACATACAACAGCGCGCAATGCAGGCGGTTATCACTGGCGAACGTCCGGACGAGCTCTACGAGATGATCATGGCCTCCGGTGACGTGGCCGCCAGCAGGGCGCAGCTGATTGCCCGTACAGAGATTGGAAGAGCTACCGGCGCGCTGACGCAGGCCAGAGCCCTTTCGGTTGGCTCAGAGGGCTACTGGTGGCGTATTCATGGTGCTGGCACCCGCCCGTCACATCGGAAAATGAAAGATAAATTTGTCCGCTGGGATAACCCTCCAACGCTGGATGGTATGACCGGGCACGCCGGATGTTTACCGAACTGCGAATGCTGGCCTGAGGTACAGATTCCTGCTCCGAGAAAATGAAAAATACGGCTTTGGGCATTCATTTCATGCGAACTGCAATACCCGTGAAATGTTATGAAAATGTTGCATTCGAAAAGGCCGATTTTCAACCCAGTTAACCGCTACTTTTACGGCTTTAAGGGGACATTTTAATCGAGTCCTTTTTCGTCGGTGCGGGTAAGAACCCTTATGTTAAATAGACCGTTATTTCGAACATTTTTCCCATCTCACAAGGTCGCCATTGAGCGGCTTTTTTGTTGCCCGTAATCAAGCAGGTAACCCATGAAATATTTCTTTAAAACCCGCCTTGGGAACTCCCGTTTTCAATTGGCCGATGGTTCGATTCTTTTCAAAGACGTACCTATCGGGCGAACCGGAGAACAGGTCTATGGCGCGCAAGAGCTGCCTGAATTAACCCCTGACAGCGACGGGCTGATTGTTGTCCGCCGAACACCTGAAGAGGTATTTAGTGAACGCACTATCGCGTCGTTCGAGGGGATGAACGTCACTATAGGCCACCCGAAAGACTTCGGTGGCAACATCATTTTTGTCACGCCGGAAAACTGGCGCAGGCTGGCAAACGGTCATATTCAGAATGTCAGACGCGGAGAGGGGGCAAACTCTGATCTGCTGCTGGCTGATGTCATCGTCAAGACGCCGGAAGCTATTCAGGCGGTTGAAGACGGAGACGATGAGGTTAGTTGCGGCTATGACGCCGACTACCGTCAAATCTCGCCGGGTGTCGCAGAGCAGTATGCGATCACCGGTAATCACCTGGCCTTAGTCCCTAACGGGCGGGCTGGTTCACGTTGTGCACTGGGAGACGCTATGCCGAGCACTACTAAAAACTGGTTTACCCGGCTTTTAAAGGCCCGTAAAACCAACGACGCCGCCGAAATGGCGAACTTGATCGATAACCCACCAGAAAATATGACTGGTGATAACGACGATGTAACGTCATCCATGACCCCTGGGGGGGTGGTTATCAACCTCTCACCTCAAAACCCTATGCCTGCGCCAACGCTGCCTGTCACGACTGATGCGCAAGAAGATATCCCTGCGTGGGGTAAAGCGCTCATTGAGGCCGTGGCAAAACTCACCCCATCCAATCCAGCGACGGTTGATGAAGATGAAGACGAAAAAGGTGAGGAGGAGGGGGCAGTTACTGGCGATGCTGCTTATCGTGCAGATCTGATTCAGCCAGGCATCCAACTCCCGACGAAGGCGAAACCAACTGCGTTTAAACGTCAGGTTCTGGCTTCTGCCGATCAGGCGCTGGTTCGTTCCATCGTTGGCGATGCGGATGTCACCGGCCTGAAAAAAGCCACCGTAGATATGGCGTTTAACGCCGTGTCTGAGCTGGCTAAAAACCGCAATACCGCAGCGCAGACTGTCGACAGTTTTCGCACGATGACCACCAACACCACAAAATCTATCGCGGAAATCAATAAAGCCGCGAAAGAACTCTGGGCTAAACGAGGCTAAAACATGGCTAACACCATTCTTTACCGGATGCCTGCGGGCATTGCCGGGGGTATTTCACGCCCACAGGATTTAACCGTAGAACCGCATATTCTCGATGCAACTAAACCGTTCCCGGCGTATGGGCTGGGCGGGAAGATTGTCGGGGGTAAGTTTGTTCCCATCGAGGCAGCCGACCCGGTGACAGTAATGGCGGGGATTTTTGTTCGCCCTTATCCGACGGCTTCGCAGCCCGACAAGATTCGCCAGGTTGGCACCGGCTACAACTTTGCCGGCGACAACCTGAAACGCGGTTATGTCACGGTCAATATCGGTGGTGACGCCTCTGCTGTTGCTCTCTATGCCCCGGTATTTATGCGCGTCGGCACTCCGACCGCAGCAAGCCCGCTGGGCGCTTTCCTCGCGGCTGCGGACGATACAAACACCGTTCAGATCACCAACGCCTATTTCAATGGTCCCGGCGACGCCGACGGCAACATTGAACTGGCATATAACATTTAAGGGAGCATGACAAATGCCAATGACCTTTGATCAGGCAACAGTCGACAGCACTGGTGCTTTTCTGGTTCACGAGCTGGAGCGACTCGACCAGACGCTGAACCTGCCGTTGACCTCCCAGACGTGGAGCCGCGATATCGAACTGCGTGAAGATGTTTCTATCGCAGATGAGATGAGCTCTTTCACCAACACCACGTTTGCGGCCGCTGGCTCTCCGAATGCAAACGGTAAGAACTGGATCAACCAGCTAGCTACTGCCATCTCCGGGCTGAATGTCGATATCACAAAAACAGGCTTTCCTCTGGAACTGTGGGGGATGGAGCTGGGCTGGACCGTGGTTGAACTCGCCGCCGCCGCTCAGGTTGGCCGTCCGATTGACACCCAGAAGTACGATGGCATGCAGCTCAAATGGAACATGGACACGGATGAGCAGGTGTATATCGGAGACGCTGCAAAAGGTGCAAAGGGGCTTTTGAACCTGTCTCAGGTAACCCCAACGAACGCGGCGAAAACTTGGGCGACTTCTACCCCTGACGAAATCCGCGCCAGTATTAACCAAGTACTGAGCAATGCGTGGACCCGTTCCGCATATTCAAAAGTCCCGGAAGACTTGCTGATCCCGCCAGACCAATATTCTTTCCTGGCAAGCACTATCGTTTCATCTGCAGGTAATCAGTCACTGCTGACCTATCTGGAAACCAACACAATTGCTTTCCACCAGAACGGCAAGCCGCTGAACATCCGCCCTGTGAAATGGGCCATCGGCCGTGGCGTTGCAAACAAAGATCGTATGGTCGCATACACGAACGATAAAAAGTTTGTGCGCTTCCCTATGGTTCCCCTGCAGAGCGTGCCGATCCAGTATCGCGGCATCTACCAGCTCGTAACCTACTACGGAAAGCTGGGTGCTGTTGAACCGGTCTACCCGGAAACCCTTAACTACATGGACGGCATTTAAGCCAGTAGCCCCCGGAAGCGGGGGCTTTCCTGAGGAACTGCTATGAAAAAAATCTATGTGCTGTCTGCGTTTAACTTTAACGATGGAGCCAGCATCAAGGCTTTTACCCCCGGGTTTCATGACGTTGAAAATGACGTTGCTGATCACTGGTTTGTGAAAGCGCATTGCTCGCCAGATGGCGAAGCCCCTGCGCTGGCAGATGATCCGCGTATTGCTGATCTGGAAGCGCTGGTGGCAGAGCAGGCAACCCGCATTGCTGAGCTTGAGGAGCAACTTGCAGAGGCTAAAGCCAATGGCAAAAAACCAAAGCCTGCCGACGTCTGAGAAATTCCGCTCTGACTTCCCGCAGTTCGCTGATGAAACCAAATTTCCCACCACGATGATACAGGCCCGTCTCGCTCTGGCAGATGTTTTGATGAGCGAGTCCCGGTTTGGGGAGGATATTTTCCCCTATGTCGTTGAATTGTTCGTGGCGCATTACATGACACTTTATGCCGCTGACATGCGCTCGTCGTCTGTAGGGGGCGCTGGTGGTGCGAATAGTGGTGTTCAGACTTCAAAGTCAGTGGATAAGGTTTCTGCCAGCTATGACGCAAGTGTGACGCTTAATCCTGATGCCGGGTTCTGGAATAACACTCGCTACGGTTCCGAATTCTGGGAATACCTCATGATATTCGGTGCGGGAGCGATACAACTGGGAACACCATAATGAAAAGTGGGTTAACTGTTCGCGCTGATAACGCCGTGGCTGTTCTGGAATCCCTCCGGCAGCTATCCGGAATGGATGTGCTGGTGGGAATACCTGAGGACAAGGCAGGGCGTGAGGATGGCTCTCCGATTAATAACGCGGAACTGGGCTACCTCCACTCGACGGGCGCAACGGTGGAAATCGACGGTACAACGGTCACGCTTCCCCCGCGTCCTTTTCTGGATATGGGGATCGAGGATTCAAAACCCCGAACCACTGCACACCTCAAGGCAGCGGCAACCGCCGCGCTGGAGGGGCAGACTGAAGCAGCAGTGAGTGAGCTGGAGAGCGCCGGACAGATTGCCCGTGACGCTGCAAAAGCCGTTATCGGAGCTGGCGACAGATTGCACCCGCTTTCTGAGAAAACCCTCGAACGCAGAAGGGCCGAGGGCATTCCAGGCGAAAAGCCGCTGTATGCCCACGGTTACCTGCTGCGCTCAATTAACTACGTCGTGAGGAAAAAATAATGCCTCTTCTCGATGTGAGCGATGTTCTTCTCGATCCCGACTTCATGGACACCAGTCTGGTATGTCACCGGCAGGTTCAGACGGTGGATGAGGACAATTTCACGAAAAACACAGCTCAGGATATCCCGTTCTCTGGCGTGGTGACGGTTGACCGTTCTCTGGAAGCCAGGCGAATGGCGGCAGGCCAGAACATCAGCGGCGCGATCCTCATCGTGACGCAGTTCAGATTAACCCAGGGCCAGCCCGGTACAGACAGCGCCCCGCGACTTGATGCCGATATCGTGAGCTATAACGGACGTGCTTACCGGGTGACATTTGTCGATCCGTACACCAGTTACGGCGCCGGATTCGTCCAGGCGCATTGTGAGCTGGTGGACTTTAACGGAGGGACGCCAGTTGAGTAACGACAGCACCGCGCGCGGTTATCTGACGCCTGTCGGGGATAGCCCCCAGTATGACGAGGCGCTGGAGCGTGAAATCAGCCGGTGGATTCGTGGTGTTTCTGGCTTGCCGGCCGCTCTTGTTTTCCCCCGATGGACTGACCCGCAACCGCAGATCCCCAACAACGGGGTAACGTGGTGCGCCTTCGGTATCACTACCGTTCCTCAGCCGTTAAGCCAGTCCGATGTTCAGGTTTCGGAAGAACAGTCCGAGCAATGGACATGGGAACAGGTAACGGTGATTTGCTGCTTCTATGGCCCTCTGGGGGCCAATACTGCATCAACTTTCCGCGCGGGGATATTTGTCGAGCAAAACAACGCCGAGCTGAATCGCTCGGGGCTTTCGCTGGTGGAGGCCGGGACTATCTACAACCTGCCAGAGCTCATTAATAACCAGTGGGTGAGGCGCTATGACCTCACCATCACGTTGTCCCGCAAAAACATTCGTACCTACAACGTCCGGACGCTGAAAGATGCGCCCGTCTCATTTTTCGGAGACTAAATTATGCCGCAGGGATTACCTGTATCTAACGTCGTGAATGTCGACGTGATCATTGGGCCGCGTGCGGCTACTGGTCGAAATTTTGGTTCGCTGCTCATTCTCGGGAGCTCAACGGTTATCCCGGTTTCTGAGCGCATTCGCCTCTACTCATCCCCGGAAGATATCGGCACAGATTTCGGCGTGGATAGCCCGGAATATGAAGCCGCTACGGTGTATTTCTCACAGTCACCGAAACCTCAGCAGGTGTATGTCGGTCGCTGGGCTAAAACGCTGGTATCGGCTGAAAGCGGTTCGACGGAAACGCTGCTGCAGGCGGTGAACGCCGTTTTGAATTACACGAACTGGTACGGCCTGGCCGTGGCTGACGATGAAGATATCGACGATGCCGACTGGCTGAGCGTGGCCGCTGCGATCGAGGCCTCCAGTCTCAGCCGCATTCTGGCGATTACCACTGCAGAGCCTGAGACGGTAAACGCGACCTCCACTACCGACCTGGCTTATAAGCTGAAGGCGGCAAAATACGCTCGCACGTTTGTGCAGTATTCCACCAGCAGCAAGTACGCCGCACTGTCTGCATTTGGTCGCGCGTTCACGGTGAATTTCAACGGCAGCAACACCACCATTACACTGAAATTCAAGCAGGAGCCGGGCATCACCTATGAAACCCTGACCACCAATCAGGCGGCGGCGCTGGATGCCAAAAACTGCAACGTATTTGTGTACTACCAGAACGATACGGCCATCCTGCAGCAGGGCGTCATGTCCAGCGGTGATTTCTTCGACGAACGCCACGGGCTCGACTGGCTGCAGAACTACGTTCAGACCAACCTCTACAACCTGCTCTACACCAGCACAACCAAAGTCCCACAGACCGATGCTGGCGTTACGCGTCTGCTTTCCAATGTTGAGCAGTCTATGGATCAGTCCGTCACGAACGGGCTGGTGGCTGCTGGCGTATGGAACGGTGGCCCGATTGGGCAGCTGGATTCCGGCGATACGCTAACAAAAGGCTATTACGTCTACGCGCAGCCGATTTCAGAGCAGGCGCAGGCAGACCGTGAAGCACGTAAGGCACCGGTTATTCAGGTGGCCTGTAAGCTGGCGGGTGCGGTTCATTTCGCTGATGTGCAGATCAACGTCGTTCGCTAAGGAGAACATGAATGACTACTTATTCTTTTATGGACGTCACGGCGTCCCTCTCCGGCCCAACCGGCGAGATTGATCTGGGTTACGGTTCCGCCAGTTCAGAGGAGGGGATCACCGTTGCAATGGGCGGTCCTAAAAACACCATGACAATTGGTGCTGATGGCGAAGTGATGCACAGCCTGCACGCGGATAAAAGCGGCACGGTAACCGTCAACCTGCTGAAGACCTCACCGACAAACAAAAAGCTGTCGCTGGCGTACAACGCGCAGAGTCAGTCCTCAGGTACCTGGGGAAATAACGTCATTGTGATCCGAAACAAGGTGAGCGGAGACATCATCACGGCGCGCAGCGTGGCGTTCCAGAAACAGCCGGATAACGCCAACGCTAAAGCCGGTAATACGATGCCCTGGGTGTTTGACTGCGGCAAAATCGACCAGGTTCTCGGAGAGTTTTAACAGATGGAATGCTCAATCAAAGGCCACGATTACCGCGTGGCAAAACTCAGCGTTTTTGACCAGCTGAAAGTGACCCGCAAGCTGCTGCCGGTGCTGGCGGGCATGATGTCAGATTTCGGGAGCATTCGCTCCCTTCTGCCTGCTGATGGCAAAATCGACATCGTGAAATTTGATCAACTGAAACCGGTGTTTGAAACCCTGCTCCCGCGCATCGCTGAGGAACTGTCTTCCCTGACCGAAGAAGACACCAACGCGATTATTCATCCGTGCCTGGCCGTGGTGTCACGCAGGCACATGGACGGATGGACGCCGGTATTCAACAGCGGTCAGCTGATGTTCGATGACATCGACCTGCTGACCATGCTGCAGCTGGTGGCGCGGGTGGTCGCCGATTCACTGGGAAATTTTTTGCCCGTGAGCCCTACCAGCGCGATGCCGGGCCAGCCTCAGGGTTAACCCTCAACAGCCTGCCTGACGGGCTGTCTTATCTCCTTGACCCGGTTGACGCCGGGTTAATCCCTTATTACGCGCTGAAGGATGGATCGGTTGATCTGTGCGATATCGCGCTGATGAATGACCACCTGGCCGTTAAGGCAGACAACCAGCGTCGTATTGAGAAATGGAGAGAGGATAATGAACGCTGAGACTATTAAAGATTTTCTCGTCTCGCTCGGATTCGATATCGATGAAGCGGGCGCGTCAAAGTTCGACTCTGTTCTCGCCGGTACGACCGCAAACGCCATCAAAATGGGGCTGGCCGTCGAAGGTGTCGCGCTTACCGTGGTGGCCTTCACGGCTAAGATCGCCTCGGGGCTGGATAATCTCTACTGGGCGTCACAGCGCACCGGCGCGACGG
The DNA here is from genome assembly GCF_046521475.1 of Enterobacter sp. CPE_E890. Taxonomy (NCBI): domain Bacteria; kingdom Pseudomonadati; phylum Pseudomonadota; class Gammaproteobacteria; order Enterobacterales; family Enterobacteriaceae; genus Enterobacter; species Enterobacter sp. CPE_E890. The sequence goes on along the minus strand of NZ_JBKFZW010000001.1, from coordinate 3,803,803 downwards.
TTCAGGGGATTCAGTCTATTGGCTATGCGGTTTCGCAGGTGGGCGGCAGCGTGGACGCGGCGCGCACCTCTCTGGAAAGCCTCTCCCGGTTTGTTCGTAACAATCCCGGCGCGGAAGGCTTCCTGAATCGCCTGGGCGTACAGACGCGTGACGCCAGCGGCAACATGCGCGACATGGCCGCTATCTTTACGGGTGTCGGCCAGAAGCTCAGCAGCATGCCGTATTACCGGGCTAACCAGTATGCGCAGATGCTGGGCATTGACGAAAATACCCTGATGGCAATGCGCCGGGGTGTGGGCGGTTTCTCCGGGCAGTACAGCTCAATGGCGAAGGCTATCGGCTTCAATGCTGACGAGGCGGCCAGAAGCTCCAACAAATTCATGACCTCCCTGCGCGAGTTCGGCGCGATGGCAGGCATGGCCCGTGACAAAATCGGCTCTAATCTTGCTGGTGGTCTGGCGGGTTCGCTGGACACGCTGCGCCGCCACATTCTGGATAACTTCCCGCGCATCGAGCAGACCCTTACGAAAGCCATAAAAGGCATTCTGGTGCTCGGGGACATTATCGGACGGCTATTCTTCCGGCTTATTGAGGGGACATCCAGCCTTATCAACTGGTGGCAATCGCTGGATAAGCAAACGCGGGAACTGATCTCGTTGTTCGGCGCGCTGACGATTGCGCTGCGTATTCTGAACAGTACGTTCTGGATGTCGCCGATTGGCCTCATTACCGCGCTGGCGGCGGGGATTGCCCTTCTGTGGGAGGACTATCAGACCTGGAAGGAAGGCGGGGACAGCCTGATTGACTGGGGCAAGTGGAAGCCGGAAGTCGACGCCGCGTTGAAGATGGTTCGTGACCTTAAAGCGACCGTTAACGACCTGGCGAAAGCGCTGGCGAAGCTGCTCAATATTGACCCCAAATCATGGTCCCTAAAGTGGGATTTCAGCAACTTCATCGACCAGATGGGCGAGTTCAGCAAAATGCTGAACATGATCGCCGACCTGCTCAACGCCATTAAAGATGGCCGCTGGGCTGATGCCGCCAGCATCGGCAAACAGATGCTCAATCAGGGCAGCGAAAATCCGTCAGCGATGCCGATGGTAACAGACAGCGCCAACGGTACCGCCGACTGGATTAAAGAGCACTGGGGATTCGATCCTCGCAGCGTGGGCCGAACGGTGCGCGGCTGGTTTGGAGATGATGAGCCAGATCAGATTGGACAGGCTGCAAAGCGAGGTGAACGGAACAATAACCCCGGAAACCTTAATTTTGCTGGTCAGGCGGGTGCTGAGCTTGAGCGCCCCGGCGGCAGGTTTGCCCGATTCGAAACCGCCTTTGATGGTTTGCGCGCTCTTTCGCGCCAGCTCGTGCTGTATGCCGGGAGAGGGATTAACAGTGTAGAGAAAATTATCTCTACCTGGGCGCCAGCTTCCGACAATAACAACACAGCAGCCTATATACAGGCGGTTTCCCAACGTCTGGGAGTAAATCCGCAGGCCGCTTTAAATATTAACGACCCACAAACGATGTCGGCATTAATGAGTAGCATTATTCACCATGAGAATGGGCGAAACATCTATTCGAAGGAGTTAATCGGGAAGGCTGCCATCGCGGGAATTGGCGGGGCGAACGTGAACCAGCAAAACACCTACCACATTTACGGTGGCGGTGATCCGCGCTCTGTCGGTACCGAGGTCGAGCGCCGACAGCAGTCTGCAAACGCTCAGGTCATGCGCGGTAATCAAACGAAGGTGGGCTAATGGATATTCTCTCTACGCTCTTTCAGCAGCAGAGCCGGAAAATAGGGATGATTGTCCCCAGTGTGGTTGTTTCTGAGAAGCATACCGACACGCTGGAGATAACAGAGCACCCTGTCGAGGTCGGGGCCGCTATCGCTGACCATGCCTACAAAAAACCGTCTGAAGTGGTGATGGAGGTCGGTTTCGCTGGTGGCGGATCGTTGCTGGATTTTGCCAGTAACCTGACGGCCACCAGCTTGCTCGGCCTGAGTCCCCAGCAGACGTATCAGGAGATACTCGACCTGCAGGCGAGCCGTATTCCTTTCGATGTGGTGACCGGCAAGCGGCTGTACAGCAACATGCTGATCCGCGCGCTGGAAGTGACGACAGACAAGACAACCGAAAACGTCCTGTCTGCCGTCCTCACCCTGAGGGAGGTTCTTATCTCTCAGACGCAGCAGATCACTGTCGCGGATAAAACCAACATGAAGGACGGGGCCAGTACGTCGGCGGTATTGAATACCGGCAACAAAACCACAAAGCCGCCAAATACCTCGCTGCTGAAAAGCATCACGGGTAACGCGGCGTCATTACTGGGGCTCGGCTAATGGCAATTCAGGAAATCCCGCTGACAGCGGATAACCAGCAATTCAGCATCATCCTGGCGGGGAACACCTGGCGGATTAGCATCATATGGCGCGATCTGTACTGGATTATGGACCTGCAGAACGACAGAGGGGAGCCGGTAATCTCCGGTATTCCTCTCGTCACCGGCGCTGATCTGCTGGAGCAGTACGCCTATATGGGGCTCGGTTTTAAGCTGGTGGTGGTCTGTGACGACAGCACACAGGATTATCCGACGAAAACCGACCTGGGCGGCCGCAGTCATTTACTGGTATCAACGGAGTAAACATGTCACAGAACTGGATGAGACATTTCGAGCTGCAGCTCGTGGACGAGAACGGGCAGGGTATTGAGCTCAGCGATTTTAAAGTGACCTTTACGATCGACTGGTTCAACATCAGCAGCGCGTCGCGGGTGGGAACATTCAAAATCTACAACCTCTCGGCAGATACGGTGAACCGCATCACCGGGCAGGAGTTTTCGAAAGTGCGGCTGATTGCCGGTTACGATGGTATCGCGCCGGAGGTATCGGCCAGCGACGTCGGGACCGTGCGGGAAGTCGACGCGGCGGACGTGGGCCAGAGTGACGGCCGTAACTACGGGCTGATTTTCAGCGGCGAAATTCGCTACTCGGTCACAGGAAAAGACAGCCCCATTGATTCCTACGTCCTGATTCAGGCAGCCGATACGGATCTGGCTTTTGCCACCAGTATAACCTCACAGACGCTGGCAGCCGGTTACACGGTCGCAGACGTGAACCGCGCGCTGATGAAAGACTTCGAGGCCAAAGGCGCGACCGAAGGCCTGACGCCTGAAATGCCTGCTACTGTGTTCCCCCGGGGCCGGGTGCTGTTCGGCATGACACGGCATCTTATGGATAACGTGGCCGGACAATGTGGGGCAACATGGCAATTCGTGGACGGTCAGCGCCAGATGGTGGCGAATAACGAGTATGTTCACGACGCGATTGTGCTCAACAGCGCCACCGGGCTTATCGGCATGCCGCAGCAGACCATCGGCAACGGCGTAAACGTCCGCGCGCTGATTAACCCGAATATCCGGGTTAACGGGCTTATTCAGCTGGATCAGGCTTCCGTGTATCGCACCGCGCTGTCGAACAACGATATCGCGATGGCTGGTGGGCAGATCACCGACCAGAACACGGACGGAAATATCACGCTCAGCGGCACCACGACGCAGCCTGCCAGCATCGCAACGGATGGCGTTTATATTGTGCGCGGGATTATGTACACTGGCGACACAAGGGGCCAGGCGTGGTACATGGATATGATGTGCGAAGCGCGTGGCGCGGCGGATTTACTCTCGTCCTCAGCGCAGCAAAGGATTTATTCATGAAGCGTATGAAGTTAGTTCTGACAATTTCATTACTGTTCTCCTGCTCAGCGGCTTTCGCTGATTTGCAATGCGGTGGATATCGACTTCATGCAGCTGATAACGGTTGGACGAAAATCAACGGCGAACAGGTAACTTCTCAGAAGATTAAGTTTCTTGGTAAGAAAGATGACTGGGACAACGTTAAAACTGACATGGGGCTGATGCCTTCTCGCGATGGCAACAATTACGGCTTTGAGTTTGTGAAGCGTAACGGAAAGGCTTTCCTGAACGTCCAGCTGCTACAGAACAGCATGGACGCACCGAAAATCATCGGATCTTTCCCGTGTAAAAAAGTAGCCGACTAAATCTTAAGCCAAGTCATACAGACCCGCCACCCGGCGGGTTTTTTGCTTTCTGGAGCATACCAAATGGCCGTATCTGACCAGACCCGTAGCGGCGATCTTGCCGAAACATTCAAATCTGAGCGGGAAACCACAAAAAACCAGATCCGCGTCGCTTTGCCTGGCATCGTTCAGTCATTCGACCCTGACGCGGTTACGGCGGTTGTGCAGCCTGCTATCCGTTCGGTTGAAACGGATAACGACGGGAACCGCATTACCAAAAATTACCCGCTGCTGGTGGATGTGCCGGTGGTATTTCCGCGCGGCGGGGGATGCACGCTGACGTTCCCGGTTAAAGCCGGTGATGAATGCCTGGTGATTTTCTCCGATCGCTGCATCGATTTCTGGTGGCAGAACGGCGGGGTACAGGAGCCTGTCGACGACCGGGTGCATGATTTATCGGATGCGTTCTGTATCGTCGGGCCGCAGTCTCAGGCGCAGAAAATAAGCGGAATAAGCACCAGTGGCGCGCAGCTACGTACTGATGATGGCGCTGCATTTGTGGAAGTGGCCGCAGGCCATAACATCACGGTTAAAACCCCCGGCGCGCTGACGGCGACAGCAGAAGGAGGAACCACGATCACATCACCCACCATCACGCTAAACGGCAACGTGACAATAAACGGGAATCTCTCTCAGGGCATGGGCGAAGGAGGCGGTACCGCGACGATGCTCGGCCCTGTCACGGTGACTAACGATGTAAAAGCTGGTGGTAAGAGCCTGATGACGCATACGCACGGCGGTGTACAGACCGGTGGCGGTAATACAGGAGCGCCTAACTGATGCGATACAGACGTGAAGATGCCGACGGTGATTACACCTTTGGCAGCGGCGATGATACCTGGCTGATTAACTCTCCGGAGGCAGTGGCGCAGGCGGTAAAAACGCGATTCGAATTGTGGTATGGGCAATGGTTTCTCGACACCACCGAGGGGACACCGTGGATTCAGTCCGTACTCGGTAAGCAGAAGCCAGAAACCTACAACCTGGCGATCCGTAAGCGCATCCTCGAAACGCGGGGCGTTAAATCCATCCTCTCTTTCAACACGACAGTGAACACTACGACGCGCCGCGTCCAGTTCTTCGCTGAAATCGACACTATCTACGGAACAACGACAGTAACCAGCGAGGCATAAATGACCCTCAATTTGGACACACTCGGCTTATCGGCAACGGTAACCGCTGAGGGGATCAGTGCGCCTGATTACCAGACGATACTCGATACCCTGACGAGCTATTTTCAGCAGATTTATGGCAGCGACGCTTATCTGGAGCCAGACAGCAAAGACGGCCAGATGGTGGCGCTGGTGGCGCTGGCTATTCACGATGCCAACAACACGGCCATCTCCGTTTATAACTGCTTCTCACCTGCAACAGGTTACGGTGCCGCGCTGACCAGTAACGTAAAAATTAACGGTATTACGCGCCGGGGGGCGACGAACTCTACCGTGGATCTGCTTCTGACCGGTACCGCCGGGACATCTATTACAAACGGTACCGTGAAAGACACGAATAACGTGATCTGGCGGCTTCCTGCCTCGGTGACCATCGGTGTCGACGGTACCGTGACGGTAACTGCTACCTGTTCAAACAGCGGAGCGGTTGCGGCGCTGGCCGGGACGATTACCACTATCAACACGCCGACCCGTGGCTGGGCATCGGTAACCAACCCGGCGGCGGCCACCGTAGGCGCACCGGCTGAAACCGACGCAGAACTGCGCATCAGGCAGGGGCAAAGCGTCGCTCTGCCGTCACTCACACCGTTTGAAGGTGTCGACGGTGCGATCGCCAATGTTGCAGGAGTGACGCGTCACAAGCTCTACGAGAATGATACTGGTGCAACCGACAGCAACGGGCTGCCACCTCATTCTATTTCCGCCATCGTCGATGGAGGGGATGTTACCGAAATAGCCCAGACAATCCGGGGAAGCAAAGGGCAGGGAACGGCAACTTACGGGACAACTTCTGTCACGGTACCGGACACCTACGGCAACCCACACGTGATCAGCTTTTCGCGGTCTACTGATGTACCGATTTATGGGCATATCACTCTGAAAGCCTTCACGGGCTACACGTCGCAAATTGGCGTGCAGATTCAGCAGGCCGTCGCAGATTACATCAACGGGCTGACGATCGGCGACGATGTGCTGCTGAGCAGGATTTATTCTCCGGCGAACCTCGGTGTAGTGAGTGGCGGCAATGCGCGCTACTACGACATACAGGAGCTGCTGATTGGCAAATCAGTCGGTAGCGTAGCGGCGGCAAACATCATCATCGCCTACAACGAATCCGCGTCATGTAAGCCTGAAAACATTGTTCTAACGGTGACGTCATGAGCAAGTACACGGACTTAATCACCAACTATCACGCCACGAAGCCGAAATTTTTTGATCACGTCGACCTGAGCACGCGGCCACTGATTGATATCACTACCGCCACCCGGGGACTGGTAAGCGCTTTCGATATTGATACCGCTGTCGGCGTACAGCTCGATACGCTCGGCCTCTGGATTGGTCGCAGTCGCATCGTCAGCCAGCCGATAAGCGGCGTTTATTTCAGCTGGGACACTGACGGGCTCGGATATGACCAGGGGGTATGGCAAGGCCCGTATGACCCCGATTCAGGCTATACAACGCTGAGCGATGCAACATACCGCATCGTGCTTAAAGCAAAAATCGCCATCAATAACTGGGACGGCCGCAATGATTCGCTGCCTCCCATCCTTGACGCTGCAACTGCAGGCTCTGGCCTGAAGATGCAAATCGTCGACAACCAGGACATGACGATCTCGGTCTGGGTTTTTCCTGAGACTGATATTTCTGATGTGTCTCTCGAACTAATCGCCGCTATCAAACAGGGCTATCTCACCGTTAAAGCTGCTGGTGTATGGGCCGGTGACGTTGAAACGCCTTCGGTAGAAACACCGTCAGAAGGCTCAAAATTCTTTGGCTTCGATATGGACAACGAATATATCGCCGGATTTGATGATGGCGCATGGGGGAAATTACTGTAATGGCTAAAAATGACTTTAAACCGTTTGCTACCGGAGCTGGCGCAAATGTAATGTCCCAGGCTGACTGGGAAGCTCTGCCTGCTCTACTTTCTGGATTTACAACAGGCAAAGCATCCAGCGCGCAGGTCAACAAAGCTATTCGGCAGGCAGCTTTTATCGCGGCAGCGCTGGCGCAGTACACCGCCAACAAAAGCGGGCTGGATGTTCTTGATGATGGTGATTTAAACGGGTTCATTACCAAAATGACCACCGCGTTCGGTAAGGATTTCCAGGCGCTTGATGCCACGCTGACGGCACTGGCGTCACTAACGGGTTCAGCTAATAAATTGCCATATTTCAATGGCAATGACACCATGGCCCTGACTGGTCTAACGGATATTGGCCGCACAGTTATTGGTAGCCCGGATGCAGGTGCAGTGCAGAACAATCTAGGGTTTTCATTTAATGGAACAATAAATTCATTTGTTTCAAAAGGGCCGGGATTGCTGATTAAACAGGGTGGGAAAGTCAAGGCACCTGAGGGTACTGGAAACTCCCTTGTAATCAATTTCCCAATTGCATTTCCGAATGGTTGTGTTGATGGTTTTGCTATACTTGAGGATGGTGTGCCGAACCAAACACCATTTGAGCTATCCATCGTTCCTGAAAATAATAGAATGACAGTCTATATTTTGAGCACAGGTGGTTCAGTTTTCTTCAATAACAGATCATTACGTTGGATGGCTGAGGGGTTTTGATATGATGAATTACAACTATTATTACAGTCCAAAAATGAATAGCTTTTACCCAGCAGACCTTCGCAAGCGATATGAACAGGCTGGTTCATGGCCCTCCGATGCGCTTGGGATTAGCGATGAGATATTCAATCAGTATTCAGTTTCCCCGCCAGCAGGAAAAATAAGAGTATCGAGCGGTGATGGATTGCCATCATGGGGAGAAATACCTCCGCCCACTCATGAAGAGCAAATAGCTACGGCGGTTTCAAAAAAACAATCACTGATTGATCAAACTAATGAATACATAAATGGTAAACAATGGCCGGGTAAAGCGGCGCTTGGGCGTCTAAAAGATGAAGAATTGAAAAGATATAGTATTTGGCTGGATTATCTTGATGCGATGTATGCTGTAGATATTTCTACAGCACCAGAAATCATTTGGCCCATTTCACCAGAAAAATTGTGACAGAGCCTAATTTAGGCTCGTGCTTCCTTTCTTAAAAATAAGGACCTCAATGTCGAATTTTTCTCTATGAAATGCCAACACAACATAGCCATTGCAAGATTTAACAAAAAGACAAGGATCCAACTAGCAATACCGTGAGTTCTTAAGAATGTATCTGGATTTCTGTCCAGATACATTAGCAATGGCAGTTGCATCAAATAAAATGAATAGCTGATGTCACCCAAATAAATAAGGCAAGATGTTAATGGGTTTTTGGTTATTTCTAGGTTGCCCAAATAACATATAATTAACGCAAGCGTGGGTATTATTAAGTAGTTTGTATCCATGTTAACGTCGGATAGTGTGGTTGCATAAAAAAACATAACCACAGAAATATAAAAAATAATGTTATTTATTCTTTTTCCATTGATGAAGTACATGGCTACACATATTCCGACAATAAATTCAGGAAGCCTAAAAATCGGAGTGGCGTAGTAAACGGAACCCACGGTTGGCCCACCAATAATCAGAGAAATTGGAACCAGCACAGCAGAAAAACCGTATGCAAAAACTGTTATGAAAATCAAGTTGTCTTTATTTATTATCTTTAGTATATAAGGGAATAAAGAATAAAAAAACATCTCAACTGATACTGACCAAGTTCCACCAAAATTCCACAGGCTGAATGATTGGTATATCCATGCCTGCATACATACTAAATATAGGACTAAGCATGATATAATTTGCCCTGAGGTTAAATTATCAGTAAAAAGAAATGGGAATGATATAATTCCGCAGCATAAATAAGCTGGGTAAATTCTTGCTATTCTTTTTTTAAAGTAATCAAGCAACTGAGAATCATAATAATTGTATGTAAGGACAAATCCAGAAAGCATAAAGAATATGCTCATTCCTATTGCCCCGTTTGAAATGGTTTTATTTAAATGAGAACCAAAGTCAACTGGGGCTCGCATATTGATATGAAAAATAAATACATAAAATGCAGCAAAGAATCGCAATATGGTGATGCCATCCATTTTGTTTTTTGATGAATTCATCTGATAATCTCACTTCACGATGTTAGAAAGCATTCTAACTTTAATTGTATTTTAGGTATAGAGTTTCAGAATCGAAAGGTTGTGAGGAAGGCCGGGGAAGCGTGCCAGTGCGTGGCAATCATTTACTACGTAGGCGTTTCGACACTCTATCGAAAATTCCCCGTAGGCAGTGGTTAGACATGATGTAGGCTGCCAGTGAATGTTTAGGCTGGCAGCCTGCACAATTTTAAAGTCCAACCTGGCGAACTGTCGGGAACTCAGATACCAGCCACATATCGGCCTCTTCGAACATATCCTCCAGTATGCGGTTCAGCTTTTCCCGATCGCTTTTGCTGGCATCGCTATTCAAGCCGTTCGCCTGCATCGGCTTCACCCTCACTTCGGCATCAGGGAAGATCTGGTGCACTCGCTTCGTCAGCTCGGCCAGAATGATTTCTCTGGCCCCTTCAAGTCTCTCTACATTTCGCTTGTCATAAACCAGTTCAACGAACATAAAAGCCTCCGGAAAACCACTGTGGTTGCATACAGTATTTTTATTGTAAAAATAAACAGTGTCAAGGCGAACGCAGCGCGAGGAATGGAAGTGTTTTTGTTACCCTTAGTTACAAATAGAAAAACCCCAGACCGTGAAATCTGGGGTTTTTTTAAAGTGCACGTGCATTTCACGCGCATTTTTTTGTCTTTTCTCGGTCTGCGCTCTGTCTGGTCAGAGTCCGTAAGTGGCTGTTTTTATTGCTGCTGTCCGGTTGCAGTCCTATCAAAAGTGGTGGAGCTGGCGGGAGTTGAACCCGCGTCCGAAATTTCTACATCCTCGGTACTACATGCTTAGTTTGTCTTTACATTCGCACGCCAGCTGCGGACAGACACGCCACTAACGAACTAGCCTGATTAGTTTTAACGCTTCAACCCCAGGCAGGGCTTCCACGCGATCTCTTTTGGGTTTGACCTCTCTTTGATCCCCGTCTTAAGAGCGGAAGCTAGGGAGAGAGGGCTCAGAGCAGGTTATTAAGCTGCTAAAGCGTAGTTTTCGTCGTTTGCGACTATTTTTTTGCGGCTTTTAACGAGGCAAACCGCCCCTCGGCATGCACCTTGGGTTTCGCAAATCCCGTCGAATCCAGAATCAGCCCCAATAGTGTTGAACTCAGTATACCAGATTTCACTTGCTGGATACCAGCCCGGAACGCTAACTTATTGAATAGTACAATAAGTGTGCAGAATCAACGCCCTGCATTTTTCATGATGCGCGCTTTGTCGAGCTGCCATTCGCGCTCTTTCAGGTCAGTCCGTTTATCGTGTTGTTTTTTACCCTTCGCAACGCCAACTTTCACTTTGCACCAGGCATTTTTCCAGTACAGCGACAGAGCAACCACGGTGAACCCTTCACGGTTGATGCGACCATAGAGGGATTCCAGCTCGCGCTTGTTCAGCAGCAGTTTACGTGTGCGTGTTGGGTCACAAACATAGTGCGAAGAGGCGACAGTTAGCGGCGTAAAGTTCGCCCCGAACAGGAAGGCTTCACCATCTTTCAGGATCACGTAGCTATCGCCGATGTTGGCTTTCCCGGCGCGCAGCGATTTTACTTCCCAGCCCTGCAAGGCAAGGCCAGCTTCGAATTCTTCTTCAATGAAATACTCATGGCGAGCACGCTTGTTGAGCGCAATGGTCGCCGAGCCTGGTTTATGTGCTTTTTTCTTCGTCATAAGTGTCGTAAAGCCGTCGGTAATCTGATTTCAAAAAGTCACCTCATTGCGTCCTGTGAGGTCTAACGCGCTATCTTAGCACGAGATGAGGCTTAGCGTTTTTTTAACAGGTGATAAATGTTATTATTTGTCCGTTGTGTGACCATGGGAAATGCTATGCCTCAGATTAGCCGTACTGCGCTTGTGCCTTACAGCGCGGAACAAATGTATCAGTTAGTGAACGATGTTCAGTCTTATCCAGCGTTTATTCCTGGATGTACCGGGAGCCGTGTTCTGGAGTCTGGTCCAACGCAGATGACCGCAGCGGTGGATGTCTCCAAAGCGGGGATCAGCAAGACGTTCACCACGCGTAATACGCTGACGAGTAATCAGAGTATTTTGATGCATCTGGTGGATGGTCCGTTTAAAACGCTGATGGGAGGCTGGAAGTTTACGCCCCTGAGCGCTGACGCCTGTCGCATCGAGTTCCATCTGGACTTTGAGTTTACGAATAAACTGATTGAGCTGGCGTTTGGTCGTATCTTTAAAGAGCTGGCTTCTAATATGGTTCAGGCGTTCACCACCCGCGCCAAAGAGGTTTACAGTGTCGCATAAGATTGCTGTGGAAGTGGTGTACGCGCTGCCGGAGAAGCAGTATCTGCAACGTGTAACGCTGGAAGAGGGCGCGACTGTTGAGATGGCTATCCGCGCTTCCGGCATTCTTGAGCTTCGCAGTGATATTGACCTGGCGAAGAATAAAGTCGGGATTTACAGCCGCCCGGTTAAGCTGGGTGATGTGCTGAAAGAAGGTGACCGGGTGGAGATTTATCGTCCGTTGATTGCTGACCCGAAAGAGCTGCGTCGTCAGCGTGCGGAGAAAGCGGCTAAGTAGCGCTTTCTTCCCCGGTGGCGCTGACGCGTACCGGAGCGCTACGTCTCTGTGCAAGAATTCAGAAACAAAAAAGGTGCTCATTGAGCACCTTTTTGCATTTCTGACGCCTGATTATTTGGTCAGGGCAGGCTTGTTGTCGATGTTGGTCAACACACCAGCGCTGCTGAAGGTCAGCGTCAGGGTTTGCTGGGTCACATCTTCGTGGCCCGGTTGCTGACGGAATACATAGAACCAGGTGTTTGTGCCGAACGGATCGGACATCATCGGGGTTCCCAGTGCATAAGCGACCTGCTGTTGTGTCATCCCCACACGGATTTTGGACACATCGTTAGGGGTAAGGTAGTTCCCCTGGTTGATGTCAGGACGGTAAACCACTTTTTCCAGAGTGGAACAGCCTGCGGTCAACATCAGAAGAACCGCTGCGGCAGCGGTCAGCATTTTACAACGCATAGTGATTTGATTCCTTTTCGGGCCCGAGCAGAACGCGGCTCATATGTAATATGCCGATGATAATAGACCTTGCCCCACTTTGAAACCGGTCTGGCGGCGTTTTTGTTGTTCTCTATGACCCTGAGATCCCGAAAAAGTTTATGCCGCTAGCAGTTCTTTCGCGTTTGCGAGCGTATTACGCGTGACTTCACTGCCGCCAAGCAGACGAGCCAGCTCCTGCAGACGCGCACGTTTATCGAGCGGTTTCATGTGCGTTTCTGTCATTTCACCGTCGGTTTCTTTGCTGACGATAAAGTGATGGTGACCACAGCCAGCCACCTGCGGAAGGTGGGTAACACACATGACTTGTGTTGATTCACCTAACTGACGCAGCAGCTTACCGACTACCGCCGCCGTTGGACCGCTGATCCCAACATCCACTTCATCGAAAATCAGCGCCGGGGTTTCCATTTTACGCGCTGTAATCACCTGAATCGCCAGTGCGATACGCGACAACTCACCGCCGGACGCCACTTTGGAGATGGCCTGCAGCGGCTGACCGGGGTTAGTGGTGACGCGGAACTCAATACGATCCGCACCTTCTGCCGTCAGCACATTCTCTTCAAAGCGGACATCGATCGTAAATACGCCGTGCGGCATCGCCAGCGTGTGCATACTGTCGGTGATGTGCTGACTTAACTCCTGGGCATAATGCACTCGAATCTCATGCAGTTGTTTCGCTGTTGCCAGCGCCTGTTCATGATGCAGGTTCACCGCCAGAGAGAGGGTTTCCTGCGAGTCAGCCTGATCGTCAAGCAGCTGCTGTTCTTCCAGCAGAGACTGATAGTAAATTGGCAGATCTTCCGGCGTAACGTGGTGCTTACGGGCCAGTGAGATCTGACGTGAAATGCGTTGTTCCAGCTCAAACAGACGGTTCGGGTCGAGATCCAGACGTTCACAGTAGTGGCGCAATTCATCACCGGCTTCTGAGATCTGAATCGCGGCCTCTTCCAGCATATCCAGTACGCCAGAAAGTTTGCTGTCCATGCCTGCCAGTTCGGTGACCAGTTGACGAACGTTATACAGCTGGCTTTGCAGGTTCACGTCTTCGCCATCCGCAAGCATGTTGAGGGCGTTCTGACTGGTTGAAAGCAGGTGACCGCTGTTGGCCAGACGCTTGTACTCTTCGTCGATTTGCTCAAACTCACCCGCCTGCGGGTTGAATTCGTTCAACTCTTTTAACTGGTATTCCAAAAGCTCGGCGCGTGCTGCGCGCTCCTGGCTTTGCTGCTGGTGCTGGGCAAGCTCACGGCAGCTTTGATGCCACTGGCGATAGTGTTCTGCCATAAGCTGAGTAAGCGCGTACTCACCCGCATAGCCATCAAGCAGGGCTTTCTGCTGTTCTGGTTTGACGAGTTGCTGATGTGCGTGCTGGCCGTGGATCTGGATAAGCAACTGGCCGAGCTCGCGGAGCTGGGAGAGTGGAACCGCCGTACCGTTGATAAAGCCACGTGAACGACCGTCGCTGCTGATCACGCGGCGAAGTAAACACTCACGTCCATCTTCAAGCTGGTTCTGTTCCAGCCAGCGCTGGGCGGCAGGGGTGTCTTTCAGGGAGAAGCGGGCACAGAGATCGGCACGGTTTGCGCCCATGCGCACCATGTCTCCCTCGGCACGGCCGCCAAGGCACAAGCCGAGGGCATCAATGGCAATGGATTTACCCGCACCGGTTTCCCCGGTGATCGCCGTCATGCCGCTGTGGAAATCGATCTCAAGCTCACGAACAATGGCAAAGTTGCTGATGGTCAGTTGTGCCAGCATAATTGTTTTCCTGTATGAAAAACCATAACTGTGTTTTCATACAGTATAAACTGGTTTTATATACAGTAAAGCGCTGGATGCAAAATCAGAACAATTTTTTTGACCAGCCAAGCTTCGAGCTTAATGTGTTGAAATAGCTGTAGTCTTTCGGGTGAATGAGATTCAGGTGGTAATCACACCGACGAATCAGCACGTCTTCCCCTTCCTGAATCGGCAGCGCTATCTGGCTGTCACAGCTGATCTCCAGGTCATTTCGACGGTGGGAGAAGCGCAGACGAATGGTGCTGTCACCGTTGATGACCAGCGGACGGGCGGAAAGCGTGTGCGGAAACATTGGCACCAGCGTAATGGCGTCCAGGGAAGGGGTCAGGATCGGGCCACCGGCAGAAAGCGAGTAGGCGGTTGAGCCGGTCGGGGTGGAGATAATCAGCCCGTCAGAACGCTGGGAGAAGGCAAAGATTTCGTCGATATAGACTTCGAACTCGATCATGTGCGCCACTTTACCGGGGTGAAGGACCACCTCGTTAATCGCGGTGCTGATGCGCTTCTGGCAGTCCTGCTGGCATACCTGCGCTTCCAGTAAGAAGCGTTTTTCGCTGATATAGTGGCCTTCCAGAACGTCAGCCAACTGTTGCTGGGCATTATCCGGGTCGAGGTCAGTTAAAAAACCGAGATTGCCACGGTTGATGCCGATGACCTTGATGTCATAACGCGCCAGCGTGCGGGCCGCGCCGAGCATGTTGCCGTCACCGCCGACCACCACGGCGAGATCCGCCTGTTGGCCTATTTCCGCCAGCGTGCCGGTCTTGACGCTCTTCAGCTGCAGCTCCTGTGCAATCTGCTGCTCAACCATCACTTCATAGCCTTTGCTACACAGCCAGCGATACAACATTTCATGTGTCGTCAATGCGGTAGGGTGACGCGGATGCCCGACGATCCCAATACACCTGAAATGATTATTCATTTTCTGGAGGTCCTTGTGCCTGATGAATGATGACAATCTGTCTTGTTCCCTTGAATCCCGGAAACTGATCCCCATAATAAGCGAAGTTAGCGAGATGAATGCAGAAAAACGCGGAGAAATTCATGAGTAGTAAAGAACAGAAAACGCCTGAGGGGCAAGCCCCTGAAGAAATTATCACGGAACAGCACGATGAAGTTGAGGCTGTAGAGCCAGACGCATCTGCTGAGCAGGTGGACCCGCGCGATGAAAAAATTGCGAATCTGGAAGCCCAGCTGGTAGAAGCACAGAATCGCGAACGCGATGGTGTTCTGCGCATCAAGGCTGAAATGGAAAACCTGCGTCGTCGTACCGAACTGGACGTTGAAAAAGCGCATAAATTTGCGCTGGAGAAATTCGTCAACGAACTGCTGCCGGTGATTGATAGCCTCGATCGCGCGTTGGAAGTAGCGGATAAAGCGAATCCGGACAACGCGGCGATGATCGAGGGTATCGAACTGACGCTGAAATCCATGCTCGACGTGGTGCGTAAGTTTGGCGTGGAAGTGATTGCCGATACCAACGTTCCGCTGGATCCAAACGTTCACCAGGCGATTGCGATGGTGGAGTCCGAAGAGGTGGAAGCCGGTAAAGTGCTGGGCGTGATGCAGAAAGGTTACACCCTGAACGGCCGTACCATTCGCGCAGCGATGGTGACCGTGGCGAAAGCGAAAGCGTAATTTGCCGCCCTCTAGTGCCGGGTGGTGGTTTCGCCTTGCCCGGCACTACAACATTATTCCGCGATACTTTCGCGCAGGGGTTTAACGGGAAGGACTTTCACCTGCTTAATCATGTTGTCCTGCACGTCCAGGATATCAATATCGTACTGTTCAATTCGCACCCGCGTGCCCGCAGCCGGGATTTCTTCCAGTGCTTCCAGAATCATGCCATTCATGGTTCGCGCTTCATCTTCCGGTAAATGCCAGTTAAAGGCTTTGTTGAGTTCGCGAATGTTGGCGCTACCGTCAATCAGCACCGAGCCGTCGTTTTGTGGGGTCACTTCTTCCGCAAGAGAAGGAGACATTGAGGTGGTAAAGTCCCCGACAATCTCTTCCAGAATATCTTCGACCGTCACCAGCCCCTGAATATCGCCGTACTCATCAACCACCAGGCCGACTTTCTTCTTGTTACGCTGGAATTTCACCAGCTGTGTGCTGAGCGGGGTGCCTTCCGGCACGTAGTAAATTTCGTCGGCGGCACGCAGCATCACCTCTTTTGTGAACTCTTTTTTCTCGGTCATCAGGCGGTAAGCTTCGCGCACGCGCAGCATGCTGATGGCGTCATCGAGAGAGTCGCGATAGAGCACAATACGCCCGTGCGGGGAGTGCGTCAGCTGGCGGACGATGGCTTTCCAGTCATCGTTGATGTCGATACCCACGATTTCGTTACGCGGCACCATGATGTCGTTCACGCTCACCTTCTCCAGATCCAGCACCGACAGGAGCATGTCCTGATTACGTCGGGAGATCTGTGAACGGGATTCATTCACGATGGTGCGCAGTTCGTCTTTGCTGAGCGCGCTGCTGATGGTGACGTCTGCTTTGATACCCACCATCCGCATCAAGAGGCGCGTCACCATGTTCAGCAGCCAGACCAGCGGCATCATCAGGATCAGCAGCGGTGCCAGCAGGAAGCTGCTCGGGTAGGCGACTTTCTCAGGGTAAAGCGCAGCGATGGTTTTCGGTAGCACTTCGGCAAACACCAGCACCACGAACGTCAGCACGCCGGTGGCAATCGCCACCCCGGCATTGCCGTACAGTCGCATCCCGACGATGGTGCCCAGCGCAGAGGCAAGAATGTTGACAAGGTTGTTGCCAATGAGCACCAGGCTTATCAGGCGATCCGGCTTGCGGAGCAGTTTTTCAACGCGACGGGCAGCCCGGTTACCTTGCTTAGCACGATGACGTAACCGGTAGCGGTTTAAGGTCATCATGCCGGTTTCCGAGCCAGAGAAATAGGCGGAGATGACCACCATGACGATCAGCGTAACGATCAGCGTGGTGGTAGAGATGTGTTCCAGGGGGAACTCCTTTGTTTCTTAGCCAGCAAATTGCTGTATGAAGCGGCTGCCAAAATAGGCAAGGGTGAGAATGCCCGCACCCGCGACGTTGAACCAGACCACGCGGCGACCGCGCCAGCCTTCATGGTAATGGCCCCATAGCAGGACAATATAGACAAACCACGCAACGATAGAGAGTACCGCTTTATCGATATTCTCCACGCTGAACAGGTTTTTCATGTAGAACAGGCCCGTGCAGAGCGTGAGCGTCAACAGAACCACGCCCACCTGGGTGATGTGGAACATTTTACGTTCAATGACCATCAGCGGTGGCATCTCGTGGTTAAACGCCAGCTTTTTGTTTTTGAGCTGGTAGTCAATCCAGGCGAGTTGCATGGCGTAGAGCGCAGCGATAATCAGCGTCGCGTAGGCAAAAAGCGACAGGCCAATATGCACCAGCATACCCGGTGTCGCCTCCAGATGCGTAATGAACTCATTGGGCATAAAGGTGGCTAAAGCCAGATTGATCAGCGCAAAGGTATAGACAATCGGCAGCAGTAACCAGCCGCGATTCTTAGAGGCCACAATGGTCATCACCGTGCAAATCATCAGGCTGACCAGCGAGCCGACGTTGAGGACGCTCAGGTTTTGCACGCTGCCGTCGCCGGGAATGATGCGTGATTCCAGCGCAAAGGCGTGGCTTATCAGTGCGATCACCGCGGAAAGAATAGCCATGCGCCGCCAGCCGCTGTTTTTTTGCAGCAGTCCGGGAATGATCAGCGCGAGACTGACAGAGTAGGCAACAAGGGCGATCAGTGCGAAAACAGGCATATAGGCATCGACAGTTGTCTTAATAAGAAAGAGAAGCAGTATAACGTTACGTGACGCCTGCTCCAACCGTTGCATAACAACAAAGGCGCCTTCATGTTATACTCCGGCAAAATTCTGTGTATGTGTCGCTCATGGCGGCCCAACGTTTCTACTCAGGCGAGAGACAATGTTTGATAATTTAACCGATCGTTTGTCGCGCACGCTGCGCAACATCAGCGGCCGAGGACGCCTTACCGAAGACAACATCAAGGAAACGCTGCGCGAAGTGCGCATGGCGCTGCTGGAAGCAGACGTGGCGTTGCCGGTTGTGCGTGATTTTATCAACCGCGTTAAAGAGAAAGCGGTTGGTCATGAAGTTAACAAGAGCCTGACCCCGGGTCAGGAGTTCGTCAAAATCGTTCGTAACGAACTGGTTTCGGCGATGGGTGAAGAGAACCAGGTGCTTAACCTCGCGGCTCAGCCACCGGCCGTGGTGCTGATGGCGGGTCTGCAGGGTGCGGGTAAAACGACCAGCGTCGGTAAGCTGGGTAAATTCCTGCGCGAGAAGCACAAGAAGAAAGTGCTGGTGGTGTCTGCCGACGTTTATCGCCCGGCGGCGATCAAACAGCTGGAAACGCTGGCAGAGCAGGTTGGCGTGGATTTCTTCCCGTCAGACGTGGCTCAGAAACCTGTCGACATCGTTAATGCCGCGCTGAAAGAAGCGAAGCTGAAATTCTACGACGTGCTGCTGGTGGATACCGCCGGTCGTCTGCACGTTGACGAAGCGATGATGGACGAAATCAAGCAGGTGCATGCCTCTATCAATCCGGTAGAAACCCTGTTTGTTGTCGACGCCATGACCGGTCAGGATGCGGCAAATACCGCGAAAGCGTTTAATGAAGCGCTGCCGTTAACCGGTGTAGTGCTGACCAAAGTGGACGGTGACGCCCGTGGCGGTGCAGCCCTCTCGATTCGTCATATCACCGGTAAGCCGATTAAATTCCTCGGCGTGGGCGAAAAAACTGAAGCGCTGGAGCCGTTCCATCCGGATCGTATTGCCTCCCGTATTCTCGGCATGGGTGACGTGCTGTCGCTGATCGAAGATATCGAGAGCAAGGTTGACCGCGCGCAGGCTGAAAAGCTGGCGAGCAAGCTGAAAAAAGGCGACGGTTTCGATCTGACCGACTTCCTTGAGCAACTGCGTCAGATGAAAAACATGGGCGGCATGGCCAGCCTGATGGGCAAACTGCCGGGCATGGGCCAGATCCCTGACAATGTGAAAGCGCAGATGGATGACAAGGTGCTGGTGCGTATGGAGGCGATCATCAACTCGATGACCCTTAAAGAACGTGCTAACCCGGATATCATCAAAGGTTCCCGTAAACGCCGTATCGCAGCCGGTTGTGGCATGCAGGTGCAGGACGTTAACCGCCTTCTGAAACAGTTCGACGACATGCAGCGCATGATGAAGAAAATGAAGAAAGGCGGCATGGCGAAGATGATGCGCGGGATGAAAGGGATGATGCCTCCCGGTTTTCCAGGGCGTTAATCGCTTTTGAGATTGCTTTTTGCCCGAAAATGAGTAAAATTTTCGGGCTTTTAATATGACACCCGGGCTCCGTTCCTCGATGGGGCCCGGTTGTTTTATTCACACAAGAGGATGTTATGGTAACTATTCGTTTAGCACGTCACGGCGCTAAAAAGCGTCCGTTCTACCAGGTTGTTGTGACTGACAGCCGTAATGCACGCAACGGTCGCTTCATCGAGCGCGTTGGTTTCTTCAACCCACTGGCCGCTGGCGCAGAAGAAGAAACTCGTCTGGATCTGGATCGTATCGCTCACTGGGTTGGCCAGGGCGCTACTGTTTCCGATCGCGTTGCTACGCTGATCAAAGCAGCAAACAAAGCAGCTTAATCTGTCACGGTGGTCATGATGAGCAATAAAGCACCTGTTGAACCGATCGTATTGGGAAAAATGGGTTCTTGCTACGGTATCCGTGGTTGGCTCAGAGTGTTTTCCTCCACTGAAGACGCTGATAGCATTTTTAATTACCAGCCCTGGTTTATCCAGAAAGGCGGTAAGTGGGAAGAGGTCGAGCTGGAAAGCTGGCGTCACCACAATCAGGACATCATCATCAAGCTGAAAGGCGTTGATGATCGTGATGCCGCGAATGCGCTGACTAATTGTGAAATTGTCGTGGATTCGTCGCAGTTGCCGGCGCTGGAAGAGGGTGACTACTACTGGAAAGACCTTATGGGTTGCCAGGTCGTTACCACCGAAGGCTACAGCCTGGGGAAAGTCATCGATATGATGGAAACCGGGTCAAATGACGTTCTCGTCATCAAGGCAAACCTGAAAGATGCATTTGGCATCAAGGAGCGGTTGGTCCCGTTCCTCGATGGACAGGTTATCAAGAAAGTCGATCTCACTACTCAAACCATTGAAGTAGATTGGGATCCTGGTTTTTAAATTCTCCGGATAAACGGTAAAAGACGGCGCTATGTGGATTGGCATAATTAGCCTGTTTCCTGAAATGTTCCGCGCGATTACCGATTACGGGGTAACTGGCCGGGCAGTAAAGAATGGCCTGCTGAGCATCCAGAGCTGGAGTCCTCGTGACTTTACTCATGACCGGCACCGTACCGTGGACGATCGTCCTTACGGTGGCGGACCGGGGATGTTAATGATGGTGCAACCCTTACGGGACGCCATTCACACAGCAAAAGCCGCGGCAGGTGAAGGCGCAAAGGTGATTTATCTGTCACCTCAGGGACGCAAGCTTGATCAAGCGGGCGTGAGCGAACTGGCGACGAATCAAAAGCTGATTCTGGTCTGTGGGCGCTACGAAGGGATAGATGAGCGCGTAATTCAAACCGAGATTGACGAAGAATGGTCTATCGGCGATTACGTTCTCAGCGGTGGTGAGTTACCCGCAATGACGCTGATTGACTCCGTCGCCCGGTTTATTCCGGGGGTTCTGGGTCACGAAGCTTCGGCAACGGAAGATTCCTTTGCTGATGGATTGCTGGACTGCCCACACTATACTCGTCCTGAAGTGTTAGAAGGGATGGAAGTACCGGCAGTGTTACTGTCTGGAAACCATGCCGGGATACGTCGCTGGCGTTTGAAGCAGTCGCTGGGCCGAACCTGGCTTAGAAGACCTGAACTTCTGGAAAACCTGGCTCTGACTGAAGAGCAAGCAAAGTTGCTGGCCGAGTTCAAAACTGAACACGCGCAACAGCAGCATGAACATGATGGGAATGCGTAATACGCTCCCGAATATCAGTTTACCCAGGATAAGAGATTAAATTATGAGCAACATTATTAAGCAACTTGAACAAGAGCAGATGAAGCAGGACGTACCTTCCTTCCGTCCAGGTGACACCGTGGAAGTGAAAGTATGGGTTGTTGAAGGTTCCAAAAAACGTCTGCAGGCATTCGAGGGCGTGGTTATCGCTATTCGTAACCGCGGTCTGCACTCTGCATTCACTGTTCGTAAAATTTCCAACGGCGAAGGCGTTGAGCGTGTCTTCCAGACTCACTCTCCGGTAGTTGACAGCATTGCTGTTAAACGTCGTGGTGCTGTACGTAAAGCTAAACTGTACTACCTGCGTGAGCGTACTGGTAAGTCTGCTCGTATTAAAGAGCGTCTGAACTAAGATTCGCTTAAGCGACATCCTGTTAAAAAGGGCTGGCCGAAAGGCTGGCCCTTTTTTTATCTCATCGCATCTCTCGCGTTAACTCTTTTGTCATAAATCATTTACAATGCTTGCCTCTTCCGTGGAGGGTAAGTGGATAACGTACTGCATCAGCACAACTGGAAACGCGCAGCGGCATTGACCGCACTGTTTGCGATCCTGCTGATCGTGGTGGCGCCGCTTATCTCCGTCTCGCTGCAAAAAGCTCCCATGAGTGCCATGCCGGGCATGCATCATGACATGAGCATGATGTCGATGGATGCACATCATGGTGATATGCCCCACACGATGCCTGTCGACCATGCGGAAGCGTGCGGCTACTGCGTACTATTAGCCCATGTTCCGGGCGTGATGCTGGCTCTGATCGTCCTGCTCAGTGTGGTGCTGCAGAGGCTTCGTGTTAAACCACCGCGACAGGCGGTCAGTCACTGGCACTTTTTCCCCTGGCTTTATCCTGATACCCGCGCGCCGCCGCATCAGTCTGCTTTTTCCCTTTAAAAAAATATCGATAACTTTTTACCTTAAAAAGGAAAAGTATGACTACCTGCACCTCGCACGCGGCATGGGGAAACCTGCTGCGTCGCCTTCATTTCTATATCGGGCTGTTTGTCGGCCCGTTTATCTTCTTCGCTGCTCTGACAGGTACGCTGTATGTGGCAACGCCACAGCTGGAGAATGCGCTCTACCAGCATGCGCTCCACACGAATTCCGTGGGCGAGCCGCAGCCGCTGGCGGAACAAATTGCCGTGGCTGAAAAAACCGTTGGCACCGATCTGCGTCTACACGCCGTTCGTCCTGGCCTGGTGGCGGGTGAAACCACCCGCGTGATGTTTGCTGACTCTGCGCTTGGCCCATCGGAGACCCGCGCTATTTTTATCGATCCAGTCAGCCTTGCGGTGCGTGGCGATATGACGGTGTATGGCACCAGCGGAATTTTACCGCTCCGCCAGACCATTGATTATCTGCATACCTCGCTGATGCTGGGTGATGTCGGGCGGCTCTATAGCGAGCTGGCGGCCTCGTGGATGTGGGTTGCCGCGCTGGGAGGGATTGCCCTGTGGTTTTATACCCGACCAAAACGCCGAATTAACAATCGTTTCCAGAATCGGCGTCGCGTGCATGTGACGTTAGGCTGGACGTTGCTGGGGGGAATGCTGCTGTTCTCAGTGACTGGCCTGACCTGGTCTCAGTGGGCAGGGGGAAACGTTGATAAGCTGCGTGCTGAGATGAACTGGCTAACTCCGCAGGTGAACACGACACTTTCCGGTCAGCAGGAGATCGTGGATGAGCATGCTGAACATCATGGTCATCACGGCGGAATGATGATGCCTGAAATGGCGATGGATTTGACGTTGTTTGACGGTGTGTTAAGCGCTGCACGTAACGCAGGGATTGAGGCCAATAAGCTGGAGATCCGCCCGGCGAAAGCAGAGAGTCAAGCCTGGACTGTGACGGAAATCGATCGCAGCTGGCCGACTCAGGTCGACGCCGTGGCGGTTGATCCCAATACGATGCAGATTCTGGACAGAACCCGCTTCGAGGATTTCCCGTTGATGGCGAAGCTCACCCGCTGGGGTGTGGATTTCCATATGGGGATCTTATTCGGGCTGGTTAATCAGCTGCTGCTTGTGGCGTTTGGCCTGGCGTTGTGTGTGCTAATTCTCTGGGGATACCGGATGTGGTGGATGCGTCGTCCAGCGCAATCGACGGCAAATCCGGTCCAGACGCTTTGTCAGAGTTGGCTTGCGCTTTCG
This sequence comes from Enterobacter sp. CPE_E890, assembly GCF_046521475.1. NCBI lineage: Bacteria > Pseudomonadati > Pseudomonadota > Gammaproteobacteria > Enterobacterales > Enterobacteriaceae > Enterobacter > Enterobacter sp. CPE_E890. Next base: position 3,780,390 of record NZ_JBKFZW010000001.1, on the reverse strand, counting down.
GGATGGGGAAAAGTCGTCACGGCGATAATCAGTATACTGCTGGGGCTGGCGTTGCCAGTAATGGGCGTGAGTCTGGCTCTGTTTGTTCTGGTTGACTGGCTGCGCTGGCGAGCGGCAACTGGCGTGTCGCTCGCCGAATCATCCGCTAAATAACCTTATGGCGTGCTGATAACCACGGCCACCCGGCGGTTTTCAGCACGCCCTTGCGGGGTACTGTTGCTCGCAACCGGATATTTTTTACCTAATCCCTGCGTGGTGAGATTACTGCGCGGGATATTTGCCCCTTTGGCCCACGCGTCTGCCACGACGTTCGCGCGTTTTAATGAAAGCGCCTCGTTATAGCCATCCTCGCCATAGTTATCTGTGTGACCATCCATGCGGGCATGGTTTAAGCCGGTCGCTGCCAGACGTGAGGCCATCGTCTGGATCTGGGTTTCACTTTCCGGGCGCAGTGTGGCGTCATTTTTATCAAACAGGATTTTGTCCGACAGCCCCAGAGACCAGTCGCCGTTTAATTCGTTAAAGCCGTATGACTTCATTGCCGCGATTTGCTCTGGAGTGAATTTCCCTTTTGGCGGAGTCTGACAGCCAGCCAGGACAAGTGATGCCAGTAACAACGGCGCGAAGTATCGCTTTAACATATCGTATTCCTTTTAGGATATTGTTTTCGAACGCTGGTTTTTCACCAGATACATATTGCGGTCGGCATGCTCCAGTAATGCCTCTACTGAGGTATTTTCCCACGCCAGAGCATAACCAATGCTGAGTGACATTGATGCAGTGTGCCCATTATGCAGATCAAACGGACGGATAAACTGCTGCGATAGCGCAGCAGAAATGTGTTGAACCTCGAGTTCAGAATGCACGCCGTACAGCACCATGGCGAATTCGTCACCGCCGAGGCGGTATGATTGATAACGTTTGTCGCCAAATTCAACCATCCTGCTGGCAACTTCAATTAGCACGCAATCGCCTGCGGCATGCCCCCAGGTGTCATTAATAAATTTGAAATTATCGCCGTCGAGGAACAACAGAGCAGAGTTTGTTTTCGCGGAGATGTCGTTCATTAATGCCGCGATGCTGTTACGAAAAGCCGCCCGATTGGCAAGACCGGTCAATGGATCGTGCATGGCGGTACGCAGCAACTGGGCGTTTTTCGCCTGCAGCTTCAACTGCCATTCCTCCATCTCATCCAGGAGACTGTTGAAGTCTTCACCAAACTGGTGAAATTCTTCGATACGACCATCTCTTACCCGGCGAGAGAAGTTGCGGTTCGTCCGAACGTCATGAACGACGTCGGTAATGTTTTGCAGGGCCGTAACCATGCCATGATGCAATGATCGTGTAATGGTGAGTGCGACGACGGTAGCAAAAAGAATACAGCCAGTGAGAACGGCAAATGACATCCAGATGAAATGGCTAATGAGGTTGTCACGTGCGGTAAGGCGAATTTCGCCGATCATCGCACCATTATGCATGATGGGCTGTGAAATCGGTTCGGGGAAAAGCCAGCGGCTGACCAACGCACCCAGCGTGTCGTTGTTATCTTCCGGGTTCCATGACCAGTAAGCAAACCGCTTTTTATGTGCGTTGATGACTTCTGCCACGGCAAACTGCCCTTGTTTACCCAGAGTGGCAAGTGTTTCGTTGGCTGCCAGTGAATCGTTGAAAACCAGGGAGGCTTCAAGGCTATGGCTCATCGTTGCGCCGGTTAATTCGAGATTTTTTTGTGCGTATTGCTTTAATGTCACGACGGATGCAAAGCAGAGCAAAAGCCATATTAACGTCATCGTTATAATGACGCTTATCATGTTGATTCGCCTCAATGTTCTTTTAAACGTTGGGCGTGGCGTTGATGTGAAATCTTTATCCATGCTGCTTATTCCGTGCAAGCATTAATACATCCGGATTGACTCTCACGCCACTTCGAGCCAACGCATCAAGATTGACAGAAAACCGTACCTGACCGTGATCGATTATCAGGCAAAAGGCACTGCCAATAGCACATTCCGGATTTTGCTCTGAGATTAATAGCAATGCTCTGCCCTGATATTGACTTATTAATTCAAGTTGTTTTGCAGGCGATTCAGACCCGAAATAAATAGCATCGCACGTTTTGGCCAGGGCTTCCTGATCGTTACGTACAATGACAGGAGTATAAGGTAACCCGCTGATTTGCCCCTCTTCGTCGCTGAGTGCACGAGTGTAGTGAGAAGAGGCATAAACGCAGAGTTTAGGCTGCCCGGATAGTGATGGCCATCGCGTATAGCTCACAATACCTGAGACAATCGAGCGTACCGATTTATCCGTTTCCGTAAGCGCGCCTGCCGTCGCTGGGCCCACCATAAGGAACAGCATTAGTGCCAGAGTGAGTCGGAAAAAAGAGATCAAGAATGAATTTCTCACCAGAATCCGCCACATCGCTCCGGAAATAGATGTCCTTGAGAGTTGCGGGCAGAATACCATTGTTTATCAAAGCCGTCATTATGTCAGAAATAACCCGAGGCCGACCTAAGCTAAATCCTACTGTTGTTTATTTTCCGATGGATAAAAACAGACTTAATTTAGTCTGCTGGAACGCATACTTTCATCCATCCCTTTTTGCCATGACTCATGCAGTTTTGCTGCGTTTTCGGCAGTATCGCAACTGGCTGGAAAAGATTTGCCTGCTAATCCCCAGGCGTGAATAAAACCTTCTTCACAGACTTTCTTCTGACCATCGGCATAGCCACGGAGATATTCACTACGATCAACGTGTGGGTCGTTAAAACTATCGGCCAGGGTCTGGTTATCTTTAACCGGCAGGCCGTTCATGGCGTCTTCTTTACCTGCATCAAACCAGGATGGACTGGTCCAGTCGGGCTGGAAGGTGTAAGGATTGATCTGGCAGCCCGATAAAAACAGCGACAACAGCGCGAGAGCAATTGAACGCATAGCCATTCTCCTTTTTTCTTCAGCATAGCCTGGCTAAAGAAAGTTGCCGTGTAATTTAAAGTTTACGTTTTTGTACTATGATTATGGCAATAAATTGGCTTGTGTAAATTATAGTGTACGAATTTTGGATTGAAATGTTTACTTTTTATGGTATGGTGGTCTCACCTCTTAGAGGAAAACAACTATCGCAAACGAGTTTTACAGGATCGCCATCATGCAAAAAGACGCGCTGAACAACGTACATATCACTGACGAACAGGTTTTAATTACGCCGGATCAACTGAAAGCGGAGTTCCCGCTGAGCGTTGCGCAGGAGGCTCAGATTGAGCATTCTCGCCAGACCATTTCTGACATCATCGCTGGCCGCGATCCGCGCCTGCTGGTGGTCTGTGGTCCTTGCTCCATTCACGATCCTGAAACCGCCATTGAGTACGCTCATCGATTTAAAGCATTAGCGGAGGAGGTCAGCGATAGCCTCTATCTGGTGATGCGCGTCTATTTTGAAAAGCCACGTACCACCGTTGGCTGGAAAGGGTTGATTAACGATCCGCACATGGATGGCTCGTTTGATGTGGAAGCGGGTCTGAAGATTGCGCGTCGCCTGCTGGTGGAACTGGTCAGTATGGGGCTGCCGCTGGCGACAGAAGCGCTGGATCCGAATAGCCCGCAATACCTGGGCGATCTGTTCAGTTGGTCCGCAATTGGTGCGCGCACCACGGAATCACAAACTCACCGCGAGATGGCGTCAGGCCTGTCGATGCCGGTTGGTTTTAAAAATGGTACTGATGGCAGCCTGGCTACCGCGATCAACGCGATGCGCGCCGCCGCAATGCCGCACCGTTTTGTCGGTATTAACCAGGCAGGACAGGTTTGTCTTCTGCAAACGCAGGGCAACCCGGATGGTCATGTGATCCTGCGCGGGGGTAAAGCACCAAATTACAGCCCGGCGGATGTGGCGCAGTGCGAAAAAGAGATGGAGCAGGCGGGACTGCGTCCTGCACTGATGGTAGATTGCAGTCATGGTAATTCGAACAAAGATTACCGTCGTCAGCCTGCGGTTGCGGAATCGGTGGTCGCGCAGATCAAAGATGGCAACCGTTCTATTATCGGTCTGATGATTGAGAGCAATATTCATGAAGGCAATCAATCATCTGAACAGCCGCGCAGCGCAATGAAGCATGGTGTATCCGTGACGGATGCCTGCATCAGTTGGGAAACCACCGATGCACTGCTGCGTGAGATCCATAAAGATTTAAACGGCCAGCTGGCGACGCGTCTGGCTTAAGAGGTTAGGTATGGTTGCTGAATTGACCGCATTACGCGATCAAATAGATGAAGTGGATAAGGCGCTGCTGGACTTGCTGGCACGCCGCATGGCGTTGGTTGCTGAAGTCGGTGAGGTTAAAAGCAAATACGGCCTGCCGATTTATGTGCCGGAGCGTGAAGCCTCAATGTTGGCCTCTCGTCGCAAAGAGGCTCAGGCGCTGGGTGTCTCTCCGGATTTGATTGAAGATGTCTTGCGTCGTGTGATGCGGGAATCTTATTCGAGTGAAAATGACAAGGGCTTCAAAACCCTTTGTCCGTCCCTGCGTCCGGTGGTCATTGTGGGTGGTGCCGGCCAGATGGGACGTCTGTTTGAAAAAATGCTGGCGCTTTCTGGTTACCAGGTGCGCATTCTGGAAAAAGAGGATTGGGCAAAAGCTCCGGAACTCATGAAAGATGCCGGAATGGTGATCGTCAGCGTACCGATCCATGTGACGGAACAGATTATCGGGAAGCTTCCTCCATTACCGAAAGATTGCATCCTGGTCGATCTGGCATCTGTTAAAAATGGTCCGCTTCAGGCGATGCTGGCGGCGCATACCGGCCCGGTGCTGGGTCTGCACCCTATGTTTGGCCCGGACAGCGGTAGTCTGGCGAAGCAGGTAGTTGTTTACTGTGATGGTCGTCAGCCGGAAGCCTATCAATGGTTCCTGGAGCAGATTCAGGTATGGGGCGCACGGTTGCACCGTATCAGCGCGGTTGAGCACGATCAGAACATGGCGTTTATTCAGGCGCTTCGCCACTTTGCGACCTTTGCTTATGGGCTGCATCTGGCGGAAGAGAATGTGCAGCTTGAACAGCTGCTGGCACTCTCTTCACCCATCTATCGTCTGGAACTGGCGATGGTCGGGCGTCTGTTTGCGCAGGATCCCCAGCTTTACGCCGACATTATTATGTCGTCTGAGAACAACCTGGCACTGATTAAGCGCTATTATCAGCGTTTTGGTGAAGCCATTACGCTGCTGGAACACGGAGACAAGCAGGCGTTTATCGACAGCTTCCGCAAAGTGGAGCATTGGTTTGGCGATTACGCACAGCGTTTCCAGAGTGAGAGCCGTACGTTGTTGCGTCAGGCAAATGACAGTCGCCAGTAATGCGATGATGTATATACTAAAAGCCAGCAACGCTGGCTTTTTTCATTTTGGGGAACTGTCATGGCTGAACCGCAGCTACTGTTGAATTACACCGGACATCTGCCTGAGTGCCCAACGTGGAGTGCAGAAGAGAGTGCGCTCTACTGGGCTGATATTCTGGAAGGCGAGATCCACCGATATCATCTGCTGACGGCTGAACACACCGTGCTTTCATTCCATGAAGAGGTGGGCTGTTTTGCTCTGCGTGAGCAGGGTGGTTTTATTGTTGCGATGCGAACGGGTATCTGGCTGACCGATAAACACGGCCTGCTGCGCCGCAAGGTGTGTGATAACCCCTCTAACCCGCAGCTCGCACGTTTTAACGACGGCGGCACCGATTATCTGGGGCGGTTCTACGCAGGAACGTTTTGGGGGCCAGGAGATTACAACGGTGCCCTGCTGATGCGTATCGACAACGACCTGACACCGAAAGTGATCCAGTGCGATATTCACGGGCACAACGGTTTAGCGTTTAGTCCGGATAAACAATGGATGTTTACCTCTGACACGCCAAACGGCGTTATCTATCGTACGCCGCTGGATGAACAGGGAGAGCCTGGCAAGCGAGACGTTTTCCGACGGTTTCAGGAAGGTGAGGGGATACCTGACGGTGCAGCGATGGACGAGGAAGGCTGTTACTGGACCGCGCTGTTTGATGGCTGGCGTATCGCCAGATTTTCATCTGAGGGCGAACAGCTCGAGGAATACAGACTACCGGTTCGTTGCCCGACGATGGTCTGCTTTGGCGGTGACGATATGAAGACGTTATTTATAACGACCACCCGGGAAAATATGGACGAAGCGGAGATAGCGCAATATCCGCTTTCCGGGGCCATCTTCACCCTGCCAGTCAGCGTGGCAGGGATGAAGAAAAGCCGCTTTATCGAACGTTAGGCCGGGTCGACCGGGACAACGTTTTCGCTTGGATAGCAGCCGAGGACTTTCATTGAGCGGGTGATTTCCCCCAGCTCACGCAGGGCTTTCTGCATTGGTGCAGATTCCAGATTGGCCTGAATATCAAGATAGAACATCTCTTCCCACGGGTTGCCGTGAATCGGGCGCGATTCCAGTTTGGTCATGATCAGGTTGTGGTTACGCAGTACCAGCAGAGCTTCAACCAGCGCACCAGCCTGTTGGCCGGTGGCCATCAGCAGCGTGGTTTTCGCGGGTACCTGATCGGACACATTGATTGCCTTGCGGGCCAGCACCACGAAGCGGGTAATGTTTTGCGTCTGGTTTGCCAGGTTTCGTTCCAGTACCTGAAGGCCATACAGCGCGCCACCGGCCTCGCTACCCAGTGCAGCAACGGTTGGGGAATTTGCCTGCGCCACTTTTTCCATCGCCGCAGAGGTGCTTTCGGTGTACTCAATTTTCCAGTTCGGATAGCGGTTCAGGAACTGACTACATTGCTGGAACGGCTGCGGATGGCTGTACACCGTTTCGATTTTGCTCAGGTCAGTGGAGCCAGAGACCAGGACACAATGGTCAATTGGAATGGTCAGCTCACCAACCAGCGACAGACTGGTGTGTTGCAGCAGGTCGTAGACATCATTGATGGCACCGGAGCTGGTATTTTCAATCGGGACCACGGCGTAATCAGCCTGGCCGGTTTCAACCTGATTGAAAATATCGGCAAACTTCGCGCATCCACTTTCAATAAACTCTTCGAAATGGCGGGCTGCATACTGACGTGCCGCCAGGTGTGAATACGAACCTTTCGGACCCAGAAACGCGATACGGGCAGAGTGCGGATTGGTTTTGTTCAGATGCTGCTGCAACAGCGCTTGCTGGGTCAGAACGGAATCTTCGATGATGAGCTGGAACAGGCGGGTGATGTAATGCGCATCCAGGTGATGCGCTTTGCCGAGCTGAATCAGGCGCTCCAGCAGGTCACGCTCGCGGTCGATATCACGTACCGGGCGGTGGGAATCCAGTTTAGCTTTACCCACTTCGACGGCGAGCAATCGGCGTTCTGCCAGCAGCGCCAGTAATTTCTCATCCAGCGCGCTGATTTTAACGCGTAGATCCAGTAACGGGTTTTCCGGTGTCATAGTGTTGCCTGTCTCGTTTTATCGTTATCAATAAAAAAGGCCTCCCGGGGTGGGAGGCCTTGTTGTTCGTCTTCGCATTCTTTATCACACGACGAAACGCCTCCCATTCAGGGGAAGGTAAAAAAGAATGCGAAGAAAAACGGCGTTAGTTTCATGAAATCATCCTGTGCTTGATACCGTTAAAGTACCCGTACTGTTTTCACCCTGTCAATAAAAAACGCGCCCGAAGGCGCGTTGGCGGTACACTCAATTTAAAGGATTACTCTTCTTCAACTTCTTCCGCGAAGCTGGCGTCTTTCACCGATGTTGTGGCGCGACGGGCTTCACCTTTGTGTTGCACTTTATTGAGCTGCCGTTCCAGCTTGTTGATCAAATCGTTAATTGCGGTGTACATATCTTCATGTTTTGCGCTGGCGACCAGATGGCCGTTTGGAGTATTGATAGTTGCGTCAGCGATGAAACCCTGCGGCTCCTTGGACAGGATGATATGTGGGTTAATCAAATGAGTTTGCCATTTATCCAGTTTGGCGAGACGGTCTGCGACGTGCTGGCGAATTGCCGGAGTAATTTCCATTTGTTTACTGGTAATGTTCATTGTCATAAATTTTACCTCTTGTCTTTCCGTCTTGGTGATTCCAGCATACCCGACCTAATGTCAAAATGTGTGATTTAGATCACGTTATTTTGTCGGTTTTTGTCAGGGAATCTTTTTTGTGAGGCAGGGCAGGAAGAGGTGAGATTTACCTTGTGGAAGGTAAAAATTGCGGTCATAGTTGATAGGATGTGTTGAGGCTAAACCGCTTCAGCTTATATCCAGAATGAATAAAAAAACGGCAGCCTTCGGGCTGCCGTTTTACATTGAGGCAATATCAGGTGTTGCTGCTGTTTGCGGCGATGATTTTCGCTACTTTTTCAGCTTGAGCGGTCATCTGCATCTGACGGTAAGCATTTTCCATCAGCTTCAGACCATCACGCGTTGCCTGAGTATCCGGATAATCACGCAACATACCTTCTACGCGGTTAACCACGGCAACCCATGCGCCACGGCGGGTATAGTATTCCGCCACGGAGTATTCATATTTTGCCAGACGATCTTTCAGGAACACCAGACGTTTGGTCGCGTCAGTCACGTACTGACTGTTCGGATAGCCGCGCACCAGTTTGGAGAAGTCATTGAAGGCATCACGTGCGTGCTGTGGGTCGCGGTCGGAACGATCCACGCCGAAGAAGCCCTGCAGCGCACTGTCGTCCAGCGCCATGTTGGTGAGGCCGCGCATGTACATCACATAGTCGATGTTAGGATGAGTCGGGTTCAGACGCATGAAACGATCGATGGTTGCCTGAGCCAGCGGCAGATCGGCATTTTTGTAGTATGCGTAGATGAGATCTAACTGTACCTGCTGCGAATACGGACCAAATGGATAGCGATTATCCAACGCTTCCAGTTGCGTTATCGCCTGTTTCCAGTTACCGTCCTGCAACTTTTGTTGTGCAGTCGCATAGATTTCATTCGGCGGATTGTCAGGGACCTGTTCATTTGAACCGGAGCAGCCCACCAAAGCCAGGCTCAACGTGGCCGCTGCCACCAGATATTTCATGCGCGTCATGACGTTTTGACTTTCCTCAAATGTTTGTCCGGGAGAAACTCTGTTCCTGCTCCCGATTAAGACCAGCTACAATAGCACACTATATTAAACGGCAAAGCCGTAAAACCCAACGTTAAACGAAGAAGCAGTTTATGGCACAACGAGTAGAACTCACCGCAACAGTCTCCGAAAATCAGCTCGGTCAACGCTTAGATCAGGCTTTGGCCGAATTGTTCCCTGATTATTCGCGTTCACGCATAAAAGAATGGATCCTTGACCAGCGCGTGCTGGTAAACGGCAAGATCTGGGACAAACCAAAAGAGAAAGTGTTAGGTGGGGAAGCTGTCGCCATCAATGCTGAAATCGAAGAGGAAATCCGCTTCGAGCCGCAGGATATCCCACTGGACATCGTCTATGAAGATGATGACATTCTGGTGATCAACAAGCCGCGCGACCTGGTTGTTCATCCGGGGGCGGGGAATCCTGACGGTACAGTTCTTAACGCACTTCTCCATTATTATCCGCCGATCGCAGATGTCCCGCGCGCGGGAATCGTTCACCGTCTGGATAAAGACACCACCGGTTTGATGGTGGTGGCGAAGACCGTTCCAGCTCAGACCCGTCTGGTGGAATCGCTGCAGCTGCGCGAAATCACTCGAGAGTATGAAGCGGTAGCCATTGGGCATATGACCTCTGGTGGAACAGTGGAAGAGCCAATCAGCCGTCACCCAACCAAACGTACTCATATGTCGGTGCATCCGATGGGTAAACCCGCGGTGACGCACTATCGCATCATGGAGCACTTCCGTATCCATACGCGTCTGCGTCTGCGTCTGGAAACCGGGCGTACTCACCAGATCCGCGTGCATATGGCCCACATTACCCACCCGCTGGTGGGGGATCAGGTATACGGTGGCCGTCCACGTCCGCCAAAAGGCGCATCGGATGAGTTCATCAGCGTACTGCGTAAATTCGATCGTCAGGCGCTACACGCGACCATGCTGCGTCTTTACCATCCTATCACTGGTATTCAGATGGAGTGGCATGCACCTATCCCGCAGGATATGGTGGAACTTATTGACGCCATGCGTGCCGATTTCGAAGAACATAAGGATCAAGTGGACTGGTTATGACCAAACTGATTGTCCCGGAATGGCCATTGCCTGCAGGCGTGGCCGCCTGCAGTTCAACCCGTAATGGCGGTGTGAGCCAGGGCGCGTGGGAGTCATTGAACCTCGGTGCACACTGTGGCGACAACCTGGAGCACGTTGAAGAAAACCGCAAGCGTCTGTTTGCTGCGGGGAACTTGCCGTCAAAACCGGTTTGGCTGGAACAGGTTCATGGAAAAACGGTGCTGAAGCTGACGGGAGAACCCTACGCTTCAAAACGCGCTGATGCCTCTTATAGTAATATTCCGGGAACGGTTTGTGCCGTAATGACTGCTGATTGTCTGCCTGTGCTGTTCTGTAACCGTGCAGGTACTGAGGTCGCAGCAGCACATGCGGGATGGCGCGGCCTGTGTGAAGGCGTGCTGGAGGAGACCGTCTCCTGCTTTAAAGATGAACCAGCCAATATCATGGCCTGGCTTGGCCCGGCCATTGGCCCTCGCGCTTTTGAGGTGGGGCCTGAGGTCCGTGAAGCATTTATGGATAAAGATCCGCAAGCAGTGGACGCCTTCCTGCCTTCGGGGGATAAATATCTGGCTGATATTTACCAGCTTGCTCGCCAGCGTCTGAATAATGTCGGTGTGACGCAGATCTTCGGTGGCAATCGCTGTACCTTCACCGAAAAGGGTGATTTTTTCTCTTATCGCCGCGACAAGACGACGGGTCGTATGGCAAGTTTTATTTGGCTGATATAACCTAAAGAATCAAGACGATCCGGCACGTGCCGTTTTCTTTTCACATAATTCAGGTCATTAACCTTGAATAATTGAGGGATGACCTCATTTAATCTCCAGTAGCAAATTTGACCTGTTATGGGAGGAGTTATGCGTCTGGATCGTCTTACTAATAAATTCCAGCTTGCTCTCGCCGATGCCCAGTCCCTTGCACTGGGGCACGACAACCAATTTATCGAACCTCTTCATTTAATGAGCGCCTTGCTGAATCAGGAAGGGGGATCGGTACGTCCTTTATTAACGTCCGCTGGCATTAATGCTGGCCAGTTACGCACAGCCATCGATCAGGCGCTGAGCCGCTTACCGCAGGTAGAAGGTACCGGCGGCGACGTTCAACCGTCGCAGGATCTGGTGCGTGTGCTGAACCTTTGCGACAAGCTGGCGCAAAAACGTGGGGACAACTTTATTTCGTCAGAGTTGTTTGTTCTGGCGGCGCTTGAATCACGCGGTACCTTGACCGACCTGCTGAAATCTGCCGGTGCGACCACCGCCAATGTGACTCAGGCGATTGAGAAAATGCGCGGAGGTGAAAGCGTGAACGATCAGGGAGCCGAAGACCAACGTCAGGCTTTGAAAAAATTTACGGTCGATCTGACCGAACGTGCTGAACAGGGCAAACTTGACCCGGTTATTGGTCGTGACGAAGAGATCCGCCGTACTATCCAGGTATTGCAGCGTCGTACCAAGAACAACCCGGTGCTGATTGGTGAACCGGGTGTCGGTAAAACCGCCATTGTTGAAGGGCTGGCGCAGCGTATCGTCAACGGGGAAGTGCCGGAAGGCCTGAAAGGCCGCCGCGTACTGGCGCTGGATATGGGCGCGCTGGTGGCCGGTGCGAAATACCGCGGCGAGTTCGAAGAGCGTCTCAAAGGCGTGCTTAACGACCTGGCGAAGCAGGAAGGCAACGTTATCCTGTTTATCGACGAACTGCACACTATGGTCGGTGCGGGTAAAGCGGACGGCGCGATGGATGCCGGGAACATGCTGAAACCTGCGCTGGCGCGCGGTGAACTTCACTGCGTTGGTGCCACTACGCTTGATGAGTATCGTCAGTACATTGAAAAAGATGCTGCACTTGAACGTCGTTTCCAGAAAGTGTTTGTGGCTGAGCCAAGCGTTGAAGATACCATCGCGATTTTGCGTGGTCTGAAAGAGCGTTATGAGCTGCACCACCACGTGCAGATCACTGACCCGGCCATCGTTGCGGCGGCGACGCTTTCGCATCGTTATATTGCCGATCGTCAGTTGCCGGATAAAGCAATCGACCTGATCGATGAAGCGGCTTCGAGCATTCGTATGCAGATTGACTCGAAACCGGAAGAGCTCGACAGGCTCGACCGCCGTATCATCCAGCTCAAGCTGGAACAGCAGGCGCTGAAGAAAGAGTCTGATGAAGCCAGTAAGAAACGCCTGGATATGCTCAATGAAGAACTGGACGATAAAGAACGCCAGTATTCTGAGCTGGAAGAAGAGTGGAAAGCCGAGAAAGCATCCCTTTCCGGCACTCAGACCATAAAGGCGGAACTCGAACAGGCAAAAATTGCCATTGAGCAGGCCCGCCGTGTGGGCGATTTGGCGCGGATGTCAGAGCTGCAGTATGGCAAAATTCCTGAGCTGGAAAAACAGCTTGAGATTGCTACGCAGTCCGAAGGCAAAACGATGCGTCTGTTGCGTAATAAAGTGACGGATGCGGAAATTGCCGAAGTGCTGGCGCGCTGGACCGGTATCCCAGTGGCACGCATGCTGGAAGGTGAGCGTGAAAAACTGCTGCGTATGGAGCAGGATTTACATAACCGGGTGATTGGTCAGAACGAGGCGGTTGAAGCGGTTTCCAACGCTATTCGTCGTAGCCGTGCAGGGCTGTCCGATCCGAATCGCCCAATTGGCTCGTTCCTGTTCCTGGGGCCAACCGGTGTCGGTAAAACCGAGCTGTGTAAAGCGCTGGCTAACTTTATGTTCGACAGCGATGATGCGATGGTGCGTATCGACATGTCCGAGTTTATGGAGAAGCACTCTGTTTCGCGTCTGGTCGGTGCACCTCCGGGATACGTGGGTTATGAAGAAGGTGGTTATCTGACAGAAGCGGTGCGCCGTCGTCCTTATTCCGTCATTCTGCTGGACGAGGTAGAGAAAGCGCATCCGGATGTTTTCAACATTCTGCTTCAGGTGCTGGATGATGGTCGTCTGACCGATGGGCAGGGGAGAACAGTCGACTTCCGTAATACGGTTGTCATCATGACCTCGAACCTGGGTTCCGATTTGATTCAGGAACGTTTCGGTGAGCTGGACTATAGCCATATGAAGGATCTGGTGCTCGGTGTCGTGAGCCATAACTTCCGTCCTGAGTTCATCAACCGTATTGATGAAGTGGTGGTATTCCATCCTCTGGGTGAGAAACACATTGCGTCGATTGCGCAGATCCAGTTGCAGCGTTTGTACAAACGTCTGGAAGAGCGTGGATATGAAATTCACATCTCCGACGAGGCACTGAAGCTGCTGAGCGAAAATGGTTACGATCCAGTGTATGGTGCGCGTCCATTAAAACGTGCTATCCAACAGCAGATCGAAAATCCGCTGGCGCAGCAGATCCTCTCCGGAGAGTTAATTCCAGGCAAAGTTATCCGTCTGGAAGCCAACGACGATCGCATTGTGGCAGTGCAGTAAGTCACAAAACCAAAAAACGAGCCGCTTGCGGCTCGTTTTTGTTTAAAAACCAGGCGAAAATTGAGGTCTGGAATGTGATTCGCCTGGAAAGTGAGCGGTTGGAAAATAATTTTCACTTTATCCTTGCGGCTTCGGAATAACTCCCTATAATGCGCCTCCACTGACACGGAACAACGGCACACACGCCGCCGGGTCAGCAGAGAAAAGCAAAATAAACGCTTGACTCTGTAGCGGGAAAGCGTAATATGCACACCCCGCGCCGCAGCGAAAACGAAGCGGCACTGCTCTTTAACAATTTATCAGACAATCTGTGTGGGCACTCAAAGTGACATGGATTCTTAACGTCCTCGGACGAAAAATGAATACCAAGTCTCAACGAGTGAACACGTAATTCATTACGAAGTTTAATTCATTGAGCATCAAACTTTTAAATTGAAGAGTTTGATCATGGCTCAGATTGAACGCTGGCGGCAGGCCTAACACATGCAAGTCGAGCGGTAGCACAGAGAGCTTGCTCTCGGGTGACGAGCGGCGGACGGGTGAGTAATGTCTGGGAAACTGCCTGATGGAGGGGGATAACTACTGGAAACGGTAGCTAATACCGCATAACGTCGCAAGACCAAAGAGGGGGACCTTCGGGCCTCTTGCCATCAGATGTGCCCAGATGGGATTAGCTAGTAGGTGGGGTAACGGCTCACCTAGGCGACGATCCCTAGCTGGTCTGAGAGGATGACCAGCCACACTGGAACTGAGACACGGTCCAGACTCCTACGGGAGGCAGCAGTGGGGAATATTGCACAATGGGCGCAAGCCTGATGCAGCCATGCCGCGTGTATGAAGAAGGCCTTCGGGTTGTAAAGTACTTTCAGCGGGGAGGAAGGTGCTGAGGTTAATAACCTCAGCAATTGACGTTACCCGCAGAAGAAGCACCGGCTAACTCCGTGCCAGCAGCCGCGGTAATACGGAGGGTGCAAGCGTTAATCGGAATTACTGGGCGTAAAGCGCACGCAGGCGGTCTGTCAAGTCGGATGTGAAATCCCCGGGCTCAACCTGGGAACTGCATTCGAAACTGGCAGGCTAGAGTCTTGTAGAGGGGGGTAGAATTCCAGGTGTAGCGGTGAAATGCGTAGAGATCTGGAGGAATACCGGTGGCGAAGGCGGCCCCCTGGACAAAGACTGACGCTCAGGTGCGAAAGCGTGGGGAGCAAACAGGATTAGATACCCTGGTAGTCCACGCCGTAAACGATGTCGATTTGGAGGTTGTTCCCTTGAGGAGTGGCTTCCGGAGCTAACGCGTTAAATCGACCGCCTGGGAGTACGGCCGCAAGGTTAAAACTCAAATGAATTGACGGGGCCCGCACAAGCGGTGGAGCATGTGGTTTAATTCGATGCAACGCGAAGAACCTTACCTACTCTTGACATCCAGAGAACTTAGCAGAGATGCTTTGGTGCCTTCGGGAACTCTGAGACAGGTGCTGCATGGCTGTCGTCAGCTCGTGTTGTGAAATGTTGGGTTAAGTCCCGCAACGAGCGCAACCCTTATCCTTTGTTGCCAGCGGTCCGGCCGGGAACTCAAAGGAGACTGCCAGTGATAAACTGGAGGAAGGTGGGGATGACGTCAAGTCATCATGGCCCTTACGAGTAGGGCTACACACGTGCTACAATGGCGCATACAAAGAGAAGCGACCTCGCGAGAGCAAGCGGACCTCATAAAGTGCGTCGTAGTCCGGATTGGAGTCTGCAACTCGACTCCATGAAGTCGGAATCGCTAGTAATCGTAGATCAGAATGCTACGGTGAATACGTTCCCGGGCCTTGTACACACCGCCCGTCACACCATGGGAGTGGGTTGCAAAAGAAGTAGGTAGCTTAACCTTCGGGAGGGCGCTTACCACTTTGTGATTCATGACTGGGGTGAAGTCGTAACAAGGTAACCGTAGGGAACCTGCGGTTGATCACCTCCTTACCTTAAAGAACCTGCCTTTGCAGTGCTCACACAGATTGTCTGATGAAAAGTAAATAGCAAGGCGTCTTGCGATTGAGACTTATACGTCCCCTTCGTCTAGAGGCCCAGGACACCGCCCTTTCACGGCGGTAACAGGGGTTCGAATCCCTAGGGGACGCCACTTGCTGGTTCGTGAGTGAAAGTCACCTGCCGTCATATCTCAAAACTGACTTGCGAGTCATGTTTGAGATATTTGCTCTTTAAAAATCTGGATCAAGCTGAAAATTGAAACGACACATCTTAATGGTGTGTTCGAGTCTCTCAAATTTTCGCAAGTCGATGGTGAATCGAAAGAAACATCTTCGGGTTGTGAGGTTAAGCGACTAAGCGTACACGGTGGATGCCCTGGCAGTCAGAGGCGATGAAGGACGTGCTAATCTGCGAAAAGCGCCGGCGAGGTGATATGAACCTTTGACCCGGCGATGTCCGAATGGGGAAACCCAGTGTGATTCGTCACACTATCGTTAACTGAATACATAGGTTAACGAGGCGAACCGGGGGAACTGAAACATCTAAGTACCCCGAGGAAAAGAAATCAACCGAGATTCCCCCAGTAGCGGCGAGCGAACGGGGAGCAGCCCAGAGTCTGAATCAGCTTGTGTGTTAGTGGAACGGTCTGGAAAGTCCGACGGTACAGGGTGATAGTCCCGTACACGAAAATGCACAGGTTGTGAACTCGAAGAGTAGGGCGGGACACGTGGTATCCTGTCTGAATATGGGGGACCATCCTCCAAGGCTAAATACTCCTGACTGACCGATAGTGAACCAGTACCGTGAGGGAAAGGCGAAAAGAACCCCCGGCGAGGGGAGTGAAAAAGAACCTGAAACCGTGTACGTACAAGCAGTGGGAGCACCTTCGTGGTGTGACTGCGTACCTTTGTATAATGGGTCAGCGACTTATATTCTGTAGCAAGGTTAACCGTATAGGGGAGCCGAAGGGAAACCGAGTCTTAACTGGGCGTTAAGTTGCAGGGTATAGACCCGAAACCCGGTGATCTAGCCATGGGCAGGTTGAAGGTTGGGTAACACTAACTGGAGGACCGAACCGACTAATGTTGAAAAATTAGCGGATGACTTGTGGCTGGGGGTGAAAGGCCAATCAAACCGGGAGATAGCTGGTTCTCCCCGAAAGCTATTTAGGTAGCGCCTCGTGAACTCATCTTCGGGGTAGAGCACTGTTTCGGCTAGGGGGCCATCCCGGCTTACCAACCCGATGCAAACTACGAATACCGAAGAATGTTATCACGGGAGACACACGGCGGGTGCTAACGTCCGTCGTGAAGAGGGAAACAACCCAGACCGCCAGCTAAGGTCCCAAAGTCATGGTTAAGTGGGAAACGATGTGGGAAGGCACAGACAGCCAGGATGTTGGCTTAGAAGCAGCCATCATTTAAAGAAAGCGTAATAGCTCACTGGTCGAGTCGGCCTGCGCGGAAGATGTAACGGGGCTAAACCATGCACCGAAGCTGCGGCAGCGACACTATGTGTTGTTGGGTAGGGGAGCGTTCTGTAAGCCGTTGAAGGTGTCCTGTGAGGGATGCTGGAGGTATCAGAAGTGCGAATGCTGACATAAGTAACGATAATGTGGTGAAAAGCCCGCACGCCGGAAGACCAAGGGTTCCTGTCCAACGTTAATCGGGGCAGGGTGAGTCGACCCCTAAGGCGAGGCCGAAAGGCGTAGTCGATGGGAAACAGGTTAATATTCCTGTACTTGGTGTTACTGCGAAGGGGGACGGAGAAGGCTATGTTAGCCGGGCGACGGTTGTCCCGGTTTAAGCATGTAGGCGGAACGATTAGGTAAATCCGGTCGTTTATTAACGCTGAGGTGTGATGACGAGGCACTACGGTGCTGAAGTAACAAATGCCCTGCTTCCAGGAAAAGCCTCTAAGCATCAGGTAACATCAAATCGTACCCCAAACCGACACAGGTGGTCAGGTAGAGAATACCAAGGCGCTTGAGAGAACTCGGGTGAAGGAACTAGGCAAAATGGTGCCGTAACTTCGGGAGAAGGCACGCTGATATGTAGGTGAAGCTCCCTGCGGGTGGAGCTGAAATCAGTCGAAGATACCAGCTGGCTGCAACTGTTTATTAAAAACACAGCACTGTGCAAACACGAAAGTGGACGTATACGGTGTGACGCCTGCCCGGTGCCGGAAGGTTAATTGATGGGGTTAGCGGTAACGCGAAGCTCTTGATCGAAGCCCCGGTAAACGGCGGCCGTAACTATAACGGTCCTAAGGTAGCGAAATTCCTTGTCGGGTAAGTTCCGACCTGCACGAATGGCGTAATGATGGCCGGCTGTCTCCACCCGAGACTCAGTGAAATTGAACTCGCTGTGAAGATGCAGTGTACCCGCGGCAAGACGGAAAGACCCCGTGAACCTTTACTATAGCTTGACACTGAACACTGGTCCTTGATGTGTAGGATAGGTGGGAGGCTTTGAAGCGTGGACGCCAGTCTGCGTGGAGCCGACCTTGAAATACCACCCTTTAATGGCTGGTGTTCTAACGTAGACCCGTAATCCGGGTTGCGGACAGTGTCTGGTGGGTAGTTTGACTGGGGCGGTCTCCTCCCAAAGAGTAACGGAGGAGCACGAAGGTTAGCTAATCCTGGTCGGACATCAGGAGGTTAGTGCAATGGCATAAGCTAGCTTGACTGCGAGAGTGACGGCTCGAGCAGGTGCGAAAGCAGGTCATAGTGATCCGGTGGTTCTGAATGGAAGGGCCATCGCTCAACGGATAAAAGGTACTCCGGGGATAACAGGCTGATACCGCCCAAGAGTTCATATCGACGGCGGTGTTTGGCACCTCGATGTCGGCTCATCACATCCTGGGGCTGAAGTAGGTCCCAAGGGTATGGCTGTTCGCCATTTAAAGTGGTACGCGAGCTGGGTTTAGAACGTCGTGAGACAGTTCGGTCCCTATCTGCCGTGGGCGCTGGAGAATTGAGGGGGGCTGCTCCTAGTACGAGAGGACCGGAGTGGACGCATCACTGGTGTTCGGGTTGTCATGCCAATGGCATTGCCCGGTAGCTAAATGCGGAAAAGATAAGTGCTGAAAGCATCTAAGCACGAAACTTGCCCCGAGATGAGTTCTCCCTGACTCCTTGAGAGTCCTGAAGGAACGTTGAAGACTACGACGTTGATAGGTCGGGTGTGTAAGCGTAGCGATACGTTGAGCTAACCGATACTAATGAACCGTGAGGCTTAACCTTACAACGCCGAAGCTGTTTCGGCGAAGAGAGACAGAAGATTTTCAGCCTTGATACAGATTTAACAGAATTTGCCTGGCGGCTTTAGCGCGGTGGTCCCACCTGACCCCATGCCGAACTCAGAAGTGAAACGCCGTAGCGCCGATGGTAGTGTGGGGTCTCCCAGTGTGAGAGTAGGGAACTGCCAGGCATCAATCAGGAAGAACCCCGTACCGTAAGGTACGGGGTTTTTTTCTTTGTCTTTTCCCAGCCTGGCCTTTCTCTTAATCCCTTACCCTGCTAATGGAATGTGTGATCGTTGTCTCAATGTTAATTATAACAAAATTATAACATTTCATTTACGAGGTAATTGAGTGTACTGACTCAATACGCCGCAGTTTATGGCAGGAGCATAATCACAATGACAGAAAGCATTACATCAAACGGGACGCTGGCTAACAGTGATACCCGAAGAAGGGTATGGGCAATCGTCAGCGCCTCTTCAGGGAATCTGGTTGAATGGTTCGACTTTTACGTCTACTCATTCTGTTCACTCTACTTCGCACATATTTTCTTTCCCTCCGGCAACACCACGACGCAACTTCTACAAACAGCAGGGGTATTTGCTGCAGGATTCCTGATGCGACCGATCGGGGGCTGGTTGTTCGGCCGTATTGCGGATCGTCGCGGGCGTAAGGCTTCTATGCTGATCTCGGTTTGTATGATGTGCTTTGGCTCTCTGGTGATCGCCTGCCTGCCAGGATATGAATCCATTGGAACCTGGGCTCCCGCGCTACTTTTGCTGGCCCGTTTATTCCAGGGGTTATCGGTGGGGGGCGAATACGGCACGAGTGCGACCTACATGAGTGAGATTGCTCTGGAAGGTCGTAAAGGTTTTTACGCCTCCTTCCAGTATGTCACGCTTATTGGCGGTCAGTTGCTGGCCATTCTTGTGGTGGTTATCCTGCAGCAGATTCTGACGGACGAACAACTTCACGCCTGGGGATGGCGAGTTCCTTTCGCAATGGGCGCAGTACTGGCGATCGTCGCACTTTGGCTACGCCGTCAATTGGATGAAACCTCTCAGAAAGAGGTCAGAACGCTGAAGGAGGCGGGAACCTTCAAAGGGTTATGGCGTAACCGTAAAGCTTTCCTGATGGTGCTGGGCTTCACTGCGGGTGGCTCTCTCAGTTTCTACACGTTCACCACCTATATGCAAAAGTACCTGGTGAACACTACCGGAATGCACGCAAACGTCGCCAGTGTCGTCATGACTGTAGCGCTCTTTGTCTTTATGCTCATACAACCCATCATCGGTGCACTCTCGGATAAAATTGGCCGGCGGACGTCGATGCTGATTTTTGGCGGGCTGTCGGCGTTATGTACCGTACCTATTCTGACTGCTCTTCAGCATGTGACTTCGCCGTATGCAGCATTTGCGCTGGTTATGCTGGCGATGGTGATTGTCAGTTTCTATACCTCGATCAGTGGAATACTGAAAGCCGAAATGTTCCCGGCGCAGGTACGTGCTTTAGGAGTCGGGCTCTCTTATGCGGTAGCCAATGCGTTGTTTGGCGGATCGGCTGAGTATGTTGCGTTGTCTCTTAAATCATGGGGAAGTGAAACGACATTCTTCTGGTACGTCACTGCAATGGGGGCGCTGGCATTTATCGTATCCCTGATGCTTCATCGCAAAGGGAAAGGCATCCGGCTTTAATAGTGCGCCATTTGCCACACAGCATAGCCGGTCGTTGCGCCGGCGACATCCCAGGCAAAATCTTTCCAGCTCCAGCCGCTCCCTGCGGGGCGGCTATCCCACAGTTCTTTTGATGCCCCAAGACCGACAGAGAACATCAACCCTATCGCCGCGCTACGATCCCGGCTGTATCCCTGATGCTGCGCATATTCATTACCGGCTGCGGACAACATCGCGGAAGCGAGAAAATGTTGGGCTTTATCCTGACCGGACCAGCTATCGTTTGCCATATGGCTACAGCCGGTGAGGGCGAGAGTAGTTAGCAGGAGAGGGATGCGCATCAAGAACTCCATAAAAAAGCCCCGTCGAAGACAGGGCTGTGGCATTACAGAATACGGCTGATAAGTCGGTCGATACGGATACGACGTAAACGGCGGATAAGCTTGCGGACTTTCACCGGATAATCGGCAATGCTCTGCAATTCGCGATAATGATTAACCACAGTGGTATGTGTGCGAATCAGCTCCAGCTCACGCTCACGTTTTGCGGCTAACTCATGTTGTGGGTCATGGATCAGGATAGCGTTTTCCAGATCCAGACGCCACGCGCGCGGGTTCAGGTTGTTACCGGTCAGTAGCATCCACTCATCGTCGACCCACATACCTTTGAGATGGTAAGTGTTGTCATCATCTTTCCACAGACGTACAACCAGCTGGTCAGTGTTTACGTAATACTGTAAACGACTCAGGAAACGGCGCAGGTTAATCTCATAGAGGTAAGGTAGCGCACCGATAATTTTGAACGGCTGATCTTCAGGAATAAAGAAGTCGTTAGCCGTTTTATCCCCAACGATGATTTCCACTTTTTTACCATCGCGCAGCAGCTGAATGATGTTACGCACCAGCACGGCAGGAAGGTTGAAGTACGGTGTACAGATGGTGAGTTTCTGCTCTGCACACGGCATCAGATGGAAGATCGTTTTATTTAGCAGGCTTGATTTGCCGAGACCTACCAGCGGGGTAACGGATAACTCTTCGTTGTTTGCATCGCCCTGGAAATGATAGACCGCATCGCGCAGTTCCTGGCGGAATGCACGAACATCATTTTTGATTTCCGGGCTTTTAGGGCGCTCTGGATCGTCAAGGCGATTTACACCACGGCCATGAACCAGATTTTTATCAACCCAATTAAACATGATATCGGCCATCTGAGGATTACGAATCAGATGGTAGCGGTCGTAGCGATACTTATCGAGCTGATGGAGGTAAACATCATTCAGACTAGCACCACTGTAAAGTACGCTGTCATCAATGATGAAACCCTTGAAATGAAGGACGCCGAGCGCTTCACGAGTATTAACAGGCACGCCATAAACAGGAACATCGACGCCAGGATTCTCCTGCGCCATGCGGCAATACCAGTCAGCATTGGTGTTTGAAGCGGCAGCGCCAATACGACCGCGCTGAGCGCGATGCCAGTCAACCAGCACGCGAACATCGAGTTCAGGACGTTGACGTTTGGCTTCATAGAGCGCGTTCAGGATCCCGCGCCCGCCTTCGTCTTGTTCTAGATACAGTGCCACAATGCAAATGCGTCGCGTGGCGCTGGCAATCTTTTCAAGAAGCGTCTCCCGAAAATGAGCGGGAGCGTAAAAGAACTCTACATCATCAACTGACTGAGAAATCTTCGGTAGTTGAGCAAGGTGTTGTTGATGTTTATTACGCTTAAATTTTGACAACATCACAGTGCGTTTCTTCTCTGTTCATTGAAGGGTTGTCTGTACCATGCAAACAACATAAGCGGACAATGATACCACCAGTCCCGTCCAAAGTGGGTAACATTTCCAGTAGCTTACTTGTGTTTATCTGCTGATGTCAGGTTGAGGGACAAGGCAACAATACCTTCGTCCAGTTGAATATCAACATCAAATCCAAGTTTTCGCGCCAGGGTCACCATACCGCGATTGTTAGGCATAGTAATGCCATTCAGGCGTAACAATCCGTGATCTCGCGTATAACTGATGAGTTTTTCCAGCAGTCGTCTCCCCAGACCCAGGCCTTTTAGATCGGAGCGCACCAGCACGGCAAACTCCGCATCAACATTATCCGGGTCAGAAATAGCACGCGTCACGCCAAGGATCTCATCGCCTTTATCGGAACGACGAACGGCGACAAAAGCCATTTCTCGATCGTAGTCGATCTGGGTCATATTGGCTAAATCATCGTGGGTAAATTCGTTGATTTCACTAAAATAGCGATAGTAAAGATCCTCTTTCGTGACCTGAGAGATAAAGGCCCGCAGCTGAGGTTCATCTTCCGGCAGAATAGGGCGGAATAAGGCGCGTTCCCCATTCTTCATCTCTACCCACTCTTCCAGTTGCAGCGGGTAAGGACGGATCGCCAGACGGCTCTCTCTGTCGCCTTCAAAGGGCGCGATATCCAGCGTCACGTCCAGCGCGGTAAATTCATTACCGGAGGCGAGAAGTGGGTGGATATCCAGCCGCTGGATCTCGGCACAATCCACAATCAGGTTAGATACCTGCACCAGGAACTGACTTAGCCCGGCAATATCAAGTGGACGCAGCGCGCTCCGGCCGCGGATCTTTTTGCTTTTAATCGCCTGGATGATCAAATAACGCGCCAGATTCATGTTCAGCGGCGGTAACGCTACAACGGCTTGTTCTTCAGGCCGCCACTCAACGCCGCCTTCTCCCAGCATAATGAGCGGGCCAAACACGGGATCATGTTCAACCACCACCCGCAGCTCCTGAGCACCTGCGCGGTTAGCCATGCTTTGCACCAGCAACCCGTGGATCCTTGCCTGCGGCCAGGCCATTTTGACCCGATCAAAAATGGCATCTGCTGCTTGCTGAACCTCCGTTGCCGTACGCAGGTATAACATCACCCCCTGAATATCAGACTTATGTGGGATATCCGGTGAACGCAACTTAAGGGCAACCGGGTAGCCAATTTGTTCGGCAATATGCACAGCCTCAGCGCTGTCGCTGGCAATCCAGGTGGGCAGGGTTTGCATTCCGTAACTGCCGAGAATGGGCTGAACTTCATGCGTATCAAGCGTTGTCGCACCCTCTTCGATAGCCTGTTGTAAAAGACGGTGAACGTCGACGGTGTTCGCCGTCAGATTACCGGGTAACGCTGGGGTTTCGCGTAACTGTTTCTGGTTACGGCGATACTCGACCATATGCATAAATGCAGTGATAGTGCCTTCCGGAGTACGGTAGGTTGGCAGTCCGGCTTCACTGAACAAGCGTCGCGCCTCCTGCGAAGAAAACTCACCGCACCAGTTGGTCAGCAAAGTGACATATTTTCCACGTGGATGATTGCGCACGGTATCAATGAGTGCCCGCGCACTTTCACTACCTGGAGCGGCCGCGCTGGGGGAGTGGATAATCATCAGCGCGTCGAAATCCTGGCTATCCAGCAAAATCGAGATGGCCTTGATATAGCGATCGCTGCTGGCGTCATCGCGTAAGTCAAGCGGGTTGTCTGGCGTCACACTTGTCGGGAGAGCTTCTCTCAGACGTTGCAGCGTCTCTTCACCCAGCGTTGCCAGCTTACCGAAGCGCCGCCACAGTTCATCCAGCGCGAGTGCGGCAGGGGCGGCGCCGTTACTGACAATCATTAACTTCTCACCGCGCAATGGGCGCATATGGCTTAGCGTCTCGACGGCGGAAAAAAGCTCGTGTGTATCCTGTACCCGCAGCAAACCGGCACGCTGAATGGCGGCGTCCCAGGCAGGATCCATACCGGAATGCGACTGCAGAAGTCGCTGGGCTGCAGGGCTACGCCCACTTTTGATCACCAGGATCGGTTTATTGCGCGAGGCGCTTCGTGAAGCCGATACAAAACGACGGGCATCGCTGAGGTGCTCGAGGTAAAGCAGGATTGCGCTGGTTTTACTGTCGCGAGCCAGAAAATCAAGGAGCTCATCAACGTCAATATCCAGGCTGTCACCCAGGGCAATGAAGTAGGAGAATCCCATTTCACGCTGCTGAGCCCAGTCGAGGATGGTGTTCGATACCGCTGCTGATTGCGAGATAAACGCGAGTTTACCTTTACGGATTGGTACAGGGGAGAAACTGGCATTCAGACCCTGCCAGGGGGCGAGCAGGCCAAGACTGTTTGGCCCAAGGATGCGCATTTGATAACGACTGGCGCATGCCAGCAGCTCGGGCTGTTGTTCAGGTGGAGACGAGAGAATAATGCAGGTTTTACACCCTTTTTTACCGAGTGATTCCAGCAGTTCCGGATTTCGTTTTGCATTGGTACACAGTACGGCAAGATCGGGTACGAAAGGCAGGCTCTGGACATCTGGCCAGGCAAGTACCCCCTGAACAGCCTTGTAGGCAGGTGTAACAGGCATAACAGGGCCATTAAACCCTCCGGCCAGCAGGTTACGCATCATCAGATAGCCTGCACGATCCGGTTTCATTGAGGCGCCGATAACGGCAATGGATTTAGGACGTAATAGCGCTTCTAACCCTCTCTGGCTCATGCAGGCCTCCTGTGAATGCAAGCGACCTGATGATTTTAAACGCTTTCTGTCTCTGTTGCTGTGACACTGCCCTTATGAACGGTTTTTCCCGCCAGATAGCGCTCGCGAAAGCGGGAGAAATGGTTGCCCAGGGCGCCTGCCGCTGCGGTATCGCCTGCTAAATCCAGAAGCGCAATGGCCACTTCGGCAGTGCAGTATTGCCCGTCGGCATGCGCTTCACGCAGGCGGTAGGCGGAGACCCGGGAAAGGTCGACAGAAATCACCGGCAGTGCGTCAAGATAAGGGCTTTTACGAAACATTTTTCGTGCTTCGGTCCAGGTGCCATCCAGCATAATAAACAGGGGTGGTTTACCTGATGGTGGAGCCGAAAGCACCTGACGATCGGCCCCTGCATAAGAGGCCGGGAAAACGACCATGGGCTGATAGTCCGGGTTTGTCACTGCGTCGAGCAGGGCCTGTGGTGGCTCCGTGCGCGACCACTGAAACGCAGTGGTATCAGGCAGAATGTCGGCAATCAGGCGACCCGTATTACTGGGTTTCATCGGCTCGGTATCGAACATTACCAGACAAAAACGACTCTCCGCTGTACTCGGGGCCAGCGTCTCGCACAGGCAAACCTTTAGTGGCAGCAGGCATCGCTGGCAACGACGGATTCGATTGCCACGGGCAAGAAAGGGACGCGTTGAGCGAGCAAGGCGTTCGGCACGTAATTGAAGGACAGCGTTATCAGTCATGGGCGAAATGCAGGAAAAACCCTATTTTCGCAGAGGCGGGAACGGGGCACAAGATGTGCCCCATGAATGTTACAGCGACTCGTTTAACCAGCTTTCAAAAGGTGCTTTTGGAACCGCACCGTTGAGCATATCGATCACTTCACCCTTTTTGAAAATCATAATGGTCGGGATGCTGCGAATACGAAAACGTGCGCTCAGTTCGGGTTCCGCTTCGGTATTGACCTTAACGAACCGCATTTTCCCGTTGCGCTCTTCTGCCACATCTTCGAAGATCGGCGCGAAGCTACGGCATGGGCCGCACCATGGCGCCCAGAAGTCGACCACTACGGGAAGATCATCCTTGAGGAGTTTGTCCAGCGTAGCACCTGTTGCGTTAATGACATCGCCATCAAACAATTCATGACCACAACGCCCGCATTTCGCACCATCTTCAATCCGATCGTCCGGAATGCGATTGAGAGCCTGACAGTTGGCACATACGGTATTCATAACTAACCTCTGATAGAGCCGTGGGACAGCGGCAAACGCCGATAATGTTTCTAATATGTTACATATTATCAATGAGCCTGTTTGAAACAACAATGCGTTTTATTCAATGAGAACAATAGTCACAGGCTTTTGTACGAAATTATGGCTATGCGCTGGCACATCGGGTAATCTGCGCGCTTCGCGCAGCGCTGGTGGAGAAAAGCATGAACGACGAAATGAAAAACAAAAGCGGCAAGGTCAAAGTGATGTATGTCCGCAGTGATGATGACTCTGATAAACGCACCCAAAATCCGCGTACCGGAAAAGGTGGCGGGCGTCCGGCGTCTTCTCGTGCAGACGGTGGCCGTCGCCCCGCCCGCGATGACAGAAATAACCGCGGTGATGACCGCAAACGTGATGACCGTAAGCGTGACGATCGCAAACGCGATGACCGTCCACGCGATGACTTCTCACGTGATAACGCATCCCCGTGGCGTACCGTTTCTCGCGCGCCTGGCGATGAGACGCCAGAAAAAGCCGATCACGGTGGTATCAGCGGTAAAAGCTTTATCGACCCGGAAGTGCTGCGTCGTCAGCGGGCTGAAGAGACTCGCGTGTATGGCGAGAACGCCTGCCAGGCGCTGTTCCAGAGCCGTCCTGAGTGCATCGTCCGCGCCTGGTTTATCCAGAGCGTGACTCCACGCTTTAAAGAAGCGCTGCGCTGGATGGCCGCGAACCGTAAAGCCTATCACGTGGTAGATGATGCCGAGCTGACCAAAGCGTCCGGTACCGAACACCACGGTGGTGTTTGCTTCCTGATCAAAAAACGTAATGGCACCACCGTTCAGCAATGGGTCAGCCAGGCAGAGGCCGATGACTGTGTTCTGGCGCTGGAAGATGTGGGCAACCCGCATAACCTGGGTGCGATGATGCGTAGCTGCGCGCACTTCGGCGTGAAAGGCGTGCTGTTGCAGGATGCTGCACTGCTGGAATCAGGTGCGGCGATCCGTACTGCAGAAGGTGGTGCTGAGCACGTTCAGCCGATCACCGGTGATAGCGTTCTGGATGCTATTGAGCAGTTCCGTAAAGCGGGCTATTCCATCGTGACGACCTCGAGCCATGCTGGTACGCCGCTGTTTAAAGCGACGCTGCCGCGTAAAATGGTGCTGGTGCTGGGTCAGGAGCGCGATGGTCTGTCTGACGCGGCGCTCTCCAGTGCAGATCTGAGCGTCTCTATCGACGGAACAGGTAATGTGGAAAGTCTGAACGTATCCGTTGCGACCGGCGTACTGCTGGCCGAGTGGTGGCGTCAGAATAAGGCATAAGCCTCTTAATGTGCCGGGTTAGACCCGGCACATTAAATACTACTCGCTTTCTGCCGGTAACACAGGTATCCAGTCAATTGGCGTTTCGCCACGTTTTTCCAGCCATTCGTTCGCCAGAACAAAATGATTACTGCCAAAGAAGCCGCGATGTGCAGACAGCGGTGACGGGTGCGGCGCTTTCAACACGTGATGACGCTGACGATCGATAATCGCCCCTTTCTTCTGTGCGTGAGAACCCCAAAGTAAAAACACTACGCCTTCACGATGCTCGTTGATCAGGCTGATGACTTTGTCAGTAAACGTTTCCCAGCCCAGGCTTGCGTGTGAGTGCGCCTGACCCGCCCGTACGGTAAGCACCGTATTCAATAACAGCACGCCCTGGCGCGCCCAGCTTTCCAGGTAACCGTGAGTGGGGCGGGTAAACCCGGGCTGCGTTCCCTCAAGCTCTTTATACATGTTCAGCAGAGAAGGGGGGATAGCCACGCCCGGGCGTACAGAGAACGCCAGCCCGTGCGCCTGCCCTGGGCCATGGTAAGGATCCTGTCCGAGGATAACGACTTTGACATCGCTCAATTCGGTATAGCGAAAGGCGTTGAAAACATCTTTCTGTGGCGGATAAATCGTCTGGCCAGACTGCCGCTCCGTCGCGACGGTGCTGAGAGTATTAATAAAATAGGGCTGCTGTTTTTCTTCGGCCAGCACGTCGTGCCAGGTTAAAGGTGTCGTCATCTCGCTCTCCTGCGAATCTCAATCTGCGTCTAGCTTACCTGTTAAATACATGGGCGCAAAATCACAGGCAGAAATTGACCGTAAGTCCCTCAATTTATTTTGAAAGTATGCAGGTGAAATTGAATTGGTAAGGCAATGAAATTGATCTAAAACAATAAATTCAAACCACACTCTTTGTATGGTTGGTATTTTTGTTGATTTAAATCAATAAATCACCAAGGTGCGAATGATATATATACACACAAGAAACATTGGTTTTACCAATTGGCCTGAAGAGGCCGACATCAGTTAATGTAGCCTAAGGGAGGCAACACATGATTACAGGTATCCAGATTACAAAAGCTGCAAATGACGATCTGCTCAACTCTTTCTGGCTGCTGGACAGCGAGAAAAACGAAGCACGTTGTGTCGTCGCGAAAGCCGGTTTTGCTGAAGATGAAATTGTTCCAGTCAGCAAGCTGGGCGAAATTGAATACCGTGAAATCCCAATGGAAGTGAAACCGGAAGTACGTGTGGAAGGTGGTCAGCACCTGAACGTTAACGTGCTGCGTCGCGAAACGCTGATGGATGCGGTTGAGCACCCTGAAAAATACCCACAGCTGACCATTCGCGTGTCTGGCTATGCAGTACGCTTCAACTCTCTGACCCCAGAACAACAGCGCGACGTTATCGCTCGTACCTTTACTGAAAGCCTGTAATAGTTTCAGCCGTGGGGGCAGAATAAAAAAAGCCGGGGATTTTCCCCGGCTTTTTATTACTCTTCAGTCTTCGTTTCCTGCGCGGCAGCGCTTGGCTTACGGCGCTTACCAATGTTTTTGGTATCGCGGTGACGCTGCTTCACGCGTGGCTTCTCTTTTTCTTTCTCTTTTCTCTCAGCACGTTTCGCGAGCGCTTTCTTGGACGGTTTACCCGTCATTTTTTCACTCGGCGCACGTGTGGTCGGGCGCAGGCCATCAATAACGCGCGCTTTCAGCGGCTCGTCAACATAGCGGCCAATTTTCTGCAGCAGCAGGTAGTCATGAGCTTCGACCAGTGAGATAGCAATCCCTTTGCGGCCCGCGCGGCCGGTACGGCCAATACGGTGCAGATAGGTATCGCCGCTGCGCGGCATATCGAAGTTAATGACGTGGCTGACGTCAGGGATGTCGATCCCGCGAGCGGCAACGTCTGTGGCAACCAGCACGTTAACGCGGCCATCGGTCAGGCGCTTAATGCCTTCGGTACGTTTGATCTGTGCCATCTCGCCTTCAAGATAGCAGTTGTTGATCCCGGCGTTACGCAGCATTTCTGCCAGCTCGTGCACGCGCTCGCGCTTACGCACAAACACGATTGTGCGCAGCGCATCTTCCTGCTTCAGCAGGTGTTTGAGCAATTCGACCTTGTGCTCAAGGTTGTCCGCGCGGTAGTACCACTGGTGGATCTTCTTACGCTCACGGGTGGACGGCGTCGCTGACACTTCCACCGGATCTTCCAGCAGACGCTCTGCGAAGTCTTTAATCGCTTCCCCTTCGAGGGTGGCAGAGAACAGCATCGTCTGGTTACGCCAGCGCGTTTCACCCGCAATATGCTCAATATCCTGTGCGAAGCCCATGTCCAGCATACGGTCGGCTTCGTCGAGGATCAGCGTTTCAACCGCGCGGCAGTCGAAGTTCTCTTCTTTAATGTACTGCAGCAGGCGGCCCGTCGTCGCAACGACGATGTCCTGGTTTTCGCTGAACACTTCGGCGTGGTTCATATACGCAACGCCGCCGGTGATGGTGGCGATATCCAGATGAGTATTTGCCGCGAGTTCACGCGCGTGATCGGCCACCTGCATGGCCAGCTCGCGCGTCGGCGTCAGGATTAAAATACGCGGCGGGCCAGATTTTTTACGTGGAAAATCGAGCAGATGCTGCAACACAGGCAGCAAATAGGCTGCTGTCTTCCCCGTGCCGGTTGGCGCAGAACCGAGCACATCACGGCCCTCAAGCGCAGGCGGAATGGCCGCTGCCTGAATGGCGGTCGGGCGTGTAAAGCCTTTGCTCTCAAGTGCATTGAGCAGGCTTTCATCGAGTTCAAGTTCGGAAAAAGTCGTTACAGTCATGTTCTACCTCTGTGTGGGGCGCTGATTATAGACGTTACGGCTGTAATCTTCATCTGTTTGTATGGATATCGCTTTTCGGTCACTTCGCTTTCCCCTATGCTACTCCAGTTTCACTTAGAAGGTTGCCCTGACATGTCTCAACTCAAAGCGCAGTTGCGCCGCGATGGTTTTACATTTAAACAATTTTTTGTCGCTCACGATCGCTGTGCTATGAAAGTCGGCACAGACGGTATTTTACTGGGAGCCTGGGCACCTGTCGCAGGTGTTAAGCGTATTCTTGATATCGGTACCGGCAGCGGGCTGGTGGCGTTGATGCTGGCGCAACGTACAGAAGAGCATGTCACGATCGATGCGGTTGAACTGGATGCGCAGGCCGCAGAGCAGGCGCGTGAAAATGCGGCCGAATCTCCCTGGGCAGAACGGATGAAAGTGGAATGCGCAGATGTGCTGGCCTGGGCGCCTGAACAAACCGCACGTTACGATCTCATCGTCAGTAACCCTCCCTACTATGAGCCCGGCGTTGAGTGCGGTTCACCGGAGCGCGAACAGGCGCGTTATACCGGCTCCCTCAACCATAAAGCGCTACTCACCAGTGCAGCAGAACTCATCTCCGAAGAAGGTTTTTTCTGTGTCGTTCTGCCTGAGAGTACGGGCAATGCGTTCATCGGTATCGCCCAGGAAATTGGCTGGACGTTACGCTTGCGTACCGATATTTCGGATACGGAAGGACGGCTGCCGCACCGCGTACTGCTGGCGCTATCACCAAAAGAAGGTGAATGCTTTAATGACAGAATGGTGATCCGTGGGCCAGACCAGCGTTATTCCGAAGATTACACCGCCCTGACCCAGGCATTTTATCTGTTTATGTGAACCTGCGGTGAGAGTATCGACGGGCCGGATTCAGCAAGCTGATCCGGGTAATCCAGGGTATAGTGCAGCCCGCGACTCTCTTTACGCATCATCGCGCAGCGTACAATCAGTTCAGCGACCTGAACCAGATTGCGCAGCTCCAGCAAATTATTCGATACGCGGAAATTGGCATAATACTCATCAATTTCCTGTTGGAGCATGGTGATGCGGCGCAACGCGCGCTCAAGTCGTTTGGTCGTGCGTACAATCCCCACGTAGTCCCACATAAACAGTCGTAGCTCATGCCAGTTGTGCTGGATCACGACCAATTCGTCCGGGTTATCCACACGGCTTTCATCCCAGGCAGGCAGGTGCTCTGTCTCGCGGGCGTACGGCATGCGTTTCGTGATGTCTTCCGCTGCAGACCAGCCGTACACCAGGCATTCAAGCAGTGAGTTAGAGGCCATACGGTTCGCGCCGTGAAGTCCGGTATAGCTGACCTCACCGATAGCATACAGGCCATCTACATCCGTACGTCCATGGTCGTCAACCATAACGCCACCACAGGTATAGTGGGCGGCAGGTACAATGGGCACCGGATCGCGGGTTAAATCAATGCCCAGATTCAGCAGCTTTTCGTAAATCATCGGGAAGTGCTGGCGAATGAACTCTGCGGGCTTATGGCTGATATCGAGATACATGGAGTCCACGCCAAGACGTTTCATTTCATGGTCGATGGCGCGGGCAACGATGTCACGTGGCGCGAGTTCACCTCTGGCATCAAAGTCCGGCATAAAGCGTGAACCGTCAGGGCGTTTCAGGTAAGCACCTTCTCCGCGCAGCGCTTCCGTGAGCAGGAAGTTGCGTGCCTGAGGGTGGAACAATGCGGTCGGGTGAAACTGGTTAAATTCGAGGTTCGCCACGCGGCAACCGGCGCGCCAGGCCATGGCAATACCGTCTCCGGAGGCTATGTCCGGGTTGGTGGTGTACTGATATACCTTGGAGGCGCCACCTGTAGCCAGTACGACAGCCTTCGCCTGACAAGTTTCAACCTTCTCTTTATTACGATTCCAGACCCAGGCACCCACGACGCGACGCGTGCCGGGCAGGCCAATTTTGTCGGAAATAATCAGGTCCACGGCATTACTCCGCTCAAGGACCCGAATATTAGGATGACTAAGAGCCTTACTGACCAGCGTAGTTTCAACTTCTTTACCCGTGGCATCCGCGGCGTGAAGGATGCGACGGTGACTATGACCGCCTTCACGAGTAAGGTGATAGCTCTCTTCGCCATTGGGCTGAACCTGGGTATCAAATAATACCCCCTGGTCGATGAGCCATTGAACGCAATGACGGGCATTACTGGCGACAAACTCTGCGGCGTGCGTATCCACGATCCCGGCACCGGCAATCAACGTATCTTCAACGTGTGATGCAATGCTGTCTGTTTCGTCAAACACAGCGGCAATACCGCCCTGGGCATAAAATGTGGAACCTTCACTTATCGGCCCTTTACTCAGAACAATAACGTTCTGATGCTCGGCCAGACGCAGCGCCAGAGAGAGACCGGCAGCACCGCTGCCGATGATCAGTACATCACAATGAAGTTCAGGTGTTGTGTTCATGATTTTTGTTTAATTTACTAAACAGTGTTTGGTCAGAATAGCACCTGAATGCGAGATATCGCACGTTTTTTTTAAAGTCTGTTGCAATGACTAAACTCGTAAGGTGGCGTAAACAGGAGGTAAATGAATGAAATTATTTTGCGAAGCAGATCGTTAGTGTCAGATTTTGTGGTGAAATAAAGCCAGGGTTGCGTTACTCTTCTGGCGGGAAAAAGATGTTTCTTGTCAGAAAGTGGTGCGTATCGTGAACAGACTTATAATGAGAGAAAATGAACAGTCTGCGGCGCGATGAACAAAAACAAAGGCGTTACGGAACTTATTGAAGATCAGACACTCTAATTCGGTGCTTGCTCAAAGTGCGGTATTTTAGAGTGGCGTTTCGATAACGCGTGGAATTTAGGTTTGGGGAGACATTACCTCGGATGAGCGAGCAGTTAACGGACCAGGTCCTGGTTGAACGGGTCCAGAAGGGAGATCAGAAAGCCTTTAACTTACTGGTGGTGCGCTACCAGCATAAAGTGGCGAGCCTGGTTTCCCGTTATGTACCGTCAGGTGATGTACCTGATGTGGTACAAGAGTCTTTTATCAAGGCCTATCGCGCGCTGGATTCTTTCCGGGGGGATAGTGCTTTTTATACCTGGCTGTACCGTATTGCAGTCAATACGGCAAAGAATTATCTGGTCGCTCAGGGACGTCGTCCACCTTCAAGTGATGTGGACGCAATCGACGCCGAAAACTTCGAAAGTGGCGGCGCATTGAAAGAAATTTCGAACCCTGAGAACTTAATGTTGTCAGAAGAACTGAGACAAATCGTTTTTCGCACGATCGAGTCGCTCCCGGAAGATTTACGCATGGCAATTACGTTACGGGAGCTGGATGGTCTGAGCTATGAAGAGATAGCCGCTATCATGGATTGTCCGGTCGGTACGGTACGTTCACGAATTTTCCGTGCGCGAGAAGCTATTGATAATAAAGTTCAACCGCTTATCAGGCGTTGACGATAGCGGGATACTGGAAAAGGTATTAGGCATGCAGAAAGAAAAACTTTCCGCTTTAATGGATGGTGAAACGCTGGATAGTGAGCTGCTCAACGAGCTGTCTCATTCTCCCGAAATGCAAGAGACCTGGGAGAGTTACCATCTCATCCGTGACACTCTTCGTGGTGACACCGGCGAGGTTCTCCATTTCGATATCTCAGCCCGCGTGATGGCGGCCATTGAGAATGAGCCTGTTCATCAGACCACTCCGCTGATTCCTGAAGCTCAACCAGCACCTCACCAGTGGCAGAAAATGCCGTTCTGGCAAAAG
Source organism: Enterobacter sp. CPE_E890 (assembly GCF_046521475.1). Lineage (NCBI taxonomy): Bacteria > Pseudomonadati > Pseudomonadota > Gammaproteobacteria > Enterobacterales > Enterobacteriaceae > Enterobacter > Enterobacter sp. CPE_E890. The sequence goes on along the minus strand of NZ_JBKFZW010000001.1, from coordinate 3,746,273 downwards.
GTGCGTCCGTGGGCTAGCCAGCTCACCCAAATGGGGGTGGCTGCATGCGTATCGCTTGCAGTTATCGTTGGCGTCCAGCACTATAATACTCAGTCTGAAACTAATCAGCAGCCAGAAGCGCCAGTGTTTAACACACTGCCGATGATGGGCAAAGCCAGCCCGGTAAGCCTGGGTGTACCGGCTGATGCCTCCGCCAGCGGCGGTCAGCAACAGCAGGTTCAGGAGCAGCGCCGTCGCATTAATGCGATGTTGCAGGATTATGAGTTGCAGCGTCGTCTGCACTCTGAACAGCTTCAGTTTGAGCAGGCACAAACACAGCAAGCTGCTGTGCAGGTGCCCGGAAACCAAACTTTAGGAACGCAATCGCAGTAATGAAGCAACTTTGGTTCGCCATGTCTCTGATGGCGGGTAGCTTGTTCTTCTCTGCCAACGCCTCGGCTGATGTTTCATCCGGGGCGTTGTTGCAGCAAATGAATCAGGCTAGCCAGTCACTCAATTATGAGTTGGCATTTATCAGCATCAATAAGCAGGGTGTCGAGTCGTTACGCTATCGCCATGCCCGTCTTGATAACCAGCCGCTCGCCCAGCTTTTACAGATGGATGGCCCGCGTCGGGAAGTTGTTCAGCGTGGTAAAGAAATCAGTTATTTCGAACCTGGTCTGGAGCCTTTCACGCTGAATGGCGACTATATCGTTGATTCTCTGCCGTCACTTATTTACACCGACTTCAAGCGGCTCGCCCCTTACTACGATTTTATTTCGGTAGGGCGTACGCGCATTGCGGACAGGTTGTGTGAGGTGATCCGCGTTGTTGCCCGGGATGGAACACGCTACAGCTATATCGTCTGGATTGACGCAGAAACTAAACTTCCTATGCGTGTAGACCTGCTTGACCGTGACGGTGAAACGCTGGAACAGTTCCGCGTTATCTCCTTCAATGTGAACAATCAGGTTGGAAACAGCATGCAGAATCTGGCTAAAGCCAGTCTGCCGCCACTGCTTTCTGTTCCGGCGGGTGACTCTGTTAATTTCAACTGGGTGCCTTCCTGGATCCCACAAGGGTTTAGCGAAGTTTCAAGCAGCCGTCGTCAGTTGCCAACCATTGAGACTCCCGTTGAATCGCGTCTTTATTCCGATGGATTATTCAGCTTCTCGGTGAATATCAACCGCGCAACGGCAAACAGTTCTGAACAAATGCTTCGTACCGGACGTCGTACGGTCAGCACCACGGTACGCGATAACGCAGAGATCACGATTGTGGGTGAGTTACCTCCGCAGACGGCAAAACGCATTTCTGACAGCATAAAATTCAGGGCCGCACAATGATTAAAGAGTGGGCTACGGTTGTATCGTGGCAGAATGGCATTGCGCTGGTGAGCTGCGATGTCAAAGCATCATGTAATAGCTGCGCGTCCAGAGCCGGCTGCGGCAGTCGCGTGCTAAATAAGCTCGGGCCACAAACGTCGCACACGATTTCTGTGCCAAGCGAACAGCCGTTGATGGCGGGACAGAAGGTCGAGCTGGGTATTGCGGAAGGTAGCCTGCTCAGTTCGGCTATGCTGGTTTACCTCTCCCCGCTGGTAGGGTTGTTTGTGATGGGCGGCATATTCCAGATGCTGTTTGGCACCGATGCAGCCGCCATGTGCGGTGCCGCATTAGGTGGCGTGGGAGGATTCTGGTTGGCCAAAGGTTTCTCTCTGAAGCTCGCTGCCCGCGAAGAGTGGCAACCTGTCATTCTCAGCGTTGGGCTGGCGCCAGACCAGCTTCGTGTTGAAACGCTCTCTTCTGAGGCCCGATGATCCATCGGGCTTTATCATTATTTACGTCCTAAAACAGAAAACGTCCTTTCTTCACGCTATACCTGTCTCTAAGTGCATTTCCAGGTAGCGAGGATGTAGTGTAGAATGCTGCGTTTTCGCACTGAAAAACGTCAGGCTAAGAACAGCGGCCTCCAGGAATTCGTAAGGCATAATTATTTAACTATATGAAGAACATACGTAACTTTTCGATCATTGCTCACATTGACCACGGTAAGTCGACGCTGTCTGACCGTATTATCCAGATTTGCGGTGGCCTGTCTGATCGTGAAATGGAAGCCCAGGTTCTGGACTCCATGGACCTGGAACGCGAACGCGGTATCACCATTAAAGCGCAGAGCGTCACGCTGGATTACAAAGCGGCTGATGGTGAAACCTATCAGTTAAACTTTATCGACACCCCAGGCCACGTTGACTTCTCCTATGAAGTATCACGCTCGCTGGCAGCCTGTGAAGGCGCGCTGCTGGTGGTGGATGCCGGGCAGGGCGTAGAAGCCCAGACCCTGGCAAACTGCTACACCGCGATGGAAATGGATCTCGAAGTTGTGCCGGTTCTGAATAAGATCGACCTGCCAGCCGCCGATCCTGAGCGCGTAGCGGAAGAGATTGAAGATATTGTCGGCATCGACGCGACCGATGCGGTACGCTGCTCCGCTAAGACGGGCGTGGGCGTGACCGATGTTCTGGAACGTCTGGTTCGTGATATTCCGGCTCCGGAAGGTGACCCGGATGGCCCGCTGCAGGCGCTGATCATCGACTCCTGGTTTGATAACTACCTTGGCGTTGTCTCCCTGGTGCGTATTAAAAACGGCACCATGCGTAAAGGCGACAAAATCAAGGTAATGAGTACCGGGCAAGTCTACAATGCGGATCGTCTGGGCATCTTCACGCCAAAACAGGTTGACCGTACCGAGCTGAAATGCGGCGAGGTAGGTTGGTTGGTCTGCGCAATCAAAGACATCCTTGGCGCGCCAGTAGGCGATACCCTGACGGGTGCCCGTAACCCGGCAGATAAAGCACTGCCAGGTTTTAAAAAGGTGAAACCGCAGGTTTACGCGGGTCTGTTCCCGGTTAGCTCTGACGACTACGAAAACTTCCGCGATGCACTCGGTAAGCTTAGCCTGAACGATGCCTCACTGTTCTACGAGCCAGAGAGCTCCACGGCGTTGGGCTTCGGCTTCCGCTGTGGCTTCCTCGGCCTGCTGCACATGGAGATCATTCAGGAGCGTCTGGAGCGTGAATACGATCTGGATCTGATCACCACTGCACCGACCGTAGTCTATGAAGTTGAAACCACCTCGAAAGAGGTTATCTACGTCGACAGCCCGTCCAAGCTTCCGCCGCTGAACAACATTCACGAGCTGCGCGAGCCAATCGCTGAGTGCCACATGCTGCTGCCGCAGGAGTTCCTGGGTAACGTCATTACGCTGTGTATCGAGAAGCGTGGTGTGCAGACCAACATGGTTTACCACGGTAACCAGGTGGCGCTGACCTATGAAATCCCAATGGCGGAAGTGGTACTCGACTTCTTCGACCGTCTGAAGTCAACCTCTCGTGGCTATGCGTCACTGGATTACAACTTCAAACGCTTCCAGGCCTCCAACATGGTCCGTGTGGACGTGCTGATCAACGGTGAGCGCGTGGACGCGCTGGCGCTGATCACCCACAACGACAACGCGCCATATCGTGGTCGTGAACTGGTTGAGAAGATGAAAGACCTGATCCCGCGTCAGCAGTTTGATATCGCGATTCAGGCTGCCATTGGCAACCACATTATCGCGCGTTCCACTGTAAAACAGCTGCGTAAAAACGTTCTGGCTAAATGCTATGGCGGTGACGTCAGCCGTAAGAAAAAGCTGCTGCAGAAGCAGAAAGAAGGTAAGAAGCGTATGAAGCAGGTCGGTAACGTCGAGCTGCCGCAGGAAGCATTCCTTGCCATCCTTCATGTTGGTAAAGACAGCAAATAACCCTAAGGAGTTGGCATGGCGAACATGTTTGCCCTGATCCTGGTCATTGCTACCCTGGTGACCGGTCTGTTGTGGTGTCTGGATAAGTTTATCTTCGCCCCAAAACGCCGTGAGCGGCAGGCCGCCGCTCAGGCAGCCACAGGCGATCAGCTGGATGCGAAAACGCTGAAGAAAGTCGGCCCGAAACCGGGCTGGCTGGAAACAGGAGCCTCGGTATTCCCGGTGCTGGCGATTGTGCTGGTTGTACGTTCGTTTATTTACGAACCGTTCCAGATCCCGTCAGGTTCAATGATGCCAACGCTGCTGATTGGTGATTTTATTCTGGTCGAGAAGTTTGCCTACGGCATCAAAGATCCTATCTACCAGAAAACGCTGATTGAAACGGGTCATCCGAAACGTGGCGACATCGTGGTGTTCAAATATCCGGAAGATCCGCGCCTGGACTACATTAAGCGTGCGGTGGGTCTGCCGGGTGATAAGGTCACTTACGATCCGGTTGCGAAGGAAGTTACCGTTCAGCCGGGCTGCAGTTCCGGTACGGCGTGTGAGAACGCGCTGCCAATCACGTACTCAAACGTTGAGCCAAGTGATTTTGTCCAGACCTTTGCCCGTCGTAACGGCGGCGAGGCGACCAGTGGGTTCTTCCAGGTACCGAAAGGTGAAACCAAAGAGAACGGTATTCGTCTGGTTGAGCGTAAAGAGACGCTGGGTGATGTTACGCACCGTATACTGACCGTGCCGATTGCGCAGGATCAGCTGGGTATGTATTACAAACAACCGGGTCAGCAGCTGGCAAGCTGGATTGTGCCTCCGGGACACTACTTCATGATGGGTGATAACCGCGATAATTCTGCGGACAGCCGTTACTGGGGCTTTGTACCTGAAGCGAATCTGGTGGGCAAAGCGACCGCAATCTGGATGAGTTTTGAGAAGCAGGAAGGTGAATGGCCGACCGGCGTACGCCTGAATCGTATTGGCGGAATCCATTAATTCTCATTAAATGAACGCGTAGCCGCTTTAATTAGCGGCTGCGTGAATTATTTCAGCGATAAATCTCTTCGAACTAACGACATCCCCTGTCGTTGTGTATAGAATATTCCCCCGAAGTTTAAGGTTGGCCCTGCAAGGGTGCCACGGCACACGAAACCGCGTTGGTTTTCTCAGGTCGGTTTCGTGTGCTGCATTTTTGACGCATTCATTTATTGGTATCGCATGAACCCCATCGTAATTAATCGGCTTCAACGGAAGCTGGGCTACACTTTTCATCATCAGGAGTTGTTGCAACAGGCATTAACCCATCGCAGTGCCAGCAGCAAACATAATGAGCGCCTCGAATTTTTAGGCGACTCTATTTTAAGTTTCGTGATTGCGAATGCGCTTTATCATCGTTTCCCGCGTGTGGATGAAGGTGATATGAGCCGCATGCGTGCCACGCTGGTTCGGGGCAATACCCTTGCGGAAATCGCGCGCGAATTTGAACTGGGCGAATGTCTGCGTCTTGGGCCGGGTGAACTGAAAAGCGGCGGCTTCCGTCGTGAATCTATTCTTGCCGATACGGTCGAAGCATTAATCGGTGGCGTGTTCCTGGACAGCGATATCCAGACCGTAGAAAAGCTGATCCTGAACTGGTATCAGACCCGTCTGGACGAAATCAGTCCGGGCGATAAACAAAAAGATCCGAAAACGCGCTTGCAGGAATATTTGCAGGGTCGCCATCTCCCGCTGCCATCCTATCTGGTGGTGCAGGTGCGTGGCGAAGCGCACGATCAGGAATTTACCATCCATTGCCAGGTCAGTGGCCTGAGTGAACCGGTGGTGGGCACAGGTTCTAGCCGTCGTAAGGCTGAACAGGCTGCCGCCGAACAGGCGTTGAAAATGCTGGAGCTGGAATGAGCGAAGAAAAAACCTATTGCGGATTTATTGCCATCGTCGGACGTCCGAACGTCGGCAAATCTACGCTGCTGAATAATCTGCTCGGGCAGAAGATTTCTATTACCTCACGTAAGGCGCAGACCACGCGTCATCGCATCGTGGGTATCCATACAGAAGGCGCGTATCAGGCGATTTATGTCGATACTCCGGGCCTGCACATGGAAGAGAAGCGCGCCATTAACCGCCTGATGAACAAGGCGGCGAGCAGCTCGATTGGCGACGTTGAGCTGGTCATTTTCGTTGTTGAAGGCACCCGCTGGACGCCGGACGACGAAATGGTGCTGAATAAACTGCGTGACGGTAAAACACCGGTCATCCTCGCGGTCAACAAAGTGGACAACGTACAAGAGAAGGCTGACCTGCTGCCGCATCTGCAGTGGCTCGGTAGTCAGATGAATTTCCTCGATATCGTACCGTTGTCTGCCGAGACCGGTCTGAATGTGGATACCATCGCGGGCATCGTGCGTAAGCATCTGCCGGAAGCGATCCATCACTTCCCGGAAGAGTACGTTACCGATCGCTCCCAGCGCTTTATGGCCTCTGAGATCATCCGTGAAAAGCTGATGCGCTTCCTCGGTGCTGAGCTGCCATACTCCGTGACGGTAGAAATCGAACGTTTCCAGAGCAACGAACGCGGCGGCTACGATATCAATGGCCTGATCCTCGTTGAGCGTGAAGGGCAGAAGAAGATGGTGATTGGCAACAAAGGTGCCAAGATCAAAACCATCGGCATTGAAGCCCGCAAAGACATGCAGGAGATGTTCGAAGCCCCGGTTCACCTGGAACTGTGGGTGAAAGTGAAATCTGGCTGGGCCGATGATGAGCGTGCTCTGCGCAGCCTCGGTTACGGCGAAGACCAATAACTCAAGACGACGAGTATGATGGATGGATGGCAGCGTGCCTTTGTCCTGCATAGTCGTCCCTGGAGCGAAACCAGCCTCATGCTGGACGTCTTCACGGAAGAGTCGGGCCGCGTGCGCCTTGTTGCGAAAGGCGCACGTTCCAAACGTTCTAACCTGAAAGGTGCCTTACAGCCTTTCACTCCCTTACTGGTTCGTTTTGGTGGGCGAGGGGAGGTCAAAACCCTGCGCAGTGCCGAAGCCGTCTCTCTGGCACTTCCTCTTTCTGGTATCACGCTGTACAGCGGTTTGTATATCAACGAACTCATCTCGCGCGTTCTTGAACATGAGACTCGCTTCTCTGAACTTTTCTTCGATTATCTGCACTGTATTCAGGCGCTGGCGGGTACCACCGGTACCCCCGAACCTGCGCTGCGTCGTTTCGAACTGGCGCTGCTGGGACATCTGGGATATGGCGTCGATTTTCTGCATTGTGCGGGGAGCGGAGACGAGGTCGAGGACACGATGACCTATCGTTATCGGGAAGAAAAAGGTTTTATTGCCAGCATCGTAATCGATAACAGCACATTTACCGGTCGTCATCTCCGGGCGCTGTATGAGCGCGAGTTTCCCGATCAGGACACACTGCGCGCTGCAAAACGCTTTACCCGCATTGCCCTCAAGCCGTATCTTGGCGGCAAGCCCTTAAAGAGCCGCGAATTATTCAGGCAGTTTATGCCGAAACGTTAGAGACAGAACCAAAAGAAAACCGAGGATTGTCATGGCTGAATTACTGTTAGGCGTCAACATTGATCATATCGCCACGCTGCGTAATGCGCGCGGCACGGCTTATCCTGACCCGGTTCAGGCGGCATTTATCGCCGAGCAGGCTGGCGCCGACGGCATTACCGTTCATTTGCGTGAAGACCGTCGCCATATCACCGATCGCGACGTACGTATTCTGCGTCAGACGCTGGATACCCGTATGAATCTGGAGATGGCCGTCACGGAAGAGATGCTGGCGATTGCCTGCGAGACTAAACCGCATTTCTGCTGCCTGGTACCGGAAAAGCGTCAGGAAGTGACGACCGAAGGCGGTCTGGATGTTGCAGGGCAGCTCGACAAAATGCGCGATGCCTGCAAACGTCTGGCTGATGCCGGCATCCTGGTTTCTCTGTTTATCGACGCCGATTTCGCCCAGATCAAAGCGGCAGCCGACGCGGGCGCACCGTATATCGAAATTCATACCGGTTGTTATGCTGATGCTGAAAGCGATGCTGAGCAGGCCAAAGAGCTGGAGCGTATCGCTAAAGCAGCCACTTATGCCGCAAACCTGGGCCTGAAGGTCAATGCTGGACATGGCCTCACCTACCACAACGTTAAGGCCATCGCCGCCCTGCCGGAAATGCATGAGCTGAATATCGGCCATGCGATTATTGGCCGTGCAGTGATGAGTGGCCTGAAAGAGGCGGTATCAGAGATGAAACGTCTGATGCTGGAAGCGCGCAAGTAATGGCCATTCTGGGCTTAGGCACGGATATCGTTGAAATAGCCCGCATTGAAGCGGTGATCGCCCGTAGCGGCGATCGCCTGGCAAGGCGTGTGCTAAGCGATAACGAATGGGCCATCTGGGAAGCGCATCAGCAGCCGGTGCGTTTTCTGGCCAAGCGTTTTGCTGTGAAAGAAGCGGCCGCCAAAGCCTTTGGTACGGGTATTCGAAATGGTCTGGCATTTAACCAGTTTGAAGTGTTTAACGACGAACTGGGTAAACCGCGCCTGCGTTTATGGGGCGAGGCGCAAAAGCTGGCTGAGAAGCTGGGCGTGAACCACATGCACGTGACGATCGCGGATGAACGCCACTATGCAAGCGCAACGGTGATCATCGAAAGTTAAAGTTTGTCCGCATGATGCATCAGGACAAACTTATCCCATAGCTGCTCTTCGCTCTCGACGTGTGCCGGATCTTTCAGGATAGTATTGGGGATCGGGCACACTTTCTGACAGGTCGGCGTCTCATAGTGACCGATGCATTCGGTGCAGCGGTCGCTGTTAATTTCATAAATGCTGTCGCCCATTGAAATTGCCTGGTTCGGGCATTCGGGTTCGCACATATCGCAATTGATGCATTTTTTGGTAATTAACAGCGCCATCAGGAAATTCTCAGAAACAACACAAACTGGGCGGGCATTATACGCGTCAAACCAGTTTCTTTACCAGTTCTTCGCTGTGGCGAATGCGCTCGGGTGCGTGTTCCAGATCCTGCTGCACCAGCGCCATAAACAGCAGATCGGTCAGCATCATTTGCGCACTGGTGGATGAGATAGCCGCACTGCGCGTAGCCTGCTCTTCGGCAATGGTATATAAACAGCGCGTTGCCCGCTGTTGCAGGGCATTCGGAGTAAAGCCGGTGATTGCCAGAATTTTACCGCCGACACGCAGGGCTTCGTCGGTCGCCATATTGATTTCACGACGCTCACCGGAATAGGAGATTGCCAGCAGCAGATCGTCAGGATCCATCGCCTGTACAGTCGCCAGCAAGGCGTGCATATCCTGCTCGACAATGGCGTTATAACCGATTTTGGTTAGCTTCCAGCCAAAATTACGTGCCACCAGGCCGGATGCGCCAATTCCGGTCAAAATGATACGCCGTGCTGCACGTAGCATCGCCACGCTCTCCAGCAGTTTCTCTTCCGTGTTCACATCGAGCGTCGCATGCATGGCCGCGACATTCTCTTTAATCAGCTTTTCCCCAACCAGACGCATCGGGTCATCACCACGGATCTGGTTATGTACGGGCATCGACTGCGGATTGGGGTTACTCACCAGCGCTTCGCTAATCGCCAGTTTGAGGGCGGGAAAGCCCTTAAAGCCAATCTTCTGGGCAAATTTCACCACGCTTGATTGACTCACACCGGCTTCACTCGCCAGCTGCTGCGAGCTGAGATGGCGGGCGCGATCGGGCTGAGAAAGCAGATAATCCGCCAGCTTTTTGTCGCTTTGAGCAAAGCCTGCATACCGCTGGCGAATACGAATTAAACAGTTCATAGGTTCTCCTGGCGAAAATGTGATTATCTGCGCAAATACGAATTTTGCTCGCCTGAATGAATTTTATATTCCATTATAGTGTGATTATTATGAATTAAAAATTCCTGAGGTACAAAACATGAATCTTGGCTCACTTGTTTCAGAAACGCGTAACCCGCAAACCATGGATCTGGATGCACTTTCCACCCTTGAGCTGGTTAGCCGTTTTAATCAACAGGATACGCTGGTGGCGCAGGCAGTGAAAGAGACATTACCTGAGGTGGCGAAAGCTGTCGATGCCGCGGCGGAAGCACTGAAGGCGGGTGGTCGTATTATTTATATGGGGGCCGGAACCAGCGGGCGTCTTGGCGTACTGGATGCGTCCGAATGCCCACCGACGTTTGGTGTTCCACACGGTCTGGTGGTCGGGTTGATTGCCGGTGGTCCAGGTGCGCTGCTGAAAGCCGTTGAAGGGGCGGAAGATAACAAACAGCTGGGCGAGGATGACCTGAAGGCGCTGAATCTGACAGCGAAGGATCTGGTGGTCGGGCTGGCGGCATCCGGGCGCACGCCGTACGTCATTGGCGGGCTGGAATACGCTAACCAGACCGGCTGCACGACGGTCGCCATCTCCTGTAACCCAGGCTCACCGATTGCACAGGTGGCCGCTATAGCTATCTCTCCGGTGGTCGGGCCGGAAGCGCTGACCGGCTCCACGCGCCTGAAATCCGGGACCGCGCAAAAGCTGGTGCTCAATATGATCTCCACCGGTGCAATGGTGAAGTTCGGCAAGGTTTACCAGAACCTGATGGTGGATATGCAGGCGACCAACGTCAAGCTGGTGGACAGAGCCTGCCGCATGGTGATGGAGGCGACGGGCGCAGGGCGTGAAGAGGCAGAAGCGGTGCTCAAACAGACCGATCACGATGTTAAACCGGCCATTCTGATGATCTTAAGTGGGCTGGACGCTGAGGCCGCGAGAGCCAAACTCGATGCGCATAACGGTTTCTTACGGGCGGCATTAGAAAACTAACAGAGGCGTGTATGGATAAAACAGCAGCGCTCGCCAGCAATATCCTGCAAGGAATTGGTGGGGAAGAAAATATTCAGCGTCTGGAAAACTGCATGACGCGCGTGAGGGTCGAAGTGCATAACGATGATCAGCTTGATGTGCCGCGTCTGAAGCAGCTTTCCGGCGTCAGCGGCTACGTGAAACAGGGGCAACAGCACCAGTTGATCGTCGGGCCGGGGAAAGCGGCACAGGTGGTCGATGCCATGCGCGCACTGATGGGCAGCAGAGCAAGCGTGTCGATTGAGGATGCTGAACGCACCAAAGCGCAGGCAAAGGCCAAATACAAAGCCCCAATGAGCGATGCGCTGCGCCAGCTGGCAAACGTCTTTATTCCGTTGATCCCAGCGTTCATTGCTTCTGGTTTGATCACCGGGATCATTAACATCCTCAAGCGCCCGGATATTGTTGGGGATTTTGCCACTCAGTATCCGAATCTGCTGGGTATTCTCGGGATTTTCGGCAGCGCAGTGTTTGCCATCATGAACATTCTGGTCGGGGTGAACACGGCTAAAGTATTTGGTGGCTCGCTGGCCATGGGCGGGGTGATGGCAGGGATTTTATCCAGCCCACAACTGGCACAGATAACCCTGTTTGGCGAGGCGCTTCAGCCGGGACGCGGCGGGGTGATTGCTGTACTGCTGGTGGTGATCCTGATGTGCTGGATCGAGAAAAAATTGCGCGCTCTTTTGCCCGGATCAATTGAGCTTATCCTCAATCCACTGCTGACGACACTTATCACCGGCAGTGTGGCGATTGTTGCACTGCAACCCCTGGGCGGCTGGATCTCAGAAGCGATTGCCCATGGCGCGTCTTTGGCTATCGATCGCGGCGGCCTGTTAGTCGGGGCGGTGCTGTCTGGCACTTTCCTGCCATTAGTGCTGACCGGTCTGCATCAGGGTCTGGTACCGATCCATGTCGAGCTGGTGCAGACGCACGGTTACAACGCGCTTCTGCCTATCCTCTCTATGGCAGGCGTGGGACAGGTTGGTGCGGCCATCGCTGTGCTGATGAAAACCCGCAATATGCGCCTGAAAAAAGTGATTAAAGGCGCACTTCCTGTCGGTTTGCTTGGCATTGGTGAACCGCTGATTTTTGGCGTCACGCTGCCGCTGGGTAAACCGTTCCTCGCTGCCTGTCTGGGTGGTGCGGTAGGTGGAGCACTCATCAGCTACTGGAAAGTCGCCACTGTTATCACTTTTGGACTGTCCGGTTTACCGCTGGCGTTGACCATCGTGACCGGAAAAGTGATGCTCTATCTGTTAGGCTATTTAGTAGCGGTGATAGCCGGGTTCCTGTTTACCTGGCTGTTAGGATTCAACGATCCAGAGGAGTAAAGTTTGGCAAATCATGAGCGTCGCGTTGTCTTTTTCGACCTGGATGGAACGCTGCATCAGCAGGATATGTTTGGTACGTTTATGCGCTACCTGTTGCGGCGTCAGCCTCTGAATGCACTGCTCGTATTACCGCTCTTACCCGTGATTGGCATCGCGCTGCTGGTGAAAGGCCGGGCAGCGCGATGGCCGATGAGTCTGCTGCTGTGGGGATGCACGTTTGGCCACAGTGAATCGCGACTCAAACAGCTCGAACAGGATTTTGCACACTGGTTTCGCGGTCATGTCGCCGCGTTTCCTGTCGTTCAGGCGCGTCTCACCAGCTATCTCGATGCGAACGATGCCGATATCTGGCTGATTACCGGTTCACCGCAGACGCTGGTTGAGCAGGTCTATTTTGATACCCCATGGCTCCCCAGGGTGAATCTTATCGCCACACAGATTGCTCGCGGTTATGGCGGTTGGGTGCTCACCCTGCGTTGCCTGGGACATGAAAAAGTGGTGCAACTGGAGAAACGCATCGGTACACCGCTGCGTCTTTACAGCGGCTACAGTGACAGCAAACAGGACAATCCGCTGCTCTATTTTTGCCAGCATCGCTGGCGTGTCACGCCGGTGGGAGAACTTCAGCAACTCGAATAGTCTTCTCTCTGGAGGGTGTGTATAATGCCGCCCGCTTTTAGACCGGAGTATCAACCCTTGTCCAATCCTGAACACAATCATGAATACTGGATGCGCCACGCGCTAACGCTGGCTCAACGTGCCTGGGAAGAGGGCGAGGTCCCCGTGGGTGCCGTGCTGGTTTACAACAACCAGGTGATTGGAGAAGGCTGGAATCGCCCGATTGGCCGTCACGATCCCACTGCTCACGCCGAAATCATGGCGCTTCGACAAGGTGGGCTGGTGTTGCAAAACTATCGCCTGCTCGACACCACGCTGTACGTGACGCTTGAACCCTGTGTGATGTGTTCTGGTGCGATGGTACACAGCCGTATTGGCACGCTTGTCTTCGGTGCGCGGGATGAAAAAACCGGCGCTGCCGGCTCACTGATGGATGTTCTGGGACACCCGGGGATGAACCATCAGGTCAAGACTATCGGCGGGGTGCTTGCACCAGAGTGTTCGGGGCTACTAAGTGATTTCTTTCGAATGCGCCGGCAGCAGAAAAAGCAACAAAAGGCAGAATTGAAGTTGTCGGACGATTAAGTTCATCCGGTGCCACAACCGGGTAACTTTGAGCCAGTTGTTTTGCCTCTGCCGCTTCTTTCTCTTTTTCCAGCAGGTATCCTACCAGGCTTATCTGATATTTACGGATATTTTCCACATAGGCGTAAGCCTCATGTCCGCGTGCGTAGCCATATGTCAGCTTGTTGTACCAGGGTTTCTGGCTCAGCAGTGGCAACCGCTGTTTAACGTCTGACCAGCTGTCCGGGTTACCTTTCGTTTTCGCCGTCAACGCTCGCGCATCAAGCATATGCGCATAACCCATGTTGTAGGCGGCCAGCGCGAACCAGATCCGCTCTTCTTCCGGCACTGTTTCCGGTACCTTGGCCATCATATCCTGCAGGTAGCGCGCACCACCGCTGATGCTCTGTTCGGCATCGGTACGGTCATTCACACCCAGGCTCAGGGCGGTATTTTTGGTTAGCATCATTAAACCGCGTACGCCCGTGGGCGACGTGGCCTGGGTATCCCAGTGAGATTCCTGATAGGAGATAGCCGCCAGCAGTTTCCAGTCAATTTCCTGGGCGTATTTTTCAAACAACGGCTGCAGATCCGGCAAGACACCGTCTATCGCGCGCAGGAAGCTGCGGGTGTCAACATAGTCAAAGTCGTCACCGTGACCGAGATACTTCTCCTCAAGACGCGCCAGGGTACCGTCTTCATTGATGGTATTGAAGAAATCGAGCATCGCCGCAGAGACGGTCTGATCGTCGTCGAGCTGGGTAAACCAGGTAACGGGTTGTTCATCTGTCACGTCCAGCGCTACGGCGATCTCAGGGTGAACGCGCTGGAAAAGACTGATCGCAACCGAATCAGCGATGGTATAGGGCAGTTTCTGATTTTTAACCTGTTCCAGCAGTTCCGTAGTGCCGAGTTTGGGATCGACTGTCCAGCTCAGGTCCGGGTATTTCTTCTCCTTGAGCTCACGCAGATCGTCAATCACCACATGGCCGGGGGCAATCGTCAGTTGTTGATCGTTAATGGTAGCAAGCGTGCGCGGGCGAACGCTTCCGACACGGTAGACCAGTTGCTGCGAAACGGAGTAGTAGGTCGGGCCTGGCTGATAGTTCTTGCTGCGCTCGCTGTTATACACCAGCCCGGCCGCGAGCATATCGGCATCGTCGTTATCGAGGTCATCAAACAACTGGTTGATATTCTGGCGGACGGTAATTTTAAGCTTTACGCCAAGATAATCGGCGAACTGTTGGGCCAGTTCGTAATCCAGACCAATAACTTTGCCGTTGATGTCGCTGTAGATCAGCGGAGAGTTTAGGGTACTGACGCGCAATTCCCCCCGCTCCTTTATGGCGGCGATACGGTTTTCGGCTTTGCCGAACCAGGGGATAGAAGGCCAGAGGGCCACTGCCAGCAGCAACGTCACAATGCCGATGAGCAGATAATTAATCTTTAATTTTTTCAATTAGTTAATTCTCTGCGACGCCGGTTGCCTCAGTCTGCTGTAGCCATGTTAATAATAAGGTTTGCCATTGAATGAGCGGCATTTTGCGTAAACTTGCGCCACTTGGCAACCCATTAGAGAGACAGGTCACATCTATTGTTAAACATCTGCGTAGATTTTATTTCGACGCAAACGGTTTCGTCGGCGCTCAGGATTCTCTATAATGACGCCCGTTTTCCCCCCTTGCGCACACTGTAAGCGCCCCGGCGCTTCGAAGACGAGAGACTTATGATGGAAATTCTGCGTGGTTCGCCTGCACTGTCTGCCTTCCGTATTAACAAACTGCTGGCACGTTTTCAGGCGGCCGACCTTCCGGTAAGCAATATTTACGCTGAGTATGTCCATTTTGCTGACCTGAATGCCCCCCTGAATGCAGAGGAGCGCGTACAGCTGGAACGCCTGCTCAAGTATGGCCCAAGTCTGAGCAGCCATACGCCAACCGGCAAACTGATCCTTGCGACACCGCGTCCGGGCACCATCTCCCCCTGGTCTTCCAAAGCCACCGACATCGCCCACAACTGTGGCCTGAGCCAGATTAACCGTCTGGAACGCGGTGTGGCGTACTATGTGGAAGCTTCCACTCTGAGCGAAGAACAGTGGCAGGCGGTTGCAGCTGAGCTTCATGACCGCATGATGGAGAGTGTTTTTGCCTCTCTCGATGACGCGCAGAAGCTATTCTCCCACCATCAGCCTGCGCCGGTACAGAGCGTGGATTTGCTGGGGCAGGGGCGCCAGGCACTGATTGACGCGAACCTGCGTCTTGGCCTGGCACTGGCAGAAGACGAAATTGATTATCTGCAGGATGCGTTTGTTAAGCTGAACCGCAATCCGAATGACATCGAACTCTATATGTTCGCGCAGGCCAACTCTGAACACTGTCGTCACAAGATTTTCAACGCCGACTGGGTTATCGACGGCGAACAGCAGCCGAAGTCGCTGTTCAAAATGATTAAAAACACCATGGAAAAAACCCCTGACCACGTGCTGTCTGCCTACAAAGACAACGCTGCGGTGATGGAAGGTTCCGAGGTGGGCCGCTTCTTCGCCGATCGCGAAGCAGGGCGCTATGACTTCCATCAGGAGCCCGCGCATATCCTGATGAAGGTCGAAACCCATAACCACCCGACGGCGATCTCCCCGTGGCCGGGGGCGGCGACCGGTTCCGGCGGTGAAATCCGTGATGAAGGTGCGACCGGTCGCGGGGCTAAACCAAAAGCTGGTCTGGTCGGTTTCTCCGTTTCCAACCTGCGCATCCCGGGTTTTGAACAGCCGTGGGAAGAAGATTTCGGCAAGCCAGAGCGCATTGTAACCGCGCTGGATATCATGACCGAAGGCCCACTGGGCGGCGCGGCGTTTAACAACGAATTTGGTCGTCCGGCGCTGAACGGTTACTTCCGTACCTATGAAGAGAAAGTGGACAGCCACAACGGCGAAGAGCTGCGCGGCTACCACAAACCGATCATGCTGGCGGGGGGGATCGGCAACATTCGCGCCGATCACGTGCAGAAAGGCGAGATCGTCGTGGGCGCGAAGCTGATCGTCCTCGGTGGCCCGGCAATGAACATCGGCCTGGGCGGTGGGGCGGCTTCTTCTATGACCTCTGGTCAGTCTGATGCGGATCTCGACTTTGCTTCCGTGCAGCGCGACAACCCGGAAATGGAGCGTCGTTGCCAGGAAGTGATCGACCGCTGCTGGCAGCTGGGTGAAGCTAACCCAATTCTGTTTATTCACGATGTGGGCGCGGGCGGTTTGTCTAACGCCATGCCGGAGTTGGTGAGCGACGGCGGTCGCGGTGGCCGTTTCAACCTGCGCGACATCCTGAGCGATGAGCCGGGTATGAGCCCGCTGGAAATCTGGTGTAACGAATCTCAGGAACGTTATGTTCTGGCCGTTGCAGCGGATCAATTACCGCTGTTTGACGAGCTGTGCCGCCGCGAGCGTGCGCCGTATGCCGTTATTGGTGAAGCGACCGAAGAGAAGCATCTCTCCTTAAGCGACACCCACTTTGACAACCAGCCGATCGATCTGCCGCTGGACGTTCTGCTCGGTAAAACGCCGAAGATGACCCGCGACGTTGAAACCCGTAAAGCGGCAGGAAAAGCGCTGGATCTTAAGGGCATTACCGTTGCGGAAGCGGTCAACCGCGTGCTGCACCTGCCGGCCGTGGCAGAGAAAACCTTCCTCGTGACCATCGGCGACCGTACCGTGACCGGTATGGTATCGCGCGATCAGATGGTCGGTCCGTGGCAGATCCCGGTCGCTAACTGCGCCGTGACCACCGCGAGCCTCGACAGCTACTACGGCGAAGCAATGGCGCTGGGTGAACGTACCCCGGTGGCGCTGCTGGACTTCGCGGCCTCTGCTCGTCTGGCCGTTGGTGAAGCGCTGACTAACATCGCTGCAACCCAGATTGGCGATATCAAACGTATCAAACTTTCTGCGAACTGGATGGCCGCTGCTGGTCACCCGGGTGAAGACGCAGGCTTGTATGAAGCGGTAAAAGCGGTGGGTGAAGAGCTGTGCCCTGCGCTGGGCCTGACCATTCCGGTGGGTAAAGACTCCATGTCGATGAAGACCCGCTGGCAGGAAGGCAACGAGCAGCGCGAGATCACCTCTCCGCTGTCGCTGATTATCTCCGCCTTTGCTCGCGTGGAAGACGTTCGTCATACCGTTACGCCGCAGCTCGTGACCGAAGACAACGCCCTGCTGCTGATTGACCTGGGTAAAGGCAACAACGCGCTGGGTGCGACCGCGCTGGCGCAGGTTTACCGTCAGTTGGGTGATAAGCCAGCTGACGTGCGCGATGTGGCGCAGTTAAAAGGCTTCTACGATGCCATCCAGGCGCTGGTTGCGCAGCGTAAGCTGCTGGCCTACCACGACCGTTCTGACGGCGGCCTGCTGGTGACGCTGGCAGAAATGGCCTTCACCGGCCACTGTGGCGTGGAAGCGAATATTGCCTCTCTGGGCGAAGACCGTCTGGCGGCGCTGTTTAACGAAGAGCTGGGCGCCGTGATTCAGGTTCGTGCGGCAGATCGCGACGCGGTTGAAGCCATCCTTGCGAAGCACGGTCTGGCAGATTGTGTGCACTATCTGGGTAAAGCCGTTCAGGGCGACCGCTTCGTCATTGAAGCTGACGGTCATGCCGTGTTCAGCGAAAGCCGCTCCACGCTGCGTATGTGGTGGGCAGAAACCACCTGGCAGATGCAGCGTCTGCGCGACAACCCGGAATGTGCCGATCAGGAGCATAACGCGAAGGCAAATGACAACGATCCAGGCCTGAACGTGAAACTCTCCTTCGACATCAACGAAGATATTGCTGCGCCGTACATTGCGAAGGGCGCGCGTCCGAAAGTGGCCGTGCTGCGCGAGCAGGGCGTTAACTCCCACGTTGAGATGGCCGCAGCCTTCCACCGCGCGGGCTTTGATGCAATCGACGTTCACATGAGCGACCTGCTGGCAGGCCGCACCGGTCTGGAAGATTTCCAGGCGCTGGTGGCGTGCGGTGGCTTCTCCTACGGTGACGTGCTGGGCGCGGGTGAAGGTTGGGCGAAGTCCATTCTGTTCAACAATCGCGTGCGTGACGAGTTCGAAACCTTCTTCCATCGTCCGCAAACCCTGGCGCTGGGCGTGTGTAACGGCTGCCAGATGATGTCCAACCTGCGTGAACTGATCCCGGGCAGCGAAGCCTGGCCGCGCTTTGTGCGCAACCAGTCTGACCGCTTCGAAGCGCGTTTTAGCCTGGTGGAAGTGACTCAGAGTCCTTCTCTGCTGCTGCAGGGCATGGTGGGTTCGCAGATGCCAATCGCGGTGTCTCACGGCGAAGGTCAGGTTGAAGTGCGTGACGCCGCGCATCTGGCTCAGCTGGAGAGCAAAGGCCTGGTGGCGCTGCGCTTTGTCGATAACTTCGGTAAGGTCACTCAAACCTACCCGGCCAACCCGAACGGTTCGGCAAACGGGATTACTGCTGTTACCAGCGAAAGCGGTCGCGCAACCATCATGATGCCGCACCCGGAGCGTGTATTCCGTACCGTGAGCAACTCCTGGCACCCGGAAAACTGGGGCGAGGACAGCCCGTGGATGCGTATTTTCCGCAACGCGCGTAAACAGTTGGGTTAAGCAATAAAATGAATGCAGGCCCGGTGAGCGGAAACGCCACCGGGCTTTTTTATACCTGTCGCAAAACCGCGACAACGCAGTAAAAGAGTGTCTCCAAATGGAGACATTTAACTTATTGATTTTTATATGACACGACAGTTTCCCGTTAAGGTGTTGCTTAATAGCGACACTTAGCCTGGAAATCATTCAACCGATAATTAACAGGTTAAATGAATAAAAACTATATATATCAATGTGTTAATTTTTGGTTTTGCATTCTGGCACGGCTGTTGCATAATACTAACCAGTGGCTCATTCACCCTCTTATGTCAGCCCCTTCGGGACGTGCTACATAAACTTCGAATGACGCACAAAAAGGTGCCTGCCGTCCAACTACTGATCATAGCGATGCTTTATCAGGCCAGGGCGAAACGTCGAGTTAGGCACCGCCTCATTCCATAACAAAGCCGGGTTTTTACCCGGCTTTGTTGTATCTGAAGGGCAGACTCAGTTACGCTCTGCGTAAACCCCCACTAAGAGAGTAATGCGTTGAAACGCTGGCCCGTTTTTCCCCGCTCCCTGCGACAGCTTGTCATGATGGCCTTCCTGCTGATCCTGCTGCCATTACTGATCCTTGCCTGGCAGGCGTGGCAAAGTCTCAATGCCTTGAGTGCTCAGGCGGCGTTGACTAACCGCACGACGCTCATCGACGCCAGGCGCAGTGAAGCGATGACCAATGCTGCGCTGGAGATGGAGCGTAGCTATCGCCAGTACTGTGTGCTTGACGATCGCACGCTGGAAAAGGTGTATCAGAATCAGCGTAAACGCTATAGCGAGATGCTGGATGCCCACGCAGGAGTGTTGCCGGATGACAACCTGTATAAAGCGTTACGTCAGGATCTGAACGACCTTGCTCAGCTACAGTGTAAAAATAGCGGTCCGGATACGACTGCCGCCGCGCGCCTGGAGGCCTTTGCCAGCGCCAACACCGAGATGGTTCAGTCAACGCGTACCGTGATTTTCTCGCGCGGCCAGCAGCTTCAGCAGGAGATTGCCGAACGTGGACAGTTCTTCGGCTGGCAGGCGCTGGTGCTGTTCCTGGTGAGTCTCGGGCTGGTTCTGCTCTTTACCCGCATGATCATCGGCCCGGTGAAGGGCATTCAGCGTATGATTAACCGTCTGGGAGAGGGAAAATCGCTCGGTGATACGGTTGCCTTTAAAGGTCCGCGTGAGTTGCGGTCCGTTGGCCAGCGTATTATGTGGCTGTCTGAACGTCTGGCATGGCTCGAATCTCAGCGTCATCAGTTTCTGCGCCATATTTCCCATGAGCTTAAAACGCCGCTGGCCAGCATGCGTGAGGGCACGGAACTGCTGGCGGACGAAGTGGCTGGGCCGCTGACCACCGAACAGAAAGAGATTGTCGAGATCCTTGATGCCAGCAGCCGCAATCTGCAAAAGCTGATTGAGCAACTGCTGGATTACAACCGCAAGCTGGCTGATGGCGCGGTTGTACTGGAAAACGTCGAGATTGAGCCGCTGGTGGATATGGTGATCTCCGCTCATAGCTTGCCAGCAAGAGCTAAAATGATGCATACCGGTGTAGAACTGAATGCGCCAGCGTGTCTGGCTGAACCCATGCTGTTAATGAGCGTTCTGGATAATCTTTACTCCAATGCGGTGCACTATGGTACTGAATCCGGTAACATTTATATCCGAAGTTATACGAATGGTTCACGGGTGTTTATTGACGTCGCTAACACCGGCACCCCGATCCCCGATGACGAAAAAGCCATGATATTTGAGCCCTTTTTCCAGGGGAGTCATCAGCGTAAAGGTGCGGTTAAAGGAAGTGGTCTGGGCTTGAGCATCGCCCGAGACTGCATACGACGCATGCAGGGTGAGCTAAACATTGTCACGGACGAACGTTCGGATGTTTGCTTCCGTATCGAATTGCCCCTGAGCCGGAAAAATCAATAACATGAATCTATGTCTGGTGAGTATGTCACACGTCTTTTTCCGCGCCGTACGCGCGGTGTTTTCCCGCAACACGCTTCGCCTGAGCTTGCCTTGTTTATTTCTGGCAGGATGTGTTTCCCATGCGCCGCAAAGTGCAATTAGCGATAAACAAGAAGATAAATGGCCAGATAACCAACTGGCAGACTTTCTTTCAACCCGCTGTGAGGACATCTGGAACCTGTCAGGTCATGACGTTGAAAGCAACCCACTGTTCTGGCTACGCGGAATAGATTGCGCCCAGCGTCTGGCACCGGTAGACGCTCGTTCTAAAGCAGCGATGCTGGATGACGACACCTGGCAGGACGCTTTCAAGCGCGGGATTTTACTGGCAGATGCGAAAATCACACCCGTTGAACGCCGTGCCAACGTGACCCGGCTGGACATGTTTGTGGTCAACCTTCCGGTCCAGATTCGCCCGGTATATCAGCTCTGGCGTGATGGGCAGACATTACAACTTCAACTGTCTGAAGAGCGCTCCCGCTACAGCAAATTGCAACAGTCCACCGACAGCGAACTTGATACGCTGCGTCAACAGCAGCAACATTTGCGTACGCAACTGGATACCACGACGCGTAAGCTGGAAAACCTGACCGATATCGAAAGACAGCTTTCGTCGCGTAAATATCAGCCGGGGAGTTCATCTGCTGCACCGGACAGCGATACGCCGAAACAAGAGGATGTGAAGCCATGACCAGCCGTAAACCTGCCCATCTCTTACTGGTGGATGACGATCCCGGGCTGTTAAAGCTGCTGGGCATGCGTCTGGTGAGTGAAGGCTACAGCGTGGTAACCGCTGAGAGCGGGCAGGAGGGGCTGAGAATTCTCAGCCGCGAGAAGATTGATCTGGTGATAAGCGACCTGCGGATGGACGAAATGGACGGCCTGCAGCTGTTCGCGGAGATCCAGAAGCAGCAGCCGGGCATGCCTGTCATTATTCTCACGGCGCACGGGTCGATTCCGGATGCGGTTGCCGCGACCCAGCAGGGGGTGTTCAGCTTCCTGACCAAGCCGGTGGACAAAGATGCGCTTTACAAGGCTATCGACAGCGCGCTGGAACATGCCGCCCCGTCGAATGATGAAGCGTGGCGGGAGTCTATCGTCACCCGCAGCCCTATTATGCTGCGTCTGCTCGAACAGGCCCGTATGGTGGCGCAATCTGACGTCAGCGTGCTCATTAACGGCCAGAGCGGTACCGGGAAAGAGATCCTCGCGCAGGCGATTCATAATGCCAGCCCGCGCAGCAAAAACGCTTTTATTGCGATTAACTGCGGCGCACTCCCGGAACAGCTGCTCGAATCTGAACTGTTTGGGCATGCCCGCGGCGCTTTCACTGGCGCGGTAAGCAGCCGGGAAGGGTTATTCCAGGCAGCGGAAGGCGGCACGCTTTTCCTGGATGAGATTGGCGACATGCCTGCGCCGCTGCAGGTTAAATTACTGCGTGTGTTGCAGGAACGAAAAGTTCGCCCGCTGGGCAGCAACCGCGATATTGATATTAATGTGCGTATTATTTCGGCGACACACCGTGATTTACCGAAGGTGATGGCCCGCAACGAGTTTCGCGAAGATCTCTACTACCGTTTGAACGTGGTGAACCTGAAGATCCCAGCGCTGGCCGAACGTGCGGAAGACATTCCCCTGCTGGCGAACCATCTTTTACGCCAGGCGGCCGATCGCCATAAACCGTTCGTTCGTGCGTTTTCCACCGATGCGATGAAAAGGTTGATGGCCGCAAGCTGGCCGGGCAACGTGCGTCAACTGGTGAACGTAATTGAGCAGTGCGTCGCGCTGACCTCATCACCGGTTATCAGCGACGCGCTGGTGGAGCAGGCACTGGAAGGGGAAAACACGGCATTGCCGACGTTTGCCGAAGCGCGGAATCAGTTCGAGCTGAACTATTTGCGTAAGCTGCTGCAAATTACCAAAGGCAACGTGACCCACGCGGCGCGAATGGCGGGGCGTAACCGCACCGAATTCTACAAGTTACTGTCTCGGCACGAGCTGGAAGCGAACGATTTTAAAGAGTAGTACCGCAAAATTCGCTTGAATATGATACTGTGAGCAACCGATTACGAAGCAGCTTACAGGCAAGAGTTTAAGGACCCACCATGAAAAAGATCGATGCGATTATTAAACCTTTCAAACTGGATGATGTACGTGAAGCGCTGGCGGAAGTTGGCATCACCGGGATGACCGTGACGGAAGTGAAAGGTTTTGGTCGTCAAAAGGGCCACACCGAGCTTTACCGTGGCGCAGAGTACATGGTGGACTTTCTGCCGAAAGTGAAAATTGAAATCGTGGTGAGCGACGACATCGTGGATACCTGTGTGGATACCATCATTCGCACGGCGCAGACGGGCAAAATCGGCGACGGCAAAATCTTCGTCTTTGACGTGGCGCGCGTGATCCGTATCCGTACCGGCGAAGAAGACGACGCGGCGATTTGATGGTATTCCTTCGCTGCCATTCCCTGGCGGCGAAGGGGCTTTTAATCGTGCTCTGTTTCCGGCAACGTGAGTGGAGAAGGGGTAAAACATCTTCTCAAACCAACGAATGTAACGATCAGTACCACGCAGCCTAGCGTCCACCCGCTCATCTGAGAGAAAAAGTGGGCATAGGCAGCAACCGCCGTATCGTTAATCTGTGGCTCTGTGGTTTGTTGCGCCACGCGTCCTGCCAGCCAGTTGGCTACTGCGCCTGTTGCCAGCATATAAATCCCCGTTAACAGACCTGTGATGCCCGGTAGATTCAGACGGGTGATTTGCGCCATCGCTACCGGGTCGATAAACAGTTCGGCGAAACCCATTAGCGCCAGGCCGGCGATCATCATCCCCATTGAGACCTGTCCGTTTAACCCGCCATGACGTGCATTCAGCGCCAGTAACATAAAACCAACGCTCATTAACAACAGACCTAATGCGAACTTCAGCCATACGCGTAGCGCTGAGCGTATTTTCCCTTCCGGACGCGCTAGCCAGGAAAGGGCAATACCTGCTGCCATTACTGCAATGGCATTAACTGACTGAAACAGTGCAGTTGGCACCTCAATATTAAGCAACTGTCGGTTAACAAAGCGGTCGATAAACAGGCTGATAGTACTGCCACCCTGCTGTGCCAGCACCCAGAACAGCGTCCCTGTCATCATCAGTATCGCGATTTGCCACAGTGCGCGGCGATGCTCAGGAAATCTCATCATAATGCGCGCCACCATTATCACAGCAAACGCGCACACGGCGACCAGTAGATAACCAGAGCCATTATTCTCCAGTAACAGGGTAAAAAAGAGGGGCGCGATGCACAGCATTATCAGCAGCCAGCCCCAGACCGGAAGGAGATACTTTTTGCTGCGTAATGCCTGTTTATTGACGCCGCGCGTATGGTGGAAGTGGTGATGCCCGCTGAGGAAAATCAGCAAACCTGCAAACATGCCGATCCCGGCCAGTGCAAAGCCAATATGCCAGCCGTACCATTGCGCCGCCAGTCCACAGGCAATCGGCGCAGCAATGGAGCCAATGTTCCCTGCGGCATATAACAGCGAAAATCCGCCATCACGACGTGGATCGTCGTGGGCATAAAGTTCTCCCAACAGACAACTGATATTGGATTTAAACAGACCGTAACCACATATGATTATCGCCAGTGCAACGTACAGAGTGCGGGTTGAGTCAGATTCGATACCTAACACCACATGGCCGAACGTCATCAGCAATGCACCGGTAATAATGGCCGTGCGGTTGCCAAGCAGGCGGTCAGCCAGCCAGCCGCCGAGAATAGGGGTGACGTAGACCAAAGATGCGTAAGCGCTAAAGAGTGTGATGGCGTGGCTATCGTCGAAACCAAGCTGATGGGTAAGGTAGAGGATAAGCAGAGCACGCATGCCGTAAAAGCTGAAATATTCCCAGATTTGAATCGCCACGATGTAATAAATCGCGCGCGGTTGTGAGGGTGTTTTCATGTTATCTCCTTGCGGCGTGAAAAAGGGAAGTGGCAAGCCACTTCCCTTTAGTCTTTATTTATCGTTTTTCAGTACCTTAACGGTATAACGACCATCCGCCTGGCGATATGCACCATGGATGTCGGTTTCAAAGCCTGGATAGTGAGCACCTATTTCGCACAGCATTTGCAGGAATTCCAGCACTGGACGGCTCTCTTCAGTGATCATCTCACCAGGCATAACCAGCGGTACTCCTGGAGGATATGGCAGGATCATATTGGCGTTGACGCGGCCCACCATCTCACTGAGATAGACCTCTTCCGTCTCACCATGCAGCTCTTTCTGGAACGCGGCATACGGCGTTATCACCATTTTTGGCAGCACTTCAAATGCACGGAACATCAGATCCGGCAGATTATGATGCTCAACGAGTTTATGAATGTTCTGTGCAAGCTCCTGAATGCGCATGCTTTCGTAGAACTCAGGATTCTCACGATAGAGCGATGGCAGCATGTTTTTCACGCGCAGATTGAGATCGAAAGCGCGTTTGAAATCGGTGAGTGCGCGGAGCAGACTCAGGGCTTTCGTTTTATCAATACCGATGCTGAACAGGAACAGCAGGTTATACGGACCCGTTTTCTCAACCACGATGCCTTGTTCATCAAGGTATTTCGCGATGATACTGGCAGGAATACCGAAGTCGTCCATGGTGCCATCTTTCTTCATCCCCGGTGTCAAAATGGTGACTTTAATCGGGTCGAGATACATATGCTCGTTATCAATGTTCTTGAAACCGTGCCATGCACTATCGGAACGCAGAGGCCAGCATTCAGGCTCATCAATGTGTTCCGGCTGCCACACATCGAAGAACCAGCCTTCAGATTCGCCTTTCAGACGTTTAATCTCTTTGCGGAATTTCACTGCGCGCTGAATAGAACCGTCGATCAGACGCTTACCGGCATTACCTTTCATCATCGCCGCAGCGGTTTCAGTGGATGCCACAATCCCATAGTGCGGAGAGGTTGTCGTGTGCATCATGTAAGCTTCGTTGAAGGTCTCTTCGTTTACGTCGCCTTTTACATGAATCATCGAAGCCTGAGAAAACGCCGCCAGCAGTTTGTGCGTGGACTGAGTTTCATAAATCACTTTACCTTCCACACGACCGCCGCTCATCCCACTTTTACCCGCGTAAATAGGGGAGAAATTGGTATAAGGTACCCAGGCCGAGTCAAAGTGGATGGATTTTACATCCAGCGTTTTCTTGATGTAGTCGGTGTTGTAGAGCAGACCATCGTAGGTGGAATTGGTTATAACGGCGTGCACTGGCCAGGTCGCGTTTGGCGTCTCTTTTACGCGTTTGGCAATGGTTGCATGCTGAAGTTCGCTCTGCGGGATCCCGCCGAGAATACCGTATGCGTTACGGGTTGGTCGGAAATAGATCGGTGTAATATCGCTCATCATCATCAGATGCGTCAGCGATTTATGACAGTTTCGATCGATCAGTACAGTGCTGCCTGCAGGTGCTGAGTACATGCCGACAATTTTGTTCGCTGTGGATGTACCGTTGGTCACCATGTAGCTGCGCTCAGCATTGAATACCCGAGCGATATACTCTTCTGCCTCTTTGTGAGGGCCGCTATGGTCAAGCAGTGAACCGAGTTCGGATACGGAAATCGAGATGTCAGATTTCATGGTATTAGGGCCGAAGAAGTCGTAGAAAAGACTCCCTACCGGGCTTTTCTGGAACGCGGTGCCGCCCATATGGCCAGGTGTACAGAACGTATATTTACCTTCGCGAACATATTTGAACAGCGCTTTGGTCAGCGGGGGCAAAATCGTGTCGATATATTCATCTGTGTTCTGTTTGATTTTGGCGGCGATATCGTCAGCGGCACCGAGAGCATACTCAAAGAAACGTACTTTCATACGCAGATCGTTGAGGCTGACGTCGAGCGTGGAGTATGAATTAGCGAATGCATACAGCGGCATGTATTCGTTCATTTTGCTGATATCTTCACACAGCTCGAGATTGTATTTATCCCAGTCGAAAATAACGCCGCACAGACGCGCATTGTTCTCAATGAGTTTTAGTAAGTCTTCGCGGTCATTAGGGTAAACAATACGGAAATCCAGACGCTCAAGTGCGCGGTGGAGCTCACGGATAGGTTCTTCTTTAAAGTAAACGCCCATGTGATTCATGATAGCGATAACATTCATAGTCTTATCTCCAGGTGTAGAAAACCCCTCCCGTCACGGTGTGACAGGTGTCAGGAAGGGCTATAAGAAAGGGGGATTAAAGTGCGTCGGCGGTGGTGCTTTCGGCGTCGTTGTTATGCTGGCGCTGGTACATCTTGCGGCCATAGAACATCAGAATGACGAGGCTGACGATAAAGGTGCCAGACAGTTCGAAGGAGTTGGCCCCCATCAGTGCGATGAAGCAGAACGCGCAGCCCAGAATGGAGCAGACAAGGCTTGCCAGGTTGCGAACGTTAACGCCTTCGAAGCGAATCAGGTCAACGCAGGAGTAGAAATACGGCAGCATGGTCAGCAGTACGGCGATACCCGTCAGTTCGCCGAACAGGTCTGAGGCTTTACCGCCGCTTGAGTTCATCACGGTGATGAGAACCATCAGTACGGTCATTTTCAGCGCTGCCAGCAGCAGGCCTTTTTTCGGGATGCCATTGCTATCAACTTCGCCGTAAATTTTCGGGAAGTTACCATCGTTAGCGGCGCGAACCCCGGCCTGGCCTACCAGCATCATCCAGGAGCCCAGTGAGGTCAGGCAGGCGAAGGCGGTGAAGGCAGATACTATCGGTGCAGCCCAGTTACCCATGATGGTTGAGGCACTGATAGCGAATGGTGCGCCAGAAGCGGCCATTTCAGAGGCCGGATACATACCAGAAATTACCTGTGTTGCCGCGATATAGACAATACCGGCCAGAGCGGTACCCAGCATGGTTGCCAGAGGCACTGTGCGTTTAGGGTTTTTCACCATCCCGGTGCTTACCGCAGCGGATTCAACCCCAACGAATGCCCACAGGCAGAGCAGGATACTTTTGATCACCGCATGAGGGTCGGTAGTGGTAGAGGTGTTCCAGTTTGCCTGATAGATGGCAGCATCAAACCAGTGCCATCCCGCAATCGCAGTCACTACGACCGGGATCAGCACCAGTACCAGACCGATAGTCGTCAGGCGACTCACCCAGGTCCCACCAAGCATATTCACAAAGGTAAATAGCCAGACAATTGCAATACAGGCAATACCTGCCGGAACAGGATTATTTAATGCCGGGAAGAAGGTGGAAAGATAAGAGACAGCGGTAATACCAATTGCCAGATTACCAATCCAGTTTGCGTGGTAATAAAGCACACCGGTCTGGAAACCGAAAGCGGGAGATAATTCCCCGGCATAAGCAATTGGGCCACCTTGTTGAGGGTTTTTGGTGGCCAGGCGGGCGTAGACATATGCCAGAGACATTGCCCCAATAATGGAAATCACCCATCCCCAAATTGCAATGCCACCGATGCTGGCAAGGTTTGCGGGTAATAAAGCAATACCGCTTCCCATCATATTACCGGCGACGACACCGGTGCAGGCAAATAGGCCTATCTTTTTGGCTGAACTCATGTTCGTTTCTCCTGAATTTTATTTTGGAGGTGCGGACCGTTGTTTAAGGCTCAAAATGATCCGACCGACTGACCGCAAGGTTACGGATGCGAACAGGAGAAGTCCTAAAGATAAAGTGAAATAAAAGACAACTTCAAAAAAATGATACCCTGAGATTTTTTCGTTAACATATCAGGATAAAAATTTTATATCAGGAAAAGATAAATAATGATATCTAACAGGGGATTGATGATATTTTTATTACGGCAGGGATTGTTGCCTGGAGGTAACAATTAACACCTCCTGGCAACATTTTTACTACTTACTGAATAAATTCATTAACGCATTCAGAGGGCGCTTTCTACTCTTGTGCAAGAAACGTTTTTAAATAAGGGGCTGCTTTTTTAATGGAAGTCTGGAAAACGCCATTCTCAATCCAGTAGAGAGTGTTTTCACCCGGCCTTAAGTTAAATGCTGTAATATAAGCATCAGCCGCCAGACGATTATCACCCTTCATCTCATAGATCTTTCCCAGTAACACATAATTTAGCCAGGACATTTCGAGTTCAATACTTTTGTTAATGTTCCTGTATGCATTGTCAATATCACCTTTGCTTAATCCATTGATAGTCTGTATTTGATACCACGTTGCTGATTCCTCAATGCCGGGAAGTTGCGCGATTTTACTCAGCTCATTATTCAGCGCGGTAAGTTGAGGTTCATTGAACTGTTGCTGTGAATGTCGTAGTACATCCACCAGTACTTTTTCCAGCAGCGCATTGATAAAGTCAGGTGCGTCTTTTGCGACGACGCTGAGTAACTCGCTGGCTTTATTTAATGACACGACATCACCTTCCATAATCAACTGGTCAGCCTGGTAGAACTGCGCCAACGACAGGCTTTGCGAATTGCGGAACTGGGCAAGTTGTGCCTGCATACGAGGTGGCCAGGGCTGCGTCAACACGGCGGAGAGACTGTGGAGGAGATCTTCCTGTACCGATAACAGCGTGTTGTCGGTAATAAAGTAGCGCTTGTCCAGCATGACAGAGCTGTCTGCATTATCGACCAGCAATACAGACATAAAACATTGCTGTGCCCGGTAATGGCGTTGATTAACGAATTTGATGGTGAGTGTTTTCCCGGAGCTACTGGGTTCTGTCACGTTGTAGTTGGTTTTGTCATGCACCATAAAGGTGGAATATGTGTTCAGTGACGAGGTAATCAGGTTTCCCAGGCCGATAGCGTAGGACTGTTGAGAAGACCACTTATTGCAAGAGATACCGCGCTCAAAACGTACATCTATATCGCGTGGATTGAGTAGCAGGCGCGTTTTGGTCACCGGTGGGTGAGAATTGATAAGCGACATGATAACCAGCGCAATCAACGCACCAAGTGACAACAGAAACAGTAGCCAGGTCCAGAAGGAGGCGACACGATTTCGTCGATCGACTTTTTTCCGTGCCTGTCTGAATGAGGGAGCGGACGCTGTTTCCGGTTCAGGAAGCGTATTGATCTGTCCGGCAGGTGTCGTTTCTGGTGAGGCTATAAGCGTGGATGGCCCACTGTCGGCGCTTTCTTCAGTCATCCAGACCACCGGCGCGGTGAGCTTGTAGCCCCTCTTTGGCACTGTGGTGATGTATTCTGGACTCTGCTCATCACCGTCTTTCAGCCATTTGCGGAGTTCTGAAATGCTCTGGGTAACCACATGACTGGTGACAATATTGCGCATCCAGATGTTATCAATGATCTCATCCCGGCTCAGGACTTCATCAGGATGACTGGCGAAATACACCAAAAGATCAATTAAGCGTGGTTCAAGCGTCAGTTGGCGACCTTGTCGACTAATTTGATTTATGGACGGCGTAACTCGCCACTCGCCAACGCGTACAACAGGTTGTTGCATAAAAAAGCATCCCCAGGCGGAAAAGGGAAAAGAAAAATCATAACATGAATGACAAACTCATTATTGATAAGCCACAAGACTCAATGTTGAAGATGAAAGAAAAAAAGGATGCCGCTAAATACAGCATCCTGAGAGGAATTGGTCGGTTTACAGCACTTTATGAGGCCCGAAACACTCGTAATGAATGTTTTCAGATTTGATCCCCAGCGTAACTAACTGTCTGGCGGCAAACTGCATAAAAGCGACTGGGCCGCAGAGCCAGAATTGCATCTCTGGATTGCTGAACAGGCTCTCGTGTTTACTCAAATCCATCAAGCCCTCGCTGTCGAATCGTGCATTCTGACGGTCATCTTCATTAGGCTGGCGATACCAGGTATGCGCGGTAAAGCGTGGCAGGGTCGCCCCCAGCGTTTTTACTTCATCCGAAAAGGCATGCACATCACCGTTCTCGGCGGCGTGGAACCAGTTTACCTGTGCGGTGTGGGTTGCTTTCGCCAGCGTATCGAGCATCGCCAGCATTGGCGTTTGGCCGACACCCGCAGAGATCAGCGTAACAGGGGTATGCGTTTCAACGGCCATAAAGAAATCACCAGCAGGTGCGGCCAGATGTACCACGTCACCCACGCTGGCTTCGTTGTGCAACCAGTTTGAAACCTGACCGCCTTCTTCACGCTTCACTGCGATACGGTAACGTTTACCGTCAGGTTTGCGGGTCAGGGAGTACTGGCGGATCTCCTGATGCGGGAAACCTTCAGGCTTCAGCCAGACGCCCAGATACTGTCCTGGCTGATAATCAGCTACCGGCTGACCGTCAACCGGTTCAAATTCAAAGCTGGTAATAAGCTGGCTGCGCGGCGTTTTCTCAACGATACGAAACGCACGCGTACCTTCCCAGCCACCGTTCTTACTGGCGTTTTCGCTGTAGATTTGCGCTTCACGATTGATGAATACGTTTGCCAGCACGCCGTAGGCTTTACCCCACGCGTCCAGTACCTCCTGACCCGGACTGAACATTTCGTCCAGGGTCGCTAACAGATGGCCGCCAACGATGTTGTACTGCTCCGGTTTGATCTGGAAGCTGGTATGTTTCTGCGCGATTTTTTCCACCGCAGGCAGCAGCGCTGCCAGGTTTTCAATATTACTGGCGTAGGCCGCGATAGCATTGAACAGGGCTTCGCGCTGATCGCCATTACGCTGGTTGCTCATGTTGAAAATCTCTTTGAGCTCCGGGTTGTGCGTGAACATACGATCGTAGAAATGGGCAGTGAGTTTAGGGCCGGTTTCTACCAGCAGGGGAATAGTGGCTTTTACAGTAGCG
The DNA here is from genome assembly GCF_046521475.1 of Enterobacter sp. CPE_E890. Classification (NCBI taxonomy): domain Bacteria; kingdom Pseudomonadati; phylum Pseudomonadota; class Gammaproteobacteria; order Enterobacterales; family Enterobacteriaceae; genus Enterobacter; species Enterobacter sp. CPE_E890. Next base: position 3,714,739 of record NZ_JBKFZW010000001.1, on the reverse strand, counting down.
ATGGTTTGAGCGTCGAGCATGAGCGCGTCCTTCTGATGTCATTTTAATGATGTATTTTAAATGCATCTTATAAAAAATACCCCTTCGTTGTAAATGGTTCTTTGCAACATGAAAAATATGCATCACAAACCTGAAAAGAAATCGGTTGAAAATGTCGAGAGCTTTATTCCTCAAACCCTTGCGTGGCGTGAAGGAAAACGTTTGCGTAAAATCGTTTGTCAAGACCTGTTATCACAGAACTATTCAGTTATACTGTTGCCCGTCGTCCAACAGGACTGCCTTTTCAGGCAAAATTTACTTGTTAGCTGAGTCAGGAGATGCGGATGTTAAAGCGTGAAATGAACATTGCCGATTATGATGCCGAACTGTGGCAGGCTATGGAGCAGGAAAAAGTACGTCAGGAAGAGCACATCGAACTGATCGCCTCCGAAAACTACACCAGCCCGCGCGTAATGCAGGCGCAGGGCTCTCAGCTGACCAACAAATATGCTGAAGGTTATCCGGGTAAGCGTTACTACGGCGGTTGTGAGTACGTTGATATCGTTGAGCAACTGGCTATCGACCGTGCGAAAGAGCTTTTTGGTGCTGACTACGCTAACGTGCAGCCGCACTCTGGCTCTCAGGCTAACTTCGCGGTCTACACCGCGCTGCTGCAACCGGGTGATACCGTTCTGGGTATGAACCTGGCGCAGGGCGGCCACCTGACTCACGGCTCCCCGGTTAACTTCTCCGGCAAACTGTATAACATCATTCCTTACGGTATTGATGAGTCCGGTAAGATTGACTACGAAGACATGGCGAAGCAGGCGCAGACCCATAAACCGAAAATGATCATCGGCGGTTTCTCTGCTTACTCCGGTATCGTTGACTGGGCAAAAATGCGTGAAATCGCAGACAGCATCGGTGCTTACCTGTTCGTAGACATGGCGCACGTTGCGGGTCTGATTGCCGCAGGCGTTTACCCGAACCCGGTACCACACGCTCACGTTGTGACCACCACCACCCACAAAACCCTGGCGGGTCCTCGCGGTGGCCTGATCCTGGCGAAAGGCGGTGATGAAGAGCTGTACAAAAAACTGAACTCTGCTGTGTTCCCAAGCGCGCAGGGCGGCCCTCTGATGCATGTTATCGCGGCAAAAGCGGTGGCGCTGAAAGAAGCGATGGAGCCAGAGTTCAAGGTTTACCAGCAGCAGGTTGCCAAAAACGCCAAAGCGATGGTGGAAGTGTTCCTGAACCGTGGCTACAAAGTGGTCTCCGGTGGTACTGAAAACCACCTGTTCCTGCTGGATCTGGTTGATAAAAACCTGACCGGTAAAGAAGCTGACGCTGCCCTGGGCCGCGCAAACATCACCGTGAACAAAAACAGCGTACCAAACGATCCGAAGAGCCCGTTTGTGACCTCCGGTATCCGTATTGGTTCACCAGCAGTGACTCGCCGTGGCTTTAAAGAAGCGGAAGTGAAAGAACTGGCTGGCTGGATGTGTGACGTTCTGGACAATATCAATGACGAAGCGGTTATCGAGCGCGTTAAAGGTAAAGTTCTGGATATCTGCGCACGCTTCCCGGTATACGCATAATTCCTCTGCTTTGCAGAAATAAAAAAGGCCGCGCTTGCGGCCTTTTTTTATGGCTCAACGCCGGTCAAGGGAAATCGCGCCAGGCCCGACTATCGCCAGCAGAATAAAGGCACCAGCAATACTGACATTCTTGTAGAAGTTAATCATATTCGGTACGACCGCATCACCGGTCATATCCCAGTAGTGATGGCCTATTACCGCGGTTCCCAGAGTGTAAAACACAAACAGGACGGCGAGAGGACGGGTGAAAAAACCCAGTACGATCAGAATAGCGGCGGGCACTTCCATTACCACTGCAATAATGGCCGCCAGCATGGGCATCGGTGTACCCAGCGAGGTCATATATTGCACGGTGCCGCTAAACCCTGTGAGTTTCGGATAGCCAAAAATAATAAACAGTACAACAAGTGCGATGCGGCCAATCAACAGCAACAGGTGACGCGACTGACCGAAATCGAAATAACGAAGTGAGTTCATGGCAGAAAACCTCTGCAAGTGGAGTAATTTAAACGTAATACACATTTTCATTCCCTGCCATAAACCAGATGATTGCACATTATGTTAATTTTTCGTTAATTTATAGCAGGCTATCGACTTGCTTAATTTTTATATTCTCGCCAGACTATGGCCTCGATTTCGGGAGGGATTCATGGTCTTGCATTCCACGCGCTGGCTGGCGCTCAGTTATTTCACCTATTTCTTTAGCTACGGCATTTTTCTGCCTTTCTGGAGCGTCTGGCTTAAGGGCATTGGCCTGACCCCCGAGACCATTGGTGTCCTGCTAGGTGCCGGGCTGGTGGCGCGTTTCCTCGGCAGCCTGCTGATTGCCCCGCGCGTTAGCGATCCCTCCTTACTGATCAAGGCGCTGCGCATTCTTGCTCTGTTGACGCTGGTCTTTGTCGCCTGCTTCTGGGTCAGCCACCAGTTTGCCTGGCTGATGGTAGTGATGGTCGGCTTCAACCTGTTCTTTTCACCGCTGGTACCGCTGACGGATGCCCTGGCGAACACCTGGCAAAAGCAGATCACCATGGACTATGGCCGCGTGCGGCTGTGGGGCTCTATCGCCTTTGTGATTGGTTCTGCGCTGGTGGGAAAACTAGTCAGTCTCTATGATTACCGCGCGATCCTGGCTCTGTTGAGTATCGGAATTGCCTCGATGTTGCTGGGCATGCTGCTGCGACCGTCGGTGATGCCGCAAGGGGAGAGCCGTCATCAGGAGAGCGCAGTCTGGCCTGCCTGGCGGAGCCTGGTTGCACAAAGCTGGCGTTTTCTGGCGTGCGTGTGTCTGCTCCAGGGTGCGCATGCGGCGTACTATGGTTTCAGTGCCATCTACTGGCAGGGGGCGGGATATTCTGCATCAGCCGTTGGCTATCTATGGTCGCTGGGGGTAGTGGCCGAAGTCGTTATTTTCGCCCTGAGCAAAAAGCTATTCCGTCGTTTTGGCGCGCGCGACCTGCTGCTGCTTTCCGCCCTGTGCGGTGTGCTGCGGTGGGGCATTATGGGCTGGACGACGGAACTGCCGTGGCTGATTGTGGCGCAAATTCTCCACTGCGGTACCTTCACCGTGTGCCATCTGGCGGCGATGCGCTATATCTCGGCGCGTGAGGGAGGGGACGTGATTCGTCTGCAGGCGGTTTATTCTGCGGTTGCGATGGGCGGCAGTATTGCGATCATGACGGTCTTCGCCGGTTTCCTCTACCAGCATCTGGGGCATGGCGTCTTCTGGGTGATGGCGCTGGTTGCTTTACCCGCGATAATCGTTCGTCCTAAAGTGACCGCTCGCGCCTGACTATGATTCCAGCATGGCGCGAATATGTTCTTGCTGCTGTGTGTTCAGTGCTTCAACAGCATGGATCAACGGCGGCGAGAACAACGGTAGAGCAGTAGGATAGGGGGTGATAACCAGCGCGGCTTCGCGCGGTGCCCCCTCTTTCTGGAAAGTCTGCAACGCCAGATAGCGAATATTGAGCGGCAGCAGCGTCAACTCACGAAGTTGCTCCTCAATCAGATCTTCACAGGCTTTATCTTCCCCCGTCAGCAGAATGACCTGTTTTTCGTGTAGATCGGTCTCCTGCATCAGCCAGGCGCCGAAAATCACCGCGACCAGGCTCATCTCCTCATCGGAAAAACGTAGTCCAAATTCTGCCTCCAGCTCAAACAGCGCCTCTTTGGTGGTGCGTAAAAGTCGGGGATAGAGACGATGGATCTCCTCTGGCAGGCTGTTGTCGATGCCGATCTCAAACAGCGAGCGGTCCAGCGCCTGAGCAAGATGGATATACAGCTGATCGGTCAGACCTTGCTCATCGCTGAAATTCATCCCGGTTTGAGAACGAAAACGGGCAATCATACGCACAATGGCACGACGTAAACGCTGATCCTGCTGGTGTTTATCAAGTACGGGATCGGGCGTGCGGAGCATCATAAACAACAGTGCCAGAAACAGTTGTTCATCCCCGTGAGCGCCTTGTGGGACCCTTCGTTTCCAGTGACGCACGATCTCCTGCGCCGTAAAATACTCCCCTCTCGACTGGGTCCAGCTGCGCTGAACGTGGGAAAACTGCGGCGTGTTCCCCAACTGGTGCTGGATTAGGCAATATTGCAAATAGAGTTGTAAAAACTGGACATCGCGGCATTCAAACTGGCGCTGTAGCTTCCGCGAGCAGAAGTTGATCAGCGCCCGCAGGTTAGCATCGTCATAAAGCGGGCGGGCAATGCCATGCTGTTTAAGTGCGGTTTTTAATGCAGGGGTAAACTGGTGCGAAACAAACTGTGGACACAGCCGCAGAGCCCTGCGCAGCCAGTGCAGCAGGCATAAACGCTTATTCAGGGCTGTACCTTCAATCCGGTAGCTGCCGTCATGGTGCGTGACGATATCAAGCCGGTGATAGCGCTGGATTTCATCGCGCGTCTCGGCTATATCTTGCCGTGCCATAGCGTCGTCCACGCCATTAGCAGCGATTATGCTCTGTGCGGTGACGACAGCATCGGGCAGGTAAAGCATCAAAAGCACCTGGCAGCGGCGCTGCGAACTGGAAAGCACAGATGGAATTTCAAGCGTCGTCATCATCTGTCGGGTATCCAGTGTGAATGTTTGATAAGAATAGCTAAATGATGGACGCTGAAAAGCGCGCCGGCAGCCCTTTCATTCAGGATTGCTGGAGAACATCACAGAATTTTTGACGTGAGGAATTGATGCAAACAGTTAAACAATGCGCGATGGCGCTATTTTTTGCGGTTATCACCTTCACCGCCAGCGCACACCCTCACAGCTTTATCGACCTGAAAACCGAACTGGTCACCGATGGCGCTCAGCTAAGTGGACTGAAAATGCGCTGGACGATGGATGAAATCACCTCCGCTGACCTGCTGTATGATGCAGGAAATGCCAAACCCGGCGATGAGATCTGGAAAAAGCTGGCGGCGGAAGTGATGGCCAACGTGCTGGGTCAGCACTATTTCACCGAATTCTGGCACAACGGGCAAAAGGTTAAATTTCTGAACCGTCCTACGGAGTACGGTATGACGCGCGAGGGGCATCAGGCGGTGCTGACGTTTGTGCTTCCGCTGGCACATCCGCAGCCGCTGGCAGGGCAAAAATACACGTTTTCGACCTTTGACCCGACCTACTATGTCGACATGAGTTATGCCGGGGATAGCGATGTGCAGCTTCCGGCATCATTACAAAAAACCTGCAAGATTTCCGTTCATACCCCAAAGCCCAGCGAAGAAACGCTTAACTTTGCGGTTTCTCTCGATAAGGAAGATGCCCCGCCTGAAGACATGGAGTTGGGTAAACAGTTCGCGCAGGAGGTGACATTGCAATGTCAGTGATCTCTTCACAGGTTCGGAAGCCGCGCCGCTGGCTGCATCTCTGGCCGCTGGCGCTCTTTTTGCTGTTAGCGGTTTGCGGCGCGCTGTGGCTATGGCAGGCCTGGCCACAGGTCATGATGAAAAGCATTATCTGGCAGCGTGAAGTCAACCAGCAGATGAGCGGACTGCTGAAGGCGGTGGCGGAGAATCCGACCAAAGCGGGCGGCTCCCTGCTGGCGTTCAGTTTTGTCTATGGCGTATTACATGCGCTGGGGCCAGGGCATGGCAAAATCGTCATCACCACCTGGCTCGCCACTCATCCGTCAAAGCTGAAATCGAGCATCGGCCTGACGCTGGCCTCCTCGCTGCTTCAGGGCGGCGTGGCGATTGTGCTGGTCGTGGTGGTACTTTCGCTGTTACAGCTTCCGGCGCGCCAGCTGCACATGAGCAGCTTCTGGCTGGAGAAGGGCAGCTACGCGCTGGTGGGCGTGCTGGGGCTGATTCTTTGCTGGCGTGCGCTGAAAAATTTGAGTGAGTTACTGCAAAAGCCAAAATTCAAAGCCTTTACTCCCCATCATATTCACGATGCTCACTGCGGCTGTGGGCATCAACACCTGCCGACACAGGCGCAGTTGCAGAGTGGGGATGACTGGCGAGCGCGTCTGATGATCGTCCTCTCTATGGGCATGCGTCCGTGTTCGGGGGCGATCATGGTGCTGCTGTTCAGTAAAGTGATTGGCGTGTTTGGCTGGGGCATGCTGTCCGCGCTGGCGATGGCAGCGGGAACCTCTTTGACCATTTCGTCGCTGGCTCTGCTGGTTCACAGTTTCCGTCAACTGGCGGTAAAACTCAGTGGTAATAATGCGCCGGTGCTATGGCGACAAGTCGGCTGGACAACGCTCGCGCTGGCAGGTGGGGTGATTTTGCTGGTGGCTGCGGTGACGATGTGGGTGAGTGCGGTGCCGGTAGGAAGGGGATTGCGGCCTTTTTAGTTGTTATTCCCTCTCCCCGTGGGAGAGGGAATTTTCGGCGTTAACGCTTCAGCGCGTCACTCAGTTCATCACGCATGTTTGCCAGCATGGCTTTAACAACGCGTGGGTTACCCGCAACGATGTTGCCGGTAGACATGTAGTTATGGCCGCCGGTGAAATCACACACCAGAGCGCCTGCTTCACGCGCGATCAGCTCGCCCGCAGCAAAGTCCCACGGCTTCAGTGCCAGTTCGAAGTAACCGTCAACACGGCCTGTCGCAACATAAGCCAGATCCAGCGCAGCAGAACCGGTGCGACGGAAGTCCGCGCATTCGGTGAACAGTTTGCCCAGGATGTTCATATAGGTGGTTGCGTGCTGTTTGGCTTTGAACGGGAAGCCGGTCGCCAGAATGGTGCCGTCCAGATCGCGTGCATTGCTGCAGCGCAGACGATAGCCGTTCAGCTGTGCGCCCTGACCGCGGGTCGCGGTGAACAGTTCGTTACGCATTGGATCGTACACAACGGCGACTTCAGTACGGCCTTTAATGCGTACTGCGATAGACACAGAGAAGTGTGGCAGGCGTTTGACGAAGTTGGTGGTGCCATCCAGTGGATCGATAACCCATTGAACATCCTGATCGGTACCTTCATGTTCACCGCTTTCTTCGGTGATGATGGTGTGCTGCGGGTAAGATTTGCGGATCGTTTCGATAATAATCGCTTCTGCGGCTTTATCGACGTTAGTCACGAAATCATTGCTGCCTTTCTGGCTGGTTTCTACGGAGTCTGGCGTTTCGTAGTGTTTGGCAATTACATTACCCGCCTTGCGCGCTGCGCGCACGGCGATGGTCAGCATCGGATGCATCGGTCTCTCTCACTGGATGTTAAAGAACAGGAAAATCGGCGCAGAGTATAGCAGCGGGATCGGATTATGTCTCCCGTTTATGATAATATGCCGGAATATTCTTCAGACGCTGAATTCAGACATTAAAAACTATGCTGCAAAACATTCGAATCGTGCTGGTTGAAACATCGCATACCGGCAACATGGGCTCGGTTGCCCGCGCTATGAAAACCATGGGCTTAACGAATCTCTGGCTGGTCAACCCGCTGGTGAAACCTGACTCGCAGGCTATTGCCCTGGCGGCCGGTGCCAGCGACGTCATCGGCAATGCCCAGATCGTCGATACCCTTGACGAAGCGCTGGCCGGCTGCAGCCTCGTTGTCGGTACCAGCGCGCGTTCGCGTACGCTGCCGTGGCCAATGCTCGATCCGCGCGAATGCGGTCTGAAAAGTGTGGCAGAAGCTGAACAGGCGCCCGTTGCGCTGGTCTTTGGTCGCGAGCGCGTTGGCCTGACCAACGACGAACTGCAAAAATGCCATTACCATGTCGCGATTGCTGCGAACCCGGAGTACAGCTCGCTGAACCTGGCAATGGCGGTACAGGTTATCGCCTACGAAGTGCGTATGGCCTGGCTGGCAACGCAGGAAAATGAGCGTACTGAGCCTCAGGAAGAGACCGCCTATCCGCTGGTGGACGATCTTGAGCGCTTCTACGGTCATCTGGAGCAGACGCTGCTCTCAACCGGCTTTATCCGCGAGGGCCATCCAGGCCAGGTGATGAACAAGCTGCGCCGTCTGTTCACCCGCGCGCGTCCGGAAAGCCAGGAGTTGAACATCCTGCGCGGAATTCTGGCGTCGATTGAGCAAAAGAATAAAGCGTAGTGTCGGTTTCCCCCCTCTCCCCGTGGGAGAGGGCTGGGGTGCGGGCATCAGACCGCACCCCACAAAAAACGGCACAGAAGGTTAAATACCTGACTAAAACAGTCAAGTAAATAGTTGACCATTTTAGTCAGGAATGTCAGACTTGGCCCTGCTATGCAATACCCCATTTTACTATAAAAAACCCCGGGCAGGGGCGAGTTTGAGGTTAAGTAAGACATGAGACTGACATCTAAAGGGCGTTATGCCGTGACCGCGATGCTGGACGTTGCGCTCAACTCCGAAGCGGGCCCGGTTCCGTTGGCTGATATTTCTGAACGACAAGGGATCTCCCTCTCTTATCTGGAACAGTTGTTCTCCAGACTGCGTAAAAACGGCTTGGTTTCCAGCGTTCGTGGCCCAGGCGGCGGTTATCTGCTGGGTAAAGACGCGGGCAGTATTGCAGTTGGTGAAGTGATTAGCGCAGTTGACGAATCCGTTGACGCGACCCGTTGCCAGGGTAAAGGCGGCTGCCAGGGCGGCGATAAGTGCCTGACCCACGCGCTGTGGCGCGATCTGAGCGATCGTCTGACCGGCTTCCTGAACAACATCACCCTCGGTGAGCTGGTGAATAACCAGGAAGTTCTGGATGTCTCTGGTCGTCAGCACAGCCATGATTCACAACGCAGCACCCGCGCGCAGGACGCTATCGACGTTAAGTTACGCGCGTAATAAAAAGATAAGTATTTCAGAATCAGGCCGGGGCGAGGACTCGCCCCGTGTACTCGGTCGTACATCCAGCCGGTTGCCTGATTCCTTGCATTGAAGCGATGTACGGAGTTTAAAGAGCAATGAAATTACCGATTTATCTCGATTACTCCGCAACCACGCCGGTGGACCCGCGTGTTGCCGAGAAAATGATGCAGTGTCTGACCCTGGACGGAAACTTTGGTAACCCAGCTTCCCGTTCACACCGTTTTGGCTGGCATGCTGAAGAGGCGGTGGATATCGCCCGTAATCAGATTGCTGACCTGGTGGGTGCCGACCCGCGTGAGATTGTTTTCACCTCCGGTGCGACCGAATCCGACAACCTGGCGATCAAAGGTGCAGCCAACTTTTATCAGAAAAAAGGCAAGCACATCATCACCAGCAAAACCGAACACAAAGCCGTGCTGGATACCTGCCGCCAGCTGGAGCGTGAAGGGTACGAAGTCACCTACCTGGCACCACAGAGCAACGGTATCATCGACCTGAAAGAGCTCGAAGCGGCCATGCGTGATGACACCATTCTGGTCTCCATCATGCACGTAAACAACGAAATCGGCGTAGTGCAAGATATCGCGACCATCGGCGAAATGTGCCGTGCGCGCGGTATCATCTATCACGTTGATGCGACCCAGAGCGTGGGTAAACTGCCTATCGACCTGAGCCAGCTGAAAGTTGACCTGATGTCCTTCTCCGGCCACAAAATCTATGGCCCGAAAGGTATCGGCGCACTGTACGTTCGTCGTAAGCCACGTATCCGCATCGAAGCACAAATGCACGGTGGTGGTCACGAGCGCGGCATGCGTTCTGGTACGCTGCCTGTTCACCAGATCGTGGGCATGGGCGAAGCATACCGCATTGCAAAAGAAGAGATGGAAACCGAGATGGCGCGCCTGCGCACGCTGCGTAACCGTCTGTGGGACGGCGTGAAAGATATGGAAGAAGTGTATCTGAACGGCGATCTCGAGCAGGGCGCACCTAACATTCTCAACGTCAGCTTCAACTATGTTGAAGGCGAATCGCTGATCATGGCGCTGAAAGACCTGGCCGTTTCTTCCGGCTCTGCCTGTACGTCTGCAAGCCTGGAGCCATCCTACGTGCTGCGCGCGCTGGGTATGACTGACGAGCTGGCACACAGCTCTATCCGTTTCTCTTTAGGTCGTTTCACTACCGAAGAAGAGATTGACTACACCATCAAGCTGGTTCGCAACTCCATCGGCCGTCTGCGCGACCTTTCTCCACTGTGGGAAATGTTCAAGCAGGGCGTGGATCTGAACAGCATTGAATGGTCACATCACTAATCGGTACATAAGGAGAATTCAATCATGGCATACAGCGAAAAAGTTATTGATCATTACGAGAACCCGCGCAACGTTGGCTCTTTTGACAACAGCGACGAAAGCGTTGGTAGCGGTATGGTTGGCGCGCCAGCATGTGGCGACGTGATGAAGTTGCAGATTAAAGTCAACAATGAAGGTATCATTGAAGACGCGCGCTTCAAGACCTACGGCTGCGGTTCTGCTATTGCCTCCAGCTCCCTGGTCACCGAATGGGTGAAGGGTAAGTCTCTGGACGAAGCACAGGCAATCAAGAACACGGATATTGCTGAAGAACTCGAACTGCCACCAGTGAAAATTCACTGTTCAATCCTGGCAGAAGACGCGATCAAAGCCGCCATTGCGGATTACAAAAGCAAACGTGAAGCAAAATAATTGAGGTTTGAGTATGTCGATTACCCTTAGCGACAGCGCTGCCGCGCGAGTAAGCTCTTTTCTGGCGAACCGTGGTAAAGGCTTTGGCCTGCGACTGGGCGTACGTACCTCCGGCTGTTCTGGTATGGCTTACGTACTGGAGTTTGTTGATGAACCGGCGTCCGATGACACCGTGTTTGAAGACAAGGGCGTGAAGGTGGTGGTCGATGGCAAAAGCCTGCAATTCCTCAACGGCACTCAGCTGGACTTTGTAAAAGAAGGCCTGAACGAAGGGTTCAAATTCACGAACCCGAACGTCAAAGACGAGTGTGGTTGCGGCGAAAGCTTCCACGTTTAACCGCGCGTCATCCGAAACCCCACCGTGGCGTTACTCGCTACGCGTGGGGTTTGTTCTAACAGGCTACCCCTGAGATTGTTATGGATTACTTCACTCTCTTCGGACTACCCGCTCAATATCCGATTGATCTCCAGGCGTTGACGATCCGTTTTCAGGATTTGCAGCGGCAGTACCATCCGGACAAATTCGCCAGTGGTACTCAGGCAGAACAGCTGGCTGCGGTATCGCACTCTGCGACCATCAACCAGGCCTGGCAGACGCTGCGCCATCCGCTAACGCGTGCAGAGTATCTACTCTCGCTCCACGGTTTCGATCTGGCGAGCGAACAGCATACCGTGCGCGACACGGCGTTTTTGATGGAGCAGCTGGAGCTGCGTGAAGAGCTGGATGAGATTGAACAGGCCAAAGATGAAGCGCGTCTGGAAAGCTTCATTAAGCGCGTGAAGGGCATGTTCGATACCCGCCATCAGCAGATGGTGGAGCAACTGAACAACGAGACCTGGGACGTGGCGGCAGATACTGTGCGCAAACTCCGTTTTCTCGATAAACTGCGAAGCAGTGCTGAACAACTCGAAGAAAAGCTGCTCGATTTTTAATTTCGGAAGCAATTATGGCCTTATTACAAATTAGTGAGCCTGGCTTAAGTGCCGCACCGCACCAGCGTCGTCTGGCGGTGGGTATTGATCTGGGCACCACCAATTCTCTCGTGGCGACCGTGCGTAGCGGCCAGGCGGAAACGCTGGCTGACGAGCAGGGCCGCCATCTGCTGCCTTCCGTGGTCCACTACCAGCAGCAGGGTCACGTGGTTGGCTATGACGCCCGCGCCAATGCCGCGCGCGATCCGGCCAATACTATCAGCTCTGTAAAGCGCATGATGGGCCGCTCGCTGGCCGATATTCAGACCCGTTACCCGCATCTGCCGTATCAGCTCCAGGCCAGTGAAAATGGCCTGCCGATGATCGCGACCGCGGCCGGTCTGCTGAACCCGATCCGTGTTTCTGCTGATATCCTGAAAGCGCTGGCGGCGCGCGCGACGGCGACGCTCGGCGGCGATTTAGACGGCGTAGTGATCACCGTACCGGCCTACTTTGACGATGCTCAGCGTCAGGGCACCAAAGACGCCGCGCGTCTGGCGGGCCTGCATGTGCTGCGCCTGCTGAACGAACCGACGGCAGCGGCAATTGCCTACGGCCTCGACTCCGGTCAGGAAGGGGTGATTGCGGTTTACGATCTCGGTGGCGGTACCTTTGATATCTCGATCCTGCGCTTAAGCCGTGGCGTGTTCGAAGTGCTGGCAACCGGCGGGGATTCCGCACTGGGCGGCGATGACTTCGACCATCTGCTGGTCGATTTTATTCGCGAGCAGGCAGGCATCAGCGATCGCAGCGATGCTCGCGTACAGCGTGAACTGCTGGATGCGGCCATCGAGGCAAAAATTGCGCTGAGTGATGCACAGTCAGTCACCGTGAATGTCGCAGGCTGGCAGGGTGACATCTCCCGCGACCAGTTCAGCGATCTGATTGCCCCGCTGGTGAAACGTACCCTGCTGGCCTGTCGCCGTGCACTGAAAGATGCCGGTGTTGAGGCTGAAGAGGTGCTGGAAGTGGTCATGGTGGGAGGTTCAACCCGTGTGCCGCTGGTGCGCGAGCGCGTGGGCGAGTTCTTTGGCCGCACGCCTCTGACCTCTATCGATCCGGACAAGGTAGTTGCCGTGGGCGCCGCTATCCAGGCCGATATTCTGGTTGGCAACAAGCCGGACAGCGAAATGCTGCTGCTGGACGTCATCCCTCTGTCGCTGGGTTTAGAAACCATGGGCGGCCTGGTGGAGAAAGTGATCCCGCGTAACACCACCATTCCGGTGGCGCGCGCGCAGGAGTTCACCACCTTCAAGGACGGCCAGACCGCGATGTCCATCCACGTGATGCAGGGCGAACGCGAGCTGGTGCAGGACTGTCGTTCTCTGGCACGCTTTGCGCTGCGTGGTATCCCGGCGCTGCCTGCGGGCGGGGCGCATATTCGCGTCACCTTCCAGGTGGATGCGGACGGCCTGCTGAGCGTCACGGCGATGGAAAAATCCACCGGTGTTGAATCATCTATTCAGGTGAAACCATCCTATGGTCTGACCGATGGCGAAATCGCCTCCATGATTCAGGATTCAATGAGTTACGCTGAGCAGGATGTGAAGGCGCGTATGCTGGCTGAACAAAAAGTTGAAGCCGCACGCGTGCTGGAAAGCCTGAACGGCGCGCTCGCTGCCGATGCCGCGCTGTTAAGCGCCGCTGAGCGCCAGGTCATTGACGACGCTGCCGCACACTTAAGTGCCGTAGCGCAAGGCGATGACGCTGATGCAATAGAAGAAGCCATTAAAAACGTTGATAAACAAACACAGGACTTTGCTGCTCGCCGCATGGACAAATCTGTCCGCGTCGCGCTGAAAGGCCAGTCCGTGGACGAGGTTTAATATGCCAAAGATTGTTATTTTGCCTCATGCGGACCTCTGTCCGGATGGTGCTGTTCTGGAAGCGAAGACCGGTGAAACCATTCTCGATGTTGCCCTGCGTAACGGTATCGAAGTGGAACACGCCTGTGAAAAATCCTGTGCCTGCACTACCTGCCACTGCGTCGTGCGTGAAGGTTTCGACTCTCTCGCCGAGAGCACCGAAGACGAAGACGACATGCTGGATAAAGCATGGGGTCTGGAGCCAGACAGCCGCTTAAGCTGCCAGGCGCTGGTGACCGATGAAGATCTGGTCGTGGAATTCCCACGCTACACCATCAACCACGCACGCGAGCATTAATATGGGACTGAAGTGGACAGACAGCCGTGAAATCGGCGAAGCGCTCTACGACGCGAACCCGGATCTCGATCCGAAGACCGTACGATTCACCGACATGCACCAGTGGATCTGCGATTTAGAGGATTTTGACGACGATCCAAACGCATCCAATGAAAAAATTCTGGAGGCGATTCTGTTAGTCTGGTTAGATGAAGCAGAATAAATCACCTTACGGGCTGCCTTCAGGCGGCCCGTTTGCTAATAAGGATAAATAAAATGACCGAAGCGATGAAGATTACGCTCTCTACACAGCCTGCAGACGCACGCTGGGGAGAAAAAGCCACGTATAGCATCAACAACGACGGTATTACCCTGCACCTGACGGGCAAAGATGATTTGGGCCTGATCCAGCGCGCGGCGCGCAAAGTGGATGGTCTGGGCATTAAGCATGTCACCCTCGACGGCGAAGGCTGGGACACCGACCGCAGCTGGGCGTTCTGGGCGGGCTACAAAGGGCCGAAAGGCACCCGCAAAATTGAGTGGGCGAACCTTGATGCCACGGGGCAGAAAGAGCTGGAAAGCCGTCTGACCATTATCGACTGGGTGCGCGACACCATCAATGCCCCGGCAGAAGAGCTGGGCCCGGAACAGCTGGCACAACGTGCTGTTGACCTGCTGTGTGGTGTGGCGGGCGACAAAATGTCTTACCGCATCACCAAAGGTGAAGATCTGCGCGAGCAGAACTACATGGGCATCCATACTGTAGGACGTGGTTCTGAGCGTCCTCCTGTGCTGCTGGCTCTGGATTACAACCCAACTGGCGATAAAGAAGCGCCGGTCTTTGCTTGCCTGGTCGGGAAAGGCATCACTTTCGATAGCGGTGGCTACAGCCTGAAACAGAGCGCGTTCATGGATTCCATGAAGTCCGACATGGGCGGCGCGGCCACTATTACCGGCGCGCTGGCGTTTGCTATCACCCGTGGTCTGAACAAGCGTGTGAAGCTCTACCTGTGCTGTGCTGACAACATGGTGAGCGGCAATGCCTTCAAGCTGGGCGATATTATTCGCTACCGCAACGGCAAAAACGTTGAAGTGATGAACACCGACGCCGAAGGCCGTCTGGTGCTGGCCGATGGCCTGATCGACGCCTCTGCCCAAAAACCAGAACTGATCATCGACATGGCAACCCTGACCGGCGCGGCAAAAACCGCGCTGGGTAACGACTACCATGCACTGTTCAGCTTCGACGACAAACTGGCCGCGCGCCTGCTGGCAAGTGCTGCCGCTGAGAACGAGCCGTTCTGGCGTTTGCCACTTGCCGAGTTCCACCGTAACCAGTTGCCGTCCAACTTTGCCGAGCTGAACAACACCGCAAGCGCGGCGTACCCGGCGGGTGCGAGCACCGCAGCCGGTTTCCTGTCTCACTTTGTTGAGAACTACCAGGAAGGTTGGCTGCACATCGACTGCTCTGCAACGTACCGTAAAGCGGCGGTTGAGCAGTGGTCTGCGGGCGCAACGGGTCTGGGTGTGCGTACCGTGGCGAACCTGCTGACGGCTGAGTAATTGTTATGTCCGAAACCAAAAACGTATTAGAAACCCTGCTGGAGCAGGCGGCAACCGAGCCTGCCCATCGTCCGGCATTTTTCCGCACGCTGCTGGAATCCACCGTCTGGGTGCCGGGTACTGCCGCGGAAGGTGAGCAGGTCGTAGAAGACAGTGCGCTGGATCTGCTGCACTGGGAGAAAGACGACGGCACTTCGGTGATCCCGTTTTTCACCTCGCTGGAAGCGTTGCAGGAAGCGGTTGAAGACGAACAGGCGTTCGTGGTGATGCCGGTACGTACCCTGTTTGAAATGACGCTCGGCCAGACGCTGTTCCTCAACGCGAAGCTCCCGACCGGAAAAGAGTTCACCCCGCGTGAAGTCAGTCATCTGATTGGCGAAGAGGGTAACCCGCTCAGCACGCAAGAGGTGCTGGAAGGGGGCGAAACGCTGCTGTTGTCTGAAGTGGCGGAACCGCCTGCGCAGATGATCGATTCGCTGACCACGTTGTTCAAAACCCTGAAACCGGTAAGACGCGCGTTCCTCTGTTCAATTAAAGAGCATGCAGACGAACAGCCGGTGTTGCTGATCGGTATTGAAGCTGATGGTGATATCGACGAGATCATTCAGGCGGCGGGCAGCGTGGCCACCGATACGCTGCCGGGTGATGAGCCGATTGATATTTGCCAGGTGAAGAACGGAGAGAAGGGCATCAGCCACTTTATTACTGAGCATATCACCCCGTTCTATGAGCGTCGCTGGGGCGGTTTCCTGCGCGATCTCAAAACCACGCGGATCATATAAACTTTTCGGGGTGAATATTCACCCCGTGAGTTTATCTGGTGGGTTCAACCGGCAGATCGTCTCGGGCTCCCCATTCGCTCCAGGCGCCGTCATAGAGCGTCACGTCGTTTACACCGAGCGTAGCGAGCGCCAGGATCACCACGCAAGCCGTTACGCCGGAGCCACAGCTGGCAATAATCGGACGGTGTAAATCCACACCCTGACTCTCAAAAATAGCGCGAAGTTCATCAGTGGTTTTCAGTTCGCCTTCAAATACCAGATCGCCCCACGGTACATTCAGCGCGCCCGGGATGTGACCGCGCTTCAGTCCTGGACGCGGCTCATCCGCTTCGGCATTGAAACGCGGAGCTGGGCGGGCATCGACGATTTGTGCCGTTTTTTCATGGCTAACCACCAGTACGTCGGTCAGGCGTTTCACCACGTGTGGGTCAAACGTCGCATCGAAATCGCCTTCCGCCAGCGTGACTTCGCCCTGTTGCAGCGGCAGTTCATCGCGCTTCCAGCCAGCCAGACCACCTGCCAGAATCGAGACCTTTTCGACGCCGAAGTTTTTCAGCATCCACCACGCGCGCGGCGCGGAGAAGAGGTTGCCCTCATCGTAGACAACCAGATGCTTGTCCTGGTTGATGCCCAGCTCGCGCATCGCCACAGAAAAGGCTTCCGCACGTGGCAGCATGTGTGGCAGGGGAGTGGTGTGATCGGAGAGGGTTTCAATATCAAAATATACCGCACCAGGCAGGTGGCCTGCGCGGTATTCCGCGACCATATCGCGGAGATGTTCCTGCCCGGCTGGGGCCATTCGCGCATCGATAATCTGGACTTCCGGGTCATCGCTGTGCTCAATGAGCCAGTCGGCGGCGACAAAATATGAGGTAGTCATGGGGTGCCTCCATTCTTTTCCGTAAAAAAGAATTGTCGGTGTTTTTTCTGACGTCGACAAGCAAACTGCGTTCAAGTCGCGAGCCACCCCTTAATTTTACGGATTCTCAAATTGGACTTTTTGAATTAGTGAAACTTGCGGATAATACTTATCCGGACGACGACCAACAGGCTCCATGGGCCAGGGACAAAGGATGAAACCGTTTCGCTTAGCCGCGCTCTCTCTCGCGCTGCTCACCACGTTTACGCTTGTCGGCTGTGATAACAGCGACGATAAATCTCAGGCTGCGGCTCCCGCAGCATCCACCTCATCGGAATCGAAAGCAGTGGAAAAACCCGATGCTGAAAAGCTGGCCAAACTTGCGGCACAGAGTCAGGGTAAAGCGCTAACCCTGCTGGATGCTTCTGAAGTGCAGCTAGATGGCGCATCAACACTGGTGCTGACCTTCTCTGTTCCACTGAATCCCGATCAGGATTTCGCGAAAACAGTGCATGTTGTGGATAAGAAAAGTGGCAAGGTTGACGGGGCGTGGGAACTTGCGCCGAACCTGAAAGAGCTGCGTCTGCGCCATCTGGAGCCCAATCGCAATCTGGTCGTTACCGTTGAACGTGGCCTGCAGGCGCTGAACAAAGCGACATTCGGAATTGATTATGAAAAAGCGTTGACCACCCGGGATGTTGAACCGACGGTCGGTTTCGCCAGCCGGGGCTCACTGCTGCCGGGCAAGGTGGTGGAAGGTCTGCCGGTGATGGCGCTCAACGTCAACAATGTGGACGTTAATTTCTACCGCGTGAAGCCGGAATCGTTGGCCTCGTTTGTCAGTCAGTGGGAATACCGTAATTCGCTGACAAACTGGGAATCCGACAATCTGCTGAAGATGGCGGATCTGGTTTACACCGGACGTTTTGACCTCAACCCGGCGCGCAACACGCGTGAAAAATTGCTGTTGCCCCTGAAGGATATTAAGCCGCTTCAGCAGTCTGGGGTTTATATCGCGGTGATGAACCAGGCGGGGCACTATAACTACAGCAACGCTGCGACTCTCTTTACCTTAAGCGACATTGGGCTGTCCGCTCACCGTTATCATAACCGCCTGGATATCTTTACCCAGAGTCTGGAAAACGGTGCGGCGCAGTCCGGTGTGACCGTCACCCTGTTGAACGATAAAGGGCAGACGCTTGCCGAAGCGAACAGCGATGGCGATGGTCATGCAAAGCTTGAGACCGACAAAGAGGCCGCGCTGATCCTTGCCAGTAAAGACGGGCAAACGACGTTGCTTGACCTTAAGTTACCGGCCCTCGATCTGGCGGAGTTTGATATTGCAGGTGCGCCGGGCTACAGCAAGCAGTTCTTTATGTTTGGCCCGCGCGATATCTACCGCCCGGGCGAAATGGTGATCCTTAACGGTTTGCTCCGTGACAGTGACGGTAAACCACTTCCCGATCAGCCCGTGAAACTTGACGTGCTGCGCCCGGATGGGCAGGTGGCGCGCACGATTGTCGTCCAGCCAGAGAACGGCCTCTATCGCTTTAACTATCCGCTGGACAGCGGGGCGCAGACCGGCATGTGGCATATCCGCGCCAACACGGGGGATAACCTGCAGCGTTTGTGGGATTTCCACGTCGAAGATTTTATGCCAGAGCGTATGGCGCTGAATCTGACTGGACAAAAAACGCCGGTTTCACCGCAGGACAACGTCGACTTTAACGTGGTGGGATATTACCTGTACGGTGCGCCGGCCAACGGTAATTCCCTGCAGGGCCAGCTTTTCCTGCGTCCTCTGCGTGAGGCAGTGGCTGCGCTGCCGGGCTTCCAGTTTGGTGATATCGCCGAGGAGAACCTGAGCCGCAGTCTGGATGAAGTTCAGTTGACTCTCGATGATAAGGGGCGTGGGCAGGTTTCCACCGAAAGCCAGTGGAAAGAGGTGCACTCTCCTCTGCAATTGATTCTGCAGGCCAGCCTGCTGGAGTCGGGTGGTCGTCCGGTAACGCGTCGTGCTGAGCAGGCCATCTGGCCGGCGGCTGAGCTGCCGGGTATCCGCCCTCAGTTCGCCAGCAAAGCCGTTTATGACTACCGTACCGATACGACAGTCAACCAGCCAATTGTTGATGAAAATGGCAACGCCAGCTTTGACATTGTCTATGCCGATGCCAGCGGGGCGAAAAAGGCTGTTTCCGGGTTACAGGTTCGCCTGATCCGCGAGCGCCGGGACTACTACTGGAACTGGTCAGAAAGCGAAGGCTGGCAGTCACAGTTTGATCAAAAAGATCTGATCGAAGGCGAGCAGGAGCTTAGCCTCAAGGCGGATGAAACCGGCAAAGTTACCTTCCCGGTGGAGTGGGGCTCTTATCGTCTTGAAGTTAAAGCACCTGACGAGATGGTTAGCAGCGTGCGCTTCTGGGCAGGGTATAGCTGGCAGGATAACAGCGACGGCACAGGGGCTGCGCGTCCTGACCGCGTGACGTTGAAACTGGATAAACCGTCTTATCAGCCAGGGGATACGATTCAACTGCATATTGCTGCGCCGGCGGCAGGCAAAGGCTATGCGATGATCGAATCCAGCGAAGGTCCGCTGTGGTGGAAAGAGATCGACGTACCGGCAAACGGGCTTGATCTCTCTATTCCGGTGGATAAGGCCTGGAAACGCCACGATCTCTATCTCAGCACACTGGTGGTACGCCCCGGGGACAAATCCAAATCCGCTACGCCAAAACGTGCGGTGGGTCTGCTGCACCTGCCGATGGGCGACGAAAATCGCCGTCTGAACATTGCCCTGGACAACCCGCAGAAGATGCGTCCGAACCAGACGCTCTCTGTGAAGGTGAAAGCCAGCGTGAAAGAGGGTGCGGCTCCGCAGAAAGTGAACGTGTTGCTTTCGGCGGTGGACAGCGGGGTGCTGAACATTACCGATTACGTCACGCCGGATCCGTGGCAAGCCTTCTTCGGTCAGAAGCGTTATGGCGCAGATATCTACGATATCTACGGCCAGGTCATTGAAGGTCAGGGCCGTATGGCCGCGCTGCGTTTTGGTGGCGACGGAGATGAACTCAAGCGTGGTGGCAAACCGCCGGTGAACCACGTCACCATTATCGCCCAGCAGGCCCAGCCGGTTACGCTTGATGCCAACGGGGAAGGTACCATTACGCTGCCGATTGGCGATTTCAACGGTGAGCTGCGCCTGATGGCGCAGGCCTGGACGGAAGATGATTTCGGCAGTAGCGAAAGCAAAGTCATTGTCGCCTCGCCGGTCATTACCGAGCTGAATACCCCACGCTTCCTGGCAAGTGGAGACACCTCGCGGCTGACGCTGGATCTCACCAACCTGACTGACATGCCGCAGACGCTGAACATCGCCCTGACCGCGACCGGTAAACTGTCGCTTGAAGGCGCACAGCCGCAGCCGGTGCAACTGCCGCCGGGTGCACGAACCACCCTGTTTATTCCTGTGCGCGCGCTGGACGGCTACGGAGACGGTGAACTGACCGCGCAGGTGATCGGCCTGCAGCTTCCAGGCGAGACCTTCACACCGCAGCAGAAGAGCTGGAAAATCGGCGTGCGTCCGGCGTTCCCGGCCCAGACGGTGAATACGGGGGCTATGCTGAACCCTGGTGAGTCCTGGACGGCACCTGCGCAGCATATCAATGGTTTCTCTCCTGCGACCCTGCAGGGGCAACTGTTACTGAGCGGCAAACCGCCGCTCAATCTGGCGCGTTATATTCGCGAACTGCAGGCTTATCCGTATGGCTGTCTGGAACAAACTGCCAGCGGTCTGTTCCCATCGCTCTACACCAATGCGGCGCAACTCACCGCACTTGGCATCAAAGGTGATACGGACGACAAACGCCGTGCGGCCATTGATATCGGCATCTCTCGTCTGCTGCAGATGCAGCGTGAGGACGGCGGTTTCGCTCTTTGGGATAAAAATGGCCCGGAAGAGTACTGGCTGACCGCCTACGTTACTGACTTCCTGGTGCGCGCGGGCGAGCAGGGTTACAGCGTACCTGTCGATGCGGTGAATAACGCCAATAGCCGCCTGCTGCGTTATCTGCAGGATCCAGGCATGATGTCCATTCGCTATAGCGACGATACTCAGGCCAGCAAGTTCGCCGTACAGGCTTACGCTGCACTGGTGCTGGCGCGTCAGCAAAAAGCGCCACTGGGTGCGCTGCGTGAGATCTGGGAGCGCCACGGGCAAGCGGCCTCCGGACTACCGCTGATGCAACTGGGTATGGCACTTAAACTGATGGGTGATGCTCCGCGCAGCCAGCAGGCGCTGGAGCTGGCACTCAAAACACCGCGTAACGACAGCAAGACCTGGATGGCCGATTACGGTAGCGTCCTGCGTGATAACGCACTGATGCTCTCCCTCCTGGAGGAGTACAAGCTGCTGCCGGATTCGCAAAATACGCTGTTGAATGCCTTGTCTGAACAAGCCTTCAGCCAGCGCTGGTTGTCCACTCAGGAGAGTAATGCGCTGTTCCTGGCCGGTCGTTCGCTGCAAACCTTGTCAGGGGCATGGCAGGCGAAAACATCGTTGTCTGATACCGCTTCAGGTGGGGATAAATCGCTGATCCAAAATGTGAATGGCGATCAGCTTGGCGCACTGCAGGTGACCAATACCGGTACGACACCGCTGTGGCTGCGCCTGGACAGTACGGGTTATCCGGAATACGCGCCTCAGCCAGCCTCTAACGTATTGCAGGTTGAACGCCATATTCTGGCAACCGACGGCAGCACGAAGTCTCTTTCTGAGCTGAGGAGCGGGGAGCTGGTGCTGGTGTGGCTCGAAGTCAAGGCCAGTCAGAACGTGCCTGACGCGCTGGTTGTCGATCTGCTCCCGGCTGGGCTGGAACTGGAAAACCAGAACCTGGCGAGCAGTAGCGCCAGCCTGCAGGATAGCGGTAGCGAAGTGCAGAACTTGCTCAGTCAGATGCAGCAGGCCGATATTCAGCATATGGAGTTCCGTGACGATCGTTTCGTGGCGGCAGTTCCTGTCAATGAAGGACAGCCGGTGACGCTGGTCTACCTGGCCCGTGCGGTCACGCCGGGAACCTACCAGGTGCCGGTTCCGATGGTTGAATCCATGTATGTTCCGCAGTGGCGGGCAACGGGTGCGGCCAGTGGCCCGCTGATTGTTGTTCCGTAATATGCTGATGGCACGTTTGATACGCTCCCGCTGGCTTTGGCTGGCGGGAGCGCTTCTCGTTTTATGGGGGCTCATCTTCGTTGCTGACCGCCTGTGGCCGTTGCCTCTGAAAGAGGTCAACCCTGCGCGGGTCGTGGTGGATGAAAAGGGGACGCCGCTCTGGCGTTTTGCCGATAACGACGGGATCTGGCGTTATCCGGTTACGATTGAAGAGGTCTCTCCCCGCTATCTTGAGGCCCTTATCCAGTATGAGGATCGCTGGTTCTGGGATCATCCTGGCGTGAACCCTTTCTCTGTTCTTCGTGCGGCCTGGCAGGATCTCTCTTCCGGAAAGGTTGTCTCTGGCGGCAGCACGCTCACCATGCAGGTGGCGCGCCTGCTGGATCCACATCCGCGTACCTTTGGCGGCAAAATTCGTCAACTCTGGCGGGCGATGCAGCTGGAATGGCATCTTTCCAAACGCGAGATCCTCACGCTCTATCTCAACCGCGCCCCGTTTGGCGGCACGTTGCAGGGGGTGGGAGCCGCAAGCTGGACCTATCTCGGCAAACCACCGTCGCAGCTCAGCTATTCCGATGCGGCGCTGCTGGCGGTGCTTCCTCAGGCTCCGAGTCGTTTACGCCCGGACCGCTGGCCTGTACGGGCCGAAGCGGCGCGCAATAAAGTGCTCGATCGGATGGCGACGCAAGGCGTCTGGTCTGCAAAACAGGTCAAAGAATCCCGTGAAGAAGCGGTATGGCTGGCACCACGACAGATGCCGCAGCTGGCGCCGCTCTTTGCACGGATGATGCTCGGTAAAAGTCGTGACACGAAAATTGTCACCACGCTGGATGCCGGACTGCAACGGCAGCTGGAAGAGCTGGCGGTGAACTGGAAATCCCGCCTGCCTGCACGCAGCTCGCTGGCGATGATCGTGGTCGATCATACCGATATGAAAGTGCGCGGCTGGGTGGGGTCGGTGGATATCAACGATGACAGTCGTTTCAGCCATGTGGATATGGTCAATGCGATCCGATCCCCGGGATCGGTATTGAAGCCCTTTATCTACGGTATGGCGCTGGACGATGGCCTGATCCATCCCGCGTCGTTGCTTCAGGACGTTCCAAGAAAAACCGGTGATTATCGCCCGGGGAATTTTGACAGTGGGTTCCACGGACCGGTCAGCATGAGTGAAGCGCTGGTGCGCTCCCTCAACCTGCCTGCGGTACAGGTGCTTGAAGCGTATGGGCCAAAACGGTTTGCCGGGATGCTGAGCAATGCAGGCTTGCCGCTTATACTGCCTGCGGGCGCTCAGCCAAACCTTTCTCTGATACTGGGAGGTGCAGGCGCACGACTGGCGGACATCACGGCAGCCTACAGCGCCTTTGCCCGACACGGTAAAGCGGGACGATTGCGTTTACAGCCAGGCGATCCGCTGGTTGAACGTCCGTTATTGTCACAAGGCTCGGCGTGGATTATTCGTCGTATTCTGGCGAATGAGGCGCAGCCGCTACCGGATAACGCGCTACCGCAAATCGCGCCGCTGGCGTGGAAAACAGGGACCAGCTACGGCTACCGCGATGCCTGGGCCATTGGCCTGAATGCCCGTTACGTGATTGGCATCTGGACCGGACGACCAGACGGCACGCCGGTGGCGGGGCAGTTTGGTTTTGCCAGCGCCGTGCCGCTGTTAAATCAGGTGAATAACCTGATTCAGTCGCGCTCAACGGTAGACGAAGCCCGTCTGCCGCGCGATCCGCGTCCGGAAAGCGTAGGGCGGGGCGTGATCTGCTGGCCGGGCGGCCAGTCGCTGCCGGAAGGCAGTGAAAACTGCCGACGTCGTCTTGCGACGTGGTTACTTGAGGGGAGTGAACCACCCACGCTGCTTTTACCGGAACAGGAAGGCATACGCGGCATTCGTTTCCCGGTATGGCTGGATAAAACCGGCAAACGCGTTGCGGCAGACTGCCCTGACGCAACTGAAAAAGTCCTTGATGTCTGGCCTCTGCCACTGGAGCCGTGGCTGCCTGCAACCGAACGTCGCGCGGTCCGGGTTCCTCCATCTTCGGCAACGTGTCCGCCGTTGTCACAGGATGCACCTGCTCCGCTCATGTTGACCGGCGTGCGCGAGGGGGCCGTTATCAAACGTCTACCTGGTGAGCCCCGCGTTTCGCTTCCCCTTCAGGTGACCGGCAATAGCGGCGAGCGCTGGTGGTTTTTGAACGGCGAACCGCTGAGTGTTAAAGGAAGAGTTTACACATTACAGCTTGATAAATCGGGCGATTATCAGTTACTCGTTATGGATGAGAGCGGGCAGGTCGCGACGGTGAATTTTACGCTTCAGTGATCAGAAAACAGCTTTCAGATGTGAGCTGTTGCTAAAACTCGTCTTATTTTAAAAAAATGTTACCTGAATCCATAGGCAATGGCGCTATTGCTCATTATAATCCGCGCCACACCATACTCAGGTATGCAAAACAACAGAACATTGACAGAGGTTATCATGGCTATTGAACGTACTTTTTCCATCATCAAACCAAACGCGGTGGCAAAAAACGTTATTGGCAGCATCTTCGCTCGCTTTGAATCAGCAGGTTTTAAGATTGTTGGCACTAAAATGCTGCACCTGACCGTTGAGCAGGCTCGTGGTTTCTACGCCGAGCACGAAGGTCGCCCATTCTTTGACGGCCTGGTTGAGTTCATGACCTCTGGTCCGATCGTTGTATCCGTACTGGAAGGCGAAAACGCAGTACAGCGTCACCGTGACCTGCTGGGTGCAACCAACCCGGATAACGCGCTGGCAGGTACCCTGCGCGCTGACTACGCTGACAGCTTCACCGAGAACGGTACTCACGGTTCTGACTCTGTTGAATCTGCTGCCCGCGAAATCGCTTTCTTCTTCGCAGAAGGCGAAGTGTGTCCACGTACCCGTTAATTTAACGGTTTCGTTTACACATTATTTTCGTAAATGCCGCGTCCAGACGTGGCATCCCTGCGTCAGAGTTTGTACAATGCAACGCCCCGGACGAGCAGGCTGCTTTCCGGGGCGTTTCTATTCAACCCTCCATGGGCCATAACGTGTAACAACGAGGCCGGAAAATATTATGTCTGAATTAGTGAATACCTCCGAAGTCGCCACGCCTGCGGTTCCAAATAAAAATGGAAAAATCAACCTGCTGGATCTGAACCGTCAGCAGATGCGCGAGTTCTTTAAAGAGATGGGTGAGAAGCCGTTTCGTGCCGATCAGGTGATGAAATGGATGTACCATTACTGCAGCGACAATTTTGATGACATGACTGACATCAACAAGGTCCTGCGTAATAAGCTCAAAGAAGTTGCAGAGATCCGTGCGCCAGAAGTGGTGGAAGAGCAGCGTTCTTCTGACGGCACCATCAAATGGGCGATTGCCGTAGGCGATCAACGCGTTGAAACCGTCTACATCCCGGAAGAAGACCGCGCCACGCTGTGTGTCTCCTCTCAGGTAGGCTGTGCGCTGGAGTGCAAATTCTGCTCTACCGCGCAGCAAGGTTTTAACCGTAACCTGCGTGTCTCTGAAATTATCGGCCAGGTCTGGCGTGCCGCAAAAATTGTGGGCGCAGCAAAAGTGACAGGTACGCGTCCCATTACCAACGTGGTGATGATGGGCATGGGTGAGCCACTGCTGAACCTGACCAACGTCGTTCCGGCGATGGAAATCATGCTGGATGACTTCGGTTTCGGTCTGTCTAAACGTCGCGTGACGTTGTCGACCTCCGGTGTTGTGCCTGCGCTGGACAAGCTCGGTGACATGATTGACGTTGCGCTGGCAATCTCCCTGCACGCACCAAACGATGAAATCCGTGACGAAATTGTGCCGATCAACAAAAAGTACAATATCGAAACCTTCCTCGCTGCCGTGCGTCGTTACCTGGAGAAATCTAACGCGAACCAGGGCCGTGTCACTATCGAGTACGTGATGCTTGACCATGTTAACGACGGTACCGAACATGCGCATCAGCTGGCTGAACTGCTGAAAGATACGCCATGCAAAATCAACCTGATTCCATGGAACCCGTTCCCGGGCGCACCTTATGGACGTAGCTCGAACAGCCGTATCGATCGCTTCTCCAAAGTGCTGATGGAGTATGGTTTCACCACCATCGTGCGTAAAACCCGTGGTGATGACATTGATGCCGCATGCGGACAGCTGGCAGGTGATGTCATTGACCGTACCAAACGCACCCTGCGTAAACGCATGCAGGGTGAGACAATTGCGGTCAAAGCTGTTTGATTATTATGCACTCACGGCGCATTATCTGCGCCGTGAAGCATAATCTTACTGAATAATCAGTCAGATTCGTGATGACTGAGTAATAATTACGGTGCGTTTCATTCGACTTTCGGGCAGTATGTAACGACGTAACAACAGTTTAGCCGTACGGGCAGGGCTGTACTGTCATCTCCGGGCAGACAGTCTTATACTGTCTGTTCACGGTTAACTGACCAGAAGTTTCGCGGTGCGGGTGGCATTGTGACTCACCGGCGCCTGAACCCTTATTTTTCACGTACCAGTAGTTGTAGCGAATGAATACTGAAGCCACTCACGACCAACATGAAGCACTCTCCACTGGCGTTCGTCTTCGCAACGCCCGTGAACAACTCGGACTCAGCCAGCAAGCCGTTGCAGAACGCTTGTGCCTGAAGGTTTCCACGGTTCGCGATATTGAAGAAGATAAGGCACCTGCCGATCTGGCTTCAACGTTCTTGCGCGGTTATATCCGCTCTTACGCAAAACTGGTGCACATCCCCGAAAACGAATTACTGCCGATGATGGAGAAGCAGGCACCGGTACGTGCAGCGAAAGTTGCGCCGATGCAGACTTTCTCCCTGGGGAAACGTCGTAAAAAACGTGATGGCTGGCTGATGAGCTTTACCTGGCTGGTCCTGTTTGTGGTGATCGGTCTGACCGGCGCATGGTGGTGGCAAAACCACAAGGCGCAGCAGGAAGAGATCACCACCATGGCCGATCAATCCTCCGCCGAACTCAACCAGGCCGGAAGTGAGAACGGCCAGAGCGTGCCGCTGAATACCGACGGCGCAGCTTCCTCCAGCGAGCCACAGACCGCAGCGCCAGACGCGTCGGCGACCGGTGCAGCGCAGACCCCGGTAGCAACGGCGAACACCACTGCACCTCTGGCTCAGGATCAAAACGCGGTGGTTTCCCCTTCTCAGGCTAATGTTGATACGGCGGCGAACGCGCCAGCGGCCAGTCAGCCTACGGACAATACCGCAGCCTCTCTGCCAACCAACCCGGCAGGCACTGCCACGGCAGCCGCTGATCCGAATGCGCTGGTGATGAACTTTAACGCCGACTGCTGGCTGGAAGTGACTGACGCAACAGGTAAAAAACTGTTCAGCGGCCTGCAGCGTAAAGATGGCACGTTAAACCTAACCGGCCAGGCTCCTTATAAACTTAAAATCGGCGCTCCGGCAGCGGTACAGATCCAGTATCAAGGAAAACCTGTCGACCTGAGCCGCTTTATCAGAACTAACCAGGTTGCACGTCTTACCGTTAATGCCGAACAATCAGCAGCACAGTAACAGACGGGCAACGCGGGAGATTTTTCATGCATAACCAGGCTCCGATTCAACGTAGAAAATCGAAACGGATTTACGTTGGGAATGTGCCAATCGGCGATGGGGCACCAATCGCCGTTCAGTCGATGACCAACACGCGCACCACCGATGTGGAAGCGACGGTCAATCAAATCAAAGCATTAGAACGTGTGGGCGCGGACATTGTTCGTGTCTCCGTCCCGACCATGGATGCCGCTGAGGCGTTCAAACTGATCAAACAGCAGGTCAGCGTTCCGCTGGTGGCTGATATCCACTTCGACTACCGCATTGCCCTGAAAGTGGCCGAATACGGCGTCGATTGCCTGCGTATTAACCCGGGCAATATCGGTAACGAAGAGCGTATCCGCATGGTAGTGGACTGCGCCCGCGATAAAAATATTCCTATCCGTATCGGCGTCAATGCCGGTTCCCTGGAAAAAGATCTGCAGGAAAAGTACGGTGAGCCTACGCCACAGGCGTTGCTCGAATCCGCGATGCGTCATGTTGATCATCTCGATCGTCTTAACTTCGATCAGTTCAAAGTCAGCGTAAAAGCGTCTGACGTATTCCTTGCCGTAGAATCTTACCGCCTGCTGGCAAAACAGATCGACCAGCCTCTGCACCTCGGGATCACCGAAGCAGGTGGTCTGCGTAGCGGTTCGGTAAAATCCGCGATCGGTCTGGGGCTGCTGCTCTCCGAAGGGATCGGTGACACCTTGCGCGTCTCTCTGGCGGCCGATCCGGTCGAAGAGATCAAGGTCGGTTTCGATATCCTGAAGTCGCTGCGTATTCGCGCACGTGGGATCAACTTCATTGCCTGCCCAACCTGTTCACGTCAGGAGTTTGATGTGATCGGAACGGTGAATGCTCTGGAGCAGCGTCTGGAAGACATCATCACACCGATGGACGTCTCCATCATCGGCTGTGTGGTGAACGGTCCGGGTGAAGCGCTGGTGTCAACCCTGGGCGTGACCGGCGGTAACAAGAAAAGTGGTCTCTATGAAGATGGCGTTCGTAAAGATCGTCTGGATAATAGCGACATGATCGACCAGCTTGAAGCCCGCATCCGTGCCAAAGCGGCCATGATGGACGAGACACAGCGTATCAGCGTTCAGCAGGTTGAAAAATAACGTGATGGGAAGCCGCGAGCTTCCCATGTATGATTGAACCCATTCTTTGGGTTTTTTTTGTATATAGAAAGAGAATAAACGTGGCAAAAAACATTCAAGCCATCCGCGGCATGAACGATTATCTGCCTGGCGAAACCGCCATCTGGCAGCGCATTGAAGGCACACTGAAGCAGGTGCTCGGCAGCTACGGTTACAGCGAAATCCGTTTGCCGATTGTAGAGCAGACCCCGTTATTCAAACGCGCGATCGGCGAAGTCACCGACGTGGTTGAAAAAGAGATGTACACCTTTGAGGACCGTAACGGCGACAGCCTGACCTTGCGTCCGGAAGGGACGGCGGGCTGCGTACGCGCCGGCATCGAACATGGTCTTCTGTACAATCAGGAGCAACGCCTGTGGTATATCGGCCCGATGTTCCGCCACGAACGTCCTCAGAAAGGGCGTTATCGCCAGTTCAACCAGCTGGGTGTGGAAGTCTTTGGCCTGCAGGGTCCGGATATCGACGCTGAGCTGATTATGCTGACCGCTCGCTGGTGGCGCGCGCTGGGGATTTCTGAGCACGTTTCGCTGGAGCTGAACTCAATCGGCTCTCTGGAAGCGCGCGCAAACTACCGTGACGCGCTGGTGGCGTTCCTGGAACAGCATAAAGAGAAGCTGGATGAAGACTGCAAACGTCGTATGTACAGCAACCCGCTGCGCGTTCTGGATTCCAAAAACGCAGATGTACAGGCGCTGCTGAACGATGCGCCTGCGCTGGGTGACTACCTGGATGAAGAGTCTCGCGAACACTTCGCGGGCCTGTGCAAGCTGCTTGAAGCGGCAGGTATCGCTTACACCGTTAACCAGCGCCTGGTGCGCGGTCTAGACTACTACAACCGCACTGTATTCGAGTGGGTTACCTCAAGCCTCGGTTCGCAGGGCACCGTGTGTGCGGGCGGTCGTTATGACGGTCTGGTAGAGCAGTTAGGTGGCCGTGCAGCCCCTGCGGTTGGCTTCGCGATGGGTCTTGAACGACTTGTTTTGCTGGTTCAGGCAGTTAATCCGGAATTTAAAGCAGATTCCGTTGTCGATATATACCTGGTGGCCTCAGGTGCGGATACGCAGTCTGCGGCGATGCAGCTTGCTGAACGCGTGCGCGATGCACTGCCGGAGGTTAAGCTGATGACCAACCACGGCGGCGGCAACTTTAAAAAACAGTTTGCTCGTGCCGATAAGTGGGGCGCAAGTATTGCACTGGTGCTGGGCGAGTCCGAAGTGGCTAACGGCGAAGTAGTAGTGAAAGACCTGCGCTCTGGTGAGCAGACAACGGTAACGCAGGACGGCGTTGCGGCGCACTTGCGCACTCTATTAGGCTAAGGAGAAGGACTGCGTGGAAATTTACGAGAACGAACACGATCAGGTCGACGCGATTAAACGCTTCTTCGCTGAAAACGGCAAAGCGCTGGTTGTTGGGGTAATTTTAGGTGTCGGTGCGCTGATAGGCTGGCGTTACTGGAACAATCATCAGGCGGATTCCGCGCGTGGCGCGTCCCTGTCCTATGAAAATACCGTGAGCGCAATTCGAGCCGATCAGCCACAAACGCTGACGGCAGCCGAAAAGTTTGCGGCTGATAACAAAAACACCTACGGTGCACTGGCTGCACTGGAAGTAGCACAGCAGTACGTTGATAAGAACGAACTGGATAAAGCGGCTGCTCAGCTGTCTCAGGGCCTTGCGGCCGCCAGCGATGAAAACCTGAAAGCGGTTATCAACCTTCGTCTGGCACGTATCCAGGTTCAGCAGAAAAAAGCTGACGACGCGCTGAAAACGCTCGATACCATCAAAGGTGAGGGCTTTGCTGCCATCGTTGCCGATCTGCGCGGTGAAGCACTGCTGAGCAAAGGTGACAAAGCGGGCGCGCGTAAAGCGTGGCAAGCTGGCGTGGATAGTCAGGCATCACCTGCGCTGAGCGAAATGATGCAGATGAAAATAAATAATTTGTCCGTCTGAGAGGGACCCGATGCAATTGCGTAAATTACTTCTGCCAGGACTGCTTTCTGTTACGTTATTGAGTGGTTGTTCACTGTTCAGTGGCGAAGAAGACGTTGTGAAAATGTCCCCACTGCCGACGGTTGAAAACCAGTTTACCCCATCCACTGCGTGGAGCACCTCCGTGGGTGATGGGATTGGTGATTTCTATTCCAACCTTCATCCGGCCTTTGCCGACAGCGTCATCTATGCGGCTGACCGCAAAGGTACCGTGAAAGCGGTGAACGCTGATGACGGAAAAGAAGTGTGGTCGATTAACCTGGCGGAAAAAGACGGCTGGTTCTCCCGTAAACCTGCACTGCTGTCTGGTGGCCTGACGGTTGCCGGTGGTCATGTCTACGTGGGCAGCGAAAAAGCACAGGTTTATGCCCTGAACAGCAGCGACGGCTCCATTGCCTGGCAAACGACCGTGGCGGGTGAATCCCTGTCTCGTCCGGTGGTGAGTGACGGCCTGGTGCTGATTCATACCAGCAACGGTCAGCTGCAGGCGCTGAACGAAGCGGACGGACTGGTGAAATGGACCGTTAACCTGGATATGCCAGCGCTTTCTCTGCGCGGCGAATCCGCACCGGCTACCGCGTTTGGTGCTGCCATTGTCGGCGGTGACAACGGTCGCGTGAGCGCAGTGCTGATGCAGCAAGGCCAGATGATCTGGCAGCAGCGTATCTCTCAGGCTACGGGCTCAACGGAAATTGACCGTCTGAGCGACGTCGACACAACGCCGGTTATCGTTAACGGTGTGGTTTACGCGCTGGCCTATAACGGTAACCTGACTGCGCTGGATCTGCGCAGCGGCCAGATCATGTGGAAACGTGAGCTGGGCTCGGTGAATGATTTCATCGTTGAGGGTAACCGCATCTATATGGTTGACCAGAACGACCGTCTGCTGGCTCTGAGCACCGAAGGTGGCGTGACGCTGTGGACGCAAAGCGATCTGCTGCACCGTCTGCTGACCGCGCCAGCGCTTTACAACGGTAGCCTGGTGGTTGGTGACAGCGAAGGGTATATGCACTGGATTGATCCAGAAAATGGTCGCTTTGTTGCACAGCAAAAAGTCGACAGCTCTGGTTTCCTGACCGATCCGGTTGTGGCCGATGGTAAACTGCTGATTCAGGCAAAAGACGGCACGCTGTACGCGATCACGCGTTAATTACCCGGCGGTTGTAGTATACTAAACGGCTCCTGTTCATTCAGGAGCCGTTTTGACATTTTTAAAAACGCCGCGAAAGCGACGTTATTTTGAATTTTATGAGGCTTCAAACATGGTACCTGTGGTCGCGCTTGTCGGGCGCCCTAACGTTGGAAAATCCACTCTTTTTAACCGTTTAACACGCACCCGTGATGCGCTGGTTGCGGATTTCCCGGGGCTGACGCGTGACCGTAAGTACGGTCGTGCAGAAGTAGAAGGACGCGAGTTCATCTGTATTGATACCGGTGGTATTGACGGCACTGAAGATGGTGTTGAAACCCGCATGGCAGAGCAGTCGCTGCTGGCAATTGAAGAGGCCGATGTGGTGCTGTTCATGGTGGATGCCCGTGCTGGCCTGATGCCAGCGGACTCCGCTATCGCCAAACACCTGCGTTCACGCGAAAAGCCGACCTTCCTGGTGGCGAACAAAACTGACGGCATCGATGCCGATCAGGCAATCGCGGATTTCTGGTCTCTGGGCCTGGGTGAAATCTACCCTATCGCGGCATCGCATGGCCGTGGCGTAACCAGCCTGCTGGAAACCGTTCTGCTGCCGTGGGTCGACGAAGTTAACCCGCCAGAAGAGGTGGACGAAGACGCCGAATACTGGGCGCAGTTTGAAGACGGAGAAGAGGGCGAAGAAGAAGAGCCTGAAGACGACTTCAACCCGCAGGATCTGCCGATCAAGCTTGCTATCGTGGGTCGTCCAAACGTAGGTAAGTCTACGCTTACTAACCGTATCCTGGGTGAAGAACGCGTGGTCGTTTACGACATGCCGGGCACCACCCGTGACAGTATCTACATCCCTATGCAGCGCGATGAGCGTGAGTATGTCCTCATCGACACCGCAGGCGTACGTAAGCGTGGAAAAATCACCGATGTGGTGGAAAAATTCTCCGTTATCAAAACCCTGCAGGCGATTGAAGATGCCAACGTTGTGCTGCTGGTTATTGATGCTCGCGAAGGTATCTCCGATCAGGATCTCTCTCTGCTCGGCTTCATCCTCAATAGTGGGCGCTCACTGGTTATCGTGGTCAACAAATGGGATGGCCTGAGCAATGAAGTGAGAGAGCAGGTGAAAGAGACCCTCGACTTCCGTCTGGGCTTCATCGACTTTGCTCGCGTGCACTTCATCTCCGCGCTGCACGGCAGCGGCGTGGGCAACCTGTTCGAATCGGTGCGTGAAGCGTATGACAGCTCCACCCGTCGTCAGAGTACCGCCATGCTGACTCGCATCATGAACATGGCTGCAGAAGACCATCAGCCGCCGCTGGTGCGCGGTCGTCGCGTGAAGCTGAAATATGCCCACGCCGGTGGTTATAACCCGCCAATCGTGGTGATTCACGGCAACCAGGTGAAAGACCTACCGGACTCCTACAAGCGCTATCTGATGAACTACTTCCGTAAATCGCTTGACGTGATGGGTACGCCTATCCGTATCCAGTTTAAGGAAGGGGAAAACCCGTTCGCCAACAAGCGCAACACTCTGACGCCAAACCAGATGCGTAAGCGTAAGCGTTTGATTAAACACATTAAGAAAAGCAAATAATCATTGCCGATCTCACCAAAGCCCGCGTTTATCGCGGGCTTTTTTTTTCGCTCAATCATACCGTCGGTTTTCTCTGTGTGAAGTCAATCACTATTCACTTTTAACCAAGTTTAAATCTAAGAAAGTAGACAATAGTCGAATTTTCATCTTAAAGTCCGGGGTCCGGTACTAGACAAAACTAGCGCCTGGTTATCAAATGGTTAACTAACTTTTCGCCACATGTAAAAAATCGGTCAGATACGTAACTGACCGGCGTACTTGCTGGTGTTTACAAGCACGACGACATACCTTTCGGGAGAATTATGCAATCCTCTGTTAATCAAAAAGAAAGCCGAACGTTCTTCGGCCATCCGTATCCGCTCGGTTCTCTGTTCTTCACCGAGATGTGGGAGCGTTTCTCGTTTTACGGCATTCGCCCGTTACTGATCCTGTTTATGGCCGCCACCGTCTATGACGGCGGGATGGGGCTGGCGCGCGAAAACGCCTCGGCGATTGTCGGTATCTTTGCCGGGACCATGTATCTGGCCGCACTGCCGGGTGGCTGGCTGGCCGATAACTGGCTCGGCCAGCAGAGAGCCGTCTGGTACGGTTCGATTCTGATTGCGCTCGGTCACCTGTCGATCGCGCTGTCGGCCATCATGGGCGATAACCTGTTCTTTATCGGCCTGATGTTCATCGTGCTCGGCTCTGGTCTGTTCAAAACCTGTATCTCGGTGATGGTCGGTACTCTGTACAAAAAAGGTGACGCGCGTCGTGACGGCGGATTCTCGCTGTTCTACATGGGCATCAACATGGGCTCGTTCATCGCGCCACTGATTTCCGGCTGGCTGATCAAAACCCACGGCTGGCACTGGGGCTTTGGTATTGGCGGTATCGGGATGCTGGTCGCGCTGATTATCTTCCGCGTGTTTGCCGTTCCGGCGATGAAACGCTATGACAGCGAAGTCGGTCTGGACTCCACCTGGAACAGCCCGGTTGTGAAGCGTAACGGCGTGGGCGTGTGGCTCCTGGCGCTGGCCGCAGGTGTGGCGACGATCGTCACGCTGATCGCACAAGGCGTGATTGTGATTAACCCGGTCGCGGTAGCCAGCGTGCTGGTTTACGTGATTGCGGCGTCCGTGGCCCTCTACTTTATTTATCTGTTTGTTTTTGCAGGCCTGAACCGTAAAGAGCGTGCCAGACTGCTGGTCTGTTTTATTCTGCTGATCTCTGCGGCCTTCTTCTGGTCTGCGTTTGAGCAGAAGCCAACCTCGTTCAACCTGTTCGCCAACGACTACACTAACCGCATGATCGGTGATTTCGAAATCCCGGCGGTGTGGTTCCAGTCAATTAACGCCCTGTTCATCATCCTGCTGGCACCGGTATTTAGCTGGGCATGGCCGAAGCTTGCGAGCATGAACATTCGTCCGAGCAGTATCACCAAGTTTGTTATCGGTATTCTGTGTGCTGCGGCAGGTTTTGGCCTGATGATGCTGGCGGCAGAAAACGTGCTGAGTAATGGTGGCGCGGGCGTGTCGCCGTTCTGGCTGGTGGGCAGTATCCTGATGCTGACGCTCGGCGAACTGTGCCTGAGCCCGATAGGCCTGGCGACCATGACATTGCTGGCGCCAGAGAGAATGCGTGGTCAGATGATGGGCTTGTGGTTCTGCGCCAGTGCCCTGGGGAACCTGGCTGCGGGCCTGATTGGCGGTCACGTGAAGGCCGACCAGCTGGATATGCTGCCGGATCTCTTTGCTCGCTGTTCCGTCGCGCTGCTGATTTGTGCCGCGGTACTGATCGTCCTCATTGTTCCAGTGCGTCGTATGCTGGAAAATGCGCAGACTAAACCGGCTGCTAACGCCTGATAAACCTCAGTGTGCCGGGGCAGACGTTACGCCCCGGCACTGTATTCCCTGAGGTGAAATTATGCAGTTAGGATTTGTTGGTCTTGGCGCGGTAGTGGAAACCGCGTATATGCCTGCGTTGCGACATCTTTTTGGTCACTCGGTTCGTTGTTTTGGGTTTGATGTTCTTCCCGCAAAGCACCCTGAAGGCGTTACGCGCTGCACTTCCCTTGCGGAGCTTCTTGCTATACCGCTGGATACCCTGTTTATCACCACTGCATCGCTGCATCATCTTGAGGTGCTGGAGCAGGCGATTGCCTCGCCCGTTCCACGCATTGTGGTTGAAAAACCGGTAGTCGCCACGCTTCCCCAAATAGAAAAGCTCAATACGCTGCTGACAAAACCCGGTGTGGCATCTCGCGTGCTGGCGCTCGACCACTGGATGGTGCGTCTTGAAACGGTGAAGCGGTCGCTGGTGGGTAATGTCTCTGACATCGTCAAAATCGACGGTTTTTTGCAGGAGCCGAGTGGCTATAACGTAGCTGGAGAACCCATTGCGCTTAACTTTGCCACGGGCGAGCCGGATACCCGTACGCTTCGCCATCCTGATGGCGTGATTCTGGATATCGGTACGCACGTGCTGGCGATGCTGCGTGAAACGGTGCGTTATCTGGGAGGGAGTGATGAGATGACGTTGCAGGTCGTCACGGCTAAAGACCGGCTGGGTCGCGAAATCGCAAAAGGCGACCTGACCACTGCGGAAGGCGAGGCGCATCTTCAGGGCTGCATCAGCGGCGTGCCGGTGGATATCTGGCTTAACAAATACGCGGGACCCGCGGGCGGGCAAAAAGGTTTACGGCTCTGCTTAAGGGACGGGGGCACTATCAGCTACGACCGGCACGGCACAGAAGATGTGCTGGAGCTGATAAATGGCGAGACCCGTCAATGCTGGAAAATTCCCGGCACAATCTACGAACACTGTCTTGCAGAGCATATTCTGGGCGCCAGGAGTCTGTATGAACGGGCTCCGCAAGAGGTGAGTCGCACCACGCGCCGCAGGATCGAGGAAGTGACGCTGCTGCTGACCTTGCAGCAACAGTTGCGTGGCCCGCACTGAACGCAACGTGGTAAAATTATCACAGACATGAATGCGCTAAAGGAGTCACCATGACGATTACCTGCCCGGATTGCCAGACACCGCTTGAGCCCCTGAACGGGGTGGCACATTGCGACAGCTGTAATAAAGACATTGTGCTTGAAGCCCGTTGCCCGGAATGCCATCAGCCACTCCAGGTATTAAAAGCCTGCGGCGCGGTGGACTATTTCTGCCAGAACGGCCACGGTCTTATCTCTAAAAAACGCGTGGAGTTCGTTCAGGCCGAAGGCTAATCGCACACGCAGCCTTCGCCTTTCTGCCACAGCTCGATCAGCGACTCGGGCGCCTCCTGCTCCGGTACCAGCACGATGATATCGGCGTAGTGCGCCTGATTTTGCCCGGTCCAGATAATCTGGATGCGGAAATAGCGCTGGTCGCCGCTGCCGGGTGACGAGGCTTGTCCCGGCGGCTGACCGCGCGGAAAGGCCTGCTCCAGGATGCTCACCACGCGCTGGCGCTGAGCCTCATTGAGCGAAGAAAGCGCGATGGTACGCTGGCCGCTCAGCTTAGGAATAAAAGCGACGCCGCCTTCACGGGCCAGCTCAACCACGGCGTCATCCGTCAGTTCCGGAACCTGCATTTACAGCACTCCCACCTGTTCCCAGGCTTGCTTAATGGCCGCTCCAACGTCGCCACCGGAGCGTTTCTCTCCGTGTGCTATCGTCAGTTTTGCGAAGGCCTCAAAATCCGCATCCTGCGCCAGATTGCGATCGCAAACTGTGTCGTACCAGGCATAACCCGCTTTTTCCCAGGTGTAGCCGCCGATCGCGGTCGCGGCCAGATAAAAGGCCCGGTTGGGGATGCCGGAGTTCAGGTGTACGCCGCCGTTATCCTCGCGCGTTTTAATGAAATTTTTCATGTGCGCGGGCTGCGGATCGTTGCCGAGCAGCGGATCGTCGTAGGCAGTGCCGGGTTCAGACATCGAACGCAGCCCTTTACCGTTGATTCCTTTTGCAAGCAACCCTTCACCAATGAGCCAGTCTGCTTTATCGGCGGTTTGCTTCAGATGATACTGTTTGACCAGGGATCCAAACACGTCTGATAGCGACTCGTTCAGCGCGCCAGACTGTTCAAAATAGATAAGCCCGGCTTCGGTTTCAGTCACACCGTGGCTCAGCTCGTGTGCCACCACGTCGATGGCGATGGTAAAGCGGTTAAAGATTTCCCCGTCACCGTCGCCGAATACCATCTGCTGACCGTTCCAGAAGGCGTTCTGATATTCCCGACCGTAATGCACGGTACCGGTCAAAATAAGCCCTTTATTATCGAGTGAGTCACGCTGATATTCTTTCCAGAAGAAATCATGGGTAATACCCAAATAATCGTACGCTTCATCCACCGCCACATCACCGTTCGAAGGCTGGCCTTCGTAACGCACCTGCGAACCCGGCAGTTCCTGGGTCTGCTTCGCGTCGTAAATATCGCGCTCCAGCTGTCCGGCTTTATTCACGTGCGGCGCGGCAGGTTTTCCCGGCATGTGGGCCATCAGCGTCTGGACATGGGTTAAGGTCTGGCGTGCGCAGCGCTGTTGCTGCTCTGAACCGCTTTCGATAATACGACGAAGAATATAAGGGGGAATAACGCTATGACGATGGGACATGCTGCTCTCCTTATTAAAAAAGGGAATAGCAGCAGTATAGTAAGTAACCGGCGAAGAATTATCCGGTTTTACGCTGGCGCGTTTTTTTCACCGGTTTAATTGATTTCACTTCGCTTTCTACCCAACCGTCTGAAAGACGTGTCGTCAGCACATCACCGGTATTCACCTGTTTAGTTTGCTTCAGCACTTTGCCGTCTGTCGCCGTCGTCACGCTATAGCCGCGCGCCAGCGTGGAGAGAGGGCTAACCGCTTCAAGATGGGTCACCGCATTGCCAAAGCGTTCGCGGGTTGAGCTCAGCCGCGTACGGATATTCTCTGCCAGACGATATTCGAGCTGCTGGATCCGCGTTTGCGCGCGATAAATTTTCGGCTGCGGGTTCCCCTGGTTCAGGCGCTGCGTGACGCGCTGCTGACGCGACACCGCGCGCTTGAGCTGGTTATCCAGCGCGAAATTCATACGCTGACGCAGGCGCTCCAGGACGGTCTGCTGACGCGCCAGTCGCAGTTGTGGGTGCTGCTGCTGCAGTCGATGATGAAGCTGGGTAAAACGACGGGTACGGTTTGCGAGGAAGTAGTCCATCGCCATTTCAAGACGCTGCTGGCCGTTCTGAAGCTGACGCAGCAGCTCCAGCTGGTTGCGGCTCACCACTTCCGCTGCTGCGGACGGCGTAGGGGCGCGTAAATCCGCAACAAAATCCGCGATGGTGACGTCCGTTTCGTGCCCGACGGCGCTCACGACAGGGATATGGCTTGCGAAAATCGCTCGTGCCACACGTTCGTCGTTAAAGCTCCACAGGTCTTCCAGCGAGCCGCCGCCACGTCCGACTATCAGCACGTCGCACTCCTGACGCGCATTCGCCAGTTCAATGGCGCGGACAATGTGGCCCGGTGCATCGTCACCCTGTACGGCGGTTGGGTAGATGATCACGGGTAGGGAAGGGTCACGACGCTTGAGCACGTGCAAAATATCGTGCAGGGCCGCACCGGTTTTTGAAGTAATAACCCCAACGCAGTGGGCAGGAGAGGGGAGCGGCTTTTTGAACTGCTGGTCGAACAACCCCTCTTCCGAGAGTTTTGCTTTTAGCTGTTCATACTTCTGCTGTAGCAAGCCTTCGCCCGCAGGCTGCATGCTCTCGACGATAATCTGATAGTCGCCGCGCGGTTCATACAACGTGATATTGGCGCGAACCAGAACCTGCTGGCCGTGCTGAGGACGGAACGTCACGCGACGGTTGCTGTTGCGGAACATCGCGCAACGCACCTGGGCGGTATCGTCTTTTAGCGTAAAGTACCAGTGACCGGATGACGGCTGCGTGAAGTTTGAGATCTCACCGCTGATCCACACTTGCCCCATTTCCTGCTCAAGCAGTAAACGAACCGTTTGATTAAGGCGGCTAACGGTAAAAATTGAAGGGGGTTGAGAGGATAACATGTGAGCGGGATCAAATTCTAAATCAGCAAGTTATTCAGTCGATAGTAACCTGCTGAGAGGGGAGTGCAAGGTTTTTTTATAAAAAAGTGTGGATGCAATCGGTTACGCTCTGTATAATGCCACGGCAATATTTAACCACCCAGGTCAGAGATATTGCCCATGCTACGTATCGCTAAAGAAGCACTGACGTTTGACGACGTCCTCCTTGTTCCCGCTCACTCCACTGTTCTGCCGAATACTGCCGATCTCAGCACGCAGTTGACGAAAACCATTCGCCTGAACATTCCTATGCTCTCTGCGGCAATGGACACCGTGACTGAAGCGCGCCTGGCTATCGCCCTGGCACAGGAAGGTGGCATCGGCTTTATTCACAAAAACATGTCTATCGAGCGTCAGGCTGAAGAAGTTCGCCGCGTGAAGAAACATGAATCCGGTATCGTGTCTGACCCACAGACCGTTCTGCCAACCACCACCCTGCACGAAGTGAAAGCCCTGACCGAACGTAACGGCTTTGCCGGTTACCCGGTTGTGACTGAAGCCAACGAACTGGTCGGTATCATTACCGGTCGTGACGTGCGTTTCGTGACCGACCTGAACCAGCCTGTCAGTGTTTATATGACACCGAAAGAGCGTCTGGTAACCGTTCGTGAAGGCGAAGCCCGTGACGTCGTGTTCGCTAAAATGCACGAAAAACGCGTTGAGAAAGCGCTGGTTGTGGATGCAAACTTCCACCTGCGCGGCATGATCACCGTTAAAGATTTCCAGAAAGCAGAACGTAAACCTAACGCCTGTAAAGACGAGCATGGCCGTCTGCGCGTAGGTGCTGCAGTTGGCGCGGGTGCCGGTAACGAAGAGCGTGTTGATGCGCTGGTTGCTGCGGGCGTTGACGTGCTGCTGATTGACTCTTCTCACGGCCACTCCGAAGGCGTTCTGCAACGTATTCGTGATACCCGTGCTAAATACCCTGACCTGCAGATCATCGGCGGTAACGTGGCAACGGGCGCAGGTGCTCGCGCACTGGCTGACGCTGGTTGCAGCGCGGTGAAAGTGGGTATCGGTCCTGGCTCCATCTGTACTACCCGTATCGTGACCGGCGTGGGCGTTCCACAGATCACTGCAGTGTCTGACGCGGTTGAAGCGCTGGAAGGCACCGGTATTCCGGTTATCGCTGACGGCGGTATCCGCTTCTCTGGTGACATCGCTAAAGCGATCGCCGCAGGTGCTGCTGCGGTGATGGTAGGCTCTATGCTGGCTGGTACCGAAGAATCCCCGGGTGAAATCGAACTCTACCAGGGCCGTTCTTACAAATCTTACCGCGGTATGGGCTCTCTGGGCGCGATGTCCAAAGGTTCCTCTGACCGTTACTTCCAGACCGATAACGCCGCTGACAAACTGGTACCGGAAGGTATCGAAGGTCGCGTTGCCTATAAAGGCCGTCTGAAAGAGATCATTCACCAACAGATGGGCGGCCTGCGCTCCTGTATGGGTCTGACCGGCTGTGGTACCATTGACCTGCTGCGTACTAAAGCGGAATTCGTACGCATCAGCGGTGCGGGTATCCAGGAGAGCCACGTTCACGACGTGACGATCACCAAAGAGTCCCCGAACTACCGTCTGGGCTCCTGATAAGTTTCCGCGCCCGGCTCCTGCCGGGCGCTCTGTTTTTGTTTCACTTGCCTCGGAATTAGCGTCAATGACGGAAAACATTCATAAACATCGCATTCTCATCCTGGACTTTGGTTCTCAGTACACTCAGCTGGTGGCGCGTCGCGTACGTGAACTGGGCGTTTACTGTGAACTGTGGGCGTGGGATGTCACGGAAGCACAGATTCGCGAATTCAATCCAAGCGGCATCATCCTTTCTGGCGGCCCGGAAAGTACTACCGAAGAGAACAGCCCACGCGCACCGCAGTACGTGTTCGAAGCTGGCGTGCCGGTATTCGGCGTTTGCTACGGCATGCAGACCATGGCAATGCAGCTTGGCGGCCACGTCGAAGGTTCTAACGAGCGTGAGTTTGGCTACGCGCAGGTAGAAGTTGTCACCGACAGCGCGCTGGTGCGCGGTATCGAAGACTCCCTGACCGCAGACGGCAAACCGCTGCTGGACGTGTGGATGAGCCACGGCGACAAAGTCACCGCCATCCCGTCTGACTTCGTGACCGTTGCCAGCACCGAGAGCTGCCCGTTCGCTATCATGGCAAACGAAGAAAAACGCTTCTACGGCGTGCAGTTCCACCCGGAAGTGACCCACACCCGTCAGGGTATGCGCATGCTGGAGCGCTTCGTGCGTGACATCTGCCAGTGTGAAGCCCTGTGGACCCCGGCAAAAATCATCGACGACGCCGTTGAGCGTATCCGCCAACAGGTTGGCGATGACAAAGTGATCCTCGGCCTCTCCGGCGGCGTTGACTCCTCCGTGACCGCGATGCTGCTGCACCGCGCGATCGGCAAAAACCTGACCTGTGTCTTCGTCGACAATGGTCTGCTGCGTCTGAACGAAGCCCAGCAGGTTATGGACATGTTTGGTGACCACTTCGGTCTGAACATCGTTCACGTGGAAGGCGAGCAGCGCTTCCTGGACGCGCTGAAAGGCGAGAACGATCCGGAAGCGAAACGTAAAATCATCGGCCGCGTGTTCGTTGAAGTGTTCGATGAAGAAGCGCTGAAGCTGGAAGACGTGAAATGGCTGGCGCAAGGCACTATCTACCCTGACGTTATCGAATCCGCGGCCTCCGCCACCGGTAAAGCGCACGTCATCAAATCTCACCACAACGTGGGCGGCCTGCCGAAAGAGATGAAGATGGGGCTGGTCGAACCGCTGCGCGAGCTGTTCAAAGACGAAGTGCGTAAGATCGGTCTGGAACTGGGTCTACCGTACGATATGCTCTACCGTCACCCGTTCCCGGGCCCGGGTCTGGGCGTGCGTGTGCTGGGCGAAGTGAAGAAAGAGTACTGCGACCTGCTGCGTCGCGCGGACGCGATCTTCATCGAAGAGCTGCACAAAGCTGACCTGTACAACAAGGTAAGCCAGGCGTTCACCGTGTTCCTGCCGGTTCGCTCTGTAGGCGTAATGGGCGATGGCCGTAAGTACGACTGGGTTGTCTCCCTGCGTGCGGTAGAAACCATCGACTTCATGACCGCGCACTGGGCGCACCTGCCGTATGACTTCCTGGGCCGCGTGTCTAACAGAATAATCAATGAAGTCAATGGCATATCGCGGGTCGTATATGACATCAGCGGTAAGCCACCGGCTACGATTGAGTGGGAATGATGTATAGCTATCTCATAGCTCATCATATCTATTCATTTTAATATCTAACCCTCTGTAATTACAGAGGGTTTTTGTTTATATCTACTCATATCTATTCACTCTACACCACATTTTTCGTCGGTACAGGTGACGGTATTACCCGAAAGGTATACTCTCGTACCGACAAAAACATGGATGCATTACGGGTG
Organism: Enterobacter sp. CPE_E890; assembly: GCF_046521475.1. Classification (NCBI taxonomy): domain Bacteria; kingdom Pseudomonadati; phylum Pseudomonadota; class Gammaproteobacteria; order Enterobacterales; family Enterobacteriaceae; genus Enterobacter; species Enterobacter sp. CPE_E890. Next base: position 3,671,777 of record NZ_JBKFZW010000001.1, on the reverse strand, counting down.
AATTATGCTTACCGATACCAAACTGAAAAACCTGAAGCCGCAAGAGAAACTTTATAAGGTTTCCGACCGTGACGGGCTGTATGTCGCCGTGCTCACGTCAGGCTCTGTCTCTTTCCGCTACGACTACCGAATCAACGGCCGCCGGGAAACGCTGGTGATCGGCCAGTATGGGCGTGACGGTATCAGCCTGGCGGAAGCGAGAGAAGAATTGATTAACGCTAAAAAGCTCGTGAAGGCAGGCCAGTCGCCTGCTGCGGCGAAACGAGACGGTATTAAAAAAATCCGTGGGGCTGAGACGTTCGCGGTACATACCGACAGTTATATGAAGAATGCCACGCTGGCCGACAGTACGCGGGAGCTTAAGCTGGCGATCATTGATCGTGACCTGATACCGTCACTCGGCAACAAACTAATGACTGAGATCACCACAGCGTCGGTTCGTGATTTGTGCGATAAAATCGTCCAGCGCGGTGGTAATGCAACAGCAGTAAGAGCCCGGGAGATAATCAGCAGTGTGTACCGTCATGCTAATGACAGAGGGCACGGGTTCTATAACCCAGCTGCTGATATAAAACCGTCATCCATTGCCACATTTGTGGACCGGGAGCGATACCTTAGTCCAGAAGAAATTGGTGTTTTTTTCCGTGCGCTGGATAGTTTCAGTGCAATGGGAACGCTGAAGATGGCAATCAAGCTCGTTCTGCTGACGATGGTCAGGAAAGGAGAGTTCACCAACGCCGAGCTTAAAGAGATAAGCTTCACCAAAGGGGTATGGACCATTCCGGGCGAAAGAATGAAGAGCGGGAAACCTCATTCAATTTACCTTTCCCGGCAGGCTCTTGATTTAATGGTGACCCTTCAGATGTGTGCAGGCGGCAGTATTTATCTTGTGCCTGGCAGATACGACTTCAACAAACCTATCTCTAACGCCTCGCTTAATTCCCTGATCGACCGCGTAGTGGCGCGCATAAACGAATCGGGTTATCACTTTGAACGCTTTACTGTGCATGATCTTCGACGTACCGCCAGTACTAACCTTCATGAAGCTGATTATCCATCAGACTGGATAGAGAAAGGCCAGGCCAGAAAGCAGAAAGGGACGAGAGCGGTTTACAATAAAGCGGAGTATGCCCGGCAGCGCGCCTATATGTTGCAGCAGTGGGCGGATATGGTTGATGCCTGGATTAACGGGGAGCACACCGATCTGGTGCCGTTCTCCCCGTCGAAGTTTGAGAGGTGGATGGAAGGAAAGGATTAAGCCGTTATTCAATCTTAACGCCCGGGATGTCACCTGCGGCTATAGCATCGTAAATTGCTGCAGCTGTCTTGCTGGCATCCCTTACCAATAAGCAAGCTGCATCGATGGCGCTTATCGCTGCATCGCGCTTCCTGTCCTCCTCTGAGCGAAGTGGTGCAAACTTAACATCCGATGTTAAAAGTTCGTCTTTCTTGTAGCTAATTTCTTCCAGGTCAACCAGAGCAATAACATGATTTTCGCCAATAAACTTCGCTAAGAAAGAAAACCATTTTGGCTCTGTGTCGGCGGCAAAGAGCACCTCTGCGTTAACACCCACCGGAGGCAATCCCTCGCCATCCCATTCTGGCTTGCTGGCTGCAAGTGCGGCTTCGTATTCCGAGCGAGATATTAACTGAAGAGAATCCGTCTCAGCCTTCGGCTCGTATATGCAATCTTTGGCGAAGTCTTTCCCGTACTTTAGGTAGCAATCATCATCCCAATTACCAGTTTCGTCATAGAAGTCTATGCTATTTCCTAACTTGTGACGGCAGCACTCAACCGCACCTTCAGGCCAGCCGCCATGCTTCGGTAATTCCCGCACCAAAATATCAATCAGCTTCATGCTGCACGCTCCCGGCCCTGGTTGTCTGTTGGTGACAACTTGGCGTTTTTTAATGCCTGTGAAATGCCTGAAATGTCCAGCGCATAGCCGGGATGCAACTTAACCGCCTGACCTTCGCACTGGTTTCCCCATACGTCAAAGCCATGTGACGACTGACGTGCGAATAGCTCAATGCGCGGCACATCACCCAGCAACTGCACAAGTTTCTCCCTGATTACATCCGGCTTGCGCGAGTTCTCCAGGCGCGGCGCCGTGACATGCTGGCAGATCGAAGCGTCCATGCGCGCCGGCAGCTTTCCGCGTACCGCAAACAGGCAGTCTTCGCTGTTCGCCCTGGTCATATGGCCCATGCCGATCGCGCTGTTGCCTTTGTGCTTATTCGTTTTGTGCCAGGTGAATCCCTTCATCGTCATCAGTTTGAAACCCCACGCTTCGACAACCTTCAGAGCTTCAACCGGCTGAGTCGGAACCCACCACATCGCGAGCAGGCAATCTTCGGCAGCCAGATCCCACACTGGCAGGCGGCAGATATCCAGCACGTTCATAACCGGATACTTGAACCCCGCGCCGCGCTCACCGTCGGCTGCTTTGTCACGGTAAACCCAAGGCGGATCGCTATAAATTAAGGTGTATTTTTTAGTTGTCATGATTTTTTCCTCAACAGTTCAGTTACGCGACGAAACGATGAAAGCGATTCGATATTTCTTGAGTAATCAAGCATTCTTTGCTTACCGGTAGGGTAAATTCGCCCTGGGTAAACTTTATCTTCAGTGCGAAATTCCAAAGTTTGTTTTATTGAGCCAATGTTTTTGCAGCTGATAAGCTCCTTTGCTGCCATGAAACCTATTTTTTCATCTTCGATAACAACAAATGCATAAAAATCACAAGATCCACATTGAGTAGCTCTAATGCTCCCTTTCCCGGTTCTTGTGCTAAATCTGTAAACATTTTTTGATTTGCCGTAATCTCTCATGCGTAGTGTCGATCTGACCTGCCCACGCAATAACCTTCCTCCGCTCTGGACAACGATGTCATATGGCAATCCCTGGTCTGACGGGAAACAAATAAACCCTTGTTTGGTTAACGAGAAAATTGCGTAATATTCACCGCATTTCCCCATTTCGAGTTCATTGATATATCCGTCAGTCATGCTGCCACCTTCTTGCTGTTCATCAGCTCAGCCAGGCGCTGATCCTTCAATGGGTTTCTGATAACCTGGCCGCCTGGTGCCAACCACCCGCGGCGCAGAGTCGAATAAACCAGCGTGATACTGCCCACGGTGATCCCGTCGTGAGGGTTAGTCATACACCACCCCGCGACATCCTATACCGCTGTAGTCCAGGTGCAGCTTGCGGTTACCTTTGGTGATGCACTGCTGGCGGCGCACCGCGATGCGGGCGCGTTCCACTTCACCGACGGCTGCATCCAGGCACTGGAGCCAGAGACGGGCAGCGATGCGATAATGCCCGCGGCGCTCACGGTCAATAGCCCGGCTTTCGATCTCCATCGCTTCCGGCGTTACTGCCACCACCCTTTCAACACGGCGCTGCGATACGTAGTCTTCGTGATAGCGCTCAAGTTTCGTCTTTTTCATCTGATCCAGACCTCTCAACTGATTACCGCCGCCAGCCACATCAGGTAGGCGACCACGGCCAGATACAGGTACACATCTGACCATCTGCCGATATGCTTCTTCAGCGCCGTCATGCTGCCGCACTCACCGGGCGATACACGCGGCGGTCAACTGGCGGCTTTTTTCCGGTGAACGTCGCCGGGCTTGCCGCCTTACGTTTATCCAGCCAGGCTTCAACTTCGCTCTGGTCCCACGCGCAGCGGCGATCTGTGATCCAGAAACGAGACGGGAATTCGCCAGCCTGTTCCAGGCGGTCAATCGTGCTCCATGACAGTGGCACCACCGCCAGGAGTTCCTTCTTACCAAATGCACCTTTCATAAATACCTCTCTTGGTTGCAGGTGTGGCGCCGTGGCGCCACGGTGGTGTTATTCGAATTCAGGACGCATATCGTTTAGCGTCGTCATAAATCCCTGGTGGTATTCTTCACCGAGCTTTTCAGCCATGGCGTTGATCTCATCTTCGGCACGCTTAAACATCGCCTTGGCATCTGCTGCGGATGAATCGAGGCTGTTCAGAATTGCGCTGACGTATTCCCGCGCTTCTTCACGGTCAGAGTCAGAAACCACCGTCAGGCTATGCTGCTCATCATCAACAACGGAATACTCTCCGGTGATAACTGCCGCGTTATCCTGGCTCAAGCCAGCTTCCGCGCGTTCATCCATCACAACAGCTTTTTGCAGTTCGATAGAAACAGGCAGGTATTTGAACAGGCGGCGGATCACCGTCTTTTTCGCCATTTCATCGAAGTGGTCAACCCATGGGCCACTGCTGCCGGCTTTGCTCAGGGCCCGTACTTTTTCAACGTCTGCCCGGCTCATAACTTCGAACTGGACGCCGCCATCTTTCAGGCGGGCCACTGCGTATACATGGGTCAGTTCGCCGCGATCACCGGTTTCGCAAGGTGAGTGCTCGAGCGTTTCTTCCAGACCGTATGAGTAGCTGAATTTGTCGTTTACATGGACTGTGCGCGCTGAGATGCTCAGGATCTGCCCGGAGCGGCGCGCAAGGTCAATCATCCCGCGATAGCCAATGATCAGCTGAGCTTCTGTCGATACCGTTTCCCAGCGACCATTAACTTTCTGGCGCTTATCGAACGGAATCAGGTACGCGTGTCCCAGTGCTCCGCCCGGTTCCAGCCCGAGTTGAGCGCATTGCATAATTGCCCCTAGGAAACTGGCCTGGTCGCATGCGGCCAGTTTTGGAACCTTGCGGATCTCAGTAGTGGCGATGCGTGCCAGTCGGTCAGCTGTCATGTGCTTTGGAAGAGCCAGAGCCATCTGAGCCTTAATTTTTGGATCAGCGAGAAGCCCGGCCAGGGTGGTAGGTTTCTCGTTATGCTGCGCAACCTGGTTGCCGGTCGCTGCTGCCTTAAGTGCGGTGGTAGACATTTTTTCTCCTTACTTCATTCTGAAAACGCGTGATGTCGTTGCTGTTTTGAATTTTTCGTACAGGTCAGGGTGCTCAACCTGGAATAATTTCTGATCGAAACGGTTGCTTACCTGAGATTTCCATGTGCAAATCGGTTTCCCGTCGAGCGTCAGTATTGAATGCTCCTGCATGTACAGCTTCAGCTTCTCTTCCGATACGGCGATTTCTGCTTCCAGCGACTTGCAGCGTGATTTCATGTCGCGCAGGTCGTTGAAAAGTGCCAGGGCCTTACCGTCTGCCTCGATGCTTGAACCAGCATCCTTCTCAAACATCAGAGAAATATCGCTGACGGTTGTGGCCTCCGGTGGGTTCAGGTTTATCACCCTGTCCCAGAAGGCGACCTCTTTCTCCAGGATCGCCTGAATTGTTTCCTCATCGCGATCAACGCGATAAATACGGAAATCGTCCCCGCCGATCAGGACGCCGAATACGCATACCTGCTTTCCTGTAACCATCAGTCCATGCATGGCCTGCGCCGTGTAATGAACAGGGATCGCATCGGTCTGAACCTCTCCCCATTCCCTGGCCTTGAACGGGCTAACTGTTTTGATCTCGATGTTCTCGCCGGTAGCCGCTTCTGCATCGATCTCAGCTGCGATAAAGCCGTAATCTCGGTGGATATACCGGTTGCCGCGATGAATAATTTCCAGGCCTGTCTCTTCAGAAAGCAGGTCAATTACGTATGGCTCCATGCGCTGCCCACGCGTGAAAACTTTCTGCTTTGAAGGATCTACTGGCTTGATGCGTGGCTGAACCTTATCCAGATACACCTCAAGCGGAGTACGCCAAGGGCTAATCCCGAGAATACCGGCGACATCACTGCCGCCGAGGTATTTGGTCCTGTCCATGCTGCCGACGTTATGCATCATGCCGCGTTCCTCGCTGTGTCCAACTTGTCAGCCAGATCCCATTTCGCGATGATGCTGGTCAGCGCGGCCTGGTACGCTGCGAGAGCTTCTTCAAACTCCGGGCTCATCATCAGCTCTTCCAGAATCTCCGTGCGAACGCCTTTGCGCTCAAGCTCGTAGAAAGGTCTCTGCAGCTGGTGATGCTTAATTGCGTCGATCAGCTCTACCTGGCGTTCGTAGTGCATCTGGCTCAGCTGGTAGTCGCTGTCGATGCTGGTCATGATTTTTTTCAGGTTGTTAATCTGCTGGATGTTCATGCTTCGTCTTCCATATGCCCGTTGTCGCGCAGCCAGCTGATAACTTCATCAGGTGAAAGGCGTTCAAGAATTTCAGAAACCTTATCTTTTGCTTCGGCCCAGTCGACGTAATCACTAAGCTCGACGTGTTCAAATACGTTTTCTTGCCCGACTTCCTCAAGCAATGAACCAACGTCAACATTTGAAAGAGAAACACTAACTTCATCGCGATATTTGCCAGCCTCAACTTCAATGCCAGAAGCAGTAATTTCGATATCTATATTCACTTGCTCATCCCCATATCCATTTCAGTTTTGACTGCCATCTTGGTGACAAAAGCCCAGTTGATGGCTTCATGCAGAGTGCGGCACTTGGTGCTCATCAGCCCGCACGCCGTAACGCAGTACCAACCGTTGATGATTTTCCACTGCATAATTCGTTACCTCAGTGTTACCGTTGAGGTAATAATTATCCTTATGTGGTTTGAAGTCAATAGGTATGATTATAAAAAATTACCCATGGGGTAATGCTATGGGCAATAAAAAAGCCGCTCAATTGCGGCTTAGTATCTGAAATGTATTGGTTTACTCTTGAGTTTTACCGTTCTGAACAATCACGAAATCGACGTAGCTCTCGATCTTGCTTTTCTCGCTCTCAGGTAACAATGCGTAGCGGGCCCGGTCGTAATGGATGGTAGCCGGGTCGCGGGGATGGATGAGAAGCTCATAGCCGCGACGCCCGAACGCGCTGGCGATCGCCTCCAGGGTGGAAATGGAAACGCTAACCTCATTGTTGAGCATGCGGTTGATTGTCGCCTGGGCAACGCCGGACGCTTTCGACAGCTTGCCCTGAGATGACAGATCGCGGTTGTTCTGCATCCACGCTTCGAGATTATGCGCCGCCAGCTGGCCGATATCGGAAGCGGTGATCTCCTCCTGGGGGATGGCAACAGCAGATATAGAGTGGTCGACGTCCAGCCAGTTCGACGGCTTGTTTGCTGCCTTCTCAATCTTGCGCGCTACTGTGTCGCCGACAACCTTCTGCCCGCGGGCCCAGCGGTTCACCAGGTTTGCCTGAGTTCCCAGTCTTTCCGCCAGACGAGTCTGCACCCCGTTAAAGTCACGGTCGATGATATCGTTAATATTCTGCCTGCGGATATCCTGAATACTTTTCATGCTCTGGTGATTCGCCTCATATATGAATTAGTTAGTGGTTCAATTAAAAGCGAATTTACCCCACAGGTAAATGCACCTCACAGGTAACAAACCTTGATTTTTATTACCTTCTGGGTGAGTATTTGTTATCTGAAATTAATATCAGGCAATAGCTATGAGCGAGAACGAAAAATTCGACTTCAAAAAACACTGGTTGCAACTCACTCCTGATGAGCGAAATGCCTTTGCTGACGAGGCCGGGACGACCAGCCATTACATCCAGACGCATCTGACAGGCCGCCGGAAAATGCCCGGTAAGACATTGATGAATGGGCTGTTTAAGGCATGCAAACAACGCGGATGGGTCAGAACAAAGCCGGAACTGGCTATCTTCTTTTACGAATAAAACCTCATTCAACCCCCCATCAGGCCGCCTTCTGGCGGTCTTTTCATATCTATTCAGTCCTCTCAGGTAATAATGATCCGAATATGGTTGATCTTTTTTCGTCCATCGCACAAAATCATCGTAACCATAACCAGAATCTGAGGTGAAGTGTGGAGATTATCACTCGTATGTCAGCTGCAAAGGCTGGACTGAAGCGTTATTACACCGGGAAGCAGTGTAAGCGAGGCCATGACAGCGAGCGCTGGGTTTACAACGGTCATTGTGTGGAATGCACCATGGAGTCAAACCGCAGGCGGCAGGCAGAGATTAAACGGATTATGGATGAAGCTGCGAAAGGCAACGTGCCGGAGGTGATCTGATGGCGCGCATTCGCACAATTAAGCCTGAGTTCTGGACAGACGAAGATATGGCTGAGCTTTCAGAACCGGCATGCCTTTTAGCGATTGGCTTGCTGAATTATGCCGACGATGAAGGGTACTTCAACGCCAACCCTAAACTGATAAAAGCGGCTGTGTTTCCAATCCGTGAACCGTCCGTTCCTATTCCGGTACTGATACAGGAGCTTTCCAACTGTGGTTATTTGTCCATGTTTTCCACCTCAGATGGCAAGCAATTTGGGGCAATTACAAACTTCCTCAAACATCAGGTCGTAAACAAGCCAAAAGAAAGCAAAATCAGATGCTTACCTCTAATACCGTATGAGTACGGTACTGATACCGGACAAGTACCATTAGGAATGGATCAGGGAACAGGGATCAGGGAAAGTAAAACCCCTCTCTCTGCGCGCGAAGAAATTCAAATCTCTCCCGTTGTCGTTCCGGGTATCGGAGAACCGATCGGCAAATTCACCATGCATGAAAACTGGCAGCCGTCAGATGACTTTGTCATGCGCGCCAGGATGTGGGGTCATGCACTACCTGCTGACGGGTACAAAAAATCAGACCTGCTTGAATTCATTACCTACTGGATGGCGGAAGGCAATGTGATGCAACACGTGCAGTGGGAGCAGAAGTTTGCCCGGCTGCTGATGAACAGGAAAAAAAGAGCGGCAGGAAAGCGAGGTGACAGCTCTGAAGATGACGTACCACACTGGAACAGCCCTGAGGGCTGGAAGGATTTCTTATGAATAACGTTTTCGCAGCAATTCAGAATCGTGATGCTGGAGCCATGGCTCGCATGATGGGCCCGGATAATTACCATGACCAGCAGGACAACGTTGTAAACATGAGCGCGGAGCGTATCGTCGATGCTCTGTTCAAACAGCTTAAGCAACTCTTCCCGGCGGCTGAGCAGACCAACCTGAAGACCGTGCAGCAGGAAACAGACGCGAAGCGTCAGTGGATCGCCGCATTTGCAGAAGGTGGGATCCGTACCCGCGAGCAGGTATCGGCAGGTATGCGTCATGCCCGCGCCAGTGAATCACCGTTCTGGCCTTCGCCCGGGCAGTTCATCAAGTGGTGCAAGGACAGCAAAATGGTGCTTGGCGTGAGCATCGAGGACGTGATGGGGGAGTTTCACCGTTACGCCAAAGAGAAAAGCCTCCAGCCCGGCGGCCCCGAGCGGTTCCCGTGGCGCCACCCGGTCATGTACTGGATTGTGTGCGACACCCGCCGTGCAATGTACCAGCGCCAGCTGAGTGAGGTGGAAGTTGAGAAGCATGCGCGCAAACTGCTTGAAGAATGGGCTGCGAAAGTGGCGGCCGGTCACCAGATTCCGGATCCGGTTCTCAGCATCCAGGCGAAGCCAGAGCCGATACAAACACCGGATGATACAGGGGGGAGTGCTTACCACCCTCCTGGAAAAAGCTTCGGATGCATGCCGAATGCCGCAACCCTGGGAGGAATGACACCGGCCCAGTGGCTAATGGAGGAATACCGGCGAGGGAAGGCGGCAGGACTCATCAGGTAGCACCAGCGCGGCAGCGCATTTTTTTACGCCTGTACAGTTACCTTGCAGGTAACAAAATATGCGCATAGCTATTGATTTTAACTCTAATGTGGATTTAAATTACCTGAGAGGTAAGGCATGAAAAAGCAGTTACAGGCTCTTGGTCGACTCAAGACAGGCCAGATGAACAAGACGGAAGAGGCTTATGCCGAGCACCTGAAGCGTATCACCGGCACTGTCATCGCCTGGTACAAGTTCGAAGGAATCAAGCTGCGGCTGGCTGACAACACGTTCTACACGCCGGACTTTGCAGTGATGCTCACCACCGGTGAGATGGAGTTACATGAAGTGAAAGGGTTCTGGACCGACGACGCCAGGGTGAAAATCAAGGTCGCCGCCGACATGTACCCGTTCACGTTCAGAGCGCTTAAGCCAATACCAAAAAGCAAAGGTGGTGGCTGGAACTGCGAAACGTTTTGAATCGACGATCCTTTTTGATATCAACGTAATCAATAACTTATACGGGTAAGCGGGGGTAAAGATGAAACCGAGTTATGAAGAGTTAGAGCAAAAGCTTGCAGAGTCTCAGCGCGAGTTCCGTGCTGCTGATGCGACTATCGAGAATCTGCAGATGCAGGCTGAGAAGCTGGCTGCGGAGAATGCGGGGCTGAAGCAAAATGCGGTAAAAGCTGAAAAAGTGATTATGTCATCAAAATTTGATTACTGGAGCGACAGAGTCGAATTGTCTGCTGTGGTTAGGAGAATAATTGAAACCCCAGCCACCGAAGCTTTCATGGCTGAAGTGCGGGCGCAGGGTGTGGAGATGCTAGTTAAGCACTGCGAGCAGAAAGCGCTGGAAAAATCCTATGACTTCTTCATGGATGCTGGAGCGGTTGCAGCACAGTTCGCCGCCCAGCTTCGAAAAGGAGTGCAGTCATGAGCGAAGAATTGAAAGTTATCGCAGTGGTTCAGATTAATAACAGAGAGGCGCTGGTGTTGAATCGTCCGCTAAATTTTGTCTATGACGAGATTGGAAGAGATTTAATCGGCAGTGACGGTCCATTTAAACGCCCGCTTCTGTATTCGCCAGCAAGTGCAGCCTTCAAAGCTTTTGCCGGGAGTGAGATGACGCTAAATATGCGGGATGGAAGCCAGCGGAAAGTTAAAGACCACTGGTGGTCTGGTTTCCTGCCTGGGCATCAAGACGTAACCTCCTGCGATTTGGAGTCACTGAAGCGCTGTTACGTATTTTTCGGAGGCATGGCTATCACTCCTGAAGATTATCAGATCTTGCGTGATTCCTACACTGGATGCGTTTACCCGTACTGGGATTACGAAAAGCTGATCAAGTACGACGATATGCGCAAAGACCTTTACCGCAGACTTTTTCACGAACAAAAGCGTGTGAGATCTCTTGTACGCGAAGTGAAGAAGTTGGCTCGGGAGGCCGCCCAATGAGCAACATCGATAAACGCGCATTACGTGAAGCGGCTGAGAAGGCTACGCCTGGACGCATCGGAGACAGAATTGATGGCAGTGGCAGTATCAAATATCAGTGCTTCGGTAACGACGGCTCTTTGGTTCTGCAAACCGACCATAAAAATATGGAGTACGGTTTCATTGGTGGAAACAGTGAAGCTGATGAGTTGTTCTTCAGGTTGTGTGACCCCGCCACCGTGCTGGCGCTGCTGGATGAGCTGGAAGCCAAAGACAAGAGCATCAGCTTTTTGAAAGACCAGCTAGCGCAGCTGGCAAACTTCAATCCTGATTGGGACAAGCTGGAAGCAGCAACTGACAGCCTCCGTGAGCACATGGCAGAACTCACAGCGGCATGCAAACGGATTGCTGAGCTGGAGCGTAAAGAACAGCACAGTGACCGCCAGTCAGTAATTGATGCGTTGGCTAGTTCAGGTGAGGAATGGAGTGATATCGAAGAATACATGCAGAAGTGGGACGCGGAACGCGCCGCCGCAGCCGGTAAAGGAGAGGCATCATGAGCACAATTACCAAAGAGAGACTGACGGAATTATCCAGACGTGAAAATGTCGGGGCTATTCTCGGCGAAGAAATTGCAGAGCTGGCGCGTATCGCGCTGGCATCGCTCGAAGCGGAGCCTGTTGGTACGTTCCGGAATGGGCCGTGTGGGTACTCCCCATCTTTTCATGAAGATGCCGTGCCGCTCTACACCGCCCCGCCAGCGCCGATATCTGTGCCCGCTGCGATGGAAATGGATGATGACTTTGACAGCTCGTTTGAACACGGAAAAGCTGTCGGCTGGAACGCCTATCGCGCAGCCATGCTTCAGGGTACCGAACCTGTAAGTACGGCTTACAAGTTGCGCGATGCGGTGGAAGTAATTCGCAACTCTGACATAGCAATCGACGCCGAGAAAATCCTTGCAGAGCGAGATGCTCTCAACTCTCCGGTGGTTCACGATGGGTGGGTGGCTTGCAGTGAGCGGATGCCGGAAGTTGGTAGCACAATAATGGTGTTCATGGATAAACCTCAGCACTCAGCCACCGACTATGCCATCACCACTTTCGACAAGTATGGGTTTAGCCGAGCTAAAGTCACCCACTGGCAACCACTGCCAGCAGCACCGCAGCAGGAGGTGAAGTCGTGATCAAAGGAAAGCTTATTAGCAGCCAGCGATACCTTGATAATGCAAAAGTTGCTGATCGTGCATTGAGATTTAAACGCTTCATCGTTTCTGTGTACCCAATAGTTCTGCGTGGTCAGCAATACACCATTTTAATGGATGGCCACCATAACTATGCAGCTGCAAAGTTGGCCGGGGTAGAGCCTGACTATAGGCCTATTGGTAAAAAAGTCATGAAGATAATTGGCGGCCTCAGTGAGGCGGAACGACAGGGTTTATTTATTAACAATGTCACTGACAGCAATTATTACTATGTCGAAACCGGCGAGGTAGTGCAGGAACTGCTGCTGCCAGATACCTCAGTTAAGTTTCAAGCACATGCTGGCAATCAATGGATATTCGGTAAATAAACATGGTGAGCAAACTAAAACAGCGGCGCATGCGCCGCCTTAAAGCGGATGTCGACTGGTGGCGCGAGGAGGCAGAGTATTGCCGCTCACGCATGCTGGATCTGGCCGGGGAAGTAGACAGGCTCAAGAAGCTCGTTATCCGTGTGCCGATGCCGGTGGTGGTTCCAGAGTCCGTGGCCGATGAATTGAAACTGAGAGAGGTGGGGTGATGGTTGACGTAACCAAGGAATCGCTGGCCGAAAAGATTAAGCGTCTTGAATCGCGAGAAAATGCTGAATGCGCATTAGGGTTAACCATTAACGAGGAATATCAGCTTGCAGCGTACCGCATGCTCCTCAAGTATCTGGCAGGCCATGCTGACGCGAACAGGGAGAATGGCAATGGCTAAGACCGCAGCAGAACGCAAAGCAGCGCAGCGTGCCCGCCAGGCGGAAGCTGGTGAACGTAAGCTGGAGTTGGTGCTCGACGAGCAGGAAATGGAAATGCTGGCGCGGAACTGCGCCTGGCGACGCCCGGGCCGTGAGCCATACGAACTGAGCGAGTACATAGCTCTGCTGATCCGCCAGGATGATGCGCGGGTGCGTGGCCGCATCAAAGCTATCAGCGCCAACCGGTGCGGAAAGTGTGGCGACGCGCTGCCGGTGAAGTCCTGTCCGTGTGCCGGTGATTCGGCGTGCTGGGTAACGCAGGGGTGGCACGAAACGAAGATTGTGGTGTGACACGTCACGATATCGCTACGTAGTTGCAATAGCCGCCGACTATGGCGGCTTTGTTTTGCGTGGTACTATTACCTGCATGGTAATAAAATTACTCAGGTGGTAATGATGCCCGCGACACCAAAGCCGCATAAGCGCAAATCGACGCAATTTGAGCCTCTCAGCGTTCTGAAGGAAGCCTATTGCCAGGAATACATCAAATGCCCGGAGAATCAGACTCAGGCGGCGATTAATGCCGGGTACTCTCCCAATACTGCGGCTAAGTTCGCCAGCCAGAATATGCGCGATGATCGCGTCCAGAAACGAATCGCCGAGCTGATGGAGGGACGCAACAAGCGAAACCGCGTCAGCGCTGATTACGTCCTCATGCGCCTGGTGGAGATCGACCAGATGGATGTGCTGGATATTCTGAACGACGACGGAAGCCTGAAACCTATCCGCGAGTGGCCTAAAATATGGCGCACCACACTCAGCGGGTTTGACCTGTCCTCAACCATCATGAACATGAACGAGGATTCGATAGAGACCATCCTCAAAAAAATAAAATGGCCTGACAAGGTGAAGAACCTCGAGTTGATTGGTAAGCATGTCGACGTCAACGCGTTCAAAGAGCGCCTGGAAATCGACGTAAGAATGACCATAGCAGACAAGATGGCCAAGGCTCGTGCTCGTGTTAAGAAGCAGGCTGGTGGTGAAGAATGACAGCAGCAGCCATGTCGCCGGAAGAACAGCTCGTCGAGGATATCGCCTCGTTCACGTATGACCCGCTGGGCTATGCGCTGTATGCGTTCCCGTGGGGCGAGGAAGGCACAGAGCTGGCGCACGCCAGCGGTCCCAGAAAGTGGCAGGCTGACGCATTCCTCGAGATACGCGATCACCTTCAGAATCCCGCGACGCGTCACCAGCCGCTGATGCTGGCCCGCGCATCCGGGCACGGCATCGGCAAGTCCGCATTCATCTCGATGCTGATTAACTGGGGCATGTCCACCTGCGAGGACTGCAAGGTGGTGGTGACCGCCAACACCGACAACCAGCTGCGCACCAAGACCTGGCCTGAAATCATCAAATGGTCGAACCTGGCTATCACGAAAGAGTGGTTCACCTGCACTGCTACCGCGATGTACAGCAACGACACAGGCCACGATAAGCGCTGGCGCGCTGATGCTATCCCATGGTCTGAGCACAACACAGAGGCGTTCGCCGGGCTGCACAACGAGCGTAAGCGCATCATCGTGGTATTCGACGAAGCATCCAACATTGCCGATCTGGTGTGGGAGGTTGCCGAGGGTGCGCTGACGGACGAAGACACCGAAATCATCTGGGTGGCGTTCGGGAACCCGACGCGTAACACCGGGCGCTTCCGCGAATGCTTCCGCAAGTACAAGCACCGCTGGAAGTGTGCGCAGATTGACAGCCGCACCGTGGAAGGCACCAACAAGCAGCAGCTCCAGAAATGGGTGGATGACTACGGAGAGGACAGCGACTTCGTGAAGGTCCGCGTGCGGGGGATTTTCCCTGACGCGTCAGAACTGCAGTTTATCCCGACCGGCCTTACCGACGAGGCTATGAAGCGCGTAGTGACAGCTGCGCAGGTGGCGCACGCACCGGTGATTATCGGCGTCGACCCGGCGTATTCCGGCGTGGATGACGCGGTGATATACCTGCGGCAGGGTCTGCACAGCAAGGTGCTATGGACCGGCAACAAGACCACCGACGATCTGATTATGGCGAAGCGCATCGCTGACTTTGAGGATCAGTACCAGGCTGACGCGGTGTTTATCGACTTTGGCTACGGCACCGGGCTTAAGTCCATCGGTGACGGCTGGGGCAGGACGTGGCAGTTAATCCCGTTCGGCGGCGGCTCTACTGACCCACAGATGCTCAACAAGCGCGGCGAGATGTTCAACAGCTGCAAGACGTGGCTTAAGCTGGGCGGCGCGCTGGACGATCAGGAGACGGCTGATGACCTGTCGGCGGCAGAGTACAAAGTCAGGGTAGATGGCAAGATCGTCATTGAGCCGAAGGAAGATATCAAAGAGCGGTTAGGCCGCTCGCCGGGCAAGGGTGACGCGCTACTGCTGACGTTTGCTTTCCCGGTCACGAAACGGATTCGTATTCCTGGGCAGGAGAGCCAGCAGGGGAAAGCGGTTACAGATTACGACCCGTGGAAATAACAAAGCCCGCGCATCGGCGGGCTGGTTGTGACATGTCACGGCGTTAAATACGCGTATAGCCAGATTCAAACGCTTCTGCAGGGCTATAAGATTCATAGCCACCTTCGTATTGAACGTAATAGCCACCTTCCTGCGGATGGTGCTTATCAATGTATTCCTGTGATACAGGGAAATCATCATATCCGTCATCAGCTGGAACGATGAAGTTTTTACTTCCCACGGAGTAGACTTGCTGAATTTTCAGGGCCCACACTTTTTTGTGGCACTGGTACTTTGGCATTTCTAGTAAACAATCGCTCATATTATCACCTTAAAAAAATGCCCGGACGAACCGGGCGAATGATCAACGGAGTGCCTTCCTTGGCAGTTACGGGTTTACAGCGCAACGTCATCGGAATGGCGTTCTGCTGTAAAAAGGGCGGTACCAGCGACTTCATGGGATGATTCTGGTACCGCCAAGACTACACAGCAATGGTACTGGCACTACGTGTATCACGGTCCTAAGGCGTGATGGGGTTGTGGTACCAGTCTATTCGGCATAGCAACTCTGCGCAGATGCTTCTAACAATCGCCGGTGGTAGCCGGTTTAATGCCTTATTCACCACAACATTGAGAGCACTGCGCCTGTATCGGTTAGCGTCACGGGTTTAACCGGTCACCCCAATGCTCTCATCGTTGCATCCTCGTCTCTTCCGAGGTGTCACACCGTATCGCCACGATGGTGAGTCGTCATGTCGTGCATACCGAAAACACTGACTTGCACATTCCGTCTACCCGCTTGGCCGTAAACAGCAAGGGAGCCATCGGACCGCTGCGGCACATGTGCCATATACCGTACTGCTCACACCTGGAAGCGCACTCACCAGTTTTGATTTAGCGACAAGACCTCACAGAACCGATATTGAAGCGCGCTTTCATGTTGTGTTACCTGAAGGGTAATAATTACACGCCATTCTGTCAATACACTACGTAAAATAATCCGTATATGGTTAAATTGGTAATAATTTAATCGTGTGTGAGGTTATCGCTATGTGTATCGGCAGCAAGCCATCAGTGCCAGCAGCTCCAGAAGTTCAGGCCGCACCTCAGGAGCAGGACGCCGCTGTGGTCAGTGCCCGCGATGACGAAGAGCGCCGCCGCCGTGCAGCAGCTGGTCGTAACTCGACAATGCTGACCGGTGCCCAGGGTGACACATCCGCAGCCAACACCAGCGGTAAAACGCTGCTCGGTCAGTAACGGAGCGCTCAGAGATGGCGGAAACCGAAAAAGAGCGGCTGTTGAAGCAGCTCGCACAGCTGAAGAATGAGCGCACATCGTTCGAGCCGCACTGGCGCGACCTGAGCGACTTTATCAATCCGCGTGGTTCCCGCTTCCTGACGTCTGACGTTAACCGTGACGATCGCCGCAACACCAGAATTGTTGACCCGACCGGATCAATGGCTCAGCGCATCCTTTCCAGTGGCATGATGTCAGGCATAACCAGCCCGGCCCGTCCGTGGTTCAAGTTGGCAACGCCTGACCCTGACATGATGGATTACGGACCGGTGAAAGTCTGGCTTGAAGTCGTGCAGCGCCGCATGAACGAAGTGTTCAACAAGTCGAATCTGTACCAGTCACTGCCTGTCATGTACGCCAGCCTGGGTACTTTCGGCACCGCTGCCATGGCTGTGCTCGAAGATGACCAGGACGTGATCCGCACAATGCCTTTCCCGATTGGCAGCTACTACCTGGCTAACAGCCCGCGCGGCAGCGTTGACACCTCATTCCGCCAGTTCTCGATGACCGTGCGCCAGTTGGTGCAGGAGTTTGGTCTGGACAACGTCAGTTCGTCAGTTAAGGGCATGTGGGATAACGGCACGTATGAGACGTGGATTGAGGTAAACCACTGCATCACGCCAAACATCAACCGCGACAGCGGCAAGATGGACAGCAAGAACAAACCGTTCCGCTCTGTTTATTTCGAGACTGGCGGAGACGCAGACAAGCTGCTGCGTGAATCTGGTTTCGACGAATTCCCGATCCTGGCTCCGCGCTGGGAAGTTAACGGCGAAGACGTTTATGCGTCCTCCTGCCCTGGCATGCTGGCGCTGGGCCAGGTTAAAGCCCTTCAGGTTGAGCAGAAACGTAAAGCTCAGCTGATCGACAAAGCCACTAACCCTCCGATGGTTGCGCCTACGTCGCTGAAAAATCAGCGCGTTTCCCTGCTGCCTGGTGACGTGACCTATCTCGACGTGCTTAGCGGGCAGGACGGCTTCAAGCCTGCTTACCTTGTCAACCCAAATACAGCCGACCTGCTGGCTGACATTCAGGACACCCGCCAGACCATCAACAGCGCCTACTTTGTCGACCTATTCATGATGCTGCAGAACATCAACACCCGCTCCATGCCGGTGGAAGCAGTGATCGAGATGAAGGAAGAGAAGTTGCTGATGCTCGGACCGGTGCTGGAGCGTCTGAACGACGAAGCGCTTAACCCGCTTATCGATCGCGTGTTCTCCATCATGGCGCGCAAGAACATGCTTCCGCCTCCGCCGGAAGTTATGCAGGGCATGCCGCTGCGCATCGAGTACATCTCCGTTATGGCGCAGGCGCAGAAATCTATCGGTCTCACCAGCCTGTCGCAGACCGTTGGCTTTATCGGGCAACTCGCACAGTTCAAACCTGAAGCACTCGACAAGCTCGACGTGGATCAGGCTATCGACGCGTTCTCTGAAATGTCCGGCGTATCCCCAACCGTCATCATTCCGCAGGAGCAGGTGCAGCAGATTCGCGAAGACCGCGCCAAACAGCAGCAGGCAGCCCAGGCACTGGCAATGGGACAGGCAGTTACGCAGGGAGCCAAGACGCTCAGCGAGACGCAGACCACTGACCCCAGCGCGCTGACAGCAATCACTAACGCAGTGGGGGCGGCGCAGCAATGACGCATATCGACGATGAAGAACGCAAAGCAGAGTTGGATGCCAAGCAGCAGCTCCTTGCTCAGCGCGATATCGACGATATCCAGTTTGTTATGGGCAGCGAGCAGGGCCGCCGGGTTGTCTGGTCACTGCTGGAGAAAGGTCAGGTGTTCGGCACTTGCTTCAACGTAGAGCCGCACATCACAGCATTCAACGAAGGGCAGCGCAACCTGGCGCTGGTTCTGTTTCAGCGCGTCATGGCGCACTGCCCGGATCAGTATCTGAAGATGGCCGCAGAGGCCAGTGAACAGGAGTAACCATGAATTTATTTGAAAGTTTGCTGCATCGCCGTCTTTGCAATGAGCAATCCACTGAAGGTGGTCAGGCTGATACAGCTTCAACTGGTGCCGCTGAAACAACTCAAGGCGTTGACGAAACGCAGCAACAAACTCAGGAGCAAACCCAGACGCAGGATAACGCGACGGGTACTGATTCTGACAAAGGTTCAGAAACTCAGAAAACCGAGGAAGAACTTGCTGCTGAAAAAGCTAAAGCCGAAGAAGCAGAAAAGAATAAGAAGCCAGAAGGTGCGCCGGAGAAATACGAATTCAAGGCTGGAGAAGGCGTTGAGCTGGACACCGAAGCGCTTAAGGACTTCGAGCCCGTTGCCCGCGATCTGAACCTGACCAATGAGCAGGCACAGAAGCTGGTTGACGCGTATCCGAAAATTCTGGCCGGTGTGCAGCAGCGTCAGGCTGAGTCCTGGCAGGCGCAAACAGAGCAATGGGCTGCTGATGTTAAGGCTGACAAAGAGATCGGCGGAGACAAGCTGACCGCAAACCTCAGCGCTGCGCAGCGCGCTCTGGACCTGTTCGGCACACCAGAGCTTAAGGAATACCTGAACACAACCGGGCTGGGTAACCATCCTGACCTGGTTAAGACGTTCGTGAAAATCGGTAAAGCCATGTCTGAAGACGGCATGGTCGATGGCAGTAATCAAGGCCAGCGTAGTGCGGCCGAAGTGCTTTATGGCAAATAAGAGAGGATATAACCATGGCTGTTAAAGGCTTAACTGCGCTGACGCTGGCAGACTGGGGTAAGCGCATCGACCCAAACGGGAAAGTCGATAAAATTATCGAGCTTCTCGGGCAAACTAACCCGATCCTTCAGGATATGCCTTTTGTTGAAGGCAACCTGCCAACCGGTCACCGCACCACCATTCGCTCAGGTTTGCCGCAGGCTACCTGGCGTTTGCTGAACTACGGTGTCCAGCCAAGCAAATCAACCACAGTCCAGGTAACCGACTCAGTCGGCATGCTGGAAACCTATGCCGAAGTCGATAAGTCTCTGGCCGATCTGAACGGCAACACTGCTGAATTCCGTCTTTCTGAAGACCGTGCATTTATCGAAGGCATGAACCAGCAGATGGCGCAGACGCTGTTCTACGGCGATACCAGCGTGAACCCGCAGCAGTTCATGGGCCTGTCCTCCCGTTACTCCAGCAAGTCAGCTGGTAACGGTCAGAACATTATCGATGCTGGCGGTACCGGTACTGACAACACCTCCATCTGGCTGGTGGTGTGGGGTGAAAATACTGTTCATGGCATCTTCCCTAAAGGCCAGAAGGCAGGCCTGCAGATGGAAGATAAAGGCCAGGAAACGCTGTTTGATGCCAATGGCGGGCGCTATGAAGGCTACCGCACCCACTACAAGTGGGATAACGGGCTTTCCCTGCGTGACTGGCGCTATGTTGTGCGCATCGCCAACATCGATGTGAGCGATCTGTCAGTGCCAGGCTCAGCAGCAAACATCGTAAGCCTGATGGTAAAAGCGCTGCACCGCATTCCAAACCGTGGCATGGGCAAGCCGGTGTTCTACATGAACCGCACCGTTGCCCAGGCTCTCGATCTTCAGTCACTGGACAAAGCCTCTCTGGCTCTGACCGTTAAAGAAACTGAAGGCGAATGGTGGACCGCGTTCCGTGGCATCCCAATCCGTGAAACAGATGCGATTCTGGAAACAGAAGCGCGCGTTGTTTAACGCCTGTCATTAACTGATGGGCCTTAACCGGCCCATGAATGGAGAAAGAAAATGATCCTCGACAAACTGTTGATGTTCTCCGAAGCGCAGGCGGTTACGGCTTCTGCTGCTTCAACTGACGTTATCGACCTTGGCCCTATCGACGGCACGCGCCGCGATATCGGTGTTGGCTACCCGCTGGAGTTCTGGGCAAACGTGAATACCACTGCAACAGCAGCTGGTGCCGCTACCCTTAACGTCCAGCTGCAGACCAGCACGGATAACTCCACCTGGACCACGCTGTACGACAGCGGCACGCTGGCACTGGCAGCGCTGACCGCTGGTAAGCGCCTGTTCTCTGCCAAGGTTCCGGCTGGTGTTCAGCGCTATCTGCGTGTCAACTACGTGGTCGGTACCGGCCCACTGACTGCTGGTGCGTTCACCTCGGGTATTAACCTGGATGTTGACAACAACACTCCATACTACCCAATCCGCTCCAAAGTGACTGGCTAAGGTGACAGCGATGGAAAAAGCAAAATACCGCGTCCTGCGCTTATCCCATATTCACAACAACCTCTGGCCTGAAGGCTCTGAGATTGAATATGACGGTGAGCCAGGATCGGCTCTGGAGCCGATCAACGCAGCAGCGAAGGCAGCAAAGAAAAAGGCAGACCAGAAGCGCGGCATCTTGACTGTTGATTCTCAGCCTGAACCTCAGCCTGAACCTCAAGTTGAAGATGAGGACAAGGAAGAGACTGGCGGTAACGATGCCAATACCTTCAGCGAAGATGAAGCCTCACTCCGGCAGCAGTACGAAGAACTTTTCAACAAGAAGCCTGGCAACATGAATGTTGAAACGATCAAAGAGCGTATTGCTGAAGAACGGCAGAAACTGGGCGTGTAAGCCTCGCTAATAAAACAGGGGGCTTCGGCCCCCTTCTTGCAGGAGTCCGTTATGGAACTGGTAAACCTCAAAACTGGCACCGATACCTATCAGGATGAGGACGGGAAAACCCAGACTCGTGATGATTATCCGTGGGGCCTGTGCATTAGCCTGGACAATGACACGTTGAACAGACTCGGAATTACCACTCCACCAGTTGGTGGCATGGTGATGATCACCGCTAAAGCACTCGTTAAATCAACCTCTGAGCGCCAGGATGAAGACGGAGTGTGCCGCCGGGCAGAACTGCAGATCACCGATATGGCAATGGTGCCTGATTCCAGCGAACCGCCAAAAACTGCTGCGCAAACTCTCTATGGCGGGGAGGATGATTAATGGCCTCCGTTATCGAGATCTGCAACCGTGCGCTGAGCAATATCGGCAACAGCCGCAGCATTAACACCCTGACCGAGGCCAGCAAAGAAGCCGGGCAGTGCTCCCTGCATTTCGATGCTTGCCGCGATGCTGCGCTGGCGGACTTCGACTGGAACTTTGCCACCAAACGCCTGGCTCTGGCTGACACCAACAATCCGCCGCCGGACTGGCAATACGCTTACCAGTACCCGACTGACTGCCTGCGCATCACCGAAATTATGGTTCCCGGAATTCGTAATCCTACGGCTGCAATGCGCGTCAACTATGAGGTTGGATCAAACGGTGATGGCACCGGAAAGCTGATCTACACAGACCAGCCGCAGGCGTGGTTGAAGTACATCACACGCGTTACCGACGTTAACATGTTCGATCCAATCTTCATGGAGGCACTTTCCTGGCGCCTTGCCGCCGCCATCAACATGCCGCTTACCGGCAGCGCTGATCTCGGCAACAACGCACTGAACATGTACCAAAAGGTCATCCTGAGTGCTGGCTCGCACAGCCAGAACGAATCGCAGGAGCCGCAGCCACCTGTGGATGAGTTTACTGCAGCGAGGTTGTCATAATGACTATCAGCTGGATACAGCCGAGCTTTGCCGGCGGTGAGATTGGCCCATCGCTGTACGGGCGCATTGATATGTCGAAGTATCAGGTTGCGCTGCGCAAGTGCGACAACTTCATTGTTCGGCAATATGGCGGGGTGGAGAATCGCCCTGGAACTCGCTTCGTCGGCGAAGCAAAATATTCTGATCGCAAATGCCGTCTTATACCTTTCCAGTTTTCTACAGTCCAGACCTATGCGCTGGAGTTCGGACATGGCTATATGCGCGTCATCAAAGACGGCGCTTATGTGCTCAACAGCAGCAATGTGATTTATGAACTGGCAATGCCATATGCTGAAGCTGATCTTTTCCGCATCAAATTCACGCAGAGTGCCGACGTGCTTACGCTGGTACACCCGGCATACCCACCGAAAGAGTTGCGCCGCTACGCACACGACAACTGGCAAATCGTAGATGTCACCACCAAAAACGGCCCGTTCGAAGATATCAACGTTGATCAGTCCATAAAAGTGTATGCCAGCGCCAGCACAGGTACCGTCACGCTGACGGCAAACGCCTCTATCTTTGGTGCTGAGCAAGTTGGCAAGCTTTTTTATCTTGAGCAGCCTGCCGTTGATTCTGTTCCAGTATGGGAAACCGGCAAGACGACAGTTATCAATGATATTCGCCGTGCTGAAAGCAACTACTACCGGGCAAATACTGCAGGAAAGACAGGCACTCTCAGGCCTTCTCATACTGAAGGTATGTCGTGGGATGGTTGGGGCGGAACGGGGTCAACTGATACCGGAATCCAGTGGGAATACCTGCACAGTGGCTTCGGCATTGTGCGCATCACCGCGGCGGCAGGAACAACCGCCACAGCCACGGTGATCAGCTATATACCTTCTCAGGTCGTTGGATCGGCTAATGGAAGCTATAAGTGGGCGCGCTACGCCTGGAACAGCGTTAACGGCTACCCGAGCACTGTCGTCTATTATCAGCAGCGCCTGTATTTCGCCGCATCTACCGCGTACCCACAAACCATCTGGGCGAGCAGGACCGGCGACTACAAAGACTTCGGAAAGAACAACCCGATTCAGGATGACGATCGCATCATCTACACCTACGCCGGGCGGCAGGTAAATGAGATTCGCCATCTTATCGACGTCGGAACCCTGGTCGCCCTGACATCTGGCGGGGAATATGCGATATCCGGAGACCAGAATAAGGTTCTGACGCCATCAGCTTTTGCATTCAGCTCTCAGGGCAACAACGGCTCCAGCAATGTTCCTCCGATCGCTGTGGCAAACATCGCGCTGTTCATCCAGGAGAAGGGTAGCGTGGTGCGCGATCTGGCTTACTCGTTCGATGTCGACGGATACCAGGGCACTGACCTGACTATCCTGGCAAACCACCTTTTCCAGAAGCGCAGTATTGTCGACTGGTCATTCTGTATCGTGCCGTACAGCAGCGCGTTCTGCATCCGCGATGACGGAAAACTGTTGGTGCTGACCTATCTGCGTGATCAGCAGGTATTCGCCTGGGCTCCGCAGTCCAGCTCCGGAAAATACGAAAGCACCTGTTCAATAAGCGAAGGCAGCGAGGATGCTGTGTATTTCGTGGTGAACCGCACCATCAACGGCCAGACGAAGCGTTACATTGAGCGCCTTTCCAGCCGCCTGTTTACCAGTGATGAAGACGCTTTCTTTGTCGACTGTGGCCTGAGCTATGACGGGCGAAACACTTCAGCGCGCACGATGACCATTAGTGGCGGAACCGGAAACTGGAGTTATCAGGTCGACTACCCGGTAACGATTACTGGAGGGGCTTATTTCGTAAACACTGACGTCGGTGCACAGATCCAGTTCCCGTACTCAGAAGCGGATCCTGATACCGGAAATCTGGTAGCGAAAGAGTTACGGGGAGACATCATCTCAGTAACCAGCAGCACGGCGGTGGTTGTGCGTTTCAACCGTGATGTACCTGCTGTTCTGCGGAACTCGGCAACGACAAACTGGCAAATGGCCCGTCAGAAGTTCTCTGGGTTGTCTCACCTCGAAGGCCAGACCGTAAACATCCTCTCAGACGCCAACGTTGAGCCGCAGAAAATCGTAACTGGTGGCGCTGTCACACTGGAGTCACCGGGCGCAGTGGTGCATATCGGGCTGCCGATCACTGCTGAATTCGAGACTCTGGACATCAATATCAACGGACAGGAAACGCTTCTGGATAAAAAACAGCTTATCCCGTCTGTCACTCTGGTGGTCAACTCCAGCCGCGGTATCTGGGCAACAACGCCTGGTGGAACGTGGTACGAATATCCACAGCGTGAGTTCGAGTTTTACGACGATCCGGTTGATGATGCCACCGGGAAAGTGGAAGTGAAGCTCGACAGCGACTGGGATAAAAACGGGCGCGTTAAGGTCAGGCAGACCGACCCTCTGCCGCTTTCCGTTCTGGCAGTAATCCCGCGTCTTACCGTAGGGGGATTCTGATGCTTAACGCGCAGATCGTACCTGCCACTGCAGATCACATCAAAGCCATGCTGCCGCATGTCAGGCAGGCAGACGTTGAAGAGTTCCTGGCTACAAACGGCTGGAGCCCGCGACGCGTGCTTGAAACCGGGCTGAGAACGTCAACATTTTGCTGCGCCGGTCTGGTCAACGGTGAGGTGGTAACCATCTTCGGCGTAGCCCCGGCATCCATGATCGGCGGCAGCGGCATCCCCTGGCTTGTCGGCACTGACGCGCTGGAGAAATACCAGCGCACCTTCCTGCGCCGGTGCGGGAAAGTGGTCAATGCAATGCTGTCCGTTTACCCGTATCTTGAAAATTACGTTGATGCCCGCAACCACGTCGCGCGCGTATGGCTGCACTGGCTTGGTTTCACCATCGAAGATCCTAAGCCTTATGGCATCAACAATCTCCCGTTCCACCGTTTCCACATGGAGAGAAAATAATGTGTAGCCCAGCGATCGCACTGGTTGCTGTGACGGTAGCATCAGCTGCCGCCAGCGCATACAGCCAGAACCAGCAGGCAAAATATACTTCTGCTGTAGCAGAGAAGAACGCAGATATTGCTGAAGCTCAGGCGCAGGACTCAATCAACAGAGGTAACGCTCAGGCTGATGAGATTCGCCGCCGTAACCGTCAGGCAGCAGGTACCCAGGCAGCTACGATGGGCGCGACAGGCGCAGAACTCTCCACGGGTAACGCTCTGGATATCTTCGGCGATACAGCTCAATTCGGCGCGCTGGATGCTCTGACTACCGTTAACAACGCCCAGCGCGAGGCATATGGCTATCAGGTGCAGGGCAATAATTTCCAGTCTCAGGCTGATGCAACCCGCAGCGCAAATAGTGCCGCAATGACCCAGACGCTGCTGACAACTCCATTAAAGGCATACGGAGCTTATCAGATGGGTGGCGGAACATGGTCTCCGTTTAAAACGTCGGTTTCCTCAGGGGGAGGAAGTACCCCAATGCTCTCCAATAAAGGTTTCGTTAATAGCAACTCGCAATTTAAATTAGGGGGCTACTGATGCCAGTCGTGCCTACAGTTACAGGAAGAGAGGTACAGTCTCAGGGATTTTCCTCTCCTGGATTTCAAGCCTTTGAACAACCCAATATTGGTGATGCACTCGTTGACGCCGGAAGCAAAGCCATCAGCGTATTTGGTGAGGCTAAACAGCGGGCAAACGTCGCTCTTTCACAGGAGGCCAGCTTAAAGCTCAGTCAGGCCGAAGAGGATTTAAAGACCCAGCTTTACAGCCTGAAGGGTCAGAACGCCATCGGTAAGGGGCAGGAGTTCACGCAGCAATATGATGAGCAGATCCAATCCCTGGCCTCGTCGCTACCTGATGACGCATCGCGCCAGATGTTCATGCAGCAGGCGCAGCAGCAGCGCATCCAGTTTCAGGGAAACGTTGGCCGCTATGAGCAGGGGCAGGTCAGCGAGTTTGAAGGCAATCAATACGATGCCACCAGACAGTTGCAGATCCAGAAAGAGGCTGATTCGTGGAATAATCCCCAGGAAGCTATTCTCGCAAAGAATATTCGCACAGTAGCAACAGCGAGATTCGGTGCCTCAAGAGGTTGGTCACAGGAGCAGATTCTGGCTGCCATTGAAAAAGATAACCTTGCCGCCACTGAGATGAGAGCTAAAAACTATGCAGTTGATAACCCGCTTGGGTGGATGAACGGTGAGTTTTCAGCAGATGATACTGGCGGCCTGGATATGCGATCTGTAGGTATCGTCGAGTCAGGCGGTAAGCATCTTAATTCAGACGGGTCAATTATCACGTCTTCTGCCGGTGCTCAAGGTCGCTTCCAGTTGATGCCAGAAACAGGGAGAGAACTGGCCGCACGGCGAGGGGTTCAATACAACCCGGCAGACGAAGAGCAGCACACCATGCTGGCATCGGATTACGCGCAGGAACTGTCAAACAAGTATGGCTCTGAATTACTCGCTGGAGCGGCATATAACTGGGGACAGGGCAATGTTGACAAGCTTCTTGAGAAGATTGGCGATCCAAGAAAAGGAGAGATATCTCAAGCCGAGTTCATAAAACAACTACCATCTGAAACGCAGGGGTGGATTTCACGGTACCGTAAAAATAAAACCGGTATGGACCCCGTTACCGTTAATCAGATTGATAATCTTGCAAACGCTCAGATTGAGAAGCAGAGAAAACTGGTACTTAATGAGCTTGAACCTCTGCTCAACAATACAATGGCTCAACTCAATAATGGCGAAGTCCCTGATGCCGTTCCTTCTATCCCGGCCATTATGTTTGGCTACGGTGAGCAAGGGAAAAAAATGGTATCGAAGCTCGATATCGCTATGGACAATGCAAAAACTTTCCAGGCAATTCAGTACCTTTCTCCAGAACAGCAGCAGCAGGAATTACTCAAAAAGAAACCAGAGGTAAATGACCCTGAATATGCGCTCAAACTCGATGCGTATGGCAAGCTCGGCGCGCTGGTGCAGAAAAGTAATGAAGCGATACAGGCGCAGCGTGATGCCCGTCGTTTTAACGAAGCGCTGTCTATGGGCGAGAAACTCGACCCTACCAATAAATCCATGCAAAAAGCCGCCGACGCCACGCCAACGGCGCAAAACTTCCGGATTAACGACGCCACCACCCATGACGGGATTGTGCAGCAGGTGGCCCAGACCGGGATCATTCCTTCGCAGGTAACCACCCAGTTATCGGCGATATCCCGCGCGCGCAGTCCTGAGGCGGTCCGTCAGGGGGCTGAGTTATTTAATCGTCTCTATGACGCAGACCCAGCATCTGTCGGCGATATGCCCAAGGATATGCAGGGATTTTATCTCACCGTTAAGCAGCTAACTGATTCTGGCATGGCACCTGAATCAGCTATAGAACAGGCTCATAACCTGTCATACAACCAGACCGATGCGCTCAAAGCGCAACTGGCATCAACCCAGAGCACAAAGGAATATAAAAAAGACCGGGTTAAGGCAATGGATTCAGCCGTAAGCAATATGTCTCCCTGGTATAGCTTTGGCGGACCATCGGCAGATGACTCCACTCCAGATGCTGCAAGATTCAGAAATGATTATCAGGCGCTGTACGACATCAATTACCGCACCACCGGCGGTAATGCGGATGCGGCCCAAAAAATGACCAACCAGCAGATCGCCCGAACATGGAGCATCAGCGAAGTTAATGGCAGCGCTAAGTTGATGAAATATGCACCAGAGGCGCTTTATAACTATGGGCCTTCTGGATGGCAGGCAGAGCAGTGGAAGGCAGATAAAGAGCAACTGATGTATGGCGACCGTAAGGTAGACATCACTACAAGCCCGACACAACTCGGGATCACCTCCGGCAACTCAGCACCTGTTACCAGTAAAACGCCGGAGTCGCGAATTGGCGGCGAACTGGAGATTACCCCTGATGTGCTGACGGCCCGCAATGGCGATTACGCCATTATGGTGCGAACCAAAGATAAGGATAGTATTGAGGCGGTACAGCCATTCTACGATTCTTACGGCAGGCCTATGAGGTGGAAACCCTCTTTGGATGAATGGGAACCATATAAAAAATCTATACAGGAAAGAGAGCAAAAAGATCAGGAAGAAATCATCAAGGGTCAGGAAATTCGCGGCTTTAAAGATAAACACCGTGCAATTGATGAACAGTATCGCAGGTTCCACGATGATCGTGTTAATCGCTTCAAAAACTATTTCTCATGGAGTAATGAATAATGCCTGTGTATTCCTCGCCAGAAGAACTGAGCAACGGATTTACTCCTGCTGGCAATGTTCTGCCAGAGCCGACAGGGTTTGATGTGCCTTTGCCTGAAGGAACCAACCCGGAGCCGCAGCAACCAGAACCATCGGTATGGGGCGCGGCATTCCGACAAAATAACTTGCTGGCCGAGATGTTCCGTCCTGCGAAACAGTTTGAGCCAGTCGAGGGATATAACCCCTACACAGACAAAAGCGAGATTCATGGATATGAAAAATGGGGATCTGCTTTTGCTGATTCCCGTTCGCCGGAAGAAACTGCCTGGCTGAAACAGCAGATTGACGACGAAAACGAGGACC
Organism: Enterobacter sp. CPE_E890; assembly: GCF_046521475.1. NCBI lineage: Bacteria > Pseudomonadati > Pseudomonadota > Gammaproteobacteria > Enterobacterales > Enterobacteriaceae > Enterobacter > Enterobacter sp. CPE_E890. The sequence goes on along the minus strand of NZ_JBKFZW010000001.1, from coordinate 3,643,014 downwards.
GTCGGGTTCTTTCCGAGGCGGGCGGGGAGGGGGTTCTTGCCAGTATTGCTGCCGGGGTTGTTGACCCGGTCACCGTAGCTTCAATGTTTATCCCCGGGGCTCAGGGTGGGGCAGTGGCCCGCATTGCATCACAGGCCGCCATCGGTGCAGTTGCAACAGCAGCGAGCGAGGTTGCGCTGAATAACCAACAGATCACCCGCACCTGGGGAGAAAGTGCTTCCCACGTCGCAGCCGGTGCGTTGATGAGCGGTGTATTTGCCGCCGCCGGTGCTGCGTTATCACCATCTGTCCGTACTGCGGCCACGCGCGAAGTGGCTGATGCGCTGGATAACGCTGGTATTAATAACGATATCGCTCGCGGTATTGATGCACCTCATGATGGCGGAAGTGTTGGCGCTATGCGCATTAATGATGCCAGCCTTGACGATCTTACGCTGGCAGGCGGCCTGGTGGCTGATACGGCCATTAAGGCTGGCGGTTACATGACGCCACTGACTCGCGCAATGACGTCGCCATCACGCAGTACACGACTTGCTGCTCTGGAATTGGCCGAAAATAATTTCACACTGCGGGGTAATGAACGGGGTTATGCGACACCTGTTGCAGCAGAAACCAGAGTTCGAAGCTGGCGTCGGGAAGAGGCGGCGGTTGTCGTAACTAATAAACAGGCGTATACGAAATATAAATCTGATGGCGGAGACCTTAACTACACGGCGTTCCGTGAAGAGGTTGGCGACGCTATGAGAAACGGTGATATTCATGCAAATCCGGTTGTGCAAGACGCAGCAAAAGCACTCAGAATGGTTGTTGACCGTGTAAAGATAGCCCAGCAAAAGTTAGGACTTCTTCCGCCAGATGACGAGCTGAAAGCGTTGGGGCAAACCAGTTATTTTCCTCGGGTATATCGTGTAGGAAAAATCGTTAACGAGCGAGATAAATTCCGAGACATTCTAGTTAGCTGGTGGGCGCGCGGAGCACAGGGAATGTCTAAAGAGGATGCTGAGATAGCTGCTGATGCCACAATTAACAAAATTGTTGGCGCACGAATCCCTCAGGATTTTGTTAACGTCTTTACTGTCAAAGTGCCTGGTAGTTCAAAATCCAGAACCCTGAATTTACCCGATAGTATGATGCGTGAATATCTTGAGAGCGATTCTAATTACGTACTTCAACGGCATATCCGCGAGAGCGCCCCGGATATCGAACTCACCAGGACGTTCGGTGAAAGAACAATGGAAAAGCAGTTAAAAAATATTCAGGACGAATATGATGAACTGATGCGTGCAACCCCGGCAGACCAGGCGAAGCTGGCAAAGGCCAGAGAAAGTGATATCCGGGATATCACTGCAATGCGTGATCGCCTTGTTGGCACGTACAAAATGCCAGATGACCCAGGATCTTTCTTCGTTCGAGCTGGCAGAGCACTGCGTAATGTCAATTTTGTAACGAAGCTTGGCGGTATGACCGTATCCGCTATTCCCGATCTTGCCCGTGGGGTGATGGTTCAGGGGTTCAGTAGAACGATGAAAGGCTATGGTGCCCTTATTAGCCGTTCTCCCGCGCTAAACGCCAGCAAAGCCGAGATGGATAAAATGGCCGTAGGGCTTGAGACGGTGCTTAACACCCGATCGCGTCTGAAGGCTGATCTGGTTGACAGCTCGACGCGTACAAACGCTGTTGAAGCTGGCCTTGATCGCGTAACTGATGTTTTTGGAAAGCTCACGCTGATGGGGCAGTTTAACGATGTGAACAAAGCGATTAACGGGATGATTACATCAGATGGCATATTGGCTGGTGCTTTCCCAGGCCTCCGTCTGACTAAACTCGGCATCAACGACAATATGGCAGCACGTATTCGAAGTGAGTTTGAAAAACACGGCGAAGTTATCGATGGCTGGCATATCGGTAATTTTGAAAAATGGGATGATCAGCATGTCGCTGGTATTTTTCAATCTGCTGTCCTGAAAGATACCAATAATATCATTATTACGCCTGGTGTTGGCGATACGCCATTGTGGGCCAGCACTCCAATTGGACGGTCGATTTTCCAGTTCCGTTCCTTCACTACTGCCTCATACAACCGGGCAACCATTGGTGGTTTATCAGAAGGTACGGCACAGTTTTATTACGGTGCTGCTTTTCAGATTGGACTCGGTGCGCTGACGTACGCGCTTAAACAGTCTGCAAATGGCAAAGAGGTAGACTGGTCGCCGCAGAAACTTGCTATTGAGGGGATTGACCGATCCGGTATCCTTGGTCCTCTGATGGAATACAATAATATGGCTGAGAAGGCTACCGGGGGCATGGTTGGCCTTGGGGCACTACTCGGCACCGGCACGCAGTCGAGATATGCCAGCCGTGGATTTATTGGCTCTGCCCTTGGGCCAACGTTCGGTCTGCTGGACACCATTACTGATGTGACTGCCGGGGTATTGAATGGTGACGCCGGTGACCGGGTTCTGCATAACGTGCGTACGCTGCTGCCGGGTAATAATCTCTTCTGGATTGCGCCATTGATAAACCAAGTGGATCCCGGTATGCGCTGATTTGAAAAGTTTAAAGGCCGCTGAAGCGGCCTATCTTTTACCTTTGTGCTTATCCCAGCATGTTTTGCACCATGCCATTAAGCCATCAGCATTCTGAGCATTGGAGTAAAAGCTAGTTCTCTTTCTTCTGACATTGCAGATCGGGCACCATTTCGTGTGACGGGTATTCTTTGGGCCATCAAGACAGCTCGCACACCAGATTGTAAGTCCATCAGGGTGCTTCGAAGATTTCCTGAACTTGTCATACGTCAGATTTACCCTACACCTTGTGCATTGTTTTTTGCCATTAGGTGCTAAATCATTCTGTGGTGCTGGTGCTGGTGCTGGTGCTGGTGCTGGTGCTGGTGCTGGTGCTGGTTTGACGTCACCTGGGAAATTACCATGGTAAGCAGGGCGCTGTGAAACACCTGTTGGAAGCTCAGCCGTAAAAGGTTTTGGCTGGGATGGTGAGATTTGCTTTATCGCTTCAATCGGTTTTCTGTTGTAGGCTTCAATTACAGATTGTTCGTACTTTGGATTGGCAGATATATGAGGGGCGTTATCAGCTCGGTGGTATTGCGTGGTTGCGCTATCAACAACCTGAGTACGCTGTATTTTTATTTCGCCATCTTCAGTTTTGATCGTCTTCTCTTGCCTAATGACAATCCGGTCAGAAGTCTTTGTCCTGTTTTGGCTAATAATAAAAATAATAATGGCAACCACGCCAACAACAATCCAAAAGACTTCCATTATTTAAACCTCTTCTCCGCATTACCCATAAGGTAATGTTTGACTGAGGTTAGGTCAAGCTGTGACATGTCACAAAGGCCGCCGCGCCCACAAAAAAGCCCGCTTTGCGGGCTTCGTTAAAAGTTCTTTGGCAATCCTGCCTGTTTCAAGATCCCGTTTGCAGTATGTGGAGACACGATGGTAAACGGTACGCTGAACTTTTTTTGGCTTATGGGGCTGAACCATATCTCATGGCTTCCTTTCCCCTGCCGGTCAAAGTAGCAACCAGCTGCGATAAGCAATTCCGTTAGCTTTGGATATAGTCCTGTTCCCATTTATCAGAGCGCGATCCTGTCAGAGTAGGACTGTTCCTGATTAAAAGACAGACTTATACGCGAAGGATTGCCACCGAAGCCGTTCAATTCGTACAGCTCTGGTGCTACTTCCCAGACTCGCTCGGTCAGTTCTTCGTATGTCGCTGCTTCAGTAACAAGACCGAGAGCATCACATTCAGCCACCCACACATTTTCCTGATGGTCATGGCATACATTAACGTCGAAAGGCCGAGAAAACATAACTACAGTTGATTCTCTCATAAGAGCCTCCTCTTTACCTTTGGGGTAATATTACGCTATTGCTGACCTGCCTGCAAACTGTACAGAATTATTTTATAGCCGCATTGCCCTTTAAACAAAGGCACATCCTTGTGCCATGAGCATTAGAACCCGGCTGTGTTTTTGGTGATGTACTGCGCGTGGGTCCGGATGTCGTTCAGGCATTTGCTGACGCCGACGATGTAGCTCACCATGGTAGTGAACTCCGCCGCCGCTCCTGAAACATCGTGGCCATCGTCCTGCATACGGTTGAGCAGGTTCATCAGCAGTGAGTGCTCCGCCAGGCCGAGAACGCCTTCAGGTGAATGGATGTGCTCGCGGTAGCCTGGTTTCAGTGGTACGTCATAACTCTTTTGCTCCACCTGCATAGCCTGCATTACAGCAGATGCAGTAGCTGTGGCCACTTGATCAGCAACCATCTTAATGCGGTCTTCCTGAGGGATTGCATTTTTGATATAGCTGCCTGTCTTACGGATCTGAGGCAGCACCTCGCCAGTGACCCATTTGCGGAAACGGTAAGCTGATGTTCCTTCTACCCCAGCCTTGCGGCATCGGAGCATAAGCCAATAGAGTCCTGATTCGTTCACAACGCTTAACGACTGGAACCCTCCACGGGTCCGTATTGAATACGTACCCTTTTCATCGCTGTCTACTTTACGTAAAGCGACATCTACACTCTGGATTCCAAGAGCATTACAAACATCTTGGGCAACGAAATAAGGGCGCTGATCAATCATTACCATACGGATACTGACGGTGGATTCGAAAGAAAAGACGGTTGGTGCAGTTTGTGCTGACATAGTGATCACCTTTTTTATTAGGTTAATCACCACCACTGAGACCAATCAGTTTGGTGGTGAGACGTACAGGGTTGGTCTTGCCGGTCACTATGAAACCCGGTGAGCCTTGCGGCTCCCCTGCACGCCCCACCATAAAGATGTGCGTGTATTTAGCGCATAAAAAAACCGCTAACGCGGTGTATGCGTCATAGTGAATTCCGGGAGACCAATCCCGGCACTGGATTTTGCCAGTGCCTGATTACTATGGCACAAGATTTATGCAATGTAAATTTACCGTAAAGGTAATGATTGCATGAAACTTAGGTAATTACAAACCTTATCTGGTTTGTTTCTTCAGTTGCTCAGCACAGTAATCGAGATGCATCTGCAGATCCTTCATGGACATCTGCGAGCTGGTGACGTAGTTCACCAGGGCAGTAAGCTCTGCCATCGGGCCATCAACATTAAAGCCGTCCTCATTCAGTTGTCGCAGCAACGTCATCAGGTGCGATTCTTCAACAAGGGAGCGGACGCCTCCCGGCGTGTGTATGCGTTCAGCAAATCCTTTTTCCAGCGGGTGATGATACTGACGTTGCATCTCATATTCTCCATGCAATTACTGTATGAATGTACAGTAGCAAAAGTCATGGTGACTATCCAGCACGATTTGCTATTTACCTTAAAGGTAATAATTTTTATGTTTGTTATTCATTCAATTCATATAAGGTTTGACAGGTAATAAACTGTCCAGATGATGCATGCGCGCCGGGCGCTGCTTTACTGGAGACAAGCCATGACGGTATCAACCGTAGTTGACCATAACGATTACACCGGGAACGGAGTTACAACGTCATTCCCTTACACCTTCCGAATTTTTAAGAAAGCTGATCTTGCTGTTTCGGTGCTGGATCTGAGCGGAAACCTGACGGTGCTGGTGCTTGACACCGATTACACCGTTACTAACGCCGGTGGCTATAACGGCGGAAGCGTGGTGCTCACCACACCTCTGGCGAACGGTTGGCAAATCTCAATTGCCCGTGAACTGGAGCCGACGCAGGAAACTGACCTGCGCAATCAGGGTAAGTTTTTCGCGGAGGTGCATGAAGACGCTTTCGATAAACTGACAATGCTCATACAGCAGGCGTACAGTGTATTCAGCCTGGCGCTACGTAAGCCGTCAAGTATCGCAAACTGGTATGACGCGCTGAACAATTACATTCAAAACGTGAAGGATCCACGCGACCCGCAGGATGCTGCCACCAAAAACTACGTTGATATTGTTTCAACAACAAATCTGAACAGAACATTACGCACACCAGAGGCTATACCGCAACTTCCTGGTATCGAACAACGGAAAAATAAAATTGTCGGGTTTGACACTTCCGGCAACCCTATCATGCTCGTTCCCACATCAGGCTCAGCCGCCGATGTTCTGCTAACCCTCGGGCAACCTGGCGGTGCCGGTTACATCGCGGATATCGCCAAACCAATTACTTGGTATGGTGGAGTGTCAGGTCAGGATTGTTCTGATGCATTGGAATTAGCATTGCAATCAAACTGGCCTTTCTTCTTCCCAGATGGTGAATGGATTGTATCAAGAGACATTTCTCACACAGGAAAGGTTAACTTTTGGGGAACGCCTGGAGCAACTTTAAAGTCAAATAGTCTGCTTACAATTACCGATGGGAGTGGGTCAAGAGTTGGGCCGTTAAACATCATGCCAATTGGTACGCCTTATACCATTAAAAGGAACTCTTCTACTTGGGTGAATACGGCATCTGATGTAGTCCAGTCATATGAAGGATATATTCCTAATGTGCAGGATACTGATATATGGGCTAGCATTCCTCAGCCATACAAGGACTATAATACAAGGTTTAAATTCGCCCTTGTTTTTGATGTTAGTAATGCTAATGGTGGAAAAGATGTTGTTGTAAGTTCCATTACAGGTAAATGTGTATCAATTGTTATTCAGGGTTATACAGACTCAACAGTGCGAGACTGCGACTTTGGGGCTGGCCAGAAAACTTTCGGCGGTATCGTATTTGTCAACGCCGTTGAGCGTAATTTTGATTTATCTCACTTAGGTTACAATCTTCCACGAGGGAAAAACAACAGCATTATAAACAACAAGATAAAATATGCGACGTTATGTGGTGCTGTCTGGTTTGGAAATGATGAATACTCAATGATTGGAAATGAATCATCATTTAATGGAGAAAGTGGGCTTAAAACCTACCAGTACGATGGTGTTCCAGGTCTTTCAGAGAACCAAAATGTTTTCAGCACGCGAGGGCGAGTAATCGCAAATAAAGTTAGCGATAACTTTTACGATGGGATAGATCTTGCATTGTTCAATCTTGCCAGCGTTATCTATGTATATGGCGGAACCGTAGTTCAGGGTAATAACAGCCAGAGAAATCGCCATACAGGTTATGTCACAAATGCCTCTAACATGACATACAATGGTAACCATGCAAACGAGAATGGTACTCATGGAATCAGTATTGTTGGTGATTACAATACAGCAGTCGGTAACTCAGCAAGGAATAATGGGACAACAAATCTAACTATACTTAGTCAGGTTTTTGATATTGTTGTACAAGGTAAAAACTGTGTTAGTTGCAACAACAATATTTCTAACCCTAATGCACCATCACAATATAACTATCTTCATTCTGGGTTCCTGGGTGTAGATCCTGATGGCGGGCAGGAAGGTTATGACTTTGGAAACTATTGTGACCATGGTACATCAAGGATGTTTGTTTCTAAAAATATCCCATCTTATGTATACCCTGTTATGTTCGGTTATGGTAATCGTAATAATACAAACGATGCGCAGTTGATTGTTAGACAGCTTGGAGGCGGTGTTGATTTGTTAGGTAGATCTAACGAGGGCTCAGCCAGGTTACGTGGTGACGTAGCTGCTGGAGCAAACCTTGATTTTCAGCCAAGCAACGAAGACCCCGCAACTACAGCACCAACAGGAAGAATAAGATATGACTTTAATACCAAGAAAATGCTATTCGCTACTGAAAAAGCAGTCAAAATCGAACTAGGTAATACATCGGGTCTGTACCCAACAGCTGACAATAGCATCGGACTTGGGCTTCCATCAAATCGCTGGACAGCAGTCTATGCCGTAAATGGATCGATTGTCACGTCGGATGGCAGACTAAAATGCGATGTAAGAAGTTTAAGTGAGGCGGAGATTGCCACAGCAAAATCATTAAAGAATATGATTAAGGCATATAAGTTTATCGACGCAGTTGAAAATAAGGGTACAGATGCAAGGATTCATTTTGGTGTTATCGCTCAAGAGGTTATTGAGGCATTCAACGCAAATGGCCTTGATGCTTTTAACTATGGGTTGGTCTGCTATGATGAGTGGGAAGAGCAAAAAGAAAGTTACGACAGCGAAGGAAACCTACTAACGCCACTAGTTCCAGCTGGGAGTAGATACGGAATAAGATACGATGAACTTGTTGTGTTCATTTTAAGTGCAATTTAAAATAAGGCCGCTTTCGCGGCCTGTCTCTATTAATTTAGCTTGCTTACTAATTTTTTCCCAACTTTTATGAAAGGAATCTCTATCAACCTATGGGAAACATAAGCAACAAGAATGCATATTACTAACACAAACAACATATATAATGGGCCGCTCTTAAATTCAATCATAGATAGACGATCTAATAAATCAACTATTATCTTTATGGTTATTACATGAGAAAGATACAATGAATATGAGATGTCTCCAAAAAATGAAAGTATCTTACTCTTTAACTTAACACCATTGACATCAACAAGGAGGAAGCCTAAAAACATTAACGTTGCAATAAGGCCTCTTTGTGACAACCCATGATTATTTGTACGATAAAACAGATACAAGACCAATGAACTAACAATGCATGCAACTGCTATGTACTTGTAAAAATCAGCTCTGTTATTTAGCATCCACTTATAAACATGAAAGAAAACCATTCCAATTACAAATTCTATAAGCATTGGAGTGCTGAGCATTCTTATTACAGGAATAGCAAAATCCCCGCTGTATGCAGGTGTCAGTTCTGCATTTAATGAAACCCCGCCAGACAGAGATAGTTGGAGCACGAAGAATGAAAACACAATAAATAGCGAGCATATCAATGACCTGTACGAATGAGAAATTATCATTGACACCAAAAATATAGTATAAAACATTAACTCGAAAGAAAGAGTCCATGCAGGGTAAAGCATATTATATCCAAAAAAAGGCGCTAATTGCCCATAATCGCGCTGCATCATTAACAATGCATTAATGTAGTTTTGTATAGGCTCTTGGTAACTATAAGCAACATATACGAATGTTAGGGCTATTATGTAAACAGGATAAATTCTAAAAATTCTCCTTACAATATATTTTGCACACAAATTATTTTCATGTCGCTCAGTCGCAGAGCAAATTATGAACCCACTTATTATAAAAAAAAGGTCTACACCAAAAGATCCATTACTAAATAGTAACTTGCTGATTTGAATATTTTTTTCATTATCACCCATCCAGATTTGTAAATGCGTTAGAACAACGATTAAGGCAGCTATCCCTCGCAAATTATGCACAAAGAAAATCATCAAATAATCCTTATTGTTGTTGGATGGCAAGTTTTTTTTGTAAGCATATACCCAAAAGGTAATTTTGTTAAGAGGAATTCGATCAAAATTAATCCATATATGGTTTATTGTGTATGATGAACTCACCAACTAAGGGGGTTCTTTATGCACATTAAACGGTGGTCACTATGTCTGCATCCATGACGGTGTCAGATGTCAATCAAGGTCTTAGCCTAGGTGCGATAAGCGCTTGGCTTGTGGGGGTTCCGCCTGAGGTGGTGATTGGAAGCCTGGCTGGAGCGGTAATTTTTGTTACCTTCGCGACAGAGTTTCCAATAAAACGTCGGTTGTTACTGGCAGTTGTCAGCTTCTTCTGCGGGCTGGTAATCTATAAGCCCACTGCAATCATCCTCATTGGCTTCGCAACACTTCTACCATCAGTAACATCCGATATGTTCGATAAAGGGATCGCTCATTCTGCCGGAGCGTTCGTTTCCGCTATCGTTGCAGTAGGGCTGGGCAAATATATTTATCACCGTTCTGAAAATCCGCGCGACCTGATCCCGGGGAGAAAAGACGATGACCAGTCCTGAGCTGCTTCTCATCCTTAACGCCGCCATCTGCGGCGGCATTGCAATCCGAGTCCTCCTGTTCCGTCGTGACGGGTCACGCCATCGCTGGTGGGGTGGATGGCTAGCCTATCTCCTGATCGTCGTGGCAGCCAGCGTACCTATCCGGACTTTCTACGGGTACTACGTCAGCGCCGACTGGTCAGAAGTCATCATCAAAGCCGTGTTCCTGGCTGCGCTCATCAAGACAAAAGGGAACGTGGTACAAATTTTCAAGATAACGAGGTCCCAGCATGGACATTAACCAATTCCGCCGCGCCGCCGGCATTAGTGAGGTGCTGGCCGCGCGCTGGTACCTGCATATCACCGCAGCCATGAAAGAGTTTGGCATCGAGCAACCGCTGCACCAGGCGATGTTTATCGCGCAGGTCGGGCATGAGTCGACTGGATTCACCAGGCTGCAGGAGAACTTCAACTACAGCGTGGCAGGGCTGGCTGGATTCGTCAGAGCTGGTCGGCTAACTCAGGGCCAGGCGAACGCGCTGGGCCGCCGTGCTGGTGAACCATCGTTACCGCTGGAGCGCCAGCGTTCCATAGCCAACCTGGTGTACAGCAAACGCAATGGGAACAACGGCCCGACTGACGGCTGGTTCTACCGCGGGCGCGGGCTTATCCAGATCACCGGGCTGAACAACTATCGCGACTGCGGCAACGGGCTCAAAATTGAGCTGGTTAGCCAGCCGGAGCTGCTGGCGCAGGACGAATATGCGGCCCGCAGCGCGGCGTGGTTCTTTGCTACCAAAGGCTGCATGAAGTACACCGGCGACCTGGTGCGCGTCACGCAGATCATAAATGGAGGCCAGAACGGTATCGACGACCGGCGCGCGCGGTACATCACAGCCAGTAAGGTGCTGGCGGTATGATCTGGGCATTCGTGAAAGCGTACTGGAAACAGTTGCTTATCGTGGCGATGCTTGCTGCTCTGATCATCTGCGGAGTGGTTGCGTGGAATGTCCACGGTGACCGGCAGTACGTCGCAGGATACGCGCAGGCACAATCAGACCAGAAACAGGCTGATGATAAGGCCAGGTCACAACGTGATCAGGAGAAGACACAAATTGAACGTGAAGCACAATCCCGTATCGATGTGGCGCGTGTTGATGCTGAGCATGCTAATACCGCTGCTGACGGCCTGCGCGCCGAGCTTGACAAAACCAAGCGACTCGCCGAACACTATACCGGATCTTTCCCCGCTGGCACGCCAGCCAGCAAGGTCATCGGTGTGCTCGCCGACATGCTTGAAGAGAGCAACCGATCTTATATCGCAGCAGCAGAAGAGGCTGAGCGATATCGGTCTGCAGGACTCACATGCGAGCGACAGTACGACTCCCTGAATGTGGGGCACTGATTTCCGGTGACGGTATATAAAACGGTACGGTGAAAATAATTTCAAGGAAAGTTGTTACCAGTCAATTGGTTATGAATGCCGTGAACAATTGAGTGGGAGTGATTTTCCAACCTTAAACGTCTGGCACTAACAGACTATAAAATATCTCTAAGCCCGCGGATAGCGGGCTTTTTTTTGGGCCATGGCTGGCAACATCATGCCAGGTTAGTGCCAGGAGCGGGCGTAATGTAAGGCTATCCATTAAATTCTTATTCGATGCGTTCCACATTTGGATGACGATCGGTTGCGGCTTCATGGAAAATGTCACCCAGCCAGCCGGCAATCTCACCTTCAGTCATATCGTCAGGAATAGCGATGTCATAGAGTCGAGAAAACTTTCTCTCCGTCAGGTCAGCACGAAATACCAGCCACCGATCATGCTTACGTTGAACGCCAATATGCCGTCCAAAAACGTTATATATCAGCATATGCCATCTCCGATCATGCGAGTGAGTTCCTGTATCTATGATATATACGTCAGATCAGGCCAGAGCGTAAATCGTACAAAGATGAAAGGTCAGCGTTCGCACCTCGCTCACAGCGGACATCATGCTTCTGTATCTGCTCTGTGCCAGGAGCAGACGTTAACAAGGCAGGATGTGCGGAAATAAATAGCTGGAAGATAAAACGCTTATTGGCACACAGTTTCTTGATCGGTTAGTCCCAGCTTTTCCGGTACGATATCTTTGAATATTGCTATCAACTCAGGATTCATAAAAAGGTAATCGTCGGAGATATCGAGCACATGTAGGGGCTTGAATGCGATGATCCGACCATACTGTGCCACTAAGCGGTTTTTGTGCTTCTGTTCCATCACAAAGACAACATCAGCCCATTGAAGCAATTCGGCAGAGACTCTTTTTTTTGCATTCCGGCTAGTCCCAGCGGAAAGTACGGCAAGAGAGGGATGACGGCGGAACACCTGTTCCGCCGTGGGGCTTCGCCATTGATTACGACTGCATATAAAAAGAACGTTCATCCGAATAGTGGTACTCTTCCAGACCCCTCAAGGCAAGCTGTTGGTTAGTAATACGTGGATACTCAAGCCCCAGTTGTGCGGCACGCAACAATTTATCTGACCGCGTGTAAAGCATCTTCCAGTTTTTTTCGCCACGGAAGGTTAATAAGGGCTTGCGGACATCACGAGACTTATTACGTCGCTTCTGTGCATTGCGCCAATCTCGAGTACGTTTTGTTTCCATTGTTTGACTCTCTCAGATTAATCGGGTCAGCAGCCGCGATAATACGGTGAGAACAAACAGTAGAAGCTTAGCATCTTACGGGGACAGTTAATACTCCCGTTTATGGTGAGTCATAGTCAAGTTTCTGGCTTCGGCGATAGGTATACTCCGCTCAAACGAAGGGTAAACACCCCATCAAAACAGAATATTCGTTTTTAGAAAATTGTCCGAAAATGGTCGAGTTAATCATAAAGCTCACTTCCACTCCTGGATCATATAGGACAACCATAATCACATCTACTAACCCAATGGAGATTGAACATGACAATACCTTCATGGAACAAAAGCCGCATTATGGGCCAGAAGCGTTGCAAAATGTGCGAGGTACCCTTCCTGGCTGGATAAAAACCAGTCCAAATCATATTCTAAAAACTCATCGTCAATTTCCTTCATTTTTAACACCACGTAGCAGCCATATTAATCAGTCCTGTCTTTTCCAGACAGTAATGTCACTGCTTGTTGCCGATATAATTAACTCACCATCCCATGAGAAACCAACACAGTGAAAGTAATCATTTGCAAGTCTGAGACACCCTTCTTTATGGGAGGCGATTAATGCACTCTTACCTGGCGGGCACCAGATTAACATTTCCAGAGGCCACTCTGGCGACACTCGCTCGAGTGCTTCTCCATAACGGTTATACATTGGTAAACCACCGCCACACAGACCGGCGATGGAAAGAGTCTCACCGCTCAGCGGTCCTATACCTGTACATGCAAGGCCAATTGAGTCGTACCAGTTACCATATTCTTCATAATCTCTGGCAATAATCTCTCCACTCAGGCAATCAAGCACCCCTCTTCCGGAAGAGGAAATGATAAGGAGCAAGTGGTTATAATTGCGTGAAAAAGCGACTTCGGTTAAACCACCTACAGCCCTCTTGATACAAGGCACCCAATTACAATCAGGAATATCTCTCAGTAGCAATTTAAGGCTATTTTCGTGGCTCTTTGGCTGCCAGATAGACATCTGAACTCCTTATCAGTGTTAGGCGGCACATAGCATCTCATAATGAGTAGAAATGTTATTTTAACAGCAGTTAGGTGAAGTGTCATAGACAGTCATCTATACGCGCGCCCCTTCGTTCAGGTTCAGACAGACAAGCATTGACCTGCACCCTGTTGATTCGCTCAGAATGCTGTTAGCAATGCCCGCTCTTCGCTCAGAGCGGCCCCGCCCCACAAGCCCACTCCGTTTACAGCATAGTAGTTCAGCTCTTTAAAATCGCATGACTCACCTGAATAGGGCCCTTACAATTACCTCCGGGCTGAACTTTCGACGAGTGTTAGGTCAACAAAAAGCTAAACAGGGCATTTCCTGTTGAAACTCAGAACCATCCAGGTTTTTTTCGCCCCTCATGATGGTTCCATCGTGCCCAGTACAAATCCGACACTCATTAACCAACGGAGGTTATCATCTTGAACAAGACAATACTCTCATGCTCTATGGCCGTGCTGCTGGCTGTGTCCGCCATGTCCGCTCAGGCCAGGACCCCGGCCAAACTCCATTCGCCAGTGTCAGGTGTGCTCTGCGACCGATATGTATGCGCCAATGACAAGGGAATTTCCCGTGAGCTGACCGAGAAGTATCTCGGCAAGAAGGCTGCTGCAAACGAGGTGTTCACATCGAGCGATGTCGATCTGACCGAATTCACCTTTGCTAACGGCATTTTCTGCGATGTGAAGGAAAGGCTGTGTCGTGAAGATCGCTATTATGGCGCCAATGGTCAGCGCTCCGGGGCGGTCTCTAAAAAGTACACAAAGCTGCTCTTTGGTGAATAATAATGATGCAAAAGAGATCACAGTCAGAGGCTACGTTATAGGGATATAAATTATATTTTGCAGCGTATACTTTAAATGATGACATGATTACCGAAATTAAATATTTCATTAAGGATTGCATTGCGGAATATTGCTCTGTTACTACGCTTTAGCTGAGCGTAACAGTGAAGCGGTCTGGTTACGTGAATTCCCATTCACTACCATGAGCGAATAACGGAATGAAAAACCGCATAATGATTGTCGGTGGCGGCACGGGAGGGACGATTGTCGCCAACCTGCTGGCCAGGAAATTACGACGCGAAATTGCCGCCGGTCAGGTAGAACTGATGCTGATATCCGAATCACCGGTGCACTACTACAAACCCGCGTTTATGTACGTCGCGTTTAACCTCTTTCATCACCATGAGCTGGCCCGGCCTGAGCGGCAATTATTGAGTCCGGAAATTCAATTTATTACCGATAAAATAGAATCTTTCGATTTTAAACAACGCCGCTTATACAGCGCCAGTAAGAAACACTACGACTGGGACCTGCTGGTTATTGCTACTGGTTGCACACCTTTCCCTCAAAAAATCCCTGGCCTTGCTGAAGTGGGCGATCATTTTTACCAATACGCGGCGGCCAGACAATTAGCCCATAAACTTGCCACCATTAAAAAGGGACGAATCTTTATCACCGTCTCTTTCCCGGAAACCCCTAATGTGCCCCACCAGTGTGGGATCGCCCCCATCGAGACCACGCTGATGGTTGACGACTATCTGCGTCAGCGTGGCGTACGTAATCAGGTTGAGATTGTTTATACCTATCCGACCGTAGCGCAATTACTGCGAAACTGTCTGTTCCTGCAACGTCCGGTTGGGGAGGCGCTGGGGGATATTTTTGCTGCCAAAGGTATAAAGCACCAGCGCGGTTTTACCTTAAGTCATGTCGATCCTGACAGCAAAATCGCGTATTCCGCCGAGGGCGATTCGCAGAACTTTGACATCCTGATGGCCACGCCTCCCATCAGGGCGGTAGAAGCGGTGCGTAATACGGGGCTCAGTGAGATTCAGAATGGAGAAGGCTGGTTGCCGACGGATCACCAAACGCTGGGCGTCTACGGGTTAGAAGGCGTTTATGTGATCGGCGATACCGTCGATCTCCCTATCAGTAAAGCTGGCGGGTCGTGCCATAACCAGGCCCCGATTATTGTCGATAATATTGTGGCGGAACTGTATGGCAGACCACCCGGAAGCGGTAATCATTACGATGGCCGGGTTCAGGCCGTCGCGCAGATGGGGCTCTGGGCGGGGATGCCGCTGGTATATGACTATCGCAATGATGTGACGCCGGTGCCTGCGACAAAACTCGGTGGCATGCTGCGAAACGGTTTTAACCGTGGACTGTATTGGGGTGTCGTGAGGGGGATGTTCTGATGAGCGAACAGGAACAATTGCTGAAAAATCTTGCTCCGCTTATGGCCGGCAATCGCCTGAATAATCTTGTTGATTTGCTCGCCCTGGTGGCGGACCTGCTTGAAATGACCGATAACGCGATGGTCGAAAAACTGGCCGGCGTTTTTGAAGATGTTGTGACTGTCGGCTGGGAAGGCGGAACTGCGCTACGCATGGCATGGGGAGAGCAAATTAACCGGGAAGGGGATGTTTCGCTTCGGCAGGTGTTCTCAATGCTGAACGATCCAGATACCCGTCGCGGCATTATGCTTTTATTGCGCGTTTTGCAGATTACGGGGCAACGCCTGAGTGTTCTCTCATCCGTCGACTATCCGGAGTGTACTGAAATAAAGAACTGACCAAAATGCCGGGGGGCGGCTGTGCCGTTCCCGGCCGGCAAAAGGGCAATGCAGACTATTTGTCCCCACTTCCCAACCTGTACGCCAGCGCCACCACCAGCGACTGCACCAGGCACAGCGTTGCTGACTGGGAGCGGAACGCATCCACCTGCGCCTCTTTCACCACAAAACAGAGATCGCTGAACGTTGCCAGCGGGCTGATCTGGCTATCCGTAATCACAATCTGCCGCGCGCCGACGCTGGCGGCGGTTTCGCTGACCATCACCGTCTCTTCCGCGTACGGCGAGAAGCTGATCGACACCACAATGTCTCGGGCCTTAATGCGGCTGATCTGCTCGCGCAGCATCCCCCCCATACCGTCGAGCAGAATAGGGCGGCACTCCAGGTGGCTCAGGGCATAGGTCAGATAGGCCGCGACGCTGAAGGAACGGCGTAATCCGGCGATGTAGATGGTGTCGGCATCGGCCAGCAGTTGCACGGCGCGCTCCAGCATTTCGGGTTCGGCGCGGGCGGCTAGCTGCTGTAACGCCTGCGCATTGGAACGCGCGAATTCTTGCAGGATATCAAGCGGCGTTTCCGGCACGGCCTCGCTCTCCATTTCGCGGAATAGCCGGGCGCGGTCGCTGTAGCTGGCGGTCTCCTCCACCAGGTTCATGCGAAACAGCTGTTTCATCTCGTTGAAACCGGTGAAGTCAAAGGCGTTGGCGAAGCGGATGAGCGTCGACGGCGGTACGTCGGCGCGCTCGGCAATGACAGCAACCGTATCAAAGGCCACGCTGTTGGTGTTATCAAGCACATAGCGGGAAACCTGCTGCAGCCTCTTGCTCAGGCTATCGTAGCGATCGCGGATTTGCTGCTGCAGTTCGTTCAGGCTGGTTGCTGTCGTCATGTTATCCCCCAAATACAGTCATATGATTCTAAACGCAAAACCGCGTCTTTTAAATGTCGGCCATCCATCTGGCAGCAAAAATGAAACAGAAGCTTCAGTCATTTCCTCGCCCGAAATCCCTTAATAGCTCAGGCTGAGTCAGTGATGTTGGCTGTTAACATAAAAATCCATCCTTGATCACAATAATCATCATTTATTTTATTTCAACTTAAAATGGAATATTTGTTTCATATATAGTGTTCAGTACACAACGTTCAGGTAACAGTCACGTATCAACAGCGAGAGGTTAAGGATGGAGACGGTAGCGAATTTTATTCACGGCGAATGTGTCACCGGTTCAGGCCAGCGCGTTCAGGCGATCTTCAACCCGGCCACTGGTGAACAAATCCGCCAGGTGGTGATGAGCACGGCACAGGAAACTGAACAGGCGATTGCCGCAGCACAGCAAGCGTTTCCCGCGTGGGCGCGTTTTGCTCCACTCAAGCGTGCGCGTGTAATGTTCCGCTTCAAAGCGTTGCTGGAAGAGAATATGGAGCGTCTGGCCCGCATCATCAGTGAAGAACACGGTAAGGTCTTCTCTGACGCGGTAGGTGAACTGACCCGTGGCCTGGAAGTGGTGGAATTCGCCTGCGGCATCCCGCATCTGCAAAAAGGTGAACACTCTGCGAACGTCGGCACCGGCGTCGACAGCCACTCGCTGATGCAGCCGCTCGGGGTCTGCGCCGGGATCACGCCGTTTAACTTCCCGGCGATGGTACCCATGTGGATGTTCCCGATTGCGCTGGCGACAGGCAACACCTTCGTGCTGAAACCATCAGAAAAAGACCCCTCTCTGGCGCTCGCGCTGGCGAAACTGCTGAAAGAGGCTGGCCTGCCGGACGGCGTCTTCAACGTGGTGCAGGGCGATAAAGAGTCCGTTGACGTGCTCCTGACCGACCCGCGCGTACAGGCGGTGAGTTTTGTCGGCTCAACGCCGATTGCCGAATACATTTACCAGACCGCATCCGCCCACGGTAAACGTTGTCAGGCGCTCGGCGGCGCGAAAAACCACTGCATTTTAATGCCGGATGCCGACATGGATATGGCGACGAACGCCATCATGGGCGCGGCTTTTGGGGCGGCGGGGGAGCGCTGTATGGCGCTCTCCGTGGTGCTGGCCGTTGGCGATAAAACCGCCGATGAACTCTGCGCCCGGCTGGAAAAACAGATCGCCGCGCTGCGCGTCGGTCCGGGGCTGGACCAGAAGCCAGAAAACGAGATGGGACCGCTGATCTCCGCCGCGCACCGCAGCAAGGTGCTGGGCTACATCGACAGTGGCGAAGCGCAGGGGGCGAACCTGCGCGTGGACGGGCGTGGCTTCAGCGTGAAAGGTCACGAACAGGGCTATTTCGTTGGGCCGACGCTGTTCGATAACGTCACCCCGGAGATGACCATCTATAAAGAAGAAATTTTCGGCCCGGTGCTTTCTGTGGTGCGCGTAGCAGATTACGCCAGCGCGGTGGATCTGATTAACCGCCACGAATATGGTAATGGCTCGGCTATTTTCACCCGTGACGGTGGCTGCGCGCGCCGCTTCTGTGAAGAGGTGCAGGCGGGCATGGTGGGGGTCAACGTGCCGATCCCGGTGCCAATGGCATTCCACAGTTTCGGCGGCTGGAAGCGTTCCATCTTTGGTGCGCTCAATGTTCACGGGAACGATGGCGTGCGCTTCTACACCCGAATGAAAACCATCACTGCACGCTGGCCGGAAATGCAGCAGGAGACAGGCGCTGCGTTCTCCATGCCGACGCTGGGCTGACAGGGGGTTTTATGCAAACCGAACGTATGACCATGGCCCAGGCGCTGGTCAGATTCCTTAATCAACAATACGTTAGCGTTGATGGTAACGAAACGCCCTTTGTGGAGGGCGTGGCAACGATCTTTGGGCACGGTAACGTGCTCGGTATCGGCCAGGCGCTGGAGCAGGATCCCGGCCATCTGCAGGTGATGCAGGGCTGTAACGAGCAGGGGATTGCCCATATGGCGACGGGATTCGCCAAACAGCATCGCCGCCAGCGTATTTTTGCCGTCACCTCATCCGTTGGGCCTGGTGCTGCCAATATGGTGACGGCGGCCGCGACGGCCACGGCGAACCGTATTCCGCTCCTGCTGTTGCCGGGCGATATCTACGCCAGTCGCCAGCCTGACCCCGTGTTGCAGCAGATCGAGCAGTATCACGATCTCAGCATCAGTACCAACGACTGCTTCCGCCCGGTCTCCCGCTACTGGGACCGCATCAACCGTCCTGAACAGCTCATGAGCGCGATGTTAAGCGCGATGCGAACGCTTACTGACCCCGCAAATACAGGGGCGGTGACCATTTGCTTACCTCAGGATGTGCAGGGGGAAGCCTGGGATTACCCCCTGAGTTTCTTTGCGCGTCGTGTGCATCATATTGAACGCCGTCCGCCTGACCCTCAGCGGCTGGCGCAGGCTCAGGCATTGATTGCCCGCAAGCGCCGTCCGCTGGTGGTATGCGGCGGCGGCGTGCGTTACTCCGGTGCGCATGAGGCGTTACGGGAATTTGTTGAAACACTGCAACTGCCGCTTGCCGAAACCCAGGCCGGAAAGGGGGCGCTGGTAAGCGATCACCCACTTAACCTTGGCGGGGTGGGCGTGACAGGCGGAATGGCCGCCAACCAGCTTGCGCCGCAGGCTGACCTGGTGATTGGTATCGGCACGCGCCTGACCGATTTTACCACCGGCTCCAAGGCGCTCTTTTCCCATCCGGACGTCGAGTTCCTGCTGCTGAACGTGGCCGAGTTTGACGCCCTGAAGCTGGATGCCACCGCGCTGATTGCCGATGCCCAAACCGGGCTGACGGCATTGACCCACGCGCTGAAAGATTACCGCAGCGGCTGGGGAGAGGCGATCGCTGAGGCGAAGTCCGCCTGGCGCGACGAATGCCGTCGCCTGTGGGATCGCCAGTGGCGTCCGGACGACGCGCCTGAAGTGGCAGGGCACCTGGATGCGCAGCTCATGGAATACGGTGAAACGCTCAATACCCGCCTGACCCAGACTCAGGTGCTTGGGCTGATCAACCAGCATGTTGAAGATAACGCCATCGTGGTGGGCGCGGCCGGTTCTCTGCCGGGAGATTTACAGCGCCTCTGGCAGGTCAAAACGCCGGACAGCTATCACCTGGAGTACGGCTACTCCTGTATGGGGTACGAGGTCGCAGCGGCCATCGGCGCGAAGCTGGCAAAACCTCAGCAGCCGGTGTACGCCATGGTGGGTGATGGTTCGTACATGATGCTGCATTCAGAGCTGCAAACCGCCGTACAGGAGGGCATTAAGGTCACCATTCTGCTGTTTGATAACGCGAGCTTCGGCTGCATTAACAACCTGCAGATGGGGCACGGAATGGGCAGCTTTGGCACGGAAAACCGCTACCGCAACCCGAAAACGGGTCGGCTTGACGGGCCACTGGTGAAGGTCGATTTTGCGCAAAACGCGGAAAGCTACGGCTGTCGTGCATGGCGAGTTCATGACGAGCAAAGCCTGCTGACGGCGCTGGAAGCCTCGCGCGCCCACCCGGGGCCGACGCTCCTCGACATCAAAGTGCTGCCGAAAACAATGACCCATGATTACGCGTCATGGTGGCGAACCGGCGACGCGCAGGTGGCTGAGTCGCCAGCGGTGCGCCAGGCCGCCGAGCAAACACAGGCTCAGGTGAAAAAAGCCCGTCAGTATTGAATTTTCCTGCCGTAACGAAATTTTCATTTCATTTTTCTTTTTCCCCTCACCCTGACCCTCTCCCAACGGGAGAGGGGACGGTACGGTGCGGCTTTTACTCCCTCGCCCCTTTGTAATGGAGCGGCATACCTTCCTCCATGTTGTGAGATTGATAACAAAATTTATCTCATACATCTCAAAAGTGTTAACCTGCACTCAAAAACATAATTTTCACTATTTATAAAAATGAAATAAATGTTTTATTTATAGTGTCGTTAGTTCACAGCATTCACCAACACCGGGAGCCGTTATGTTTAACATTGCTTTACTGGGCGCTGGCCGAATTGGCCAGGTACATGCAGCTAACATCGCCAGCCACAGTGCGACCACGCTCTGGTCCGTGGTTGACCCGAATCAGGAATTCGCCACGCGTCTCGCCACGCAATATCAGGCGCGTCAGCAGAGCCTGGATGAGGCGATGACCGACCCGAACGTTCATGCCGTACTGATCGCCTCCGCGACCGACACCCACGCGGATCTGATTGAAATGGCCGCCCGTCACGGCAAAGCCATCTTCTGTGAAAAACCGGTACACCTTGATCTTGCCCGCGTACGCGACTGCCTGAAGGTGGTCAAGGAGTATGACGTACCGCTGTTTATCGGTTTTAACCGCCGCTTTGACCCACAGTTCCGTCGCGTGAAAACCGACGCTAAGGCCGGGCGTATCGGCAAACCGGAATCGCTGCTGATCATCTCCCGCGATCCGTCTCCACCGCCTGCGGAGTACGTACGTGTTTCCGGCGGCATGTTCCGCGATATGACCATTCACGACTTTGACATGGCGCGCTTCATCATGGGTGAAGAGCCGGTGTCGGTGTATGCCCAGGGCAGCAATCTGGTGGATCCGGCGATTGGCGAAGCGGGAGATATCGACACCGCGTTTATCGTTCTGAAGTACGCCTCCGGCGCGATGGCGACCATCGTCAACAGTCGCCGCTCTTCATACGGCTACGACCAGCGCCTGGAGCTGCACGGCTCCGAAGGGCTGCTGTGCGCGGGCAATATCCTTGAAAACCAGGTGCAGCACTACGGCAAACAGGGTTGCACCAGCGCGCTGCCGGAACACTTCTTCCTGCAACGCTACAAATCCGCTTACGCCGCGGAATGGGAACACTTTGTTGCGGTCCTGCGCGGCGAAGCGGTACCTGACTGCAGCGGCGATGATGGTGAACGTGCGCTGTACCTCGCGGATAAAGCGCTGGAATCACTGCGTTGCCAGCGCGAGATCGTCCTCTAAACACAACAACCCTACACAGAGAGACATAATAATGAAAAAACTGATCTTAGCCGCCCTCATCGCCATGACATCCGGGGCCGCCCTCGCCGAAAACGAGCAACTTGTTTTCAGTACACCAAACCTGGCCATGCCGTTTGAAGTTCACATGCAGCGCACGGCGGTGAAAGCCGCAAAAGAGATGGGCGTGAAACTTCAGGTACTGGACGGTCAGGGCAGCTCACCAAAGCAGGTGGCTGACCTGGAAAACGCCATCACCCGTGGTGCGCAGGGCTTTATCGTCTCCCCGAACGATGTGAACGCGGTCTCCAGTGCGGTAGATGAAATTCAGGATGCGAAGCTGCCGGTTGTGACGCTTGATCGCTCCGTCGATAGCCAGAAAAAAGTGCCGCACTTTGGTGCCAACAACTACAAGGGCGGCCAGGCGATTGGCGACTTCGTCAAAACTAAATTCCCCAACGGCGCAGACATCATTCTGTTGACCGGCCAGCCGGGCTCCTCCTCCAACATTGAACGCACCAAAGGGATCCGCGACAGCCTGAAGGCGGGTGGGGATAAGTACAAGATCGTCGCCGATCAGACCGGCAACTGGATGCGTTCTGAAGGGATGCGTATCGTTGAAAGCGTTCTGCCGTCGCTGCCGAAACGTCCGCAGGTGATCCTCTCCGCCAACGACGATATGGCGCTGGGGGCGATTGAAGCGCTGCAGAGCCAGGGTGTGAAGCCGGGCGAAATTCTGGTGACCGGCTTTGATGCGGTACCGGAAGCGCTGGCCCGCGTGCGCGACGGCTTGCTGGCGGTCACGGCGGATCAGCGCCCGGGCTTTGCGGTGACCACGGCGATGAGCCAGCTGGTGGCTAACGTACGTGAGAAAAAAGCCATCACCGGGGCGGACTATCCGCCGACGCTGATCACCAAAGAGAACCTGCAGCAGGCTGAGCGTATTGCTGAGGCCGGTAACTGATTTGTCCGGAGCCGCCGTACGGGCGGCTCCCCATAAATAAGGAGCAGGCTGATGTCGCAACCCTTACTGAAAGTAACCGACCTGGCAAAAAGCTTTTCCGGCGTATGGGCGCTGAGCAGCGCCCAGCTCACCGTCGGCATGGGTGAAATCCACGCTTTGCTGGGTGAGAACGGCGCCGGGAAATCCACGCTGTTGAAGGCACTCGCGGGCGCACAGCCGCAAACGCGCGGGGAGATCTGGTTCAACGGTGAAGCGCTGCCGGTGGACGACTCCCCGGTAGAACGGCAGAACAAGGGCATTATTACCATCTATCAGGAATTCAACCTGCTGCCCAACATGACCGTCGCGGAAAACATGTTTCTCGGACGCGAACCGCGCAAACGTAACCTGATCGTCGACGAAAAAGCGGTCAATCAGGAAGCGCAGGTGATTCTCGATTATCTGCAACTGAATGTCGCACCGACCACGCCCGTCGCTCGTCTGAGCGTGGCCCAGCAGCAAATGGTGGAGATCGCCCGGGCGCTGACCCTCAATGCCAGGCTGATCATCATGGATGAACCCTCCGCCGCCCTGAGTGACAGCGAGGTGGAAAGCCTGCACCGCGTGGTGCGGGAGCTTAAAAACCGTGGCGTGAGCATTATCTATGTCACCCACCGCCTGCACGAAGTTTTCCAGCTTTGCGATCGTTTCACCGTTTTCCAGGATGGCCGTTTCACCGGCACCGGCGCGGTAGCGGAGACCAACGTAGAGCAGTTGATCCGCCTGATGGTAGGGCGTGACGTGGCCTTTAACCGCCGCCCTGCCAGCGAAACCCATCATCAAGACAAACCTGTCCGTTTGTCGGTGAAGGGGTTAAGCCGGGAAAAACCGCCACTGGATCCACACGGTATCGCTCTGCATGACATCAGTTTCCACGTCCACGCCGGGGAAGTCTTAGGGATTGCCGGGCTGGTGGGGGCAGGCCGTACCGAGGTGGCGCGTTGCCTGTTTGGCGCTGACGCCTTTACTTCGGGCAGCTTTGAGCTGGACGGCGTGCCGTACCAGCCGCGCGACCCGCTTTATGCCCTCGATCAGGGAGTGGCGCTGGTACCGGAAGACCGTAAGAAAGAGGGGGCGGTGCTGGGGCTGTCGATTCGCGACAACCTGTCGCTCTCCTGCCTCTCCTCGTTGCTGCAGTGGCGCTGGTTCGTGAATACCCGCAAAGAGGACGACCTGATTGAGTCCTACCGCCAGGCTCTGCAGATCAAAATGGTCAACAGCGCGCAGGAGGTGCGCAAGCTCTCAGGCGGCAACCAGCAGAAAGTGATCCTCGCGCGCTGCATGGCGCTCAACCCGCGGGTGCTGATTGTCGATGAGCCGACACGTGGCATCGACGTCGGGACCAAATCGGAAGTGCACCAGGTGCTGTTTGATATGGCGAAAAAGGGCGTGGCGGTGATTGTGATCTCCTCCGATCTGCCTGAAGTGATGGCGGTGTCTGACCGGATCATCACGCTCAGTGAAGGCCGAGTAACCGGCGAGATCCACGGTGACGACGCTAACGAAGAACGGCTGATGACGATGATGGCCATCAACCACAACGCCCTGAACGCGGCATAACGGAGTTTCTCATGACGCAGATGATTTCTAAAACGCAGGCCCCGGTCAAACGCGCCGGACGCATCGATCCCATCGCCTTCTTCGAGCGCTTCGGGGTGCTGATTTTCATGATCCTGCTGCTGATCTTCTTCCAGTCGCAGAACAGCAACTTTTTCTCTGAACGCAATATTTTCAACATCCTGACCGAAGTCTCCATCTACGGGATCATGGCCGTGGGGATGACCTTTGTCATCCTGACTGCCGGGATTGACCTCTCCGTGGGCTCCATTCTGGCGGTGTGCGCCATGACCGCGGCCTACGTAATCAAGGGCGATAACTTCACCACCGTTGACCCGAACGCCTGGGGCGGCATGAGCTGGCTGATTGGGCTGGGGATCTGTCTGGCCATGGGCACGGCGATTGGTTTCCTGCACGGTCTGGGCGTCACCCGCCTGCGCCTGCCGCCGTTCATCGTCACCCTCGGCGGGATGACCATCTGGCGCGGTCTCACGCTGGTGATTAACGATGGCGCGCCGATCGCCGGTTTCGATCAGGGCTACCGCTGGTGGGGGCGCGGGGAGCTGCTCGGCATCTCCATTCCGATCTGGATCTTTGCCATCGTCGCCATCGGCGGTTATCTGGCGCTGCATAAAACCCGCTGGGGGCGCTTTGTCTACGCCATTGGTGGCAACCCGGAGGCGGCACGTCTGGCTGGGGTGAACGTGAAGCGCGTGCTGGTCAGCGTCTATGTGCTGATTGGCTGTCTGGCTGGGCTGGCGGGCTTCATCCTGAGCGCCCGTCTGGGGAGCGCTGAGGCGGTGGCCGGGATCTCCTTTGAGCTGCGCGTTATTGCTTCAGTAGTCATTGGCGGCACGTCGTTGATGGGCGGCTACGGACGCATCGGTGGCACGATTATCGGCTCCATCATCATGGGCATTCTGATTAACGGCCTGGTACTGATGAACGTCTCGGCCTACTACCAGCAAATTATCACCGGATTAATTATCGTTCTGGCGGTGGCATTCGACACCTATGCCAAGAGCCGTCGCGGCGCACTGTGAGGATCACGATGAAAGAGGTTCGTATTGGATTGATTGGCACCGGGTATATCGGCAAGGCGCATGCCATTGCCTATGCCCAGGCCCCGACGGTGTTCAACCTGCGCGGCAAACTGGTGCGTGAGATGGTGGCGGAGGTGAACCCGACGCTGGCGGCAGAGCGCGCGCAGGCGTTTGGCTTCAATCGCTCAACCGGTGACTGGCGGGCGCTGGTGGCCGACCCGGCCATTGATGTGGTGGATATTTGCTCCCCCAACCATCTGCATAAAGAGATGGCGCTGGAGGCGATCCGTCACGGCAAGCATGTTTACTCGGAGAAGCCGCTGGCGCTGAATGCCCACGACGCGCGCGAGATGGTCGACGCCGCGAAGCGGGCAGGGGTGAAAACGCTGGTGGGGTTCAACTACATGAAAAACCCGACGGCGCAGCTGGCGAAAGAGATTATTGCGCGCGGCGAAATTGGAGAGGTGATCCACTTCTACGGCACCCACAACGAGGACTATATGGCCGACCCGCTTTCCCCCATTCACTGGCACTGTTTTAAAGAAACCGCCGGACTGGGCGCGCTGGGTGACCTGGCGGCGCATATCGTCAACATGGCCCAGTACCTGGTGGGGGAGATTGAGCAGGTTTGCGGCGATCTGAAGATTGTGGTCCCGGCACGTCCGGCGAAGGCCGGATCGTCGGAAATGGTCGCCGTGGAAAATGAAGATCAGGCCCACGCGATGGTGCGCTTCGCGGGTGGGGCGCAGGGCGTCATTGAAACTTCCCGCGTCGCCTGCGGCCGCAAGATGGGGCTTTCGTATGTGATCACCGGGACGAAAGGTGCCATCAGCTTCACCCAGGAGCGGATGGCGGAGCTGAAGCTTTATCTGCATGACGATCCGGTGAACCGTCAGGGGTTCCGCACGCTGCTGGTCGGCCCGGCACACCCTGACTACGGCGCGTTTTGCATGGGCGCAGGCCACGGTATTGGCTTTAACGATCAAAAAACGGTGGAAGTGCGTGACCTGGTAGACGGCATCGCCGCCGACGCACCGATGTGGCCGGACTTCGAAGAGGGCTGGAAGGTCTCGCGCGTGCTGGACGCCATCGCACTCTCACACCAGCAAGGCCGCTGGCTGAACGTGAATGACATTGTCTGAAGAGGGTTCAACGTGGAAAAGCAGTTTGATGTGATATGCATGGGCCGCGTGGCGGTAGACCTCTACAGCCAGCAGATTGGTGCCCGTCTGGAGGATGTGTCGAGCTTCGCCAAATATCTCGGCGGCTCGTCCGGCAACGTGGCGTACGGCACCGCGCGTCAGGGCCTACGCTCGTCAATGCTGGCGCGCGTCGGCGATGAGCATATGGGACGCTTCCTGCGGGAAGAGTTAAACCAGGTGGGTTGCGATACCAGCCATCTGATCACCGATAAAGACCGCCTCACGGCGCTGGTGCTGCTCGGCATTAAAGACCGGGACACCTTTCCTCTGATTTTTTATCGCGATAACTGCGCGGATATGGCGATTACCGCCAGCGATGTGGACGAAAGCTACATTGCCTCCGCACGGTGTCTTGCTATCACCGGGACTCACCTTTCTCACCCGCAGACCCGCGAGGCGGTGCTGACGGCGCTGAATTACGCCCGCCGTCACGGCGTGCGCACGGTGCTGGACATCGACTACCGTCCGGTGCTGTGGGGGCTAACCTCCTTAGGCGACGGCGAAACGCGCTTTATCGCCGCCGATCAGGTCACCCGCGAGCTGCAGGAAGTGCTGCACCTCTTCGACGTCATTGTCGGCACCGAAGAGGAGTTTCATATTGCGGGGGGCAGCACCGACACGTTGCAGGCGCTGGCGCAGGTGCGCCACGTCAGCAAGGCGACACTGGTTTGCAAGCGCGGTGCGCTAGGCTGCTCGGTGTATACCGATGCCATTCCCCCTCGGCTGGACGACGGCCTGACGGTGACCGGCGTGCGCGTGGAGGTGCTGAACGTCCTCGGCGCGGGGGATGCGTTTATGTCCGGCCTGCTGCGCGGTTATCTGAACGACGAGGGCTGGGAGCAGGCATGCCGCTACGCCAACGCCTGTGGTGCGCTGGTGGTCTCGCGGCACGGCTGTGCGCCGGCGATGCCGAGCAAAATCGAGCTGGATGATTACCTCTCCCGCGCCGCGCTCGTTCCACGCCCGGATCTCGACCCGCGTCTAAACCATCTGCACCGGGTGACCACCCGTCGTCGCGAATGGCCGGAGCTGTGCGTGATGGCCTTCGATCACCGCAGCCAGCTTGAGGATATGGCGCTGCAGTGCGGCGCGTCGCTCAAACGTATTCCGGCGCTGAAGCAACTGATCCTGCAGGCCAGCCGCGAGGCGGCAAGCTCTGCCGGACTGGAGGGCAAAGCCGGTCTGCTGTGCGATGGCACGTTTGGTCAGGATGCGCTGAACGCCATTACCGGGGAAGGGTGGTGGATCGGTCGTCCTATTGAGCTGCCGGGCTCGCGTCCGCTGGAGATGGAGCACGGCAACATTGGTACCCAGCTTATCAGCTGGCCGCAGGAGCACGTGGTGAAGTGCCTGGTCTTTTTCCATCCGGAAGACGCCCACGGCCTGCGTCTGGAGCAGGAGCAGAAAATCGCTGAGGTTTACCACGCCTGCTGTCAGTCCGGACATGAACTGCTGCTGGAGGTGATATTGCCCGCCAGCATGCCGCGCAGCGACGAGCTCTACCTGCGTGCCATTTCCCGTTTCTACAACCTGGGCATCTACCCCGACTGGTGGAAACTGCCGCCGCTCTCCGTCGAAGGCTGGACGGCGCTGAGCGAGATTATCGCGCGCCGGGACCCGCACTGTCGCGGCGTGGTGATCCTGGGTCTGGATGCTCCGGCAGAACAGCTGCGTGCCGACTTCAAAGCCGCATCGGGGCAGGCGCTGGTGAAAGGCTTCGCCGTGGGACGCACGCTGTTTGGCGATGCCTCCCGCGCATGGCTGAAACACGATATTGACGATGCGCAGCTGGTGGCGCGCATTCGGGACAACTACCTGCAGCTTATCGCCTGGTGGCGCGAGCGCGGACACGCATAATGGAGACGACAATGAGTGTACAACTGGGCATCAACCCGCTGACGTGGACGAACGACGATCTGCCTTCACTGGGCGCAGAGACATCTCTGGAGACCTGCCTGAGCGAAGGGAAAGAGGCCGGATTCGCGGGGTTCGAACTGGGCAATAAATTCCCACGTGAAGCGCGCCTGCTCGGCCCCATCCTGCAGCGTCACGACCTGCAGCTGGTCTCCGGCTGGTATTCCGGCCGCTTGCTGGAACGCAGTGTTGAAGACGAGATTGCTGCCGTGCAGTCCCACCTGACGCTGCTGCGCGAGCTGGGGGCGAAGGTGCTGGTTTTTGCGGAAGTGAGCGGCTGCATTCACGGCGAGCAGCAGACCCCGGTGCATCTGCGCCCGCGTTTCCCGCAGGAGCGCTGGAAAGAGTATGGCGAGAAGCTCACCGAATTTGCCCGCTATACGCAGCAGCAGGGAGTGCAGATTGCCTACCATCATCATATGGGCACGGTGATTGAGTCCGCTGAAGACGTGGACAACCTGATGATCCACACTGGCGATGCGGTGGGGTTACTGTTGGATACCGGCCACCTGACCTTTGCCGGGGCCGATCCGCTGGCGGTGGCGCAGCGCTGGGCGTCGCGCATCAACCATGTTCACTGCAAAGACGTGCGTGCCGACGTGCTGGCGGACGTCAAAAACCGCAAAACCAGCTTCCTTGATGCGGTGCTGAGCGGCGTGTTTACCGTGCCGGGCGACGGCTGCGTGAACTACCCGCCGATCATGCAACTGCTGAAAGCGCAGGACTATCACGGCTGGCTGGTGGTGGAGGCCGAGCAGGACCCGGCGATCGCCCATCCGCTGACCTACGCCCGTCTGGGGTATAACAACCTGAGCCGTCTGGCCCGCGACGCCGGACTGATTTGAGGAGGGGACATGTCACGTCTGTTATCACGCTGGCAACAGCCGAACGTTGAGGGGCGGACTCAGTCCGTCACGCCGGAAAGCGCCGGTTGGGGGTATGTCGGCTTTGAGGCGTATGAGCTGCAGGAGGGGCAGACGCTGACGCTGCCCGCCGTCAGCGAAGAGCGCTGTCTGGTGCTGGTGGCCGGGCGCGCTTCCATCAGCACGCCTTCTGCACTGTTTACTGACATCGGCGAGCGGATGAGCCCGTTCGAGCGCATCAAACCCTGGGCCGTTTACGTCACCTCACAGGAGACGGTGCAGGTGAAGGCGCTAACGAAAGTAGAGCTGGCGGTCTGCGCCGCGCCCGGCAAAGGGACGTACCCGACGCGGCTGATAGCCCCGCAGGATATTGACGGCGAAGCGCGTGGTAAGGGCCACAACCAGCGCTACGTGCATAACATCCTGCCGGAAAACAAACCCGCCGACAGCCTGCTGGTGGTGGAGGTCTGGACCAACGAAGGCTGTACCAGCTCGTACCCGAGCCATAAGCACGACACGGACAACCCGCCGCAGGAGACCTATCTGGAGGAGACCTATTACCATCGCCTCAACCCGGGACAGGGATTCTGCATGCAGCGTGTTTACACCGACGACAGAACGCTGGATGAGTGTATGGCGGTCTACAACCGGGATGTGGTCATGGTGCCGAAGGGCTATCACCCGGTGGCGACAATGGCCGGGTATGACAGCTACTACCTCAACGTGATGGCCGGGCCGGTGCGCAAATGGATGTTCACCTGGGAAGAGGACCACGCGTGGATTAATCGGGATTATCCCGCAGAGAGGGGGGACTGAGACGGCCTTTCTTGTCGGGTGGCGCTGCGCTTACCCGACCTACGAAATCGTAGGCCCGTGCAAGCGTAGCGCCGCCGGGCGAATTTTTCTCAGTGCATCCGCCTTGCCTGCTCAATCGTCCGGGCGATAGCCTCCGGCTGGCTCACCATCGACACGTGGCTTGCCGTCACCTCGACGGTTTTCGCATGGATCGTCTTCGCCATCGCGCGCTCAAGAGCGGGGTTGATCATTCGGTCATTCTTGCTGACCACAAACCAGCTCGGTTTCTCGTGCCACGCCGCGTGGGCAACCTTTTCACCAAACGCCTCGACCTTAATTGGCCCCTGCGTGGCTGCAATCGTATCTTGAATGGCTGGCTTCACGTCAGGCGCGAAGTCCTTCCTGACGGCTTCTGTCGGCAGGTATAAATAGCCGTCCGCCGTTTTAGCAATGCCCGCACTGCCCGGCGGGGCAGGATAGCTTCCTGCCAGATCCGCCGTCGACTGACCGGAATCCGGCGCGAACGCCGCCACGTACACCAGCGATTTAACCCGCGCATCGTTGCCTGCTTCGCTAATCACGGTGCCTCCCCAGGAGTGGCCCACCAGCACCACATTCCCGTGTGCACGGGCGATGGCTCGCTGCGTGGCCGCTACGTCATCTTTTAGCGATGTAAGCGGTAACTGGACGGCTATAACCTCGGTGTGTTGTTTTTGCAAAAGAGTAATCACCTTATTCCAGCTGCTGCCGTCGGCAAACGCGCCATGCACCAGCACCACGCTGGTTTTACTCTCCGCCAAAGCACTGGCCGAAATCGCCAGCAAACCCGCTGTCAGTAACGATAATGCTTTCATCTTCAGGCTCCTCAGAAATGGTGGACCGGCGCATGCGCTGGCACGGTGAATTCAAGAGTTTTATGGTCAAGAGGCTTATGCGTTGGGTCGGCCAGAATAATGGTCACCTTGTGTTTGCCGGCGGGCGGTTGTGGGTGTTCCAGCGGCGCAACGGCGGCGGGACCGTTAACGTCAGTGGCGCTGAGGTTGTCCAGAGGGGCGGCCTGGACATATGCGACGGATGCCAGGGCGAGCAGGGGGAAAAGTGTGTATCGACGAATCATCGGTGTCTCTCCTCATCGGTTCTGAATGACGACAGGGAAAGAAAACCATTTTTATGTATCAGAGATATTTGCCGGAGGCGGCGTTTTGTACCCGTTTGTCAGCGTGGCGCTGTGGATACAGTGCGATACAGTTTGCCGGGCTGCAGGATAAGATCCTCAGCAAAGGGATTGCAGGCATTATTCAAAGAGTGCAAAACCCTCCGGCGGCCTAGCGGTCAGCGGTGTCGACGGTCAGGCTGGATTGCTGTGACTGGGTTTTATCCTGATGGTGATACCAGGCGCCAATCGAAGAGTAAACGAAGCGGCCAAAGAAAAACAGGAAGCTGATTAACAGTATGATGCGGGTCATTCGGGTGTTAAATCGATGTCGTTTGCGCATACGCGTGGCCTGACTCACTGTGTTTTTCCTGGACATGCCCTTCTGGGCGATAAGGATATTAAGGCACAGCGGGAAGAGGGGGTCAATTCTGCAATGTGTAAATAACCGTCAACAGTTACATTAATTAATGTTATTGAAAATAATTAATGCATTTACCATATATGATAATATGAAGGAAGTTTTTGCAAAAAAGTCGGTGAAAAAGATTATTTGCATAAAGTAGTTTGATTTAAGTCAACGGATTCCCTGTCCTGATATTTAAAATCCTCCCTCCACACTGTTCGCCCTAAACATTGCCGGGCGGCACGCACGTCAGGTCGGATGCCTGTCTTTATTTTCCCTCTGGAGAGAAAGGGGTTTAACCGGGCATCTATGAACATTATTGCTTTCCTGAAAAACAATGAAGACCGCTGGTGGGCATTGCCGCTTATTTTACCTGTGGTTTTACTTCCCCTGCTGAGCGTCGCGAATACGTTCACGCAACTGGGCGAAGGTATTGTCGCGCTCTATTATTTACCCCTCTCATTTTTGCTCTCGCTGATGATGTTCTTTGGCCTGGAAGCGCTTCCCGGGATCGCGTTGTCGCTGTTTATCCGCTATTACCCGTCGGGTGGGATGTTTGAAACCGTCGCCACTATGCTCCATTTTATCGTCCCGATAGTGCTCAGTTGGGGGGGGTACCGGGTGTTTGCTCCCGGACGCAATATGACGGCGTACGGGGACACACGGCTGATGGCGCAGCGCATTTTCTGGCAGGTTTTCTGCCCCGCGACGCTATTTCTGGTGCTGTTTCAGTTTGCGGTTTATCTGGGTGTGTACGAGAGTCGCCAGAGCCTTGCGGGATTATCCCCCCTGAATATTCGTACGCTCATTAATTATCAGACACTGCTGGTCAGCGGGCTGACGGGGGTACCTCTGAGCTATCTGCTGATCCGCCTGATTCGCCATCCACGTTACATCAAAAGCCTCATCTCACAGATCCGTATGCAGATAGAGAAAAAGGTGACGGTCACTGAGTTTTTGATTTGGGTGTTTGCCCTCGGCGGACTGCTTTCGCTGCTGTTGCTCCCCATGAATGAAAACAGCTCAATTTTTTCTACCAACTACACCCTGTCGTTATTGATGCCGGTGATGCTCTGGGCCGCGATGCGCTTTGGCTATAAGCTGGTGTCGCTGATCTGGACGCCAGTCTTGCTGGTGTCCATTCACTATTTTTACCGCTATATCCCGTTGCATCAGGGTTATGACATTCAACTGGCGATCACCTCTTCCAGCTATCTGGTCTTCTCGTTCGTGGTGATTTACATGTCGATGCTGGCGACTCACCAGCGAACCGTGAATCAACGCTCCCGCAGACTGGCGCTACTCGACCCTGTCGTACATATGCCTAATCTGCGCTCGTTATTACACGATCTGGCTAAAAACCCGTGGTCGGCGCTTTGTTTACTGCGTATTCCTGAGCTTGAAATTTTGGGGCGAAATTACGGCGTGTTGCTGCGCATTTTGTACAAACAGCAGCTGGCGCAATGGATTAATGACACACTCCAGCCTAATGAGAAGGTCTACCACCTGACCGGGTGCGATCTGGCGATTCGACTCAACGCGGAATCCCACCAGCAGCGGATTGAAACCCTGGATGAGCATATCAAACAGTTCCGCTTTGTCTGGGATGGCATGCCGCTGCAGCCTCAGGTGGGTGTGAGCTACTGTTATGTGCGGTCACCAGTGAACCATCTCTATCTGGTCCTGGGTGAGCTGGGTATGGTTGCGGACTTGTCGCTCTCCTCCAACCATCCTGAAAATCTTCAGCAGCGTGGTGCTGTCCATTTGCAGCGTAGCCTGAAGGATAAAGTCGCAATGATGAGCAGTCTGCAAAGGGCTCTCGATAACAACGCATTTACGCTTTTCGTTCAGCCTGTTTGCGGCCAGCGTGGCGATCGCTACCACGAAGTCTTGCTGCGAATGCAGGATGCAAATGGAGTATTAATCTCCCCCGACCAATTCCTGCCTGTTGCACAGGAGTTTGGGTTGTCGTCGCGGGTGGATTTATGGGTACTGGACCACACGTTACGCTTTCTGGCAACACATCGCGAAAGGCTGCCCGGCCAGCGGTTTGCCATTAATCTGGCCCCTTCAACCGTTTGCAGAGTGCAGTTCCCGCTTGAGGTAAGTCGTTTGCTGACGAAATACGCCATCGAACCGTGGCAACTGATCTTTGAGGTGACGGAGTGCAGCACGTTCGGCAGTGCTGAGCAGGCACAACAGATCCTCGGTCAGTTGCAGAAGATGGGGGTACGCATTGCCATTGATGATTTTGGTACCGGCTATGCGAGCTATGCCCGGCTGAAAAGCGTGGACGCTGATATTCTCAAAATCGACGGCAGTTTTGTGCAGAACATCGTTAACAACAGTCTGGATTATCAGATAGTGGCGTCAATCTGCCATCTGGCGCGAATGAAGAAAATGCTGGTGGTGGCAGAATATGTCGAAACTGAAGAGATACGTAGCGCGGTTCACGCGCTAGGTATTGATTATGTGCAGGGATACCTGATTGGCAGACCGGTCGCACTGGAATCACTGCTGGAGGCAGAGGCGTCCTGTGCGGACGCCTGAGCCGTTACGCGGCGACGTCGGCACTCTCTTCTTCGATTTTGAGTAGCCAGCCGGTGACCGCTTCCCAGTACTGCTGCTCTTTTTCCAGATCCAGCAGGACCAGTGCGTTCTGGCTAAACCAGTCGTGCGGGAAGCTCAGCGTCCAGTGGTGGTCGTCGGTTTTCAGCTTCAGCGTGGGCGGCGTGGTGGTGGCCTGACGCTGATTATTGAGCAGCACGCCAAGGCGCAGCAGCTGAATAAGCGGCAGGAACTGCTTTTTCTTGAACAGCGTGAAGCGGGGCAGATCGTCGAGCTTGATGGCTTTGCGGTGATAACGCACCAGCGTGGCCATCATGGTCTGCTGCTCCTGGTTGAAGCCTGGTAAATCGCTGTTTTGCAGAATGTAAGCTGAGTGGCGATGCATCCCGCTGTGGTTAATGTTCAGTCCCACTTCATGCAGCATTGCTGCCCATTTCAGCAGGGCGGCAAGCTGCGGATGCGCCAGCTTAGGATTTTGTTCCTGCCATTGGTCGTACATCTGAACGGTCGTTTCCAGCACGCGCTTTGCCTGCTCACGATCGATGTTGTACTGGTTTGCCAGGCTTTGTGCAGTGCGGCTGCGAATATCCTGATGGCGGAAACGGCCTTCCATCTCATACAGCACACCTTCACGCAGGGCGCCGTCAGAAAGACGCAGCTCCTTGATGGCCAGCGCATCAAATACGCCGCAGAGGATAGCCAGACCCGGCACAAACACCGCTTTACGCTCGTCGGAAAGACCCGGCAGGCTCAAGGCGTCAAAACTTTTATGCTTTAGCACTTCTTCAGTCAGCAATATCAGGCGTTCAGGCGTGATAAACCCGTCTTTCTCGCCCATCGCCAGCAGCACTTCATGGGCCGCTTTGATGGTACCCGATGCGCCCAGCGCCACATTCCAGCCCTGAATACGGTACTGCCAGGCGAGGTTTTCCAGTTTCTGGATGGCGGCCATACGCGCCCGCTGGAAGTTTTCACGGGTGATGGTGCCACCCGGGAAATACATCTGCGCGAAGCTGACGCAGCCCATACGACGACTTTCCACCAGACGCGGCTCAAAGTCTTCGCCGATCACCAGCTCAGTTGAACCGCCGCCAATGTCGATCACCAGCTTGCGCCCTTTTTCCGGCTGGGTGTGCTCAACCCCCATGAAAATCAGACGCGCTTCCTCGTTACCGGAGATGATCTCAATCGGGTAGGGGATCACTTTTTCGGCCCGCTTGAGAAATTCAGGCGCGTTCAGCGCCTGGCGCAGGGTGTGGGTGCCCACGATGCAGACGCTGGAAGGCGAGAAGCCCTGCAGACGTTCGGCAAACAGCGACAGGCAGTTCAGGCCGCGCTCCATTGCCTCTTCGCTAAGCATGCTGCGTTCATCAAGACCGTCCGCCAGGTGTACACGCTGCTTCAGACGACCGATGATCTGCAGCGCGCCATCCACCTCACGGGCGATGACCATGTGGAAACTGTTAGAGCCAAGATCGACCGCGGCGAATTCCTGCGGGCGTGGGGTCTTATCATTTATCGGCATAGGTTAATCGGGTTGCTCGAGTGATTTGATATAGTCGTAAATCGCCAGTTGCGACCGCACTTTACGGCGGTTGCCGCGCGGTACATAGCGGTTACTGAGTTCTTTGTCGATATAGCGTGCTTTCACCGTATCGCTGAACAGAATCTCGATGATGTCGAGGATCTGCTGCTTCAGTCGCGGATCCAGCAGCGGTGCTGCGACTTCAATTCGATAGTCAATATTGCGTGTCATCCAGTCTGCAGAAGAGAGGTAAACCTGTTTGTCACCCGCATTATCGAAAATATAGACGCGATCGTGTTCCAGGTAACGGTCAACAATGCTGATGACGCGAATATTGTCGCTGATGCCTTCCAGTTCAGGGATCAGCGAGCACATGCCGCGGATCAGCAGGTTAACCGGCACGCCGGAACTGGACGCCGCGTACAGGCGGTCAACCAGCCCTTTGTCGACCAGATTGTTGAGCTTCAGCGTGATGCCGGATGACAACCCTTTCTGCGCATTAGCGATCTCTTTATCGATCATATCGTACAGCAGACGGCGCGAGTTCTGCGGTGACACCAGCAGATAATCGAAATTCACCGGGCGGTACGGGTTTTCAATAAAGTTAAATACCCGGCGTACCTCGTTAGTGATGCGGGCATCAGCGGTCAACAGCGAGTAGTCCGTATAAATTCGTGCGGTTTTCTCGTTGAAGTTCCCGGTACCGATGTGGGCATAACGCACCACCTCGTCGCCCTCTTTACGGGAGATCAGGAACAGCTTGGCGTGAATTTTCAGCCCCGGCGCGGAGAAGATGACGTGCACACCGGCTTCCGTCAGACGGCGCGCCCAGTGAATGTTCGCCTCTTCGTCGAAGCGCGCCTGCAGCTCAACCACCACCGTGACTTTCTTGGCGTTATGCGCCGCATGGATCATCGCGTCGATGATGCGGGAATCTTTTGCCACGCGGTAGATGTTGATTTTGATTGCCAGCACGCTCGGGTCGAAGGAGGCCTGACGCAGCAGTTCCAGCACGTGTTCAAACGTGTGATACGGATAGTAGAGCAGGACGTCACGTTCGCGAATCGCGTCGAATCCGTTGCGGAATTTGTCGAACCACAGATGGCGCAGGCGCGGCAGCGGCTTGTTCACCAGATTGGCTTTGCCGACGTTCGGGAAGCCAATAAAGTCTTTAAAGTTGTGGTAACGGCCACCCGGCACGATGGAGTCATAGCGCGAGATGGTCAGCTTCTCGCGCAGCATCTCCACCATGGCGTCCGGCATATCGCGCTGATAAACAAAGCGCACCGGCTCGGCCGTCAGGCGCTGTTTCAGGCTGGACGACATCAGCTCCATCAGGCTGGCTTCCATCTCGTGCACCAGGTCATATTCGGCGTCACGGGTCATCTTCATGGAATAGGCGTTTAACGCATCATAATCGAAGAAGCCTTTGAAGATGTCGTCCAGACAGTAGCGCAGGATGTTATCCAGCAGGATCATCGGTTTGCGTCTGCGCGGGGTTTCCGGCGGCAGGTTCACAAAGCGCGGCACCTTGTCGGACGGGATCTCAAGCAGCGCGTAGCGGATCGAATCACCGCGGATAATTTCCACCGCCAGGTAGGTGTAGTCATCTTTCAGGAACTGCACCAGGTCGGTTTCGCGGTTGATCAGAATCGGGGTGATGTGCTGACGCAGATACTGTTTGAAGTA
The DNA here is from genome assembly GCF_046521475.1 of Enterobacter sp. CPE_E890. Classification (NCBI taxonomy): domain Bacteria; kingdom Pseudomonadati; phylum Pseudomonadota; class Gammaproteobacteria; order Enterobacterales; family Enterobacteriaceae; genus Enterobacter; species Enterobacter sp. CPE_E890. The sequence continues at coordinate 3,605,331 of NZ_JBKFZW010000001.1, read as the reverse complement.
ATGGCGCAGCCAGTTTTGTTGGTTAACGGAAAGCTGTCGTTCGTTAATCAGGAAGATTTGATTGCGTGCCATTTCCAGCAGCAGTTCGTTATACAGGCCGTCAAATTCCTGATCGGCTTTCAACACGCGGGACTGGATTTTGCCCAACAGATGCCGCGAGTGAGAGTTTAAGCCCTGTTCTTCGCTGATGATGATTCGCCGTTTTAGCTCGGCAAAACGAACCTTGTAGAACTCATCCAGGTTGTTGGAATAAATGCCCAAAAAACGCATGCGCTCGATCAGCGGGTTACTTTTGTCAGCCGCTTCCTGGAGTACACGTTCGTTGAATGCTAACCAGCTTAGCTCTTTCTCGATATATAACTTTTCCTGACCCATTACAGCTCACACTCCAGTTCAATCACAGGACGTGGTAAATCCGTCTCGTCCTTATTATGGCGAGCATTTCCACGATATGTCCAACAGTGCCAGAAAAGTATGACAGTTATTTTTTTTGTTGGGAATTTTAGAGGGTTGGAGAAGGGAATATCGGGTAATGCAATTTGCAGGTCGGGTAAGCGTAGCGCCACCCGACATAACACACTACTCTTCGGCCGCATAACCCTGCGGGGGTAACTTCACGTCGTCGAGCCAGGCAGCGCCGTCACGCATCTCCAGACGCCCGTCGACAAACCAGCTTACCACCAGCGGATAAATGGCGTGTTCCTGGACCTGTACGCGTTCGGTCACGTCTTCTTCGTTATCGCCTTCAAAGACCGGCACTTTCGCCTGCAGGATCACCGGGCCACCATCCAGTTCGTCGGTAACGAAATGCACGGAGGTACCATGCTCTTCATCGCCGTTTTCCAGAACCTGACGATGGGTGTGCAAGCCAGGATACTTCGGCAGCAAAGATGGGTGGATATTCAGCAGGCGTCCGGCATAATGCTCAACAAAAGCCGGGCTCAGGATACGCATATAGCCCGCCAGCACCACGACATCAGGCGCGTAGGCATCTATTTCCTGAACCAGCTCGCGGTCAAAGGCTTCACGCCCTGCGAACTGGCTGGCTTCCAGCGCGTGCGCGGGAATACTCGCTTCCCGGGCACGCTCAAGGCCGAACGCGTCGGCCTTGTTGCTGAATACTGCCCGAATGGTGCCATTGATCTTCTTCTGTTTGCAGGCGTCAATTATTGCCTGCAAATTGCTTCCGTTACCGGAAATGAGCACCACGATGTTTTTCATTCAATGACCACACGTTGTTCGGAATCGGAAGCTTTAATAGTACCGATTTTCCACGCGTTTTCACCTTTCTCTGTCAGCAGTTTAACCGCTTTATCCGCTTCGCTCGCGGGCAGGGCTATCACCATACCTACACCGCAGTTAAAGGTGCGGTACATTTCGTGAGAACTGACGTTGCCTGCGGTTTGCAGCCAGTTAAACACGGACGGCCACTGCCAGGAGGATTCGTCGATCACGGCCTGGGTGTTGTCCGGCAGAACGCGCGGGATATTTTCCCAGAAGCCGCCGCCGGTCAGGTGGGCAATCGCATGAACGTCGACGTTCTCGATCAGTTCCAGCACGTTTTTCACGTAAATGCGGGTTGGAGCCAGCAGGTGATCGGCAAGCGGTTTGCCATCCAGTTCAGTGGTCTGTGGGTCGCAACCGCTGACTTCGATGATTTTACGTACCAGAGAGTAGCCGTTAGAGTGCGGGCCGCTGGATGCCAGTGCGATCAGGACATCACCATCAGCCACTTTGCTGCCGTCGATAATTTCTGATTTTTCTACCACGCCGACGCAGAAACCAGCGACGTCATAATCTTCGCCGTGATACATGCCTGGCATTTCTGCGGTTTCACCGCCGACCAGCGCGCAGCCTGACTGCAGACACCCTTCGGCAATACCGTTAATCACGCTGGCTGCGGTATCCACGTCCAGTTTACCGGTCGCGTAATAATCGAGGAAGAACAGCGGTTCAGCACCCTGAACGACCAGGTCATTCACACACATCGCGACCAGATCGATACCGATCGTGTCATGACGTTTTAAATCCATCGCCAGGCGCAGTTTTGTACCTACACCATCAGTACCCGAGACCAGAACAGGTTCACGATATTTTTGCGGCAGCGCGCACAGTGCGCCGAATCCACCCAGACCACCCATCACTTCCGGGCGGCGGGTTTTTTTCACCACACCTTTGATTCGGTCAACCAGCGCATTACCTGCGTCAATATCAACACCGGCATCTTTGTAGCTGAGAGAAGTTTTGTTGGTCACGGCTCAAGTCCCCACGCGATTGCATAGCTAGTAAGAAAAATCGGCGCAATTCTAACAGTCCAGGCAAACGTTTGCGAGCCTATTCTCGGTGAGACGATTTTTTTTTCTGTGCGGCTTGCCAATGTGCCCAAACTTGAGTCTGTTCACGAAAATGAAACCGGTTTCGGTTTTCTCCTTGCAACAGGAATCACCTTTGCACATCATTCAGATGAAACCGGTTTCTGTAATTGTTTTTGCAGAAAATAACGCAGAATGAGGGAAAGAGAATGTCAGGATTTAAAGAAGGTTTTCTGTGGGGTGGTGCGGTTGCGGCGCATCAGCTGGAAGGGGGCTGGAAAGAGGGTGGAAAAGGCGTTAGCGTTGCCGATGTCATGACCGCGGGCGCGCATGGCGTGCCGCGTGAAATCACCAACGGCGTGTTGCAGGGGAAAAATTACCCTAACCATGAAGCCATCGACTTCTACCATCGTTATAAAGAAGACATCAAACTCTTTGCCGAGATGGGGTTCAAATGCTTCCGCACTTCGATAGCCTGGACGCGGATCTTCCCGAAAGGGGATGAGCTGGAGCCTAACGAGGCTGGCCTGAAATTCTATGACGATCTGTTCGACGAGTGCCTGAAGCACGGCATCGAGCCGGTCATCACGCTCTCTCACTTCGAGATGCCTTTCCATCTGGTCACCGAATACGGAGGCTGGCGTAACCGTAAACTGATCGATTTCTTTGTCCGTTTCTCAAAAGTGGTTTTCCAGCGTTATCAGCACAAAGTGAAGTACTGGATGACCTTTAACGAGATCAACAACCAGGCGAACTTCCACGAAGACTTTGCGCCGTTTACCAACTCCGGGTTGAAGTATGAGCCGGGCGAAGACCGTGAGCCGGTGATGTTCCAGGCCGCGCACTATGAGCTTGTAGCCAGTGCACTGGCGGTAAAAGCGGGGCGTGAGATTAACCCGTCGCTGCAAATCGGCTGCATGATTGCCATGTGCCCGATTTATCCGCTGACCTGCGCGCCAGACGACATGATGATGGCGATGAATGCGATGCACCGTCGTTACTGGTTTACCGACGTTCACGTTCGCGGCAAGTATCCACAGCACCTGCTCAACTACTTTGAGCGTCGTGGCTTTGCGCTGGATATTACCGCCGAAGATAAAGCCGCGTTAAAACAAGGTTGCGTGGATTACATCGGATTCAGCTATTACATGTCCTTCGCCACCAAAGCGACGGCGGACAACCCGCAGCTGGATTACGATGAGAGCAAGAGCCTGGTCTCCAACCCATATGTGCAGAAATCCGACTGGGGCTGGCAGATTGACCCGGTGGGGCTGCGTTACTCCCTGAACTGGTTCTGGGATCACTACCAGTTGCCGCTGTTCATCGTTGAGAACGGTTTTGGTGCTATCGACGTGCAGGAGAGCGACGGCACGGTGAACGACCAGTACCGCATTGACTACCTTGCCGCACACATCCGTGAAATGAAAAAAGCAGTGGTTGAAGATGGCGTTGACCTGATGGGGTATACCCCGTGGGGCTGTATTGACCTGGTGTCTGCCGGTACCGGCGAAATGAAAAAACGCTACGGCTTTATCTTTGTCGACAAAGATAACGAAGGCAACGGCACGCTGAACCGCAGCAAGAAGAAGTCTTTCGACTGGTATAAGCAGGTGATTGCGAGCAACGGCGATAACCTGTAATTGTCGGGTGGCGCTAACGCTTACCCGACCTACACTTTCCGTAGGCCCGCGTAAGCGTAGCGCCACCGGGCAGAACCTCGCACTCAAGCCGGAGATATACCTCCGGTTTTTTTATCTTTGCTTGATCGCTGTCAAGCAAGATGGGTATGGCCTAATCCGAAAAAAGCGGTATAATCCCGCGATTTTTTTGCGGATGCCACCTCAGAGGAGAAAGAGAATGAAGATTGTGGAAGTGAAACACCCACTCGTTAAACACAAGTTGGGCCTGATGCGTGAGCATGACATCAGCACGAAGCGTTTTCGCGAACTGGCTTCTGAAGTGGGCAGCCTGCTGACCTACGAAGCAACCTCCGATCTGGAAACAGAAAAAGTCACCATCGAAGGCTGGAACGGCCCGGTGCAGGTTGAACAGATCAAAGGTAAGAAAATTACCGTTGTGCCTATTCTGCGTGCCGGTCTTGGCATGATGGAAGGTGTGCTGGAGCACGTGCCAAGCGCGCGTATCAGCGTCGTCGGTATCTACCGTAATGAAGAGACGCTGGAGCCGGTTCCTTACTTCCAGAAGCTGGTGTCTAATATCGACGAGCGTATGGCGCTGGTGGTTGACCCGATGCTGGCGACCGGCGGTTCTATGATTGCCACCATTGACCTGCTGAAAAAAGCGGGCTGCAGCAGCATTAAAGTGCTGGTGCTGGTTGCGGCACCGGAAGGTATCGCGGCGCTGGAAAAAGCGCACCCGGACGTTGAACTGTATACCGCATCTATCGACCAGGGGCTGAATGAGCACGGGTACATCATCCCGGGGCTTGGCGATGCCGGCGATAAGATTTTTGGTACTAAGTAATCGAATAACGATAATTAAGCCGACTTTGATAGTCGGCTTTTTTTTGAATAAAACACCAACAATACTACTCAGAGGAAAACACTATGACGCGCCGTGCTATCGGGGTGAGTGAAAGACCGCCGCTTTTACAGACTATCCCGCTTAGTTTGCAGCACCTGTTCGCTATGTTTGGCGCAACCGTGCTGGTGCCAATCCTGTTTCACATTAACCCGGCTACCGTACTGCTGTTCAACGGTATCGGGACGCTGTTGTACCTCTTTATCTGTAAAGGCAAAATCCCGGCGTATCTGGGGTCGAGCTTCGCCTTTATTTCTCCGGTCCTGTTGCTGCTACCGCTTGGGTACGAAGTGGCGCTGGGCGGCTTTATCATGTGTGGCGTGCTGTTCTGCGTGGTGTCCTTCATTGTGAAGAAAGCCGGTACTGGCTGGCTGGACGTGATGTTCCCGCCTGCGGCGATGGGCGCAATCGTTGCCGTTATCGGTCTGGAACTGGCCGGTGTGGCGGCGAATATGGCTGGTTTACTGCCTGCTGACGGTCAGTCACCGGATTCCAAAACCATTATCATTTCTCTGGTGACGCTGGGCGTAACGGTGTTTGGCTCCGTGCTGTTCCGTGGTTTCATGGCGATTATCCCGATCCTGATCGGGGTGCTGGCGGGTTATGCGCTCTCCTTTATGATGGGTGTTGTCGATACCACGCCAATTGCCCAGGCGCACTGGTTTGCCCTGCCAACTTTCTATACACCACGCTTTGAATGGTTTGCTATCTTCACCATTTTGCCTGCGGCGTTGGTGGTGATTGCTGAGCACGTGGGTCACCTGGTGGTGACGGCAAATATCGTGAAACGCGATCTGATCCGCGACCCGGGTCTGCACCGTTCTATGTTTGCTAACGGCTTCTCTACCATTATCTCCGGTTTCTTCGGCTCTACGCCAAACACCACTTACGGTGAGAACATCGGGGTGATGGCCATTACCCGTGTCTACAGTACCTGGGTTATCGGCGGTGCGGCCATCATTGCTATCTTGTTGTCTTGTGTGGGCAAACTGGCGGCGGCGATCCAGATCATCCCGGTACCGGTGATGGGCGGTGTTTCTCTACTGCTTTATGGGGTAATCGGAGCGTCTGGTATTCGTGTGCTGATTGAATCCAAAGTGGATTACAGCAAAGCGCAGAACCTGATCCTTACCTCCGTGATCCTGATCATCGGCGTGAGCGGTGCCAAGGTACACATCGGTGCGGCCGAGCTGAAAGGCATGGCGCTGGCGACCATCGTTGGCGTGGGCCTGAGCTTGATTTTCAAGCTGATTTCCGTGATCCGCCCGGAAGAGGTGGTGCTGGACGCCGACGAAAGCGAAAAAGCGTCACATTGATCGTAAAACCGGGCGGGCGATCCGCCCGGTTCTCTCCTTGCAGGTTCCGTGTTAAACTCCGTTCCGATTTTATGTAAGATCTGGTTGAGGTACTTCTGAACGGACCGGCACAGCTCTCTCTGCCACTTTATCTCCCTGACGACGAAACTTTCGCGAGTTTCTGGCCGGGTGATAACCCCTCTTTACTGGCTGCACTGCAAAACGTGCTGCGTCAGGAACACAGCGGATACATCTATATCTGGTCACGCGAAGGCGCGGGGCGCAGCCACCTGCTGCATGCCGCCTGTGCGGAACTTTCTGCGCGTGGTGATGCGGTAGGTTATGTGCCGCTGGATAAACGTACCTGGTTTGTACCTGAAGTTATGGAGGGAATGGAACATCTCTCACTGGTCTGCATTGATAATATCGAATGCGTGGCGGGGGATGAGCCGTGGGAAATGGCGATTTTTAACCTCTACAACCGCATTCTGGAGTCGGGTAAAACCCGGCTACTGATCACCGGCGATCGTCCGCCACGCCAGCTCAATCTGGGGCTGCCGGATCTGGCATCTCGTCTGGACTGGGGACAAATCTATAAGCTCCAGCCGCTGTCGGATGAAGACAAGCTCCAGGCGTTACAGCTGCGCGCAAAGCAGCGTGGGTTTGAGCTGCCGGAAGACGTGGGCCGTTTTCTGCTCAAGCGTCTGGATCGTGAAATGCGTACGCTGTTTGATACGCTCGATCAGCTCGATCGCGCCTCCATTACCGCCCAGCGCAAGCTGACGATTCCGTTTGTGAAAGATATTCTCAAGCTTTGAGTTTTTTGCCCGGTGGCGGCTGCGCCTTACCGGGCAAAACAATCAGACGCAATCCCTCAACAAATGCTCTACCAGCAGCGGAACTGGTCTCCCCGATGCCACGCTTCGCCCGCTCTCACGCCACAGCGCCGTACCGCTGATATCCAGATGCGCCCACGGGATCGTTGGTGGACAAAAGTGATGTAGCAGCCACGCCGCCGAGGCGCTGATTGCCGCGTTATTGCCTGGTGTATTGCAGAGATCGGCGATGGCGCTGTCGGTCTGCTTTTTCAGCCGCGTGTCCAGCGGTAGCGACCAGACTTCATCGCCGCTCTGTTTACCCGCGCGGGTCAGTGCCTGACGCAGGGGCTCATCCTGCGTCATCAATCCGCTCAGTTCATACCCCAGCGCTTTGACCACCGCGCCAGTGAGTGTGGCCATATCAATAATATAGCGCGCCTGCGGATGCCGCTTACTGGCCCAGGCAATCGCATCTGCCAGTACCAGCCGACCTTCGGCATCGGTATTGTTGATTTCAACCGTAGTGCCGTTGCAGGCGCGTGCGACCGTACCGGGCTGCATGGCATCGGGACCGATGGCATTTTCCGCCAGCGCCAGCACGCCCATGATGCGTACGGGCAGCGCCAGTTCTGCGACGGTCAGCATCAGCCCCAGCACGTTTGCCGCCCCGCACATGTCATACTTCATGGTATACATGCCCGCGCCTTCTTTCAGCCACAAGCCACCGGTATCAAACGTAATGCCTTTACCCACGTAGCAGCGCACCGGGCCCTCAGTGACTCCGTCATAGTGGATGGCCAGCAGACGTGGCGGACAGGATGCCCCTTTACCCACGGCGTGCAACAGCCCCAGACCTTGTTCAATGATTTGTGTTTCATCGAGTACTTCACATCGCAGGGCGGGGAAGTTGGCACACCGTTTTTGTGCCTCTTCCACTACATACTCAGGCGTGCAGCGATCGGATGGCATATCCGCCAGACGCCGTGCGGCCACCATGCCATGGGCAATGGCCTGCTGCTGGTGGAAGATAGCCTCGAGTCTGTCCTGCTGCTCCGGCAAACAAAGAGCGGTTATATGCTGTAGACGTACCGCTGATTCGTTGGTTTTCTTTAGCTTTAAGTCGCTGAGCCTGTGTGCCTGATTAAAGAGAAAACGCAGTACTTGCGCCAGCACAACATCGTTGATATCCGTGACGTCCAGTACCACATCAGGACTGGCGGGTGAGGCCAGGAGTGGGCGCAGCGCCGTGAGTAATTCTTCGGTCAGGCTATCGTGCCAGAGCGCATCCGGCAGTAGGGTGATTCGGGCAAAAGGCGCACAGCCAAAGCGGGTGTCCGTGATGCAATCCGGGTCACGCATCTCGGCGATAAGCGCTGTCTTCGGCAGCAGGTTACAGGTGGTACGGGCGATTAAATGGCTCTGCGGCTTCGCATCAGAAAGCGCGGTAATAAGCTGATATGTAATCATCATTGTTCCTCAATCGGCGCGCGGATCCGCGCGGCGTAAGCCTGCATCCATTCCTCATCCACGGCCTGATAATGTGTCTTCTCATGCAGACGCTCGGTGCGAAACACAGTAAGAGGCTGGCGAGCGGTAGCAACCACGAACGAGAACGTTTTGATGTTGGTCGCAGCGCCAAATTCGCCCTTGTTGTTCATGCAAACGACGGAAAGATCGCCCACACGACCGAAGCGCGACATAAGTCTGTCCTCCAGCTCAAAGACGACCGAGTCGGCAGCCAGCTGCGGCGACATTCCCTGCGCCATACGACGAACGATTTCATAGCTGGTACAGCCTTTCATCAGATCTTCACCGACGCCCGTGGCGGTGGCTGCACCGGTTTCACTGTCGCAGTAAAACCCGGAGCCAATTATTGGTGAATCACCAATCCGCCCCCGCTTTTTCATAAACAGCCCGCTGGTGGAGGTCGCGACGCTCATCGAACCTTGTTTATCGAGGCCGATAATGCCGACGGTATCGTGGCCATCATAGGGACTCAGGCCCTTGTCCAGCGTCTCCCGGCAGCGTTTGCGGTAATGCTGCATTGCCCGGTCGGTGAGCATGGTTTTGTTGGCAAAACCCTGGCTTAGCGCCCATTCCCGAGCACCCTGGCCAACCAGAAGGCTGTTATAGCGCTGGCGACTCAGCGCGTGGGCCACGCGTACCGGGTTGGCGATATCCACCAGGTTACCGACTGCGCCAAAGGCCAGCGTGTCGCCATCCATATAAGCAGCATCCAGCTCAACTTCACCGTTCTCCGTTGGCAGCCCGCCGTAACCGACAGATTTATAAAGCGGAAAGTCTTCGACGGTCGCTACGGCATCCACCACCGCCGCAGCGACCGGTTTCCCCGCAGCCAGCGCCGACGCAGACTCTGTTACTCCTTCAAGCGCCATTCGCCAGGTTGCGATAATTCCCCACATGCTTTACTCCTGTTTTGCAAGGGTGGTGTCGGATTGCGTAACGGTGGCAATTTCCGCCGCGCGGTACTGTTTGTCCACGATACGCATGAAAGGTAGATACAGCATGGCGCCAATCAGTAGGTTGATAAGCTGCATGACGCTACCGCTGAGGTGTCCGGTGACGATAAAACCGCTGATGACGGGAGGCAGCGTCCAGGGGATAAACACCCCGGTAGTGACGGCAACCGCGCCAATTTTCATTGCCACATACTGCACGGTGACCAGCACCAGTGGGACAAGATTGAAGGGAATGAGCATTATGGGGTTCATGATCACCGGCAGGCCAAACAATATTGGCTCGTTGATGTTGAACACCGATGCTCCCGCGCCCAGTCGTGCGACTTCGCGCATATTTTTACTGCGGGCAAAAATGAGCATCGCAATCACCAGCGACAGCGTTGCCCCTGCGCCGCCCATCCAGATCATGTCAAAAAATTGCTCAGTGATGATGTGCGGCGGGGTTGTGCCGGCCTGGATAGCAGCGATGTTGTCGGTCTGGTTCTCCATCCACAGCGGGCGAATAATGCCGTTGATCATCGAGCCTGAGTTAATGCCCACTGACCACAGAATAGTGATGCTGAAGACGGTCATCAGCGCGCCAAAGTAAGAGGTGCCGTAGTGACGCACCGGTGTAGCAACGACTTCATAAATGAACTGGTGAATGGTGTTGTAGTGGGTATTTTCAAAGACGATGCGAATAATCAGCACCAGAATCATCACCAGCAGCGCCGGGATCAGCGCTGCGAACGACTCCTGCACCGCTGGCGGTACGCCATCTGGCATTTTGATGACCAGATTTTTGCGCTTCAGCCAGCAGAACAGCTCCGTCCACAGCAGCGAACCAATCATCGCAACAAACAGCCCTTTACTGCCAATCCACTCAACGGGTATCACGGTGATGCCGCCGTTTTCAGCCACTTTGATAAAGGGCGTCAGGATCAGGAAAGCGACCAGCGACAGAATACCGCAGGAGATGCGATCTTCACCGTAGTGCTCGGCCAGGCGAAACGCCACCAGGAAGCTGATGAACAGCGACATGGTCGAGAACACCGCATTAAACGGGATCTCGATAATGGCACTCCAGCTTTCACCAAAGGCCTGAGACATAAACTGCTGGTAGGTTTGATTCGGGAACGACGAGATCACCAGCAGAATAGAGCCGACGATGATAAATGGCATGAATGAAACGTAGGCACCGCGAATCGCACCCAGATGACGCTGCTGAGCCGTTTTGGCTGCCAGCGGCATCAGTTTTGCTTCAAGAAATCCCAGAACATTGTTCATTGTGAACTCCGTACAAGATTGAGTGGTGTTGTTTATGTTATGTGTGTGGATTATCAGTGAAGCGTGGCGAACGAAAGGTGAAATCGGTCACAAAGCATTCGTTGATGTTATATAAGTCTTATGAGATTGGTTTTATGGAGCTTTGTGATGGAAATTAAACTGCACGCCAATGCCACGACGACACCACGCATTCGTCGCTACCTCCAGCAGTCTGATAAAAGCGACAGAGAGCTTGCGGTTGAGCTTGGGATCTCGGTGACAACCGTCAGGCGCTGGCGCAATCGCGAACAGGTTTCAGATAACCATACGACGCCAAAAGTGATACACAAAGCGATGAGACAAGAGCAGATGGCTCTGGTCAATACGCTGCGTGACATACTGGGCGCACCGCTGGATGAGTTGCTGCTTCTGGTGAATGACGTTCTGGGGATCCCCGTTTCCAGAGCGACCCTGAACCGTTATCTGAAGCCCGCCTCGGCAACACAGAAGGGGGCACCGTTGCAGGGTAAAAAGGCGCTGAAAGCAGGCATCGTGCCGCATCAGCTGGAGTTACATCATCTGCCTTTGTCGCTGCATATGGACGATGGTGGGGAGCAACACCTGCTGTGGGCACGTGAGCCGGTGAGCGGCTGGTGTTTTGCCCGGCTTTACGCGGGCGTATCACCTCAGCTCCTGACCCGCTGGGTTCAGGCGTTACTTGAAGCGTGTCCGGCGCTTATACAATCTATTGAGACTTTTGGTTTTGACATAACGCTGCCGGGGCAAGATATCGCCGTAAAAGTGCATGCGCAAAAATACAGCGCCGTACAGGTTGCAGCACCTTTACAGGACATTATCCCGCGCGTGAAAAGTGAACCTGCCGGAGAGTTGCTTATTCAGCTGTGCGAATTTTATAACCAGGGTAAAGCGCAGAAAAAGCTGGGAGACAGCACGCCGCAGGCGTTTTTGAACGCGCTGCGGCGGGGGGATTAGAGGATATCGAGTACGTCTTCCGGCGGGCGTCCAATGCGTGCGTGGCCGTTTGCCACGACTATCGGGCGCTCGATCAGCTTAGGATTTTCAACCATAGCCTGCACAAGCTCGGCCTCAGTGAGACGGGTGTCATCCAGATTGAGCGACTTATAGAGGTCTTCTTTCTGGCGCATCAGCTCTCTTGCACTTCCCATGCCCAGCATGTGCAACAGCTGGCGGATCGTCTGTGCGTCCGGTGGTGTCTCGAGATAGAGCACCACTTCCGGGTCAATACCGTTAGACTTCAGCAGGCTCAGGGTATCGCGGCTCTTGGAGCAGCGCGGATTGTGGTAAATTTTTACGGCGTCTGTCATGACGTGAATTCTCCTTTATTACATCTTCTCGTACGGCTTGAAGCGCTGTTGCAGGCCGCGAAGCTGATCGATACGCGCGTCGTAACGGGCCTGCTGGAGGCTGCCGAGTTTGACCTGCGCGCTGGCGCTGCTGAGCGCGGAAATAGCCTGGTCGAGGCGCCCCACCAGGGCAAAGCCTTCGGCACGCGCCGCCAGCTCCTGATCGCGGTTGCCCAGTTGGGCTTCCGCCTGAGCGAGCAGATCCCAGCCGTTTTGGTCGTCTTTATTATTAAAGGTGTAGCGGTTCAGAATGGTCGCCGCTTCAGCAGGTTGACCACCCTGTAAGTAAGCGTTCGCCAGGTTAAGCTGCAGCACCGGGTTGGTACGGACGTCCTTCGCCCCTTTCAGGCGATTAATGGCATCGGTGGTTTTCTTCTGCCCCAGATCGATATCCGTCGAGAGATCGAGATACCACGGATTATTCGGGTCGGCGGCCAGAAGGGGTTGCAGCGCTTTACGCGCCTCGTCGTATTTGCTGGCTTCCATCGCTTGTAACGCCTGACCATACTGCGCGGCATTCTTTTCTCGCACGTTGCCTTTCGCCAGGGAGTCCAGCAGATCGCTGGTGAGCTGGTTGCGCCCGGAATTGTACATCCCCAGCGTTCTCACTTTCGCCATGTAGAAATCTTGCGACGACTGGACCACGACCGGGCGCATCTGGTTGGCACGGTTACGCGCATCCGACAGGCGACTTTCCGGTAAGGGGTGGGTGAGCAGAATTTCTGGTGGACGGGAAGAATAACGCGCCTGATCGAGCAGTTTTTCCAGGAAGCTCGGCATGGCCTGAGGGTCAAAGCCAGAACGTTGCAGCACCTGAATCCCGATGCGGTCCGCTTCCTGTTCGTTTTGTTGCGTAAAGCTGATCATCCCCTGCCGCGTTCCCGCCAGAGTACCGGTTAATGCCGCCATCCCGGCCTGCGGGCTGGCCATTGCCAGCAAAATAGAACCCAGCGCTCCAACCCAGGTCAGCGGGGCGTTACGTTTCTGGTCTTCCATCGCTCGCGCCAGGTGGCGCTGGGTGACGTGCGAAATTTCGTGCGCCATAACGGAAGCCAGTTGGCTTTCGTTATCAGAGTAACGGAATAATGCCGAATGCAGCACCACGTTGCCGCCAAAGAAGGCGAAGGCGTTGATTTCGTCATTATTGATTAAGTAGAAGTGAAAGGGCGTTTTTACCGAGTCGGCATGCGCAACCAGACGCATCCCCAGACCGTTGATGTACTGAACAAGTAACGGGTCATTGATGAGGGGGGCGCTACCGCGCAACTGGCGAACGTAGTAATCGCCCATTTGCATCTCTTGCCCAATGGAGAGCGTGCTTCCTGCTGTGGTGCCCATGTCCGGCAATGAATCGGACGAGTCGGCAAAAGCGGGCAACACCTGACCGACCGTCAGTGCGGCAATCAGTGTCGCAACCAGTGTTTTTTTCAACTGCCTGAACATAACCACGGTCCTGTATGTTGGTTGTGCTAATTTGACCGATGAACCGGCATATCGTTCATCTCTGTTGCCTTGCGAGTGTAGCCGTGTTGCAGCATGAAGAAAATCCCATTCATCAGGCTTTTGCGATTCGTGACAGAGAGACAAAAAGCGAAAGTCTTTTTTGTGACAGTTAGATACAATTCACATCTCACTCCCGCCATTCGATTCAGGTAAGGGTTGTATGCTCGAAATGTTAATGCAGTGGTATCGGCGTCGGTTCAGCGACCCGGAAGCCATTGCTTTGTTGGTTATTCTGGTCGCCGGATTTGGCATTCTGTTCTTCTTCAGCGGTCTTCTCGCCCCCCTGCTGGTGGCGATTGTGCTGGCGTATCTGCTGGAATGGCCAACGGCACGGCTGGAACATATCGGCTGTTCCCGTCGCTGGGCGACCAGTATCGTACTGGTGTTGTTTGTCGGCATTCTGCTGCTGATGGCGTTTGTTGTCATGCCGGTTGCCTGGCAGCAGGGAATTAACCTGATCCGCGATATGCCGGGAATGTTGAATAAACTCTCTGATTTTGCCGCCACGCTGCCGCGTCGCTATCCAGCCCTGATGGATGCCGGGATTATCGACGCGATGGCCGAAAATATGCGCGCCCGCATCATGACCATGGGCGATTCGGTGGTGAAATACTCGCTGGCCTCCCTGGTCGGGCTGCTGACGCTGGCGGTTTACCTCGTGCTCGTCCCGCTAATGGTGTTCTTCCTGGTCAAAGATAAAGAGCAGATGCTGAACGCCGTCAGGCGCATTTTGCCGCGTAATCGCGGGCTGGCAGGGCAGGTCTGGGAAGAGATGAACCAGCAGATCACCAACTACATTCGCGGCAAAGTGCTGGAGATGATTGTGGTCGGGGTCGCGACGTGGATTGGTTTCCTGATCTTCGGCCTGAACTACTCGCTGCTGCTGGCGGTGCTGGTGGGCTTCTCAGTCCTTATTCCGTATATCGGTGCGTTTGTGGTGACCATTCCGGTTGTGGGCGTCGCGCTGTTCCAGTTTGGCCTCGGAACTGAGTTCTGGAGCTGCTTCGCGGTGTATCTGATTATTCAGGGGCTGGACGGTAATCTGCTGGTGCCGGTACTGTTCTCAGAGGCGGTGAACCTGCATCCGCTGGTGATTATCTTATCCGTGGTGATTTTTGGTGGGTTGTGGGGATTCTGGGGCGTGTTCTTTGCCATTCCGCTGGCAACACTGATTAAGGCCGTGGTTCACGCCTGGCCGGATGTGCCGGCGGTAGAAGACAAGTAGTTTTTGTGCGGCCTGATGGCCTCACCCCGACCCTCTCCCACGGGAGAGGGCGTAAACACTAAAAACGGCAACCTGGGTTGCCGTTTTGCTGTTTATCAGGCACTTTGTTTCAGCCAGTTCAATACCGCATCGTGGTGATTGCTGGTTTTGAAGTCATCAAACACATGTTCAACTTTACCGTCAGCGTCAATCAGGAAGCTGATGCGGTGAATGCCGTCGTAGGTTTTACCCATAAATGTCTTCTCGCCCCAGACGCCGAACTGCTCGCACACCTGATGGTCTTCGTCAGAAAGCAGCGTGAAGTTCAGCAGCTCTTTCTCGGCAAATCGTGACAGTTTTTCTGGTTTATCGGTGCTGATGCCCAGCACTTCCACGCCGACTTTTTTCAACTCGTCCATGTTGTCGCGTAAGCCGCAGGCCTGTACGGTGCAGCCGGGGGTCATGGCTTTCGGGTAGAAATAGACCAGAACACGCTGTCCCTGGAAGTCGGTCAAATTTACTTGCTCGCCGTCTTGATCCGGTAAGCTAAATTTCGGTGCGATATCACCGGCTTTCAGTGGATTCATTACTCAACTCCATCCTGTTCGTGCTGCGAATAATTGACGACGCTTATACTGCCCTGCGCGTTTAATTCTGTACAGAGGGCTTTGAACGCTTGCTCGATATTTGACGCATCCTGTGAGGCAGGGCTGTGTGCGGTAATTTGAATAAAGAGCGTGGGAACGGCGCTCTCGTCGCCCGGTTGTGTACGGGAAACGAGCTCAGCGATGTTCATCTGATGGCTGTCAAACAGCGCGGTAAAGCGCTCAATCAGATGGGGGGAATCAGGGACTTCAACCTGCACCCATACGGTCGCCGGCATGGCCGGACGCGGGCGCGCGGTGGTACGTTTCATCACGATCAGCAAATCCAGCTCCGCACCTTTCAGTGGCAGGGTAGATTCGATAAGCGTAATCGCATTCCATGTTCCGGACAGCAGCATAATAAACGTGAACTCTTCGCCCAGCATCGCCAGGCGGCTGTCTTCGATATTACAGCCGCAACTGCTCACGTGACGGGTGATGGTGTTCACGATACCCGGCCTGTCGGCACCCAGCGCAGTGATAACCAGGTAATGTTGTGATGAGGTTGTCAAACCTGTTCTTCCTTTGCATGGTTAAGTCTTCCTAAGGAAAGCATAAAAAAAACATGCATACAACCGCCTGAGGGCCTCAGGTCGCTTGCTTTTATTACAGTTCCAAACGTACCATTGAGACTCTTGTTCGCACAGAGGATGGCTCATGTTCACGGGAAGTATTGTCGCGCTTGTAACACCGATGGATGAAAAAGGTAATGTCTGCCGGTCAAGCATGAAGAAGCTGATTGATTACCATGTCGCCAATGGAACCTCGGCGATCGTTTCGGTAGGGACTACCGGTGAATCTGCAACGCTGAGCCACGAAGAGCACGGCGATGTGGTCATGCTGACACTGGAGCTGGCTGACGGACGTATTCCTGTCATCGCGGGGACAGGAGCTAATGCAACCGCAGAAGCTATCAGTCTGACCAAACGTTTTAATGACAGCGGCATTGTGGGCTGTCTGACGGTAACCCCTTACTACAACCGTCCTACTCAGGAAGGTTTGTTCCAGCACTTCAAAGCCATCGCTGAACATACTGACTTGCCACAAATTCTGTATAATGTGCCGTCCCGTACTGGCTGCGATATGCTGCCGGAAACCGTCGGTCGTCTCGCGGAAGTAAAAAATATTATCGGTATTAAAGAGGCGACAGGGAACTTAAGCCGCGTTCATCAGATCAAAGAGCTGGTTTCAGACGACTTTATCCTGTTGAGTGGTGATGATGCGACCGCGCTGGACTTTATGCAGCTCGGTGGTCATGGCGTGATCTCCGTAACGGCAAACGTTGCGGCGCGCGATATGGCTGAAATGTGCAAACTGGCAGCAGCGGGTCACTTTGATGAAGCGCGTGTCATTAATCAGCGTCTGATGCCGTTGCACAATAAATTATTTGTCGAACCCAATCCGATCCCTGTGAAATGGGCATGTAAGGAGTTGGGACTTGTAGCAACCGATACGCTGCGTCTGCCAATGACACCGATTACCGACCACGGTCGTGAAATCGTTAAGGCAGCGCTGAAGCATGCCGGTTTGCTGTAAAGTTTAGGGAGATTTGATGGCTTATTCAGTACAGAAGTCGCGCCTGGCGAAGGTTGCGAGTGTTTCGCTTGTTATGCTGCTCGCTGCCTGTAGTTCAGACTCGCGCTACAAGCGCCAGGTGAGCGGTGATGAATCCTATCTGGATGCGACCCCGCTTGCTGAACTTCACGCACCGGCTGGTATGATCCTGCCGATTCAAAACGGCGATTATAATATCCCCGTGACCAACGGCAGCGGACTGGTCGGTAAAGCGCTTGATATTCGTCCACCAGCACAGCCTCTGGCGCTGGTAAACGGGGCGCGTACTCAGTTCACGGGTGATACGGCGTCTCTGATGGTTGAGAGCGCGCGCGGTAGCACCCTGTGGCCGCAGGTGGTGAGCGTCATTCAGTCGAAGAACTACACCATTGATAAACGTGATGACGCCAGCCAGACGTTAACCACCGACTGGATCGAATGGAACCGTCTGGATGAAGATCAGCAGTACCGTGGTCGCTATCAAGTCTCCGTTAAACCACAAGGTTATCAGCAGGCGGTTAACGTTAAGCTGTTGAACCTGGAACAGGCGGGCAAACCGGTTGCAGATGCATCCTCCCTGCAGCGTTACAGCACCGAAATGCTGAACGTGATTGCTGCGGGTCTGGATAAGACCGCGACTGATGCCGCCAACGCAGCGCAGAGCCGCAACGGCGTGACGTTCGACGTTCAGAGCGGTGCGGATGATACCGGTCTGCCAATGCTGGTCGTTCGTGCACCGTTTAACCAGACCTGGCAGCGCCTGCCAGCGACGCTGGAAAAAGTGGGCATGAAAGTGACCGACAGCACGCGTTCAACCGGCAGCATCACGGCAACGTATAAGCCGCTGTCTGACAGCGCGTGGCAGGAACTGGGCGCTAAAGATCCTCAGCTTGCCTCCGGTGACTACAAGATTCAGGTAGGCGACCTTGATAACCGCAGTAGTCTGCAGTTTATCGATCCGAAAGGTCACACGCTGACCCAGTCGCAGAACGATGCGCTGGTCGCTGTCTTCCAGGCGGCATTCAGCAAATAAATATGAGGGCTGGTTAATCCAGCCCTTTTTATTTTAGTGCTACGCAAACGTGTGCGTGGCATAATATCCCCAGTTTTGAACACAAATCATCACACCAGGAGTAATGAAGATGCAGAAGCAAGCTGAGTTGTATCGTGGCAAAGCGAAGACCGTATACAGCACGGAAAACCCGGATCTGTTGGTGCTCGAGTTCCGCAATGATACGTCAGCAGGGGATGGCGCACGCATTGAGCAGTTCGATCGTAAAGGCATGGTGAACAACAAGTTCAACCACTTCATTATGACTAAGCTGGCCGAAGCGGGTATCCCGACTCAGATGGAAGCGTTGCTGTCCGATACGGAATGTCTGGTGAAAAAGCTGGATATGGTTCCGGTTGAGTGCGTCGTTCGTAACCGTGCCGCGGGCTCCCTGGTGAAGCGTCTGGGCATTGAAGAAGGTATCGAGCTGAATCCACCGCTGTTCGACCTGTTCCTGAAAAACGATGCCATGCACGATCCGATGGTCAATGATTCCTACTGCGAAACCTTCGGCTGGGTGAATAAAGAGAACCTGGCGCGTATGAAAGAGCTGACCTATAAAGCCAACGACGTGCTGAAAAAACTGTTTGATGACGCGGGCCTGATCCTCGTCGACTTCAAGCTGGAGTTTGGCCTGTTCAAAGGTGAAGTGGTGCTGGGAGACGAATTCTCACCAGACGGCAGCCGCCTGTGGGATAAAGAAACCCTGGATAAAATGGACAAAGACCGTTTCCGTCAGAGCCTGGGTGGCCTGATTGAAGCGTACGAAGCCGTTGCTCACCGTTTAGGCGTTAAGCTCGACTAACTCCCTCAGTTGCCAAAGGATGTTCGCATCCTTTGGCGTCTTACCTTTGTTTCCTATGGTAATCTTGCCGTTAACCGCCTACGATCATAGCTATTATTAATGGAATAGTTCGAGGTGGTTATGCGCTGGCAAGGGCGTCGTGAAAGTGACAATGTAGAAGACAGACGCAGTGATGGCGGTGGCGGTCCTTCCATGGGCGGGCCCGGCTTCCGGTTACCCAGCGGGAAGGGTGGGATCATTCTGCTGATTGTGGTGCTGGTCGCGGGGTATTACGGGGTCGATCTCACCGGTTTGATGACCGGTCAGCCGTTGCAACAGCAGCAACATTCCCAGCGCTCCATCAGCCCAAATGAAGATGAAGCGGCCAAATTTACCTCCGTTATCCTCGCCACAACAGAAGACACCTGGGGTCAGTTGTTCGAGAAGATGGGGCGTTCCTACCAGCAGCCGAAGCTGGTGATGTACCGCGGTGCAACCCGCACCGGATGCGGTACCGGTCAATCTGTGATGGGGCCGTTCTACTGCCCGGCAGATGGCACAGTTTATATCGATCTCTCTTTTTACGATGACATGAAACGCAAGCTTGGCGCTGACGGTGATTTTGCCCAGGGCTACGTGATTGCGCATGAAGTCGGCCATCATGTGCAAAAGCTGCTGGGGATTGAGCCAAAAGTGCGTCAGCTTCAGCAAAATGCTTCGCAGGCTGAAGTTAACCGCCTTTCGGTAAAAATGGAGCTTCAGGCGGACTGCTTTGCCGGCGTCTGGGGCCACAGCATGCAGCAGCAGGGTGTTCTGGAGTCCGGCGATCTTGAAGAGGCGCTGAACGCCGCGCAGGCTATCGGCGATGACCGTCTTCAGCAACAGAGCCAGGGGCGCGTGGTGCCGGACAGTTTCACTCACGGTACATCGCAACAACGTTACAGCTGGTTTAAACGCGGTTTCGACAGCGGCGATCCGGCGCAATGTAATACCTTCGGCAAAGCGATGTAATGGCGTCGTTTGAACAGCTGATCGGCGAGCTTGAGCGCACTGGTCAACGTCGGCTGGTGGTGCTGAGCGGTGATGAGCAATGGACGTTATCGCAGGCTGCGGCTCTGCGAGAGACGTTACCAGGAGACTGGGTGTGGCTGGACGAACAGCCATCAAAAGCCATCAGTAGCCTGCTGGGACGCGAGTTCCGGCACGCTGTCTTTGACGCCAGCGCCGGGTTTGATGTCGCCGCGTTTGCCGCCCTGAGCGGAACGCTGAGCGCCGGAAGTCTTCTGGTGCTGCGTGTTCCGCCGCTCGCGCACTGGGCTGAACATCCCGATCAGGATTCCCTGCGCTGGAGCGATAGCGCCGAAGCGATAGCCACTCCGCATTTTGTCCGCCATTTTTGCCGGACCGTTGCCGCCGATCCCGATGCGATTGTGTGGCTTCAGGGGCATCCTTTATCGCTTCCTTCTTTTCCCGATGCCCCCGACTGGCTGCCTGCCAGCGGGGGACCGCAACGCGAGCAGGCTGAGATCCTCAATGTGCTTGAGGGGATGTCGCCTGGCATCGTGGCCGTCACCGCCGCGCGCGGGCGCGGAAAGTCAGCCCTGGCGGGAATGTTGCTGAATCGCATTGCGGGCAGCGCAGTGGTCACCGCCCCAGCGAAGGGGGCGACGGATGTTATCGCCCGTTTTGCAGGAGAGCATTTCAATTTTATGGCCCCGGATGCGCTGCTGGCCTCTTCGTTGCAGGCTGACTGGCTAATTGTCGATGAAGCCGCCGCGATCCCCGGCCCGCTACTTGAAAAGTTGGTTCTGCGTTTTCCTCGCGTGTTGTTGACCACGACGGTTCAGGGTTATGAGGGGACGGGGAGAGGGTTCTTATTAAAATTCTGTGCCCGGTTTACCGGATTGCAGCGCTTCAGCTTATCGGTACCGATTCGCTGGGCTGCGGGCTGCCCGCTTGAGCGGGTCGTCGCCAGCGCACTGCTTTTTGACGATACGCTTCTCGATCGCCGCCCGGAAGGCGAGGTGTGTTTGACCTCTCTGGAACCGGAGGCGTGGGAACGCCAACCGGCACTTACGACAGGCGTTTACGAGCTACTCTGTGCGGCTCACTATCGCACCTCACCGCTTGATTTACGCCGCATGATGGACGCTCCCGGGCAGCATTTTGCCGTCGCCCAGACAGACTCAGATATCGCCGGAGCGCTCTGGCTGGTGGATGAGGGCGGGTTATCACCCGAGCTTAGCCGCGCCGTCTGGGCGGGGTATCGGCGTCCTCGTGGGAACCTGGTGGCACAGTCTCTGGCAGCCCATGGCGGATCGCCACTGGCGGCGATGCTCAAAGGCAGACGGGTGACTCGTATTGCTGTACACCCTTATCGTCAGCGGGAGGGTATCGGTCAGGCGCTGATTCGCAACGCCAGCGGTGAGGATTATCTGTCGGTGAGTTTTGGCTATACCGATGAGCTTTGGCATTTCTGGCAGCAATGCGGTTTTGTGCTGGTGCGGATGGGTAGCCATCGTGAAGCCAGCAGTGGCTGTTTTACCGCAATGGCGTTGCTGCCGGTGAGCAAGGCGGGGCATCAGTTGTGTGAGCAGGCGCAACTGCGTCTGAAGCGCGATGCGCGGGTGTTATCGGCCTGGAACGGTGAAAAGATCCCGGTGGACGATGGCTGGGAAGCTACCCTTAATAATGACGACTGGCTGGAGCTGGCCGGGTTTGCCTTTGCGCACCGGGCATTTTCAACCTCCGTCGCTGCGCTAACGCGTCTGCTGCTGAGTGTGGACACGCCTCTCCCGGCACTGCGCGATAAGATGGCAGGGAAAGCGGATGACCTCGGGCGAAAAGCGTTGCTGGCAAAGCTCCGCAGCGAAACAGCGCAAGCGCTTGAAAGTCTGGATAAAGCGCGCTGTCAGCAGCTGAAAAACGCTATTTTGCAATGGCAATTTTTTCAATGACTTCTTCAGTAAAGTGGCATGGTCATTCCCGCCGGGAGGCGTAGAATCCAGGTCATCTATTAAGGAGATCACCATGAAACACGACCATTTTGTTGTTCAAAGCCCTGACAAACCGGCTAAACAGTTACTGCTGCTGTTTCATGGTGTTGGTGATAATGCCGTCAACATGGGCCAGATTGGCAGCTGGTTTGCGCCTGTTTTTCCGGATGCCTTGATTATCAGCATCGGTGGCATAGAGCCATGTGGCCCGAACGGTCGGCAGTGGTTCTCTGTGCAGGGCGTGACGGAAGAGAATCGTCAGGCTCGTATTGACGCCGTCATGCCAGCGTTTATTGATATCGTGCGCTACTGGCAGCAGCAGAGCGGCGTGGGGGCTGACGCCACCGCGTTGATTGGCTTCTCGCAGGGATCAATCATGTCGCTGGAAAGCGTAAAAGCACAACCGGGTCTGGTGTCACGCGTCATTGCATTTAACGGTCGTTTTGCGACGTTACCGACGATCGCCACCACGCAGACGACGATCCACCTGATCCACGGTGGTGAAGACCGCGTGATTGAGCTCTCGCATGCAGTTGCCGCCCAGGAAGCGTTGATTCGCGAAGGTGGGGATGTGACGCTGGATATCGTTGACGATTTGGGGCATGCCATTGACGATCGCAGTATACAGTTTGCGCTCGACCATCTGCGCTATACCGTACCGAAGCACTATTTTGATGAAGCGCTCAGCGGCGGTAAGCCGGATGACAATGATATTGTAGAGTTTATGTGAGGTTATCCCCTCTCCTCAGGAGAGGGGAGCCAGACTGATTACTTCTTCTGGTCCTTCTTCGGCCAGTCGTCGTCATCGTCCCACTTGTCGTTAAAATCACGGTGTGGTGGCAGATCCGGCTTGTTAGCGAGAAATTTTTTATGGTCAACGCGCTTAAGATCTTTAATCACGTTAAGCAACACGCCAACCAGAAAAACTAACACCAGAATCCACCAGTATTTTGAAAGCCAATCCATTCGCTATTCCTCTCAGAGCGTTCGTCAGGCGACGAGTTGCTCCATAATGCGTTGATACATACGGGCCAGCAGTTGCAAATCTGCGGCATTCACACACTCATTGATTTTATGAATGGTCGTGTTCACTGGCCCCAGTTCGACAACCTGGGCGCCCATGCGGGCGATAAAGCGTCCGTCAGAGGTGCCACCCGTCGTCAGCAGCTGTGGCTTAATTTCATTATAGTGCTCGATGGCGTTCACTACCGCATCCACCAGTTTGCCACGCTGCGTCAGGAACGGCTGACCGGAAAGCCACCAGTCCACGGTGTAGCGCAGGTTATATTTCTCAAGCAGGGCGACAACACGCGCTTTGATCATCTCATCGGTCAGTTCAGTGCTGAAGCGGAAGTTAAACTGGACGAAGAAATCACCCGGGATCACGTTGTTGCTGCCGGTCCCGGCTTTGACATTTGCAATCTGCATACTGGTCGGTGGGAAGAACTCATTGCCTTTGTCCCACTCAATCGCCACCAGTTCGTTCAGCATCGGCGCAGCGCGATGGACCGGGTTATCGGCCAGATGCGGATATGCAACATGCCCCTGAACCCCGTGAATGGTCAGGTTACAGGTCAGCGAGCCACGGCGACCATTTTTGACGACATCACCCACCACTTCAGTACTGGACGGCTCTCCGACCAGACAGTAGTCGAGACGCTCGTTTCGCGCCATCAGTGCTTCAACAACCTTCACGGTACCGTTATGGGCACTGGCCTCTTCATCTGAGGTGATTAAAAATGCGAGACGGTTTTTATGGTTCGGATGCTGGGCAACAAAACGCTCTGCTGCCACGACCATCGCCGCCAGAGAGCCTTTCATGTCTGCCGCACCGCGACCAAACAGCATGCCATCGCGGATGGTCGGTTCAAACGGCGGGTTAATCCAGCGATCCGCATCACCTGCGGGAACGACATCAGTATGCCCGGCAAAGGCCAGAGTTTCGCCCTGACCACGCCACGCCCAGAAGTTCTGGGTATCGCCAAAATCCATGCGTTCGACGGTAAAACCGATGGCACGCAGGCGCTCAATCATTAATGCCTGACAACCTGCGTCGTCCGGGCTAAGGGAAGGACGGCGAATAAGCTGCTGAGTCAGCTCAATGACCGGGCATGACATAAACTACACCTCAACGAAAAAAGTCGGAATAAAGGGTTTCACTGAAACCCAGCAGCATAGGCTGCCCGGGCGCGCAGAGCAATGGGCGTTTGATAATTGCCGGCATCTCGAGCATCAGTTTTGCCGCGCTGTCGGCGTTATTGATGCTGGCGCGCAGAGATTCATCCAGTTTACGCCAGGTGGTGCCGCGTGTATTCAGCAGGGCTTCCCATCCCAGTTCTTTGATGGCGTTATGCAGAAATTCTGCATCAAGCCCATCGGCGCGGTAATCATGGAAGCGGTACTCCACGTTGTTCGCGTCCAGCCAGCGGCGGGCTTTTTTGATGGTGTCACAGTTTTTAATGCCGTACATCACAACCATGGTGAATCCTTTTGTTCCTGTGGTGATAAAATGTTCAATAAATTCGAAGATATATCCTTAAGCAGAATATAACACATTCAAGAATTGTCTTAATTTACTCATCATCTAAATTCAACTCACACTTGTACGCTGAATATTCTTTCAACATTTAAGCATAGATGTCCATAAGGTTTAAATTGCCAATAAACTCAGTAAGTAAAATAAAACTCACCTGCTCGTATGGTTATTTCTAAATATTGCTTGCCGTCACAAAAAATTTAAGGTTCTCCGTTCATATTTATCATAATTCTCTGACAGTGGCGGGGTATAATCACAGCAATTGGTTAAATAGTCTTCACAATGATGATACGTTTTCGTAGAATGCGCATAATAATAAGAGAGGTTGTTATGATTGAACGTGAACTGGGGAACTGGAAAGATTTTATCGAAGGCATGCTTCGTAAATGACATTCAGTAAGAATTGCAAGAGCACTTAAATAAGTAAAATAATCATAGTGTGAATTAATCACACAATAAAAAGGCGGCCGATAAAGCCGCCTTTTTTTATTTCAATCACTTACTCCGGGCGTTCCTTTAGCGGGAAGCGGCGACGCACCAGCACAAAGAACAGCGGAACGAAATAAATGGCCAGGATAGTGGCTGAAATCATGCCGCCCATAACCCCGGTCCCTACCGCATGCTGGCTGCTGGAGCCTGCGCCGGTGCTGGTTGCCATCGGCAGTACGCCGAAAACAAAAGCCAGTGACGTCATCAGGATCGGGCGTAAGCGTTGGCGACAGGCGTGCAGCGTGGCAGCCATCAGTTCGTGGCCTTTAGCATTCATCTCGTTAGCGAACTCAACGATCAGAATGGCGTTTTTCGCCGACAAACCGATAACGGTGAGTAGCCCCACCTGGAAGTAAACATCGTTCTCCAGGCCGCGCATCCAGGTTGCCAGCAGCGCGCCGATGACCCCAAGGGGAACCACCAGCATGACGGAGAACGGAACTGACCAGCTTTCATACAGTGCGGCAAGACAGAGGAAAACCACTAGCAGCGAAAGCGCATAAAGCGCGGGAGCCTGCGCCCCGGAGAGCCGCTCCTGGTATGACATGGCCGTCCACTCCAGACCAAAACCTGCAGGTAGCTGTTGCACCAGTTTTTCCATGGTATCCATGGCGGTACCGGTACTGACGCCCGGCGCGGCTTCCCCGACGATCTCAACCGCAGAATAGCCGTTATAGCGTTCCAGACGTGGTGAACCACTCTCCCAGTGCGAGGTGGCAAAGGCGGAGAACGGCACCATGCCGCCGGTATTATTTCGCACAAACCAGCGATTAATGTCATCCGGCAACATGCGGAACGGCGCGGCGGACTGGACATACACTTTTTTCACGCGGCCGCGATCCATAAAGTCATTCACATAGCTTGAGCCCCACGCCGTTTGCAGGGTGTCGTTGATGTCGTTGATTGAGACGCCCAGCGCCTGCGCTTTACGCTGGTCGATATCCACCTGGAGCTGCGGGCTGTCATCAAGACCGTTGTGACGAACGCGTGTCAGACCGGCATCCTTCCCCGCCAGCTCTAAGAGCTTATCGCGTGCCGCCATCAGCGCTGTGTGACCCGCTCCGGCGTGATCCTGCAACTCCATATCAAACCCGGCGGAGCTGCCCAGACCGCTAATCGCCGGTGGACTGCTGGCAAAGACGCGCGCTTCTTTGATATGTGCAAAGGCTTTCGTCGCGCGCTCAATAATGGCAAAGGAGGTTCCCGTTTTCGTGTCGCGCTCGTCCCAGTCTTTCAGGCGAACAAACATACGGGCGACGTTCTGCCCGTTTCCGCCAGGGCCGGAACCGACGGTGGAGAAGACCGATACAACGTTATCCTTCTCTTTCGTGAAGAAATACTGCTCCACTTTCTGAACCACTTTTAGCGTCTGCTGCTGTGTTGCGCCACTCGGGAGCTGCACCGAGGTGGTGAACATACCCCGGTCTTCCATCGGCAGGAATGAGGTCGGCAGATGGAGGAACAGCCAGACCATGCCGCCCAGCAACACCACATAAATCATCATCCAGCGCAGGCTGCGGTGAAGCACTCGCCCGACGGCAGATTCATA
This sequence comes from Enterobacter sp. CPE_E890, assembly GCF_046521475.1. Lineage (NCBI taxonomy): Bacteria > Pseudomonadati > Pseudomonadota > Gammaproteobacteria > Enterobacterales > Enterobacteriaceae > Enterobacter > Enterobacter sp. CPE_E890. Next base: position 3,578,945 of record NZ_JBKFZW010000001.1, on the reverse strand, counting down.
TCGCGCGGCATTGTGGTTGAACATCCGGTTAAACCAGCCGAAGAACCCTTTTTGGCCGTGATGCTCCCCTTTGTGCAGCGGCTTCAGGATTGTGGCGCAGAGCGCGGGGGTGAGGATCAATGCGACCAGCACGGAGAGCACCATTGCCGAGACGATGGTTATCGAGAACTGGCGGTAGATCGCACCGGTGGTGCCGCCAAAGAAGGCCATCGGGATAAAGACCGCCGACAGCACCATCGCAATACCGACTAACGCCCCCTGAATTTGACCCATGGATTTGCGCGTGGCCTGGCGCGGGGAGAGTCCTTCCTCGCTCATAATTCGCTCGACGTTTTCGACCACCACAATGGCATCATCCACCAGAAGGCCAATCGCCAGCACCATTGCAAACATCGTCAGGGTGTTAATGCTGTACCCAAACGCGTAAAGCACCGCAAAGGTTCCCAGCAGGACAACAGGGACGGCGATGGTTGGGATTAGCGTTGCGCGGAAGTTTTGCAGGAACAGGTACATGACCAGGAACACCAGCGCGATCGCTTCCAGCAGGGTCTTCACCACATCTTCAATGGAGGCTTTGACGAAGGAGGTGGTTTCATAGGCAACTTTATATTCCAGCCCGTGCGGGAAATACTGTGAAAGCTCATCCAGCCGATCTAAAACCAGTTTCGCTGTGGCCATTTCATTGGCGCCGGAGGCCAGTTTAATCCCAAGGCCAGAGGCCTGATTGCCGTTAAAGCGGCTCAGGTAGTCATACTTCTCTGCACCCATTTCCACCGTGGCGACATCACCCAGACGCACCTCCGAACCATCCTGATTCACGCGCAGGGTAATGTCGCGGAACTGCTCCGGGGTTTGAAGAAGTGACTGCGAATTAATGGTGGCATTCAGGGCTTGTTTATCGACGGATGGCGTCCCCCCTAGCTGCCCCACGGCAATCTGCGCGTTCTGGGCTTTGATGGCATTCGTTACGTCGGTTGCGGTCATCTGGTAGCTGTTGAGCTTGTTGGGATCGAGCCAGATGCGCATTGAGTATTGTGAACCGTAAGCGTCGATATCGCCTACGCCGTTAATTCGGCTGATGGGGTCCTGGATATTACTGGCGACGTAGTCCGCAATATCCTGCTTATCCATGGAACCATCAGTGGAGACAAACGCGATGGTCAAAATGTTGGTATCACCGGTTTTACGCACGGTCACACCCTGGTTCTGCACCGCCTGAGGCAGCTTACGCATGGCCGACTGCAGCTGGTTTTGCACCTGCTGGACGGCTTCATCAGGATTGGTGCCGGCAGTGAAGCTCAGCGTGACCGTCGCCTGACCTGTCGCGCTGCTTTGCGAGGACATGTACATCAGGTTATCCAGACCCGTCATGTTCTGTTCGATAACCTGTGTCACGGTATTTTCCAGCGTCTGTGCGGATGCTCCTGGATAGTTGGCGGTGACGCGTACGTTAGGTGGTGCCAGATCGGGGTATTGCTCGACAGGAAGTGACGTAATCGCCAGGACACCTGTCAGACATAACAGAATGGCCAGTACCCAGGCAAAAATGGGGCGATCGATGAAAAAATTCGCCATGAAAAAGTAACCTCGTTTTGCTGCACGTCATTATTGTTTATTGCCTGCATCACTTTAGCGGCAAGACGAAGACCAAACGTGGAGAAATAAAGGAGATAATGTAAATTATCATGCGCTTTTTCCTGCGCTTCCCCCTTTACCGTTATTTACCTGTTAACGGCGTGGGAACCGGGAACGTCACGCTGACCAGCGTGCCGCCGTTTTGCGGCTGCGAAAAGTGCAGCATTCCTCCGAGCCGTTGCGCGCGTTCACGCATAATATTCAACCCGTAGTGTCCAGCTGGTTCGCTGGCTTCGCCAATCCCGATGCCGTTGTCACGAATGCTGACGCTGTGCGTGCCATCCACGGAGGTCACGCAACTGACGGTAATTTCACTGGCTTGTGCATGTTTAATCGCATTCAGCACCGCCTCACGCACGATCTGTAACAGATGCACCTGCTTTTGCGCATCAAGCGCCAGCGAGGAGAGACGACAGTCAAGATGCAGCTTTGCCTGCGTCTGGCTCTGCAGAACGTCGAGAGACTCCTGGAGTGCCGCAGGTAAATTTGCGTGGTTGAGCGTCAGGCGGAAGGTGGTGAGCAGCTCGCGCAGTTGATGCCAGGCGTTGTTCAGCTCGCGGGAAAAGTCGGTGATGATGGTCTGTGCCGGGGCATTGTCCTGCGGCACCGCATGTTTAAGCAGCGTAAGCTGGATCCGCAGATACGACAGCACCTGCGCCAGCGAATCATGGAGTTCACGGGCGATGGTTGCGCGCTCTTCCATCAGCAGCAGCTGCTGGTAATGTTTTTGCGCCTCGTTAAAGTACAGCCCGCGTCCGAGCATCGTCGCCACACTTCTCATCAGCGGGAGAGGAACGCAGTCCGTCTTACTTTGCCAGCGCAGCTCACCATACAGCGTATCCTGCATCAGCACCGGCAGGTTTTGCAGTGGAATACCGCTCGTTTCTGTTCCTTCACACAGCCGCCAGTCATCGCTGGTGCGTAGTTCCAGATAATTCATCTGCGTATAGTCATGGACGATCTGCAGGATATGCCGGAAACACAGGCTGTCAATCTGGCCGGTGTTCAGCGCCTGAGAGCATTTGAACAGCATTTCGAGCTGCTGATGGGCTTCATGCAAATGTCGCGTCTTTTCCGCCACCGAGGCTTCAAGCGAACGATAGAGAGTATGTAACTCGGCTGACATATGGTTGAAGGCGCGGGAGAGTTGGCCCAGTTCATTCGGCAGTGCGGTATCCGGGGCAGGGGTCTCAAATTCCCCTCGCTCAATCCGCTCGCTTGCCGCGACAAGATTGTTAAGCGGCAGCACTACCTGACGACGGATGCGTCGCAGGGTAAACAGCGTCAGGAGCAGGATCCCAAGCGCGCCAGCCAGAGAGAGCAGGGTCACCGTCTGGATTTTATGTTCGGTGTAGTGCTGGAGGGCGAGCACAAAGGCATCAATACGGCCGACAAAAACTTCAATGTGGCTTTGATACCACGCGATGTCGCCGCGCGCGATGCGCGTATCCATCTCCAGCCAGGCGACATGCAGTTGCTGATAGCGCTGTTTGACGTTGTCCGGTACATACCAGCGGTTCAACTTTTCTAATGCCGGGGCGCTTAATGTCTTCTGCCAGTTCTCGCGGTGCGCCGCCAGAGACGGGCTGTTTCCCTGCATCTCATAGCCCAGGCGGTAGCTCTGCATGCGCAGTGAACCTGCGATGTTGATGGCTTCGGCATCTCGCTGGCTACTGGCCAGCGTCAGCAGCGCAGCGCTGCTTGTCAGAATGGATAACGCAATAATCGAAACGAAAGCCCAGGCAAGGCTGCCGGAAACAGGTCGTTTAACGGTCACAGAACGGCCCTCTGAATAAAATTGATCTGCCACAGGTTCACTTGAAATAGTTTGGCGTCCTGGGCATTTGAACATTGCCCGATCGCGCCGTAATGCGTAAATACCCTATTCATACAAAGAATAAGGTTATTGAACCAAAAACAGGTGTGGTTATGAATCGTTTTATTATGGCTAACGGCCAGCAATGCATTGGGTGTCGGGCCTGCGAAGTGGCCTGCGTGATGGCGCACAACGGCGAGCAGCATGTCCTGAGCGAGCGCCATTTTCATCCTCGTATCACGGTCCTGAAATCTGGCGAGACGAGAAGCCCCGTTACCTGCCATCACTGTGAAGCTGCACCTTGCGCGCAAAGTTGCCCGAACGGCGCCATCAGCAAATGCGATGACAGCGTACAGGTGAATCAACAAAAATGCATTGGTTGTAAAGCCTGCGTGGTGGCTTGCCCGTTTGGCACGATGGACATTATCGTCACCCCGCTTGAAAACGGCAGCGTGAAGGCATCGGCGAATAAGTGCGATCTCTGCCTGACGCGCTCGCAAGGCCCGGCCTGTATTGAAAATTGCCCGGCAGATGTCCTTTCGCTGGCGACGTCTGCCGTGCTGGATAATCTGGCCAAATCGCGCCGACAGCGCACTGCCAGTCTGGAGGCGCAGCCCTGGCATGCGGAGGCTGTCAGAGAGGTTATTTCGCAAACCAAACTGCAGCGGATGCAAACGACCCCGCCACGCGGTGAACCTGACAAGCTTACTGCCGCAGAACGCGTTAACCATTTTAACGAAATTTACCTGCCGTTCCGGGCTGCACAGGCCAGTCGCGAGGCATCGCGATGCCTGAAGTGCGGAGAGCACAGCATCTGCGAGTGGACCTGTCCGCTGCACAACCACATCCCGCAGTGGATTGAGCGCGTCAATGCGGGGGATATTGCGGGTGCCGTTGAGCTTTCTCATCAGACCAACTGTTTACCCGAAATTACCGGTCGCGTCTGTCCGCAGGACCGATTATGTGAAGGGGCCTGCACGCTGCACGATAGCGCGGGTTCAGTCACCATAGGGAATATTGAGCGCTATATTTCTGACCAGGCGCTGGCGATGGGCTGGAGACCGGATATGAGCGGCGTTACTCCGGTGGACAAGCGGGTTGCGATTATCGGGGCAGGGCCTGCCGGGCTGGCCTGCGCCGATGTGCTGGTGCGTAATGGTGTCAGCGTGACGGTTTATGACAGGCATCCGGAAATTGGCGGTTTGCTGACCTTTGGTATCCCGGCATTCAAGCTCGACAAATCACTGCTCGCGCGACGCAGAGAGATATTTACCGCGATGGGGATCCGCTTCGAGCTGAACTGCGAGGTGGGTCAGGATGTGTCGATGTCTCAGTTGCAGGACGACTTTGATGCGCTGTTTATTGGCGTGGGAACCTATCGCTCCATGAAAGCGGGGATCCCGCATGAAGACGCGCCAGGCGTCTATGACGCATTGCCTTTCCTTGTGGGCAACACGCGCCATGTTATGGGGCTGGAGGCGACGGCCAGTGAACCGTTTATTGATACTCACGGGTTAAACGTCGTGGTGCTTGGGGGAGGAGACACGGCGATGGACTGCGTCCGTACTGCGTTACGCCACGGCGCGGCGAAAGTCACCTGCGCCTATCGTCGGGATGAGGCCAATATGCCGGGCTCGAAGAAGGAGGTGAAGAATGCCAAAGAAGAGGGCGCGGCGTTTGAATTTAACGTCCAGCCGGTTGAGTTGACGCGTGATCCATGCGGCAAGGTCAATGGCATCCGGATGCTGCGTACCGAACTCGGCGAACCGGATGCGCAGGGACGGCGTCGACCTGTTCCGGTGGCGGGCAGCGAGTTTGTGATGCCTGCTGATGCAGCGATCATGGCGTTTGGTTTTAACCCACACGCGATGCCGTGGCTGCAGGCGCAGGGTGTCGAAATGGATGACTGGGGGCGAATTGTGGCCTCGGTAGAGAGTCATTATCGTTACCAGACGACCAACCCGAAAATCTTCGCGGGTGGCGATGCGGTGCGTGGGGCGGATCTGGTGGTGACCGCGATGGCGGAAGGGCGTCATGCGGCCCAAGGAATACTCGACTGGCTTGGGGTTGGGGCGTCGAAACATCATTAACCGGCGGGCGACAAAGCGGGAGCCACGGCGTAGTATAGGACGACTCATTGTGCCGTGGAGCCCGTATGACCCTGAAAATTGACGTTATCAAAGACAAAATTCTCTCTGAAAACTACTTTGTCCTGCGTAACATCACCTATGATCTTACACGTAACAACGGTGAAGTGATCCGCCACAAACGCGAGGTCTATGACCGCGGTAATGGGGCAACCATTTTGCTCTATAACCGTGAAAAGCAGAGCGTGGTGCTGATCCGTCAGTTCCGGGTTGCAACATGGGTTAATGGCAACCCTGATGGTCGTTTGATTGAAACCTGTGCCGGCCTGCTTGATGATGACGAGCCGGAAGTGTGTATCCGCAAAGAGGCCGTAGAAGAGACCGGTTTTGAAGTGGGTGAGGTCAAAAAGGTCTTCGAGCTGTTTATGTCCCCAGGCGGCGTAACGGAAATTGTGCATTTCTTCATTGCGGAATACAGCGATGCGCAGCGGACTCACCGGGGCGGTGGTGTCGAAGATGAAGATATCGAAGTGCTGGAGCTCCCCTTTTCCCGTGCGCTGGAGATGATGCGTTCAGGCGAAATCAGGGATGGCAAGGCTGTGATATTACTGCAGTATTTACAAACAACCGGGCTGATGGACACTGCTTTCGAACGGATGTAGATGATTTTTCGGGTATATCTGATAAATCCGATTGAGCAACCCCGGTGGTAACACGAAGATACTGCCCAGTTAAGCGTTTTCGTTCCGGGATTGTGTCATTCATGCGCTACAGTGTTTTTTTATTCTCCCTCTTCTGCGTGCTCTTCGCTCCGCTGGTGCGGGCTGCGCCTGCTCAGCAGGCATTTTCTGACTGGCAGGTGACCTGCAATAACCAGAATTTCTGTCTGGCACGCAATACGGGTGAACACCGTGGTCTGGTTATGACGCTCACCCGAAGCGCCGGGGCGAAAACGGATGCAACGCTGCGCATCGATCTCGGCGGTCTTGACGCCCCCTCTTTTAAAGAGCCAGATATTGCTCCCCGGTTACTGCTGGATAACGTTCCCCTTAAGCTGGACAAACAGCACTGGCAGCTCACGCCATGGCATCTGAAAACGGACGATGCCGCCACCGTTACCTCCTTTTTGAAAAACATCCAGGAAGGGAAATCCCTGACCCTGCGCGACGGCAAGCAGGTGATTTCCCTGAGCGGTCTGAAAGCGGCGTTGCTGTTCATTGATGCGCAGCAAAAGCGCGTCGGGAGCGAAACCGCGTGGATCAAGAAAGGTGACGACCCGCCGTTAAGCGTTCCACCCGCTCCAGCTTTAAAAAAGGTGTCGGTCGTCAACCCGACGCCGACGCCGCTCTCCCACGCCGAACTGAACGACCTGCTGGACTATGGTACCGGACGGATGAACAGCAACCAGTGTTCGCTGGATCCTAACCGCCGGGAAGTGCGCGTCACCGCGTTAACCGATGACAAAGCGCTGCTGATCGTCAGCTGCGAGGCGGGGGCTTATAATACCGTCGATCTGGCGTGGCTGGTCTCACGTAAAAAACCGTTCACCGCCCGCAGCGTCAGGCTGCGTCTGCCCTTTACGCCATCAAGTGACGACAGCGAAATGGAATTGATGAATGCCAGCTTCGATGAGAAGACGCGCGAGCTGACAACGCTCGCGCTGGGTCGTGGTTTGGGAGATTGTGGTGTCCAGACGCGCTGGCGTTTTGACGGCCAGCGTTTTCGCCTGGTGCGCTATGCCGAGGAGCCCAGTTGCGATAACTGGAATCGACCCGACGCCTGGCCCACGTTGTGGATCACCCGTTAGTTTCTCCGGAAAAAGTCGTTATACAGCATGTACAGATGTGCCGCGCTCCACGAGAAGTTGGGTGCGCCTTGCTGTGCCCCGGTCAGCGGGTTGTAGTTTTCCTGAATTGGACCATCAGACGTTAACCCCTTCGCGTGTTTAAAGAAGTTATCTGCCAGCGTTCGTGCCTGTTCCCGATAGCCGTAGCGTTCCATCCCTTTGAGTCCAAACCAGAACTGGTCGACCCAGACGCGACCGCGCCAGTAGATATCCGGACCAAATGCCGGGTTGGTTAGTGCGGCAGTCCCGAGCGGCACATACGTGTTGAACTCTTTCGGATCCAGCATCACCTTCACCACGGCATCAGCATGTTCCTGGGTTGCTGCACCATTAAACAGAGGTGACCAGCCTTCCGGCCCTTTACCGCGCTCGGTGATAGGTTTGCCCGCACAGCCATTCTCAAGCGGTTTATCCTCAATGCGAATGTCATAGTAAAAACCGCTGTTCGTATCGAACATACAGGTATTGATGTAGGTCGCGAGTTTATCCGCCAACTGACGATAGTGGCTGGCATCCTGCTCTTTACCCAGCAGGCTCGCCATTTGTGCCAGATAGTGATTATCGCTGTACATATAACTCGCCTGGTCGACGGACTCCTGGAGTAATGAGTAACCCAGCAGATCGCCTTCTTTACTTCGGTTTTCGGCAAACTTTACTATCCAGTCGCTGCGTTTTCCGCCTTTTGCGACATAGTTATCCAGCTGCGTTTTATCTATAAATCCGAACACGGCGGCGTCATCACGTCCGGACTCCCACGAGGCGGCAACCTGCGCCGGGATCTCCAGACTGTCGTAATGCCCTTTTTCGATTACCCGGGCGTAGTTATTCAGTCCGGAAAGCGGTTCCTCCTTATCGCCTTTTTTCACCGTAAACAGCATGTCACCGCTGGCGGTGTTATGGGCTTTGTCACGCGTCGCACCGTACTCCGGCACACCGTTACCATTATGGTCACGGTTACGGAGCCACCAGTCATGGTAGGCCACCAGTTTAGGGTACATCTCTGCCAGCCAGGCCTTGTCATGTGTGGTGTTGTATACCTCCATCACCGACCATGCCGCCAGGCTCGGTTTGGTGTTTCGTTCGTTCCAGTTGCCTCCGTCACCGCCGCGTTCCGGGCTCAGGTTCCAGGCGATAAGATCAGGCACAAATCCGGCATCCTGAGGGCGCACCGGATCGTCGGGTTTAATCTGCCAGGAGAACACCGCGCGAATGTTCTCTTTGGCGATGTCCGGGTTGAAATGCGACATGGCAAATGCCTGTTTCCAGGTGTCCCATGGCCAGGTCTGGTTGCCAGAGAACCAGCGTCCGGTCACGGAGGGCGTCACCGTGTTAAAACGTACTGCACCACCCGGTGAACGCCAGTTACCGTTCAGCGTCTCGATGGCCTTCACCGCGACACGAGTTTGCTCTGGTGTCGCATTCGGGTTGGTGAGTCCCTTTTGTAAATATCCCTCCCAGCGTGTTTGCGAGGCGCTCATGAACCAGGCGGGCCGCGCCAGAATATCGCGAATTTTCGGCTGCTCGTGCGCAACGTCGTCAGCATTCAACAGATGGGAGTAGGTGGTGTACAGCGTGGTGCTGCCGGAAATGTGTGCCCGACTGATAAAGCGATGACCGTCGACGGTGGTATCGATCGGGATTGATTTATGCACCTGATATTCGGAACTGCCGGAGGTGAGGAGATCCCAAGTGGATCGCACTTTACCAAACGTCACCTTCAGGCCGTCACGGGTGGGAACCATTTTGCGCTGATAATCGGGATACGCGCCGTCTACGGTCTTATCCGAAAGCGGTTTGCCCTCTTTGGCCTCAAGTTTTTCCAGCAGCTCGCCATCCCATACCAGGTCCAGTGGCGTCTTGCTCGTAATCTGCGTTTCTAGCAATGAGGTGCGCGCGGTTGCGAAACGTAGCGTCATTTCGATTTGCACATCTTTCGCGCTCAGCTTTTGCACCAACGCGCCGGGAAGACTGAAAGCCTCAAGGGTGAAATCCACTTTTTTACCGTTTTGGTACACGCTCAGGCGATCAAAATTCGTCGCCATAAAGTTGATGTACTCTTCGGTGAGCAGCGCTACGCCAGGAAATCCTCCCTGGGTTTGCGGTCCGTCAGGCAGCAGATGCCCATGCCAGGCACCCAAATCGAAAAAAGGGTTAAAACGCTGGTGGTCGTCAGCGTCGAAATCTTGCATATACTGCGGCGCACCGGTGCGGTTAATCACGTTTTTAAAGTCATTTGCCGTGGTGGCGTGGGCTGAAAAACTCAATACCAGCGCGCAGGCCAGCGGCGTAAGACAGAATTTCATGGGGAAGATCCTTTTACCAGTAGAAGTATTGCATCAGGAAGACCCGATCGCTTGGGTCGCCTGAGGCATTTTTCATATAGAAGCGGCTGTCCGCTGCGGTGGCAAAGCGCCCTCCGCCGTACTCGTACCAGATACCGAACTGCATAAAGGACGTCGTTTCGTCCCCGCCATTGTCCGGACGGTGTTTGGCATAGCTGTAGGCGGTAGAAAGGTAGACGCCTTTTAGCGCTTCCACCATGGCGCTGACCATATAGCCCGTTTCTGTCCCTGGTACATCTTTACCCCTGGCGCGTCCCGTGTGGTGCCAGGCGCGTGCGGCCAGGTTCGGCGACAACATCCCGGTTAAAAAGAGTTGTCCGGTACCGTCGGTGATTTCCAGACCGTTCATCCAGGTGACATCTTTCGCGATGTCATACTGGAGATAGCCGTTCACCATCGCCGGATAGGTATACTTGTCGTCGTAGCGATCGTATTTGCCGAAATGCAGCCAGGCCTTGCTCTCATCATGATGCCCCGCAGGCGTTGCGGTGATGCTATAGCGCAGATCGCCGGAGAGATTCTGCACCTTAAGGGCATACATTATGTCGCGGGTGTTAGGGATCACGTAGCCCAGATCCGGGGTGAAATCTCCCCACCACTGCAGGTCATCCAGAGAAGAGTCCTGGCGCAGGCTCAGCATAATTTCGGTGCTGTTAGCGGTTTTGTAGCCGCCGTAAACACGGTTAAGCCCCCCTTCGAAACCACCCCAGCTGTGGTCTGGTACCCAGGCTTTACCTTGACTATCGGCCTGAACGGTCCAGCCTTCGCCATAAATCAGGCCGAACCAGTTCCCGTGCTTCATCTCCAGACCACCCTCAATATAGGTGCCGTCACTGTATTTATGTTTATTCTTACCCTCCAGATCCATATATCCGCCGATACCCAGTTCACCATAAAAGCGAAATGAAGAGGTGGTGAGTTCCGGTGTTTTGGTATCGTCGTGTTCAGCGGGTCGGGCTTCTTCTGCGGCAAATGTGGGGCAGCAGAAAGAGAGGGCAGCGAGTGCTCCAATTGTTTTCTCTTTAATTTTCATGCACTCATCCCAAAGAAAGAATATCCATGCTTTCGGTGTTAATGAATATTTGAGGCAGGTGAGGCTTCAATTTGTTGTTGTTCTTTTGATAATCCTTTGACGTATTTGCTGTATTTCCACCAGGCAAATCCGAGGAATAAAACGATCCCTCCGACGTTATAGAAAATAATCGTCAGAATATTGCCACCGGTGGGGAAGGTTGAGGCCACAAAGCCGATAGCAAAAATCACAATCAGCATTGACACCACCACCATACCCATGGTGCGTGAGCCCATTTTGAAATCGCGCGGCAGGTGGTCGAGCTTACGACGCAGGTTCAGGTAGGCCAGCATAATGAACAGCGGCGGCAGCATGGAGGCGGCGGCGGTCATATTGATGACGGTGTTCATCAGCTCCTGAGCGGTATTTGAACCCATTGTGGGAATAATCATCAACGGGATCACAATGAGATACTGGATCCACGCCGCACGGGCCGGTACGCCATTTTCGTTCAGCGCCACGGTTTTTGGGCCAAAAATTCCGGTTGGGATCTCAGAGAAGAAGATTTTTACCGGAGTTGCGGTCCACATCAGCAGAGAACCGAACATCGCAGTAAAGGAAACCAGGCCGACAAAGCGGTTCATCAGGACTTCCGGCAGCCCAAACCACACCGCCAGACCGTGGAACACCTGAACCGAACCGCCGGTAAATTTCAGTTCTTTACTGCTGATAAAGACGTTAATCAACACCGAGGAGATGGAGTACAGCACGCCGATGAAAATCCCCGCCAGAATAATGACCTTCACGAAGGATTTAGAGCCACCTTTAACGTCGTTGACATAGACCGCAACGGATTCCGCGCCACCGGCAGCCATAAATATCCAGGTGGTGATGCCGAGGAAGGCCCAGTTGAAGTTCGGGATCATTGCGTCAACGGTTATCGGGTCGGCTGGCTGCACGCCACCCACCAGCGCAGCGCCGGCCAGCAGGATATAGGAGAGAGTGAGCAGCAGCATCAGTGTGGAGGTCACTGAGGTGATCGGCCCCAGCATTTTCGCCCCGTTGGTGGAGACCCAGGTTGAGAACGCGAACAGCACCATACTCAGTACCGTGGTAGCAAACGGCGTAAGAATGTACTCATAGCCTAAAAAAGCATATGAAGCGTAGGCGATGACGCGCGGTAATAGCGAGGTGAAGAAGAACAGATTCACGAACCAGTAGGTATAGGCGGTAATAAATGCCCAGCGTCCGCCCAGCGAACTTTTCACCCAGGCGTAAACCCCGGCTTCGGAGTTTTTATTCAGTGAGACAAATTCAGCGATAATTAAGCAGAACGGAATGAAATAGAACAGGGTGGCTAAAAAGAACATGGGCGCGGAGGCGAGCCCCAGCTCAATATTGTTATTGATAACGTTGTTAAAACTAAACACGGCGGCAAATGTCAGCGACAGCAGGCCGAATTTGCCGATGGTATTGCGTTTGATGGTTTCAGACATAACGTTTCTCCGGGTACAGGGAGGATAGCGGTGCTTCATTGGCACCGCTCACATTTTTATTTGTTATGGAAATAACCGTCTTCGATGGTGACATAGAGGACGACTTTTTTTGTCGGCATGTCGCTGATGAAGCGATACGCCTCGTGATTCTCACAAATCACAACTTGTCCCTCGTGGACCTGAGCGGTGTGACCCACACCTTTCAGGTATTCGCGGTCGGTTTCATCGCGATAGCACTCCACAGCCTGCAGGGATGCTTTCGCGGCGTATTCAATTTTCTGCGTGCCCTGCAGGTAGTAATGCACTTCGAAATAGCGCCGATGACCGACAAATAGCGCGTCGGTACTGGCATCGCAGGAGACGCGGTAGGCCAGCGAATCACCGATCGAGTGGGCTACACCGGGTTGGATGTTGTCGATATTGTTAATCGCTTCAGAACAGCGCTGCCATTTACGCCCCGCACGGTAAAGTTTCTGGAACTGTTCCAGACTGTCGATAACGATCATTGGTCTGCCTCGCTGTGTGAATTCATGGAGAAGAAACCGGTGCCAAACTGATGGTTCGCCAGCGCCTGCGCGGCAGTTTGCCCACCTTCAAGCGGGAGCAGCGTGAAGCCGTAGCGGAACGGTCTGAACCGGACGCGCCAGGAGTCCAGCACTTCGCTTCCCCAGGAGTTAGAGCCTAAACCCAGTACCTGATGGTCAAGGTTGAGGGTGATGTCATCGCAGCGACGCAGTTCGTTGCAGTGTTGTGCTGCGTGGATGTTTTCTGCCGTGTAGTGCCATGCGCTGAAATGGATGGGTTGCTCAGGCACCACCAGCAGGCCGCTGCCGTGACGGTTGGCAAGCGTGGCCCAACGTACCTGCTGGCGGTTGCCGTTGTTCTGCGGGAACGGATAGTTTTCAAACATCTCATCTACCGTGGTGTGCCACAGATCGATGGTGCTGGCCTGTTGGCTGTCCGGATAGTTTTCCCCCGGTCCGCGTCCGTAATAGCTCACCTGGTCAAATTCGCCGTTGATGCCGAGCGTAAAGCCGATGCACGGAATGATGTGTGGATACTCGCCGTAGCGCTCACCGCTCAGTTCAACGTTGATTTGCCCATCGGCGGCGATGCGCCAGCGGTAGGTGCAGCGCATGCCAAAATCAAACACCGGCGGGGCAATCAGCGTACGGGTTGTGATAATGATCGCGTCGTCACGTTGCTCAACCTCGAAACCGCGCAGGTGCTCCTGCATGATCTGCAGGTGGTTGGGTTGCCACAGCCCTTCATACTCTTGCTTGTGGTTATCAATCATCGGCTTGAAGAAGTTAATCTTCGGCTCACGAGTGATGTTCTCTTCGCCGTTTACCTGCCAGGCGCTGAGTTTTCCCGTCACTTTAGAGAAGCTCGCGCGGAAGTTGTGTCCGGTCACGGTGCAGCTCAGGCGATCCTCTTCCAGATGAAGTGGCGTCGCGTTGGTATTGATAAGCGGTGTGGCGTGGTTTGTGCGTGCTTTTAACGGGAACTGGTACACAGCGATACCGTGCCCGGCTTCGCTGTAGCGCGTACGGCTATTTTTGCTGATGCGCACGGTCAGGAACGCTTCCCGCTCATCCAGTTCAGGTAAATTCAGGCTTATGCTGCTTTCGCTGTTGGGGGCTACTCCTGTCATCGTCAGTAGCTGGCTGTGCAGGGTTTCACCTTCCGCCCGTACCTCGACGTGCAGGGTGTAATCATCCAGGTTTGTGAACCAGAATCGGTTTTCTACGCAGAGTTTGCCGTCCTGCCAGCGTAGTTTCACCGGAGCAATTACCTGCTTGTACTCACGCAACCCCGGGCCTGGGGTTTGATCGGAGTAAATCAGCCCGTCGAGGCAGAAGTTATAGTTATTCGGGTAGTCACCAAAATCACCGCCGTAGGCGTAATACGTATTGCCGCTGGCATCAACCGCCTGAATACCGTGGTCGCACCATTCCCAGACGTAGTGGCCCTGAATGCAGTCGTGACGATCGAACACGTTCTGGTACTCGGTTAACCCGCCGGGACCGTTGCCCATCGCATGAGCGTATTCACAGATAATGCGTGGTTTGGCGTGCGGGTACTCACCGAACAAATTCATCAGCGGTACGCGGGTATACATGGTGGAGATGATATCCACTACCTCGGCATCGCGATCTTCTTCATAGTGCAGCAGTCGCGTGTCATCCAGCGCTTTTGCCGCACGTGCCATGGCGCGGATGTTGCAGCCATAGCCGGATTCGTTTCCGAGCGACCAGATGATGATGGACGGGTGGTTTTTTTGCGCGTGAATGTGGCGCTCAATGCGCTCAACATAGACGTGCTCCCATGCCGGATCGTCGGTAATTCGACTCAGGTCGCCAACGTTGGCAAAACCGTGGGATTCCACATCCGTTTCCGCCATCACGAACAGGCCATAGATATCGCACAACTCATAGAAGCGCGGATCGTTGGGGTAGTGGGCGGTGCGAACCGAGTTGATGTTGTGTTGCTTCATCAGGATCAGATCGCGCTCAACGCGATCCATGCCTACCGCACGGCCTTTCAGGTGATCGTTGTCGTGACGGTTTACACCGTGGAGTTTCAGATAGTGGTTGTTAACGTAGAACAAACCGTCGCGCACTTTGATGTCGCGGAAACCAACGCGCTGTGGGATAACCTCCAGCGTTTGCCCGTTCTCATCTTTAAGCGTCAACACCAGATGATAGAGACAGGGCGATTCTGAGGACCACTGCTGAGGCTGTTTGACCTCAATGCTAAAGGCGGTTTCAGTGCTGCGGGACACGGTCAGGCTGTCGGTCGTGCCCTGATGAAGTATGACCTCGCCATCAAACAGGGCGTACTCCAGCGACACGGTAGAGGCGTGAGGGGCCAGGTTTTCCAGTTCCAGCTGACAGAAAAGGGTCGCATCCTTGTATGACTCGTCAAACGTGGTTTTGATCGTGACGTCGCGGACGTGTGTCGGCGTTTTACCGATCAGATAAACGTCGCGGAAAATCCCTGCGGTCCACCACATGTCCTGATCTTCAATGTAGGTGGAGTCTGCCCACTGCATCACACGCACGCACAGCAGGTTTTGTCCGCTATGTACCGCGTTGCTGATATCAAATTCGGCAGTCAGTCGACTTCCCTTACTGAAACCGATGTAGCGGCCATTCACGTAGACTTCGAAGTAGGTTTCGACGCCGTCAAACTTGATGATTGTCTGTTTACCCTGCCAGTTGTCTGACAGAGTGAACCAGCGCTGATATGCCCCGGTGGGGTTATCGGTGGGCACCCACGGCACGTCTACCGGGAAGGGGAAACCCTCATCGGTGTATTGCAGTTGACCGTGACCTTCCATCTGCCACATGCCCGGTACGGTAATCTGGCCCCAGTCAGCCATGTACTGTATGGTGAAGTTTTCCGGTACCAGCAGAGGGTTCGGGAAAAAATGAAAGTTCCACTGGCCGCTTAGCGACAGAAAATGGCTGCTGGCCTCGCGGGCAAAGGTGAGAGCCTGGGCGACAGTGTCATAAGAGAAGAAGTACGCACGCGGCGGAAGCCGGTTTTCATGCGTGAGTTGAATATTTTCCCAGCGATTCATGTGATCTCCCTGTAGGGGTAAAACATCATTGCTGAGGATTTTAGTAAAAATTTTACTAAATAAAATCAGTAAAACTGATTTGCTTTAACTCGATCACGAAATAAAAAAAGCCGGGCATGCCCGGCTGTGTGTTTGAAGAGGTGAAATCAGCGTGTCGTGCCGCGCAGTTTCAGGACGCTTGGCACGAAAACCTGAAGGGGGAGTGCCCGGCCATCACGGGATTTTTCCAGCAGCAGGTTAACGCCCTGACTGCCCATCATTTCGGAATGAATGCGCACGGTGGAAAGCGGCGGGAAGGTGAAGCGGGCGGTTGGGATATCGTTCACGCTAATGAGCGAGATATCCTCAGGGATCGCCAGCCCCTTTTCGTGGATAGCGCGTAATACTCCGATGGCGATGGAGTCTGACGCCACAAACAGCGCGCCAGGCCAGCTCTTCTCAGCCAGCATTTTTTTCGCCAGTTCATACCCGGATGAGCTGGAAAATCCACCTCGCCAGATATCCTGCTCTGACACAACGCCTTTCAGGCGCCCATATTCCACAAATGCCGCTTCACGGATATCGGCTTTACCGGGTTCATCTTCTCCGCCGATAAAACCGATGCGTTTAACATCCTGCTTAATAAAGAAGTCTATGATCTGTTTGCTGATGCGGGAGAGGTCGATATCGACGGAGTCAAATTCGCTGCCAGGCTCATGGAAATCAATAAAACAGACGTTGTCGGTCAACGCCATCGCAGTGCGGCGAATGGTTGTGGAAGGTTTGCCGACAATCAGTACCCCGGTGAGTTTTTTAATGTCAGGCAGGGTTGTATTGGCGTAACAGTTACTCAGTTCGACACCCAGTTTTTCACACTGTGTCTCAATGCCGTGGCGAATCGCAAGGTAGTAAGGGTCATTAATCTCCAGCTCTTGCTGATAGCTGTAGAGTGCCAGAATATGTTGCTGACCCACTGCGACAGACTGCATTTTACGGGACGTGGTGCTCTTATATTCCAGCTTTTCAGCAATCTCCAGAATGCGGTGTTTGGTCTCTTCTTTTACGTTCAACGTTGGGTCATCGTTTAAAACCCGGGATACCGTCGCCAGCGAGACGCCAGCCTCCGTCGCGATGTCTTTGAGCGTTGCCATAGTTGTCCTTATTCCCCACGTGATGACCCATTGTAAAGGATGCGTTCGGACATGCATCAGTTTTTACTAAATATCCTGCGTGTTGCCTCCCATAAATATCGTGCTAATATTTAGTAAAATTTTACTAAGGAGAGAGCATGGACACGATAACTTACGATGACTTTGCAAAGCTGGAGATCCGCGTGGGGACGATCGTGGACGTTAAACGCCACGCTAAC
The DNA here is from genome assembly GCF_046521475.1 of Enterobacter sp. CPE_E890. Lineage (NCBI taxonomy): Bacteria > Pseudomonadati > Pseudomonadota > Gammaproteobacteria > Enterobacterales > Enterobacteriaceae > Enterobacter > Enterobacter sp. CPE_E890. Next base: position 3,561,777 of record NZ_JBKFZW010000001.1, on the reverse strand, counting down.
GCAGACAAACTCTATATCGCGCAGATTCATGTGGGCGACAGAACGCTGCAAACCGTCACCAGCCTGGTGCCCTATTACCGGGAAGAGGAGTTGATGGGGAAAGTGGTGGTGGTGCTGTGTAATCTGGCAAAAGCCAAAATGCGCGGCGAGACGTCTGAATGCATGTTGCTCTGTGCGGAGACTGACGATGCCAGCGAAAGCGTGCTGCTAACACCGGAGCGGGCGATGGCGGCAGGGGTAAGAGTGGTGTGAAAAAGCCGGGTGGCGGCTATGTTTTACCCGGCCTATGTTTCGGACCATGTAGGCCCGGTAAGCGTAGCGCCACCGGGCACGCAGGCCGCACTAGATCACGCTCAACGCCTTCTCAACCACGTTCTCAACGGTAAAGCCGAAATACGGGAACAGCTTATCGGCAGGCGCCGATTCACCGTATCCGTGCATCCCGACAATAGCCCCTTTCAGCCCTACGTACTTGTACCAGTAGTCGGCAATACCCGCCTCTACCGCTACGCGAGCCGCAACGTTTGATGGCAGAACCGATTCCCGGTACGCTTCATCCTGGGCGTCAAAGATATCCGTTGATGGCAATGAAACCACGCGCACCGCATGACCTTCAGCGGTCAGCTTCTCGGCGGCTTTCACCGTGATTTCCACCTCTGAACCGGTCGCAATCAGGATCACGTCCGGTTTACCGCCGCTGTCTTTCAGGATGTAGCCGCCGCGGGCGATGTTTTTCACCTGCTCCGGAGTACGCTCAATTTGCGCCAGGTTCTGGCGTGACAGGATCAGCGCTGTCGGGCCAGTATGACGTTCCACTGCCAGCTTCCAGCCGACCGCCGCTTCCACCTGATCGCACGGACGCCAGGTGCTGAAGTTCGGCGTTAAGCGCAGGCTTGCCAGCTGTTCCACCGCCTGGTGCGTTGGTCCGTCTTCTCCCAGACCAATTGAGTCATGGGTATAGACCATAATCTGTCGCGCCTTCATGAGGGCCGCCATGCGCGCCGCGTTACGGGCATACTCGACAAACATCAGGAAGGTGGCGGTGTAGGGCACGAAGCCGCCGTGATGGGCGATGCCGTTGGCAATGGCGGTCATTCCGAATTCGCGCACGCCGTAGTGAATGTAGTTCCCGGCGATGTCCTCTTTCAGCGATTTTGAGCCCGACCAGATCGTCAGGTTACTGGGTGCCAGGTCCGCTGAACCACCGAGCAGTTCGGGCAGGATAGGCCCAATGGCATTGAGCGTATTTTGAGACGCCTTACGGGTGGCGATTTTCGCCGGGTTAGCCTGCAGGTTTTCAGTCAGCGCCTGGGTTTTATCGTCCCAGTCTTCCGGCAGACCGCCGCTCATGCGGCGGGAAAACTCGGCGGCCAGATCCGGGTGCGCTTTTTTGTAAGCGGAGAACTTCTCGTTCCAGGACTGCTGTGCCTTTTCACCGGTTTCTCGGGCATCCCATGCTTTGTAGATCTCTTTTGGGATTTCAAACGGCGGGTATTTCCAGCCCAGGTTTTGTCGGGTTAACGCCACTTCCTCTTCACCCAGCGCCGCGCCGTGCGCCTCCTCTTTACCTGCTTTGTTTGGCGAGCCGAAGCCGATAACCGTGCGGCAGATAATCAGCGACGGTTTGTCCTTCACGCTCTGCGCTTCCTGAATCGCTTTTTTCACTGCCTCAGGATCGTGCCCGTCGATCTCATGTACCACGTGCCAGTGGTAGGCTTCGAAGCGTTTCGCCGTGTCGTCGGTGAACCAGCCTTTGGTTTCCCCGTCGATGGAGATGCCGTTGTGATCGTAGAAGCCAATCAGCTTGCCGAGCCCCAGCGTGCCCGCCAGGGAGCAGACCTCGTGGGAAATCCCCTCCATCAGGCAGCCGTCACCCATAAACACGTAGGTGTAATGGTCAACGATGTCATGCCCCGGCTGATTAAACTGCGCGGCCAGCGTACGCTCGGCAATCGCCAGCCCGACTGCATTCGCCAGCCCCTGACCGAGCGGTCCGGTGGTGGTCTCCACCCCTGGCGTATAGCCAATCTCCGGGTGACCCGGTGTTTTGGAGTGCAACTGGCGGAAGTTTTTCAGCTCGGAAATCGGCAGGTCGTAACCGGAAAGATGCAGCAGGCTGTAGAGCAGCATTGAGGCGTGGCCGTTAGAGAGAATAAAGCGGTCACGATCGTACCAGGTGGGGTCGTTGGGGTTGTGCTTCAGGAAGTCGTTCCACAATACTTCGGCAATATCAGCCATGCCCATAGGCGCGCCAGGGTGGCCGGAATTGGCTTTCTGCACGGCATCCATGCTGAGGGCGCGAATGGCATTGGCTAGCTCTTTACGGGACATAGTTCACTCCGTGGCAAGGTTAAAGTTTGGCGGCGAGAAGGTCTTCAAGTTTGCGCTGATCGACGGCGAACAGGCGGATACCTTCCGCCAGTTTTTCTACGGCCATGGCGTCCTGATTATGTTCCCAGCGGAACTCGGCTTCGGTCATGGCTTTCGGTTTTGGCAGGACGGTAGAGGTGGGCACCAGCTTGCGGATAACCGTCTCATCTTTGTCCTGCAGCTCTTTGAGCAGATTAGGGGAAATGGTCAGGCGGTCGCAGCCTGCCAGGGCGAGGATCTGCTCGGTACGGCGGAAGCTGGCACCCATCACGATAGTGTCGTAGCGGTGCTGTTTAAAGTAATCATAGATATTACGAACCGATTTCACGCCCGGATCCTCATCGACCACGTACGGATCCATCGGCTGTTTTGCCTGATACCAGTCGTAGATGCGTCCGACAAATGGCGAGACGAGGAACACCCCCGCTTCGGCACAGGCGCGTGCCTGAGCAAACGAGAACAGCAGCGTCAGGTTGCAGTGGATACCCTCTTTTTCCAGCACTTCCGCCGCACGAATGCCTTCCCACGTCGACGCCAGTTTGATCAGGATGCGAGATTTATCGATCCCCTGTTCCTGGTAGAGTTCAACCAGACGGCGAGCCTTGTGAATACTCTTTTCTTTATCGAAAGAGAGGCGGGCGTCGACTTCGGTCGAGACGCGTCCGGGGATGCTTTTCAGAATTTCTGCACCAAAATTAACGGCCAGCTTGTCGCTGGCTTCGGTGACCTGCTGCTCCTGGGTTTTCCCGCGCTGTTTACCGTAGGCAATGGCGTCATCAATCAGATGACTAAAATGCGCAAGCCCGGCGGCTTTAAGCAGTAGCGACGGGTTAGTGGTCGCATCCTCCGGCTGATAGTGGCGAATCGACTCGATATCGCCGCTGTCTGCAACCACGGTGGTGAATTGTTTGATGCCGTCTAACTGATTCATAAATAATTACTCCTTGAAAATAAAAGAGTTAGATGAGTGCGTTAGTTCACACTTCTGGAAAAATCATGATGGACTTAACAAAAAAGCATAGCAGACGGGGGCGGCATTGCTTTTGAGACGGGTAACATGGCTGTTATAAATTGATAACAATTTTTAATGTGTGATGGTGAGAGTTTGGCAGCCTTCAAAGTTTATGTGGCGGCCTGCGGCGATACTAGGCGGCACACCAGGGTGTGCAACAGGATCGCTTACGTCACCCTTTTGACCGATACGTGAAAGGAAAAAGAAGATGGATGAGCAGTTAAAACAGAGTGCCCTCGATTTTCACGAGTTCCCTGTCCCGGGTAAAATCCAGGTTTCCCCCACGAAGCCACTGGCAACGCAGCGCGATCTGGCGCTGGCCTATTCGCCAGGCGTTGCTGCACCGTGTCTGGAAATCGAAAAAGATCCGCTGGCTGCCTACAAATATACCGCGCGTGGCAACCTTGTTGCCGTTATCTCTAACGGCACGGCGGTATTAGGTCTTGGCAACATTGGTGCGCTGGCGGGTAAACCCGTGATGGAAGGGAAGGGTGTTCTTTTCAAGAAATTCGCCGGTATCGACGTATTTGATATCGAGGTGGATGAACTCGATCCCGATAAATTCATCAACGTGGTGGCTGCGCTGGAGCCGACCTTCGGCGGTATCAACCTGGAAGACATCAAAGCGCCGGAATGTTTCTATATCGAGCAGAAACTGCGCGAGCGTATGAACATTCCCGTGTTCCATGATGACCAGCACGGCACTGCGATTATCAGTACCGCTGCGATTCTGAACGGTTTGCGCGTGGTGGAGAAAAATCTCTCTGACGTGCGCATGGTAGTTTCCGGTGCGGGAGCTGCGGCCATCGCCTGTATGAACCTGCTGGTGGCGCTGGGTATGCAGAAGCACAACATTGTGGTCTGTGATTCCAAAGGCGTTATCTACAAAGGCCGCGAGCCAAACATGGCGGAAACCAAAGCGGCGTATGCGGTTGAAGACGACGGTAAACGCACTCTGGAGGATGTCATTGATGGTGCGGATATCTTCCTTGGCTGTTCAGGCCCGAAAGTGCTGACCCAGGATATGGTGAAGAAGATGGCGCGCGCGCCAATGATCCTGGCCCTGGCTAACCCGGAACCGGAAATTTTGCCGCCGCTGGCAAAAGCGGTGCGTGAAGACGCCATTATCTGTACCGGCCGTTCCGACTACCCTAACCAGGTGAACAACGTGCTCTGCTTCCCGTTCATCTTCCGTGGGGCGCTGGACGTCGGCGCGACGGCGATTAACGAAGAGATGAAGCTTGCTGCCGTTCACGCTATCGCGGAGCTGGCGCACGCCGAGCAAAGTGAAGTGGTTGCCTCCGCCTATGGCGACCAGGATCTGAGCTTTGGCCCGGATTACATCATTCCAAAACCATTTGACCCGCGTCTGATTGTTAAAATTGCCCCAGCGGTAGCCAAAGCGGCGATGGATTCTGGCGTGGCGACACGCCCGATTCAGGATTTCGATGCCTACGTCGATAAACTCACCGAGTTTGTCTACAAAACCAACCTGTTCATGAAGCCGATCTTCTCTCAGGCGCGCGCCGACGCGAAGCGCGTGGTGCTGGCGGAAGGGGAAGAGGCGCGCGTGCTGCACGCCACCCAGGAGCTGATCACCTTAGGTCTGGCGAAGCCGATCCTGATTGGTCGTCCGAGCGTTATCGAGATGCGTATCCAGAAACTGGGCCTGCAGATTAAGCCGGGCATCGACTTCGAGATCGTCAACAACGAATCCGATCCGCGTTTCAAAGAGTACTGGAGCGAATACTACGCGATCATGAAACGTCGCGGGATCACCCAGGAACAGGCGCAGAAAGCGGTGATCAGCAACACGACGGTGATCGGCGCGATCATGGTCCATCGTGGTGAAGCCGATGCGTTGATCTGCGGTACCATTGGTGACTACCACGAACACTTCAGCGTGGTGCAGGAGATCTTCGGCTATCGCGATGGCGTTCATACCGCCGGGGCGATGAATGCGCTGCTGCTGCCAAGCGGCAACACCTTTATTGCCGACACCTACGTTAACGATGACCCAACCCCGGATGAACTGGCGGAAATCACCGTGATGGCGGCGGAAACCGTGCGTCGCTTTGGTATTGAGCCGAAGGTGGCACTGCTGTCGCACTCTAACTTTGGTTCGTCCAAATCTGCGGCGGCCTGCAAAATGCGTCAGACGCTGGAGCTGGTGCGCGAGCGTGCACCGGAGCTGATGATTGACGGGGAAATGCACGGCGATGCCGCGCTGGTGGAGAGCATCCGTAACGAACGTATGCCGGACAGTCCGCTGAAAGGATCGGCGAACATATTGATTATGCCGAACGTGGAAGCGGCGCGTATCAGCTACAACCTGCTACGCGTCTCCAGCTCTGAAGGGGTGACCGTAGGGCCAGTACTGATGGGGGTGGCGAAACCGGTGCATGTGTTAACACCGATTGCCTCCGTGCGTCGTATCGTGAATATGGTGGCGCTGGCGGTGGTTGAGGCGCAGACGCAGCCTCTTTAATCGCAGCGCCATCCGGCAGTTACACCCAGTCCCGAACCTGAATAAACTCACGCAAGGCAGCCTCCGGGCTGCCTTCTTTTGGTTCGTAGCAGTACTCCCAGCGCACCAGCGGCGGCATCGACATCAGAATCGACTCCGTGCGCCCGCCGGTCTGCAGGCCGAACAGCGTCCCGCGATCCCACACCAGGTTGAATTCCACATAGCGCCCGCGGCGATAGAGCTGGAACTCGCGTTCGCGCACGCCATAGTCGGTATTTTTACGGCGCTCGACAATCGGCAGATAGGCGTCGGTATAACCTTCGCCCACGGCGCGCATAAAGCTGAACGCGGTATCAAAATCAGGGGTATTGAGATCGTCAAAGAACAGCCCGCCAATGCCGCGCTGCTCGTCGCGGTGCTTCAGATAAAAGTAGTCATCGCACCACTTTTTAAATTTCGGGTAGATCTCTTCGCCAAACGGCAGACAAAGGTCTCGCGCGGTGGTGTGCCAGTGCACGGCGTCCTCTTCGAAGCCGTAGTAGGGCGTGAGGTCGAAACCGCCGCCAAACCACCAGACCGGATCGGCCCCTGGTTTTTCCGCAATGAAAAAGCGCACATTGGCGTGGCTGGTGGGCACAAACGGGTTGTGCGGATGCACCACCAGTGAGACGCCCATCGCTTCAAAACTGCGGCCTGCCAGTTCAGGACGATGTGCGGTCGCAGATGCGGGCATCGCGTCGCCGTGAACGTGGGAGAAATTGACGCCCGCCTGTTCAAAGATGCCGCCGTTACGCAGCACCCGACTGCGCCCACCGCCACCGGCCTCGCGCTGCCAGTTATCTTCCTGAAATTCACCGCCGTCTGCGGCGGCCAGTTTCTGGCAAATCTCATCCTGCAGCTGTAGCAGGAAGGTTTTGACCAGTTGAGCATCGGGTTTCATCAACGTTTCCTGGAGTGCGCTTTTTGGTTATCGAACCAGTTGAAGTAGCTAATAATGCCGGAGGCGATGGCGTTGGCGATCTTCTGACGAAACGCCGTGGTGCCGAGGAGTCGCTCTTCTTCCGGGTTGGTAATGAAGGAGGTTTCCACCAGCACGGACGGGATGGACGGTGATTTCAGCACCACGAACGCCGCCTGCTCGGTGCCTTTACTGTGCAGACGATGCACCGGCTTAATCTTCTTCAGAATATGCGAGCCGAGCGTCAGGCTGTTTTTGATCGTATCCGTCTGCACGAGGTCGAACAGCACCTGCTGTAGCAGGTGGTCTTTATCGGTGGCTTTCTTCCCTGCGACTTCATCTGCCCGGTTTTCGCGATCGGAGAGATATTTCGCCATGGCGCTACTGGCGCCACGGTTAGAAAGCGCAAACACCGAGGCGCCTGCCGCAGAAGGGTTGGTAAAGCCGTCGGCGTGAATCGACATAAACAGATCCGCACCGTGCTGATGGGCGATCTCCACGCGGTCATACAGAGGAATGAAGGTGTCACCGGAACGCGTCAGGCGTGCGTCAATGCCGTTACTGCGTAAAATCGCGCGCACATTTTTTGCAATCGCGAGCACGACGTGTTTTTCTTTCGAACCGTTTTTGCCGATGGCGCCGGTATCAATCCCGCCATGGCCCGGGTCAAGCATCACCAGACGCTTCGCGCCCGGCTTTTTGGTCTTCGGTTTACTGTGTCCGTTACTGGTTTTGAGCGTGCTCTCGTCTTTTGCCTGAGCCTGCTTTGCGATGCCCGTTAACGTTAAGGCCGCCAGCCCCGCTTTGAGAACCTGACGACGCGATGTGAGTGCTTTTAATGGTTTGAATGTGCTCATGCGGCCTGAATTGTAAAAATTGGAGTCCTGGTGTTATATCGTATCGTGATTAGCGTTACGACAGTCCTTATTGGCAATTGTTTTACTTTTCATTTCAATACGTGACAAAGTGACATTATGCCAAATTTTGGTGAGATTTTCCCCGGTTATTGGCTAAACGAGAGGTTCACGCCATAATCACTGTTTTTAAACCCGAAAAGGCGGTTAATACCATGGAGATACGCGTTTTTCGCCAGGAAGATTTCGAAGAGGTGATCACCCTTTGGGAGCGCTGCGATCTGCTGCGTCCGTGGAACGATCCGGAAATGGATATCGAGCGGAAGGTGAATCACGATGTCAGTCTGTTTCTGGTCGCGGAAGTGAACGGCGAGGTGGTGGGGACGGTAATGGGCGGTTACGACGGTCATCGCGGGTCGGCCTATTATCTGGGCGTGCACCCTGAGTACCGTGGTCGTGGCATCGCCAATGCATTGCTTAATCGTCTTGAGAAAAAGCTCATTGCCCGCGGTTGCCCGAAAATTCAGATCATGGTGCGGGAAGATAACGACGTCGTACTGGGCATGTATGAGCGTCTGGGCTATGAGCATTCTGACGTCTTGAGTTTAGGAAAACGTCTGATCGAAGATGAAGAGTACTGAGATCCATCCGGCAGATTATGACGCGCAGGGTCGCGTCAGGTTGCCCTTTTTATTCTGGTGCGTTCTGCTGCTCCAGGCCCGCACCTGGGTGCTGTTTGTGATGGCCGGCGCGTCGCGCGGGCAGGGCGACACGCTGCTAAACCTTTTTTACCCCGATCACGATGCGTTCTGGCTTGGCTTACTGCCGGGCGTACCAGCGGTAGTGGCTTTTTTGTGCAGCGGACGACGGCATACGCTCCCTCGTTTGTGGCGCGCGCTTCGCTGGCTATTGATCTTTGCCCAGATCGTGCTGCTCTGCTGGCAACCGGTACTCTGGTGGTACGGTGAACCGCTTACGGGTATCGGCGTTGCGCTGGTAGTTGCCGATATTGTGGCGCTGCTGTGGCTGCTGACCAACCCGCGTCTTCGCGCCTGTTTTACGCATCAGGATGATTAATACGGCACTTTTTGCCGATGTCGCACTCCAACAAGCGTTGATTTAACAAGTAAGGACGTTTCAATGAAATCGCTGCGTTTACTTTTATGCGCTCTACCGCTGGCGTTAACCGGGTGTTCAACGCTCTCATCCATTAACTGGTCCGCTGCGTATCCGTGGAACTGGTTTGGCTCATCAACGGAAGTGACCGAGCAGGGCGTAGGAAAAATTACCGCCGCAACGGCGCTGGACCAGAATGCTATTCAGGATGCGCTCAGCAGCGATTACCGCCTGCGCAGCGGCATGAAAACGGAGAATGGCAATATTGTTCGCTATTACGAAGCGCTGAAGGGTGACAAGCTGGCGCTGGTGATTAACGGTGATAAAGGCACAGTGAACCGCATTGCGGTGCTGGATGACGCTATTCCCACGGCAAGTGGGGTGAAGGTCGGTACACCGTTTAGCGATCTCTATAAACAGGCCTTCGGCAACTGTGCAAACGCCTCTTCTGACGATGGCGTGGCTGTGGAATGTAAAGCTGAGGGTAGCCAGCACATCAGTTACGTCTTCACTGGTACCTGGAGCGGTCCGGAAGGATTGATGCCGTCTGACGACACGCTGAAGAGCTGGAAAGTGAGCAAAATACTCTGGAAGCAGTAATTTGCGCCGGAACAAACCGCCTCGCTGAAATCAGGGTATAATAGCCGCCATCAATGCCACGCTGACGTGGCATCTTTATTTCAGGAGGAGCGATGTCTCAGGTTCAGAGTGGCATTTTGCCAGAACACTGCCGCGCGGCGATTTGGATTGAAGCCAATGTTAAAGGGGACGTGGATGCCCTGCGTGCGGCCAGTAAAGTATTCGTCGATAAACTGACTACCTTCCAGGCCAAATTCCCGGATGCCCACCTCGGTGCCGTTGTCGCCTTTGGCAACAACGTCTGGCGTCAGTTGAGCGGTGGCGAAGGGGCTGAGGAGCTGAAGGACTTTATCCCTTACGGCAAAGGTCTTGCGCCAGCGACACAATACGACGTGCTGATCCACATTCTCTCTTTACGTCATGATGTGAATTTCTCGGTTGCCCAGGCGGCGGTCGCGGCGTTTGGCGACAGCATTGAGGTACAGGAAGAAGTTCATGGCTTCCGTTGGGTGGAAGAGCGCGATCTGAGCGGTTTTGTCGACGGTACTGAAAATCCGGCAGGTGAAGAGACGCGTCGTGACGTTGCGGTGATCAAAGACGGTGTGGACGCGGGTGGCAGCTATGTGTTCGTCCAGCGCTGGGAGCACAACCTCAAGCAGCTTAACCGCATGAGCGTGCACGACCAGGAGATGATGATCGGCCGTACCAAAGAAGCCAACGAAGAGATTGACGGCGACGAGCGTCCTGCTACCTCTCACCTGACCCGCGTTGACCTCAAAGAAGATGGCAAAGGTCTGAAAATTGTTCGCCAGAGCCTGCCGTATGGCACGGCAAGCGGCACACACGGCCTTTACTTCTGCGCGTACTGCGCGCGCCTGCATAATATTGAACAGCAGCTGCTGAGCATGTTCGGCGATACCGACGGCAAGCGTGACGCCATGCTGCGTTTCACCAAACCGGTGACCGGCGGCTACTACTTCGCGCCGTCCGTTGAGCGTCTGCTGGCGCTGTAAAACCGCTCTCCACGCGTAGGCCGGGTAAGCGTTAGCGCCACCCGGCAATTTCTCCCGCACCCTTATTCCCTTTTCTGCTTCCAAATCACCAAACGGTATATAAAACCGTTACTCCTTTCGTCCTCGTTATAAATATTATGACTATAAGATAGTCATCACATTTATAAGGGTGCGCAATGGCCGTTACTGTACTGAAAAAAGGAACTCTGGCGCTGGCAGGTTTACTGCTGGTGGCACAGGCGCAGGCGACTGAACTGTTAAACAGTTCGTATGACGTCTCCCGCGAGCTGTTTGCCGCCCTTAATCCACCGTTTGAACAGCAGTGGGCGAAAGAAAACAATGGCGATAAGCTGACCATCAAGCAGTCTCACGCCGGTTCGTCCAAGCAGGCGCTGGCGATCCTCCAGGGGCTGAAAGCGGATGTGGTGACCTACAACCAGGTCACTGACGTGCAGATCCTGCACGACAAGGGCAAGCTGATCCCGGCGGACTGGCAGAGCCGTTTGCCGAACAACAGCTCGCCGTTCTACTCCACCATGGGCTTCCTGGTGCGCAAGGGCAACCCGAAAAATATTCACGACTGGAGCGACCTGGTGCGTTCTGACGTGAAGCTGATTTTCCCAAACCCGAAAACCTCCGGCAATGCGCGTTACACCTATCTGGCGGCGTGGGGCGCAGCGGACAAAGCTGACGGTAACGATAAAGCCAAAACCGAGCAGTTCATGACCCAGTTCCTGAAAAACGTCGAAGTGTTTGATACCGGCGGTCGTGGCGCGACCACCACCTTCGCGGAACGCGGTCTGGGCGATGTGCTGATTAGCTTTGAATCGGAAGTGAACAACATCCGTAAGCAGTACGAAGCGCAGGGCTTTGAAGTTGTTATCCCGAAAACCAACATCCTGGCCGAGTTCCCGGTGGCATGGGTGGATAAAAACGTTGCAGCCAACGGTACAGAGAAAGCGGCGAAAGCCTACCTCAACTATCTGTACAGCCCGCAGGCGCAGACCGTTATCACTGATTATTACTACCGTGTGAATAACCCGGAAGTGATGAACAAACTGAAGGACAAATTCCCGCAGACCGAGCTGTTCCGCGTGGAAGACCATTTTGGCTCCTGGCCTGATGTGATGAAAACGCATTTTGCCAGCGGCGGTGAGTTAGATAAATTGCTGGCGGCGGGGCGTAAGTAATGTTTGCAGTTTCCTCCAGACGTGTGCTGCCTGGCTTTACCTTAAGCCTCGGGACCAGCCTGCTGTTCGTCTGTCTGATTTTGCTGTTACCGCTCAGCGCGCTGGTAATGCAGCTTGCTCAGATGAGCTGGGCGCAGTACTGGGACGTGGTCACCAACCCGCAAGTGGTAGCGGCCTATAAAGTGACGTTGCTGTCGGCATTTGTCGCCTCCATTTTTAACGGCGTGTTTGGCCTGCTGATGGCGTGGATCTTAACCCGCTACCGTTTTCCGGGCCGTACGTTGCTCGACGCGTTAATGGATTTACCGTTTGCGCTGCCGACGGCGGTGGCGGGCTTAACCCTTGCGTCGCTCTTCTCCGTGAACGGGCTGTACGGCGAGTGGCTGGCGAAATTTGACATCAAAGTGACCTACACCTGGCTCGGTATCGCAGTGGCGATGGCCTTTACCAGCATCCCGTTTGTGGTGCGTACCGTGCAGCCGGTACTGGAAGAGTTAGGTCCGGAATACGAAGAAGCGGCGGAAACGCTGGGCGCCACGCGCTGGCAGAGCTTCCGCAAGGTGGTTCTGCCGGAGCTGTCTCCGGCGCTGATGGCGGGTGTCGCGCTGTCGTTTACCCGCAGCCTCGGTGAGTTCGGCGCGGTGATTTTTATCGCCGGGAACATTGCCTGGAAAACAGAAGTCACCTCGCTGATGATTTTCATCCGTTTGCAGGAGTTTGATTATCCGGCGGCGAGCGCTATTGCCTCGGTTATCCTGGCGGCCTCGCTGCTGCTGCTGTACTCGATTAACACTCTGCAAAGTCGCTTTGGTCGACGTGTGGTAGGTCACTGATGGCGGAAGTTACGCAATTGAAGCGATACGATGCACCCCGCATCAACTGGGGTAAATGGTTTCTGATTGGGGCGGGGGTGCTGGTTTCCGCCCTCATTCTCGTCGTGCCGACGATTTATATTTTCGTTCAGGCGTTCAGTAAGGGCCTGATGCCCGCACTGGAAAACCTGGCGAACCCGGATATGCTGCACGCCATCTGGCTGACCGTGCTGATTGCCCTGATCACCGTGCCGGTGAACCTCGTGTTCGGTACCCTGCTGGCGTGGCTGGTGACGCGCTTTAACTTCCCGGGACGTCAGCTGCTGTTGACCCTGCTGGACATTCCTTTCGCCGTGTCGCCGGTGGTGGCGGGTCTGGTGTACCTGCTCTTTTACGGCTCCAACGGCCCGTTGGGCGGCTGGCTGGATGAGCATAACCTGCAGATCATGTTCGCCTGGCCGGGCATGGTGCTGGTCACCATCTTCGTGACCTGTCCGTTTGTGGTGCGTGAACTGGTGCCGGTGATGTTGAGCCAGGGGAGCAACGAAGACGAAGCGGCGGTGCTGCTGGGCGCGTCAGGCTGGCAGATGTTCCGTCGCGTGACGCTACCGAATATCCGCTGGGCGCTGCTTTACGGCGTGGTGCTGACCAACGCCCGCGCGATTGGTGAGTTCGGCGCCGTTTCCGTCGTCTCCGGTTCTATTCGCGGTGAAACGCTGTCGCTGCCGCTACAGATTGAGCTGCTGCAGCAGGACTACAACACCATCGGTTCGTTTACTGCCGCAGCGTTGCTGACGCTGATGGCTATTTTGACCCTGTTTTTGAAGAGTGTGGTGCAGTGGCGTTTAGAAAATCAGGAAAAACGTCAGCATCAGGAGGGAAATCATGAGCATTGAGATTGCCAATATTAAGAAGTCTTTTGGTCGCACCCAGGTGCTGAATGATATCTCGCTGGATATCCCTTCCGGACAAATGGTGGCGCTGCTGGGGCCGTCTGGTTCGGGTAAAACCACGCTGCTGCGTATTATCGCCGGGCTTGAGCATCAGACCAGCGGGCATATCCGCTTCCACGGTACCGACGTGAGCCGCCTGCACGCCCGCGACCGTAAGGTAGGTTTTGTGTTCCAGCACTACGCGTTGTTCCGCCACATGACCGTATTCGATAACATCGCATTTGGCCTGACCGTGCTGCCGCGTCGCGAGCGCCCGGATGCGGCAACCATTAAAGCGAAAGTGACCAAACTGCTGGAGATGGTGCAGTTGGCCCATCTTGCGGACCGTTTCCCGGCCCAGCTGTCCGGTGGTCAGAAGCAGCGCGTTGCACTGGCACGTGCGCTGGCCGTTGAGCCGCAAATTCTTCTGTTGGATGAGCCGTTCGGTGCGCTGGATGCGCAGGTGCGAAAAGAGCTGCGTCGCTGGCTGCGTCAGCTTCATGAAGAGCTTAAATTTACCAGCGTCTTCGTGACCCACGATCAGGAAGAGGCGATGGAAGTCGCGGACCGTGTGGTGGTCATGAGCCAGGGTAATATTGAGCAGGTTGACGAGCCGGAGCAGCTCTGGCGTGAACCGGCGACCCGCTTCGTGCTGGAGTTTATGGGCGAGGTAAACCGTCTTCAGGGCACCATTCGCGGCGGTCAGTTCCACGTGGGCGCGCACCGCTGGCCGCTGGGATATACCTCTGCGCATCAGGGGCCGGTCGACCTGTTCCTGCGTCCGTGGGAAGTGGATGTGAGCCGTCGCACCAGCCTTGACTCACCGCTGCCGGTGCAGGTGCTGGAAGCGAGCCCTAAAGGGCACTACACCCAACTGGTGGTACAACCGCTGGGCTGGTATACCGAGCCGCTGACCGTGGTCATGCGCGATGAGGAGCCACCGCACCGGGGAGAACGCCTGTTTGTCGGTCTGCAGCATGCGCGTATTTATCACGGGAAGGAACGTATTGAGACGCGCGAGGATATTGCTCTGGCGGAGTCAGCCTGATAGGTTAGTAGGATGTTTATCGCCCGGTGGCGCTGTGCTGACCGGGCCTACAGTTATCACTGTGTCTTGTAGGCCGGGATCGCTGCGCGCCCCCGGCTTTTTTATTGAGTAAAAATCGTGAATACACTCGAACACACCATCGGCAACACCCCTCTGGTCAAGCTTCAGCGTATGGGGTGTGCCAACGGCAGCGAAATCTGGGTCAAACTCGAAGGCAATAACCCGGCGGGATCGGTGAAAGACCGCGCGGCGCTGTCGATGATTGTCCAGGCCGAAAAACGCGGAGAAATTAAGCCAGGTGACGTGCTGATTGAGGCGACCAGCGGCAACACCGGTATCGCGCTGGCAATGATTGCGGCGCTGAAAGGCTACCGCATGAAGCTGCTGATGCCGGACAATATGAGTCAGGAACGCCGCGCCGCCATGCGAGCTTACGGTGCGGAGCTGATTCTGGTGACCAAAGAGCAGGGGATGGAAGGGGCGCGTGACTTAGCGCTGGAGATGGCTGAACGCGGTGAAGGCAAGTTGCTCGATCAGTTCAACAACCCGGATAACCCGTACGCGCACTACACCACCACCGGCCCGGAAATCTGGCAGCAAACTGAAGGACGGATCACCCATTTTGTCTCCAGCATGGGCACCACGGGCACCATTACCGGTGTATCGCGTTTTCTGCGAGAGCAGGAAAAAACCGTCACTATCGTTGGTCTGCAGCCGGAAGAGGGGAGCAGCATTCCGGGCATTCGCCGCTGGCCTGCGGAATACATGCCCGGGATCTTTAATGCGCAGCTTGTGGACCAGGTGCTGGATATTCATCAGCGCGAGGCGGAAAATACCATGCGCGAGCTGGCCGTCCGTGAAGGTATCTTCTGTGGCGTCAGTTCGGGCGGCGCGGTAGCGGGTGCGATTCGGGTTGCAAAGGAAAATCCGGGTGCAGTGGTCGTGGCAATAATCTGCGATCGCGGCGATCGTTATCTGTCTACCGGCGTCTTTGGTGAAGAGAGTTATTCGCAGGGGGCAGGGATTTAAGCATCATGGAGATGATTCTTTTCCGGGATAACACCCGGGCGCAACAAACCGATATTGTCGCGGTGCAGTCGCAGGTGGTGTACGGCAGCGTGGGGAACAGCATTGCGGTACCGAATATTCGTACCCATCAGCTGAGCGTCACCGCCGTACCGACGGTGTTGTTTAGCAACACGCCGCACTATGACACCTTCTACGGCGGCGTGATCCCGGATGAGTGGTTCAGCGGTTATCTGAAAGCGCTGGAAGAGCGCGACATCCTTCGTGAGCTGAAGGCGGTGACTACTGGCTATATGGGTAGCGCCAGCCAGATTAAATTGCTCGCACAATGGCTCAGGGTCATCAAAGTACGGCACCCGGACCTGCTGGTGCTGGTCGACCCGGTCATCGGCGATATCGACAGCGGGATGTACGTGAAGCCCGAGATCCCGCAAGCGTATCGGGAGCACCTGCTGCCGCTGGCGCAGGGGATCACACCAAACGTCTATGAGCTGGAAGTGTTAAGCGGCAAGCCGTGCCGTACGCCAGAAAGCGCCATCGCGGCGGCACAGGGATTGCTCTCCGACAGCCTGAAATGGGTGGCGATCACCAGTGCGCCGGTCGCTGACGACCCGCAAAACATTCACGTGGTGCTGGTGACGAATGAAGGCGTGACCGTCAGCGCACACCCGCGTGTTGAAACGGACCTGAAAGGGACGGGCGATCTGTTTTGTTCAGAGCTGGTAAGCGGGATTGTTGAGGGCAAAACCGTTGCCGATGCCATTCGCATGGCCGGCGATCGGGTGACAGATGTGATGATTTACACGCAGTCGAAAGGTTACGACGAGCTTATTCTGCCCGCATAAACAAAAATGGCGCCCGAAGGCGCCATTTTTCTGTGCGGCAAAAATTACTTCTTGATGCGGATAACCGGGGTTTCACCCACGGTGACGCTGCCAGACAGTTTGATCAGTTCTTTGATTTCGTCCATGTTGGAGATAACAACCGGAGTCAGGGTAGACTTGGCTTTTTCTTCCAGCAGTGGCAGATCGAATTCAATCACTGGGTCGCCAACTTTAACACGCTGGCCTTCTTCCGCGATACGTTTGAAGCCTTCGCCTTTCAGTTCAACGGTGTCGATACCGAAGTGAACGAACAGTTCGATACCGCTATCAGATTCGATAGAGAACGCATGGTTGGTTTCAAAAATTTTACCGATGGTGCCGTCAACTGGAGCAACCATTTTGTTGCCAGTTGGTTTGATAGCAATGCCATCACCAACGATTTTCTCAGCAAACACTACATCCGGCACGTCTTCGATGTTGACGATCTCGCCGGAGAGCGGAGCAACAATCTCAATAGTTCCGGAGTCTTTCTTATCATCAGAAACCAGAGATTTCAGTTTATCGAACAAACCCATGATCTTCTCCTAAGCAGTAAATTGGGCCGCATCTCGTGGATTAGCAGATTGTTTTTTCTTCAATGAACTTGTTAACCAGCGTCATTAACTCGTCCGTTGTCGGTTGAGCAAGAGCCTGCTCTGCTAACACCTTCGCATCTTCGAAGTTCGTGTTACGGATAATCTTCTTAATGCGCGGGATGGAAATGGCGCTCATAGAGAATTCGTCCAGACCCATACCCAGCAACAGAAGTGTAGCACGTTCGTCGCCTGCAAGCTCACCACACATGCCAGTCCATTTACCTTCTGCATGAGAAGCATCAATAACTTGCTTAATAAGCGTCAGTACGGACGGTGACATTGGCTGGTAGAGATGTGAAATCATATCATTACCACGGTCAACTGCCAGGGTGTACTGCGTTAAATCATTGGTACCGATACTAAAGAAATCAACTTCTTTGGCTAAATGACGCGCAATTGTCGCCGCAGCCGGTGTTTCCACCATCACGCCGATCTCGATTGACTCGTCAAATGCTTTACCTTCGTCACGCAGTTCCTGTTTGTAGATTTCGATCTCTTTCTTCAGTGCACGCACTTCTTCAACAGAGATGATCATCGGGAACATGATGCGCAGTTTACCGAAAGCAGACGCACGCAGGATGGCACGAACCTGATCGCGCAGGATCTCTTTACGATCCATCGCGATACGTACTGCACGCCAGCCCAGGAACGGGTTCTCTTCTTTCGGGAAGTTCATGTACGGCAGCTCTTTGTCGCCACCGATGTCCATGGTACGGACGATAACCGCCTGAGAGCCACAGGCTTCAGCCACTGCTTTGTATGCAGCAAACTGCTCTTCTTCAGTAGGCAGCGCGTCACGGTCCATGAACAGGAATTCTGTACGATAGAGACCGACACCTTCCGCACCGTTGCGCTCAGCGCCATCAACGTCACGTACGGTACCGATGTTTGCACACACTTCTACCTGATGACCGTCCAGGGTGATTGCTGGCAGGTCTTTCAGCTTAGCGAGTTCCGCTTTTTCAGTCGCAACTTGCTCCTGAACCGCGCGCAGTTTTTCGATCTCTTCATTCGTTGGGTTGACGTAAACCAGATTGTTTACGGCATCCAGAATCAGATAGTCGCCGTTTTTCACCTGAGAGGTGACGCTACCGGTGCCCACGATGGCTGGCAGTTCCAGAGAACGCGCCATGATTGAGGTGTGGGAAGTACGGCCGCCTGCGTCGGTGATGAAACCGAGAACCTTTTTCAGGTTCAACTGAGCGGTTTCTGACGGGGTCAGGTCGGCAGCAACCAGAATAACTTCATCCTGAATTGCGCTCAGATCGATGATGGCCAGACCCAGGATGTTGCGCAGCAGGCGCTTACCGATGTCACGTACGTCAGCCGCACGCTCTTTCAGGTATTCGTCATCCAGTTCTTCCAGGGCAGTCGCCTGACCTTCGATAACTTCATGTGCAGCCGCGTCGGCTGTCATGCCTTTATCTTTAATCAGGGCTATGATTTCCTGCTCCAGCTCCTCATCTTCGAGCAGCATGATGTGCCCTTCGAAGATGGCTTCTTTTTCTTCACCGAAAGTTTCGCCAGCTTTAGTTTTGATTGCTTCCAGTTGCGCAGATGCCTTGGCACGACCGCTCAGAAAACGTTCAACTTCCTGATCAACCTTGTCGGCAGAAATTTTTTTCCGGTCAATGACGATCTCGTCTTCTTTCAGCAGCAGTGCTTTGCCGAAAGCGATACCCGGGGATGCTAAAATGCCTGAAATCATAACCCTACCTTACTTGTGACTGATATTTAAAAGAACCCGGAAACTTACTCGAGCTCAGCCATCAGTTTTACCAGATGCTCAACTGCTTTCTGCTCGTCTTCACCTTCTGCAGAGATGGTGACAACAGTGCCCTGAGTCAGGCCCAGAGTCTGCAGTTTGAACAGGCTTTTTGCGCTAGCGCTTTTGCCGTTGGAAGTCACAGTGATTTCAGAAGTGAAGCCTTTCGCTTCTTTAACAAACTGAGCAGCAGGGCGGGTGTGCAGACCGTTCGGAGCGGTAATGGTAACTTCTTGCTGGAACATTGTATTTCCCCAACTTATAGGTTTAGTGTTGTGGAACTAAAGTCTAGCCTGGCGACTGAACTTTAGCCTGTATTGTTAGCGCTGACGTTTCGATCGTCATTAAACATTATGCAGCGAAAGCAAGACTTGAACCAAATCATAAAATCGATTCAGCAAGGCTATTTCATTCACTGATTAATTTCACGCATCAAAATAATTGCTGGTTTAAATACCAGACCCAACGGGGTGAATCAATGCCAGGAGGGGTAAAACTTTGAAGCAGGCCACAAAAAAGCACCCGAAAAGGTGCTTTTTTACGCGTTTTTAACATGCTGGCATCACTGTTGCAGTTCTTTCTCAGTGAAGAGATCGGCAAACAGTGCAGTGCTTAAGTAACGCTCACCCGAGGATGGAAGGATAACCACAATATTCTTATTGGTAAAGGCTTCGTCTTCCTGAAGTTTGAGCGCTGCCGCAACAGCCGCACCGGAAGATATACCCGCCAGAATGCCTTCTTCATCCATCAAACGACGCGCGGTAGAGATGGCTTCTTCGTTAGTGATGGTGACCACTTTATCGATCAGCTTCAGGTCCAGGTTACCCGGAATGAAGCCGGCACCAATGCCCTGAATTTTGTGTGGACCTGGCTTGAGCTCTTCACCCGCCAGTGCCTGAGTGATAACCGGTGAGTCGGTCGGTTCAACGGCAACAGTAATCAGATCTTTTTTACCTTTCGTGCCTTTAATATAGCGTGACACACCAGTCAGCGTACCGCCGGTACCCACGCCGGAGATAAACACGTCAACCTGACCGTCGGTATCTTCCCAGATTTCCGGGCCGGTGGTTTTTTCATGAATTTCCGGGTTTGCCGGGTTGCTGAACTGCTGCAGCAGCAGATATTTCGCCGGATCGCTGGCAACAATCTCTTCGGCTTTCTGAATGGCACCTTTCATGCCTTTCGCGCCTTCGGTCAGTACCAGGTTTGCCCCCAGCGCTTTGAGCAGCTTGCGACGTTCGATACTCATGGTTTCTGGCATGGTCAGCGTCAGTTTGTAGCCACGCGCGGCAGCAACATAGGCCAGGGCAATACCGGTGTTGCCGCTGGTTGGTTCCACCAGCTCAACGCCTGGTTTCAGTACGCCACGTTTTTCAGCATCCCAAATCATGTTTGCACCAATACGGCATTTTACGCTGAAACTCGGGTTACGTGATTCGACCTTCGCCAGAATGCGTCCATTACCGATACGGTTCAGTCGAACCAGGGGCGTATGACCGATAGTCAGCGAGTTGTCTTCATAAATCTTACTCATGGCCTGTCCTTAACTGTATGAAATTGGGATACCGTCCCAGCATACCTGTTGAGCAGGTAGGGGGAAGTAAGGAATTCGCATATCTATATACTGCAAGGAAATAATGGGGATCAGTATGGAATAAGGGGCGGCATAAGCCACCCCTTGTTTACACATTTTTGCATTACTTCCATAACGCGTGCTTAGCACGGTAGCAGTCGACCCACATTGCCGTCGCGCCACACACCGCAACGGGCATGATGAACAGATTGAGGAACGGGATCATCGTGAACAGGCTGGTCAGTGCGCCAAATTGCATATTGGCAACCTTCTGGGTGCGCAGGGCCGTGCGCATCGCTTTAAACGGCACCTTGTGGTTATCGAACGGATAGTCGCAGTACTGGATCGCCAGCATCCATGCGCTGAACAGGAACCACAGCACCGGAGCCACCGTTTGACCGATACCGGGCACGAAATAGAGGATAAGCAGCACAACCGCACGGGGCAGGTACCAGGCAAATTTCTGCCACTCGCGCTTCATGATGCGTGGAATGTCTTTCATGATCCCCAGCACGCCCGTGTCCGGTGGCGTTGCGCCGGTAAGCCGTGCCTCCAGCTGTTCCGCCAGCAGGCCGTTAAAGGGCGCGGCTATCCAGTTCGCGATCGTTGAAAAGAAGTAACCGAATACCAGCAGCACCGAGATGACCACAACCGGCCAGAGCAGGTAGTTCAGCCACTGCAGCCACTCAGGAACATGGCTCATCAGCGAGGGGATCCAGCTTTCCAGCTTTGTGAACAGCCACCAGAACGCACCGCCCATCAGAATAATGTTGATCAACAGAGGCAGGATGACGAAGCGTCGAATACCCGGCAATGAGACCAGTTTCCAGCCCTGAGAAAAATACCAGACGCCGCTGCGAGGGGGGGAAGAAGATGTTGAAACCATAACCAGGCTGTACTCCTTTTTTCACAACCAGTGGAATTGCCCGCCTATATTATCCACTTACGGACCAATGACCAGTTAGGAAATGTTCGAAAAACCAGCAAAAAGCACGATTTCCTTCATCTTTATGCTGTGAATGCTCTGCACACACTTGCACTTGACGTAAACGGCAAATACTCTTAGTGAGTAAATGTTTGCCGTGGTGGCAAGGTGTTAGAACAACAGAGAATATAATGATGCAGGATTTGCGTCTGATATTAATCATTGTTGGCGCGATCGCCATAATCGCTTTACTGGTACATGGTTTCTGGACCAGCCGTAAAGAGCGTTCCTCGATGTTTCGCGATCGCCCACTGAAGCGCATGAAGTCCAGTCGTGACGACGATGACAGTGAAGATGACATCGACGGCAGCGACGACGACGGCGTGGGTGAAGTTCGTGTTCATCGGGTCAATACTGCCCCCGGCGCGGCTCATGGGGAGCATGAAGCGACCCGTACTGCGCAGCACCAGTATCAACCGCCGTATGCTTCCGCACAGCCGCGCCAGCCAGCGCCGCAGCCTGTGGAAGAGCCGGTGCGCCAGCCGCCGCAACAGCCTGTCCATCAGCAGCCTGCTGCACCTCAGCCGGTTCAACAGCAACCTGTGCAACAGCCAGTGCAACCGGTACAACAACCGCAGCAGCCTGTGCATGTGCAGCCTGCGCCGCAGCCCGCTCCGGCCCCGCATGTTGAGCCAGAGCCCGTCGTCGAGCCAGAACCGGTTGTTGAAAAACCGCAGCGCAAAGAAGCGGTGATCATCATGAACGTTGCCGCACATCACGGCAGCCATCTCAACGGTGACGTGCTGCTTAACAGTATTCAGCAGGCAGGCTTCAAGTTTGGCGACATGAATATTTTCCATCGCCACCTGAGCCCAGACGGTAGCGGCCCGGCGCTGTTCAGCCTGGCCAATATGGTCAATCCTGGCACCTTTGACCCGGAAATGACCGGTGATTTCGTGACGCCGGGTGTCACAATCTTTATGCAGGTGCCGTCCTATGGTGACGAACTGCAGAACTTTAAGCTGATGCTGCAATCCGCTCAGCACATCGCTGATGAAGTGGGTGGTGTGGTGCTCGACGATCAGCGTCGAATGATGACCCCGCAGAAGCTGCGCGAGTATCAGGACCGCATCCGCGAAGTTAAGGAAGCCAACGCGTAATCGTCGCGTTTACTTCGACTCCTCCTCAACCCCCGCATGTCGGGGGTTTTTTCTCATTGATGGTGCGATATGGACTCAATCGAACAACAACTCACTGAACTGCGAACCACGCTTCGCCATCATGAATATCTCTATCATGTTATGGACGCGCCGGAATTACCGGATGCGGAGTATGACCGTCTAATGCGCGAACTCCGCGAATTAGAGGCGCAGCATCCGGAACTCATCACACCCGATTCACCCACCCAACGCGTCGGCGCTGAGCCGCTGGGGGCTTTCAGCCAGGTGCGTCATGAAGTGCCGATGCTGTCGCTGGACAACGTCTTCGATGAAGAGAGTTTTCTCGCGTTTAATAAGCGTGTGCAGGATCGTCTTAAAAGTAGCGATACCCTTACCTGGTGCTGTGAGCTGAAGCTGGACGGCCTTGCGGTCAGCCTTCTTTACGAAAACGGCGTGCTGGTGCGTGCGGCAACTCGTGGTGATGGTACCACCGGGGAAGACATCACCACCAACGTGCGCACTATCCGCGCGATCCCGCTGAAACTGCAGGGTGAGAACATTCCTGCGCGACTGGAAGTGCGCGGTGAAGTGTTCCTGCCCCAGGCGGGCTTCGAGAAAATCAATGACGAAGCGCGCCGCACTGGTGGGAAAGTGTTTGCTAACCCGCGTAATGCGGCGGCAGGCTCTCTGCGCCAGCTTGATCCACGCATCACCGCGAAGCGACCGCTTACTTTCTTCTGCTACGGCGTAGGGATTCTGGAGGGGGGCGAGCTACCGGATACGCACCTCGGACGTCTGCTGCAGTTTAAAGCGTGGGGCCTGCCGGTGAGCAACCGTGTTCAGCTTTGCGACTCCCCGGAAGCAGTACTGGCCTTCTACCACAAGGTGGAAGAGGACCGTCCAACGCTCGGCTTTGATATTGATGGCGTTGTCATTAAGGTTAACTCATTAGCGCTTCAGGAGCAGTTGGGCTTTGTTGCGCGTGCTCCGCGCTGGGCGGTGGCGTTTAAGTTTCCTGCTCAGGAGCAGATGACCTTTGTCCGCGACGTGGAGTTCCAGGTGGGACGTACGGGAGCCATTACCCCGGTCGCCCGTCTGGAGCCGGTGCAGGTGGCGGGCGTGCTGGTGAGTAACGCCACGCTGCATAACGCCGATGAAATTGAGCGTCTTGGTCTGCGTATTGGCGACAAAGTGGTCATTCGCCGCGCGGGCGATGTTATTCCACAGGTGGTTAACGTTGTTGAGTCAGAACGTCCTGATGATACGCGCGAGATTATTTTCCCGACCCATTGCCCGGTATGCGGCTCGGACGTTGAACGTGTTGAAGGTGAAGCGGTGGCGCGCTGTACGGGGGGCTTAATCTGTGGTGCGCAGCGTAAAGAATCTCTGAAACACTTTGTGTCCCGTAGGGCGATGGACGTTGACGGCATGGGCGACAAGATTATCGATCAGCTGGTTGAGAAAGAGTACGTCCATACGCCAGCAGATCTTTTCAAACTGACTGCGGGTAAACTGACGGGGCTTGATCGCATGGGGCCTAAGTCAGCGCAGAATGTCGTCAATGCTCTGGAAGCCGCTAAAGAGACGACCTTCGCACGCTTCCTCTACGCGCTGGGTATTCGTGAAGTCGGCGAAGCGACTGCAGCGGGGCTAGCGGCGTACTTTGGTACGCTGGATGCACTGGAAAAAGCGAGCATCGACGAGTTGCAGAAAGTCCCGGATGTCGGGATTGTTGTCGCCACTCACGTCTTTAACTTCTTTGCTGAAGAGAGCAACCGTGAAGTCATCGGCAAGCTGCTGGAAGAGGGTATCAAATGGCCCGCACCGGTGGTGGTTAATGCCGAAGAGATCGACAGTCCGTTCGCCGGTAAAACGGTGGTGCTGACCGGCAGCCTGAGTCAGCTTTCACGTGATGATGCGAAAGCGCGTCTGGTGGCGCTGGGGGCCAAAGTGGCGGGCAGCGTGTCGAAGAAAACCGATTTGGTGATTGCCGGAGAGGCGGCGGGTTCGAAGCTGGCGAAAGCCCAGGAGCTCGGCATTGCGGTGATCGACGAAGCGGAAATGATGCGTCTGTTAGGAGAATAACGTGGAGAAAGAGCAACTCGTTGAGATCGCCAACACCGAGATGCCGTTCGGTAAATATAAAGGCCGCAGGCTGATCGATTTGCCGGAAGAGTATCTGCTGTGGTTTGCCCGTAAGGATGAATTCCCGGCAGGGCGGCTGGGTGAGTTGATGGCTATCACGTTACTGATCAAAACTGAGGGGCTGACCCAGCTGGTTCAGCCCCTGAAACGCCCTTAAGCTTTTGCGGCGCGGGTCTCTTCCTGCGCCAGTTTTTCAGTCTGGCGCTTGTAACGACGCGCCAGCACCGCGCAGACCATAAGCTGGATCTGATGGAAAATCATCAGCGGCAGCACCATCATCCCAATCACCGAGGTCGGGAACAGAATGTTGGCCATCGGGATACCGTTCGCCAGGCTCTTTTTCGAACCGCAGAACACAATCGTAATTTCATCCGCTTTATTGAAGCCGCACTTGCGTGCCACAAAGACGTTAACCGCAATTACAATCGCCAGCAGGACGAGGCTGACCACCACGATAAACAGCAGTGAGCCTGCGCCGACCTTATGCCAGATCCCATTTACCACCGCTTCACTGAAAGCGGAATAGACCACCAGCAGAATTGACGACTGATCGGTTTTTGAGATCCATTTTTTGTGCTTTGCCACAAACGCGCCCGTCCACGGACGCGAGAGATGCCCCAGGACAAACGGCAGCAGCAGCTGCAGACAGATTTTACCCACCTGCTCAAGGTTACCTTCCGCGCCGTGCATGTTCATCAGCAAACCCACCAGCAATGGGGAGACGAAAATCCCTAACAGGCTGGATGCCGACGCCGAACAGACTGCGGCCGCGACGTTACCGCCTGCCAGCGAGGTGAAGGCAATGGCGGACTGCACGGTGGCTGGCAGAATGCACAGATACAGGAAACCGGTGTAGAGCGCCGGGTCGACGTTAACCGGAGCCCACCACGCAAACAGCACGCCGAGAATGGGGAACAGAATGAACGTGCTGCACATCACCCAGAGGTGCAATCGCCAGTGGCTACCGCCAGCGATAATGGCTTCGCGGGAGAGTTTTGCGCCGTGCATAAAGAACAGCAGTGCGATGGCGGCCGTCGTTAGCCCCTCAAAAAACGGAACAAATCCCCCGCGAGCGGGGAAGAACGAGGCCAGTAAAACGGTAGCAACCAGGGTAAGCGTAAACGGATCAACAATACGAAATAGTTTCATAATGACTCCTGAAAACAGATGTCGCTATTGTGCTTTTTTCCATTTGAGAAATAAAATTGATTTATTGCATCCATTTATGAATTAAAAAGATGAATTATTCCTTACGTCAGCTTCGCATATTCGTCACCGTGGCAAACGCCCGTAGCTTCAGCCGGGCAGGGGAGATGATTGGCCTGAGCCAGTCGGCGGTGAGTCACAGTGTGAAAGAGCTGGAGAGTCAAACGGGTGTGCGGTTACTTGACCGCACCACGCGCGAAGTTGTGTTGACTGAAGCCGGGCAGCAGCTGGCCTTGCGCCTCGAGCGGTTACTTGATGAATTGAACAGTACGCTCAGGGATGTTGGGCGATTGGGACAGCAACTTTCGGGTACGGTGCGGGTTGCTGCCAGCCAGACGATCTCTGCCCACCTTATCCCGCAGTGCATTGCCGAGGGAAACCACCGCTACCCGGATATTGATTTTGTTTTACATGACAGACCGCAACAGTGGGTGCTGGAAAGCATCCGACAGGGGGATGTGGATTTTGGGATTGTGATCGATCCCGGTCAGGTGAGCGATCTGGCGTGCGAAAGCGTACTTTCTGAGCCCTTTTTGCTGCTCTGCCGGGACGACGATCCGCTGGCAGTATTACCGGTAGTCAGCTGGCAGTCTCTTCAGGGAGCGAACCTGGTATTGCAGGATTATGCCTCGGGCAGCCGTCCGCTGATTGATTCTGCGCTGGTGACTCAGGGAGTAAAGGCAACGATCGTGCAGGAGATTGGTCACCCGGCAACGCTGTTTCCTATGGTGGAAGCTGGCATTGGTATCAGCGTGTTGCCCGCCCTGGCACTTCCCCTGCCACAGGGAAGTCGGCTGTCCGTAAAGCGATTGGTGCCTGTTGTCGAGCGAAAGCTGATGCTGGTACGGCGAAAAAATCGTTCACTCTCGGGGGCGGCACAGGCCATCTGGGAAGTGGTGCGTATCCAGGCGCAACGATTAACCGAGGCCCGCATACGCGACCCACTGTTTAACGCATCAGAAGATTAGATGTAGATATCAATCTGATGATTATCTGACGGGCTATTCACACCTTCCACTTTACCCAGCTTTTGATCTTGTTTCTTCTGGGCTTCTTCGGTCTGCTGGCGCTGCAGCGCGGCAAGCTGGGCCTGCAGCACTTTAAGCTGCGCCTGAATGAGTTCCTGCTGTTTTTTCTTTTCTTCCGTGCTGCCAGTACTCTCTGGTAGCTCTTTTAGCTGCTGAGTAAGCTTGGTGATCTGCTCTTTAATGTGGTTTATTTGCGCAGCAATATCATTGTTACCAGAATGATTACTTCCACTATTGCTGGTTTGTACTGAGGGTGTAGTCACCTGAATCGTCGACATAGTATTTCATCTCGCTATAAAACAGAGGTATCGGCACCGACGGGATTAGCTTGAGCAAAACTGCCATATCTGGCAGGGATTTGCATTGATACACAATCAGTATTGATGGTGCTGTGAAAGTGTATTGGAGGTAAACCGCAGGCTCCAGATATAAGACTAAGGTCATGCGATCCGTGATATCGCGATCTTAATTCTCAAGGAGCCTTTATGACCCTCTCAAATAACCCATGGTACTGCGCTGACATCATCCGCACCGCTAAACCGAATTTCACGCCGCGCGTTGCGTTCATTCTCGGTTCTGGCCTTGGCGCACTAGCCGACCAGATTGAAGACGCCGTTTCTCTGAGCTACGAAAAGCTGCCGGGTTTCCCTGTGAGTACGGTTCACGGTCATGCCGGTGAGCTGGTCCTGGGACATCTTGCCGGTGTACCTGTTGCCTGTATGAAAGGGCGGGGTCACTTCTATGAAGGCCGCGGGATGACCGTCATGACCGATGCGATCCGCACGTTCAAACTGCTGGGTTGCGAGCTGCTGTTTAGCACCAATGCTGCGGGCTCATTGCGTAAAGACGTTAAGCCCGGAAGCTTGGTTGCGTTGAGGGACCATATCAATACCATGCCGGGAACGCCGATGGTGGGACTAAACGATGAACGTTTTGGTGACCGCTTCTTCTCGCTGGCTAATGCTTACGACGCAAACTATCGTGCCGTTTTGCAAACTGTGGCCGCGAAAGAGGGCTTCCCTCTGCATGAAGGCGTGTTTGTCTCTTATCCTGGCCCCAACTTCGAGACTGCGGCGGAGATCCGCATGATGCAAATTATTGGTGGCGACGTGGTGGGCATGTCCGTAGTGCCGGAAGTGATCTCTGCGCGTCACTGTAACCTGAAAGTGGTGGCCGTTTCTGCAATTACGAATCTTGCTGAAGGTCTGGGCGAGGTAAAACTCTCACACGAACAAACACTGGCTGCTGCTGAGCTTTCCCGCCAGAACTTCATCAACCTTATCTGCGGTTTTCTTCGCCATATTGCCTGATTAAAACAATAAAGTGGCCCGTGAGGGCCACACTGCTATAAGGAATGGAATATGAACATCACGACTCGCTTAAAGATGATGTCCTTTATGCAATATTTTATCTGGGGGAGTTGGCTGGTTACCCTCGGCGCTTACATGATTAACACTCTACATTTTACCGGCTCCGACGTGGGGATGGTTTACAGTTCCAAGGGGCTGGCCGCAATTGTTATGCCATCTCTGGTGGGGATTATTGCCGACAAATGGCTGCGAGCAGACCGTGCATACGTGATTTGCCACCTCGTCTGTGCCGTTGCCCTCTGTTATGCCGCGCAGGTCAATGAACCCGGGTTAATGTTCTGGGTCATGCTGGTGAATGCGATGGCCTTTATGCCCACGATTGCGTTGTCGAACACGATTTCTTACTCCTGCCTTGAACAGTCAGGGCTGGATACGGTAAGCCATTTTCCGCAAGTGAGGGTGTATGGCACCGTGGGATTTATTGCCGCGATGTGGGCCATCAGCCTGATGGGGGCGGAGCTCAGCAACGTGCAGCTCTATATAGCAGCTGCTGCATCCCTGCTGTTGGCAATCTACTCTCTGACGCTACCGGCCACTCCGGTTGCGACGACAAAAACGTCTCCGTCTCTGGCAAGTAAACTGGGCCTCAATGCATTTATCCTGTTTAAACAACCCCGCATGGCGGTGTTCTTTTTATTCGCAATGCTGCTGGGCGCCGTGCTGCAGATAACCAATACGTTTGGCAGCCCTTTTCTGCATGATTTTGCACGGAATCCGGCGTATGCGGAGAGCTTTATCGTCAAATACCCGTCCATTTTGCTCTCCGTCTCGCAGATGTCAGAAGTGTTCTTCATTCTGACTATCCCATATTTCCTCAGACGATTTGGTATTAAAACCGTCATGCTGATGAGCATGGTGGCCTGGATGTTGCGGTTTGGGCTGTTTGCCTTTGGCGATCCGTCCGCAACAGGCTTTGCGTTGCTCATGCTGTCAATGATTGTCTACGGCTGCGCGTTCGACTTCTTCAATATTTCCGGCTCGGTGTTTGTTGAGCAGGAGGTGAGCTCTGATATCCGTGCCAGCGCGCAAGGGCTGTTTATGACCACCGTTAACGGTATTGGTGCTTATTTCGGGTCCGTGTTAAGCGGTATGGCAGTCGATTACTTCTCGGTGGATGGGGTTAAGGACTGGCAGACCATCTGGCTGGTGTTTGCGGCCTATGCGCTGGTGCTTGCGGTGGTGTTTTATTTCAGCTTTCACTATCACCACATCAGTAAAAACAGCGAGATGCGCACAGTTGCGCACTAAATTTTTCCTGTGGACGATGAAAGGCTTTAAGGTAGACGCTTAAACGTTATCGCCAGGATATGTTTTGATGGAACGCGTCTATCGGACCGATCTCAAGCTGCTGCGTTATTTTCTTGCCGTGGCGGAAGAATTGCATTTTGGGCGGGCTGCGGCCCGTCTTAATATGTCCCAGCCGCCGTTAAGCCTGCATATTAAAGAGCTGGAAAGCCAACTGGGGACGTTACTGTTTATTCGCCACTCGCGGAGTGTCGCGTTGACGCATGCCGGTAAAGTGCTGATGGAAGAGTCCCGTCGGCTGCTCGCCAGTGCAAACCAGGCGCTGGCTCGCGTCGAGCAAATTGGCCGGGGTGAGGCGGGGCGCATTGAGCTGGGGATTGTCGGTACCGCCATGTGGAGCGAGGTGCGCACGGTCATGCGCGCTTTCCTGAAAGAGCATCCGAATGTTGATGTTGTTTTTCGCGAAAAATCGCCGGTCATGCAGATGGCTTTGCTTGAACGTCGTGAGCTGGATGTCGGGATCTGGCGAATGGCAACTGAACCCACCGCCGGGTTTACCAGCGTGCGATTGCGTGATGCCGCTTTTCTTGTTGCAATGCCGGAAGATCACCGACTGGTCAGCGAATCATCTATTACGCTCTCAGAGTTACAGGATGAGTATTTTGTCACCATGCCTTCAGCACATTCTGACTGGGCATTTTTACATCGCGTATGTCAGCAGGCCGGGTTCTCGCCGATGATTGTACGCGAAGCTGTTGAACCACAGACGGTACTGGCGATGATTAGTATGGGGATGGGGATTACGCTTGCCGCTGACAGTTACGCGCAAATGCAGTGGCCAGGCGTGGTCTTCCGCCCTTTGCGCGAGCGCATACCGGCTGATCTGTATGTGGTATATGACGCGAAGCAGGCAACACCCGCAATAGAAAGGTTGATTGCAACTTTAACGATGATGTAAATCGCAGATAGCAAAAAAGCGCCTTTAGGGCGCTTTTTTACATTGGTGGGTCGTGCAGGATTCGAACCTGCGACCAATTGATTAAAAGTCAACTGCTCTACCAACTGAGCTAACGACCCGAAATGGTGGGCGATGACGGGCTCGAACCGCCGACCCCCTCCGTGTAAAGGAGATGCTCTACCAACTGAGCTAATCGCCCATTTCGGAACTGCTTTGATAAGGTGAGAATGGTGGGCGATGACGGGCTCGAACCGCCGACCCCCTCCGTGTAAAGGAGATGCTCTACCAACTGAGCTAATCGCCCAATCTCAATTCTTATCTACACTGCGAGTCTACGTGAAGTAGATGGTGGGTGATGACGGGCTCGAACCGCCGACCCCCTCCGTGTAAAGGAGATGCTCTACCAACTGAGCTAATCACCCCCGCTGTGTGGAGTCGCATTATAGGGAGAGTTGAAAATGAGTCAACGCATTTTCTAAAGTTTTTATTCGTTCGTCGTAAAATTAAACAAAACGATCGCGAAATGGGCGGTGGAGCATGATTTCTAAACAAAAATAGCAAACTCGGTCACGATAAAGGGATCAACATTGAGGAATCCCCCCACAGTGATAGAATATTGCCCATCGTTTTTTCCCCAGGATTTGCCGAATACCGGCATCTTTATAACGTAAGGCCATTTCATGAAAATCAAAACTCGCTTCGCGCCGAGCCCGACAGGCTATCTGCACGTCGGTGGTGCTCGTACTGCTCTCTATTCCTGGCTTTTTGCTCGTCACAACAAAGGTGAGTTCGTCCTGCGTATTGAAGATACCGATCTTGAGCGCTCTACGCCGGAAGCAATTGAAGCCATCATGGATGGTATGAACTGGTTGAATCTGGAATGGGATGAAGGCCCGTATTTCCAGACCAAACGTTTCGACCGCTATAACGCTGTGATTGATGAGATGCTGGTCGCGGGCACGGCGTATAAGTGCTACTGCTCCAAAGAACGTCTGGACGCGCTGCGTGAAGAGCAGATGGCGAACGGTGAGAAGCCACGTTATGACGGTCGTTGCCGCCATGACCATAGCGAACATGCTGCTGATGAGCCATGCGTGGTGCGTTTTGCTAACCCGCAAGAGGGTTCAGTGATCTTCGACGACCAGATCCGTGGCCCGATCGAATTCAGCAATCAGGAGCTGGACGACCTGATCATCCGCCGTACCGACGGTTCTCCAACCTATAACTTCTGCGTAGTGGTTGATGACTGGGATATGGAAATTACGCACGTTGTTCGTGGTGAAGACCATATCAACAACACCCCGCGTCAGATCAACATCCTGAAGGCACTGAACGCACCAGTACCTGTTTATGCGCACGTCTCCATGATCAATGGCGACGACGGTAAAAAGCTGTCTAAACGCCATGGCGCGGTCAGTGTCATGCAGTACCGTGACGATGGTTATCTGCCGGAAGCGCTGCTGAACTACCTGGTGCGTCTGGGCTGGGCTCACGGTGACCAGGAGATCTTCAGTCGCGAAGAGATGATCAATCTGTTCTCTCTGAGCTCTGTGAGCAAATCGGCGAGTGCATTTAATACCGACAAGCTGCTGTGGCTGAACCACCATTACATCAATACCATGCCGCCTGAATATGTCGCGACATATCTGCAGTGGCACATTGAGCAGGCAAATATTGATACCCGCACTGGCCCAGAGCTGGTGGACCTGGTGAAACTGCTCGGCGAGCGTTGCAAAACGCTGAAAGAGATCGCTGAAAGCTGCCGTTACTTCTATGAAGAGTTTGATGAGTTCGATGCGGACGCCGCGAAGAAACACCTGCGCCCGGTTGCTCGTCAGCCGCTGGAAGTGGTGCGTGACAAGCTGGCGGCTCTTACCGAATGGACTGCGGAAAATGTGCATCACGCCATTCAGGCAACTGCTGATGAGCTGGAAGTCGGCATGGGGAAAGTAGGCATGCCATTGCGCGTTGCGGTCACCGGTGCGGGCCAGTCCCCGGCGCTGGATGTGACTGTCCATGCCATCGGCAAGTCGCGCAGTGTGGCGCGTATTAACAAGGCGCTGGACTTTATCTCTGAACGCGAAAATCAGCAGTAATTAAGTCTTCAGGACGAGAAACGGCAGGGTAACCTGCCGTTTTTTTTATGTATTTGATTCAGCAATACCCAGGCGTGTAAGAAAGCCGAGAATACCTTCACGTTTCAATAATGTGTCCAGACGCTTCTGCTCTAGCTGGGTCATACTCTCCAGCGTTTCGATAATGCCCGAACGCAGGTTTGAAGAGGGGGCACTGTATGATGAGGGGACTTCTGCCAGATGGTAAACCGCCTGACGAGTACGGATTGCCGGGAGGCTCATAATATGTTCCTTCACGCGCGCATCAATATGGATTAGCCGCGCCCGACCGCCTTTTACGCCATTGAGCCCTTCGGTTTTCCAACCCTGTTGACGTATCCAACGATTAATGGTCTGTCGGGCAACACCCAAACTCTCCGCCAGCTCTTCCGTGGTCATTTTACTACGTAATCTTTTCATATTAGTTCTGGTCGCGAATCCCTAAACGTTGCAACAATCCGGTTATCCCTTCCCGCAGTAACAGCGATGTCATTTGCTTCTGCTCTTCCGGTGTCATTTCATTGGCCAGCGTCAGGAGTAGGTTGTGAAGCGAACCATCCTGGTTGGCACCTTCTGGTATATCAGACGTTTCAGTTGCCCGGCGTGCGCTGCGGATAAAGTCACGTACTTTTTCGTTCACATGTACCAGACGCGCTTTCCCACCCTGGACTCCCGGTTTTGGTGATGTAATCCAACCCTCTTTACGTACCCATTTATTGATGGTCTGGCGGCTATAGCCAGTGAGCAAGGCTAACTCTTCTGGCGTCATTCGTTCCTTGATCATGCAATTTCCTGAATATTTGTAGGGATAATTAACGGTTCATTTTATAGCACCGTTTTACGTGAAAACGTGACAGGCTTAACTCATGACTGCGAGCAAGCTCGCAAAGTGATTCATTTGCATGATTTTTCGGCGATTGAGCGGCGGTCATTGATTTTGCCGTTGACACTCCGCAGCGGAATTCATATTATGCCGCCCGTCAACATGACAGCTTTACGATGGGGCTATAGCTCAGCTGGGAGAGCGCTTGCATGGCATGCAAGAGGTCAGCGGTTCGATCCCGCTTAGCTCCACCAAACTCTGAACCCAACAGAGTGCGGTCAGTAAAGTAACATGTGGGGCTATAGCTCAGCTGGGAGAGCGCTTGCATGGCATGCAAGAGGTCAGCGGTTCGATCCCGCTTAGCTCCACCAAAATATTAAGCCCTCGTCAAAAGACGAGGGCTTTTTTTATGCGCTTGTAACACTCGCTACTAAATTTTGTTATAAAAATAGATATATTCCTGTACCTCACCTCAATCGAAAGCAATAAACCCGTCCATAATTAGACTTGAACTTGCTTCGCGCAATTAATAAACATATTATCCATCCGGTCAATGATACGAACGGATAATATACTCATCAGCTTAATGAATAGAAAAACTTACAATAACGTAAAGATATTTATGATTGCCCTGGCGCTTTGCCTGATTGCGGTACCTTTCTCCCGTTTCCTCTCTCCGCGCGCAATTGTTAATGGTCATGACGTTTATTTAGCATGGTTACCGCTAAGCGTTATGCTGGCGGTAATTCTGTTATTTGGACGCAGGGCAATTCTTCCTGTTTTGTTAGGTTTTACTGTCACTAATTTATTTTATGTTAATTTAGCGCCACTACAATATTCAGTTTTACTGTTTTGTCAGACCTTCGCGTTGTTCGCGGCGTGCGGTCTGCTACGCCTCATGCTGGGCAAGCGTTGGCGTTACAGTATCCCTAACAAGCACATCGGTTTACGTATATTCTGGCTCGGTTTTATCGTGCCAATAGGTATTAAGCTGTCGATGTATATGGCAGGCTATTTGTTTGATTTCCCGGTGACAATTTCAACCTTCTTCGGCGAAGGAACGGTAATTTACAATGTGGTGGATATTCAAAGTCTGATCTGCGCGGCGTTGATTTTTACCATGATGTTCTATTACCCATTAAGAATGATAATTAATCCTCGCTATGCCATCACGTTCTGGCGGCGAAGCGTGAAGCCTGTGTTTCTTCACAAAAATTCATTATATATTTTTGTCTGGCTGATGTTTTTAAGTTTCATTCTCGTCATTTTATGTGGACCTTTTGAATCTCCCGTCATTGCGGGCTATTTGATGCCGCTGATTTTTATTCTTTTTACGTTAGCGATAAGTCGCCTGACCTATGCGCTTATCTCTTTGCTCTGGGCCGTATCTGCACTCCTGCTGTTGACCTACAACTATAACTTCCTTAATGGGGTTGAATCGGGCCATTCGCTCTCCTTTATCCTCTCCGTGCTTATCTCTTTCGCCATCTGTTTGCTTTACATGTCGCGCATTTATCAGCGCAGCGAGTGGTTAAAACGGGGCTGGCAGGGCCGGGCGCTGACCGATCCGCTGACGGGTTTGCCCAATATTCGTGCGCTGGAGGATTATCTTGAGAATCATCCTGATGCAAAAGTTAGCATTCTGCGTATGGATAACCTGGAATTTTTGAGCCGCCACTACGGGATGCTCATGCGGGTCCATTGCAAACGAACGATCGCCACGTCGCTTCAGCCACTTCTGCAGAAAGATGAGTCCCTCTTCCAGTTACCTGGCAGCGAGCTGGTACTGGTATTGCTGGGCCCGGGAACCGCTGAGCGCCTTCAGCATATGGTTGATCGGCTGAACAGTCGTAAGATTTACTGGAACAACACCGGGCTGGATATTGAATTTGGCGCGTCCTGGGGGATGGTCGAAAACGGCGAAAAGTTACACCACACGTTGGGGCAACTGAGCTGGCTGGCAGAGCAATCCTGCGGCGCGCATAACGTTCTTGCGCTCACGAATAGTCTTGAAGCGGCATCCGGACAAACGACAGAACGTGTTCTGATGTTAGCGCGCATTAAACACGCCCTGGACGCGGGCCAGTTTCATTTATACGCGCAGCCTATCCAGAAGGCTGACGGGAGTGGGTACTACGAAATTCTGGCGCGGATGGAAAGCGAAGGGGAGATCATTACTCCCGATCGCTTTATTCCGTTGATTGCCCAATTCAACCTCAGTCATCGGTTTGATATGTGTGTAATGGAAAAGTTACTGGTGTGGCTGCGCGATCACCCTGCGACGCATGCCGGTGCCCGTTTTTCTGTCAATCTGATGCCGTTGACGCTGATGCAAAAAGAGGTGGCCAGTGAGATTTGCGCCCTCTTCGAACGGTATGGTATAGCCCCTCAGGCCGTCATTATCGAAATCACTGAGGAGCAGGCCTTTTCGAATTCAGGAAGCAGTATCAACAATATCCAACAGTTGCGGGATTACGGTTTCCGGATTGCCATTGATGACTTTGGTACGGGTTACGCGAACTATGAGCGTCTCAGACGTCTGCAGGCAGACATCATTAAGATTGATGGCTGCTTTGTAAAAGATATTTGTACTGACGACATGGATGCGATGATCGTCCAGTCGATGTGTAATCTGGCGAAGACAAAATCTCTGTGTGTGGTGGCTGAATATGTGGAAACACCAGCTCAGCGCGAGATGCTGCTAAGCTTCGGCGTGGATTACCTGCAGGGCTATCTGATAGGCAAACCTACACCGCTGGAAGAATTGCGGGAATAAAAAAACCGGGAGCCAGGCTCCCGGTTTGTGTTTTAACAGTAAACCTTACAGTACCAGTGCTGCGATAGAAGCAGACAGGACGCTTACCAGCGTAGAGCCGTAAACCAGTTTCAGGCCAAAGCGAGAAACCACGTTACCCTGTTCTTCGTTCAGACCTTTAATCGCACCGGCGATAATACCGATGGATGAGAAGTTAGCGAAGGAAACCAGGAACACGGACAGAATGCCTTCCGCGCGTGGAGAAAGGGTGCTGGCAATCTTCTGCAGATCCATCATCGCAACGAATTCGTTAGACACCAGTTTAGTCGCCATAATACTGCCCACCTGCAGTGCTTCGTGAGCCGGAACACCCATCACCCATGCAATAGGGTAGAAGATGTAGCCCAGAATACCCTGGAAGGAGATGCCCAGAACCGCAGCGAACAGGGCGTTCAGGCCAGAAATCAGGGCAATGAAGCCGATCAGCATGGCGGCAACGATAATCGCCACTTTGAAACCTGCCAGAATGTACTCACCCAGCATTTCGAAGAAGCTCTGACCTTCGTGCAGGTTTGACATCTGGATGTTCTCTTCGCTGGCATCAACGCGGTACGGGTTGATCAGTGACAGAACGATAAAGGTGCTGAACATGTTCAGAACCAGTGCAGCAACCACGTATTTCGGCTCCAGCATGGTCATATACGCGCCCACGATAGACATGGAAACGGTAGACATTGCGGTTGCCGCCATGGTGTACATGCGGTTGCGGGACATCTTACCGAGAATATCTTTATACGCGATGAAGTTCTCAGACTGACCAAGGATCAGGGAACTGACGGCGTTGAATGATTCCAGCTTACCCATACCGTTTACTTTGGATAACAGGAAACCAATTCCACGAATAATAAACGGCAGAACACGGATGTGCTGCAGAATACCGATCAGCGCAGAGATGAAGACGATAGGGCAGAGAACCTTCAGGAAGAAGAACGCCAGACCTTCGTCGTTCATTTTACCGAAGACGAAGTTTGTCCCTTCGTTGGCAAACCCGAGCAGTTTTTCGAACATTTCGGAGAAGCCTTTTACGAAGCCAAGCCCCACGTTGGAGTTCAGGAAGAACCAGGCGAGTAAAACTTCAATGACCAGCAGTTGGACAACATAACGAATACGAATTTTTTTGCGGTCTGTGCTGACCAGCAATGCAAGTGCAGTAACGACAACAAGTGCCAGGACAAAATGAAGGACGCGGTCCATATTTGCTCCAAATTTGAGGCAGGTTTAATTTTCTTGCACATTCTATGTAACGAAGGAAAAGAAAACGAGATCAAGGGCACACTATAGTTACATCCTGTGACGAGTCTCAAAATTAGTGATCCACAATACATTTTTGTTATGTTAGGTAAATGAGTGAAAAGTTAAGTTTGTGTGCTAGTCTTCACAAAAGAGCGCGCGATTTCAGTTTTTGTCAGGTCGCCCTCAGCTTACCCGCCTGTCTATCGTCCAAAGCTATCAGAGAAATCACTGTAAACTTCACAAATGATCTTGATAATCATTCTCATTTTGATAGCATTAAACATAGCAAAGGCTATATTTTCAGAGGCAGAAATGACAAACAGTCGCGTAGAGGGTAGCAGTGGCAGAGCAGCGCGCAAGTTGCGGTTCGCATTAATGGGACCTGCGTTCATTGCTGCCATTGGCTATATCGATCCGGGTAATTTTGCGACCAATATTCAGGCCGGGGCGAGCTTCGGCTATAAACTGCTGTGGGTGGTCGTCTGGGCTAACCTGATGGCGATGCTGATTCAGATGCTCTCCGCAAAGCTTGGGATTGCCACGGGTAAAAACCTGGCTGAGCAAATTCGTGACCATTACCCGCGCCCGGCGGTCTGGCTCTACTGGGTTCAGGCCGAAATCATCGCCATGGCGACCGATCTCGCTGAATTTATCGGTGCGGCGATCGGCTTTAAATTGATTCTGGGTGTGTCGCTGTTGCAGGGGGCGGTACTGACCGGGATTGCCACCTTCCTGATTTTGATGTTACAGCGTCGGGGGCAAAAACCGCTGGAGAAAGTTATTGGCGGTCTGCTGTTGTTTGTCGCTGCGGCCTATATTGTCGAGCTGATTTTCTCACAACCCAATCTGGCTCAGCTCGGTAAAGGGATGGTGATCCCAAGTCTGCCAACCTCTGAAGCCGTATTTCTGGCCGCCGGTGTGCTGGGGGCGACCATCATGCCGCATGTCATTTATCTGCACTCTTCGCTGACTCAGCACCTCCACGGCGGCACGCGTAAAGAACGTTACTCCGCGACCAAATGGGATGTGGCTATCGCCATGACAATTGCTGGTTTTGTGAATCTGGCGATGATGGCGACTGCCGCGGCCGCTTTCCACTTTAACGGCCACACCGGTATTGCCGATCTCGATCAGGCTTATCTCACACTGGAGCCGTTACTGAGCCATGCTGCTGCCACGATATTTGGTCTGAGTCTGGTGGCCGCTGGTCTCTCATCTACGGTTGTGGGGACGCTGGCAGGGCAGGTGGTCATGCAGGGGTTTGTTCGTTTCCATATTCCACTGTGGGTGCGCCGCTCTGTCACGATGCTGCCGTCATTTATCGTGATTCTGATGGGGCTCGATCCAACGAGGATCCTGGTCATGAGCCAGGTTTTGTTGAGTTTTGGTATCGCGCTGGCGCTGGTGCCGCTACTGATCTTTACCAGCAATAAAACCCTGATGGGCGACCTGGTCAACACAACGCTGGTGAAAAGAACCGGCTGGGCCATAGTCGTGGTGGTGGTGGCGCTGAACCTGTGGTTGTTGATGGGAACAGTGTTAGGTCTGTAAGGTTTAATTAAGAAAAAGGAGCCGTGAGGCTCCTTTTTGCATTAATGATGGCCATGGCCGTGACCTTTACCGCGACCCCAGCCGCCACGGTGGTCGTCACGATCGTTCCAGCCTTCACGGTAACCGCGCTCATAGGCATTATCTTTATACCAGCCACGGTGTCTGCCGTTATCATGTTTCCACCAGCGATCTCCACGCCACTCATAATGACGATGCCAGTAGTCACGGTCGCGCCAATAGCCACCGTCCCAGTATCTGCCGTAATCGTCACGATCGCCAATTTGTAATTTTACGGATGGCAACAGGGTGATTTCGCCCGCAGTGGCGATCAGCGGGGCCGAAGCCAGTAATACCGCTGCAAGAATCAGTGACCTGAACATACTCTTTCTCCTTCACGATCGGGGCCTTCGTTGGGCCTGTTAACTCAATATTACGAGTTGGTAAAGCCTCGTTTCATCGCCTGAACTCCGAATTCATGAATGAGAGCACTTTTTGCTAAAAGCGCTATTAATTTGAACTGCCAAGGATCCCTTCAATTATGTTCAGTTCTTCATCTGAAAAATGGCGGTTTTCCAGCATGCCCACGGCGTCATCAATCTGGGCGGCCTTGCTTGCCCCAATAAGTACAGATGTCACCGATTCATGGCGTAAGATCCATGCCAGCGCCATCTGGGACAGCTTCTGGCTGCGGCTTTCCGCCAGGGCGTTCAGTTTTCTGACCTTAACCAGCTTCTCTTCAGTGATCTGGTCAGGGTTAAGGAACTGACTGCCACTCGCCGCACGTGAGTCTGCAGGTATACCATTCAGATAGCGGTTGGTCAGTTGACCTCCTGCCAGTGGCGAGAAGGGAATACACCCGACCCCTTTTTCCAGCAGTACATCCAGCAAACCCTCTTCCGGCGCGCGTTCAAACATAGAGTATTTCGGCTGGTGGATCAGGCAGGGCGTACCAAGGTCTTCAAGGATATCTATTGCTTTACGAGCTAGTTCAGCGGGATAGTTGGATAACCCGACATACAGCGCTTTTCCCTGACGCACGACATGGTCAAGCGCTTTCATTGTTTCCTGCAGCGGCGTGTGTGGGTCAGGACGATGATGGTAGAAGATATCAACATACTCCAGTCCCATGCGTTTCAGGCTTTGATCCAGGCTTGCCAGCAGATATTTGCGTGACCCCCAGTCACCGTAAGGGCCTTCCCACATGGTATAGCCCGCTTTGGTTGAGATGATCAATTCGTCGCGCCATGGCAGGAATTCCTCCTGCAAAATACGTCCGAAATTACGTTCAGCCGATCCCGGGGGCGGGCCATAGTTATTAGCAAGGTCGAAATGTGTGATGCCCAGATCGAAGGCACGCTGTAAAAGTTGACGGCTGTTTTCGATAAGCGTGGCGTCACCGAAGTTATGCCAAAGCCCAAGGGAGATGGCTGGCAATTTCAGGCCGCTCTGTCCACAGCGACGGTACTGCATTGTCTGATAACGATTTTTGTCCGGCTGATAACCCATTCTCATGACCTCTGGCGCTGAAAAGAAAAATCAGTGTATGCGTTTACACTACCGTGAAGAAAAGGAGAATAACGCAGCCATTTTTGTAAAGCATTCTTTCCATGCTCTTCTTGCTGCTAATTCTGGACAGCCATCACGCTTCTTTAATACTCAAAGTGAGGTCAACATAAGAAGGATACCTGTCATGCGTACCCCATACTGCGTCGCCGATTACCTGCTGGACCGTCTTACAGATTGTGGAGCCGATCATCTGTTTGGCGTGCCGGGCGACTATAACCTGCAGTTTCTCGACCATGTGATAGACAGCCCGGATATCTGTTGGGTGGGCTGTGCCAACGAGTTAAATGCATCTTATGCCGCTGACGGATACGCCCGATGTAAGGGTTTTGCCGCGCTGCTGACGACATTCGGCGTTGGAGAATTAAGTGCCATGAACGGTATCGCTGGCAGCTATGCTGAGCACGTGCCGGTACTACATATTGTGGGGGCGCCGGGTACGGCGTCGCAGCAAAGAGGGGAGTTGCTGCATCATACATTGGGTGATGGCGAGTTTCGTCATTTTTACCATATGAGCGAACCGATCACTGTCGCACAGGCGATCCTGACCGAACAAAATGCCTGTTATGAGATAGACCGGGTGCTGACCACGATGCTCCGTGAACGCCGTCCCGGCTACCTGATGTTGCCTGCCGATGTGGCAAAAAAAGCGGCTACACCCCCTGTAAACGCTCTCACCCTAAAGCATGCTCATGCCGATAGTGCGTGCCTGAAGGCGTTTCGCGATGCTGCAGAGAGCAAGCTGGCCAGAAGCAAGCGTACTGCACTCCTGGCGGATTTCCTGGTCCTGCGTCATGGCCTTA
This sequence comes from Enterobacter sp. CPE_E890, assembly GCF_046521475.1. Classification (NCBI taxonomy): domain Bacteria; kingdom Pseudomonadati; phylum Pseudomonadota; class Gammaproteobacteria; order Enterobacterales; family Enterobacteriaceae; genus Enterobacter; species Enterobacter sp. CPE_E890. The sequence goes on along the minus strand of NZ_JBKFZW010000001.1, from coordinate 3,520,664 downwards.
AACATGCATTACAAAAATGGGTGAAGGACGTACCGATGGCGCATGCCACCATGCTGATGGGCAAAGGCATATTCGATGAACGTCACACTGGTTTTTACGGCACGTACAGTGGTTCAGCCAGCGCCGGCGCGGTAAAAGAGGCGATTGAAGGGGCGGACACGGTGTTGTGCATCGGCACGCGTTTTACCGATACCCTGACGGCGGGGTTCACCCATCAGTTAACCCCGGCGCAAACGATAGAAGTCCAGCCTCATGCCGCTCGCGTCGGCGATATCTGGTTTACCGGTATTCCGATGCTTCAGGCGATTGAGACGCTGGTGGAGCTGTGCAAACAGCACGTGCACGATAAGCCTGTACCGTCTTCTCATGGTGCAATGGCCTACCCGCAGCCAGATGGCTCACTTACCCAGGATAATTTCTGGCGAACGTTGCAAACGTTCATTCGCCCGGGAGATATCATTCTTGCGGATCAGGGCACCTCGGCCTTCGGCGCGATTGACCTTCGTCTACCGGCAGACGTGAATTTTATCGTCCAGCCGCTGTGGGGGTCGATTGGTTATACGCTGGCGGCAGCATTCGGTGCGCAAACGGCATGTCCGAATCGGCGCGTAATTGTCCTGACAGGGGATGGTGCGGCTCAGCTGACTATTCAGGAGCTTGGATCGATGTTGCGTGATAAACAGCACCCCATCATCCTTGTGCTTAACAACGAAGGGTACACGGTTGAACGAGCGATCCACGGGCCGGAACAGCGGTACAACGACATTGCGTTGTGGAACTGGACGCAAATACCACAGGCACTGAGCCTTGATCCTCAGGCTCAGTGCTGGCGGGTCAGTGAAGCGGAACAGCTGGTGGACGTGCTTGAAAAAGTGGCCCACCATGAGCGGCTCTCGCTGATTGAGGTGATGCTGCCGAAAGCAGACATCCCGCCGCTGCTGGGGGCCATTACTAAAGCGCTGGAAGCGCGTAATAGCGCCTGATTACTTATCGTTACGCCATGCCATCATCATGGGTTTGCCCGCCAGCAGGAGCCAGGCGGGCAACATCACGATGCAGAGCAGAGGGAAAAGCGTCGAATCCGGCACGACGACTGCCGCCATAAATAAACTTAACCACGCATCGCGCGTGACCACCAGAACCAGCCCCAGAATCGAACAGGATACGGTAATGGCCGCCGGGACGGCATCCACATGCCCGTGCAGCATCAGCCCCAGCGCCACACCGACAAACACCGCCGGGAAAATACGCCCACCGCGAAAACCACAGGCTGAAGCCACTACCAGCGCCGCCAGTTTGATCACCGCAAACAGCAGATAATCTGAAACGCTAAACACCTGGCTGAAGGCCAGTTGCTGCATCTCATCCAGACCTTTGAACAACGTCACCGCCCCGCCGATGGCCCCTAAAATACCAAGGATGAAACCACCCACTCCCAGAATGAATACCGGGTGCTTAAGCTTATGCATCAGCCGGTGAAGACGCGGAAGACACCATACCGCCACCATTCCCAGCGCAATGGCGATGGCGGCGACGATGGCACCGCTGAAGATATCGGCTATCTGCATCTGGCCATAGTGGGGAAGGGTGAGTGAAAAATGGGGATGGAAAAACAGGCTGGTCGTCAATGCGCCGGCAGCAGCGGCCATCAGCGGCGCAAAGAGTTTATCCCACAGCGGGACATCGTTGTTGCTGCTGAGCGTCTGCGAAAAGATCAGTGCGGCGGCAACGGGCGTGCCAAAAAGCGCTCCGATGGTGCCTGCGGAGGCAAGGATAGTCCAGTCCAGTGCGCCAACACGGGGCAAAATGCGTGCACCGAGGAAAACCGCCAGTCCGATGTTAACCGCCATGATCGGATGTTCCGGCCCAAGACTGACACCGCCCGCCAGACCCAGAATCAACGCGATGATCAACCCCGGCAGCGCCGAAGGGGGAACCGGAGCACCGATCAAGGGTTCCTGCGCCGGGTCGGGCCCGGCATGTCCGGGACTGAAACGGATCACCAGCCCCACCGCAATACCGGTTAACGTCAGCATCAAAATAACCCATGCAGGAGAATCAACGTTGACCCCCAGCTTTGCAGGAAGCGCTGCCCATAACATCGTTTGCAGCACCGACGCGACTTTCATCACGACAATGAGCACCAGACTTGAGGCAACGCCAATAATTAACGCCGGAATTGCCAGCAGGAGCATGGTTCTGGCTCGCGGGTGGAGCATGATGATTTCCTTGTACAAAACGGTATTACGTTACTTTGCACAATCAGCTTTATGGCAATAGTGCAAAAGGTGCTGAAACGGTAAAGTTATTCTGTGACGAAGATCGACAATCCTGGGGTAGCTGCCTTCAGGTCGTTGTTGTTATCCAGCCTTGAATTTACAGTGTCCCAAAGATTTATTCTGACTTTAGCGGAGCAGTAGAAGAATGACAAAGTATGCTTTAGTAGGTGATGTGGGTGGGACTAACGCACGTCTTGCTCTCTGCGATGTAAACACGGGGGAGATTTCTCAAGCGAAAACCTACTCAGGGCTGGATTACCCAAGCCTTGAGGCCGTTGTCCGCGTCTATCTGGAAGAGCATCAGGTGAGCGTCGAAGATGGCTGCATTGCCATTGCCTGCCCGATAACGGGTGACTGGGTTGCGATGACAAACCATACCTGGGCATTTTCCATCGCGGAGATGAAAAAAAATCTCCGTTTTGCGCATCTTGAAATCATCAATGATTTCACTGCGGTTTCGATGGCAATCCCTATGCTGAAGCCCGAGCATCTGATTCAGTTTGGCGGTGCGGAGCCAGTCGAAGGCAAACCGATAGCCGTCTATGGCGCAGGAACCGGTCTGGGGGTATCGCATCTGGTGCACGTTGCTCAGCGCTGGGTAAGCCTGCCGGGCGAGGGGGGGCATGTTGACTTTGCGCCAAACAGCGAAGAAGAGGGCATTATCCTTGAAGAGTTGCGCGCAGAGATTGGACACGTCTCCGCTGAGCGCGTCCTTTCCGGCCCCGGGCTGGTCAACCTGTACCGTGCGATTGTGAAATCGGACGGTCGACTGCCGGAAAACCTGCAGCCGAAAGACGTCACCGAACGCGCGCTGGCGGACAGCTGCATTGACTGCCGCCGTGCATTGTCGCTGTTCTGCGTGATCATGGGTCGTTTCGGCGGCAACCTGGCACTGACGTTGGGCACATTCGGTGGTGTTTATATTGCGGGCGGGATCGTGCCGCGTTTCCTCGATTTCTTTAAAGCCTCTGGTTTCCGCGGTGGGTTTGAAGATAAAGGGCGTTTCAGAAGCTACGTGCAGGACATCCCTGTCTACCTCATCGTGCACGATAACCCTGGTCTTCTTGGCTCGGGAGCCCATCTGCGTCAGGTTCTCGGTCAAATCCTTTGACGACATTGCCCTCTCCTGCGTGAGGGGGCGCTTTACAGATGCATCAACTGACGAAACTCTTTCACCTTGCTGCGGCTCACCGGCACCTGAAAATCCAGATCCTTCAGACGCAAAATGTAGGTGTTGTTAAACCAGGGTTCGATCTCGCGGATCTTATTTAAATTCACGCAAAACGAACGGTGGCAGCGGAAGAAGTGTGCCGCAGGCAGCTTGCTGCAGAACTCGGTGATGTTCATCGCCATCACATAAGATTCTCGACGTGTATAAACAAACGTCATCTTCTCATGCGCTTCGGCGTAGTAAATATCGTTGACTGGCGTCACAATGATACGTTCATCTTTGACCAGATTAATGGTGTCATTTTCACGTACCGTGGGGGTGGCGCTAGCGGGAGCAGTCTGCTGCTGCCATGCGGCTTCCAGCTTTTGCAGCATGCTGATAATACGCGACTCCTGGTAAGGCTTAAGAATATAGTCAAATGCCTCCAGCTCGAAGGCCTCCACGGCGTGCTCTTTCCAGGCGGTGACGAAAACAATGAACGGCTTATGGGCAAACTGATTGATGTTTTGCGCCAGCAATACGCCATCCAGCGACGGAATATTAATATCCAGAAAAATAGCGTCGACCCGGTTGTGCTGCAGAAACTTCAGCACATCCAGACCATCGTCAAAGGTACCCACAATCTCCATCTGGCTGTGGGTTTTGATAAGCCAGGTTAGCTCCTGTTGAGCCAGAATTTCATCTTCTACGATGATGACTTTCATAGGTCACTCCACCAGGGGTAACAGGGATGTTGCCGCATGAACGGATGAACGTTCATTCGGAACGTAAAAAGCGATTTCGGTACCCGGTTCAAGGCGATGAATATGCAGCCCGTCGCCGTAGAGCAGTTTGACCCGATGGTGCACGTTCAGCAGCCCGATTTTATTCCCGGGCATCTCGTTAGATTCCACGCGCTCAATAACTTTGGGATCAATACCGTGGCCGGTATCGCGTACGGCAATGCGCACCCGGTTGCCGCTTTCGGTGACGCTGATAGTGACGACACCTTTGCCTTTACAGGGCTGAATACCGTGAACAATCGCGTTTTCGACCAGCGGCTGGATTAGCAGGCTCGGGATCACGCAGTTGACCTCTTCATCAATATCGTAAATGACCGTGAGCTTGTCGCCAAAGCGTGCCTGCTCAATCGCGATGTAGTCTTTAATCTGGTACAGCTCTTTTTTGATGTCGATCTGCTCGTCATCTTTCAGCTCGATGTTGTAGCGCAGATAGCGGGACAGGTTAAAAATCAGCTGGCGCGCGGTGTCCGGATTAAGACGAATGGACGAGGAAATCGCGTTCAGCGCGTTAAACAGGAAATGGGGATTGATTTTGCTCTGCAGTGCGCGTAACTCTGCCTTATTTGCCATTTCACGCAGTTGCTCCGCCCGGGAAACTTCCAGTTGTGTGGAGATAATTTGCGACAGACCGATGGCCATCTCCTGAAGTGAGGAGGTGATCTGATGCGCGTGGCAGTAATAAATTTTCAGCGTGCCCGTCACGACACCTTTTTCCCATAACGGGATCACCAGCATGGAGTGGATTTCCGGCGTCCGGTGGGCTTCATCATTGTTTTTGATAATGATTTTGCCGTAGTTAATCGCCTGTCTGGTGGTCGGGCTGATGGTGTCATCGTTGTCGTGATAGTTGTGCTCCCCAACACCGACGTAGGCTAGCACGTGGTCGATGTTGGTGATGGCGACGGCATCAGCGTGAATATCGTGGCGGATAATCTCGCAGACCTGACGCAGTGATTCCGCGTTAACGTGGCGGAATAGCGGCAGGGTTTTGTTGGCAATATCGAGCGCCAGCTTGGCCTGACGGGCAGCACTTGCCTCCTTTTCCCCTTCGACACTTTGCACCAGCAGCACGATAAAACCGATACAGACGCTGCCCAGGATCATTGGAATACCAATTTTCGAGACGATATCCAGCCCCAGTGCGGTGGTGGGAGCCCACACCACGACCAGGATCATGGTCAGCGTTTCGCACACCATGCCCGCAATGATCCCGGCGCGCCAGCGTTGCTTTTTCGGGATCTTGCGGTTAATCCACCCGGAAAGTACCCCGGCAATAATGCTGGTGATAAAGCACGGCACAGCCGTCACGCCACCAATATCAATCAGGTAGCGATGGGTGCCGGCAATCATGCCGGTGATGACGCCCACCCACGGGCCAAACAAAATTCCGCCGGACATGACGGCAATAATCCGCACGTTAACCAGCGACCCCTCAACCGGCACGCCGGACCAGGTGCTGAACAGCGCAAACAGTGAAAAGATGGCGGTAACAGCCAGTAGCTCTTTGGGGGAGTGTGCAGACTTATGCAAAAGCTCGCGAAACAAGCGAATGCGAATAAGGAAGAACAGGCAAATCAGCATTAATGCCGCCCGGTCAAAAACCGCCAACAGCATAGTGAATATTTCGTGCACGAGTAGACCTGGGGTAACGGGAAAGAACCATGATAAAAAACCTGGCGCGTATTGACCAGCTATCCGTCAGGTTTATCAAATGAGGAAAAACCATAGTTTACAAAGGGGATTATCCGGTGTGTGCTGACATGTCCCGATTTTTTATTATCGACGTATCGACAGGTAACTGCTTTGATATCATTGTGTTAAAAAACAGCTATCAGACAGCCGAATTCCCCTTTGGTGCTTCCGCTTTTTAACACAGCAGGGTTCCGGTTTTAGCGCGATCGCTTTTTTTTCATTTCCCTCTCGACAGCATGATTTTTTTCAGGTTATTTTCTAAGCACGCCACATGCGTGGCAGCGTCGCTCGGACGGTCCGGGCGCTAACGTTAATCTGAGGAATCTATGGCTGAATTCAGTCCTGAACGCCGTTTTACGCGCATCGATCGTCTCCCCCCTTATGTTTTCAATATCACCGCTGAACTGAAGATGGCTGCACGTCGTCGTGGCGAAGACATCATTGATTTCAGTATGGGGAACCCTGACGGCCCAACTCCACCGCATATTGTTGAGAAACTCTGCACGGTTGCCCAGCGTCCTGATACGCACGGCTACTCAACGTCTCGCGGTATTCCTCGGTTACGTCGCGCGATCTCGCGCTGGTATCAGGATCGCTACCAGGTTGATATCGATCCTGAAAGTGAAGCCATTGTGACCATTGGCTCGAAAGAGGGCCTGGCACACCTGATGCTGGCGACGCTGGATCACGGTGATACGGTCCTGGTTCCGAATCCAAGCTACCCGATCCATATCTATGGTGCGGTGATTGCCGGGGCGCAGGTACGTTCTGTGCCGCTGGTGGAAGGTGTCGATTTCTTCAACGAACTGGAACGTGCGATTCGCGAAAGTTACCCGAAACCGAAGATGATGATCCTTGGTTTCCCGTCGAACCCAACGGCGCAGTGCGTGGAGCTTGATTTCTTCGAGAAAGTTGTAGCCCTGGCTAAGCGTTATGACGTACTGGTGGTTCATGATTTAGCCTATGCAGACATCGTCTACGACGGCTGGAAAGCCCCGTCTATTATGCAGGTTCCGGGCGCGCGCGATGTGGCAGTAGAGTTCTTTACCCTGTCTAAAAGCTACAACATGGCAGGCTGGCGAATTGGCTTTATGGTGGGTAACAAAACGCTGGTGAGTGCACTGGCGCGAATCAAGAGTTACCACGACTACGGCACGTTTACGCCGCTACAGGTCGCGGCTATTGCGGCTCTTGAGGGCGATCAGCAGTGTGTTCATGAGATTGCGGCCCAATATAAACGTCGTCGCGATGTGCTGGTGAAAGGGTTACATGAAGCGGGCTGGATGGTAGAAATGCCGAAAGCGTCCATGTACGTCTGGGCGAAAATTCCTGAACCGTATGCGGCGATGGGTTCCCTGGAGTTTGCCAAAAAGCTTCTGCAGGATGCAAAGGTGTGTGTGTCACCTGGCATTGGCTTTGGCGACTATGGCGACACCCATGTGCGATTCGCCCTGATTGAAAACAGCGACCGTATTCGTCAGGCAGTGAGGGGCATTAAGAGTATGTTCCGTGCTGACGGGCTGCTTTCATCAAAAAGTATTGCTGAAAATCCCGCGTCGTCATGACATAAAAAAACAGGAGCCGATGGCTCCTGTTTTTTTGACTGCATGTTCTTCACTAGATCATCAGGGCAAAGGTTCCGGCCCAGACTAAAACAATCACCGAAATGCCCATAAAGAAATATTTCACGTTTCATCGCTCCGCGTATCTTGTGGTACGCATTAAAAACAGAGTCCACCTGATTATAGAGAGCTGAAATCCGGTCAAAACGGAAAAGAGATTTTCCCGTTACGCCGTCAACTCCAGCTCAGAATTCTGTGCTTTCCTGTTGCCAGACGGCGCTAATGTACGCTTAAAAATGAGGGGTGGCAAGAGGGATTTTCTTAAATAATTTCCGTCACTTACGAGTGTCGTGGAACGGCGACAGTTTGATTTCAGAGTGCAATAAATTCACTTTTAGCGACGCGCAGAAAAACAATTGTCCAGAGTGATTACAGGTGATTGAAAAGGTTAGTTTCCTGGCGAAACTAACCTTCATGAAGGGCTTAAATATAGAGCGAGGCTTCGCCAAGGGGACGCGTTTTGAAACGGCGATGCATCCAGAGGTACTGCTCTGGCGCACGCATGATTTCGGTTTCGATAATTTTATTGATGAACGCAGCCGCTTCGCATTCGTTTTCCGGATAGTTAGCCATTTCAGGGGAGATATGCAGACGATAGCCTGATTTATCTGCTTTCCTTACCATCGTCACGGTCAACATGGCTGCACCAGACAGACGCGAAATGACAAATGTACCGTTGGTCGTCGCAACGTCTTTAACCGCAAAGAAGGGGGCAAAGCTGCTGCCCTTACGACCGTAATCCTGATCGGGTGCAAACCAGACGGCTTCACCTTTCTTCAGGGCACCGACCATACCGCGCAGGTTATTACGGCTGATCATCGCCTTATTGGAACGCATACGACCCCGCGTCTGTACCCATTCCATCAGCGGGCTGTTGTGAGGACGATAGGTTGCCATCATTGGCTGGCAAAGCCCCATCACACGACCACCCAACTCCAGCGACATAAAGTGAACCCCGACAACCATCACCCCACGATTTTGCATCTGGGCGCGTTTAAGGTTATCCAGACCTTCCACATCAAACCACTTACGGACGCGTTCATCCGGCCAGAACCAGGCCATGCCGGTTTCAAGCAGTGCCATGCCGATAGATTTGAAGTTTTCAGCGATGAGTTTCTCGCGCTCTTCGGCATTGTACTGTGGGAAGCAAAGCTCGATATTTTTACGCGCGATGGATTCACGTCGTTTCAGGAAATAGCGGGATGCACTCCCCAGTTTAGACCCCAGCAAACGCAGTACGGGGTAGGGAAGCTGAACCATCAGCCAAAGAACGCCAAGACCAAACCATGTAAACCAGTAACGCGGGTGTAAAAACGCACGTTGAAATTGGGATTGAGACAAAATAGTAAAACCTATGTGAAGCCTGTAAAGGTAGCGCAGAGTGTGCGATACGACGTGCCGATAAGACCGTTCTTCAAGGTGATGGTTGCAGGCTTTACCGAACTTTACGGCGTTACCTGGCCACTGCTGATTTGGGTGGGCTGCGTAATGTAGCACCGTTATACGATATGTGCTATTACTCGTTTTTGATTAAAAAAGCGGCAATGAGAAAGGTGGTTGATTTTGTAGTTTTTATCGACAGATTAAAGATGTATCACTTCATTTCTGGAGCATAATTATGGGTGCTGATAAAGTCTGTTTTAACGGCTAAAACGTGACTGACAGGAAGAACCGGGTGACTGAACAAATCGATTACCAGATTGAAAAGTACAGGTTTACAGAAGCGAATGAACCTTCCCGACTGACAAAGCAGTGGGATGATGTTTTGAGCGAATGCAGGGAGAGCAAAGCCGGTGCCGAAGAGCGTTTACGTATTGCCTTGCTCAATGTCGATTACGTGACCAGTTTCGAGCTCCCTTTTCGTCTGCTGCTAGTGCGTACACCCCAGCTTATAGCCGGGATACGTAACGAGCTGGAACTCAGCCAGAAAAATGTCATTTTTAACGGTAAACGCTTCGGTTGTGTCTGGAGTGTTAAAACGGATCTCAATGACGTCCCTGATAATTATCAATACCGTCTGTCTACCCGCATACGGCGGATTAGCCCGACCACACACACGGCCGAACCCTTTTTGCAAATTGCCAAAGAAATTAAGCTGCCAGCTGAACGTCTGAAGCGGGCGTTGCTGAGTGGGCTGGACGTGACTGCGCTTGATGCGCTTTTTTGGTTTGGCATCCAACGAATTGCAGCCGAGGTGTCGCGTCTGAGAAAAGCGGGGATGAGGATCGCAACGGATGAAACATGGGTATTTGAAAATCTGACGGGAACGACCCGTCGAGTACCGGTTTATCGTTACGTCTCATAAAGTTATCTTTAGTTAATATTTATACGTGAGAAACGATTTTTGAAAATATGACTAAAGTCAGCGCTTATTTGTCTGATATCTGACTTATCTTTTTTAGTTGAATCCCAACAACATGAAGCGAGGCAATTATTGGTCGAATTAATAAACAGTCAGGGGAGCAGTAAAGATAATCCTTATGAAGTAAATGAATCTCCACGTATATTTAACACATGATTTAGTACTGCAAAAAAGGACTCTGCCCTGTATAAAACAGAGCAGTGAACTTAGAGTCACTCGATGAATTTAGCTGGCACTAAATTCACCAACCACACACTGTTTTCAGAAAGATAAAATTTATAGCCCTGTTCGTACATTTGCAGGGCATTTATCTTTAACACAACAGGTTTACCATGGCGTGAGCCAACTTTTACAGCTGTACTTTGATTTTCTGATAAATGGACGTAATGACGAGAACCAGGGATTAAGCCCTTTTGCTGAATAGACTCAAGAAATTTAATTGCTGTACCATGATACAAATAATCAGGAGGGGTCTTTTCTGAAAAAGTTACATTGACTGATTTAGTCGAATGGCCTTGTAACGCTCTGATCTTTAAACCGTCGTCAGAAATTGAAAATCTTTTTTTGTCATTAGTGTCAACAATTTCACTAAGTTCTGACTTTTCAATAAGCCTTCCATTTTGTGCGGCAAGCTGAAGAAAATCATCAATGACTGCCCACCCTTCAGAATCAAGTTGCAGGCCAATGAATTCAGGAGAATGACGTAAAATAAAACTTTAAAACTGGCTGGTCTCTTTGTTCTTGTTTTTCATAAGGCTCTATATTTGAGGGGGGTGTTGTCCACTATAACATTTTTTACATTTTCACTGACAGTGCGTTTTGAGAGAGCGTAAGCATCTGGCGAGCAGGTCAGAGATGTCGGCATATACGCAAAGATGCATAGCTCCCATTAGAAAAAATGGTTCTTGGTTGGGTGGGTGTTGTGAATTTTCTTAATTTAAATCAGTTAGTTACGAGAAATACTGAACATACTGAGGGAGAATCATATTGTCCCTGCCAGAAATAGGGCTTAAACGCACGTTCCAGCTTAATACGCAGGTGCTGGATAGTGCCGACCCTGAATAGTCATCGCGTGAGTCTTATTTTATTGAGGTAACACGGGTAACAGAGGTAACAAAAATCAGGATGTTACCACTCGTTATCTCTTGATTAAGTCTACAGATTACAAGTTTAATCCAATTAAATCAATGGTATAATACGTGTTGCCAGTGTTGCACGTTCAGAACAAGAGGAAGGGAACCAAAATCCCTTCTTCTGGCAGGCAACAGAGGTTTAGTTATGCGAGTGATGAAAATTTACTGCCCGGAGTGTATGTCTGCGGCAACGGTGAGGAAAACAAACCGAAAGCACCCAAATTATCAGATGTGTACTGTTATTGCTCAAATGTAGAATGTGGGCATACGTTTGTGATGAACGTTTCCTTCTCACACACGATTAGTCCCAGCGCTTTGAGCGGCCAGGGACGGATTAAAGAGCTAATGGATGCCTTGCCACCGGAGGAGCGACAAAATGCGTTAGAACTCCTGTTGGCAGCCAAAGAGAACCAGTGAACGGCACGCCGGGAGTAACTAAAATTTTCCCGGCTTCGGTTCACTAAATTTCAGCTGCTTAAGAGAAAATGTCTATAAAAATCAGTTTATTAAATTTTAAGTGTGCCGTCAGTTATCATGAAAAATCTCACCTAAAATTTTATATCTCTTTACTATCAATAGTTTAATTCAAGTGGTAACGATGATGGAGTAAAGTTAAACTGAAAAAAGCTGAAATTCTTTTCATTCTTTTCATTCTTTTCAGTTCCCTGCTCGCTGTAAATCCCCAGTTGTGGCGCGGTCTGGCGCTATCATTTGTAAAAAATCCCAACTGAAAAATTTTTGCGATCTGAAAACCGCAGGCGGGTGCGGTGTAGTGCGATTTTGGTCAATTTAAAAAAAATTCTGTGTTTTCAGTTTATTGGACGCTACATTGGATGGCAGCATTAGCACGCACAGCAAAGGAGATAAAAATGCTGCTTAGCTCACTCCGGGTATTTAACTATAAAAGTTGTAGAGATATTTTTGTTGAATTTAATGACGCTAAAGCCAATGTTTTAATTGGTGAAAATGATTGTGGAAAAACATCTACTCTAAGCAGTATTAGATTTTTATTAGATTCTTCTGCTTCAGTAAATTTACCAAATCAAAAGTCGGAGAAAAGCGATCTTTCTCATAGCCCTTTGGATATTTCATTTATTAATGAGGCGCTGACTCATTTGGAAATACCTTCTTTTCTTGAGGAGAATGATAAGGATTATATTGTCTTTGCTGCAAGGTTTAAGGTTGAAGAAATTGATATAGATAATGAACGAGAGTCCTCAGTGCATCTTAAATGGATTTTGGAGTCAACTGGGGTTGGGAATGAGTTTTGGAAGGTTAGAGTTTTCGATGCTCAATCTGGTGATTCAGACGTTTATTACACAGGGTTGTATCTTAGTAGTGATGTGAGTAATGAACTATTTAATTTGAATCAGGCTCAAACCAATACAGCATTGCGAGAAAAAAATCCTGATAGTAACAATTTGGTTAACGACAACGGGCAAGGTCAACACTCAATATATGAAAAGGTTAGATCTATTCTTCATTCTAACCCTACCGTCTATGCTACAGTTAAATTTAAGGATGATGCAAAAAAATCCAAATGGAAAGCAGATCTTAAATTTTTCCCAGAATATCAATACTTGAGTTGGGCAGAGTCTTTAGAGTCTATAAATAAAGTTGCTGCAACGATTTTAGATGAAGCCTTAGGTGTTGAGATAAATCGTGCTGAAAGAGTTTCAAGGCTTCTGAAAGAAAAAGCACAGAGGAAAATTGATGCGCAATTGAATGGTGTTGGCATTCAAAATGAAGTTCCTAGTATCACAGGTATTAGTGCAAAAGTTTCATTTGAACTTCAAAGGAAGATAACAGATCTTTTTGTACAAAAAGTTGGGGCGCAGGATGATGTTCACATCGATAATCAAGGTGAAGGCATTAAGCGTCAAATATGGTTTGCTTTATTGAAGCTTCAAGCAAACATTGCTGAGAAGAATGCTAGTAACAAAAGATATTTTTGGTGTTTTGATGAACCCGAAACTCATTTGCATCCGAAAGCGCAACGAGATTTTTTCTCAGCCATACAAACGTTATCACGACAGAATTTTCAAATATTAGTTAGTACACATAGTACAATATTTGTAGATTCGAGCAAGGTTGAGGATATTAAAACATTCAAAATAGACAATCACTATACTAACGTTGGTACAGTCACTAATGTTGAAGACATATACGCAACGTTAGGTCTAAAAAATAGTGATTTTTTATTCTATAATAAATTCTTGATTGTGGAGGGTCATACAGAGGAAACTTTAATCCCTAGCCTTTATTATAAATATAAAGGTAGGACGTTAAAAGAGGACAATGTACAGTTAATTAATTTAAAGGGATGTACTAATGCAGAGGTGGCTAGCGATGTATTAGAACAATTAATTAATGGTTTTTCTAAAATGGATGACCTTGCTGTATATATATTCGATTCTGATACCAGGAAGGTTCCAAGTCCTACGATTTTCTTAGTAGGTAAACAAGACTTAGAAGATTGCTTACCTATTCATATTTGGCCTGTAATAGTGAGAGACGTTTTTGATGGTTCCATATCTATTACAGAGGATGAAGTTCAAGGGGTCATAGATGCTATCCCTAATGTTGCACCTGGTGTAGATTGTCAAGAGAGCCAGAAGTTCGCTTCACGATTAAAGGCGCAGTTACGATTAAAATTACTTGCTTTAGACCGAGTGGATGACATTACATTATGGCCTAATAAGAGTCATGAGTGGGGGGCTATTATTTCTAATCAAATAAGTGTAGAGCATATACCAGTATGTATTACTAATGCGTTTAATGCGTTGAGCTAAATTTAACAGGGCAATTCATTGCCCTGTTATTTTTAATGCATACCATTCAAGCATTTTTTTTCTACCTTCAAAATATTGCGCATGATTGTAGGTTCCACGAATTGAATTCTTATCAACATGCGCAAGTTGCATTTCTATCCAAGTGCTTTCAAAACCATGTTCATGCAAAATAGTACTCATGGTATGCCTGAAGCCGTGGCCAGTTAACCGACCGTGATAACCCAGTAGCTTTATCACTTTATTGATACTGGCTTCGCTCATTGGCTTTCTGACGTCATTGCGGCCAGGGAACACGAGGCTGTAATTCCCGGTAATGACTTGAAGCTTTTTCAGGATGGTGATCGTCTGAGTAGATAACGGAACCAGGTGGGGGCGGCGTTTCTTCATACGCTCTTTGGGATTTCCTATACTGCATTTTCTAAATCAAATTCAGCCCATTCTGCTGCTCGCAGTTCGATTGTACGCACACCTGTTAGCATCAACAGCTGTGTGGCGTACTTTGTGACTAAACTACCTTGATAGTTCTCCAGAGCGCTGACAAAAGCAGGTAATTCACTTTCAGTCAGGAACAGGAAGTGTTGAGTTTTAGGCTTGTTGAGCGCAATAGCTAAGTCAGGAGCAAAGTTATATTTAGCTCGCCCGGTGGTGACGGCATAACGTAAAACTTCGCCGCAACGGCGGCTGATCTTACTGGTTTGCTCCAAAGCACCTCTTTTCTCTATTTTTTGCAGAACGGTGAGCAGCTCCAGCGGTTCAATTTGTTCGATTGGGCGTTGGCCGATGAAAGGGAAAATATCCTTTTCCATGCAGTTGAGAACCTCTTTAGCGTACCCTTCAGACCAGGTGGCTTTTTTGGAGCCATGCCATTCTCTTGCTACAGATTCAAAGCTATTCTCGTGCGCAAACTGCAAAGCGATTTTCTCTGCCTTTCTAGCCTCGCTAGGGGTAAGCGTACAGCGTGAACCGTCTGGTCATAATCCGAAGCATCCGACAAAGTGGTGTCCACCAAATAAGTAGTGGGAACCAAAGTGTCAGATATGCAGAAAAATGTGACTCCCGGCAGGCGAAAAGGCTGCCCTAATTATTCTCCTGAGTTTAAGCAACAACTCGTTGCTGCCTCCTGCGAACCAGGAACATCCATCTCAAAACTGGCGCTTGAAAATGGCATTAACGCCAATCTGCTGTTCAAATGGCGCCAACAATGGCGCGAGGGAAAGCTGCTATTACCTTCTTCAGAGAACCCGCAGCTACTTCCTGTGACTCTCGATGCCGCTGACGTACAGCCAGAGCCGCCCACTGAGAGCCCGGAAGCCCTCAGTATCAGCTGTGAGATAACGTTCCGGCACGGGACGCTCCGCCTCAACGGCACTGTCAGCGAAAAGTTCCTGGCTCTGCTGATACAGGAGCTGAAGCGATGATCCCGTTACCAACAGGTACCAAAATCTGGCTGGTTGCCGGTACCACTGATATGAGAAATGGCTTCAACGGTCTTGCCGCAAAAGTACAGACGGCGCTGAAAGACGATCCGATGTCCGGCCACGTCTTCATCTTCCGGGGTCGCAGCGGCAACCAGGTCAAACTGCTGTGGTCCACCGGCGACGGGCTGTGCCTGCTGACCAAACGGCTGGAGCGTGGTCGCTTCGCCTGGCCCTCTGCCCGTGATGGCAAAGTGTTCCTGACCCCGGCCCAGCTGGCGATGCTGATGGAAGGCATCGACTGGCGACAACCTAAACGGTTGCTGACATCTCTGACCATGTTGTAGGCCTCTTTATCCTGGTTGTTGCTGAATAAGCCTGGTAAAATACGGGCTTATGAACGACACCTCTTCTGACGAAATCCTTCTGCTGAAACAGCGGCTTGCCGAACAGGAAGCGCTGAACCGCGCCCTGCTGGAAAAGCTGGCCGACCGTGAGCGCGAAATAGACCACCTGCAGGCGCAGCTGGATAAACTCCGCCGGATGAACTTCGGCAGCCGTTCCGAAAAAGTATCCCGTCGTATCGCACAGATGGAAGCTGACCTGAAGGTGCTTCAGAAAGAAAGCGATACGCTGACCGGTCGTGTGGATGACCCGGAAGTGCAGCGCTCGCTGCGTCAGACCCGCACCCGCAGACCGTTCCCCGAATCACTCCCGCGTGATGAAAAGCGTATGCTTCCGGCAGAATCCTGTTGCCCGGAGTGCGGTGGTTCGCTGAGTTACCTGGGTGAAGATGCCGCCGAACAGCTGGAGCTGATGCGCAGCGCCTTCCGGGTTATCCGGACAGTACGTGAAAAACATGCCTGTACTCAGTGCGATGCGATCGTGCAGGCAGCGGCGCCTTCACGGCCCATTGAGCGGGGTATCGCCGGCCCGGGGTTGCTGGCCCGCGTGCTGACCTCAAAGTATGCAGAGCACACACCACTGTACCGCCAGTCTGAAATATACGGCCGCCAGGGCGTGGAACTGAGTCGCTCACTGCTGTCGGGCTGGGTGGATGCATGCTGCCGGCTACTGTCGCCGCTGGAAGAGGCGCTTCAGGACTATGTCCTGATGGGTGGCAAACTCCACGCCGATGACACGCCCGTCCCGGTACTGTTACCAGGTAATAAAAAGACGAAGACCGGGCGGTTGTGGACGTACGTTCGCGACGACCGCAACGCCGGGTCAGCGCTGGCGCCGGCCGTGTGGTTCGCTTACAGCCCGGACAGAAAAGGCATCCATCCGCAGAGCCATCTTGCGGGCTTCAGCGGTGTTCTGCAGGCGGATGCGTACGCCGGGTTCAACGAGCTGTACCGCAATGGACAGATAACTGAAGCAGCCTGCTGGGCTCACGCCCGCCGCAAGATCCATGATGTGCACGTTCGTACTCCATCAGTGCTGACGGAGGAAGCCCTGAAACGGATAGGCGAACTGTATGCTATCGAGGCTGAAATACGGGGAATGCCGGCAGAGCAGCGTCTTGGTGAGCGTCAGCAGAAAGCTAAACCGCGACTGAAATCCCTGGAAAGCTGGCTGCGTGAAAAGATGAAAACGCTGTCGCGACACTCAGAGCTGGCGAAGGCGTTCGCGTACGCACTGAACCAGTGGCCAGCACTGACGTACTATGCAGACGATGGCTGGGCTGAAGCCGATAACAATATCGCTGAAAATGCGCTGCGGACGGTCAGCCTGGGCCGCAAAAACTTCTTGTTCTTCGGCTCTGACCACGGTGGTGAGCGCGGAGCACTGCTGTACAGCCTGATCGGGACGTGCAAACTGAACGGCGTGGAGCCAGAGAGGTATCTCTGTCATGTGCTCAACGTCATAGCTGACTGGCCGGTCAATCAGGTCAGCGAACTGTTACCCTGGCGAATAACCCTGCCAACTGAATAACCCGTTCCCGTCAATACGGTTCTCGCTGTACGCTTACCGCTAGGGTTCATCCCTTTGGCCAACATTGAACGAGCTTCGTCACGTTTAGCACGCGCCTTAGCAAGCGATACATCACCGTACACGCCAAAGGAAATCATCTTCGGCTTGCCTGCAAAGCGGTAGCGATAACGCCAGCCTTTACTTCCTGATGTGTCGATAAGAAGTGACAACCCCATACCATAGTTCAAACGTATAGGGCTTATCCTTTGGTTTTGCTCGTTTTATTTGGATGTCAGATAGCAGCATGTGTATAGAAAAAAGATCGAACTCAGTTATACACAATCTTATACGCAAAGATGTATAGATTCTATTAGAAATAATGGCACTTTACTGGACGAACAAGATTAGTGATTAGGATTTAAATCAGTGAGTTATGGGTGTTATTAGACTTGCTGAGATGTAATCATGGTCCCCCTGCAGACTTCGAATATGTATGGTTTATTTGTTGATAGTTAAGGTTTATTTGTTGTTAATAAAGTTAAGGGGCCCCCAATAAGGCCCCCAAAAGTTATTTTGACAGAATTCATTGAATAATAACTAACCGTCTTTGGTTCGATTCCGCTTAATAGATATCGTACTCGAAAACTTCATCTTACCATATCTCAATGAGATCCTCGTAAAAGACCTATTGCCTGTCTTGCCCTCAGAATATCGACAGCCCGAAGGTAAGGGGATTGTTCCTGCCAGCGAAATCCCTTCCTGTCGATACGGACCAGTTCGTATTTTTCCACCAGAAAATTCACGGCATCTGACAGGGTGATACCGGCATCGATATGTTGCTGTATAACAACTTCATCGCTGAATGGGGTGTCGTTTATTGTCAGACCGTAGTGCTGTTCCAGCAAACGCGCCAGTAACATTTGCCAGACAGCCACGGGTGACAGGCAGGGCTTCGCTGCCCGCTGAGTTGTTGCAGGTAAAGTTTTCATGTTTGCTCTCGTGAAGGTAATTAACGCTGAGTGGGATAAATGGCGATGTATACGTAGCCGCAACTGCCAAGGGTGTCGGCTTCACAGGTAAAACCGTTGTGGTACAGGGTGACGCAGTGGGCATGTTGGGGGCTGAGTTCACCGGTGGTCAGCATCGATTCCATCTGGCGGATAAAGTGTGGGAATGTGTCATCCAGCTTCCGGCATTCGGCGTCACTGAACATACCGGTGATGCTGGCCCGGTCAGCCAGGTAGTGCAGCCGGTTGCCCTCCTGTACCAGACGGGCTCCCAGGCGCGGCGTGATAGCCCGCTGCAGGCCCCAGATGATGTGGGTCATGGGGGCTCTCCTTTTATTGTAAGTTCAGGGTAATACTCATCAGGCAGGCATAAGGCCCGTTGCGGTCCTGGCGGCGTTCGGCGTATACCGCGAGGACTCCGGTGATATCCGGAACGTCCCTGCCGGTGTAATGACAGACGCTGCCGTGCCACTGATATTTTCCGCTGCTGTAGCGAAAGATCCGGGACTCAGGATGCTGGCGGTATATCGTCATTGCCCGGCGTTTACTGATAATTTTCATGTCATACCTCACAACAGACCGTGTTCTGCGAACGAATAGATTTGCCTGCCGCCAACAATCAGGTGGTCAGGGACGCGGATATCCACCAGCTGAAGCACCTGCACCAGTCGCTGCGTGAGGGCTTTGTCAGCCTGGCTGGGTGTTGTCTCACCGGAAGGATGGTTATGCGCCAGTATCACCGCCGCCGCGTTGAAATGCAGAGCACGTTTGACCACTTCCCGGGGATGGACTTCAGTGCGGTTAATCGTGCCGGTGAAGAGCGTTTCATGGGCAATCAACTGATTCTGGTTGTCCAGATACAGCACCCGGAACGCTTCCCGCTCAAGTGCGGCCATATGCAGTCGCAGCCATTCACGGACAGCATGGGTGGAGGTGAAGGCCACGCCGGGCTCATGCAGGTGCCGGTCCAGCGCCCTGAGCGCCCGCTGGATGAGACGCCGGTCGTGTGGCGTCATCTCGCCGGGTAAAAAGGAAAGCTGTTTCATTCGTTGTTCCTCCGGTCAGTCGATGATACGCAGAATGGCGTGGGCTTCAGGATGCTGCAGGGCGTAGTCCCGCAGGCGGTAGAAGTGTGCGGTCATTGCATCGCATTCGGTGCGACAGGCATGGTGGCTGTATTCAATCAGGCAGACCGCGATACCGGCGGCTTCTGCACTCATATCTGCATCGTTGCCATTCAGACAGTTAAACAGATGCCATTTATCGTCACTGTCATACTCGGGGGCCATAAATGCCCCGCTGTTGCTCAGGGTGTGGAACGACCAGATACCACCGCCGTAGGTCGTACAGAAGCGGTCCATCCAGGCGAAGATATGCGGCTCCAAGGTTAGCCACTGCGGTATGCTGCCGAAGTGTTGCGGCCAGAAATCGATACGCTGTTCATCGGGGACTGGCGTGACGGTCAGTTCAAATTCGGGTTGGTTAGCGGGTGCGAGGTCGTACTGCGTCTGCGTTGTCATGGATATGTCTCCGTCAATAAAAAACGCCAGCGGCGAGGGCTGGCGTATGGGGTTAACAAAGCGTGTTCGGGAAGGTGAGATGTCGCGGGTAAATGCTTCGGGGTCAGCGGGTAACGGTGTCTTTGTGGATGCCATACTGCCGGATGTAGCCGTTAAGACCTTCACCGGCATCCGGTTCAAAGTTCCATGCCCGCCAGACCGTCCGGCCTTCGGTGTCGCGAACCACCAGGCGGAAGTGACTGCCCTGGTCGTCTTCAATGGTGATATTACGGTACAGACGGATAAGGGTTTCGGCCTGCTGACGTGAGAACGAACCGGGAGGCAGGGTTAACGATTCAGTCATGGTGACTCCGGATAGTCAGCGTGTCAGGACGCTAGGTGCAGCATATTCTCCGCCATGACCCAGAGCGCCCGGTTGAGCTTCACGTCCCCGTCAATCCCCTTTACCGCACGGGTATGAGCTCGCTTGCCTTTGGTCGTTCTGCCCGGCAGACCGCCCTTAATCAGATTCTCCTGAATGCGCTGGTAGGTGGTCCACAGGTCGTTACTCTCATCCTGCCAGCGGCGTGGGGAAAGTATCTGTGATTCCGTCACCGGCTGGTGGTCTTCGCGAAAGCGGTACGTGAGCGCCGCTTTGGCCAGTGCCTGCTGTGCTGGTGGCGGTAACAAAAGCGATTGCATGGCATCGCGCTTCTCCTCCACACGGTCGAATATCCCCAGTACTTCGTAAGCCCCTTCAATGACTTTCTCCACCACATTGCCTTTATGTGGCACACGTACCTCACCAAAACTCTCACCGCAAATCAGCCCGTTCTGGCAGACTGCACGAAACAGCCCCGGCAGCATCTGGTATGAGCTGGAGCCGTCATGACTGTTAAGCAGGATGATTTCAGGGACCTGTTTGCCAGTGATCTGGCCTTCGCGACGCAGGCGCAGCATGTGTTTGGTGTGCTCTCGCTTGCTCTGGTCCCGAACCCGGGTCTGGCAGGCAAAAAATGGCTGGAAGCCTTCGCGCTGAAGGTTATCGAGAAGGGTAATGGTCGGAATACAGGTATAACGATCACTTCGGGACTCATGCTTGTCTTCGCTGAACACACTTGGTACATAATGCATTAACTCCTCACGGGTTAACGGACGGTCACGGCGAATAAGATTTACCGCACCAAAGCGGCTGGCTAATCGGGTCATGGCGAGACTCCTGTGAGAAAAAAACAAACGAAAACGGCCTGCTCAACTGAGCAGGCCGTGGTAGGGGGTTAAACAGCAAAGTGTGCGGAAGGGGGAATACCCGTCGTTGAGTTTGTCGCGGGAGGCTCAGGCCCGGATACCCAGTATGCTCATGGCGACTATAAATCCGATGAACCAGCCAATAAACTGGGGCAATACCGCCCAGAGCAGACGGGCCTGAATGACGGCACCGGTACTTCCGTAAACCGCATCCGGCATGATCCATTTTCGGATGAGATTACCCAGCCAGACGCCCAGGCCCGGCAGGACACACTGCAGCACGGCGGCCCATGCTGAATACCCGAACCCGACAATACGGGTATCAACAACCGTGATAATCAGCCCCACTAGGGTTGACAGGCTGAGACAAAGGCTCAAAGGCATAGCAGCCCTCCTTAAACATGGCAATTTCCATAAACTCAGTGAGTTAGTTTGTTCTGTCGTAAAACAGCCCGTCGTTCCGGTTGCGAAACATCATGCCTTGGCAGGTATAGGGCATGTCCAACTGGACATATTTTCGGGTGACCATACTCTGATACGTGCAGATTTTCTGTGCCCCGCCCGCGGCGCTGTTCTCCGTTCTGACCAGACGGAATGCCTCGTAATCACTGTATCCAGCCTGGGCTACGGTGGGGATAAAAAGACTGACACTGCTGAGGGCCAGGGCGCTGGCAATCATGCGACGATAACGCGGATGCATACGGTGTTTCCTTATTAAGTAGGTAATAGACAACAATGAAAGGGATGGCCTGATGGTCACCCCGTCGTGTTAGTTGCAGCAGGGCTCTTCTCCTCTGTTAAAGGTGGCGCAGAATGGGATGCAGCCATCACGTCGTGCATGACCGGGAAATGAGGCAGCGCCCGGATGAAGGCCACCTGACGGGTGAGTTGACATACCGTATCACGACGCTCGAAGCCCTCACTCAGGACGGTGATGGCGGTGATCCCGGACAGCGGCAGAACAACGCTCCTTCCGTGCTGCTCACCGACCAGATACAACGCTCCCTCAAGGAAAATAAGCCGGTACGGTGCCAGGTGTTCAGCCCGCACACCGTCAGCCAGTTCCCGGATGCACTGCTGCTGAATGATGGTATCGACCAGTCGGGAAAAGAGACCGGGGCGGACGGGGGCGCTTTCGGCGTCCTCCTGCCAGACCAGACAGGATGAGATATCCTCACTGTCCGTTAGCGTGTTTACCAAGCGAAGGTCCGTTTCTGGAAACACCTGCTGAAGCCCAACATTGCGCATAAAGCACAGGGTTCCCGGGGCACGCTGTGCCATACCGGGATCTGACAACAATCGGCAGTGCCCATGACGGTACTCAAGGTTCAGATATATCAGCCGCTCACGAAAATCGCGGCGCAGGGTGCGTACCGAGACACCAAACTCGACTGCCAGTGTCTTCACGCTCAGTGTTTCGCCTGCCAGCAGACGACTGATAATGAGAGACAGTCTGACCGCCAGTCGGTCATAGCGGTGCTCAGTCTGTGACATGGCATGTTCTCCATCGTGATGAACGTATTGAAAAAGATGTGATTACTGTAAACAGGGGGAGGGTCAGGGTATGGACAGGGCGAAAAATATTTTTATCACCCGTCAGTACCGTACGGGCTGCGGCACTGACTGTATTCAGTCTGTTTTTTAACCGGATACACCACACCTAAAATGGACAGGGTGTGTCCGGCAAACGGAGAGCGAATGCAAGGTGCACACATAGTGGTGCATTTGCTCACGGGATAACGGCATTTCAGCCGTCAGAAGAAAAACCGCCAGACACTGCGGGCAACAGAGACCACCGCACTAATCACGGTACTGACCACCGCATTCACTGCGGAGGGAAGGGACAGCTCCGACAGGGTGTGTGTCATCACGTCGCTGACCGTATCGCCAAAATCCTGTTGCGCCTGCGCCTCAATTTTTTGCGTGCGGTATTGTGGTCTGATGACCGAACTGACGGCACTGCTGGCGCGGGCAGGCAGTGAGCGAAACAGCACCTCCACCAGCTCAGGCAGATGCCAGCCAGTGGCTGCTGATACGGTGATCACCGGGAGTGCCGGGTGGTTGAATAACGAGCACACCGCGCGCTGCTTTTCCTTCAGGTGTTTTAACTGTTGCTCTGAAGGTTGATTAAGAAAGCCGCTCCATTCACGGGAAGGCTCGATTTTATCGGCTTGGGTCAGGACAAAAAGCACCTTATCCCTCCCAGCACTGCCTGGTGACAGCATCCGAAAATAAAAATCACAGTCGGGGGTCAGTGCCCGGTCATCGGCTTTAATCAGCCAGAGCACCAGGTCCAGCTCCGGCCAGATACGTTGATACAGTGCCTGATACTCTTCATCCCGCTCCGGGCTTTCGCCCACCCCGGGCAGATCAATCAGCGTCACCTGGCGTTCACCTGCCTGCAGCGTAAAACGCTGTGGCTCACGGGTACACGCAGTGGTATGACTGACGGCCGAGACCGTGCTGCGAAACAGTGCGTTACACAAACTCGACTTCCCAGCACCAGTCTTTCCCATTATGCCGATGATGGGCTGGTAATGAATAATGTCGTGCAGACGTTTAGTGACTTCCTCTGCAACATTGCTGGGCAGCAGACTAAGTGGCGAATACAGCTGATTTAATTCTTTATTGCATTTCATTATGTCACCTTATCAATTGATTAAGAAAGCATCGCTTGCCTCTGTCAATCTGGTGATATATATTTAAAGAAAATTTAAATCGTGAATAAAAAAATGAAAAGTCACAATCAAGAAAAAGCAAAAAAAGAAGTTCTGGAATTCATTAAAAAGAACAAAGCACTATACTCCAGGCGTATATCAACCTATAAAAAAGAAGAGTTAATGAATGCATTCTACTGCAGAGAGTTATTCTTTAACTGTGAAAGAGCAATCAAACGCATGGAAATAAACAGCATGGATTTTGATAATAAAAAGCTTTCTGACAGCCAAAAGAGAACTCTGCGAAACAAATTCATGCAAAACGATTCAAATAAGGAAAAGTTAAAAACGTTGTCAACACGCATCGAAAACCTTGATATTTTAAAGCAAGACAATGTGGATTTAATTATCTGGAAACAAAACCCCAGACAGGCTGTGCAAAAACTTACCTTTGAAAGGATTTTTAATGAATCCAGAAATGCACATCCCAGTATAAAGGAGCACATGCGTTTTCTTGAAGCATGCCATGCATGCTTCCCCTTCACTCCTAATGATTACCCTAATGCCCGAAGCGCCAATCCTGAGTTAAGCTCTGTTTTTAATAAAATCAATCATCTGACCAGCCAAATCATTCCAGATAATTATCCTTACTCAACTGAAATGGCCTCTTTATCTAATTTATGGATTACAATTGATCTTCGTTACTCTGATTATATTCTCTCCAGCCAAATTGCAGGCATCATCAAACTCGAAAGGCAGTCATATCCAAAACAAGTGCAAAATGATATAGATAATTGGCTGAGTTTTGAAACAATAAAAAGGAAATTGCTCACACTTGACACATTCGTTATCATCGATGCTTTAATATTGAGCGCAGCTAAAGGCGTAATCTTAAAAAACACTGAAATAAACAACTCACTTAATTCCTCAGGCACTGAGTTGCGTAATATCAAGAACGCGATCGATTATTTCATGGATATACTTAGCGATGAACTTGATAATAATGAATTCACACCTCACTAGCATTTGCGAATCCACCTCGGATAGCCCTCATCGGAAATGTAGGAGGGTTTAACCGCAAAAAACTTCGCATAAATGTCTAATATACTCTCTTTAGCAGACGCAGGATCGCTAACAGATATTGACAGGTGTTTTTTACAATACCGCCTAAACAGAGATAGTGAAGAAAAAAGCGCACGTACCCTTAACATTGTTTTCTTCCCATTTTCCATTACCCACACGAACCTCTTAATTCTGGATAAAAAGCGTTCAGGATCGCCTCGCAAATAAGCATGAAAGAAAGCAAGTGCAATCATATCAAAGTAGCAGGTAATAAAAGTGACACGCTTACCTTTAAACTTAATTATTTTGTTTCGAAAAAGCTTACATATGTATTTCAGACAATAAAGGATGGTTCTTTCTTTTAAGCGAATCAGTTCCGCATTCAATAGATCAAAAATAAAAACCTGGTTGAAAACTGCGTCAGCATTTAAATATCTGCTTTGTCCATTTTTTATTCTTGGCAGCTTGCCAATTTTACAAAACAATGCATTAACTTCATCGTCTGAATAATTTCTAACGATAGAATTGATGAGACTATGCGGCATATCCTTCCTTTTCTTACTTAGAGAATGACCATTAAACATCTCAAAAGCATCATTTTCAGGGATTTTATCTTTATTCATTTTGTTTATAAATGAAGGTGCAATCATAATGTTCTCTGGTACATTCATCCCTCCTTTTGAATTTGGATACTTATGACTTAAATCCAGCTTAATAAATGGAGTTAGTTTGTGTTCATTTTTTTTGCAGTTGCCTCGTATTTTCTTTTTCAAAAAATGGCTACATGGAATCTGTAATCGGGATTTAATTCGGTATAGTGAAATGATGTTGGCGATATCCTCAAGACCGTTAATTGAATTCAATTGCAATGGATTGTTTTTAATAAACCCCTCTGTGTTAAGCCAGTACGAGTGATTATGGATTTCAGTTTTATCAGAATCCTTAAGGGTTCTCATACCAATCCCTTTGCATTTATTTGAGCAAAATTTATTATTTCTCGTTTCAGAGAAATTAGCACCACAAACTTTACAGCGAATGTCTTTCTTTACATTCCTTTTTCGGCTCAATTCCTTCCGTCTATTAAAGTGGATATAACAAAGCCTGACACCATATTCATAGCTAATAGATGCTATATTCTCTTTGCACCCTTTTCTGCAACATATTGCCATTACATACCGTCCATGTTCACTTCACGCGGTTTTCCAACCATTCGTGTATGTCACTTAGCCTCCAACGAGAACTTCTGCCAAGTTTTATTGGCTTCATAAATTCTCCGTCCTGAATTTGCTTATAAATCCATTTATCAGTGACTTTCAGCGTTGCTGCGATCCACTTCATATCTACAAGTTGCATGTCATTGTTTTCACTTCTTTCCACACTGTTCTCCTGATGTGCCGCCCTTTCGCAAGATACTGGCTGTATAGGGCCACAAAGTGCAGGCAAAAGATCGCTCTAGAAATTGTCTTGACAATTCACTTCAGTTGCGAACTAGAGGGGAGGAAACGATTGATGGTGTAGTCTTTGTAAGATGCTCCGATAAAACCGCCTAAGTTGATCATGCAAAATGATCAAATGAGACCTGCCATTAAAGTAAAAATGGTAAGATTCAGGTTGCTACCCACGCAGCATTTACTAGTATTTAAATCTTACAAACAGATCAAGATTGGAATATAAATTCAAACATTAATTAAAAACCCAGCCAATCAAACCAAATAAATAAAAATTAAAGATATATTTAAAGTCAGCGTAACCGATATATGGACAGCTATATCAAACAACATCTTGCTGCAGATTGCTGAACATTGATTGCATGTTGAATGGAAGGCATCAGCTATACCACTGACCTGCTCCCCGTTGATTAGTACACCCCGATGTTAGTAATGTCTTCATAAGCCACATGAGGACATCCCCATGAAGAAGCGTTTTTCCGACGAACAGATCATCAGTATTCTCCGCGAAGCCGAAGCTGGGGTACCCGCCCGTGAACTCTGCCGCAAGCATGCCATTTCCGATGCCACGTTTTACACCTGGCGTAAGAAGTATGGCGGTATGGCGGTGCCTGAAGTTAAGCGCCTGAAGTCGCTTGAGGAAGAGAACGCCAGACTCAAGAAGCTGCTTGCCGAAGCCATGCTGGATAAAGAGGCGCTTCAGGTGGCTCTTGGGCGAAAGTACTGACGACAGACCAGAAGCGGGAAGCCGTGATGTTGATGTGTGATGCGACCGGTCTGTCGCAACGTCGTGCCTGCAGGCTTACAGGTTTATCCCTGTCGACCTGCCGCTATGAGGCTCACCGTCCGGCTGCTGATGCGCATTTATCAGGGCGCATCACTGAGCTGGCACTGGAGCGCAGGCGTTTTGGCTACCGTCGTATTTGGCAGTTGCTGCGCCGTGAAGGGCTTCATGTTAATCATAAGCGCGTGTACCGGCTTTATCACCTCAGTGGCCTGGGCGTAAAACGCAGAAGACGTCGTAAAGGGCTGGCAACAGAACGTCTGCCGCTGCTCCGTCCGGCGGCGCCCAATCTGACCTGGTCGATGGATTTCGTCATGGACGCACTTTCCACCGGTCGCAGGATCAAGTGTCTTACCTGCGTCGATGATTTCACAAAGGAATGCCTGACGGTCACTGTTGCCTTTGGGATTTCAGGCGTTCAGGTCACGCGTATTCTGGACAGCATTGCACTGTTTCGAGGCTATCCGGCGACGATAAGAACTGACCAGGGGCCGGAGTTCACTTGCCGTGCACTGGATCAATGGGCCTTTGAGCATGGTGTTGAGTTGCGCTTAATCCAGCCGGGCAAGCCAACGCAGAACGGATTTATTGAGAGCTTTAACGGACGATTTCGCGATGAATGTTTGAATGAGCACTGGTTCAGCGATATCGTTCATGCCAGGAAAATTATTAATGACTGGCGGCAGGATTATAACGAATGCCGCCCGCACTCCACGCTGAATTATCAGACACCGTCTGAATTTGCAGCGGGCTGGAGAAAGGGTCATTCTGAGAATGAAGATTCCGACGTTACTAACTGAGTGTTGTATCTAATCGTGGGGGCAGGTCATCCCGACAACACAGACCATTCCGTGGCAAAGCAAAAGTTCAGAATCACCAACTGGTCCACCTACAACAAAGCTCTCATCAACCGTGGCTCCCTCACTTTCTGGCTGGATGATGAGGCGATTCAGGCCTGGTATGAGTCGGCAACGCCTTCATCACGAGGAAGGCCCCAGCGCTATTCTGATCTCGCCATCACCACCGTTCTGGTGATTAAACGCGTATTCCGGCTGACCCTGCGGGCTGCGCAGGGTTTTATTGATTCCATTTTTGCCCTGATGAACGTTCCGTTGCGCTGCCCGGATTACACCAGTGTCAGTAAGCGGGCAAAGTCGGTTAATGTCAGTTTCAAAACGCCCACCCGGGGTGAAATCGCACACCTGGTGATTGATTCCACCGGGCTGAAGGTCTTTGGTGAAGGCGAATGGAAAGTCAGAAAGCACGGCAAAGAGCGCCGTCGTATCTGGCGAAAGTTGCATCTTGCTGTTGACAGCAACACACATGAAGTTGTCTGTGCAGACCTGTCGCTGAATAACGTCACGGACTCAGAAGCCTTCCCGGGCCTTATCCGGCAGACTCACAGAAAAATCAGGGCAGCCGCGGCAGACGGGGCTTACGACACCCGGCTCTGTCACGATGAACTGCGGCGTAAGAAAATCAGCGCGCTTATCCCGCCCCGAAAAGGTGCAGGTTACTGGCCCGGTGAGTACGCAGACCGCAACCGTGCCGTTGCTAATCAGCGGCTGAGCGGAAGCAATGCACGGTGGAAATGGACAACGGAATATAACCGTCGCTCGATAGCGGAAACGGCAATGTACAGAATGAAGCAGTTGTTGGGAGGTTCACTGACGCTGCGTGACTACGATGGTCAGGTAGCGGAAGCTATGGCCATGGTGCGTGCGTTGAACAGGATGACAAAGGCTGGGATGCCAGAAAGCGTGCGTATTGCCTGAAAATCCAGCCAGCTACAGGGTCGTTCGCACGAAATCTTATTTATTCAACAAAGCCGCGCTGAATCGCAGTCCTTCGACGATCTCACGTGAAGTTCAGCGTAATCGGGGCAGACGCTATTACAAAGCTGTTGATGCTAATAACCGAGCCAACAGAATGGCGAAAAGGCCAAAACCGTGCTTACTGGATCAAAATTTACCATTGCGAAAGCTTGTTCTGGAAAAGCTGGAGATGAAATGGTCTCCAGAGCAAATATCAGGATGGTTAAGGCGAACAAAACCACGTCAAAAAACGCTGCGAATATCACCTGAGACAATTTATAAAACGCTGTACTTTCGTAGCCGTGAAGCGCTACACCACCTGAATATACAGCATCTGCGACGGTCGCATAGCCTTCGCCATGGCAGGCGTCATACCCGCAAAGGCGAAAGAGGTACGATTAACATAGTGAACGGAACACCAATTCACGAACGTTCCCGAAATATCGATAACAGACGCTCTCTGGGGCATTGGGAGGGCGATTTAGTCTCAGGTACAAAAACTCTCATATAGCCACACTTGTAGACCGAAAATCACGTTATACGATCATCCTTAGACTCAGGGGCAAAGATTCTGTCTCAGTAAATCAGGCTCTTACCGACAAATTCCTGAGTTTACCGTCAGAACTCAGAAAATCACTGACATGGGACAGAGGAATGGAACTGGCCAGACATCTAGAATTTACTGTCAGCACCGGCGTTAAAGTTTACTTCTGCGATCCTCAGAGTCCTTGGCAGCGGGGAACAAATGAGAACACAAATGGGCTAATTCGGCGTAAGCGTCAAGTCACTGCCGCCTGTGATTCCAGTCCCGGGATCGCTAGCTTAGAGCTCCGTCTAATTTAGAAGGAGCTCTGTTTATGGAAAATGCTGCCAACTGGCGAACTGAATCGCGTACCGTCTATTCCAGTGACTTCAAACTTCGGATGGTCGAACTGGCTTCACGACCAGATGCCAACGTCGCACAACTGGCGCGGGAACATGGCGTTGATAATAATCTCATTTTTAAGTGGCTACGCCTCTGGCAGAGAGAGGGGCGAATCTCTCGTCGAATGCCTGCAACTATCGTGGGGCCGGTGGTACCTCAATCTCTTCCGGCTTCTCCGACTCTGTTGTCCGTCGACGTTATCAACGACCCGTTGCCCGCAGCAGAGAATGACACTCTGTGTACGTTCTCCTCCGCTCACGCCAGCGCCACTTCCTGTCATGTTGAGTTCCGCCACGGCAAAATGACGCTGGAGAACCCGTCGTCAGAGTTGCTGACTGTGCTGATCCGCGAATTGACCGGGAGGACACCATGATATCCCTCCCGTCAGGCACCCGCATCTGGCTGGTCGCCGGGGCCACGGATATGCGTAAATCCTTCAACGGGCTGGGCGAACAGATACACCACGTTCTGGATGAGGATCCCTTCTCCGGCCATCTGTTTATCTTCCGGGGACGCCGTGGCGATACCGTGAAAATACTTTGGGCTGATGCTGATGGTCTGTGCCTGTTTATCAAACGCCTGGAAGAGGGACAGTTCGTCTGGCCTGCTGTACGCGACGGCAAAATCGCGATCACCCGCTCACAACTTGCCATGCTCCTTGATAAGCTGGACTGGCGCCAGCCAAAAATATCCCGCCTTAACTCACTGACAATGTTGTAAAAAAATCATAACCGCATTATAAAAGCGGTTATGAATCACGACTATCTCGCCCGTATCGCTGCGCTGGAAGACGCGCTTCGCCAGAAAGACAGTCAGCTCAGTCTCGTTGCAGAGACTGAGTCGTTCCTGCGTTCTGCACTGGCCCGCGCAGAAGAGAAAATAGAGAACGAAGAGCGCGAGATAGAGCATCTGCGGGCACAGATAGAAAAACTGCGTCGAATGTTGTTCGGTACCCGCTCCGAAAAACTTCGCCGACAGGTTGAAGAAGCCGAAGCCCTGCTGAAACAGCAGGAGCAGCAAAGCGATCGCTACAACGGACGGGAAGACGATCCGCAGGTACCTCGCCAGTTGCGTCAGTCCCGCCATCGTCGCCCGTTACCAGCACATCTTCCCCGCGAGATACATCGGCTGGATCCTGCGGAAACCAGCTGTCCGGAATGCGGCAGCAGTATGGCGTACCTCAGCGAAGTCAGCGTGGAGCAGCTGGAACTGGTCTCCAGCGCCCTGAAAGTGATCCGCACGGTCAGGGTGAAAAAGGCCTGCACCCGATGTGACTGTATCGTTGAAGCACCTGCGCCATCACGTCCCATCGATCGGGGTATCGCCGGGCCGGGTCTGCTGGCCCGCGTGTTAACGGCCAAATACTGCGAACACCTGCCGCTGTATCGCCAGTGCGAAATCTTTGCCCGTCAGGGCGTGGATCTGAGCCGGGCTCTGCTCTCCAACTGGGTGGATGCATGTTGCCGGTTAATGGCCCCGCTGGATGAGGCCCTTTACCACTACGTGATGGACTGCCACAAACTGCATACGGATGACACTCCGGTTCTGGTGCTTGCACCGGGCAGAAAGAAGACGAAAACCGGGCGTATCTGGACGTATGTACGTGACGACAGAAGCGCAGGTTCATCAGATCCGCCAGCGGCATGGTTCGCCTTCTCGCCAGACCGGCAGGGAAAACATCCTCAGCAACACCTTCGCCACTATCATGGTGTGCTGCAGGCGGATGCCTTCGCAGGCTACGATCGGTTGTTCAGTCCGGAACGTGAAGGAGGGCCGCTGACAGAAGCCGCATGTTGGGCCCATGCCCGCCGAAAAATCCATGATGTCTATATAAGCACTCACACAGCGACAGCGGAAGAAGCCCTGAAACGTATCGGTGAGCTGTACGCGATAGAAGAAGAAATACGCGGCCTCACGACAGAAGAGCGTCTGGCAGCCAGACAATCGCAAAGCAAACCACTGCTGGCATCGCTGCATGAATGGCTGGTAGAAAAAAATGAGACGCTGTCGAAAAAGTCCCGTCTGGGCGAAGCGTTCGCTTATGTCCTGAACCAGTGGGATGCGCTGTGCTACTACTGTGAAGATGGCCTGGCAGAGCCTGATAACAACGCTGCCGAACGAGCCCTTCGTGCCGTCTGTCTTGGGAAAAAGAATTTTATCTTCTTCGGCAGCGACCACGGTGGTGAGCGCGGAGCCCTGCTGTACGGACTGATCGGGACGTGCAGGCTGAATGGTATCGATCCGGAAGCCTACCTTCGCCATATCCTGAGCGTACTGCCGGAGTGGCCCAGCAACAAAGTGGCCGAACTGCTGCCATGGAACGTGGTTCTTACCGATAAATAACCGTCAATACGGCGCTCACTTAACGCTTACAATTCGGCAGTACTTTCCTAAAAAGACATGTCTTGCCCAATATACTCAACATGAACTAGATCTGGTTGCTGCTCAGCTAAACAACAGACCGAGAAAGACACTGAAGTTCAAAACACCGAAAGAGATAATTGAAAGGGGTGTTGCATTGACAGATTGAATCTACAGTAGCCTTTTTTAATATTTCATTTTCCATTTCAATACGTTGTAGCTTTTTCCTGAGCTCACGGATTTCAATTTGTTCCGGGGTAATGGGGGAGGCTTTTGGTGTTTTGCCCTGCCGTTCATCACGTAATTGTTTCACCCATCGCGTCATTGTGGAAAGGCCGACATCCATAGCGCTGGCTGCATCTGCCACGGTGTAGTTCTGGTCAACGACCAGTTGAGCGGATTCGCGTTTAAACTCTGCGCTGAAATTTCTTTTTTTCATTATGACACCTGTGTTGTTCTGAGGTGAGCATATCACCTCTGTTCAGGTGGCCAAATTCAGTAAACCACTTCACGTTAGTTTTCTACTAACTGAACGACGACTAGCCTGCCGCCTTCCTCCTTTGACAGAACAAACTGAGCGTTATTCGTCAGTTCAATTTTTTCACCAATGGCAATCTGTCGTTTATCCGGTAATGACATAAGCCCATTTATGCCTTCATTTACTAACCACCACTGATCGTTATGGAAAACAAAATACCCAACTCGTTTCCTTTGTGCATCGGTTGTGCGCTCATTTGGCGCAATGAGGCGATTCACATGCCACGCATAGATTGACTGCCCGCTCCACACCATCAACCGGTGATCGTCAGGACGATAACTGCCTTCCTTTCGGGATGAATATAAATTTAGAACCGGTAATTTACCCTTGTATGGCGTACCGCAGTAGGGACAAACCGGCTTTGTCTTACCTGAGAAAACGTACCATTTCTGTTCACACGCCTTGTTCTGGCAGGGCTGTATCAGATCGACTGTTTTAACCAGGGCACTTTCCCACTCATCGGCGGTCGGGCGTTTAGTGGCATCGTGTAAGCCATCAATAAAGGCGCGTTCAAACAAAGGCGTCAGATAAGGGCCCATGATGGTGTAAGGAATTTTCTCCGGGTCAGCCCAGGGCAGTGAAAAGGAGGATAGCTGACTGACTTTGACTGCATTGCTTTTGTCTGTCGGATGTTCAATGAAGAGTGCCTTCTCACCCATAGATAAGGTCTCATCACGTACTTCATCCGACATGTCATGTATTTTTCCGCCACGTAGCGGATGACGGAAGAACAGATACATGTAGATAAGCACCGACAGCGCATGACGGTCAGTAGAAATGCTTGGCAATACGCGGTTCGGATCCTCTTTGGAAAGATGGCTGGTTTTCACCACTTCCGGAGCGATAAAATCCGGGGTGCCCACGACGTCGGGAGGATACTTTCCAGGGACAACCAGGCCGTCTACGTCAATGATGCAGGCATGTCCCATTTCTGGATCGATAAGCACGTTTTTATAGCTTAGATCGCTGTGACAGAGACCTGCCGCATGCATCCTTCTGACGGCTCTTGTTAGCAGCAGACAGACCTTGAGATAGGTAAGCGTATTGCCTCGTTCACGTGGGTCGAGAAATTTATTCTGGTTGCTGGCGCTGGCAAACCATTTGCCTTCCTTTTCACGGCCTTTTATGCCAAGAAAATCATCGTTTTTAGAGCCGTATTTAAAGAAAAAGTAGCTTTTGTAGGTTGGAACCACGATGCCGATTTTATCCCCATGCTCAACAACGTGGGTCGGCCAGCAAAACAGGTCCTTCCAGTATTCACCTCCGGACTGGCCAAAAATGTTTTGCCTGTAGCGTCCGGTGATCATATCAATCCGATCCCGGGCCTGCTCGTTCTGCGGTTTATGATAAAAAGCGACGACGTATGATTTATCAGGCGAGAAGTAAACATCCTTCATCGAGCCCGAACCAATTACCTCGTCAACATACTGGACTGTTTCGCCGTCCTTTGTTTTGCACGTAACAATATTTGCCATATTGATCACCGAAGAAGCGTATGCCTTACCACAACACCGCAATAGTGCGGTCATCGTGGTTCCCTGTGGAGAAAAAGTTAAGCCAGTCGCCTAACCTCTCAGGCGCAATACTGGCGTCTGTAAGGACAGGGATGAGCTCATCAAGGAGACGGGTCCATTTTTCGTCACTGCGAAGCCCGTTATCTGTCTCAAACAGAGGGTCTGATACGCCATCTGTCATGAGGATCAAGTGAGATACATCATTCCATTTACCCACGCTGATGCGGCCGCTAAACGAGGGGTCTGCGATAATGCTCTGGTCAAGAAAGCGGGTTTGTCCTGCGTATTCTCCGCTATCGGGATTTCCCAGTATCCTGACTTTACCGGAAGGGCTGTATGCACCTATCGCACCATCACCAAGCCAGAATGCAGCCGCAAACAGCTCATTATCAGTTCGTAGCGCTACAGTTGCCAGTAGGGTTGTTGAATAGGATTTCACAGGTTGTTCTGCACAAATGGCTTCGTTCTGGATACTGTTGACCGCGAGCGTAGCTGCCTGTTTAAAATGATGAAGCATGGCGTTTATGGTTGCCTGCTGATCGCTCCCTTCCCACGCCGTGATGTGCTGCTTTAGATGGACGCCTTTCAAACCACTGAGCTGATTGAAAAGGTAATCGCCAGCCGTTTGGACTGCAATCCGGGAGCCTTCCCGGGAATTTACCGCACTACCGGCCCCGTCTGCGACCAGCATGACAGACCATCCTGTTTCCTGGCAGTGGTTGATATAGAAGTCGTCATCTCTGAAGCTCCCGGCATGCTCATGAGATCGTCCCCGGCGACTGGCGGCAGCAATACGTATGTCACCCTTGACCAGGCCAGCAGCGTCCAGATGGGACTTAGGGTAGGAAGCGCCTGCTGGTGGCTCTACCACCTTCCACAGGCTTCTCGGATCGGGATTGACTATAAAAAGCTGTTTTGTTTCGCATTCGTCGTGCGAAGCGCATGACCAGAGTACTGAAAGCTCTATATCGCCGCTTTCGGTGGGTGTACCTGTCAGCAACTTATGCTCTTTGTCAAAGGTCAGGCCAATGTTCCTGGGAAAGACAACGTCCCTGACAGTAGCCTGCTGGCCCTCATCCAGAACTATAGCAACCGGCGAAGAGAAACGTTCGCCTGCGCGGGCGTTGGGAATAACTATTTTAGCTCTCGGGGGAACGGCAGGTGGCACAGCTAATCCGGCCCGCTGCTGGCCTGTCGGTATCTGCCCGGGTTTTAATACCAGGGAAGACAGGTTTTCGTCTTCCCTCTGTGCTGGTTTATCAAATTCGTAATAAGGCATCAGCTTCCAGAACGGAGGATGAGGTTCATTTTCTGGCAGGGGTTGCAGTAATGGTGTATCGGTAGCGTCAATGCCCGGGTTATCTGCATCACTTACGACCGTTTGTTGCTGATCGGAAAGGCTGGATGCTGACGAGGGGGCGATCTCTGCGTCGTTATAACCTTCGCTAACCCGCGCAGATAAACCCTGTGCAAGGCTCTCAATCCGCTCTTTAAGCCGCATAATCTCTTCAGTAAGGGAAGGGTCGTGCGATAGAAGAAAAAGCCGCTCACCTTCTACAGGGTGGCCCAGCTCAGACAGCACTAAGCGGATAATCTTCTCTTCAAGTAAAGCATTTTGCGACATCAACCTCTCCCTCTGTTTACGTCGAAGTTAGTGTTTCCGCCATCATTGCTGAATGACAGGCCTGTTTCACACCACGGGCAGATCACGTCATCCGGGCCGTCAATGCACAGCAATTTTCCGCATGAGCACAGGGCAAACGCACTGGCATTACCGCAGTGAGGGCAACCCGGTACGCCATGCAGTTCGCTGGTGTTTACCTGCAAACCGGTAGCGGTGGCATCTGACCATGCAAAATAGTCCTCATCGATGGGATAGCATCCGGCAATATTAAAGCTGTTCAGGTTCAGGCTGAAATCGAGCCCGGAAATCCTTGCTGGTGGCCGTTCATACTTCATCAGATACGGACGACGGGTCTTGCTGCAACGGCCGGTAAGCGTAACGCAGTTTTCGTCGTACGCTTTTACTGGCTCGTCCTTGGCCAGCCGGACTATGTATTCAGTCTGGCTGAGCTCAGGTTGTTTGTCGTCTCCGACGCTGCGGCTGTGCGCCGTAACCGAGGCTGTGATCCATTTGATGAAGCGGGTAAAGTCCCCTTCCTGAGACTCGGTGAACAGCATGACATTCTCTGTCAGTTGCCGCAGGGTATTCAGGTCCGCTGACGGCCCCAGGCCAACGGCAATGAGATTCACTTTACTCGCGTAGTGATCCTTCCAGCGCTTCACTTCTGCGGTTGTGTCGTCAGTCGGACGTCCGTCGGTAAGGAGATACACGACGGGTTTCCAGTCGCCTTTAGCCTCATGAGTGGTTTTTCTGACCTGGGTATCAATTTGTACGGTCAGCTCACGCAATGCGGCCCCAAGGCTCGTACCGCCGCCAACGGGAAGGCGGGGAGGGTAGAACGAGGCAATTTCGTGAAGAGGTACAATCGTACGGGCTACACCGGCAAATGCGATTACCGAAACCCAGGCTGTTTCAAGTGCGTGTGGATCCTTTCTTAAATCTCCGACGATCATTTGCAGACCATCAGTCATTTTTTTCAGGTTTTCACCAATCATGGACTCTGAACAGTCCAGGACAAAAAACACGGGAAGGCGTCTCATAATTTTCCTCGTACGGCTGGTACGGCCAGCAGAAAACGTTGCTGTACAGAAAGGTGCTGCCCGGAAAGCAGCACCTTTCTGTCTGTCAGAGCACCAGCTGGATTTCTGGTGGAGGAGGGGGAAGGGTATCAGTTCCGTTATTGATCCCCGCGCTTGTGCTGCCGGAAGACACGCTGGCCGATACCCATTTAAAGAAACCTGCAAACGCGGTTGAATCTAGCGTCTCCAGAGACACAACCTTATCGGTGAGCTGTTTTAAGTGCTCATGGCCTGCTTTAGGACCAACGGCGCAGGCAATGATGGATCCGAATCCCCGGCCGCGAATCGCTTTTACCGCTTCACCGTACGCCAGGGCATCAGAAGGGGTTCCATCAGTCATCAGGAATACCAGAGGACGCCAGTCTCCTTTTGTATCACCATCTGAGCGACGTACATCCCGTTCAACACACTGCATCAGACATTCAAGGGCAGCACCGGTGAACGTCCCGCCTGCGCTTGGCACAACGATGTCAGAAAACTGGAAGTCTTCCAGCGGCGTGAGAGGAATGAACTCACGCGCCCCATTGTCATAGGTGATAATGGAGATATGAACGCTTTCGAGGGCGTAGGGATCCTGGCGAAGAGCGCTAAGCATCGCCTGAATTCCAACGTTAACGGAATGGATGGACTCACCGCGCATCGACCCGGATGTGTCGATAACAAGGTAAACAGGCAGGCGGCGCATCACATGTAATTCCTCAGGTGCGAGACAAACGAATCTGATTCTGAAGGCTCACCAATTGCCCTGAGTTTCCAGCCTGTAGCCTCGCGTATCAGCTCGGCAAAAACCATGGAGCGCTGGCTGGCGAAGGCGGGTCCGCCAGAAAGATCGAATCGTGCCATTTCAATATTACGGGCATCTACTGCCCGGATGAAGGCATTCTGAACTTTTCCAAAGTGCTGCTGGAGCTTTTCACCATTGTAGATCTGAACGATGAACACAATTTTCTCGTACTGAGCGTCAAGGGAATTCAGGCGCACAATAATTTGCTCATCGTCACCGTCACCGGCTCCGGTTCGGTTATCGCCCGTCAGCCAGATATTGCCTGACTTATGGCGAAGGCTGTTGAAAAAGATGATATCGCCATTCACAAGCGTTGGTTTACCATTTTCCACATTGCCGAGATCGGTCACCTTTCCGGCTGAATTACACAGGAAAGCGATCACATCAAGGTCGTATTCTTCTTCTTTTTTACCAAAGATCCCGCCGAGGAAACCTTTTTTTTCCTCATTAATATCCCAACCGAGGCCGATAGTAACGGACGAGAGATCGTATTCATTTTTTTTCAGGCTTACGCCCTGGCCTTTGCTCAGACTGACAGACATGACATCCCCTTAATCAATAAAATTATAAGACCACATTTACTTCTGGCGGCGGCGGTGGCAGGTCTTCAAGACCGATCACTTCTTTTTTGCTGGACTCCACTTTCTGACTGCCTACCGAAATGCTCGCACTGACCCATTTAAAGAAGGCTTTGATCGTCGAACTGTCAGCTGTATCGAGCTGAACCACGATTTCAGTGATTTCTTTGAGGACGCTGGTATCGGCATCATGCCCGGCTGCACATGCCACAACAACGCCGGTTCTGGCCGCTTTAAAGTCATTCAGGCCTTTGCGCCAGTCATCATTCGGACTTCCATCCGTCATCAGGAATACAAGGGGACGCCAGTCACCTTTAGTGTCAGCCGTCGTTTTCTGTACTTCTTTGGCAATGGAGCTGGCCGTGAGGGAAAGCGCTTCGCCAAGAGACGTGGTGCCGCTGGCTGTTAGTGCTGGCATCTGGAAACTCAGGAGGTCTGTCAGGGGGACTGCCTGTCGGGCTATAGAATCAAAGGTGATCACTGACACGTGAGCCGTTTCGAGTGCATACGGATCCTGTTTCAGCGTGGTAAGCAGCGTCTGAACGCCATTTTTAACCGCTTCGATAGGCTCTCCGTGCATAGAGCCGGACGTGTCGAGTAGCAGATATACGGGTAAGCGTCTCAAATGTAATTCCTTCTTAAGAGATCGGAAGAGGAGAGTAGTTTCAGGAAGAGGCCAGGGTTTGTTGATTTGATAAAACGGCACGACATCTGTCGGGTGGAGATTAAATATTCAGAAGCGGCATTATAGAAATAAGTTAACCACCATTGAATTACCGACATGTGAATGGCCCCTTATCAACAGAAAATAGCTCAGACTGGACTGGAATATAAGGTTACTGAAAAAAACTCCGGCAAAAATAAACTGTCTTATGTATGAAAATCATCATACATCACAGATCTGCATGAATGGAGTGTAAATCGCCCAAAGATTGATGTGTAGCACAAGAGGATGTCAAGACACCAGCTTTTGTAGGCAGTAAGGCGCTGCTGACATTGCGGGAGGAGAATAGACCAAAACTACGTCACGCCAATACAGAGGTGAAATATGACAAAACCGGAGTTTTCACCCCGGTCTGAGATTTAGCGTCAGGACTTTTTAGCGCTGTATTCCTTTATCAGTTCATCAACGGAGTGCAGAGCCAGCTTCTCTACGGCTTCACTTCGGGTCGAGCCACTCAGCGCAGCCAGACGGTCAATTTTTCTTAAGATCCGCATGCGTAGCGATAATGACACGGCTGTTTTTTTATCCTTATCGAGTACGACCTTCCCTGTAGACTCACCGGTTTTCAGTTCAGCATTCTGTGCGAGCGCTTCATTCATCCGGCGGAGGGTCTTTTTATCCAGCTGGCCCGGATTAACGAGATGGTAGGAATGACCTGCCTTGCTGTATTTGATCTCCGCAGAATATGACTCGCGTAGCTCTTTGAGGGCCCGGGTTAATGTCGGCTCTGAGCATTCCAGACTGGTTATAATGTCGGCAGCGGAAACGGGCTTGCCGGTGCCCAGTAAGTTGGCAAGCTTAAAAATCCGGGCCTGTCTGGTATTTAATTGCATCGTAAGATTTAGCCTGCTTAAAGGGTTAGTGGTTCAATAGGCTGAAAAATGAAGGTACTGCTCATCTTTCGAATAACCGGGTCATCGCCTAACGCTTCAACCGGATCAATGTGTTCTATGCCTGCAAAATTTACTGACGACATCTGGCTACGAGTGCATTTGCAGGACAGGATATACTCATCCTCCAGATAGCCGGTCCGTTTACTGACCCGTTGCGTAAAGCCTGACACAATCACGTTGTCGAACGGTAGCGTATGTAAAACGATACCGACCAGGCGGAACAAGCAGCCATGGACGTGGCGGGCATAGTTTTCGCGTACGGCTTTTTGCGTCATGGCTTTTTCCGTCAGCTCCGTGCCCCGGGCATTAACGCCGTAAATCTTATCAGGGAAATCTTCAATCTCAGCTAAATCAACGTCCAGCAGGACTGCTGATAGCTCCGGCTTTACTTCAAATGCAACAAGCGTTTCACGCGGCC
This sequence comes from Enterobacter sp. CPE_E890, assembly GCF_046521475.1. Classification (NCBI taxonomy): domain Bacteria; kingdom Pseudomonadati; phylum Pseudomonadota; class Gammaproteobacteria; order Enterobacterales; family Enterobacteriaceae; genus Enterobacter; species Enterobacter sp. CPE_E890. Next base: position 3,480,545 of record NZ_JBKFZW010000001.1, on the reverse strand, counting down.
ATTCAGTTTCTGCCAGCACACCCGCCAGGTATGATTCGAAAAACGCGGCGTCTGTGCGGAACTGCTGCCGGGCATCTGCCTGAGCCGTGGCGAGCCGTTTTTCATGTTCTTCAGCCTCAAACTTCCAGTTTGCATACTGTTCGGCCCAGGCCGTCCGTTGTTGCTGGTACCGGTGCTGTCGAAGGGTATTCTCACGCTCCACATCAATCAGCTCCTGCTGCCACCTGCGAAGGTTTTCGGCGTGGCGCTCAGCTTTAGCTGATTCCGATTCAAACCATTTACCCAGAAAACTAATGCCTTCGCTCTCGGCAGGCTTTTCCGGCAATGCAAGGTAGTCTGGCTTTTCTGGACGCACCGGTGCCGGAAGCTGAAAAGGCGACGTTCTGTTATGCAGGTATACTGCTTCCAGCTCTGCCCAGCTGATGCCTGTTTTGGGATCCGGCGTCAGCTCGTGAATATTACGGATTGCGGTCACCGCTGACATGAGATCAGCGGCTGCCTGCTCAAGCGCCTGTCTGAGCCCCGGGTCGGTAGCCGTCCGGTTCCCACCTCCGGAACGCGCGGCCCGGTCAAGCCGGGTACGGTAACTCAGCCCGGTACCGGGCAAGCCCAGATTGGCATAGGTCCCCCGGCTTCCAAAAGAAACGGAAGCACCTCTCGTCCCGACACTCAGGCTCGGTGCACCGTTACTCAGGTTGAGGCGAACACCAGGAATAATGTTGATCGACTTTCTGAACCTGAACCCCATTATGATTTCCTTAATGATGCTGGGTCACGGTAAGTAATCTGATTCCATCAGCGCTTTGCTCGTTCTGTAACCCATAAAAACGAGCTCTGTCCAGAATGCCAGCCGCCCAGCGGCGATGTGTGGCGGGTTCACACATTGCTCCCTGCGACTTAAACACGGCCTGGGTAGAGTTCAGGATCCGCAGAGCGTCAGAATGCTCACCCTGAGTGACCATCAGCGCGTTTTGAATGACCTCTATCTGACCCGGGTGAATGGCCGTTTTCCCAACAAGCCCATGTGCCATATCAAGAGCCAGCTCTCTGGCCATAACGGCATGATCGTCAATATGCTCACATACGGGCGCGGTCAGGGCAAAATCACGCGGGCCGAAGACCGAAACGAGCATTTTGATGACGTAGCCCATCGGGCTGTCATACAGCGTCAGGTCCCGGGGACGGCGAAGCGACACAACGTTCATAAGATCGTTGCCGCCGATTCGAAGCGCAATAATGCGGTCGTGGCAGGGATGTTCCACCAGATGGGTGGCCAGCTCGCGCATCTGAACCACGTCAAAGACGTCTTCTGTTTCCAGCGTTGGCATCATGCACAGGTGAGTCCCGCCCATGATATCCCACCATTCAGCTAACGAACTGAGGGTAAATTTCGGCAACACAAACCCGTCGACAGCGGAAAGATCATAATGCGCTTTTAACCATCTGCCCATTTCGGCATGCCGGGGGCGAATGAACACCAGAGGCCAGTCATTTTTACCCAGGCTACGCATGCTGTTACTGAGCTCGTGCAGCAGGTGCTCCAGATTTTTGAGGGCGACGGGGATGTCTGCTTCACTGACAGCATCCTCCAGGCAAATTACCAGAGAGCGCAAACCCGGGATTTTCCCATGCAGGACGGCATCAGCAATATCTTCCCGTGTTGCAGGCATGTATAGCGTGGCTCCCAGATTCCAGGGAGAAAGACGATTTTTCATCAGAGTACCTTCTTGATAATGGTTACAGCCCGATACTGGCCGAGGGTTCCCCCCATTTCTGTAACAACTATTCCCTTTTCACGAGCAAGCCCTACAAGCAAGGCAACGTCCGGGTCGTCAATAGAACGCACAAATACATGGTCCGGTACCCGACGTAATACAGCCCGGGTTGCTTCAGCAATACCGGGTTTAATACGATTGACGCTGTCCACTTTAAATTCATCGGCCAGGAACGCGATAACGTCGCGACTTGTCTGCCACAAGGTCCGGGCTGACTCCGTATTCCAGCTCAGGGGAGCGAGGGATGTCGGTGTTAACTTCTTACGGAAATGAGCGACGGTATCGACAAGCATCCGGCTGCATTCGAATTCACTGAGATGCTCGCAAACCATGCACCCATGTAATCCTTCAGAGGACCATACTGACCGGGAGATAAGGCCTGACACCGGCGCACCCATGATGCCAAAAGGAATGAGCCAGTCATCATCACTGGCTGCAAGCCAGGAGCAGCCACAGGGATCGGCCAGGACAACCAGTCGCGGCTGCTCAGGATAGCCCGGGCGATCTTTCAGTGCGCGTACAAGCTCTCCGGTAATTGCGCCTTTACCTGTCCATCCGTCAACAAAGACAATACCGCTGGTACCATGCCGCTCTTCAATGACGTCGAGGGCTGCACCGTCAATTCCACGATCCCGGATGATGCTGATACCGTAATGCCATGAGGTTTTCCCCATGTCACGCAGGGCCTGGTGCAGCATAACGCCGAGCGGCACGCCAGCCCTGACAAGACTGGCCAGTACAATGGGCTCATCACCGAAGCGTTCGGCCAGAGCAATAGCGAGCTGTGTGACTTCTTTTGCAAGCCTCTCTGCGCCCCGATCCAGCGCCCGGTGAAACAAATCAAGATGCCATTGTGTTGGCGCTGGCTCCTGGCTGAGCATGTCTGAATAATGTTTCTTCCCGGACTGAATCAGCTCTTCTTTTTGATCAACCGGCGTCATCTCAATGACAACCGGCTTTAGAAGAAATTCCACGTCACCGGGCTGGTATGAGCCGGTAAATGTTTCATGTGGCTGCATTTTCATTTTCTCCAAAAATTCGCTGTGAAATGGCATCTGCAAACTGACTCTGACGCGGGATGCCAAACCAGCTGCACAGTTTCATAAAACGATGATCGCTCAGGCTGTCGCCCAGACCAATTACGGGGAAAACGCCGCGTTCAGCCCGAAGTTTTTCAAGCAGCCAGCTGACGGCCAGCCCTTTCTCAACCGGGGTGGGAAGCCAGGCCACGTTATTACTGTTGCGGTGGATATAGAAGCCCTCGGTCGGAAACACCGTTTCTATCTCATCTGCAATGGCATTGAGCTCGTCAAGGCGGGTGCTGTCGCGGTGTTTCATCACCATATAAACCGCCGTTTCACCGTATTCGAAGTTCAGTCTTGCCCAGGCATTAATCCCTTTTGCGTCCATCATTTCAGTGATCAGACGCTGCATCGATGTCAGCTTTTCCTGATAGGGAGCCAGCTGGCCGAGCATATGGGCCTTCCACTCCTCGTCGGGGTTGCCTTCAGGCGTGAGAATGACGGCCCCGTGCGTGGTGATTGCCCAGGAGTGGAAAGGGATCCGTACGCGGCTGATTTCTTCAGTTCCCCGTGCGGTAACGGGAATGAGTTCAGCCTGCTCCAGAAGCCAGTCCACTAACATGGACTGTTCTTCCGTCATAAAGCTTCGTGGATTCAGGGTGCGATCAACGGCACCGGTACGGAATGGCTCCAGGGCCAGCTCGTCCACCATTTTACGACGGGTCTGAAAGAGCGTGTCGTCAAGGTCGCTCAGAACAACGGGTTTATTCATAGGTAACAATCTCCACGACGGCCGCAACCTCAGCCAGCGCTTTAAGAAGCTGCGTGTCAATACTTTCTGCGGGTGTCTCAGTACACACAAGAATGCGGTCAAACTGCTGGTGGGCGACGTTATAGACAAAATTGGGGATGCCCAGCCCGTAGTTATCCGTAAAGGAAATGGCGGACTCAATGGCATAACCAACGGCGATAGGGGAGCGGGTGGTCGATCCATAAAATGCCTGTGCTCCGGCAGCTTCGAGCCGTTCAGCAAGCAGGAACGGCTCCCAGACGAATTCCCCGGTCCCGAGAACCAGAATACGTTCCCCCTTGTGGACGGAGACCTCATGGCCGAGATCGGCCGCAGGTGCGAGCATCCCCAGTCGGCCCCAGGACTGTTTTCCCTGGATGTCCCATTCTCCTCGTGAAGTTACGTTGACTTTCGGCATGTCCGGGACAGGTGCATCAGGTAATGGGGTCCATCCCCACTTACCGCTTACAAGAGAAACCGAAGTGACTGGTAAGGTGCTGCGCTCGGACAAGGCTTTGCCACTCCAGTCGGTAAGCGTAACGGCTATAACCTGTTCAATATGTTGAAGCTTGCCGGTATTACGCAGGGCAGAAAGCAGGTTAATAAAGGTATTACCGGTGGTTGCCTCGTCATCAATCAAAACCAGCGTTCGTGCGTTGGTAACACGACGTCTTTTCTCTTCATCATCTGGCAGATAGATCAGATGATCGGTGGCGTGGCTGTGTTCTTCCTTGAACTCGCAAAGCAACGTGCCATCAACCGGGTGACGGGTAGAGGTCAGATAGACAGATTCAGGATGCTGGTGGCGCACTTCATCAAATACACCGGCCCCAAGCCCAACGGCGGTTTCAGCCATACCGATAAACAGTACGGGTCCTGTCAGTGTCGAGGGGAACTGGCTGGCAAGCTGTCTGTAGGCCTGCCGCATGACTGAGGGTGGCACGGGAATGTGCCTGCCGAGTACTTTGCTGACAAACAGAAAGGCGCGTTTCGGGTTACGTCTTTCAGCGATGTCAAACAGGTCATCGAGCGAAACTTCACCCTGGTCGCGGGTTACCTGAATCGTACCGCATGAGAGGGTACGGCGATAAATCATATCTTCGAGGATATCAGACATAAATACGCCTTAATTCAGAAGGTTAGAGAGTGATTCCGGGTATACAATTACATCCGTAATGGATCTCACCGCAACCGGAGAAAAGGTGTTTTTAGCGCTCTGGCGCACCATATCTTCAGACATCAGACCGAGCTTAAAGGCAGCAAATAACCCAGGAAGGTTCACCCCGCTGTGAAGGGTATAACCCACCCCCCCTGACGGACGCATGTTGGTTTCAAGCAGCACCGGGTTGCCATTCACATCGTTTCGCGTCTGAACATTCACCAGCCCGTCGGCCTTCATAACCCTGGCGCAGTCACACGCCAGTTCCCAGGCGCTTCCTTCGTTTACCAGATACTGGATAACCCCTTCCTTACGGCGTCCCACGGCTGCGAGTATTTCGCCCTTATCCGCGAGGATATCGACGGAAAATTCCGGGCCTGGCAGGTACGGCATCAAAACAAGGGGTTTAAACGACTCAGCAGCTGATGCTGCTGCAATATACTGTTGCGGACTGACCAGACGATGTTCGGGATGATTAAAGACGGCCATAGGCGAAGCACTGTCATCAAAGCGCCAGAATCCCATGCCATAGATACCCGTCACCGGCTTCACGCATACCGGGCTGTCAGTGAACGGCGGGGCCGCGAGGTGTGTTTTTAATTCTGCCAGCGTATTCACCCGCCAGGATGGTACGACCGGGAGACCCTTTTGCTCCATAAACTGAGCAAAAGTAACTTTTTCGTCAGCCAGAGTTAACCAGTCGACGCCCGTTGCACCGGTAGTAAGGGTGGCACCGGTCGATTCAATGGCTGAACGGTGTTCTTCAAACCACTGGCTGTTACGGCCAGTATGAATATGGTGGATGCCGTAGGACTGAATGGTTTCCTGGATAAACTGAAGACGTTTTTGAGGATCTTCAGGTTCAGTCAAAGAATAGTCGGCAACGGAAAGGATTTCATTTCTTTCGTTACGGTGGGAGGCAAAAACGGTAATGGCAAAATTATTTTTTTGTGCAAATGATTTTACCCCCTGAATAATATCTCGCTGGGAGGATAAACCTTCCATAAACCAAATTTTCTTGTTCATTTTTTTTAATTATCCGGAACGCCATGCAAATTTATGATTGAGAAGTGAGTCTATGAGTGCCTAAGCTACATGTCAATCATAATATGATTAATAACTTCTGTGGTTATGGAGTGAGTCGTTAATTTTTGGATTCCCGATAAAGTATTGATATTTAAATTAAACATAGAAAATTAACACCCTGAAAAGATTTTCTTTTTGTGTTTTTACAGAAAACCACCAAAATTTCCCTTGTCAGAGAACTTCATCATGATATGATTTTCTTCGTCAGTTAATAAACAACCCTTTGATTGTCTCGGTCATTACCATTTTAAGGAATAAAACATGGTTTCATTAGTTAAGAACCAGACGGTATCACTCAGCAAAGAATCATCTGCATTAAGCCAGCTTCATTTCGGTCTCGGTTGGGATCCGGTTAAGAAAAAAGGTCTTCTTGGAGGATTGTTTGGAGGCAACGACTCAATCGATCTCGATGCTGGCTGCGTATTAATGGACAGCACCGGTAAAACAATTGACACCATCTGGTTCCGCAAACTGGAATCCACCTGCGGCGCTGTTGTGCACAGTGGCGATAACCTGACCGGTGAAGGTGACGGTGACGATGAGGTGATTAATGTCAACCTCTCCCGACTGCCTGCAAACGTTGAATACCTGGCGTTTACGGTAAACAGCTTCCGTGGTCAGTCGTTCAATGACGTCGAAAACGCGTTCTGCCGCGTTGTCGATCAAACCGGCAAAGAGCTGGCTCGCTACAAGCTGACTGAGCAGGGCTCACATACCGGGATCGTTATTTCTTCGCTGCGCCGTAATAACGGCAACTGGGACTTTACCGCCCTTGGCCATGCCTGTCGCGGCCGCACAATTGACGATATGCACTCCGATATCGTTTCAGCGGTTATCCGCTAATGAACCTGACGCCGGGGGGCAATGCCCCCGTTCCAGCCCAGGAGTTGCGGGTCCGGATCACCTCGGGCGGCCAGGTGGATGCTTCGGCGTTTCGCCTGTATGCCGACGGGAAGGTGCAGGGTGATGCGGACATGGTGTTCTATGGTCAGCCACGTAACGATGATGGTACCGTCAGCCTGGTCAGTGAAGGCCAGTACTCAACCTTTACTGTCGCGCTCAACCGGCTGAAACCTGATGTCCAAAAAATTGCGTTCACCGTGACCTGTGACGGTGGGCAGACGGTGTCCGGTCTTCGTAATCTTTCCATCGACGTGGAGCAAGGGGCTACCGGCCTGGTTAGCGGCAGTGTCGAATTGAGCGGCCGTCAGGAAGCAGCCTTAATTCTGGGTGAATTTTACCGTCGTAATAATGACTGGAAATTCCGCTTTGTTGCGCAGGGGTTCAACGGTGGACTTAAACCGCTGGCAGAGCATTTCGGCGTAAATATTGCCGACGAACCGGCTCCCGCAGCCCCGACTCCTCCGGTTGTAACCCCTCCGCCAGTTGAGACAAAAATCAGCCTGAGCAAGGTATCGCTGACAAAAGAGAAGCCTGCAATCAGCCTGACCAAACGGGATAACTTCGGTGAAATCCGGATCAACCTGAACTGGCACCGGGGCAGCGGCAAATCAGGCTTTGCAGGCATGTTCGGCTCCAAAGGAATCGACCTGGATCTGGGGGCCTTTGTTGAGCTTCAGGACGGGTATAAATCGGTCATTCAGGCGCTCGGTAATGCATTCGGTGATTATCGCGATGAACCGTATGTTCAGCTCAAGGGCGATGACCGGACGGGTGATGTATCAGACGGCGAGTGGCTGCATATCAATGGACGTGAATGGAAGCATATCCGCGAAGTGCTGATTTACGCCTTTATTTATGAAGGTGTTCCCAGCTGGGACAAGACTGATGGTGTGGTCACCATTCATGTGCCGGATCAACCGCCCATTGAGACCCGCCTGACCGAAGGTGAAAACCGTCGCACATTGTGCGCCATTGCCAGACTCGTAAACGAAAACGGCGCAATTAAAGTCGAGCGAATTAACCAGTACTTCAAAGGCCAGGACGAAATGGACCGGGCATTTGGCTGGGGATTTCGCTGGAGCGCCGGTTCTAAATAACACAGCAACAAAGGAAACAGGTATGAGCTTTTTCGACAAAGTTAAAGGTGCCATTAACTCAGGCCGTGACGAACTGACCCGCCAGGTTGGCCGTTTCAAAAACAAAAAATTCATGCAGGGCACCGTTGCTGTATGTGCCCGTATTGCCGTATCGAGTGACGGCGTAAGTTCGGAAGAAAAGCAGAAAATGATGGGCTTTCTGCGCTCTTCAGAAGAGCTGAAGGTCTTCGATACCAATGAGGTGATTGAGTTCTTCAATAAACTGGTTTCAAGCTTCGATTTCGATGTTGAAATCGGCAAGGGCGAAACCATGAAATACATCCTGGCGCTGAAAGATCAGCCTGAGGCCGCTCAGCTGGCCTTACGTGTTGGTATTGCCGTTGCGAAAAGTGACGGTAACTTCGATCAGGACGAGAAACTGGCCTCCCGCGAGATCGCTATCGCGTTGGGCTTCGACCCGGCTGAATTTGGCCTCTGATCCACATCCCTAAGGGTAAAATATGGTTTCCACACACATCGGCTTCCCGACTGAAACGGTCATTGTTTTTATTGCGCTTTCAGTCGGTGCCATCTTTATTGACCTGTTTATGCACCGTGATGACAAGCCTATTTCGCTGAAGAGTGCGGCGCTCTGGTCCGTATTCTGGGTTGTGGTTGCGATGGCATTTGCCGGTTTCCTCTATATCCACCACGGTGCTGAGGTTGCCAGTCTGTTTGTCACGGGTTATGCGCTGGAGAAAGTGCTGTCGGTCGATAACCTGTTCGTCATGATGGCCATCTTCTCCTGGTTCGCCGTTCCGGATCGTTATCGCCACCGTGTTCTCTACTGGGGGATCATTGGTGCCATTGTCTTCAGGGGCATCTTTGTCGCCATCGGTACGAGCCTGCTGAGTCTGGGGCCGTATGTTGAAGTTGTCTTCGCTATTATCGTTGCCTGGACAGCGGTCATGATGCTTAAAAGCGGTGATGACGATGATGAAATTGAGGATTACTCCCAGCATCTGGCTTACCGCATGGTTAAACGCTTCTTCCCTATCTGGCCGAAGCTCAGAGGGCATGCCTTCCTGCTTAACCAGAAGGAAGTGGATGCTGAACTGGCGAAACCAGAAAACAGCGATGTCACCATTGGCCGTGGTAAAAAAGCGGCGCTGTATGCGACCCCGCTGTTCCTGTGTGTGGCTGTGGTTGAACTCTCGGACGTAATGTTCGCGTTTGACTCGGTACCGGCAATCATTGCCGTCAGTCGTGAACCGCTTATCGTCTATAGTGCCATGATGTTTGCTATCCTGGGCCTGCGTACTCTGTACTTTGTCCTTGAGGCACTGAAACAGTACCTGGTTCATCTGGAGAAGGCCGTTATCGTGCTGCTGTTCTTCATCGCGGCAAAACTCGGCCTGAATGCGACCGATCACATCTGGCATCATGGTTACAGCATCGCGGCAACAACCAGCCTGTATGTTGTACTGGGTGTACTGGCGCTGGGCATTCTCGCAAGCGTCATGTTCCCGGGCAAACCTGAATCTGAGGAAAAGGGGAGTTAATCCCCTTAAGTGTTAACCTGAACAATTACTAATCGAAGAGGTTATTTTATGAGTGTTTCTCTTTCCAAAGGCGGGAACGTCTCCCTAAGTAAAGCAGCTCCGTCAATGAAAAACGTCCTAGTGGGCCTTGGCTGGGATGCGCGTTCAACAGACGGTCAGGACTTTGACCTGGATGCTTCAGCATTCCTGCTGGCCTCAAACGGCAAAGTGCGCGGCGATTCAGATTTCATCTTCTATAACAACCTGACGTCATCCGACGGTTCCGTAACACACACCGGCGATAACCGCACCGGTGAGGGCGATGGTGATGATGAATCGCTGAAAATTAAACTGGACGCCGTCCCGTCTGAAGTTGACAAGATCATCTTCGTTGTGACCATCCACGATGCTCAGGCTCGTCGCCAGAGCTTTGGTCAGGTATCCGGTGCGTTTATTCGTCTGGTTAATGACGATAACCAGACTGAAGTCGCTCGCTACGATCTGACCGAAGATGCGTCCACTGAAACCGCCATGCTGTTTGGCGAGCTGTATCGCCACAATGGTGAGTGGAAATTCCGCGCAGTAGGCCAGGGTTATGCTGGTGGTCTGGCATCTGTATGTGCTCAGTACGGCATTAACGCGTCCTGATCGAAAAGTAACTTTTCATATCCGGGGCTGTTAATTCAGCCTCATTCAACTGTTTGCAGGAGCTAAAAATGGCAGTTTCTCTCGTAAAAGGCGGCAACGTATCTCTGACCAAAGAAGCACCAACCATGAATGTCGCTATGGTTGGTCTGGGCTGGGATGCCCGTGTAACCGATGGTCAGGGTTTTGACCTTGACGCTTCCGTATTCGCAGTAGGTGAAGACGGTAAAGTGCTGTCAGATGCCCATTTCATTTTCTTCAATAATAAAACCAGCCCTGATGGCGCAGTAGAGCACCAGGGCGACAACCGTACTGGTGAAGGCGACGGCGACGATGAGCAGGTCAAAATTGATCTGACCAAAGTCTCAGCAGACATCAAAAAACTGGTGTTTGCCGTTACCATCTATGATGCAGAAGCTCGTAAACAAAACTTCGGCATGGTGAGCAACAGCTTCATGCGCGTTTACAACAACGACAACGGCACGGAAATTGCCCGTTTCGATCTGTCTGAAGACGCCTCAACTGAAACCGCAATGGTCTTCGGTGAACTGTATCGCCATGGCGCTGAGTGGAAGTTTAAAGCTGTCGGCCAGGGTTTTGCCGGTGGCCTGTCAGCGCTTGCTTCCCAGCACGGCGTCAATGTCTAAAAGACGCTGAGTCTGACCCCGGCAATGCCGGGGTTTTTTTTGGGTAACGATCCGCTATCAGCTGTTGAATCTGAGAAAGGGGGCCGGGCGTTTTCAGAAAGCAGAGTAATGTTAATTCTGGCGTGAACCTTTTTGCAGGATCCGGGTTTATCTATGGTTGCTGGTTAAGCCAGTATTCCGTGCCTTATATCAACAGCATGCCCCTCGGATATATGTTACTTTTGCGATTTATGAAGGAACGGGATCTGGAACATAAGATACCCGGGCAATGAAAATTCAAATTCAACAGGTATAGAAACTTCAGCGTGATGAAATATGGTGTCACACCATATTTACGCCTCACCGAATATCCAGCGTCCTGAACTAAGCCTGGGGAACATATATAAACGCTGCGCTTTAAAAATAATCAAAAATCAGGAGAGTTAATATGAATCTACAATCCGGACAAAACATACCCCTTCAGCAATCTGCTATCAGGCTGAATCTTCAGTACCCTGCCAAATCCGGCTTTAAAGGCGAACCCGATACCTGCCTGTTCTTGCTTAATGCTCAGGGAAAGGTCAGTGGCGATTCTGACTTTATCTTTTATAATAATTTGGCTTCTCCTGAGGGGGCAGTCAAGCTCGTTACCGGTTCGCAGCAGTCCAGCATTGATATAGCACTGGATCGTGTTCCAGCGAACGTCAGTAAAATTGCGATCACCGTTGTCATTGATGGTGAAGATACCATCAGTGGGCTCAGTTTATTGAGCATTCAGGCTCCTGGTATCGCTGACTTTCAGGCTGAGACTCAGGGCCGCAGTGAGAAAGCAATCATCCTGGGTGAAGTATATCGGCACAATGGCGCCTGGAAGCTTCGTGCGCTCGGGCAGGGTTTCAACGGTGGACTTGAGCCTCTGGCCATTAGCTATGGCGTTGATGTCGCACAGCCAGCTCCGCAGCCAGCAAAGCCAGCTCGTATCAGTCTGGAAAAGAAACTGGAAACCAGATCTCCGCGCCTTGTAAGCCTCGCTAAAAAAGCCTCGGTCAGTCTCACTAAAAATAAACTGGACACCCTTGAGGCAGCGGTTGCATTTGTACTTGACGCATCCGGCTCGATGAGTGGCCAGTTCAGTAAGGGTAACGTTCAGTCTGTGCTGGACCGCATCGCCGTTCTTGCCGCCCAGTTCGACGACGACGGTGAAATGGATGTCTGGGGATTTGGAGAGAAGCATAAGAAGTATCCAAACGTCACACTGGACAACCTGGACACATATATTCAGTCCATTCGCGGGTCTGGAAAGCGTTCAGCCTGGGAGAACCTGCCGGGCCTTGGAGGGACAAACAACGAGCCTCCTGTGATGGAAGAAATAGTCGACTATTTTAAGGACTCGAAAATCCCAGTATATGTAGTATTTATTACCGATGGCGGGATCAGCAAGACCCGGGCGATTAAAGATGCAATCCGGCGTTCTGCCAACTACCCCATCTTCTGGAAGTTTGTCGGCCTGGGTGGTTCAAGCTACGGTATCCTCAAAAATCTGGATGACTTTACTGACCGCCGGGTTGATAACACCCACTTCTTTGCCATGGATGATTTCGGTTCGATTAGCGATGAAAAGCTATATGATAATCTACTGGAAGAATTCAGACCGTGGATCGATGAAACAAAAAGGTTAGGCATCCTTTAATACGCACCGTTTGAGCATGGTTGAATGAGCTCTACAGCAGCTTAATACTGTAGAGCCTTTCATTGGAAATCGTACAGGGAGGAGCATATGGACCGCATCAAGTACCTGAAATGGATAGCTGAAGAATCACCAACTACGGCTCAGCAGCTGGTGGCTTGGTTAAACAGAGCAAGGCACTATACGCCCGACATGAAAGAGCATCAGGCAGGTGTACAGATTCAAGAAAAGGGGATTGTTGTAGGGCTTAGACAAAGTACTAATCGTTACCAGGGAGATTGTCTGGCCATACATGTGGTACAGCTTCCGGAAGAAATACAAAACAAGGGATGGTTTAAGTCTTTTCTGAAGCTTTGCTGTGAAGCGAATCCCTGGGGCGATGTTGTAATTGAAGACGGCTTTGTTGAATAAATCAGATTTCGGGTAAGTCTCCCCCGTAGCGGGTTGTGTTTTCAGGCAATACGCACGCTTTCAGGCATACCTGCTTTCGTCATTTTGTTCAGCGCTCGTACCAGGGCCATAGCCTCCGCAACCTGACCATCGTAGTCACGCAGCGTCAGTGAACCCCCGAACAGCTGTTTTACCCGGTACATCGCCGTTTCCGCTATCGAGCGACGGTTGTAATCTGTTGTCCATTTCCACCGCGCATTACTCCCGGTCATTCGCTGATTAGCCACTGCACGGTGGTAATGGTGCCAACTTACTGATTTAGTGTATGATGGTGTTTTTGAGGTGCTCCCGTGGCTTCCATCTCCATCAGTTGTCCCTCCTGCTCAGCTACTGACGGGGTGGTGCGTAACGGCAAAAGCACTGCCGGACATCAGCGCTATCTCTGCTCTCACTGCCGTAAAACATGGCAGCTACAGTTCACTTACACCGCCTCTCAGCCCGGTACACACCAGAAAATTATTGATATGGCCATGAATGGCGTCGGATGTCGCGCCAGTGCACGCATTATGGGCGTTGGCCTCAACACGATTTTACGACACTTAAAAACTCAGGCCGCAGTCGGTAAACTCACGCATACAACCGGGCAGTGACGTCATTGTTTGCGCGGAAATGGACGAACAGTGGGGTTACGTCGGGGCTAAATCACGCCAGCGCTGGTTGTTTTACGCGTATGACAGGATACGGAGGACGGTTGTGGCGCACGTATTCGGTGAACGCACGCTGGCCACGCTGGAGCGTCTTCTGAGCCTGCTGTCGGCCTTTGAGGTCGTGGTATGGATGACGGATGGCTGGCCGCTTTATGAATCACGCCTGAAGGGAGAACTGCACGTTATCAGCAAGCGATATACGCAGCGCATTGAGCGGCATAACCTGAACCTGAGGCAGCATCCGGCAAGGCTGGGCAGGAAGTCACTGTCGTTCTCAAAATCGGTGGAGCTGCATGACAAAGTCATTGGGCATTATCTGAACATAAAACACTATCAATAAGTTGGAGTCATTACCCTTTTTCAACTTCTGATGGATGCGAGTGATTGAACTCATACATTAATGTTTTCCCACGAAGTCTTTTTCAGGTAAGCCTTCGCACATATCGGTAAATAGCTTGCCTGCTTTTATTTTTTCTGTCATCGACATGTTCATTTTTAACATTCCGTCCTGATAAGTTGGTCGGATAAGGCGCTCGCGCCGTATCCGACATTAATTTCTTAAGCGACTTCATTCACCTGGCGACGCAGCAGAGAAAGTGGGCCGGGGCCGCTAAGCGTGAACACGGAAATTAAGGTGAAGCCCAGCGCCACCAGACCCAGCACCAGGTAAGCGCCCTGGAAACCGATGCTTTCATACATATTGCCCGCCAGAATAGACATAAAAATCATCGCCAGTTGCTTAAAGAAGCAGAAACAGACCAGATAAATCGTCGCTGAAAAACGCACTTCAAACTGGCTGGTAATATATTTAAAGCAGCCCACCAGCAGGAACGGTACTTCAAACATATGCAGCGTTTTCAGAATAACCACTTCCAGTGCTGAGGTAGCGAACGATGAGCCAATAATACGTACTGACATAATAGTGCCAGCCAGCAGCAGGGCGTTTTTCCCACCGATGCGATTAATGATCAGTGGCGCAAAAACATAATCGAGGCGTTAAGTAATTCGCCCATTGTCGTTACGTAGCCAAATACCCGCGTACCCTGTTCACCGGTAGCAAAGAACGAAGTAAAGAAATTAGCAAACTGTTGGTCAAAAACATCGTAGGTGCAGGAAACGCCAATAACATACAGTGACAAAAACCACAGTTTTGGCTGTCTGAACAGTTCCAGCGCCAGCTTAAGGCTAAATGCCGAATGGTTGGCACCTACCGCATTGGCAACCGTGGCAGAAGAGGGCGCATCCGTTTTGGCGAAAAAGAGTAAAACGGCGAGGATGAATGCACAGCCAGAACCCAGCCAGAAAACAAACTGATTATTGATGGTGAACATGATGCCGACAATCGAGGCACACAGCGCCCAGCCAACACAGCCAAACATCCGCGCGCGACCATATTCGAAATTACTGCGACGGCTGACTTTCTCGATAAATGCCTCTACTGCTGGCGCACCGGCGTTAAAACAAAAGCCTAGATAAATACCACCAACAATCGATCCTACTAAAATGTTGTATTGTAACAGTGGCCCGAAGATAAAAATAAAGAACGGCGCAAACATCACTAACATGCCGGTAATAATCCACAGCAGGTATTTGCGCAGCCCGAGTTTGTCAGAAAGCAGACCAAACAGCGGTTGGAATAATAGCGAGAACAGAGAAATAGCGGCAAAAATAATACCCGTATCACTTTTGCTGATATGGTTGATGTCATGTAGCCAAATCGGGAAAAACGGGAAGTAGGCTCCCATGATAAAAAAGTAAAAGAAAAAGAATAAACCGAACATCCAAAAGTTTGTGTTTTTAAATAGTACATAATGGATTTCCTTACGCGAAATACGGGCAGACATGGCCTGCCCGGTTATTATTATTTTTGACACCAGAGCAACTGGTAATGGTAGCTACCGGCGCTAAGGTGGAATTCCGCCGACACTGACGGGCTCCAGGAGTCGTCGCCACCAATCCCCATATGGAAACCGTCGATATTCAGCCATGTGCCTTCTTCCGCGTGCAGCAGATGGCGATGGCTGGTTTCCATCAGTTGCTGTTGACTGTAGCGGCTGATGTTGAACTGGAAGTCGCCGCGCCACTGGTGTGGGCCATAATTCAATTCGCGCGTCCCGCAGCGCAGACCGTTTTCGCTCGGGAAGACGTACGGGGTATACATGTCTGACAATGGCAGATCCCAGCGGTCAAAACAGGCCGCAGTAAGGCGGTCGGGATAGTTTTCTTGCGGCCCTAATCCGAGCCAGTTTACCCGCTCTGCTACCTGCGCCAGCTGGCAGGTCAGGCCAATCCGCGCCGGATGTGGCGTATTGCTCGCCACTTCAACATCAACGGTAATCGCCATTTGACCACTTCCATCAATCCGGTAGGTTTTCCGGCTGATAAATAAGGTTTTCCCCTGATGCTGCCACGCGTGGACCGTGGTAATCAGCACCGCGTCGGCAAGCGTATCTGCCGTGCACTGCAACAACGCTGCTTCGGCCTGGTAATGGCCCGCCGCCTTCCAGCGTTCGACCCAGGCGTTAGGGTCAATGCGGGTCGCTTCACTTACGCCAATGTCGTTATCCAGCGGTGCGCGGGTGAACTGATCGCGCAGCGGCGTCAGCAGTTGTTTTTTATCGCCAATCCACATCTGTGAAAGAAAGCCTGACTGGCGGTTAAATTGCCAACGCTTATTATCCAGCTCGATGCAAAAATCCGTTTCGCTGGTGGTCAGTTGCGGGATGGCGTGGGGCGCGGAGGGGAGTGTCACGCTGAGGTTTTCCGCCAGACGCCACTGCTGCCAGGCGCTGATGTGTCCGGCTGCTGACCATGTGGTCGCGTTCGGTTGCACTACGTGAACCGTTAGCCAGAGTTGTCCGGCGCTCTTCGGCTGCGGTAGTTCAGGCAGTTCAATCAACTGTTTACCTTGTGGAGCGACATCCAGAGGCACTTCACCGCTTGCCAGCGGCTTGCCATCCAGCGCCACCATCCAGTGCAGGAGCTCGTTATCGCTATGACGGAACAGGTATTCGCTGGTCACTTCGATGGTTCGCCCGGATAAACTGAACTGGAAAAACTGCTGCTGGTGTTTTGCTTCCGTCAGCGCCGGATGCGGCGTGCGGTCGGCAAAGACCAGACCGTTCATGCAGAACTGGCGATCATTCGGCTTATCGCCAAAATCACCGCCGTAAGCCGACCACGGATTGCCATTTTCATCATATTTAATCAGCGACTGATCCACCCAGTCCCAGACGAAGCCGCCCTGTAAACGGGGGTACTGACGAAACGCCTGCCAGTATTTAGCGAAGCCGCCAAGACTGTTACCCATCGCGTGGGCGTATTCGCAAAGGATCAGCGGGCGCGTCTCTCCAGGCAACGAAAGCCATTTTTTGATGGACCATTTCGGCACAGCCGGGAAGGGCTGGTCTTCATCCACGCGCGCGTACATCGGGCAAATAATATCGGTTGCGAAGGTGTCGGCTCCGCCGCCTTCATACTGTACCGGGCGGGAAGGATCGACAGATTTGATCCAGCGATAGAGTGCGTCGTGATTAGCGCCGTGGCCTGATTCATTCCCCAGCGACCAGATGATCACACTCGGGTGATTACGATCGCGCTGCACCATTCGCGTTACGCGTTCGCTCATCGCGGGTAGCCAGCGCGGATCATCGGTCAGACGATTCATTGGCACCATGCCGTGGGTTTCAATGTTGGCTTCATCCACCACATACAGGCCGTAGTGGTCGCACAGCGTGTACCACAGCGGATGGTTCGGATAATGCGAACAGCGCACGGCGTTAAAGTTGTTCTGCTTCATCAGCAGGATATCCTGCACCATCGTCTGCTCATCCATGACCTGACCATGCAGAGGATGATGCTCGTGACGGTTAACGCCGCGAATCAGCAACGGCTTGCCGTTCAGCAGCAGCAGACCATTTTCAATCCGCACCTCGCGGAAACCGACATCGCAGGCTTCTGCTTCAATCAGCGTGCCGTCGGCGGTGTGCAGTTCAACCACCGCACGATAGAGATTCGGGATTTCGGCGCTCCACAGTTTCGGGTTTTCGACGTTCAGACGTAGGGTGACGTGATCGGCATAACCACCACGCTCATCGATAATTTCACCGCCGAAAGGCGCGGTGCCGCTGGCGACCTGCGTTTCACCCTGCCACAAAGAAACCGTCACCCGCAGCTCATCGCGCAGCTCGCCGTACATCTGAACGTCTGCCTCCAGTACAGCGCGGCTGAAATCATCATTAAAGTGAGTGGCTACATGGAAATCGCTGATTTGCGTGCTCGGTTTATGCAGCAACGAGACGTCACGGAAAATGCCGCTCATCCGCCACATATCCTGATCTTCCAGATAACTGCCGTCACTCCAGCGCAGCACCATCACCGCGAGGCGGTTTTCTCCGGCGTGTAAAAATGCGCTCAGGTCAAATTCAGACGGCAAACGACTGTCCTGTCCGTAACCGACCCAGCGCCCGTTGCACCACAAATGAAACGCCGAGTTAACACCATCAAAAATAATTCGCGTCTGGCCTTCCTGTAGCCAGCTTTCATCAACATTAAATGTGAGCGAGTAACAACCCGTCGGATTCTCCGTGGGAACATACGGCGGATTGACCGCAATGGGATAGGTCACGTTGGTGTAGATAGGCGCATCGTAACCGTGCATCTGCCAGTTTGAGGGGACGATGACAGTATCGGCGTCAGGAAGATCGCGCTCCAGCCAGCTTTCTGGTACCGCTTCTGGTGCCGGAAACCAGGCAAAGCGCCATTCACCATTCAGGCTGCGCGACTCTTGGGAAGGGCGATCGGTGCGAGCCTCTTCGCTATTACGCCAGCTGGCGAAAGGGGGATGTGCCGCAAGGCGATTAAGTTGGGTAACGCCAGGGTTTTCCCAGTCACGACGTTGTAATACGACGGCCAGTGAATCCGTAATCATTGTCATAGTTGTATCCTGCGTGAATTGTTATCCGCTCACATTTTCGCATAACATACGAGCCGGACACATAGAGTGTAAAGCCTGGGGTGCCTAATGAGTGAGCTGACTCACATTAATTGCGTTGCGCTCACTGCCCGCTTTCAAGTCGGGAAACTTGTCGTGCCAGCTGCATTAAGGAATCTGCCAACGTGCGGGGAGAGGTGGTTTGCGTATTGGGCGCCAGGGTGGTTTTTCTTTTCACCAGTGAGACGGGCAACAGCTGATTGCTCTTCACCGCCTGGCCCTGAGAGAGTTTCAGCAAGCGGTCCACGCTGGTTTGCCCCAGCAGGCGAAAATCCTGTTTGATGGTGGTTAACGGCGGGATATAACACGAGCTGTCTTCGGTATCGTCGTATCCCACTACCGAGATATCCGCACCAACGCGCAACCCGGACTCGGTAATGGCGCGCATTGCGCCCAGCGCCATCTGATCGTTGGCAACCAGCATCGCAGTGGGAACGATGCCCTCATTTAGCATTTGCATGGTTTGTTGAAAACCGGACATGGCACTCCAGTCGCCTTCCCGTTCCGCTATCGGATGAATTTGATTGCAAGTGAGATATTTATGCCAGCCCGCCAGACGCAGACGCGCCGAGACAGAACTTAATGGGCCCGCTAACAGCGCGATTTGCTGGTGACCCAATGCGACCAGATGCTCCACGCCCAGTCGCGTACCGTCTTCATGGGAGAAAATAATACTGTTGATGGGAGTCTGGTCAGAGACATCAAGAAATAACGCCGGAACATTAGCGCAGGCAGCTTCCACAGCAATGGCATCCTGGTCATCCAGCGGATAGTTAATGATCAGCCCACTGACGCGTTGCGCGAGAAGATTGTGCACCGCCGCTTTACAGGCTTCGACGCCGCTTCGTTCTACCATCGACACCACCACGCTGGCACCCAGTTGATCGGCGCGAGATTTAATCGCCGCGACAATTTGCGACGGCGCGTGCAGGGCCAGACTGGAGGTAGCAACGCCAATCAGCAACGACTGTTTCCCCGCCAGTTGTTGTGCCACGCGGTTGGGAATGTAGTTCAGCTGCGCCATCGCCGCTTCCACCTTTTCCCGCGTTTTCGCAGAGACGTGGCTGGCCTGGTTCACCACGCGGGAAACGGTCTGATAAGAGACACCGGCATACTCTGCGACATCGTATAGCGTTACTGGTTTCACATTTACCACCCTGAATTGACTCTCTTCGGGTGCTATCATGCCATACCACGAAATGTTTTGCGCCATTCGGAGGGGGCACGCCGAAGTGAGATTCAAAATGCCGACGTCAGTTCACAGGTGGGTAATGATACCAACGTGTTGATTTCGTATTTTCACTGACACCAGGATCATCCTGATGTTACAAGGATTGAATGACTACAGATTAAAATAGTCATCAACAGGTTGACAGCATTACCGGTAACCCGTTTCAGCTCTTTCTGGAGACGGTGGATCTCGGCCTGAGCATCTGACTGTTCTTTATTAGTGGAAGAATCCGGACCGTACTTCTTTATCCATGCATAAAGGCTGTGGGTGGTGATATCGAGACGTGTTGCAACTCTGGAAACAGAATAACCGCGATCAACAACCTGTTTGACTGCTTCAGTTTTAAACTCTTCGGGATAACGCTTACCGCTCATGGGCACCTCTCTTTAAGCCATCTTAAATGACTCTGAGGTGTCTGTTAAACCCGTGGCGATTCATTTTAGGCATAAAAAAAGACCTCAGTTGAGGTCTATTTACATACTGTTGGTGCGAAGGCCGAACTCGAATCGGCTCTTCATTAACTAACTCTGGCAACGTTTCCATCCAATCGCAATCCATCCAAATAGTCCCCATACCACTGCATCATCTCTTTCCTCCCTTCAAGATACTGCGCATGGTTATAGGTCCCGCGAATCGCGTTCTTGTCCACATGCGCGAGCTGGGTCTCAATCCAAGCAGTGTTGAATCCTTCCTCATGCAAGATTGTGCTCATGGTGTGACGAAAACCATGTCCGGTTGCTCTCTTATCGTAACCAATCCTTTTAATAACCATATTGATGCTGGCTTCGCTCATTGGTTTATTAACATCGTTTCGACCTGCAAAGATAAACTGGTAAGTACCGGTCAATTGCTTTAGTTGCCGAAGTGCTGCTAAGGATTGAGCAGAAAGGGGCACTATGTGGGGTCGCCTCATCTTCATTCTACTTTTCGGTATTTCCCAGATATGGTTTTCGAAGTCGATTTCACTCCATTCTGCCATACGTAATTCGACGGTTCGTAAGCCCGTAAGCATGAGTAGTCGGGTCGCCAGAAGCGTTACTAGACTGCCGGTGTATTGTGAAAGCTTTTGTAAAAACTCGGGTAGCTCAGCAGCAGTAAGAAAGGGATAATGTTGTTTCTCGTACCCCTGTAAAGCACTACCAAGATCAGCCGCAGGGTTGTACTCGGCTCGGCCAGTAACAATAGCGTAACGGAACACTTCGCTACAACGTTGGCGCACTTTACTGGCAAGCTCCGGCGCACCTCGCTTTTCCATACGCTGCAATACAGACAGAAGCTCCAGTGGCTTTATCTCATTAACCGGCTGCGATCCAACAAAGGGAAATACATTGTTTTTGAAGGCCCGGTTAACATAGTCAGCGTAGTTTTTTGACCAGCCAGAAACTTTTGCGTTGTACCACTCAACCGCTATCGCTTCAAAAGTATTCGTAACCGATAGTTTTTGGGCAAGTAGTTCGGCTTTTTTAACTTCACCGGGATCTTTATCATTTGCCAATGTTTTTCTCGCTTCATCGCGCTTAGTGCGGGCTTCCGCAAGTGAGATGTCAGGATAGGTTCCGAACGAGAGTTTTTTCTCTTTACCGGCAAATCGATACTTCATTCGCCAGTACTTTGAACCGTTAGTATTGACCATGAGATAGAGCCCTCCGCCATCAGCGAGTTTATAGGCTTTATCTCTGGGCTTTGCAGTCTCGACCTGACGAGCATTCAGTGGCATTTGGGGGCCTCATTTTCCGTTGAACAGGATAAGCCCCCACTTAGGCCCCCAAACGTTTATTGATTCACGTAGATATGGGTAGACTTCAGTTGACGTCGCATAGCCTGAGAAGAGGGGTTATGGCTGATTATAAAAGGTTTTTATTGAATTCGGTAGACATCAGGAGAGTTATATCTGGTGTCCCCTGCAGGAATCGAACCTGCAACTAGCCCTTAGGAGGGGCTCGTTATATCCATTTAACTAAGAGGACGTAGAAATAACTGATTTTTAAGTGTTCGTCTTGTGTTGCATGTTATCCCAATAGTCCACGCAGCTTCAAGCTTTTAGTCTCTTTTATTTCCTGTTCGTTCATGTCTGTACGCAAAGAAAATCATTTGGTTCACTTGCCATTGCGTACAGATTGAGTACAGAATGCTGAAAATCAGTGTGTACAGGATACAGAGCCGTGGCCCTCAGTGATACCAAACTACGCAGCATCAATGACAAGCCATACAACGGCGCGCCAGAAGTAACAGATGGCGACGGTCTCAGCGTGCGTATAACCCCTACCGGAACGATTACGTTTCAGTTTCGGTACCGATGGAACGGTAAACCTGTTCGCCTTTCTATTGGACGCTATCCAGCTACCTCTCTGAAAGAAGCGCGCGTAATAGTCGGCGAGATGCGCGAATTGTACCTCAAGGGGCTAAACCCTAAAAATTATTTTGCCAAAGAGGATGGCGAGCTGACGCTGAAAGAGTGTCTCGATCAGTGGTGGAACAAGTATGTTGAAACCCTGAAGCCTAATACACAGACTTTATACAAGTCAGTTGTGTACAACACTATGTACACAGAATTCCCGGATGCCCCCGTCGTCAACATCCCTGTTTCAGCATGGGTTAGGTTTTTCGATAAGCAGGAAAAGAAAAACGGCAAAAAGGCCAGGGTACTTCTCCTGCAGCTGCGATCAGTAATGAACTGGTGTATCAGCCGACAACTCATACCTTCGTGCGAGGTTCTGAAGCTCAGCGTTAAGACGATAGGAAAGAAGCCGGATGTTGGTAGCAGGGTTTTAACCTATACCGAACTGGCAAAAATATGGCTCGCGCTGGAAAACAACAAGATCGTTACTTCCAACAAGGTGCTTCACCAACTGTTGTTGTTGTGGGGAGCCAGATTGTCAGAACTTCGCCTGGCTACTAACAGTGAATTCAATATGGACGATCTTATTTGGACTACTCCAGCTGAGCATTCAAAAATGGGGAATGTTATTCGTCGTCCTGTTTTTGAGCAGGTAAAGCCTTTTGTAGAGAGGCTTTTAAATTCGGGTAACACCGTCCTGTTCCCTGGCCAGGAACTGGATAAGGCAATAGATCGTTCGTCAGCAAATCTCTACATGAAAAAACTAAGGGATAAAATTGATATACCTGAATGGAGAACGCACGATTTCAGGCGCTCACTGGTAACGAATTTGTCAGGGGAGGGAGTTATGCCCCATGTCACCGAAAAGATGCTGGGGCATGAACTGGGTGGTGTGATGGCCGTGTACAACAAACACGACTGGCTGGTGGAGCAGAAAGAGGCTTATGAAATGTATGCCGATAAAATATTCTGGCATGTTAAACAGCTCGGTTGACGCCGCCCTCTTCAATCCATTTCATAACTGCTTTACGGCTGTAGCGTGACGGATATGTGAGAACAGGATTGGGGAAACCACGTTCTTTGCGTAAGCGCCAAACAGCAGTTTTTTTCTTTTTGAGCAGGTCGAATACTTCCTGCTCCTCCATAAAATCAGTAGTAGTCATAAATACCTCATCAAAAATTACCGTTAAAAACACACGTACCACACCCGCCGCGAGCGCCTTCAGTGCAGACATCGCAGCGATCTACTTTTTTGATTTTACCGTCTCCTCCTGCTGCATTGCTCCCTGCATGGCGGCGCGGCAGGCGTCTTCAATATGATTTCTAATACGTTTCCGGCATTCGTCCTGATTATCTGCGTAAGTAGACATTATTCCATCAACGGCAAGACTTATAGCCTCATCAGGAACTACCGGCGCTGGCGGGGCGGAGTAAAAATACTCGTCCTCAATTCCCTCAACGGGTTTTGAGAAGCCGATAAAATTACCGTAATGCCAAGGATAAGGGCCGTATGGCTCAACGGTCACACGACGCCAGCGGTGAATCGCAGGCTCCGTTTCGAGCGATGCCAGCGCGATACGCGCCAGCTTCAGTACCACCTTGGCAGTTATTTTTTCACTGAAGTGCTCTCGTGCTTTCTTTTCCGACCACACGACAGGCCACAGGACTTCTTTCGCAGCTGCTTCGATTTGCTGTAACTGCTCTTTGGTGAACTCTTTGGTAATAGTGCTCATTGGGCTTTGTCCTTCACCAGTTTTTCCCATTTTTCGCGCAGCTCTTTTCGGGCCTCAGCTTCATGATCTGGCGGGTACGAAAATCCGGCGCGCATACCCGAACAGCCATTCGAGCAACGAATTTCTGCCGATCCCCAGTTCATTCCCCGACTACGAACCTTCAAAGAGGGTGACATACCGCAATTAGGACAGCGTGGTAAGTGATAATTTTCCACGATGGGCCTCTTACTCATTGGCAATGATGATCATCGGTTTACCTCACGCACTGCTGTTTTATTGGCGCGAAGCATTTCTTTAGAGCGACCTGAAATCACCGTTTTCATGAGGAAGAAACCACGGCGATCCGCAATGACTCCAGGAGTACACATCAAAATCGTATCAACAACCCGAACGTGTCGGCGAAACTCGAATACGGTGCTGGTGATTATGATTTTTGCAGTGGGCCCCATGTCTTGGTATTCAATTTTCATGCTATTACCCTCGCGATCAGCTTTACAGTCCCGATGAAACAGTAGAATCCAGCAGTTAACCCAATCCCTGTTAAGAGAGAAAAGAACAGGGACCACATCATCAGTTCGGATATTTTTTTCATGGTGCAGCCTCGTCAGTTTCGTGACGAAACTCCCGAAGAATAGATGTGATTTCGGCTTGTATTGCTGGTGGAATTTCAATGGTTAGCCCTTCCCCGGAATCCTTTGTACAAGAGGAAATAAGTTCAAGGAACTTCCTGGCTTTTCCAGCATTAAACTGAGGGCTGGCTATGCTCTTGGTAACTTTTTTCTTTCCAGCTGCCTCGGCTTTTTTCATCAGACGTGAAGCTTCACGATCTGCGTAAACACCATGCTCACGAGATATACCGATTGCGATTGCGTAATTCATTGAGCCGTCACGAACGAGCTTTTTGATATACGGTGTGCATTCGTGAAGCTGGAGGTGCTGAAGAATATCTGACTCAGAGCGTTTAACTTTTGACGCTATCTCTGAAGGGCTCCACCCCTGATTTTGAAGGCGATGATAAGCTGCGCCTCGTTCAAGTGGAGTCAATGCCAGCCCCTGAGAACTGGTCACCATGAAGGCGATTTTGTCAGCCTCACTGCCTACAAAATCTTTGCACTCAAGACGAACAATATCGTGCCCCATTGCGATAGCAGCCAACGCGCCATGATAACGGTGGTGGCCGTCGATCACTTTCACCCCGCGCTCAGTAACTTCTACGGCAAGCGGCGGTATATATTCCCCGGCAATAAAGGCATCGCGGAATTCTTCTACATGCGCCTGGTTAAGTTCACGAACGTTGTAGCCTTCCTCGGCATAAATTTTATCTACTGGTACGTTGTAAGTTTTTCGGGTGGTTAATCCGGCGTCTTTATCGTTATAGAGCTGGCCTAAGCTTGGCATATGATCACCTTCTTTCAGGGAATGCTTTGCTATACGCCCCCACGAATGGGGGCGCATAAAACAACACACGGTATTGATGGGTTAAATGGAGCCTTCGTAAATAGGCAGGTCTTCACCGAGCTGGTTTTCCATATCAGTGACGATTTCCTGGAATGCATGCTCAACAACTTTCTTAGGTTCGATCAGCTCATACCAGAGGATTAACTGACCGTCACGCAGGCGATAACGGATACGGGCATCGACCTGATACGGCGAACCGTTATGGAATGGTGAAATTGCCAGGCTGATTTTTTCTGGCATTTTGGTGTTGCCAGAACCGGATTTTTCATCGCTGAACTGGAACTGGCAGGTGCCATCAGAAAGACGTTTAACGGACTTAAACTCTGACTTACGGGTTTCCTGGAATGCGAGAACCATTTCCAGCAGTTCAGTTCCTGACGGCCCTAGATATGAATCACTAACCGGCGCGACATTCTGAATGTTGTTTTCCAGGAACTCAGCAAAGTTAATCTGGTCCATTTTGCTCCCATCAGCAGCAACCCAGGCTTTCCATTCATCAGAGAACGGGCAGTCATAAACGGCCTTGTGTGCGGCCCAGCTTGGTTTTTCTGCATCCTGATGGAAGTCCAACACGGCTACGATTCGCGTTTTGGTCTTATCTGCGAAAACAACAGTACGAGAATCACGGAAACGTTGAATGTAAGCGATCAGAGACCCAGGGGAGATCAGGTTTGCAGCTTGACGAATACGTGACGGTGCCAGCTGTAGGCTTTCAAGCGACTTGACTTCAAAGCCCTCCGGCACGACAACAGACGGGATATCAGTTTGTGTTTTCAGGTTTGCAGAAACCAGATCACGAATTTCGGATACGGCAGAGCCTTCAATATGAGACATTGAATATTTCCTTTTCAGATTAGAACGGTTGGTTAGATAGGTATTACTGGGCCAGCTTGATTGGTGCAGTCTGAGTTTTTGGCTCAATGACTTTCAAATCCAACTGGGTTTGTGAAGGGTCATCGCGGAGCAAATCGCCATCGGCAGTGGCAAACATGATGGTGTCTGCACGGTCAAGCTCTGGAATAGTGCGAGTGACCTTTGGCGTAACCTTCATGGTGTTTTCATCGCGGTTGTTCAGCATTGCACAGTTCAGCGTCAGAGTAACAGCGCCTTTCTTACCTGTTTCTCGAACAGCCTTAATAACTTCTGCCAGCGCCTCGGTTAATTCAGCATCCAGCGTGCCTTTATTGATATAGGCAAGTTGCTGACTAAACGGCGTGGTGTTTTTATTTTCGGACATAAATATCTCCAGTTAACTATTTGGATCGCCTTTCTGGATAAGCAACCTGCACAGCCAGCTACGCCGCCAGATACTAGCGATGGTTTTTGGGTTGCGAACAGCCTGCACACCACGAGGGGCGCGCATCAGATCGCCGTACTGAAAATTAACGTTACGGAAGGTCATACTGGTCACCGATAGATAGGGTATCCGGCAGGAGTTGAACCCGCGCTGGGCAGGGAAACCCAGCCAACACCGGAAGCGGACACATTGAAGAAAAAGGGCGGTCAGCCATCAGAACATTATCATCTTCCTCCTGTTGGAATGGTTGAAGACTGGATAACCGCCAAGACTTAGGCAATAAAAAAGGCCGCTTTTGCGACCTTGTTAAATTATGGATTAAACTACCTAGGCCTAGTCCAATAATTTGTACTGGTATAAAGTTCATACTTATCTATGAAAAATCTTGTATCAATAAGATAGTTAGGATATGCGTAAGATAATTTGCGTAAATCATCCATTTCTACAAACAGGCCGTTCGCCTCTTCATCCTTTTCAACGGCTGAGTAAGCTTGAATAGCCAAATGTTTTTGCAATGGCGTATACGCTTTGTAATATATTTTATTACCTTTTAAGGCAATGATAACATACCCACCTTTTATTTTTGATAAGTCTAAATCCTTATCTGAAAATAACCTGTTGAATGACTTCAGTTTTTCTATTGCATTGAGCTTATCATTTAAACTCATTAATCTTATTTTGATCTGATTTTTTTCTTGCGGGGTTAGAGTTATAAACTCTTCTTCTTCAGCTATAAATTCGCTCATTAGCCTGAAAAAATTAACCCATGATGGGTTTGATTCAAAGGGGTTCGTTTTAAGTGTACGGCCTTCACATAAGTCGACCACCTCAATAGTCGTAGCCCACAAGTGCTGAAGCTTTGTTCTTAACTGAACCTCAATATCGAATCCTTTCCATTGGTGAGCTTCATCTTTATCGTAGCAGGTATAAATCCGATGAATGCCACGGTATCCTGTAGACTTTGGTGACTTTATGTAATCTTTAACTTTTGATTTATGCGTGGTTCTACTTTTGTCAAGAGATGAATCCAACAAAAGCAATTGTAATCTATTTTCAACAATAACACGACAGCCGCCAATATCACTCATTCTCGTTACTGCAATAGAGTTTGGGGTGACGCCATCCAGCGTTTTGCGTCGAAGCTTATCAATGATTGTCGGGAGTCGTTTTAAACGCCGCGCTATAATCGCGTTTTTATTTATCTTCTGTGCATGCTTCCATACCAGATTTTTTATAATCATCAATGGGTAAAGATGTGCGGCGCGATACTGCTGGATAATTTCGATAGCTTTTTCGATATCGCCATTTCCTTTACGTATACACTCTCCAGCTTTTTTTACTTGGTTTTTTGAGTGTTCGAGTACTATTTTTCCCTTCTCGTACTGTGCATTTGCCATGTTGTTACCTGCATCTGGTAGCTTTAATAATGGCACTATAACCTCCTGAAATCGTTGACACAACGCAATGACATTACTGTGTGCTCCGTATCTCGTTTAGCATTGCTAACTGGTGTTGATTCAGCCCAACCCCCTCACCATGAAGAGGCTGGAATAAATCTTTTTTTGCCCCGTATTGCCGACATCCTGTCCCGCCACGGTTCCGACGCATGGTTTAAAGTCGCGCCGTTCGACCATCTCCAGCGAATCAGACTTCAAGCTTTGTTTGTTTCGGTCTGTTCGCTGTTGATGATTGAATAATCCTACTTAAAGTAGAAAAATGCAACTACAAAAAGTAGAAAATGCGCGGTGTTGGTTTATGTTACTGATTTAAAATTGAATTTATTTATTTTGGGAGTAGTGGTATGTTTAAAAAAACAGCACAGAGGGCAGGGGTATGGATCGTAACGAGCTGGAAGAAGACCGTGCAGCATTCATAGCTGGTGAGATCGGTGGGGTTGTTATTCAGTTAATCATTGATGGTGTTGAAATCAATCGGGAAAACGTAATTGACTATCTTGAGGCAAAGAGGAGGGCTGTAGGAAACGTCATTCACAAGGGGATACTGCGGGATTCAGCCTCTATGGTAAGGAAAGGTAAATAAAAACCCGGCTATTAGGCCGGGTAATATCTTAATTATCAGTAGGTTTTGGAGACCATGGTAACTTGATGGTGTCTAATACTGTATCTTTAAACATGTTTTCAAATACTAATTTTGTACAGACGTAAACATAATTCTCAAAGAACCAAGAATTTTCATTGTAGAAATCTTCAGTAACCTTTTCATCAAGGTAGCATTCAAAAGTTAACGTCAAGTTAGCTTCTGCTTTGAAGAGCACATCTTCACAGTCATCAATGTTCGTTTGGTCACGTGGGAAGCCGATCACTGAAGGTGTGACCTCAATAAATACCCAGTTTCCATCTTCATCATTCTGCGGAATCACACGGTGCTCTGAAAATTTTAAGCTGTATTTTCCGCCCTCAGAGTTGTCATCGTCGTTGATAAAAAGTGAAGAGCCCTCTAAATCGAACCCTTTAAAGCAAATCTTATCAAGCATTAGTGCGGCACTCCATTATCCACTGAAACTTCCCAATAGGTTTCTTCAGTGCGTCTTGAGGAGAAGAACGAGACTTCCCTCACATCCCTTGGCTTTTCAAAGTGGTAATGAACCTCTTTTCTTCCATTTACCGACTCACTTACAGCCTGTTTTACATAATCGTTTAAAGTCATATTTTTTGACTTGGCCGCTAAGTACGCTTTCTTATGTAGAGATTCACCTATACGCACGTTGAAGGAACCGCTCATCGTCTTATCAGGCGACTTCCCGATCTCTTCACAAGTTGCGAGATAGTCGTCAACGGCCTCTTCAAAGGCAGCACGAAGCTCCGCAACGGTAGCGCCTTCATATGTGACGAGATCATTTATGCATTCGAGCTTCCCATGCATAACTCCGTCTTCAAATGAAATGCTGGAGCTACCATAGTACCCTTTGTATTGCATCAGGTTATTCATGATCATCAATCTCATCTAACAGCAGTTTAACTTCTTCCAAGACATATCTTTTGAGGGTGTTTTCAGGATGTGGCTCATGAAAAATTACTAATTTATCAAGGGCTTGGCTATAAAATTTACGCCCTGAACCACGTTTTGCGTTCAAAAGTTTGAAGCCATACTGGCTCATAAGCGCGACAAGTTCATCCCAAGTGAAATTTTTGGGCAACCTATCTAACTTCAACTTTAACTTTTCCTTTCTTCCCACGAAGAATACATCCTCTGTTAAAGATAGTGCAACTGAAATCTAGTTGCAATCTATGCTAACAATAGACAGATTGTTTCAAAGTTTTCCCAGAAAGTACTAGCTAGGCTGACCTTCTGCGTGAACTACTACAGTCTGTTGTATTTTATAGACTCGTGAATCAACGCCTTACCCATGACATAGAGCTGATCCTGATTATCTTCGTTGATATACCACTTCTCATAAGCGGGGTTATCAGACAGAACGGCCAACTTGTCACCCTGCATCTGTAGGCGTTTTACGTGAAATGTTTTACCAAAGACGAAAGAGTAAACGCCGTCAGTCTGGAAATGTCGCACCGAGATATCTACGAACAACCTATCTCCTGAAACCAGCGTTGGGGCCATGCTGTCCCCGCTAACCGTCATGACTTTGACGTCTTGCTGTGGACGATTACCGAAGAGAGAACGGGCATGCTCAGTGGTGAATTCAATTGCATAAAGAACTTCAACATAGTCCGAAAGCATATAGTTTCCGGGACCAGCACTTACCGCCAGATCAAGGACGTCAACCCTATAAACATCTTGGATATTCCTATTGACATCATGACCATGAGCGCTGCCTTGTGAAGGTTTACCCACTCCATATTCAAGATAAGCGGCATCCACACCTAAAACTGCAGATAGTTTCCGCATTGTCGGTGTTCTTGGCTTTGCTGTACCAAGCGTGTAACGCCTAACCATTTCATAGGTTACGCCTGTTTTTTCTGATAGTTGAGTGATTGAAAAACCACTTAACGAGATCAGTTCATTCAGGCGGGCTGCAAAATCGGAATGCTTTTGTTCTTCTACCATAGGTAGAAGATTACGTAATTCATCGTATTTCGTCATTTCTATTTTAAGTTGTTGCGTTTTCTACTTTAGGTAGTATTATTCCTCTATCAACTAGAGGAGTTTCTCATGTCAATTTCACCCACTGAGTCTGCTATCAAGGCCGCAGGGCGGTCTCTGTCAGAAGTAGCGCGTAGTTTTGGGTTCAAATCTACCCAATCTGTTGCTAATTGGATCATTAACAACCAAGTGCCATCAGAGCGGGTTTTGCAACTTTGCGAGCTTGGCGGGTGGAGTGTTACCCCTCATCAGTTGAGACCTGATATCTATCCGAATCCGAATGATGGTCTTCCTGACAACAAGGAAGAGATTACATCTTCAGTTGCTTAAGCATAACCACAGAATCAAGGGGTTAACCGTGGGTAATCAACCAGAGTGGAAAGTTGAAAAGCAGCCTGCATGGCTGGTGGCCGCAATTAAAAAGACAATTGCGGAATTACCAGGCGGATATGCCGAAGCAGCTGAATGGCTTGATGTAACAGAGAACTCTTTGTTCAACCGCTTACGTGCTGATGGCGATCAGGTCTTCCCGTTTGGCTGGGCAATAGTGCTTCAGAAAGCTGGTGGCTCTCACCATATTGCCCATGCAATCGCGAAAGCTTCTGGTGGCGGTTTTATTCCGTTTGCTGATGTTGAACAAATTGATAACGGTGACATAAATCAACGCCTTATGGAATCCATTGAATGGATCGGAAAACACTCTCAATACCTTCGCAAAGCTACTGCAGATGGGGTTATTGATGCAGCTGAAAGAGCGCAAATCGAAGAGAACAGCTATCAAGTCATGACGAAATGGCAGGAACACCTGGCGCTGTTGTTCAGGGTCTTCTGTGCCCCAGATAAGGTTGCCAGACCACCAGACTAACCAGTCTATGCCCGGCGTATTTATGTGACGCAGGAGGGCTTATGTATCAAGAACAAATTTCCCACGTGACTATGCCCACGGTTTTTGCTCGTGAGGATGCCCCGTGGATTAAAGAACAGTTAGCAACACTCCCGGCAGGTATGCGGGAAAAAATCGCGATTGCGTATGCGCAGGCGTACCAGGAAGCGTTCGACGCTGAGCCTGTGTCATTCCGGCAGCAGAACGCAGCACGGCGGAATGCTAATCGCCGATTGCGAGAGTTTTG
Source organism: Enterobacter sp. CPE_E890 (assembly GCF_046521475.1). NCBI lineage: Bacteria > Pseudomonadati > Pseudomonadota > Gammaproteobacteria > Enterobacterales > Enterobacteriaceae > Enterobacter > Enterobacter sp. CPE_E890. The sequence continues at coordinate 3,448,896 of NZ_JBKFZW010000001.1, read as the reverse complement.
CAAGAGGTATACCCCGGCAGTCAGGGGATATACGTCACCCCCACCCAGGGTATGAATTTTTAAATCTGGTTTGGGGGAAAGGGGGCGGTGTTGGGTTTTAGCCCGAAGGGCTGGAACAGCTTTACCAGAAGAGATCGATCTAACAGATAGATCACTGTATGGGGTTAAAACGTCGCTTGGAAATCTGGACGTTTAGCCATCCAAAAGGAGATTTAAATGATTTATTCAGAAGCTAACGAAAAATGGGCCCCAGTCCCAGTAGAGCTTTATTCCAAAGCTTATGAAGTCAGCAATTTTGGCCGGGTGCGCAGCATTCCCCGTCTGGCTAATTCTGAATATTTTATCCGCCACATCCACGGCGGCTTTCTCAAAGGTCGTATGCGTAAAGACGGGACCAAAACCGTTGTGCTTTCGGTACAGCGTCAGCGTCAAAAGTTTGTGATCGCCGATCTGGTTGCGAAAGCATTTGGGGAGGTATCAGCCAATGCTTAACATCCAGCCGCGTGAGAAACAGATCGTCGCACTCAACATGCTGCGCAGCGCATGGAAGAAAAATAATTCTTTCATGCTCTATGCACCTGTTGGTTTTGGTAAAACTGCCATTGCAGCGCTGATCACTGACGGATTTGTAAGTCGTCAGATGCGTGTAATGTTTGTTGCGCCTTACACCGTTCTGCTGGACCAAACAGCAACGCGTTTCATGGAATATGGCCTTCCTGGCGAAGAGATCAGTTATGTCTGGCGTGATCATCCGTCGTACAACCCAAACGCGCTCATTCAGATTGCGAGCGCTGATACGCTTATTCGACGTGAATTTCCTGACAATATCGAACTGCTGATCGTTGATGAAGCACACCTGAAGCGCAAAAAGCTTCTGGAAGTTATCGACAACCTAACCCGTAACACTTCAACGAAGGTGATCGGCCTTTCTGGAACACCTTTCGCTAAATTCTTGGGCAATTACTATCAGCGTCTGATTAAGCCAACGACGATGAAAGAGCTGATCGCTATTGGCGCTCTTAGTAAATATGAGTTTTACGCACCGTCACACCCCGATCTTTCAGGTGTTGAAACGTCCTATGTCGCTGGTTATGGGAGTGATTACAAAGAAGGCCAACTCAGTAAAGTTATGAGTGAAGCCAAACTGGTCGGCGACATCGTAAAAAACTGGCTTGAGAATGGAGAAGACCGGCCGACGATTTGTTTCTGCGTGGATGTTGCTCATGCGAACTATGTGACCATGGAATTTTCGCGTGCCGGTGTAGCGGTTGAAGTCATGACTGCCAGCACACCACACGACGAACGCCAGCTGACCATCCGCCGATTTGAGCAGGGTATTACCAAAATCATCATTAACGTTGGTGTACTAGTAGCCGGATTTGATAGCGACGTCCGCTGCATCATTTTTGCCCGTCCAACCAAAAGCGAAATGCGCTGGATTCAGACGCTGGGCCGTGGTTTACGTGCGGCCCCTGGCAAAGACTACTGCCTGATCTTCGATCACAGCGGGACGGTCAATAAACTTGGCTACCCCGATGATATTGAATATGACTATCTCCCGTCGTCTTCAGACGGAATGGAAGATGCCCCGCAGCGAGTTGTAAAAGCTGACGAGCCGGAAAAACTGCCGAAAGAGTGCAGTCAATGCCATTACGTAAAACCTGCCGGAATTTACATCTGTCCGAAGTGTGGTTTTAAACCACTGGCTGGGGAAGACGTTGAAACCGATAAATCCCGTGGACTGACGAAGGTCAGCAAAGCGGAAGTCAAATTCACCAGTGAGCAGAAGCAATCCTGGTGGTCACAGATTCTTTTTTATCAGCGCACCCGAGCAACGCAGGGCCGACCTGTAAGTGACGGTTGGTGTGCTCATACCTATCGACAGAAATTCGGTGTCTGGCCGCGCGGACTTCACCACACGCCAAAAGAGATCACACCTGAAGTCAGCAATTACATCAAATCCAAGCAAATCGCCTTTGCAAAAGGCAAAAACAAACAGGGAGAGCAAGCCGCATGAATACCAAACAAGCCGCCATTGGCCGCTGGTCTGAAATTTTCGAGTATTACGGCCTGCCTGGCATTACTGGTAAAAATCATTTCAAGGGAGAGTGTCCGTTATGCGGTCGCAAGGGCAAATTCCGGTGTGACAACAAGAACGGCACCGGGTCATTCATTTGTGTATGTGGTTCCGGCGACGGATGGACCCTGCTGACTGGCGCAACGGGCAAAGAGTTTAAGGTTCTCGCTTCGGAAGTGGACAAGCTTATCGGCAATGAGTACACCGCTGCTCGCTCTGCTGCAAATCCCGTGCGTACATCTCTGGCGCAACAGCGAGAAAGGGTGAGCCGTAAGTTTGCAAAGCTAATTCCGTTACGAGGTACCAACGCTGACAGATATCTGAAAGGCAGGGGAATAAATACGCTTCCTGCTGAAAGCATCAGGTTCTGCGATACGCAGCCAGTCGACGGGAAAAACCTTCAGGCCATCTATGCCCTGGCTACTGATGACCGTGGCGAGCTGTGTTATCTGCACCGCACCCTCCTGGACGGCGACAAGAAAGCAAACACAGGCGGCGCATCTAAAAAGATGATGAAGCTGCAGGAGGATAGTTACCTGGAGTTTGCTAAATCCGTTGCAATTCGCATGTTCCCTACAGCCTCAACGCTTGGCATCGCTGAAGGTATCGAAACCGCGCTGGCGTGCCATCAGATCACCAAATGCAACACCTGGGCAACGATGAACACTGCTTTCATGAAGAAGTTCCGTGTTCCTGCAGGGGTAAAGAATCTCATTATTTTCGCAGACTCCGACGCGAACGGTGCCGGTCACGCAGCTGCATTCGAATGTGCAGCTGCAAACTTACACGCAAAGAACGATTTGGAAAGCGTCTCGGTTCGTTGGCCTGCACAGGGTGACTTTAACGATCTGCTTCTGAATGGTTCAGAAGTATTCGAATGGGTATTTCACAGAGGGATGAAGCAGTGAAGAAACCAGTTAAAACAAAACTGAAGGTTTACAAACCGAAAAAATGCGCTCACTGCGGGGAGACCTTCACACCAGATCGTGACCTGCAAAATGTCTGCGGTCCTCTGTGCGCTATAGGTCACAACCGTGCGCTCAAAGCCAAAAAGGCAGAGGCCGAAAGAAAGGACAAGCTGAAGATGCGCAAAAAAGCGCTGCAGCCTCGGGGTTATTTTCTTAAGAAGGCTCAGACAGCATTCAATGCATTCATCCGCGAGCGTGACGTGGGCAAAGCTTGCCCATCCTGCGGGGAATATCACCCGCCGATGATCTTTGGCGGTCAATGGGATTGTGGTCACTTCATGAGTGTAGGCGCTCGTCCTGAACTTCGGTTCGAAGAGAAAAATGCCTATCGACAATGCAAGGCCTGTAATGGTGGCGCTGGCCGGTTCACAGCAAAAAATAAGACGGTTCATGCCCGGTACCGAGAAACCTTAATTAATTGGTACGGGCTAGAGCTGGTGGAATGGCTGGAGGGGCCACACGAAGCGAAGAATTACTCAAAAGAAGACCTGGAAGAAATTGCGGCCAAATACCGCCGTAAAACTCGCGAGCTGAAAAACCGGAGCGCTGCATGAATTACCAACTGATCTACTGTGACCCACCCTGGGAATATGGCAACAAAATCAGTAACGGAGCTGCCTGTAATCATTACAGCACAATGAGCATGGAGGAACTTAAGCGTTTACCAATATGGTCACTGGCAGCTGAAAACGCTGTTTTGGCAATGTGGTACACCGGGACACACAACCGGGAAGCAGTAGAGCTGGCGGAATCCTGGGGTTTCCGTGTCAGAACGATGAAAGGGTTTACGTGGGTGAAGCTGAATCAAAATGCCGCTGATCGCTTCAATAAGGCATTGAACACCGGAGAGCTGGTGGACTTTAACGATCTGCTGGAAATGCTGGACCGTGAAACCCGCATGAATGGCGGGAACCATACGCGCAGCAATACAGAAGATGTATTGATTGCAACCCGAGGCGCAGGATTAACCCGCGTCAGCGCATCGGTAAAACAGGTTGTTCATACCTGCCTTGGCGAACATAGCGCGAAGCCGTGGGAAGTAAGGAACCGACTGGAAAAACTTTACGGAGAAGTGAAAAGAATCGAAATATTCGCTCGGGAAGAATGGAAAGGATGGGACCGCTGGGGAAACGAATGCACCAACAGCATTGAAATTATTACAGGACAGATAAAAGAGGTGAACGCCAATGATTAATCCATCTGAAGTTGGGAAAAAAGGCGAAATGATTCGCCTCAGGACTCTCGAAAGTCTCTGGATTCAGGGCAAGCTTCGCATGTGGGGGCGATGGTCTTATATCGGCGGTGTTTCTGGCGGAAATATGTTTAACCAACTGCTCGCGGCAGGGAAAGTTACAAAGACCGCCATCAATGATGCCCTGCGCCGCATGAAAAAAGCCGGTATCAAGAAGCCAGAACTGGAAGCATTCTTCAAAGAGTTACTCGAAAGCAAACATAAAAGTGGTCTGGCGTTCTGCACAGACGAAGAAGCTCTGATCGTTAACTCAGTGCTTTGCAAGGTGCTCATCCAGGCAGACCATAAAAATTTATATTGGTTAATTGAGGATCGTTACATTAAACGCCTCAGTAAAAAAGCGATGGCTCGCGACCTGAACAAAAAACATCCTGAGTGGTGCTTGCGTACTTGTGAGAGCCGAGTTGATGTCTGGCTAAATCTTGCAGAATCGATGCTTTACGCACCAATGTGTGACGCATTCGGAACAAATGACGACAAATTTAGCTTGAAAGTTTGCGCGCAAAGTGCTTAAATTGTGTTATGCTCGGGACGTTAAAGCGAACTGAGCAACAGAACAAAACATAAACCCGCCACTGCTGCGGGTTTTTTATTTTAAGGGCTGCCTTTGGGCGGCCTTTTTATTTCCCCTCGTTCTGAGAGGACTCACGGCAATAAGAGGGGGCTAAATGTCCGATCCTGTTTCTGGCACTACGGTAGCGGCTGGTGGTCTGATGGGGGCCAGCATGTTCGGCCTGGTAACCGGCATTGATTATGGTGTGGTGTTTGGCGCATTCGCTGGTGCAGTGTTCTATGTCGCTACGGCGGTTAATATCAGCCGCCTTAAGCTGGTGGGCTACTTCATCACCTCATTCATCTTCGGCGTTATTGGCGCTCCACTTCTTGGCTCTTACTTCTCCAAATGGACGGGGTATAGCGACAGGCCACTTGATGCGCTGGGCGCGGTAATCGTAGCCGCTATTGCGATTAAGCTGCTGACGTTCGTCAACAGCCAGGATTTGGGTAGCCTGTTTGGAATTCTCTCTCGTTTACGTGGAGGAGGGACCAGCAATGGTAACAAGTGATCCGAGTGCAATGGCGAATGCCCTCATCTGTGGGGTGATCGTCCTTGCTCTGATGTTCTACCAGCGCGGCGGGGCGAGACATCGCCCTTTGATATCGCTGATGGCTTATTTCACGGTGTTGGTATACGCCAGCGTTCCTTTCCGTTACCTGTTCGGCTTGTACCATGAATCGCATTGGTTCGTGGTGCTGGTGAACGTCCTGATATGCGCCGCCGTTCTCTGGGCTCGGGGAAACGTAGCGCGCCTGGTTGATGCACTGAGGCACTAATGAACCAATCACAATTTCAAAAGGCGGCTGGGCTAAGCGCCGAGTTAGCTGCGCGCTGGTTTCAGCCAGTGAGTGATGCGATGACAGAGTTCGGCATCACCAAGCCGGTAGATCAGGCGATGTTTATTGCTCAGGTAGGGCATGAATCAGCTGGCTTCACTCTGCTGGTGGAGAGCTTCAATTACCGCATTGCAGCACTCGTGAATTTCATCCGTGCCGGACGACTCACAGCAGACCAGGCAAACGCGCTTGGACGTCGCCCGCAAGAGCGGGTATTACCCATTGAGCGCCAGCGAGCTATCGCTAACCTGGTATACAGCAAACGCATGGGGAACAACGCACCCGGTGACGGCTGGTTATACCGTGGGCGTGGACTTATCCAGGTTACTGGCCTCAACAACTACCGTGATTGCGGGAATGGGCTGAAGGTTGATTTGGTTAAGCAGCCTGAGCTATTAGCCGAAGACGTTTATGCAGCCAGAAGCGCGGCGTGGTTTTTCGCCACTAAGGGATGCTTGAAGTATTCTGGCGACGTACTGCAGGTGACGAAGATTATCAACGGCGGAACGAACGGACTTGAAGATCGTCGCGCTAGGTTCGGTCAGGCAAAAACGGTACTGGTGTGAGGTTGATATGGGATTAGAAACAATCGTTGGTATTGCTGCCCTGATAATGGCGGCCATCGCTGGTGCTTTTGGTATTGGTCATTCACGCGGCACCAGCAAAGCGGAAGCGAAAGCCGACCAGCAGCGCACCGAAGATAACGCAGCGGCAACGGTCGCAGCAGCAGAACGCCGGGTAGAGACAACGAAAGAGGCCAGCAATGTACAGCAGACTGTTAACCGCATGCCTGATGACGATATTGATCGCGAGCTGCGCACAAACTGGACCCGTAAGGGTTGAGGTAGTCGACACGGCTTGCGACTGGGTTAAACCCATCTACGGAACGGATCACGATTGGGATGTACTGGAGCGTCAGACGAAGAAAGACATTCTGGCGCATAACAAAGCGTGGCAGGCTAACTGCCAGAAACAAACCAGCGCCTCGCAATAGCGGGGCTTTTTACTATCCGAGGAAACCCCATGACCGTTCGCGCTAAATTCCGCTGCCACTTTATTCAGAAAGCAGATGGCGATTCACACCGTACAATTCACATGAGCCCCGTGACCGCTGACACAGAAGAAAACAAGTCATGGTCAAAGTACACGCCTGGCGGCCAATTGCAGCTGGTTGTCTCGAACCCGGCTGCATTCGAACAGTTTGAGCAGGGCAAAGAGTACTTCATCGATATTCAACCAGCGCAGTAACCATTACAAAGCTCATCTGCGGGTGGGCTTGATAATGGTTATCCCAACAAGCGGATAAGGCAACCATTATCCCCTAAACGGTACAAATCGGCCTCGCACCTGCGGGGCTTTTTAATGCGCATCGCACGCGCACATCAAAGAAAGTCTTTCAGCTGTGAGCCTGGGCAAACCGTTAACTTTCGGCGGCTTTGCCGTGCGACAGGCTCACGCCTAAAAGGAAATAAATCATGGGTCAGAAAATTATTACGTTGTCCGGCGCGGCGACGGATGTTCTGTATGCGCTGTTTTTCCGTGGCGCGCTTCAGTCTGGTGACCTGCCAGCTAAATCTGGTGCTGCTGAGCTTCTGGAGCTGGGATTCGCTGAGACACGCCATACCGCGACGGAGTATCAAAAGGAAAATTATTTCACCTTCCTAACCGCTGAAGGGCAGGGGTTTGCCATTAAGCACCTGGCAGATACGCGCTTTGGTGTTCCTGCTGGTGGTTATATCGGCAGCCCTGTAGTTGCGGAAGCAGACATCCGTGGTTGCTGCCCAATTGAAGGCTATAAATGGGGCTGGTTTGTCGATAAATCCTGACAAGCGTATATCCATAAGGCGCTGATCGGCGATGGCATATTGTCTACGAGTTGTAACGTCAAGATTAATGCTGACGAAAAAGGAAAAGCGCCAGAGACAGCCTTACAGCAGACCATCAAAAAGGTTGTGGAAGAAACTGTGCAACAAGCAATGCAGCCAGGCGGCACGATCTGGCATTCCCTACGGCGCGGAATCTGACGGGAGGTAATATGCAGGTCACTATTGATGGTGTCCCATACGCTCCCGCCAGTGCAGTTTCATCGCGGATTGGCATTGCCATTTCGACGCATCAGCGCGCAGACGTTTTAAAACGTTCACTCGAACAGCACATGAGGCACCTGCCAGCCGGCGCTCTGGTGGTGGTAGTCGATGATGGTTCAAAACCTGCAGCGGTAGTGCCCGACGGCGTGCAGTTGCTTCGCAATGAAACATCACTCGGCATTGTTGCTTCGAAGAACGCCAGCCTGTCAGTCCTGATGGATGCCGGGTGCGAGCATCTGTTTTTATGGGATGACGACGCCTGGCCTATCGCCGACAACTGGCACCTGCCGTATATCGAATCTCCAGAGCCGCACCTGGCTTATCAGTTTCTCGATCTGGCTGGCCCGCGAAAGATTAACGATATGACCGTTCTGTACCGGGATGATAAGCATATTGCTTATACTGGGCAGCGCGGAGTGATGTTGTACTACCACCGCAGCGCCATCGAGAAGGTAGGCGGATTCGATCCGGTTTATGGTCGCGGCATGTACGAACACAGCGACCTCGCTCTGCGCATCCATAACGCTGGCCTGACGACATGGGCTTACGCTGATGTTGTAGGTTCAGAAAAGCTAATTCATTCTCTTGATGAGCATGAGGCCGTAGAGCGTTCGGTACCGAAACCTGACCGGCAGGCGCTGGTGGAACGTAACGTTAAAATCCACAACGAACGGCGTGATACCGGGTTTACCGGTTACGTGGAATATCGACGGCAGCGCGACGTGGTTATCACTACGCTACTGACCAGCCAGCCCGACCCCCAGCGCGGTACGAGAATGGTAGCCTCACCTGACATGTTGAGCGGGTGGGCAGCTTCGCTTCGACAGTGTGGCCGCATCGCGCTGGTGGATGAACTGCAGACGGCACCGGCAGACGTTGAGCTTTACCGCGTTCCTGACGTGAAGATGAATGTCTACTTCCGGCGCTGGTTACATATCTGGCAGCACCTGCGCGATCACCCTGAATACCGGTTTGTCTGGTGTACCGATGGTACCGATGTCGAAATGCTTCGCGCGCCGTGGGAAGAAATGCAGCCCGGAAAGGTTTATGTCGGATCTGAACCGAAGACCTACGCCGACACCTGGGCAAAGCAGAATCATCCTGAGCGTATCTATCAGGAATTTATTGAAGCGCACCGGGGCGATGTGATGCTTAACGCTGGTCTGTTGGGTGGCACCCGTGCTGATGTAATGGCGTTAGCTCACGGCATTATCCGTCTTTACTACCGGATCGAGAGTTATCGTTTCTGGAAGAAAGAACAGGCGGCCGTTGCTGTGGGGGACATGCTGGCGTTCGGTATCGTTGCACAGTCATTCGCTGACAGGCTGGTCACCGGCCCTCTGGTACACACGGTGTTCAAAACCGAGGGCATCGGTAAGGAGGTTGCATGGTTTCGCCACAAGTGAAGTTTGTTGTGGTTGGTCATCATTCCCGGATAGGGCATGCACAACGTCTTGCCACGATGTTGGATGCTCATCTGCTGATTGACGATGGTAACCATGGCGCGAACTGGAATCATCGACGCGCCCTTGAATGGGCTGCTGAGCAGCCTTGCCGGGTGGTGGTACTGGAAGACGACGCGCTGCCGGTACCCGGATTCAGCGAAATGATTACTGACTGGCTAACTCGCTTCCCTGACGACATGATGAGCTTTTATCTCGGTACCGGCCGACCGCCGCAGTATCAGAAAGAGATAGCCGGAATGTTGGTGGATGCGGATCGCGTCTGTGGTGACCACATCGTGTTGAGCAAGCTGATTCACGGCGTATGTTACAGCCCTCCTCAGGGCAGCCTGGCGCGCATGCTTAACGCATGGAATAAAACGTTGGCAGCTGATTACGCCGTCGGTGAGGCGTTCGGTGGCAGGGTAATTTATCCGTGTTACTCGCTGGTGGATCACGCTGACATCCCGACGGTTGAGCGTCACCCTGACAACGAGCCGAGGACGGAACGCCGCCGCGCATGGAGACTGGCATGAATAAAGAGCCCCGCGTATATGGCAGCCGATGGGATAAGGCCCGTCTGCGCTTCCTGCAGCAGCACCCACTATGTGTGATGTGCGAGCAGCAGGGGCGCATTACCCCGGCAACGGTGGTTGACCATATCGAGCCCCACAAACTCAAAGATGCGCTTAAGTCAGGTAACCCGCTGGCCATATCGAAAGCACAGCTCCTGTTCTGGAGTAAAGAGAACTGGCAGCCACTGTGCAAAGCACATCACGACTCAACGAAACAGAGAATGGAGAAGAGCGGCTCGGTAATAGGCTGTGATGCCAACGGCTACCCGCTCGATCCTGCGTCTCACTGGAGCACGTAATGAAAGACCTCATCATTGAATACCGCGACGGTAAGTTTGTTCAGCTGGCGATTGATGGCGTGGAGATGAAGCACGTAACGTCTATCCAGTTCTCCCACACCGTAGGCGAGAACGTACCGACACTGACCGTCTCAGGGCATGTGTGGTCCGAGTACGGGAAAGGCGATCAGAAACTCGAGCAGGTTGATAAACAGACGTCCTGGAATGATGAAGTGAAGCGGATAATGAATGAGTGAAATCATTTCAAATGCAATGAAATCAAATGAGAACGAATCGCATCAGGGCAGGGGGGGGATCAAATCTTCAAAACCTTTGCCCCAAATGACCGCCGCCAAAGTTTGATTTTAACGCTAACCCGATTTTTTTAGTTTTAAGGTGTTGACATATGGCAGATAAACGAACCCGTTCCGACAGTTCGGCGGCAGCGGTTCAGGCCATGAAAAATGCAGCAGTGGACACCATCGATCCTCCGTCCCATGCAGGTTTGGAGAAAAAAGCCGAACCATTCTGGCATGACAATATCAGATCGAAAGCTCTGGACAGCTGGACGCCAGCCGACCTTTTGGCCGCTGTAGAACTGGCAAATAATCAGCTCTATATCACCGTTTTACGCAAGGATTTGCGCAAAGAAGAGCGAATTCGCGGAGAGGGCCGCGACGAAGGGCTTATCAAAGACCTACGCAAGCAGATTGTTGAGCTGCAGCGAACTATTCTGGCTCAGCGCCGTGACCTCCAGATCCATTCCCACGCAACCAACGGCGAAAGCCGCGACCAGAAGAAACGCAATCAGAATGATCGTGATGCACGAAATACCAAAAACGAGCATCAGGACCAGGACGACAACCTGATCGCCTTTCCCAAGCACGGATAAAAGACTATGACGCGAGGTGAGCGTGTAATAGCGTTCATTGAGCGCTTTTGCATCGTGCCGGAAGGCAAGCTTATCGGCCAGCCAATGAGGCTGGACCCCTTTCAGAAAGAATTCATCCTGGCGGTTTACGACAATCCAGCCGGAACGGATATGGCGATCCTCAGCATCGCCCGAAAAAACGGTAAAACAGGCTTAATCGCCGGAATCCTGCTGGCTCACCTGGTAGGGCCTGAAGCGGTACAGAACACGCAGATTGTCAGCGGTGCACTTAGCCGGGAGCAGGCGGCCATCGTTTTTAACCTCGCGGTGAAGATGGTTAACCTGAACCCTAAGCTGCAGGAGATAGTACACATTACGCCGAGCGGCAAAAAGCTGATCGGCCTGCCCTGTAACGTCGAATACAAGGCTTTATCCGCAGAAGGTAAGACGACGCACGGCCTTTCCCCCATTCTGGCCATTCTCGATGAAACCGGGCAGGTTAGGGGGCCGCAGGATGATTTTATAGATGCAATAACTACCGCGCAGGGGGCCCATGAAAACCCGCTGCTGATTGTTATCAGTACGCAGGCAGCAAACGATGCTGACCTGCTGAGCATCTGGATTGATGATGCTGTCAAATCGAAAGATCCGCACATCGTGTGCCACGTTTATGAAGCGCCAAAAGACGCTGATATCAGTAAACGCGAGTCCTGGCTTGCTGCGAACCCGGCGCTGGGAACATTCAGGTCAGAAAAAGACATGGCGCGCCAGGCTGAGAAAGCTGGCCGAATGCCAAGCTTCGAAAATACCTTCCGAAACCTCAACCTCAATCAGCGCGTGTCTACCGTATCGCCGTTTATCTCCCGCAGCGTGTGGGAGCTTTGCGGAGAGATGCCGATTAACACACCGAGGAAGTGGTACGCGGGGCTGGATCTGTCAGCCAGGAACGACTTAACGGCGCTGGTTATTGCTGGTGAAGCAGATGATGGTGTCTGGGATGTTTTCCCCTTCTTCTGGACACCGCAAAAGACTCTTGAAGAGCGAACCAAAACGGACCGCGCACCATATGACGTCTGGGTGAGAGAGGGGTTGCTGCGCACCACGCCAGGCGCTTCGGTGGATTACTCATTCGTCGTTGCGGATATCGCTGAAATTATCGGTGATTTCGACCTTACCTCGATGGCTTTTGACCGCTGGCGCATTGACCAGTTCAGGAAGGATGCCGATGCCATTGGGCTGAGCCTCCCGCTGGTCGAGTTCGGCCAGGGATTTAAGGATATGGGGCCAGCTGTAGACACGCTGGAGTCTCTGATGCTTAACGGGCGTGTGAGGCACGGCATGCACCCCGTATTAACGATGTGTGCTGTGAATGCGGTGGTGGTGAAAGATGCTGCTGGCAACCGCAAGCTCGATAAATCCAAAGCAACGGGCCGTATTGATGGCATGGTCGCAATGACAATGTCCCTTGGTGCTGCTAATGGGGAAGTTACCGAACCGGGTGGTAACTTCGACGACTTCATTTTCCGACCGCTGAGCATGTGATGGAAGAACCTAAATACACGATTGACCTGCGAACCAATAACGGCTGGTGGGCAAGGCTACAGTCCTGGTTTGTCGGCGGGCGTTTAGTCACCCCAAATCAGGGCTCACAGACGGGGCCTGTTTCGGCCCACGGACACCTGGGCGATTCATCCATTAACGATGAACGGATACTGCAAATTTCGACGGTTTGGCGCTGCGTGAGCCTGATTTCAACGCTCACGGCATGCTTACCGCTTGATGTCTTCGAAACTGACCAGAATGACAACCGTAAAAAAGTGGATTTGAGCAATCCGCTGGCGCGACTGCTGCGCTACTCACCGAATCAGTACATGACCGCCCAGGAATTCAGGGAGGCCATGACGATGCAGCTCTGTTTCTACGGTAACGCGTATGCACTGGTGGACCGCAACAGCGCAGGTGACGTGATCAGCCTTCTCCCGCTTCAGTCTGCCAATATGGATGTGAAACTCGTCGGAAAAAAAGTGGTTTATCGCTATCAACGCGACAGCGAATACGCCGACTTTTCGCAGAGAGAGATTTTTCACCTTAAAGGCTTCGGATTTACCGGGCTGGTCGGCCTGTCACCCATTGCTTTTGCCTGTAAATCGGCAGGTGTTGCAGTTGCGATGGAGGACCAGCAGCGAGATTTCTTTGCCAACGGCGCCAAGTCTCCGCAAATCCTCTCAACCGGCGAAAAAGTGCTGACTGAACAGCAGCGCTCGCAGGTTGAAGATAACTTCAAAGAGATCGCCGGCGGTCCGGTAAAAAAACGCCTCTGGATTCTGGAAGCGGGCTTTTCCACATCGGCAATTGGCGTAACGCCACAGGATGCCGAAATGATGGCGTCCCGAAAATTCCAGGTTAGCGAGCTGGCTCGGTTCTTTGGCGTACCGCCTCACCTTGTCGGCGATGTTGAGAAGTCAACGAGCTGGGGATCGGGCATCGAGCAGCAGAATCTCGGCTTCCTGCAGTACACCCTGCAGCCCTATATCTCCCGGTGGGAAAACAGCGTTCAGCGGTGGCTTATTCCTGCTAAGGATGTCGGCCGCATTCATGCTGAGCACAACCTCGACGGCCTGCTGAGGGGTGATTCGGCATCCCGCGCTGCCTTTATGAAGGCAATGGGAGAGGCAGGGCTACGCACCATCAACGAGATGCGACGAACAGACAACCTCCCGCCATTGCCGGGTGGGGATGTGGCAATGCGGCAGTCGCAATACGTGCCGATCACCGATTTAGGAACCAACAAAGAGCCCCGTAATAACGGGGCTTAATTTTATGGGGGCCGTAATGCCTGAGATCGTAAAAACGCTGTCCTTCGACGAGACAGAAATCAAATTCACCGGTGACGGTAAACAGGGGATTTTTGAAGGCTACGCCTCTGTTTTTAATAACACCGATTCCGATGGCGACATCATTCTGCCCGGGGCGTTTAAAAACGCACTGGCGAACCAGACCCGCAAAGTGGCGATGTTTTTCAACCATAAGACGTGGGAGCTGCCGGTTGGTAAATGGGACAGCCTGGCCGAAGACGAAAAAGGCCTTTATGTGCGCGGTCAACTTACCCCAGGGCATAGCGGCGCCGCCGACCTGAAAGCGGCAATGCAGCACGGTACGGTTGAAGGTATGTCGGTTGGCTTTTCCGTTGCGAAAGACGATTACACCATCATTCCAACAGGCCGCATTTTTAAGAATATCCAGGCTCTGCGCGAAATCAGCGTCTGCACTTTCCCCGCCAATGAACAGGCTGGCATCGCAGCCATGAAAAGTGTCGATGGCATTGAAACGATTCGTGATGTGGAGAACTGGCTGAGGGATTCAGTCGGGCTCACCAAATCACAGGCAGTTGGGTTAATAGCCCGGTTTAAGTCAGCGATTCGGAGCGAGTCCGAGGGCGACGGAAACGAAGCACAAATCAACGCTCTGCTTCAGAGCATTAAATCTTTCCCTTACAATTTAGGTAATTAATTATGTCTGAACTCGCTCTCATTCAAAAAGCAATCGAAGAATCCCAGCAGAAAATGACCCAGCTGTTCGATGCGCAGAAAGCTGAAATCGAAAGCACGGGCCAGGTTTCCAAACAGCTGCAGTCCGACCTGGCAAAAGTACAGGAAGAACTGTCCAAATCCGGTACACGCCTCTTCGATCTGGAACAGAAACTGGCTTCCGGTGCTGAAAATCCGGGTGAGAAGAAATCCTTCTCTGAACGTGCTGCTGAAGAGCTCATCAAGTCATGGGACGGTAAACAGGGCACCTTCGACGCGAAGACGTTTAACAAGTCTCTCGGCAGTGACGCTGATTCTGCTGGCTCACTGATCCAGCCGATGCAGATCCCTGGCATCATCATGCCGGGCCTGCGCCGTCTGACTATTCGTGACCTGCTGGCTCAGGGCCGAATTTCCAGCAACGCTCTCGAATACGTGCGTGAAGAGGTGTTTACCAATAACGCCGACGTAGTGGCAGAGAAGGCGCTTAAGCCAGAGTCGGATATCACCTTCAGCAAACAGACCGCGAACGTAAAGACCATCGCGCACTGGGTGCAGGCATCACGTCAGGTGATGGACGATGCGCCAATGCTGCAGTCCTACGTTAACAACCGCCTCATGTACGGTCTGGCACTGAAGGAAGAAGGTCAGCTGCTGAACGGCGACGGCACCGGGGATAACCTGGAAGGTCTGAACAAAGTGGCAACCGCCTACGACACCTCGCTGAATGCCACTGGCGACACCCGCGCTGACATTATCGCTCACGCTATTTACCAGGTGACAGAGTCTGAGTTTAGCGCTTCCGGTATCGTCCTGAACCCGCGCGACTGGCACAACATCGCGCTGCTGAAAGACAACGAAGGCCGCTATATCTTCGGTGGTCCTCAGGCGTTTACCAGCAACATCATGTGGGGCCTGCCAGTGGTTCCTACTAAGGCGCAGGCCGCAGGCACCTTTACGGTGGGCGGATTTGATATGGCCTCACAGGTGTGGGATCGCATGGATGCCACCGTGGAAGTCAGCCGTGAAGACCGCGATAACTTCGTGAAAAACATGCTGACCATCCTCTGTGAAGAGCGCCTGGCGCTGGCGCACTATCGCCCGACGGCAATCATCAAGGGCAGTTTCTCTTCTGGCTCATGATGGAGGGGGCGGGGAGACCCGCCCTTTTAACGTATGGCGATAGATGTTCTGGATGTAATTGGCCTCCGCCTGTTTAAGCAGCAGATTGAATTTGAGGAAGACGACAGGGACGAGCTGATTACCCTGTACGCTCAGGCAGCTTTTGACTACTGCATACGCTGGTGCGATGAACCAGCATGGAAAGTTGCAGCTGATATTCCTGCAGCCGTTAAGGGCGCCGTTCTCCTTGTCTTTGCTGACATGTTTGAACACCGCACCGCGCAAAGCGAAATACAGCTATATGAGAACGCTGCAGCAGAACGCATGATGTTCATCCATCGCAACTGGCGCGGTAAATCTGAACCTGAGGAGGGCTCCTGATGGAACCTGGACGATTCAGGCACCGGGTAAAAATTCTCACCTTCACGACTTCGCGCGATCCATCTGGTCAGCCGGTTGAATCGTGGACAGGTGGCAACCCGGTCCCGGCTGAGGTAAAGGGGATCAGCGGCAGAGAGCAGCTTTCAGGCGGCGCGGAAACGGCGCAGGCAACGATTCGCGTCTGGATGCGCTTCAGGTCAGAGCTGAATGCCTCTTCTCGTCTGGAAGTGCTCAGCGGCCCGTATAAAGGTCAGGTGCTAAATATCATCGGTCCTCCTGTAGCAAATGCGACTGGCACTCGCCTGGAAATTCTTTGCAAAACGGGAGCTGAAAAATGATTGAAACGAGCCTCGACTTTTCTGGTTTAAATGACATCGCAAAAGACCTTGAGGCGCTCAGCCGCGCTGAGAATAACAGGGTTCTGCGTGATGCCACGCGCGCCGGCGCCGAAGTGCTTAAGGAAGAAGTGATCGCCCGTGCACCGGTGCGCACCGGGAAACTGAAAAAAAACGTGGTGGTGGTGACCCAAAAAAGCCGCCGCCGCGGGGAAATTTCTTCCGGTGTCCACATTCGTGGTGTTAACCCGCGCACCGGAAACAGCGATAACACGATGAAGGCGAATAACCCGAGAAACGCCTTTTACTGGCGCTTTGTAGAGCTGGGCACTGCGAACATGCCTGCACATCCGTTTGTGCGACCCGCTTACGATACGCGCGAGGAAGAGGCCGCCAGCGTCGCCATTGCCAGGATGAATCAGGCTATTGATGAGGTATTGAGCAAGTGAATGAAGATAATATCTACGCCTTGCTTTCTCCCCTGGCAGAGGGGCGGGTATACCCCTATGTTGCGCCATTAGGTAGTGACGGGAAACCGTCTGTCTCTCCACCCTGGATTATCTTTTCCATCGTCGATGATGTTTCCGCTGACGTGCTGTGTGGCCAGGCAGAGAGCAGGGTTTCCGTTCAGGTCGATGTGTATTCCACAACGATCACTGAATCACGATCCCTGAGAGATTTGGTGCTCGCTTCGCTTGAGCCGTTAACCCCTACAGAGGTGCTAAAAATCCCCGGGTACGAGCCAGATTATCGGCTCTACCGTGCCACCCTGGATTTTAAAGTTACCCCCTGACAATTAATTCACCCACGAACCCGCCTGATGGCGGGTTTTCTTTTTCCAGGAGACAGCTATGTCTGCACTTTATGAAAAATCGCAGCTGACGAAGATCCTTATTTCCTCCCTGCCAGCCACCAAAGAAACGATGGATTCCGCAACCTTCCTCGATCTGAGTTGCACCATCAAAGAAATTCAGTTCACTGGCGGCCAGAAGCAGGATATCGACGTAACAACGCTTTGCTCTACCGAGCAGGAGAACATCAACGGCCTGCCTTCTCCGTCAGAAATCTCTCTGTCCGGAAACTTCTACAAGAATCCGGCGCAGGACGCCTTGCGTGATGCGTATGACAACGATACGACCTACGCTTTCCAGGTCATTTTCCCGTCCGGCAAGGGCTTTAAGTTCCTGGCTGAAATCCGCCAGCACACCTGGTCTTCCGGTACCAACGGCGTAGTGGCGGCAACGTTCTCCCTGCGCCTGAAAGGTAAGCCTGAAAACATCGAGTCTGGCTCCTGAGAGGTCGCATGAAGAATATTAAAAATCTCGCCCTGGCTAAGATGTCGGGTTTTCGTCATAAGACGGTCGCCGTTCCTGAGTGGGAAGGCGTCAAAGTGGTTCTGCGTGAGCCGTCTGGTGAAGCCTGGCTGCGCTGGCAGGAGGTGGTGAAAGCGGGTGCTGATGATGAAAATGTGTCGGTATCGGAAAAGGCACACCGTAATCTTTGCGCTGACGTGGTGCTCTTCATTGACGTCCTGTGCGACACCGATAAGCAACCGGTATTCAGCGTAGACGAAGAAGAGCAGGTACGTGAAATCTACGGCCCCGTCCATTCACGCCTGCTCAAACAGGCGCTTGACCTGATCAACAATGCGGACGAAGCGCGGGAAAAGTCTCAACCCCCGGCGTAAAGTTTCTGATGTCGCTTGCGCTCCGGATGGGGCGCACGCTCTCAGAGCTTCGGCAGAATATGACGGCAAGCGAGCTTCTGATGTGGATTGAGTTCGACAGGCAAAGTCCGGTTGGCGATATCCGTGGCGACATTCAGGCAGCTCAGCTCGTCTCTGCCATCTACGGTTCGCAGGGGGCAAAAGTACCGCTGGACGATGCGATCCTGCGATGGGGTGGCGATGAGCAATCAGAACCGAAGGACCCGTTTGCTGGGCTTGAGGCTGCACTTACTGCCGCGACGCAGTGACTTTTGACCCAGATAATATTAGGATTCTTAGACTGATAATGCTGGGGAACCAAAATGGAAATTTTACTAGTTTCAATTGTTATAGGCTTAATTCCAGCCTTAATTGCTCAAAGCAAAGGAAGATCTTTCTTTGCATGGTGGGTGTATGGTGCTCTGCTATTCATAATTGCTTTTGTACATTCTTTGGTAATAAAGAAGGATGTTGCGGCAGAAGAAAAAGACTTAATTGAAAACGATGGTATGAAGAAGTGCCCATTCTGTGCAGAGTTAATCAAAAGCGAAGCTATTAAATGTAAGCACTGTGGTAGTGATTTAGCAGTCGATTCCCCACCGGTTAAGACTGATGAAGAATACCTCGAAGAAGCCAGGCAAAAGGTCTGGAAACAATAAAAATAAAACCGCTTCGGCGGTTTTTTTACGTCTGGAGTTAGACTAAATGGCAACTTTACGTGAGTTAATAATCAAAATTTCCGCTAACTCGCAATCATTCCAGACGGAAATTTCCCGCGCTTCACGTATGGGGCAGGATTATTACCGCACCATGCAAAATGGTGGCCGTCAGGCTGCCGCTGCCGCCCGAGAGAGCGAAAGGGCGTTATCTGATCTGACCGCTGGGTTTGCATCGGCAGGAAGAGCCGCTGCTGCTGCTACGGCCGCTTTTGCGACTGGTAAGCTCGTGCAGATTGCTGATGAGTGGAATTCAGTAAACGCCCGTCTTAAGCAGGCATCATCTTCAGCTGATGATTTTGCTGCCTCTCAGCGCCAGTTAATGGAAATCAGCCAAAGAACTGGCACCGCGTTTTCAGACAACGCAAACCTTTTTTCACGCGCAGCTGCTTCAATGCGTGAGTTTGGGTATAGCTCTGACGAAGTTCTGAAAATTACCGAAGCTGTTTCTACCGGCCTTAAACTTTCGGGGGCTAATACTCAGGAAGCGAGTTCTGTTATCACTCAATTCAGCCAGGCTCTGGCGCAGGGCGTTCTTCGCGGTGAAGAATTCAACGCCGTTAACGAAGCAGGTGATCGTGTTATCCGCGCACTTGCCGCCGGAATGGGCGTGGCCCGCAAAGACCTGAAGAGCATGGCTGACCAGGGGCAACTTACGATTGATAAGGTTGTTCCTGCATTAATGAGCCAGTTGGGCTCATTACAGGGTGAGTTTGCCAGCATGCCGCAAACAGTTTCCGGATCCCTGCAAAAAGTCACAAACTCGTTCATGGCATGGGTTGGAGGTGTCAACCAGGCTACAGGTGCTACCGATGCGCTATCTGGTGGCCTAGACGGAGTTGCCCAAACGCTTGATTCATTTACCTCTTCGGCAGTAAGCGGCGCACTAAGTGATGTTGCAGACAATATGTCCACGATCACAACAGTGGCGGGTGCACTTGTTGGCGTTGGGCTGGCAAGGTATCTCAGTGGAGTAGTAACTAGCGCCACGAGCGCAACCGGCGCGCTAATTTCTGCGGCTAAGTCAGAGGTTGCTCTTGCCGTTGCACAGGATAAGGCTGCGCAGTCTGCCGTTGCCGCCTCAAGGGCGGAGGTTTATAGGGCTCAGCAAGCTGTACAGAGATCGCGTAGCGCAGATGTTCAGGCTGCGCAGCAAGAGAAAATTGCTGCGGCAGAAGCAAAAGTCACTGCAGCCCAGGCCAGGCTGACTACCGCTCTAGCCAGCGGTTCTGCTACAGAGAAAGTCAGAGCCAGAACAGCGCTTGAGCGTGCGCAGGCAGGTCTGGTGGCAGCAAAAAACGCCGATGCACAGGCTATCGCTGAAAGACGCCTGGCTTCCGCGGAGGCCGCCAGAGACCGGAACCTTGCAAATCGTGTTACCACCCAAAGCAATCTCAATAGTGTCACATCTGTTGGCACCCGCCTTTTAAGCAGTGCCCTCGGGCTCATTGGCGGCGTGCCGGGATTGGTGATGCTTGGAGCCGGTGCCTGGTATGCGGTGTATCAAAATCAGGAGCAGGCTCGGCGCTCTGCTCAGGAGTATGCCAGCACGATAGATGAAGTCAGTAAAAAGACGAGGGCAATGACCCTTCCTGAAGCTTCAGATAATGCAGAGAAAACTCGTGCCGCACTGAATGAACAAAACAGGCTAATTGATGAACAAAAGAGCAAGGTTGAAAGCCTGAAAGAGCAGATAGCTGGTTATCAGTCAGTGATTAGTAATCCCGGTCCAACTACCAGCGGTGGTTTCATGATTAACCACCTGACATATTTGGACACTGTGACTCGTGGGCTGGCTACGGCTACAGAGCAGTTATCTGTTGAGCAAGAAAGACTTGCTCAGATGCAGCAAGAATCCGCTTCTATTCAACAGGTTCTGGAAGGGCTTGAACATCGCCGGGTGGCACTCATTCGAGAAGAGGCTGCTAATCAAAACCGGGCTTATCAATCTCTCCTGTTGATGAATGGGCAGCATGACGAATTTAACCGTCTGCTGGGGCTGGGAAATCAGCTATTAATGGCTCGGCAAGGGCTGGCGAACGTCCCTCTCAGACTTCCTCAGGCCGACCTCGACAAAAAGCAAACCGATGCCCTCGAAAAGAGCCGTCGGGATCTTGAGTTGTCACGCCTGAAGGGTGAGGCCAAAGAGCGCCTGCGTCTGAGTTATGCAGCCGATGACCTGGGGTTAACCAGTGATCCGCAATTCCAGACAGGCCGTCAGGAGTTGATTAATAACGGTCTTGCTGAATGGCGGAATAATGAGGCCAACAAACCTAAGGCGAAGGGTGGTAAAACCGAAGGCGAGAAAACCGAGGATGTGTATAAGCGCCTTATCAAGCAGCAAAAAGAGCAGATTGCCCTGCAAGGCCAGAATACTGAACTGGCGAAGGTTAAATACCAGGTCAGCCAGGGCGAGCTTGCTTCTCTGACAGAAGCCCAGAAAAAGACGGTATTGCAGAATGCTGCGCTCATTGACCAGGTTAAATTGCGTGAGCAACTGCGAAATTACGAAGCCAACCTTGCTGACAGTAACGCCAGCGCCCGCGCAGCCAATGAAGCGCAACTGCTGGGCTATGGGCAGGGAGCCAGGTTCCGTGAAAGACTTCAGGAGCAGTTCAATCTGCGTAAGGAGTTTGAGCAGAAGAATACCGATCTTCTCCGCCAGCGTCAGGCTGGTGAAATCGACGAGACGTTCTATCAGCAGGGGCTGGCACTTAATAAGCGCTACCTCGAAGAGCGCCTGCGCGACCAGGAGGGATATTACGCAGCTTCTGATGCTCAGCGTGACGACTGGATGACGGGACTGTCTGAGGGTTATGCGAACTGGGTGGACGAAGCCACTGATTATTCTTCCATGGCCGCTGACGGCATGAAGCAGGCCATGGGGGGGGCGGTCACCACGATCACCGACATGCTTAATGGCAACGTTGACAGCTGGAAGGACTGGGGCGTGAGCGTACTGAAGATTATCCAGAACGTTCTGGTGAACATGGCTGTTGCTAATGGTGTCAGCTCAATTGGATCACTGTTCAGTTTTGGTGCCTCGTCAGCCGCAACCGCCAGCAGCGGTACCGCTATTCAGAATGCTGGCGCGAACTTCACATTTAATGCGAAGGGTAATGTTTACGACTCTCCGTCCCTGAGCGCTTACAGCAATGGCGTTTTTCAGACGCCTCAGCTGTTTGCTTTTGCCAAAGGCGCAGGGGTTTTTGCCGAGGCTGGTCCGGAAGCCATTATGCCGCTTACGCGGGCACCTAATGGTGATCTTGCTGTTCGCGCAGTAGGGATGCCGCAGGTCTCTGGCGGCGTGCCTTCAGTTAACTTCGGCGATATCAATATTCAGGGCGGTTCTCCACAGGCGTCCAGTCAGGGTGCTGCCGGAGCAGCAGGCAGGCAGCTTAAGGATGCCATCACTGGTGTCATTAACGAACAGGCCAGCATGCCGGGCTCGCCTCTGTGGCGATTAATCAAGGGAGTTTAACCATGGCAGTCGAAACCTTCAGCTGGTGCCCAAAGGTTGCCTCTCAGGTTGATACAAGTTTTCGTACCCGAAAGGCGCAGTTTGGCGATGGCTATACACAGGTGGCCGGGGACGGCATCAACCCGGTAACACCTCAGTGGAGCGTGAGCTTTACCGGCGACGAGGCTTACATTCAGGCCATTAAAAACTTTCTGAACAGACATGCAGGGTGGAAGTCATTTATCTGGAAGCCACCGCTTGATCCTTCAGGTTTATGGCGCGCGGAATCCTTCCAGATATCTACCCACGGCAACAAAAAATACACCCTCAGCAGCACATTCATACAGGCATACCATCCATGAGTATTTCATCTGATGTCCAGAAACTGGAACCGGGTAAGCGCGTCCGCCTGATCGAGGTGGACGGCTCAGCGTTCGGTGCGGGTATTCTTCGCTTTCACAACGAGACAATCCCGCATACCGAGGCGGAAATCATCGCCGCAGGCGGCGACGAGTCAAAACTTGAGCCGAAGTCGGTGTGGTGGCAGGGGCAGGAGTATGGCGCGTGGCCGTATGAACTGACCGGCATATCTGTAAGCAGTGACGGCCAGAGTTCACGGCCGTCACTCACTGTTGCAAACATCAGCGGTACGATTGGCGCGCTGTGCCGCAGGTTTCAGGGGATGGCTAAAGCAAAGGTGATCATCCATGACACCTTCGCCCACTACCTGGACGAAAGAAATTTTCCTGGCGGGAACCCGACTGCGAATCCCAACGAGGAGCGCAAACAGGTTTATTACATCGACCGTAAATCAGGGTCAGACGATGAAACCGTAGAGTTTGAGCTTTCAAGTCCAGCCGATTTGCGAGGGCAACTCATTCCGACCCGGCAAATTCAGCCAATGTGCACGTGGTGCATGCGGGGCTGGTACAAAACCGGGAACGGCTGCACCTACGCCGGGCAAAACGGCTGGTTCGATAAAGACGGCAATCGGGTGGACGATCCTTCACAGGATGTTTGCTCCGGATTGCTGTCAACGGGCTGTAAACCTCGCTTCGGAGAGAATGAACAGCTGGATTATGGCGGGTTCCCAGGCGCTTCACTTCTGAGAGGATAATCATGCGCGACAAAACAGTTAGCGCCATTCTGGCCCATGCCGCCGCATCCTTCCCAGAGGAGTGCTGTGGCGTGGTTATTCAGAAGGGGCGGGTGGAGAAATACATCCCCTGCAAAAATAATGCTGAGTCGCCGACTGAGCAATTTGAACTTAATCCTGAGGATTATGCGGCCGCCGAAGAGCAGGGCACTGTGGTGGCGATCGTCCACAGCCATCCCGGCGACGGGGCAACAACTCAGCCGAGCGAGCTCGACATGCTGATGTGTGATGCCACGGAACTGCCCTGGATTATTGCATCGTGGCCGGAGGGCGACATTCGCACCGTCATGCCTCGCGGAGACCGTCCCCTCACAGGGCGCCAGTTTGTACTCGGGTATGCAGACTGCTGGTCTCTCATCATGGACTATTTCCGCATCGAGCACGGCATTGAACTGCCCAACTACAGCGTAGATCGCCACTGGTGGGAGCAGGGTGAAAACCTCTATATGGATAACTGGCAGGAATGCGGTTTCCGTGAGTACGACGGTCCCGCTCAGCCAGGTGACATGGTTATCATGCAGGTTCAGTCCACCGTCCCGAACCATGCCGGGATTTTGCTTGATGGCAACATGCTACTGCATCACATGTATGGCCAGCTAAGCCAGCGTATTCCCTACGGTGGCTATTACCGTGACCGTACCATCAAAATTCTGCGTTATAAGGATTTGATGTAATGGAAAGAAAAACCGTTATCAAACTCAGCGGCTCAATGGCTCAGCGATTTGGCAGGACACATCGCCGTGCACTAACGTCCGCCAGCGAAGTTTTCAGGGCGCTTTCTAACACCATTGACGGCTTTGATGCTTATCTGCGTGAAGCTCGGGCAAAGGGACTGGATTTTGTTATTTTCCGGGATCGTCGCAATATCGGGCACGAAGAGTTTGAACTCCTGGGGCCGGGTGATGAGTTAAGAATAATCCCTGTGATAAGGGGTAGTAAAAGAGCTGGAGTTTTCCAGGCGTTGCTCGGAACGGCTCTGGTCGCTGCTGCCATATGGATGCCGGGAGTTAGTATCGCAGCAAGTAACCTCATGTTTTCCGTTGGTGCCGCAATGGCCGTTGGCGGTGTAGTGCAAATGCTCTCTCCTCAGGTTTCAGGTCTGCGAATGCGTCAGGAACCTGATAACAAACCCTCCTATGCGTTTGGTGGTCCCGTTAACACGACGGCATCTGGCAATCCCGTCCCCCTGCTTTATGGGCAACGGGAAATTGGCGGCGCCATTATATCCGCCGGGGTTTATGCAGAAGATCAGCAATAAACAAAACCACGTACTGCAAGCCACCTGACGGTGGCTTTTTTATGGACGCGATATGACGACGACAATCATCAAAGGCCGCGGCAAAGGTGGCAGCAATCAGACCCGTACGCCTGTTGAGGCACCAGACAGCATTCAGTCCATTGCAAGGGCAAAGGTGCTGATTGCTCTTGGGGAGGGGGAGTTCGCCGGCGGGCTTGATGGTAAAAATATTTTCCTTGGCGACTCATCTTCATACACCCCTCTCCAGAACGCCGACGGAAGTTACAATTTCAATAATGTAAAATACGAGTTCCGTTCCGGTACTCAGGACCAGGATTACATTCAGGGCTTTCCGGGCATTGAAAACGAACTTCAGGTTTCATATGAGCTGAAACAGGCTGTACCGTATGTTCGGGCGGTATCCAACACGCAGCTCTCTGCGCTGCGAATTCGCCTGGGATGGCCAACTCTTTTACTCCAGAAAAACAACGGTGATAAAGTCGGCACCCGCGTCGAGTATGCTATCGATCTGTCGGTCGATGGCGGGCCGTATGAAACGGTGGTTAACGGTGCTGTTGATGACAAAACCACGTCGCTTTATGAGCGCAGTCACCGCGTCAATCTTCCGAAAGCCTCGACTGGATGGCAGTTACGGGTTCGCAGAATCACGCCGGATTCCACGAGCGTGAATATCGTCGACACCATGCGCGTTGTGGCCGTTACTGAAATTATTGACGCCAAACTTCGCTACGTTAACACAGCGCTGCTGTATGTAGAGTTTGACGCAAAGCAGTTCCCTAATGGCATTCCTCAGGTTGTGTGCAATCCGAAAGGGCGAATCATCCGTGTACCTGATACTTATGATCCCGAAACCCGCACTTATTCTGGTACATGGGAGGGCGTATTTAAATGGGCGTGGACGGATAACCCTGCCTGGATTTATTACGACATCATTCTTAACGAGCGCTTCGGGCTGGGTCAAAGAATCGATGCGACTCAGATAGACAAATGGGAACTTTATCGCATCGCCCAGTATTGCGATCAACTGGTACCAGACGGCAAGGGCGGCAGCGGTACGGAGCCTCGTTTTCGTTGCAACGTTTATATCCAGGACCGTAATGACGCCTGGACCGTACTTCGTGATCTGGCGGGTATATTTCGCGGCATGACGTACTGGGGCGACAATAAGATGTATGTCCTGGCTGATATGCCACGGGATGTGTGGCACATCTATAACCACGCCAGCGTTGTTGAAGGAAAATTTACCTTTGCGGATCCGAGTGAAACCACCCGAAACACTGCCGCGCTGGTGAACTGGTCAGACCCTGCCAACCACTATAAAGACACGCCTGAGCCTGTTTACGATAACGATCTGGCCATGCGCTTCGATTATCGTCAGCTCGAAATGACTGCGATCGGCTGCACCAGGCAGTCAGAGGCAAACCGGCGGGGGCGCTGGGCGCTGCTCACTAACGGTATCGGCGAGGTGGTGACCTTCAGCACGGGCATGGACGTTCCACCTGTCGGGGAGGTGATCGGCGTGGCTGCTAACGAGCTGGCCGGAAGAACTATCGGCGGCAGGGTGAGTGCGGTTAACGGCCGCAACATAACCCTCGATCGCGCCGCTGATGTGAAGGCCGGGAACCGGCTGTTTTTGAATCTTCCATCAGGCACAGCTCAGGCCAGAACCGTCCAGGCCGTTAACGGAAACACAGTCACTGTCACCACACCCTACAGCGAAACGCCGGAGGCTGAATGTAACTGGGGTGTGGACTCTGACGATCTGTTTATAGCGCTTTTCCGTGTTACGGGAACGCGGGACAACAACGATGGTACTTTCGAGGTCACCGGGACGACTTACAACCCTGATATCTATTCCGCTGTTGATACCGGCGCAAGACTGGACGAGCGGCCAGTCAGTGTCATTCCACCGGGGGTTCAGGCTCCCCCAGGAAATATTGTCGTAGACAGTTACTCTACGGTTAACCAGAACATTGCGATTACCACTATGCGCGTTGCCTGGGATGCTGTTCAGGGTGCAGTTGCTTACGAGGCGGAATGGCGGCGTGACAGCGGCAACTGGATTAGTGTGCCCCGAACGTCTTCTCTCGGCTTTGAAGTTCAGGGTATCTACTCGGGTCGCTATCTGGTCCGTGTCAGGGCGGTGAACGCCAGCGACGTTTCATCAGTATGGGCGACATCATCAGAAGTAAATCTTACGGGTAAAGTGGGCAATCCGCCGAAACCGGTCGGCTTCATCGCTTCTGAAAATGTGGTGTTCGGTATCGAGCTGAACTGGGGATTCCCGGCGAATACCGACGACACGCTGAAGACGGAAATTCAGTACAGCCTGACGGGGACTGAGGGCGATGCGATACTGCTGGCCGATGTGCCATACCCACAACGTAAATATCAGCAGATGGGGCTTAAGGCGGGACAGATTTTCTGGTACCGCGCGCAGCTGGTTGACCGAACTGGTAATGAATCGGGGTATACCGACTTTATACGGGGGCAGGCCAGCACTGATGTTTCTGATATCACTGATACCATCCTGGAGGATATGAAGGGGTCTGAGACATTCAAAGACCTGATCGAGAACGCTGTGGACAGCAATGAAAAAATTGCTGGTATGGCGGATGACATCAAAAGTCATGCCGACGAGCTGGAGAAGCAGGCGCAAGAGATACAGGAGAATGCTGACGGTCTGGCGCAGGCCGCTGTAAAAATCGATGAGATTTCCGTTTCGATGGACGGCATGACAGGAGGCGTGAAGAACTCGGCAATTGCGATTATCCAGAATGGGCTAGCGCAGGTTGTAAGTCGTCGCTCTCAGACAGCTACGAATGCCGGGAACAGCGCCAGTATAGATCGTGTCGATACCACCATTGCTGATGCCAGCCAGGCTGTTGCCCGTGCGCTAGTCACGCTGGATGCGGAAGCAGGTGGGAATATCTCTAACTCAACAGATCTGACCGAAACACTTGCTGACTTTACCCAGGCTTCGGCAACAAAAATTAACACCCTGACGGTTAAATCAGGAGAAAACAGTGCCGCAATAAACGTCAACGCGAAGGCTATAGCAGACGTAAATGGTGATCTCAGCGCGATGTACAACATCAAGGTATCGGTCGATTCAAATGGGCGACAGTATGCTGCCGGAATGGGAATCGGCGTCGAGAACACGCCAGAGGGTATGCAGTCACAGGTGATGTTCCTGGCTGACCGTTTCGCCGTCATGACCCAGGCCGGAGGTGATGTTACGCTCCCATTCGTTATTCAGAATGGGCAGACAATCATCAGGGATACGGTGATTGGTGAAGGTACGATCAATAACGGAAAAATCGGCAACTATATCCAGTCCTCAACCTGGGATGGCTCGGGGAATGTTGGCTGGCATATCAATAAATCCGGTTATGCCGTTTTCAATAACGTCACCGTGCGTGGAACTGTATATGCCACTAACGGCAGCTTCAAAGGGTCAGTCGAGGCGACCACTTTTGTCGGTGACATTGCAAACGTCGGGATTGGAAGTGACGTGAATATTTCCGGCGGCGGGGTTGGGTCACAAACAATCACGTTTACGGATTCCTCAACATCAGCACTCGGTAAATCAGCACTTCTTGAGGCATTGATTTTCGTTTCTTCACTGTCTGGTACCACAACAGTCTCCATAACTCTCAACATCAACGGGAATACACGTTACTTGGGCACAATCAATGTTCCTGCCGGGACTGGTGGGCTTTGGATGACCGTAAGACATGCAGTAAGGGGGATCACATCAGCGACTGTAACCGGGACCATCACGGTCATAGGAACAGGAACAGCCAGTAAGACGATATCAGCACCGACATTAACCATTACCCGCGGTACCGGCTCATTTGCCTGATCTTTCTGACATTCAACCTGATTTATAGCCCGCTAAGAAAACAGTCCAACTTTAAGGGAGCAGTTCATTCGGCGGGTTTTTTATTGTCTGGAGAATATATGCTTTATAACACTGGCACCATCGCCATCAACGGAAATACCGCCACTGGAACGGGAACAAACTGGACTGCACCGGCCACTCAGGTTCGTGCTGGTCAGACGATTATCGTTGCGTCAAACCCGGTGCAGATGTTCCAGATTACATCTGTCGACGGCGCGACATCCTTGACCGTTACGCCTGCCGCATCTCCAGCGCTCAGCGGCCAGAAGTACGGCATTCTGGTGTCAGACAATATCTCTGTCGACGGGCTGGCCCAGGCGATGTCGCAGCTTATCAAAGAGTATGACGAGAACATTGGCGCGTGGGAGACGTTCGCCACTACCTCAGCAAACCAGACCATCACCGTTACCATCAACGGGACCACCGTAACCATCCCTGGCATCGGTAAACTGGCACAGAAAGGGAGCAACGGTGCGGTTACTGTCGCAGACGGCGGAACCGGCGCAACGAATGCCGCAGACGCTCGCACAAACCTCGGTTTAGGAGCATTCGTTACCCATGATGATCAAAGTATCGTTTATGGCCCAGCGCGGGATCATGCTCTTGTCATTCGAAAAGATGAATGGGGAGTTGTTATTTCGAATAATGGTAATCCGGTACCACTCGGAACCCGTTATGGTGGAACGGGCGCAACCACCGGAGATTACTGGGGGGCCTGTACTAACATTGGAGCCATAAGACAAAAGACGGCACGGTTTGCATCTGGTGATACACCGACGAACATTTACTGGAAAAACAGTACTGGCTTTATTACTGGCCAGGTTGAAGGTGGAGCCGTAGGGGCTTGGATTGATATTACCTCTGCCGATGAATCCGCCCGAATGCAGCTAATAGGTTTTTATGGCGACAGTAATGGAAAACGTGGGTTCGGTTATAAGGTTTATAACCCCAACTCTCAGTCCTGGTACAATCTCGCCGTAGTGCGTGATACAAGCAACACAACCGTAGATAGCAGCGGGTTTATCAAAATCGCGTCACCAATTGTGAATATTTACGGTGACGGACGATATGAAACTAACGATGAATCAGAAGGCGTTAAAGTCACTCGTCTGGATGTAGGCCAATACCTCATTGAGGGGTGTGAAGCTCTCAATTCAGACGCTGCCTGGGGCGGTATCGACGGAGGTTTTGATATTCCCACTGACAGGAATAAGCAACCGCTGATATGGCTGGACTATGAGGTTAACGCAGACGGCTCTGTGCTGGTAAAAACCTATCACCGCGAACATCCTACAGCGCCAGCATTTGCCAGGAATGAGCATGCTGGATTGGCAGATGGCGAGCCGGTTGATATCCCGGCTGATCAGTTCGTCAGCGTTCGTGTAGAAATGCCAGCGAGTAGCATCTGGAATCAGAAACAGAAACAAACGGAAGAGGCTTTAAAGCAGGAACAGGGGTCTTAAAAAAAACCGCCGTCCATTTTGTGTAAGAATGAGCGGCGGTTGATTGCTCAGTGTTCATGCCCGAGCAAACGCCGGGAATATTACCCGAACAAGATTTATAGGCCAGCCTGGCGAACAGTCGGGAACTCTGAAACCAACCACATATCGGAGTCTTCAAACATTTCCTCCAGCATGCGGTTTAGTTTTTCCCGATCGCTTTTGCTGGCATCACTATTCAGGCCGTTTGCCTGCATCGGCTTCACTTTCACTTCGGCATCAGGAAAAATCTGGTGCACCCGCTTCGTCAACTCGGCCAGGATAATCTCCCTGGCTCCCTCCAAGCCTTCAACGTTTCGCTTATCGTAAACCAGTTCAACAAACATAATGCGCTCCATTATCTACTGTTTGGATATACAGTATTTAAGCTATGGAGTAATCATGCGTCAAGTAAGAGTTTAAATTATTTCGTGTACACGTTTGGGTACATCTGTCTGTCAAATATTGGTTTAAAAACAAATAAAAACAATAATATAACCGTTGTTCTTTACTTATCCATTTAACTAAGGGGACGAGGCGGCACGAGTATAACGTTATTTACACTTTGCGTTAAGCGCATTGCCGCCTGACTGCTCAAAGAGTCACCATTCATGCCGATTTTTTTGTCGATTTATCATCATTTTCCCGTGCCTTAAGCTCTGCTTTGCGTTTGTTCGACATGTCGTTACGGATTTGCGCATGGCTCAACAGCGCGAAGATGAATGTCCCGCCGCAGATGTTGCCCGCAAGCGTCGGCAGGGCGAATGGCCAGAAAAAATCGCTCCAGTGAAGTGTGCCATTAAAGACCAGATAGAGTATTTCAACGCTACCCACCACGATATGCGTCGTGTCAGCCAGCGCAATCAGCCAGGTCATCAAGATGATTACCACAATTTTAGCGCTGCCGGCTGAAGGAAACATCCAGACCATCGTGGCGATAATCCAGCCGGAGATGATGGCATTGGAGAACATTTCGGCTGGCGTATTTTTCATCACATCCATGCCAATTTTCACAAACGCATCGCGGGTGGGTTCATCAAATATCGGCATATATTCAAATGCCCAGGCCGCGACGCCTGTACCGATGATATTGCCCAGCAGGACCACGCTCCACAGACGCATCAGTAAACCGAAATTACCGAGGGTAGGGTTTTGCATTACTGGCAGAACGGCGGTAACGGTGTTTTCCGTAAACAGCTGCTGCCGCGCCATGATGACGATAATGAAGCCGAAGGTATAGCCGAGATTCTCGAGTAAAAACCCGCCGGGCACACCTTCCAGTTGCACATGAAAGATGCCTTTAGCAAGCAGAGAAGCCCCCATTGAAAGCCCGGCAGCGATAGCTGACCAGAAAAGGGCCATGGCATCACGTTCCATCTCTTTTTCGCCATCCTGGCGAATATGCTCGTGGATCGCCATCGCGCGGGAGGGGAGGCGATCTTCGTCAACTTCTATCTTCTCGCCGCGGGCTTTCTCTTCGCTCTCAATTTCAATCTTCTCATTACTTTCTCCCACTTTTTCTTCGCCTACTTCTTTCATAATTACTCCCGCAGGTTGATTTTCTTCTAAGCGTAGCGGTTTTTATTGGGCTGCCTGTGGGGAAGCTCTTAAATTGGTGGCAATAGCAACAAAGGTGAGACATCTCTTTCAAACACATTATAAAATTGCCAGCGAAACGAATTCCAAAAGCCAGGCTATGCTGAGATCAGAGTCACGCTGGTTACTGCCCGTAATTGTGCTCATGGACATCGGTAAACGTGCTGTTACAATCGCTTGCATGTTTACAGGCGGAGCATTAAAGGCTCCGTTACGGATGGCAATCAACGATAGCCAAACTGAACAGGGAGATATTTATGAAACTTCGGCTGTCGGCGCTTGCGCTGGGTGCGACGATGCTTGTGGGCTGCGCCAGCTCTGGGGAGCAAACGGGACGCTCCGATCCTCTCGAAGGATTTAACCGCTCAATGTATAGCTTCAACTACAACGTGCTGGACCCGTATGTGGTTCGCCCGGTGGCAGTGGCATGGCGCGATTATGTTCCGCAACCCGCGCGTAATGGGTTAAGCAATTTTACCAGCAACCTCGAAGAGCCTGCGGTAATGGTGAACTATTTCCTGCAGGGTGACCCGTATCAGGGGATGGTGCACTTTACTCGCTTCTTCCTGAACTCTCTGTTGGGGATGGGGGGCTTCATTGATGTTGCAGGTATGGCCAACCCGAAACTGCAGCGTGAACAACCGCACCGTTTCGGTAGTACTCTGGGGCATTATGGCGTAGGTTACGGCCCGTATGTCCATCTGCCGTTCTATGGCAGTTTCACCGTCCGTGATGATGGCGGTGATATGGTGGATACGCTGTATCCGGTTCTGTCGTGGCTAACCTGGCCGCTGTCGATTGGTAAATGGACGGTGGAAGGGATTGAAACACGTGCGCAACTGCTCGACTCTGATGGTCTGCTGCGTCAGTCTTCTGACCCGTATATTATGGTTCGTGAAGCGTACTTCCAGAATCATGACTTTATTGCCAACGGCGGTAAGCTGAAGCCGGAAGAGAATCCAAACGCGAAGGCCATCGAGAACGAATTAAAAGACATTGATTCGCAGTAAATAAAAAAGGTGAGCGATGCTCACCTTTTTTGATCCCGCGCGATTAGAACGCGTAGTTGAAGTTAGTACCGAACAGCCAGGCTTTACCTTCAGAACGGAACTCGTACGGACCTTCTTTGATGGTCACGGACTGACCGTGCATGTAAGAGGCACCTACGTCAACAGAAGCATCTTTATTGAACGCATAAGTCGCACCTGCGCTCAGCCAGAAGCGGTCCTGATCCGGGATAGAAATGGAACGGGTCTGAGCCGGAACCGGGCTATCATCAAAGGCAATACCGGTACGGAAGGTCCAGTTAGTATCGTAGTAGTAGGTGGTACCCAGCGCGATACGATAAGAGTCTTTGAAGCTCTCATCTTTATAGAAAAGCGTCTGGCCATTAGAGCCGGTCGCTTTCAGCTCCTGGAACTGACTCCAGCTGGTATAAGCCATGCTGTAGTGAATTGCCCATTGTGGCGCAACCTTGTTGTAACCTGAAACTTCCCACATTTCTGGCAGGTTAAGCGTCAGAGAGCCCGGAATAGTTCTGCCACCAGTTGGATACGGGAAACCTGGGACGGCGGTGTTCATGTTGCTGTTGTAATCTCCGTCGAAATCGATTTTAACTTCAGAACGGTAGGTCAAACCCCAACGGTTGTTTTTATCCAGCTCATACAGAATACCCGCGTTCCAGCCATAACCCCACTCGCTGCCTTTCAGGCGTGCAATTTGGGTGTCGGCAGGGATGGCGGCCAGTTGTTTGGCTTTGGCGATGGCGGCCGGGCGTGCTGCCGCAGGCAGGTTTGGTACCTGAGAGAGAATCTGACCGGCAGCCAGCATACCGGCGTCACCTGCATAGCGCTCGATTTTAGCATCGGCGTAAACCGCATCAAAACCAAGACCAAAGCTCCAGTTGTCGTTCAGACGATAAGCGCCGCTCAGGTTCAGGTTTACGGTTTTCAGGTCAGTTTTACCGCCCATTGTGCCCGCTGCATAGTTATCGCCATATTCAGTCGCCAGACCAAAGTTAGAGGTCACTGATGCCCCCCAACCAAACTGGTCGTTAATAGGTGCAACAAAATGTACGTTTGGAACCCAGGCGCTTGGGGCGATGTTGTCCGCATTCAGGCTCTTACCGGACGGCGATTTACCAGAGATATTAACATCCGGGTCAATATAGACGGCACCAGCAGAGAACGTTGGGCGGTCAAACATCATAATCAGTGCCGGGTTACGGCTCGCGTTACCCGCATCATCAGCGATGGCGCCTTCCCCGGAATATGCGCGGCCAAGGCCAGAGGAAGAAAATTCGTTTAACTGAAAGCCCGCTGACCATGCGGAAGTGGATACGAGTGCCACTGCGACTGCCAGCGCAGTCTTGTTGAACAGGGTTTTCTGGCTCATGACCATAACCTCATTGAGTTATTTTTATTCAATAATTGTTACATACCGTAACAGGAGCGCGAAGTGTAGGGTCTGAGGTATGACAGACAAATCAGACCAGTGGCCAGAGTATAGGTCTGACCAGCCAGAATGTTGCAAGTTTGTTTATTAATATTTTCAAACATGTTTCTTGAAACGAGATCTGCTTGGCAAAAATGTGACCATCGCGACTCACCCAAAAGGGTGGTTTTTGTTTTAGATCATTTTTTAGTGTGATATTGGTCACTTATCCGATTTTACGCCATTAACGGCTGGAGAGAGCCAGCGTCGGGGCGTAAAATATCAGCATCGTGTTTATCTCGCGTCCTGCGCGAATACAGAGGAAATTGAGCTATGAGTAAATGCAGTGCTGATGAAACCCCGGTTTGCTGCTGTATGGATGTTGGTACCATCATGGACAACTCCGATTGCACCGCCTCTTACAGCCGTGTATTCACCAACCGTGCCGAAGCGGAAGAGACACTGACCGCGCTGAGCAAACGTGCGCGTGATGTGGAATCCGAACCGTGCGACATTAAGTCTACCCTCACCGAAGTGGAAGGCGGCGTGAAGCTGGATATCGACTTTGTGTTCGCCTGCGAAGCAGAAACGCTGATTTTCCAGTTGGGTCTGCGTTAATCTTTTTTGCCCGGTGTCATTCCTCACAAATGCCTCTGCCATGCAGGGGCATTTTCTTTTTCTTCTCTGTGTTTTAGCTCGCACTTTTTCGTTTCCCTGATTGGCTGAATGTAAAAAAATGGTTAAGACTATTATCAGGTCAGACCACTTTATGTTTGCGCAAAAAATTTTACAGGGGAGTGTTATGAGTCAGGCATTACCGCTTATTACCCGTCAGGGCGATCGCATTGCCATTGTCAGTGGATTGCGTACGCCATTTGCACGTCAGGCAACGGCATTTCATGGCATACCGGCTGTTGACCTGGGGAAAATGGTGGTGGGGGAGATGCTGGCTCGCAGCGAAATTCCGCCAGAGGTCATCGAACAGCTGGTTTTCGGTCAGGTCGTGCAGATGCCTGAAGCACCCAATATTGCGCGGGAAATCGTCCTCGGTACCGGAATGAATGTCCATACTGATGCCTACAGCGTCAGCCGCGCGTGCGCGACCAGCTTCCAGGCTGTAGCTAACGTGGCTGAAAGCCTGATGGCGGGCACTATTCGTGCCGGTATTGCTGGCGGAGCGGACTCCTCTTCGGTACTGCCGATCGGGGTCAGCAAAAAGCTGGCGCGTATCCTGGTTGACGCCAACAAAGCCCGCACAACCGGACAGAAGCTCAAACTCTTCTCTCGTTTACGCCTGAGGGATCTCATGCCTGTACCTCCTGCCGTTGCGGAATATTCCACGGGTCTACGCATGGGTGATACCGCCGAGCAGATGGCGAAGACCTATGGCATTACCCGCGAGCAGCAGGATGCGCTGGCCCACCGTTCACATCAGCTGGCAGCGAAAGCCTGGTCTGAAGGTAAACTGGCTGATGAAGTGATGACCGCTTATATCCCGCCATATCGAGAACCGCTTGCGGAAGATAACAATATCCGCGGCACCTCGACGCTGGCGGATTATGCAAAACTGCGCCCTGCGTTTGACCGCAAACATGGCACGGTAACCGCGGCTAACAGTACGCCACTGACGGACGGCGCTGCTGCGGTGATCCTGATGACCGAATCCCGCGCGAAAGAGCTGGGTATCACCCCCCTGGGCTATTTGCGCAGCTACGCTTTTACCGCCATTGATGTCTGGCAGGACATGCTGTTAGGGCCTGCCTGGTCCACGCCGCTGGCACTGGATCGCGCAGGGCTGACGCTGGCTGATTTAACCCTGATTGATATGCACGAAGCCTTTGCCGCACAAACCCTGGCAAACGTGCAGTTACTGGCAAGCGAGCGTTTTGCGCGAGATGTGCTGGGCCGTGCCCATGCCACTGGTGAAGTGGATCAAAGCAAATTCAACGTGCTGGGCGGCTCTATCGCCTATGGTCATCCGTTTGCCGCCACAGGGGCGAGGATGATCACGCAAACATTACACGAGCTACGTCGCCGTGGCGGCGGGTTTGGCCTTGTTACCGCCTGTGCTGCGGGTGGCCTTGGTGCAGCAATGGTTCTGGAGGCTGAATAATGGATATGCCATCTGCATTTAATCTGACGGTTCGCCTCGATAACGTCGCCGTTATCACTATTGATGTGCCTGATGAAAAGATGAATACCCTGAAGGCTGAATTTGGTGTTCAGGTTCGCGCGATGCTAAAGCAGATCCGTGAAAACAAGGCCATTCGTGGCCTGGTGTTTATCTCTGCTAAGCCGGACAACTTTATTGCCGGAGCCGACATTAACATGATCGCCCGTGCGCAAAGTGCTCTGGAAGCCGAAGAGCTGGCGCGTCAGGGCCAGCAGGTGATGGCGGAGATCAACGCTCTGCCGATCCCGGTGATTGCCGCGATCCACGGCGCATGTCTGGGCGGAGGACTGGAGCTGGCGCTGGCCTGTCATAGTCGTATCTGTACCGATGACGCAAAAACCATTCTGGGTCTGCCGGAAGTGCAGTTAGGACTTCTGCCAGGCTCAGGCGGAACGCAGCGTCTGCCACGCCTTGTGGGGGTCAGCACTGCACTCGAAATGATCCTGACGGGTAAGCAACTGCGTGCCCGCCAGGCTC
The DNA here is from genome assembly GCF_046521475.1 of Enterobacter sp. CPE_E890. Lineage (NCBI taxonomy): Bacteria > Pseudomonadati > Pseudomonadota > Gammaproteobacteria > Enterobacterales > Enterobacteriaceae > Enterobacter > Enterobacter sp. CPE_E890. Next base: position 3,412,233 of record NZ_JBKFZW010000001.1, on the reverse strand, counting down.
TGAAAGCCGGCCTGGTTGATGAAGTGGTTCCTCATTCCATTTTGCTGGAGGCTGCCGTCGAACTGGCTCTGAAAGGACGCCAGGCTAAACGTCCTCTACCCGTTCGTGAACGCGTTCTGGCCGGGCCGTTGGGACGTGCTTTGCTGTTCAGTATGGTGGGTAAAAAGACTGAGCAGAAAACCAAAGGCAACTACCCGGCGGCGAAGCGAATTCTTGAGGTTATTGAAACAGGGTTATCACAGGGCAGCAGTAGCGGCTATGCCGCTGAGGCTAAAGCCTTCGGTGAACTGGCGATGACGCCGCAGTCGCAGGCACTGCGCAGCATTTTCTTTGCCAGCACTGAGGTGAAAAAAGATCCGGGCAGTGAAGCTCAACCTGCTCCGCTACGCGCCGTTGGCGTACTGGGTGGTGGGCTAATGGGCGGCGGAATATCATTTGTTACCGCAAGCAAAGGTAAATTGCCTGTACGTATCAAAGACATCGCTGCGAAAGGGATCAACCACGCGCTGCAGTATAGCTGGCAGAACCTTGATCAGAAGGTCAAACGCCGCCATATCAAGGCAAGCGAGCGTGATAAAACCCTGGCGATGATCTCCGGTACGACGGATTACAGTGGTTTTGCGCATCGCGATCTGGTGATTGAAGCCGTGTTTGAGGATCTGGCGCTTAAGCAGCAGATGGTGGCAGACGTTGAGCTACATTGCGCCCCGCACACCATTTTTGCCTCAAACACGTCGTCATTGCCGATTGGCGATATCGCGGCGAAAGCCGTGCGTCCGGAGCAGGTGATTGGCCTGCACTTCTTTAGCCCGGTAGAAAAAATGCCGCTGGTGGAAGTGATCCCGCATGCCACAACCAGCCCGCAAACCATCGCCACCGTGGTGAAACTGGCCAAAATGCAGGGTAAGACACCGATCGTTGTGGCGGACAAAGCTGGTTTTTACGTTAACCGCATTCTGGCTCCCTATATTAATGAAGCCATGCGGTTGCTGACAGAAGGCGAGAAAATCGAGCACGTCGACGAGGCGCTCGTCAAGTTTGGTTTCCCTGTTGGGCCAATCCAACTTTTGGATGAGGTGGGAATAGACACCGGAACTAAAATTATACCTGTGCTGGAAGCCGCTTATGGCGATCGTTTTACCCCGCCTGCAAATATTGTTTCTGCAATTTTGAAGGACGATCGCAAAGGCAGAAAAAATGAACGCGGTTTCTATCTTTACGGCGCGAAAGGGCGTAAAAGCAAGAAACAGGTCGACCCTTCTGTTTATGGGCTTATTTCGACCGCCGGTCAGGGAAAACTGTCTGCCGTTCAGTGTGCTGAACGGTGTGTGATGATTATGCTCAATGAAGCGGCGCGCTGCTTTGGTGAGCAGGTTATCAGGAGCGCGCGTGATGGTGACATCGGCGCGGTATTCGGCATTGGTTTCCCGCCGTTCCTTGGCGGCCCGTTCCGTTACATGGATACGCTTGGTGCGGGTGAAGTGGTTGCTATCCTGCAACGTTTGGCCTCGCAGTATGGTCCACGGTTTACACCGTGTGACGAATTATTGCAGATGGCGGAACAGGGCCAGACATTTTGGCCTGTAAGGGAAACTGTCCTCGTAAGTTGAGGTCAAAGAAGGGTAAATCCTGAAGTGAATGAACCTGTTCTGGCGATTTTGTAAACAGAGATTGACTATACTTACGCCATTGAGGTAAAAAACAGCGTTTCATTCACCGAATGGATCAGGCACAATGCCCGGCCATCGGGTTTTCTACCTCTCAGCAGTTATCGCGGGTAGTTAACGCCGGTGATTCTGGTTAACAAAAGCGGTGCAATATGCAAGTTTTTATCATGCGTCACGGCGACGCGGCACTCGATGCCGCCAGTGACTCAGTACGTCCTTTGACCGTCTGTGGCTGCGACGAATCTCGTCTGATGGCGACCTGGCTTAAAGGTCAAAAAGTGGACATCGAACGCGTTCTGGTGAGTCCGTTCCTGCGTGCAGAACAGACGCTGGACGTGGTAGGGGAGTGTATGAACCTGCCTGCGAGTGTGGATGTTCTCCCTGAACTCACCCCGTGTGGCGATGTAGGCCTTGTCAGCGCTTATCTTCAGGCGCTGTACAATGAAGGTGTCGCTTCCGCGCTGGTCATTTCCCACCTGCCACTGGTTGGCTATCTGGTATCTGAGCTTTGCCCGGGTGAGACTCCGCCGATGTTCACGACATCCGCCATTGCCAATGTCACTCTCGACGAAATGGGCAGAGGTACCTTCAACTGGCAGATGAGTCCGTGCAACCTGAAGATGGCAAAAGCGATCTGATGTGACGTGTGCTATAGCGGGGAGCAGAGTATGCTTCCCGCTGTTCTGTCAGGGCAATTCTGGCGGCTGCCACTCTTCTACTTCAATCAACACCAGCAATGCGGCATCTCCGCCGTACTCTTTGGGTGCCTGATGAAAAGCCATCACGTGCGGATGTTGAGCCAGCCACAGGGGTGTTTGTTGCTTGAGAATATGTTTGCCGTGGCCGTGCATCACGCAAGTGCAAAAAACATGTTCACGGCGACAGGCCGCAATTAAAGCTCCCAGCTCCTGCTTCGCCTGCATCTGCGTCAAACCATGCAGATCGAGAAACAGCTCGGGTGAATAATCCCCACGGCGTAATTTCTTCAGCTCAAAATGGCTGACGTCTTCACGTACATACTTCACCGCCCCTTGCGTATTGAGCAGCGGCTGAAATTCATCTGAAAAATAGTGGCTGTTATCCGCCTGCTCCTGCAGCAGCCGTTTGACCGGTACTTCGCTGATTTTTTTACGCTGCGGGCGATGGACAATAGTGTCCTGCGCGATTTTACGCGTCCCGGTCATCAGCTGTCGGAAGAGCGCCTGATCCTCCTCGCTGAGCGATGTTTTCTTTTTCATTTGTCATTCTCATCTCGTATTTCCGATAGTGTACCCGACTAAACGCATTTTTTAACCTCAAGCGGCACGCGTCATTGCTGATTTATCGCCGTCTTCATGGCAAACTAGCCGCCGAAAATTATGCGAGCATGCCCTGGAGGAAAGAGTGGATAAAATTTTTGTCGATGAAGCAGTAAACGAGCTGCATACCATACAGGACATGTTGCGCTGGTCGGTTAGCCGCTTCAGCGCCGCCAATATCTGGTACGGTCACGGTACCGATAACCCGTGGGATGAGGCTGTTCAGCTGGTGCTGCCGTCTCTCTATCTGCCATTGGATATTCCTGAAGACATGCGCACCGCGCGCCTGACCTCAAGCGAAAAACACCGCATTGTTGAACGTGTGATCCGCCGCGTGAACGAGCGTATTCCGGTCGCCTACCTGACTAACAAAGCCTGGTTCTGCGGCCACGAGTTCTATGTCGATGAGCGCGTGCTGGTGCCGCGCTCGCCAATTGGTGAGCTGATTAATAACCACTTTGAAGGTCTGATCGGCCATCAGCCGCAACACATTCTGGATATGTGTACCGGCAGTGGCTGCATCGCCATCGCCTGCGCGTATGCTTTCCCGGAAGCGGAAGTGGACGCAGTGGATATCTCCACCGACGCGCTGGCTGTTACCGAGCACAACATTGAAGAACATGGTTTGATTCACCACGTTACGCCAATTCGCTCCGATCTGTTCCGCGACCTGCCAACGTTGCAATACGATCTCATCGTCACTAACCCGCCGTACGTCGATGCGGAAGACATGTCCGATCTGCCGAACGAATACCGTCACGAGCCGGAGCTCGGTCTGGCGTCAGGCTCTGACGGCCTGAAGCTGACCCGCCGCATTCTGGCCTGCGCGCCGGATTACCTGACCGACGACGGCGTTCTGATTTGTGAAGTGGGCAACAGCATGGTACATCTGATAGAGCAGTACCCGGATGTGCCGTTCACCTGGCTTGAGTTCGACAACGGCGGTGACGGCGTCTTTATGCTGACCAAAGCGCAGCTGCTCGACGCGCGCGAACACTTCAGCATCTATAAAGATTAATCCAGCGGGCTTCGGCCCGTTTCACAACGCTCAAACACAAACAACAACATCGGAGCCGTGATGGCAGGAAACAGTATTGGACAGGTATTCCGCGTGACCACCTTTGGTGAATCGCACGGGCTGGCATTGGGTTGTATCGTTGACGGCGTACCGCCAGGCATCGAACTGACCGAAGCCGATTTACAGCACGACCTCGACCGTCGTCGCCCGGGCACCTCTCGCTACACCACGCAGCGTCGCGAGCCGGACCAGGTCAAAATTCTCTCCGGCGTCTTTGAAGGCCGTACCACCGGGACCAGCATTGGTCTGCTGATCGAAAACACCGATCAGCGTTCTCAGGACTACGGTGCTATCAAGGACGTGTTCCGCCCAGGCCATGCCGACTACACCTACGAGCAAAAATACGGCTTCCGTGACTATCGCGGCGGTGGACGTTCTTCCGCGCGTGAAACCGCGATGCGCGTGGCCGCAGGGGCAATTGCCAAGAAATATCTGCAGCAGAAATTTGGCATTGTGATCCGTGGCTGTCTGACCCAGATGGGCGACATTCCGCTGGCCATCAAGGACTGGGAGCAGGTTGAACAGAACCCGTTCTTCTGTGCTGATGCCGACAAGCTGGAGGCGCTGGACGAACTGATGCGCGGCCTGAAAAAAGAGGGCGACTCCATTGGTGCGAAAGTCACCGTGGTGGCGGACGGCGTCCCGGCTGGCTGGGGTGAGCCGGTATTTGACCGTCTCGACGCCGACATCGCCCACGCGCTGATGAGCATTAACGCGGTGAAGGGTGTAGAGATTGGCGACGGTTTTGACGTGGTTCAGCTTCGTGGCAGTCAGAACCGCGACGAAATCACGAAAGCCGGTTTCCAGAGCAACCATGCGGGTGGCATTCTCGGTGGGATCAGCAACGGGCAGCAGATTGTTGCCAACATCGCACTGAAGCCGACCTCCAGCATCACCGTGCCGGGCCATACGATTAACCGCGATGGCGAAGAAGTTGAGATGATCACCAAAGGACGTCACGATCCGTGCGTGGGGATCCGCGCGGTGCCGATCGCCGAGGCGATGCTGGCTATCGTGCTGATGGATCACTTCCTGCGCCAGCGCGCGCAGAATGCGGATGTGACGACCACCATTCCACGCTGGTAAACATGAAAAAGACCGCAATTGCTCTGTTGGCGCTGCTCGCCAGTGGAGCCAGTCTGGCCGCGACGCCATGGCAAAAAATCACCCACCCGGTGGCGGGGAGCGCGCAGTCCATTGGTGCCTTTTCGAACGGCTGTATCGTCGGTGCCCAGGAGCTTCCGCTGCAGTCCGATACCTACCAGGTGATGCGTACCGATCAGCGTCGTTATTTCGGTCACCCGGATCTGGTGTTGTTCATCCAGCGTCTGGGGAACCAGGTGCATAACCTGGGGTTGGGCACGATGCTGATTGGCGATATGGGGATGCCTGCCGGCGGTCGTTTTAACAGTGGGCACGCCAGTCACCAGACAGGGCTGGATGTCGATATCTTCCTGCAACTTCCGAAGACGCGCTGGAGTTCTGCCCAACTGCTAAAACCGCAGGCGCTGGATCTGGTGGCAAGCGACGGAAAAAACGTTGTGCCTTCGCTGTGGTCGCAGGATGTGTTCAGTTTGATCAAGCTGGCGGCAAAAGATAACGACGTCACGCGGATTTTCGTCAACCCGGCTATCAAACAGCAGCTCTGCCTGGATGCCGGAACCGATCGCGACTGGCTGCGCAAAGTCCGCCCGTGGTTCCAGCACCGTGCGCACATGCACGTGCGTCTGCGCTGCCCGGCGAACAGCCTGGAATGTGAAGATCAGCCGCTACCGCCGTCGGGCGATGGCTGCGGATATGAACTGCAAAGCTGGTTTGAGCCAGCCAAACCTGGAACCTCTAAGCCTGAGAAGAAGACACCGCCTCCGTTGCCGCCTTCCTGCCAGGCGCTACTGGATGAGCATGTACTTTAATGGATAATTTCGTCGATCTGTTTATGGTGTCGCCGCTGTTGCTGGTGGTGTTGTTCTTTGTGGCCATGCTGGCCGGTTTTATCGATGCTCTTGCGGGCGGCGGCGGGCTGTTAACCGTACCCGCGCTACTGGCGGCGGGCATGAGCCCGGCGCAGGCTCTGGCCACGAATAAGCTGCAGGCTTGCGGCGGTTCACTCTCGGCATCGCTCTATTTTATTCGCCGTAAGGTGGTGAGCCTTGCCGATCAGAAGCTCAATATCCTGATGACCTTTATCGGCTCGACGTCGGGCGCGCTGCTGGTCCAGCACGTGCAGTCCGATATTTTGCGCCAGATCCTGCCGATTCTGGTCATCTGCATCGGGCTTTACTTCTTGCTGATGCCAAAACTCGGTGAAGAAGATCGCCAGCGTCGTCTGCACGGTCTGCCATTTGCTCTGATTGCCGGTGGCTGTGTGGGTTTTTACGACGGTTTCTTCGGCCCGGGCGCCGGTTCATTTTATGCGCTGGCGTTCGTGACGCTAGCCGGGTTTAACCTTGCCAAATCCACTGCCCATGCCAAAGTGCTCAACGCGACCTCAAACCTTGGTGGCCTGTTGCTGTTTATCATCGGGGGCAAGGTTATCTGGGCAACCGGGTTTGTGATGATGGCGGGGCAGTTCCTGGGCGCGCGTGCAGGCTCGCGTCTGGTGTTAAGCAAAGGACAAAAACTTATCCGCCCAATGATTGTTATCGTCTCGGCGGTAATGAGCGCCAAACTTCTTTATGACAGCCATGGACAGGAGATCCTCACCTGGTTGGGGATGCACTCATGAACAGTACGCATAAATACGAACAGCTGATTGAGATTTTTGACGGCTGTTTTGCTGACGATTTTAATACCCGTCTGATTAAAGGCGACGACGAACCGATCTATCTTCCCGCTGATGCTGACGTGCCGTATAACCGCATCGTCTTTGCTCACGGTTTTTACGCCAGCGGGTTGCACGAGATTTCGCACTGGTGCATCGCCGGAAAAGCGCGTCGCGAGCTGGTGGACTTCGGCTACTGGTACTGCCCGGACGGACGTGACGCCGCAACGCAGGGGCAGTTTGAAGATGTTGAGGTTAAACCGCAGGCGCTGGAATGGTTATTCTGCGTCGCGGCGGGTTTCCCGTTCAACGTGAGCTGTGACAACCTCGAAGGCGACTTCGAGCCAGACCGTATCGTGTTCCAGCGCCGCGTTCATGCGCAGGTGATGGAATATCTTGAGAAAGGCATTCCGGAACGTCCGGCGCGTCTGATCGAGGCTTTACAGAATTATTACCACACGCCGGCGATCGCGGCGGAATGCTTCCCCTGGCCGGAAGATCTTTAACTGAGGAAAGAAGATGATCGCAGAATTTGAATCACGCATTCTGGCGTTAATTGATGACATGGTGGAACACGCCAGTGATGATGAGCTGTTCGCCAGCGGTTATCTGCGTGGTCACCTGACGTTAGCCGTTGCTGAGCTGGAGGCCGGGGACGATCACACTGCCGAGGCCGTTCATGATGAAGTGACCCGCAGCCTGGAGAAAGCTATTCAGGCAGGAGAACTCTCTCCTCGCGATCAGTCACTGGTGCTGGGTATGTGGGACAATTTGTTCCAGCAGGCGAAAGCGAAGTAATTGTTTTCAGCCCTCTCCCGCAGGGAGAGGGCTCCAGACCACAGCCTACTTAACCTTTTTCCCCTTCAGCAGTTTCCGCACCCACAGTCGGTTTGGATTAAGCCCTGCAAGCGTAACCCTGTCCAGCGGAATCGGCTCTTCGCTCATTTGTGCGGCCAGTACTTCAGCCAGCAATGGCGCTGAACATAATCCCCGCGAGCCTAGCCCACCCAGCATAAACAGGTCCGGATACACCGGTGCACTCACTGCAGTATCTTTGTTTTCCGCAAGATCCTGATAAGCCTCCAGTGTTGCTTCATAGTCCGGTACGTTACCCGCCATAGGCAGATGGTCGCGGGTGGCGCAGCGCACGCCGCAGCGCGCTTCCCCCTCGCTGATGTCAACCTCTTTCGCCCACGCAGCATCCGGGAAACAGTCAATCAGTCGCTGGCGGTTTTGCTGTTGGTCCGCATCGCTGTAGTGCATATCCGTTTCGCCACGATGGTAGCTGGCGCCGATGCAGTGATGGCCGTTAGACGGGTTTTGCGGCGTCAGATAGCCGTCATAGCACAGCACCTGACGCAGCTTGCTCAGTTCGGGCGCGGTCGGGATATGGCTCACCTGGCCGCCGACCGGATAAACCGGCAACGTCTCTGTCTGGATAAACTGACTGATGTGATGCCCGTTTGCCAGCACAACGCTGGCATGGCTTGCCTCTTTGCCATCGGCAAAACGGAGATTCCAGTGAGTTGTGCGGCTCAGCGATTCAACTTTGTGAGCATAATGTGCCGTCAGCCCGTGTGATTGTGCCAGAGCAATGACCGCCGCGGTCAGTTCCGCCGGGCACAGCCAGCCGCCGAGCGGATACTGAATGCCTCCACAGCCGGTGTCCACGCCAGCGGTGTCTGCCACCTCTTGCGTACTTACCGCGCGGGCAATTTCGTCAGGCAGACCCAGCGACAGCATCTGCGTGATTTTTTGCTGGCTCTTTTCATCCCAGCCGAGCTGCGTCACGCCGCACCAGTCATGGTCGAATGCCACTGGCAGGGTGTCATACAGATGACGAGCAAAGATAAAGGCTGCCGGGAAAAACTGACTCAGTGCGGGATCGTGAGCGCTTAAAAGGGGATAGAGCGCCCCCTGACGGTTGCCGGAAGCCCCCCTTGCTGGCGTCTCGTCAGCACAGTAGAGTGTCACCTGCCAGCCCCGGTGGAGAAGGGCGAGAGAAAGCAGGGCGCTGGCGATCCCACCGCCGACTATCGCCACTTCGCGCGATGCGCTGGCGCGGCGTGCAAACCAGGGCGCCTGAGCGGGAATGTCCAGCGTCTGATCCATCCTGCCGACCAGCATGTCGCGCTTGCGGCCAAAACCTTTGGTCTTCTGCATGGTGAAGCCCGCTTCCTGCAACCCCCGGCGGACAAATCCTGCCGAGGTAAAGGTGGCGAGCGTTGCGCCCGGGCGCGCCAGCCGCGCCATCGCGGTGAACAGATGCTGACTCCACATATCCGGGTTTTTGGCAGGCGCAAAGCCGTCCAGGAACCATGCATCTACCTTCTGATTCATCGAATCATCGAGCTTATCGGTCAGTTCATTGATGTCGCCAAGCCACAGATCCAGTGTGATGCGTCCGCCGTCCAGCAGTAAACGGTGACAACCCCCAATATGAGGCGGCCACTGCGCCTGAAGCTGCTCTGCCCACGGCGCAAGTTCCGGCCAGTGCTGATGGGCGAGCCGCAGATCGTGCGCCGTGAGCGGGAATTTTTCGAAACTGATGAAATGTAATCTTTGTAGCGTAGCCTCAGGGTGTGCAGCGTGAAACTGATCGAACGCCTGCCAGAGGGTCAGAAAATTCAGTCCGGTACCGAAGCCGCTCTCGGCGACCACGAACAGATTCCGCGGATGTACAGGGAAGCGAATGCTGAGCTGGTTTCCGTCGAGGAAAACATAGCGGGTTTCTTCCAGTCCGTTATCATTAGAAAAATAGACGTCATCAAAATCTCGGGAAACAGGTGTACCCTCAGCGTTGAATTCGAGGTTGGCGGGTTGTATAGCATTTTGTTTCACGTAAGTTACTCGTCTGACAGGCAGTGGCACGATCTTAACGATGTGAGCCCATCGGTGCAAATTTCCGCAGAAAATGGCTGATCGGACTTGTTCGGCGTACAAGTGTACGCTATTGTGCGACTCGAAACTTACTATAGTGCGACTTACAGAGGTATTGAATGAAACGTGCAGTGATTACTGGCCTGGGCATTGTCTCCAGCATCGGTAATAACCAGCAGGAAGTCCTGGCATCTCTGCGTGAAGGACGCTCCGGGATCACTTTCTCTGAAGAGTTTAAAGATTCAGGTATGCGCAGCCACGTATGGGGTAACGTCAAACTGGACACCACCGGTTTGATTGACCGCAAAGTGGTTCGTTTCATGAACGATGCCTCTATTTATGCTTATCTCTCCATGCAGGAAGCGATCAAAGATTCCGGCCTGAGTGAAGAGGTTTATCAGAACAACCCGCGCGTGGGTCTGATCGCCGGTTCCGGCGGCTCATCAAAAGCGCAGGTATTCGGTGCTGACGCAATGCGTAGCCCGCGTGGTCTGAAAGCGGTAGGTCCGTACGTGGTAACCAAAGCCATGGGTTCTGCGGTTTCCGCGTGCCTGGCGACTCCATTCAAAATTCACGGTGTGAACTACTCCATCAGCTCCGCGTGTGCGACGTCTGCACACTGCATCGGTAATGCTGTTGAGCAGATCCAACTGGGTAAACAGGACATCGTATTTGCTGGCGGCGGCGAAGAGCTTGGCTGGGAAATGGCCTGTGAATTCGACGCGATGGGCGCACTGTCCACCAAGTACAATGAAACCCCGGATAAAGCATCTCGTACCTATGATGCGCACCGTGACGGATTCGTTATCGCTGGCGGCGGCGGTATGGTTGTGGTTGAAGAGCTGGAACATGCGCTGGCACGTGGCGCGCACATCTATGCTGAGATCGTGGGCTACGGTGCAACGTCTGATGGCGCTGACATGGTTGCGCCATCTGGAGAAGGTGCGGTGCGCTGCATGAAGATGGCGATGCACGGTGTTGATACCCCAATCGACTACCTGAACTCCCACGGTACCTCTACTCCGGTAGGCGACGTGAAAGAGCTGGGTGCAATCCGTGAAGTCTTCGGCGACAACAGCCCGGCAATCTCCGCGACCAAAGCGATGACCGGACACTCTCTGGGTGCGGCTGGCGTGCAGGAAGCGATCTACTCTCTGCTGATGCTGGAAAACGGCTTTATCGCCCCAAGCATCAACATCGAAGAGATGGACGAGCAGGCTGCTGGCCTGAACATCGTGACCAAACCAATGGACGCGACGCTCACCACCGTCATGTCCAACAGCTTCGGTTTCGGCGGCACCAACGCCACGCTGGTGATGCGCAAGCTGAAAGCATAAGTTTTATGTTTGATTCAGAAAGGGTGCCATAAGGCTCCCTTTTTTTATGCATTGACAACTGGCTGATCTGACAGGCAAACTTCACACCTCAACATTATCCTCACGATAATGCGTAAGCGTTTAACGTCAACCAACGCACCTTAATCCTGGTAAACAGGTAGAGGGGGCGTGGCATTTCCCCGCCTTACTCTTCATTTCGGAGTAAAGCATGACTGCAATAACTCAAACAGAAACAACCCCTTCAGCGAACGTCTCGCTGTTCCGCATCGCCTTTGCCGTATTTCTGACCTATATGACCGTTGGCCTGCCGTTGCCGGTGATCCCGCTGTTCGTTCATCAGGAACTGGGCTATGGCAACACCATGGTCGGCATTGCCGTGGGCATTCAGTTTTTAGCCACGGTATTAACGCGTGGATACGCCGGCCGTCTGGCGGATCAGCACGGTGCTAAACGTTCCGCACTGCAGGGGATTTTTGCCTGCGGGCTGGCAGGTGGTGCGTGGCTGCTGGCTGCTCTCCTGCCGGTCGACGCCGCGTATAAATTTGCGCTGCTGGTGCTGGGCCGCTTAATCCTCGGCTTTGGTGAAAGCCAGCTGCTGACCGGTACCCTGACCTGGGGTATGGGTCTTGTGGGGCCTGCGCGTTCCGGAAAAGTGATGTCCTGGAACGGTATGGCCATCTATGGCGCGCTGGCCGCGGGCGCACCGCTTGGACTGCTGATCAATAGCCAGTTTGGATTTGCGGCGCTGGCTGCCACCACCATGCTGTTACCGCTGCTGGCGTGGGCGTTTAACGGTTCGGTCCGTAAAGTACCTGCCCATAAAGGGGAGCGTTCTTCCCTGTGGAGCGTGGTTGGTCAAATATGGCAGCCGGGTCTTGGCCTGGCACTGCAGGGCGTGGGATTTGCGGTGATTGGTACGTTCGTCTCGCTTTATTTCATGAGCCGTGGCTGGGCGATGGCGGGCTTTACCCTCACTGCCTTTGGCGGCGCATTTGTGCTGATGCGAGTGCTGTTCGGCTGGATGCCGGATCGTTTTGGCGGTGTGAAAGTGGCGGTAGCGTCGCTGATGATAGAAACCGTTGGCTTGTTGCTACTGTGGAACGCACCGGTCGCTTCTGTTGCACTGATCGGCGCAGCACTCACCGGTTGCGGTTGTTCACTGATCTTCCCGGCGCTCGGCGTTGAAGTCGTGAAGCGTGTTGCCCCGCAGGTGCGTGGTACAGCATTGGGCGGCTATGCGGCGTTTCAGGATATCTCATACGGTGTCACCGGGCCGCTGGCGGGGCTGTTAGCCACTTCGTTTGGCTATCCGTCAGTGTTCCTGGCCGGAGCGGTTTCTGCGGTGGTTGGGATTATTGTGACGCTGGTGGCGTTTCGCAGGACTTGAGCCGTTGTAGGCCCGGTAAGCGCAGCGCCACCGGGAAAAACCTCAGGCAACCAGCCAGAAAATCGCCAGCGCAATCATCAGCGCAATAAACAACAGCCCCGGACGGGCAGACAGCGTTCTGAAGGTCTCCACGACCGGTGCAAACAGCGGGTTGTAGATCGGCTGAATATCCCTGACTTCCGGCACGCCGCCTTCACGCTCGGCGCGGCGGATAAAGATTTGATTCAGCAAATCCTGCACCTGCGCGGTGGTCAGTACCGTTTGCGGCGTGGCCTGCCAGGTCTGCTGGGCGTAATCCCGAATCACCTCAAATTCATGCGGCTCAAGCGGCTGTTTCAGTGCCGCCTGGAGCGTATGCAGGGTAGGGGTATTCTGGGCACTCAGCGTCTGACGGGCCTGTAGCCAGGTCACCAGATGGGTAAACTGTTTCGCCGGGATCAGCTCGCCCGCTTTCACGCCGGAAAGCTCCAGCATCGACTGCCAGATAAGCTTCGTTGACTCGCCGGTGGCGGCGGCCAGTTTGGTCACCATCTGGTTCAGTGTATTGTGTTCAGCAGGCAGCAGCGGACGCTCGGTTGACGGACGCTGTTGCGGTTGCGGGATGGTCAGCTGATTGGTTTGCAGCAGCGTCAGCACGGTTTTCAACTGCTCTGGCGTCAGCTGACTCAGGGCGGTCTGGCCAAACTGCTGGCGAATGAAATCACTGACCGCCTGTCGGTTATTGCCCTGGCCTAACAGCTCGGTGAGCTGTGAGACAATCTGCCGGGTGGTGTGATTTTGCTGTGCGGCGGTAATACGCTGATTCAGATTTTGCTCGGCCGCAGGGAAATGGCGCGACTGCAGCGGTGCATCGTTCCGGACACCTAAATCATGCTTAACCCCGGCCCAGACTTCCGCGTTTTGCTGTGACGTCAGCGCAATCAGGCGCGTGATCAGTCGCTCCAGCACGGTGCGCTGTTGTGTGGATAGCGGTTGTTCACCGGCAACGTTCGGCGTGACAGGGCCTTCACCCGGAGGGCGTGGCGGCGTACCTGAAATGGGCTGCATCGTCAAAAATCCTTAAAGTCAAAACTCAGCGTAAACCTGGCATACGTATATGCCTGGCGGCCAGATTATGGCACACTTGGCAGGTTTTCTTCCTCTCAAACAGGTACTCAGACGTGAAAATCCTCGTTGATGAAAATATGCCTTATGCCCGTGAGCTGTTTAGCCGCCTGGGTAACGTTAAGGCTGTCCCTGGTCGTCCAATCCCGGTAAACGAACTGGATGATGCGGATGCGCTGATGGTGCGCTCGGTGACCAAAGTAAATGAGTCGTTGCTCGCCGGTAAAGCGATTAAGTTCGTCGGGACCGCAACGGCAGGGACCGATCATGTGGATGACAAATGGCTTAAGCAGGCGGGGATCGGTTTTTCCGCCGCGCCGGGCTGTAACGCCATTGCTGTAGTGGAATACGTTTTTTCCTCCCTTCTGATGCTTGCCGAGCGTGACGGTTTTGCGTTGCAGGATCGTACCGTAGGGATTGTCGGTGTGGGTAATGTGGGCGGACGCCTGCAAAAACGTCTGGAAGCGTTGGGTATTCGTACTCTGCTGTGCGACCCTCCGCGCAAAGACAACGGTGAGGAAGGGGATTTCCGCCCGCTGGATGAACTGATTGAACAGTGCGATGTGATCACTTTCCACACGCCGTTGTTTAAAGAAGGGCCGTATAAGTCGCTGCATCTTGCCGACGAAGCCCTGATCCGTCGTCTGAAACCTGGCACTATTCTGATAAATGCCTGCCGCGGTCCGGTGGTGGATAATGCCGCGCTGCTGACATGTCTGAATGATGGGCAAGACCTCAGCGTGGTGCTGGACGTCTGGGAGCCAGAGCCGGATCTCAACGTTGAGCTGCTTAACAAGGTGGACGTGGGTACTGCGCATATCGCCGGTTACACCCTCGAGGGGAAAGCGCGCGGCACGACTCAGGTCTTCGAAGCCTACAGTGCCTTTATTGGGCATCCGCAGCAGGTCGCGCTGGATACCTTACTGCCTGCACCTGAATTTGGCCGCATTACTCTGCATGGTCCGCTCGATCAGGCGACGCTGAAAAGGTTGGTACATTTGGTGTATGATGTGCGCCGCGATGATGCGCTACTGCGTAAGGTGGCGGGGATCCCGGGTGAGTTTGACAAGCTGCGCAAAAACTATGTTGAGCGCCGTGAGTGGTCCTCTCTGTATGTGATTTGCGATGACGCAAAGGCTGCAACGCTACTGCATAAACTGGGTTTTAACGCCGTTCATCACCCGGCGCATTAATGTCTTCTTAATGCTCCCTGTCGGATACTCCAACAGGGACGCTTTTTTATTTCTGGAGTAAACCACCATGTCTGAAGGCTGGAACATTGCCATTTTAGGTGCCACGGGTGCCGTGGGCGAAGCCCTGCTCGAAACCCTTGCTGAGCGTCAGTTCCCGGTGGGCGATATCTATGCGCTGGCGCGTACCGATAGCGCGGGTGAGCATCTGCGTTTCAACAGTAAATCCGTGATGGTTCAGGATGCGGCAGCGTTCGACTGGACGCAGGCGCAGCTGGCATTTTTCGCCGCGGGCGTTGAAGCCACTGCTGCTTACATTGAAGAGGCGACTAACGCAGGCTGTCTGGTGATCGACCTGAGCGGTCTGTTCTCCATGGAACCGGATGTGCCGCTGGTGGTGCCGGACGTGAACCCGTTTGTGCTGGCTGATTACCGTAATCGCAATATCATCGCGGTACCAAACAGCCTGACCAGCCAGCTGCTGACCGCTCTGAAACCACTTATCGACGACGGCGGCCTGTCGCGTATTACTGTCACCAGTCTGCTGTCCGCCTCCGCAAATGGCAAAAAGGCCGTCGATGCGCTGGCCGGTCAGAGTGCGAAGTTGTTGAACGGTATCCCGATTGACGAAGACGATTTCTTTGGTCGTCAGCTGGCGTTCAACATGCTGCCATTGCTGCCCGATCGCGAGGGTTCCGTGCGCGAAGAGCGCCGGATCGTCGATGAAGTTCGTAAAATTCTGCAGGACGACGGCCTGATGATCTCCGCGAACGTCGTGCAGTCCCCGGTCTTCTACGGTCACGCGCAGATGGTAGGTTTTGAAGCGCTGCGTCCGCTGGCGGCAGAGGAAGCGCGCGATGCGTTTGGTCGTGGGGAAGACATTGTGCTTTCCGAAGAGAGCGAGTTCCCGACCCAGGTGGGCGATGCCACCGGTAGCGCGCATCTTTCCGTTGGCTGCGTGCGTAACGACTACGGTATGCCGGAGCAGGTCCAGTTCTGGTCCGTTGCTGACAACGTTCGTTTCGGCGGTGCGCTGATGGCGGTCAAAATCGCTGAAAAACTGGTACAGGAGTACCTGTACTGATGTCAGACGTGGATCAAAAGCCAGTTCATAAAATTGCCCTCGGTATTGAGTACGATGGCAGTAAATACTATGGCTGGCAGCGTCAGAATGAGGTGCGCAGCGTCCAGGAGAAGCTGGAGAAAGCGCTCTCTCAGGTGGCAAACGAGCCAATTAACGTCCTGTGCGCGGGCCGTACGGACGCGGGTGTTCATGGCACGGGGCAGGTGGTTCACTTTGAAACCACAGCCGTGCGTAAAGATGCTGCCTGGACGCTGGGTGTAAATGCGAATTTACCTGGTGACATTGCTGTTCGTTGGGTGAAAGCTGTGCCGGATGATTTTCACGCGCGCTTCAGCGCCACGGCGCGTCGCTACCGTTATGTCATCTACAATCAACGTCTTCGTCCAGCGGTGTTAAGCCAGGGTGTGACGCATTTTTATGAACCGCTTGATGCTGAACGTATGCATCGTGCGGCGCAATGTCTGATTGGTGAGAATGACTTTACGTCGTTTCGTGCGGTGCAGTGTCAGTCCCGCACGCCGTGGCGTAATGTCATGCACATAAACGTCAGCCGTTTTGGCGCTTATGTGGTGGTGGATATCAAAGCCAATGCCTTTGTACATCATATGGTACGGAATATTGTGGGCAGCCTGATGGAAGTGGGTGCCGGACACCAGCCGGAGAGCTGGATTGCTGAACTGCTGGCAGCGAAGGACAGAACGCTTGCGGCAGCCACGGCGAAAGCGGAGGGGTTGTATCTGGTCTCGGTAGACTATCCGGATCGGTTTGACCTGCCGAAACCGCCAATGGGCCCGCTATTTTTAGCGGACTAAACAAAGGTGCAATTAGGGCTTAAACAATATGGACGTAATTCGTTTTTTGATTGATTTCATCCTGCATATTGATGTTCACCTGGCAGAGCTTGTCGCGCAATATGGCGTCTGGGTTTACGCTATTCTGTTCCTCATTCTGTTCTGTGAAACAGGTCTGGTCGTCACCCCATTTTTACCCGGGGATTCGCTGCTGTTCGTCGCCGGGGCGTTATCAGCGTTACCGACCAATGATCTGAATGTACATCTGATGGTTGTGCTGATGGTGATTGCCGCCATTATTGGTGATGCGGTCAACTATACGATTGGGCGAGTATTTGGTGAGCGGCTTTTCAGTAATCCGGACTCGAAAATTTTCCGTCGTAGCTATTTAGACAAGACCCATGCGTTTTATGAACGCCATGGTGGTAAAACCATTATCCTTGCGCGTTTTGTGCCTATTGTGCGTACATTTGCACCGTTTGTGGCGGGAATGGGACATATGTCCTATCGTCACTTTGCAGCATACAACGTGGTTGGCGCGCTGCTGTGGGTTCTGCTCTTTACCTATGCAGGCTACCTGTTTGGCGATCTTCCGGTGGTTCAGGAAAACCTTAAGTTACTGATTGTAGCGATTATTGTGCTTTCTGTACTGCCGGGCGTGATTGAAATTATCCGTCACAAACGTGCGGCGGCGAAACAAACGAAGTAAATGCACACTGGCGGTTCGACCACTTTTTTATCCAAAGTTTCGGGCTGTTATGTTTTAATGTGCAACATTCATGGTCTGTTGGAGGCAAAAATGGCATTATTCGCCTCTTATAGCAAAACTGGCATACGACCAGGTTCAGGCAGAAAGGTTATCAATGAGCTGGATTGAACGAATTAAAAGCAACATTACCCCAACGCGCAAAGCGAGCATTCCTGAAGGGGTATGGACGAAGTGTGATAGCTGCGGCCAGGTTCTGTATCGCGCAGAGCTGGAACGCAACCTAGAGGTGTGTCCGAAGTGTGACCACCACATGCGTATGTCGGCGCGTAACCGCCTGCATAGCCTGCTGGACGAAGGTTCTCTGGTAGAACTGGGTAGCGAGCTTGAGCCAAAAGACGTGCTGAAGTTCCGCGATTCCAAAAAATACAAAGATCGTCTGGCCTCTGCACAGAAAGAGACCGGCGAGAAAGACGCGCTGATCGTCATGAAGGGCACCCTGCATGAGATGCCGGTTGTTGCCGCTGCGTTTGAGTTCTCCTTTATGGGCGGCTCAATGGGTTCAGTGGTGGGTGCGCGTTTTGTGCGTGCCGTTGAGCAGGCGCTGGAAGACAACTGCCCGCTGATCTGCTTCTCTGCCTCTGGCGGTGCGCGTATGCAGGAAGCGTTGATGTCTCTGATGCAGATGGCGAAAACCTCTGCTGCACTGGCAAAAATGCAGGAGCGTGGTCTGCCTTACATCTCTGTGCTGACCGACCCAACCATGGGTGGCGTCTCCGCAAGTTTCGCGATGCTGGGCGATCTGAACATCGCTGAGCCAAAAGCGCTGATCGGCTTTGCGGGTCCTCGCGTTATTGAGCAGACCGTGCGTGAAAAACTGCCGCCGGGCTTCCAGCGCAGTGAGTTCCTCATCGAAAAAGGCGCCATCGACATGATTGTCCGTCGTCCGGAAATGCGCCTGAAGCTGGCGAGCATTCTGGCGAAGCTGATGAACCTGCCAGCGCCAAACCCGGATGAGCCGCGCGAAGGCGTGGTGGTACCGGATCAGGAACCCGAGGCCTGATAACTGAAAAGGGCAGGGCCGGTTGGCGCTGCCCTTTTGCTTTCTAAACTGTTAATGACAACCGGGCATCATGGAAAATAAAAGCATTCCCCAAGCCACGTCGCCCCTGGCCGCGTGGCTTTCTTATCTGGAAAACCTGCACAGCAAAACCATTGATATGGGCCTTGAGCGCGTAAGCCAGGTCGCTGCGCGTCTTGATGTGCTGAAACCTGCGCCTTTCGTTTTTACTGTCGCGGGCACCAACGGTAAAGGGACGACCTGCCGTACGCTGGAATCCATTCTGATGGCTGCGGGTTATAAGGTTGGCGTTTACAGCTCTCCACACCTGGTACGCTATACCGAACGGGTTCGCGTGCAGAACAGCGAGTTGCCGGAATCGGCACATACGACCTCGTTCGCGGAAATTGAAGCCGCGCGCGGTGAGATCTCATTAACCTATTTCGAATACGGTACGCTTTCGGCGCTGTGGCTGTTCAAGCAGGCGCAACTCGATGTGGTGATCCTTGAGGTCGGACTGGGTGGACGTCTTGATGCCACCAATATGGTGGATGCAGATGTGGCGGTGGTCACCAGCATCGCGCTGGATCATACCGACTGGCTGGGACCGGACCGTGAAAGCATTGGCCGCGAGAAGGCCGGTATTTTCCGGGCCAATAAGCCCGCCGTGGTCGGCGAGCCGGATATGCCACACACCATCGCTGACGTGGCAAACGAGAAGGGCGCGCGTCTGCTGCGCCGCGGCGTTGACTGGCAGTATGAAGTGCGTGACAACGCCTGGTGCTTTAGCGATGCACAGGGCGCGCTGGACAACCTGCCTCTGCCGCAGGTGCCACAGCCGAACGCGGCAACGGCACTGGCAGCACTGCGCGCCAGCGGCCTCGCGGTCAGCGAGCAGGCGATCCGCGATGGTATACAGAACGCGATTCTGCCCGGGCGTTTCCAGATCGTCAGCGAGTCACCACGTCTCATTCTGGATGTGGCTCATAACCCACATGCGGCGGCTTATCTTGCCGGACGTCTTAAATCGTTACCAAAAACCGGGCGCGTACTGGCAGTTATCGGTATGCTTCATGATAAAGATATCGGCGGGACGCTGGCCTGCATGGAGAGTGTGGTCGATAGCTGGTATTGTGCTCCTCTGGAGGGGCCGCGTGGTGCAACAGCCGAGCAACTGATGGAACATCTTGGCAAAGGCGCAATCTACAATAGCGTGGCCCAGGCCTGGCATGCCGCGATGGCGGATGCTAAACGAGAAGATACCGTGCTGGTGTGTGGCTCATTCCACACCGTAGCACATGTCATGGAAGTGATGGACGCGGGGAGAACCGGTGGCGAGTAAGTTTCAGAACCGTTTAACAGGAACCATTGTGCTGGTCGCGCTTGGGGTGATTATCCTCCCGGGTCTGCTCGACGGGCAGAAAAAGCATTATCAGGATGAGTTTGCCGCTATTCCGCTGGTCCCTAAACCGGGTGATCGCGATGAGCCGGATATGCTCCCTGCGGCGACGCAGGCGCTTCCTGCTCAGCCACCGGAAGGTGCGGCAGAAGAGATCCGTGCGGGCGATGCCGCAGCACCGTCGCTCGACCCGTCTCGTCTGGCGGCAACGAGCAACAATGAGATCGACCCTGTGCCGGTAGAGCAGCCTAAACCTGTTGAAAAACCGAAGCCGGTCGACAAACCACAGCCGAAACCACAGCGCGATAAGACAGCAGAACAGCTGGCCGCTGCTTCAGAGACAGCTCCACCAGCGAAACCGGCTCAGCAAGAGGCCGCAGCCCCAACGGGCAAAGCTTACGTTGTGCAGCTTGGTGCGCTGAAAAATGCGGATAAAGTCAATGAGGTGGTGGGGAAACTGCGCAGTGCGGGGTATCGTGTTTACACTTCACCTTCCACGCCGGTGCAGGGTAAAATTACCCGTATCCTCGTGGGGCCAGAGGCGTCTAAAGACAAACTGAAAGGTTCGCTCGGCGAGCTGAAGCAGATCTCCGGTCTGAGTGGTGTAGTGATGAGCTACAGCGCTAACTAAGTACGACCTGCTCCTGAAAGAGAGAGGCGATAGGCCACGGCGTTGAACATTTTTTCAGCGCCTTTTTTATTTACGCGCGGGAAGGAAATCCCTACGCAAACGTTTTCTTTTTCTGTTAGAATTCGCCCCGAACTGGATGACAGGGCGTTAAATCGTGGGACACATATGGTCTGGATTGATTACGCCATCATTGCGGTGATTGGTTTTTCCTGTCTGGTTAGCCTGATCCGTGGCTTTGTTCGTGAAGCGTTATCGCTGGTGACATGGGGTTGTGCTTTCTTTGTTGCCAGTCATTACTACACTTACCTGTCTGTCTGGTTCACGGGCTTTGAAGATGAACTGGTCCGAAATGGAATCGCTATCGCGGTGCTGTTTATCGCGACGCTGATTGTTGGCGCTATCGTGAATTACGTGATAGGTCAGCTGGTCGAGAAAACCGGTCTGTCAGGAACGGACAGGGTGCTCGGGATCTGTTTCGGTGCATTACGAGGCGTACTGATTGTAGCCGCGATCTTGTTCTTCCTGGATACCTTCACCGGGTTCTCCAAAAGTGAAGACTGGCAGAAATCGCAGCTCATTCCAGAGTTCAGCTTCATCATCAGATGGTTCTTTGACTATCTGCAAAGCTCGTCGAGTTTTTTGCCCAGGGCATAAACCCTGAGATGTGGCTTAACGAGGAAAAGACGAATGTGCGGTATTGTCGGTATCGCCGGTTTCATGCCGGTAAACCAGTCGATTTATGACGCGTTAACGGTGCTTCAGCACCGTGGGCAGGATGCTGCGGGTATCATCACCATTGATGCAAACAACTGCTTCCGTTTACGTAAGGCGAATGGCCTGGTAAACGATGTGTTTGAAGCCCGCCATATGCAGCGTCTGCAAGGTAATATGGGGATCGGTCACGTTCGTTATCCTACTGCTGGCAGTTCCAGC
Source organism: Enterobacter sp. CPE_E890 (assembly GCF_046521475.1). Classification (NCBI taxonomy): domain Bacteria; kingdom Pseudomonadati; phylum Pseudomonadota; class Gammaproteobacteria; order Enterobacterales; family Enterobacteriaceae; genus Enterobacter; species Enterobacter sp. CPE_E890. The sequence continues at coordinate 3,390,927 of NZ_JBKFZW010000001.1, read as the reverse complement.
GCCTCTGAGGCACAGCCTTTCTACGTCAACTCACCGTATGGCATTACCCTTGCCCATAACGGCAACCTGACCAACGCGCACGAGCTGCGTAAAAAGCTGTTCGAAGAGAAACGTCGCCACATTAACACCACCTCTGATTCTGAAATCCTGCTCAATGTGTTCGCCAGCGAGCTGGATAATTTCCGTCACTACCCGCTGGAAGCAGACAACATTTTTGCTGCTATTGCTGCCACAAACCGCCAGATCCGCGGCGCATATGCCTGCGTGGCGATGATCATCGGTCATGGCATGGTGGCCTTCCGCGATCCAAACGGCATTCGTCCCCTGGTGCTCGGCAAGCGCGACCTTGGCGATGGTCGTACCGAATATATGGTTGCCTCTGAGAGCGTGGCGCTGGATACCCTGGGCTTCGAATTCCTGCGTGACGTAGCCCCGGGTGAAGCGGTCTACATTACTGAGAAGGGGCAGCTGTTTACCCGCCAGTGTGCAGATAACCCGGTCAGCAATCCGTGCCTGTTCGAATACGTGTACTTCGCGCGTCCGGACTCGTTCATCGACAAAATTTCCGTGTACAGCGCCCGTGTGAACATGGGGACGAAACTGGGCGAGAAGATTGCCCGCGAGTGGGACGATCTCGACATCGACGTCGTTATTCCTATCCCGGAAACCTCCTGCGATATCGCCCTGGAAATCGCCCGCATTCTGGATAAGCCGTACCGTCAGGGCTTTGTGAAGAACCGCTACGTTGGCCGCACCTTCATCATGCCGGGCCAGCAGTTGCGCCGTAAGTCCGTGCGTCGCAAACTGAACGCCAACCGCGCGGAATTCCGCGACAAAAACGTTCTGCTGGTGGATGACTCCATCGTCCGTGGCACTACCTCAGAGCAGATTATCGAGATGGCGCGCGAAGCGGGTGCGAAAAAAGTCTACCTGGCTTCCGCAGCGCCAGAAATTCGCTTCCCGAACGTGTATGGTATTGATATGCCAACCGCTAACGAGCTGATTGCCCACGGTCGTGAAGTGGACGAAATTCGCCAGATCATCGGTGCCGACGGCCTGATTTTCCAGGATCTGAACGATCTCATCGACGCAGTGCGTGCCGAGAACCCAGAGATTCAGCAGTTCGAATGCTCCGTTTTCAACGGTGTCTACGTGACCAAAGATGTTGACCAGAAGTACCTCGACTATCTGGATTCGCTGCGCAACGACGATGCGAAAGCCGTCCAGCTGCAAAACGATCTCGAAAGTTTAGAGATGCACAACGAAGGTTGATGTCTCTGCAAGTGAGGGTATTCGCCCTCACTTGCAACTCCCCGCAAAATCCTGCACAGTCTGCCCTGAAATCAGTAAGGGCGAAAATCATGAAACGACTCATTGTTGGGCTCAGCGGTGCCAGTGGCGCGATTTACGGCGTACGGCTGTTACAGGTTCTGCGTAACGTAGCGGAAGTCGAAACCCATCTGGTGATGAGTCAGGCGGCGCGGCAGACTCTCTCTCTGGAAACCGATCTTTCCCTGCGTGACGTTCAGACACTCGCAGATGTCGTTCACGATGCCCGCGATATCGCCGCCAGCATCTCCTCAGGCTCATTTAAAACCGCCGGCATGGTTATCCTGCCCTGTTCTATTAAAACGCTCTCCGGCATTGTGAACAGCTATACCGACACGCTGGTGACGCGCGCGGCAGATGTGGTGTTGAAAGAGCGCCGCCCTCTGGTTCTTTGTGTGCGGGAAACGCCGCTGCATCTGGGCCACCTGCGTTTAATGACGCAGGCCGCCGAGTTGGGGGCGGTGATCATGCCACCGGTGCCGGCGTTTTATCATCGTCCTGTCTCACTGGATGATGTGATTAACCAGACCGTTAACCGTGTACTGGATCAGTTTGATATCGACCTGCCTGAAGACCTCTTCACCCGCTGGCAAGGGGCCTGATTCTGTGCACAAACAGAGTGCATGAAAAGAGTCGTTGCCCTGTTTCAGGGCAATTATGCAACGGCGATCATATCCTCGACATTTAATTCGTTTTTTCCCTTTTTCTCTCTCCGGTTCGTTCGGCAGACCTGCTATCTTTCACCATTAAGGCAATATCGCAACGTTTTATTAACATATTTAACGTCGAAGTTTTGACCAGACGGCAATGTGGCATAAGACCTGCAAGATGAAGCCTGCAACACAACACACAACACAATACATAATAAAATCACGGTACTTGAGGGTAAATGTATGAAGAAGACGGTTCTGGCTCTGTCTTTGCTCGTGGGGTTAAGTGCGGCAGCAGGTAGCTACGCAGCGCTTCCACAGACAGTTCGTATCGGTACAGACGCAACCTACGCGCCATTCTCTTCCAAAGATGCGAAAGGCGATTTCGTGGGGTTTGATATCGATCTGGGAAATGAGATGTGCAAACGCATTGCGGTGAAATGCACATGGGTGGGCAGCGACTTTGACGCGTTAATCCCGTCGCTGAAAGCCAAGAAAATCGACGCCATTATCTCTTCTCTCTCCATCACCGAAAAACGTCAGCAGGAGATTGCTTTCTCTGACAAGCTCTACGCTGCGGATTCTCGCCTGATTGCGCAGAAAGGTTCCCCTATCAAGCCAACCATTGACTCGCTGAAAGGCAAGCATGTCGGTGTGCTTCAGGGGTCAACTCAGGAAGGTTACGCCAATGCAAACTGGCGTGAGAAGGGCGTAGACGTCGTCGCGTACCAGAACCAGGATTTGATTTATTCTGACCTGGCAGCAGGTCGTCTGGATGCGGCATTCCAGGATGAAGTGGCCGCAAGCGAAGGCTTCCTGAAGCAACCTGCGGGTAAAGACTACGCGTTTGCAGGCCCGTCAGTGAAGGACAAAAAGTACTTTGGTGACGGTACCGGTATTGGCCTGCGTAAGGATGATACCGAGCTGAAAGCCGCCTTTGACAAAGCGTTCGCAGAGCTGCGTAAAGACGGTACTTACGACAAACTGGCGAAGAAATACTTCGACTTCAACGTATACGGTGAATAACACCAGGCGGTAACGCACCAGAAAGGTGCGTTACGGGAGAGGTTGACCCAATGCAGTGCATTTGTTGCACTGTATTGGATCGTTTTGTGCATACTTACGCATTTATAATGCAAAAAATCCCAGCTGAAGGGCATTAATCTTTGCCTGTAGGAGGGGATTGATGGCACATTAGCACCACCCCGTCGTCGTAAAAATCCCGTATGAAGACAGTTTGTTGAGGACAGATATGAAAAAACTCGTGTTATCACTATCTCTGGTACTGGCTTTTTCCAGCGCCACCGCGGCATTCGCAGCCATTCCGCAGAAAATTCGTATTGGTACCGATCCTACCTATGCGCCATTCGAGTCAAAGAATTCTAAGGGTGAACTGGTTGGTTTTGACATCGATCTGGCCAATGAGCTGTGCAAACGCATCAAAGCACAATGTACCTACGTTGAAAACCCACTGGACGCGTTGATCCCTTCTCTGAAAGCCAAAAAAATCGACGTGATTATGTCCTCACTCTCTATCACCGAAAAACGCCAGCAGGAGATTGCTTTCACGGACAAACTCTACGCGGCTGATTCCCGTCTGGTGGTGGCGAAATCGTCTGACATTCAACCAACGCTGGAGTCGCTGAAAGGCAAACGCGTCGGCGTGCTGCAGGGCACCACGCAGGAAACCTACGGTAACGAACACTGGGCACCGAAAGGGATTGAAATTGTCTCCTATCAGGGCCAGGAAAATATCTATGCTGACCTGACGGCAGGCCGTATTGATGCGGCATTCCAGGATGAAGTCGCGGCGAGCGAAGGCTTCCTGAAGACGCCGGTGGGTAAAGATTACAAGTTTGGCGGTCCGTCCATTAAGGATGTGAAGTTGTTTGGCGTAGGCACCGGTATGGGCCTGCGTAAAGAAGACAACGAATTACGTGAAGCGCTGAACAAAGCGTTTGCCGAAATGCGCGCTGACGGCACGTACGACAAACTGGCGAAAAAATACTTTGATTTTAATGTTTACGGCGGCTAATCGCCCCGTCAAATAACGTGCGGCCCCTCCCGCAGTGGGGGGGGAAAAGACACGGTTCCACCACTCACGATACGACAGGGCTCGCGGTATGCTGTACGGATTTTCTGGCGTTATTTTACAGGGCGCGCTTGTCACCCTTGAGCTGGCGATCAGCTCCGTGGTGCTGGCGGTGCTGATAGGTCTGGCGGGTGCCGGTGCGAAGCTTTCAGCTAACAAACCACTGGCGTTGATTTTTGAAGGCTATACCACGCTCATTCGCGGTGTTCCCGATCTGGTGCTGATGCTGCTTATCTTCTACGGTCTACAGATTGCGCTGAACAGCGTGACGGACGCGATGGGCATGGGACAAATTGATATTGACCCGATGGTGGCTGGTATTATCACCCTCGGTTTTATCTACGGAGCCTACTTCACTGAAACTTTCCGCGGTGCTTACATGGCCGTGCCGAAAGGTCACATTGAGGCGGCAACCGCATTTGGTTTTACCTCCTCACAAACGTTTCGCCGAATCATGTTCCCGGCCATGATGCGCTACGCGCTTCCGGGTATCGGTAACAACTGGCAGGTTATCCTCAAAGCGACGGCGCTGGTCTCGCTGCTCGGTCTGGAAGACGTCGTTAAAGCGACTCAGCTGGCGGGCAAGAGCACCTGGGAGCCGTTCTACTTTGCGGTGGTCTGTGGCGTGATTTATCTGGTCTTTACGACCGTCTCCAATGGTGTGCTGCTTCTGCTCGAGCGTCGCTACTCCGTGGGTGTGAAGAGGGCTGACCTGTGATTGAGATTATTCAGGAATACTGGAAATCGCTGCTGTGGACAGATGGCTATCGCTTTACCGGCGTGGCGATTACGCTCTGGCTGCTGATCTCCTCCGTGGTGATGGGCGGCATTCTGGCGGTGTTTCTTGCCATTGGCCGCGTGTCGAACAATAAATATATCCAGTTCCCGATCTGGCTGTTTACCTATGTGTTTCGCGGCACACCGCTGTACGTGCAGCTGCTGGTGTTCTATTCGGGGATGTATACGCTTGAGATCGTAAAAGGCACTGAGATGCTGAATGCGTTCTTCCGCAGTGGCCTGAACTGTACGGTGCTGGCGTTGACGCTCAATACCTGCGCCTATACCACCGAGATTTTCGCGGGGGCAATTCGTTCCGTGCCTTACGGTGAAATCGAGGCGGCGCGCGCGTATGGTTTCTCATCAGTGAAACTTTACCGCTGCATTATTCTGCCGTCGGCGCTGCGTATCGCGCTACCGGCGTACAGTAACGAAGTGATTTTGATGCTGCACTCCACCGCGCTCGCCTTTACCGCGACGGTGCCGGATCTGCTTAAAATTGCGCGCGATATTAACTCCGCGACCTATCAGCCGTTTACCGCGTTTGGCATTGCGGCGGTGCTCTATTTAATTATCTCTTATGTTCTGATTAGCCTGTTCCGTAAGGCTGAAAAACGCTGGTTGCAGCATATAAAACCTTCTTCGACGCACTGAGAAAGATGATGGCTGAGAACAAATTAAACGTTATTGATTTGCACAAACGCTACGGCGAACATGAAGTGCTGAAAGGGGTGTCGCTGCAGGCGAATGCGGGCGACGTGATCAGTATCATCGGCTCATCCGGCTCGGGAAAAAGTACCTTCCTGCGCTGCATTAACTTCCTCGAAAAACCGAGTGAAGGCTCGATTGTGGTGAGCGGACAGAATATTAACCTGGTCCGTGATAAAGACGGCCAGCTTAAGGTTGCAGATAAGAACCAGCTGCGCTTGCTGCGTACGCGGCTAACGATGGTGTTCCAGCACTTCAATCTCTGGAGCCATATGACGGTGCTGGAGAACGTGATGGAAGCACCGGTTCAGGTGCTGGGCCTGAGCAAGCAGGAAGCCCGCGAGCGCGCGGTGAAATACCTGGCGAAAGTGGGTATCGACGAGCGCCAGCAGATGAAATACCCGGTGCATCTCTCCGGTGGTCAGCAGCAGCGTGTGTCCATCGCCCGCGCGCTGGCGATGGAACCCGAGGTGCTGTTGTTCGACGAACCGACCTCCGCGCTCGATCCAGAACTCGTCGGTGAAGTGCTGCGCATTATGCAGAAGCTGGCCGAAGAGGGGAAAACGATGGTGGTGGTCACCCATGAGATGGGCTTCGCCCGTAACGTCTCGAATCACGTTATCTTCCTGCATCAGGGGAAAATAGAAGAGCAGGGGCATCCGGATGAGGTGCTGGCAAACCCGCAAAGCCCGCGTTTACAGCAGTTCCTGAAAGGCTCACTGAAGTAGATTTTGCCTTTCGCCCTCTCCCCTTTGGGAGAGGGCTGGAGTGCTGCATCAAACTGTACCGCACTCCAGCCGATACACCCAGTCGTCATAGCGCACGCCGTCAATCTCGTACGCCTTTTCCAGCACCTGCGTGCGTACAAACCCGGCTTTCTCTAATACTCGCACCGAGCCGCCGTTATCTGCCAGCACGTAGGCGTTAATCGCTTTCACGCCGGTCTGGTTAAACGCATAGTCACACACCGCGCGCAGCGCCTCGCTGGCAATCCCTTTTCCCTGCGCGGCAGGCACAACCGTATAGCCGATATCGGCCTCTTCACGATTCTCAGGGCTGATTTGCAGGCCAATGTCACCAAGCGGTGTGTCATCATCCCGCAAACGAATGACAAACACATGGGCAGCAGCGAGTCGCGCGGCAAACACGCGTCGGGTCTCTTTTTCCGGGGCGATGGCGGCCATATAGCGCATGATGCTGCGATCTTCTCGCAGCGAGCGGAAGAAGGCCCAGTCAGTGGGTTCAAAAGGAGTGAGGTGAAGCCGGGGAGTGGTGATCGTTGCCATTGTTACGCCATTTATTCGGAACATGGCCTGTCACTGTAACATATTCACCGTACTACATCCCCCAGCGCCTCTTCTAATTCATACCAGCGGAACGCAAATCCGGCCGCTTCCAGCCGTTTTGGCAGCGCCCGTTGCCCACCTAATGCCAGCACCGATGCTTCACCCATTATCAGGCGAATTACCGTTGCAGGGACACGTAAAATCGCCGGGCGATGCAGGGCGTGCCCCAGCGCATGAGCAAACTGCTCATTACGCACCGGATACGGCGCAACCATGTTAAACGGCCCGCGCAGATCGTTATCCAGCAGCCAGAGAATGCCGTTCACCATATCGTCAATGTGGATCCACGCCATATACTGGCGGCCATTACCTATGGGGCCGCCGAGCCCGAGCCTGAAAGGGGGAAGCATCTTCGCCAGAATGCCGCCTTTCGGCGCAAGCACTACGCCGGTACGCAACAGGCAGACGCGGGTGCGATCGCTCTGCGCGGCACAGGCAATGCGTTCCCACTGGGCGCAGAGTTTGTGGGTAAACTCGTTATGGGGGGGCTCTTCCTCGGTCACTACCACTTCGCCGAGATCGCCGTAATAGCCCACTGCTGAGCCTGAAATCAACACCGAAGGCGGCGTGTGGCTATTGCGAATAAGCTCGACAAGCTTTTCGGTAATGTTCCACCGACTGCTGCAGAGCAACTGTTTTTGCTCTTCCGTCCAGCGTTTGTCGGCGATGGGTTCGCCTGCCAGGTTGATGACGGCGTCAAAGCCGTCCAGATTTTGCTGCTCGGACAAATTTTTCCAGATGTCGACACCCGTCCCCAGGACCTGGCGTGCTTTCTCCGGGCTGCGCGTCACAACGGTAATGCCGTGATGCAGCGCCTGCAGGCGCGCAACGAGATGACGACCAATCAGTCCTGTACCGCCGGTCAGCAAAATCTTCATACAACCTCCAGGTTTACGCCTGGTGTTGCCAGCTTAACGTCATGGAGACGGAATCGGCATAACGCAGGGCGTGAAGTTTATCGATCTCTACTTCAGCATAAGTGACCCAGTGATGTTCGCGTGCGATGTCGAGCACATCCTGAGTTAATTTTTCCAGCAGAGAGAAGCGGTTATTTTCCACGTACTGGATGATGTTTTTGGTGATGGTGCGGTAGTTCAGCGCATCATTGATGTCTTCACTCGCCCGCGCTTTATCTGCCGGGTAGTGAATCACCACGTTAATGACAATATCCTGACGGTTGGCGATCTCTTCCTCTTTGATACCGATGAAGGTACGCAGGCGTAAATTTTTTATACGAATAATAGCGTCTGGCTGTGACATTGCAGGTCTTCTCCGTGTCAGTATTTCCTGCTCATAATACATGAGAGGCACCCAGCCTCATACAGGGTTAAATTTGCTGGATTTTTTGCATCGCGCGTTCGGTGGCCGGGCGGGTCCGAATACGCTCAAACCAGTTGTTCACCGCCGGGTAAGAGGCCAGGTCAATTCGGTGCTTTTCGAAGGTATTCACCCATGGCCAGCAGGCGATATCAGCAATACTGTAATGATCGCCCCCGAGCCACGGCGTTTTCTCCAGGCGACGATTCAGGACGCCATAGAGCCGTTGAGTTTCTACCTGGTAACGTTCTATCGCATAGGGAATGGGCTGCGGGGCGTAAGCGGTAAAATGGTGATTTTGCCCCAGCATGGGACCCAGTCCACTTACCTGCCAGAACAGCCATTGCAAAGTATGGTGCCGTTCACGCAATTCACCGCTCAACAGTTTGCCGGTTTTCTCCGCCAGATAGAGTAAAATTTCGCCGGATTCAAACAGGCTCAATGGTCTGCCCCCATCCGCTGGCTGGTTATCTATGATGGCTGGGATTTTATTGTTTGGTGAGATAGCCAGAAAGAGAGGGCTAAATTGATCGCCTTTGCTGATATCCACGCGAATGATCCGGTAATCCAGTTCGGCCTCTTCAAGAAAGAGGGTGATCTTTTGGCCGTTTGGGGTAGGGGCATAATAAAGGTCGATCATTTTCAACTCTTCTCCATGTGAAGAATGGCGTCATGAAAATGAGTATAGGTGGTTGTTGTAAATCGTGAGTTTTCATCAAGTGACAGCAAGGCAAAGAGATTATATGTTGAGTAAAAACCGATCAGCCGATGAGGATGTTATGAACCAGCCTGTAATCACATTGTGGTCCGATGCGAATTTCTTTTCTCCCTATGTAATGAGCGTATACGTTGCGCTGGCTGAAAAGGGGCTCACTTTTACGCTGAAGACCGTTGATCTTGATGGTGGTGAACATCTCAAGCCGCAGTGGCAGGGCTACGACCTGACCCGACGTGTACCGGTGCTGGAAATAGATGGATTTGCGCTGAGCGAATCGTCAGCGATTGATGAATATCTGGAAGATCGCTTCGCGCCACCAGAATGGGAACGTATCTACCCTCACGATCTGCAAAAGCGTGCCCGGGCGCGGCAGATTCAGGCGTGGCTGCGTAGCGATCTGGTACCGATTCGCGTGGAACGCTCGACGGACGTTGTGTTTGCCGGGGTGAAAAAACCAGCCCTGAGCGCAGAAGGCACAGAAAGCGCGCAAAAACTGATTGAAACCGCCACCTCACTGCTTGCGCATGGCAACCCGAACCTGTTCGGCGAGTGGTGCATTGCCGACGCCGATCTGGCGTTGATGTTAAACCGCTTAATCCTCAACGGTGATGAAGTGCCGCAACTGCTGGTGGATTATGCTGCGTTTCAATGGCAGCGAGCCTCTGTGCAGCGCTATGTGGCACTCTCCGCTAAGCGTGCGGGCTGATAACCCCTGGCGCTTCAGGTATGATAAGGGCAGTTTGTTTTCCCGAGGAGTGACTGATGAAACTAATGTTTGCGTCGGATATCCATGGATCGCTGCCCGCTACCGAGCGAGTTCTTTCCCTGTTTGCGCAAAGCGGTGCGCAGTGGCTGATCATTCTGGGCGATGTGCTCAATCACGGACCGCGTAATGCGCTACCGGAAGGCTATGCCCCGGCGCAAGTGGCGGAAAAGCTCAACCAGCATGCCTCGCGCATCATCGCCGTTCGCGGTAACTGCGACAGCGAAGTCGATCAGATGCTGTTGCATTTTCCTCTTACCGCGCCGTGGCAACAGGTACTGCTGGAAAAAAGTCGCCTGTTTCTGACGCATGGACATCTTTTTAGCCCGGATAATCTCCCGACGCTGGCGGCTGGCGATGTCCTGGTTTACGGTCATACTCATATTCCGGTTGCTGAAAAGCGCGGTGAGATTTATCACTTTAACCCGGGGTCGGTCAGCATACCCAAAGGCGGATACCCTGCGAGCTATGGCATGCTCGATGGAAATACGTTAAGCGTTATCGCACTTAATGATCAGCAAGTTATTGCGCAGGTAGCGATTAATCCGTAAGTTACACCTCAACTGCAAACGCGCCGAAAGAGCGCTTAGACGAGAAGGTTTCCCGATGGTGGAGCAGAATCATTTGGCAAGTACAGAGTGGGTTGACATTGTCAGCGAAGAGAATGAAGTGATCGCGCAGGCCAGCCGCGAACAAATGCGTGCGGAACGTCTGCGTCATCGTGCGACATATATCGTTGTTCATGACGGTATGGGTAAAATTCTGGTTCAGCGCCGCACGGACACCAAAGATTTTCTCCCGGGTATGCTGGATGCCACTGCAGGCGGTGTGGTCCAGGCTGATGAAGTGCTGCTGGATTCCGCGCGTCGTGAAGCGGAAGAAGAGTTAGGTATTGCGGGCGTACCGTTTGCCGAACATGGGCAGTTCTATTTTGAGGATGAAAACTGCCGCGTCTGGGGCGGGTTGTTTAGCTGCGTCTCTCACGGGCCGTTTGCCCTGCAGGAAGAAGAAGTCAGCGAAGTGAACTGGATGACGCCGGAAGAAATTACCGCGCGTTGCGACGAGTTCACTCCAGATTCATTAAAAGCGCTGGCACTGTGGATGAGCCGTAACGCGAATAACGAGTCGACCAAATCAGAGAAAGAGGAAGAGGCTGAGTAAGCCTTAGCAACTCTCTCGCAGACACAGACTGGACGCGATGGGCTTTTGATCGCGCCAGTCTCCGTCATTCAGACGTTCCAGAAGTGCTTTCCCTGCTTCAATCCCAATCTTACGATGCGGCACTGCCATCGTCGTCAGCGGCGGCTGACAGACGCGGCTCACATCGCTGTCGCCAAAGCCTACCACCGCCAGATCGTCTGGTACCTTGATTCGCCTGCGCTGACATTCATACAGCGCGCCACAGGCCAGTTCGTCTGAGACGCACACCAGCGCATCCAGTTCAGGCCATGCCAGCAGGAATTCCGGCAGTTGCGCGGCGCCGGTCGAGAAAACTGGCGGCATGGCAGCGTTAATGACCCGGTTCGGTGACATATGGTGGCGAAGCATCGCTTTGTACCAGCCCTGTAAATGCTGCTGGAAAATCCACTGTTCCTGGTTGGCGCACAGCAGACCAATATTTTGATAGCCGCGCTTAATGACCATTTCCGTCAGTTCGTACATGGCCGCTACGTTATCAATCCCGATATTCATATCAATCGGATCGGCACGCATGGCCCCCATTTCCATTACCGGAATGGAGGCATTTTTCAGCCAGTGGCGAACAGTGTCAGTGTGTTCAACACTGAGCAAAATGGCGGCGGCAATATTCGACGCCAGCAGCGTCTCCAGCAGCTTCTCTTCCTGTTCAAGACGATGCTGGGATTCTGCCAGCATGATCTGATAGCCGGCAGGCTGCAGCACCTGCTGTAGCCCGGCGAACATCTCTGAACAGCCGGCCTCGGAGAGATTAGGAACGACCATCGCAATCGTCCATGACGAGGCTGAGGCCAGTGCACTGGCCGCAAGATTGGGCATATAACCTAACTCTTGCACCGCGGCTTCAATTTTTTCTCGCAGTTTATCGGAAACCTGTTCAGGCGTGCGGAGTGCACGGGACACGGTCATCGTGCCCACACCGGCAAGCTGTGCGACATCGGCGAGTGTCACTTTACCGGTACTGCGCCGTTTTCGGGTTAGAGACATACACCTTCCTGCTGACCAGACGCGTTCTTATTTTCCTTCGTTTCACGTGACAGGCAGTATACGCCCTAAATCCCTTTTTTTGCTGTGATTTCACTCCATGATTACAATTTGATAGCGCTATCACATTTCTGAATGTTAGCGATTGGTAGCGCTATCTTTGTGATCTTGATCGCAGCCAAGTATTGATGTGTTGAATAAAGTTTGCTCATCTTTTGCAGTGTGACGGGAGTGAAAAGTGCTGAATAAATGGATATATGATACAACCATCACGCTTCAGGAAAGCGTTGAAAGCTGGCCACAGGCGCTGGAGATATGTGCAAAACCGTTGCTGGATCTGCAGGTGATCGCGCCGGAATACGTCACGGCGATCGTTGAACAACATCGTACATTAGGACCTTACTATGTGCTGGCACCAGGGCTGGCAATGCCGCATGCGCGGCCGGAGGAAGGAGCCAAAGGACTGGGGTTGTCTTTATTAAAACTAAAACAGGGCGTCTCTTTTGGTGCCGGTGAGTTTGACCCTGTCGATGTCATTATTATGCTCGCGGCGCCGGACAAACATAGCCATATCGAGATGATTTCTGCACTGGCTGAGCTATTTTCCAGCGATGAAGATATGGCTGAATTGCATCAGGCGAATACCCTGGAGGAAATTAAAACGATTATTGACCGCTTCTGATTTAATTCTTTAATCCGATTTTTCACAACATTACGCGCCGGCGTGATGGGGCGTGCTCTACTCAAAAAAAGGGGACAACAATGAAAATCATGGCTATTTGCGGTTCTGGCCTGGGCAGTAGTTTTATGGTCGAAATGAATATCAAAAAGGTGCTCAAAAAGCTGGAGATTGAGGCCGAGGTTGAACACTCCGATCTCTCCTCGGCCACACCGGGCGCGGCCGACCTGTTCGTGATGGCAAAAGACATTGCGGCCAGCGCCAGCGTGCCGGAAAGCCAGCTGGTGGTGATCAACAACATCATCGACATCAACGAACTTGAAGCGCAACTGCGTGCCTGGTTCGAAAGACAATAACCCTGATTAGGCGAGGTGGATATGTTTATCCTTGAAACGCTGAATTTCGTTGTTGATATATTAAAAGTCCCTTCGGTGCTGGTGGGGTTAATTGCGTTAATCGGTTTGGTTGCACAGAAAAAAGCGTTTTCGGACGTGGTGAAAGGGACAATTAAAACTATCCTGGGATTTATTGTGCTGGGTGGTGGTGCCACAGTACTGGTAGGGTCATTAAATCCTTTAGGCGGCATGTTTGAGCACGCTTTTACTATCCAGGGGATTATTCCAAACAATGAAGCGATTGTGTCGATTGCGCTTGAGAAATACGGTGCCGCGACCGCACTGATTATGGCCTTCGGGATGGTGGCGAATATTATCGTCGCTCGCTTTACCCGCCTGAAGTATATCTTCCTGACCGGGCATCACACCTTTTACATGGCGTGCATGATTGGTGTGATCCTGACGGTAGCGGGCTTTGAAGGCGTAGGGCTGGTCTTTACCGGCTCGCTGATCCTCGGCCTGGTAATGGCCTTCTTCCCGGCAATTGCGCAGCGTTATATGAAGCGTATCACCGGTAACGACGATATCGCCTTTGGTCACTTCGGCACGCTGGGCTATGTGCTTTCCGGCTGGATTGGCAGCAAGGTTGGCAAAGGCTCCCGCTCAACCGAAGAGATGAACCTGCCGAAGAACCTGAGCTTCCTTCGCGACAGTTCTATCTCCATCTCGCTGACCATGATGATTATTTATCTGATCATGGCGGTGAGTGCCGGGCGTGAATACGTTGAGGCCACCTTCAGCGGCGGTCAGAACTACCTGGTCTACGCCATCATCATGGCGATTACCTTCGCGGCGGGCGTGTTCATCATCCTGCAGGGTGTGCGCCTGATCCTGGCGGAAATCGTTCCGGCCTTTACTGGCTTCTCGGAAAAACTGGTGCCCAATGCGCGCCCGGCGTTGGACTGCCCGGTGGTCTATCCGTATGCACCAAACGCGGTGCTGATTGGCTTCCTGTTCAGCTTTCTGGGTGGGATTGTGGGGCTGATCATCTGCGGCCAGTTTAACTGGGTACTGATACTCCCGGGCGTGGTGCCGCACTTCTTCACCGGCGCAACGGCGGGCGTGTTCGGTAACGCCACCGGTGGACGTCGCGGGGCAATGATTGGCGCCTTTGCCAACGGGCTGCTGATCACCTTCCTGCCGGTACTGCTATTACCGGTGCTGGGCGCAATTGGCTTTGCTAACACAACGTTCTCGGACGCAGATTTCGGCGCGGTTGGGATTGTGCTCGGCAACCTGGCGCGCTTCCTGTCGCCGCTTGCCATTACCGGGCTGGTTGTGGCGCTATTCGCGCTGCTGGTGGCGTACAACGTCTTCGCGAAAAACAAACCTGCAGGCGGTAACGCGCAGGAAAACACCGGAGCCAAATCATGAATGAGAAAGAGATAACCGAACTCGCGCGTCAGATCCGTCTTGAGACGCTGAAATCCCTGACGCAGCTGGGCTTTGGACACTACGGTGGCAGTATGTCGGTGGTTGAAACGCTGGCCGTGCTGTACGGCGCGGTGATGAAAATCGACCCGGCCGATCCGGACTGGCCAGAGCGTGACTACTTTGTCCTGTCGAAAGGTCATGCGGGCCCGGCGCTCTACAGCACGCTGGCGATCAAGGGTTACTTCCCGGTGGAAGAACTGAGCACGCTGAACCAGAACGGTACCCGACTGCCAAGCCATCCGGATCGCCTGAAAACGCGTGGCGTGGATGCCACCACAGGCTCCTTGGGGCAGGGGATCTCCATTGCCGGGGGAATGGCGCTGTCGCACAAGCTGGCAGGGCGGCCAAACAGAGTCTTTTGCATCGTCGGTGACGGCGAGCTGAACGAAGGGCAGTGCTGGGAAGCGTTCCAGTTTATTGCGCACCATCGCCTGAACAACCTGACGGTATTTGTGGACTGGAACAAGCAGCAGCTGGATGGCGAGCTGGACGATATTATCTGTGCGTTCGACCTGGAAGGAAAATTCCGCGCTTTTGGCTATGACGTGGTGACGGTCAAAGGAGACGATATTCCGGCGCTGCTGGAAGTGACCTCTCTGGTTCCGGCGAAAGATGCTCGCCCAAGAGTGGTGATCCTGGACAGCATTAAAGGGCAGGGGGTGCCGTATCTGGAGCAGCTCAGTAACTCGCACCATCTGCGATTGACCGCAGAGAGCAAAGCGGCCCTCGATGAGACTATCCGCCAACTGGAGGCTACACATGATTAAGGTTGCACCAGCAGGACAGAAAGATGCCATTGAGATGCGTAAAGTCTACGCGAGTTTTGTGGCTAAGCAGATTGAGGCGGGAAGTGAGATTATCGCCCTTGAAGCGGATCTGATGAGCTCTATGGCGATGGATAGCGTGGCGCGTGATTATCCGCAGCATGTGATTAACTGCGGCATCATGGAAGCGAACGTGATTGGTACGGCTGCAGGGTTGTCTCTCACCGGGCGTAAACCGTTTGTTCATACCTTTACCGCCTTCGCCAGCCGTCGCTGTTTTGATCAGCTGTTTATGTCCCTTGACTACCAGCGCAACAACGTGAAGGTGATAGCTTCAGATGCAGGCGTGACGGCCTGCCACAACGGCGGAACGCATATGTCGTTTGAAGACATGGGTATCGTTCGCGGTCTGGCGCACTCGGTGGTGCTGGAAGTCACCGACGCGGTAATGTTTGAAGACGTGTTGCGCCAGCTTATCGACCTCGAAGGCTTCTACTGGGTACGTACCATCCGTAAGCAAGCACCGAGCGTGTACGCGCCTGGCTCGACGTTTACCATCGGCAAAGGCAATGTGCTGCGCGAAGGCACCGATATTACCCTGATTGCCAATGGCATTATGGTGGCGGAAGCACTGGAAGCGGCGCGTCAGCTGGAGAAGGAGGGCGTCAGCGCGGCGGTCATCGACATGTTTACCCTGAAGCCTATCGACCGGATGCTGGTGAAAAACTACGCCGAGAAAACCGGGCGTATCGTCACCTGCGAAAACCACAGTATTCATAACGGGCTGGGTTCAGCCGTTGCGGAAGTGCTGGTAGAAACCTGCCCGGTACCGATGCGTCGGGTTGGCGTGAAGGAGCGTTATGGCCAGGTGGGGACACAGGATTTCCTGCAGAAGGAGTATGGCCTGACGGCACATGGCATTGTGTCGGCGGCGCGTGAGCTGCTGTAAATAAAAAAGGCGACCAGAGGGTCGCCTTTTTGTTGCAGTAAAACTTACTGCTGCTGTGAAGACTGGATCGCGGTCAGCGCGATGGTGTAGACGATATCGTCTACCAGCGCACCACGGGACAGGTCGTTCACAGGTTTGCGCATACCCTGCAGCATTGGCCCGATGGAGATCAGGTCTGCAGAACGCTGTACCGCTTTGTAGGTGGTGTTACCGGTGTTCAGATCAGGGAAGATGAACACGGTCGCGCGACCTGCAACCGGTGAGTTCGGCGCTTTGGATTTCGCAACGTCAGCCATAACCGCAGCATCGTACTGCAGAGGGCCATCGATCATCAGGTCAGGACGTTTTTCCTGTGCCAGACGTGTTGCTTCACGGACTTTCTCTACATCGCTGCCTGCACCAGAGGTACCGGTAGAGTAGGAGAGCATAGCTACGCGTGGTTCGATACCAAAGGCAATCGCGGAGTCAGCAGACTGGATAGCGATTTCAGCCAGTTGTTCTGCGGTTGGATCCGGGTTGATCGCGCAGTCACCGTAAACATAAACCTGTTCAGGCAGCAGCATGAAGAACACGGAAGAAACCAGAGAGCTGCCTGGAGCAGTTTTGATCAACTGCAGCGGTGGACGGATGGTGTTCGCAGTTGTGTGAACCGCACCGGAAACCAGACCGTCAACTTCGTCCTGCTCCAGCATCAGCGTACCCAGCACCACGTTGTCTTCCAGCTGTTCACGCGCAACGGCTTCGGTCATACCCTTGCTCTTACGCAGCTCAACCAGACGTGCAACATAGCTTTCGCGAACCACTTCCGGGTCAACGATTTCGATACCAGCACCCAGTTCAACGCCCTGAGATGCCGCCACGCGGTTGATCTCGTCCGGGTTGCCCAGCAGCACGCAGGTCGCGATGCCGCGCTCTGCACAAATAGCCGCCGCTTTAACGGTACGTGGTTCGTCGCCTTCTGGCAGAACAACGCGTTTGCCCGCTTTACGCGCCAACTCGGTCAGCTGATAACGGAACGCAGGAGGAGACAGACGACGGCTGCGCTCGGAGGTCGCCGTCAGGGATTCGATCCAGTCTGCGTTGATGTAACCCGCAACGTATTCCTGAACTTTCTCGATACGCTCGTGGTCATCAACCGGTACTTCCAGGTTGAAGCTCTGCAGGCTCAGAGAGGTCTGCCAGGTGTTGGTGTTCACCATGAAGACTGGCAGGCCAGTGGCAAACGCGCGTTCGCACAGTTTGCTGACGCGCGGGTCCATCTCGTAGGCACCGGTCAGCAAGATAGCGCCGATTTCCACGCCGTTCATCGCGGCCAGGCACGCTGCAACCAGGACGTCAGGACGGTCTGCAGACGTTACCAGCAGGGAACCTGCGCGGAAGTGTTCCAGCATGTGCGGAATGCTACGCGCACAGAAGGTCACGGACTTCACGCGGCGGGTATTGATGTCGCCTTCGTTAACGATGGTGGCGTTCAGGTGACGCGCCATGTCGATTGCACGGGTGGCAATCAGATCGAAACTCCATGGTACCGCGCCAAGTACTGGCAGCGGGCTGGATTCCTGCAGTTTAGCCGGATCAACTTTGATGACTTTCGCTTTGGAGGAGTCGTCGAAGATCTCGGACAGATCAGGGCGAGTACGGCCCTGCTCATCAACTGGCGCATTCAGTTTGTTAACGATTACGCCAGTGATGTTGGTGTTTTTCGCGCCGCCGAAGCTGCTGCGAGTCAGTTCGATACGCTCGTTCAGCTGCTCAGGGGTATCAGTGCCCTGAGACATCACGAAAACGATCTCTGCGTTCAGGGTTTTCGCGATTTCGAAGTTCAGAGACTGGGCAAACTGGTGTTTGCGGGTCGGGACCAGACCTTCAACCAGCACCACTTCCGCGTCTTGCGTGTTAGCGTGGTAGTTGGCGATGATCTCTTCCATCAGCACGTCTTTCTGGTTGCTGGACAGCAGAGACTCAACGTGGCTCATCTTCAGCGGTTCAGCCGCTGGCAGATTGGAGTTCTTGCGAACGATGGTGGTGGTCTGGTCTGGCGCATCGCCACCGGCACGAGGCTGGGCGATTGGCTTAAAGACGCTCAGACGAACGCCTTTGCGTTCCATAGCACGGATAACGCCAAGGCTGACGCTGGTCAGGCCGACGCTGGTTCCGGTAGGGATCAGCATAATAGTACGGGACACGGTTTATCCTCTTTCGTTACCGCCGAAATTGGGCGGGTTACAAAACAGCACCGCCAGCTTAGCTGGCGGTGTGGAATCAGGCGGTAAGACGGTTTGCGTCTTGCGCGATGACCAGCTCTTCGTTAGTTGGGATAACGATAGCCGGGCGGGTGCCTTCTTTGTTGATGAAGCCAGACTTGCCGAAACGGGCAGCCAGGTTACGCTCGTGATCAACGTCGAAGCCCAGAACGCCCAGTTTGCCCAGGGACAGTTCACGCACCATTGCCGCGTTCTCACCGATACCACCGGTGAAGATAACCGCGTCCAGACGGCCTTCCATCAGCGCAGTGTAAGAGCCGATGTACTTCGCCAGACGGTGGCAGTAAACGTCCATTGCACGTTTAGCGTCTTCTTTTTCTGCGTAGTTGTCTTCAACATAACGGCAGTCGCTGGTCACTTCGGTCAGACCCAGCAGGCCAGACTCTTTGGTCAGCATCTTGTTGATCTGATCAACGCTCATGCCCAGAGTGTCGTGCAGGTGGAAGATAATCGCCGGGTCGATGTCACCGGAACGGGTACCCATCACCAGACCTTCCAGTGGGGTCAGACCCATGGAGGTATCAACGCATTTACCGTTGCGGATAGCAGAAACAGAACCACCGTTGCCCAGGTGGCAAGTGATGATGTTCAGCTCTTCAACTGGCTTGTTCAGTACTTTTGCCGCTTCCTGAGTCACATAGAAGTGGCTGGTGCCGTGCGCGCCGTAGCGACGAACACCGTGCTCTTTGTACAGGCTGTATGGCAGGGCATAGAGGTAAGACTCTTCCGGCATGGTCTGATGGAACGCGGTGTCAAACACGGCCACGTTTTTATCTTTCAGATTCGGGAAGGATTTCAGCGCTTCAGCGATACCGATCAGATGCGCCGGGTTGTGCAGCGGTGCAAACGAGGCAGCATCTTTGATGCCCTGAATAACAGAGTCGTCGATCACGACGGAGCTGGTGTATTTTTCGCCGCCGTGGACGATACGGTGACCAATCGCAGTCAGCTGAGCAGACAGTTCTGGTTTTTGTGCCAGAATAGTGTTAACGATAAAGTTCAGCGCTTCACTGTGAGCGGCGCCTGCACCTAAAGCCGCTTCTTGTTTGCTGCCGTCCATCTTCCACTTGATACGTGCTTCAGGCAGATGGAAACATTCGGCCAAACCAGAGAGGTATTCGTCACCGTTGAGCGCATCGATGATGGCGAATTTCAGTGAGGAGCTACCGCAGTTCAGAACCAGTACTAACTTACTCGACATGGAAGTACCTATTATTGATACGTGGCTAAAAAAACGTCAGTGAGTCTAACAGCGTAACGCATGATGACTCAGACATTTATGATTAACATCATGCCAAACGAACATTCTGGCATGATGAAAGAAATACCTATGATTTTATGCCATTTTGAACATTTTTCAGACAATGGCATAATATGCGATAATTTGACGAGTTAATGATTCTCGTCTATGGCCCTATCAGGCTGGCACAGGATACCCGATACGGGGTAGGGATGACAAAATATTTTGAACGTTGTCATCGCCTGTTGTGGTTTTGCACGAAAATTTTAAATTTTATATGTGAAGTTGAGGTACAGCCATGTCGACACCAGAGAACCCGACCGTAAATTTCTTTAGTCTGTTTCGTCGGGGACAGCATTACGCAAAGACGTGGCCGATGGAAAAGCGTCTTGCACCCATGTTTATAGAGAATCGTACCATCCGCGCAACGCGCTATGCGATTCGATTTATGCCTCCCGTCGCTATCTTTACCCTGTGCTGGCAAATCGCGTTGGGCGGTCAGCTTGGTCCGGCGGTCGCGACGGCGCTTTTCGCGTTAAGTCTGCCAATGCAGGGGCTCTGGTGGTTAGGTAAACGCTCCATCACACCGCTTCCGCCTTCTATTTTACACTGGTTTTATGAAGTTCGCGGAAAACTGGAAGAGGCAGGCCAGGCGCTTGCCCCGGTCGAAGGCAAGCCGGATTACCAGGCGCTGGCCGACACGCTTAAGCGAGCTTTTAAGCAACTTGATAAAACATTCCTCGATGATTTGTGATTGATCATCGAAACGACTATTAAAAGAAGGCACAGTAACAATCAGTTACCGTGTCTTTTTTTTAAGTGCAATGCGCTACAGGAGTCGAAAGATGGAAATGACCCATGCTCAACGTCTGATTTTGTCTAACCAGTACAAGATGATGACTATGCTTGATCCCGATAACGCTGCGCGCTACAGCCGCCTGCAGACCATCGTCGAACGCGGCTTTGGTTTGCAAATGCGCGAACTGGATCGCGAGTTTGGTGAGCTGAAAGAAGAAACCTGCCGCATCGTGATCGACATTATGGAGATGTATCACGCCCTGCATGTGTCCTGGACGAATCTTAAAGATCAGCAGTCCATTGACGAGCGCCGTGTCACCTTCTTAGGCTTTGATGCTGCTACAGAAGCGCGTTATCTGAGCTATGTTCGCTTTATGGTGAATACCGAGGGGCGTTATACCCACTTTGATGCGGGCACTCACGGCTTCAACGCGCAGACCCCAATGTGGGATAAATACCAGCGCATGTTGAGCGCGTGGCACGGCTGTCCGCGCCAGTACCATTTAAGCAGCAACGAAATTCAACAAATCATTAATGCCTGACGGAGGTGCGTGTGCAGTGTAGAGGTTTTCTGTTTGATCTGGACGGTACGCTGGTGGATTCGCTGCCGGTTGTGGAGCGCTCCTGGTGCCATTGGGCTGACAGACATGGCATCGACCATCAGGACGTGCTGAATTTTATCCATGGCAAACAGGCCATAACCTCGCTAAGGCACTTCCTGGCCGGACGCTCTGAGGACGACATTCAGGCGGAGTTCAAATACCTGGAACACATTGAAGCCACCGATACGGACGGCATCACTGCATTACCAGGGGCACGCGAACTGCTTGAGCATCTGAACGAGGCACAGATCCCATGGGCGATTGTCACCTCCGGTTCCGTGCCGGTTGCTCACGCCCGACACAAGGCGGCAGGTCTGCCAACGCCCGAAGTGTTTATCACGGCGGAGCGCGTTAAGCGCGGAAAACCTGAACCCGACGCTTTTTTACTGGGTGCTGAATTGCTGGGGCTCGCTCCGGCAGAGTGTGTAGTGGTCGAAGATGCAGCAGCAGGCGTCCTTGCCGGGTTAAACGCCGGTAGCCACGTTATCGCCGTCAACGTTCCGACGGGCTCCCCCCGGCTGAGTGAAGCGGACTTTGTACTTGATTCTTTGACGGCACTGGCTGTTTCAAAAGCACCAGATGGCGTTGTAACCGTCTCGCTGAAAATGTAATCCCATGATATAGCCCCACCTTGTTGGGGCTTTTTTATGGTAAAAAATTCTCATCTCCCACTGACAAGGACATGTTGTGAACGGTGAACTGATTTGGGTCCTTAGCCTGCTTTTAATCGCCATCATTCTTTTCGCCACGGGCAAGGTGCGTATGGATGCGGTCGCCTTGTTTATCATCGTTGCTTTTGTGCTGAGCGGTACGCTCACGCTGCCGGAAGCCTTCTCCGGGTTTAGCGATCCCAACGTCATTCTGATTGCCGCCCTGTTTATTATTGGCGATGGACTGGTGCGTACCGGCGTAGCGACCATCATGGGAGCATGGCTGGTGAAGGTGGCCGGTAGCAGTGAAACAAAGATGTTGATCTATCTGATGCTGACCGTCGCCGGGCTGGGGGCGTTTATGAGCTCAACGGGCGTGGTGGCGATTTTTATCCCGGTGGTGCTGAGTGTTTCCATGCGGATGCAGACCTCGCCGTCGCGCCTGATGATGCCTTTGAGTTTTGCGGGTTTGATCAGCGGTATGATGACGCTGGTGGCAACGCCGCCAAACCTGGTCGTTAACAGCGAGCTGATCCGGGAAGGATTCCAGGGGTTCAGTTTTTTCAGCGTCACCCCGCTTGGGTTGGTCATTCTTCTGTTGGGCGTGGTCTACATGCTGCTGACCCGTTTTGCTCTGAAAGGGGAAAAGCAGGATAAAACCAAAGAGGGCTGGAAGCGACGTACCTTCCGCGATCTGATCAAAGAGTACCGCCTCACAGGGCGTGCGCGCCGTCTGGCCATTCGCCCCGGTTCGCCGATGGTTGGGCAGCGGCTTGACGACCTGAGGCTGCGTGAACGTTATGGCGCGAATGTGATCGGTGTAGAGCGCTGGCGTCGTTTTCGTCGGGTTATCGTCAACGTTAACGGGGTTTCGGAATTTCGTGCGCGGGATGTCCTGCTGATTGATATGTCCACCGCAGATGTGGATCTGCGTGAATTCTGCAGCGAGCAAATGCTGGAGCCGATGGTACTTCGCGGAGAGTATTTCTCAGACCAGGCGCTCGATGTCGGCATGGCCGAAGTGTCGCTGATCCCGGAATCGGAACTACTGGGCAAAACCGTGCGCGAAATCGGCTTCCGAACCCGCTATGGTTTAAACGTGGTGGGATTGAAGCGTGATGGCGTCGCGATGGATGGGGCCGTCGTGGATGAGCCTATCCAGTTGGGGGATATTTTTCTGGTCGTCGGTAACTGGAAGCTCATCAGCCAGCTCGGGCAAAAAGGGCGTGATTTTGTGGTGCTCAACATGCCAGTTGAGGAGAGCGATGCCTCTCCGGCCCACAGTCAGGCTCCCCACGCCATTTTTTGTCTGGTGCTAATGGTAGCGCTGATGCTGACCGATGAAATACCTAACCCTGTGGCGGCGATTATTGCCTGTTTACTGATGGGAAAATTCCGCTGTATTGACGCCGAAAGTGCGTATAAAGCGATTCACTGGCCGAGCATTATTCTCATCGTCGGGATGATGCCCTTCGCCCTGGCGCTGCAAAAAACCGGCGGGGTAGATCTGATCGTTAAAGGTTTGATGGACGTTGGCGGCGGGTATGGGCCGTACATGATGATGGTCTGCCTGTTTATTATGTGCGCCACCATCGGTCTGTTTATCTCAAACACCGCGACGGCAGTATTGATGGCGCCGATTGCGCTGGCGATGGCGAAATCCATGGGCGTGTCGCCGTATCCCTTTGCGATGATGGTGGCGATGGCGGCATCAGCAGCGTTTATGACGCCAGTCTCTTCACCGGTCAATACCCTTGTACTGGGGCCGGGGAACTACCGATTCAGCGATTTTGTGAAACTGGGCGTGCCGTTCACCGTGCTGGTGATGCTGGTGTGCGTGGTATTGATACCGGTCCTGTTCCCGTTCTGAGAATTTTGCCGGGTAAGGCGAAGCCGCCACCCGGCAAAAGTTACAACGGCGAATCCTGGCTAATCTCGTCCAGCGATAAATGGAAGCTCGGGACAAACACCTGCATAAAATAATCCATCTCTTCGCTGCGGCGGGATTCCAGCGTTTTCTCCAGACGCGTTTTCGCCAGTAAAAATTCGTTGTTTCCTGCAGAGAGTTCTTCCAGACACTTCAGGTAGGCGCATAGCGCGTCGGCCTGTTTGACCAGCGACTTTTCATCTTCCGTGTACTGATGCTCATCGATCAGTGGCTCAAAGATATCGCGTAACTCCTCAGGCACCATATCGATCAGCTTCTGCTGGGCAATTTTCTCGATGGCCTTATATTCCTGGGCAATCTGCGAGTTGAAATATTTCACTGGCGTAGGTAGATCGCCGGTCAGCACTTCTGACGCGTCATGGTACATCGCCAGCAGGGCAATGCGTTCCGCGTTGACCTGGCCGTTAAATTTGCGGTTTTTAATGGCGGCCAGCGCGTGAGCAACCATGGCAACCTGCAAACTGTGCTCCGATACATTCTCAGTGCGCACGTTGCGCATCAGCGGCCAGCGGTTGATGAGTTTCAGGCGGGAGAGGTGGGCAAAGAAATGACTCTGACTCATAAGGTACCTTTTGTCTTCACTGCGACAGACTTCATTGTGCGGGGAGGGGAGGGAAGATGCAAATCAGGCTACCGAGGTAGCCTGATTTTTAAGATTACTGATGATAGCCGGAAAGGAATCGCCCGAATCTGCTGATGGCCATTTCGAGATCGTCTTCGCGCGGCAGCGTGACTATACGCACGTGATCCGGCCACGGCCAGTTAAACGCCGTCCCCTGAACCAGCAGCACTTTTTCCTGCAGCAGGAAATCGAGCACCATTTTCTGGTCGTCATGAATATTGAAGCGCTTCGCGTCAATTTTCGGGAACATATAGAGTGCGCCATTCGGCTTCACGCAGGAGACGCCAGGGATGTCGTTGATCAGTTCCCATGCGCGGTTACGCTGTTCGTACAGACGACCGCCAGGGACAATAAACTCACTGATGCTCTGATAGCCACCGAGCGCCGTCTGGATCGCGTGCTGCGCCGGTACGTTGGCACATAAACGCATGGAGGCCAGCATCTCCAGCCCTTCAATATAGCCTTTGGCGTGTTTTTTCGGGCCGTTCAATACCATCCAGCCCTGACGGAAACCGGCCACTCGGTAGGTTTTAGACAGACCGTTAAAGGTCACGGTCAGCAAGTCTGGTGCCAGCGCGGCGATAGAGTGATGCTGCGCCGCGTCGTACAGGATCTTGTCGTAAATTTCGTCGGCAAAGATGATCAGGTTGTGCTGACGGGCGATCTCGACGATCTCCATCAGGAGTTCTTTGGAATAGACCGCACCCGTAGGGTTGTTCGGGTTAATAATCACGATGCCACGCGTACGAGGGGTGATTTTCGCGCGAATATCATCGAGATCCGGGAACCAGTCAGAAGACTCGTCGCACAGGTAGTGCACCGCTTTCCCACTGGACAAGGATACGGCTGCCGTCCAAAGCGGGTAGTCCGGCGCAGGTACCAGCATCTCGTCGCCGCTGTTCAGCAGCGCCTGCATCGCCTGCACGATCAGTTCAGAGACGCCGTTACCAATATAGATATCTTCAACGGTAACATCACGCATACCGCGAGCCTGATAGTGCTGCATGATAGCTTTACGCGCGGAGTAAAGTCCTTTTGAATCGCAATAGCCTTGTGCGGTGGGTAGGTTGCGGATCACATCAACCAGAATTTCATCCGGCGCTTCAAAACCAAATGGCGCAGGGTTACCAATGTTGAGTTTAAGAACCTTATTGCCTTCTTCTTCCAGGCGTTTTGCCTCTTTCAGAACCGGGCCACGGATGTCATAACAGACGTTATCTAGCTTGCTGGATTTTTCGATAGGGGACATGAACCTTAACCTTTTTGCTATTATTGCCACTCCCTGCCGTGGAAGTTAGCACGGAATAATGTACTCCCCCCTCGCTTCGTTTTGAAGGGTGTGCAGTAGAAGATTTTGTGAAGAGAGCAAAAGTCTGGTGAATCTATTTCGCTATAGATGTGCCTCTTTACTGTCTTAAAGTTATGCGCACAGCACATGCTTAGGTTAATTGTACTGTTCATTTGGAAAAATGCTGTATATTGTGCTGGCGAAAATAACTGGCGAGCGGCTCCGAGTGGGAAGTCACGCTGCGTGACTTTTCGTAAAACCTGAATGCTTGCTACATTTGACCGTAATAGCATGATGTGGCTAAAAGTTACTCATGTGAAATTAATGTTAAGCATTATTAATGAAAGACCTTAATCTAAATTAAAATTTATTTATTATTAACGAACAAAATGCAACTTTAGTTAATATTAATAAAATCAGTTTAGAAGGTTAACAACCCGTTTTAATCCGCAATATTGCAATAAGACTTATAAATAAAGTGGATTTGGGTTAAGATGTCTTTCAGGAAAGCAGGCAACAGATGCATATGTTTTGTTTATCTGGAACTGCTTATCTGAATTAATTGATTGTTATTGTTGGAGTTATCTCTGGCTGGGATGTGTCGAACATTTCCCGCTACGTTGACAGCGCTGCGATATAGATGGCAGAAAAGGTGTTGTACCTTTAATGTAATTTACATAACCCTGCGAACATCTAAATATCCTGAACGTTTAAGAGAATAAAAATAACGTCATGAAACGTGCTTTCTGACTGTTGATATAAAGCAGCACAATAACTATCTGTCAGGCAGTCTGCCGGGCCGGGATGCGAGGGAAAACCTTCAGAGGGAATTGCTTAACTGTTACACACAGCTTCAACCCGGGCAGCTCCGCACGAGCAACCTGAAAGTGAATAGATATGATAAATGCAAATCGTCCGATAATGAATCTCGACCTCGATCTGCTGAGAACGTTTGTTGCGGTCGCCGATCTCAACACTTTTGCAGCTGCTGCTGCCGCCGTTTGCCGAACCCAGTCCGCCGTTAGCCAGCAAATGCAGCGGCTGGAGCAGCTGGTTGGTAAAGAGCTTTTTGCCCGTCATGGGCGTAATAAGCTCTTAACGGAACACGGTATTCAGCTTCTGGGTTATGCCAGGAAAATTCTTCGCTTTAATGATGAAGCATGTATGTCATTAATGTTTAGCAACCTCCAGGGGGTGTTAACCTTAGGGGCATCTGATGAGTCAGCAGATACGATATTGCCGTTCCTTCTCAATCGAATTAGTTCGGTTTATCCGAAGCTTGCGCTGGATGTGAGCGTAAAACGCAATGCCTTTATGGTTGAGATGTTAGATGAGAAAAAGGTCGACCTGGTGGTCACCACGCATCGTCCCGGGCAGTTTGATTGTCTGACGTTGCGTACATCACCAACGCACTGGTATTGCGCAGCAGAATATGTGCTGCAAAAAGGGGAGCCTGTTCCACTGGTTTTACTGGATGACCCGAGTCCTTTCCGCGATATGGTGCTGACGGCGTTAAATGAAGCCAATATTCCGTGGCGTTTAGCGTATGTGGCTTCCACGTTGCCAGCGGTTCGCGCTGCTGTGAAAGCAGGGCTTGGCGTAACGGCACGCCCGGTAGAGATGATGAGCCCTGATCTGCGTGTGTTGGGTAAGTCTGATGGTCTTCCGGTGTTGCCCGATACGGAGTATCTGCTTTGCCACAACTCGTCCACCCATAACGAGCTGGCGAAAGTGGTGTTCGAGGCAATGGAAAACTACCATAACCCGTGGCAGTTCGAACACGTTACCTCCGAAGGGGGGGATGATTCCCTGATCGTTGAAGGTGATTTTGAGTGATCAATAGCTCAAAATTCTGGTAACAAAATGTAAGTGTAAAAAAAAGCCGCTCATGCCATTTTCGCATGCAGTGGCTTTTTTTTGGCAATAATACCCGCTTATGGTGCATGGATTTTCAGGATACTCTCTATTTATCAATAAGCTAAATGCTTTTGCTTAAAACTTGTCCGTTTCCCGTTCTAACTTCATCCACATCTCTCTCATGTTAAAAAAACAGGAAATATGTTGCCGTTTTTCCGGTTGAATTAACAAAAGCGTGTCGCAGATCAAGAAAATACTCCTATTTGGGGGGAGGAATCGCTGGCAAATCCTGTCAAAATAGGAGGGTTATTTTTTTTACTTCCGAAACGGACACGATTCAACAACATACATTTGACGGAAAGTCATGCACCCACCAGGGTTAAAGGGCACCAAATGTTAATGAGAATCGCTCGATGTAATTTAATGTGAAGAAACCTTTGTTAAAGTTGACAATAGGTTATAGAAAGGAGTAAAAAACCCCATCATTTTGCTGTCTCCGTCTCATTTCTGACAGTTAGTGTAAGGTTATTTGTTCCTCCCCATGAATCGATGTGATGCCCATCTGCCAGCAAGAGCAGTGTCGTAGGTATCACTTTTGATGAGTAAGCAATGAGTATGTCAACATCCACAGAAGTCATCGCTCATCACTGGGCATTCGCAATCTTTCTTATTGTAGCCATTGGCCTGTGCTGCCTGATGTTAGTCGGCGGCTGGTTCCTGGGCGGTCGCGCCCGTGCAAGGCACAAAAACACACCTTTCGAATCAGGTATTGATTCAGTAGGTTCCGCTCGCTTACGCCTGTCTGCCAAGTTCTATCTGGTAGCCATGTTCTTCGTCATCTTTGACGTGGAAGCGCTTTACCTTTTCGCATGGTCAACGTCCATCCGCGAAAGTGGTTGGGTGGGCTTTGTCGAGGCCGCAATTTTCATTTTAGTGCTACTGGCCGGTCTGGTTTATCTGGTGCGCATTGGCGCGCTTGACTGGACGCCTGCGCGTTCACGTCGTGAACACATCAACCCGGAAAACAGTATCTCTAATCGTCAGCAGTAACAGCGAGGCAATAAGATGGATTATACGCTCACCCGCATAGATCCTAACGGTGAGAATGACCGTTACCCCCTGCAAAAACAGGAGATCGTAACCGACCCCCTGGAGCAAGAAGTCAATAAAAGCGTGTACATGGGCAAACTCGAGCATGCCATGCACGATATGGTCAACTGGGGTCGTAAGAACTCCATCTGGCCTTACAACTTTGGCCTTTCTTGCTGCTACGTTGAAATGGTGACGTCATTCACTGCGGTGCATGACGTTGCGCGTTTTGGGGCAGAGGTACTGCGTGCTTCCCCACGTCAGGCTGACCTGATGGTGGTAGCCGGTACGTGCTTTACCAAGATGGCACCTGTTATTCAGCGTCTTTATGACCAGATGCTGGAGCCAAAATGGGTTATCTCCATGGGCGCATGTGCAAACTCTGGCGGTATGTACGACATCTATTCCGTCGTGCAGGGCGTAGATAAATTTATCCCAGTGGATGTGTACATCCCGGGTTGTCCGCCACGCCCGGAAGCCTACATGCAGGCGCTGATGCTGCTGCAGGAGTCTATCGGTAAAGAACGTCGCCCACTGTCGTGGGTTGTTGGCGATCAGGGTGTGTATCGCGCGAACATGCAGTCTGAGCGCGAGCGTAAACGTGGTGAACGTATTGCCGTCACCAATCTGCGTACGCCTGACGAAATTTAATTTGCGCCTGTAGGCCTGGAGAACACCTTCGCATATCACTACTCAAATAGCGCGAAGCCAGGCTCAACAGTCACCACGGACCATTTGCAATGGTGAACAATATGACCGACTTAACCGCGCAAGAAGCCGCCTGGCAGACCCGGGATCATCTGGATGACCCAGTCATTGGCGAACTGCGCAACCGTTTTGGGCCGGATGCCTTTACTGTTCAGGCTACCCGCACCGGGGTACCCGTTGTTTGGGTGAAGCGTGAGCAATTACTGGAAGTTGTCGATTTCCTCAAGAAATTGCCAAAACCGTACGTCATGCTGTTTGACTTACACGGCATGGATGAACGTCTGCGTACCCACCGCCAGGGCCTCCCTGCTGCGGATTTTTCCGTTTTCTACCACCTGATCTCAATAGACCGCAATACGGATATCATGCTCAAGGTGGCATTGTCTGAAAACGACATGCATCTGCCAACGATCACCAAACTTTTCCCGAACGCCAACTGGTATGAGCGTGAAACCTGGGAAATGTTCGGCATGACCTTCGATGGCCACCCGCACCTGACGCGCATCATGATGCCGCATACCTGGACTGGCCACCCGCTGCGTAAAGACTACCCGGCACGTGCCACCGAATTCGATCCGTTTGAGCTGACCAAAGCCAAGCAGGATCTGGAGATGGAAGCGCTGACCTTCAAGCCGGAAGACTGGGGCATGAAGCGCGGTACCGACAACGAGGACTTCATGTTCCTTAACCTCGGTCCGAACCACCCGTCTGCGCACGGTGCATTCCGTATTATTCTTCAGCTTGACGGCGAAGAGATTGTCGACTGCGTGCCTGACATCGGCTACCACCACCGTGGTGCTGAGAAGATGGGTGAGCGTCAGTCCTGGCACAGCTACATTCCGTATACCGACCGTATCGAATATCTCGGCGGCTGCGTAAACGAAATGCCATACGTGCTGGCCGTTGAGAAACTGGCGGGTATCGTTACGCCGGATCGCGTTAACGTGATCCGCGTTATGCTGTCCGAGCTGTTCCGTATCAACAGCCACCTGCTGTACATCTCTACGTTCATTCAGGACGTGGGTGCGATGACTCCGGTCTTCTTCGCCTTTACCGACCGTCAGAAAATCTACGATCTGGTTGAAGCAATTACCGGTTTCCGTATGCACCCTGCCTGGTTCCGTATTGGCGGTGTGGCACACGATCTGCCGCGCGGCTGGGACCGTCTGCTGCGCGAATTCCTCGACTGGATGCCAAAACGTCTGGCCTCTTACGAGAAAGCCGCACTGCGTAACACCATTCTGAAAGGCCGTTCCCAGGGCGTTGCTGCCTACGGTGCGAAAGAGGCGCTGGAGTGGGGTACGACAGGTGCAGGTCTGCGTGCGACCGGTATTGATTTCGACGTGCGTAAAGCCCGTCCTTACTCTGGCTACGAGAACTTCGACTTTGAAGTCCCGGTTGGCGGCGGCGTTTCCGACTGCTACACCCGCGTGATGCTGAAAGTGGAAGAGTTGCGCCAGAGTCTGCGCATTCTTGAGCAGTGCCTCAACAACATGCCGGAAGGCCCGTTCAAAGCGGATCACCCGCTGACGACGCCGCCACCGAAAGAGCGCACGCTGCAACATATCGAAACCCTGATCACCCACTTCCTGCAGGTTTCCTGGGGCCCGGTCATGCCGGCACAAGAATCCTTCCAGATGATTGAAGCGACCAAGGGTATTAACAGTTACTACCTGACCAGTGACGGCAGCACCATGAGCTACCGTACCCGCGTGCGTACGCCGAGTTTTGCGCATCTGCAGCAGATCCCGTCCGCCATCCGCGGCAGTCTGGTCTCCGACCTGATTGTGTATCTGGGTAGTATCGATTTTGTTATGTCAGATGTGGACCGCTAATTATGCACGAAAATCAACAACCACAGACCGAGGCTTTTGAGCTGAGTGAAGCAGAGCGTGCCGCCATTGAGCACGAGATGCACCACTACGAAGACCCGCGTGCGGCGTCCATTGAAGCGCTGAAAATCGTACAGAAACAGCGTGGTTGGGTGCCGGATGGGGCGATCTATGAGATCGCAAAAGTGCTGGGTATTCCGGCAAGTGACGTAGAAGGCGTAGCCACGTTCTACAGCCAGATCTTCCGTCAGCCGGTAGGCCGCCATGTGATCCGCTATTGTGACAGCGTCGTTTGTCACATTACCGGTTATCAGGGCATTCAGGCAGCAATTGAGAAGAAGCTCAATATCAAGCCGGGCCAGACCACGTTCGATGGTCGCTTTACTCTGCTGCCAACCTGCTGCCTGGGTAACTGCGACAAGGGGCCGACCATGATGATTGATGAGGACACTCACAGCCATCTGACGCCGGAAGCCATTCCTGACCTGCTGGAGCAGTACAAATGAAAACGGTAATTCGTACTGCTGAGACCCATCCGCTGACCTGGCGTCTGCGCGATGACAAACAGCCGGTATGGCTCGACGAATATCAGAGCAAAAACGGCTATGCCGGTGCGCGTAAAGCCCTCGGTGGCATGGCACCGGACGATATCGTTAACGCGGTAAAAGATTCCGGCCTGAAGGGGCGCGGTGGTGCAGGTTTCTCCACGGGTCTGAAGTGGAGCCTGATGCCAAAAGACGAATCCATGAACATCCGTTACCTGCTGTGTAACGCCGATGAAATGGAGCCGGGCACCTATAAAGACCGCCTGCTGATGGAGCAACTGCCGCACCTGCTGGTGGAAGGTATGTTGATCTCCGCGTTCGCGCTGAAAGCGTACCGTGGCTACATCTTCCTGCGTGGTGAGTACATCGAAGCGGCAGAAAACCTGCGTCGCGCGATTGCCGAAGCCACCGAAGCGGGTCTGCTCGGTAAAAATATTCTGGGCACTGGATTTGACTTCGAACTGTTCGTGCACACCGGTGCCGGGCGTTACATCTGCGGTGAAGAAACCGCGCTGATTAACTCCCTGGAAGGTCGTCGTGCGAACCCGCGTTCCAAGCCACCGTTCCCGGCAAGCTCCGGCGTATGGGGTAAACCGACCTGCGTAAACAACGTCGAAACCCTGTGTAACGTTCCGGCAATCCTCGCCAACGGCGTGGAGTGGTATCAGGGCATCTCCTCAAGCAAAGATGCCGGTACCAAGCTGATGGGCTTCTCCGGTCGCGTGAAAAACCCTGGCGTCTGGGAGCTGCCGTTCGGTACCACCGCACGTGAAATTCTTGAAGACTATGCTGGCGGTATGCGTGATGGCCTGAAATTCAAAGCCTGGCAGCCGGGTGGGGCAGGGACAGACTTCCTGACCGAGGCCCACCTTGATCTGCCAATGGAATTCGAAAGCATTGGTAAAGCAGGCAGCCGCCTGGGTACGGCGCTGGCGATGGCCGTCGACCACGAGATCGGCATGGTGTCGCTGGTGCGTAACCTGGAAGAGTTCTTTGCCCGCGAGTCCTGCGGCTGGTGTACACCGTGCCGTGATGGTCTGCCGTGGAGCGTGAAGATCCTGCGTGCTATCGAGCGTGGCGAAGGCCAGCCGGGTGATATTGAGACACTTGAGCAACTGTGTCGATTCCTGGGCCCAGGCAAAACCTTCTGTGCCCACGCACCGGGTGCCGTCGAGCCACTGCAGAGCGCGATTAAATATTTCCGCGACGAATTCGAAGCAGGCATCAAGCAGCCGTTCAGCAATACCCATGCCATTAATGGGATTCAGCCGAACCTGCTGAAAGCGCGCTGGTAAAGACAGAATTTTGATTAACGCTCGGTTTCGACCGAGCCAACTGGAAGCATGCTAATGGCTACGATTCATGTAGACGGCAAAGAATATGAGGTCAACGGGGCGGACAACCTGCTGGAAGCTTGTCTGTCGCTCGGCCTTGATATTCCGTACTTTTGCTGGCATCCGGCGCTGGGCAGCGTCGGTGCTTGCCGCCAGTGTGCGGTGAAGCAATATCAAAACGCGGAAGACACGCGTGGTCGCCTGGTGATGTCCTGTATGACGCCAGCCACCGAAGGCACCTTTATTTCGATTGATGACGAAGAAGCTAAACAGTTCCGCGAAAGCGTTGTGGAATGGTTGATGACCAACCACCCGCACGACTGTCCGGTCTGTGAAGAAGGCGGTAACTGCCACCTTCAGGATATGACCGTCATGACCGGTCACAGCTTCCGTCGCTATCGCTTTACCAAGCGTACCCACCGTAACCAGGACCTGGGGCCGTTCATCTCTCACGAAATGAACCGCTGCATCGCCTGCTACCGCTGCGTGCGTTACTACAAAGACTACGCAGACGGCCAGGATCTGGGCGTATATGGTGCGCATGACAACGTTTACTTCGGTCGTCCGGAAGACGGTACGCTTGAAAGCGAATTCTCCGGTAACCTGGTAGAAATCTGCCCGACCGGCGTATTCACCGATAAAACCCACTCCGAGCGCTACAACCGTAAATGGGACATGCAGTTTGCACCAAGCATCTGCCAGCAGTGTTCTCTCGGCTGTAACACCAGCCCGGGTGAACGCTACGGCGAACTGCGTCGTATCGAAAACCGTTATAACGGTACCGTTAACCACTACTTCCTGTGCGACCGCGGTCGTTTCGGCTATGGCTATGTGAACCTGAAAGACCGTCCGCGTCAGCCGGTTCAGCGCCGTGGCGACGACTTCATCACCCTGAATGCTGAACAGGCGATGCAGGGCGCGGCAGATATTCTGCGCCAGTCGAAGAAAGTGATCGGTATCGGCTCCCCGCGCGCCAGCATCGAAAGCAACTTCGCGCTGCGTGAGCTTGTTGGGGCGGAAAACTTCTACACCGGTATCGCCCAGGGCGAGCAGGAACGTCTGCAACTGGTCCTGAAAGTGCTGCGCGAAGGCGGTATTCATACTCCTGCGCTGCGCGAAATCGAATCTTATGATGCGGTCCTGGTGCTGGGTGAAGACCTGACGCAGACCGGCGCTCGCGCGGCTCTGGCGGTTCGCCAGGCGGTTAAGGGGAAAGCACGTGAAATGGCAGCAGCACAGAAAGTGGCTGACTGGCAGATTGCGGCAATCCTGAACATCGGTCAGCGCGCGAAACATCCTCTGTTTGTGACCAACGTCGACAACACCCGTCTGGATGATATAGCGGCGTGGACCTACTGCGCCCCGGTTGAAGATCAGGCGCGTCTTGGCTTTGCCATTGCCCACGCGCTGGACGACAACTCGCCGGCCGTTGAGCTGGATCGCGACCTGCAAAACAAGGTTGACGTGATTGTTCAGGCCCTGGCGGGTGCGAAGAAACCGCTGATTATTTCTGGTACTAACGCCGGAAGCGCGGAGATCATTCAGGCGGCAGCGAACGTTGCCAAAGCCCTGAAAGGCCGCGGTGCTGACGTTGGCGTGACCATGGTTGCCCGTGCGGTAAACAGCATTGGTCTGGGTATGATTGGCGGCGGCTCGCTGGAAGCTGCGTTGAGCGAACTGGAATCCGGTGCCGCTGACGCCGTTGTGGTGCTGGAAAACGACCTGCATCGCCATGCTTCTGCCGCACGCGTTGACGCCGCGCTCTCCAAAGCGCCGCTGGTGATGGTGATTGACCATCAGCGCACCGCGATTATGGATAAAGCGCACCTGGTCCTCTCTGCGGCAAGCTTCGCAGAAAGCGACGGTACCGTTATTAACAACGAAGGTCGCGCCCAGCGTTTCTTCCAGGTTTATGACCCGGCGTACTATGACAGCAACACCGTGATGCTGGAAAGCTGGCGCTGGCTGCACTCCCTGCACAGCACCGTGCAGAGCCGTGAAGTGGACTGGACGCAGCTCGACCACGTTATCGACGCGGTTGTCGAAAAACTGCCTCAGTTGGCAGGCATTAAAGATGCTGCCCCTGAAGCGAGCTTCCGCATTCGTGGCCAGAAACTGGCGCGTGAACCGCATCGTTACAGTGGCCGTACCGCAATGCGCGCCAATATCAGCGTTCACGAACCGCGTCAACCGCAGGATAAAGACACTATGTTCGCCTTCTCCATGGAAGGGAACAACCAGCCGTCTGCACCGCGTTCACAGATCCCATTCGCATGGGCACCGGGCTGGAACTCCCCACAGGCATGGAACAAGTTCCAGGCGGAAGTGGGCGGTTCTCTGCGTCACGGCGATCCGGGCGTGCGTCTGATCGAAGCCTCCGAAACCGGTCTGGATTTCTTCACGACCGTTCCGGCGAGCTTCCAGGCTCAGGAAGGGAACTGGCGTATCGCCCCGTACTACCATCTGTTTGGTAGCGACGAGCTGTCCCAGCGCTCTCCGGTATTCCAGCAACGTATGCCTCAGCCATACATCAAGCTCAACCCGGCGGATGCCGCGAAGCTTGGCGTTAATGCGGGCGCGAACATCGCCTTTAGCTACGACGGTCAGACAATCAGCCTACCGCTGATTATTTCTGAAGGCCTGACAGCAGGGCAGGTGGGTCTGCCAATGGGTATGCCTGGCATCGCGCCGGTACTGGCGGGTGCGCGTCTTGATAATCTGCAGGAGGCAAAAGCATGAGTTGGTTAACGCCGGATCTTATCGACATCCTGCTGAGCATTCTGAAAGCGATTGTTATTCTGCTGGTGGTGGTCACCTGCGGCGCGTTCATGAGCTTTGGTGAACGTCGTCTGCTCGGTCTGTTCCAGAACCGTTACGGACCGAACCGCGTGGGCTGGGGTGGTTCACTCCAGCTGGTTGCGGACATGATCAAGATGTTCTTTAAAGAGGACTGGATCCCGCGCTTCTCTGACCGCGTGATCTTTACTCTGGCACCGATGATCGCCTTCACCTCGCTGCTGCTGGCGTTTGCCATCGTTCCTGTCAGCCCGACCTGGGTTGTGGCTGACCTGAACATCGGCATTCTGTTCTTCCTGATGATGGCAGGACTCGCGGTTTACGCGGTGCTGTTCGCAGGCTGGTCCAGTAACAACAAATACTCCCTGCTGGGTGCGATGCGTGCTTCCGCGCAGACGCTGAGCTACGAAGTGTTCCTGGGGCTCTCCCTGATGGGCGTGGTGGCGCAGGCCGGTTCATTTAACATGACCGACATCGTCAACAACCAGGCTGACATCTGGAACGTTATCCCGCAGTTCTTTGGTTTTATTACCTTTGCTATCGCGGGCGTGGCGGTGTGTCACCGTCACCCGTTTGACCAGCCAGAAGCCGAACAGGAACTGGCCGACGGTTACCACATTGAATATTCCGGTATGAAATTCGGTCTGTTCTTCGTGGGCGAGTACATCGGTATTGTCACCATTTCCGCGTTGATGGTAACGCTGTTCTTTGGTGGCTGGCATGGCCCGTTCTTACCGCCGTTCATCTGGTTCGCGCTGAAAACCGCGTTCTTCATGATGATGTTCATTTTGATTCGCGCAGCGTTACCTCGTCCGCGTTATGACCAGGTAATGTCCTTCGGCTGGAAAGTGTGCCTGCCGCTGACGCTCGTCAACTTGTTGGTAACGGCCGCTGTCATTCTCTGGCAGCAGCCATAAGGGGCTATAGACCATGACCTTAAAAGAATTACTGGTAGGCTTCGGCACCCAGGTACGCAGTATCTGGATGATCGGCCTGCACGCGTTTGCGAAACGCGAAACCCGGATGTACCCGGAAGAACCGGTATATCTGCCGCCGCGCTACCGTGGCCGTATCGTGCTGACGCGCGATCCGGACGGTTCCGAGCGCTGCGTTGCCTGTAACCTGTGTGCGGTAGCGTGTCCGGTCGGCTGTATCTCTCTGCAAAAAGCAGAGACGGTAGATGGCCGCTGGTATCCTGAGTTCTTCCGCATTAACTTCTCACGCTGCATCTTCTGCGGCCTGTGTGAAGAAGCGTGCCCAACCACGGCGATTCAGCTGACTCCAGACTTCGAGCTGGGTGAGTACAAGCGTCAGGACCTGGTGTACGAGAAAGAGGATCTGCTGATTTCCGGTCCGGGCAAATACCCGGAATATAACTTCTACCGGATGGCGGGTATGGCAATCGACGGCAAAGATAAGGGCGAAGCAGAGAACGAAGCTAAGCCTATCGACGTCAAGAGCCTGTTACCGTAAGGAGAGGGCAATGGAATTCGCTTTTTATATCTGTGGCCTTATCGCCATCCTGGCTACGCTGCGAGTGATCACGCACACCAACCCGGTGCATGCGCTGCTGTACTTAATCATTTCGCTGCTGGCCATTTCCGGGGTGTTCTTCGCACTGGGCGCGCACTTCGCCGGTGCGCTGGAAATCATCGTCTACGCCGGGGCCATTATGGTTCTGTTCGTGTTCGTGGTGATGATGCTGAACCTGGGCGGCTCTGAAATTGAGCAGGAACGTCAGTGGTTAAAACCGCAGGTGTGGATTGGCCCGGCAATTTTGTCGGCCATCATGCTGGTGGTGATTGTTTACGCCATTCTGGGCGTGAACGATCAGGGAATCGACGGTACGCCGATCGGCGCGAAAGAGGTCGGCATTACACTCTTTGGCCCATACGTTCTGGCGGTGGAACTGGCGTCGATGCTGCTGCTGGCTGGTCTGGTTGTTGCCTTCCACGTTGGCCGCGAAGAGCGTGCTGGCGAGCTGCTGAGCAACCGCACTGACGACCGCGCGAAAAGAAAAACGGAGGAGCGCGCATGATCCCCTTAACACATGGACTGATCCTCGCTGCGATTTTATTCGTTCTGGGTTTGACCGGTCTGGTTATCCGCCGCAATCTGCTATTTATGCTGATCGGCCTGGAAATCATGATTAACGCCTCCGCGCTGGCCTTCGTGGTCGCCGGAAGCTACTGGGGCCAGACCGATGGTCAGGTGATGTATATTCTCGCCATCAGCCTCGCGGCTGCCGAAGCGAGTATTGGCCTGGCGCTGTTGCTGCAGCTCCATCGTCGCCGCCAGAACCTGAACATCGATTCAGTAAGTGAGTTGCGTGGATGAACATGCTTGCCTTAACCATTATTTTTCCGCTGATTGGCTTCGTGCTGCTGGCGTTTTCTCGTGGCCGCTGGTCTGAGAATCTGTCTGCGACCGTAGGCATTGGCTCTATCGGCCTGGCTGCGCTGGTGACGGCGTATGCGGGAATCGACTTCTTCAACAACGGACGTCAGCCTTTCAGCGTGCCGCTGTGGACCTGGATGTCGGTCGGTGATTTCAACATCGGTTTCAACCTGGTGTTGGATGGTCTCTCGCTGACCATGCTCTCCGTGGTGACCGGCGTGGGCTTCCTGATCCACATGTTCGCCTCCTGGTATATGCGCGGTGAAGAGGGTTACTCCCGCTTCTTCGCCTACACCAACCTGTTTATCGCCAGCATGGTGGTTTTGGTGCTGGCCGATAACCTGCTGCTGATGTATCTGGGCTGGGAAGGCGTGGGTCTGTGTTCTTACCTGCTGATCGGTTTCTACTATACCGATCCGAAGAATGGCGCAGCGGCGATGAAAGCGTTCATCGTGACCCGTGTGGGTGACGTGTTCCTCGCTTTCGCGCTGTTCATTCTTTACAACGAACTGGGCACGCTGAACTTCCGCGAAATGGTGGAACTGGCGCCGGCGCACTTCGCAGCAGGCAACAACATGCTGTGGTGGGCAACGCTGATGCTGCTGGGTGGTGCTGTGGGTAAATCCGCACAGCTGCCGTTGCAAACATGGCTGGCCGACGCGATGGCGGGTCCAACCCCTGTCTCCGCGCTGATCCACGCTGCGACCATGGTTACCGCCGGTGTTTACCTGATTGCGCGTACCCACGGCCTGTTCCTGATGACCCCGGAAATTCTGCATCTGGTGGGTATCGTTGGTGCGGTTACGCTGGTGCTGGCAGGCTTTGCCGCACTGGTGCAGACCGACATCAAACGCGTTCTCGCGTACTCCACCATGAGCCAGATTGGTTACATGTTCCTGGCGCTGGGCGTTCAGGCGTGGGACGCAGCCATTTTCCACCTGATGACACACGCGTTCTTTAAAGCGCTGCTGTTCCTGTCATCCGGCTCTGTGATTCTGGCCTGCCATCACGAGCAGAACATCTTCAAGATGGGCGGACTGCGTAAGTCCATCCCGCTGGTCTATGTCTGCTTCCTGGTGGGCGGCGCGGCGCTGGCGGCACTGCCGCTGATCACTGCGGGCTTCTTCAGTAAGGACGAAATCCTTGCGGGTGCCATGGCGAATGGTCATATCAATCTGATGGTTGCGGGTCTGGTCGGTGCATTCATGACCTCCCTGTATACCTTCCGTATGATTTTCATCGTATTCCACGGTAAAGAACAAATTCACGCTCACGCAGGGAAGGGGATTACCCACCACCTGCCGCTGATTGTGCTGCTTGTACTCTCCACCTTCGTTGGCGCGATGATTGTGCCACCGTTGCAGGGCGTACTGCCGGACACCACCGAGCTTGAGCACGGTCGCGTTCTGACGCTTGAAATCACCTCCGGTGTGGTCGCTATCGCGGGCATCCTGATTGCAGCATGGCTGTGGCTGGGTAAACGTACGCTGGTAACCTCTGTTGCCAACAGTGCGCCAGGCCGCCTGCTGGGCACCTGGTGGTACAACGCGTGGGGCTTCGACTGGCTGTACGACATGATTTTCGTCAAACCGTTCCTGGGTGTTGCGTGGCTGGTGAAACGCGATCCACTGAACAGCATGATGAATATCCCGGCGATCCTTTCCCGCTTTGCAGGTAAAGGCCTGCTGTTCAGCGAGAACGGTTACCTGCGCTGGTATGTGGCGTCCATGAGCATCGGTGCGGTTGTCGTACTGGCGCTGCTGATGGTGTTGCGTTGATCGTTAAGTGAATTTTATTCGAATTCGTTGAAAATCAGGCCCCTGCTGGGGGCCTTTAAAAGGAATGTAAATCGCCATGTTACTACCCTGGCTAATATTAATTCCCTTCATCGGCGGCTTCCTGTGCTGGCAGACTGAACGCTTTGGCGTGAAGATGCCGCGCTGGATCGCGCTGATCACCATGGGATTGACGCTCGCGCTTGGTCTGCAACTGTGGTTGCAGGGTGGCTACTCTCTGACCCAGTCTGCGGGTATTCCGCAGTGGCAGTCTGAGTTTATCCTGCCGTGGATCCCACGTTTCGGTATTACGATCCACCTGGCCATCGACGGTTTGTCGCTGCTGATGGTGGTGCTGACCGGTCTGCTCGGCGTTCTGGCGGTACTTTGCTCCTGGCGAGAAATCGAAAAATACCAGGGCTTCTTCCACCTGAACCTGATGTGGATCCTGGGCGGTGTTATCGGCGTGTTCCTTGCCATCGACATGTTCCTGTTCTTCTTCTTCTGGGAGATGATGCTGGTGCCGATGTACTTCCTGATCGCGCTGTGGGGCCACAAGGCGTCCGACGGTAAAACGCGTATCACGGCGGCAACCAAGTTCTTCATCTATACCCAGGCGAGTGGTCTGGTGATGTTGATTGCCATTCTGGCGCTGGTGTTTGTTCACCACGATGCGACCGGAGTCTGGACATTCAACTATGAAGACCTGCTGAAGACGCCTATGTCTCACGGCGTTGAATATCTGCTGATGCTGGGCTTCTTCATCGCCTTCGCGGTGAAAATGCCGGTGGTTCCGCTGCACGGCTGGCTGCCAGACGCGCACTCCCAGGCACCAACGGCGGGTTCCGTTGACCTGGCGGGCATCTTGCTGAAAACCGCAGCCTACGGTCTGCTGCGTTTCGCACTGCCGCTGTTCCCGAACGCGTCCGCTGAGTTCGCGCCAATTGCCATGTGGCTGGGTGTGATCGGTATCTTCTACGGTGCCTGGATGGCCTTCACGCAATACGACATTAAGCGTCTGATTGCTTACACCTCCGTTTCCCACATGGGCTTCGTACTGATTGCTATCTACACCGGCAGCCAGCTCGCGTACCAGGGTGCGGTGATCCAGATGATTGCGCATGGTCTGTCCGCAGCCGGCCTCTTCATCCTGTGTGGTCAGCTGTACGAACGTCTGCACACTCGCGATATGCGTATGATGGGCGGTCTGTGGAGCAAAATTAAATGGCTGCCAGCGCTGTCCATGTTCTTCGCGGTGGCTACTCTGGGTATGCCTGGCACCGGTAACTTCGTCGGCGAATTTATGATTCTGTTCGGCAGCTTCAAAGTGGTTCCGGTCATTACCGTGGTTTCGACTTTCGGTCTGGTGTTCGCTTCCGTTTACTCGCTGGCGATGCTGCACCGTGCCTACTTCGGTAAAGCGAAGAGCGAAATTGCTGCACAAGAACTGCCGGGGATGTCGCTGCGTGAGCTGTTCATCATCCTGCTGCTGGTCGTACTGCTGGTGCTGTTGGGCTTCTATCCGCAGCCGATTCTGGATACCTCGCATAGCGCGATGGGTAACATCCAGCAGTGGTTTGTTAATTCTGCTTCTACTACAAGGCCGTAATTCGCCATGACAATAACTCCACAACAACTGATCGCGCTGCTACCGCTGCTGATCGTCGGATTGACGGTGGTGGTTGTGATGCTCTCCATTGCGTGGCGACGCAATCACTTCCTGAATGCGACCCTGTCCGTTCTGGGTCTGAACGCTGCGTTGGTTTCCCTCTGGTTTGTTGGCCAGGCGGGCGCGATGGATGTCACCCCGCTGATGCGCGTTGACGGCTATGCCATGCTGTACACGGGTCTGGTTCTGCTGGCGAGCCTGGCAACCTGTACCTTTGCGTATCCGTGGCTTGAAGGCTACAACGACAACAAAGAAGAGTTTTACCTGCTGGTACTGATTGCCGCACTGGGCGGCATTCTGCTGGCGAATGCTAACCACCTGGCCGCGCTGTTCCTCGGTATTGAGCTGATATCTCTGCCGCTGTTCGGTCTGATTGGTTATGCCTTCCGTCAGAAGCGCTCACTGGAAGCGAGTATCAAGTACACCATTCTGTCTGCTGCCGCGTCGTCCTTCCTGCTGTTCGGTATCGCGCTGGTGTATGCTCAGTCTGGTAACCTCTCCTTCGTTGCGCTCGGCAAGAGCCTCGGCGACGGCATGCTGCATGAGCCGCTGCTGCTGGCGGGTCTGGGCATGATGATTGTTGGCCTCGGCTTCAAACTGTCTCTGGTTCCATTCCACCTGTGGACGCCAGACGTATACCAGGGTGCTCCGGCACCGGTTTCCACCTTCCTGGCGACGGCGAGCAAAATCGCTATCTTCGGTGTGGTCATGCGTCTGTTCCTGTATGCACCGGTAGGTGATAGTGAAGCGGTTCGCGTTGTGCTCGGCATTATCGCGTTCGTATCCATCATCTTCGGTAACCTGATGGCGCTGAGCCAGACCAATATCAAACGTCTGCTGGGCTACTCGTCTATCTCCCATCTGGGTTACCTGCTGGTGGCACTGATTGCGCTGCAAAGCGGTGAGATGTCGATGGAAACCGTGGGCGTGTATCTGGCAGGTTACCTGTTCAGCAGCCTCGGCGCGTTCGGCGTGGTGAGCCTGATGTCCAGCCCATACCGTGGCCCGGATGCGGATTCACTGTTCTCCTACCGTGGTCTATTCTGGCACCGTCCGATTCTGTCCGCGGTGATGACAGTGATGATGCTCTCTCTGGCGGGTATCCCGATGACCTTGGGCTTTATCGGTAAGTTCTACGTGCTGGCCGTCGGTGTGCAGGCGCACCTGTGGTGGCTGACTGCGGGCGTGGTTATCGGCTCTGCAATCGGTCTGTATTACTACCTGCGTGTGGCGGTGAGTCTGTATCTGAGTGCACCTCAGCAACTCAACCGTGATGCCCCAACCAACTGGCAGTACAGCGCCGGTGGTATTGTGGTGCTGATCTCCGCGCTGCTGGTACTGATCTTCGGTATCTATCCGCAGCCGCTGATTGATATCGTGCAGCATGCGATGCCACTGATGTAAAAACAAAAAACCCGCCTCGGCGGGTTTTTTTATGCTTTAAGCCAATTGCTTGCGACTAATTAACGGCCCGTCAATCTTCTTCATCGAACGATCCAGAACTTCCTCAATCACCGAAGACAGCTCGTTCAGTTCAAATTTCGCCACATACCCGTCAGCCTTCACTTTACGAATATGATCTTCGTTGGCGTTACCAGAAAGCGACGAGTGGATCACCACCGGAATATCTTTCAGTACCGGGTCGGTTTTGATTTTGCGCGTCAGCGTAAAACCGTCCATCTCCGGCATTTCGAGGTCGGTCAGCACCAGGGCAATTTTATCAGTGATCGGGACCCCTTCCGCCTGTGCCTGAGCAGCGAGAACGCCAATTTTTTCCCACGCATCTTTGCCGGTGATATGTAGCTGCGCCGGGATCTCCATCGCCTGCAAACCTTTTTCCAGCATGGAGCGTGCGACTTTGGAATCTTCTGCAACAATCGCGACAGCACCCGGCTTGATATGGAATTTTGTGGTTTGCAGATTAGTGGCGTGCAGATCGTGGTTAGCTGGGGTGATGTCATACAGAATCTGCTCAACATCGAGCACCATCGCCAGTTCGTTGGTATCAGTCTTCTCGTCCAGACAGGCGATACTGGTGATGTAACGTCCGCTGACGGCGGTTTCCGCCGCGTGTACCTGTTTCCAGTCGAGGCGCATGATGTTCTCAACGGATTCCACGGCAAACGCCTGCACGCTGCGGGCATATTCTGTGATCAGCAGGATGTTGAGCCCCGTTGTCGGTTTACAACCCGCTACGGCGGCCAGGTCGATCACCGGAATCACCTGATCGCGAATATTCACCATCCCCATCAGCGGTGATTTCATCCCGGCGGGTTTCGTGAACTCTGGCATCGGCACAATTTCACGCAGCTTGAAAACGTTAATGCCAAAAAGCTCTGATTTGTTTTCGTTCAGAGACGTGCCCAGCCGGAATAACAACAGTTCAAAACGGTTCGACAGGGTTAGATTCGCCCTGTCATCAATATCTTTCTGGAAATTATCCATT
This sequence comes from Enterobacter sp. CPE_E890, assembly GCF_046521475.1. Classification (NCBI taxonomy): domain Bacteria; kingdom Pseudomonadati; phylum Pseudomonadota; class Gammaproteobacteria; order Enterobacterales; family Enterobacteriaceae; genus Enterobacter; species Enterobacter sp. CPE_E890. Next base: position 3,346,965 of record NZ_JBKFZW010000001.1, on the reverse strand, counting down.
CTACCCTCGAGAGAAATGCTGACCTTTTAATCGTTATCGGCATCCTGAGGGAAAAATGAAGGACTAAACGCTGACTTGAGTGAAATCTTCTGCCAGCTCACATTTCGGGAACACTGCGCGGCACTCAGCCAGCAGACCTTCACATCCCCGAGCATCGTAGCGCGAGCTAACATGAGTAACGATCAGTTTCCCGACGCCTGCGTCACGGGCAAGCTGTGCCGCCTGACGGGTTGAGCTATGCCCACGGCTGTTGGCTTTCTCTTCCATGGCCGTTTCAAGCGTTGCTTCATGTACCATGACATCCACGCCCTGAGCCAGTTCCAATGCTGTCGGGCAGGGGGCGGTGTCGCCAAAAATCGCCAGTTTTTTGCCGGGCTGGGGTGCCGCGAGATAATCCTGACCATTGATAACGCGCCCATCCTCCAGCGTGACCGTCTCTCCCTGCTTCAGACGCTGGAACAGCGGCCCGGCCTTTACCCCCGCGGCGATTAACGCGGCGGCATCCAGTGCGCCGGGTTTGTCATGCGCTTCAATGCGGTAACCATAACACTCTACCGGGTGGTTAAGAGGGTGAGCGGTGACGACATAATCTTCATCATCGAAAACCAGCCCCCCGGCGATCTCAACGACCTCCAGCGGATAATCAGTCCAGGACCCACTGAGGCGTAGCGTGGTTTCAACAAATTCCCGGATACCTGCAGGCCCGTAAATCGTCAGCGGATTAGCGTTCCCGGCCATTGAACGGCTGCACAGCAGGCCAGGCAGGCCAAACAGATGGTCACCATGCAGATGCGTGATAAAAATTTTATCCAGCTTGCCTGGGTGATAAGCGGTATGTAACAGCTGATGCTGTGTCCCTTCACCACAGTCAAACAGCCATAGCCCACCACGGGTTGGGTGTTTAAGATCCAGCAGAATCGCGGTCACATTTCGTGAGCGGGTTGGCACGCCAGCGGACGTACCCAGAAAAATCAGTTCCATAACGCAATCAGCCCTTTGCTGAACGGGGAGGGGTTTAGTATAACGTGATGAACCCCAGGAAGGAGACTGACATGATCCAGTGGCAAGATTTACACCATAGCGAGCTCACCGTTAATTCACTGTATGCGCTGCTCAAACTGCGCTGCGAAGTGTTTGTGGTAGAACAGACCTGCCCGTATCAGGACATCGACGGCGACGATCTCGTCGGCGAGAACCGGCATATCCTCGGCTGGCGGGATAACGAGCTGGTGGCGTATGCGAGGATTCTGAAAAGCGAAGACGATTTTGAGCCTGTGGTGATTGGCCGCGTCATCATTAGCGGTAAGGCGCGCGGTGAAAAACTGGGCTATCAGCTGATGGAAAAAACGCTGGAGGCATGCCAGAAACAGTGGCCGGACAAGGCGTTATACCTGGGCGCGCAGGCGCACCTGCAATCTTTCTACGGTTATTTTGGCTTCACGCCGGTCACTGACGTATATGACGAAGACGGTATACCGCACATTGGCATGGCGCGGGAGGCTAAGCAGGCGTAATGGGTCGTAGTTGGCTATAGTTAGCGGACTGGTGTACTAACATGGAGAAAAATATGTCATTTCAATCCTGGGATACCCGTATCGATGACGACCTGACGTTATTGAGAGAAACGCTGGAAGAAGTATTACGTTCGTCGGGCGACCCTGCCGATCAGAAATATATTGAGCTGAAAGAACGTGCAGAACAGGCGCTAAATGACGTTAAAAACCGCGTCAGCCATGCGTCCGACACGTACTACTACCGCGCCAAAAAGGCGGTTTATCGTGCCGATGATTATGTTCACGAAAAACCGTGGAGAGGCATTGGTGTGGGCGCAGCTGTCGGGTTGGTGTTTGGGCTGCTTCTGGCTCGTCGTTAATTTTATGTTTAACGCTTAACCACTCCCTATACGTGGGTACTGCTATTTATAACCAGTACCCCGTATAATATGAGGTTTCAACAGGGAGAGGTTCGCGTGAATTCGATTTTCCTCGCGTTGGAGCACCTGCGTAGTCAGCTTACGCAAGCGTTACCCGCAATACCCGGTCTACGTCATTTCGACGTCACTTTCCCGTTAAACGACGCTTTCGATCCTCTTGCCTGGCTTGGCGCGCAGCAGTGCTATCCCCAGTTTTACTGGCAACAGCGTAATGGTGATGAGGAACTGGCTGCTCTGGGGGCTGTCACCCAATTCTCCTCGCTGGCGTTAGCCTCGCAGTTTTTGCGTGAGCAGAATGCGGCAAATGATACCCGTATTTGCGGCCTGAATGCATTTAACCCGGAGCAGGGCAGTCTCTTTTTACCTCGCCTGCTCTGGCGACGTTCCGCCGGAAATGCCACGTTGCGCCTGCAACTGTGGAGCGATGACTCTCTTCAGGACGATGCCCGCACCGCGTTGGATTTTCTGCAGCAACTTCATGCCGCCAGACCTATCCGCCCGCTGTCTGTGCAGGTTGAGTGCGAAACCCATCATCCGCAAAAGCAGGAATGGCTGGAGCTTATCCGCAAGGCAACAGAGTCTATCGCGCGCGGTGAATTTGAAAAGGTGGTCCTCGCCAGGGCAACCGATCTGCCGTTTAAACAGCGCGTTAACCCTGTTGCACTGATGGCCGCCAGCCGCGCCCTGAATTTAAATTGCTATCATTTCTGCATGGTTTTCGACGCCAGCAATGCGTTTCTCGGCTCAACGCCCGAGCGTCTCTGGCGGCGGCGGGGAAAATTGCTTCGTACCGAAGCGCTGGCGGGCACTGTCACCAGTCATGTTGATGATAAACAAGCCCAGCGTCTGGGCGAATGGTTGCTGAATGATGATAAAAACCAACGCGAAAATATGTTGGTAGTGGAAGATATCTGTCAGCGCCTTCAGCACTTTACCCAGACGCTTGATGTGTTGCCTGCTCAGGTTGTGCGCCTGCGCAAAGTGCAGCATTTGCGCCGCTGTATCTGGACCGAGCTGAAACAGGCCAGTGATGAGCAGTGTTTACATATTCTGCAGCCTACGGCGGCCGTTGCCGGGCTGCCGCGTCAACCTGCACGGGCGTTTATTGAGAATGTTGAACCCTTTAACCGCGAGTGGTACGCCGGGTCGGCCGGGTATTTATCACCCGAACAAAGCGAGTTCTGCGTGGCATTACGCTCTGCACGTGTCCAGGATGACGCTCTGCGGCTGTACGCCGGAGCCGGAATTGTCAGCGGGTCTGACCCGGAGCAGGAGTGGCAGGAGATAGAAAACAAAGCCGCAGGGTTGCGTTCTCTGCTCCTTAGGGATTAATACTGATTCGTGCATTCCCGATTCATATCAAAATTCCAAATTTTTCTATTATTTATACTGTGTCGTAATCTTGATTCCGGACAATCTCATGTCAGTAAGTTCTTTTAACCGGCGCTGGGCGGCGGTGATCCTTGAAGCCCTGACCCGCCATGGCGTCAGGCACGTGTGTATTGCGCCGGGTTCTCGCTCAACGCCGCTGACGCTGGCGGCCGCTGAAAACCGGGCATTCATTCACCATACTCATTTTGATGAACGCGGTCTTGGCCATCTGGCACTGGGGTTGGCGAAGGTCAGCAAAGAGCCTGTAGCGGTGATTGTCACCTCCGGTACTGCCGTGGCGAACCTCTATCCGGCACTGATTGAAGCCGGTTTAACCGGTGAAAAACTGATCCTGCTGACGGCTGACCGCCCACCTGAGCTTATCGACTGTGGCGCCAATCAGGCTATTCGTCAGCCGGGACTCTTTTCCTCGCACCCTTCGCAGACAATCTCGTTGCCGCGTCCCACGCAGGATATCCCGGCAAGCTGGCTGGTATCTACCGTCGATCATGCCATGGAGACATTGCGCAGTGGGGCGTTGCATATCAACTGCCCGTTTGCCGAACCGTTGTATGGCGAACTGGATAACACCGGCCTTGAGTGGCAGCACTCCCTCGGTGACTGGTGGGAAAGTGAAAAACCGTGGCTGCGTGAGCAGACGCATCTTGAGAGTGCTAAACAACGTGACTGGTTCTTCTGGCGGCAAAAACGCGGCGTGGTTATCGCCGGGCGCATGAGCGCTGCTGAAGGAAAATGGGTTGCTGAATGGGCGCAAACACTTGGCTGGCCGCTGATTGGTGACGTGCTCTCCCAGACCGGTCAGCCGCTGCCGTGCGCCGATCTCTGGTTGGGGAATGCGAAAGCCGTCACTGAGCTTTCGCAGGCGCAGATTGTTGTCCAGCTTGGCTCAAGCTTAACCGGTAAGCGATTACTGCAATGGCAGGCAACGTGCACCCCGGAAGAATACTGGCTGGTGGATCCGCTGGAAGGGCGGCTCGACCCGGCGCACCATCGCGGGCGTCGTCTGGTCAGCAGTATCGACACCTGGCTTACGCTCCATCCGGCGGAAAAACGCAAACCCTGGGCCGTTGCGATCCCGGAACTTTCGCGTCAGGCGTGGGAGCTCACCAAAGCGCATTGTGAAGCGTTTAGCGAGGCCGGATTGGCGCACCGTATTCGCCAGTATTTGCCTGAGCAGGGGCAACTGTTTGTCGGAAATAGCCTCGTTGTCCGCCTGATTGACGCGTTTTCGAAGCTGCCTGCGGGTTACCCGGTTTACAGCAACCGTGGCGCCAGCGGTATTGATGGGCTGATCTCAACGGCAGCAGGCGTGCAGCGCGCCAGCGCGAAATCGACGCTGGCAATCGTGGGCGATCTCTCTGCACTCTACGATCTCAACGCGCTGGCGCTGCTACGACAGGCGTCGGCCCCGTTTGTGCTGATTGTGGTCAACAACAACGGCGGGCAGATCTTCTCTCTCTTGCCAACGCCGCAAAGCGAGCGTGAACGCTTTTACCTGATGCCGCAGAATGTCCAGTTTGAACACGCCGCAGCGATGTTCAGCCTGAAATACCATCGCCCGGAAAACTGGGAACAGCTTGATATAGCGCTGAGCACCGCCTGGAAACAGCCGGGAGCAACGTTGATTGAGCTGGTGGTGAATGATGCTGACGGCGCGCAGATGCTGCAAAGCCTGCTGGCACAGGTGAGCCAGCTGTGATCCTCTCGGGTGTGCAACAGGCTGGAAAACCAGGTTATCCCTGGCTGGTCTTTTTGCACGGTTTCTCCGGGGATTGCCGTGAGTGGCAGGTCGTTGGCGAGATGCTCAGCAATTATCCCCGGCTGTACCTGGACCTGCCGGGTCACGGTGGATCCGGGAGCATTGGCGTGACGGGGTTCAACGAGATGAGCAATATGCTCACCCGAACTTTGTTTAGTTACAACATACTTAACTTCTGGCTTATCGGGTACTCCCTCGGCGGCCGCATTGCGATGTTCCATGCTTGCCAGCAGCCACAGGGGCTGCAGGGGGTGATTGTGGAAGGTGGGCATCCGGGTCTGCATGATGACGAAGAGCGCATCAGGCGGCGGGTATCTGATCGCCGCTGGGCACAGCGTTTTCGTACTGAACCGCTGAAAAAAGTCTTTACTGACTGGTATCAACAGCCCGTGTTCGCCTCCCTGAAGGACACCCAGCGCGAAGCGCTGGTTACTTTGCGCAGTCAGAACAACGGCACGACGCTGGCGATGATGCTGGAGGCGACATCGCTGGCCGTGCAGCCTGATTTGCGTGCCGCGCTCAGCGCCCGCAACTTCCCATTTGAATATTTATATGGTGAACATGATGACAAGTTTGCGGCCCTTGCCGCGGAACTGAACGCCGTTCGCCATGCAATTCCCATCGCCGGACACAACGCCCACCGGGAAAACCCGGGTGCAGTTGCTGCGTGTCTGGCTCAGATACTGCGTCTTCGATAAAGGACTCTCTATGATCTATCCTGATGAACACATGCTCTATGCTCCGGTTGAATGGCAAGACTGCTCCGAAGGTTATACCGACATCCGTTACCACAAATCCGCAGACGGCATTGCTAAAATCACCATCAATCGTCCACAGGTACGTAACGCCTTTCGTCCGCTGACCGTGAAAGAGATGATCCAGGCGCTGGCAGATGCGCGCTATGACGACAACATCGGCGTGATTGTTCTGACCGGCGAAGGTGACAAAGCGTTTTGCTCCGGTGGCGATCAGAAAGTGCGCGGTGACTACGGCGGATACCAGGATGATGCGGGTACACACCACCTGAACGTGCTCGATTTCCAGCGTCAGATCCGTACCTGTCCAAAACCGGTCGTGGCGATGGTGGCAGGCTATTCCATCGGTGGCGGTCATGTGCTGCACATGATGTGCGATCTGACGATTGCCGCAGAGAACGCTATCTTCGGCCAGACTGGCCCGAAAGTGGGCTCTTTCGACGGCGGCTGGGGTGCCTCTTACATGGCGCGCATTGTCGGGCAGAAAAAAGCCCGCGAAATCTGGTTCCTGTGCCGTCAGTACAATGCTCAGGAAGCGCTGGATATGGGGCTGGTCAATACTGTCGTACCGATTGCCGATCTCGAAAAAGAGACCGTGCGCTGGTGTCGTGAAATGCTGCAAAACAGCCCGATGGCGCTGCGCTGCCTGAAAGCCGCGCTGAACGCCGACTGTGACGGTCAGGCGGGTCTGCAGGAACTGGCGGGCAACGCCACGATGCTGTTCTACATGACCGAAGAAGGTCAGGAAGGGCGCAACGCGTTTAACGAAAAACGCCAGCCAGATTTCAGCAAATACAAACGGAACCCGTAATGCGTCGCGCGCAGGTTTACCGCTGGCAGATACCGATGGACGCGGGTGTGGTACTGCGTGAACGGCGGTTAAAAAACCGTGACGGCTTCTTCGTTCATCTGCAGCAGGGTGAGCGGGAAGGCTGGGGGGAGGTTTCACCTCTGCCGGGCTTTAGCCTTGAGTCGCTGGATGACGCGCAGTCTGCATTACTGGCGTGGGCCGGAGAGTGGCGTGAGGGAGCGGATCCGGCGTTGCCGGACGTTCCTTCCGTGGCTTTTGGCATTAGCTGTGCGCTGGCTGAGCTCGACGGTAGTTTGCCTGAAGAGGCTAATTACCGTGCGGCACCGCTCTGCACCGGCGATCCGGACGAACTGTTCGCCCTGCTTTCCGCTATGCCCGGTGAGAAAGTGGCGAAAATCAAAGTTGGCCTGTACGAAGCGGTGAGAGACGGAATGGTCGCTAACCTCCTGCTGGAGGCGATCCCGGATCTGCATCTGCGTCTGGATGCTAACCGCGCGTGGACGCCACTTAAGGCACAGCAATTCGCGAAGTACGTCAATCCGGCATACCGCAGTCGCATTGCCTTCCTGGAAGAACCGTGTAAAACCCGCGATGATTCGCGTGCGTTTGCCCGGGAAACGGGGATTGCCATCGCCTGGGATGAAAGCCTGCGCGAAGCGGATTTTGAATTTGTCGCCGAACCCGGCGTCAGCGCGGTAGTGATTAAACCAACGCTGACCGGCAGTCTGGCGAAAGTGCGCGAGCAGGTCGCAGCGGCACATGCGTTGGGGTTGACGGCGGTGATCAGCTCCTCCATCGAATCCAGCCTTGGGCTGACCCAACTGGCACGTATCGCTGCCTGGTTAACGCCAGACACGATCCCGGGTCTCGACACGCTAAACCTGATGCAGGCTCAGCTTATTCGCCAGTGGCCGGACAGTCCGCTGCCGTGCCTCGACGTTGAGGCGCTGGAGCCATTGCGATGAGTTTTACCGACTGGCCGTGGCGGCACTGGTGTGCGCAGGCTGCCGATAAGCCGGCGCTGAGGCTGAACGATGAGGTGCTTACCTGGCAACAGCTATGTGCGCGTGTCGACCACCTTGCGGCAGGATTTCAGCAGCAGGGCGTCGGAGAGGGCGACGGTGTGCTGCTGCTGGCCCATAATCATCCGCAAACCTTGACGGCATGGCTGGCACTGCTCCAGTGCGGGGCGCGCATTCTTCCCGTTAACCCGCAGTTGCCGCGTCATCTGCTGGATGTTCTGCTTCCGCAGATGACCCTGCGCTTTGCGCTGGTGCTGGACGGCATCTACGACGATCTTCCCGTCCTGAACATGTACGAGCATGCTGGCGAACATCGCGTTACGTGGCAACCGGCGCGGTTGGCCTCGATGACGCTGACCTCCGGCTCCAGCGGGTTGCCGAAAGCGGCGGTCCATACCTGCGAAGCCCATCTTGCCAGCGCGCGTGGCGTGCTGGCGCTGATGCCCTACGGTGATGAGGATGACTGGTTACTTTCGCTGCCGCTGTTTCATGTTTCCGGTCAGGGGATTTTATGGCGCTGGTTGCAGGCCGGGGCACGTTTAACCGTTCGCGAAAAGCAGCCGCTTGAGCAGGCACTGCAGGGCTGTACCCACGCTTCTCTGGTACCGACACAGCTCTGGCGTCTGCTTAACACTCAGCATCATATTGCGCTGAAAGCCGTTCTGCTCGGCGGAGCGGCAATACCTGTTGAACTGACAGAGGAAGCGCGAAAACAGGGCGTTCGCACCCTCTGTGGCTATGGCTTGACGGAGTTTGCTTCAACAGTCTGTGCGAAAGAGGCGGACGGCGAGCCGGATGTGGGCGGTGTACTGCCGGGCAGAGAAGTGCAGGTGGTTGACGGTGAAGTCTGGATCAAAGCGCAAAGTATGGCCTCAGGCTACTGGCGTGACGGGGAGTTGATCCCGCTGACGAATGAGCAGGGCTGGTTCGCGACCCGCGATCGCGGTGAATGGCATGATGACCGGCTGACAATTCTGGGGCGTATGGACAACCTCTTTTTTAGCGGTGGAGAAGGGATCCAGCCCGAAAGTCTTGAGCGGGTTATCGCCCGTCATCCGCAAATTAACCAGGTGTTTATCGTTCCGCTGGACGATGCCGAGTTTGGGCAGCGCCCGGTAGCCGTGGTGGAGTGTGAACCGGGAACGGATATCACCTGTTTACCTGACTGGGTCCGGGATAAACTGGCGCGTTTTCAGCAACCCGTCCGGTGGCTAGTGTTGCCGACTGAGCTCAAAAATGGCGGCATTAAGGTCTCCCGTCGCGCGCTGCAACAGTGGGTGAATGCATCGCTTCAGGGATAGTAGCCGTTTCAAATAGTTACAATCTACCGACTTGCCGCACGCAGAGTGCTTGATCCCATGGAGACTCCGGTTAAAATCTCGCGGTTTTGGGACTTCTTTATAATAATTGTGCGGGATCACGACAATGAAAAAAGTGGCATTACTGGGCTTCGGCCTGATGGTTGTTTCTGCGGCGGCTAACGCCATTAGCATTAACGGCTCGGCGGGTCAGGATTACACCCACCTGGGCTTTGGCATGGGCACCGAGACTTCTGGTCTGGCAATGACCGGTGGCTGGACACATAACGATGACGACGGCGACGCAGCCAGTCTTGGCCTGGGTCTGAACATTCCTCTTGGTCCGTTCCTGGCCACTGTCGGCGGTAAAGGTATTTATACCAACCCGAACGACGGTGATGAAGGCTATGCGGCGGCAGTGGGCGGCGGTCTGCAGTGGAAAATTGGCGACAGCTTCGGTCTGTTTGGTGAGTATTACTATTCCCCGGACTCGCTCTCCAGCGGCATTGAAAGCTATGAAGAAGCCAACGCCGGTGCGCGCTGGACCATCATGCGTCCAATTACCATCGAAGCAGGCTATCGCTACCTGAACCTGGCCGGTAAAGACGGCAACCGTGACAACGCGCTGGCCGACGGCCCTTACGTGGGCGTCAGCGCAGGTTTCTAATCACTCCGGCGCGACATTCTGTCGCGCCAGTTTCTCTCTTCTCCATCCTGCGTTTGCGTTATAGTGTTTTGACCATTTAAGCGGGAGAACATAATGATTAACGTGGAGATGTTATCCACCGGCGATGAAGTGCTGCATGGACAGATTATCGACACCAATGCTGCCTGGCTTGCCGATCTTTTCTTTGAGCAAGGATTACCGTTAACGCGCCGCAACACGGTGGGCGACAATCTTGAGTCACTGGTCAATATCCTGCGTGAGCGCAGCGAACAGTGTGACGTGCTGATTGTGAATGGCGGACTTGGCCCCACCAGTGACGATCTCAGCGCACTGGCCGCCGCCACAGCAAAAGGTGAAGGGCTGGTGCTGCACGAGGCGTGGCTCTCGCAGATGGAGCGCTTTTTCTCCGAACGTGGCCGCGTCATGGCACCCAGCAACCGCAAACAAGCTGAAATTCCCGCCAGCGCTGAGTTGGTTGACAACCCGGTCGGTACCGCATGTGGATTTGCCATGCAGCTGAACCGCTGCCTGATGTTCTTCACGCCGGGCGTACCCTCAGAATTTAAAGTGATGGTCGAGCAGCAGATCCTGCCGCGCCTTCGCGACCGTTTTACCCTGCCTGAACCGCCGCTTTGCCTGCGTCTGACCACTTTTGGCCGCTCGGAAAGCGACCTGGCCCAGAGTCTTGATCACCTGCAACTGCCGCCAGACGTATCAATGGGGTATCGGTCCTCCATGCCGATCATTGAACTCAAGCTGACGGGGCCTGCAGAGCAGAAAGCGGCGATGCTGGCACTCTGGCCTGAGGTGCAGCGTGTGGCGGGTGAAAGCCTGATCTTCGAAGGGACGGAAGGGTTGCCCGCGCAGATTGCGAAGCAGCTGCAGTCTCGTCAGCTGAGCGTGACCTTAAGCGAGCAGTTCACCGGCGGCCTGCTGGCGCTGCAGCTGTCGCGCGTCAATGCGCCGCTGTTGGCCAGCGAAGTGGTGCCGTTCCAGCAGGAGACGCTGGCGCAGACCGCCCGTTGGGCTTCTGAAAGAAGGGTAAAACATTTTGCCGGGCTGGCGCTGTTTGTCGGTGGGCTGGATGAGGAATACCTGAACTTTGCGCTGGCGACACCGGAAGGCACGTATGCCCTGAGGGTAAAAATGAGTATCACCCGCCACAGCCTGGCGATACGGCAGGAAGTTTGCGCCATGATGGCGCTGAACATGCTGCGCCGCTGGTTGAATGGCAAAGAGGTTGCCAGCGAGCACGGCTGGATAAACGTTGTCGAGTCGCTGTTCGTTGAGTAAAACACTGACCGGGGCTTCTCGCCCCGGCCATGTTCAGCCCAGAGCCCTCGCCAGTATGGTGATCGGATGTTCGCAGCGCTTGCTGGTGGACATCTCTATTTGCCACTTGCAGGTTTCGCAGTCGGTTACCACGATATCCGCGCCGCTTTCCTCAATCTGACGGAACAGTGGGGCGCCAATCGCCTGTGACGTTTCGTAATTTTCACTTTTGAAGCCGTACGTTCCCGCAATACCGCAGCAGCGGGAATCCAGCACCGTCAGCTCCAGCCCAGGAATTAAGCGTAGCAGTTCAAGCGTATAGAGCGACCAGCCCATTTTTTCCATGTGGCAGGGCGTGTGATACACCACTTTCAGCGGCAATTTCCCCAGCGGCAACGTCTGCCCGCTATCCAGTTTGCGCCACAGGAAGCGTGTTGCCAGTTCAATGTGCTCGCGCAGCCCGGTGTTATCCACGTCCAGCAGATGCGGGTACTCATCTCGCAGGGTGAAGGTACAGGTAGACGAGGTGGCCAGCACCGGAATCCCCCTGTCGACGATGGCTTCACGCAGTGAGGTGACATTGCTTTTGGCCTGCTTGCGCGCTTTATCCGTAAATCCGTTGGCGATCAGTGGTACACCGCAGCATTTTTCCTTACTAAGTAACTGTACGCCCGTCCCCATCGCATTCAGCACTTTAAGCAGATCTTTACCCAACTGCGGGTGGTTGTAATTCACATAGCAGCCATGGAAGAACGCCACCTGTTCGGCATACTGCGCCTGTTGCGCCGCGACGGATTTATACCAGCGACGGAAGGTACCGTGAGAATATTTCGGCAGGCTGCGGTGATGGTCTATTTTAAGCGTCGCATCCAGCAGCTGGCGCACCGGTTTGAGCGCTGTCGCCGCATTCACCAGCGGGGCGAACGGCGTCGAGATGCTCCCCATCAAATCGGTGTGACTGAGAATGGCATCCCGCAATGATGGCTTTTGCGTGCTATAACGCGCCCGGGCGCGCTGGATAATGTCGCCAATGTTGACATCTGATGGGCAGGCAACTTCACAGCGTTTGCAGTTGATGCAGTACTTCAGCGCCTCATCATACAGCTTGCCGTCCTTCAGACGCAGACGCTCACCGTCCGGCCCGGCCTGTTTCGGACCAGGATAACGTGGATTTACGCCGCTGACCGGGCAGACGGTAGTACACACCGTGCATTTAATGCAGCTTTCGAAACGGGTATCGCTCATTGTTCAGCCTCCATGCGCTGGCTAATCTGCTCTGCCACATACAGCGCCGTGACGGCGCAGACCCCGCCACCGCAGCCCTGGGCGATAGGATCATATCCGCCAAGAAGCGAGCCGATAGCAAAGAGATTCCTGACTGACTTACCCGAAAGTTGCGGGTGCAGGTGGTTATCGACAATGACGCCGAACTGTTGCCAGGGCTGTGGCGTGAAGAAATCACTCTGATACCAGTCCGCGCGGGAGGCGCTTTGCCGGACATCCAGACCCATTATGGCTTCGCGGATGCCGTCCCGACTGCTCAGCAGCCCGTTACTGAAGAAACTGCCGCTTGCCAGCACCGTAAAGCGGGCGCGAAGCGGAATATCATCGTGGTTGCGCGTCCAGATTTCGCTCACTTCCCCGTCAGTCAGGGTGATTTTTTTCACCTCATCACCCGCCATCCAGACGCCACCCTGCGCAACAAATTTGCGCTGGAGCTGGGTATGCAGGCGAATACCGGGAACCGAAGGGGGGAGCGTTGGCAGTAAACCGAGTGTGCAGGGCAGTCGATCGGACAGCCAGCGCCAGAGTCGATTGTCGTTTAAGCCAAAGCAGGCGGGCATAAAAAGCGCATCGCACCCTTCTGCAAGCGGTTTGAGCGCCTCATACAGCAGCGGCCATCTCTCTTCATGATCAAGAAAACGGGCAATATTCACCGCGCGAAACTCGCTCGGGTTGTCGCGCAGGACATCAAGCTCAGGCAGCTCTATTTCTGCCGTTTCAGCGTTTACCCCCTGGCGACAAAGTGATGCCGCCGCGAGATGGGGCTGAAAATCCAGAAAACCGCTAATACCTACCACCCGCACACGCGCTGAGTTGAGCGGGGTAACGGGCACCTCCTCCGGGCTGAGCCAGGCGGAGCGTAGGGTGCCGAGTGGTGTAACACGCTGATGATTTTGCCTGGCGCTTCCCTGCAGACGAGCGCCGCAATCCGCCAGTAGCGCTTCGGTTTCCAGGGCAAAGCGATCGATATGCTGCGCGCCTGTCAGGTGATAAGGGTGCTCTGGCGGAAGTTTTTCTCGGTACGTTTCGTCCACCAGATCCAGCGAGCCCGACGAGAAGTGCAGGGCGCTCTGACCCCGGGTGATAATGGCGCAGCGTAGCCCCTGTTTTGTGAGTTTGATGCCACAGAGCAGACCCGCCAGCCCGCCGCCGACGATCACGGTATCAAATTTCATCGTGTTGCTCCTTCTCCAGACCGCAAAGCCCCTGGTAGACCCAGCGGGTAAATTCACTTTCACGCAGAGCATCGCCCCAGGCGACAGGCTGAATACCTTTCCAGCGCTCGTTTAAAAAAGCACTGAGTTGATCGAGCGACTGGGTCGCGGTGGTGGTATGAAAGCGTTGCAATAACCCGGCGGCACGGCAGGCGCACAATTCACCCTGACACGTCCCCATTCCAACCCGGGTGCGGCGGCGGAGATCGAGCAGAGAATTGACGGTCAGATTTTCCACCGCATATTGTACTTCGCCCGCGGTTACGGCTTCGCACTCGCAGACCAGGCTGCGACTAAGCCGGCCTTCGCCGAGCCAGACCGGCGTCCTGTCACCATGACGATAGATGGCCGAACCGCGCAGGGGAGCGGGCAGGGAGATAATTTTTTGCAGCGTCTTCTCGGTAGACTGACGTGAGCCGGGCAGGGGCTGTTCTGCCGTTTTGCACGGCTCGGTGTTGCCCAGTTTGCGGCAGACGGCATCGGTTGCCCATTCGGCCATCAGACGATAGGTCATCAGTTTGCCACCGGTGATGGTGATAAACCCTTCCATGCCGTCGCGTTCAGCATGATCGAGCAGCACAATGCCCCGGCTGACGTTACGCCCGCTTGGGTCGTTATCGCTGGCAACTAACGGACGCACACCCGCGTAGGCGCGCAGCATCCGGGTCTGCGCCATCACCGGGGCCAGTTTTTCCCCTTCACGCAGCAGAATATCCACTTCTTCAGCAGTGACGCGGTTGTAATCAATCTCGCTATAGTCCACGTGGGTTGAGGTGGTACCGATTAATGAAATGGTATCGCCCGGAACCAGAATATCGGCATCAGACGGTTTACGGCAGCGGTTAATCACATGGTTATTGATGCGATGGTCGAGGATCAGCAGCGAGCCTTTTGCCGGAAACATGCGAACGGACAAGTCGGCATACTCCGCAATCCGCTGCCCCCAGATCCCCGCCGCATTGACGACCACGGAAGCATACAGTTCGCTGTGTTCGTTATATTGCGTATTAAAAAGCCGCACGCCACGGACGCGGTTACCTTCCCGGATAAGCCCGGTCACTTCATGCCCGGTCAGGATGTGCGCGCCATGTTCGCGGGCATCAAGCATATTGGCGGCCGTCAGGCGGAAAGGATCAACCGTGCCGTCTGGCACTTTTACCGCCCCTGTCAGGATCGGGTTGACGGAGGGCTCAATGCGCCGCGCCAGGGCCGGGTCAATGGCCTCGGCCTGAATCCCCGCCGCGCGACAGGCGGTAATAAAGGTAGCCTGAAAGGCGAGATCGTCTTCGGGAAGCGTGATAAACAAGCCGTCTGTAGGTTCAATGCAGTGGCGAGCAATCCGCCGCAGGATCTGGTTTTCGGCAATACATTCACGAGCCGATTCGCCATCGGTAACGGCGTAGCGGGCACCGCTGTGAAGCAGGCCATGATTGCGCCCGGTGGCACCTGTCGCAATATCATGGCGCTCCAGAAGCGTGACGCTCAACCCCCTGAGTGCGCAATCACGTGCGATGCCGGCACCGGTCGCACCGCCGCCAATGATAATCACATCGCTGTAGCGTGGATCGTGAATTGTCATTGTCATCCCTCTGTGTTCGTTTTTTTACCATTTAGCCACATGAAAACTATGGTTTGTTTGATTTCGAACACAAACGAGCGAAATTCGAAAGTGAAACGTGATTTCATGCGCTTTTTTGCGCATTCTGTCATATTTCTGTAACAATCTGTGCGTTGATTCACAGTAACAATCACCGTGATTTCTTAACATCGCCGCCTCTCTGGAGTATGGGGCAGTAAAACCCCAGTAAATTCAATACCTGGCCACGGAGGCTGTCATGCTCAGTATCTTCAAACCCGCGCCGCATCGTGCGCGTCTGCCTGAGGCAGAAATTGATCCGCTATACCGTCGTCTGCGTTGGCAAATTTTCCTGGGGATTTTCTTCGGGTACGCGGCGTACTACCTGGTGCGTAAAAACTTCGCGCTCGCCATGCCTTATCTGGTGGAGCAGGGCTTTTCGCGGGGGGATTTAGGGTTCGCGCTGTCGGGAATTTCGATTGCCTACGGTTTTTCCAAATTCATCATGGGTTCCGTGTCGGATCGCTCGAACCCGCGTGTGTTTCTGCCAGCCGGTCTGATCCTGGCGGCAGCGGTGATGTTGTTTATGGGCTTTGTGCCGTGGGCAACCTCCAGTATTGCCATCATGTTCGTGCTGCTGTTCCTCTGCGGCTGGTTCCAGGGAATGGGATGGCCACCATGCGGACGCACCATGGTGCACTGGTGGTCGCAGAAGGAACGTGGCGGCATCGTGTCGGTATGGAACTGTGCGCATAACGTGGGAGGCGGTATTCCACCGCTGCTGTTCCTGTTGGGGATGGCCTGGTTCAACGACTGGCACGCGGCGCTCTATATGCCTGCTTTTGGTGCTATCGTCGTGGCGATTATCGCTTTCGCGCTGATGCGCGACACGCCTCAGTCCTGCGGTTTGCCTCCGATCGAAGAGTACAAAAACGACTATCCGGATGATTACAGCAAGGAGCACGAAGAAGAGCTGACTGCAAAACAGATCTTCATGAAGTACGTCCTGCCGAACAAGCTGCTGTGGTACATCGCGGTGGCGAACGTGTTCGTTTACCTGCTGCGCTATGGCATCCTCGACTGGTCGCCAACCTACCTGAAAGAGGTGAAGCACTTCGCGCTGGATAAATCCTCCTGGGCCTACTTCCTGTACGAATATGCCGGGATCCCAGGCACGCTGCTTTGCGGCTGGATGTCGGACAAAGTGTTTAAAGGTAACCGCGGTGCGACAGGCGTGTTCTTTATGACCCTGGTGACCATCGCCACCGTGGTGTACTGGCTCAACCCGCCGGGCAACCCATCAGTAGATATGGCCTGCATGATTGTCATCGGCTTCCTGATTTACGGTCCGGTGATGCTGATCGGTCTGCACGCGCTGGAGCTGGCGCCGAAAAAAGCGGCGGGCACGGCGGCAGGCTTTACCGGCCTGTTTGGCTACCTCGGCGGGTCGGTCGCGGCAAGCGCCATTGTGGGCTATACCGTTGACTTCTTCGGCTGGGACGGCGGCTTTATGGTGATGATTGGCGGTAGCGTGCTGGCGGTTCTGCTGCTGATTGTTGTGATGATCGGCGAAAAACGTCACCACGCTGAAGTGCTGGCGCGTCGTCAATAAGGAGCATTGCGATGAAATTAACTCAGTTAGCTACCAGTCTGCTGCTGGCAGGCCTGATGACAGGCTCTGCGCTGGCGGCAGATAAAATCGTTATTGCCCACCGCGGCGCAAGCGGCTATCTGCCGGAGCATACGCTCCCGGCAAAAGCGATGGCCTATGCGCAGGGCGCGGATTACCTGGAGCAGGATCTGGTGATGACGAAGGACGACCATCTGGTCGTCCTGCATGACCACTATCTTGACCGCGTGACGGACGTGGCGGAGCGTTTCCCGGACCGCGCCCGCAAAGATGGCCGTTTCTACGCCATCGACTTCACGCTGGCGGAAATTCGCTCGCTGAAGTTTACCGAAGGCTTTGAGATCGAAAACGGCAAGAAGGTGCAGGTCTATCCGGGACGCTTCCCGATGGGCAAATCTGACTTCCGGATCCATACCTTCCAGGAAGAGATTGAGTTTGTTCAGGGGCTGAACCACTCAACCGGTAAAAATATCGGTATCTACCCGGAAATCAAAGCGCCGTGGTTCCACCACCAGGAAGGGAAAGACATTGCGGCCAAAACGCTGGACGTACTCAAGCAGTACGGATACACCAGCAAGAAGGACAAGGTGTATCTGCAGTGTTTTGACGCCGCTGAGTTGAAGCGCATCAAAACCGAGCTGGAGCCGAAGAGGGGGATGGATCTCAATCTGGTGCAGCTGATTGCCTATACCGACTGGAACGAAACCCAGGAGAAGCAGCCGGACGGGAAGTGGGTGAACTACAACTACGACTGGATGTTTAAGCCGGGTGCGATGAAGCAGATAGCGCAGTACGCCGATGGCATCGGGCCGGATTATCACATGCTGGTGGCGGAAGGCTCAACGCCTGGGCACGTGAAGTTGACGGCGATGGTGAAAGAGGCGCATGCCAGCAAGATGCAGGTCCATCCGTACACGGTGCGTGCAGACCAGTTGCCGCCGTATGCCACGGACGTGAATCAGCTTTACGACGTGCTGTATAACCAGGCGGGCGTGGACGGACTGTTTACGGATTTCCCGGATAAAGCAGTGACGTTCTTAAAATAGAAAAAGGGCCGTAAGGCCCTTTTTTACATCTCGATCTCGATATCGCCTTTTGCCCGGCAGCAGCAGGGCAAAATTTCCCCTTCACTGATAAAGGCCAGCGGCTCGGTCAGCCAGTCCACCTGACCTGTCACCAGACGGCAGCGACAGGAGCCGCAATAGCCTTCACGACACTGATACTCAACCGCCACCTGGTTCGCCTCAAGCGCCACCAGCAGAGAAGGGTGCTCTTCCTGACACAGCACTTCGGTGCCAGAAAGACGTAGCGTTACGCGTGTCATCAGAGCTGGAAGTTGCTCAGGTCGTCAGTATCAACTTCGGAGTCAATCTGACCGACCAGGTAAGAACTCACTTCCACTTCCTGCGGCGCAACCTGCACGTTATCCGATACCAGCCAGGTGTTGATCCACGGGATGGGGTTGGAGCGCGTCTGGAACGGCAGGTCGAGGCCGACAGCCTGCATACGGATGTTGGTGATGTACTCAACGTACTGGCACAGAATGTCTTTGTTCAGGCCAATCATGGAGCCGTCGCGGAACAGGTAGTCTGCCCACTCTTTCTCCTGCTGGGCCGCCAGCACGAACAGGTCATAGCACTCCTGTTTGCACTCTTCGGCGATTTCCGCCATTTCCGGGTCGTCCACGCCGCTGCGCAGCAAGTTCAGCATGTGCTGGGTGCCGGTCAGGTGCAGGGCTTCGTCACGGGCGATAAGACGGATGATTTTGGCGTTACCTTCCATCAGCTTGCGTTCGGCAAAGGCGAAAGAGCAGGCAAAGCTCACGTAGAAGCGAATGGCTTCCAGCGCGTTGACGCTCATCAGGCACAGATACAGCTGTTTTTTCAGCGCACGCAGGTTCACGGTAACAGTTTTGCCGTTCACGTTATGGGTGCCTTCGCCCAGCAGATGCCAGTAACTGGTCATCTCGATCAGTTCGTCGTAGTAGTGAGCAATGCCTTCTGCGCGTTTCTGGATCTGCTCGTTAGTGACGATATCGTCAAACACCACCGCCGGATCGTTAACGATATTGCGAATGATATGGGTGTAAGAACGGGAGTGGATCGTCTCAGAGAACGCCCAGGTTTCCACCCAGGTTTCCAGTTCCGGAATGGAGATCAGCGGCAGCAGCGCCACGTTCGGGCTGCGGCCCTGAATGGAGTCCAGCAGCGTCTGGTACTTCAGGTTGCTGATGAAGATATGTTTTTCGTGATCCGGCAGCGACTGGTAATCAATACGGTCGCGGGAGACGTCAACCTCTTCCGGGCGCCAGAAGAAGGAGAGTTGCTTTTCAATCAGCTTTTCGAAGATGTCATATTTTTGCTGATCGTAGCGTGCCACGTTGACTGGCTGGCCGAAGAACATCGGCTCTTTGAGCTGGTCGTTTTTCGTCTGTGAAAAGGTGGTGTATGCCATGAATTGGAGTCCTGTCTTACGAAATAAAGGCGGGGAAATCCCCGCCCTTTATTAGATCTTACATGCGCCGCTTTCGCAGCCATCGTCCTGAATTGACGGTACAAGGTCGTCCTGCGCGTCTTCTGCACCATCACGGGTGTTGTGATAGTACAGGGTTTTCACGCCAAATTTATAGGCAGTGAGCAGGTCTTTCAGCAGTTGCTGCATCGGTACCTTACCTGACGGGAAGCGCGTTGGGTCGTAGTTGGTGTTTGCAGAGATCGACTGGTCGATAAACTTCTGCATGATCCCAACCAGCTGCAGGTAGCCGTCGTTGTTTGGCATTTCCCACAGCAGCTCGTAGTTGTTACCCAGCGTCTCGTAATCCGGCACCACCTGGCGCAGAACACCGTCTTTCGACGCTTTAATACTGACGTGGCCGCGAGGTGGCTCGATACCGTTGGTGGCGTTAGAGATCTGTGAAGAGGTCTCAGACGGCATCAGGGCAGAGAGCGTAGAGTTACGCAGTCCATAAGTCTTAATGGATTCGCGAAGGCCTTCCCAGTCCAGATGCAGCGGCTCGCTGACAATCGCGTCCAGATCTTTTTTGTAGGTATCGATCGGCATAATGCCTTTCGCGTAGGTGGTTTCGTTAAACCACGGGCACGCACCTTGCTCTTTCGCCAGCTCGTTGGACGCTTTCATCAGGTAATACTGAATAGCTTCAAACGTCTGGTGGGTCAGGTTATTGGCGCTGCCGTCAGAGTAACGCTTGCCGTTTTTCGCCAGCCAGTAGGCAAAGTTGATCACGCCAATGCCCAGGGTACGACGACCCATTGCACCACGTTTAGCGGCCGGGATTGGGTAATCCTGGTAGTCCAGCAGGGCATCCAGCGCACGAACCGCCAGCACGGCCAGCTCTTCCAGCTCGTCGAGGCTCTTAATCGCACCCAGGTTGAACGCAGACAGCGTACACAGCGCAATTTCACCGTTTTCGTCGTTAACATCGTCCAGCGGCTTGGTCGGCAGGGCGATTTCCAGGCACAGGTTAGACTGGCGCACTGGCGCAACAGCCGGATCAAACGGGCTGTGGGTGTTGCAGTGGTCAACGTTCTGGATGTAGATACGGCCGGTAGAGGCACGTTCCTGCATCATCAGAGAGAACAGGTCTACCGCTTTCACACGCTGTTTACGGATACTGTCGTCTTTCTCATATTTGGTGTACAGACGTTCGAACTCATCCTGATCAGCGAAGAACGCGTCGTACAGGCCAGGGACGTCAGACGGGCTGAACAGGGTGATGTCTTCACCTTTCAGCAGACGGGTGTACATCAATTTGTTGATCTGTACGCCGTAGTCCATGTGACGCACGCGGTTGCCTTCCACGCCACGGTTGTTTTTCAGTACCAGCAGGCTTTCCACTTCCAGGTGCCACATCGGGTAGAACAGGGTCGCAGCACCGCCGCGTACGCCGCCCTGAGAGCAGGATTTCACCGCCGTCTGGAAGTGCTTATAGAACGGGATACAGCCGGTGTGGAATGCTTCACCGCCGCGAATTGGGCTGCCCAGAGCACGGATGCGACCGGCGTTGATACCGATACCAGCACGCTGGGAAACGTATTTCACAATGGCGCTGGAGGTGGCGTTGATAGAATCCAGGCTGTCACCACACTCGATCAGCACGCAGGAGCTGAACTGGCGGGTAGGGGTGCGCACGCCAGACATGATTGGCGTAGGCAGAGAAATTTTGAACGTGGATACCGCATCATAGAAACGCTTCACATATTCCAGACGGGTTTCACGTGGGTAGTTAGAGAACAGGCAAGCGGCCACCAGAATATAGAGGAACTGGGCGCTTTCGTAGATCTCACCGGTCACACGGTTTTGAACCAGGTATTTGCCTTCGAGCTGCTTCACCGCCGCGTAGGAGAAGTTCATGTCGCGCCAGTGATCGATAAACCCGTTCATCTGCTCGAACTCTTCTTCCGTATAGTCTTCCAGCAGATGCGTGTCGTATTTGCCCAGCTCAACCATTTTCACTACGTGATCGTAAAGCGCAGGCGGCTCAAACTGGCCGTAGGCTTTTTTGCGCAGGTGGAAAATGGCCAGGCGTGCAGCCAGGTACTGATAATCCGGTGCTTCACGGGAGATCAGATCCGCCGCCGCTTTAATGATGGTTTCATGGATATCAGACGTTTTGATGCCGTCGTAGAACTGGATGTGAGATTTCAGTTCAACCTGGGAGATAGATACGTTGTTCAGTCCTTCTGCTGCCCAGTCGAGAACTCGATGGATTTTGTCCAGATTGATACGCTCGGTGGTACCGTCGCGCTTTGTCACCAGCAGACTCTGATTCATGTGGGTTTTACCTGTCCGTGAAATAAAAAATATCCCCCGTTTATCCACAGATCCGTCTTGTGACTAACTCTGTGGATAAATACTACATATAGGGGGTTTGCGATAAGAAAAACGCTATATGGTGAGTATTCTAGTATCGATTCTTTTCAGCACAAGGGTTGATTTTGACGTTAAATTGAGGTTGTGAAAGGGTAAAAAAGCGTAAGTCCTCGTACCGTAAGGCCTGGAAGACATGTCAATAATTAAGAAAAAAAATTCAAAATTTGATCGAGTGCTGATTTCTTCAACGAGAGGTCAGAATTGCGCAACATGATGTCGCGCAATCTTTATAAGAATAACAGATGACGTTAGTCGTTTTTGGCGGTTGTATGCAACATATAGTTAACATCCACGCCCGGTGCGAGTTTGAATTTATCGGTCAATGGATTGAAATGCAGACCGGTGATGTGTTGCTCTTTAAGCCACGTCTGGTCAACCCAGCTCAGTAACTCAGCAGGCTTAATGAATTTCTTCACGTCGTGTGTCCCTTTCGGCACCATGCGAAGCACATACTCTGCGCCGACGACGGCCATCAGCCAGGCTTTACCATTACGGTTGATGGTCGAGAAGAAGACCTGGCCGCCCGGTTTCACCAGTTTTGCGCAGGCGTGCACCACGGACTGCGGATCGGGAACGTGCTCCAGCATCTCCATGCAGGTCACCACATCGTACTGATGCGCATGTTTGGCCGCGTGCTCTTCCACGGTTTCCTGCACGTATTCCACCTTTATGCCGGACTCCAGGGCATGGAGACGGGCAACCTGCAGCGGCTCAAAGCCCATGTCCAGACCAGTGACAGTAGCCCCTTCGCGCGCCATGCTCTCTGCCAGGATACCGCCACCGCAACCGACATCGAGCACTTTCTTACCGAACAGACCGCCGGAACGCTCCGCGATATAGCCCAGACGCAGCGGGTTAATACGGTGCAGAGGTTTGAACTCACCCTCGAGATCCCACCAGCGGGACGCCACCGCTTCAAATTTGGCAATCTCTTCATGGTCAACGTTGTGAGACACCGGGGATTTTTCGGCATTCATGGGCGCTTTTACTCCTTATTTAGCAAGACGAATGAGTATATCAGGCAATCCCTGTGAATAAAGCGTATAGGTTTACCTCAATCACCTCGGCTGTGTTATAATTTGCGACCTTTGAATCCGGGATACAGTAGAGGGATAGCGGTTAGATGAGCGACCTTGCGAGAGAAATTACACCGGTTAACATCGAGGAAGAGCTGAAGAGCTCCTATCTGGACTATGCGATGTCGGTCATTGTTGGCCGTGCGCTGCCGGACGTCCGCGATGGCCTGAAGCCGGTACACCGTCGCGTACTATACGCCATGAACGTATTGGGCAATGACTGGAATAAAGCCTACAAAAAATCTGCCCGTGTCGTTGGTGACGTAATCGGTAAATACCATCCTCATGGTGATTCCGCGGTGTACGACACTATCGTCCGTATGGCGCAGCCATTCTCGCTGCGTTACATGCTGGTAGATGGTCAGGGTAACTTTGGTTCTATCGACGGCGACTCCGCCGCGGCAATGCGTTATACGGAAATCCGTCTGGCGAAGATTGCCCATGAGCTGATGGCCGACCTGGAAAAAGAGACGGTTGATTTCGTTGATAACTACGACGGCACGGAAAAAATTCCTGACGTTATGCCAACGAAAATTCCTAACCTGCTGGTGAACGGTTCGTCCGGTATCGCCGTCGGTATGGCAACCAACATTCCGCCACACAACATCACGGAAGTGATCAACGGTTGCCTGGCGTATATCGACGATGAAGACATCAGCATTGAAGGGCTGATGGAACACATCCCGGGCCCGGACTTCCCGACGGCGGCGATCATCAACGGTCGTCGTGGTATTGAAGAAGCGTACCGCACCGGTCGCGGCAAAATTTACATCCGTGCCCGTGCAGAAGTGGAAGCGGACGCCAAAACCGGCCGTGAAACGATCATTGTTCACGAGATCCCGTATCAGGTGAACAAAGCGCGTCTGATTGAAAAAATCGCCGAGCTGGTAAAAGAAAAACGTGTTGAAGGTATCAGCGCGCTGCGTGATGAGTCTGATAAAGACGGCATGCGCATCGTGATTGAAATCAAACGCGACGCGGTGGGTGAAGTTGTTCTGAACAACCTGTACTCCCAGACTCAGCTCCAGGTTTCCTTCGGTATCAACATGGTTGCACTGCACCATGGTCAGCCGAAGATCATGAACCTGAAAGAGATCCTGAGCGCGTTCGTGCGTCACCGCCGTGAAGTGGTGACTCGTCGTACCATCTTTGAACTGCGCAAAGCGCGCGACCGTGCGCACATCCTTGAGGCGCTGGCGGTTGCCCTGGCAAACATCGACCCGATCATCGAACTGATCCGTCGTGCGCCAACCCCGGCAGAAGCGAAAGCGGCACTGATTTCCCGTCCGTGGGATCTGGGTAACGTTGCAGCGATGCTGGAACGTGCGGGTGATGATGCTGCGCGTCCTGAGTGGCTGGAACCTGAGTTCGGCGTGCGTGACGGTCAATACTACCTGACTGAACAGCAGGCTCAGGCGATTCTGGATCTGCGTCTGCAGAAACTGACCGGCCTTGAGCATGAAAAACTGCTCGACGAATACAAAGAACTGCTGGAACAGATTGCTGAGCTGCTGCACATCCTGGGTAGCGCAGAACGTCTGATGGAAGTGATCCGTGAAGAGCTGGAGCTGGTCCGCGATCAGTTCGGCGATGAGCGTCGCACCGAAATCACCGCGAACACCGCGGACATCAACATCGAAGACCTGATCAACCAGGAAGACGTTGTTGTGACCCTGTCTCACCAGGGCTACGTGAAGTATCAGCCGTTAACCGACTACGAAGCACAACGTCGTGGCGGTAAAGGCAAGTCTGCGGCACGTATTAAAGAAGAAGACTTTATTGACCGCCTGCTGGTGGCGAACACCCATGACACGATCCTCTGCTTCTCAAGCCGTGGTCGTCTGTACTGGATGAAGGTCTACCAGTTGCCGGAAGCGAGCCGTGGCGCACGTGGTCGTCCAATCGTTAACCTGCTGCCGCTGGAAGCGAACGAACGTATTACCGCCATTCTGCCGGTACGCGAGTACGAAGAGGGTGTGAACGTCTTTATGGCGACCGCCAGCGGTACCGTGAAGAAAACCGCGCTCACCGAGTTCAGCCGTCCACGCTCTGCCGGTATCATCGCGGTGAACCTGAACGAAGGCGATGAGCTGATTGGCGTCGATCTGACCTCCGGTTCGGATGAAGTGATGCTGTTCTCTGCGGCCGGTAAAGTGGTGCGCTTTAAAGAGAACGCCGTCCGTGCAATGGGGCGTACCGCTACGGGCGTTCGTGGTATCAAGCTGGCTGGTGAAGACTCTGTGGTTTCCCTGATTATTCCGCGCGGTGAAGGGGCTATCCTGACCGTGACGCAGAATGGTTACGGTAAACGTACGGCGGAAGGGGAATACCCAACCAAGTCTCGCGGCACGCAGGGCGTTATCTCTATCAAAGTGACCGAGCGCAACGGTTCCGTTGTGGGCGCGGTTCAGGTAGATGATACCGACCAGATCATGATGATCACCGATGCCGGTACGCTGGTGCGTACGCGCGTTTCTGAGATCAGCGTGGTGGGTCGTAACACCCAGGGCGTGATCCTCATCCGTACTGCGGAAGATGAAAACGTTGTGGGTCTGCAGCGTGTTGCAGAGCCGGTGGACGACGAAGAGCTCGATTCCATCGACGGCAGCGTCGCTGAAGGTGATGATGATATCGCACCGGAAACCGACACCGACGACGATGCAGCGGATGACGCTGACGAGTAATATTGCATGATGCAAAAAAGGGCCGGATTCCGGCCCTTTTCTTTTGCAGAAGCAGATAACTCAACGTTGCGACAAGGCGCGTTTACCGCTACCTTAACCACATCTTTTGACCCCGACGGCGGAGCCTCGCCCCTTTGAAATACCTCGTCTCCTTTCGTACTACGCTGAAAGTTTCTCGCTATCTGTTTCGGGCGCTGGCGCTCTTGCTTTGGCTGCTGGTGGCATTGTTCTCGGTGTTTTACATCGTTAACGCGCTGCATCAGAAAGAAGCGGAGATCCGCCAGGAGTTTAATTTAAGCTCCGACCAGGCACAGCGCTACATTCAGCGAACGTCTGATGTAATGAAGGAGCTGAAGTACATTGCTGAAAATCGTCTGACGGCGGAAAATGGTATTCTTGCTCTTCGCGGTCGTAACGACAAAACCGAAGTCCCGGACTTCCAGCCGTTGTTCCCGGATTCCGATTGTTCCACCATGAGCAATACCTGGCGTGGGTCACTGGAATCTCTTGCCTGGTTTATGCGCTACTGGCGCGACAATTTTTCTGCTGCTTATGACCTCAATCGCGTGTTCCTGATTGGCAGTGAAAATCTCTGCGTGGCGGATTTTGGCCTGCGCGATCTTCCCGTCGAGCGTGATGATGCGTTGAAAAGCCTGCACGAACGCATCGTGAAATACCGCAATGCACCGCAGGATGAGCGCGGAAATAACATCTTCTGGATAAGCCAGGGCCCGCGCACGGGGGTGGGTTATTTCTACGCCCTGACGCCGGTGTATCTGGGCAATCGCCTGCAGGCGCTGCTGGGGATTGAACAGACCATTCGCATGGAAAACTTCTTCACCCCGGGCAGTCTGCCAATGGGGGTGACTATTCTTGATGAAAATGGACATCAGCTTATCTCCCTTGCCGGGCCGGACAACCGTTTAAACGTCGATCCGCACTGGATGCAGGAGCGATCGTGGTTTGGTTATACCTCGGGGTTCCGCGAACTGGTGCTGAAGAAGAGCCTGCCGCCTTCGTCGCTGAGTATCGTCTATTCGCTGCCGGTGGATATGGTGCTTGAGCGGATACGTATTCTTATCATGAATGCGATTCTGCTCAACCTGCTGGTGGGGGGCGCGCTGTTCACGCTGGCGCGCATGTATGAGCGGAAAATCTTTATTCCTGCCGAAAGCGACGCCCAGCGGCTGGAGGAACACGAGCAGTTTAACCGCAAGATTGTTGCCTCGGCGCCGGTGGGGATCTGTATTCTGCGTACCCAGGACGGGACCAATATCCTGAGTAATGAGCTGGCACATAATTACCTGAACATGCTGACGCATGAGGATCGGCAAAGGCTGACGCAAATTATCTGTGGTCAGCAGGTTAACTTTGTCGACGTGCTGACCAGCACGCACACTAACCTGCAAATCAGCTTTGTGCATTCCCGCTATCGCAATGAAAACGTGGCGATTTGCGTGCTGGTGGATGTTTCTGCACGCGTGAAGATGGAAGAGTCGTTGCAGGAGATGGCGCAGGCGGCAGAGCAGGCCAGCCAGTCGAAATCGATGTTCCTTGCGACCGTCAGCCACGAGTTGCGAACGCCGCTGTACGGGATTATCGGTAACCTCGACCTGTTGCAGACGAAGGAATTGCCGAAAGGGGTCGACAGGCTGGTGACGGCGATGAACAACTCCTCCAGCCTGCTGCTGAAAATCATCAGCGATATTCTCGACTTCTCCAAAATTGAGTCTGAGCAGCTGAAAATCGAACCGCGTGAGTTCTCTC
The DNA here is from genome assembly GCF_046521475.1 of Enterobacter sp. CPE_E890. Classification (NCBI taxonomy): domain Bacteria; kingdom Pseudomonadati; phylum Pseudomonadota; class Gammaproteobacteria; order Enterobacterales; family Enterobacteriaceae; genus Enterobacter; species Enterobacter sp. CPE_E890. The sequence continues at coordinate 3,319,935 of NZ_JBKFZW010000001.1, read as the reverse complement.
CGCGTGAGGTGATGAACCACATCAGCGCCAACTATCTGCCGCTGGTGGTGCGTAAACAGCTGGGGCTTTACTGTTTTATCGAACCGGATGTGCCGCTGACATTGCACGGCGATCCCATGCGCCTGCAGCAGGTCATCTCTAACCTGCTCAGTAACGCCATTAAATTCACCGATATCGGCTGTATTGTTTTACACGTTTGCCGGGCCGGAGACTACCTGAGTATCCGCGTGAGGGACACGGGAGTGGGTATTCCAGCGAAAGAAGTGGTTCGTCTGTTCGACCCGTTCTTCCAGGTCGGTACCGGCGTGCAGCGTAACTTCCAGGGCACCGGGCTGGGGCTGGCGATCTGTGAAAAGCTCGTGAGCATGATGGACGGCGATATCTCTGTTGATACTGAGCCCGGCATGGGTAGTCAGTTCACTATCCGCATTCCGCTCTATTCGGCTCAGTATCCGGCAAAAACGACGGTTGACGGCCTGAGCAATAAGCGCTGCTGGCTGGCGGTGCATAATGCTTCACTGAATGACTATCTCACTGCGCTGCTCACTCACAGCGGCGTGAGGGTGTCCCGTTATGAAGGTCAAACACCGGATGTGGACGATGTGCTGATTACCGACGATATGCCGGAACAGCCGTGGCAGGGAAGAGGGACGGTACTCTTCTGCCGTCGTCACATCGGCATCCCGGTTGAGCGTGCGCCGGGAGAATGGGTACATAGCGTAGCAACGCCGCATGAGCTGATGAGCCTGCTGGCACGCATCTACAAAGTGCATCTGGAAGAGAGTGACGGCGCGGGTGGATTACCGTCACCGGAGTCTCTGGCGTCGGTGAATGACGATATGATGATTCTGGTGGTGGATGACCATCCGATTAACCGCCGCCTGCTGGCCGACCAGTTGGGTTCGCTTGGCTATCAGTGCAAAACGGCTAATGATGGCGTGGATGCGCTGAATGTACTGAGTAAAAATCATATTGATATCGTTCTCAGCGACGTAAATATGCCGAATATGGATGGCTATCGTCTGACGCAGCGCATCCGCCAGCTTGGCCTGACGTTACCGGTTGTGGGCGTGACGGCGAATGCGCTGGCGGAAGAGAAACAGCGCTGCCTGGAGTCAGGTATGGACAGCTGTTTATCAAAACCGGTGACGCTGGATGTGCTGAAGCAGACACTGTCTGTTTATGCGGATCGCGTGAGAAAAACGCGGATATAAAAAAAGGCCCGCAAGGGCCTTTTACGTTTTCACCCTTCCCTGTGGGAGAGGGGCACACGTAGGGAATCAATCCTTATCCGTTGCGCTCAGCGTGACGGAGGAGAGATAGTTCAGCAGGGCAATATCGTTGTCCACACCCAGCTTCATCATCGCTGATTTCTTCTGGCTGCTGATGGTTTTAATACTGCGGTTCAGCTTCTTGGCAATTTCGGTCACCAGGAAACCTTCGGCGAACAGGCGCAGTACTTCGCTCTCTTTCGGCGACAGGCGTTTGTCACCGTAGCCACCTGCGCTGATTTTTTCCAGCAGGCGAGAGACGCTCTCAGGCGTGAATTTCTTGCCTTTCTGCAGCGCAGCGAGCGCTTTTGGCAGATCGGTTGGTGCGCCTTGTTTCAGCACAATGCCTTCGATATCCAGATCCAACACCGCGCTCAGAATCGCCGGGTTGTTGTTCATGGTCAGAACGATAATCGAGATATCGGGGAAGTGACGTTTAATATATTTGATGAGCGTGATCCCATCACCGTACTTGTCCCCAGGCATGGAGAGATCGGTAATGAGCACGTGTGCATCAAGCTTTGGGAGGTTATTGATCAGTGCTGTAGAGTCTTCAAATTCACCGACTACATTCACCCACTCGATCTGTTCAAGTGATTTGCGAATACCGAACAGTACAATCGGATGGTCATCGGCAATAATTACGTTCATATTGTTCATGTATAAGGCTACCTTGCTACAGCAAGCTTTTGACGTAGGCGTCAATGTCGCTGATGTATTTTTCAATGCCAGAGGCATCTTTCTCACGAATTAGATGTTCCAGCGTTTCACATAACTGCTTGCCGGGAACCAGATTAAGCATGGCAAACACCCCTTTAAGCCGGTGTGCTGTCTGTGCCAGCGCTGCAAAATCATTCGCAGCGGACTCAGTATACAACCGCTTAACATCATCTGGTACTGTATCAACAAAGAGCGAATAATATCCGCTGGCGTGAAGCTCGGCATTTTCATTGCTGCCTTGCGGGGATTCCGCTATCTCTTCCTGCGCCAGCTGTTCTTCTATTAGTTGTAGTACAGCTTCCTGCATCGCATTGCTTATATTAAAGTTGACGCGCAGCTGGCCAGGGCCGATTTTCCGCACGCCTGACTCATCATCGCTTAAAAGCAAGCCGGAGGCAGTAAGATTAGACGGATTATCAGTTAAAAACAGATCAAATTCTTGACTTGCCAGCCTTTCATCCGGCGTGATGCAGGCCGCGCCCCAGTTTTCTAACTGACGAACCACAATATTGCGGATCTCATTTGAGGTCACATCGACCATCACCACAACATCATCCAGCAGACGTTCTTCATCTTCTTCTTGTGGATTGGCGGCCATTTTAACGTGCAGAGAGTACCGGGTGCCGAGGGATTCACGGGCCTTGATATTCAGGTGACCACCAAGCTTACGCGCCAGTTGATCGCATAACCAGAAGGTCAGCGCATTGGCTTTGCCGTAATGATCGCTCTGCGTGTCATTAAGGAACGGGAAGTGCAGATTATCAATTTCGCTCGTTGTGACGCCTTCCCCGGTGTCCAGGATGCGGAACGTCAGACGATCTTCAGCAGACTCGTCTGTGCTCACCTCCAGGGTGATCTTGCCAATCTGCGTTGTGGTCACCGCATACTGAATAAGCATCAGCAGAATGCGGCGCAGTGCTTCGCGATCGCCATGACGTTCATCATTCGCGGATAAATGGTTATTGATTAGCAGTTGCAGTCCTTTGCGCTTAATCACGGGCAGGACTTCCGGAACCACTTCATCGATCAGATTCTGAATGGAGAAGAGGGTAGGTGTTCCTTTCCAGAAATCATTCTCCAGCATATTCGCCAGTTGGATCTCATCAACCATACGAACCAGTGAGTCGGCCTGGCTGGCAAGCTGGTGGCTTTCTGACGTATTTAACGCTGCCGCCTGGGTTGCCAGCGTTTTTAATGGCTGTTTGAAGGCATCACCAATATTCTGCATGAATGCCGCGCGCCCCTGCTGGTTTTTCTCATACAGTCTTTGCGCCTGCTTCAGCTTTTTATTCACCAGCACTTCTCTATCCTGATCGCGGATAATGAAAATTTGCGTGCGTGGGGCGATTTGACTGCGGAACTGACGGATCTCGTACAGTTCATTGTTGATGGTGGCCTGAATCACCCCCTGGTGCTGATCCGCCATGGTGGTGATGTTTTGCAGGTTAAGATGCGGCAGCAGATGGTCGGCAATTTTGTTGCTCATCACCGTACGATTCGCTTCCTGGTCGTGAACTAAGACCCCAAGCGGCAGCACGGAAACAATCTCTTCATTCAATGCACGTAACACGCGCAACTCATTAGTGGTGCCCGCCGGAACCGCAGAGGCGTCGCTTTGACGACCCGGCTGGAAACGAAACGTACTGTAGCCAAACAGAGCCAGCGCCAGCAGACCGATATTCAGCAGCAGAGGCAGCAGGATATTTTGCAGGGTGTCGAGCAACAGCGTGCCAAACGGCACCTGCCACACCAGACGCATACCGGTTGAGTTCAGCGAAGAGGCAATTTCAATTTTCGAGCCATTAAAAGAGATCGATACGCTCTCTGCGGCCTCTTTGTCAGACGCCGCACGCATATTCTGTGTGCTGCTGTCTGGCTCAAGGCGGAAGCTGTCGAGCGGCATATCCGGCGGGATTAAATCATTAATTGGCAAATCGAAGGCCACCACCGTCGCCAGATGCCCTGGCTGGTTGAACGTGGTGCGCAGGGTAAAATAGTGACCATTTTGCCAGGCCAGGCGACGCAGGGAAGAGAAGCTCTCACGTTCATCGAGAGCATTTGCCTGCTGCAACATCTCTGCCCGACGGGAATCGACGATGCTGCCCACGGTTGTCTCTTTAAACCCGGAAGAGAGATCTTTCAACGGCAGCGTCGAGATCAGGATCATGCTGTTGTCCTGACCATTCAGATAGTACATCGACCACGGCACGGTTTCGGCTCCCCAAAGGGTATCCAGATAGGTCGAAATGCGCTGCGTCATCTCCAGCGTCGCACTGTCGTGAGAGCCAAAGATAAGTGCCTCCGTTTTGCGCTGCGGTTTTTCGAGATAATAGACGTCCTGCTTAAGACGTGTCTCCTGCAGCCCATCCCCGGATGAGGTTGCGGGCGCAGCCGCAATATTGTCGTAAATCTGCCAGGTGGCGTAGCGCCAGGTATCAATGCGTTTGTGTACGGCATGGGTGATATCAACAACCTGATAGCTTTTGTCCTTTAGCCAGGCGTTCACCGCGCTCTGCACCATAACCCCCATGGTGACTAACAGCACAACGATCAAAAGAAGAAAGAAACGGGTGATGCTCCCGGGGAGGAGGGAGAATTTGCTCGGGGCGGTAGTTTCAGTCTGACTCATTGATATCTCTAACCTGTGATGGTCGTGCTCTGTCGCGATAGGGCAGTATAAAGGGTAATAACTGAATTTCCAGCGCCACTGGTCTGGAAGCGACGACTTTTTCCACAGGTAATATCAGAGATGGAAAGTGTCCTAAACATGTACACACTCACCGGGAATGTACAAATATAAAACAGTGCTATATGGCAAAAAGCACGAATTAACAAGAAATTGAGTTTTTCATCATTTTTTCCACGTCGGGGGATACGCGGCGAGAATTTAGTTAATAGTCGTTACAATTTCAGGGTGGTAGCACAGGAAAAGAAAATTTACGTAAAGAAAGGTAAAAAAAAACCGAATGCGAAGCATCCGGTTGAATTAGGGATAAACAGACATTCAAAACTGAATGACGGTAATAAATAAAGTTAATGATGATAGCAGGGGTTATTTTAGAGATTAGGCGCGATCTTGTTTTGTCATTCAGTGCTGTAACGAATTTTATTGTAAATCGTTGATATTTATGTGGTGATTTTTCTGTTTGATTATGCGTGCTAAATTTCTAAGCTATTTGTGCTTTGTAAAAGTTCCTTGATATTTACAAATTGAAACATGTTGATGCATAAATGAAACATCTTCAAAGTTTTAGTATCATATTCGCATTGGATTATTCTGTAATTTTGCGGAGAATGAAATTGCCGACTGGTTAATGAGGGTTAACCAGTAAGCAGTGGTAATTATAAGGCATATAACAGAGGGTTAATAAAATGAAAGTTAAAGTACTGTCCCTCCTGGTACCAGCACTGCTGGTAGCAGGCGCAGCAAATGCGGCCGAAATTTATAACAAAGATGGCAACAAATTAGATCTGTACGGTAAAGTCGATGGTCTGCACTATTTCTCTGACGACAAGGGTAACGACGGCGACAAGACCTATATGCGTCTTGGCTTCAAAGGCGAAACTCAGGTTAACGATCAGCTGACCGGTTACGGCCAGTGGGAATACCAGATCCAGGGCAACACCACTGAAGGTGACAACCAGTCCTGGACGCGTGTGGCGTTCGCGGGTCTGAAATTCGCTGAGGCGGGTTCTTTCGATTACGGTCGTAACTACGGCGTAATCTACGACGTAACCTCCTGGACCGACGTTCTGCCAGAATTTGGCGGCGATACCTACGGCGCAGACAACTTCCTGCAATCCCGTGCTAACGGCGTTGCAACCTACCGTAACCAGGACTTCTTTGGTCTGGTTGACGGCCTGAACTTTGCTCTGCAATATCAGGGCAAAAACGGCAGCGTAAGCGGTGAAAACACTAACGGTCGCAGCCTGCTGAACCAGAACGGCGACGGCTACGGTGCATCCGTGACCTATAACCTGGGCGAAGGCTTCAGCGTGGGCGGCGCAATGTCCTCCTCCAAACGTACCGCCGACCAGAATGCAGCTGGCGTATACGGTAAGGGCGATCACGCAGAAGTCTATTCTGGTGGCCTGAAATACGATGCCAACAACATCTATCTGGCAGCGCAGTACTCTCAGACCTACAACGCAACCCGTTTCGGTACCTCTAACGGCAGCAACCCAACTACCGCTTACGGCTTTGCCAACAAAGCGCAGAACTTTGAAGTGGTTGCTCAGTACCAGTTCGACTTCGGCCTGCGTCCTTCCGTGGCTTACCTCCAGTCTAAAGGTAAGGACATTGAAGTTTACGGCGATCAGGATCTGCTGAAATATGTTGATGTGGGTGCGACTTACTACTTCAACAAAAACATGTCTACCTATGTGGACTACAAAATCAACCTGCTGGATGACAACAACTTCACCAAACAGGCTGGTATCGGTACTGATGATATCGTAGCGCTGGGTCTGGTTTACCAGTTCTAATCGCTTCGCAATTTGACAAAGGGGCCTGATGGCCCCTTTTTAGTCTGTTTTTTTAGGATCTCACAACTTACCCGTTTTGGTGTACTCTTGCCGCCCTGGCATGAGGATAATAATGAATGGACATGACTTTTTTACGCGCCAGCTTTCTGGCTACTTTTTTTTTCCTGACCGCTTGTGACTCTTCCACGCCGCCGGTGGCGAAAGCCGATGCACCTGCGGCGACGGTGCTTGAAGGTAAAACGATGGGCACCTTCTGGCGCGTCAGCGTTATGAACCTTGATAAAACGCGCGCAGACGAACTCCGTGGCAAAATACAGTCTCAACTGGATGCCGACGATCAGCTACTTTCAACGTATAAAAATGACTCGGCGCTGATGCGCTTTAATCTCTCAAGCAGTACTTCCCTGTGGCCGGTTAGTGAAGCGATGGCCGATATCGTGACGGAGTCACTCCGCGTGGGCTACAAAACCGGCGGAGCGATGGACGTCACCGTTGGACCGCTGGTAAATCTCTGGGGGTTTGGCCCCAACAAGCAGCCGGTCACCACACCCGATCAGGCAGCCATTGATGATGCCCGTGCCAGAACCGGTCTACAGCATCTGACGGTGATCAATCAGTACGGTCAACAGTACCTGCAAAAAGATATCCCCGATCTGTTTGTCGACCTGTCAACGGTTGGGGAAGGCTATGCGGCAGATCACCTGGCAGCGCTGATGGCCCAGGAAGGGATTTCGCGTTATCTGGTGTCTGTGGGGGGCGCCTTAGTGAGCCGCGGCATGAACGCCAGTGATAAGCCCTGGCGGGTGGCCATCCAAAAGCCGACCGATCGGCAAAACGCCGTGCAGGCGATGGTGGATATCAACGGGCATGGCATCAGCACATCCGGAAGCTACCGTAACTATTACGAACTTGACGGTAAACGCATTTCGCATGTCATTGACCCACAGACCGGGCGCCCAATCACCCATAATCTGGTTTCGGTGACGGTCATTGCACCCACTGCGCTGGAAGCCGATGCCTGGGATACCGGGTTAATGGTACTCGGACCGGAGAAAGCCAAAGAGGTGGTTCGCCAGGAAGGGCTGGCGGTTTATATGATCATCAAAGAGGCTGACGGATTTAAAACCTGGCATTCGCCGCAGTTCAACAGCTTCCTGGTGAGCGAAAAAAATTAAAAAGCAAGGTTGCGGGTTTTTTATCAGTGGCACTCAGGCACGCTGTATGTATGCTTGTAAGAGGAGTTGATGATGAAAAACCCGACCTTTATTACCGATGAAGAGCGCTGGCAGGCCGTGCTGGCCCGCGATCCACGCGCTGACGAACAGTTTGTCTTTGCCGTGCAGACCACGGGGATCGTGTGTCGTCCGTCCTGTCGTGCCCGCCACGCGCTGCGTAAAAATGTCTGCTTTTATGCTGATGTCCACCATGCCATTCAGGTAGGGTTTCGCCCGTGCAAGCGCTGCATGCCGGACAAAGGTAATCCTCAGGAACAGAAACTGGCAAAAATAGAGCACGCCTGTCGCCTTCTGGAGCAGGATCCCACCCTGACACTGGAAAAGCTGGCTAACCAGGTTGCCATGAGTCCTTTCCATTTCCATCGTCTGTTTAAATCCGTGACGGGTATGACGCCAAAAGCCTGGCAGCAGGCGGCGCGGGGACAGCGACTGCGCACGGCGCTTGCGCAGGGAGACAACATTACCGACGCCGTGCTGGCGGCAGGATTTCCTGATAGCAGCAGTTATTATCGTAAAGCCAGCGATACGCTGGGTATGACGGCGAAACAGTATCGTAAAGGAGATGTGGCCGTGCGTTACGCCATTGACGACTGTTCGTTAGGACGCTGTCTGGTTGCTGAAAGCGAGCGGGGGATCTGCGCGATACTGCTGGGTGACAGCGATACAGAATTAACCGAAGAGCTTGCTACGCTGTTTCCAAAAGCAGAGCGCGTACCGTTGGAAGACGCTTTTGCGCTGCGGACCCACCAGGTGATCGCCAGTATTGATAACCGTGCAGTGCCGCTGTCACTGCCGCTGGATATACGTGGAACTGCTTTCCAGCAGCGCGTCTGGCAGGCACTTCGCGACATTCCCTGCGGCGAAACGGCAAGTTATCAGCAGGTGGCAAAAGCAATTGGTAAACCCAATGCCGTACGTGCCGTTGCCGGAGCCTGTGCTGCAAACAAACTGGCAATTGTGATCCCCTGCCATCGCGTTGTTCGCAATGACGGTGCGCTATCGGGTTACCGATGGGGAACGGAACGAAAAGCGTTATTACTGAAACGTGAGGCGGAACACCAGGAGGGATGATGCTCGATCTTTTTGCGGATGCTGAACCCTGGCAGGAACCCCTTGCTCCGGGCGCGGTGATCCTCCGCCGCTTTGCACTTTCACGTGCGGCGGCGCTGCTTGCCGGTATTGAAGAGGTAACGGCCGTTTCACCGTTTCGCCATATGGTGACGCCGGGAGGCTACACCATGTCGGTGGCAATGGCCAACTGCGGAGAACTCGGTTGGGCGACGAACGAACGGGGCTATTTGTATGCCCCTGTCGATCCCTTAACCGGTCAGCCGTGGCCTCCCATACCTGCTGTTTTTCAGTCTCTCTGCCACGAGGCCGCAGTGGCTGCGGATTATCCAGACTTCCGCCCGGATGCCTGTCTGATCAACCGCTACGCCGTGGGCGCGAAGCTCTCGTTGCATCAGGACAAAGATGAGCCTGACCTGCGCGCGCCTATCGTATCCGTCTCCCTGGGTCTGCCTGCCGTCTTCCAGTTCGGCGGGTTACGCCGCAACGACCCGCTCAAGCGCCTGATGCTGGAGCATGGCGATGTGGTGGTGTGGGGCAGGGAAGCGCGGCTGTTTTACCACGGCATTCAGCCTCTGAAACCCGGGGTTCACCCATTAACTGGCGAGTACCGATTTAACCTGACCTTTCGCCAGGCAGGAGAGAGTAAATAAAAATAAGAATTATTCTTGATGTAACCGCAGGGCAGTTTACACTGCTGGCTGATTTTTATTGTCCGGATTGCCTGCATGCAACTAATTCTTCTTGTCTGGCGTCAGTATCGCTGGCCCTTCATTGCAGTAATGGCGTTAAGCCTTGCCAGTGCCGCATTAGGTATTGGCCTGATCGCATTTATTAACGTACGTTTGATTGAAATGGTCGACACGTCACTCTCCGTTTTACCGGAGTTTCTTGGCCTGTTGCTGTTGTTGATGGCGGTCACGCTCGGCTCTCAGCTGGCGCTGACTGCGCTTGGGCACCATTTCGTTTTTCGTTTACGCAGTGAATTTATCAAGCGGATTCTGGACACCCAGGTCGAGCGTGTTGAACAACTCGGAAGTGCTTCTCTGCTGGCGGGACTGACCAGCGATGTGCGCGCCATCACTATTGCATTCGTCCGTTTACCGGAACTGGTCCAGGGGATCATTCTGACCTTTGGCTCTGCGGCCTATCTCGCCTGGCTCTCCAGCAAAATGCTGGCAGTGACTGCTCTATGGATAGTCATTACCATCTTGGGCGGTTTTGTGCTGGTGTCACGCGTCTATAAACACATGGCGGTGCTGCGCGAAACCGAAGATAAGCTCTATAACGATTACCAGACGGTGCTGGAAGGGCGTAAAGAGCTGACGCTGAACCGCGAACGTGCCGAGCATATCTTTAACCATCTCTACCTACCGGATGCGCGCGAATACCGACACCATATCATTCGCGCCGATACCTTCCACCTGAGCGCGGTGAACTGGTCAAACATTATGATGCTGGGCGCCATTGGCCTGGTATTCTGGATGGCGAACAGCCTGGGCTGGGCGGACACCAACGTGGCGGCAACCTACTCATTAACGTTACTGTTTTTACGCACACCGCTGCTCTCCGCTGTCGGCGCACTGCCTACCTTGCTGAGTGCGCAAGTTACGTTTAATAAACTCAAAAAATTCGACCTTGCGCCGTTCAAAGCCGAATTTCCGCGCCCGCAGGCCTTCCCCAACTGGCAAACGCTGGAGCTTCGTAACGTTACGTTCCGCTATCGGGACAACGCCTTCTCCATAGGACCGGTCAACCTGACGATACATCGCGGTGAGCTGTTGTTCCTGATTGGGGGCAACGGTAGTGGTAAATCGACGCTGGCAATGTTGCTGACCGGGCTCTATCAGCCGCAATTGGGCGAGATTTTGTTGGACGGTAGGGCGTTGAACGCGGAGAAACCTGAGGATTACCGCCAGCTTTTCTCGGCGGTGTTCACCGATGTCTGGTTGTTTGAACAACTGCTTGGGCCTAAAGGGCAACAGGCCAATCCTGCGCTGGTGGAGAAATGGCTGGCACAATTGCAGATGTCGCACAAGCTGGAGCTACAGGACGGAAAGATCCTCAACCTGAAACTCTCTAAAGGGCAGAAAAAACGCGTGGCGCTGCTGCTGGCGCTGGCGGAAGAGCGCGACATTATTCTGCTGGATGAGTGGGCAGCGGATCAGGATCCGCATTTCCGCCGCGAGTTTTATCAGGTTCTGCTGCCGCTGATGCAGGAGATGGGCAAAACCATTTTCGCCATCAGCCACGACGATCATTACTTCATTCATGCTGACCGTCTGCTGGAGATGCGCGACGGTAAACTGAGCGAGTTGACCGGTGAAGAGCGAGATGCGGCGTCTCGTGACGCGGTGGCGCGTACGGCATGATGCCGTTACCCTCTCCCCCACAGGGAGAGGGGATAAAACGTGGCCGTAATGCCGCTTTTTTCTCCATCCCGCCCTGTTGTTTATTCTTATTTACATATCCCCGCGCTATGCTTAATACCATCTTATTTCATGGATTTATGATTGATGTCGGTATTAACGAAAAACAGCGCCAGACAGCGTGACCAGGAACGCGCGCGACTGATCTGGCTTCTCACGACCGATAAAGCGGTCACTTCTGCGTTATTGGGCAAACTGACCCTGGCTGAGCAATATGATGTCGGCACCTTAGCCGACGATATTGCTGAGGTAGGTGCGCTGGTTGCCCACTTACCCCCGCCTGACCTGGCCGATACCCTTGAGGCGCTCCCTTCGGAGGAGCGCCATGCGTTGTGGCGTCTGGTGCAGGATCACGAGCGTGGCCAGGTGCTGCTTGAAGCCTCGGAAAACGTCTGGGATGACCTTATCGACGAGATGAGCGACCGGGATATTCTTGATGCGCTGAAAACGCTGGATATCGACGAACAGATTTACCTTGTTCAACATCTGCCGCGTAATCTGACCGGCCGCCTGCTGGCCTCTTTGCCAGCCGAAGAGCGGGCACGTGTGCGTCAGGTGATGCACTACGAGAAACACAGCGTTGGCGCGATCATGGAGTTTGGCGTTATCACGGTACGCCCGGACGTTACGCTTGGTACCGTCCAGCGCTACCTGCGCCGCCTCGGCAGTATGCCGGATAACACCGATAAACTGTTTGTGACCTCGCGGGATAAAACGTTGCTCGGTGAGCTGGAACTGAAAACGATCCTGCTCAATAGTACCCAACGGCGGGTGAGTGAGGTGATGGAGACCGAGCCGATGGTCTTCTCTCCGGAAGACGATGCTGAAAAAGCGGCGCGTACCTTCGAACGTGACGACCTTGTAAGTGCGGCGGTGGTCGATTCTGTCGGCAAGCTGATGGGACGCCTGACCATTGATGAGATCGTTGATGTGGTGTACGAAGAAACTGATAACGATTTACGTGCTCTCGGTGGGATCAGCGCGGAGGACGACGTCCATGCATCCGTTGGCAAGGCCGTCAAAACCCGCTGGGCGTGGCTTGCCATTAACCTGTGTACTGCGTTTATCGCTTCCCGCGTGATTGATGGTTTTGAACACACTATTTCTCAGTTAGTCGCGCTGGCATCGCTGATGCCGATTGTGGCCGGGATTGGCGGCAACACCGGAAACCAGACTATTACTATGATCGTCCGCGCGCTGGCGCTGGAGAACATTCAGCCTGGCAACTTTACCTTCCTGATCTTAAGAGAAATGGGCGTTGCGCTGATTAACGGCCTGGTATGGGGCGGCATTATGGGCGGTATTACCTGGTGGCTGTACGACGATATGGCGCTAGGAGGCGTGATGATGCTGGCGATGGTACTGAACCTGCTGGTGGCATCAATGATGGGCGTGATTATCCCTCTGACGATGACCAAACTGGGGCGCGACCCCGCAGTGGGGTCGAGCGTGATGATCACTGCCATCACCGATACCGGTGGCTTCTTTATTTTTCTTGGACTGGCAACGATTTTTCTTCTTTAATCAGATGCTTAATACGGGCGGGAAGCAGTACCATGATGATGATCCCGCCCAGTACACCCAATCCTTTCACTGCGTTTGCAAATTAATCGGTACCAGCAGCCAGCGTAATTCTCCACAAACAATCCATCATTAAATTTCACAATTACAATAATTTCGTAACCTTTAAACAATATTTAAAAGTTGTTACCGTGCCCCCGCAGCTTTTTTCACCTGCAATTTCCACGCATCAAGCACTTTTACACTAAGGCATAAATTATGAAAAAAATGACTGCCATGCTCTTTTCTCTGGCCGTGGGGCTTAACACCGTCTCGATGGCGGCGAAAGCTGACGCACCAAAAGAGCAGGAAACGGACGTCCTTTTAATTGGTGGCGGTATCATGAGCGCCACGCTGGGAACCTATCTGCAGGAACTGCAGCCAGACTGGTCAATGACCATGGTCGAACGCCTCGATGGCGTGGCGCAGGAGAGCTCGAACGGCTGGAATAACGCCGGTACGGGACATTCGGCACTCATGGAACTGAACTATACGCCGCAGAAAAAGGACGGTTCCATTAGTATCGAGAAGGCGGTAGAGATCAACGAAGCATTCCAGATTTCACGCCAGTTCTGGTCTCACCAGGTCAACAGCGGTGTGATGCATGACCCGCACTCCTTCATTAACACCGTGCCGCATATGAGCTTTGTGTGGGGCGAGCAGAACGTCAACTTCCTGCGCGCGCGTTACGCGGCTCTGCAGCAGAGCACGCTGTTCCGCGGTATGAAATACTCTGAAGACCACGCTCAGATCAAAGAGTGGGCCCCGCTGGTTATGGAAGGTCGTGACCCGAACCAGAAAGTGGCGGCAACCCGTACTGAGATTGGTACTGACGTTAACTACGGTGAAATAACCCGTCAGCTGGTGACGTCTCTGAAGAAAAAAGAGAACTTCAATCTGCAGCTCAGCACCGAAGTGCGTGGCTTTAAGCGCAACGCGGACAACAGCTGGAGCGTGACCGTTGCTGACCTGAAAAACAACGAAGCCGAGCACGTCATCAAGGCGAAGTTTGTCTTTATTGGAGCAGGTGGCGCGGCGCTGAAACTGCTGCAGGAATCCGGTATTCCGGAAGCTGACGATTATGCCGGTTTCCCGGTCGGCGGCCAGTTCCTGGTGTCCGAAAACCCGGAAGTGGTGAATCGCCATCTGGCTAAAGTGTACGGTCAGGCTTCTGTTGGTGCGCCGCCAATGTCTGTGCCGCACATCGACACCCGTATGCTTGACGGCAAACGCGTGGTGCTGTTTGGGCCGTTCGCGACCTTCTCAACTAAGTTCCTGAAAAACGGCTCTCTGTGGGATCTGCTCAGTGCAACCACCACCTCTAACGTTAAGCCAATGATGGATGTGGGACTGGATAACTTCGACCTGGTGAAATACCTGATTAGCCAGGTGATGCTCTCTGACGACGATCGTTTCGAAGCGCTGAAAGAGTACTACCCGGAGGCGAAGAAAGAAGACTGGCGTCTGTGGCAGGCGGGTCAGCGTGTGCAGATCATCAAGCGCGACCCGAAAGAGGGGGGTGTGCTGCGCCTGGGTACCGAAGTGGTGAGCGATAAGGATGGCACAATTGCTGCGCTGTTGGGGGCGTCACCTGGTGCATCTACTGCTGCGCCAATCATGCTGCACCTGATGGAAAAAGTGTTTAAAGATAAAGTCTCCAGTCCTGAATGGCAGGCTAAGCTGAAAACTATTATTCCATCCTACGGTACAAAGCTGAACGGTAACGTGGAAGCAACGGAGCAGGAGCTGGAATACACCAGCCGTGTTCTGCAACTGCAATACGTTAAGCCGCAGGCTGCTGATACAGCGCCCAAAGCAGAGCTTAAACCTCAGTCGGAAAACAAACCGGTTGCGGATATCGCGCTGTAAATAAAAAAGCCGGGTATTGATTACCCGGCTTTTTTTCAACGTACTACCGCTTGTCCGATATTCTCATCAGCCTTCCAGACGCGATACTTCACTTCCACGTTTTCCGGCGTGTAGACCACGATCGGCAGCTTGCTGTTGTAGCGCAGCAGACTGTTGTCACCCAGATACGCCGTCACAAATTTCTTCTCTTTCTTGCCATCCGGGCAGGCCATCATGGTAGAGACCGGAGAGGTGACTTTATCGAAGACGTAATAGTCATAACCCCAGCCTTCCAGGGTTTTACTTTCCAGTTGACCGCCCAGACGGTGCTGGTTGCAATCCACTTCCAGCGTTTTGCCAATTAACAGCTCCACTTTGAAATTTGCTTCATCCTGCTGAGCCGGTAACTGAATCACCTGACGCTTCATCCCTTTGTCCGCTTTCGGATATGGGGCAACGTTTTCCAGCGGCTGCTCTTTTGGGGTTTCGCTGGCAAAAGCGCTGGTGCTGACGCACGCGGCGGCGATCAGAGCGATGGCAAATTTAGGTGCGTTTTTCATTGTCATTCCTTTATGTCAAAACGATCCTGAACAGATTAGCATAGCGCTCATGAATGATTGGTTTGATTTACTTACATTTTCAATATTCTTAGTGTTATAAACTTAATTTTGGTATTTTTAATGGTTGTTTGTACTGGTATGGAGTCTGGCGATAGTTCGTGTTATTTTAAACACCTTATAATGTTATTCATCTGTAAAGGGAAGTGAGATGGTTCGTGCAAAACTTAAAACACCTGAAGGCCGTAAGTTCCTCCTGGCGCTACTGGTTGTGTTTATGATTGCTGCCGCGTGCGTTGGGCGGGCAACCATTGTTGGCGTTATCGAACAGTACAACATCCCCCTCTCAGCCTGGACGACCAGCATGTATGTCCTGCAATCAGCAATGATCTTTGTCTACAGCCTGGTGTTCACCGTACTGCTGGCTATCCCGCTGGGTATTTTCTTCCTGGGTGGACGCGAAAAGCACTAAGCCTTCATGAGCCAGCCTGCGGGTTGGCTTTTTTATAGCCCCATTATTCCTCCTCAGGTTTTTTAATCCGCCATATCCTATTCTGTAAACATTCAGGCAACTGTTTTTAAAGCAGGAGTCGCGCATGCTTTCCAGGTTTCCAGTACTCAGCCAGATCCCAAAAGGCGTCTGGGTTGTGGGGGGCGTCAGTATGCTGATGGACATCTCTTCAGAGAGTATTCACAGCCTGCTCCCTCTTTTTATGATGACCACGCTCGGGACCAGCGTGTTATTCATCGGTCTGATTGAAGGGCTGGCGGAGGCAACCGCTCTCTTTATTAAGGTCTTTTCGGGAGCGATAAGCGACTATCTTGGTCAGCGCAAAGGTCTGGCACTGTTGGGATATGGCCTGGGCGCGCTAAGCAAACCCCTTTTCGCTTTGGCCTCTTCCTCAGGTATGGTTTTAGGTGCACGTCTGATGGACCGAACGGGGAAGGGGATCCGGGGAGCACCACGAGACGCAATGGTTGCAGACGTTACACCGCCGGAAATGCGCGGTGCGGCATATGGCCTGCGTCAGTCGATGGATACCACTGGGGCCTTTCTCGGACCATTACTGGCGGTGAGTTTGATGTTGTTGCTGGATAATGATTTCCGTACCGTTTTCTGGATAGCGCTCATCCCCGGCCTGCTTTCAGTTGCACTGCTTTATTTTGGTCTGCAGGAACCGAAAACCCCTGTCGAGCACAAACGCACTAACCCCATCAAAAGAGCGAATCTGAAGCGTCTGGGGAAAGCGTGCTGGTGGGTGATTGGCCTTGGCGCGGTGTTTACTCTGGCCCGTTTCAGCGAGGCATTTCTTGTGCTTCGTGCGCAACAGTCGGGTGTTCCCCTGGCGTTTATTCCGCTGGTGATGGTGGTAATGAACGTTCTCTATTCACTCTCGGCCTATCCCTTTGGCAAGCTTTCTGATGGCATGAGCCACACTCGACTCCTGCAGTGGGGGTTAATGGTATTGATTGGCGCAGATGTCGTTCTGGCGCTGAGTAGCCACTGGATCGGTATTATTGTCGGTGTCGCACTGTGGGGCGTTCATATGGGAATGACTCAGGGGTTGCTGGCGGCCATGGTTGCTAAAACCGCTCCGGCCGATCTGCGAGGTACGGCTTTTGGTATTTTTAGCCTGGTCAGTGGCGTGGGATTGTTAATCGCCAGCGTGAGCGCCGGAGCGATCTGGGAAATGTTTGGCGCACAATACACCTTTTATGCCGGAGCGGTGATTTGTCTTGTTACGCTGGCGTATCTGCATAAAACACCGGGTGAGGCGCAATAAAAAAACCAGCCATCAGGCTGGTTTTCAATGTATTTTTGGTCGGCACGAGAGGATTTGAACCTCCGACCCCCGACACCCCATGACGGTGCGCTACCAGGCTGCGCTACGTGCCGACGCATGAAAAGAATACTACTCGATTCCGTTTTGAATGCAAGGGAATCTATCGCTAACTGGTTTATTATTAATCAGTTAGCGATGAAGCGCTTCTCATCCGTCAGGACCTGCAGCAGCAGGCTTAACTGCGGTTTCTGGTCTTTCAACCGCTCGCCCTGCAGGTTGTACGTCTGATAATTCCCGTTGCTGTTCAGCACCAGCGTCAGCTTAGGCGTGGTCACCACCAGGGTGTTATTCCCGGCAGCCGTAACCCAGTTATGGCGGCGCGTGGCACTGAAGAGATCTTGCCCCTGTGAATACTCGTTTGCTGGCGTGCTGACATGCAGCAGGCGTTGCATCAGGGTGGTCATCACATCTTTATGCTCGGTAAGCATAGTAATGCGCTGAGCTGGAGTGCCAGGCCAATGGATCACCAGCGGAACCTGAAGATTCGGGCGAGACCAACTCATACCCTTCGTCTCGTCACCCAGCGGGACGCCATGGCCAGCGGTCACGATCACCACGGTATTATCCAGTTTGCCTGACTCACGCAGCGCCTCAAGCACTCGGCCTATCTGCGCATCCACATCGCCAGCCGCGCGGCTGTAGCGGCGCGCAAAGTCATTCTTATTGCTGTTAGCGAGCGTTGTGCCGTTAAAGGCAACCCACGAGAACCAGCGGTTATCTTCCTGGGCGTATCGTTGCAGCCAGTTTATCCATTGGCTGGCGGTCTGCGCATCAGACTGATTTTGTGCCGCCGGCAGTGAGAAATCAGACAACAGCGCCTGGCGGTAAAGCGGGCTGTTAAAACCATCAGAGGAGAACAACCCTAACTGATAACCTTGCTGATTCAGCCCGGTGATCAGTGCCGCAGGCGTACGGGCAGACAGCACGCCGTCCATGTATCCGGCTGAGATGCCATAGAACAGCCCAAAGATACCCGCATCGGTAGAATTACCGGAGCTCATATGCTGGGTGAACGTGACGTTTTGACTCGCGAAATCGGCCAGCGCAGGCATCTGCTTCTCATAACGGGAATAGTTCAGGCCATCGACGGTAATCAGCAGGACGTTTTGCCCGCGACCCATATCGCGATAGTGCAGATCGCTCAGAGGGTACTGAACGCTGACTGCTTCCGGATTACCCTGTTCGACCAGACGGCGCTGGTACTCCTGCGCGTCAAGCAGACCGTGTTTTTCGAGGAAACGACGGGCGGTCATTGGATACGAGAGCGGCAGGTTAGCGCGCTGCATGGTAATAGGGCGATAGAAGTTTGCATCCGCCCAGATATACATAATATGCGAGCTGATAAATGAGACAAAAAAGAGCGCGGCGACGGGCTTGGCATAATGCCGCCGCCGGGTCAGGCTGCGAAGTTTTTGCCAGCTCCAGGTGGCAAACAGCATCTCAATCAACAGGATCACCGGGACGCTGATAAACATCAGCTGCCAGTCACGGGCCGTTTCATTCTGGTCGGGGTTAATCACCAGTTCCCAGACGATGGGATTGAGATGCAGGTGGAAGCGGGTGAACACTTCGCTGTCGATAAGCAGTAGTGTCATCCCCACCGTCGCAAGGATGGCGGACAAGAACCGCATCAGACGCTGCGACATGACGATAAACGTCAGAGGAAACAGGATCAGCAGATAGGTGGCGAAAACCAAAAAGCTAAAGTGACCCACAACGCTCATCCAGGAGTAGATACGCCCGGTTAGCGTTGTTGGCCAGTCTGCGACAAACAGATAACGACAGCCAATGACCGTCGCCAGCAGAATGTTGAACAGGGCAAACCAGTGCCCCCAGCTGACCATCTGGGAGACTTTTTCACGGTAGCGCTGACGATTCGTCACCATAAACTGTTGTTCGTATCCCTTAATGGGCCTGGTCGTTGCTGACGGATGACTGTAAAGCCTGGGCGAAAGATTTGGCGATCGCCTGACGCTGAGCCGGAGCAACGCTGGTATTAATCAGGTTGGTGACCATATTTCCCAAAACCATCAGGGAGAGATCGGTCGGCGTTTTATGTTTTTCCAGTACGTTAACCAGCTCACTGAGCAGCTGTTCAACGTGTTCATCACTGTAGCGGGAATGTTGTGGCATAAATCAAAATCAGTTTGTTGATGAAAGGGCAACATATTACCGTAGCAACAGCTTTTTTTCCCCTTTTTTATCTGTTGTTGCACACATGCCCTGGTGGTGGTTGAATACCGCCCGGTCTAAAAGGAGAGTTTATCATGAGTCTGGAAATCAACCAGATTGCCTTGCACCAGCTTATCAAGCGTGATGAGCAAACCCTTGAAGTGGTGCTGCGCGATTCGTTACTGGAACCCACGCCTACTGTTGTAGAGATGATGGCGGAGTTACACCGTGTCTACAGCGCTAAAAATAAAGCCTATGGCCTGTTCAGTGAAGAGAGCGAACTGGCTGATAGCCTGCGTCTGCAACGTCAGGGCGAAGAAGATTTTCTGGCGTTTAGCCGCGCCGCGACCGGACGTCTGCGCGACGAGCTGGCGAAATATCCCTTCGCCGACGGCGGGATTGTGCTGTTCTGCCACTACCGCTATCTGGCCGTAGAGTATCTGCTGGTTACCGTACTGAATAACTTAAGCAGCATGCGCGTGAACGAACAGCTGGATATTAGCTCAACGCATTATCTGGATATTAACCATGCGGATATCGTGGCGCGTATTGATTTGACCGAGTGGGAAACCAACCCGGAGTCGACCCGCTACCTGACTTTCCTGAAGGGGCGCGTGGGCCGCAAAGTGGCGGATTTCTTTATGGACTTCCTCGGCGCCAGCGAAGGCCTGAACGCCAAAGCGCAGAACAAAGGGCTGCTCCAGGCGGTTGATGACTTCACGGCAGAAGCGCAGCTCGATAAATCTGAGCGCCAGAACGTGCGCCAGCAGGTCTATAGCTACTGCAACGAACAGCTGCAGGCGGGGGAAGAGATTGAGCTGGAGTCGCTGTCAAAAGAGCTGGCGGGCGTCAGCGAAGTCAGCTTCCAGGAGTTCACCGCGGATAAAGGCTATGAGCTTGAAGAGAGCTTCCCGGCGGATCGCAGTACGCTGCGTCAGTTAACCAAGTTTGCCGGCAGTGGCGGCGGGTTAACCATTAACTTTGATGCGATGTTGCTGGGAGAACGCATTTTCTGGGATCCTGCCACCGATACGCTGACCATTAAAGGAACGCCGCCGAACCTGCGCGATCAGCTTCAGCGCCGTACTTCTGGCGGTAAATAGCAGGCACAAAAAACCCCGCAGAAGCGGGGTTTTTCTCGACGAGTTTGCGATTACGCGCGAACGAAGTCGATGTGAGTCAGTTTTGGCTTGAACGCGTGACGCTGAACAGCCTGAACTTTCACTTTTTCTTCTTTACCGCCAACAACGATGGTCAGAACTTCGCTGTAGAATTCAGCTTTGGTCTGCAGGTTCCACAGTTTGTCGTGATCCAGTTCGATTGCAACTGGAGCAGCTTCGCCACCGTAAACGATAGCCGGGAACTTGTTAGCGTTACGCAGGCGGCGGCTCGCACCCTTACCCTGCACGTTACGTACTTCTGCTTCGATAGTAAACATTGATTTCTCTCTGTATTTAAAACCCTACTACAGGCGACCCAGCAGCAGGTGAGTGTTCTGCCTCACGGATGTGAAGCGGGCGGCATTTTATACTCAAATGCTCCTCACATCAATGAAAAGTCCCGTTAACCGCGCAATTCGTTGGCGCGACGAAAGCGACCTTCATAGTCAAAGACCTTCTCACGGACCTGCCAGAACTGGCCTTTCTTGCGAGCAACAACAAAATCCGGATGGCGCAGTAACGCCTGCTGGTGCACGATATCGGCCACGGTTATCCAGCGCAGAGGAACCCCTGGCGTACGGGTGTGCGGGCGAATAAAGAGTTGCTCGAAGGCCGTGCGTTGAGCGGGAGTTTGTACCCTGAAACGCTCACTGACGTCCGCCCCGTCCTCATCGTAGTAGGTGATTTTTAACCACTCGCCTTTTTCATCCGCACCGGGCTGTAGTGCCATGCCTGAGCAGCGGAGCACCAATGCATCTTTTAACTTCAGTGCCGCTTTTAACATGTCGTCAGGATCGACCAGTACCGTGTCACATTCCCGGCAGCGGCGTGCGGCAATGTCATTTTCGGCGTTGCATTGTGGGCAGTTCTTGAAGCGGAAACGGAAATCGCACTGCTCGCGATGCCCTTCGTCATCTTCAAACCAGCCCTGACAGCGGCGGCCAAAATGCTCAATTAGCGTGCCGTCGGCGGTGGTTTTACCCCAGAAGGTGTTGGCAAAACCACAGGCAGGACAAAAAACCTGTACCGGCACGTTGTCGCTTTTTCCTTTTGGCGCGCCGACCTCAGGCGTATAGAGATCGTGCGGGTTACCGGCATAATCCAGAATCAGACAGTCGGTTTTACCCGGCGCCAGACGCAGGCCGCGGCCAACAATTTGCTGATACAGACTGACCGATTCGGTCGGGCGCAAAATAGCGATCAGGTCGACGTGCGGGGCGTCAAAGCCGGTGGTCAGTACCGACACGTTAACCAGATAGCGGAACTGCTGGGCTTTAAAGGCGTCAATCAGGCTGTCGCGCTCAGGGCCTGGGGTCTCGCCAGTGATTAATGCCGCGTCGCCGGAGGGCAGTAACCCGGTAATTTCTCGTGCGTGCTCAACGGTGGCGGCGAAGATCATCACTCCTTTGCGCGTCGCGGCGAACTCCTCAATCTGGCTGATGATATGCGGCGTAATGCGCTTTTGCTTTTTCAGCTCCTGGTTAAGATCCGCTTCGCTGAACAACCCGTTGCTCTGTGCCTGCAGACGGCTGAAATCGTACTGCACCACCGGCATATCCAGGCGTTCAGGCGGCGTCAGGTAACCGTGTTTAATCATGTAGCGCAGCGGAAGCTCGTAGATGCAGTCGCTAAACAGGGCCTTGTCATCGCCGCGCACCATGCCGTGATAATGGTAACGATAGATCCAGCCTTTCCCCAGACGAAACGGGGTCGCCGTCAGGCCCAGCAGGCGCAGGTGTGGGTTCACTTCTTTCAGGTGTGTCAGGATTTGCTGATACTGGCTGCCGTCGTCATCGCTGATGCGGTGACACTCGTCAACAATCAGCAGCGAAAATTCGCTGCGAAACAGATCCAGATTGCGGGCCACCGACTGCACGCTGCCAAAGACCACTTTACCGTGGCTGTCTTTACGCTTTAGCCCGGCGGCGAAAATGTCGGCTTTCAGCCCGAGTGCGCAATATTTGGCATGGTTTTGCGCGACCAGTTCTTTGACGTGCGCCAGCACCAGCACACGACCGCGGGCCAGACGTGCCAGTTCGGCGATGACCAGGCTCTTGCCTGCACCGGTTGGAAGCACAATAGCCGCAGGTTCACGATGTTTACGGAACCACGCGAGGGTGGCATCAACGGCTTCCTGCTGATAGGGACGAAGTGTAAAAGTCATGGGGTCTCGGTTTCATTATTCCGCACATAGTATGCCACGAAACTTTTTCCCTTGAGTGGCGCAACCAGACCATTATACTGAACCGTTCCAGACTGCTTCTTTTTCGGACGTACTGTTCGACTTCCAGCACCATTAAGGCTAAAAAGATTTCATGCGACTTGATAAGTTTATCGCTCAGCAACTCGGCGTAAGCCGCGCTATTGCCGGGCGTGAAATTCGCGCCAGCCGCGTTACCGTGGACGGCGACATTGTGAGAGACAGCGCTTTCAAACTGCAACCGGACCATCAGGTTGAGTATGACGGCAATCCGCTGACCCAGCAGCATGGCCCACGCTATTTCATGCTCAACAAGCCGGAAGGCTATGTCTGTTCAACGGACGATCCGGATCACCCGACAGTACTCTATTTCCTCGACGAACCGGTGGCGCACAAGCTGCATGCCGCTGGTCGCCTGGATATCGACACCACCGGACTGGTACTGATGACTGACGACGGGCAGTGGTCGCACCGTATTACCTCTCCGCGCCATCATTGCGAGAAAACCTATCTGGTGACGCTGGAGTCTCCGGTAGCGGATGACACGGCAGAGCAATTCGCCAAAGGCGTTCAGCTGCATAATGAGAAAGATCTCACCAAACCCGCCGTCCTTGAGGTGATCACCCCGACCGAAGTTCGCTTGACCATCAGCGAAGGGCGCTATCATCAGGTAAAACGGATGTTTGCTGCAGTGGGGAACCACGTTGTCGGCTTGCATCGTGAGCGGATTGGTGCGATTGAACTCGATCACGACCTGGCGCCAGGCGAATACCGCCCGTTAACGGAAGAAGAGATCGCCAGCGTCGGTCTGCCTTCGCATTAATCTCAGGAGAACTCTGTGACCACCAGGCCACACTCGTCGTTCAAAATTGTCTTCATTCTTGGCCTGCTGGCCATGTTGATGCCGCTGTCGATTGATATGTATCTGCCTGCACTGCCGGTTATTGCCGCGCAGTTTGGCGTACCGGCAGGCAGCGCACAGATGACACTCAGCACCTATATACTCGGTTTTGCCCTCGGCCAGCTGTTTTATGGCCCGATGGCGGATAGCCTGGGACGCAAGCCTGTTATTCTGGGTGGGACGTTGGTCTTTGCGGCCGCGGCAGTTGCCTGTGCGCTGGCTCAGACCATCGATCATCTGATTATCATGCGCTTCTTCCACGGTCTGGCGGCGGCAGCGGCAAGCGTGGTGATTAACGCCCTGATGCGCGATATCTACCCGAAAGAAGAGTTCTCCCGCATGATGTCGTTCGTGATGCTGGTGACGACGATTGCGCCGCTGGTGGCCCCGATGGCGGGTGGTGCGGTGCTGGTGTGGTTTAGCTGGCATGCGATTTTCTGGATCCTGGCGCTGGCCGCGCTGCTGGCCTCCGCGATGATTTTCTTCTTTATTGATGAAACGCTTCCCGTCGAGCGCCGCCAGAAATTCCACATCCGCACCACAATAGGTAACTTCGCCTCACTGTTTCGCCACAAGCGCGTGCTCAGCTATATGTTGGCAAGCGGGTTCAGCTTTGCCGGGATGTTCTCCTTCCTGAGCGCCGGGCCGTTTGTCTACATCGAACTGAACCACGTTTCGCCGCAGCACTTCGGCTATTACTTTGCGCTTAACATCGTCTTCCTGTTCATCATGACCATCATCAACAGCCGTTTTGTCCGGCGGGTGGGGGCGCTGAACATGTTCCGCGCCGGGCTGTGGATCCAGTTTGTGATGGCGATCTGGCTGGTGGTGAGCGCGTTTCTGGGCGTGGGCTTCTGGGCGCTGGTAGTGGGTGTGGCGGCTTTTGTCGGCTGCGTGTCGATGGTATCGTCGAATGCGATGGCGGTGATCCTCGATGAATTCCCGCATATGGCGGGAACAGCATCGTCACTGGCAGGAACGTTCCGCTTTGGTATTGGGGCGATTGTCGGGGCGTTGCTTTCTATGGCTACCTTTACGACGGCCTGGCCGATGTTATGGGCGATGGCTTTTTGCGCAACCAGCTCCATACTCTTCTATCTTTACGCCAGTCGACCGCGAAAAACGGCTCACTAAAGCACAAAAAAGGCCCTACAGGGCCTTTTTTGTTGATACATATCAACCAAACCCACGTTGACACACCCGGCGTTTGTTTCTTTTATGTAAAATCTATTTATGTAAAAAGTCACATCATTGTATTCAAAAAGGTTGAGTTAGATCGCAGAAACGGGTACATATAGCGCCGACGCAAGCCTGGATTCCTATAAAAAAGCGCTGAATAGTGCAGGTTAGCGATGATGTGTTACTATAAATGTAAATAAATTGTGAAGTAAATTTTGCTTCCGGGGAACGAACGTGAATACATTACAACTCTCCATTGTCCATCGCTTGCCCCAGAGCTATCGCTGGTCAGCGGGTTTTGCAGGTTTGAAAGTTGAACCGATTCCGCAAAGTGCCGCGGACTGCGATAATTGTCTGGTTGCGCTCAAATTGCTTAGCCCGAGCGACGAAAACGCATGGCCGGTTATGGAGCGCTTAAGCCAGGCGTTGACGGATATCGAAGTAGACAGCTCCGTACTGGAGTGCGAAGGTGAGCCGTGCCTGTTTGTTAAAAGCCAGGATGAATTTGCCGCGACCTGCCGCCTGAAAAATTTTGGCGTTGCTATTGCGGAGCCTTTCTCTGGCCAGTATCCATTCTGAGCGCTAGTCTGCTGAAAGCAGCTGGCGCGTGTAACTCTGCGTTGGCGCAGTAAATACGCGCTGGCACTCCCCCTGTTCGACCACTTCTCCCTGTCGCAACACAATCACCTGATGGCATAGCGCCCGAACCACCTGTAAATCATGGCTGATAAAGATATAGGCCAGCCGGTGTTTTTCCTGTAACCCCTTGAGCAGTTTCAGGATCTGCGCATGGACGGTTCTGTCCAGCGAAGACGTCGGTTCATCCAGAATAATCAGTTCCGGTTTCAGGATCAGCGCACGGGCAATAGCGATACGCTGACGCTGCCCGCCGGAGAATTCTGCCGGATAGCGGTGACGGGTATCGGGATCTAAGCCCACTTCGTTCATTACCCGCATGACCTCCTGTTCCCGTTGTTGGGCATTCAGGCTGGGCTGATGAACACGCAGACCCTCTTCAACGATCTGTAACACGCTGAGCCGTGGGTTAAGCGAGGAGTTGGGGTCCTGAAATACCACCTGCATACGAGGGCGTACGGGAAGCATCTGGCGTCGGTTCCAGAGATGCAGCGGCATGTTGTCAAAGAGGATCTCGCCCTGAGAAGCGATTAAGCGCAGCAGCGCCAGGCCGGTGGTGCTTTTACCCGAACCGGATTCACCTACCAGTCCCAGAGATTCCCCCGGTCGCAGAGAGAAGCGGATATTTTTCAACACCGGATTCTGGTCGACGAGGCGCCGCAGAATACCTTTGCGAATGGGAAACGAGACGGACAAATCGTCAACACGCAACAGCGGTACGCTGTCAGCTGGCAGCGGAACCGGGTCGCCAGAGGGTTCACTGTCGAGCAGGCGCTGGGTATACGGGTGTTGTGGCGCGTTTAACAGCGTGGACGCGACATTCTGCTCGACACATCGCCCGTTTTGCATCACCGCAACGCTGTCGGCCAACTTTTTCACGATACTCAGGTTGTGCGTGATAAACAGCAAACTCATGTTCAGCTCGTCACGCAACTCGCGCAGCAGCGTCAAAATTTGCGCCTGCACCGTCACGTCCAGCGCCGTTGTAGGTTCATCAGCAATTAACAGTTCGGGGCGCGTGAGCAGGGCCATGGCAATCATCACGCGCTGGCGCTCGCCGCCGGAAAGCTGATGCGGAAAATCATTCAGCCGTTTGGCTGCATTGCGTATTCCGGTTCGTTCAAGGCAGTCCAGAATTTCCCCGCGTGCGGCTTCTTTGCGCATACCTCGGTGTAGGGACAGGACTTCATAGAGCTGTTTTTCCAGGCTGTGAAGGGGGTTAAGAGAAACCATCGGTTCCTGGAAAATCATGGCAATCTTATTACCGCGGATTGCGCGCAAGGTATGTTCGTCAGCATGCAACAGCGAGTTGCCGTGAAAAAGAATGTCGCCTTGCGGGTAACTCACAGGCGGAGAGGGCAGCAGACGCAGGATGGAGAGAGCTGAGACGCTCTTGCCTGAACCTGACTCACCCACCAGTGCCAACGTTTCACCGCGCTGTATCTGGAGTGACAGGTCGGTGACGACGGTACGCATCTCACCCTGTGTTGAAAAAGCAATCGACAGGTTATCAATACTGAGAAGGGGCTGCGTCATCTTATACCGCCTTATTAGGATCGAAGGCATCGCGCACGGCTTCGCCAATAAAAATCAGCAACGAAAGCAGCACGGCCACAGAAAGAAAGGCGGTAATACCCAGCCACGGCGCCTGCAGGTTGTTCTTGCCTTGTAACAGAAGCTCGCCGAGCGACGGGGAACCCAGTGGTAACCCGAAGCCAAGAAAATCCAGCGAGGTGAGGGTGGTGATGGAGCTGCACAGAATAAACGGCAGGAAGGTAAGCGTGGCCACCACGGCGTTAGGCAGCATATGGCGGAAAATAATCCCGCGGTCGCTCACGCCCAGCGCCTGCGCGGCGCGAATATAGTCGAAGTTGCGGGTGCGCAGAAATTCCGCCCGCACGACACCCACCAGCGCCATCCAGCCGAAGAGTACAGTGATACCTAACAGCCACCAGAAGTTTGGCTGTACCACACTTGAAAGCAGGATAATCAGAAACAGCGTCGGCATGCCTGACCAGACTTCAATAACACGCTGGCCCCACAGGTCTATTTTTCCACCGTAATAGCCCTGAACCGCACCGGCCACGACACCCATCACACTGGAAAAAAGCGTCAGCATCAGTCCAAAGAGGAGCGATATCCGTGTGCCATAAAGGATACGCGCCAGGACATCGCCACCGTTGGCATCCGTTCCCAGCCAGTTTTGCGCGGAAGGTGGGGAAGGGAAGGGCGTTGTGGTGGCAAAGTTAATGCTGTTTGCGCCAAAACGCACCGGTGCCCAGATAGCCCAGCCATGTTGCTCAATTTGCTGGCGAAGCCACGGGTCCTGATACTCCGCAGGCGTTGCAAACGGGCCACCAAAATCGCTTTCGCTGTAGTTGGCGAGAACCGGTACATACCAGCGGTCGTTAAAATGCACCAGCAAAGGCTTGTCGTTGGCAATCAACTCAGAGCACATGCTTAAAATAAACAACACGGCAAAAATCCACAGTGACCAGTAGCCGCGGCGGTTGTGGCGAAAACGGGCCCAGCGGGCCTGGTTTACGGGGCTTAAACGCGACATTAGCGGCCCTCAAAATCAATTCGGGGATCAACCAGCGTATAGCTGATATCACTGACGATATTCAGCAGCAGGCCAATCAGGGTGAAAATGTAGAGTGTGCCAAACATCACCGGATAATCGCGCGAGACGGTGGCTTCATAGCCCAGCAGGCCCAGACCGTTGAGTGAGAACATCACCTCGATCAGCAGTGAACCGGTAAAAAACATACTGATGAACGTGGCAGGAAATCCGGCAATGACCAGCAGCATGGCGTTGCGGAATACGTGCTTCCACATAATCTGCTTCTCGCTTACGCCCTTGGCGCGGGCCGTGACGACGTACTGTTTTCGAATTTCATCAAGAAAGGCGTTTTTGGTCAGCATGGTCAGAGCCGCAAACCCGCCAATAACCGTTGCCAGAACCGGTAGCGTGATATGCCAGAGATAGTCGGTGATTTTCTGGTACCACGGCAGGGTACTGAAATCAGCGGAGACTAACCCTCGCAGCGGAAAGATATCGAAATAACTCCCCCCGGCAAAAAAAACAATCAGCAGGACGGCAAACAGAAACGCCGGGATGGCATAACCGATGATGATGAACGTGCTACTCCAGATATCGAAACGGCTGCCGTTATAAACGGCTTTACGGATCCCGAGCGGAATCGAGACCAGGTAGATAATCAACGTTCCCCATAACCCCAGCGTAATGGACACTGGCAGGCTTTGCTTAATCAATGTTAAGACTGATGCACTGCGAAACAGGCTATCGCCGAAATCAAAGCGAATATAGTCCCAGAGCATTTTGAAATAGCGCTCGTGAATGGGTTTGTCAAAGCCATAGCGGTGGGTGATCTCGGCGATCACTTCAGGATCCAGTCCACGCCCACCGCGATAATGACTTTCACTGATATTCCCTACGCCGGTTCGCGCATGGCTCGCGCCCATTCCTTCACCGCCGCCGCCTGGCATACCGCCGCTATTACCAAACTCGATAGCGGCAATAGCCTGATCAACCGGGCCGCCAGGCGCGATTTGCACGATAAAAAAGTTAATCGTGATGATGGCCCACAGGGTCGGGATGACCAACAGCAGACGGCGGATAAGATAGGCACCCATGATGATTCCTTAGCGTCGCTCAGCGGGGAGTCTGGCGGCTTTGTTGACGTCATACCACCAGGTATCAAAGCCCAGTGAATAGACAGGGCGTACGGCAGGCACGGAGAACTTGTCCCAGCGAGCAAGACGATCTTCGCCCATATACCACATCGGCAGCATGTAGTAGTTCCAGGTTAAGACCCTGTCGAGCGCCCGTCCGAGCGGCAGGAGTTTTTCTTTATCGCCTTGCGCCGCCACTATTTTTGCAATCAGTGCATCAATCGCCGGGCTTTTCACCCCCGGGGCATTATATGAGGAGTCGATGTAGCTGGAGGCCCATGAAATTTGCAGATCGGAGCTTGGCCACGGCTGTGCGGGCCACAAGCGCTGCATCATGTCGTAATCACGGCTGCGCATGCGATTGGTAATCTGCGCGTTATCAACCTGACGAATGTTCATGGTAACGCCCAACCGCTCAAGGTTGTGCTTAAACGGCAGTACCCACTGATCGTTGCCCCCGGATGAAAGCAGCAGCTCAAAGCTGAGAGGCTTACCCGTTTTGGCATCCACACGTTTTTGATTCTTCAGGGGCCAGCCCGCGTCATCCAGCAGCTTGCTGGCTTTCAGCAGGTTGGCGCGGTCGTAGCCGTCACCGTTCGACACGGGCGGCTGAAACACCGAGGTGAACACTTCCGCGGGTACTTCCGCTTTCAGCGGTGCCAGCAGGACCAGCTCGTCAGCTTTCGGGTAGTCGCGCGCGGCATATTCCGTGTTCTGAAAATAGCTGTTCGCACGGCTGTAGGCCCCGTAAAAGAGCGCTTTGTTCATCCACTCAAAATCAAAGGCCAGGGAAATCGCTTCCCGTACCCGGCGGTCATTAAACACCGGACGCTGAATATTAAATGCCAGCCAGCGGGTGTCCTGGGCGGACTCATTTTTGTGCTCATCTTTAACGATGTAACCTTTCGCGAAATTTTTCCCGATATACCGCGTGGCCCAGTTTTTGGCGTTGCTCTCGACGCGCAGATCGAAGGCACCGGCTTTAAATGCTTCAAATGCCACGTTATCGTCGAGGTAGTAATCATAACGAAGGGTGTCGAAATTCCAGCGCCCGCGGTTAACTGGCAGATTTGCGGCCCAGTAGTCTTTGACGCGGGAATAGACCACATATTGCCCCATGCGCCAGTCGGTAATGCGGTAAGGACCACCTGCCAGAGGGGGAGTAGAGAGCGGGTCGCTCAGTTTGTGATCTTTCCAGAACGATTGAGGCATCACCGGCAGTGAGAACAGGCTGAGCATATTCTCTTTGTTGGGTTCGCTCAGCTCGATGCGCACGGTGAGCGGCGCAATGGCTCTGACGGATGCGCCTTTGTACACGATGCGGAATTGGGGCACGCCTTCAGTCATAAATTTGTGAAAGGTGAACGCGACGTCACTGGCCTTAACCGGTGAACCATCGTGAAAACGTGCCCGAGGGTTTATCGAGATTTCAGCCCAGGCAAAGTTATCCGCGTAACGCACGTTATCGGCAATCAGTGGATAGTAGCTGCCGGGCTCATCATCAGACGTGACAAAAAGCGTATCGTAAAGTGATTCCGTTCGCGCGGCCGCCACGCCACGCAGGGCGTAGCGGTTGAAGTTGTCGAACGTTCCCGTGGCGGAAAGTGTTACCTTCCCACCTTTGGGGGCGGCTGGGTTGACGTAATCGAAATGTGTAAAATTGACCGCGTATTTCGGCTCGCCAATCACCGCGAAGGCGATATTTTCTTTGATGGCTTGCGCCTGGCTGGACAGGCTCGTGAATGCCAACATCAGCAACATAAAGCGCATAAGCATCTCGTGGCGGCTCCTTCTTTTACAAACCAGCTCAGTTAAGCTGAATAATAAGTGACGTCACGGGCAATGTGAAATTATTCACTGCCGGGCGAAACGTCAGGCCGCCAGTTGCGGAACTGATCCAGTGGCATCGGGCGGCTAATCCAGTAGCCCTGCAGGAAATTGACGCCATGCTCGCGTAGCCATGCAGCCTGTTCCGGGGTTTCCACCCCTTCGGCGACGGTCAACATATTCATTCGTCTTGCCAGCGTCAGGACTGCATCCAGCACCGGTGACGTCACGGTCTCCGTGCCTATCGCATTAACAAAACCACGATCAATCTTGAGATAGTCCATGGTGAAATGCTCAAGATAAATCAGCGCGCTGTGACCAGTACCAAAATCATCAATGGCTATCTCAAACCCTTCGTTATGCAGCCATTCGAAGAGGCTGTTGGCTTCCCGATGATTAAGCATGTCGCGCTCGGTGATTTCCAGCACGATCTGGAAGTAATCCGGCGGCAGTAACGCTTTGAAGGTGAGCATGTCTTCTTTGAAGCTTTCCGCATGCAAATGCCCAGGCGCGATGTTGATGCCGAGTTTTGCGCCCGGCGGTAGCACGGTCTGTAATACCGGCGCATCGTGAATGATGAGATCAAAAAGATGCAGCGTCAGCGGAACGATCAGCTTCTGTGCCTCTGCAAAATTGATAAAGGCGTCAGGCGGAATCTCACCCATGGTCGGGTGTTTCCAGCGCATCAACACCTCGACACCGCGCATTTTCAGCTCTTTTGCGTCCACCACAGGTTGATAGACCACATAGAATTGATCGCGCTTAATGGCGCTTAAAATCTCTTTACCCGGATTCAGCCGTATGCTGAGAATATAGTAATTGAGCGATCCGGCCGCAATGCCGCACACCAGTCCGAAGAACAGAGCGTAAAGTATTTCATCGCTGGTCCAGGCGTCCGCATACAGTTTAATGGTCAGGGGGACGTTTTTCAGCGTAGCGATGCGGCTCGGTGCTTCATCTAAATCACGCGCTTTGACCAGCTTGCTGGACATCGTCGTTAGAGCATAATCGCCAATGATGATGGCGATGCCAGCGAACTCGTCCTGGCGGGCTGTGTAGAGCAGATAAGGTGTCAGATTGATATTCACCGAGGTGAACACACCGCCATCTTTAACTAACGGGTTACGATACCAGATGGCAATCGCGGGCTTGTTGGGCAACATCGGGGTGCCTGGAAGCAACGCCATATCGATCTGCTTATTAATGTGCAGCTCGGGTATCAGCTCCTCCATCGGGACATTCATTGGACCTGTGGCGGATGAACAGAACGCAATTTTGTCCCTGACCAACAAAAAGGCGCGCACGTTGAGGCTAAATGCTGCGCGTGAAGTCAGTTCTGCATTGACGTCGTGGCAATTGTTCAGCGTGAGTGGCTGGAGGATGTCGATAGAGGTTTTTAACTCTGCGAAATAGCTCTCCATGTAGAGGTTGACATCGTTAATCAGGGTGTCGAATTTTACGTCCCGCTTGTGGTAGCTCCAGAAAAATTGCAATGAACCCAGGAGCAGGGCAGCGATCAGGCCTGTGATAATGCTGAGGATCAGTATCTTGCGATTACTGGAGAAGTAGCGGGTGAACATAGACGTTGTGGTTCCTGAATTGCCGCCGAATGTATTCAGTGTAACGGGCAAAAAAAAACACCGCCGAAGCAGTGCTTTTTTTCATCATATCGCCAGCCAAGGGATAACCAACGATACAATTTCCATATTAACTGCGGGTCAGTACGCGGCGCGCTTCGTTGTAGCGCTTTTTCCAGTACGGTTCGTTCATGCTGGAAATGGTCACACCGCTACTGGTGGAGGCATGTACAAACTGGTCATTACCAATATAGATGCCCACATGTCGACCTGTAGAACCGGCGCGGAACAGAACTAAGTCACCGGTGCGCAGTTTAGTACGTGAAATCGACTTGCCCATCTCCTGCTGTTCGTAAGTCGAACGCGGAAGATCTAACCCGAATTGCTCACGGAAAGTACGCTGTACAAAACCGGAACAATCAATACCTGTTTTCGTGCTGCCGCCAAGACGGTAACGCACGCCTTTCCAGTCAGCATACTGGTCCATAATGCGGGACTTCACGTCCAGATTACGTACCATATTTTCAAATTCATCCTGAGAGGCTTGCAGTGACGAGGAATCTTCCATTCCCACAACACGCGTCTCAGGATGCATATTCTTTGCGGTGTTCGATGTACTACATGCAGACAACAGTACCGCGACTGCTATCGCCGGGATCCCCCGTAAGATATATCTCAGAAACGGTTGAGATTTGACCATTTTGTTTATTTTCCCTTGAAGTCCTTAACGACAAATATCGTTATAAAAATGCCAAACGTGACGAGACTAATTATCTGTTCACATTGAGACAATTCTTTCTGCTCACATTTGTGGCACAGCGCACAAAATTATTAGCCAGTGAAATAATTATCTCTATGGGGCAAAACGAGTTCGAGATTAACCGATTGCCTGGGGTATTGCGAGTAAAAAAAGCCTTTTTTTTATAAGAAATTGTGATACAGAAAGTAAAAACATGGAAATGCTCAAAATACCGACAGATCCGCCACCTTATCGCGTAATTGATTCATTTTTATCATGAATGTGATGACAGGAATATGACAGTGAGAAAAGATCGCGGCAGAAGACCTGTCAGGGATCATGTCGATCCCTGATAGCTAACGTTAATTTAGGTTAGTTATTTGTTTAATTGTTGTTGCGTTTTTCCGGGAAGATAGCGATCAAACAGCACTATTATCCCGTCGCTCAACGGTGTCATCAAACACCACGGCAGAGCAATCAGAGCAACGGAGAGCGAACCGACGGCAATATCGGTGAACCAGTGGGCGCCAATCATTACGCGTGGAAAAGCAAAAACCACAAAAATAATCAGGGCTATTGAGAAGGCTTTTTTGCCGAAATAACGAAGCATAACTGCGGAAAA
This sequence comes from Enterobacter sp. CPE_E890, assembly GCF_046521475.1. Taxonomy (NCBI): domain Bacteria; kingdom Pseudomonadati; phylum Pseudomonadota; class Gammaproteobacteria; order Enterobacterales; family Enterobacteriaceae; genus Enterobacter; species Enterobacter sp. CPE_E890. The sequence goes on along the minus strand of NZ_JBKFZW010000001.1, from coordinate 3,286,209 downwards.
AATAAGCAGCATCATGCCGTGGTCGCCAGGGAAACTGTCCTTCGAGGCATCTTTTGTTGGAATATGCAGCAACTCACTGACGCGATAAATATCGCTAAAGAAGAGCGTTGGGCTGGAGCGCTTAACCGGAATAATCGCGGTTGCCAGCTGGTTAATGACCACGGCAAACAGCAGCATCACCAGACCGATAATCATAATACGCCGACGCCCTGCTTTATCCTCTTTCAACCAGAAGGAGAGCATCAGGCAGCCCATTGCCAGCAACGAAAAACCGTCGAAGGCGCGGTTGTTGGTGATAGCTACCAGCCACAGAAAGGCATTGCTTTTCACTAGCTCCTGGTTGAAGAAGTGAAAGATTGCAGAATCCAGCGGGAACCAGAAACCATGATTCGCCGGAATATACCAGGAGAAAAAGAGCGCCAGACCGGCGACATTAAGCAGTAATATCAGGGGAAATCGAGTCGTCATAACGTTCAGCAAAGAGTGAAAACAGGGGCAACGTTAGCCGCCCAAACTTAAACGAAGCTTCAACAGGCTGGACTGCAGGGCATTCCAGTCGGCGTTAACCGCACTAATTAACTCAATTCGGCTGTCCGGCGGGGCGACATTTTGCGTTTCAATAAAGAAATCTTCACCCTGACGATTGATCCGTACCAGTCCGTCTGGTGTGCGCATGATCCCTTTAACGCGATCGACCGGAGCAAGTCTGGCCCACTCAAGGATCCCGATGGTGTCAAAAACGGTATCTGCATCGAAGATCCATCCACAGGCCTGATACCCCTGACCACTATTCAGATTACGACGCCAGCGCTGGTGTTCCGGCAGGCTGAGGGCAGCCAGACCTTGTTTCACCGGGTGGCTATGGGCATGCTCTGCACTGGCCGGAAGTTCCGCTATGTTCAGACGAGGAAGGTCAAGCAGGGCGCTATCAATCCTCCCCTGAGTGGTCTGCACCCGTTGACGATTACCCCCGAAATGTTGCCACCACGCGTCCAGCGCGGCCTGGCTTTCAGCCGTGGCGCGATCTTCTTTATTAGCAACGATAATGTCTGCTGAGGCGAGTTGATCGCGGAAGTTCTCATTGGCCACCGCTTTATCATCCAGAAGCTGGCGAGGATCGAGCAGGCACAGGGTGGCACGCAGATCAATCCACGGCTCGTAAACCGGTGCGGTCAGTAAATCAAGGATCTGCTTCGGGTGACCCAGCCCGGTGGGTTCAATCAGCAGGCGATCGGGTTTGCCCTGACGCAGCAAGGTATTGAGTCCTACCTGCATGGGCAAGCCATTGACGCAGCACATGCATCCGCCTGGGATCTCTTTGATCATCGCGCCGCTGTCCGACAGTAATGCGCCGTCGATGCCCACTTCGCCAAATTCATTGACCAGAACGGCCCATTTCTCGGCCGGATCTTTGTTCGCCAGCAGGTGAAGAATTGACGTGGTTTTACCGCTGCCGAGAAAACCGGTGATGAGGTTGGTTTTGGTCACGTGCGCTCCAGAAGAGAATTGTGATGCTATAACAATTATCTCTTATCCTGGCGAAAAAAGGGCGCAATGAGAAGGGGAAGGGTGAACGGAGGTCACCTCCGTTCGTGTTAAGCGCAATAATCGTTAAAGATTTAACGTTTCAATAACAGCCTGACGTGCACCGTGGCGGGCAATGCGCTGATAAGCCTGGCTGACAGCTTCAACAAAAACGCTATTTTGGGCGAGATCGTGTCCAAAGACCTCGTTCAGCCCCAGCAGCGCGTTGACGCGATCGTCGTCGCTGCTGGCGTCAACAATCGCGCGGATTTTATCGCTGAGGGGATCGCGGACGTCAATTGTGTTTCCGTGTTCGTCAGTCCCGCTGACGTAGCGTATCCAGCCGGCCACGCCCAGAGCCAGCAGCGGCCACGGCGTTTTTCGCTCAAGATGGACGCGGATCCCGTCCAGCATTCTCTGAGGCAGTTTCTGGCTACCGTCCATTGCAATTTGCCAGGTACGGTGCTGCAAGGCCGGGTTAGCAAAGCGTTCGAGCAGGCTATCGGCGTATACGGTGAGATCGACATCCTTAATGCGTAATGTGGGTGCCTGTTCATCCAGCATGAGCCGACGGGCGGCTTCGCGGAAGGCTGCGTCTTCCATACATTCATTGATATGTGCATAGCCGGCGAGATACCCGAGATAAGCCAGGAAAGAGTGGCTGCCGTTAAGCATGCGTAACTTCATCTGCTCCCACGGCAGAACATCCTGCACCATCTGGACGCCCGCCACTTCCCACACCGGACGGCCGGCAACAAAATTATCTTCCACCACCCACTGAATAAACGGTTCGCAGCTGATGGCGCACGGATCTTCAACGCCGAGCGTTTCGGTGATTTCTGCCAGTGAGGCCTCTGTTGCAGCAGGAACAATCCTGTCGACCATGGTTCCGGGAAAACTCACGTGGCTATCAATCCACGCAGCGAGTGCCGGAGAGCGTTTTTGCGCCATTCCCAGAACGGCATTTTTCACCACATGGCCGTTGTCAGGGATATTGTCGCAAGAAAGCACGGTAAAAGCAGGTAAGCCGCGCTCACGGCGACGATGGAGCGCTTCGACAAGGATCCCCGGGGCGGAATGCGGCTCAGATGGATTTTCCAGATCGTGGATAATCCGCGAGTTTTGCAGATCCAATTTACCGGTGGCGGGATCGATGCAATAACCTTTCTCCGTGATGGTGAGCGACACAATCGCCACCTGAGGCTCACAAAATTTCTCAATAATAGCGGGCAGAGAGTCCAGCTTTGCGTTCAGGCATTCATGGACGGCACCGACGATAATTGCCTCATTTCCTTCTGCACCTTTCTCCAGAACGGTGAACAGGTGATCCTGCGCACGCAGCTGGCTCATCAGCACATCACCGCTAAAGAGGCTAATCTCACATATTCCCCAGTCGCCGCCTTTCTCATTCAGCACCCGATTTGTTAACAATGCCTGGTGCGCGCGGTGAAACGCGCCAAAGCCAAAATGGACGATGCGAGAGCGTAATTGCTGACGATCGTAGCGCGGTTGCTGAACATGGGCAGGAAGGGCGGTGGAGGCAATTGTCTTCATGAGATACACACCTGATTAACCATTAATTAACAATGCCAGTGTAAAGTTATATGACAGCAAATAAAATTGGTAAGCCGTAAATATCCCTGTTCTGTGAGTTTGATCAATCAATGCGTGGCGGTATGTTGACCCTTCATGGTAAACATGTATGGTAGTCGTCATTGCGGTAACGCATATTGGTATAACAACTTAAGAGGGTGAGGCAATGGAACAAACCTGGCGTTGGTACGGGCCGAACGATCCGGTTTCTCTTGATGATGTGCGTCAGGCTGGCGCAACGGGTGTCGTCACGGCGCTGCATCATATTCCTAACGGCCAGGTATGGCCGGTTGATGAAATTCAAAAGCGTCAGGCGCTGCTGGCAGAGAAGGGATTAACCTGGTCTGTGGTGGAAAGCATTCCGGTTCATGAAGATATCAAAACCCATTCAGGGGAGTACCAGACCTGGATTGCCAACTATCAGCAGAGTATTCGCAACCTGGCGACCTGCGGCATTGATACGGTGTGCTATAACTTCATGCCTATCCTGGACTGGACGCGCACTGACCTTGAATATCAGATGCCGGACGGTTCAAAAGCACTGCGTTTCGATCAAATTGCCTTTGCGGCATTTGAACTGCACATTCTGAAACGTCCTGGCGCCGAAGCGGATTACACCGCGGAAGAGCAGCAGCAGGCGCGCGCGTGGTTTAACGCCGCCAGTGATGCTGACATCGAAAAGCTGACCCGCAATATCATTGCTGGTCTGCCAGGTGCGGAAGAGGGCTATACGCTGGATCAGTTCCGTGCACGTCTGGCGGAATATGGCGACATTGATAAGCATCAGCTTCGTGAAAACATGGCGTACTTCCTGCGCGCGATTGTGCCCGTCGCAGAAGAAGCGGGCGTTCGCCTGGCGATACATCCGGACGATCCTCCGCGTCCTATTCTCGGCCTGCCGCGCATCGTCTCGACGATTGAAGATATGCAGTGGCTGAAAGAGACGGTAGACAGCATCTACAACGGCTTTACCATGTGTACCGGCTCCTACGGCGTGCGTGAGGATAACGATCTGGTGCGGATGATTGAAACCTTCGGCGATCGTATTCACTTTACTCACCTGCGCGCGACCTGTCGTGAAGAGAACCCAAAAACCTTCCACGAGGCAGCGCACCTTGGCGGTGATGTAAATATGGTCGCGGTGGTGGATGCCATCCTGGCGGAAGAAGTACGTCGTAAGCAGGTTGGCGATGTGCGTCCTATTCCATTCCGTCCGGATCACGGGCATCAGATGCTGGACGATCTGCGTAAGAAAACGAACCCAGGTTATTCGGCAATCGGTCGTCTGAAAGGGATGGCGGAAGTGCGCGGCATAGAGCTGGCGCTGAAGATGACGAAGTATCCTGACTTGCTGTAAAAGAAAAACCCGGCGCAAAGCCGGGTTTTTTGTGTTAGTCAGCACGACCCATATAGCGTTTTTCTTCGATATGGATGCGAATTTTCTCGCCTGCAGACAGGTATTCTGGCACCTGCACAACCAGTCCGGTTGTCAGGGTTGCTGGTTTGTTACGGGCGCTTGCAGATGCGCCTTTGATACCCGGTGCCGTTTCAACGATTTCCAGATCGACGGTCTGAGGCAGTTCCAGAGCCAGCAGCACTCCATCCCAGGTCAGAACCTGCATGTCTGGCATACCGCCTTCAGGAATAAACAGCAGCTCTTCTTCAATCTGATCTTTGGTGAAGATATACGGGGTGTAATCTTCTTTATCCATGAACACGTATTCGTTGCCGTCGATATAGGAAAAATCGACATAGCGACGGGTCAGTGTCACGGTATCAACGATATCGTCACCTTTAAAACGTTCTTCAACTTTCAGACCGGTACGCACATCGGCGAAACGCATTTTGTACAGCGTCGCTGCACCACGGGCGCTAGGTGCCTGAATATCGATATCTTTCACAATTAGCAGTTTGCCGTTGTAATTCAGTACCATACCTTTCTTAATTTCGTTCGCTCTTGGCATTGCAGTAATCCTGTATACGGAAGGTAAAAAATATCGCGCCAAATTACTCGTGCGCGGCCTTTCAGGCAAGAGGAATTCGTGGCTTTTGCTATCAATACGCAAAAGGTGTTACTGTGCGCGCGATGCCCGGCTGCGCGGGCCTTCGTCAGCGAAAGAGAGCGTTTATGGATTGTCGTCCAGATTGCGGCGCGTGCTGTACCGCACCGTCCATTTCAAGCCCCATTCCAGGAATGCCAGAGGGCAAGCCTGCCAATACCCGCTGCGTTCAGCTCTCTGAAACTAACCTGTGTATGATCTTTGGTTCGCCCCTGCGCCCGAAGGTTTGCTCCGGACTTCAGCCAACAGCCGAAATGTGTGGCAGCACGCGAGCGCAGGCGATGACGTATCTGCTCGAGCTGGAATCGCTCACCGCGCCTTAAACGTCTTTAATCCTCGCCAGACAGCCAATCGTCAGCGTGCACATCACCAGCGCAATCCAGAACACCGTGTGATAGTTCCAGATTTCTGCGACGACCCCCGCCATTGAGCCTGCGATAATCCAGCCCACACGGGTGGTATTAGTATAAAGGGTGGTGGCCGAGCCTGCCTGACCTGGCATCAGATCCTGGAAATAGAGCATGCCAATCCCGGCCAGAATGCCGATATAGATAGCGTTCAGCAGCTGTAAAGCCAGCAACAACCCCGGCGTATGTACCGTCAGCATACCGATATAGAAAAGCAGACCGGCGACAGCGGCGATACGCATCAGAAAACGCTTGCCGAAGCGCTTTGCGTAATAGCCTGCGATGAGCATCGTCGGGATCTCAAGCCCGGCCGCTGTTCCCATCATGATACCTGCCAGCTTCTCTGGCAGATGCAGTTCATCAATAATAAACAGCGGCATATTGATGATATACAGGCTGTTAGTGCCCCACATCAGGGTGCAGATAACAAACAGAAGCAGGGCATCGCGGCGGTTGCGGCGCGGGGCTTCCAGCGTGCCCGTCGCCACTTTGGGCTCTTTGCGCATCGACGGCAGAAAGAACCACACCAGCGCGCCACATACCACAAATGCGACAGCCGCACTCAGGTACATCACCGTAAAACCAAACCCCATCGCCAGCGCGTAAGCCAGCGGGGGGCCGATCACCCATGCCAGCGACACCTGAGCACGCATTACCGAGCTGAACATCACCGCTTCACGCCCGGTATGGTCGGCGTGCTCGCGGGCAAGCGCGAACATCTGTGGGTTAGCCGTCGAACCAAAGCTGCTCAGAAATACCCCGATGAACAGCAAAACGAAATAGTTGCGGTTCCATGCAAACAGAACGCAGGCGAGCACCCCAAGCAGACAGCAAAAGACAATCAGGCTTTTACGATCGCCTTTTCTGTCGGATCGGCCCGCCAGAAACTGACTCACCAGAATGCCGATGATGGCGCTTCCGGTAAAAAAGAAACCCACCATGGCCGGACGAGCGTGAACCTCATTGGTCAGAAATAAGCTCAGCGTCGGCGTCTGTAACGCACCGGCAATACCCGTAAAAAAGGCAACAATCAGGAACGCCGCTGAAGTCAAATCAAAGGGCTTTGGCGAGGTGGCCGCGGGGGTGTTATGCATGTTTTATAATTAACGAGTGACAGAGAGAGGCGGAGTTTACGCTGGCACTCATTAAATAAACAGAGGGTGCGGTCAATGATGCCACGAAAAATCAAAATGGCATTTCAACTTATAGAAGGTTTGGCTGACCTTAGCTGAAACTGACTTGCTGAACTTCAGCAATATTCAGCTGAACGAAGAAGAAATGTGCTGTATCTCTAAATTCTGAGATCAGAAATACGAGTTTACTTGCAAGGCATTGCAGAAAGCGCAAGACTTTTTGAAACGTTTCAGCGCTATCTTGTTTAAGCAAACGGAGCAGGCTAGCGCATTTTTTCTCATTAAAGCTGAAACGATTCAATTTCAGCAGGAGTGGAGAACCATGTTCCAGTTATCTGTTCAGGATATCCACCCGGGCGCACAGGCCGGGGATAAAGAAGAGGCCATTCGCCAGGTTGCCGCTGCCCTTGTGCAGGCAGGTAACGTCGCGGACGGTTATGTAAATGGCATGCTGGCGCGTGAGCAGCAGACCTCAACCTTCCTCGGCAATGGCATTGCTATTCCGCACGGCACAACCGACACCCGCGACCAGGTGTTGAAAACCGGGGTGAAGGTTTATCAGTTCCCACAGGGCGTGCTCTGGGGTGAAGGTCAGGTGGCGTATGTGGCCATCGGTATCGCGGCCAGCAGCGACGAACACTTAGGCCTGCTGCGTCAGCTGACCCACGTACTGAGCAATGATTCCGTTGCTGAACAGCTGAAGTCAGCAACGACTGCTGAAGAGCTGCGCGCCTTGCTGATGGGCGAAAAACAGAGTGAAGCGCTGAAACTGGATAATGAAACGCTGACGCTGGATGTAGCCGCCTCCGATCTGGTGACACTCCAGGCGCTGAATGCCGGTCGCCTGAAAGAAGCCGGTGCGGCAGATGCCACATTTGTGACACGCGTAATCAATGATAAGCCGTTGAATCTCGGTCAGGGTATCTGGCTGAACGACAGTGCTGAAGGCAACCTGCGTAGCGCTATCGCCGTGAGTCGTGCGGCAAATGCGTTTGACGTCGACGGCGAGCGTGCGGCCATGCTGCTGACCGTGGCGATGAACGATGAACAGCCGGTTTCCGTGCTGAAGCGCCTGGGCGATCTGCTGCTGAATAACAAAGCTGAAAAACTGCTGAACGCAGATGCGGCGACGGTGCTGGCTCTGCTGACCAGCGATGATGCGCTGACTGACGATGTTCTTAACGCTGAATTCGTGGTGCGTAACGAACACGGCCTGCATGCCCGTCCAGGTACCATGCTGGTAAATACCATTAAACAATTTGAAAGTGAGATCACCGTGGCCAACCTTGATGGCACAGGTAAACCGGCCAACGGCCGTAGTCTGATGAAAGTTGTCGCGCTGGGCGTGAAGAAAGGTCACCGTCTGCGTTTCACCGCACAGGGTGCGGATGCTGAACAGGCTCTGAAGGCGATTGGCGACGCCATCGCGGCAGGTCTGGGGGAGGGCGCATAATGAGCAGACGTGTTGCGACTATTACGCTGAACCCGGCTTATGACCTGGTGGGGTTTTGCCCGGAGATTGAGCGCGGCGAAGTAAACCTCGTGCGTACCACTGGCCTGCATGCTGCGGGTAAAGGGATTAACGTCGCGAAAGTGCTCAAGGACCTTGGTATTGATGTCACCGTGGGTGGATTCCTCGGTAAAGATAACCAGGATGGTTTCCAGCAGCTGTTCAGCGAGCTGGGCATTGCCAACCGTTTTCAGGTTGTTCAGGGCCGCACCCGTATCAACGTCAAGCTGACGGAGAAAGACGGCGAAGTGACCGATCTGAACTTCTCGGGTTTCGAAGTGACGCCGTCAGACTGGGAGCGTTTTGTTAACGATTCTCTGACCTGGCTTGGTCAGTTCGACATGGTGTGCGTCAGCGGTAGCCTGCCGTCCGGCGTCAGTCCGGAAGCATTTACCGACTGGATGACGCGCCTGCGCAGCCAGTGTCCATGCATTATTTTTGACAGTAGCCGTGATGCACTGGTCGCGGGACTGAAAGCGTCACCGTGGCTGGTGAAGCCTAATCGCCGCGAACTGGAGATCTGGGCCGGTCGTAAGCTGCCAGAATTAAAAGATGTGATTGATGCTGCCCATGCGCTGCGCGAGCAGGGTATCGCCCACGTAGTTATCTCTCTTGGTGCAGAAGGAGCGTTGTGGGTTAACGCTTCTGGCGAATGGATCGCCAAACCGCCGTCGGTCGATGTTGTCAGCACCGTCGGCGCAGGGGATTCCATGGTTGGCGGCCTGATTTATGGTCTGCTGATGCGTGAATCCAGTGAACATACTTTACGTCTTGCCACCGCCGTTGCTGCCCTGGCCGTAAGCCAGAGCAATGTCGGTATTACCGATCGTACCCAGTTAGCCGCGATGATGGCGCGCGTTGACTTAAAACCTTTTAACTAACAGCAGGAGAGGAATAATGAAAACGCTGCTGATCATTGACTCCGGTCTCGGACAGGCTCGCGCCTATATGGCGAAGACCTTGCTGGGAGCGGCGGCGAACAAAGCACATCTCGAGATGATTGATAACCCGGGCGATGCCGAACTGGTCATTGTTCTGGGCGATAAAATCCCGGCTGACAGTGCGCTGAATGGCAAAAATGTGTGGCTGGGCGATATTAATCGTGCGGTGGCACACCCGGAACTGTTCCTGAGCGAAGCGAAAGGTCACGCGTCTGTTTACAGCGCCCCTGTTGCTGCGGCACCGGTTGCGGCTTCTGGACCAAAACGCATTGTTGCGGTGACGGCCTGTCCTACAGGGGTAGCTCATACCTTTATGGCGGCTGAAGCCATTGAAACCGAAGCGAAAAAACGCGGCTGGTGGGTAAAAGTTGAAACGCGCGGCTCCGTGGGTGCCGGCAATGCCATCACCCCAGAAGAAGTGGCTGAGGCCGATCTGGTGATTGTGGCGGCAGACATCGAAGTGGATCTGGCGAAATTTGCCGGTAAGCCGATGTACCGCACTTCGACAGGTCTGGCACTGAAAAAGACCGCTCAGGAGTTTGATAAAGCGCTGGTTGAAGCGAAGCCGTATCAGGCAACGGGCACCAGTCAAAGTGCGACTGAAGGTAAGAAAGAGTCAGCAGGCGCCTATCGCCACCTGCTGACCGGTGTTTCTTACATGCTGCCGATGGTGGTTGCGGGTGGTCTGTGTATCGCGCTGTCATTCGCGTTTGGTATCACCGCATTTAAAGAGCAGGGGACGTTGGCAGCTGCATTAATGCAGATTGGTGGGGGTTCTGCGTTCGCGCTGATGGTGCCTGTGCTGGCGGGCTTTATCGCCTTCTCCATTGCTGACCGTCCGGGTCTGACGCCAGGTCTTATCGGCGGTATGTTGGCGGTGAGCACGGGCTCTGGTTTTATCGGCGGTATCATTGCCGGTTTCCTGGCCGGTTACGTCGCGAAGCTCATCAGCTCGAAGCTCAAGCTGCCACAGAGTATGGAAGCGCTGAAACCGATTCTGATCATCCCGCTGATTTCCAGCCTGGTGGTTGGTCTGGCAATGATTTACCTGATTGGTAAGCCGGTTGCGGGTATTCTGGCGGGTCTGACCCACTGGCTGCAAACCATGGGTACCGCCAATGCGGTTCTGCTGGGTGCAATCCTCGGTGGCATGATGTGTACCGACATGGGTGGCCCGGTGAACAAAGCGGCGTACGCCTTTGGTGTTGGCCTGTTGAGTACCCAGACCTACGCGCCAATGGCAGCCATCATGGCGGCAGGTATGGTGCCTCCTCTGGCTCTCGGTCTGGCGACGATTGTTGCCCGCCGTAAGTTTGACAAAGCGCAGCAGGAAGGCGGCAAAGCGGCACTGGTCCTGGGTCTGTGCTTCATCACCGAAGGGGCGATTCCGTTCGCGGCGCGCGACCCAATGCGTGTATTACCGTGCTGTATCGTGGGTGGTGCCGTGACAGGTGCAATCTCGATGGCGATTGGCGCAAAACTGATGGCTCCACACGGTGGTCTGTTTGTTCTGCTGATCCCAGGCGCTATCACCCCGGTTCTGGGGTACCTGATGGCGATTGTTGCCGGTACGCTGGTGGCGGGTTTGTCTTACGCCGTGCTGAAACGTCCGGAAGCGGAAGTGGTCGCGAAAGCAGCCTAAGTAGTAAACAACAAAAAAGCCGGGTGCAAATGCAACCCGGCTTTTTTTATGCCATTTGTTCAGCGGTCTGCTGCGCCTTCAACCAGGCAATCTCTTCTGCCCAGATATCGGGGTTGATGGTTTCAAGCACCATCGGAATGCCGTCGAAGCGGGCGTCCTGCATGATAAAGCGAAACGCATCATGACCAATATTGCCTTCGCCAAGGCTGTGGTGGCGGTCAACGCGGCTGCCAAAAGCGCTTTTCGCATCGTTTAAGTGCATTCCGCGCAGGTACTTAAAGCCAACTATGCGCTCGAACTCATCAAACGTGTTTTTCGTTGCCTCGGTTGTGCGCAGATCGTAGCCGGCCGCAAAGGCATGGCAGGTATCAATACACACGCCGACACGGTTTTTGTCCTCAACGCCGTCGATAATCGCCGCCAGATGTTCGAACTTAAAGCCGAGGTTGCTACCCTGACCGGCAGTGTTCTCAATCACCGCAGTGACACCTTTGGTTTTATCCAGCGTGATGTTAATGGATTCGGCAATGCGCGCCAGACAGGCATCTTCATCAATTTGCATCAGATGACTCCCTGGATGGAAGTTCAGCAGCGTCAGTCCAAGCTGTTCGCAGCGCTGGACTTCATCAAGAAACGCCTCGCGGGATTTTTCCAGTGCCTCTTCAACCGGATGGCCGAGGTTGATCAGGTAGCTGTCGTGGGGAAGGATTTGGCCCGGCCCGTAATGATACTTCTCGCAGGCGGCTTTAAAATCATCAATCACGTCTGCAGTGAGCGGTGCAGCGCGCCACTGGCGCTGATTTTTGGTGAACAGGGCGAAAGCGGTCGCCTCGATTTCGGCAGCGCGAATGGCGGCATTCGCAAGGCCACCGGCAGCGCTAACGTGCGCTCCAACATATTTCATAAAGGGACTCCTGTTAACCCGAAATGCTTATGATAGCGGGTTAACAGGAGAAGGATGTAGTGGTTTATGCCATCAGGCTATGGACCACAAGGTTAATCGCACCCCCGCCGACTATCAGCCAGACAAAGAGTACCAGCGCCATCAGCAGCGGTTTTGCACCAGCCTTTTTCAGCGCGCTGACATGCGTCGTCACACCCAACGCCGCCATCGCCATCGCCAACAGAACGGTATCCAGCGTCACCAGCATATCCACTACCGCTTTGGGCAGGAGGTGGAAGGAGTTAAAAATTGCCACCACGATGAACAGGATCGCAAACCACGGAATGGTGATTTTACTTTTCTGATTACTGCCCGCTGGAGCCAGCTGTTTTACCCGTGCTGCCAGGAAAATCAGGAAGGGCGCCAGCATCATCACGCGCAGCATTTTGGCAATTACCGCCGCGTTTTCTGCATCCGGGCTAATGGCGTGACCCGCTGCCACCACCTGCGCGACTTCATGCACGGTCGAGCCGATATAGATGCCATAGGTTTCCGGGCTAAACCAGTGGGCTACCAGTGGATACATAGCCGGATAGAGGAAAATCGCCAGCGTACCGAAAATCACCACCGTCGCCACTGCAACTGTCACTTTACTGGATTCAGCTTTAGCGACAGGCTCTGTTGCCAGCACCGCTGCTGCACCACAAATACTGCTCCCTGCACCGATTAACCAGCTGGTTTGCTTATCCAGACCAAAGACTTTCTGACCAATAAAACAGGCCAGTAAAAAGGTGCTGGTCAGGGTCAGGACATCGATAGCAATCCCGCTGACGCCGACATCGGCGATCTGCGAAAAGGTAAGACGAAAACCGTAAAGAATAATCCCGAGGCGCAGCAGGTGCTGTTTGGCAAAAATCACGCCGCCATCGCAGGATTTCCAGATGCGTGGGTAAACGGTATTTCCCACGACCATGCCGAGCAATATCGCCAGTGTTAAGGCGCTAAAACCTGCTCCAGCGATGGCTGGAATACTGCCGCCCCATAACGCAATGCCGGTTACCACTGCGCTGAGCGCAAGACCCGGCACGAAGTGCCACAATGTACGATGATGCTGTAAGGTGAGTTCTGACATAACCTTCTCCTTTGTCTGGCTAAAGACTACGTCGCTCTGGTTTAAAAATAAAATTGATTATATACTTATAATTAATCTATATAAGTGGTAAGCAACCATGCACATTACATTGCGTCAGCTGGAAGTTTTCGCCGAAGTGCTGAAGAGTGGGTCGACGACGCAGGCCTCGCAGATGCTGGCTCTCTCTCAATCTGCGGTCAGCGCGGCGTTGACCGATCTCGAAGGACAGCTAGGCGTTCAGCTTTTCGACAGGGTAGGGAAACGCTTAGTCGTCAACGAACATGGTCGTCTGCTCTACCCACGTGCTTTGGCATTGCTTGAACAGGCTACCGAAATCGAACAGCTGTTCCGTGAAGACAACGGTGCGATCCGCGTGTTTGCCAGTAGTACTATTGGGAACTACATCCTTCCGGAAGTGATTGCCCGCTACCGCCGGGATTTTCCGACCCTGCCGCTGGAGATGAGCGTTGGCAATAGCCAGGATGTCATCAACGCAGTGATCGATTTTCGTGTGGATATCGGTCTTATCGAAGGACCCTGCCACAACGTCGATATCATTGCTGAACCCTGGCTGGAAGATGAACTGGTGGTGTTCGCTTCTCCGGCCTCGCCTTTGCTACAGGGCGAAGTCACGCTGGAAAGACTGGCACAGGCGCAGTGGATACTGCGTGAACAGGGCTCTGGCACGCGTGAAATTGTCGATTATCTGCTGCTTTCCCATCTGCCGCATTTCCAGTTAGGGATGGAGCTGGGGAACTCCGAGGCGATTAAACATGCAGTACGTCATGGTTTAGGTATTAGCTGCCTTTCCCGGCGGGTCATTGCCGAGCAGCTTGAGACGGGCTCGCTGGTCGAAGTCCCCGTTCCACTGCCGAAACTGGTGCGTACACTCTGGTGTATCCATCATCGGCAGAAGCATCTTTCCAGCTCTTTGCAGCGTTTTCTGCGCTACTGCGAGATGTAATCGTCCCCTCACCCCAATGGAGATAGGGGAAAGACCCGATTTCTGCTTTGCTTATAATCCTGGCCGAGTCATGAAGCTCTCTTATAACTGCCTATTTCTGCCGGAAGGAACGCGGATCGTCTGCTACAATCGCGCCTCATTTATTAAATGGACAGCATTTTCACATGGTTTCAGAAATTAAAACCACAGAAGCGCCCACGCTACGTCGTGAACTGAAGGCGCGTCACCTGACGATGATCGCTATCGGCGGTTCCATCGGTACAGGTCTTTTCGTTGCGTCTGGCGCAACAATTTCGGCAGCAGGCCCGGGTGGGGCACTTTTCTCTTATATCCTGATTGGCCTGATGGTTTACTTCCTGATGACCAGTCTGGGCGAACTGGCCGCGTACATGCCGGTATCCGGTTCGTTTTCGACCTATGGTCAACAATACGTTGAAGAAGGCTTTGGCTTCGCGCTGGGCTGGAACTATTGGTACAACTGGGCCGTTACGATTGCCGTTGACCTGGTTGCTGCACAGCTGGTGATGAACTGGTGGTTCCCGGATACGCCGGGCTGGATCTGGAGTGCTCTGTTCCTGGCCGTCATCTTCCTGCTGAACTACATCTCTGTTCGTGGTTTTGGCGAAGCGGAATACTGGTTCTCTTTGATCAAAGTGGCAACCGTCATCATCTTTATCGTCGTCGGTGTGGCGATGATCGTTGGTATTTTCAAAGGCGCAGAACCGGCCGGGTGGAGTAACTGGACGATAGGCGATGCACCGTTTGCCGGTGGGTTCTCGGCCATGATCGGCGTGGCAATGATCGTCGGCTTCTCCTTCCAGGGTACTGAGTTGATTGGTATCGCTGCGGGTGAATCAGAGAACCCGGAGAAAAATATTCCGCGTGCAGTCCGTCAGGTTTTCTGGCGTATCCTGCTGTTCTATGTGTTCGCTATCCTGATTATCAGCCTGATCATTCCGTATACCGATCCGAGCCTGCTACGTAATGATGTGAAAGACATCAGCGTCAGCCCGTTCACGCTGGTCTTCCAGCATGCCGGTCTGCTTTCCGCCGCTGCAGTGATGAATGCCGTGATCCTGACTGCGGTCCTGTCGGCGGGTAACTCCGGTATGTACGCGTCCACTCGTATGCTCTATACCCTGGCATGCGACGGTAAAGCCCCGCGTATTTTCTCAAAATTGTCCCGTGGCGGTGTTCCGCGTAACGCCCTGTATGCCACAACGGTGATTGCCGGTCTGTGCTTCCTGACCTCTATGTTTGGCAACCAGACGGTATATCTGTGGCTGCTTAACACCTCCGGGATGACGGGCTTTATCGCCTGGCTTGGGATTGCCATTAGCCACTACCGTTTCCGCCGTGGTTACGTCAAGCAGGGGCACGATATTAACGACCTGCCGTATCGCTCAGGGTTCTTCCCGCTGGGTCCCATTTTCGCCTTCATTCTGTGCCTGATTATTACCCTGGGACAGAACTATGAAGCGTTCCTGGCGGACACCATTGACTGGGGCGCCGTTACGGCAACCTACATTGGTATTCCGCTGTTCCTGGTAATCTGGTTTGGCTACAAACTGACGAAAGGAACACACTTCGTTCGCTACAGTGAAATGGAATTCCCGGAACGATTTAAAAAATAACCGCAGCTCCTCTCTTTCAGCCCGCTCATTCGAGCGGGCTTTTTTATTCCCGCACGTGTTGAAACAAAGATATATTTCTTAACAATTTAATTGATAATAATTATCGTTTGCTTTATCGTTATCAAAAATAAGCGTGTCACCGATCCACCGCAGATGTGGGCGGCATGGAAGACGCTGTGAGCAATGATGATTTGATTTAGTTGTATTTACCTCATGGAGATATGGAATGTTTAGGTTGAATCCCTTCGTCAGGGGAGGACTTTGTGCGTCCGCAATGTCCCTGGCCCTGCCTGGTATCGCAGCGGAATCCGGCGACACAATGGTTGTCACAGCCTCCGCGACCGAGCAAAACCTGAAAGACGCACCGGCAAGCATCAGCGTGATTACCCAGGAAGATTTGCAGCGCAAACCCGTTCAGAATCTGAAAGATGTATTACGGGATGTGCCGGGCGTTCAGCTCACGAGCGAAGGGGACAACCGTAAAGGGGTAAGTATTCGCGGACTGGACAGCAGCTACACGTTAATCCTGATCGACGGCAAGCGCGTCAACTCCCGCAACGCCGTATTCCGCCATAATGATTTCGATCTCAACTGGGTGCCGGTTGACGCCATCGAACGCATCGAGGTGGTGCGCGGACCGATGTCTGCTCTTTATGGCTCCGATGCGCTGGGCGGCGTGGTGAACATTATCACCAAAAAAATCGGGCAGAAATGGACGGGCACTCTGAGCGCCGATTCAACGATTCAGGAACATCGCGATCGTGGAGACACGTATAACGGCCAGTTCTATACCAGTGGTCCGCTGGTGGATGGCCTGCTGGGCCTGAAAGCCTACGGTAGCCTCGCGAAGCGTGAGAAAGACGGTCAGCAGAAATCCTCTACCACGGCGAGCGGTGAAACACCGCGCATTGAGGGCTTTACCAGCCGCGATGCCAATGTGGAGTTCGCCTGGACACCGTCTGAAAATCACGATTTTACGGCGGGCTACGGTTTCGACCGTCAGGATCGTGACTCAGATTCCCTCGACAAAAACCGCCTTGAGCGTCAGAACTACTCCCTGAGCCACAATGGTCGTTGGGGGGTCGGCAGCAGCGAGCTGAAGGTTTACGGCGAGAAGGTGGATAACAAAAACCCGGGCAACAGCAATCCGATCACCTCCGAGAGCAACGCGGTGGACGGGAAATATGTGCTGCCTCTGGGCGAAATTAACCAGCTACTGACCTTCGGTGGCGAGTGGCGTCACGATAAGCTGAAAGATCCGGTCAACCTGACGGGGGGCTCCAGCAGCAGTACGTCAGCAAGCCAGTATGCCCTGTTCCTTGAAGATGAGTGGCGTCTCTTTGAACCCCTGGCGCTGACCACCGGCATCCGTATGGACGACCATGACACCTACGGTGACCACTGGAGCCCGCGTGCGTACCTGGTCTACAACGCGACCGATACCGTAACGGTGAAAGGGGGCTGGGCAACAGCGTTTAAAGCGCCGTCGCTGCTGCAGCTCAGCCCGGACTGGGTCACCGGCTCGTGCCGCGGTGCCTGTGAGATTGTCGGTAATCCGGATCTGAAACCGGAAACCAGCGAGAGCTTCGAATTTGGTCTGTACTACAGTGGGGAAGAGGGCTGGTTAGAGGGTGTGCAGGCCAGCGTCACCACCTTCCAGAATAATGTGGATGACCGCATCAGCATCAGCCGTACCGCCAATGTAAAACAGGCGCAGAGTTACCCTAACTACGTTGGTCTGAATGCGGACGGTGAGCCTATTTTCCGTTATTACAACGTCAACAAGGCGCGCATCCGTGGGGTGGAGACCGAGCTGAAGTTCCCGCTGGCGGAAGACTGGAAAGTGACGCTGAACTACACCTATAACGATGGTCGTGACATCAGCAATGGCGGTAACAAACCGCTGTCCGATCTGCCGTTCCACACTGCCAACGGAACCGTTGACTGGAAAGCGACCCAGGACTGGTCGTTCTATGTTCAGGGTAACTACACCGGTGAGAAACGCGCGCTGACCAGCAGTGCACCAACGCCGGGTGGCTATGTCATCTGGAATACAGGTGCGGCGTGGCAGGCCACGAAAAGCGTGAAGCTGCGCGCGGGTGTACAGAACTTGCTGGATAAAGACCTAAGCCGTGACGATTACAGCTACACGGAAGATGGCCGTCGCTACTTTGTCGGTGTGGATTATAAGTTCTGATCCAGCCAGGGTAAAAGCGAAACGGCAACGTAAGTTGCCGTTTTTAGTGTTTGTTCCCTCTCCCTGTGGGAGAGATACCGTCTTGCCGGTTATCCGGCAAGCGGTATTTCAGCATTAAATTCATGCCCGGATTTCACCACACCATAAGCCAGTTGCAGTAATTTCCTCATTCCGGCACATACTCGTTCTTTTCCTGTCTTTCCCCGGGCTGCAAGCCTGTCCATCAGGTTTTTCACCACCTCATTGCATCTTCCTGCCACAATCGCTGGCATATACAGTGCGCTGCGTAGCTCTGCATGGCCCACTTTCGACAGCCTGCTTTTTCCTTTCCACATCCCTGACTCACAACGACGCGGATTCAGACCGGCGTATGCCACCAGAGCTTTGCTGTCGCTGAACCGTCGCAGGTTACCTGCGAACGCCAGCAGGCTCACACTCAGCATGTCTCCTATTCCGGGGATACTCTTCAGTAGCTCCCGGTCCCGCTTCAGATCCGGGTTGTCATCGATGTGCCGGTTGATTTTCTTGTGCGTTTCTTCAATCAGTTCCTCCAGCATCGCAACGTGTTCATTCAGGGAAGGAACAATGACTTCATC
Source organism: Enterobacter sp. CPE_E890 (assembly GCF_046521475.1). NCBI lineage: Bacteria > Pseudomonadati > Pseudomonadota > Gammaproteobacteria > Enterobacterales > Enterobacteriaceae > Enterobacter > Enterobacter sp. CPE_E890. The sequence continues at coordinate 3,267,993 of NZ_JBKFZW010000001.1, read as the reverse complement.
CGCTGCTTCAAGACGATTTATCTCCATCTGACGCATCTCTTCCAGGTTACGCAGGTGGCGCACCAGAGCTGTCAGTTGCCGTTCGCTCAGCGGAGCAGGATGCCAGGGGGCGGGCTGATGCAGGGCGCAGTAGCGTGCTATCAGCGCCGCGTCGCTTTTGTCCGTTTTATTGCGGGTCAGTTCAGTGCTTGCGAACGCATGGATACGTGCCGGGTTTTCAAGGCTGACGCAGCAGCCATTATCGGCCAGCAGGGTGGCCAGTTCAGTGCTGTAGCAACCTGTTGCTTCCATGCAGACGTGGCAGTCGCCAAAACGTGCCAGCCAGTTCAGGAATTCACGGCATCCGGCAGACGTATTAGAGAATTTTTTGGTTTTGTACTTCTGATTTGGCAGCAGGACAGCAACATCAAATTTGAGTTTGGCAATATCAACGCCGACAGGGACAAGATTCATCATGGCACTCCGTAACCTTATGAATAATATCGCCGGACCATCCTTATATGTGGGTGCTCAGGGCACAGGATACCGTTCGGTCTTGAGGCGACAGGGAAACGGGTTACCGGGGCATAATCTCTCCCGCGGGCTCAGGGGCGCCAGGGCCGGGTGATGCTCACCGGTAACCTCCCGATGATCAATCGGGGATCTTCTCCGCCGGAGCAGAGAAGATCAATACATAAGGGCCAGGGTGAGGGTATCAGAGCGCACGCAGCCGCACTTACCCAAACAAGTGCTCCGCATGGAAGCGGAGATGATCCTCAATAAAGGATGCGATGAAGTAATAACTGTGGTCATATCCCGGCTGAATGCGTAGCGTCAGCGGCCAGTCCTTCTGGCGTGCGGCTTCTGCCAGTACCGCAGGCTGCAGCTGGCCGGCGAGGAACTGATCGGCATCACCCTGATCGATAAGCGTTGGAATAGCGTCTTCGGTCTTGCTGGCCAGCATCAGTGCGCAGCTATCCCACGCCAGCCATTTTTCCGCATCATCACCCAGATAATTTGCGAAGGCTTTCTGGCCCCACGGCACCTGAGTCGGGTTCACAATTGGTGCAAATGCCGACACACTGACGTATTTTTCCGGGTTTTTCAACGCCATTATCAGCGCCCCGTGTCCACCCATGGAATGCCCGCTGATGGCGCAACGGTTGCTTACGGCAAACTCAGCCTGAATCAGCGCGGGCAGCTCGTCACGAATGTAATCATACATGCGGTAATGGTTTGCCCAGGGTTGTTCAGTCGCGTTCAGATAGAATCCGGCACCTTTACCCAGGTCGTATCCTGCATCGTCAGCCACATCATCCCCACGCGGGCTGGTATCAGGCATCACCAGCGCAATACCGAGCTCAGCTGCAATGCGTTGTGCACCTGCTTTAGTGGTGAAGTTTTCGTCGTTGCAGGTCAGGCCTGAAAGCCAGAACAAAACCGGCGGATTTTCCGTCGGCGGCAGGAAAATGCTGAACGTCATGGCACAGTTCAGGACGCTGGAGTCGTGCCGCCAGCGCTGCTGTCGACCTTCAAAACAACGGTGCTCTTCGAGCAGTTCCATGCAAGGCTCCTTAATGAGAATGCGTATTCATAAAAACCATAATACAGCCTTTTCATTGACCTGTGAGTAACTTTCACTTTCGCCAGACGACAAGATGCTGCATCATAAATTTACTTTTTTTTAACAATTGGAGCGGTCATGGCGCTGCGTATTGCGCTCAGTGGGTTTGTCGTTCTGGTGGTGGCGATGGGGATAGGGCGTTTTGCTTTTACACCTCAGGTTCCATTGATGATTGCCGCCGGGCAGCTCACGCTAACCAGTGCGGGCCTGGTGGCGGCGATGAATTATCTGGGCTATCTGGTGGGTGCATGGGATGCAATGCGTGCGCATCGCTTCGTTGAAACACGCCTTTGGCTTGGTATCACCGGTGCGGTTGCGTTGACGCTGCTCTCCGCCGCGGCGGATAACGCCATCGTGCACGGACTGCTGCGCTTTGTGATTGGCTGCATGAGCGGCTGGTCTATGGTGCTGATTGCGGCGTGGACAAATGAACGTCTGGGGCAGTTGGGCAAACCGGGCCTGAGTGCTGCCGTGTTTGCCGGCCCAGGCGCGGGTATTGCCCTGAGCGGGCTGCTCGCTGTCTATATCCAGGCGAAATCCCTGTCGGCCGGGGCAGCATGGCAAATCTACGGCGTGCTGGCGCTGGTGCTGATTGCCCTGGTGGCGCGCTACCTGCCGCGATCCGGGCAGCTCCATCGACCCGGCACCGCGCCAGAGCCGCTGGTGCTGACGGCGGATTTAAAGCGCCTGGTCTGGAGCTATAGCCTGGCCGGATTTGGCTATATTCTTCCGGCAACCTTTTTATCGCAAATGGCGGCAGTGCGTTTTCCTGGCAGCCTGTTTGCCCAGTTTGTCTGGCCGATTTTTGGTATCGCTGCCGTGGTGGGCATTGCGCTTAGCATTCTTTTACGCCACACCTCAACGGCTAACCGCAGGCTGGCTATTGTGCTGTGGTTGCAAGGCGCTGGTGTGCTGGCGGCCTGGCTGCTGCCGGGGATTGGCGGGTTGCTGACGGGGGGATTGCTGGTCGGCGGCGGCTTTTTGTGTGCCGTGCAGCTCTCTCTTTTATACGGTCGCGAGCTGGCACCAAACCACACGCGTTATATGGCCGGCCTGCTCACCACCGGGTATGCCATTGGCCAGTTGATTGGTCCGATGACCTCGGCGTTATCGACCTGGCTTACCCATCGGCTTGAGCCTGCGCTGGGGCTGGCGGGTATCGCGTTGTTTGTTGGTGGTGCTCTGGTCTGGAACCGTCACGCTGAAAGGCAACAGCAATTGCAATAATTATCGTCGTGAATACTGGATTATGTGCGCGGCCTCACGCACAATGAGCGCATACTTTTGCCACAACGAGGGCAAAAGACGCCACACCTGCAGGAGAACAAAATGTCATCACTCAGTAAAGAAGCTGCCCTGGTCCACGAAGCCCTGGTTGCGCGCGGTCTTGAAACGCCGCTGCGTCCACCCGTTCAGGAATTGGACAATGAAACCCGCAAGCGTCTGATTGCCGGTCATATGACCGAGATCATGGAGCTGCTGAATCTCGATCTGAGCGACGACAGCCTGATGGAGACGCCGCACCGCATCGCAAAAATGTACGTCGACGAAATTTTCTCAGGTCTGGATTACGCCAACTTCCCGAAAATCACCGTCATCGAAAATAAAATGAAAGTGGATGAGATGGTAACGGTACGTGACATCACGCTGACCAGCACCTGTGAACACCACTTCGTGACTATCGACGGTAAAGCAACCGTGGCGTATATCCCGAAAGATACGGTGATTGGTCTGTCGAAGATTAACCGCATCGTGCAATTCTTTGCTCAGCGTCCACAGGTACAGGAGCGTCTGACGCAGCAGATCCTGACCGCGCTGCAAACGCTGCTGGGCACCAATAACGTAGCTGTCTCTATCGACGCGGTTCACTACTGCGTGAAAGCGCGCGGCGTGCGTGATGCCACCAGTGCGACCACCACCACGTCGCTGGGCGGTCTGTTTAAATCGAGCCAGAACACCCGCCAGGAGTTCCTGCGCGCAGTGCGTCACCACAACTAAGTCTTACAGGGCAGGGACCATGGAGCGAAACGTCACGCTCGATTTTGTTCGCGGCGTCGCCATTCTCGGTATCCTGCTGCTTAATATCAGCGCCTTCGGTCTGCCGAAGGCGGCTTATCTCAATCCAGCCTGGTATGGCGACATCACGCGCAGCGATGCCTGGACGTGGGCAATCCTCGATCTCTTTGCACAGGTTAAATTCCTCACCCTGTTTGCCCTGCTGTTTGGCGCTGGTCTGCAACTGCTTCTTAAACGCGGTACGCGCTGGATCCAGTCGCGCCTGACGCTGCTGGTTCTCCTCGGCTTTATCCACGGCCTGTTCTTCTGGGACGGCGATATTCTTCTTGCGTATGGGTTAGTCGGGCTCATTTGCTGGCGTCTGATTCGCGATGCGCACAGCGTAAAAAGCCTGTTTAACACCGGCGTGATGCTCTATGTCATGGGGCTTGGGGTACTTTTACTCCTGGGGATGATCTCTGGCGAAGCGACAAACCGTTCCTGGATCCCGGATGCCGCTAACCTCCAGTACGAGCAATACTGGAAGCTGAAAGGTGGCACGGAGGCGATAAGCAACCGCGCGGATATGTTGGGTGATAATCTGCTTGCGCTAGGGGCGCAATATGGCTGGCAACTGGCGGGTATGATGCTGATGGGCGCGTCACTGATGCGCACTGGCTGGCTGAAAGGCGAATTTAGCCTGCGCCACTATCGCCGCACGGGCACCGGGCTGGTCCTGCTTGGCGTGCTGATCAACCTCCCGGCGGTGATTGCGCAGTGGCACCTCCACTGGGATTACCGCTGGTGTGCGTTCCTCCTTCAGGTGCCGCGCGAACTGAGCGCACCGTTCCAGACCATCGGCTACGCGGCGCTGATCTATGGTTTCTGGCCAACGCTTTCCCGCCTGTGGATCGTCAGCGCTATTGCCTGCGTGGGCCGCATGGCGTTAAGCAATTACATTCTGCAGACCCTGATATGCACCACGCTTTTCTATCGATTTGGCCTGTTTATGAAATTCGACCGCCTGGCGCTGCTGGCGTTTGTTATTCCGGTCTGGGTGGCTAACGTGGCGTTTTCTGTTATCTGGCTACGTTATTTCCGCCAGGGACCGCTGGAGTGGATGTGGCGTCAGTTAACCGCACTTGCTTCAGGGGTATCATTAAGAAATACATCCAGATAACGATCTGGATCACAATCATTAACAAAACGGATGTAAGCGTTTTCATCTGTGTGAGCTTCTTCACGTAGTCCCCTTTCTCTCGCTGCCAGAATAGCCACCTTGCTAAACACAGGGGGTGTCTGTGAGTTGCTGCAATCCTTTGAAGGATGGTGAATATGATCACCATTCGTGACGTCGCCCGCCAGGCGGGTGTTTCTGTGGCTACCGTCTCACGCGTGCTGAATAACAGCGCGCTGGTCAGCCCTGAAACCCGTGAAACCGTAATGAAAGCCGTGACCCAGCTCGGGTATCGGCCAAATGCCAATGCCCAGGCGCTTGCGACGCAGGTCAGCGACACCATCGGCGTGGTGGTAATGGATGTTTCGGATGCCTTTTTCGGCGCACTGGTGAAAGCGGTCGATATGGTCGCCCAGCAGCATCAGAAATATGTCCTGATCGGCAATAGCTACCATGAGGCGGAAAAAGAACGTCATGCCATTGAAGTGTTGATCCGCCAGCGCTGTAACGCCTTGATTGTCCATTCAAAAGCCTTGAGCGATGAAGAGCTAACCGGATTGATGGAGCAGATCCCGGGTATGGTGCTGATCAACCGCATCGTCCCCGGCTATGCCCACCGCTGCGTCGGGCTGGATAACGTCAGCGGCGCCATGATGGCCACGAAAATGCTCATCAACAACGGACATCAGCGGGTCGGTTATCTGGCCTCCAGCCATCATATTGAAGATGACGATCTGCGGCGCGAGGGGTGGCAAAACGCCCTGAAAGAGCACGGCATTACGCCATCCGAGAGCTGGGTGGGAACCGGCACGCCGGACATGCAGGGCGGTGAAGCGGCGATGGTGGAGCTACTGGGCCGTAATTTGCAGCTGTCTGCGGTGTTTGCCTATAACGACAGCATGGCGGCAGGCGCCCTGACGGCGCTGAAAGATAACGGCATTGCGGTGCCACAGCATTTATCACTCATTGGTTTTGATGATATTCCAATTGCCCGTTACACCGACCCGCAGCTGACAACGGTGCGCTACCCCATTGCCTCTATGGCGAAACTGGCGACTGAGCTGGCGTTACAAGGGGCGGCAGGGCTGCTGGATCAAGGGGCAACCCACTGTTTTATGCCGACTTTAGTTCGCCGTCATTCTGTCGCCGCTCGGCAAATTGTGGTTCCGATCACTAACTGATTACATGAGCTGATGTAACCGTTTTCAATCTGTGAGTAAATTCACAGTATCTTAACAAGGCGCTGACTATGATGTCAGCGTTTTAGGGGCTGAAACGCTATGTAACGGTGATTATTCACTTTCACTATAGCCAATGTGCCGCAAACAACGAATAAAACGCATTTCTGGAGCGTTACCGAACACGGAAGATAGAAATTTTATAAGTGAACTTCGGCGGTCAGTAACGTTTTATTAACACCCGCCTGCCGATCGTTATTCACAAGAACTACCCTGCATAAAAAAAACCGGAGATACCATGAATAAGAAGGTGTTGACCCTGTCTGCTGTAATGGCAAGCATGCTTTTTGGTGCAGCAGCGCACGCTGCGGATACCCGTATTGGTGTGACCATCTATAAATACGACGACAACTTCATGTCTGTTGTGCGTAAAGCGATTGAGAAAGATGCTAAAGCAGCGCCAGATGTTCAGCTGCTGATGAATGACTCCCAGAACGACCAGTCCAAACAGAACGACCAGATCGACGTTCTGCTGGCTAAAGGCGTGAAAGCGCTGGCAATCAACCTGGTTGACCCGGCTGCAGCAGGCACAGTTATCGAAAAAGCGCGCGGCCAGAATGTGCCAATCGTCTTCTTCAACAAAGAACCTTCCCGTAAAGCGCTGGACAGCTATGACAAAGCGTATTACGTCGGTACTGACTCCAAAGAGTCCGGCATTATTCAGGGCGATCTGATCGCTAAACACTGGGCGGCGAACCCGAACTGGGACCTGAACAAAGACGGCCAGATCCAGTTCGTTCTGCTGAAAGGCGAACCAGGCCATCCGGATGCTGAAGCCCGTACCACTTACGTTATTAAAGAGCTGAACGATAAAGGCCTGAAAACCCAGCAGCTGGCGTTAGATACCGCAATGTGGGATACCGCTCAGGCGAAAGATAAGATGGACGCGTGGCTGTCTGGCCCGAATGCTAACAAAATCGAAGTGGTTATCGCCAACAACGATGCGATGGCAATGGGTGCAGTAGAAGCGCTGAAAGCACACAACAAATCTTCCATTCCTGTATTCGGTGTGGATGCGCTGCCAGAAGCACTGGCACTGGTTAAATCGGGTGCAATGGCCGGTACCGTTCTGAACGATGCCAACAACCAGGCGAAAGCAACCTTCGATCTGGCGAAAAACCTGGCCGACGGTAAAGGCGCTGCTGATGGCACCAACTGGAAAATTGAAAACAAAATCGTTCGCGTACCTTACGTGGGCGTAGATCAGTCCAACCTGGCTGAGTTTATCGGTAAATAAGTAATTAGTACTGTCTTCACTGGGCGCAACTTGTTGCGCCCTTTTATAACGCGATATGCGAGGCCAACAAGGTATAATTATGGTCAGCACAACTACTCAGTCGTCCGGTGAATACTTGTTGGAAATGAACGGTATCAACAAGTCATTTCCCGGTGTTAAGGCACTCGATAATGTTAATTTAAAAGTTCGTCCTCACTCTATTCATGCTTTGATGGGGGAGAACGGTGCAGGTAAATCAACATTATTAAAATGTCTTTTTGGGATCTATCAAAAAGATTCTGGCAGTATTCTTTTTCAGGGGAAAGAGATCGATTTCCATTCAGCAAAAGAAGCACTGGAAAACGGTATCTCGATGGTTCACCAGGAATTAAACCTGGTGCTGCAGCGTTCAGTGATGGATAACATGTGGTTGGGTCGTTATCCAACCAAAGGTGTCTTTGTCGATCAGGACAAAATGTACCGCGACACCAAAGCGATTTTCGATGAGCTGGATATTGATATTGATCCGCGTGCCCGCGTAGGGACATTATCTGTATCTCAAATGCAGATGATCGAAATTGCCAAAGCGTTCTCCTATGATGCAAAAATTGTCATCATGGACGAACCGACATCGTCATTAACGGAAAAAGAGGTTAACCACCTTTTTACCATTATTCGTAAACTTAAAGATCGCGGCTGCGGCATTGTGTATATCTCCCACAAAATGGAAGAGATCTTCCAGCTCTGTGATGAGATTACCATCCTGCGTGACGGTCAGTGGATTGCCACTCAGCCTCTCGAAGGGCTGGACATGGACAAGATCATCGCCATGATGGTCGGCCGCTCGCTGAACCAGCGCTTCCCGGACAAAGAAAACAAGCCGGGTGAAGTTATCCTTGAGGTGCGTAACCTGACTTCACTGCGTCAGCCATCCATTCGCGATGTCTCCTTCGACTTGCATAAAGGCGAAATTCTGGGGATCGCAGGGCTGGTCGGAGCCAAACGTACCGATATCGTGGAAACCCTGTTTGGTATCCGTGAGAAAGCGGAAGGCACCATTACGCTCCATGGTAAGAAAATCAATAACCACAACGCCAACGAAGCCATTAATAATGGTTTTGCGCTGGTGACGGAAGAACGTCGTTCTACCGGTATTTATGCTTATCTGGATATTAACTTTAACTCGTTAATTTCGAATATTCGTAATTATAAGAACAAAGTTGGTTTGCTGGATAATTCCCGCATGAAAAGCGATACCCAATGGGTAATTGACTCTATGCGTGTTAAGACACCTGGCCACCGCACACAAATTGGTTCGCTTTCGGGCGGCAACCAGCAGAAAGTGATTATCGGTCGTTGGTTATTAACTCAGCCAGAAATTCTGATGCTGGATGAACCGACCCGCGGTATTGACGTTGGTGCGAAATTCGAAATTTATCAACTGATTGCTGAACTGGCGAAAAAGAATAAAGGGATCATTATTATTTCTTCCGAAATGCCGGAATTGTTAGGGATCACAGACCGTATTCTGGTTATGAGCAATGGTCTCGTTGCCGGTATTGTTGACACCAAAACGACAACGCAAAACGAAATTTTGCGTTTAGCGTCTTTGCACCTTTAAGATCAGGGGCTCCTCATGAGTGCGTTAAATAAAAAAAGTTTTCTCACTTACCTGAAAGAAGGCGGTATTTACGTTGTTCTTTTAGTCCTGCTGGCTATCATCATTTTCCAGGACCCTACGTTCTTAAGTCTGCTGAACCTGAGTAACATTCTGACCCAGTCCTCCGTGCGTATTATCATCGCGTTAGGCGTGGCGGGGCTGATTGTGACCCAGGGTACTGACCTTTCCGCAGGGCGTCAGGTTGGCCTTGCGGCGGTTATTGCGGCCACCCTGTTGCAGTCGATGGAAAACGCCAACAAGGTGTTCCCGGAAATGGCAACCATGCCGATTTTCGTAGTGATCCTGATTGTCTGTGCTATTGGCGCGGTGATTGGTCTGATTAACGGCATCATTATCGCTTACCTGAACGTGACGCCATTCATCACCACGTTAGGTACGATGATCATCGTTTACGGTATCAACTCCCTGTACTACGACTTCGTCGGTGCGTCTCCAATTTCTGGTTTCGACAGCGGCTTCTCGACCTTTACGCAAGGGTTTATCGCGCTGGGCAGCTTCCGCCTGTCGTATATCACCTTCTATGCGCTGATTGCGGTGGCCTTCGTCTGGATCCTGTGGAACAAAACCCGTTTCGGTAAGAACATCTTCGCTATCGGTGGTAACCCGGAAGCGGCGAAAGTCTCCGGCGTAAACGTTGCTCTGAACCTGCTCATCATCTATGCCCTGTCTGGTGTGTTCTACGCCTTCGGCGGGATGCTGGAAGCGGGCCGTATCGGCTCTGCAACCAACAACCTCGGCTTCATGTATGAGCTGGATGCGATCGCAGCCTGTGTGGTGGGTGGCGTCTCCTTCAGCGGCGGCGTGGGTACTGTGCTCGGCGTGGTGACCGGTGTGATTATCTTCACCGTGATCAACTACGGTCTGACCTACATCGGTGTGAACCCGTACTGGCAGTACATCATCAAAGGCGCCATCATTATCTTCGCGGTTGCGCTGGATTCCCTGAAGTACGCACGTAAAAAATAATGGCTTTTTGCGTCACCCGGCCCGCTCATTGAGCGGGCTTTTTTATTCCTCACGCCAGATTCGACTCTTCTTTGGTCACGATGCTCTCAAACCAGTCGAGTTCAGCAAGCTTGCAGGCGATCCACTGTTCGGAAAAAGCCTCGCCCAGGCTGTTGGTGAGATACTGACAGCGGGCAAATGTCTCAATGGCTTCCTGCTGAAACAGCGGCAGAACCGGGTCATCCTGCTGCGGTTCTGGTAAATCTTCTTCGTCGATGTTTTCCAGCCCGTACAGCATACCGGTCAGGATGGTGGCTGCCACCAGATATGGATTCGCATCGGCCCCGGCCAGTCGGTACTCAATACGACAGTTGTTCTCATCCGAGCAGGGAATGCGCAGTGCAGCGGAGCGGGTGTTATAACCCCAGGAGTTAAATAAGGGTTCTGTCAGGTTTTTACGCAGGCGGCGAAACGCGTTGACGCCCGGAGCAATCACGGCGATGGAAGCAGGCATCAGTGCAAGCTGGCCCGCGATGCATAAACGCATCATGCTATTAAGCTCATTCCCGGGTGAGGCAAAGACGTTTTTGCCGTGACTATCGTTCAGACTGAAGTGGAAATGCAGGCCGCTGCCGGACTGCTGACTGAACGGTTTTGCCATAAAACTGGCCTGCAGGCCATGCTGTTCAGCCACGTGTCGGGTCAGACGTCGTAGTGCCAGCACGTTATCACATACTTCAACGACACGATGGCTATGCTTCAGGTTTAACTCGAACTGGCCGGGTTCAGCTTCTGCCACGATCCCGGTCAGAGGGATGCGTTGAAGTTGAGCTAGCTGTTCCAGCTCGTCAAACAGCGCTGCGTGTGCTGTCGAGGTATCCATATGAAAGCAGCCCTGATTCTGTGGATCCAATGTTTCACGGCCCGTCAGGTAGAACTCAATTTCAGGGGCAATCACCGGGAATAGCCCGTGCTGGTGAAAACGGGCCAGGACATTTTGCAGTATCACCCGTGGTTCAAACGGGCAGGGCTGGCCGTCGCTGTCTTTCATCGTCAGCAGGATCTGCGCGTTGTGCTGTGGATCTTGTGCAGAAGGGCACAGGGAACCGGCGACGGGGACGCACAGCCGGTCTGGTTCATCATGAAGCGGGGCGGAAATTTTGCCTTTCTGGCCCATGGAATACACGGAGAGAGGAAAGTAGCAGCCTTTTTCCAGCGTCAGCATGCTCTCCACTGAGAGACGCTTGCCGCGCATAATGCCATTGATATCGTTCAGGTAAACATCAATATGTTTTGTCAGCGGATAACGCTCCAGATAATCCGTGACCTCCATCGGGATACTGTGCTGCATCGCCTCAATTTTTTCATCCAGCCAGAGGCCTGAATTGAGCGCCGTCGGGAGAGATAAGCCCGGGAAGTTAAAATACGGACGGAGACTTTTCAGGAAAAACGCATTCATGATTGAGTTCATAGTCATTCTTCAATGAAGCCGTAGCGGCAGTGAACTCAGCTTAAAGGGGGCGGCATAAAGGGGAGATAAAAAACGTCAGGCCCGGCGTAAAGAAAGTATAAAGGTGATGCTATTTTTTCTCTTTTTTCTGCATATCAAGCAGTTGTTCAGGTGTGACGGCCGGGTAACCCTGCGCATCTTCCGGCACTTCATGCATCGCCGGGATCGGCACCAGCGGGCCTAAAAAACGCGGTTCACGTTTGAATATATACAGGTCTGCCAGCGCGCCAAAACGGGCACCAAACTCGCGTACGCGCACGCTCAGCATATCTTTTGGTGACGGTACCGCGTAGCACTGCGCCTGTATGCCCATATGCAGGGCGATAAACAGCGCACGCTCGCAGTGGAAGCGCTGGGTGATGATGATGAAGTCGTTGGTGTCGAAGACTTTACGCGTGCGCACGATGGAGTCCAGGGTGCGGAACCCGGCGTAATCGAGCACGATATCCGCAGGGTCGACACCCGCGGCAATCAAATCCTTACGCATCGTCACCGGTTCGTTATAGCTTTGCAGGGCGTTATCACCGCTTAACAGCAGGTAATTCACTTTGCCACTGTTGTAGGCGTTCAGTGCGCCCTGAATTCGGTAACGGTAGTACTGATTGATCACACCGGTGCGGTAATACTTGGCCGTACCGAGTACCACACCCACCTGACGGTAGGGCAGGTCCTGCAGGTCATCAAAGATATAGGGGGCGGTTTTCCAGCTCATCCAGCGATCGAGGCCCAGCACGATCAACAGCAGTATGCCGACCAGGACAGACAGGCTGTAAAAAACGCGCTTTAACATGCAGATGGCTCGTTCCGAAGATGAAATTTAACTCAGGCTACTTTACCCGCCTGGATAGCGCAAGAAACAGCGACTCAACTGAGGGGTTTTTCAGCAACGTGGCGGGCATTTCTGCCCGCCGGAAGGATTACGCGAGCAGTACGCGGTCGATTGTTGTGCAGCCCAGCGCTTTTAACGTGGCAGCGGTGGCATCCCACTGAATCAGTGGCGCATCGGCAATTTCTGCCAGAATGGCGCGCTGAATATCCGGATAGTCATAGCCGTTCAGGCTCAGCAGGTTGAGTGCGCCCTGCAGCGGTGGCAGCGTTGGGTTAAAGGCGGCGTTTTCGGCATAGCTGCCGCTAAAGATACGACCATCCCGACACTGCAGCGCGACACCGCTCGGGGATTTGCTGTACGGCGTGTGGCTTTTGTTGGCAGCGCGAATGGCAGCCTGGGCCAGGTCATCACCGGACAGGGCAAAACCGTGGTCCTGTTCGTCCATCAGCAGGGTTTTGATCTCAAGATCTTTCGGGCCAAAGGCATCAGGCAGGTAATCCCCCAGCGTATGCGGTGCGCGGCCAGGCAGGTTAATGCGCAGTTGCAGCCCGCTGTTCAGCTCATTCATAAACTGACGGCAGTGACCACACGGCGTGTAGTTAACGGTGATGGCGCTCAGCGCTTTTTCACCGCGCAGCCAGGCATGGCTGATGGCGCTCTGCTCAGCGTGAACAGTTTGTTGCATGGTGGCGCCCAGAAACTCCATATTTCCGCCGAAATACCATGTCCCGCTGATGCCGCGTGCAATGGCCCCGACGTTGAAGTGGGAGAGGTCAGCACGTGCACAGGCGGCAGCCAGCGGCAGCAGAGCAAAAGCCAGCGCGTCTTCGTCCAGCCCCGTTGCCTGTTTCAGCATCGTGACCTGCTCCGCCGTCAGCAGGGCGGGGAAATGCTCATCCGCCAGAATCGGGGTCAGAGCGGTTTGCAAATTCTCGGCAAGCTGGGCGAAAGCAGCTTGAAAACGTGGATGCATTGCGTTTGCCTCATAAAGGTTAATGGATCGGTAGTTTACGGAGCCGATGGGGCTTTATATGTGATCCAGTTCTCAATATGTATGCAACTTATGAAATCAAAATGAAATTTGCGCGACGCATCGCAAATTTTAGCCCATTACCACCAGAATCAGCGGGAAAATGAATGGGGCCAGCAGGGAGGTGATGATCCCGCAGATGACCAGTGCCAGTGAGCTAAACGCCCCTTCCTGATAATCCAGTTCTGCACAGCGTGCTGTCCCCAGTGCGTGCGATGCTGTCCCCATTGCCAGGCCCCGCGCAGCTTTGGTATGAATGCGCATGCCATTGAGCAGAGTATGTCCAAACACAGCACCCAAAATACCAACGAAAATCACACACATGGCGCTGATGGCTGGAATCCCTCCAAGGCTACCGCCAACCGCCATCGCAATTGGCGTGGTGACGGATTTTGGCAGGATAGAGGCTGCAATTTGTGGAGACGCTCCCATCAGCAGCGCTACCGACGTCCCGGTGATCATTGCCACCAGACTGCCCACAAAGCAGATCGTAATGATGGACTTCCAGCGAGCGCGGATCTGGTGAAGTTGCTCATATAAAGGAAAGGCGAGTGCCACAACGGCGGGCTGTAGCAAATCATTCAAAATTTTGCTGCCGGCAAAATAGCGTTCGTAAGGAATGCCGGTGAGAAGCAGGAATGGAATAATCACCACCATGGCCACCAGCAGTGGATTCAGCAGCGGCATTTTGAAACGTGCGGCAAGTTTGCGTGCGGCGAAGAACACCACCAGCGTTAACGGTAGCGACCACCAGATATTGGCTATCATTTTTTTGTTTTCTCCCCGACAACTTTACGTTCGCCATGCACCAGATGAGAGCTCCAGCTCACGACCAGGAAAACCACCAGCGTACTGACCGCACAGGAGACAACGATTGGGCCGAACTGGGCTTTAAGCAAATCAAAATACTGCATAACCCCGACGCCGATAGGCACGAAAAGCAGCGCCATATAGCGAATAAGGATGAAGCAGCCAGGGTTGACCCACTTAGCGGGTAGAATTTGCAACGCCAGTAAAACAAACAGGATTAGCATACCGATAATGCTACCGGGGATCGTGATGGGCAGCAGCGACGCGATGAAAATCCCGGCATACAGGCAGGCATAAATCAGGACGAATGCACGCAGATATTGCCAGATAATGTTCAATGATTTGCTCATGGAGAAAGTCCTTGCTGAAACGCATTCATCATACAATTAAACCTGAAAATGTGCCATGGATCACATCATGAATTTTGAGCATACCAGACATTCCAGAATGGAACGTCGGGCTTTCCACATACATACAGAGCAGATACTATAGCGCGTCTTTTTTCACAGGTACTGATATGCGTGTTTTACTGGCCCCAATGGAAGGCGTGCTCGACTCTCTCGTGCGCGAGCTTCTGACCGAGGTGAACGACTACAATCTCTGCGTGACGGAGTTTCTGCGCGTGGTCGATATGTTGTTGCCAGTAAAATCCTTCTACCGACTTTGCCCCGAGCTGCACAACCAGAGCCGTACCTCCTCCGGCACGCTGGTACGTATTCAGCTGCTCGGCCAGTACCCCGAATGGCTGGCGGAAAACGCCGCCCGGGCGGTCGAGCTCGGGTCTTACGGGGTGGATCTCAACTGCGGCTGTCCGTCAAAGCTGGTGAACGGCAGCGGCGGTGGGGCGACACTGCTGAAAGATCCAGAACTCATTTACCGCGGTGCGAAGGCGATGCGTGAAGCTGTGCCTGCGCATTTACCGGTGACGGTAAAGGTGCGTCTGGGCTGGGACAGCGACGCCAGGCAGTTTGAAATTGCCGATGCTGTACAGCAGGCCGGTGCCACGGAGCTGGTGGTGCATGGTCGCACCAAAGAAGATGGCTACAAAGCCGAGCGTATTAACTGGCAGGCGATCGGTGAGATCCGTAAAAGGCTGACTATTCCTGTTATCGCCAACGGTGAAATCTGGGATTACGAGAGCGCGCAGGCATGTCTGAAAGAGACAGGCTGCGATGCGGTAATGATCGGCCGCGGCGCGCTTAACGTACCTAACCTCAGCCGGGTGGTAAAATATAACGAACCGCGAATGCCGTGGGCAGACGTCGTCACGCTGCTGCAAAAATACAGTCGTCTGGAAAAACAGGGTGACACCGGGCTATATCATGTCGCGCGAATTAAACAGTGGCTGAGTTATTTGCGCAAAGAATATAGCGAGGCGTTGGGGCTGTTTCAGGAGATCCGCACACTACAAACGTCTGGTGATATTGCGCGGGTTATTCAATCAAAATAATAAATATGAATATATAATTAATTCATTTAGTGAATATTTTTCCAATTATGTAAATGTTTAACAATGTCCCCATTGCCACGCATTCCTAAAAAAATAAACAGCATTAAGCGTAATTTTCGCCTTTATTTTTTGAGTGTGTGGCGTAATGAAACGTTCTCTTATTTTATCTCTGAGTCTCCCCCTTGCTTTTATTCTGGTGGCCTGCGCGCCGGAACATACCACGGTATCTCCCCTGAATACGCAATCAGTAACAGCGTCGGTTAATACAACACTCCATCCTTCAGCATGGCCGAAAAATGAGTGGTGGAAAGACTATAACGATCCTGAGCTTAATTCGCTGATTGCCAAAGCGCTGAATGACGCCCCGGATATGCAAATTGCCCGCCAGCGCATTACGCTTGCCGAGGCTCAGGCAAAAGCCGCTATGGCTGCCGACGGCCCGCAAATTGATTTTTCAGCTGATGCAGAACGCCAGAAAATGTCTGCTGAAGGGCTTATGGGACCCTTTGCGATTACCGACCCGGCGGCAGGTACTACCGGTCCGTGGTACACCAACGGCACCTTTGGGCTGACCGCGGGCTGGGATCTCGATCTGTGGGGGAAAAATCGCGCGCAGGTTGAAGCCCGTATAGGCCGAGTGAATGCGCAAAAAGCGGAGCTCGAGCAAACCCGACAACTGCTGGCCAGCAGCGTGGCCCGGCTCTACTGGGAGTGGCAAACTCAGGCCGCAGTGCAGGATGTCCTCGTCCAGATCAAACATGAACAGGACAATATTATTGGCGCAGACCTCGAATTGTATCAGCACGGGATCACCTCTTCTGTGGAAGGGGTCGAAACGGATATCAATGCCAGCAAAACCGAAGAGAACCTGGCAGAAGTTAACGGGAAGATGAAAGCCGTTGAGGCGCGTCTGGTTGCGCTAACGAATTCCTCCTCCGTGACGCTTTCGCGGCATGCGCTGCCGACGGTCGATGCCTCGCTACCGTCAACGCTGGGGTATGAACTGCTGGCGCGTCGACCGGATCTTCAGGAGGCACACTGGTATATCGAAGCCTCCATGAGCGAGGTGGAGGCGGCCAGAGCGGCTTTTTATCCTGATGTGAATCTGATGGCATTCTTACAGCAGGATGCGCTCCACCTGAGCGACCTGTTCCGTTCTTCAGCGCAGCAGATGGGGGTGACAGCGGGGCTGACACTGCCGATTTTCGACAGCGGCAGACTAAATGCGAACCTTGATATCGCCCAGGCGCAAAATAATCTCTCGGTCGCCAGTTACAACAAAGCGGTGGTGGAGGCGGTTAATCAGGTGGCACGTACAGCCAGTGAAGTCGAAACACTGATGGCGAAAAATCGCCAACAGCAGCAGGTCGAAAATGATGCGGCGCGGGTTGTGGCCCTGGCGCAGGCACGTTTTAGTGCGGGTATCATCGCGGGTTCACGGGTCAGTGAAGCCAGAATACCGGCACTCAAAGAACACCTCGCCGGGTTGATGCTGAAAGGTCAGTATATCGACGCCACGCTGCAGCTGACGTCGGCACTGGGTGGCGGTTATCATCATAGCTGAAAGGGTCATCAATCCTCATCGCGAGTTTTCTCGCGATGCTTCAGCCACAGCCGTACTGCAATCACCGCCACAACCACCAGAATTAACCACGCCCAGTGCTTCAGGTGCTGGTCAAGGTTATGCAGCCATGGACCAATCACTTCGCCACCGACGTAACCGAGCGTCGTAAAGATAAGCGCCCAGGCAATCGCGCCAAGAATATTGAGCGGCAGGAAAATTTTCGGAGGCAGATGGCTGGCACCTATCAGTATCGGGCCGATAATTCGAAAGCCGTACATAAAGCGCGTGCCAATGACGAACAGATAGGGATGACGTTGAATGAGCCGCTGAGCGCGTCGAATTTTCTTCTGATGCTTTTTGAAACGCTTAAGTAGCCCTGGCCCAAAGCGCAGCCCCAGAAAGTAGAGCAGCTGGTCGCCAATCATCCCCCCCAGGGCGACGGCGGCGACGACCAGCGGGAATTTCAGTAACCCCTGATGCGCGGCGACGCCGCCGAGCAATGTGATGGTTTCGCCTTCTGCCACGCTGCCAGCAACCAGCGCGGCGTATCCATATTGTTCAATAAGATTGTTGATATCCATTACGTAAACGTCATCTCCCTCGGTATACCTCCGTTAATCATATACCCCATGAATCAACAGCGGGGAAATCAACGGAAATTTCCTGCTGTACATAAAATAATCTAAAGCCTGCATTATACTTAAAGTATCGCTGACGGACCGACAACAAGGGGGCTCTATGAACCATGTCTGGGGACTTTTCTCCCATCCCGATCGTGAAATGCACGTCATCAAAAGTGAGAATGAAACCGTCTCGCATCATTACACGCACCATGTGTTGCTGATGGCCGCGGTGCCGGTAATATGCGCCTTTATCGGAACAACTCAAATCGGCTGGAACTTCGGGGATGGCACCGTAGTTCAGCTTTCATGGTTTACCGGGCTTTATCTGGCCATCATCTTTTATGGCCTGATGCTGGCGGGTGTTGCCGTCATGGGGCGTGTCATTCACTGGATGGCGCGTAACTACCCGCAACGTCCATCGCTGGCGCACTGTATGGTCTTCGCCGGATATGTCGCGACCCCGCTGTTCTTAAGCGGTATTGTTGCGCTCTATCCACTGGTCTGGTTGTGCGCGCTGATCGGTACCATTGCCCTCTTTTACACCGGTTATTTGCTGTATCTGGGGGTTCCAACCTTCCTGAATATTAATAAAGAAGAGGGCCTGAGCTTCTCCAGTTCAACACTCGCTATCGGTGTGCTGGTGCTGGAGGCGTTACTGGCGCTGACGGTAATTCTTTGGGGTTATGGATACCGTCTCTTCTAAGTTCACTGCATTGCTGGCGTAAATGCCAGCAATGCAGCATCTGCTCACGATTATCCGCTGGCGACAAAGCGCGGTGACGGCTATGATGCCGAAGCCAGCCTGTGTTTACCGTCGACACAGGCGGTGTACGTCATTACGTGCGTGAATAATTATCAGAAGTCTCACCATGCTGAAATTCCGAGTCTCTTTACTTAGCCTGGCACTGTTGCTGGGGGCGTCCGCTGCCGTGCCAGCCATCGCCAAAACGCCCGCGGTGACCGCTGCTGCTGCCCAGCCGCAAATTGCCTCCGGCAGCGCGATGATTGTTGATCTCAACACCAATAAGGTCATTTACGCCAGCCATCCGGACCTGGTGCGCCCGATTGCCTCCATTACCAAGTTAATGACCGCGATGGTGGTGCTTGATGCACATCTGCCGCTGGACGAAAAACTGAAAGTGGATATTAGCCACACGCCGGAGATGAAAGGGATTTATTCCCGCGTGCGACTGAACAGCGAAATCAGCCGTAAAAATATGCTGCTGCTGGCGCTGATGTCATCTGAAAACCGCGCTGCGGCGAGCCTCGCCCACCATTATCCGGGCGGCTACGACGCATTTATTCGTGCGATGAATGCGAAAGCCAAATCGCTGGGGATGAACAATACGCATTATGTTGAACCGACAGGTCTGTCGATTAACAACGTCTCCACCGCCCGCGATCTGACAAAACTGCTGATCGCCAGCAAACAGTACCCGCTGATTGGTCAGCTCAGTACCACCCGTGAAGAGACGGCGACGTTTGCGAACCCAGCCTATACGCTGCCGTTCCGTAATACTAACCATCTGGTTTACCGGGATAACTGGAATATCCAGTTAACGAAAACCGGTTTTACCAATGCGGCGGGACACTGTCTGGTCATGCGTACTGTTTTTAACGGCAAACCGGTAGCGCTGGTGGTGATGGATGCCTTCGGCAAATACACCCACTTCGCGGATGCAAGCCGACTGCGTACCTGGATTGAAACGGGGAAAGTGCAGCCTGTTCCGGCTGCGGCATTGACCTATAAAAAGCAGAAAGCTGAACAGATGGCGACCGCGCAAAACGACTGAGCCGCCTGTCAGCGCCGGGTGGCGGCTTCGCCTTACCCGGCTTACTCCGGCAGCGTCCAGTCTCCATCGTTGAGTGGACGCTGCATAATCACCGTATCCCGCCAGTCGCCTTTCTTATACCCCACGCTGCGCAACTGACCGACAATCTCAAAGCCGTGTTTTTTGTGCAGCCGTAACGAGCCGGGATTATTACTGCCATCCCCCACTACGGCAATCATCTGGCGCCATGGGCCTTGTTCGCAGCGCGCAATCAGCGCACTCATTAATGCGGAGCCAAAACCGCGTCCGGTGGTGCTGGCATCCACGTATATTGACTCTTCCAGAGTATAACGATAGGCGTGTCGCGGGCGGTAAGGTGTGGCATAGCAATAGCCCACAACGATGCCACGATAAAGAGCGATAAGCCACGGTAAACCGTTCTCTGCCACACCTTTCATACGTTGACGCATTTCGTCAATGGTGGGGGGAACTTCTTCAAATGACGCACGCCCGTGAAGTACATGCCAGGCATAGATGGCCGCGATGGCATGCACATCATCGGGAAGGGCATCACGCACTTCCAGTTCGGTTTCGGATAAAACATCAACAGCCGACATGATGTGCCTGCTCCTCGTTATAGAATGCCGGAGAAACGTTTCTCCGGCGTCAGACAGTTACTCTATTACGATTAAGGAGCGCTTAACAATCTCTCAAATTTGGCTGTAGGAATTAATCAGAAGCTTGCGTAATCTGCTATTCCGTGTCAGCACTCTCTTTCCAGTATTTCTTCCGCGTTGTTTTACCGATACCGGGATTCATGCTGTTTGTAGGGTCATTCTCGCGGTAAAACTGCTTAAGTGCGTCAGGGGCTTTATAAAGATGACCGACGTTGTGTTCCGCAGGATATTGTGCGCCACGTTCACGTAACAGGGCGAGCATCTGCTCCTTCAGTTCGTGTGCATCAACCCCTTTTTTAACGATGTAATCCTGATGGAAGACGTAGCACATAAAGTGGCCATAATAGAGCTTGTGTACCAGCTTGCTGTCAATCTCTGGCGGCAGGTGTTCAAACCACTCGGTATCGTTGCGTCTTAGGGCGATATCCAGCGCCAGAATATCTTCTACCTCTTCTGAATGTACCGCCTGATAACGGATGGCGGCACCCGCAGCTGCAAAACGGTGCAGGAAGGCTTTGCTGCCTTCTTCAGGAGTACAGGCAAAGAAATCCCCGTCAGCAGTTTTGAAGAATTCGGTCAGCCAGGTCTGCGCTTCGGTAATCCCGTCACCGGCCATTTTCAGCAGTAAATGGTGTTCATATTTGTCGCGCCAGGTTTTCATCCGCTCCGGTAAATGCGCCGGGAAGACGTTGCCTAACTTCTGCATAAAGCGGTCAGTGAAGTGAGGTTTAAACAGCGACACTTTCTCCAGCATCGCGTCGGTGCGGCCCTTCATAGTGAAGAAGAACGGCATTTTGTCGGTGCCGAGCTTGTCGATCATCAGGAAGGTGTCTTTGCCGTAGCGCTCGGCAATGTCGTAAATATCCCGATGCATATATTCGCCGGCCACAGGCAGGTGCGTGAATTCGCCCAGAATATGGCGGCGGATCTCGGTCAGCACCTCAGGCTGATTGGTACCGATGTAAAATACCTGCTGTTTTTTCTCTGCCGGGAACGTATCAAGGCGTACCGCAAAAACCGCCAGCTTGCCCGCGCAGCCAGAAGATTCAAACAGGCGATCCGGATCGGCGTTGTAACGGGCTGGCGTATCGGCTTCGATATCCCGCACGCGGGTAACATAATCGTGATCGTGCGCATGGCGGCCATCGTGCTGAACGTCTTCATCTTTAACGCGATCGTCGTCAAGTTTGCTGAGGATTTGTTCCGGCGTAACGCCCAGATCAATCCCCAGATGGTTAACCAGCGTCAGTTTGCCATTTTCGTCAATACGGGCAAAAAGCGACATTTCGGTATAAGCGGGGCCACGCTGCACCAGCGAACCACCGGAGTTGTTGCAGATCCCACCTACCACCGAGGCGCCAATGCAGGAGGAACCGATCACCGAGTGCGGCTCACGACCCAGCGGCTTAAGTGCTTTTTCCAGAGAGTAGAGCGTTGTACCAGGGAAGGCGAGCACCTGCTCACCTTTATCCAGAAGGTGTAATTTGTCGAGGCGCAGGGTGCTGATGATGACAATGTCACGATCGTAATCGTTGCCGTTCGGCGTTGAGCCTTCGGTCAGGCCGGTGTTTGCTGCCTGCATTAATATAATCTTGTCTGCGGCGACGCAGGCGCTCAGCACGCGCCATAGCTCCAGCAGCGTGCCGGGGAAAACCACCGCCAGCGCCTCGCCCTGACCGGAGCGAAACCCCTTACGGTAGCGGGCGGTTTTGGCCGGGTCGGTAAGCAGGTGAGAGGAGCCAACCAGGCGCGACAGTTCGTTGATAAACGTCGTGTTATTGTGAGTTTGAACAGAAGACATCTTCCACTCCTTGTGGTGGGGCAAATTTCTCGCAATAAAGCATAGCGCGATTAACTGTTAAGCGGTCGAGTATTCACGAGAAAAATCAGAGAATAACCCTGCAACGTTCAGAGGGTTTGTGGCACACTGCGCCTTTCGCACGGTTTGGCCGAGATCTTCCGGCGGTTATTGATGAGAGAGTATAACAACATGAAATGGCTATGTTCTGTAGGTGTTGCCGTCAGCCTGGCGCTGCAACCCGCGCTGGCAGAGGATTTGTTTGGCAATCATCCGCTTACGCCTGAAGCCCGGGACGCGTTTGTGACGGAATTGCTCAAGAAAATGACGGTCGATGAGAAAATCGGCCAGTTGCGTCTTATCAGCGTTGGCCCGGATAACCCGAAAGAGGCCATCCGTGAAATGATTAAGGATAGTCAGGTCGGGGCGATTTTTAACACCGTTACCCGCCAGGACATCCGTAAAATGCAGGATCAGGTGATGGAACTCAGTCGCCTGAAAATACCGCTGTTCTTCGCCTATGACGTGCTGCACGGTCAGCGCACCGTCTTCCCCATCAGCCTTGGTTTAGCCTCCTCCTTTAACCTCGACGCGGTGAAAACCGTGGGGCGAGTTTCCGCGTATGAAGCGGCAGATGATGGCCTGAACATGACCTGGGCACCGATGGTCGACGTCTCCCGCGATCCGCGCTGGGGCCGTGCGTCCGAAGGCTTTGGTGAAGATACTTATTTAACCGCCACGATGGGCAAAACCATGGTGGAAGCGATGCAGGGCAAAAGCCCGGCAGACCGTTACTCTGTCATGACCAGCGTGAAGCACTTCGCCGCTTACGGTGCAGTGGAGGGCGGCAAAGAGTACAACACCGTTGACATGAGCCCGCAGCGCCTGTTCAACGACTATATGCCGCCGTACAAGGCAGGTCTGGACGCGGGCAGCGGCGCGGTGATGGTGGCGCTCAACTCGCTGAACGGCACGCCTGCGACGTCTGATTCCTGGCTGCTGAAAGACGTATTGCGCGACCAGTGGGGCTTTAAGGGCATCACCGTTTCTGACCACGGCGCCATTAAAGAACTGATCAAACACGGTACCGCATCCGATCCGGAAGATGCCGTGCGCGTGGCGCTCAAGTCCGGCATTAACATGAGCATGAGCGACGAGTACTACAGCAAATACCTGCCGGGGCTGGTGAAGAGCGGCAAGGTAACGATGGCGGAGCTGGACGATGCCACGCGTCACGTGCTGAACGTGAAATATGACATGGGGCTGTTTAACGATCCGTACAGTCACCTGGGGCCGAAAGACTCTGACCCGGTAGATACCAACGCCGAAAGCCGTCTGCATCGTAAAGAAGCGCGTGAAGTCGCCCGCGAAAGCCTGGTGCTGCTGAAGAACCGTCTCGACACGCTGCCGCTGAAAAAATCCGGCACCATTGCCGTGGTCGGCCCGCTGGCCGACAGCAAGCGCGACGTGATGGGGAGTTGGTCCGCGGCGGGCGTCGCTGACCAGTCCGTAACCGTGCTGACGGGTATTAAGAACGCTGTCGGTGAAAACGCCAGTGTGGTCTATGCCAAAGGGGCTAACGTCACTAACGATAAAGACATCGTGACGTTCCTCAACCAGTATGAGGAAGCGGTGAAGGTTGACCCGCGCACGCCGAAAGAGATGATCGACGAAGCGGTTAAGACGGCAAAACAGTCTGATGTCGTTGTGGCGGTTGTGGGAGAAGCGCAGGGGATGGCGCATGAAGCTTCCAGCCGTACCGATATCACCATTCCGCAAAGCCAGCGCGATTTGATCGCTGCCCTGAAAGCGACGGGCAAGCCGCTGGTGCTGGTGCTGATGAACGGTCGTCCGCTGGCGCTGGTGAAAGAAGACCAGCAGGCTGACGCGATACTGGAAACCTGGTTCGCCGGTACCGAAGGCGGTAACGCGATTGCCGACGTACTGTTTGGCGATTACAACCCGTCAGGCAAATTGCCAATGTCCTTCCCGCGCTCCGTTGGTCAGATCCCGGTCTACTACAGCCACCTGAACACCGGTCGTCCATACAACGCCGACAAACCGAACAAGTACACGTCTCGTTACTTCGACGAAGCTAATGGCCCGCTGTACCCGTTTGGTTATGGCCTGAGCTACACCACCTTCAAGGTCTCTGACGTGAAAATGTCGGCCCCGAGCCTGAAGCGTGACGGTAAAGTGACAGCCAGCGTTGAGGTGACTAACACCGGTAAGCGCGAAGGGGCTACGGTGATCCAGATGTACGTTCAGGATGTGACTGCCTCCATGAGTCGTCCGGTGAAGCAGCTGCGTGGCTTTGAAAAGGTCAACCTGAAACCGGGGGAAACCAAAACCATCAGCTTCCCAATTGACGTGGACGCGCTGAAGTTCTGGAATCAGCAGATGAAATACGATGCTGAGCCTGGCAAATTCAACGTGTTTATCGGTGTGGATTCTGCCCGGGTGAATAAAGGCGAGTTCGAACTGCTGTAACCTTTCCTTCCTTTGCATCCCCCGTTCGCGGGGGATGCGTCTTATCTTATGCTAAAAAGGCATTTTGACGGTTAATCACGCCGTTTTAAGCTACGCTTTTCTCTCAAGCCTCTGAAAAAGGCAGCAAAAAATATGAGGATAGCGGAATGACGATTGCAAAGGGGATGTTGGGATCTGCGGTGTTGCTGGCGGCAATAAGTCTGCCCTTACAGGCGGCGGAGCCGGTAAAAGTGGGCTCAAAGATAGATACCGAAGGCGCGCTGCTCGGCAATATCATTTTGCAGGTGCTCGAAAGCCACGGCGTCAAAACCGTCAATAAAGTCCAGCTGGGTACTACGCCCGTCGTGCGCGGCGCGATTACTTCCGGCGAGCTGGATATCTACCCGGAATACACCGGCAACGGCGCATTCTTCTTCAAAGATGAAAACGATCCGGCCTGGAAAAACGCCAAAGCCGGATATGACAAAGTCAAAAAGCTCGATGCTGAACAGAACAAGCTGGTCTGGCTGACTCCGGCTCCGGCCAACAACACCTGGACTATCGCCGTGCGTAAAGACGTGGCGGAGAAAGGGAAGCTGACTACCCTGGCCGATCTCAGCCGCTACCTGAAAGAGAAGGGCGACTTTAAGCTTGCCGCGTCGGCAGAATTTATCGAGCGTCCTGATGCGCTGCCTGCGTTCGAAAAAGCCTATGACTTCAAGCTTGACCAGGCGCAACTGCTCTCTCTGGCAGGCGGCGATACGGCGGTGACCATCAAAGCCGCTGCACAGAAAACTTCGGGTGTTAACGCGGCCATGGCCTACGGTACCGACGGCCCGGTCGCGGCACTTGGCCTGCAAACCCTGACCGATCCAAAAGGCGTGCAGCCGATTTATGCCCCGACGCCGGTGGTACGTGAGGCAGTGCTGAAAGCCTACCCGGAGATTGCCGACTGGCTCAAACCTGTTTTCGAAAAACTGGATGAAAAAACGCTGCAACAGCTGAATGCCAGCATTGCCGTCGAGGGGCTGGATGCCAAAAAAGTGGCCGCCGACTTCCTGAAACAACAAGGGCTTGTGAAGTAACGGGAAAAGGCTGTGCCAATAAAATGTCATAACCGCGTCCTGCTGCTGTTGGCCTGTGTGACCATCGCAGCGGTCGCGTTACCGTTTGTGAATGTCGCCCCTAATCGCCTGATGTCGGGGGAGGGGCGTTCTCTCTGGGAAGTCTGGTCGTTTACACCGTGGTTGCTTGCGGTGGCGCCGGGGGCGTGGGTTGCGCTATCGCTCTGGCAAGGTCGTACAGCACAATGGTTGACGTTGCTGCTCTCTGAAGGGCTTTTTATCACCCTTTTCTGGGGAGCCGGGCTTGCGGCAACACATATGGCTTCGGCGGAAAGCCCGCTGGCAAGAACAACGGTGGGGAGCGGCCTGTGGCTGTGGCTGGCGTTGTGCCTGCTCGCCTGCAGCGATGCTATACGTCGCCTCATCTCTGCGTCCGTATGGCGTTGGGTGCTTAATGCACAGATATGGGTTATTCCATTGCTCCTGCTGTTTAGTGGCGAACTGAATAATCTCTCGCTGTTAAAGGAGTACGCCAACCGTCAGGAGGTGTTTGATGATGCCCTGACGCAACATCTGACCATTCTCTTCGGGACGCTTTTCCCGGCTCTCCTGCTCGGGATCCCGTTGGGCATGTGGTGCTATCGTCACCCTTCACGTCAGGGGGGCGTTTTTGCCGTGCTGAACGTTATCCAGACTATCCCTTCCGTTGCGCTGTTTGGTCTGCTGATTGCCCCTCTGGCCGGGCTGGTGAAGTCATTTCCTGTGTTGGGAACAATAGGCATCGCCGGTACGGGATTAACCCCCGCTCTTATCGCGCTGGTGTTGTATGCACTGTTGCCGCTGGTACGCGGCGTGGTCGCGGGCTTAAGTCAGGTCGCCCCGGATGTGCTGGAAAGCGCCCATGCGATGGGGATGAGCACGCGACAATGTTTCTGGCAGATACAGCTTCCGCTGGCACTGCCTCTCCTGCTGCGTAGCCTGCGAGTAGTGGCGGTGCAAACCGTTGGCATGGCGGTCATTGCGGCGCTGATTGGGGCGGGTGGTTTTGGCGCGCTGGTATTCCAGGGGCTGCTGAGTAGTGCCCTGGATCTGGTGTTATTAGGCGTGGTTCCTACGATTGCGCTGGCGGTTGTTGTCGACGCGCTGTTTGCCTTATGGCTCGCGCTGCTCAGGAGAAGAGCCAATGATTGAATTTCATGATGTCAGTAAAACTTTTGCGGGACGCCCGGCGGCAAGCCATCTGAACCTGAACTTTGCCGAGGGTGCGTTTTCCGTGCTGATAGGTACCTCGGGCTCGGGAAAATCCACCACCCTGAAGATGATCAATCGTCTGGTTGAGCATGATAGCGGTTTGATCCGCTTTGCCGGAGAGGAGATCCGCAGCCTGCCGGTGCTGGAGTTGCGTCGCCGGATGGGATATGCCATTCAGTCGATAGGCCTGTTTCCGCACTGGACGGTGGCGCAGAACATTGCCACTGTGCTGCAGCTGGAGAAGTGGTCGCGGGCAAAAATAGCTGACAGAGTTGATGAACTGATGTCTCTACTGGGGCTAGAGTCCACACTGCGTGACCGCTATCCGCACCAGCTTTCCGGGGGACAGCAGCAGCGGGTGGGGGTAGCGCGCGCCCTGGCGGCCAACCCACAGGTATTGTTGATGGATGAACCCTTTGGTGCGCTTGACCCGGTCACGCGCGGGGCGCTACAAACGGAAATGACCCGTATTCACCGCATTCTCGGACGTACGATCGTTCTCGTGACGCACGATATTGATGAAGCCCTGCGCCTGGCCGACCATCTGGTGCTGATGGATCACGGCGAAGTGGTTCAGCAGGGGAGCCCGCTCGAACTGTTAAGCCATCCGAAAAGTGATTTTGTGCGTGAGTTTTTTGGCCGCAGTGAACTGGGGGTCAGGCTGCTCTCCCTGCGGACGGTCAGCGACTATATGCGTCGGGAAGATGCTCCAGTGAGTGGTGAGCCGTTGCAGAAGCAGATGAGCCTGCGGGATGCGCTCTCCGCGTTTGTTGCGGGTCAGTGTGAGGTGCTACCTGTTGCGGACGCCCACGGTGCGCCTTGTGGTGCCTTGCATTTTCGCGATCTGTTGGCTGGGGAGGTGATACGTGAAAACACTGCGTGATCCGCTTCTCTGGCTGGTAGCCATCTTTGTCGCCTTACTGTTTCTGATGCCACACAGCGCGGCGCTGTTCAGCACCCTTTTTCCCGGGCTGCCACGACCGGTTTATCAGCAGGAGAGCTTTATTAATCTTGCCCTGGCACATCTCTGGCTGGTGGTCCTCTCAAGCGCTATTGCTGTTGTGCTGGGAGTGGGGGCGGGCATTGCGGTGACACGGCCAGCAGGCCGGGAATTTCGTCCGCTGGTTGAGACGATAGCGGCCATTGGTCAGACGTTTCCGCCGGTGGCGGTGCTGGCGATAGCGGTTCCGGTCATGGGCTTTGGTCAGCAACCGGCAATTATTGCGCTGATTTTATATGGCGTATTGCCCATTCTGCAGGGCACGCTGGCGGGTATCGCGGCAGTACCTGCGTCTGTATTGAGTGTGGCTGAAGGGATGGGGATGAGTCGCGGGCAGCAGCTACGTAAGGTTGAATTGCCATTAGCGGCGCCCGTTATTATTGCCGGGATCCGCACGTCGGTCATTATCAACATCGGAACGGCAACAATTGCGTCGACGGTAGGAGCCAATACGCTGGGAACGCCGATTATAATCGGCTTAAGCGGGTTTAATACGGCCTATATTGTGCAGGGGGCGGTGCTGGTCGCGCTGGCGGCGATCGTCGTCGATCGCGTTTTTGAGCGGCTGACGCTGCACCTCAGCCGACACCGCCGCGAACAATAAACGAGTATCCTGCCAGCATCACGCCGCCGATACCGCTCACGGCCATCAGGACAAAAAGGGTAATAATGGCCAGTTTGGTTGCCTTCATCATCTGCTCCTGTTGTTAACGGAACAATTATACGGTGAAGCGCAGCTGTTAATGAACCATTAAATGCCGTTACTGTTCATCCGGGCCAAGTGAGTAAACCGGGTAACCATGTTCACGCCATTCCGTCAGCAGCTGTTGCTGCGAGGCGGATGGCACTTCGCCACACCAGACCAGCAGAGTCTGACCATCGAAAAATTCGGGCCGCAGCTGCGCCAGCGAATGCGCAAGGACATCCACGCGCCAGCCCTTTTGCGTTGCAATCCAGGCTTCCAGCCACAGGCGGGTGGTATCGTGCACGTTCCAGCCGACCACCAGCGCATCTTTCCCGGCCTTGCTCTTCGCGGAGGCAAGACAGACGGCAATGTAATTGATAAGCACACCATCGAGCATACTGAGCAGCGCCTGCAGGGTGGACTGTTGGCACTGCAGACGACGGCGAAGCGGTATGAAAAGATGCGTGATCAGCGTTTGTGCTGGATAATCGCGCCCTTGCTCTTTTATCCATGCGCGCAGGCGCTGCAGGTTGCCTGCCTGCAGAAGTCTTAGCAGGGTTTCCTGTTGTTCGCGCCAGAGGTGCTGTGTGTCAGGATCGTCCTGGCAAAGCAGAGACTTTACTTTGCCAACCTGCACACCGTTGTCGATCCAGCTTTTAATCTCACGAATCCGGTCGATATCGGCATCGTTGAAAAGGCGATGTCCGCCATCCGTTCTTTGCGGTTTCAGTAATCCATACCGCCGTTGCCACGCCCGTAGGGTAACGGGATTGATATCACAAAGGAGTGCTACTTCACCTATTGTGTAAAGCGCCATATTCGCCCCCTGGCTCACGCTTCCCCAGAATAAATGTAGACCCACTTTGCCGAACCAGGAAGGATTGATTGATTTTTGAACAAAAAATGCGAAGCATGCGCAATGTTCGGAAAAAGATGTGATTGCGAACACGATTTCGCGCTTTTTTGGGGTGCTTCAAAGAAAGTTCCCCCTTATCAGTGTATGTTACGCGTTTTTAGCGTGTGCGGTTTTGAGTATGTACGAGTTTAATCTGGTGCTGCTGTTGCTTCAGCAGATGTGCGTGTTCCTTGTCATCGCCTGGCTGATGAGCAAAACGCGCCTGTTTATTCCGCTGATGCAAGTCACCGTCCGTCTGCCGCACAAATTTCTCTGCTACGTCGTATTTTCCATATTCTGCATTATGGGGACCTGGTTTGGTCTTCATATCGAAGACTCTATTGCCAATACGCGCGCTATCGGCGCGGTGATGGGCGGACTGTTGGGCGGTCCCGTCGTCGGGGGTCTTGTCGGTTTAACGGGGGGCCTGCATCGCTATTCCATGGGCGGGATGACGGCACTCAGTTGCATGATTTCCACGATCGTAGAAGGGCTGCTCGGTGGCCTGGTGCATAGCTATCTGATCAAACGTGGCCGTCCGGATAAAGTCTTCAGCCCACTGACCGCAGGTGCGATTACCTTTGTCGCCGAAATGGCGCAGATGGCGATCATTTTGCTGATTGCCCGCCCGTTTGAGGATGCGCTGCACCTGGTCAGCAGCATTGCCGCCCCGATGATGGTGACCAACACCGTGGGGGCGGCGCTGTTTATGCGTATTTTGCTCGATAAACGTGCCATGTTTGAGAAGTACACCTCGGCGTTTTCCGCAACCGCGCTGAAGGTTGCCGCTTCGACGGAAGGGATCCTGCGCCAGGGCTTTAACGAAGAAAACAGCATGAAGGTTGCGCTGGTTCTCTATAAAGAGCTGGATATCGGTGCCGTGGCGATAACAGACCGTGAGCGGCTGCTGGCCTTTACCGGTACCGGGGACGATCACCATTTGCCTGGTAAACCCATCTCCTCAGCCTATACGCTGCGCGCCATTGAAACTGGCGAAGTGGTTTATGCCGACGGTAACGAAGTGCCTTATCGCTGTTCGCTGCATCCGCAGTGCAAACTGGGTTCTACGCTGGTCATTCCGTTGCGCGGAGAAAACCAGAGAGTGATGGGTACCATCAAACTGTATGAAGCGAAAAATCGCCTGTTCAGTTCCATCAACCGCACGCTGGGGGAGGGGATCGCCCAATTGCTTTCCGCACAGATCCTGGCCGGGCAGTATGAGCGCCAGAAGGCGTTGCTGACCCAGTCAGAGATAAAACTCCTGCATGCTCAGGTGAACCCGCACTTCCTGTTTAATGCTCTCAATACGCTCAAAGCGGTCATTCGGCGCGACAGCGATCAGGCCGCGCAGCTGGTGCAGTTTCTGTCGACCTTTTTCCGTAAGAACCTGAAGCGTCCTTCTGAGATCGTGACCCTGGCCGATGAGATTGAGCACGTTAATGCTTATCTACAGATTGAGCAGGCACGTTTCCAGTCACGCCTGCAGGTGTCGCTCTCCGTCCCGGATGAGCTGTCCCATCAACATCTTCCTGCTTTTACCCTGCAGCCTATTGTAGAAAATGCCATCAAACACGGTACCTCGCAGCTTCTGGGTATCGGGGAGGTCACTATTTCCGCCAGCCGTTTTAATCATCATCTGGTGCTCGATATCGAAGATAACGCCGGGCTTTACCAGCCTTCCGCTACAGGGGGTTTAGGGATGAGTCTGGTAGATAAACGTCTGCGTGCCCATTTTGGCGATGACTGCGGTATCACCGTCGCCTGTGAGCCCGATCGATTTACCCGAATTACCGTACGACTGCCGCTGGAGGAAAACGCATGTTAAGAGTGCTGATTGTGGATGACGAGCCGCTGGCACGGGAAAACCTGCGCGTTCTGCTGCAGGAGCAGCCTGATATTGAGATTGTGGGTGAGTGTGCGAACGCCATTGAGGCTATCGGTGCTGTCCACAAACTGCGCCCGGACGTGCTGTTCCTCGACATTCAGATGCCCCGAATCAGCGGGCTGGAGATGGTCGGGATGCTCGATCCGGAGCATCGTCCCTACATCGTGTTTTTAACCGCATTCGACGAATATGCCGTTAAAGCCTTTGAGGAGCACGCGTTTGATTATTTACTCAAGCCAATTGAAGAGAAGCGGCTGGAAAAGACCCTGACCCGATTACGCCAGGAGCGTACCGTTCAGGATGTCACGCTGTTGCCCGAGAACCAGCAGCCGCTGAAGTTTATCCCCTGCACCGGACACAGCCGGATTTATCTTTTGCAGATGGATGATGTGGCATTTGTCAGCAGCCGCCTGAGCGGAGTATTTGTCACCAGTGCGGAAGGAAATGAAGGGTTTACCGAGTTGACCTTGCGGACGCTGGAGAGCCGCACGCCGCTCATTCGCTGCCATCGCCAGTATCTGGTCAATATGGCGCACCTGAAAGAGATCCGCCTGGAAGACAACGGTCAGGCAGAGCTGGTGCTGCGCGCCGGGCAAACGGTGCCGGTTAGCCGTCGCTACCTGAAGAGTTTGAAAGAGGCGATTGGCCTGTAAAGCTGGTACACTGCGCGCCATTGCATCATCGACATTCGAAGGCTCTATGCTCAGTAACGATATTCTCCGTAGCTTGCGCTACACCCTGAAAGCGAATAATAACGACATGGTGCGCATTCTTGCGCTCTCCGACATGGAGTCCACGTCGGCCGGTTTCGATACCTGGATGACCAAAGAAGACGAAGAGGGCTTTGTCCGCTGCCCGGACATTATTCTGTCTGGCTTCCTGAACGGCCTGATCTATGACAAGCGCGGTAAAGATGAGTCTGCGCCAGAGCTGGCGCTGGAGCGTCGCGTAAACAACAATACGGTGCTGAAAAAGCTGCGTATTGCGTTTTCACTGAAGACTGACGATATCCTGGCGATCATGACCGAGCAGAAATTCCGCGTCTCGATGCCAGAGATCACCGCCATGATGCGTGCCCCGGACCATAAGAACTATCGCGAGTGCGGAGACCAGTTTATGCGCTATTTCTTGCGCGGGCTGACGAATCGCATACACAGCGCGAAGCCATAAAAAAAGCCGGAGATTATCTCCGGCTTTTTTGTTATTTCACCTGCTGACCAGGCTTCGCGCCTTCGTCAGGACTTAACAGGAAGATATCTTTCCCGCCAGGGCCTGCGGCCATCACCATGCCTTCAGAAATACCAAAGCGCATTTTGCGTGGTGCCAGGTTAGCCACCATGACCGTCTGGCGGCCAATCAGCACCTGTGGGTCTGGATACGCAGAACGAATACCCGAGAAGACATTACGTTTCTCGCCGCCCAGATCCAGCGTCAGACGCAGCAGTTTATCGGAGCCATCCACAAACTCCGCGTTTTCAATCAGCGCCACGCGCAGGTCAACTTTCGCGAAATCATCAAAGGTGATGGTGTCCTGAATCGGATCGTCAGCCAGCGGGCCGGTAACCGGCGCAGCAGCGGCTTTCACCTCTTCTTTCGAAGCTTCAACCAGCGCTTCAACCTGCTTCATCTCGATGCGGTTGTACAGCGCTTTAAAGGTGTTCACCTTGTGGCCGAGCAGCGGCTGAGCAATCGCATCCCAGGTCAGTTCAGTGTTCAGGAACGCTTCTGCACGTGCAGCAAGCTGTGGCAGAACCGGCTTCAGGTACGTCATCAGTACGCGGAACAGGTTGATCCCCATGGAGCAGATAGCCTGCAGATCGGCATCACGGCCTTCCTGTTTCGCCACAACCCACGGAGCCTGCTCGTCCACATAGCGGTTAGCCAGGTCTGCCAGCGCCATAATTTCACGCACGGCTTTACCGAACTCACGCGCTTCCCACGCTTCGCCAATGGTGGCTGCGGCATCGGTGAAGGTTTTGTACAGGGCTGGGTCAGCCAGTTCGGCTGCCATCACGCCGTCAAAACGCTTGGCGATAAAGCCCGCGTTACGGGATGCCAGGTTCACCACTTTGTTGACGATGTCGGCGTTCACGCGCTGCACGAAATCTTCCAGGTTCAGGTCGATATCGTCGATGCGGGAAGAGAGCTTCGCGGTGTAGTAGTAGCGCAGGCTGTCCGCATCGAAGTGGTTCAGCCAGGTGCTGGCTTTGATGAACGTCCCGCGGGACTTGGACATCTTCGCGCCGTTTACCGTCACGTAGCCGTGTACGAACAAATTGGTCGGCTTGCGGAAGTTGCTGCCTTCCAGCATTGCTGGCCAGAACAGACTGTGGAAGTAGACGATGTCTTTACCGATGAAGTGATACAGCTCGGCTGTGGAATCTTTCTTCCAGTATTCGTCGAAGCTGACAGTGTCGCCACGCTTGTCGCACAGGTTCTTGAAGGAGCCCATGTAGCCGATTGGCGCGTCCAGCCAGACGTAGAAATATTTACCCGGTGCATTCGGAATTTCGAAACCAAAGTACGGTGCATCGCGGGAGATATCCCACTGCTGCAGACCGGACTCGAACCACTCCTGCATCTTGTTCGCTACCTGCTCCTGCAGCGCGCCGCTGCGGGTCCATGCCTGCAGCATTTCACTGAAGGATGGCAGGTCGAAGAAGAAGTGCTCGGAGTCACGCATCACAGGCGTTGCGCCGGACACCACGGATTTCGGCTCGATAAGCTCGGTCGGGCTGTAGGTCGCGCCGCACACTTCGCAGTTATCGCCGTACTGGTCCGGGGATTTACATTTTGGACAGGTGCCTTTGACAAAACGGTCCGGCAGGAACATGCCTTTTTCCGGATCGTACAGCTGGGAGATGGTGCGGTTTTTGATAAAACCGTTCTCTTTCAGACGCGTGTAGATCAGCTCCGACAGCTCACGGTTTTCGTCGCTGTGCGTGGAGTGATAGTTGTCGTAGCTGATGTCAAAGCCAGCAAAATCAGTCTGATGCTCCTGACTCATTTCGGCAATCATCTGCTCCGGGGAAATCCCCAGTTGCTGAGCTTTCAGCATGATCGGCGTGCCGTGGGCATCGTCCGCACAGATGAAATTAACCTCGTGGCCGCGCATTCGCTGGTAACGGACCCAGACATCAGCCTGGATATGCTCCAGCATGTGGCCGAGGTGGATTGAGCCGTTGGCGTACGGCAGTGCGCACGTTACCAGAATTTTCTTCGCGACTTGAGTCATAGTAGGCATTACTTCTTTTAACTGTGAAAAGGGTTTTTGATATTACCAAAAGGGGCATTATTAAGTAAGCACAAACCACGGCCTTTCAGGTAAACTTGTTCATCTAAGGTCTTATTCACAAGAACAAAGGAGTCGGGATGAGTTCTCAATCCCAGGCCAAATCACCGGAAGCCTTACGAGCGATGGTCGCCGGGACGCTGGCTAACTTTCAGCATCCAACCCTGAAACATAATCTTACGACGCTGAAAGCGTTGCACCACGTCGCCTGGCTGGACGATACCCTGCACATTGAGTTGCAGATGCCATTCGTCTGGACCAGCGCATTTGACGCGTTGAAAGAGCAAACCAGCTCTGAACTGCTGCGCATTACCGGTGCAAAAGCGATTGACTGGAAGCTGACCCACAGCATCGCTACCCTGAAGCGGGTGAAAAACCAGCCGGGCGTGAACGGTGTGAAAAATATAATTGCCGTAAGTTCAGGCAAAGGCGGGGTAGGTAAATCCTCCACCGCGGTTAACCTGGCGCTGGCGCTGGCGGCAGAAGGGGCAAAGGTCGGTATTCTTGATGCCGATATCTACGGGCCTTCTATTCCAAACATGCTGGGGGCGGAAAACCAGCGTCCAACCTCGCCGGATGGCACTCACATGGCCCCCATCATGGCTCACGGTCTGGCGACCAACTCCATTGGGTATCTTGTCACCGATGATAACGCCATGGTCTGGCGTGGCCCAATGGCCAGCAAAGCGCTGATGCAGATGCTGCAGGAGACGATGTGGCCGGATCTGGATTATCTGGTGCTGGACATGCCGCCGGGCACCGGTGATATTCAGCTCACGCTGGCGCAGAATATTCCGGTTACGGGAGCGGTTGTGGTGACCACGCCGCAGGATATCGCGCTGATTGACGCCAAAAAAGGCATCGTGATGTTCGAGAAAGTGGAAGTGCCGGTGCTCGGTATTGTTGAAAACATGAGCATGCACATCTGCAGCAACTGCGGTCACCACGAACCAATCTTTGGTACGGGTGGGGCAGAAAAACTGGCCGCGAAATATCACACCCAACTGCTTGGCCAGATGCCGCTACATATTACTCTTCGTGAGGATCTCGACAGCGGAAAACCGACGGTCGTCAGCCGTCCGGACAGCGAATTTGCTGAGATGTATCGCCAGCTGGCGGGGCGCGTTGCAGCGCAGCTCTACTGGCAGGGTGAAGTGATACCGGGTGATATCGCGTTCCGCGCGGTGTAAGTTCCCAGCTCCGAATTGCCGGGTGGCGGCTTCGCCTTACCCGGCCTACGGAATACGGTTTTGTAGGTCAGGTAAGCGTAGCGCCACCTGACTTTACCCAAGCCGGTAATGCATCAGATAGTACTCTCCGTCCGGAGAAATTCCTTTCGACTCAATGTGCCAGCCGTGTCGCTGGTAAAACGCAACAGCCCGCGAATTCTTCTTCAGACACTTAAGCGAACCTGTGCTGGTAA
This sequence comes from Enterobacter sp. CPE_E890, assembly GCF_046521475.1. NCBI lineage: Bacteria > Pseudomonadati > Pseudomonadota > Gammaproteobacteria > Enterobacterales > Enterobacteriaceae > Enterobacter > Enterobacter sp. CPE_E890. The sequence continues at coordinate 3,232,111 of NZ_JBKFZW010000001.1, read as the reverse complement.
ACGTCTTCTGCACCTGCTCCAGGAGCAAGTGTCCGACTCCAAGGCTCTGATACTGCGGGTCAACAAACAGGTTGTGCAGAAAATTATCGTTCGTCCAGACTGAAGCAAAACCCAGGCGATGACCGTTCTGCACGGCGACCCAAATTACTTCGTCACGGGTTGCTGCATCAAAGTCTTCAAGCTGCCACTGTGAATTGTCCAGCCACGGCCAGGCTTCACGCCGGGCGTGGAGGTAGAGCGTGCGCAGGAAAGGGCGATCGCTCTCCTGCCACGGGCGAATCAGGATCGAATCAGCGATGATAGAAGATATCTCCGTTATAGGCTTTGTAGATTTTGCCATCAGTATCACCGATCAGGACGTAATTCTCGCCCATATAGGTCCAGTGTGTACCGGCATCCGGTGCCGGGAGGTTACGCAACTGGTACTGTTTGATGGTGTACTCGGGCGTTTGATACTGCGCAGGTGCGGTGTCGCCAATTTTGAACTTCGTGAAATCAGCGATGAACTCTTGTTCTTCATAAGCTTTGATGCCGCCAGACGCTGACGCTGTTTGCGGGGCTGCTGAAGCCGCACTCGCAAGAGACATTATTACACCCAGAAGTAGCCATGTACGCTTAGCCATTTTTTCTCCAGTTATATCGTTACTGATACTCTCAGCCTGCTGTAGTGATGACGATGTGGCAGACAGCCTATTTTAAGTATCCCAGCAGACCCTGTTAGAAAAAAAATGTAACAAAAGTGGACGATTTTGTGTAGATCAAATGGTTAATACCATTTTGCTTATGAATGATATTTCCTAAAAGCAATTCAGTACAGAAATGTGTTTTTTAATTAATTCTGAAAGTATAAATTTACTCTAAGTTTGTGATCTGAAAGACATGCGTTTTTTTTAAAGACAAATTAAACTTATAAAAGCGGAGCGGTTTAATTTTCAATTCAACTTCCTTCCGTTTCTTAAATTAATCCAGCGCATCATTCGATGATGTGTTTTTTTATTTAACTGCATGAAAAACAGAGCGTTGATGGGTTCAGTAATTCTTCCTGAATTTTCTGTTATACGTTTGTTGTGCTCATGAATCATAAATTAATTTTAATGAAAAACACAACTACACTATTTGTAATATTCTTAGCGATAAGTCAGTTGACTGGCTGTGTATTTTCTCCCGGGCAAGCATTAAGCTCATCAGGGAAAAATATCATCACGACGGGTGATGAATATAATAATGTTGATAAGCGTGTGGATCTTTATCCACTTACCCCTTCCCTGATTGAAAAATTGCGTCCCGCCGTCGTGAAATCTCAGCCAAATCCTAAGCTGGATGAGCAGCTCAGAAACTGGGAATACCGCATTGGAGCAGGTGATGTTTTAACCGTTACCGTCTGGGATCACCCTGAACTGACAACACCGGCTGGGCAATATCGTAGTGCCAGTGATGCCGGTAACTGGGTGAACGCGGATGGTACCCTCTTTTATCCCTATGTCGGAAAGGTCACTGTGGCGGGAAAAACGGTCTCTGAAGTGAGAGAGGAGATCGCCACACGACTGGAGAGCGTTATCGAAAGCCCGCAGGTGGATGTCAGCGTGGCGTCCTTCCGCTCGCAAAAAGCTTATGTCACTGGCGAAGTCGCCAAATCTGGCCAGCAGGCTATCACCAATATTCCAATGACGGTTATGGATGCCGTCAACGCGGCGGGTGGGCTTTCTGCTGACGCTGACTGGCGCAATGTGGTTCTCACTCACGAGGGGAAAGATATACACCTCTCTCTGTACGCGCTGATGCAGCACGGCGACCTGACGCAAAATAAGCTGCTCTACCCGGGCGATATTCTTTTTGTTCCACGCAATGACGCACTGAAAGTCTTTGTGATGGGGGAAGTGATTAAGCAGAGCACGCTGAAGATGGACAGGAGTGGGATGACCCTTGCCGAAGCGCTGAGCAATGCGGGCGGGTTGAACCAGGACATGGCCGATGCGACGGGTATTTTTGTCATTCGCTCCATTGCTAAAGGCAACAATGCGGGAAAAATCGCCAACATTTATCAGCTTAATGCGCAGGATGCCTCTGCGATGGTGTTGGGCACCGAATTCCAGCTTGAACCCTACGACATTGTTTATGTCACCACGGCTCCGCTGTCGCGCTGGAATCGCGTCATTACTCAGCTCGTGCCGACCATCAGCGGTGTTCATGATCTGACCGAAACGGTCCGTTACATCAGATCGTGGCCGCAATAATGTTCGATTCCATCTTAGTGGTTTGCACCGGCAATATTTGTCGCTCACCGATTGGAGAGCAGTTGTTACGCCAGTTGCTACCGGGAAAACAGATCACCTCGGCAGGCATATTTGGGCTGGAAGGAAGCCCGGCGGATATCCACGCTCAGGACGTGGCCGGGCGACATGGGCTCTCACTCGGTGAACATCGCGCGCGCAAATTAACTCCGCAGATCATGCGGGAATCGGATCTTATTCTGGTGATGGAACCTGCTCATCTTCGCTTTATCTCTGCCATGGCCCCGGAAATTCGCGGCAAATCGCTGCTCTTTGGGCAATGGCTGGAGCCGCAGGACATCCCCGATCCCTATCGTAAAAGCCGTGAAGCATTCGACTATGTTTTCGGACTGCTGGGCAAAGCCAGCCAGGAATGGGCTCATCGATTGAGTCAACAAGGAATGAAGCGTTAATGTCGTCTTACACAACAGGCAGTTACGGTGCCACAACACCGGAAAATCATGAAATTGATCTCATTCGTCTACTCGGCGAAATGATCGATCATCGTGCAGTCATTTTATCGATGACTGTCATTTTTACCTTGCTGGCAGGCCTGTATGCTTTTTTGGCCACGCCCGTATACCGCGCGGATGCCTTAATTCAGGTGGAAGGAAAGCAGGATAATAGCCTGCTCAAAAATTTAAGACAGTTTGGTAATGAGATGTCTCCCGATGTGGAACCCGAAATACTCCTGCTTAAATCGCGCATGATCCTGGGCGCTACCGTTGATGAATTAGGTTTAACGCAGCACGTGACGTGGCGTACTTTCCCTGTCGTAGGGCAGTTGTGGGCGCAGTTGCAGGGCCGTAAGCCAGCGACGATCGCCCTTGGTTGGTTACAACTGCCACTTGTTGATGGAAAACCACGATCCCTTGTGCTCACGGTGCTGGAAAAAGGCGCATACCGGCTGGAAGGCGACAATTTTTATGCTGAGGGTAGGGAGGGAAAACCTTTTGAAAAAGAGGGGATTTCCCTGCTGGTGGCGAAACTGAATGCCCCAACGGGCACGCAATTCACGCTACAAACCTGTTCCCGTCTGGAGGCAATCAATGCGCTGAGCAACCAATTTAGCGTAGTTGAATCGGCAAAACAGAGTGGAGTAATGACGCTCACCCTGACCGGCAACGATCCTGATCGTATTGCCCATGTGCTCAACCGTATTGCCAACAATTACCTGCAGCAAAATATTGCCCGTCAGGAAGCGCAGGATTCGCGAAGTCTTGCGTTTTTACAGCAGCAGTTACCTAAAATCAGAATCGAGCTCGAGCAGGCCGAAGAGCGGCTGAATCAGTATCGCAAACAGCGTGACTCGGTCGATCTTTCGCTGGAAGCGAAATCGGTTCTTGAACAGATTGTTAATATCGAAAACCAGCTTAACGAGTTGACGTTTCGTGAGGCGGAGATTTCTCAACTCTTCAAGAAAGATCACCCGAATTACCGCGCATTGCGTGAAAAACGCCAGACGCTGGTACAGGAGAAAGTTCGCCTGAATCAGCGTGTCTCAGCCATGCCTTCGACTCAACAGGACATTTTGCGCCTCAGTCGGGATGTGGAGTCAGGTCGGACAATCTACCTGCAGCTACTCACACGTCAGCAAGAGTTGAACATCTCACGTTCCAGCGCCATCGGTAACGTGCGAATTATCGACAGCGCTGTGACGCAACCTGATCCTGTTAAACCGCGAAAGCCGCTGATTATTGTTTTTGGTGCCCTGCTGGGGTTGATATTCTCAATGGGGCTGGTGCTGGTCCGCATTGCGCTCAGACGTGGTCTCAACACCGCCGAGCAGCTTGAAGGGCTGGGAGTTCAGGTGATGGCTACCTTGCCGCGTTCGATGTGGCTGTGGAAAAAAACGCACCTGCACAGGAAAAGAGTATTTGGCTCGCGCTGGAGTCACAAGATTACCGATGTGCCTTTCCTGCCTGTTGACCGGCCAGCAGATATTTTTGTTGAGGCTGTGCGGGGGCTGCGTACCAGCTTGCATTTCACGTTGCAGGATGCCGCTAACCGGATCGTCATGATTTCTGGCCCGACGCAGGACTGCGGAAAAACGCTGGTCAGCACCTCACTGGCTGCGATTGAGGCACAGGCCGGGCTCAGGGTGTTATTCATTGACGCGGATATGCGTGAGGGATATGTCCATAACGTATTCGGTTTAAAAAACCACACCGGACTTTCCGGGGTGCTTGACGGAAAATATGCGTGTCAGGAGGCGATTCAGCGCTATGAAAAAGGCAATATTGATGTGCTGACCTGTGGGCCGGTTCCATCGCAACCTTCAGAACTGCTGATGAGCGATCGCTTCAGAGTGTTAATGACGTGGGCAGATGAACATTATGACCTTGTGATCCTTGATACCCCGCCGGTGTTGGCTGTTACCGATGCCGCAGTGGCAGTCAGGGTGGCTGCAACTTCATTGCTGGTTGCTCGCTTTGGCAAGACCAGCCTGAAAGAGATGGAGAACTGCATCAAGCGCCTGCAACAAATGGGGGCGTGCATAAAAGGTACCGTGCTGAACGACGTGGTGAAGTCAGCAGCTCTGTATTACCACTCAGGCTATGGTCTATACGAATATGGCCATAGCACGACACGGCAACCGCGCAAGGATTAAAGTTTTACCAGCGTGGCAAAGCGGTACACTCGCGACACTTCTTTACAGCGAAACGACGCATAGCTCGCTAAGATGACCTTCGTTAACTCACGAGGTCATAATGGAAAACCGCATATTCAGCAAACTGCGCCGCTGGGCGCGGGAAGGGATCGTACTCGTTCTGCTGGCGCTGGCCGTGATGTGGGGTGTGGATCAGTACCGCAAGCCGACATTACCAGCCACGTTTAGTGCAACTCCGATGCAGGGGATTGATGGTACGATGCACGACATTGCGGCGCTCAGTCAGGACCGGCCGCTGCTGATTTACGTCTGGGCCACCTGGTGCAGCATCTGCCGTTATACCACGCCTGCAGTCAATAAGCTGGCAGAAGAGGGGGGCAATGTGGTGAGTATTGCCATGCGTTCCGGTGATGACGCAAAGCTTGCGCGCTGGGTTGAAAAGAAACAGCTGAAAATGCCGGTGATAAATGATGAAAACGGTGCGCTGTCGCAGGCATGGCAGGTGAGCGTAACGCCGACGCTGGTCATTGTGTCGAAGGGGAACGTTGTCAGCACGACTACGGGGTGGACGAGTTACTGGGGATTAAAAGCCAGAATGTGGTGGGCAGGGGTATAAAAATAACCCCTCTCCTTGCGGAAGAGGGGTTTGTATTACTTCGCCAGAACTTCCTGAGCGGTGCGCTCAACCAGAGACAGCAGGATTTTAATATCTTTCAGCGTCACGGTTGGGTTCAACAGCGTCAGCTTCAGGCAAGTGACACCGTTATGCTCGGTCACGCCGACGTTTGCACGGCCGGATTCCAGCAGCGCATCACCAATTTTCTGGTTCAGCAGGGCGATACCCGCTTCATCGGTCTGCACCTGTCCGCGGAAGCGGAACAGTACGCTTGCCAGCTGCGGTTGCATAACCAGTTCCAGAGCAGGCTGCTCTTGCACATAAGCCGCAACCTGCTGTGCCAGCGTCACGCCGTGATCGATGATCGCTGCGTATTGCTCCTGCCCCAGCGCTTCCAGGCTCATCCACAGCTTCAGCGCGTCGAAACGGCGCGTGGTCTGCAGCGATTTGGACACCAGGTTAGGCACGCCCGCTTCTTCGTCGAACTCAGAGTTCAGGTAAGCCGCCTGATAGCGCATCAGTTCATAGTGGCGTGCTTCTTTCAGCAGGAAAGCACCGCAGCTGATGGTCTGGAAGAACTGCTTGTGGAAGTCCAGAGTAACGGAATCCACCAGTTCAATGCCGTCCAGGTAGTGACGATACTGCTCAGACATCAGCAGCGCGCCGCCCCATGCCGCATCAACGTGTACCCAGATATTCTGCTCCGCCGCCAGCTCAGCAATAGCACGCAGAGGGTCAATAGCACCGGCATCGGTGGTCCCTGCTGTCGCGACAATCGCCAGGATCTGTTCGCCATTCGCGTTGCACTGTTCGATTTTCGCCGCCAGATCGGTCAGATCCATGCGCGAGAATTCGTCCGTTTTCACCTGCACCACGGACTGGTAACCCAGACCCATCAGCGCCATGTTTTTCTGCACGGAGAAGTGCGCGTTTTCTGAGCACAGTACGCGGATCTTACGCAGATCGCCCGTCAGGCCATCCTGCTGAACGGAGTGGCCCTGACGCGCAAAGAACGCATCACGAGCCAGCATCAGACCCATCAGGTTGCTCTGGGTGCCACCGCTGGTGAAGACACCTGCGTCGCCAGCCTGATAACCCACGCGGGTACGCAGCCATTCGATCAGTTTGATCTCAATGATGGTTGCGGACGGGCTTTGATCCCAGGAGTCCATACTCTGGTTAGTGGCGTTGATCAGCACTTCTGCCGCCTGGCTTACGACCAGGCTTGGGCAGTGCAGGTGCGCCACACACTGTGGGTGATGAACGGACAAACTGTCTTTCAGGAAGAACTCCACGGCGCGTTCAATTGCCGCTTCGTTGCCCAGCCCTTTCGGGTTGAAATCCAGCTTAATACGGTCGCGCAGTTCCGCGACCGTTTTGCCCTGGTACATCTCAGGCTGTTTCAGCCACTGCATCACGGCCTGAGTGCTTTGTTCAATCGCCTGCTGGTAAGCTTCAATGCTCTGTGCAGAGGAGAACAAAATTGGGTTTGAATCTGACATCGTGTTCAACTACTCCGGTTACGCCGGGCGAACGCCCGCAGCAAGCAGTGCCTGCTCGAATTTATCCAGGAAGATTTTCAGCTCTTCATCGCTGATCAGCAGGGAAGGAAGCAGACGCAGAACGATACCGTTGCGACCACCACGCTCCAGAATCAGACCGGCTTCGAAGCACTTCTTCTGAATCAGGGCAGACAGCTCGCCATCACCCGGGAAGCAACCCATGTGGTCAGCAGCTTCGTTTGGCTTAACGATCTCGATACCGATCATCATGCCCAGACCGCGAACGTGGCCGATTACCGGATAGCGCTTCGCCATCTCTTTCAGCTGGCCTTTCAGCCATTCGCCCTGTGCGGCTACTTTGCCTGCGATGTTCTGATCTTTCAGGATTTTCAGCGTGGTCAGACCGGTTGCCATCGCCAGCTGGTTGCCGCGGAAGGTACCGGTGTGGTGACCTGGAGCCCATGCATCGAACTGCTTTTTGATACCGAGCACAGCCAGTGGCAGACCGCCACCTACAGCTTTAGACATCACGATGATGTCTGGCTCGATGCCAGCGTGTTCGAAGGCGAAGAATTTACCGGTACGCGCAAAGCCAGCCTGCACTTCGTCGAGGATCAGCAGAATGCCGTGTTCCTGAGTCACTTTGCGGATACGCTGCAGCCACTCAACTGGAGCCGGGTTCACGCCGCCTTCACCCTGAACGGCTTCCAGAATGACGGCTGCAGGTTTGCGCACGCCACTTTCCACGTCGTTAATCAGGTTTTCGAAGTAGTAGGTCAGCGCTTTCACGCCCGCTTCACCACCGATACCCAGCGGGCAACGGTATTCGTGCGGGTAAGGCATGAACTGTACTTCTGGCATCATACCGTCAACCGCTTCTTTCGGAGACAGGTTGCCGGTCACGGACAGTGCGCCGTGGGTCATACCGTGGTAACCACCAGAGAAGCTGATGATACCGCTACGGCCGGTGACTTTTTTCGCCAGTTTCAGCGCCGCTTCCACGGCGTCAGCACCGGATGGACCGGTGAACTGCAGGCAGTACTCTTTGCCCTGACCTGGCAGCAGAGAGAGCAGGTATTCTGAAAACGCGTCTTTCAGAGGCGTAGTCAGATCCAGGGTATGTAACGGCAAGCCGCTGGTAATGACATTTTGGATGCTTTTCAGCACATCAGGATGGTTATGGCCAAGCGCAAGGGTCCCTGCGCCTGCTAAACAGTCAAGGTATTCTTTATTATCTGCATCGGTGATCCACACGCCTTCTGCTTTAGTGATGGCTAAAGGCAGTTTGCGCGGATAACTCCTGACGTTAGATTCAAACTCGGCCTGACGGGCCAGATAGGTTTCGTTGCTTTTGTGGGCATCTACGGTGTCAATACGGACTTTATCCGTCATCATATCACTCCTACAACCGCCGCTTCGTTATGAGCCACGATTGAATAAAAAGTTAAAAAACAGATGGGGGCCTGAAAAAAACGCCGCCAATATAGAGCCTTTTGCCACGGGGCTCAATGGTTAATTTGTTTACTGTTTTGTGACATGGGGCACAGGGGAGGGAATATCCCTCTTTTCTGAAAGAAAATTGCACTTTATTACAAAGTAAAACAGCCGGTTATGTGCAGTCGGCCTGGAGTGTAAAAGCAGAAAAAAGAGTGTGACAAATCGTGCCATTCGCTGACATAAAAGAAGGTATACGGCCTCCTTGCCACCACGATATGCAAAAATCCCTGGTCTCTATAGATGCGCAACGGAATCGCGCATTAAAAATGGACTTTCAACACGCGTTGTTTCCCGATGGTTTTCACCGTTAATAATATGCAGGGCACTCAGACGTCCAATTTCATAATGTGGCAGTTGAACCGTTGAAAGAGGGGGGAGAAAGAGTTCTCCAATGCCCACCATATTGTCATAACCGATAACCGCAATATCTTGTGGGATGCGAAGCCCTTGAGCCAGTAGCGTCTGGTACACCATCAATGCGATACGATCGTTGCCGCAGATAACGGAGTCGAATCGGGGAATGCCGTTCTGAATGTGCGCCAGCAAAACTGACGGAATGTCACGATAGTGCTCGTCCCCGAACGCCATATAGCTATGTTCCAGACTGTTCGGGTCGAGCCCAGCTTCATGGCATGCACGTTCCAGCCCCTGACGGCGTCGGGTTGTGGCCAGATGGTCCACGGGTAAATGCAGGCACAGGGGCTGTCGATAACCCTCGGCGAGTAACGCATGCACGGCAGTGTACTGTCCCTGTTCATCATCAGGGATGTAGCTGGCAACTTTTTCATTGATACTTTCGCAGTTAGCCAGCACGCAGGGAAGGGTGAGGAGTTTGGCCGGGAGAGGAACCTGACGTAACCCCATGGTGGTGTAGATAATCCCGTCAGGCCGATGAGAGAGGAGAAGGTCGACAATGGCATCCGGGTTGTCATCGGTAAACATATTCATCACGAAGCTGTTCCAGCCGTGCATCCGGGCCGTCTCTTCAATGGACAGCGTAATCTCTACCGAGAAAGGTGTCGTCACCGTATCGAGCGCCAGTACGCCTATGGTTTTAGGCGAGGCATGCGCACCGCGTATTTTCTTGGCGGACAGGTCAGGCACGTAGCTGGTCTGCTCGATAGCCAACTGAACGCGCGCCAGCGTTTCCGGTTTAAGGCGCTCCGGGCTGTTAAGCGCCCGGGAAACCGTCATCAGCGATACGTTAGCCAGCTTTGCGACGTCCTTCAGGGAAGCCATTTTCTTACTCCGTTAGTGCTCTGTGTGAGAGGGTATACAACTAAGTCGCTGATGTAAAAGGAAGGCTGATGCCCAGGCCTGGTCATGCTTACCTCAGTGATGAATATTTGATCGCGATCTCATTCTCTTAATGTTAACGTTAACGTTAACGTTAACTTTCGTGATTAACATCTTAAATCTTAGCCAAACAGCATGAGAAAGAAATGATGTTAACGTTACCATTGAGTCATTACTCCAACATGAGAATGTCATGATGAAAACGCATCACTCTCACAGCTACCCTTTACTGAGCGCATTACTGTTTTTCTTTTTTGTCACCTGGTCATCTTCAGGCTCGTTGCTCTCCATCTGGCTTCATCAGGAAGTGGGCTTAAAAGCGGGGGATACCGGCGTTATCTATGCCGTGCTTTCCGTCTCCGCACTTTTTGCTCAAATCTGCTATGGATTCATTCAGGACAAACTCGGTCTGCGTAAAAACCTGCTCTGGTTTCTGACTTGTCTGCTCATTCTTTCTGGTCCAGCTTTTTTGCTATTTGGTTATCTGCTGCAGGTTAACGTTTTACTCGGCAGCATTTTCGGCGGGATTTATATCGGCCTGACGTTTAACGGCGGAATAGGGGTACTGGAGTCCTATACCGAGCGCGTGGCCCGCCAGAGCCAGTTTGAGTTCGGCAAGGCGAGGATGTGGGGATCGCTTGGCTGGGCGGCGGCAACTTTTTTTGCGGGGCTCCTGTTTAACATTAACCCGAAGCTGAACTTCGCGGTGGCGAGCTGCGCCGGGCTGGTGTTTTTTGTGTTGCTGGCTCGTCTCAGGGTCTCTTCCGCCCCGCACGCCATGCAGGAGGCGGTGTCCGGCGGTAAGGTCACGCTGGAAGACGCCTTGCGGCTGCTGACGCTTCCGCGCTTCTGGGCGCTGGTGTTTTTCGTTATCGGCACCTGTATTTATGGCGTTTACGACCAGCAGTTCCCGGTCTATTTCTCCTCCCAGTTCCCGACGTTGCAGGAAGGGAACGCCATGTACGGCTATCTCAACTCCTTCCAGGTGTTCCTTGAGGCGGCTGGTATGTTTTGTGCCCCGTGGCTGGTGAATCGCCTTGGCGCGAAGAATGGTCTGATTTTCGCGGGAATGGTGATGGCGATGCGTATGGTGGCATCGGGTCTGGTTGAGGGGCCGGTATTGATCTCCATTACCAAGCTATTACACGCTGTTGAGCTGCCCGTTTTGTTGGTCTCAATCTTTAAATACAACAGTTTGCATTTTGATAAGCGGCTCTCTTCCACCCTCTATCTGGTGGGCTTTGCCTGTACAAGCTCGGTGATTGCCTCGGTCTTGTCGCCGCTGGCAGGCTACAGCTATGAGAAGTACGGCTTTGCCCAGTCCTATCTCATCATGGGGCTACTGGTATTCAGCACCACGTTTATCTCCATCTTCCTGTTGCGCTCGGGTAAGTCCTCTTCTGACCCGCTCATGCCGCAACCTTCAACCATCTGATCGAAAGAGTAAAGAAATGACGTATTCAATCACTAAAGCAGAACAGGAACTGCAGTCCAGACGCGAAGGGCTTAACCAGCGCTGGTATCCGCGTTACCACCTCGCTGCGCGTGCTGGCTGGATGAACGACCCGAATGGCCTGGTCTGGTTTGACGGCTGGTATCACGCTTTTTATCAACATCATCCGTACTCGACCCAATGGGGTCCGATGCACTGGGGTCATGCGCGCAGCAAGGATTTAGTTCACTGGGAGCATCTCCCGGTTGCACTGGCGCCGGAAGGGCCCGAAGACAAGGATGGCTGTTTTTCCGGATCGGCGGTTGTGGATGGCGATACGCTGGCGCTGATTTACACCGGACACAAATTCCACGGCGATCCCGACGAGGCTAATCTCTATCAGGTGCAGTGTCTGGCAACCAGCCGTGATGGTGTCCATTTTGAGCGACAGGGAATGGTAGTTGATACGCCACCTGGCCTGCATCACTTCCGCGATCCGAAAGTGTGGCGTGAAGGGGATAGCTGGTACATGGTTGTCGGTGCGCGGGATGGCGAGACGGGTCAGGTACGCGTTTATCGTTCTGCTGATCTGCGCGAGTGGCTGGATATGGGCGTACTTGCGGTGGCGGAAAAAGAGATGGGCTATATGTGGGAATGCCCGGACTTTTTCACTCTCAATGGCAAGCGCGTGCTGATGTTTTCGCCTCAGGGGCTGGTGGCTGAAGGCTACAAAAATCGTAATCTTTTCCAGAGCGGCTATCTGTTGGGCGAGTGGCAGCCCGGTCAGCCCTTTGTGCGTGAAGGTGAATTTGTGGAGATGGATCGCGGGCATGATTTCTATGCACCACAAAGTTTCCTGACACCTGATGGCCGCCGCATCGTCATTGGCTGGCTGGACATGTGGGAATCCCCGCTGCCGGAACAGGAGGATGGTTGGGCTGGCATGCTCTCTCTACCGCGCGAGTTGACGCTGAGTGCGGACAACCATCTGCAAATGCGGCCGGCCAAAGAAGTTGAAACCCTGCGCGGGGCGTGGTTCCCCTGGCCGATAAGTACGCTTAATAATCAGCAGATGACGCTGGTGGAACACTGCGAGGCGATGGAGGTCATTCTGCAGTGGGATTGTGCTAATAGCAGCGCGGAACAATACGGCATTCGTCTTGGAAGCGGGTTACGTGTTTATGTTGATGCGCAGATGCAGCGCCTGGTACTGGAGCGAGACTATCCACAGTATGGCCTGTGCGGTACCCGAAGCGTCGCGCTTAACCTGAATGACGCACTCAGTCTGCGCCTGTTCTTTGACTGCTCTTCCGTAGAAGTGTTTGTTAACGAGGGCGAGGCGTGCCTCAGCAGCCGCATATATCCTGATGCAGAATGCCGTGAGCTGGCATTGTTTGCCTGGACGGGGGGAGCGTCGCTTATACATGGCGGGGCGTGGCAGCTGGAGTAAAGCTTGACCGGGGGATACGGGTAGCCGGTCAGCTTAATTTAAAATAAAGCCCCATATTAATGGGGCTACTTAAATCCGGGATTGCATTGACCTGCCGATAACGTTGAGCCAGCCTTCGTATGCTCGGATGTAAGTAAGAGCAGCTTTAGCGGTGTACTAAAGGTTTACAGGATGTGAATTATTTATGGAAGTAAATAATATGCCGCTTACTTTTATGAGCATTACCTCAATTATTTAGAAATCTGTGAATTTACTACTTTATCATCTTCAACCATTAACGTAAGTGTATAACCTGTTTTATGCCATTTTCCGTTATTGGGTTTCCATCCCTTAGAGAGTAGGTACTCAGAAGCAGTAGAGATAGACATGTTCATCACATGATCTGCTTCATTGGCTGGAGTAGAAACTTTTTGTTTCGTTGAAGCTGTAGCGTTACATTTTCCTGTGGCCTCAGCTACTTGTGTACAGCCAGAGTTAGCAAGTTCTTTTCGATGGTGCTCACTGATAGCGGCGGCGTTAAAAGCAGCAACAGAAAGCAAAAAAACTATTAAAACTCTTTTCATGATAGATACCCGTATTAATTAATCATTGTTATGGTGCTTGCCGCTGTTCTTTGCCCAAATACCAGTACCTGCAGCCGCATCACGCGCATTAGCATACACGGCATTTTGAGCAGCATTATTAATCGAATCTTGTCTATTGTGCTCTACGGTGTAACAGGTATCACGACTTATCCCTTTCGCTTCACATTCAGCCATTCGTTGAGCAGGAGAAGAGCAAGCAGATAAGAAAGTCGCAATACTTGCAACTAATACTAAATTTACTAATTTCTTCATTACCATAATCTTAGATTAGAACGCTATCAACCGATATTAATTTAAATGCACTTATAGTGTTTAAAGCTATCTCTTCACATTCAGTTGCTTTTAGATTAAAATTACCCTCTTTAATTCTTCGCTTAACGACACCCCCGGTTTTATTGAAATCTTCTTTATTGTTAGATGCTTTCATTATCCCTAATGCAGCACATCCCGAAGAAGGCGATGAGTTACTATAAATAGTGGATTTTGGTCAGTTATCAGAAGTACATACAGTAATAACGCTAACCATAGCCAACAAATAAATATATGTTTTCAATATTGTTCATTCCTGTCTTGTGTGATTAAAGTAGAAACCTACTAAGCACCTCAGAATATACAGCTAAAATTATTCCACATAAACCCAATCCAGATACCTACTACAACCAAAATAAGATACAACACAACAGAAAGAAAAACATATTTTGCCATAATCGCTATCATCAGTATAATCAGACAGAGCCAGTCAGCTAAAATTCATGGTGTGATTTTGTTGCTTTACTATGGTTAGCTAATCTCTTCTTTTTAGTTGCAAATCAAGCTACCACCTGGAATGGTGTAGCACGTTGAGCTATAAGATCTATCACCCTCATAAACATTAGTTTGATAGTTACCGTTAGGAAGTTTTGTAGTAGTGCTTTGCACCATATCATCCGTACTACCATCTCTTTCTCATTATATAGCCCCCATTTTGAGGGCTGGCAGGTCATTAATCAAAACCCGAAACCTACTCCGGCTCCGAGAGCGAAATCATTATTTGTGCTAGTTGATACACCCGTTTTAACCGTCGCGGCTCCCGCGTGGAAAGAAGCGCCTACGCTTACGGCTTGCTCGTCTTTAAAGCTACCTACGCCAGCAGAGAACATTACATTTTGACTTGCTTCAACTTGAGGCATAGAAGCAATCGCAATTGCACTCGCAGCGCCAGAACGGGCTTCTTTCTTATTACTGTCTACTTCATCGCGCAATGATTTGAATTGTGCGTTGGTGTTGGCTTGTTGCTGGCTAAACACTTTCTTAGCGTCTTGCAGATCTTGAGCTACGCCAGCAGCCTGGTTAGACGTTGAAGAGATAGCAGCAGTGTTAGCCGCTACTTTAGCTTGTGTCGCTGTGTCTACTTGTGTGATGGTGGTTGTTACACCGTTAGCACCATCTTTCCCGTCTTTACCATTAGCACCAGCAGTACCAGTAGCCCCATCTTTACCATCCACGCCGTTAGTAGGTTTAGGAGCATTTTCCAGGGTAGTGATCCGGTCACTGTTATCTGTAATCTTTGCATCTTGCTGAATATTCTGATTCAGGAGTGCGTTATTAACCTGATCTTGATCTGCTTTGTTTTGCGTAATTGCATCTTTGTTAGCCTGAATATCTGTAGCATTTTGGGTAATGGTGCCAACTTACTGATTTAGTGTATGATGGTGTTTTTGAGGTGCTCCAGTGGCTTCTGTTTCTATCAGCTGTCCCTCCTGTTCAGCTACTGAAGGCGTGGTGCGTAACGGTAAAAGTACTGCCGGACATCAGCGCTATCTCTGCTCTCACTGCCGTAAAACATGGCAGCTACAGTTCACTTACACCGCTTCTCAACCCGGTACGCATCAGAAAATCATTGATATGGCCATGAATGGCGTCGGATGTCGCGCCAGTGCACGCATTATGGGCGTTGGCCTCAACACGATTTTACGTCACTTAAAAACTCAGACCGCAGTCGGTAACCTCACGCATACAACCGGGCAGTGACGTCATTGTTTGCGCGGAAATGGACGAACAGTGGGGTTATGTCGGCGCTAAATCACGCCAGCGCTGGTTGTTTTACGCGTATGACAGGATACGGAGGACGGTTGTGGCGCACGTATTCGGTGAACGCACGTTGTCCACGCTGGAGCGTCTTCTGGGCCTGCTGTCGGCCTTTGAGGTCGTGGTATGGATGACGGATGGCTGGCCGCTTTATGAATCACGCCTGAAGGGAGAACTGCACGTTATCAGCAAGCGATATACGCAGCGCATTGAGCGGCATAACCTGAATCTGAGGCAACATCTGGCAAGGCTGGGCAGGAAGTCACTGTCGTTCTCAAAATCGGTGGAGCTGCATGACAAAGTCATCGGGCATTATCTGAACATAAAACACTATCAGTAAGTTGGAGTCATTACCCAGGCTTTCATAAATACATTAATTATATTTATGTGTTTTGTCCGTAAAACGTATAAATCAAGCTCATTCAGTAAAGTTAATTAATATATTTGTGAAAGTTCCTTCTTTTCGAATTAATAGAAACTTTTGAATGAAGGGGGCTTTGACGTGGAGAAAAATATTTTTAATCGAGAATAAAACAGGGTTTTGATTGCTATAAATCAGTGATTGAATTGTTGTAAAAAATGATGTTTTTATTTCTCTTAATTAAAAAATTAGATTGATAGGATTACAAAAAAGATATTAAAGGCAGGTGCACCAACGAGTGACTGAGTGCAAAGCGATAGTAATGATAGAGGGAAAGGGGTAAAGGAACGGTTATGCGAGATACTAACAATAAGAATTTTATTGATTTCATGTGAGAGACAAATTGGGGGACAAGGTGAGGTACAGCGTGAAGAAAGGATAAACGTAAGTGCAAGCTTGCATCGCCAGGCTACATCCCCTAAGCTGGTAATTAATAAAGAAATGTAATCTACATGACTCGGGGTGCCCTTCTTTGTGAAGGCTGAGAAATACCCGTATTACCTGATCTGGATAATGCCAGCGTAGGGAAGTCAGATGCCTTCCCGGTCATCGCTTCTTCACGCAAGGCAGGAGCGAACCCATGCAGCCTGACCTGCTCGATTTACACGTTTTACATCAGTTCCGAACCCGTTCCCCGCTTACGCATTGTATGACTAACGACGTCGTACAGACCTTTACTGCCAACGTTCTGCTGGCGCTTGGCGCCTCTCCGGCGATGGTAATTGAGGCCGAAGAAGCTGAGCAGTTTGCCGCGATCGCCGATGCATTGCTGATAAACGTTGGCACGCTGACCTCACCGCGAGCACAGGCGATGCGTCGGGCGATTGAGAGTGCGGTAGCTGCGGGTAAACCCTGGACGCTGGACCCCGTTGCCGTGGGCGCTCTGACGTTTCGCACCCGCTTTTGTCATCAAATCCTCGCCCTGAAACCCGCCGCCATTCGCGGCAATGCTTCTGAAATCCTTGCCCTTGCCGGGATGAGCGCCGGTGGTCGCGGCGTCGATACGACTGACACCACAGCCAGCGCGTTACCTGCTGCACAGGCGCTGGCTCGCCAGACCAATGCCATTGTGGTGGTCACCGGTGAGGTGGATTACATTACTGATGGACAACGAACCCGAACGGTTACCGGCGGCGATCCATTGATGACGTGCGTCGTGGGAACCGGGTGCGCACTCTCTGCCGTTGTGGCGGCGAGTTGCTCACTGCCGGGCGACAGGCTGGATAACGTCTCCGCCGCGTGCGGATTTATGAAGCGAGCCGGAACGGCAGCCATTGCGCAGTCTCGTGGCCCGGGCAGTTTTGCCAGCATGTTCCTGGATGCGCTCTACACCCTGGAGGAACTGGCATGAAACGCATTAACGCCCTGACCATTGCCGGCACCGATCCCAGCGGCGGCGCGGGTATCCAGGCCGACCTGAAAACCTTCTCTGCTCTTGGCGCGTACGGATGCTCGGTCATTACCGCGCTGGTGGCGCAAAACACGCTCGGCGTGCAGTCGGTTTACCGTATTGAACCGGATTTTGTTGCCGCGCAGCTGGATTCCGTATTCAGCGACGTGCGAATTGATACCACCAAGATCGGTATGCTGGCAGAGACAGATATTGTTGAAGCGGTGGCTGAGCGACTTAAACGTTATCAGGTACAAAACGTGGTGCTGGATACCGTGATGCTGGCAAAAAGCGGCGATCCATTGCTCTCCGCCTCCGCTGTTGAAACGCTGCGTAAAAAGCTACTGCCACAGGTGGCTCTCATCACGCCCAATCTGCCGGAGGCTGCGGCACTGTTGGGGGCAACACATGCGCGAAATGAACGGGAAATGAAAGAGCAGGGGAATGCGCTGCTGGCGATGGGCTGCGGGGCCGTGCTGATGAAAGGTGGTCATCTTGACGATGCCGAAAGCCCGGACTGGCTCTTCACCCGAGACGGCGAGCGGCGGTTCACGGCGCCACGCGTACACACTAAAAACACCCACGGCACTGGCTGTACGCTCTCTGCCGCGCTGGCGGCGCTACGTCCACGGCATGATAACTGGGCCGATACGGTGAGCGAAGCGAAAACCTGGCTCTCCGCCGCGCTGGCAAAAGCCGATACTCTGGAGGTGGGTCACGGTAATGGGCCGGTACACCATTTTCATGCCTGGTGGTAAGCCGTATACTGGCAGGATACACCACGCCTGAGAAAAACAGAGATGGAACAAGCGCATACCCGGTTAATCGATCAACTAAATGAACGGATCGCCGCGCCCGACAATACGCCGCTGTATCTGAAATTTGCCGAAACGGTAAAAAATGCGGTGCGCAGCGGGGTGCTGGAGCACGGCAATATTCTGCCCGGCGAGCGCGATCTGAGTCAGTTAACCGGTGTGTCGCGCATTACAGTGCGCAAAGCGATGCAGGCTCTGGAGTCCGAAGGGGTGGTGACGCGTGCCCGGGGTTACGGGACGCAAATTAACAACATCTTTGAATATTCGCTTAAAGAAGCGCGCGGTTTCTCTCAGCAGGTGGTACTACGCGGTAAAAAGCCCAATACGCTTTGGGTGAATAAACGCGTGGTGAAGTGTCCGGAAGAGGTCGCCAGCCAGCTGTCGGTGGAGCCGGAGAGCGAGGTCTTTCTCCTTAAGCGTATTCGCTATGTCGACGATGATGCGGTGTCGATTGAGGAGTCGTGGGTTCCGGTGGGGCTGATTCACGATCCGGATGCCATTGGTATCTCGCTGTACGACTATTTTCGCAGCCAGAACATCTTCCCGCAGCGTACCCGTTCACGGGTGAGCGCCCGTATGCCGGACAGCGAATTTCAGGCGCATATAAAGATGGATGACAAAATTCCGGTGCTGGTGATCAAGCAGGTTGCACTTGACCAGCAGCACCGGCCGATTGAGTACAGCATCAGCTACTGTCGCAGCGACCTATACGTCTTTGTGTGCGAGGAGTAATTCCTCGAGAGTAGGGGCGCAATCACCGCCACGGTGGCTGACAACCCAGGCGGCTACCGCATTACCCAGCAGGACAGAGTCTGCAAGACTCCACCCCGCAGCCAGCCCGGCAAGCGTTCCGCCAGCATGACTGTCACCTGCCCCGATTGTATCGACTACGGTGGCGGGAAACGCCGGAACAGAACCTGAGGCGTCACCGTCATGCCAGGTCGCACCGTCTTTGTCGTGGCGAATAATTAGCGCCGAGCCAAAACGCTGCTGCCACTGTGCCCCTAAGCGTGCAGGCGCCATATCAAATCGTTCAGCAGCAATCTGCGCCTCCTGGCGATTAAGCGAGACGATCGGTTTACAGGCCATAATTCGCGCCATTAGTGCGTCAGGAATATCGGCGATGCGTGGGCCAAAATCAATAAAGGCGGCGATCGCCTGTAACCCTTCCAGCCAGGACGTCAGGAGCTCGCCGCACGGCGATGCCAGCTGATAGCCGGAGAGATATACCAGACTCGCTGGCGGCACGTGAAGTGCTTCCAGCCAGCGCTGTTGCCACTGGTTCTCCACACCGCTAAACGACATAAAAGTGCGTTCACCATCCGGCTCTACCAGCGCCAGACACCAGCCGTTATCGCCGGTTTCGGCCTCTACGGCGCTGTGCAAATCCTGCTTCGCCATGGCGTTACGGATAATCTCCGCCCAAACGCCATGGCCGACGGGCAGGGCGTTTTGCGCCGTAATGCCGAGCCGTTTAAGGGCGATGGCAATGTTCAGCGCACAGCCGCCGATATTGACGCCCTGCTGTTTAAGCTCGATATCACATCCGCGCCAGGGCAGGGCGTAGGCATCGGCAATAACGTCAATGACCGCTGCGCCCAGCACCGTCACCGGTCGTGTCGCGTGCAGTGTTTTAAGGCGTTGGGCAAAAGAATTCATACGCCCTCCCTTTGCTCCCGGTAGCGCAGAAGTTTCTCGCAATAGTGACCAAAATCAAGCTGGTTCACAGCGTCGAGTTCCTCTTTCAGCTGCGGATCAATAGCCTGCACCCCGTGGAGTGCGCCGCATATGGCCGTCGCCATCGCGCCAATGGTGTCCGTATCACCGCCCAGGTTGGCACATAAAATGGCACAGCGGTTCGGGTCGGTTCCTGCCAGTTCAACCATTGCAATGGCCGCCGGAACGGACTCGATGGTGCTGGTTCCAGCCCCGACGAGCTGATACACCTGCTCGCTGGCCGATTCTGTGCCGTTGGCTTCACGCACGGTTTTAAGCGCCAGCTCAATACGTGCTGCCAGCGACGCGCTGAAGGTGGTGGTTTTCACCTCCTGCGCATAGCGGGCGATACCCGGCAGGGCATCGACGATGTTCTGCCAGCGTTCGCCGTCGATGGCGCGAGAAACCGCCCAGGCAATCACCACCGCGCCGGCAATCGCGAGATCCGATTTATGGGTCGGACTGGAAGCCAGCGCCACCTGTTCAACAAAGTGTTCCAGACGCGTGGCCGGGAGCAGGCAGCCCAGCGGGGAGGCGCGCATCGCCGCCCCGTTAGTCACGCCGTTGTTTTCCAGTTCGCTAACCGGTTTCCCGTCGCGAATCGCGTTAAGCGCGATTTTGGAGGTCGGGCCGAGCACGTTTTTATTAAACGCGTCGAAATCGAGCGCCCAGTGCAGAATATGTTTGCCGATAACGTCTGCGCTAATCTCCCCATCGCATTCGATAATCGCATCCGCCAGACATAGTGCCATGGAGGTGTCATCGGTGAACTCGGCCTGTTTGAAATAGCAGGCCGCATTATTCTCTGCCGGGCCGGGTAAAAAGCGGTCGATCCAGCCAAAGTGCGCTTTGACACGCTTTCTCGGCCACAGCTCCGACGGCATCCCCATTGCATCCCCTAACGCCTGCCCGTAAAGGGCACCGAGAACACGTTCTTGTTTCATTTCACTTCCCCTTGTGTCAGCGCGGCATCGCCATCAACCACCTCAATTGCGGTGATCTCTTTATCCGATTCGCGGAAAAACAGCATAAACAGCACGGCGATCACGGCAATCATGATCCCTCCGAATGCCCACATTCCGGCCCAGTTGAAGGTCAGCCCGTTCACCGGCTCTTTGTATGCGAACATTTTTTCCATCATCACGCCGCCCAGACGGTAACCCAGCAGGCTACCAAAGCCCTGGCAGCACAGCGTAATCAGACCTTGTGCGGCGGTGCGCATATGCACCGGCGCTTTTTTATCCACATAGATATAGGCGGTCACATAATAGAAGTCGTAGCTCACGCCGTGCAGCAGAATGCCGAGGAACAGCAGGGCGTAAGTGAAGTACTGTTCCGCACCGCCGTAAACGAAGAAACCATAGCGGATAGCGGCGGTGATCAGGCCCAGCAGTAAGACCTTCTTAATACCAAAGCGTTTGGTGAAGAACGGCAGCGCCAGCATAAAGAATATTTCGGAGAACTGGCCCAGCGTCATCCAGCCGGTGGCGTTTTTCATCCCCACTTCGGTGAGATAGCCGTTAGCGAAGATGTAATAGAAGGCCAGCGGCATGGCGAACAGGAACGAGCAGAAGAAGAACACGAGGAAGTTTTTATCGCGCAGCAGGATTAACGCATCCAGCCCCAGCATCACTTTGAAATCCAGCTTGCCGGTACTTTTCGGCGGCGTGTTCGGCAGGAACAGAGCAAATACGCCGAGCAGGGCGGAGCTGGCTGCGGTCATCAACAGCGGAATATTGGTATCGGAAATATCGCTAAAGCCCAGCATCTGCGGCAGGAAACCGCACGCCAGACCGGAGGCAATCCAGCCAATCGTCCCCATCACGCGGATACGTGGGAAATCGGCCTCGACGTCGTCCACGTTGGCGAAGGCAATACTGTTAGTCAACGCGATAGTGGGCATATAGGTCAGAGAGTAAACCAGCAGCAGCGGGAAGAAGGTGCTGAACTGGGTTTGCTGTGCGGCGAAGTACATCAGAATGGCACCGGCAAACATCAGCACCGCCAGCACTTTCTGCGCGGCAAAGAAGCGGTCCGTCAGCGAGCCGACCAGAATAGGTGAGAGAATGGCGGCAATCGCTGTACAGGCGTAAGACCAGCCAATTTCTCCGGCGGTAAAACCGCTCTTGCTCAACCACAGCCACAGCGGCACAAACCACGCGCCCCAGATAAACCATTCAACAAACATCATGAACGACAGTTGGACTTTCGTTTTCATTTTTTAATCCTGCATGTCAGAGAGGGTACGCCTTTAACATACCATTCAATAATACCTTTTAAATACCTTTGTGGCGAATGTTTGATCGGTGTAACAGTTTTGTTGTACACGAAACGAGCCAGCAGATTGCGCTGAAAAAAATGCAAAAGCTGGAAAATCTGTTAAGTCGGTACCAGGCTTAGTCTGCCCGCAAATATGTGGGAATGGATTACATTCACCGACATGACGTCGGACTTACGGGAGTATCACATGACTGATATTGCACAGTTGCTTGGCAAAGACGCCGACAGCCTTTTACAGCATCGTTGTATGACCATTCCAGCCGACCAGCTCTATCTGCCTGGTCACGACTACGTTGACCGCGTAATGGTTGATAACAACCGTCCGCCTGCGGTCCTGAGAAATATGCAGACGCTCTACAACACCGGGAGACTCGGCGGCACCGGGTATCTCTCTATCCTTCCGGTTGATCAGGGGGTTGAACATTCAGCCGGTGCATCTTTTGCGGCTAACCCGCTCTATTTCGATCCAAAGAACATTGTTGAGCTGGCGATTGAAGCGGGCTGTAACTGTGTGGCGTCGACCTATGGCGTGCTGGCATCCGTTTCACGTCGCTATGCCCACCGTATTCCATTCCTGGTGAAGCTGAACCACAACGAAACCCTCAGCTACCCGACAGAATATGACCAGACCCTCTACGCCAGCGTAGAGCAGGCGTTCAATATGGGCGCGGTAGCCGTCGGGGCGACCATCTACTTCGGTTCCGAGCAGTCGCGCCGTCAGATTGAAGAGATCTCTGCGGCCTTTGAACGCGCGCACGAGCTGGGGTTGGTGACGGTGCTGTGGGCGTACCTGCGTAACTCGGCGTTCAAAAAAGACGGCGTGGACTATCACGTGTCCGCTGACCTGACCGGCCAGGCGAACCACCTGGCGGCGACCATCGGCGCAGATATCGTGAAGCAGAAAATGGCCGAGAATAACGGCGGGTACAAAGCGGTAAACTTTGGTTACACCGATGACCGTGTCTATAGCAAGCTGACCAGCGATAACCCTATCGACCTGGTGCGCTACCAGCTGGCGAACTGCTATATGGGACGTGCGGGGCTTATCAACTCCGGTGGTGCGGCGGGCGGTGATACCGACCTGTCCGACGCGGTACGTACGGCGGTGATTAACAAACGCGCGGGCGGCATGGGGCTGATACTGGGCCGTAAGGCGTTTAAGAAATCAATGGCCGATGGCGTGAAGCTGATCAATGCCGTTCAGGATGTGTATCTGGACAGTAAAGTAACGATTGCCTGACGCCTCCATCTCCCTCTCCCGGTGGGAGAGGGTTGGGGTGAGGGCATCATCGTGCACTGTGTAAAACATCAGCGCAAAAGCGCACAATCCGGCGGCAATCTGCATTGTAGCGCGCCGGGCAAAACTTCTATGCGGAAATGCTTCCCGCTCAATGGCTCTCCGTCCAGATTAAACGTCATCCCGTGCGGAGCATCCACTTCAAACCATGCTGATTCCCCGTCAATAATATTCGGGCTCTCTTCCGGGCGGGTCAATGTGGTAAACAGTGCGGGCAGCAGTCCATCACCTGTGAAAATACGCAACTGCAGCTGACCGTCATTAATCAGCGCTTCCGGGCAAAGCTGCTGCCCACCGCCTGCCTGACGGCCATTACCGATACCAATCACCAGCGCGTCACCTTGCCACTGAAAATCTTCACCGTGAATTTCACAGCGGTCTGGCTTTAGGGTGTCCATTCGCATCAGTCCATGGATCAGGTATGAAACACCACCCAGCGCCGCCTTCAGTTTTTCCGGCGTTTCGCTGGTAATGCGCGTACCGAATCCGCCGGTCGCCATATTGATAAAGCAGGTTTTGTCATTCACCTGGGCAATATCCACGGCGGTGGCCTTGCCAAGGATTGCCAGTTGGAGTGCTTTCTCTAAATCTTCCGGGATCCCGACGCTGGTAGCAAAATCATTGGCGGTGCCGAGCGGCAAAATCCCCATCACCGGGCGGTTGGCCTGGGTTAAATCAATCAGGGCAGACGCGATCTCATTGATGGTGCCATCACCGCCGCCGGAAATAATGGTTTTGACACCCAGGCCGAGCGCTTCATTGATATAACGTGCCGCGTCGCCTTTTTCCCATGTCACTCGCACGTGGATACGCGCACCGTCTTCACGCAAAACCTGAATTGCCTGACGCAACAGATCGTTGCCTGCACTTTTGCCATTGAGAATCAATAAACTGTCTGGATAGGTTGCCATCCGCGCTGCTCCCTTTTTTAGCGTTAGTAAGAGTGTATAGCAGGGAGGAAAAAAGCGCGTAAGAACAGGATGAAAGGGAAAAAATAAGCCCGCATAAGGGAGATTACGCAGGCTAAGGAGGTGGTTCCTGGTACAGCTAGCATTTATGGGTTATGTTTTTCAGCGCTGAGGATAATACCCGTATTGAACGAAGCGGTATGTGATCCGTTTCTAAGAATTATCCCAGCGTGAAAAAATTCCCCTGATTAACTATTTGCTGTGTGGGTTTCGGGTGCTTTCGCCATCGAAATTACGCATCAGCAGTGCGAACTTCAGCTCCACCTCTTCCGGAACCGGCAACCAGACGGTATGACCGTCACCCGGTGCAACTTCAATCGCTTCGCCTTTACCGTTTTCCAGGTGTTCCAGCGTGAAGTTCATGTTGCCCTGCGGGGTCATCAGCTCCAGGCTGTCGCCTTTGGTGAACTTGTTTTTCACCGCCACAGCCGCCAGCGCGCCTTTGCGCTCGCCGGTGAAGTCACCGACAAACTGCTGGCGCTCGGAAACGGAGTAGCCGTGCTCGTAGTTCTGGTAGTCGTCGTGGGTGTGACGGCGCAGGAAGCCTTCGGTATAGCCGCGATGCGCCAAGCCTTCCAGGGTTTCCAGCAGGCTGGTATCGAACGGTTTACCGGCTGCTGCATCGTCGATGGCCTTGCGGTAGACCTGGGCGGTACGCGCGCAGTAGTAATAGGATTTGGTGCGGCCCTCAATTTTCAGTGAGTGCACG
Organism: Enterobacter sp. CPE_E890; assembly: GCF_046521475.1. Classification (NCBI taxonomy): domain Bacteria; kingdom Pseudomonadati; phylum Pseudomonadota; class Gammaproteobacteria; order Enterobacterales; family Enterobacteriaceae; genus Enterobacter; species Enterobacter sp. CPE_E890. Next base: position 3,207,190 of record NZ_JBKFZW010000001.1, on the reverse strand, counting down.
CCCATCTGGGTCAGACGCTCGACGTGGGCGATGGCGCGCAGATCTTTTGAGTTCATGATGTAAGTGCCGTGCTCGTCTTCAAAAGCGGTCATGTACTCGCCCGGACGTTTGGCTTCTTCAATCATAAACACACTGTCGGTTGGCGCGCCGATGCCCAGCGTAGGCTCAACGTTGGTCACCGGAATCGGCTCATGCTTATGAACGATGTTGCCGATGTCATCTTCTTTACCTTCCTGGACGTTATACTCCCAGCGGCAGGCGTTGGTGCAGGTGCCCTGGTTCGGGTCGCGCTTGTTGATATAACCGGAGAGCAGGCAGCGGCCGGAGTAGGCCATGCACAGCGCGCCGTGAACGAAGATTTCGATTTCCATATCCGGCACCTGGGTGCGGATCTCTTCGATCTCTTCCAGCGAAAGCTCGCGGGACAGAATGACGCGGGTCAGCCCCATCTGTTTCCAGAACTTCACCGTCGCCCAGTTAACGGCGTTAGCCTGTACGGAGAGGTGAATATCCATCTCCGGGAAGTGCTCCCGAACCAGCATGATTAAACCCGGGTCCGACATGATCAGCGCGTCCGGCCCCATATCCACCACCGGCTTCAGGTCACGGATGAACGTTTTCAGCTTGGCGTTGTGCGGTGCGATGTTCACCACCACGTAGAATTTTTTACCCAGAGCATGCGCTTCGTTGATGCCAAGCTGGAGGTTCTCGTGGTTGAATTCGTTGTTGCGCACGCGCAGCGAGTAGCGAGGCTGGCCCGCGTAGACAGCATCGGCACCATAAGCGAAAGCGTAACGCATATTTTGCAGCGTTCCCGCCGGGGAAAGGAGTTCCGGTTTAAACATGTTTGTTCTCGTTCTGATGACAGGTCAGATCCGCGTACACCCGGTGCAGCGGTAAGGGGAGATCCCCCACTTTAAGGGCGGGCATTGTAGCGCTGCGGGACGGGGAGGTAAAGCGCCGGGGCGTTACGCCACTAACCCGGCGAGTATAAACTGTGTCAGGCGTTGTCTTTTACGGTCTGGCTCGGACCATTAGTTTTCACTGATGCAATGCCCTTATCCCGCGATTGCTCAGATGCGTACATCTGGCTGGTGCCAATTACCTGATGATTGCCCGCTTTGAGGTTGAAATAAAATTTGCCGTTAGAGGCTGTTTTCTTCTCATAACGTTCCTCCAGCGGGCTGTTTGAGCGCACGGAGGCAATACCGTTCTCAGCGGCACTTTTGGTGGTGTACAGCTCACTGGTAAGAATGGTTTCAGCGTTCCCTGCTTTAAGAACAAACCTGAACTGACCATCACTGCTCTTGCTTAATTCGAACCAACCAGACATAAGAACTCCTTGATCGAAAGTGAATTTATCAGTGCCGATGATAAATAAACGCATCGGTAAAGAGAGTATGGTTGATTATCGTGTGGATTCCAGAAATGAAAAACCCGCCGGTGGCGGGTTTGATAGCGAAAATGTCACGCAATCCTGCACGCATCCGCTTCCCAGCGATACCCCACGCCATACACCGCGCGAATAAATGACTGCTCGGCATCCAGCGCTTCCAGCTTACGACGCAGGTTCTTGATATGGCTGTCGATGGTGCGGTCGGTCACCACCCGGTAATCGTCATACAGGCGGTTCAGCAACTGTTCGCGGGAGAAGACTTTCCCCGGTTCGTGGGAGAGGGTTTTCAGCAGGCGGAACTCAGCAGGGGTCAGGTCCAGCATCTTGTTACGCCAGCTCGCCTGAAAACGGCTTTCATCCACAATCAGCGGACTTTCTGCGTCCAGCACCTGCAGTTCACGATGAGGTTTGCAGCGGCGCAGAATGGTTTTCACGCGGGCGACGACTTCACGTGGGCTGTAGGGTTTACAGATGTAATCATCTGCACCGATTTCGAGGCCCAGCAGGCGGTCAATCTCTTCAATTTTGGCAGTGACCATGACGATGGGCACGTCGGAGAAGCGACGAATTTCCCGGCACAGGGTCAGGCCATCGGTACCGGGGAGCATCAGATCCAGCAGGATCAGGTCCGGCGGCGTCTGGCGCACGTACGGCAGCACCTGGTCGCCATGATTAATCAGCGACGGGGCATAGCTTGCCGCGCGTAAATAGTCGATCAGTAACTGCCCAAGTTTCGGCTCATCTTCCACAATCAAAATGCGTGGCGTGTTTTCGTCAATCGGTAACTCGGTCATGCTTCTCTCGATAAATCCCGTTCCAGAGGTAACTCTACTGTAATGCTAACCCCGCCAAAAGGCGAATGGGCGGCGCGGATCGTGCCATTATGCGCCTCAACGATGTTAACGCAAATTGCCAGTCCCAGACCGGAACCGCCGCTGGCACGGTTGCGCGAGCCTTCGGTACGGTAGAAACGCTCAAACAGTTTTTCCAGCTGTGCGTCCTGCACGCCGGGGGTGGAATCGGCAAAGGTCAGGGCAAAGTTCCCGTTTTCCTGTTTGCCGGAGATATGCAGCCCGCCACCGCTGTCGGTGTAGCGCAGGCTGTTTTCCAGCAGGTTGTTGAAAAGCTGCATCAGCCGGTCTTTGTCGCCAAACACCACCGCGCTGTCTGGCAAAGAGAGATCAATTTTCAGATTGCGGCTGGCAAAACGTTCCCGGAAAGCGCCTGTGGTGACTTCCAGGACGCTAATCACGTCGACGGGCGCTTTCTGGTAGGCCAGCGCCCCTTCGTCGGACATAGAGAGCTGGTGGAGGTCATCCACCAGTTTGGTGAGCGTGCCCACTTCGGCCTGCAATGAGGCCACCGATTCAGGCGTGAACTGGCGTACACCATCCTGAATGGCCTCCAGCTCGCCGCGCAGCACTGCCAGAGGGGTGCGCAGCTCGTGCGAAATGTCGGCCATAAAATCGCGGCGCATCTGCTGGTTTTTCTCCAGGGTACTGGCGAGCTGGTTAAAGTCCTGAGCCAGCTTACCCAGTTCATCTTGGCTGCGGGTATCGACACGGGTCGTAAAATCCCCGGCGGCCAGTTTGTGCGTGCCCTCCACCAGCCGTTTCACCGGGGCGAGCAGACCGCGCGCCAGCGGGAAGGTGGCAAGCGCGGCGAGCAGGGTGGAGAGGGCGACAATCAGCCAGCTTGTCCGACGCTGCTGACGGTCAAAGTTAATATCGGTATTGCGCGTCAGGCGCTCCACCGGCGAGGCAATAACCCAGCCGACGGTCGCGTTATTCACTTTAATCGCACGACGGGTGCCGTCCGGCGGAATCGGCGCGCGCGGGCCAACCAGCGGGCGCATATCCTGATCGATCACCCAGAACTGCGTGCGCCAGCCGTGCGGGGGCATGCCTGGCCCAGGGCGATCGTCACCGGTGTCATGCTCAAGCGAGCGCAAGATCTGGAAAATAAAGCGGTCGTTATTGCGCAGAAAACGCCAGTTGCCGTGCTGGGCGTACTGTTCACTCAGCGCATCGCTTAAGCCCTGTAAACGCTGTTCATTGCCATGCTTGATGTAATCAATAAAACCGCGCTCAAAGCTGATCCGCACGGCCCAGTGCATGGTGATCAGCAGGACAATACAGGTGGCAAATATTGCGACAAAGAGCTTACCGGTAATGCCCGGTCGCCAGAATTTCATGATTCACTCCTTTTACTGCGCCGGATAACGACATTCTTGCTGGTATCATCAGGCACTCTGGCGAAGATGAAAGCGGGCAGGGCGATGATGAGCGCCATGCTGAGATAGGTGTATAAAAAGACCTGATGCGCGACCGGGGTATCAACGCTGAGATGGTGTTGTCCGTACATACCGAGCAGTAAACCCGCTACGGTGACGCCCACGCTCATCGACAGTTGCATAACCATCGACAGCAGGCTGTTGCCGCTGCTCGCCAGATCGTCCGGCAGGTCCTTCAGCGTCAGCGTGTTCATCGACGAGAAACGCATGGAGTTAATGATCCCCTGGCAGAACAGCACCAGCGGCAGAACGTAGTACCAGCCCATCAGCGCCACGGCCATAAACAGCAGGCTGACCAGCGCCAGACCCAGCGTGGCGGTTACCAGCACGTGACGGTAGCCAAAGCGGTTCACTACCTGCACCACGATTCGCTTCATTCCCATGCTGCCGAGCACCATCGGGATCATCATCAGGCCCGCGTGGAACGGCGAAAATCCCATTCCGATTTGCAGGAAAACGGGTGTCATAAACGGCAGCATGCCGCTGCCGACTCGCCCGGCGAAGCTGCCGAACAGGCCAAGGCGATAGGTGGGGTTTTTAAACAAGTTCAGGCTGAACAGCGCTTTATCGTTACCTCTGGCGTGCCACAGGTACCACAGTATGGCGGTAACGCCGAGCGCGATCAGGAGCCCGAGCGTCAGGGGCGAAATCCCAAGACCTTTTTGTCCGTCGAGTGCCAGCGTCAGCGTTGCCATTCCTCCCGCCAGCAGGATAAAACCAAAGAAATCAAAGCGTCGGGTTTGCATGGTGTAGTTGGGCATCAGCATCAGGGTGGCAATGGCACCGATGATACCGACAGGAAGGTTGATTAAGAAGATCCAATGCCAGGACGCGTATTCCACCAGCATACCACCCAGCGCCGGGCCCAGCAGCGGCCCCACCTGACCGGGAAGGGTCACAAAGGTCATTGCCGCCATGTATTGCTCACGTGGAACAATTTTCATAACTGTTAACCTTCCGACGGGGACCATCATCGCCCCGCCAACGCCCTGCAACACCCGCGCCATGATTAGCTGGTCGAGGGTGTTGGCCTGAGCGCAAAACAGCGAACCCGTGGTAAACAAGACGATCGCGGTAAAGAAGATATTCCGCACGCCGACTTTGTCCGCCAGCCAGCCGCTGGCCGGCAGCATCACCGCAACCGTCAGTACGTAGGAGACAATCACCATATGCATATGCAGCGGACTCTCTCCCAGACTTTTCGCCATCGAGGGGAGGGCGGTATTGACGATGGTCGTGTCCAGCGACTGCATAAAGAAGCCGAAGGCGACAATCCATAGTTGCCAGCGAACGTTAGCAGGGAGGTCGGTCATTTATTCGGTCACCGTAGTTCTGTTTTTCCGCGAAAAACGCAGTCGCAGACGGTCAAAGAACAGATAGACCACCGGCGTGGTGTACAGCGTCAGCAGCTGGCTCATGACCAGACCGCCGACAATGGTGATCCCCAGCGGCTGGCGCAGCTCTGAGCCGTCTCCGCCCGAGATAACCAGCGGCAGCGCGCCAAACAGCGCCGCCAGGGTGGTCATCATGATCGGACGGAAACGCAGCAGACAGGCCTGGAATATCGCCTCTTCTGGCGACAGGTTGCCGTTACGCTGAGCATCCAGCGCGAAGTCCACCATCATGATCGCATTTTTCTTCACAATGCCGATTAATAACATGATCCCGATTAAGGCGATTAAGCTGAATGGCGCACCAAACAACTCCAGCGCAAGCAATGCCCCGACACCCGCCGACGGCAGCGTTGAGAGGATCGTCAGCGGATGAACGTAACTCTCATACAGTACGCCAAGCACAATATAGACCGTGGCAATGGCGGCCAGGATCAAAATCACCTGCGAGTTCATTGTGTCCTGGAATACCTGCACAGTTCCGGCAAAGCTACCGCGTACGGTAGACGGCACGCCAAGCTGTGTCATCGCGCGGTTGATCGCATCACTGGCCTCGGAAAGTGATGAACCGGCTGGCAGGTTAAAGGAGATGGTCGATGCTGCCGACAACCCCTGATGGTTCACCGACAGCGGCGCGTTGGCAGGCCGCCAGCTGGCAAAGTACGAGAGCGGTATCGCCTTGCCGTCGTTATTGATTACAAACATTTTGTCTAGGGCACTAATGTCCTGGGTGTAACGCGGATCAACTTCCATCACCACTTTATACTGGTTCATCGGCTGATAGATGGTGGAGATCTCGCGCTGACCGAAGGCATTGTTCAGCAGGCTGTTGGCGGCTTCAACATTAATGCCCAGACGTGACATGGTCTCGCGGTCGTAGGTCAGGGCCATCTCTGCACCGTTGTCCTGCTGATCGGAATTCACGTCCGCCAGCTCCGGCAGGGCGGCCAGCGCCTTGCGGATCTTCGGCTCCCACTCGCGCAGGGCGGCCAAATCATCAGAGAGCAGCGTGTACTGATAGCTGGCGTTCGCCTGACGCCCGCCAACGCGGATATCCTGAACGGCCATCAAAAACAGATTGGCACCGGGCTCTTTGGCGAGTTTCACCCTAAGACGGTCAATCACCTGCTGGGCGGTTTCGTTGCGCTCTCCGCGCGGTTTCAGAGTAATAAACATCATTCCGCTGTTGACGCGCGATCCACCGGTAAAGCCGGTGACGTTATCCACCGCTTTGTCTTCACGAATGATCTTCATAAAGTCCTGCAGCTTGCCGCGCATCGCCTGGAACGAAATGCTCTGGTCAGCCTGAATACCGCCCATCAACACCCCGGTATCCTGTTCCGGGAAGAAGGTTTTCGGGATGGTGATGTACATCCAGACGTTGAGCACAATGGTACCGATGAGCACCAGGCCGACCAGGCGGGTATGGTTCAGCACCCATTTCAGTGATTTGCCGTAGCGCTCCTGTATGGCCATCAGGATGCGACCAAAGCCTTTACGGCGCGGCTGCGAGTGCGGTTGGCTGCGTTTTAACATCCAGCCGCACATCATTGGCGTGAGCGTAAGGGAGATGATCAGCGAAATACCGATAGCGACGGAGAGGGTGACGGCAAACTCCCGCAGTAACCGGCCCGGCAGCCCGCCCATCAGCAACAGCGGCAGGAATACCGCCACCAGTGACAGGCTCATGGAGAGCACCGTAAAGCCTACCTCGCGCGTTCCCTGAAGCGCCGCCTGTAGCGGTTTGACACCTGCTTCCAGATGGCGGGATATATTTTCCAGCACCACGATGGCGTCATCGACCACAAATCCCGTTGCGATGGTCAAGGCCATCAGCGACAGGTTGTTGAGGCTAAAGCCACACAGATACATGGCGGCAAAGGTACCGATCAGCGACACCGGTACGGCGACTGCCGGGATCAGCGTCGCGCGGCCGGATCGCAGGAACAGGAAGACCACCAGGATCACCAGCGCAACGGAGATAACCAGTGTTTGCTCCACCTCTTCAAGCGAGGCGCGAATGGTTGGGGAGCGATCCTGGGCAATCTGCAAATCGATCTCAGCCGGGATCGTCTCCTGCAACACCGGAAGACGCGCGCGGATGCTGTTCACCGTCTCAATAATGTTGGCTTCCGGCAGCTTGCGGATCATCAGCAAAATCGCCGGTTTGGCGTTGGTCATCCCGGCGTTACGCACGTCCTGCACCGAGTCCGTGACGCTGGCCACGTCGCTTAAACGTACCGCTGCACCGTTGTTATAGTGGACGATCAGCGGCTGATATTCGGCGGCAGTTTTTAGCTCGTCGTTCGTCTGGATCTGCCAGCGATGGCTGTTGTTCTCGACGGCACCCTGCGGTTTACGGACGTTGGCAGTGCTGATGGCGGAGCGCACATCATCCAGCGACACGCCCTGATTGAACAACGCCTGCGGGTTCAAGCCCACGCGCACGGCGGGCAGGGAGCTCCCGCCGACGCTCACGTCGCCGACGCCGTTAATTTGTGAGATTGTCTGCGCCAGCTGGGTAGACGCAAAGTCGTAAAGCTGCCCCTGCGAGTAGGTATCCGAGGTCAGCGTCAGGATCATGATCGGCGCATCGGACGGGTTAGCCTTGCGGTAGGTCGGGCGGCTCGGCATTCCGCTCGGGAGCAGGCTTTGCGCGGCGTTAATGGCGGCCTGCACGTCGCGTGCCGCACCGTTAATATCCCGATCGAAGCTGAACTCCAGAATGATACGCGTGCTGCCCAGCGAGCTGCTGGAGGTCATCTCATTAATTCCGGCAATCCGCCCGAGTGAACGTTCCAGCGGTGTGGCGACTGACGAGGCCATCGTTTCCGGCGATGCGCCAGGCAGCGAGGCGCTAACCATGATCACCGGGAAATCTACCTGCGGCAGGGGAGCCACCGGCAGCAGCCGGAAGCCCAGTACGCCGCAAAGGGTGATGGCGAGCGAGATTAAAATCGTCGCCACCGGGCGATAAATGAAGAGAGCGAAAAACTTCACTTATGCCTCCTCTTCACGTTTCGGGAAGCGGCTTTTGGTCCACAGCGCCAGGCGGTCGAACAGCAGGTAGATCACCGGCGTGGTGAAGAGGGTCAGCACCTGGCTCACCAGCAGACCGCCGACCATGCCGATCCCCAGCGGACGTCGCAGCTCCGCGCCGACGCCGGTACTGAGCATCAGCGGCAGCGCGCCCAGCAGGGCGGCCAGGGTGGTCATCAGGATCGGACGAAAACGCAGCAGGCAGGCCTGGAAAATCGCATCGCGCGGGTTCATCCCCTGCTCGCGCTCGGCAGCAAGGGCAAAATCGATCATCATAATGGCGTTTTTCTTCACGATCCCGATAAGCAGGATGATGCCGATAATCGCAATCACATCCAGCTCGCTACCCGCCAGCATCAATGCCAGCAGTGCCCCGACACCTGCCGTCGGCAGGGTAGAGAGGATGGTGATCGGATGGATAAAGCTTTCATACAGCACGCCGAGCACGATATACATTGCGACCACTGCCGCGACAATCAGCCAGATGGTGTTGCCGAGCGCCGCCTGAAACGCCAGCGTACTGCCCTGGAACTGGGTCTGAATATCGGACGGGAAGCTCAGCGTTTTCTCTGCGGCCAGAATCGCTTCCACGGCTTCGCCAAGAGAATAGTTATCCGGTACGTTGAAAGAAATGGTGGTGGACGGGAACTGGTCCAGATGGTTAATCGACAGCGGGGTATAGCGCTCTTCCACGGTCGAGATGGCGCTTAATGGCACAATCCCCCCGTCTTTGCTGGTCAGGCGTACCGAGTCCAGCCCCGCCAGGCCAGGCGTGTGCTCGGTGTTGTGCTCCAGCACCACGCGATACTGATTCGCCTGAGTGTAAATCGTGGAGATCAGTCGCTGCCCAAAGGCGTTATACAGCGCGTTATCGACGTCTGCCATCGTGATGCCCAGACGGCTGGCGGTGTCACGATTCACATTCACATACGCTGCCAGACCTTTGTCCTGCCAGTCGCTGCTGACGTCAGAGAGCTGCGGCAGGGTTTTTAGCTTATCTACCAGCTGCGGTACCCAGGTGCTGAGGGCATCAAGCGTGGTGGCCTGCAGCGTGAACTGGTACTGGGTCCGGCTGACCTGGGTATCAATGGTCAAATCCTGAATCGGCTGCAGATACAGTTCCACGCCAGGCACGCGCGCCACGGACTCTTGCAGACGTTCAATCACCGCGTTTACGCGATCGTCGCGCTGACTCAATGGTTTAAGGTTGATTTGCAGACGTGCGCTATTCAGAGAGGGGTTGGTGCCATCCACGCCGACATAGGAGGTCAGGCTCTCCACCGCCGGATCTTTCATGATGATCTCAGATACCTGCTGCTGCCGCTGGGCCATGTTAGCGAAGGAGACCGACTGCGGTGCCTGAAGCGTGCCCTGAATAATGCCGTTGTCCTGAATCGGGAAAAAGCCCTTCGGGATCACGATCCACAGTAAGACGCTGAGCGCCAGCGTACCGAGTGCCACGCCGAGCGTTGCCCACGGATGGTTGAGCACTTTCGCCAGCAGACGTCCGTACGCCGCGATAATACGTTCAAACATGCGTTCGGAGGCGCGGGAGAAACGGTTTTGCTTGCGCAGGGACTCATGGCTTAGCATGCGGGCGCACATCATCGGGGTCAGCGTCAGCGAGACGACCGCAGAAATCAATATGGCGACCGCCAGGGTCACGGCAAACTCGCGGAACAGACGGCCGACGATATCGCCCATAAACAGCAGCGGGATCAGCACCGCAATCAGCGAGAAGGTCAACGAGATAATGGTAAAGCCGATCTCACCCGCACCTTTTAGCGCGGCCGCCAGCGGTTTTTCCCCTTTCTCGATATAGCGCGAGATGTTCTCGATAACCACGATGGCATCATCCACCACGAACCCGGTGGCGATGGTGAGCGCCATCAGCGTCAGGTTATTGATTGAGAAATCGAGGAACACCATCACCGCAAACGTCCCCACCAGCGAGAGCGGGACGGCGACGGCGGGAATGATGGTTGCCGGAACGTTGCGCAGGAACAGATAGATAATCATCACCACCAGCGCAATCGCCAGCATCAGCTCGAACTGGGTGTCGGTGACCGACGCGCGAATATTCGTGGTACGGTCGGAAAGCACCTTCACGCTGACCGATTTCGGCAGGCTTTCAATCAGCTGTGGCAGCATGGTGCGAATGCTGTCTGCGGTTTCAATGATGTTTGCGCCCGGCTGACGCTGGACGTTCATCACGATCGCCTGCTGTTTGTTGGCCCAGGCACCCAGCCAGCTGTTTTCCGCTCCTTGTTCGACGGTCGCCACATCACCCAGACGCACCGGCGCACCGTTCTGGTAGGCGATAATCAGCTGACGGTATTCATCGGCGGACTGCATCTGGTCGTTCGCGGAGAGCGTAACGGCACGGGTTGGGCCGTCCAGCGAGCCCTTCGCCGAGTTGACGTTAGCATTGCTGATGGCGCTGCGAATGGTTTCGCTGGTCAACCCCAGTGCGGCAATCGCCTGGGCGTTGAGCTTCACGCGTACCGCCGGGCGTTGTCCGCCCGCCAGCGTGACGAGGCCAACGCCGGAAACCTGAGAAATCTTCTGCGCCACGCGGGTTTCGACCATATCTTCCACCTGCGTCATCGGTATGGCGGAGGAGGTCACGGCCAGCGTCATGATCGGCGGATCCGCCGGGTTCACTTTGCTGTAGACCGGTGGATTAGGCAGGTCTGACGGCAGCAGGTTGGTGGCCGCATTGATGGCGGCCTGTACCTCCTGCTCGGCGACATCCAGTGACAGCGCCAGCTGGAACTGGAGCGTCACGACGGATGCGCCGCCGGAACTCTGGGAGGACATCTGCTTCAGGCCAGACATTTGACCGAACTGACGCTCCAGCGGCGCGGTAATGGCTGACGTCACCACGTCCGGGCTGGCGCCAGGATAAAGCGTTACCACCTGAATGGTGGGGTAATCCACTTCCGGGAGCGCCGAAACGGGCAGGAAGCGATAGCCGATAATCCCGGCCAGCAGAATTGCCACCATCAGCAGCGTGGTTGCGACAGGACGTAAAATGAACAGGCGTGACGGCCCACCTGTCGAGTCTGGAGGCATGACCTGCATCAGGCTTTCTCCCCCTGTTTTGCAGGCTCAACCACTTCCACTTTCGCCCCTTCGGTCAGACGGTCAATGCCGTCGGTGACCACGCGGTCGCCCGCGGAAAGTCCGGCGCTGATGACCACCATCTGGCTGTCCTGAATCCCGGTTTTCACCAGATGTTTACTGACTTTATTGTCGCTGTTCAGTACCCAGACAAAGTTCCCTTCATTACCCATCTGCAGTGCCGCCGATGGGATCACCACAGCGTTTTCTTCGGTCGCAACCAGCATCCGCGCATTGACGAACTGGTTCGGGAAGAGGGCGTCGTCCTGGTTGTTAAACCGTGCTTTGAGCTTGATGGTGCCGGTGGTGGTGTCGATCTGGTTGTCCAGACTGAGCAGGGAACCTTCGCTGAGTTTCTGCTTGTTGGTACGATCCCATGCTTCCACTACCAGCCCCTTTCCGGCTTTTTGCGCCTGCACCACGGTCGCAATGTCGCTTTCCGGTAGGGTAAAGACTAAATCAATCGGGTGGGTTTGGGTGATCACTACGATGCCCGTGGTGTCGCCACTTGAGATTTGGTTACCGATATCGACCTGCTTCAGGCCCACGCGCCCGTCAATCGGCGCGGTGATGCGGCTCCAGTCCAGCTGCAGCTGTGCACTGGCGACGGCAGCTTCATCGGCTTTAATGGTGCCCTGCGTTTCGCTGACCAGCGACTGCTGGGTGTCCAGCTCCTGCCGCGATACCAGGTTGGTTTTGACCAGCTGCTGGTAACGCGCTAAATCGCGCCGGGCATTGGCGAGCGTGGCGTTGTCCTTTGCGAGCTGTCCCTGCGCTTGGGCCAGCGCCACCTTGAACTGGCTCGGGTCGATTTCCGCCAACAGATCGCCCGCTTTGACCTGCTGACCTTCCTGGAAGTGAATGGCCATCAGTTGGCCATCGACGCGGCTGCGTACTGTTACGGTGTTGGCAGCGGTAATCGTCCCAAGACCTGTAAGATAGCGCGGAACGGCTTTATTCACTGCCGTAGCTGCCTGTACAGGTGCCAGCGCACCGCCGCGCATACCGTGACGCCCTCCACCCGTCGGGCGCTGTGGCTGGCTGGTGGCCCCCGCGGGGGCTGCGGAGTTTGCGGATTGACTGTGCCAGTACCAGGCGGTGGCAAGGACCACCACAATGATGCCAGCGGCGATTGCCCAGCGGGATTTATTACGGCCTTTCATCGTTATACGTTCTCATCCTGAATACTTCGGGGAATGATACTAGTTTAGTCAGGTAACACAGCGGAAAAATGGAGGAAATATGGAAGACTGTCAGGAATGGTCTGAGTATGGTGCTCTTTTTAGCCGGGTGGAGCGGATACGCCACCCGGCACAATGAGACTAGCTAAACATCACCTGCGCCCAGCGCGCCAGACCGGCGGTAACGGAACCAAAGTCATCGCCACCCGCAATCGGAATGCCCGGCAGCTGTTCCGCCAGCGCTTTTTTGATCAGCGGTGAACGCGCGCTCCCCCCGGTCAGATAGATAACGTCCGGTTTCTCTTTGCCGTTTTCCAGCGCCAGCTGCACCTGCTCCAGAATACGCTGCAGCGGCTGCGCGAGCGCGGCCTCCAGCCCGTCCTGAGAAATCGCAGTGGCCAGATCGTCGCTGATAAACGGCAAGGAGACCGCATGCTCAGCGCGGTCGGAAAGGGCGATTTTGCTCTCTTCTGCGGTACGTACCACGCGATAGCTAAGACGCTGACGCCACACTTTATACAGCAGGGCGACTTTTTCGGCGTCCTGCGCGTCGCGTACCAGGTCGTTCAGGAAACGGCCATTTGCAGTGCTGTAAAAATCACTCTGCGCCGGGACGTCGTTAATCGCGATAGCGTTCCACCATGGCAGGATTGGCAGAGCGATACCTTTTTCAGTTTGTCCGCCCATGCCGAGCAGTGGCATCAGGCTCTTGAACGCCAGGGCAATATCGAGATCGTTACCGCCGATACGGCAGCCACTGTGCCCCAGCAAGCTGTTTTCGCGGTCGCGACGGTTATGCCATTGTTGCCCCATCAGCAGCAGCGAGCAGTCCGTCGTACCGCCGCCGATATCCACGACTAATACGCGTTTCTCTTCCGTCAGTGTGGCTTCAAAATCCAGTCCCGCCGCAACGGGCTCATACTGGAACACCACGTCACGGAAGCCTGCACGGTGCGCCGCACGTTCAAGGATACCCTGCGCCTGCTGGTTAGCGTCATCTCCCCCCAGACCCTGGAAGTTGATCGGACGGCCAATCACCGCCTGGGTGATCGCTTCCGACACCTGGGTTTGCGCCTGATTGCGAATGTGCAGCATCATGGCGCAGACCAGATCTTCAAACATCGCCACCTGCTGTGGCTTCAGACCGCTGGCACCCAGGAAGGATTTTGGTGATTTAACGAAGTAAACCTCTTCGGGATCTTCGATGTAGTGCCCGAGCGAAGAGAGGCCGAACTGCACGCTGGAAGGCGTAACGTCGATATCTTCCTCGCGGTTAAAACTGACCGCGCGGCGCAGCAATGCCTGGGTCTCCGCCGCGGTGGCCGGAACCTGATGATGGCGGAACAGCCATTCGCTGACCGCTTCGCGGGTAGGTGCGCAGAGCATTGAGGGCAGCAGCGTACTCTCTTTTTCCATTTTCAGGAGCTGTGGCTGTCCGTCCTGCATAATTGCAACCGAGCAGTTTGCCGTACCGTAGTCAAATCCAATAAACACGAATAATCCCCATGCCAGTGAGAAGGGGCGAGACTTTAACGAAATGTCTGCATCGCGACAACAGGAATATGAAAGCAAGGCGAAACAAGGTCTTTCGGTTTATGCTGAGGGGAACAAAAAAGGAGCGACAATGTATACCCTGACCTGGCAACCCCCTTATGACTGGCAATGGATGTTTGGCTTTCTTGGCGCGCGTGCGGTAGAGGGCGTTGAGACCGTCACTGAACACTATTACGAGCGCAGTTTCGCCTGTGAGGGGCACCAGGGGATCTTTCGCGTTACACCGGATAACCTGACCCACACGCTACAGGTGACGCTGAGCCTCGGGTTAATCCCGGTTGCGCAAACCTGTCTTGAACGTATTGGGCGTCTGTTCGATCTGGCCTGCGATCCGCATGAAATTCACAAGACGCTTGGCGATCTCGGCGTTGCACGGCCAGGCTTGCGTTTGCCGGGGGCGATGGACGCGTACGAGCAGGGCGTGCGGGCGATTCTCGGGCAGCTGGTGAGCGTGGCGATGGCGGCGAAACTGACGTCGCGCGTGGTGGCGCTGTGCGGCGAACCGATCGCGGATTGTCCGGGGTATCTCTGCTTCCCCACACCACAAGCGCTGGCCGCAACGGACCCGCTGGCGCTGAAAGCGCTCGGGATGCCGGTCAAACGCGCTGAGTCGTTGATTCATCTGGCGCAATCGGTCATTGAAGGCACGTTTCCGCTGACGCCACCTGAGGATGTTGAGGCAGGCATGAAGGCCTTGCAGCAGCGGCCTGGAATAGGGCGCTGGACGGCAAACTATCTGGCTCTGCGCGGCTGGCAGGCGAAGGATGTTTTTCTGCCGGATGATTATCTGATTAAGCAACGCTTTGCCGGGATGACGCCAGCGCAAATTCGTCGCTATGCTCAGCGCTGGCAGCCCTGGCGCTCTTACGCGCTGCTGCACATCTGGTATACCGACGGCTGGGCGCCGTCAGTTGATAGCGAAATAACTGGTATTGAGAAGTAGATCCAGCGGCTGTGGCTCGGCAATCGTGTCACCATAAATAAAATCGAGCCCGATGCCAGAGAGTGTATCCATCATGATCGGCTGATTACAGGGACCCGCGATGGTTTTCATCCCCAGGCGCTGGGCATGGCCCTGGATGATAGTCACCATCATCTCATCCATCAGATTGCCATAAACATTGGTTACCACTTCCGCGTCCAGCATCAGATAGTCGGCCATATTCGCGCTAAGGTGGGTAAAGACGTTCATGTCACGCCCCACCTGACTGAAGATCACGCGACAACCCGCCTGACGAAGCTTTTGCAGCCCCCGTTGCAGGTTTTCATCCGGGTTGCACACCACATCGGCAGGGATGATCAGATGCAGAAGACGGCCCGGCAGTGGGCTTTTATCCAGCAGGTCGAGAAGTTCATCGACCAGCGTCACGCTGGCCAAACCGGCTTCAGAAAGCGGCAGTGCAACGCCCATACCTTTACTGGCAACCTGTGCGGCAGAGGTACGGAAAAACTCACTAAAGATCCGTCTGTCGAGAGCGTGCAACAGCTCAGGCTCCGCCAGGCCAGATCGGAAGGCGTGTTCTTCCTGTACTTCGCCCTGGCTGGTCCACAGGCGTAACGAAATAAGCCAGAAGTTACAGCTTTCCGGTATGCGTGGCGAGGCGACACTGCGGGCTATCATCATCAGATGATTGTCTTTAATCATGTGCCACTGTTCATCCAGTGACATCATGCTGCGTGCGCTGTGGTCCCGCTCCTGCTGAGGTTCGTAAACCGTGACGATGCCGCGCCCACTGTTTTTCGAGGCATAACAGGCGATATCAGCCTGTGACATGATCTCCGATGCCTGATGATTATTTTCATCAATCAACGTGATACCTGCGCTGGCACCAATTCTGTGCAGGCGACCCTCCCACATAAAGTGATAGCCATTGATGGTATGGATCAGGCGGCTGGCGATATAACGTGCGCTCTCTATGTTGCAGTCCGGCAACAGCAACCCGAATTCGTCCCCGCCCAGACGCGCCAGCACATCGCTCGATCGAAGCATGGTCAACATTAATGAAGAGAGCTCCCTGAGCAGGGCATCACCTGCGGCATGGCCTGCCGTATCGTTGACCGCTTTGAAGCGATCGAGATCGATAAAGACCAGAGCATGACGCTGGCGCGTTTCGCGAACGGTCTGCAAGAGCCGTTTGAGATGATTTTCAAAGCTAACCCGGTTTGCCAGGTGGGTCAGGGCATCGTGGGAGGCGCTGTAACTCAACTGGCGCAGCATTTTGCGCGACTCTGTCACATCCTGAATCACGATAACCGAGCCAATGTTTTGTCCGTCCAGTGTGCTGAGCGGCGTAATGCTGTAATGAATATCAAAATTACCGCCGGTGCGGCAGTTCAGGACCACGTCCTGATCGATATCGGAACGGGACATATCACCGCTATGAATGTTCTCCATCAGCGGCCCTTTTTCACCAAAGGTAATATGCAGCACCCGCAGGATGGGCTGACCGATAGCTTCGGTCTGCAGCCAGCCGCTCATTTTTTCAGCAACCGGGTTCATGAAGGTGACATTCATGTTGATATCGGTGCACAGCACCGCTTCGCCGATGGAGTCGAGGGTTATGTGCAGACGCTCTTTTTCCTGGAACAGGGCCTCGTTGAGTTGCTTAACTTCGGTCATGTCCATGTTGATACCGAGCAGGCGTTCGACTTCGCCCTGCTTGTTCAGCACCCGGTTCGCCAGAGAGCGGATATGTCGCACGCCGTCCTTCACGCGGATGCGGAATTCAAGCTTAAACGGCAAACGGGCAATCAGAGAGTCCCGCAGCACCTTTTCTGCATGCGCGCGATCCTCAGGCAGCATCGTTTCATGCCAGAGTTGCCAGGTGGGCTTGATGTGCAGCGGTATTTCATACAGCTCGAACATCCGTTTGTCCCAGCTAATAATATCAGGCTCCAGGTCCCACTCCCAGATGCCGATCCCCCCCGCTTCGTTGGCAAGCGTAATACGTTCCATCAGGCGTTTGTTGACCCACTCGGTCTGCTTCAGGTCATTAATATCTTCGATCTGGGCAATAAAATAGAGGGGTGAACCGTCGGTATGGCGCACGACAGAGACAGCAAGAAGCGCCCAGACCACCTCTCCATTGCGCGTGTAGTAGCGCTTCTCCAGGGTGTAGGTATTAATCTCTCCGTTGACCAGTTGCTCCAGTTGTTTCAGGTCGGTATGCAAATCTTCCGGCCAGGTTAACTGCTGGAAGGTGAGCGACTGGAGCTCACTCTGGCTGTAACCGAGAAAGTTGCACAGTGCCTTGTTGGCCTGAAGCCATTTGCCCTCAATGCTGACCAGCGCCATCCCGATAGCGGAATACTCCATCGCGTTACGAAAACGCTCCTCGCTCTCGGTAATGTGTTTGCGTTCTGCGCGGAAAGCATACATCACCATGGTCATTACGTTGGCAGGCAGAAGCAGCATCAGGAACGGTAGCCACGGCGCATTCAACATGGCGTTAGTATGCTGAGTGGTCAACACCAGAGGGTTACGGGCGATCATCAGGGAAACCACCATAACGGTGACCAGAAACACCATGAACGCTTCCATTCGCGGCAGGCGTACGGCACTCCACATAAGCAGAACGATAACGCAGGTAAAGGGCCACGGCAGCCAGCTGATAGCTGCCCAACTGAGGACTAACGTCACCGCCATGGTGGTCAGCGTTTCAAGCAGTAATCTCGGATCACGATGGCGCAGCAGATAATGCGGTTTAAAAAGCAATCCTAACGGCACCAGCGCCAGCGCACCGATGGCTTCAGACAAGACCCAGACGAGGAAATTACGCAGTGGTTCTGGAGTAGGGACCAGAAAATAGACCAGAACACCGCCCATCAGTGGTGGCACCAGCGCGCTGCCAATGGCCAGACGGATCCAGTCATTCAGATTTTGCAGCGGGTTATACCACGGGAGCAATTTGCGCAGTAGCAACGCGCCAATCACAGCTTCAATCACGTTGATTGAGGGGTAGATGAAGCTTGTCGCCCCCCACGAAAACAACATCCATGAAGCCAGAATATTGCCAAACGAACAGGCCAGAGCAATCCCCGGCCACATTTTTCCCGCATGGCGGTAAAACGCCACCATCATGATGGCGGTGGGAAACCAGAGCGGCGCCAGCAGAGTACCGAAGCGAGTTAGCTCAAGCGAAAATAAGGTAAAGATAAAGGTGACCAGGCCCAGACAGACAAGTCGTAATAAAGGATGTGGGGTGGTAACCAAAACCCGCTGGTATTGTTTATTCATTACCGCTTTATCCAGAGACGCCATGCCGCCAGGAAAGAAGTCCGGACGAGTGAATTTGATAATTTGGTTTATGCTAGTACAAACAATTTACAATTCATATGGTGACTGCTCATAATTTGACATCATAGACTTATTAAATAGTTACTCTTAAAAAAATCCATGTTAATTGCTGAAAAAGTGTTCATTTAAATTTAACTAAAGGAAGAATGCGTCACTTTTCAGGCTGTCTCGCAGAACCTGTGCTTTCGACTGGTATCACGCTCCCGAAATCCCTATAATTGCCGCGTTTGACGCTCCGGCGTCGTCCTTCCTTAACATCCAGGTTAATCAGGTCGCTAAATTTATGACTGATAAGTCTCATCAGTGCGTCATTATAGGCATCGCCGGCGCATCGGCTTCAGGTAAAAGTCTAATTGCCAGTACGCTTTATCGCGAACTGCGTGAACAAGTAGGTGATGAGCACATCGGCGTCATTCCCGAAGACAGCTATTACAAAGATCAATCCCATCTGTCGATGGAAGAGCGCGTAAAAACCAACTATGACCACCCAAATGCAATGGATCACAGTTTACTGTTCCAGCATCTGGAAGCGCTTAAGAGCGGCCAGGCGATTGAACTGCCGGTTTACAGTTATGTAGAACATACCCGCACTCAGGAAACTATCCGCATCGAGCCGAAGAAGGTCATCATCCTGGAAGGCATTCTGCTTCTCACTGATGCCCGTCTGCGTGAATCCATGAACTTCTCGATTTTCGTTGATACCCCGCTGGATATCTGCCTGATGCGCCGCATCAAACGTGATGTTAATGAACGCGGTCGCTCAATGGACTCCGTCATGGCGCAATACCAGAAAACGGTCCGCCCAATGTTCCTGCAATTTATTGAACCGTCCAAGCAATACGCCGATATCATCGTGCCGCGTGGGGGCAAAAACCGCATAGCTATTGATATCTTAAAAGCGAAAATCAGCCAGTTTTTTGAATAAGCCGCGTGAATTGTGTACCGTTCAGAGATAACCTGGTTTTACCCTGAGTGTTTACCGCCTCAGGGTACGATGCATGAAAGGAGAAAGTGCCATGCGTCTTTGTGATCGCGATATTGAAGCCTGGCTGGATGAAGGCCGTTTGTCTATTACCCCACGTCCACCGGTGGAGCGTATCAATGGTGTGACCGTTGATGTGCGGTTGGGGAATAAATTCCGTACCTTTAGTGGCCACACCGCGCCGTTCATCGACCTCAGCGGGCCGAAGGATGAAGTCAGCGCCGCGCTCGATCGCGTGATGAGTGACGAAATCGTCATTGACGAAGGCGAAGCCTTTTATTTGCACCCAGGTGAACTGGCGCTGGCGGTGACGTATGAATCCGTGACGCTGCCAGCGGACCTGGTTGGCTGGCTGGATGGTCGCTCATCACTGGCGCGTCTGGGGTTGATGGTTCACGTAACCGCGCACCGTATTGATCCCGGTTGGTCTGGCCGTATAGTACTGGAGTTCTTCAATGCCGGTAAACTGCCTCTGGCTCTACGCCCTGGAATGATGATCGGCGCGTTAAGCTTTGAACCTCTGTCAGGTCCTGCCGATCGTCCTTATAACCGCCGTCAGGACGCAAAATATCGCGACCAGCAGGGCGCGGTTGCCAGCCGTATTGATAAAGACTGATCGTTAGTCCATCGAGGATGCCATGAGAAGAGTTCTGACAACGCTGATGATTTTGCTGGTGGTGCTGGTTGCTGGCCTTTCGGCGTTGGTTTTGCTGGTTAACCCGAACGATTTCCGCACTTATATGGTGCGGCAGGTCGAGGCACGCAGTGGCTATCAACTGAAGCTTGACGGGTCGCTGCGCTGGCACGTCTGGCCACAGCTCAGCATTCTCTCTGGTCGCATGTCATTAACGGCGCCGGGGGCTGCTTTGCCACTGGTCTCAGCGGATAACATGCGTCTCGATGTGGCACTAATCCCGCTGTTCTCTCACCAGCTGCAGGTTAATCAGGTGATGCTGAAAGGCGCGGTGATTCAGCTCACTCCGCAAACCGAAGCCGTTCGTGACGCGAATGCGCCGGTTGCGCCGCGAGAAAACACCCTGCCCGATGAACCGTCTGATACGGGCTGGTCCTTTGATATTGGTAAACTGAAAGTTGCTGATAGCGTGTTAGTTTTCCAGCATGAGGATGAGGAGCAGGTTACCGTAAGAAATATCAACCTGCAGATGGAACAGGATGCGCATCATCTGGCAACGGTGGAATTTAGCGGACGGGTGAACCGCGATCAGCGCGATCTGACCCTGTCGCTGAATGCCAACGTGAATGCATCGGATTATCCGCATCAGCTTACAGCCGACATTCAGCAACTGAACTGGCAACTGACGGGAGCCGATCTGCCCTCTCAGGGGATAACCGGTCAGGGAACGTTGCAGGCCGTCTGGCGCGAAGAACAAAAACAGCTGGAACTGGACAACCTCAACCTGCAGGCGAATGACAGTAGCCTGAAAGGGCAGGCGAGCGTCTCTCTCGAGGAAAAACCTAAGTGGGTTTTGAATCTGCAGTTTGACAGGCTTAACCTGGAAAACCTGCTGCCCCCTCTGCCTGCAAGCGCAACGGACAGCGAT
This sequence comes from Enterobacter sp. CPE_E890, assembly GCF_046521475.1. NCBI lineage: Bacteria > Pseudomonadati > Pseudomonadota > Gammaproteobacteria > Enterobacterales > Enterobacteriaceae > Enterobacter > Enterobacter sp. CPE_E890. The sequence continues at coordinate 3,186,372 of NZ_JBKFZW010000001.1, read as the reverse complement.
GCCACGCAAACGGGGCAAAGCCAGACACCGGTCTCACGCCCGGTTATCTCGTCGAATCTTGAACAGCCTGACTATAATGCCCTGCGCGGATTCACGGCAGATATTCTGCTGAAAGCCAATAGCCTGCGCTGGCGCGGCATTGATTTTACCGATGTAAGCAGCCAGATGTTCAACCATAACGGTTTGCTGGTGATCTCTGAACTGAGCGGCAAACTGGGGACCGGACACCTCTCACTGCCGGGCACGCTGGATGTCCGTAAAGATGTTGCCAGCGTCGAATTCCAGCCGCGTCTCGATAACATTGAGATTGGTACCATCCTGAAAGCCTTCAACTACCCGATATCTCTGACCGGGCAGTTGACGCTGGCGGGTGACTTCTCCGGTACAAAAATTGATGCCGATGCTTTCCGTCGCGAGTGGCAGGGGCAGGCGCATGTTGATCTGAAAAACTCCCGCATGGAAGGCCTTAACTTCCAACAGCTGGTGCAGCAGGCGGTTGAACGCAGCAGTGATGTGAAAGCCCAGGAAAACTACGATAGCGCCACGCGCCTCGACAGCTTCACCACCGACCTGACGCTGGATAACGGACAGCTTACTCTGGACAGCATGGAAGGAACCTCTTCCATGCTGTCACTGACGGGAGACGGTTCACTGGATCTGGTGAAAGAGACGGCGGACACCCGTTTTAATGTCAGGGTACTTTCCGGCTGGCAGGGTGAAAGTAAGCTGATTGACTTCCTGAAAGAGACGCCGATTCCGCTTAGCGTATATGGTAAATGGCAGGCGCTGAATTACAGCCTTCAGGTGGATCAGATTCTGCGTAAGCATCTGCAGGATGAAGCCAAACGTCGGCTTAACAGCTGGGCGGATCGTAATAAAGATTCACAGACAGGCAAAGATGTGAAAAAGCTGTTGGATAAGCTTTGATGTCTGTTGCGCCGGGTAAGGCGCTGCCGCCTCCCGGCTTTTTTTACACCTCAAAATCCAGCTCTTCTTCATCTCGCAGGGGGATGATCTGAACCTTTTGCACGCGATGGTTTTCAATCTGTAGCGTTTTAAGCAGATAGTCGCCCACCTGAACCTCTTCCCCCGGCTGCGGGATACGCTGCAAATACTCCATCAGCAGACCGGCGATGGTGTGATATTCACGTTTTTCATCCAGCGGTAGCGGTACATATTGCACCAGGTCCTCAAGCGGCATATGGCCGTTGGCCGTCCAGGAACCGTCAGCATTTTTCTGGATGTCATGGCGGGCATCAATCTCATCCACCTCGTTGGGTAAATTACCGGCGATGGTTTCCATCACGTCGCTGAGCGTGACCAGTCCTTCAACCGAACCAAACTCATCTACTACAAAAGCGAAGTGCGTGCGCGCGTTACGGAATTGCTCAAGAGCAGAGAGCAGGTGCAGCCCCTCCGGGAAAACCAGTGGCTGACGCACCAGGGCGCGCAGGTTTAACTCTTCACCGTGTAACTGCTGTTGCAGCAGGTCGATGACATGCACCACACCCAGTAACTCTTCCTCTTCCTCACCGCCAGTCACAACTATGCGGGTATGCTGATTTTTATCCAGCAAAGCGCGAATGTGTTCTTCCGGTGCTGTCAGGTCGATATGCTCAATGTCATGACGTGAAGTCATGATGCTGCTGACCGAACGCTGATTCAGATTGAGTACCCGCTCAATCATGAGCCGCTCCTGCGGATTGAAGATCTGCCCGTCGTTATGATCGGCCAGCATCGCAGAAGATTCGGCATCTAATTCCGCGTCCTCTTTTTGCCCGCTGAGCAGGCGCATCACGGTATCAGCGGTCCGCTGGCGCAGGCTCTGGTTTGCCGACAAAAAGCGACGACGGTTGAATATGGCGAGCTGGTTCAGGGATTCAATCATCACCGAGAAGCCGATCGCGGCGTACAGGTAGCCTTTTGGAATATGGAAGCCAAAACCGTCGGCGACCAGGCTAAAGCCAATCATCAGCAGGAAGCTCAGGCAGAGGATAACGATGGTCGGGTGGCTGTTCACAAACCGCGTTAACGCTTTGCTCGCCATGACCATCAGCGTGATGGCGATAATTACCGCAGCCATCATGACGGCAAGGTGGTCCACCATTCCGACGGCAGTGATCACCGAGTCCAGAGAGAAGACCGCATCCAGTACCACAATCTGTGCCACGACCGGCCAGAATTTAGCTCCCCGTCGCTGTGTGGGATTTTCGCTGTCTTTCCCTTCGAGCCGTTCGTTCAGTTCTACTGTGGCTTTGAACAACAGGAATAACCCGCCGAAGAGCATGATCAGGTCGCGGGCGCTAAAGCTGAGATTGTAGAGAGTAATCAGTGGTTTAGTTAGCGTGACAAGCCAGGAAATTGACGCCAGCAGCAGCAGTCGCATCGCCATCGCCAGCAGTAAGCCCGTTACGCGCGCGCGGTCGCGCTGGGAAGGGGGGGAGCTTTTCAGCGAGGATGGCGATAAAGACCAGATTATCAATACCGAGAACTAATTCGATGACGACCAGCGTAACCAGCCCGGCCCAGATTGATGGATCGGCAATCCATTCCATAGTAATAGCAATACCTTCTGTTATATGACCAATGTCACACTTCGATCATGGATAAAGCTGAAAGAAATTGCAATGCCGGGCTGCGATTTCTCTTAATACGATGTACTAAACAGAGTGTCATTGATTGAAACTGTAAATAAGGTAAATGCGTAGATTTAATTACAGAAAGAAATTTTAGGATATATCGCAGCTAATGGTTTTTATTTTTATATTGTCAATATAAAGAAAATCCTAAAAGGTGAAAACTTTGCTCTTAATATTAATCTTAAAAACAGATATTGAGAGAGATGTCTCCTTGCCTGCTATTAGGTAAGCTGCAACAATTCTCCCGGCACCAAATGTTAAATCACGGTGTTGCAATTATTGTTTTGGTCTTCAGACAGGGTTATTCATTGTCCGTTGGATGTTTCAGGCGGTTGATATATTTCCAGAAGACCATCCTCAAGAGGGTGTCTATCCATAACACATTGTTTAGTCAGTGGATTGGTAACTGAAAGCCAAGGGCGGTAGCGTGTCTGAAAGCGTGTGAATCAGCCCCGGTTATTCTGTCAAGAGCCAATGGATGAATAAGCTTTTTTTAGGACTGATGCCAGTTATATTTCTATTTGATTAACTGCATGCTGAAAGCTAATACAACTCGAGCTTATTTAAATTGAACGGGATAATTACTCTGCCAAAGTGATAAATAATCAATGATGAAATCCAAAATGAAATTGATGCCATTATTGGTATCTGCACTCTTGATGAGCGGTTGTACGGTCTTTCCCGGCAGCAATATGTCCACGATGGGCAAGGACGTGATTAAACAACAAGATGCCGATTTTGATCTCGACAAAATGGTGAATGTTTATCCGCTCACGCCGCGTCTGGTGGAACAATTGCGTCCACGTCCAAATGTTGCCCAGCCGAATATGTCTCTGGACCAGGAGATCGCCGCTTACCAGTACCGCGTGGGGCCGGGTGACGTTATCAACGTGACCGTCTGGGATCATCCTGAACTGACCACCCCTGCGGGTCAGTACCGTAGCTCAAGCGACACCGGGAACTGGGTGCAATCTGACGGCACCATGTTCTATCCCTATATCGGCAAAGTGCATGTTGCCGGAAAAACGCTTGCCGAGATCCGTAGTGATATTACCGGCCGCTTAGCGCAGTACATCGCTGACCCGCAGGTGGACGTTAATATCGCCGCATTCCGCTCGCAAAAGGCCTATATCTCCGGCCAGGTGAACAAATCAGGTCAGCAGGCCATCACCAACGTCCCACTGACTGTGCTGGACGCCATTAACTCTGCGGGTGGCTTAACCGATGGTGCCGACTGGCGCAACGTGGTGCTGACCCACAACGGTAAAGAGCAGCGTATTTCTCTGCAGGCGCTGATGCAAAACGGCGATCTGACCCAGAACCGACTGCTCTATCCGGGCGACATTCTTTACGTGCCACGCAATGACGATCTGAAAGTCTTCGTGATGGGGGAGGTGAAGAAACAGAGCACCCTCAAAATGGACTTCAGCGGTATGACCCTGACCGAAGCGCTGGGCAATGCGGAAGGTATCGATCTGACCTCGTCTAACGCCAGCGGCATCTTTGTGATCCGTCCGCTGAAAGGTGAGGGCAGCGCGAAAGGCAAGATTGCCAACATTTATCAGTTGGATATGTCCGATGCGACCTCTCTGGTAATGGCCACGGAGTTCCGTCTCCAGCCATACGATGTGGTGTACGTCACCACCGCGCCGGTTGCCCGCTGGAACCGCCTGATCAACCAGTTGCTGCCAACCATCAGTGGCGTTCGCTACATGACGGATACGGCGCGCGACATTCATACCTGGTAATCCATGATGTTTAACAAAATTCTGGTGGTATGCGTGGGGAACATTTGCCGTTCCCCCACGGCTGAAAGGTTGCTGAAACAGTACCAGCCTGCATTGGTCGTTGAGTCCGCAGGGCTGGGGGCGCTGGTCGGCAAAGGCGCTGATGAGCACGCAGCGAGCGTGGCCCGGGATCATAACCTTTCTCTTGATGGCCACATTGCCCGCCAGGTCACCGGCCGGATGTGCCGGGAGTATGACCTGATCCTGACGATGGAAAAACGCCATATTCATGCGCTGTGCGATATCGCTCCGGAGATGCGCGGCAAGGTGATGCTGTTTGGTCACTGGGACAATGAACGCGAAATCCCTGACCCGTATCGCAAAAGCCATGAGGCCTTCGAGGCGGTTTACACCTTACTTGACCAGTCTGCCCAACAATGGGCGCAGGCACTGAAAGCTCAGCAGGGATAACAATGACAGAAAAAACAAGACTTTCTGCCGCCCCGACTTCGGGCAGTGATGAAATTGATATTGGGCGCCTGGTCGGCACGGTTGTAGAGGCAAAGTGGTGGGTGCTTGGGATCACCGCCGTGTTTGCCGCGGCCGCTGTCGTCTATACGCTGTTCGCAACGCCTATCTACAGCGCTGATGCGCTGGTGCAGATCGAGCAGAATACCGGCAACTCGCTGGTGCAGGATATCGGCTCTGCGCTGGCGAACAAACCGCCGGCGTCCGACGCTGAAATTCAGCTGATCCAGTCACGTCTGGTGCTGGGTAAAACGGTTCACGACCTCGGGCTCGATATCTCCGTCACCAAAAATACCTTCCCGATATTTGGTGCGGGCTGGGATCGGCTGATGGGCAGAAACAACGACACGGTGAAGGTCACAGACTTCGTGCTGCCGAAAGGGGCAGCCGATCAGACCTTTACCCTGACGGTGCTCGGCCCGAAACAGTATCAGTTGACCAGCGACGCGGGCTTTAGCGCGCGCGGCGAAGTGGGACAGATGCTGACCAAAGAGGGCGTCAGCATGATGGTCAGCGCGATTAACGCCCACGAAGGGGGGGAATTCACCGTCACCAAATTCTCCACGCTGGGGATGATCAACAATCTGCAAAACAACCTGACCGTCACTGAAAACGGTAAGGACACCGGCGTGCTGAGCATGACCTTTACCGGTGAAGATAAAGATCAGATTCGCAATATTCTGAACAGTATCACCCGCAACTATCTTGAGCAGAACGTTGAGCGTAAGTCGGCGGAAGCGGCGAAAAGCCTGGCCTTCCTCGCGAAACAGCTCCCGGAAGTGCGCGCCCATCTGGATGAGGCCGAGAACAAGCTGAACGCCTATCGTCAGGATAAAGACTCTGTCGACCTGCCGCTGGAAGCAAAGTCAGTTCTTGATTCAATGGTCAACATTGATGCTCAGCTCAACGAGTTGACCTTCAAAGAGGCGGAGATTTCCAAGCTCTATACCAAACGTCACCCGGCCTACCGCACGCTGCTTGAGAAACGCCGCACGCTGGAAGAGGAAAAGGCAAAGCTCAACGGTCGCGTGACTGCGATGCCGAAAACGCAGCAGGAGATCGTGCGTCTGACCCGCGACGTGGAATCGGGCCAGCAGGTTTACATGCAGCTGCTGAACAAACAGCAGGAGCTGAAAATCACCGAAGCCAGTACCGTCGGGGACGTCCGTATTGTTGACCCGGCCATTACTCAACCCGGTGTGCTGAAGCCGAAGAAAGCGCTGATCATTCTCGGGAGCATTATTCTTGGCCTGATGCTCTCCATCGTTGGCGTGCTGCTGCGCTCGCTGTTTAACCGCGGTATCGAAAGCCCGCAGGTGCTGGAAGAGAACGGTATCAACGTCTACGCCAGCATCCCGCTGTCTGAATGGCAAAAATCCCGTGACAGCGTCAAAACCATCAAAGGCGTTAAGCGTTACAAACAGAGCCAGCTGCTGGCGGTGGGTAACCCGACTGACCTCGCCATCGAAGCGATCCGCAGCCTGCGTACCAGCCTGCACTTTGCCATGATGCAGGCCAAAAACAACGTCCTGATGTTAACCGGCGTCAGCCCTTCAATCGGTAAGACCTTCGTCTGCGCCAACCTGGCGGCGGTGGTCAGCCAGACCAACAAGCGTGTGCTGCTGATCGACTGCGATATGCGCAAAGGCTATACCCACGAACTGCTGGGCACCAACAACGTTAACGGTCTGTCGGAAATCCTGCTGGGTAAAGGTGAGATCGGCCAGAGTGCGAAACCGACAACGATCCCGAAATTCGACCTGATCCCACGTGGACAGATTCCGCCGAACCCATCTGAACTGCTGATGAGCGAGCGTTTTGCCGAGCTGGTGGAGTGGGCAAGTAAGCATTACGACCTGGTGCTAATCGATACTCCGCCAATTCTGGCTGTGACCGATGCCGCCGTGGTTGGCCGTCTTGCTGGTACTACGTTGATGGTCGCGCGCTATGCGGTGAACACCATTAAAGAAGTGGAAACCAGCCTGAGCCGCTTCGAGCAGAACGGGATTGAGGTCAAAGGGGTGATCCTGAACTCCATCTTCCGTCGCGCGAGTGGGTATCAGGATTACGGTTACTACGAGTACGAATACAAATCTGACAGCAAATAAAAATCCCCCTCACCCTGACCCTCTCCTCTGAGGGGAGAGCCGCTTTTCTCCCTCTCCCTCCGGGAGAGCGGCGGGGTGAGGGATAAGGGGAAGACCATGACCACACAACGCCCTTTAGTTTCAATCTATATGCCGACATGGAATCGTCAGCAGCTGGCGATCCGTGCAATCAAATCTGTACTGCGACAGGATTACGATAACTGGGAGCTGATCATCGTTGATGACTGTTCCTCCTCTTTCGAGCAATTGCAGAAATTTGTGGCCGACCTCAACGACCCGCGGGTGATCTATACGCATAACGCCATTAACTCCGGCGCATGTGCGGTGCGTAACCAGGGGATCATGCAGGCCAAAGGGCAATACCTGACCGGAATTGATGACGATGACGAATGGACGCCGAACCGTCTGTCGACTTTCCTGTCGCATAAGGAACAGCTGGTCACGCATGCTTTCCTGTATGCCAACGATTATGTCTGTCAGGGCGAAGTCTACTCGCAGCCTGCCAGCCTGCCGTTGTACCCGAAATCACCGTACTCCCGCCGCCTGTTCTACAAGCGCAACATTATTGGTAACCAGGTCTTTACCTGGGCGTGGCGCTTTAAAGAGTGCCTGTTTGATACCGAACTCAAGGCCGCGCAGGATTACGACATCTTCCTTCGGATGGTGGTGGAATACGGTGAGCCGTGGAAAGTGGAAGAGGCCACGCAGATCCTGCATATCAACCACGGGGAGATGCAAATCACCTCCTCGCCGAAGAAATTCTCGGGCTACTTCCATTTTTACCGCAAGCACAAGGACAAGTTTGACCGTGCCAGCCGGAAGTATCAGCTCTTTACCCTCTATCAGATCCGCAACAAGCGCATGAACTGGCGCACGCTGCTGACATTGCTGTCCGTGCGTAACGGCAAGCGTCTGGCTGACGGGCTTCGGGGGAAATAATGTTTCTGGAAGATTGCCGCGCAAACAGCTGGAGCCTGCGCCCGTGCTGCATGGTCCTGGCCTACCGCATCGCGCACTTTTGCTCGGTGTGGCGCAAGAAAAATGTGCTGAACAATATCTGGGCGGCACCGGTGCTGGTGCTGTACCGCATCATCACTGAATGCTTTTTTGGTTATGAGATTCAGGCCGCAGCCACCATTGGCCGCCGCTTTACCATCCACCACGGCTATGCGGTGGTGATCAACAAGTTCGTGGTCGCCGGGGATGATTTCACTATTCGTCATGCGGTCACCATCGGTAACCGTGGGCCAGACAGTCTGGCGTGCCCGGTTATCGGCAATAACGTTGAGCTGGGCGTGAACGTGGTGATCATTGGCGATATTACGATTGGTAATAACGTCACCATTGGCGCTGGCAGCGTGGTGCTGGACAGCATTCCGGATAACGCGCTGGTGGTGGGAGAAAAAGCCCGCGTGAAGGTGATTAAATGAATATTCTGCAATTTAACGTACGCCTCGCAGAAGGCGGGGCGGCCGGCGTGGCGCTGGATCTGCATCAGCGTGCGCTGCAAAAAGGGTTACAGTCCCGTTTTGTCTATGGCTATGGCAAAGGGGGTAAGAAAAGCGTTAGCCACGATCGCTATCCGCAGGTGTTGAAACAGACCCCACGATTGACGTCGATCGCCAACATTGCGCTGTTCCGCCTGTTTAACCGCGATCTGTTTGGCAACCTGAATAACCTCTACCGCACCGTGACGCGAACCACCGGTCCGGTGGTGCTGCATTTTCATGTGTTGCACAGCTACTGGCTCAACCTGGAAGAGGTGGTGGCGTTTTGTGAGAACGTGCAGGCACATAAACCGGACACCCGCTTTGTCTGGACGCTGCACGATCACTGGAGCGTGACCGGCCGCTGTGCGTTTACCGACGGTTGCGAAGGCTGGAAAAATAACTGCCGGAAATGCCCGACATTAAGTAACTACCCACCGGTGAAAGTGGATCGTGCTCATCAACTGGTGGAGGGTAAGCGCCAGCTGTTCCGCGACATGCTTTGGCTGGGGTGCACGTTTATCTCCCCAAGCCAGCATGTGGCGGATGCGTTCAACAGCCTTTACGGGGCAGGGCGCTGCAAGATTATCAACAACGGCATCGACGTGGCGACGGAAGCCATTCTTGCCGAGCTGACTCCGGTGGCCGAAACCACGGGCAAACCGAAAATCGCTATCGTTGCGCATGACCTGCGTTACGACGGTAAAACCAATCAGCAGCTGGTGCGCGACATGATGGCGCTGGGCGACAACATCGAGCTGCATACCTTCGGCAAGTTTTCCCCGTTCGAAGGGACAAACGTGGTCAATCACGGGTTTGAAACCGACAAACGCAAACTGATGAGTGCACTGAACGAAATGGATGCCTTGGTGTTCAGCTCCCGCGTGGATAACTACCCCCTGATCCTTTGCGAAGCACTCTCTATCGGCGTGCCGGTGATTGCCACCCACAGCGACGCTGCGCGCGAAGTGCTGGAAAAATCGGGCGGTAAAACGTTCGCTGAAAACGAGGTGCTGCCGCTGGTGCAACTGCCGAAAGCCGATATCGCGCAGGCCGTATTTGGTACTGACCTGGAATCGTTCCGCAAGCGCAGCCGCAAGGCCTACAGTGGACAACAGATGCTGGAGGAGTATGTCTCGTTCTATCAGAATCTGTAGTTATCTCCTGCTGCCGCTGATCTACCTGCTGGTTAACGTTAAGATTGCCCAGCTTGGCGAAAGCTTCCCGATAACTATCGTCACTTTCTTGCCTGTCCTGCTTCTGCTGTATGTCGATAAAATCAACCTTAAGAAGCTGATGATTGCCCTGGGGATGGGGACGGGCCTGACGCTATTTAACTACATCTTTGGTCAGTCACTGGATGCCAGTAAATACGTCACCTCGACCATGCTGTTTGTTTATATTGTCATTATTATCGGAATGGTCTGGAGTATTCGGTTTAAAACCATTTCTCCACACAATTATCGGAAAATCCTTAGGTTCTTTTATATTGCCGTTGCGTTAATTGTTATGCTTGCCGCACTGGAAATGGCACAAATTATTCTCACAGGTGGTAGTAGCCTGATGGAGATAATTTCGAAATATCTCATTTACAGTAACAGCTATGTATTGAACTTCATCAAGTTTGGCGGAAAGCGTACTACGGCCCTCTATTTTGAACCGGCGTTTTTCGCTCTGGCGTTAATCTCAATTTGGCTCAGCATCAAACAGTTTGGTATCAAAACGCCTAAGACCGATGCTATGATTCTTGCAGGAATTGTTCTGTCAGGATCGTTCTCGGGGGTAATGACATTTATCCTGTTTTACCTGCTGGAGTGGGCGTTCCAGTACCTGAACAAAGAGGCAATTAAGAAAAAACTGCCGCTGGCAATTATCTCCCTGACGGTATTCATGGTCGGCGTGATATTTGCTTTCCCGTACATCTCAGAACGTCTGGGTGATTTGGGAACGGAAGGGTCTTCATCTTATTATCGCATCATTGGTCCGCTGGTGATGGTGGGTTATTCCTTAACCCATATTGATGGTGTAGTAAGATTTGGCTCACTTTACGAATATGTTGCATCATTCGGAATCTTTAACGGTGCGGATGTCGGTAAAACCATAGACAATGGTCTGTATCTGTTAATTATTTATTTTTCGTGGTTTGCCGTACTGTTGACAATTTGGTATCTGTTTAAAGTTTTCAAAATGATGATTAACGCGTTTGGTGATAACCAGAACTTTCGCGTGCAGCTTTATCTGTTTACACCAGTGTCGCTGTTTTTTACCGGTTCAATATTTAGCCCGGAATATGCTTTCTTAATTGTTTGTCCGTTTATTCTGCGTAAAGCGCTTAATATTACGAATTCATGACGAGGTGGTCTTATGTTTCTAAGCGTCATTACTGTCGCTTTTCGTAATTACGAAGGGGTGGTAAAAACCTGGCGCTCGCTGCGCAATCTGGCGCGCGATCCGAGCCTTACCTTTGAGTGGATCGTGGTTGATGGCGGGTCGAACGATGGCACGGCGGAGTTTCTGGAAAAACTCAACGGTGAGTTCAACTTACGCTACATCAGTGAGAAAGATAAAGGCATCTACGATGCGATGAATAAAGGCATTGAGATGGCGAAGGGTCGCTATGCGATCTTCCTGAATTCGGGTGATGTGTTCCACGATGACGTGGCGATGTTTGCCCGACAGCTGGCTCGCCAGAAAGAAGAGGCCATGTTTATTGGCGATGCGCTGCTCGATTTCGGGGATGGACATAAAGTTTGCCGCAGTGCGAAGCCGGGTTGGTATATCTATCACAGTCTACCCGCCAGTCATCAGGCCATTTTCTTTCCGGTAAAAGGTCTGAAAAAACAGCCGTACGACTTGCAGTATAAAGTGTCATCCGATTATGCGCTGGCAGCCAGTTTATATAAGTCTGGCTACCCGTTCCGTCGAATTAAGGGGCTGGTGTCCGAATTTTCCATGGGCGGTGTATCCACTTCGAACAACCTGGAGTTGTGCCAGGATGCAAAAAACGTACAGCGAAAAATATTGCGCGTGCCGGCCTTCTGGGCAGAACTGTCTTATTTATTACGTCTGAAAACCACAGGTAAAACCAAAGCCTTATATAACAAAGCCTGAAATATAAGGAAACGCAATGCAGGATCTTAAAGGATTCACCGTGCCGAAAGGTTTTCGCGGGGGCAACGGTATTAAGGTGCAGTTGTGGTGGGTCGTTCAGGCAACGTTATTTGCCTGGTCGCCGCAAATACTCTACCGCTGGCGAGCATTCTTATTGCGGCTGTTTGGCGCAAAAATCGGAAAAAACGTAGTTATTCGCCCGTCGGTAAAAATTACCTATCCCTGGAAATTAACGCTTGGGGATTACGCATGGGTAGGGGATGACGCGGTGTTATATACCCTTGGCGAAATTACGATTGGCGCAAATTCGGTGGTTTCACAGAAGTGTTATCTGTGTACCGGCAGCCACGACTTTATGAGTCAGCATTTTGATATTACCGCGTCACCTATTGCGATCGGTGAAAAATGCTGGCTGGCGACAGATGTTTTTGTTGCACCGGGTGTTTCTGTTGGCGATGGCACGGTAGTGGGTGCCCGCAGCAGCGTTTTTAAATCGCTACCGGCAAATAAAGTTTGCCGTGGCAACCCCGCAGTGGTGATACGCGAACGCGTTGAAACTGATTAAATTCATAAGTAGAGGAATAAAACATGTCTAAAGTCGCTCTCATCACCGGCGTTACCGGGCAGGATGGTTCTTACCTGGCAGAGTTACTGCTGGAAAAAGGGTATGAAGTGCACGGTATTAAACGTCGTGCGTCGTCTTTCAACACTGAACGTGTGGATCATATTTATCAGGATCCACACGCGGCGAACCCTAAATTCCACCTGCACTACGGCGACCTGACCGATACCTCCAACCTGACCCGTATTCTGCAGGAAGTGCAGCCAGATGAAGTGTACAACCTGGGCGCGATGAGCCACGTGGCGGTTTCCTTCGAATCCCCGGAATACACCGCTGACGTTGATGCCATGGGCACGCTGCGTCTGCTGGAAGCGATCCGCTTCCTCGGCCTTGAGAAGAAAACCCGCTTCTACCAGGCATCCACCTCCGAACTGTATGGCCTGGTGCAGGAAATTCCGCAGAAAGAGACCACGCCGTTCTACCCGCGTTCTCCGTATGCAGTAGCAAAACTCTACGCCTACTGGATCACCGTGAACTACCGTGAATCCTACGGCATGTATGCCTGTAACGGCATCCTGTTCAACCACGAATCTCCACGCCGCGGCGAAACCTTCGTGACCCGCAAAATCACCCGCGCTATCGCGAACATCGCGCAGGGTCTGGAATCGTGCCTGCACCTCGGCAACATGGACTCCCTGCGTGACTGGGGCCATGCCAAAGACTACGTGAAAATGCAGTGGATGATGCTGCAGCAGGACAAACCAGAAGACTTCGTCATCGCGACCGGCGTGCAGTATTCCGTCCGTCAGTTCGTTGAAATGGCTGCGGCACAGCTGGGCATCAAACTGCGCTTTGAAGGCACCGGCGTGGATGAGAAGGGCATTGTGGTTTCCGTAACTGGCCACGACGCACCGGGCGTGAAGCCAGGCGACGTGATTGTTCAGGTTGACCCGCGTTACTTCCGTCCTGCTGAAGTGGAAACCCTGCTCGGCGACCCAACCAAAGCGCACGAGACCCTGGGCTGGAAACCCGAGACCACTCTGCAGGAGATGGTTTCCGAGATGGTAGCCAAAGATCTTGAAGCAGCGAAAAAACACTCCCTGCTCAAGTCTCATGGCTACGAGGTTGCCATCGCGCTGGAGTCCTGAGAATGACAAAACAACGTATTTTTGTCGCCGGTCATCGCGGAATGGTGGGTTCCGCGATTGTTCGCCAGCTGGAGCAGCGCGGTGACGTTGAAGTCGTTGTCCGCACGCGTGACGAGCTAAACCTGCTCGATAGCCGTGCGGTACAGGACTTCTTTGCAAACGAACGCATTGACCAGGTGTATCTGGCGGCGGCGAAGGTGGGGGGCATTGTCGCTAACAACACCTACCCGGCGGATTTCATCTACGAGAACATGATGATTGAGAGCAACATCATTCACGCGGCGCACCTGCACAACGTGAATAAGCTGTTGTTCCTCGGCTCATCCTGTATCTACCCGAAAATGGCAAAGCAGCCCATCGCCGAAAGCGAACTGCTGCAGGGGACGCTGGAAGCGACCAACGAACCTTACGCCATCGCCAAGATTGCCGGGATCAAGCTGTGCGAGTCTTACAACCGTCAGTATAACCGCGACTATCGCTCGGTGATGCCGACCAACCTGTACGGGCCGCACGACAACTTCCACCCGAGCAACTCGCACGTGATCCCGGCGCTGTTGCGTCGTTTTCACGAGGCGACCGCCGAGAACGCGCCGGATGTGGTGGTGTGGGGCAGCGGCACGCCAATGCGTGAATTCCTGCACGTGGACGACATGGCGGCCGCCAGCATTCACGTGATGGAGCTGGATCGCGAGGTGTGGCAGGAGAACACCGAGCCAATGCTGTCGCACATCAACGTCGGTACCGGCATTGACTGCACCATCCGCGAGCTGGCGCAAACCATCGCGCAGGTGGTGGGCTACAAAGGCCGCGTGGTGTTTGACGCCACCAAACCGGACGGCACGCCGCGCAAACTGCTGGACGTGACCCGTCTGCATCAGTTGGGCTGGTATCACGAGGTGTCACTGGAACAGGGACTGGCCAGTACCTACCAGTGGTTCCTGGAAAACCAGCACCGCTTCCGGGGGTAACGATGTTTTTAAGTCAGGAAGATTTTGCCACGATCGTTCGTTCCACTCCGCTCATCTCAATAGATTTGATTGTGGAGAACGAACGCGGCGAGTTCTTGCTGGGGAAACGAACCAACCGTCCTGCACAGGGCTTCTGGTTCGTGCCCGGCGGGCGCGTGCAGAAGGATGAGATGCTAAGCGATGCGTTTGAGCGTCTCACTCTGGCAGAACTGGGCCTTAAGCTGCCGATGGCGGCGGGCCAGTTTTACGGGGTCTGGCAGCACTTCTATGACGATAACTTTTCGGGCACCGGGTTCAGCACGCACTACATCGTGCTGGGGTTCCGCCTGAAGGTGCATGAGGCAGACCTGCGTCTGCCTGATGCTCAGCATGACGACTACCGCTGGCAGACGCCAAAGGCGTTGCTCGCGAGCGACAACGTCCACGACAACAGTCGGGCGTATTTCCTTGCGGATCGTCAGGCCGGAGTGCCGGGCTTATGAAAATTTTGGTGTATGGAATCAACTACTCGCCGGAATTAACCGGTATCGGGAAATACACCGGCGAGATGGTCGAGTGGATGGCGAGCCAGGGACATGACGTGCGGGTCATTACCGCGCCGCCGTACTACCCGGAATGGAAAGTGGGCGAGCGTTACTCAAGCTGGCGCTACCGGCGCGAAGAGGGGGCGGCTACCGTCTGGCGCTGCCCGCTGTATGTGCCTAAGCAGCCGTCAACGCTGAAACGCTTGATTCACCTTGGCAGCTTTGCCCTGAGCAGTTTTTTCCCGCTGATGGCGCAACGTCGCTGGAAGCCGGATCGCATCATCGGCGTGGTGCCGACGCTGTTTTGCACGCCAGGCATGCGCCTGCTGGGCAAACTCTCCGGCGCGCGCACCTTGCTGCATATTCAGGATTATGAAGTGGACGCCATGCTTGGCCTGGGGATGGCAGGCAAAAGTAAAGGCGGCAAAGTGGCGAAACTCGCCAGCGCGTTTGAGCGTAGCGGTCTGCATAACGTGGATTATGTCTCGACCATCTCGCGCTCAATGATGAACAAAGCGCAGGAGAAGGGCGTTCCGGCTCAGAAGGTGATCTTCTTCCCCAACTGGTCAGAAGTGGCGCGTTTTCGCGACGTGACTGAAAGTGACGCTCAGGCGCTACGCGCCCAGCTCGGTTTGCCTGATGATCAAAAAATCATTCTTTATTCAGGCAACATCGGTGAAAAGCAGGGGCTGGAGAGCGTGATTGAAGCGGCCCAGTTGCTCAGCAAGCAGCCATGGATGTTTGTGATTGTCGGGCAGGGCGGTGGAAAGGCGCGGCTGGAAAAAATGGCAAGCGAACGCGGCCTGACCAACGTGAAATTCTTCCCGCTTCAGTCCTACGAAGCTCTGCCTGCGCTGCTGAAGATGGGCGATTGCCATCTGGTTGTGCAGAAGCGCGGCGCGGCGGATGCGGTGCTGCCGTCCAAACTGACGAATATTCTGGCAGTGGGTGGCAACGCGGTGATTACAGCAGAAGCCGAAACAGAATTAGGCCAGCTGTGTAACAGCTATCCGGGGATTGCCGTGTGCGTGGAGCCGGAATCGGTCCCGGCGCTGGTCACCGGCATTCAACAGGCACTGGCCATGCCAAAAGTGAATACGGTGGCACGTGAATATGCCGAACGCACGCTCGAAAAAGAGAACGTGTTGAGCCAATTTATTGCAGATATACGGGGATAAATCATGAGTCAAACCACTTTGTATCCGGTTGTGATGGCTGGTGGCTCTGGTAGCCGGTTGTGGCCGCTGTCCCGCGTGCTCTATCCAAAACAGTTCCTCTGCCTGAAAGGGGATCTCACTATGCTGCAGACCACGGTGAACCGTCTGCATGGCGTGGAGTGTGAAAGCCCGGTGGTGATTTGTAACGAGCAGCACCGTTTTATCGTGGCTGAGCAATTGCGCCAGCTGAATAAACTAACCGAAAACATCATTCTGGAGCCGGCCGGTCGTAATACCGCGCCTGCTATCGCTCTGGCAGCACTGGCAGCAAAACGCAGCAGTCCGGATTGCGACCCGCTGATGCTGGTGCTGGCGGCAGACCACGTTATTCAGCAGGAAGAGGCGTTTCGCAATGCAGTGCGTGCGGCCATTCCTTATGCCGAAAGCGGCAAACTGGTGACGTTCGGCATCGTGCCGGATCTCCCGGAAACCGGCTATGGCTACATTCGCCGTGGCAGCGTGACGCCTGGTGAAGGCGACAGCGTGGCGTTTGACGTGGCGCAGTTTGTTGAAAAACCGAATCTGGAAACCGCGCAGGCCTATGTCGCCAGCGGTGAATACTACTGGAACAGCGGGATGTTCCTGTTCCGCGCCGGACGCTATCTGGAAGAACTGGAAAAATATCGCCCGGATATTCTGAACGCCTGCGAAAAGGCGATGGCAGTGGTGGACCCGGATCTCGACTTTATCCGCGTGGATGAAGAGGCTTTCCTCGCCTGCCCGGAAGAGTCTATTGACTATGCGGTGATGGAACGCACGGCTGACGCCGTCGTGGTACCGATGGATGCGGGCTGGAGCGATGTTGGCTCCTGGTCATCGCTTTGGGAGATCAGTGCCCACACCCCGGAGGGAAATGTCCACCATGGTGATGTAATCAGCCATAAGACGGAAAACAGCTACGTTTACGCTGAATCCGGGCTGGTTACCACGGTGGGCGTGAAAGATCTGGTGGTGGTGCAAACGAAAGACGCGGTGTTGATTGCCGACCGTAACGCGGTGCAGGACGTTAAAAAAGTGGTGGAGAAGATTAAGGCCGATGGTCGTCATGAACACCACATTCACCGCGAAGTGTACCGTCCGTGGGGGAAATATGACTCCATCGACGCGGGCGATCGCTATCAGGTGAAACGCATCACCGTGAAACCGGGTGAGGGTCTGTCCGTTCAGATGCACCATCACCGCGCCGAGCACTGGGTGGTGGTGGCAGGTACCGCGAAAGTCACCATTGACGGTGAAGTCAAACTGCTGGGTGAAAACGAGTCCATTTATATTCCGCTGGGGGCGACGCATTGTCTGGAGAACCCCGGGAAAATTCCGCTCGACTTAATTGAAGTGCGTTCTGGCTCATATCTGGAAGAGGACGATATCGTGCGCTTCCAGGACCGCTACGGGCGCGTGTAACACCGTCTTTAACGCCGGATGGCGCTTCGCTTATCCGGCTTACGAATGAATAAAAACAATTTTGCCTGTTAATCGGGCGGGCCGACTGTTGCCTGAAAAAGGGGTCATCATGGAAAAGTTAACCTGTTTTAAAGCCTACGATATTCGCGGCAAGCTGGGCGAAGAGCTGAATGAAGACATCGCGTGGCGCATTGGTCGCGCGTACGGTGAATATTTAAAACCGCAGACCATCGTGTTGGGCGGCGACGTGCGTCTGACCAGTGAGTCCCTGAAGCTGGCGCTGGCGAAAGGGCTGCAGGATGCGGGTGTGGACGTGCTGGATATCGGTCTCTCCGGGACCGAAGAGATTTACTTTGCCACCTTCCACCTGGGGGTGGACGGCGGTATCGAAGTAACGGCCAGCCACAACCCGATGGACTACAACGGCATGAAGCTGGTGCGCAAGGGCGCGCGCCCAATCAGCGGCGACACCGGCCTTCGCGACGTGCAGCGTCTGGCGGAAGCTAACGATTTTCCGCCGGTGAACGACGCGAAGCGCGGCAGCTACAAAAAAATCAATCTGCAAAAAGAGTACATCGACCATCTGCTGGGCTACATCAACGTGGCGAACCTCAAGCCGCTGAAGCTGGTCATTAATTCCGGTAACGGCGCGGCCGGTCCGGTTGTCGATGCCCTGGAAGCCCGCTTTAAGGCGCTGAACGTGCCGGTGACCTTCGTCAAAGTGCACAACACCCCGGACGGCAACTTCCCGAACGGTATTCCTAACCCGCTGCTGCCGGAGTGCCGCGACGACACCCGCAACGCTGTAATTGAGCACGGCGCGGACATGGGTATCGCCTTTGACGGCGACTTCGACCGCTGCTTCCTGTTCGACGAGAAAGGGCAGTTCATCGAGGGCTACTACATTGTCGGCCTGCTGGCGGAAGCGTTCCTTGAGAAAAACCCGGGCGCGAAAATCATTCACGACCCGCGTCTCTCCTGGAATACCGTCGATGTGGTGTCCGCGGCAGGCGGCACGCCGGTGATGTCCAAAACCGGCCACGCCTTCATCAAAGAGCGCATGCGCGAAGAAGACGCCATCTACGGCGGCGAGATGAGCGCCCACCACTACTTCCGTGATTTTGCCTACTGCGACAGCGGAATGATCCCATGGCTGCTGGTGACCGAGCTGCTGTGCCTGAAGGGACAGACGCTGGGCGAGCTGGTACGCGACCGTATGGCGGCGTTCCCGGCGAGCGGGGAGATCAACAGCAAGCTGGCGCAGCCGGCCGAGGCCATTGCCCGCGTGGAGCACCACTTTGCCCTGCACGCGCTGGAAATTGACCGCACGGACGGCATCAGCATGGCGTTCCCGCAGTGGCGCTTCAACCTGCGCTCGTCTAACACCGAGCCGGTGGTGCGCCTGAACGTGGAATCCCGTGCGGATACTGCGCTAATGGAAGCACGAACGAAGGACATTCTGGCGCTGTTGAATCAGTAAAAATTGCCCCTCCCCGCGGGAGGGGGAACCGAAAACAGGAACAACGATGACGAATCTAAAAAAACGCGAGCGAGCGAGAACGAATGCATCGTTAATCTCTATGGTGCAGCGTTTTTCTGATATCACCATCATGGTCGGTGGATTATGGGCGGTGTGTCGGATCGGCGGGCTACCGTTCTTATACATGCATCTGCTGATGGCATTGATTGCGCTGGTTGTGTTTCAGATGATCGGCGGGATGACGGATTTCTACCGCTCGTGGCGCGGTGTGAAAATGACCACCGAACTGATGCTGCTGCTGCAGAACTGGACCTTAAGCCTGATCTTCAGCGCGGGTCTGGTGGCGTTTAGCCATGATTTCGATAATCGCCTCGTGACCTATCTGTGCTGGTATCTGCTCACCAGCGTTGGCATGGTGGTCTGCCGTTCCCTGATCCGCTTTGGCGCGGGCTGGCTGCGTAACCGGGGTTATAACCGTCGCTTTGTCGCCGTGGCCGGTGATTTGCCGGTGGGGCAGGTGCTGCTCGACAGCTTCCGCAAAGAGCCGTGGTTAGGTTTTGAAGTGGTCGGGATTTATCACGAACCTAAGCCTGGCGGCGTGCCTGCGGGCTGGGCCGGCAATTATGACCAGCTTATCGACGATGCGAAAGCCGGCAAAATTCACAACGTCTACATTGCCATGCAGATGAAAGACGAATCCCGCATTAAGAAACTGATGCGTGAACTGGCGGATACCACCTGTTCGGTGATCCTGATCCCGGACGTCTTTACCTTCAACATTCTTCACTCCCGTATTGAAGAGGTGAACGGTGTGCCGGTCGTACCGCTGTACGACACGCCGCTGTCGGGTATTAACCGCGTGCTAAAGCGCCTGGAAGATATCGTGCTCTCTTCGCTGATTTTGCTGCTGATCTCTCCGGTGCTGTGCTGCATAGCGCTGGCGGTAAAGCTGAGCTCTCCGGGGCCGGTCATCTTCCGCCAAACCCGCTACGGTATGGACGGTAAGCCGATCATGGTGTGGAAATTCCGCTCCATGAAGGTGATGGAGAATGACAAGGTGGTGACGCAGGCAACGCAGAACGATCCGCGCGTCACCCGCGTGGGTAACTTCCTGCGCCGTACCTCACTTGATGAGCTGCCGCAGTTTATCAATGTGTTCACCGGTGGGATGTCGATTGTTGGCCCGCGTCCGCATGCGGTGGCGCATAACGAACAGTACCGCTCGCTGATTGAAGGTTACATGCTGCGCCATAAAGTGAAGCCAGGTATTACCGGCTGGGCGCAGATCAACGGCTGGCGCGGAGAAACCGACACGCTGGAAAAAATGGAAAAACGCGTTGAGTTTGACCTGGAGTACATCCGCGAATGGAGTCTCTGGTTCGATATCAAGATCGTCTTTCTGACCATCTTCAAAGGTTTCGTGAACAAAGCGGCGTACTAAGATGAGCTTACGTGAAAAAACCATCAGCGGCGCCAAGTGGTCAGCGATGGCGACCATCGTCATTATTGGCCTCGGCCTGGTGCAGATGACCGTTCTGGCGCGCATTATTGATAATCACCAGTTCGGTCTGCTGACCGTTTCGCTGGTGATTATCGCCCTGGCCGATACGCTGTCTGACTTTGGTATCGCCAACTCGATTATCCAGCGCAAAGAAATCAGCCATCTTGAACTGACCACGCTCTACTGGCTGAACGTGGGGCTGGGGATTTTCGTGTTTGTGCTGGTGTTCCTGCTGAGCGACACCATCGCCAGCGTGCTGCATAACCCGGATCTCGCCCCGCTGATGCGTACGCTGTCGTTTGCCTTTGTAGTGATCCCGCACGGGCAGCAGTTCCGCGCGCTGATGCAAAAAGAGCTGGAGTTCAACAAGATCGGCATGATCGAGACCAGTGCCGTACTGGCGGGCTTTACCTTCACCGTGGTGAGCGCCCATTTCTGGCCGCTGGCGATGACCGCCATTCTGGGGTATCTGGTTAACTCTGCCGTACGTACGCTGCTGTTCGGTTATTTTGGCCGCAAGATCTACCGTCCGGGGCTGCATTTCTCTCTCGCTTCCGTTTCGTCCAACCTGCGCTTTGGCGCATGGCTGACGGCAGATAGCATCATCAACTACGTCAACACCAACCTCTCAACGCTGGTGCTGGCACGTATTCTGGGCGCAAGCGTGGCGGGGGGCTACAACCTGGCCTATAACGTCGCGGTGGTGCCGCCGATGAAGCTGAACCCGATAATCACCCGCGTGCTGTTCCCGGCGTTCGCCAAGATCCAGGATGACACCGAGAAGCTGCGCGTCAACTTCTACAAGCTGCTTTCCGTGGTGGGGATCATTAACTTCCCGGTGCTGCTGGGGCTGATGGTGGTGTCCAGCAACTTCGTGCCGCTGGTGTTTGGCGAGAAATGGAACGGCATCATCCCGATCCTGCAGCTGCTGTGCGTGGTGGGGCTGCTGCGCTCCGTAGGGAACCCGATTGGGTCCCTGCTGATGGCAAAAGCGCGCGTGGATATCAGCTTTAAGTTCAACGTGTTCAAAACCTTCCTGTTTATCCCGGCGATTATTGTTGGCGGACATATGGCGGGGGCCATCGGCGTCACGCTGGGCTTCCTGCTGGTGCAGATCGTCAACACCGTGCTGAGCTACTTCATCATGATCAAGCCGGTGCTGGGCTCCAGCTACCGTCAGTACATCCTGAGCCTGTGGCTGCCGTTCTATCTCTCATTGCCAACCCTGGCGGTGAGCTACGGTCTGGGTGTGCTCCTCAATGGTCATCTGTCGCTGGCCGCGCTGCTGGCGGTGCAGGTAGTGGCGGGTGTGCTGGCATTCGGCGTGATGATTGTGCTTTCACGCAATGCGCTGGTGGTAGAGATGAAGCGCCAGTTTTGCCGTAACGAAAAAATGAAAACGCTGCTTCGCGCAGGCTAGTTATTTAAGAGGCCATTATGAAATTATTAATTCTTGGCAACCATACCTGCGGCAACCGTGGCGACAGCGCCATCCTGCGCGGTTTACTGGATGCGATTAACACCCTTAAGCCTGAGACCGAAGTGGATGTGATGAGCCGTTATCCGGTGAGTTCATCCTGGCTACTGAACCGCCCGGTAATGGGTGACCCGCTTTACAGCCAGATGAAACAGCATAACAACGCCGCGGGCGTGATGGGGCGCGTGAAGAAAGTCCTGCGCCGTCGCTACCAGCATCAGGTGCTGCTTTCCCGCGTGACCGATACCGGCAAGCTGCGCAACATCGCTATTGCGCAGGGCTTTACCGATTTCGTCCGTCTGCTGTCGGGTTACGACGCCATTATCCAGGTCGGCGGCTCGTTCTTCGTCGATCTCTACGGCGTGCCGCAGTTTGAGCATGCGCTGTGTACGTTCATGGCGAAAAAGCCGCTGTTTATGATTGGTCACAGCGTCGGGCCCTTCCAGGACCCGCAGTTTAACCAGCTGGCAAACTATGTCTTCGGCCACTGCGATGCCCTGATCCTGCGCGAGTCGGTCAGCCTTGAGATGATGAAGCGCAGCGAGATCGACACCTCAAAAGTTGAGCACGGCGTGGACACGGCCTGGCTGGTGGATCACCAGGACGACAGCTTCCAGCCAAGCTACGCGGTGCAGCACTGGCTCGACGTGGCTGCGAAACAGAAAACCGTCGCAATAACCCTGCGCGAGCTGGCGCCTTTTGATAAACGTTTAGGCACGACGCAGGCGGCATATGAGAAAGCCTTCGCCGACGTGGTGAACCGTGTGCTGGACAGCGGTTACCAGGTACTGGCGCTTTCCACCTGCACCGGTATCGACAGCTACAACAAAGATGACCGCATGGTGGCGCTGAATCTGCGCAGCCTGGTTAATGACCCGTCCCGCTATCACGTGGTGATGGATGAACTGAACGATCTTGAGATGGGCAAGCTGCTCTCTGCCTGCAATCTGACGGTGGGCACGCGCCTGCACTCGGCCATTATTTCCATGAACTTTGGCACGCCGGCCATTGCCATTAACTATGAGCACAAGTCTGCAGGGATTATGCAGCAGCTTGGAATGCCGGAAATGGCCGTGGATATTCGTCATCTGCTGGATGGTTCGCTCGGTGCGATGGTGGGGGACACCCTGGGTCAGTTACCTGTCATCAATGAACGCCTGGCCGTGGCGGTGAAAGCCGAGCGCGAAAAGGGCATTGGGATGGTGAAATCGGTGCTTGACCGCGTCCGGGAGGGGAAATGAAGGTTGGTTTCTTCTTACTGAAATTTCCGCTGTCGTCTGAAACGTTTGTCCTGAACCAAATCACCGCGTTTATCGATATGGGATATGACGTGGAGATTATCGCCCTGCAAAAGGGCGATACCAAAAACACCCATGCGGCCTATACCCAGTATGGGCTGGAGGCGAAAACCCGCTGGCTGCAGGATGAGCCGTCCGGGAAGCTGAATAAGCTACGCCACCGCGCCAGCCAGACTTTACGTGGATTCCATCGCGCATCGACATGGCGGGCGCTGAATGTTTCCCGCTATGGGTCCGAATCTCGCAATCTGATCCTGTCGGCCATCTGCGGACAAACGGCGCAGCCGTATCGTGCGGATGTGTTTATCGCCCACTTTGGCCCGGCGGGCGTCACCGCCGCGAAGCTGCGCGAGCTGGGCGTGATTGACGGTAAAATTGCGACCATTTTCCACGGTATCGACATTTCCAGCCGCGAAGTTTTGAACCACTACACGCCGGAGTATCAGCAGCTTTTCCGACGCGGTGACATGATGCTGCCCATCAGCGACCTGTGGGCCGGGCGCCTGAAAAATATGGGCTGTCCGGGGGAGAAAATTACCGTTTCTCGTATGGGCGTGGATTTAACGCGCTTTACCCGCCGTCCGGTGAAGGTGCCGGGTAAACCGCTGCAGATCATTTCTGTTGCGCGTTTGACGGAGAAGAAAGGTCTGCATGTGGCTATCGAAGCCTGCCGGCAGCTGAAAGCGCGTGGGGTGGATTTCCACTATCGCATTCTCGGCATTGGACCGTGGGAGCGTCGACTGCGCACGCTGATTGAACAGTATCAACTGGAAGACGTCATCGAGATGCCGGGCTTCAAGCCAAGCCACGAGGTGAAGGCCATGCTTGATGAGGCGGATGTGTTCCTGCTGCCCTCGGTAACGGGCGCTGATGGCGATATGGAAGGTATTCCGGTGGCGCTGATGGAGGCGATGGCCGTCGGTATTCCGGTGGTTTCTACGCTGCACAGCGGGATCCCGGAGCTGATTAAGTCTGACCATTCCGGCTGGCTGGTGCCGGAGAATAATGCTATGGCGCTGGCCGATCGATTAGCGGCATTTAGCGACATCGACCAGCAGGCGCTGGAGCCTGTGCTCCACAATGCCCGACAAAAAGTTGAAACCGATTTTAACCAGCAGGTGATTAATCGCCAGTTAGCGAGCCTGCTGCAAACGCTGTAACGCCGAGGTTGTATGCTGAAAAAGATTACCCGACGCACCTTTGTCTCTTCTCTGTCCGTTCTGGCGGCCACGCCGCTGTTGTCGTCCCGCATTGC
Organism: Enterobacter sp. CPE_E890; assembly: GCF_046521475.1. Taxonomy (NCBI): domain Bacteria; kingdom Pseudomonadati; phylum Pseudomonadota; class Gammaproteobacteria; order Enterobacterales; family Enterobacteriaceae; genus Enterobacter; species Enterobacter sp. CPE_E890. Next base: position 3,161,941 of record NZ_JBKFZW010000001.1, on the reverse strand, counting down.
GCGGGCGGCAAGCGGAAAGACGGTCTCTGTTAATCAGTACAATAACAACGACTGGATTGCCGCCTTTAAGCAGGCGTTTAACGACGGTGATACGGTCGTTGTACCTGCGGGACTCACCTGCGAAAACATCAATACGGGCATTTTCATTCCCGATGGTAAAACGCTGCTGATCCGCGGGGCATTAACCGGCAACGGCCGCGGCCGCTTTGTGTTGCAGGAAGGCAGCAAAGTGATAGGTGAAGGTGCGGGCCGCACGGAGAACATTACGCTCGACGTTCGCGGCTCTGACTGCGTTATCAAAGGGCTGGCCATGAGCGGGTTTGGCCCGGTGACGCAGATCTACATCGGCGGCAAGAAACCGAGCGTAATGCGCAATTTGCTGATTGATAACATCAGCGTCAGTCAGGCCAACTACGCCATCTTGCGCCAGGGTTTCCATAATCAGGTGGACGGTGCCCGAATCACCAACAGCAAATTTAGCCACCTGCAGGGTGATGCGATCGAGTGGAACGTGGCCATCAATGACCGCAATATCCTGATTTCCGACCATGTCATCGACAACATTAACTGCACTAACGGCAAGATCAACTGGGGCATCGGCATTGGCCTTGCCGGGAGCACTTATGATAATGACTATCCGGAAAAACAAACCGTCAAGAACTTCGTGGTGGCAAACATCACGGGCAGCAACTGTCGTCAGCTAGTGCACGTTGAAAACGGAAAACATTTTGTTATCCGCAATATTAAGGCCAAAAACATAACCCCTGACTTCAGTAAAAAGGCGGGAATAGACAACGCCACCGTCGCTATTTATGGTTGTGATAATTTCATTATTGATAATGTCGATATGGTCAATAGTGCCGGTATGTTAATCGGTTACGGGGTGATAAAAGGCGATTATTTGTCCATTCCGCAGAACTTCAAACTCAACAATATTCGTCTGGATAATCGGCAACTGGCGTATAAGCTGCGCGGAGTACAAATTTCATCCGGTAACGCGACGTCTTTTGTGGCGATTACCAACGTTGAGATGCAGCGCGCTACCCTGGAACTGCACAATAAGCCACAGCATCTTTTCTTACGAAATATCAATGTTATGCAGGAAGCTGCCGTGGGGCCTGCCCTGAAGATTAATTTCGATCTGCGTAAAGATGTACGCGGTAAGTTTATGGCTAAAGACGAGACGCTGCTGTCGCTGGCGAACATCAAAGCGGTTAATGAGAAGGGACAAAGCTCGGTGGATATTGACCGGGTGGATCAGCAGGTTGTGAATGTGGAAAGGCTTAATTTTGCGCTTCCGCACAGATAATAGACAATCGTCGGTTTTGGGACTATTCCTGGCATAAAAGCGTGATCGAATCAGATTACAACTACAGAAATTTGTGGGGCTAAGGCGTAACATTGCCTGAGGATTACGGCAAAACATGCTGGCGAAAACAGGTTTAAGAGCTATAATTCGTCAACCATTTTAAGGTGGAAGAAATAATGATTAATTTGAAAGCAGTCATTCCGGTAGCAGGCTTGGGCATGCATATGCTGCCAGCCACAAAAGCCATTCCTAAAGAGATGCTGCCGATCGTCGACAAGCCTATGATTCAGTACATTGTCGACGAGATTGTTGCTGCAGGGATCAAAGAAATCGTCCTGGTTACCCACTCGTCCAAGAATGCGGTAGAAAACCACTTCGACACCTCTTACGAACTCGAAGCGTTGCTTGAGCAGCGCGTCAAACGCCAACTGCTGGCGGAAGTACAGTCTATTTGCCCACCTGGCGTGACTATCATGAACGTGCGCCAGGCGCAGCCGCTGGGTCTGGGTCACTCTATTCTGTGTGCTCGTCCGGTTGTGGGTGACAATCCGTTTATCGTTGTGCTTCCGGACATTATTATCGATACCGCTTCTGCCGATCCGCTGCGTTACAACCTGGCGGCAATGGTGGCACGTTTCAATGAAACGGGCCGTAGCCAGGTGCTGGCAAAACGCATGAAGGGCGACCTCTCCGAGTACTCCGTTATTCAGACGAAAGAGCCGCTGGAGACGGAAGGGCAGGTGAGCCGCATCGTTGAATTCATCGAAAAACCGGATCAGCCACAGACCCTGGATTCCGACCTGATGGCGGTTGGCCGTTACGTACTGAACGCTGATATCTGGGCGGAACTGGAAAAAACCGAGCCAGGCGCCTGGGACCGTATTCAGTTGACCGACGCGATTGCCGAGCTGGCGAAGAAGCAGTCTGTGGATGCGATGCTGATGACGGGTGACAGCTACGACTGCGGGAAGAAAATGGGGTATATGCAGGCGTTCGTGAACTATGGGCTGCGTAACCTGAAGGAAGGGGCGAAGTTCAGAAGCCGGATTGAGAAGCTGCTGGCGAACGACTGATATTTCTGCCCAGGCTTGAACAAGCGGCAGTCATTATTTTGGTGTGTTGATATCAAACCAAAATGATGACTGCCGTTTTTTTGTTATTAATTTAAGAATTACATAGTGTTATCTGATTTAACTCTCGGCAGCTTTGTAGCGATTTGTGCTTGTTTCTGAGGTCGTTTAGGACGACAATTAACGCCAGTTTTTTTGTCTGTATCCAGACAAATCAAATCATTTAATCAGACATCGCTCAGTGCACTGGTAGCTGTTAAGCCAGGGGCGGTAGCGTGCTCATTTTTTTTTGAAACCGCCAATAAATACTCAGGTTTCAGAGCGCCAGTATCCAGACATATACATTAGACGGAACAGATAACGTGAAAATTCTTGTGACGGGCGGGGCCGGCTTTATCGGCTCAGCGGTTGTACGACATATTATTAAAAATACCCAGGACGACGTCGTCAATGTTGATAAGCTGACCTATGCCGGCAACCTTGAGTCGCTTAGTGAAGTCAGCGACAGCGGCCGATATGTTTTTGAACATGCAGATATTTGTGACAAAGACGCCATGGATCGCATTTTCGCAAAGCATAAGCCTGATGCGGTTATGCACCTGGCCGCTGAAAGTCATGTCGATCGTTCCATTACCGGCCCGGCAGCATTTATCGAAACCAATATCGTCGGCACGTATGTGCTTCTGGAAGCCGCTCGTGCGTACTGGTCTACTCTGGATGAGACGGCCAGGAAAACCTTCCGTTTCCATCACATCTCTACCGACGAAGTGTATGGTGATTTGCCGCATCCTGATGAGTATCCTGCATCACCTGAGCTGCCACTCTTCACTGAGACCACGGCTTATGCACCTAGCAGCCCGTATTCAGCGTCGAAAGCCTCCAGCGACCATCTGGTTCGCGCCTGGCTGCGTACCTACGGTTTCCCGACCATTGTTACTAACTGTTCCAATAACTACGGCCCGTACCATTTCCCGGAAAAACTGATCCCGCTGGTTATCCTGAATGCGCTGGACGGTAAAGCACTGCCTATTTACGGCAAGGGTGACCAGATTCGCGACTGGCTGTATGTAGAAGATCATGCCCGCGCACTCTACACCGTTGTCACTCAAGGGAAACCTGGGGAAACGTATAACATTGGCGGACATAACGAGAAGCAGAACCTGGACGTAGTGCATACGATTTGCGATCTGCTGGATGAGATTGTGCCAAAAGAGGGCTCGTATCGCGATCAGATTACGTATGTTACTGACCGTCCGGGTCATGACCGTCGCTATGCGATTGATGCGCATAAAATTGGCGTTGAACTGGGCTGGAAGCCTGAGGAGACGTTCGAAAGCGGAATTCGTAAGACGGTGGAATGGTATCTGAGCAATCAGAACTGGGTTAACAACGTGAAAAGTGGTGCCTATAAAAGCTGGATCGAACAGAACTACGGGGAACGTTAATTATGAATATTCTTCTGTTCGGTAAAACAGGGCAGGTAGGGTGGGAACTCCAGCGTGCGCTTGCTCCATTAGGTAATTTGATTGCGGTAGATGTTCATTCAGAACAGTATTGCGGGGACTTTAGCAATCCGGAAGGGATCGCTGAAACCGTTCGTGCAATTAAACCCGATGTCATTGTTAATGCGGCGGCACATACAGCAGTCGATAAGGCTGAATCGGAGCCGGATTTTGCCAGACTCCTCAATGCAACAAGCGTTGAAGCGATAGCCAAAGAAGCCGCTAAAATAGATGCATGGGTTGTTCACTATTCTACCGACTATGTATTTCCCGGCAACGGTGAAACGGCATGGCGTGAAACGGATGCAACTGCTCCGCTGAATGTATACGGTGAGACAAAGCTTGAAGGTGAAAAGGCATTGCAGGCGCATTGTCCTAAGCATCTTATTTTCCGCACCAGTTGGGTATATGCGGGTAAGGGCAACAATTTCGCTAGAACGATGTTGCGTCTGGCAAAAGAGCGTCAGGAACTCTCCGTAATCAACGATCAAGTTGGTGCCCCTACGGGCGCTGAGTTATTAGCAGACTGTACAGCGCATGCTATTCGTGTCGCAACGATGAAGCCCGAAGTGGCGGGGCTCTACCATCTGGTCGCGTCAAATACGACGACCTGGTATGACTATGCGGCACTGGTGTTTGATGAGGCCAGAAAAGCGGGTGTGGAGTTGGCTATTGAAAAACTTAATGCAGTTCCAACATCGGCTTACCCAACGCCTGCACGTCGACCGCATAATTCACGCTTGAACACAGAGAAGTTTCAGGCGAACTTTGGGCTTGTACTGCCTTCCTGGGATATTGGCGTAAAACGGATGCTCACTGAGCTTTTTACGACTCAATCAATTTAATGAGATAAATGCCTTTATATGGGCATTTGGTTTTTATAGAGAATTAATGATGGCTACGCGTAAAGGTATTATTCTTGCCGGTGGTTCTGGCACTCGTCTGTACCCTGTGACCATGGCGGTAAGTAAACAACTACTGCCAATTTATGACAAACCAATGATTTATTATCCGCTGTCAACACTAATGCTGGCAGGGATAAAAGACATACTTATTATCAGCACTCCACAGGACACACCACGTTTTGAACAATTGCTCGGTGACGGTAGCCAGTGGGGACTCAACCTGCAATATAAAGTCCAGCCAAGTCCAGACGGTCTTGCACAGGCATTTATCATCGGTGAAGAGTTTATCGGCGATGACAGCTGCGCTTTGGTGTTAGGAGATAATATTTTCTACGGTCATGATCTACCTAAGCAACTTGAAACTGCAGTAAATAAAAATGATGGTGCTACGGTATTTGCCTATCATGTTAACGATCCCGAGCGCTATGGTGTGGTGGAGTTTGATGAGAGCGGCACCGCAATAAGTCTGGAAGAGAAGCCGTTAGAACCGAAGAGTAACTACGCCGTTACGGGTCTGTATTTCTATGATAACGACGTAGTTGAAATGGCAAAAAATCTGAAGCCGTCTGCACGTGGTGAGTTAGAAATTACAGATATTAACCGTATTTATCTTGAGCAGGGACGCCTGTCTGTCGCGATGATGGGGCGTGGGTACGCGTGGCTGGATACGGGGACTCATCAGAGTCTGATAGAAGCAAGTAATTTTATTGCGACAATTGAAGAGCGTCAGGGATTGAAGGTTTCGTGTCCTGAAGAGATTGCATTTCGTAAAGGTTTTATTGATGCGGAGCAAGTTAATCGCTTAGCGCAGCCATTATCTAAAAATGCTTACGGTCAATATCTTTTAAAAATTGGGAAAGGACTCTAAAATGAATGTTATTAGAACAAGTATTCCAGATGTGCTTATTTTAGAACCCAAGATTTTTAGTGATGAGCGTGGGTTTTTTATGGAGAGTTACCATCAGGAAAAATTTATTAAGATTATTGGACGGGAGATAGAATTTGTTCAAGATAACCACTCAAAATCAGCAAAAGGAGTATTAAGGGGGCTTCACTTTCAGAAAGGTGATGATTCACAAGGTAAGCTAATACGCTGTATAAGAGGTGCAATTTTCGATGTTGCAGTAGATCTTCGTATTAACTCAAGAACATTTGGAAAATGGGTCGGAGAATACATTTCTGCTGAGAATAAAAAACAAATTTGGATACCAGAAGGTTTTGCACATGGTTTCTTAGTCATGAATGATGAGTCAGAAATAGTTTATAAAGCTTCATCTTTTTATAACCCTAATGCAGAAGAAACAATTAAATGGAACGATGAGGACTTGAATATTAACTGGCCAGAGCAACCATCATCATTATCATTAAAAGACCAAAATGGTATCTCATTAGAAAAATACTTAAGCGAGTGTAAAAATGAAAAATAAAATCCCAGTCACGCAACCACATTTGCCCGAATTGAAAGAATTCTATCCATATCTTGAAAAGATTTGGGATAACAAATGGCTAACTAATAATGGACCATTCCACCAACAACTTGAACAAGAGTTATGTAATTATTTAGGTGTGAAATATATTTCATTATTTACAAATGCGACAATTGCACTTGTTACAGCACTACAAGCATTGCGAATTAAAGGTGAAGTAATTACTACACCTTATTCATTTGTTGCAACATCTCATTCCATTTTATGGAATAACTTAAAACCTGTTTTTGTTGATATTGAAATGGATGGGTTTAATATAGATCCGAAAAAAATTGAGGAGGCGATAACACCTCAGACAACAGCTATAATGCCAGTCCATTGCTACGGATACCCTTCAAAAATTGAAGAAATTCAAAAGATTGCTGATAATTACGGATTAAAAGTTATTTACGATGCAGCACATGCATTTGGGATAAACTATAAAGATGAAAGTATTCTTCAGTGCGGGGATCTTTCAATACTTAGCTTCCATGCCACAAAAGTATTTAATACTTTTGAAGGTGGGGCAATTGTTTCACCGGACGCTAAAACAAAGGAAAGGATAGATCGTCTTAAAAATTTTGGATTTGTCGATGAGTTAACAGTTACAGCTCCGGGCATAAACGGTAAAATGAGTGAGGTGAATGCTGCGTTTGGCCTTTTACAACTAAAACATGTGGATAGTGCAATCAAATCCAGAGAAGTTATAGATACTGCTTACAGACAAGATTTGAAAGAATTCCCGCATTTATCGTTGCCAGAAAAAAGTAGCGTAAGTAATAGCAATTACTCATATTTTCCTGTGTTAGTTGAAGAATCAAATAAATTTAGCCGTGATGGGCTTTATGATTATCTAAAAAATCATAGCATTCTATCAAGAAAATATTTTTACCCTTTGATAAGTAATATGCCAATGTATCGAGGTTATGAGTCATCCTCGATTGAAAGATTACCTAATGCAAATCTGACTGCAGAAAAAGTATTATGCCTTCCAATTTTCGCTGCAATGACAGAAGAACAGTATTCCTATATAATCGATACTATCAGAGGGTATTTCTATGGCATTCATGACTGAAGTGCAATTAAAAGAAATGGGTTTTAATTCTCTTGGAAGTAATGTTTTATTATCAACGAAAGCATCGTTTTATAATACATCAAAAATATCTTTTGGTAATAATGTCAGAGTTGATGACTTTTGCATTCTATCTGCAGGTGAAAATGGCATCTCTGTCGGGAACTATGTTCATATAGCTGCATATTCATCTTTGATAGGTGCTGAACACATTAAGCTTGAAGATTTCAGTGGATTATCCTCTAGAGTGTCAATCTACTCAAGTAGTGATGATTATTCTGGAAATTGGATGACAAATCCAATGGTGCCTAATGAATTCACAAATGTCATATCCAAACCCGTAGTGATCTGTAAACACGTAATTATTGGTTGTGGCAGTGTGGTACTTCCAGGTGTGGTAATAAATGAAGGAACCGCGATAGCTGCACAATCATTAGTAAAGAAAACCTGTGAACCATTTAGTATTTATCATGGGAATCCAGCTAAAAGAATAATGGCAAGGAAAATGGGAGTAAAAGAATTTGAGCAAAAAATATTGAAAGAATTTAAAACACATGTCTAAAATAAAAAAAAATATTTTTGCGAATTACTTCGGTGTAATAGTAACAACAGCTTTATCGTTTCTTGTTGTTCCATTTTATCTTAAATTGCTCGGTCAAGATGCTTTTGGATTAGTCGGTATTGCTTCATTAATCCAGGGATGGGTTATGCTGTTAAATTCTGGTCTAGCTCCAGTAACTGGTAGAGAAGCAGCAAAAGCCTATTCCGGAGGTGGAGACTGGAAAATCGCAGCATCTTTTTTCCGCACCGTCGATATATTTCTCATTTCGCTTTCATGCATCGTTGCTATCATTTTTGTTATAATAAGTAAGCCATTATCCTTAATGTGGATAAAAAGTAATACACTTGATACTTCAACAATTGCGATAGCGCTATGTTTATTGGTAATAATGACATTATTCAGATTATTAACCAGTGTAACGAGAGGAATATTAATTAATGTTGATATGCAGGTATGGTTAAATAATAATTTGATTATATTCAGCATGCTTAGATTTGCTGCAAGCATACCTTTATTACATTTGTATCCAAGTGTGAATTTCCTTTTTGCTTGGTGGTTAATTATTTCTATCGTTGAGTATGTAATTACTCAGCAAAAAGTGTGGGGTCTAGTCCCGGTTAAATTAACATTATTTACATTCAATTCTAACTTGCTTAAAGAACAGTGGAGGATAATAGCAGCTCTGGCGTCAACCAGTTTGATTTGGGTACTTATAACAAACATGGATAAGTTAATATTATCAACTTATCTAACCCTTGAGAACTATGGTTTTTATAGTATAAGTACACTACTATCAAGCGGCATTATAATCCTGGCTCAGCCTATTGCTCAAGCTTTTCAGCCCAGGATGACCAGTTCATTCTCAGTCGATGGATTAATTAAAGCAGAGAAAATATTAGAGAACGCAACTCGATGGGTTGTTTGTCTTATTTTTCCTGTTGCTATGATATTATGTTTTTATCCACTGCAAGTTATATATATATGGACAGGGAATCTTGATGCATCATCCCAGGCTGGTAATCTTCTTCCTGGTTACACCTTTGGAAATATTTTTATAGCTTTAGGTTCATTATTATATGCATTTCAGGTTTCTGTTGGAGTTGTAAGAAAACACTTGCAAGGGAATATATTACTTTGCGCGATCTACCTTCCATTGTTGCCAATAGTTGTCACAAAGTATGGAGCTCTGGGGGTTTCAATGCTTTGGGCTATAATTAATATATCTTATTTTATATTTTGGAACCTTCATTTATTAAGTAAAATAACGCTAACTTTATATCCAAAATGGATTTTCCGGGATTGTTTATTACCTCTTCTTTTTAACATAACAATTGCGTATATTGTGCAATCCACTTTCCCATTGTCAGTTTTTGATTCGCGTATCAAACTCGTTGCAGAGTTATTTTTCTTGAGTTCATTGTTCTTTATATTAAATTTTGTATATATTCGATTAATTCAGAGTAGGTTCTCCTGATGAACAAATATGCACCAATTGCGGTCTATACTTATAATAGATTTGAACATTTTCGTCAGACTATTACTGCACTAGAAAAAAATATTATCGCAAAAGAATCTACAATTTATATAGTTTCAGATGCCGCTGCTTCTGAAAAAGACGAGGAGAACGTAAAGAAAATTAGGGAGTTCTCAAAGAAAATAAAAGGGTTTTTGTCAGTTGAATTAGTTTTTAGACAGGGGAACCTGGGTCCAGCGAAAAGCATATTTGGAGCCGAGCGTGAGATAATTGATCTTCACGGTAAAATTATCTCAATGGAAGATGATAACTTAACATCTTCTAATTTTTTGAGTTTCATGAACTCTGGTCTGGAGTATTTCAAAGATGAGCCTTCTGTATATTCCATTTGTGGATATTGCCCTCCTGTCGATTTAACACCAAATTTAAATAGTGATATATGGTTTTATCCATGGAATATTTCTTGGGGTTATGCTACATGGAAACATAAGTACGATTTGTTGAACCCATTAATTAATAACTATGAACAATTAAAAGAAAATGGGATCTTGAAAAAAATAAATAGAATGGGGGGCTTATATATTACTGACTCCCTAAAAAGAGATTATAAAAAACAGGCTCATTTCCCTGACGCTGTACTTTGTAGCAATATGACCAGACTTGATATGGTGTCTGTATTACCGATGAAATCAAAAGTATTAAATATTGGGAACGACGGCTCTGGAACAAGTAGAGGCGTAAATACTGATAAATATAATGTAGAGCTTGATGATGGTGGTAAATTAGAATTCTCTTTTGAATGTAATAAAATTATTTCAATGTCGAACACAAAAAAAATTGCAAAATTTTATAACGGGAAAAAAATAACACAGATAGCGAGATATCTTGGCATTTATCAACATCTCTTACAGTTAAAACAATTTTATAAATGAGAACATCATGGCATTGCTAATTTTAGTCCCAAGCTCGATTATCGGTGGGCATGAGTTTCAAAGTATTGAGTTCATTAATCAAATATATAAGTATGAGAAAAGTGAAATAAGCAATACTTTCATTGAATGCGGAAATAAAAAAGTTCTTAATGAAATAGAATTTAGCGATGTGAATAAAGATTATTTTGAGTTCCCTCAAGGGTCTTTATTTTCGCTATTATCACAAAGTGGATTTTTGAAAAAACATTTAGAGGGTATTATCCGCAATAAAAAGATACATAAAGTAATGATCTGTGGAGGTACAATTGAAAGTATTGTTTTCTATTCATACTTAATAAAATCTATAAACAAAAATATTGAAACTATTGGTTATGTACCAATGGTAGTTGATAAAAAAAAAAATATTGCGGCCATTGATCGGGGTTTTGCAAAATATAATTCTAAGATTAGCATGTGCAAATGTTGATACAGTTATTACTATTAACAGAATTCAAGCATACTTGATTAAAGAATTTTATAATAAAAAATCTTTAATCCTACCAAACGTAGTTGATAAATTACCATTAGTTAATGAAGACCGAGGCAAAAGGTTAGTCTATTGTGGTAGGCTTGACAATATTCAAAAAATATAATTAATTTAATTAATTTTCTAGATAGACATGATAATCCATTTAAGGATTTTATTATCATCGGGGGCCTGAAGAACAATTAATTAGAAGTATGTGCAGCGAAGCAAAATATATCAATATAAAAATGTTAGGATGGCTAGATACAAAAACACTTCACTCGCATTTAGGTTGTAATGACGTACTCATAATGAATTCTCGCTGGGAAGGTGAACCATTGGTTGTAAGGGAATTTTCATCATGCGGACTTCCTGTAATAGCACGAGATATACCTGGTTTTAGAGGCGTTACGTTCAAAAAATATAGATATCAATCCCCCAAGCTGATTTAATAAAAATTTTGAATGATAATTTTTATAGTTTTAAATATAAGCCCTCGCTTAAAGAATCTTTAATCGCGAGCAGGCGAGAGAGTTATTGCTTTTATAATAAAGGGGCAAAGTAGTGAAATTAATTAAAAACCCCAAGTTCTTATTTTTATTGTTATTTTTAATATCGAATATTTATTCATTTATTCATTATTATATAAATGGGAATTTCTTAGGAGAAGTGTCGCAGTTCGAATATAATAATAAAGAAGCTGCGATGTATATTCTTATACTTATTTTATTCTTCTATTGTTTCTTTATGGTGTTTTTGTACCGCAGCCTCATTCATATTAGGATTAACCCCCTGATTTCAAATTTAAATAAGGTTAACTGGAATAGAAGTGAAGGCTTCTGGGGTTGGTTCGTAATTTTTATACAAACCCTGTTTATCATTTATTTCACATTTACTGGTAGTTTTGGCGCAAATTCTACAAATCGAGAAGGTAGCATAATTTCTGCTTTCTGGGTTTTGATTTCACCAGACAATCTCTTTTTTATATATTATTGTGTTTTCAGAAAAAGTAAACTCGCTAAATATAATTGCGCCCTTGCTGTCCTCTCAAATATTTTAAGGGGATGGAGTTCTATTTTTATTTTTATTTTATTTATTGAGCTTTGTCATAGGTACAGAGAAGGAAGATTGAGAATTGGTGTATTAGCAAAATTTGCGTTGATATTATTTCTGCTTTACCCTTTTATATTGGTTATTAAATACTCAATTCGTGACTCTTTAGCTTTGGGACAAAGTTTTACTTCTGTTCTTTCTATTACATGGAGTTATATTTTTAATAATGAAGGATTACTTGGTTATTTAAACGGATTAATCTTTGGTTTAGATCAGTTTTTTTCTCGCATCCAAATATTCTCAAATGCAACTGTCTTATTTTCACTCAAGGATCAAATTTCAACATACATTGATGCGCATGCAGTCAATAGCTTTTGGAATGAAGGAATATATGGTTTAATCTGGGATCGTATAATAGGTAATCCAAGTGCGAATAACTTAGGTGAGGTTTTTGCATATTTTATAGATCCACAAAGCATTTTAGGTAGTTGGAACTCAAACCCTACGTTCTTGTCTTGGATTTTCATCTATCCTTTTGAAATCGGCGCATATTTGATTTTTGTTATAATGCTTTGTTTTCTCACTGTTCTCTTAATAAAAAAAATAACTTCTGAAGAATTAGCGAATGACATGATTTGGTATATGTGGCTGATTTTAATTCTACCGGGATGGTTCGCCTCGTTCATTCTTTTGCTAAATACATTGTTCTTATTCTATATTATTACGCTTTTTAAATTAAGTGGAAGGAGTGAACACGTCTGTGAATAATGTTATTATCAATATGTGGCATATTAAGAACACAAATGGGTTATTCTATTATTCTCTTGACTATATTAATAGTTTAGAGAAAACACATAAGATTATCTTACGTAAAGGTTTTCCTGAAAATAAGGCTATTGATAGGCTAAAAGAAAAACACAACATAATTAATCTTAATTTACTTCAGTATATTATGTTTTTTTGCTACAGTTTGTTTTCTGATGTCTTTATTTTCACACCAAGTTCCCATCCTCTCCCATTCTTAAAAAAACAACTTATAATTGTCCATGATATGTATCCTTTTACAGGTAATAAAGGGTGGTTGAAAACTATTTTGTTCAAAATTTCTGTAAAATCAGCAAAATGTAAAGTTGGATATATTAACTCTTCCTCGGTCAAAAAAGAGCTTATTGAGATATCGATTCCTGAAGATAAGCTTTTGTTCTGTCCTAATAAGTTTCCAATTAAAAGTGAACCATCTATTACATTACTGCCTCCAAATGATACCGTAATGAAAATAGGACTGGTTGGTACTGATTCAGACAAAAAAAATTATCATGAACTATTTACACAAGTGCGCCGTCATCACTTAGAGAAAAAATTTAAATTCTTAATTTATGGTCATGATACCGAATACTATAAAAAATTGCGTAGTAGCTTTCAGGATTTGGACATCTCTCTGATCAGAAGCGATAATTGTCAATTAGAATTTTTCTTCGCCAAAGTTAATGCTCTCATTTCTGTTTGCATTATGGAAGGTTTTGGCAGACCAATCGCAACTGCACTTGTTAATAATCTCCCCACACATCTCATAAGATGCGATGTATTTGAAGAGTTTTTTGAGGGAGGTGCATATTTTTATCAAAACATTGATGATTTGCTTTCCGGAGTTCAAAAATCCGCAGTAAATAGTTCGTTGAAAAGCTTTTCCCCCCCCGTTCGTGTTTTGAATGCGTATGAATCAGCAGTTGAATTTATTAAGGCCGGAAGATAACAAATATGTTATACATTGCAGTTGTTTCACATAAGCATTATAGCATTATTAATGAGCTAAATTGTCTGGCAAAAATTTCCACACTGCCTGATGTTAAAGTCATCGTTAAAGACAATTATGGTGAAGCTAAATTAAAAATATATTGCGAAGAAAATGGCATCCAGTATTACGATGAAAATAGAGGTTTAGGTTTTGGTGCAAACAATAACTTTATTTTTAAGAAAATCAGGGGGGAGGCGCAGGGGGATGATTTCTTTTTAATTTTAAATCCTGATGTGTATGTCGAAACTGATGCTTTATTATCTCTCATCTATAATATGAGAGAGAGAAGTATTTCGTGCGCAACTATAAATCTATATAATGACGAAGGATTTACTACTTTTGATAATTCAGTAAGAAAATTTCCCACACCATTAACATTTATAGGCTCCTATCTTTTAGGGCGAAATAACAGTATTGAAGATAAAACTAAATTTTCTCCTGTTCAGGAAATTGAATGGTGTGCTGGTTCGTTCATTATCCTGAACATTAAAACTTTCGATTTACTTAATGGTTTTGATGAAAAATTCTTCATGTATTGTGAGGATATTGATCTGTGCTGGAGAATTAAATTCATTCTCAAAAGAAAGTTATATTGCTTCGCTGATATAAAAGCAATTCACTACGCTAGATTTAATAATAGACGACTGTTTTCCAAACATTTCTATTGGCATTTTAAAAGCATTTGTATTTACTTGATAAAAACATATAAGTGGAAACTTTTCGGACGGTAATTACTATGACAAATCACGATTTGGTTCCTGTAATATTATGTGGTGGTAATGGCTCTCGCCTTTGGCCGCTTTCTCGTGAATTATATCCAAAACAATTTCTAAGTTTCGATGGCAAATCCACTATGTTGGAAAAAACGCTTGAAAGACTAAATGGACTTGAATGTAGCCATCCTTTTGTTATTTGTAATGAAGAGCATAGATTCATTGTGGCTGAGCAATTAAGAGCAAAAAATAAGCTTTCTAAGAATATTTTGCTTGAACCGGTTGGTAGAAACACAGCCCCTGCAATAGCTTTAGCTGCTATGTATCATAAAAAACACTCGTTACTGCTAGTATTGCCTGCGGATCATTCGATAAACGATATTGAAGAATTTCAGAAAACGTTAACTAAAGCCATTCCGTATGCCATGAGTGGGAAGTTAGTGACATTTGGGATCGCTCCCTCTAAGCCAGAAACAGGCTATGGCTACATTAAGAGAGGGGCTTCTCTTTCAAATTGTTCCAGTGAGTTATGTTTTAAGGTAGATTCTTTTGTAGAAAAGCCTGATCTTCTTACCGCTCAGTCGTATTTAGATTCCGGAGAGTATTACTGGAATAGCGGGATGTTTTTATTTAATGCAGGAAAATATCTTGAAGAATTAAAAAAATATCGTCCTGATATTTATGAATCTTGCCATAGATGTATGGGAAATAATAGTTTGGATTTTGATTTTATAAGAATCAATGAGGAGTTTTTCACTGCTTGTGCATCAGAATCCATCGATTATGCTGTAATGGAAAATACCGAGGATGCTGTTGTTATCCCAATGTCGGCAGAGTGGAGCGATGTTGGGTCTTGGGCTGCTCTTTGGGAATTAAGCACTAAAGATGATAATAATAACGCGATAAATGGTGATGTGATTTGTCTCTCATCAGAGAATAATTATATTTATGCCGAATCATCTTTAGTCACCACAATCGGCATAAATAATTTAGCCATTGTTCAAACTAAAGATGCACTTCTAATTTCTGCTCTCTCTTCCGTACAGGATGTAAAAAAAGTAGTGGATCGCATTAAATCTGAAGGAAGAAACGAGCATCACACTCACCTTGAAGTATTCCGTCCTTGGGGTAAATACAACTCTATAGATTCTGGTCAAAGGTATCAGGTTAAGCGAATTACTATTAAACCTGGGGAGGGTATGTCTTTGCAGCTTCATCATCATCGAGCTGAACATTGGATTATTGTGTCTGGAACAGCACAAGTTACAATTAATGAATTGACGAAGCTCCTTACTGAAAATGAGTCGGTTTACATACCAATAGGTACGAAACATTCTATTCATAATCCTGGTAAAATTCCTTTGGAAATTATCGAGGTAAGATCAGGGACTTATCTTGATGAAGATGACATTATCCGTCTTACAGATAGATATGGGCACTCATAATATATGGAAAATGTTAAAGAGTTAACAAGCTTTAAAGCCTACGATATTCGCGGCAAGCTGGGCGAAGAGCTGAATGAAGACATCGCGTGGCGCATTGGTCGCGCGTACGGCGAATATTTAAAACCGCAGACCATCGTGTTGGGCGGCGACGTGCGTCTGACCAGTGAGTCCCTGAAGCTGGCCCTGGCGAAAGGGCTGCAGGATGCGGGTGTGGACGTGCTGGATATCGGTCTCTCCGGGACCGAAGAGATTTACTTTGCCACCTTCCACCTGGGCGTGGACGGTGGTATCGAAGTAACGGCCAGCCACAACCCGATGGACTACAACGGCATGAAGCTGGTGCGCAAGGGCGCGCGCCCAATCAGCGGCGACACCGGCCTTCGCGACGTGCAGCGTCTGGCGGAAGCTAACGATTTCCCGCCGGTGAACGACGCGAAGCGCGGCAGCTACAAAAAAATCCATCTGCAAAAAGAGTACATCGACCACCTGCTGGGCTACATCAACGTGGCAAACCTCAAGCCGCTGAAGCTGGTGATTAACTCCGGTAACGGCGCGGCCGGTCCGGTTGTCGATGCCCTGGAAGCCCGCTTTAAGGCGCTGAACGTGCCGGTGACCTTCATCAAAGTGCACAACACCCCGGACGGCAACTTCCCGAACGGTATTCCTAACCCGCTGCTGCCGGAGTGCCGCGACGACACCCGCAACGCGGTGATTGAGCACGGCGCGGACATGGGCATCGCCTTTGACGGCGATTTCGACCGCTGCTTCCTGTTCGACGAGAAAGGGCAGTTCATCGAGGGCTACTACATTGTCGGCCTGCTGGCGGAAGCGTTCCTTGAGAAAAATCCGGGGGCGAAAATCATTCACGACCCGCGTCTCTCCTGGAATACCGTCGATGTGGTGTCCGCGGCAGGCGGCACGCCGGTGATGTCCAAAACCGGCCACGCCTTCATCAAAGAGCGCATGCGCGAAGAAGACGCCATCTACGGCGGCGAGATGAGCGCCCACCACTACTTCCGTGATTTTGCCTACTGCGACAGCGGGATGATCCCATGGCTGCTGGTCACCGAGCTGCTGTGCCTGAAGGGACAGACGCTGGGCGAGCTGGTACGCGACCGTATGGCGGCGTTCCCGGCGAGCGGGGAAATCAACAGCAAGCTGGCGCAGCCGGCCGAGGCCATTGCCCGCGTGGAGCACCACTTTGCCCTGCACGCGCTTGAAATTGACCGTACGGACGGCATCAGCATGGCGTTCCCGCAGTGGCGTTTCAACCTGCGCTCGTCCAATACCGAGCCGGTGGTGCGCCTGAACGTGGAATCCCGTGCTGACACGGCGCTTATGGAAGAGAAGACACAAGAAATTCTGGCTTTGCTCAGGAAGTGAGGGTCTGCCGCCAGCGTATTTCTGGCGGCTTGACTGTACCTGGATTGTGCAATCAGTGTGACATAGATCAGCAAAAGCTATTCATGTCACCTAATACTGAGTTAACATCTCAACCACATTTCAAGCCGCGCATAAGCCGTGGTGACCACACCTGACAGGAGTATGTAATGTCCAAGCAACAGATCGGCGTTGTCGGTATGGCAGTGATGGGGCGCAACCTGGCGCTCAACATCGAAAGCCGTGGTTATACCGTCTCCGTTTTCAACCGCTCCCGTGATAAGACCGAAGAAGTCATTGCCGAGAACCCTGGCAAGAAACTGGTTCCTTTCTATACGGTGAAAGAGTTCGTTGAGTCTCTGGAAACGCCTCGTCGTATCCTGTTAATGGTGAAAGCGGGCGCAGGTACCGATGCAGCTATCGACTCCCTGAAGCCTTACCTCGAAAAAGGTGACATCATCATTGATGGCGGTAATACCTTCTTCCAGGACACCATCCGTCGTAACCGTGAGCTGTCTGCTGAAGGCTTCAACTTCATCGGTACCGGTGTTTCCGGTGGTGAAGAGGGCGCTCTGAAAGGCCCATCTATCATGCCTGGCGGCCAGAAAGATGCATACGAACTGGTTGCACCTATCCTGACCAAAATCGCAGCCGTGGCTGAAGATGGTGAGCCTTGCGTAACCTATATCGGTGCGGACGGTGCAGGTCACTATGTGAAGATGGTTCACAACGGTATCGAATACGGCGATATGCAGCTGATTGCTGAAGCGTATTCCCTGCTGAAAGGTGGCCTGAATCTCTCCAATGAAGAGCTGGCTGAAACCTTCACCGAGTGGAACAAAGGCGAGCTGAACAGCTATCTGATCGACATCACCAAAGATATCTTCACTAAAAAAGATGAAGAGGGTAAATACCTGGTAGATGTGATTCTGGATGAAGCTGCGAACAAAGGCACCGGCAAATGGACCAGCCAGAGCTCTCTGGACTTGGGCGAGCCACTGTCTCTGATCACCGAATCTGTCTTCGCGCGTTACATCTCTTCTCTGAAAGAGCAGCGCGTTGCGGCATCCAAAGTGCTGTCTGGCCCTCAGGCCAAACCTGCTGGGGATAAAGCTGAATTTGTTGAGAAAGTGCGTCGCGCACTGTACCTGGGTAAAATCGTTTCTTACGCGCAGGGCTTCTCTCAGCTGCGTGCTGCGTCAGACGAGAACAACTGGGATCTGAACTACGGTGAAATCGCGAAGATCTTCCGCGCGGGCTGCATCATTCGTGCGCAGTTCCTGCAGAAAATCACCGATGCCTATGCAGAAAACGCCGGTATCGCCAACCTGCTGCTGGCACCGTACTTCAAGAAAATTGCGGACGAATACCAGCAGGCGCTGCGTGACGTGGTTGCCTACGCTGTCCAGAACGGTATCCCGGTTCCGACCTTCTCTGCTGCAGTAGCCTACTACGACAGCTACCGTGCTGCGGTTCTGCCTGCTAACCTGATTCAGGCACAGCGCGACTACTTCGGTGCGCATACTTATAAACGCACCGATAAAGAAGGTGTGTTCCATACCGAATGGATGGAATGAGTTAGCTAACTCACTGTAATTTCAACCCGGAGCTTGTCTCCGGGTTTTTTTATGCAAAAAATGCCGAGTGTTACTCGAAGTAGTCTGAATCTCATCCCACTCGTCGCGATTACTCCTGGTTTGCCTTGACAGTGTTGTTTCCCAGGAGGTACAAAGCCCAACAGTTATGTTTATCGCGATGGTCTGGCGGCCATCAGTACAGTTAACTCACAGAAGTCATTAGCGAATGAAAATAACAATCTCCGGAACAGGCTATGTCGGTCTTTCTAACGGCATTTTGATTGCTCAGAATCATGAAGTGGTTGCGCTGGATATCGTGCAGGCCAAAGTGGATATGCTCAATCAGAAGCAATCGCCGATTGTCGACAAAGAGATCCAGGACTATCTCAGCAATAAACCGCTGAATTTCCGCGCCACGACAGATAAAGAAGATGCATACCGCGATGCGGATTACGTCATCATTGCGACGCCTACTGACTACGATCCAAAAACTAACTACTTCAACACCTCAACCGTAGAGGCGGTGATCAAAGATGTTATCGCGATTAACCCTCATGCGGTGATGGTTATTAAGTCAACTATCCCTGTCGGCTTCACCAAATCCATCAAAGAGAAGTTTGGTATTGATAATATCTTCTTCTCGCCGGAATTCCTGCGTGAGGGTAGAGCACTTTACGATAACCTGCATCCTTCGCGTATCGTCATTGGCGAACGTTCTGAGCGCGCTGAACGTTTCGCCGCACTGCTGCAGGAAGGAGCACTGAAGAAAGATATCCAGGTGCTGTTTACTGATTCCACCGAAGCCGAGGCGATTAAACTCTTCGCGAACACTTATCTGGCAATGCGTGTGGCTTATTTCAATGAACTCGACAGCTATGCAGAGAGTCTTGGACTGAATACCCGTCAGATTATTGAAGGGGTATGTCTTGACCCGCGCATCGGCAACCACTACAACAACCCGTCATTTGGCTACGGCGGTTACTGTCTGCCTAAAGACACCAAACAGCTGCTGGCAAACTATCAGGCGGTACCAAACAACCTGATTTCGGCGATTGTTGATGCTAACCGTACCCGTAAAGATTTCATCTCTGATTCCATTCTGGCGCGCCAGCCGAAAGTCGTCGGTGTATACCGTTTGATCATGAAGAGTGGCTCCGATAACTTCCGCGCCTCTTCAATCCAGGGGATCATGAAGCGCATCAAGGCGAAAGGGGTTGAGGTTGTTATTTACGAACCGGCCATGCAGGAAGATCAGTTCTTCAATTCCCGCGTGATTCGCGATCTGGATGCCTTCAAGAAAGAAGCGGATGTCATCATCTCTAACCGCATGGCGGAAGAACTGGCTGACGTGGCGGATAAAGTGTATACCCGCGATCTGTTCGGCAGCGACTGATTCTCTGCTTTATTCCGTAAAAAACCCGGCTGATTTGCCGGGTTTTTTTTATTTTCAGACCTTGTAGAAATCGCGGTACCAGTCGACGAAGTTCTTCACCCCATCTTTAACGGAGGTTTGCGGTTTAAATCCTATCGCGTCATAAAGTGGCTGGGTATCGGCACTGGTTTCCAGTACATCTCCCGGCTGCAGCGGCATCATGTTTTTCTCTGCTTTCTTTCCGAGTGCTTCTTCCAGAGCGGTGATGTAGTCCATCAGTTCAACAGGCGCGCTGTTACCGATGTTATAAACACGGTATGGTGCTGAACTGGATGCCGGAGAGCCTGTCTCAACGGTCCAGTTTGTGTCCGGCTGAGGAATAACGTCCTGCAGGCGAAGAATGGCTTCAGAGATATCATCGATGTAAGTGAAGTCACGCTTCATCTTTCCGTAGTTATAGACATCAATACTTTTGCCTTCAATCATCGCCTTCGTAAACTTAAACAGCGCCATGTCCGGGCGCCCCCACGGACCATACACGGTGAAGAAACGCAGTCCGGTGGTGGGCAGGTTGTAGAGATGCGAATAGGTATGCGACATCAGTTCATTGGCTTTTTTGGTCGCGGCATAAAGTGAAACCGGGTGATCCACTGAATCGTCGGTGGAGAATGGCATCTTACGGTTCAGTCCATATACAGAACTGGAGGAGGCATAAAGCAGATGCTGAACATTGTTATGGCGGCAGCCTTCAAGCACGTTGAGATGACCAATAAGGTTAGCATCCGCATACACGTGTGGGTTTTCCAGGGAGTAGCGTACGCCTGCCTGTGCGGCCAGATGAATCACGCGATCAAACTTCTCGCTGGCGAAAAGCGCTGCCATGCCTTCCCGGTCGGCCAACTCCAGCTTGTGAAAGCTGAAGCTCTCAGATTTTAACAGTTCCAGGCGCGCCAGCTTCAGGTTGACATCATAGTAATCATTCAGATTATCAATACCGACAACCTGATGACCGGCCTCGAGGAGGCGTTTACTGACATTAGCACCGATAAAACCCGCTGCACCCGTTACCAAAAATTTCATAGCTTCCCTCATAACCCCATATTCTTACAGATGCCATAGCGCATCACATGACGTCTATGATAGCGCGAAGGGGGTAAGTTACATAACCCATCTTTCCGATATCACTCATCGGATTCTTATAGAAAAATCCCCAGCAATAGATACACTATGCAAACATAATTATGTTTGCCCTTTTTAATCTGTTAGGGATTGTATGACACAAAACGACAATCGCCAGGTCAGCCAAAGCAATGACCCTGAGCAAATTGATTTACTTGATTTAGTGCTTCAACTGTGGCGTGGCAAGTCGACGATAGCAATATTTGTGGTTGTTTTTATCGCCCTGGCTATTGGATATCTCTCTGTCGCGAAGGAAAAGTGGACCTCTAGTGCGATTATCGCGCACCTGATGCGGCGCAGATAGCGACCTACTCCAACGCATTGAACATTCTCTATGGCAGTGCTACTCCCTCGATGCTGGACACTCAAACGCGCGCAGTTGATCGTTTCAATGCCTCTTTCTCAGCATTATCTCAGGCGCTGGAGAATCAGGATGTTCCTGAAAAACTCACAATTGAGCCTGCTGTTAAAGGACAGTCACTCCCGTTAAGTGTTTCCTATACCAGTACATCCGCAGAAGCTGCTCAAAAACAACTGGCTCAGTACATCCAGCAGGTTGATGAGCAAACGGCAAAAGAACTCGCCGTTGACCTCAAGGACAATATCAAAGAGCAGATTAAAACCCTGAACGATTCGCTGGAAAACCAGGAGAAAGTCGCTCAGGAGCAGAAAGATCTGCGCATCAAACAGATTACTGAGGCGCTGAAGAATGCTGAAGCAGCAAAAATCACCTCGCCGCAGATTCAGCAAACCCAGGACGTGACGCAGGAAACGATGTTCCTGTTGGGAAGCGAGGGGCTGAAATCGATGATTGATAACGAAGCTTCTCGCCCGTTGGTATTCTCAGCAGCTTACTATCTGACTAAGCGAAACTTGCTGGATATCGAGAAGCTGAACGTAAACCCGGACACTATCCACGTCTACCGTTATGTCATGAAGCCGGACCTTCCTGTCCGTCGTGACAGCCCGAAAAAAGCGATTGTTCTGATTCTTGCCCTGTTGCTGGGCGGAATGGTTGGTTCCGGAGTGGTGCTGGGGCGCAACGCATTACGCAACTACAAACCAAAAGCCTGATGCATTGATAAAAAAAACCGGGGAAATTCCCCGGTTTTTTTATTTATGCCGTTTACGAAGATTCTCTATCACCGCCGTCAAGTCCAGCTCCTGATCCTGCAGCAGCACCAGCAGGTGATACATCAAATCAGACGCTTCATTGGTCAGTTCCTCGCGGTCATGCACGGTCGCGGCCAGAGCCGTTTCAACGCCTTCTTCACCGACTTTTTGTGCGATACGCTTAGTTCCGCTTGCATACAGCTTCGCGGTATAGGAACTCTCCGGGTCCGCTGTTTTACGTTCAGCCAGCAGTTGTTCCAGTTGATACAGGAACAGCCACTGGTGACTCGCCTCGCCGAAGCAGCTGCTGGTGCCTTTGTGGCAGGTTGGTCCGATTGGGTTTGCCAGTACCAGCAGGGTGTCGTTATCGCAGTCGGGCGTTATGCTGACCACGTTCAGGAAATGATCTGAGGTTTCCCCTTTGGTCCACAGACGCTGTTTGGTGCGCGAGAAAAACGTGACTTTGCCGCTGTCGAGCGTTTTAGCCAGCGCGTCCTGGTTCATATACCCCAGCATCAGTACTTCGCCCGAAACGGCATGCTGAACCACCACCGGCAGTAGTCCGCCCGTTTTTT
This sequence comes from Enterobacter sp. CPE_E890, assembly GCF_046521475.1. Lineage (NCBI taxonomy): Bacteria > Pseudomonadati > Pseudomonadota > Gammaproteobacteria > Enterobacterales > Enterobacteriaceae > Enterobacter > Enterobacter sp. CPE_E890. Next base: position 3,138,942 of record NZ_JBKFZW010000001.1, on the reverse strand, counting down.
CCCAGTCCAGCTGTGCCTGTTGTTGCTCTGTTAACATACCCTGATCTCCACGCCCTGGCCGGCCAGGAACGTTTTTAACTCACCAATATTAATAATCTGTTTGTGGAACACGGACGCGGCCAGCGCGCCGTCCACGTTTGCATCGCGGAAGGCTTCCAGGAAGTGTTCCATGGTGCCCGCGCCGCCGGAGGCGATCAGCGGGACGTGGCAAACCGCACGCACTTTTTTCAGCTGTTCGAGGTCATAGCCGTTACGCACGCCGTCCTGGTTCATCATGTTAAGGACAATCTCGCCCGCGCCACGCTTCTGCACTTCCTGCACCCAGTCGAGGGTCTCCCATTGGGTCACACGGGTTCGACTTTCATCGCCGGTATACTGATTAACGTGATATTTGCCCGTTGCGTCGTCATACCAGGTGTCGATCCCAACGACAATGCACTGCACGCCAAAGCGATCGGCCAGGCGAGTAATCAGCTCCGGGTCGGCCAGAGCAGGGGAGTTGATGGAAATCTTGTCGGCACCAAACGAGAGAATTTTGGCCGCGTCGTCAGCGGATTTAATTCCACCCGCCACGCAGAATGGAATATCAATCACTTCTGCTACGCGCGCCACCCAGCTTTTATCGACCACGCGGCCATCGCTGGAAGCGGTGATATCGTAAAACACCAGCTCGTCAGCCCCTTCATCAGCATAGCGTTTTGCCAGCGGGACGATGTCGCCAATGATCTCGTGGTTGCGGAACTGCACGCCTTTCACCACCTGGCCGTCGCGCACGTCCAGGCAAGGGATTATCCGTTTTGCCAGCATTGAATCGCCTCCGTCACAGTAAATTTTCCTTCCAGCAGGGCGCGTCCAACGATCACGCCCTGCACATCGGTACCGCGCAGCGCGGCGATATCTTTCAGATCGCCAATTCCACCCGAAGACTGGAAAGCCACCTGCGGAAAACGTGCACAGACCTCGTCATACAGCGAGACGTTAGAGCCCGCCAGCGTGCCGTCGCGGGAGATATCGGTGCACAGCACGTGCTTCAGGCCAACGGGTTGATAAATAACAACCAGCTCTTCCAGCGTCACGCCGGAGTTTTCCTGCCAGCCGCTGACCGCAACCTGTTTATTACCCTGTTCATCAATACGCACGTCCAGCGCCAGTACCAGCGCATCCGCGCCAAAACGGCGGAACCAGCCTTTGACCATTTCGGGGTCTTTTACGGCGGTAGAGCCAACGACAACGCGCGCCACACCTGCTTCAAGCAGAGCTGCAACGTCCTCTTCAGTGCGCACGCCACCACCTACCTGGACGGGGACATTCACGCCAGCGACCAGCTTTTTGAGTAGCGGGATCTGGCGTTTCGCCGGGTCTTTAGCACCCGTTAAATCAACCAGATGCAGCACCTGTGCACCCTGCGCCACGTAATCCTGCAGACGTGGCAGCGGGTCGTTCCCGTAGTCACGCTGCTGGCCGTAATCGCCCTGATGAAGACGAACAACCGTGCCGTCAATTAAATCTAAAGCGGGAATAATCATCACATCTCCAGGAAGTTTTTCAGCAGCTGCGCGCCTGCGGCGCCAGAGCGTTCCGGGTGAAACTGCACGCCGAAGAAGTTATCTTTCTGCACCGCTGCGGTAAACGCTTCACCATAATTGCACTGAGCGATGGTGTAGGGATTTACCGGCATGGCGTAGCTGTGCACGAAGTAAAAATATGCGCCGTCTTCAATGCCGCGAAACAGCCTGTCGCCCGCTTTGGCGTACACGCGGTTCCAGCCCATATGCGGCAGAGGCAGGCCGTGGTCGGTCATTTTCGGCACGTCTTCTTCAATAATGCCCAGCAGGTCGACGCCGTTGCTCTCTTCACTGCGGCGGCCCAGGATCTGCATACCCAGGCAAATGCCCAGCACCGGCTGGGTACAGGCTTTGATCAGGTCGACCAACTCGCGTTCGCGAATCTGATCCATCGCGGCCTGCGCGGTTCCCACGCCCGGTAAAAAGAGTTTGTCGGCGCGCAGCACCACGTCCGGGTCACGGCTCACCACCGGCTCATAGCCGTGGCGCGCAATCGCCGATTTTACGGAGTTCAGGTTGGCGCATCCGGTATCCAGAATCACCACATTCATTACAGCACTCCTTTCGATGAAGGCAGGGCGTCACCTTCCACGCGGATCGCCTGGCGAAGGGTACGGCCAAAAGCCTTGAACAGACTCTCCACGCGGTGGTGGTCGTTTTTGCCTTTGGTCTTAAGGTGCAACGTCAGGCCCATGGTGTAGGACAATGAACGGAAGAAGTGCTCAACCATTTCAGTGCTGAGATCGCCCACGCGCTGGTAGTTGAAATCGGCTTTATATTCCAGGTGCGGGCGTCCGGAGATATCCATAGCGCAGCGCGCCAGGCACTCGTCCATCGGCAGGACAAAGCCAAAACGGTTGATGCCGCGCTTATCGCCAAGCGCCAGCTTCAGGGCTTCACCCAGCGCCAGGCCGGTATCTTCCACGGTGTGGTGATCGTCAATGTAAAGGTCGCCTTTTACGATAATTTCCATGCGGAAACCGCCGTGGGTGGCAATCTGATCCAGCATATGGTCGAAGAAACCCACACCGGTGTGGATCTTGCTGCCACCTTCGCGATCCAGCCAGACCTTCACGTCAATCTGCGTCTCTTTGGTGTTACGTTCAACGTGGGAATAGCGGTCACGTTTGGTTAGCTGCTCACCAATTTTTGCCCAGTTAAGACCGTTACGATCGTAGCGCAGCCCCTCAATACCCATGTTTTCCGCTAGCGTAATATCGGTAATGCGATCGCCGATGACATAGCTGTTGGTTTTATCCAGCACATCTTCCGCCAGATAGCGCTCCACCAGTTTTACTTTCGGTTTACGGCAGTCGCACTCATCGGCCGGCATGTGTGGGCAAATCAGCACTTCATCAAAGACCACGCCCTGAGAGGTCAGCACCTGCATCATCAGATTATGCGGGCCGTCAAAGTCCGCCTGCGGGAAGCTGTCGGTACCCAGACCGTCCTGATTAGTGATCATCACCAGCTTATACCCGGCGTTTTGCAGCTTAAGCAGTACGGGGATCACGTCCGGTTCAAAAACCAGCTTGTCGAAACGATCGACCTGAAAATCGGCTGGTGGCTCCGAAATAAGGGTGCCGTCACGATCGATAAAAAGGATCTTCTGGGTCATACTTTCTCCGCTTTCAGGGCGTCAATCACGCGCTGGCTCTCTGAGCGGGTGCCTACGGTAATGCGCAGGCACCCGCTCAGGGAAGGTTGTTTATTCTGGTCTCGTAAGATAATGCCCTGATCCCATAAAGATTTAAATACGGCACTGGATGCAGTGAAACGCACCAGGATGTAGTTGGTTTCCGAATCGAACACCTGCTCCACGCACGGGATATCCTTCAGGGCGGTCACCAGATATTGACGTTCCTCCAGGATTTGCGCCACACGATCGCGCATCGCGTTGATCCCCTGTGGGGTCAGCGCCTGTGCTGCAATATCGGCAACCGGCGTCGAAAGCGGGTAGGGTGCAATCACTTTCAACAGCAGGTCGATGACCTCTTTATTGGCCAGCGTGAATCCACAACGTAGACCGGCGAGGGCGAAGGCTTTCGACAACGTACGCAGCACGACCAGGTGCGGATATTCTTCCAGCCAGCCTGTCAGCGTCGCCTGCGGGCAGAACTCGATGTAGGCTTCGTCAGCGACCACCAGGGCTTTGCCGCGCGTCATCTCCAGCAGGGTACGGATATCCTGCGGGTTGATAATCTGCCCGGTCGGGTTGTTTGGGCTACAGACAAACACCACCTTTACACCATCGAGATTATCGGCAATGCCCTGCAGATCCAGCTGCCAGTTGTCAAGCGAGAGGACGTTGCGACACGCCACACCGAAGGTTTCCGCGCTGACGCTATACATGCCGTAGGTAGGCTGGCAGTACATCACCGCATCTTTGCCCGGCTCGCAGAAGGCGCGGATCAGCAGCTCAATACCTTCATCGGCTCCACGGCTGACCAGCACCTGCTCCGGCTTCACTCCTGCATACTGCGCGTAGTTTTCGATAACGGCCTTTGGCTGGCATTCCGGATAGCGGTTCAGGGTTTGCTGAGAAAGCTCAAACTGGACCGCTGTCGGGAATTCGTTAGCGTTCAGCCAGACATCACCTTTACCACCTAAACGACGTGCAGACTGATACGGAGTCAGTTGACGGACATTTTCACGGGCTAATTCTTCAATGCTCATGCTTGCTCCTTCAGGGCTGCAACGCGCAGCGTTACGGCATTTTTGTGGGCGGTCAGGCGTTCAGCGGCTGCCAGCGTTTCAATGGTGGATGCCAGCGAGGCAAATCCTTCGCGGGACAGTTCCTGCACGGTCATGCGTTTCTGGAAATCCGCCAGGCCGAGGCTTGAACAGGTTGAGGTATAACCATACGTCGGCAGGACGTGGTTGGTGCCGGACGCGTAATCGCCAGCGGATTCCGGTGACCAGTCACCCAGGAAAACCGAACCTGCGCTGGTGATGCTGTCGACCAGATCGCGTGCATTTCGGGTCTGAATAATCAGGTGCTCCGGGCCGTACTGGTTAGAGATGGCAATGCACTGCGCCAGATCGCGCGCCACAATCAGACGGCTGGCGGCTAACGCCTGACGTGCCGTTTCGGCGCGGGGCAGGTCAGCAAGCTGGCGCTCGACAGCTTCGCCGACGCGTGTTGCCATATCGGCATCCGGCGTCAACAGAATGACCTGCGAGTCAGGGCCGTGTTCCGCCTGAGACAGCAGGTCGGACGCGACGAAGTCCGGCGTAGCGCCGCTGTCGGCAATGACCAATACTTCAGACGGACCGGCAGGCATGTCAATTGCCGCACCGTCCAGACGCTGGCTGACCTGGCGCTTGGCTTCGGTCACGAAGGCGTTGCCCGGGCCAAAAATTTTGTCGACCTTTGGAATGGATTCGGTGCCAAACGCGAGGGCAGAAATCGCCTGTGCGCCACCCACTTTATAGACCGCCTGTACGCCGCACAGCTTTGCTGCGTAGAGGATCTCATCGGCAATCGGTGGCGGAGAGCAGAGCACCACTTTCTGACAACCCGCAATACGCGCCGGGGTAGCCAGCATCAATACGGTGGAGAACAGCGGAGCCGAACCGCCAGGGATATACAGTCCAACGGACGCTACCGGGCGGGTCACCTGCTGGCAACGCACGCCAGGCAGGGTTTCAACATCCACAGTTTGCAGCTTTTGCGCGGTATGGAAGGTCTCGATGTTTTTCACCGCGACGGCCATCGCCTGCTTGATGTCATCACCCAGACGATTACTGGCATCAATGATTTCCTGTTCGGTAACCTTCAGCGCATCCACTTCAGTCTTGTCGAATTTGGCACTGTATTCACGCAGCGCGTCATCGCCACGGGCTTTGACGTTCTCAAGGATCTCCGCCACGGTGCGTGAAATGCTTTCGGAGGCGGAAATCGCCGGGCGCATCAGCAACTCACGTTGTTGTGCGTCGCTACAATTATTCCAGTCGATGATTGTGTTAAAACCCATGGCCGTTACTCCATCATCTTCTCAATTGGCAGCACCAGGATTGAGCTTGCCCCCAGCGCCTTCAGTTTTTCCATGGTTTCCCAGAACAGGGTTTCGCTACTGACCATATGCATCGCCACGCGCTGCTGATCGCCCGCCAGTGGCAGAATAGTTGGGCGCTCGGCGCCTGGTAACAGAGCAATCACTTCATCCAGACGCTCGGTTGGCGCGTGCATCATGATGTATTTGGATTCACGCGCCTGGATCACGCCCTGAATACGGGTCAGGAGCTTGTCGATCAACTGCTGCTTGGCATCGGCCATGTCGCCGTCACGCTGAATCAGACAGGCTTTTGAGCGATAGATAACTTCCACTTCGCGCAGGCCGTTCGCTTCCAGCGTCGCGCCAGTTGAGACGAGGTCACAGATGGCGTCCGCCAGACCTGCACGCGGGGCGACTTCAACAGAGCCATTCAGCAGACAGGATTTAAACTGCACGCCTTTCTGGTCCAGGTAACGCTTTAACAGGTGAGGGTAGGAGGTGGCGATACGTTTGCCGTTCAGTGCAGCCGGGCCGTCCCAGGCTTCATCGACCGGCGTTGCCAGCGACAGGCGGCAGCCGCCGAAATCCAGGCGACGCAGGGTGAAGTAACGCGGGTCTTCGCCCTGTGCACGGCGGGTCAGGAGTTCTTCTTCCAGCACGTTTTCACCGATGATGCCAAGGTCAACGACGCCATCCATCACCAGGCCTGGGATATCGTCATCACGCACGCGCAGAATGTCGATGGGCATGTTTTCAGCCAGAGCAATCAGGCGCTGGGTGTGCAGGTTAATTTTGATCCCGCAGCGGGCCAGCAGTTCGCGTGAATCGTCACTCAAACGACCTGATTTTTGAATAGCTATGCGTAAACGTGAGTTATCTAACATTCTTTATTCCTCGTTAACCTGTTTTAACCTGTCTGAATTTGGTCCAAAAAAAAGCCCCCGGAAGAAGATCTTCCGGGGGCTTTTTCATGCGTTCATGCACCACTGGAAGATCCAAACGTCTTCCAGCACACATCGCCTGAAAGACTAGTCAGGGTGATGGTGATGATGGTGGTGTTTAAATTGAACGCGTGTCATATAAATTCTCGATGAATGCTTATTCATTTGATGTCTTTTAACCTAAACCAGTTGTGCAACATATTGCAAGGGCTTTTTTTGATCATTAATTCATTTCATATTGATGCTATGAATTGTGTGTTCTGCCGGGCTGGCGTAGCCTTATGAAAGACGAGTACGAGTCAGGAGAATTCGCATGAAAAAGGTCGCGATTGTCGGTTTAGGATGGCTGGGAATGCCGCTGGCGATGTCATTAGCCGCGAAAGGCTGGCAAGTGACCGGGAGCAAAACCACGGCGGATGGGGTAGAAGCAGCGCGTATGTGCGGTATTGATGGTGTCGAACTGCGTCTGGAACCCGAGCTGGTGTGTGATGCTGACGATCTGGACACGCTGATGAACGTCGATGCGCTGGTAATTACGCTACCCGCGCGGCGCAGTGGTCCGGGCGAGTCGTTTTATCTGCAGGCGATGCAGGAGATTGTCGACAGCGCGCTGGCACACCATGTTCCGCGCATTATTTTTACCAGCTCGACATCAGTCTATGGCGATGTCGAAGGTGTGGTGAAAGAGAGCTCCGGGCGCAATCCTGTTACCGTGAGCGGCCAGGTACTGAAAGAGCTGGAAGACTGGCTGCATAATCTACCCGGCACGCAGGTTGATATCGTCCGTCTGGCGGGGCTGGTGGGGCCTGGGCGCCATCCGGGACGTTTTTTTGCCGGAAAGTCAGCGCCAGACGGGCAACATGTTGTCAATCTTGTGCATCTTGACGATGTTATTGGCGCAATTGAGCTACTCTTACAGGCTCCAAAAGGTGGACACATCTATAATATATGTGCGCCTTCTCATCCGACGCGTAGTACGTTTTACCCGCTAATGGCACGTCAGTTGGGCCTGGCTCCGCCGGTTTTTGGTGAGACAAAGGATGAAAGCAAAGGCAAAATTGTTGATGGCAATCGCATTTGCCATGAGCTGGGATTTGAGTATCAGTATCCCGATCCGCTGGTGATGCCCATGGAATAAGTCTCGCAGCGGAGACGATCGCACACCAGAAGGGGGCGAGCATGAAACCGCTGCTTGATGTTCTTATTATTCTGGATGCACTGGAAAAAGAAGGGAGCTTTGCAGCCGCCTCAGCAAAGCTCTACAAAACCCCTTCGGCGCTGAGCTACACCGTTCAAAAACTGGAAAGCGATCTCAATATTCAGATCCTCGATCGCTCCGGGCACCGCGCGCGTTTTACCCGTACCGGGCAGATGCTGCTGGAAAAAGGACGTGAAGTCCTCCATACCGTTCGCGAACTGGAAAAGCAGGCCGTCAAGCTTCATCAGGGATGGGAAAATGAGCTGGTTATAGGAGTCGATGATACCTTTCCATTTTCGCTTCTTACGCCGCTGATTGAGGCATTTTATCAACACCACAGCGTAACCCGGCTTATCTTTATAAACGGTGTGCTGGGCGGTTCCTGGGATGCGTTAATCCAGGGAAGGGCGGATATTTTCGTCGGTGCACTCCATGAACCTCCCCAGTTGAGTGATTTTGGTTTTGCCCGTCTGGGCGTGCTGGAGCAGGTTTTTGCCGTTGCGCCGCATCATCCGCTTGCTCAGGAGCCGGAGCCTATTAATCGCCGGGTTATTAAAGGCTACCGTGCGATTGTGGTGGGGGACAGTTCACGGCCAGAGTGTGCGGTTTCCTCGCAATTACTTGATGAGCAGGAAGCCATTACCGTTTTTGATTTTAAAACCAAGCTGGAATTGCAAATCAGTGGTCTGGGTTGCGGCTATTTGCCTCGTTATCTTGCGCAGCGGTTTATTGATAGCGGGGCGCTGGTTGAAAAACAGGTGCTTGCTCAAAGCAGTAATGAATCAGCGTGGGTGGGCTGGAATGAACAAACCTCTGGACTGGCAAGCAGCTGGTGGCGAGACGAAATTTTAGCAAATAGTGCTATCGCTGCCGTTTACTCTCAGGCCAGCGTCGAGAAATCAGCCAGTTAGCAAAAAGAAAATCACCCAGGGCATTGCAAAGTATTGCCTTTTGTATCCGATGTGGGGCAAAATGCGGCCGCTGCAACCAAATGAATAATCGACGATATAAAAGGCGTCGGTTATTTTTTTTTGCATGTACGAAACGAAACTAAAAACCAAGAGGCCGGGCTTCGTACCGGATAGATATTTACTAAAATCCGACAGTTGTTGTCGCTGAGGAATAAAGAAATGGGGCAATTTTTCGCTTACGTGGCGGTTATCACCGTAAAGGAGAATAACTATGTCGCATAACGCAACTCCAAACACCTCTCGCGTGGAATTACGTAAAACACTTACGTTGATTCCGGTTGTTATGATGGGCCTGGCCTATATGCAACCAATGACGCTGTTCGATACATTCGGTATCGTATCAGGCCTTACTGACGGTCACGTTGCAACGGCGTACGCCTTTGCACTGGTCGCTATTCTCTTTACTGCGCTGAGCTACGGTAAACTGGTTCGCCGTTTCCCGTCCGCAGGCTCTGCGTACACCTATGCTCAGAAATCCATTAGCCCGGCGGTAGGCTTTATGGTGGGCTGGTCATCACTGCTGGACTACCTGTTCATGCCGATGATCAACATTCTGCTGGCAAAAATTTACTTTGAAGCGCTGGTACCTTCCGTACCGTCGTGGATCTTCGTTGTGGCGCTGGTGGCCTTTATGACCATCTCTAACCTGCGCAGCATCAAGACCGTGGCGAACTTCAACACCCTGATTGTTATTCTGCAGATGGGTATTGTTGCGGTAATCGTTGGCCTGATCATCTACGGTGTTTCTCACGGTGAAGGTGCAGGTACACTGACCAGCACGCGTCCATTCTGGTCTGAAGGTGCGCATGTAGTGCCGATGATCACCGGTGCGACGATTCTGTGCTTCTCGTTCCTCGGCTTTGACGGTATCTCTTCTCTGTCAGAAGAGACCAAAGACGCTGAGCGCGTGATCCCGAAAGCGATTTTCCTGACCGCGCTGATTGGCGGTATGATCTTCATCGGTGCCTCTTACTTCTTGCAGCTGTACTTCCCGGATATCTCTCGCTTTAAAGATCCGGATGCGTCACAGCCTGAAATCATGCTGTACGTGGCAGGTAAAACCTTCCAGTGGGGCGTGTTGATCTTCTCAAGCGTAACCGTACTGGCATCCGGTATGGCGGCACACGCAGGCGTTTCTCGTCTGATGTACGTGATGGGCCGTGACGGTGTGTTCCCGACTCGCTTCTTTGGTTATGTTCATCCGAAATGGCGTACTCCTGCATGGAACGTGCTGCTGGTTGGTGCTATTGCTCTGCTGGCGATTAAATTTGACCTGGTGACAGCAACTGCGCTGATTAACTTCGGTGCTCTGGTGGCGTTCACCTTCGTTAACCTCTCTGTGATCTCGCAGTTCTGGATCCGTGAGAAGCGCAACAAAACGCTGAAAGACCACTTCAACTATCTGGTGCTGCCAGTGTGTGGCGCGCTGACTGTTGGCGCACTGTGGATTAACCTGGAAGAGAGCTCTATGGTTCTGGGTCTGATCTGGGGTGCTATCGGTCTGATTTACCTGGCTTGCGTAACAAAAAGCTTCCGCAACCCGGTTCCTCAGTACGAAGACGTTGCCTGAGTTTTAACGCACTAAAAAAAACCGGAGACCATCGCCTCCGGTTTTTTTATATCTCTAATTCAGACTATCTCTTGTGCGTACTGGAACAGGGATTTCAACAGTGCCTGTTTTTCAGCATTCCCTTCATACTGAGCATAAAGCATCTCCAGCTCCTGAGCATAGCTATGCAGGAACTCTGGCGTAAAGACATTACGACGATGTTGCAACCAGCGTTCCTGTTCCGCTTCATCGAGGGTTCCCGGGTAGTTACGCGCACGGTAATTAAACATCAACTTTTCAATGCGCTTATCAGCGAACGTGATATCCAGTGCCGGCAGGTTACGCGGCTCGGTTTGCAGGACGATATTCATCGCCGCGCGGTCGGCATCGCCGAAGAAACCGTTGTATAGCTGGGCATCCACGTTTTCAGACGGAACGAACGGTTCTGCTTCTGCAAAAATGGCGACCACTTTCTCACGCACCTGCGGGTTTTCGCGCAGCACTTTCAGGTTATCCAGGCAGTGTTGTCGGTTAATGCCCAGTCTGTCAGCATCTTCCGGGCGCAGCGTATTGGCCTGCGCGAGTACCGGACATTTATTGATATGCACCAGTTTAACCGGCACCGCAGGCAGATCGCCGAGTTCATTTTTCGGTGTGTAAAGCCGTTCACGCAGGGTAGCGCTGTCGAGTCCCAGCAGCGGCGAGATATCGCCAGCTAAATCCACCATAATGACCGCATTACGGTTGTCCGGATGCCAGGCCAGTGGCGCAACCCAACTGGTGTTGCCGCGCCAGGCACCGAACATACCGGAGATATGCACCAGCGGTTTCATCTGCGGTACATCAATCAGCGTGGTCAATTTCTGTTTGCTGCGGTGGCTCAGCAGATACTCAAACAGCCTTGGCTGAGCGGTTTTCACCAGCTTCGCCATGGCAATGGTGGCATACACGTCTGCCATCGCATCGTGGGCATTACTGTGCTCAATGCCATTGGCGCGCGTCAGATGTTCCAGCCTGAAGCTCGTCAGTCCTTCATCATTCTCCGGCCAGTTAATACCTTCCGGGCGTAATGCGTAGCAGGCGCGCATGATGTCGAGTAAATCCCAGCGAGAATTACGGTTCTGCCAGCTCCAGGCATACGGGTCGTAGAAGTTGCGATAGAAAATATTGCGCGTCACTTCATCATCAAAACGGATGTTGTTATAACCCACCACGCAGGTATTGGGGACGGTGAACAGATCGTGGATGCGTCGGGCGAATTCTGCCTCGTTAACGCCTTTTTCCCGCGCTTCCTGCGGGGTAATCCCGGTAACCATAACCGCCCCAGGCTGCGGCAGGTAGTCATCAGCCGGTTTGCAGTAAAAGACCTCAGGCTCGCCGATAATATTGAAGTCGTCATCGGTACGGATGGCGGCAAACTGCGCCGGTCGGTCCAGCGCCGGGTGCGTACCAAAGGTTTCGTAGTCGTGAAAGAGGAAGGTTGGTTGTTTATCTGTGTCTGCCATTGTTTAAGATTGTCCACAATAGTTAATTAACTGCCTGTTATTACTCGAAAAACAACCCTTTTCTCACCTGAGTTTGTCCACGAACGTTAAATATAGTTGTTTATTGTGTCTTGATGTCCATGTGATATTGCGTACCAGAAGTGTACCAAACCACTATTTCAGAGCGTACCAAATATTATTTATGGCTATCAGCGACACAAAACTGCGTACCATTTATGGTAAACCATATTCGGGCCCACAAGAAGTGGCTGATGCTGATGGCCTCAGCGTGCGCATTTCTCCAAAGGGGGTCATCCAGTTCCAGTACCGATATCGCTGGCATGGTAAACCTCATCGTCTTGGCATTGGTCGCTACCCGTCGGTGTCGTTAAAGGATGCCAAGCAGATCACGTCTGATTTACGGAACCTTTATTTTTCCGACACAGATCCACGCTCCTATTTTGAGGAGAAGACGCAAAACTCTCTGACGGTCGCTCAGTGCCTCGATTACTGGTTCGATAATTACGTCTCTACAACACTCAGGGAAAAGACCCAGGCACTATACCGCTCAACGGTTATGAAACGGATGCATGACGCGTTCCCTAATCGACCAGCATCCTCCATCACGGTAAAGCAGTGGGTGGATCTACTCACCGAAGAGGAAAGGGATAATCCACGCCGCGCGCGCCAGATGCTCAGTCAGTTAAGATCGGCAATAAGCTGGTGCATGCGACGTCAGGTGATAGATAGTTGCGCAATTATGGGCATCCAGCCAAGAGACTTCGGTTCCCGCGCAGAAGTAGGCGATCGCGTGCTGTCCTATAACGAGCTTGCTCAGATATGGCTTGCCATTGAAAGAAGCAGGGCTTCTACGTCAAACAAGCTTCTTCACCAGATGCTGATGCTGTGGGGGGCGAGGCTCTCAGAGCTCAGGCTGGCAACCAAGACCGAATTTGACCTGCTGGACAACGTCTGGACTGTGCCAAAAGAGCACAGCAAAATGGGAAACGTCATCCGCCGCCCCATCTTCGAACAGATTATGCCTTTCCTCGAAAAGGCCATGACAACTTACAATGATGTGCTTTTCCCCGGGGAGGATATAAACGAACCGATCAGCATTGCGGCCGCCAACCGATTCGTTAATCGAATAAGGGGGGGAATGGACCTTGGATACTGGCGAACCCACGACTTCAGGAGGACGCTGGTAACAAGGCTGTCTGAAATGGATGTCGAGCCTCATGTTACTGAGAGGATGCTCGGGCATGAACTTGGCGGGGTAATGGCCGTGTACAACAAACACGACTGGATAGAGGCTCAGTGCAAAGCGTATGAGCTTCACGCTGATAAGCTGTTCTGGCACATCAGGAACATTTCTGGTTAACGCCGCCATTGAGGATCCATCCATCAACAGCTTCCCGCAGGTACGCTTTCGGGTGTGTCCTGACTGGCTTGGGAAACCCGTGCCGGTTGGTGTAGTTCCAGATGGTCTGGCGTGATGAAACCCCAAGCTTGTTCATCACTTCTTTTTCTGGAATCAGGCTGGTATCGGTCATTGTGATCTCCTTACGCCATTTCTTTATACAGGCGTGGCCCATCGATTGTGGCCGCGCGCAATTCGTTTTCCGGATGCACTGAATAATCTCTGTCGTCCCACCGCACCCAGAACTTCGGATTGTCGCTGTCAGGATCCTGCAGGCTTTCGACTATTCCCGTCAGTCCGCCGGTCTTCTTCTGGGCTAATGCGCCCACATTAAAAGCAGCCATTGCACACCTTCCGGTTCGTGAAGAAATGAGGTGAGAGCGCCCAGCGCCATAAGTGCGGCGATGAGCCAGGTCATGGGGTTTGAATGCATAGGGCGCTCCTGCTGTTAAGCGGTTATCAAAGCGCTGATGAAGCAGTGGAAGGGCGCTGCCAGACTAACGGCCATCATGGCCACGAGGCAGATCTTCGACAGCGGCGACGTGTCGGTACCGATTAAGTCCTGGCAGTTATACGTTAAGACGGTGGACATCGACGCCGACTCCGCATCGGTTACTCTGTCCGTCACAAACCCACTGAACAACAATATTGGTCGCCTTTATGATCCAGTCGAATACACGGGACTTCAGTACCTCTGATTTTATCAGCAGGATGATCGGCGTGCCTTGGTCTAACCGGGCCTGCTCCTTCGATAAGGTCGACTGCTGGGGATTGTGCGTGTTGTATTACCGACACGTTCGCGGCATTGAACTGCACCAGACGCCGGACTATGAAGCCGGTGAGGATTTCTTCACCTGCTATCAAGGTGACGTGGTTTTCTGGCGCCAGGTCGATAAGCCGGTCGATGGCGGGATATTCGTCGGATACCGCGGCGTGCAACCGGCGCATGTTGGCCTGGTGCTGAACAGGCAGGCGCTGCACTCGCGCGGCGAGAACGGAAGCGTACGCATGGACTCGTTGCTGGTCATTCAGCGGGCATTCACCAAAGTGGAGTATTTTTCTTATGGCGCTGGTTGAGATATCGAACTTTCCAGGAACGCCTAAGCTGCGTTGCAGGGTGCCAAACGGCACCCTTTTTTATGACTGGCTGGCGGCCAATGACGCTAATTTTCACCGTGACCTGCTGATCGTCCGCAACGGTGTGAAGTTGAGCGACGATGACGAGCTGGCGTTTGAGTTGAGCGAACTGGACCATATCCAGATATTCGACCAGCCGAAGGGTATTGTGGGCGATATCCTGAGTCCGATCTTCAAAGTAGTGGGGCAGGTGTTTTCTTTCCTGGCACCGAAACCGGCCATCGCCAACACTGGCGGCAATACCGTCGACTCACCGAACAATAGTCTGACCGGACAGATAAACACAGCTCGCGTCTACAAAGCCAAGCCGGATATCTACGGCAAGGTGCGTTCATTCCCCGATCTGATTCAGGAATCACTGTTTGAATACATCAGCACGGGCGTGCGTGACGGCGGTAAGAAATACGTGACTGAATGGATGTGTATCGGGATCGGCAAGTACGATTACGAGTCTGTGCGCTATTCAGAATCAAGTCTTGGAAGTATGGCCGGCGCTGAATACCAGTTCATCCAGCCTGGCGAGGTCATCCCGTCGATTAACGAAGGCTACAGCTTCGATGATGTCGACGGTCAGGAGGTGCCAGGCGCAAACCAGGGAGAGTCATTCCCTGTCGAAACCGCGACGGCAAACACCGTGGTCAGCGGCACGTATGCCGGTGGTCAGTTAGCGATGAAAATCGTTAAAGAGGCTGAGTTCGATTATTTCATGGGCCTGGTTCTGCCTCACGCTGTAACGTTCACTATCAACGTGACGTATGCAACCGCATCCGGGTCGGTAACGACTGATGCCACGTTTTCAGGGACACTTGTTTCTGCTGTAGAAACAAACGACGGCGCGGTGATAAATCCGGTTCGCTGGTACACCTTCACCATGGGTGATCTGGACGGTCCTCCTGATATTCCTACTGGCGCAACGATAAACACGACCACATTCGTACTGAATGATAACGAGGCGCTGGTCGTCGGGACGTTCTTTTCACCAGTGGAGTCAACGCAGTTGTGGATCCACACCCAAAGCAGTCTCGGACCGAAGAAGCAAACCAACTGGAAGGTAGTGCTGTGGAAAATTGATGACGACTACAACATGATCCCCGGCACCCAGCAGACGCTGATATTCCAGCAGACAACCTGGCACAAGCAGGACAGCGAGACGTTCTATCGTACGGACAAGATTATACCAACAGGTGGTTTCGGGAAGTACGCTATTAACCTGCAGCGCACCGATAACTCTGGTGATGCCTCGATACTTAAACTTGAAGAGATCCACGCTGTAAACGTGCGCACAAACGTTGTCCATCCCACCGATACGCTGGTCCGCGTGAAGGTGAGGGCAACAGAGAACGCTCTTGGCAGTCGCGACCGCAAGTACAACGCCCTGGTGACACGTCACACCATATCATACGACCTGAACACGCAGACAGTTGATTACACGCTGCGCCCGTCTCGTTCGTTTGCTGATGCGGTGGCTCATACCTGGCTGATCATGGGAGGGCAGCCGGCAAGCAGCATTGACCTCTACGGGCTGTACTCGATCGCCGAAAGCTTCCCGGATGAGCGCCTGGGTTACTTCGACTATACGTTTGACGACGAAAACGACGCGCTGGGCGATCGCGTGCAGGCAATCTGCAACGCAGCATCCCTGGTCGCGTCCTGGGATGATGGCGTGTTGACGTTTACCCGTGACCAGAAAGTGGATTATCCGGCGGCAGTATTCAACCGGGCAAACATGAAGACTGACGAGTACAAAATCACCTACGAAGCCACGCTTCCTGGCGGCTAT
The DNA here is from genome assembly GCF_046521475.1 of Enterobacter sp. CPE_E890. NCBI lineage: Bacteria > Pseudomonadati > Pseudomonadota > Gammaproteobacteria > Enterobacterales > Enterobacteriaceae > Enterobacter > Enterobacter sp. CPE_E890. The sequence continues at coordinate 3,122,899 of NZ_JBKFZW010000001.1, read as the reverse complement.
GACGGCGTTCAGGTCTCATACGTTCACCCGACAACGAACAACAAGACGTACATCAACTACCGTGTACTTAACGGCATCATCGTAGAGCAGGAGGCAGAGAACCCGAACAAGTTGGAGATCGTCGGATTTCGTAACGAGTTCCAGGCGAGGGAGCGTGCGATGCGCGAAACGAAGCGTCTGATTTTCTCCCGGACGAAGATGAACTCGAAGGTGAATGAATATGGCTACGCAACCAACCAATCTGCCAGTACCAAGCGAATCACCTCGCGACCTGAAATTTAACGCGGGGAAAATTGACGAATTTGTTACCTCACTGCAGCATGAATATGAAGACAGATTCGGCAAAAAACATTACACAATTGAGGGCTTGCGTTGGGTAGCTCAACAGGCTATTTCAGCTTTTGGGTATATTACACTCGACAGTTTTGAAGACGGTAATAGTCTCACTGTACCTAACCAGGTTCTTCGTCTAAAGGCGACAGGTGAGTATTATCGTTGGGATGGCGCGTTTCCGAAAAACGTCCCCGCTGGTTCAACACCAGATTCCACAGGAGGCATTGGTGTTGGTAAGTCGTTAAGCGTTGGAGATGCGACTTTAAGAAGTGACCTAAGGGAAATTGCCAGCCCGATCACTTGGTTTGGGGGCGTGTCAGGTGAAGACTGTTCGGACGCATTAGAATCGGCACTTCAGTCCGGGCTACCATTCTTCTTTCCAGATGGAGAGTGGATCATCACAAGAGACATTGCGTACCCTGGTAGGGTAAATTTTTGGGGAACACCTAGTTCGACTATAAAATCAAACAGTCTTATCACCATTACTGATGGAAGTGGTTCACGCGTTGGGCCATTGAACATCATGCTAATCGGCACTCCGTATACAATTAAACGCGATGCATCGCTAAATAATTTACCTTCAGACGTCGTCCAGTCATTTGAGGGATATATCCCTAATGTACAGGACACAGACATATGGAGTGGATTTGACCTGCCCCCAGGATTAGATACAACCTTCAGTTAGTAATGTCGGTTGGTTTTTCTTCATATTTCCTGTTTCGCCAGTCCGTTGCGAATTCAGCTGGTGTCTGGTAATCCAGCGATGAATGGGGACGGCACTCGTTATAATCCTGCCGCCAGTCATTAATCGTTTTCCGGGCATGAAGAATATCGCTGAACCAGTGTTCATTCAGACACTCATCGCGAAAGCGTCCGTTAAAACTCTCAATAAATCCGTTCTGCGTTGGCTTACCTGGCTGGATAAGCCGGAGTTCCACACCATGCTCAAAGGCCCATTGATCGAGCGCGCGGCAGGCAAATTCCGGGCCCTGATCGGTTCTTATTGTCGCCGGATAGCCCCTAAACAGCGCGATGCTGTCCAGAATACGCGTGACCTGAACGCCTGAAATACCGAAAGCAGCGGTGATTGTCAGACACTCCTTCGTGAAATCATCCACACAGGTCAGGCACTTGATCCTCCGACCGTTGGCCAGTGCGTCCATAACGAAATCCATCGACCATGTCAGGTTCGGCGCATCCGGGCGCAGAAGCGGAAACCGTTCGGTTGCCAGCCCTTTACGGCGTCGTCTGCGTTTTACGCTCAGTCCATTAAGGTGGTAAATACGGTATACCCGCTTGTGATTGACGTGAAGGCCCTCCCGACGCAGCAGCTGCCAGATGCGGCGGTAGCCAAAACGCCTGCGCTCCAGTGCCAGCTCAGTGATGCGCCCTGATAAATGCGCATCAGCTGCCGGACGCTGAGCCTCGTAGCGGCAGGTCGACAGGGACAAACCTGTAAGCCTGCAGGCACGACGTTGCGACAGACCGGTCGCATCACACATAAACTCAACGGCTTCCCGCTTCTGGTCTGTCGTCAGTACTTTCGCCCCAGAGCCACCTGAAGTGCCTCCTTATCCAGCATGGCTTCGGCAAGTAGCTTCTTGAGGCGGGCGTTCTCCTCTTCAAGAGATTTAAGCCGCTTCACCTCAGGAACTTCCATGCCACCAAACTTCTTGCGCCAGGTGTAGAAAGTGGCATCGGAAATGGCGTGCTTACGGCAGAGCTCACGGGCAGAAACTCCGGCTTCCGCTTCGCGAAGAATACTGATGATCTGTTCGTCGGAAAAACGCTTCTTCATGGGGATGTCCTCATGTGGCTTATGAAGACATTACTAACATCGGGGTGTATTAATCAACAGGGAGCAGGTCAGAGGGACTCGACGCAAACAACTACTGTAACGGAGGACCAGGTAGAATTTACGTCTCTCCAACAATCCCATCTTCAATCTCGCCTCAACTTAAAGGCGTTGGAAGCCTAACATCAGGAGGTAATTATCAGGAAGTAATAAGGCAAAATGGTGGTGGTGTAGATCTTGGAGGAAGAAATAACGAGGGAACAGTTAGGATTAGAGGAGATGCAAGTGCGGGTGCAAACCTTGATTTTCAACCCCTAAGTGAGGATCCATTAGCAACAGCACCTACTGGCAGGGTGCGCAATGATTTCGTTTCAAAAAAAATGCTTTTCGCCACCGAACGTAATGTGAAGATGGAGCTTGGAAATACCTCAGGGCTCTACCCAACAACTGACAACTCAATAGGCATAGGTCTACCATCAAACAGATGGACTGCAGTGTATGCCGCTAATGGAACAATTCAGACGTCAGCCGGTAGGCTTAAGTGTGATGAGAGAAGCCTTAGTGAAGCGGAACTTTCCACTGCAAGGTCGTTAAAAACCATGATCAAGGCCTACAGATTTACCGATTCGGTTGATGCTAAAGGCAATGGTGCAAGGATTCATTTTGGCGTTGTTGCACAAGAAGTCATTGAAGCATTTAGAGTTAATGGCCTTGATGCCTTCGACTACGGTATGGTTTGCTATGATGAATGGGATGCAGAAGCGGAAGTGGTTGATGAACTTGGGGTTGTTCTTACCCCAGCCAGGAAATCAGGCAATCGATATGGGATCAGATACGATGAATTGATTGCATTCATAATTTCTGCACTTTGAAAAGAACCTTAGGTCATAGAATATTGCGTTACATCTACTTTCCTGTATCATGAACGTCAATATTCATCTTGGTGTAGTAAATATGATATTATCAATTCATTATTTGAGAGGCATAGCCGCTTTACTGGTTGTTCTCTTCCATTTTAGGGATAAGTTAAATAATGTATACACCCAAAAGGATTTGGGTGATTTATTATTTGGTGGTGGACTTGCTGGGGTGGATTTGTTTTTTCTTATAAGTGGTTTTATAATAGTATACTCAACAAAAAAGAAAGAAATTAATAATATCTTATTCTTTTTTGTAAGAAGGGCTTTTAGAATATATCCATTACTCATCATTTCTTGCGTGTTGTATTATTTGGTAATTACCGAGATGATGAAATATTCAACAGATGAAGGGTTGATTAAATTGTTTGTTTCAATAATCCCCTTCAATTTAAATTGGTCTGAAGAGGCGCCTTATTTTGGGTATAATTTATTATACCCTGCTTGGACGATTACTTATGAAATAGCATTCTATATTATGTTTGGATTATCGATAAGCATCAGTCATAGGTACAGGACTATTATCGCTTCGGTATTCATAATCTCTATTGGGTAATGACTCCAACTTACTGATAGTGTTTTATGTTCAGATAATGCCCGATGACTTTGTCATGCAGCTCCACCGATTTTGAGAACGACAGTGACTTCCTGCCCAGCCTTGCCAGATGTTGCCTCAGATTCAGGTTATGCCGCTCAATGCGCTGCGTATATCGCTTGCTGATAACGTGCAGTTCTCCCTTCAGGCGTGATTCATAAAGCGGCCAGCCATCCGTCATCCATACCACGACCTCAAAGGCCGACAGCAGGCCCAGAAGACGCTCCAGCGTGGACAACGTGCGTTCACCGAATACGTGCGCCACAACCGTCCTCCGTATCCTGTCATACGCGTAAAACAACCAGCGCTGGCGTGATTTAGCGCCGACATAACCCCACTGTTCGTCCATTTCCGCGCAAACAATGACGTCACTGCCCGGTTGTATGCGTGAGGTTACCGACTGCGGTCTGAGTTTTTAAGTGACGTAAAATCGTGTTGAGGCCAACGCCCATAATGCGTGCACTGGCGCGACATCCGACGCCATTCATGGCCATATCAATGATTTTCTGATGCGTACCGGGTTGAGAAGCGGTGTAAGTGAACTGTAGCTGCCATGTTTTACGGCAGTGAGAGCAGAGATAGCGCTGATGTCCGGCAGTACTTTTACCGTTACGCACCACGCCTTCAGTAGCTGAACAGGAGGGGACAGCTGATAGAAACAGAAGCCACTGGAGCACCTCAAAAACACCATCATACACTAAATCAGTAAGTTGGCACCATTACCTCTCTATTGTATCTTTAGTACAGTATTATTCTCGAGGTGAATTAAGCATGAGTGGTTCTGTTTCTGCTGGTTTACTAGAGCATAGTACGCTTTTTGGATATATAAATGTTTTCACCTCGCCAATGATGTTTGAATTCGTTGTTGGCATGATTATCGGTGAATTATATATTAAATCAAGACAGATTGAAACAATATCGCAACATATCAAGAAAATATCAATCATATGCTTGTTGTTCGCTTTATCTATGTGCTTTGTTATGTTTTTCTCTAAAGTTCCATATGGGCATGGGTTGTTTGGTTTTGGCGTGCTATCTTTTGTGGTAATAACGTCACTTCTTTTTTATGAAAGAACGAATGATATTCATAAAAACAAAGCGCTATCTTTTTTAGGGGATATTTCATATTCATTGTACATGTGCCATGCTATTATACTAGCAGCATATCTGTATCTATATACTCGTATAGATTTTTTACAATATATAAATGGAATGTCTCTTGTGGTCATGCTGTGTAGTGTTTCAATGGTAACGGCGTTCCTGATGCACGTATATATAGAATTACCATGTATAAACTACGGCAAAAGAATACTTGTCAGATACGCAGCAGGAAAAGAAACGAACTCAGAGGAAGTTTCCATTTAAAATAAAATCATAATAAATTAATGATATAGCCCACTTAGGTGGGCTTTTTTCTTTCTGAGTATTGATAAACACCGGTGAACTATAATACTGCATATTAATACAGTATCTATCGGAGGTGCATCATGGGTTTTCCGTCGCCAGCAGCAGACTATGTTGAAGAACGCATATCACTCGACAAGGGTCTAATCGCTCACCCTTCCGCAACGTACATGATTATATCCGGTACGACATACCTGCGTGCGGGGATCATGAAGGGCGCCATGCTCATCGTCGATTCATCGCTGACACCGAAAGACGGTTCTCTGCTCGTCTGCGCTGTTGATGGTGAGTTCAGGATCATGCGCTACAGGACGCTACCGCATCCTTGTCTGGAAAACCCTGAAAATGGAAGGAGGGAGCCGTTACCTTTGAAGGACGATTTGTCGGATACTTCGCGGCCGGTGTTTGGGGTGATCACCTACAGCATCAATGATGCTCGCTCTGGCGAGTTCGATGACTGCCCGGTGATGTGAAAAATGCGTTGTGTACCAAATTGCGTACCAAACAAAATCAGCACATCACCTTATCCTTTTTGGTTGCTGCTCTCAGCGTTGTTGCGCGTAATCGTAAAATAAAAAAGTCGGGCGAGCGGCAGAGTCAGACACCAGTAATACCATCCTGTTAAAAAATGACGTCACTATGGTAAACGATCGTGCGGGTCAGACCGAATAAAAAGCGCCGCAGCCGCGCAAATTTGCGCGTCAGCTTCAGAGAAAAATCTGCGTCCTGTCACATTTTTTTGCAATTAAGCCAGGTAACGACATCAGAACTCCCGTAAAAAGGTCAGCGATTTTTAATGACCTGAGGATATACCGTTGAAACGCCGTCTGTTTATTGCTGTTTCTTTACTCGCTTCGAGTGTCTCATCTGCTTTTGCGGCCGAACCACTGGATTTTTCGCCGCAGCCTCCTGCTATTCAGGCTGGCTCCTGGGTGCTGATGGATTACACGACTGGTCAAATCTTAACGGCGGGCAACGAACATCAACAACGTAATCCGGCAAGCCTGACCAAGCTGATGACGGGGTATGTGGTTGATCGGGCCATTGATAGCCATCGTATTTCGCCCGATGACGTTGTCACCGTCGGGCGCGATGCCTGGGCAAAAGGCAACCCGGTTTTTGACGGTTCGTCGCTGATGTTTCTGAAAGAGGGCGATCGCGTCACCGTGCGCGACCTGAGCCGTGGTCTGATTGTGGATTCCGGTAACGATGCCTGCGTGGCGCTGGCCGATCACGTGGCGGGCGGGCAGCCGCAGTTTGTGAAGATGATGAACGACTATGTGCAAAAGCTGAACCTGCGCGATACCCATTTCGAAACCGTTCACGGGCTGGATGCGCCAGGACAGCACAGTTCCGCTTATGACCTGGCCGTCCTCTCCCGGGCCATCATTCATGGCGAACCTGATTTTTACCATATGTACAGTGAAAAGAGCCTCACCTGGAACGGGATCACCCAGCAAAACCGTAACGGCCTGCTGTGGGATAAAACCATGAACGTAGATGGACTTAAAACGGGGCACACCTCGGGCGCAGGTTTTAATCTGATTGCTTCCGCGGTTGATGGGCAGCGCCGTTTAATCGCGGTGGTGATGGGAGCCGACAGTCCGAAAGGACGTGAGGACCAGGCCCGTAAACTGCTGCACTGGGGGCAGCAGAACTTCGATACGGTGCAGATCCTGCAAAACGGTAAAAAAGTAGGTACAGAGCGTATCTGGTACGGCGATAAGGAGCAGGTGAAACTGGGTACCGACCAGGACTTCTGGCTGGCGCTGCCAAAAGCGGAAGTCCCGAACATCAAAGCCAAATATGTGCTGGATAAAAAAGAGCTGGAAGCACCGATTGCTGCGCATCAGCGGGTTGGGGAGATTCAGCTCTATGACCGTGACAAAGTGGTTGCACACTGGCCTCTGGTCACCCTGGAAGCCGTTGATAAAGGCGGTGTCTTCTCTCGTCTGAGCGATTACCTTCATCACTCACTTTAAATACCGTTGTTAATGCTTGTGAGCAGACTGGCAGGGTTGCGAGTCTGCTCACATAATAAACACTCTTCGTTTGCTGAACAGTTAAAATCTGCTTTATAGTGTATAAATATACAGTAATGGGTGGAGGCAGCATGGACTACAGCATTAAGCAGCAACAGAAACGTAAGATTGCCGGTTTTCATTTGGTTGGACCGTGGGAACAAACGGTAAAACAGGGCTTTGAACAGCTGGTGATGTGGGTGGACGGTCGCCACATTCAGCCGCTTGAGTGGGTTGCAGTTTATTACGATAACCCGGATGAAGTTCCGGCAGAAAAACTGCGCTGTGATACGGCTGTGACGGTACCGGACGATTTCGTTATTCCGGAAAACAGCGAAGGCGTCATGATGACGGAAATCGTGGCCGGTGATTATGCCGTGGCGATGGCGCGCGTGGAAAACTACGACTTTGCGACCCCGTGGTATCAATTCTTCAACTCCCTTCTACAGGACAATAAATACCAGATTGCCCCTAAACCCTGTTTCGAGCGCTATCTTAATGATGGCAACGCAGACGGCTACTGGGATATCGAAATGTTTATCGCCGTTGAGCATAAAACGGTTTAAGCCTGCTAAATGAAGGGTTTTTCAGTCGGGTGTGATCAGCCCGGCTGAAAACACAGTACAATTGTGGTTTGCCGTGTAGCTGGAGAGCGGGTGTGCGTCCCGACAAATCATTAACCCCTTTTGAAATTCGGTTGTACAAACATTACCGAGTGGTGCATGGGTGTCGCATCGCGCTGGCGTTCGTGTTGACGTTTGTCCTTGTCCGCTTGCTGGATGTTCCGGAAGGAACGTGGCCGCTGATCACGCTGGTAGTGGTGATGGGGCCCATCTCGTTTTGGGGAAACGTTGTTCCTCGCGCCTTTGAGCGAATTGGTGGGACTGTTTTAGGCTCGGCTCTCGGGCTTATCGCCCTGAAGCTGGAGCTGATTTCGTTTCCGGTCATGCTGGCATGGTGCGGTGCCGCCATGTTCCTGTGCGGCTGGCTGGCGTTGGGCAAAAGACCGTATCAGGCGCTGCTGATCGGGATTACTCTCGCGGTGGTTGTCGGTGCCCCTGCCGGGGATATGACCACGGCGCTGTGGCGAAGCGGGGATGTTATCCTGGGGTCACTGCTGGCCATGCTCTTTACCGGTATCTGGCCGCAGCGTGCTTTTCTGCACTGGCGTATTCAGATGGCCAACTACGTCACCGCGTTTAACCGCGTCTATCAGGCCGGTTTTTCCCCTAATCTGGTTGAGCGCCCCCGGCTGGAAAAGCATCTGCAAGCCATCCTTAACGATGTAGTCAAAATGCGCGGTCTGATTACCCCGGCCAGCAAAGAGACCCATATTCAGAAAGCGATTTTCGAAGCTATCCAGACGGTAAGCCGCAATCTGGTCTGCATGCTCGAACTGCAAATTAACGCGCACTGGGCTTCTCGCCCGAGCCATCTGTTGATGCTTAACGCACAGACCCTCAAGGAGACCCAGCGGATGACGCAGCAAACTCTGCTGACCATCGCCCATGCGCTCTACGAAGGTAACCCACAGCCTATACTGGCGAACAGCGAGCGTCTGAATGAGATCGTCGCTGAGCTGAAGCAGTTAATCAACGAACGCCAGAGCGATAACGTGGCCGAAACACCTATTCATGGCTATGTCTGGCTGAGCATGGAACTGGCGCGACAGCTTGAGCTGTTATCACACCTGATTTGCCGCGCACTGCGCAAATAAAACGCGGATGTGACGCCTGCTGCTTCGATTCAGCAGCAATTGGGGTTATGATAGCTTTAAACGATATACTCATTGTCATTCGCGGCCGCTGTCAGTAAGGTTAATGATACAACGGTTGCTTTAACGAATCCGAATCTCACATTATCAGGGGTGTAAAAATGGAAACTACCAAGCCTTCGTTCCAGGATGTTCTGGAATTCGTCCGCCTGTTCCGCCGCAAAAACAAGCTGCAGCGTGAAATCCAGGACGTTGAGAAGAAGATCCGTGACAACCAGAAACGTGTTCTGCTGCTCGACAACCTGAGCGACTACATTAAGCCAGGCATGAGCGTTGAAGCTATTCAGGGCATCATTGCCAGCATGAAAAGCGACTACGAAGACCGTGTTGATGATTACATCATCAAAAATGCTGAGCTGTCTAAAGAACGTCGTGACATCTCTAAGAAGCTGAAAGTGATGGGTGAAATCAAAAACGGCGAAGCAAAAAGCGAATAATCGCAGTGAATTGTGAAAAAGGCTCTCTGGTGACAGAGAGCCTTTTTTTATGACTCAGAGCGCGGTTGTAGCTGGTAGATCCAGGCCTTAACCTGTTGCTCGTCAGGTGTGGTCACCATGACCTCAACCCGATCATAACCGTCTTCAAATTCATCCAGCATTTGCCAGTGTGCGGCAAGGTTATCGGAAATAAACAGATAACCTTCGACGCGGGGGCCATCAGGGTGGAGGACAATCCCCGGAAAATCTGCCGCCGCTCCCCAGCCACGTTCATAGAACGTGCCGGTTACGAAACCGGCCTGCCATTCGCCGCCAATGTTTTCAAGGATATGTGCGTTAGAGTGGCCCGGGCGCAGCGTGCCGTAGACAAACAAAGCGTTCATATTTTCCCTCACCAGCAAAGCAAAAAGCCTGCTTTAAAAGCAGGCTTTTTAAATTTGGCTCCTCTGACTGGACTCGAACCAGTGACATACGGATTAACAGTCCGCCGTTCTACCGACTGAACTACAGAGGAATCGTTGTGGAGGCTTATCTTAGCGGCGAAAAAAGTTTTGTCAAACCTGATCTTAGGGAAAATCGATCGATTGCTGGTTCTGTCGTCAGTTTGTTGTAAATCCAAACATCTTTTTCTGGAAAATACTTTGCAGGATTAGCATTTCTCCCTCATTATTTGAAATGGAGTTTCAACTTTTCTCGCTAAGGTCCATTTTGAACGTCACTGCTCCCCTGCGCCAGGTGATAACGCGCACACCATGGTACGCAAAACGTAAAAGTTATCGTGTTCTGTTCTGGCGTGAAATCACCCCTCTTGCGGTACCTATCTTTCTGGAAAATACCTGCGTTCTGCTAATGGGTGTACTGAGTACCTTCCTGGTAAGCTGGCTGGGAAAAGAAGCGATGGCAGGGGTCGGGCTGGCGGATAGCTTTAATATGGTGGTGATGTCATTCTTCGCCGCGATAGATCTCGGGACGACGGTGGTGGTTGCGTTTAGCCTGGGTAAGCTTGATCCCAAACGCGCCCGTGAGGCGGCACGCCAGTCGCTGATGATCATGACCATCTTTTCAGTCATCCTCGCGGCAATGATCCACTATTTCGGTAAAGAGATTATCGACTTTGTCGCGGGTGAGGCGACGGCCGAGGTTAAGGACCTGGCGCTGACCTATCTGGAAATGACGGTCTTAAGCTATCCGGCGGCAGCCATTGCGCTGATTGGCAGCGGCGCGCTGCGCGGGGCAGGCAACACCAAAATTCCGTTACTGATTAACGGTGGGATGAACATCCTGAATATCATCATCAGTAGCGTACTGATCTACGGTGTGTTCTCGTGGGATGGGCTGGGATTCGTCGGTGCCGGGCTGGGGTTAACCATTTCACGCTATATCGGTGCGGCGGCCATCCTTGGTGTGCTGATGACGGGGATTACCCCCTCGCTGCGGCTTACGCTTAAAAGCTATTTCCGCCCCTTTAATTTCGCCATTATCTGGGAAGTCATGGGGATTGGTATTCCCGCCAGTATTGAATCGGTATTGTTCAACGGAGGTAAGCTGCTCACGCAGATGTTTGTTGCCGGGATGGGGACCGACGTGATTGCCGGTAACTTTATCGCCTTTTCCATCGCTTCCTTGATTAACCTGCCTGGTAATGCGCTGGGTTCGGCATCGACCATCATTACCGGTAAACGACTCGGTAAAGGGCAGATAGGGCAGGCGGAACGACAGCTGCGACACGTATTCTGGTTGTCGACTATTGGGTTAACGTTGATTGCCTGGGGGAGCGCGCCTTTTGCCGGGCTGATGGCCTCATTCTATACCCACGAAGACGATGTAAAAGAGGTTGTTAAGATCCTTATCTGGCTCAACGCGGCCTTTATGCCCATCTGGGCGGCTTCATGGGTACTGCCCGCCGGGCTGAAAGGGGCGCGCGATGCCCGTTTTGCCATGTGGGTGTCGATGCTCGGCATGTGGGGTTGCCGCGTTGTCGCGGGTTATACGCTGGGGGTGATGCTCGGATGGGGAGTGGTTGGCGTCTGGTTGGGGATGTTCCTTGACTGGGCCGTGCGCGGGGCATTGTTTTACTGGCGTATGGTGAGTGGGCGCTGGTTGTGGAAATATCCACGGAAGAATGCCTGATAAATGCGCGAAATGGAGAATAAATCGGCAAACAATCAGAAATATGCATTCTGCCTTTGACATCCCTGGGGAGCCTCGATAATATGCGCCCCGTTCACACGATTCCTCTGTAGTTCAGTCGGTAGAACGGCGGACTGTTAATCCGTATGTCACTGGTTCGAGTCCAGTCAGAGGAGCCAAATTTAAAAAGCCTGCTTTTAAAGCAGGCTTTTTGCTTTTCTGCGCAAGGTAAACGCAAAACGGCAACCTTGTTGCCGTTTTTAGTGTTTGCTCCCTCTCCCGTGGGAGAGGGATGGGGTGAGGGCACCAGACCGCACGAAATTACACGCGAATCGGTGCCGTTGCCTCAACCAGCCACGGGCGTGCATCGCTTTCCACCAGTGGTGAGAGGGTCTCGCGGACCTGCTGGTGATACTCATCCAGCCACTGTTTTTCCTGCTCGCTCAACAGATGCAACTCAACCTGGCTTAAGTCGATAGGGATGAGCGTCAGCGAAGAGAATTTGCAGAATCCTGGGCGGCTTTCAACAATCTCTACCTGGTTCTCAATACGAATACCGTGGCTATCGCCGAGATAGTAGCCTGGTTCGATAGTCATGATATTGCCCGCAACCAGCGGCCACGGGTTGACCTTTTTGGCGATACGATGCGGGTTCTCGTGGATCAGCAACTGATGCCCCACGCCGTGCCCCGTGCCGTGATCGTAATCCAGCCCCATCTCCCATAGCGGGCGACGCGCAAACGCATCCAGCTGATGCCCCTGAGTTCCGGAAGGGAACTGCAGGGTAATGAGCGACAGGAAGCCTCTCAGCACGGCAGTGTAGTGCAGGCGCTGCTGCGGGGCGACCTTACCCCATGCCAGCGTGCGCGTGGCATCGGTGGTGCCGTTAACATACTGACCGCCGGAATCATTCAGGTAAAAATGGTCATGCCCGATGGGCTTGTTGCTGGCTTCGCTCGAATGATAGTGGCACATCGCCGCATTGCTGGATGAGGCGGAGATAGTCGCAAAACTTTGTTCAATAAAACCAGGCTGCTGTTGACGGAACGCAAGCTGCTGCGCCTGAACCTCCAGCTCGGTCAGGGGTTGTCCCGCAGCCTCACGCTGCGGCACCTCACGGCTCAGCCACGCCAGGAAGTTCACCCATGCGGCACCGTCCTGGTGATGGCATTCGCGATAACCTGCCAGTTCTACCGGGTTTTTGGTGGCCTTCATCAGGGTAATGGGATCGGTTTGCCAGACAATTTCCCCCTGTGGCTCAATGGCAAAGCGCAGGGCTACCGGCGCGGAACCGGCATCCATCATCACCCGTTTGCCTTCGGCGTTCTGCTGACAGCGCGCGATAAAGGCGTCCTGAGGTGCAATGGTGAAAGCATTACGCACCGCGTCCGGAAGGGCGCTGAGCTTAGTGTTGTCAACAAACCACTCAACGTTTCCGTCCCGGCCCAGAAGGGCAAAGGAGAGGGGAACCGGGCTGTATGGGATATCCGAACCGCGCACGTTTAACAACCAGGCAATGTTGTCCGGCAGGGTAACGGCCAGATAATCGGCATTGTTCGCAGCCAGCACTGCGGCGACGCGCTGACGCTTGTCGACACTGCTTTCGCCACTGATCTCGATCGGCATTTCACGGATAAGCCCTGCCGGAGCCGCAGGGCGATCGGTCCAGAGCACGTCGAACGGAGAGGCACTCAGAGGGACCAGCTTGCACGGTGTAGCAGAGAGTTGCTCAAACTCCGTATTGGTCATCAGCAGCGCTTCAAAACCGATACGTGTACCCGCCTCAACGTTTGCGGATAACCATTCTGCCAGCGGCTCGTTGTGCAGATGATGGATCTCAACCTCATCCGTATTCACCTGAACGCGGGCCTGAACCTGATAGCGGCCATCAACGAACAGCAACGCTTTGTTTTTCAGTACCAGGGCCAGACCAGCAGAACCGTCAAAACCTGTCAGCCAGGCCAGCTTTTCGTCGTAAGGCGCGCAGTATTCGCTCTGCCAGGCATCCGCGCGCGGGACGATCATCCCGTCGAGATTGTTTTCCTGTAGCCACTGACGCAGGGCTGCTAACGGTGATGTAGAGTACATTTTTTTTCCTTATTGTTATTAGCGGAATGGTGGCTCGTTGAAGGTACGTAGCTTGCGGGAATGAAGCTTGTCACCTTCGGCCCTCAGCAAATCAATGGCACGAATACCAATTTGCAGATGTTCGGATATTGCCCCTTCATAAAAACGGTTGGCCTGGCCGGGCAGCTTAATTTCACCATGCAGCGGTTTATCAGAAACGCACAGCAGCGTGCCGTAAGGGACGCGGAAGCGATATCCTTGTGCGGCAATGGTGGCGCTCTCCATATCAATCGCTACCGCGCGGCTGAGGTTGAAGCGCAGCGCAGAGGCGGAGTAACGCAGCTCCCAGTTGCGGTCATCCGTAGTGACGACCGTACCGGTGCGCAGGCGCTGTTTAACCTCTTCACCCGGCATGCCGCTGACCTCTTTGGTAGCGTCATACAGCGCCCGCTGTACTTCGGCGATGCTTGGAATAGGGATATCTGGCGGAAGAACGGCATCAAGTACATGGTCATCACGCAGATAGGCGTGAGCCAGCACGTAATCGCCAATCAACTGGCTTTCACGCAGCCCGCCGCAGTGTCCAATCATCAGCCAGACGTCAGGACGCAGTACCGCAAGATGATCGCAGATGGTTTTGGCATTAGACGGGCCAACGCCGATGTTAATCAACGTGATCCCCTGACCGTCGGCGGTGATCAGGTGCCAGGCGGGCATCTGGTGTTTTTTCCACGCCAGGTCGGAGATGGCCTGCTCGGGGGCTTCGGTCTCTGCGGTGATCCAGATCCCACCCGCGCAGGAGAGCGCGATGTAAGGACTCTCCGGGTCGAGGATCTGGCTGCAGCCCCAGCGCACAAACTCGTCGACATAGCGGGTGTAGTTGGTAAACAGCACAAATGGCTGGAAATGTTCAGCGGGCGTACCCGTGTAGTGGCGCAGGCGCGCCAGGGAGAAGTCGACGCGGCGAGCATCAAAGTGCGACAGAGGAGCGTACTCCGCCGGATGGAAGATGCCGTCAGCCGTCTCATCGCCAATCTGGGAAAGCTCTGTCGTCGGAAAATGGCGGGTCAGACCCGCGCTCATGGAGCGGTCAAGGGTTAACGCTGAACCGTCAATGACATAAGGATAGGGGATTTCATGTTGCGATGGCTCAACGGCGATATGCGCGCCGTAATCCTGATACAGCAGCGTGAGTTGCTCTTCAAGATAGGGGCGGAACAGTGCAGGGCGGGTGACGGTGGTGCTATAGCAGCCGGAGTGGGTAAAACGGGCGTAGGCGCGGGTTTTCGGGGTATTACTGGCGCTACCGTCCCAGGTCACAGAGAGCGATGGATAAACAAAAAGGCCCTCGGTTCTGGCCTTTTCATCGGGAAGTTTCCCTGTTTCGATGTATTCGCTGATGGCGCTGCGCAGCGCGTTGACGGACTGTTCATACAGTGCGTCGAGTTTTTCCAGCGCCTGAGCCGGGGTCAGGCTGGAGCCCTTATTATTCATCTCTGTCTCCTTGTTCCACAGGTGTGCGACTCTACCCGATAGTATGTCACACGCCTGTGAAACAAAAGTGAGATCAGCGGTGGCTCGTCTCTTTCATAAACAGGGCTGTGGCGGCGGACAGCAGGCAACCGGCCAACAGATAAATCGCCACGCTGTGCCAGTTCCCGCCGGAGAAGGTCACCAGCGCGGCAGCAATAAACGGCGTAAACCCGCCACCGACCACGCTTGCCACCTGATATCCCACGCCTGCACCACTGTAGCGGTAGCTGGCGCCAAACAGCTCGGTAAACATCGGCTGCTGGACACAGACCACCATATCGTGAGCGATGTTCGCGAGCATGATGGCAAAGAAGACAATCCAGAAGATCGACTGCGCTTCCAGCGCCATAAAGAATGGCCAGGCGCTGAGGGTGCCGATCAGCGCCCCGGTGATGTAGACGCGACGGCGACCAAACCGGTCTGCCAGCCAGGCGAAGCAGGGGATCGTCAGGCAGCTGATCCCACCAACCACCAGACCGATATTCAGGAACAATTCACGCGGCAGTCCGAGGTTCTGCGTTGAGTAATTCAGTGCAAATGCGGTGACGATATACATCGTCAGCAATTCGCACAGGCGCAGGGCGATGATTTTCAGAAAAGCGCCAGGATGCTGAACCAGGGCTTCCATCACTGGCAACCGCGTTTTGACGGCGGTTTTTTCGCGCTGCTGCTGTTCGAATTCAGCGGACTCTTCCATTCCATTACGGATCCACAGGGCGGCAATCACCAGCACGATGCTGAAGATAAACGGAATGCGCCAGCCCCAGCTCAGGAACTGTTCGTCGGTGGTGAGCTGACTGATTAAGGATACCAGCCCGGTAGAAAGCAGCAGACCCACGCCATACCCGACCTGCACACCGCTGCTGTAAAACGCTTTCTTATTTTTCGGCGCACTCTCAACGGATAGCAGCGCCGCGCCACCCCATTCGCCACCCACGGCAAATCCCTGAATAGCGCGTAGCGTCACCAGCAGCACCGGTGCCCACCAGCCAATAGTGGTAAACGAGGGGAGAATGCCAATCAGCGCGGTGGCGAGCCCCATCATCCAGACGGTAAGCATTAACATGCGCTTTCGCCCGAGACGGTCACCAAAATGGCCGAAAATCACACCGCCTAACGGTCGAAAAAGAAAACCGACACCGAAGGTGGCAAACGCCGCGAGCGTGCCCATCGCGGGGCTAATCTGCGGGAAGAATTCACGGTTAAACACCAGCGCGGCGGTGATGCCGTAGAGCAGAAAATCATACCAGTCGACGACGGCGCCAGCGAAGCTACCCAAAGCGGCACGGCGGGCGCGGTTCAGCGAAGGGGTCTCCTCGTTGGGGCGATCGGAGATGAGGGTGGAGTCCATAGTAGTCCTGTCTGTACTGATTTTTAATTATTGGTATAAGAAAAGGTCACTCACATAGCAGCCGTCATATAAACGGAACCTATGAGACTACCGCGACAGAACGCTGGAGAAAACGTTTTTATCTTTCCGGAAGGTGCAGAATAAATAAATTTCATCGACACCTGCTACAACATAAATCAGGCTGTTTGACTCTGGTTCGCACTCAATGGTTTACAGTTATAGAGACCGCTGCGTGACGGAAGCTGAGGGATTAACGATGCAACGCACTTTTCTGACATTCTGGATTGTCCTGTCTTTATTCATGGCACCGCTCCATGCTGAACCCAAAGTCTATGGCGAACAGCGTCTGGGCGGCTGGTGGAATGCGCTGACGGATGATATTTCGCAAACCTGGGAGCAGCCTCAACGTTACGATCTCTACCTGCCGTTTCTGAGCTGGCACGCCCGCTTTATGTACGACAAAGAAAAAACGGACAAATACAACGAAATGCCGTGGGGCGGCGGGCTGGGCGTCTCCCGCTACAACGACGAGGGCAACTGGAGCGCGCTTTTCGCAATGATGTTCAAAGACTCGCACAACGAATGGCAGCCCGCGATGGGCTATGGCTGGGAGAAGGGCTGGTATCTGGATAATGCCAAAGACTTCCGGCTTGGGCTTGGTGCCGCTGCGGGGATTACGGCGCGCGATGATTTTGCGAACTATGTGCCCCTGCCGTTTATCTTCCCGCTGTTCTCTGCTGGCTATAAGCGCGTTACCGTCCAGTTCACCTATATTCCCGGGACCTATAACAACGGTAACGTGCTTTTTGCCTGGTTGCGCTTGGGTTTTTAAAGGGTGATCACCTTTTTTGCTACGGCGTTTGAAAGCACTAGCATGGAGAACAGAACCGAGGTGACGAAAGTGAGCACGATCAGGGTCAGCTTCATACCGAGAGACGTCACCGGGAAAAGCGCCGTCAACAGGTGAAATACCGAGTAGTGCACAATGTATACGCCGGTCATCGTTTTACTGATGGCGGCCAGAATGGACTCTTTGAATTCTGCATTGCGGCGAAAGCGTACGCCGTTCGCCGCGATCACCAGCGCAACGATCAGAATGTAGATTTGCGAGCCGGTGAGAATAAAGGCGTTTCTGTCAGCCTTGAACAGGGCAAAAAAGAAGTGGCGCTCGTAAAACCAGGTGAAGAGATAAATAAACGGGATGGCGATAACCGCGGCCCTGACCACATTCCTGCGGCTTATCCACTCGGCGATGCTGGGATCGCAGAAAAGCTGCCCCGTCAGGTAAAACAGTAACCACGTCCACAGGCGGTACTGTGGCGAAAGGGAAAAGACGTGGACGTCCGGATAGAGCGCTGAAAGCAAATCATACCCGTAGGAGAAGATCAGCAGGCAGGCAATCACGCCGCAAAACAGCGCGCGCCGCTGGCTGAGCCACTCCACCGCCGGGTGGAAAGTGTAAATCACGACAAACGCAAACACGAACCACGGCTGGATTAAATATCCGCGCTGATACGGTTCCCACAGGTAGTAGATCGTTATCCAGAACAGAAAGACAATCACCAGGCTTTTAATCTTGCTCAACTGCCAGCGGGTGCCGTGCCGGGACTGGCCGTCGAGATAGCCCGCGACCACAAAAAACAGCGGCGTGGCGATGGTCGAGATAAAGGTTAAAAACCCCAGGATCCAGTGATAGTCATAATCATAATGATCCCAGGTATTGTAGATGGTGAAGAAGGTGACCGCCGTCATACAGCCCAGCGTCTTGATAATGTTCAGGCCTGTCGCATTCATTGTTGTTCCGCTTTGTCCTTACGATGGAAGCACGCATAAATCACGGGAAGTACCAGCAGCGTCAGGATTGTCGCAAACCCAAGTCCGAACATAATCACAACGGCCATGCTCTGGAAGAAAACATCCAGCAGCAGCGGCGCCAGCCCCAGAACGGTGGTGAACGCGGTGAGCAAGATAGGGCGCAGGCGCGAGGTGGCGGCGTAAACGATCGCCTCGTGCTGTTCTTTATGCGCTTTCTGCTGCTCGATCTCTTCCACCAGCACAATGCCGTTACGGATCAGCATCCCGCTCAGGCTCAGCAGTCCAATCAGCGCCATAAAGCCGAACGGAATTCCGGTTACCAGGAATCCCGGCGTGACGCCAATCAGCGCCAGCGGCACGGTCAGCCAGATGGCCACGGCGTTTTTCACCGAGCTGAACATCAGAACCGTAATGACAAACATCACCAGGAACCCGATTGGCAGCGTGGTGAAGAGCCCCTGCTGTGCTTCGCTGGAGTTTTCAGCATCGCCTCCCCACTCGATGCTGTAGCCATGGGGCAGGGCAAGGGCGTCAATGTGTGGTTTCACCCGGGCGAGAATGTCGCCTGACGTTTGCTGGCTAAGCGGGTCAGGATCGGTCTGAACCGTCAGCACCCGCGAGCGGTCGCGTCGCAGAATAAGCGGATCTTCCCACTCCAGCGAAAAGCGGCTGACGACGTTACTCAGCGGGATATACTGCTGCCGGGTCTGGCTCCAGACCAGCACGTTGTTCAGGTGATTGGCGTCCAGCCGTTCGCTTTCCGGCGGGCGCACCACGACGGGAAGCAGATCGCTCCCTTCGCGATACAGCCCCGCACGACTGCCGGAGAAATTCATCTCCAGCGCGTTGTCGACGTCCTGTTTATCCACGCCAAGTTCGCGTCCCAGCGCGGCGACATATTGAGGACGGATCACCTTGCTGCGGTTTTGCCAGTCGTTTCTGACGCTACCTGTGGCCGGATCGCGTGCCAGAATATCATCCACCTGGCTGGCAATCAGACGTAGTCTGTCAGGATCGGGGCCCTTGATGCGCACCTCTATGGCGCTGTCGCCGGAAGGGCCAAACATCACGCGTTTGGTGCTGGCGTTGACCTGCGGGTAGTTCCGGGCGATGTACTCGTCGACGTAGCGCGTCAGTGCGGAGATGTTGCGCTGGTCATCCATGCGCACCATGATCTGCGCGTAGTTGCTGTACTGCCGCTGTCCGCTGTAGGTCAAAATAAACCGCATACTGCCCTGGCCAATGGTTGAAACGGAGGTTTCTACGCCCGGCTGGCCGTTAATGGTTTTCTCAATATCGCTGGTCATTTTCTCGGTCCATTTGATATCGGTGCCGTAGGGTAACCAGAGGTCGACAAAGAAAATCGGCGTATTGGACGACGGGAAAAAGTTTTGCCGCACCGCGCCAAACCCCCAGACAGACGCGGCCAGCAGGGCGGCCATCACTACCAGCGTCGGTGCCTTATAGTGCAGCAGCGTGTTAAGCAGGCGCTGGTAGAGGCGGTACAGACGTTTGTCGTAAGGATCTGACTCTTCGGCGTTGTCCGGCGCGCTGTCGTTTTTAAACAACCACCACTTAATCAGCACCGGCGTGATGGTGAGCGCCGAGAACCAGCTCAGCATCAGGGAAATCAGCAGTACCTGGAACAGGGATTTACAGTATTCCCCGGTTGAATCCTGCGACAGCCCGATAGGCGCAAACGCCAGGATGGCGATCACCGTCGCCCCCAGCAGCGGCAGGGCGGAGCGACGGATGATGTAGTTAATGGCGGTCAACAGCGAGGAGCCCTGCTGCCTCGCAATCAGCACTCCTTCAACAATCACGATGGCGTTATCCACCAGCATACTGAGGGCGATAATCAGCGCGCCAAGCGAGATGCGCTGCAGTTCAATGCCCCACAGATACATGATTAGCAGCGTGCCAAGCACGTTGAGCGCGAGGGAAAAGGCGATGATAATCCCGCTGCGCACGCCCATAAAGATCAATAGCACGCCGATGACAATCGCCAGCGCCATCAGGAAGTTAATGATAAAACCGTTAACCGAGTGGCCCACTTCGGCGGCCTGATCGTAAAACAGATTTATATGTATTCCCGCCGGTTTTTCCGCCGACATCTGTTTTAGCTTTGCTTCCAGGGCGTGACCCACGTCAATCACGTTCACGCCAGGGATAAACGAGACGCCCATGGTAACGGCTTTTCTGCCGTTGGTATGATAGATACTGGCAGGTGACTCGTTCAGCCCGCGCGACAGCGTGGCGATATCCCGCAGACGCGTCGCTGCCCCGGTACCGGACGGCGTAATAATCAGGTCCGCCAGCTCGTCAAGATTTTCAAACTCACCGGTCGGATGCAGGCGAATCGACTCCGTGCCGGAGGTAATCTCCCCGGCGCTGGACACCACATTAAGGCGACTCAGCAGGGCCGAAAGCTGGCTAAGCGTAATACCGCGCGAGGCCATTTTGGTCAGGGAAATATCAATATTGACCTGCTGGCTAATGGCCCCACCAATTGCGACCTTCGCGACGCCGGGGACCAGAATTAATTCGCGACGCAGCTGCTCAGCGTAACGCACCAGCTCCGGGTTGCTGAATTCGTCTCCGGAAATTGCGAAGAAAAAGCCGAACACGTCGCCGAAATCGTCATTCACGAAGGGCGTGACGACACCGGGCGGGAACTGGCGTGAGGCATCGCCCACGCGGCGGCGCAGTTCGTCCCAGATCTGCGGCAGTTCGTTCGAATGATAGCGTGAGGCAATGTTCACGGTGATCTGCGACAGGCCGTTTGAAGAGATGGAGCTGACATTGTCCAGATAAGGCAGCTGCTGGAGGGCATTCTCCAGCGGCAGCGTAACCTCCTCTTCAACCTGCTGAGCAGAGGCGCCGGGATAGTGGGTGATGACCACGGCAGTTTTGATAGTAAACGCGGGATCTTCCAGCCTGCCGATATTCAACAGGGCGAAAATGCCCCCGACGCCCAGCAGCAGGATCGTCAGCCAGACACGAATGGGGTTATTGATGAATTGACGAGAGATATCCATTACAGTCCCCGTTCACGCGTCCAGATGCGAACCGGCTGGTTAGCATGGAGCTCTCCTACGCCAGCGGCCACCACGCGTTCGCCTGCCTTAAGGCCGCTGGTAATTACCACGCCCTCTGTGGTCACTTGCCCCACGCTGACCTTGCGATCTTCCAGGTGGAGCGTGTCGCCTTCCCCGGCCACAACCCAGACGTGCGGTTCGTTGCGCGGACTGTTGTCCGGGTTAAAGACTGCCTCGACCGGCACAACCAGCGCCTGAGCGCCTGCGCCAGCCGGAAGGTTGGTTAGATTGATGGTAACCGTACCGCTTACACCTCCCACGACGGGAAAATCGTCCGGGCGGGGCATGGTTAAAATCACCTGCCAGGTCAGCGTATTGCTGTCGCTGCTGCCCGAGTGTTCTTTGTAGACGGCGGTAAATTCACGATCCGGAATGGCGTTAATTCTCACCACGGGGCGATACTGCGCGTTACGGATATCAAAGGTGTTGAACAGGTTCTCAGGAATACTAAACACCACGTCCAACAGGTCGGTGCGGGTCAGGGTTGCAATCGGTTGACCGGCAGACACCACTTGATGGTTTCGAACATGTACGCTAGCCGCCGTCCCGCTGAAGGGGGCGACGAGCGTCATCTGATTCAGCTCTTCACGGGCTATTTGCAGCGCTGCATTCGCCGAATCGCGGTTCGCGCGCTGTACGTCCATTTCTGCTTTCGAGACAGCCTGGCGTCCCGCCAGCGTCTGGAAGCGTTCGAACTGCCGCTGGGCGAGTGTCGCTGCGGTTTGTCTGTCGTTTACCCGCTGCTGGGTTTCACGGGCGTTCAGCCTGGCGAGCTGCTGCCCTTGCTTAATGGCTGCACCCTGACGTATATCGAGCGCCTCGATTTGACCTCCTCGCTTGAAGGAGAGGTCTGTTGCATCACCCGATTCAATACGTGCGGGAAAAACACGCTGCTGGGCGTGAGCGGGGATAGTTACCTCCGCCACTTTAACCATTCGCGGCAGGGGTGCGGCTTGCTCGGGTTTTGGGTCGCACGCCGTGAGCGTTAGGATAACGAACGGTAAAATGAGGTAGCGGTTCACTGTATTCCCCTAATAAATAACTGTTTTATTTCTTCCGTAGCAAGGGCAGGGGGTGACACTATTCTGCCAGAACAGTGACAACCATATAGGTGAATAGCCCAATTGCCGTGCTGGCAATAATGGCAAGTGCAATAAACAAACCAAGACGGAAAAGGCTTAAACCGTACATTCATTCCTCCATGCGCTGTATAGAGCGTCTTTCTAAGAGCATAGTTGGAGAAAAGATAAATGTTAAATAACCAATATCAGTGGGTAAGCGTTAAACCTGATATTCCTGTGCTACGTTTAATATCATTCATCTTTTTTTTCCGTAACTGGCATTAAGGGTAACTCCCTGCATTTAATGCATTTTATTGCTTCACTCACTACTGTGTTGGTTATAAAAAGGATGCTCGATATGTACAAAAATATTCTGGTTCCGGTGGATGTTTACGAGACTAGCCTGGCTGATAAAGCCCTTCAGCATGCACAGTTCCTGGCACAAAGCGCATCGGGTGACATTCATCTGCTGCACGTCATGCCTAAGTTTTCTGCCGAACTGACGCGTGGTTTTATTTCAGATGCGCGCAAGATGGATGAATATATGAATAATAATTCTAAAGAAAAACTGTCTGACCTGGTCAAAAAACTCAATTTGCCAGAAGAACGTGTTCACCTCCATGTCCGTAGCGGAAATGTTCGTGATGAGGTTATTAAGCTGGCAGATGAACTTGCTGCCGGGGCAATTATTGTCGGCTCTCGAAATCCCAATATTCAAACCCATCTCCTGGGGTCAGAGGCGGCAAGTATTGTGCGTTACGCACATGTTCCTGTTTTCGTTATTCGTTAATTGCATGAAAGCAAGGTGATTTCTGAAAAGAACCTGAGGAAGGAACGATGAAAACAGAAAAACCTGAACGTCCTTATTATCAACAAACCGTTGACGACACCCTGGCGAATATCAACTCCACTGCGGAGGGGCTGAGCAGCAGTGAGGCATCGGTCCGACTCCAGCAGTATGGTGAAAATGCGTTACCGCAAAAAAAAGGCAAACCCGCCTGGCTGCGCTTCCTGGCCCATTTTAACGATGTGCTGATTTACGTTCTGCTGGTGGCTGCACTACTCAAGCTCTTTATGGGCCAGTGGGTCGATATGTTTGTCATCCTCGGGGTTGCCATCGTTAACGCACTGATTGGTCACATTCAGGAGAGCAATGCTGAAAAATCGCTGCAAAGTATTCGCAATATGCTCTCCAGCGAAGCCGTGGTGGTTCGACAAGGTAATCATGAAACGATCCCTACCACGACGCTGGTTCCGGGCGACATCGTGGTAATCCGCGCCGGGGATCGTATTCCTGCGGATTTGCGTGTGATTGAAGCGCATAACCTTCGCGTGGAGGAGGCCATTCTGACCGGTGAATCCACCGTTGTAGAGAAAAACAGCGATGTGTTAAGCGGGGAATTGCCTTTAGGTGACCGGTATAATCTGCTTTATTCAGGTACTACCGTCAGCTCCGGCGGTGGAAAAGGCGTGGTGGTGGCAACCGGGGGCGAAACCGAGCTTGGACACATCAATCAGATGATGTCTGATATCGAAAAACACCGCACGCCGCTGATGGTGCAGATGGATAAGCTCGGTAAGACTATCTTCATCACTATCCTGGTGATGATGGTGGCGCTGTTTGTCTTCAGTCTGCTGTTCCGCGATATGCCGGTTTCCGAGCTGGTGTTGTCGCTCATCAGCCTCGCCGTTGCTGCGGTGCCGGAAGGCCTGCCAGCGATCATTTCCATCATCCTTTCGCTTGGCGTACAGGCTATGGCGCGCCGCAAGGCCATCATCCGTAAGCTGCCTACGGTGGAAACGCTGGGCGCGATGACGGTCATCTGCTCGGATAAAACCGGCACCCTGACGATGAATGAAATGACGGTCAAAGCGGTGATTACCGCTGACACGACCTATCGCGTGGAGGGAGACAGCTACGAACCGGTGGGGAACATTCACCCCGTAGACGACCCGACGCCCGTCAGCGTGGTGCAGGGTTCGTTACTGGAACGCTACCTGCGCACCATCGACCTCTGTAATGACAGCCAGTTGATCAAAGACGAGCAGGGGCTGTGGAAAATCACCGGGGGGCCGACCGAGGGTGCACTGAAGGTGCTGGCGGCGAAAATTCAGCTCCCGCCGCTCGATACCGAAATGCGCAGTAAAATCCCGTTTGATTCGCAATATAAATACATGTCCACGCTTTACCGTCTGGACGATGAAGAAGTGATTCTGATTACCGGTGCGCCGGACGTGCTGTTCCGCCTCTGTCAGTACCAGCAGACGAATGACGGAATGCAACCGTTCGATCTGCCTTACTGGGAAGGGAAGATTGAAGAGTATGCCCGTGAGGGGCTGCGCATGGTGGCTGCGGCCTGGAAACCCGCCCGCGACGGTCAACGAGAGCTGGATCATCCGGATCTGCAGGATGGAGTGATCCTGCTCGGGATTGCCGGAATGATGGATCCGCCGCGTCCGGAGGCCATTACCGCGATTGCCGACTGCCTGCAGGCGGGGATCCGCGTGAAGATGATCACCGGCGACCACCCGCAAACGGCGATGAGTATTGGGCAAATGTTGGGTATTGGTAACGCTGCAAGCGCTATCACCGGACGTGAGCTGGAGGCGATGGACGATCGTCAGCTGAGCGACGCCGCGCAGCAGTACGATATTTTCGCGCGAACCAGCCCGGAGGATAAATTCCGCCTTGTGCAGGCCCTGCAAAGTAAACAGGAAGTGGTGGGCATGACCGGGGATGGCGTCAATGATGCCCCGGCGCTCAAGCGGGCGGACGTGGGTATCGCCATGGGGATTAAGGGGACAGAAGTCACCAAGGAAGCCGCCGACATGGTGTTAACGGATGACAACTTTGCCACCATTGCCCGCGCGGTACATGAGGGACGGCGGGTTTACGATAACCTGAAAAAAACCATTCTGTTCGTTATCCCCAGCAACATCGCTCAGGCCCTGCTGATCATCATCGCGCTGCTGGCGGGGAACCTGATCCCTCTGACACCGGTCCTGATCCTGTGGATGAACATGGCAACATCGGCGACGCTCTCTTTTGGGCTGGCGTTCGAGGCGGGCGAGAAAGACATCATGAACCGACCGCCTCGCAAGGCGAATCTGCATGTGATGGACGGCTATGCCATCTGGCGCGTGGTATTTGTCGGCCTGATGATTGCCATCAGCGCCTTCATCCTGGAGGCCTGGCTGCAACCGCGTGGCTACTCGGCGGAATTTATCCGTACCGTGCTGCTGCAAACCCTGGTGACGGCGCAGTGGTTTTACATGCTCAACTGCCGCGTGAATGATGGTTTCTCGTTGAGCAAAGGTCTGCTGGCAAATAAAGGGATTTGGATCGTGAGTGGTGTGCTGCTGGCGCTTCAGCTCCTCATTATCTACGCACCTTTCATGCAGATGCTGTTTGGCACAGAAGCGCTGCCGTTCCGCTACTGGGTCATCACCTTGCTGATTGGTTTTGTGATGTTCCTTATTGTTGAAGCGGAAAAAGTTCTGACACGCAAGTGGCGCAAAACTGAGGCGTAATAGCGTAAACTGAGAAAGCCTGCTTACGTTCAGGCTTTCTCTATTTTCGGGCTCAGGACACTATGATTCGACTTGCCTCGTTCGTTCTCACGCTTTGTGCCGCTGTTCCCGGCGCGTTTGCCGTGACCTATACCTTGCCACCCGAAGGCAGCCGTCTTGTGGGTGCTCCGATAACCATCACTGTTCCACAGGGTAACACGTTGCCCCTTGAAGCCTTTGCCGCGCAGTACGGACTGGGGCTGAGTAATATGCTGGAGGCCAACCCTGGCGTGGATCCTTTTCTCCCCAAATCAGGTACGACATTAACGATCCCTCAGCAGCTGATTTTGCCTGATACTGTCCGCGAAGGAATTGTGGTGAATGTGGCAGAAATGCGTCTCTATTACTATCCGCCAGGCGGCAACACCGTTGAAGTGCTGCCCATCGGCATCGGTCAGGCCGGGCGTGAAACACCGCGTAACTGGGTGACGGCCGTTGAGCGTAAGCAGGTGGGGCCGACCTGGTCGCCTACGCCGAATACGCGCCGTGCCTATGCGGCTGAAGGTAAAACACTGCCAGCGTTTGTCCCTGCAGGGCCAGATAACCCAATGGGGCTGTATGCGATCTATATCGGCAGGCTGTATGCCATTCACGGCACAAATTCGAATTTCGGTATCGGGCTGCGGGTGAGCCAGGGCTGTATTCGTCTGCGTAATAACGACATCAAATACCTTTTCGATCATGTCCCTGTTGGGACCCGAGTACAGCTTATCGATCGGCCCGTTAAAGTCACCACGGAGCCAGACGGTAGCCGCTGGGTGGAAGTGCATGAACCATTATCACGTAACCGTGCGGAATTTGAATCGACCCGAAAAGTGCCTCTGCCAATTTCAGCCGCGCAGCGGACGCAGTTGATTAACGAGGGCGCAGGAACTGAACTTGAACGGCGCTCGGGGATGCCGGTTAAGCTTGGCATGTGAAGCCCTTTTCGCCCCCGGCAATTTTACCTGGCGCAGAAAAGCAAAAAGCCTGCTTTAAAAGCAGGCTTTTCAAATTTGGCTCCTCTGACTGGACTCGAACCAGTGACATACGGATTAACAGTCCGCCGTTCTACCGACTGAACTACAGAGGAATCGTGTGAACGGGGCGCATAGTATCGACGTCAGCCGAGCTTGTCAAAGGGTGGAGCACCGCCTTTTGATCGTTTGCTGACAAAATCGGCAAAGTGACGTTTTTGACAGCGGAATGCACCGTAATGGTGCGGTTATACCTCTAATGGGGCAGATCATAAACTGCTGTTTCAGTAATAAATGCCCCCTCCATGATTAGGTTTCCTTATTTTCAGCCGCTTAGCAACAAATCAGACCTCTTCGAAAAACTGGCATTCATATTGCAAAACCTGTTCAACAACGACAGCCGGTTACGGCACAGCATTTCGAACAGGGGGCAAAATGAACTTAAGACGACTGAAATACTTCGTAAAAATCGTCGATATCGGCAGCCTGACTCAAGCGGCAGAAGTGCTGCATATCGCGCAGCCTGCGCTGAGCCAGCAGGTGGCTACTCTGGAAGGCGAGATGGATCAGCAGCTGTTGATCCGCACCAAACGCGGCGTTACGCCAACGGAAGCAGGTAAGATCCTTTATACCCACGCACGCACCATCCTCCGCCAGTGTGAACAGGCGCAGCTGGCGGTGAATAATGTCGGTCAGACTCTGAGCGGACACGTCTCCATCGGTTTAGCACCGGGAACGGCCGCATCGTCTATTACCATGCCGCTGCTGCAGGCCGTGCGCGCCGAGCTGCCGGAAGTGCTGGTATACCTGCACGAAAACAGCGGTTCCGTGCTCAATGACAAGCTGCTCAACGGCCAGCTGGATATGGCGGTGCTTTACGATCGTTCCCCGGTTGCCGGGATCACCAGCCAGCCATTGCTGAAAGAAGATCTTTACCTCGTGGGCACTCGCGACTGTCCGGGGCAGAGCGTAGACCTGACCGCCGTGGCTGAGATGAATCTCTATCTGCCGCGCGATTATAGTGCCGTGCGCGTGCGCGTGGATGAAGCATTTTCTCTGCGCCGCCTGACGGCAAAAATTATTGGCGAAATCGACTCTATCTCCACGCTGACCGCAGCTATCGCTAGCGGAATGGGCGTGACGGTTCTGCCGGAATCCGCTGCACGCTCGCTGTGCAGTGCGGCAAATGGCTGGATGGCGCGCATCACAACGCCGTCTATGAGCTTACCTTTGTCGCTGAACATGTCCGCACGCGGTTCGCTGTCACCGCAGGCGCAGGCGGTAAAAGAGATTTTGATGTCGCTGGTCAGCAAGCCTTCGCTGGAGAACCGTGAACTGCAGCTCGTGAGTTAATATTCCATAAAAGAATAAGATGCTGGTTTTTATTATTTGTTCTGCAGCTCAGCTGACTCTAACAATAGAGCTATGTCAGATGCGCCGGAGTGAATCGTGAATTTCCAGCAACTTAAAATTATCCGTGAGGCGGCCAGGCGGGACTTTAACCTGACCGAAGTCGCCAATATGCTTTATACCTCTCAGTCCGGCGTGAGCCGCCATATCCGCGAGCTGGAAGAGGAGCTGGGTATAGAGATTTTTATCCGTCGTGGTAAGCGACTGCTTGGCATGACGGAGCCTGGCAAGGCATTGCTCACCATCGCGGAGCGGATCCTCAACGAGGCCAGCAACGTTCGTCGTCTGGCGGATCTCTTTACCAATGATGCCTCGGGCGTACTCACCATCGCCACCACCCACACACAGGCTCGCTACAGCCTGCCGCCGGTGATTAAAGCGTTCCGTGAACTTTTCCCTGATGTCCGTCTGGAGCTTATCCAGGGCACGCCGCAGGAAATTGAAGTGCTGCTGCAAAACGGGGGAGCGGATATCGGTATTGCCAGCGAACGCCTGAGCAACGACCCGCTGCTGGTGGCGTTCCCGTGGTTCCGCTGGTACCACAGTTTATTACTTCCTGTTGATCATCCGTTGAATCAGGTATCCCCCCTGACGCTGGAAGCCATCGCTAAGTGGCCGCTGATTACCTACCGCCAGGGCATTACCGGGCGCTCGCGCATTGATGAGGCCTTCAACCGCAAAGGGTTAACGCCGGACGTGGTGCTGAGCGCGCAGGATTCTGATGTGATTAAAACCTACGTCGAACTGGGTCTGGGTATTGGTCTGGTGGCGGAACAGTCCAGTGGAGAACGTGAAGACGGGAACCTGGTGCGTCTTGATACGCGTCATCTGTTTGACGCCAACACCGTATGGCTTGGCCTGAAACGCGGGCAGCTGCAGCGCAACTATGTATGGCGTTTTCTCGAGCTGTGCAATGCCGGGCTATCCGTTGATGAGATCAAGCGCCAGGTGATGGAACCCGAAGAAGTGGCGATTGATTATCAGATTTAAGTGCTGGCTTGCCCGGTAGCGCTGCGCTGACCGAATCAGGGGGGAGGGATGTCGTCACTTGTTGTAAGTAATGGCGACATGCTGCCGCATCAATTCAACGATCCAATCAATAAAAACGCGCAGTCTGGCGTTGACATGGCGGTTAGGCGGAAATGCCAGGTACAGGGGCATTGGATTAATACGCCAGTCTTCAAATAGCGGAATCAAAGAGCCAGCAGTCTGATGCGCTGCCGCCATATAGACGGGGAGCGCAATCACGCCTAATCCCGCGAGCCCAGCTTCGAGGTAGGTGTTGCCATCATCGACTGCAAGCACATAGCTGCAGTTGATTTCAATATTTTCCCTCTCACTGTGCAGAACCAGAGGATCAATCTTACCGGTGCGTGAGGACAAGAATCCCACTATGCGATGGTCGGTGTTTTCCAGCTCTCGCGGATGCGCAGGGGCGCCAAGGCGTTCCACATAGCTTGGTGCGACGTAAACACCCATTTGCAAATCGCCGACGTGGCGTGCGATCAGGGACTGGTCATTGATTTCGCCACCGCGCAGGACGCAATCCACGTTGTCGCCGATCAGATCCACCACCCGGTCGCTCACGCCCATGTCGAACTGAATATCAGGGTATCGCGCGTGAAAAGCCGGTAGCGCGGGCACCAGCACCAGGCGGGCGAGAGGAGTGGGCACATCTATCCGTAGCCGTCCCCTGGGCGTCATCGCCGAACTGGACAGGCTGTTTTCAGCATCTTCCATATCCGCCAGCAGACGGATGACGCGCTCGTAGTAGACCACGCCATCAGGAGTCACACCGAGCCTGCGGGTGGTGCGATGGAGCAGCTTAACGCGCAGGCGCGCTTCAAGCTGCTGAATAAGCTGCGTCACCGTGGTTTTGCTCATATGAAGCGTTTGGGCAGCCTTTGTGAAACTGCCTGCCTCCACCACGCGAGCAAAGGCGCGCATCGCATCGAAACGGTCCATCCCTTGTCCTCTCTTTTCACCGATTGTTTGGATATTACAAACAATGTTGGACAAAGTCGCTTGTTTATCCGCCCGATCCTGCACCTGTAAAGTGTCTTTATGTTCATCGGGCAGATTTCGCCCCATTACAAAGGTACAAACATGACAACACGCGAAGCCGTTTTTCCCTTCGGACGCCAGGCGCTCTATGAGCGCAATCGCTATTCACCGGCCATCAAATCCAACGGTTTTCTGTTTGTTTCGGGGCAGGTTGGTAGCCGGGAGGATGGTTCGCCAGAAGAGGATCTAGAAGCTCAGGTCCGGCTGGCATTCGATAACCTTAATGCTGTTCTTACGGCTGCGGGCTGCACGTTCGCTGACGTGGTTGATGTTACCCTCTTTGTCGTCGATCCCGAGTCAAACCTCGACGCTATCTGGAGTATCCTGCCAGAATATTGGGGAGAAGCGCCTTACCCTACGTTGACCGGGATCGGCGTGACGTGGCTGTACGGATTCCAGTTTGAGATTAAGGTGATTGCCAGGCTGGATGCGATTCTGAGTTAACATCAGAGACGTAGAAAAGCAAAAAGCCTGCTTTAAAAGCAGGCTTTTCAAATTTGGCTCCTCTGACTGGACTCGAACCAGTGACATACGGATTAACAGTCCGCCGTTCTACCGACTGAACTACAGAGGAATCGTGTGAACGAGGCGCATAGTAGCGACCTCAGTACGCCTTGTCAAAGGGTGAAAACGCACTTTTCGTTCGTTTGCCGACAATTTCAGCAAATCGCTGATTTTATAGTAAATTTGCTTCGAAATTACACAGCAAAATGCGCCGCCCGCAGGCGGCGCGCGGTATTAGAACAGTACGGAGTAGTTCAGACCAAACGTGCGTCCACGGCCCTTGTAGGTATACAGGCCCGGTGCACCGTAGGTTGGGCTATACAGCCCCGGCGCGCGCTGGCCCCAGGCGGTGGTGTAGTCTTTGTCCAGCAGGTTTTCCACGCTGAAGCTGACTTTACCCACCGGCAGGGCGTAGCTACCCAGGAAGTCGACCGTGTTATAGCCATCAATCTTCTTACCGTCGGAGTCAGAGACGTCAAAGGTCTGCGTGCTCTGTACTCGCAAGGTCCAGTCGCCCGGCGCCCAGTTGACCCATGCGCTGGCTTTCGACGGGCTGGCGCTGTCAACCGTCAGCTTCTCCCATTTCCCATTTTCACGGGTTTCAGACTTGATGGCGTTAAAGTTCGCGCCCGTGCTCCAGTCGCTGTCGGTGAAGAAATAGTCCACCTGACCTTCCACCCCGTAGATACGACGTTTGTCGTCTTCGAGGTTAATGGTCATGTCCGTCTTGTTGATGGTGATGGTTTTATCCGAGAGCGAGTAGTAGGCCGCGACCTGCGTGCGCAGGTTATCGCCGGTGTAGCGCCAGCCCAGCTCGTAAGCGTTAACCTTGATACCGTCCAGTTTTGAGTCGTTCACGTTCACGCTATTCAGCAGGCGATAGTGACCATTGCTGAGCTGATAGGTGCCGGAACCGTAGTACTTCGCCAGGTCAGGAATTTCAAAGCCCTGCGAGAAGTTAAACCACACCTGCTGCTGCTCGGTCAGGCGACCGAGGATCCCGGCGTTAAACAGGAAGTTGTTGTAATCGGTCTTCCCGCCCGGCACCGCGTCTGCGGAGGTGGCTTTGCCAGTGGCGATAGCCTGCTGCTGCGCGTAACCCACAAAGTCGTCTACTTTGTTTTCGGTGTACTGGTAACGCACGCCGCCACTCAGGGTGATGGCGTCAATATCGTAGCTGGCCTGCAGGAACGGGGCGAGGTTGGTGATGCTGTAACCCGGGTAACGACCTACGTTATACGCGTTGTCCAGCTCCATGCCGCCACTCGCCGCGGCTTTGCTCAGGTTGAAGAACTGCTGGTTGGCATCGAAGGTTTCGTGGTCGGCGTCGACACCCCAGGTAAGGTTCAAATCATCCACTGGCTTGCTGTTCAGCGTCAGCTTACCGCCGTAAAAATCGGTTTTCTGCTGAGAGGCGCCGATACTGGTCACCACACCTTTGGTCAGGGTCGGGAACGGATAATAGGTCAGGCTCTCGTCACGATAGTAAATCTGCGCAACCAGATCCTGACCCAGGAAATCGGTATTGGAGTACTGCAGGTTTATCAGATGGCGCTCGGTACCCGGCACGCGGTCAGAGTCGAGATTCCCTTTGTTGTACGCGTTAGCATCTCCCGTTACCGCTGAGAAGTTCTTCCCGAGGTACAGCCCATGCTTACCGTCTGACTCACTTTTGTAGTACTGCGTCGTCAGCTGCAATTGCTGGTGATCGTCGATGTTGATGGTGCCGGTCCCCATCACATCAATACGGTCTGAATACTGTAAGCCGGTCTGGGTGTTATCAATGATCACCTCGTTGCCTTTGCCGTCGTACCAGCCACCGTAGCGCTGATAGGAGACCGACAGGCGACCGGAAGCATTGTCGTTGCCGCCGCTGACGGCTGCCGACACGTTCTCATCGTGGTCGTTATGGCTGTTAAAGCCACTTTTTGTTCCGGTCTGGAACTCAACTTCAGTCTCTGGCTGGCCTTTTTTGGTGACGATATTCACCAGACCGCCGGTACTGCCGCCGCCGTAGAGCGATGTGGCACCGGAGATCACTTCAATACGGTCGATGTTGAACGGATCGATGGAGTCCAGTTGTCGGCTGTCACTACGGGACGAGTTCAGGCGCACACCGTCGACCATGACCATCATCGAACGGCCGCGCAGGTTCATTCCGTAGTTGGTACGCCCCTGGCTACTGACGTCCATACCCGGGATCAGCTGTGCCAGTACCTCTTTAATCTCTTTTCCGCCCTGAACCTGCTGCTCAATTTCAGCGCGCTCAATGACCCAGGTGGTCTGCGCCATCTCCGCCACGCTGCGATGCGCACGGCTGGCGGAGACAACGATATTTTCTTCCTTTTGTTCTTCCGCCCATGCAGAGGTAGAAAGCATTGCAAGCAAACAAGGATTTAAAACCCAAAGATGAGAACGTTTCATTGTTATGTCGATCCTGATTGTGTGTGTCAGTACTCAGTCGTTTTTGATAACGATTTAAAAACCTGGCTGCTTTCCGGGCTGGTGGTGGTACGCCAGTGGATCACGCCAGGGGAGGTAGCCAACTCAAACGGCTCGTCAGCATGTGCGCGATTCAAAATTCGTGCGGCACGCCAGGCCATCAGGCTGAGCTGGGGTTCAGCAATACCGAGACGGTGCATCCCGGCATTCACGGCAAACAGGCGGTTGCTCTGCGGGCCGTCCCATTCGAGGGTGAAATCGTTGTTAATGCAGAAAGCTTCGTCCGTATCCAGATGGAGGCGGTGAGACAGTGGGGCGAGAAAAGCAGGCTGTACGCTGCGGTAACCGGTGGCGAAGATCACCACATCGGTCTCCAGCTGTTCGCGTCCGCCGTCGAGATGATGCTGTATTGCCAGGCGCTGCCCGCTTTGCAGCCTCGTAAGCTCGGTCACCGAGCGGGACGGCAAAAGGTGCGCCCAGGGTTTTTCACGCAGCACTTCGAAGCGGTGGTACATGGCGCGATAAATCGCCAGCAGAGACTCGGTGGTGATACCGTCGGAGGTCATCTTCTGCTCGTGCAGCATCTGGCGACGCGCCTCTTCACCGAGCGTGGAGAAGCTGTCCACGTACTCCGGCGTGAAGTACTCGTTGGCAAAAGCGGCTTCATCCAGGGCGTTGTAGTTATTACGTCGCGATACCCAGTTCAGGCTCAACGGTTGGCCCCACTCGCCACGGAAAATATTCAAAAACAGGTCGGCACCGCTCTGGCCGCCACCGACAACAGTGACGCGCTTGCCCGCGAGATCCGGCGTGCGCAGCATCATCTCGCTGGCGTGGAAGCAGGTATCGTCCTGAGTTGTGACGCAGTCAGGAAGATTGATCTGTTTGCCAATCCCCACGCAGACATGGCGTGCCAGGAAGCGGTCACGCTGAGTGATCACCTCAAACAGGCCGTTTTTCTCATCAAAACTCACCTGCTGTACCTGCTGGCTGAATGACAGGTTGGTGAGGTTTTCCGCCGCCCAGCACAGGTAATCGGCAAATTCCTCACGAGAAACGGTGCGCTGCTCGGTGGTTAGAAAGCGGTAGAACTTTTTACGCTGTACCAGGTAGTTGAGAAAACTATGTCGGTTGGTAGGCTCGACGGCACTGACCAGATCCTTGAGGAAGCTGGTTTGCATATGGCAATCCGGCACCATCATGCCAGGGTGCCAGGAGAAATGCGGCTTGCGCTCAAGGAACAGCGAGCTAAAACCGTCCAGCCCTTCCGCCAGCGCGGCGATGCTGAGGTTAAACGGGCCAATACCAATGCCGATGAAATCATAGGTTTTCATTGTGCTGACTCCCGGGAGGCCAGAAAAAGAGGGTTATCAAGGTCGGTGACATAGTTCGGCAGCATGCGGCTGCCGCCGTCGTGTTCGGAGAAGGTCAGTTTGACCGGGTTGAGGATCACGCGAATAATTTGCGGTTTGAACAGGTCGAATTTCGCGAACCGCTCAGCAAGATCCGGGTGAGCTGCCATATACTGGCGCAGCACTCCGGCCAGGATCTGATAGAAACGCGTTTCGCTGATGCCGCTTTGCTGGGTGAGACGCGAGATAAAGCGCAGCACCGTGACAAAGTTGCCGGTTTGAAGGTCATGGATGATGTAATCCGCGCTCAGGCGTGCCGTCACGGCCTTCACCTGCTCCGGCAGGCTCTGGGCCTGCGGGAAATCCTCATCCACCAGGCGCATATCACCCTGGAAATCTTTCAGCAGGATGCGCTGCGGAATAGAGTCTTTCATCACCAGCGTCACGTTCTGGCCGTGGGCGATCAGCGCCACGCCGTAGCGGCAGAGCAGGTGGTAGAAGGGGATAACCGTCGCTGCAAACAGCTTTTCCAGCCAGGCTTCAGCAGTTAACCCGGAATGGTTGATCCACGCGTCGATCAGTGGGCGCCCGGCATTGTCGGTTTCCATCAGCGCCGCCATCAGCACCGCCTGTTCACCGTCCTGCAGATAACACGACGGATTTTCGCGCCAGATCACGCCCAGCATTTCCTGATAGCGATAGGGCGCTTTCGGCAAGGCGGCATAACCCGGATGCGACAGATACCCGGCGGCGGGTTCGCCAAGCACCTGCGCGCCTGAGCGGGTAAGCGTGGCGTCGGTGGCGAACTGCTGCTGCAGCCAGCGCGAAGCCAGCGGCCCGGCGGCAATGTACTTGCCCGGAATGCCGCGATAGCAGGAGGTGTTGTAGATGGTCAGCGGCAGCTTGATGTCATACGGCGCGCGACGGCTGGCGTTGGTGAGCGTGCGCAGGGACTGCTGGGCAAGATACTCGTCGCCAAACTCGCCCAGCTCAACCATCTCTCCGCGCGCCAGCTGCGCCAGGAAATGAATGGCAATTTTTTGCTGCCACTGCCACGGGTGCAGTGGCACAGGTAGCCAGTTGTCGTCCAGACCCAGCTTCTGCCAGCGCGCGTCAAACCGCGCGCGCTCGGCATTGTCCATGGTGCTGGCCAGCAGGGTGTTGATATCGCAATCGGCGTCGCTGCTCCAGACCAGATGATCACGTTGAACGGCAACCCAGTGCAGGCGAAAACGCCCGCGATATTCCGGGGCGTACTGGCGCAGCGCATCCAGACCCCATCCGCGGCGTCCTTTGTTAAAAATAAACTTAGGATGACCGCTCATCAGGCACTGCAATTCATCCGGGTCGAGATGAATGAGCGCGTCGGCATCCAGCGTTTCACGCGCCTGTAAAAGCTGAATATCACCCCGCAACGTCGCGTAGAGATCTTCCAGATGCTCCGCCGTTTGCGCGTCGCTCATCTCCAGCTCCGTCGCCAGCTGCAGCAGCGCGCTTTCCGCTTCCACGGCGGCACCGCTGGTGGTGATCAGGCTATTTGGATCGATATGCAGCCAGCCCCAGATCCCGCGCGTGGCATGAAACTGCCAGCTCTCCGCCCCCATGGTGATTTGCCACCTGTCGGCGGCCAGAGAATGAGCGCGCAGGGTGCGTTCGTATTCCAGCTCGGCGAGGATCTTCGCCACCATCTCGTGGTTCACTTTTTGCCACAGTGCGTTCACAGTCCCACCTCGCTGAAGAAGCGGTGACGCTGGCTCATGATGAGGCGCGAACGTTTATGCGGGAAGTCGAACTCTTTCACGGTATCAAAACCAGCAGACGCCAGATGGCGGAACAGGCGCTGGTTGTCGAAGCGCGGCTCCGCGACAATGCGCGTGGTGCGCGGTTCATCAAGATACAGATAGTGGCTCAGGCCGCGCAGCCAGCTGCGAATATACTGCGCACCACGCCAGTTCTCTTCTCCGACCAGCATATGCAGCCCACGGTCAAATGGCTGCCAGCGGTAGTGGCGACCAATACGGTCTTCTGGAGCCCAGTAGAGTTCAAAATAGCCGAACGGCTGGTCGTCGAAGCAGCCGATAACCGGGTAGCAATAGGCCGAATCGAGCTGACGACGCAGGTAGTTTTCCTGCTCGTTCTGCGGGCCGGCCATCTCCCAGAAGGCGTTCACGCGCGGGTTATTCATCCAGCGGGTAAAGCGCTCGCCGTCCAGCGCCACGTCGGCCACGCGGAAGCTGAGGGTGCGCTTGATTTGTGGGTCATAACGGCGGTATACCTCGCCCTGCGGGCGATGAGGGCGCAGCGGGAAGTACAGCTGACGGCTCTCATCAAACTGCATACCGCCGCTGGCCTGCGGCCGTTCGCCTTTCAGCCACAGCGGCTGCTGCCAGAAAGTATCCCGCGCCAGATAATCGCCACACGCGTGGTTAAACAGTGCCTGTGCCTGCGGTTCATCCTTCCAGGTAGCCCAGGGGAGGGTGATCCCGCTGAGGGCAGGCGCGGCGACAAACAGCTGATCCAGCGCTTCAACCAGCCAGCCGTCCTGGATATCGCGCAGGCGCTCCAGCACCGCGCTACCGTCGAGACCCAACGTCAGCGGCAGGGGCGTGTCCGTTGCTGTGCAACGAAAGCCGTAGCCGGAATGAACGATGTTCGCGTTAGCCATCACACCTTCTCCTTGTAAAACGGGTTGCTAAAGTCGAAATAGATCACTGCCGGGTCGGCAATCGTGTTTTCGTTGCGATCGTGCAAATAGCAGAAAAAGTTGCCTTTGCAGTTCCAGGTCGGGCTGTCGAGCACGTAGTCGAGACAGCGGGTCTGCTTGGCCGTGCGGCGCAGTTCCGCCAGCGCGTCACGCACGCGTGCCATCAGGTTTTCTTCGCTGTCGAAACCAGCGGCGGCGAGGGCTGCGGTGACGGCAAGGGTAGAGTTCAGCAGCAGGTAGTAAGGGAAGTAGCGCAGCAGCTGGCTCTCACCGAAGCGGTTTTCCACCTCAGTTTCGCCCGCCTCCTGTAGCCATGCGTCGGCTCCTTCGGTCCAGGCGCTGCCCTGGCAGTCGCGGTAGATAAGCCCGACGGGGAAATCCTGCTGCATCTCAACGAGAATGTTTTGCTGGTGTGCCAACAGGACCAGACCGTAATCGGCTTCGGCACTGAACAGCGGAAGTAATACGCGGTCGCAATAGGCGTCCAGCCAGCAGCGCGCGGCCCGGGCGAGCGGTAAATCCAGGCGCTCACTCAGACGACGCACCGCAGCGGCAAGCAGGCTGTCGCCGCCGTCTGGGGCTGCCTGCGTCAGGCTCACCAGCACATTGGTTTGCGTATCCGGAGTATCAAACAGCAGATTGACGCGCAGGGCCATCAGGCTCTCTTCCTGAATCACGCCGTTTTCGTCGCGCAGCCCCGCCCAGCCATCTTCCTGCATCACGCGCATGGTCGGGTAGCGCGCCTGTAGATCTTGCCAGCGTTCGGTTTTAGCCAGACGAGCCAGACGCATCCCGCGCTTAACTTCTTTCACCGACAGCGTGCGCACGGAGTTGGTCAGGCGCACGCTGAGGGAAAACTTAATCATGTCGCTGTTGGTTTCGCTGTACAGCGAGCGTGAAGAGCTGGTTGGCAGCCACTGTGCGCCCGCTTCACCCAGATCCTGCAGTGAACCGTTGGTCACCAGCCGCTGGCACCACTCCTGGCCGAGCAGGTACTCCGCCTGCCACGGATGCATAGGCAGCAGCCAGCGGGTGTCGGTGAAGTGGCCGAGAAGTTCAGGGGCGCTCTGGGCTGCAAAGCGCAGTAAACGTTCGCGCAGGGAAACATTCAGGCTGTCACCGGCAATAAGCGTGTTCTCAACGGCGAACCAGCGCAGCGGGAAGCGAGAAGCGAAATCGGGTAAATAGCGACGCGCCTCGGTTTCGTTAAACGGCTCGTGCGACTTTGGCGCAGGGTGGAATGCATGGCCGACCAGCAGCGCCTGTTCCGCTTCGGCAAAGGTTAGTGGTTTATCGCGCAGGGTTGGCCAGCTGTGGCGCAAATCAATCGCCTGCCAGGTGTGCGCGTGGCTTTCAAGGGCGCGTTGCTTAAAACGCGCCAGCGTCTTGGCATCCAGCGAACCTTTTACTGACGGTTTTTCAAGAATTAAATCAACCAGTTGGTGGAATGTGACGGCGTCACTACTGTCATTGTCACTCTGGATAAGCGTTGCCGGGAAACAGTACTGATGATGCTGGGTCGGGGAAAAATACCGTACCGGAACCCGAAGAGCCTGGGCTGGAGAAAGCGGAATATGTATGTGCGATAACTCATCCGCAGAGGTTGCGGAGTGATAGTGCCAGTCCTTCGTTTCACGCAACAGGGCGTTTAAAAAACACTGGGCCGCAACGTCTGTACCGGCGGAGCGGGGCAGAGTACGCATAGATGAACCTCATTCCATGATTGATAATAATTCTCGTTATGATATTCATTCTGTTTACAGTCGCAACCATTTTTGCAATATTTGTTTTCATAAACTTCATGATTTCCACACATTTATTGACACTATGTTCACATTCTCATGCGCACTGACTCTAAAACGTTGACGGAAAACGTCACCCCAAAAGCCAACTGGCCCCTGGCGTTATGTGCAGGTTTATTAGGGATTGGGCAAAACGGTTTGCTGGTCATGCTTCCGCAATTGGTCACCCAGACAGGGCTTTCGCTTTCGGTCTGGGCCGGGCTGTTGATGTTCGGATCCATGCTCTTTTTACCCGCATCGCCCTGGTGGGGACGCCAGAGCGAGCGACATGGCTGTAAGGTCGTGATGCTGGCCTCGCTGAGTGGCTATCTGGTCAGTTTCGGGGTGATGTCGCTGGTGGTCTGGGCGATGGCGGCCGGGATGCTGGATAAGGTCTGGGGCCTGACGGGGTTGGTTCTCTCGCGCACGCTCTATGGTCTGACGGTCTCAGGTCTGGTGCCTGCTGCTCAGACGTGGGCTATCCAGCGCGCGGGGCTGGAAAAAAGAATGACCGCACTGGCGACAATTAGCTCCGGCCTGAGTTGTGGTCGTTTGCTTGGGCCACCGCTGGCGGCGCTGATGCTCAGCGTCAATCCGGTAGCACCGCTCTGGCTGATGGCGATTGCGCCTTTCATCGCTTTGCTGCTGGTGCTTCGCGAAGTGGCGGACCCACCGTTACCGCCAGTGGCGCATCAGTCGACGCGTTTGCGGGCTTCAATGCTGCCGTTCCTGTTATTGGCGCTGCTGCTGGCGGCCCTGGTGAGTTTAATGCAGCTTGGCTTGTCACCGCATCTTAGCCCGCTGCTGGAGGGTAACGCCCGGGACATCAGCCATCATGTTGCTCTCCTGCTGAGCCTGGCTGCGCTGGCAACGCTCGCGGCGCAGTTTCTGGTGGTCCGCCCGCAATATTTCAGCCCGGTGACACTGCTCTGCATGGCCGCGGTATTGATGGTAGTGGGGCTTGGGTTGATGTCTGTGGCGGGTCTGGCTCTTTTCTACGTGGGGATTGTCATTACGTCGCTCGGGGCAGCCATGGCAACACCGGGATATCAGCTACTGCTTAACGATCGGCTAACCACGGGCAAAGGGGCGGGAGCGATCGCCACCAGCCACACATTAGGCTACGGTGTTAGCGCGCTGCTGGTACCTGTAGTGACACGTTTTTACGGTGAACAGTTTTTAACGATGGCTGCATTAGGCATGGCATTGATGTTTTTAGTGCTCAGCATAGGGGTGCGATCAACTGAGCGTCCCCTTGCTGAAAAAAATTAATGGACCTGGCGGGGAGAATGGCCGCCAGCATCCTCATTCTGCCGTAAACGCTGCAGGGGATCTTGCTGGTAAAACTGGCAGAATCGCTGCCACAGTGCCGGGAATCGGGGGGCGAAGAGTTCTGGTGCGCTGAAGAAGTATTCAGAGAGTACCGCAAAGCACTCTGCGGGATCGGTCGCCGCATAGGCGTCAATGCTGGCTGCGCTTTCCCCCACCAGGTCTATTTCATCCTGGATATTATCCATCGCGGCATGCAGGTCGTGCTCCCATCCCGCAACCTCACGAAGCGGAATCAATGGCACGCCGCTGGCGCGATCGCCATTGCGGGTATCGAGCTTATGCGCCACCTCGTGAATAATCAGATTAAAACCTGACGCATCGAACGAGTCCTGAATATCGAGCCAGTTGAGGATAATTGGTCCTTGCTGCCAGCTTTGTCCGGACTGTACCACGCGCTGGTTGTGCACCAGCCCGATATCGTCCTGCCATTCGTCATCGACAACAAACGGCGCGGGATAGATAAGCACTTCGTGGAAACCGTCCAGCCACTCGATACCCAGTTCAAGAACCGGCAGGCAGAACAGCAGGGCGATACGCGCGTTTTTCAGCGGGTCTAGTTCGAATCCCTGCAGCGGAACCAGGCGTTTTTGCTGCAAAAAACGATCCGCCAGCTGAACCAGTTTCGATTGTTCATCCGGGTTTAGATTAGCCAGAACAGGGATCGTCAGCGCGTCATCCCATGGCAGCGCCACATCCCGGCCAGCCTCATTCGTTTTCCAGGGCCACTTTATCATCGCTTTGCTCGCAAACTCGTCACTTGAACAAAAATGGGAAAGTCAGGTTCGGTTAAGATGCCAGAAAATCGCTCACTGCGACAATTCCAGCCTGAATAAACTATCATTCGTACGTAGCGGTGGGTAGCGGTTTGCGGGCATCACCTTCATTTTGTGAAGTCTGTCGTGGCCTTGTCTGTAGTCTCAGTGAATTCACCGACAAAGAGAAACCATCGTTACCTTGACTACAACGAACGCTAATCTGAATTTCAACACCTCACCGGTTGCGGTAGGTCAATAAGACGCTATTATTTTTGACTTTGTTGCGTATTCCCTGACAGGACATCCAGACGCCATGCCCGTGAATTTTGACCTTAACGATCTTTATGCTTTCAGAGCGTTAGTGGAATACGGTAACTTCCGTGTCGCTGCTGAATCTATCTGCTTATCCCAGTCGGCGCTGAGCCGCAGGATTGAAAAGCTGGAAGCCGCGCTGGGAAACCGGCTGTTCGATCGTACCACCCGCCGCGTGGCCTTAACCCTATATGGGCAAAACTTTGCTGAACGATCCGCTCAGCTGCTCGACAGCGTAGAGTCAATGCTGGCTGATGTTGATAAAGTCAGTGAAGAACGGACAGGGCTTATCACGGTCGCCACGGTACCCTCTGCGGCCTGTTATTTTATGCCTGACGTGATTCGTCGTTTTCAGTCTCGCTATTCCCGCGTTCGCATTAAGCTCATCGATAGCAGTGCAGGAAATGTGATTGACGCCGTGGCCCGAAGCCAGGCGGATTTTGGTATCTGCTTCGCAGGAAACTTGCCGTCTGACATCGAATTTTTTCCGCTGGTGGAGGATGTTTATGTTGCGGCGTGCAGAAAGGATCACCCGCTGGCACAAAAAAGTCACCTGACGTGGCAGGCGTTTTATCAGCAGGATTATATCTCTCTCGATAAAACGTCAGGTAACCGTAACCTGCTCGATCGGATGCTGGGAGATATTGTTCCCGAGCGCCCCAGCGTCTGTGAAACCCGTCACGTCACCACGATGCTTGGTATGGTAGAGGCGGGGATTGGCATTGCTGCCGTTCCCGCCATGTCGATGCCGACGTCAGAGCATACGCTGCTGACCCATCTGCCGCTGGTGGCGCCGGAAGTGAAACGCACCGTGGGGCTTATCCGGCGCCGGGGGCGCATCCAGTCTTACATAGCGGCTGAACTGGAAAAGCAGATCACCGAGCAGTATCGCCGGACGTAACGGGGATCATCCCCGTCTCCTTGATGACGGCCCTTGAGGGCGGTGAGGCGAGATAGGTCAGCAGCGCTTTCCCCTCCGCGGGATGTTCGGCATGGCGGGTGACCGCACCCGCGAAGCGCGTGATGTACTGCAGACTATCAGGGATTTTCCCGATAAAGGTAACGCCCTGAACCGGCAGCAGCTCGCTGACCTGCTGGAAGCCCACGGCGTATTTTCCTTTCGCCACTTCTGAGGCGACCGGGATACGCTCGACCATTGTCGCTTTGCCCGCCACTTCCTTTTCAATCCCCAGCTTTTTGAACAACGCCTGGCTGACATACCTGCCGCTGGCGCTGTCAGAGTAGGCAATGGAGCTGGCCTGCAGCAGCGCGTTACGCAGGGTCGCCTCGCTGCTGATATCAGGAACATCCGCACCTTTTTTCACCACCATGCCAACGGGAGAGTCCGCGAGTTCAGTTCGCGAACCCGGCTGGGTCTGGCTGGCTTTTTCGAGCTTCTCCAGCGCATCGCCCACCATAATCACCACGTCGGCTTTCTCGCCGCGCGCCAGGCGGTTTGGGATCGCCTGCGGCGTCGTGCCCATTGAGGGGCCGGGGATGATCACGATTTTATCCCCGGTCTGGTGTTCATATTCCGGGGCCAGCTTTTCCAGGGCGGCTTTGAAGCCGCCTGAGATCATGACCTTCACGTCCTGAGCACAGGCATTGGCGCTCAGGAACGTCAGCGCCAGCGCGCTGGCGGTATAGCGATAAGTGCGTTTCATACTGCCTCCTGTGACTTGACGGTGTTTTGCAGCGATACCGCACGGCGGCGGTAGAGGTAGAGCGTGGCCAGCAGGGCACACACGGCAGCGAAACTCATCCAGTAGCCAGGCGAGGCTTTGTCACCGGTGTATTCAATCAGCGCGGTGGACATTACCGGGGTAAAGCCGCCAAAGACCGCCGTTGCCAGGCTGTAAGCCAGAGAGAAGCCCGCCACGCGCACTTCGGCAGGCATAATCTCCGTCAGGGCCGGGATCATCGCGCCGTTATACAGGCCGTAGAGGAAGGAGAGCCACAGCAGTACGCTCAGCATCATGGAGAAACTGGGGGCGCTCGCCAGCAGCGTCAGGGCCGGATAGCTGGTCGCCAGCGCCAGCAGCGTCATGGCAATCAGCACCGGCTTGCGCCCGAAGCGATCCGACAGCGCGCCGCCCACCGGCAGCCAGACGAAGTTAGAGATAGCCACCAGCAGCGTGACCAGCAGGCTGTCCGAGGCGCTGAGCATCAGCACCTTTTTGCCAAAGGTGGGGGCGTAGACGGTGATCAGGTAGAACGCGGTGGTGGTCATCGCCACCATCAGCATGCCTGCGACCACCACCTGCCAGTTGCCAAGCAGCGTTTTAAAGACCTGACGCATCTCCAGATGATGGCGGCGCGCGCTGAACTCTTCCGTCTCCTCCAGCTTGCGGCGCAGGAAGAAGATAAACGGCACGATTAAACAGCCGAACAGGAACGGGATGCGCCAACCCCATTCGCGAATGGCGCTCTCCTCCATCAGGGCATTCAGGGCAAAACCCATCGCTGCGGCGACCATAATGGCGACCTGCTGGCTGCCGGACTGCCAGCTGGTGTAAAACCCTTTGCGGCCCGGTGTGGCGATTTCAGCCAGATAGACCGAGACGCCTCCAAGCTCTGCACCGGCGGAAAAGCCCTGCAGCAGACGGCCCGTCAGCACCAGCAGCGGTGCCCACAGACCAATGCTTTGATAAGAGGGGATAAGCACAATCAGGAACGTCCCCGCCGCCATGATGGAAAGCGTGACGATCAGCCCCTTTCTGCGCCCCACCTTGTCGATATACGCACCAAGCACAATGGCCCCGATGGGCCGCATCAAAAAGCCCGCGCCGAAGACGGCGAAGGTCATCATC
Organism: Enterobacter sp. CPE_E890; assembly: GCF_046521475.1. NCBI lineage: Bacteria > Pseudomonadati > Pseudomonadota > Gammaproteobacteria > Enterobacterales > Enterobacteriaceae > Enterobacter > Enterobacter sp. CPE_E890. The sequence continues at coordinate 3,078,576 of NZ_JBKFZW010000001.1, read as the reverse complement.
AGCGACGCAAATTCACTGCTCGCTGGGAAGAACGTGTGGGCGATGTAGGTGGCATAGAAGCCGAAAAGAAAGAAATCGAACTGTTCAAGAAAGTTGCCGGACGTCACGCGAAGTATCGCGCCCGCCTTAGACCGTACGGTTGCAGGTGAGGTTGAGGAAAACATGGTTATCTCCAGTTATTGTTGACGTTTTACGCGTCTGTTTCTGAAAACTGGATCAGGACGAGGAAATAGATAAGCGCAAATGCCGCATCGGCTGATGCATTTTTTGCATGAATACCATTCACTGTGTAAATACAATTAATGGCAACAATAACTTAACAAGTTGTTGGCTTTTTATTCACCAATATTCTGTAAGTCTCTGATATTGCGATTTTGTGATGTGGCGCAGAGGGGCGCTTCAGAAAGTGCCGGGTAACCGCTTCATTACCCGGCGGGGGCAATTTAGCGCAGCGCCCGGGCAATGGCGCTAAACATCAGAGAGGCCTCCAGCGGCTGGGCGCTAAAGGACGGCTCCGCCTGCGGCCAGGAATTCTTACCAACCCATTTTCATGCCGTGCAGTGGCAGAACGAAATAAGGCTGCGCACCGAAGTGGGCAGCCGGGGGATTAGTCAGACGATGGTCACCATCTGGAAGCCGGGAAGCGCTCAGCGCTGTGAACACCCTTTGCACTGTTGGTTCTGGATCTGCTGGAAGAAATCGTTGCCTTTGTCATCCACCAGGATAAACGCCGGGAAGTTCTCGACTTCGATTTTCCAGATGGCTTCCATACCCAGTTCAGGATACGCCACGCATTCCAGACTCTTAATACTGTTTTGCGCCAACACCGCAGCCGGGCCGCCGATGCTGCCCAGGTAGAAGCCGCCGTGCTTATGGCAGGCATCCGTTACCTGCTGGCTGCGGTTGCCTTTTGCCAGCATGATCATGCTCGCGCCGTGGGATTGCAGTAGGTCCACATATGAGTCCATACGTCCCGCGGTGGTCGGGCCGAGTGAACCAGACGCATAGCCTTCCGGCGTTTTAGCAGGGCCCGCATAGTAGATTGGATGGTCTTTCACGTACTGCGGCAGTTCTTCGCCATTGTCGAGCAACTCTTTCAGCTTCGCGTGGGCGATATCGCGCGCGACGATGATAGTACCGTTCAGCGACAGACGGGTAGAGACCGGGTGCGCGGAGAGCTGCGCCAGGATCTCATTCATCGGCTTGTTCAGGTTGATGCTGACCACGTCGCCTTCGCCCTGCTGACGCAGAGATTCAGGAATATACTGGCCCGGGTTGTGTTCCAGTTTTTCAATCCAGATCCCGTCGCGGTTGATTTTTGCTTTGATATTACGGTCTGCGGAGCAGGAAACACCCATGCCGATTGGGCAGGAGGCGCCATGGCGTGGCAGGCGGATCACGCGGATATCGTGGGCGAAGTATTTGCCGCCAAACTGTGCGCCGAGACCCAGGTTCTGCGCTTCCTGGAGTAGTTCCTGTTCGAGCTGAACATCACGGAACGCCTGGCCGTGTTCGTTACCTTCCGTTGGCAGTGCGTCGTAATAGCGGGTGGACGCCAGTTTCACGGTTTTCAGGGTGCTTTCCGCAGAGGTACCGCCAATCACAAACGCGATATGGTAAGGCGGGCAGGCTGCAGTGCCCAGAGTACGCATCTTCTCAACCAAATAATTTTTCAGTTTCGCCGGAGTAATCAGCGCTTTGGTTTCCTGGTAGAGATAGGTTTTGTTGGCTGAACCGCCACCTTTTGCCATGCACAGGAATTTGTATTCGTCCCCGTCCACGCTGTAGAGATCAATCTGCGCGGGTAGGTTGGTGCCGGTATTCACCTCTTTATACATATCCAGCGCGGCATTCTGGGAGTAGCGCAGGTTGTCTTCGATGTAGGTGTTATACGCCCCCTGGCTCAGGGCTGCTTCGTCGCCGCCACCGGTCCAGACGCGCTGGCCTTTTTTCCCCATGACGATCGCCGTTCCGGTGTCCTGGCAGGTTGGCAGCACGCCTTTGGCGGCAATCTCGGAGTTGCGCAGGAACTGCAGGGCAACGTACTTGTCGTTCTGGCTGGCTTCAGGATCGTTAAGAATGGCGGCAACCTGCTTCTGATGAGAAGGACGCAGCATAAACGCAGCATCGTGGAAAGCCTGCTGTGCCAGCAGCGTCAGGGCCTCTGGCTCGACTTTCAGGATCTCCTGACCCTCGAACTCGGCAACGGAGACGTGCTCTTTAGTCAGCAGATAGTATTCGGTGTCGTCATGCGCGAGAGGGAAGGGGTTCTGGTAGATAAACGGTTTGTTTGACATAGCGTATTGCTCCACAAAAATAAAACCGCCGGAGGATGAGCCCGGCGGTCAGGAATCAGAACATCATGGACATCCACGGATAACCAATCAGCAGCAGGGCCGCCAGGAAAATGGCACCGAAGATGGTGCCGAGGCGCCAGTAGTCTTTGGTTGGCAGGTAGCCACTACCATAGTAAATCGGGCTTGGGCCGGTACCGTACGGGGTGATGATCCCCATCACGCCCAGCGAGGTCACCATCAGCAGAACAAACACTTCCATATTCATACCAGGAATGGTGGAGGCGATGGTCAGCATCGCTGGCAGCAGCGCGGTGGTGTGCGCGGTGGTGCTGGCAAACAGGTAGTGCAGCAGGTAGAACGCCAGCAGCAGAACGATGGTCGCAACACCCGGTGAGATCCCGCTCATTAACAGACCACCTTCTTTACCCAGCCAGCTGATAAAGCCGGTAGACGAGAGGCCATCCGCCAGCGCAACCAGGGTGGCGAACCAGACGAAGGTGTTCCACGCGGCTTTGTTGCCGGTGATATCGTTCCACTCCAGCACGCCGGTCCACAGCATCAGGCCGACGATGAGCAGGGCAGCCATGGCAGGTTCAATCCATGCGGCAGCGAAAATCCACATCAGCAGTGCACAGCAGACGAATACCAGCAGCAGGATTTCGTTGCGGGACAGTTTGCCCAGTTTTTCCAGCTCACGGGTCGCCCACAGCGGCACTTCGTTGTTCACTTTGACTTCTGGCGGGTAGAACCAGTAGGCCAGCAGCGGCATGGTCAGGATCAGCAGGATGCCCAGCGGCAGGAAGGCGAGGAACCAGGTACCCCAGGAGATATCAATCCCAACCGTACTTTTCACCAGCGCCAGCGCCAGCAGGTTCGGCGCGAGTGCGGAGAGGAACATTGAGCTAGTAATACAGGCTGCAGTGATCGCCACCCACATCAGATACGAACCAATTTTACGCGCGCTTGGATCGTTTGGTTTTGAACCATACAGCGGCGGAAGGTTAGCGATAATCGGGTAGATGGTCCCGCCGCTACGCGCGGTGTTGGACGGTGTGAACGGTGCCAGAAGCAAATCTGCGAAGGTAATGGCGTAACCGAGCGTCAGGCTGCGACGGCCCAAATACTTCACCAGAATCAGCGCCAGACGGCGTCCGAAGCGGGTTTTATCATAACCAGCGGCGAACATAAAAGCGCCGAAAATCAGCCAAACGGTAGAGTTACCAAAACCGCTCACGGCCCATTTAAAAGAGGCACCGGCCAGCTTGAATTTAGGGTCGGCCAGCTGTTCGGGGCTGAACAGTACCCACTGGCTACAGAGCGCAATGGCCACCACGCCCGTCAGGCCAATCACCGCGCCCGGCAGCGGTTCGAAGATCAAACCAACGATCACACCGACAAAGATGGCGAAGTAGTGCCATGCGTAAGGAGGCAGCCCTTCTGGTACCGGAACAAACAGCAGCAGTACGGCGACGATGACGGGCAGTGCCATCATCAGCAGACGTTTTGCGTTTCCATTTGATGCCTGGTTCGCCACAGGGGGCGTTACAGCAGTTTTTGTATTCATAGTTTCACGTCTTAAGTTGTCAAAAATTCGGTCGTACTGAAAAACAAAATGGCTTTCTTAATTTTCTTTGCTTTTTTTAGTTATTAAAGGTGCGCTTTTGTATTTTCAGTAATAGCGATTTAACGCATTTTTGATTGCGCTAAATTAAAAAATGATGATGTTTTTATATTGCGCTTTTGGATGCCATAACTATTGATCACGATCAAAAAAACAGAATGGCAGCGTTATTTTTATTCTTTTATTAATAACCACTCAGGCGTATGTGGGTATTACGTGTTTTATTGGTTCGTTTTATCATTTCCGTAACATTTATGTTTTCTTTGTTTTGTATCTTGTTGTTTTTAATTGTTTTATTATTTATGTGGAAATTGGTTTTACCAATTTTTATTTAACGTATTTTAAATTATTGTGAATGACTGAATTACATTCGCTAACACCAATGTGTTATTTGTGTTATTGAAGGGATTAAATAGTTTTTTAACTAACGTAATGACTTTAGAAACTAAAAAAATCATTATATTAATATCATGACATCGGCAAAGAACGACGAAATAAAAAATCAATCCGATAACGAATTCTTAATTTTTAAAAGTTTGGAGTTTTCTATTATGAGCACTAACGAACGCATTCTGAGTTCCTTCACATTACCGAATGGTACCGAACTGAAAAACCGTTTGTTAATGGCCCCAATGACAACCTGTACCGGCTACTATGACGGTACGGTGACCAGCGAGCTAGTGGAGTACTATCGGGCCCGTTCCGGCAGCATTGGCACCATTATTGTTGAGTGTTGCTTTGTCGACGATCTCGGCCTTGCCTTCCCGGGGGCGATCGGTATTGATAATGACGAGAAAATCGCCGGGCTGGCGAAAATCGCTGAGGCAATTAAATCTAAGGGTTCTAAAGCCCTGCTGCAGATCTACCACGGCGGCCGTATGGTTGACCCGAAACTGATCGGTGGCCGTACGCCGGTTGGGCCAAGCGCTGTTGCCGCTCCACGTGACGGTGCCGCGACGCCGGTTGCGCTGACCACTGCCGAAGTCGAAGGCATGATCGGTAAGTTTGGTGAAGCCGTGCGCCGCGCGATTCAGGCTGGTTTTGACGGTGTCGAGATCCACGGGGCCAATACCTATCTGATCCAGCAGTTCTACTCCCCGAACTCAAACCAGCGCACGGACGAATGGGGCGGCAGCCGTGATAACCGTGCGAAATTCCCGCTGGCGGTGCTGGAAATTACTCACAAAATGGTGCGCCAGTACGCGGACGACGCGTTTATTATTGGCTATCGCTTCTCCCCTGAAGAGCTGGAAGTGCCGGGTATCCGCTTTGAAGACACCATGTACCTGCTGGAGAAACTGGCTGCGCGCGGTGTGGATTATCTGCACTTCTCCGTGGGTGCCACTCTGCGTCCTTCTATTGTTGATACCCAGGACCCGACGCCGCTTATTGAAAAATACTGCGCCATGCGTTCAGAAACGCTGGCACAGGTTCCGGTCATGGGCGTGGGCGGCGTGGTGAATGCCGCAGACGTCAATGAGGCGCTGGACCACGGTTACGACCTGATTGCCGTTGGCCGCGCCACTATTGCTTACCCGGACTGGACTGACCGCATCGCGGCCGGTGAAAACCTTGAGCTGTTTATGGACAGCACCAAACGTGAAGAGCTGAACATCCCTGAACCGCTGTGGCGCTTCTCGCTGGTGGAAGCGATGATCCGCGACATGAGCATGGGTGAATCTAAATTCAAACCGGGCACCTTTGTTGAGAAAGTGCAGGACGATGCTAACGAGCTGGTGATTAACGTCAGCCTGGAGACCGACCGCATTGCGGATATCGAACTCGCATCGGGTCCGAGCGAAGACGTTGAGTTTGTGACCAGCTTTGAAGAGATCCGTACCCGCATTCTGGATGCCAACACCCCGCACGTGGATGCCATCACTGGCGCAACCAGCCAGAGTGAAGCGGTGAAAAAAGCGGTCTCGAAAGCAATGCTGAAATCCAGCAAAGCGCTGGCCGCAGAAGAGGGCGCCGACCCGAATGAAACCCGCAGCGTGGACGTGGTGGTGGTTGGTAGCGGTGGTGCCGGTCTGGCCGCCGCCATCCAGGCTCACGATGAAGGTGCAAGCGTGCTGATTGTTGAGAAAATGCCAACCATCGGCGGGAACACCATTAAAGCCTCTGCCGGGATGAACGCCGCCGAAACCCGCTTTCAGCGCGTGAAGGGCATTCAGGACAGCAAAGAGCTGTTCTACCAGGAAAGCCTGAAAGGCGGCGGTAACAAGAACAACCCGGAACTGCTGCGCCGCTTTGTTGAGAACGCGCCGCAGGCGATTGAGTGGCTGGCAACACGCGGCATTATGCTAAACGACATCACCACCACCGGCGGGATGAGCATCGACCGTACTCACCGTCCAAAAGACGGCTCTGCGGTGGGTGGCTACCTGATTAGCGGTCTGGTGCGTAACGTCAACAAACGCAACATCGAGGTCATGCTGGACACCTCCGTCAGCGATATTCTCTTCGAAAACGGCGAAGTCACCGGCGTGCGCCTGACCACCGAAGAGAATGAAACTATTACCGTAGCAACCAAAAGTGTCATTGTTGCCACCGGTGGTTTCAGTGCCAACAGCCAGATGGTGGTGAAATACCGTCCGGATCTGGAAGGTTTCGTTACCACCAACCACAAAGGGGCGACCGGTGGCGGTATTGCGCTGCTGGAACGTATTGGTGCAGGCACCGTTGATATGGGCGAAATCCAGATTCACCCAACCGTTGAGCAGAAAACATCGTATCTGATTTCCGAATCTATCCGAGGCGGCGGGGCGATTCTGGTGAACCAGCAGGGGAATCGCTTCTTCAATGAGATGTCGACCCGCGATAAAGTCTCCGCGTCAATCATCGCGCTGCCAGAGAAATACGCTTACATCGTCTTTGATGAACATGTTCGTGCCAAAAACAATGCCGCGGATGAGTATATCGCCAAGGGGTTTGTGACCAGCGCCAGCTCGCCAAAAGCACTGGCTGAAGCCCTGGGGATGGATTACCACGCTTTCCTGGCGACGCTGGAACGTTACAACGGTTTCGTTGAAAAACAGCATGACGACGATTTCGGCCGTACCACTGCGCTGCGTGCGCCAATCAACGAAGGGCCATTCTACGCCATTCAGATTGCACCAGGCGTGCACCACACCATGGGCGGCGTGACCATCAATACCGAAACCTGCGTACTGGACAGCAACCACAACGTACTGCCTGGGGCGTTTGCTGCCGGTGAAGTGGTCGGCGGGATCCACGGCGGTAACCGTATCGGTGGTAACGCAGTGGCAGATATCATTATTTTTGGTACTCTGGCCGGACACCAGGCGGCTATGCGTTCGAAAATGAGGTAAGGCACCTGTTTCTCAGGCCGGATGAGCGCAGCGCCATCCGGCATATTCCCCGGCGGCGCTGTGCTTGCCGGGGTTACATTTGAGGATACATCCCATGCCCGATAGCTATCGCGTTTATAGCTACTCCGCCGTCCTGATGGGCTCACCCATCCTCCTGAAACTCTTCTCCCATGACGAAGCCCTCGCTTCCCGCGTGTTTCGCCTGATCAAACAGTATGAAGATCTGCTCACCGTCAACCGCGCGCACTCGCAGGTCATGGACATTAATCATGCTGCAGGCCAGCATCCGGTCACCGTCAGCCGACCCGTATTTGAACTGATCCGCTGTGCAAAAGCGGCAAGCCTCCTCAAGGACAGCGCCTTTAACCTGGCCATTGGCCCGCTGGTGAAGCGCTGGAAAATTGGTTTTCAGGGAGACAGCGTTCCGCCTGCCGATGAATTAGCGTCACTGCTGGCGATTACCCGTCCTGAGGATGTCATCCTTGATGAGGCCCGCAGTAGCGTATTTCTGACCAGCACGGGTATGGAAATCGATCTGGGGGCCATCGCCAAAGGATATATCGCCGACAGAGTACGGGATTATCTGCACAAAGAGGGGGCCGATCTGGGGCTGATTAACCTCGGCGGCAATATCCAGACCTTAGGCTCGCCGGAAGGGGGCTGGAGCGTGGGGCTAAAAAAACCGTTCGCCGGGGATGCGTTGATCGGCACGATGACGGTCGAGAACATGTCAGTCGTGACGTCCGGAACATACGAACGCTACTTTGAACAAAACGGCAAACGCTACCACCACATTCTCGATCCGCGCACCGGGTATCCCCTGGATAACGAACTGGATAGCGTGACCATCATTTCTAAAAACTCCATTGATGGAGATATCTGGACCACGTTGATGTACGGCATGGGCGTAGAGAAGGGGTGTGCCACGCTGCGCGCGCGCCCCGATATTGAAGCTATCTTTGTGACAAAAACAAAAGAAGTGGTGCTCTCTTCAGCGCACCACTTCCGGTTTACCTTGCTGGATAACAGCTACTGCGTTACTGACAATACTGCTTGAGCAGGCCTGTTTGCTCCGGCTGGAGGCGGTAGCGATACACCGGACGCCCGGTTGCACCGTAGTGAATGCTGGTGAACAAAATGTTGATTTGCGCCAGCCAGATCAGATATTTGCGGCAAGATACGCGGGAGATATTGACCGCGCCTGCCAGGTCATCGGTGGAGAATTCTGTCTCCGGATGGGCATCAATCCACTGACAAATCGTGCGCAGCGTCTGCGGCGTTAACCCTTTCGGCAGCTTTTTGCTGTCCGCCAGCTCTGGCGCTCCGCCGTGGATCAGTCTGTCAACGTCGGCCTGCTCGTAGTACTGGTGCGATCCCATCAGACTGTGCTTCGCCTTCCAGCCGTTTAGTGCCTCTTCAAAGCGCGGGAACTGGAAGGGTTTAATCAGATAATCCATCACGCCGTAATGGATGGAGGTCTGGATCGTGGCGGCGTCAGCAGCGGAGGAGATCATAATGACATCAATCGGGCGGCCCGAAGCGCGAATAACGGGCAACAGATCCAGCCCGTTATCCTGCTGCATATAAACGTCCAGCAGCACCAGGTCGACAGGCTGGTTGGGGTTATTGATAAAGGCCTCGGCCTGGTTGAGCGTAGAGGCGACACCGCAGCAGCTAAAGCCTTCAACACGGTTGACGTACAGACGGTTGAGGTCAGCTACCATGGCATCATCATCGACAATTAATACATTTATCACGCGATATTCCTCTCGCTATCCCAGGGGATGTGAACAAAAAATTGGGTAAAGACACCAGGCTCAGACTCGACGGAGATGTCTCCGCCCAGGTTCTGGATTTGCTGGCGAGCAAGGAACAACCCAACACCGCGGTTTTCACCTTTGGTTGAGAATCCCTTTGTAAAAATAGCCTCCAGCTGAGTGGGATCAATACCGGGGCCATCATCACTGACTTCACAACTGAGCCAGCCATTCTGATAATGCAACAGCAGAGTGATTTCGCCTTCCTGCTGTCCTTCCATCGCGTCGAGTGCGTTTTCAATAAGGTTACCCAGCGCGGTGATCAGCACTGCAACCTGCTCTTCACTGGCGGTATCCGGAATCTGGCACTCATCGGCCAGCGACAGGGTGACGCCCGCTTCTTTCGCCCGGTTTATTTTACCCAGCAGGAACCCCGCAATCACCGGAGATTTTACCTTGCTCTGTATCTCACCGATATCTGTCTGGTAATTGTGCGCGGTCTGGATGATGTACTCTTCCAGCTTGTCGTAGCGTTTCATGTGCAGCAGGCCAAGGATCACGTGCAGTTTGTTCATAAACTCATGTGTATGGGTGCGCAGGGCGTCGACGTAACTGACCATGCCATCAATCCGCTGCATCAGCTGGCTGATTTCCGTTTTATCGCGGAAGGTGGTGATCGCGCCGATCACCCGATCCTGGCTTTTGACTGGCACCATGTTGCACAGCAACAGCCGCCCGTTACAGCTGATCTCCTGATCCTGGCGGGCAATACCCGTTTTCGAGACTTCCCGCAGGCTGGCCAGCAGCGGCGCGCTGGCGTTTTCAGTCTGCTTGCCTGAAGGCAGGAGTAAAATCTCTCTGGCGGTTTGATTAATCATTGTCACCCGGCCATGAATATCGACAGCCAGCACCCCTTCACGGAGCGACTGCAGCATTGCCTGACGCTGTTCGAACAATGCGGAGATTTCGTAGGGTTCGAGCCCGAACAGGATGCGTTTCAGTACCCGAACCAGACCCCAAATCGCCATGGAACTCATAAAGATACTGAATAAGATGGTCCAGACGGCGTTCATCCGTCCACGGGCGATCTGATCTTCCACTTTTTTGAGAGAGATACCGACCACCACCACACCGATCTGATCGTGCTGGCTGTCATAAACAGGGGTGAAAACACGGAGAGCTTCGGCGAGCGCACCACGGTTTACGGAGACATTCTCTTTACCTTCCAGCGCAGGCTCGAGGTCATTACCAATAAAGTGCAGGCCGATCAGCGCTTCGTTCGGGTGCGAGTAACGAATCCCCCGCATGTCAGTCACCACCGTGAGCAGCAGATCGTTGCGTTGGGTAACGGCTTTGGCGATGGGCTGAATGATATCTGCCTGCGGGGGCTGCATCAGGCCTCGCTGGATCTCCGGGCTGTTAGCCAGCGTTCGGGCGATACCCAGAGCGGTATCTTTAACATCATCGCGGGTCGCCCGGGTAATTTGTACTGAATAGAGTGCAAAGACCACCAGCAGCACAGAGGCAATAATCGCGCATACCATTAACGTGACCAGCGTATTCAGTTTCATGGGGCGCTTGCGCGTCAGAAGGAAAGGCTGCAAATCGCTCATCAACACTCCGCGATGATTAAGAAAGGGGGTAATTATCGCCGATGACGCGCTTTTCTTAAAGCCATGTAAAGGCGTGGATTTGCTCCTCTTTTCGTGACCCTCCTCGCATGTCATCCATATAAAACACTTTATAGTGTGTGGGTACTCATAATAAGGAGGCTGTTTATGAGCATTATGCTTACCGGTTCGGTCAAGGAAAGACGGCACGCCAGCACGATGAATATTGATAGATTGTCCACGCTGGACATGCTGAAAGTCATTCACCAGGATGATGCACTTATCACTGCTGCTATTACCCCCTGTTTAACAACTATCGCCCGCGTGGTGGATAACGCCGCCGCGACCCTCAGCCACGGTGGTCGTTTAGTCATTGTTGGCGCAGGCCCGTCGGGCCGTGTCGCGCAACAGGTAGCGGATGAATATGCTCCGGGTAAAACTCCTGTCATTGCCGTTACAGCAGGCGAGGGAGAAGGAAGCTATGAGCGTGGCGTTGCCGACCTGCAGGCCATCACCTTTGGCGAACACGATATGATGCTGGCGGTGACCATTAGCGGAAAAACACCGTGGGTTTGGGGCGCGATGCGGCATGCATGGTCGCTGGGCTCTTCGGTTGCTGTCATTACCGGCGACGCGCAAAGTGAAGCGGCGCAACTGGCGAGCATGGTGATTGCCCCGGAACTGGGTGCTGATGTGGTCGCAGGCTATATCAATACCAAAGCGGGGATTGCGCAGAAAATGATCCTCTCGATGATTGCTACCGGATTGGCCGTCCGAACCGGTCGCGCATACAGCAACCTGCGTGTGGATCTTGAGGCAAGCAATACCAAATGGGCCGAGCGACAAATCGCAATAGTGATGGAAGCAGGCGGATGTACCCGGGCGGAGGCGAAAGCCGCGCTGGAAGGGTGTAACCATAACTGTAAAACAGCGGTGTTGATGGTGCTGACAGGGCTGGATGCCTGGAAAGCCCATGAGCTACTGGCGCAGAATAACGGATTTATTCGCGTGGCGTTGCAGGAAGCGCCGTAGAGCCTGACAAATGGCATAAAAAAGCCCGCGAAAGCGGGCTTTAGTATTTTAGATATTAGAACTGGTAGGTCATACCGATGCCAACGATGTCATCGGTGGAAATACCGTATGTTTCATACAGTGCTTCGTCGTTGTCCAGCATGTTGATTTTGTAATCAACATAAGTAGAGAAGTTCTTGTTTAAGCTGTAGGTCATGCCCACGTCAATGTAGTTAACCAGATCCTGATTGAATCCCTTACCGTCCAGGTCTTTACCTTTTGAGTAAACCCATGCCAGGGAAGGACGCAGGCCGAAGTCGAACTGGTACTGGGCAACCGCTTCGAAGTTCTGAGTCTGGTTTGCGATACCAAGGTTACCGATTGGCGTCATGTTGCGGGTTTCCGCATACATCATTGCCAGGTAGATGCTGTTTGCATCGTATTTTGCGCCAACGGTCCAGGCTTCAGCTTTTTCGCCACCGGCATAACCGATGCCTTCCGCGGCTTTGCCATAAGCAACCTGCTCGTTAGTACGATCAGAAGACGAATACGCTGCACCCAGGCTCAGGCCGGACAGGTCGCCAGAGAAGTCGTAGGAAGTCGACATACCGAAGCCGTCGCCATTCTGGAAACGCACATCTTTATGACCATTTTTCGTGCCTTCCTGAACATCAATATTATTACCGAATTGATCTTCGTGTGGACCACTTTCGTTATTACCTTGATATTGCAGCGCAAAATTCAGACCATCAACCAGACCAAAGAAATCTTTATTACGATAAGTCGCCAGACCGTTAGCACGGCCATTCATAAAGTTATCGGTCCAGGTGTAAGAATCACCGCCAAATACCGGCAGCATATCGGTCCAGGCTTCAACGTCGTACACGACGCCGTAATTACGGCCATAATCAAATGAGCCGTATTCACCATATTTCAGACCTGCATATGCCAGACGGTTAAAGGATTTATCACCCGCGCCTTCAGTATCATTTGCGTAGGTTTTATATTCCCACTGGCCGTAACCGATCAGATCGCGAGTAATCTGGGTTTCGCCTTTGAAACCAATCTGTACATAGGTTTCATCGCCGTCGTCACCTGGGTTGTCAGAGAAGGTATGACGTGCATCGACTTTGCCATACAGGTCAACTTTGTTGCCGTTTTTATTGTACATCTCTGCCGCATTTACCGCGCCAGCCATTAATAAAGCGGGTACAAGAAGTGCCAGAACTTTTCTTTTCATTATATATTCCCTTTAAAGATAATTTATATGAATATATGTAATTACTCTCCGCAATTACATGGTTGATACTATTCTATGGTTTGTTATTTTTGTTCAAAAATAAATGTAATTAAAGTCGTATAAATATTGCAAAATATTTCTAAGTGTCGCTTTATTTTTCTTGTGAATTATTCGATTGAACATATAGGGGTTAATTATTATTAAGTATTTCACGCTATTATTATTTCATTTTTATAATTGCTTGAAATTATATATCTCGGCCTTTCAGAGCAAAAATAACACAACCGTTAATCTTGCCTGAGATCAACTTAACGCAAACTGAGCGTAAGAAATCTTCCCACACTGCCGCGTTTAATGACAAAATGTGATGATTGTCACAAAACTAAGTGAGCAGGTGAAAACGATAGTGCAGCTATCGTGGAGTGAAGGATAAAGATGGAACGAAAAATTGAACGCAGCCTGGGAGGCAAACTGGCTCTGTGGGTGTTCTACGCATTTTGCGGTTACTTTGTCTGGGCTATGGCGCGCTACGCGTGGGTGGTAAGTAAAATTCCATCACTGCCTGATACCGTGGCTGACGGTGATTTAGGGTCGACCAGCGGGAAGTGGCTGGGAGCCATTCTGGGGTTTATGGTGCTGGGCACCGTCGGTCTGATTCTGGGCGCGATTGCCTGGTATACGCGTCCCCGTCAGGACGACCGGTGATAGCAGCGGGGAAAGTTGCTATTGTTACCGTTTCACCGACAGGATGTGATCATGGAACTTACGCAGTGGCAGCACCGCTTTGAACGCTGGCTCGACGAAAACCACACCACCGACGACGCCGCTCATGATATTTCACACTTTCGTCGTGTCTGGATGACCGCGCAAAAAATTATGGACAACCAGACGGTTGACCCGCTGGTTGTGCTGACCGCATGTTATTTTCATGACATCGTTAGCCTGCCCAAAAACCATCCGGAACGCAGTCAGTCATCCCGTCTGGCGGCGCGTAAGACACGTAGCATTCTGCAATGCGATTTCCCTGATTTTCCGTCCGAATGTTATGCCGCAGTGGAACATGCCATCGAGGCACACAGTTTCAGCGCCGGGCTGACGCCGCAAAGTATTGAGGCCAAAATTGTCCAGGATGCAGACCGTCTGGAAGCACTGGGTGCCATCGGTCTGGCGCGAGTCTTTGCCGTGTCAGGCGCTTTGGGGGTGGCACTGTTTGATGCTGACGATCCGTTCGCCGATGCACGAGCCCTTGATGACCGGGCGTTTGCCCTTGACCATTTTCAGACCAAGCTGTTGCGGTTGCCTGATACAATGCAAACGGATGTCGGGCGCGAGCTCGCGCATCACAACGCCGATTTTCTGATCCAGTTTATGGCGAAACTCAGTGCCGAATTACACGGCGACTGCATCGGGCTGGATAGCCAGGTTCAGAGCCGCTTCCGTCGCAGTTTGCGCAAATGAACTGTGGTAATCTGTTTCCAGTCTTTATTGTCCGGTTAAAAGAATGCAGGAAAATCGATCAGTGACTGAGCCCGCACCTGAGCAGGCTGAGAAATCAACGGCAACGGTGCAGGCGTTATTGCACCAGTTGTTAGATATCTATGATGCTAAAACCCTGGCAAATCAGCTGGTGGCACACGGTGAGAGCCACTGGAGCCCGGCAATCCTGAAAAGACTGCTGACCAGCGAGCGGGCAGGGCGTCGCCTGAGCGAAGGCGAGTTTCGTTACCTGCAGAGCCTGCTTCCACGCCCTTCAGCCGCGCACCCGAATTATGCCTTCCGCTTTATCGATCTGTTTGCCGGTATCGGTGGCATCCGACACGGCTTTGAAGCCATCGGCGGTCAGTGCGTGTTTACCAGCGAGTGGAACAAACATGCTGTGCGCACCTACAAAGCAAACTGGTACTGCGATCCGCATGAACATCATTTCAACGCGGATATCCGCGATGTCACCCTGAGCCATAAAAGTGGCGTGAGCGATGCACAAGCCGCGGAGCACATTCGCCAGACGATCCCGGCGCATGATGTGCTGTTGGCGGGTTTCCCGTGCCAGCCTTTCTCCCTGGCGGGCGTCTCGAAAAAGAACGCCCTCGGACGTGCCCACGGTTTCGCCTGTGATACCCAGGGAACGCTGTTTTTTGATGTGGCCCGCATTATTGACGCCCGACGCCCGGCGATTTTTGTGCTGGAAAACGTCAAGAATCTAAAGAGCCATGATGGTGGAAAAACCTTCCGCATCATCATGCAAACGCTGGACGAGTTGGGCTATGACGTGGCCGACTCACAGGACATGGGCGCGGATGACCCAAAAATCATTGATGGGAAACATTTTCTGCCCCAGCATCGCGAACGAATCGTGCTGGTGGGTTTCCGCCGCGATCTCAATCTGAAGGGGGATTTCACCCTGCGTGATATTCCTTCTTTATATCCGGCGCACCGTCCCACCGTGGCTGAGCTGCTGGAGCCTGTCGTCGACGCGAAATTTATCCTCACTCCGGTGCTGTGGAAATACCTCTACCGCTATGCCAAAAAACATCAGGCGAAGGGCAACGGCTTCGGTTTTGGGATGGTCAACCCAAACGATCCGCACAGCGTCACCCGCACGCTTTCTGCCCGCTACTATAAGGACGGTGCAGAAATTCTGATCGACAGAGGCTGGGACAAGGCGCTTGGCGAGCAGAATTTCGACGACCCGGACAACCAGCGTCACCGTCCACGGCGCTTAACGCCTCGGGAATGCGCCCGGTTAATGGGGTTTGAGACCCCGCAAGGCTACAGCTTCCGCATTCCGGTTTCGGACACGCAGGCTTATCGCCAGTTTGGTAATTCTGTGGTGGTTCCCGCGTTTGCGGCGGTGGCAAAACTGCTGGCCTCCCGCATCAAACAGGCTGTGGCGCTACGTCAGAGTGAGGCCGTCAATGACGGATGTTCACGATAAAGCAACACGCAGTAAAAACATGCGTGCCATCGGCACGCGTGATACCGCAATTGAAAAACGCCTGGCCGCGCTTCTGACGCAGGCCGGCGTTGATTTCCGCGTGCAGGATCCTTCGCTTGCGGGTCGCCCGGACTTCGTTGTCGACGCGTACCAGTGCATCATCTTTACCCACGGCTGTTTCTGGCATCATCACGACTGCTACTTGTTCAAGGTTCCGGCGACACGCACCGATTTCTGGCTGGAGAAAATTGGTAAAAATGTTGATCGTGACAACCGGGATCTCACCACGCTTATTGCTCAGGGCTGGCGAGTGCTGATCGTCTGGGAGTGTGCCCTGAGAGGCAGATTAAAACTGAACGATGCCGATCTCACGGAACGGCTGGAAGAGTGGATCTGCGGCGGCGGTCAGACCGCGCAGATCGACACACAGGGTATTCATCCGCTTACGGTTTTTCCACCTCGCAAGGTGTGACAACCGGTTTGGCAGGCAGCAAATATTTGCCCAGCGTGACCAGCACAACAGCAAAAACAATCACCCCGAGTGCCAGCCATTCTACCGACGAGAGCGTTTCACCGCCCAATCCTGTGCCGAGCAGCACGGCCACGACCGGGTTGACATAGGCATAGCTGGTGGCGACGGCCGGAGAAACATTGCGGATCAGGAACATGTAGGCATTAATGGCGATGAGCGATCCAAACAGCGCCAGATAACCGACCGCCAGAAAGCCCGACAGACCCGGCATTGTCGTCAGCTTTTCTCCCGTCAGCGTTGAGGCGAGTAAGAGCACAATCCCCGCAGCGAGCATCTCTATTGCGCCAGCCATCATGCCGGAGGGCAGCTCAATACGGGAGCCGTATACGGAACCGAACGCCCAGCTCATAGAGCCGATCAGAATAATCACGGCGCCCCATGGGTTCCCGCTCAGATTACCGCCGCTGTTGAGCAGAATAATGCCAGCAAGCCCGATGCCAATCCCCAGCCATTCCAGTTTGCGGGTACGAATGCCAAAAAGGCGGCTAAAACAGAGGGTAAACAGCGGGACGGTGGCCACAACCACGGCAGCGATCCCTGACGGTACATTCTGGTGCTCGGCAATGGTCACAAAACCATTGCCCACGGCCAACAGCAGCAGACCAATCAATGCAGCATTAAGCAGCGGGCGAAGTGGGGGAAGTTTATGCCCGCGTAGCAGCAGGAATGCCAGCAGAAGCACCCCAGCCGAGAGGAAGCGAATACCCGCCATCATCAGCGGCGGCCAGCTTTCTACCCCGATGCGAATGACAAAGTAGGTTGAACCCCAAATGATATACAGTGAAAAAAGTGCCCCAATTAGCGGTAGCAATTGCCGGAAACGCATAATCCCTCACGACGAAATAAAAAGGTCGCTGATAGTAAACGCGAAAACTATCGTGCTGGCGAGCCCTTTAATTGTGTGGTTGATGTGAATTTTTTGTTGACGAAAGGTGCCTGTTTCCGGGTTCACGCTTTTGCTCCATACTATTCACTACATTAGCAAAAAAAGAAGGATTGAGATTTTGGCAGGAAGTAGCTTATTAACATTGCTGGATGATATTGCCACCTTGCTGGATGACATTTCAGTGATGGGGAAACTGGCAGCGAAGAAAACCGCTGGCGTTCTGGGAGATGATTTATCGCTTAACGCCCAGCAGGTGAGTGGGGTTAGGGCTAATCGTGAACTGCCGGTGGTGTGGGGCGTTGCGAAAGGTTCATTCCTGAATAAAGTGATTCTGGTACCACTGGCGCTACTGATCAGCGCGTTTATTCCCTGGGCCATCACGCCGTTACTGATGATTGGTGGGGCATTTTTATGCTTCGAGGGCGTCGAGAAAGTCCTGCATTCGTTCGCGGCACGTAATAAGAACGATACGCCTGAAATGCGCCAGCAGCGTCTTGAAGCACTGGCCGCGCAGGATCCGAAAACCTTTGAGCGCGATAAAGTGAAAGGGGCTATTCGTACCGACTTTATTCTCTCTGCTGAGATCGTCGCCATTACGCTGGGGATTGTGTCTGAAGCACCGCTGATGAACCAGGTTCTGATCCTCTCCGGGATCGCTATTCTGGTCACGGTAGGGGTGTACGGTCTGGTGGGGTTGATCGTTAAGCTGGATGATATCGGCTACTGGCTGGAAGAGAAATCAAGCGCGGTGGCAAAAGGGGTAGGCAAAAGCTTACTGGTGCTGGCGCCCTGGCTGATGAAGAGTTTATCCGTGGTCGGCACGCTGGCGATGTTCCTCGTTGGCGGCGGTATTGTGGTGCACGGTATTGCGCCATTGCATCACGCTATCGAACATTTCTCCACTGCGCAGGGTGCTGTTGTCGCGGCGATTCTGCCCACGCTGCTGAATCTTGTGTTGGGCTTTATCATTGGCGCTATCGTGGTGGCGGCAGTAAAGTTGGTCGAAAAAATGCGTGGCACGGCGCACTAATTGCTACCTGTTACAGATGCAAAAAGACCATTCCTCGTCTAAATTGAAAAAGTTTCACCCTGATACAGGAGGCAGGTATGGTCTTTTTGGTCAGTGATGAAGTTAAGCCTAAGAAGGGCGGCCCACGTATGATTGTCACCGGGTATTCCAGTGGAATGGTGGAGTGTCGGTGGCACGATGGCTACAGCATCAAGCGGGAAGCATTTCGTGAAGATGAGCTTCAGCCGGGTGATGGGCAGCAGAAACGAGACAAGGCTTAATCACATAACGCCCGGCTTTGTCGGGCGTTTTTTATTTCAGGTACCGGGTGTAGGCAGTCATCAGGGAGAGTGTGTGTGCAGCGCGATACATTTGTTGTAAGACGATCTTTTTTTCAATGGCTGCAAAAGCGCAGCAACCCTGGCCTGATTGTTAATTCCTGTTTTATCGTCGTACTGATCTTCTCCACTCTTCTGACCTGGCGCGAGGTGGTGGTGCTGGAAGAGGCCTATATCTCCAGCCAGCGCAATCATCTGGAAACGGTTGCCAGCTCGCTCGACAGACAGCTGCAATTTGGCGTTGATAAGGCGCTATTTTTCCGCAACAGCATGCGGGACGCACTGCAGAAACCGCTGGCATTTGACGTTTTGCATCAGGCTGTTGATCGTTTTGACCTCCTCCGGAATCGACCTGCCTGGCAACTGGCGGTGGATAAAGAACGCACACTCCCCATTAATGGCGTATCAGACGCCTTTGTTGAAAAAACGGTACTCCTCAACCGTGACGATGAACGTATCCGTAATGAAATTTCTGCTGCACTTGAAGTCGGTTACTTACTACGTCTGGCCTCATCGACGGTACAGAATGAAGAGCGGATTATCTATATCTCCCGCGCCGGGTTTTATCTTTCCACGGATACGCCTGCGCAGAGTGACGACATCATTACGCGTTATTACCACCTGGTGACCCAGCCCTGGTTTACGCAGCAGTCTGAACGTAACAATCGTGCGCGGGCGGTGCGCTGGTTTATCTCTACCGCGTCCTCCTGGACCGGCAACGAACGCATGATTACGGCCAGCATACCCATCTATTTTGAACATTACTGGTACGGCGTAGTGGCGATGGATTTTTCGTTTAGCACCATGAAGCGTTTGCTGGCAGATGCAACGGACGATCATGCCGAAGGGGAATATCAGCTGTACGATTCGCGCCTCAACTTGATTGCCTCTTCGGAATCCCCTGCCAGCCTGATGAACCGTTTTGACGAACGTGAAATGGCGCAAATCGCGCATGCCATTGAAAGTGACACGGAAGGTGGAGTCCGTCTCGGCAGTCGTTTTATCAGTTGGGAACGGCTCGATCACTTTGATGGCGTCGTTCTGCGAGTGCATACCCTGCATGAAGGTGTTCAGGGTGATTTCGGTAGCATCAGCATTGTGCTGGCTCTGCTGTGGGCACTGTTCACGGCCATGCTGCTTATCTCCTGGCTGGTGATCCGCCGAATGGTGAGCAACATGTATGCACGGCAAAGCTCACTGCAGTGGCAGGCCTGGCATGATCCGCTCACCCGTCTGAATAACCGTGGTGCGCTCTTCGAACGGGCCAGAATACTGGCACAACAATGCCAGCAACAGTCGTTACCGTTTTCCGTGATTCAGATCGATCTGGATCATTTCAAAAGCATCAATGACCGCTTTGGTCATCAGGCGGGTGATAAGGTGCTGTCTCATGCTGCCGGGATTATTGCCAGCGGACTGCGTGAAAACGATGTCGCCGGGCGCGTCGGCGGGGAAGAGTTTTGCGTGGTATTACCTGGGGTGGCGCTTCCCGAGGCCTCGGTGGTAGCTGAGCGCATCCGCGCAAGGATTGACAGCAAAGAGATTCTGGTGAAAAAAAGCACCACATTACATATCACTGCATCATTTGGCGTGAGCTGTGCTCATGAAAAAGGGAACTACAACTTTGAACAGCTGCAGTCGATTGCCGATACCCGTCTGTATCTGGCAAAACAGGGGGGACGTAATCAGGTTATCTGGCGCGATGACGACAAGAAGTGATCCAGCCCCTCACTCCAGCCAGCCGGTCCGGGCTGCTGAGTGTAATAGACCCGCGCAGGGGAAGTGTCTCGCAGCACGATACCCTGTCGGTTTATCCCTTTGATGACGACAGCGAAGTCCATGCTGTCCAACAGGGGGGCATCATTGGGGCCATCACCGAGTCCCAGGGTGACAGGAGTGATATCTTCCTGCTCACGGTACTGCTCAATAAGCCAGTTAACCGCAACGTCCTTACCACAGCGGGCGTCCAGAATATGCCAGAAACGGGCGCCTTGCAGGCATTTCAGGCCACTTCGCGCCAGCACCTCTTCAAACTCAACCATTTTCTCATCGGTGTCGCGCCAGATAAGCGTGACGGAGGCTTCATGCTTACGTGCAAGGGCTGAGCGATAGCGCGTCAGCCCGGTCCACTCGCTGATAACCCGTTCATCGACGTCGTCAAAGGTGGTGAATTTAACGCGCAACTGCAGGCGGATTTGTTCAATCAGCCGGTGGATATCCTGGTGCGACATCCCTCTGATGTGGCGCTGACCCATTTCCCAGCGGACATCAGGCTGAATCACTGCGCCGTTTTCGGCAATAAGCGGTAAACCTTCCAGCCCCAGATCCTGCTGGATCTCAAGCATCTCTGCCACCGTCTTACTGCTGCAAAGAATGACCGGTACCTGGTTATCCAGCAGCCTGTCGAGCCAGGGTATCGCTGGCTGCCAGTCATAGGTATGAATATCCAGCAACGAGCCATCCAGGTCAGAAAAAATCAGCAGCGTGTCCTGCAGTGAAGGCATAGTGGCTCCAGATAACGGATGCGTCAGAGATTAAGAATATTCCTAAAAAATAACGGAAAGGGAAATCCTGGAAAAGGGAACTATCCCAGGCAAACCCGCATTCGGCGTATGTTATCGCTCATAACAAAAATCAATATGTTAAAAATGTTATATTCATTCCGAGAATATATGCTTGTCAGGCAAAATTGTTGGGGATAGTGTGGCATGTACATCAGGTTTCCTGGTGTAACGAATTTCAAGTGCTTCTTGCATAAGCAAGTTTTGATCCCGGCCATCCCCATGACCGGGATTTTTTTCGTGCTACCGATTTGCTTCAGACACGCTAAAGTCATGAATATCAAGCTCGAAGGCCTCAGCCAGTTCACGATAGGTGTGATAATCCCTTCCGTTAACAATGACGCGGTCAGAATTATCGTCCATACGACGGACTTCTGATTCACTGATCTCATTGATCGCGGCCAGCAGGGCATCGACATCCACTTCGACGTCGCGTTTGATGGTGTCGCTGTAAGCTTTGTCGGTCTTCATTACGGGACTCCTCTTTCAACCTACAAACGTGTCCAGGGTTAAGTATAGCCTGTGTATAAAAACGCCATTCGCGCCGGACGGCGATGTGCGTTTTTGCGTTTTGTTCTACACTGGCTCAAAACCAGAGGAGGAATGTATGAAGGTCAACGATCGGGTAACCGTTAAAACGGACGGTGGGCCGCGCCGCCCGGGTGTGGTACTGGCAATTGAAGAGTTTAGCGAAGGCACAATGTACCTGGTATCACTGGAAGACTACCCGCTTGGCATCTGGTTTTTTAACGAACTGGGGCATCCTGACGGCATTTTTGTTGAGAAAGCAGAGTAGCTCGGCGTCGGGTGGCACAGCGCGTACCCGACAACGTTCTCAGAAGCAAAAATCTCTGGCCAGGCCAGAGATCAAAGGTAGGGTGCACAGGGTCTTAAGCGACTAACGCATGTTGACGAAAATCCCGTTCGTCACATTATCGGTCAGGCGTACTACGTGGTAGATCACTTGCTTATTATGCGTTTTAATTTTCCTTTTAATATTTCCTTTGTGTGACGAAACGGTTTTAGCTTTAATATTCATCTGGTCTGAGATCTGAATAGTTCCTTGGCCCGCCATCCACATTCTCAGCATACTTGATTCAGTCCTGCTTAATGATAGGGTGGGTAAGTTAACCGCTCCTACATTTTTAACTTCTTTATTCAAATAATCACCCAGAATGTCATCCAGCGACTCTGGTTTAATCGATTTAGAGCTGATTAATAAGTTTTTACGGACCAATAAATACTCATCGAAATGGATATTCGCGATCGCCATAAAAACAATAAACAGGGTTTTTGGATGCTGATTAATGATTTGCTTAATGTGCTGACTGTTGGCTGGATCGTGAATGAAACAGTCCTCATTAATAAACACCACGCCTGGTTTTAGTTCGTCACAAGCGGCTGCGAGTTCGTCAACGGTGTGTGCATCGTTGATGTCTCTCTTTCTTACCCCTCTGCTTGCCAGGTACCCGGTTAACCCTAGCCGGGTGTAGCTGCATAAATCCATAATGATCGTTGACATGGCATACCCTCACTCAATGCGTAACGATAATTCACCATCTGCCTGAGAGCTCAAAACAGCCATACGGGATGGAAAAAAATAATAAACCTGTGAGCATGACAAAGACTTTCAGGCGGACTCACTATCCCGTAAAGTTACGTATAATTTGCCAGGAATCTTCTTAAAGTAAAGTAATTATTAAGTATTGTGAGGTGCTTAGAAACAATTAAACCGCGTCAGATATATCCTGGAAGATGTTTTTCAGGTTTTATTTTAGGAATATCCTCAGAAAGACAATATCAATAGTGAGGGCTATTATTTACGTGGCAGTTCGCTGACAATATCCGCTAACAGGTTGAATATCTCGCCGAATAAATGTTCACAGAAGGGGGCGATAAGTGGCATGAGTAATGACATTAATAAAATTCCGACCGTCAACGTCAGCGGAAAACCAATGACAAACACCGATAACTGCGGCGCCATTCGGTTCAGTAAACCTAATGCCAGGTTTACTGTCAGCAGCAGCGTGATAATCGGTAGCGCGAGCATCAGCCCGTTCAGGAATATCAGCCCTGCGGCACGGGTGAGCGCCAGAAAAGCATTGCTGTTCACCGGGTTCTCACCAATTGGCAGCGTATGGAACGTATCCACCAGCATGGAGATGAGCCACAGATGACCGTTGAACGACAAGAACAACAGCATGGCCAACAGGTCGATAATTCGCGCCAGCACAGGCATGTTGAGATGGCTGCCGGGATCGACGAACGTGGCGAACGATAATCCCATCTGCAGGCCGATGAGTTCCCCTGCGGTGCGCACGGCGGCAAAGGCGAGTTGCATGGTAAAGCCGACGGCGACGCCAATCATCACCTGCTGCAATGCCACCCATACCGCATTGGCCGAGAAAATCGGAATATCCACGGGAGGGAGAGAGGGCGCGACGATAATGGAAATGATAATGCCCAGCCCCACTTTGACACGCTTGGGGATCGATTTCTCACTGAGAATCGGGGCTGTTGAGATCAGCGCCATGATGCGCAGCATTGGCCAGAAATAGACGCCAAGCCACTGAACCCACTGGTCGCTGGTGAAGTGCAGCATCGTCAGGTCAGCCGATGATGTACGGCAGATTGGTAAACAGGTTGCGCATATAGTCCAGCAACAGGTTCAGCATCCACGGCCCGGCAACGATAATCGCCACGAACACGGCGATGATTTTCGGGATGAATGACAGCGTCATTTCGTTAATTTGCGTGGCGGCCTGCAGAATACTGATAATCAGACCGGTTACCAGCGCGACAAGCAACAAAGGTGCGGCAACGGCTATCGCGATTTTCATCGCTTCCGTGCCCATCATCATGACCGATTCGGGTGTCATCGCCGTTCCTTAACTGTAGAAACTCTGGGCCAGAGAACTGACCAGCAGCTGCCAGCCATCGACCAGAACAAAGAGCATGATCTTAAAGGGCAGGGCAATGGTGGCGGGAGGAACCATCATCATACCCAGCGCCATCAGCACGCTGGCGATCACCAGGTCGATAATCAGGAACGGAATAAAAATGGTAAAGCCAATCTGAAACGCGGTTTTCAGCTCGCTGGTGACATAGGCGGGCAGCAGAATACGCATCGGAACCGCTTCCGGACCCTGAAGCTCACCGGTGTTGGACAGGCGAGCAAAGAGCGCCAGATCCGCTTCACGCGTCTGGCGAAGCATAAATTCTCGCAGCGGTTGCGCGCCTTTATCCAGCGCCTCCTGCATGGAGATTTTGTCTTCGCTGAACGGCTGGTAGGCGTCGGTGTAAATCTTATCGATCACCGGCGACATAATGAAAAAGGTCAAAAACAGCGCCAGCCCCAGCAGAACCTGGTTTGGCGGTGCGGAAGGGGTTCCTAGCGCGTTTCGCAGCAGACCAAAGACGATGATGATGCGGGTGAAGCTGGTCATCATCAGCAGGATGGCCGGAATAAACGTCAGCGAGGTGATGAAAACCAGTGTCTGAACCGGGAGCGACCAGCTTTGGCCGCCGCCAGCGAGGGGCGTTGAGACCAGACCAGGCAGTTGCGCATAAACCGCGGGAGCAAACAGACCCACGCCCGCAAGCGTAAGGGATAACAAACGGCGCATCAGGATCTCCCGGAACGCTTAAGCAAACTCTTCATAACGGACTGGAAATCCGCAGGGGCGTCTGCGCGCTCGTCCACCAGAACAGGCGCGGGCGGCAGTTTATGTAATACGTTGATGTTTGAGGCAGTGACGCCCAGAACCAAACGCGCATCTTCCACATCGACAATGACCACGCGTTCTCGTGGCCCCAGTGTGGTGCTGGCGCTGACCTTCA
Source organism: Enterobacter sp. CPE_E890 (assembly GCF_046521475.1). Lineage (NCBI taxonomy): Bacteria > Pseudomonadati > Pseudomonadota > Gammaproteobacteria > Enterobacterales > Enterobacteriaceae > Enterobacter > Enterobacter sp. CPE_E890. Next base: position 3,053,607 of record NZ_JBKFZW010000001.1, on the reverse strand, counting down.
GACCGCGGGTACCGGCGGTTTTACCCGCCAGACCAACGCGTTTCGCCAGCCATGCGGCGATAAGAATAAAGGCAATAATACCGAGCAACGCCCCGCTCACCTGGAGCAGAGGTGAGCCGGGGACGGCAGAAGGTTGTGATATTGTTGCCTGAGTTTTCATGCTTAACGGCTCAGACGACGCATACGTTCTGATGGGGTAATGATGTCGGTGATACGTACGCCGTATTTATCGGCAACCACCACCACTTCACCCTGGGCAATCAGATAACCGTTGATCAGGATATCCAGCGGCTCACCGGCCAGACCGTCCAGCGCCACCACGGAACCCTGCGTCAGGCGCAGCAGTTCTTTAATGGTCATACGGGTGCGTCCCAGCTCAACGGTCAGCTTAACCGGGATGTCCATAATCAGGTCGATGTCCTGCAGCGTGCCGCTGACATCACCCCCACCAAGCTGCTGGAATACCGCATCCGCCGCGCTTTTGCTCGGGGTGGATTGTTGCTCGTTTAACGCGTCAGCCCACAGATCGTCCAGTGCTCCGCTGTTTTCATCGGACGGATTGTTCATGTCACTCATTTGGGCTGTTCCTCATTCAGCGAATTCAATATCGGGTTGATCAAGTGCTCAACGCGTAACGCATACTGACCGTTAAGTGTGCCGTACTGGCTTGTCAGCACCGGGACACCATCCACATGGGCAATAATGCGGTCGGGTTTTTCTATCGGCAGAACATCGCCGGGTTGTAATTTCAGTATCTGGGATAACCGCAGCGGGATATCGGCAAAACTCGCGATCAGCTCAAGCTGAGAATGCTGAACCTGACGTACCAGGTTTTCACGCCAGTTCTGGTCTTCGTTGCGTGAGTTCTCCAGCGGGGGGTTAACCAGCAGTTCGCGCAGCGGTTCGATCATGCTAAACGGCAGGCAAATGTTGAATTCCCCGGTCAGGTTACCGATTTCTACATGGAACGGTGTGTTGACGACGATATCGTTTGGAGAGGTGGTGATATTGGTAAATTTCACCTGCATCTCAGAACGTACGTACTCCACGTCCAGTGGGTTAATGGCTTTCCACGCGTCGCTGTAAGATTCCAGCGCCAGCTTCAGCATACGGTTAATCACGCGCTGCTCGGTGTGGGTAAATTCACGACCTTCTACTTTGGTCGGGAAACGCCCGTCGCCGCCGAACAGGTTATCCACCGCAATGAACACCAGGCTTGGCGAAAACACCACCAGTCCAGTGCCGCGCAGCGGCTTCAGATGAATCAGGTTAAGGTTGGTTGGCACCGGCAGGTTGCGGGCAAACTCATGATACGGCTGAATACGGATCGCACCGACCGTGATGTCCGGGCTACGACGCAGCAGGTTAAACAGCCCCATACGGAACTGACGTGCAAAACGTTCGTTAATGATCTCCAGCGCCTGCAGACGTTCACGTACCACGCGACGCTGGGTATTCGGGTCATAGGGGCGAATATCGCTATCGCCGCCAAGACCCGGTTGCGGATCATCACTCTTATCGCTGTCGCCGTTAAGCAGCGCATCGATTTCTGCCTGAGAAAGAATACTGTCGCCCATGTCGTTACCGCAGAATGAAGGCTGTATACAGAACGTCAGTGACTTCCTGCTTAGGTTGGCCGTTTACCAGCGGGGTCGCCAGCGTTTGTTTAATGGCGTCGACCAGCTTTTGCTTGCCGACATCGGTGGCCAGCGTCGAAGCATCCTGACGAGAGAACAGCAGCAGAAGGCGGCTACGCACTTCAGGAAGATAATCATTCAGGCGCGCACGCGTGGCCTCATCCTTCAGGCGCAGCGTAATACCGACATACAGCACACGATCCGCATCACCGAGATTCACGGTGAAGGTATCGAGAGGGAAAAATACCGGTGCCGGCGGTGGTGCTGGTTCGGCTTTGGCCGCAGCGGTCGAAGGTTCCTGCTGCATACGCCAGTAACTATAGCCCGCGGTGGCGCAGGCGGCGAGCGTGATCAACACCAGCAGCGGGATCCAGATGGAACGCTTACTTTTTTTGGTGATAGCGGAGTCAGTCATCTGATACGAGCTTCCTGTTTCGGTACAGCTTAATAAGGTGATTATCCCGTGTCCTGCCGACGTCAAAGCGTGGAAAAGACGGGGATAATCACGTTACCTCTGGCGTTTAGGCGAAGATGTCTACGGCGCTGTTGCCACGTGCTGCGGATTGCAGGGCGGCAGGGGTAGGCAGTATCTCATCACTCTCTTCATTAAAGCCGCCGGTATTACCGGAACGCGAAGCCTGCTGTTGCTGCTGGGAGAAGGACTGCTGCTGCCCGGCAAAGCTCTCACTGCTGACGCTGCTCTGCGCAAGCTGAATACCGTTCTCAGCCAGCGATGTCCGTAGTACCGGCAGGGCTGCTTCCAGTGCTGCACGCACGTGGCTGTGCGCCGAGACCATCTGCAGTTGCGCCTGGTTATCATCCAGTTTAAGCGAAATTTGCACCTGACCCAGATCTTCCGGGTGCAGACGCAGCTCCGCTGTCTGTTGTCCCTGCTTAGTGAACAGCGTGATGTGCTGGCTCAGGGATTGCTGCCATTCGTGAGTTCCCAGAGGCTGGCTTAACACCGGCGCAGTGGCAACGGTGGCGGCCGGCTGGCTGATCGCGTGGCTGGACATCACTGGCGCCAGGGTTGCGGTCGGCGATGTTGAAGACGACGCGCTGGCGAGTTCTTGTTTCTCCACGGCAGCGGTTACAGCCGGTGTCGCGGGCGCGTTGTCAGGCAGAACAGGGTCGCTGTGTTTGCCCTGACTCTGATACGACGCAGAAAGCTGGGCTTTATCATGGCCTGCCAGCGGGGTGTTCTGGGACGATTGTCCCGCGCCATTCTGTGCAAGCGTCGCTGAACTCAGAACAGACTTCGCGGTAATACCGTCAGTGCCTGTCGCGTGAGCTGTGCTGGTCTGCTGGTGGGGGAGCATCGCCATCAGCGCACTCAAACCTGCCAGTTCTTCTTCGCTCAGTTCGCTTTTGCTGTCATCTTTGCTGGCTGTATTCAGGGTCTTCAGGGCATCTCCCTTTGAAAGCGGCGTCAGTCCGGAGACCAGCGTTTCCAGCGGCGTGGTTGAGGACGCTTCATCGCTATTCAGCACACCCTGACGCGAGAGCAGGTCCGTTATTTTAGCCTGCAGCGTGGTATCGCCGCTGGCGTCCTGAGCAACTTCTGACAGCTTACTGCCAGCGGCTTTCAGGTCAGCCAAGGTCAGTGGCGCATCCTTGCCTTTGCCGGTTGCATCCGTCAGGGCGCCCGCCAGCAGAGAGAGAAAGTCTTGCGCACCGTCAGTGCCTTTCCCTGTCAGCGTGCCGCCTGACAGGTCGCTGTCGCTCATCAGCAGTTGTTGCAGTGTGATCATTCCGGTTTCCTCATTGATGCGCGCTGGGCAAACTCATCCATTTTTTTCTGATCCAGACGGTTTTCCGCCAGGGTCGAGGCTGCAATCTGCCGATCCTGTAAGGTTTGCCAGGCCTGCAGCCGCTGTTTTTTCTCGCGCCAGAAATTCAGCGCGGTATCCACTTTCTGGGTCCACTGGTTAAGCTGCTGGCGATGCTGCTCTATCGCCTTCTCCAGCGTCTGGATAAACTGCTGATAGTTAATCCAGCGCTGACTGCCAATGCCCTGTGTCATATCGGTATTGAGGTTGGTGCGATATTCATGCTGATAGTCGATTAACATCTTCAACTGTTCTTCAGCCTGCTGGCACCCGCGTCGCATTGCGCCAAGCTGCAATGCGGCATCATCAACTTCTTTTTCAGCCAGATCTTTCAGCGTTGATAACGCGCTGTTTTGCGCCATAACCTTCGCCCTCCACCTGTGTTACACCTGCGGGAAAATCAGCTCCAGTGCCTGAATTGAATCTTCCCAGTCGGCACGTTCAAAAATGCCTTGTTGCAAAAACGCCTCCAGCTGCGGCCACAGGTTAATCGCTTTGTCGAGCATCGGGTCGCTGCCTTTGGCATACGCCCCCACGCTGACCAGATCGCGGTTACGCTGGAAGCTGGAGAGGAGTTGTTTGAAATTACGCACGCGGGCGTAGTGTTTCTCGGTTATCAGCGCCGTCATTGCGCGGCTGATAGAGGCTTCAATATCAATGGCCGGATAGTGCCCGGCTTCGGCCAGACGACGCGACAGCACAATGTGACCGTCAAGGATCGCACGCGCGGAATCGGCAATCGGGTCTTGCTGATCATCTCCCTCGGTCAGTACCGTATAGAACGCGGTAATGGAGCCGCCGCCGCTGATGCCGTTCCCTGCACGTTCTACCAGAGCAGGGAGCTTGGCGAATACCGAAGGCGGGTAGCCTTTGGTCGCCGGAGGCTCACCAATAGCCAGCGCGATTTCACGCTGTGCCATCGCGTAACGGGTCAGGGAATCCATGATCAGCAGCACGTGCTTGCCGCGGTCACGGAAATCTTCGGCGATACGGGTGGCATACGCTGCACCCTGCATACGCAATAACGGCGAGACATCTGCCGGTGCGGCGATAACCACCGAGCGGGCGCGACCTTCCGCCCCCAGAATGTTTTCGATAAAGTCTTTAACTTCACGCCCACGCTCGCCGATCAGACCCACGACGATAACATCGGCTTGAGTGTAGCGTGCCATCATGCCGAGCAGCACGGATTTCCCCACGCCAGACCCGGCGAACAGGCCCATACGTTGTCCACGGCCTACAGTCAGCAGGGCGTTGATCGGACGCACGCCGGTATCCAGCACATGCTCAATAGGCGTTCGTTGCAGGGGGTTAAAGGGCTGAGTAATGAGTGCGCCGGTTTCCGTGGTGTCCGGTGAAGGCAGACCGTCAAGCGGTTTACCGCTGCCGTCCAGCACGCGGCCCAGCAGGGCAGGGCCAAGCGGCAGCTGTTTCCCGCTCTGCAGTCCATCACCGATAATGTTTTTGGCGTATACGCGTGCGCCGGGAAGAATGCCTTCCACCTCTTCAAGCGGCATCAGAAACAGACGCTGGCCGTTAAAACCGACCACTTCGCTTTCGACTTCGCGCGTTTCCAGACCATCCTGACGCTCAATGACGCAGGTCGCACCCAGCGGAAGCTGCAGGCCGGTGGCCTCCAGTACCAGCCCGGTGGCGCGCGTCAGTCGCCCATAACGACGAACAGATGGCAGTTGCGCCATCTTTGTCTCAAAGTTGTCGAGCGTGGTGAGCCAGCGGGTGAGGCGTGCGGTCATCAGACGACTCCCGGTGCCGCAAGGCGACACAGTTCCTGCCAGCGGGTAGCCACGCTGGCATCCAGGTCACCTTCATCGGCAGAGACTTTGCAGCCGCCGTGATGTAACGACGGGTCGCCGCGCAGACGCCAGCCGTGCAGGTTTAGCGTCGCCCCCAGGCTCTCTTCCACGCGCTGCAGGTCGTCCGGGTGAACGCGTAGCTGAGGCTTCCCGCTGAACAGCGGCTCTTGTTGCAGCAGACCCTGAATTTGTTTGATCAGCGCAGTGTTATCCACCACCGGCGTCTGGCCGATAACCTGACGCGCGGCTTCCAGCGCCATCTGCATTAGTCGTGATGCAATCACGCTGTCCAGCGCATCCAGCGTGTGCTGGAACTCGCTGACCAGCTGCTGCATGCGGGCATGGATCGGCGCCTGCTGCTGACGCGCCTGATCAATACCGTGCTCTAACCCTTTCGCCAGACCTTCCTGATACCCTTGCTCGTGGCCCTTCTGCCGGCCTTCGTTCAGACCGGCATTATAACCTTGCTCGTGTGCCTGCATTTGCAGCTGAGCCAGCATCTGTGCTTGTTGCTCCTCTTCACTCAGTTCGGGCTGCTCAGCGTCCGGGTCGAGCTCCACGGGCGATACCACCGCTGGTGTGAATTCGGAGAGGGGAGGTGCCAGATCGTCCGGTGTCCAGCGCTTCCACGGCATCTCATTAGACATAGGTGTCGTCTCCGCTGCCAATCACCATCTCGCCGGTTTCCGCCAGACGACGAACAATAAGCAGGATCGCTTTCTGTTCGTTTTCCACCTGAGACAGACGTACCGGGCCACGGTTGGCAAGGTCGTCGCGCAGGATATCTGCCGCACGCTGAGACATGTTGCGCAGGAACTTCTCGCGCAGTGGCTGCTCGGCACCTTTGAGGGCGATAAGCAGCGACTCGGAGTCCACTTCCTGGAGCAGGCGCTGGATGCTGCGATCGTCCACTTCGACCAGGTTTTCGAACAGGAACATCTCGTCGATAATTTTCTGTGCCAGCTCGCCGTCGAATTCGCGTACTGCGGTAATAACCGCCTCTTCCTGCTGGGTTTTCATCAGGTTGATGATTTCCGCCGCCGTTCTCACGCCGCCCATTTTGCTGCGCTTGAGGTTCTGACCGTCGAGCAGGTTGTTCAGTACTTCTGTCAGCTCCGCCAGTGCGGCTGGCTGCACGCCGCCGAAGGTCGCGATACGCAGCATCACATCGTGGCGCAGACGCTCTTCGAACAGCGCCAGAATATCGGCCGCCTGACCACGTTTGAGGTGGACAAGGATGGTGGCAATAATCTGCGGGTGCTCGTCGCGAATAAGGTCGGCGGCACTCTGCGGTTCCATAAAGTTGAGCGTTTCGATACCGCTGGCGGTATCGCGCGTTTCCAGAATATCTTCCAGCAGGCTGGCGGCACGCTCTTCGCCCAGCGCCTTGACCAGCACGGAGCGCAGGTAGTCGTTGGCGTTGACGTTGAGCGCGGCAAACTGTTCGGCTTCCTGCTCAAATTCCGACAGCACTTCGGTCAGCTGTTTATTGGAGATTTGACGCACGTTGGCCATGGCCGCACTGAGAATTTGCACTTCTCGCTGGGAGAGGTGTTTAAACACCTCTGCCGCGCGATCTTCGCCAATGGTCATCAACAGGATGACGCTTTTATCGGTGCCTGTAAGCGTATTACTCATGTTCGTTACCCATCCACTGGCGGATGACCAGCGCCACGACGCGCGGATCGTTATCTGACATTTCGCGAATGCGCTGGCTCATCACCTCAGCGCCCATGCGCTGGTTAGCACGGCGTTGCTGCATTTGTTCATCTTTGCTGAGGCGTACTTCAACCGCTTCTTCCACTTCCTGACGCGCGCTCATCTGTTCGCGAGCGGCTTTCTCGGCTTCAGCACGACGCTGGAGCTGCGGACGAACGCCTTTACGCCACAGCAGCCACGCGACAATCAGCACCAGCAGCCAGCGTCCCGCGGACATCAGCTGATCGATAAACGCCTGCTGTTGCCAGAACGGCAATTCACCGCCGGTCTCATCCACCGCGTTGAACGGTGAGTTCACCACGTTGAGGCTATCGCCACGCTTCTCGGAGTAACCCATTGCTTCACGGGTCAGGTCTTCGATCTGCTTCATCTGCTCGGCTGTCAGCGCCAGCGGTTTGCCATTTGGAAGCGTCTTGTAGTTCACCACTACCGCAACAGAAAGACGCTGAATATCGCCCACGTTCAGTTTAGTGTGGCGAATCGTCCGATCCACTTCGTAGTTCGTGGTTTCGTTACGGCTGCTGGTATGCGGACCGGCATTATTGGCCGTTGACGTAGTCTGCTGGTTATTTTGCTGACCGTTCTGCTGGTTTGCCGGAGGTGTAGAAATAGGTGCTGCGTTAGCAGGGGCAGGCTGGTTAGACAGCGCACCCGGAACACCGCCAGGGTATGCACCCCCAGACTGTTCGCTCGAATTGATCTGGCGAGAACGCATCACCGCCTGAGCGGCATCACCGTTCGGGCTGTACTGCTCTTCGGTCTGTTCTTTATTAGAGAAGTCGATCTGCGCGGTCACCTGCGCGTGCACGTTACTGTTGCCCACAACCGGACCGAGGATCGCTTCAATACGACGCTGGAGACGGTTTTCAACATCCGCGGCATATTTCAGTTGCGCGTCATTCAGATCGCGACCGGCGGTATTGGATTGCGTCAGCAGATGACCACTCTGGTCAACCAGCGTCACGTTACCCGGTGGCAGACCGGCGACAGCGCTGGAGACGAGATGCGTCACCGCGCTAATTTGCCCTTCGTCCAGCGCACGGCCAGGTTCGAGATTCACGGTAACGGAGGCGGAAGGTGATTTCTGCTCGCGGACAAATAACGAAGGTTTAGGCATCGCCAGGTGCACACGGGCGCTTTTCACCGGGCCTAATGTTTCAATGGTACGAGCCAGTTCGCCTTCCAGCGCACGCTGGTAGTTCACCTGCTCGCTGAACTGGCTGATACCGAATTTTTCCTGATCCAGTAGTTCAAAACCGACTGCGCCACCTTTCGGCAGCCCCTGCTGCGCCAGACGCAGACGCAGTTCGTGCACCTTATCCGCAGGAACCTCAAGCGCCCCCCCGTTATCGGCAAAGCGATAAGGGATGTTCATCTGGGTAAGCTGGGTGACGATGGCACCGCCATCCTGATCGGAAAGGTTACTGTAGAGCGTCCGGTAATCAGGGCTTTTCGCCCACAGGACCATCGCTACAAGGATCGCAATTGCGGCAGCGCCTGCCACGATCAACGGGATTTTAGGATTCGCGCGAAGGCGGTTCATCCACTCGAGTGATTTATTTTGTGGCGCTGTCGATGCTGTTGCACTCATTGCGCACCTCTTAAATCCTGGTGGTTTACGTTATTCGTGTAGAGAAACAAAACTGACTCCCGGGTCGGCAAACACGACAAAAGTTCCATATTGATGGCCCTGCCATTATTTGATGATTCGTGATTTTCTATGCGTCAAATAACCTGGTTTTTTCACGCTATTTACCGCCATTATCTTATTGACAAGCTGTTAGTCTTGACCGCGTAAAAAACCATCCAGGGGAGAGTCATGGCTATACAGGGTATTGAAGGGGTAATCAGTCAGCTGCAGGCAACGGCGATGACGGCCCGTAATCAGAATGTGGCAGAACAACAGCCGAGCATCAGCTTTGCAGGGCAACTGCATGCCGCTCTTGACCGTATCAGCGATACCCAGACCGCCGCACGGACCCAGGCAGAGAAGTTCACCCTCGGTGAACCGGGTGTGGCCCTGAATGATGTGATGACCGATTTGCAAAAAGCTTCGGTGTCCCTGCAGATGGGGATCCAGGTGCGTAACAAACTGGTGTCGGCTTACCAGGAAGTCATGGGGATGCAGGTTTAAGACCTGTCGATCTTCGCTGGCAGCCTTAGCGCTTTAATGCCACAATATTTTTTTCTTCGAATGCAGGAAAGGTGATGAAAAAAATAGCAATTGCTGGTGCGCTGCTGGCACTGACCGGGTGCGTTCAGGTCGATAACTATAAAGAAGTGATCAAGCATCCTGTTCCGGCGGAACTGGCGGGATACTGGCAGTCAAAAGGGCCGCAGAGCAAAATGGTCAGCCCGGAGGCGATTGCCACGCTGGTGGTGACGGAAGAGGGCGATACGCTTGACTGCCGTCAGTGGCAGCGCGTGATTGCCGTACCGGGTAAAATCATGCTGCGTTCAGACAGTTATTACAACGTAACCCGCAAGCTGGATATCTATCCGCTGGAACGTGATGGTTTAACGCTTGAGTACGACGGACTGGAGTTGCAGAAGGTGGACCGCCCAACGGTTGAGTGTGCTGATTACCTGAGCAAAAATCCGCTGGAGAGTAAGGCGCCTTAACCAATTTTGCCGGGTGGCGCTGACGCTTACCCGGCATCGTTTCTACAACGCTTCCTCTATTACCCACACGCTGACACTCCCGCCTTTACAGGTAAACGTCCCTTCGCCATCTGCAGCCGTGGTGATGGTCTCTTCGCGATTGCCGAGAAAATCACGCCACGTTTTATTACCGTAATTTTCCCCAAGACAAATCACTTTCTCTCCATCGTCACCATTTGACAACACGACCACACAGCCGGGATCGTCCTCGGTACCGCTGCGGCTGAAGGCGATACAGTTAGGATGGTCAAAAAAGAGCGTCTGCACGCCGTGGGCAAAGCGCTGACGAGCGAGGATCAATTCGTGGAGCTGCTCAATGACCGGCATGTCTATATGGTACATTTCACCGTCGCCCCCCGTATCGTCATAACTGGCACCGAAGAGATCGGGATAAAAGACGCTCGGCACACCATTTTCCCTTAGCAAGATCAACGCATAAGCCAGGGGTTTAAACCAGGGTTCGACCGGTGCCTCCAGGGCCTGCAAAGGTTGGGTGTCGTGGTTAGCCACAAGGGTTACCGCATGAAACGGATCGGCTTCCACCAGCGTACCGGTGAAGATTTGGCTCATGTCGTAATCCCGTCCCTGGCGTGACGCTTCGTGGAATTTCATCTGCAGGGGGGCGTCAAACAGCATCGTTTTACCCTCGACCTGGTCAATATAGGCCTGGAGCTTATCCACTTCGTGGGACCAGTATTCCGCCACGATAAACAGCGGCTGGTCCGCGACTTCCTGTACGTGTTCAATCCACTCTTTGTAAAACCAGGCGGGAATATGTTTAACGGCGTCCAGACGAAAACCGTCGCAGCGCGTCTGTTCCATGACCCAGCGGGCCCAGTATTTGATCTCTTCCGTGACGGCGTGATTGCGAAAGTCGATATTTTCGCCCATCAGATAATCGAAGTTACCCATTTCATCATCAACCTGATCGTTCCAGCCTTCGCCGGTGTAGTCGTTGACGATTTTAAAGATGCCGTCTTCAGCAGGGTTTTCAATATGGTCGACGCCGCTGAAACATTTGTAATCCCAGATAAACTGCGAATATTGCCCGGCGCGGACAGGGAAGGTGTAACGTGTCCAGGCTTCACACTCGATGACCTCGTCATCAATTTGCGTGCGGTCCTGTTCGTTTACACGCTGAACGCGGACAGACTCTTTCTCATCTGCCCCCATCTTATGATTCACCACCACATCCAGCAGCACCGCAATGTCGTTGCTTTTAAGCGCGTCAATGGCTTCCAGCAACTGTGGTTTGTCGCCGTATTTGGTGGCGATGCTGCCTTTCTGGTCAAACTCACCGAGATCGAATAAGTCGTAAGAATCATACCCAACCGAATACCCACCAGACGCGCCTTTATAAGCGGGTGGCAGCCAGATCATATTGATGCCGATTTCGTTAAGATTGGGGGCTAATGCCGTGACCTCTCGCCACAATTCACCGCCAGCAGGGTAGTACCAGTGAAAACATTGTAACAGGGTGGGGTTTTTCATCGTCCGTGCTCCGTTTTGAGAACACAGTGAGTATGAGCGAAAAGGGGATAAAACGCGGATGAAATCACAAAATAATATTCATCCGCAAAAGACCATATCCAGACTAGAGATCAGAGGGAAAGAGAACATTTCCTGATAAACGTCCATAAGTTGAGTTCAGATTATGTTGTCTCGACGTCTGTCCAACCAGTGCTTTCAGCTCTTCCATACGCTGGTGCAGCAAGGTTTTCAACTCGATTTCATTATCGAGTATTTGTTTCAGAATAGGGCGTATTTGCGCCTGAATATGAGGCGGAATTTCGCTGGCATCCTGGAACATGGTAAGTTTTTCAACTGATGTCAGATAATCAACCTCGTAAGCGATAAGCTCGTCCCAGCGCCCTGCCTGGGTAAGAACAAGCATCGTGTTACTGGTTGTTAATAACTGCTGATAATGTTGGAGCAAGCCGAGATGGACGTCCATTAGTAATTGTCCCGCATGTTTTGAGAATGAGGGCCTATCTCTTTCCAGGCATCAGCAATGTTATTGAGTAACTCCACTACTTCATTAATGGCATTGATGTCGTTATGAAGATTAGCCTGTAAAAGACGCCTGGTCATATAGTCATAAAGACTATCGAGATTTGCCGCCAGGTCGCCGCCAATCTCATGGTTTAGACCTGACTGCAAACCGTTACTGATGATATTGATTGCTTTACTTATGGCCTGCCCTTTACCGGGAATATCACCTTGTTCAATCAAAATGATGGCTTTCTTCATGGCGCTTAATGCGCCATCAAAAAGAAGCACAACCAGTTGATGTGGGCTGGCACTCAGAACGGCCGATTCAACGCCGACCTGAGCATATGCCTGAATTCCCGATTTTGTATACATGGTAAAACCTCAATTCATCATTTATTAACGGTTCATGGCGTTGAACTGTTGGGTCAGATAACTTCCGGTCTGATCCATCTTTGAGACAAGCTGGCTCAGACTGGTAAATTGCGTTTTATAACGTGCCATGGTGGCGGTAATCTGTGCGTTTACGCGATCGTATTCGTCCGACAGTTTTTTCAGCGTCTTGTTGATGCCCGCAGTGGCATTCTGAACGGAACCATCAGTTCCGAGCATGTCTTTCAGCAGACTGCTGGTCTGGGTGGCAAACCCGGTGGTTTTTCCATCGCCGGACAGGAACGCGACGACGTCAGCCGATTTTTCGTTCAGTGCCTTGTTGAGTTTGGTACTGTCCACCGTCAGCTTACCGGTGATATCCTGCGTAATCCCAATCTGGGATAAAGTGGCCAGATCGCCTGAACCCTGACTGGCCGAAATCATCGAGCGCAGACGGGTCTGAATATTACGCAGCGTTCCGTCGCCCAACAGATCGCCGTTGCTGCTGTCCTGGTTGGTGCTTCCCTGATCGACCGCCGTATATTTCGTCTGATTGGCAATAGTGGTCTGCAGAGAGTTATACGCATCCACAAAAGCCTGAATGGCATCGGTCATTGGCTGGTTGTCTTTGACAATTGACAATGTCTCCGGGCTGCCTTTATTGGTCTTCGTCAGGTTTAGGGTAACGCCCTCTGGTGCATCCGTGATGGCATTACTGCTACGAACGATCTCGATACCGTTGATATTGACTTTAGCGTCGGCGGCTGGAACCTGTTCACTCATCACGTTGGTGGCGCTGGATGGGTTGTAGCTGACGTATTTCGCCAGTTGGCTATCATCCGTCGTAATGGTCATCTCGTTTGCTGTACCAGTATCACGGGAAGTCAGCGCTAAGTAATAACTGTTGTCATCCGCTTTGATAATGCTGGCGCTTACGCTTCCCTGCTTGGCGTTAATAGCGTCACGCACATCGGCAAGGCTGGTCTTATCGCTCGCCAGGGTGATCGTTAACGGATCTTTCTGCCCCGGCTGAGTGATTGTGAGGGTGCGCGTGCTCATGCTGCTGTCGCCGAGTTCGGTATCCTTACTGCCGACTTTAGGGCTCAACAGAGACTGCGCAGCCGCCAGTTGCGTTACTTCAACGGAATAAGATCCTGCCGCTGCGCTGCTGGCAAGCGTTGCACTAAACGCCGTGTTAGTGCTGGAAACTTTTGATTGTGCAATAGCAGAGGTATTTTTTAATGCATCTGAAGCAGTCTGTAATTTAGTGAGTGCTGTCTGCACCACCCCCCATGCTGTCAGCTTGGCTTTATATGACGTTTGCTGGGTAGTGATAGGCTTTAGCTTGGTTTGCTCAGCTGTCTGTAAATTGTCATACAACGTATTGAGGTCCAGTGAAGTACCTGCGCCGAGTGAACTAATACTTGCCATTTTTTCATCCTTTATTGAGACAATCGCTGGATGGTCTATCGGCAGAAACGAGAAAAAGATTAGCGCTATTTAAAAAAAACAATGCGTAAATAAAGAGGGAGAAATTCGGGCAGTTTACAGGTTTAAAAAAATGATTTTTTTCCTAAAGCTTGAGAAAGGACGGTCGATAACCTCATTGACGGTGAGAAAGCCGTAGGCAGATGCCTAAATCTGATAACTTTTTCAAAGGAATACATCATGGCTGTTATTAATACTAACACCCTGTCTCTGATGACTCAGAACAACCTGAGCAAATCTCAGTCTTCTCTGGGCACCGCGATCGAGCGTCTGTCCTCCGGTCTGCGTATCAACAGCGCGAAAGACGACGCTGCTGGTCAGGCGATTGCTAACCGTTTCACCTCTAACATCAACGGTCTGACCGTTGCTGCACGTAACGCCAACGACGGTATCTCTCTGGCGCAGACTGCTGAAGGCGCACTGGGTGAAATCAACAACAACCTGCAGCGTATCCGTGATCTGACCGTGCAGGCGCAGAACAGCTCTAACTCTGCTTCCGACATTGACTCCATCCAGGCTGAAGTTAACCAGCGTATGGAAGAAGTGAACCGTGTGACCAAGCAGACCGACTTCAACGGTATCAAAGTTCTGGATACCGGCACTGGCTCCAGCACCTACAACTTCCAGGTTGGCTCAAAAGATAAAGAAACTATCGGTATCACTCTGAGCTCCAGCGATAGCTTTAACCTGGCCGCTGCTGGCAACACCGGCTCGACGCTGAACACCAAAGCAATGACCACTGGTGACGTTGTTAACGGTAACCAACGTACGACTGCAGCAGAAGGCTTCGACGTTCTGCACGGTGCGGTAACTGGTGGCACTGGTGGTACTGCAGCAGGTACTACCCCACTGGCAGACATCGATAAGGCAATCAAATCTGTAGACAACCAGCGCAGCCTGCTGGGTGCGTCTCAGAACCGTTTCGAGTCCACCATCACCAACCTGAACAACACCGTGAACAACCTGTCCGCTGCCCGCAGCCGTATTCAGGATTCCGACTACGCGACTGAAGTGTCCAACATGTCCCGCGCGCAGATCCTGCAGCAGGCTGGCTCTTCTGTACTGGCTCAGGCCAACCAGGTTCCACAAACTATGCTGTCCCTGCTGCGTTAATCGCTGTTATGACAGACAAAAAGCGCCGCATGTCGGCGCTTTTTTCTTTTAAAATCAAGATGAAATAAGAAAAGAAAAAAAGATCAAAAGATCTAAAGTTTGTAAGTGCCCTGTCGATAACCTTTATGAAGGCGATGAAGCCCCTGGCAGCTAGCCGGAACTCATAATCAATTAAAGGATACTTACCATGGCAGTGATTAATACTAACACTCTGTCGCTGATGACTCAGAACAACCTGAGCAAATCTCAGTCTTCTCTGGGCACCGCGATTGAGCGTCTGTCCTCCGGTCTGCGCATCAACAGCGCAAAAGACGACGCTGCTGGCCAGGCGATCGCTAACCGCTTCACCTCTAACATCAACGGTCTGACCGTTGCTGCACGTAACGCCAACGACGGTATCTCTCTGGCGCAGACGGCAGAAGGTGCACTGGGCGAAATCAACAACAACCTGCAGCGTATCCGTGATCTGACCGTTCAGGCGCAGAACAGTTCTAACTCTGCTTCCGACATTGACTCCATCCAGGCTGAAGTTAACCAGCGTATGGAAGAAGTGAACCGCGTAACGACTCAGACCGACTTCAACGGCATTAAAGTTCTGAACACCGGCACTGGCTCCAGCAGCTACAGCTTCCAGGTAGGTTCTAAGGATCAAGAAACTATCTCTATCAGCCTGAGCAGCTCTAACGCCTATAACCTGTTCAACGCCTCTGGCGCAACCTCTGTTACCTCTGGTCAGAGCATCAACGGTACCGCACGTACTACTGCAGCAGAAGGTTTCGACGTTCTGAGCGGTACGGTGACCTCCGGTGGTACTACCGATGGTAGCCCGCTGGCAGATATCGATGCGGCAATCAAATCTGTAGACAACCAGCGCAGCCTGCTGGGTGCGTCTCAGAACCGTTTCGAGTCCACCATCACTAACCTGAACAATACCGTGAACAACCTGTCCGCTGCCCGCAGCCGTATTCAGGATTCCGACTACGCGACTGAAGTGTCCAACATGTCCCGCGCGCAGATCCTGCAGCAGGCTGGCTCTTCTGTACTGGCTCAGGCCAACCAGGTTCCGCAAACTATGCTGTCCCTGCTGCGTTAATTTTGATAACGCAAAAAAGGCATCTTCGGATGCCTTTTTTATTTCCCAATCGCCGGATTTAAACCCAATTACACAAGCTATTTTTCCTCTTAAACCGTCCTCTATCCCTCACAATATTGCATTACTGAAAATAGATCTGTAGGCGTCCTTGTGGCGGCGTTAAGGATAAAAAATGCCTGAAATTCTGATAAGTGTGGACAAACTGGACGCATGGTCTGCTTCCTGCACGGAAGTGCTCGACATAGCTGATGCCCTGCTAAGACAGGAATGGCGCGTGATTTTATGTACCTCGTTTATCGGGAAGCGTCTTCAGCCTGAAGTGGCGCGACTGGAGGCAACTGGAGCCCTGACGATTGTTACAGAGAATTCGGGAGAGCTGGCCGCGCACTATGACGTTATATGGGTCGTCAAAGGCTTTTTTAGCGAGAAACTGCTTACTGCTCTGCATGAGCAGAAAACTGCGGGATCTTTTATCTTCCGTCATTACAGCGATTACAATGATCTTTATATTCCATGGGGTGCCGAGCTAGAGAATGCTCTGGCAACCCGCGTGCTTGGCCTTTCAGCATTTACTCAGACTATCCTGCTACAGACGGGGATCCAGGAAGACAAGCTACGCCTGATGCCGTGGATCGTGCCGGACGCTTTCTCCGACGTTTACGCGAAGCGTGAGGCGCAAGAGTTGCGTCGGATTCTCTATATCGCGGATAAAATGTCCGCTGAAATGTATGAAGTGCAGCAGCGCGCAGCTCAGTCGCAGCTACGCATCGAATGGCTCGATTTAAGTGTTCAATCCGGGCGAATTGAACCGGAGTGGCTCGCGGGTTATGACGTTATTATTACCGATGAACAATATGTTCCTAAAGCACTTGTTCTCGGCGTACCGGTCTTTTTAGCCCACGGGAACTACGTTGAAGGGTATCTGAGCGATGCAAATCTTCCGCACTATGAAGCTAACTATTTCTCCGGGGTAAATCTGCGTTTTTGCCCGGGAGCAGACGAGTGGATTCAACTGCTGACCGACGGCTATGACGATGCCATGAAATGGGTGCAGAGAAATCATCAGACATTCGTATCACGCTGGAGCCTTGAGCAGAATATTCTCGCTGTGCTGGATTTTCCTGCGTCGCAAACGCCTTATACGCTTTCTGAAAAAGATCGCTACGCGCTGGCATTCCACAGCAAAGCTCTGCTGGTCCAGCAGAGCGAAAACTACTCTATCACCCGCTGGATGAAGGATCGAAATATCACGAACGCGCGTCGTGAAGCTTTGCGTGCCTTTGCTGATGCCTTTCCGGCTAGATCCAGCCTTGGTGTTGTTATCCTCGCGCAGAATAAAACGAATGAAGAGTACCTGATTACCCATGCATCGGCGCTCGCTCAATCGCTAGCGCCGATCTCCGTAGAGGTGGCGCATTCTATTTCCGATATTAATGCGTTACTGGAAAACAGCCCTGCTCAGGCGCTGCTGATGCTACCTGCGGGCTACACCCTGTTAGATGACGCGCTGCTGCGGTTTGCTGAGCACCGAATTCATCATCCAGAGGCAAGTGTCGCCTATTGTGACGAAATGACGATTGCCGAAAATGATGAACCTGTTGTCACCTTGCGCCCCGGGGTTAATATCGATCTCCTGCGCAGTCAGCCTTACATTGGACAGGCGTTGCTCATAGATTGTCATGCGGCAAGGGCCGCAGGAGGGTTGGACCCTCTCTTTACCAATATGCCATTTATCGATTTGCTCTGGCGTCTGGTCGAGAAGCAGGGTACCAGTGTCTTAACGCATGTGCCGGAAGTGCTGATCTGCAATTCGGAACCTGCGCAACGCTGGACAGAACAGCCAGGTCTTATGGATCAGCATCGGAATGGCGTACTGGCCCACCTTATGCGGCTTGGCATCTCTGCCTCCTATGAGCAGGCATCCGCTCACGCTCTGCCTCGCCTTCGCTATCACTGGGACGCCCAGCCGATGGTCTCTATTATTATCCCCACGCGCGATCGGTTTGCTTTACTAAAGAACTGCATTGAAAGCCTGATGGAAAAGACCCGCTATGCGCGCTATGAGCTGATGATCGTTGATAACCAGTCGGTAGAGGACGATGCCTGCCAGTTCCTGAACGATTTAGCGAGTCTTGGGCTGGAACAGGTGCGGATATTGCGTTACGACGCGCCATTCAATTTTGCTGAGATGGGCAACGCCGCCGCGCAGCAGGCGAGGGGGGACGTGCTCGTTTTCCTTGATAACGATTGTGAAATCATTGATGGCGGGTGGCTGGAAGCGTTACTGGAACACGCATTACGCCCGGAGGTGGGTGTGGTAGGGGCTCGACTGGAGTTTAAGGATGGACGGATCCAGCATGGCGGCTATCTGACTGGCGTTCAAAACGGTGTGGAGGTTGCTTTTGCCGGGGCTGGAGGGGCTGACTCAGGTTTTCAGGACTATCTTTGCGCTCCACATAATGTAACTGCAGTGAGTGGTTCTTGTATGATGCTGCGAAAAGAGGTTTTCTTTGCACTTAACGGATTTACGCAAGAACGTTATCCCGTCTATTTTGCCGATGTTGACCTGGGAATAAGGCTGCAAAAGCAGGGCTACTTAAACGTCTGGACCCCCTATTCGCGCGTTCAACATATGGGCGGAGCGACACGTCTTCTGGCCGATAAGTACCAGATTCCCGAACGACCGATGTTGGAACACTTTACACAGTTGCGTAACGAGTGGAAGGCAGAGCTGCTCAACGATCCTTCTTATCATCCGCTGATGCAAAAATCCGGCGCGCTTTTCACCCTGAGTGTAAACACCGCGCGTCTGCATGCACCTTTGCCGGGACGTCCTGTGCCGGTTGTGCTGGCGCATCATGTTGACTGGAATGGCTGCGGGCATCACCGGGTTATGCAGCCGTTTAAAGCGATGGAGCGCCATCATATGCTGGAGGGAGGAATGATGAACAGCATCCCTTCCGTCATGGAAGCCGCGCAACTTCAGCCAGATGTGATTTTACTTGAGTCCCTCACCGGTAGCCGTTTCCCGGACATTATTCAGCAGTTGCGTGAGGTCTGTAATGCCAAAGTTATCATTGAATACGATGATTTCTTACTTAACGTGCCGTTGAAAAATGGTAATCGTAATAACTATCCGCAGCATATGGTGAAGAGCTTCCGCAAAATACTCGAAAGCGCAGACAGAATTGTTGTCTCAACGGCGCCGCTTGCTGAAGCCTATAGCCGTTACCATCACGATATCCGCATTGCACAGAACCGCCTTGCACCCGACCAATGGGGACATTTGCAGAGTCAGCGTGGGGTGGGTAAAAAATTACGTGTTGGCTGGGCGGGGGGGAGCACCCATGCCGGGGATCTGCAAATCCTGCTACCTCTGATTAAGGCACTGGAAGATGATGTTGAATGGGTCTTTATGGGGATGAAGCCGCGTAATGTCCATTGTGAGTTCCACCCTGGCGTTCCTTTCGAGATGTACCCGGAAAAGCTGGCCAGCCTGAATCTCGATCTGGCCCTGGTTCCTCTGGATATCAATCAGTTCAATGAATGTAAGAGTAATTTACGTCTGCTGGAAATTGGTACCTGTGGAGTACCGATCATTGCCACGGATATTGCTCCGTACCGTTGTGGGCTACCGGTGACGTTGGTGGAAAACCGTTATAAGGACTGGATGAAAGCCATTCAGTTATACCTCAATGACGCGGATTACCGTATCCGCCAGGGGGATGAACTCCGGGATGCCGTGCAGCGTGACTGGTATCTACGTGATAATGGACTCAATGACTGGCAACAGGGGTGGCTGGCATAATGACTATGCATATAGATCTTCATTCTCCCTACCTGATTGCCGCGCCGGACTACCGCGAGTCGTCGTTGGGTATTCAGGTACTTCACCGTTTATGCCATATGATCAATGAGCGCGGTGGTCGCGCCTGGATGGTCGGTTGTACCGTCAACCCCGACTGGAATGCGCCAGCGCTTACGCAAGAAGCCTATGAACAGGTCATCTCCAGCGGCAAGTCCTGGATTGCTGTTTACCCGGAGGTAACAACGGGAAATCCCTTTTCTGCGCCAGTAACCGTCCGCTACATGCTAAACAGGGAAGGGGTCATCATGCAAAATGCCATTGAGGCCAGTGCTGACGATCTCTTTTTCTGGTATCGCCCTGAGTTTGCAGACAAAGAACCCAATCCGAACATTCTGGGGATTGAATGTTATGACCTCTCACTCTTTCAGGATGACCAGCCAGTTAAAGATAAAGACTTTCTCTACCTGAACAGGATCCCTGAATCTGCGCTTGATTTATCGGGGCTGCCAGAAAATATCACCATTTTGTCGATGCGTAATCCTTTGTCATTACGCGATCTGGCGATGCTTCTCAAACGCGGGCGGGTGCTTTACACCTATGAGTCGTCAGGAACCTGCCTGCTAGCCATGCTATGTGGCTGTCCGGTCGTTTCGTTGTCGGCTCCTGGCTACGAACATTATGCGTTGAATGAGCAATCGTTACAGGATATCGGTGGTGCCGGTTTCGGTTACTCCGATTCCCCGGAAGCACTGGACGAGATTCGGGCAGGGCTACCGATTGTCCGTGACGTTGTTCTGGCCAAAAGGCGGCTTCTGGATACCCAGTTTGAGCATTTCCTGTCTCTAACCCAGGCGAAAGCGCAGCAGCACGATGACGTAAAGGAGCGCACCTCATTCAGCCACTGGCTTTCTCACCGTACCCTGCCGACGACGGTTACGGCGGAAACCCGTCTGCTGCACGTTATCCTGTGCCCGAATGCGCAGGTGAGTGCTATCGACGCATCCGTCGCCTCACTTACCCGTCAAGGTGTTGATCCACATACAATTCTTCTTGTTGCGCCAGAGCCAGGGTATCGCGCTAAGACCATGGATATTCGCGCGGTTACGGGAGATAGCTGGGTTAGTGCTGTAAGGCAACTGGCAGAAACAGAGGCATTCGACTGGCTGCACTGCATCGACGCGGGTGTTGAATATACTGCGGCAAGCATCGGGATGATGCGTAATATGCTCTCGCAGGCCGGGGAGTGTCAGGCCATTTATACGGATGAGGCGGTACGCGCTGACGGTGGTGAAATCACTCCGATACGTAAACCAGATTTCAATCTCGACCTGTTCCTCGCTTCGCCTCACCGCTATTTACGGCGCATCTGGTTCCGGCGCGAGAGCTGGCTGAGCGCGGGTCAATTTAACCCTGAATTCAGCCAGGCTTTCGAATTTGACGTGTTGATCGATTATCTGTTGCAATGGGGAACTGGCTGTATCGGGCATATTGCAGATATTACTACCCTGGTGCCTGCCTCCGTATTTGACTCCCCAGCTTCGCTCGAAGAAGCACAGATCCTCCAGCGTTATCTGCAGCATCGTGGATTCTCTCAGGCCCAAGCCGGGCAGCAAAAAAATCTGACATGGCGGATTAGTTACCCACAGCCAGAACATGAAAAAGTCAGCATTCTGCTCGACGCGGGCGACGATCCGGCGTTACTGATCCGCTGCGTTGAGAGCCTCATAAATAATACCGAGTGGCAGAACAAAGAGATTCTGCTGGCGGTGGCTGAAAATGCCAGTTCAGCAATGATTGATCTTATCAAGCAGATGCAGGAGGTGATGCCATTAACGGTGATCGTCTGTGGAGTTGAGCAAAACTTCGCAAGTCGCATGAACCTCCTGGAGCAAAATGTGACTGGCGATTTTATTTTACTTCTGGATCTCCACACGCTTTTTGTCCTGAAAAACTGGCTGACAACATTGCTGAGCCATGTAATTCGCCCTGAAGTGGGAAGCGCTGGGCCGAAATTTATCACCACCGACCAACGGTTGCTGAGTGCGGGTATGATCGCTGGGGCCGATGGTTGGGTCGGACATGTAGGTCAAGGGGAACCCTGGCAAACAGAAGGGGAGCTGTCGCGCTACCAGTGCGAGCAAAACTATACCGTTCTGAGCAGCAACTGCCTGCTGGTAAAGCGTGAGGCATGGCAACGGGTCGGAGGGCTGTCGGTTGAATATGACGACCAGCACGTCATTGATATTATTCTGCCTCTGAAGCTAAAGCGTGCTGGTTATCTTGCCGTCTGGACGCCGTTCAGCGTTGTAGTATCGGACAATACCCGGCTTCTCGAAAAGATTTGCGTCAGCGAGAGTACCCAGCGCCAGACATTACTCGCGGAGATGCCGGAGTTTTTCACTGACGATCCGGCCTATAACCGCTATCTCAGTCTACAACGTCCATTATTCCGTCACGGGCCTTTTATAACCAACGGATCTGAAGATTTCTCCTCGACGCGCGCAAATGTTCTGTTGCTGAAAAATGGTGAGGACTGCGAATACTCGAAACGTATCGCCGACTTGCTGCAGAATCTGTCGACAGATAATGCTATCTGCCTGAAACGAGATTACTCCGACCTCACCGTGCCAGAAATATTGCGTCTCGTACCGAATATTGTGGTGCTAACCCACGCCCCGGATAAGGCGCTTTCAGCACGTCTTGCGGCGGTGAGCCAGATTATTCCTTTGCGAATTTATGCGCTGGCGGATTCAGGCGGGCCAGGGAATAACACTCAGGACCAGGTAAGCGTGGTGACGCACTGGCTTACCTGGTCTGCAGAGCGTGAAGCTCAGTTAAGCAAACGAAAACGGCCGGTGTCGTGCCTGCCGGTGTTGCTGGGGCGTGAATGGGTGGCGCAGGCAAGGTCGACTTTGACCGAACGCAGACGCGTATTGTGTATACCGGAGGCGTTATCCGTAAAAGAGCGAGAATTCATTAGCCGGATTATCGCCGCCACGCACACCAGGGTGGATTGGATCATTTTGGGGGCCTGGCCAGCGGCGTGGTTGCCGATGGTCGCAGAAACGGTTCGCTGGCGCGGAGAACGGATGTCACCTGAACAGCTGCATCAGTTGCAAGCCGATATAGCGATTATTTTCAGGCTGAACAGCGACCAAAACCGCTTCAAAGATGACTATCAGGCGGTTCAGCTCGCAGCCTGTGGGATAGGGATACTGGCTAGCGACGTTCCTTCATTGCAAAACGATCTCCCTTTCCGACGCCTTAATGCTGACCCTCAGGTCTGGCAGAACGAAATCGCTAATGCCAACAGCCACGTGGTTAGCCAGCGGGAGATTAACGCCTTCATTTACCATCGGGAGTCCATCCCGGAGGTTGTCCGCAGGCTGTTTATGTAACAAAGGGTACTTTTCGGGGCATTTTTTACCCGGAAAGCTGAGCCGTTTGGGTAATTGAGTCCTGAAAGGTGTCTTGTTTTACCGATAGCAACTGCGTGCTCATCGGTGTGATGGGACACCACCCCTTAGTCCACAGGTTCTCATATGAGCGATAACGTCTATGTTACCAGCCCGTTTTTGCCTCCTCTCGAGGAGTTTCTTCCTTATCTGGAAAAAATTTGGCAAAACCGGATCCGGACAAACGGCGGTGAGTTTCACCAGCAGCTTGAGGCTGCGCTTGCAGAATATTTGGGTGTGGAACATCTGTGTCTGTTTTCTAACGGAACGCTGGCGCTACTGACTGCGCTAGAGGCGCTGCGCATTAGGGGGAAGTGATCACCACGCCTTATTCGTTTGTGGCAACGTCGCACTCGCTGCTGCGGAATGGCTTAACGCCGGTGTTTGCAGATATTGATCCGATTACCTGCAATATCGATCCGTCCAAAATAGAATCTCTGATCACCCCGTCGACATCGGCAATTTTACCTGTGTATTGCTAAGGTATTCCATGTGATGTGGATGCTATTCAGGAGATTGCAGATGCCTGCGGGCTGAAGGTTATCAATGACGCCGCAGCCCGAATTCTGGCAATTCCTCAAACAGCAGGGTGCAACCTCATTATCCGGCGTACCCTATAGCTGGGAGATGCTGAAGAAACTGCGTTTTATCCGCATGGATCTCCCTTCATTAAAAACGTTAACCCAGGCCGGCGGAAAGCTGCGCCCCGGGCTGCACCGGGAGTTAGCTGAATGGGCCGGGCAAAAAGGTATGCGCTTTTTTGTTATGTACGGCGCCTCGGAGGCCACTTCACGCATGGGGTACCTGCCAGCTGAACTCGGTGCCAGCAACCCCGGCGTGATGGGCATGGCGATCCCAGGTGGTCGTTTTGCGCTCGAGGACGATGAGGGAAATGAGGTCATCGAGAGTGGTCAGCGCGCGGAGCTCATTTACTACGGCGAGAATGTGACGCTGGGCTATGCCACCTGCCGAGAGGACCTCAACAAAGATGATGAACGTCGAGGGCGTCTGGCGACGGGCGATCTGGCCCTGCGCGATGAAAAGGGTTTGTACACCATTGTTGGGCGTAAATCGCGTTTTTTAAAAGTTTTTGGTAACCGCGTTGGGTTTGATGAGCTGGAGCATCTGGTGAACAGTTCTTTCCCTCAGATGGAGTGTGTGGTGACTGGCCGGGACGATCGCGTTCAGGTGTTTATTACCGACGCGGCTGCGGCAGAGCCGTTAAAACACTATCTCTCGACCTCCTGCAATCTTCATCACTCAGCGTTTAACGTCGTTAGTATAGATACCATCCCCAAGAATCCGGCGGGTAAAACCTTATACCGCGAGCTGGAGGCGCTCTGTGACTGAGTTTGACGAGTGGCTAAGCCACGACCCTTACGCCTTAACGCGCGAGGAAAAGCGCTCCGCGCTGCTCCAGCGTTTGCAAAAACTGACCCGGCATCACCAGCAATATTGCACCGCCTACCGCAATATACTGCAGGGGCTGGGAAGCCGTGTTGAGGACATTAAGACGATTGAAGATATCCCATTTATACCGGTTTCATTGTTTAAATTGCTGGCGTTAAAAAGCGTTCCGAATGAAGACGTGGTAAAAACCATGACCTCATCCGGCACTACCGGGCAAAGCGTCTCACGCATCTTTCTCGATAAAACCACGGCAGCACGTCAGCAAAAAACGCTGGTCAGAATTGTGAACCATTTTACTGGTGCGGGCCGACTGCCGATGTTGATTATTGATACCCCCGCCGTAATGAAAGACCGGAATATGTTCTCGGCTCGTGGGGCCGGTATTCTCGGATTTTCAATTTTTGGTTCAGATCGCTTCTATGCATTAAATGATGATATGACGCTCAATTACGACGGGGTAAACGCTTTTCTGGCGCGCCACCAGGGGAAGTCGATCCTCCTGTTTGGCTTTACCTTTATGGTCTGGCAGCATTTTTACCAGGCGTTAAACGCAAGTGGTCAAATGCTGGATCTGGCGAACGGGATCCTCATTCATGGCGGCGGCTGGAAGAAACTGCAGTCGCAGGCGGTTACTGCGGATGCTTTCTCGAAGGCGCTGCACAACGTCAGTGGTTTAACGCGCGTCTACGACTATTACGGCATGGTGGAACAGACCGGCTGCGTATATATGCAGTGCGAGCACGGGCATTTTCACGCCAGTATTTTCTCCGATGTGATCGTGCGCGATCCGCTTGATTTTTCTGCCTGTCCTCCGGGTAAGCCGGGTATTGTCCAGGTAGTGTCCACTCTCCCCGAGTCCTATCCGGGGCACTCACTCCTGACCGAGGATGAGGGCGTTCTTCTGGGCGAGGATGATTGTCCATGTGGCAGGGCAGGTAAGTATTTTCGAATTTTAGGCCGACTAAAAAATGCAGAGACCAGAGGGTGCAGTGATACCTATGCCGCAGAATTTTGACGCCCTGCGCTACCGCGTGGGTAATGCCCAGGTACTGGCGCAGAGGGCGCATATCAAACCGCGCGTACCGTTCGATGACGAGATCCTGGAGTTTTTACAGGCATTCTCGCGAACGCTGCTTGCGCTGGCGCAGTCACGTGAATTCAGCGATGTGGTTTCCTTGGCATTCTGGTGCCGGAAATCTGCTCTCAGACAAATGAAAGAGACTTACACACCAGACGGTATCTTGCTGGGGAGAGGTGTTGTCTTTCATATTGCCCCGTCAAACGTCGCGGTCAATTTTGCCTATTCTTTGCTTACCGGGCTGTTGACCGGCAATGCGAATATCGTTCGTCTCCCGTCTAAAAAATTCATTCAGGTTAATATTATTTGCCAGGCTCTTAACCTGACGTTGGAAGAGCATACGGCTATACGCGAATTGATTTGTCTGGTTGAATACAACCATGAGGATGAAATAACTCAGGCACTTTCCGCAGTGTGTCAGGCACGTTTAATCTGGGGGGGCGACAGGACGATTGCAGATATTCGTAAATTTTCCCTGCCACCCCGCACGGTGGATATTGCTTTTGCTGACCGGTACTCCATTTGTGTTATTAATGCTGATTATTATCTTGCTGTCGAAAATAAAAGGCGTATTGCTGAAGATTTCTTTAACGATACGTTACTAACACAACAGCAAGCTTGTACAGCACCGAAGCTGGTGGTATGGACGGGAGAGAAGGAGAGTAAAGCAGCGGCTCGAGAGCAATTTTGGTCAGGTTTTCATCGCTGG
The DNA here is from genome assembly GCF_046521475.1 of Enterobacter sp. CPE_E890. Classification (NCBI taxonomy): domain Bacteria; kingdom Pseudomonadati; phylum Pseudomonadota; class Gammaproteobacteria; order Enterobacterales; family Enterobacteriaceae; genus Enterobacter; species Enterobacter sp. CPE_E890. The sequence continues at coordinate 3,027,432 of NZ_JBKFZW010000001.1, read as the reverse complement.
CTTTGTGATCGACCGGCACCTGAATCCGTCGCAGTAGTTAACGCTCTGGCTAATTATTGCCGATACGCCGCAGAAGACCCGCGGTTAAAATATATTGCGGCACCCACCCGGCGTTTTTTACGAGCAGAAGCGACCGCTGTCAGCCAGAAAATGCTGGAGGAACATCGCGGCGATGGCCTTTTCTATGAATGGTTGGTTGATGATATACTGGAGATCGTTCCGGTATGCGGTGTGAAATGCCAGACGCTCGCTACGTTTGGCGTTCCAGAAGAAATGATTAATCGTCTGATTATTCAGGGCGCACCTAAAGGTATTGATCGCATTGTTCCGCTTGGGCAAACCATGAACTTCTCTTTGCACTGGGACGGATATGATTTGCTGAAAATGTTGACCAGAACCTTAGACTTTAAACGCGGGTAACTTGTCGGCCACACTCTCATTTTTACTATAACCCCTAAATAACCCCCCATTTCACCCACTATTCATCCAATTGAACGCCCTGCAGAATCGGATAATCATGCCGATAACTCAACTAACGCAGGGCTGTTTATCGTGAATTCACTCTATACCGCTGAAGGTGTAATGGATAAACACTCGCTGTGGCAGCGTTATGTCCCGCTGGTGCGTCACGAAGCATTGCGCCTCCAGGTGCGCTTGCCGGCGAGCGTGGAACTGGACGATCTGCTACAGGCGGGCGGTATCGGGTTATTGAATGCAGTTGACCGATACGACGCTCTGCAAGGAACGGCATTTACGACTTACGCAGTTCAGCGTATTCGTGGTGCGATGCTGGACGAACTGCGCAGTCGCGACTGGGTGCCGCGCAGTGTTCGCCGTAACGCCCGCGAAGTGGCGCATGCGATAGGGCAGCTGGAACAGGAACTGGGACGTAACGCAACGGAAACTGAAGTGGCGGAACGTCTTGGCATTGCTGTTGAAGAGTATCGTCAGATGTTGCTCGATACCAACAATAGCCAACTCTTCTCTTATGACGAGTGGCGCGAAGAGCATGGCGATAGCATCGAGCTGGTGACGGATGAGCATCAGCAAGAAAACCCGTTACACCATTTAATGGAAGGTAATCTACGCCAGCGCGTAATGGAAGCGATTGAAGCTTTACCGGAACGCGAGCAGCTGGTGTTGACCCTTTATTACCAGGAAGAGCTAAACCTCAAAGAGATTGGCGCTGTTCTGGAGGTGGGAGAATCGCGGGTGAGCCAGCTGCACAGCCAGGCCATTAAACGCTTACGAACAAAGCTGGGTAAGTTATAGGTGATTAATTCACCTGGGAAATGCCGCACAACGTATTGACAACCAGGAGTTATCATGACGGTGCAGCAATCTAAAAGACGGCCTTTAAGCCGCTACCTGAAAGACTTTAAACACAGCCAGACGCATTGCGCCCACTGTAACAAGTTACTCGATCGTATCACGCTGGTTCGTCGTGGCGAAATCGTCAATAAGATCGCGATTTCTCGTCTCGACACGTTGATGGATGAATCAGCATGGCTCGAAGAACAGAAAGAGTGGGTGGCGCTTTGCCGTTTCTGTGGCGATCTCCACTGCAAAGAGCAAAGCGACTTCTTCGATATTATCGGCTTCAAACAGTTCCTGTTTGAACAAACGGAGATGAGCCATGGGACCGTTCGCGAATATGTCGTTCGCCTGCGTCGCCTCGGGCAACATCTGACCGTAAACAATATTTCCCGCGATCTGCTGAAGACCGGTTATCTGGATGAAAATCTGGAGCCGTGGCTGCCTGCAACCAGCACCAACAATTACCGTATTGCGCTGCGCAAGTATGCACAATACAAGGTGCAAATGCCGGGTGTTATGAAGCAGAAAGCGCTCGCCGGAACAACTTCTGATATATATTAAAAAAGAATAAGATGTAGCGCAGTCGCCTTTGACGTTGCAGGCGATTTCTCTACACTACGTAAAAATTCCACTATATCGGGGTATTTATGAAATTTGCACTTCTGGGTCGTCAGGCGCTGATGGGTGTTATGGCCGTTGCGCTGGTTGCGGGCATGAGCGTGAAAACGTTCGCCGCAGAAAACCTGCTGAATAAAGTAAAAGAGCGCGGTACGCTGCTGGTCGGGCTGGAAGGAACCTATCCTCCGTTCAGCTTCCAGGGCGATGACGGTAAGCTGACCGGTTTTGAAGTGGAGTTTGCAGAAGAACTGGCGAAGCACCTTGGCGTTAAAGCGTCCCTGAAACCGACCAAATGGGACGGTATGCTGGCGTCGCTGGATTCTAAACGTATTGATGTGGTGATTAACCAGGTGACCATTTCTGACGAGCGTAAGAAGAAGTATGACTTCTCCACACCGTACACCGTGTCCGGTATTCAGGCGCTGGTGAAGAAAGGCAACGAAGGTACCATCAAAACCGCTGCTGACCTGAAAGGGAAGAAAGTCGGTGTGGGTCTGGGAACCAACTACGAAGAGTGGTTGCGCCAGAACGTTCAGGGCGTGGATATCCGCACCTATGATGATGACCCGACGAAATACCAGGACCTGCGCGTGGGCCGTATTGACGCGATTTTGGTTGACCGCCTGGCGGCGCTGGATCTGGTGAAGAAAACCAATAATACCCTGGCAGTAGCGGGTGATGCGTTCTCTCGTCAGGAGTCAGGTGTGGCCGTTCGTAAAGGCAACGAAGACCTGGTAAAAGCCATTGATACCGCGATTGCTGATATGCAGAAAGACGGAAGTCTGAAAGCACTCTCTGAGAAGTGGTTCGGGGCAGACGTCACGAAATAAGTTTCTGACGTTAAAAAAAGGCGCTTTTAAAAGCGCCTTTTTTATTTCTTACGCGTCTGCGTGCATAATGAAAAATATCACATTTTGTCTGAGCTACCGGAGAACCCATGTCACTACAGAATTTAACGCGCTTTCCTCGCCTGGAGTTTATCGGCGCACCGACTCCGCTGGAGTATCTGCCGCGATTTTCTGATTATTTAGGACGCGATATTTTTATTAAGCGTGATGACGTGACGCCAATGGCAATGGGTGGCAACAAACTACGCAAGCTGGAGTTTCTGGCGGCTGATGCGCTGCGCGAAGGGGCGGATACGCTCATTACTGCCGGGGCTATTCAGTCCAACCACGTTCGTCAGACGGCGGCAGTGGCAGCAAAACTCGGGCTCCATTGCGTGGCCTTACTGGAAAACCCGATTGGGACGCGGGCAGAAAACTATCTGACCAACGGTAACCGTCTGCTGTTAGATCTCTTTAACGTGCAGGTTGAGATGGTGGATGCCTTGAACGACCCGACCGCACAGCTTGATGAACTGGCGACACGTCTGGAAGCGCAGGGCTTTCGTGCCTACGTTATTCCTGTCGGTGGCTCGAACGCGCTGGGTGCGCTGGGGTATGTGGAAAGCGCGCTGGAAATTGCTCAGCAGTGCGAGGGCGCGGTCAACCTCTCATCCGTCGTGGTGGCCTCAGGCAGTGCGGGCACGCATGCCGGGCTGGCGGTGGGGCTCGAACAACTGCTGCCGGACGTCGAGCTGATTGGCGTGACGGTATCCCGCAGCGTCGCGGACCAGAAACCGAAAGTGGTCACCTTGCAGCAGGCGGTAGCAGAACAACTGGAGCTCAAGGCAAAGGCCGATATTGTGCTCTGGGATGACTACTTTGCACCGGATTATGGCACGCCTAACGAAGAGGGCATGGAAGCGGTTAAGCTGCTGGCTCGCCTTGAGGGTATTTTGCTTGATCCGGTCTATACCGGTAAAGCGATGGCCGGGCTTATTGATGGCATTGCACAGAAACGCTTTAAGGATGAAGGGCCAATTTTATTTGTCCATACAGGTGGCGCGCCCGCGCTGTTTGCCTACCATCCTCATGTCTAAAAATCAGGTCGAAAAATAATAATGCAAGAAAGTATTCAACTGGTTATTGATTCGCTGCCGTATCTGCTGAAAGGTGCGGTATTTACGTTACAACTCAGTATTGGCGGGATGTTCTTTGGGCTGGTGCTGGGATTTGTGCTGGCCTTAATGCGCATGTCACCGGTTTTACCGGTGCGTTGTCTGGCGCGTTTTTATATCTCTGTGTTTCGCGGTACGCCACTTATCGCTCAGCTCTTTATGATTTACTACGGTTTACCGCAGTTTGGTATCGAGCTGGATCCGATTCCGGCGGCAATGATTGGCCTGTCGCTCAATACCGCGGCATATACCTCAGAAACGCTGCGTGCGGCCATCTCCTCCATTGACAAAGGACAATGGGAAGCCGCCGCCAGTATCGGGATGACGCCATGGCAGACGCTGCGCCGGGCCATTCTGCCGCAGGCTGCCAGAGTCGCGCTTCCACCACTCAGCAACAGCTTCATAAGCCTGGTAAAAGATACTTCTCTGGCGGCGACGATTCAGGTGCCGGAGCTGTTCCGCCAGGCGCAGCTCATTACCTCGCGTACGCTGGAAGTCTTCACGATGTATCTGGCAGCCTCGCTGATTTACTGGGTGATGGCGACGGTGCTGTCCGCCCTGCAAAACTACTTCGAAAACCAGCTTAACCGCCAGGAGCGTGATCCAAAATGAGTGCTATCGACGTCAAAAACCTGGTGAAAAAATTCCACGGTCAAACGGTGCTCCACGGGATTGATCTGGAAGTTGAGCAAGGGGAAGTGGTGGCAATTATCGGACCGAGTGGTTCGGGAAAGACGACGCTGCTGCGCAGCATTAACCTGCTTGAACAGCCGGAAGGTGGAACCATCCGTGTCGGTGATATAACCATTGATACCGGCAAATCCATCAGTCAGCAGAAAGGGTTAATTCGCCGTTTGCGCCAGCATGTTGGCTTCGTTTTCCAGAACTTCAATCTTTTCCCGCACCGCACTGTGCTGGAAAACATTATTGAAGGGCCGGTAATTGTGAAAGGGGAATCAAAAGAGGAAGCAACAGTTCGAGCGCGTGAACTGCTTGCCAAAGTCGGGCTGGCGGGTAAAGAGACCAGCTACCCGCGCCGTTTGTCAGGGGGGCAACAGCAGCGCGTGGCAATCGCGCGCGCGCTGGCCATGCGTCCTGACGTGATCCTGTTTGATGAGCCTACCTCTGCACTCGACCCTGAGCTGGTGGGGGAAGTGTTGAACACTATTCGTCAACTGGCTCAGGAAAAACGTACGATGGTTATCGTGACCCATGAAATGAGCTTTGCCCGCGATGTTGCCGACAGAGCCATCTTCATGGATCAAGGGCGAATTGTGGAGCAGGGGCCGGCGAAAAGCCTGTTTGCTAACCCTCAGCAGCCGCGAACTCGCCAGTTCCTGGAAAAATTCCTCATGCAGTAGCATTTTTGCACTAATTTGCTCCAGGAATTTAGCCTGGGGCAAATTATTCTCCTTTATCGTCTTATCCCATGTTTTTTTATTCCATCCAGCTCGGATAAACCTTATCAATAGTAAAGTTAATTGTGCTATTGCCGATATTTTGTAGTTAGAAATAAGTTTTATGTGTTAATTTATATTCACCATAATAATGATTATCTTTTCAGAGGCTTCATTTAGTAAGTATGAAGGATTCAGACTTTTTCACCTGGCGACGGGATTGCTCCCTCCGGTTTCAGGAATTGACCTGTGCCGACGAGGTATATCAGGAACTACAGAGACAAACTCAGGCGCTTGAATTTGATTATTACGCACTCTGTGTGCGTCATCCCGTGCCATTTACGCGTCCTAAGATTGCAGTGCATACCACTTACCCAAAGCAGTGGATGGCGCAATATCAATCTGCGAACTATTTCACGGTTGATCCAGTGTTAAAACCCGAGAATTTCATTCATGGTCATTTACCCTGGACCGATGAATTATTTGCGGATGCTCAGGAATTATGGAACAGCGCGCAAGACCACGGTTTACGTAAAGGAATAACGCAGTGTCTGATGCTGCCGAATCACGCACTCGGTTTTCTGTCGGTTTCCCGTACTAGTGTGCTGGAAATACCCTTAGCCAGCGAAGAAATAGAATTACGCTTGCAGATGCTGGTACAAATGGCCTTAACCACGCTGACCCGTTTTGAAGATGAGATGGTCATGCAGCCTGAAATGAAATTCAGCAAGCGTGAGCGCGAAATTCTGAAATGGACCGCGGAAGGGAAGACGTCAGCGGAAATAGCGATCATTCTTTCAATTTCGGAGAATACCGTTAACTTCCATCAGAAGAATATGCAGAAGAAATTCAACGCGCCAAACAAGACGCAGATTGCGTGCTATGCGGCGGCAACGGGACTGATCTGATTAAACTCTACGTTCTGCGTGCCAGACGAGCTAACGGCTGAATGCAATGCATCCAGCCGTTTTTTATTACTGGCGGTAGGCTTGTTTGATTTGCTTAACGGTGTTGGCAAATACCGCTGATTCCGCCTGGTCTTCCATCTGCGCGATTTGTTTTTCCATTTTAATGATCACACGACCGGCATCAGCCTGGCCCATCGCCTGTAGCATCAGTGTTAGCAACGCCTTCAGACAGTTTACTTCCTGTGCCAGTTCCTGGTTATTCTCCGCAGTGGCAAATTCAGGTGTGCTCATTTATTTTCCTCATTATTAAACGGCGCTAAAGCGCGACGACGAAAGTCAAGGCGGCGGAGTATACCACAAGCTGCAGCAAAAAATGCAGCGGTTGTTTTTCGTACTTTTACGCAGATGTTTAATTGCGTAAACAGAGCGTGCCCGTAAACTGAGCGACAGCCAGTGGCTATTAATTGTTTATGTCCGGTTCGCTTGCCGTTAATTATTGTTACAAAAATTTGAACGCTGTTTTCTGGTGGGGAATCTCTGCAATTTTTTTGTAACTATTTGAATACAGATGCTTAAAAATAGCCGCAAAAGCCCTGAATGCACGGACCCGCTTTCCAGAGCCTGTACAGGCTAATTTCCAGAAACGAGAGCAAAATCGAATAGCCAGTTTTTTAACGTTTTAATCTTGTGAGGAAAACCGTTAATATAAACCAAATTATCACTCAGTAGCGTTATCCCTATTCTGGAGACACTTCCTTTGATCAACGTCCTTCTTGTTGATGACCACGAACTGGTGCGCGCAGGGATACGACGCATTCTTGAAGATATTAAAGGTATTAAAGTTGCCGGTGAGGCGTGCTGTGGGGAAGATGCCGTAAAATGGTGCCGCACAAACTCGGCCGATGTGGTGCTGATGGATATGAACATGCCCGGTATCGGTGGACTCGAAGCAACACGTAAAATTGCGCGGACTTTCGTCGATACGAAAGTCATCATGCTGACCGTGCATACCGAAAATCCTCTGCCCGCGAAAGTGATGCAGGCGGGTGCTGCGGGTTACCTGAGTAAAGGTGCCGCACCACAAGAAGTTGTTAATGCTATCCGCTCTGTGTTTGCCGGACAGCGTTACATCGCCTCCGACATTGCTCAGCAGATGGCGCTAAGTCAGATCGAGCCAGAGAAAAACGAATCACCGTTCGCCAGTTTGTCTGAGCGTGAATTGCAGATTATGCTGATGATCACCAAAGGTCAGAAGGTGAATGAGATCTCGGAGCAACTGAATCTCAGCCCGAAAACGGTGAACAGCTATCGTTATCGGATGTTCAGTAAACTGAACATTCATGGTGATGTCGAACTGACTCATCTGGCCATCCGACATGGTTTGTGTAATGCGGAGACGTTGTTAAGTCAGTGAGCGATGTGTTCGATTCAAAAGCGTTTCTGAAAACCGTAACCAGCCAGCCTGGCGTCTATCGCATGTATGACGCTGGCGGCACGGTTATCTATGTGGGGAAGGCAAAAGATCTTAAAAAACGCCTCTCCAGCTATTTCCGCAGCAACCTTGCCTCCCGTAAGACCGAAGCATTGGTCTCACTCATTCAGAACATTGATGTCACCGTCACGCATACCGAAACCGAAGCGCTGCTGCTTGAGCACAACTATATAAAGCTCTACCAGCCGCGCTATAACGTCCTGTTGCGTGATGATAAATCCTATCCATTTATCTTTCTGAGTGGTGATACCCATCCGCGTCTTGCTATGCACCGCGGTGCAAAGCATGCGAAAGGTGAATATTTTGGACCGTTTCCTAACGGCTATGCCGTTCGCGAGACGCTGGCGCTGCTGCAGAAAATTTTCCCGATCCGCCAGTGTGAAAATAGCGTCTACCGTAACCGATCGCGTCCGTGCCTGCAGTACCAGATTGGGCGTTGTCTGGGGCCCTGCGTTGCCGGGCTGGTGAGTGAAGAAGAGTATGCTCAGCAGGTTGATTATGTGCGCCTGTTTTTGGCTGGAAAGGACGATCAGGTATTAACGCAGCTGATCGAACGGATGGAAAAAGCCAGCGCCGCACTCGAGTTTGAAGAGGCAGCGCGTATCCGCGACCAGATCCAGGCGGTGCGCAGAGTCACTGAGAAGCAGTTTGTCTCAAATACTGGTGACGATCTCGACGTCATCGGCGTGGCCTTTGACGCCGGGATGGCCTGTGTGCACGTTCTCTTTATTCGTCAGGGCAAAGTGCTCGGCAGCCGCAGCTATTTCCCAAAAGTGCCTGGCGGCACCGAGCTGGGTGAAGTGGTGGAAACCTTTGTCGGCCAGTTCTATCTGCAGGGGAGCCAGATGCGCACGCTGCCATCGGAGATCCTGCTTGATTTTAACCTCGGTGATAAAACGCTGCTGGCAGATTCGCTTTCTGAACTCGCCGGTCGTCGGGTTAACGTACAAACCAAACCGCGTGGCGATCGCGCGCGTTATCTGAAGCTGGCACGAACCAACGCGGCGACGGCGCTCACGACGAAGCTATCTCAGCAATCTACGGTGAGCCAGCGCTTAACCGCCCTGGCGACGCTGCTGAAGCTGCCGGAAGTGAAACGTATGGAGTGTTTCGACATCAGCCATACGATGGGTGAACAGACGGTAGCGTCCTGTGTGGTGTTTGATGCCAATGGCCCACTGCGCGCCGAGTATCGCCGCTATAACATAACCGGAATAACGCCAGGTGATGATTATGCGGCCATGAATCAGGTGCTGCGCCGTCGCTATGGTAAAGCGATTGAAGAGAGCAAAATCCCGGATGTGATCCTGATTGACGGTGGGAAAGGGCAGCTCGGCCAGGCGAAAGCGGTATTTGAATCGCTTGATGTCAGTTGGGATAAAAACCATCCGCTGCTGCTGGGTGTCGCAAAAGGGGCCGATCGCAAGGCTGGTCTGGAAACGCTTTTCTTCGAGCCGGAAGGTGAGGGGTTCAGCCTGCCGCCGGACTCCCCGGCGTTGCATGTCATTCAGCATATTCGCGATGAATCACACGATCATGCTATCAGCGGTCATCGTAAAAAACGGGCAAAGGTAAAAAATACCAGTACCCTGGAAACGATTGAAGGCGTGGGGCCAAAACGTCGTCAGATGCTGCTGAAATATATGGGTGGATTGCAAGGATTACTCAACGCCAGCATGGAGGAAATTGCAAAAGTGCCGGGTATTTCGCAAGGGCTGGCAGAAAAGATCTACTACTCGTTGAAACATTGAGGGCTCTGTAGCAACATAGAGCTAAATTTTACTGACAACAAACAGTTACCGTCATTATGCAATTTAATATCCCTACGTTGCTCACTCTCTTTCGTGTCGTGCTTATTCCGTTCTTTGTACTGGCGTTTTACCTGCCGGTTGTCTGGGCACCTTTCGCCTGTGCATTGATCTTCCTGATTGCAGCAGTCACCGACTGGTTTGACGGCTACCTGGCACGTCGCTGGAATCAAAGTACCCGTTTTGGTGCCTTTCTCGATCCCGTTGCTGATAAAGTGATGGTCGCTATCGCGATGGTGCTGGTGGCCGAGCATTATCATACCTGGTGGGTGACGCTGCCTGCGGCGACGATGATCGGCCGTGAAATTATTATCTCTGCACTGCGTGAGTGGATGGCTGAACTGGGTAAACGCAGCAGTGTGGCTGTCTCCTGGATCGGTAAAGTGAAAACGACTGCGCAAATGGCTGCGCTGGTCTGGATGCTCTGGCGTCCGAACGCCTGGGTTGAGTGGGCGGGGATTGGTCTGCTGTGGGTTGCGGCAGTGCTGACGCTGTGGTCAATGCTGCAATATTTAAACGCTGCCCGCGGGGATTTGCTTGATCAGTGATCGTTTCGCCGTAATTTTCAGCAAACGATCCGGGGATGCAAAAAATAACGTTGACTCATAACGTCATATCAGTAGAATGCAACGCATCGAACGGCGGCACAGCAAGCCGGACGATAATGAAATCAAGTGGTTAGAAGTTAACTTGATGACATGCGGGAATAGCTCAGTTGGTAGAGCACGACCTTGCCAAGGTCGGGGTCGCGAGTTCGAGTCTCGTTTCCCGCTCCAGATTAAAGACATGCGCAGTAGCGGGTGTCAGTTTGAAAGATTTAACGGCGCGTTAGCAAAGCGGTTATGTAGCGGATTGCAAATCCGTCTAGTCCGGTTCGACTCCGGAACGCGCCTCCACTTTCTTCCCTGGCCGGATGGTGGAATCGGTAGACACAAGGGATTTAAAATCCCTCGGCGTTCGCGCTGTGTGGGTTCAAGTCCCACTCCGGCTACCATGGGAAAAGTAGAATAAAATCAATGATAAGCAGTGTCGTATAAACCACCTACGGGTGGTTTTTTTATGCCCGAAATCTGCTGTTTCATAATATCACTTCATAATATTTTATTGACCGCCGACGACCGGAACTACAGCAATTTTGCGATCATACCGTGCTGTTTGCTCCACGTTTTTATGTCCAGAGATAGCTTGTTTCTCGTAAATGTTCCCTTGCAGGTCTGAGATACCTTTCGCTTTCAGGTCATGAAATGTGAAGTCAAAACTCAAATGTGGGTATTTGACCCGCGCTTCTTCTTTTGCTTTTCTCCATCGGCTGTTGAAGCCATCCCTGGTGTATTTGTGGCCTGATGGTTGATGAAGAACAAACAGGCTACTCATGCCTTCGTTGAGGGGGAGGGCTTTAGCAAGTTCAATTGCTGCCTTCAACCTGACTGACCATGCTTTTATCTGCGCGACAGCTGTTTTGCTCTGCTTAATCAGTATTCCTTCAGCCATCAACTGGCTTTTCTTCATCTCAAGTACATCGTTTTGACGGGCGCAGCACAGATATGCCAGCTCCATAGCGACACGTACGACATCAGGCGAAACGCTGTATAAGGCGTTGTACTCATCGTGCGTGATATAGCGATCCCGGCCATTCTCTTTAAATTGCTTAACGCCTTTAGTGGGGTTTCCCTTGGCATAGCCTCGTTCGTAAGCCCAACGATAGACGCGTGACATAAATGCCTTTTCCCGGTTGGCCTGGGTGCGACTCTTTACGCCACGCTTATCGAGATATTTACGCACGTGTTCAGGCTTAATGCTGTCTGGTGGCATCTGCCCGAAAACATCGATTATCTTTTTGGAGTATTTGCGGTAATCCTTCTGTGTTTCAGCGGCCAGTTCGAAAAAATCTCCCGACTGGAAAAATTTATCAACCAGTCCAGAAAGTGTCGATTCATCCGGCCTGTCATTAATCAGTGCTTCCCATGCCGTCCAGACCTGCGCCTGTGTACAGGTCTTATCACAAAGGCGGATATTTCCGCCTCCTTTTGGGTGGTACTCATAGGCTGAACGTCCGAGGTAAACCCTCGGAGGCATCCAGGCGTCGTCTTTGTTTTTACGTGCGCGTGGCATTAGTCAAGAGCTCCAAAGTTAGGCTGAGGCCCGTTAGCATCAATAGCTTTCTGTCGGTGAGAAAGCGGATTGTTGAAATGAGCCCACGTTGTGCGAGGGCGTCCATCGCGCCTGGTTATAAAAAATATCCCGGCATCACGCAAGCTTTCGCATTGCTTTGAAGGAATTTTATAACCGGTCAACTTTTCAATGTCAGCGTCAGAGATAATGTCTGTTTCGTTGTTCATACTTCCACCTCACACCGAACCAATCGCTTTCTGAACTACCCGACAACCCCGTTTCCGGGGCTTTTTCTTCGCTTCAACTCGCACTGCTGAAACCTTTGGCGCTGGAGGGATCGGTACTGAAACGCCATTGCGCATATCTCTGCGGTTTCCCATCCTCCAGACCAGCTGTTCGGTATAGTCCCGTCCATCGTCAACGGTGACGACTGAGCGAACCAGCTCGTCGTTTATGTCAACCATTTCACCCATTGGCCGCCTCCTTGCTGAATCCCGCACTGATTACGTTTTTAGCGATGGTTGCCGCATCAGCGCCGTCAAGCTCTCCATCCTCACCGATAACTGCTTTCATCAGTTCATTCTGGAGAACGCTGTCATAATTGCGCGGCCAGAATTCCGTGGGCATATCGTAGGAGTTGCAGTAGAAGAACGTGTCGATAGTTATCTGCGCGGCTTCCTCGGCAGTCCGTTCAGGCTGGCGATAACCAGCCTCCCAGATAGCATCTGTCATTGCCGATGGATCACCGGCAGCAGATTTAATCAATTGAACCAGCTCAAACAGATTCGATTCAGTCATAACACACCTCCATTTCCCTTTCCACAGACTCACAGCAGCGGCGAAAAACTTCAGCTGACACCTCATTTCTCAGAGCTCTGATGAGCAATGCATCCCGCGATTTTTGACGCTCAATATTTTTCTCTCGCTCCAGTTGACGCAGTACGGCCAGGCGGGCAGTAATGCGTTTCCGTGTGTTCTGCCACTTAACAAGAGCTACATTTGCCCTGTGCCGCCAGCCGTATTCGTTATCGATAACGTTTTCAAGCTGTGAACTGATACTGGCAATGACATCTTCAGCCGTGACCAGCGCCTGCAGGTGGTCGCTTATGGTTACCAGTTGGTTAACATCAATGGATTCAGCTTTCATCCGTTCACCTTCCTGTCTGCCAATGTTTCAACGTAATCCCAACCACCACAGGCATTAACCATTTCTCCCAGTCTTGAAAAACAGGCATTCATCCAGCGCAGCCCGCGAGGTGTTAGTGATGGCACCGTTCCCCAGTCGATGAAGTCCGAATTGCTGCGATGCATATATTTGATAAGGTCCAGAATGTTGATGTAATGGGCCCGGCGTTTTTCCATATCCCAGCCTTTGTCTTCCAGATACGAATCGATGAATCCCTGTAATGCTGGCTGATTAAGCGAAATATCACCGAACTGGTGGCGATAAACCGGGCGGCGGTGCAGGCTGACCAGATAAAACAGATACGCATCGCATACCCATGTCAGAGCTTGCTGGTGGGCCGACTCGATAGAGCCAGCCGGTACGAATGCGTTATTTTCCACTGCTGCTCTCCATGTCACGCTGGTTCCAGTCATGGATGGCTCGCTGTTTGCTGTCAGGCAACTGGGAAGCGTTGCAACAGCCACAGTTAACGAGGTACATATTTTCGTCACCATCTTCAGGCAGGGTTTCGACCAGGCTCACGTTTGGGTTGCCGCAGAATGGACAGGGCTTGAGCAATCCGTCGCTGTTCACATTGTCTGTGGCCGGAGGGTACGAATCAGGGACAACGGAGATCAGCACCAAGTTGGTTGCCTCGATACGGTCATCAACGATAGATTCAGTTGCAGCACAAATAGCACCTGACACATCAAAGGAGTTTGTTTTTACTGTAAGCGGATGGCGGACACCGCAGGGGTAATCACCCATAAATGTCACGGTGTAGTCAATTTTCTGAATCATTTTTCCTCCGGCGTATAAATCGCTTTGTCGTGGCTGAACTCGCCGTTCCAGGTGGTTTTCATCGGCAACTCACCTTTGAGGTAGAGCTGATAAATCCGATGGGTGCCTTTCTGCAGTAGAACGATTTTCTTTTTAGTGAATGGCTCTTTGCCCACGTCCTTAATCTGTATGTCCTGCTCAGTAAGGTATTTGTCACGGGCATAAGATTTAACGCGCCAACGCGGTTCTTTCTCTGGATCTGGTTGTTCGTTGTAAATCCAGCCGCGCTGATATGCCCACCAGGTAATTTTGCTGGTGTTAACACCATTGAGCGCCTTGCCGAACGCAGGCAGAGTCATTCCTTTGGTAAAGTGCTTCTCCAGATTCTCAACCGTCACGCTTAGCGTTTTATTTTCCAGCGCAGTGGCTTCGGCTCGCTCTTCGGCCTCGATAACCATCATCGCCAGCTGCTTACGGCTGAGAGCCACCTGTGTTGACGGTGCCGCGATGGCATCACGCTGAGTAAAGTAAAATTCCACCAGGTCTTCGTGATATCCCCATGCCTGATCGGTATCGACGACTTTTGACATGCGAGCCGCGCCGCGTTCGGTCCAGAGAATCAGCTGGCTTGTATGTTTATTAACCAAGTGACTTTCAGGTACTAGGTTCTTAAATCCCTTTAGCTCTGATCCAGTCAGAAGGAAGTAATGCTTACCCTCTTCGAACCGTTCCAGATTGCGTGACAGGTTTTTACGGATGTTTACCTCATCCGTACCATATCCCGCTGCCAACTGCTCAGTAGTCACAACCCGTTGACCGCGATACTCGATGATCTGCAAGTCACGAGCCGCTACTGGTGTTAATTCAGTTTTCATTGCCATGTTACTTATCCTTCTTCAATTCGATCCCGATGTGTTTTGCGTAACGGCGCATACTGCGATTCAGTGGCATCAGTACGTTGCCGTCCCCGGTACTGAACTGCGATACAAACTGCTCACATTGCGCATTTTCGCGAACCGGCTCCCGTGTCAGCCGGTGCCCTTGCGCCAGCGTCAGCCCACATAGCCCTTGTCGAGTTTTGCTGCTACGTCTCTTTGTCATCAGCGCAACCCCTCTGGTTTGCTGGCCTGTAGTTCTGCCTGCTCTTTCACGAATCGGTCATGCATGGCGTCCCACTTTCCGAGCCACTTGCGTGCTTCGCGTTTACGTTCCAGGATGCGACGAAGACGGCGAACACAACGCTGGTGGGCGATGAAATACTTATGGGTTACGCCGCCCCGCTGCCAGCAGTTAAGTTCTGGCTTAAGAGGATGGACTGCCTGCACATCCGGGTGACGCTGCTCGAATCCGGAGCGCTCAAATGCTTCTGAAGTCATGAAGAACGCCAGATACCGGATCGCTGTGTCGCGGGTGAAGCATTTTTTAGTGCGCCCGTGGCGTACTGCCACGAACAGTGGACCAACTGGCGTATCGTGTTTCTGTAACGCTAGGTCAATCGAACTTATGGTGCGTTTATCGTTCATTTCCGATCCTTAACTTTGCTATAGCGTTCGTGTGACATCACTTCCCAGTTTTTTCCGCCATCGCGGGAGAGTAGCCGCCAGCGGTGATTAACCTTGAGGCTCAAATTCCCGGACCCGTGCATACGGCAGGGGTGAATGCGCCTTGCCCTGAACTGGCTTAAAACGTGTGCTGCTTTGAGGTGAACCCACTCAGGAATTCGTATCGCTGTCAGTGCCATCAGCCGCCTCCATGTTCTGAGCTTCCACCTTTTGTTTTTTGACAAACTCCACCAGCTCAGAAATAAGCTCGTCGATTAAATCTTTCCCGCTTTCTGTCAGGAATTCACCGCTACCATTTACATCAACAGCGCTGCTGTAAATTCCCTTAATAGCTTTTACGCCTTCGACATTCCCGTACTCACTGATCGCAAGCCTTTCGAATTTCCTCAATAATCCATCAAGAAGAATCTCTGTTAACTCGACCGTGTTAATGCCGCCTTTATTGAGCTTAATAACAAGGCAGTTACTGCCTGTTTTACGCTGGTGGCGTAATAACGCTGCTTTTAAAATTCGGCGGCGATATGTCTCGATTAATTTATCCATTGCGGCGAGCCTCCTCCTCTAAGCTCATAACAATTTCCTCTTCTTTTTCGGTCCAATCATGAATTTCTCCAGCAATGTCATAAACAAGAGAGCAAATAGTTTTAAGTTGGAAATGGTCCAGTTTGTCGTGATATTCAAATAATGTTTGCGATAAACCAGCCAGTTGCTCGGCTTTGATATTCACAACCTGAATGTCTTGCCTTTTTAATAAGCTCATAATTACCGTCCATATGCTTTTTTAAGATAAAGCCGAGCGATTACCTCGTACCCACAGGCCGCATAAAGGCATGCTGTTCTGTATGCCGTTTTATCCAAGATGAAAGTCATACGAAGCGCCTCACAGCCAAAGAAGCGACCACCCGACCGTGAATTTTGATTTCTTTCTGTTCATCGGTATTAAGGGTGAAAGTTTCGTAATGATGGTTGTCCGAAATAATTTTTAATGAACCACAAACCAATGGCTCTAATCTCTTAATAAAAAGGCAAGGACGACCAAATACCTCCATCGTATAAACATAAATGCCAGGGGTAAGCGCACGTCCACCGCAATCAACGAAAGCCACAACCTCACATGGTTCTATGGTCGGCTGCATTGAATCACCTTCCATCCGGCAGCTTTGTACGCGGTTGCCAAAGTCATTAATGTTGTCAGATCCGAACAGCATTTGAGGCGTTTTAATCGGCTGATTAATTGCGACGGAATTTTGCATTTTCATTTCCTCAGGGTGAGTTTGTACCCACCCAAAAAGGTGTTTATTAATTCATTTTTATTTACAGTTTATAGGTGTCGAAGTCAGCGATGCTCTTGTTTAGTTTATCCAGTGTTTGGGCGACTAAAGTAATTAGAGCATGTTCTCTTTCTTCTTCAATGCTGGTCATTTGTTCCAAAAGAATCCATAACGAACGTTCACAGCACCGCACATCATGTGACCAGCTTAGAATCGTTTTGCTGGTTTCTTCCTTATTCAAACTCACAGTTTCGTTATTCATTATTTGTTCTCCGGCCAGTCATGACCAATATCATTGCTTAACGTGGAGAGATTTTGTTTAAGGAAGGTGCGAACAAGTTCCTGATATGAGATCATCATATTCATCCGGAGCGCATCCCAGAGGGACATCATGAGCCATCAACTCACCTTCGCCGATAGTGAATTCAGCACTAAGCGCCGTCAGACCCGAAAAGAGATTTTCCTCTCCCGCATGGAGCAGATTCTGCCATGGCAGAATATGACCGCTGTCATCGAGCCGTTTTATCCCAAGGCGGGCAATGGCCGACGGCCCTATCCGCTGGAGACCATGCTGCGTATTCACTGCATGCAGCATTGGTACAACCTGAGCGACGGTGCCATGGAAGATGCCCTGTACGAAATCGCCTCCATGCGCCTGTTTGCCCGATTATCCCTGGATAGCGCCCTGCCGGATCGCACCACCATCATGAATTTCCGCCACCTGCTCGAGCAGCATCAACTGGCCCGTCAATTGTTCAAGACCATCAATCGCTGGCTGGCCGAAGCAGGCGTCATGATGACCCAAGGCACTTTGGTGGATGCCACCATCATTGAGGCACCCAACTCTACCAAGAACAAAGAGCAGCAACGCGATCCGGAGATGCATCAGACCAAGAAAGGCAATCAGTGGCACTTTGGCATGAAGGCCCACATTGGTGTCGATGCCAAGAGTGGCCTGACCCACAGCCTGGTCACCACCGCGGCCAACGAGCATGACCTCAATCAGCTGGGTAATCTGCTTCATGGAGAGGAGCAATTTGTCTCAGCCGATGCCGGCTACCAGGGAGCGCCACAGCGCGAGGAGCTGGCCGAGGTGGATGTGGACTGGCTGATCGCCGAGCGTCCCGGCAAGGTAAAAACCTTGAAGCAGCATCCGCGCAAGAACAAAACGGCCATCAACATCGAATACATGAAAGCCAGCATCCGTGCCAGGGTGGAGCACCCGTTTCGCATCATCAAGCGGCAGTTCGGCTTCGTGAAAGCCAGATACAAGGGGCTGCTGAAAAACGATAACCAACTGGCGATGTTATTCACCCTGGCCAACCTGTTTCGGGTGGACCAAATGATACGTCAGTGGGAGAGATCTCAGTAAAAACCGGAAATAACGCCAGAAATGGTGGAAAAAATAGCCTAAATAGGCTGATTCGATGTGTTTGCGGGAAAAAAATCGGCCCAGATCCGCGAAATTTTAATCAGCGAGTCAGCTTGGGAAGAAATGACCTGCTTATTCGCACCTTCCTTAAGTTGATTTATGCAAATTTTAATGAGTGCTGCAGGCTTGTAAGCAACATCAGGGTCTGATTCTGCGTATTCGAGTGTGTTTATGACACGATCAATATCCATGGCTAATTGATGGATCTTACCGTTTTCTGATATAAGCGTTTCTATATTCATTTCATGGCTCCGTTATTTGCCGTTGAATGAATACTACAAAACGTACATGAATGTGTCTATACGCAATGTACATTATTTTTCTGAAATTGTACAAAGTGTATGAATATTAAGAGAAAATAAATTACATGGTGTATGTGAGTTTGCTGTAGAGCAAAAAAAAGACCGCATCAATTGCGGTCTTCAGTAGGAAAAGTGGGTTAATCGAAAGTATCTTCTGGCCATTGGGCTTTGACTACCCTGCCAATGATCCTGCAGTTCTCGTTGCAAGGGATGCTTTGATATCTAGGGTTTGGGTTTAGTGGTTCCAGCCACGGCTGTCCATCTTCTCGAACGAAACGTTTAAAAGTCACCTCCGAATCATTATGGATGCCAGCAACACAAAAGTCTCCTGGCTCAACATCCTCTGATGGATCCACTAGAATCAGCATCCCCTCTGGAAAGCTTGGTCTGGTTCCTGGCGGAGCTGTCATGGAATGCCCGCTTACCTCAAGCCAAAACGAGTCCGGCCCAGCTTTACTTGTGGTAGGAATCCACTGTAGTGCATCACGCTCGGTAAAAGTCCCTACGTCGGTAAATTGACCAGCTTGTACGGTTGTGAAAAGCGGGTACTCATACTGCTGCTTTACCGGTGGTAGAGTTAGATCTTCAGCGACAGTAAACGTCCCATCTGGATTTATAGAAGCGCCAGATATTCCGAGTATTTGAAATATGGCTCCAATTTCTGCTAATGATGGACTTCTCCGACCATTGAGCCAATGCCCCATCGCACCCTGAGTTACACCCATCCTCTCAGAGAGTTCTGCTTGTGTCATACCAAGCGCAGCTAGTCTGGTTTTTGCCAGTTCGTTCCAGTGTTTTTTCATGACCTAAATGATACACCTTGTGTAGTATTCCTCAATGCACAATATGTACAATTTGTTTGATTGTGTAAACTACATAATGTACATTTGATTCTCCTGCAAGGAGGAATCATGAACAACCTTAGAAAATTAAGACAGTCGCTTCATCTTACCCAGAAGGGGTTGGCTGATGAAATTGGTCAAACGATTAGTTCTATTGGTCATTACGAAACTGGTAGGCGAACTCCTGATATTAAAACATGCCATCAGTTGGTAGAGGCATTAAGCAAAAATGGGAAAAAATTGTCCATTGAAGATATTTTTCCTCCAGCCTCGGGGGGATGACATGTCGCACTCGATCACTACCGAAAGCCAAGTTAAGCCATTGGATATCGATTATCGCGATCCGCGCGGTGTGATTGTGCATGTCACCGGTTGGAGTCGGGATAAGCAGCAGGTGTACTTCACCAGGCAGAATTATCCGCATGAATGCATGCAGCCTGTCTGGAAGTTCCAACAATATTTTACGAAGGTCTCGGAGGCGCAAAATGCGTGATTACGGAAAGGTGTCTCCTCACTTCTGGATTGGCAGAACAGGCAAAGAGCTGCGTCAGGCTGGGCCAGAGTCTCAGCTTGTGGCGTTGTACCTGCTTACCAGTCCGCACGCCAATATGATCGGTCTTTATTACATGCCCCTTGCATTCCTGTCCCATGAGACTGGATTAAGCATGGAAGGGGCTAAGAAGGGGCTTAATAGCGCCATTAAAGCCGGGTTTTGTAAGTACGACGAGCATTCTGAGATGGTGTGGGTCATCGAAATGGCAACGCATCAAATCGGCGAGGCACTGAAACCCGGAGACAAGCGCTGTACTGGAGTACAGAACGAATACAACAAAGTATCGGATAACCTATTTCTTTCAGAGTTTTACGAGAAATATTCGAAGCAGTTCAATATGACTTGTCCCCGTAGTAGTGAGCTCCAGATCCCGGATGTAAATGAAGGGGCTTTAAAGGGGCTTGCAAGCCAAGAGCAGGAACAGGAGCAGGAGAAAGAACAAGATCAAACTAATTTGTCCGATTCTAATCGGACCGATGGCGATAAACCTGACGAGTTGAAAGGTCAACCTGCACAGGGAAAACCTGATTCAGACTCCGAAGGTGCTGGAGTCCCGGATCCAATCGATGCCGCTTTCGAAAATATTTTTTGGGACGCAGGTTTGAGGAAGGATGCCAAGGTAAAGGCCCGGTCCGCCTTTAAAACCAAATACCGCGAATGGAAAAAAACAAACCGAGGTACTCCGGATAGCTTCGCCGTAATGCTGGCAGAAGATATCCGCGTCCGAGCAAAGGCGCAGCAAATGGGCTTCGACAAGCTCCTTCCAGCCTCATACCTGAACGGTGAGCGCTGGAACGACGAAAAGCCACAGGTAGCCCCTCAGATATCTGCAGGCACAAACGCCGTTGGTGGGGCAGGAGCGTCCTGGTACGCCAAACCCAATGACGGTTCGGCTGAGGTATTTATCAGTCAGGCCGCAATTGACCGCATGAAACGTGGAGCTAACCGCCCATGAAAACAACCCTCAAGCGTGTCCTGGTTGCTGGTTATAACTGTGGCTTTCTGCGCGAGGGATTCGTGACGTGGTGCTTTATAAAATTTGATTTACGGAGTGTCTGATGACCCCTGCTGAACTTTCAGAAAAACTATGGGATAACGCCGAGCGCGTCGCTAAATTTCTCCTTCCGAAAGGACATCTGGAGGGGAAAGAGTGGTGTGCTGGCAATACGAACGGTGACTCAGGCAAAAGCCTCAAGGTCAATATCGGCGGTAAAAAATCATGGGCTGACTTTGCCAGCGGAGACAGTGGTGACCTGCTGGATCTCTGGGTGCTGGTGCGTAATTGCCAACTGCACGATGCAATGCGAGAAGCGAAAGAGTTCCTTGGGCTGAAGGACGACGATAACCACTTTGAGGCAAAGAAGAAGACCTTCTCTCGCCCAACCAAAAAAGGCGTTAAAAAGGCGAGTCATTGCTACGACTACCTGGCTTCCCGTGGTATCACCCGGGAGACAGCCGATCAATTCCGTGTTTCGGATGCAGTTGTCTGGTACCACGATGAAAACCGCGAAATTCCGGCAGTAGCGTTTCCGTATCTTCGCAATGGCGAGCTGTTGCAGGTAAAGCGAATCGGCACTGAACGACCAAATGGCAAAAAGTTGATCATGGCTGAGGCGGATTGCGAACCATGTCTGTTTGGCTGGCAGGCTATGGACGCGAAAGCCCGAGCTGTTGTGCTTTGCGAAGGAGAGATTGACTGTATGACCTACTCGCAATTCGGTATCAGTGCTCTATCGGTACCGTTCGGCGGGGGAAAAGGTGCCAAACAGCAGTGGATCGAATACGAGTATCACAACCTCGACCGATTCGAAGAAATTTGGTTAAGCCTCGATAACGATGATGTTGGGCGGGAAGCCGCAAAAGAAATTGCTCGCCGTCTGGGTGAGCATCGTTGCCGCCTGGTAGAGCTGCCGCACAAAGATATCAACGAATGCCTAACTGCCGGGGTGAGCGAGGATGAAATCTGGCAATACTTAGGGACCGCTAAATTCTTTGACCCTGATGAACTCTGTTCTGCGGGTGATCTCCTTCAGGAAACACTGGATGCATTCGAACATCGAGATGTTGGGTTATTTTCCAGCCCGTGGGATTCGCTGAACAGTAATTTCAAATTCCGCGCCGGAGAGCTGACGCTGGTTAACGGAGTAAACGGCCACGGAAAAACCGAGCTGGTGGGACATATCGCCGTCAATGCCATGAGCCAGGGAGTCCGGGTATGCATTGCCTCGCTGGAGCTTAAGCCTGGGAAAATGTTGGCTCGTCTTACCCGGCAAACCATTTGTAGAAAAAACCCAGAACGTACTGAAATCATCATGACTAACGAGTGGTTTTCTGATCGTCTTTGGGTGTTCAAACTCACCGGAACAGCCAAGGCCGATCGCCTGCTGGAAATATTTGCCTATGCCAGACGCCGCTATGGAATCGATCTTTTCGTTATCGACAACTTGGCAAAATGTGGACTCGATGAAGAGGACTACGGTGGACAAAAAGAATTTATCGATACCCTCTGCGACTTTAAAAACGAGCACAACTGCCATGTTCTGCTGGTAACGCATGCCAGAAAAACAAACGAAGCTGCACCAACAGGGAAAATGGATGTTAAAGGCACTGGCGCTTTAACTGACATGCCCGACAACGTTATGGCCGTCTGGCGTAATATCCCGCGCGAACTGGCGCAGCGCAAAGCTGAAAGAATGGGGTATGAGAGCCTTGATAAGGACGAACAGACTGCTATCCAAATGCCCGCTTCGATGATCCGCCTGTTGAAACAACGTGAAGGGGAAGGCTGGATCGGAGACATAGGGGCTAACTTTGATTCCCGCTCACACCAGTTTATCGAGGGTGATAAAGGGCCCTTCAATTACTTGGCCGGCAAACAGCAAAGTGAACTTGATATTGAGTGGGAAGCCACCAACGCAACGAGGTATTAAAATGGATCGCCTAATTAGAGAAATGTCGTATCTCTTTACCAAGCAGCGTTTTATGGAGCTTCAGGAAACGGCAAAAGACATCGCAATCGGTCATAGTGATTTTCCTGAGTGTTTCGGTCTTATTGCTGACGCCATCGCTGAATTTGTTGAAGACACTCCTGATGATGAGTGGCGAGAGCATGAAAAAATCCTTATGCACTACGTTGCTATGCGTGTTCTGACGCTGTGGGGTAACGGCGATAAAGTGACTGATGTCCAGTGGGCGCACCCTGGCTGGTTTGGCACTGCTGAAAAGGGGGAAACCATTCAATGAAGTTGGAAGCATCACTAAAACACTTTAGCCCTCAGGGTGTGCACATCAGCGACGACGTGAAAGGAACCTCTCCGGATCGTATCACCGGCACCGATGTTATGGCGGCCATTGGTACCACCAGCAGCCGTGCGCGCTTTGGTCTAGCTGCTTTCTTCGGCAAGTCCGGCATCAGCAAAACAGATGAACAGCTCGCAGTTCAGGCGCTGGCGCAGGTTGCTATCAAAAACGCTCCTAAAAATGTCCGCAAAGCCGCTGGCGACAAGCTCGGAGCATGCATGTTGACGCTGGCGCAGTTTGCCTTTGCTGATTACTCCCGTTCTGCGGCTACCAGCGTGACGTGTCACAGTTGCAGTGGTACCGGACGAACAACCCGCGAGCAGATTACCCGCAAGGTTTCGTACCCATGGGGTAAAGCTCCATACTGGGCCTGCCGTTCTCGTGCTGTTCGACCGTCTGACTGGGAGCAGTGGACGGAGGTAAAAGAGGTTGTGCCGGCGGTCTGTGATGCTTGCGAAGGCAAGGGAACGATCAGCGCCCGTTGTCGTTGCGGCGGTAAAGGCGAAGTGTTGGACCGCAAAGCGACCAAAGAACGTGGCGCACCGGTTTTCAAAACGTGTGAACGTTGCTCTGGTAATGGCTTCTCTGCAATCTCCTCGGCGACGGTACACCGTGCCATTCTGAAGCGTCTCCCGGACCTCCATCAGTCCTCATGGTCACGCAACTGGAAACCCTTTTATGAAATGCTGGTGGACACGCTGCGCCAGTGGGAGCGTCACGCGGCAGTAGAATTCGATAAGGCAACAACTTATTAATATGATCGGAACAAATGGCGACACTTTTTTGCACGTTAGTGTTGACTTTGCATAAAACTGTCCTGTATGCTTCTAATCGTGGAAGATACCGTCCAAACGAAATTAATCATTGAAACCCTGCCTCGGCGGGGTTTTTGCTTTTCTAAGGCTGCCAATGGGTGGCCTTTTTTGTTTCCCCTCGTTCTGAGAGGACTCATGGCGATGATGTATTGACCGCTAGAATGGATTAGTCGTAACTTATTATTGTGGTGAATCCTTTCTAAGCGAAAGGGCGTTCCAGTCAACTGCTATCTGCAGGTATGCGCGCGGCTTTGCTGACTGGGGTAGAGTCACCGGGAGGCACCCGGCACCATGACAACAACAATACAGTTTCAAATTCCTTGAGAGCCTGCCGTAAAAAGCAGGCCTTTTTTTATGAATTTGCAAACTGCTGCTACGCTTGAAATGTGTGTTGAAGGTAATTGCCTGATGGTTCTCCTGAATCGTTGTGAACCAGCCCGATACTGTCTCACTCAGGTCAGTTAGCAAGACTCACGACTACCTACCTTACTTACTAATAGTCACTCATTAGCCCGCCTTCAAAAGCGGGCTTTTTTTATTCCCCTCATCACTGAGAGGATTCACGGCAATAAGAGGGGGACTAGATGTCCGATCCTGTTTCTGGCACGACAGTAGCGGCTGGTGGTCTGATGGGGGCCAGCATGTTCGGCCTGGCAACCGGCATAGATTACGGTGTGGTGTTTGGCGCATTCGCTGGTGCGGTGTTCTACGTCGCTACGGCGGTTAATATCAGTCGCCTTAAGCTGGTGGGCTACTTCATCACCTCATTCATCTTCGGCGTTATCGGCGCTCCACTGCTTGGCTCTTACTTCTCCAAATGGACGGGGTATAGCGACAGGCCACTTGATGCGCTGGGCGCGGTAATCGTAGCCGCTATTGCTATTAAGCTGCTGACGTTCGTCAACAGTCAGGATTTGGGTAGCCTGTATGGAATTCTCTCGCGTTTACGTGGTGGAGGGGCCAGCAATGGTAACAAGTGATCCGAGTGCGATGGCAAACGCAATTATCTCTGCTGTTATCGTTATTGCACTGATGTTCTAC
The DNA here is from genome assembly GCF_046521475.1 of Enterobacter sp. CPE_E890. Classification (NCBI taxonomy): domain Bacteria; kingdom Pseudomonadati; phylum Pseudomonadota; class Gammaproteobacteria; order Enterobacterales; family Enterobacteriaceae; genus Enterobacter; species Enterobacter sp. CPE_E890. The sequence continues at coordinate 3,002,715 of NZ_JBKFZW010000001.1, read as the reverse complement.
CAGCGTGGCGGGGCGAGACATCGCCCTCTGATATCGCTGATGGCTTATTTCACGGTGCTGGTATACGCCAGCGTCCCTTTCCGTTACCTGTTCGGCCTGTACCATGAATCGCACTGGTTCGTGGTGCTGGTCAATGTCATGATCTGTGCTGCCGTTCTCTGGGCTCGGGGAAACGTGGCGCGCCTGGTTGATGCACTGAGGCACTAATGAACCAATCACAATTTCAAAAGGCGGCTGGGCTAAGCGCCGAGTTAGCTGCGCGCTGGTTTCAGCCAGTCAGTGATGCGATGAAAGAGTTTGGCATCACCAATCCGGTAGATCAGGCAATGTTCATTGCTCAGGTAGGGCATGAATCAGCTGGGTTCACTCTGCTGGTGGAGAGCTTCAACTATCGCATTGCTGGCCTTGTTAACTTCATCCGAGCAGGCCGCATCACTACTGATCAGGCAAACGCGCTTGGACGCCGCCCTGAAGAACGAACATTACCCATTGAACGGCAGCGAGCTATCGCTAACCTGGTATACAGCAAACGCATGGGGAACAATGCACCCGGCGACGGCTGGTTATATCGTGGGCGTGGGCTTATCGGCATCACGTTCCTGGATAACTACCGTGACTGCGGCAATGCCCTGAAGGTTGATCTGGTTCAGCAGCCTGAGCTGTTAGCTGAGCCCATTTATGCAGCCAGAAGCGCTGCATGGTTCTTCGCTACTAAGGGATGCCTGAACTATTCAGATAACCTGCTGCAGGTGACGAAGATTATCAACGGCGGAACGAACGGACTTGAAGATCGTCGCGCTCGCTTCGGCCAGGCCAAAACGGTACTGGTGTGAGGTTGATATGGGATTAGAAACAATCATTGGTCTTGCTGCCCTGGTCATGGCTGCTATCGCTGGTGCCTTTGGCATTGGTCATTCACGTGGCACCAGCAAAGCGGAAGCGAAAGCAGACCAGCAGCGTACTGAAGAAAAGGCTGCAGCCACTGAAGCAGTAGCCGAACGTCGGGTAGAAGCAACGAAAGAGGCCAGCAATGTACAGAAGACGGTTAACCATATGCCTGGCGACGATGTTGATCGTGAGCTGCGCACAAACTGGACCCGCAAGGGTTGAGGTAGTCGATACAGCATGTGACTGGGTAAATCCTATCTACGCAACAGATCATGACTGGGATGTACTGGATAAGCAGACTAAGCGCGACATCCTGGTGCATAACAAAGCGTGGCAGACGAACTGCCAGAAGGAGAAGCTCGAAATCAAGTAGCAAAGCGGTAAGACCGCAGCCGAAAGGCAATGCAGCAGTCATGATGCTGCCCCGAGTCGCATAATGGCGAGCCTGTGTAGTGATGGGTGAGGGTTCATATATCAAAAAAAGCTCCGGTAAAGCAGCGCGAACGCCAGACGCGCACCGGTTATAAGCGGCGATGAAGCGACAGCACCTCAAGGGCATGAGCGTGGCCACTCCGGGAAGTGGCAAAGAATGTATAGCCTCGCAATAGCGGGGCTTTCTATTACCAGAAGAAGGAGAAGAAGCATGTTAACAGTAAAAGTGATGTCGCCGGGCGGCGGCGAAGAGATTCATTGCGGCCTGAGCGTTGGCTTTAATCCCAAACAGCAGAGCATCGCGGTATCTGGAATGGACAAAAATGTTTTCCTTAAACCCGGTGAGGTCGCCTACGTGATGAACCAGAACGGGAAGACGGTATCTCGTTACGAGCATATTTCCCGTCAGGAAGTGCTGCATAACGCGGTGGAATCGTAGCCATTACAAAGCTCACCTGCTGGTGGGCATGATAATGGTTATCCCCTCTAAGGGATAAAGCACTGAATATCCCTTCTAAAGGATAAATCATGAAAAACATACCAATGTCCGTTCATCACGAAGGTAAAGACTGGTATCCGTTCAGTGTTAACTTCTCAGATAACGAAGGGCGTCAGTTCTCTTTCACCATCTACGCCATAAGCCGCGAACACGCCTCCTACGTTGTACAGGAGATACGTGAAACGGCAACGCTTGGGGATCAGATACTCAGCATTATCAAATAGTCAATTCTAGTGAGGATAGAGCGATGCCAGCACTAATCCCACGCGCGTGCAGAAAGCGTGGCTGCCCAGGCACAACCACTGACCGTTCAGGATATTGCGAAAAGCACCGCAATGAAGGTTGGCAGCAGCACCAGCAGGGTAAGAGCCGACATGAACGAGGGTATGGAAGTAAGTGGGACATCATTCGCGCACGAGTGTTAACGCGCGACAAACACATCTGCCAGAACTGCCTGCGTGGTGGACGTGTGGAGCCTGCAAAGACGGTTGACCATATCAAGGCAAAGGCACACGGCGGTACTGATGATGACTCTAACCTCGAAAGCCTCTGCTGGCCCTGCCACCGCACCAAAACAGGGCGCGAACGCATCAAATGATACTGATTATCATTACAGTGAAATGATTGCAAATGCAACTATATGCATTCAAATGATATCAATTATCATTCAGGTGGGGGGGGATCAAATCTCTGTAGCCTGCCGCCCAAAGGACCGCCGCCTCAGTCGTTTTTTTATACCCGCGAAAAATGAAATTTAACCAGGAGTGTCGCTTATGGCTGGAACGGCGGGGCGTTCCGGGCGTCGACCCAAGCCAACGGCGCGCAAGGAGCTGGCTGGCAACCCCGGAAAGCGAGCCCTGAATAAAGACGAACCGGTGTTTACCCCGATTAAGGGTGTGGCACCACCGGAGTGGTTTGAAGAGGATGATCTTCCTCTCGCAGCGATCATGTGGGAGCTGACAACAAAAGAGCTATGTGGTCAGGGGCTGCTCTGTGTTACAGACCTTGCTGTACTTGAACGCTGGTGTGTCGCTTACGAGTTCTGGCGCAGGGCCGTTAAGAATATTGCCTCGGATGGACTTTCTATCTTCGGCGCTATGGGCGGGAAAATTAAAAATCCGGAACTGACAGCCAAGAAAGAACAGGAATCGGAAATGAGCTCTACCGGTTCAATGCTTGGTCTTGATCCAAGCAGTCGTCAACGCCTGATTGGGCTCGCTGGACAGAAGAAAACCTCTAACCCCTTCCTGAAGATGATTAACTCATGAGCCGGAAATCGTACCCAAACGTTAACGCCGCGAACCAGTACGCCCGAAACGTTGTGCGGGGGAAAATTCCGGCGTGTCAGTATGTCATTGATGCCTGTCAGCGCCATATTGACGATATGGCCAGGGAAAAAAGCCGAAAATTCAGATACCGCTTTGACAAGGATATGGCGGAGAAAGCCGCGAAGTTTATTCAACTCTTGCCTCATACAAAGGGCGAATGGGCATTCAAACGGATGCCGATCACCCTGGAGCCGTGGCAATTGTTCATAGTGTGCTGTGCATTTGGTTGGGTACAGAAAGGGACTAAGCTTCGCCGGTTCCGCGAAGTCTACACTGAGATCCCGCGCAAGAATGGTAAATCCGCAATTTCTGCTGGCGTGGCGCTGTTCTGCTTCACCTGTGATAACGAATTTGGGGCCGAGGTATATTCCGGTGCCACGACAGAGAAGCAGGCATGGGAAGTTTTCAGACCAGCACGCCTGATGTGCAAGCGCACACCTCTGCTGGTGGAAGCGTTCGGCATAGAAGTAAACGCCTCTAATCTTAACCGACCGGAAGATGGAGCGCGCTTTGAACCGCTGATTGGTAATCCTGGTGACGGGGCATCACCACACTGCGCCATTGTTGACGAATACCATGAACATCCTACGGATGCTTTATATACCACCATGCTGACAGGTATGGGAGCACGGCGTCAGCCCTTGATGTGGGCGATAACGACAGCGGGATATAACATCGAAGGGCCTTGTTATGACAAGCGCCGTGAAGTGATTGAAATGCTAAATGGTACAGTCCCGAATGAAGAGCTGTTTGGCGTGATTTATACAGTGGATGAGGGTGACGACTGGACGGACCCTAAGGTCCTGGAAAAGGCAAACCCGAATATGGGGGTGTCTGTCTATCGTGATTTTCTGCTCAGCCAGCAAATACGCGCTGTGAATAATGCCCGCCAGGCAGGTGTATTTAAAACGAAGCATCTGAATATCTGGGTTGCAGCCAGAGCGGCATTTTTCAACCTGGTATCCTGGCAAGGGTGCGAGGATGAAACCCTTACCCTTGAGCAATTTGAGGGGCAGCCATGTGTCCTGGCATTTGATATGGCACGAAAGCTGGATATGAACAGCATGGTGCGTTTGTTCGCCCGGGAGATAGACGGGAAAACTCACTATTACTGCGTTGCTCCTAAATTCTGGGTTCCCTATGACACTGTTTATAGTGTTGAGAAAAACGAAGACCGCCGTACCGCCGAGCGCTTTCAGAAATGGGTTGAGCTGGGAGTATTGACAGTAACGGATGGGGCAGAGGTTGATTACCGCTACATTCTTGAAGAAGCAAAGGCGGCGAACAAACTGAACCCGGTTAGCGAGTCACCTATAGATCCGTTTGGGGCGACAGGCCTTTCACATGATCTTGCGGACGAAAAGCTTAACCCAATCACGATAACCCAGAACTATACCAACATGTCCGACCCGATGAAGGAGCTTGAGGCTGCCATTGAGTCTGGCCGTTTTCATCACGATGGGAACCCTATCATGAGCTGGTGTATCAGTAATGTGGTCGGGAAATATCTGCCAGGTAACGATGATGTGGTCAGGCCCATCAAGGAGCAGAACGAAAACAAAATCGACGGCGCGGTCGCATTGATTATGGCAATTGGTCGTTCGATGCTCTTTGAGAAAGAGGACACACTCTCCGACCGCATTGAATCTCACGGCATACGCTCACTTTAATCGAGGCGATTATGATCCTTCAAATTCTCACTCCTCTGGTTGGAGTGATGGGTGCCTTTTTGCTTTCATTTGGTGCATGGATGATTTATCAGCCAGCAGGCTATATTGCTGGTGGCATGTTGTGCATCGTCTGGTCATGGCTAATGGCTAAGTTTCTTGCCTCTCTGGCGACGAACTCTACGGGAGGTGACTGATGTTTTTCCCCGGAATGTTTGCAAAAAGTAGCCAGCCAGTAACATCACCGGCAGAACTGGCTGAAGCGGTGGGAATGACTTACGACACTTATACCGGAAAGCGTGTCAGCAGCCAGAGAGCTATGCGTCTGACGGCAGTTTTTGGGTGTGTAAGGGTTCTTGCAGAATCGATGGGGATGCTGCCATGTAACCTTTTTAAATCCTCAGGCAACACAAAACAGAAAGCAACGGGAGAGCGGCTTTATAAGCTGCTCTCAATGAAGCCTAACGACTATATGACACCGCAGGAGTTTTGGGAGCTCGTTATCGTTTGTCTTTGTCTGCGGGGAAACTTTTACGCTTACAAGGTAAAAGCTCTGGGGGAGGTAGTTGAACTACTTCCACTCGATCCGGGGTGCGTCCAACCAAAGCTAAACAGCCAGTGGCAACCAGTTTACATGGTGACTTTTCCGGATGGGTCTACAGACGTTCTTGGTCAGGATGATATCTGGCATGTAAGGACGCTGACCCTTGACGGCCTGGTCGGCCTTAATCCGGTAGCTTATGCCAGAGAGGCGATTTCTCTTGGGATGGCTACCGAAGAACACGGCGCGCGATTATTCAGTAATGGTGCGGTGACAACGGGTGTATTAAGAACCGAGCAAACTCTTAGCGATGCGGCGTATGGCCGCCTGAAAAAAGACTTTGAAGACCGCCATCTTGGATTAAGTAATGCCCACCGACCGATGATCCTTGAAATGGGGCTCGACTGGAAATCTATGGCTCTCAATGCTGAAGATAGTCAGTTCCTTGAAACAAGGAAATTCCAGCTTGAGGAGATTTGTCGCTTATTCCGAGTTCCTCTTCATCTGGTACAAAACACTGATCGCGCAACCTTCAGCAATATCGAAAACCTCGGTATTGGGTTTATCAACTATTCTCTAGTGCCTTACATGACCCGTATTGAGCAACGCATTAACGTTGGGTTGGTAAAGGAGTCAAAGCAGGGCACCTTCTACGCAAAATTCAATGCAGGCGCGCTGTTACGCGGGGATATGAAATCCCGATTCGAATCCTATGCAACCGGAATTAACTGGGGCATTTATTCGCCTAATGATTGTCGGGAACTTGAAGAACTTAACCCACGCGCAGGCGGAGATATTTACCTTACGCCAATGAACATGACGACGAAGCCGTCAGACAGCAGCAAGAACAAAACAACCGAGGAACAACATAATGCCGATGACTAAACAGCGGCTGGATATTCCGCTACAGCTAAAGTCTGTCAGCGACAGCGGGGAGTTTGAAGGCTATGGCTCTGTTTTTGGCGTAAAGGACAGCTACGATGATGTTGTTGTGCCAGGCGCTTTTTCGGGCTCCCTTCAGGCATGGAAAGAAAAGAATGCTCTCCCTGCATTACTCTGGCAGCACCGTATGGATGAACCCATCGGTATTTACACTGAGATGAAAGAGGATGAGGTCGGATTATACGTCAAGGGGCGATTGCTGATTGATGACGATCCTCTGGCAAAGCGAGCACATGCCCATATGAAGGCCGGTTCTTTAACCGGCCTTTCTATTGGTTACATACTGAAAGACTGGGAATACGACAGAACGAAAGAGGTTTTTCTCCTGAAGGAGATCGACCTCTGGGAAGTCAGCCCGGTGACGTTTCCATCAAACGATGAGGCGCGTATCAGCGATGTTAAAAGCGCTGTCGCCCGTGGTGAAACCCCATCACAGAAATGTATTGAACGAGTCCTGCGCGATGTTGGGCTCTCACGCACCCAGGCCAAAGCATTCATGGCCGGGGGCTATGGCTCACTATCCCAGCGTGATGCTGGTGATGTGGTGAGCGCACTGGATGCACTGAAAAACATCAAATTTTAATCAGGAGTTTAACTATGGCTGTTGAAATTAAAGACGTAGAGCAGGTCGCGCAGGAATTGCAGGCAAAGTTTGACGACTTCCGTTCTAAAAATGACAAGCGCATTGAGGCGCTTGAAAGTGAGAAAGGCAAGCTCGCGGGTGAAGTTGAAACTCTCAATGGGAAATTGAGTGCTCTTGATGAGCTTAAAACCTCTCTGGAAGAAGAACTGAAACAGGTTAAACGTCCTGGCGGTGGTACCCAAAGTAAGGTTGCGGGGGAACATAAAACAGCATTCATTACCTTTATGCGTAAGGGGAATGATGATGGACTTCGCGACCTGGAACGTAAAGCGTTGCAGGTAGGTGTTGATGAAGATGGCGGTTTTGCTGTTCCTGAAGAGCTGGATCGCGCCATTATTGATCTTCTGAAAGACGAAGTCGTGATGCGCCAGGAAGCGACAACAATCACAGTCGGGGGCGCAAACTATAAAAAACTGGTTAACCTCGGTGGGTCTGCTTCAGGTTGGGTAGGCGAAACCGATCCCCGTCCTGCAACTGATGCCTCCAAACTCGGTCAGATTGAGCCTTTTATGGGGGAAATCTACGGCAACCCGCAAGCCACTCAAACGATGCTGGATGACGCATTCTTCAATGTTGAAGACTGGATCAACAGCGAACTGGCGATTGAGTTTGCAGAGCAGGAAGAGATCGCCTTCACCAGCGGTAACGGGACCAAGAAACCAAAAGGTTTTCTGGCCTATGCCTCATCACTGGATGATGATAAAACCCGCGCATTCGGCACTCTTCAGCACATTCTCTCAGGCGCTACTGCTGGTTTGACTGCTGATGCGATCATCAAGCTGGTTTACACCCTGCGAAAAGTACATCGTAACGGGGCTAAGTTCATGATGAACAATAGCAGTCTGTTCGCTGCTCGAATCCTGAAAGATTCTGAAGGCAACTATCTGTGGCGTCCTGGTCTTGAGCTTGGTCAGCCTTCGACTCTGGCTGGGTATGGTGTGGCTGAGAACGAACAAATGCCTGACATTGCGGCCGATGCTAAAGCAATTGCATTCGGTAACTTCAAACGTGGTTATACCATTGTTGATCGTATTGGCACACGCATTCTCCGCGACCCGTACACCAATAAGCCATTTGTCGGCTTTTACACTACCAAGCGCACTGGTGGGATGCTGGCTGATTCCCAGGCGATTAAATTGCTCCAGATTGGTGCCGGGGCTTAATTCATCACGGGGGCGACAGCCCCCATTTTTACAGGATTAAGTTATGTTAATACTTAAAAAGAATGTTAAGTGGTACCCTGATGGCTGTCGCGTGGAAGTTGTTGCAGCTGGTTCTTATCAGGATGGTGAGTTGCCAGATCGCTTTTTAGTTATTGCGGAAGAGCTGGGGGTCATTGATACAGTTGAAGGTGGTGAAAAACAACCTGATGCTGATCAGCAGCCAGAGCAGCCAGAGCAGCCAGAGCAGCCAGAGCAGCCAGAGCAGCCAGAGCAGCCAGCTCCACAGAAATCAAAAAAATAACCCGCTGTTAGTGGGTTTTTTGTATGGAGCAAAGCATGTTTCCAACTGTTCCAGAACTCAGGCTTCAGTGTCGAATTGATAGCGATGATTCGACTGAAGATCAGATGCTATCCCTTTACCTCAAAGCCTCAGTGAAGCATTCCGAAATCATTGTTAATCGCCGCCTCTATGAGAATGAAGTGCCCGCAGAAGACCCTGATGGTTTACTGGTATCTGATGATATCAGGTTGGCTTTAATGCTTCTGGTTTCGCATTGGTATGAAAACCGTGAGCCAGTAAATATCGGGAATATCACAACCACATTGCCATTCGGGATTGAGGCAATTCTCAAGCCATACCGGATAAGTCCTGGTACGTAGGAGGGGATATGCAGGCTGGAAGACTACGGCATCTCATTACCATCCAGAACTTCACGACAACGCGGGATTCTTCCGGGCAACCGGTAGAGGAATGGGTGGACGGAGCGAACACCCGAGCTGAAGTTAAAGGCATCAGTGGGCGTGAGCTGGTGGCCGCTGGTGCTGAAACAGCTGAGGCAACAGTACGGGTATGGATGCGGTATCGGTATGATGTTTCGGCAGCCTCCCGAATTAAGGTTACGACAGGGCCATTTAAAGGGAACACCCTGAATGTTGTTGGTCCCCCAATACCTGATGCAAAAGGGGTTCTGCTTGAGGTTCTCTGTAAGTTGGGGGTGGAAAAGTGATCGACATTAATCTCGATTTTTCCGGATTGAATGACATCGCAAAAGACCTGGAGGCGCTTAGCCGCGCTGAAAATAACAAGGTTCTGCGCGATGCAACACGTGCCGGGGCCGAAGTGCTTAAGGAAGAGGTGATCGCCCGTGCGCCAGTGCGTACCGGGAAACTGAAGAAAAATGTGGTAGTTGTTACACAGCGCAGTCGTAAAAGAGGTGAAATATCCTCAGGGGTTCATATTCGTGGTGTAAATCTCAGAACCGGTAACAGCGACAATACAATGAAGGCCAGCAACGCGCGTAATGCGTTCTACTGGCGCTTCATTGAGCTAGGTACTGCAAATATGCCAGCGCATCCTTTCGTTCGCCCAGCGTATGACACAAAAGAGGAGGAGGTAGCTCGGGTGACAATAGCAAGAATGAACAAGGCTATTGATGAGGTGCTCAGCAAATGACGGAAGACGATATCTACCTACTGCTGGCATCTCTGGCTGGTGGACAGGTTTATCCTTATGTCGCGCCGCTTGGCGAAGACGGCAAACCGTCCATCTCACCGCCCTGGATTATCTTTTCCATCGTTTCTGATGTTTCCACTGATGTGCTGTGTGGACAGGCAGAGAGCAGGGTTTCCGTCCAGGTCGATGTGTATTCCGCAACCATAACAGAATCACGCTCTCTGAGAGGGTTATCCCTCGCTTCGCTTAAGCCATTAAACCCTACTGAGGTGGTAAAAATCTCCGGTTACGAGCCAGATTATCGTCTCTACCGCGCCACCCTGGATTTTAAAGTTACCCCCTGACACATCATTCACTCAATGAACCCGCCAACTGGCGGGTTTTCTTTTTCCAGGAGACAACCATGTCTGCACTTTATGAAAAGTCTCAGCTGACGAAAATCCTCATTTCGTCACTGCCAACAACCAAAGAGGCAATGGATTCTGCCACCTACCTTGATCTGAGTTGCACCCTCAAAGAAGCTCAGTTTACAGGTGGACAGAAACAGGATATTGACACCACCACACTGTGTTCCACTGAGCAGGAGAACACCAACGGCCTCCCGGCTCCTTCAGAGATTTCTCTGTCTGGTAACTTCTTCCTGAATGCCGCGCAGAACGCATTGCGTGATGCTTATGACAACGACACCACTTACGGCTTCCAGATTATCTTCCCGTCAGGTAATGGTTTTAAGTTTCTGGCCGAAGTTCGCCAGCATACCTGGTCATCTGGTACCAATGGTGTTGTGGCAGCTACATTCTCACTGCGCCTTAAAGGCAAGCCTGTCCCGATTGACTCTGTACTCAAACTGACCACTGATCTTCATTCCTCACTGTCTGTAGCGGTGGGGGCTGCGATCAGCATGGCTGTAGTAGCTGCCGGTGGTAAGCCTCCGTATGCCTACACCTGGAAGAAGGCAGGTAGCACCGTCAGCGGGCAGACATCCGATACCTTTAATAAAGCCAGCGCAGTTTCAGGTGATGCAGGTGATTACACCTGTGTGGTTACGGATTCTTCTTCTCCGGTCAAAACGGTTACCTCAGCTACCTGTACCCTTACTATCAGTTAATGGAGATGCCGGGTTGTCCCGGCATGGATAAGCGATGTCGCAAACTTTAAAACAATTAGCCATGGCGAAAATGGCTGGCTTTCGCCATAAGACGGTCGTTGTCCCTGAGTGGGAAGGTGTCAAAGTTGTATTGCGTGAGCCATCCGGTGAAGCCTGGCTTCGCTGGCAGGAAGTGGTGAAAGCAGGCGCGGAAGATGAAAATGTGTCGGTGTCTGAGAAGGCACACCGTAATCTTTGCGCTGATGTGGTTCTGTTCATTGATGTTCTGTGTGATACCGATAAGCAGCCGGTATTCAGTGCTGAAGAAGAAGAGCAGGTGCGTGAAATTTACGGACCCATCCATTCACGCCTGCTCAAACAGGCGCTTGACCTGATCAACAACGCGGACGAAGCGCGGGAAAAGTCTCAACCCCCGGCGTAAAGTTTCTGATGTTGCTTGCGCTCCGGATGGGGCGCACGCTCTCAGAGCTTCGGCAGAATATGACGGCAAGCGAGCTTCTGATGTGGATTGAGTTCGACAGGCAAAGTCCGGTTGGCGATATCCGTGGCGACATTCAGGCAGCCCAGCTCGTCTCTGCCATCTACGGTTCGCAGGGGGCAAAAGTACCGCTGGACGATGCGATCCTGCGATGGGGTGGTGATGAGCAATCAGAACCGAAGGACCCGTTTGCAGGGCTTGAGGCGGCACTTACAGCTGCAACTCAGTGACAAATGAACTGTAAAAGAATAGGATTATTTTTTTATAATTTGGTGAAGAAAATGAAAAAACTAGTTCTATTTGTATTATTTTATGGTTTCAGTTGTTTATCAAGTGCAACTCAAACACTGGCTCCATTAGAACCAAATGAGTTGCAAAGCTATACTTCTACGGTTTGCTCTGATCATGCAAATCCTGAATTGTGTAAAAAAGCTTTTATTAAATTCATGGGCTATATAAAAACAAACGATGATTACTACTATTTCTGTCAAAAGCAAAAAGAGGCAGGGATGACTGTTAATAAAGATTCCTGCAATAAATCGGAAGCTCTGAGAGAATTTTTAGATAAGCCATGAAATTTATATCACAACAAAAAGCCCGTTAATGGGCTTTTTTTTCGCCTGGAGAAAATTGATGGCAACCTTACGTGAGTTAATAATCAAAATTTCCGCTAACTCGCAGTCATTCCAGACGGAAATTTCACGCGCCTCGCGAATGGGGCAGGATTATTATCGGACTATGCAAAATGGTGGCCGTCAGGCCGCCGCTGCCGCGCGTGAAAGCGAAAGAGCGTTATCCGATCTGACTAACGGTTTTGCCTCTGCAGGAAGGGCTGCTGCTGCAGCTACGGCAGCATTTGCAACGGGCAAGCTTGTACAAATCGCCGATGAGTGGAATTCCGTAAACGCGCGCCTCAAGCAGGCATCATCCTCTGCTGATGATTTTGCTGCTTCCCAGCGTCAGTTAATGGAAATCAGTCAAAGAACAGGCACGGCGTTTTCCGATAACGCAAACCTTTTTTCACGCGCAGCTGCTTCAATGCGAGAATACGGGTATAGCTCTGACGAAGTTCTGAAAATTACAGAGGCTGTTTCAACCGGTCTTAAGCTTTCCGGGGCAAATACGCAGGAGGCAAGCTCGGTTATAACCCAATTCAGCCAGGCTCTGGCGCAAGGTGTTCTTCGCGGTGAAGAATTTAACGCGGTTAACGAAGCGGGTGATCGGGTAATCCGAGCTCTGGCCGCCGGAATGGGCGTGGCTCGAAAAGACCTGAAAAGTATGGCTGATCAGGGGCAACTTACTATTGATAAGGTTGTTCCGGCGTTAATGAGCCAACTCGGTGCATTGCAGGGTGAATTTGCCAGCATGCCGCAAACCGTATCCGGGTCCCTACAAAAAGTAACAAACTCATTCATGGCCTGGGTTGGTGGTGTCAATCAGGCTACTGGGGCTACCGATGCGTTGTCTGGTGGGCTGGACGGTATCGCACAGACGCTTGATTCTTTTACATCATCAGCAGTTAGCGGTGCTCTCAGTGAAGTTGCTGACAATATGTCCACCATAACAACAGTTGCTGGAGCGCTAGTTGGCGTTGGGTTAGCAAAATACCTCAGCGGAGTTGTAACCAGTGCCACGAGTGCAACAGGTGCGTTAATTTCAGCTGCGAAATCAGAGGTTGCTCTTGCAGTCGCGCAGGATAAAGCGGCGCAGTCTGCTGTTGCGGCTTCCAGGGCTGAAGTTTATCGGGCTCAGCAAGCAGTACAGAGTTCAAGAAGTGCAGATGTTCAGGCGGCTCAGCAAGAAAAAGTCGCGGCGGCTGAAGCAAAAGTCACTGCGGCCCATACCAGACTTACGACCGCTCTTGCCAGCGGTACAGCTACGGAAAAGGTGCGAGCCAGAACAGCACTTGAACGCGCGCAGGCAGGGCTGGTAGCAGCTAAAAATGCCGACGCTCAGGCTGTAGCTGAAAGGCGTCTGGCTGCCGCTCAGGCTGCTTTAAACCGTAACATCTCAAATCGTGTTTCGACCCAAAGTAATCTCAATAGTGTGACATCTGTCGGCACTCGGCTCATGAGTGGTGCCCTTGGACTTATTGGCGGCGTACCGGGTTTGGTGATGCTCGGGGCAGGTGCCTGGTATGCGATGTATCAGAATCAGGAGCAGGCTAGGCGTTCTGCTCAGGAATATGCCAGTCAAATCGACGAGATACGAGAAAAAACTTCCCGCATGTCTTTGTCTGAAACAGACGATAATAGGGGGAGGACTGTTGGTGCTCTGGTAGAGCAAAATCGTCTGATTAATGAGCAAGCCAAAAAGGTTGGTGAGTTGAAGACCCAGATCGATGATTTGAACGCATCGCGTGGAAAGCCGGGCATTAACAGCGAGAACGATGCAAATATACTGAGAGCGATAGCTATTGTTACTGATCAACTTGCTGTTGAAGAGGGAAAATTAAATGACATGCGAGATAAATCTCGCGGCATACAGCAGGCTCTCGAAGAAATTGAACGGCGTCGTAATGATTTAATTCGCGAACAAGCCTGGCGACAGAATGCGGTATATCAGTCGATGATCATGATGAATGGTCAGCATACTGAATTTAACCACCTGTTGGGGCTAGGTAACCAACTTCTTATGGCGCGTCAGGGGCTGGCTAACGTCCCGCTCAGACTTCCACAGGCAGATCTTGACAAAAAGCAAACCGATGCCCTCGAAAAGAGCCGTCGGGATCTGGAGTTGTCACGCCTGAAGGGTGAGGCCAAAGAACGTTTACGGTTGAGTTATGCCGCCGATGACCTGGGATTAACCAGTGAACCGCAATTCCAGACAGCCCGTCAGGAGTTGATAAATAACGGTCTTATGGAATGGAAAAATAATGAGACCAACAAGCCCAGGGCAAAAGGTGGTAAAACCGAAGGCGAAAAAACAGAGGATGTTTATAAACGCCTTATAAAGCAGCAAAAAGAGCAGATCGCCTTGCAGGGTCAAAATACCGAACTGGCAAAACTGAAATACCAGGTTAGCCAGGGCGAACTGGCGACGTTGACAGCGTCCCAGAAGCAGACCCTTTTGCAGAATGCCGCGCTTATTGATCAGCAGAAAATTCGTGAGCAACTGGCAGCATATGAAGCAAACCTTGCTGATGCCAACGCCAGCTCGCGTGCATCAAATCAAGCTGAGCTCACTGGATACGGGCAGGGGAGCCGTACGCGTGAGCGTATGCAGGAAATGCTGCGTATCAGGGAGGAATTTCAGCAGAAAAATGTTGATCTCCAACGCCAATATCAGTCTGGCGATATCACGGAAGATCTGTATCGACAGGAATTGGACCTGAATAAACGCTTTCTCGATGAGCGCCTGCGTGATCAACAGGGATTCTATACTGCATCAGATGCCCAGAGGAGCAACTGGGCAGCCGGCATGAAAGAGGGCTTTGCTAACTGGGCAGATACTGCGTCGGATTATGCCTCACAATCTGCTGATCTGGTTAACAACAGCATGTCTGGGCTTGTGGGGAATATTTCTGAAGCTCTTGCTGGTAACAAGGTTGACTGGGAGGACTGGTCGAAATCAGTGCTTGCTTCAATGCAGAAAATTATCCTCAACGCGATGATCGTCAACTCTCTGCAGTCTTCTATGGGCGGTGGTGGTTTCCTTGGCGGGTTGTTTGGCGGTTCTGCTGGTGGCTCAACACCGTCTGGTTCTTATAATTCGGCAGCATCTGGCCTTCAGCTCAACGCTAAGGGGGGCGCTTACGCATCTGCCAGCCTCAGTGCTTACAGTAACAGCATAGTCAGATCACCGACATACTTTGCTTTTGCGAAAGGTGCTGGGCTTATGGGGGAGGCAGGCCCGGAAGCCATTATGCCGCTCACGCGATCTGCAGATGGTTCACTCGGCGTTCGGGTAACAGGAGCTCAAACGGCTTCGGGAGGCGGCGGAGAAATCCATATCACGCAGCATATCAATGTTTCTGGTAACGGTGACGCCGCGCTTAATCGTGCTATGCAGGAGGCCGCGCGTCAGGGTGCTGCCGATGGTGCTAAAAAAGCGCGTCAGGACATGCTGAGTGATTTTCAGACCAACGGTCAGGCCAGGAGGATGCTTGGCGTTTAACTAAGGAGTGACTATGGCTGTGCTTGAATGGCCTGAAGATGTATGTCCGGCGTCGCTGACGTGGCGGCCGGAAAGTAACACTAAAACATTTCGTTCCCCGTTTAATGGTGCATCACAGACCGTCCGTTTCCCCGGCACCCGCTGGATCTGCTCTCTTACTTTTAGCAACCTTACAGACGATAAATCCCGGCGCATCGATGCGCTGGTGGCCGATCTGGATGGTGAATATGGCAGGGTGAAGATCCGGGACTGGGGGAGGGTTGGCAGGACGCCAGCAGGAAACCCGGTGGTTTCTGACGCGAACCAGACTGGTACGCAGATCGGCAGTAAGGGCTGGACACCCGGGAGGCTGGTACTGCGCACCGGTGATTACTTTACCGTTAATGACGAGCTGAAGATGGTCACCGCTGATGTGACCAGTACTGCTGCAGGAACAGCCGTTATTCCTTTTGCGCCTATGCTGCGCGCTTCTCCCCCTGTCAACGGAAAAATCGAAGTCGCTAAGCCATACGGCATTTTCAAGCTAAAGGATAACCAGCAGGGGGCCGGTAATCGCATTCCTGGCGGTTTTACCAGCTATACGCTGGAGTTTGAGGAGGCTTTCTGATGCTGTATTCCCCGTTTTCTGATTCGATGGTGGACTGGCTATCCCGCGACAGGGTTACCGCCGTGCTGGCGGCGAATGTCCAGTTTGAGTCCGGTACCGCCTACGTGCATTCCGGTACCGGCACGCTGGTGCTGGGTGGTTATGTCTATTACGGCATGGGGACAATGGGCGCCATCGACGATGTAGGCGAAACCAACACAACAAGCCCGACGCAGCTCAGGATGACGCTATCCGGGCTGGGTATGTCGCTGTTTGCTAAAACGCTCAATGAGCGCTGTGTGGGAAGGCCAGCGGAGCTGTATCTGGTGGCGATGGATGATAACGGCGTCGTTCAGGTAGCGGACTTGATTTTTAAGGGGAAGGTTTCCGGTACCGGGGCAACGGCGGGTGAAACGAATGCCCTGCAGTACACCGTAAGTAATATTTTTGAGGACTGGCAGCGACCGTTCCCGGACCGCTATACCGACGAGTCACACCAGGCCACCCAGCCAGGCGACCGCATATTTCGTTACGTCGCGCAGATGGCAGAACGTTCAATTTACTGGGGCAGCAAAAAAGATGCGCCAGGGTTTACCTATTCGTGAGGAAGCATGAAGCATCCAGACTGGCATAACAGATTAATCGCCGTGATAAGGGCCGCTGAAAAGCGGCCTTTTTTATGGGGCGAACATGACTGCTGCCTGTTTGCGGCAGATTGTGCGGAAGCGATGACCGGGGATAATTTCGCCGACGGCTGGCGCGGGACCTACGACAGCGAAACGGGCGCAAAAAAGGCGCTGCTGCGCGGCGGTGGCTCACTTGAAAAGGTGCTGGCTAAATACCTCGATGAAGTGCCGGTGAAGTTGGCTCAGCGCGGAGATATCGCGGTAGTGGAAAACGCGGGTACCCGATGCGCCGGGGTAATTTACGGTGGCGCAGTGTGGGTGCCGGGTGAAACTGGGCTGGTTTGCCTTCGGATTAAGCCCCTGAGTACGTGGAGGGTTCGCTGATGCCTGCTGCAATCCCTATCATAGCGACGGTAGCCGCCGGCGCCGCGGCAGCCAATGGAGCCTACGCTATCGCAATGGCAATCACCATTGCCGCTCAGGTCGCCACACAGATGATGACGAAGAAGCCATCACTGGGATCTTACCGGGACACTGCGGAACGGAAGCAGGTGCTGCGCGCGGCTGCCAGCCCTAAAACGGTTGTTTATGGCAGAACCGTATCTGCAGGCACTCTGTTTTTCGCTGAAGAACAGCCTGGCGAGCAGACTGATGGTGAATGGGTCCATCTTGCCATTACTCTGGCGGGGCACCCCATTTCAGGCACGGGCACCATTTACCTGGGCGATGACGATATTGGCTCGTATGGCGAGAATGCCACGTATGAAGTGCATATCGACCGCCAGACAGCAGATCCTTTCATGTTGGCAAATTGCCCGTCGTGGAAAGATGACATGATCGGCAAGGGGATTTCCTGGCTGCGTCTGTCTCTGAAATACAATGCTGAGAAATTCCCGTCCGGCATCCCGAACGTGAAGGTTGAGAAAACAGGCCGGAAAGTATACGACCCACGCACCGGCCGCACGGAGTACAGCAACAATCTGGCGCTGTGTGTGCTGGACTATTACCGGAGCTACCTGAAAGTCGCTGATGCTGATATTAACTGGGATCAGTTTCAGGAGGCGGCCAACATCTGCGACGAGCTGGTGACTAACGGCGACGGCACGACGGAAAAGCGTTACACGCTGAACGGGGAATTTGACCTCAGCGAAAATAAAGCGAGCATTCTTGAGGCGATGCTGACAGCGGGCGCAGCGGAGCCAACCTATATCGCCGGTAAACATGGCATCCTCGTTGGCGCGTATTATGGCCCCGCAACCGAAGTTATTACCGAGAGTCAGCTGGCCGGTGATATCGAGATCATGCCTGAGGTGTCTCAATCAGAGCGCGTTAACACCATCAGCGGTACGTTTGTCGATCCAAAACAGACATATTCTGAAGCTGATTTTCCCTCAGTATCTGTGAGCGAGTGGGTAAACGAAGACGGCGTGGAGATATCGCAGGATCTAAAGCTGCGTTTTGTCACGTCTGAATTTCAGGCCCAGCGTCTGGCGGACATCAAGCTTAAGCGCACCCGCATTTCCCGCACAATGAATCTCACGCTTAACCTGAGTGGATACCGCTACCGCCCAGGTATGTACGTAAAGGTTAATTTTCCCTCACTTGGGATCGTTAACGTTGAGATGCGCGTGACAGACTGGAAATTTGGCGTGCAGAACGGCGTGCAGATCACGCTGAAGCAGGAAACTGCTGACGTGTGGGGGGATGCCATTGGTAAGCCCATCGATCGCCCACCGTTTACCCAGCTTCCACCTGGTGGGGTGGCGCAGCCTCAGAATCTGAAGTACACCGTGGAGGAGATAGGTCAGGTGGTGCAGGGCGTTCTCTCCTGGCAGAACATCGGGCAGTTTGTCTATAACCAGATTGTCATTCGCAGGAATGGCCAGCCGGTACTCACAGCCCAGGTTCCCGGCTCCTTCACGCGATTAACTGGTCTGCTGCAGGATACCTATACAGCCCACGTCACCGCCGTTAATCAGATGGGGGCATCATCACCTGAGGCATATCTTGAATTCAGCATTGAGGCACCGCCTCCGCCATCGGGTGTTACGGTAGAGCAGGCGTTTTTTGCTGTGATGCTCATTCCCCGCCTAGCAGCTGTGACAAACGTCTCCACCCAGTTTGATTTCTGGACGTCAGGGGAGCAGCCGCTTGCCAGCGCTGATACGGCGACAGTGGAGGCCGGAGCCACGCGCGCGGGTATGGGCACGACATGGACCAGTCACAACCTGAAAAACGGGCATACCTATTACTGGTATATCAGAACCATCAACGCGTTTGGTGCGTCTGCCTTCGTCGAGGTGGCCGCGCTGTGCCAGACAGATACCGGTGAACTCATCGACATCATTGATGATTCCGTTCGCGATTCTGACGCTTTCAAAAATGTTTCTGAAGGCGTGGACACCAACCTCGAAGCAGCCATGCAGAATGCCCTGGCTAATCACGGAACGGTTGAACATCAGTACCAGCAATACGGGGAGGTAAAAGCAGAAATACTCACCGTTAAAACCACAGTTGCAACCCTTGAGGGGGCGTACGCAAGTCTTGATAATTATGTTCAAGCGCAGATAGGGCCAAACGGTGAATTAACATCTGCTGTTAACCAGAAAATGACAGCTGAGGTTAATAGTGATGGAACGGCGAAAGCGTCTTACACACTTAATATGGGGATAGTCAGAAACGGTGTGAAATACAACACTGGTTTTGGCATGTCGATTGAGCCATCCGGCGGTACCTATAAATCTACAGTGGTCTTTGCTGCCGATCAGTTTGGTATCTACTCGGGAAGCGATCCGGGAAATTACCAGGCTGCATTTTTTGTTTATAACGGTCAGGTGTTCATCCGTGATGCCTTTATTCAGGACGGTAGCATTACGAATGCAAAAATCGGTAATTACATCCGATCATCAAACTATGTGGCTGGTCCCGGCGGCGCAGGCTGGAACATTGATAAAGGCGGGAACTGTGAGTTGCACGGCGCGCTGTATGCCGCCAGCGGTAATTTCGCGTTCACCGGGAACGGTAATGGCGTCACCATTGACGGGAAAGGCGTAAAAATCGATCTCGGCGGCGGGAACCTGATTGTTCTTGGAGAGTGGTAACTATGCCAAAAGGATTACGTATTACCTACGCCGATGGCGGCCCGGCAATGGAAATAACTGCCGGGCTTCGCTGCCCTTCGTTTTGCCAGAACGTCAGCGAAGCATGGGATGTTAACCAGTACACGATTAATCAGCGCGTGGATGGCAGCCAGATCGTCGTTATCCCACGAAATACCGTTTACAAACTTAACAGGGGTACAAACCTCATTCCCACTATCGGCATGCTGGATGGATTTACCGTATCAGGTAACACCATCACCATGAATACCTGGTGGAGTGATAACTGGGGGCGTGCAAAAACCTTTGACGCATCTATCTGGCAAATACTCCCTGCCTCGTCCGGGAGAGGGCTGCTGATTCAAGACAGCACTGATTTCCTCTCAATCACTGATGCCACAATGTCGGGCTACTGCGTCTGGCGCGGCACCGTCACTTTCACCGGGAGCTGGGCCACACCGACGACAAATATATCCCGTGATCGCTATCTGGTGTTTGCGAAATGGAGCGCTGATAACGTCACAATTGAGTTTGACGGTTCAAATATTATTGCAACAAAAGACCATTCTGGCCTCGATCAGGATGCGACCGTTACCATGCAGATCGCTATTTTTGCCAGTGGCGTAAGCCCGACCCCGGGAAGAGGCCTGAATATTATAAAGGGTGGTGTCTGCGTGTTCTCCACCACGCGCAGGCCTTTTGTCTACCGGAACCAGACCTATACGCCGTCATGGTCAAACACCGATATTGGTGAGGGCATGATACTACTTGGGCGCTATGGCTATAACAGCGAGGTCTACACAGGCTGGGACTACATTAAATGGGCTGGACTTATCCGTAATGGAAATCTGGTGCGCGCCGGAAGAGGAAGAAATGCCGCTTCATGGACATCGCAATACAGTGTTGTAGGGCGAAGGCTGACAAGTCTCGCTATTCCCGTCATAGATGCAATTTACTGACAACCCGCTTAGGCGGGTTTTTTATTATCTGAATTCAGGAGTCCATTATGTCAGCAGGCACCATCACCCTGACGAACGGGTCCGCTGTTGTCGGCGGTACCGGAACTTCATTCACAACAGAACTGGCGGCAGGTGATTTCATCGTTTCGACTGTGGGCGGTGTGCCCTATACGCTCCCGGTGAAAACGGTTGACAGTGGCACGCAGCTCACGCTTGTCAGTAACTTCACCGGGCCAACGCAATCCGGTGCGGCCTGGTCAGCAGTTCCCCGCGTGGCGCTGAACATGGTAACTGCCGCGCTGGTGGCGCAAAGTGCTGAAGCACTGCGTGGACTGAATTACGACAAACAGAACTGGCAAAGCATTTTTTCTGGAACTGGTAATGTAACGGTAACTCTGCCGGATGGAACGGCATGGACGGGCCCAGCTTGGAATAGCATTACCACATCTCTTTCAGGCAAGGCGGCAAAAGGGCAAAACAGTGACATTACGTCCCTTACAGGACTTACTACTGCTTTGTCTGTTGAGCAGGGTGGGACAGGGTCAAAAACCGCTTCAGGTGCACGCACTAACCTTGGACTGGCGATCGGTTCTGAGGCGGGCAATATTTATCCACTTAAACAAAAGCTGATTTACCCTGACTTTTCATCCCCGTTTCCGGTAGCTGGAAGTGCAGTTTCAGGATTTAATTTTTTAACTACCATTTGGAACGGCTGGTGTACCTCAGTCAGTGACTATACATTGAATACTGGCGGGCCAAATCCTTCACAAAACGGCACGGGGTATGCATATGCTCAAAGTCTAAGTCTTGGCAATCAACAAAACCGAACTCTTTTTTTTGTACCGTATACGATCACTGGTAATTCAGGAAGCTTGTGCTGGCAGGGTGTATTTAATGGTGTATTAACACCAATGGTAACAACTCGTGATACCAGAAATACCACTGTTGACAGTAACGGTTTTATAAAAGTAGCGTCTCCTGTTGTGAAAATTTATGGTGATGGCAATTACAAAACCAACGATGAATCAGAAGGCGTTACGGTCACTCGTCTGGATGTAGGCCAATATCTCATTGATGGGTGTGAAGCACTCAATTCAGACGCTGCCTGGGGCGGTATTGACGGAGGTTTTGAGATTCCTACTGACAGGAATAAGCAACCGCTCATATGGCTGGATTATGAGGTTAACGCCGACGGCTCTGTGCTGGTAAAAACATATCACCGCGCCCATACTTCAGCTCCAGCATTTGCCAGGAATGAGCGTGCTGGATTGGCAGATGGCGAGCCGGTTGACATCCCGGCTGACCAGTTCGTCAGCGTTCGTGTAGAAATGCCAGCGAGTAGCATCTGGAATCAGAAACAGAAACAAACGGAAGTGGCTTTAAAGCAGGAACAGGGATCGTAAAAAAAACCGCCGCCCGTCGTATGCAAGAACGGGCGGCGGTTGGTTGCTCAGTGTTCATGCCTAGCTACCGAACTACAGTTTACTTGAGACTTTTCCTCGCGTCTCTTCTCTCAATATGTCTGGCTTTCCATTCAGAATAATCCCTCAGTAACCATCTCGAACTCCTGCCTAGCTTTATCGGCTCAGGGAACTCGCCCCGCTTCATCAGTGAGTAAAAATATTTAGCGGTGAATCCCGAATCGTTTGTTATGTATTTCAGGTCAATGAGAGAATCATCGGTAAGGTCTATGCGTAGTTTTGGCATGATATATACACCCGTAAAGCGTTTTGTGTAAGGATGGCTGTATCCGAACAGGATTGCGATGGCATCCATGGAAAAGCTAACGTTGACACGAAAGGAAGCTGCCGAGCTACTTGGCATCTCAAGGGGGACTGTGACGCGATGGGTTTTGGAAGGAAGGCTAAAGGCTTACCGTATAAGTGATAGACCTCGAGCTCCGCTTCTATTTACACGTGAGGATTGTATAGCTGCATTGCAGGCTGTGCCGGTCGAACCTGTTCTTATGATTGAAAGGGAGATGAAGCGTGAAAAAGAGGAGTCTTTCTTCCTGCGTCGCAAAGACGCAAGTAAAGAACTGGATGCTTTGCTAAAAATCAGGACTGGGAAGAGTAGGAAAGCCGAGTGAAACACCCGGCGCGGTGGTCTGCTTGGGGATGTCATTTTGCATCGACTATAAAAAGCCTGTTAATCTGTCCTTTCTTTACGGTTGCTTTTGCGGTAATCGTAAAGATTGAAGATACATCTCCCTTAGTGGAAATGTAGGCACTCAGAGCATTGAGATAAGGATTATTTTTCTTGCTTGCGGCGGGGTCACTAATATCAGATGTAATTCTCTTCTTGGATTCGTCACCATCTAAAATTATTTTTGCCGTCATATTTTGAGCATCAAACTCAGTAAGATAAGCTCGGTACTCTCTGAGACCAAGAACCTCATCATCGTCAAGCATGTCGATTTGAGCCTTGTCTTGCTCATCAACTTTTACTAGGCAACCATCAATGTTGGTAGATATGCTTATCTGATCGCATGTATTGCCTATAGGAGAAACAGCCTGCCTAACTGATGGGCGTAACTCTACGGCCATCTTATCAATCACTGAGATCAATTTATCGATGGTTCCTGCATCCTTGTTTCCTAGTGCCTCAATGGCTTTTTCAAGAACCTGCTGCAGAGCTTTCATTTCATCTTTCTTGTTGGAGTTTCTCGCAAAAATGTATTGAAGTATTGCACCCAGTATAGTTGCAGCGATCCCCGAGAACAACTGGTTCTGGGTAACAAAGTTAAGGACAGCATCAAGAGTAAAACAGTTTGCTCTAGCCTCTCTGGCATAAACCTTAACATCCTGATATGTAACTAATTTGCTGTACTTTTGTGTTGCAGAAAAAGATGCGGCAGTAGAAAGAACCTTAGAAAAACCCTTAAGCGACTCGCCAAGACAATTCAAGTCTATCTCATGGTTTAATGCGTCCTTACCGTCATACCTCAATGATATTTTTATGTCCTGCAAAACACCGTCTTCCATAACCATGCCTCTAATTATTTATGCCTACCACCAAATCACTCGGTTAATCAGCTCAATGAACTATCACCCAAACGTCTCGTCATTCCACTGGCTGACTATAGCTGATGATATTAACGCGAAAGAGATAGTCTGATAACCTGGAGTTTTATCAGGATTTTTTCGTAGTTATTCTTCTACTAACCACATATCGGATTCTTCAAACATTTCCTCCAGCATGCGGTTTAGTTTTTCCCGATCGCTTTTGCTGGCATCGCTATTCAAGCCGTTTGCCTGCATCGGCTTCACCTTCACTTCGGCATCAGGGAAAATCTGGTGCACCCGCTTCGTCAGCTCGGCCAGAATGATCTCTCTGGCTCCTTCGAGCCCCTCAACATTTCGCTTGTCATAAACTAGTTCAACGAACATGACACACCTTTTAGTCGATGAATTTTATGGAAGGATGCTCAATGCCAGCATCTATGTAATCCACGGCTTTTTTTAATTCACGCAGGAGATTTTCAGCTTGTCTACGAGAAAGGCAGATCGTTTGATCAGGGAATTGCACCGACGGCCATGATGGGACAGAAGCCATAGTGTCTGTGAATTTGGCGTGTAACAGAACGTGTTCCGTGTACGCACAGTAACTGATAGCAAAATCAGTTAACTCAGGCATTGCTCCTGCATTCGACTCTTTTGCGGTTGTCATAAAACAATCCTTTTTTGCTGGATGCATACACAGTAAAGGGGATCAAAGATGTGGTCAATGGATACGTAATATTGGCTACTCACTTACTGTAATTAACTGAATGATATAGATGGCGCTAACAGTTGATGTTATGAAAAAGTGCGCTATCTAATTGATGTTATTTAAGAAAGCGCACGATTTAAAATCCCTCGGCGTTCGCGCTGTGTGGGTTCAAGTCCCACTCCGGCTACCATGGGAACAGAAGAATAAAATCAATGATAAGCAGTGTCGTATAAACCACCGAAAGGTGGTTTTTTATTGCCTTTTCCACCCTCCACTACAGTAATTTTCCTGTTTCCCCTATGCGTGACTAGAGCCTTTGCAGTGGTTTACTGAATTTGCTCATCTGAACTCGACCAAAGCGTAACGATCGATTTCGGTCTGAAGCGAAAAGTAGACCTTGTGTATATGTAAGTAAAACGACCCTAAGTTTTAAACAAAGGGTCATTAGTTAGGCTTATTTTACCGTTTCAATTTTCGGTGGCTGCCAGGTGCCATCGAGAATCGACTGCTCTCCCCAGTAAGCGCGGATATAGAGTGACAGGTTACCGTCAGGTGCCGGAAGCCAGTTATTCACTTTATCCTCTGATGGGCGATTTTTGCTGACGTACAGTGTCAGAGAGCCGTCATCGTTGTACTTCAGATTTTTATTTTTCGTCCCCAGAGAGTAACGGTTAAGCTCATTTGGACTAAACAGATGCTTGCTGTTGTAAAGCGTGAGTGACCAGAACCCTTTTACAGGAGGAAGTTCGCCTTTTGCGAAGGTTACCGTGTAGTCATGGGCTCCGGAAAGCTGTACGTTTGCGGCATCATTGTCGGTGTAGAAATACTGGGTTTCGTTCGGTTTGTTATCGAACATATTCGATTTGGAGGTGCCGGTTCGGTTGTAGTAGTCCACACCGAACTCGGCGTTATTTTTAGAACGGTTCCAGCCATTGCCGGCAGGTACGCCGTTATTCTTCCATTTAAAGAATTCTGCAATAACCGTTTTATCCGTCTCGATGGCTGTTTCATCCATCCATTTGCGCACCTCAGGGTTTTTCTTCCCGGCCTCTACCAGATGGCGGTACTGAGCGTACATGGCCTCTTCGCCAGGCAGTGGCGGCACTTTTTCCAGCACATTTGCGAATTGATCAAAGAATTTCTCAGGCACCACCCAGCGCGTCTCGCCTGCGCTGGCATCTGGTTTATCACCAATAGCCGGAATTTTTGAGTATTCAAAGGATTTCATTTTCCCGTCAAACTGGTTTAACGGGTAGGTCATGATTTCTTTTATTGGAGCCTGAATCGCTTTACGATCTTCCGGGGTATCATCCATCTGTACGCGCGGAATAACGTTGGCCATTTCAGTAGACGAACGGATAATCCCTGCAATCCCCTTCGGTGTTTCGCCTTTCCAGTTCGGCCCGACAAATAAATAAAATCCAGGCTTGGTGCCGTAAGGTTTACCAACATTACCAATTTGATTCGTGCGTGCGTCATAGAGAGCGTAAACCCAGAAACGCTCACCGAAATCGGGAACCTGAATAACTATCGGTTCTTTATCTAACTCGAAGAAGCCCAGACCATATGCAACATCCTGATTGGGGCAGGTGACGAAGGTTTCTTCTGGTTTAATATAGTCTGTCAGCATGCTGAGTTGACCCATTGGCGCGACAGGAACCATCCCACCATTAAGTGCAGGATAGGGCGCTTTGGTGATGGTTTCCCGGCGGTTGAATTGGTTCACCATTGGCCAGCCCCAAATGTAGGCCTGCTGAGCAATTGCCTTTACGTAACTTTCAGGCATCGTTACATCGGCAGACGGCTGAGTTAACTGATCAAACTGGGTTGGATGCGGAATAGTCAGCGGTGCTGTTTGCGCATATACGCCGGCGCTGAGCGTCAGTGCAGTGAAGAGGGCGAGGTAATGTTTATTCATATTTTCTCTCTATTATTTGTTTGTCTGAATCAGATCGTCAGGTACCCATGTCTGATCGTAGAAGCCGTCCTCGGTTCCATACAGGCGTAGGGCAACGAGGAAATTACGGTCAGGGACTGTTTTAATAAACGCGCTGTCCGCTACGCCATCAGGTTTGTTTGGACCAAACCAGAGATCGATAGAGCCGTCATTGTTTTTCGGGATGTTGTAGTAACCGTTGGTGGAAGGGAGTAGCTGATCGGTTTCAGGCATCGTGCCATCAGTAATGTTGTAGGCCGTCACCGCCCAGAACAGAGCAGCTGGTGGATTTGGCGGTAAATGCAGTTTGTAAGTATTACTGCCGTTCAAGAATTTACCGGTGTTGTCTTTGGTGGCGAAAGGGTATTTCGAGCCAGCTCCGGTGGTATGCATCACCATCGCAGCCGCGCTGGAATAGGCAATTTGGAAGAAGGCCGCGCGCTGGTTAGCATCAAGTGTGCCGTACTGCATCCATTCTGCGGTAGCACCTGCCCATGAGTTTTCCCACTGTCTGTCTTTGTAGTACAGCTGCCGCTGGTCATCTCGCCCAACCTGTCGGCGCGCCAGAATCATACGTGGCGCAGTAGCGACTGCTTTGTTGAGCTGACCTGCCCCCACGATTAGATACAACACTCAGTTAGTAACGTCGGAATCTTCATTCTCAGAATGACCCTTTCTCCAGCCCGCTGCAAATTCAGACGGTGTCTGATAATTCAGCGTGGAGTGCGGGCGGCATTCGTTATAATCCTGCCGCCAGTCATTAATAATTTTCCTGGCATGAACGATATCGCTGAACCAGTGCTCATTCAAACATTCATCGCGAAATCGTCCGTTAAAGCTCTCAATAAATCCGTTCTGCGTTGGCTTGCCCGGCTGGATTAAGCGCAACTCAACACCATGCTCAAAGGCCCATTGATCCAGTGCACGGCAAGTGAACTCCGGCCCCTGGTCAGTTCTTATCGTCGCCGGATAGCCTCGAAACAGTGCAATGCTGTCCAGAATACGCGTGACCTGAACGCCTGAAATCCCAAAGGCAACAGTGACCGTCAGGCATTCCTTTGTGAAATCATCGACGCAGGTAAGACACTTGATCCTGCGACCGGTGGAAAGTGCGTCCATGACGAAATCCATCGACCAGGTCAGATTGGGCGCCGCCGGACGGAGCAGCGGCAGACGTTCTGTTGCCAGCCCTTTACGACGTCTTCTGCGTTTTACGCCCAGGCCACTGAGGTGATAAAGCCGGTACACGCGCTTATGATTAACATGAAGCCCTTCACGGCGCAGCAACTGCCAAATACGACGGTAGCCAAAACGCCTGCGCTCCAGTGCCAGCTCAGTGATGCGCCCTGATAAATGCGCATCAGCAGCCGGACGGTGAGCCTCATAGCGGCAGGTCGACAGGGATAAACCTGTAAGCCTGCAGGCACGACGTTGCGACAGACCGGTCGCATCACACATCAACATCACGGCTTCCCGCTTCTGGTCTGTCGTCAGTACTTTCGCCCAAGAGCCACCTGAAGCGCCTCTTTATCCAGCATGGCTTCGGCAAGCAGCTTCTTGAGTCTGGCGTTCTCTTCCTCAAGCGACTTCAGGCGCTTAACTTCAGGCACCTCCATACCGCCATACTTCTTACGCCAGGTGTAAAACGTGGCATCGGAAATGGCATGCTTGCGGCAGAGTTCACGGGCGGGTACCCCAGCTTCGGCTTCGCGGAGAATACTGATGATCTGTTCGTCGGAAAAACGCTTCTTCATGGGGATGTCCTCATGTGGCTTATGAAGACATTACTAACATCGGGGTGTACTAATCAACGGGGAGCAGGTCAGAGCATTTCCTGCTGCTTTGCCGTTGGGCTGAAGGGTTTACCTTTGACTATCCCAATACTTAACAATGCGCTCCGAGTCTCTTCTGGTATCGCTGTTAAAGGCTCATAGTCCACGAAGGTTTTCAGTTTCTGCCAGTAGCTGGCGTCTGTTGGATACATCATATTGATGCGCTTGCCGCTGGCGTCCGGGAACTGCATCGGCTTGACTTCTTTCTCTACATCCCAAAGCGGATAAATACGCGTCGTTTCGGCATTTTTTACCGCCGGGACAGGATCGGGCTTACCGTCACCCTTTGCCATGATGGTCCTGAAGAAGAGGAATACGTTATAAGTTGATGATTTAAAGGCATAGTAACCCTGAGGCACTGGCCCTTCATAGTCTGGGGGTAACAGCAAATACAAGCCACCGCGAGCGCGGTCAGGACCGATAGCACCCACGTCGGTGATGGTTTTCTGGAAGAAATCAGTAAACATGCCGATGACATTTGCCGGGGCTTTTATAACCAGCGGACCTGTCTCTTTAAGATCCAGATAACTCATCGAATAGATGACATCGCCGTTTGGCGTCGGCACGACGGCACGGCTGTCCATGCGCTCTTTCCAAATTGGCAGGACATTGTACCCTTTGCCAAATGCGGCTTCTGATCCGTCACGTAACCCGATGGTGTTCAGAAGGGGCAACGTTTGAATGTATGCCTGAATAGCATCCTGATAATAAAGTTCGTCGCTGAGCGACTGCGCCTCATCAGGTGCCAGCCAGTTGCCGTTATTGAGTTGTTTCATCAATGGTGATAAAGGCGCATCGGCTGCGAATACTGGCTGAGAAAATGTCAGTGCCAGTAAAACAGCAGATGTGATTATCTGAACTTTCATAACACATTCCTGAATGAATAAGCTGAAAAACCAGTAGCGAATGCCTTCTGTACCCCTGAGGACATTAACGTCTGGCACTGAAAAATGCCGAATGCCATTTAATGATAGTTAAAGCTGAAAATTTGTAATCTTTAGATTTATTTATTAATAAATCTTCGAAATAAAAGCTTTCTTCTTTCTAAATGAAAAAGAGTCTTGTACGGAGGCGCAACGCACAGCGCTTAACGATCAAAATGACACCGGGTGGCTTGCGCTTTCCTCGGTGGAAACTGCGGTGGGGTTTACTGGTTGTTTACGGAATATAAGAATATCAATTGTGCGATTTTTATCAGTTAACGAAGAAAAACCTCCACGTTTTTCACCTGCCGATTTAAAGTTGTGGTTGAAATCGCAGCTGTGAATAAAATCAACGTGTAGAAATTAAGAAAGTCTTCCTCCAGACATAACCATACTTTTCTGCATACCAGATAAGTAGCGGTGAAAAGGGTTTCATCAATATACCTGCAGTGTGCCAAACGCCCTCAGTTGGGCTGTAACCATGACGGGTATCGAATCAAACACCACCTAAATACGCTTTCCTCACCTCCTGATTGCCCAGCAGCTCCTCGCCGCTACCGCTCAGGCGGATCTGGCCATTAACCATCACATATCCCCGGTCAGAAAGTTTCAGCGCATGGTGCGCATTCTGCTCGACCAGAAAAATCGTCATGCCGTTGCGGGCCAGCTCGCGCAGCGTCTGGAAGATTTGTTTCACCACTATCGGGGCTAAGCCCAGGCTGGGTTCATCCAGCAGCAGCAATTTCGGGCGACTCATCAGCGCCCGGGCAATGGCCAGCATCTGTTGTTCGCCACCGGACATGGTCATCGCGCGCTGCTTGCGACGCTCTTTGAGGCGCGGAAACAGGTCAAACATGGTTTGCATATCTTCAGTCGCAAATTGATTGCCGATGGGGATAGTCCCCATTAGCAGGTTTTCTTCAACCGTCATATCCGGGAAGATACGTCGTCCTTCTGGCGCCTGGGCGATACCCCCAGATGCAACGTAATGAGTCGATTTATGGCTAATGTCCTCTCCGCAGAAAAGGATCTGTCCGTCACGAATACGGGGCTGGCCAAAGATGGACATCAGCAGTGTCGATTTACCTGCACCGTTTGCACCAATCAGCGCTACGGTTTCACCCTTATTGACCTCGAGGGAGACCTGCTTCAGCGCCTGAATGACGCCGTAAAACACGTCCACCTCGCGAAATGCCAGCAGCGGTTCGTTCATAAGGTGACCTCGCTTTCGTCCGTACCCAGGTAGGCGGCAATGACCTTTTCATCATGCTGGATCTGCTCGGGTTTTCCTCTGGCAATAACATCGCCGTGGTCGAGCACGATAATGTCGTCCGAAATCTCCATCACCATCCCCATATCATGTTCAATCAACAACACCGTGATGTCGTGATGATCGCGCAGAAAACGAACTATGCTGCTCAGCTTATGTGTTTCTACCGGGTTAAGCCCGGCAGCGGGCTCATCCAGGCAGATCATCTCCGGCCCGGTACACATTGCCCGCGCGATTTCCAGACGCCGTTGTTGCCCATACGACATCTCTCCCGCCAGGCGATTGGCGCACTCCACCAGGTCAACCACTTCCAGCCAGTAGAAGGCTCTGTCCAGGGCATCACTCTCCGCCCGGCGGTATGCCGGCGTATTTAAGATCCCGGCAAGAAGATTGCGGTTAACGCGCATATGCTGTGCAACCAGCAGGTTTTCCACGACCGACATTTCGCGAAAAAGCCGGATATTTTGAAACGTGCGCGCCAGTCCGGCGCGGTTGACCAGGTGGGTTCCGCCAAACATTTTGTAGAAAAGACGCTGCCCAAACTGCGCGGGGTTAATCCAGTCACCTGGCTGGAATTTTTGCCCGAGGACCTGAATGACGTTGGTCGTTTTATTGCGGGTGTTAAATAAAATGTTGCCGCCCGAGGCTCTGTAGAAGCCCGTCAGGCAGTTAAACACGGTTGTTTTTCCCGCCCCGTTTGGCCCAATCAGGGCGGTAATAGAGCCACGCTGCACCTCCAGGTTGACATCGTTTAGCGCCTTAATCCCACCGAAGTGCATCATCAGATGTTCAACGCGCAATATCATATCGTTCATGGCGCAACGCCCTTACGCACGGCAAACCCGCTGCGGTTAATGCGGATCAAACCGCGTGGACGCCAGATCATCATCACCACCATCAGCATGCCAAACAGCAGGACCCGGTATTCGGCAAAACTGCGCAGCAGCTCGGGTGTGACGGTGAGCACAAAGGCCGCCAGCACGACGCCAAGCGTAGAGCCCATGCCGCCCAGCACCACGATGGCGAGGATCAGTGCCGATTCAAAAAACGTAAATGAGGTCGGATTCACGAAGCCCTGATAAGTCGCAAAGAATACCCCGGCAATCCCGGCGGTCGACGCACCGAGCGTAAAGGCCGAAAGCTTGACCAGAACATGGTTCAAGCCCATTGAGCGACAGGCGATTTCGTCTTCGCGCAATGCTTCCCACGCCCGGCCAATTGGCATCCGCGTCAGGCGGTGCTTGATATAAAGCACCAGCATCACCACCAGAAACAGCACCGCATAGATGAATATAAATTTCATATTTGGGCTGTAGGTCAGGTGGAAAAATTCGTGGAAGGGCACTCCACCTTCTTTAGCCCGACGGCCAAACTCCAGACCGAAAAAGGTAGGAGGAGGGGCTGAAACACCATTGGGCCCTCCGGTGAAGGTCAGCCAGTTGTTCAGGATCAGACGAATGATCTCCCCAAACCCGAGGGTCACAATGGCCAGATAGTCACCGTGCATGCGCAGCACCGGGAAACCGAGCAGGGCACCTGCGGCAGCGGCCATGATTGCCGCCAGCGGTAGCATGCTCCAGAAGCCTAACCCAAGATACTCATAACCCAGCGCCAGGCCATAAGCGCCGATGGCATAGAACGCGACATATCCCAGGTCCAGCAGACCGGCCAGACCCACGACGATGTTAAGTCCCAGACCAAGAAGCACGTAGATCAGCCCGAGAATGGCAACGGTCAGCACATATTTGGTGGCGACAAACGGGAAGCAAATCGCAAGGGTAATCACCAGAGGAATAATCCAGCGCATGCGGCTTTTGTATTCCGGGGGGCGGACATACACGCCCGCGCTATCTGCCTCAAAGCGTGCCTGGAAACGGGCTCCGGTGGCAGTACCCAAGAAAGCGCTCAACAGAAAGCGCCCCAGCATCACAATGCCGACTATCCAGGCCAGTCGCTGCCCGGCGAAGTTAAAGCTGTACCCGTCCAGCACCACGCCCGCAATTGGGCCAAATATAATCAGCGCAATCAGCCCGGAAAAAATGGCGTCCAGAGTGCAGCGTTTGAGAGAAAAACCGTGGCTTGTCATCGTTGCTCCCTCACACTTTGGCCACAATCGGGCGACCAAGCAGTCCCTGGGGACGGAAAATAAGGATCATCACCAGAAGCCCAAACGAGAACACATCTTTATAGTCCGAGTTCACCATGCCCGAGAACTGGGCTTCCGCCACGCCGAGAATAAGTCCGCCGAGCATTGCCCCGGGCAGGGAACCGATGCCGCCGAGTACCGCCGCGGTAAAGGCTTTGATGCCAATGACAAATCCGACGTAGAAATCAAAGGTGCCGTAATTCATGGTGATGAGCACACCCGCCAGACCCGCCATTGCCGCGCCGATGACAAAGACCAGCGAAATAATCCGGTCGGTGTTTATCCCCAGAATGGAGGCCATTTTGCGGTCCTGTTGCACCGCGCGGCACATCCGTCCCAGGCGGGTATGGTTGATTATCCAGGTGAGGACCAGCATGCCGGCAAATGAAGCGACCAGAATAAACACTTTGGTATAGGTTATCTGAACGAACCCTTCCCCCAGATGCAGGCGAATAACGCCATCCAGCATGGTCGGAACCCCTTGCTGGCGCGGGCCCTGGCTCAACTGCGCGTAGTTTTGCAGAATAAGCGACATCCCGATGGCGGAGATCAGTGGCGCCAGGCGTGTGGAGTTTCGCAGCGGCTTATAGGCAATTC
Source organism: Enterobacter sp. CPE_E890 (assembly GCF_046521475.1). Classification (NCBI taxonomy): domain Bacteria; kingdom Pseudomonadati; phylum Pseudomonadota; class Gammaproteobacteria; order Enterobacterales; family Enterobacteriaceae; genus Enterobacter; species Enterobacter sp. CPE_E890. Next base: position 2,969,773 of record NZ_JBKFZW010000001.1, on the reverse strand, counting down.
GCTCGATGGTCCAGCCGTAAACCCCGGTCACCACAATAGTGAAAACCAGCGTCCCGAGGATCAACAGAGGGAACGACTGCAGGCCGAAGAATGACAGCAGCGCCAGGCCAATGGCGCAGAGATAGGCGGAAATCATATACACTTCGCCGTGGGCGAAATTAATCATGCCGATAATGCCGTACACCATGGTGTAGCCGATGGCGATCAGGCCGTAGACGGAGCCCAGCGTTAAGCCATTAATTAACTGTTGCAGGAAGAATGTACTCATCTTAGCGCGCTCGTTTTTATAGGCTGCGCGACTTACGCAGCCTGATGTTTATTACGCGCCGACAGGCTGGCCTGCCGGCGTTGAGCGTGATTCCGTCCCGTTACTGCACTTCCTTATATTTTCCTTTGTCGTCCCACTGGTAAACCACGTAGTCAGACACTTTCAGATCGCCTTTGCTGTCCCAGGCTTTTTTGCCCATCACCGTGTCGACGGCATTGGCTTTCAGCCACTCGCTGGCTTTGGCAGAGTCCTTGCCACCGGTGGCTTTGAAGGCAGCAGCAATGGCCTGTACAGAGGCATAGGAATAGAGGGTGTAACCTTCGGGTTCGAATTTACCGGCGCGGAATTTCTCGATAACCGCTTTACCGTCCGGGATCAGGCGCGGATCTTTACCGAAGGTCATGTAAATGCCGTTGGTGTATTGCGGGCCGCCCGCGGCGGTTACCATCTCTTCGTTGACAATACAGTCGCCGGAGAAGAATTTCGCCTGCACGCCCTGTTCACGCATCTGGCGAACCAGCGGACCGGCTTCCGGGTGACAGCCGCCGAAGAACACCACGTCCGGTTTTTGTGCACCGATCTTCGTCACCAGCGCGTTAAAGTCTTTTTCACCGCGCGAAAGTCCCTCATACATCACATCCTGAACCCCGCGTTTCGCCAGCGCCGCTTTGGTGGCGTCAGCCAGACCCTGACCATAGGTATCTTTATCGTGAATGATCACCACACGTTTGGCTTTCAGCTTGTCGATGATGAAGTCGCTGGCGACCTGGCCCTGCTGGTCATCGCGTCCGCACATGCGGAACATGTCGCTCATACCGCGTTCCGTAATCAGCGGGTTGGTCGAGCCGGGAGTGATGGCAATAATCCCCGCATCGCTGTAAACCTCGGAGGCGGGCATGGTGGAAGAGGAGCAGAAGTGGCCGACTACGGCGTTGACTTTATCCTGGTCCACCAGACGGTTAGCAACAGCCACAGCCTGTTTCGGCTCGCAGGCGTCATCCCCCTGAACCAGTTTGATCTTCTCCCCGTTAATGCCGCCAGCAGCATTAATGTCTTCAGCGGCTTGCGTTGCGCCGTGCCAGTACTGATCGCCATAGGTGGCATTGGGGCCTGTGAACGGTCCGGCGACACCAATCACAATATCTGCCTGGGCGGAAAATGCGGTCACCAGGCAACCGGCCAACACAAGAGAAAGAGGCGTTCTGATAAATTTCAGCGACATTATTATGTTCCTTAGCAAAGAGGTTTTTGCACCACGGCGTATACCCAAACGCCCGACGGCGCAGCCAGTCCAAAACACGAGCAAGAACAAAATGCACTAAACGAACAAGATCCAGACTGCATCCTGCGTGATACGGCGAGGTTTCCATGCGCAACTTCGCGCGAAGAACATTAAGCAAAAACGTTGCCAGAATGGTTAACCCATTGATGGGTTTGCGACATGTTTGAGTATAGAGCCCCGTGTTATGTCGCCTTGCGGGAGGAGAAGAAATTACAGCGGAGATCACATATCGTTAACAATAAAGCCCATAAGTTGTGCAGGAGTCACGATTTGCACGTTTTTGCAGCAATAAAGACCTAAACTTCAACCCGGAAAGGTGTGCGATATGTGGTAGGATCCTTTCCTTTTTATCAGGAGTGTCAGCGATGACTGAAGGCCCATTGAATGAAAGCGAAATGGAGTGGCTTGAAGAGACATTAATGTCTTACGGTCACGACGATGCGTCCGTGATTGACGTCTCCGAACTGGACGGCATGCTTACCGCAGTGCTTTCTGGCCCCGTTGTCGTCGAGCCCGATACCTGGCTGGTGGCGGTGTGGGGTGGCGAGAAATACATTCCACGCTGGAAAAACGATCGTGAGATGAACCGTTTTATCGATCTCTGCTTTAAGCATATGAACGATATCGCCGAGCGCCTGAGCGAATACCCGGATCAGTTTGAACCGATGTTTGGTTACAACGACGTGGACGGTGAAAGCTATACCGTTGTGGAAGAGTGGTGCTATGGCTACATGCGCGGCGTGGCGCTGACGGACTGGTCTGCCTTGCCGGAAGATCTAAAGGCCGATCTGGATGTGATTGCTCTGCACGGTACGGAAGAGAACAGTGAGAAACTGGATGCGCTGACAGAAGAGGAATATAAAGCCAGCATTGAAAGCATCCAGCCTGCGGCACTGCGTTTGTACAATTATTGGGTGAACAACCCGCAGCAACCGGAAGCGAAGAAGCCGATTGTGAATGGGGCGAAGGTCGGGCGTAACGATCCGTGTCCTTGCGGTAGCGGGAAGAAGTTTAAGAGCTGCTGTTTGCACTGATACATTTTTTTGTGGATTTAGGTAACTTTATTTCGTTCACCTTAACACCAACAGAAAATAATACGTCCTTAACATGTGATCAAAATAAGGGGGCATCGTAGCCCCCTTAGCAATCCCCGCGGCCCTGCGGATAATGATAGCTGGGCGGATTTTTCTGTTAACTATACATCGCTTTTCACTCCAATAATACGGAGGTTAATCATATTTGTCTTGCCTAAAGATATCCGGGCGATGATTGTCGGCTAGAATCTCTTGCCGTTCTGAAATTCTTAGTGGTTCCCTGTATTATTATATTTGTATCGAGTGTGTCCCGGTCTTTTTATTTAATTCGTGAATGTTTTATTGATATTTATTTGAGCGCCGGATGAGTTTCTATTTGTGGTATTTTATTCTGATTTGTGAGTGGTGTTTTAATAATCCGTATGCAGGTGTATTATTTTTTATAAATCTAATCATTTCTTCAAAAGGATATTTGACGATGGTAGGTCAATCAAATACGGTACAGCAGCAGAAGACCCTGAATCGTTATTTATTGTATTTTCCCCGAAATAAAATCGTTTCAACAGATGTTCATTCGTTTAGCGGGGAAGAGGAGCTCAGTAAGCCCTATCGTTATACCATTCGTTTCACCAGTCCGAATCCGAACATTGCAGTTAAAGACGTCCTTAATCAGATGGCCGAATTTATTCTGCGCGCCCCTAACCCGCAGACAGGCTGGCATAATCAGGCCCCCTGGCTGTCGGTGCGCCAGATTAACGGTGTGATCACGTCATTTTCCCGTCTGAAGTCGTCCGCCGATGAAGCCCTGTATGAGTGTGTGCTGGAGCACGAGCTGGCGTTGCTGGACAGGAATTACCGTTCGTCCGTATATATGGACATGACAGTGCCTGAGCTTGTCACGAAGCTGATGAAAGAGAGTGGGCATTTTCAGGGTTACAACATTGATTTTGACCTATTGAGCCACAGCTATCCCAGCCGCGAAATGATTATCCAGTGGAAGGAAACCGATCTCCAGTTTATCCGCCGTCTGCTGGCCGAAGTCGGGATCTGGTTCCGCTTTGAAAATCACGACCAGGTTCAGGGCGAAACGGTGGTGATTTTTGGTGACAGTGGTCGCCGCTATGTTTTCAGTGATAAACAACTGCCATACGTCCGCCATTCCGGCATGACCAGTCATGAAGAGTACGTTACCGAACTCGAAGAGCAGTACCAGCTCATCCCTGAAAATGTACTGGTACGCACCTATAACTACCGCGATCCGTTTTCCCCGCAGGCGGATAAAACCATTACCGGGAATGACATTCCTGACGGGATAACCAGCGGAAAACAATACCACTACGGCGATCACTTTCTGGCTGCTGGTGACTTTTATGGTGAGGAAGCTGAAACGGCCACGTTCTACGCGCGCCTGCGCTATGAGCGCCTGCTGAACAAACAGAGTGTGCTGGGAGTGACAACCAGTGACCCGGAACTACTGCCGGGCGTAATGTTTCACCCGACAGGGGATATTCCTGACGGGTTTAAGCCCGGATTTCTTGTGACCACCATGACGCTATCCGGCAGCCGCGCAGAGCATTATCGCGCCATCCTGAAGGGTATTCCTTATCTGAACGGCTACAGCTACCGTCCGGACTATCTGCCACGCCCGGTGATAGCCGGTACAGTGCCCGGCCGCGTGGCGGCCATCAATCGCGATCATACTTATGCCGGACTCGATGCGAAGGGTCGCTATCGCGTGAAGTTTGATTTTGATCTGGATGAAAAGCGCGACGGCTTTGAAAGCGCGCTGATGCGTCTGGGCAGGCCCTACGGCGGGGATGTGTTCGGTTTTCACTTCCCGCTGCTGGACGGGACGGAGGTGGCTGTCGCGTTTGAAGGGGGCGATCCTGATCTGCCTTTTATCGCCCATGTGATGCATGACGGTAGCCACTCTGATTTGGTCACAAATCGCAACGATACCCGCAACGTGATCCGCACTGCTGCTTCAAACAAAATCCGTCTTGAGGATCGGCGCGGGAATGAACACATCAAGATTTCCACGGAGTACGGCAAGAGTCAGGTCAGCGCTGGACACCTCGTTGACGCGGAGGGGAAACAGCGCGGTGAAGGTGTGGAAGCACGCACTGACAACCACATGGCGCTTCGTGCCGCCAAAGGGGTGATGATCACCACGGAGGCGCAACCGCGTGCTGCGGGTAAGCAGCTGGATATGACGGCCGCTATTGCGCAGCTGGAACAAGCGTTGTCGCTGGCAATGACGCTGCAACAAAGCGCACTGACGGCCGGGGCCAGTAATGTGGAAACCGATCAGCAATATCAGCTGAGCCAGACGCTGACTAACCTTACCGGCGCGGGCCTGCTGACCTATGCCGACAAAGGACAGGCGCACGTCACGCCGGACAGTCTGCAACTGTCCGCCGGGAAAGATGTGATTGTGACGGCAGGTCAGGATACCAGTATGAATGTGGTGAAAAAATTCTCGCTGGCTGTGGGGGAAAAACTCTCGCTGTTTGCCCGCAAACTCGGCATTCAGATGATTGCTGGTGCCGGGGATATCACGACGCAGGCCCAGCGCGGAGAAATGCATATGCTTTCGCTGAAGGATTTCACGATGGCGAGTACCGACGGGCAGTTGAACGGCAGCGCCAGGCAGGGGATACAGCTGGTTTGTGGTGGTGGAGGGATACGCGTCAGCCCGAACGGACTGGTCACACTTTTCTCACCGACGGGAATCGAACTGAAAGGGCCAAACCTGAAGTACGACGGCCCGGAAAGCGCACAGGTCACTGTCCCGCCGTTCAATCAGGGCGCGTTTAAACTCCGCTACCAACTGCACGCCGGAGACGACCCGGAGCAAATTCTCGCAAACAAAAAAATCAGGCTGACCAGCACGGCCGGGAAAGTGGTGGAAGGCATAACGGACAGCAACGGCCATTCATCGTTGCTCGATGCCGATGACCTGGATACCTACAAAATAGAGTTAATGGAATGACGGAAGCCAAAAAAAGCCCGTATGCCCCGCGGGTAGTATCAGAAGGGGATATTCCGGTACACAAGACTCTGGGAGAAGTCGCTCAGACCCGCCGTGTGGGCGTTCCGCGTCCGATGCCGGGAATTGTCATTCTGGTGCACGGCGTGAACGATGTGGGCGAGGCATACCAGAACCAGGAAAAGGGTATTCTTGCGGGACTGGGTAAACGCCTTAACCGTCAGGATTTTTATGCGCATGAATGGGGGGAATACCGCATAACCCATCCTGGCCGCTCACCGATTATTCCGTTCTACTGGGGATATAAACCCGTTACGCATGAAGACTACCGGGCAGACCAGCAGCGCTATCGGGAAGAAGTCTACAAGCTGAAAGATCAAGCGCATATACCGTTTGATGCATACCAGGAAGATAACGCTGATAAAAAGGCCGATCTGGGCAATGACGGGAAAAGTACGCTGAAGTTCCAGAACGATAACTTTGGTAATGCACTGGAGGCGAATTTTGCCAAGGGCGGCGGTACCTTCGCGAATGCCACAACCAACATTCCCGATATGCTGGGGCCGGGGGCGGGTGGTGCTGTCGTTGCTGCCGTCGGTTTTTTGTCATTACACGCAAATAACGGGGACTTCACTCATCCTATTTACGAAAACCCGCACCGTATTTACCAGTTTTTTGCCGCTCAGCGGCTGGCTGACTTGATTCTTCAAATACGTGAACCACTGGTGACAAGAAATGATGTGATTAACGTAGTGGCGCATAGCCAGGGCACCATCATCACCATGCTTGCCAATATGCTGGTGAAGCAGGCGGGTTATGATCCTACGAACTGTGTCATCCTGAATCATTCCCCGTATTCACTGGAGTCTCGTGTAGCGGAAAATGCTCAGCCAGGCCACCACCAGACAGATAAAGCCCGGCAGGATACGTTCAAAAATTTCTGTAGTCTGATGGCTACGCAGTACAAAGGCGGGGTACTGGATGAAGCCGCACTTGAGGAAATGGAAGGGGCCTGTACGCTACGTAAACCTTCTGATAATCCGTTGCGAAAAGATGCCAAATTTTGCCGTGATAATAACGGGAAAGTTTACAACTACTTCTGCCCTAATGATGGTGTTGTGTCTTTGACAAACGTTCAGGGTTTTGGCTGGCGGGGCATCCCCAAAACCATCGCCACCGGTATCCCAAACTTATATCAGCGAGTTTTTTATCAGCATGGTGAGGTTGGGCTGGCTCCGACAGGAGAAGAGTTTACTTTGCCTAAGCGCATGACGGGGGATGCGGATTACAGCAGCCTCGCGAATACCAGTTACCCCACGTCAGGATCTGGTGTTGTCGTGAACGGTGAAGAGCTGCCTGAGACGTTTATCTTTGCACTTCAGGGGCAGAATAACCATCCCGATAACGATCCGAAAACCAGTGATAAACCGTACACCGCGTATATCGACCCGGAAAGTCCTGACGCTTACATTTCGTATTCTGCAAAAGCCCACACAATCAAACTTACTCAGTCGGCTACATATGCCGTGAATAGTTACCAGCGTATCAGCTGGCGGCCGGGCCATACCCTGACCGACGAAGAGCTAAAAGTAGAAACAGCGGGCATGAAGGAGCGCATCGGGCATGAAGCGACGGTGATCCGCGGCGTAGTGTCTGGTTCAAAGGATTTTCCGTTTGTTACCCTGAGCTGGCTTCGTTCTCGCGAGGAACTGGAAAAGGAATGGATGAAGTCAGATCCGGTAGGGTACAGCCAGCATTCTTCTATCGTGGCGAGCGAATATGTGCCGTCTCATGCGATGGCATTTGATCTGGCAATCGGACAGTGCAAGTCCTTTGACTATCAGGCGGGTAAGTTCTGGGAAGGATTGTTACACCGCGCGGACTGGCGCGACCCGCAGAACAAAAATAAGTTTGCTGTCGATTATTACAGAACCGGAAAGTTGAATGATGAAACAACGAAATGTTTATGAATAAGCCTGAAGATGTTCTTCCCAAAGGCGAGTATGGCGTGGAAAACCAGTTTAACAATGCCACGTCGGTTAAGCCATCCCGTGATCTGGCGACAGGGAATCAGGAAGTGGCAAACCTGCAATGGGATATGCCGAAGGCGAAATCTGATCGGGAGCTGGGGATTGCGGGTGCTAAAGAGTGGTGGGAATCGTGACCGGAAGACAAGCATGAAGATAAAACGTATAGCAGTTATTGCCCTAGCGTCAGTGTTGGTAACCGCAGGTTGCAAGGCTTCAGAGCCGCCGACGCAGGTGGTGTACCGGTTCGATGACCATCGTTATCTGGAGCTGAAGGGCTGGGACTGCGAGGGTGAACTCTGGTACACGGATACACAGCGGGGTATCCACACTGAGCCGGTTAGCCAGTTTTACCGGATATTTACCCGTAAATTTGTTCATCCTTCGGAACGCTACATTGCTATCACCGGTTGGGGCGTTGGTGGATTTAGGGTTTCAAAAGATTACGGTCAAACGTGGCAGCTTGCACAATTTTCACCGGGAGAAAATGAACCTGATGGAATGAATGCTCCACCTCAAGAAGATCTTGAGTCTTTCACCGTCGTTAACGACCAAGGTTTTTTACAGACCAAACACCGGCTGTATATGTCGTCTAAGCCCTTCGACGATCCGCGTCTTGCTGCTGGTGGCCCTGGGATTGAATATACCGTTGACGACGGAACTGGGCAAAAGGTAAGCGGTAAAGTGGAACCTCGTTCACCTGGCTGGCCTTGGGGAATGGTGTATATGACCAAACAAGGTTTAGAAGGCTCTACTGAGCAACTTAAAACCAATTGGCAGAATCAACCCGATAAGGTTCCGGAAGTGAAAGGCTACACCGGCTGGGATCACATGCGGTGCAATATGGATGCAGGGGGATAACGCATGAAAGGATTATGCGCAGGCTTGGCTACCGCTGCTGTATTGCTGGCGACTGGTTGCCAGGCGACAGAACCGCCGACACAGGTAGTTTACCGTTTTGATGACCACCGTTATCTGGAGCTGAAGGGCTGGGACTGCGAGGGCGAGCTCTGGTATACGGATACGCAACGAGGCATTCACACCGAGCCCGTCAGTCAGTTTTACCGGATATTCACTAAGAAATTTGTCCATCCTTCAGTGCGTTACATAGCAATTCCTACCTGGGATTCTCCTGGAACCATGATTTCCAAAGATTATGGGCGGACGTGGGTACCTCAATTTTTTTCAGTAGGTCCAAATGAACCAGATGGAAGTAATCAACCGTCCTATGACGATATTATTTCTTTCACCGTCGTCAACGATCAGGGTTTTTTGCAGACCAAACATCGGCTGTATATGTCGTCTAAGCCCTTCGACGATCCGCGTCTTGCTGCTGGTGGCCCTGGGATTGAATATACCGCTGACGACGGAACTGGGCAAAAGGTAAGCGGTAAAGTGGAACCTCGTTCACCTGGCTGGCCTTGGGGAATGGTGTATATGACCAAACAAGGTTTAGAAGGCTCTACTGAGCAACTTAAAACCAATTGGCAGAATCAACCTGATAAGGTTCCGGAAGTGAAAGGCTACACCGGCTGGGATCACATGCGGTGCAATATGGATGCAGGGGGATAACGCATGAAAGGATTATGCGCAGGCTTGGCTACCGCTGCTATATTGCTGGCGACTGGTTGCCAGGCGACAGAACCGCCGACACAGGTAGTTTACCGGTTTGACGATCACCGTTATCTGGAGCTGAGGGGCTGGGACTGTGAAGGTGAACTTTGGTATACGGATACCAAGAGGGGTATTCACTCACAGCCTTATTTTCAGTTTTACCGAATATTTACCCATAAATTTATTCACCCTTCAGAGCGCTATATTTCAATCCCCAATTGGGAGGTAGATGGATTCCTTGTTTCGAAAGATTATGGCGAAACTTGGAGGTCAGTAGGATTTTCCCCATCACCTAATGAACCTAATGGCGATAACAGAGCACCCGCAGAAGATGCTGTGTCTTTCACCGTCGTTAACGACCAAGGTTTTTTACAGACCAAACACCGGCTGTATATGTCGTCTAAGCCCTTCGACGATCCGCGTCTTGCTGCTGGTGGCCCTGGGATTGAATATACCGTTGACGACGGAACTGGGCAAAAGGTAAGCGGTAAAGTGGAACCTCGTTCACCTGGCTGGCCTTGGGGAATGGTGTATATGACCAAACAAGGTTTAGAAGGCTCTACTGAGCAACTTAAAACCAATTGGGAAAATCAGCCCGACAAAATACCGGAAGTGAAGGGGTACACAGGCTGGGATCACATGCGCTGCGATATGGACTCAGGAAGGAAGGGAAACTGATGAATGGCGTAATTCGACTGAATGACCCGCTGGTGAGCGGCGGGAAGGTAATTAAGGCGTCAGGCGCGCAGTTTATGGGCCTGTCCGTCGTGCTGAAAGGCGACTTGGTGGAGTGTACTGAGCACAAGGGGACGTTCCCCATTAACGAGTGCCATCCGACCTGGACGATGAATGGCCGCGGTGTGGTTGTGGATGGCTGTAAAGCGGCGTGCGGGTGTGCCATTCGCACCACGCTCCCCACGGCGGGGGCTGTTTAATGAACTGGTGGCTATTCTCCAAACAGGATGAATTTGGAGAACGTTTCCCCTATCTGTGGATATGTCTCTTATATGTGCTCGTCGTGGTTATCTGCCTGGGCGTCCGGGCCGTCACATGGCCGGGTAATAAACATGTCGATCTCGATTTTTTGTTCCAGTCTGTGGTTATTCCGGTGGTTTTCCTGACGGGGTTCGTACAAGTGTTCTCTACCACGTATCACGGAATCAGGCACTACATGGAAACGCGGCTACTGATTGCTGCTCGGCAGGAATACAAGGTTGTCAGCTACGCCAGAGGAAACATCACCCTTGCTGGCTGGTCCGTACTGACCCCGCCAAAAGCAACCAAAGAACTGGCACTGAGTATGCTGAAGCTGGAGGGGGAGTTTCCGCTGGCCACCAAAATGCCGTTGAAAATCGAACTGGAAGAATCGTTCGATTTCACGAGGGCCGGGCAGGCTATTATCCGCGTTCTGGAGCCGCTGGCGGGGAAACTTTCTCAGTACCGGCAGGTTGAAGCACTGGTGTGGGTACGAGGCGGGGATGACTCCTGTGGCGATGAACTCCGGCGCGTGCTTGAACGTTTAGCGATCGCTACCAGGAAAATCACATTTCTGCCTGTATGCCCGGACTATACGAAAATCACGGAGTGGATAAAACAGACGAATGACTACGTCGTTGAACGCCTGCTTATCTGTGTCGATCTGCATTCTGACGAAGAAGAGTCGAAGCAGATGGAAAATGTCACCGCGCTTTTCCTCACAAATTACTACGTCAAAACTGAAGGAGAGAAACCCGTTTATCTTTATCAGCCGATGACGGGGGTAGCGGACGTTGAAAGAACAGTACCTGTTTATCTGCGTGCGGAAGCGGTAAGTAAACCCAAACAGATCTGGTATACCGGGCTTTCACGCACAGAAAAGTACCCGCTTCTGGAAGTGCTGGATGAGAAAAAAACCGTGCCGGACAGGCTGGAACTTGAAATGTCGCTCGGTGAGCATTCTGCCGGGTACCCATGGCTGATGCTGGCTCTGGCGGCCGATGCGGTAACGTATGCACAGGGTGATCAGCTGGTGGCCGCTTCTGAACAGAACAAGTTTTCAATGACAGCTCTGTCGTCCCGGCTAACCCGCCAGCCTGATTATCCCCAGGGAAAAAGATATATGACACCGTGGGAAGTTTGCGGGATCGCTGGGCTGATGTTCTATTTTGGTCTTCTATTAATTATTGGCAGTTTTAGCACTAATGGCGGTAAAGATATATCGGGTTGGTTTATCATTATTATGTTTTTAATATTCATGGGTGTCTTTTTTGGTATGGGGGCGTTTTTTACCTGGTTCTATGGTAATAAAGCCCGCGAGCATATGGGATGTAATGATGAATGAATTAATCGCTCTAATCTTACCTCGTAAAGCTGTTCTTTATTATGATGCTTTGGCATTCAGTGTAATGCTTGCATTAATGACTGTGTGTTGATTTAGATTTCGATTGTTCTAACAAAAAACAATGGTGTGTGCATAATAAATTTAAATCATTGAAAGATGAACCGAGAATTTATGAGAATGTATATGTCAATACGTATTCCTTCCCGAAGGAAATACTATGTTAGTGTTCACTGAGTTTTTTCAATTGGGGGTTAAGCAATATCGCGGGCCTCGTGCCCGCGTATTGTTTATAAATCTGAAATCACCGACTGAATTTCTTTCAACTCTCTGATGTTTTCCTGAATCCGCGTAAGCGCAGTCTCTGCCTTATCAGGACATAAGGGGTTTTATCAAAGGGTAAACATACCCCTATGGTAGCTGGTAGTTTCCCCTTAACCCCCGTTTTTACCCCACTTCAGGCAGCATTCCCGCTGCAATCAAAACCTGCACCAGAATAATCACCACGCCACAGCCAAATACGATACACAGCAGCGGTTTTCCCCCCGCCACGCGATACCCTTGCTGAGGATGTTGCTGACGGCTCTTCCATGCCAGCAGGGAAGGGAGCAACAGGGCAAGGATCGACAGTGCCACCCCCGCGTAACCCAGCGCCATCACAAACCCGCGCGGGTAAAACAGTGCAAAGGCCAGCGGTGGCAGGAAGGTGATTGCGCCCGTCTGCAACCGGCCAGCCGCGGTATTGCGACGCTGGAACAGGTCAGCCAGGTAATCAAACAGGCCCAGCGCAACACCCAGGAACGACGTGGCCAGTGCCAGGTCGGCAAACAGGTGTACCGCCAGTTCCACATGTGGGGAGGTCACAACCTCGCGCAGTGCCAGCAGAAAACCATTCAGGCCAGCGTGTTGCGCCATCAGTCCAATAAAGGTCGAAGAGTCAATGCTGCCCAGCGTCACCAGTTGCCAGAAAATATAGGCAATCAGGGGGATCGCGCTGCCGATAACAAAGACACGGCGCAGCTTGCGAATATCGCCGTTCATATAGCTGACAATGCTCGGCACGCTGCCGTGAAAACCAAACGAAGTGAAAATGACCGGGATCGCGGAAAGCGCCAGCCCTTTTTCCAGCGGCAGCGTCAGCAGGTTGACCTTGTGTACATGTGGTGCGAGCAGTACCAGCATCACAATCAGGAACAGAATTTTGGCGCTGAACAGAATACGGTTAAACAGATCGACCAGCGACGTCCCCACGCAGACCACACCCCCGCCGATGAGTGCAAAGAAAATGGCGCCGGTTGCCGGGGTAATATCGGATCCGAACCAGTCATTGACGCTGGAGGCGATGAGCTCCCCGGCACCGCTAATATAGGCGGCAGTCAGAGCGTACATCAGGAACATCATGCTAAAGCCGGTTATCCACTGACCGTAGCGTCCCAGGTAGCGTGCTGCAAGAGAACCCAGACCCGTGTCGGCTGGCACATGCTGATACACCTCAAGTAACAACAGTGCGGTGTAGCACATTAACGCCCAGAGCATGCCAAGTAGCAGCAAGGTCATCCCAAACCCCACGCCTGCGGCTGCCAGGGGCATTGCCAGCATTCCTGCTCCAATCGTCGTTCCGGCGACGATAAAAATACTTCCCAGGGTTCTGTTTTTCACGCTTTCCTCTACAACGATTCGTAATCGCGACAAAATCTGCGGCGCAGAGTAAGGGAAAAGCGGTAACTCGTCAAATCACCGTTACAAGTAGTGTAATGAAATGTTTACGAAATTGAGCGCTCTGCGATCATGCATGGGGCGTCATCCAGACGTAACGTTAATAAGGGGAACAGGAAATGCAACGAGGGTTTTGATGCAGGGAATGTAAGTAAAAAAACGCGGCACCGATTTTCGGCACCGCGCTGGAATTAATTTTGCGTATCGAGGGTAGAAAGTTCTTTATCAATAAAGTAAAGACCTTCACCAGATTTACCCACCAGAGATAATTTATCCAGGACGGATTTAAACAGCTTCTCTTCTTCGTGCTGTTCAGCTACATACCATTGCAGGAAGTTAAAGGTTGGATAATCCTGGCTGGTCATTGCCGCATGAACCAGTTCGTTAATTTTCTGTGTGATTAATTGTTCGTGCTCGTAGGTCGCGCGGAACAGTTCATCGAGAGATGTGTACTCAGCAAACGGTGATGCCACGTTCTCAATGCGCGGCAGGGCGCCGGTATCTGTCAGATAATCAAACAGACGTTGCATATGGGTCATCTCTTCCTGAGCGTGACGACGCAAAAACGCAGCCGCGCCTTCGAAACTGTGGAAGCTGCACCAGGCGCTCATCTGCTGGTAGAGCAGGGACGAAAAAAGCTCAAGGTTCATTTGTGCATTGAGCTTGTCGATCATTTCAGTTTTCAGCATAGTGGCGCTCCTGGTTATTATTTCTGATTCACAATGAGCGATACTATAATTTGTTATTTAATTATTTGCAAAACGTAAAATTTTTATTTCTTTATTTAAAATACGAATGGGAATAAAACGCATTGACGATTTTTATATTTATTAATGAGAATTATTTTTGTTCGTAATGAAATAAACTGCCAGCAAACACTGGCAGTCCTGATTAATACCACGGATTATTTGACTTAGGGTTAACGGCAAAACCCATACATTTATACTGGATAGTCACGCTCTCGTTCAGACACAGAGAGCCGCTAATCAGCGTGCAGGTTTTGATGGGCTGGCCATAGGCAGAGGCGGTGGCATACCCCATGCTCTGACACGCTTTTACCGCCGTACCGTTATTCACATACTCATCAGAATACGCATTTTGTAGCGCCGCCTGGCCGTAGTCGAGGCGGACTATGCCGTTGGGCGCGTCGAGACTACTGACCTCAGCCTGGCGGTTAATGCTACACCCCGCGAGCAGCAGGATCGTGCCAGCTACGATGACTCTTTTCATGGTTCGCTCTGAATGGATGGAAATACGTTATCGTACCTGCAGATGTTTGCTGCAATGCCTGGAATAGCCGGACAATCTGCCCTCTCTCTTTGCAACGGGATGGAATTGAATGTAATCCGCATCCGGTACATTTAATATTGGCGGTTTTTTTGTACCTGTACGTGACGAAGGGGAGATAAAAGAGCTTGCGTTTTGCTACTATGGCGGCCTTTAAATAAGGAGAAAGCCCCCATGTCTCAAAACCTGAGTGCCGATCAGGAACTGGTCTCTGACGTTGTCGCCTGTCAGCTGGTTATCAAACAAATTCTTGATGTCCTGGACGTTATTGCGCCGGTTGAAGTGCGCGAGAAGATGTCAACTCAGCTGAAAAACATTGATTTCGCCAGTCATCCGGCAGCGGCTGATCCGGTTACGCTTCGTGCCATCCAAAAAGCCATTGCGCTGATTGAGCTGCGATTCACGCCGCAGAGTGAGTCTCACTGAAGAGTGGAAATGGGCGACAGTATTTGTCGCCCTTCAATGCCATCAGAAGAACGTCTGGACCAGCAGGTAGCTTGCCGCGCACGCGCAACTTACACCAATCAGCCCTGGCAGAATAAAGCTGTGGTTGATGATAAATTTGCCGATGCGGGTCGTTCCTGAACGGTCAAAACCGATACAGGCCAAATCACTTGGGTAGGTCGGCAGGACAAAATAGCCGTATGACGCCGGGAAAAAGGCGATCAGCATTTTCGGCTCAATACCCAACATCAGGCCCATGGGCGCAACGGCCGTCAGCGCTGCGGCCTGGCTGTTCACCAGCTTCGACACCAGAAACAGTACAATGGCATACGTCCACGGGTGGCTTTTCACAACGCCTTCCAGCGCCAGTTTTAACTCGTCAAGATGCGCCTGGAAAAAGGTATCACTCATCCACGCCACGCCGAACACCGAGAAGATCGCCACCATTCCGGCTTTGAATACCGCACCGTTAGAAATAGCAGAGGCATTGACCTTGCAGGCCATCAGCATTACGGCGCCTGCAATTAACATCATCATCTGAATGACAAGGTTCATCGACAGCGCCGTCATTTTGCCTTTCAGTTCAAAGGCGGGGCGCAATTCCGGGAATGCACCCAGCAGAACTACTACGGCAATACCGGCAAAGAAAATCCACGTGGACCAGTAGGCTTGTTTTGGAAAACGTTGATTCATTAACGTCTCTGTTCCGCCATAGATAAACTCGCGCTGCTTTGGATCTTTAAGCTTCTCCTGAAAATCCATGTCGTCGGCCAGATCTTTCCCGCGCCGCAAACTCCACAGGGCAGCGATGGCTACACCGAAAAGTGAAGCAGGAACTGACACTGCAAGTATTTCAAGGATGCCCCACGCATGGCCAATTCCATGCTGAGCGCCCAGGATGGACACCAGCGATACAACGGCAACGGAAACCGGTGATGCCGTAATCGCCATCTGCGAGGCCACGGATGCTACCGCCATTGGACGTTCCGGGCGGATCCCTTTTTTCAGGGCGATATCTGCAATGATCGGGAACATGGTGTAGACCACATGCCCGGTGCCACACAGAAAAGTCAGCATCCAGGTAGTAAAGGGGGCGAGAAGTGTGATGTGCTGCGGGTGTTTACGCAGAAGGCGCTCTGCAAATTGCATCATGACATTGAGACCGCCTGCGGTCTGCAGAGTAGCAGCACAACCAATCACCGCGAGGATGGTCAACATGACGTCAACCGGGGGCTTGCCAGGTTGCAGCCCAAAAACAAAACACAAAATAAAAAGCCCAATACCGCTTATTAACCCCAGCCCCATACCGCCGAAACGTGTACCTGTCAGCAGGCAGAGGAGAATGACAACAAACTCGATGGTGATCATGATGCTCCCTCGTCAATGATTATGTAATTAAATAAATCATTACATGTTGTGTGGATAATCATTGGGAGCAAGATCTGATTTGTTAAATTTCAGCAAAAGCAGAAGGTTGGCGGTGAGATGGGGAACCTGCGCCCGGACGGGAGCAGGTTAAAAGGGATCAGTGATGTTGCACCGTCACAATGTCGAGCAGGTGACGGTCAGTTTGTTCCGGGCATAACCCTGCCTGTCGCGCATTGCGCAGTTCATCCGCCAGTATCTTCAGCAGCATGCCGTCCTGCTGCTGTTCTTTGTCCATGTCGCGTAAGAATTTAAGGGTGGTAGTGTCTTGCTGCGCTTTGGCTTCATCGGCCAGTTTACTGAGAGTGGTGCAACGTTGCTCATACTCTTCAAGCGTTTTCTGGAACAGTTCTTCCAGGGAGGAGTAGTCATCGTTAATGGTATCAAGGGCTTTAACAACAGGATTGGCGCCAACGGCCTTCATGAAGTTAAAGACGCGCATCATGTGCGTGACGTTACTTTGTGCCTGAGTACGGAAGAATGTTGCTGAACCCGTAAGACTGTTCTCAGCACACCACGCACTTAAGTGAAGGTGCAGATTGGACGCATAGAACTCAAGGTTCATCTGCGCATTTAGTTTTTGCATCATCGTTGGGGTAGCCATACTCATATCCTTATTGACTGTGGGACGAGATGTCCGCTGCTTAACCTGAGCGTCAGGCATTGACGAAGAACTCGCAGATATACAATTTCCGCAGTATCTAAAATCGACCTAAAATTCACTTCCTGTGTTCGATATAAATAAGCATACCCTTGTCTCCGGGGTAAGAAAACTCCTAAACACCTTATTTTTACCATACATTACAAAAATTAAAATACTACAAATTTGCAAATGGATTTTCATAAAGCAAATGTAGCATAAGCCATTGATAATTAATTATTATTTTAATTTGTCGCATGCTAATGTTCTTCCGTAAATATTAAGTCGGAATAATGCTCTGAGAAAAAATGAAATACGGATTATTCATTGCGAATATATGATACGCGGGAAAAATTGCGCTAAATCAATTTCTGCAGAATAACAGTCTTATGTGGTTCCCGTGCATTTGTGATGAAACGCAGTTTGATCTTTTTTTTCGTTGGTTGCCATTTTTCCCAGCGGACGGTGTCAGGGATTTCTTAGCTAATCTTATGGATAATTCTGCTTAACCCTCTTTCATTTGTCTGACAAATCCTGCCTTTTTTATGTCATTTTTCGCTGAATTTATGTACGCAATTACTGTAATTCTGCGGTGTGATGGGGCTCTCTTATGGATGATTAATTTCCCGCTAAAACTATCACCAGCAATAACGCTTATGACGAGGTAAGCGCTAATGCCTTGTTTTAAGTCCGATTAAATTAGAAGCACGCACATATTCCCTACAGAAAAGAATGCTAAAGCTGGAGTTTACCATGCACAAATTTACTAAAGCGCTGGCGGCCATCGGTCTGGCTGCCGTTATGTCACAATCCGCTATCGCTGAGAATTTAAAACTCGGTTTTTTGGTAAAACAGCCCGAAGAACCCTGGTTCCAGACTGAGTGGAAATTCGCAGATAAAGCCGGAAAAGATTTAGGTTTTGAAGTGATTAAAATCGCCGTGCCTGACGGTGAAAAAACCCTGAATGCCATCGACAGCCTGGCGGCCAGCGGTGCGAAAGGTTTCGTTATCTGCACACCCGATCCAAAACTGGGCTCGGCAATCGCGGCGAAAGCACGTGGTTACGACATGAAGGTCATTGCGGTTGACGATCAGTTCGTTAACGCCAAAGGCAAACCGATGGACAGCGTCCCTCTGGTGATGATGGCGGCGACCAAAATCGGTGAACGTCAGGGCCAGGAACTTTATAAAGAGATGCAAAAACGTGGCTGGGATGTGAAAGAAACCGCTGTGATGGCCATTACTGCGGACGAACTGGACACGGCTCGCCGCCGTACTTCCGGTTCCATGGACGCGCTGAAAGCAGCCGGCTTCCCGGAAAAACAGATCTACAAAGTCCCCACCAAATCCAACGATATCCCGGGTGCTTTCGACGCCGCGAACTCCATGCTGGTTCAGCATCCGGAGGTGAAACACTGGCTGGTGGTCGGGATGAACGACAATACCGTGCTGGGCGGAGTACGCGCGACGGAAGGCCAGGGCTTCAAAGCGCCTGACGTGATCGGGATCGGCATCAACGGCGTTGACGCAGTCAGCGAGCTGTCCAAAGCGCAGGCCACTGGCTTCTATGGCTCTCTGCTGCCAAGCCCGGACGTTCACGGCTACAAATCCAGCGAGATGCTCTACAACTGGGTAACCAAAGGGGCTGAACCGCCGAAATTTACCGAAGTGACTGACGTGGTGCTGATCACCCGCGATAACTTCAAAGAGGAACTGGCGAAAAAAGGATTGGGCGGTAAGTAATTCGCTGTGATTGTGCCCCTCATTCCTGTGAGGGGCCAGATGTACACACTACTGGAATCACGGAGACGTTATGCAACAGTCTGAGCCGTATCTCTCTTTTCGCGGCATCGGTAAAACTTTCCCCGGTGTTAATGCGCTGACCGATATCAGTTTCGACTGCTATGCCGGCCAGGTTCACGCCCTGATGGGGGAAAACGGCGCGGGAAAATCCACGCTGTTGAAAATCCTCAGCGGTAACTACACGCCGACGACCGGCACGCTGGCTATTCGCGGAGACGAGGTGGCGTTTGCCGATACCACGGCGGCGCTCAACGCCGGGGTAGCCATTATTTATCAGGAACTGCACCTCATCCCTGAGATGACCGTGGCAGAAAACATCTATTTAGGACAGCTTCCGCATAAAAGCGGCGTGGTGAATCGTTCGCTACTTAATTATGAAGCGGGGCTGCAGCTTAAACATCTTGGCCTGGACGTTGATCCTCAGACGCCACTGAAATATCTCTCTATTGGTCAGTGGCAGATGGTTGAAATTGCTAAGGCGCTGGCGCGTAACGCCCGAATCATAGCCTTCGATGAACCCACCAGTTCGCTCTCCGCGCGTGAAATAGAGAATTTGTTCCGTGTGATCCGCGAATTGCGTCAGGAAGGCCGCACCATTTTGTACGTTTCGCACCGTATGGAAGAGATATTCGCCCTGAGTGATGCCATTACCGTCTTTAAAGACGGACGCTATGTACGCACCTTTACCGACATGAAGCAGGTTAACCATGACCAGCTTGTTCAGGCGATGGTTGGCCGCGAGTTGGGTGACATTTATCACTGGCAGCCGCGCGAGTATGGCCCTGAACGCCTGCGTCTGGATAGCGTAAAAGCGCCAGGCGTGCGTACGCCAGTCTCCTTGTCAGTACGCAGCGGTGAAATCGTCGGACTGTTTGGCCTGGTGGGGGCGGGGCGCAGCGAGTTGATGAAAGGGTTATTCGGCGGTACCCGGATTACCGAAGGTCAGGTTTCGATTGACGGCGAGCGGGTAGATATCCAGAAACCGGCCCACGCGATCAGGGCCGGGATGATGCTCTGCCCGGAAGACCGTAAAGCGGAGGGGATTATTCCGGTTCATTCGGTGCGCGATAACATCAATATTTCCGCCCGCCGTAAGTTTATCCGCGCCGGTTGCCTGATTAACGATAGCTGGGAGTCGAGCAACGCCGACCACCATATTCGTTCGCTGAATATCAAAACGCCTGGCCCGGAACAGCTGATCATGAATCTCTCCGGCGGAAACCAGCAGAAGGCTATTTTAGGCCGCTGGCTGTCGGAAGATATGAAGGTCATTTTATTAGATGAGCCAACGCGCGGTATTGATGTGGGGGCAAAACACGAAATTTATAACGTGATCTATGAACTGGCAAAACGCGGCGTGGCGGTGCTCTTCGCCTCCAGCGATCTGCCGGAGGTGCTTGGCGTAGCCGACCGCATTGTCGTGATGCGTGAAGGTGAAATTGCCGGTGAATTACTTCATGAACAGGCGAATGAACAACAGGCGTTGAACCTCGCCATGCCTAAAGTCAGCCAGGCTGTCGCCTGAGTAAGGAGTTAATGATGTCCTCTGTTACTACATCCGGAGTGCCGAAGTCGGCTTTCAGTTTTGGACGCATCTGGGATCAGTACGGCATGCTGGTGGTCTTTGCCGCGCTGTTCCTCGCCTGTGCGATCTTTGTTCCTAATTTTGCCACTTTCATTAATATGAAAGGGCTGGGGTTGGCCATTTCCATGTCAGGGATGGTGGCCTGCGGCATGCTCTTCTGCCTGGCCTCCGGCGATTTTGACCTGTCGGTGGCGTCCGTTATTGCCTGCGCGGGTGTGACCACGGCAGTGGTGATCAACATGACTGAAAGCCTGTGGATCGGCGTCCTGGCCGGTCTGTTACTGGGCGTCATCAGCGGTCTGGTCAACGGTTTTGTCATTGCGCGTCTGAAGATAAATGCCCTGATCACCACGCTTGCCACAATGCAAATTGTCCGAGGCCTGGCCTATATTATTTCCGACGGTAAAGCGGTGGGGATTGAAGACGAGCGCTTCTTTACGCTAGGTTACGCCAACTGGCTCGGTCTGCCTGCGCCTATCTGGCTGACCGTAGCCTGCCTGATCCTGTTCGGCTTCCTGCTTAACCGGACCACCTTTGGCCGTAATACGCTGGCGATTGGTGGCAATGAAGAAGCGGCGCGTCTGGCTGGGGTGCCGGTCGTGCGAACCAAGATTATTATCTTTGTGCTCTCGGGGCTGGTTTCTGCCGCCGCGGGCATTATTCTGGCATCACGCATGACCAGCGGCCAGCCCATGACCTCTATCGGTTACGAGCTGATCGTCATTTCGGCCTGCGTTTTAGGGGGCGTTTCCCTTAAAGGCGGCATCGGAAAAATCTCATATGTGGTGGCCGGTATCCTGATCTTAGGGACGGTAGAGAACGCCATGAACCTGCTGAATATTTCCCCGTTCTCTCAGTACGTGGTTCGTGGCCTGATCCTGCTGGCAGCGGTGATTTTCGACCGTTACAAGCAAAAAGCGAAGCGTACCGTATAACGCTTTTTCCCGTCTTTTACTGCTCAACTTATAACCTTAGTTGACCCCTTAACCGCCTCGCCAGTAAAACTGGCGAGGCGGTTGTCAAATGGCGAGCCACGTCACACTGTCTATACTTACATGGCTATGAAAGAGGTAAAGGCGTTTACCTCTCGCAAACCGTAAGGAGGAAAAGGGTGGCTGACTTGTTAACCGCACCGCCTGTACTGTCCGGACACTATGCTTTCTTTTTTGATCTCGACGGCACGCTCGCCGGGATAAAACCGCACCCTGATCAGGTGGCTATTCCGGATGCGGTATTACAGGATTTGCATCAGCTCTCGCTTATGAATGAGGGAGCACTGGCATTGATATCAGGGCGCTCAATGGCCGAGCTGGATATGCTCGCCAGTCCTTACCACTTTCCGCTGGCCGGTGTACACGGAGCGGAGCGCCGCGACATCCATGATCAAACACATATCGTTTCACTTCCCGATGCACTCACACAACGTCTTCAGGAGAAACTTTCTGCTGCGCTGGCAGAACTGCCGGGCACAGAACTGGAAGCTAAAGGCATGGCCTTTGCTCTGCATTATCGTCAGGCCCCACAACATGAAGAGCGCGTGCTTGCCCTTGCCAGAGAAATTGCGAATGCGCACCCGCAACTGGCGTTACAGCCGGGTAAATGCGTGGTGGAGCTAAAACCGCAAGGGATCAATAAAGGCGCGGCCATCACCGCGTTTATGGCGGAGGAACCTTTTAAGGGCCGGACGCCCGTTTTCTTTGGGGATGACCTGACCGACGAAGCAGGGTTCCGCGTGGTGAATCAGGCCCGAGGGATCTCCGTTAAGGTTGGGCCCGGCGACACTGTTGCCCAATGGCGGCTGGTGGATGTCGCCAGCGTCTGGCAGTGGATATCTGACATCGCTAACCAGCAACAACAACAAATAGCGCAAAACCAAGGGGGAAACCATTATGGGTCGCTTAGTCGTCGTCTCTAACCGAATCGCGCCGCCTGATGATAAAAAAGTCAGCGCGGGTGGCCTGGCGGTAGGGGTGTTAGGTGCCTTAAAAGCTGCTGGCGGGCTGTGGTTTGGCTGGAGTGGTGAAATCAGTGAAGACGAAAAACCGCTCAAAAAAGTGACGCGCGGAAATATTACGTGGGCATCGTTCGCGTTAAAAGAGAAAGACTATGACGAGTATTACTCGCAGTTCTCGAATGCCGTTCTGTGGCCTGCATTTCACTACCGTCTTGACCTGGTTAAATTCCAGCGTGAATCCTTCGAAGGCTACACGCGAGTCAACGCGCTGCTGGCGGATAAACTGCTGCCTTTAATCGAAGAAGACGATATTTTATGGATCCACGATTATCATCTGCTTCCCTTCGCCAGAGAATTGCGGGAAAGGGGCGTAAATAACCGGATTGGTTTTTTCCTGCATATCCCGTTCCCGACACCGGAGATTTTTACCGCGTTACCACCCCATGAAGCGTTGCTGGAGGCGCTATGTGATTACGATTTGTTGGGCTTCCAGACTGAAAATGATCGCCTTGCGTTTTTGGATTCTGTGTCAGGCAAAACGCGCCTGGTGACCAAAGGTGGAAAAACGCATACCGCATGGGGGAAAACATTCCACACCGAAGTGTATCCGATTGGGATTGAACCCGACGAGATTGCGGAGCAGGCCGCCGGGCCGTTGCCATCAAAGCTGGCGCAGCTTAAGAATGAACTTAAGCATGTGAAAAATATCTTCTCGGTAGAGCGACTTGATTATTCCAAAGGGTTACCGGAACGCTTTCTGGCATATGAAACGCTGTTGGATAAATACCCTCAACACCACGGTAAAATTCGCTATACGCAGATAGCACCAACGTCGCGCGGCGAAGTTCAGGCCTACCAGGACATTCGGCATCAGCTGGAGACAGAAGCGGGGCGCATTAACGGCCGCTATGGCCAACTGGGCTGGACGCCGCTCTTTTATCTGAATCAGCACTTTGACCGTAAAATCCTGATGAAAGTGTTCCGCTATGCAGACGTTGGCCTGGTCACGCCGCTGCGTGACGGGATGAACCTGGTGGCGAAAGAGTATGTGGCGGCCCAGGATCCTGCCGACCCGGGTGTACTGGTACTTTCACAGTTTGCCGGAGCGGCAAATGAACTCACTTCAGCGCTTATCGTAAATCCTTACGATCGGGATGATGTGGCTAACGCCCTGAACCGCGCCCTGACAATGCCGCTTACAGAGCGCATTTCCCGGCATGCCGAAATGATGGAGACGATCCGTAAGAACGACATTAATCACTGGCAGGCGAATTTTATTCAGGATTTACGTGATATCGCCCCGAAAAGTAAGGATGGTGATCTGCAAAAAAAGATCGCGACATTTCCTAAACTCGCCTGATTTTCTACTGGGGGATTAATCTCCCCCAAGAGGTACTAACAGCACATCGACCTGACTTGAAGCAACAATAGATTTCGCCGCACATGCCGCGCGCGATAAAAAGCTATGGTTGTGGTTCCCGCATATCACTAAATCAATATTCTGTTTACGACACATGTCAAGAATATGTGCATTAAGTTCTCCCGTTGCAATAACGGTCTCATAAACAGGATATTGTGCCTTTTCAGCCAGCTCCCGCAGAAATTGCTGTGTTTCTTCCTGAAGTACCTCCCGAATATCTTCAAGCATAGGGGCTGCCAGCTGGTTATACATTTCGGGTTCGGCCGCGAGAGTGATGAGGCTGATGCGGGCATTATGGGGCCTGGCAATGGAAACTGCCCGGGCGACAAGCTGATGGCTTTCGGGTGAAACAGCAACAGAAACAAGAAGATGGGAGTAACTCATGGTGCACTCCTTAGATGTCTGACAGACTGCGTCTACCCACCTTTACCGCGAATCCCCTGGTTCTGCAAGAGTTGAATACGACATTAGTGTGAAGCTTATCATAATTATTCATTAATTATTCTTATAAGAAGAATAACTGAAAAATACGCCTAAATGAAAAAAATTAACAACTTAACGTAAATCACACAATTTTACTCTTCCACTATTAAATCATTTTAACGCGTTATAAACACAATTCGAATGATCACATACTGAAACATTTTTTTTGAGCGTTACGCATAAGTATATGTTTTTTCGAGGTAAGAAAAATGTATCCAGGACATTCTCGGGATGTGAACGATTGCAGACACCGGGAATGACAGGCAAAGCACGTGATATGCCAGTTATGTTCACCCTTCTGCATGAGTATTCGGCATTTAAGAATACAAAACAGTACTGATTGTTCGATATTTGAACAAATTACAAGTCATACTGATGGATTTATGGGTGATATTCACTTAAATTATGTGACGTGGATCACATTTTTTTTAAATTTGAGGAAGGCTGCATTGTATGTATCAAATCTGACGAGTAGAGTTTGCGTCGAATTAGGAAAAATCTTAGTTATTTGTAAGAAATGATAAAAGATGTAAGAGGCGCAACGGCGTTTCTTCTCTTGCGTGTATCAACTGAATACAAACCTAAATTCAACTATGCATTTGGCCTTTTCTTTTTTATACCGGGTGATTTCCCGGCGACATCACGGGGTGCGGTCTTTCCGCATAAAAATAATAGTTGGTTATTCGGGATGGGAACAATGCATACATCCGAGTTGCTAAAACATATCTATGACATCAATTTGTCGTATTTACTGCTCGCGCAGCGTTTGATTAGTCAGGACAAGGCGTCCGCGATGTTTCGTCTGGGTATTAACGAAGAAATGGCAACCATGCTGGGGGGGTTAACCCTCCCTCAGATGGTTAAACTGGCCGAAACGAATCAGCTGGTTTGTCAGTTCCGTTTCGATGATTCACAGACAATAACGCGTCTGACGCAGGAATCCCGTGTTGACGATCTTCAACAGATCCATACCGGTATACTTCTCTCCACTCGCTTGCTTAACGAAATCAGCCAGCCTGATGACGCAGCCCGTAAGAAAAGGGCCTAGCAATGAGCGAAAAAAGCATTGTTCAGGAAGCGCGTGACATACAGTTGGCCATGGAGCTGATTACACTGGGTGCTCGTTTACAAATGCTGGAAAGCGAGACTCAGTTGAGCCGTGGTCGTCTCATCAAACTGTACAAAGAGTTACGTGGTAGTCCCCCGCCGAAAGGCATGCTGCCGTTTTCTACCGACTGGTTTATGACGTGGGAGCAGAACATCCACGCATCCATGTTCTGTAACGCCTGGCAGTATCTTCTCAAAACCGGTTTGTGTAGCGGCGTTGACGCTGTGATCAAAGCGTACAAACTTTACCTTGAACAATGCCCACAGCAGGAAGATGGTCCACTGCTGGCGCTGACCCGCGCATGGACGCTGGTGCGTTTTGTTGAAAGCGGAATGCTTGAACTGTCGCGCTGCAATTGCTGCGATGGCAATTTTATTACCCATGCTCATCAGCCTGCAGGCAGCTTCGCCTGTAGTTTATGTCAGCCTCCATCCCGTGCAGTAAAAAGACGTAAACTTTCCCGGGATGCTGCCGATATTATTCCACAACTGCTGGATGAACAGATCGAACAAGCTGTTTAACCCGAACGTGTGGGCAAGATTCCAGCAGCGGTAAGCAATTACCGCTGCTTTTTTTTACCCCGCAAACGGTAAACGCTGCGAACTGAACGTCCTTGCCATAGTCACTAGCGGAAGGATGATGTCGTGCTTATCTTATTAGGTTACCTGGTAGTTCTCGGTACAGTTTTCGGCGGTTACATGATGACCGGCGGGCACCTTGGAGCACTCTATCAACCGGCTGAACTTATTATCATCGGCGGCGCAGGGGTAGGGGCTTTTATCGTTGGTAACAACGGTAAATCGATCAAGGGCACGCTGAAAGCGATTCCATTGCTGTTCCGTCGCTCGAAATACACCAAAAGCATGTATATGGACCTGCTGGCGCTGCTCTATCGCCTGATGGCGAAGTCACGTCAACAGGGGATGTTCTCTCTTGAACGCGATATCGAAAACCCGAAAGAGAGTGAAATTTTTGCCAGCTATCCGCGCATTCTTGCCGACGCCATGATGCTGGATTTCATCGTCGACTACCTGCGACTCATCATCAGCGGCAATATGAACACCTTCGAAATTGAAGCGCTGATGGACGAAGAGATCGAAACCCACGAAAGTGAATCCGAAGTGCCGGCCAACAGCCTGGCGCTGGTGGGCGACTCCCTTCCTGCGTTCGGTATCGTTGCCGCTGTCATGGGGGTTGTTCACGCCCTGGCCTCGGCGGATCGTCCTGCCGCTGAGCTGGGCGCACTGATCGCCCATGCGATGGTGGGTACTTTCCTCGGTATTTTGCTGGCGTATGGCTTCATCTCTCCGCTGGCAAGCGTTCTGCGCCAGAAGAGCGCGGAAACGACTAAAATGATGCAGTGCGTGAAGATCACGCTGCTCTCTAACCTCAACGGTTATGCGCCACCGATCGCGGTTGAGTTTGGCCGTAAAACGCTTTACTCCAGCGAGCGTCCGTCGTTTATCGAGCTTGAAGAACACGTGCGTGCGGTGAAAAACCCAAACCAACAGACGACAACTGAGGACGCATGAAAAACCAGTCCCATCCGATCGTCATCGTAAAAAAACGCAAGCATAAGGGCGGCGGGCATGGCGCACACGGCTCGTGGAAAATTGCGTACGCCGATTTTATGACTGCAATGATGGCGTTCTTTCTGGTGATGTGGCTGATCTCCATCTCCAGCCCGAAAGAACTGATCCAGATTGCGGAATATTTCCGAACGCCGCTGGCGACGGCGGTGGCTGGTGGGCCGCGCATCTCTAACAGCGACAGCCCAATCCCGGGCGGTGGCGATGATTACACCCAGCAGAAGGGTGAGGTGAAAAAAGAGCCAAACATCGACGAGCTGAAAAGAAAGATGGAGCAGGCGCGTCTGAAGAAACTGCGTGGCGATCTCGATCAGCTGATTGAAGCAGATCCAAAACTGCGCGCGCTGCGTCCGCATCTGAAAATCGATCTGGTACAGGAAGGGTTACGTATCCAGATTATTGATAGCCAGAACCGCCCAATGTTTAAGACCGGGAGTGCGGAAGTTGAGCCGTACATGCGCGATATTTTACGTGCTATTGCGCCGGTGCTGAACGGCATTCCTAACCGAATCAGCCTGTCAGGACACACGGATGATTTCCCGTATGCCAGTGGAGAGAAGGGATACAGCAACTGGGAGCTTTCTGCCGATCGTGCCAACGCCTCGCGTCGCGAGCTGGTGGCCGGTGGGCTTGATGATGGCAAGGTACTGCGCGTGGTCGGCATGGCAGCAACCATGCGTGTCTCTGACCGCGGGCCGGATGACGCCATCAACCGTCGTATCAGTCTTTTAGTGCTGAACCAGCAGGCGGAGCAGGCCATCCTGCATGAAAACGCCGAAAGTCAGAATGAGTCACTGGACGATTTAAAACAGCCTGGGGCCGTTCCTTCGGCTGCCGTTCCAACATCGCCACCAGCCAATCCGAGGTGATAGCGTGAGCATGGATATTAGCGATTTTTACCAGACATTCTTTGATGAAGCCGACGAGTTGTTGGCCGATATGGAGCAACACTTGCTCGATTTGGTGCCTGAAGCACCAGACTCTGAGCAGCTTAATGCCATCTTCCGTGCGGCGCACTCCATTAAAGGCGGAGCCGGAACGTTTGGATTTACCATCCTGCAGGAAACGACCCATTTGATGGAAAACCTGCTTGATGAAGCACGACGCGGTGAGATGCAGCTCAATACCGATATTATCAACCTGTTTTTGGAAACCAAAGATATTATGCAGGAACAGCTCGACGCCTATAAAAGCTCGGCAGAGCCTGATGCCGCCAGCTTTGAATACATCTGCAATGCGCTGCGCCAGCTCGCGCTGGAAGCAAAAGGTGAGGTTGCCGCAGCCGTTGTTCCGGCCGCAAAACTGAGCGTTGTCGATGCCGTTGCCGCCCAGGAGTCTGCCCCTGCCGAAGCACAAGCGGGCAAATTGCGCGTTGTGCTGTCACGCCTGAAAGAGAATGAAGTTAACCTGCTGGAAGAAGAGCTGGGTAATCTGGCGACATTAAGCAATGTGGTAAAAGGCAAAGACAGTCTTGCTGCGACGCTTGATGACGGCATTGGCCAGGACGATATCGTGGCGGTGTTGTGCTTCGTCATTGAAGCCGACCAGATTGCCTTCGAAACCGAAACGGCCGTTGTCGAAACGCCAGCAGAAGAGGTCGCTGTTGTTGCTCAGACTACTGCACCGGCTGTTGTGCCTGCGGCTCCGGCGCTGAAAGCCGTGCCAAAAGAGGCTGCGGCGCCAGGCCGTGGTGAAAAACCGGCTGCGCGTTCCAGTGAATCCACCAGCATCCGTGTTGCCGTTGAGAAGGTTGACCAACTGATTAACCTGGTGGGCGAACTGGTGATCACTCAGTCAATGCTGGCACAACGTTCAAACGAACTGGACCCGGTCACGCACGGCGATCTGATTACCAGCATGGGGCAATTACAGCGTAATGCCCGCGATCTGCAGGAATCGGTCATGTCCATCCGAATGATGCCGATGGAATATGTCTTCAGCCGCTTCCCGCGTCTGGTCCGCGACCTTGCCAGCAAACTGAATAAACAGATTGAACTGACCCTGATGGGCAGCTCAACCGAACTGGATAAGAGCCTGATCGAGCGCATTATTGACCCGTTAACGCACCTGGTGCGTAACAGCCTCGACCACGGTATCGAACTGCCGGAAAACCGCATTGCCGCCGGGAAATCTCCGGTCGGCAATCTGATCCTCTCTGCGGAACACCAGGGTGGGAACATCTGCATCGAAGTGACCGATGACGGTGCGGGCCTTAACCGTGAACGCATCCTGGCAAAAGCGATTTCGCAGGGGATGGCGGTCAATGAAAACATGACCGACGAAGAAGTGGGCATGTTGATCTTTGCGCCAGGCTTCTCGACTGCGGAACAAGTG
Source organism: Enterobacter sp. CPE_E890 (assembly GCF_046521475.1). NCBI lineage: Bacteria > Pseudomonadati > Pseudomonadota > Gammaproteobacteria > Enterobacterales > Enterobacteriaceae > Enterobacter > Enterobacter sp. CPE_E890. The sequence goes on along the minus strand of NZ_JBKFZW010000001.1, from coordinate 2,940,454 downwards.
ACCGACGTGTCCGGGCGCGGTGTGGGCATGGACGTGGTGAAACGTAACATCCAGGAGATGGGCGGTCACGTTGAGATCCAGTCTAAGCAAGGCTCTGGCACCACCATTCGCATCCTGCTGCCGCTGACGCTGGCAATTCTGGACGGTATGTCAGTCAAAGTGGCAGACGAAGTCTTTATTCTGCCGCTGAACGCCGTGATGGAATCGCTGCAGCCGCGTGAGGAAGATCTGCATCCGCTGGCGGGTGGCGAGCGTGTTCTCGAAGTGCGCGGTGAGTATCTGCCGCTGGTGGAACTGTGGAAAGTGTTTGAAGTGGACGGGGCGAAGACAGAGGCCACGCAGGGTATCGTTGTGATCCTGCAAAGTGCGGGCCGTCGCTACGCGCTGCTGGTTGATCAGCTGATTGGTCAGCACCAGGTGGTGGTGAAAAACCTCGAAAGCAACTACCGCAAGGTACCAGGTATTTCTGCCGCGACCATTCTGGGTGATGGTAGCGTGGCGCTGATCGTCGACGTATCGGCGCTTCAGGGATTAAATCGTGAACAACGTGTGGCGTACACAGCCGCCTGATTAAGTAGAAGGTAATAACATGACCGGTATGAGTAATGTAACGAAACTGGCGGGCGAGCCATCAGGGCAGGAATTCCTGGTTTTCACTTTAGGTGACGAAGAGTACGGTATCGACATTCTGAAAGTGCAGGAAATCCGTGGTTACGACCAGGTTACCCGCATCGCTAACACGCCTGCTTTTATTAAAGGTGTCACCAACCTGCGTGGTGTGATTGTGCCAATCGTTGACCTGCGCGTGAAGTTCAGCCAGGGCGACGTTGACTACAACGACAACACCGTGGTGATTGTTCTGAACCTGGGGCAGCGCGTAGTGGGCATCGTGGTGGATGGCGTGTCTGATGTGCTTTCCCTGACCTCTGACCAAATCCGTCCTGCACCGGAATTTGCCGTCACATTGTCGACGGAATACCTGACCGGTCTGGGCGCGCTCGGCGAGCGTATGCTGATTCTGGTGAATATTGAGAAGCTGCTGAACAGCGATGAGATGGCACTGCTGGATATCGCGGCGAGTCATGTAGCGTAAAACAAAGCCGGGTAGCACTGACGCTTATCCGGCCTACGTGTTCGAGCCATTAGTAGGCCGGGTAAGGCGAAGCCGCCACCCGGCTTTTTCATACCCTTATGCTTCCTGCTCCACCAGCTCAGCTTCCGCTTCCCGCGCACCTTCATTCTGCGACAGCATCGCGGTCGCGATACCATTCCCCAGAACGTTAATTGCAGAGCGACCCATATCCAGGAAGTGATCAATTCCCATCAGCAGCAGAATACCGGCCACCGGAATATTGAAGCTTGGAATAGTTGCCGCCAGAACGACCAGCGATGAACGCGGTACGCCCGCAATCCCTTTTGAAGCGAGCATCAGGGTCAGCATCAATACCGTCACTTCAGAGAAGCTCAGGTGAATGTTGTACGCCTGGGCGATAAACATCGAGGCGAAAGAGCAGTACACCATCGAACCTACCAGGTTGAAGGAGTAGCCAATCGGCAGGACGAAAGAGGCAATGTTGCGCGAGCAGCCAAAACGCTCCAGCTGTTCCAGCGTTTTTGGATAGGCCGCTTCAGAGCTGCTGGTGGTAAACGCTACCAGTACCGGGTCTTTCAGCATACTGACCAGGCGAAACACCTCTTTTTTCAGCACCATGTAACCCACGGCCAGCAGCACCATGCAGGTGAGAAGAATGGCAACATAATAGCCACCGATAAAGGAGGCGTAGTTCAACAGAATGCCCAGACCCTGAGTGGCAATAACGGATGAAATCGCCGCGAAAATGGCCAGTGGCGCAACGTACATCACGTAACCCGTCACCTTCAGCATGATATGGGAAACCACATCCAGCGCAGCTACCAGAGGCGCGTTGAATTTCTGTCCCAGCGACGCGCCGCCGATGCCGAAGAACATCGAGAACACCACAATCTGCAGGATCTCATTGTTCGACATCGCCCCTGCGATACTGGTTGGAATGGTGTGAGACAGGAAGGCTTTCAGCGTCATGCCACCAACGGCCAGACCGGTATCGACGGCTTCGGTTGGGATCGTCAGGTTCAGACCGCTTCCCGGATGCTCGAGCGTGACGATAAACAGCCCCACCAGAATAGACAGCACGGATGAGCTGATAAACCACACCATCGCTTTGCCGCCAACGCGGCCAATGGTGGAGGTTTCACCCAGTTTCATGATGCCGACGGTTAACGTGCTGAAGACCAAAGGTGCAATCACCATTTTGATCAGGCGAAGGAAGATATCGGTCAGAAGGGTAATATTATCCGACCAGGCTTTAATAGCATCCGCGGATGCGTACTCATGAATTGCTGCCCCTGAAAGAATACCCGCCAGCATGAAAATCACGATGAAGAGTGTGAGTTTGTTTGCACTTGCCACGAAAAAAGACCCTCTATGCGCTTTAGATGTAGCCCGAGTCGATACATATAAATTTTTTATTACGACGCGGGAAATTATTCGGCACATAAATTGACGCAAAGTGTAGGGGGATACAACTCCTTTTTAAGTTTTATTAATTTTGTTGTTAATTCACTGACGATATATTGTGATCGATATCACATTATTTCGGATATATTCTCTGTGGATAAAAATAAAATCTCTGCTTTTTAGAGTTCAACTGACTGTTATTTATAGAAATACATCGTCAATAAGACATTCGGCTTATGCGTCATGGGGCAGGTGGTAGAAGCGATATCCATAAACTAAATTCTCAATAACCCCCTCAAAGGAACCTTAAGCGGGGCTAACATCTTGAACGACAAAAATAAAATGCGACAAGGGAACGGAGACGTCTTCTGGAGGGTGGTAAATGAAAAGAAAACTCCTTTTGATCTGCGCAGGCAGCTTACTGACTGCAACAACGGCCCATCAGGCGCTGGCCGTTACCAGCAGCGGCACCATCGGCGCGACGCTGACGCTGACAAACGGTTGTTTGATAAACGGATCGCCCGCGCAAAGTGGCATTAACTTCGGTACGCTCGATTTCGGTACCCATCCGGCTACCTTTTCCACTCTTACGACGCAGCTGAGCGGCGCCAGCGGCGGAAACACCTTCACCATTCAATGTACGACCGCAAGCTATACGGTCGCGATCACCGGTAATACCCACTCCACCGCGCCCGGCTCCGTTGTCGGTTCGCCGGGTACGCCTGAACGCTATCTGGTTAATACAGCCAACGCGGCACAGGGCGTGGCTTATAGCCTGTACAGCGACAGCGGGTTTAACACCGTGATTGCCAATAACGCCGCGTTGCCGATCGCCTCTACGGCCGGAGGCGTGGATAGCTACACCCTCTACGGGCGTATTACCGGCGGTGGTAACAGCGTGACGGTCGTCCCGGGAACCTACACCGACACGATTAACGTCAGCGTCACCTATTAGTCCCGAACCGCCATGAAGGCAACTCTCACAGGTCTGCGCAAACGCGCAGAGGGACGCGTGCAGCCTTTTTTCGCGCTGATTGTCGGATTGCTCGTGATGCCCTCTGCGGACGCGGTGACATCACAGTCCTTTAAGGTCAGCGCGACGATAGTACCGGGATGCGCGGTGGTCACCGGCAGCGGAGGGCTTCTCGGTACGCTGGATTTTGGCACCCATAACGGCGTCGAGAGCGCGCCGGTCAGCACCAGCTTTGTGCCAAACGGGGCGTTGTCTATCGCCTGTACGCCGGGCGTGGCGCTGAGCATGAGCATTAATGGCGGTCAAAATTATTCATCCGTGCGTCGGATGAAGCGGTCCGGTGGAACAGAACTGGTGCCGTACCGGCTCTACAGCAGCAGCTCGCTGGCCGCGAACAGCGAAATTGGCGTAAACCAGGCGATACCGGTGACGTATACCAACAGCAATAACATCGCGCTGCCGCTTTTTGGCGTGGCGCTACTGACCGGATTTAGCCCGGCAGGAACCTATTCCGATCAGCTCACCGTGACCTTGTCATGGTAATAAAGGGAGAGTGTTGATGAAGCCATTTTTCAGACCGGTATGTCTGGCGGGTGCGTTGGGTATGGCTGCGGTAACCGGCCAGGTGCAGGCGGCGGCGACTATTCTGCTCTGGCCGATCGATCCGTGGCTTGCTGCAGACGCCAACGCCACGGAACTGTGGATCCAGAATCAGGGAAACAGCGCCACGACGATGCAGGTCCGCATCGTGCGCTGGAAGCAGGAGGACGGACACGAGCGTTATACCTCGCAGCAGGACGTGGTCGCCAGCCCGCCCATCGTCACGATTGGTACTGGCAGCAAGCAGCTTATTCGCCTTATCAAACAGGCTTCTGTTCCCGCTGGCGTCGAACAGGCTTACCGCATTATCGTAGATGAAATCCCTCAGCCTGATACAAAAGCCGAACCTGCCATCGGCCTCAAATTGCAGATGCGTTACTCCATCCCTTTGTTTGTGTATGGACAGGGGATCCCGACCATCAAAGAAGGCGCGCATCACGCGCTGGCGGAAACCCAAAACCTGAGCTGGCGGGTGACGCGCGCGGAGGGGCAGCCTGCGCTGGAGGTCAGAAATCGGGGTGATGTCCATGTCAGGCTGAGCCAGGTGGCGCTGGAGCAGGGAGGTCGGAAACACACGGTAGCGGATGGACTACTGGGTTACGTTCTCCCCGGCAGCACCCGCAGTTGGCCAATACCCGCCGGGGTTCGCCAGCCAGACCGGATGAGTGCGCAAATTAATGCCAGGGACGCACAATGGCAGTCGACGCCCGTCAACTGAAACCGGCGATGATGATACTGCTTTGCGTCAGTACCACTTCCTGGGCTGAAACCGGCGACGACAGTTTACCGCCGCCCCCCCAGGCTCAGGCGATCAATGATGAGGCGGTCTTCCAGCTCGCCCTCGTGCTGAACCACTACGATACCGGTCTGGTGGTGCCTGTGACGCAACGTAAAGGCGCTTTCTATATCTCCAGCGCAGATTTGTTACGCGCAGGGCTTCCCCCTGAGCATGTACCAACCGGGGACGTTAATCTCTCTTCGCTTTCTCAGGTTAGGGTGGAGTATGACAGCGCTGCGCAACGGTTATTGCTGACCGTTCCCCGCGACTGGGTCACGACCCGCGTTACGCCGTTCAGCACACAAACGGCGCAGAGCAAACCGCACTTTGGACGCGGGGCATTGCTGAATTATGATCTCTACACCAACCACACGGAACATCTTGGTGGTCAGGCGTCGCTCTGGCACGAATTCCGCTACTTTAACGAGAACGGCTCGTTTTCCTCTACCGGCTACGCCCGGGAAAATTTCACCGGGAATAATGGTCAGCAGGAAGGATATGTCCGCTATGACACCACTCTGCTATTCACAAATGAGGATGAGGCGATTTCCTGGAGTGCCGGGGATGTGATCAGCGACGCCCTGAGCTGGAGTACCAGCGTGCGTATGGGCGGGATAAGTTACGGACGGGATTTCTCCCTGCGTCCGGACCTGGTCACATGGCCGCTACCCGAATTTTCGGGAGAAGCCGCGGTACCCACCTCGGTTGATCTCTTTATTAATGGCTATCGGTCCGGCTCAACTCAGCTCCAGCCGGGGCCATTTACGCTGACTAATCTGCCCTATATCAACGGTGCTGGGGATGCGGTACTGGTCACCACCGATGCATTGGGTCGTCAGGTAAGTACCACGCTACCGTTTTATGTCACCAGTGATTTGTTAAAACAAGGCCTGAGCGACGGGGCCGTGACGCTCGGAAGCCTGCGGCGTAATTATGGCATCAGGAATTTTGACTACGGCCCTGCGGCAGGCAGCGGCTCATATCGTTATGGTTTGACGGACTGGCTCACGCTGGAGGGGCATGCGGAAGGGGCACAAGAGCTGGCGTTGGGGGGCGCTGGCACTGTGGTTAAACTCGGACAGTTTGGCGTGGTGAATACCTCTTACTCGCAAAGCCGCATGCGCGGTGATGCAGGCGGGCAAATCAACTGGGGTTACCAGTACAGCACCAGCGAGTTTAGCGTGGCAACCCAGCACACGCGGCGCGATCGCGGCTTTGGCAATCTGGCTCTCTACGACCAGCCGACGGTCTATGACGAAAATGACAAACCCATCGCCAGTTTTAGTCGCAATACGGATCAGTATTCTCTCACCTTTAATCTGGGGCAGTACGGCAATATTGGCGCAGCCTGGATCGGCGTAGAGAGCTTCGACAGTCAAAAAACCGAGCTGCTGAATCTCTCCTGGAGCCGTAATCTGTGGGGTGCGAGCAGTATTTATCTGGCGGCAAGCCGGGACCAGCAGCGGGGAGACTGGACGGTGGCGTTGTCGCTGCAGGTGCCGCTGGGGGCGCGTGACAGCGCCGCCGTCACTTTCGAAAACACCCCGGATGCGGGCAGCACGCAGCGCATCAACTATAACCACTCGATGCCTTCCGACGGCGGGTTTAGCTGGAACATGGCATGGGCTAACCAGTCGAAAGCCAGTGACTATCAGCAGGGAACGCTGGGCTGGCGCAATAACAACATTGAGCTACAGGGAGGCGGTTATGGTGAAAAGGACAACATGACCTGGTGGGGCGAGGCGATGGGGGCGATTGTTCTGATGGACGGCGAGCTGTTTGCGGCCAACAAGATCAACGATGCCTTTGTGGTCATCAGTACCGATGGTCACCCGGATGTCCCGGTCAGCTACGAGAACCAGCCCGTCGGTAAAACCAATAACAACGGTTATCTGCTGGTGAGCGGGGTGTCGGCGTATTATCCGGCCAGTTACCGGATTGATACGCTGAATTTGCCTGCGGATACCCGGCTGAAAGAGACCGAACGCCGGATTGCGATCCGCCGCCATAGCGGCTACCTGGTCGATTTCCCGATGGAACAGGAGCGGGTGGCGAGCGTTATTCTGCATGATGCGCAGGGACAGGCTATTCCGGTGGGAAGCCAGGTCCGACGCGCATCGCGTAGCAATGCGGTGGTAGGGTATGACGGTATCGCCTGGCTGGAAAATCTCAGTGATGTGAACCCGCTCGACGTTATCACCCCTGACGGAAAGCACTGCTCGGTCACGATGACGGTGAGTGCCAATCCGCAACACAAACTGCAAACCTACGGTCCTCTGGTTTGTCGGGAGGAACAGTGAAACGCATGCTGCTGTTGATGTTGTTGCTGTTCTCTGGCAGCGGCTGGGCGGCGTGTAACATCAGCACGGTCAATGCGTCGTTTGGTAGCGTTACCTCGTTCGCACTCGGCGGAAGCGGAGAGGTCGAAACCACGGGCACGCTGGTGGTGGCGTGCGATGCCATACTGAATCTGTTGACCAGCGACTCCGTGACGCTGACCTATAGCTCGGCATCGGTCTCGGGCAGCAGTCGGGCCACCATGAAACGGACGGATAATGCGGCCATTACGGACGTGATCCCCACGCGATTGTGCGGTCTATCGGGGTGCGCAAGCAGCAGCGAGGTACAGATAAGTAAATCGTATACCTGGAGTGGGAATACCTTGCTGGGGCTACTGGGGTCAAAGCAGTACAACATTCCGCTCTATTTTCGCACCGTCGCCGGGCAAAACGTCACTGCCGGGCCATATCAGGTGCAGTTAACCTTCAGCATTAACTACAGCGTGTGCTCCGTGGGCGCGCTCGGCATTTGCACAATCAATCAGACGGGAACCTCGACAACCACCATCCTGTTAGATATGACCGTCACCAATGACTGCAGCGCGATGACCACGCCGGACGTGAGCTTCAACAGCGCGCCGCTGGTACAAAGTTTCCCCACCGTCTCACAGGCGATTGCCGTCACCTGTACCAAAGGAAGTTCGTATACCATCGGCATCAATAACGGTGCCAACGCGCTGAACAACGTGCGGCGTATGGTGAATGGTAGCAACTTTATGAGCTACGACATCTATAAAGAAGCCACCAGTAACCGTTGGGGGGGGAGCGGCAGCGAGCGCTGGTCCAGCGCGGTATCGTCGCAGGTCAGTACTGATGGTTTACTGCGCACCTACAACTACACCGCGAAAGTCCTGACCAATCAGGCCACGCCCCCCGCCGGAACCTACACCGATACGCTGATTGTCGACGTGGCGTTTTAACCCCGCGCTTTTCCCTTTCTCAAATGTAAAGTTCCTGTGGGCAGTGCCGATAACACCGTTAATAAATCTATGAGAAGGTGTTGTATGTTGAACCGTATCCGCGTTGTCACAATGCTCATGATGGTGCTGGTCATTTTCGCACTTCTTCAGCTCATCTCCGGCGGGCTTTTTTTCTCGTCATTAAAACAGAACCAGGACAGTTTCGCGGCCTCGAACGATCTCCGCCTGCAGCAGAGTGAACTCACGTCGACGTGGGATCTGATGCTGCAAACGCGTATCAATCTGAGCCGCTCGTCCGCGCGCATGATGATGGATCCGAATAATCAGCAGAGCAGCGCGAAAACCGATCTGTTGAAAAATGCCCGTGCTACTCTCGCTGACGCCGCAAAACATTACGACGCCTTCAAAAAGATCACCCCGCAGCCTGCCATGGAGCAGGTGAGCCAGAATATTGACGAAAAATACAACGCCTACAATGCCGGTCTGACGGAGCTGATTCAGTTCCTGGAAAGCGGCAACATGGACGCCTATTTCGCACAGCCAACGCAAGGGATGCAAAACGCACTTGGCGCGGCGCTGGGGGAATATGCGAAGGTCAGTAGCGATCTGTATCACTCGGCCTTTACCGAAAGCCAGAATGACTATCGCTTTGCGAAATGGCAGATGGCCGTGATGGCGCTGGCGCTGGTTATTGTGTTGGTCGCGGTCTGGTACGGCATTCGCCATATCCTGCTGAACCCTCTCGGTCGCGTCATTGCCCACATTCGTGAAATTGCCGGAGGCGACCTGACCAAAACGCTGACCGTTTCCGGGCGCAATGAGATCACCGAACTGGCCAACAGCGTTGACCATATGCAGCGTTCATTAATTGAAACCGTCGCCAACGTGCGAAACGGGTCGGAGGCTATCTATACCGGCACCAGCGAAATTGCGCTGGGGAATAACGATCTCTCTTCCCGTACTGAAGAGCAGGCATCCGCCCTGGAAGAGACGGCCGCCAGCATGGAACAACTTACCGCGACCGTGAAGCAGAACGCCGATAACGCCCGTCAGGCTTCTCAACTGGCTGAAAGTGCCTCTGAGACGGCGCAACGTGGTGGTCGCGTGGTGGATGGCGTGGTGAAAACCATGCACGAAATCGCCGACAGCTCGAAGAAAATCGCCGACATCATTAGCGTCATCGATGGCATTGCTTTCCAGACCAACATCCTTGCGCTGAACGCCGCCGTGGAAGCGGCACGTGCGGGCGAGCAGGGGCGTGGGTTTGCCGTGGTCGCGGGTGAAGTGCGTAACCTCGCCAGTCGCAGTGCCAATGCGGCGAAAGAGATCAAAGCGTTGATTGAAGATTCCGTTTCCCGCGTGGATACCGGCTCCGTGCTGGTAGAAAGTGCCGGGGAAACCATGAATGACATCGTGAATGCTGTTACTCGCGTAACGGACATCATGGGTGAAATCGCCTCTGCATCTGACGAGCAGAGTCGTGGTATCGACCAGGTTGCTCTGGCGGTATCGGAAATGGATCGCGTGACACAACAAAACGCCGCGCTGGTGCAGGAGTCCGCTGCGGCGGCCGCTGCCCTGGAAGACCAGGCGAGCCGTCTGAAGATGGCCGTCTCGGCGTTTCGTCTCGCTTCACTCGCTGGAAACACGGTCACCCCGCAAGCCACCTATCGTGTGCCCGCTGCAGAATCAGCGGCAACCCGTACCCGTGCTGCGACGACCGGACAAGATGAAAACTGGGAAACATTTTGACTGACAATTAAACCGCGGCTGCTTGCCGCTTGATGGGAGCGTGGATGTTAAATCGTATTCGTATCTCGACCACACTGTTTTTGATTCTGATCCTTTGCGGTGTGTTGCAGGTTGGCAGTAACGGGTTGTCTTTTTGGGCGTTTCGCGATGGCTATCAGAATTTGCAGGAAGTTGAGGCGAGTAATCAGCAGCGCTCCACACTGGCACAAACGCGTGCCGTGCTGTTGCAGGCAAGCACTGCGCTGAATAAGGCGGGAACCTTAACCGCGCTGAGTTATCCGCCGGATGACATCAAAGCGCTGATGGCGACCGCGCGTGACAGCCTGAAACAGGCAGACGGGCAGTTTAAAGCCTTTACGGCGCAGGAAGCCGTTAGCGAGAAAGAGAAAACGCTAAAGGCTGCCATGAAAAAGAACTTTGAACAGTGGTACAGCGATCTGGACCACCAGGCAACCTGGCTTGAGAACAACCAGCTGTCAGATTTTATGACCGCACCGGTTCAGGCGTCTCAGGCGGCGTTTGATGGCAGCTTCAACGCGTGGCAGCAGGATATTAACCAGTTTGTTCAACGCGCTGGGGAAGACAGTCGAATGAGCTACCACATGTCCGGCGTGATTTTTGCCGTGGTGGTGATTCTGGCGGCGCTGCTGACCGGCGGGGCACTGATCTGGTCGCGCAAAATGATTGTGCAGCCGCTGGCGATTATCAGCAGCCACTTCGACAGTATTGCGAAGGGGAATCTGGCGCGTCCGGTGGCGGTTTATGGCAAGAACGAAATTTCGGCGATCTTTGCCAGCCTGAAGGCGATGCAGGGATCGCTGCGGGAAACGGTATCCGATGTGCGTCAGGGCAGTTATGCCATGCACACCGGGATTTCAGAGATTGCGGCAGGCAATAACGATCTCTCGTCCCGCACCGAGCAGCAGGCGGCCTCGCTGGCGCAGACGGCAGCCAGTATGGAGCAACTGACTGCGACGGTAAGTCAGAACGCCGATAACGCGCGTCAGGCGTCTGACCTGTCGAAACAGGCAGCAATGACGGCGAAAAAGGGTGGGGATCAGGCGTCTCATGTTGCGAGCACCATGCAGGAGATTGCCACCAGTTCGCAGAAAATTGGTGACATCATCAGCGTGATTGACGGTATCGCGTTCCAGACCAACATTCTGGCGCTCAATGCCGCTGTCGAAGCGGCGCGCGCCGGTGAACAGGGTCGTGGTTTTGCGGTGGTGGCGGGTGAAGTGCGTAACCTGGCGAGCCGCAGTGCCAACGCGGCGAAAGAGATTAAGGTGCTGATAGAAGAGTCGGTTTCACGCGTCCAGCAGGGCTCTACGCTGGTCGATACGGCGGCACAAACCATGCACGAGATCGTCACCTCTGTCACGCGGGTGAACGACATCATGGGCGAAATTGCCTCGGCGTCGGACGAACAGCGTCGCGGGATTGAGCAGGTTGCTCAGGCAGTCAGTCAGATGGATCAGGTCACGCAACAGAACGCCTCGTTAGTTGAGGAAGCGGCAGCGGCAACCGATCAGCTGGCCAGCCAGGCGGATCATCTCACCGGACTGGTCGCGGTATTTAATGTGAAAGAGCACGTTGAAGCAGTAACAGAAGTCGGGCGGTCGCAGGCCGTGCCAGTTGTATCCTGAATGTAATTAAGAAGGCGCTATGACATCACCAATGCCCTCCGGGCAAACGTCATTATTGTTGCAGATGACACAGCGCCTCGCGCTGTCCGACGCGCATTTCCGTCGGATATGTCAGTTAATCTACCAGCGTGCGGGGATCGTGCTTGCGGATCATAAGCGAGACATGGTTTACAACCGTCTGGTGCGGCGCTTGCGTACGCTGGGGCTGGATGACTTTGGTCGCTATCTGAGCATGCTCGAAGCGAACCAGAACAGCGCCGAGTGGCAGGCTTTTATTAACTCATTAACCACGAACCTGACGGCGTTTTTCCGTGAAGCGCACCACTTCCCGGTCCTGGCAGAGCACGCGCGTCGCCGAACCGGGGAGTATCGCGTCTGGAGCGCGGCAGCCTCGACGGGTGAAGAGCCGTACTCGCTGGCAATCACCCTTGCCGATACCCTGGGCATGGCACCCGGACGCTGGAAAGTCTACGCCAGCGATATCGACACCGAGGTACTGGAGAAGGCGCGTAACGGTGTTTATCGCCAGGATGAGTTGAAAACGCTGTCACCGCAACAGCTACAGCGTTATTTCATGCGTGGAACCGGTCCACATGAAGGCCTGGTACGCGTACGCCAGGAACTGGCGAACTGCGTCGAATTTGCGCCCGTTAACCTGCTGGATAAGCAGTACAACGTGCCGGGACCTTTTGACGCTATTTTTTGCCGTAACGTCATGATCTATTTTGATAAAACGACGCAACAGGACATTCTGCGTCGGTTTGTTCCGTTGCTCAAGCCTGACGGTTTACTGTTTGCCGGGCACTCGGAAAACTTCAGCAACCTCGTGCGTGAGTTTAGCCTGCGTGGGCAAACGGTATATGCGCTGAGTAAGGAAAAAGCATGAGTAAAATCAGGGTATTGTCTGTCGATGATTCGGCGCTGATGCGCCAGATCATGACTGAAATCATCAATAGCCACAGCGACATGGAGATGGTGGCAACAGCGCCGGATCCGCTGGTAGCGCGGGATTTAATTAAAAAATATAACCCCGATGTGCTAACGCTGGATGTCGAGATGCCGCGCATGGATGGCATAGATTTCCTGGAAAAATTAATGCGACTGCGCCCGATGCCGGTGGTGATGGTCTCCTCCCTGACGGGAAAAGGATCGGAAATCACGCTGCGCGCGCTGGAGTTAGGGGCGGTGGATTTTGTCACCAAACCGCAGCTCGGCATTCGTGAAGGAATGCTGGCCTACAGCGAGATGATCGCTGAGAAGATCCGTACCGCATCGCGAGCGAAACTCGCCGCTCACAAACCGATGGTTGCACCTACAACGTTGAAGGCGGGTCCATTGCTCAGCTCGGAAAAACTGCTGGTGATTGGGGCGTCAACCGGGGGAACAGAGGCAATTCGTCATGTACTCCAGCCATTGCCGCTTTCAAGTCCGGGTATTCTGATCACTCAGCATATGCCGCCTGGCTTTACCCGCTCGTTCGCTGAACGTCTGAACAAGCTGTGTCAGATCAGCGTGAAAGAGGCGGAAGACGGCGAACGCGTGCTCCCGGGGCATGCGTATATTGCGCCGGGTGACAAACATATGGAGCTGGCGCGCAGCGGCGCTAACTATCAAATCAAAATTCATGACGGGCCGCCGGTCAACCGGCACCGTCCGTCGGTGGATGTGCTGTTTCATTCGGTGGCGAAACATGCGGGGCGCAACGCCGTTGGGGTGATCCTGACGGGGATGGGCAACGATGGTGCCGCCGGAATGCTTGCAATGCACCAGGCTGGCGCCTGGACGATTGCGCAGAATGAAGCAAGTTGTGTGGTGTTCGGCATGCCGCGCGAGGCCATCAATATGGGTGGCGTGAGCGAAGTGGTCGATCTTAGCCAGGTAAGCCAGCAGATGTTGGCGAAAATCAGTGCCGGACAGGCAATACGTATTTGACTCAGGAGTAGAATTAGATGGCGGATAAAGAGCTTAAGTTTTTGGTTGTGGATGACTTTTCCACCATGCGTCGCATTGTACGCAACCTGCTGAAGGAGCTGGGCTTCAACAACGTTGAAGAAGCAGAAGATGGTGTTGATGCGCTGAACAAACTGCAGGCGGGTGGGTTTGGTTTTGTTATCTCCGACTGGAACATGCCAAACATGGATGGTCTGGAACTGCTGAAAACCATTCGTGCAGATGCGGGCATGGCGTCTCTGCCGGTTCTGATGGTCACCGCAGAAGCGAAAAAAGAGAACATCATTGCCGCTGCACAGGCGGGCGCAAGCGGCTACGTGGTGAAGCCATTCACTGCTGCGACCCTGGAAGAGAAGCTCGGCAAGATCTTCGAGAAACTCGGCATGTGAGGTGTTGGTTATGATGCAACCTGCTATGAAACCCGTTGAAGAACACTCGCCGAGCGATATCATCGTACGCATCGGCAGCCTGACGCGCATGCTGCGTGACAGCCTGCGTGAACTGGGGCTGGATCAGGCGATTGCCGAAGCGGCGGAAGCCATTCCTGATGCGCGCGATCGCCTGGACTATGTCGTGCAGATGACTGCTCAGGCGGCTGAACGTGCGCTGAACAGCGTTGAAGCGTCACAACCGCACCAGGACGCGATGGAAAAGGGCGCGAAAGCGCTGACAAAACGCTGGGATGAGTGGTTTGAGAATCCGATCGAACTGGCGGACGCCCGTGAACTGGTTACCGATACCCGTCAGTTCCTGGGGGATGTTCCTGGCCATACCAGCTTCACCAACGCACAACTGCTGGACATCATGATGGCGCAGGATTTCCAGGACCTGACCGGTCAGGTTATCAAGCGCATGATGGATGTTATCCAGGAGATTGAACGTCAGTTGCTGATGGTGCTGCTGGAGAATATTCCAGAGCCTGCAGCCCGCCCAAAACGCGAGAACGAAAGCCTGCTCAATGGTCCACAGCTCGACGCCAGCAAAGCGGGCGTGGTAGCAAGCCAGGACCAGGTGGACGATCTGCTCGACAGCCTCGGCTTCTGATTGTCCATTCCGCCTCAGAGGGTTAACACCGTCTGAGGCGGTTTACGACAAAATCACTGAAAAGAGCCCGAATAAACGGGCTTTTCCCGCCATTGGATTTTCGCTGCACTGGCATGATACCCGTGACTTAATAGGTTGGGCATGCACTGTGGCAGAAGAGAACGACGACAAAACGGAAGCCCCCACACCCCACCGACTAGAAAAGGCGCGTGAGGAAGGGCAGATCCCCCGATCCCGAGAACTGACTTCCCTGCTGATCCTTATCGTAGGGGTGTGCATTATCTGGTGGGGTGGGGAGTCGCTCGCCCGCAAACTGGCGGGAATGTTGTCTACTGGCTTACGTTTTGACCACAGCATGGTCAATGACCCGAATCTGATCCTCAGCCAGATTATCCAGCTAATAAAAGGGGCGATGGTTGCACTGCTGCCGCTGATTACAGGGGTTGTGCTGGTCGCGCTGGTTTCGCCGGTGATGCTGGGTGGTCTGGTCTTTAGTGCCAAATCGCTGCAGCCGAAATTTTCCAAACTGAACCCGCTGCCGGGCATTGCGAAAATGTTCTCTGCGCAGACCGGGGCGGAGTTGCTCAAAGCCATTCTCAAATCGGTACTGATGGGGAGTTCAGCGGGGTTTTACCTCTGGTACCACTGGCCGGAAATGATGCGTCTTATCAGTGAATCCCCCCTCACCGCAATGAGCAATGCGCTGAACCTGGTCGGACTCTGCGCGCTGCTGGTGGTGCTCAGCATTATTCCGATGGTGGGTTTTGACGTGATCTTCCAGCTTTATACCCACTTCAAGAAACTGCGCATGTCACGCCAGGATATCCGTGACGAATACAAACAGATGGAAGGTGACCCGCACGTCAAAGGGCGTATCCGCCAGATGCAGCGCGCCGCTGCCCGTCGACGCATGATGGAAGACGTGCCAAAAGCTGACGTGATCGTCACCAACCCGACACACTATTCCGTTGCGCTGCGCTATGACGAAAACAAAATGAGCGCGCCGAAAGTGGTGGCGAAAGGGGCGGGTCTGATAGCACTTCGCATTCGTGAGATTGGTACTGAACACCGTGTACCTATCCTGGAAGCCCCTCCGCTGGCGCGTGCCTTATACCGCCATGCGGAAATTGGACAACAGATCCCCGGACAACTCTACGCCGCCGTGGCGGAAGTGTTGGCCTGGGTATGGCAGTTGAAGCGCTGGCGTCTGGCTGGCGGACAACGACCTGTGAAACCTGAGAACCTTCCGGTGCCTGAAGCGCTGGATTTTTTGAACGAGAAGGACACTGATGGCTAATCTGGTGGCAATGTTGCGCCTGCCCGGCAACCTGAAATCGACCCAATGGCAGATCCTTGCCGGGCCGATTCTCATCCTGCTAATTCTGTCGATGATGGTACTGCCGCTCCCGGCATTCATCCTCGATTTGCTTTTCACATTCAACATTGCGTTGTCCATCATGGTGCTGCTGGTGGCGATGTTCACCCAGCGTACCCTTGAGTTCGCGGCGTTCCCGACCATTCTGCTGTTTACCACCTTGCTGCGACTGGCGCTGAACGTGGCCTCCACGCGTATCATTCTGATGGAAGGTCATACGGGTGCGGCTGCGGCGGGTAAAGTGGTTGAGGCCTTCGGCCACTTCCTGGTAGGCGGTAATTTCGCCATCGGTATCGTGGTGTTTGTGATCCTCGTAATCATCAACTTTATGGTTATCACCAAGGGTGCAGGGCGTATCGCCGAAGTGGGCGCGCGCTTTGTGCTGGACGGGATGCCAGGCAAGCAGATGGCGATTGATGCCGACCTGAACGCCGGTCTTATCGCGGAAGATGAAGCGAAAAAACGCCGTGCGGAAGTGACGCAGGAAGCGGACTTCTACGGCTCCATGGACGGTGCGAGTAAGTTTGTGCGCGGTGACGCCATCGCGGGCATTCTGATCATGGTGATCAACGTGGTGGGTGGCCTGCTGGTCGGTGTTCTGCAACATGGCATGGACATGGGCCACGCGGCAGAAAGTTATACGCTGCTGACCATCGGTGACGGTCTGGTCGCGCAGATCCCGGCGCTGGTTATCTCCACGGCGGCGGGTGTGATTGTGACCCGCGTGAGTACCGATCAGGACGTTGGCGAGCAGATGGTCGGCCAGCTCTTCAGTAACCCGCGCGTCATGCTATTGGCCGCTGCGGTACTGGGGTTACTCGGTCTGGTCCCAGGTATGCCAAACCTCGTGTTCCTGCTGTTCACTGCGGCACTGCTGGGTCTTGCCTGGTGGATGCGAGGGCGTGAAACCCAACCGGCAGCCGAGCCTGTTGCGGTTAAAATGCCGGAGAACACCCAGGCTGTCGAAGCGACCTGGAACGACGTTCAACTGGAAGATTCGCTGGGTATGGAGGTTGGGTATCGCCTGATCCCGATGGTCGATTTCCAGCAGGATGGCGAACTGCTTGGCCGCATCCGCAGTATCCGTAAAAAATTCGCCCAGGACATGGGCTTCCTGCCGCCGGTGGTACACATCCGCGACAATATGGACCTGCCGCCCGCGCGCTATCGCATCCTGATGAAAGGCGTTGAAATCGGCAGCGGCGATGCCTATCCGGGACGCTGGCTGGCGATTAACCCCGGCACCGCCGCAGGCACATTGCCAGGCGAGCAAACCATCGATCCGGCTTTTGGTCTGGCCGCGATCTGGATTGAAAGTGCGCTAAAAGAGCAGGCGCAAATTCAGGGGTATACGGTAGTCGAAGCCAGTACCGTGGTGGCAACCCATCTTAATCACCTGATTGGCCAATTCTCGGCAGAGCTGTTTGGGCGTCAGGAAGCGCAGCAGCTCCTTGACCGCGTCACGCAGGAGATGCCGAAGCTGACGGAAGATCTGGTGCCGGGCGTGCTGACGTTGACTACCCTGCACAAAGTGTTGCAAAACCTGCTCGACGAGAAAGTACCGATCCGCGATATGCGTACCATTCTGGAAACCCTTGCCGAACATGCGCCGTTACAAAACGATCCGCATGAGCTCACCGCGGTGGTGCGCGTGGCGCTGGGGCGCGCGATTACCCAGCAGTGGTTCCCTGGAACCGGAGAAGTGCAGGTTATTGGTCTCGATACGCCGCTTGAACGTCTGCTGCTGCAGGCCTTGCAGGGTGGCGGCGGGCTGGAACCGGGTCTGGCGGACCGCCTGCTGGCGCAAACGCAGGAGGCGCTGGCGCGTCAGGAGATGCTGGGAGCACCGCCGGTGCTGCTGGTTAACCATGCGCTGCGTCCGCTGCTGTCGCGCTTCCTGCGTCGTAGCCTGAACCAACTGGTCGTGCTGTCAAATATGGAGTTGTCGGATAACCGTCATATCCGCATGACCGCGACGATTGGAGGAAAATAATGCGTAAGTGGTTATGGATCTTATTCTTCCCGCTGGTGGCGCAGGCTGCCGGGGAAGGGACCTGGCAGGCGAGCAGCATGGGCGTGACCCTCAGCAATCGCGGGGTTGCCATGTCATCAAACCCGTTATCGCCCTCTGAGCCGGTTTCCGGCCAGATGGGGCTTGTGGTGTGGAACTACAGGCTGATTGGCCCAACGCCAGCAGGGTTGCGGGTACGTCTCTGCTCTCAGACTCGCTGCACGGAAATTGACGGAGAGAACGGCACCACACAGGCATTTAATGGCGTGCCGGCCATCGAACCTTTGCGTTTTATCTGGGAAGTACCGGGTGGAGGGCGTTTGATTCCGGCGCTGAAAGTTCAGAGTAACGCTGTCATCGTTAACTATCGTTAACGGTGTGAAAAAAGAAACCCGGCGCTTGCCGGGTTTTTTGTATTACATGCGTTCTACGGTTTCGATACCCAGGGTATCCAGACCCAGCTTCAGGGTCTTCGCCGTGAGCTGCGCCAGCTTCAGGCGGCTGTTACGTACCGCGTCGCTTTCCGCAGACAGGATAGGGCAGTGCTCGTAGAAGCCGGAGAACAGGCCTGCCAAATCGTACAGGTAAGCACACATCACGTGCGGTGTTCCGTCTCGCGCCACAACCGTCAGTGTCTCTTCAAACTGCAGCAGACGCGCTGCCAGCTGCGCTTCGCGATCTTCAGTGATGGTCACGGCAGCATTCGCCAGTACGCTTTCGTCGATATTGGCTTTACGGAATACAGAGAGCACACGGGTGTAGGCATACTGCATGTACGGCGCCGTGTTGCCTTCAAACGCCAGCATGTTATCCCAGTCGAAGATATAGTCGGTGGTACGGTTCTTGGAAAGATCCGCGTATTTAACCGCACCGATACCCACGGCATTCGCCAGTTTTTCCAGTTCATCGACAGGCATATCCGGGTTCTTCTCCGCCACCAGGCGACGGGCGCGTTCCAGCGCTTCGTCCAGCAGGTCGGACAGCTTCACGGTACCGCCCGCACGGGTTTTGAACGGCTTGCCGTCTTTACCCAGCATCATGCCGAACATATGGTGTTCCAGCGGCACGCAATCCGGCACGTAACCGGCTTTACGCACGATGGTCCACGCCTGCATCAGGTGCTGGTGCTGACGGGAGTCGATGTAGTACAGCACGCGGTCGGCATGCAGCGTTTCGTAACGGTATTTTGCACAGGCGATATCGGTAGTGGTGTAGAGATAGCCGCCATCCTTTTTCTGGATGATCACGCCCATCGGTTCACCTTCCTTGTTTTTATACTCATCAAGGAACACGACCGTTGCGCCTTCGCTCTCAACTGCCAGATTTTTGGCCTTCAGGTCAGCCACAATGCCCGGCAGCATTGGGTTATAGAGGCTTTCACCCATCACATCGTCACGGGTGAGGGTGACGTTCAGACGGTTATAGGTGAGTTGGTTCTGAGACATCGTAATGTCAACCAGCTTGCGCCACATCTCGAGGAAGTACTGGTCGCCGCCCTGCAGTTTTACTACGTAGCTGCGCGCGCGCTCGGCAAAGGCTTCGTCTTCATCGTAGTGTTTTTTGGCTTCGCGGTAGAACCCTTCGAGATCGGCCAGCGCCATTTCACCCGCGTTTTCCTGCTGCTGTTTTTCCAGGTAAGCAATCAGCATACCGAATTGAGTACCCCAATCGCCCACGTGGTTTGCGCGGATCACCTTGTGACCGAGGAATTCGAGGGTACGCACGGCAGCATCACCAATGATGGTGGAGCGCAGGTGACCCACGTGCATCTCTTTCGCCACGTTCGGGGCAGAGTAGTCGATCACAACGGTCTGCGCTTCCGGCTGGGAGACACCCAGACGGTCAGATTTCAGCGCCGCGTCAACGTGGCTTGCCAGGAAAGCAGGTTCCAGGAAGATGTTGATAAAGCCCGGACCGGCGATTTCGGTTTTGCTGGCGATACCGGTGAGATCCAGATGCGTCAGTACCTGCTCAGCGAGTTGTCGCGGCGGCATGCCCAGTTTTTTAGCCACTGCCATCACGCCATTAGCCTGATAGTCGCCAAACTGTACTTTTGCTGACTGACGAACCTGCGGTTCGCAATCCGCAGGCGCACCTGCGGCAATCAGTGCCTGACTGACTTTTTCGGAGAGAAGAGCCTGAATATTCACCTGGATACCTTACTTTTTTGATGCGGGCTCACAACCACCCGCGCCAGTTATAGAATTTAGGGCGGGAGTATACTGCAAATGCCCTCTGGCGTCAGCATTGCGCGGGCCGAAGATTGTTCAGAATCCAGGCTAAGAAGGCGTGCATAATCATGCAGTCATAAAAAGCCGTATTCTGCGGTTGGTCAAAACTGGGCAACAGAGTAAATTAGCGGCTTTGCGACATGAAAAGAGACTGACTTATGGCGAACTGGTATTCCATTGACGAACTGCATGATATTTCCGCAGATTTACCGCGCTTCACCCAGGCGTTCACAGAACTTGCCACCCGCCTTGGTCTGGATATCGCACCGCTTGAAGCGGATCACATCTCTTTGCGCTGTCATCAAAATGCGACCGCCGAGCGCTGGCGTCGAGGTTTTGAACAGTGCGGTGAGCTGCTCTCTGAGAACATTATTAACGGTCGCCCAATATGCCTGTTTAAACTGCATGAACCCGTGAAGGTAGCGCACTGGCAATTCACCGTTGTCGAACTGCCGTGGCCGGGGGAAAAACGTTATCCGCACGAAGGCTGGGAGCATATTGAAATTGTTCTGCCGGGTGAGCCAGAAACACTGAACGCGCGTGCACTGGCCTTGTTATCTGATGAAGGCTTAAGCAAACCGGGGATTTTTGTCAAAACGAGTTCACCCAAAGGCGAACGCGAGCGTTTACCTAACCCGACGCTGGCCGTCACGGACGGACAGGTCACCGTGAAGTTTCACCCGTGGACCATTGAGCAGATTGTTGCCAGTGAAGCGTGAGAGTTGTGAGTCAACGCCGGGACTAAAAACGGGCGGCGTGTCATGATAATTTGTTTAGTGGGATTTCAGGAGGATTAAATGGCACTGCTGGAGATTTGTTGTTACAGCGTGGAGTGTGCCGTGACTGCGCAAAAACACGGTGCTGATCGCATCGAACTGTGCGCGTCACCCAAAGAGGGTGGGCTGACGCCATCCTACGGTATGTTGAAGTCTGCCCGTCAGGCCGTCACCATTCCCGTTCACCCGATTATTCGTCCTCGCGGCGGTGATTTTTGTTACACGTCGGGCGAGTTCAGTGCCATGCTTGAAGATATCACTCTGGTTCGTGAACTGGGATTTCCCGGGTTGGTTATCGGGTTGCTTGATGAAGACGGTCAGGTCGATATGCCACGTATGCGCCAGGTCATGGATGCCGCGAAAGGGATGGCAGTGACTTTCCATCGCGCATTTGATATGTGCAAAGACCCCCTGCAAGCATTTGATTCGCTTGCTGAACTGGGCGTGGCACGCATTCTGACATCGGGGCAGCAGTCCTCTGCGGAAAAAGGTCTGCAATTAATTACGGAACTAAAAGCCCATTCTGGTGTTCCAATAATAATGGCGGGTGCGGGTGTCCGTGCCAGCAATCTGGAACGGTTTTTAAACGCCGGGGTAGAGGAGCTTCACAGCTCGGCAGGCAAGTGGATGCCGTCTCCCATGCGTTATCGCAATACAGGGTTGTCAATGTCGACAGATGCTGAAGCGGATGAGTATTCACGCTACGGTGTAGAGGGAGAGTCGGTTGCGGAAATGAAGTCGCTGATTGAGCGTCATCACGTGTAGCAACGTACCGATTTTTACCGCGCATCATGTCGCCCAATATGATGCTTGCTTGTACCAGGCCCCTGCAATTTCAACAGGGGCCTTTTTTTATCCTTCATATTTCAAGCCGCAGCTGCGTTGGCCACCAACGGCTAAAAGGCTACGGCTTCGTGGCAATCAACACCGCACGCATCGGCGCAGGATAGCCTTCAACGGTTTTGCTGTGATCGGCCGGGTCAAGGAATTGCTCCAGCGATTCGGTAATCATCCAGTCGGTGCGGCGCTGTTCTTCGATTGACGTCACGCAGACATCTGCAATGCGTACATCCACAAACCCGCACTTCTCAAGCCAGTTTTTCAGTGCCAGCGCGGAAGGGATGAAGTAGACATTTCGCATTTGCGCGTAACGGTCACCCGGCACCAGAACCGCATTCTCATCACCTTCGATAACCAGCGTTTCCAGCACCAGTTCGCCACCGCTGACCAGCTGATCTTTAAGCTGCCATAGATGCTCCAGCGGGGAACGGCGGTGGTACAGCACGCCCATGGAAAACACGGTATCAAAGGCTTTAAGGGCTGGCAGTTGCTCAATACCCAGCGGCAGCAGGTGTGCGCGCTGGTCGTTACCCAGCAATTTACGCACTGCCTCAAACTGGCACAGGAACAGCTGCATCGGATCAATGCCCACTGCCAGATGCGCACCTGCGCCAATCATGCGCCACATGTGGTAACCACTGCCGCAGCCGACATCCAGAATGGTACGTCCGGTCAGATCGGACAGATGCGGCAAAACGCGATCCCATTTCCAGTCTGAGCGCCATTCGGTATTGATGTTCACACCGTAAAGTGAAAACGGTCCTTTGCGCCATGGCATCAGGTTTCGCATCAACGTTTCGATGCGGTTAGTCTGCCCGGCGGAAAGAGGCTCTGCGCTTTCTGCGGTCACGCTATGCAGCAGATCCAGACGGTGAGGTGTCAGTTCAGGCAGAAACTCCACTGCATTTGACCACTGCTTTAACAGGCCGTGCTGCTGATCGCGCTGCCAGGTAGCAATCTGCGCCGGCAGGGTTTCCAGCCAGTGGGAAAGGTGGTTTTTCGCAATCAGCTGATAGAAGTTGCCGAACTCAATCATGCAGGAACCCCCGCTTTCAGTGCCACCAGGGAGCCAAAGTTGAAACACTGGAACCACAGTTCGCTATGCTCAAATCCTGCCTGACGCAGACGCGCTTTATGGGTCTCCACGGAGTCCGTGAGCATCACGTTTTCGAGCATGCTACGCTTCTGACTGATCTCCAGCTCGCTGTAACCGTTCGCACGCTTGAAATCGTGGTGCATATTGAACAGCAGTTCGCCAACCTCGGCGTCTTCAAAGCTGAATTTTTCGGAAAGGACCAGCGCGCCGCCAGGATTCAGCCCTTTATAAATTTTGTCCAGCAGCAGCTGACGGTCTTCAGGCACCAGGAACTGCAGGGTAAAATTCAGCACCACCATCGACGCGTTATTGATCTCAATCTCACGGATATCACCTTCTACGACGTCCACCGGGGTAGGGGCTTTGTAAGCATCAATATGGCGACGGCAGCGTTCAACCATTGCCGGGGAATTATCCACGGCAATGATCCGGCAGCCTTCGTGGTGAACGTTACGACGTACCGACAGCGTTGCCGCGCCAAGCGAACAGCCCAGGTCATAGACCTTCGTGCCGGGTTGAACGAAGCGCTCAGCCAGCATGCCGATCATTGAGACAATATTGGAATAACCGGGAACAGAGCGCTGGATCATATCCGGGAAGACTTCGGCTACCCGTTCATCGAAGGTCCAGTCGCCCAGGCTGGCGATAGGCGCGGAAAAAAGCGTGTCGCGATCTGACATAACGTAAAAAATCCGGGAAAAATAAAGTGGCGTATTGTGCGCTAATGGAAGGAGAAAACCAACTCCCACGGCATATACCAAAGGTTAGCCAGCACCATCAGCAAAAGTGAACACCACGTCGCACTCATGCCGGAACGACGCCAGCGAAACAGGCGGTGGTGAAAACCGTAATAATGCATTAGTCGGCCGGCAAGCAGAAGCAGGCCACAGATGTGCACCATCCAGGTTTCTGCGCCATTCATCTCCATAAACAGCAGCAAAATTAACGCCACCGGGATGTATTCGACCGCATTGCCGTGAACGCGGATAGCGCTTTGTAGCTCGGAAAATCCGCCGTCACCGTAAGAAACGCGGTACTGCATTCTCAGGCGCACAACATCAAATGAAAACTTAATCAGTAGCAATGCACCTAATACCGCATACAGCGCGCTGACCATACAAACTCCCTGTTTTTTGGCAGATGGCACTTTACTATGATAGGGGGTGATATCAGAAAAGAGAAGATTGTTGTGGGATGACGGGGGCGCTGCCCACGGACGGTACCGCAGCCTGCAAGGCCTGCCAGAGAGCATCGACCAGTTCAGGTGCCTGCGCGATATCCGGGGTGTGCAGGAAGAGATATGGCGTGGTGGTCTGTTCCCACGTCGCTAATTTTTGCAGCCAGACGGCGAACATCTCCTGATTTTGCTGCATGTTATCGCTGCCGATAAACCTGACCATAGGGTGATGAGCCGTCACGATGGCATGAACAGGCACTTTGGGCTTTTTGCGTTGCGCATCAATGATGGCTTCGCTATGCGGAATGGCGCTATGCACCGGACGGCTGTCGAGGATCACACGGTTGACTGAGCGCTCAAGCAGACCGCGATTTAGCGCTTTCTCTTCTTCACCTTTGGCAAAAAATGCAGGATGCCTGACTTCTACACCATAGGTAAATTCCCCGGGAAGTGTATCCAGAAACTCCCAGAGCGCGGGCAGATCGCGTGGGCCAAAGACGGCGGGAAGCTGCAGCCAGTACTGACCAATGCGGTTTGCCAGCGGCGACATTCTGTTCAAGAACTCGACGGTCAAATCGTCGCAGTGACGCAGGGCCGCGTTATGGGAGATGGTTGCCGGAAACTTAAAGCAGAAGCGGAAATCATCGGTTGTTTGTTCGCGCCAGCGTTCAACAATCTCTGCTTTGGGTAGTGCATACAGCGTGGTGTTACCCTCGACGCAATTGAAGTGTCGGGCATATTCCTCAAGGCTGGTGATGCCAAGGCGCACCCATTTCGGGTGCGACCATTGGGGCAGGCCCACATACATCATAACGCGTTTAAAATCTCGTCAGTGCTGCGGACACGACCGATGCGCGGGAAGATGTGAGTCATACTGCCCAGGTGCTGTTCCGCGGAGGCCGCACTGCAGGCATCTTCTGCAATCACAAGGTTAAAGCCCAGCTCCCACGCGTTGCGGGCGGTAGATTCCACGCCGATGTTGGTGGAAATGCCACAAAGAATGATGGTGTCGATTCCACGACGGCGCAGCTGCAGCTCTAGATCGGTACCGTAAAACGCGCCCCACTGGCGTTTAGTCACTTCGATATCACTGTCACGCTTGCCGAGTGAGACCGGATACGTCCACCAGTTTTCCGGTAGCGAATGCGCCGCAATCTGCGCATCGACGGGCTGTTTTAAGGCTTCGGCAAAATCGGCGGACCAGCCGACGCGCACCATGACAACAGGCGCTCCGCTTGTGCGGCATTTTTCCGCCAGGCGAGCGGCGCGGCTGACCACATCATTTGCGGTGTGCGGGCCTCCGGCAAAAGGCAGGATACCTTCCTGTAAATCAATGACGACAAGCGCGGTTTTGCTGGTATCGAGTGTTAACATAGTCACTCCAGTTAAATTAATCACTTCCGCTACACCATACGACGTGATGGCCTGTTACCGGTCGGATAATTTTGTTAATTTTTGTGAGAATGCGCAATAAGAGTGCAGCAAACGACCGTCAGGCCGTGGTTCGCTCTTATCGTCCGGCGGAATTTCCAGTATAATAGCCGCCTTTTTTCATCCAGTTGTGACATACAGAAAGCTGCGACATAGTAGCCTGCATACCAGGCGACATTTAGCCTGCGGCTAATTAAGGGATATCTCATGCGTACAGAATATTGCGGGCAGCTGCGTCAGTCCCACGTTGGACAGCAGGTAACCCTGTGTGGTTGGGTCAACCGCCGTCGTGATCTTGGTAGCCTTATCTTCATTGATATGCGTGACCGCGAAGGTATCGTTCAGGTGTTCTTCGATCCGGATCGCGCAGATGCGTTGAAACTGGCTTCTGAGCTGCGTAATGAGTTCTGCATTCAGGTCACCGGCACCGTTCGTGCGCGTGACGAGAAAAACGTCAACGCAGACATGGCGACTGGCGCAATTGAAGTGCTGGCGTCCGATCTGGTGATTATCAACCGTGCTGAAGCGCTGCCGCTGGACTCTAACCACGTCAACACTGAAGAAGCACGTCTGAAGTACCGCTACCTGGATCTGCGTCGCCCGGAAATGGCTCAGCGCCTGAAAACCCGCGCGAAAATCACCAGTCTGGTGCGTCGCTTTATGGATGACCACGGTTTCCTGGATATCGAAACCCCGATGCTGACCAAAGCCACGCCGGAGGGCGCGCGCGATTACCTGGTTCCATCCCGCGTGCATAAAGGTAAATTCTACGCGCTGCCACAGTCTCCACAGCTGTTCAAACAGTTGCTGATGATGTCTGGTTTCGATCGCTACTATCAGATCGTAAAATGCTTCCGTGACGAAGACCTGCGTGCTGATCGCCAGCCAGAATTTACCCAGATCGATGTGGAAACCTCCTTCATGACCGCTGAGCAGGTGCGTGAAGTGATGGAAGCTCTGGTGCGTAGCCTGTGGAACGACGTGAAAGGCGTTGAACTGGGCGATTTCCCAATCATGACCTTCGCTGAAGCTGAGCGTCGCTACGGTTCTGACAAACCAGATCTGCGTAACCCGATGGAGCTGGTGGACGTTGCTGATCTGGTTAAATCCGTTGAGTTTGCGGTATTTGCTGGCCCGGCTAACGATGCTAAAGGCCGCGTAGCTGCGCTGCGTGTACCAGGCGGTGCGGCACTGAGCCGTAAGCAGATTGACGACTACGGTAACTTCATCAAGATCTACGGCGCGAAAGGCCTGGCCTATATTAAAGTCACCGAACGTGCAAAAGGTCTGGAAGGTATCACCAGCCCGGTCGCGAAATTCCTGAATGCGGACATCGTGGAAGCGATCCTTGAGCGCACTGGCGCGCAGGACGGCGACATGATTTTCTTCGGCGCAGACAACAAGAAAGTAGTTGCCGATGCGATGGGCGCCCTGCGTCTGAAACTCGGTAAAGACCTGAACCTGACCGACGAGAACAAATGGGCACCGCTGTGGGTTATCGACTTCCCAATGTTTGAAGACGACGGTGAAGGTGGTCTGACCGCAATGCACCACCCGTTCACCTCGCCGAAAGACATGACTGCCGCAGAGTTGAAAGCCGCACCGGAAGACGCGGTGGCGAACGCCTACGATATGGTCATCAACGGCTACGAAGTGGGCGGTGGTTCCGTGCGTATTCACAGCGGTGACATGCAGCAGACCGTGTTCGGCATTCTGGGCATCAATGAGCAGGAGCAGCGCGAGAAATTCGGCTTCCTGCTGGACGCCCTGAAATACGGTACGCCTCCGCACGCGGGTCTGGCCTTCGGTCTTGACCGTCTGACCATGCTGCTGACCGGTACCGATAACATTCGTGATGTTATTGCCTTCCCGAAAACCACTGCCGCGGCGTGTCTGATGACCGAAGCACCAAGTTTTGCTAACCCGGCCTCTCTGGCCGAGCTGGGCATTGAAGTGGTGAAGAAGGAAGAGAAAAACTGATATGACATATAAGCTGCCCGTTTCGGTCCTGGTGGTCATCTATGCAGAAGACACGAAGCGGGTGCTGATGTTGCAGCGGCGCGATGACCCTGATTTCTGGCAGTCGGTAACTGGCAGTCTGGAAGAGGGGGAGACCGCGCTGCAGGCCGCCGCGCGTGAAGTAAAGGAAGAGGTCACCATTGATGTTGCCCGCGAGCAACTGACCCTGAAGGACTGTCAGCGCACGGTGGAGTTTGAAATTTTTAGCCATTTACGTCATCGCTATGCGCCGGGTACCGAGCGGAATACGGAATCGTGGTTCTGTCTTGCACTCCCCCACGAACGTGAGGTTGTGTTTACCGAACACCTGACCTACCGCTGGGTAAGTGCGGCGGATGCCGCCGCTCTGACCAAGTCGTGGAGCAACCGGCAGGCGATTGAAGAATTTGTAATTAACGCAGCCTGAGAAGGCGCGATTTTTGGAGAACTTTTTATGGCAGGTCATAGTAAGTGGGCCAACACCAAACACCGTAAAGCGGCACAGGATGCCAAACGCGGTAAAATCTTTACCAAAATCATTCGTGAGCTGGTAACAGCGGCACGTCTGGGCGGCGGCGATCCGGCTTCTAACCCGCGTCTGCGCGCGGCGGTTGATAAAGCGCTGTCTAATAACATGACGCGTGACACCCTGAACCGTGCAATCGCACGTGGCGTGGGCGGTGATGAAGACGCGAACATGGAAACCATCATTTATGAAGGTTACGGCCCTGGCGGTACTGCGGTCATGGTTGAGTGTCTGTCCGACAACCGTAACCGTACCGTAGCCGAAGTGCGTCACGCGTTTACCAAAACCGGTGGTAACCTGGGAACTGATGGTTCCGTTTCTTATCTGTTCAGCAAGAAAGGCGTGATCTCCTTCGAGAAAGGCGACGAAGATGTGATCATGGAAGCAGCACTGGAAGCCGGTGCAGAAGACGTTGTGACCTTCGATGATGGCGCAATCGACGTCTACACCGCGTGGGAAGAGATGGGTGCGGTACGTGACGCGCTGGAAGCGGCGGGTCTGAAAGCAGACAACGCTGAAGTGTCTATGATCCCATCAACCAAAGCGGACATGGATGCGGAAACTGCACCGAAACTGCTGCGCCTGATCGATATGCTCGAAGACTGCGACGACGTGCAGGAAGTGTATCACAACGGTGAAATCTCTGATGAGGTTGCAGCGACTCTCTGATGAGAGCGTGTAAACCGTTAACGGGAGACGCGTGATGTCGATTATCCTTGGGATTGACCCCGGCTCACGCGTCACCGGCTATGGCGTTATCCGTCAGGTGGGACGCCAGCTAACCTACCTCGGCAGCGGGTGTATTCGCACCAAAGTGGACGATCTGCCGTCACGCCTGAAACTGATCTACGCAGGTGTGACAGAAATTATCACCCAGTTCCAGCCAGACTATTTCGCCATCGAACAGGTCTTTATGGCCAAAAACGCTGATTCGGCATTAAAACTCGGTCAGGCGCGCGGTGTGGCCATTGTTGCTGCCGTAAACCAGGATTTACCGGTGTTCGAATATGCGGCAAGGCAGGTCAAGCAGACGGTGGTGGGGATTGGCAGCGCGGAGAAAAGCCAGGTACAACATATGGTGCGCACCTTGTTGAAGCTCCCCGCGAACCCCCAGGCGGACGCCGCGGATGCGCTGGCTATCGCGATTACCCACTGTCACGTCAGCCAGAACGCGATGCAAATGAGCGAGTCGCGGCTCAATCTGGCGCGAGGCAGGTTACGATAATGAAAAATCAGGCTGGATGTTTATCCAGCCTTTTTTTATTATGTCGGCAGTTAATTTTTCCAGAACGCAGGAGCGTCACGTGATAGGCAGACTCAGAGGCATCATCATTGAAAAACAACCCCCGTTAGTGCTGCTGGAAGTGGGTGGCGTGGGCTATGAAGTCTATATGCCGATGACCTGCTTCTACGAGCTGCCGGACGCGGGTAAAGAGGCGATTGTCTTTACTCAGTTTGTGGTGCGTGAAGATGCTCAACTGCTGTACGGCTTCAACAACAAACAGGAACGTACCCTGTTCCGCGAGCTGATTAAGACCAATGGTGTCGGGCCGAAGCTGGCGCTGGCGATTCTCTCCGGTATGTCAGCTCCACAGTTTGTGAATGCCGTTGAGCGCGAAGATCCCGCAGCGCTGATTAAGCTTCCGGGGATCGGCAAGAAAACCGCCGAGCGTCTGATTGTCGAAATGAAAGATCGCTTCAAAGGGCTGCATGGCGATCTCTTTACCCCTGCGACCGATCTGGTGCTGACCTCGCCTGGCGCGCCAGCGACGGATGATGACGCCGAGCAGGAAGCCGTTGCTGCGCTGGTGGCACTGGGCTATAAACCTCAGGAGGCCAGCCGTATGGTGAGTAAAATCGCCAAACCGGATGCCAGCAGTGAAACTCTGATTCGTGAAGCGCTGCGCGCTGCATTGTGAGGTAAAGGATGATTGAAGCAGATCGCCTGGTATCGGCAGGCTCCCTTCAGGCAGAAGACGTGGTGGATCGTGCGATCCGCCCGAAGCTGCTTGATGAGTACATTGGCCAGCCGCAGGTACGTTCCCAGATGGAGATTTTCATCCAGGCGGCAAAACTGCGCGGCGATGCACTCGATCACCTGCTGATTTTTGGTCCTCCGGGACTGGGGAAAACCACGCTGGCGAATATCGTCGCCAATGAAATGGGGGTCAACCTGCGTACTACCTCCGGCCCGGTGCTGGAGAAAGCAGGCGATCTGGCGGCGATGCTGACCAACCTTGAACCCCATGACGTGCTGTTTATTGATGAGATTCACCGCCTGTCTCCGGTGGTGGAAGAGGTGCTCTATCCGGCGATGGAAGATTACCAGCTGGATATCATGATCGGTGAAGGCCCGGCAGCGCGCTCTATCAAGATCGATCTGCCACCGTTTACCCTGATTGGCGCAACAACCCGCGCCGGGTCGTTGACCTCTCCTCTGCGCGACCGTTTCGGCATCGTACAGCGTCTTGAGTTTTACCAGGTGGCGGACCTCCAGCACATCGTTGGCCGTAGCGCCCGCTATATGGGACTGGAAATGAGCGAAGAGGGCGCGTTTGAAGTGGCGAAGCGGTCTCGCGGTACGCCGCGTATTGCCAACCGTCTGCTGCGCCGCGTGCGTGACTTTGCCGAAGTGAAGCATGATGGTTCCATTTCCGCCGAGATTGCTGCTCAGGCGCTGGATATGCTGAATGTCGATGCGGAAGGTTTTGACTACATGGACCGCAAGCTGCTACTGGCGGTGCTGGACAAATTCTTTGGCGGGCCAGTGGGGCTGGATAACCTGGCGGCGGCAATTGGGGAAGAGCGCGAGACAATTGAAGATGTGCTCGAACCGTATTTGATCCAGCAGGGCTTCCTGCAACGTACTCCGCGTGGACGCATGGCCACGGTGCGGGCGTGGAATCACTTCGGGATTACCCCACCGGCAATGCCGTAATGCATTGTTCCCTCTCCCTGTAGGAGAGGGGCAGGGCGAGGGCATCAGCGCCCTCGATGTCAACTTGCCGTCTTCTTCATCATACTGAAAATAAACAGCACCGCTGCGCACAGCACCACAGACGGCCCTGCAGGCGTGTCATAAAACGCCGAGAAGGTTAACCCACCTGTTACCGCAACCATCCCAATGAGAACGGCCACACCGGCCATCTGTTCTGGCGTGCGGGCAAAGCGGCGCGCTGTTGCTGCAGGAATGATCAGCAGGGAGGTAATAATCAGCGCTCCAACAAACTTCATCGCCACACCAATGGTCAACGCTGTTACCAGCATCAGCAGCAGTTTTACGCGCTGCAGCTTCACGCCGTCGACAAACGCCAGATCCGGACTTACGGTCATCGCCAGCAAATTACGCCACTGCCAGAGCAGAATGCCGAGCACCACGACGACACCAATGGCGATAGAGATCAGATCTTCTGGCGTCACGGCCAGCAGGTCGCCGAACAGGTAGGCCATCAGGTCGACGCGGATGTTCGACATCAGGCTCACGACGACCAGCCCCAGCGACAGGGCACTGTGCGCCATGATACCAAGCAGTGTATCAATGGCCAGGTGTGGGCGTTTTTCCAGCCAGACCAGCCCCCCGGCAAGGAGCAGCGTGACCACAATCACCGCATAGAAAGGGTTGACGTTCAGTAACAGACCAAAAGCGACGCCCAGCAGAGAGGCATGCGCCAGGGTATCGCCAAAATAGGACATTCTGCGCCAGACAACAAACGAGCCGAGTGGGCCCGCGGCGCAGGCAAGCATAATCCCGGCTAACCAGCCGGGCAGTAACAGTTCAATCATGAGTGTCCATTTCCCCGGCGCAGGACAATTCGTCCCTGTAAATCATGGCGATGATTATGATGATGGCGATAAATGCCCAGTTGCTCAGCACCGCGAGGGCCAAACATGGAGATAAACTCCGGATGCATTGACACCACTTCAGGCGTGCCGGAGCAGCAAATATGGTGGTTGAGACACAGCACTTCGTCAGTTTTTGCCATGACCAGATGCAGGTCATGGGACACCATCAGCACTGCGCAATCAAGCTCTCGACGTAGCTGGTCGATCAAATCATAAAGCGCAACCTGACCATTCACATCCACACCCTGAGTCGGCTCATCCAGTACCAGCAGCTGCGGGCTGCTCAGCAGCGCGCGGGCGAGTAAAACTCGCTGCGTTTCACCGCCGGACAGTTTTTGCAGAGGCGCATCGACAAGATGGCCCGCCTGCACGCGTTTCAGTGCCGGGAGAATATCGGCTTTACGGGTGCCGGGGCGCAGACGCAGGAAACGGCTGACCGTCAGCGGCAGCGTGGCGTCGAGGTGAAGTTTTTGCGGCACATAGCCAATACGCAATTTTTCCTCGCGCTTGATTACGCCTTCATCGGGTGCGACCAGACCCAGCACCACGCGCACCAGGGTAGATTTTCCGGCGCCATTGGGACCGAGCAGCGTCAGAATTTTGCCGGGCTTCAGATCGAGCGACACGTCAGAGAGGACGCGGCGCTGCCCGAATGAGACCGAAATATTTTCAAGAGAAACCAATGTCGTCATGTCATTTTAAGCTTGAAGAAGTCAACGAATGTTATAATATCACATTCCACGCATTCACTACGATGATTAGTCGCATTATGTTACATAAAAATACGCTTCTTTTCGCAGCATTATCCGCTGCCCTTTGGGGTACAACCGCACAAGATGTTAACGCTGCGGTTGTCGCTTCGCTTAAACCGCTTGGATTCATCGCATCTGCCATTGCAGACGGGGTAACGGAAACCCAGGTTCTGCTCCCTGATGGTGCATCCGAGCATGACTATTCCCTGCGCCCGTCAGATGTAAAGCGCTTACAAAACGCGGACTTAGTCGTCTGGATTGGTCCGGAAATGGAAGCGTTTATGCAGAAGTCAGCGAAACAGATTGTTGACGAAAAACAGGTCGCGATTGCCGAACTCCCTGGCGTGAAACCGTTGCTCATGAAAGGGTCGGATGACGACGGCGACGAACATGACCATCATGCTGCAGACGGCGAAAAAGGTGATGGAGATCACCATCACGGCGAGTACAACATGCATCTTTGGTTATCCCCAGAGATAGCGCGGCTTTCAGCGGTTGCAATCCATGACAAATTAGTGGAACTTATGCCGCAAAGTCGAGCCAAACTAGACGCCAACCTGAAGGATTTTGAGGCACAATTAGCCGCAACCGATAAGCAGGTAGGTACTGAGCTCGCACCGTTGAAAGGAAAAGGGTATTTCGTTTTTCATGACGCCTATGGCTATTACGAAAAACACTACGGCCTGACCCCGCTGGGTCATTTTACCGTCAACCCTGAAATTCAACCTGGTGCGCAGCGTTTACATGAAATCAGAACACAGTTGGTTGAGCAAAAAGCGACATGCGTTTTTGCTGAGCCACAGTTCAGGCCAGCGGTCGTAGAAGCCGTGGCCAGGGGGACATCCGTGCGCATGGGGACCCTTGACCCGCTAGGAACGAATATCCAGTTGAGCAAAGCGAGCTATTCGCAGTTTCTCAGCCAACTGGCGAACCAGTATGCGAGCTGCCTGAAAGGAGATTAACGAGGAAGTGAATACGTGCAACAGATAGCCCGCTCTGTCGCCCTGGCATTTAACAATCTGCCTCGACCCCATCGCGTTATGCTGGGGTCGCTTACAGTTCTCACTTTAGCGGTCGCCGTCTGGCGGCCCTATGTTTACCACCCGAGTTCTGCCCCTATCATCAAAACCATCGAGCTCGAAAAGAGCGAAATCCGTTCTTTGCTGCCTGAAGCCAGTGAGCCTATCGATCAGGCGGCTCAGGAAGATGAAGCTATCCCACAGGATGAACTGGACGATAAAACCGAGAGCGACGCAGGGACCCACGAATACGTTGTTTCTACCGGTGATACGCTGAGTAGCGTACTGAACCAGTACGGCATCGACATGGGCAATATCAGCCAGCTGGCGGCTGCAGATAAAGATCTCCGTAATTTGAAAATAGGGCAACAGCTCTCATGGACATTAACGGCAGATGGCGATCTGCAGAGTCTGACCTGGGAAATGTCTCGCCGCGAAACCCGCACCTACGAACGCACTGCAAACGGTTTCAAAATGACCAGCGAAATGCAGAAGGGCGACTGGGTCAATAGCGTTATGAAAGGGACTGTGGGCGCAAGCTTTGTTTCCAGTGCCCGAGATGCAGGGTTGACCAGCGCTGAAATCAGTTCTGTCATCAAAGCCATGCAGTGGCAGATGGATTTCCGCAAGCTGAAGAAAGGTGATGAGTTTTCAGTTCTGATGTCCCGCGAAATGCTGGAGGGTAAGCGCGAGCAGAGCCAACTGCTGGGCGTGCGTTTGCGCTCAGAGGGCAAAGATTACTACGCGATTCGTGCTGAAGACGGCAAGTTCTATGATCGCAGCGGTACAGGTCTTGCGAAAGGCTTCATGCGCTTCCCGACGGCGAAACAGTTCCGCGTTTCCTCTAACTTCAATCCGCGCCGTCTGAACCCTGTCACCGGGCGTGTTGCACCGCATCGTGGCGTTGATTTCGCTATGCCGCAGGGTACACCGGTACTGGCTGTGGGTGATGGTGAAGTGGTCATGGCCAAACGCAGCGGAGCAGCCGGATACTATGTTGCGGTGCGTCATGGTCGTACTTACACGACTCGCTATATGCACCTGCGCAAGTTGTTGGTCAAACCGGGTCAGAAAGTGAAACGTGGTGACCGTATCGCGCTGTCAGGCAATACCGGACGTTCTACCGGCCCGCACCTGCACTATGAAGTATGGATCAACCAGCAAGCCGTGAACCCGCTGACGGCGAAACTGCCGCGCACCGAAGGCCTGACGGGTAAAGATCGTTCTGATTACCTGGCGCAGGTGAAAGAGGTGGTACCGCAGCTGAGCTTAGACTAAGCCTTCTGTGTTGTTTAAAAAGCCGGTGTCAGTGTGCGCCGGCTTTTTCTTTTGTGCGTGGGCGACTGCCTCGCTACACTATCTGAATAAAATTTTGCGTCATCAGACCCTGGATCCAGCATGGAAACCCAAAAAAACAATATTGAATACATTCCCGAGTTTGAAAAATCTTTCCGTCACCCGCGTAACTGGGGTGCCTGGCTTGGCGTTTATGCATTTGCGGGTATTGCGATGTTACCAGCTTCTGTACGCGATCCTGTGCTGGGCAAAATAGGTCGCCTGGCCGGACGCTTAGGTAAAAGTGCCCGTCGCCGCGCGCAGATTAATCTTTA
Organism: Enterobacter sp. CPE_E890; assembly: GCF_046521475.1. Taxonomy (NCBI): domain Bacteria; kingdom Pseudomonadati; phylum Pseudomonadota; class Gammaproteobacteria; order Enterobacterales; family Enterobacteriaceae; genus Enterobacter; species Enterobacter sp. CPE_E890. The sequence continues at coordinate 2,905,270 of NZ_JBKFZW010000001.1, read as the reverse complement.
CTACTGTTTCCCGGAAAAGAGCGACGCAGAGCGGGAGGCCATTATTGATGCCATGTATACCACTGCGCCACAAGCGATGGCGATGATGGCTGAACTGGCGCTGAAAGGGCCGGAGAAAGTCATGGATCGCGTTGACTGGAAAGGTCTGGAAATCATTGATGAGATGCGTCGCAACAACGAGAAGGTCATTTTTCTCGTTCCGCACGGCTGGGGCGTTGATATTCCAGCTATGCTGATGGCGTCGCAGGGACAAAAAATGGCGGCCATGTTCCATAATCAGGGCAACAAGATCTTTGATTACGTGTGGAATACGGTACGTCGCCGTTTTGGTGGTCGCCTTCATGCGCGTAATGATGGTATCAAGCCGTTTATTCAGTCCGTACGTCAGGGCTACTGGGGCTACTATTTGCCAGATCAGGATCACGGCCCGGAACACAGTGAGTTTGTGGATTTCTTCGCGACTTACAAAGCGACACTACCTGCGATTGGCCGTCTGATGAAGGTGTGCCGTGCCCGTGTTATTCCGCTTTTCCCGGTCTACGACGGTAATACCCATCGTCTGAGCATTGAAGTTCGTCCGCCGATGGATGATCTGCTCACTGCAGACGATAACACCATTGCGCGTCGAATGAACGAAGAGGTGGAAATACTGGTGGGACCGCATGCGGAGCAGTACACGTGGATACTGAAACTGCTTAAAACGCGTAAGCCAGGCGAAAAAGAGCCGTATAAACGCAAAGAGCTTTTTCCAACGAAATAAAAAAAGCCCTCTCTGAAAGGAGAGGGCTTTTTAACAGAGACTGACTTACTCGACTGTCATAACGCGAGTGGTGTTGGTTGAGCCGATGGTGCTCATCACATCACCCTGGGTCACGATGACGATATCACCGGATACCAGATAGCCTTTGTCACGCAGAAGGTTTACGGCGTCGTGTGCCGCAGCCACGCCGTCATTGGTGCTATCGAAGTGAACAGGGGTAACACCGCGATACAGCGCCGTCAGGTTCAGCGTACGCTCGTGACGGGACATGGCGAAGATAGGTAAGCCGGAACTGATACGGGAGGTCATCAGCGCGGTACGGCCAGATTCGGTCATGGTGATGATTGCGGTAACGCCCTTCAGGTGGTTGGCAGCGTACATGGCGGACATCGCAATCGCTTCTTCCACATTGTCGAACTGAACGTCCAGACGGTGTTTAGAGACGTTAATGCTTGGGATCTTCTCAGCACCCAGACAAACGCGCGCCATGGCGGCCACGGTTTCTGCAGGATACTGGCCTGCTGCGGTTTCCGCTGAAAGCATAACCGCATCGGTACCGTCCAGCACGGCGTTGGCCACGTCCATGACTTCCGCACGGGTTGGCATTGGGTTGGTGATCATGGATTCCATCATCTGAGTGGCGGTGATCACCGCGCGGTTCAGCTGACGTGCCCGGCGAATCAGCGCTTTCTGGATACCCACCAGCTCAGGGTCGCCGATTTCCACACCCAGGTCGCCACGGGCAACCATCACCACGTCAGAGGCGAGAATCACGTCGTCCATGGCGTCCTGATCGCAAACGGCTTCCGCGCGTTCAACTTTAGCGACGATTTTGGCATCGCAACCAGCATCACGTGCCAGTCGGCGCGCATAGTTCAGGTCTTCACCGCAGCGTGGGAAGGAGACGGCCAGGTAGTCAACGCCGATCAGCGCAGCGGTAACGATATCCGCTTTGTCTTTATCGGTAAGCGCTTCTGCAGAGAGGCCGCCGCCCAGTTTGTTAATACCTTTGTTGTTGGAGAGCGGGCCGCCGACGGTGACTTCGGTGAACACTTTCATGCCCTGAACTTCCAGCACTTTCAGCTGTACGCGACCGTCGTCGAGCAGCAGGATATCGCCAGGTACCACGTCAGCCGGCAGGCCTTTATAGTCAATCCCGACTTTCTCTTTATCGCCTTCACCTTTGCCGAGATTGGCATCAAGCAGGAATTTGTCGCCGATATTGAGGAAAACTTTTCCCTCTTTAAAGGTCGATACACGAATTTTAGGACCTTGCAGATCGCCGAGGATGGCAACATGGCGCCCCAGTTTTGCTGCGATTTCACGCACTTTATCGGCACGTAATTTATGGTCTTCTGGCGTACCGTGAGAGAAGTTCATACGCACCACGTTGGCACCTGCGGCGATAATCTTTTCGAGATTATTATCGCGATCGGTGGCCGGGCCTAAGGTGGTTACGATCTTGGTTCTGCGAAGCCTTCTGGACATGTATTACTCCGTTGACTGAAACAACTTTGGTGTTGCGTGAACATTGAATCGGCCTTCATTTGCCGCAAGGCGGCAGAGAGTGGACCGAATGCCGTAAATCGTTACATCGTAATTATTCGTTACGTCTTGTTATCAACTATCAGGGAACATCGCTCTTTATAAGCAATTCTTTATCAAAACGCGATTCCTTAAGCGCTTCCTTGACACGCTTCAAGTTATCTCTGAATTTTGCGCCCCTTCGTAAGGTAAAACCGGTCGCCAGCACGTCAATCACCGTGAGCTGCGCCAGACGGGAGACCATCGGCATATAGATATCGGTGTCTTCCGGTACGTCGAGGGTAATAGCCAGCGTCGCTTCACGGGCCAGAGGTGTACCCGCCGTCGTAAGAGCGATCACCATGGCATCGTTTTCACGCGCCAGCTGGGCCAGTTCCACCTGGCTTTTGGTGCGTCCGGTGTGCGAAATCAGTACCACGACATCATCTTCACTGCAATTCATACAGCTCATGCGTTGCAACACAATGTCATCTGAATAAATAACAGGTACGTTGAAGCGGAAGAATTTGTTCATGGCATCGTGCGCCACAGCTGCCGATGAGCCAAGACCAAAGAATGCAATCCGCTTGGCCTGGGTGAGTAAATCCACCGCTCGATTCACCGAACTCATATCCAGACTCTGGCGGACGTGGTCAAGTGTGGCCATGGCTGACTCAAATATTTTCGCTGTGTAGGCATCAACGCTGTCGTCTTCATCCACATTACGATTAACATAAGGTGTGCCGTTAGCCAGACTTTGTGCCAGATGCAGTTTAAAATCAGGAAAGCCGCGCGTTTCCAGGCTACGGCAGAAGCGATTTACCGTTGGCTCGCTGACACTCGCTTCCTGCGCCAGAGCGGCGATGCTTGAATGAATCGCCTGAGCGGGAGACGCGAGAATAACTTCGGCCACTTTTCGCTCGGATTTGCTAAGGTGTTCCAGTTGAAACTGGATTTTTTCCAGCATGTTCATTGTTAACATGACGCTCATGGGTGTAAACGATTTCATAAATGGGTGAAATCGTGATTCGATTTAGCCGATATTACCCCTGTGGCTTCCATAAAGGGTAACAGTCGACAAGATAATGTTGTTGTTTTTTTTCATTACTTGATCGGCGTCGGGTTTTGCCGGGCCCTTGTTGCGCAAAGAATCGACGGTTGTTGCGTCATTGCACCTCCGAAAGCACCGGAATGGCGAAAAATCGCGGTAAAGCACGTGGCGATAAGCGCTAATGGTTTCGGGAATGACGTAAAAGCAGTACAGTGCATTGTAATAAAATTACAACGATACCTGGCAGAAGTACCAGGTGATCCAACTGAGGAGAATGACATGGCGGTAACGCAAACAGCCCAGGCATGTGACCTGGTCATTTTCGGCGCGAAAGGCGATCTTGCACGCCGGAAATTGCTGCCTTCCCTGTATCAACTGGAAAAAGCAGGCCAACTTCATCCAGATACCCGTATCCTGGGTGTAGGGCGCGCCGAATGGGACAAGGACGCTTATACCAAAGTCGTTCGTGAAGCGCTCGAAACGTTCATGAAAGAGAAAATCGATGAAAGTTTGTGGGATACGCTGAGCGGACGCCTTGATTTCTGTAACCTGGACGTGAACGACATCAGTGCGTTTTCCCGCCTGGGCGACATGCTGGATCAGAAAAATCGTGTCACCATTAACTATTTCGCCATGCCGCCAAGCACCTTTGGTGCCATCTGCAAAGGTCTGGGTGAAGCCAAACTGAACGCCAAGCCGGCGCGCGTGGTGATGGAGAAGCCGCTGGGTACATCGCTGGCAACCTCCCGCGAAATTAACGATCAGGTAGGCGAGTTCTTCGAAGAGTGCCAGGTTTACCGTATTGACCACTATCTTGGTAAAGAGACGGTCCTGAACCTGCTGGCGCTGCGTTTTGCTAACTCCCTGTTTGTGAACAACTGGGACAACCGCACTATCGACCACGTGGAAATCACCGTGGCGGAAGAGGTGGGGATTGAAGGGCGCTGGGGTTACTTTGACCAGGCCGGTCAGATGCGCGACATGATCCAGAACCACCTGCTGCAAATTCTGTGCATGATTGCTATGTCTCCACCGTCTGACCTGACGGCTGACAGCATCCGTGACGCAAAAGTGAAAGTACTGAAGTCACTGCGCCGTATCGACCGCTCTAACGTACGTGAGAAGACCGTTCGTGGTCAGTACACCGCCGGGTTTGCGCAAGGCAAAAAAGTGCCTGGGTACCTGGAGGAAGAGGGCGCGAACAAGTCCAGCAATACCGAGACGTTTGTGGCGATCCGCGTGGATATCGACGACTGGCGCTGGGCGGGGGTTCCGTTCTATCTGCGTACCGGTAAACGTCTGCCAGCCAAATGCTCCGAAGTGGTTGTCTACTTCAAAAACCCGGAACTGAACCTGTTCAAAGAGTCCTGGCAGGAACTGCCTCAGAACAAACTGACCATTCGCCTGCAGCCGGACGAAGGGGTTGATATTCAGATCCTGAACAAAGTGCCGGGCCTTGACCACAAACACAACCTGCAGACCACCAAGCTGGATCTGAGTTACTCCGAAACCTTCAACCAGACGCATCTTGCAGACGCGTATGAGCGCCTGCTGCTGGAAACCATGCGCGGTATCCAGGCGCTGTTTGTACGTCGCGACGAAGTCGAGGAGGCCTGGAAATGGGTTGACTCCATTACCGAAGCCTGGGCAGCCGATCAGGATGCGCCTAAACCGTATCAGGCAGGCACCTGGGGGCCAGTCGCGTCCGTGGCGATGATCACCCGCGATGGCCGCTCCTGGAACGAATTTGAGTAAGATCATCCTCTAGCTCGAAAGTGTTATTTTACCGGTAACATGATCTAACACAGCTAGTGGCACAATTTTTAAACTTTTAAGCTCCGTGTGGATTCACCCGCGGAGCTTTTTTTATTACACTGCCGGAAGTGATTTTGCCCCTGAGCTCCGGACAGCAAGCGTTTCAGCGTTGTTAACAACTGCCAGCGACTTTGTAAACTCCTGAGCACGGACAGATAAATTAGAGGAGCATTTATGAATCCGACATTGTTACGCGTAACACAACGCATTATTGAACGCTCGAAAGAGACCCGTTCGGCCTACCTCGCCCGGATTGAACAAGCTAAAAGTAACACCGTCCACCGCTCTCAGCTGGCATGCGGTAACCTGGCACACGGTTTCGCCGCCTGCCAACCCGATGATAAAGCCTCGCTGAAAAGCATGTTGCGTAACAACATCGCCATCATTACTTCCTATAACGATATGCTTTCCGCGCACCAGCCGTATGAGGTATATCCCAATATCATCCGTAAAGCGCTGCACAGCGTGAATGCCGTGGGCCAGGTGGCGGGTGGTGTTCCGGCGATGTGCGACGGCGTGACGCAGGGGCAGGACGGAATGGAGCTTTCCCTGCTGAGCCGCGAAGTGATTGCGATGTCTGCAGCGGTTGGCTTGTCACACAACATGTTCGATGGCGCGTTGTATCTCGGCGTGTGCGACAAGATTGTCCCGGGCCTGGTAATGGCTGCGCTGTCGTTTGGTCATCTGCCTGCGATCTTCGTGCCATCCGGCCCGATGGCAAGCGGCCTGCCAAACAAAGAGAAAGTGCGTATCCGTCAGCTGTACGCAGAAGGGAAAGCAGACCGTCAGGCGCTGCTGGAGGCAGAAGCCGCGTCCTACCATGCGCCGGGAACCTGTACTTTCTACGGTACGGCTAACACTAACCAGATGGTCGTAGAGTTCATGGGGATGCAGCTTCCGGGCTCGTCCTTTATCCAGCCGGATGCACCACTGCGCCAGGCGCTGACCGAAGCTGCTGCCCGTCAGGTGACGCGTTTGACCGGTAATGGCAACGAATGGATGCCAATGGGCAAAATGGTTGACGAGAAAGTCATCGTTAACGGTATCGTCGCGTTACTGGCAACGGGGGGGTCAACCAATCACACCATGCACCTGGTGGCCATGGCGCGTGCGGCGGGCATTCTGATTAACTGGGATGATTTCTCCGAGATCTCTTCTGTGGTGCCGCTGATGGCGCGCCTGTACCCGAACGGCCCGGCTGACATTAACCACTTCCAGGCCGCAGGTGGTGTGCCGCTGCTGATGCGCGAGCTGCTGAAAGGCGGTCTGCTGCATGAAGATGTAAATACCGTGGCGGGCTTTGGTCTGCAACGCTACACCCAGGAGCCGTGGCTGAATAACGGCGAGCTGGACTGGCGCGAAGGGGCGAATGCCTCTCTTGATGCACAGGTTATCGCCACCATCGACAAACCGTTCTCTCCTCATGGCGGTACCAAAGTGCTCAGCGGCAACCTCGGACGCGCGGTGATGAAGACGTCTGCCGTACCGGAAGAGAATCAGATTATCGAAGCACCGGCGGTAGTGTTCGAAAGCCAGCACGACGTATTACCTGCCTTTGACGCCGGTCTTCTGGATAAAGACTGCGTGGTGGTCGTTCGCCATCAGGGGCCAAAGGCCAACGGGATGCCAGAATTACATAAACTTATGCCGCCACTTGGTGTATTATTGGACCGCCGTTTCAAAATTGCTCTGGTGACGGATGGACGCCTCTCTGGCGCATCCGGTAAAGTGCCTTCAGCCATCCACGTGACACCTGAAGCTTACGACGGTGGTTTGCTGGCGAAAGTGCGTGACGGCGACATGATCCGCGTAAACGGTCAGACAGGTGAGTTAACCCTGCTGGTGGATGACGCAGAGCTGGCGGCACGTAAGCCACATATTCCTGACCTGAGCGCATCGCGCGTGGGGACAGGGCGCGAAATGTTTGGTGCGCTGCGTGAGAAACTCTCTGGTGCTGAGCAGGGCGCAACCTGTATTACGTTTTAAGACGACTTGATTTTAACGATCTGGCGAGAGAAGACACTGATGAAAAACTGGAAAACAAGTGCAGAAGCAATCATGACCACTGGCCCTGTCGTGCCGGTTATCGTGGTAAATAAACTGGAGCATGCGGTACCGATGGCGAAAGCGCTGGTTGCCGGTGGCGTTCGTGTTCTGGAAGTCACCCTGCGCACCGCCTGCGCGATGGATGCCATTCGCGCAATCGCTAAAGAAGTGCCGGACGCCATCGTCGGTGCGGGTACCGTTCTGAATGCACAGCAACTGGCGGAAGTGACTGAAGCGGGCGCACAGTTTGCTATCAGCCCGGGCCTGACGGAGTCTCTGCTGAAAGCGGCAACCGAAGGCACCATTCCGCTGATCCCTGGCATTAGCACCGTATCTGAACTGATGCTGGGTATGGACTACGGTCTGAAAGAGTTCAAATTCTTCCCGGCAGAAGCGAACGGCGGCACCAAAGCGCTGCAGGCGATTGCGGGTCCATTCGCTCAGGTTCGTTTCTGCCCGACGGGTGGCATCTCTCCTGCTAACTACCGTGACTACCTGGCACTGAAAAGCGTGCTGTGCATCGGTGGTTCATGGCTGGTTCCGGCGGATGCGCTGGAAGCGGGCGACTGGGATCGCATTACTAAACTGGCTCGTGAAGCGGTTGAAGGTGCGCAGCAGTAAGTTATACGCAGCATGAAAAACGGGCCATTCGGCCCGTTTTTTTATCCTCTTACGCTAACAGCTGCGGAGGCTGTTTTCGCTCTCGCCACGGCGTCTTCTACGTTATCCCCGGTGGATAATGCTACGCCAAGACGACGCGTGCCGTCGATCTCCGGTTTACCGAATAAACGCACCTGTAACCCTGCACCTACTGCGCCGTCGACGTTATCAAACGTGACATTCTGGCTGGTTAATTGCGGCAGGATCACTGCGGAAGCGGCCGGGCCGTACTGACGGATGCCACCAACAGGCAATCCGAGGAACGCGCGTACGTGCAGGGCGAACTCAGAGAGATCCTGCGAAATCAGCGTCACCATGCCGGTGTCATGCGGGCGAGGTGAGACTTCGCTGAAAATAACCTCATCTCCGCAGACGAAAAGCTCTACGCCAAACAGGCCATAGCCGCCCAGCGCGAGTACGGTTTTACGGGCGATCGCCTGCGCACGTTCCAGTGCCAGGGCACTCATCTGCTGCGGCTGCCAGGATTCACGGTAATCGCCATCTTCCTGACGGTGGCCAATTGGGTCACAGAAATGGACGCCATCAATGGCGCTGACGGTCAACAGAGTGATCTCGAAATCAAACTTCACGACGCCTTCGACAATCACGCGACCCGCTCCGGCACGGCCACCCTGCTGGGCATAATCCCATGCCTTATCCAGCGTGCTGCTGTCGCGAATAAAGCTCTGTCCTTTTCCGGAGGAGCTCATCACCGGCTTAGCGATGCACGGGTAGCCAATCTCCTCGACGGCTTTCAGGAATGCGGCCTTATCGCCCGCAAACCGATAGCTCGACGTGGGGAGCCCCAGCTCTTCCGCTGCCAGACGACGAATACCTTCCCGGTTCATGGTCAGTTTTGCCGCTTTGGCACAGGGCACCACGCGCTGGCCTTCCTGTTCAAGAGCGATCAGCGTATCGGTGGCGATGGCTTCAATTTCCGGGACCACGAAATCGGGTTTCTCCTGCGTAATCAGTGCCCGTAGGGCATCGCCATCCAGCATGTTAATCACATAAGAACGATGGGCGACGTGCATGGCAGGAGCATCGGCGTAACGGTCTACGGCAATCACTTCCACACCTAAACGCTGACATTCAATGGCGACCTCTTTACCCAGTTCGCCCGATCCCAACAGCATCACACGCGTCGCTGCAGGTCGCAGCGCAGTGCCTAAACGAGTCATAACATTCCCCCTGAAAAAGATGCGCGCAGTATAAACGAAAACGTTTGCGTGTGTCTTGTGCAGGGCTAAGGGAGGGGGAAGAAATTTGCGCATCTTTAGCCCATCCAGACATTTCCTGACGCCTGCTCGCTTACGCTGTGAAATATGTTCACCGTTAAGTGAGGGAAACCATGTCTGGTTGGTTAAATCAGTTGCAATCGCTGTTAGGACAGAAAGCATCGTCGTCTGGCGAGCAGGGGCTCAGTAAACTATTGGTTCCCGGCGCACTTGGCGGGCTGGCAGGCCTTTTAGTCGCGAATAAATCCTCACGTAAGCTGCTGGCAAAATATGGAACTGGCGCGTTGCTGGCCGGTGGCGGGGCCATCGCAGGCACCGTACTATGGAATAAATACAAAGACAGGATACGGGCTGCACACTGCGATGAACCGCATTATAGCGAGCACACCTCGCCGCTGGATCTGCGTACCGAACGATTGATCCTTGCGCTGGTCTTTGCCGCGAAGAGTGACGGGCATATTGACGATAAAGAACGATCGGCGATTGAGCAGCAGCTTCGCGAAGCCGGTGTTGAAGAGAAGGGCAGAGCCCTGGTGGCGCAGGCGATTGAACAGCCGCTCGATCCACAGCGTCTTGCGCAGAGTGTGAAGAATGAGGAAGAGGCGCTTGAACTCTATTTTCTCAGCTGTGCCGCCATTGATATCGACCACTTTATGGAACGTAGCTACCTCAATGCCCTCGGCGATGCGTTGAAGATCCCGCAGGATGTACGCGAGGGTATTGAGCAGGATATCCGGGAACAAAAAAAAGCGTTACAGGGATAGCGTCGCGGCTGCGACACTGTTTCGCTTGCATCATGCGTGGGTTTTGCCAACCTTATAGGGTGTAAAACTTAAAAGAATGATGATATGCCACCGAAAGCCCGACGTACTCCTTATGCGATAACCACGCATGGCGATACGCGTATAGACAACTATTACTGGCTACGGGACGATTCTCGCTCCCGGCCAGAGGTGCTCGACTACCTGCACGAGGAAAACGACTATGGCCGCAAGGTCATGTCCAGCCAGCAGGCACTTCAGGATCAACTGCTGAATGAAATGGTGCAGCGCATTCCTCAGCATGATATCTCCGCGCCCTGGACCAAAAATGGCTATCGCTATCGTCATATCTACGAGCCCGGCAACGAGTATCCCATCTACCAACGACAACCCGTGTTAAGTGCCGAATGGGATGAGTGGGAGATTTTACTGGATGCCAACCAGCGCGCCGCCCACAGCGAATTTTATACGCTGGGCGGCATGTCCATTTCACCTGACAACACTATTATGGCGCTGGCTGAGGACTACCTCTCCCGCCGTCAGTATGGCCTGCGTTTTCGCAATCTGGACACCGGGAACTGGTATCCTGAAATGCTGGAAAACGTCTCCCCGGATTTTGTCTGGGCGAATGATTCCGAGACCGTCTACTACGTCAAAAAGCATGCGTCCACGCTACTGCCTTATCAGGTGTGGCGACATACCGTAGGGACGGGTTCTGCCGATGACGAACTGGTCTATGAAGAGAAAGACGAAACGTTTTATGTCAGCCTGCATAAAACCTCCTCACGCCACTATGTGATTATTTTCCTCGCCAGCGCGACGACGTCTGAGGTTTTGCTGCTGGACGCCGAACTACCTGATGCCCAGCCGCTCTGTTTTCTGCCGCGTCGCAAGGATCATGAGTACAGTCTGGATCACTTCCAGCACAGTTTTTATTTGCGCTCAAATCGCGAGGGCAAAAACTTTGGTCTCTATAAAACCAAAGTGCGCGATGAGCGTAAGTGGGAGGTGCTTATTCCCGCGCGGGAGCAAGTGATGCTGGAAGGGTTCACTCTGTTTACCGACTGGCTGGTGGTGGAAGAGCGTCAGCGCGGGCTGACCAGTATCCGGCAAATCAACCGTAAAACCCGGGAAGTGGTGGGGATTGCGTTCGACGACCCAGCGTATGTAACGTGGATTGGTTTCAATCCTGAGCCCGAGTCGTCTCGGTTGCGCTACGGTTACTCCTCAATGACCACGCCGGACACGTTGTTTGAGCTGGATATGGATACCGGGCAGCGTCAGGTGATTAAGCAGTCCGAGGTCAAAGGGTTTGAGTCTGAGAACTACCGCAGCGAGCATCTGTGGGTCACTGTCCGCGATGGCGTGGAGGTCCCGGTCTCACTTGTTTACCACCAGGCGCATTTCCGGAAAGGTAAAAACCCACTGCTGGTTTACGGCTATGGTTCCTATGGCTCAAGCATGGATGCCGATTTCAGCAGCAGTAGGTTAAGTCTGCTCGATCGTGGTTTTGTTTTCGCTATCGCCCATGTTCGCGGCGGCGGTGAGCTGGGGCAGCACTGGTATGAAGACGGGAAATTCCTGAAAAAGAAAAACACCTTCAATGACTATCTCGATGTCTGTGATGCGCTGATTGAGCAAGGCTACGGGGATCCGCATCTCTGCTTTGGTATGGGGGGCAGCGCGGGCGGCATGTTGATGGGGGCGGTGATCAACCAGCGTCCCGATCGCTTCAAAGGGATTGTCGCGCAGGTTCCGTTTGTCGATGTGGTCACGACCATGCTTGATGAATCCATTCCCCTGACGACGGGGGAGTTCGAAGAGTGGGGGAATCCTCAGGATGCGATCTACTATCGCTATATGAAAGAGTACAGCCCGTACGATAACGTGGAGGCAAAAGCCTATCCGCACATGCTGGTCACCACCGGGTTGCATGATTCTCAGGTGCAGTACTGGGAGCCGGCAAAATGGGTGGCAAAACTGCGGGAGCTAAAAACCGATGATAATCTGTTGCTGCTCTGTACCGATATGGATTCCGGGCATGGAGGAAAATCAGGGCGGTTCAAGACCTATGAAGGCGTCGCCCTGGAATATGCCTTCCTGATTGGCCTGGCGCAGGGAACGCTGCCAGGCGGTGAAGAGCCTTAAGCTTCGCCCAGGTAGTGTTTCAGCGTTAAGCGCAGTTCCGGGCTCATTTTGTCGAGGTTATTGTAAAGCCAGCGCAGATAGCCCGGATCTTTATCCGCAATATCAGACACCGCTCTACCGCGATATTTGCCAAAGGTAAAGGTGGTGAGAAGCGCAGGACGACCGGTGATCGTTGCCATATCATCCGGCGTCCAGCCAGAGATATTCATAATATCAATGAGTAACGCGGCGGTAATATAGCAGTCGTACAACGCGCGGTGATGGTGAAGCCCCTCAGGTGTACGGACGCTAAGCTTGCGGGACTTATACAGCGCCATATTACTGTATTTGATCCCCGGCCAGAGGCGACGCGCCAGCTTCATAGTACAAATCCATTCCCCTGGCATTTCGGGCAACACCCGGCGGTCAAAGCTGGCGTTATGCGCGACGTACCACGGGCTACCGTAATAGTGTGGAATAATTTCTTCTATCCACGGCTTATCCGCCACCATTGATTCGGTAATGCGATGGATTGCCATAGCCTGCGGGCTAATGGGGCGATCAGGGCGCACCAGATGGCTCATTGGGTTGACGATTTTACCGTCTACCACATCGACAGAGGCCACTTCCACAATTCCGCCCTGAAGATCGCAAGTTTCGGTATCGATGACGCGCAGCATTGAAAACTCCTGAGCTTAAAACGCTTAGCCTAAAGGAATGATATCGCCTTGCCAACCCTGTCTGCCGAGCGTGCCGGTCAGCAATAGCTCGCCTTTATCCGCGCGGACAATCAACTGACCTCTTTCATCCCATAACGCGCTGCCGCCACACGCATTAGCCATTAACACGGCAATCGCATATTTATGTGCGAAGCGCTGCAGGGTGCTGATGGACTGCCGCCAGCGATAATCAACAACAGACTGACAGCTGGTAAACAGCGCCGCCTGTGAATCGAGATTGGGTGAATCGGTATGCGCATCAATGATGCTAAGTTGTTTATCTCCCGGAACCAGACTTGCACCGCTCCCCTGCGGGTAGCGCAGAATATCCTGGCTGGAAGGCATAAACAGCGCGAGTCCTTTCTGGCGCTGACCATTCCGTTCAAGAGGGAGCCCGGCAATGAGGGTAATTTGGTAAAAATGTGCGGCGTCAAGCAGGGGTTCAAGCTGCGCATCACTGGGGGGAGGAGGTAATACCGTTGTGCCCGATCCCGTTAATGAAAGTTCAGGAAATACCAGCAAATCGCATTGCTGGCGTGCTGCTTCGGCGATGAAGCAGAGGTGGCGCGCAACATGGTCATCTACACTGTGATGCTGCCCGGTATACTGGGCTGCGGCAATATTCCATTGTGACATCGTGACTTCCTTATACACTGAGTCGCAGGGATTTTAAGAATACACCTAGATTAATCAGGGTTTTCTTATCCTGGCATATTCCGCGTAAGGAAGTGTAACGACTTTTTAAGCTTATTTAACTTTAGGCTCGTAGGGCAAACGAGAGAGGTTGACCGATGCGAGACGGTGGGCAATTAATCTTTCGCGAAACCAGTCGCGCAGATGAGCCGGTTGTTCACGTTCAACAACCTCAGCCACGATGGGCATGTTGTAACGCTCTTTAAACGCGACGCCTGCGGCAGCGAGATCGACATTCACTTTATCCATCTCGTCCTGAGGAAGGGTGGCCAGATTGATCTTCATTTCCTTCTCCTTATTATGCGGCGGCAACGTTACCGCGATTGCACGATGATGACAAGCGGAGGCGGGATGATCCTCGACTCGTTTATTATACAGCGTTATTCTTTAGCATACAGACATAACAAAAAGGAATGATTGCGATGGGACTAACCACTTCCCGCGTGGTATGCGCGCTTGCCTTTCTGGCATCATCGGTCATGACGCCTTCTGTGCTGGCGCATGCTCATCTTAAACAGCAAACCCCGGCGGCAGACAGCCAGGTGACACCACCAAAGGTCCTTACGCTGATTTTTTCGGAAGGTATCGAACCTGGTTTTAGTGGAGTCGTAGTCACGGATGCACAAAAGCAGGTTATGAAAACAGGTACGGTTAAACGAGACGAAAAGAACAACACTCAGCTGACGGTTCCGCTGGAACAACCGCTGACGCCCGGGACCTATCAGGTCGACTGGCATGTGGTCTCCGTAGACGGCCATAAAACCAAAGGCAGCTACCACTTTAGCGTGAAATAGCATGCTGGCCCTGTTTTATGTCGGGTTGCGATTTATCCATTTCGGGGCGCTGATGCTCATTTTTGGCAATGCGCTTTACAGCGTCTGGTTTGCGCCTTCCTCACTCCACCGCCTGATGTCCCGGCGTTTCCAGTTACAGCAGAAAGTGGCGTCTTTAATCAGCCTGGGTGCTGCACTCCTGATGTTTATGTTTCAGGGGGGATTGATGGGCAGTGGCTGGGGAGATGTCTTTTCCCCGGAGATCTGGCGTAGCGTGCTGGCGACGCAGTTTGGCAGCGTCTGGCTGTGGCAAATGATTCTTGCTGCCATTACTGTCGGAGCTGCATGGCTCGCTCCCCTGAAAGGTTCACGGCTGTTACTGCTCGCAATGGGGCAGCTTATCCTGCTGGCAGGGGTAGGGCACGCGGCGATGAGTGACGGTCCGACAGGGGCTTTGCAGCGTCTTAATCATGCTTTTCACCTGCTGTGTGCCGCAACCTGGCTTGGCGGATTACTTCCGCTGCTGTTCTGCATGCGTCTGGCGAAAGGGCGCTGGCAAAATGCCGCTATCTACACCATGATGCGTTTCTCGCGTGTCGGCCATTATGCCGTTGCGGGTGTGCTGCTCACTGGCATTATCAACACGCTGTTTATCACTGGCATCCAGATCCCATGGCAGGCTGACTACGTGCGGTTTTTGTTGTTCAAATGTGCGCTGGTGGCGTTGATGGTAGCAATTGCGCTGGCAAATCGGTATTTTCTGGTGCCACGGTTTCGTCCGGAGATCGGACAAGCGCAACAGATTTTTATCAGGATGACACAGGCAGAGGTGGTGCTGGGAACGCTGGTGCTGGCAACGGTCAGTCTGTTCGCTACCTGGGAACCCTTCTGATAAGGTTAAATAGCATATGAAAAAGACAGTACTTTCTCTCTTATTACTGGCCTGCACGGGGAGTGCTCTGGCTGCACCGCAGGTGATTACCGTCAGCCGTTTTGAGGTGGGTAAAGACAAATGGGCTTTCAATCGCGAAGAGGTAATGCTGACTTGCCGTCCGGGTCATGCATTATATGCGATTAACCCAAGTACGCTGGTGCAATACCCGTTAAATGAGACCGCAGAGCAGCAGGTGGCTAGCGGTAAGAGCAGCGGCCAGCCTATCAGTGTTATTCAGATTGATGACCCGGCTCATCCGGGACAGAAGATGAGTCTGGCACCGTTTATCGAGCGTGCCGACAAGCTCTGCTAATGCTCAGGTTTCCAATAAAAAACCGCAGATGCTTGCGAAAGCACTGCGGTTTTTTACTTTTTATGATGCACTTACGCTTTTTTTCAGGCCGCTTTAGCTGTGGACTGGAAAACTCGGCGTCGTCATCTATTCTTAAAAGGCAAGGCGACTTAGCCTGCATTAATGCCAACTTTTAGCGCACGGCTCTCTCCCAAGAGCCATTTCCCTGGACCGAATACAGGAATCGTATTCGGTCTCTTTTTATCTGTATGAAAGTAAACGAATAAATCCAACGCCTTCTTTCTTTTACAGCGTGCACACTGTGTGTGTCTTGCTAAAACATAACACAACACAGCATGCGGAAGTCCAGCCCTTTTTGCCTGTTTTGTTAAATTTTTGTGCGCAGTCAGCGAAAGCCTATGCAGTGCTTAGAAGCGCGATTTAACAGATGCCTCAATTTCATCAAGGAGTTCAAAGCGACGGCGATATTCGGCACGTTTTTTACTGGCAATCTCCTCAAGGGATTTGCGTTCCATCTGCAAGGGCAGCTGCCAGCTGAATGTTGAGCGCTTTTGACCGTCGATAGAGGCCCAAAACTCATCGTAACTGGCGTGGAAATGACGGCCTTTACTCAGGCGATAACGCAGAGCACGGAAGATATGCCCTTCATCGCTGACGGCATAAATCGCTTTGATACCGGAGAGTGTTGCCAGCTGGAAAAGCACCTCCATTAATACTCGCTTAGGGAAAAGGCCGTGGCAGGCTCGTGTTGCCTGCTTGATCACATCACGAGACACGCTGCGGCGAGGTCCCTGAAGACCGCCAATCACCAGCACATATTCCCCGTTTTCCCGGGCGACGCAAAAGGTCACGCTCGCAAGCAGGGTATTTTCATTGTCTCGCAGCCACAGCGTACACTCGCCTTCGCGCTCCGCTTTACTGGCGTTCATGGCATTGACGTTATAGCTCACGCCATCTTTTGCATGAAACTCAACAATAGATTGCTCCTGGGGGCCAGTTAAAGCGTTGACCAGCCCGGCATCTTTCAGAGAGTCAATCCACTGATAATGACTAATGATAGCGTCGGCACGCGCGTTGGCATTCATGCCACGCATCAGATACTGACGATGGGTTTTACTTGGCAGCGTGATTTGCGAGGCCAGAAGTTGGTCAAAATCGTCGCGGCGGGCCAGCGCATCGAGCATTCGGTGCGTTGAAGACCAGAAAAGCAGCGAACGTAACAGAAATTTAAGTCGATACTCGCGTTTTTGCCAGATAGGGCCTGGGACGAGTTGACCTTTCACCAGTTCGGAAATGATATGGGTACGATGCGAATGTGCTGCATCGTCTTGCAGGCGCGTATTTGACACGGGAAAACCTCAAATTTTATGCATTGCATATTTTAGGGGGCATGCAAAACTGGATTAATACTGGTGAAATATTTATTTATCCTTAGTTTACTGTTTGTTTAGCTTTGTGGAAAGCACTGCTGGATTGCGTCTCTCCGGATAAGTCTGGTGCAACTATACTCGCTACAGGAGGTGTTATGTATCAGCGATTAGAAGGTGGGAGGTGGCGTCACGTCTGGGTTGTTAGCGACATTCATGGTTGTTATCAGTGGCTGATGGATGAACTGAAACGTCGTCATTTTAATCCATATGAGGATTTACTGATCTCCGTCGGGGATTTGATTGATCGTGGTCCTGACAGCGTTAAATGCCTGGCGCTAATCAATGAAAAATGGTTTCGCGCGGTGCGCGGCAACCATGAGCAAATGGCAATCGACAGCCTGGATAATAATGATTTTGCGCTCTGGACGATGAATGGCGGAATGTGGTTTGCACGCCTTGAACGTGAGCAGCAACAGCTGGCGCTATCGCTGCTCAATGCCTGTCGCAGTTTGCCGCATATTATCGAGATCACCTGTGCCAATGGCCTGAATGTGATCGCCCATGCTGATTATCCTGCGGAGGAATACCGCTGGCAAAAACCGGTAAGCGCCCAGCGCGTATTATGGGATCGCGATCGGTTGATGGGGTTTATGGTGGGTAAAGGGCAGGGAATTCGCGGAGCGGATCATTTCTGGTTCGGACATACGCCTGTCGACCGAAGGTATGATTTTGATAATTTACACTATATCGACACGGGGGCTGTTTTTGACGGTTACTTTACGCTGGCACAACTGCAGTAATAAATAACCCGCCTTCGGGCGGGTTCTCTTTAGGTCAGGCAAGGCGCATGACCCAGGCATCAGTTTTGCTATCGTAATGCTCACGGTAAAGGACAGAGTGTTCGCCATCAAGAATTGCCGGGACGCTGATGTCCGCATCCCAGGCATCGAGTTGCATACACAAATCCGGGTCGGATTTGCAGGGAATACTTAACGTTCGATCGCCTTGTATTTCGCCGCGCAGTTCTGCGTCGTCAATCTCAAAAGCGCCAATACGCACGCTGGTTTTCGTCATATTGCTCTCCGGGTCGATTGTCAAAATCTGGTATGACCAGTACGGTCATCCATTTTTGATCGTAGACAAGGAGAGCGAAATCGCCAGTAAAAAAATGCGCTTTTTTTCAGGCGGTGCGATCGTTACCGGTAAACAGCCGACCATCTCGCACCAGTTCACGCGGATAGCTGTTCTTCAGTCGTGAGCCCACTTTTTTAGCCAGCCCCAACGGGTATCCCTGATACGTAACCACAACTTCATCATTCGATGGCGTACTGGCAGGATAAACATCGCGACCACGGTACCACTCTTCGGCTTCCTGATGTGTCAGGGCAAACGTATTCTCGTGTCCGGCGAGGGCGATAACAGCCTCATGCTGCCAGCGATAGCCTTTATTATGAACTTCCGCCAGACGGATCCCGATACGGGAAAAACGTACTTTGCCAATAAGCGGTTCAATACTGGCCGGGAAAAGCCAAATCTCTTTCTCACGTAACCAGAGATGGTGCGTTTCATCCCAGGAAAGCCCGGCTTTTCTGGCGGCGAGGGTGACCTGCTCGGCCTCTCGGCCTTTCAGCGGTGTGAACGGGAAATTGCCGACCTTAAACGTTGGAGCGGGCAGGGGATCAACGGCGACAGCTTTACGCAGTCGGGCAACAAAAAAACCTTCACAGTCATAGATCTGCGGGAAAACATGCAGGAATCCTTCAGGCGTGATGGCCTCTTTTGCCGTGGGGAACAGATCGTTGAGCGGCAGAAACTCGACGGCATCGGGATATTGCGCCTTCAGCCACAGACAGACGTCTTCGTTTTCATCCCGGTTCAGTGTGCAGGTGGAGTAGATCAACGTGCCGCCTGGCCGCAGTGCATGAAATGCGCTGTCGATCAGCTCACGCTGGGTAGCAGCGATCTCAAGGTTGCTTTCAACAGACCAGTTCTTTAACGCATCAGGATCTTTACGTACCACACCTTCCCCGGAGCAGGGAGCATCCAGCAGAATAGCATCAAAGGCTTCCGGCAGGGCAGCACCGAACACGCGCCCGTCGAAGTGTGTCAGGGCAACATTATGAATACCGCAGCGGCTGATGTTGGCATGCAACACTTTGACGCGGCTGGCGGAATACTCATTGGCAAGAATTGCCCCCTGGTTACCCATCCGGGCGGCAATCTGTGTGGTTTTCGACCCGGGTGCCGCGGCCACATCCATCACCCGCTCAGGCGCGTTGTCATCGGCGAACAACGCGGCAACTGGCAGCATTGAACTGGCTTCCTGAATATAAAACAGCCCGCTCAGATGCTCGGCGGTACTTCCCAGCGGCACGGCATCTTCGTCATCACGCTCGATCCAGAACCCTTCAGCACACCATGGTACTGGCGTCAGTTGCCAGTTGTACGGGGATACCAGCGCGAGAAAATCCCCGACGCTGATTTTTAGCGTATTGACGCGAATACTTCGGCGCAACGGACGCTGACAGGCGGCGATAAAATCGTCTAACGACAGGTGAGAAGGAAGCGCCTCACGCATTTGCGCGAGGAATTGTTCAGGAAGAAATACGGAGTTTTGAGCCACGGGTACACCACAGGGAAAAGTTCAGGTGCGCAGTGTAGCATAAAGGCTCCGGCGCGTTGACACCGGAGCCCTGAGATTAACGCGGCAGGGCAGTTCCCCATTCACGCCACTCTTTCGGTTCACTTTCGAGCAGCAGGAAGTGTTTACCCGGTTGCGCTTTCGGTGCCAGCGGTGTGCCCGGTGGTGTGGCAAACGCAATCCCACCGCGAATAAACTGGTTGAAGGTACCAGTTTTCACGACCCCCCCCGTCAGGCCAAAGTCCAGCGAATAGCCGGAAGCCAGCCAGAATACCGAGTTATTTCGCACCAGATGCTGGTAACGTTCGCTTATCCGTAACGCCACCATCACGCGGTCGGAGAGTGTCCCGAGCGTCAGACCGGTCACTGTGCCCACCTCAATACCGCGGAACAGTACTGGCGTGCCGATGCTGAGCGAACCAGCTTCTGGTACCTCCACCACAATGCTCAGACCATCAAGATAGCGCGAATCAGTGATTGTGGCTTCCTGCAGCTCAAAATCACGACGGGCATTGCCCTGGCCAGGCTCGACGTTGATATACGGCTGCAGGATGGTGTCGAGGTGCTCAACGCCTGCGGCCGAGATTTGCGGCGTCACCACCGAGAAGCGCGAACCGGTGCGGGCGAACGTCTGTACATATTCCGGGTAGAGCACGGCGGTGGCCTGCACCTCGTTACGCGAGGTGATCAGCGTCAGCTTCTGGATCTGCCCGATATCAATACCCAGGTAACGGATTGGCATCCCTTCAGCCAGTTTTCCCGCATCAAAAGCGTGCAGGGTAATCTGCCCGCCAACGGCACGTGCTGCGGTTTCGGACGGGAAGAGAATACGCTTATCCCCTTTGCGCAGATTCGCACCTGCACCGCTGAGGTTATCGAAGCTAATTGCCCCACGCAGCGCGCGTGAAAGCGGGGAGGCCTGCACCGTCAGCCCGTTACCGTTGAGCTGAACTTTTGCACCGCCTTCAGCCCAGAAGACGCTGTTTGGCGTCAACAGCTTGCGATACTCCGGCTTGATATGCAGCTCGATATCAAATGCGTCCGCGCGAGGGCGAACGGTGATCACTTCCCCGACCTCAAATTTGCGATACAGCACAACGGAGCCTGCCTGAACGTCCGGCAATGTTTCGGCGCTTAATGTCAGCGTAGTGGTAGGAAGATCGCTCAGGCTGTTTTCAATCGCTTTATCCAGGTTGGCATACAGCGGGTAGCTGTCACGCACAGGGCCTTTATCGCCCGGCAGAATGCGGATCCCGCCGTTGACCCATTCGCTGGCGCTGGCGCCAAGGAACTCCACCCCGTCCAGACCTACTTTCACGTCGACACGACTGTTAACCACAAACTTACTGTCGCCATGGACCAGGTTGCTGTATTGCGGGTCAATGGCGACCGAGAAGCTCACGCCGTTCTCGGTAAGCGTACGCTCAAGAACTTGTCCTACCTGAACACCGTGCAAAATCAACGGCTGGCCGGCTTCAATACCGTAGCTTTCTGGCGCATTCAGCGTGACCGTCACGACACCCGGCTTTTGCAACAAGGCTTTGTCGGCCGGGGCAATCACAAAGCTATTGCTGGGCTGACCTTCACCGGGCACCAGCTCAAACGTATTTCCCGTCAGCAGACTACTGATACTGGCATCGTTGAGTGATAGCTTTGGACTGCGCATTTCAATACGCGTCTTCTCGCGCAGAAGATCGACCACGCTCGGATCAACAGTCATTTCGCCGGTGACCGAGCCGCCCGGGTTGAGCGTCATTTTGGTAAGCTGACCGACCTGCAACCCTTGATACATCAGCGGTGTTGAACCGGCTTTAAGCCCCTTCGCATCGGGCAGGACGAGTTTGATAATCACGCCGCGCTGGCTGTGCGCCAGGTCAGCGTACAATCCGAACGAGTCATCAGCGGTGGCAGGGCTTGAGTTTTCAGGGGAATCAAAGGCAATGGCGCCATTAACCAGCGCAGCCAAACTCTCCAGTTTCACCTTTGCACCGCTCAGGCTGAGATCGGCATCCACGCCGGATACGTTCCAGAAGCGGCTGCCCTTTTTAACCAGATTGGTAAAGCGGCGCTCGATCAGCACATCAATGGTGACACCCTGTTTATTCGGGTTGATGGCGTAATCGTAAACGCGACCCACCGGTATTTTACGGAAATAAACCAGTGAGCCACTGTTCAGAGAACCGAGATCCGGCGCCTGCAGATGGATCATCAAATCGCCGTTGTTAAGGCGGTACTTGGGCTGTGTATCCAGGGCAACAAAGTGATCCTGCGGTTCACCTTTACCTGGCATCATACCGATATAGTTACCGCCCACCAGCGCATCCAGACCGGAAACACCCGCCAGAGAGGCCTTCGGCGTAACCAGCCAGAATTGCGTTTCGCTGCGCAGGGCATCCTGCATGTCTGATTTAATACTGACCCGCACCTGAATCTTGTTCAGCCCTTTTCCAAGGGAGATGTCCTGAACCGTACCTACTTCAACGCCCTGGAAGCGAACGGGTGTTCGCCCGGCGACGATACCGTCGGCGGTCTGGAAATCAATGGTGACCGTACTCCCGCGATCTTGATAGCTCGTCCAGATAAGCCAGCCCGCAATCATCAGGGCGATGACAGGCAGCAACCAGAATGGCGAAATGCGGCGTTTTGTTTTAATTCTCGCTTCAGTCGGCGAAGCGGGGGTTTCCTGACTCATGTGCATCCCAAAGTAAGCGGCTATCCAGCCATTCCACAGCAAGAATAGTCAATATCACCGCTGAGCCGAAATAAAAAGCCGCGGGTCCCATTGTAAAAGCAAGTAACTGGTCACGATTAATCAGCGACATCATCAATGAAATCACGAACAGATCCAACATCGACCAGCGACCAATCCAGGTGACGAACCGCAAAAGCAGGATACGGGTACGTAACCCCTGCTCACATTTAAAGTGAATGCTGATAAGTAACGTAAACATCACCACCACTTTGGTAAACGGCACCAGGATACTGGCAATAAAGACGATGGCAGCCACCCCCACATTGCTGTGCGCAAGGGAAATAATACCGGAGAGGATGGTATCTTCCTGGCGTGCACCATTCACGTAAATAATGGAAATCGGCAGCATATTGGCCGGGATCAGAAACACCAGGGAGGCAATCAGCGCCGCCCAGCATTTTTGCAGGCTGTTGTTGCGCCGCAGTCTCAAAGGAATATGGCAGCGTGGACAGCGGCCACGCGCGTCGGGCAGCCCGGTGTAGTGGCAACCCAGACAGACACGGAGGTTCTCATCCGGGCGTGTGGCTGGGCGCTGAGGATAAAAACGCTCCCAAAGCTGTTCGACGTTCAGGTGGATGAGCGTCAGGATACTGAGCAATACCAGACAGATAAAAGCAAAGAGTCCGACGCCTGGCTGCAGAAACGCGTAGTCCTGCACTTTAATTGACGCCACGCCAACACCCACAAGATAGATATCCAGCATGACCCACTCTTTGAGTTTATCCAGCATCAGCAACACCGGTCGCAGGTTCATACCCAGAATGTTGCCGAGCCACAAATACGCAATCGCCGCGACCAGGACCAGCGGCGCGCCAACGGTGCAAAAAAGCACCATAGCTGCAGTTACCGGATCACCCTGCCGGGTCATCTGCCAGATACCCTGTAGAACGTTGGCATCAATGCGTACACCAAGCAGATAGAGTTTAAGGAGCGGCTCGCTCCACGCGAAAGGCATCAGAAGCAGCATCGTGACGGCCATGGCGGCGAGGCGGGTCAAAGACCAGTCGCGGCCGTCACGAATTTTGGCATCGCAGCGGGGGCAAAAGGCACTTTGGTGCGATTTCATCTTCGGCAACATAAAAAGCGTATCGCACTGGGGGCAACGCTGATAATGTGCACGAGGCAAAGCTTCGCTTACCGTATGGACAGTTATCTTTTTTGTCGGCGTAATTTTGGTTGTTTTTAAGGCCATCAGCTGCGCACAAATAAGTATTGTTGAAAGTTATAATAACTCATGAACTGATTCATCTTGAGCATGAGCGCATTTAATGCTTATTTTAATAGGCTATGCGGTAATTTTGTAAGACAACTAAGTGATTGAATAATGAACAAAACAGAATTCTACGCGGATCTGAACCGCGATTTTAAGGCATTGATGGCGGGCGAGACCAGCTTCTTAGCCACTCTGGCAAATACTAGCGCATTGCTGTTTGAACGTCTCAGTGACGTTAACTGGGCTGGATTTTACCTTCTGGAAGGTGAAACACTGGTGCTGGGGCCATTCCAGGGCAAGCTGGCCTGCGTACGTATCCCGGTAGGGCGCGGTGTGTGTGGTACCGCGGTCGCCGAGAATCAGGTACAGCGTGTGGAAGACGTTCATGCGTTTGACGGACATATTGCCTGCGACGCTGCAAGTAATTCTGAAATCGTTCTGCCACTGGTGGTAAAAAATCAGATTATTGGCGTTCTGGATATCGACAGTACGGTCTTCAGTCGCTTTACAGCCGAGGACGAACAGGGACTGCGCGAGCTGGTGGCAAACCTGGAAAACGTTCTCGCTGCAACCGATTATCAAAAATTCTTTGCGAGCGTCGCAGGATAATCAACGGATAACGTAGCATTTACTGATAGCGTCATTATAATGACGCCTGTTCATGCCTGCGCTTGTTGGCAACGTCCGTTGTAATCAGGAAATTTCATGGAAAATCAACCTAAGTTGAATAGCAGTAAAGAAGTTATCGCATTTCTGGCCGAGCGTTTCCCACAGTGCTTCAGTGCTGAAGGTGAAGCTCGTCCCCTGAAAGTCGGTATTTTTCAGGATCTGGTGGCACGTGTTGAGGGGGAAATGAACCTCAGCAAAACTCAGCTGCGTTCCGCCTTACGTCTTTATACTTCGAGCTGGCGTTACCTGTACGGTATCAAACCGGGCGCGACTCGCGTGGATCTCGATGGCAACCCTTGTGGTGAGCTGGATGAGCAGCACGTTGAACACGCGCGTAAACAGCTGGAAGAAGCCAAAGCACGCGTTCAGGCACAACGTGCTGAACAGCAAGCGAAAAAACGCGAAGCCACAGCGGCAAACGGCCAGGAAGAAGCGCCTCGTCGTGAGCGTAAACCACGCCCTGCACCGCGTCGTAATGATAATAACGATCGCAAACCGCGTGCTGACAAACCTGCAGCGAAAGCCCCGCGCGCCCCTCGTGAAGAGCCGCGTCATACCCCGGTTTCAGACATTAACGCCCTGAGCGTTGGTCAGGCGCTGAAGGTAAAAGCGGGTAACAATGCTATGGACGCCACTGTACTGGAAATCACCAAAGATGGCGTTCGTGTACAGCTGACTTCTGGTATGTCAATGATTGTACGCGCAGAACACTTGTTGTTCTGAAACGGAGGCCAAGCCTGGCATGAACACTTTTTTTAAGCTCACCGCGCTGGCGGGCCTGTTTGCCATAACAGGTCACGCTTTCGCAGTGGACGATATCACGCGTGTTGATCAAATTCCGGTTCTTAAGGAAGAGACCCAGCACGCAACGGTGAGTGAGCGCGTAACCTCACGTTTCACCCGTTCGCACTATCGTCAGTTCGATCTCGATCAGGCCTTTTCGGCCAAAATCTTTGACCGCTATCTGAACTTGCTGGATTACAGCCATAACGTTTTGCTCGCCAGCGATGTCGAGCAGTTCGCTAAGCGTAAATCTGAGGTGGGTGACGAGTTGCGTTCAGGCAAGCTGGATCTGTTCTACGATCTCTATAACCTGTCGCAAAAGCGCCGCTTTGAACGTTATCAGTACGCGCTGAAAGTGCTGGAACGTCCGATGGACTTCACCGGCAATGACACCTTTAATCTGGATCGCAGTAAAGCACCCTGGCCGAAAGATGAAGCCGAGTTGAATGCGCTGTGGGACGGAAAAGTTAAATATGACGAACTGAGCCTTAAGCTCACCGGCAAAGATGAAAAAGAGATCCGTGACACGCTGACGCGTCGTTACAAATTTGCTATTCGTCGTCTGGCGCAGACCAACAGTGAGGATGTCTTCTCACTGGCAATGACTGCCTTTGCTCACGAAATCGATCCGCATACCAACTATCTCTCCCCGCGTAACACCGAGCAGTTCAATACTGAAATGAGCCTGTCTCTCGAAGGTATCGGTGCGGTGCTGCAGATGGATGATGATTATACCGTGATCAATTCGATGGTCGCAGGTGGCCCGGCATCCAAAAGCAAAGCGATAAGCGTAGGCGATCGCATTGTGGGTGTGGGACAAACCGGTCAGAACATGGTTGATGTGATCGGCTGGCGTCTTGATGATGTGGTGGCGCTGATTAAAGGCCCGAAAGGCAGCAAGGTTCGTCTGGAAGTGCTGCCTGCAGGAAAAGGCACTAAAACCCGTATTGTTACCCTGACCCGTGAGCGTATCCGTCTGGAAGACCGCGCGGTGAAAATGTCGGTGAAAACCGTGGGTAAAGAGAAGGTGGGTGTCCTGGATATCCCGGGCTTCTACGTAGGGCTGACCGACGATGTGAAAGTGCAGCTGCAGAAGCTTGAGAAGCAGAACGTTAGCAGCATTATCATCGACCTGCGCAGTAACGGCGGCGGTGCGCTGACGGAAGCGGTTTCGCTCTCTGGCCTGTTTATTCCATCTGGTCCTGTGGTTCAGGTGCGCGATAACAACGGTAAAGTCCGTGAAGATGCCGACAACGATGGTGTGGTTTACTACAAAGGCCCGCTGGTGGTCTTAGTGGACCGCTTCAGTGCTTCAGCGTCTGAGATCTTTGCTGCCGCAATGCAGGACTATGGCCGTGCGTTGATCGTGGGTGAACCGACGTTCGGTAAAGGCACCGTTCAACAGTATCGCTCTCTGAATCGTATTTACGATCAGATGCTGCGCCCTGAATGGCCTGCGCTGGGTTCGGTTCAGTACACTATTCAGAAGTTCTACCGCGTGAACGGTGGCAGTACGCAGCGTAAAGGCGTGACGCCGGATATCATGATGCCGACAGGCACGGAAGAGACGGAAACCGGCGAGAAGTTTGAAGATAACGCGTTACCGTGGGACAGCATCAACGCTGCGACCTACGTGAAAGCGGGTGATATGACGCAGTTTGGTCCTGAACTGCTGAAAGCGCATAATGACCGTATTGCGAAAGATGCGGAATTCCAGTACATCATGAAGGACATTGCACGTTTCAATGCTCTGAAAGATAAACGGAATATTGTTTCTCTGAACTACGCTCAGCGTGAAAAAGAGAACAATGAAGACGATGCAACGCGTCTGGCGCGTATCAACGATCGCTTCAAACGGGAAGGCAAGCCTCTGCTCAAGAAACTGGACGATCTGCCAAAAGATTACAAGGAGCCAGATCCTTATCTGGATGAGACGGTGCATATTGCACTCGACCTTGCGAATCTTGAAAAAGAGAAACCTGCCTTACAACCTGCTCCGGCAAAATAATCTCCCAACAGGCACAAGAAATTGTGCCTGTTTCTTTTTGTTCTGCATCCTTCCGTCAGGCTGGTTTCCAATTGTGTAAAGTTGTGTCTTTCTGGTGACTTACGCCCGCCTGATGCTTGAAAATAGCCACAATACCCATACGATGTGGGTAATCGCATAGTGCGTTTTGTTAAACTGAGGTTAAAAGAAAATTATGATGCGAATCGCGCTCTTCCTGCTCACCAACCTTGCGGTCATGGTGGTTTTCGGGCTCGTGCTAAGCCTGACAGGAATTCAGTCGAGCAGCGTTCAGGGTCTGTTGATTATGGCGCTGCTGTTTGGTTTTGGTGGCTCTTTCATTTCACTGTTGATGTCGAAGTGGATGGCACTGAAATCGGTAGGTGGTGAGGTTATTGAACAGCCGCGTAACGATATGGAACAGTGGCTGATGAATACGGTTGCTCAGCAATCCCGTCAGGCTGGGATTGCCATGCCGCAGGTCGCTATTTATCACGCGCCGGACATTAATGCGTTCGCTACGGGTGCTCGTCGTGATGCATCCCTGGTTGCCGTCAGCACCGGGTTGTTAC
The DNA here is from genome assembly GCF_046521475.1 of Enterobacter sp. CPE_E890. Lineage (NCBI taxonomy): Bacteria > Pseudomonadati > Pseudomonadota > Gammaproteobacteria > Enterobacterales > Enterobacteriaceae > Enterobacter > Enterobacter sp. CPE_E890. Next base: position 2,877,851 of record NZ_JBKFZW010000001.1, on the reverse strand, counting down.
AGAACATGAGCCGTGATGAAGCCGAAGCGGTTATCGCTCACGAAATCAGCCATATCGCAAATGGTGACATGGTGACCATGACCCTGATTCAGGGCGTGGTGAACACTTTCGTTATCTTTATCTCCCGTATTCTGGCGCAGATTGCTGCAGGCTTTATGGGTGGCAACCGCGACGAAGGTGAAGAGAGCAACGGTAATCCGCTGATCTACTTCGCAGTTTCCATGGTACTGGAGCTGGTGTTCGGTATTCTGGCAAGCATTATCACCATGTGGTTCTCCCGTCACCGCGAATTCCACGCGGATGCCGGCTCCGCAAAACTGGTTGGGCGTGAGAAAATGATTGCTGCGCTGCAGCGTCTGAAAACCAGTTACGAGCCGCAGGAAGCGAACAGCATGATGGCCTTCTGTATTAACGGTAAATCGAACTCACTGAGTGAAATGTTTATGTCTCACCCGCCGCTGGATAAACGTATCGAAGCGCTGCGTAGTGGGGAATACATGAAGTAACGCGAAGAACCGCAATAAGCCGGGCAGGAGAAGACTCCGCCCGGCTTTTTTTATGCCTGGGCTCTGGGCTGGGTAATGCGCAGACCGCTGACGATAGCCGCGAGGGTAGCAAGGGCTCCTGCGCTAAGGAGCGCAATGTGATTACCGTTTTGCCCGGCAAGGTTAAACATCAGAGCGACCAGAGCAGCACCGCTGCTTTGCCCTAACAGACGCGCGGTGCCTAACATACCGCTGGCCCCTCCACTGCGATGACGCGGCGCTGAGGTAATAATGGTGTGATTGTTAGGCGACTGGAACAGGCCAAACCCGGCTCCGCACAGGATCATGCGCCAGATGATGTCGAGATCGGAAGGCGATGACGGCAGTAGTGCCAGCGCGAAAAGGCCTGTTGCCATCACAGCCAGCCCCAGAGCACCTAATAAACCGGCATGGACGCGTTCAATCAAGTAACCCGCCAGCGGTGCCATTACCATCGTAGCCAGCGGCCATGGGGTTAACAACAGCCCGGTCTCCACTTCAGAGCGTCCCACTACGCTTTGCAGGAAGAAAGGCAGAGAGACCAGGGCCAGCATCTGGGCGCAGAATGAGCAGACAGATGTGCAAATGGAGAGCGAAAAGAGGGGAATGCGCAGCAGGTCAACTGGCAGTAACGGCACAGGAAGCGTGAGCTGACGGCGAACAAAGAAGAAACCTGTCACCAGCAAGACGATGAGTTCCGCGCCGGTAAGCATCAGGGATTGTCCCTGTGCAAAACCGCTCAGGGCAGTAATCAGCAGACCAAAGGTGAGGGCATTCATTATCGCGCTCACGACGTCGAAGCGCGGCATTGTACTTTTGGGGCCGTTAGCGGGAAGAAAGCGTAGGGCAAAGAAGATAGCCACGATGCCCAGCGGCACGTTTATGGCGAACAGCCATTGCCAGGACGCGACGGAAAGAATGGCTGCTGCAATGGTTGGCCCGGCGGCAGAAGAGACCGCAACAATAAACGAGTTTATCCCCATGCCGCGTCCCAGATGACGCTGCGGATAAATTAAGCGGATCAACGCTGTGTTAACACTCATGAGCGCTGCACCGCCAAAACCTTGTGCAATACGTGCAAGTGTCAGGGTATGTAGCGAATCAGAAAGGGCACATAACAATGAGGTGAAGGTGAAAACCACCAGACCGCATTGATAAACCCGACGGTAGCCAAACATATCGCCCAGAAAAGAGAACGAGAGCAGGGAAATAACAATTGCAATCTGATAGGCGTTAACTATCCATATCGAACTGGCAGGGGAGGCATGCAGGTCGCTGGCGATGGTTGGCAGGGCCACATTCGCAATTGCGCCGTCAAGGACGGCCATTGAGATACCGATAATGATGGTCGCTATAGCGCCATACCGCTGGGGTAAAGGCAGGCCATCGGAAAAGGTCTTTTCCATTAGGATTAAAAAAGCTCAGCGTGAAATTATTCTCAGGGTAACTATTTTAGCATTGTTACAGCCGCGATATGTCGCAGATTTGTAACGAAGTAAACGCGGATTGATTGCAGGTGACATGACGGGAACTTATAATAAAAACCGATTCTGATTTTTATAAAACACTCTCTATGAGGTGGTAAATGGCAATTGCGGATTTGGATAAACAGCCAGATTCTGTTTCTTCCGTGCTGAAGGTGTTTGGCATCTTACAGGCGCTTGGGGAAGAGCGTGAAATTGGTATTACAGAGTTGTCGCAGCGTGTGATGATGTCGAAAAGCACCGTTTATCGTTTTTTGCAAACCATGAAGTCACTGGGCTACGTTGCGCAGGAAGGCGAGTCTGAAAAATACTCTCTGACGCTGAAACTCTTCGAACTGGGTGCCCGTGCGCTGCAAAATGTTGACCTGATCCGCAGCGCGGATATTCAGATGCGTGAAATCTCCCGTCTGACCAAAGAGACCATCCACCTGGGAGCACTGGATGAAGACAGTATTGTTTACATCCATAAAATCGACTCCATGTACAACCTGCGCATGTATTCACGCATTGGCCGCCGTAACCCACTCTATAGTACTGCCATTGGTAAGGTTTTGCTGGCGTGGCGCGATCGTGAAGAAGTGAAACAGATCCTTGATGGCGTGGAGTACAAACGCAGTACGGCACGAACCATTACCAGCACGGATGCGCTGTTAACCGTGCTCGACAAGGTGCGTGAGCAAGGCTATGGCGAAGATAACGAAGAGCAGGAAGAGGGGCTGCGCTGTATTGGTGTTCCGGTATTTGACCGCTTTGGCGTCGTGATTGCGGGGCTCAGTATTTCCTTCCCGACGTTGCGCTTCTCTGAGGAGCGACTGCACGAGTATGTGGCTATTCTGCACACCGCAGCACGTAAGATTTCCGAGCAGATGGGGTATCACGACTATCCGTTTTAATCCTCGTTAGCATAAAAAACGCCGCGAGTATTGCGGCGATTTTGCTGTTAACCTGGCTGATTAGCCATTATCGATCACGACGGATGTTTTACGCAGTACCGGGCAATTAGTCAGGCCAATGATTCCGCTGTCAGTATGCAGATACTGCGCGGTGCTTACTCCTTGTGCTGTTAAATATTTACACTGAATGCCTAATCCTGCTGCGTTTTCAGTGCTTCCCACCAGCACACCATAACCGGTTAACAGAAGGCCAATCCAGATGATGGCCAGTACAACAATTGTTCGAATGATTAAGCGCATCAATGCCTCTTTATCGTTGTTATCATTAAGCAAGCGTAAACGGTTTACGTAATGAAACAAGTGCATGATTCTGAAAAAGGCTTGATGTCGGTACAGTTAGCCCTTGTTTAAGATAACCGTGATAACCTGGTTACATCAGGTCTTTTGACGGAGTGTGGAGTGAAAAAAATACGCTGGGTAATTCTGATTATCGTGCTGGTAGCGTGCGTGGTGCTATGGACGCAGACCATCAATGTGATGTGCGATCAGGATGTACAGTTCTTTAGCGGCGTTTGCGCAATAAATAAGTTTATTCCGTGGTAACACGCATTTTTTCTCAAGGTGATTTCCTTCCTTCGCGCCAGTGGTAAAATAGACGTTTTTATTGAGGTGGTGAAATGGGTGAGTTACTGAATTCAGGGCTGCTGAATGTGGCATCCTTGATGATTTCTTTGGTCGTTCTGCTTGTGGGGCTGGTCATTTGGTTTTTCGTTAACCGGGCCAGTTCACGTACTAACGAGCAGATCGAACTGCTGGAAGCGCTGCTCGATCAGCAAAAACGTCAAAATGCGTTGTTACGCCGTCTGTGTGAGGCTAACGAACCGGAAGAGAAAGACGCGCCGAAAGACGCTGTCGCTGAAGACGACAAAGACGAAGACGACTTTATCCGCCTGGTGGCTGAACGTTAATCTTTTTGTCCTGGGAGGTGGCTGTGGTCTGGAAAAATCCCTGGTATGACCCCTCCCTGAAACATCACACGCCGAGTGGTTTCCGTAATACCCGTCCTGTCGGGCATCAGCCCGGTGACCTTGAGCGCTGGCGAAAAGCGCGTAAAGAAGCCGGTTTGCCCAGACCGCCCGCACTCGGTTATGAGGATTTTATACGTCAGTGGTGGCAACCGGTTGATCTTATGCAACCTCATGAGGATGGGGTATGGTGGCTGGGACACGCGAGTGTGCTGCTGCAGATAGACGGCAATATTCTCCTCACTGACCCGGTTTTCTCACAGCGTGCCTCTCCGCTCTCATTTCTGGGACCACAACGTAAAACCCCTCCGGTACTTTCTGTCGATCAACTTCATCAGCTTGATGCCGTCGTTATCTCCCATAATCATTACGATCACCTTGATGACGCAACTATCCGTCGGATCCTTAAACGCTTCCCTGACGTGAGTCTGTTTGTACCTTTAGGTCTGGCCGACTGGTTTCGCCGCCGGGGAGCAAGACGTGTGGTTGAGCTCGACTGGTGGCAGAGTTTCACCTGGCAAGGGATGACCTTGAGTGCTGTTCCGGCACAGCACTGGAGTATGCGAACACCCTGGAATCGAAATCGCACCTTGTGGTGCGGCTGGGTCTTTGAGGGGCGGCATCACCGTTTCTGGTTCAGCGGTGATACAGGTTATTCGCCTGAGTTGCTATTGATACCGGAGCGTTTGGGGAGAATTGACGCTGCTGCATTACCTATCGGAGCTTATGCCCCACGATGGTTCATGGCTGTACATCATATGGACCCTCAATCTGCCGTTGCGTTATGGCAACAGTTGGGCTGCCCTCTGGCGTTTCCTATTCACTGGGGCGTGTTTGAACTGGCAGATGATGCGCTGGATGACCCAGTGAGGGAGTTAACGGTTGCACTAGATAATTTAGCACCAGTTGATAGTTCTTTAAGGATACTGAAAATTGGTGAATATTTATCCTTATAAACGAAGCGATAAATTGTTGCATATATTCTGTATGTGAACGCGATAATGAATATTTTATTTTTATCGAAACGTTTTGCTTGCCTTGTTTTGATGCAGAGTCATAAAAATTTCATTATTTTGGTGCATAACACGGCTTATTAGCTGATGAATTTTAATACAGTCAACTGCAGGTTATTAACATTGTATTTTCTGCGAAACAATGCCGTGTCGTTACAATGATTTAAGCATAAGTTTTCACAAATTGTTCTAACTCAATCAATTTTGAAGATTTCTTTTCCCGGCTGCTGGACGCACTGGAATGATTGAGCTATGTTAAAAAAGTCTTAGATTACAGCGACTGCGAAAGCAACGTTGAGTCTCTGTAACGAAGTAGAATTGCCTGTATGTTATGCGCATAATTGTGCAAAACCTGACAGGCAGTGTTCGAATTTGTGCGGCGGATCGAGACATGTTTAAAAATGGCTTGCCATATTAAACATTGTGTGTGATAACACGTTTTGGGTCAAACGAGGTACAGTTCTGTTTATGTGTGGCATTTTCAGTAAAGAAGTCCTGAGTAAACACGTTGTCGTTGAATACCGCTTCTCTGCCGAACCTTATATTAGTGCCTCATGCAGTAATGTCTCAGTTTTATCTCAGTTAATGCCTGCGGGCTAAGAAAACACTCTAAGGAATTTTGCAAATGGCAAAGATTAAAGGTCAAGTTAAGTGGTTCAACGAGTCTAAAGGTTTTGGTTTCATTACTCCTGCTGACGGCAGCAAAGACGTGTTCGTACACTTCTCTGCAATCCAGGGTAACGGCTTCAAAACTCTGGCTGAAGGCCAGAACGTTGAGTTCGAAATTCAGGACGGCCAGAAAGGCCCAGCTGCAGTTAACGTAACTGCTATCTGATCGAACCACTGCTGACTGAAGCGCTTAGCACTTCACTCTCAGACATAAAGCCTCGCATAACGCGGGGCTTTTTTATGCCCTTTATCTTTCAAAATATTACCATCCCCGTACTTGTTAGTAACTTGTTGCAAAGCTGCGAGGTTAGTAGCACTGTTTCGGCTCCTTCTGCCCGGCTTTTCCCGTTAAATCAGGGCGTTGTTAAATTGTCCTGGGGTTCAGGTGAAGAAGATACTTACGACAGCCGGAAATTTCACTCCGGCGCGTTTTGCGCTGCTCTGTTTTGCCATTTTTTGTAGTCTGGCTTTTTTACTGGGTCGTGTTGCGTGGCTGCAAATCATCAAGCCAGACAATCTGGTGAAGCAAGAGGATATGCGGTCACTCCGGGAACTGCCGATTGATGCTCCACGCGGCATGATCAAGGATCGTGAAGGAAGACCACTGGCGGTCAGTGTGCCAGTCAGGGCCGTATGGGCCGATCCAAAAACGGTACTGGCGAAAGGGGGAGTCGGCTTTGATCAGCGCTGGCAAGCGCTGGCGAATGCGCTACATCTCTCTTTGGCTACGCTCTCGACACGCATCAACGCGAATCCACAGGGACGTTTCATTTACCTTGCCCGCCAGGTCGACCCGGCACAGGCAAAGTGGATCGATAAACTGAATTTGCCGGGTATCAATTTACGTGATGAGTCTCGTCGTTTTTATCCCGCCGGGCATGTGGCGGCAAATCTGATTGGTTTCACCAATATTGACGGGCAGGGTATTGAAGGTGTGGAAAAAAGCTTCAACGCTCAGTTAACGGGGAAGGCCGGGGTCCGGCAGGTTAGAGAGGATCGCTACGGGCGTGTGGTAGAAAACCTGACAGAAGTTGCTCCTGCACCGGCTCATAACATCCAGTTGAGCATCGACGAGCGGCTGCAAACCATTACCGAAGATGCGCTTGATAATGCCGTGGCCTGGAATAAGGCCGAATCCGGGGCATCGGTGTTAATTAATATCCCAACCGGGGAAATACTCGCCATGGCGAGCTATCCGGATTTCAACCCCAATAATCGCGAAGGCGCAACAATAAACGATTTTCGTAACCGTGCGATCAGCGATACGTTTGAACCTGGTTCTACCGTCAAACCGCTGGTGCTGATGACTGCATTGCAGCAGGGGCTGGTCCAGCCGGACAGCGTGATTGACACCCATCCGTATACTCTCGACGGGCATCGTATCCGCGATGTGGGTTACTACCCTGAACTGACCATGACTGGGATCCTGCAAAAATCGAGCGATACAGGCGTATCCCGCCTCTCGCTGGCGATGCCGGTTCAGCATCTTATTGATACCTACCGGAACTTTGGTTTTGGTACGAATACGGGGCTTGGCTTAACGGGGGAGAGTGCGGGACTACTGCCACAGCGTAAATTCTGGAGCCAGCTCGACAGGGCGACGTTTGCCTTTGGCTACGGGCTGATGGTGACACCGCTCCAGCTGGCACATGTTTACGCCACCATTGGCGGCTACGGGCTTGAGCGTCCTCTCTCAATCACGCGTATCGATCCACCCGTAATTGGACAACGCGTCATGCCAGAGGAAATCGCTCATGAAGTGGAGCACATGATGGAGAGTGTGGCACTGCCTGGTGGGGGAGGCGTTAAGGCAGCCGTGCGTGACTACCGCGTGGCGGTGAAAACCGGTACGGCGAAGAAAATTGATGATAGCGGGAAGTATGTCGATAAATACGTCGCCTACACTGCAGGTGTTGCACCCGCTAGCGACCCACGTTTTGCGCTCGTAGTCGTGATTAACGATCCTCAAAACGGGGCATACTACGGCGGTGCCGTCTCCGCGCCCGTTTTCAGCGAGATTATGGGAAACGTGCTGCGTCTGGAGAATGTGAAACCCGATGGTTTACCGGCGGGTTCAGATCACCTTATCGTTATGCGTTAACCGGGCGTTTATAACCAGGGCGAATAGCGGTACACTTCGCCCTTTGAATATGCTCCGGAGTCACCATGTCCTTCAGCTGCCCCCTTTGCCACGCCCCCCTGACACACTCAGATAAAAGTTATACCTGTCCGCAGGGGCATCAGTTTGATATGGCAAAAGAAGGCTACGTGAATCTTCTGCCGGTGCAGCATAAGCGCTCCCGCGATCCCGGCGACAGTGCAGAGATGATGCAGGCGCGTCGCGCGTTTCTGAATGCCGGGCACTATCTGCCGCTGCGGGAGACCGTCGCGCAGAGGCTGAATGACATTCTGCCTGATTCTGCCACCGCCATACTCGATATCGGCTGCGGGGAAGGGTACTACACCGCACGGTTTGCCGAGATTGCCCGTGAGAAGGGCGCGCTGACATTCGGTCTGGACGTGTCGAAAGTGGCGATTCGCGCAGCAGCAAAACGTTACACCGACGTGACGTTCTGCGTGGCATCCAGCCACCGTCTGCCGTTTGACGATGCCAGCATGGACGCTGTTATCCGCATTTACGCGCCCTGCAAGGCGGAAGAGCTGGCTCGCGTGGTGAAGCCGGGCGGATGGGTAGTCACCGTGACGCCGGGCCCGCGTCATCTGATGGAGCTGAAAGGGCTGATCTACGACGAAGTGCGTCTCCATGCCCCTCATTCTGAACAGCTGGCCGGTTTTAGCCTGAAGCAGGAGCAAAGCGTGGCGTATGAAATGAAGCTTAAAGGAGAAGAGGCCGTTGCGTTGTTGCAGATGACTCCGTTCGCGTGGCGGGCAAAACCGGAAGTATGGGAAGCGCTAGCTGCACACTCAACATTTCGCTGCCAGACGGATTTCAGTATCCACGTCTGGCAGCGCGAAGATTAACCGGCGAAGTGTGCCCAGAGTATCTGGGCTCCGATGCCAATCAACACAATCCCCCCCAGAATCTCGGCGCGTTTACCCAGTAGCGGGCCGATAAACCGACCGACCATCATTCCCAGCGTGGACATAATCAGCGTTGCGCAGCCAATAGCCAGCGCGGTAGCGATAATATTGACCTGCAAAAATGCCAGCCCGACACCGACAGCCATCGCATCAAGGCTGGTAGCAATGGCTGTGGTTACCAGTAACCAGAAACCGTGGCGGTGTTGAGGCTCCTCATCTTCATCGTCATTGCCGCGAAAACCTTCAATGACCATTCGGCCGCCAAGAAACACCAGAAGCACGAACGCAATCCAGTGGTTCCATTCCAGCACAAACTGGCTGGCGAGCATGCCAAGACCCCAGCCGATAAGCGGTGTCAGCGTTTCAATCGCGCCAAAGATAAGACCGGTGCGTAATGCTTCAGAGAATTTTGGTTTGTGGAGCGTGGCACCTTTACCAATGGAGGCGGCAAACGCGTCCATGGACATGCCGAAAGCAAGAAGGATGGTAGCGGAGATATTCATAACAGCGTCCAGACCGGGAGATATCCATATGACACATCACTGCCCCCAGTAAACAGCAGTTGATGTATCTATGGTCTCGCCTGATCACAACGCACATAAGATGTGCAGAAAGCGATCCGTACGCGCCACGTTTTTCAACGAGTATGTTGACACGTACATTTCCTGAGAACAGGAAATCGGCTACTCCCCAACGACGGGCGCAACCTTAACATATTTTGAGAATATAAAACAACAATGGAGAGGCATTATTTCAAATTCTTGTTGATAACGATTTTCATTTTTATTTAAGGGTGAATGTATCGTTAAGAAATATAGGTAGAAAGAAAAAGAGTAATATAGCTTCGGCTATGTTTATTGCGTAAAATGCACACAAAATATAGCCGATGCTATATATCTAACTCATTGAGTTTTAACGAGTAATTTGTATATTTTTTCCAAATCGTCAATATTTTTAACACGAATAAGCAGGCGGCGTTGCTCTAATTGCATGACCAGTACACCATCTTCCGATAAATTCATCTCTTTAATACGGTTATATTCTATCCAGACATTGGCAAAGAAAAATCCACGGGATTTAAAAATGATTTTTGGCGTGCGGATCCAGAACAGATAAATCGCCATTAATGCCAGCGCACATAATAACCATGTGGTTAATATTGCACCATGGCTGGTGATGTTGTTGTAAATAAGGATAACGATGAGACCCGTGAAGATAAACGCATCTACGCGTCCGCGTCGCAGAAGAGGAAGGGAAAGCAGCGTCTCGCCGTGGCGGCGAGGCATGATGAACTCGTCATAGATCGCGTAAGCCAGAAGGGCTGCAATAAATAAAACCAATACGATGTCCGTGACAGTCATTCATCCTCCGAAGAACAGATAAAAAAACCGGGGGCAAGCCCCCGGCGTCTAACGTTATTGCTTTACAGGCCCAGCAGGCCGACAGCGTAACCCGCGATACCGATGATAAAGAAGCCAACGATGATCCACAGTGGGTTAACTTTCTTACGCAGCAACCACATGCAGGCGAAGGTTAACAGCAGCGGCACCAGGCCAGGCATAAGCTGATCCAGGATAGTCTGCACGGTGGTGACACGGGTCTGACCATCCTGCCCGGTGATGGTGGAGACCACCAGCGGAATGTTCACATGTGTCCACTTATTAACCAATGCCCCCATCACAAACAGGCCGAGGATAGACGCCCCCTCAGTCAGTTTTTGCAGGAAGCCGCCACCCATGTCCTTAACGATGTCCACCCCTTTACGGTAACCGTATGCCACACCGTAGTAGCGGGTCAGCAGACGCACGGCGTTGAACAGGATGAAGAACAGCAGCGGGCCAAGCAGGCTGCCGCTCATCGCGATACCGGCCCCTAGTGCCGCGAAGACCGGACGAACGGTACCCCAGAAGATAGGGTCACCGACACCTGCTAACGGACCCATCAGACCGACTTTAATACCGTTGATGGCACCATCGTCAATCTCTGCGCCGTTCGCACGCTGCTCTTCCATCGCCAGCGTTACGCCCAGAACGGGAGCCGCCACATATGGATGGGTGTTAAAGAATTCCAGGTGACGCTTAATCGCCTGACGGCGCGCTTCGTTGTTTTCCGGATACAGGCGTTTGATTGCCGGCACCATGGAGAAACAGAAGCCCAGCGCCTGCATACGTTCGAAGTTCCATGAACCCTGAAACAGGTTAGAACGGATGAACACGCCACGAATATCACCCGGAGTGAGTTTTTTCTCGGTGGTAGTTTTTGTCATATCAACCATTTCGCTCACCTGCTAGTCCAGTTCGTTATCGAGATCGTTATTACCAGCAGCCTGCACTGGGGCACCCGCAACGCGGTTATATTTCGGGCTCAGCTGGATGTAGAGAATCGCCATCACTGCACCAATTACACCCAGCGCAACCAGGTTGAAGTTGGTGAAGGCAGCGGTCACGAAGCCGAGGTAGAAGAACGGCATCAGGTAGCCTGCGCGCATCATGTTGATGACCATTGCGTAACCGACTACCACGATCATACCGCCCGCGATGTTCAGGCCGCCGGTGACCACTTCTGGAATGGCGTTCAGCATGCTCTGCACTTCACTGGTACCGACAGAAATCGCGACGATGACCGCCGGAATAGCGATACGCATCGCCTGCAGGAACAGCGATGAAACGTGGATCCAGGACAGCGCCGTGAGGTTGCCATTTTCGGCCGCCTTATCCGCTGCGTGCTGGAAAGCAACCGTGATGGTACGAACGATGATGGTCAGTACCTGGCCTGCTGCTGCCAGCGGGATCGCCAGGGCGATACCCGCACCAATACTCTGGTGACCGGCAATAACCAGAACGGTAGAAATGATGGAAGCCAACGCGGCATCAGGCGCAACCGCCGCACCGATGTTCATCCAGCCCAGGGCGATCATTTCAAGGGTACCACCGATGATGATACCGGTTTTCATGTCACCCAGAACGGCACCAATCAGCGTACAGGCCACCAGAGGACGGTGGAACTGAAATTCATCAAGTACGGATTCCATACCCGCAATACATGCGACGACGAACACCAGCACAATCTGAAGAGTGGTAATCTCCATTGCACTTCTCCTATTACATAAGCGTTATGTGAAAACCGGCGCGGGCTTATTTCCCAACTTTACCGATCAAATCCATCATTTTCAGTTTCTGATCCGTGGAAACCTTACGGGCTTCCAGCTCAATACCGCGGGCATTCAGTTTGTTAAATGCCTCGATATCTTTCGCATCAACCGAAATGGCGTTGTTGACCTGCGTTTTGCCCTGACGGAATGCCATACCCCCGATGTTCACGGAGGTGATTTTCACGCCGCCTTCAACAATGCGCTCAACGTCTGTCGGGTTAGTGAACAGTAGCATCACGCGTTCACCCGCATATTTCGGGTTGTTATAAACGCGGATCATCTTGGCGACATCCACCACGTGCGCGGTAACGCCAGGAGGAGCAACCTGAGTCAGAAGGGTTTTACGTACAGTATCGGCGGCAACTTCGTCACTGACGACGATAATGCGTCGGACGTTGGTCTCTTTGGTCCAGCGCGTAGCGACCTGACCGTGGATTAAGCGGTCATCAATACGTGCAAGGCCAATAACCATGTAATCGTTCGGGCCCATCGGTTTTGCCGGTGCAGCAGCTTTTGGCGCTGCGACAGCCGGTGCGGGTTTCTCGACCGGTTGTGCTTTCAGCGCTTTCACGCCTTCGCGGCCGGTTTCCACAGCGAGTGCAACCAACTCATCGAAAGAGGGATTGTCGTCGCGCGCCATGAAGGTTTCCACCAGCATCGGGATATTCACCCCGGCGACAACTTCGTAGTGCTCTTTATCGACGACAATGCGGCTGGCAGCATTGAACGGACTGCCTCCCCATGTATCAACGAGAAACAGCACGCCTTTGCTGGTATCCAGCTTCGCGAGTTGGGCGTTGTACTTCTCAATCAGCGTCTCGGCATTTTCACCGGGAACGAAATCGATCCAGCCGACGTTTTCCTGCTCGCCCAACAGCATCTCTGCTGTTTTGAGTAGCTGCTCAGCAGCCCAACCATGTGTGCCTATGACAATAGCAATGGTCACTTGCTACCTCCTTTTATTATCATTAATACGCCTGCCAGGCAGTCGTACTGAGAATCGTATTGGCGAACCGAATCGATTCAGATAAGGGTTAGAGTTCAAAAAACTAAGACTTCCGCGAATTATTTTAGATAGTGAAAAAATAATTTATGTGATGAAGATCCGTAATTTAGCTTTCGCAATCGAGAAATTACTCGTCAAGAATTAAGTCTTATCGAATTTTTGCAAAGGAACGTAAATCTTTGCTAAACAGATATTGTCTCTGATATGTTTAGCCTCCGTTTAATTGTTCAGGAGTATAGGGCTACAGCCCACTATATGGACCGTCACCGACGTCAGACATCTACCAGGCCATTTCGCGCCTATTTCACCGGCGATCCTCGCCACGTATCGACTCTGTTTGCCTCTGTTTTGCCCACATTGAGTGGGGCACCGTTTCGTCATTCCTTTAGCAGGAGCTTGTCATGGAATTCTTAATGGACCCGTCAATCTGGGTGGGATTGCTCACGCTGGTGGTGCTGGAGATTGTTCTCGGCATTGATAACCTGGTGTTTATCGCCATCCTTGCGGACAAACTGCCGCCAAAACAACGTGATAAAGCGCGTCTGATTGGTTTGTCGCTGGCGCTGGTCATGCGCCTGGCACTGCTGTCCGTCATCTCGTGGATGGTAACGCTGACAAAACCGCTCTTTTCCGTCATGGATTTCACCTTCTCCGGCCGTGATTTGATCATGCTATTGGGGGGGATATTCCTGCTGTTTAAAGCGACGACAGAGCTGCATGAGCGGCTGGAAAACCGTCAGCACGATGATGGACACGGTAAAGGCTATGCCAGCTTCTGGGTTGTCGTGATGCAGATCGTGGTGCTTGATGCGGTCTTCTCGCTGGATGCGGTGATCACGGCCGTCGGTATGGTGAACCATCTCCCGGTGATGATGGCGGCTGTTGTTATTGCGATGGCGGTTATGCTACTGGCCTCGAAACCGCTGACGCGTTTCGTGAATCAGCATCCGACGGTAGTGGTACTGTGTCTGAGCTTCCTGCTGATGATTGGTCTGAGCCTGGTGGCGGAAGGCTTCGGTTTCCATATTCCGAAAGGCTACCTGTACGCAGCCATTGGCTTCTCAATTCTGATTGAGCTGTTTAACCAGATTGCACGCCGTAACTTTATTAAACAGCAGTCGAATCAGCCGCTTCGCGCCCGTACTGCAGACGCCATTCTGCGTCTGATGGGGGGGCGTCGACAGGTCAACGTCCAGTCTGACTCCGAAAACCGTCATCCGGTTCCGGTCCCTGAAGGGGCGTTTGTGGAAGAAGAGCGCTACATGATTAACGGCGTACTCTCCCTGGCCTCGCGTTCACTGCGTGGGATCATGACCCCGCGCGGTGAAATCAGCTGGGTTGATGCCAACCTGAGCGTGGATGAAATTCGTCGGCAGTTGCTCTCGTCACCACACAGCCTGTTCCCGGTTTGCCGTGGTGAGCTGGATGAGATCATCGGTGTCGTCCGTGCGAAAGAGATGCTGGTGGCTCTGGAAGAGGGTGTCAACGTCGAAGCCATCGCTGCTGCTTCACCTGCGATTGTGGTGCCGGAAACGTTAGATCCAATCAACCTGCTGGGCGTGCTACGCCGTGCTCGCGGTAGCTTTGTGATCGTCACTAACGAATTTGGCGTAGTACAGGGGCTGGTGACGCCGCTGGACGTGCTTGAAGCGATCGCCGGTGAGTTCCCGGATGCAGACGAAACACCTGAGATCGTGGCTGACGGCGAAGGCTGGCTGGTTAAAGGTACAACCGATCTGCATGCGCTCTCGCACACCCTGGGGCTGGAAAACGTGGTCAACGATGAAGAAGACATTGCCACCGTGGCGGGTCTGGTCATCGCGGTTAACGGGCAAATTCCACGAGTGGGGGATGTTATCGAACTGCCGCCGTTGCACATTTCCATCGTTGAAGCCAACGACTATCGCGTTGATATGGTTCGTATTGTTAAAGAACACTCTGTCCACGATGAAGATGAGTAAGTCTGCTTAACGTAACGGCATTAAAGGCACGATGTGTCCGTTATGGTGTGCTGGCGGGGGGGCGCTTCCCGCCAGCCATTGCGGAAAATCTCGCAGTGGCATAGGCCGCGCATAGAAAAACCCCTGCAGGACAGGTACCCCATGACGGCGTAAATACCGCGCCTGCTCCTCTGTCTCGACTCCTTCAGCAACCAGTTCGATATTCAGCCGCTGACCCAGAGCAATAATGATGTCTGTCACCGTTGAATTTACTGCATCAGTTCCAATTGCAGTGGTAAACGACCGATCAATTTTCAGAACGTCCGGGTGCAGTTTTTCAAGCCAGGAGAGGGAACTGTTCCCGGTGCCAAAATCGTCGATAGCGAGTTTCACCCCCTTACGATGGAGCTCACGCACAGTGCGATAATCCGCATCCAGCAACGCATCTCGTTCCGTTAATTCAATCACCAGTTGCTGGCGCGGGTGTGCGCTGAACCAGAAGTGGTTCAGATCCTGTATCAACACAGCGCGACGGAAATGGCTGGCGGCGACGTTAATCCCAATGTGGAAACCTGCGCTGGAAGGAAAATAACCTATCTGGCGCACCGTTTCGGCGATGACGTAACGGGTCAGGGGAACAATCAGGTTGTGTTCTTCTGCCAGAGGAATAAACACTTCCGGGGAGATCCACCCCTGACGAGGGTTATTCCAGCGCAGCAGGATCTCAACGCCGGAGCACTCCTGAGTACGGGCATTCACCAGCGGCTGACAGAAAAGCTCAAATTCCCGCGCCGCAATCCCCATATCAATCTCCCATGTGAAGCTCATCCGGTTTGCCGTAGCGAGCCAGGCGAGATATCCCAGCAACAGGCTCAGCATTAACCCCAGCGGCAGTTGGGCTGGCAGGCTCTTTAAGGCGAGTTGTCCAGGACCCGGCCCGCTTACTGTAATGGAGAAAGGATTACGGATTGATGACTGCTGGAAAATAGCGCCATCTTCATCAAATGTCAGGCTATCAGTGACGCGTTGACCATAACGCAGGAAGCGATCGCCCACGGTCAGCGCCACGTCATCGATCAGCGGACGCTGGGGTTCCAGTATCATTTTGGTGATCAGATCAATATTGATGATTTCAATAACGCCATCTTCACCGTCACCGGAAACAGGGTACCACTGGATCAAAATCGGACTGCCCTTAAGCAGCCACTGGTCGGTCGATAAAATCAACTTCGTCGTATTGGCGGGTAATTCTTTCAGGAAATCACGAACCGGCACATCGCGGCTACCGAAAATACTGGAGCAATAGAGAATACCGTCTTTAATCAGGGCAATGGAGCGCACGGTCTGCAAAATGGCTGCCTGCTTTCGCAGAGCAAGGTGCACCTGAGGGCAGGGTTGACCCACGAGGGACTGCAGCACCTTGCGACGGTTTTCTAATGAAAGCAGTATGTTATCAAGGGAGCGAACGGTATGGCTGGTAAAATCGAGGATCCGCTGTTGGTTGACGTTCCGCTGCGAAATAAAGCGAATACCTAATGTCAGGATGAGCGTGAGGAGCGCGACCGTCACACAGACGATAACGCGTTTTCGGCGATAGTTTTTAATGATCGTTTGTGCTGTTTGCATGAACGGTCGCCTGATAAGCCACCAGCCACAAAAGCCGGACGCAACAGTACAAAGTGTAGTGGTGAAAGCAGAAGGAGACGAGAAACAGGAGGGAAATTCGCCCATCCGTTGCAGATGGGCGAAAGAGAGTATTAGTCGCACTGCACCTTAATAGCCAGGCCACCACGGGACGTTTCACGGTATTTCGCGTTCATGTCTTTACCCGTTTCGTACATGGTTTCAATCACCTTATCCAGCGATACGCGAGGTTCGCTGGTACGGCGCATCGCCATGCGCGAGGCGTTGATGGCTTTCACCGAGGCAATCGCGTTACGCTCGATGCACGGCACCTGCACCTGGCCTGCGACCGGGTCACAGGTCAGACCGAGGTTATGCTCCATACCGATTTCAGCCGCCACACAGACCTGCTCAGGGCTTGCTCCCAACAGCTCTGCCAGACCGGCTGCCGCCATCGAACAGGCCACACCCACTTCACCCTGACAACCGACTTCAGCGCCAGAAATTGAGGCGTTCATTTTGTACAGCGCACCGATGGCACCTGCCGCCAGGAAATAACGGATGTAGATGTCCGGGGTCACGGGCTCAATAAAGTGATCGTAGTAGGCCAGCACCGCCGGAACGATGCCACACGCGCCGTTGGTTGGCGCAGTCACGACGCGACCCCCTGCGGCGTTTTCTTCGTTAACCGCCAGGGCAAACATGTTTACCCAGTCGACCACGTTCATCGGGTCGTTGGAGAACTTGTCCGTGGTCACCAGCATACGGCGCAGGGCGGAGGCACGACGCGGTACGCGGAGCGGACCCGGCAGAACGCCTTCGGTGTTCATCCCGCGATCGATACAGGCGCGCATGGTTTGCCACACGTTCGCAAAATAGTCTTCAATCTCTTTTTTGCTGTGCAGTGCCAGTTCGTTCTGCATCACCATACCGGACAGTGAAAGACCGGTCTCTTTGCAGTAACCCAGCATTTCGGTAGCCGATTTGAACGGGTACGGTACGTTGACGTCGCCGACGCTGTCTTTACCAAAATGCTCTTCATCGACGATAAAGCCACCGCCGATGGAGTAGTAGGTTTTGCTGTAAATCTCTTTTTCACCGCTATAAGCGTGAATGGTCATGCCGTTTTCATGCAGCGGCAGGTTGTCGCTACGAAAACGCATGCCATCATCCTGCGGGAAATCGACTTCCTGCTGGCCGTTTGCCAGCAGCAGGCGGCCACGTGTTTCCACGTCGCGAATGAATGCCGGGATGGCATCAATATCAACGGTATCTGGCATATTGCCTGCCAGACCCATAATAATGGCGATATCGGTGTGGTGGCCTTTACCCGTTAATGACAGTGAGCCGTAAACATCCACGGCGACACGGGTAACGCTTTCCAGTAATCCTTTTTCGACCAGATCATCGACGAACTGTTTACCGGCCTTCATCGGGCCAACAGTATGGGAAGACGAAGGGCCAATTCCCACTTTGAACATGTCGAATATACTAATCACTTTCACACTCCTGACAGGGTTACCGGGGTTCCAGTAACGATGTTATAACTGCGCATAGTGTAAGAGGGAACACCGACCTCGGCTTAACTATTCACATGAATTAAACTAATGGTTAACGATGGGTTTTGCTAATAGCGCGACGCAGATCGCAAACCTGGCAGAAGAGGGTGGAATGTAAAGTATAGTCAAGGCTTCAGGCCGATTTGCAACGCCAGCTCACGAATAATCCCCGCCGTCATGCCCCAGACAAAATAATGCTGATACCAGGACAACCAGACCCGATGGTCATGTCCGCGACGCTGAATATCCAGCGGGTGATAACGACTCAGTCGAAGGGCTTCATCCAGCGGCATTTCAAACACCGCGGAAACTTCATCAACGCTGGCGTGATACCGCAGGCCCGGCGGGATAATGCCAACCACTGGCGTGACCTGAAACCCGGTGACACTGTCGACGGGCGGCAGCACGCCGATAACCTCCACCGCCTCTGGCGGAATGGCAACCTCTTCCTGCGCCTCCCGCAGCGCGGCGGCAATCAGCGAGGCGTCGGAACTGTCGACTGCGCCTCCTGGAAAGGCGACCTGACCCGCGTGCTTACGTAAATGGGGAGAACGCTGGGTGAGCAGCAGGCCCGGCTGCGCGCGACGCACGACCGGGATCAGTACGGCTGCCTGACGCTGATTAAGCGCTTCGCGGTTGACCTGCGGTCGTAATAGCTGAAAACGTGATAAAAAGTCATCCAGCGTCAGGTTCTCTTTTTCCACCCGTGATTACTCCAGTTGTTTCAGGATACGGTTAACTTTATCAAAGGTTTCCTGATATTCCGCATCGACCTGGCTATCGGCAACAATGCCGCCTCCGGCCGAACAGTAAAGATTTCCGTTGCAGGCCGTCAGCGTACGGATCGTGATGCTGGTATCCAGCGTGCCACAGAGGCTGATATAGCCAATGCTACCGCACCAGGCGTTGCGGCGATGCGGTTCCAGTTCGTCGATGATTTCCATGGCGCGAATTTTTGGCGCGCCTGTGATGGATCCGCCAGGAAACGCGGCGCGGAGCAGATCGCAGGCGGTGCGAGAAGTGGGCAGACGCGCGGTAATGGTACTGACCAGATGATGCACCGCCGGGAAAGGTTCGACGACAAACAGTTCCGGCACGCGCACGCTGCCCGGAACGGCCACCCGGCCTATATCGTTACGCATGAGATCGACAATCATCAGGTTTTCGGCGCGGTCTTTTGGCGAGGCAGCGAGTTTTTCTGCCTGCTGACGATCGGCGTCGGGATCGGTAAGGCGCGGCAATGTGCCTTTAATCGGACGGGTTTGGATCGTACCCTCTGCCAGATGAATAAAGCGCTCAGGCGACAAGCTGAGTATTGCCCCCTGTTTCAGGCGAATAAACGCGCTGAACGGCGCCCGGTTAGTAGCATTGAGGCGGGTAAATGCCTGCCATTCGTCGCCTTCATAAGTCGCCTGGAAACGCTGGGCAAGGTTAACCTGGTAGCAGTCACCGCTTTGCAGATACGCCTGAACGCGCGAGAATTTTTCGGCATAATCCGCGGCGCTCATATTTGAGCGCCACCCGGAGGTCAGTGTGAACATCTGTGCCGGTGCAGCCTGTTGCGCCTCTAGCCAGTCCAGACGCGCCTGCACGTCACGATGGCTCAGCAGGGAAACCGTTTTTTTCTGGTGATCAACAATTAACGCCCAGTCATACAGCCCCACGGCCATGTCGGGCAGGGGAATATCAGCTTGCGCATGCTCAGGCAGCGTTTCGTAACGACGACCCAGATCGTAGCCAAACAGGCCCAGCGCGCCACCCTGAAAAGGGAGGTCCGGGTTCGGTGTGGCAGATAAGCCCAGCGCGTCAATTTCTTGCTGAAGCAGCATCAGCGGATCGTCGGTTAACGACATGTCATCGGTTGTCAGCGTCCTGACGGGATCGGCGACCAGAATATCGAAGCGGCTGTACGGGTGGTCCGCATAGCCGGAGTGCAGCAGCATCGCAAACGGAAGATGGCTCAAACGAGCAAACCAGAATTCAGCGGCGTCCGTTCGCCAGGGCAGGGTAATAACAGTGGGGAAGCGCATGTTCATGTGTGGCATACTACCGGGCAGCGTGAAATAATTAGCGCCAATAATTTAGCAGGAGTTGACGATGTTTGCAGGTTTACCTTCTCTGAGCCATGAACAGCAGCAGAAAGCGGTTGAGCGAATTCAGGAACTGATGTCCCAGGGGATGAGCAGCGGGCAGGCGATTGCCCAGGTGGCGGAGGAACTGCGCGCCACCCATACCGGCGAGCGGATCGTGGCGCGTTTTGAGGATGAAGATAAAGAATAACCGGCTTACACTGCCGCGATAATCTTAATCTCAACCTTGTATTCCGGTTTCATCAGCGTGGCCTGTACGGTGCAGCGTACAGGCGCGTGACCCGCCACAACCCACGCATCCCAGGCTTTGTTCATCGCCGCAAAATCGTCTTTGTTTGCCAGGAAAATGGTCGCATCCAGAATGCGGGATTTGTCACTGCCCTGTTTTTCCAGCACCGCGTCAATCTGCGCCAGGGTATTTGCCGTCTGCTCGAATGCATCTGCGTCCAGGTTAGCCGGTACGCCGGTGTAGTAGAGCGTCTGGTTATGGATCACCACATCAGACCAGCGGGCTTCGGCATCAATGCGCACAATTGTCATAAACGTTTCCTCGTTATTTTTCGTCATCAGGCGGCAAGACTGCCATATTGTTCCGCTGTCGTCACTATTTGGGGTGGCACTGGAGAGAAGGGGCTGACATAATCCCTGTGCAAAAATACAGTGAGAGAACAACGTGGCAGACGATTTTTCCCCTGAAGGTCAATTAGCACAGGCCATCCCTGGTTTCAAACCGCGTGAACCACAGCGGCAGATGGCACACGCCGTTGCACGCGCCATCGACAAGGCGCAACCGCTGGTGGTGGAAGCCGGAACCGGCACGGGGAAAACCTACGCGTATCTCGCTCCGGCGCTGCGCGCGAAAAAGAAGGTGATCATTTCCACTGGATCGAAAGCGCTGCAGGATCAGCTCTACAGCCGCGATTTACCCACCGTGGCAAAGGCGTTGAAATACAAAGGTCGTCTGGCCTTGCTGAAGGGGCGCTCCAACTATCTCTGTCTGGAACGTCTTGAGCAGCAGGCGCTGGCGGGCGGCGATCTGCCGGTGCAAACCCTGAGCGACGTCATTATTCTTCGCGCCTGGGCGAACCAGACCGAAGAAGGAGATATCAGCACCTGCGCGAGCGTGCCTGAAGACTCTCCTGCCTGGCCACTGGTGACCAGTACTAACGATAACTGTCTTGGCAGCGACTGCCCGCTGTATAAAGACTGCTTTGTGGTGAAAGCGCGCAAAACGGCGATGGATGCCGACGTGGTGGTGGTTAACCACCATCTGTTTCTCGCCGATATGGTGGTCAAAGACAGCGGTTTCGGCGAGCTGATCCCCGAGGCGGACGTCATGATCTTCGATGAAGCCCACCAGTTACCGGATATCGCCAGCCAGTATTTCGGTCAGTCGCTCTCCAGCCGTCAGCTACTGGATCTGGCCAAAGATTTCACCATTGCTTACCGTACTGAATTAAAAGATACCCAGCAGCTACAGAAATGTGCCGACCGTCTGGCGCAAAGCGCGCAGGATTTTCGCTTACAGCTTGGCGAGCCGGGCTATCGTGGCAACCTGCGTGAATTGCTGGCTGACAAAAATATCCAGCGCGCACTGCTGCTGCTGGATGATGCCCTTGAGCTCTGTTACGACGTGGCAAAACTGTCGCTCGGACGCTCCGCGTTGCTGGATGCCGCCTTCGAGCGCGCCACGCTCTATCGCGGGCGGCTTAAACGGCTGAAAGAGATTAACCAGCCGGGTTTCAGCTACTGGTATGAGTGTACCTCGCGGCATTTCACCCTCGCCCTGACACCGCTTACCGTAGCGGATAAATTCAAAGAGGTGATGGCGCAAAAACCGGGAAGCTGGATCTTCACCTCGGCGACGCTTTCGGTGAATGACGATTTGCATCACTTTACCGAGCGTCTGGGTATCGAGCAGGCGGAGTCGCTGCTGCTGCCAAGCCCGTTCGATTACGAAAAACAGGCGCTGCTCTGTGTGCCGCGCAATTTGCCGCTACCGAATCAGCCCGGTGCCGCCCGCCACCTGGCGGCGATGTTAAAACCGATGATTGAGGCCAACAATGGCCGCTGCTTTATGCTCTGCACTTCTCACGCCATGATGAGAGACCTGGCTGAGCAGTTCCGTGCCACTATGACCTTGCCAGTGCTGTTGCAGGGTGAAACCAGCAAAGGGCAACTGCTGCAGCAGTTTGTCAGTGCCGGTAATGCCCTCCTTGTGGCCACCAGCAGCTTCTGGGAAGGGGTGGATGTGCGCGGGGACACGCTCTCGCTGGTGATTATTGATAAACTGCCGTTTACCTCTCCGGACGATCCGCTGCTGAAAGCGCGCATGGAAGATTGCCGCCTGCGCGGAGGCGATCCGTTTGATGAAGTCCAGCTGCCGGATGCGGTTATCACCCTCAAGCAAGGGGTAGGGCGATTGATCCGGGACGTGACCGACCGCGGTGTGCTGGTCATTTGCGATAACCGGCTGGTGATGCGCCCGTATGGTGCCACTTTCCTTGCAAGTCTGCCGCCCGCGCCACGTACGCGGGACATAAAACGCGCGGTGCGTTTCCTCGCAAACCCAACGGCGGAGTAATTTGCCCCGGAGTGTGCTAAGATGCGCGCCATTTTGTGACTGACCCTTGCGAGAGCGCGACAACTGATGCGAATTCTGGCTATTGATACCGCTACAGAGGCCTGTTCCGTTGCCCTGTGGAACGACGGTACTATCTCTGCCCATTTCGAAGAGTGCCCACGGGAACACACCCAACGCATTCTGCCCCTGGTAAAAGCGATTTTAACCCAGGGCAACACCTCCTTAACCGACCTCGATGCGCTGGCCTTTGGCCGTGGCCCTGGCAGCTTTACGGGCGTACGCATCGGGATTGGCATTGCGCAGGGGCTGGCGTTGGGCGCTGCGCTGCCGATGATCGGCGTCTCTACTCTCGCCACCATGGCGCAGGGTGCATGGCGCATGACCGGAGCAACGCGCGTGCTGGCCGCGATTGATGCCCGCATGGGTGAAGTCTACTGGGCCGAATATACGCGCGATGAAAACGGCGTGTGGCACGGTGAAGAGACGGAAGCCGTGCTTAAGCCGGAAGCGGTCACTGAAAGGCTGCAACAGTTGTCCGGTGAATGGGCGACCGTTGGCACCGGCTGGCCTGCGTGGCCCGAGATGGCGAACGATACCGGGGTGACGCTGGTAGACGGCAACATGCTGCTGCCGGCTGCGGAAGATATGCTTCCGATTGCCTGCCAGCTGCTCGCAGAAGGAAAAACCGTTGCCGTTGAACACGCGGAGCCGGTTTATTTGCGAAACACCGTCGCGTGGAAGAAACTTCCGGGCCGCGAGTGAATCTCAGTAACAGGAACTGAGAAAAAGGAGTCGCATCATGGCGGTTCAGACCAAAGTAGTACGCCTTATTATGGCAGGCGCAGTTGCCATAGCACTGAGCGGATGCGTTTCCGTTCCTGATGCGATTAAGGGCAGCAGCCCAACGCCACAGCAGGATCTGGTTCGGGTGATGAATGCGCCTGAGCTGTACGTCGGCCAGGAAGCCCGCTTTGGCGGCAAGGTGATCGACGTGCAAAATCAGCAGGGGAAAACCCGTCTGGAGATCGCGACCGTCCCGCTGGACAGCGGTGCACGGCCTGTTCTGGGTGAAGCCTCTCGCGGACGTATTTATGCGGACGTCAGTGGTTTCCTTGACCCGGTCGATTTTCGCGGGCAGCTGGTGACCGTCGTCGGGCCAATTACCGGTGCCGTGCAGGGCAAAATCGGCAACACGCCGTACAAATTCATGACCATGCAGGTTAACGGGTATAAACGCTGGCGGCTGACGCAGCAGGTGATTATGCCGCCTCAGCCGATCGACCCGTGGATGTGGGGGCCGCATCCTTATCGTTATGGCTACCCGGGTTGGGGTTGGTATAACCCAGGACCTGCACAGGTACAGACTATCGTTACTGAGTAACTTACTGTTATTGTTGGAAAAGAGACAGCGGCTCAGCCGCTGTCTCTGTTTTTTTACGGACAAGACGAAAAAAAAGAGTGACGCGCTTCGCAACCTTAAATCTGAACAATTAATAAACTGGTACGCTGAGTTAATATAATGTTAACAAACTGTTTATTATCGGGGTTGTGATGACGACGAACACTCATTTCAGAGGTGATGCATTGAAGAAGGTTTGGCTTAACCGTTATCCCGCAGATGTTCCTGCCGAGATCAATCCTGACCGTTATCAATCCCTGGTTGAATTATTTGAACACTCGGTAAGGCGTTATGCCGATCAACCCGCTTTCGTGAACATGGGCGAGGTGATGACGTTCCGTAAACTTGAGGAGCGTAGCCGGGCGTTTGCGGCGTATCTGCAGGAAGGGCTGGGGCTGCAAAAAGGGGACCGCGTCGCGCTGATGATGCCGAACCTGCTGCAATACCCGGTGGCGTTGTTCGGTATCCTGCGAGCCGGGATGATTGTCGTCAACGTTAACCCGTTGTACACGCCGCGTGAGCTGGAACACCAGCTGAACGACAGCGGCGCGGCGGCGATAGTGATTGTCTCTAACTTTGCCCACACGCTGGAAAAAGTGGTCGACAAAACCCAGGTTAAGCATGTCATCCTGACGCGTATGGGGGATCAACTCTCCACCGCCAAAGGCACGCTGGTTAACTTTGTCGTTAAATACGTCAAACGCCTGGTGCCAAAATACCATCTGCCGGATGCTATCTCCTTCCGCCGTGCGCTCCATGCGGGCTATCGTATGCAATACGTCAAGCCGGAAGTGGTGTCAGAAGACCTGGCCTTCCTGCAATACACTGGCGGCACAACCGGCGTGGCGAAAGGCGCGATGCTGACCCACCGTAACATGCTGGCTAACCTTGAGCAGGTGAATGCTACGTATGGCCCACTGCTGCATCCTGGAAAAGAGCTGGTCATTACAGCATTACCGCTGTATCACATTTTTGCGCTCACTATGAACTGTCTGCTGTTCATTGAACTGGGCGGTCAAAACGTATTGATTACCAACCCGCGCGATATTCCTGGGCTGGTCAAAGAACTGGCAAAATATCCGTTCACCGCCATGACCGGGGTGAATACCCTGTTTAACGCGCTGCTTAATAACAAAGAGTTCCAGCAGCTGGATTTCTCCACGCTGCATCTCTCTGCGGGCGGCGGCATGCCGGTTCAGCAGGCGGTCGCCGAGCGCTGGGTGAAGCTCACCGGTCAGTATTTGCTGGAAGGCTATGGCCTGACGGAGTGTGCGCCGCTGGTTAGCGTCAATCCACATGATATCGACTACCACAGCGGTAGCATTGGTCTGCCGGTTCCTTCCACCGAGGCCAAACTGGTCGATGATGACGATAACGAAGTTGCACCGGGTGAGCCGGGAGAACTGTGTGTCAAAGGGCCGCAGGTGATGTTGGGTTACTGGCAGCGTCCTGATGCGACAGACGAAATCATCAAAGACGGCTGGCTGCACACGGGTGACATCGCAGTGATGGATGACGAGGGCTTCCTGCGCATCGTTGACCGTAAGAAAGATATGATCCTGGTGTCCGGGTTCAACGTCTATCCGAACGAGATCGAAGATGTCGTCATGCAGCACAGCGGCGTGCTCGAAGTGGCGGCGGTAGGGGTTCCTTCCGGCAGCAGCGGTGAAGCGGTCAAAATTTTTGTGGTCAAGAAGGATCCCTCTCTCACCGAGGAGGAGCTGGTAACGTTCTGTCGTCGCCAACTGACGGGCTACAAGGTACCGAAGCTGGTTGAATTCCGCGATGAGTTGCCTAAATCCAACGTCGGAAAGATATTACGACGAGAATTACGTGACGAAGCCCGTGGCAAAGTAGACAATAAGGCCTGAGCTTCACGCTAATCGCCCAGACGCCGGTTAAGCCGGCGTTTTTTATGGGCGCAAACAAAAGAGAACCCGTTTTGAATTACCAGATGATCACGACCAATGACGAGCTGGCTTCGCTGTGCGAAGTGACGCGCGACTTTCCTGCCATTGCCCTGGATACCGAGTTTGTTCGTACCCGGACGTACTATCCGCAGCTGGGTTTGATTCAGATGTTCGACGGTAAACATGTGTCGCTGATCGATCCTCTCGGTATTACCGACTGGACGCCGATGCGTGACCTGCTGCTCGATACTGCCGTGACGAAATACCTGCACGCAGGCAGTGAAGATCTGGAGGTATTTCTCAACACGTTTGGCATCATGCCACAGCCGTTGATTGATACGCAGATCCTGGCGGCATTCAGCAATCGTCCGCTCTCATGGGGCTTTGCTGCTATGGTAGAGGAGTATACGGGCCTGACGCTGGACAAAAGCGAATCCCGTACTGACTGGCTGGCGCGCCCTCTGACTGAGCGTCAGCTGGAATACGCGGCGGCAGACGTGTTTTATCTGCTGCCTATTGCCGGACAGCTGATGAAAGAGGCTGAAGCTTCAGGCTGGCTGGCTGCAGCCCTGGATGAGTGTCGTATGGCGCAGCAACGTCGTCAGGAAGTGGTTGACCCGAAAGACGCCTGGCGCGATATCAGTAATGCCTGGCAGTTGCGTACGCGTCAGCTGGCGTGTCTGCAGCTGTTAGCGGACTGGCGTCTGCGCAAAGCCCGCGAGCGCGATCTTGCCGTTAACTTTGTAGTTCGCGAAGAACATCTCTGGGCGGTCGCGCGCTATATGCCTGGCAGCATGGGCGAGCTGGACAGCATTGGGCTTTCGGGCAGCGAAATCCGTTTCCACGGCAAAACCCTGTTGGCGCTGGTCGCAAAAGCGCAGGAGCTGCCGGAAGATGCGTTGCCGGAACCGCTGCTGAATCTGATGGATATGCCGGGCTACCGTAAAGCGTTTAAGGATATCAAAGCGCTGGTGCAGGTCGTCGCAACGGAAAGCAAACTGAGTGCGGAACTGCTCGCCTCACGCCGACAGATTAACCAGCTGCTGAACTGGCACTGGAAGCTGAAACCGCAAAATGGTTTGCCGGAAATGGTGGCAGGATGGCGCGGAGAATTGATGGCCGATCGCCTGAATACGCTGTTGGAAGGGTATCCGCGCTAATAAATATGCCGGGTGAAATACCCGGCATATTCCCCCGGCGGCGCTGCGCTTACCGGGCTACAAAATCACAAACCTACGGACGTGACTCTTCCGCTTCCGGAAGCGTAACGTTCAGCTCCAGAATCGAAATATCCCCGTCTTTCTGCTCCAGCTGTACGGTGACCATCTCCGGGTCAATCTGCACATACTTACAGATCACTTCCAGGATATCCTTACGCAGCTGCGGCAGGTAATGAGGCTCGGCGTCGCTACGACGGCGCTCCGCCACGATAATTTGCAGACGTTCTTTAGCGATGTTGGCGGTGTTCTTTTTCCGCGAGAGAAAAAAGTCCAGTAATGCCATAACTTATCCTCCGAACAGGCGTTTGAGGAAACCTTTCTTCTCTTCTTCAATGAAGCGGAAAGGACGTTCTTCTCCCAGCAGACGGTCAACAGTATCAGCATACGCTTTACCTGCATCTGCCATTGTATCAAGGATCACTGGCTCGCCCTGGTTAGAAGCGCGTAACACGGACTGATCTTCCGGGATAACGCCTACCAGTTTGATGCGCAGGATCTCCAGCACGTCTTCCATGCTCAGCATGTCACCTTTGTTCACGCGGCCAGGGTTGTAGCGGGTGAGCAGCAGGTGTTCTTTAATCGGGTCTTCGCCATTTTCCGCACGACGGGATTTAGAGGCGAGGATCCCCAGAATGCGGTCTGAGTCACGCACGGATGAAACTTCAGGGTTGGTGGTGATGATCGCTTCATCAGCGAAGTAGAGCGCCATCAGGGCACCGGTTTCGATGCCGGCAGGGGAGTCGCAGACAATGAAGTCGAAATCCATTTTTTTCAGATCGTCGAGCACCTTTTCCACCCCTTCACGGGTCAGCGCGTCTTTGTCACGCGTCTGAGAGGCCGGAAGAATGTAGAGGTTCTCGGTGCGCTTGTCTTTAATCATCGCCTGGTTCAGCGTGGCATCGCCCTGAATGACGTTCACGAAGTCATACACGACGCGACGCTCACATCCCATGATCAGGTCGAGGTTACGCAGACCGATATCGAAGTCGATAACGATGGTTTTCTTTCCCTTCTGGGCCAAACCAGTAGCGATGGCCGCGCTGGAGGTGGTCTTGCCAACGCCTCCTTTACCCGAAGTAACAACAATAATGCGTGCCATAGAAATTCCTTGTTAAAAAGGGATCAATTCAACGGTTGAACGGTCAACGCGTCGTCTGCCAGAAGCAGGCGAGCCGCTTTGCCATAAAATTCGGCTGGGATCTTGTCGCTCAGCCAATATTCACCTGCGATGGACACCAGTTCCGCCGTCAGGTGAGTACAAAATATTTGCGCATCCCGATCGCCACTTGCTCCCGCGAGCGCACGTCCACGCATCATACCGTAAACGTGAATATTGCCATCTGCAATCAGCTCTGCGCCAGCACTGACGTGGCTTGTAACAATCAGATCACAGTTTGGTGCATAAATGCGCTGACCGGAACGAACCGGTACATCAATCATTCGCGTTTTTGTGACGGGGGTAACGTTTTGCACCACGGGAGGGGGCGTCTGGACGGCAACAGGTGCTGTACGTGAGGCTTTTTCTTTGCCCTCGGTCAGAAGCGGCAGCCCCGCACGGTCAATTTCCGCTTTCAACTCAGCATCTTTGCAGCCGCTGATGCCCACAATACGCAGACCGGTCGAGGAGACGGCTTGCTGGAGAAGTTTCCAGTTAACCGATGCTTCAAGCGCGCTGACATTGATAACAACAGGGGCATGTTTCAGAAAAGCGGGAGCCTGGGCGATTTTGTCTTCTAACGCCTGACGAATAACCTCGGGTTTTGCATCATGCAAATGTACCACTGATAAGGTGAAGCTACTGCCTTTAAGCTCGATGGGCGTGTTTGACATCCTGGCCTTACTCAATTTGCTATTAACCGCAACCACTCGCTGCGATATTCCGAAGAGTATCAGGCATGTTATAGTCAGGAGTATATTGAGGCAAGCAACCACCCATTAATTCAGAGTAAAAACATGTTTTGTGTGATCTACAGAAGTACAAGTCGTGACCAGACCTATCTTTATGTCGAAAAGAAAGACGATTTTTCCCGCGTGCCTGAAGAATTAATGAAAAGCTTTGGCCGACCGCAGCTGGCGATGCTGTTGCCGCTGGATGGTCGTAAGACGTTGGTGAATGCCGATCTGGAAAAAGTGAAAACGGCATTAACCGAGCAGGGCTATTATTTACAGCTTCCGCCGCCGCCTGAGAATTTATTAAAACAGCATCTTGAGGCGAACGGAAAAAAATAGTCTCAACTGTTTTTGGACTCAACACATCAACCGTTTAGGGGTCGACCATGTATCAACATCATAACT
This sequence comes from Enterobacter sp. CPE_E890, assembly GCF_046521475.1. Classification (NCBI taxonomy): domain Bacteria; kingdom Pseudomonadati; phylum Pseudomonadota; class Gammaproteobacteria; order Enterobacterales; family Enterobacteriaceae; genus Enterobacter; species Enterobacter sp. CPE_E890. Next base: position 2,848,424 of record NZ_JBKFZW010000001.1, on the reverse strand, counting down.
GGCAAGGTGCATTACTGGATTATCCCGTCAGCAAAGTGGTCTGCGTGGGCAGCAACTATGCAAAACATATTCAGGAGATGGGCAGCGCGACGCCAGAAGAACCGGTTCTGTTCATTAAGCCAGAAACGGCGCTTTGTGATATCCGTCAACCGCTGGCGTTGCCGCAGGGGTTGGGTTCAGTCCACCACGAAGTCGAACTCGCCGTGCTGATCGGCGCGACGCTGCGTCAGGCCTCTGAAGAGCACGTGCAAAAAGCGATTGCTGGCTACGGCGTTGCGCTGGACCTCACGTTGCGTGATGTTCAGGGCAAAATGAAAAAAGCCGGGCAGCCGTGGGAAAAAGCCAAAGGGTTTGATAATTCCTGCCCAATCTCCGGTTTTGTGCCAGTGGGCGAGTTCACTGCTGACCCGCAGGATACGCCGCTTTCCCTGAAGGTTAATGGTGAATTCCGCCAGCAGGGAACCACCGCCGATATGATCCACAAGATCCTACCGCTGATTGCCTATATGAGCCGCTTCTTTACCCTGAAACCGGGTGATGTGATCCTGACAGGTACACCGGAAGGTGTTGGCCCGCTACTCAGCGGGGATGAGCTTGAGGTTGGTTTTAACGGCCTGTCGCTGAAAACCCGCGTGCTGTAACTGCATCTTGCCGCCTGAAGAGGGCGGCAAAACTTGCAACAACGTGCCAGACTCGTTATAAGGTGCGCTTTCTTTTGACGTGTGGACATCCTGATGAACGACATCCCTTTCTGGCAAAGCAAAACTCTTGATGACATGACTGACGCGGAATGGGAATCATTGTGCGACGGATGCGGGCAGTGCTGCCTGCACAAGCTGATGGATGAAGATTCTGACGAAATCTACTTCACCAACGTTGCCTGCAAGCAGTTGAACATCAAAACCTGCCAGTGCCGTAACTATGAGCGTCGGTTCGAGTTTGAGCCGGACTGCATCAAATTAACCCGCGATAATCTGCCAACCTTCGAATGGCTGCCGCATACCTGCGCGTACCGCCTGCTGGCGGAAGGGAAGGATTTACCGAACTGGCACCCATTGCTGACGGGCTCGAAAGCGGCGATGCACGGTGAGCGCATTTCAGTGCGCCACATTGCGGTGAAAGAGTCTGAGGTTCGGGACTGGGAAGATCACATCATGAATCATCCCAACCGTTGAGTTGAAATAAAAAACCCGCCGAGGCGGGTTTTTTATTGTTTGCTGTATGTCGGGTAGCGCTGCGTTTACCTTCCAAACAAATCGCGTTTCTTCGGTTTGAATGGCTGAGCAATCAGCACCAGCAGTGCCACGACGAAGTAGGCCACAAAAATACCCACCAGCCACTGCGGCATCTCCAGGGTCAGGAATTCCCACTGACGAACGGAGCAGTCGCCGGAAGCAACAAACACCTGCGGCAGCCATTTATCCAGCGGTAGCCAGCTCGGGAAGCGGGCGGCGAAATCACAGGTCATAAATGGTGACGGATGCAGCTGCATCATGGTGTGCTGCCAGGAGAGTTCAATCCCTTTCCAGGCGCTGTACAACCAGATAGCGATTGCGGCATAGCGCAGCGGTGATTTCGGGGCAATCGCGCCCACCAGACCCGCCCCCATAATGCCAAACAATGCGCAGCGTTCGTAAATACAAAGCACGCAAGGCTTGAGTCCCATTACATGCTGGAACCACAGCGCGACCATTTCCAGCGCAAAGGCGGTCAGGGCCATTAACAACCACGCTCCGCGACCGCGGGAGCACTGGTTTAAAAATCTCAACATAATCATTTCCCTGGAACATGCTTAGAAAGCGCAGTGTAAACGAATTCGTTTTTCGCGCCACCTGTACCTGACGAAATAAAACGTAATTGGATGTTTATCGTGCGAAAAGGCAAACGGGCAGCGAACTGCCCGAGATGCATACTTTATTGCGCCGCAAGTATACCCGCTTGTATCAACCATTGCGTACAGGGAATGAGGGTAATTTTGACGCAAAGCAAACCCACAATCGTGAGCACCAGCGTATAGGGCAGGGCCATCCAGACCATCTTGCCATAAGAAAGTCGTATGAGTGGCGCCAGCGCGGAGGTCAACAGAAAGAGGAAAGCGGCTTGCCCGTTAGGGGTCGCAACCGATGGCAGGTTAGTGCCGGTGTTGATCGCCACAGCCAGCAGCTCAAACTGCCCCGGACTGATGACGCCTTGCTCCATGGCTGCTTTAGCTTCGTTGATGTAGACCGTCCCGACAAAGACGTTATCGGATATCGACGAAAGCAGGCCGTTAAACAGATAAAACAGCGAGAGCTGAGCATCCGGTGCAGCCTGTAAAACAAAGGCAATAATTGGCGCGAAGAGGTGTTGGTCAATAATTACCGCCACAACGGCAAAAAATACAGCTAACAGCGCGGTAAACGGCAAGGCTTCGGTAAACGCTTTGCCGATAGCATGTTCATCCGTTACGCCAGTAAACGTGGCGGCGAGGATAATAACCGAGAGACCAATCAACCCCACTTCAGCAAGATGAAACGCCAGCGCGGCAATAAGCCAGACACCGATGATCCCCTGCGCAATAAGACGCAGTGTCTCCTGGCGTGTCCGCTGGCTACGGCTTTGCAGATCGAATTTATGCAGTTCCTGACGCACCGGGTCCGGGAGTTGTGCGCCATAGCCAAAGAGACGAAACTTCTCCACCAGCATGCAGGTCAACAGACCGCAGATCAGAACCGGTATACTCACCGGTGCCATTCTCAGGAAGAAATCACCAAAATGCCAGCCTGCCGCTTTGGCAATGATCAGGTTTTGGGGTTCACCCACCATTGTCATCACGCCACCCAGGGCGGTGCCAACGCCGGCATGCATCATCAGGCTTCGCAGGAAGGCGCGAAATTGTTCCAGCACTTCCCGGTGGTAAGTATCAACCTGGCTGTCATCCAGCAGATCGTCACCGGGGCGCGAAGAGGCCACCCGGTGGTAAATGCCGTAAAATCCAACGGCAACGCTTATCACCACCGCAACGACCGTCAGGGCATCCAGGAAGGCCGAAAGAAACGCGGCAGCCACGCAGAAGGCCAGCGACAGAAGTGTTTTCGACGGAATGCTGAGCAGCAGGCGGGTAAAGATAAACAGCAGTAGCTGTTTCATGAAGTAGATACCGGCCACCATAAATATCAGCAGCAGAAGCACTTCCAGATTAGAGGCCAGTTCTGCTTTCACATGCTCTGCGCTGGTCATACCGATAACGACCGCTTCAAACGCCAGCAATCCGCCCGGCAGCAGGGGATAACATTTCAGCGCCATTGCCAGGGTAAAGATAAACTCGGCCACCAGCAACCAGCCGGCAATAAACGGGCTCACAATAAAAATGATGGGATTAACGACCAGGAACACCAGCAATAACAGTTTGTACCAGTCGGGTGACTGGCCTAAAAAATTGCGCCACACTGCGCGCCCAAAAGAAATTTCCACGACAGACGTCCTTCCCCGTCAACTCAGACAAAACATGAGTATACGCAAAAATCGCGGCCTGGAGGTGGATAAGTCAGTATTGTAAATTTCACAAAAATGAAACCGCGATCCCTCTTTTCTCTCTTTGCCGCGCTATCTGCTACAGCGTGCCTCTGGTATGATGAGTCCAATTTGCTAAAGCTGTGTAATGGAAATCTCACTATGGTCATTAAGGCGCAGAGCCCGGCGGGTTTCGCGGAAGAGTACATCATTGAAAGCATCTGGAATAATCGTTTTCCTGCGGGATCCATTCTTCCGGCTGAACGCGAACTCTCTGAACTGATTGGCGTCACTCGCACCACGCTGCGTGAAGTGCTCCAGCGACTGGCACGTGATGGGTGGTTGACGATTCAGCACGGCAAACCAACGAAAGTGAACAACTTCTGGGAAACTTCCGGGCTGAACATTCTTGAAACGCTGGCGCGCCTCGACCATGAAAGCGTGCCGCAGCTGATCGATAATCTGCTTTCCGTGCGTACCAACATTGCGACGATCTTTATTCGCACCGCTTTTCGTCAGCATCCGGAAGATGCGCTTGCCGTGCTGGCCAGTGCGAACGAAGTTGAAGATCACGCCGATGCGTTTGCAACCCTCGATTACAACGTCTTCCGTGGGCTGGCGTTTGCCTCTGGTAACCCAATCTACGGCCTTATTCTGAACGGTATGAAAGGGCTGTATACCCGCATTGGTCGCCACTATTTTGCTAATCCGGAAGCCCGCAGCCTGGCACTGGGTTTCTACCATAAGCTAAGCAAGCTCTGTTCTGAAGGCCTGCACGATCAGGTCTATGAAACCGTGCGTCGCTACGGCCACGACTCCGGTGAAATCTGGCACCGTATGCAGAAAACGCTACCGGGTGATTTAGCGATTCAAAGTCGTTAAATAAAAAACCTCTCATATGAGAGGTTTTTTTTTCGTCGGGTGGCGGCTGCGCCTTACCCGACCTACGGGTTTTGTAGGCCCGGTAAGCGTAGCGCCACCGGGCAAAAAAAAGCTGTACTACAGCGTATTCAACCGCGCCGGACAACGCTCAAGTAACTCCACGCTACCATCTTCATTCTGCTGCTCAAGTTGCACGTCAAAGCCCCACAGGCGATGCACATGCTTCAGCACTTCTTTACGCCCTTTATCCAGCGGCGCGCGGTTGTGCGGGATATACCGCAACGTCAGAGAGCGGTCACCGCGTAAATCAACGTTCCATACCTGAATATTGGGTTCAAGATTGCTCAGGTTGTACTGAGAAGAGAGGCGAGAGCGGATCTCACGGTACCCCTCTTCGTTATGGATCGCTGAAATCTCCAGATAATTATTCCGATCATCGTCCAGAACGGTAAAGAAGCGGAAATCACGCATGATCTTCGGCGACATAAACTGGCTGATAAAGCTCTCATCCTTAAAGTCGCGCATGGCGAAATGCAGCGTTTCCAGCCAGTCAGAACCGGCGATATCCGGGAACCAGTACTTGTCTTCTTCTGTCGGTGACTGACAGATACGTTTAATGTCCTGGAACATGGCAAAGCCAAGCGCGTACGGGTTAATCCCGCTGTACCACGGGCTGTTGTACGGCGGCTGGAACACCACATTGGTATGGCTGTGCAGGAATTCCATCATAAACCGCTCGGTGACTTTTCCTTCGTCATACAGATGGTTGAGAATGGTGTAGTGCCAGAATGTCGCCCAGCCCTCGTTCATCACCTGGGTCTGTTTTTGCGGGTAGAAATACTGGCTTACCTTGCGCACAATGCGCAGGATTTCACGCTGCCATGGTTCCAGCAGCGGAGCATTCTTCTCCATAAAATAGAGCAGGTTTTCTTGTGGCTCGGACGGATAGCGACGCGCTTCTGCCACCGCTTTCTCTTCCTCACGCTTCGGCAGGGTACGCCACAACATATTCACCTGGCTTTGCAGATACTCTTCGCGGCTTTTCTGCCGGGCTTTCTCCTCCTGCAGGGAGATTTTCTGCGGACGTTTGTAACGATCCACGCCGTAGTTCATCAGCGCATGGCAGGAGTCGAGCAGTTTTTCCACTTCATCCACGCCATAACGCTCTTCGCAGTCGGTAATGTACTTACGGGCGAAGATAAGGTAATCGACAATAGAACTGGCATCCGTCCAGCTGCGGAACAGGTAATTGTTCTTGAAAAAGGAGTTGTGTCCGTAGCAGGCATGCGCCATGACCAGCGCCTGCATGGTAATGGTGTTCTCTTCCATCAAATAAGCAATACACGGGTTGGAGTTGATGACAATCTCATACGCCAGCCCCTGCTGCCCGTGCTTATACAACCGTTCCGTTTCAATAAATTTTTTACCAAACGACCAGTGAGGATAATTAATCGGCATCCCGACGCTGGAGTAGGCGTCCATCATCTGTTCGGACGTAATGACTTCAATCTGATGCGGATAAGTATCCAGGCGATACAGTTTTGCTACCCGGTCGATTTCGGCGAGGTAGACATCCAGCAGCTCGAAGGTCCAGTCGGGTCCATCGCTCAGACGTGTGTTGTCCTTGTTCAGGGAATCAATAGTAGCCATTAGCGCGCCCTCATTGTGGGTGCTCTCTCTGTCTGGAGAGCCTCCTTTCAAGCATAGATCAACGTGTTAAAAAGCGTGCTGGAGCAGAAATTTTTTCTTTGCGATTTCGCGTTTTTGATACGGCAAATAAACGGTGTCTCGCAGCATATTATGCTGGTTAAAAATAACGCGCAGCAGGAGATCCCAAATTAGCACTATCCCCTGATGCTGGGGGATGTGTGAGGTAAGTCACCATAAAAAAGTCATATGTTGAATAATATTTTCAACTAGGTTATCAATCTGTAATTAGAAGATTGTTCTTTTGCACATAATGGAGTGGCTATGCGTGTTGTCATACTGGGAAGTGGTGTCGTTGGCGTAACCAGCGCCTGGTATTTAAGTCAGGCGGGACATGACGTAACCGTTATCGATCGTGAATCCGGTCCAGCGCTTGAAACCAGCGCGGCAAACGCCGGGCAAATCTCTCCGGGCTATGCGGCGCCGTGGGCGGCACCCGGTGTTCCGCTGAAGGCGATTAAATGGATGTTCCAGCGCCATGCGCCGCTGGCCATCAGCCTCGACGGCACCCAGTTTCAGCTGAAGTGGATGTGGCAGATGCTGCGCAACTGCGACACCCGCCACTACATGGAAAACAAAGGGCGCATGGTGCGTCTGGCGGAGTACAGTCGTGATTGCCTGAAAGCCTTGCGCGCGTCGACCGGCATTGAGTACGAAGGTCGCCAGGGCGGGACGCTACAGCTGTTCCGTACAGAGCAACAGTACGAAAATGCGACCCGCGATATCGCCGTGCTGGAAGATGCCGGCGTACCGTACCAGCTGCTGGAAGCGAGCCAGCTTGGTCAGGTTGAACCAGCCCTGGCGGAAGTGGCGCACAAACTGACGGGTGGTCTGCGTCTGCCTAATGACGAAACCGGTGACTGCCAGCTCTTTACGCAACGTCTGGCACAAATGTGCGAGCAGGCGGGGGTGAAATTCCGCTTTAACACCTCTGTCGATAAGCTGCTGTCGGAAGGGGAAAAGATTTACGGCGTGAAGTGTGGCGACGAAGTGATCAAAGCTGATGCTTACGTCATGGCGTTTGGCTCGTACTCCACTGCCATGCTGAAAGGCATTCTCGATATTCCGGTCTATCCGCTCAAGGGCTACTCGCTGACCATTCCGGTGAAAGAGGAGAGCGGCGCGCCTGTGTCGACCATCCTGGATGAAACCTACAAGATTGCGATTACGCGCTTCGATAACCGCATCCGCGTCGGCGGCATGGCGGAGATTGTCGGCTTCAACACCGAGCTGCTGAAGCCGCGTCGTGAAACGCTGGAGATGGTGGTGGGGGATCTCTTCCCGCGCGGGGGTTTTGTTGAGCAGGCAACGTTCTGGACCGGCCTGCGTCCAATGACTCCCGACGGCACACCGATAGTTGGGCGCACGCCGTTTAAAAATCTGTGGACCAATACCGGACACGGCACGCTTGGCTGGACGATGGCCTGCGGGTCTGGTCAACTGCTGAGCGACCTGATTTCCGGGCGCACGCCGGCCATTCCGTTTGACGATTTAAGCGCCGCACGCTATCAATCAGGGTTTACGCCGTCACGTCCACAGCACCTGCACGGCGCGCATAACTAAGGAGTCGTCATGTCCCGTCCTGTTCTGGCTCAGCTGGATCTGCAGGCCCTGAAGGATAACCTGCAAATTGTTCGCCGGGCAGCACCTGGTTCACGCGTCTGGTCGGTGGTCAAAGCGAATGCCTACGGCCACGGTATTGACCGTATCTGGAGCGCCCTCAGCGCGACCGACGGTTTTGCGTTACTGAATCTGGAAGAGGCCATTCTGCTGCGTGAACGCGGCTGGAAAGGGCCCATCCTGTTGCTTGAGGGTTTCTTCCACGCCGACGACCTGCCGTTACTTGATAAGTACCGTCTGACCACCAGCGTTCACAGCAACTGGCAAATTAAAGCCCTGCAGGATGCAAAACTGCATGCGCCGCTGGATATTTACCTCAAGGTCAACAGCGGTATGAACCGCCTGGGCTTCCAGCCTGAGCGGGTGCACACCGTCTGGCAACAGCTGCGTGCGCTGAAGAATGTGGGTGAAATGACGTTGATGGCGCACTTTGCCGATGCGGAAAAACCTGATGGCATTGCCGATGCCATGGTGCGTATTGAGCAGGCGGCTGAAGGGCTGGATTGTCCGCGCTCGCTGTCAAACTCAGCCGCCACGCTATGGCATCCTGAAGCCCACTATAACTGGGTACGACCGGGGATTGTCTTGTACGGCGCATCTCCGTCAGGTCAGTGGCAGGATATCGCCAACAGCGGCCTGAAGCCGGTCATGACCCTGCGCAGTGAAATTATTGGCGTGCAGACGCTGAAGGCCGGTGACACGGTGGGCTACGGCAGCCGTTACCGGGCGAAGGGCGAGCAACGGATTGGTATTGTGGCGGGCGGCTATGCCGACGGCTACCCGCGCATCGCCCCGACCGGTACGCCAGTCCTGGTAGATGGTGTGCGCACCGGTACGGTGGGTACCATCTCTATGGATATGCTGGCCGTTGATTTGACGCCATGCCCGCAGGCGGGGATCGGTTCACCGGTTGAGCTGTGGGGTAACGAAATCAAAATTGATGATGTGGCTGCCGCGGCGGGAACGGTGGGGTACGAATTAATGTGCGCGCTGGCACCAAGAGTGCCGGTTGTGACGGTGTAACATATATTCGCCGGGTAGCGCGAGCGCTTACCCGGCAAAAAAACTACTACTCCGCTTCCTCGTCCATTGGCCTCACGCCAACTTTCCTGACCTCGTTATCTTCTTTCTCGGCCACCGTCCAGATCATCCCGGCAAACTCCACCTGGTCACCAACGACGGGGGCTGCACCCAGCAGTTGTTGAATGATTTCACCCAGCGTTTGCTGTTTATCACGGTACTCCAGTCCTTCATCCAGACCGTAAATCAGCGCCACATCGGCAAACTTGGCACTCGCTTCCAGAATAAAATCACCAAAGAAGCGCTGATCCAGCGCCACCGGTGGTGACTGACTGAACAGCTTGCCCAGCGCAGGCAGATCGCGTTCGCGGCCAATGACACACAGGATATCGCCTTCGCGCAGACGAGTACTGCCGGTAGGGTGCAGCAGGGCATTATCACGGAACAAGGCGGCAATACGCGTTTCGGCCGGCATATGTAAATCGCGCAGCGATGCTCCCACACACCATTTGTCGGCGCTCAGTTGATAGACGAACTGTTCCCATGGGTTCTCAGGGTGAATGTCCAGCCCCACGCGGGAAACCGGCCAGCCGACAGGAGGGACCACCACTTTGGCTTTTTTCGCTGCCCACCCGAGTGAGGTTCCCTGGAACAGTAGGGAAATCAGTACCACAAAGAACGCCACGTTAAAGAACAACCGCGCATTATCCAGACCGGCCATCATCGGGAAGACGGCAAGAATAATCGGCACCGCACCTCGCAGCCCCACCCAACTGATAAAAACCCGTTCACGTAGATTGAAACCGCGAAACGGCAGCAGGCCCGCAAACACCGACAGCGGACGGGCGAAGAAGATCATCCATGCTGAAAGCAACAGCGCCGGAACGGCAATCGGCAACAGGTCTGACGGAGTAACCAGCAGACCCAGCACCAGGAACATGCCGATTTGCGCCAGCCATGCCAGACCGTCGAAATTCTGCAAAATGGCGTGACGGTTGCGAATCGGACGGTTGCCCATCAGGAATCCGCAGAGATAAACCGCCAGAATGCCGCTGCCGTCCAGCGCCGTGGTAACGGCAAAAATCAGAATGCCGCCGCTCAGCGCCAGCAGAGGGTAAAGCCCCAGAGGAAGCGAGATACGGTTGATCATCTGCTGTAACAGATAACCTCCCGCCAGACCGATGAAAATACCCAGACCGAACTGCTGCAGAATATGCCAGGCAAACATCCAGCTCAGCCCGTTTTCGTGCTGCTGAATCATCTCGATTAACGTGATGGTGAGAAACACCGCCATCGGATCGTTACTGCCGGATTCAATCTCAAGCGTGGAACCGACACGTTCGTTAAGCCCTTTTCCGCCGAGCAGGGAAAACACGGCTGCGGCATCGGTTGAGCCAACGATAGCGCCAATCAGCAAACCTTCCATGATATTGAGATGGAAAAGCCACGCGGCCATCATCCCGGTCAGTCCAGAGGTAATCAACACACCGACCGTGGCGAGCGACAGTGCAGGCCCTAAGGCCACGCGGAATGAACTCGCCTGGGTGCGCATCCCGCCGTCCAGCAGGATCACCGCCAGCGCGAGGTTACTCACCATGTAAGCGAAAGGGTAGTTATCGAATGGGATACCGCCGATGCCATCAATGCCAGCCAGCATGCCGATGGCAAGGAAAATAACAAGAATAGGTATGCCGAGACGCGATGAAAATGAACTTAATAAAATACTGCTGGTTACAAGCACAGAACCCAGAATGAAAAGGCTGATTATCGCTGCGGCATCCAATGTTGTCTTTCTCCCACCTCAATGTTAACGCTGTTACTAAAACCCTAACATATTAACGGTGGCAACAGCGTTTTATTAAGGGGGTTAAACGGTTTTTTTATGCCTTTATGACAGGATGGCCGCTGATACTTAGTCGACTGCCTGAATCATCATGAATCAGTGCGGCGTGCGCGCCCAGCGCCAGGGTCACAGTCTGCTGCTCATGGCCAAAATCCAGCCCCGTAATAACCGGGATATCCAGCCGCGAGCGAATGAAATCGACCATAGTCTCAAGAGAATAACCTGCGTCATAATCATTCGGTGCCGAGCCGCTAAAACTGCCCAGTACAATCGCGGACTGACGTTCGAGGATCCCGGCGTGATAAAGCTGCAATAACATACGCTCAACGCGGAACGGATGTTCGTTGATATCTTCCAGCACCAGAATGCCGTCCTCAATTTGCGGCAGCCACGGCGTACCAATCAGCGAGACCAGCATCGCCAGGTTGCCGCCCCAGAGCTGGCCTTCACATTCCCAGTGCGGCCCATTGCCTTGCCACTCCACGCTGTAGGTGGGATTACGCAGCGCGCGCCAGAAATGCTCCTGGGTGAAGGTATCCAGTTCCGGCGCACCGAAGTTACCGGCCAGCATCGGGCCGCTGAAGGTGATGACGTTATGCAAGGCCAGCAGCCCAATCTGGATCGCCGTGAAATCGCTGTGTCCGCAGATCAGCAGCGGATCCTGTTGTTGACGCTGTGCCAGCCCTTGCCAGTCGATACTCTCCAGTAAGCGGCTCGCACCGTATCCCCCGCGCACCGCGAGCACAATCTGGTTTTCGCCCTTCAGGTTCACCAGGTTATTAATATCATTCAGCCTCTGCGCTTCCGTTCCGGCAAAACGCTGAAGACGGCGGGGGATAATCGTCTGATTTTCTACCTGATGGCCGGATTCCAGCAAGCGCTGAACGCCCCGTTGTGCCGCGTCCTGGTTAATGCAGTAGCCCGACGGCGCGATGAGATGAAACTGAGACATGGCAATTCCTTGCTGAATGAGAAACTAATTGTCTATATCATGCCGCTTATACGCCGCCTGCTTCAAGAGGCGGCGCACCGCGATGACCGGCTATAAGGATAGATGACGTGAAATTGAGATGGTTTGCTTTTTTGATTGTGTTGCTTGCTGGCTGTAGTTCAAAACATGATTATCAAAACCCGCCCTGGAACCCGGAAGTGCCCGTAAAACGGGCCATGCAGTGGATGCCGATCAGTGAACAAGCCGGAAAGGCCTGGGGCGTCAGTCCACGACTGATCACGGCGATTATTGCGGTGGAGTCCGGCGGTAATCCAACGCTCGTCAGCAAATCCAACGCGGTGGGGCTGATGCAGCTTAAAGCGTCAACGGCGGGAAAAGAGGTCTACCGTTACATGGGCTGGAGTGGTCAGCCGTCGACCAGTGAGCTGAAGAACCCGGAACGCAACATTTCGATGGGGACCGCCTACCTGAGCATTATGGAGCATGGGGTGCTGAAGGGGATTCAGGACCCGGAAGTGATGCAGTATGCGCTGGTGGTGTCTTATGTAAACGGTGCCGGCGCGTTGCTCAGAACCTTCTCCTCTGACCGGAAAGAGGCGATAGCAGAAATTAATGGCATGGATAAAGATGAGTTCTTTGAGCATGTAGCTAAGAATCACCCGGCACCACAGGCACCTCGTTATATCTGGAAAGTTCAGAAAGCGATGGATGCTATGTAATGCCGTAGACGGGCGGCGGTTATGCTGCCCGACTTTTCTCACAGAACTTTATTGGCGCGTTGCCGCGCTTCCCGCTCCAGTGAATAGATAATACGCTGAAGCTCGCGCTCTGCGCCGGGCCCCACGTTAAGGAAACGGAAGCTCAGGCGTGGCGTAGTGATAGTCTCGTTTTTGCTGTCTACGACTTTGCGATCGCTGATGGCAATCAGCTGTGCATCAAAATAAAAGCGACCCCAGCCTCCCATATCCAGTTCTATCTGGGTAAAGCGCATGCCTTCAACCAATCCCTCAGGAGTCGCGGTATCCATCAGCGCGCCCATACCGCCCAGAGACAGATCGAAGAGGCGGAAACGGATCTCTTTTTTGTCAGGCATTTTGGCCTTACAAAAATAGGCTGGCTGAAGCGGAGCGCTGATGCGGAAATACTCACGACGCTGGACAAACCAGAGATTGGTGGGAAGAGGCGTAACAAAAGCAGGAAGCCCCTGGTATTCACTCAGTTCCAGTCGTGGCAGCACAAACTCCACTTTCGCACCCTGCGTTTCGGCCATCACTGCGATATTTTCCGCTTTCAGTGCGGCACGGTTTTCATACTCCTGACTGCCCAGGTCGATAACCAGCCGCTCCTGCGAGGCATCAAGGATCTTGCTGATGAACTGATTATTCGACCAACTGATGCGCAGCGGCACTTCGCCTTTTTGCAGGTCGCGTAATACCCCTAATACAGCCAGCGGATTTTGCTTGAGGAACTGCTCACTGTAATGACTCACGCCGGATGGCTCCTTGAAAGATGACAGACTGTCTTAGCGTTATCGGCAATCAACAATGAAACTTAATACAAACCGGTGAGTTTTTTTTGCCTGTTTAAGCAAAGATAAGTCGGTGAGATGAAAATGGTTTTCCGGCGATGACCTATACTTAAGTTAGCTGTGCAGAAGGTTTTCTGCGCACGCGTTAAACCTGCAAGAGGGCATCGCTATGGGTATCATCGCCTGGATTATCTTTGGTCTAATTGCCGGCGCTATTGCCAAACTGATCATGCCGGGGCGTGATGGTGGCGGTTTTATTTTGACCTGTGTACTCGGGGTCGTTGGTGCGGTTGTGGGCGGCTGGCTGGCGACGATGTTTGGCTTTGGAGGCAACATAAGTGGTTTCGACCTGCACAGTTTTCTGGTCGCTGTCGTGGGTGCCATTGTGGTGCTGGGCATATTCAGGTTACTGCGACGAGCATAAATTGACATAAACGGCTCTCTGCGGAGGGCCGTTTTTTTGCCGGAGTATTGATTTGCTAATCTAAATGATAATAATTGTCGTTCCTAATTGTATCTAACAACAAGACGACATTATGAATACCTCACGTTTTGCGCTGTGCGCCCTAGCAGGTGCCGTCACGCTGGCATTGCAGGCCCAGGCCTTTGCCGAAGAATCCACCATCGTTGTTACGGGCTCAGAGCAGGGCAGCGCGCTACCGGCCTGGACGAACAGCGCCACGAAATCGGCCGTTGCTGAAAGTAAAACGCCGCAGGTCATAACGACCCTCTCTGCGCCGGAAATAGAAAAGCGTCACGCGAATTCGGTGAATGAAATCCTGCGCTATGCCCCGGGCGTCTCAACCGAGGTACGGGGGAATACCTCCTATATGAGCGAATATAAAATTCGTGGCTTTACCGTTGACCAGGAGTTCTACAACGGGCTGCAATTACCCTATAACGTCACCGGAAACACCAAGGCGCGCATCGATCCGCTGTTAATAGACAGCGTTGATATCCTGAAAGGTCCCTCATCGGTCCTTTACGGCGGCGGTTCGCCGGGCGGGCTGGTGAATATCCAAAGTAAAAAGCCGCAGCGAGAAGCCCGAACTGAGGTCGGTTTTAACACCGGGAACCGTAATCTGAAAGAGGGCTATCTCGACTCAACCGGACAAATTGCCGGCAGCGACTGGAGTTATCGTCTGCTGGGTAAAGCGACGGAAAATGACGATCAGCCGCACACTACCCGGTATGAAAACTACCTGATTGCCCCATCTGTCACCTGGCAACCGGACAGTAAAACCCGCCTCACCCTGGATGCCCTGGCGCAAAATACCCCGAGCCTGACGCCGTCTAATCCGTTGCCGCTCGCTTACCTGCGCTCGAAATACGCGGGCAAACGCGATTACGCCGGAGATGAGTGGAATGGATTTAAGCAGCGTCAGTGGATGCTGGGCTACAGCTTCGAACACGAATTTGACAGCGGTTGGGGCTTTAATCAGAAAGCGCGCTATTTCGACGTTGATACCCACCAGCGCAGCGCCTACGCGACAGGGACAGGAAGCGAGGTATACCAGCTCAACCGCTTTGCCTACACCACCGATGAAGACCTTAAGAGCTTTAACATCGATAACCAGGTGACCAAAACCGTTACGCTGGGTGACTGGAAACACCATCTGCTGGCCGGGTTTGACTATCAGAAGCTGAACTCCCATTTCCACTATCGCTACGCGTCGGCCACGCCGGGTATGGATATGCGTCATCCTGACTATTCGCAGATCCAGGAAAGCGCGCTGGGGCTCTACACCGCCCAGAAAAACCGTCTCAGCTACCAACAGAACGGTTATTACCTGCAGGATCAGGTGGAATTTGGCGGCCTCAACCTGCTGGGCAGCTTGCGCTACGACGATTACCGCTCCGTCACCACCAATTATCTGCAAAACGGCGATAAAGCCTGGGTATCGCAGGACCGCTTTACCAAACGCCTGGGGGCGCTTTACGCCTTCGACAACGGGATTTCGCCATTTATCAGCTACTCAGAAGGTTTTGCGCCGGTGTCACCGCAGGGAACGCTCGTGGCGAAAGACGTCAAACCGACCACCAGCAAGCAGGTGGAAGGCGGGGTAAAATATCTGCTGGCCGACTATGCCACCACCTTTACCGCCTCGGTGTTTAACATCCGTCAGAAAAACGTCGTCACCTCCGATCCGGGATTCCTGAACTATCGTCAGACCGGGGAAGTGGAATCAAAAGGGGCAGAACTGTCCGCCATCAGCCGTCCGATGGATAACCTGACGCTGATTGCTAACTATGCCTACACCCACGCGATCAATACGGAAGATGACAAGTACAAAGGGAAACGTCCAACGCAGGTGCCGGAAAACGCCTTTAATCTCTGGGGGGATTACACCTTTGAGAACACGGCGTTGAAAGGGTTGATGCTGGGTGCGGGCGCACGCTACACCGGGCCGATGGAAATCTCTCCGGCTAACGATGCGGGTAAACTGGGTGGTGCAACGCAGTACGATCTGGCGGCTTCGTACCGGATGGGGGAAATTATGCCTTCGCTGGCAGGGCTGACGCTTAAGGCCAGCGCACAGAACATCACCAACAAAGAGACGCTAACCTGCTACGACGCGACCAACTGCTGGATTGGGCGTGACAGGACGTATCAGCTAGGGGCGAGTTACAGTTTCTAAGCAAAGCCCGGTGAGTACAAAACGTAGGCCGGGTAAGGCGTAGCCGCCACCCGGCAATACTCACTTACTGCGCCGTCGCTTTCACCGGTGCCACCTCATCATTTGCCGCAGGCTGATTTTCCGGCACGCTGTCACACGGTTTCGCTTTCGGACACACCCGATCCAGCATCTTCAGCGTTACGCCGTTACTCCAGCCGAAGCCGTCCTGCAGCGGATACTCGCCTCCGCCGCCACCGGTCCCGGTTGTCGACACGTCATATTTCTCGACCAGTTTCTTTTCGCGGTCGTAAGTATGCTGAACGTTCTTCAGGAAGCGCCAGGTTACCTCCATCGAGACCTTCTCTTGCCCGTAATTTTGCAGACCTTCCGCGGCCACCCACTGCAGCGGAGCCCAGCCGTTTGGCGCGTCCCATTGCTGGCCGCTACTGATAGTGGTGGTGGTAATTCCGCCTGGTTTCAACAAGCGAGACGAGGTTGCCGCTGCCACTTTGTCGGCCCGATCCTGCGCCGCCGCCTTCACGTAAAGTGGGAACAGGGCTGCCGCCGTGAGTTGATTACGCACCTTTTTGCTCTTGAGATCGTAATCGGCGTACCAGCCCTCTTTATCATTCCACAGATGGCTCTCGATGGCTTTCTGACGCGCGGTTGCCAGCGTTTCGTATTTGCTCGCGCTGGCGGCATCGTCACTTTCCTGGCTTGCCCGCGCCAGCAGTTTTTCCATCTTAAACATCAGGGCATTCAGATCGACGGGCACAATGCTGGTGGTCCGGATCGTGCCGAGCTTTTGCGGATCGTCCATCCAGCGGGAGCTAAAATCCCAGCCCGAAGCCGCAGCGGAACGTAAATCACGGTAGATCTCCGTCGCGGGACGGTTAGGGTTACTTTTGGCGGTATTCACATCGTCAAGCCAGGACTCCGGGCGCGGGGTATCGCGGTCATCCCAGTAGCGGTTGAGAATGGTGCCATCATCCAGTTTCACCACCCGTTTACTGGCTTGCCCCGGCTGAAGGGCATCTACGCCATCCATCCAGTAAGCGTACTCTTTCTCCATCTGCGGACGATATTTCTTCAGCGCATCGCTGTCGTGGGTCGCCAGCAGCTCAACCATCATTGAGAAAAACGGTGGCTGGGAGCGGCTCAGGTAGTAGCTACGGTTGCCGTTGGGAATGTGGCCGAAGGTGTCAATCTCATACGCAAAGTTATCCACCATGTCGCTGATTTTGTCCCAGTGATTGCTTTCCGCCAGGCCCAGCATGGTGAAATAGCTGTCCCAGTAGTAGACCTCACGGAAACGCCCGCCGGGCACCACGTAAGGTTTGGGTAACGGCAGAAGGGAATCCCATTTGTTGCTGGCTTTATCCGTGGTGCGCGTCAGTACGGGCCAGAGATCGTCAATGTGCTCACGTAAACTTTGTCCAGCAGGCGGAACATATTTTTCCCCTTCCGCAGGGAGCGTGAAGTTCATCTCGACAAAGTGGCGTAAGTCAAAGCTGGACTGCGTGTGCTGCATCCGATAATCCGCCAGAATCATTAGCGGGTCGCTTTTAGGGATGGCATCAGCGAAGGTTTTCTGATCGGGAAACAGTTTGGCACTTTGCACATCATTGAAAAGAGGGCCCAGCAAGATATCAGGTGAGGTTGTCTGGGTCGCGGGGCTATCGTCGGCATAACCCAATGTCGTTACGCCGAGCAGCGCGCCGCCTAACGCAAGGGGCAAGAACGCAGGGCGTAGTGTACGAGGTCTTATCATTAGTTCGTCTCCTGTCTTCACTAAACAGCGTGACCGCTGTTGTCAATCACCTGAAAACCTTAGACGAATATTGCCTGCTTCGCGTTAAATATTGCTGTTCGGTCAGGCCTCTTCCGGCGTCTGGCTGGTTTCCCGCAGCGTGCCCGGCGCATGTCCAATAATGCGCTTAAATGCCCGGCTAAATGCCGCCAGAGAGCCGTATCCCAGCCGCAGCGCGACGGTTTCAATCGGCTGATTTTCGTGTCGAATGTACTGAATGGCCAGCCTCATCCTCAGCTCGCTGAGATATTTTGCCGGCGTAGTTCCCGTCGCCGCCAGAAACCGTTCTGCGAATACAGAACGGGAAGTCCCCGCTTCTTTTGCCAGGTCTGCCACGCTCCAGTTCAGGCCAGGCTGCTGGTGCATGGCGTAAATGGCGCGGCTCAGGCGTGGGTCACGCAGTACCTGCACCCAGCCGGTGGCTTTGCCACAGCCGCCTTCAACCCAGCCACGTACGATTAACGCTGCCACCACGTCGGCCAGCCGCGCAAGGATCCCTGCGTACCCGGCCTGACGCGCCACGGATTCCCGCTCCATCGCCGCCAGCAACGGATGGATCTCCGGCCAGGTGGACATCAACCGGCTGACCATCATCACTTCCGGCATCGCCTTGATCAGCGGTTGCATCCCGCCCAGCTCAAAATCCATGCACCCGCTAAAGATGATGGTGTTCTCGCTTTCCGGGCAGGGCTCGCAGGTGATGGCACACACCGAGCTGCAGATGGGCTCGCTGGGAAAGGCGTTAATGGGCGTAATGGTCGCCTGCTCGTCTGAGAGCAGGGCATGGGAATTGCCGGCAGGAATAAAAAGGGCGTCACCACTGCTCAGTTCGAACGTTGTACCGCTCTCCATTCGCAGCAGGGCGCTACCGTGGCTTACAAAATGAAACTGCGCCCTACCGGGTGCCTGATGGAACGCGACGCCAAACGGTGCACTGGCCTGGATGCGCCGGTATTTCACACCTGACAGGCGCATGCCGCGTAAAAGTTCGCTGATCAGATCGGGTGACTGTACGGTCATGGCGCAACTCCGGACGAATAATCAATAAGTGGAGATTATATGTCATAGATCGTCCAGGGTGAACCTTCTATGCTTTTGCGACAGTTGTCACATTTTCATAACGGGAGAACAACAGATGAATTCATGTGTCGCGGCGAGAGAGGCCATCGCGCCTGCAAAACCCGCCTGGCGAGCGGTCTATTCACTGGGGCTGGGAGTGTTTGGGTTGATTACGGCAGAATTTCTGCCCGCCAGTTTGCTGACGCCGATGGCTGCGAGCCTGGGGGTAAGTGAGGGGATGGCCGGTCAGGCCGTAACCGCCACCGCACTGGTGGCGCTGGTCACGGGATTGCTGATCACGCCGGCCACCAAGAACATCGACCGCCGCTGGGTATTGATGTTTTTCTCCGTGCTGCAAATCATCTCCAGCCTGCTGGTGGCTTTTGCGCCCAACCTGCACGTCCTGTTGATGGGGCGCTTGCTGCTGGGGGTTGCCATCGGCGGATTCTGGGCGATGTCGACGGCCACGACGATGCGTCTGGTTCCTGCGGATAAAGTGCCGAAAGCGCTGGCGGTGATCTTCTCCAGTGTATCAATTGCCACCGTAGTTGCTGCCCCACTGGGAAGCTATCTGGGTAGCCTGATCGGCTGGCGTAACGTCTTTATTCTCTGCATTCTGCCAAGTATGCTGGCGCTGCTGTGGCAGCTCTGGGTGCTGCCTTCCATGAAACCGGAGAGCAGCGGTAGCCTGAGTACGCTGTTCCGCGTGCTGCGTCGTCCGGGGATGATCGGCGGCATGCTGGCGACCATTCTGATCTTTAGCGGCCACTTTGCTTTCTTTACCTACCTGCGTCCGTTCCTGGAAACAGTAGGTCAGGTAAGCGTTGAGAGTATTTCACTGATCCTGCTGGGTTTTGGACTCGCCAATTTTGTGGGCACCTCTGTCGCCGGGCACCTGCTGGCACGTAATCTGCGCCTGACGCTGGCGCTGGTACCGTTTGCGATGGGCGTACTCGCCCTCACGATGGTGGCGTTTGGTCATCTGGCGATGCTGGACGGGTTCCTGGTTGCGTTGTGGGGCTTTGCGTTTGGTCTGGTTCCGGTGGGCTGGTCAACCTGGCTTGCTACCACCGTTCCGGATGAAGCCGAAAGTGCAGGGGGGTTGCTGGTGGCCTCAATTCAGCTGGCAATCAGTGCGGGTGCGGCCGGGGGCGGGGCGGTATTTGACCTCAACGGTGCCAGCGGCGTATTTGCCGGAAGTGGTTTCCTGCTGGTGACGGCGATGGTGATTGTGTTTATGGGTGTGAGAGTGAAGGCGGAGTAATAAATTTGCCGGGTAAGCGTTATCGCTACCCGGCTTCAGAGTTACAACCCTTTCTTATCCATCCACAAAGCCAGATCTACCAGGCGGTTTGAGAATCCCCACTCGTTGTCATACCACGCCAGGATCTTCACCATATTCCCGCCAATCACCAGCGTGGAAAGCCCGTCGATAATTGAGGAGCGTGGGTCGCCCTGGTAATCGCTGGAGACCAGCGGTTCATCGCTATATCCCAGAATGCCTTTCAGTGGCCCGCTGGCGGCAGCGTGACGAAACGCGTCATTCACCTCTTCAACAGTCACGTTACGACTTAGCGTTACTGTTAAATCCACAATCGACACCACCGGAACCGGCACGCGCAGGGAGTAGCCTGTCAGTTTACCGTCCAGGGAAGGGATGACTTTCCCCAGCGCTTTTGCCGCACCGCTGGAGTACGGAACGATTGACAGGGCTGCAGCACGTGCCCCGCGCAGATCTTTTTCAGGCTGATCGTGCAGCGCCTGACTGTTGGTATAAGCATGGGTCGTGTTCATCAGACCATGTTGAATCCCGAACTGTTGATGTAGCACTTGCGCAGCCGGAGCCAGGCCGTTAGTGGTACAACTCCCGTTGCTTACGACAACATGCCGGGCAGGATCGTACTGCTCGTGATTGACCTGACCTGCTCCCCGTTGATTAGTACACCCCGATGTTAGTAATGTCTTCATAAGCCACATGAGGACATCCCCATGAAGAAGCGTTTTTCCGACGAACAGATCATCAGTATTCTCCGCGAAGCCGAAGCTGGGGTACCCGCCCGTGAACTCTGCCGCAAGCATGCCATTTCCGATGCCACGTTTTACACCTGGCGTAAGAAGTATGGCGGTATGGAGGTGCCTGAAGTTAAGCGCCTGAAGTCGCTTGAGGAAGAGAACGCCAGACTCAAGAAGCTGCTTGCCGAAGCCATGCTGGATAAAGAGGCGCTTCAGGTGGCTCTTGGGCGAAAGTACTGACGACAGACCAGAAGCGGGAAGCCGTGATGTTGATGTGTGATGCGACCGGTCTGTCGCAACGTCGTGCCTGCAGGCTTACAGGTTTATCCCTGTCGACCTGCCGCTATGAGGCTCACCGTCCGGCTGCTGATGCGCATTTATCAGGGCGCATCACTGAGCTGGCACTGGAGCGCAGGCGTTTTGGCTACCGTCGTATTTGGCAGTTGCTGCGCCGTGAAGGGCTTCATGTTAATCATAAGCGCGTGTACCGGCTTTATCACCTCAGTGGCCTGGGCGTAAAACGCAGAAGACGTCGTAAAGGGCTGGCAACAGAACGTCTGCCGCTGCTCCGTCCGGCGGCGCCCAATCTGACCTGGTCGATGGATTTCGTCATGGACGCACTTTCCACCGGTCGCAGGATCAAGTGTCTTACCTGCGTCGATGATTTCACAAAGGAATGCCTGACGGTCACTGTTGCCTTTGGGATTTCAGGCGTTCAGGTCACGCGTATTCTGGACAGCATTGCACTGTTTCGAGGCTATCCGGCGACGATAAGAACTGACCAGGGGCCGGAGTTCACTTGCCGTGCACTGGATCAATGGGCCTTTGAGCATGGTGTTGAGTTGCGCTTAATCCAGCCGGGCAAGCCAACGCAGAACGGATTTATTGAGAGCTTTAACGGACGATTTCGCGATGAATGTTTGAATGAGCACTGGTTCAGCGATATCGTTCATGCCAGGAAAATTATTAATGACTGGCGGCAGGATTATAACGAATGCCGCCCGCACTCCACGCTGAATTATCAGACACCGTCTGAATTTGCAGCGGGCTGGAGAAAGGGTCATTCTGAGAATGAAGATTCCGACGTTACTAACTGAGTGTTGTATCTAATCGTGGGGGCAGGTCAGACCCCCATCACTATCGTCAGATCATCGTTTTTTCCGGGAGCGGAGATGATAACGCGCTTAGCGCCACCGTGGGTGATATGCACAGCCGCTTTTTCCCGTTCAGTAAAGAAGCCGGTGGCCTCAATTACCACGTCAACACCGGCATCACGCCACGGAATATTCGCCGGGTCGCGTTCGCTATATACGGTAATTCGCTGACCATCCACCTGCAACGCGCCGTCAACTGCTTCAACGGGAACCGGCAGGGTACCGAGAAGGGAATCGTGTTTGAGCAGATGGGCGAGGGTTTTGCTGTCCGTCAAATCGTTAATGGCCACGATCTGCAGATCCGCGTTGCCCAGCGCCGCGCGCAGGAAATTACGTCCAATACGGCCGAAACCGTTAATACCGACCTTAACCATGGTGCACTCCTTATCTGTGTTGTCTGGAGTCACTGTAGGCGTCAGGTCGAATGGCGTAAACGACAAAAAAGGATCAGATTACGCCATTTTCCGGCAATGAAAACGCTGGCGATACTCACCCGGTGTGAGGTGGAGCTGTTTCTCAAACACGCGTCGCAAATTAATACTGCTGCCAAAGCCGGTTCGCTCAGCAATAAGCTCAAGGGGATCTCGGGTCTGCTCCAGCATCTGTCGGGCGGCAGCCAGACGCGCTTCAGTGACGTAGCGGGCCGGAGAAACCCCGGTTTCACGGGTAAATACGCGGGTGAAATTGCGCGGGCTCATCGCCGCTTTCCCGGCCAGATTTTCCACGCACAGGTCTTCCGTGAGGTTTTGCAGGATCCAGGTTTGCAACGCACTGAGCGGGCCAGAATCGCCGGGTTGCTGAAGGCTATAACGGCTGAACTGCAGTTGCCCACCGGGGCGGCGCAGATACATCACCATATCCTGCGCCACGTCGCGGGCGAGGGTAAAGCCATAGTCATCTTCCACCAGTGCCAGAGTCAGATCGAACCCGGAACTTACGCCGCCAGAGGTCCAGACAGGACCATCCTGAACATACAGCGGACCACTTTCGACCCTGATAGCCGGATACTGGGTTTGCATTGTCTCCAGCAGCCGCCAGTGGGTGGTCGCGCGACGACCATCGAGCAATCCCGTCTGGGCCAGCAGCATCGCACCGCCACAAATTGACGCTATCCGCCGCGCATGCGGCGCAGCAAGGTGCAGCCAGTCTACTACGGCTGTGCTCTCCTGCTCGTTCATACCGCGTCCGGTAATGATAATGGTATCCAGCGGTTCACGCGGGTCCAGCTCCGGCAGACGGTAGTCTGCCAGCAGGTTCAGGCCAGACTGACCGTGGATCACCTGATGGGGCTGGGTCGTGGCGATGATAATGCGATAGCGGGGACGCGAAATACCTTCCGGATGCAGTCGATTAGCCTGCATCAGAATGTCAGCGATACCGGCGGCTTCAAACAGCATGCCGCCGTCAGGAACGATAATCAGTATTTTCTTCATGTCCTGAAAAGTACCTTTATTGCAGAATAAGTCAAGCGGCGAAGCCTGCCCACGTTTCTGGCAAAGCAATGCGATTTAAGTTCTTTGTTATTTCAGACGTTATCCCCGATCGTCAGGGCACTGTCTCTGGCGAAACGGCGTCTGAAGGAATGGGTAAACGAAACTCCCTCTATTTACATCCGCAACAACGCGAACAAATCCGCCATCTCGCATCGGGTTTTATATGGCGAAGCGAATTGCCCACGTGGCTATTGATCGTCACTATTTATGCAGGCTGGTTTGCCACGCTGACGTTCTGGCAAACGCTCGGCCTGCTGCCCGCCACGCTGCTGCTCATCGGGTTTACCGCCTGGTACATGTCCCTGCAGCATGAGCTGATCCACGGGCATCCCACGCGTTTTGCCTGGCTTAACCAGCTGTTTGGCACCCTCCCGCTGGCGGTCTGGTATCCGTACGGCCTGTACCGGGACTCCCATCTTGCCCATCATCGGCACCATAGCCTGACCCATCCGGTGGATGACCCTGAATCGTACTATTTTACGCCGGAGAGCTGGGCGCGCTTCTCCCCCTGGCAGAAGCGCGTGATCCAGGCGCGGAATACCTTTACCGGGCGGATAGTGCTAGCGCCGCTGCTGGATATCGTTCAAACACTGGGCAGCGCCGTGGCGGCATTTCGTCATCTTCAACTGCGGGCAATATCAATGTGGCTGGTTCACGTTTTGCTGCTGGTGGCTCTCTTCGCCTGGATGACGCAGACCGGCTTTTCACCCGTCTGGTTTGTACTGGCGGTCAGTTATCCGGCGCTGGCACTGACCAAGGTTCGATCGTTTTTCGAACATCGCGCGGCGGATGACCCGCTCGCACGTTCCGTCATTAACGAGGCCGGGCTGTTCTGGCGGGTACTGTTTTTGAATCTCAACTACCATTCAGTACATCATGATTTACCGGGCGTGCCCTGGTATGGACTGAAGACGATCTACCAGCAAAACCAGGATGCGTATCGGCTGCGAAATCGTGGTTTTCTCGTTATGGGCTATGGCGAATGGTTCCGCCAGTTCTGGAGCAGACCCGTTAACGTTACCGTTCATCCGGGGAGCCAACAAAGGACAAATGATGAGTAACCTGCTGGCATTTCCCATGTATGCCGTGGATCAAGCCAATACCCGCGCGCTTTGGCTAACGGTAAAGAGGTTGCTGGTCGCACGTGGTGTGTCCGTTGACCGTGTCCCCGGCTGGCCGGAATCAAATCTGCTGACCCACTGGCAACAGCCTGAGCTTATCCTCAGCCAGACCTGTGGTTATCCGTTGGTGACGTTGCTACCGGACGTGCAGGTGGTCGGCTGTTTTCACTACACCGCTTCGGGCTGCGAGGGGATCCAGTACCGCAGTTTTCTGGTAGTGCGTGCGGAAGATCGGCATCTCACGCTGGCTGATTTTCGCGGTCGTCGCGCGGTCTGTAATTCCGCGGACTCGCAGTCCGGCTACCGTGCGCTGCGAAAAAAAGTGGCTGACGACAATTTTTTCTCACAAACAACATTCAGCGGCAGCCATCGCCAGTCGCTGATTGATGTCAAACGCGGAGAAGGTGATATCGCGGCCATCGACTGTGTGACCTGGGCGCTGCTCCAGCGTCACGAGCCGGAACGGCTTACGGGGCTCGCAGTCATTGACCGTACCCCTTTGACGCCGGGGCTGCCGCTGATCACCTCGCATAACACCTCGCCTGAAACGCTTAACGCCATTCGCGATGCGCTCCGCGCGCTGGTGGAATCACCGGAAAATCGGGACGTTTGCAACGCGGTGTTGATCGGCGGTTTTAGCGCGGTGACACGCCAGACTTACGCTTCATTGTCTGCCTGAAAAATCTCCTGAGCGTCAGTAAAACAGCGCAGCGCCAGCGAGGAGACGGGCTTCTGTCTGCGCATAATCAGGCCGACGGGCGCCTCAATGTTTGCATCGGTGATGGGGACTATCCTGAAATTGCTGTTCAGGTCTTCCAGCCCGTTGTTCAGCGGCATCACGGCGCAGCACACGCCGCTCTGCACCGCCTGAATGATCTGGAACGTGGAGTCGCTTTCAAAAACAGATTTGGGTTCGATCCCTGCGGCGTTAAAGCTGGCCTCCATATGCGCCCGGTAGTGCATCCCTTTGGTCAGGAACCCCAGAGAAAAATCCATCAGGTCGCGCCAGGTCAGCGTGTCCTGATCCAACTGAAAATGACGTGTATCGTGCAGCAGGCCCATCTTCGTCTTTGGCAGCTGGATAATGTCAAACAGGCTGGTGTCGATGCTGTTGAGGTAGCATATGCCCAGCTCAAGCTGATTGCGGCTGACGCCATCGGCGATCTGTGCCGAGGACATGGAATAAAGGCTGTAAGTCAGCTCCGGGTATTTTTGCGTCAACAGGCGGATAAAGGTCATCGGGTCCACGCTCGCCAGCGGGACCATTCCCAGGCGTAACTCACCCACCACCTGGCCTTTGCACAGCGCGGCTTCGGCCTGTAACCCGTCGTGGGCAGCAAGCAAGGCATGCGCCCATGCCAGAATGCGTTCACCTTCCGGTGTAAAGCCTTCAAAGCGCTGCCCGCGCACAATCAGCACCAGCCCAAGCTCCTCCTCCAGGCTGCGGATGCGCATGGAGAGCGTCGGCTGGGTGATGTTGCACTGCGAGGCCGCCTTACCAAAGTGGCGGGTCTGATCGAGCGCGATCAAATATTTTAGCTGTTTTATATCCATCGTTTACTCGGCGCGAACAGCCTTACAGCATGCGGATCTCTTTCGAGCGCAGGGTGATGCGAACCGGAACCGATTTATAGGACGGCGTACCGCTGTCCTTATCCAGATAATCGAGTGGAACCAGCACGTTGGCTTCCGGGTAGTACGCCCCGACAGATCCCTGTGCGATGCTGTATGCCACAACGGTAATATCTTCCAGACGCTGAACACTGCCGGGGAGGGCGGTTTCGATATCCACGCGATCGCCGTGTTCCAGCCCGGCCTGTGCCATATCATCTTCATTCATAAACAGCACATCCCGGCGGCCAAAAACGCCACGGTAGCGATCGTCCAGGGCGTAAATGGTGGTGTTGTACTGATCGTGGCTGCGCAGCGTGATCAGACGCAGAACATGCTCTCCTTCACCACTGGCATTTTCATGCACGCCGTCGAATATTGAGAACATCGCTTTGCCCGTTGCGGTTGGCCAGATACGTTTCGTTGGCGGTAGCGGCATGCGGAAGCCGCCGGGAACGCGGATCCGCGCATTGTAGTTCTCGAACCCCGGAATGGTTTGCTCGATGAGATCGCGGATGCGGTCGTAATCCTCAATCAACGTCATCCAGTCCACGCGGGTTGCCTGCAGAGTAGCTTTCGCCATGCCGGCGACAATGGCCGGTTCAGCCCGCAACAGTGGAGAAGCAGGCTTCAGCTTGCCTGAAGAGGCATGCACCATCGACATGGAATCTTCGACGGTAATGGACTGACGCCCGGTGGCCTGGACATCCAGTTCTGTACGACCAAGACACGGTAAAATAATCGTCTCTTTACCGACCAGCAGATGGGTACGGTTAAGCTTGGTCCCGACATGCACACTCAGTTCAAGTGACCCCATCGCCGGAAAACCGCGCTCGTGATCGGGCATCGCGACGGCAAAATTACCGCCGAGGCAGATGAGCGCTTTCGCGCGGCCGTCGATCATGGCTTGCGTTGCCTGCACCGCATCATGGCCGTGGTGGGAAGGGGGCTCAAACCCAAAAACGTCTTTCAGACGTTGCAGAAATGCCGGTGTCGGCTTCTCGCTAATCCCGACGGTGCGGTTCCCCTGCACGTTTGAATGACCGCGCAGAGGGCAGATCCCCGCGCCGGGCTTGCCAATATTGCCGCGCATCAGCAGCAGGTCAGCAATCAGCCGGACGTTAGCCGTGCCTTTATTGTGCTGGGTAATCCCCATCCCGTAGGTAATGATAGTGGCACTGGATTTCGCATAGGCGTCGGCCACGCTTTTAAGGGCCGCCTTGCTTAACCCTGACTCTCGCTCGATCTCGTCCCACTGCGTATGGGCAATATCGGCAGCAAAGTCCTCAAAACCCTGGGTGTGCTCGGCAATAAACGCGTGGTCGAGCACGTTACCGCGTTCGGCCTCCATGTGCAGAAGGTGTTTAGCAATACCTTTTAACGCGGCGGCATCGCCTCCGGCCTTCACCTGGAAGTAAGTCGACGCGATATCTGTCGAGCTGTAGGTCGCCATTTCAATGACGCTTTGCGGGTCAGCAAAACGTTCCAGAGCGCGTTCGCGTAGCGGGTTAAAGACGATAATCGGCACGTTGCGACGTGCAAGCTCATGAAGGGTACCCATCATCCGTGGGTGGTTAGTCCCGGGGTTGTGACCGATGGAGATCACCAGCTCTGTTTTATCAAAATCATCCAGTGAGACGGTACCTTTCCCGATACCAATCGAGCGTGGCAATCCGACGCTGGTGGCTTCGTGACACATATTCGAACAGTCGGGGAAGTTATTGGTACCGTATTCACGTGCAAAGAGCTGGAACAGGTAGGCCGCTTCGTTGGAGGCGCGCCCGGAGGTATAGAACTCAACCTGATCCGGATCGAGCTCGCGCAGGACCTCACCGATGCGTTGAAACGCCTCGTCCCATTCAACAGGCCTGAAAGTATCGCTTGCCCGGTCATAGCGCAGGGGATGTGTCAGACGGCCATATCCTTCCAGTTCAAAGTCAGACTTAGCCAGCAGTGAGGTAACTGTGTTTTCGGCCAGAAACGCCGGGGTGACGCGTTTGCTGGTCGCTTCCCAGGTCACCGCTTTCGCGCCGTTCTCACAAAACTGGAAGGTCGATTTGTGTTCTTTATCAGGCCATGCACAGCCCGGACAGTCAAAGCCGTCAGGCTGGTTGGTACGCAGCAGCGTCGCGGGGGCATCAAAGGTATCCATTTGGGTACGTACCGCAATGGCGGTGGCTTTTAACGCCCCCCAGCCTCCGGCAGGACCGTCATAGTGCCTGATTCCGGGAACTGAGCGTCTTTTCTTGTTCATACCAACTCCTGACTCGTTAACTCATACACCGTCGGACCAGTAAAACCACTGTGGGAGGCAATAAGCGCAAGCAATGATCAGCACGTGTATCAATGCACACGGTGTTGCAAAGCGCTTTATCTTAAATACCTCTTTATTACAGTGAGTTATCAACGATGTAATCTAAATATTTAAAGAAATTATAACGAAATTTTATCATTTTGATAATAAATCTTATCTATCACACATTCGGTGGGATAGATGACGCAGGAAGAAAAAATGATGTAGTAGCGGTAAAACTTCATATGAAAGGCGGGAAGGGTGAGCTAGCGGTAAACCTCAGCGTAAGTTGGTTTAGAGAAAAATCTGAACATTCTGGCAGCATAAAAGTTTACTCATGCTTAATTGTTAATTCATTCATTTGATGTCTGAATAGACAGTTATCACCATACAAAATACAAACTTATTTTGGGGTGTGAAATTAACCGCCTGCCAATGACCGAATTAATCTCATTTAAGGTGCCCTGCTGGAAAAAATAAACATACTCTATCGATGCAACAAATAATTCATAATGAATATATTCTGTGCAAACCGAAAATAAACGAAATTCTACTAATTATGGTAGTGGTGAAAATAGGTTTGTTGCGTTAATGCAACTGGTTCTCTTTTGGTTTTTTCTTTTGTGAAAACAGGTGGTTGTGTTAGTTGTTTGCCTGATAATTAGCTCATTGAGACTGCGCCACTTTGTTTGTCAGATTAATCCTATAATGCGCCAGGTGCTTCATTAACCATCACTTGCGGGGCGTTAAATATTGAATTGATGCGAAGCTCATGTAAACTTGCTTGCTGTTTGTCAAAATATGTCAGGAAGACACTGGGCCTTATTCTGAGGGGCTCGTGCGGTAGCTATGCCCGTAAAATAGTCACGCCCCGAAAATATCCTGCATGTTTTAACTTTTGTACTTAAAACAAACTTCATTCCCTCATCTTCATCATCGAAATATCGCTACGGAAAAGCATATGAAAATGCGCGTACTGTTTTCACTTCTGTTTGTAATGGCGGTGGCGGGCTGTAAAGCGCCGCAGAAACCTGTGATCAACGACGATACGATCGTGACCAGCCAGGTCAACGGCGTCACCTTAACCCACCGTCACGCCGTTACCCCCCCAGCAGAATTCACCCAACTCAATGAGCCGTATCGTGCCATGTATCCGGCATCCGTGATGAGCCGTCCTGACTTTGGCGGAAAGGTTATCCGCACGCTGGAAACCGGAAAAACCTACGTGGTGCTGGGGCAGGTTGAACACTACTGGATGGCGCTTGCCGATGAAGGACAAGACCAGCTGATTGGTTACGTGCCGATGCGCGCCGTTATCAAGGCCGATCAGTACGACGCGGCCGTGCGTAAACAGGCCATTCGTCCTAAGTCACGTAAAAAAGCAACCTGTGTCGATGTTGATGGCAACAGCAAAGCCTGCAAAGACAGCGCTAACGGTACCTGGATCCTGAACTAAACGGCTTTTATGAGCGTGTTTTTATGAATAATAAAAATTTTCATCGGCTGTGGTTGGTCTTTTACGCGGTGGTTTTCACCCTTGTCAGTGGTTGTACGTCGTCTTCACACAGCGACCCTTCCCGCTACAATCTGCAGTTTCAGGCTCATCCACAAATCAATGAATCTGCGCCGCTTAAAGTCCGGGTACTGTTGTTGAAATCCGATGCGGATTTCATGTCCAGCGACTTCTATTCCCTGCAGAACAACGCGTCAGCAACGCTTGGCGCGAATCTGCTGAACAGCGATGTGTTCTTCCTGATGCCAGGACAGCTGTCGAAAACCCTCAGCGGACAAAGCTCTCCGGAGGCCCGCTATATCGGTGTGATGGCGGAATATCAGATGCTGGATGGCAAAAAATGGCGCGTTTCAATCCCTCTGCCTGTGCCAGGCGAAAATCATCTCTATCAGTTCTGGAAATGGTCCGCGGATGAACTCCAGGCCAACGTTTTTCTCGACGTGAATGGCATTCGTGTCATCAGTCAGTAACGCGCGTTAAAACAGGAAACACATCATGACGAAAGCAGAAAAGGTCGTCTGGACCGAAGGCATGTTCCTGCGTCCACACCATTTTCAGCGGGCTGAAAGCTATCTGCTCAACCATGTTCGTGAATGGGGTGCGCTACAGCGGTCCTATCTTTGGGGCTTTCTGGACGTTGAACTCGATGAAGCCTTGCTGCGTCAGGGATGCATTGCCCTGAGCTACTGCAGCGGGTTGCTGCCGGACGGCACCTTTTTCCAGGTGCGTAACGGGCGCAACGGGCCTGCACCGCTGAAAATCCCCGACAACCTCACCAATGAAAAGGTGGTGCTCGCGCTGCCGGTTCGCCGTGGCGAGAGAGAAGAGGTGATTTTTAGCGAAGAGCAGGCCTCTCTGGCGCGCTTCATCGCTTTTGAGCAAGAGGTAGAAGACGATAACGCCATGTCGGTGGGGGATGCCACCGTCCAGTTTGGCCGTCTTCGTCTGACCCTGATGCTGGAAAAAGATCTGACAGCAGAATGGACCGCCATCGGCGTGGCGGCAGTGACCGAGAAACGTAACGATAACCTCGTGCGACTCGATAACAGCTACATTCCGCCAATGCTGAACGCCAATAACAGCCCGCAGATCTACAGCATGATCAACGATCTGCACGGCTTACTGGTGCAGCGCAGTCAGCAGATTGGCGGTCGTCTGCGTCAGCCTGGCCGCTTTAACACCTCTGAACTGATCGAATTTACGCTGTTGTCGCTGGTGAACCGCCATCTGGGCGAGGTTTCTCACTTAAAAACGCTGCCGCTGCTGCACCCGGAAACGCTCTGGCGCAGCTGGCTGCCGTTTGCCACCGAACTCGCCACCTGGACCTCGCAACGTCACGCCGAAAACGTACTACCGATTTACGATCATGACGATCTCGCGAACTGCTTCAGTAAGTTGATGCTGATGCTGCGTCAGGGGCTGTCGCTGGTGATGGAAGATCACGCGATTCAGCTGCCGCTTAACGAACGCTCTCACGGTCTGAACATCGCTACGGTGCCTGAAACCAGCATGGTGCGCGAGTTTGGTTTCGTACTGGCGGTAAAAGCCAGTGTGCCAGGCGAACACCTGCAAACCTATTTCCCTGCCCAGATGAAGATAGCGCCGGTATCGAAAATCCGCGATCTGGTCCAGTTGCAACTGCCTGGCATTATGCTGCGCGCCATGCCGGTTGCGCCACCGCAGATCCCATGGCATGCGGGCTACAGCTACTTTGAGCTGGAGAAAGGCAGTGAGCTGTGGCACGAGATGGATAAGTCCGGTGCATTTGCCCTGCATCTTGCAGGGGAATTCCCGGGACTGGATATGGAGTTTTGGGCCATCCGTAGCCCGACAGAATAATATAGCGAGCGCTAAATATGCAGGAACGACAGGATACCGGCAGTGATGCCGCGATTACCGGAGCCAGTAGTAACAATCCGCTGGTGGCGGCCGCTAATCCGCTGCTCAATGCGATTCCGCAGATCCGTCATTCGGTGTCTCATGACGATCAGGTGGCATTACGCCAGCGTCTGATCGATGAAATTCGCCGTTTCGAAGTCCGCTGTCAGCAGGCTGGTCTCGCCTATGAGGTGATCGTCGGGGCACGTTACTGCCTGTGTACGGCCCTGGATGAAGCGGCTGCGCTGACCCCCTGGGGAAGCAGCGGCGTCTGGTCAAGCAACGGTCTGCTGGTGACGTTTCATAACGAAACCTGGGGCGGCGAGAAATTCTTCCAGCTGCTGGCGCGCCTGTCGCAGAACCCGCGTGAA
Source organism: Enterobacter sp. CPE_E890 (assembly GCF_046521475.1). NCBI lineage: Bacteria > Pseudomonadati > Pseudomonadota > Gammaproteobacteria > Enterobacterales > Enterobacteriaceae > Enterobacter > Enterobacter sp. CPE_E890. Next base: position 2,816,446 of record NZ_JBKFZW010000001.1, on the reverse strand, counting down.
CATATTCTGCTGCTGGAGATGATCAATTACTGCCTGCTGCTTGGCTTCGAAGGGCGCTATCGGGTGCTGGATAATGGGCGCACCCAGCTCGAGACGATCAAGCAGCGACTCTGGCAGATGATCCGCGGCGTGCGTGGAAGCTATCCGCCACCGCTTTCTCCCCATCCGGAAGATCGCCCGGTGCTGCGCAAACTGTGGCGTCCGATGGTGCCGCTCTGGGCTTGTGTCGCGCTGGCCGGGTTTATCGCCTGCCTGTTCTACATCGTCCTTAACTGGCGTCTTGGCGACAACACCAGCCCGGTGCTGGCGAAGATTTACCAGTCCCAGCTGCCGGAAACCACCATCCAGCAGCCAGCTCGCCAACTACCTGCGGTGTTAAACCTGCGCGGCTTCCTGAAGCCTGAAATCGAGGCGGGCCTGGTCGCGGTGAAAGACGAAGCGGACCGCAGCGTTGTTATCCTGAAAGGTGACGGGCTGTTTGCCTCTGCCTCCACCGTTGTGCGTGACCGCTATGAACCGGTGATTAACCGTATTGCGCAGGCGATGAATAACGTCAGCGGCAAAATTCTGGTGGTGGGCTACAGCGACAACGTACCGATCCGCAGCGCGCGCTTTGCCTCTAACTATGAATTGTCTCTGGAACGTGCCCGCTCGGTACAAAAAATGCTGCAGGGAAGCCTCTCCCGGCCCGATCGTGTGAAAGCGGAAGGGCGGGGCGAGATTAACCCGGTGGCGCCGAACACGACGCCTGAAAATCGCGCCCGTAACCGCCGTGTGGAAATTACTCTGCTGGTGTCGCCTGAAAATACACAGGCTGAGCTGAACGGATTGCCGCAAGGAAACTAAGGATGCTGACTACACTTCTTTCCATTTTGACCAACCGCATTCTGTGGAGCTTCCTCGGCGTAACGGCGCTTGCGGCGGTGATCTGGATGATCGGTCCCCTGTTGTCCATCGTGGACACCCGACCGCTTGAGTCTGAACAAAACCGCATTATCAGCATCGCTGTGGTCTATCTGCTCTGGGCACAAGGCCATATCCTGCCGCGGTTGTACAATGCCTGGCTGAACCGCAAGCTGATGGACAAGCTCAATGAGAACACGAGCAAACCGGAAGCCGCGGATCCGCAGAAACGACTGAACAGCGAGGAGCAGATCCTCGCCAGCCGTTTTGATGAAGCCGCGCAGATGCTGAAAAAAGCGCACTTCAGCAAAGCGGGGCAGAGTGCCCAGTGGACGCAGCGCTTCAGCACGCAATATCTGTATCAACTGCCGTGGTACGTCATTATTGGCGCACCGGGCTCCGGTAAAACCACGGCGCTGGTCAATTCCGGGCTGCAGTTCCCACTGGCCGATCGTTTCGGTAAGACCGCATTGCGCGGTATTGGGGGGACGCGTAACTGCGACTGGTGGTTCACTAACGAGGCGGTGCTGCTGGATACGGCGGGTCGCTATACCACTCAGGAGAGCGAGCAGGTACAGGATGCCGGAGAATGGCTGGAATTCATGGGGTTACTGCGTAAGTATCGCCGCCGCCAGCCGATCAACGGTGTCATCATCACTATCAGCATTTCTGACCTGCTCACCCAGTCTGCCGAGGCGTCCCGCCAGCAGGCGGTGAATCTGCGTCAGCGTCTGTCTGAACTGCATGAACAACTGGGCATTCGCTTCCCGGTGTACGTGATGGTAACCAAGGCTGACCTGCTTAAAGGCTTCCGTGCATGGTTTGCCGACTACGACAAAGCCCAGCGCGATCAGATCTGGGGCTTTACGCTGCCGTGGGAGCAAACCAGACACGCCGATTACGACCTGATGGGCAACTTCCAGCAGGAGTTTTCTCTGCTGCAGCAGCGTCTGGACGCCGGGCTGCCGGAAACCATGCTGAAAGAGCATGACGCGAAAACCCGCGCCGAAGCCTATCTCTTCCCACAGGAGTTTGCCGCGCTGCGTCCGCTGCTGGCGGACTACCTGAGCACGGTCTTCGCCCGTTCGAATTTCGAAACCGAGTTTTCTCCGCGCGGGATCTACTTCGCCAGCGGGACGCAGGAGGGCATGCCGTTCGACCGCGTGATGGGTGAATTGAACCGCGCGCTCTCTTTACCTGAAGGTGCCGAGGGCGATAGCTGGGATGCAGTCAGCAAAGAGGCACCCATTCCAGGAGCGAAAGGCCAGAGCTTTTTCATCAAGAATCTGCTGCAAAACGTCATTTTCCAGGAGGCCGGTATTGCCGGAGAAAACCGCTGGTGGGAACTGCGCAACCGGGCGGTGATCTGGTCCGGCTATGCAGCACTGCTGTCTCTGCTGGTGATCCTCGGTGGGCTGTGGCTGACCAGCTACGCCAAAAACAAGGCGTATCTGGAAGAGGTCGATGCGAAGGTGCCGCTGCTTGATCAGCAGAGTAAAGCCTTACAGAACCAGCCTCAGCGTGATCTGTTTGATCTGCTGCCGCTGCTCAATGGTCTGGTGGACCTGCCGAAGAGTGACGCGTTTGATGTAAACGATCCGCCAGTATCCCGCCGTATGGGTCTTTATCGTGGGGATGACGTCAGTGATGCATCGCAGTCTCTGTACCAGAAAGCGCTGGATCAGATGCTGCTGCCTGCCGTCGCCATGCACATCACCACCTGGCTTCGTAACGACAACGGCAGCGATGTGGAATACAGCTACGAAGCGCTAAAAGCCTATCAAATGCTGTATCAGCCAAAGCACTACGACGGCAAATTCCTGCATTCGTGGGTGATGCTCAATCTGCAGCGCAACCTGCCGCAGAACGTCACGAAGGCGCAACTGCAACAGCTTGAATGGCATCTGACGCAGCTGCTGGAACCGAAAATTCAGGCCTCCCCGTATGCCCAGGACGAATCCCTGGTTACCCGCGAAAGAGCGCTGATCAACCAGCAGCCGCTCTCCACCCGCGTATATGGTCGTCTGAAGCGTCTGCTGGAACATGATGAAAATCTGAAGCCGGTTTCTCTTACCGACCTGGGAGGACCGCAGAGCGAACTGGTGTTTTCACGTAAAAGCGGCAAGCCGGTGAGTGAGGGTGTGCCGGGGCTTTATACCCCGGACGGCTACTGGAAAAGCTTTAACGGCCAGATTGACAGCGTCACCACCGCCCTGCATGAAGACGATGCCTGGGTTCTGGGAGCCGCCACGGCGCAGGAAGATAAAAAGCAGATCGATAACGCCGTGCGCCAGCTCTACATGCGAGACTTTATCGCAAACTGGGATCCCTGGCTCGCCGACATTCAGCTTAACAACAGTGCCGACCTTTCTCAGCGTATCAATACCGCACGCCTGCTTTCTGGCACAAACTCGCCGCTGCGCCGTCTGGTGCTGAGCCTGAGTCAGGTACTGACGCTATCTCGTGATGAACCAGCAGCAGACAATGCCGGTAAAGCACAAGATCAAAGCAATCGCGCTACCCGCACGCTGGAAACGCTGTTCAGCAATAACAACTCTGCTCCGTCACAAGCTGCCGTTGTCGCTCAGTCACCGGAACAATTGGTTACCGATCACTACGCCCCGCTGATTGAGCTGGCGCAACCGCTGGAGAAGGGCGGTAAGACTATCGTCTTTGATGACTTTCTTAAGCAGGTGGACGAGCTTTACCGTTACCTGACCGCCGTCCAGGACGCCGCCAACAGCGGCATGCCGGCACCGGGCGGCGAGGCGATCAGCCGTCTGCAGGCCAGCGCCGGTCGCCTGCCGGGCGGGCTGCAAACCATGTTCAGCAACATGGCGGTGGGGGCCAGCAGTGATACCCAGCGCCGCGATCTGGACAATGTGCGTAAGCGGATCAATGTCGAAGTGGGCGGATTCTGTCGTCAGGCGATTGCCGGTCGCTACCCGCTGGTACGCAGCGCCAGCACCGAGGTCACTCCTGACGATCTCGCGCGTATGTTTGCGCCGGGAACCGGGCTGATGGACGCCTTCTTCCGCGACAATCTGACCAATAAAGTGGATACCACGCAGGCAAACTGGCGCTTTATGCCGGGCATTGACGGCAAAACGCTGCCGGGAAGCGAAGGGCTGCTGAGACCGTTCCAGCAGGCCCAGTCCATTCGCGACGCTTTCTTTGCTAATGGCGCCACGACCCCGTCTTTCAAAGTGACGGTCCGCACCGTGCGAATGGATAACACCATTCTGAACCTGACGCTGGACGTTGATGGCCAGCAACTGCGCTACAGCCATGGCCCGCAGGCCGTGCAGATCATGAACTGGCCAGGACCAGGTGGTACCAATCAGGTTCGTATGCAGCTGGGGCTGGCGAATGGCAGCACGGCGACGCTGGTGACCAACGGTGCCTGGGCGCTAAACCGCTTTTTCGATAAAGCGAGCACCAGCCCGGGGGCAGGTAGCCTGAGCCGCCAGGCCACGTTCAACGTCGACGGACATCAGGTCACGCTGGAGTTTGCGCCAAACAGCATTCGCAACCCGTTCCAGCTTCCTCGTTTCTCATGCCCATAACCGCAAGGACAGCCGTATGACGAATACCCCTGCGATGAACCGCTACAGCTGGTATGGCAAGTTACCCAGCGCCGGAGATTTTTTGCAGCGTCGCTTTCCTGACACTTTACAGCGCCAGTGGTCACACTGGTTCCAGGTTGGCCTGCTGGCCTGGCAGCAGGAAGAGCAGCGCAGCGGCGAGCGCCAGTTTTACAAAGCGCCGGTCTGGAATTTTGTTGTCCCCCCGATGCTGGGTAGCCAGATGATCCAGATGGGCTGTCTGCTGCCCGGCCGCGACAGCGTTGGTCGACAATACCCGGTTTGCCTTCAGCTGAGCTTCGTCCCGACAGAGTGGTCGACGAGCCTGCTCAGCCAGGCTGAAAGCTGGTATCAGCAGATTGGGCGCCTGGGTTTGCACGCGGTGCGCAATAGTTTTTCCGCCTCACAGCTGGATGAGATGCTGATGACCATTCCGGCGCCGCAGCCCGTTGAGCCGCAAAAGCGTTCTGACATCCTTGATGTGATTGGTTATGACGAGGACGGTCAGAACACGCTGGGATGGCCCCAGGCCGCGGAGTGCTTTGATCCGCTGCGCCAGACCAGCTACTGGTGGACTAACCGCTGCGATGGTTATCCGCTGTACACCCATGTGCACAGCGGTAACTTTACCGGGCAGCTTTTCACTCTGCTGTTCGACCCTGCAGGGGGCGCCCGCCCGGGCCGTCACGGTCTCTATCCGCCCATGTTTGAATAAGCAGGGATCTCATGAATATCGAAGAATTTCTCGCGCCAATAAGCCCCGACAAGCCCTGCGGCGAAAACCTGGAGTACGACGCCGACTTCCAGATTATGAATCAGGCAAGTCTTGGGAAAGCAGAACAGCAGTTTGGCGACACCATTATCCCGGCGGAACCTGCTGACTGGAACACGGTTGAAAAATACGCCACCAGCCTGCTGACCCGCACCAAAGATCTTCGCGTACTGCTGGCACTCACGCATGCCTGGACCCGCCGTCGCGGCCTGGCAGGTTACGCAGACGGACTATTACTGGTGCAGGAGGCCATCAGCCGTTACTGGGAGCCGCTTTATCCGCTGCTGGAAGAGTATGGCGAAACCGATCCGTTCTATCGCATTAACGCTCTGGCAGGGCTGAGCGATAAATCTGACCTCACCGTCGCCGTGCGTAATGCTTCGCTGCTGCGTTCAAACGGCGATGAAATTTCGCTCCGGGATGCCCAGGCGCTGCTGGATGGCAGCAAGACCGAATGTCCGGATTATCCGGGCGGTCGTCCACGGCTGATTGACGAACTGGCTCGCGGCGACCAGCCGGGTACCGCCGCGGTTATCGTCATTCACGAACGGCTGCAGGTCATTCGCGATCTCCTCACCGGGTATCTCGGTGAAAGCGGCGTACCCGAAATGGAGCAGCTGCTGAAAACCGTGGGGCTGGTCGCCAGCGCGTGTCAGGTGACCGACATCAGCAAGCTGCTGCCAAACCGTGAAGCGCAGGCTGAACAACATGCTGAGCAGCAACAGGTAGCAGCACAGCCCGTTCAGCAGGTCACCGACTGGCGCAGTGTGCAGGTCACCAGCCGCGCCGACGCGCAGCTGATGCTGGAAAAAGCGAAGCAGTATTTTGCGCAGTACGAACCGAGCCACCCTGCGCCGCTGATGATTGAACGGGTACAGCGGCTGTCAGAACTCAACTTTATGGACATTATTCGCGACCTGGCGCCGGACGGCGTTAACCAACTGGAAAACATCTTTGGACGCCGCGAATAACGCGTCCAGGCATTATGACGACAGGCATGGAGCCTGCCGTTTCAACTTCACCGCGCATCTTTGATGGAGAACATCATGGCAATGAGTAACAGTGGGCAGAAATTCATCGCACGTAACCGTGCCCCCCGCGTGCAGATTGAGTACGACGTAGAGATCTACGGTGCAGAACGTAAAATTCAGCTGCCGTTTGTGATGGGCGTCATGGCCGATCTGGTCGGCAAACCGGTTGAAAACCTGCCGGCCGTCGACGAGCGTAAATTCCTCGAAATCGACATCGACAACTTTGATGAACGCATGAAGGCACTTAAGCCGCGTGTGGCGTTCCAGGTGGATAACACCCTGACCGGCGAAGGTAAGCTCAATGTCGATCTGACCTTCGACAGCATGGACGACTTCCTGCCGGATGCGGTGGCCCGCAAGGTTGAACCTCTGAACAAGCTGCTGGAAGCGCGTACTCAGCTCTCCAACCTGCTGACCTACATGGACGGCAAAAACGGTGCGGAAGAGCTGATCGCGAAAATTCTCCAGGATCCGACGCTGCTCAAATCCCTGAGCCAGTTGCCGAAAAATGACGAAAGTGCGAAAGGTAGCGAGGAATAATCGATGAGCAACCAGACTCAACAACATGAGCAGCAGGCGGGTCAGGCGTTCAGCCAGGATGAATTCAGCGCGCTGCTGAACAAAGAGTTCCGCCCGAAAACCGATCAGGCGCGTTCCGCTGTAGAAAGCGCGGTCAAAACTCTGGCGCAGCAGGCGCTGGAAAATACCGTCACTTTCTCCAACGACACCTACCGCACCATTCAAAACCTGATTGCCGGTATCGACGAACAGCTGTCTCAGCAGGTGAACCAGATCATTCACCACGACGAGTTTCAAAAGCTGGAAAGCGCCTGGCGCGGTCTGAGCTACCTGGTGAACAACACTGAAACCGACGAGATGCTGAAGATCCGCTTTATGAGCATCTCCAAGCAGGAGCTGGGCCGCACCCTGAAACGCTATAAAGGCGTGGGCTGGGACCAGAGCCCGATCTTCAAGAAAATCTACGAGCAGGAGTACGGCCAGTTTGGTGGTGAGCCGTTTGGCTGCATCGTGGGTGACTACTACTTCGACCACAGCCCGCAGGACGTTGAGCTGCTGGGTGAAATGGCGCGCATCGGCTCAGCGGCGCACTGTCCGTTTATCACCGGTACCGCACCGGGCGTGATGCAGATGGAATCCTGGCAGGAACTGGCTAACCCGCGCGACCTGACCAAGATCTTCCAGAACACCGAATACGCCGCCTGGCGTTCACTGCGTGAATCCGAAGATGCCCGCTATCTGGGTCTGGTGATGCCACGCTTCCTGTCACGTCTGCCGTACGGCATTCGTACTAATCCGGTCGACAGCTTTGACTTTGAAGAGCAGACCGACGGCGCGAACCACAACAGTTACTCCTGGGCGAACGCGGCGTATGCGATGGCTGCCAACATCAACCGTTCTTTCAAAGAGTACGGCTGGTGCACCTCGATTCGCGGCGTGGAGTCCGGCGGGGCGGTAGAAAACCTGCCATGCCACACTTTCCCGAGCGATGACGGCGGTGTGGACATGAAATGTCCGACTGAGATCGCCATCAGCGATCGTCGTGAAGCCGAGCTGGCGAAAAACGGCTTTATGCCGCTGGTTCACCGCAAAAACTCCGATTTTGCGGCCTTCATTGGCGCGCAGTCTCTGCAGAAACCGGCCGAATACCACGACCCGGATGCCACCGCCAACGCGCGTCTGGCCTCTCGTCTGCCGTACCTGTTCGCCTGCTGCCGCTTTGCGCACTACCTGAAGTGCATTGTGCGCGACAAAATCGGCTCCTTCCGCGAGCGTGAAGAGATGGAACGCTGGCTGAACGACTGGGTAATGAACTACGTAGACGGTGACCCGGCCAACTCCTCTCAGGAGACCAAATCCCGCAAACCGCTGGCGGCTGCGGAAGTGCAGGTGCAGGAGATTGAAGACAACCCGGGCTACTACGCCGCGAAGTTCTTCCTGCGTCCACACTACCAGCTGGAAGGCCTGACCGTTTCCCTGCGTCTGGTTTCAAAACTGCCGTCGCTGAAGACGAAAGACGCGTGATGAATGTAGCCGGCCCATTGGGCCGGCAACTTTTCGGTTAATACGAGATAGCTAATGAATTTGACTGTGAAAGCGTTAATACGAAAATTCATCAGCTATTTAGCCATTTATACGTTGCTAATAATTTCATTCATGCTGTTTGTGACGGTATCCGGCTACTATCTGTTTATCTTTGACTGGCCGGATGATGTTCCGCGAATCGCAATGCATGGGTTCTTATGTGCTGGACTTAATGCATTAGCGATAGGGATATACGTTGTCGCAGAGAAATGGAAAGAGAGAAGTTAGTGCCTCTCGCTGGCAGATGCGCTACTGAGCATATGGCAAAGGATATAAGGTGAAACATTTCTGTTTTTTCCTCGCGTTTATGACTTTTTATGTGTGTGCTGGAAATAACTATCCTGATTTTTATCAGCAGCAAACATACCGGCAGGTTTTAAAAGATTTAGTTCTGGCGCGCTGTCTTGCTCAGGTGGCAGATAAAGGCAGTCAGTTTTCTGCTGATGCGGCCCGAAGTGCGAGCGCATTTATTGAGTGGATACCTTTTGATGCTGAAAATGGCACGGATAAAGTGAATGCCCTCATCGAAAAATATAAAAATCAAATTAATGGTTTTCATTCAGAGCGAAAACCCGATGTCAAAGGCGTAACCTTAAACTGTCTACGTCTTTATCATAGCGACAAACTGAACAAACTGGTTCCGCAAGTCATCATTGGCGATCCTGACCGTAGCTGGATCCAGGATAACCCAGAGTAGTAAAAGACTTCACATTCTTTCCGTTCATTCAGGGGGGAGTGTAAGACTGTCAAATGACACGGGTCATTTGATGTGAGGCAGAGGTAAAATATGGACGGTTTTATTCAGCCCCATGCTTTCCTGTTTGCCATATAAGTGCTTTTTCGAAAGCAATATTGTTCATCCACGAAGAGTAGATATTATGGCTATTGATATGTTTCTGAAGGTCGAGGGTGTTACGGGCGAATCTAAAGATTCTAACCACACCGGCTGGACTGATATTACCTCCTTCTCCTGGGGCGCTTCCCAGCCAGGTAATATGAGCGTTGGCGGTGGCGGCGGTGCCGGTAAAGTTAACTTTAACGACCTGCACGTAAACGCGCTGATCGACAAATCCACCACCGCTATCCTGAAACACTGCGCCAGCGGTAAACACCTGACCAAAGTTGAGCTGTCCGTCTGTAAAGCGGGCGGCCAGCAGGTGGAGTACACCCGCATCACGCTGGAAGACGTGCTGGTAACGTCTGTTCAGTACACCGGTGCAGATAACGGCGATACCGTTGGTGTGACCTACGCATTCCAGGCTGCGAAAGTGAAACAGCAGTACTGGGAGCAGACCACGTCTGGTGGTAAAGGTGCTGAAAGCAGCGCTGGCTGGAACATCAAAGAGAACAAAGAAGCGTAATTGCGTATGTGGCCGGGGAGTTTTCCCCGGTCATTATCAACCGGGAAGGAAGATAGTATGGCAAGCTTGCAGGAAGGAGGCGCCCGTCCTCTCACTATTGGCGAAATAGCACTGGCGCGCTCGGTTTTTGGTGACGCAATAAAGTACTCAGAAGTTAAAGTCCATAATAAAAGCTATTTGCCGTTTAATATGCAGTCGACAGATGTCGCGATGACTCCCAATGGTGAGCTCTATTTTCGCGAGCCGCATTATCGGGATGACTTTTCAATCGAGGTTCCGCGATATAAGCACTGGTTCATTCACGAAATGGTGCATGTACTGCAGCATCAGGTTGGAATGAATGTTCGAACCCGAGGCGCGTTCAGTTGGGCAGCAAGTTATAATTATTCTCTTCCCCCCGATAAAAAACTATCGGACTTTGGTATGGAGCAGCAGGCTTCTATCATTTCAGATTTTTATTATCTGATAAATTACGGCCTGGGTGATTTCCGAAACATTGCAGGTTTCGAGGGAATTATCGGACCAGACCTGAAGGATAAATATCTGCAGGTATTATCGTTGTTTATTCAAAATCCTAAAGACCGGCGGGTATGGTTATGAAACAGTTACTCAGTGTTGTAGCAATCGCATTAACGGTGAGTGCCTGTGTCTCTCATCCTGCACAATATCAGTCGCTTACGGTTACGCTAAAGAACAACGAACCCTGCTTTGCTATTCCCGCTAACTCCGGGTTAGAAGCGCCTGTCACCAGCCATTCGCCCACCATAATGAAACGCGCGGGAAATGAATGGAAAGCGATATCGCCGCCGTCAACGTTTAGCCCTGAGGTGACGTTAACGACCCAACAGTGTCACCTGTGGAAGGGGATTGCGTGGCAAGCGGGAGAATATGATGTTGCTCTGAAAGTGTCAGGGAAAAACGATTCTATTCGTTATGCTGCCCGTTTCACCTTACAAGAAGGTCCTTCAGGCCAGTTTAAGCTTACGCAAACTGAATAGAATGTGTTAACCCCCAAACGCCGCCGTTCTCGCTCCGAGAGCGGCAGCGTTTGAGCGCTAATCATACCAGCAGGAATACGCCATGCGATTCACGATTATTTCTACGAAACCCGGTCATCAGCCGCCACAAAGCAGCTGTGATTTTTACGCCCCGGGCGGCACCATTGGGCGCGGTACGGATAACAATCTGGTATTGCCGGATAATGACCGCACTATCTCTCGTCTGCAGGCCATTGTTCACGTTGACGCCCAGGGTGAATGCCGCGTGACCAACCGTGGCAGCGTCACCCGCGTGGTATTAAATGACATTCCGCTGGAGCGGGGGCGTCAGGTTGAACTGCAGGATGGCGACATTCTTGGTATTGATGACTACCGCCTCGAAGTGACCGAGCTGATCCACGACACGCAGCCCGTGAGCCGTATGGCGGCGAGCATGCAGCAGCAGGCACGTCCGACTGTCGCACCCGCTCCGCAACCGAAGCCTGTGAGTGCAGCGCCACGAGCGAAAGCAGAGCCGACAGCCGTGCCAACGGAAATCTGGGATAACCTGATGCAGGAGTTCTCTATCTCCGACAGTATCTCCAGCAACCGCACAAAACCGCAGCCTGCAGCTTCGCACGATCCCTTCTCCCAGCCTGCGGCCCCGGAGCGTAACGCTGAAGATCCGCTGGCGATGTTCAACGACAGCGATCCTAAGCTTGAGCGTAAGAATGTCGATCCGGACACGCTGTTCAGCGATGAAGCGTTGTTCAAAAAAGAGAGCATCTTCGATGACGTCACCCCGTCAACACTGGTGCCGCCGGTAGAGAGTAAACCCGCACCAGAAGAAGAGGCGACGGATGAACTCGATCCGCTGGCCCTGTTTGGTGGCAAGGCCAGCGCGCCAGCTGCGCGTAATGATGACCCACTCGGGCTGATGGGCGGCACACCGTTAACCCATCCGGATGAGATCATCGACAATAAGCCAGTGCCTGAACCTGAGCAGGAAGACAACGTGCTGGCTGATTCTCCGCTGTTTGCCCCTGAGCCGCAGGAAGCACCGCGTGCAGAAGAAGCGCCCGCGCGACCAGATTATGCAGGCTTCACGATGCCTACGCCGCAGGCTGTGACGCGCAGTAGCGCTCAGGCCCCTAAGGGCCGTCTGCGTATCGATCCGGTCAATAACACTGCCACCTCAACCGCCACGGTAAACAATGGCGAGAAGGGCGATGTGTTGCAGGGTGAACTGCTGGAGGCGCTGCTGGAAGGTATGGGCCTGAGTGAAATGCAGCCGGTGCCGCAGTTTGACCGTGAAAATATGCGTCAGCTGGGGCAGATTCTGGGTATGTTCTCTCAGGGAACCGTGGCGCTGCTCTCCTCGCGCTCCATCCTCAAGCGCGGCGTGAAAGCCGATATGACCATGGTGCTGGACGATGCCAACAACCCGTTCAAGCTGTTGCCGACCGGCAAAACCGTCTTGATCCAGATGTTCGGCACCCCGATGCCGGGGTTTATGCCGCCAACAAAATCCGTGCGCGACGCGCTGATCGATTTGCAGGCGCATCAGCTGGGTATGATCTCCGGTATCCGCGCCATTATTGCCGCGATGCTGCAGTCCTTTAACCCGGAACAGCTGGAAGAGCAGGCGAAGCAGAACGGCATGACCTCCCGTCTGGCGCTACCGGGCAGCCGCAAAGCCGCCCTGTGGGACTATTTTGTCCGTAGCTATGGCGAGACGGCCGGCGAGATTGAGGATGACTTCCATACCCTGTTCGGCGAAGCCTTCCTTCATGCGTATGACATGGAGGTGAATCAGTACAAAGACTCACAGAGCGGATCGGAAGACAAATGAATATCGCAACGGCTTCTCTCTCCCGCCAGGGGACGCGCGCCAGCAACCAGGATCAGACGGGAGAAACCATTGGGGAACGTTCAGCCTGCTTTGTCGTCTGTGACGGCATCGCGGGCCTGCCGGGTGGTGACGTCGCCGCTGAACTGGCCCGCAACAGCATTATCTCCCGCTTCGATGGCGACAAGCACCTTAACGCGCAGCATATACGCGACTACGTGAAAACGGCGAACCGCACCATTCTCACTGAACAGCAGGCGGTACAGGACTATCGCCGGATGGGCACGACGCTGGTCAGCCTGTTTATTGACAGGGATTACGGTCTGGCGTACTGGGCGCACGCCGGAGACAGCCGTCTGTATCTGTTTCGTCGGGGCTGGTTGTGGCATGTCACCACCGACCACAGCCTGGTGCAACAGATGAAAGACGCAGGACACCAGACTGACAACCTGAACAGCAACCTGCTGTATCTGGCGCTGGGGATTGAAAACGGTGGACCGGAAGCGAGCTATAGCGACGTGGTTCAGGTTGAAGACGGCGATGCCTTTTTACTCTGCACAGACGGTTTCTGGCATGGCGTCAGCGAAGAGCAGATGAAACAATCGCTACACATGGTCAACACGCCGCAAGAGTGGCTGACCTTAATGAACCAAATTATTCAAAAGAATGCCGAGCAGGAGGGGAATGCGCAGGATAACTATACCGCCCTGGCGGTATGGATGGGCAACCCTCAGGACACCACATTGCTGCACACACTCTCTGACGCAGCACAATTTCTTCCCTGCGGAACTGATTAGACACACAAGGAACGATATGAAACTTTGGCTATCGGGTTTGGCACTTCTGACGGTGGCTTCCACCGCGCAGGCTGAGAATTTCCGCATTGTGCAGTCACCTGCGCAGAAGCTGGATATCTGGATCGACAACATCAAAGACAACACGCCGCAGAGCTGGTGTAAGCCAGAGGTGGCCCTGCGTATTGTGGCGAACGGCAAGAAAGACGTTTCCGTTCTGGAGAACTTTGTGCCACGTCTTGGTTCTCTGCTGGAACACCAGTGCAGCAAAGTGAATAAGCTCAACTGGACGCTTAACGATCCGGCGGGCACGACGCTGGCACAGGGCACAGCAGGTAAAGCACAGGATTGGGCGTTGGTGGTGAAACAGGAGCAGTCCGCCCCAGCAGCGACCGTAACCGCAACCCCTGCCAGCGGTGCGTTAGTGCCGCCGGACCAGAATGTCGCCGCCCAAACTGCTGCCGCCGACCGCACGCCGTGGCAGGAATTTACCCTTCAGGATGGTTGCCACCTGCGCACCTTCTGGGAAGGGGGCTCCTCAGCACCGGCGCTGTTTATTCCGGATACTGACACCACCCGTTGCGGTAACGGGAGCTGGCTGAGCGGACACGCCGTCATCTCGCAGTCCCGTAACGGCGGGCAGAAAGAGATGGCAGTGACGTACATTCATGGCTTCCCGGTAACGGGGCTGAATCAAAGCGCCAACCCTGAAAACGCGCTGATCACCTCCGTCAACAAAGAGCGCATGGTATTCAGCACCCCAAACAGCGACCAGAGCTGGATGATCCTGCCTTACGACGACACCCTCAATAGCTGGAAGAGTAACGGCACCGTAGCGGTGGAGATTTCCCGTGAAACCGCCAGCGACGATGCAAAACTGCAGGCGCGTATTGCGGCAGTGAAAAAAACCTGGAGCGCCTGGGTTGCACCCGGCACCCCGGTGAATATCGTTCTGATTGATACCCTGCGTCCTCAACTGCGCGACCCGGCAGTCGGTGCGTGGCGCGCGGCGAATTAAGGAATGGCTATGAATACGCTTTATCAACACCTGGCGGGTGAGTCGCTCAGCGACGCGCTGGCACGTCTTGAAGCCGAAATCAAAGCCCGTCCGGCAGATGCCGATCTCCGCGCCGCGTTCGTACAGTTTTTAACCCTCAGCGGCAACTGGACGCGTGCGCTGACTCAACTGAAAAGCTGGCTGGCGCTGAAGCCTCAGGCAAAGCCAACGGTTACGCTGCTGGAGCAGTCAATCCAGGGCGAGTTGCAACGTGCGCAGGTAATGGCGGGACAAGCGCGTCCGGCCATGCCTGAAACCCAGTGGCCGTGGTTGACCACGCTTGCTGCGGCGCTGAGCGAAGAAGGCGAACAAGCAGCAGTACTGCGTCTGGACGCCCTTGAACAGGCGCAGGCAAACCCGGGACACCTCACCCTCGAAAACGGGGAAACACAGACGTTTGACTGGCTGATGGATGGCGATGCCCGTCTCGGTCCGGTGTGTGAAACCATTGTGAACGGTCGCTATTTCTGGCTGCCGTTTAGCGCCATCGCAGAAATCCGCTTCCAGGCCCCGGCCAGCGTCACCGATCTCGTCTGGCGCCATGCGCTGGTACGTCTGACCGACGGTACGGAACAGGTGTGTCAGATCCCGGCGCGCTATCCTTTTGCGGCCGATGCCTCCGATGCGGTCAAGCTGGGACGCACCACCGAGTGGCGTCCGCTCGACGAGGACGCCACCCTTTACGAAGGGATGGGGCAGAAAGCCTGGCTGAGCGAACAAAGCGAAAGCCCGCTGCTGACGCTAAGCCTCGTGACGTTTGCGACGGATGGAGCCGATGAGTAATCCCGCTGGCGAAGGCGATCTGCTGCGCAGCGGCTGGCAAGCCCGCAGCAAGCAGGAGAAGGTGGGGGCGCGCGATAAAATGCAGCCCTCACTGCTGGATCGCCTCACCGATAACGACCCGGAAAAAAAACGCGAGTCGGCCAACAGCAATCTGATCACTCACGCTGCGCTGCGTCGCAATGTCCTGCGGGATCTGCAGTGGCTGTTTAACACCATTAACCATGATGCGTCCGGTGATTTGAGTGCGTTGCCACACGTCAACCGCTCGGTGATCAACTTTGGTGTTGCGCCGCTGGCCGGGAAGCGCATGTCGGATATCGAATGGCACGACATTCAGCGCAAGCTCACTGAGGCCATCATCAATTTTGAACCACGTATTTTGCCGCAAGGGCTGCAGGTTCGCTGCGTATCGGATACCTCATCGCTGGATCTGCACAACGTGCTGTCCATCGAAATCAAAGGGCGTTTGTGGTGTGTGCCATACCCGCTGGAGTTTCTGTTTCGCACCGATGTCGATCTGGAAAACGGCCATTTTGAACTGAAAGATGCGGGGTAATCATGGAAAGTAAACTGCTCGAATACTACAACCGTGAACTGGCCTACCTGCGCGAAATGGGGGCTGAATTTGCAGAACGCTACCCTAAAGTCGCCGGACGGCTGGGCATGCGTGGCATCGAGGTTGCGGACCCGTATACCGAACGTCTGATGGAGGGCTTTGCCTTCCTGACGTCCCGCGTGCAGATGAAAATGGATGCGGAGTTTCCGCGTTTCTCTCAGCGCCTGCTGGAGATGATTGCACCGAACTATCTCGCCCCGACCCCCTCAATGGCGATTGCTGAAATCCAGCCAGACAGTAGCCGGGGCGATCTGAGCAAAGGCTTTATCGTGCCGCGCGGCACTATGATGGACAGCCTGGCGCTGAAAAAAACCGGCGTGACCTGCAGCTATACCACTGCGCACGAGGTCAACCTGCTGCCGCTGAAAATCGAGAAAGTCGAACTGGGCGGGGTGCCTGCTGACCTGCCGCTGGCGCAGCTGGGCCTGAGCCAACGGGGGATCAACAGCGCTTTGCGGATCCGCATCGCCTGCGACGGCCCGCAAAACCTCGGACACCTGGATTTCGACCGTCTGGAATTTTTCCTCGGCGGTCCTGACATTGAAGCGCTGAAGCTGCTGGAGCTGGTGATGGAGCACCACGCCGGGATCGTCTGCCAGACGGTCAGCCCGCAACCGCAGCGACAACTGCTGGCGTCTGACGCTTTGCGTCAGGAGGGCTTTGAATCGGATCAGGCGCTGCTCCCGGACGATCTGCGTAACTTTGACGGTTATCGCCTGTTGCAGGAGTATTTTGCTTTTCCGGCACGTTTCCGCTTCATCAGCCTGAGCGGTCTGAGCAGGCTTATTCAGCGCTGCGAAGACGAAAAAGCCTTTGATATTTTCATCCTGCTGGATAAGTCGGATGAGCAACTGGAGCGCGTCGTTGATGCCAGTCATCTGGCGTTGCACTGCACGCCGGTGATCAATCTGTTTCCGAAAGTGGCGGCGCGACAAAAGCTCAACGACGGTCAGCATGAATACCATCTGGTGGTGGATAACATCCGTCCGCTGGATTATGAAATTTACGCCGTGAATAAAATCTTCGGCAGCGCCGACGGCCAGCGTGACGACCAGACGTTTCGTCCTTTCTGGAGTACCTGGAGCGGCGATGCAGGCAATTACGGTGCCTATTTTTCTCAGCGCCGGGAACAGCGCGTACTCTCAGAACATGCTCTGCGATACGGCACCCGTACCGGTTATATCGGTTCGGAGGTCTTTGTTTCGCTGGTGGATGAACAGCATGCACCCTGGCAGGAAAACCTGCGCTACATCTCTGCAGAGGTGTTATGCACCAGCCGCGATCTGCCGCTGATGCTGCAGCAGGAGCTCGGGCAATTCATTATGGCTGACTCCATGCCGGTGAAATCCCTGACCTTGCGTAAAGGCCCAACGCCACCGCGTCCGGCGCTAGCCGAAGGGTTCAGTACCTGGCGGCTTATAAGCCAGTTGCAGATGAACTACCTCAGCCTGATGGACAGCGAAAATGAAGAGGGCGCGGCGGCGCTGCGTCAGCTGTTAGGGCTGTATGCTAACCTGGCAGAAACGCCCGTTGCCCGTCAGGTCGAAGGGGTTCGCCACTGCGTGCTGGAACCCGTTCACCGTCGTGTTCCTGAACCCGGTCCGGTCGTTTTCGCCCGTGGGATCGGTATTACCCTGACGGTGGATGAGCGGGCGTTTTCCGGTGCCAGCCCCTGGCTTTTTGGCAGCGTGCTGGAGCGCCTGTTTGCCCGGCTGGTGTCGATCAACAGCTTCACTGAGTTCACCCTGCAAAGTCAGCAGCGCGGCGAGATCGGCTACTGGGCACCGCGGATGGGTAAAAGGGCGCTGCTATGAGTGACGTTGCTGTCGCACCGCTGCGCGTCCAGCGCCTGACACCGTTGCCGGATACGTTCTGGCATGGCGTTCGCGAGACCCCGTGGCGCTACGATCTGTTCCAGCTCTTAAGGCGTATTGATGCTCAGGGCGGCGAGCGCTACCCGCTGGGACGCGCGCCACTGCCAAAGTTTGAGCCGTTACGCATCGGTCAGCAGCCGTCGATGAGTTTTGCGCCGTCGACGGTGGCACAAGTCGGCCTGCGGGAGGAAAGCGGGCTGCATGAGGTGTCTATCCTCAGCTTCGGTCTGTTTGGCCCTAATGGCCCGCTGCCGGTACACATGACCGAGTACGCCCGCGAGCGTATTCATCATCACCAGGACACCAGCCTGAGTGCGTTTGCCGATCTGTTCCATCATCGTCTGACGCTGCTGTTTTATCGCGCGTGGGCGGATGCGCAGCCTGCGGTCTCTCTGGACCGTGCCGATAACAAGCGCTTTGAGGGGTATCTGGCGTCGCTGATTGGCATGGGGCAGCCGGGCCAGATGGAAAATGGCAGCCTGAGCTCGCATGCCCGCTTTACCCACGCCGGGCACCTGACCCGTCACGGGCGGGATCCCGAGGGGCTGGAGAAGATCCTGCGCAACTATTTTAAAGCGCCGGTCAAACTGGTAAGCAACGTACCGCAGTGGATGCCGCTTTCCACGCGTGAGCAGGCGCAGTTGGGTGAAGGACGCCGTTTGCCTCGTCTGGGCGAATCTGCGTTTCTCGGCGTTGCCGTCCGCGACGTGCAGCACAAGTTTCGCATCGACATTGGCCCGTTGAGTGCGGAGGAGTACAACCGTTTTCTGCCGGGCGAAGCGTGGGTCACCGAGCTGCGTGACTGGGTGCGCCAGTATCTTGGGGTGGAGTTTGAATGGGAAACACGGGTGATCCTGCGTGAAGATGCGGTACAGGGCACCACGCTCGGCAGCGCCGGGCGATTAGGCTATAACACCTGGCTGGGACTTCAGCCGCAGCCTGTCCCGCGTGGCGACCTGGTGTATCGCGCAGAGCGGTAATCCTTCCGTATACCGAATTATTGTTAATGGAAACTAACATGTCAGAAATTAGCCGTGCCGTGCTTTTCGGCAAACTGGATACGTTGTTATTTACCTCTCTGGAAAGCGCCACTGCGTTCTGCAAGCTGCGCGGCAACCCCTATGTTGAGCTGGTGCACTGGCTGCATCAGTTGATGCAGCAGCAGGACGGTGATCTGCAGCAGGTCATCCGCCACTTTGGTCTCGACGAACAGAAACTGACGCGTGATATCGTGGCCGCGCTGGACGCACTTCCGCGCGGCGCGAGTTCCGTTTCCGATCTCTCTGAACATATTGACAGCGCTGTGGAACGCGCCTGGGTATTCGGCTCGCTGAAGTTTGGTGTCAGCCGTATTCGTGGCGGGCATTTGCTGATCGGCATACTGAAAACCTGGAATCTGGCTAACGTGCTGAAAAGCATCTCTGCACAGTTTACTCGCCTTAACGTCGAGGTGCTGATTGAGCAGTTCGACGCTATTTGCGCCAACAGCAAAGAGACGCAGCAGGCTGCTGCCGCAGCGGATGTGCCAGCCGGTGCAGTACCGGCTGCACAGGGCACGCTGGCCCAGTATGGTCAGGACCTGACTGCGCGTGCCCGTGAAGGGAAAATTGACCCGGTGGTCGGGCGTGATGAAGAGATCCGCCAGATGGTCGACATTCTGATGCGCCGCCGCCAGAACAACCCGCTGCTGACCGGAGAAGCCGGGGTCGGGAAAACGGCGGTAGTGGAAGGACTGGCGTTGCGTATCGCCGACGGCGACGTGCCGGAACCGCTGCAAAATATTCAACTCTGGCTGCTGGATATCGGCATGCTACAGGCCGGTGCAGGCATGAAAGGCGAGTTCGAAGCACGTCTGCAGGCGTTAATCAATGAAGTGCAGTCCAGCGCCACGCCGATCATTCTGTTCATTGATGAGATCCACACTCTGATTGGCGCAGGTGGCCAGCAGGGGACCGGTGATGCGGCAAACCTGCTGAAGCCTGCCCTCGCTCGCGGGCAACTGCGTACCATTGGGGCCACGACCTGGGCAGAGTACAAAAAATACATTGAGAAAGATCCGGCGCTGACCCGTCGTTTCCAGACGGTACAGGTTCACGAGCCGGATGAAGCCAAAGCCATTCTGATGCTGCGCAGCACCGTCTCGCCGCTGGAGACCCATCACCAGGTGCTGCTGCTCGACGAAGCGGTCAGCGCGGCGGTGAAGCTGTCGCATCGCTACATTCCGGCGCGTCAGCTGCCGGACAAAGCCGTTGCGCTACTCGACACTGCCTGTGCCCGCGTCGCGGTCAGCCAAAGCGCGCCACCTGCGCAGCTGGAAGACTGCCTGCGCCACCTTGCCGCGCTGGACGTGGAAATTGAGATAGCGGAACGCGAAGCCCGCGTGGGGGCAGGTGACGTCGATCGCGTGACGGCATTACTTGCAGATCGCGACGCGTATGAAACAAAACGCGAAGCCCTGGCCCAGCGTTGGGAAGAGGAACGCAGCCTGGTGCAGGAGATTATCAGCCTGCGTGCCGCGCTGTTTGCAGCAGGCGACGACGATAACGCTGAGCTTCGCCGCCAACTGGCGGAACAGCAGCAGGCGCTGAATGCCTTGCAGGGTGATGAACCGCTGCTGTTCGCGGCGGTGGATGAAAACGTGGTCGCTGCAGTGGTCTCCGACTGGACCGGCATCCCGCTGGGCAGGATGGTGAAAAACGAGATCGACGCGGTGCTGAACCTCGCCGACACGCTCAACCAGCGCGTTATAGGCCAGCGTCACGGTCTGGAGCTCATTGCCCGTCGCGTCAAAACCTCACGGGCGAAACTCGACGACCCGAACAAACCGGTCGGGGTCTTTATGCTGTGTGGCCCGTCTGGCGTCGGTAAAACCGAAACCGCGCTGGCGCTCGCCGAATCGCTGTACGGCGGTGAACAGAACGTTATCACTATCAACATGAGTGAGTTCCAGGAAGCACACACCGTTTCCACCTTAAAAGGTGCGCCTCCGGGGTACGTCGGGTATGGTGAAGGCGGGGTGTTAACCGAGGCGGTCCGCCGTCGTCCGTACAGCGTGGTGTTGCTGGATGAAATTGAAAAAGCGCACCCGGACGTACACGAGATTTTCTTCCAGGTCTTCGATAAAGGCTGGATGGAAGACGGCGAGGGTCGCCACATTGATTTCCGTAACACCATAATTATTCTGACGTCTAACGTTGGCACCGATCTGATCAGCGCCATGTGTGCCGATCCGGATCTGATGCCGGAGCCAGACGCCCTGAGCGGCGCGCTTCGCCAGCCACTGCTGGAAGTATTCCCGCCAGCGCTGCTGGGCCGCCTGCTGGTGGTGCCGTACTACCCGCTCAGTGACGAGATGCTGGGGCTGATTGTTCGCCTGCAGCTCAAGCGCATTCAGCGTCGTCTGGAAGAGAATCACAGCATTATTTCTGAGTTTGACGACAGCGTGGTGGAACAAATTGTTCAGCGCTGTACCGAGGTGGAGTCTGGTGGTCGCATGGTGGACGCTATCCTGACCAATACCCTGCTGCCTCAGATGAGCCAGATCTTACTTACCGCCAGCCGCAGCGACGAGCAGTACCGACGTCTGCATGTCACCTGCGAGCAGGGCGAGTTTCACTGTCAGTTTGCCGCGTAATAATCATCAAGAGAACTGTAAAAGATGACGGATAATGATAACAATCGGACTGTTCCAAACGCGCTCCCGGTCGGGTATCGCTTCAACGAGTTTGAAATCAAAGAGGTGATCGGCGGCGGCGGATTCGGCATCGTCTATCGCGCGTGGGATCATCAGCTCGAACGCACTATCGCTATCAAAGAATTTATGCCTTCTTCGCTCGCCGTGCGTGGCGATGACATGACCCTCGTGCTGCGCAGTGAGCGCTTTGGCAAAGCCTTTTCCGCAGGCCTGAACAGCTTTATTCAGGAGGCCCGTCTGCTGGCGCGTTTTAACCACCCGAACCTGCTGCATGTGCTGCGTTTTTGGGTACAAAACGACACGGCCTATATGGGGACGCTGTTTTACAGCGGTACCACGCTTTCTCGCCTGCGTGAAGAAAAGCCGGAGCTGATTAACGAGGCCTGGATCCGTCGTACGCTGCCGATGCTGTTTGGCGCGATTAAGACCATCCATGACGAGGGTTATCTGCACCGCGACATCTCCCTGGATAACATTCAAATTCAGGAGAACGGTCTGCCGGTACTGCTCGATTTCGGCTCCGCACGTCGCACTATTGGTAACCTTTCTGACGAAACGGAAACCATGTTGCGCCCTGGCTTTGCGCCGATTGAGCAGTACACCGACGACAACGAAAGCGAGCAGGGCCCGTGGACAGATATTTACGCCCTCGGCGCGGTGTTGCGTACGCTAATCGTGGGATCGCCGCCGCCGGTCAGCGTGGTGCGTTCGATTCAGGACACCTGCAAACCGCTGGTGGAAATCATGCCGCAGGGCTATTCCATTCCGCTGCTGCAGGCCATTGACCGCGCGCTGGCGCTGCACATGGAAGACCGTCCGCAGTCAATCGACGAGTTTGCCGCGCTGATTGAGATGCCGGTCGCCGGTATCAACGACGTGCTGACGGCGAAAAAACCTGGCACGATGCTGGTTCCGGTGGAAGAGGAAAAACCGGCTTCTGTACTCGACTGGCGTCGCTACAAGATCCCTGGGATGGTTGCCGCAGGTGTGCTGGTAGGTGTTGTCGCCGGAGCGATGCTGTTTAGCGGCGGCCATGATGCGCCTGAGCAGGCTGCACAGGCACCGGCAGAAACACGTCCGACAGAAACCGCCGCGAACACGTCAGACGTGAAGCCAGAAACGGCGAAGGTTAATGAACAGGCGACGGCGCAGCAGGTGCCACCACCTGTTGACGCCAGCCCGGTTGCCCTGGTCTATATCCGTATTCTCGACGGCGAAACGCTGAGAGTAAACGGCGAGACAAAAGCGCTGCGTCCGGCAACCAACGGCTATGCGTCGCTCAAGCTGCCCGCTGGTGAAGTGAAGATTGAATTGCAGGGCAACGGAAGAACGCGTAGCCAGACGCTGGATATTGCGAAGCCTGGCACCTGGCTGGTGAATCCATAAGTAAGGTAGACAGGGACAGGTAACAGGACGGAGCGAATGTATAACATTAAGTTTGTCTATCTTTTCAACGAGAATGTCTCGCCAGCGCTTTTTGCGAAAATTATCCGCCCGTCCGTTGCCGGGCAGTGGATTATGTCGGTTCCTGACAATTCGCTGCGCTCCCTGTTCACGCGCTACGATTTGCTGCACGCCATCACTGGCGCGAATCCTTATCAGTCAGGGCGTGATACCCGTAAGCTGATTGTGCAGGATCTCGATATGGGCAGGGTCGTTGCTATTGACGAGAGCTATCGCAACTGGTCGTCGGTGACGGAGATGTTTTATATCAATGCCGATGGCCGTCTGCAGGCCGCCTCGTTGAACGGTCTGGGCTGGTACCCGGTAAGTACCATTGTCGATCGTTACGAAACGATGGTGCGAACCTATGGTTCTCGCCCTGCGCCAACAGTGCTGCCGAAGCAGGTTGTGAAATCCAAAACGGCACAGATGCCGGATAAGCCGACACCGGGCAAAGACGGTAAAACCTACGCGGCGCAACTGCAGGAGATGACCAAGGCAGAGCGTTGGCAGGCACGTAAGGATCTGATTGCGAAGGGAAGCAATAGCGTGTATCCCGACGTGCAGATTGCGGCTAAACGCCTGGCGGCGAATAATATCGCGGTAGAAAAAGCGAAACTCGCGGAGAATGTGTATAAGACCGTGAACCCGCTGGAAACCACGCCTGGGGTGCCTGAGGGGTGGAAGGATATTAGTAATGATGCGGGTGCTTTGGAAAAGTTTGGCCTTAAAAGCAAAGATCTTTTCGATAAAGCTGACTCACCAGATTTTCTGTCACGCGTATATCAGCCTGATCCGGGTGTATTCGGTAAAGACATGAATTCGACGCTGGTTTTCAGAGGGTCAAGGGAGCCGGGTTTACCATCGCTCGCAGAGCATCTGGATTCACTGCGAAATAAAAATGGACTCGCCTCAATAAAAAATGGTGCCGATTGGGCGAATAACTTTAAGCAAGGAATTGGGTTTGATGCACCTTATTACCGCAGTGCAGTGCAACTTGGTGAAAAATTAGCAATGTCTTCCCAGCCTATTGATATTGCGGGACATTCTTTAGGTGGAGGATTGGCCTCGGCAACGTCTATAGCGAGTGGAAAAGCGGCCTGGACATTTAATGCCTCAGGGCTAAATAGCGGGACAGTAGAAAAATATGGCGGGCGTTTGTTGGGAAGATCTGAAAACATTCAGGCCTACCGCGTCAAAGGAGAACTGCTGACTAAAATTCAGGAAGTCGATCTTGCTGAGGACTTCAAAATGGTGAAAGGGCATATCCCATCCTTAATCGCTAAAGAAGAATTGTCAGCACTTGCACCTGATGCCGCAGGTATTTCTCATGATCTGTCTGGTGGTGTTGGTGGAGCATTCGACAAACACGGGATTGGACAAGCCATTAATTGTATAGAACAGCAAAAAGACGAAGATATTTCGATAATCAGGAGTCGTTTGTGAATAAGCTTTTTGTATCCTTTTTCGTAATTCTATTTTCATTGCTGATTCAGGGGTGTAAACAAAATATGGATCTAAATCCGCAAGATTATTTCAGCGGTCAGCAGCTAGCTTTGGCTGAAAATATCCAGCGTGGCGATATTGACGGTGTCGAGAAACTTATACCGCAAAATGATCTTAACAAACCCGGAAAGCAAGATATGACGCTTCTTTTTTGGGCACTTGGAAATAGCATCAATGAAAATAAAACACCTTCTCGATTAAAAATCATCACCTTATTGGTTAAGTCTGGTGCAGACCCTCTCCAGCCGAGGCCTCAGGGTAAAAACAGCCCCGCTGAGTTTGTATTGAATGCGGACAGTGCAGATTGGATCAATGCTTTACTTGACGGGGGACTATCGCCTAACGCTAAAGATAAAACGTTTCATGAGCCTATAATTTTTGAAGCTATTAAAGCAAAAAATACGAACACGCTTGAGGCTATGTTGGATCGGGGGGCAAACATTAATATCACCGATTCACTAAACAGTTCATTATTGTTTGAAGCTTTAAATTATCATGCTTATGATCACGTAATACTACTGCTTAAACGTGGTGCTGATACAGAAATTAGAGCCAAAAATGGCTGGGCGATGGGCAATCAACTGCAGCGCTATCTTGAAAGAGCTAAAGAAGGTAGTGATGAGTATAAAAAGCTTAACGAAATAAAAGAACTTTTTATTCAACATGGCGGTAAATGGCCACCTGCACCAGTAAGTCAGTGATAAGTAGCATGTAACATGAAATAATTCTCTTTCTGTAATAGGGAATAATTTCGAGATATTACATGGAGTTGACGTGAAAGCACGGTTAATTACTAGCCTGATAGTAGTTTTTATCTTTCTGATACAGGGATGTAGACAGAATACAGATCAAAATCCGCAAGACTACTTCAGCGGCCAGCAACTCGTTCTGGCTCAGGCTATTGAAAGCGGCAAGATAGATGAAGTTAAAAAGCGTCTAACGGGAACCGATCTCAACAGGCCCGGTCAGCATGATATGACGCTGCTCTTTTGGGCGCTGATGAATACGCTCAATGATAAGAAAACGCAACCGCGCCTACAGATTGTCACGGAGCTGATAAGGGCTGGAGCCGACCCGCTTCAACCAAGGCCTAATGGAAAAAGTAGCCCGGCAGAATTTGTTCTTATGGCGGACAGTGGGGAGTGGATAAAGGCAATGCTGGATGGTGGGTTATCCCCGAATGCGAAAGATAAAATATTTGATGAACCCATTATCTTCGAAACCATTAAAGCCAAAAATACCAGAACGTTGGAAGTGATGCTTGATAAAGGAAGCAATATTGATGTTGCTGATTCATTAGGTAAAACGTTGCTGATTGATGCCCTTGATTACGGAGCCTACGATCATGTACTTCTTTTGCTGCAGCGTGGAGCAAACCCTGAGATAAAAGCTGAAAGTGGCTGGTCAATGGGAAATCAATTGCAGCTCGAACTGGAGAGAGCGCAAGAGTGCAGCGAGTTATACAAGAAGCTTAACGAAATTAAAGAGGCGCTTATTCAACATGGCGGTAAATGGCCACCAGTCCCAGCAAAATAAGAGATAAGCAGGACATGACTGGAAAAGATAAGGTTTTCTTTTTCTGGGGTGGTATGGATATTCTTGCCATCATACTCTATTGTGTGAACTCAGTACGAATGGGAAGAATACCTGTCATTTCGGATACCCAATCATTTATTGATCTATGGTATGCACACAACGCTGTAGTGCCTGGCATATTCGTAATGGTCCTTTTTATCCTGGATCTAGGACTTCTGCTTTCTTTTGTTGTCTCAGCAATTCTTTTCTTTAAACGGAAGCACTGGGCAGTTAAGTTTGCTCTGTTTCAAGAAGTTTTTCGATTGATATCATTCCGTTGTTCCGTTTCATTATTCCCGTTGCTGGTGGGCGTTACTGGTATCTCGAATGTTTGGGTTAATCTTATTTTATTCATAATCTCCGAAACGCTAAAATTGTACTCCCTAAAATATTATAAATATGTGCAGAAGGGAGTTTCTGCGTAAAATAGTGCTTTTATCAAGCACTGAGGGGCGAATGATTCTTCGAAATTTTTTCGTGTTAGTAATAGTAATCCTTTTGCCAGGTTGCAATTAGGATGTAGAGATAGGCCCCGGGATTATTTCGGTGGTTCACAGTTTTTTCTGACTGAGGCAATTGAGCGTGGCGATACGAGTCATGTAAAAAAACTTGTGGCAACAACTGAACTCAACAAACCTGGTAAAGAGGACATGACGCTGCTCTTTTGGGCGCTGATGAATACGCTCTATGATAAGAAAACGCAACCGCGCCTACAGATTGTGACGGAACTGATAAGGGCTGGAGCCGACCCGCTTCAACCAAGGCCTGATGGAAAAAGTAGCCCGGCAGAATTTGTTCTTATGGCAGACAGTGGGGAGTGGATAAAGGCGATGCTGGATGGTGGTTTATCCCCGAATGCAAAAGATTACGTTTTTGATAAACCCATTATTTTTCAATCAATTGAAGAAAAAAACACCGAGACGCTGAAAGTGATGCTTGACCGGGGCGGTAATATCAACATTACGGATTCACTTGGTAATACGATGCTCATTGATGCTTTCGATTTTCATTCCTACGATCATGTTTTCCTTTTACTGGAGCGTGGGGCTGATCCTGACATTCGTGCTGATAATGGTTGGACATTAGGAAATCAGTTGCAGCGTTTTCTGAGAAAAGCAAAAAAAGACAGCGACGAGTATAAAGACCTTATTGCTATTAAAGAATCACTTATTCGACATGGTGGTAAGTGGCCACCAGAGCCGGTCAAAAGAGGGATTGAGTGAATATAACCGCGAAAAATAAAATATTCTATTTCTGGGGCATTATGGATGTCATTGGTATTGTGTTTTATTCAATTGGCCCATACCACTTGCTTCAGTCATGGTGGGATTCTACAGGCGGAAACTTTGGTGTTATTATCTTTATGCTGATAGCAGGAGGGGTAAACGGTTTATTGGCGGGGCTTTTTTACCTCGTTTACCTTCTGTGGCCGGTTTCATTATGCTTCTCTGCCTGGTTTTTTTTCACAACGCACCGATATGCCGTCCGGTTTGCTCTGGCGCAGGAAGTACTGCGCCTGCTCACCATGAGTTGTTCGGTGACCTTGTTCCCAATGATTATAGTCGGTCTGGGAATGAGTGTTATCCCTCTCAATATCACGCTGTTTGTTTTTTCTGAAATAGTGAAAATTGGTTCGCTCATATTTGTAATGAAAAAATATTGTTCTGTGAATATCAAGTCTGATTAAGAATAGCCATTATCATCGTACGTTTATTGCCGTAATTATCTACATCGCATAAGCCATATGGATTAACGATTATGCTCAACCGAATTACCGTTCAGCTCCCGGTCGAGGGGCTTCTTTTCTGGAAACTTTCTGGCCGAGAGGCGATGTCCGAATCGTTCGCCCTGACGCTGACGCTGCTCGGCACGGATGCGCGCATTGACCGCAGTAAACTGCTGGGGCAGCCGGTCACGGTCACCATTCCGACGCAGAATCTGCTCACTTCCCGCTACATCAACGGCAAAGTCACACGTGTGGGGGTCAGCGCCGTGGAACTGACGGGCACCCGCTATGCGGTCTATCAGTTGACGGTAGAGCCAGATTTGTGGCCGATGAAACGTGACCGTAACCTGCGAATCTTCCAGGGCCAGACGGTGCCACAGATTGTGAAAACCCTGCTGGGTGAGCATCAGGTCAACGTTGAGGATAAACTCACCGGCAGCTACCGGGTGTGGGATTACTGCGTGCAGTATCAGGAGTCCAGTCTGGACTTCATCAGCCGTCTGATGGAGCTGGAAGGGATTGCGTATCACTTTAATCACGAAGCGGACAAACATACGCTGGTGCTGACCGACGCCGCGACGCAGCATCAGCCGTTCAGTGGCTATGAGGTCATTCCTTACCACCAGACACCGTCCGGCGGTAGTACGGACGAAGAGGGCATCAGCCAGTGGGCGCTGGAAGACAGCGTCACGCCGGGGATTTACAGCCTCGACGATTATGACTTCCGCAAGCCGAATGCGTGGTTGTTCCAGGCTCAGCAGAACCCGGCGTCACCGAAACCGGGCAGCATCGACGTTTACGACTGGCCGGGTCGCTTTGTAGAGACAGGGCATGCGGAGTTCTATGCCCGTATACGCCAGGAGCGCTGGCAGGTGGAGCATCAGCAGATTCAGGCCACCGCGACGGCGGCAGGAATTGCGCCAGGCCACACCTTCACGTTAACCAACGCGCCGTTCTTCAGCGATAACGGTGAGTATCTGGTGACGGCCGCAGGTTACCACCTCGAAGAGAACCGCTATGCCAGCGGCGAGGGGGAAACCATTCACCGTACCGATTTCACGGTCATCCCGTCGGCGGTGGTCTACCGTCCGGCGCAGTCCACGGCATGGCCACGCACCTACGGGCCGCAGACCGCGAAAGTGGTGGGACCGCAGGGGGAAAGTATCTGGACGGATAAATATGGCCGCGTGAAGGTGAAATTCCACTGGGACCGTCTGGCGAAGGGCGATGACACCAGCTCCTGCTGGGTACGCGTGTCGAGCGCGTGGGCGGGCCAGGGCTACGGCGGGGTACAAATCCCGCGCGTCGGCGATGAGGTGGTGGTGGACTTTATCAACGGCGACCCGGACCGTCCGATTATTACCGGCCGTGTGTATAACGACGCGAGCATGCCGCCGTGGGCGCTGCCCGCGGCAGCGACGCAGATGGGCTTTATGAGCCGCACGAAAGACGGTTCCGTCGACAACGCAAACGCTCTGCGCTTTGAGGACAAAGCAGGTGCAGAGCAGGTGTGGATCCAGGCCGAGCGCAATATGGATACCAGCGTTAAAAACGATGAAACGCACAGCGTCGGCGGGGAGCGCAGCCATTATGTTAAGAAAAATGAATTGCATCGGGTGGAAGCAAACCAAATCCAGGCCGTAAAAGGCGGAACCGAAATCCTGACGGGTAAAGGCAAGCTGGATGCGGCGGTAGAGCAGTATGTCATTGCTTCCGGGACGAAGCTGCGGCTGGTCTCAGGTGAAAGCGCTATTGAGCTGAATGCTAACGGCAAGATTAACCTGATCGGCAAAGAGTTTAACTTCTTTGTTGAGGGCGATGGTTATATCACCACAGGCGGTAAGCTGCATCTGAATACCTCCGGTACAAATCCAGGTACCACGGCACCGGGAGCGGGACATAAAGGGGATATTGATGCGGCGGTGCAGGAGAAATTTACGACCAAAGGTGAGTAAGGCAGGAGCGGTGCTTGCCGCTCACTTAAAACGTTATCCGTTATGAATCTGAGTGCTGCACCGATTCGGTTTCACCATGAAAAAACCTGACTCTCTTGCTTTAGTCTTCATTTTTCTCCAGTGGTTAGAAACGCAATACACATTCCTTAAATGACAAATAACGTGAAAAAGTGCATCCCGACATATCTCTGCTGTGCCCTGATGTTGACCTGTCTGAGCAGTTATGAGGTATTGGCTCAACAGGTTTTAGTAAAACAGGATTTTTCTGTGCAGGTAAAAGACCATACTGTCGCATTGGGCGACAGGTGGACTCATGACGTTGCGCGTAAAATCGAGGTGCCGGTTGAAGGGAATTTTGTTGGTGAGGTTCCTTTTGACGGAACCAATTATAAATTCTACCAGCATCAAAGGGCTGGGTTAGAAATATTCAGTTCCAATCTCTGGTGGGATAAAGCGGAAAGACGCGTTGATGATTATATCGTGTCGCAGATTACGCTGACGGTAGCGGATATCAAAACGCCGCGTGGTATCCATGTGGGTTCAACGACGACGGAACTGAATAAAGCATACGGTGACGGTCTGGTCGAAAATGATTCCGGGGAACGGTGGGTTTCCTATGAATTGGGTAAGAAATTGCTCTCTTTTGAGATTAAAGACAGCAAGATCGCAAAAATAACAATGAATTACGATAATGGTACTTCAGAGTGATTATGACCAGAAAATATTTGGCAGCTGCCTTGCTCGCAGCTTTATTGACTGGCACTGTTGAACCGTCATTTGCGCTTGAATTATCGCAATACAATAACCTCGATACGGTAAGTCGCATCGTTGACGACAGTGCAGTGACAGACAATCTCAGGAAGGCGCTGGGCCGAGATTATGAGACGTTTATTGATAACTTTGATGTCTTTGGTGAACCGCATACCACCCCAGGTGGCGGATTGTTTGTTGAAGGCTGGCTAAAAGATCTTTATCAGGAGAACGCATCAGCTCTGGTCATCAATCCTGACGGCAAAATCTTTGCGGCCTGGGTGGTTCCGGAGTCGGACGTTATACAATATCGGTCATCTGATAATAGTCCGGATATTCATGCCGATATTCAGCAATGGGCCGCCAGATTTAATACGATGCATTTCGCAACGATGAACTAATCAAGATTATGCACCGTAAAATTTATTGTCAGCAAAGGCAGCCATATTTTAGTCGACCAGTCAGGTCATTGGCTTACAAAGTAAAATAGCCAGCCAACAGGCCAGCGTGGATTGGCCATTCCTCTCTCAATAGTCATCATCCCGAGTTCACTTATGAAATACATCCTTCAGGAAGGCTCATTTTCCCTATTCCCTGCTGCCTGGCAGGATAACAGCATGAACATTATTCGTGATGACGAAAGTGGGTTGTCCGTGGTGGTCAGCCGCGGCGTTATCCCGGATGGCAGCGACTACGAACAAGAGTTCCACCGCCAGTGGGATGCGCTGCGTCCTCAGATGGGTGAGATTGCCCAGAGCGAATTCCGCAACGTAAAAGCGGGTCCTGACGGAAAAATTAACGGGCTGGAAGTCGAGACCACCTTTGACCGTAATGGCCAGCGCCTGTGGCAAAAACAGCTGGCCGTGCAGACGCCGGGCAAACCGGTATTGATGATTTTTACCCTCTCGGCACTCAGAGCCTTCACCAAAGAGGACGAGGTGCGCTGGAGCGCGCTTAAGCAGAGTCTGACGCTAAACGACAACCGGAATGTGTAAGGCATGAGCGATAACAACGCGGCCCGTAAGGGCGACGAGATTATTCACTCCAGCATTTTTGCTGACATCACCAGCATTGTGGCGGAAGGTGCCGCCTATGCGGTGATCGGTGCGGCGGTGGGCGCGGCAGCCACCGTGGCTGCACCATTGCTGGGGGCGGGGGCTGCTGCCGCAGGCGTGGCGGCGATTGGTTCCAGCTGCTTGCTGAGCGGCATCATTGGCGGTGTGCTGGCAAACGTGGCGGGCATCACCGACGATATCAGCAACGCTGCGGAGGGATTGGGTAATGCACTTTTCCCGCCGTCGCCTGCGGGTAAAATCACCACTGGCTCGAATAATGTTCTGACGAATGCGATCCCTGCTGCACGCGCGGCGGGCACGCTGACGCCCGCGGATACCCCTTCACCCGAACCACAGTCTCCGGGAAGCTTTGCCGATTACGCGGGTATGCTGCTTTCCGCCGCCGGACAGTTCGGCAGTGAAATGTGGCAGCCGAGTGTGGCATCTGCTGCTGCGGGGACTTCGCCGCTGGAAGAAGACAAGGTGGCGTGCGAAAAACACTCCGGGCCGCAGTATCTGGCAGAAGGCTCCAAAAGCGTCTTCATCAACGGACAACCCGCTGTGCGTGCGAAAGATCGCACCACCTGCGAAGGCACCGTTTCCGACGATGTCTCCCCGAACGTGATCATCGGCGGCGAAACGCTGACGGTCCGCGATATCAAAAGCGGCAAAACGCCTGGGCTGGCGCTGGGGATGATTGCACTATCCTTGCTGCGCGGGCGTCCGGGCAAGATCCTGAAAAACATGCCCTGTGCGCTGGCGGCAGCCGGAGGCGGGATGCTGGCCGATATGGCCGTCAATGCCGTGTTTGGCTCCTCGCATCCGGTTCACGCCGCCACCGGCGTGAAGGTGTTGAATGACGACGACGAGCTCGACTTCTCGCTGCCGGGGCGTTTCCCGCTTCGCTGGCAGCGCAGCTATAACAGCCTGACCACCCGCGAAGGGCTGTTCGGTCTGGGCTGGGCAACTACCTTTGACAGTTATCTGACGCTGGAAGAGAACAACGCCACCTGGTTCGATGAAACCGGACGAGAGCTGACTTTTGAGCTGCCGTCGGTTGACCGCGCGTTTTACAGCATCAGCGAAGGCATCATTATCCGCCGTAATGAGAGCGGCGACGTGGCGATTGCCGACGATGATGGCGCGGTGTGGCGTCTGTATAAACCAACCCGGGCGGAGCCATCTATCCTGCGTCTGGCCTCTCTCAGCGACGAATACGGCAACGCGCTGCTGACGGAGTGGGATGAGCACGGCAGGCTGGTCGGTCTGCACGATGAGTTGCGGGCGATAGATGTCACCCTGCGCTATGAAGATGAACGTTTCCCGCAGCGAGTTACCGCTGCCAGCCATTTTGACGGTAACCAGACATGGCCGCTGATGCAGTGGCGCTACGATGCGCGCGGACAGCTGGCGAGCGCGACGGATGCTTCCGGCGTGGTGACGCGTGAATACCGCTATAACGACCACGGCCTGATGGTCTGGCATCGCCTGCCGGGCGGTCTGGAAAGTGAATACCGCTGGAAAAAATTTGACCACTGGCGCGTAGTGGAAAACCGCACCAGCACCGGGGATGGCTGCCGCTTCACCTACGATCTGGACGCCGGGCTGACCAGCGTTGAACACTACGATGGTCAAAAACGTCAGCACTACTGGAACGCGCAAAATCTGATCGTCCGCTACGTTGACGAGCGCGGCGAGAACTGGCGCTACGCGTGGGATGACAATGAGCTCCTCACGCAACGCATCGATCCGCTCGGGAACGTCGTCACCTTCGTCTACGACGACATGGGCAATCGGGTGCAGGAGATCGACGCCGACGGCAATGCCCGTACCACGACCTGGCTGGAGCACCGTGCGCTTCCCGCGGCGATTATCGAAGCAGACGGCAGTGCCACCCGGTTCTGGTACGACGAACACCACGGCCTGAAACGCGTGGTGGACCCGATGGGGCAGACCACGCAGCTGCGACGGGATGAGTTCGGTCAGGTGGTTGAAGAGGTGGACGCCGCCGGGAACAGCCGCTACCAGGAGTACAACGAGGCTGGACAAGTCGTGCGTGCGACGGATTGCTCTGGCCGCACGACCCGCTATCGTTATCATCCGCTGGGCTGGCTGACGGCTGAGATAAGCGCTGACGGTGAAGAGACCCATTACCGCTACGACGCGGCAGGGCGTCCGGTGCAGCTTGATCGCCCTGAGGGCTGGACAGAGTCGCTCAAATGGAACGAACGTGGCCTGCCTGTGAAGCATGCTGGCGCAGACGGGAAAGAAAGTGAGTTCAGATACGATGAGGCAGGGCGCTTAACCGCCACCCGCAATACCCGGGGCGAAGAGGTTCGCCGCCGCTGGGACAGCCGCGGGCGTCTGATTGCTCTGGAAAACGAAAACGGCGAAGCGTATCAGTTCCGCTGGGGCGCAGACTCGCTGCTGCTGGAAGAGGTGGGGCTCGATGGGGTGGCCTCGCAGTATCGCTACGACGCCTGCGGGCGCACGATAGCGCGTACCTTTGCCGCCGGTCATCCCGAAGCCATTACTCACGCCTTTGCCTGGAGCGCGAGCGGCCAGTTGGTCGCCCGCACCACGCCGGAAGGGCAGACCCGCTACCATTACACCCCGTCCGGGCTGTTAAGCCGGATTGGCCTGCACCCTGCGCTTTCAGCGGATGCCTGGACCACCGAGGCAGAGCAGGAGCTTGCCTTTGAATATGACGCGCTCGGTCGCGTCACGCGCGAGGCGGGCGAGCACGGCGAGCTGGCGTGGGAGTACGACGCGCTGGGCAACCGCACGTCCATCACGCTGCCGGATGGCCGCGAGCTGAAGCAGTTCTACTACGGCAGCGGGCATCTGCTCAGCATTGCCCTCGATAAACTGTCGGTCTCCGACTTTACCCGCGACGAACTTCACCGGGAGACCAGCCGCACACAGGGGCTGCTGACCACCCGCAGCGAATACGATCGTCTTGGCCGACTGCATCGCCGGGATGTCTTTACCGGCAACGCTCAGCGCCCGTCGCCGCGTCGCTGGTCCCGCCGCTGGGATTATGACTACCGCAATAACCTGGTGCGGGAAGAGCGGGACGATAACCCGTTCAGCTGGTACCGCTGGCAGTACGACAGCGCCGGACGTCTGCTCGTTCAGGACGGTACGCTGCCCGGACAGGAGCAGTGGCGCTGGGACGCTGCCGGTAACCCGCTCGAAGGATCTGCTGAGAAGGTCACGCACAACCGCCTGACGCAGCTGAACGGCATTCGCTGGCGGTATGACATTCACGGCCGCACCGTGGAGAAGGATAACGGCCAGACCCGCTGGCACTACCGCTACGACGGTGAACATCGCCTGACGGAGGTTATCAGCCAGCCGCGGGACCGCAATAAACCGCAGACGCAGGTGAGCTTCCGCTACGACCCGCTCGGACGCCGCATCAGCAAAACGCGACGCCAGATGCTGGGCGGTCAGCCAACCGGCAAGCCGGTCACAACCCGGTTTGTCTGGGAAGGGTTCCGCCTGCTGCAGGAAGTGCACGGGGATGTGCCGCTGACCTACGTCTACAGCGACCAGGACAGCTACGACCCGCTGGCACGTATTGACGGCGTGGATGCGCCGGAGATTTTCTGGTTCCACTGCCAGCCCAACGGTACGCCGGAGCGGATGACGGATATCGAGGGGCAGGTGCGCTGGGAAGGGGTGAACAGCGCCTGGGGCAAGTTGCTGCGGGAAAGCGAGACGCAGCGATCAGGATATTCTCAGAACCTGCGGATGCAGGGGCAATACCTGGACCGTGAGACAGGGCTGCACTACAATCTGTTCCGGTATTACGACCCGGACTGCGGAAGGTTTACGCAGCAGGACCCGATAGGGCTGGCGGGGGGGATAAACCTTTACCAGTATGCGCCGAATGCGCTGGGGTGGGTGGATCCTATAGGTTTAACCGCTTGCAAAAATGGGAGCCCTAAACGGTCAGTGAGAAACATGTCTTTTGCTGACTGGATTAAAAGAAAGGCAAAAGGTGGGAATAATACCCATGTGTATTTAGGATATAGAGATGGTAAACCTGTCTATGTAGGTATCAGTAAGGATGTAGATATTCGTGCTGTACAGCATGGTGAAAGATTCGACAAATTAGTTAGAATCACTGAAGAACCGTTAAATCGCGGTCATGCACGGAGCATAGAACAAGCAGTTATTCATAATAATCCCCATTTTGAGAATTCTATCAATAGCATAAGTCCGACAAGAAAGTTATACTCGGATGCTGTTTCGTGGGGTGAAAATTGGCTTAAAAAGAATGGGATTAATGTAAAATGGCCGACAAACTTACAGTAGTGTCAGGAAATGAAAAGCAAAAAAAGTGGCCTAAAGAAGGCGATGTTTTTTACTTTCAGTTAAATGATGGCCGATTAGGCTATGGTATGGTCTCCTTGGGTAAAATAGATGTCGGCCCATTCAAAAATGCTATAGTTATATATATATATAACTATTTTACATCTTCGCTTCAAGAAGATGCTGTATTGGCAAGAGATAATTTGCTATTGCCGCCAATTATTACTGATAATTCATGCTGGAAAAAC
Organism: Enterobacter sp. CPE_E890; assembly: GCF_046521475.1. Classification (NCBI taxonomy): domain Bacteria; kingdom Pseudomonadati; phylum Pseudomonadota; class Gammaproteobacteria; order Enterobacterales; family Enterobacteriaceae; genus Enterobacter; species Enterobacter sp. CPE_E890. The sequence goes on along the minus strand of NZ_JBKFZW010000001.1, from coordinate 2,780,470 downwards.
GGTTGCTTCGTAACATTTAAAACTATCGAAACGAGCGAAGTGGATATCTTACCACAACATTATTTTAAAAATCCTGTCAGAAATAAAATATATGATCAGCATGGAGTGGCAATTGACTCACCGACTGAGAATATACCAATCGGTGAAGAGTCGATTCAATTCTATAAAAGCGTTATAAAATCTATAGAAAGCTTTATTAACTAATAGACTAGGCCGGGGAGATATTTCCGGTCTTTTGCTTACGCCATGATAAAAATCATAAGCATACAAACAGATACTGCCACATTAGTTATTTATGATTTGATGTCATTAAAGCATAGAATTAATGATGATGCAGATTGGTGGAGTCTTCCAGAAGATGAAGTTGAAGAAATAAATAAAGGGAATGTATTATTTCTAAATCTTGGAGATGATGGTGTCTATAAAGTTCATATTAAAAATGATGTTGATAAATATACCGGGTCACTATTTTTAAACGTACCTTCTGGAAAGGTTTTCATTGGGGCGGGAGAAGATGTCACGGGCGGAGATCTTGAGCCTGATGACTCAGATGTTATATCAGGTGAGTTTATTACTTTAAAACCTGATAGTTACAATGTTAAATATAAAAAGCATGGTTCAGACGTTCTAATTTCCTTTGCAAAAGCAACGTGTACTGAAAACTCATTAGAAGAGGGAGTTTATCTCTGAATGAAAATCCACGCCCTGGCGTGGATTTTTTCATCCAAAAAAATGTTAAATAATTAGTTCACCACGTAGCCATTTTTAACATTATTCTTTTTTCCTTCTGCACGCATCTTGCTTGCTTTTTTCGCGCCTTGCTCTCGATAAGCTGTCGGTCTCCGACTTTACCCGCGACGAACTTCACCGGGAGACCAGCCGCACCCAGGGGTTGCTGACCACCCGCAGCGAGTACGACCGCCTCGGCCGCCTGCATCGCCGGGACGTCTTCACCGGCAACGCTCAGCGCCCGTCGCCGCGTCGCTGGTCCCGCCGCTGGGATTACGACTACCGCAATAACCTGGTGCGGGAAGAGCGGGACGATAACCCGTTCAGCTGGTACCGCTGGCAGTACGACAGCGCCGGACGTCTGCTCGTTCAGGACGGTACGCTGCCCGGACAGGAGCAGTGGCGCTGGGATGCTGCCGGTAACCCGCTCGAAGGCTCTGCTGAGAAGGTCACGCACAACCGCCTGACGCAGCTGAACGGCATTCGCTGGCGCTATGACATTCACGGCCGCACCGTGGAGAAGGATAACGGCCAGACCCGCTGGCACTATCGCTACGACGGTGAACATCGCCTGACGGAGGTTATCAGCCAGCCGCGGGACCGCAATAAACCGCAGACGCAGGTGAGCTTCCGCTACGACCCGCTCGGACGCCGCAACAGCAAAACGCGCCGCCAGATGCTGGGCGGACAGCCAGTCGGCAAGCCGGTCACCACCCGGTTTGTCTGGGAAGGGTTCCGCCTGCTGCAGGAAGTGCACGGGGATGTGCCGCTGACCTACGTCTACAGCGACCAGGACAGCTACGACCCGCTGGCACGTATTGACGGCGTGGATGCGCCGGAGATTTTCTGGTTCCACTGCCAGCCCAACGGTACGCCGGAGCGGATGACGGATATCGAGGGGCAGGTGCGCTGGGAAGGGGTGAACAGCGCCTGGGGCAAGCTGCTGCGGGAAAGCGAGACGCAGCGATCAGGATATTCTCAGAACCTGCGGATGCAGGGGCAATACCTGGACCGTGAGACAGGGCTGCACTACAATCTGTTCCGGTATTACGACCCGGACTGCGGAAGGTTTACGCAGCAGGACCCGATAGGTTTAAGTGGCGGTATAAATACTTACGTTTACGCCATTAATCCGCTGAATTGGGTTGATCCATTAGGATTGAAAGCGAAGTGTGCACCGACTCGAGCAAACGACCATAACCAGGCGGCATTTGGTAGGCAGTGGCAAGGAAGAGGAATTTATAAAGGCCGTGATTCCTGGTCAAACACAATGCTTAAAGAAGGCGATATTGTTTATGGTGGAGCGCCTGGGCAGTCAGGATTTTATTTCGACAAAGCCACTCTAGATGCTGCTAATGGTAGTCGACAAAAATTATGGGAAAGCTTACAAGTCCTACCTCATGAAAAATTTGGGTTTAGAAGTAAGATTCAGATGTATAGAGTCAAACGAGATGCTATTGCAGGTACGGGACAAGCTTTGTCACAAGATACTGGAATGTTTGGAAGCGGTGGCGGTACCCAATTCTTCCTTTCGAATTACAAAAAAGTTCTGGAACCTATTGGTCTTCCATTTGATATTGGGATATGAAAATGAATTTTGATGCAGTAACTGGTGTTCTTCAATTTAATAAAAGGGTGCTATTAGGACCAAGAGTTACTAAGGCAGAGTTGTTTTATAATACAAATGTAGGGTGGGAGGGGTGGCCTGAAAAAAAAGACAATAAAACAGTCTCATACAGAACTATCCTTAAAGGCGACCATGAGTTCGGAGATATATATCTCATAATTGATTTCTTGGTTACTAATGACCCAAATTCATTAATTCGCAGTTGGCGCTTCGCCCCAGAAAAATTATTGATGGGAAAACAGAATAAACCCGAAGGGAAAGTCACCCGATGTTTAAGGGAATGGTTCAAAGCTAAATCGGCTATTGTTCTTCCTGTATCAAGGGAGTGGGGACATGTTGATGCTGCTTATGACCCTCACAACCTAACTGGAACAATTGTCTGTCACTATTGCTTAGACCATCATGAGTTGTAAGTGGAGAACTGGTAAAATCATATGATTCAATTGAAGTCGCTTATATGGTTATGTCATAGCATTTCAATATAAATTAAACAGTTGCCATTCTAAATGAGGTTTCTCGAAGATGACGGTTCGATTAACGAATGGGTGCCAAAAACAATTGAATCCAAATCCGCACCAGTCACTTATTTGGGCTTTGATAAATTAGACTCCGGACGCGCAGTCAGGGAGGCATTCTAAATCAAAGGAGCAGATAAATTGAATCCACATGATCCTTTTGATAAATCATGGAGTGATGGGCGTCTTAGGGCTGAGTTTGATACGCTTCAATTATATGAAAATGGTGTTCAGCAAGTGCGTACTCCGAGAATGTTCGGCGATAGACCAGGAGCGCCACTTGAACCGTTTACTAAGGCATACCCTGAATATGGCCCAAGTAATGTTCAACAGTTTCATGCTGAAAATAGAGTTATTAATTTCGACAAGATTGATCTTCTACCCGAAGAACCATGATAAATTTACAATCTTATAATGAAGTATTAGATTTCCTGGATCTGTTTTTTCAAAAATATATTCTTGATTCTAATTGTCTACAGGATATGCAATCTATTTTAGATGGTTGTCGAAAAGAAAAAATGGTGGCTATGCGAGCTATAGACTCATGTTTTATGGAATATAGACGAAAGACTCAGGATTATAGAGTCCCTACTATTGAGGAACTGGAGGTATGGAAGCAGTTGTTCAATGTATGGCAATAAAATATTAAATCAACAATCGGCAAAGATTTTTGGTTTCCTGGTGGTAAGACGTCGGGAAGTATCCCTGATACCGTAATAGATCAAACACCTGTCGGTGATGCTTTGATTACACCAATTATAAATAGAACTATGAAAAATGAATGAAGTTATTTTTACAGGTTTTGGTGATGACATAATCAAAAGAGATGGTGAATATTTTGTCCGATATGATACCGGAACTATTGCTATGATTGAAAAGGAGTCAAAAATTACTCCGGAAGAGGCATTGAAAGCACAGAAAAGTGAAAATGATGCTTATGAGGTTATTATAGCCACTCAGACTAGAGAAGGAAAAAACAAGCCTTTCTTTTCATAAGAATAATATATTATTATAGTGCGTGGGAAGTTAATTAATTTAATATTAAATAATGCTCTTTCATTTAAACTTGAAACTTTTCTAGATTTTAATATTTGAAAAAAGTTATCGTTTTATTTAGTGCGGTAACTATTGTTATAGAGTTAATTTCTTTGTAACACTCAATGTTAACCCGCAGGTTTATAGTTATCAAGTAATTTGAGGTTTGACTATGATTGAAAATCTCATTTGTATTAAAGAAAATGACCTGCTTCAATGGGCATGTGGTGAAAGTAACATACTGGTTAGTATGCCATTTTTAGACTATGCAATGGTCGACTCGACACGCCAGTTAGTCTTTGCGTTAAGCGAGTCAAAGCCACTACCAACCGTTTTGACCATCTTCAATGCGCAGGGTGAAAAACTATTTTGGTCTGCGCCTCCTGAAGGCGCAGCTTTCTATTACTTAACTTTCAACCTGTCAAAGGAAGTGGTTGTGGTCTGCAGCTATGCGGAAAAGCAAAATGGCTGGCATGATTGGTTTTATTCCTGGGATATGAAGCGTAACGCGTTGTCTCTATTGGGCCCCGCGTATTAACATCAAAAGCGCCAAAAAATGATAACAATAACCGGTGGCAAAAGAGGGCTGCATAAGCAGTTTCAACAAGCGGTTTAAAACAGAGCTGAGAGGCAAAGGATGAGCACGGTTTACATTGTCATTTTAACCTATATCAAACCACTGGAAGAGATTGACGCAGCGATACCTGCTCATGTTGAGTGGCTAAAAAAGGGGTATTCTGAGGGGATATTTCTGGCATCGGGTAGACGGATCCCAAGAAACGGTGGGGTCATTCTCGCGAAATGTGAGAGTTTTGCCTCTCTTGAGGAGCGCTTACGTGAGGATCCTTTTCAGGTCTTAAAGCTTGCGACTGCTGAAATCATTCCTTTTGAACCCAGCATGAAAACAGAACTCTTAGACAGTGTGTTTTGACCCCGCAATAAAAAAATCCACGCCAAAGCGTGGATTTTTTTCATTCAAAGCAAATCAGACGTTAAACAGGAAGTTCATCACATCGCCATCTTTAACGATATAATCTTTCCCTTCCGCACGCATCTTGCCCGCTTCTTTCGCGCCTTGCTCACCCTTGTAGGTGATGAAGTCTTCAAACGCGATTGTCTGCGCACGAATAAAGCCTTTCTCAAAGTCGGTGTGGATCTTACCGGCCGCTTGAGGCGCAGTCGCACCCACAGGGATCGTCCACGCTCGCACTTCTTTCACGCCAGCGGTGAAGTAGGTCTGCAGGTTCAGCAGCTCATAGCCTGCGCGGATCACGCGGTTCAGGCCCGGCTCTTCGAGACCCAGCTCGGCCATGAACTCTTCACGGTCGGCGTCGTCCAGCTCGGCGATGTCGGATTCAACGGCAGCGCACACCGCCACAACCACAGAACCTTCAGCCGCTGCGATTTCACGCACTTTGTCGAGGTACGGGTTGTTCTCGAAACCGTCTTCGTTAACGTTGGCGATATACATGGTTGGCTTCAGGGTCAGGAAGCTCAGGTATTTGATTGCCGCTTTGTCTTCTTCAGTCAGGTTTTTCAGCGCGCGCAGCATGCCCGCGTTTTCCAGCTGTGGCAGACATTTTTCCAGCGCAGCCAGTTCCGCTTTCGCGTCCTTGTCGCCGCCTTTGGCTTTCTTCTGCACGCGGTGAATTGCGCGTTCGCAGGTGTCGAGATCAGAGAGCGCCAGCTCGGTGTTGATAACGTCGATGTCGTCAGCCGGATCTACTTTGTTGTTTACGTGGATAATGTTGTCGTTCTCGAAGCAGCGCACAACGTGACCGATCGCTTCGGTTTCACGAATATTGGTCAGGAACTGGTTACCCAGACCTTCACCTTTGGATGCGCCTTTTACCAGACCCGCGATATCCACGAATTCCATGGTGGTTGGCAGAATGCGCTGCGGCTTCACGATTTCCGCGAGCTGGTCCAGACGCGGGTCCGGCATTGGTACAACACCGGTGTTAGGTTCGATGGTACAGAACGGGAAGTTCGCCGCTTCGATACCCGCTTTGGTAAGCGCGTTAAACAGGGTGGATTTGCCCACGTTTGGCAGACCGACGATACCGCATTTGAATCCCATTTCTAAATCACCTTAATATCTTGATAATCAATCCGTTAACGATAACCGATTGATGAAAAGTAAATAACTACGCCTATTATACACGTAACCCGCATGACGCGCGGTAAAAAAGCCGGATCGGGCGGATTATTGCGCTTTGAAAGCGTGTAAGCGGTTTGTCGCTTTGGTTAACCCATCTTTCAGCCAGATTTCAGTGCAGCGAGCCGCTTCGTCTACCGCCTCGTCAATCAGTTTCTGCTCAGAAACCGGGGGTTTACCGAGTACGAAACCAACAACTTTGTTTTTATCGCCCGGATGACCGATTCCCACGCGCAAACGGTGGAAATTAGGGTTATTGCCCAGCTTGCTGATAATATCTTTTAGACCGTTGTGGCCGCCATGCCCGCCGCCCAGTTTGAATTTTGCCACACCAGGCGGGAGATCCAGCTCATCGTGCGCCACCAGAATTTCATCCGGGTTGATACGATAAAACGTTGCCATCGCCGCCACGGCTTTACCGCTCAGGTTCATAAAGGTGGTTGGCACCAGCAGACGAACATCAGCGCCAGCAAGGTTGATACGTGAGGTATAGCCAAAGAATTTAGGTTCTTCACGCAGAGGAGCACGTAACCGCTCGGCCAGGAGATCGACGTACCATGCCCCGGCATTATGGCGTGTTGCCGCATACTCTGCGCCTGGGTTGGCGAGGCCGACAATCAGTTTAATCGTCACGATTCAATTCCTAATGGGTTCCAGATCTGGCGCGTAGTTTACTGTCTGACGAGCCGCTTGACAAAATTCTGCGATCTTCACAGCGGAATACGAATAATTTCTTATTTGAACAATTAGAATTTCAAGCTGTTCAACGTCTTATTTGTAAACTTTTGTTTGGACGTTATCGGTAATTGTGATCATTCACGCAACTCATAAAAGGGGCGTTGTCTATACTTTACACACAAGGATTAGGGGCTTTTCCCCTGACAACCCAAAGTTCCGGAGGTGACACATGAAACGCAAAAACGCTTCGTTATTCGGTAACGTGCTGATGGGGTTGGGACTGTTCGTGATGGTAGCCGGCGTGGGTTATTCAATTTTAAACCAACTGCCGCAGCTTGATCTCCCGCAATACTTCGCGCATGGCGCTATATTGAGCATCTTCATTGGTGCGGTATTGTGGCTGGCAGGGGCTCGCATGAGCGGTCGTGAGGAAGTGTGTGACAAATACTGGTGGGTGCGCCACTACGACAAGCGCTGTCGTCGCGACCAGCACAAGCACAGTTAGTGCGACGATAAAGAACACCGAAACGGCTCCCGAGGGAGTCGTTTTTTTTGCACGGCCAAGAAGCAGGAACCGCATATGATGAAGGGAATATGGATGGTGCCTGCCGTGCTTGCATCGCTCCAGCAGGCCACCCGGGTGATGATGCAGAGACGTTATTCTGCATCAGGCCACTCACAGATCCGCTAATGCGGCTTCACGGTTAGGGTAGAAGGAGAGTCGGCCAGGGATTGGCTGCACGCCCGCGCGCGCCATGGTGCGTAGAGGCTGGAATTCCAGGTTACTCACGCGCAGCTCACAGCCTTCCGGCAGACGTTTCACAAAGCGCTGGAAGGCATCCAGGCCACCGGCATCCAGCACTGGAACGGCATCCCATTTCAGCACCACAATCCGTTTCCCCGCGATGCGGGATTCGAGATCGCTGAACAGCCCCTCCGCGGCGGCAAAGAACAGCGGGCCAATCACGCGCAGAACCAGCACATCGTCAGGCACTTCGACGTTCACCGGGGAAAGACGCGTCATCTGCGCAATACGACGCATAAACAGCAGGGACGCCAGCACAATCCCGACGCTGATGGCAATGACCATATCAAACAGCACGGTCAGCGACATACAAAGCAGCATCACGATAATGTCGTCTTTCGGGGCACGGCGGAGCAGGTTCACCACCTTATGCGCCTCACTCATGTTCCAGGCTACCATCAGCAGCAGAGCTGCCATGGCTGAAAGCGGTAGCCAGGAGAGCAACGGAGCAAGGATAAGCAGGGCGAGGATCACCAGCACGGAGTGGATCACTGCCGAAATGGGGGATGTTGCCCCGGCACGCACGTTTGCCGCGGAGCGTGCGATGGCTGCCGTTGCAGTAATGCCGCCAAAGAACGGTGCGATAAGGTTACCCAGACCCTGACCAACCAGCTCGCTGTTGGCTTTATGCTTCGTTCCCGTCATGCCGTCCAGTACCACCGCACAGAGCAGAGATTCAATGGCCCCCAGCATTGCCATTGAGAAGGCCGCGGGAAGGAGGGCGCGCAGGGAATCCCAGCTTAGCGTGAAGCTGGAACCGGGCATATCCCACGGCAACACCAGCTGCGGTAACAGCTGCGGAATACCGCTTCCCTGTGAACCGTCCGCCAGAACATAGTGGAACTGCGAGCCGATAGTAGCGACATGGCCACCGAACATATTGACGATGGCCATTACCGCGCAGCCCAGCAGCAGTGCGGGCAGATGGCCAGGGAGACGAATGCCCAGACGAGGCCACACAATCAGCGTACCCAGCGTCACAATCCCGATGGCGGCGTCGCCCAGGTTGGCGGTCGGCAGCGCCATAAATAGCGCACCGACTTTTTGCAGATAGTGTTCAGGTACGTGAGCCATCTGCAGACCCAGGAAGTCCTTGATCTGCATGGTTCCGATGGTGATACCAATCCCGGAGGTGAACCCCAGCGTCACGGAAAGAGGGATGTATTCAATCAACCTGCCAAAACGAGCCAGACCAAACAAAATCAAAAAGACGCCGGACATCAGGGTGGCAACCAGCAGGCCTGCCAGGCCAAACTGCTGGGAAACCGGGTAGAGGATCACCACAAAGGCAGCGGTCGGTCCAGAGACGCTAAAGCGTGAACCACCGGTCAGGGCAATAACGATCCCGGCAACGGCCGAAGTATAAAGGCCATACTGCGGTGCAACGCCGCTGCCAATCGCCAGCGCCATTGCCAGCGGAATGGCGATAATGCCGACGGTGATCCCGGCTATCAGGTCACGTATAAATCGTGACGAGGTGTATTTCTCTTTCCAGCAAGCGTCGATGAGGGCGCGAAAGGGCAGAACATGTGAGGAGGTTACGTTTTTCACAATTATCTATCTTCCAGATGCGCATCATCTGTCATGTGAATGGCAGGTGAAGGAGGCATTGATCATACAAATAAATATTAAAGACAAAAAAACCCGCCGCAGCGGGTTTTTTGGCCGTGCTCGATTAGTGTTCGAACATAGCTGAGATGGATTCTTCGTTGCTGATACGACGAATCGCTTCGGCCAGCATCCCGGACAGGGTCAAAGTACGCACGTTTGGCAGCGCTTTGATTTCGTCACTCAGTGGGATGGTATCGCACACCACAACTTCGTCAATGACGGAGTTACGGAGGTTGTTTACCGCGTTACCGGAGAAGATCGGGTGAGTTGCGTAAGCGAATACGCGCTTGGCACCACGTTCTTTCAGTGCTTCTGCAGCTTTACACAGCGTACCGCCGGTATCGATCATGTCGTCAACCAACACGCAGTCACGGCCAGCTACGTCACCGATGATATGCATCACCTGAGAAACGTTAGCGCGCGGACGACGTTTGTCGATGATCGCCATATCGGTATCGTTCAACAGCTTCGCGATAGCACGAGCACGTACCACGCCACCGATGTCCGGAGAAACCACAATTGGGTTGTCCAGGTTCAGTTGCAGCATGTCTTCCAGCAGAATTGGGCTGCCGAATACGTTATCTACCGGGACGTCGAAGAAGCCCTGGATCTGCTCTGCGTGCAGGTCAACGGTCAGTACGCGGTCAACGCCGACGCTGGACAGGAAGTCAGCAACAACTTTGGCGGTGATAGGTACACGTGCAGAACGAACACGACGGTCCTGACGGGCATAGCCGAAGTAAGGGATTACAGCAGTGATACGGCCTGCTGAAGCGCGACGCAGCGCGTCGACCATAACAACCAGTTCCATCAGGTTGTCATTTGTTGGAGCACAGGTGGACTGGATGATGAAAATATCACCACCGCGTACATTTTCGTTAATTTGTACGCTGACTTCGCCGTCGCTAAAGCGACCTACGGCGGCGTCGCCGAGGGAAGTGTACAGGCGGTTGGCAATACGTTGTGCTAGTTCCGGGGTGGCGTTACCAGCAAAAAGCTTCATATCAGGCACGAGAAGAACCTCAGGCATGCGTCCAGTGGTGGATAGCGTTCGCCGCAAACTGTGCGGGCCAGGCGAATACTACCCAGGCGGTGTATTAAAGAGCGCGATGCAACGTCTGGAACAGGGTGACGTTGTCACCGAAACTCAGTCTGCGCCAGAATGGCCTGCTGTAGGGGAGAGGTGTTCATCCCACGCGCTACAAAACCATGCAGCCAAACCGGCGCTTGCTCAAGCACCTGACGAGCGGCGGATTCGGTGTCAAATTCAGCAAAGACACAGGCCCCTGTACCAGTCAGGCGCGACGGCGCGTATTCTAACAGCCAGGAAAGCACCGCATCAACCTCGCGAAAACGTTTTCTTGCGATATCCTCGCAATCGTTGCTGAATTCACAATTTAATAACGTTTCTATTGACCGAACCGGAGTATCTCTTTTCAGGTCAGGATCTTTAAAGATGACCGGGGTCGGAATGCTCACGCCGGGATGGGCAACGAGATACCATTTTTCCGGCGGCTCGACCGGAGAGAGGATCTCACCTACACCTTCGGCAAATGCCGCATGACCACGAATAAATACCGGTACATCCGCGCCCAGCGTCAATCCTAAGGCTGCCAGTTCGTCCGTCGACAGCCCACAACCCCAGAGATGGTTCAGAGCAACCAGCACGGTTGCGGCATTGGATGAGCCCCCACCGAGACCGCCACCCATTGGCAGACGTTTCTCAATGCGGATATTTGCGCCGCTTCCTGTCGGTAGTCGTCCGGAGTCAGTTGCCGCTTTCATCAGCAGGCGCGCCGCGCGGACAATCAGGTTATCCTCATGCGCAACACCTTCGACAGGCGTCAGCAGGCAAACCTGCCCGTCCTGACGCAGCTCAATCGAGATCGTGTCACCATAGTCAATAAACTGAAACAGCGTCTGCAGGGTGTGATAGCCATCAGCACGCTGGCCGGTGATGTATAAAAACAGGTTTAGTTTTGCCGGAGAGGGCCAGTGGGTCATCATTTAACGATCCAGTTGTCCATTTTCAGCTTGATACGCTGGCTGCCCTGGGTCAGTTCCATATTCGATGGCAGAGAAGGTTTACTGTTGCTGTCATAGGCGCTGTACACCACTTTCCAGGTTTTGCCATTCTGCGCGTAATTCACCTGGCTTAGACGGTACTGATCGTCAAGCTGGTAGTCGGTGGCATCCCCCGGCAGGCCAAGGATCCACTGGCGCAGGCTGTTGAGCGGAATAGGCATTCCCGTCAGCTTACCAATCATCTCTTCGGCATCTGTCGCGGTGTAATGCTGGCCTTTGTTATCGGTGATCTGCGCTTCGCCCGTTTTCGCGATAAGCTCCAGTTCGGTGCTGCCCAGCGGGTTCAGCAGCAGCAGACGGTAGTTGTCCTGGCCTGTTTGCTGCCAGAAGAAACGCGCATAAACCTTTTGTTCGTCAGAGAGATACGCGAAAGCGCCGCGAGTCTGATACTGGCTCAAATTACGGACGTCCTGCTGGTGTTGACGCCACTGCGGAGAATCAGGGCTTTTGCCTGGGCCTTTTGGTTGGGTGACAGTACAGGCGGTCAGAACCAGTGCGGCCAGCGGCAGCAGGCGAATCAGTCGGGTCATAATGAGGACAAATCCTTGAGATACGTTGCAGTTATAACTGTTAATGCTAGCGTTGAAGGGCCCCACCGTCTACGTTCAAATTATCTCAAAGCGCGATGTAACCTATTACTCCGAAAGGGTGCAGTCTCTTTTATTGATCTCGCGCATCCTGTATGATGCGTTCTGCTAACCTTATTAACGCTGGTACTACTCCCGCTCAACATGACCTTATTAGCACTCGGCATTAACCACAAAACAGCCCCGGTTTCGCTGCGAGAACGCGTAACGTTTTCGCCAGACACGCTTGACCTGGCGCTGGACAGCTTGCTTGCACAACCTATGGTGCAGGGTGGCGTGGTGCTCTCGACGTGCAACCGTACCGAGCTTTATTTGAGTGTGGAAGAGCAGGATAACCTGCACGAGGCGCTGATCCGCTGGCTATGCGACTACCACAATCTCAACGAAGACGAACTGCGCAATAGCCTGTACTGGCATCAGGACAATGATGCCGTCAGCCATCTGATGCGCGTGGCCAGCGGGCTGGATTCGCTGGTTCTCGGCGAACCGCAAATTCTGGGGCAGGTGAAAAAAGCGTTTGCGGATTCGCAAAAAGGGCATCTGAAGGCCAGTGAGCTGGAACGTATGTTCCAGAAGTCATTCTCCGTAGCTAAGCGTGTGCGAACCGAAACCGACATTGGTGCCAGTGCGGTTTCTGTTGCTTTCGCGGCCTGCACCCTTGCACGCCAAATCTTTGAATCCCTGTCGACCGTTACCGTGATGCTGGTGGGTGCGGGCGAAACCATCGAACTTGTCGCGCGCCATCTGCGCGAACATAAAGTGAAAAAGATGATTATCGCCAACCGTACCCGCGAACGTGCTCAGGTGCTGGCGGACGAAGTGGGCGCAGAGGTGGTGGCGTTAAGCGACATTGATGAACGCCTGAAAGAGGCGGACATTATTATCAGCTCTACCGCCAGCCCACTGCCGATCATCGGTAAAGGGATGGTGGAGCGTGCGCTGAAATCCCGTCGTAATCAGCCGATGCTGCTGGTGGATATCGCCGTCCCGCGCGATGTTGAGCCAGAAGTCGGTAAACTGGCTAACGCCTATCTTTACAGCGTGGATGACCTGCAAAGTATCATTTCGCACAACCTTGCCCAGCGTAAAGCGGCGGCAGTGCAGGCGGAAACCATTGTTGAGCAGGAAACCAGTGAGTTTATGGCCTGGCTGCGCGCGCAAAGCGTCAGCGAGACCATCCGCGAGTACCGCGGGCAGGCGGAGCAGGTGCGTGATGACCTGACTGCCAAAGCGTTAGCGGCCCTGGAACAGGGTGGCGATGCAAATGCGATTATGCAAGATCTGGCGTGGAAACTGACCAACCGCCTGATCCATGCCCCAACCAAATCTCTTCAGCAGGCTGCCCGTGACGGGGATGATGAACGCCTGACTATTCTGCGCAACAGCCTCGGGCTGGAATAGCGCCCTATACCCATTTTCTAAGACAAGGTGCACTTACGCCTATGAAGCCTTCTATCGTCGCTAAACTGGAAGCTCTGCACGAGCGCCATGAGGAAGTACAGGCGCTGCTCGGTGATGCCGGGACCATTGCGGACCAGGAACGTTTTCGCGCGCTCTCCCGTGAATACGCGCAGTTAAGTGATGTTTCTAAATGCTTTACTGACTGGCGACAGGTTCAGGAAGATATCGAAACTGCGCAGATGATGCTTGATGACCCTGAAATGCGTGAAATGGCGCAGGAAGAGTTGCAGGATGCGAAAGCGCGTTCAGAAGAGATGGAACAGCAGCTTCAGGTGCTGCTGCTACCGAAAGATCCGGACGATGAACGTAACGCGTTTGTGGAAGTCCGCGCCGGTACTGGCGGTGATGAAGCGGCCCTGTTTGCCGGGGATCTGTTCCGCATGTACAGCCGCTACGCTGAATCGCGCCGCTGGCGTGTGGAGATCATGAGCGCCAACGAAGGCGAGCATGGTGGTTTTAAAGAAGTGATCGCGAAGATCAGCGGCGACGGCGTATACGGTCGTCTCAAGTTTGAATCTGGCGGTCATCGTGTACAGCGCGTACCTGCCACCGAATCGCAGGGGCGTATTCATACGTCAGCCTGTACCGTTGCGGTCATGCCGGAGCTGCCGGGAGCGGAACTGCCGGACATCAACCCGGCGGACCTGCGTATTGATACCTTCCGTTCCTCCGGTGCGGGTGGTCAGCACGTTAACACCACCGACTCCGCCATCCGTATTACCCACCTGCCGACCGGTATTGTCGTTGAATGTCAGGACGAACGTTCGCAGCATAAAAACAAAGCCAAAGCGCTTTCCGTGCTCGGTGCGCGTATCCACGCGGCAGAAATGGCAAAACGCCAGCAGGCAGAAGCGTCTACCCGCCGTAACCTGCTGGGCAGCGGCGACCGCAGCGACCGTAACCGTACCTACAACTTCCCGCAGGGGCGCGTGACCGACCACCGCATCAACCTGACGCTTTACCGTCTGGACGAAGTGATGGAAGGCAAGCTGGATATGCTGATTGAGCCTATTGTGCAGGAATACCAGGCCGATCAGCTGGCGGCGCTGTCCGAGCAGGAATAATGGATTTCCAGCGCTGGTTACGCCAGGCCGTCGGTGAGCTTTCAGAAAGTGAGAGTCCAAAACGCGACGCCGAAATCTTGCTTGAGCATGTGACGGGGAAGCCGCGCACATATCTGCTGGCTTTCGGGGAAACACAGCTGGCTTCTGAGCAGGAGGTGCAACTCGCCATACTGCTTGCCCGTCGTAAGGCTGGTGAGCCGGTGGCGCATCTGGTTGGAGAGCGGGAATTCTGGTCGTTACCTTTGTACGTTTCGGCAGCGACCCTGATCCCACGTCCGGACACCGAGTGTCTGGTCGAGCAGGCGCTGGCGCGTTTACCGGCTAGCGCCAGTCGAATCCTCGATCTAGGCACTGGGACGGGCGCCATTGCGCTGGCGCTCGCCAGTGAACGCCCGGACTGTGATGTGACGGCAGTGGATGTGATGCCAGACGCGGTAGCGCTGGCAAAGCGTAACGTGGACAGGCTCGGCCTGACTAATGTCACCGTACTGCACAGCAGCTGGTTTAGCGCGCTGGAAAATTACACGTTCGGGATGATTGTCAGCAACCCTCCTTACATCGACGAACATGATCCGCATCTTGCGCAGGGAGATGTCCGTTTCGAACCGCTGACGGCCCTGGTCGCCGCTAACGAGGGACTGGCCGATCTTGATCACATTGTGACAACGTCACGGAAGCATTTAGTTCGCGGCGGCTGGCTGCTGGTGGAGCACGGCTGGACGCAGGGAGAAGCCGTGCGGGCGCTGTTTACGCAAGCAGGCTACACCGCAGTGGAAACCTGCCGCGACTACGGCGGCAACGAACGTCTGACGCTGGGGCAGTGGCGATGAGCCTGTTTACTGTGCTTATTTCCGCTCACCTGATTTCCGTTGCGCTGACCATCGGTTTTTTCATCGTGCGCTACTGGTGGCGTTACAGCAACAATCCGCTGATGGATGCCCGCTGGGTGCGTGTCGCACCGCACTGTATCGATACGGTTCTGTTCCTGACTGGCGCCGGACTCATGTGGAAGACCGGCTATCTGCCATTTACTGATAAAGGCGCATGGCTGACTGAAAAGCTGTTTGGCGTTATCATCTATATCGTTTTGGGTTTTATCGCGCTTGGGCGTCGTCGTCCGCGCAGCCAGCAGGCGGGATTTATTGCCTTTCTGCTGGGTCTGGTGGTGCTGTACATCATCATTAAACTCGCCACCACAAGAATACCGTTACTGGGGTAAGTCATGAAGTCCTTAGCCGATTTCGAATTTAATAAAGTGCCGCTTTGCGATGGCATGATCCTGATTTCGGAGATGATCCGTGACGATTTTACGTCGCAGTATGTCTACGATGAGCTGGAAAATCTGGTCAGCCTGGCGCGTGAAGAGATTAATCAGGCGCGTCCGCAGGACTGGCAATTAGAGAAGCTTCTGGAACTTTTCTACGGCGAATGGGGTTTCTGCGACACGCGTGGCGTGTATCGCCTGTCTGACGCATTATGGCTGGATCAGGTCTTAAAAAATCGTCAGGGCAGCGCCGTTGCGCTGGGCTCTATTTTGCTGTGGGTCGCACACCGTCTGGATATTCCACTGGTGCCGGTCATTTTCCCGACGCAGATGATCCTGCGTGCCGAGTGGCTGGATGGTGAGATGTGGCTCATTAATCCGTTTAACGGCGACACGCTGGATGAGCATACGCTGGACGTCTGGCTGAAAGGCAATATCAGCCCGGTGGCCGAGCTTTTTAACGAAGATCTCGACGAGGCGGATAACTCAGAAGTGATCCGCAAGCTGCTGGATACACTGAAATCAGCGCTGATGGAAGAGCGTCAGATGGAACTGGCTTTGCGTGCCAGTGAAGTGCTGCTGCAGTTTAATCCGGAAGATCCGTATGAAATTCGCGACCGTGGGCTTATTTATGCTCAGCTCGATTGTGAACACGTCGCGCTGAATGATTTGAGTTATTTCGTGGAACAATGTCCGGAAGATCCGATTAGCGAAATGATTCGCGCGCAGATCAACGCGATCTCGCACAAACAAATTACACTGCATTAATCTTAATTCCGATTCACACCTGAATAAGGCGATCCTATGAAACAAAAAGTGGTTAGCATTGGTGATATCAACGTGGCAAACGACCTGCCGTTCGTGCTGTTTGGCGGTATGAACGTGCTGGAATCCCGCGATCTCGCTATGCGTATCTGCGAACACTACGTGACTGTGACCCAGAAACTGGGTATCCCGTACGTGTTTAAAGCCTCTTTTGACAAAGCCAACCGCTCCTCCATCAACTCTTACCGTGGCCCGGGCCTGGAAGAGGGAATGAAAATTTTCCAGGAGCTGAAACAGACCTTTGGCGTGAAAGTGATCACCGACGTGCATGAAGCCGCTCAGGCGCAGCCTGTGGCCGATGTGGTAGATGTTATCCAACTGCCGGCGTTCCTGGCTCGCCAGACTGACCTGGTTGCCGCGATGGCGAAAACCGGTGCGGTGATCAACGTGAAGAAACCACAATTCGTGAGCCCGGGTCAGATGGGCAACATCGTCGATAAGTTTATCGAAGGTGGCAACGACAAAGTTATTCTGTGCGATCGTGGTTCAAACTTCGGTTACGACAACCTGGTTGTGGATATGCTGGGCTTCAGCGTGATGAAGAACGTCTCTAATCAGTCTCCGGTGATCTTCGACGTGACGCACGCACTGCAGTGCCGCGATCCGTTTGGTGCTGCCTCCGGCGGACGCCGTGCCCAGGTTACCGAGCTGGCGCGTGCCGGTATGGCAACCGGCCTGGCGGGTCTGTTTATCGAAGCGCACCCGGATCCGGCTAACGCGAAATGCGATGGTCCATCCGCGCTGCCGCTGGATAAACTGGAGCCGTTCCTGAAACAGATCAAAGCGATTGACGATCTGGTGAAGAGCTTCGAAGAGCTGGATACCAGCAACTAATAAAAAACCCGCTTCGGCGGGTTTTTTTATGGGGCATATTGCCGGGTGGCGCTTCGCTTGCAGGGCAAAAAGACTACGCAAATATCGTCATCAGATACGCAATAAACAAGGCCATATGCGCCGCACCGTTCAGCACGTTGGTGCGTCCCGTCGAGAACGAAATCTGACACAACAACAGTGATGCCACCATCACGATCATCTCTGGCGCACCCAGCGCAAACTGCAGCTCATTACCGGTCATAAAGGCAATCAGCGTCACCACTGGTACGGTAAGCGAAATCGTCGCCAGCACGGAGCCGAAGAACAGGTTCATTGCGCGTTGCACCTGATTATTCAGTACCGCTTTCAGCGCGCCCAGTCCTTCAGGGGACAGAATCAACAGCGCTACCAGGAAGCCGGTAAAGGCCACCGGCGCGTTCAACTCGGTTAACAGCGTCTCCAGCGGATTGGCGTTCATCTTGGTGACCGCGATAACCGCAATCAGATGCACGATCAGCCAAACCGTGTGCCACGCGCTGCTGTGGGCCGACGGTTTACCGTGATGCGGGTCGTCATCGTCGCTGTCGTCTTCATGCTCATACACAAACAGACTCTGGTGCGTTTTGGTCTGAATCAGCAGGAATACGCCGTACATGGCCGCAGAAATCAGCGCAACCAGCAATGCCTGACCGGTGGAGAAGTTCGCGCCCGGCAGCGCCATCGGGAACACCAGCACGATAATCGCCAGCGGGAAGAGGGCAATCAGATACTGTTTAATGCCGAACAGGTTCATATACTGGGTCGCGAATTTACGACCACCCAATAACAGCGAGAAGCCCACCAGACCGCCTGTCACAATCATAATGATTGAGTAGAGCGTATCGCGCATCAGCGTCGGTGCGGCATCACCGGTCGCCATCAGCGCAGAGATCAGGCTAACTTCGAGGATAACAACGGAAAGACTAAGAATTAACGAACCGTACGGCTCGCCCAGACGGTGGGCTAATACGTCGGCATGGCGAACGACGCTAAAGGCGCTGGTTAAAATACCAACCAGAGCAAGAATATTGATACCAACCACCACTGGCAGTGACTGACTGCTTCCCCAGAAGAGCAGCACAGCCAGTGCCAGAACCGGGAAAATGAGTGACGTCTCCTTGTGGCGGGTCTTTACCGCCTCGTGTGTTGCTGTCATGTGCTTCTCCATCAATGCAGGTGCTTGTAATTATAGATAGATTTTTGAGGTCATTAAACTAACAGATCTCTGTTAAATACCCTTTATTTTTTACTTAATTTTACCCTTTGTCATAATTTTGTTTCTTGATGGCTAAAATGCAGAGTCTTTGTTTATTAGTCATTAAATAACAATGTATTAAAAATATAATGTCCTCATAAATTATTGCCGGGTGGCACCATGCCATATCGTCGTCCACACTTATCTCTTTAGCCAAAAGAGAGGTCAGTGATGCCCTATAAAACGAAACGCGAATTACCTGATAACGTGCAAAACGTGCTGCCCGCGCATGCACAGGATATCTACAAAGAAGCGTTTAATAGCGCCTGGGAACAATACAAAGATAAAGAAGATCGCCGGGATGATGCGAGCCGTGAAGAGACGGCGCACAAAGTCGCCTGGGCCGCAGTAAAACATGAATATGAGAAAGGAGGCGACGATAAATGGCATAAAAAGAAATAGCCGTGAAATTATTCGCTGCCTTCATTTTGACTTTTCAGGCGGTTGAACTTCCGTTGTATTGCAACTGGTCCGCTAATTGCTTATCGTTATTTGACTGCTGGCAAAATGACCAGCACATAATGCCGGGAAGGCGAATTACAGATGTCGCAAGGAAGCATGCAGTGGCGGAGGTGTAAAGTGTTAACGCGTGATTTCTTAATGAAGGCAGATTGTAAGACGGCATTTGGTGCTATTGAGGAATCGCTTCTCTGGTCGGCTGAACAACGTGCGGCGTCACTCGCTGCCACGCTTGCCTGCCGCCCGGATGATGGCCCGGTATGGATTTTTGGCTACGGCTCTCTGATGTGGAACCCGGCTCTGGAATTTGTCGAATCGGCAACGGGAACGCTGCCGGGCTGGCACCGCGCATTTTGCCTGCGTCTGACGGCCGGGCGTGGCAGTGCGTGTCAACCTGGGCGCATGCTTGCACTGAAAGAGGGCGGACGCACCACGGGCGTGGCATATCGCCTCCCGGACGCCACGCTGGAAGAGGAGCTCACGCTGCTCTGGAAGCGCGAGATGATTACCGGCTGCTATATGCCTAGCTGGTGCAAGCTGGAACTGGACGACGGACGTACCGTTAATGCGCTGGTCTTTATTATGGATCCTCGCCATCCGCTGTATGAAGCGGATACCCGTACGCAGGTAATTGCCCCGCTGATTGCTGCCGCCAGTGGCCCGCTGGGTACTAACGCGCAGTATCTCTTCTCTCTTGATGACGAGCTGACACGCCTCGGTATGAAGGACGACTGTCTGAACGAACTGGTGGTGAAGGTGAAGGCACTTCTGGAAGGGAACCCGCTCAACAACTCGCTGCGACCGGGTTTTGCCTGAGAATACGCCCGGCTCGCCGGGCGTTTAATGTTATGCTGCTACGTAGCTGACAGAATGCTCCAGTGACTGACTGTGGCTGTCGATCAGGACATCCCATGTGCCGGTATAGGGCACCGTAAGCCAGGCTTTATCATCCTGCACGGTCAGAATATCTGCCTGCGATTGTTTTTGTGCTTTTGAACTCATCAGATGAATACGGCAGCGCTCTGAACAACGAACCACTACCGTATCCCCGCCAAACAGTTTCAAACTTGTTTTTACCAGTGCCATTTTTTACCCCGTAGTCTTAAACAACGCTCTCCCTGCTGCCATATCCGAGCGTGATATTGTTCACAATTCACTCATTGCATAACACCAAAGGGGAGGGGCCGGGATGCTGATTTTGATCAAAAAATGGCATAACGATTAAACAAAAATGACAAAATCCCTAAAAATTTCAGCTGGCGCGCGTTTTACCCGCTAAACGCGCGCCGGGATAAAATTAAATGCGGAAATGTCCGGCGGTTTCAGCAAGGTCACCCGCCTGGCTCTGCAGGGCGCCCGCGGCGGCGGCGGATTGCACAACCAGCTCGGCGTTCTGCTGTACCATTCTGTCGAGATGGGTTACCGCATGGTTGATCTCATGGATACCTTTCATTTGCTCGCTGGTGGCGATGGAGATTTCACGCATGATGCCCGAGACGCTGCCGATGCTGGCGCGGATTTCATTCATGCTTTCCCCAGCCAGATGCACGTAACGGGAGCCCGTTGCCACGCTGTCAGTGGTGGAATCGATAAGCGATTTGATCTCTTTCGCCGCCTGAGCGCTACGGCTTGCCAGGTTACGCACCTCTCCTGCCACCACGGCAAACCCACGCCCTTGTTCCCCGGCTCGTGCTGCTTCCACCGAGGCGTTCAACGCCAGAATATTGGTCTGGAAGGCAATGCCGTCAATTACGCTGGTGATATCGCCAATTTTTGCGGATGCCACTTCGATGGACTGCATGGTGCTGATTGCCTGCGATACCACCTCTCCACCGCGCGCCGCGGCCGCTGAGGCTTTGCTCGCCTGGTCGTTGGCTTCTGCTGCCGATTCATTCGACTGCGTCACGGAGGCGGTGATCTGCTCCACGGCACTGGCGGTCTCGCGCAGGCTGGATGCCGCCTGCTCGGTGCGTCCGGAAAGATCCTGGTTACCAGCCGCAATTTCCTGCGCGGCATTTTTCACCGATGCGCTGGCATCACGGAGCTGTACCATGACGACGGAGAGTTTATCGCTGAAGGCGTTAAACGCTTGTGCAATCTGCGCGACTTCGTCTTCACCATCATCCGGCAGGCGCTGCGACAGGTCGTTAGTCCCGTTAGCAATGTTGTGCATCGCGTCGCGGATGTCAGACAGTCGCTTCAGCAGACGGGCAATCAGGAAGTGAACAATAGCGGCGCTCAGCAGAGCCAGGATCACCAGCGAGATAGCCGACGCTTTAAGCAGGGAACGCATGCCGGATGTCGCATCGCCATTGTCGAGGGCGACAACTAACATCCAGTTAGTGCCTGGCACGGCCGTCGCAACAAAGGTTTTTTCTTTGTCATCGAATGTGCCGTCAACCGGATTACCGCTTTTCAGCGCCGCAAAATCGATACCTTTGATCGTCTCGGCAAACGGTTTAAGCGTCAGCGCCGGATCATTGGCAGCAATCACGGTGCCATCGCTGGTCAGAAGTAATCCACTACTTGCCGGGGTCGGATGGATCCCGCGCACGTTAGCGACTACGCTATCCATGGCCACATCGCCTGCTACCACGGCTTTCAGGGTGCCATTTTCTTTCACCGGCACGGCGAACGTCACCACCAGCTTCCCGGTACCGGCATCTACGTAAGGTGCGGTGACGACCGGGGCGTCCTGGCTTACCACCTGCTGATACCAGGGGCGAATGGTCGGGTCATAATCCGCGGGGACGCCCGCTGGGTCAGAGAATTTGGCTGTCTTGCTGGCATAGCCAACATAGACGTTGGTGAATCCCCCCGCCTGCGCAAGCTGTTTGAATACCGGAACCGGATCGTCACTCAGCGCCACGGTCTGAGCGGAGGCGATCACCGTCATTTTGCTTTTTACCCAGTCGGCAATCGCCATGTTATGGCTGGCGCTGGTGCTGGTCAGGATATCGCGCTGTGACTGCTGGTTATCCTGACGCGTGACCTGGTAGTTGATAACGGTATTAAGGAGAAGGGCGACGACCAGACAGCCTGCCGTCGCGGCGATGATGCGTGCACGAATCGATCTGAACATAAGTGAAATACCTGCTGTGTTGTTTCCATGCCTATCGGCAACCTTGCAGGTAAACTTGATGCTGAAACCGCGTCCATAAGAAAATAATATTTTTACGGGTTTATTATTAAAAAGTTAATACTTTATCGGCGGACAGCGTCCACTCGGCCAGCTCAACCAGCGTACCAATCTCTACGCCATCAATCAGCGGTAGACCGGTAATGCCGCGGCCGTCGGTGCAGGTCTTGCACAGCTTCACCGGCACATTTTGCGCGGTGAGGATCTCCAGCATTTGCTGAATGTTGTAGCCTTCTGCAGGTTTCTGTCCCTTCAGCCCGGCAGTGACCGCGTCCGACATTAAAAAGAGCCGTAACTCCAGTTCGCTCTCTTTATCGCGGAGTGCGATAGCCAGACGCAGGCTGTTAAAAAGGGATTCGCTGCCGTAAGCCGCACCGTTGGCGATGATCACTATCTTCTGCATGTTGACTCCTGTTCTTAAAAAGGCACGAATAATATAGGGTTTACCGAGTTTACGCCGTCTACAGCCGACAATAAACTTCAGGATATTCCTGAAATTTCCCGTAAGGCTGCAATTCTTTCTTAATAGCGTTAAGGTAAGAGCGTCTTTAACAAAACCCAGGCGCTAAACCCGACGTTGATGGCTGTATCGTCCTGCATTCGCTTTCTGTTATTACTCCCCCTTCTTACGGCGGGAGCCGTTCACGGTGCCCCGAATTCCTTTATGCATCAGGCAGAAAATCCCTTTGATAACAACGGGGATAGTTTGCCCGATCTCGGTATGGCACTCCCAACTGGCGAGGGAGAAAAACACCTGGCCGAAATGGCAAAAGCGTTTGGTGAAGCCAGTATGACCGATAACGGTCTGGCCACGGGCGAGCAGGCGCGCCAGTTTGCGTTTGGTCAGGTACGTGATGCGGTGAGTGGGGAAGTGAACCAGCAGATTGAATCCTGGCTCTCCCCGTGGGGTAACGCCAGCGTAAACTTGCTGGTGAATGACGACGGTAAATTTAACGGCAGTAGCGGGAGCTGGTTTATCCCCTGGAATGATAACAACCGTTACCTGAGCTGGAGCCAGTTTGGCGTGACGCAGCAGACGGATGGCCTGGTCAGTAACGCCGGGGTAGGTCAGCGCTGGATCGCCGGCAAGTGGTTGGTGGGCTACAACACGTTTTACGATAACCTGCTGGATGAAAACCTGCAGCGTGCCGGGCTGGGCGCGGAAGCGTGGGGTGAAAATCTACGTCTGTCTGCTAACTACTATCAGCCGTTTGCCAGCTGGCGTGACAGCTCGGACGTACAGGAGCAGCGCATGGCGCGTGGGTATGATGTCACCGCCAAAGCCTGGTTGCCGTGGTTCCATCATCTGAACACCAGCGTTAGCTTCGAGCAATATTTTGGCGATAACGTCGACCTGTTCAACACCGGAACCGGCTATCACAACCCTGTCGCGGTAAATCTGGGGCTCAACTATACACCTATTCCGCTGGTCACATTGACGGCCGCCCATAAGCAGGGAGAGAGTGGCGTCAGTCAAAATAATCTCGGGCTGAAGCTTAACTATCGCTTCGGCGTACCGCTTATAAAGCAGATCTCTGCCGGAGAAGTCGCCGCCACGCGCTCCCTGCGCGGGAGCCGCTACGACTCGCCTGAGCGGGACAACCTGCCGGTTATGGAGTTCCGCCAGCGCAAAACGTTATCAGTGTATCTGGCGACGCCACCGTGGGATCTGAAAGGGGGCGAGACCGTGATGCTGAAGCTACAAATTCGCAGCACGCATGGTATTCGTCAGATCCACTGGCAGGGTGATACCCAGGCATTGAGCCTGACATCACCGGCGAACAGCAACAGCGGCGATGGCTGGAGTGTGATTATGCCTGCCTGGGATAGCCGGGAAGGGGCAACTAACCGCTGGCACTTATCGGCAGTGGTAGAAGATGAGAAAGGCCAGCGCGTCTCTTCCAATGAGATCACGCTTATTGTGGTGCAACCGCTGGTCGCATTACCCAGCGACGACCCGCGCTGGAGGCTGCTGCCGGATGAGTAATGCTTAAAAAATCCGTTCCTGATGTACCCACACAGCGGCTTCAACGCGGGATTTTAACTTCATTTTCTTCAGCATGTGCTTCACATGTACTTTGACCGTGCTTTCGGTGATATCCAGGCGGCGGGCAATCATCTTGTTTGGCAGACCCTGAGCAATCAGCTTGAGAATGTCGCGCTCGCGTGGCGTTAACTGACTGACGTCGCGATCGGAGGTGGCGCGGTTGGCGCGCAGGCTGGCGGCCAGTACCGGCGTTAATGCTTCGCTCAGCACCATCTCACCTGCGGCAGCCTGTTGCAGCGCTTTAAGCAGATCTTCCGGCTCCATATCTTTCAGCAGATAGCCGTCCGCGCCACGCTTCAGCGCTGTGACCACATCTTCTTCATGGTTCGACACGCTAAAGACCACCACGCGACCGGAAAGGGATTTTTCCCGCAGCTTGTCGAGGGTTTCCAGACCGTTCATGCCGGGCATATTGAGATCAAGCAGGATCAGATCGGGATCAAGCGCTTCGGCAAGCTCAATGCCTTGTTCACCGTTGCTGGCTTCGCCTACGACGGTGATATCGGGTGCCATGCTGACCAGCTGTTTCACGCCAGTACGCAGCATCGGATGGTCGTCGATCAACAGAATTGATGCCGGTTCCTGATTAGTCATGGGTTTCTCCTTGAGAAGTTGTGAGCGGTTTCTCGGGAATAAAGGTGACAACAACTTCCGTGCCACCTGTCTCTCTCCGGCGAATTTGGCAATCACCGCGCAGGCTTTGGGCGCGGTCTCGCATGATGATTAAACCATAGTGGTTAGTTCGTTCGGCATTTTCCGGCACGCCGCGGCCGTTGTCATGAACCGTGAGCCTGACCTGATTAGCGTGCTGGCTGACGGTGACGGTTACCGCCGTCGCGCCGGCATGTTTGAGCACGTTACTCAACGCTTCACGGGCGATCTGCAGTAAATGAATGGCCTGATGCGACGGAACAAACCGTGGCGGTAACTGGTAATCCAGCTTCACCGGGAACCCCAGCCGGGCGCTAAATTCGTGACAGCTGGATTCCAGGGCGGGGCGCAGGCCCGGCTCAGTGAGCTGCAGACGGAAAGTGGTCAGCAGTTCACGAAGTTGCACCCAGGAGGTATTCAGTTCGTTGCGGATCTGGCTCAGCAGCTGTTTATTACTTTCCGGCATCTCCGTATCCTGCATTTGCAGGCAGCTCACCTGCATTTTCATACAGGAGAGCGACTGGGCGATGGAGTCGTGAAGCTCGCGGGCGATGGTTGCGCGCTCTTCCATGACGATCAGCTGCTGCTGTTTTTCCTGATGACGGTCGAGCGCCAGCGTGGCCGTCAACTGTTCAACCAGCGTATCAACCAGCTGTTGCTGGTCGTGGCTAAGGTGACGACCGGCCGGCAGGGTTGCCAGCAGAATGCCGTACTGGGTGTGGTTGTCCGTCAACCGCCACTTCAGCGTGGTGCCGCTTGACGTCAACGGCGGCAAACCGCGAGGACAAAGATGGCAACCTTTGTCATCACAGGACATATCGGACTGGCAGGTAAACTCCTGATGGTTTTCTTCGTCTTCCACATCGTAGACCCGCAACTCCAGGTCGTGAAGCAGGGTCAGATTTTGCAGGCCATTCAGTACCGGCGAGAGACGCTCGCAGAGTGGTACCTGCATATGCAGACGACGGTTGGCTTGCCACAGGAAGGAGAGCATCTCGTTTTTCTGCTCCAGCCCGGCCGTTTTTTCCTGAACGCGTTGCTCCAGCACCGCGTAGCTTTCGGAGAGTTCTGCCGACATGGTATTCAGCGCTTGGCCGAGCATCGCCATCTCGTTGCGCCCGCTGATATGGGTACGTTGAGTAAAATCTCTTGCGGTGACCGCGCGGGCCATCGCCAGCAGCTGTTTCCAGGGGTTCAGCAGCCGTGCACGCAGCCAGACAATCGTGAAGATGAGTAATAGCCCCATACACAGCGCCATTGCACGGTGCATCATCACTACCCGGTCAATACGCAATTCGGTGGTTTGGTCAAAAGAGGAGACCAGGGCATCAATGCGTGATACGAAACCTGCAACGTCATGCGCAACCGCTTCTGGACTGCGCGCCTGCTTCAGCCCCGGCTGCAGTTGGGTATGCCAGTAACCCTGGAGTGCTTTAAGCTGAGATTGCTGACCGGCGCGAATGGCGGCGTTTTCCAGTTCCGGGCTGAACGCCGTGCGTTCCATTTCATCGATCAGTGGCTGATCGTCCTGCGTCAGGGGAACCGATGCCAGCAGACGGTAACTCTGCATACGTAGCGAGCCTGCCTCATTGATGGCATGCGCGTTACCCTGTACTCCCTGTACCAGCCAGCCGGAGATCGCCATGCCCGTCACGCCGATGGCGGTGGACAGCAAAACGATCAGCGCGACCTGATTCACGAGTGTCAGCGGAGATAAACATCTTTTTAACATAGAGTTGCCGTGCTCCTGACGTGGCCTGCTTGCAGGAATGGCGCTATTCTGGTGCATACCCTGGAGTATACCCATACCAATAAAGGATTACTCCCAAATTGCCAACGGAGTAACGGGAAGGGGGTGGGGGTAGCAAGGAAACGTCAGTACCGTGAAAAACCACATCTTTTTTACCGTAATAACCTACTCATTAAGGATGAGAGCTTTTTTTTCGCCGCAAATCCTCCCACTTTTCCTTTGATTTATATCAACTTACCGCCGCTCTAAAACCCTAATGTTTGCAGCATCATTCGAGAATCAGAGGTGTCTATGAGTCACTCATCCGCTCCCGAAAGGGAAAATGGTGCCGTTATTACAGACTGGCGTCCAGAGGATCCGGCGTTCTGGCAACAGCGCGGCCATCGTGTAGCAAGCCGGAATCTGTGGATTTCCGTTCCGTGCTTGTTGTTAGCGTTTTGCGTCTGGATGTTGTTTAGTGCGGTGGCGGTAAATCTGCCAAAAGTCGGTTTTACCTTTACAACCGATCAGCTGTTTATGTTGACCGCGCTGCCGTCTTTATCCGGCGCATTGCTGCGAGTGCCTTACGCGTTTATGGTTCCGGTGTTTGGCGGCCGTCGCTGGACGGCATTCAGCACCGGTATCATGATCGTGCCATGTGTCTGGCTCGGTTTTGCGGTGCAGGATACGTCTACCCCGTTTAGCGTGTTCGTGATTATCTCCCTGCTGTGTGGCTTTGCGGGTGCGAACTTCGCCTCCAGTATGGCAAACATCAGCTTCTTCTTCCCGAAAGCGAAACAGGGCGGCGCGCTGGGTATTAACGGCGGTCTCGGCAACATGGGCGTGAGCGTGATGCAGCTGATTGCACCGCTGGCGATCTCTGTCTCCATTTTCGCAGCGTTTGGCGGCGGTGGCGTTGAGCAAGCGGATGGTTCTTCCCTGTATCTGCAAAACGCCTCCTGGATCTGGGTTCCGTTCCTGGTGATCTTCACTCTGGCAGCCTGGTTCTTTATGAACGATCTGTCAGCGTCAAAAGCGTCACTGAGCGAGCAGTTGCCGGTGCTGAAGCGCGGGCATCTGTGGGTAATGGCGCTGCTGTATCTGGCAACGTTCGGTTCGTTTATCGGATTCTCTGCGGGCTTCGCCATGCTGTCGAAAACGCAGTTCCCGGACATTCAGATCCTACAGTTTGCCTTCTTTGGGCCATTTATTGGTGCCCTGGCGCGTTCGCTGGGCGGCATGGTGTCTGACCGTCTGGGCGGGACGCGTGTGACGCTGGTGAACTTTGTGGTAATGGCTGTCTTCTGTGCGCTGCTGTTCCTGACGCTGCCAACTGACGGACAGGGGGGTAACTTCACCGCCTTCTTCGGTGTGTTTATGGTGCTGTTCCTGACTGCCGGACTGGGCAGCGCTTCTACTTTCCAGATGATTTCCGTGATCTTCCGTAAACTGACCATGGATCGCGTAAAAGCGCAGGGTGGAACCGAAGAGCAGGCGATGCGTGAAGCGGCGACGGACACAGCGGCAGCGCTGGGCTTTATCTCTGCCATCGGCGCAATTGGCGGCTTCTTTATTCCGAAAGCGTTCGGTATCTCTCTTGACCTGACCGGTTCTCCGGCGGGGGCAATGAAAGTCTTTCTCGTCTTCTATATCGCCTGCGTTGTGATCACGTGGCTGGTATATGGCCGTAATACTAAGAAAAATAAGTAAGTTTGATTATCCGTTTACGCGGCCTTCGGGCCGCGTTTTTTTGGCTCGTGAATAGTTACAACATACTGATGGGTTTGAAGAGGAAATCTGCGGGTAACACTGTGATCGCCATCGCTTTGCAGATGGTTCTACCCCTTAATACCTGGGATGTTAAATCGTCTCCGCCTTTTTGTATGGCGAAATAAAAAATATTCATATAAATCATAATTATATGAAAAGTAAAAAGCTACCGCTTTGGTGGTATTCGCTCTAATACCTCGCCTGAAAGTCCCTCGTCGTCTTGATCGTTATCAATTCTCCCCCTCTTTCAGGGCGTTACCTTCGCTGCAAATCAGCAATGTCGATTTAGAGAGCCACAGGCTCCACACAGGAGATACCCGATGAGCAAATTTTTGGACCGGTTTCGCTACTTCAAGCAGAAGGGCGAAACCTTTGCCGATGGGCACGGCCAGGTTCTGGAGACTAACCGGGATTGGGAAGACGGTTACCGCCAGCGCTGGCAGCATGACAAAGTCGTCCGTTCGACCCACGGCGTGAACTGCACTGGCTCATGTAGCTGGAAGATTTTCGTTAAGAATGGTCTGGTGACCTGGGAAATGCAGCAGACCGACTATCCGCGCACTCGCCCGGATATGCCAAACCATGAGCCGCGCGGTTGCCCGCGTGGGGCGAGCTACTCCTGGTATCTCTACAGTGCTAACCGACTGAAATACCCGCTGATGCGCAAGCGCCTGATGAAAATGTGGCGTGAAGCGAAAGTTCAGCACAGCGATCCGGTTGATGCCTGGGCGTCTATTATCGAAGACGCTGACAAAGCGAAAAGTTTTAAGCAGGCTCGCGGCCGCGGTGGCTTTGTGCGTTCTTCTTGGAAAGAGGTGAACGAGCTGATTGCTGCCTCTAACGTCTACACCGTTAAGACCTACGGTCCGGATCGTGTAGCGGGCTTCTCACCCATCCCGGCGATGTCGATGGTCTCTTACGCCTCCGGGGCTCGCTATCTGTCACTTATCGGCGGTACCTGCCTGAGCTTCTACGACTGGTACTGCGACCTGCCGCCGGCGTCTCCGCAGACCTGGGGCGAGCAGACCGACGTGCCGGAATCCGCGGACTGGTATAACTCCAGCTATATCATCGCCTGGGGCTCTAACGTGCCTCAGACCCGTACGCCAGATGCGCACTTCTTTACCGAAGTCCGTTACAAAGGCACCAAAACCGTAGCAGTGACCCCTGACTACGCGGAAATCGCCAAGCTCTGCGATCTGTGGCTGGCACCGAAGCAGGGTACCGATGCCGCGATGGCGATGGCGATGGGCCACGTCATGCTGCGTGAATTCCACCTGGATAAGCCTAGCCAGTACTTCACCGACTACGTGCGTCGTTACACTGACATGCCAATGCTGGTCATGCTGGAAGAGCGTGATGGCTACTACGCTGCGGGCCGTACGCTGCGTGCTGCCGATCTGGTGGACGCGCTGGGCCAGGAAAATAACCCTGAGTGGAAAACCGTTGCGTACACCAGCAACGGCGAGCTGGTGGCGCCGAACGGCTCTATCGGTTTCCGCTGGGGCGAGAAGGGTAAGTGGAATCTTGAGCAACGCAATGGCACGACCGGTGAAGAGACGGAGCTGCGCCTGAGCATGCTGGGCAGTCAGGACGAGATCGCCGATGTGGGCTTCCCGTATTTCGGTGGTGAAGGTTCCGAGCACTTCAACAAGGTCGAGCTGCAGAACGTTCTGATGCATAAGCTGCCGGTAAAACGCCTGCAGCTGGCTGACGGCTCCACGGCGCTGGTCACCACCGTTTATGACCTGACCATGGCGAACTATGGTCTGGAACGTGGTCTGGGCGACGAAAACTGCGCAACTCACTACGACGAGGTGAAAGCCTACACCCCTGCGTGGGCGGAGCAGATCACTGGCGTTCCTCGGGCACAAATCACCCGTATCGCACGCGAATTTGCGGAAAATGCTGACAAGACGCACGGCCGTTCGATGATCATCGTCGGTGCCGGTCTGAACCACTGGTATCACCTCGATATGAACTATCGTGGCCTGATCAATATGCTGATCTTCTGCGGCTGTGTCGGTCAGAGCGGCGGTGGCTGGGCGCACTACGTGGGCCAGGAAAAACTGCGTCCACAGACCGGCTGGCAGCCGCTGGCGTTTGCCCTCGACTGGCAGCGTCCGGCACGTCACATGAACAGCACATCCTACTTCTATAACCACTCCAGCCAGTGGCGCTACGAGACGGTCACCGCGCAGGAGCTGCTGTCGCCGATGGCGGATAAATCCCGCTACAGCGGCCATCTGATTGACTTCAACGTGCGCGCCGAGCGCATGGGCTGGCTGCCGTCTGCGCCGCAGCTGGGCACGAACCCGCTGCGCATTGCGGAAGCGGCGAAGAAAGCGGGCATGTCACCGGTGGATTACACCGTGAAATCGCTGAAGGATGGCTCAATCCGCTTCGCGGCGGAACAGCCTGAGAACGGTAAAAACCATCCGCGTAACCTGTTCATCTGGCGCTCCAACCTGCTGGGCTCGTCCGGTAAAGGGCACGAGTACATGCTGAAATATCTGCTGGGCACCGAGAACGGTATTCAGGGGAAAGATCTGGGCAAGCAGGGCGGCGTGAAGCCGGAAGAAGTGGAATGGAAAGATAACGGCCTGGACGGCAAGCTGGATCTGGTGGTGACCCTGGACTTCCGTCTGTCCAGCACCTGCCTGTACTCCGACATTGTGTTGCCAACCGCGACCTGGTACGAAAAAGACGACATGAATACCTCGGATATGCATCCGTTTATTCATCCGCTGTCTGCGGCCGTTGACCCTGCGTGGGAATCGAAAAGCGACTGGGATATCTACAAAGACATCGCGAAAAAATTCTCCGAAGTCTGCGTCGGGCATCTGGGTAAAGAAACCGACGTGGTGACGCTGCCAATCCAACACGACTCCGCTGCCGAACTGGCGCAGCCGCTGGACGTGAAGGACTGGAAAAAGGGTGAATGTGACCTGATCCCGGGTGTCACCGCGCCGCACATTATTGCGGTTGAACGCGACTACCCGGCAACCTACGAGCGCTTTACCTCTATCGGCCCACTGATGGAGAAAATCGGTAACGGCGGGAAAGGGATCGCCTGGAATACCCAGAGCGAAATGGATCTGCTGCGCAAGCTCAATTACACCAAAGCGGACGGCCCGGCCAAAGGTCAGCCAATGCTGAATACAGCGATTGATGCAGCAGAGATGATCCTGACCCTGGCGCCGGAAACCAACGGCCACGTCGCCGTGAAAGCGTGGGCGGCACTGAGCGAGTTCACCGGCCGCGACCATACGCACCTGGCGACGAATAAAGAGGAAGAGAAAATCCGCTTCCGCGATATTCAGGCCCAGCCGCGCAAGATTATCTCCAGCCCGACCTGGTCAGGCCTGGAAGATGAGCATGTGTCCTATAACGCGGGCTACACCAACGTTCACGAGCTGATCCCATGGCGCACCCTGTCAGGCCGCCAGTCGCTGTATCAGGATCACCAGTGGATGCGCGACTTCGGTGAAAGCCTGCTGGTGTACCGTCCGCCAATCGACACCCGCTCCGTGAAAGCCGTGATGGGCGCGAAATCGAACGGTAACCCTGAGAAGGCGCTGAACTTCCTGACGCCGCACCAGAAGTGGGGTATTCACTCCACCTACAGCGACAACCTGCTGATGCTGACCCTGTCGCGCGGCGGTCCGATTGTCTGGATGAGCGAAACGGATGCCAAAGATCTGGGTATTGAAGATAACGACTGGATCGAAGTGTTCAACAGCAACGGTGCCCTGACGGCGCGTGCGGTGGTGAGCCAGCGCGTACCGGCCGGGATGACCATGATGTACCACGCGCAGGAACGTATCGTTAATCTGCCGGGGTCAGAAATTACCGAGCAGCGCGGCGGGATCCACAACTCCGTGACCCGCATTACGCCGAAGCCGACCCATATGATCGGTGGCTATGCTCAGCTGGCCTACGGCTTTAACTACTACGGCACCGTAGGATCGAACCGCGATGAGTTCGTGGTGGTACGTAAGATGAAGAATATTAACTGGTTAGACGGCGAAGGTAATGACCAGGTACAGGAGAGCGTAAAATGAAAATTCGTTCACAAGTCGGCATGGTGCTGAATCTGGATAAATGCATCGGCTGCCATACCTGCTCGGTCACCTGTAAAAACGTCTGGACCAGCCGTGAAGGTATGGAATACGCCTGGTTCAACAACGTGGAAAGCAAGCCGGGCACCGGCTTCCCGACCGACTGGGAAAACCAGGAGAAGTGGAAGGGCGGCTGGATCCGTAAAATCAACGGCAAGCTGCAGCCGCGCATGGGTAACCGCGCTTGGCTTCTGGGAAAAATCTTCGCTAACCCGCATCTGCCGGGCATCGATGATTACTACGAGCCGTTTGACTACGACTACCAGAATCTGCACAACGCGCCGGAAGGCAAACACCAGCCGATCGCCCGTCCTCGCTCGCTGATTACCGGCCAGCGCATGGACAAGATCACCAGCGGTCCAAACTGGGAAGAGATTCTGGGAGGCGAGTTCGAGAAACGCGCCAAAGACCAGAACTTCGAGAACATGCAGAAGGCGATGTACGGCCAGTTCGAAAATACCTTCATGATGTATCTGCCGCGCCTGTGCGAGCACTGCCTCAACCCGGCGTGCGTGGCGACCTGCCCGAGCGGTGCCATCTACAAGCGTGAAGAAGACGGTATCGTGCTGATCGACCAGGATAAATGTCGCGGCTGGCGTATGTGCATCACCGGCTGCCCGTACAAAAAAATCTACTTCAACTGGAAGAGCGGGAAATCCGAGAAGTGCATCTTCTGTTATCCACGTATTGAAGCGGGGATGCCGACCGTCTGCTCTGAAAGCTGTGTAGGTCGTATTCGCTACCTCGGCGTGCTGCTGTATGACGCGGACGCGATTGAAAACGCCGCCAGCACCGAGCACGAGAAAGATCTGTATCAGCGTCAGCTGGACGTGTTCCTCGATCCTAACGATCCAAAAGTGATTGAACAGGCGCTGAAAGATGGCGTACCGCAGAGCGTGATCGACGCCGCACAGCAGTCTCCTGTGTACAAAATGGCAATGGACTGGAAGCTGGCGCTGCCGCTGCATCCGGAATACCGCACTCTGCCGATGGTCTGGTACGTGCCGCCTCTGTCGCCGATTCAGTCAGCTGCAGATGCGGGCGAGCTGGGCAGCAACGGCATTCTGCCGGACGTGGAAAGCCTGCGTATTCCGGTTCAATACCTGGCGAACCTGCTGACTGCCGGTGATACGCAGCCAGTACTGCTGGCACTCAAGCGGATGCTGGCAATGCGCCACTTCAAACGTGCGGAAACGGTAGACGGTGTTATTGATACCCGTGCGCTGGAAGAGGTCGGTCTGAGTGAAGCGCAGGCGCAGGAGATGTACCGCTATCTGGCCATTGCCAACTACGAAGACCGTTTCGTAGTACCGAGCAGCCACCGTGAACTGGCTCGTGAAGCCTTCCCGGAGAAAAACGGCTGCGGCTTTACCTTTGGCGACGGTTGCCACGGGTCAGACAGCAAATTCAACCTGTTCAACAGCCGCCGCATCGACGCCATGGATGTGACCAGTAAAACGGAGCCGCACCCATGATTGAACTTGTTATCGTTTCTCGTTTGCTCGAGTACCCGGATGCTGCGCTTGTGCAGCATCAACAGGAACTTTTCGATGCACTCGCAGCATCTGAAAACCTGGATAAAGAGGATGCCCAGACATTGGGCATTTTCTTCCGGGACCTGTTAACGCGTGATCTTCTGGATGCGCAGGCGGATTACAGCCAACTGTTTGACCGGGGTCGCGCAACCTCTTTACTGCTGTTTGAACATGTTCACGGTGAATCCCGTGACCGTGGTCAGGCGATGGTTGACCTGATGGCGCAGTATGAGCAGCACGGCCTGCAACTCGACAGCCGCGAGCTGCCTGACCATCTGCCGCTGTATCTGGAGTATCTGGCGCAGTTGCCGAAAGAAGAGGCCCTCGGTGGTCTCCAGGACATCGCGCCGATCCTGGCGTTGCTCAGCGCGCGTCTTCAGCAGCGCGAGAGCCGCTATGCGGTACTGTTCGAGTTGCTGGTGAAACTGGCTAACGCATCTGTCGACAGTGAAAAAGTGGCGGAGAAAATCGCCGATGAAGCCCGCGACGATACGCCGCAGGCGCTGGATGCCGTCTGGGAAGAAGAACAGGTGAAATTCTTTGCTGACCAGAGCTGCGGCGAGTCTGAAATCTCGGCTCACCAGCGCCGTTTTGCCGGCGCTGTGGCCCCGCAATATTTGAATATCTCTAACGGAGGACGGCAATAATGCACTTCCTGAATATGTTCTTCTTTGACATCTACCCGTATATCGCGGGCACCGTGTTCCTGGTGGGAAGCTGGTTGCGTTATGACTACGGTCAGTACACCTGGCGCGCTGCCTCCAGCCAGATGCTGGATCGGAAAGGGATGCATGTGGGTTCTAACCTGTTCCACATCGGTATTCTGGGGATTTTTGCCGGTCACTTCCTCGGGATGCTGACGCCGCACTGGATGTATGAAGCGTGGCTGCCCATTGAGGTGAAGCAGAAGATGGCGATGATCGCAGGGGGCGCTTGCGGCGTGATGACGCTGGTGGGTGGTTTACTGCTGTTGAAACGCCGTCTGTTCAGCCCGCGTGTGCGTGCGACCACTACCGCAGCGGACATCCTCATCCTTTCCCTGCTGATGGTGCAGTGCGCGCTGGGCCTGCTGACCATTCCGTTCTCAGCACAGCATATGGACGGCAGCGAAATGATGAAGCTGGTCGGCTGGGCACAATCTGTGGTGACTTTCCACGGTGGTGCGTCGTCGCATCTGGACGGTGTGGCGTTTATCTTCCGCCTGCACCTGGTGCTGGGGATGACGCTGTTTGTGCTGTTCCCGTTCTCCCGACTGGTACATATCTGGAGCGCGCCGGTAGAGTATCTGACGCGCAAATACCAGATTGTACGCGCCCGTCGCTAATTTGCTGTTTTGATCCCAACCCCGCACTCGCGGGGTTTTTTTTCGCCCCAGCCCAGGTTATTGCCAGCCGCAGCAAACAATATCAGTGCGCCGCCCGCCAGCTGCGTCAGGTTCAGCGAGTGTCCGAATACCAGATTATCGACAATAATCGCTACCACCGGATAGATAAACGACAACGAGCCGGTAATGGGTGTAGGCAGCTTCTGGATCGCGCTATAGAGTAACTGATACATAATGCCGGTATGGACGATGCCCAGCGTCAACAAAATTGACCACGGAAAATCCCCTGATAATGAGAGCATGTGGGCAAAAGGCAGAAGCATTACCACGCCGGTCAGCACCTGAATAAAGGCAATATGCTGCGGCGCAATGGATCGTAGCTTACGAGCGATAATGGCGGTCACTGCGTAGAAGAAGGCTGCCGCGATTGCCAGACCGATACCCGTCAGCCAGTTGGCACTATGCGCTCCGGTCAGCTCACTGGAAAGCAATATCACCACACCGCCAAAGGCGAGGAACAGCCAACCCCATTTCACCAGGCTGACTCGTTCACCTAAAAACATCCCCATCAGCACCAGCATAAACGGCTGGGTGTTATACACCACAGTAGAAAGACCAATAGAGATTCGTTCATAGGCAGCGAAGAGCAGGAGCCAGTTCACCACGAGTGCCACACCACCGAGAATGGCCAGTAACAGTGTTGTACGGGTGAGGGGACTGAACGGCTTTTGACTCATCCGAACAAAAATAAACAGTGCGATGGCTCCGATAAGGCAGCGCCAGAACACAACTTCCGTTACTGGCAGACCGGAAAGTAAAACAAACGCGCCAATCGAGCCGGAAATTAACATCGCCAGGCTCATTTGCCAGACGCCTTTATGTAAATCACGCATCATCCACCTCCTGATTGTATGACGCTATTGTCGAGAATCGCTGTCGGGTTTTACAGGGATGAGATAAGGTGAAATGCAGTGATGGCTTTTTAAAATTAGGTGAAAATGATGGAATTCCTTCTCGATGATATCGACCGACAAATTTTGGCCTGTCTGGTCGAGGATGCGCGTATGTCTTTGAAGGTGCTCAGCGGACGCATCGGTCTGACCTCACCCAGCACGGCAGAGCGGCTGAAAAGGCTGGAAGAGCGTGGTGTGATTCAGGGGTATGGCGCACGAGTTAATCTGGCGGCGCTGGGGTATACGCTGCAGGCGCTGGTGCGTGTGCGGCCTTTACCGGGGTTATTGCATAAGGTGGATAAATACATTCAGGCGATGCCGGAGTGTATTGAGAGCGACAAAGTCACCGGGGAAGATTGCTTTGTGATTAGGCTGGTGGTGCGTTCAATCGAGCAGCTTGATGGGTTGCTGGACGGTTTGGCAGAACATGCCCAGTGCAATACGTCGATTGTGAAGAGTTCGCCGGTGAAGAGACGCTTGCCGCCGATGTAGTCGTTTGTCGCCAGGTGGTCGATTCGGTTTTGTTATGATTTTGGGAAATGATGGTGGTGGGGGAAGGATTACTCGGCGCGTTGCGCCTCGCCCTTCGGGTCGTTGCCTGCGGCAACGCTTTCTCGCTGCGCTCGAATCGAACCTTAGTCGAAGCTTCTCATCCTTCCCCGTTACGGAAATACATGATACTGAGTGCGAACAGAAGATTTGGAGTCATTTGAAAGTGATGGTGGTGGGGGAAGGATTCGAACCTTCGAAGTCGATGACGGCAGATTTACAGTCTGCTCCCTTTGGCCGCTCGGGAACCCCACCAGGGGTAATTCAAATTTTGAGGTACTGCTGAGAGATGGTGGTGGGGGAAGGATTCGAACCTTCGAAGTCGATGACGGCAGATTTACAGTCTGCTCCCTTTGGCCGCTCGGGAACCCCACCACGGGGTAATGCTTTTTACTGGCCTGCTTCCTGTCGGAAGCGGGGCGCATCATATCAAATGAGACGCCCCTGTAAAGCATTCCTTTAGGGAAATGAAGTTGTTTGGCTGCTTTTTATCCGTAAAGGTGCAAAGCTAATCAATTCATTTTCCGAAAGATTAAAGAATGATAGTTCTGTTACCGTAGACGAAGACGCGCTGGGCAAGCACCTGATACAACGCACGGCTTAAGACGTTCTTCTCAACGTCACGTCCCGCGCGCATCATGTCCTCTGCGGTATAGGTGTGATCCACGTGAATCACGTCCTGCATGATAATTGGACCTTCATCCAGATTGTCATTCACGTAGTGCGCAGTCGCACCGATAATCTTCACGCCACGCTCGTACGCCTGATGATAAGGTCGTGCGCCAATAAAGGCTGGCAGGAACGAGTGGTGAATGTTGATAATCTTGTTTGGGAAACGCGCCACGAAGGATGGCGTCAGCACGCGCATGTATTTCGCCAGTACGACGTAGTCGGGATTATGCGCTTCAATGGCCTGCGCCATCAGGTCGTCGTGCTCTTCACGCGTATGACCTTCGTGGCTCACCAGTTCGAACGGAATATCAAAACGCTCAACAAGCGTGCGCAGCGTCTCGTGATTGCCGATCACGGCAGCAATTTCGACATCCAGGCCACCGTAGTTTGCTTTCATCAACAGATCGCCAAGACAGTGTGCTTCTTTGGTCACCAGAATCACGACGCGGCGGCGGCCAGCGGGAGTCAGTTCGCGAACGGAACCTTCCGGCAGCGCGCTATCCAGATCGGCAAGCAGGGTCGTGTCGTTGAAAATACCTTCCAGTTCGGTACGCATGAAGAAACGACCGGTACGGTGGTCAACGAACTCGTTGTTCTGCACGATATTCAGTTCATGTTTGTAACAAATGTTGGTAATTCGTGCGATCAGTCCTTTTTGATCGGGACAGATGGTGCGCAGAACTTTACGTTGTAGTGATTGCATCGCCGGGAAATCCTGTTTGTGTATTTGCGAAGTCTGGGTTGTCAGGCATTACTGCCCGCAACACTTTTTAAATTTTTTACCTGAACCGCATGGGCAGGGATCGTTACGACCAAACTGTGGGCGCGTTCCGTCAATATAATACCATTGCCCGCTTTCCTTTAAGAACCGGGAACGCTCGATAATGGCCGCCGTTTTATCGCGCTCGATAAAGCGGGCAACAAAGCTGACGTAGCCTTCCTTGTCGTCGTTTCCGGCCGATGCTTCAATAACGGTCAGTCCAAGCCACTGCGTGTTGGCGAAGCCAGCTTCAATGTCCTGGCGAAAATCGGCGGCATGGCAAGACGGGTGCCAGGTTTTGATCAGATAGTCTGCGTCTTTGATCACAAAAGCAGTGTACCGTGAACGCATGAGGTGTGACGGGTCTGGTGCAACCTGATCGCCAGAAAGATATCGCTGGCAACATAGGCTATACTCCAGAGCGCTACCACAAGGGCAGAGTTGAGACACGATTCTCTTCCTGGAACAAAAAATAAGGGCGTAAAACGCTTCGGGTAGCACTATGTTAACTGAGCAGTTGCGTTGATGTCATGTCAGGAATCCAGGGGACGTAAAACAGGGCTAATGAGAAAGGTTAAAATTGGACTGGCGCTGGGCTCAGGTGCAGCCCGGGGATGGTCACACATCGGCGTGATTAATGCCTTAAACCAGATGGGTGTTGAGGTTGATATTGTTGCAGGGTGTTCAATAGGATCGCTTGTCGGCTCCGCTTACGCGTGCGGAAAGCTTCCGGAACTTGAAACCTGGGTACGTTCCTTTAGCTACTGGGACGTGCTGCGCCTGATGGACCTCTCATGGCAGCGTGGTGGGCTGTTGCGCGGCGAACGCGTTTTTAACCAGTTCCGCCAGGTTATGCCTCTTGAAGACTTCACTGACTGTCAGATGCCTTTCGGTGCTGTTGCGACGAACCTCAGCACGGGACGCGAGCTTTGGCTTACTGAAGGTGATATTCATCTTGCCGTTCGTGCCTCCTGCAGTATGCCGGGACTAATGGCTCCTGTTCCGCATAACGGTTACTGGCTTGTCGATGGTGGCGTTGTTAACCCGGTCCCTATCTCCCTGACGCGTGCGATGGGGGCCGACATCGTCATTGCCGTGGATTTGCAGCATGACGCCCACCTGATGCAACAAGATCTCATGCCGGTGAATCTCCAGAGCGAAGATGCCGAAGGCGAGAAACTGGCCTGGCATGAACGTTTGCGTGGACGAATCGGGCGTATGGCCGCACGACGCTCTGTGACTGCGCCGACGGCCATTGAAATTATGACTACCTCTATCCAGGTTCTTGAGAATCGCCTTAAGCGAAACCGCATGGCTGGCGACCCTCCAGATATTCTGATTCAACCGTACTGTCCGCAAATATCTACCCTTGATTTCCATCGAGCTGAGGCCGCCATCGCAGCGGGCTCGATAGCCGTCGAAAAGAAAATGGATGAGCTGTTGCCTTTTGTGCGAACAGCACGTTAAGCACCTTTTTTTGATTACTTCAGCAAAATCTGACAGGCGGTAGTGCTGATAGCATGCCACTATTTAATTACTGTCAGCCAGGGGAGGAACCATGACGCAGCCATTGGCCGGAAAACACATTTTGATTGTTGAAGACGAGGCCGTTTTCCGATCGCTACTGGATTCGTGGTTATCCTCAATGGGAGCAATCACTTCGCTGGCTGAAGATGGCATAGACGCACTGGAAAAAATGGTCAGCATCACCCCGGACCTGATGATTTGTGACATTGCGATGCCGCGTATGAACGGACTGAAGCTGGTTGAACATCTGCGTAACGAAGGCAATCAGACACCGATTCTGGTGATATCTGCCACAGAGAATATGGCAGATATTGCCAAAGCGCTGCGAATTGGGGTTCAGGATATCCTGCTTAAACCTGTCAAAGACCTGAACCGGTTACGAGAGACGGTGTTAGCTTGTCTTTATCCGAACATGTTTAATTCCCGGGTAGAGGAAGAGGAACGTCTGTTTCAGGACTGGGATGCCCTGGTAAGTAATCCACCTGCCGCGGCTAAACTGTTACAGGAACTTCAGCCGCCCGTACAGCAAACTATTTCACATTGTCGGATAAACTATCGCCAGCTGGTTGCGGCGGACCAACCTGGGCTGGTGTTGGATATTGCACCGCTGTCTGATTCAGACCTGGCTTTTTATTCCCTGGATGTTACTCGGGCAGGGGATAATGGTGTATTAGCGGCGTTATTACTTCGTGCGCTATTTAATGGTCTCTTACAAGAGCAGCTATCGCATCAGGGGCAACGGCTTCCGGAACTGGGCAGTTTACTAAAACAAGTGAACCAACTTTTTCGTCAGGCCAATTTGCCTGGACAGTTTCCGCTATTGGTCGGTTATTACCATAGTGGTTTAAAGAATCTGATCCTCGTTTCAGCGGGCCTCAACGCCTCACTGAATACGGGTGAACATCATATTCAGGTAAGCAACGGTGTGCCGCTTGGGACACTGGGAACAGCGTATCTTAATCAAATTAGCCATCGTTGCTCCTCCTGGCAGTGCCAAATTTGGGGTGCCGGGGGACGGTTACGATTAATGTTGTCCACGGAATAAGCAATTGGATCGTAATTTTAAGATTGCTTTACCTGTGTTTTGTGGGGAGTGCTACTATCCCTGCCCAGATTCATGCGTATTTATCCTAATTGATCGGCAACGCGTTCTTTTCAGACCCGAACTGTGGGGCGAGGCTGATATACTCAACGCGTTATTTATTGCATAAAAGTTCAAAACTTGAACAGCTCAGGAGAATTTGAATGGCTGCCCTAAATTCGAAAGTCAGAAAGGCCGTTATCCCGGTAGCGGGATTGGGGACCAGGATGTTACCAGCAACTAAGGCGATTCCTAAAGAGATGCTGCCTCTGGTTGATAAGCCATTAATCCAGTACGTCGTTAATGAGTGTATCGCAGCCGGCATCACTGAAATTGTGCTGGTTACGCATTCATCAAAAAACTCTATCGAAAACCATTTCGATACAAGTTTTGAACTTGAAGCCATGCTGGAAAAGCGTGTTAAGCGTCAGTTGTTACAGGAAGTGCAGTCTATTTGCCCTCCGCACGTGACTATTATGCAGGTTCGTCAGGGGCTGGCTAAAGGCCTGGGTCATGCGGTTATGTGTGCCCACCCTGTTGTCGGTGATGAGCCAGTGGCGGTAATACTGCCTGACGTTATTCTGGATGAATACGAATCAGATCTTTCTCAGGATAATTTGGCTGAGATGATCAAGCGTTTTGATGAAACAGGTAGCAGCCAGATTATGGTTGAGCCAGTTGAAGACGTAACCGCTTACGGTGTGGTTGACTGCAAAGGCGTTAACCTTGAGCCTGGCGAAAGCGTGCCAATGGTTGGCGTTGTAGAGAAGCCAAAAGCCGACGCGGCGCCTTCTAACCTGGCAGTGGTGGGTCGCTATGTCCTGAGTGCGGAAATCTGGCCTCTGCTTGCTAAAACGCCTCCAGGAGCGGGTGATGAGATCCAACTGACCGATGCTATTGATATGCTGATCGAGAAAGAGACCGTTGAGGCTTACCATATGAAAGGTAAGAGCCATGACTGCGGTAATAAGCTCGGTTATATGCAGGCATTTGTTGAATATGGCATTCGCCACAATACCCTGGGTGAAGAATTTAAAACCTGGCTCAAAGAGAGCGTGGGTATTAAGAAATAACCAAGGCAGCAAATGTTTGAGACCGGTGAGGCGTTGCCCACCGGTTTTTTTATGCCCATAACACTCGTTATCCCGCTTGAATGTAAGAGATGGCAATAGCCGAATAAGATTCTATGACAGAGTGTAAGGGGATGTTGGTGATAAAATTGTGGTTAAAAAAAATCCCGCATTACGCGGGATTTTATGGAATGTGGCTTGATTAATCCTTGATCAGGAAGTCATCCAGCTGTTTACCTTGCTCATCCATGGCTTTCTTGATAACAGCAGGAGTACGACCCTGGCCAGTCCAGGTTTTAGTTTCGCCATTCTCATCAACGTAGCTATATTTAGCAGGACGGGCAGCGCGTTTTGCTTTGGTGCCGGTTTTAGCTGCAGCCATGCTGTTCAGCAATTCGTTTGGATCGATACCATCAGCAATCAGCATTTCACGATATTGTTGCAGTTTACGAGTGCGCTCTTCGATTTCAGCTGCTGCAGCGCTTTCTTCTTCGCGACGTTCATTAACTACAACTTCTAATTTTTCCAGCATTTCTTCAAGCGTTTCGAGGGTGCATTCTCTAGCCTGCGCACGAAGAGTACGGATGTTGTTCAGAATTTTAAGTGCTTCGCTCATTGTAGTAATCTCAAACTTATAATGGGGGGGTGGTTTGTTGACCTAATAATAGAGCCATAAATTCAGTTGTGCAATAGCCAGGAATGTAAGGAATTCAAAAAATACTAAATAAAGCCACTATTATTAATTACGCTAACTTAAATTTCATCTCCCAGGAATCTCGCTTGTTATCAGCGTAAGCCTGCGCAACCTGCTCGATTGCATCTTTTTTTGTGACATTTACCGCAGGAATTATAGTTGCTGCGGATAAATATCAGCCTTTTGTATTAGTTCCATTGAGCGATGTTAAGACAGTAATAGTTAATAAATAGTGAATTTTAATGAACATTGATTCCACTATAAAATGAAGTGGGTGATGCTGCCAACTTACTGATTTAGTGTATGATGGTGTTTTTGAGGTGCTCCAGTGGCTTCTGTTTCTATCAGCTGTCCCTCCTGTTCAGCTACTGACGGGGTGTTGCGTAACGGCAAAAGCACTGCCGGACATCAGCGCTATCTCTGCTCTCACTGCCGTAAAACATGGCAACTGCAGTTCACTTACACCGCTTCTCAACCCGGTACGCACCAGAAAATCAT
Source organism: Enterobacter sp. CPE_E890 (assembly GCF_046521475.1). Lineage (NCBI taxonomy): Bacteria > Pseudomonadati > Pseudomonadota > Gammaproteobacteria > Enterobacterales > Enterobacteriaceae > Enterobacter > Enterobacter sp. CPE_E890. The sequence continues at coordinate 2,737,340 of NZ_JBKFZW010000001.1, read as the reverse complement.
TGATATGGCCATGAATGGCGTTGGATGCCGGGCAACCGCCCGCATTATGGGCGTTGGCCTCAACACGATTTTACGTCACTTAAAAACTCAGGCCGCAGTCGGTAACCTCGCGCATACAGCCGGGCAGTGACGTCATCGTCTGCGCGGAAATGGACGAACAGTGGGGCTATGTCGGGGCTAAATCGCGCCAGCGCTGGCTGTTTTACGCGTATGACAGGCTCCGGAAGACGGTTGTTGCGCACGTATTCGGTGAACGCACTATGGCGACGCTGGGGCGTCTTATGAGCCTGCTGTCACCCTTTGACGTGGTGATATGGATGACGGATGGCTGGCCGCTGTATGAATCCCGCCTGAAGGGAAAGCTGCACGTAATCAGCAAGCGATATACGCAGCGAATTGAGCGGCATAACCTGAATCTGAGGCAGCACCTGGCACGGCTGGGACGGAAGTCGCTGTCGTTCTCAAAATCGGTGGAGCTGCATGACAAAGTCATCGGGCATTATCTGAACATAAAACACTATCAATAAGTTGGAGTCATTACCAATGAAGTGTTATGTTTGACTGACCTTATAACATATAGACCTGATTGATTACGTTTACTCTCTGTTTTAACGGATTATTTTCGTAATCTGAGGGTGCTTAACTCCGCTCTGAACCGCATCGTCTGTGCGCTGAGTCGCTGTTGACCAGACAAAATATGGTACAATCAATCATCGGGAATATTACACATTGATTAGGGTTTTACGGCCAATGGCACAACTTTATTTCTACTATTCGGCAATGAATGCCGGAAAATCCACAGCACTGCTTCAATCCTCGTACAATTACCAGGAACGTGGAATGCGTACTGTTGTTTATACGGCTGAAATTGACGATCGCTTTGGTGCAGGGAAGGTGAGTTCCAGAATAGGCCTTTCGTCTCCGGCCAGGCTGTTTAACCCGCAAACTGACCTGCTGGAGGACATTCGCGCAGCGCATGCCACGCAGCCTATTCATTGTGTTCTGGTTGATGAGAGCCAGTTTCTGACGCGTGAGCAGGTTCATGCGCTTTCAGAGGTGGTAGATGAGCTCGATATCCCTGTTCTTTGCTATGGGCTGCGTACAGACTTCCGTGGCGAGCTATTCGCAGGGAGCCAGTATTTGCTTGCCTGGTCAGATAAACTCGTCGAACTCAAAACTATCTGCTTTTGCGGCAGGAAAGCCAGTATGGTGCTTCGTCTCGACCAGGCCGGAAAGCCTTATGCAGATGGTGAGCAGGTGGTGATAGGCGGAAATGAACGCTATGTTTCGGTCTGCCGTAAGCATTATAAAGAAGCGCTGTCTGTAGGCTCGCTGACGGCGATTCAGCACGACAACAGAAAATAATTTTCACCGTGTTCTTCAGACATAAAAAAACCCGCCATTGGCGGGTTTTTTATCAGACTGTCAGTTAAGCGCTTTTCTTCGCTTTTTTGTCAGCTTTTACCGCAGGAGCTTCAACTTTAGCCACTGCTACATCACCTTCTTTGAACTCACGACCGTAGTAGGTATCCAGCAGAATCTGTTTCAGCTCGGAGATCAGTGGGTAGCGCGGGTTAGCACCAGTACACTGGTCATCGAAGGCATCTTCAGACAGTTTATCTACGTGGGCGAGGAAGTCAGCTTCCTGAACGCCAGCTTCACGGATAGATTTAGGAATACCCAGTTCAGCTTTAAGGCTTTCCAGCCATGCCAGCAGTTTCTCAATCTTAGCAGCAGTACGGTCACCCGCAGCGCTCAGACCCAGATGGTCAGCGATTTCAGCGTAACGGCGACGTGCTTGCGGACGGTCGTACTGGCTGAATGCAGTCTGCTTGGTTGGGTTATCATTCGCGTTATAACGGATAACGTTGCTGATCAACAGGGCGTTCGCCAGACCGTGAGGAATGTGGAACTGAGAACCCAGTTTGTGCGCCATTGAGTGGCAAACACCCAGGAAGGCGTTAGCAAACGCGATACCGGCGATGGTTGCTGCACTGTGTACACGCTCACGTGCTACAGGGTTTTTCGACCCTTCATTGTAGGACGCTGGCAGGTTTTCTTTCAGCAGTTTCAGAGCTTGCAGAGCCTGACCATCAGAGAACTCAGACGCCAGTACGGAAACGTAAGCTTCCAGAGCGTGAGTTACCGCATCCAGACCACCGAAGGCACACAGTGATTTCGGCATTTCCATGACCAGGTTGGCGTCAACAATCGCCATGTCTGGGGTCAGTGCGTAGTCAGCCAGTGGGTATTTCTGACCTGTTGCATCGTCAGTAACAACCGCAAACGGAGTCACTTCTGAACCGGTACCGGAAGTGGTAGTAACGGCGATCATTTTCGCTTTTACGCCCATTTTCGGGAACTTGTAGATACGTTTACGGATATCCATAAAGCGCAGCGCCAGTTCTTCGAAGTGAGTTTCCGGATGTTCGTACATTACCCACATGATTTTCGCGGCGTCCATTGGGGAACCACCACCCAGTGCGATAATCACATCTGGTTTGAAGGAGTTCGCCAGTTCAGCACCTTTGCGAACAACGCTCAGGGTTGGGTCAGCTTCAACTTCAAAGAAGACTTCAGTTTCGACGCCAGCTGCTTTCAGAACAGAGGTGATCTGGTCAGCGTAGCCGTTGTTGAACAGGAAACGGTCAGTCACGATGAGCGCACGTTTGTGGCCATCAGTAATCACTTCATCCAGCGCAATTGGCAGAGAGCCACGGCGGAAGTAGATAGATTTCGGAAGTTTGTGCCACAACATGTTTTCAGCTCGCTTAGCAACGGTTTTCTTGTTGATCAGGTGTTTTGGACCAACGTTTTCAGAGATGGAGTTACCACCCCAGGAACCACAACCCAGAGTCAGGGAAGGAGCGAGTTTGAAGTTGTACAGGTCACCGATACCACCCTGAGAAGCAGGGGTGTTAATCAGGATACGTGCAGTTTTCATCTTCTGACCGAAGTGAGCAACACGTTCTGGCTGATTATCCTGGTCGGTGTACAGGCAAGAGGTGTGACCGATACCGCCCATGGCAACCAGTTTCTCTGCTTTCTCTACTGCATCGTCGAAATCTTTCGCACGGTACATTGCCAGAGTCGGAGACAGTTTTTCGTGTGCAAATGGCTCGCTCTCATCAACAACTTTCACTTCACCGATCAGGATCTTAGTGGTTGCCGGAACGGTGAAACCTGCGAGTTCAGCAATTTTATACGCTGGCTGCCCAACGATAGCGGCGTTCAGTGCGCCATTTTTCAGGATGATGTCCTGAACGGCTTTCAGCTCTTTGCCCTGCAGCATGTAGCCGCCGTGGCTGGCGAAGCGTTCGCGAACCGCGTCATATACGGAATCTACAACAACAACGGACTGTTCAGATGCACAGATAACGCCGTTATCGAAGGTTTTGGACATCAGAACAGAAGCAACAGCACGTTTGATATCAGCCGTTTCGTCGATAACAACAGGAGTGTTACCTGCGCCTACGCCGATTGCTGGTTTACCGGAGCTGTACGCTGCTTTAACCATGCCAGGACCACCGGTCGCCAGGATCAGGTTAATGTCTGGGTGGTGCATCAGTGCGTTGGACAGTTCAACAGAAGGTTGGTCAATCCAGCCGATCAGGTCTTTTGGTGCGCCTGCAGCGATAGCCGCCTGCAATACGATATCAGCAGCTTTGTTCGTTGCATCTTTAGCACGTGGGTGCGGAGAGAAGATAATTGCGTTACGGGTCTTCAGGCTAATCAGTGATTTGAAGATAGCAGTAGACGTTGGGTTGGTGGTTGGAACGATACCGCAAATGATGCCGATAGGTTCTGCAATCGTGATAGTACCGAAGGTGTCGTCTTCAGACAGCACGCCACAGGTTTTCTCATCTTTATAGGCGTTGTAGATATACTCAGAAGCAAAGTGGTTTTTGATCACTTTATCTTCAACGATACCCATACCGGATTCGGCAACGGCCATTTTAGCGAGAGGGATTCGAGCATCTGCAGCAGCCAGAGCGGCCGCGCGGAAGATTTTATCAACCTGTTCTTGGGTGAAATTGGCATATTCACGCTGGGCTTTTTTAACGCGCTCGACGAGGGCGTTCAGTTCAGCGATATTAGTAACAGCCATAATGCTCTCCTGATAATGTTTAAACTCTTTTAGTAAACCAGCGCTCGATACGTCAGACAGTATAGACAGAGCTGATATGACTTGCGTAACACAAAATAAAACAAAGAGTTACTTTCTACACCAGCACACTAATTTACTAAAAGAGCCTTACCTTAGCATCATTCCTTTTTGTCAGGTGACCTCCCTGGGGTGTAACCAAGATTACTCACTTCTGAGTACGAAAATCATGATCTGCGTCAATTTTCCCCCAAGCTGATACCTTTCAGCAGGGTTATTTCTTTGAGATTTTTCCAGTGTTAAATAATTACGTAAGTATTGGAAGTGGCGCTATCATTGATTCTACATATGTTTAACATCCTGAAATGATAACGTTTTGGCACAGATTTCGAGTGAAGTATGCTAATAAAAAGGGTATCTTCAGCGCGATTTCTCATGACAAATTGTCAGTCCCGGGCATGCGCATAAGCGGAGCAAAACGTGATCCAAACGCTCTTTGATTTTCCAACGTATTTTAAATTTTTTATTGGTTTGTTTGCCCTGGTCAACCCGGTGGGGATCATTCCTGTCTTCATTAGTATGACCAGTTACCAGACGGCGGCGGCCAGGAACAAGACCAACCTCACCGCCAACCTGTCAGTGGCTATCATATTGCTCACCTCCCTTTTTCTGGGGGACGCCATTCTTCAGCTCTTCGGGATTTCGATCGACTCTTTCCGCATTGCGGGTGGGATCCTGGTTGTGACCATCGCCATGTCTATGATCAGCGGTAAGCTGGGTGAGGATAAACAGAACAAACAGGAGAAGTCAGAAACTGCCATCCGTGAAAGCATTGGCGTGGTACCGCTGGCGTTACCGCTTATGGCTGGCCCCGGAGCCATCAGTTCAACGATTGTCTGGGGTACGCGTTACCATAGCCTGATGCATTTGATTGGCTTTTCCGTGGCCATTGCCATTTTCGCGCTCTGCTGCTGGGGAGTATTCCGTATGGCGCCCTGGCTGGTGCGCTTATTGGGGCAGACGGGCATCAACGTTATAACGCGTATCATGGGCCTGCTGTTGATGGCGTTAGGGATCGAATTTATTGTCACCGGTATTAAAAGCATTTTCCCCGGCTTGTTACACTAATATTTCATATGAAAGAACGGAGCTACAGCTCCGTTTTTTTACGTGATTATCAGCAAATCATATAACTAAAGTTGAAATGCTCACATATCATAATAAATTCTACTAATAATGTTCATCTCTTGTATTTCAATAAGTTATTAATTTCCTTCCAACCCACCTGCGCAGAAAACCTTCGATCGCTCTGTTATTTTACTCACATGATACTCTGGGGCTTGCTGAGAGATAACCGAAATGATATTAGTAATTTCAACATTCCCCTAGATGAATGTGCTAAATAATAACCAGTTGTTAAATTTTTGTACAAAAATACTCGATGATAGCGCAGCGACGCGCTTGTAGAGGAGGTTTCCTCTATCTTATTGAATGTCATGTTTTTTAGTGGCGTTTGATGTCTGGCAGGGCTGCCCTCAACGATACGGCTCTCACCGTAAAAGAGAATTGCTTAACAAATTTGCAAAATGTATTGGCGTGCGTTTACGCCATTTGATACTTTCCGGCCTACTATTTTGCAGCATAAAACAAGTAGATGAGAATTATTTTCATATGCTTCTCTTCTCAGATATCCAGCGCAGGTCTCAAACAGGGGAGGCCTGTAAAGAATCGACGCAAGACGGCCATACGAGCGGTCAGTAATAAAAAAGTCGGTGATAGCAAGAAGTAAAAAAGAAGAACCTGGCAGCAGCAAAAAAAACTCCTGCGCTGTACAGGCCCCAACAGGGGATTACACAGCTGGCGAAGGCCAGTCATTATAATGAGTGGAGTACCAACACAATGTCCATCATCACAAAAAAAAATCTGGTAGCGGCGGGGATTTTAACTGCGCTAATCGCGGGCAACGCTGCAATGGCTGCGGACGTACCTGCAGGTGTTCAACTGGCTGAAAAACAGACGTTGGTTCGTAACAACGGTGCGGAAGTTCAGTCTCTTGACCCGCATAAAATTGAAGGTGTTCCCGAGTCAAACGTTAACCGCGACCTGTTCGAAGGTCTGCTGGTGACTGACGTAGACGGCCACCCGGCACCTGGTGTGGCAGAAAAATGGGAAAATAAAGATTTCAAAGTCTGGACTTTCCATCTGCGTAAATATGCGAAATGGTCAGACGGCACGCCGGTTACCGCCGAAGATTTCGTTTATAGCTGGCAGCGTCTGGCGAATCCAAATACTGCCTCTCCGTATGCGAGCTACCTGCAATATGGCCACATTGCCAATATTGATGACATCATCGCAGGCAAAAAACCGGTCACCGACCTGGGCGTGAAAGCGATCGATGCGAATACCTTTGAAGTCACGTTGAGCGAACCTGTTCCGTACTTCTATAAGCTGCTTGTTCACCCGTCTGTTTCTCCAGTTCCAAAATCCGCAGTGGAAAAATTTGGTGAAAAATGGACTCAGCCTGCCAATATCGTGACCAACGGTGCCTACAAACTGAAAGACTGGGTAGTCAACGAACGTATGGTTCTGGAGCGTAACCCGCAATATTGGGACAACGCGAAAACCGTGATTAATCAGGTGACGTACCTGCCAATTTCTTCCGAAGTGACTGACGTTAACCGCTACCGTAGTGGTGAAATTGACATGACCTATAACAACATGCCGATTGAACTGTTCCAGAAGCTGAAAAAAGAAATTCCTAAAGAAGTGCATGTTGATCCGTATCTGTGCACCTATTACTACGAAATCAACAACCAGAAAGCACCATTCACCGATGTTCGTGTCCGTACGGCACTGAAACTGGCACTGGATCGCGATATCATCGTGAACAAAGTGAAAAACCAGGGCGATCTGCCAGCATACAGCTATACCCCTCCATACACTGATGGCGCAAAACTGACTGAACCAGATTGGTTCAAACAGACGCAAGAGCAGCGTAACGCAGAAGCGAAGAAACTGCTCGCCGAAGCTGGCTATACTGCTGATAAGCCGCTGACCTTCAGTCTGCTGTATAACACCTCCGATCTGCACAAAAAACTGGCTATCGCCGTCGCCTCGATCTGGAAAAAGAACCTGGGCGCAAACGTGAAGCTGGAGAACCAGGAGTGGAAGACCTTCCTGGATAGCCGTCATCAGGGCACCTTCGATGTGGCGCGTGCTGGCTGGTGTGCGGATTATAACGAACCAACCTCCTTCCTGAACACCATGCTGAGCGACAGCTCGAACAACACCGCGCACTATAAGAGCCCGGCATTCGACAAGCTGATTGGCGACACGCTGAAAACAACTGACGAAGCACAGCGTACTGAACTGTACTCTAAAGCTGAGCAGCAGTTGGATAAAGATTCCGCGATCGTTCCGGTTTACTACTACGTCAACGCCCGTCTGGTGAAACCGTGGGTAGGTGGCTATACCGGTAAAGACCCGATGGATAATATCTACGTTAAAAACTTGTATATTATCAAGCATTAATGGCAATGAGTGGGGCGAGTTCGCTCGCCCCACGGTGTCTAACCGACGTCACAATATATAGGCACACGCCAGAAGGTACGGGCAATGTTTAAATTTATCCTACGTCGCTGTCTTGAAGCGATTCCAACGCTGTTTATTCTGATTACAATTTCCTTCTTCATGATGCGTCTTGCGCCGGGAAGTCCATTTACCGGTGAACGTACGTTGCCGCCAGAAGTCATGGCGAATATTGAAGCGAAATATCACCTGAACGATCCTATCTCCACCCAATACTTCAATTATCTGAAGCAGCTGGCTCACGGTGATTTTGGACCGTCATTCAAATATAAAGACTATTCCGTTAACGACCTGGTGGCTTCCAGCTTCCCTGTATCGGCAAAGCTGGGTGCTGCGGCATTCTTGTTGGCCGTTGTTCTCGGGGTTACTGCAGGCGTTATCGCCGCGCTTAAACAAAATACCAAATGGGATTATACCGTAATGGGGGTGGCGATGACCGGGGTAGTCATACCCAGCTTCGTTGTCGCGCCGTTACTGGTGATGATATTTGCCATCACGCTGAAATGGCTACCTGGCGGTGGCTGGAACGGCGGGGCGTTAAAGTTCATGATTTTGCCGATGGTGGCATTATCTCTGGCGTACATCGCCAGTATTGCGCGTATCACCCGTGGTTCAATGATCGAAGTGTTGCATTCGAACTTCATTCGAACCGCGCGCGCTAAAGGGCTGCCGATGCGTCGGATTATCTTCCGCCACGCGCTCAAACCGGCGCTGTTGCCTGTGCTCTCCTACATGGGGCCGGCATTCGTCGGTATCATCACTGGCTCAATGGTTATCGAAACGATCTACGGTCTGCCGGGTATTGGTCAACTGTTCGTAAATGGCGCGCTCAACCGCGACTATTCGCTGGTACTGAGCCTGACCATTCTCGTTGGTGCGCTGACCATTCTCTTTAACGCAATTGTCGATGTGCTGTATGCCGTCATCGACCCGAAAATCCGTTACTAACTGGAGCACGCCATGATGTTGAGTAAGAAAAACAGCGAGGCGCTGGAAAACTTCAGTGAAAAACTGGAAGTAGAAGGTCGTAGCCTCTGGCAGGACGCGCGTCGCCGCTTTATGCACAACCGTGCCGCGGTAGCCAGTCTGGCCGTACTGGTGATCATCGCGCTGTTTGTGACCCTGGCGCCGATGCTGTCGCAATTTACCTATTTCGACACCGACTGGGGCATGATGTCCAGTGCACCTGATATGGTGTCCGGACACTATTTTGGTACGGATTCCTCCGGACGCGATCTGCTGGTACGAGTGGCTATCGGAGGCCGCATTTCGCTGATGGTTGGTATCGCTGCTGCACTGGTGGCGGTGATTGTGGGCACGCTCTATGGCTCACTCTCAGGCTACCTTGGCGGTAAAGTGGACTCCGTGATGATGCGTCTGCTGGAAATCCTGAACTCCTTCCCGTTCATGTTCTTCGTTATCCTGTTGGTGACCTTCTTTGGCCAGAACATCCTGTTGATTTTCGTGGCTATCGGGATGGTTTCCTGGCTGGATATGGCGCGTATTGTCCGCGGACAGACATTGAGCCTCAAACGCAAAGAGTTTATCGAAGCCGCGCAGGTGGGTGGCGTATCAATCGGTAATATTGTGGTTCGCCATATCGTTCCTAACGTGCTGGGCGTGGTGGTGGTTTATGCTTCACTGCTGGTACCAAGCATGATTCTGTTTGAATCCTTCCTGAGCTTCCTGGGGCTGGGTACGCAAGAGCCTCTGAGCAGCTGGGGTGCACTCCTGAGTGATGGTGCAAACTCCATGGAAGTCTCTCCGTGGTTACTACTTTATCCGGCGGGTTTCCTGGTCGTTACCCTGTTTTGTTTCAACTTTATCGGCGATGGCCTGCGTGATGCCCTCGACCCGAAAGACCGTTAAGGAGCGCCGTCATGACAATTATTGAAACGGCCACTGCGCCGCAGGCGCAACAGCAGAGCAAACTTCTGCTGGATGTGAAAGATCTCCGTGTAACCTTTAAAACCCCGGACGGAGACGTAACCGCCGTTAACGATCTCAACTTCGACCTGCGTGCAGGTGAAACGCTGGGGATTGTTGGTGAATCTGGTTCCGGAAAATCCCAGACTGCATTTGCGTTGATGGGACTGCTGGCTGCAAACGGTGTTATCGGAGGTTCCGCGAAATTCAACGGACGTGAAATCCTCAACCTGCCGGAACATGAGCTGAACAAGCTGCGTGCCGAGCAGATCTCGATGATTTTCCAGGATCCGATGACTTCGCTGAACCCGTACATGCGTGTTGGCGAGCAGCTGATGGAAGTCCTGATGCTGCACAAAGGTCTGGGCAAAGCGGAAGCGTTTGAAGAGTCAGTCAAAATGCTGGATGCGGTGAAAATGCCGGAAGCCCGTAAGCGCATGCGTATGTTCCCGCACGAATTTTCTGGTGGCATGCGTCAGCGTGTGATGATTGCGATGGCGTTGCTGTGCCGGCCAAAACTGCTGATTGCTGATGAACCCACCACCGCGCTGGACGTCACCGTTCAGGCACAAATCATGACCCTGTTAAACGAGCTTAAGCGCGAGTTCAACACAGCGATCATCATGATCACCCACGACCTTGGCGTTGTGGCGGGCATCTGTGACAAAGTGCTGGTGATGTATGCCGGCCGTACCATGGAATATGGCAACGCGCGTGATGTGTTCTATCACCCAGCCCACCCGTACTCAATTGGTCTGTTGAATGCGGTACCGCGTCTCGATGCTGAAGGGGAATCTCTGCTCACCATTCCGGGTAACCCGCCAAACCTGCTGCGTCTGCCGAAAGGTTGTCCGTTCCAGCCGCGTTGCCCGCATGCGATGGAAATCTGCAACAGCGCTCCGCCGCTGGAAGCGTTTGCACCAGGCCGCCTGCGCGCCTGCTTTAAGCCGCAGGAGGAGTTGGTATGAACGCATTAGATGAAAAACGCAATGTGCTGCTCGAAATCGCTGACCTTAAAGTGCATTTTGACATCAAAGACGGTAAACAGTGGTTCTGGCAACCATCTAAGACCCTGAAAGCGGTCGATGGTGTCACGCTGCGTTTGTACGAAGGCGAAACCCTGGGCGTGGTAGGGGAGTCTGGCTGCGGTAAATCTACCTTCGCGCGCGCCATTATTGGTCTGGTAAAAGCCACCGGCGGCAAAGTGGCCTGGCTGGGTAAAGACTTGTTGGGGATGAAGCCTGACGAGTGGCGTGACGTGCGTAGTGATATCCAGATGATTTTCCAGGATCCACTGGCATCATTGAACCCGCGTATGACCATCGGTGAGATTATTGCCGAGCCGCTGCGTACTTATCATCCGAAGATGGCTCGTCAGGAAGTTCGCGATCGCGTGAAGGCGATGATGATGAAAGTTGGCCTGTTGCCTAACCTTATCAACCGCTACCCGCACGAATTCTCAGGCGGCCAGTGTCAGCGTATTGGTATTGCACGTGCGTTGATCCTCGAACCGAAGCTGATCATCTGTGATGAGCCCGTCTCCGCGCTGGACGTGTCCATTCAGGCACAGGTGGTCAACCTGCTGCAGAAACTGCAGCGTGAAATGGGGCTGTCACTCATTTTTATCGCGCACGATCTGGCCGTGGTGAAACACATCTCGGACCGCGTACTGGTAATGTACTTAGGCCATGCAGTGGAGCTGGGCACCTATGATGAGGTGTACCACAACCCGTTGCACCCTTATACCAAAGCGCTGATGTCCGCAGTACCGATCCCCGATCCCGATCTGGAAAAGAATAAAACGATTCAGCTTCTGGAAGGGGAATTACCCTCACCGATTAACCCGCCGTCGGGCTGCGTCTTCCGTACGAGATGCCCAATGGCCGGGCCGGAATGTGCGAAAACGCGACCGGTTCTGGAAGGCAGTTTCCGACATGCGGTTTCCTGCCTGAAAGTAGACCCGTTATAATCGCAAGGGCTGACATGATGTCAGCCCTTATTTTTTGCGAGGTTACTGTGTCGCTTTTAATCACGCCCGCCCGTCGGCGGCTTTACCATTTTTTATTCGATCCTGAAACCGTATCCGGGAGACGCTTCGAAGGCCTCTGTGGTTTATTTGCGCTGCTCAGCGTGGTTGTGATCTTTATTGAGTCTGGTGTCGGGACGCAATACCACCTGACGTTTGACGAGTGGCATATTTTTGTCTGGCTTGAGTTGGCGATTACCCTGGTCTTTACCGCGGAATATTGCCTGAGAGTCATTTGCTGGCCCAACCCGGCCAGATATGTTTTCAGCTTTTGGGGATTTATTGATTTAGCGACCATCCTGCCGCTCTATGTGATGTGGCTGTGGCCGGAAATTAGCCTGAGTTACGTCTTTGCCTGGCGAGCGATGCGCGTCATTCGGGTATTACGTATCCTTAAATTACTGCGTTTTATGCCGTCATTGCACGTGTTCTGGAGCGCGATAGTCAGCGCACGGCACCAGCTTATTCTGTTCTATTCATTTATTGCCATCGTCATGATTGTTTTCGGCGCGCTGATGTATCTGATAGAAGGGCCAAAATATGGCTTCACGACGCTTAATGCCTCGGTCTATTGGGCCATCGTGACCGTGACGACCGTGGGTTATGGTGATATCACACCGCATACCCCATTGGGACGTATTGTGGCATCAGTGCTGATCCTGATTGGCTATTCGGTGATTGCAATCCCGACAGGGCTCATTACCACACATATGAGCAGTGCCTTTCAGAGTCGCAAACAGCAGCGCAAATGCCCGAATTGTCATCAGGGTGAGCATGAACACAGCGCACGGTTTTGTAACCGCTGCGGAAGCGAATTACCGGATTAAATAAAAAAGGCTGCAATCGCAGCCTTTTTTACTATTCGCGCCAGAGGATATGGCACAGTTTGTGGTCTTTCTCGCGGCACAGCAGGACGCGGGCGAAGATGTCATTTATTTCGCCGCCATCTTCATCGGCCAGCCCAATCACTACTTCGGCAAAGAAGTCAGGATTAAGGTCGAAATCCACATGCTCAGCCCAGTCTTCTGAAGGGTCGAACAATTCGGCACCGCCGCGCTCTTCGAACTGCAGATTAAAGAGGATCACGTCTGCGGGATCGAGGTTATCAACCGCCAGTTCGAGAAAAATGTCATAGGCCTGCTCGAGCGTTTCGTCTTCGGTCAGGCGATTGTTCAGATCCATTTCCATGATGACTACCTGTTTAACATCGTTGGGCACGTTTTACAGCAACGGACTAAAGAAGTAAAACAGTCGTTCGGCAATTCTCTGCCACATTGGACGTTTTACCCACAGTCTGGCATCCAGCAGTCGCGAGCGGGAGATATAATCATCCTGCACCGCCGCCAGGTCACCACCAAAACCGGCGTCATCAATCACAAGTGTGATTTCAAAATTGAGCCACAGACTCCGCATATCCAGGTTGACTGTGCCCACCAGGCTTAATTCACCGTCGACGAGAACGCTCTTGGTATGGAGTAATCCGCCTTCAAACTGATAAATTTTCACCCCTGCGGCCAACAGTTCGCTAAAGAATGCCCGGCTGGCCCAGCCTACCAGTAGGGAGTCATTTTTGCGTGGCAAAATGATACTCACGTCGACACCACGTTGCGCCGCCGTACAGATTGCGTGCAGCAGGTCATCGCTGGGGACAAAGTATGGCGTGGTCATGATCAGGTATTCACGGGCTGAGTAGGTTGCCGTCAGCAGCGCCTGATGAATCAAATCTTCAGGGAAGCCTGGCCCGGATGCAATCGTATGAATGGTGTGCCCGCTGGCCTCTTCAAACGGCATAATATTGCCGTCCGGTGGTGGTGGCAGAATACGTTTACCGGTCTCAATCTCCCAGTCGCATGAGTAAACGATACCCATAGAGGTGGCAATCGGCCCCTCCATTCTTGCCATCAAATCAACCCATTGCCCAACTCCCGAATCCTGTTTAAAGAAGCGTGGGTCGACCATGTTCATACTGCCGGTGTAGGCAATATAGTTATCGATCATGATCATCTTACGGTGCTGGCGGAGATCCATCCGGCGCAAAAAGACACGCAGGAGGTTAACCTTCAGCGCCTCAACCACTTCGATACCGGCATTACGCATCATGCCCGCCCACGGGCTGCGGAAAAATGCCACGCTGCCTGCAGAGTCCAGCATCAGTCGGCAGTGAATGCCCCGACGTGCTGCGGCCATCAGGGATTCAGCAACCTGATCGGCCATACCACCGGGCTGCCAGATGTAAAACACCATCTCAATGTTATGGCGAGCCAATTGAATATCGCGGATCAACGCCTGCATAACATCGTCAGAAGTGGTCAGCAACTGGAGCTGATTGCCTTTGACACCGCCAATCCCCTGACGGCGCTCGCAAAGTTTAAACAGCGACGCGGCAACACTGCTGTTCTCCTCGGCAAAAATATGTTTGCAGGCTTTAAGGTCGTTAAGCCACTTCGCGGTCGAGGGCCACATGGCGCGGGCACGCTCGGCGCGGCGCTTGCCCAGATGAAGCTCACCGAAAGAGAGATAGGCAATGATCCCTACCAGCGGGAGGATGTAGATTATCAGAAGCCAGGCCATGGCAGAGGGTACGGCTCTGCGCTTCATCAGGATGCGTAATGTCACACCCGCGATTAACAGCCAGTATCCCAGAATGACCAGCCAACTCACCACGGTGTAGAAGGTTGTCATAGGTAAAAAAATCCTTTTGAAAGCGTATTGTTATGAGTGTACGCATCAGGATTCATCTGGCAAATAAAAACGCCAGGTAAAAGCGCTGGTTTGCTGCAGGGTTGGGTTTATAATGGCATCTCTGTTAGAGAAAGAGTTGTAGACATGAAGCGCAGTAGAACTGAAGTAGGGCGCTGGCGCATGTTGCGACAGGTGAGTCGTCGCAAGGCACGTTGGCTGGAAGCACAATCCCGCCGCAATATGCGTATTCACGCCATCAGAAAATGTGGAATGACCCGGCACCGCAACGCGTTGCTGTTCGCAGTCCAGGATATCTGAGAACCATGAGGGCACCGCAAGGTGCCCACTGATTTTATAGCGTCTGATTTTTAGGAATAGCGTTTTTGCAGCGATATTCCCGTTGTTTTTAGCAAAAGGAGGGAGAAGTGTTTGCGGAGTTTGGTGTACTGAATTTCTGGACGTACGTTGTAGGCGCATTTTTTATCGTGCTGGTACCTGGGCCGAATACCCTGTTTGTGCTCAAAACCGGGATTGGTCACGGCGTTAAAAAAGGGTACCTCGCCGCGACAGGTGTATTTATCGGCGATGCGGTACTGATGTTTCTGGCCTGGGCGGGTGTTGCGGCATTAATCCAGACCACGCCGGTACTGTTTAACATCGTGCGCTATCTCGGGGCTTTTTATCTGCTCTGGCTGGGGGGCAAAATGCTCTGGTCGGTGGTGAACCGTCAAAAAAACGCTCATGAGAGCGGGCCCGAACCTGCCAGTACGATCATGAAACGCTCGCTGGTGTTAAGCCTGACCAATCCCAAAGCGATTTTGTTCTACGTATCGTTCTTCGTTCAGTTTATTGATGTGAATGCCCAGAGCACCGGCACTTCTTTCCTGATCCTCGCGACAACGCTGGAGCTAATAAGCTTTGTGTATATGAGCTTCCTGATCTTCTCTGGCGCGTTTGTGACGCGTTATCTGAAAACCAAAAAGAAACTGGCAAAGCTGGGGAACGGTCTGATAGGGCTGCTGTTTGTTGGGTTTGCGGCAAGGTTGGCATCGCTGCATTGATGTGAAGAAACAAAAAGGCTCCTGCGGGAGCCTTTTTAATGTTTGACAACTTCCCGCCATTTGGTTGTATAGTACAACTAAATGGCGGAGACAATAACATGCACATCGAAACCCCTCTTGTCAGCGATATCCGTAGCGCCTCTCGTTTGATGGTGCGCGAATTAGGTTTTATGGCCTCGACGCTGGCCTCAACGAATTATTCACCCTCGGCGGTTCATACACTTGTCGAAATTGATTTGCGGAAAGAAATGACCGCTGGTCAACTGGTGCAACTGTTAGGCCTGGAAAAATCCAGCGTCAGCCGGATGTTGGCACGCCTTATTGCAGCAGGCGAACTTGAAGAAGTCGTTTCCAGTGAAGACGCCAGAACGAAGTATCTACGACTGACGGCAAAAGGGCAGGAAACCGTCAGACAAATTAATACCTACAGTAGCGCTCGGGTGCTCACTGCAATAAAACCACTGGATCCGTTGCAACAGAAAACAATATCTCAGGGTCTTTCACTTTATGCCAGGGCGCTGCTGGCTGGCCGTGAAACGCCGGTTGAGATTCAATCTGACGCGCTGAAAATTGTGCCGGGCTATCTGCCTGGCATGATTGGCCGTATCGCGGAGATGCATGCCAGTTATTATTCCCGGGAACATAATTTTGGCCGTTTCTTCGAGGCCAAAGTGGCTTCTGGATTGGCCGAGTTTAGTGGGCGACTGGAGAAGCCGTGTAATCAGGTCTGGCTGGCAATATTGAACGATAAAATCGTCGGCTCGGTGGCTATTGATGGTGAAGATTTAGAACCGGGGGAAGCTCACCTTCGCTGGTTTATTCTTGATGATGGCTGTCGCGGATTTGGCGTGGGGAAAAAACTTCTGACCGAAGCTATAGGTTTTTGCGATAACGTGGGCTTTTCTGCTGTGCATTTGTGGACATTCAATAAACTATCCGCCGCACGACGTCTGTATGAATTATTTGGTTTCAGATTAGCCAAAGAGTGGGAGGGGGACCAGTGGGGAAGTCTGATGACAGAGCAGCAATTTACCCGGTGTAAAGACGTCTAACGTAAAAAAGGCCCCTGCTGGAGCCTTTTAACATCAGAACACTTTTTTATAAGGGCGAACCGTCACCTTCGCATACACACCGGCCGCAACGTATGGGTCCGCATCAGCCCAGGCCTGAGCAGCTTCCAGAGATTCAAACTCAGCAATCACTGTGGAACCGGCAAAACCGGCGGCACCCGGGTCATTGCTGTCTACTGCAGGCATAGGGCCGGCGGTCAGTAAACGGCCTTCATCCTGGAGCAGCTGCAAACGTGCCAGATGCGCAGGGCGCACAGCCTGGCGTTTTTCGAGCGAATCAGCAACATCTTCAGAGTAAATCACGTAAAACACGGCGAAGCTCCTTAACCGGTAAAAGTGTCAGTTACGTTATGTGAAAGGGCAAACGACTGCAATGTAAAATAAAAACAATGTTAAAACCCTGATCTGAATGCGACTTTTTTGGCCTCTCATGCGCTAAAGTTGCTCCAGAACAAAGTGTCTTATTGAATATGATTGCTATTTGCATTTAAAATCAGGGTTCGGTTTTTTAACGTTGATGAATATGACTTCGATGACCCTTGATTTACCTCGCCGCTTTCCCTGGCCGACGCTGCTTTCTGTCGTGATTCACGGTGCTGTTGTGGCGGGGTTGCTGTATACCTCGGTTCATCAGGTTATTGAAATGCCCGCGCCCGCGCAGCCGATTTCGGTGACGATGGTATCACCAGCGGATCTTGAACCGCCGCAGGTTTCACCTCCGCCACCACAGCCAGTGGCTGAAACTGAGCCAGAGCCCGAGCCTGTTCCGGCACCACCGAAGGAAGCGCCGGTGGTGATCCACAAGCCTGAACAGAAGCCCAAACCTAAGCCGAAGCCAAAACCGGTGAAGAAGGTCGAGGAGCGTCCAAAACGCGAGGAACGTCCGGTAGAACCGCGCGCGACCCAGCCAGTAGAAAATGCGGCGCCTTCACGCCCGATGATGAACAATACGGCAACGACCTCAAAGCCAACGGTTACCGCACCAGCGGGCCCGCGTGCCGTAAGTCGCAACCAGCCTCAGTATCCGGCACGTGCGCAGGCCTTACGTATTGAAGGCCGCGTACGGGTAAAATTTGACGTCACTGCGGATGGCCGCGTGGATAACGTGGAAATCTTATCTGCTCAACCTTCTAATATGTTTGAGCGCGAAGTGAAATCGGCGATGCGCAGATGGCGCTATGAGCCAGGCAAGCCTGGCAGCGGATTGATCGTCAATATCGTTTTCCGCCTGAACGGCGGGGCGCAGATGGAATAAAAAAAGCCTCCGAAAGGAGGCTTTTTTTTGCCTGTCGATCAGGCCTGCGGAAGCTGACGCGGTTTACCCTCGCTGTCCACGGCGACATAAATAAACAGTGCTTCGGTGGCCTTATAGCGTTGTCCAATCGGCTCAGAAGAGACTTTCTTCACCCAGACCTCGATGTTGATGGAAATAGAGGTGTTGCCGCGTTTGACACAGCGCGCGTAGCAGCAGACCACATCCCCTACCGCAACCGGGCGCAGGAAGGTCATGCCGTCCACCCGCACCGTCACCACGCGCCCGTGGGCGATCTCTTTTGCCAGAATTGCGCCGCCCATATCCATCTGCGACATCAGCCAGCCGCCAAAAATATCGCCATTGGCATTGGTGTCAGCGGGCATTGCCAGTGTGCGTAAAACCAGTTCGCCCTGAGGGGCGTTAGTTGTTGTCATTGTTTTAACTCGTAACGGAAGACTTCAGGCGGGATGCTACTATGATTCGCGTGCGGAGAGAATAGACCAGAACGCCTGTCGTTGACGTTCTGGTCAGTCATTAATCAGTGGTTGTCGTCCTGCGGCATATGACGATAGATGTATACACCGCTTAACAGCGTGAAGATAAGCGTCAGCGCGGTCAGGCCAAAGACCTTAAAGTTGACCCAGATATCCTGCGGCAGCCAGAAGGCGATATAGATATTAGCGAGACCGCAGAGAATAAAGAAGATTGCCCAGGCAGTATTCAGACGCGACCAGACTACCTGCGGCAGCGTTAGTTCTTTACCTAACATGCTCTGGATAAGGGGCTTTTTCATGAACCATTGACTGAAAAGTAACGCTGCTGCAAACAGCGCATAAATAACAGTAACCTTCCACTTAATAAATTCAACATCATGCAAGGCAATGGTCAATCCACCAAACACCGCCACTAAAATGAACGTGATGAGCGCCATTTTTTCGACTTTGCGATAGCGAATCCAGCTATAGATCAGCACAACGGCGGTCACAACGATTAGTGCTTTTGTTGCAGCAAAAATGTCGTACAACTTATAGACAGCGAAAAACACCGCGAGCGGTAAAAAATCAAGAAACTGCTTCATTCTGTGATTCCATCTTCTGAGCGGGGCGGGAGACAGCGATGTCCCCCCGCCTCGGGATTACTGACGAATTAACATATACAGGCGGAACAGATAGACGAGCAGTACCGCTGAAATGAGATTGCTCAGCGTATTCGCCACCACGGCGCCAACATTAGGCGTTAATACCGCAAAATTCGGCGCAAACAATAACAAGAGCGTTTTAGCAAGCAGCCAGCCGATCACGGCGGGGGCCACCAGACGCATATTAGCCCATGCCAGTCTGATGCTGCTGCGCATTGCGGTAATAATCCCCATCTTATCCTGCACAACCATCACAGGGGCAAAAGAGAGCACGATAGCCAGCAACACACCTGGTACCACGACCAGCATAATCCCCATCTGCACCAGCATGGTGGTTAAGAAGATTAGGATAAACAGCTTAGGTAAGACCGGTGCGCTGGCTCCAATCGCCCGTAAAGCACTGACCCGATGTCCCGCCGACACCAGCTGAATCATTAGCAGAACGCCACCGGCCAGCACCGCGTTACCAATAAGACCTGAGAAAGTGGATGCAGCGGAAGCCCGCAGCAGAATTTGTTGCTGCTCAGGCGTCATGTTTTGTACCAGTTCAAACAACCCTACGCTTCCTGCAAGGTGGTCGCCCTGGCTCAGGCTGGCAATTTGTTCTTCACTCGGTGAGAACGCATGGCCAAGCACCACCGTGATAAAGGCGCAAAGCAACGCGATCAGTAAAAAGGTAATGAACTGATTGCGGAAAAAGTTTCCCGTGTCACGGTAGACAGACTTCGCCGTGATAGACATGCACTCTCCTTGAGTATTGCAGGTGTTAATTAGCCGGCAATTGTACACCGGATGCACCTGCTGTGGCAGCATCAAGGCTTGTATGGAAAAGCATATCTTTGTAAAGCGGCGGTAATCCAACGCGCGCGCGTGCGCGGTTACAGGCTTCGTTGACCTGCCCATCTTCCCCAGACATGGCAAATTCCCGGCACGGGCTGGGGCGATCCTCATAGATGGAACATCGGGTCGAAACCCCGGGCTCACCCTGTAGCGCTGCACAGCGGACCTGTTTTTGGTTGGTGCCACTCATGCAGCGCAGAAAAGGCGTTAGCGGCTCTGTGAGATGAACCGGAACGGTACCGCCACCATCGCTGGCTTCGGCCCAGTAGAAAGAGACTCGAAAATACGCACAACAGGCTCCGCACGTCATGCACGGGTTCGTATCACTCATGGCACACCTGCAAAAGAAGAACGCATCAAATCAACTTGTGAGAGCGATAAATTATCCAGCCACCAGAGGAAGAGCAAGAGGGGGAAAAGGGAAAATTTTGTAACTGTGAAATGCCAAAAATTGACATGGGAACAACTTATTGCTTTTCAATGTGCCACAAAAAATTAACCCAGATCAATGAATGTTAAGTTACTGGTTTTAATGTGATCTGTGGCAGATCACTTATTACTCATTTGTGAGTATATTCTCATCCGCGATTAAAACCACAACGATGGAGCGGATATGAAAAAATTAGCGGTGGCAGCCCTTGTATTAAGCAGTCTCTCTGGCGGCGCATATGCGCATGAAGCAGGCGAATTCTTTATTCGTGCCGGTTCGGCTACGGTTCGCCCTACTGAAGGTTCCGATAATGTGCTGGGTATGGGCGGTTTTAACGTCAGTAATAACACCCAGTTAGGTTTAACGTTCACCTATATGGCGACGGATAACGTTGGTGTTGAGCTTCTGGCTGCAACGCCATTCCGCCATCGCGTAGGCCTTGGGCCGACAGGCGATATCGCCACAGTTCACCATTTACCACCAACGTTGATGGCGCAGTGGTACTTTGGCGATGCCAGCAGCAAAGTGCGTCCGTATATTGGCGCCGGTGTGAACTACACGACCTTCTTTGATGAGAAATTTAACGATACCGGTAAAGAGGCTGGTTTGTCAGACCTCAGTCTGAAAGATTCCTGGGGCATGGCCGGGCAGGTAGGTCTTGATTATCTGATTAACCGTGACTGGTTAATTAACGCCTCTGTCTGGTACATGGATATTGATACTGACGTACGCTTCAAAGCAGGCGGTCAGCAGCAAAGTATCAGTACTCGCCTGGATCCGTGGGTATTTATGTTCTCCGCGGGTTATCGTTTCTGATTTCATCTCCTGAGACTGGCCAAAAAACGGCCAGTCTTTCTGCAGAATTTCCCCTAGCGCACAACCAGCACCGGACATTTTGCGTGGCGAACAACGACTGCCGCGTTTGAGCCTAACAGATAGGTCGTAATATCAGGCCGATGAGAGGCAATAATGATCAGGTCTGCGTTGATACTGTCTGCCAGTTTCAGGATCTGGTCTTTAGGCGCGCCAGAAATGGCATGTGTCTGAACGCGTTCTGCGGGCAAATTGAACTGTTTTACCATTTCATTGAGTTTCTCCAGCGCCTCCTGCTGTATTTCCGCCAGTTTTGGCATTTCAACAGAATAGGCCAGCCCAAGAGAGGAGTAGTAGGGGAAAGAGGGAACGACCGTCAGAAAATGAACTTTACCGTTACTGATTGCTGCGTTTGCCTGTACATAAGGGATCACCTGTTCGGTCAGGCGACTCTCAGAGATATCGACAGGAACAAGAATCGAATTAAACATGCCACACCTCCTGTTTGTTTTTTATCCACTTAAAGTGTAGTGCTGTTGTAATGACATTCACTGTATTCGCGGTCAAAGTGGGATATAAGGCAGGTTTTGAGGCGGGAGAGACACCCCTGATAGGGGCGTCCGTGACAGCATTATTTCTGAATTAAATAGCGGATGGTCGGTCCGTCCTGCTGGATATCTAACACTGTGTAACCGTGGTTTTTGGCATCCAGCGGAATATTGTTGATGGACTGCGGACAGTCACTCACCACTTCCAGAATTTCACCTTTTTTGAGCTGCGGAAGCGCTTCAAGTGTGGCAACTGCCGGATAGGGGCAGGGTTCGCCGACCATATCCAGGCGATAATCAGGCACGATCTCTTTCATGCGGCATTCTCCTGCGTTTGGGTTTTAACAGTGGCTCTGCGGAAGAAACGTTTTTCCTGTGCGACAACCAGTAAAAAGGCTACCAGCAGCAGACCATAAGTGACCAGCAGACCGCCGAGGGGGCCGAAGGTGCTCAGCAGGTTCACCTTGTCCCAGTTGGTGGCAAGCACAGGGGAGAGGTCGTCCCAGAAGTAAGCCAGTATCGTCGAGCCGATAACATTTCCCAGACCCACCCACCAGTAATGCACCTGACCCTCAACGGCGCGGTACATCCAGCCGGTTTCACACCCGCCAGCCAGCACGATCCCGAAGCCAAACAGCAGACCGCCAATCACCGCGTTAGGACCTGCCCACATGATTTTCGGTTCGACACCTAACTGGACATAGCTGAAGATGCCGATGGCACTGACCGCCATCCCGGCGATAATCGCTTTCGCCATCATCGTGCGGCCGGTGATCCACATATCGCGAAACGCCGAAGTAAAGCAGATCTGTGCGCGTTCAATGAGAAGGCCAAAACCCACGCCAAACAGCATCGCCAGACCGAGTTTCGGCTGGTTCAGGGCTGTACACAGCGCCCACGCCAGCATGGCGAAAAAGACCAACATACCCAGGCGGAAGCGGCGACGGGCCTGAGAGGGCTTTTGCGTCAGTGGAGAAGCTGCACTCACCTTGACCATTTTGACCGGAATACGGAACAGCGGGAGAAGGGTAAATTTTGCGCCAAAGTAAGAGCCGATAGCCGTGGCGACGGCAAAGAACCAGGCATGCAGTGAAAACTGAGGAATACCAGTGAAGAAGGCGGCAAGGTTGCACCCCATCGCCAGACGCGCGCCGAAGCCGGCAATCATGCCGCCGACAATCGCCTGCAGAATACGGATTCGGCTTTTAGGCAGCCTCAGCTTGACGTTATTTGCCCATAGCGCCGCAGCTAAACATCCGCCGAACATACCCATGATCATCATCCCATCGATGCGGGTGAGCGGTGTGCCGTCCAGATGAATGAGTTTAAAGTAACCCCACTCTTCGGTATGTACCCCAGCCAGTTGTAGCAGTTGTCCACCCCAGCGCGTGAACTCGCCGGTGACGGCCCAGAAGGTGCCGGTAATGCCGAAATAGTAGGTAGAAAGGATCCCCGCCGCGATAACGGCCGGTACAGGTGACCAGAACTTAACCAGGTAAGTCTGTTTAAAGTATTGCCATGACATGAGAAAGCCTCTGAACTCAGAAGGAGTATGTTGATTTAACGGACTGGAATATATAACGTTTTTTGTTTCTCCAAAACTGCTCTCCAAAATACTGCCTGTTTTTATGACCTCAATCATTAAACCGTGCTGCTCACCCAACGGCAGCACGACTTCGGAACAGAGATAGCACTGAACACCGGTTATACTGAGTTGTTTCTTCGATGCGGAAATTCAGATGGGTTTAGCTCAGTAGCCCGGCTCCAACGTTTACTGACAGACCCAGAATCGCCAGATTGAAAACAAAAGAAATCACCGACTGGAGCAACGTAATTTGCCGCATGTCGGTGGTACCGGTCGCCACATCGGCAGTTTGTGACGCTACCGCGATGGTGAAAGAAAAATAAAGAAAATCCCAGTAACCGGGTTCCTCCGGTTTTTCTGGAAAAATCATGGGTATGACGTCTTTAGTTCGGTGCAGGTAATGGTGATGAGCGTAATGCATCGCAAATGAGGTGGGCAGTAAGGCCCAGGAAACGGCCAGCGTGGTGCCCGTCAACAGCAGATGCAGCACGCGCGGCGATCCGGTGAGGTGCTTGAGTGAGGTTAGCTCAATCAGGATCGCCAGAATGCTGGCCAGGCAGCCGAATATCACCATGCCCAGCACCAGCCCCGCGCTCTCATCCTGCATTTTGGCTATATGCGGAATATCCCGCACATCAGTACGTAACATACGAAACCACATAAAGCACAGATATAGCCACGCCAGCACATTCCAGCCTATCAGCAACCGTTGCAGATATCCCAGATCAGGGGGAAGGGCTACAAAGCAGGTTACTCCGGCCAAAATGGCGAGCATTAACCGCATGCGCCCGTGAAAATAAGATCTGACAGAAAAGAGCATAATGTGAGTGTGTTTGTGAAGGGACAATAGATTAACTATAGTAGGTGAGCGTGAGGTTTTTCATCAAAACGTAATTAAAATACACACCTCAATGGACTAATGTTGCACCACTGTTTTTTATACTCCATTCCGCTGAAGTATTTCCCAAGAGAGAAAATGATTTTTTTCTCATTCTGCTCACACAGTTCTCTGGCTCGATTATAATTTTCCCAAAGCAAGATGCTTCCCGCACCAATATTATTGTATTGAGGGTCGTATCCTCCATTGATGTCGTCGAAGTAAATCCACCCGGGGCATTCGGTTTTAAATATTAAATCAATGGCTATGATTTTCTTATTGATTGCGAGTGCGGATCCAAAAATCATATGTCTCAAGCTATTAATGGCATCCAGTAGATTTTCTCTTGGGTAGGGCGATACTTTGCCGCGCCAGCGAACATTAAACAAGTCTATGTAACTGTCGCAAATCTCGTCAGTGGAAAGATTGTTCACATCCAGTATTTCACCTCCAAGCTTGAGAAAACGACTCCTTTCCCCATTTCTTTTTCTAACCGTTTTTGTAGAAAATAGCGGTTTCATGTGACATATCTCATCATTCAGCATTTTACTGCTGAAGGAGTTGATGAATGAACTTTTCTGTAGTGGTGAAAGTTTTTTCGTCCTGACGGGAAGAAAGGATTTTGAATGGGTGGCGCTGGGTAAAATTATATCCTCAAAAACAAAAGGATGTGATTTTGAGTAGAGATTCAGTGACCCATTAATAGAGTAAATTGATGAAACGACAATGCCATCTTTTTTTCTGCAAAAGAACTTGATTTCTTTATTTCGTTTGCTCGAAAGGTAAGTTAGCACATCCGGATGTGTGCATACACTACCGCCATAAGTAGCATATGCCTGACGGTAAATACTCAGGTCACACTCTTCCCAGCCAAAAATGAAATTTCTCAACATGTTGTCAAAATATTATTACAATAGCAAACATGCGCATACATTATACTTTCCTTATAATAAGTAAATCGACAAAACGATATTGTTGACTGCCTGTTTAGTGAAGTGGGTAATTAATTATTAGTTTGCTATTTATTGCAGTTGATATTAATGCTGTAAAGTGAAGAGGGAGTATAAAAAGAAGAAGGGAACCGTCTGGCGGAGTTGCCAGACGGCGAAGGGGTTATGCTCTTCGGGTTGCGGCTTTCATTGCGCTTACGAATGTTTTCAGTTCGGCCAGCATCTGCTCGGGCTTATCAACGTTCTTCTCGATGATTTTGACAATAGCCGAGCCGGAAATCGCCCCTGCTGCTTTTGCTTCAATCGCTGCCGAGACCTGTTCAGGAGAGGAAATCCCGAATCCCTGCAGCGGCGGTGCGGCATGGTATTCAGCCAGCTTTTCTACCAGATGATGCAGCGGCAGTGCGGCTTTATTTTCGGCACCGGTCACGCCCGCACGGGAGAGCAGGTAGGTATACCCGCGACCGTAAGAGGCAATCTGGCGCAGCAGCTCGTCATCAGCATTCGGTGGGCAGATGAAAATCGGGGCAACGTTGTGGCGCATTGCTGCCTGGCGGAACGGTGCAGATTCCTCAACCGGCACATCCGCCACCAGTACAGAATCAACACCTACGCGTGCGCACTCGGCATAGAACTCATCGATCCCGCGGTTAAACACCAGGTTGGCGTACATTAGCAGGCCGATTGGGATTGTCGGGTGTTTCTGTCGAATGGCGGCCAGCATCTCAAAGCACTGGGTTGGCGTTATGCCCGCCGCAAAGGCGCGCAGCGTCGCATTCTGAATGGTTGGGCCATCCGCCAGCGGGTCAGAGAACGGGATACCCAGCTCCAGCGCATCGGCACCGGCTTCAATCAGGGCATCAATAATCTTCAGCGACTGTTCCGGGCCCGGGTCGCCCAGGGTAACGAAGGGAACGAACGCGCCTTCCTGGCGGGATTTCAGTTCTGCAAATGCGTTATCGTAGCGTTCCATCAGATTTCCCCTCGTGCTTTCAGAATATCGTGAACGGTGAAGATATCTTTGTCACCGCGACCGGAAAGGTTAACCACCAGCAGCTGCTCTTTCTCCGGGTTTTCTTTCATCATTTTCAGCGCGTGTGCCAGTGCGTGAGAAGACTCCAGCGCCGGGATAATCCCTTCGCTACGACACAATGTTTTAAATGCTTCCAGCGCTTCATCATCGGTAATGGAAACATAATCCGCACGACCAATGCTGTTCAGGTACGCATGCTGTGGCCCAACCGACGGGAAATCCAGGCCCGCTGAGATAGAGTATGATTCTTCAATCTGGCCTTCGTCGGTCTGCATCATCGGGGACTTCATACCGAAGTAGATCCCAACGCGGCCATGCTTCAGTGGCGCACCATGCTCACCCGTTTCAATTCCATGACCAGCAGGCTCAACGCCAATCAGGCCAACGCGGGTGTCGTCGATGAAATCGGCAAACATGCCGATAGCGTTAGATCCACCGCCGACGCAGGCGATCACCGCATCCGGCAGACGACCCTCTTTTTCAAGGATCTGCGCTTTGGTCTCTTCACCAATCATGCGCTGGAATTCACGTACGATAGTCGGGAACGGGTGAGGACCCGCAGCGGTACCGAGCATATAGTGCGCGGTTTCATAGCTGCCAGACCAGTCGCGCAGCGCTTCGTTACAGGCATCTTTCAGCGTGGCTGAACCACTGTGAACCGGGATCACTTCTGCACCCATCAGGCGCATACGGAACACGTTCGGCGACTGACGTTCAACGTCTTTTGCGCCCATATAAATGCGGCATTTCAGGCCGAGCAGGGCACTGGCCAGTGCCGATGCCACACCGTGTTGACCCGCGCCGGTCTCGGCGATGATTTCGGTTTTACCCATACGTTTGGCGAGCAGCGCCTGACCCAACACCTGGTTAGTTTTGTGTGCGCCGCCGTGCAGCAAATCTTCGCGCTTAAGGTACAGCGTGGTTTTGGTGCCTTCGGTCAGGTTGCGACACTTGGTCAGTGCCGTTGGACGACCAGCGTAGTTTTTCAGCAGGTCGGTAAATTCAGCCTGAAATGCCGGATCCTTCTGCGCGCTGACAAACGCCTCTTCCAGCTGGCGCAGAGCGGGCATCAGGATTTGCGGGACGTACATCCCACCGAACTCACCAAAATAAGGGTTTAGTAATGTCGTCATCTTCTCTTCCTTAATATGCACGCAGAGTTTTAAATACCGAGGCCAGCTTGCTGGCATCTTTGATACCCGGTTGCGACTCTACGCCTGAATTGAAATCGAGGCCTGCGCAGCCCGTTTTCGCGGCTTCCACGCAGTTATCCGGACTTAATCCGCCCGCCAGCAGGACGTTATCCAGCTTTTCACCATTCAGCAGCGACCAGTCAAAACGCTGACCGGTGCCGCCCTGGCCGTTATCCAGCACGTATTTATCAACATGATTAAGATTACGCGCTGGCAGGGTGTCGCCTACGGTCTGTGCTTTCCAGATCTGCACCTGCGGTGCCAGCGCGGTACGCAGAGCGTCTATATACGCCTGATCTTCATCACCGTGGAGCTGGACCGCGCTCAGGGATAAAGCGTCGGCTTTTGCCGCCACGTCCGTGATATCCGCATTGCGGAAAACGCCGACATAGCTGAGCGGCGCTGCCGCTATCACCTCGCGTGCCTGTTCTACGCTGACAACTCGTGGAGATGAATCGACAAAAATCAGCCCGCCGTAAATCGCCCCCGCGTCATACGCAGCCCGGGCATCCTGTTCGCGGGTCAAACCGCACACTTTGTTTTCACCCAGCAACACCCGGCGCACCGCAGCGTTGAGGTCGTCATGTTCCATCATGGCGGAGCCAATCAGGAAACCGTTGGCGAAGTGGCTCAACTCACGTACCTGCGCGTAGCTGTTAATACCGGACTCGCTGATCACCGTCACACCGGAGCCCAGACGCGGCGCGAGCTGGCGGGTGCGGTTGAGGTCGATCGACAGGTCGCGAAGATCGCGGTTGTTAATGCCGACCACTCTGGCTTCCAGCGCAATCGCGCGTTCCAGTTCTTCTTCATTACTGACTTCTGTCAGCACGCCCATGTTCAGACTGTGTGCCACGGCAGAAAGCTGGCGATACTGTTCGTCGTCTAGCACCGAGAGCATCAGCAGGCAGGCGTCAGCCTGGTAAAAGCGCGCCAGCCAGATTTGATACGGGTCGATAATAAAGTCTTTGCACAGAATCGGCTGTGGTGCGATGCCGCTGACGATGGGCAGAAAATCAAAGCTGCCCTGGAAATATTTCTCATCCGTCAGCACAGAAATGGCGGACGCATGATGCTTATAAATACCAGCGATACGCGCTGGGTCGAAATCGTCACGGATAACGCCTTTAGACGGGGACGCCTTTTTGCACTCAAGGATAAACGCAGTGCGTGCACCCTGCAGGGCATCATAGAAACGACGGCTACTTGGAACGACGTCATTCTGGAAACTGGCAAGCGGCTGTTGTTGCTTGCGTGCTTCCACCCAGATGGCCTTATCGGCAACGATTTTCGCTAAAACGGTCTGCATTCTTTACCCTCTTGCCGCAAGTGCGGTAACGCGATCGTAAGCTGCACCAGAGCGCAGTACATCCAGAACTTTTTGAACGTTGGCCTTCAGGTCTTCCTCACCGTGCAAACGCATCAGCATGGCGACGTTGGCAGCAACGGCGGCCTCATGAGCGACCTCTCCTTTACCTTGTAATAAGCGCGTCAGAATGTCACGGTTTTCTTCCGGCGTACCGCCTGCCAGCGCTTCCTGGTGATACGGTGCTAAACCGAAGTCGGCGGCTTCCAGCTGATAGCTCAGGATCTCGCCGTCGCGCAGTTCGGCTACCAGCGTTGGCGCATGCAGCGACACCTCATCCATTCCTCCACTGTGGACCACGGCGGCACGTTGATATCCCAGAACACGCAGTGTCTCAGCAATCGGCAGCACCAGTTCAGGGCTATAGACACCAATCAGCGCCAGCGGCGGATGAGCCGGGTTGATAAGTGGCCCCAGTACGTTAAACAGCGTACGGGTTTTGAGCTGCTGACGAACCGGCATCGCGTGGCGGAAACCGGTGTGGTACTTCGGCGCAAACAGGAAACAGACACCCAGGTCATCCAGCGCTTCACGGGAACGCTCGGCGTTCATATCGAGATTAATACCGAATGCGGCGAGCAAATCGGAAGAGCCTGACCGGCTGGAAACGCTGCGGTTACCGTGTTTCGCGACTTTCAAACCACACGCCGCCGCCACGAAGGCGCTGGCTGTGGAGATGTTGATGCTGTTGCTGCCGTCACCGCCGGTGCCAACAATATCGGCAAACGGATAGTCCGGGCGCGGGAACGGAGCGGCATTTTCCAGCAGGGCCGTGGCGGCACCGGCGATCTCCTGCGGGCTTTCACCGCGCACTTTCATGCTCACCAGTGCAGCAGCAAGCTGTTCAGGTTTCAGCTCGCCGCGAACCACGGCGGAGAAGAGCTGGTGGCTTTCCTGCTGGCTCAGGGTCTGCGCCTGGTACAGTTTTTCCAGAATCGGCTGCAGGGTATTAGTCTGTTCCAGCTTCTGTAATGCCCAGTCGAGAGTTTGTTCCAGCAGACGGGCTCCGTTAGAGGTCAGAATCGATTCCGGGTGGAACTGCATACCGCAGACGCGATCCGCATCATGACGCACCGCCATCACCATCCCTTCAAACGAGGCATTAATGGTCAGTCCGGCTGGAATATTGCTCCCCACCAGCGAGTGGTAGCGCGCCACCGGGAGTGGGTTAGGCAACCCGGCAAACATCGCCTGACCGTCATGTTCGATGCTGGACGCTTTACCGTGCAGAATTTCGCCCGCCTGGCCGACGTAGCCGCCATAGGCTTCCACAATGGCCTGGTGGCCGAGACAGATACCGATAATCGGCAGCTTTCCGCGCATACGCGTCAGCAGTTCTGGCATACATCCAGCTTCACTCGGGGCACCAGGTCCTGGTGAGAGCATCAACACTGGGTTTTGCATGGTGGCCAGTCGGTCAATCAGCGTCTGTGCCGGCACGTGGTTGCGGTAGATAACGACGTTATGACCATTCGCACGTAGCTGATCTGCAAGGTTATAAGTAAAGGAGTCGATATTATCGAGCAGCAGAATGTCAGCCATCAGAAAATCTCCTGTGCATGGTGTGCGGTAGCAATGGCGCGAAGTACCGCACGCGCTTTACTGCGTGTTTCGTCAGCTTCAGACTGCGGAACAGAATCAAGAACAATGCCTGCGCCCGCCTGGACGGTGGCAATACCGTCTTCGACATAGGCAGAACGGATTACGATACAGGTATCAAGATCGCCGTGGGCGGTGAAGTAACCCACCGCACCGCCGTAACTACCGCGACGACGGCCTTCGGCACCGGCAATCAACTGCATGGCGCGGACTTTTGGCGCACCGCTCAGGGTTCCCATGTTCATGCAGGCGCGATAGGCGTGCAGCACGTCGAGGTCGCTGCGCAGTTCACCGACCACTCGGGAAACCAGGTGCATCACAAATGAATAACGGTCGACTTTGGTGAGGTCAGCGACGTAACGGCTACCCGGAGTACAAATGCGTGCCAGGTCGTTACGCGCCAGATCGACCAGCATCAGGTGCTCGGAAAGCTCCTTGTGGTCGGTACGCATTTCGAGTTCGATGCGGCTGTCGAGATCGCGATCCAGTGAACCATCAGCACGACGACCGCGCGGACGCGTCCCGGCAATGGGGTAGATCTCAATCTGGCGGCTGGTGGCATCGTATTTCAGTGAGCTTTCTGGTGACGCGCCAAACAGGGTGAAATCGTTGTCCTGCATAAAGAACATGTACGGACTCGGGTTGCTTTTCTTCAGCACGTCGTAGGCCGCCAGCGGAGACGGGCAGGGCAGAGAGAAGCGACGGGAAGGGACAACCTGGAAAATTTCACCGGCACGAATCGCTTTTTGCATCTGGCGAACAACGGCGCCGTACTGATCGTCAGTCTGGTTGACGTCGCACGCCATCTTCTCCACGCGCTGCACCGGAAGCGCAGGCGGTGCTTCTGTCATTTGCTGCTGCAGCTGCGAGATGCGGTGTTCAAGGCGGTGTTTCTCAGACACAGACGGCGTGAACAGGCTCGCCTGAATGCGGGTATATTTTTTCTGATGGTCGATCACCAGCAAGGTTTCCGCAAGGTAGAAGCAGTAGTCAGGGCAGCGGTTGCCTTGTTCTGTTTCCGGCAAATCTTCAAAACCCGCTACCAGGTCATACGCAAACAGCCCGCCGAAGAACATCGCCTCACGCTCATTTTCAGGTACGGACACCAGGTTTTGCAGCAGGCGGAAAGCATCGAAAACGGACAGAGAACAGAGACGCGCGTCTTCATCCAGCAACTGGCTGACCGGCGGGAAATGCAGAACCCGCATTTCCGGATGACGTTCATTTTCAATTGCGGCAGGCAGGGCGGCATCCAACAGCGGCAGCAACGACGCGCCATTTTCTGACAGTGCCTTAATGGTGACGGTGTCACCTAAAGCGGTAATGCGCAACGCGCTGTCAACCAGCAGCAGGCTCTTGAGATCGTCTTTGCTGTCGATATCCGCAGATTCCAGCAGCAACGTTGCCGGGCGAGCACCGCACACCTGATGAAACAGCGCGGTGGGGTTGTGGCGATAGGCCGCCTCGCAGGTTAGCAGTTCGAGGTGTGGTTTGGCTGTTTGCATGATGTTGTTCTCATTTATTCTGTTCAAAAAAGCCCGCTTAGTAGCGGGCTGGGTATCTGTTTGCATTTCGCAGACGCGTGACACTGCCCGATGATCAGGAAGTGCGCCACCAACCGTGCAGAGTGAAATGTGCTGTCATTTTCAGATACCTTTCTCGTGTGAACTTGCGTACTAGTTAACTAGTTCAGTGGCAAGTTGTCAACCCTTGATTTCAGAATTTCACGTTAAGTCGGTATCATGGCGGTTTCGGATGTCTCCAACCTGCTATGGGAAGTGCTTTGAGCGATACCACCTACGCGATTATTTATGATTTACACAGCCATACACAGGCCTCTGATGGCCTGCTGACACCCGAGGACCTGGTTCATCGTGCCGTTGAAATGCGCGTCGGTACGCTGGCGATAACCGATCACGATACGACAGATGCCATTCCGGCGGCTCGCGCCGAAATCGCCCGCAGCGGGCTGGCGCTTAATCTGGTGTCCGGTGTCGAAATCTCCACCGTCTGGGAAAACCATGAAATTCATATTGTTGGCCTGAATATCGATATAGACCATCCGGCACTTCGGGCCTTTTTGCAAGAACAAAAAACGCGCCGCAACCAGCGCGCAGAGATGATTGGTGAACGTCTGGAAAAGGCGCATATCCCAGACGCGCTGGAAGGTGCTCAAAAGCTGGCGAACGGCGGGGCGGTCACGCGCGGTCATTTCGCCCGCTTTCTGGTTGAAGCAGGCAAAGCGACGACAATGGCGGATGTTTTTAAAAAGTATCTTGCTCGCGGGAAAACCGGATACGTTCCGCCACAGTGGTGTACAATAAAACAAGCTATTGATGTGATTCATCATTCTGGTGGCAAGGCCGTGCTGGCCCATCCGGGGCGATATAATCTTTCTGCTAAATGGCTGAAAAGACTGCTGGCACACTTTGCCGAATGCGGTGGTGAGGCGATGGAAGTCGCCCAGTGTCAGCAGGCGCCCAATGAGCGCGCGCAGCTCGCAACTTATGCCCGTCAGTTCGGCCTGCTTGGGTCACAAGGGTCTGATTTCCATCAGCCTTGCGCCTGGATCGAACTGGGGCGCAAGCTCTGGCTACCCGCAGGTGTTGAACCCGTCTGGCAGCTCTGGGAACAGCCGCAGCAAATTGAAGAGAGGGAAGTATGAGTCAATTTTTCTATATCCATCCGGATAACCCGCAGCCACGCCTGATTAACCAGGCCGTAGAGATCGTTCGCAAAGGCGGTGTCATTGTCTATCCGACCGATTCTGGCTATGCGCTGGGCTGCAAAATTGAAGACAAAGGGGCGATGGAACGCATTTGCCGTATTCGCCAGCTGCCGGACGGCCATAACTTTACCCTGATGTGTCGCGATCTCTCTGAGTTGTCGACCTATGCTTATGTGGATAACGTGGCGTTTCGCCTGATTAAGAACAATACGCCGGGTAACTACACCTTTATCCTGAAGGGCACGAAGGAAGTACCGCGTCGTCTGCTGCAGGAGAAACGTAAAACCATCGGCATGCGCGTACCGTCGAACCCGATTGCGCAGGCGCTGCTGGAAACCCTCGGCGAACCGATGCTCTCGACCTCGCTGATGCTGCCGGGGAGCGAGTTTACCGAATCCGATCCGGAAGAGATCAAAGATCGTCTCGAGAAGGTGGTCGAGCTGATTATTCACGGCGGCTATCTCGGCCAGCAGCCGACCACCGTCGTCGACTTAACCGAAGACGCCCCGGAAGTGATTCGTGAAGGCGTGGGCGATGTAAAGCCTTTCTTGTAAAGGTATAAGCAGATATACTACGCGGCCATCAAAGCAGGGCCCGACCCTGTTTTGACCTGATTCGACGCCTGTGAAGGCGACACCTGAGGAAGCTCAATGAGCGAGAAGTTACAGAAAGTGCTGGCGCGCGCCGGCCACGGTTCACGCCGTGAAATCGAAGCCATTATTGAAGCGGGCCGCGTGAGTGTGGACGGTAAAATCGCCACGCTGGGCGACCGCGTAGAAATTGTACCGGGGCTGAAGATCCGTATTGACGGTCATCTTATCTCCGTAAAAGAGTCCGCTGAACAGATTTGCCGCGTGCTGGCTTACTACAAGCCGGAAGGCGAACTGTGTACCCGCAACGACCCGGAAGGTCGCCCGACGGTGTTTGACCGTCTGCCTAAACTGCGTGGCGCTCGCTGGATTGCAGTAGGTCGTCTGGACGTGAATACCTGCGGTCTGCTGCTGTTTACCACCGATGGTGAACTGGCAAACCGTCTGATGCACCCAAGCCGTGAAGTGGAACGTGAATACGCTGTGCGCGTCTTTGGTCAGGTTGATGAGAATAAACTGCGCGATCTGTCGCGCGGCGTTCAGCTGGAAGACGGTCCTGCTGCGTTCAAAACCATCAAATTTACCGGTGGTGAAGGTATTAACCAGTGGTACAACGTAACGCTGACCGAGGGCCGTAACCGCGAAGTACGTCGTCTGTGGGAAGCCGTCGGCGTTCAGGTGAGCCGCTTGATCCGCGTCCGTTACGGCGACATTCTGCTGCCAAAAGGTCTGCCGCGTGGCGGTTATACCGAACTGGATCTGACGCAAACTAACTATCTGCGCGAGCTGGTTGGTCTGACGCCAGAAACCACCTCTAAAGTGGCAGTAGAGAAAGATCGTCGTCGCATGAAGGCGAATCAGATCCGTCGTGCGGTGAAACGCCACAGCCAGGTGAGCAGCAACCGCCGTTCCGGCAGCCGTAACAACAACGGTTAAAACAGAAGCCCGGTCAGCGTGACCGGGCTTTTTTTAGTAATCAATCCCGATTTGCGCTTTGATACCCGCATCAAACGCATGTTTCACCGGACGCAGCTCGCTGACGGTATCTGCCAGCTCCAGAATATCCCGATGACACCCACGCCCCGTGACGATCACCGTCTGATGTGCAGGACGGTTCTTCAGCGCATCCAGCACTGCTTCCAGAGGCAGGTAGTCGTAGGCGACCATATAGGTGATCTCATCCAGTAGCACCATGTTTAGCGAAGGATCGGCCAGCATTCTTTTTGCATGTTCCCAGACGGCGAGACAGGCGGCGGTGTCCGTTTCCCGGTTCTGGGTATTCCACGTAAACCCGGTCGCCATTACCTGAAACTCGACGCCATGAGGCTCAAGCAAATTCCTCTCTCCGTTGGGCCATATGCCTTTGATAAACTGGATGACACCGACTTTCTGCCCGTGCCCGACGGCACGCGTAGCGGTACCAAATGCGGCAGTGGTTTTACCTTTACCGTTGCCGGTGAACACGATAATGATCCCGCGTTCGTCCTGGGCTGCCGCGACGCGAGCATCGACCTGTTCTTTCAGACGCTGCTGGCGCTGCTGATGGCGTTCTTCACTCATTGGGAAATTCCTGGTTTACGGCCTGGCTGGGCGTCAAAGGTCATCCCTGTCTTGCGGCGACTGTCATCGCCCATTAGCCAGAGATAGAGCGGCATTATATCAGCCGGAGTTTTCAGCTTCTGTGGATCTTCGGTCGGGAACGCGCTGGCACGCATTTTGGTGCGCGTTCCACCGGGGTTAATGCAATTTACGCGCAGATGGCGGCTCTGATATTCCTCCGCCAGCACCTGCATCATGCCTTCGGTGGCGAATTTTGATACGGCATAAGCTCCCCAGTTCGCCCGGCCTTCGCGACCCACGCTGGAAGAGGTGAAGACCAGCGAGCCTGACTCAGATTTGAGTAATAAAGGAAGCAATGCCTGGGTAAGGAAAAACGTCCCGTTGACGTTGACCTGCATCACCTGCTGCCAGGTATCAGGATCCTGTTCATCCATTGGGCAAACATCCCCAAGCAAGCCGGCGTTGTGTAGCACACCGTCCAGTACTGGATAGCGGGTACTTATGCGTTGGGCGAGTTCCTGGCACACTTCGGGAGTGCAGGTGAGTAAATCGAGCGTGTACCACGCCGCCAGTGTTCCACCAGCAGCTTCAATTTCCTGCGCGACACCTTTCAATTTCTCTGCGTTGCGGCCAATCAGAATAACGCTTGCGCCATATTCAGCGTACGTCAGAGCCGCCTCGCGGCCAATTCCGTCGCTGGCACCGGTAACGAGAATGATCCGGTTCTGTAGCAGGTTTTTTTGTGGTTGATAATGCACGGTGACTCCTCAGGCGTACAGTGACGCGATGACGCCTTCATGATGACTTTTCGGCTTTATGCCCGAATTAGCCTAATAATTCAATCAGTCTACAGGACGCATTACTGTAAAATTAACAATTTGCAAATATTTAAACTCCAGGCCGGGGATTCCTGAAGACGGCTCGCAGAGGTAATGTCACGAGCGAGACGCATGGGCAGGGCTGTTGTACACTGCCGTGAAAGATTCGTGGTTAAATCAAGGTGGAACGCGTGGAATTACTTTCTCAATATGGGCTGTTTTTGGCCAAAATCGCGACGGTTGTCATTGCCATCGCAGTGGTTGCCGTTCTGATTGTCAACCTGACGCAGCGCAAGCGTCAGCGTGGGGAGTTACGCATCACCCGTCTGAGCGAGCAATATAAAGAGATGCAGGAAGATATGTCTCTGGCGCTGCTTGATAGTCATCAACAAAAACTGTGGCAGAAAGCGCAGAAGAAAAAGCACAAACAGGAAGCCAAAGCGGCAAAGGCAAAAGCAAAGCTCAATGCGCCGCAGGATAAGGCTACGCCACGTGTCTATGTACTCGATTTTAAGGGGAGTATGGATGCGCATGAAGTTTCCTCGCTGCGGGAGGAAGTGACTGCCGTTCTGGCCGTGGCGACCCCGCAGGATCAGGTTGTCGTGCGTCTTGAAAGCCCTGGCGGTGTCGTTCACGGTTACGGGTTGGCAGCCTCACAGTTGCAGCGTCTGCGTGAAAAACAGATCCCATTAACCGTTGCGGTGGACAAAGTGGCGGCGAGCGGGGGTTATATGATGGCCTGCGTAGCGGACAAAATTGTTGCCGCGCCGTTCTCCATTATTGGCTCAATCGGTGTGGTCGCGCAGATCCCAAACTTTAACCGTTTCCTGAAGAATAAAGAGATTGATATCGAACTTCACACGGCGGGTCAGTACAAACGGACCCTGACGCTGCTCGGTGAAAACACGGAAGAAGGGAGACAGAAATTCCGTGAAGACCTGAATGAAACGCATCACCTCTTTAAAGACTTTGTGCACCGTATGCGCCCCACGCTCGATATTGAACAGGTCGCGACGGGCGAGCACTGGTACGGTATCCAGGCGCAGGAGAAAGGGCTGGTGGATGAAGTGGGTACCAGTGACGACCTGTTGTTGAATCTGATGGACGGGCGTGAGCTGGTCGGCGTGCGTTATACCCAACGTAAGCGACTGCTTGACCGCTTCACCAACAGTGCGGCAGAGAGTGCGGACCGCCTGCTGCTCCGCTGGCTGCAGCGCGGACAAAAACCGCTGCTGTAAACAATAACGCGAGGCACATGCCTCGCGTTTTGCATTAATCGACTAGGTGATATTTCTCTGAAAGCGTATGCGCCAGGTATTTAAACATGTTAAACACGGCGGTGCTTTTCGGGGTCGGTAACCCCTGTTCGTCAAGGAAGTATTCGCCGCTGAAAATCAGCACGCCATTGCGCTGCTCTACGCCTGTGGCTTCAATGCCTGCCAGCGTATCTTCATGGTCACGGATAAGCTTGTTTGCTTCGATAAGCAGAGAGGCTCGGTCAATAGGTTGGGTCGTATTCTGCATAATCCACTCCTTAAACAGTGACAATAGTCTACGCCGAGCGCGCTTTGGGGGCAAATTTTCCCTGTAATCTGAGGGGATAAGGAGCAGGGGCCTGGCTGGCGGGATTTGCTTTTGCATGCTAATAAAGTTGCGTAACGAATTTTATCAGGTAGAGTGTGCGCTTTCGTCATTCTGGCAACAGAATTGCTTGACATTCGACCGGGAATTCGTCACGAATTATACGAAATGTGAGAAAAATACCCGATAACTCAATCACCTGGGCGTGTTTTCTTTGACGTCCGGTAAGACAAAGGGGTTGATATCTCCTGACGCGGCCGCAATATCATTGGCTCGCCGTCAGCGGAAGGGAAATCAACGTGCGGCGTATTCCTGGAAGAATTAAATTAGGTAAAGGTGAATATGGGTAAAGCTCTCGTCATCGTTGAGTCCCCGGCAAAAGCCAAAACGATCAATAAGTATCTGGGTAATGACTACGTGGTTAAGTCCAGCGTGGGTCATATCCGCGATTTGCCGACCAGTGGCTCAGCCAGCAAAAAGAGCGCAGACTCTACCTCCACCAAAGGGGCCAAAAAGCCTAAAAAGGATGAACGTAGCGCGCTTGTCAACCGCATGGGGGTTAACCCATGGCATAACTGGGATGCACAATATGAAGTGTTGCCCGGGAAAGAAAAAGTCGTTAACGAGCTGAAGCAGCTTGCTGAAAAAGCAGACCACATCTATCTCGCAACCGACCTTGACCGCGAAGGGGAAGCCATTGCGTGGCACCTGCGGGAAGTGATCGGTGGTGATGACAAACGCTACAGCCGTGTAGTGTTTAACGAAATTACGAAGAATGCGATTCGCCAGGCGTTTGAGAAGCCGGGCGAGCTGAATATCGACCGTGTAAACGCCCAGCAGGCGCGTCGCTTTATGGACCGCGTTGTGGGCTACATGGTCTCTCCACTGCTGTGGAAGAAGATTGCCCGTGGCCTGTCTGCAGGTCGTGTGCAGTCTGTCGCTGTGCGTCTTGTCGTCGAGCGTGAGCGCGAAATTAAAGCCTTCGTGCCGGAAGAGTTCTGGGAAGTCGACGCCAATGTGACCACGCCGGGCGGTGACGCTCTGCCGTTGCAGGTGAGCCATCAGAACGACAAACCGTTCCGCCCTGAAAACCGCGACCAGACCATGGCCGCCGTGGCGCTGCTGGAAAAAGCACGCTATCAGGTGCTGGAGCGTGAAGATAAACCCACCAGCAGCAAGCCAGGTGCGCCGTTTATTACCTCTACGCTGCAACAGGCTGCAAGCACGCGTCTGGGGTATGGCGTAAAGAAAACCATGATGATGGCCCAGCGCCTGTATGAAGCGGGTTACATCACCTACATGCGTACCGACTCAACCAACCTGAGCCAGGACGCGGTTAACATGGTGCGCAGCTACATCAGTGACAATTTCGGTAAGAAATACCTGCCGGAAAGTGCCAATCAGTTCGCCAGCAAAGAGAACTCTCAGGAAGCGCACGAAGCGATCCGTCCTTCTGACGTCTCTGTTTTAGCCGAGTCGCTGAAAGACATGGAAGCCGACGCGCAGAAGCTTTATCAGCTGATCTGGCGCCAGTTCGTAGCATGTCAGATGACGCCAGCGCAGTACGACTCCACCACGCTGACTGTCGGCGCAGGTGATTTCCGACTGAAGGCGCGTGGCCGCATCCTGCGCTTCGATGGCTGGACGAAAGTCATGCCAGCGTTGCGTAAAGGTGATGAAGACCGCACGTTGCCGGCGGTTAACAAAGGTGACGAGCTGTCTCTGGTCGAATTGATCCCGGCTCAGCACTTTACCAAGCCGCCTGCGCGCTTCAGCGAAGCCTCCCTGGTGAAAGAGCTGGAAAAACGCGGTATTGGTCGTCCGTCGACCTACGCGTCAATCATCTCGACCATTCAGGACCGTGGCTACGTACGCGTTGAAAACCGTCGTTTCTATGCGGAGAAAATGGGTGAAATCGTGACTGACCGTCTGGAAGCCAACTTCCGCGAGTTGATGAATTACGATTTCACCGCGCAGATGGAAGACAGCCTCGACCAGGTTGCCAGCCATCAGGCGGAATGGAAAAAGGTACTCGACAGCTTCTTCAGCGACTTTACCGGTCAGCTTGAAAAAGCGGAGAAAGATCCTGAAGAAGGCGGGATGCTGCCTAACCAGATGGTACTGACCAGCATCGATTGCCCAACCTGCGGCCGCAAGATGGGGATCCGTACTGCAACAACGGGCGTGTTCCTTGGCTGCTCCGGTTATGCGCTGTCGCCAAAAGAGCGCTGCAAAACCACCATTAACCTGGTTCCTGAGAACGAAGTTCTTAACGTGCTGGAAGGTGATGACGCAGAAACCAACGCCCTGCGCGCCAAACGCCGTTGTAAAAAATGCGGCACGGCAATGGACAGCTACCTGATCGATCCAAAACGTAAACTGCACGTGTGCGGTAATAACCCAACGTGTGACGGGTACGAGATCGAAGAGGGTGAATTCCGCATCAAAGGCTATGACGGTCCGATTGTGGAGTGCGAGAAGTGTGGTTCTGAAATGCACCTGAAAATGGGGCGTTTCGGTAAGTACATGGCGTGTACTAACGACGAGTGTAAAAACACGCGCAAAATTCTGCGTAATGGTGAGGTGGCGCCGCCGAAGGAAGATCCTGTTCCGCTGCCTGAGTTGCCGTGTGAGAAATCAGACGCGTACTTCGTGTTGCGTGACGGCGCCGCAGGTGTCTTCCTTGCCGCCAACACCTTCCCGAAATCGCGTGAAACGCGCGCACCGTTGGTGGAAGAGCTGCATCGCTTCCGCGATCGTCTGCCTGAGAAACTGCGGTATCTGGCCGATGCGCCACAGCAGGATCCGGAAGGCAACAAAACCGTGGTGCGTTTTAGCCGTAAAACTAAGCAGCAGTACGTTGCGGCAGAGAAAGAGGGTAAAGCGACCGGATGGTCAGCCTTCTTTGTCGATGGCAAATGGGTTGAAGGCAAGAAATAATCTTCCCTAACCGTAACTTACCTGTAAAAGGGCCGGATTTCCGGCCCTTTTTTATTACCTTGTTATTATTTTTTGTTCCGTACTATACAGTCGGGCTATAAATGATATAGTGGTTATAGTTAATCTGTTTTTTATTATTAAATCGTCTTAAGCGATTGACCGCATGCGCTAAATCGGATGGTCTGGCATGAAATTACAGCAGCTTCGTTATATCGTTGAGGTGGTGAATCACAACCTTAACGTCTCGTCTACCGCTGAGGGGCTTTATACCTCGCAACCTGGCATCAGCAAACAAGTGCGTATGCTGGAGGACGAATTAGGTATCCAGATTTTCGCCCGCAGCGGCAAACATCTCACGCAGGTAACGCCGGCAGGACAGGAAATCATCCGCATTGCGCGGGAAGTCCTCTCTAAAGTCGACGCGATTAAGTCTGTGGCGGGGGAGCATACCTGGCCGGACAAAGGCTCACTGTATATTGCCACGACGCATACCCAGGCGCGTTATGCCTTGCCAGGTGTTATTAAGGGCTTTATTGAGCGTTATCCGCGCGTCTCTTTGCATATGCATCAGGGGTCACCGACGCAAATTGCTGAAGCGGTGTCGAAGGGAAACGCGGATTTTGCCATCGCGACGGAAGCACTTCACCTGTATGACGATCTGGTTATGCTCCCGTGCTACCACTGGAACCGTTCGATTGTGGTGACTCCCGATCACCCGTTGGCGGGTAAAGGGTCGGTGACTATTGAAGAGCTGGCGCAATATCCTTTAGTGACCTATACATTCGGCTTCACCGGACGGTCAGAACTTGATACAGCCTTTAACCGCGCAGGATTAACGCCGCGTATTGTCTTTACCGCCACCGATGCTGACGTTATTAAGACCTATGTACGGCTTGGCCTTGGGGTGGGTGTTATTGCCAGCATGGCGGTTGATCCGGTTTCAGACCCCGATCTGGTGCGTCTTGATGCGCACGATATTTTCAGCCACAGCACAACGAAAATTGGATTCCGTCGCAGTACCTTCCTGCGTAGCTATATGTATGATTTTATTCAGCGCTTTGCCCCGCATTTAACACGTGACGTGGTTGATACTGCCGTCGCATTACGCTCGAATGAAGATATTGAAGAGATGTTTAAAGACATCAAACTCCCGGCAAAATAATCACTCCCGGTATCTTTCCCTGAGGGAAAGATACCGAAATAACGTCTCAAAGCTAAATTAGAATTATCATCATCTACGCATCCCCTGCCATATAATGTCATTACCCATTTTATCTGCAGGGTTATAATGTCGTGAATTGGCGACAAAAGTAGAAACTAATTTGACGCTTCGCAAATATTTCTTTTCAGTTATTTATTTCTGGTCAAAAGATTGAATATTTCATACCTCCCAATGCATAAATTCACTGGCTTTTCGGCTAAAGTTTCTTTAGGATTTATCTCAACAGATGATTAATTGTACCAATTGTTTGGTCCTAAATGATAAGCGATGTCGATTGTATGAGGTTAGCAATGCCTTCTGGAAGTGAAGAACCGCAAAGGGATCCTGCGCTTAAGCGTAAAGCCTGGCTGGCGGTCTTTCTCGTCTCCGCCTCCTTTTGGGCGGTGGTTGCTCTCCTGGCCTGGAAATATTGGGGTTAACTATGGCACTGACGGTACGAACAGAGACGGTAAAACAGATGCGTCAGCATCGTGACAATGGTCACAAGGTGCGGAAAGCACCTGCGAATACTGTGCCTGCATCCTGGAAACTGACGCCGCAGCAGCAAGCCTTTATTGATGTGTTCGCGGAAGACGAACCCAAAAAACAATAATTTAGTTGATTGCGTAATGATGCAAATAGTCTGAATAGTGACTCCGCATTTTTGTACTCTTTAATAAATACACATCAGTAATATAGAACTGAGGGCGACCTCGGAAACGTTTATAAATAATGCCTGGTGTCCCTATGATGAATAACACGACGTCTCATAAATACTGGTCATGGATCGGCGTTTTTACCGTGTCGATTCTGTTCTGGAGCCAGCTCATCTGGCTGGCCTTCCGTTAAATTGTAAAACCTCGCTGCGGCGGGGTTTTTTGTTTTCACCTTCTGAACACATCTGAATTTATCAATTTGGGTTGTTATCAAAACGTTACAGCGTCTTTGTGTTATCTTTAATTACGGCCCTGATGATTGTCAGGACATCTCTGTAATTAAGGAGGAGCTTATGTCGTTAACCCTACGCGAAGCCAGTAAGGACACATTACAGGCAGAAAATAAAACCTGGCATTACTACAGCCTGCCGCTGGCTGCCAGGACGCTTGGGGACATTTCGCGTTTACCCAAGTCCTTGAAAGTTTTGCTGGAAAATCTCTTACGCTGGCAGGATGGTGATTCTGTCACCCTCGAAGATATCCAGGCGCTGGCAGGGTGGTTGAAGCATGCCCACGCCGACAGAGAAATCGCTTATCGCCCGGCCCGGGTCCTGATGCAGGACTTTACCGGTGTTCCCGCAGTGGTTGATTTAGCCGCTATGCGCGAGGCCGTTAAACGCCTTGGCGGGGATACCGCAAAAGTGAATCCGCTTTCCCCTGTGGACCTCGTCATTGACCACTCCGTAACCGTCGACCGCTTTGGTGATGACGACGCCTTTGGCGAGAACGTGCGTCTGGAGATGGAGCGCAACCACGAGCGCTATGTCTTCCTGAAGTGGGGACAACAGGCATTCAGCCGGTTTAGCGTCGTGCCACCAGGCACCGGAATTTGCCATCAGGTTAACCTTGAGTACCTGGGTAAAGCCGTCTGGAGTGAACTGCAGGATAAAGAGTGGGTGGCTTATCCGGACACGCTGGTGGGAACGGATTCACATACCACCATGATCAACGGTCTTGGAGTACTGGGGTGGGGGGTTGGTGGTATCGAAGCCGAAGCCGCGATGCTCGGCCAACCGGTATCCATGCTCATCCCGGATGTGGTGGGCTTCAAGCTCACCGGAAAACTGTCAGAGGGCATAACAGCTACCGATCTGGTACTCACCGTCACCCAGATGCTGCGTAAGCATGGTGTGGTAGGTAAATTTGTTGAATTCTATGGTGATGGGCTGGATTCGCTGCCGCTGGCTGACCGCGCCACCATTGCCAATATGTCTCCGGAATATGGCGCAACCTGCGGCTTTTTCCCCATCGATGATGTGACGCTGGAATACATGCGGCTTAGCGGTCGCAGCGAAGAGCAGGTCGCGCTGGTGGAAGCCTATACCAAAGCGCAGGGCATGTGGCGCAACCCGGGCGATGAACCGGTCTTCACCAGCACGCTTGAGCTCGATATGGGCAGCGTTGAAGCGAGCCTTGCCGGGCCGAAACGCCCTCAGGATCGGGTCGCGTTGACTGACGTGCCCAAAGCGTTTGCCGCCAGCAATGCGCTGGAAGTGAACGTGGCGCAAAAAGATCATCGCCCGATCGACTATGTCCTGAACGGGCATCAGTATCAGCTCCCGGATGGCGCGGTGGTTATTGCAGCCATTACTTCCTGTACCAATACCTCAAACCCCAGCGTATTGATGGCAGCAGGTCTACTGGCCAAAAAAGCGGTTGAGCTTGGGCTAAAACCTCAGCCGTGGGTCAAGGCTTCGCTGGCACCGGGCTCCAAAGTCGTATCGGATTACCTGGCTCAGGCCAAACTGACACCGTATCTCGACGAACTGGGCTTTAACCTGGTGGGTTACGGTTGCACCACTTGCATCGGTAACTCTGGCCCACTTCCTGAGCCGATTGAAACGGCGATCAAACAGGGTGATCTGACGGTAGGCGCAGTCCTTTCCGGCAACCGAAATTTTGAAGGGCGCATTCATCCGCTAGTGAAAACCAACTGGCTCGCCTCGCCTCCGCTGGTGGTGGCATATGCTCTGGCAGGAAATATGAATATCAACCTGGTGACCGACCCTATTGGTCACGATCGCAAGAATGACCCGGTCTACCTGAAAGATATCTGGCCGTCTTCGCGTGAGATCGCGCTGGCCGTTGAAAAAGTGTCAACCGAGATGTTCCGCAAAGAGTATGCGGAAGTCTTTGAAGGTACGCCGGAATGGAAAGCCATCAACGTCGCAGGGTCGGATACCTATGACTGGCAGGATGATTCGACCTATATTCGCCTGTCGCCGTTCTTCGATGAAATGCAGGCTGAACCTGCGCCGCTTAAAGATATCCACGGCGCGCGCATTCTGGCGATGCTGGGAGATTCTGTCACTACGGACCATATCTCTCCGGCAGGGAGCATCAAAGCCGA
The DNA here is from genome assembly GCF_046521475.1 of Enterobacter sp. CPE_E890. NCBI lineage: Bacteria > Pseudomonadati > Pseudomonadota > Gammaproteobacteria > Enterobacterales > Enterobacteriaceae > Enterobacter > Enterobacter sp. CPE_E890. Next base: position 2,692,771 of record NZ_JBKFZW010000001.1, on the reverse strand, counting down.
CAGCCCGGCAGGCCGTTATTTGCAAAGCCGGGGTGTCGAACGCCGTGATTTTAACTCCTACGGGTCGCGTCGCGGTAACCATGAAGTCATGATGCGCGGCACGTTTGCCAATATTCGCATTCGTAACGAGATGGTTCCGGGCGTGGAAGGGGGCATGACGCGCCATCTGCCAGGTACGGAAGTCGTTTCGATTTATGATGCGGCTGTCAAATATCAACAGGAAGGTACACCGCTGGCGGTGATCGCCGGGAAAGAGTACGGTTCTGGCTCAAGCCGTGACTGGGCAGCGAAAGGTCCGCGTCTGCTTGGTGTTCGTGTGGTCATTGCCGAATCGTTCGAACGAATTCACCGCTCGAATCTTATTGGGATGGGGATCCTACCGCTTGAGTTTCCGCAGGGCGTCACGCGTAAAACGCTGGGCCTGAGCGGAGAGGAGCAGATTGACATTAGTGGTCTGCAAAATTTACAGCCTGGTAAAACGGTGCCAGTGAAATTAACGCGGGCAGACGGAAAAACCGAGGTACTGGAGTGCCGGTGTCGTATTGATACGGCAACAGAGCTGACCTATTACCAGAACGACGGTATTTTACATTACGTGATTCGTAAGATGCTGGATTGACGAAACCAGCCCGGCACGTGCGCCGGGCTTTTTGCTCTTACTCTTTCAGCAGGTGGCCCATTTTTGCGGCTTTGGTATCAAGATAGTGGGCATTTTTGGGATTGCGGCCCACAATCAGCGGTACACGCTCAACGATATTGATCCCCGCCTCGGTCAGGATTTCCACTTTTTTCGGGTTATTGGTCAACAGACGAACTTCATCTACACCCAAAAGCTTGAACATATCGGCGCACAGGGTGAAGTCACGCTCATCGGCGGCAAAGCCGAGCTGATGGTTCGCTTCCACCGTATCGTAGCCCTGGTCCTGCAGCGCGTAGGCGCGGATTTTATTCAGCAGACCAATGTTACGGCCTTCCTGACGATGATAGAGCAGAACCCCACGGCCTTCCTCTGCGATGTGAGTCAGCGCTGCTTCCAGTTGGAAACCGCAATCACAGCGCAGGCTGAACAACGCATCACCCGTCAGACACTCCGAATGTACGCGGGACAGAACCGGTGTCTGCCCTGAAATGTCGCCGTACACCAGCGCGACATGATCCTGTCCGGTTGCCAGTTCTTCAAATCCCACCATCAGGAAATCGCCCCATGGGGTTGGCAGTTTGGCTTCTGCCACACGTTTAAGCTGCATGTGATTCTCCAGAGTAGGCTGACACGTGCCGTGCCTTTCGCCTGTTTTGCTTTCTGTATCAGTTCATTTTGCCACAAGCTCAGCATGTTCACCTAATGGGCACCATGCTATATGAACGTTAAACGCACGATCCGACATATCCACGTATCGAATAAATTTCAGTTATGATTGTGACGCTTAGCAAAAAAGGAGAAGACATGCTTTCAATCGCCAGACGTACGGCAGCAGGTGCGGCCATTTTACTGATTATGCCTCTGGCCGTATGGGTTTCGGGCTGGATGTGGCAGCCTGGGCAGAATGCGGCATGGCTGAAAACGTTATATTGGATAACGGAAACCGTCACACAGCCGTGGGGAATTATTACTCACGTCCTTCTCTGCGCGTGGTTTCTGTGGTGTCTGCGTTTTCGACTGCGGGCGGCGCTAATGCTTTTTGCGATCCTCGGTGCTGCCATTTTGATTGGTCAGGGCGTGAAATCCTGGGTTAAAGATCGCGTTCAGGAGCCACGGCCTTTTGTCGTCTGGCTGGAAAAAACTCACCATATTCCTGTGGATGAATTCTACAATTTAAAACGTAAAGATCGTGGCGCACTGGTGAAAGAACAGCTTGCTGAACAGCAGGATATTCCGAAGTTTTTGCGTAAACACTGGCAAAAAGAGACGGGGTTCGCGTTTCCTTCTGGCCACACCATGTTTGCGGCCAGTTGGGCGTTACTGGGCGTTGGATTACTCTGGCCGAGACGACGAACCGTGACTATCGTGATTTTACTGGCCTGGGCGACCGGAGTGATGGGCAGCCGCCTATTGCTGGGGATGCATTGGCCGCAGGACCTGGCGGTCGCTACGCTGATCTCATGGCTGCTGGTCACGCTGGCGACCTGGCTTGCCGAACGACTCTGCGGTCCGTTAACGCCACCGCTCGAAGAGAAAGAAGAAATTGCCGAAAGGGAGCAAAGTGACGGTTGACGGTTGATAATCCGTCTTTCGCCCATAAATCCATAGCTGGCGCGTTACTTTTTCCGTTTCGCGCCCGTCACTAAAATGGTAGTTTATAAGACTGATTGCGGTGAATTGAACACACTTTATTCGCTTGAACCACATAACGGGAAGTAATGTGAAATATTTACTCATTTTCTTACTGGTATTGGCGATTTTTGTCATTTCAGTCACATTGGGTGCACAAAACGACCAACAGGTGACGTTTAACTATCTGCTGGCGCAGGGCGAGTACCGGGTATCGAGCCTGCTGGCGGTCTTATTTGCTGCGGGCTTTGCCATTGGCTGGCTGGTTTGTGGTCTTTTCTGGTTGAAAGTCCGTGTTTCTCTTGCGCGCGCTGAACGTAAAATTAAACGCCTCGAAAATAACATTGCGCCTGCGTCCGACATTCCGGAAAGCTCTGGTGTGCCGGTCGTGAAGGAATAATCGACTATGCTGGAGTTGTTGTTTCTGCTTTTGCCTGTAGCCGCAGCCTATGGCTGGTATATGGGCCGCAGAAGTGCGCAACAAACAAAGCAGGATGAGGCCAACCGACTCTCCCGTGACTACGTTGCGGGGGTTAACTTCCTGCTGAGTAATCAGCAGGACAAAGCGGTAGACCTGTTCCTCGATATGCTTAAAGAGGATACGGGAACCGTTGAAGCGCATCTCACCCTGGGGAACCTGTTCCGCTCACGCGGCGAGGTTGACCGCGCAATTCGTATCCACCAGACCCTGATGGAAAGTGCCTCCCTGACCTACGACCAGCGACTCCTTGCGGTACAACAGCTGGGGCGGGATTATATGGCCGCAGGGCTGTACGATCGTGCTGAAGATATGTTCTCGCAGCTGGTGGATGAAACTGATTTCCGTATCGGCGCACTACAGCAACTGCTGCAGATTTATCAGGCCACCAGCGACTGGCAAAAAGCTATCGATACCGCGGAACGTCTGGTTAAGCTGGGTAAAGATAAACAGCGCGTAGAGATAGCGCATTTCTACTGCGAATTAGCCCTTCAGCAGATGGGCAGCGACGACATGGACAAAGCCATGGCGTTGTTGAAGAAAGGCGCCGCCGCCGATCGTAATAGCGCGCGTATTTCGATCATGATGGGGCGCGTCTTTATGGCGAATGGCGATTACGCCAAAGCCGTTGAAAGCTTGCTGCGTGTTATCGACCAGGACAAAGAGCTGGTCAGCGAAACGCTGGAGATGCTGCAAACCTGCTATCAACAGTTGGGTAAGCAGGAAGAGTGGGTGGCGTTCCTGCGTCGTTGTGTGGAAGAGAATACCGGTGCGACCGCAGAGCTGATGCTTTCAGACGTGGTTGAGAAGTATGAGGGGAGCGACACCGCGCAGGTTTATATTACGCGTCAGTTGCAGCGTCATCCGACCATGCGGGTATTCCATAAGCTGATGGATTACCACCTGAATGATGCTGAAGAGGGGCGTGCTAAAGAGAGCCTGATGGTGCTGCGCGACATGGTAGGCGAGCAGGTGCGCAGCAAGCCGCGCTATCGTTGCCAGAAGTGCGGGTTTACCGCGTATACGCTCTACTGGCACTGTCCTTCATGCCGTGCATGGTCCACCATCAAGCCAATTCGTGGCCTCGACGGGCAGTAATTTTTTAAAACACTGCATTTTAGTTACAACATACTGATGATGTTTACCGCTTCCTGAACTCCGTGCGGTTTGCCAGCCTGGCAGGAAAACAAATGGATTCTGTCAATTTGCGGCGGCGGCAGGTAGAATGCTCGCCGTTTATCTGTTCCGCGCCGCTGCGCGCCCATAGACGAAAAGGGCTGGTCATGACGTCTGTTACTTCCTCCACTTCCCGCGTAATTACGGATTCTCCTGTTGTTGTTGCGCTTGATTACAATAAGCGCGACGCAGCTCTGGCCTTTGTCGACGGTATCGATCCTCGCGACTGCCGTCTGAAAGTTGGCAAAGAGATGTTCACGCTGTTTGGGCCGCAAATCGTACGCGATCTGCAACAGCGCGGCTTTGACGTTTTCCTCGACCTTAAATTCCATGATATTCCAAACACCACGGCGCACGCTGTTGCAGCCGCCGCGGAGCTGGGGGTATGGATGGTTAACGTTCATGCGTCGGGTGGAGCAAGAATGATGACGGCCGCCCGCGAAGCGCTTCTGCCGTTCGGTAAAGATGCACCGCTGCTGATTGCGGTCACCGTGCTGACCAGTATGGACGAAAGTGATTTACGCGACCTGGGTGTGACGTTGTCACCTGCGGAACATGCTGAGCGCCTCGCACGTCTGACACAAAATTGCGGTCTTGATGGTGTTGTCTGTTCGGCTCAGGAAGCGGTGCGTTTCAAATCAGTCCTGGGGCAGGATTTTAAACTTGTTACCCCGGGGATCCGCCCCGCAGGCAGCGACGTGGGCGATCAGCGCCGTATAATGACACCTGAACAGGCACTGGCTGCAGGTGTTGACTACATGGTCATCGGACGTCCGGTGACGCAGTCTGCGAACCCGGCAGAGACCCTTAAGGCTATCAACGCGTCGCTGAAAAAGGGGGCGTAATGACAGATTCCAACAGCCGTCTTGTTTACTCTACCGAAAGCGGACGGATAGACGAACCGAAAACGAAAGCGGAACGTCCGAAGGGGGACGGTATTGTTCGGATCCAGCGTCAGACCAGTGGGCGAAAAGGAAAGGGGGTATGCCTTATCTCCGGGATCGATCTGGATGATGCGGAACTGGCAAAGCTGGCGGCTGAACTGAAAAAGAAATGTGGCTGCGGTGGTGCCGTGAAAGACGGCATAATCGAAATTCAGGGTGATAAACGCGATTTAATTAAATCGCTGCTCGAAGCCAAAGGCATGAAAGTTAAGCTGGCAGGCGGCTAACAGAAATAAGCCACGACAAATGCCGTGGCTTGTTTTATATACGTGCGTAAGTCAGACCTGAAATGCGTTCTAAATAGAGTAATATCGGGGATGGCTTATCGAATTATTATTTACCAACCTGGTGACCGATAATACCACCGACAGCCGCCCCACCTAATGTCCCCAGCGTACTACCATCTGTTAATACTGCACCACCGAGAGCACCGGCACCGGCACCAATAGCGGTGTTGCGGTCACGTTTAGACCAGTTAGAGCAAGCGCTCAGGGACATTGCTACAGTGATTGCCAGAACAGCGGCGGCTACTTTTTTGCTGGTTAAGGTCATAATACTTTCTCCTGAATTATCGATTCACGGAAAGATGTACACATTAAGTATAGACGAATCGAATACTTAATTCTGTTCTCCGCGAAAGCTGGTCGCGCAGGCGTTACGTAATCACGCAGGTGATAGTCACTTCCTGTTATATCGCTAACATTAATTTTACGACTTTAGGCCAGCTTAAACAGGTAAAAACTCTTAAAGGGAGGTTAGGAATCATCTCAGAGAATGGGCTGCGTATGCGCCCGAAAGTCGGGCGCATACTGTGCTCAGGCGGGGGTTTTAATAATATTGACGATGAGTCCGTCATCTTCCAGTTTATTACGGTGGACGTCGCTCAAACGTTCATCGGTAATGACGCGACTAAAGCGAGAAATTGGCCCCATTGTATAAGGGTGAACAGCGCCAAATTTAGAGCTATCCGTAAGCACAATGGCTTCACATTCTTTTTCGAGTACAGCATTTACTACGTCAGAACGCATCATATCCCGGCCGGTGAAACCTGTCTCCGGTTGCCAGCCGTCGATCCCGATAAACGCCTTGCTGAAATGAACCTGCTGGACATACTGGCGTGTCAGAGGACCTACCATACTTTCACTTTTTTTCTGGTAAATTCCCCCCAGCAAAATCACTTCACAGCGTGTTTCTTTGAGTAAATGCGCGATATAGCTGCTGACCGTGATGATGGTAACGTCTTTTTGATCGGCAAGCGTACGCGCCAGAAGGGCATTGCTGCTGCCGTTTTCAATAAAAACGGTCTCACCATTGTTCACTAAAGACGCGGCAAATTCTGCCAGTTCACGTTTAAGCGCGTAGTTATTCATCATTCGCGTTTCAACGTCTTCGCTGTCGAGTGGGACAGCATATCCATGCGCACGACGGAGGTAGCTCTGTTTTTCCAGCAGATTAAGATCCTGACGGATGGTGACTTCAGAAACACCCGTGGTTTTAGCAAGATCGACCACGCTTACGCGCCCCTGATCGATGACCATCTGCAAAATGATTTGTTGTCGGGAATTCATAGCATCCATTTAATAAAGCGAAACGAGGTCGGGAACGCTGGGGTTAAACTTCCCACGGCGCCTTTGGCTGACGGTTTTCTGGCGCATTGTCGGCACCATTCTGAGCAAGAAGTTCAGACTTCAGGATCTCAAGATTACGGATCGCAGAGTGATAATCGCCCGCCACCAGGATATCCAGCACGGTATCAATACGTTGTGCTACAGCTTGTGCATCAATAGTAGACATAATCTCACCCCAGGAGCGAAAAGTTAATATTTTCAATGATGCAGAAAATAGGATCAAAAGAGAAGGGAAAAAATGCAATAACTAAATTACATAAACAACAGTGATAAATTTATTCCCTCTCATGCAGTGGGCTTAATGAGTGGATTAGTCTAAAACTGCGCGCAAGGCGCTTTTTTATAAGAGGAATTAGACTATGACAGTTATCAATCAGCCTACATGCACACTGTTTACCGATTCTAAACGTTTCACGCAGTTATCAGGGTATTACGAGGCGGAGCGCCGTACAGTCTGGATGATGCTGCAGGCCCAGCCGCGTCCTTGCTTCAATCATGCGCTAATTGAGGAGATCATGAACCTCTCATGGTTGGTGCGTCAGTCTGGTTTTGAGGTCGATTTTTGGGTAACCGGATCGCTGGTTCCTGAAATGTACAATACAGGAGGTGATTTACAGTTCTTCGTCGAGTGCATTCAGAACGGACGTCGGGAAGCGTTACGGGCATATGCACGCGCCTGCGTTGATTGCGTTCATGCGGCATCACGCGGGTTTGATACGGGGGCTATCACGCTGGCAATGGTAGAAGGCAGTGCGTTAGGTGGCGGGTTTGAGGCCGCTCTGGCGCACCATTTCGTACTGGCTCAGCGCGATGCCCGTTTAGGTTTCCCCGAGATTGCCTTCAACCTGTTCCCGGGCATGGGGGGATACTCACTTGTTGCACGTCGCTCCGGTATGAAACTGGCAGAGGAACTCATCTATAAAGGGGAATCGCATACGGCAGAATGGTACGAACAGCACGGGCTGGTGGATGTGCTGTTTGAACCTGGACAAAGCTACGTCTCTGTCAGGACATTTATCGACACGCTGCGGCCAAAATTGAACGGTATAAGATCAATGTTACGTGCCCGTACACGCGTTCTGCAATTGCCCCGCAGCGAGCTGATGGACATTACAGAAGACTGGGTTGATGCCGCATTCTGCCTCGAGCCAAAAGATATCGCCTATATGGAGCGTCTGGTTATACTGCAAAACCGCCATCATGCGGCGGGTTTACGCAAAGCCAGTTAACGCTGATTTCGCGATTGATATCGTTTTAGCCATCGCTCGAATACGGCAGCGGGCATCGGCTTAGCAAAAAGAAAACCCTGCCGTTCGTTGACGCCATTCTTAGTCAGAAAGGCGTCTTCTTTTGCACTTTCCACGCCTTCCGCAATCACCTGCAGATTTAACGCCTGTGCCACCGCAACAATCGCGCGAACCAGGGACTGGGAGATGGATTGCTTATGAATATCCCTGACAAAAGATTGATCGAGTTTAATGGCATCGATCGGGAATCGGGCCAGTTGCGAGAGCGAAGAGTAGCCCGTGCCAAAATCATCCAGATGAATTTGCGCCCCTAACTTGCTGAACTGCTGGATTACTGAAAGCGCCAGCTCTTCGTTCTCGATAAGACAGCTTTCGGTTAACTCAACGTCCACAGGGCAGTATTCAAAGTTCAGATCTTTTAGCGCCTGTTTTAAATCACTGAAAATAGTCTGATCGGCCAGCTGGCGCGCAGAGACGTTCACGGCCACGCGCAGATTAATCCCCTTGTCGCGCCATTTAGCGATCTGGCGAACCACGTCCAGCATCACCCAGCGACCTAAGGGCACAATCAAACCCGACTCTTCGGCATAAGAGATAAATTCCAGCGGAGGGATCAAACCGCGTTCTGGTGACTGCCAGCGGACCAGCGCTTCAAGACTACGGACTTCCCCACGCCAGGTTATTTTGGGCTGGTAGTGGATCAGCAACTGATCGTTATCAAGCGCTTTACGCAGGTTGGTGTCCAGCCAGAGATATTCAAACACGCGCTGGTTCATCTCAGGTGAGAAGACACAAAACTTACCCCGTCCGTTCTCTTTGGCGGTGTACATCGCAGTATCGGCATTGCGAATGACGCTTTCCCGGTCAATGCCATGCTGTGGTGCGAGCGCGATACCCAGAGAACAACCGGTGTAAATTTCAATCAGACCAATTCTGAACGGCTGGCGCAGACGGGTTAAAATGCGCGACGCCATTGCTTCCAGAGAACCCTGCGAGGTATTTGTGGCCATGACAATAAACTCATCACCGCCGAGTCGAGCCAGTATCTGGCCCTCATCAAGACAACTCAAAATAGCGAGGGCGACAGCCTGAAGCAGCTGATCGCCAAACATATGCCCGTAGGCATCGTTGACCTTTTTGAAGTTATCAAGATCGAGATAGACCACGCCAACCTGCGTTTCGCCACGGCTGTCGATGGCATCTGAAATCAGTTCGTGGATCGCATTGCGGTTTGGCAACCCGGTGATGGTGTCGGTATTGGCCAGCACGCGCAGCCGCTCCTGAGCACGGCGTTCCTCTGTAATATCGGTACCGGAACAGATAAGAAAAATTTCATTTTTACCGCTGCCGCTGTGAACGAATTTGTTTCTGAACAGAAACAATCTTTGTCCTTTTCGCGTTTTGATCCAGCGTTCGACTTCATACGAACTGCCGTTACGAAAGAAACCGGTAATATTGCGCTTTGAGGCCGCTGCTTCGCTGCGGCTCATAAAGAGCTTAAACACGTTCTGGCCAATGACTTCCTGTTCTTTCAGGCCGGTATACTCTTCACTTAGTCGGTTAAAACGCTGGATATTACCGTTATGATCGAGAATAACAATGACGGAGTTGGCCTCTGAGACTACCTGTTCCGCAAATGAGAGACCCTGTGCCAGATCGCGGGCCACGGAGGGGGTATCATTCCAGGAGGAAGCGGTGCCAGCCCACTCATTGCGGGTTATTTTGCGTCCGACAAGATGGACAGGGACATTTTCCCCGTACAAAGAGAGTGTCATTGAAATGCTGGAGGTAATAACAGTTAACTGACGGATGAGGTCAGCCTGTTCGTCGTCCAGCGACACCACCTGAGTCACGTCGGCATTTTCACTTGCGGCAAGATGCAGAGCGTTGCTGTCAGCTGATAATCGCCACCATGGGCTGTGAGTGCCCATGTAACGAAACAGCAAATTCTGCTCCAGATCGTCCATCATGTATTCTCCCGCAGCTGCTCATTAGCGCACAAATTATTCATTTGCTGTCGACTTTTCCGTTGTGAAACAGCGGCAAAACCGAAGTGAACTTATTGTTTTTTCCCTGAATTCTTATAATAAAACGAGTCACGCTAAAAAGGATACGTAGCGTATAAAAATTCACGTAACCGAATATAACAACACTCTTTTACTGTAGATAATTATGGTGAGTTTGGGCGGAGGGAGATTGAAAATAGTAAGAAAAAGTGATGATTTTGTGGTGAAAGATAAAAGTAAAATGTCGGCCTCTCCTGCAAAGAAAGGACCGACATTTTAACAGGTTATCAGGCGACAGGGCGCGCGATAATGCTGCGGGTTTCCATGCGAACTTCAGCGATGTTTACGTCAATCACATCTGTGACTTTGTAAACCGTTTCACCTTTAATTTGCACAGTCCCATTTTCCTGGCTACAGACCATTTCGTCACGGACAGCGTGCAGGAACGGAGCAGGGATAAAGGCGACAGCACCGTTATCCACCAGACGGACGCGCATACCGCCACGGCTGATATCAATGATCTCCGCAGCAAAGCGGGTATCTGTACCGGTTTTGTCCTTCAGGAAACGCGCGTACAGCCAGTCCCCAACATCACGTTCTGCCATCCGGTTCAGACGACGACGATCGGCCATCTGCTGGGTGGTATCGTCCTGAGGACGTGCAATCGTTTCGCCTTTGATAATCGCTTTCAGCAGGCGGTGGTTAACCATATCGCCATACTTACGGATCGGGGATGTCCAGGTCGCGTAGGCTTCCAGTCCCAGGCCAAAGTGCGGACCTGGCTCTGTGCTGATTTCTGCAAAGGACTGGAAGCGACGAATGCGGCTATCCAGGAAACCAGAAGGCTGTGCGTCAAGCTCGCGACGAAGCTTGCAGAAGCCCGGCAGCGTCAGTACTTCTTCTGGATCAACGTGCACATCGTGATTTTTCAGCAAGGCTGCCAGCGCTTCGGTATTGGCCGGATCAAATCCAGTGTGGACGTTGTAAATGCCAAAGCCCAGTTTGTCTCGCAGCACGCGAGCGGCGCAAATGTTGGCAGAAATCATCGCTTCTTCAACAATGCGGTTGGCAATGCGTCGTGGCTCGGCCACGATATCCAGCACTTCGCCTTTTTCACCCAGAACAAAGCGGTAATCCGGACGGTCTTTGAACACCAGCGCATGGGTTTTACGCCACTCGCCGCGGTTCAGACAGATACGGTGCAGCAGACGAATCTGAGCGGCAATGGCGTCTGATTCCGGTTTCCAGCTGCCGGTGTTCTCCAGCCAGTCGGAAACATTGTCATAAGCCAGCTTGGCTTTTGATTCAATGGTCGCGGCGAAGAACTCAATATCATCTTCAATCGTGCCATCTGCAGCGATGGTCATGCGGCAGGCAAGTACCGGACGCACTTCATGTGGACGCAGTGAACAGAGGTCGTCTGACAGCTCGCGCGGCAGCATCGGGATGTTAAAGCCAGGCAGGTAGTTGGTGAATGCGCGGGTTTTCGCCGTATCGTCCAGCTTGCTGCCTTCAGCAATCCACGCGGTTGGGTCCGCAATGGCGACAGTCAAATGCAGTTTGCCATCGGCACTCTCTTCAGCGTAGAGGGCATCATCCATATCTTCTGTACTGGCGCTGTCAATGGTGACAAATTCCAGGGCAGTGAGATCGCGACGAACCAGGCCTTCATCCTGCATCTCAGTTGTAACGCCATTCGGCGCCTCTTTTTCAAGATTATGGCGTGCAAGCGTCACCCACCACGGCACGAAATGGTCGTCGCCAAAGGTGATGAACTGGGTCAATTCAGCATAAAAACCGCGATCGCCTTTCAGAGGATGACGGCGCATTTCTGCTACTGCCCAGTCACCTTCTTTAAAATCATGCTCAACGCCACGGGCGGCGCGGCAGGGAATAGCATCTTTCAGCAGGGGATGATCCGGCACGATAGAAAGACGATCGTCTTTTCTCTGCACCTTGCCCACAAAACGGGTCAGGAACGGTTCGATCAGTTCTTCCGGCTCGGCGGACTCACGATCCTTCTCGGTATGAATGACGGCCATGACGCGATCGCCATGCATCACTTTTTTCATCTGCGGTGGCGGAATGAAATAGCTTTTCTGCGCGTCAACTTCAAGGAAGCCAAAACCCTTTTCTGTGGCTTTTACGACCCCTTCTGCACGCGGCGTCTGGGAATGCAGTTGCTGTTTAAGCTGCGCTAGCAGCGGGTTGTCCTGAAACATAATGTTCTATTTTCGTAGCCATTGAGCGGCTGACAGTTTTACGCGATTCTCACTGTATCAGCAAGCGCTCTTTGGGTAATTAGTATGGTTATTCCTCTTTACCAAACGCGACGTTCAGACGATTGAGCCAGCCATCAAATGCGCTTTGGCTTAGCAGTTCGATTGCGTGTACGGCAGGGAGTCCTGCATCCATGAGCGGGGTAAACTGTGCGGCGCTGAAGCGGTCAGGAGAGCGTGTCAGCAGTTCTGTCGCTGCCGAAAGTGCGGGAGAGGTCAGAGAAATCTCTTCGCGAATGTTGATCAGGATTTCTCCCGTCAGGTCGAGTAGCGTCGGTTCATGGCAAAGGACCGGCGTCAGCGCTTCAAGCGCGGGTTCCGACTGCCAGCGGGAGAGAGATTCAAGCTGATGTGCACTTGCATAGCGCAGTTCGACGACGGGTAAAAGCGGTACCCACGCGTCATGGGGCGTGGGCAGGGTGTGCGGCTGAATATGATGGCCCGGCAACCAGCGAACAGGATGTCCCAGCAGAGCCTGAAACACCGCGACTACGCGAGCCTGAAAACCAATAAAGCCGATAATCTGGTTAATCACCACAATGTCGTAGGTTGACAAGCCCACCTCATCAAGCTGGTTCCGGGCTTTATCATCAATGACATCAGGAGAGCTGGCGAGCTGGCGGGCATACTGGGTGATTTGCGCCAGACGTCGGTTGCTTTCACGCGAGGAGTCCGGGCCGGGAAGCGGGGCGAGGAGGGCGGCGTAGTGGTTACACAGCCGCTGAACGCCGCAGGCCTGCGCAACGGTTAACGCGGTACTGAGCCGATCGTAAGCGCTGAGCGTTTGCAGGCGATTCACGGGAACTGAGAGCGGAAACAGCAGTTGGCATAAGGCTCTTGCAGGAGTAAGCCAGCCTGTACAGGCGGCGACAATCTCATCAGGCAGGGCTAAATCGAGCAAAAAACGATCGTCGACGTTAGCGGCTTCGGGCACCAGGGGCAGAACATCCGTTTGCGCGTGGTTGGACTGGGTTTCGTGGTACCAGTGGCCTTTGCCGGAAAAACGGCGTTGTTCCATGTGCGTTCCTTGATCTCAAAATGGCGATCAATATCCTGGCGTAAGGCTGATAAAGGGAAAAATATTGTTAGGTGATAACAAATAGCAGAACGGAATAACGAAGGGGTGGCGCGGAGGGAAAAACTCTCTTCCCATGCGGGAAGAGAGCCAAAACTTATTTAATTTCCAGCTCGTTCATTGCCGCGATGTTGAAGCCACCGTCAACGTGAACCACTTCACCGGAGATACCAGCGGAAAGGTCAGAGCACAGGAATGCAGCAGAGTTACCCACATCTTCAATGGTAACGGTACGACGAATCGGGGTAACCGCTTCGCAGTGTGCCAGCATTTTACGGAAATCTTTAATACCGGAAGCTGCCAGGGTGCGGATAGGACCTGCAGAGATGGCGTTAACGCGCACGCCTTCAGGACCCATTGCGTTCGCCATATAGCGTACGTTGGCTTCCAGAGACGCTTTAGCCAGACCCATGACGTTGTAGTTAGGGATAGCACGTTCAGCGCCCAGGTAGGACAGGGTCAGCAGCGCTGCGCCCGGGTTCAGCATCGCGCGGCAGGATTTCGCCATCGCCACGAAGCTGTAGGAGCTGATGTCGTGAGCGATTTTGAAGCCATCACGGGTAACCGCGTTCACGTAGTCGCCGTCCAACTGGTCGCCAGGAGCGAAGCCGATGGAGTGAACGAAACCGTCGAATTTCGGCCATGCTTTTGCCAGTTCAGCAAACATGCCATCGATGCTTTCGTCTTGTGCAACGTCACATTCCAGAACAATGCTGGAACCCAGCTGCGCGGCAAACTCTTCAACACGGCCTTTCAGCTTGTCGTTCTGGTAGGTGAACGCCAGCTCAGCGCCTTCGCGATGCATTGCCTGAGCGATGCCGTATGCGATGGACAGTTTGCTGGCAACGCCAGTCACCAGAATGCGCTTACCGGAAAGAAAACCCATAGCTTTAATCCTTATATTCATTGTTGTGGCGATCGTCATCTTCTTGGGACAATCGTCGTTAAAACGCGGCGATAATATCACGTGTCGCGTGCTTAGTTAATCCGACCACTCTTTCAACGCGCGGTTAACGGTCTTTTCGCCATGCATCGGCGGTCAATGCTTCACCAAAATGCCCGGCAATCAGTCTTTTCGTCAGTTCATGAAGCGGGGACGCCATCACATCCGCCGTGCTGCCGCGCTCGACGACTTCCCCCTGGTGCATGACCATGACCTGGTCGCTGATATGTTTCATCATCCCCAGATGTTGGGTGACGTAGATATAAGAGATACCCTGTTTTTCCTGCAATTCCAGCATCAGGTTGATTAACTGCGAACGCATCGACATATCCAGCGAGGCAAGCGCTTCGTCGGCGATGATCACTTTCGGGCGCAAAATCAACGCGCGCGCCAGGCCCAGACGCTGTTTCTGACCCGGGGCTAACATATGCGGGTAATAGCTTTCGTGATCGGGCAACAACCCAACCATACGCAGGGTTTCAAAGATACGCTTACGGCGCGCCTCTGGCTCCAGGTCGGTGTTCAGACGCAGCGGAAAATCCAGAATTTGCGAAATGCGCTGACGTGGATTGAGCGAGGTTGACGGATCCTGGAAAATCATACGGATGCGCTGGCTACGGAAAGAGTAATCACCGAATTCCAGGGGATGATCGTCAATCAACACTTCGCCTGCCGTCGGTTCAACCATGCCGGCGAGCATTTTCGTCAGGGTGGATTTCCCGGAACCGTTCTCGCCGATGATCGCCAGGGTCTGTTTTTCACGCAGCGTAAAGCTCAGCGGTTTCACCGCGTCGACGGTTTGACGATGAAACAGCCCCGTACGGTAGCGAAAGGTCTTACTCAGGTTGCGAACTTCCAGCAAAGTTTCGACCATTTCACTCTCTCTCCATGTTCAGTGGGAAATGACAGGCGTAAAGATGATTTTTGGCCCCGGTCAGGCGTGGTGTCTCGATACATTTACGCTGAGCATACGGGCAGCGCGGGCCGAGACGACAGCCTATCGGCAAGGACTCCAGCAGTGGAATGGCTCCAGGCAACGTATTCAGGCGACTCTTATGCGGCATGGCGCTGCCAAAATCCGGAATGGCACGGATCAACGCCTGCGTGTATGGATGATGCGGCGCGTTGATTAAATCTTCACTGGGCGCTGTTTCGACCGTCTGCCCGCAGTACATGACATCAATTTTGTCGGCCCATTTGCTGAGCATCTGCAGGTCATGGCTGATCAGCAAAATAGTGGTGTTGTTATTCTGGTTGAGACGCGACAGCAGGCGGAAAATTTGCGCCTGCGTGGTCGGTTCCATCGCGTTTGTCGGTTCGTCGGCAATCAGCAAACGCGGCTGATTAGCCAGCGCGATGGCAATCATCACTTTCTGACACTCGCCGTCGGTCAGCTCATACGGGAAGCTGCGCATGGCATCTTTATGATCTTTGATCCCGACGCGGTGCAGCAGCTCAATGGCACGACGCTTGCGCCAGCCAATGCGCTGCCACCAGCGGCCTTTATAGGTCCAGCCGGGAATGTTCTGCATCAGCTGTTTGCCCACGCGCTCGGACGGGTCGAGACAGGATTGGGGCTCCTGGAAAATCATTGAGACGTTATGGCCCACCAGCTTACGACGCTCGCGGTGGGAGAGGCGCAGCAGGTCAATATCATCGAACCGCATACGGTCAGCGGTCACGCGCCAGTTATCTTTTGCCACACCGCAGATGGCTTTAGCGATCAGGCTCTTGCCCGAACCGGATTCTCCCACCAGCCCGCGAATTTCACCCTCAGCGAGCGTGATACTGATGCGATCGACGGCTTTAACCCAGCCTTCACCGGTTTTGAACTCGATAGTGAGGTTGCGAATATCAAGAAGCGGCATTATTGCACCCCCGCGTTAATTGCACGGCGAATACCGTCGCCCAGCAGGTTGATAAGCAGCACGCTCACCATAATGGCCGCACCTGGCAACATAACCACCCACGGCGCCACGTAGATGAGCTCCAGGGCATCGCCAAGCATCGCACCCCATTCAGGTGACGGCAGCTGTGCGCCGAGGTCGAGGAAACCGAGCGCCGCGATGTCCAGAATCGCCATCGACAGGGCGCGGGTAATCTCGGTGACCAGCCCGGAAGCGATGTTCGGCAGAACGGCGAACCACAGAATATTGAACGTTGTTGCCCCGTCCAGACGGGCAGCGACGACATACTCTTTTTCCAGCTCATCATGCACCATGCTGTAAACCGAACGAACGATGCGGGGTAAAATTGCCAGCCAGACGGCGAACATGGCATGCGACAGATGCGGACCCGCAAACGCGACGACAATGATTGCCAGCAGCAGAGACGGGATCGAGAGCAGGGTGTCCAGAATGTGGTTCAACACCGCCGAACGCAGGCCATGGGTGGAACCTGCAAAAATGCCGAGCGCCAGACCACAGATCGTTGCCGCAAAGGTCACCACAAATGCGCCACCCACCGTTGGCGCTGCACCGCTCAACAGGCGGCTCAAGACGTCACGACCCAGGTCGTCAGTGCCCAGGAAGAAAGAGACCTCACCGTAGCGTGACCAGGAAGGCGGCAGCAGCTGATAGCCAAGGAACTGTTGGTCAATGCCATACGGCGCAAACCACGAGCCAAGGACGCAAAGCAAGACCAGACCGGCACAGCCATACAGGCCGATCATTGCCGTGGTGTCACCATAGAATTTACGCCACACGGTACGCAGCACACCGGGCGTGCGCTTTTCACTGTATACGTTATCGTAAGGCATACCATTCCTTATGCTTCAATGGGTTAGCCATCGCACCCAAAATATCGGAGATCACGTTAACAATAATCACCAGCGAGCCAATCACCATGACACCTGCGGAAATAGCCGCATAGTCCTGCTGGCGGATGGCGTTTATCAGCCAGCGTCCGAGCCCCGGCCAGCTAAAGACCATCTCGGTGATCATTGCCAGCGTTAACATGGTGGAGAACTGTAGCCCGAGTCGTGGGATCACCGGTGGCAGCGCATTGTGTAGCACATGACGGCGCAAAATGGTCAGACGTGATAATCCACGCGTGGCGGCGGCTTTGACATAGTTTTGATCAAACACCTCGATGGTGCTCAGACGCATCAGACGGATCACTTCGGTCGTTGGGGCAACCGCCAGCGTTAGCACCGGCAATACCATATGGCGCAGCGCGCTGACGATCATCTCATGACGCCACACCGAATCAGAGAGCCATGCGTCTATGATTGCAAAACCGGTCACCGATTTAACGGTATAGAGCAGGTCAAAACGACCGGAGACCGGAAGCCAGCCCATGGTCAGTGAGAAGAAAAGCGTCAGCAGCAGCGCCAGCCAGAAGACAGGGATCGAGAAGCCGAGCAGGGCGAGAGCGCTGATAAACTTATCCTGCCATTTGTTGCGATAAATTCCGGCCAGCATGCCCACGGGAATGCCGACCATCAAAGCAAAGCCGAAGGCCAGAATGCACAGCTCCATCGTGGCCGGAAAAACCTCTTTTAGCTGATCGGAGATCAACTGCCCGTTAATGCTGGAGACGCCAAAATCCCAGTGCAGTAGACCGTTAAACCAGAAGATCCAGGCATCCCACAGCGATGACCCCTGAAGTGGGGCATGCGGCGTGAAATAGCTCAGGCTGAAGCCGACGAAATTCAGGAAAAAGAGCGTCACCAGCAACAGAAGAAGCCGACGTAAGGTAAAAATAATCATGGTTTTTTCACCTCTTGTTCTTTTTCGCGCGACACTCCGGCGAACGAGGCGTTGCCAAACGGGCTCAACACCAGACCTTTAATATCATAACGATAGGCCTGAAGGCGCAGGGAAGAGGCCAGCGGCAGTACGGGCAACTCCTGGGCAAGGATCTTCTGTGCTTCATCATAGGCGTCGATACGTGAGGCCAGCTGCTGGGAAGCCAGTGCTTTTTGCATCACAGCGTCAAACTCCCGGTTACACCAGTGGGCATAGTTGGTCTGCGAGTTGATCGCCGCACAGCTCAGAAGCGGCCGGAAGAAGCTGTCCGGATCGTTACTGTCGGTCGCCCAGCCGGTCAGGGTTAAATCATGGTTCATGTCCATCAGGCGTGCCTCCTGGAAACGACCCTCAACCGGTACGATGATCACTTTCACGCCCACCTGCGCCATATCGGCCTGCAGCAGTTCGGCGGTTTTCAGTGGACTTGGGTTCCATGCCTGGGAGCTGGTGGGCACCCAAAGTTGCAGGGTCAGGTTTTCCGCGCCCAGCGCTTTCAGTTGTTCACGCGCTTTTGCCGGATTGTACTCCGTAATTTTAGCTTCACCGTCATAGGCCCATGAGGCGCGCGGTAAAATTGAGGCGGCGGTTTCCGCCGTGCCGTAGTAGATCGACTGCATCAGGCGCTGATTGTTGATCGCCAGCGCAAGGGCATGGCGGACGGCAGGATTATTTAACGGCGGTTTGTCGGTATTAAACGCCAGATAGGCAATATTCATACCCGGGCGCAACGTCAGGCGCAGGCGCGGATCGTCGCGCAAAATGGTGAGCTGGCTGGCAGCAGGCCAGGCGAGCACGTCGCACTCCCCGGTCAGCAGTTTTGACAGTCGTCCCGTCCCGCCAGAACCGAGATCGACCACGACCTGCGGCATCAGCGGTGTGCCGCGCCAGAAATGCTCGTGACGTTGCAGGCGAATATATTGACCCGCGCGGTATTCGGCGAGCTGGAACGGACCGGTGCCGACAGGTTGACGATCGAGCAGCTCCTGATGGTCCGATTTAGTCAGATTCGCCGCATATTCAGCAGACATGACTGACGCATAATGGGTTGCCAGGTGCCAGAGGAAAGAGGCATCCGGGCGCGTCAGTGTAAATTCAACGGTCCGGTTATCCAGCTTGCGCACGCTTTTAACCGTGTCGGCAAACTGCAGGCTGTCGAAATAGGGGAAGTTGCTGCCGTTAACATTATGCCACGGGTGGTTGCGGTTAAAGATTCGCTGGAAGGTAAAGACCACATCATCCGCATTCAGCTTGCGCGTTGGGGTAAACCACGGCGTTTTTTGAAACGCGACATCATCACGCAGATGAAAACGGTAGGTGGCGCCGTTATCAAGCACTTCCCAGCTTTCCGCAAGCTCAGGCACCAGACGATAGGTGTAAGGATCGACATCCAGCAGACGATCGTAAAGTTGTGCGGCAAGCGTATCGACAATCAGGCCGCTGCCCGCCTTTTGCGGGTTGAAAGTATCCACCTGACCGCTTACGCAATAGACGAAGCCGCTGTCACGAATATCAGGCTGCGCAACGTGCTCGGGCGCAGCAAAGGCCAGGCTGCTGAAGAGACCGAGTGCAAAAAAGGACGATAAAACCAGACGCATAATTTTTAAGGTTTTTAGGTTCGATCTGCAAAGTGTATCGCACTTACGCCTGCTTCGTAAAAATGTCTGCGGGTAAGTGCTGATATTGTCAGCGCATTTGATGCTTTTTGAGCAATGCCCTTAATTGATGGTAGGTCAGACCCAGGAGTTCAGCCGCACGTTTCTGGTTATATTTCGCCGTCTTCAGACTTTGCTCAAGCAACTGCTGCTCCTGATGATGCTGAAACTGACGCAAATCAAGAGGAAGAGTGGGGGACTCGCTCGCTAACGACGGTGCGGAAGCCGGCTGCATGGTGCGCTGGAAAGGATCGATAATGATGTTATCCAGCTCCGTCTCACTGCTGCCGTGGCGATAAACCGAGCGCTCCACGACGTTCTTCAGCTCACGAATATTGCCCGGCCAGCGGTAAGCAAGGAGTGTTTCCTGAGCAGATTCGCTGAAACCTGGAAACAGCGGCAGGCCGAGCTCCCGGCACATCTGAATAGCAAACTGCTCTGCCAGCAGCATGATATCGCTTTTGCGCTCGCGCAGCGGTGGAAGCTGAACGACGTCAAAAGCCAGGCGGTCAAGCAGATCGGCACGGAATTTTTCCTCCGCCACCATTTCCGGCAGGTTAGCGTTAGTGGCGCACACCAGGCGCACATTGACCTGCAGCGGCTGGCTGCCGCCTACGCGTTCCAGCTCGCCGTACTCAATCACGCGCAGCAGTTTTTCCTGTACCAGCATGGGTGCGGTGGCCAGTTCATCAAGAAAGAGTGTGCCGCCATCGGCGCGTTCAAAACGCCCCGGATGGCGTTTTTGAGCGCCGGTAAACGCGCCCGCTTCATGGCCGAAAAGCTCGGTGTCGAGCAGGTTTTCATTCAGCGCCGCACAGTTGAGGGAAATGAAGGGACCATCCCAGCGCCCGGATAGATAATGCAGGCGGTTGGCGATCAGTTCCTTACCCGTACCGCGCTCACCAATGATGAGCACCGGTTTATTCAGCGGCGCGAGGCGAGAGACTTGTTCCAGCACTTCCAGAAAACTGTTTGCTTCACCGAGCAGATTGTCTTTGTATCCAGGCATGATGAAATTAACCACTCCTTAGCGATATTCACCAGGTAAGCATAGTTATCCGTTGCGTTAAAATCAATCAGATCAAATAAAATCAATAAGATAAAAAACTGGCATGGTATTTGTATTATCTGTTCAGCAGGGCATTGCCCGATAACAGAACTATGAGGACTAGATTATGGGTATTTTTTCTCGTTTTGCCGACATCGTGAACGCCAACATCAACTCACTGCTTGAGAAAGCGGAAGATCCGCAGAAGCTGGTACGTCTGATGATTCAGGAGATGGAAGACACGCTGGTTGAAGTGCGTTCTACCTCCGCACGTGCGCTGGCTGAGAAGAAACAGTTAACGCGTCGTATTGAACAGGCTACCGCTCAGCTGAATGAATGGCAGGAAAAAGCCGAGCTTGCGCTGCGTAAAGATAAAGAAGATCTGGCCCGTGCAGCGTTGATTGAAAAACAGAAGCTGGCGGACATGATTGCAGCGCTTGAGCATGAAGTGACGCTGGTGGATGACACTCTCAACCGCATGAAGAAAGAGATTGGTGAGCTTGAAAACAAACTGAGCGAAACCCGTGCGCGTCAACAGGCACTGGCTCTGCGCCACCAGGCGGCAAGCTCTTCACGAGACGTTCGCCGTCAGCTGGACAGCGGTAAACTGGATGAAGCGATGGCGCGTTTTGAATCGTTTGAACGTCGTATCGATCAAATGGAAGCGGAAGCCGAAAGCCATAGCATCGGTAAGCAGAAGTCGTTGGATCAACAGTTCGCTGACCTGAAAGCCGACGATGAAATCAGCGAGCAGCTGGCGGCACTGAAAGCCAAAATGAAGCAAGATAACCAATAATAATTTATGCGGCACCTGAGCGTGCCGCCATGCATCGTAAGACAAGGAGTACACATGAGCGCGCTTTTTCTGGCCATACCTCTGACTATTTTCGTGCTGTTCGTTTTGCCGATTTGGTTATGGCTGCACTACAGCAACCGTTCTTCACGGGGCGAGCTTTCCCAGAATGAACAACAGCGTCTGGTACAGCTTTCCGAACAGGCGAATAAAATGCGCGAACGCATTCAGGCACTGGAAGATATCCTGGATGCCGAGCATCCAAACTGGAGGGATCGTTAATGTCTGGACTGAATCTGAACAAAAAACTGTGGCGAATTCCGCAGCAGGGTATGGTGCGCGGCGTCTGCGCCGGGCTGGCCCATTATCTTGATGTTCCAGTGAAGCTGGTCCGTGTCGTCACGGTATTGTCTATTTTCTTCGGCCTCGCGTTTATCACCCTGGTGGCGTACATCATTCTGTCATTTGTACTCGACCCGATGCCGGAAGGTGAACTGGCTGCGGAAGGTGCGCCAACCAGCAGCGATCTCCTGAATGCAGTGGACGATCAACTGGCCGCAGGTGAAAAGCGGTTGCGGGAAATGGAGCGCTATGTCACCTCGGATACCTTTACGCTGCGCAGTCGTTTTCGTCAGCTTTAAGAGAGAGCCTACATGAAGCAAAACTGGCAACAGGCCGGTCAGAAGGTCAAACCCGGCCTGAAAATCGCAGGTAAACTGGTCTTGCTGACGGCGTTACGTTACGGCCCGGCGGGTGTGGCGGGGTGGGCAATCAAATCTGTTGCCCGTAAGCCCGTCAGATTGTTGCTGGCCGTGGCGCTGGAGCCACTGCTGCAGAAACTGGCCGGACGTCTCGCAGGAAAATTTAAATAATAGTGGTATGGCATGCGCATCAGCGTGCCGTTTCACTGTACGGTTTTATTCCTTTCATGTAGCCCCCATGTCATATTTTTAAAAAGAGATAATCCTTCAGGCAAAAAGGACGGCGATGAAGCGACTTAAGAACGAATTCAATTCACTGGTGAACCGCGGTGTTGACCGTCATTTGCGTCTGGCGGTGACAGGTTTGAGCCGCAGTGGTAAGACGGCATTTATCACCGCGATGGTGAATCAGCTTCTTAACCTGCACGCCGGGGCACGCTTGCCTTTGCTTAGCGCCGTGCGGGAAGAGCGTCTGCTGGGCGTTAAGCGCGTACCTCAGCGCGATTTTGGCATTCCACGATTTACGTATGATGAAGGGCTGGCACAGCTTTATGGCGACCCACCCACGTGGCCGACGCCAACCCGAGGGGTAAGTGAAATTCGTCTTGCGTTACGCTTTCGTTCCAATGAATCCCTGATGCGCCACTTCAAAGATACCTCAACACTGTATCTTGAAATCGTCGATTATCCTGGCGAATGGCTGCTCGATTTACCCATGCTGGCGCAGGATTATCTTAGCTGGTCCCGTCAGATGACGAGTTTGTTACAGGGTCACCGCGCGGAGTGGTCAGCAAAATGGCGGCAATTGTGCGAAGGCTTAGATCCGCTCGCGCCTGCTGATGAAAACCGTCTGGCGGCTATCGCGGAAGCCTGGACGGCGTATCTGCATCAGTGCAAACAGGAAGGCCTGCATTTTATCCAGCCGGGGCGTTTTGTCCTGCCGGGCGATTTAGCCGGAGCGCCCGCGCTGCAGTTCTTCCCCTGGCCGGACGTGGATGGCACCGGAGAGTCAAAACTGGCTCAGGCCGACAAGCACACGAATGCCGGGATGCTGCGCGAGCGTTACAATTACTACTGTGAAAAGGTGGTCAAAGGTTTCTACAAAAACCACTTTTTACGTTTTGATCGACAGATAGTGCTGGTGGATTGTCTTCAGCCACTTAACAGCGGGCCACAGGCTTTCAACGATATGCGCCTCGCGCTGACACAGCTGATGCAGAGTTTTCACTATGGTCAGCGGACGTTATTTCGCCGGCTGTTCTCGCCGGTGATCGACAAGCTGCTGTTTGCGGCCACCAAAGCCGATCATGTTACGGTTGATCAACACGCCAATATGGTGTCGCTGCTGCAACAACTGGTTCAGGATGCCTGGCAAAATGCCGCTTTCGAAGGGATCAGCATGGATTGCCTCGGGCTGGCGTCCGTGCAGGCGACGCAAAGTGGGCTGATAGACCTTAACGGCGAAAAAATACCGGCATTGCGCGGGAACCGTCTCAGCGACGGCGAGCCACTTACCGTTTATCCGGGTGAAGTGCCTGCGCGGCTTCCAGGCCAGGCGTTCTGGCAGAGCCAGGGCTTCCAGTTTGAAGCCTTCCGACCGCAGGCCATGAGTGTCGATCAACCGTTACCGCACATTCGTCTGGATGCGGCACTGGAGTTTTTGATTGGAGATAAATTGCGATGACGGAACCGTTAAAACCACGCATAGACTTTACCGGAACGCTTGAGCAAAAGAATCAGGAAGCGTTTAAAACGGCACAAACGTTCAGTGGTGCGCAGGCTGAAAACTTTGCCCCGGCGCTGACGGAGAAGCCTGATGTAGAGGAAGGCCAGGCGGAAGCTGTCGTTGAGGCTGCTTTACGCCCGAAACGCAGCCTGTGGCGCAAGATGGTCACCGCCGGTCTGGCGCTGTTTGGCGTAAGTGTGGTTGGGCAGGGCGTACAATGGACGATGAATGCCTGGCAAACCCAGGACTGGGTCGCGCTCGGCGGGTGTGCTGCGGGTGCCCTGATTGTGGGGGCGGGTATTGGGTCGGTTGTAACGGAGTGGCGTCGCCTCTGGCGTCTGCGGCAGCGCGCGCATGAGCGCGATGAAGCGCGGGATCTGCTTCACAGTCACGCTACCGGAAAAGGTCGCGCATTTTGTGAAAAGCTCGCCAGTCAGGCTGGAATTGATCAATCGCATCCGGCACTTCAGCGCTGGTATGCCGCCATCCATGAAACCCAGAATGACCGCGAAGTGGTAACGCTCTATTCTCATATGGTCCAGCCGGTGCTGGATGCCCAGGCGCGGCGCGAGATTAGCCGCTCTGCGGCGGAATCCACGTTGATGATTGCCGTTAGCCCGCTGGCGCTGGTCGATATGGGATTTATCGCCTGGCGTAACTTACGCCTGATTAACCGTATCGCGAATCTTTACGGCATCGAGTTGGGTTATTACAGCCGGCTCAGACTGTTTAAACTTGTTTTGCTCAATATCGCCTTTGCCGGTGCGAGTGAGTTGGTGCGCGAAGTGGGAATGGACTGGATGTCGCAGGATCTGGCGGCACGGCTCTCAGCCCGTGCTGCTCAGGGTATTGGGGCAGGTTTATTGACGGCGCGTTTAGGCATTAAAGCGATGGAAGTCTGTCGTCCGCTTCCCTGGATTGATGACGACAAGCCGCGGCTGGGGGATTTCAGGCGCGAGTTGATCGGTCAGCTCAAAGAAACGCTCAATAAAAAACCTGCCCCTTGAGGTTTTGTTCACTAATCGTGCTGGCTGTCAATATTTGTTGACAGCCATCTTCCGGATCACCGTGTTCTGACATATCATTTTACTGTTATTGGCTTAAAACGGTGAATTTCCCATGCGTCTTGAAGTCTTCTGTGAAGACCGTCTCGGTCTGACCCGCGAATTACTCGATCTTCTTGTTTTACGTAGCATTGATTTACGTGGCATTGAGATCGACCCTGTCGGGAAGATTTACCTCAATTTTGCCGAAATTGAATTTAATACCTTCAGTAGCCTGATGGCCGAAATCCGCCGTATCGCTGGCGTTACGGATGTACGTACTATCCCGTGGATGCCCTCTGAGCGTGAGCATCTGGCGCTGAGCGCGCTGCTGGAAGCGATGCCAGAGCCTTTTCTCTCTCTGGATTTGAAAAGCAAAGTAGAACGCGTTAACCACGCCAGCTGTCAGCTTTTTGCGCAGAGCCAGGACAAGCTCAGCAACCACAACGCCGCGCAGTTGATTCCCGGTTTTAACTTCCAGCGCTGGCTGGACAGCAACCCCCAGAACACACATAGCGAGCACGTTGTTATCAACGGACAGAATTTCCTGATGGAGATCACGCCGGTCTATCTGAAAGGGGAAAGCAATACCCGCGTGTTAACTGGTGCGGTGATCATGCTGCGATCAACGTTACGTATGGGACGTCAGTTGCAAAACCTCTCCAGTCAGGATGTAGGGGCATTCAGCCAGATTATTGCCGTCAGCCCGAAAATGCGTCATGTGATTGACCAGGCCCGTAAGCTCGCGAGTTTGACTGCGCCGCTGCTGATTACCGGCGATACCGGCACCGGGAAAGACCTGCTCGCTCACGCCGTACACCTGGCGAGCCCGCGCGCTGCAAAACCGTATCTGGCGCTTAACTGCGCCTCCATCCCTGAAGATGCCGTCGAAAGCGAGTTATTCGGTCACGCCCCGGAAGGCAAAAAAGGGTTCTTCGAACAGGCGAACGGTGGTTCGGTGCTGCTGGACGAGATCGGCGAAATGTCGCCACGTATGCAGGCTAAGCTGCTGCGTTTCCTGAACGATGGTACGTTCCGCCGCGTGGGTGAGGATCATGAAGTGCATGTGGACGTGCGCGTCATTTGCGCCACCCAGAAAAACCTGGTGGAACTGGTGCAAAAGGGGATCTTCCGCGAGGATCTCTATTATCGCCTCAACGTCCTGACACTCAACATTCCACCGCTGCGCGATTGTCCGCAGGATATCATGCCGTTAACGGAACTGTTCGTGGCTCGCTTTGCCGACGAGCAGGGGGTTCCACGTCCTAAGCTGTCTGCCGATCTCGGCACGGTATTAATGCGCTATGGCTGGCCAGGCAATATTCGTCAGCTCAAAAACGCCGTTTATCGGGCTCTGACGCAGCTGGAAGGATATGAATTACGTCCGCAGGATATCCTGTTGCCTGATTACGACGCCGGGTCAGTATCCGTCGGTGAAGAGGCGATGGAAGGTTCACTGGATGAGATCACCAGCCGTTTCGAGCGTTCAGTGCTGACACAGCTTTATCGCAGCTATCCAAGCACCCGCAAGCTGGCAAAACGTCTTGGTGTCTCGCATACCGCGATAGCGAATAAGCTGCGTGAGTATGGTTTAAATCATAAGAAGGGCGACGAATAACAAAAAGCCTCTGTATAGAGGCTTTTTTTCTTTTCGCTTATTCCTTCGCAAGAGGCGTGGTTACGATTTCTGTTTTGGTGTCTCCCTGAATCGACGCAATTCTGTTTTCCACATCTTTCACCTGTTGCGGGTTGTGAAGCAGGGTATAGGTCAAATCAAACTGCGTGCTGGCGCCAGGCTGCAACTGCTTAACGCGTTTCTGCTCGCGTTCGATGGTGACGGGGTACGCGTAGCTGGTACCTGGCTCAATGCCTGTCACATAACCCTGTTTCAGCGTGTCGGTGTTTTTCCAGAGAGTCAGCACGGGCAACTGGCGAGTATCAAACTGAATTGACGCACCTTTATCACCGGCTTTATTGATCACCGCTGCAAGCGTTTCGTGGTTATTATCCGCGAGAGGTTTGATATTAAAGACCATCTCATCAAAGCCTTTTGTTGGCCCTGCATAAGTCTGCCAGTCGTTAACACCGGCTTTGGCGTAATCATTGAATGGGCTCACGCTTACCGCCGGGGCAAGGAATCGCGCGCCTTCTTCGAGGATCGGTGTTCCAAAGTTACTGTGATAGATGATTTGATAATCATGAGGGTAATCAGCATGGTTAGTCAGAACATCATGCAGGCTGAACTGGTTGCTTCCAGGAACGTAACGCAGTTCGGTCATGGTCTGCAGATCGGCTTTCTTGAACGTACTCTCTTTGATTAAACCGCGAATGCGAATCTCATGTGGGGCAGCATCAGCAACTTCCACTTCCACCTGCGAGGCAGGCGTATTACCCGCCTTACCGTGAAGGGTATAGATTTGTCCATCAGCGGTGACCGGATGGCCTGTCCACTCATAGCCACATCGCACCATCATCTCATTGAAACCTTCCAGCCAGCCGAGCCCGTTTCGACTTTCCAGATTAATGTAGGCCGGGTTCACGACCTCTTTAACTGGGGAATTCCACCCGAGTTTGGTACCAAACCCTTCGACATGCAGGAGATCCATGCCACGAGTCGGGCTTAACGCAATTGTCAGTCCATTTTTACTGCTGATGATGATGACTTTACTGCCTTCCTGTTTACCCCCGTGTAAGACTTTTTGCTCAATGCTGAACGTTTGATCTTTAACGTTCAGCTCACCGCTGGAAATCTTCCAGTTCCCTTTCTCCACGCTGCTTTCAGCACTTGTCAGCACCCAGGTTTTAGCCGCAACTTGGCCAGAGATCAGTACTGCGAGTATCGTAAACGCCAGTTTGATTTTCATTTTCATTCCTTTTTGCTGAAACGATTATTTGATTTCGTAAGAAAATCTAAAGGTTTAACAAAAATGGAAGTGTGATGTGCTTCACCAGGCATGAAAATATGAATTTTGGGGAATGGTTATGGGATATAGATCGCTATATTGTTAAATATTGCGAATGGTTTTGCACAATTAATGTGAATTATGGCAATAATAGCTTGAACGATTCAGCTTTGAGGAAATAAAAAACCCCGCCATCGCGAGGTTTAGAAAGTACTGTATAGATTGCTAAGCAATTATTATGCTTTCAGCACGTCCAGCGCAGCAGTGTAATCTGGTTCGGTGGTGATTTCGTTAACCAGTTCGCTAAATACGACATTGTCATTTTCATCAATAACCAGTACAGCGCGTGCTGCCAGGCCTTTCAGCGGGCCTTCCGCGATGCTGACGCCGTATTTTTCCAGGAAATCCTGGCTGCGCAGAGTGGAGAGGGTGATAACGTTGCTCAGGCCTTCGGCACCGCAGAAACGAGACTGGGCAAACGGCAGGTCAGCGGAAATGCACAGCACAACCGTGTTGTCCATTTCAGTCGCCAGCTGGTTGAACTTACGTACGGATGCAGCACAAACACCGGTATCAATGCTTGGGAAAATGTTCAGCACTTTGCGTTTACCCGCAAACTGAGCCAGTGTGACGTCAGACAGATCTTTAGCCACCAGAGTAAAAGCCTGAGCTTTGCTGCCAGCCTGCGGAATGGAACCTGCAACAGCAACCGGGTTGCCCTGGAAATGAACGAGTTGTGACATAGATATCTTCCTGTTTACATATAGTTAACGTCGGGGCTAGTGTATGCCATCAGCGGATAACACGGCAAACCAAATTTTTCGCCTTTCCGGGCCGCAAGGAGTCAGTGATGAGAAGCGTTAAAGTCTATGAAGAAGCCTGGCCATTGCATAGCCCATTTGTCATCTCCCGCGGCAGCCGAAGTGAGGCCGGTGTGGTGGTAGTTGAAATTGAAGAAGAGGGGTTTAAAGGTACGGGAGAATGCACGCCATACCCACGCTATGGAGAAAGTGCTGCGTCAGTGATGGCGGCTATCATGACTCTGGTACCCGATCTGCAAAAAGGGCTCTCGCGCGAAGCATTACAGCAGCGTTTACCTGCAGGAGCGGCACGTAACGCTATTGATTGCGCGTTCTGGAATCTTGAAGCCGCTAAACAGCAAAAATCCCTGACATCGTTGCTGGGGGTGGCCTTGCCGCAATCGGTCGTTACGGCGCAAACCGTTGTTATTGGTGAGCCGGAACAGATGGCTGCCAGCGCAAAAGCGCTTTTTGATGCAGGAGCCACCCTGTTAAAGGTGAAGCTCGACGATCGTCTGATTAGCGAACGAATGGTTGCCATTCGCGCGGCAGTGCCGTCGGCCACACTGATTGTTGACGCCAACGAATCATGGCATCCCGAAGGGCTTGCCGCGCGATGTCAGCTGCTGGCTGACCTGGGCGTGGCGATGCTGGAACAACCTCTACCCGCAAAGGATGATGCGGCGCTGAAGAATTTTATCCATCCGTTGCCTGTGTGCGCGGATGAAAGCTGTCATACCCGCGAGAGTCTGAGCGGGCTACAGGGCTGCTATGAGATGATCAACATTAAGCTCGACAAAACCGGTGGGCTAACGGAAGCGCTGGCCCTGGCGGCTCAGGCCCGGTCGGAGGGTTTTTCCGTGATGCTGGGATGCATGCTTTGTACATCCCGGGCGATCAATGCGGCACTCCCGCTGGTCAATCAGGCCAGTTTTGCTGACCTGGATGGCCCGACATGGCTGGCGGTTGACGTTTCACCGGCGCTTAATTTTACCAGCGGCGTGCTTCATCTTTGAGGCTGCCAGCGCAGAAGTTCCACCATCGCTTTTAAGTATTTTTCGCTGGCTTCATCGGATGAGATTGCCGGGAATTCAGCGGTGATACACGGTAAGCTCAAATCGGCGCACCAGCTTCCGAATGAGCCGGGCGTTTCATAGCCAACGCTGGTAACCAGCGGCAGGGCGAAAGCCTCTGCCAGCCATGCGCCCAGTTCGGTGTGCCGTGGATCTTCAATGCAGGCCAGCGGATCGTGGAAGGAGACAATCCAGGCGGGGTGGATCTTATGGATAAGCTGGCACAACGCTTGTGTTTCCGGCTCCGAACCCGGGGTGTCTCCCGTCAGCAGGACCACATCCCGCTCTTCGGCGGCGCTGTTCCAGCGATAAACCGTTTCCCCGGCATGCCAGTTTGCTGCCGGGAAATTACGGTTTAAGTCGACTCCTCTCGCATTCGCGCGTAATCCAAGCTGACATCCATCCGGATTCACCGCCAGAATGACGTGATGACGCCGTAGTTTGGGCGTCAGTGTTCTCAGTGCACATGAGAGCGTGACGATAGAGGAATTTTCATCGCCATGCGTGCCGGCAATGACCAGACCGCTATTGCGATCGGCATCGGGGGCAGGGAACCAGATCAGCGATGCGCCTAAAAATGAGCGGCCATATTGCTCAGCGCCCGGCGGAAAGGCGCCTCGTTCCGCTCTTGGTCGGGTGATTGCCATACGAAATCCTGATAAAGAAGTCTCTACAGGCAGTGTTGTGCAAAATTCGCTGTTAATCAAATAGTTTCCTTATCGGTTGAGAATTGTCGCAAATCACTTTTCCGGACGAAGGGATTTGCATTTCTCTTTTTCGAAACAAATAATTACGCATCTGCTTGTTATCTGAATTCATTAAAGGGGATCGTATGAAGCATCCTGTCTCGCGTCTTTGTGCTGCACTATGTTTGTGCGGACTCTCAACACTCTCGTACGCTGCTGATGTGCCACAGGGCACGGTACTGGCGCAACAACAGGAGCTGGTCAGACATATTAAAGATGAGCCTGCCTCGCTCGATCCGGCAAAAGCGGTGGGGTTGCCAGAGATTCAGGTGATTCGCGATCTCTTCGAAGGACTGGTTAATCAGAATGAGAAAGGGGAGTTGACCCCGGGCGTGGCGACGCGCTGGCAGAGCAACGATAACCGTATCTGGACGTTCACCCTGCGTGATAACGCCAGGTGGTCTGACGGTTCCCCGGTCACCGCGCAGGATTTTGTCTACAGCTGGCAGCGTCTGGTCGACCCGAAAACCACCTCTCCGTTTGCCTGGTTTGCAGCGCTGGCGGGTATCAACAACGCCCAGGCCATTATTGACGGTAAAGCGGCACCAGACACCCTGGGTGTGACGGCGGTGGATGCCAGAACGTTACGCGTCCAACTGGACAAACCGCTGCCGTGGTTTAGCAACCTGACGGCAAGCTTTGCGTTCTATCCGGTGCAAAAAGCCAACGTTGAAAGTGGTAAGGAATGGACGCGTCCAGGAGCTCTGGTTGGAAATGGCGCATACGTTCTTAATGACCGCGTGGTGAATGAAAAACTGGTTGTCGTTCCAAATACGCATTACTGGGACAATGCAAAAACTGTCCTGCAAAAAGTGACGTTCATTCCAATCAATCAGGAGTCGTCTGCCACCAAACGCTATCTGGCGGGAGATATTGATATTACCGAATCGTTCCCGAAAAACATGTATCAGAAACTCCTGAAGGATATACCGGGGCAAGTTTATACCCCGCCTCAACTGGGTACCTATTATTACGCGTTTAACACGCAAAAAGGTCCGACAGCGGATGCCCGCGTTCGTCTGGCGCTGAGTATGACCATCGATCGCCGCATTATGGCGGAAAAGGTATTAGGGACCGGTGAGAAGCCAGCATGGCATTTTACCCCAGACGTGACGGCGGGCTTTACCCCGGAGTCTTCACCGTTTGAGCAGATGTCACAGCAGGAGCTGAATGCACAGGCAAAAACCTTGCTGCAGGCTGCGGGTTACGGTCCTCAGCGCCCGCTGAAATTGAACCTGCTGTATAACACATCCGAAAACCACCAGAAAATCGCCATTGCGGTGGCGTCCATGTGGAAGAAAAATCTTGGTGTGGATGTCAAACTGCAAAACCAGGAGTGGAAAACCTACATTGATAGCCGCAACACCGGCAATTTTGACGTAATCCGCGCCTCATGGGTCGGTGATTACAACGAACCCTCGACGTTCCTTTCTCTGCTGACGTCAACTCATACCGGCAATATTTCGCGTTTTAACGATCCGGTTTACGATAAAATTGTTCACCAGGCGACACTGGAAACAACGGCGAAAGCGCGTAATGCGGACTACAACATGGCGGAGAAAATCCTCATGGAGAAAGCCCCCATTGCGCCAATTTACCAGTACACCAATGGTCGCCTGATTAAGCCCTGGGTGAAAGGGTATCCTATCAATAACCCGGAAGACGTGGCGTATAGCCGTACGATGTATATTGAGAAGCACTGACGTATAACCATCACCTAAGCAAAACTGGCGCTAAGCTGCGCCAGTTTTTACTTACCGCACTATTCTAACAATGCATTAAATTTTGCAAGCCACTGGGGATGTGCAGGCCAGGCGGTAGCAGTAACCAGATTGCCGTCCACATGTGCCTGATCGATGCCAATATTCGCGTAGTGTCCGCCGCTGAGACGGACTTCAGGGGCACAGGCCGGGTAGGCGCTACAGGTACGTCCTTTCAGAATGCCAGCGGCAGCGAGCAATTGCGGGCCGTGACACACGGCGGCAATCGGTTTACGCGCGGCGTCGAATGCCTGTACCAGCTTCAGCACGTCATCATTTAATCGCAGATATTCGGGGGCTCTCCCGCCGGGGATAAGCAGTGCGTCGTAGTCCTGCTCTTTTACTGCGGAAAAGTCGGCATTGAGCGTAAAACGGTGACCGGGTTTCTCGCTATAGGTCTGGGCACCGTCAAAATCATGGATCGCCGTCATGACATAATCGCCCTTTGATTTATCGGGGCAGACAGCATCAACCTGGTGACCAATCATCTGTAAAGCCTGAAAGGGCACCATCGTTTCGTAATCTTCGGCGTAATCGCCAACCAGCATCAGGATCTTCTTGCTCATCATTCCTCACCTCTGTGAATAAAGATGATTAAGATATAGCCTGGTATGGCTGAAATGCCGGAAATAAAAAAAGCCCGTCAGAGAACGGGCAACATAAGCAAATGATTTAGTGATTTGTTATCAACGTTATTGGATGATAACGCCGCGTATTTTACGTGGCGTTAAGGGATTCAGATAGCTGACAAATTCGGTAGGTGAAACAATAAATTAAACGTGTTTTATAACGCATCGAAGGTGGGGTAGAGGCTGTTTTCCAGAATTTCTACGAGATACCAGATTTCACCACTAAAAATAAACCAAAAACCCAATATAATAAGGCTCAAAATAATTAAGATGAGTATTAT
Organism: Enterobacter sp. CPE_E890; assembly: GCF_046521475.1. Lineage (NCBI taxonomy): Bacteria > Pseudomonadati > Pseudomonadota > Gammaproteobacteria > Enterobacterales > Enterobacteriaceae > Enterobacter > Enterobacter sp. CPE_E890. The sequence goes on along the minus strand of NZ_JBKFZW010000001.1, from coordinate 2,659,819 downwards.
TTCTGTTTTACTCATTGAAGATATTACCCACCTCTATTCGGTTTATTCGAGGTGGGCATTGTAACGGGGCTTTCCTGGATACTCCAGTTTCATGCTGCAAGGACCTTGTTGCGCCCATCATTTTTCGCGCGATACAGCGCATCATCTACACGCTTAAACAGGTCATCAATACTCTCGCCCGGGCTATGTCGCGCCACGCCAATGCTGACGGTAAACCGAGGTAAACCCGGAATAGTGATACGGGAAACGGCAGAGCGGATTGATTCGGCAATCTGCAAGGCGGTTTCGAGGGCGGTGCGCGGCAGCAGGATGACGAACTCTTCACCACCCCAGCGGAACACCAGATCATCTTTCCGGCCACAGGCTTCCAGCGTTCGGGAGAGGGCGATAAGTACTTCATCACCTTTCAGATGACCAAAGAGATCGTTAATGTTTTTAAAATGATCGGTATCCACTAGCAGCAGGCTAAATTGCTGTTGCGCGGGAAGTTGATTCTGGCTGGTTTGATCGATAAGGGTGTAAAACTGCCGACGGTTGAGCAGACCCGTCATGGCGTCACGCGAGGCAGCGTGTTCCAGCTCTTGCTCCAGCCTTTTTTGCTCGGTGATATCGTGGATGATGCACAGCATGAGCTTGTCACCGTAAATCTCAAGAGGCCCGGCATACGTCTGAACATGACGAGTGGAGCCATCGGCAAGACGGTGAACAAAGTTGAGAGGTTTATGACCACCGGGCAGTCCGGCAATTTCGGTCATAATGGGTATAACATCTCTTCCAAGAGTATTTATTTCCCAGGTATGTTTACTGCACATTTCATCATGCGAATAACCATAAAAATTGAGTGCCGCAAGGTTTGCATCAACGATTTGGCCATCGCGGGCAGGATCGATTAACAGCATCGGTGCGCTGTTGGTCAGGAAAAAGCGTGCGTAAAACCCCTGTTTTTTGCGCCGGTAGGTTGCAGAACGGCTGGCTTTCAGCCCGGAGACGATTTGCGAAGAGATCCCTTCGAAAACAATCACATCACCATAGGGTGCGTAGTGGGCTAGCGAGAGTCGACAACTCAGTGGGGCATCTTGTCCATCCCGCTTAATGGTCCAGATTTCGACGATCTCCTGCTCCGTTTTGAGTTCAGAAACGTACATCGACAGCACAGTTTGCGCACTCGCGGAATAAATTCCTTTGCGTAAATCATTCAGTGTTTTGTCACCCATTACCTGAGCTGCGGCCACATTTGCAAAAATGATCTGTTCCGAAACAGCTGAAATAAGCCACACGGGTGTTTTAATTACATTCAGCGCATCAAAACCATTTTGCGACATAGGTATTTCCTGTTCATCGGCACATTGTGCCTGACAATCATGATCGGATTGACTCGTGCGTACTCTTTTGAAACATACTCTACTTAAACTCGTCAGGCATGATTTTTTTGTGAAATAAATACGTGTTCTGAATGAATTTTACCAATTGGTATAATTTGTTTGTCTGAGTTCTTCTGCAACAGCAGCCACGGCACCTGTTCGGCAGGTAAAGGACGGGAAAAAAGGAACCCCTGCAGATAATCGCAGCCGAGGCTGGTCAGTACCGCTTGCTGCTCTTCTGTTTCGATCCCTTCTGCAACCACATTCATCTCCATGGTCCGCGCAATGTTGATAATAGTTTCCACCAGCTTGCGGCTTTTTTCATTTTCCAGCATCGACATCACAAAACTTTTATCAATTTTGAGCTCTTTTGCCGGAAGAACGCTCAACATCAGCAGGTTTGAATAGCCAGTCCCGAAATCATCAATCGAGACGGTGATCCCCGCTTGAGTAAACGCATTGAGTAACTCGATACTGCGGTCGAGATTTTTAAGCGCGGTACTCTCAGTCACCTCAAGGATCAGCCGGGAAGGAGACAGGTTATATTTTTCCAGCATCGACGATACGATATAGAAGATGTCTGGCTGTTCGAACTGAACAGGGGATAAGTTGAATGACAACGTCCACTGGCTAAAACCTTGTTCAGTCCAGAAATGAAGCTGTCGGCATGCTGCTTCAATTGCCCAGTTGCCAACCGGAATAATTAAACCTGTTTGTTCCAGCGAGGGTAAGAACAGATTAGGCAGCAACACCCCTTGCTCAGGATGGCGCCAGCGGAGAAGCGCTTCAAAACCGTGAATCGTTTTCTCTTCGGCATGCCAGGTTGGTTGGTACCAAAGTTCAAACTGATCGCGTTCAAGTGCCTGGGTGAGTTCCTGTAAAAAGCCAGGTTTAGCCGGAACCGCCGTCGACATTTCAGTCCGGTAAATAGCCCAGCCATTACGGCCATCCTCTTTAACGTGATGTAAAGCCGCATCCGCCTTCAGTTTAAGTTCATGCAACGTTTCTCCATCCTGTGGGTAGAGGCTAACCCCCGCGCTGACGGTTGTACTTAACGTGTGTCCACAGATTGAAAGAGGACGACGCATATCCCCGAGTAACGTAGCGAGCAGCGCATTGAGTTTGTCGTCGTCGCATTCTGGAACCAGTAAGATAAAGGCATCCCCTCCTAGTCTGGCCAGGGTCATCTCACGCGTGAGTCGGGCCGTGATGCGTTGTGCAAGCGTGATTAACAACTCATCACCGACATTGTGACCCCAGGTATCGTTGACGCGTTTGAAGTGATCGACATTCAGGAAAATCACGGCAAATTGCTTGTTGCTGAGCAGCGCGCTGCGCAGACAGTCCTGCATGCGAATATCCATCTGGTGGCGGTTGGCGAGCCCAGTGAGTGCATCAAAGCGAGCCTGTAGCTCTAACTGGCGGTTGAGTTGTCGAAGATTTTCCGTCAGGCGATTGGTGCGCCAGTGAGAATCTACAAGCGAGATAATAAGCATTACGCCGAGCAGGGTGAGCGTAGTGACCGAAACCCAGATAGACAATCCCAGCTCGCTGATCCCACCGGGGAGGGTATGTGACATTTCATGAAAATGCGCGGCACTCATACCGGTATAGTGCATCGCACAGATGGCGGCGCCCATAATAAAGGCTGCAAGAATGCGACTGACAAAAACCCCTTTGTGAATATCGCGCAGTCGGAAAGCCAGCCACAGGGCAACGCCGGAAGCAACAACGGCAATCAGCACAGATAAACCCACAATACGCCGATCCCAGACGATGCTGCCGTCCAGCATCAATGCGGCCATACCGATGTAGTGCATAGACACCACGCCCGCACTCAGGATCACCGTGGCGAAGAACAGTCGAAAGGGAGAAAGTTTTTTGCCGGTGACGGCAATATTAATGGCCACGGACGACGCAACAACTGCCGCACCAAGAGACGCAAGTGTTAACCAAAGGTCGTAGCTCATCATCATTGGCATTTGCATCGACAGCATGCCGATGAAGTGCATTGACCAAATCCCGATGCCCAGCGTGACGCCTCCGGCAATGCGCCAGAACATTGCCGCCTTGCGGCTGGAAAGGGGGATTTTCCCGGCGCTGTCCAGAGCGACAAAGGAGGCGATAAAAGCCACCAGATAAGAGATGGCGATGAGTACAGGGTCCCACGATATATTGAGCATTATGCAATCCCACTCCTGAGAGGGTTACCGATTTCGCCTGCCGGGCACATCTCTATCTGGCAACGAACATGCGCATTAAACAATATTAGTTATTTATCGTGAAAAATGGCCAGTCATATTAAAACTCTAAAAATAGTAAGGAATATAAAATATATTCCATTTATTAATCTATTTAGCATTGCTAAACAAACAGGAATAACTATAGCAAAGCTCCTTAAATATGAGGGTAAAAACAACCTCTCACCGCAGGGGATGGTATCGCTTAACGTGGCAGGAGACCAGTATCGCAGCATGCCACGCAGAACATTTTTACTAATACACTCTTTTTATCTGACTTAAGCTAAATCTCAGGCAGCTAACGGTAAAACAAAAAACCGACGGTGTTTGTGAGGACAAAGTTCAGAGCCGATGCTATAAGTCTAAATGCCGACCAAAATATAAAACGTGGGTATAATCATGCTAAGAAATATTAGTGTCAGAACCTTCATTGTCTGGTTCCTTTTTTGTCTTTTTTTGGTTAATGCAGGTGTCGTTGTTCTATTTTCCAGCAATGTCTCGCTTTTCGTTTCACTTAATTTATTAAATTTCGTTGCGCTATTTTTACTTTGGGGCTACATGACAAAGTATCTTGTGACACCGATCAATACTGTGAAAAAAAGTATTGAAGAAGTGACCGCAGGCAATCTTGGCATATCTATTCCTGAGTTTGGTAATAACTGTGCAGGCAGATTAATCCCGGGGATTAATAGCCTCTCCAGCAACATTGCCACGCTTGTCCGGGAGATCAGGGCATCGTCGCAAACCGCCATGACGTTATCGGATCAACTCTCTTCCCGAAGTGCGCAGCTCTCGGTGAAAACGGAGCAACAGTCTGCATCTCTGGTGCAAACTGCGGCCAGCATGGAACAGATGGCCGCGAGCACTAAAAACAATGCCGATAACACCCGGCTGGCGAGCGAACAGGCGAATGTGGCGACGTTACAGGCTCGCAAGGGAGGAGAGCTGATGGGGCAGGTCGCGACTAATATGCAATCCATTACCGAATGCGCACAGCAGATGACAGAAATCATCTCGCTCATCGATGGTATTGCGTTCCAGACGAATATTCTGGCGCTTAATGCGGCCGTCGAGGCGGCGAGGGCGGGAGATCATGGAAAAGGCTTCTCGGTGGTTGCGGAAGAGGTAAGAAACCTCGCACACCGCAGCGCGGAGGCCGCGAAAAATATCAAAGCGCTGATTGAAGTCACCAGCACTAACGTCACTCAGGGTGTCACCGTTGTGTCTCAGGCAGAAAAGAATATGCATGAGATCGTGGCGGGGTCGGGAAAAGTTAGCCGGTTGATGGACGAGATTTCCACGTCCACATCAGAGCAGGAGAAAGGCATTTCTCAGATCACTCTGGCGTTGTCCGAGCTTGAACGGGTCACGCAAAGCAATGTGGCGATGGCTGAGGAACTCAATGGTTCATCTGATGTGTTGCGTAATCAGGTGATCGAACTGCAGACGCGCACACGTAACTTCCGGCTTAATAATAGCGATGAGGCAGACATCACGTTCTCATCACATGCGGGCAATTTGTCGTTCCACCCGCGACCCGGTCACTCCCTGTGACGGAACAAAAAAGCCTGGTACGCCGGGCTTTTTTTATGCTTCTACCCAGCGATTACGTCCCTGCAGCTTCGCCATATACAGGGCTTTATCCGCACAGCCAATGACCGATTGGGGCGATTGCCCCTGTGTCCAGAGCGTCAGCCCCTGGCTCACCGTTACGTGAGGATTGACTGGGGAGAGGGCGTGAGCGAATGCCTGGCTTTCCAGCATGCGGGAAATGCGTTCCGCAGTTGATCGCACTTTGCTGACATCGGCCTCGGGGAGTAAGACCATAAACTCCTCGCCACCCACCCGGCCTACAATGCCTTCGTTTTCACGGCTCGCAGATTCAAGTACACCCGCAATCATGATCAGACAGCGATCCCCTTGTTGATGCCCGTAATGGTCGTTGTAGAGTTTAAAATGATCGACATCCAGCATAATCAATCCAAATCCTTTCCCATCCTGCTGATGGCTGGCAATTTCCTGATCCATACGCGCTTCAAAGCTTCGACGGTTGGCTAACCCGGTCAACGGATCTTTGCTGGCGAGCATGCCTAGCTGATGAATAAGATCGGCGTTTTCTTGTTCACGTTGCAGCGCAAGAATAAACCAGCGGTTAAGGATCCGTCTCCCGGATTCAATCAAGCCTGCCAGTAAGACCCATTGCAGCGCGCTCAGGACGGTGAGCTGAGTGGGGTGAAACAGTGTGGTAACCAGAATGGTCACCCACACAGGGATGATAAAACTTAATAGCACTCTGGGGTCGAAATAGAGGGAAATGAGCGACGCAAACAGTAGGAGTGCAGCAAACGGGAAGATGATCCGAATATCTTCACTGGTGATTAATACGTAAAAGCACGTAGCCCAGCAGAGGCTTAATCCGACAACAACGCCTCTGGCCAGGCTTCTGAGCCAGGGGGCGTTTTGCAGCGGTGCCATTCGCAGTATAAAGAGTACGCCTGCCGAGAGGGTAAGAATGATAACCATCATGCCTTCCATCAATCCTGCTGGATGAAGGGAAGGTGTTAACACCCCAATCGGAGCAAAATAACGTCTCCCCAGGATGAACAGCGAAAACAATATGTTCACCCACAGGAACCAGGTCATGCTGGTTTTTATCGCGATTGCGCGCATTTCTGTCAGGCGCAAATCGAATGCGACGCAGTTCTTTTTTATGGTCACGCACTTACCCCAGCATATTTTTAGATCAATCTAGCAGCATTTCTTTAACTCTAATGATTTGCCTGCGACTGTCTACAGGAACCTGTTGCAATACGCTCAATTCCTGAGCGATTTCAGCGCGATGCCGCATATAGTTGTTGCTTAACCCCTGATGAAAGCTAGACTGACATCGAAAGAGCTTAAAAGGCGGAGGCGCAGTGGAGAGCATTAAAGGATCTGAACTTAACGTTCCTGACGCAGTTTTTGCGTGGGTGCTGGATGGGCGCGGCGGTGCCCGACCGCTGGAGGATAGCGATGTCATTGATAACGAGCATCCTTGCTGGCTACACCTGAACTACACCCATCCGGACAGCGCTGACTGGCTGGCTTCGACGCCGCTCTTGCCTAACAATGTGCGCGATGCGCTGGCGGGAGAAAGCCTGCGACCTCGCGTGAGCAGAATGGGAGACGGAACGTTGATTACCCTGCGCTGCATTAATGGCAGCACGGATGAACGTCCCGATCAGCTGGTTGCGATGCGCGTCTATATGGATGATGGTCTGATTGTTTCCACCCGTCAGCGTAAAGTCCTGGCGCTGGATGACATTGTTAACGATCTGAAAGAAGGTACCGGGCCGATCGACTGTGGCAGTTGGCTGGTGGACGTCTGCGACGCCCTTACCGATCATGCGAGCGAGTTTATCGAAGAACTGCACGATAAAATCATCGACCTGGAAGATAACTTGCTCGATCAGCAGATCCCACCGCGTGGATTTCTGGCGTTATTGCGTAAGCAGTTGATCGTTATGCGTCGTTATATGACGCCCCAGCGTGACGTATATGCCCGTCTGGCAAGCGAAAGACTGACCTGGATGAATGACGATCAGCGACGCAGAATGCAGGATATCGCCGACCGGCTGGGCCGCGGGCTGGACGAAATTGATTCCTGTATCGCCAGAACGGCAGTGATGGCAGACGAAATCGCCCAGGTGATGCAGGAATCCCTGGCGAGAAGAACCTATACAATGTCCCTGATGGCGATGGTATTTTTACCCAGCACGTTTCTGACCGGCTTGTTTGGTGTGAACCTGGGGGGAATTCCGGGGAATGCCTATCGCTACGGCTTTACCGCTTTTTGCGTCATGTTAGTTGTTGTGATTGGTGGTGTTGCATGGTGGTTACATCGCAGTAAATGGCTGTAAATTTACGTTTTTTTCACGTTTTACGCGGTTCAAAACGCTCTTTTAATTGAGCGAAGTCAATAAACATCTACCCCGTAAGGTGCAATATTACTCCCGCAGGTGAATGCAACGTCAAGCGATGGGCGTTGCGCTCCATATTGTCTTACTTCCTTTTTTGAATTACTGCATAGCACAATTGATTCGTACGACGCCGACTTCATAGTCGGCTTTTTTTTGCCTCCTGTTTCCCAGCGTCTACCCTAAGAAGAGTACGCCTAAACCTGGAGGGAAATATGAGCATGCCATTGTTACAGTCCATTCCGACCGGCCCAACCCCCAACGATCCCGTACCGATGCCCGATCCCATCCCGCGTCCTCAGCCGATGCCCGACCCGCCGCCAGATGAAGAACCGATTAAAATGTCGCATCAAACCGCGAGATCTGCGAGGATACGCGCCATCTGACTGCGAAGATGACCACGAGAGATTATTGTGACTGCTTTTTCTACCCTGAATGTTCTGCCCGCCGCCCAACTCGACAACCTCAACGAGTTGGGTTACCTCACGATGACGCCGGTTCAGGCGGCGGCACTGCCCGCTATTCTTGAGGGCCGTGATGTACGCGTACAGGCGAAAACGGGCAGTGGGAAAACAGCGGCATTCGGTCTTGGCCTGTTGCAACATATTGATGCCGCGATGTTTCAGACCCAGTCTCTGGTGTTATGTCCCACCCGTGAACTGGCAGACCAGGTCGCGGGTGAACTGCGTCGCCTTGCGCGTTTCCTGCCAAATACCAAAATTTTAACCCTCTGCGGCGGACAGCCTTTCGGTGCACAGCGTGATTCGCTCCAGCATGCGCCACACATTATTGTCGCGACGCCAGGTCGCCTGCTGGATCACCTGCAAAAAGGCACCGTTTCGCTGGATGCGTTACAAACGCTGGTGATGGATGAGGCAGACAGGATGCTGGATATGGGCTTCAGCGATGCGATTGACGAGGTGATCCGTTTTGCACCATCCAATCGCCAGACGCTGTTGTTTTCTGCCACATGGCCGGAAGCCATCGCCGCCATCAGCGGCCGCGTGCAGAAAAATCCGCTTACCATTGAAATCGACAGTGTTGACGCCCTGCCAGCCATTGAACAGCAGTTCTTTGAAACTTCGCAGCAGGGAAAAATCCCGCTACTGCAGAAATTGCTTAGCCAGCATCAGCCTACTTCCTGCGTAGTGTTCTGTAATACCAAAAAAGACTGCCAGTCAGTCTGCGATGCGCTAAATGCGGCGGGGCAGAGTGCATTGTCGCTGCATGGCGATCTGGAGCAGCGCGATCGCGATCAGACGCTGGTCCGTTTTGCCAACGGCAGCGCCCGTGTACTGGTTGCGACCGACGTGGCGGCGCGGGGTCTGGATATCAAATCGCTTGAGCTGGTGGTGAACCATGAGCTGGCGTGGGATCCTGAAGTCCACGTCCATCGTATCGGCCGTACGGCGCGAGCAGGAAACAGCGGCCTTGCGATCAGCTTCTGTGCGCCGGAAGAGGCGCAACGCGCCAATATTCTCTCAGAAATGCTGCAGATTAAGCTGAACTGGATGACCCCACCAGCCGGTGTCAGCCTCGTGCCGCTGGAGGCTGAAATGGTGACGCTGTGCATTGATGGCGGTAAAAAAGCCAAAATGCGTCCAGGCGATGTATTAGGTGCGCTGACCGGAGATGTGGGGCTGGATGGGGCGGATATCGGTAAGATTGCGGTGCATCCGTCACATGTTTATGTGGCGGTTCGCCAGGCGGTTGCGCATAAGGCCTGGAAGCAGCTGCAAAACGGCAAAATTAAAGGGAAAACCTGCCGCGTTCGTCTACTGAAGTAAAGGATATAGCGTCTCAGAATCTCTTTCTGAGACGCTATCATTTTATTTCACTTCGAGTACGTTCAGACGCAGTTCTTCGAACTGATTGTCATCTTCTTCTGGCTGCCAGCCAGCAGGCTGCATAGGGATCTCTTCCCGATCAAACGCCAGATCGCCGCCATTCACCACGTCTGATTCGTGGTTGATACCTTTGAAGTCGAACAGCTCAACATCCGCGAGGTGGGACGGCACAACGTTCTGCATCGCGCTGAACATGGTTTCGATCCGGCCCGGATAACGTTTGTCCCAGTCACGCAGCATGTCGCCAATCACCTGGCGCTGCAGGTTCGGTTGAGAGCCACAGAGGTTACATGGAATGATCGGGAATTCTTTGGCCTGAGAGAAACGCTCAATGTCTTTTTCGCGGCAGTAGGCAAGAGGGCGGATGACAATGTGCTTGCCGTCATCGCTCATCAGTTTTGGTGGCATGCCTTTCATCTTACCGCCGTAGAACATGTTCAGGAACAGTGTCTGCAGGATATCGTCGCGGTGATGGCCCAGCGCAATTTTGGTTGCGCCCAGTTCCGTTGCGGTGCGATACAGAATGCCGCGGCGCAGACGGGAGCAGAGAGAGCAGGTGGTTTTCCCTTCCGGGATCTTCTCTTTCACAATACCGTAGGTGTTTTCTTCAACGATTTTGTACTCAACGCCCAGCTTCTCCAGATATTCCGGCAGAATGTGCTCCGGGAAGCCCGGCTGTTTCTGGTCAAGGTTGACCGCCACCAGGGAAAACTTCACCGGCGCGCTTTGCTGAAGATTACGCAGGATCTCCAGCATGGTGTAGCTGTCTTTACCCCCTGACAGGCAAACCATAATACGGTCACCGTCTTCAATCATGTTGAAGTCTGCAATGGCCTCGCCCACGTTACGGCGCAGTCGCTTTTGCAGTTTGTTCAGGTTGTATTGCTCTTTCTTTGTATTTGCTTGATTTTCTTGCATGTATTACTACCTTCGGAGCCAATAGGGGCAAAAATTTTTCAGCGTGTGAGCTTATCGTTAAGCATCAGCACCTGTTCGCCATTCATTTCTTCAATCCACGCACCGTAGACTTCATAAACCATTTGCGCGTTTCCATGCCCCATCTGGCTGGCTATGAAAGACGGTTAGCGCTGACAGATAAAAGCCAGCAGGCAAAAGTATGCCGCGTATGGTACGGATTCCGGCGGCGAATGCCAGCACGTTTTACAGCAGCGTTAAATCTGGCGCCGATACTTGATAAAGAGTAGTAGGCTTTCTGTTCTCCTTTGCGCATCCGGGGTATGAAAACGAATCGCAGGCTCTAGCAGATCGCTTCGCCAGTGGCGAGACTTTTAGTATCCATGGAAGAAGTAGCGAATCTTCAAGCCGATAAACTTCAACACTGGCCAGACATAATGCTGGATGAAATATAGGGCAGGTGGAACAACCAATGCCGCACCAGTTGCGCAGATTGCGTATACTGCCGAGTCCTTTGCAATTAATGAATAATTTAGGTTAAGTGTTTCAAGGTTAATTGCATTGGTTGTACTGGAACCTACAAATCCAGAGCCAAAAACAACCAGGAACACATAAAGTGATGCTGTTATGAGCTTTAAAATTAGCCGAATGTATTTCACGATGAACACCTGCTGAATGAATCCCCCTTTTTACACATAAGCAACGTGTTTAGCTAGCTCATGGTTTACGTTGCTCTAAATGGTATTCTGAACTTTACACCCGAACCCACAAAGGCTGGCTGTGTTGACCTGTTCTCGCGCAAAGTTATTGGCTGGTCAATGCAACTCCGAATGACAAAAGATAAATAGCCTGAGCCTGATACATGCGTGATATCGCGTATAATGCTTCTTCAAAATCGCTTAACATCCACTGGCTTGTACTATGACTCTCAATCGTTTTTGTTATTTACTCCTGATCCTCGCTGCGGTCGCCAGCATTCTTACCTCGTATCCAGTGGTGATGTGGTTGCTGCTGATCAATGTGCTGACGATGGTCATGTATGGCGCAGATAAAATGGCGGCGCGTAAAGGTATGCGTAGGGTTCCTGAAGCGACGTTGCTGGTATTTGGTGTGACTGGGGGCTGGCCTGGGGCCATTTTGGGGCAACAACTCTTTCGCCATAAAACCCAAAAGCAGCCATTCAAAACGTACTTTTTTATCAGCGTTGTCGTCAGCATCGCCGTGATGGCGACAGCTTACCATTTCTCTCCTTTTACCTCTTCATGAGCGTCGGCAGGGGCGGGCGAAATGCCTGTTGACATCAAGTTAACTTGAGCTTTTAAGATGCCTGCCACAGGTTGATAAAGGAGTAACATCTTAAAATGAAAGATATTGATGTCGGTTTTACACACGTCGCGTTCATGGTCAGGGATCTTGAGAAGAGCATTGCTTTCTATCGTCGTTACGCGGGTATGGAGATTATTCACTCCCGTGAACCCGATATTCCTGATGCCCGTAAAGTGGCGTGGTTAAGCGACCATACCCGTCCTTTCGCCCTGGTGCTGGTACAGGCGGATAACGTAACCGATACACCGCTGGGTAACTTTGGTCATCTGGGCATTGCCTGCGCCACCCGTGAAGAACTCGACAGGAAAACGGAGATGGCAAGGGCTGAAGGTGTGTTAAGAAAAGCGCCGGAAGAGCTGGGGGATCCCGTCGGTTACTATGTATTTTTTGCCGACCCTGACGGTAACACGTTAGAACTGTCTTTCGGTCAGCGCGTTGGGCTTGAAGCAATCCGAACGGCTCATCCAGAAAACAAAGATAACGGGAGATAAGAGAGAAATAATGGAATACAGATTGCCATTACAAACCTCGCGTTTGTTACTGCGTCCACTGGCATCCGCCGATTTGCCGGAAATTTCGTGCTACCGCAACCAGCCTGAGGTGGCCCGTTTTCAGAGCTGGGATCGTTTTACGATGCAGGATGCGGAGAAATTATATGCTCAGCAGAACACCCTTGCGTTTAACTGCGATGACACGTGGTACCAGATTATCGTTGAACGGCAAATGGACGGGGCTGTGATTGGGGATATTGGTGTTCATTTTTTTGACGAGGGCAGGCAGGCTGAACTGGGTATGACCTTTGATGTGAAATATCAGAATCAGGGTTATGCCCGGGAAGCTATCAATGCCATAATCACGCTGCTATTTACGCACTATAACAAGCACCGGCTTATCGCCGTTGTGGATACACGCAATATTCGCGCTGCAAACCTTTTGCAAAAACTCCATTTTCGACGGGAAGCCCATTATCGGCAGAACATCTTTTTTAAGGGAGAATGGGGTGATGAATATTGTTATGCCTTGCTGAAAGAGGAACACCTCCGGCATTAACAGAGCGTCAAAAGTTTCTCAATACAGACATCGGCACCGCTAATAGTAGTAGGTTTATTCTCAATGGCTTGCTGTTTTTTGCACAATCTGAATAATAAGTGCAACAACACATAAGACAACATCCCATGAAAATTCAATCTATTACACTGGCGATGCTGGCATTCATTGCTGCACCTGCCTGGTCCGCGTTTCAGGAGCGGGAATATAATACATGGTATATAAAAAATGCCGTTCTTTATGACATGACACAAACTTCAGAGGGTTTTCCTGTCATGGTGAGTATATCCCAACCGGAGCGGCGGTCTGCCAATCTACTGGTGTCCTATATTTCTGAAGGACAATGTGGTGGAGACAGGAAAGAGCTTAACGTCAATGGCAAAGCACTGCCTGCACAATATCACTGTGTTCAGGTGGGCCTGAGCAAAATTGAACATTTTTCTGTGATTGATGCTGATAGTGTTAATGGCATGGTGACGCATCTTAAGTCTGATTTCACCGTACTGCTTCAAAACGACATAAAGGTATGGGCGGCAAATATTAAAACACCAAAATACGGACTGACGCCCAGATTCTAAATACTGAAACCCCGTCTTTTTACGGGGTTTTAGCAAGCATCAACAATTATTTTCTCTATAATAATTTCATTATTTTATTTTTCCAAAAAAATGATAAGTGGGCTTGTTTTTTTACGTATTGAAAATTCTGTACTTAAAGCGATACGAAATTGTATGAGTTAACTTTGCTAAATATTTTTTTTATGATGGATAAAGCTCACTTTCAGTCTTACGCTTGCTAACAGCTTTTTAGTTGTTCAACACGTCTGTACTGGGTAAGGAGCAGAAAATGACACAGCTTAATAGTCTGGATTCACTCAGCCGTAAAGAAGGGATGTGTTTATTAGAGCAAAGTATGGGTTTTGTCTGGCAGGCAGCACTTAGGGCAGTTGCGGTGTTAGGCGTCGCGGACCATCTGATCGAAGGGAAAAAATCAATTAAGCAACTGGCCCTGGAGCTTAATGTCGATCGCGACTATCTGCATAGAATCATGCGATTATTATCCTCCCGTGGGGTGTTCAACGAATTAACTGAAGACGAATACAGTCTTAGCCATTCAGCAAAATTCCTTTGTTCTGATTATGAATTTTCCTTGCGTGCAGCGGTACTTATGCTGACCGATCCCACTTTCTGGCAGCCAGCGTCCAGAATGGATGAAATATTACAAGGTAAACCTGTTTTCAATGAATTGTTTGGTAAGCCTTTTTACGAATACTGGCAGCATGATGACACGGTTACGGGCAGCAATATTTTTCATGCCGGTATGGCATCTATGTCATCCGTGGAAAATGAAGTCATTGTGGATTGTTATGCGTTCCCTCATCATGCCGTCGTTGCAGATATCGCCGGGGGACTGGGGAATCTATTACTGGCTGTTTTACGTCGAAATCCTGGCCTAACCGGGATCCTTTTTGACCAAAAGGATGTGCTTGCGCGGAACCGACTGCATTTGCTGAATGACGATCGCCGGTGGAGGACGGTAGAGGGTAGCTTTTTTGAGACCTGTCCTGATGCGGATATTTATCTCCTTAAATACATCTTGATGGATTGGCCAGACGCGAAAGCCGTTCAGATACTGCAGTGCTGCAGAAAGGCAATGAAAGAACGTTCACGATTATTGGTTTTTGAACCCCTTATCAAAGACGAAAATAATGAGCAGGGACGGTATGAGATTGACCTGCTTCTTTTAACAAGCTTTGACGGAGGGCGGGCAAGGACAAAATCTGAATATCAAAACTTGTTTGAACAGGCGAATCTTAAGTTAAATACAATAATAAACACCCGCTCGTACCTGTCGATACTGGAAGTCGTACCTGTTTGAACCGCTTTCATGGTATTAACAGAGCAGTTGAACACCATTCCGTTTTAACATATTCCTGCTACGCTTTTCTGTTGTAAAAGGGAGCTCGAATATGCAAAACAAAGATGAACAAACAGGTTTAGTTGGGCTGGCGATCGGTGCCGCCGTCATTGGGCTGGTTTCAGCGCAGAAACCGATCGATCGCGATAGCATCGTCAATGAGCTGGTCAGGCTAGGCAGGCAGAAGGGAGACGGCGTTGAAGATGAGGTTTTCGTTAAGGCTGCTGCGCTTGTGAGGAAAGGGGTGTAACCGATGGGTGAACTTCGTCATGCGCAGTGCCATTGTGGCGCGGTGGTATTTACCGTCGCACTGTCTGATGGCTTTAATACTGCGCGGCGCTGCAGCTGTTCTTTTTGCCGAATGCGGGGGGCTGTGGCGGTATCCGCGCCGTTATCGGGGATTACCGTAACCAAAGGGGAGGATAAGCTCACGGAGTACCGATTTAACACGGGTACGGCCCGGCATTTCTTCTGCTCAATATGCGGGATTTATACGTTCCATCAGCGGCGTTCCAACCCGAACGAATACGGTGTGAATGTTGCCTGTTTTGAAAACGTATCGCCGTTCGACTTCCCGGAGGTTACGGTGATGGACGGGGTTAACCATCCTATGGACGGGGATAGTGGGGTTTTTGGCTATCTCTCTTTCCGCAAAAAATGAGTGTTTTCAGGATTAAGGCTAACCGCCATCCAGGTGGTTCAGAAGAGTGCTGAGGTGACCAACGATATCACCAAAATCAAAAATTAGCGCCATCCACAGAAGCGCTAAAAGAGTAAGTACTGCAACGGATACACGACTTAACAACGCTGTTGTCCTTAGTGATGAAAGGGCTAAACCGTAAGTGTAACCAGCTTTCTTTCAACTTACTCTCAACCAGTTCGTCAGAAACTCTCCATTTTGTGACGTGGTTCAAAAAAATGGGCCCGCATAATTTTACGGGCCCGGACAATTAGAACTGGTACACCAGGCCTAACGCAACAACATCATCGGTACCGATGCCGTTGTTCTTGTAGAAACTTTCATCTTCGTCCAGCAGGTTGATTTTATAATCAACATAGGTGGACATGTTTTTGTTGAAATAATAGGTCGCACCTACTTCAGCATATTTAACCAGATCCTGATCGCCCTGGCCGTTGCCCAGGTCTTTACCTTTAGACTGCAGGTAGGACAGGGTTGGACGCAGACCGAAGTCGAACTGGTATTGCGCGGTGATTTCGAAGTTCTGAGTTTTGTTCGCCACGGCGTCGGTATTATCACCATAAGGCGTCATGTTACGGGTTTCAGAATACATTGCCGCCAGGTAGATATTATTGGCGTCATATTTCAGACCAGCAGTCCAGGCATCGGCTTTGTCACCACCAGCCGTGGTATTCATGACCTGCTCGTTGGTACGGTCAGAAGAGGTATAGGCCGCACCTGCGCTGATCCCCATCCCAAAGTCATAGGTGGTAGAGATACCGAAGCCGTCACCGTTTTCATGGCGTGTGTCACGGCCATTGTTGGTACCTTCCTGGTTGTTGCTGGCGTCTTCATTCTTACCCTGATACTGCAGAGCAAAGTTCAGGCCCGGTACCAGACCATAGAAGTCGGTGTTACGGTAGGTTGCTACACCGTTCGCACGACCGGTCATAAAGTTGTCAGCTTTGGTGTAGGAGTCGCCACCGAACTCTGGCAGCATATCTGTCCAGCCTTCAATGTCATACAGAACACCATAGTTACGGCCATAGTCGAAGGAACCGTAGTCACCGACTTTTACACCCGCGAATGCCAGACGTGTCCAGGACTGGTTATCTGAGCCTTCAGTATTGTTCGCCTGAATGTTGTATTCCCACTGCGCGTAACCGGTCATCATGTTGTTGATTTGGGTTTCACCTTTGAAACCCAAACGCATGTAGGTCTGATCGCCATCAGCACCTTTATCGTCGGAGAAATAGTGCAGACCATCTACTTTTCCGTACAGATCTAATTTGTTGCCGTCTTTATTATAAATCTCTGCTGCATGCGCAGCACCAGCCATTAACAGAGCCGGAATCATCAGAGCCAGTACTTTTCTTTGCATTGTGATATTCCTTTGCAGTTGTTTTTATTTAATTACCTGTTGAACTTTCCGAATGAGAAAGTTGTCCCATGCTAAATCACTCCAGTGTAAGAGTAATAAAGTATAATTGTTACGAACTAAGTAAAATCTAAACTGAATAAAACGACGGAAATGATCATTGGTTTCATGAATGATTCGTGATGAATTATATAAAATAAAAATTATTAATAAGGGATTAAGTAAGCTAGTCTCTGTGCTGTTATATGCCTTTAAGATTATTTATCCATAATTTAAATGAATGCTATTTAGTTTTCTAAATAGATATTTATTAATTAACTGGATTGGCCCGATGTGATTACATCGGGCTTTTTTTATGGCAAAAAAATGCCCGGGTTAACCGGGCGGGAGGATTAATCGCTGGTTGATTTTTCGGCTTTACCTGCCATTTGAGCCAGGAAATCATACCGTTTTTGCAGGTCAGCGGCGGCATCTTTCCATAACTGCTCAGCGACCTCAGGCTGTTGCGCATTGAGGCGGCGGAAGCGTTGTTCCTGCATTAACGTTTCGGCCAGGGCATCTGACGGTGGACGCGAATCCAGCGCCAGCGGTAACTTGCCCTCGTCCGCACGGCGCGGATCGAACCGGTAAAGTGGCCAGAATCCGGTAGCCGTCAGCTGACGCATCTGATCGTGGCTGAGTGCCAGGTCGTAGCCATGCTCTTCGCATGGGCTGTAAGCAATGATCAACGACGGGCCTGGATACGCTTCCGCCTCCTGAATAGCTTTCACCGTCTGGTTAAGTTGCGCACCCAGCGAGATTTGCGCGACGTAAACGTGACCGTACATCATCATGCTCACACCGAGATCTTTGCGCGCCTTACGTTTTCCGTGTTCACCAAATTTTGTGACGGCGCCCAACGGCGTAGCCTTTGATGCCTGACCGCCGGTATTGGAATAACACTGCGTATCCAGGACCAGAATATTGACGTTTTCGGTCAGGCTCAACACGTGATCCAGCCCGCCAAAACCAATATCGTAAGCCCAGCCGTCACCACCAATCAGCCAGATCGATTTTTCAACCAGGGCGTCAGCGTCAGTCAGAAGTTGTTCTGCACCTGCCACCCCCTGAAGGGCATGCCGCAGCTCAGCAACTTGCTCGCGACGAACTTCTGGTGTGGCTTCTGCGCGTAGTGCCTCATTGAGCTCAGCAGG
This sequence comes from Enterobacter sp. CPE_E890, assembly GCF_046521475.1. Lineage (NCBI taxonomy): Bacteria > Pseudomonadati > Pseudomonadota > Gammaproteobacteria > Enterobacterales > Enterobacteriaceae > Enterobacter > Enterobacter sp. CPE_E890. The sequence continues at coordinate 2,641,960 of NZ_JBKFZW010000001.1, read as the reverse complement.
GATCTGCCCGGCAAACTGTTCCAGCAAACGCATCACTCGAGCGCGATGCTGGTCGACGGTCAGACGGAAGCCGAGACCAAATTCGGCATTATCTTCGAACAATGAGTTTGCCCATGCCGGGCCTCGACCATTCGCGTCGGTGGTGTACGGCGTGGAGGGCAGGTTACCGCCGTAGATAGATGAACAGCCGGTGGCATTGGCAATCAACATCCGGTCGCCGTAGAGCTGAGTCAGCAGCTTAATATAAGGCGTTTCACCGCAGCCAGAGCAGGCACCGGAGTACTCGAATAACGGCGTGATGAGCTGCGACGTTCGAATATCAATACGTTCCAGCTTGCTGCGATCGATTTCCGGTAAGTTCAGGAAGAAGTCATAGTTTACTTTTTCTTCTTCAACGTGCTCCAGACGCGACATCATATTGATGGCTTTGATATTCGGGTCCTGTCTGTCTTTCGCCGGGCACACCTCAACGCACAGATTACAACCGGTACAATCTTCAGGTGCGACCTGCAGAACGTATTTCTGTCCGCGCATATCACGCGATTTCACATCCAGAGAATGCAGGCTGGCCGGGGCATCCGCCATTGCTTCCGGGGAAACCACTTTGGCGCGAATGGCCGAATGTGGGCATGCCGCTACACAGTGATTGCACTGGGTACACAGATCTTCTTTCCAGATGGGTATCTCTTCGGCGATGTTGCGTTTTTCCCACCGCGTGGTCCCCATTGGCCAGGTCCCATCTGGCGGCAGGGCAGAGACGGGAAGGGCATCGCCCAGCCCGGCCAGCATTGCCGCCGTCACGGTCTTGACGAAATCAGGCGCCGCATCAGATACCACCGGAGGACGATTTGGACTTGCAGCATTTACCGGTTGCAGCGCTACTTCAAACAGAGATTCGCGAGCGAGTGCCAGCGCCTGCCAGTTGCGTTCGACCAGTTCCTGCCCCTTGCTGCTGTAGCTTTTGGCAATTGCGCCCTGCAGTTCCATGAGTGCGCTGTCGCCAGGCAGGATGTTGGTCAGATGGAAAAAGGCCATTTGCATAACGGTATTAATACGCGCGGCCAGACCACATTCGCGGGCAATTTTCGCAGCGTTAACCACATAAAAACGGGCTTTCTTCTGGTTGAGGACCGCCTGTACCTCCTGCGGCAGACGCGCCCAGACTTCGTCTGCACTATATGGCGTATTCAGCAGGAAAATACCGCCGGGTTTCAGGCGCTCGGCCATCTGGTATTTATCAATAAACTGCAGCTGGTGGCAGCCAACAAAATCAGCCTGCGAAATAAGATAAGCCGAGCGGATGGGGTGTTCGCTCACGCGCAGGTGGGAAACGGTCAGACCACCTGCTTTTTTGGAGTCATAGACGAAATATCCCTGGGCATACCACGGGGTAGAATTGCCGATGATTTTGATGTTGTTTTTGGTCGCCGAGACGCTGCCGTCGCTGCCCAGACCATAGAACAGCGCCTCAAGTTTGGCATTCGATGGTAATGTGTTTTCTGGCAAAGCCAGGGAAAGGTTAGTCACATCATCATAAATACCCACCGTAAAACGAGGCTTCGGTTTCGCTTCATTTAACTCGTTAAATACCGCCAGCACGCAGTCCGGTCCAAACTCTTTGGAGGACAAACCATATCGGCCACCGATCACGCGCGGTAGCGTTTCACGTTCGCCGTTATTAAATGCTTCTGCCAGCGCGGTCATGACATCCAGATACAGGGGTTCCGCGTGTGCGCCGGGCTCTTTGGTACGGTCAAGTACCGCCACAGCACGCGCGCTTTCAGGTAGAGCAGAAAGCAGATGTTTAGCCGAGAACGGACGATAGAGACGCACTTTTAGCACGCCAACTTTTTCGCCGCGCGTCAGTAGCTCGTCAACTACCTCTTCACAGGTTCCAATGGCGGATCCCATCAGCACAATCACGCGTTCTGCCTGCGGGTGGCCGTAGTACTCGAACGGTTTGTATTCTCGACCGGTTGCGGCGGCAAAATCAGTCATCGCCTGTTCAACATAGTCGTAAACCGCGTTGTACCATGGGTTCGTGGCTTCACGGGACTGGAAATAGGTATCTGGATTCGCGGATGTCCCACGGATCACCGGATGCTCCGGGTTAAGGGCGCGGGCGCGATGGGCATCGATTTCCGCCTGCGGCAGAAGATTCAGAATAGTGTCGTTAGCCAGCGGGACAATTTTGTTGATTTCGTGAGAGGTGCGGAAACCATCAAAGAAGTGAATAAATGGAACGCGACTTTTCAGCGTGGCGATATGCGAAATTAAGGCAAAGTCTTGTGCTTCCTGTACGCTGCTGGCACAAAGCATCGCACAGCCCGTCTGGCGCACGGCCATCACGTCGGAGTGGTCACCGAAGATGGAAAGGGCGTGGGTGGCGATGGTTCGTGCCGCAACATGCAGAACAAAGGGGGTGAGTTGACCGGCGAGCTTGTACAGCGTCGGGATCATCAATAACAATCCCTGAGAAGAGGTAAACGACGTGGAGAGCGCGCCTGTCTGAAGCGCACCATGTACCGTGGCAATCGCACCGGCTTCAGACTGCATTTCAACCACTCTTGGGACATCGCCCCAGACGTTTTTTAAGCCATTTCCCGCCCAGGCATCTGCCTGCTCAGCCATGGTAGAACTTGGCGTAATCGGATAGATGGCGATAACTTCGCTGGTGCGAAACGCGACTGAGGCAACTGCACCATTACCGTCAATAGTTTGCATAGGACGACACCCTTACATTGCGCAAAATTAGAGGGGCAGTCATTAGGCGACTACCCCTGAATATTATCTCTTTAGTCTAGCAAACAGGGGATTCTACAATTTTCGCTTTTGTGTCCTCGGTATTCCCGGCATCAATGAGTAGATCAAACTTTTGCCAAAAAAATTGCGAGAAAGTGTTTCAGGAGCGCATAAATACGCACTTCCACTCTCGACGACACGCGAAGTGATGCCTATTATGCATAGGTTTCGCATTATTCATGGGGGAGAGAGCATGCGCTCAGCATTTTTGGTAGGGTGTGCGGCGTTATTATTGTCGGCATGTAGCAGTGAACCAGTCCAGCAAGCAACGGCGGCCCACGTGGCGCCTGGAATGAAAGCGGCGATGTCCAGCTCCGGCCAGGCCAACTGCGCGATGATTGGCGGTTCGTTGTCTGTTGCCCGCCAGCTTGACGGTTCTGCTATCGGGATGTGCGCCTTGCCAAACGGCAAACGCTGCAGCGAACAGTCGCTTGCCGTTGGAACTTGCGGTAACTACTGATTATTCTGCACGCTTAAACAACAGCGTTTTATCGGCTGTCGCCAGCGTTAACTGGTCTTCTGTCAGGTCGACCTGCGCCCCTTTGCGCAGCATGTCGCCGATAGCGCGATCCAGCTCGTTAAGCTGTGGTTCAGTACAAAGTTTACGCGTCATGGCCAGACCGCTGACTTTCAGCTCGCCTTCGGATAATTTCCCCTGCCCGTTGAAGCGATTACACATCAGGCCTGAAACACGAATGTTATTCACCAGGCTAATATCTGGCAGGGCGCTAAAGCTAATCTCAGGTTGCGTTGCTGTGGCCTTCACGGCTTTACCGTCCACATTTTCCAGAACAAAGCGATGATTCTTCAGTTGCTCCGGCTGAACGGAAGCTTTCCCCGGATTAACGCAACCGGAGAGGACCAGGCTAATAACGCTTAACGCAATGAGCTTTTTCATTTTTCGTCTCAAACTATAAATACTGTGAATCTTTTTCCAGTGTAACGATACGCTGTCGTGCGTTAATGGGGTTTATCTGAAAGTGCGGGCAGGTGTCGGGCAACGAAGACGTTGCCCGATATGAAGATTAGTGAGATTTAAACCCTGCGGCTGTCATCAACATACGAAAGAACATACTGACCGCAGCCAGCGCCAGTACGCTTCCGCCCCAGATAATGGCCAGCCACATCAATCTTTTCCAGACAGGTTGTTGCATCAGTGATAACCCTCCCCATGCTGAATTTTTCCGCGAAACACGTAGTAACTCCAGAAGGTGTAGACCAGGATAATGGGAATGATCAACAACGCGCCCACCAGCATAAAGCCCTGGCTTTGCGTCGGCGCGGCGGCCTGCCACAGGGTGATTGACGGTGGAATGATATGCGGCCAGATGCTGATTCCAAGACCGCTAAAGCCGAGGAATATCAATCCTAACGTCAGGATGAATGGGCGATTATGGCTTGCAGGATTATTGAGGCAACGCCACTGATACAGACTCAGAAGCACCACCAGCACCGGAACAGGCAACAGGTAAAACAGATTCGGCAGCGTGAACCAGCGCGCGGCGATGGCTGGCTGCGCCAGCGGTGTCCAGATACTGATTGCGGCAATGAAGGCCAGAAGAGTGATTAACAGCGTTCTGGATACTTCACGCATCCGCTGCTGAAGGGCATTTTCGCTTTTCATCACCAGCCATGTAGAGCCTAACAGTGCATAGGCCACCACCAGACCGGCACCGCAGAACAGGTTAAACGCGGTGAACCAGTCAAAGGGCCCGCCAGTATAGGCCCGGCCAGTCACGGTAAAGCCGTTGATCACTGCGCCCACCGTGACACCCTGGGTAAACGTAGCCAGAATTGAACCACCAATAAACGCTTTATCCCAGAAGGGACGGTGCGCCGGCGTTGCTTTAAAGCGAAACTCGAATGCTACGCCACGGAAAATAAGTCCGATCAGCATTAATGTCAGCGGGATGGTGAGGGCATCAATGATCACAGCATAGGCCAGTGGAAATGCACCGAACAGGGCCGCACCGCCGAGCACCAGCCAGGTTTCATTTCCGTCCCAGACCGGGGCGACGCTGTTGACCATCACATCGCGATCGTCGGCATTTTGTGTCGCCGGAAACAGAATACCTATCCCGAGATCAAAACCGTCCATCACGATATACATCAGTGTGGCGAAGACGATGATGACAAACCAGATAATGGAAAGATCGATACCCATTATGGCTGCTCCTTATGTTCAGTTGTGACGGCAGAGAGTGGGCGTGCCGGACGTCCGTCTGATTCGGTGGCATAAGATTCATGAGGCTGCGGACCTTTCCTGATAAGGCGCACCATATAGCTGTAACCCACGCCAAACACCGAGGTGTAAACGACGAAAAAGGCCAGCAAACTCACGCTCATATGCAGGTCACCATGCGCTGAAACCGCATCTTTCGTTCGCTGCAGACCATAAACAACCCACGGCTGGCGGCCCACTTCGGTGGTGATCCATCCGGCCAGAATCGCAATCAGCCCGGATGGCCCCATCAACAGGGCAAACCACAGGAAAGGGCGAGAAGCGTAAACACGCTTTTTATAGCGTAACCACAGCGCCACAACGCCGAGCAGCAACATCAGCATGCCTAAGCCGGCCATAATGCGGAATGACCAGAAGACGATGGTCGAGTTCGGGCGGTCTTCCTTCGGGAACTCCTTGAGAGCCGGAACCTGTTTATCCAGGCTGTGCGTCAGGATAAGACTCCCCAGCGCAGGGATCTCCAGACCAAAGCGGGTGCGCTCCTGTTCCATATCCGGCCAGCCAAACAGCAGCAGCGGGGTGGGTTCTCCTGGCGGGTTTTCCCAATGACCTTCAATGGCGGCGATTTTAGCGGGCTGGTGCTTTAGCGTGTTCAACCCGTGCATATCACCGACCATGGCCTGGATGGGGGCGACAATTAGCGTCATCCACAGCGCCATAGAAAACATCGCGCGGATGGCTGGAGTATTATTCCCGCGCAGCAGATGCCATGCCGCGGAAGCGCCGACAAATAACGCGCTGCTGAGGAACGCGGCTATCGACATATGCAGCAGTCGGTAAGGGAAGGAGGGGTTAAATACCACGGCGAACCAATCCACCGGCACGACCTGACCGTTGACGATCTCATAGCCTTGCGGGGTCTGCATCCAGCTGTTTGATGAGAGGATCCAGAAGGTGGAGATAATGGTCCCCAGTGCCACCATGCAGGTGGCGAAGAAGTGCAAACCAGGCCCGACTTTGTTCCAGCCGAAAAGCATCACACCAAGGAAACCTGCTTCCAGGAAGAAGGCTGTCAGCACTTCATAGGTCAGCAGCGGGCCGGTAATACTGCCCGCAAACTGCGAAAAACCACTCCAGTTGGTACCAAACTGGTAGGCCATCACCAGCCCGGAGACAACGCCCATACCAAAGTTAACGGCAAAAATCTTCGACCAGAAATGGTACAGCGAGCGCCAGACCGGATTTTTGGTTTTAAGCCACAGGCCTTCGAGCACGGCAAGATAGCTTGCCAGGCCGATGGTGATGGCCGGGAAAATGATGTGAAAGGATACGGTAAAAGCAAACTGTATCCGTGCAAGATGAAAAGCATCTAAACCAAACATGCACAACCTCAATGTCAAACGGTGTGCTGTTATGCTATAGGGGCAGAAATCAAACTATCAGAGGCAGAAAAGTAAAATTTATCTATAACAGTTGTAGGAATAATCAGGAATTGAACATCTGATATACATCGTGTTTTTGAATAAAAAATTTATTTTTATGAATTTTACGCATGAAACTGCTTGCTTTGTCTTCAACACCATGCGTTAATGACCTTCTGGTTTTGAGTCCAAAAAAATATCTGACGTAGTTTTATAAAGTAGTCCTCATCACGTTGTGCCTCTCCGCAGCCGCTCCTGGTTCTCTTTCTACACTCCGATTAGTTTTTGTTTCAAACCACTATCGCCTGAAAGGCCCATTAGCAATTTACGTTTTAACGTTCACAGGAGAATCCTATGACTTCTTACATTCATTTCCGCTGCCCATGCTGTCATGGTTCGCAGTACCGTACCTCAGTCTTTGATGTGTCTGAGAAAAACCCGTTTGGCGCGAAATGCATTTTTTGCAAATCGTCGATGATTACGCTCGATCACCTGACCGTTGCACATTCAGCCCAGAGCCACGTTATCGAGTACCGCAAGTAATCAACACCGCTTTTCATAACAGTTAGCAAAAACTTCTCTTTTTCTCCTGCTGATATACACTGTCGGCATTAAGGAGAATCTGATGAAAAAATACCAGCGTCTGGCGCAACAAATTATCTCGCAGATTGAGCTTGGCGTATGGTTGCCGGGCGATAAGTTGCCTTCTCTGCGCGAGCAGGTGGTGAGCAGCGGCATGAGTTTTATGACCGTTGGCCACGCGTACCAGATGCTGGAAAGTCAGGGGCGCATCGTCGCCAGACCGCAGTCGGGCTATTACGTTGCCTCGCGCCCGACGACACAACAGCCTGCTCCGCCTGCCCAGGTGATGCGTGACGAAGCGGTCGATATCAACACCTATATCTTCGACGTATTGCAGGCCAGCCGCGATCCATCGGTTGTTCCTTTTGCTTCTGCGTTTCCCGATCCCCGACTTTTCCCGCTTCAGCAGCTCAACCGTTCGCTGGCGAATGTCAGTAAAACGGCGACCGCAATGAGCGTCATTGAAAATTTACCTCCGGGTAATGTTGATCTCCGCCACGCCATTGCTCGTCGCTATGCCCAGCAGGGGATGAACATCTCACCGGAAGAGATCGTTATTACCGCTGGCGCGCTTGAAGCGCTGAATCTCAGTTTGCAGGCAGTGACTGAACCCGGGGATTGGGTGATTGTCGAGAATCCCTGTTTCTACGGCGCATTGCAGGCGCTGGAACGCCTGAAACTCAAGGCGCTGTCTGTTGCGACGGATGTCCGCGAGGGGATCGACCTGAATGCGCTTGAGCAGGCGCTGAATGAATACCCGGTAAAAGCCTGCTGGCTCATGACCAATGGGCAAAACCCGCTTGGCTTTACGCTGAGTGCCGAGAAAAAAGCGCATCTGGTGGCGCTGTTAACGAAGCATAACGTCACCCTGATTGAGGATGATGTCTATAGCGAGCTTTACTTTGGTCGGGAAAAACCGCTTCCGGCGAAGGCCTGGGACCGGGAGGAGATGACGCTTCACTGCTCATCGTTTTCGAAATGTCTGGTGGCGGGGTTTCGTATCGGCTGGGTGGCGGCGGGAAAACACGCACGCCGTATTCAGCAGCTTCAACTGATGAGCACGTTATCGACCAGTTCTCCGATGCAACTGGCGCTGGTGGACTATCTGGCGACTAAACGTTACGACGCTCATCTGCGCCGCCTGCGACGCACGCTGGCCGAGCGAAAGCAGCAGGCCTGGCAGTCCCTTTTGCGGCATATGCCTGCCGGGGTCAAAATTCACCATAATGATAGCGGCTACTTTTTATGGCTGGAGCTTCCGGCGCAGCTGGATGCAGGGCTACTTAGCGAAAAGGCTTTGATTCACCACATTAGTATTGCACCCGGAAAGATGTTTTCCACCTCTGACGCCTGGACGCCATTCTTTCGTTTTAATACCTCCTGGGCATGGGGGGAGCGTGAAGAACAGGCGGTTATTCAGTTGGGGAAATTAATTAGCAGTATGCTGGAATAAACTTTTCTTACCTTCATTTAAATAATCATTCCTTATTCGTATGGCGGCACGGCGAATATTTCGTGGCGCCATATCCCAGGAAATCTGCATACCGTCTCCCATCGCTAACTCCTTGTCTATAATCCAGTTAACGGGTAATGCGCCCTCGGTCACACCTTGATGAAATTTCCTTACGCCGCACGGTGCGGCGCATTTACGCGGTCTACGTTTAATAAGGGAGATATTTTTACGGCACGGCTGCCGCTAAATTCCATTGCGACAGGAGTAACCCTTATGAGCAAAAAATTTGCCCGCAGCAGCCTGTGTGCGCTCGGCATGACTATCATGACAGCGCAAGCCGCAGAACCACCAAAGGCTATCGGTGACGGGGAAGGACGACTGGATATTATTGCCTGGCCGGGATACATCGAACGCGGACAGACGGATAAAAATTATGACTGGGTCACCCAGTTTGAAAAAGAGACCGGATGCGCGGTCAACGTCAAAACGGCGGCCACGTCGGATGAGATGGTGAGCCTGATGGCGAAAGGGGGATACGACCTGGTCACCGCGTCGGGTGATGCTTCCCTGCGCCTGATCATGGGCAAACGCGTGCAGCCCATTAATCCCGACCTCATCCCCAACTGGAAAACCCTCGATTCACGGATTGTGAAAGGAGAATGGTTTAACGTAGGTGGCAAAGTCTACGGCACTCCCTATCAGTGGGGGCCAAACCTGCTGATGTACAACACCAAAACCTTCCCGACACCGCCGGATAGCTGGGGCGTGGTCTTTACCAAACAGGATCTCCCGGACGGTAAAACCAATCAGGGGCGTGTGCAGGCGTATGACGGCCCGATTTACATCGCCGATGCCGCGCTGTTTGTCAAAGCTACTCAACCGCAACTGGGTATTACCGACCCGTACCAGCTCACGGAGAAACAGTATGCCGCCGTACTCAAGGTGCTTCGCGATCAGCACGCCTTGATCCACCGTTACTGGCATGACACGACCGTACAAATGAGTGACTTCAAAAATGAAGGCGTCGTCGCCTCCAGCGCCTGGCCTTATCAGGCGAATGCCCTGAAAGCTGAGAACCAGCCGATTGCCACCGTCTTCCCGAAAGAAGGGGTTACTGGCTGGGCGGATACCACCATGCTTCACGCGCAGGCAAAACATCCGATGTGCGCCTACAAATGGATGAACTGGTCGCTGACACCGAAGGTGCAGGGCGATCTGGCGGCATGGTTTGGCTCACTGCCTGTGGTTCCTGAAGGGTGTAAAGCCAGTACGTTGCTGGGTGATAAAGGTTGCGAAACAAACGGATATAACGAGTTCGACAAAATCATGTTCTGGAAAACCCCTATCGCTGAAGGCGGCAAATATGTGCCATACAGTCGCTGGACGCAGGATTACATCGCCATCATGGGCGGCCGTTAATCGCCCGGGAGCAGAACATGACGTATGCCGTAGAGTTTAATAACGTTTCTCGTCTGTACGGCGAGGTACGGGCGGTGGATGGGGTCACCATTGCGATTCGTGACGGAGAATTTTTCTCCATGCTGGGGCCTTCGGGCTCCGGCAAAACCACCTGCCTGCGTCTGATTGCTGGTTTTGAACAGCTCTCAGGCGGCACGATCGCTATCTTTGGCAAAGAGGCGAGCGAACTTCCTCCGTGGGAACGGGATGTGAACACCGTATTCCAGGACTATGCGTTATTCCCGCATATGTCGATCCTCGATAATGTCGCCTACGGGTTGATGGTCAAAGGTGTCGACAAGAAAAAACGCCATGCACAGGCCCGGGATGCCCTGGAAAAAGTGGGCTTAAGCTTTGCCGTAGCCCGTAAGCCCTCACAACTTTCTGGCGGTCAGCGCCAGCGCGTTGCTATTGCACGTGCGTTGGTCAATGAACCACGCGTCTTGCTGCTAGACGAACCTTTAGGCGCACTTGACCTCAAATTGCGCGAGCAGATGCAGTTCGAGCTGAAGAAGCTTCAGCAGGAACTGGGTATCACCTTTATTTTTGTCACCCACGATCAGGGCGAAGCCCTTTCCATGTCAGACCGGGTGGCGGTGTTCAATAACGGACGTATTGAGCAGGTCGATACACCCCGCGATCTCTACATGCGCCCGCGCACCCCGTTTGTGGCCGGTTTTGTCGGCACCTCCAATGTCTTTGATGCTGGCCTTGCGCAGAAAGTCTGTGGTCTGGAAGGCACTTACTCGCTACGTCCTGAGCATATTCGCCTCAATGAGAGCGGTGAAGTTCAGGTTCAGGGCGTCGTGCAGGCGGTACAGTATCAGGGGGCGGCAACACGTCTGGAGCTCAAACTCGCTGATGGGGCAAAACTGCTGGTGAGCCAGGCCAATCTCAGTGATATCACGATGCTGAGTGGAGTTGAGCCGGGGCAGGCAGTGATGGCGTCGTGGTCACGGGATGCCATGATCCGTCTGTCTGAGGAGAGGTGAAATGGATATGAGTGTCGCTCATCCTCCCGCACCACGCAGCCGCTTAAGCCGCATAACGGCTCTGTTCTGGCGAAAGCCATCGCTCGGCTTGTTCCTGCTCCTGCTTGCTCCGCTGATGTGGTTTGGCATCGTCTACTTAGGTTCGCTCCTGACCCTGCTGTGGCAGGGGTTTTACACCTTTGACGACTTCACTATGGCGGTGACGCCGGATCTGACGCTGGCTAATATCCAGGCACTCTTCAACCCGGCAAACTACGATATCATCCTGCGTACGCTGATGATGGCAATAGCGGTCACCATTGCCAGCGCAATCCTGGCATTCCCGATGGCCTGGTATATGGCGCGTTATACCAGCGGTAAGTGGAAAGCATTCTTCTATATCGCGGTGATGCTGCCGATGTGGGCGAGCTATATTGTTAAGGCGTACGCCTGGACTTTACTGCTGGCGAAGGATGGCGTGGCGCAATGGTTTCTCAGCCATATGGGGCTGGAGCCGATCCTGGCCTCAATGCTGACGCTACCGGCGATTGGCGGAAACACGTTGTCCACCTCAGGACTAGGGCGGTTTCTGGTCTTCGTCTACATCTGGTTACCGTTTATGATCCTGCCCGTACAGGCGGCGCTGGAACGGCTGCCCGCTTCATTACTGCAGGCCTCGGCCGATCTCGGTGCGCGTCCCCGTCAGACCTTTCGTTATGTCGTTTTACCGCTGGCGATCCCGGGCATTGCCGCAGGGTCAATATTCACCTTTTCCCTGACGCTGGGGGATTTCATTGTTCCGCAACTGGTGGGGCCGCCGGGCTATTTCATCGGGAACATGGTCTATTCTCAGCAGGGGGCGATCGGCAATATGCCCATGGCCGCGGCGTTTACTCTGGTTCCCATCGTGCTTATTTCTCTCTATCTGGCGTTCGTGAAACGTCTGGGAGCATTCGATGCACTCTGAACGCGCACCGTTGTTCCTGAAAGTGGCAGCGTGGGGAGGGGTAATCTTCCTGCACTTCCCGCTGCTGATTATCGCGACCTATGCCTTTAACACCGAAGACGCTGCGTTCAGTTTCCCACCACAAGGGTTGACGCTGAAGTGGTTTAGCGTGGCGGCAGGGCGCGGCGATATTATTGAATCCGTGACGTTGTCACTTCAAATTGCCGCCTTATCAACCGCAATCGCCCTCGTGCTTGGCACGCTTGCTGCAGCGGCACTGTGGCGCAGTGAGTTTTTCGGCAAAAACGCGATCTCATTGTTGTTGCTGTTGCCGATTGCGCTACCGGGGATCATCACCGGTCTGGCGCTACTGACAGCATTTAAGGCTATCAACCTCGAACCGGGATTTTTCACCATCGTGGTCGGACACGCCACCTTCTGTGTGGTGGTGGTGTTTAACAACGTGATTGCCCGGTTCAGACGTACCTCCTGGAGTCTGGTTGAGGCGTCGATGGTTCTGGGGGCTGACGGCTGGCAAACCTTCCGGTATGTCGTGCTGCCCAATCTTGGCTCAGCGCTATTGGCCGGGGGCATGCTGGCGTTTGCGCTGTCGTTCGACGAGATCATCGTCACAACATTTACCGCGGGACACGAGCGTACGTTACCGCTGTGGTTACTCAATCAGCTCGGGCGTCCACGCGACGTGCCGGTCACCAACGTTGTTGCACTGTTGGTGATGCTGGTGACGACCATCCCCATTCTGGGAGCCTGGTGGCTGACCCGCGACGGCGAGAACATTACCGGTAGCGGGAAATAACTTTAATTTCAACAGGATAATGCTATGCAAAAACATCTGCTGATAAAGGGTGAACTGGTTGCCGGAGAAGGAGAAAAACAGCCGGTTTATAACCCTGCCACCGGAGAGGTACTGCTGGAGATTGCGGAAGCCTCACCTGCTCAGGTCGATGCGGCCGTTCAGGCTGCGGATCGTGCTTTCAGCGACTGGGGCCAAACCACACCTAAAATGCGTGCTGAGTGCCTGCTGAAACTGGCTGATGTCATTGAGGCGCATGGTGAAGAGTTTGCCCGGCTTGAGTCTCTTAACTGTGGTAAGCCGCTGCACTGTGTTCTGGGTGATGAAATTCCGGCCGTCGTCGACGTTTTTCGTTTCTTTGCCGGGGCTGCGCGTTGCCTGAACGGGCTGGCCGCCGGGGAATATCTTGATGGCCACACCTCGATGATCCGTCGCGACCCGATTGGTGTTGTCGCCTCTATCGCACCGTGGAACTACCCGCTGATGATGGCTGCATGGAAGCTGGCACCTGCGCTGGCGGCCGGTAACTGTGTGGTGATCAAACCCTCTGAAATTACGCCGCTGACAGCCTTAAAACTGGCAGAACTGGCGAAGGATATCTTCCCGGCAGGCGTTCTGAACGTGCTGTTTGGTCGAGGTAAAACGGTAGGTGATCCGCTGACCGGACATGAAAAAGTGCGTATGGTCTCACTGACCGGTTCGATTGCCACCGGGGAACATATCATCGGGCATACCGCGTCTTCGATTAAGCGCACCCACATGGAGTTGGGGGGCAAAGCGCCGGTTATCGTCTTTGATGATGCCGACCTCGATGCCGTTGTCGAAGGTGTTCGTACTTTCGGTTTCTACAATGCCGGACAAGACTGTACGGCAGCCTGCCGTATTTATGCCCAGAAGGGGATTTATGCCCGGCTTGTTGAAAAACTGGGGGCAGCAGTAGCCAGCCTCAAAATGGGTGCCCCGGAGGATGCCTCTACCGAGCTTGGGCCGCTGAGTTCGGCAGCCCATCTTTCACGGGTCTGTAAAGCTGTTGATGAGGCGAAAGCGCTCGGCCATATCCGCGTTGTCACGGGAGGCAGTAAAAAAGAGGGGACGGGCTACTACTTCCAGCCAACCCTGCTGGCGGGTGCAAAACAGGAAGATGCCATTGTTCAGCGAGAAGTGTTTGGTCCGGTGGTGAGCGTGACCGAGTTTGACGATGAAGCGCAGGTGCTGGCATGGGCTAACGACTCGCAATATGGCCTGGCATCATCGGTCTGGACCAAAGATGTGGGGCGCGCCCATCGCCTGAGTGCGCGCCTGCAGTACGGATGTACCTGGGTTAACACCCACTTTATGCTGGTGAGCGAAATGCCACATGGCGGCATGAAATTGTCCGGATACGGAAAAGATATGTCGGTTTACGGGCTTGAGGATTATACGGTTGTCCGGCACGTTATGATTAAACACTAACCATCATGCCCGGTCGCTTGCGCGGCCGGGTGTACTCTTATTTCGCCATGAATGTTGCGTAAAATACCCAATTGTTATTAGCCATAATTTTTAAGTGGTTATTCTGTAACGAAAAAACTTGATCTGTATCAACATATGACGCATATTGCGTGCGGTTATTTTTTCGGCTCTGGTATACAGAATGACGTTGTATCAAAAGATGTTGGTTTTTTACGCAATCATGGCTTCCATCTGCGCATTAATTACCTGGTTCCTCTCTAAAGACCGTAAACGTATACGCCTGCTGAGTGCTTTTCTGGTGGGATCTACCTGGCCAATGAGCTTTCCCGTTGCGCTGCTGGTCTCGCTTTTCTGAAGCTCGCTTCCAGTTTTAAAAGATGAACATAGCATTCCAGATGTGATAACTGTATAAATACACAGTGCATCATAAAAGGAGTGCTTATGAACAGTTTTTACTCGCAACAGGCTGGTTGCACTGTGCGCTGGCATGATTTGCCCGGTGCTGACGATCCCGTCGTGTTCATTCACGGGTTGGGTTGCGCCTCTTCCTATGAATATCCCCGAGTCGTTCGTGATCCATCATTTGGCGCGCGCAGAGCCATTCTTATTGATTTGCCCGGCAGCGGTTATAGCGATAAGCCTGAGCACTACAGCTACAAAACCACTGACCAGGCGCACGTTGTGGCGGAACTGATTGACCATCTTAAACTGAATGCCTTCTGGCTCTATGGCCACAGCATGGGTGGCAGCATTGCTATCGAAGCAGCGGGTCTGCTGGCACCGCGCGTCAGAGGGGTGATGGTGTCAGAACCCAATTTTCACGCAGGTGGCGGAATGTTCAGCCGGTCTATTGCAGCGCAAACCGAGCAACAGTTTCTGGAACGGGGTTATGGTGCCATGCTCAGCGCAGAAACGACGGCGTGGGCGGGGTGCCTGCAGAGTAATGCCCCTTATGCCGTGTGGCGGGGCGCATCAAGCCTGGTGGAAGGTGTGGAACCCGAATGGGAAGCACAATTCCTGTCTCTGACCTGCCCGGTGACGTTGATTTTCGGAGAGCTGTCGCTGCCGGATAACGATGTGGATAATCTGAAGCAGAAGGGCGTTGAAGTGAAAATCATCCCAGCAGCCGGGCATTCAATGTCCTGGGAAAATCCGTCCGCGCTGGCACAGGCGTTAGCAGAGTGCGTGGCAGCGTGATAATAGCCCGCATTGCTGCGGGCTAAAAAGATCAGCGCAATAATGCCTGCAGTGTCTGACGAGAGGCGGGCTGAACATCATGCGGATGCTGGTAATCAATGTTCTCTATCGCCCGGCTATAGAGCGCAACCAGCCAGTCGTAAACATACGCGGTAGCCGCATGTACGGGCTGTTCCCCCAGTCGGGTAAGACGAGGTTCCGCGCTACTCACCACCGGTGTGACAAAGATGGCATTACCCTTACGGATGCGGCTTGCCGGACGTGCTGTAACAGGTGTCTGGTCGTAACCCAACCAGCCAACAAAGTTACCCATCACAGCATGCAGCTGTGCGGCGCTACTTTTATCCGTTTCAACAATGCGCTGAAGTTGCTGAGGCAGGTTAAGCCGGTAGCTGGTTACCACCAGAACATCTGCGATTTGCTGCAACACCCCGGGCTCCAGTCCAAGACGGGCTGCCGTGGCATCATTGCGGCTCCATTGACGCAGATGATTTATCCACACTCGGTGTGCCAGACGCGCTTTGTCTTTGGTCTGGAACATGCCGGTACTTTCCTGTGCGTTATCGGCAAACAGGTCAATGGAATCCGTAAACAACCCGTTAACTTGCTCCTCTCGGGGCTGCTGGACAGCCAGCAGGGTTTCAAAGGCTTTAAGCGGCGGCAGAAGACCCTCCAGCAGTTCACCGTGGCGGGCGGCGCAGCCCTGAAGGGTTCGCACCATACTTTCTGCACGGGTTCGTCTGGCTCCGGGGGCCTCAACCAGTGGCGCCAGATAGCTTTGCATCAGAGACGAAAGCTCCTGCCGCAGCAAGTTTTTCAGCGTACTAAGACGCTTCTGCCGCTGGGCCGGTAATGTAGCCTGAGACAACCACTCGATCACGCGCTGCATGCTGTGGCTGTCCAGTGCCTGGAGGGTGCCCCAGCGCAAACCCGGTTTACCGAGCAGATGCTGCACGGCTTCATCGAGATTCTGCCGGGTGGTAAAACGAGCGTCATGAGGGGTGATTGCCCACACCAGACCCGGCAGGGCCGATTCTTCAGCAGGCTGTGTCTCTTTGACCCAGTTCATTAACACTTTTGCTTTTTTGGCCGTCTGCTCGTGCTGTGCGGTCGCATTGCAAATAACCAGAACATCTGGCTGTAGCTGTTGACGGTAGTGCTCAAGCAGCCACTGTGATTTAGCCTGGTGTAACGGATCGGCATTATTTTCTTCAAATACCGGAATATCAATAATATCGACATTATCCAGGGCACTGTTCTCAACCAGTAACACCAGCTCGCGAGTCAGGAAGGCAAGCACATCGACGGGGATGCTGATGGCATTGAGCATCTCACCGTTATTCAGTGGATGAAGCAGCGTCTCCTGCGCTTCCTGAAGGGTTAACGTGCCGTCGTGCGTCAGGAACCCTTCACCGGGCAGGCCGAAGCTATCCACCAGTAGGCTAAGCGGCGCGGCAAGTTCGCTGGCATGGCTGGTCTGATGCAGCACATGGGCGAGTTTTAACCACTGCTGGGTCAACTCCTGTTGCTCACCCCACAACAGTGACCAGACGCTGGCTCGCGTGCTGAGATCAAGGGAGGGGACCAGTTGGGCAAACTGGTGCCACAGGGCATCATCAATTTGCTGTTTTGCGGCGGGTACCGTGTTCTGCCAGAAGCGGGCAATTGCCCCCACTTCCTGAGACGTGATGCCCGGCACGCCCTGCGGCTGACGCAGACCGCGCCATTTTTCCAGGCGCGTCTCAATGACGGCTTTATCCACGGCGCGCATCTGCGGGTGCTGCATCGTGCGGGCAATAAACAGCTGTACCAGTTCGGCCTCGGTGATCAGACTCAGACGCAGAGGAAACGCCTCATCAATGACGTCTGCATGTTCCCGGGTGAAGCGGACGGCCATGTTTGTCAGGGCATGTCCCGGATTGATATGGGAAAAATAGTCAAAGGTGCGCTGGCCTGGCGTCACGTTCAGGCGTCCGTTGCCGCTACCGCACAGAGACAAAAGCAGGTGCGCTTTTGCACTCTGAGAATGACCGTAAAGCCCAATGCTGCTCTGGCGAGTCAGGGCATGTTCAATGGCTTGTTCCCGCGCCTGCACCGCGTTGATGCGAGCAAGCAGGGCGTCGGCATCGTTATCCAGCACCGGGGCGTTCAGGCGCGTCTCATTAATCCACCCGATTAAGGCCTGAGTGGTGGTCGTCGTCACTGTCATTTCAGGTATACGCTCCCGCTGTCGATCCAGTAGTGGCTACCGCTATGACGGCGATCGGCCAGAGTATTCAGTTTGAAGGTTAACGCGTCAGGGGCGACCGGGGTGCCGTCCTGGAGCCAGGCATCGCTCAGTTCGAAGGACTCCGGGCCTTCCTGCTTGCTGCCACCGCAGAGTTTAAGCCGCACGTTCAGCACGCCATCACCCGCAATCGCTTTGGCCAGTTCAGCCGAGTTGATGCTAAGTGTATAGAGCGGTGTGGCCGGCCAGCGTGCGTTTGCCAGCTGGCGGAAGCCGAGGGTGACGTTACCGCGCAGCGGGAAGTGCAGACGCGCGTCGAGTTTCGCACCGGGTTTATCGAGATCGATATCCTGATACCAGACGTTCTCTTCGCGCAGGGTGTTGACCGTATTATCCAGCACACCCAGATACCGCACGGTTGAATACGCACCAATATCTGCTGCCTTAAAGTTAAAGCGCGGCAGACGCAGATCAAGCGCCAGGCTGCAAAGCATCGCACCCACGGCGGCTGTTGATTTGGGGTTGCCAATGCGGCCCTGCTGGCTGAACGGATACCACTCATGAACCTGATACTTATCCAGCCAGACGATGCGATTGACCGGAACCGGCTGCAGGTGACGAATCAGTGCCTGAACGCCAGGCAGGCAGCCAGGACGCCCGGTGATCAGCAAAATATCGCAGCTGTAATGGGAAATCGCCTCACATACTGCATGGAGCGGCGAAGCCAGCGTAAACTGACCAGCCAGCATTGCATCCTGCATCTCACGGAAATTTACGTGCAGCGGAACGGTGAATAGATCGAACGTTTCAGAACCCGCAGGCAGGGCATGATCGATCGCCTGTTGCAGATAATTCATCACGTTGCGGGTCGGTTTCTGCGGCAGGAGATCGCCAAAGGTGGCATGCAGGCCAGCCAGCGGATCGTCAATATCGCTCGATTCCCACGCGGCAAGAATGGCATGGCCAATCGGCATAAAGAGCTGAAGCGCCGTTTGCTGGCGCAATACTGCCTGGGTGTCAATTCGGCCGGAGTCACCGAAGAGCGAAGCCATCAGCAGCGAGGCGTCCGCAATACCCGATTTCTGCAGTTGCGTTTGCAGGGCGGGCAGTACATAGCGCTGAATCACATCAAGCAGGGTATCGTCGCCCGCGACTTTAAACCCTTCACGGAACAGCAGTTGCGGCGTGATTTTAACGTTGTTACCCGAGCCATCATCAAGCTGATAATGGGTGATCGCCATATCCGTTGTGCCGCCACCAATGTCGATGGACGCGACGCGCAGTGAACGCCCAGGCTGAGCGCCGGGCTCAGGTTCACGGTCCGGGCGGGCGAGGGAGGCAAAGAACGCCTCAGTCTGGCCGCCAAAACGAGAAATGGCTTCGTTATACAACCAGACCAGTTGACCGCAGCTGGCTTCATCCCACTCCATCTGGATTTCAGGAACCGGCACCACACTTTTTTCCTGCTGTTTGCGGGTGGCGAAATCTTCATCCTGCGGGTGCCATCCCATTGCTTTCCAGACAATGGCGATCGCTTCGAACATGCGGCGACGGAAAATCTCCCGCTCCTGCTTTGGCATGGCCGACGGCAGGGTCAGGATCAGGGTTCGTAACTGGCGCGGAGATGCCGGGAAGCCCAGACGCAAGCGCGTGGCGACGCTATTGATCTGACCCAGAGCCTGTGCCAGCAGCTCGCACAACATGTGTGTCATCAGCGTGCTACGGCTGTACTGCGGCGAGAAGACTGGCAGTCGCTCGTCCTGCGGCAGCGTAAAGAGCGGCTCACCGTCATCGTTCATCAGGTTCATCAGCGGAAACGCGGTAGCCAGAGGTTCACGCTGGGTTTTGCTGTTCATCTGGCTAAATCGCCAGTCCTGAACCACCGGTGTTTCATCCCAGAGGTAGCGACGCGGGCTGGAGATGCCGCTGTTACCTTCGGTTCCCAGGCGCTGGGTAGCCAGTTTCCGTGCTTCATCGCCGACGCGGACAATCGACGGCCAGACAAAGGCATCTTCGCGACCGCTTTCAACCGAGAAGTGCTGCTTGCCAAAACGCGCTTCTGAGAACTCCAGACGGCTGGTGAACAAGGGTTCATTGAGGAATTGTGGCTCGCTCAACGAACGTACCTGCAGCTCGGCAGTCTGGCGCAGACCATCGTTCGCATCCCCGTGGTCTTCAATAATCACGCCGCAGGTATGGGTATTGCCCACATCGAGGATCAGGTCGACCGGAATGGCAGGGGTACTGAGCGTATGAGTGACAAATTTCACTTCCGGCACGGTAAGCTGCTCACCGAGCATGGTCAGCAGGTTGAGCCAGTGTGCCTGATATTCAAAACTACGCATCGCCTGTTGCAGATCACGTTCAGAGCGGTTTTCAACACCGTCGGCATACTGGGTAAATGCCTCACGCAGCCAGCCGTCAATCCAGGTCTGGTCGAGGAAACTTTCCACTTCGTTATCCCGCCAGGCCAGAGCGAAACGGGTTCCGTTCAGAATGTCGTTTTCGACCGGGGACAGCGCGGACGTGGCATGTTCGGCAATCTGGCTGTCAAGCGCGAGGGTCACGCGGTGCGTATTGCCTGCCGTGTCGGGTTTATCAAGCTTGCGAACCTGAACGCGAGCCCAGTTATCCGGGCCGTCAACAAAGGTCCGTGGCGGGTTAAAGCGCAGGAACGGAACAGGAAGCCAGACACCATCAAGGACCGCCAGCGACTGATGTAGCGCAATGGTGGTTTCCGGTTTCACCACTTCAGGCTGCCCGCCGTTCAACCCGGGCAGAGTATAACGCCCGTTCACCAGGTCGAAATCGAGACGCAGAAGCGGGCCGTTCGCGGTTTTACGTACGAAGCGCCCGTTGCTGGCGGTGTCCTGCGGCGTCAGACCGAAATCAAGGAACTGCACGCCGCTGTTAGCGATAAGCGTGACGCTTTGTTTATAGTCGCAAAGATTTACCAGCATAGGATCAGGCACCTGCTTTCTTGAACGTCAGTGGGACGACGGTGTTTGCATCATAGCGAGCACGACATTCTGCGATATCGCTGGTGCCTGCTTTACAGGAAACCTCCGGCATCGGGTAGCGTGAACCGTCGGTGCAGCGGGCATTACCGCGACTCTTAATCATCAGTTCACCATTGCTGTGAAGCCCGGAGAAGATCTCTGCGCGGCAGACAATGTTGTCACCATGTACTACACGGGCGAAACCTTTATTGTTCTGGATCTGGTAGCGCAGTGACGGTGGCTTACCGGTCACCGGATCTTTCACATCGAGGATGGCGCGCCAGGTCCCGTTGAGGAAGCGCGTCGATCCCGCTTTCACTTGCTGACCTTCCATAACCATCGCATCTTTCGGAATCGCGACGATAACGACCGGGGCGGGCGCAGGAGCAGGAGCAGGAGCAGGTTCTTTTTCTTTGCTTGCCACTACCTCAGCCTGATGCAACGGTAATTTCATCGCCAGTGGTTCAACTGCTTTGATCGGTTTCGGCGCAATTTCTACAGGCTCTGGCATAGGTGCAGGTGCAGGCTGCGCGGAAGGGGACTGTTTTGGCCACAGCTGCGGTGCGGCAATGGCGGCAACGATCACGGCGGCAACGGGCAGCGTCCACAGCGGGATACGACGCTTTTTCACAACGGTTGTCGGGGTGGGTTCCTGAGCAGGTTGTGGTTGTGTCGCGACTGGAGCAGGTTCTGGCTCATACAGATCCTCCGGCGTAATGCGCACCACCGTCGACGGTGCAATCAGTGGCTCGTCTGCTTGTTCGAAGGTGATGATCGGTTCCGGCTCAGGTTCCGGTTCAGGATCTTCAATCACAACGGGGGCGGGCTCAGGGATCAGTGATTCACGCAGGCAGTCGAGAACATCGTCGCGTGCATTTTCGTTCAGGTTTACAAAGCCCCAGAAGCTAATGACCGGTTTCCCTTCGACCAGAAAGAGAAAGTTTTCGCCCGGAAACTGGAACGCTTTTGACAGCAGTGAACCAAAAAGCTGCTGTGCTGTTTTCGGTGACTGGAGGCACTTCTTACTCAACGACTCGACGCTGGCAAGCGTATTTTCCAGATAGCGCAGGGCGCGAAAACGGTCGTCTTCATCGGCCGCTTTCCAGCTGGTAACACTCCCCTCTATCGGGGAATACCAGTCTACACGGTCACCGCTATCGTTGACCTGTGGAATGGCCAGACAGTCGACAATGGCCTGTTGTTTGCGCAACCGGAGCGCTTCCCGGATTTGTAACGCTGATTCAAAAACGGCTTGTCCGCCGCCGCCAACGGCCTGAAAATCATCCAGATTACCGCTGCGTAAAAGAGTTTTTGCCACGATTTGATCCCATATACTTCTTCACACCGTTACTTTAACGAAATGAGGAAGCAAACAAACGGAGGAAGAGACGCTAAAAGCGCCGATTTCTTGCGGCATAGAAAATGACGGTTGTGCTTGACGGATAATGGCACTTAAGGCAAATCATCTTTTTCTGCATTGACTGCAAAACCAGCGAAAAACGTGACTTTAGAATAACCTGATAGTGTTTCGTTATTTGCCAGGTCATTAAGCCTGTGCTGTTATTACTGTCCTATATAATAAAACATCCAGGGTTATAACCATGTCTACAGGGAAAACACTGCTCGCCCTTGCGCTGAGCACGCTTTTACCAGCCGGTGCCGCATTGGCGGCAAATAATGACACCATTATTTACTGCTCTGAAGCCTCACCCGAGTCTTTCAACCCGCAAATCGCCAGCTCCGGCCCATCTTTCGTGGCCAGCTCTCAGGTGTTGTATAACCGTCTGATCAATTTCGACCCGGTGAAAAATACGCCGGTTCCGTCGCTGGCGGAGTCCTGGACAATCTCACCGGACGGTAAGACCTATACGTTTACCCTGCGTAAAGGGGTGAAGTTCAACAGCAATAAATACTTCAAACCGACCCGCGACTTTAACGCCGATGACGTCATTTTCTCCGTCATGCGTCAGAAAGACCCTAAGCATCCTTATCACAACGTCTCGCAGGGCAACTACGAATATTTTAATGACGTCGGCCTCGATAAACTGATTCAGGACGTTAAAAAGGTCGATGATTACCATGTTCAGTTCACCCTCAGTGAACCCAACGCTGCATTCCTTGCCGACTGGGGAATGGATTTTGCCTCTATTCTCTCCGCTGAATACGCTGACGTGATGCTGAAAAAAGGCACGCCAGAGAACGTGGATACCTGGCCGATCGGTACAGGGCCTTATGTGCTGCAGCAGTACAAAGTGGATTCACTGATCCGCTATGTCGCTAACCCGAACTACTGGGAGGGCGAGGTACCGACAAAACACCTGATCTTCTCCATCACGCCAAATGTGGAAACGCGTCTGGCGAAATTGCAGACCAACGAATGCCAGATCATTCCTGCTCCGTCCCCGGTGCAGTTTGATGTGATTAAAAATAACAAAGACCTGACGCTGCACTCTGTCGATGCGTTGAACGTCGGCTATCTGGCGTTTAACACCGAGAAAAAACCGTTTGATAATGTTCTGGTACGTCAGGCGCTAAACTACGCAACCGACAAGAAAGCCATCGTCAATGCGGTCTTTATGGGCTCGGGTACGGTGGCAAAATCACCAATTCCGCCAAACATGATGGGCTTTAATAAAGACCTGAAGGACTACAGCTACGACCCCGAAAAAGCGAAAGCCCTGCTGAAGCAGGCCGGGCTGGAGAAGGGCGCGGAAGTGACGCTGTGGTCAATGCCGGTGCAGCGTCCGTACAACCCTAATTCGCGCCGTATTGCGGAGATGATCCAGAGCGACTGGGCGAAAGTCGGTGTGAAGGCCAAAATTGTCTCTTACGAGTGGGGCGAATACCTCTCCGGCATGCGTAAAGGTGAGCATGACTCTGCGCTGTTCGGCTGGATGTCCGATAACGGTGACCCGGACAACTTTGCTGACGTACTGCTGGGGTGCAACAGCATTAAAACGGGTTCAAACGCAGCACGCTGGTGCGATAAGGGGTATGATTCCCTGGTGCAAAAAGCGAAGCTGACCAGCAACCCGGCTGAGCGCGCTAAACTCTACGATCAGGCGCAGGAGATTTTCTACCAGCAGGCGCCGTGGATCGCGCTGGCGAACGGGAAAACGTTCTACGCTACCCGCAGCAACGTCACGGGTTACAGCGTGAGCCTGATGGGCAGCGATTTCTCAAAAGCGAAGCTGAACTAAGCGTATTACTGCCGGGTAAGGCGTAGCCGCCACCCGGCAATTCACAAGGAGTGACAATGTCACATTTAAACGATGTTATCGCCCGCGTCGATGCCGCCATCGAAGAGAGCGTAATTACCCACATGAATGAACTGCTGATTGAATTAAGCGATGATGCAGAGCTCAGCCGTGAAGATCGCTACACCCAGCAGCAACGTCTGCGCACCGCGATTTCACACCACGGTAAGCAGCATAAAGAGGAGCTGGAAGCGCGACAGGAACAGCTAACGAAAGGCGGCACCATTCTGTAGCGATCAAAACTGGCGTCGCGCGACCAGCCAGGCCCCCACGACCAACATCACCGCGCCGCACACCGGGCCGATCAGGGCGCGCAGCGGTATGCCGTTGCTTCTCAGCACGTCCATCACCAGCCCGCCGATCAACTGGCTTGCCACCAGCACAGCGATGGTCGTCGCCGCGCCTACGTTCTGGTATCCGCTGATACTGGCAAACACGAAAAACGAACCCAGCAGCCCCGGGATCAGCGTCCACCAGCGCACCGTTGCGGCCAGCTCGCAAAATCCGGCAAAGCCCTGTTTCAGCAGCAGAATGCTGACAAACAGCACAATGCCGACCAGTGAATTCAGCAGCATCGCGATAAGAATAGTGGAGGAGGTCTGGGTGATGCGCACCATTAAGGTATTTTGCACCACCAGACCGATTCCCGCCGCCACCAAAAAAGCCAGCGTCATTGACTGATTCATGGGATGGCGTCCGGGTCGCTGCGCTCATCCAGCTGCAGCTGCATAAAGGTTAAGTCCAGCCAGCGGCCAAACTTGGTACCCACCTGCGGCATTTGACCCGTCGTCACAAAACCGAGCGTTTCATGGAGATGAATCGAGGCATGATTCTGCGCTTCGATGCCTGCGACCATCACGTGTTTGCCGATGGCACGGGCTTCGTTAATCAGCGCTTTCATCAATGTGCGACCGATCCCTTTGCCCTGATGATCCGGATGAACATAGACCGAATGTTCTACCGTATGACGAAAACCGTCGAAGGCACGCCAGTCACCAAAAGAGGCATAGCCCGTGATAACACCGTCTTCTTCACTGACCAGTACCGGGTAACCTGCGAGGGTGCGTGCCTCAAACCAGGCGATACGATTATCGGTGTCGACGGTCTTATCGTTCCAGATTGCGGCAGTGTGCAACACCGCGTGGTTGTATATTTCTCCTATCGCAGCGCAGTCTTCTTTGCAGGCATGACGAACGATCATGATGAAACCTCTGTGTGTTGTTCACTATAGTATTACGATTTAACTACGATATTACACAACTGTATCGCCAGATAGCTATGACATAAGCCATATTTTTTTGTTATCAAAAGCCCATTGAAATGCCGTTCATACACTATAGTATGACGTCATGAACACCATAACAGACACCATGAATCAACGGATTAGCGCAAGAATTCGCCTTGAACGCGAGTCTCGCGGATGGTCTTTGAGCGAGCTTGCTGACCGGGCAGGCGTTTCGCGTGCCATGATCCACAAGATAGAACGTGGGGACAGTAGCCCTACGGCAACGTTGCTTGCCCGCTTGTCGGGGGCTTTTGGCATCAGCATGTCGACGCTGATTGCCAGAGCCGAGATGCAAGAGGGAAAACTACTGCGCCTCGCCAACCAGCCCGTCTGGCGCGATCCACAAACGCATTACCTTCGCCGCCACGTTTCTCCCCGCACAGATCTTCCTATTGACCTTGTTCAGGTTGAACTCCCGGCGGGGAGCGATGTGCCTATGCCTGCCTCTTCTTATGCGCTGGCTCGTCAGCTTATCTGGCTACAAATGGGTGAGCTGGTGTTCCAGGAGGGCGATACGCGCCACGAGATGCGGGCCGGGGACTGCCTGGAGCTGGGGCCGCCTAATGACTGTCGGTTCATCAACGAGACGAATGAAACCTGCATCTATCTGGTCGTACGGCTTAACCAATCTGGCTCGTAATGTTAAAGCGATTACGCCGATCGTGAGCCAGGCTGTAATGACATTTGAACCAGAAGGAGTTCCTGATGAATCAATCTGTTTCCCTTAATCGCCGCTGGGTACTGGCCTCCCGCCCACAGGGTGCGCCGGTCGCGGAGAATTTTCGTCTGGAGGAGCAACCTGTTCCAGCGCCAGTTGAGGGGCAGCTTTTGCTCCGTACGGTCTGGCTGTCGCTGGACCCTTACATGCGTGGCCGCATGAGCGATGCGCCATCCTATTCACCGCCGGTTGAGATCGGTGCGGTGATGGTGGGAGGGACGGTCAGTCGCGTTGAGCGGTCAAACCATCCCGACTTCAAAGCTGGTGAATGGGTGCTGGGCTACAGCGGCTGGCAGGAGTATGAACTCTCGGACGGCAGCGGCCTGGTCAAGCTGGGTGAAAATCCGTCTCATCCTTCCTGGGCGCTGGGTATTCTGGGTATGCCGGGCTTTACCGCCTATATGGGGTTGCTGGATATCGGGCAACCTAAAGCGGGGGAAACGCTGGTGGTTGCTGCCGCAACAGGCCCGGTTGGCGCGACCGTTGGGCAGATTGGCAAAATCAAAGGTTGCCGGGTGGTCGGCGTGGCCGGTGGCGCAGAAAAATGCCGCCATGCGGTTGAGGTCCTCGGGTTTGACCTCTGTCTGGATCACCACGCTGCGGATTTTGCCGACCAGTTGAAACACGCCTGTCCGAAAGGAATTGATGTCTATTATGAAAACGTCGGCGGGAAAGTCTTTGACGCCGTGCTGCCGTTGCTGAATACCTCCGCGCGCGTCCCGGTGTGTGGTCTGGTCAGTGGCTATAATGCGACGGGTCTGCCTGACGGCCCGGACCGTTTGCCGCTCCTGATGGCGACCATTCTGAAGAAACGCATTCGTATGCAGGGCTTTATCATCGGCCAGGACTATGGGCATCGCATTAAAGAGTTCCAGCAAGAGATGGGGCGCTGGGTGCAGGAGGGCAAAATTCACTATCGTGAACAGGTGACTGACGGCCTGGAGAACGCGCCTGAGGCGCTGATTGGCCTTCTGGAAGGGCGAAACTTCGGCAAAGTCGTGATTCGCGTCGTGGGCGACAATAAATAAACCACAATATGGCGGGGTTTCCCGCCATATTTATTTGTGAAGATACGATATATTGTCTTTAATTAACTGACATGGCTTTTCGCGCCATCATCCCGGATGAGCCCGAAAACGAAAAATACAAATTTTGCACGTTTTGATGTTTTTACGTACTTCCCACCACCAGGCATGACGATACAGGATATATCGGACCGGCGTCGTTTTATTAAACTGACGTTTAAAAATAGCATTGAGCTTTAGCTACAGGAATTGAACATGCTTGATTTGGATCATTTAGAAAAAGCGCAAAGGATCAGTCTTACCATGCAAGTTGAACTCAGTTTGAAAGGAGCGTTAATTACAGGCTCACTCAAACCTGGGGCACGACTGATTACGAAAGAGATCGCCGATAAATTAGGCACCAGTATTACCCCGGTTCGTGAGGCGCTTTTGCGTCTGGTGTCATCAGGAGCGTTACATGCCACGCCAGCACAGGCATTTCTGGTGCCTGAGGTGACGCTGGAGCGTTATAACGAGATTAATGCCATCCGAAAACAACTTGAGCCGATGGCGGTTGCCGCAGCATGTCAGAATATGTCTGACGGCAAGCTGGACGTGCTGCACAAATTGTCGGACGCCTTTCATGACGCCATGCGTAATGGTAACGTTCAGCAGGCCTTGCATGCGAATCGTGTCTTCCGGTTTACGCTTTATCAGTATGCGGAAATGCCTACGCTCAATGCCTTAATTGAACAGTTGTGGGTCCGCATTGGGCCGTGCATTAACTATCTGCACCAGGAACTCAACGACATCACGATGTCGACATATCACTATGATGAGCTACTTGCGGCCCTTGAGCGACGGGATGTGGGCGACTGCCAGAAGGCGATTGATAAGTTGATTGATGAAGCAAATTCTCTTTTACAGCGACAATATTTTAACTAAGAGATTATTTAACACAGCGACTATATACCGTAGCTAATTATTTATTCGGTGAATAACTCCTGATGGCTTATTGCCATCAGGAGGGTTATTTCATTAATAAAATAAACTTTTCTTTTTGCTTACTCGAAGCGATAAGAGATCGACATACCTACGCCATAGTTACGCCCGGGTGCAGGCTCGTAATAACGACCATTGGATTCGTTGACAATAACCGAGCCGACGTACTCTTTGTCGAACAGGTTATCTACGCGGCCAAAGACGTCCATTCCCCAGTTACCATAGTTGAGCTTATACCCGGTATTCAGCCCAACCACGGTGTACGACGGGGCTTTCGCCGTGTTTTCGTCGTCGGCCATGATATCGCTCATGTAGCGGACATCTGAACCCGCGTACCAGCCTTCCTCCGGCTGCCAGCCAAACGAGGCATAACCCATGTTACGGGCGATACCTGGCATGCGGTTTCCATTACAGTCTGCGTCGCTGCATACGTTAGTACGGTAGGTGGCGTCCAGATAGGTCCACGCCATTTTCAGCTTCCAGTTTTCAGCAAACTGCTGGTCCAGGGAAACCTCCACCCCCTGACGACGGGTTTTACCGGCATTTTTATAGCTGGTACGGCCGCCGGAACTGGAATCGACCACGATCTCATCATCCGTGTCTGTGCGGAACAGCGCAGCCGTCAGCAGACCATTGCCGATGCGGGTTTTGCTCCCCACTTCATACGTATTGTTGGTGGAAGGTTTCAGGCCAATATTCAGACCGCCCTGGTTATCTGAACGATATGAGAGTTCGTTGATTGTTGGCGTTTCGAATCCGCGCCCGGCAGCAGCATAGAGATTCCACGCGTCCGTCATGGCATATTTCACGGAGCCCGCCGGGAGCCACTTGTGATAGCTCGCGTCACCACTGTCATCCCCGTTGCCCGGCGTAATGTAATGATCGTTGGAGTCGAACCAGACCGAACTGTAACGCACACCCGCATCCACAGAGAGCTTCTGTGTCAGCTGCCAGCTGCTTTGCAGATAAGGGTCGACGTTCCACATCAGGTTACGCTCGTTACGGCGCTTATCACCCTTCACACCGTATTCCGGCACGCCGTTATTCATCACGAAGTTTTCATACCCGCGACGATCTTCGCTCAGGTTTTCATAGTTCAGGCCGGTGGTAAGGGTCACCGGCACCAGCAGCTCGCCACGGTGCGTCCAGCGGGTATCAACGCCCTGGTAATGGCGCTGCATATCAATCACACCACCAGAGTGAGATGGCTTAAGCTGCGGTTGATAAGGTATTGACTGATACTGCGTCATTTCACGCTCACCGGCATACATCATCACGCTAAGGTCGTCCTGGGCACTGAGCTGGCGGTCATAGCGCAGACCGGCCTGGGTCTGTTTGATGGTCTTACGGGTGTTGTACTGATCGCCGCGCGGAGACTGTCGCGGGTCATTCCGCCACTCCTGGTAATCGAGTCCACCCGGATCGTTAGCCTTCATGTCCACGCTATTAACAATCAGCGTGAGTTTACTGACATCATCTATACGCACACCCAGTTTGGCATTGGCGAGATTCTTCCGCGCACCGCTGTGGTCACGATAGCCTTTAGTGGTGAAGCGGGTGGTGGAAACGGTGTAATCCACATCGCCTGCGTGTGTCCCGTCACCCATTGCCCCCGTGGCTTTCATGCCATAGCGCCAGGTACCGTAACTGCCGTAATAGCTGCTGGCCTCAATGGTCGGCGGCTGCTGCCCGGTCTGGGTGTTGATGTTAATCACGCCACCCGAGGCGTTGCCGTACAGGGCGGAGAAGGGGCCGCGCAGCACTTCAACAGTGTCCACACTGGAAAGATCGATGTTGGAGGTTTGCCCTTGTCCGTCAGGCATGGTGGCTGGAATACCGTCGACATACATGCGGATACCGCGTACGCCAAAGGTTGAACGGGCACCAAATCCACGCATTGACAGCTGGAGATCCTGCGCATAGTTCTGGCGGTTTTGAATTTGCAGTCCTGGAACGCTACCCAGTGATTCAGACAGGTTGATGCGTGGCGTGGCCTGACGCATATCATCGCCATTCACGACGCTCACCGCGGCTGGAGTATCGAGTTCCGATACAGTTTGCGGTGTAGCGCTGACGATCAT
Organism: Enterobacter sp. CPE_E890; assembly: GCF_046521475.1. Taxonomy (NCBI): domain Bacteria; kingdom Pseudomonadati; phylum Pseudomonadota; class Gammaproteobacteria; order Enterobacterales; family Enterobacteriaceae; genus Enterobacter; species Enterobacter sp. CPE_E890. The sequence continues at coordinate 2,612,109 of NZ_JBKFZW010000001.1, read as the reverse complement.
GGTCTGTTCATCCGCACTCATCGCAGTGACAGGCGCAACAATAACAGGAACCAGCATCAGAGATGCCTTACGGGCGGAAATGATTTTCATGAGTAAAACCGGTTGTGGTATCTAAACGAACCAAATGGAACATGTGCCTATATGTTAAAGGTTTTGTAAATGTTTTGAAAACTTTAACCGCACGTTGCGTTAACGAATGTGGCCGAGGGAAAGAAAAACTCCACATTTTGTTGATTAATGATTACTATTCTCATTATCAAAAGGCAATGCCAGGACGTTGCCTGCCGGAAGTGATGTCAGCAGAAAACCCTCTTTTCAGAAAAGGAATTGTTATGTCTTTACGTCATCTGTGCTCGCCGCGACTGAGCCTTTCTCTGCTGTCTGCTACGTTACTGTTTGCCAGCACCTTCCAGGTGCACGCCGCCGAAGAGATCCTGCGTAAAGCGGTGGGGAAAGGGGCGTATGAAATGGCGGTAAGCCAGCAGGAGAATGCGCTGTGGGTTGCGACGTCGCAAAGCCGTAAAACCGATAAGGGCGGGGTTATCTATCGCCTTGACCCGGTCACGCTGGACGTGACGCAGGCGATTCATAGCGATCTCAAACCTTTCGGTGCCACCTTTGACAAGGCGAGCCAAACGCTGTGGTTCGGTAACACCATCAACGGCGCGGTGACGGCCATTGATGCCAAAACGGGCGACGTGAAAGGGCGTCTTGTGCTCGATAATCGCCAGCGCAGTGAAACCGTCAAACCGCTGCAGCCGCGCCAGCTGGTGGCTGATGACAGCACTAACACCGTCTATATCACTGGTGTGGGTAAAGAGAGCGTGATTTGGGTGGTGGATGGCGCAACGCTGAAGCTGAAAGAGACTATTGCTAATACCGGCACCTATAGCACCGGCCTGGCGCTGGATGCGCAGGCGAAACGCCTCTATACCACCAATGCCGACGGTGAGCTGGTGACGATTGATACGGCCACCAACAAAATCCTGAGTCGTAAAAAAGTGCAGGACGACGGGAAAGAGCACTTCTACCTGAATCTGAGCCTCGATACTGCCGGCCGGCGTGCGTTCCTGACCGATTCAAAACAGCCGGAAGTGCTGGTGGTGAGCCTGAAAGACGGCAGCGTGATCGAGAAAATCTCAGCACCAGAATCACTGGCCGTGCTGTTTAACCCGGCACGCAATGAAGCGTATGTGACGCACCGTGAAGCCGGTAAGGTGAGCGTGATTGACGCGAAATCTTACAAAGTGACGAAAACCTTCGACACGCCGGTCTACCCGAACAGCCTGGCGCTCTCTGCGGATGGCAAAACGCTGTATGTGACGGTAAAACAGAAATCTACTCGTCAGCAGGAAGCGACCCAACCTGACGACGTAATTCGTATCACGCTGTGATGTAAAAAAAAGGGAAGGCATCTGCCTTCCCTTTTTAATGATTAACGCGACGTTTCTTCAACCAACGGTGCGTCGTGTTTTTCATCATCAGGATGAACCGGCGCGGTGCTGTGAATTTCGTGAACGCGTTTACGCACGCCAAACCAGCCAGCAATCAGCAGTACAGCCAGCAGCGGTATAGTGGCGATGGTGTAGGTGCCGTTCGGGTAATCGAACGCCATCAGTACCAGCACGCTGAACAGGAAGAGCAGGGTGAGCCAGGAGGTCACCGGCGCGCCAGGCAGCTTAAAGCTCACGTCAGCGGCTTTACCTTCTTTAATGGCTTTGCGCAGACGCATCTGGCAGACCACGATAAAGGCCCAGGATGCGATAATACCAAGCGCAGCAACGTTCAGAACGATTTCGAAGACCCGGGACGGGACCAGATAGTTCAGGAATACGCCGAATACATACACTACCAGCGTCGCCAGAATACCCGCGTAAGGCACGTGCTGCTTGCTCATCTTCGACATGAACTTCGGCGCAGAACCGCCCATGGACATGGAGCGCAGGATACGGCCGGTAGAATAAAGCCCGGAGTTCAGGCTGGAGAGCGCTGCGGTCAGTACCACGATGTTCATGATGCTGCCAACATAAGGCACGCCCAGCTTAGAGAAGAAGGTCACAAACGGGCTCTGACCCGCCTGATAGGCGTTCCACGGCAGTAACAGAACCAGCAGTACCACGGAACCAACGTAGAACAGACCGATACGCCAGATCACGCTGTTAATGGCTTTTGGCACCATCGTCTGCGGATCTTTACATTCACCCGCAGCAGTACCCACCAGTTCGATAGAGGCAAAGGCAAACACCACACCCTGAACCAGTACCAGCGCCGGCATCAGACCGTGCGGGAAGAATCCGCCGTTATCAGTTATCAGATGGAAGCCAGTGGCATTACCATCCAGTGGTTTACCGCTGCCGAGGAAGACAGTACCCACGATCAGGAACACGACGATGGCCAGCACTTTGACCAGTGCAAACCAGAATTCCATCTCCGCAAACCACTTCACGCCGATCATGTTCATGGTGCCGACAATGGCCAACGCGCCAAGCGCAAAGACCCACTGCGGCACATCACCAAACGCGCCCCAGTAGTGCATATACAGCGCCACGGCGGTGATATCGACAATACCGGTCATCGCCCAGTTGACGAAGTACATCCAGCCTGCAACGTAAGCCGCTTTTTCACCGAGGAATTCACGGGCGTAAGAGACAAAACTGCCGCTTGAAGGGCGATGCAATACCAGTTCGCCCAGTGCACGAAGAATAAAGAAAGAGAAGATCCCGCACACCAGATAGACCAGGGCGAGAGCCGGGCCCGCCATCTGCAAGCGAGCGCCTGCACCTAAAAACAGACCCGTACCGATAGCGCCGCCGATGGCGATCATTTGAACCTGACGGTTGCCCATCGCTTTGTGGTAGCCCTCTTCGTGGGAGTTCAACCAGCGACGTTTAGCAGCATGATGATCGGCTGCGCTTTTATTGCTTGTTTTCATTGAGTTACCTGTTTGCCTGTCTGAACCATTATCGTGATAGTCCTGCCTGGCAGAGTGCAATACAAACGATTGCTTCTGCGCAAACACATGTCGCCTTCCCAGTGATTCTACGTATGGATAAGGCGAAACATGGCGAGGCATCCTACCTGCAATTCATAAGCGACGCAAAATATAACCGTGCCGAAAGTGATGCAGGTCGAAGGAAATCGTGTGGTCAGAGCAGACGTGGATCACAAGATGCTGAATCGTGATGATTTTTTAGACGAACCCATTAGTGGTTTGATGATTTATTCATCAATATTGCTTAATGGTTGCGCAGTGAAATGAACTCATTGCAAACGCAACGCTTCAATCAGCAACGAAAAGGCGAGGGTATGCTGGCGACGGCTTGGGTAATAAAGATGATCGTGACGCAGGGTCGTGGCTGGTTACAGGAGTGGGGCAAAGAGGCTGAGCCGCTTAACCAGGGCGATGACGCACATTGCCATCGCCAAATCCGTAAACGGTAGCCCGGTAAAGTGGCTGGAAAAAGTTACTGACGAGCAGTGCCTGAACGACTAACCGCCAAAAACGGAAATTGCCTGCTGCAGGCGCGTTGTGCGCTGCGTCAGGTGATTAGCGGCCTGAGTGACATTATCCACCATCCCCGTATTGTTATGCGTCATTGCACCAATACGGGAGATGGACGCGTTGATAAGCGTCAGCGCCTGAGTCTGTTCCTGCGTGGCATGACCGATCTCCTTAATCAGGGAGGACATCTGCAGAACATTGTCGATCATGACCGTCAGCTGCGTTTCGGTTTGTTCCACCTTTTCCACACCCGCGTTCACACTGGAGACGTTTTTCTCAATAAGCGTTTTGATCTCTTTAGCCGCCGTCGCGGAGTGCTGCGCAAGGTTTCGCACTTCAGCCGCCACCACCGCAAAACCGCGCCCGGCTTCACCTGCGCGTGCCGCTTCAACGGCAGCATTTAGCGCCAGTATATTGGTCTGAAAGGCGATGCGATCGATAACGCTGATGATATCGACGATCTGACTGTTATCCTGCGAAACGGATTGCATCATGCCGATAGTCTCTTTCATCATCGCTTCACCGCAGTGGGCGCTGGCACTGGTGCGATCCGCCATCAGGATCGCTTCTTTTGCGGTTTCCGCCGTCTGCTTAACCGCACTGGCAATTTCTTCCACTGCGGCTGCGGTTTGCTGCAGAAAGTCTGCGGTCTCTTCAGAACGCGCCTGCAGATTCGCGCCCTCTTTGGCGACCTGCTGGCTGATAGTGCCAATCCCGTTAATCTGCGCCCCGACATCGTCGACCAGAGAATTCAGGTTTAAACCGGATTGGTTGACCAGACGCATCATCAGACCGATTTCATCGATCCTGTCAAAGTGGTAATACTCGGTTTTACGCCCTGAAACCACGCACTGCATCTGTTGAACAATGGATTTTACCGGCCGGGCAATTTGTGCATGAAGATAATATGCCAGGGTTATAAATAGCAGAACCAGACCGCCGAACTGTGTAAGCGTATTCGGGAATAATAAAATCAGCAAACAGGAAAGCAGGGCCGTCACTGTAATACCGAGATAGATTCTTTTGCTGGTACTGAGTCGTTTAAAAAGAGACATGAAAGAAAATAAACCGCGACGAACCAATAATCCCTTGTAAAAACGATGATGCGTTAATTCGTTATTGCGTACTTTCTCATAGAGTTTTTCACTGGCAGCGATCTCTTCGCGTGCTGGAATATTCCGCACGGAGATATAGCCTGTTAAGTTTCCATCCTGCCAGACTGGCGTCACATTAGCGCGTACCCAATAGTGATCGCCGTTCTGACGACGGTTCTTGACTAGCCCTGTCCAGGTTTCCCCCTGTTGTAGGGTAAACCACATGTCACCAAACGCCTCGGCAGGCATGTCGGGGTGGCGAATAATATTATGCGGTTCGCCCATAAGGTGTTCTTCTTTATATCCGCTAGCTTCAATAAAAGCGGAATTGGCATAGGTAATATGACTTTGCGTATTGGTGGTCGACATTAACGTCGAGCCTTCGTTAAGAAAATACTCGCTTTGTGTAACGGGACTGTTACGCCTCATGAGTAACTCCATGATGATGTGAAAGAATAAAAACCGCCCGGTAAACACTCAGGCAAGATTGATGTGATTATTTTTATAGCTGTCTGCCGTGTATTCTCTATTAAATTCTGCTTGTCCGAAATACCTGGTGCTAATTATTTTTTATCTATTAAACTGAGTCAATGTAATAAAAATGAAAATAATTTCGAGCGCAGTTTCGTCATCCCCTGCAAATAAATGACATAAGCCAAATTAAAAGCGGGAGATCACCTCCGCGAGGTAAATTAAGATGTCGAAATAGCGTTTCGTTAACAGAATGAAAACGTGATGATTTGCGCGACCCTGTTGGCTCGGATGCGGGCAGAAAAGTGGTTGCACCTCAAAAGTCTTAGTCTTTGCATGGTTTTGGATATCTGATTTCCGGCAAACTAAATGTAAATTAATTGTTTCTCAGTAGTGAATTACGCCTTTAATAATGTCGCCATGTTAAGTCAAACGAGAACGCAACATGTCATGGCGAATCAGCATTCTGGATAAAAGCCCCATCGCTGAAAACGAAACCGCTGCCGATGCACTGGCGCGTACTTTGACGCTGGCGCAACAGGCAGAGAACCTGGGTTATCACCGCTTCTGGATTGCCGAACATCACAACACACCGCAGCTGGCCAGTCCCTCACCGGAGCTGCTGATTGCCTGGATCCTGGGACAAACAACGCGCATTCGAGTGGGGTCGGGCGGCGTCATGCTCCAGCACTATAGCCCGTATAAAGTTGCCGAGAATTTTAACGTTCTGGCCGCCCTGGCGCCGGGTCGCGTTGATCTCGGCGTCGGAAAAGCCCCGGGCGGGCTGCCACTCTCGACCCGCGCGCTGCAGCAGGGTCTGAATCAGCAGGAAAAGGGCAGCTTTGCAGAACAACTGGCTCATCTTGACCACTGGATCCGCCCAGAAAACCAGGCTGCGGAAGAGGTTGTTCGCGCAACGCCGCTACCGCCCGTACCTGCACAGGGTTTTCTGCTGGGCGCAAGTGCTGAAAGCGCGCTGCTGGCTGCAAAACTCGACTGGCACTTTGTTTTTGCTGCGCACCTGAATGGCGATCCTGACCTGCTGCGCGAGGTGATCGCCACCTGGCGTGAAAACAGCGTCCGCGACGTGATGGTGGCGGTACAGGCGATTGTTGCGCCGACGCAGGCTGAAGCGGACGCGCTTGCGCAGAAGGTCGAGGTGTGGGGCGTTGAGCTGGCAAACGGCCAGCGCGTGACCGTCGCCAGCGAAGAACAGGCTTATGCCTTTGCACGTCAGGCGGGCAGCGAACCGGTACGTATTGCCCGTCGGGCCCAGTCTCTGCTGGCCGGTACGGCTGAATCAGTCCTGGAACAGCTGAACGCCCTGCATGAACAGTGGGGCATTGACGAATTCATTATTGATACCCCGGTTGCGGATGGCGTTGCGCGCGTGCAGTCCCTGCGTCTGCTGGCCCAGGCGCGGCTTAACAAGGAGGTCACGGTATGAGCTTTGGCGAACAACTGATTGCCTGGCGGCGCGAGCTGCATCAGAACCCGGAATTGTCAGGTCAGGAAGTAGAAACCACCGCACGCCTGCACCAGTGGCTGACAAAGGCAGGCATAACGCCGTTGCCTTACGCGCTGCCAACCGGTCTGGTGGCGGAAATCGGGACCGGTGACAAGCTGATTGCGCTACGGGCTGATATAGACGCTTTGCCGATTGAAGAGCGCAGCGGGGTGCCGTTTAGCTCACAGCGTGCGGGCGTGATGCATGCCTGCGGGCATGATATCCACACCAGCGTGATCCTTGGGGCCGCGTTAAAACTGAAAGAGCGGGAAGCCTCGCTCAACGGCCGGGTGCGAATCCTGTTCCAGCCTGCCGAAGAGAACTTCGGTGGTGCGAAAAGCCTGGTGCGGGCCGGCGCGTTGCGTGATGTCAGCGCGATTTTCGGCATGCATAACGAACCTTCGCTGTCGGTCGGCGAGTTCGCCACCCGTGGCGGGCCATTCTATGCCAACGTCGACAGATTTGTGATTCGCATAACCGGTAAAGGCGCGCATGCTGCCCGGCCACACGAAGGCAACGATGCGATTGTTTTGGCGAGTCAATTGGTGACCGCTCTGCAAAGCGTCGCCAGCCGTAACGTCAATACGCTGGATTCGGTGGTACTGAGCGTTACGCGTATTGCGGGTGGGAATACCTGGAACGTGTTGCCTGAAAGCGTCGAGCTGGAAGGCACACTGCGCACTCATCGTACGGAGGTGCAGCAGAATGTTAAAACCCGCGTGGAAGAAATCGCCGCCGGGTTTGCCAGCGCCTTCAGCGCACAGATTGATATTACCTGGTACGCCGGGCCCACCGCGCTGGTGAATGATGAACGTTGGGCAGATTTTGCCACCTCGGTTGCCCGGGAAGCGGGATATGAGACCCGGTACGCCGAACTGCATATGGGGGGGGAAGATTTTGCCGTCTATTTGCAGCAGATCCCGGGGGCATTTGTCAGCATTGGCAGCAATAGTTCGTTTGGTTTACACCACCCGGCATTTAATCCGGATGAAGCCCTAATTGAGCCGGCTGCCCGCTATTTTGCACAGCTTGCGGAAAAAGCCCTGCAACACGTTTAATTCAGAAGAGGTAAATATGTCTGCAACCCGACAATTGCGGCTGGGGACCATTTTGCATGGTGCATCCGGGAATATGTCAGCCTGGCGCCACCCGGCGGCCACCGCTAATGCCAGTATTAATTTTGAATTTGTAAAAGCGACGGCATTAAAAGCGGAAGAGGGGAAACTCGATTTCTTATTCGTTGCTGATGGCCTTTATATCAACGAAAAATCGATCCCGCATTTTTTAAATCGTTTTGAACCGCTGACGGTATTGTCCGCGCTGGCAAGTATCACCTCGCGTCTGGGGCTGGTGGGAACTTTATCCACCTCTTACAGCGAGCCCTTTACCACGGCGCGCCAGTTCGCCAGCCTTGACCACTTGAGCAACGGGCGTGCGGGCTGGAACGTGGTGACCTCGCCGCTGGAAGGTTCTGCGAAGAACTTTTCCCGCGAAAAGCACCCGGAACATGCCCTGCGTTACCGGATTGCAGACGAGTATCTCGACGTGGTGAAAGGGCTCTGGGACTCCTGGGAAGGTGACGCCTTTGTACGCAATAAAGAGAGCGGTCAGTTTTTTGACCCGGCCAAACTGCATGCGCTGGATCACCACGGTGACTTCTTCCAGGTCGCCGGACCGCTGAATATTGGCCGTACACCACAAGGGCGTCCGATTGTCTTTCAGGCGGGCGCGTCGGATGACGGTAAAAGACTGGCGGCGAAACATGCCGACGCCATTTTTACCCATCACGATACGCTCGACGAGGCAAAAGCTTTTTACCGCGACGTGAAGCAGCAACTGGAAACTAACGGACGCCGCACGTCAGATCTGCATATTTTCCAGGGCGTCAGCGTGATTGTCGGAAAAGACGCCGATGATGTGGAAAACCAATATCAAACGACGGCGGCGCTGGTGTCGATTAATGATGCTTTGAACTACCTCGGGCGTTATTTCGAGCACCACGATTTCAGCCAGTATCCACTCGACGAACCGTTCCCGGATATCGGTGATTTAGGTAAAAACAGCTTCCGTAGTACTACCGATGAAATCAAACGTAATGCCCGGGAGCGCAACTTAACCCTGCGTCAGGTGGCGCTTGAGGCGGCTTCACCGCGCCCGCGTTTTTCCGGTACGCCGGAGCAGGTGGCGGACGGTCTGCAAGCCTGGTTTGAGGATTATGCGGCTGACGGTTTCATCATTCAGGGCGGGACGCCGGACACCTTCCCGCGCTTTGTTGACCAGGTGGTGCCTGTTTTACAAGGCCGTGGCCTGTTCCGTACCGAATACCCGGGCACCACGCTGCGCGAAAGTCTGGGCTTAGACGAACCCCAAAACCAGTTCATAAAACAATAAAAGAGAATACCGCTATGCAGAAAAAAACGCTTATTCTGGCGCTTGCGCTGGCCTTTACCCCTGCCGTCTGGGCAGAGAATGTGAACATTAACGGTACTGGCGTCAGCATTGAGGCCAATAAAACGCCGATCAACACGACCAAAAACAGTGATGCAGTAGCAAAACTGCCTAAGGATTATCGGTTTGCCGTGCCGGGGAAATTTACCGTCGCGGTGGCAGGGCTGAATCAACCGCCGCTGACGGTGTTTTCAGATGACAACAAAACGCTGCTGGGCAGCGAGGTTGATGTCGCCCGTCTGGTGGCCGACAGCCTGGGCCTGGAGCTGAACGTGGTGCCCACCTCCTGGGAGGACTGGCCGCTGGGCGTGGCTTCCGGGAAATATGACGCGGCCATCAGCAATATCACGGTCACTAAAGCGCGCAAAGAGAAGTTTGATTTTGCCACCTACCGTAAGGATTCCCTCGGCTTCTACGTGAAATCGACCAGCCCGCTGAAGTCGATAGAGAAAGCAGAAGATATTGCCGGGTTGAAAATTATCGTCGGCTCAGGCACCAATCAGGAGGCCATCCTGCTGGCCTGGAATGACGAAAACCTCAAGAAAGGGCTCAAACCCTTTACCCCTGTCTACACCAAAGACGATGCGGCGCAAACGCTGGCACTCCAGTCAGGACGTGCGGATGCCTATTTTGGCCCGAACGTAATAGGCGCGTGGAAAGCGGCGTTAACCGGTAAAACCAAACTGGTGGGCAGCGTCGACGGTGGCTGGCCGAAGGCGGCGCACATCGCGGTGACGCTGAAAAAAGGCAGTGGCCTGGTCGAGCCGGTGCAAACCGCACTTAACGGCGTCATCAAAAACGGTGATTACGACAAAGTGCTGAACCGCTGGGGAGAAGGAGTGGAGCGTATCCCGCAATCTGAAGTAAACCCGGCGGGTCTGGGTGACTAAGGAGGGGCTATGAGCGAACAATTCCGGGATGTGTCACCAGAAGATGCGGATCTTCAACCTGTTATCGAGGGGCTGTTTGGAGAATATGCGGCCCGCTACGGTGACTACTTCTCTAAAGACGCTGAAGTGGAACTTACCGAGTGGTACTTAGCGCCGCAGGGGCTGTTCATCGTGCTGGAGCGCGATGGCGAGATTATTGCCACCGGCGCATACAAACCCTTTGACGAGCGTACCGCTGAAATTAAACGTATCTGGACAAATAAATCCCTGCGTCAGCAGGGACTTGCTGGCCGGGTAGTGGCGGAACTGGAGCGCAGGGCGGTGCTGGCCGGTTACAGCCAGATTTACCTCACCACCGGTTTTCGTCAGCCGGAGGCGGTCAGGCTCTATCTCAGCCAGGGGTACCAACCGCAGTTCGATCTCAACCGCAATCCGGAAGAGTACAGTCAGCCACCGTTTGACGGTCGGCTGCGTTTCACCAAAACGCTGGTACGCGAAGCGTTCAGTAAAACCGCATGAGGAACGACGATGAGCAACGTTGAAACCATTAAGGTGGTCCCGGCGCGTTACCCGCTGCGGACCGTTGGCGCCGCGGTAGCGCTGTTTGTGCTGGCGGTCGTGATTCAGTCCGTAGCCTTTAACCCGCGCTGGGAGTGGGCAGTGTTCGCCCGCTGGTTCTTTGACCCGGTGATCCTTGAAGGTGTAGGGCAAACGCTTCTGCTGACGCTGATCGGCACCGCGCTGAGCGTGGTGATTGGCGGCATGCTGGCCCTGGCGAGACTTTCTTCATCCTGGCTGTTGAGCAGCCTGGCGTGGGGTTACATCTGGCTGTTTCGATCGTTACCGCTGATCGTGGTGCTGATCATCCTGTACAACTTTTCCTATCTCTACGACACACTCTCGCTCGGCGTGCCGTTCACCGGCATCACCTGGGGCAGCTTTGAAACCATCAACGTGCTGGGGCAGTTTTCCACTGCGGTAGTGGGGTTAACCCTCGTTCAGAGCGCCTATACCGCAGAGATTATTCGCGGCGGATTTCTCGGCGTTGACCACGGGCAATATGAAGCTGCCGCTGCGCTTGGTCTGCCTGCATGGCGACGCACGGTGCGCATCATTTTGCCCCAGGCACTGCGCACCATTCTGCCGTCGGGATTCAATGAAATCATCAGTCTCGCCAAAGGTACGGCGATGGTTTATGTCCTGGCGATGCCGGAACTGTTTTATACCATTCAGATGATCTACAACCGTACGCAGGAGGTGATCCCTCTGCTGATGGTGGGGGCTGCCTGGTATCTGGTGATTACCACCGTTTTGTCCGCTATACAGCATGTCGTTGAGCGCGGTCTTGCCCGCAGCGAACGCCGTTCTGCCGTTAATCAGAACCGTGCGGCCAGCCGTACCCGGTCTGTTACCACCTCGCCAGCACAGGAGCCCATCCATGCAAGCCTCTCCTGAAGGACACATTTCCATTACCGGAGTCAGTAAGTTTTTTGGCCGCCACAAAGCGCTCGACAACGTCACGCTTGAGATCCCTCCGGGATCGGTCACGGTGATCCTCGGGCCGTCCGGCTCGGGTAAATCGACCCTTTTACGCACCATTAACCATCTGGAGCGAGTCGACGAGGGTTTTATCCAGATCGATGGGGATTATATTGGCTATCGCCGTCAGGGAGACAAACTCTACGAGCTGAAGGAGAAAGAGATCCTCAAACAGCGTGTCAACGTGGGCTACGTGTTCCAGAACTTCAATCTCTTTCCGCATCTCACGGTGCTGGAAAATTTAATTGAGGCACCTGTCGCGCATAAGAAACTCAGCAAAAAAGAGGCGGTAGAGCATGCCTGGAGCCTGCTTGACGTCGTGGGTTTACGCGATAAAGCGGATGCCTGGTCGCGTCATCTCTCCGGCGGTCAGCAGCAGCGCATTGCCATTGCTCGTGCGCTGGCGTTACGTCCTCGCGTGATGCTGTTTGATGAACCCACCTCGGCTCTCGACCCGGAGCTGGTGGGTGAAGTACTGGACGTGATCAAAAAACTGGCCCGATCCGGCACTACGCTGGTGGTGGTGACCCACGAGATTGGTTTTGCCCGGGAAGTGGCAGATCAGGTGGTGTTTATGGTCGACGGTAAAATTGTGGAGCAGGGCAGCAGTGACGAGGTTCTAAACCGCCCATCGCACCCGCGAACGCGCCAGTTTCTGTCAAAAGTGCTGTAAGGAGCGCAGATGAAATATGGACTTCTGGCGGGGCTGATCTTTTCGGCTGCCAGCCACGCAAGCTTAGATTTAACAGCAAACGAGCGACCTCTGCCGGTAACGGTCGATCCCCAGGCGGTGGCAAAGATACCTGCGGATTATACGTTCGTTGAACCGGGAACACTGACGGTGGCCATTTCGGCGCTGAACTCTCCGCCGCTGGCGCTGCTTGCCAGCGATAATCGAACGCGGATTGGCAGCGATCCGGATATTGCTCGTCTGCTGGCGGGCAGTCTGGGGCTAAAACTGAAGCTGGTCCCCACGGCGTGGGAAGACTGGCCGCTGGGGATCACCTCCGGGCGCTATGATGTGGCGCTGGTGAATATTGCAGTAACCGAGCAGCGGAAAGAGAAATTTGATTTTGCGACCTATCGCGTCGATTCACTGGCCTTTTCGGTGAAATCCACGAGCGAGATTCAGTCAATCAAAAGTGCGGAAGATCTGGCAGGGAAAAAGGTGATCGTTGGCTCTGGCACGAATCAGGAACGTATTCTGCTGGGCTGGAACGAAGAGAACAAAAAGGCAGGGCGTGAACCTGCGCTACCGGTCTATCTGACCGACGATGCCTCGGGCAATCTCTATATTCAGTCCGGCAGGGCGGATATCTTTTTTGGGCCGCAGTCGGTGTCGGCGTATAAAGCTGCACTGACCGGCAAAACCCGCGTGGTCGGTTTAGGGCCGAAAAAAGCCTGGGTTGCCGCCACGACCAAAAAAGGGAATCAGCTGGTTTATGCTCTGCAAGCCGCACTGGACGGGGCGATTAAGCGGGGAGATTACCAGAAGGTGCTGGCGCGCTGGGGAGAGCAGGGCGAAGCAGTGGAGCGCTCCGAGGTCAACCCCCCTGGGATAACCTACTAACCTACTAAAGGTGCTCTACACTTAGGGTTTTTATCCCTGAGGGGGCAACATGATTAAACTCTATGGCGTACCCGGCTGGGGCTCGGCAATCAGCGAAGTGATGCTAACCCTGGCTGATATCCCTTATCAATTTATCAACGTGGACGGGTTTGACCAGCCCGGTCCGCAGCGTGAGCTGTTGCACAAGCTGAACCCGCTGTGCCAGGTGCCCACGCTGGAGCTGGAAAATGGGACCATCATGACAGAAACCGCGGCGATTGCTTTGATGGTACTTGATAAATGTCCCGACCTTGCTCCACCTCCAGAACAGGCCGAACGCCAGCAGTTTCAGCGTTTACTGATCTGGTTTGTCGCCAATGTTTACCCCACCTTCACGTATGCCGATTACCCCGAGCGCTGGGCGCCAGATGCGCCGGAGCAGCTGCAGAAAAATTGCATTGAGTACCGTAAATCGCTCTATCAGTGGTTTGACAGTCAACTCAAGGCGAGCCCTTATGCGCTGGGTGAACGCCTGACGCTGCTTGATGTGTATATTATGGTCACGCGCACCTGGGGGCCTCGTCATGAATGGTTTGCCGCGAATACCCCGAAGATAACAGCGATTGCGGATACAGTTACTCAGCTTCCGAAACTGCACAAGGTGTTAAAGGCAAACAATATTATCTGATAACGTGGAACCCTGGCTCATAACTGGAAACCTGCACATGCCACATGTAGATATCAAATGTTTTCCCCGCGATTTGAACGACGAACAAAAAACTGCGCTGGCGGCGGATATTGCCGACGTCATCATTCGCCATTTCAACAGCAAAGACAGTTCCGTGTCGGTTGCGCTGAACCAGGTAGCGCCGGAAGACTGGAAGGCCCAGGTCTGGGATACCGAGATAGGTCCGAAGCTGGATGAGCTGATTAAGAAGCCAGGGTATTCGATGTAAATCTTTTGCCGGGGAGCGGATAAGTCCTCCCCGGCTCAACTTTCCGTTTTTCGCAAAAAACGATAAAAATGCGTTTTGTCTTATCCGCTACACTTAACGTTTCTGACTGACTTATTATTAATCCTTAGGAAAGATCTCCACCAGAATCAATTAAGGACAGATACGTTAAAGGATAATTTTCTGATGACAAAATTACCCCGTTTTTCATTCGCCTTTCTTCATCCCCGTTACTGGCTAAGCTGGGCAGGCATTGCCGCGCTGTGGCTTATCATGCTGCTCCCTTATCCGCTTCTATTCAGAATTGGTCATGGTCTTGGTCGACTGGCGATGCGCTTGCTTCCCCGCCGCGTCGAAATTGCCCGCCGCAACCTTGAGCTTTGTTTCCCGGAGATGAAAAAGGCGGAGCGAGAGTCATTGCTGCAGCGTAATTTTGAATCGGTAGGAATGGGGGTGATTGAAACCGGAATGGCATGGTTCTGGCCTGCGTGGCGGGTTAAGAAATGCTTTACCGTTAGGGGCTATGAGCACATGGAAACGGCGCGGGCGAAAGGTAATGGCGTGGTGCTGGTGGGAATGCATTTTCTCACACTTGAGCTGGGCGCGCGGATATTTGGCATGCTCAACCCCGGTATTGGCGTATATCGTCCTAATAATAATGCCCTGCTGGACTGGCTACAGACGCGAGGGCGTCTGCGTTCCAATAAATCTATGCTCGATCGTCATGATTTAAAAGGCATGATCCGCTCGCTGAAGCAGAATGAAATTTTGTGGTATGCCCCGGATCATGACTATGGCAAAACCAATAGCGTCTTTGTGCCGTTCTTTGCGGTTCCGGATGCCGCGACGACCGCTGGAAGCTATATGCTGGTCAAAAGCGCTAAGCCCGCCGTCATTCCCTTTGTGCCGCGACGCAGGGCGGATGGCAGCGGTTATGAACTGATTATTCTGGAGGATATCAGCGAGGCGTTGCAGGGGGGAGATAAAGAATCTGTTGCGACGCAGATGAACAGAGCGATCGAACAAGCGGTACGCATGGCACCAGAACAGTATATGTGGCTGCACCGGCGCTTCAAAACCCGCCCGGAGGGTGTGCCGGACCGGTATGCGCGCGCAAAAGACGTGACGTCCTCCGTTAATATCTTATCCGCTGAAGAGATTTCTGAGCGGTCTGGCATACAGCACTGAGGCAAAAAACCATGCCCTCACTCTTGTGGTGAGGGCATAAATATCCCCTACAGGGCAGACCTGCGATAAGGTGCGTAATCCGCTTGCCACCAGGTCTGCTCGATGCGCGCCAGCAAGATTTCGTTGTCTATCGCCGGGGCGACGCCCTGATCAATCGCCGCACGGGCAACGGCGAGGGCAATCTGGCGTGAAACCGTTTCAATGCGATCGACCGGCGGCAACAATCCCCCTTTCTCGGTGGTAACCAGTGGAGACTGCGCGGCCAGGCTGCGGCTTGCCGCCATCAACATCTCTTCCGTCACACGGCGGGCGTTGCTGGCCAGGATCCCTAGCCCCAGACCCGGGAAAATATAGGCGTTGTTACACTGGGCGATGTCGTACTGCTCGTTTTGCCAGAACACCGGGGCAAACGGGCTACCGGTGGCCACCAGTGCGGCACCCTGGGTCCACGCGATAAGATCCTGTGGTTGCGCCTCTGCCCGTGATGTCGGGTTCGAGAGCGGC
This sequence comes from Enterobacter sp. CPE_E890, assembly GCF_046521475.1. Taxonomy (NCBI): domain Bacteria; kingdom Pseudomonadati; phylum Pseudomonadota; class Gammaproteobacteria; order Enterobacterales; family Enterobacteriaceae; genus Enterobacter; species Enterobacter sp. CPE_E890. Next base: position 2,596,464 of record NZ_JBKFZW010000001.1, on the reverse strand, counting down.
ATGATAATAGGGCGCGGGCAGTGCCGATGCATCTCTTTCACAATTTCTTCACTGAAGAGTCCTGGCTGGCCTGAAACGCCGATCATCACCGTCGGATGTGCATTTTTTACCACTTCCAGCAGGGAGATATTATTGGCTTCTACCTGCCAGTGGCTAATCGCATCACGCGCGGTGAGAAGGTTTTTCTGGAAGTCGAGCAGGTTGGTCATATCGTCGGTCAGCAAGCCAAAGCGGTCGACCATAAAGATCCGGCTGCGGGCTTCGGACTCGGTCAGGCCGTCATCAACCATCAGGGCCACAATTTTTTCTGCTATTCCGCATCCGGCGGAACCGCTGCCCAGGAAAACCACACGCTGATCGCGAATGCGTGTACCCGCTGCATGGGCTGCCGCAATCAGCGTACCTGCGGTGACGGCTGCCGTTCCCTGAATGTCATCATTGAAGCAGCACAGCTTGTCGCGGTAGCGCTGGAGCAGTTTAGTGGCGTTTTTCTGCGCGAAGTCTTCAAACTGCAGAAGAACATTTGGCCAGCGTGCTTTGACGGTGCTGACAAACATATCCATAAATTCAGCATATTGATCGTCGCTGATGCGCGGATGGCGCCAGCCCATATACATCGGGTCGTCGAGGTGCTGCTGATTATTCGTCCCGACATCCAGCATAATGGGCAAGGTGGAAGCCGGATGGATCCCTCCGCAGGCGGTATACAGCGACAGCTTACCAATCGGGATGCCCATTCCACCGATACCCTGATCGCCAAGCCCCAGAATACGTTCCCCGTCAGTCACTACAATCACTCGAATATCGTTGCGCGAGAAACTTTGCAGCATCTCATCAATACGATGGCGGTTTGGCCATGAAATAAACAACCCGCGTGCCCGACGGTAAATGGTGGAGAAATGCTCGCAGGCTTCACCTACCGTCGGCGTATAGATAATTGGCAATGTCTCTTTCAGGTGCGAGCGTAAGAGATTGTAAAACAGGGTCTCATTGGTATCCTGAATATTACGCAGATACACATGACGGGAAATATCGCTTTTAAAATGACAGAATTGTACCCACGCACGTTCCGTCTGCTCTTCAATGGTTTCAACGTTGTGAGGTAATAAACCATGCAGGTTAAAATTATCACGTTCTTCTTTTATGAACGCGAGACCTTTATTTAATAATGGGTTTTCCAGCAATACGGACCCGTTATAGGGAGTGTACAGAACTTCTTTGCGAGACATGGTTAACTCCTGAATTTTTTAAATAAAACAGATTAAGAGATTAAATAGATCATAATGCCTTCAGTCAGTACGCCGACGGCAGTGCCAATTAATATGGAGGATGAGGCAGTATCAATATAGGTGTCGCTGCGTATGGCAAACATACCTGCGGCGATAGCGGAAGGCGTCGCACCAATAATAACAACCTGCTGGAGTAAGGTATGGCTAAGACCAAATGCGATACCGGCTACGGCCATGATGGCGGGTTGAATGAGGTTTTTAATACTGATATTGGTAAATGTCTGCACATTCAATTTTGGACGTTCACCGTAAAATAACAGGCCGAGAGCAAACAGCGACAGTCCACCGGAGACTTTGCCAACCATCTCAATGGGCATACTGAGAATTGACGGGATCTGTACGCCAGCCAGGCTGAGCAATACACCGGAAACGGGTATCCAGACGATAGGATTACGTGCCGCTTTGATGAGGTTTTGTATCACCATCGCGCCAGGATGCAGCGATTCCAGACCATCATGACTGTTCTTATCTCCCATACGAATCAGGACGATAGTCAACGGGATCATGATAACGCTGGTGATGATATTGCCGATCAGTACGCCAATGAATCCTTCTGGCCCAATCAACACTGCAAGCACGGGTGCCCCAAAGTAGGCCATATCCGGAAAGGCACAAACCAGAGACTGAATGGCACTGGTTTTTATATCGTGACGAAAAACAAAACGTGAAATAAATAATGTCAATAAATACGAACCCATTAAACCGACAACCAGGACCGCCATAAACGTCAGGTTCTTAATTTTGCTCGGGTCGGTATGCAATGCGCCAATAAAAAGATGAAAGGGAAGTGCAAAACGAATCACCACGGTCGCCATAACGTTTGCATCTTCACGTCGGGAATACCCGAGTTTCCCGCTTAACCACCCAAGCAGCATTATAAAGACGAGCGGAAACAGCGACTGTAATAGTAATGAAGGCATAGTATTTCCTGTAGGGTATTTTATGTGTTTTGTTGCAGCGCTAATCTAGCGGTTAGATAGCACGGTAAGAGTGACAATGGTCACACTCTCTCTGGTTTTATTAATTTCAAAATGATTGCGTTAGTTGGATAAGTAATAGGGGTGGCAAAAATTGATTAGGCACAAGAAAACAGCAATGCCTGCCTAAAATAACTTTAGTTACTAAATGATGAATAAAGTTATTTAACGGGAAAGGGTTGTATTGTTCACACTTCTTTCAGGCCCCGCATGTTATTTTTTACACTGAGCCTGTTTTTAGAAAAGGCCACGTAAGTCTTTAATTGATATTAAATAACATTTATCCGTATTGGAATAATTCCGTGTTTATTCCTTTTCTTTGCATATCCGAACACAATTATCAGGTGATTATATGAAAGATAATCCTGTACCGACTTCTGAGTTGTCGTCCACGCGTTTCGCCTTTGGGCTTTACAATACCGAGGTTGGCGCAGTTCCGTTGATGCTATTCGTCGGGATCGCTGCCATTGTGGCGACCTCTGCCTGGGCAGGCTTGCTGCCGAAAAATATGATCGGCGGACTCGCAGTCATCATGACCCTTGGTTTTGCGTTTGCGAAAGTGGGGCGGCAAATCCCGTTGCTGAAAGACATCGGCGGCCCGGCAATCCTGTGTCTGATGGTCCCCTCCGTACTGGTCTATTTTGGTGTCTTCGAAAAACACACGCTGGATACGGTGCATCTGTTGATGAAAGAGGCAAATCTGCTCTATTTCGTCATCGCCTGTCTGGTGGTAGGGAGCATTCTGGGGATGAACCGGATACTGCTTATCCAGGGGATGATGCGCATGTTTATCCCACTGGTGGCCGGGACTTTCATGGCGGTACTGAGCGGGCTCATCGTGGGTTCACTGTTTGGCTATACCCCGTACCACACCTTCTTTTTTATCATCGTGCCGATCATTGGTGGCGGGATTGGTGAGGGGATTTTGCCGTTGTCCCTGGCCTATTCGGCAATCCTTGGTCATACACCGGACGTCTATGTTGCTCAACTGGCGCCCGCCGCGGTGGTGGGGAATATCTTCGCCATTATTTGTGCAGGCTCGCTGGCGCGTCTGGGAATGAAACGTCCTGCATTGTCGGGTAATGGCATGTTAACCCGTAGCAAAGAAGACAGCAGCCTCTTTGCGGGCGCGGACAGTGCTCAGCAGACAGATTTCCATCTGATGGGAGGCGGGTTACTGATGGTTTGCGCATTTTTCATCGTCGGTGGGTTGTTTGAAAAACTGGTACACATTCCCGGTCCGGTGCTGATGATCCTGATAGCCGTATTGTGTAAGTACTTCAAGGTGATCCCGGCTTCAATGGAACAGGGCGCGCACAGTTGCTATAAATTCGTCTCGGCTGCGCTCGTCTGGCCACTGATGATTGGTCTGGGAATGTTATACGTGCCGCTTGAGAGCGTGGTGTCAGTCTTCTCGGTGGGCTACGTGGTGGTCTGTGGTTCGGTGGTGATTGCGATGGCGCTGAGCGGCTATTTTATTGCCTCGCGTCTGAATATGTATCCTGTGGAAGCGGCCATTGTCACCTGCTGCCACAGTGGTCTGGGCGGGACAGGGGATGTGGCTATTTTGTCTGCCTCTAACCGAATGTCGCTCATGCCGTTTGCACAGATTGCCACCCGTATCGGCGGCGCATCGACGGTGATCATCGCCACGCTGCTGATGGGCTGGATTATGTAACGTAGCAGGGGTAAGCCGGGTAACACACCCGGGCTTACCCCTTTGTTGTCGGCACAATCTGAACATGGTTTTGTTTCACCTCATGACCCTGCGCATTCACATAACCAATATGCACCGGATCGCCGCTTTCTTTATCCACCAGGGTTAAATGCGGTGCGGTGTGTAAAACATGTTTGTGTCCCCATTCCATCAAAGATAAAAGCACCGGGGCAAGGGTGCGGCTTTTGTCGGTAAGCTGGTACTCATACCGTTCCCGTGCTCCCTCTTCCCGGTAAGGTATACGGGAAAGCAACCCCAGTTCTGTCATCAACTTTAAACGTGTCGCTAACGTCTGTTTCGTTATTCCGGTATGTATTCGCATGGTTTCGAAACGCGTCACACCGTAAAACGCCTCTCTCAGAATCAACAAAATCCATTGATCGCCCACGATTTTTGCCCCTTCAGCCAGACCGCACAGTTCGGGCGAGAGGTAAGGCAACAATTTATCTTTTGACACAGGATGTTTTCCTTTTTAATCTAAGTATGATTTTTAGACCTTGCTTATAGGGAGAATACAATGCCTTTTGTAAATGTACAAACGATTAAAGGGATCATGAATGCCGAGCAGAAGAGCGAGCTGTTGCGCCGAATGACGGACTTAATGGTGGAAATCGAAGGGAAAGGGGATCCGGAGTTCCGGCGCTCGGTCTGGATCCGTATTGATGAGCATGACCCGGAGCAATGGAGCCTGGGGGGATTACAGCCTACCGCTGAAATGATTGCGAAGAAATTCGCGTCGACGCAGGCGTCCTGATAAGAGGCCGGGAGGGACACAGTATCTCCCGGTGAAACCTTGTTTGCAGCCGGGTTCGCCCGCAACGAGTTTCGACCGATGGACAGTCGACAGCTTCAAACAAGACGGAAAATTGCGGCCAGTTTTTTGACTGCGTCTTCTATTTCCCTCTCCGTATAAGCGGCAAAACCCATCAAAAAACCGCTGGTCAGGGGTTTGTCTGCATATAAACTGGTAAGCCCTAATATATCAACATTTGCGCGACGGGCGGCGGCGGCAATCTCCTTCTCGGAGATCCCGTGCCTGAGGTGACAAGGCATCTGCATTCCACCTGTTGGTATTACGCACTCAACATAATCAGAAAGATACTCATCCATCAGACTGGCCAGTTTGTTGCGGCGAGTAACATAAACGCTCCGCATCTTGCGAATATAGGCACCAAAATGCCCTCCCTCCAAAAATTTCGCCAGCGTCAGTTGGGATATTGAGGCGGTATGGCCGTCCATTAATGTCCTGGCCATGGTCATCGACTCTACCAGTTCTGGGGGAACGATCATGTACGCAATACGTAGCCCGGGGAACAGGGACTTGGTGAAGGTCCCGATATAAATTGTCCGGTTGTAAGCATCAAGCCCCTGAAGACAGGCCATAGGCTTCCCTTCATAGTGAAACTCACTGTCGTAGTCGTCCTCAATGATCCAGGCGGAGTGACGATTTGCCCAGTCAATGACAGCCAGGCGTCGGTCAAGAGAGAGCGTCACCCCGGTAGGATATTGATGAGAAGGGGTAAGGTAGATAGCCCTGGCAGGACTGGTCAGAGCATTCAGCGCGTCAATTGAGATGCCTTTATCGTCAAGAGGAACCGGAAGACAGTGCAGTCCGGCAGATTTAAACGCTTTGTATGCTCCTTGATAGCAGGGATCTTCAATGGCAATGTCATCCTCTGCGTCCATCAGCACGTGGGAACAGAGAGCAAGCGCCTGCTGAGAACTTGTCAGAATGATGATCTGTTCAGCACTCGCACGCGTCCCGCGCTCAAGATTGACATATTCCGCGATTGCTAGCCGTAGGCGTTCCATGCCCTGCGGAGGGCTTTGCTCTAATATCTGGTGTTGATATTCCTTAAGAACCTGCCGCTGAAGTCGCTCCCAGGTTGGAATGGGAAACATGCGCGTCTCGGGGATACCCGGTGCCAGTGGGCGGGGCGAGGAAAATTCGCGGATCCCGCCACTTTCATAGATGATCTTTCCACGAGCGCTGAGTTTTGCCTTTCGTCTTTCAGCGGCAGGATGCTGCTGCCGGGAATGCGGTTTTAAAAACCGTGCGCTGGAAGAGACAAAGCTTCCTCTGCCTGTTTGCCGCTCAATAAAACCTTCTGCATGCAGGCTGGAATAAGCTGCTTCAATCGTATCCCGGGAAACACTCAGTGAACTCGCCAGCGCGCGTGAAGCGGGAAGGGCCTTACCGTGAGATAAGATCCCTTCCAGTATCAGTGTCCGTATTGCTCTCTGGATCCTTTCATGCAGGGGCAGCGATCCGTTGGAAGGATCAATAATCCATGCCTTAACCGTTTCAAGTTGTGCGTGCTTAAACATCTTTACCCACTCTCCCTCGTGTGGCCTCCATTATAAAACAACACGGCAAAATTGGTCTGCTTTACTTGCGAAAATTGGCGGGGCTAAACGTGCCATTTAGCGCATACACTCATCCCGAAACCGTGAATGAATAAACAAAGAGGTAGTTATGAATAATACGATTGTGACCATTGAGGCTGTTCAGGAAAGTGATTACGAGAGCTGGATGCCATTGTGGGGTAAATATCAAGAATTTTATAATGTCGATCTCTCCGGGGCAGTCACTCAGCGCACCTGGCAACGATTTTTCAGCCCCATTGAGCCACTATTTTGCGCAGTGGCAAGATATAACGGAGAGGTGGTGGGTTTTGCGCATTATCTTTTCCACCGTTCAACCTGGGCGGAGAGCGATTACTGTTATCTTGAAGATTTATATGTTTGTGATGCTGTCAGGGGCAAACACATTGGTAAACAATTAATAGAATATGTTCAGCGAGAAGCGAGAAAACATCATGCTCGTCATCTTTACTGGCATACACATGAAACCAACTACCGCGGGCAACGATTGTATGACTGGGTCGCGAAAAAAAGCGGCATGATTGAATATCGTATGCACGTAAGATAAATCCCTTCGCTGACGTGATGCCCCCTCAAATGTTGACGGGGCGTTTCAAGCTATTATTTAGCCTGTAACAGTATGTCCATCAGTCCCGGGAAACGGGCATCGAGATCGTCTCTACGCAAAGAAATCATATTCTCTCGTCCCTGCTGACGTTGCCAGATCACTCCGCTGTCACGCAATACGCGCCAGTGATGTGTCATTGTGGACTTCACCACATCTTCCGGGCGTAGTGCGTTACAGCTTAGCTCGCAACCATCGGCCAGCCTGCGGATAATCGACAGCCTGAGCGGGTTGCCGAGGGCAAACAACACATTTTCCAGCAGTATCTGTTCAGTTTCGGGGTGGTTTTGGATCATCGTTTTCCTGCGTCTGGTGTCAGATTGAGCTATATCAACAATAGGTCAATCGTTAAAAAATAGTTCGATAATACTCGTACAATGGGACTATTATAGCAAACGAACGAATACACGACCATCCTGGTCGTCACAACCTGTCTTACTGACTAAGGAAATATTATGCCCCGACCCATCCCCCTCGAACGTTATCGCAACATCGGTATCTCCGCGCATATCGATGCCGGTAAAACGACCACCACCGAGCGCATCCTTTTTTACACCGGGATGAGCCACAAACTGGGTGAAGTACACGATGGCGCGGCAACAACTGACTGGATGGCGCAGGAGCAAGAGCGCGGGATCACCATTACGTCCGCGGCCGTGAGTTGCTTCTGGCCGGGTATGGACAGAGGGTTTGAACCGCACCGGATCAACATCATCGACACCCCGGGGCACGTGGATTTCACCATTGAGGTGGAACGTTCCATGCGTGTACTCGACGGTGCCGTGATGGTGTATGACTCCGTTGGCGGCGTTCAGCCGCAGTCCGAAACCGTCTGGCGTCAGGCGAATAAATATCACGTGCCGCGGCTGGCCTTCGTTAACAAAATGGACCGTCCGGGTGCCGACTTCTTCCGCGTCGTACGTATGATGCAGGAACGTCTGAAAGCGAACCCGGTACCGATTGTTATTCCGGTTGGCGCGGAGGAACACTTCACCGGCGTGGTGGATCTCATCAAAATGCGTACCATTTTGTGGGACGATGCCACCCAGGGCATGGTGTTCACCTATGCGCCCGTACCGGATGATTTACTGAGTACCGCGAAGGAATGGCGGGAAAAAATGGTCTCTGCGGCGGCGGAAGCCAGCGATGAGCTCATGGATAAATATCTGGAAACCGGCGATCTGGACGAGGCGGAAATCATCAGAGGTCTGCGTATTCGCACTATCTCGGGTGAAATCCAGCCTATGCTGTGCGGCAGCGCGTTCAAAAACAAAGGTGTGCAGCGCATGCTCGATGCGGTCATTGAGTTGATGCCGTCACCACTGGATGTGCCAGCCATTGATGGCGTGGATGAAAAAGGCCAACACGCTGAGCGTCATCCCAGTGATGATGAGCCGTTCTCCGCTCTGGCATTCAAACTGATGAGCGATCCGTACGTCGGGCAACTGACCTTTATCCGCGTTTACTCTGGCGTGCTGCGCAAAGGCGACGCGGTGTATAACCCGGTTAAAGGGAAGAAAGAGCGCATCGGGCGTATTGTGCTGATGCATGCCAACGATCGCCACGAGGTGGATGAACTGCGCGCCGGTGATATCGCGGCCTGCGTTGGGTTGAAAGATGTGACAACCGGTGACACGCTCACCGATCCGAATGCCGTCATCACGCTTGAACGCATGGAGTTTCCGGATCCGGTTATCTCCCTTGCTATCGAGCCGAAAACCAAAGGCGATCAGGAAAAAATGGGGATCGCGCTGCAGCGTCTGGCGGCGGAAGACCCCTCTTTCCGCCTGCATACTGACGAAGAGTCCGGCCAGACGATTATCTCCGGGATGGGTGAGTTACACCTTGAGATTATCGTCGACCGCATGAAGCGTGAGTTTGGCGTCGAGGCGAACATCGGTCGTCCACAGGTGACCTACCGGGAAACCTTGCGTAAAGCGGTGAAGGATATCGAAGGTAAGTTTGTCCGTCAGTCCGGCGGTAAAGGACAGTACGGTCATGTGGTACTGAGCCTTGAGCCGACTGAACCGGGCAGCGGATTTACGTTTGAAGATGCCACCAAGGGCGGCGTGGTGCCGCGCGAGTATATCCCGTCCGTTGAAAAAGGGCTTCGGGAAGCGATGAACAGCGGCGTGCTGGCGGGGTATCCGGTGGTCGATGTCAAAGCGACGCTGACGTTTGGTTCGTATCACGATGTCGACTCCTCGGAGATGGCGTTCCGCATGGCGGCGATCCTCGGATTTAAAGAGGGCGCTCGCAGGGCGGATCCGGTGATTCTTGAGCCGATCATGCATGTTGAGGTGGAAACACCGGAAGAGTACGCCGGCAACATTATGGGCGATCTCTCTTCTCGCCGTGGCATGGTGCAGGGGATGGAAGAGCAGTACGGAAGCCAGATTATTCGCGCTGACGTGCCGCTGGCAGAGATGTTTGGTTATGCCACCACGCTGCGCTCGATGTCACAGGGGCGTGCGACGTATACGATGGAGTTCCATCATTTTGCGGAAGCGCCGCGAAATGTCGCGGATGAGATTATTTCACGACGTGCTAAGAGTTAATTAATTGCACATGGTAGTCGTTGGGCTACCATGTGTTTTTCTATTTGAGATGTTCGTTGCGCTGAATTGCTTGTCCTGAAACAGACTGAATCTTCCAGATACCTTTTTCTTTAACCATACAATCGATGACCGTATATTCCTCTTTCTTCCCGAACGACACATAAATATTGGTGCAAACGGGATCGTATTCGGATGAAACCACAGTCACATTATCTGCCCAATCTTCCTCAATATCCTGCGACTTCAGAAAGAAATCAGCATCATAAAACTCTTCATCAGCAAAGCGAGGATCCTGAGCATGACGCAATTTTTTCATGGTGCTTGCTGTGACGTATTTATTTATTTCAGCATTGTCCGTGATGGGGAATTTGTTTGCAGTATATTGCGCAATGTACCATTTATTGAAATTTAACGCTGCTTTTGCCGCATTATCACTATAGCCTGCGCAGGCCGAGCAGGTTATTAATAAGGAAAGAATGGGTATGATTTTCATATCAATAATGCCTGTAAAGCTGATAAGAAGGGTGGGATTTTCTATATCCTGAACCAGGATACATAGTACGTTGCGCGAAGTCGCTTAGCCATTGATGGCCATCATAAATACAAACATGACCATCTGGATGGTTTGCTATGGACTGTATAACTACAACATCGCCTAACTGCGGGGCTCCGATAACTTTTTGGAACCCAACCTGAGACAAAGTTAGACCCATGTTCTTTGCCGAACCTATTCCATGAATAGGCAAGCCGCCAGCAATTATCGCGTTTTTCACAAAAAGCTCACACTTTCTGTGACTTTCTCGATAAACATGATTTTTGGCATATTCAACAGCGGCATATTTATTCCATGACATTGATATTTCCTTATTGAGAGATCGCTAATGCAACAGCCCTGGAAATATCCTCCGTTTTACCACGTCATGGTAAACTTAAAATGCCATAAAAATTTAATATAATTCAGCAGGATATAATTAATTAAATCAATCCAGCGCCTTCACTATCTTCCCGCTAGCCACAAACGTCCCCGCACCAAGATGATGCAGCGTATTCAGCTTATCTCCGTCAAACTGCCAGCGTCCGGCGAAGAACGCGCGTTCATCGGCTGCGGCAGAAACCACTTCACCAAACAGCGTGTCATATTTTTCAGCCGCTGCGGTCACCGGGAGTAAACGACACTCCATCCAGGCCAGACATTTTTCTTCAATGACGGGCAAACCGAGTTCCGGACCGTTCACTACCGGGATCCCGTAGCAGTTAAATTTGTCTTCATCGCGCCCACTAACGCTACCGACCGCCCAGGTCCAGTTGGCAGCCGCCACGCCGGGGATAACGATGCCGAACATCCCACTGCGTTCAATCAGCTCACGTGACCAGGTACTTTTATCCACGACGATCGCGATACGCGGCGGTTCAAACTCAACGGGCATTGACCATGCGGCGGCCATAACGTTGCGTCTGTCGAGGCTTTCATCCCGACTGGTGATAAGCACAGTAGGGCCGTGGTTCAGCAGACGGCTGGCATGATGTAATTCAACGGGGCGAAAGTAGCTCATAGGGTCTCCTCATGTACAACGATGAGTATGACGAAAAAGCACGTAAATCAAAGTGGGCGCGTAGAATTAGTTTATAAACAAAACATCACTATCAAAGGAAACTGATGCATGTCCCCATTTCTGACTGCCTATTTCGCCCGTATCGGCTGGAATCAACCGACCGGGGTTAATATCGACACGCTGCGCGCGCTGCATTTACACCACAACTGTGCGATCCCTTTCGAGAATATTGATGTCGTCCTGCCGCGTGAAATCCATCTTGACGATCGGTGTCTGGTCGACAAACTGCTAACAGCGCGACGTGGGGGATATTGTTTTGAGCAAAATGGCTTATTCGAACGGGTGCTGCGCGAAGTCGGTTTTACGGTACGCAGTGTGCTCGGGCGCGTGGTATTAGCAAATCCACCACAAATGCCACCGCGAACACACCGCCTGCTGCTGATTGAGCTTAACGGTGAGCGCTGGATTGCGGACGTAGGCTTTGGCGGACAGACGCTGACGGCGCCGATTCGGTTGCTCGCTAACGAAGAACAGACAACGCCGCACGGGGCGTATCGTTTGCTGAGCGAGGGCAATGACTGGGTATTGCAGTTCCGGCACCACGAGCACTGGCAGTCGATGTACCATTTTGATCTGACGACGCAATATTTCAGTGATTATGTCATGGGCAACTTCTGGTCAGCACACTGGCCGCAGTCGCATTTCCGTCATCATTTGCTGATGTGCCGCCACTTGCCGGACGGTGGCAAGCTGACGCTGACCAACTTCAACTTTACCCACTGGCAGAATGGCCATGTGGAGGAGCAGATCCATCTTCCTGATGCTGCGGCGCTGTATCAACTGATGCAGACGCGTTTTGGGTTGGGTATTGATAATCCTAAGCACGGCTTTTCACTGGCGGAACTGACAGCGGTGATGGCAGGGTTTGAAACACATCCACAGGCAGGGAAATAAGGTGAAAAGGGGCTAACGCCCCTTTGCCGCATAAGGCTTACAGCTGGGTAAACTTGCTGATCCACGGGCTGTTTTTTTCTCCAGACCACAGTTGAACAAGCATGTCTCTGAATTTTTCCGCCGCCGGGCTGAGAGGCGTTTCCCTGCGCTGTACAAGGCCTAACGTGCGCCGTATGACGGGTTCAATCAGCGGCCGGCTGACCAGAATATGATGCTCATCGGCCGGCATAGCCAGGCTGGGAACGACAGAGACCCCGAGACCCGCTTCCACCATCCCCAGTGACGTTGAAAGATGTCGAACTTCATAAAACCAGTTAGGCTTCCACGCCATTTTCTCAAACGCCTGATCGATAAGGGAACGGTTTCCGCTCGAACGCCTAACCCCAATCAGCTTCATTCCTGCCAGATCGTCCCATGTTACCAGCGGCTTTTTTGCCAGTTCATTGTCGCGGCGACATGCCAGAACAAAGGGTTCATTCACCAACGGCGCAAAATCGATATTTGGATGTGTGATGTTTATCATATTTATACCGAAATCTGCGTCGCCATTTAAAACGGCTTCGAGACAATCGCTGGCACTGTGCTCAAGTATGCGAATACGGATGTTTGGATAGGCATTGTTATAATCTCGTATCACTGAAGGCAGAAAATAGAACGCGGCAGTAGGGATACAGGAAACGGTAATAACACCTGCCTGATGTGTTGCCATCTCTTTAATACTCATAACTGAGCTTTCATAAAAATCTATTAAATTCTTTGCCTTAGGTAAAAACTCTCTGCCCACCGTCGTCAGCTTGACGCTGCGAGTGGAACGTTCAAACAGCGTGGTCCCCAGGCTCTCTTCCAGTTTCTGAATTCTGCGTGTTAAAGCAGGTTGTGAGATGTGAAGAAATTGCGATGCTTTTGTAAAACATCCAATTTCTGCAATTTTTACAAATGCTTGTATTCCCTGTAATTCATGCTGCATATCTGCACCCCATTCTCGCTTTACCTTAACCATGCTAACGCAGGGGGTATTAATGTGCAAAGCGTATTAATCCTTCTTTTTTTGACATTAGAGTTATCAACTGGAGTGTGAAAACCTTATTGCGTTCCTGATAAAAACGAAATGAGAAAAAGACATGTTAAAGATCCCTTGCGTATTAATGCGTGGCGGTACGTCAAAAGGTCCCGTCATTCTGGCCAGCGACCTGCCGGCGGAAACCGAAGCGCGTGACGCGGTATTACTCAGCCTAATGGGCGCAGGCCATGAACTCGAAATTGACGGCATTGGTGGCGGAAGCCCGCAAACCAGTAAGGTGGCGATCGTCAGTCCGTCCAACAGTCCGGACGCGGATGTAGATTACTTATTCGCACAAGTGATGGTGAACGAACGTCGTGTCGATACCACACCAAATTGCGGGAATATGCTCTGCGCCGTGGGACCTTTTGCCATTGAAAAAGGGCTGGTGAAGGCGCAAAGCCCGGTGACGACGGTGCGTATCCGCAATCTCAACACTGGTACTCTGGTTGATGCTGAAGTTCAGACGCCAGACTATCGGGTTGAGTATGAAGGCGATACCCAAATCGACGGTGTGCCGGGTACAGCGGCACCGATTGGCTTAACGTTCCTGAATTCTGCGGGGTCTAAAACAGGGAAACTGCTGCCGACCGACAGCGTGACGGATGTATTCGATGGTATCGAAGTCACCTGTATTGATATGGCGATGCCGATGGTGCTGATTGAGGCATCAGCACTAGGGAAAACAGGAGGGGAGTCACCGGCAGAGTTGGATGCCGATCGTGAGTTTAAAGAAAGGCTGGAGAGCGTGCGGCGCCAGGCTGGCACGGCGATGGGATTAGGGGATGTATCGAACAAAGTGATCCCTAAACCGGTTCTCCTCAGTCGGGCATGTAAAGGCGGAACGCTCCAGGTTCGTTATTTCATGCCACATACATGCCATAAGTCGCTGGCCATTACCGGTTCGATCGGCATATCGACCGCGACGCTGATTGAGGGCTCAGTGGCCTTTAAAATCATCGCCGACCGTCCAAAGGGGTTATTTACCAATATTATTGATATTGAACACCCCAGCGGAAAAATATCCGTTTCATTATTGAGGGAGGGTGACAAAATCGAAAACACCCGTGCGGCTGTTATTCGTACTACACGCAAGTTATTTGAAGGTGTTGTTTGTGTGCCTGAAAATACATTGTCTGAAGTTGATTGATGAAAATATTAATCAAATAAACAACCAGCATTAAAAAAATTACATTCTGTACCTTAACTATAATACTGAGGTTATTATGGCGTTAACTCATGCTAACAATACCCAGAGGGCTCCTGATCCTGTAAAAGCCAGTGCGCATATTCGCGTGATTCTGGCCCTGGCATTATCAGGGCTTGCTGAGCTTGCTTCTCTGTTCTTTATTCAGCCACTGCTCCCGACGCTTGCTGTGGAATATAACGTTCCTGTCAGTCAGGTGAGTATTATTCTGTCAGCAGAAACCGCATTGCTGGCAATTGGGTTGCTGTTTACCGGTACATTATCCGATCACTACGGCAGAAAACGGTTAATTATCGTCTCCCTTCTGCTGGGCGGCATTCTGACGCTGCTGTGCCCGCTGGTGGAATCCTGGGCAATGCTGGTGGCGCTGCGTGCGGTGATTGGTCTGGCGCTGAGTGGCATCGCGGCGGCGGCAACGGCCTACATCAGTGAAGAGGTTGCACCGGTGGCGGCAGGCATCGTGACGGGATATTTTGTCTTTGGGAACTCGATGGGTGGAATGTCCGGACGTATTGTTGCCAGCCAGCTGATCGACCACGTTTCAATCAATGTCATCTTCTACGGGTTTGCGGTCAGTTTGATTGCGGTTGCCATTCTGGTGAAGTTCCTGCTGCCAGAATCGAAAAACTTCACGCCTACGCAGAGTCTTAACGTAATGCGTATGGTGAAAGGGGCGGCATCGCATTTTAAAAACAAAAATCTGGCGCTGGCGTTTGTCATCAGCTTCATTATCTTCGGCGCATTCACCTCACTGTATAACTATCTGGCCTTCTTCCTGAAAGGTGAGCCGTTCCATATTTCACCGGCAAATGCAGGTCTGCTCTCCTTTAGCTTTGCCCTGAGTTTCTTTACGGCTCCGCAGGCAGGTCGCTTATCGGCAAAATATGGCGCAATGAAAGTCTTGCGCGTGCTGTTCCTGATCATGGCTCTGGGCATGCTGCTGACGCTGACGTCGAATGTCGTCACCTTTATTGTTGGCGCTGTGATTTTTACCGGCTGTTTCTTCGGCTGCCACTCTATCGGTTTAAGCTGGGTCAGTAAAAATGCAACTCATGCAAGAGGCCAGGCCGTCGCGCTCTATTTATTCTTCTACTACATGGGCGGTTCGGTTATTGGTTTTATCAACGGTTTCGTCTTCCATTCAATGGGCTGGCAGGGTATGACTGGATTTATTCTGGCATTACTTGGCGTAGGTGTTGTGGTGGCAACGTATCTGGCATCCGGCAATAAACAAGCACTGGTTCCAGCGCAGTCAGCTGAATAAATAGCATGGCAATGTGTTCACGCCTCAGGGCGTGAACACAGAATGAGTACGTATATCAAACGGGTATTATTATGAAACTAGCAAGTTATATTCATCAGGGCCGTAAAAGCTACGGGATTTATACACAGTCTGGAATTATCGATCTGGGTAATAAAATCGGCCACCACTATGCGACATTGAAAGACCTTCTTCAATGGGATGCGGTTGACGTCGCCAGGCAATATCACGATTGCCCTGTGGATATGATGCCAGAAGACATTACCTTCCTGCCCGTAATAGAAGAGCCAGGAAAGATTTTCTGCGTTGGGATGAATTACGCAGAAAAAAGAAAAGAATTTGCCGAGACGAATAATGCCCCGACGCTGTTTATCCGCTTTCCTGATTCACAAACCGGACATGCGCGGCCCGTTTTAAAACCAGTTCTCTCAAGCGAGTTTGATTATGAAGGTGAGCTGGCCGTAATCATTGGTAAACCTGGCACCCGAATTGACGCCAAAAATGCGCTCAGCCATGTCGCGGGCTACAGCTGCTATATGGATGGTTCCGTACGCGACTGGCAGCACGCCTGGTTCACCGCCGGTAAAAACTGGAAGCAAACCGGCGCCTTCGGCCCTTACATGACCACGGCGGATGAGATCCCCGATCCTCATGCGTTGACCATCCATACCTGGCTGAACGGCATGCTGGTTCAGAATGATTCCACCGGCAGCATGATCCACAAAGTCGCGGATCTTATCGCCTATATCAGCACATTTACCTCCCTCAGCGCCGGAGACGTCATTATTACCGGCTCGCCTGGCGGTGTCGGTAAAAAACGTAATCCACCTCTGTTTATGCATGATGGCGATCGGGTTGAAGTCGAAATTGAAAACATAGGTCGCCTGACGAACACCATCGTGGAAGCGCAACCTCAGCAACAAGAATTGACTGTCTAGACGCTCAGGAGAGAGAAGATGTACACCGCCAGAACGCCAGAGTTTGAGGTCATTAAAACGGGTAACGCTCAGGCCAGAGAGGAGATTACCCGCTTCCTGGCCCACAATGGTTTGGGCATTGATGACGATATTGAGCAATTTATTGTTGCGCGCTATCAACGCCATCTTGTCGCCTGCACTGGCATTGCGGGTAACACGTTAAAATGCATTGCAGTAGACGCCGCGTGGCGGGGTACGTCGCTAAGCCTGACGTTAATTCATGAGGCCGAGCTTCTGGCAGCACAGAACGGTGAACATCATCTCTTTCTTTTTACCTGTCCTGATAACGTTAAGTCATTTCGCGGATGCGGGTTTTATCCGCTGGTGACGATCGAGAATTGTGCGGCATTAATGGAGAATACGCCGGTCGGTATTCATCGTTATTGCAGCCAGTTGCGTAGCCATCATTTCATGCCGGGGAAAGATATTGGCGCTATTGTGATGAATGCAAATCCGTTCACTCTGGGCCATCAATATCTGATTGAACATGCGGCAAGCCAGTGTGATTGGTTACATGTTTTCGTCGTTCAGGAAGATGTCTCCGCTTTTTCGTTTAAAGAACGGTTTGCGATGGTTAAGGACGGTTCGCGACACCTTTCTAATGTCACCGTTCATCCGGGGTCGGCATACATTATTTCACGCGGGACATTTCCGGGCTATTTTCTGAAGGATAAAAAGGTTATTGATAAAGTCTATTCCGCAATTGACCTCATGCTGTTCAGGAATTATATCGCCCCCGCGCTGAGTATAAATCATCGTTTTGTCGGCACCGAACCATTCTGCCAGTTAACCGCTGAATATAACCGGGCGATGCACCGTTGGCTGGAAGATGAAACGAGTGTGTCGGCTCGTATCAGCGTACATGAAATAGAAAGAAAAACGGATGGAAATAATGTGCCGGTATCAGCTTCAGCCGTTCGTCGTTTATTAAATGAAAACAAAATCTCTGCCGCCAGCCGCATGGTGCCAGCCACCACGCGTGCGTATCTGAATAACGGGGTACAGCATCAGCCTTGTTTATCCAAACCGTTATCGGCAGCGGTTTAACCGCATTATCACAGGAAAATTAATATGAAAATTATGCAAGCCGCGATGGCGGGAACGCTGGAGTCCAGCGACCTGATGGTGAAGGTTAGCCCCGTCGAGAGCGGGCTGGATGTGGTCATCCAAAGCGAAGTGTATAAGCAGTTCGGCGACCGAATTACAGAGGTCGTCAATGAAACCCTTTCTGCGTTCGGCATCAATCAGGGGCAGATCATTATTGATGATAAAGGTGCGCTGGATTGTGTGATCCGAGCTCGTGTTCAGGCTGCACTGCTCAGAGGTACAGCGCGGGAAGAGATTTCATGGGAAAAGTTATAATGAAAAAGTTACGCCGCAGTATGTTATTTATTCCCGGTTCAAGTGCCGCCATGCTTTCGACGGCATTTATCTATAAACCTGACTCCATCATGTTTGATCTGGAAGATGCCGTAGCGCTAAAAGAAAAGGACAGCGCCCGTCTTCTGGTATTTCATGCCCTGCAACATCCGATGTACAACGATATTGAAACCGTTGTCAGAATTAACCCTTTGAATACGCCTTTTGGATTAAAAGATCTGGAAGCCGCCGTCAGGGCGGGGGTCGATGTCATTCGTCTACCCAAAACCGACACCCCGGAAGATATTCATCAGCTGGAACGTGAAATCGTCCGCATTGAAGAAACCTGCGGGCGTCCCGTTGGCTCAACGAAATTAATGGCGGCGATAGAATCTGCCGTTGGCGTGATTAACGCTGTCGCTATTGCGAAATCCTCCGACCGCCTAATGGGTATTGCGCTGGCCGCCTTTGACTATGTGATGGATATGCAAACCGAGCGAGGCGACGGAACAGAGCTGTTTTATGCCCGGTGCGCCGTATTGCATGCCGCGCGCGGGGCCGGTATTGACGCCTTCGACGTGGTGTACGCGGATGTGAATGATGAGGCCGGTTTCCTGAAAGAAGTGGATCTCATTCGCCGTATGGGCTTCAACGGAAAATCGCTGATTAATCCACGACAAATTGAAATTCTTCATAACGCCTACGCGCCAACGCAGGAAGAGGTGGATTACGCAGAGCGCGTAATTGCTGCAGCAGAGGAGGGGGAACGTAACGGACTGGGGGTGATTTCGCTAAACGGCAAAATGATCGACGCGCCGATTATCAACCATGCCCGCGTGGTTATCGAACGCAAAAATGCCTCTGGCATTCGTCAGTAATTCCCCATATCGCAAGCGACAGGATGAATAATGAAAAACCAAACTGAAACCCTGCATTACATTCCTGGCTCTCGCCGTGAGTACGTCGCATTCAGCGGCGCTAACGCGATGACGCCTTATCTTGCTGACAGCCAGCAAAAATATCAGCGCAAACTTTTTGCAAGCGTCGACGATGTGCTGGCCCGCTGCGACCTGCATGACGGTATGACCGTGTCTTTTCATCACGCCTTCCGCGAAGGAGATAAGGTCATCAATTACGTGATGGATAAGCTCGCTCAGCGCGGCCTGAAAGGGCTCACGCTTGCCTCCAGCTCCCTGATGACATGCAATGCACCGCTTATTGAACACATTCGTAATGGTGTGATCGGCAAAATCTATACCTCCGGGATGCGCGGCGAACTGGCGGACGCGATTTCGCACGGGCTGATGGACGAGCCGGTGCAGATCCACTCCCACGGTGGACGGGTGAATTTGATTCAGCAGGGCGAAATTACCATTGATGTTGCGTTTCTGGCGGTCTCCTGCAGCGACGAATACGGCAATGCCAGCGGTAACGGTGGTACATCGCAGTGCGGCTCCCTCGGCTACGCGATGGTCGATGCGCAATATGCCAAAAAGGTGGTCTTGCTTACCGAAACCCTGAAACCGTTCCCCAACATGCCGGCAAGCATCGTGCAGGATCAGGTGGATTATGTCGTGCAGATTGAGAGCGTCGGCGACCCGGCAAAAATCAGCGTAGGTGCCGCCAGGGTTACCAGTAATCCACGCGAGCTGATGATTGCCCGCTCTGCTGCCGACGTTATTGAACACTCCGGCTATTTCCGCAGCGGCTTTTCTATTCAGACCGGCTCAGGGGCGGCGTCAACTGCCTGCACGCGGTTTATGGAAACCCGGATGCGTAAGCACAATATCGTCGCCCGGTTTGCGCTCGGCGGGATCACGGGCAGCATTGTCGATCTGCATCAAAAAGGGTTAATTGAAAAGATCCTCGATACGCAAAGCTTTGACGGCGCGGCAGCGGCTTCCCTGGCGGTCAACCCCGACCACGTGGAAATCTCTACTAACGTCTATGCGAACCCGGCTGCAAAAGCCGCCTGCTGCGACAGGGTAGACGTGGTCATTCTCAGCGCGCTGGAAGTGGACACCCAGTTCAACGTTAATGTCCTGACCGGCTCCGACGGCGTGATGCGCGGCGCGTCGGGCGGGCACTGCGACGTCGCCGCGGCGGCAAATCTCACCATCGTGGTTGCCCCACTGATCCGTAGCCGCATTCCTACCGTCGTCAGACAGGTCACCACCCTGGTGACGCCGGGCGAAAGTATTGACGTTTTGGTTACCGATCACGGTATTGCCGTGAACCCGGCGCGCCCGGAAATTCGTGAACGCCTGCTTAACGCCGGGCTGGCCGTTGTCGACATCGATGCGTTGTACCAAAAGGCGCTGCTCATCTCGGGTGAACCTAAGCCTGTCGAGTTCACTGACCGGATAGTCGGCGTGGTTCGCTACCGCGACGGCAGCGTGATTGATGTGGTTCGCCAGGTGAAGGAGTAATCCCCATGACGGATAAAGCCTCGAACGCGAAAGTCTCTCTGGAACAGGTGTTGAGTTCCAGAGAGCAGCGAGCCCGTCGGCAGCAGGCGTGGCTGTTTCAGTCTGAACATTCCGTGGTGTCCGTCACGCTGGTCTGGCCTGGGGAGGTGAAAGATACCGAACTGGCCAGACGGGTGATGGCCGTCGCGAATCAGGCGATTGCCGACGTATTTCTCGCGCATCAGTGGACGGTTTGTCGGCATCAGATCCTGCAACCGGTCACGGGACCAGAAGCGCTCTGGTCGGTATCGGCACCCGCGTGGATGATAAAACACGTCACGGCACACCTGGAAGATAACCATCCTCTTGGACGCTTATGGGATATCGACGTGTTTTGTCCTACGACGGGACAGCTGAAAAGAAACGCCATCCAGCAACCGATGCGCAAATGCTTTATCTGCCATGAACCGGCCCACGTATGCTCGCGTGCGCGGCGTCATTCGCATGCCGAACTCGCGAGCGTAATCGAGGAGTTAACCGATGACTACTTCGCTTGCCAGATGTAATGCGCCAGACATTCAGCGCACCTTCGCTGAGCTGGCTGCCGAGTCCATGTACCGGGAAATCAACTTAACCCCGAAACCGGGTCTGGTGGATCGCGTAAACAATGGTGCGCATTGCGACATGACCTTCGCGCTGTTCATGACCAGTATCGCGGCGATTGCGCCCTGGTTTTCAGCGTTCTTTAACGTCGGCAGAGAGACCGCCCGTCTTGCTGGCCCACAAACGCTGCGGGCCATAAGGCCGACCGGTCTGGCCTGTGAGCAGGCAATGTTTAACGCCACCGGTGGCGTGAATACCCATAAAGGAGGGATCTTTTCTTTGGGGCTGCTGTGTGCCGCGGCGGGACGTCTGACGCAAAGAGATGAAGCGCTCACGCAGCGCAGTTTATGCCATGAGACCCGCCTTATCTGTACAGGCATCGTTGAACAGGAACTGAAAACGACCGGTATCGCCAAAACGAAAGGCGAGCAGCAGTTCCAGAAATACGGGTTCACAGGGGCGAGAGGAGAAGCTGCCCGTGGTTTCATCACGGTGCGCCAGGCAGGTCTCCCGCAACTGCAAACTGCGTTACGTCAGGGCGAATCCGAAGACCTGGCGTTACTGAGAATGTTTCTGGGAATGATGGCGGTGAACCCGGATACCAATCTGGTTTCCCGTGGGGGAGTAAAAGGGCTGAATTACGCCAGGCGCTATTCCAGACGGCTATTAAAAATAAAACGCCTGACGGCAAATAGATTAGTCAAGGCGTTATGCAGAATGGACGCGGAATTTATCAAACGCAATTTAAGCCCCGGAGGTAGTGCCGATCTTATTTCCGTTGGATGGTTATTGTCGCAATTTCCAGCCGAATAATCGCGTAACAGGAAAACGTCATGATTGAACAACGCCTGCAGCAGCTCAGTAACGTTTATACCCTTATTCTGGTGCCGGGTCTGAGAGACAGCGATGAACATCACTGGCAAAGCTGCTGGGGGCGACGCTTTCCTTTCTGGAAACGGATCCAGCAGAAAAACTGGCTAGAGCCCGATATTGAAAACTGGGTCTCCGCCATTACCCGCGAGCTGGCAGTATGCCAGTTGCCCGCTATCCTCGTCGGCCACAGCTTTGGCGCGCTGGCGTCGTGCAGACTGCTGCAAACACGGCAGGCAAATGTCGCCGGAGTTGTGATGGTTGCACCGGCAGAACCTGCAATGTTCGGCCTTGACGAGGCCATTCAGCCAACCCCATTACCGGTTCCCTGCATGATGTTTGCCAGCAGAAACGACCCTCTGATGCCTTTTTCTCGCGCTCAGTTTTGGGCTACGTGCTGGCGCGGTCATCTCATCGATATCGGTGAGGCCGGACATATTAATTCTGAGTCTGGCTTTGGCGAATGGCCATACGGACTCAAACGATTAACAGAATTTTGTGAACAACTTTAGCTTTAACAGGAGAACCTATGTTAGATGATTATAATCAGCACCTGAAAGCGCGCGCTGAAACGGGTATTCCGGCGAAACCGTTAACAGCGGAACAAACCGATGCAGTTATTCATCGTTTAATTAACGATGCGTCCGCACCTCATCCATTATTAATTGACTTATTAACCCACAGCGTACCGCCGGGCGTCGATCCTGCCGCAAAGTTAAAAGCCGCGTTTTTATTTAAGGTAGCGTTACAGGAATACCAGATTAATGGGCTTTCTCCCGAAAAGGCCACGATGCTGCTGGGGTCGATGCAGGGGGGCTATAACGTCCAGCCGCTGATTGAGCTTCTCGACCATCCGAGCCTGGCACCGCTGGCCGCCGAGCAGCTTTCTTCTACAATCCTGATCTTTGAAAAATTCAGCCAGGTGGAAGCTAAAGCGAAGAACGGTAACGTCCGGGCAAAAGAGGTGCTTCAGTCCTGGGCGAATGCCGAATGGTTTACCCGTCGTCCGGCCATGCCTGAAAAAATCACCCTGAAGGTGTTTAAGGTCCCCGGCGAGACCAATACCGACGATTTGTCTCCGGCACCCGAGGCGTGGTCACGACCCGACATTCCACTGCACGCGCTCTCCATGCTCAGTAACGCCAGGGAAGGGGTTGAACCCGATGAGCCTGGCGTGCGTGGCCCTTTGCGTCAGTTGTCAGAATTAAAATCGGCAGGCTGGCCGCTGGTGTACGTCGGTGACGTCGTAGGGACCGGATCCTCACGTAAATCCGCCACCAACTCCATCCTGTGGCACATCGGGAACGATATTCCGTACGTGCCGAATAAACGCAACGGCGGGTTTGTGTTTGGCGGAAAAATTGCGCCCATTTTCTTCAATACGCTGGAAGATTCCGGCGCGCTGCCGGTAGAGATGGATGTCTCCGCGCTGACGACAGGGATGCTGATCGATCTTTACCCCTACAAGGGGGAAATTCGTGAGACAGAAAGCCAGCGGCTGGTAACGACCTTTACCCTTAAAACCGATGTGCTGCTGGACGAAGTGCGCGCCGGCGGGCGGATCCCGTTAATTATCGGGCGCAGCCTGACGGCGAAAGCGCGGGAATCGCTGAAGCTTAAGCCTTCAGAGGTATTTCGCAAGCCCGCGTCACCCGCACCATCCGCAACAGGTTTTACGCTGGCGCAAAAAATGGTAGGTAAAGCCTGCGGTGTGGCGGGGATCCGTCCGGGGCAGTATTGCGAGCCGAAGATCACTACCGTAGGCTCTCAGGACACCACCGGCGGGATGACGCGTGATGAGCTGACCGATCTTGCCTGCCTCACCTTTTCAGCCGATCTGGTGATGCAGTCTTTCTGCCACACCTCTGCGTACCCGAAACCCGTGGATGTCCAACTGCATGAAACCCTGCCGCAGTTTATCACCAGCCGTAAAGGGGTTGCGCTCAAACCGGGCGACGGCATTATCCATTCCTGGCTTAATCGCATGCTGCTACCTGACACGGTGGGAACAGGTGCCGATTCTCATACTCGCTTCCCGCTGGGGATCTCCTTCCCGGGCGGCTCCGGGCTGGTGGCTTTTGCCGCCGCAACCGGCATTATGCCGCTGGATATGCCTGAATCGGTGCTGGTGCGTTTTAAGGGCGAGATGCAAAAAGGGATCACCCTTCGCGATCTGGTGCATGCCATTCCGCTTTACGCCAGAAAGCAGGGACTGTTGACGGTTGAGAAAAAGAATAAGCGCAATATTTTCTCTGGGCGAATCCTGGAAATTGAAGGCCTGAACAGGTTAAGTGCAGAGCAGGCGTTTGAACTGGCTGATGCATCCGCGGAACGCTCCGCTGCCGCTTGTGTCATGCGTCTGTCGGAAGAGAGCGTTATACAGTATCTGCGTTCCAATGCGGCACTGTTGCGCTGGATGGTTAAGCACGGCTATGAGAACGCTGCCACGCTTGAACGTCGTATCGCTGAAATCGAGGCATGGCTGGCTAACCCTTCATTGCTGTCTGCCGATCCTGACGCAGAATATGCCGCAGTGATTGAGATTGACCTTAATGAAATCACCGAACCGGTAGTATGCGCGCCAGACGATCCGGACGATGCCCGTTTACTTTCTGAGGTTGCGGACACTCCAATCGAAGAGGTCTTTATTGGTTCCTGCATGACAAACATTGGTCATTTTCGCGCAGCGGGTAAAATTATGGCCGGTGCCAGCGAAAATCAGGCGCGTTTGTGGCTCGCACCGCCGACTAAAATGGATGCCCAGCAACTCTCCCGTGAAGGCTATTTTAGTCAGTTTATTAAATCGGGGGCGAGAATCGAGCCTGCGGGCTGTTCCCTTTGCATGGGGAATCAGGCGAGGGTGCAGGAAGGAAGTCACGGGTAATGACTCCAACTTATTGATAGTGTTTTATGTTCAGATAATGCCCGATGACTTTGTCATGCAGCTCCACCGATTTTGAGAACGACAGCGACTTCCGTCCCAGCCGTGCCAGGTGCTGCCTCAGATTCAGGTTATGCCGCTCAATTCGCTGCGTATATCGCTTGCTGATTACGTGCAGCTTTCCCTTCAGGCGGGATTCATACAGCGGCCAGCCATCCGTCATCCATATCACCACGTCAAAGGGTGACAGCAGGCTCATAAGACGCCCCAGCGTCGCCATAGTGCGTTCACCGAATACGTGCGCAACAACCGTCTTCCGGAGCCTGTCATACGCGTAAAACAGCCAGCGCTGGCGCGATTTAGCCCCGACATAGCCCCACTGTTCGTCCATTTCCGCGCAGACGATGACGTCACTGCCCGGCTGTATGCGCGAGGTTACCGACTGCGGCCTGAGTTTTTAAGTGACGTAAAATCGTGTTGAGGCCAACGCCCATAATGCGGGCGGTTGCCCGGCATCCAACGCCATTCATGGCCATATCAATGATTTTCTGGTGCGTACCGGGTTGAGAAGCGGTGTAAGTGAACTGCAGTTGCCATGTTTTACGGCAGTGAGAGCAGAGATAGCGCTGATGTCCGGCAGTGCTTTTGCCGTTACGCAACACCCCGTCAGTAGCTGAACAGGAGGGACAGCTGATAGAAACAGAAGCCACTGGAGCACCTCAAAACACCATCATACACTAAATCAGTAAGTTGGCAGCATCACCCACCAGCCCAATCAAACGCCAGGCAATGTTTTCTGCCCGGTCATCAGGGCTAAATGCCCCAGCCTCAGTGCCTGCTCTGATAAGGGCCACCGTTTCCTGGTGCCACATTTCCATGGTCATAATATAGGCACCCTTAATGTCAGCATCGCGGTTGGCCAGGATCTGCGCTTCACGCCACAGGCGAATGTAAGGTTCAAACCTGCCATCATCGCTCCCGAGCATGGCATGAAGCTGCTCCCGCCAGCCAGCCTGTTTGCCGACGACATCTGCATCCAGCAGTTCACGGATCAAGCGAACAAAAGCCAGCGATTTTAGCTCCCCGCCGGAGGTAAAATGATGGTGAACCTGTCCGGTCGCGACCCCGGCTTCAGCTGCAACGCGGCGTACCGTCATTGCCGCCAGTCCTTCGGACAGCGCCACGCGCATGGCGGCCTGTAAGATTTCTTCCCGCCGTTCATCCTTGCTCAGATATCGCATTTCGACTCACTCTCAATAGGAATGAAACGAGTGTAACAAAAAGCTGGACACGCGTTCAACTTTACGTAGGATCGCATTCTGGACATGTGTCCATGATTTAATTAAAAGGAAATTTATGTTTCGTCAGTGGTTAGCGTTAGTGATTATCGTGCTGGTGTATATCCCGGTAGCGATCGACGCAACGGTGCTGCACGTGGCGGCGCCGACATTGAGCATGACGCTGGGGGCCAGCGGCAATGAATTGCTTTGGATCATCGATATTTACTCGCTGGTGATGGCGGGGATGGTGCTGCCGATGGGCGCACTGGGTGATCGTATTGGTTTCAAACGGCTGTTAATGATCGGCAGTACGTTGTTTGGTTTATCATCGCTGGCGGCTGCGTTTGCCCCGTCTGCAGGATGGCTGATTGCGGCGCGCGCCTCGCTGGCGATTGGTGCGGCGATGATTATTCCGGCTACGCTCGCGGGTATCCGCACGCTGTTTACTGAAGCGCGGGATCGTAATATCGCGCTTGGCGTCTGGGCGGCTGTGGGGTCCGGTGGCGCAGCATTTGGTCCGCTGATTGGCGGTATGCTGCTCGAACATTTTTACTGGGGATCGGTATTTTTAATCAACGTACCCATTGTATTGGTCGTGGTTTCGCTGGCCGCACGTTTTGTGCCGCGTCAGCAAGGTCGCCCGGAACAACCGCTTAATATTGGCCATGCCATCATGCTAATCGCGGCGATTTTACTGCTGGTCTACAGTGCAAAGACCGCGCTAAAAGGCGTCCTGGCACCAGGCGTCGTCGTGTCCGCGCTGGTTACCGGCTCGGTGCTGCTGTTTATCTTCGTGCGTATTCAGCTTCGCGCGCGCGTGCCGATGATCGACATGCGTCTGTTCTGCCACCGCATCATTTTGAGTGGCGTGGTAATGGCGATGACTGCGATGATTGCGCTGGTCGGGTTTGAGCTGCTGATGGCTCAGGAGCTGCAGTTTGTTCACGGCTTTACGCCGTTTGAAGCAGGGATGTTTATGCTGCCTCTGATGGTTGCCAGCGGCTTCAGTGGGCCGATCGCCGGTGTACTGGTTGGACATCTGGGGTTACGCATCGTCGCCGCTGGAGGAATGGGGCTGAGTGCCGTCAGTTTTATTGGTCTGTCGCTGCTCGACTTCAGCAACCAGCAGTGGCAGGCGTGGTGCCTGATGGTGCTGCTGGGCTTCAGTGCTGCCAGCGCGCTGTTGGCTTCAACCTCAGCGATCATGGCTGCTGCGCCAAAAGAGAAAGCCGCTGCAGCAGGAGCGATTGAAACCATGTCGTATGAACTGGGTGCCGGTCTGGGGATCGCCATTTTTGGTCTGCTGTTGACCCGCAGCTTCACGGCGTCGATCGAATTGCCACAGGGGCTGAATGCTTCTCTCGTCGACAAAGCGTCGTCATCCATTGGTGAAGCGATGAAGGTGGCGCAGGATCTGACACCCGCGATGGCGGAAACACTGATTGAAGCAGCGAAAAGCGCGTTTATCACTTCGCATAGCGTGGCGTTGGGGAGTGCTGGGGGAATGCTGCTGTTGCTGGCCGTTGGCGTTTGGTTTAGCCTGGCTAAGGTCAACCCGCGGTAAATAGATCCGGAAAACCAGGTTTATGGTTGGCGTCAGTGGGGCAGATGCACTATGTTTTTTAAAGGATTATCTGACTCTTGCTGGAAAATATGAGCCTGCTCCACCGCAGTGAATCGCGCCAACCGTTCTCCCGGTTAACCCTGCTTGCCGGTGGTGCGCTGGGTGTCGTTTTTGGTGATATTGGCACCAGTCCGCTCTATACCTTCAGGACCGTGTTGTCGCTCTCTGAGCATGATCCTACGCCCGCAGTGGTTCTGGGACTGCTCTCGCTGATTACCTGGACACTCATCCTGGTGACATCCATAAAATATGCTGCATTCGCCATGCGAATTGATAATCATGGCGAGGGCGGCATCATGGCATTGATGTCGCTTCTGGTGGAAAAAGGGAAAGGCGGGCGCTGGGTCATTTTTTCCGCACTTATCGGCGCTGCGTTGATTTACGGTGATGGCGCGATAACCCCGGCAATCTCCGTACTTTCCGCTCTGGAAGGGCTGGAAATTGTTTTTCCTGAATCGCAGCCGTATATATTGCCGCTCACGGTCATGGTTTTACTGGCACTTTTTCTGATCCAACCTTTTGGTACCGCTCGTATAGGAAAGATATTTGGTCCGATCATGGCGCTGTGGTTTTTTGCAATTGCAGCGTTGGGCGTATGGGGGATCATTCAGCACCCATCGGTATTGCTGGCGCTGAATCCTGCGTATGGCATCGCGTTTTTGTTTTCGAACGGGTACACCAGTTTTCTGGTCCTGGGGGGCGTTTTTCTCTGTGTGACTGGTGCTGAAGCGCTGTACGCCGATATGGGGCATTTCGGTAAAAAACCCATCTGGCTTGCCTGGTACGGTGTCGTATTTCCCGCATTGCTGCTCAATTATGCGGGGCAATCCGCGCTGATCCTGGCCGGAGCCGACAGTAAACAAAACCTTTTCTTTATGCTGTGTCCGCCTGTGATGCAGTTTCCGCTCATTATTCTTGCCGCGCTGGCGACGATAATCGCCAGTCAGGCGATAATTACGGGCGCTTTTTCCATGACGCGGCAGGCTATTCAGCTCGGCTGGTTACCCCGTTTACGGATCAAACAGACGGCGGCAGAAAGCTACGGTCAAATCTATATAGGCACAATCAATTGGCTGCTTATGGTGGTAACGATTGGGCTGGTGGTGTTCTTCAAATCTTCCGACAAGCTTGCTGCTGCATACGGTATTGCCGTGTCATTAACCATGCTGATGACGACGGGCCTGCTATTTGTGGCAATGCGGGAAGTGTGGCACTGGAGTCGGGTCAGCAGCGCGGTTATTGCCCTCTGTTTCCTGGTGATTGATGCCACCTTCTTGTTTGCCAATCTGATTAAGGTCCTGGAAGGCGGCTATATTCCGCTGCTGATGGCCGCAGCTATTTGTACGGTGATGCTGATCTGGCACCGCGGCGTTAAGGCGGTCTCCGCATCGGTGGGCGAGAAGGGCATCAGCGTGGATGCGTTCTTTAACCAGCTTCAGCAAAAGACGGTACCCAGAGTTGCAGGTTCCGCCGTTTTTTTGACCCGTACACAGAACAATATCCCCCCGGTCATGCGCTGGCATGTTGCGCGCAACAAGGTGCTACAGCGAGATGTGTTATCGCTGACTATTGATATCCTGAATGTGCCCTATGTGGGGGAAGAACAACGGATCAGGGTAGAGCAGCGCGCGCCAGGTTACTGGCACGGCGTGGCACAATACGGTTTTATGGAGCACCCGGATATCCCGCATTTGTTACAGGGTGTCAGTGAAATCAACGTGCTGTTCGCGAATGATGATGCCACCTGGTATGTTGGACATGAAACTATCGTAGCAGGTGATGGAACAGCGGGTATGGCAGCATGGCAACGGCATATTTTTGCTTTCATGAAGCGCAACTGCACGCACGTCATCAACCACTATCACCTTCCCAGCGACAGGGTTGTCGAAATCAGCCGACGCGTTGCCGTGTAGACTCTGGCGAAAGCAGAGGTCCTCTGCTTTCGCACCGTTCTATTTCTCAAGCGCCGCAGACAGGACGCTATGCAATAACACATTCGCCCCTTTCTCCGACCATTCTGGCAGGATCCTTTCCGCTTCGTTATGGCTAATGCCTTTCACGCAGGGGATAAATATCATGCTGGCGGGCGCAATTTTGCTGACATAGCAGGTGTCGTGACCCGCGCCGGAGACCATCGGTTTCGACGAATAGCCCAGTTTCGCCACGGCCTTCTCCGTACGAGCCAGGCATTCGGCATCAAACGCAATGGGCGCGTAGTCAAAAATACGTTCAACGAGAGCCGACACGCCGCGCAGGCTCAGGCTTTCAGCCACTTTATGCAGCGCCGCCTCCATGGTTTCCAGCGCCTGCTGCTCCGGGTGGCGAAACTCAACGCTGCATTCCACGCGAGACGGCACGACGTTGCGCGAGTTTGGCGTAACCTGCGCCATACCGATCGTCGCGCGTCCGTCTGGGGCATGCCGATAGCCAATCTCTTCCACCTTCAGCGCCAGCTCTGCGAAGGCGGTCAGCGCATCGCGGCGGCTGTGCATCGGCGTGGTGCCTGCGTGGGCGGCAAATCCGTCCAGCGTCAGGGTAAACCAGCGCTGGCCCATTGCCGCGCGGACTAAGCCGATATCGATGGCTTCGTCTTCCAGGATCGGTCCCTGCTCGATGTGCAGTTCGTAGCAGGCGTGAACAGGAAACGCGCGAGCAGGGATTTCACCCCGGTAGCCAATGCTATCCAGCGCTTCGCCCACGGTGATGCCATCGTTATCCGCACGGGCATGCGCGTACGCTTCGCTAAATTGCTCCGTCCAGACCCCTGAAGAGAGCATGGCTGGCGCAAAGCGCGCACCTTCTTCGTTAGTCCAGTTCACCAGCACAACGTCACGTTCAGTCTCAACGTGATGATCGTTAAGGGTTCGCAGCAGCTCCAGCCCTGCCAGCACGCCGTAAACACCGTCGTAGTTACCGCCCTGCGGCTGGGTATCCACATGTGAACCCGTCATGACCGGGGCAAGCTGCGGGTTTTTCCCCGGGCGACGGATAAACATATTGCCCATGCTGTCGACGTCGCAGGTGAAACCCGCGTCCAGCGCCCAGCCGCGCAGCAGGTTTCGCGCAATACGATCTTCCTCGCTCAGTGCCAGACGGGTGACGCCACCGGCGGGCGTACCGCCGATCTGCGCCATCATCTCAAGCGTTGACCACAGTCGTTCGGCGTTGACGCGGATCATGTCTTGTCCTTACTGCTGCGGTAGCGGAAATCACAGCATGAACCGCCCTGCATGATGGTGGTGGTCCGGGTCAGTTCCACGTCCGGCGCATAGCCAACGATGAATTTTTCATCGCGCGCGCAGGAGAGCAGATGACCAATCTCGCCCAGCCCCATTTCGTGATACATCTCCGCGTAGCGACAGCGGGTCACGTTGTAGTTGTACTGCTGGTCGTCGGCGTCGATAACCTTCACCTCAAGCGCGTTATCTTTCTCCCACAGATATTGCAGTGCGATAAAACTCTTTACGTCCGCGCCGTTGGGTTCTTTGCTGGCAAACGCTTTGCCTGCGTCAATTGCAGCCTGCTCAATGGCCTCACCAATGACCGCCTGGGCGCGGGTTTTCCCTATCTCGCGCACCAGGATTTCATAAATTGGCTTAATAATTTCTGCTTCAATTTTGCGGCGGGCGAGAATGCCCAGCTCGTTATTATTACTCATCACATTGCCCTCACTGCGTTACTTCGCTTTTGTGCCACCCAGCACGGTTTGCGGCTGCCATTTGCCATCGACGACCTTGTAAACGGTGAAAGACGGCGATTTCAGGTTACCTTCTTTATCAAACGCTATCTGGCCGGTGACGCCGGAGTAGCTGATGGCGCGCAGGGCGGGCAGATAGTCGGACGGCTCAACGGAATCTGCTTTTTCCATCGCCGCAACCAGCACGCGGGTGGCGTCATAGGCGAACGGGGCGTGCAGTTCGATATGGGTGTGGTAGCGGGCCTGATAGGCCTGTTCGAATGCCTTTCCACCCGGCATCTGGTCAACGGGCAGACCCGGCTCCAGCGCGACCACGCCTTCGCCTTCTTTCTGCGCCAGCTGCAGGAACGTCTGGCTGACAAATCCGCCTGCGCCCATCAGCGTGGCGTTCATGCCCAGCTGTTTGATACGACGCGCCAGCGGTGCTGCCTGGCTGTCGACGCCGCCGAAGAAGATCAGATCGGCGTTTTTACTCCGGATGGCGGTCAGTACGGCGCTGAAGTCCACCGTTTTGTCATCAACGTACTGACGATCGACAACCTTCACGCCCTGTGCTTCCAGCGATTTAATGAACTGGTCCGCCAGCCCCTGACCAAACGCGGTACGGTCGTCAATCACCGCAATGCGTTTCGCTTTCAGGGTATTTACCGCGTACTGTCCGGCCAACTGGCCGCCGTCATCGTCGTGGCCCATCACGCGGAAGCTGGTATCGAAACCCTGTTTGGTATAGGCGTGACCGGTCGCTACGGGCGCAACCTGAGCGATACCGGCATCGTGATACACACGCGCAGCCGGAATACTGGTACCGGTGTTCCAGTGACCGACAACGCCCGCCACGCCGCTATCCACCAAACGTTGCGCCACGGCCACGGCGGTGCGCGGGTCAGACTGATCGTCTTCGGACTGCAGTTTGAATGTCACCGCTTTGCCGCCGATGGTCGGGTGCTGCTTGTTGATGTCATCAATCGCCAGCTGTGCGCCATTCTCCAGATCTTTACCGATACGGGCCGATGGTCCAGTGAGCGGGCCCGCCAGACCGATAACCACGGTTTCACTGTCGGCGGCCCATGCGCCCGTTGAGGCAAAACCACCGAGCAGAATAGCGGCGCTGAGCGCGCTGATTTTTACTGTTTTCATTGTATTTCCCTGATGTTGGTTAGTGTTGTTAAGCCGGCATTTCGCCCAAATAAATCTGTGCAATCTGGTCGTCATTGAGCAGCGCTTTCGATTCGCCGTGATGAACAATGCTGCCACTGTCCATCACCCACGCGCTGTCGGTGACTTCCAGCGCCAGGCGGGCGTTTTGTTCGATGAGCAGCAGGGCAACGCCGCGCTCGCGCAGGCCGGCTATGACGGCAAAAATGTTTTCTACCATCTTCGGTGCAAGCCCCATTGAGGGTTCGTCGAGGATCAACAGGCGCGGGCGACTGAGCAGGGCGCGGTTAAGGGCCAGCAGCTGTTGCTCTCCGCCGGACAGCAGCCCGGCAAGCTGATGCTGGCGCTCGCCCAGACGCGGGAAGCGCTCGAAAATCTCGTTCATCTCGCGCTTAACGGTGACAGTGTCACGCCTGAGCCAGGCGCCCATCTGCAGGTTTTCCAGCACCGTCATTCGGGAGAAGATTCCCCGGCCTTCCGGGACCATCACCAGTCCGTCACGGAGCAGGGTTTCGGGCTTGTGCTTACGCACCGCTTTACCGTTGAATTCAATATGGCCGCTAAAGTTTTCCAGTCCGGTAATGGCGCGCACGGTGGAGCTTTTACCCGCACCGTTAGCGCCGATCAGCGTGGCCTGCTCGCCCTTGTGCAGGGTAAAAGAGACATCGCGTACGGCCTGAATACCGCCGTAATGCACGTCCACGCGTTCCACTTTCAGTAATTCAGACATGGGCGTTGCCTCCAAGCCAGGCGGCGATCACTGCCGGGTCGCGACGAACGCTCTCCGGCGTGCCGCTGGCGAGCGTTTTGCCGTAATCCAGCACCGTCAGGCGATCGCAGATGCCCATCACGAGCTTGACGTCATGTTCAATCATCAGCAGGGTTTTACCGTCATCACGTAGGCGGATGAGTAACTCGCCAAGCGCTACTTTTTCTGCTGCATTCATCCCGGCGGCGGGTTCGTCCAGTGCCAGCAGTAGAGGGTCGGTTGCCAGCGCTCGGGCGATTTCAAGTCGACGCTGATGGCCGTAGGCCAGATCGCAGGCTCGGTAGTGGGCGAACTTCGCAATGCCGGTGTATTCCAGCCAGTGCCAGGCCAGCTCACGGGTTTGCATTTCTTCTGCGCGGGCGCGTTTGTGGCGGCTCAGCGCGGCCCAAAGACCGTTACGGGTGCGCACGTGGCGACCCACCATTACGTTTTCCAGCACCGACATGTCGTTAAAGAGGCGCACGTTCTGGAAGGTACGCGCAATCCCGGCGGCGGTGACCTTTTCAATGTGTCTGGGGAAATAGGGCTTATCGGCGATTGAAAATTCACCGCTGTCCGCCGGATAAAGCCCGGTGATCAGGTTAAAGCAGGTGGTTTTTCCCGCCCCGTTAGGACCTATCAGCCCGTAGATTTCACCCTTGTTCACGGCGATCGAAACGTCATCCACGGCGGTAAGCCCACCGAAACGTTTGGACATGTTGCGTACGGTTAACAGACTCATGTATTCACCTCCTTGTGGCGTACCGGCCAGATCCCGGCAGGACGAACCAGCATGACCAGCACCAGCGCCAGGCCGTAGAACAGCTGACGCAACACTTCGGGGTCAATCAGCACCGTACCGAACAGCGCCTGCTGAACCGGGGCTGCCTGACTGCGCAGCAGTTCCGGCAGGGCGGTAAGCAGTATCGCGCCGAGGATCACGCCCGGAATATGCCCCATACCGCCCAGCACCACCATCGCCAGCACGGCAATGGATTCCTGTAACGTGAAGGATTCCGGGGAGACAAAGCCCTGAAACGCGCCGAACAAGGCACCCGCTACGCCGCCAAATGAGGCACCCATCGCAAAGGCCAGTAGCTTATAGTTACGGACGTTGATGCCCATCGCGCGGGCCACATCCTCATCTTCACGAATGGCATGCCAGGCGCGACCAATACGCGAGTGTTGCAGGCGCAGGCAAACAAAAATAATGGCCACAATCACCAGCATCAGCAGGTAGTACCACAGCCATAGGGCAGGCACTTTAAAACCGAACCAGTGATACACACCGCTGAATTTCAGGCCGAAAAGATTCAGGGTATCGACGCCGGTAATACCTTTCGCACCGTTCGTGATATTCACCGGACGGTCGAGGTTACGCATCAGGATGCGGATGATCTCCCCAAAGCCCAGCGTCACGATCGCCAGATAATCCCCACGAAGCTTTAACGTTGGCGCACCGAGCACGATGCCGCACACCGCTGCAACCAGTGCCGCTATGGGAATAATCAACAGATAAGACGTGTGCAGCCCGTCCGGGAACCAGACCGTGAGGATCGGGAACACTTCAAGCAGGTGCGGTGAAGCCAGCAGGGCGGCCAGATAGGCACCCACTGCGTAAAAGGCGATAAAGCCCATGTCCAGCAGGCCGGTGTAGCCGACCACAATGTTCAGCCCCAGCGCCAGCATGATGTAGAGCAGGGCGAAGTCAATGACGCGCACCCAGTAATTTCCGCCGAGCTGGCTGGCAACCACTGGCGCAATCAGCAGTGCGAGGCAGAACAAACTCATACCGGACCAGAATTTGCGCGTAGCGGTCGGCGTTTGTAGTTGTACGGTTGTCATAGTATCCCTTACGCTCGGTTTGCCACACGCTCACCCAGCAGACCTGCCGGACGGAAGACCAGTACCAGAATCAGCACGATGAAGGCAAAGACGTCCTGATAGTTGCTGCCAAAGACGCCGTGGGTCAGTTCACCCAGGTAACCTGCGCCCAGCGCTTCGATGATGCCGAGCAGGATCCCGCCAATCATGGCGCCACGAATGTTACCAATACCGCCCAGCACGGCGGCTGTGAATGCTTTAATTCCCGGCAGGAAGCCCATTGAGAAGCTGGCGTTGCCGTAGTTGCTCGCCATCATGACGCCTGCCAGCGCGGCAAAGATGCCGCCAATGGCGAACGTCAGGGTAATAATGGCATTGGGGTTAACCCCCATCAGCGTGGCGACGCGCGGGTTTTCCGCCACGGCGCGCATGCCGCGCCCCAGGCGGGTGTATTCCACCAGCAGCCATAGCCCTGTCATCACTGTAAGCGCCAGCACCACGGTAACAATGCCGGTGACGGTCACAATGGCAGGGGGATGCAGTTCACTTCCTGACGTCACGGCGATCGGTTCCATGGGCAGGATCTGAGGGAACATCAGAGGGTTGCGCGTCCAGACGATCATCGCCACGGTTTGCAGCAGCACCGAGACGCCAATCCCGGAGATCAGCGGTGCCAGACGCGGCGCGTTACGCAGGCGTCGGTAGGCAAAGCGCTCCACGGCCATCGCCAGCAGGGCACAAACGGACATGGCGATCAGCAAGGCAAAACCGAGCTGAATCAGAAGCGGCAGGTGCGGGAAAGTATTGTTGAGGCTGTTCATGGCAGAAAGTGTGGTTAACGCACCCACCATCAGAATATCGCCATGGGCAAAGTTAATAATGCGCAAAATGCCATACACCATGGTATAGCCCAGCGCGATCAACGCGTAGATGCTTCCCAGCATCACACCGTTGATCAGTTGTTGTATGAATGTATCCAACGTAGGTTCCTGCAAAGTGCTCTTTCTGCGGCTACCATCCAACAAATGAAATAAATTGTAAAATACACATATATTATTTCTTATGATAAACAGATATTGTTTTATCTTTATGATTTATATGAAAATATAAAAACTCCGTTTTCGGGTATAAAGCCTAAAGAAATCAACATATGAATAAAACAGAACAGTCACCTGGCCTACCCATTTATGGAGAAAGTCGACTGGCCAATGATCCGCCGCTACGGGCTGTACGTGCTTTTGAAGCTATCGCCCGATTGGGCAGTGTTACGCTGGCGGCACAGGAGCTGGATATTTCACCGTCTGCTGTCAGTCACCAGCTCAAGGTGCTCGAAGGGTTCCTGCAAATGCCGCTGACGGAACGCCAGGGGCGCAGGCTGGTGCTGAGCCAGCACGGACGTGAATATTACCGCTCCATCCGTGCGGCTTTTAACGTGTTGCGCCAGGCAACGGAGCATCTGGCTGAACAGGCGCAAACGCGTCAGGTCACCATCAGCCTGATCCCGCTTTTTGGCATGGGGTGGTTTATCCCGCGTCTGCCTGCTTTTATGCGTGCCAATCCGCAAACCGAGATCAACGTAGTGTATGCCAATCATCGTAACTATCTGAGCGATGCGTCGGATATGTCGATTCGCTTCGGCAACGGTCAGTGGGCGGGATATCAGAGTGAAAAATTGATCTCCGGTCAGATGGTGCCTGTATGCAGCCGTGCATTTTTGCGCATTCATGGCCATATCGACACGCCAGAGCAACTGCTGCAAATGCCGTTGCTGCACGATGAGGAGCGCACCACATGGTCACAGTGGTTCCTGTTACAGGGAGTGAAACGCCCTCTGCGGCGCAGTGGCCCCCTGTTTGAGGACGGACTTTTGACGCTGGCGGGAGTACAGGCCGGGCTGGGCTGCGCGTTGATGCGTGAGCCGCTGATCGCACCTTATCTTGAGAGTGGTGAGCTGGTGAAGATATTTGACTTACCCATTGATGACGGGCGCGACTACTACCTCTGTGTTCGTTCGGATTCGGAGATGACTGAGGACGGTAAGCTACTGCAAAACTGGCTTCGTCGGGCCGCGGGGGAGAATCTCCTATGAGGTAAGCAAACAGTGCTTATCCATGGCTTCAATTTCTGAACCGCTGTAGCGCGCATATTGTCCGGTCAGACCAAAGAATGCGGGCTGGGTTTCGGTATAGATTTCAGCGGCGAGCACCAGCCGACGTCGTTCATCTTCGCTCATCTCAAGTAATGTCCATGGAATAAAATAGCGTGCTGTTGAGGTCAGCTTGAACCACAGAGGACAACCACACCCCGGACAGAACCAGCGTTCTCCTCGCGCAGAGGACGAGAAGTGAGAAGGGGCAATCGAGTCTTGCTCCACAAGCGGTTTACCCACGGCTTCCAGATACATGGCAATTCCACCTGACCACTTCTGACATTGCGTACAGTGGCAGGCATAGACGTCGAAATTGTTGAGGGAAACGCTGAATTGGCTCATCCCGCATAGACAGCGTCCTTTGAATATGTGCATGGCGTGCTCCTTTATTACGCCAGTCAAACTGGTATAAAAAAAGCCAGCCACGAAGGCTGGCCTTTTTATACTGACAAATCTTAGAACTGGTAAGTCAGACCCAGAGCAACGATGTTGTCGGTAGCAATAGCTGCATCTTTGGTGAACTTGTTGTCGTCCAGCAGGTTGATTTTGTAATCAACGTAGGTAGACATGTTCTTGTTGAAGTAGTAAGTCGCGCCAACATCAACGTATTCAACCAGATCCTGGTCGCCATAAGTACCGATGTCTTTACCTTTGGATTTCAGGTAAGCAACGGATGGACGCAGACCGAAATCGAACTGGTACTGAGCAACAACTTCAAAGTTCTGAGCTTTGTTCGCGATATAACCTTTACCGAAGTTGGTCATATTGCGGGTTTCAGAGTAGGTGCTTGCCAGGTAGATGTTGTTTGCATCGTATTTCAGGCCAGCAGCCCAAACTTCTGCGTTGTCACCGCCAGCGTTCATGGTATTAGCCACTTCACCAGCACGAACCTGATTGTTGGTACGGTCAGATTTCGCATAGGTTGCACCCACGCCGAAACCGTCCATTTCATAGGTAGAAGACAAGCCCCAACCGTCACCGTTCGCTTCGGTGATGTCGCGCTTGTTGTTTTTACCCTGGTACTGAGCGGCAAAGTTCAGGCCGTCAACCAGACCGAAGAAGTCGGTGTTACGGTAGGTTGCAACGCCAGTGGCACGCTGAGTCATGAAGCCATCAGTCTGCGTCCAGGTATCACCACCGAACTCTGGCAGAACGTCAGTCCATGCGCCGATGTCGTAAGCAACACCGTAGTTACGACCGTAGTCGAAAGAACCGAATTCGTTGAATTTCAGACCAGCGAAAGCCAGACGCGTTTTGTTGCCTTTGTCGCCGTTGCTTTCATCGTTGTTGCCTTTGAATTCATATTCCCACTGACCGTAACCGGACATCTGGTCGTTGATCTGAGTTTCACCTTTGAAGCCCAGACGTACGTAGGTTTTGTCGCCGTCGTTGCTGGTGTCATCAGAGAAATAGTGCAGACCTGTTACTTTACCGTACAGATCCAGCTTGTTACCGTCTTTGTTATAAATTTCAGCAGCGTTAACAACGCCTGCTGCCAACATGGAAGTCACTGCCACTGCAACTAATTTAAGTTTCATCTTAAATATTCCTTATAATTTTCTTAAGTATTTCCTGAGCCACTTCGAACGATTTCTAAACGAGGCTGTTCGTCAATGGCATGCTATTTTTAAAAATGTTGTAGTTGCCTTTCAATAATAAGTTTCAAATTATTGCTAATAATTTCCTTTAGTGTGATCGAGATCGGATAAATGGTCGCTAAACAGAATGAAATGAAGAGTGTTTAACCGGGTTTTGTATATTTCCTTATCAGATCTATTATCCGCAATATAGTTTTTCAATGGTTTAATTTAGTTATGTTACTATCAATTTTATCGGTGCATTTTGTAGAATTAAGCTTAACCGTTTACCGTAAATCATTGTGTTAGGTTATTGAATGCACGTAATTACCGTGCTTTTTGCTGAAATACACAGAAACACACTATTGCACTTTGTGCTATTAAGGTTGTTAATATTCGCAGGAGAGTAATTGCGCTACGGTGTCAGTTTATGTCAAGAAGAGAGGAGGGGGGGAATGCAAAACAACGATAATATAAACAGAATTTAAACACATTCTCTAATGAGCTTATGAATATTTTGACGCGCGATCACATATTAAATTTATGTTAATTTTCTGCCGGAATACACGCCTCCCGGCAGAACGACGGACCCTTATTTTCGTGTTGCGAACCAGCAAAGCAGCGACCCGGCGCAGACCATCAGCGCACCTTGCCAGAACGAGAAAGAGAGTGGAGAGCTCAGCAGTGCGGCAGCCAGAGCGGCAGAAAGTACAGGGGTAAAATAGGATACGGCGGCAAGTACCGTGACGTTGCCATGGAGAATACCGATATTCCATGAGGCATAGCCAAAACCCAGAGCAACACCGCACATTAATAGCTTCACGACAACCGGGACACTGAATACCATTTCTGGCTGCTCGCTAAGGGCATATTTCACCCAAAGACTCAACGCAGTCAGCAAAACAAAAAGGGTAATACCGTTTTGCCCTTTGGCAAATTTGCTGGTTACGGTGCAGTAGGCCGCCCAGATAAATGCCCCGGCAAACGCCAGCGCGTAGCTCAGCGGGCTGGAAACGATATTGCGGGTGATCTCCTCAAGATGTAATCCCTGTTCACCGCCTAATACCCAGCAGACGCCCAGCAATGAGATGGCTAAGCCGGGGATCACCCACAGAGTTGATTTTTGCCCGTTGAACATAATGGCAAATACAATCGTCAGGCTCGGCCACAGATAATTGACCATGCCGACCTCAATGGCCTGCGATCGCGTTGCGGCATAGCCCAACGAGAGTGCCAGGCAAATTTCATAGCTGACAAACAGCACGCTGCCTGCAATAAGATAGCGTGGCGAGAATTTGCGAATATCAGGAAATCCCACCGTCACCAGACACAATAATCCACTGACGGTGTAGATCATTGCCGCACCGCCTACCGGCCCCAGCCCCTCGCTCACGCTGCGAATGAGCCCAACCATCGTGCTCCATAACAGTATTGCCGCCAGCCCAATAAGCGTTGCTTTTTTTCTGTCCATTACTTCGCCATTGCAATAAAAATCAAAGGAAAAATGTATCGCATTCATCCTGACACTGTCGCCAATTATTCTCTTAAACCGTTAATCAAAAAGGGGTATTTAAATGTATCGGTGGTGACTATTAAGGGGGTGAAGACAGATGACCTTGATTTGACGCAAAAAAATCAGGGGAGTTACTGCTAGTTTGCGGCGCGAAGTCTTATTCGAAAAAGAGGACAACAATGGACGTCAGCCGCAGACAATTTTTTAAAATCTGCGCGGGCGGTATGGCCGGAACAACGGCAGCCATGCTGGGATTTGCTCCCAAAATGGCGCTGGCTCAGGCACGCAACTATAAGCTGCTGCGCGCAAAAGAGATCCGTAACACCTGCACATACTGCTCCGTAGGTTGTGGGCTTTTAATGTATAGCCTGGGCGATGGCGCGAAGAACGCCAGAGAAGCGATTTACCATATTGAAGGGGATCCGGATCATCCGGTGAGCCGCGGAGCGCTTTGCCCGAAAGGGGCGGGGCTGCTGGACTACGTTCACAGCGAAAACCGCCTGCGCTACCCGGAATACCGCGCGCCGGGTTCCGACAAGTGGCAGCGTATCTCCTGGGACGAGGCCTTCTCCCGCATCGCCAAATTAATGAAAGCCGACCGCGATACCAACTTTATTGAAAAGAATACTCAGGGCGTGACGGTTAACCGCTGGCTCTCCACCGGGATGCTATGTGCCTCTGCAGCCAGCAATGAAACCGGCATGCTGACGCAAAAATTTGTGCGCTCTCTCGGCATGCTGGCGGTAGACAACCAGGCGCGCGTCTGACACGGACCAACGGTAGCAAGTCTTGCTCCAACATTTGGTCGCGGTGCGATGACCAACCACTGGGTTGATATCAAAAACGCTAACGTCGTGGTGGTGATGGGCGGTAACGCCGCGGAAGCTCATCCGGTGGGGTTCCGCTGGGCGATGGAAGCGAAAAATAACAACGATGCGACGCTTATCGTCGTCGATCCGCGCTTTACGCGTACGGCATCGGTGGCCGATATCTATGCGCCGATCCGCTCCGGTACGGACATTACGTTCCTGTCCGGCGTGCTGCTGTACCTGATCGAAAACAACAAAATTAACGCGGAATACGTTAAACACTACACCAACGCGAATCTGCTGGTGCGGGATGATTTTGCCTTCGATGACGGGCTGTTTAGCGGCTATGACGCCGAGCAACGCCAGTACGATAAAACGTCCTGGAACTATCAGTTCGATGAAAACGGCTATGCGCTGCGTGATGAAACCCTGACGCACCCGCGCTGCGTGTGGAACCTGCTGAAGCAGCACGTCTCCCGCTATACGCCGGACGTGGTGGAGAACATCTGCGGCACGCCGAAAGCGGACTTCCTGAAGGTGTGTGAAGTGCTGGCCTCCACCAGCGCCGCCGACAGAACCACCACGTTCCTGTATGCGCTGGGCTGGACGCAGCATACCGTGGGCGCGCAGAACATCCGCACAATGGCGATGATCCAGCTGCTGCTCGGCAACATGGGCATGGCCGGTGGCGGCGTGAACGCGCTGCGTGGTCACTCCAATATTCAGGGCTTAACGGATCTTGGTTTACTGTCGACCAGTCTGCCGGGCTACCTGACGCTGCCGTCCGAAAAACAGGCCGATCTGCAAACCTATCTGGCGGCGAATACGCCAAAAGCGACGTTACCGGATCAGGTGAACTACTGGAGCAACTATCCGAAGTTCTACGTCAGCCTGATGAAATCCTTCTACGGCGATGCGGCCCAGAAGGAGAACGACTGGGGCTTCGATTGGCTACCAAAATGGGATCAGGCTTACGACGTCATCAAATATTTCAACATGATGGATAAAGGCAACGTCACGGGTTACATCTGCCAGGGCTTCAACCCGGTGGCCTCGTTCCCGGATAAAAACAAGGTTGTGCGCAGCCTGAGCAAGCTCAAGTACATGGTGGTTATCGACCCGCTGGTCACTGAGACCTCTAACTTCTGGCAGAACCACGGCGAGATGAACGATGTCGATACCGCATCCATTCAGACCGAAGTGTTCCGCCTGCCGTCCACCTGCTTTGCGGAAGAAGACGGGTCTATTGCTAACTCTGGCCGCTGGCTGCAGTGGCACTGGAAAGGCCAGGACGCTCCGGGCGAAGCGCGTAACGACGGCGAGATCCTGGCCGGGATTTACCATCGCCTGCGCGAAATGTACCGCACCGAAGGCGGCAAAGGCGCTGAGCCGTTGCTGATGATGAGCTGGAACTACAAGCAGCCTGACCATCCTGAGTCAGAGGAAGTCGCCAAAGAGAACAATGGCGTAGCGCTGGCGGATATCTTTGACGCAAACGGCGCCCTGGTGGCGAAAAAAGGCCAACTGCTGAACAGCTTCGCGCTGCTGCGCGACGACGGCACGACGGCGTCTTCCTGCTGGATCTACGCCGGTAGCTGGACGGAGCAGGGTAACCAGATGGCTAACCGAGATAACGCTGACCCGTCGGGGCTGGGCAATACGCTGGGCTGGGCATGGGCGTGGCCGCTCAATCGTCGCGTGCTATACAACCGTGCCTCGGCGGATATCAACGGTAAAGCGTGGGATCCGAAACGGATGCTGATTCAGTGGAACGGGACAAAATGGACGGGGAACGATATCCCGGACTACAACACCGCCGCGCCGGGCAGCAACACCGGGCCGTTTATCATGCAGCCGGAAGGGCTGGGACGCCTGTTCGCTCTCGACAAGCTGGCGGAAGGGCCATTCCCGGAACACTACGAGCCGATGGAAACGCCGCTCGGCACCAACCCGCTGCACCCGAACGTTATCTCCAGCCCGGTGGTGCGGATCTA
The DNA here is from genome assembly GCF_046521475.1 of Enterobacter sp. CPE_E890. Taxonomy (NCBI): domain Bacteria; kingdom Pseudomonadati; phylum Pseudomonadota; class Gammaproteobacteria; order Enterobacterales; family Enterobacteriaceae; genus Enterobacter; species Enterobacter sp. CPE_E890. The sequence continues at coordinate 2,553,431 of NZ_JBKFZW010000001.1, read as the reverse complement.
TGAGGACGATGTGCTGCGTTTAGGTAAGAAGGATAAGTTCCCGTATGTGGGGACCACCTATCGCCTGACCGAGCACTTCCACACCTGGACCAAGCATGCGCGGCTTAATGCCATCGCCCAGCCGGAACAGTTTGTGGAGATAAGCGAAACCCTGGCAAAAGCGAAGGGCATTGCCAACGGCGACCGCGTGAAGGTGAGCAGCAAGCGCGGCTTTATTCGCGCAGTGGCGGTAGTCACTCGCCGCTTGCAATCTCTGAACGTGAACGGGCAGCAGGTGGAAACCGTCGGTATTCCGCTGCACTGGGGCTTTGAGGGCGTTGCGCAGAAAGGCTACATCGCCAATACCCTGACGCCAAACGTTGGCGATTCCAACTCGCAAACGCCGGAGTACAAGGCGTTTCTGGTTAACATCGAGAAAGCGTAAGGAGCGATTACATGGCGATGGAAACACAAGACGTTATCAAACGCTCTGCGACTAACCCGATAACTCCCGCGCCCCGCGCGCGGGACTACAAGGCAGAAGTCGCCAAGCTTATCGATGTCTCCTCCTGCGTGGGCTGCAAGGCCTGCCAGGTGGCGTGCTCGGAGTGGAATGATATCCGCGACGACGTTGGGCACTGCGTTGGGGTTTACGATAACCCGGCGGATCTGAGCGCCAAATCCTGGACAGTAATGCGCTTTAGCGAAACCGAGCAGAACGGCAGGCTGGAGTGGCTGATCCGCAAAGATGGCTGCATGCACTGTGAAGATCCGGGCTGCCTGAAGGCGTGCCCGTCTGCCGGCGCGATTATTCAGTACGCCAACGGGATCGTCGACTTCCAGCAGGACAACTGCATCGGCTGCGGGTACTGCATTGCGGGCTGTCCGTTTAATATCCCGCGCCTTAATAAAGAGGATAACCGGGTATACAAATGCACCTTGTGCGTGGACCGCGTCAGCGTCGGGCAGGAGCCAGCCTGCGTGAAGACCTGCCCGACCGGCGCTATCCACTTCGGCACCAAAAAAGAGATGCTGGACGTGGCGCAGGCGCGGGTAGACAAGCTGAAAGCACGCGGTTACGACAAGGCCGGTATTTATAATCCGCAGGGTGTGGGCGGCACGCACGTAATGTATGTGCTGCACCATAACGACCAGCCAGAGCTGTACCACAACTTACCGAAGGATCCGGCGATCGATACGTCCATCAATCTGTGGAAAGGGGCGCTTAAACCGCTCTCAGCGGCGGGCTTTATCGCCACCTTTGCCGGGCTGATTTATCACTACATTGGGATTGGGCCAAACAAAGAGGTAGACGACGAGGAGGATCATCATGAGTAAGTCGAAAATGATCGTGCGCACGAAGTTTGTCGACCGCGCCTGTCACTGGACGGTGGTGATCTGCTTCTTCCTGGTGGCGGTGTCGGGGATTTCGTTCTTCTTCCCGACGCTGCAGTGGCTGACCGAAACCTTCGGTACTCCGCAAATGGGGCGTATTCTACACCCGTTTTTCGGCGTGCTGATTTTCGTGGTGCTAATGTTTATGTTCGTGCGCTTTGTTCATCACAATATTCCTGACAAACAGGATATTCCGTGGGTGAAAGGGATCGTCGAAGTCCTGAAGGGTAACGAGCATAAAGTCGCGAAAGTGGGCAAATACAACGCAGGGCAGAAGATGATGTTCTGGACTATCATGAGCATGATTTTTGTGCTGCTGGTGACCGGCGTGATTATCTGGCGTCCGTATTTCGCGCACTATTTCCCGATCCAGGCAGTGCGGTACGCGCTGCTGATCCACGCGACCTCGGCCATCATCCTGATTCATGCCATCCTGATCCATATGTATATGGCATTCTGGGTAAAAGGGTCGATTAAAGGGATGATTGAAGGGAAGGTGAGCCGCCGCTGGGCGCAAAAACATCACCCGCGCTGGTATCGTGATGTGGAACGTCTGGAAGCGAAACAGGAAAGTACGGAAGGATTGAAGTAAACCCTGCGCCGTCGGCTTTGCCCGGCGGCGCTGCACTTGCGCGGGCCTACGTTATGTATTGGTCACTAATGCATCGATCGCCGCAATCACAGTACTCCTCGCGCTGCGAAGATTGCATACATAATTTTTATTATTTAGTTTCTTTTTCTCCACGTGTGTTATGCCAGCGGTGTTAAGAAAATATCGCTCAAAATCAATATTCACTAAGGGCGCCGCGGCGTTGATATGTCCACATAAATAATTGTGGTAACTTAATGGAATAATCAGTCTTGTTGATAAATCATCATAATAGTCATGTTGAATTATCATAAAATAAGGTTGATAGTCCCGGGTTCTCTCTGAAGGGTTACGGTAAACGTCAAACTGAAAGCACATTAAATCCCTCCAAAGAAAGGATCGTCTGATAATAATCCCGCTTTAGCCGTAAATTCATTCATGGCTCTTATGAACTCTTTATATTGCTGATGCTGTCGTCTTTGCGCCTCTTGTGTCTGGGCTTCACGGGAGACTCCACTCGCCACGCTCTCCCTTTTACCATAGTCTTTGCTTCGGTTTGGTTTCATTTTAAGCTCCTTTGTTGGTGCGGTTATTATCAACCGCAGCCAACAAAAAACAATACTTTACCCCCTGGTAATCTACATTCTGCGAGGCGTATTCCAGTAATTTCAGAACCGCTCTTCCACATACCGGAACGGGTATTTCGTGGGTTTCACTTTGCCTATTTTACGCTTCGGTAAATCCACCTTGTCGACATGAATTTCTTTATACGGGATTTGCGTAAGCAGGTGCGAAATAATATTCAGGCGCACGCGTTTTTTATCTTCTGAACGCGCCACAAACCACGGCGCCCAGGCGGTATCGGTGGCTTCAAACATTGCGTCGCGCGCAAGGGTATACTCGTCCCACAGGTTAAAGGATTTAATATCCATCGGTGACAGCTTCCAGATTTTACGACCATCGTTAATGCGGTCACGCAGACGGCGCTCCTGCTCTTTCGGCGTCACCTCCAGCCAGTACTTCAGCAGGATGATCCCTGCATCCACCATCGCTTTTTCCATAACCGGCGCACCATCAAGGAACTTCTCAACTTGCTCAGGGGTGCAAAATCCCATTACCCGCTCGACACCCGCGCGGTTATACCAGCTTCGGTCAAATATGACGATCTCCCCGGCGGCAGGCAAATGGGGAACATAACGTTGAAAATAGAGCTGGGTTTTCTCTTTTTCAGTTGGCGCGGGGAGGGCAACCACGCGGAACACGCGTGGACTGACGCGCTCGGTGATCGCTTTAATGGTACCGCCTTTGCCGGCGCCGTCGCGTCCTTCAAAAACAATACACACTTTGAGTCCTTTGGCGACAACCCATTGCTGGAGCTTAACCAGTTCAACGTGGAGGCGACGAAGCTCTTGCTCATACTCTTTGGTTTTTAGCGGTGCATTTTTTACCACATCAACAGTGGCACTGGTTTTCTTTTTGCTTCCCATGATTGTCATCCTCAGGTTATCCGGCGCGGGAAAAAAGCGAGGCCGCACATAGAAGTGTAATAGATCGTCGCGGAGGCAACAAAATCAGCACTTTTAATACCGCTCGCATTGTGTAGTTAATGGGATAATTTCATTCTTATTTACTTAAAGGAACTAAGAATGAGTTGGAATAAAGAAGCTGCAGTTTCGTATCTCCGTTCACACGCTCTGGGGCACTCTCATAGTGAATGTGCTAAATTTACCCGCCTGGCCATTCTGGCTGGAGGTGTTAAGGTACCGAACACAGATTATGCAAAAGATTATGGGGCGGAATTATTACGTGCTGGATTCAGTGAGCTGCCGCCCGGTTCAACTTTAATTTCTGGCGATGTGGCTGTCATACAACCGTACCCCGGTGGAAATGGCATAGGCCACATGACTATGTATGACGGCACGCAGTGGATTTCTGATTTTGTTCAAAAAAGCATGTATCCAGGGCCGGGGTATCGCAAAATGCAACCAACCTTTAAAATTTACAGGATGCATTGATGAAAAGGATATTTATATTATTCGGTATGTTGTTAGTGGGATGTAGTTCGACAGCCAATCATGATCAGAGTGCGCAAGACACTACCAAATCATTTTATAAATCCTATCTTTCCGCATTCGGCAGTGATGAAGCCAGGCCTTACCCTGCCGACGAACTGCGTAAATATGTTTCTGCTGATACTATTGTTCGCATTGGTGCCATTCAGGAAATCTCTGAACAAGAGTTAATAGAGTCCGACTATTTTACATATACTCAGGATTACTCTCGCGAATGGATACCTGCGTTACGAGTGGAAAACGCAAGACCATTTTTAAACGGTGAAGTAGTCCAGGTCATTGAGGGGGCGGGTGGCGGGAGAAGCATACACCTTGAAGTATTTCTTCGTCGTGAAGGTGATGCATGGAAAATCTACCGCGTTCGTGACATAACGAACAATCACGAGCATCCAATTTTCAATACTGGCGCTATTACACGCGCTAAAGCAGCGGCAGAAAGCGCATTGTAAAAACTACACCTCAAACCCTCTCACCAGATTTAAAAAAATATTGGATAAAGCATCTGAATTAATGGATTAACGTGTCAGCCCGCTCATTTGAACTGGCTCACCATACAAGATTATTCAATAATGCCCGTCGCGAGTGATTAACCAGTGGTTGAGGTATGAAAAAGACAATTTTTTCGTTGGCGCTGAGCACCTTTGGTCTGGGAATGGCTGAATTTGGCATTATGGGAGTGTTAACCGAGCTGGCCCATGACACCGGGATTTCAATTCCCTCTGCCGGGAATATGATCTCGTTTTATGCCTTCGGGGTGGTGATTGGCGCGCCGATTATGGCGCTGTTTTCTGGCAAGCTCTCTTTAAAGACTACGCTGCTGTTTCTGGTGGCGATGTCCGCCGTCGGAAACGCCCTGTTTACCTTTTCAACGTCATATTTCTGGCTTGCGACGGGACGCTTAATATCCGGTTTTCCGCACGGCGCGATTTTCGGCGTCGGGGCAATTATCCTTTCTAAAATTGCGCCACCGGGGAAAGTGACGGTCGCGGTGGCCGGGATGATCGCCGGTATGACCGTAGCCAACCTGGTGGGCGTTCCACTGGGTACCTGGCTGGGGCACGAATTCAGCTGGCGCTATACCTTTTTCCTGATTGCAGTGTTCGATGCGCTGGTGATCCTCTCGGTTCTGCTCTGGGTACCGGATATCCACGACACATCAGAAATCAAATTGACCGAGCAGTTCCACTTCCTTAAAAAACCAGAACCCTGGCTGATTTTTGCTGCCACCATGTTTGGCAACGCCGGGGTTTTTGCCTGGTTCAGTTTCGTTAAACCATTTATGGTCAACGTCTCTGGCTTCACCGAAGGGGTGATGACAGCCGTCATGATGTTGATGGGACTTGGTATGGTGTTGGGCAATCTGTTGAGCGGCAAACTCTCGGGGCGCTTTAGCCCGCTGCGCATTGCTGCCACCACCGACATGGTGATTGTGACTTCTCTGCTGCTGCTTTTTGCCTTTGGAGAACTGAAAACGGCCTCGTTGGTCATGGGGTTTATCTGCTGTGCCGGGCTGTTCGCGCTCTCTGCGCCGCTGCAAATTCTGCTCCTGCAGAATGCGAAGGGCGGTGAGATGCTGGGTGCCGCAGGCGGTCAGATGGCATTTAATCTCGGCAGTGCGGTTGGCGCATTTTTCGGCGGCATGATGATTACGCTTGGCTTTAGCTGGAGTTATGTCACGCTGCCTGCCGCACTCCTTTCGTTTTCGGCCATGAGTTCGCTGCTGATCTACGGCCATCTGCGGGCCAGACAGGCTCAGGCTAACGCTCGCGCGCTAGCCTGATGGAGTCATGCTAGCCAGGGCTCTCCCAGCGTCAGCATCAGGCGGTTGGCCCAGGCGAAGAACGCGGCGGACTGCACCAGATCAAGCTGCGCCAGGGTATCCAGCCCCTCTTTTTCCAGCGCGGCAAGGTGCAGCGGCGTGGCGGCAGGCGGCGTAACCGACAGCGCCGCCGCAAAATTGATCTCCGCCTGCCAGCGCGCAGACTGCCCGTCGCTCAGGGATTGCCCCGGACGCACCGCCAGAAGCGCCTCTACCGCAGCGTCATCCTTTGACAGCTGGCTGGCTTTCCGCGCATGGACAGATGCGCAGTAGATGCAGCCGTTAATTTTACTGGCGACCGTTGCGGCCAGCTCGCGCTCGGCGCGCGGCAATCCCCCCGATGTATAAAAAATTCCTTTATCGGTCAACGTGCGCTGTTCAAGCACCGGCAGGTTGCGCGCCAGCAGGCGGAAGTAGTCGGAATCGGTATGGCCAAATTTCGCCAGGATGGCAACCTCATCGTCTCGGAAGTCCGCCAGCGGTTTGGCCGCTATCCACGGTTCCCATCCAAGCTCCTGCTGGGTGAACGCTACGGGTGCCGCCTTTCCGGTGACCGTGGTGGCGGTCGTGTGCCAGACGCCTGCCGCCACCGGCGCATCGCTTGTGGCGACAGGCCTGTCGTTCAGCAGCCGCAGCCCGGTAATGAGTCGGCTCTGGAAGCTCACAAATGCGACGAGCTGCGCCAGGGTAACAATGCCTTCCTTGCTCCATCCCGCCTGGGTCAGCGCCTTTAACGCTGCAGGCGTCGCTTCGACGGGTGAGAACGTCAGCAGACGCGCGAAGCTCAGCGCCGGGGTCAGCCGTTCCGTGGTCGGATCGGCCAGGCCAAACCCTGCGTAGTGCGCGGCCAGCGCCTCTGCGTTGTGCCATCTGGCAACTTTTGCTGCCACAGTGAAGCGTTCATCGAGTGGGAAATCGGTGTCCTGCTGGCTGAAGAGAATTTCGTAGCTGCCCTGCGCGTGTCGTGTGGCGGCATCACGCGTGGCGCGCGCCTCTGCCAGAGGGGAACCGGGTTTAATTTCCGCTAGCTCGGCGAGAATGTCCTGACTTAATGACATAGGTGTCTCCTCAAAGGATGTGGGGGGCAATATGTTCGGCGATCAGTTCGATGGAGCGCAGCGTGTCTCGATGGGTGGGCTCGACCGAATGGACCTGGAATGAGATGTCCGTGGCGCGCCGGAGAACGGAATCGGCCTGCAGCGAACGCAGCACCGTCTCAGGCGAACCGATATGGGCATCGAACTGACGACGATAATCAGTGACGTTGTCACCTTTAACCGTGTATCCGGCAGCGCGATGCTGCTGGGCTTGTTTCGCGAGACCCGGCGTTGCGACTCTGAGCGCATAGTCATCGCTGTCAGCGACGAAGGCTGTACGGGAGGCCAGAATACGCGGGGCGATGCCTGCTGGCAGCGCATCGAGGTAGGCATCCACAATCGGGTTCTGGATCGCGTCGAGCGTTAAATCCAGCCGATCTGCCGGGCGCGGCTGCGTGCGGGAGAGCATTAAACCGTGTCCGGCCTGCGCGGCGCGAACGGCACCGTCAACTGAGAAGGTGGCTATCCAGATACGGTCAGCCAGCTGTGGCGCTGGCGGGTACAGGTGGTTATCCGGATGGGTGAGCGAATCCCCGCGCCAGGCGCTTTGGATCACATGCAGGTTCTCGGCAAACGCGGTCGCACGTTCTTCAAACGTCAGGCCGAACGGCAGAAAAGAGGTCGGCGTGCCGCCTGAGCCAAAGCCTACTTCCAGGCGTCCGTCTGCAAGCAGATCCAGCACGGCGGCATCTTCCGCCACGCGCAGCGGGTTTTCCATCGGCAGGGTAATGATGGCAGTGCCCAGGCGGATAGTTTCGGTATGCGCGGCGACGTGTGCCAGAAACAGCAGCGGCGACGGCAGGCCGCCTTCACTTTCATGGAAGTGGTGCTGAGCAATCCAGGCGCTGTCAAAACCGTGGCGTTCGGCGTGGCGGATCTGTTCAGTTGCCAGACGATAGCGCTCCTTCGGCGTAGCGTCGTCAAGCAGGCGGGTGAAAAATCCCAGGCGTTTTCGCGTCATGCGAACTCCTCCGTAGCGGTTGAAAAATGGGGAATGGCAGCAATCAGCTCGCGGGTATAGCCGTTCTGCGGTGAGGCGAATAAGGTTCCGACGTCGCCCTGTTCGACCACCTGACCGCTGCGCAGCACCGTGACGCTGTGGGCGATCCGGCGAACGGTGGAGAGATCGTGCGTGATGAACAGGTAGGTTAATCCCAGCTGCTGCTGTAACTGCTGAAGCAGAGCCAGGATCTGCGCCTGCACGGTGACGTCCAGCGCGGAGGTGGCTTCGTCCAGCACCAGAATGGTCGGCTCCAGGATCAGCGCCCGGGCGATAGCCACGCGCTGGCGCTGCCCGCCTGAAAGCTCACGGGCAGTGCGGCTCAGAATATCGACGGGCAGGGCAACCCGCTGCGCCACGGTCTCCACCCGGACCTTTCGCTCCGCCTTACTGAGGCGAGAAAAGTTCTTCAGGGGCTCTTCGATGATCTCAAACAGCGTCTGACGCGGGTCGAGAGAGGCAAACGGGTTCTGGTAGACAAACTGGATCTTCTGGCGCAGCTGGCGACGGGCCTCGCGGCTAAGCGTGGTGGCATCAATATCATCAATAATGACCTGTCCGCTGTCTGCCTGTTCGAAACCCAGCAAAATACGGGCGAGGGTGGTTTTTCCGGAGCCGGACTCACCCACCAGCGCATGTGTGCTGCCGCGCCTGACGTCAAACGTTACCCGATCCAGCGCCTGAAGCTGATGGCCTTTGCCCAGGGAGAATTGTTTGCTGATGGCGCGGGCGCGAATGGCCGGTGACGCGAGCGGCAGACCTGCCACCGGGGCAATGGTCAGGCGCTGGCCCTGGAGATCGCTTAACAGCTGGCGGGTGTAGGCGTGCTGCGGCGTGCGCACGATATCGGCAGTGTTTCCCTGCTCCTGAACCTCGCCATCGCGAAAAACCAGCAGCCTGTCCGCGCGCTCAGCGGCCAGCGCGAGATCGTGGGTGACAAACAGAACGGCGGTACCCGATTCCCGGCGCAGGATATCCAGCAGGTCAAGAATGCGTTTTTGCACCGTCACGTCCAGCGCGCTGGTAGGCTCATCGGCAATGATGACGTCCGGGCGCAGCGCTATGGCGATGGCAATCAGCACACGCTGTTTCATCCCGCCGGAGAGCTGATGCGGATACTGGGTCATGCGCTGTTCGGGGTGGCTCAGGCCGACCTTTGTCAGCAGGGCGAGCACCTGCTCGTCGCGCAGAGCGCGAGTCACTTTCTGGTGTAGCTGAATAATCTCTCCAACCTGCGCACCGATGGTCTTCACCGGGTTGAGCGAATTACCCGGGTCCTGCGGAACCAGGCTAACTCGCGCGCCGCGAAGGGTATCGAGACGCTTAGCGGACCACTGGCTTATCTCCTCGCCGTTGAGAATGATTTTTCCCGCATCGCGCCGGGCGTTATCGGCCAGCAGACCGATGATCGCCTGCGCCGTGGTCGTTTTGCCGGAGCCGGACTCGCCGACAAAGGCCAGCATTTCTCCTCGCCCGAGCGTGAAGCTGACGTTATGCACCACCTCGCGCCACTGGCGCGCGGTACGGTAGCTGATGGTCAGGTTTTCTACCGAGAGTACGGTCATTTCAGGCCTCCGCTGAACTGTTGACTGATACGGTTGGTGGCCAGCACCACGGCGATGACGACCACGCCGGGGAAGGTGGTGAGCCACCAGGCGGTAGAGAGATAGTTACGGCCTTCTGCAATCAATAAGCCCCACTCCGGCACCGGCGGCGGGGTGCCGTAACCGAGGAAGCTCAGCGTGGAGAGCGCCAGGATGGCCTGACCAAACTGCAGCGTGGCAAAGGCGATGACGGCAGTTAAGGCATTGGGCAGGATGTGTCGCCACAGCACGGCGAAAAACGTCCCGCCGCAGCCAAACGCCGCTTCGACATAATCCGTGTGGCGGATGCGCACGACTTCACCGCGCGCGAGGCGGGCGAAGCTGGCTATTGAAGCCACGCCTACGGCAATCGCGGCGTTAACGGTGCCAAACCCGAGCAGAATAATCACCGTCAGCGAGAGCAGCAGAGACGGGATGGACAACAGCACGTCGACGAAGCGCATCAGCAGAGACTCGATGCGTCCGGCGAACGCCCCGGCAACTACCCCTAAGCCGGTGCCTGCCAGCAGACCCATCGTCACGGCGGCCAGCGCCGCGCTCAGGGAGTGGGACGCACCATAAACAATACGGGTATAAACATCGCGGCCAAGCTGATCGGTGCCGAGCCAGTGGCCCGCCTGCGGCGCCAGGCGCTGTGCACCGGCGATGCCCTCAATCGGGCTGTAGTGGGTTAACAGGCCGGGCGCCACGGCGGCAAAAAGCGCAATGATAATTACTGCCCATGCCAGCCACAGTCCTGGTTGCCACGCGACGCCCTGCCAGGCGGGAACGCGTTTTCGCGCGGCGGCAGCGTAATCGACCAGGCTCATGATGCACCTCCGGTAACGGTTTGCAGACGGGGATCCAGCAGCGGCATCAGCAGGTCCACCAGCAGATTGATCAGGACAAACCCGAGGGCGGAAATCATCACCACCGCCTGAAGTACGGCAATATCCTGGTTATTCACCGCCTGCTGGGTCAGTTGCCCGAGACCGCTGCGGCCAAAAACGGTTTCCGTGATCAGCGCCCCGGCAATCAGCTCGCCGAGCAGCAGCCCGGCAATATTTAGCACTGGCAGCAGGGCGTTGCCGGTCACGTGATGCCACAGGACAGCGGTTTCACTCAGCCCTTTGGCACGGGCGACGGCGACAAACGGCTGCGTCGCCACCTGGTCCAGACTGCGCATCAGAATTTGTGCCAGCGGGGCGGAGATCGGGATCGCGACGGTTACGATTGGCAGGATCAGCCCCTGCAGCGGCGTCGGGTTAATCACCGGGATCAGCCGGAGCTGGAAAGAAAAGAGCTGGATAAGGGCAATCCCCAGCCAGAACGTCGGTAAAGAGATAAACAGGACTGGCAGAGACTGGAGGGTATTACTCAGCCAGCGCAGACCCGGCAGGCGCGACGCAAAGGCCAGCGCAAATGCCAGCAGGACCGCGAGTAAAAAGGCAGGCAGGGCGAGGCTCAGGGTATCCGGCAGATTGCTGGCAATCAGCTCGCTGACCGGCACGCCTGCCTGTAGCGAATAGCCGAAATCCCCGCGCAGCATCGCCAGCAGCGTATGGCCGTATTGCTGCCACAGCGGGCTGTCCGCGCCGTAGGCCACGCGCATCTCCTCGATTTGCGCCGGGCTTAAGCCCAGGTCCGGGTTCTGAAATTTAATCAGCACCGCGTCGCCCGGCAGCACCTGGAGCAACACGAACGAGAGGGTAAAGGCGGCCCACAGTACCAGCAGACCGTGCCCAAAGCGTTGAAGAAGTGCGTGGCGCATCGTCGGCTCCTCAGTGTTTCTCAATCCACGCGCCGTAGAACGACGGGCGGCCTACCGCTTCAAAATTGACGCCTTTCAGCCACGGCGCACCGGCAAAGACCTGCGGCTCCTCGAAAATCGGAATGACGTAGGCGTTATCCAGGAGGTAGCGCTGGGCGTCCCCCGTCAGCTGCAGGCGTTTTTGCGGATCGACTTCAGCAGAAATGTTCACCAGCAGTTCATTCAGCTTGTCGTCACGGAAGTTTTTGACCTTGTCGCTGGATCCGCCTTTTTGCAGCAGCGCGTCGCGGTTAGCCGGGTAGAACATGCTTTTCACCACGTCAGGATCGGCGCGGCCCACTTCGGAGACGGTTAACGGGGTTTTCAGCGGGTCAAGGTTATCCAGCGTGCGGCTGCCTGCGTCACCGGCTTTGACGCTCAGCGCCACGCCCACCTGTCGCCACTGCTGGGCAACCAGTTGCAGCACCTCTTTGTTTTGCGGCTGCGGCAGGGATTCATACACCGTCAGCGCCAGACGTTGGCCGTCTTTGGTGCGGATCCCGTCACTGCCTGCTTTCCAGCCCGCGTCATCCAGCAGATGGTTGGCTTTAGCCGGGTCAAAGGCCAATTTGTCGCTGAGATCGACAAAACCTGCGGCGGAATCGGCAATCACTGACTTCGCCTGCGGATAGTTGGCCGAGAAGAGGGTCTCAACCACCTGTTTTGCGTTGGTGGCATGCAGCAGCGCCTGGCGCACGCGAATATCGGAGACCAGCGGGTTATCCGGACGGAAGCTGATGCTGTCGTTCACCCCGCGCGTCGGGGCAGCATAGATCTTATAGCCCTGATCTGTAGCTTGCTTTTCGTCATATGCCTGTACCTGGCGAATAAAATCAGCCTGACCGGCCAGCAGGGCGCCCACGCGCACGCTGTCTTCCTGAGTCACGATAAACTTGATGCCATCAAGATTGGCTGGCCCCTGTTGCGCCAGATTTTTGGGACCCCACTGGTAGTCCTTACGCGCTTCCAGCGTTACTTCGCGACCCAGCTTCTCGTCCTTTACCACAAACGGGCCGGAGCCAATGATATGACGGGCATCCCCCAGATCTTCAAAGTTGCGTTTCAGCGTGCTGAGCGAGACCAGACCCGAGCCAATGGTGGCGGTGCCTTGCAGGAACCCCGGTGACGGTTTTTTGAAGTAGAACTTCACGGTCAGCGGGTCGATGACTTCGCTGCGATCGTAGTTATTGATCACTTCTGACACCGGCAGGCGCTGCGCCTTATTGCCTAAACCGTAGGTATCAAAGTTTTTTGCCACGGCGTTCGCGTCCAGCGGCGTGCTGTCAGAGAAGGTGATGCCAGGGCGAATTTTAAAGGTGTATTCGGTTTTATCGGCGTTGGTGGTCCAGCTTTCTGCCACCCAGGGCTCCACCTGCAGCGTCCTGGGGTTCTGCCACGTCAGTTTGTCGGTGATCTGGTTCAGAATGCCGCCGTTCGGGTAGAAGCCACCGGCGGGCGGGTAGAGGTTGGTGTGTGCCTGTTGCTCCAGATAAATCAGCGTGCCGCCTTTAACAGGCGCATCCGCGGACCAGGCTGCGGTGGTCATCAGAATCAGCGCCGTCAGCAGCGGCAGACGAAACGGGGTTTGCATGGTGAATTCCTTTGTTATCTTCTTGTTAGCGTCGGATTCATCATCGGGCGCGGGGGAAAACAAGGGAACAAAGGAATTAAGATAAGGATTGCCGGAAAATGGCTATAAAAAAAACCGCCCCTGTCAGGAGCGGTACTTGAACGGTGGGTGATTATGAACGCAGGTCAATCACCATACGGCCACGGATCTGACCCTGTTCCATCTCTTTAAAGATGGCGTTGATGTCTTCCAGCGGACGCATCGTGACTTTCGGCACGACCTTGCCTTCTGCTGCAAACTGGAACGCTTCCTGCAGATCCTGACGGGTACCGACCAGCGAACCGACAACCTGAATACCGTCCAGCACCAGACGCGGAATATCGAGGCTCATTGCTTCCGGTGGCAGGCCAACCGCGACCACGCGGCCACCGGCACGCACGGCATCAACCGCTGAGTTGAATGCTGCTTTTGCGACGGCAGTGACGACTGCGGCATGCGCGCCGCCGGTTTTTTCCTGCACAATTTTAGCGGCATCTTCGCTGCGTGAGTTGATAGTTAAATCCGCACCCATGCTTGCCGCCAGCTTCAGCTGTTCATCGTTAACGTCAAGAGCGATGACTTTGGCGTTAAAGACGTTTTTAGCGTACTGCAGTGCGAGGTTACCCAGCCCGCCAAGACCATAAATTGCAATCCACTGGCCCGGTTTAATACCCGACACTTTTACCGCTTTGTAGGTGGTCACGCCGGCGCAGGTGATGCTGCTGGCAGCAGCCGAATCCAGACCGTCCGGCACTTTTACCGCGTAATCCGCGGTGACGATGCATTCTTCCGCCATGCCGCCATCCACGGAGTAACCGGCATTTTTTACATCGCGACACAGGGTTTCGTTGCCGGTATTACAGTATTCGCAGTGACCACAGCCTTCAAAAAACCATGCCACGCTTGCACGATCGCCGACTTTAAGCGATTTCACGCCAGGACCAACTTCTTTTACGATACCAATCCCTTCATGGCCCAGGATAACCCCGGTTTTATCGCCGAAATCACCGTTCTTCACGTGGAGATCGGTATGGCATACGCCACAGCACTCCATCTTAAGCAGGGCTTCTCCATGCTTTAACGGTCTTAACGTTTTTTCGGTGACATTGACCTGGTGATCCTGAGTGACAACAGCAGCCTTCATGTGTATCTCCTTGTTCATGATTAGAATGTGCGTAGCAGGTGTAATGCCCATTAAGGATTAATTCATTAGCCTGGTAATGCAAGGCTACGGCAACATAATGTCATCATTTGATTCGATTTAAGATTAAGAATACGGCGATCCCTCTAATTATTAAGGGGGAAAAAACTGGCCCGGCGAGCACCTCGCCGGGCGCAGTTTTACAGCTGTGCTTCTATCTCCTTAATCTCTTTACGCCATTGCGCCTGAAGCTGTGGCTTCTGATGCTTCGGCTTACGCGCCAGATCGTCTTCCAGCAGCGTTTCCAGAGCGACCAGCCGTTCAAGCAGATCGTCATACGGCGAGGGTTGAACCGTCGCGGCGGCAGCGGGCGCCGCGGATGTCACTAGCCCTGCGCTTTCACGCAGACGCTCAAACACCGCTTCTGCATCGTGCCACTCGCTCAGCTTTCCTTCTTCAATCAGCCAGAAACGGTTGCAGCTTTCGCTAATTAACTGGCGGTCATGGCTGACCAGCAGAACACCACCTTCGAACTGCTGAAGGGTTTGCGCCAGCGCCTCTTTGCCTTCCATGTCCAGGTGGTTGGTGGGTTCATCCAGCATCAGCAGGCTATAGCGAGCAAGCGTCAGGCCCACGAACAACAGGCGTGAACGCTCGCCACCGCTGAGCGTGTTGACCGTTTGCCCGTGACGCGCCCACGGGAAACCCGCGCTTATCAGCGCCATTTTGCGGTTCTGCGGATCCGGCGCGAAAGGCTCCAGCGCGTCGAGCAGCGTGGCGTTGTCCGGTAGCTGATTCAGCGTCTGGTCGTAATAGCCTGGCGACACGCGGGGGTGGATTTTCAGCCCGCTGTCTGCGGACTCATCGGCGAACTGTTGCCAGATAAGCCTCATCAGCGACGATTTGCCGCAGCCGTTGCGTCCGACAATCGCCACGCGATCGCCGCTTTTCAGCCGCGCCATTTCGATGCTGAACAACGCCGGCAGGCCAGGCGCAGGAGGCACGTCGAGATTTTCCATTTCCAGCAGACGGTCGGCCCGCAGCGCATCACCACGCAGGGTTAACGTCCACGGACTGCCTGCCGTGAGCGCCGTCTGGCTCTCCTTCAGCCGTTCGACCTGTTTTTCCATCTGTTTGGCTTTGCGGGCCAGGTCTTCGTTGTCGTAAACCTTGCCCCAGGTCGCCAGCCGCTTCGCGCTGGCGGTCACTCGGTCGATCTCCTTTTGCTCCGCCTTGTGGCGCTGCGCGTCGCTTTCATCCTTTGCTTCAAACGCCTTGCGGGCGGCCGTGCAGGGAAGGGCGAAGTAGTGCAGCGTTTTATCGCGCAGGATCCAGCTACCGTTGGTGACGGCATCCAGCAACTGTCTGTCATGCGAGACCAGCACAAAGCTGCCTGACCAGTTCTGCAAAAATTGCTCAAGCCAAAGCATGGTGGGTAAATCGAGATGGTTACTCGGTTCATCCAGCAAAAGCAGGTCCGGCTCGTGAATCAATGCCCGCGCCAGCAGCAGGCGAGTGTGTTGCCCGCCGCTCAGCGTGGCCGCGTGCAGCATCATATCCTGCGGCGTGAAGCCCATGCCTGCCAGCAGCGTTTCGGCTTTCCAGCGCAGGCTGTCACGTTCAGCAGAAGGTAACTGCGCCAGCACGGCATCCAGCATGGTCAGCGGAAAAATAGCGTCCGGGAGGTGTTGTTCTACCCGTGCCATCAGGCAGTGCCCGGCCAGCGAAACCGTTCCTGAGGCAGGAGCGTCAGTGCCGTCCAGCACCTTCAGCAGCGTACTTTTGCCGCAGCCGTTATCGCCCAGCAGGCCAATGCGGTCGCCTTTTTTCAGCGTAAAGGAGAGCGAGTCGAAGAGCGTGCCAAACGCCGTATCAACGCGTAAAGATTGTGCAGTGAGTAAAGTGCTCATTGTTGCTTACCCAAGAGTTACAGGCATGTTTATGCCTCGTCAAACATCGCTGACGATAACTCAGTAAGCCCGAGAGAAGGGATTTCAGGGGTTGGTGTCTTCGCTCAAGCAGAAGTTATCGCAGCACGATACCGATAACGCTTGAGCTGGTGCGATCACCAAATGTATGTGAAACATTGAAAATTTCACAGTACAGCATAATTGGCCTCCTTATATGTTATGAGTTTGTAAGTAACTACCACTATACAACGTTTTCGAGTGTATACCAAGTAGAGGGGCAGCATTGCTGCCCAGGATTATCTTTTCCGTATAAGCAAATACAAGGCTAGTGTAAGAGCTGAGGCAATGAATGCGGCTATACTGAAAAAAAGGTACAGCACAAAATCCATAATCAATTCGTCGCCATAGATTTCAAAATGCTCCGCAAAAGAGTACTGCGCATCTGGTGGAATAACTTTATATAATGTGATTAATGACAGAAATACTACGGTACACCATAGAATTACAAGGAGTACCACCATCACTAATGGACAATCAAATAGTTTCATTCTCACCACTTGTCGTTGCTCTGCGGTTAAATTAAACATTTTCTCTCTTAGTTAGAGGCGAAGCATCCTTTGCCTTCTTCGTCATCATGCACAACAACGATCGTTCCATGAATCACGATAGATAATATTACCCTCTGTATACTTCCAGGTAATCGCTTCATAACGTAATTCGAGCGTTTCAAGGTGCGTACTGCTTATACCGTTAGGAGACAGGTAGGGTGCAACCGTTGTAAACTTGACGTTTTCCAGAATGATATTGAAATACTCGGCCTCAATACCTGATTCCAGAATACGGTACATTTTAATTGTGGCCTTCTTCATGGTTCGGCCTTCACAGACAGCACGGTACAAAAGTGGTGTTGTTTGATCAAATTCCTTCACTATTGTGATAGGGCGATGGACACGCGTTCCTGTTAGTTTTCCCCAGCTTGGATCGACCGGGATAGTGACACCGTGAGAGAAGGATTTTAACTCGATAGACCCCAGACGAAGTGGCATAAGACAACTGCCAACGATCGGTGAACCATTTTCATCTTCAAGCCATAAGTGTGCTGGTATAGACATAATATATCCTTATGCATAAATTTACGATAATGCTAACGTTTGAATCTTGCAATTTCATATATTGATAAAACAACCATCACAAACACAAAGAATAAGGGGATCAGCCAGATTGGGGCGTCAGGAAATAATGAGCCCTGAATCAAGGCGAATACTACTGTCAGCGCTGATGGGCCATAATACGAAACTAACGACCTGAACATTCGCCTGAAAAATCTTTTAATAAGATTCATCATGGTTATCGAACCATCCTGGTTATGATATCCGCAATTTCATCATCCGATGCCCATTGTGCTGTAAGCGCCTTAGCCCGCTCAAACACTGGCTCTATCAGGAAATACATCATTTCCAACTCTTGAACGTATAGCGCTGAGTAGTAAGCGGGATAAGTAATGTGAAGACGATGCGCGCTGTCTGCCGCTTTTTGGACAATGCCGTATATGCCAATATTCCCAACAACCTGTCCCGCTCTTCGCCCTGCCAGGGCACTGATTTCAAGGTTTAGATTCATGCCTGCTGCGACAAATGATGCCGTTGCTAAAGCAAACCCCACGTTTGTGAGTGAGCTTGCGGCAATATGGATATTAACGGCCATAAGCATTTGTTTGATACGTTCAAGCTGTTCTGTGGTTTTATCTTTAAATATTTCTTCGAAATAAATTTTGAACATGTCATACGCAACATTGTTATGTCGAAGAAGATAAATAACACCGTTTCTAAATCGAATGTCTTCAGCTTTTTGTTTCTTGCATACGTCCTGATATTCATCAGTAAAGCAGGACGTATAATACAGTGCGCGCGTTGCACCTGCGCCGATCGTTTCAATCTGATTTGATACGGCTTTTCCTACACCCGTTAATGCGTGGTCGAGTTTTAACGCAAGAATTTTATTCGCCTGCAAGTAACTTATCACTTCATCTCTGTAGCACATGCCCGCTCCTTGCTTCCCTCGCGATCTTGTACATCAACAGCGTCTTTGATATCTGCACCGCCGTCATCTTTTAGCCAAAGATATGCCGGAATTTCCATTTTAATACCCTTTTTAAATTAATGAGTTTAGTGATGTGGAACGTTACTAAACCCTTAAAGGAATTTGTTTATTAGGCAAAAAGTGTTATGTGAAAATTTTATATTTCAACGAGATATGAATTATCGTTGAATTATTGATTTTTTAAATAAGGGGTAGGGGAACGCCGTTGTAGCGGCTAAGAAAATAAAGAGAGGAGGGTGTTCACGTTCCCTCTCCCTTTTGAGGAGAGGGAACGGTTGGAACGCAGAGTTAAATCGACGTCCGGCGATAACTCCGGTATTCAGGCTTCCAGAAGTTGTCGTCAATGGCCTGCTGCAGCGCGTCGGCAGAGGTTTTCACCGCCACGCCTTGCTGCTGCGCCATTTTACCTACCGCGAACGCGATAGCGCGCGACACCTTGTGAATGTCTTTCAGCTCTGGCAGCACCAGACCTTCACCGTTGTTGACCAGCGGCGAGTAGCCTGCGAGGGTTTCGCTCGCCGACATCAGCATTTCATCGGTGATGCGAGACGCGCCGGAGGCGATTACGCCCAGACCAATGCCCGGGAAGATGTAAGAGTTGTTGCACTGGGCGATAGGATAGGTTTTATCCTTCCACACCACTGGATCGAACGGGCTGCCAGTGGCGACCAGGGCGTTACCTTCAGTCCAGGCGATGATGTCCTGCGGCGTCGCTTCCACGCGGGAGGTTGGGTTAGAGAGCGGCATCACGATAGGGCGCTCGCAGTGCTTGTGCATCTCGCGAATGATCTCTTCGGTGAAGAGGCCGGTTTGCCCGGAAACGCCGATCAAAATATCCGGCTTCACGTTGCGCACCACGTCCAGCAGGGAGAGCACTTCGTTGTCGGTATCCCAGTTTTTCAGGTTTTCACGCTTCTGCACCAGTTTCGTCTGGAACGGCAGCAGGTTTGGCATACCGTCGGTCAGCAGGCCGAAACGGTCAACCATAAAGACGCGAGAGCGCGCCAGCTCTTCGCTTAACCCTTCACGCTGCGTCTGCGCGATAATCTGCTCGGCAATACCGCAGCCTGCAGAGCCTGCGCCGAGGAAGACAATTTTCTGATAGCTCAGCTGGCTGCCTGCCGCGCGGCTGGCGGCGATCAGCGTACCCACGGTGACCGCTGCGGTACCCTGGATGTCGTCGTTGAACGAGCAGATCTCGTCGCGATAGCGGTTCAGCAGCGGCATGGCGTTTTTCTGCGCGAAGTCCTCAAACTGCAGCAGCACGTCCGGCCAGCGGTGCTTCACGGCCTGGATGAAATCATCAACAAACTGATAGTACTCATCGTCGGTGATTCGCGGATGACGCCAGCCCATATAAAGTGGATCGTTGAGCAACTGCTGGTTGTTAGTGCCGACGTCCAGTACCACCGGCAGGGTATACGCCGGGCTGATACCACCACAGGCGGTATACAGGGAGAGTTTACCGATGGGGATCCCCATCCCGCCAATGCCCTGGTCACCGAGGCCGAGAATACGCTCGCCGTCGGTCACCACAATCACTTTGATATTGTGGTTAGGCACGTTTTGCAGAATGTCGTCCATGTTGTGACGGTTCTGATAAGAGATGAAAACGCCGCGAGAGCGACGATAGATCTCTGAGAAGCGCTCGCAAGCCGCACCCACCGTCGGGGTGTAGATCACCGGCATCATCTCTTCGAGATGGTTCTGTACCAGGCGATAGAAGAGGGTTTCGTTGGTGTCCTGAATGTTACGCAGGTAGATGTGTTTGTCGATTTCAGTTTTGAAACCCTGATACTGGATCCACGCGCGCTCTGCCTGTTCTTCAATGGTCTCAACCACTTCGGGCAGTAAACCCAGCAGGTTAAAGCTGCTGCGCTCTTCTATGCTGAAGGCGCTGCCTTTGTTAAGCAGGGGGAATTCGAGTAAAACCGGTCCGGCATAAGGGATATATAAGGAACGATGTTTTTTCAGTTTGTTGTCCATGTCACTCACTCTTTTTATGAAGATCCGTCCCTGACACTGCTGTTTGTCATCTTTCTGGCCTGTGCTACGGGATTCGGTCAGCGGTATTATAAAGGAGCTAAATATGAATTACCGCAACACATAAACAAAAACACCATCGGAAGACCGATGGTGTTGAGGTTCTGTTTCTGGAACTTACTTGCCCGCGTGGCGTTTTCTGCCGGTGGCGTGGGTGACTTGCGTTTCATGGTCGCCTTCAATCACCACTTTACGTTGGTTTGAAAGCTTGTAGTTCAGCCCCAGAATGTGGCGTGCCTGACGGTTCGATTTCATGTTAACTCCTCAATCCTGTTGATAGTTTTAAGGACCAGTTTGCTCACGCAAACGAAATGTAACCCCTTAGGTTGCACATCCAGCATAGCAGGTTTTTACATTACCACTTCATTTCGCCGGTATTCACTTTGGCGCTCAGCTCCAGTGAGCTGGCTTCTGCAAGGTTCGGCCACTGTTTTTTCATCGTGTCGATTACGCTGGCTGAGTTTTTATGTTGACCCAACGCCAGTTCGAACTGCTGAAGGTACTGACGGGTAAAGTCGATAGCCCCGGTTCCGGCTGGCGGCGTGCCGAGATAATGTCCCGGAATGACGCGCGCGGGCTTATGTGCGGCCATATCATCCAGCGTTTCTTGCCACTGCTTACGGCTCGCTGGTGTCTGGGTGTCTGCTGTCCAGACGTGAATGCCCCAGGAAACCCCGGTACCGCCAAGAATGGTTTTCGCTGACGGGATCCAGACATAAGCCGCGTAGCTGTCTGGTTGCTCAATATCAATCTTTTCTCCGTCAACCATAAACGTGGTGGAGGTAAGCACCTGCGGCACAATCAGCTCGGTTGGCGCGCCGTCTTTCATCTGTGGACCCCAGAAGGCGAGCTTGGCGTCTTTGGTGGCTTTAATATGGTCAACGACATGCTGGGTGGCTACCACTTTGGCATTCGGGAAGGCTTTTACCAGCGGCTGCAGGCCGAAGTAAAAATCGGGGTCGCCAGACGTGATCACAATCTTATTCAGCGTTTTACCGCTGTGGCGAATTTTCTCTACCAGCGCTTCGCCATCTTTCACACTGAACTGCGCATCAAATAGAACAGCTTCTTTCGGGCCGGAGACCAGCGTTGATGAGACTGCGAAAATCCCTTTTTCTTGCGGGTTATAGGTATCAATGGTCAACGGTGCGGCAAAAACAGCCGGAGTGAAAAGGGTGGAAAGCAAAGCAAGGTGAGTGAGTTTCATACTGTTGTCTCTGTTGTGCAGGAAAGTCTCTATTGTACGGATATTCGTATTTGCCAGAATTCCTGAAACAAGACATGCTTAGTTTCATAAATCGAGCAAATGGAGTTTCTATGGATCGCGTTATTGCCGCTCAGGTCTACAACCGGATATGCGAGCTGGGAAGTTTGAGCGCGGCGGCCCGCGCGCTGGGGATTTCCCGACCGATGGTGAGCCGCTACCTTGAACAAATGGAGAAGTGGGCGGGAACACGGCTGGTTAACCGCTCAACGCGCAAGTTAACCCTGACCGCGGCAGGGGAAAAAGTGCTGCAAAAAACGCGGACACTCTCGCAGATCTCGCAGGAAATCGAAGGTCAGTCAGAGAAAGATCTGCCGTCTGGCACGTTGCGGGTGGCCTGTGCGCACTTTACCGCCATGCACCTGATTGCGCCGGTGTTGCCCGGTCTGCTTTCGCGCTATCCGCAACTGCGCATCGAGCTGGATGTGAACAACCACCCGGTCAGCCTGGTGGGAGAGCGCATTGATGTCGCTGTGCGCATTACGGATAACCCTGAACCCGGCATGATTGCCCGTCGGCTGGGAGAATGTCGCTCGGTTCTCTGTGCCTCACCCGATTATCTTGCACTGCACGGGACGCCCGTCAGCCCCGAAGAATTAGCACAGCATAACTGCCTGCACTACAGCTTTTTCGCCGGGCAGTCCTGGCACTTTCTGACCCCGGAAGGCGAAAACCTGAGCGTGGCCGTCAGCGGCAACCTGAGCGCCAGCATCTCATCGCTGTTGATGGATGCGGCGATAAAGCATTGTGGTATTGCGATGCTGCCGGAGCGTGAAGCGTCTGCCGCGCTGGGCCAGGGCTTACTGGTGCCGGTGCTGAGCGCTCTGGATCCGAAACCGCTTGCCATCCATGGCATTTATCAGTCCCGGGAATATCAGCCAGCTGCACTGCGCGTGTTTCTCGATGAACTGGCCGGTTATCTGGCATGATAGCCGCGAACGCTCTTGATTACTTTGCCTTTAGCCAGGGCGTGGCGGTGCTCCAGAAAATAATATCGGCCCCGAGGTACTGTTCTGCGAACTGGTCAAACTCGGCTTTGGTAAAGGGCTTACCGGTCTGCAGATTTTTATAGGTCAGGGTCGGCTCCTGAACCGCCATGGCGATGAGCGGCAGCGTGTGTTTATTTTTATGGAAGAAGGGATAGGCGTTCTTCATGTGGGCCTTGCGGTTGGGAACAATGTCCGGTCCACCCAGGCCGATATTGTTAGCGCTGGCATACGCAAACAGACGCCCCATGTAGTTGTGGTCATTATCCCACTCGCACGGCCAGAAGTTCACGTATTGCACAACGTGTGATTTCTGAAAAGCCTTTCGCGCAAAGGCGAGGTTTTCCATTTCACCCGCGAAATAGCTGTCGCAGGTAAATCCGGCCGGCGGATTTTTTTCGTCGATATCAATGGCGGTTTCCGGCAGGTTTACCCCGTATACCTCGCCATCAAAGCGTTTCGCCAGGGCGGCCAGTAGCGCCTGGTAGCGCTGGCGCACGGCAGGATCCCACTGACGCGCCACCCATCCTGAACCGACTGGTTTTCCTTCGCCGGGGTTATCGAACTGCGGTGCAATCCCGCCACCATATTGCTTATCGTGCATCAGATAATCCGGCACGTAGCGGGCATTAGGCTCAAAGAAACGATCCTGAATCTGGATGAAGAGCTTTTTCCTGGCAGTCTTAAGACGCGCCAGATCCTGCTCAATGCGCGAGAAGTCATACTTGTTCTTCTCGGGTTCAAGCAAGCGCCAGTTGTAAACAATCTGCACGCCGCCGATGTCGCTTCGCGCAACAAGCGGAAACGCCGCATCGAGATCGCCGGAGCTGGTATAGATAAAGTTCTCCGGCGTTTTCGCCAGTGCAGACAGCGATAGAGCCAGTGTAGTTACGGCAACGGCCATCCTGATTTTTAGCGCCATATCATTATCCTTTTTGTTGGTGCAGCAGGTGAAAGTCCTGGAAAAGTCTGTGTTCCAGGGTGGGTCAGATGCGTAGTCTATACTTAACCCTTTGTAAGCCAAAAGGAGAGCAAGAATGACTATTCATAAGCACGGTTCGGCACACTGGTCTGGCGACATTAAGCGCGGAAAAGGAACGGTTTCCACCGAGAGCGGCGTTCTCAATCAACAGCCTTATGGTTTCAATACCCGCTTTGAGGGCGAAAAGGGGACCAACCCCGAAGAGCTGATTGGCGCAGCACATGCGGCCTGCTTCTCGATGGCACTGTCGCTGATGCTTGGCGAAGCGGGCTATACCGCCGATTCCATTGATACCACCGCGGACGTCTCTCTGGATAAAACCGACGGCGGCTTTGCTATCACGAAGGTTGCCCTGAAAAGTAAGGTGACCGTCCCGGGCATCGCCCCTCAGCAGTTCGATGGCATTATTCAGAAAGCGAAAGCGGGCTGCCCGGTATCGCAGCTCCTGAAAGCCGAGATTACGCTCGACTATAAGCTTAACTAAGTCCCAGCCGGGTTCGCGCCCGGCTATCCCTTCAGCGCGGCGGGGAACACCTCCGCCAGCCACGCAATAAACACCTTAAGACGGTGCGTCAAATGGCGGTTCTGCGGGTATACCACGTGAAACGGATAGGCAGTAGGGCGCCAGTTGCCCAGGATCGCCGTCAGCGTACCCGCCTGTAAATACGCATTTGCCGAATACTCAAAGGTCTGCACAATGCCCAGCCCCGCAGCAGCAGCCGCCAGGTGGGCATTACTTTCATTTACACCGAGATAATGCGGAATATTTATTTCCAGCGTCTCGCCGTTCTCTCTGAAGCGAAACGGAAATGCCCGCCCGGTGACGGGCGAGAGGTAGCTGATGAGCTTGTGGCCATTGCACAGCTCCTGCGGATAGGCGGGAACGCCGTGATTTTTCAGGTAGCCTGGCGTCGCGCAGGTGACCATTTCGGCGTTGCCAATATGGCGGGCGATGAGGGTCGAGTCGTTCAGCGGGCCGCCGCGGATCACGCAATCAACGTTACCGCTGATGAGATCCACCGGACGATCGGCTACCCCAAGGTCGATGCGGATTTCCGGATAACGCTGCATAAAATCCGGCAGCAGGGGAATGAGCACGTCGCGGGCGGTGGAGCCGCCCACGTCAACCCGCAAACGCCCTTTTGGCGTCGCGCGGGAAACGCGAAACGCGGTGTCGATATCTTCGATATCTATCAGAACCCTGAGCGCTTTTTCATAGTATTTCGCCCCTTCAGGTGTGGTGACGACCCGGCGCGTCGTGCGGTGCAAAAGTCGTATTTCCAGATGCGCCTCAAGCGATTTCACCAGCTTGCTCAGGGTGGCTATCGGCATATTCAGAGAGTCTGCCGCGCGGGTAAAACTGCCGGATTCCACTACCCGCGTAAAGGCGCGCATCGCCATTAACTGGTCCATTAGGCCCCCTGATTATTTCTGTATGTGAATAGTCATTTTCATTTTTGCCCATTTTTCACTAATCACACAAGGGCTAAAGTTTGTCCATAGCAAACCCAACACAAGGTAAATAACATGAACACGACTCTTTCAGGAAAAATTGCACTGATAACCGGCGGCAGCACAGGTATTGGTCTGGCAACGGCACAGGAGCTGGCGGCGCAGGGCGCGAAGGTGTACATCACCGGACGTCGTCAGGCCGAGCTGGACGCGGCGGTCGCAGAGATTGCTTCTGGTGCAGTGGGCATTCGCGCGGACGTCTCTAAGCTTGCCGATCTGGACGAGGTCTATGCCCGGATCGCCAAAGAAGAAGGCCGCCTTGATATCCTGTTCGCCAATGCGGGTGGCGGCGATATGCTGCCGCTGGGCGCGATCACCGAAGAGCAGTTTGACCGTATTTTCGGCACCAACGTTCGCGGGGTGCTGTTTACGGTGCAGAAGGCGCTGCCGCTGCTCTCCGCCGGATCGTCGATTATTCTGACCGGCTCGACGGTCTCCGTTAAGGGGACGGCCAACTTTAGCGTCTACAGCGCCAGTAAAGCTGCCGTGCGCAACTTTGCGCGTTCCTGGGCGCTGGATTTGCAGGGCCGGGGGATCCGCGTCAACGTGGTGAGCCCGGGCCCGATCAAAACCCCGGGGCTTGGCGATCTGGTGCCTGAAGAACACCGTCAGGGGTTGTATGACGCGCTGGCCGCTCAGGTACCGCTCGGACGTTTGGGCGCGCCGGGTGAAGTGGGTAAAGCAGTGGCGTTTCTGGCCTCCGACGCGGCCAGCTTTATTAACGCCATCGAGCTGTTTGTAGACGGCGGGATGGCGCAAATCTAATCCAGATTCCGCCAGCAGCGAACGTTCCGGCCCTCATGTGAGGGCTGTAACGGTTGCGGATGTTCACATCCCTCCATTGCCATCGGGCAGCGATCACGGAAAAAACAGCCAACCGGCAAATGACGGTTTCCGGGAAGTTCAGTCTTACGCAGCGCCAGCCCCTCATCCAGCGGTTGACCTGTTCTGGGAACGGAGTCAAGCAGCAGCCGGGTGTAAGGATGGCGCGGCTCCCCCAACACCTGTGCGGCACTGCCCAGTTCAACAATCTGACCCAGGTACATTACTGCCACGCGGTCGCTCATATGCCTGACCACCGAAACGTTATGGGAGATCAAAACAAAGGTCAGATTACGCTGCTGTTGCAGTTTTACCAGCAGGTTGAGGATTTGCGCCTGCACCGAGATATCCAGCGCGCTGGTGGGTTCATCGAGCACTATAATATCCGGATCGGACGATAGCGCCCGGGCGATGGCAATGCGCTGACGTTGTCCACCGGAAAAGGCGTGCGGGAGTCGGTCGAGATACTCCGGGCGAATACCTACCAGCAGTGCCAGGTTTTCAGCCAGCTGGCGGCGCTCGCGCTCGCTGCTGCGTTTTTGCACCCACACCGGCTCGGTGATAATGCGCCAGACCGGTAGACGCGGGTCGAGTGAGGAGAGCGGGTCCTGGAAAACCATCTGCATGCCGCCCGCGTGCTGTGTCCGCTGGCAGGCGCCGGTGCTGGGTTTAAGCATACCCATTAATAGCTGAGCCAAGGTGCTTTTCCCGCAGCCGGACTCACCGACGATACCCAGTGTTTCTCCCCGGCGGATCTGTAAATCAAGCCCGTTGAGGGCATGTACCTGTTCCGTTACCTGGCCAAGCCAGTTTTTGCGTGCCGGAAAATTCACGTGCACGCTATCCAGTTCCAGCAGTACATCAGACATGGTGTTGCTCCCGTTGTGGATACCAGCAGGCAGCCTGTTGGCCTTCAGCGCCATTGGGTTGTAAGCGCGGTGTTTCACTGCATTTCGCCCCGGCGGCAAAGCAACGCTCGCGGAAAGCGCATCCTTGCGGAAGCTGGCTGAGGTTGGGTACTGTGCCGGGGATCGCCGGAAGCATGTCGCGCGGCTGACCATTTTCCGGTGCACACTGCAACAGACCAATAGAATAAGGGTGTACGGGATGGTGGATCAGCGTTTGCGTGGATCCGCTTTCTATCACGCTACCCGCGTACATCACATACATGCGATCGCAGAGTTGCGACACCACGGCCATATCGTGGCTAATAAACAGCACCGAGGTGCCGCTGGCGCGTGCTTTGTGCTTCAGCAGCCGGAGCACCTGTAACTGAACGGTGACATCCAGTGCCGTGGTCGGTTCGTCGGCGATGATAAGTTCAGGCTCGCAGGAGAAGGCAAGGGCGATCATCACCCGCTGGCGCATGCCGCCTGATAGCTCGAACGGATAGCGTTCCATGACCTGCTTCGCGTCCGGGATTTGCATCTCCTCCAGCAGAGTAATCGCCTTCTGCTGCGCCTCACCCCGCGAAAGCGGCTGGTGCTGGCGGATCACCTCCACCATCTGTTTGCCAATCCGCCGTGTCGGGTTGAGTGCAGTCATCGGCTCCTGAAAAATCATCGCCACTTTAGCGCCTCGCCACTGGCGAAGCTGTTGCTCGGATGCCGTCAGGACATTTTCACCCAATAGCCTCACCTGACCGTGATGAATATGGTAGCTGCCTTCCGGCAGCAGGCGCATAGCCAGCATGGCGGTAACCGATTTTCCCGAACCCGACTCACCAACAACGCCAACGATTTCACCTCGTTTGATCTCCAGCGAGACGTTGTTGAGGGCATGGACCTCACCGCGAAAAATCGGGAAGCTCAGATGTAAATCTTCAATGGTTAATACCGATTCGGTCATGACTGTTTCCCTCCCGATTTCGGATCCAGCAGATCGCGGATACCGTCACCAAACAGATTAAAGCCCACGGCAGTAATCAAAATGGCTGCACCAGGAAAGGCACAGTACCACCACTGGTCGAGGACGTAGTTACGGCCAACGGCCACCATTGCGCCCCATTCGGCGGTCGGTTGCTGAGCACCCAAACCAATAAAGCCCAGCGTGGCGGCCATCAGAATGGCGCTACCGATATCCAGTGAGGCCTGCACAATCAGCGGTGGCAGGGCATTGCGCAGGATATGCCAGCGGATTAAATGCCAGCGCGATGCGCCAAACGTGCGGGCGGCCTGGACATAGGTAAACTGGCGCACCACCAGCGTTTGTCCGCGCGCCAGGCGGACGTAAAACGGAATGCGGACAATCGCAATCGCCAGCATGGCGTTAAAGAGGCTCGGGCCCAGCGCGGCTGCCAGCGCCATGGTGAGTACCAGGGAGGGAATAGAGAGCATAATGTCCATCACCCGCATGATGATGGCGTCGCCGCGCCCGCCCAGAACACCGGACAAACAGCCCAGCAGCGAGCCAATCCCTCCTGCAATGACCACAACGGCCAGCCCGGCGGTAATGGATTGCTGACTGCCCGTCAGTACGCGGCTGAACAGATCGCGGCCCACCTCGTCAGTGCCAAACCAGTGTTGCGCCGACGGTGCCTGCAGGCGGGCGGTCAGATCCAGCGCGTTCGGGTCGTGCGGCACTATCCACGGTGAGGTCACCATCAGGAGCAGCATGGCGATCATAATGACGCCACCGACGATCGTGAGCGGGCTTTGACGCAGCATCCAGAAGAGCTTTGCCCAGTTGATGCGTTGTCTCACGGTTTTAACCGGTACGGGCGTTTCCTGCGTTAACATCATTCGGCACCTCCGCGCCCGATTCGCGGGTCGATCCACAGGTAAAGCAGATCGACCACCAGATTAACCAGCACGTAGGCCAGCGAGACGACGACCGCGAAGCCCATCACCGCCGGGAAATCCAGCGCCTGGATGGACGTCACCACCCAGGCCCCCATTCCGGGCCAGGCGAAGACGGTCTCGGTGAGCACGGCACCGTAAAGCAGATCGCCCAGAGCCAGCCCAAGTACGGTAATTGACGGGATCATGGCGTTTGGTAAGGCATAGCGCAGCACGATGTACCAGCCTGGCAACCCGCTGGCGCGGGCGGTACGAATGTAATCCTCGCTCAACTGCTCAAGCATGGCCGAACGTACCTGCCGCGCCACAATGCCCAGATGCACAAACGCCAGCGTCAGTGAGGGTAAAATCAGATGCTGCAGGGTGTTCAAAAACACCTCTGCGTTGCCTTCCAGCAGGGAATCGATCAGATAAAACCCGGTGACATGAGCTGGCGGGTCAAGCCAGTCGTCCAGCCGACCGCCACCGGGAAGAATTTGCAGATGACCATAGAACAGCACAATGACGCCCAGCCCGAGCCAGAATGCGGGGGTGGAGATCCCGGTCATTGCCATCAACCGCACCAGATGATCCAGCCAGCGGTTACGATGCACCGCCGATAAAATCCCCAGCGGCACGCCAATCACCAGGGCCAGCAGCAGGGAACAAAAAGCCAGTTCCAGCGTGGCGGGGAAAAAGGCTTTTAAATCTTCCGCAACCGGACGTCCGGTGCGAATCGACGTCCCTAAATCACCGTGGGCGAGAGCCTCCACGTAGCGACTAAACTGGATGTACAGCGGTTGGTCCAGCCCCAGTTGCTGGCGGATGCCTTGTACAATTTCGTCGCTGGCACGGTCACCGGCCAGCAGACGGGCCGGATCGCCGGGGATCATGTGTGAAATAATAAAAGTAATAATACAGACACCGGCCACCACCAGGAGTAACCCCCAGCAGCGCTGGCGCACAATGCTCCAGAACGTCATACACTTTCCCCCGGCGAGAACCGTTACTTACTCATGGTGGCGATGTTGAACACCTGCTCGAGCATCGGATTAAAGGTGAAGCCTTTAACGTCTTTGTTCATCGCCAGCTGGTAATTCTTCTGGAACAGATAAACGTACGCGGCTTCGTCGATCACCACTTTTTGCGCCTGCTGGTAGTCTTTGGTGCGCTCCGCCTGATCGGTGGTTTTCAGCGCGGCCTGCAGCAGTGAATCAACCTCTTTGTTCTCATAGAACGAACGGTTGCCTGGCAGCCCTTTTTTGTCCGACTCGAACCAGTAGTTCATGAACATATACGGGTCGGCAAAGTCCGGGCTCCAGTTGCCGATGGCAATGTCATAATCACCTTTACCGACACGGTCACGCATGGTGGCGTTTGCCAGTTTTTCCAGCTTGACGTTAATGCCGAGTTTGCCGAGGCTGGCCTGGGTGGAGAGGGCGATAGGCTCCCAGTTCGGGTCGTTGTCCGAGTAGAGGAAGGTCAGGCTGGCCGGTTTGTCTTTCACCTTCTCCAGCGCGGCTTTGGCTTTGGCCTCGTCAAAACTGTACTGCATAGCCGTCGCGTCAAAGCCCCACATGCCGTCCGGGATCGGGCCACGCATCTGCTTGCCATTGCCGCTCAGAATGCCTTTCACCATTCCCTGGTAATCCGTCGCCCAGGAGACAGCCCGGCGTAAATCCACCTGATTGAGCGGTGCCTTACTGTTGTTAAGATACAGGTAGGTCACGCGCAAAGAAGGGTATTCTGCAACGGCCACTTTGCCTTCCTGTTTCAGGGCGGCCAGTTGATCAACCGGAAGAGAGTCAGCAATATCCAGATCGCCACGGGAAAGCTGCAGTCGGCGGGAGGCGCTCTCACCGATTATTTTCACGGACACGCGTTTAAAGTGCGGTTTATCACCCTGCCAGTGGGGATTTGGCACCAGTACCAGTTGCTGACCTTTCTGCCAGCTTTTCAGCATAAACGGGCCTGATCCAGCGGTGTTTTGCGCCAGAAAACCGCGCGCATCGTCCGCCGCATTGGCTTTCAACACCGCCGGGTTAATGATGGAGGCACCGTCGTTCGCCAGCGTGTAGAGGAACGGGGCAAACGGCTGACTGAGCGTGAATTTCACCGTATGGTCATCAACGGCATCAATTTTCAGATCTTTCGGGAAGGCTTCAGACGGCCCCTGGCTGAGTTTCAGCAGGCGTTCGAACGAGAGCTTGACCGCTTCGGCGGTGACCGGCGTGCCGTCGGAGAATTTCGCGTTGTCCGTCAGGGTAAAGGTCCACTCTTTTTGGTCGTCGGAGGCTTTCCATCCTGTTGACAGATCGCCTTCCACTTCGGTTGTACCGGGCTTGTATTTCACCAGTCGTTGATAGGACGGATAGGTGACGGTCCAGTCGTTGTTATCAATCGTTACGGCAGGATCGAGCGTTTGCGGGTCAGCTGCTTTACCGATCACCAGCATGTCTTTCGGGACGGCAGCCAGCGCCAGCGGGGCGCTCAGTGCCAGCGTGGCGGCAATTACGGTCGTGAGAAGCGTTGTTTTCATGGCAGTGCTCCAGGTTCAAAGAGGGGTGTGCGTCAATGGAAAACAGGCAAAACGGTCGTCAAGCAGCGGATAGCTGGCGGCATTCGGCAGTTCGAAATGCCACCATTCGCTGCTGATCCCCACAAAACCGCCGCCGAACATGATGGCGTTCAGCAGCAGACGGTTGCGCTGGGCGTGCGGTGGCACGGAGGGATGATACGGATGCGAGCGGTCATGCATTTCGTCAAAACCGGCACCCATATCCAGCACGGTGTTATGTTCATCCATCAGCGTGACGTCGATAGCCGTACCGCGGCTGTGATTGGAGCCAATCGCCACATCCACCACATATTCCGGGTTTGGGCAGGCATCCCACAGCTGGGCCTGCGCCTGTTGCGGTCGATAGGCGTCGTACACCACCAGTTTCAACCCGGCCAGCGTGGCAATACCGATGGCTTTCGCGAGTGCGGTGGCAGCGTCGCTATGCAGCAGGCACTGTGCTTCCTGATAGATCGGGCGGCCAGTGATGTTGTCGGCGGTGGCGTACTTCAGATCGATGTGCAGCGTGGGAAACGCTTTCGCCACATCAATCAGTTCACTCTCTTCGGGCATAGCTCCGCTCCTTTAGCGTTCGAATTGGCCAAACTCTTGTTGTAATTGTCGGTTTACGGCCAGGCGCGCCGGAAGCGCGTCACCTAACGCTTCCACCACGCCCGACAGCAGCAGGTTGAACAGACAGCTCACGGGGGCAAGCGAATCCCAGAAATGGCCGGTATCGGTTTTCACTTGCAGTAAATCAATCGGATAATCGCGTGCCCACGGACACCAGATATCAGTGATTAAGGCCAGGGGGATCTGTTTCTCACTCGCCACACGGCAGTACTGCCGAGCGACAGCGGAGTAGGTACGGGTATCTGTCAACACCACATAGGGATGAGAAAACCCTGAGTTCAGAGATTCAACCCAGCTCCCGGATGCCCCCTCGGAATAGCTGACGCCCGGGCGGAGATACTCGAGGTGGCTGAAGAAGGCGTTGGCGATCCCGCGCGTCGACTGAATTCCCAGCACAAAAACGGCCTCCGCGTGAGCCAACTGATGCACCACCTGGCGGAAGGTGTCCGTTTGCGCCAACTGATACACCTGCGTGATGGCATCCACTTCCAGCGACAAAGCGTGCTGAAGGCGATTGGGCAGGGGGCGCTGCTGCTGCCAGGAGTCCAGACGCTCATTCATGCCCCAGGGCTGGTAAGGGTCGCGCAGGCTTTTCTTGGCGTCTTCCAGGTTACGATACCCCAGCTTGCGCAGGAAGCGTCCGACGGTGATGCCGCTGGTACCGGTCGCCAGACCGACGCTCTCTGCCGTTTCAAACGGAATTTGCGCGGTGTGCGCCAGTAGCCAGCTGCCAACCCGTTTTTCGCTGGGCGTCAGTTGGCTGAAGGTCGCTTCGATACGGCTCAACATCTCGGGTTTTGTCGTCATACCGCCTCGCTGTTAACAGGCTGTCAGTCGCCAGAATTGTGTTACCTGATTAACAATGCATGACGCGTGCCAGAGTCACAGGGCAGTGAGAACCTGCTGCGACGCAAACTTCATGCAATATTTAATTAACCAATGATCAACATTTGTGCAGCCTAGTTCACTTTTGGTGCACTGGCTGAGCGGGCAGGTATGAATTTGTTGAATACGTCAGCTTCTTCACATTTTTGATAAGATATAAACACAGTGAAAATAAAAGGGATCCCGGCATGGCGAATTTGTCCTGGCGTGTCAGCGTGCGCCTGATGTCTCTCGCAAAAAAAATAGCGATGGTAGCGGGGATCGTTCTGGTCGTGCTGCTTGCTGTGCGGGTGTATCTGTCTCAGCAGGGCCCGGAACTGCACCTCTGGCATACCTGGCGGGCAGATGAGATGTCCGTGCGCGAGCTGGACAAAGCCGATTTTGCCAGGTATCAGGCCCGGGAAAAGGCGATTTTCACCGATCTGGATAACGCGGTGACGGCTAAAACAGCGGGCGAGGAACAAACCCCGTTAAACCGTTATTACCGCCAGAGCCTGGTATGGCCCGGTCAGTTTTCACCAGATGCCAACCGTTCATTTGTGCTGATGCCTGCCGGAAAGCCGCGCGGTGCGGTGGTGTTGCTGCACGGATTGACGGACTCTCCTTACAGCGTCAGACACCTGGCTTTACATTATCAGCAGCACGGGTTTGTGGCAGTGGTACCGCGGCTACCCGGACACGGCACCGCGCCCGGCGCGCTGACGGACGTTGACTGGGAGATGTGGCTGGCGGCAACGCGCCTTGCTGTGCGGGAAGCCACGCGTCTGGCGGGAGAGAGTGCGCCACTCCATCTGGTGGGGTACTCCAACGGCGGGGCGCTGGCGATGAAATATACCCTTGATGCGCTGGATTCCACTTCACTTCATCGACCGCAGCAGGTGGTACTGCTTTCACCGATGATTGGCGTGACGGCCTTTGCGCGGTTTGCCGGATTCGCCGGGTTACCGGCGCTGCTGCCGGCGTTTGCCAAAGCGGCGTGGCTGAATATCTCGCCGGAATATAATCCGTATAAATACAACTCGTTCCCGGTAAATGCTGCCCGCCAGTCGTGGCTGTTGACGAAGACCCTTCAGGAGCAGATTGGCCGCGCGGCGCGGGAACACAAACTGGGGCAGTTGCCGCCGATTCTGGCGTTTCAGTCAGTGATGGATTCCACGGTCAGTACCCGCGCGGTGGTAACCGGGTTATTTGATCAGCTTCCGGCGAACGGCAGTGAACTGGTCATGTTTGATATCAACCAGGCGGCAAGTTTCCGTCCTTTGTTTAAGCCGTCATCCTGGACGGCGGCCTCGTCGCTGCTGCCCGTCGAACAGAGGCGTTACAGTGTCACGATTATCACCAATGCCAGCGAGCACAGTTTCTCGACGGTGGCGAAAATAACCCCGGCAGGCAGCACCCATGAGACAGTCGTACCGCTTGCACAGTCCT
This sequence comes from Enterobacter sp. CPE_E890, assembly GCF_046521475.1. Lineage (NCBI taxonomy): Bacteria > Pseudomonadati > Pseudomonadota > Gammaproteobacteria > Enterobacterales > Enterobacteriaceae > Enterobacter > Enterobacter sp. CPE_E890. Next base: position 2,519,438 of record NZ_JBKFZW010000001.1, on the reverse strand, counting down.
GGCCGCAGGATGTCTACTCCCTGTCGCATATTGCCGTGCCGTTCCCGCCGGATGACGATCTGTATGGCCGCGAACCTGGCGTGAAAAACCACTATGGCATTAGCCTGGGGACGATTGCGCTCTGGGGAGAAACGTCCGTGTTGAGCGTCGGAAAAGAGGCGCTCATGCGAGTCACCTCGAACCCGTTCTACGACGACATGCTGGAGAGGATCGACGGCCGGATCGGGGATCAATAACCGTAAAGAACCCTTGTGGCGTGAATATGTTAGGTCGCACTGATTAATTATGATAAACAGTAGGTTCAAGGCACCTTTCTCTCTCATTGGAACCCGCTCTTGTGCTGACAACGCTCATTTATCGAAGCCAGTTGAATTTATCCCACCCGTCCACCGAACTGCGGGAGCTGGTGGAGCGGGCCAGGGGCCGCAACACAAAACTGGATATTACCGGCGTCCTCCTGGCTAAAGGGAGTGATATTCTGCAAATCCTCGAAGGGTCGGAAGAGAGTGTGGTCAAATTGTTCCACACCATCCGTGAGGACAAACGGCACAGTGGTGTGGTTGAACTGATGCGGGACTACGGCCCGCGCAGACGGTTCGAAAATGTCGGTATGCTGCTCTTCGACCTGCAAATCCAGTCGGCGAAAGACGTGCTACAGTCGGTACTGCGTTACAGCAAGCTGGACAGCTATCTCGCCTCTGATGATCGGGTATTCAAATTTATCCAGAGGTTTATTACAGATCAGCGACCGTCCTCGTCTGGGGAACGTTACGACCCGACAAAATGGACGCTCTCACCGGAGACATTACCGTTTGGTGATAGCCTGGGCCTGCTGGTTAACCAATCTTGCCAGTTTGCGCTCCAGCCCATTGTTGAGCCCTCCGAAGGGAAGATTAGTTCACTTGAAGCCCTCATTCGCGGTAATGATGGCGGCAGTCCGGAGCATTTTTTCAGCTCCCTCGACCCGGACAAAATCTACGAAATTGACCTTCAGACGAAAGCCTATGCCTTTGCGCTGGCTGAAAAGCTCGGTATTGGTAACCATAAAATTGCGGTAAATCTGTTACCGATGTCGCTGGTCAATGTTCCTGGCGCCGTGGCATTTCTGGCGGATCAAATTAAAAAACACGGGCTTAAACCGGAGCAGGTTGTCATTGAAGTCACTGAAAACGAGATGATTTCCGGCTTCAACCAGTTTAATAGCGCCATTAAACAACTTCGTGCCGAAGGCATTGGCCTGGCGATTGACGATTTTGGTTCCGGCTATGCGGGGCTTTCGCTGCTGACCCGGTTCCAGCCGGATAAAATTAAAATTGACCGGGAAATTGTCAGCAATATTCATCTTAGCGGCCCGAAACAGGCGATCGTGCGCTCGATTGTCAGCTGTTGCTCCGACCTCGAAATCACCCTGGTGGCGGAAGGGATCGAGAAAATGGAGGAGTGGTGCTGGCTTGAATCAGCCGGGATCCGCCGTTTCCAGGGCTTTCTGTTTGCCCGTCCACAGCTTAATGGCGTAGGCGATATTCACTGGCCGCATCTGGTGCGTTAAGCCAATTTTCCACCCTCGTTATTTCCCCTTTTCCTGACCTGTGCTTAAATAGCTAAAACGGTTTAATAATGTTTAGCTAAGAGGATCACATGAAAAAAATCTGGGTACTTGGCGATGCGGTAGTGGATTTGCTGCCTGACGGCGAAGGCAGATTACTGCAGTGTCCCGGCGGTGCACCGGCAAACGTCGCCGTCGGTATAGCCCGGCTGGGCGGTCGAAGCGCCTTTATCGGCAGAGTTGGCGATGACCCGTTCGGGCGTTTTATGTCTAAGACATTAGCCGACGAGCGGGTCGACGTGAAGTATATGCGCCTGGACCCGGCGCACCGCACCTCAACGGTGGTGGTCGATCTTGATGACCACGGCGAACGCTCGTTTACCTTCATGGTGCGCCCGAGCGCCGATCTGTTTCTGGAAACGGCCGATCTGCCGAGCTTCAGCGCCGGGGAGTGGCTGCATGTCTGTTCCATCGCGTTGAGCGCAGAGCCAAGCCGTTCTGCGACCTTCAGGGCGATGGCCTCCATCCGGGAAGCGGGTGGTTACGTCAGTTTCGATCCCAATATTCGCCCGGACCTCTGGCAGGATGAGAACGAACTTCGCCGCTGTCTCGAACGCGCTCTGCAGGGTGCAGACGTGGTGAAACTTTCTCTCGAAGAGCTGGCCTTTTTCACTGGCGAAACGCAGGTGGAGATCGGTCTGGATAAGCTCATGAATCGCTGCCCGGCACATCTGGTGCTGGTTACACAGGGTAAAGAGGGCGTCATCGCATGGCATGAGGGCACCGTGAAACACTATCCGGCCACGCCTGTGAAATGTGTCGATACGACCGGCGCAGGCGATGCCTTTGTGGCGGGGCTGCTTTACGGGCTGGCCGCCGGTCAGCCGTTGTCGTCCGTTATCGCTTTAGCTCAACGCTGCGGTGCGTTAGCCACCACGGCAAAAGGAGCCATGACGGCTCTGCCATATCAGCACGCCCTGTAATTCCTCCCATTGCTGGCCGCCATCCGGCGGCCTGAATTGTCGCCTCGATCACACTTACTAAAACGGTTTAGCAAAAAAGATTGCCGATCCAAAATTCAGAGGTTTAGTATCAGCAACCTAAACCGGTTTAGCAATTTAGCACGTTTAATGACTTCTTTTAGGGATGCGACAAAATGTATAAAAAACGCAGACTTGCCGTGATGATAGGCATGCTGGCCGGAAGTACCTCTGTTTTTGCCCAAACGGATATGACAAGCATCGAAGCGCGACTTGCGGCGATGGAACAACGTCTTCAGGACGCGGAGACGCGCGCACAGGTTGCTGAGAAACGCGCGACAGATGCAGAACAAAAAACGCAGCAACTGGTTGCGGCTCAGCAGCAGGCGCAAACGACAACTCAGGAAGTGGCTCAACGCACCACAGCGCTGGAGAAAAAAGCGGACCAAAGCGGTGGGTTTGAGTTCCACGGCTATGCCCGTTCTGGCCTGCTGATGAACGATGCGGCCTCCAGCAGCAAAAGCGGCCCTTATCTGACACCCGCCGGGGAAACGGGCGGAGCAGTAGGGCGTCTGGGTAACGAAGCTGACACCTACGTTGAGCTGAACCTGGAGCATAAACAAACCCTGGATAACGGGGCGACCACGCGCTTCAAAGCGATGCTGGCCGACGGTCAGAGGACCTATAACGACTGGTCAGCCGATACCAGCGATCTCAATATTCGTCAGGCCTTTGCGGAGCTGGGCAACTTGCCTGATTTCACCGGTGCGCTGAAGGGCAGTACCTTCTGGGCGGGTAAACGCTTTGACCGCGACAACTTTGATATTCACTGGCTGGATTCCGACGTCGTGTTCCTTGCTGGTACCGGTGGCGGTGTGTATGACGTGAAATGGAACGATTCGCTGCGCAGTAACTTCTCTATTTACGGCCGCAACTTCGGCAGCGTGGAGCAGACCGACAATAACGTTCAGAACTATATCCTCAGCATGAACCACTTCGCCGGGCCGTTCCAGTTGATGGTAAGCGGCCTGCGGGCGAAAGATAACGACGACCGTAAAGACACCAACGGCGATCTCATCAAAACCGATGCCGCCAATACCGGCGTTCATGCTCTGGTCGGGTTGCACAATGAGAGTTTCTACGGCCTGCGGGAAGGGACAGCCAAAACGGCGCTGCTGTACGGTCACGGGCTGGGTGCGGAAGTGAAAAGCATCGGCTCTGACGGCGCACTGCTGTCTGAGGCGGATACCTGGCGCTTTGCAAGTTACGGTGTCACGCCGATTGGCGGGGGCTGGAGCGTTGCGCCCGCCGTACTGGCGCAAAGCAGTAAAGATCGTTACGTCAAGGGCGATAGCTATGAGTGGGTGACGCTCAACACCCGTCTGATTAAAGAGGTGACGCAGAACTTCGCCCTGGCGTTTGAGGGAAGCTATCAGTACATGGATTTAAACCCGGAAGGCTATAAGGACCGCAACGCCGTCAACGGCAGTTTCTACAAGCTGACCTTTGCGCCAACGTTAAAAGCGAGCAAAATCGGCGATTTCTTCAGCCGTCCGGAGCTGCGCCTGTTTGCCACCTGGATGGACTGGAGCAGCAAACTGGATCATTACGCCAGCGATGATGCCTTTGGCAGCAGCGGTTTCAACGCAGGCGGGGAATGGAACTTTGGGGTCCAGATGGAAACCTGGTTTTAACCCATCACGCTCCCGCCTGGCGGGGGCGTTTCGCACATCATAAAAAGAAGTCAGGCAGAGGTATCTATGGATTTTAATCAAATCGCCCGCGAGCTTATTCCGCTGCTCGGTGGCAAGGAAAATATCGCCAGCGCGGCGCATTGCGCAACCCGTCTTCGTCTGGTGCTGGTCGATGACGCGCTGGCAGATCAGCAGGCTATCGGCAAGGTCGAGGGCGTGAAGGGCTGTTTCCGTAACGCCGGGCAGATGCAGGTGATTTTTGGCACGGGCGTGGTCAACAAGGTTTACGCCGCGTTTATTCAGGCGGCGGGGATTAGCGAATCCAGTAAATCCGAAGCCGCGGATCTGGCGGCGCGCAAGCTGAACCCGTTCCAGCGCATTGCCCGTCTGCTTTCAAACATCTTTGTTCCGATCATTCCCGCAATTGTTGCCTCTGGTTTGCTGATGGGCCTGCTCGGTATGGTGAAAACCTACGGCTGGGTCAATGCGGATAACGCCATCTACATCATGCTGGACATGTGCAGCTCGGCGGCGTTTATCATTCTGCCTATTCTTATTGGTTTTACCGCCGCGCGGGAATTTGGCGGCAACCCGTATCTCGGCGCGACGCTGGGCGGCATTCTGACGCACCCGGCGCTGACCAACGCCTGGGGCGTGGCGTCGGGCTTCCACACCATGAATTTCTTCGGCCTTGAGATCGCGATGATTGGCTACCAGGGCACGGTATTCCCCGTGCTGCTGGCCGTCTGGTTCATGAGCATCGTGGAGAAAAACCTGCGTCGCGCGATCCCGGATGCGTTAGACCTGATCCTGACACCGTTCCTTACCGTCGTTATCTCCGGATTTATCGCCTTACTGATTATTGGTCCGGCGGGCCGTGCGCTGGGCGACGGCATCTCCTTTATCCTGAGCACATTAATTGAACACGCGGGCTGGCTGGCCGGGCTGCTGTTTGGCGGGCTTTACTCGGTGATTGTGATCACCGGTATTCACCACAGTTTCCACGCGATTGAAGCAGGTCTGCTGGGTAACCCGTCGATTGGCGTTAACTTCCTGCTGCCGATCTGGGCGATGGCGAACGTAGCACAGGGCGGCGCCTGTCTGGCGGTGTGGTTCAAAACCAAAGATGCCAAAATCAAAGCCATTGCCTTACCTTCGGCGTTCTCTGCCATGCTCGGTATTACTGAAGCGGCCATTTTTGGTATCAACCTGCGTTTCGTAAAACCGTTTATTGCCGCGTTGATTGGCGGTGCGGTGGGCGGGGCCTGGGTGGTCTCAGTGCATGTTTATATGACTGCCGTTGGGTTGACCGCTATTCCAGGTATGGCCATTGTGCAGGCAAGCTCTCTGCTCAACTATATTATCGGCATGGTGATTGCCTTCGGCGTGGCGTTTACCGTCTCGCTGCTGCTGAAATATAAAACGGACTCAGAATAATGACGTTACCTTCACGCTGGCCTGCGATCCTGCAGGCCGTTATGAAAGGCCAGCCGCGCGCGCTCGCAGACAGCCATTATCCGCAATGGCACGCCGCGCCGGTGACGGGGCTGATGAACGATCCCAACGGGTTTATCTGGTTTGCCGGGCGTTATCATCTGTTTTATCAGTGGAACCCGCTGGACTGCGAACATCGGTTTAAATGCTGGGGGCGCTGGAGTTCTGCGGATCTGGTGCACTGGCAGCATGAGCCGCTGGCGCTGATGCCCGACGAAGAGTATGACCGCAACGGCTGCTACTCTGGTAGCGCCGTGGATAACGAGGGTGTTTTGACCCTGTGTTACACCGGCAACGTCAAATTCGATGACGGCGACCGCACCGCCTGGCAGTGTCTGGCCGTGGAACAACCGGACGGCAGCTTTAAGAAACTCGGACCTGTGCTTGCGCTACCGGAAGGTTACACCGGCCACGTGCGCGACCCGAAGGTGTGGCAGCACAATGGGGAGTGGTACATGGTGCTGGGCGCGCAGGATCTGCAAAAACGCGGCAAAGTGCTGCTGTTCAAATCCGCTGATTTGCACACCTGGGCGTCCTGCGGCGAGATCGCCGGTCACGGCGTTAACGGCCTGACGGACGCAGGGTATATGTGGGAGTGCCCCGATCTGTTTGCCCTCGACGGGACGCATGTTCTGATCTGCTGTCCGCAGGGGCTGGCGCGCGAGCCGCATCGCTATCTCAACACCTATCCAGCCGCATGGATTAGCGGGGCGTTTGACTATGCAAACGCCGCATTCGATCACGGCGATCTGCACGAGCTGGACGCCGGGTTTGAGTTTTACGCGCCGCAAACGACGCTGGCGGAAGACGGTCGCCGCATTCTGATCGGCTGGATGGGCGTGCCGGACGGAGAAGAGATGCTTCAGCCAACACGAACGCATGGCTGGATGCACCAGATGACCTGTCCGCGCGAATTACGCTACCACGACGGCAAGCTCTGGCAGACCCCGGCTCGTGAACTGGAAGCGCTGCGTGAAGGTGAACAACGCTGGCAGGGGATCGCCAGTGATGCGCCAGAACTGGATGCGACGTGTCTGGAGTTTGAACTGAGTACATCGCGCGCGAACGTCGATTTCGGCGGAACCTTGCGTCTCACGGTCGATGACCAGGGGCTGCGTCTGGAACGCGCCAGTCTGAAAACCGGGGAAACATTGACCCGTTACTGGCTGGGGGACGTCCGCCATTTACGCGTTCTGTGCGACCGCTCCAGCGTTGAAATTTTCATCAATCACGGTGAAGGAGTGATGAGCAGCCGCTATTTTCCTGACCATCCGGCCCGTGTACGATTCGAAGGTGAGTCCGTCATCACATTACGCTACTGGTCGCTGCGCGCCTGCATGATAGAATGAGGGTTTTGGCAGCCGGATCTAAGTCGTTGTGAGAAAAACAAAACGCGTCACCATTAAAGACATCGCGGAACTGGCGGGGGTATCAAAAGCCACCGCCAGCCTGGTCCTGAACGGACGCAGCAAAGAGCTGCGCGTAGCGGAAGAGACGCGTGAACGCGTGCTGGCGATTGCCAAAGAGCACCACTATCAGCCCAGCATTCATGCCCGGTCGCTGCGTGATAACCGTAGCCACACCATTGGGCTGGTGGTTCCTGAAATTACCAACTACGGTTTTGCCGTGTTTTCTCACGAGCTGGAGACGCTGTGCCGTGAGGCTGGCGTTCAGCTGCTGATCTCCTGTAGCGATGAAAACCCGGGGCAGGAGACGGTAGTGGTGAACAACATGGTGGCGCGTCAGGTGGACGGGCTGATTGTGGCTTCCAGCATGCTTAACGATGCGGACTACCACAAGCTGAGTGAGCAACTGCCCGTTGTCCTTTTTGACCGCCACATCAACGACAGCGCGCTGCCGCTGGTGATCACCGATTCCATTACCCCGACGACGGAACTGGTGGCTGACATAGCGCGTCAGCATCCTGATGAGTTTTACTTCCTCGGCGGTCAACCGCGCCTTTCCCCGACGCGCGACCGCCTGGAAGGGTTTAAGCAAGGTTTGCGTGAAGCCAATGTAACGCTGCGCCCGGAGTGGATCATTCACGGCAACTATCATCCGAGCTCCGGATACGAGATGTTCGCTGAACTTTGCGCCCGCCTGGGACGTCCGCCGAAAGCGCTTTTCACCGCCGCCTGCGGTCTGCTGGAAGGGGTATTGCGCTACATGGGTCAACACAACCTGTTGCAAAGCGATATCAGGTTAGCCAGTTTTGACGATCACTACCTCTACGATTCGCTGACGATCCCTGTCGATACCATTCGTCAGGATAACCGCCAGCTGGCCTGGCACTGCTTTGATTTAATTAGCAAATTGATCGAAGGGGAGACACCACAGCCCTTGCAGCGCAAGCTGGATGCCACCCTGCAACGACGCTATAAGTCATCTATATAGCTCTGACCGATACATCAATAACTTTAATTAATTTAAGTTTTGGATGCGCCGATAACCATAAGGAATAATTCTCCTTGAGGTATTGGTCTATGTCGTTGAAAAAGTCGTCCCTGATTGTCCTGTTCTCACTGCTTTTCTTTTTTGTTGTCAGCACCGTCACCAGCGTTGGCCTCATCATTAAAAGTAATAATTCCCTGGATAATGTGAACAAAGAGATCCAGGTTGTGCTGTCGATTATTGACCCCATCAACCACAGCCGCACCCTGCGCGTTCGGGTGATGGAGTATGTGAAGATGGTGGAAGCGGGCAACTCGGCAGATGAGTCTGCGAAGCTTGCCGCAGTGAAAGAGGCGCTGACCAAAGCGGACCACGCCTTTGCTGCCTTTATGGATTCACCGCGTCTGACGGATGAAGCGCCGCTGGTGAGTGCCTATCAGGATGCCTGGCAAAACTACCGCAACCAGGGACTGGTACCGCTGATCAATGCTGCCGAAGCGCACGATGTTGCCAAATTTAACGCCCTGATCCCGGACGTGTCCCGCCTCGACCGCCAGTACGAGATCGTTCTCGACCAGGTGCTTTCCGTCCACCAGAAATACGCCAAAAGCCTGAACGAAGATGCGAGCAGCAACTTCGTCTCCGGCCTGGTGATGATTGCCGCTATCGCCTGCCTGTTTGTGGTGGTGATTGTCGCGGTCAGCCTGCTGATGAAGCGATTTGTGTTTGCCCCGGTAAACCTGGTACGCGAACACTGCAGCCAGATTGCGGCAGGCAAGCTGGACATCCCGGTGCCGGTGAAGGGACGCTCCGGTAACGAAATCGACCATCTTATGAGTTCGATGGAGCAGATGCGCCAGGCGCTGCTTGCGACGATCGCCCAGGTGCGCGATGCGAGCCATACCGTGACCCACGCAGCGCAAGAGATTGCCTCCGGGAATATTGACCTGGCGTCACGTACCGAGCAGCAGGCTTCCGCGTTAACCCAGACGGCGGCCAGCATGGAAGAACTGAGCGCAACCGTGGCGAACAATACCGATAACGTCTATCAGGCCGGAAAACTGGTGCAGGATGCGGTGAAAAATGCCCATACCGGTGAAGCGGTGACCCGTGAAGTCATCGACACCATGAATACCATCGCGGCGAACTCGAAGCGCATCGAAGACATTACCAGCGTTATCAACAGCATCGCCTTCCAGACCAATATTCTGGCGCTCAATGCGGCAGTTGAAGCGGCGCGCGCCGGTACGCAGGGGCGCGGTTTCGCGGTTGTGGCCAGTGAAGTTCGCACCCTGGCACAGAAAAGCGCAGTGGCGGCTAAGGACATCGAGAGCCTGATTGCGCAGTCGGTTTCCAGCGTGAAAAACGGTGCCGAGCTGGTGAACCGTTCGGGCGAGGTGATCGATTCCATTATTGGTTCTGTTAATAAAGTGAATACGCTGATGGAGCAGATCTCCGTCGCCTCTGAAGAGCAGAGCCGTGGGATCAGCCAGGTCGGACAGGCGGTAACCGAGATGGATGGCGTAACCCAGCAGAACGCCGCGCTGGTGCAGCAGTCCGCAGCGGCCGCGGCATCGCTGGAAGAGCAGGCGCAGCAGCTTTCGAGAAGTATTTCGAGTTTTAGTTTGCCGGTGCAGGCTTGATTGAATGGAAGGAGGCTCCTGAGGGAGCCTTTTTTGTGAGTATAACGTGTCACTATAAGCCATACAGAAGCTTATTTCGGATATATAGTAGGTATCAATGCAGCATAAATAACTATTTTTTACGGGGTTACTTATCATTTTGCAAGATAATAGAAGATTGGTAATAAATACTTTTAGATACTGCTAATTGTAATGAGAAATCAAGAGCATATCTGATTCATTAAGAATTTATTGTGAATAGTTGCCTTGTTCTCGACTTATCTGCTATTAATAATTAGAACTGCTTCAAAAAATGGCAAAAGCTTGTTTCGAATATATTCTAGCTCTCAAGTTGGGGGTTGTAAGATGGCTATAGATATTGTTTCGGAGGAGTTGAGTTTTTTTAAGTCTGCTACTACACGAATGCGCTGGTTGGTAAACAGTACGGTGCTCATATCTGCTTTAATCATGGTGCATATTTATCTTGCAAACTTTAGCTTACAGGACCAGCAACTTGAGGGTGTTGTTTATAATCGTTTTATAAATCAATTGGTTAATTACAGGCAGTGCCAAGGGGAGATATTTGTTGAGCTTGTCAAACATCCAGACAGTAGCATGGAAAAAAGGGAGAAGATCAAAAATGAAATTATAAAAAACTTTTCTGATTGTAGGGTCTTGTCCTCAAAGTTACGCGACTATTTATTCTTAACGCCACTTATGGATATCATAAAACAGTACTCCAGACTGGAGTATCAAGTTCAATCAAACGAACATACTTTGGCGAGTGAAAGTCTTCCTACCCGAACGATTCCCTTGCTTAATATGAATATTCCTGCAAATGATTTTGTTATTATAATGGCTATCTTGTCTATGTTTATAGTAATAGGTATTTGGATGAATCTGCGAGGTATTCATGCAGCTCTTTCGTCGCTATGTAGTCATGGTAATATTGATGTTCTTAAGGTTGCTCAATTAAATACCGTGTTTCTGACTTATTCTGAAGTGGGTGGTAATAGATTTGCTAGACAGGTCCGTGCACTTTCTATGTGGCTTCCATTTATCTCTATTGTATCTGCAACAATTGTTGGGTATTGGCCAATATTACACACCCGTTTTGGGAATGACGGTAACAGAATTGGTTATGACTATTACTTTGGGTCCGATGTAGTGATAGCAGTTTTCTTGGGATTATCCATAGTTATATCGTGTATGCATTGCTGGATTGCAATAAAATGCTATAAGGAGATTTCGGGGATTGACTCAATATTCGAAAGGACATTAATGAAAGCCCACCATAATTAAAAAAGGCTTCGATCCCATTTTTTTTTTTCTAGCAATATTTCCCTCCCTCATTCGTCTACCTCATCACAAGCCATAATCAGTTACTGTAAACGAGGTACACACCATGAGAGATTTTGATATGCACGAAAGAGGTCACGGACGCGGATTCGGTCGCCACCGTATGGGCAAGGGTTTAGTCATCGGCGCAGTGATCTTCGTTGCACTCGGCCTGCTGGTAATGTCCCTGTGGAACGCCTTGCTTCCGGCGATCCTCGGCGTGAAAGCCATCGGGTTCTGGCAGGCGCTGGGCATACTGGTGCTGAGCCGCATTCTGTTTGGCGGGCTGGGTTTCCGTCCCGGGATGTTTGGTGCACACCGCCGGATGCACGAGCGCTGGATGAACATGACCCCCGAACAGCGCGAGGCGTTTATTCAGCAGCGTCGCGAAGGGTTTGGTCGCCACGGACGCGGTCACTGCGGCTGGCACGGCCATCGTGACGATAAGCACGATGACAACGCGCCAAAAACGCCGGAAGCAGAGTGAGCGAAATGAAAGCCGGGGAGGCGGGCGGATCCATGCTGATGTCGGCGCTCAATGCCTGTCGCGCCAGGCTGAAAGCCTTCATACGCGGGCGCACGTCCGTCCGTGATGATGCCGACGACATTTTGCAGGAAGTCACTTATCAGCTGATGAAAGTGGAACAGCCGGTCGAGAACGTTGCTGCGTGGCTGTTCCGCGCGGCGCGTAATGAGATGATTGACCGGTCGCGGAAAAAACGCGAGGTTTCGCTCTCCGGCTATTTTACGGGCGACGATGAAGACGGTTTTCCGGAAGACGAGCTGGCCGAAACCCTGTTCGGTGTACCGCAGACACCGGAAGAGGAGTATCTCAAAACGCTGTTGTGGGAAGAACTGGAACAGGCGTTGTCTGAACTTCCACCGCAGCAGAGGGAGGTATTCGAAAAAACCGAGCTTCACGGCTACAGCATTAAAATGCTGGCAGAGGAGACGGGTGCCAGCGAGCAGGCGCTGTTATCCCGTAAGCACAAGGCGGTGTTGTTTCTGCGTACGCGGCTGCGGGATGTTTATGACGCGCTGACCGGTGAATAGCGGCGACAGACAAAACCTTACACTTCCGGTGCTTGTAGATTCATCACTATCGTTTATGATCGGGGCGTCTTGTTACTCTGGAATGTTATGCGCAACCGTCAGCTTCTCGGAAAATGGCTTTTGATCGTCACCTGTCTCGCGATGGCACTTTGTCTCGTGCAGCGTGCGGTGTATCTCAACCATTTTTTACAGGGACTGGATCCGCAAACGTCCCAGATAGCTGACGCCCCAGCTCAAAACAGCAACACTGAACAGCCCGGCCCGTCACCTTGTCAACTGGGCGCACACTCGCTTCTCTGCGCGCAGCCGCTGTTCTTCGACGGTGCGCTACCGGCCATTATTATCTTCTTTGCCCTCCTGCAGCTGTTTACGCAGGGGCGGGTATTTGTTTCCAGAGAACAACCCGTTCAGGCGCCGCCTCCCCGAATACATCTTAAAAACTGCGTCTTCCGTGAATGAAAAACATCGTCACCACACGATAATTTTCACTATTCACGGAGTAAAACATGTTTAACCTTTTCAGGGGGTTCGTCTTCCTGTGGCTGTCCTGCATCGGTATTACCCATGCGGCAGACACTGGCTGGCAGGTCTCCCCACAAAACGATCACGCCCGTATCCGCTTTCAGGCGGAAAGGGATCAAAACCGCATTCAGGGTTTGCTCACCGTCGAGCTAAAGCCCGGCTGGAAAACCTACTGGCGTTCGCCGGGCGAGGGCGGTGTCGCGCCGAAAATCAGCTGGCCGGAAGGCGTAACGGACAGCTGGTCCTGGGCGGTTCCTTCGCGTTTCGATATCTCCGGCATGACCACGCAGGGATATCACGACAAGGTCACGATCCCGATTGTCCTCGACGGGGTGAAGGGAGACGCGCTCGACGGAACGCTGACGCTCTCCACGTGCAGTAACGTCTGTCTGCTGACGGACTACCCGCTGCATCTCGATTTTACCCAGCCGGTCGATGCAGGTTTTCGTGACGCTTTTGACCATGCGATGCGCTCTATTCCCGGCTCGTCTGGCGTTTCATCTGACCTCACCGCCTGGCTGGCGGACGGCAATCTGGTCATTACAGGGACAACGGAAGGAAAGTGGGACAATCCGGGGATCTATTTTGACCCGCTGGAGGGGGATATTCTTCCGGGAGAACCCGTCATTAAGCACGACGGCCATCAGCTTCGGGTGACCGTTCCCGTCACCGATGAGTGGGGAGATAAGCCCACCTCGCTGGCAGGTAAAGCTCTGTCGTTTGTGTTGACTAATGGCAGTAAAGCCCAGCAAACCGTAATGACGGTTGGATCAACGCCTGCTGCGTCCGCAGCGCCCGGCACGGGCAAAATGATGCTCTTTGCGCTGTTGGGCGGGCTGATCCTGAACCTGATGCCCTGCGTGTTGCCGGTGATGGGTATGAAGCTCAACAGTATCCTGCATGCGGGCTCGAACAAACGAACGATCAGGCTGCGTTTTCTGGCAACCAGCGCCGGGATCCTCACCTCCTTTATGCTGCTTGCCGCGATGGTGACTGCGCTTAAGCTGACCGGGGCATCTCTGGGCTGGGGTATTCAGTTCCAGAACCCGTGGTTTATCGGCCTGATGGTCGCCGTGACCTTCCTCTTCGCGCTGAATCTGTTTGGGGTGTTTGAGATGCTGCTGCCTTCTGCCACCGCAGGACGCCTGGCTGCAACAGGCGGCGCGGGGCGGCAGTTTCTGTGAAGGGATGTTCGCCACGCTGCTGGCCACGCCGTGCTCCGCACCATTCCTCGGTACTGCCGTGGCGTTTGCCCTCGGCGCACCGCTGCAGACCCTGTGGCTCATTTTTCTGATGCTCGGCGTGGGAATGAGTTTGCCGTGGCTGTTCGTCGCCCTGGTGCCCAAAACGGCCATGCTGCTGCCGAAACCTGGCCGCTGGATGAACACGCTCAAAGTCATCCTGGGCCTGATGATGCTGGCCTCCAGCCTTTGGCTGGCGACGCTGTTGAACCTGCATCTGGGTGATACGATAGGTCAGATCGTGATGCTGGTGCTGATTGTTGTCGCACTGACGCTTTTTGCATTGAAGGGGCAAAGGTCCTCGCCACTGTTCTGGCTGGTCGTGATCTCCCTGTCGGTATTTGGTGGATACCAACTGCGCGGGTTGCTTAACGCATCACCTGTTCTCGCAACGCAAAGTGTGGAGCAGACGATCCCGTGGCAGCCGCTAAGTGAAGAGGCCATCCAGATGGCGCTTGCGCAGGGGAAACGGGTGTTTGTGGATATCTCTGCCGACTGGTGCGTAACCTGTAAGGTTAACGAGCATCGGGTACTGAATCAGCCGGACATCATTGCCGCACTGAGTCAGCCGGACGTGGTGGCCCTGCGCGGAGACTGGAGCCAGCCTTCCGCGCTTATCGCTGCGTTTCTTGAGAAGCGAAATCGCTACGCCATTCCGTTTAATGAGGTGTATGGCCCCGGTATCCCGGACGGGGAGATCCTCTCGCCGCTGCTGGATAAGCGCACCCTTGTCACCACCCTGAACAACGCAAAAGGCTAACTGTGTTATGAAAAAAATCTTTATTACGCTGCTGTTACTTCTGGCCTCTGTTCAGGTGATGGCGGCAACACCCCTGACGCCGGACCAGGAACAACGTGCGCAGAAGATGATCTCTGATTTCCTGTTTAACGATCCGAACTCCCCGCGCATCGGCGCGAAAAACCCAAAACTGACGCTTGTGGTCTTTACGGACTACAACTGCCCGTACTGCAAAAAATTCGACCCGTACCTGGAGAAAATTGTCGAAAAATACCCGGATGTCGCAGTGGTCTTTAAGTTTTTGCCTTTCCGCTCGGAAAGTTCGCTGACCGCAGCGCGTGATGCCTTAACGCTCTGGCGCGCGCATCCGGAGAAGTTTATGAAATTGAACCATACCCTGATGGTCAGAAAGGGGTACCACGATGACGCCAGCATTCAGGAGGCGCAAAAACGGGCGGGGGTGAGTGTCACGACGCCAGATGAGGAGAGCCTGATGACGATTAAGCGCAGCCTGATCGTTGCAGAGAAAATGGGGATTCAGGGAACACCCGCCACGCTCATCGGTGAAGGATTGCTTCCCGGCTGGGTGCCGTTTGAACAGTTCGATGAAATGGTCAGTGACGCACTGAAAAACCGCTAACCTGAAAGGGGGCTTGATGCCCCCGATAAACCGGAGAGGGAAATGAAAAAATTACTGTTACTTTCGGCGCTGATATCTTCAGGGCTGGCGCAGGCGGCTGAAGCCATACCGGATGTGGTAAAACACTTCAGCGAGCAGCAGGACATCAAAATCATTAAGAAACTGGATGCACCTGGCGGCGCGCCAGCCTGGCTTGGACAATATCAGGACATGGGCGTGACGCTCTTTTTAACGCCGGACGGCAAGCACGTAATCTCGGGGTATCTGTACGATGACAAAGGAAAAAACCTCAGCGAAGGATATTTCCAGAAAGAGATCTATGGCCCAATGGGACGCGAACTGTGGAAAAAGCTTAACGCGGCGCATCCCTTGAAAGAAGGGGCGGAGAACGCTCCGCGTAAAATCTTCGTCTTTGCCGATCCGTTCTGCCCGTACTGCAAACAGTTCTGGTCGGAGGCGCAACCGTGGGTGAAGGCCGGTAACGTTCAGCTCAATACGCTGCTGGTGGCGTTTCTTAACCCCAACAGCGGACGTAATGCCGCCGCTATACTAAATGCGAAAGATCCGGTCTCGGCCTGGCGTGATTACGAATTATCCGGCGGTAAAAAATTGCCCAAACCGGAAGGCAGCGCATCCCGTGAAACCGTTGAAATACTGCAGAAACACCAGGCGTTAATGGACGCTCTGGGTGCTAACGCCACGCCAGCCATTTATTATCTGAATGCGGAAAATGAGCTTCAGCAGGTGGTGGGTATGCCGGATGAAAAACAGCTTGAGGCAATGTTCGGGCCGAAGCCATAAAAGAGCAGGCAGAAACGGGGCGTTTCTGCCTGCTCTTCACTTAGCTACCCCAGCGACCTTTCAGGTAGTTAACCGCCTGCTGGGTCTGCGGCTGGTTCAGGTAATCTTCCCTGAACAGGATCGTACCATTCACGTTGGGTAGAGAATCGTTCAAATCGAGTTGTTTTTTCAGCTCCGGCACGCCGCCCTGAACCATCCAGTCCGGTTCATTTTTCGACGGTTCACCCACTTTATAGAACGCAATGCCGATATACAGGCGAGTGTGGGTCGGCTTAACGACATCTGCCCACCATTTGGTCAGCACGTCGTAGCGCGCAGCATCCCGGGAGAAAGGCCAGTAAATCTGCGGGGCGATGTAGTCCAGCAGGCCTTGCTGCACCCACTGACGCGTATCGGCGTAGGATTCATCATAGGCTGCAGCGCCGCGTGTGTCCGAGCCTGCCGGGTCAAATGAACGGTTACGCCACACGCCAGCCGGGCTGACGCCAAACTCGACACCGGGTTTTGTCTGTTTAACCGCGCGGGAAACCTGCACGATCAGCTGCTGCGTGTTGTGCCTGCGCCAGTCGGCTTTTGAGGCAAATCCCTGGCCGTACTGCCGGTAAGTCTGCGCGTCATTGAGCACCGAACCGGGTGATTCAGCATAAAAGTAATCATCAAACTGTACGCCGTCTATCGGGTAGTTTGCCACCACTTCGGTGACCACTCGGGTGATCCAGTCGCGCACTTCCGGAATGCCCGGGTCGAGTACGAAACGATCGCCAGAAATGCGTACCCACTCCGGATGCTGGACATAGACGCTGGACGGGGTCTGATATGACGTCCGGTTCAGGGCGGCGATGGTCGAGGGTTTGGTGTTGGTCGACACGCGGTATGGGTTGAACCAGGCATGCACCTTCATGCCGCGCTTGTGCGCTTCATCCAGCATAAACTGCAGTGGATCGTAACCTGGATATTCACCGATATTGCCCGTCAGCATATCTGACCACGGTAAAATTTTTGACGACCAGAGTGCCGTGCTGTCCGGTTTCACCTGGAAAAACACGGTGTTAATTCCTAGCCGCTTAAGATTGTCGAGCTTGCTGGTCAGTGCCTGCTTTTGCATCGCGATGCGTTGGTCAGCGCTGCGGCCATTCACTGATGCGACCGGTGGCCAGTCGAGGCGGGAAACGGTCGCCAGCCAGATCCCGCGCATCGGCTCGTTGGACTGCTGCGTCGGAGTACTGACGGTGGGAAGAGGGGTAACCAGTGATTTCGGTGGTTTTGAGGAGCAACTCACAAGTAAAAGCGCGCAGCCAGCCAGCGCACCAATCCGTTTTACATGTCGCGTCATTTGCGTATTAGCTCTTGATAATCCGACTGTTAGCCCAGGGATTAAAGGCGGGCGTTTCCTGTTCTGCGCGTCCTTCATCGTTGAGGGAGTCCAGATACAGGGCTTCGACTTCCGCGCGCGCCCACGGGGTACGGCGCAAAAATTTCAGGCTCGATTTAACGCTGGGATCTTTTCTGAAACAGTTAATTTTGATTCGGTCGCCCAACTCGTTCCAGCCATATTTCGTCACCAGGGCGTTGACCATCATCTCCAGCGTTACGCCATGCAAAGGATCGTTAGAAATGTGTGCAGTCATAAGCGTCCGGATGTCTCAATTTTAATGTGATTGGGTTAACCGGTGAAAGGGTACAAGAAAGCACGGGAAGCGGCAATGACATCCCGCGCTGATGCTTATTCCGCACGGCTGGCGTCCCGGTTGGTATAGGTGACAGGCACCCACCCATAGCCGCCGTTTTCGCCTTTGGTGACATAGCCGATACCCGGGAACGGTAAATGGGGGGCAGCAACCAGGTCCCTATTTCTCACAAAGCCCGCAAACGCCTCTTCGCGCACGCGTGCCGCTTTGTTCTGATCTTCATCGTAGGTGATGGTCACTTCGGGCTGCGGGAACTGGACCGCCGCGGCATGAATGATGTCTCCCACGAAGGTGATCTTCTCGCCTTTACTTTCCAGGGTATAGAATGCCGAACCCGGGGTATGGCCGGGATGAACCGTGCCGGTAATGCCCGGCAGGATCTCAGAAGTGCCGCTAAAAGGCACCACTTTACCGGCATCAAGGTAAGGTTTTAAGGTCTTCTGCGCGACGTCAAAGTAGTTCTGCCCGTAACCCGTTTTTTTCTGATTGTCTTCGTTAAAGAAGAAGTCGATTTCCGGTTTTCCAACGAAAACGCGCGCATTGCTGAACACCGGCTTACCGTCTTTCACCAGGCCGCCAGCATGATCGGAATGGACGTGAGTGAGCAGGATTTCGGTAATGTCCTGCGGCTTAACCCCCTGCGTGGCAAGGCTCTCAATCAGACGTCCACCGTTACCGGGGCCAAAGAGCTGGCCTGAGCCGGTATCCACCAGGATTTTGTGTCCGGGCATCGCAATCAGGAAAGCGTTAATGGACACTTCCGCCGGGTTGGTCTGGAAATTTTTCGCGAGCAAAGCATCAATCTTTTGCGGCGTTGTCCG
Source organism: Enterobacter sp. CPE_E890 (assembly GCF_046521475.1). Classification (NCBI taxonomy): domain Bacteria; kingdom Pseudomonadati; phylum Pseudomonadota; class Gammaproteobacteria; order Enterobacterales; family Enterobacteriaceae; genus Enterobacter; species Enterobacter sp. CPE_E890. The sequence goes on along the minus strand of NZ_JBKFZW010000001.1, from coordinate 2,500,868 downwards.
GCGCAGTAATTTATGCAGATCCTGCGCAACGCTCCCGTCTGTAAACGAAGTGACGATAATATCGCCGACCTGAACGCGGTATCCGCCAGCTGGTTGTTCAACAACGTGCTGAGGCGTATTTGCCAAAACCTGTAATGAAGGGTAGAGAAGTAATGCACTGGATATCAGCGTGGACAGAGCAAGTTTTTTCACGGTAAGCATAAGAGTCTCCTTTGAAAGCGCTCATCTTACTTCTCCGTAAAAATAGAAGAACCTACCTAATAATGACAGGAGCCAGCATAATAGCCGGGTGGTGCAGACACCATTCCCGGCCCGTAAGACGCTATTTTTTCAGCGGTGCGCTCCAGCTGTCCGGCGTGGCTTTTGACCAGGAGCCATAAGCGGCATTAGGCAGCACAATCCAGTCATTGCCGAAGTGTTCAGCGCTGGCCTCAACCAGCTCACGTTGCTGCTCGCTCGGTTTTTTGTTTTTAAATTGCACGGCGAAATCCGGCAGGCTGTCGCCGAACAGCATCACGATCTGCTGTTTTTTGAGGATACTCTGGCGACGCTCTTCTTTGCTGACCGTATCCAGAAGTACGCTCTCGTCTGTAACCTGTGGAAGTCCCAGATATTTTAACGTATTGAGCGTGTCGGCTTTGTTTTCCTGCATACGATCCGAAACATAATAAATACGGACTTTGCTTTGATTCACGTGGTCAAGAAAGGCTTTCGCACCGGGGATCAAACCCGGTTTTCCCTGTTTCTCCCAGTCACTCCAGGTGTCCCATTGGGTAAAATCGTGACACTGTTCCGTATCGCGCACCAGTAAAGGGGTGTTATCAAGGACAGTTTCATCCAGATCCATGACGACGGCGTAATTCTCTGGCGTTTTCAGATCTTTTAATTTTTCATTGAAACGTTCAGTAGCAAACCGATACGTCTGCATCTGAAGCGCCATAATCTCGGCCGATTTCTGCTGATAGCGCAGGGCCATTTCATACGCTTTGGGTTCACACAGGTCGCGATTAGCCGCCATTGCCGTTGTACTGAATACGGGTAATGCCAGCAGTAATACCTTAGCCATTGAATTCACACTTCTTTCCTCAACACCTTGTTAAAATCACGAAAGCGTAATGGAGTTCAATGACAGAAAAATGAATCTTATGTGGCAACTCAACTTACAGTGAGGCTGCCGCCCGGGCCGCAGTGTCATACAGTGATGATATGGTGCGTAACAGTTGTGCGGTTTCTCCAATAGATGCCCCTGAAATGCCACTCTCTGCCTGAATATTGATAAGACACGCTTCCCGTACATCACGGTATTTCATGCATAACGCTTTACCTTCCTCCGTAGTGGAGAAGAAGAGCTCTTTACCCGCTTTCTCGCTCGTCACGTAGCCTGCTTTGACCAGCTTTTTCAGGGCATAGGTCACTACGTGGGTATCTTCCACGTTGAGGACGAAGCAGATATCGGCCAGCTTTTTCTTGCGGTCACGGTGGTTCACGTGATGCAGCAGTGAAACGTCAAACGCGCCCATGTCGGGCTCTCCGGCAGCCGCCATGCAGCGCACCATCCATTTGTTAAAGGCGTTACTGGTCATGATCAGCGCGTATTCCAGCTCTGATAACTCTGCGCAGCGCTCGGATACCAGATGGCGGGAAGAGACGATACGGCCATCATTGATATCGTCGTGAGGTGTTGAAGCACTCTTTTTGGGGGTCATAAGGGTCCTTAGCCAGAAATGTAAACTCGTCGATAAAATAAGAACATTTTATTGATAATTTGTTTACATGTTTTTGAGGTTCAGATATAGCTTTTTAGCGCAGGTTTTGCGAAGCCTGCCAACAAAACACAACATCGCTCGCCGCAAATTAAAAAAATAGCCGTCGGCGCGCAACGCTCACTTTCGATAGGGTAAACGTTTATGGACGGTACTACGCTGTTACCGCTGATCGGGATACCGATCGTGGTTATTGGTTTTGCACTGCGCTTCAACCCGCTACTGGTGGTTGTGGTGGCGGGGCTGGCGACGGGTCTGCTGGTCGGCATGGATTTCGGTATGCTGCTGGAAACCTTCGGCGAGAAGTTTGTGAATAGCCGATCGCTGGCGACCTTCATTCTGATCCTGCCCGTGATTGGTTTGCTGGAATACTACGGGCTTAAAGAGCGCGCCCAGGCCTGGGTGGCGAAGATCGCCAGCGCCACATCTGCGCGTATTCTGATGCTCTACTTTGTCGCTCGTGAAGGTACGGCTGCACTGGGTCTGATGTCGCTGGGCGGTCATGCGCAGACGGTGCGCCCGCTGCTGGCACCGATGGCCGAAGGGGCGGCGCTGAACGAATATGGCGAGCTGCCGCAGCACATTCGTGACAAAATCAAAGCCCATGCCGCCGCGTGTGACAACATCGCGGTCTTCTTTGGGGAAGATATCTTTATTGCCTTTGGCGCGGTGCTGCTGATTGACGCGTTCCTGAAAGAGAATGGTATTCAGGGCATTGAACCGCTCCATATTGGTCTGTGGGCTATCCCGACCGCCATTGCGGCATTGATTATTCATATGACCCGGCTGCTGCGTCTGGATGCGAGCATCCGTCGCGACGTGATGGCCTGGCGCGCGGAGCAGGGAACGCAGGAGGCCGCGCAATGATGACGCTTATTACCATTAACCGCGTGTACTACCTGATTGGCTTTGTCGTGATGCTGCTGGTTGTGATGACCCTGCGCGATCGCGCTAATCCTAAACGCTTTACCACTGCGCTGTTCTGGTTTTTATTCGGCGGGATCTTCCTGTTTGGCGACCTGATGGTGCAGGAGCTCGGTAAATCGCTGGCCTACAGGATTATTGGCGGCGGCGTTATCGTTATCGCGCTGCTGGCGGGTTTTGGGCTGGTCGGGAAAGGGCACTATAAAATGGCCTCCGATGAAGAACGGGTTGCCTCGTCAAACCGGCTCAAAAACTGGCTGTTCCTGCCTGCACTGATGATCCCGGTGGTGACGGTTCTCGGGACGTTATTCCTGAAAGGGGTTTCTGTAGGCGGTGTGTTCCTGCTCGATCAGAAACAACTCACCCTGGCGGCACTTTGCGTGGCCTGTGTCGCGGCGATCCTCACCGGCTGGTGGCTGACCAAAGGCACGCCGCTGCATGCGGTTCGTCAGTCCCGTCGTCTTGTTGATACCATTGGCTGGGCGGTGATCCTGCCGCAAATGCTGGCCATGCTCGGCGGGGTATTTGTGGCGGCAAATACGGGCGATTCCGTACAGAAAGTGGTCAGCCTTTTCGTGAACCCGGATAGCCGCTTCATGCTGGTGGTCATCTACTGCGTGGGTATGGCGCTGTTCACCATGATCATGGGTAACGCGTTTGCGGCCTTCCCGGTGCTGAGTGCCGGCATCGCCTTACCGTTCCTGATCAACGTGCATCACGGCAACCCGGCGCCGCTGCTGGCGATTGGCATGTACGCGGGCTATTGCGGCACGCTAATGACGCCGATGGCGGCGAATTTCAATATCGTTCCCGCCGCGCTGCTGGAGCTGAAAGACAAATATCAGGTGATCAAGATCCAGATCCCAACCGCGTTAACCCTGCTGGTGGTGAACGTGTTCTTAATGTATTTCCTCGTGTTTCGCTAAGGAGCTGTTATGGAATTAACGCAACATCAGGCTGACGCGTTTGCCCGCATGCCATTGACCTATTTGCGCCAGGAATATCCGAACCACATTATGCACCTGCTGAATGATGATGGAGATGTTCTGCCACCTCGCGAATTGCACCCGATTTTCTACGGCTGTTTTGACTGGCATTCGGCGGTGCACGGCTACTGGCTGCTGCTGCGCTGCGTGCGTCTTTATCCAGAATTGCCGTGCCGAGAGGAGATTGTCGCGCTCTTCGCTGAGCACCTGACTGAAGAGAACGTGGCGAAGGAGCTGGCCTATTTCACCGCACCGTTCCGCGCGTCGTTTGAGCGGCCGTATGGTTACGGCTGGCTGCTGGCGCTGGCCCAGGAACTGAAACAGTCGTCGTTGCCTCAGGCCGCAGGCTGGTATCAGACACTCCAACCCTTAACGCTGGACATTCGCGACAGGCTGGTAGATTACCTGAACAAGCTCACCTATCCGATCCGCGTCGGGACGCACTACAACACGGCGTTTGCGCTCGCCCTGGCGCTTGATTACGCCCGGGTAGTGGAAGATAGCGCGCTTGAGCAGGCTATTCTGACGGCGGCGGAGCGGTTTTATTTTGCCGACACGCGCTATCCGGCCCACTACGAACCCGGTGGTGATGAGTATATTTCCGGTGCGTTGACCGAAGCGTTACTGATGAGCAAGGTGTCAGAGGACTTCCCGGCGTGGTTTAACGCGTTTCTGCCGGAGGTGGGGTCGATTGCGGCACTGATGAACCCGGCGGAAGTGAGTGACCGAACCGACCCGAAAATTGCTCATCTGGACGGATTAAACCTGAGCCGTGCCTGGTGTATGAAGCATATTGCCAAAGCATTGCCGGCAAACCATCCGGCACAGCAGGCATTGCGTGATGCCGTGACAAAACATCTTGCCGCAAGCGTAGAGCATGTGGTGGGTAGCCACTACAGCGGCGGACACTGGCTGGCGAGCTTTGCGTTGCTCGCTCTGGAATAAACGAAGGTGCAGCGCCGTCAGGCGCTGCACCAGGTTTAGGCTGCGGCCCGGACTGCGGGACGTAGCCTGCTCAGGCTAAACAATACCGATCCCGTTGAGGCAATCACGGCGATCCACAGCGCCAGATGGACCGTTTGCTCATCAAGCGTTTGATGTTCGGGTGCTGCGGCGATGGTCAGCAGAACGCCTACCACGGCAGTGCCGAGACACTGACCAAATGTTCGGACGATAGACAACACCCCGGATGCATAACTGGCATTTTCCCGCGCCACATTCGAGAGCATTTCCCGGTTATTGGGGCTCTGGAAGCAACCAAACCCCACACCGCAAACCAGGCTACGCAGGCAGATATTCCATGCGGAAGGATTGGAAGGTAACGTCGCCAGCAGAACCAACCCGACGACAAAAATAATCAGTCCGATGGTCGAGATCAGCGGTGCTGAAAGCGTATCCGCCCAACGCCCGGCATGCGGGGCAATCAGCATGATACCGATTGGCCACGGTGTGAAAAGCAGGGCGGAAACGACCGGACTGTAGCCATAGACGCTCTGAAACAGGAACGGCAGCGCGACAAACGTGATGCCCTGACTCACAAACGAAGCCAGAGAGGTCAACGCGGCAAGTGTAAAGCGGCTATTTTTGAACATGACGGGGGGCAGTAATGGCGCCCGGCTGCGGCGAATATGCCAGATAAAGGCGATGGCACTGACCATGGCGATAAGCGCCCACGTCACGCTTTCCTGACCAGCGCTTTGTAACACGTTCTGAAAACTGTTGGCCGTCATGATCGTCGAACCTAACAGTGCGGCAGAGAGCACAGCCCCCATCGTATCAAAGGGAGCACTATCAACAGCCGCTTTGCGAGGAAGAGCCTTCCAGGCCAGCAGCAAGGCAATGCTTCCTGGAATAATGTTAATGGCGAACAACCATTGCCAGCTCAGTGTGTCCAGTATCGTGCCGCCCAGCACGGGCGCAATCGCGGTGCTGGAGGCGATAAGCAGAGCGTGTAACCCCAGAATGCGGCCAAGCAGTCGACCGGGGAACACGGAACGCAGTATCGCCGGGGCTATACTGAGGGTGGCCGCACCGCCGATACCCTGCAATATACGCATTCCGATCAACACCTCGGGTGTTTTCGCCAGTGCGCAGCCGAGGGAGGTGAGCGTAAAGGTGGTAAGCCCGGCCAGAAAGACCCGCCGATAGCCAATGCGAGCCGCCAGCGCAGCGAAAATGGCGAGTGTCATTGCCGCCGACAACAGATAACCATTCGCAAACCAGACCGCGACATTCGCGGACACCTGCATGGCATTCGCCATGGAGGGCAGCGCTATGTTGATCATGGTGCCATCAAAGACGCCCATCAGCGTGGTGGTCATCACTGCAGCCATGACCCGGGCGCGTTCATCTCCCGGCAGCCCTTCATCGCCGGGTTGATTTGAAAATAGCATCATCATCGTAACTCCAGATAAGAATGTTGATGACGAAACTATAACCATGGGGTATACAGGGCGGAAGACGCAGCACTTGCAACTTATCGTTGCATTAAACGCCTTATATGAGGAGCCACCGTGTCCGATCCCGATTTTAATCTGCTTGTCGCACTCGACATCCTGCTGGCTGAAGCCAGTGTGGCGGGCGCGGCGCGACGTTTAAACCTGAGTACCTCCGCCATGAGCCGTACGTTGAGCAGACTTCGGGAGGTGACTGGCGATCCGATCCTGGTGCGAGCCGGGCGTCATATGGTACTGACACCCTGGGCCGAAGCCACACGGGACCGCGCCAGAAGCGCCGTGCATGAGGCGAGGGCGGTGCTGCAACCCTCTGCCGACACACTGAAGGTGGAAAGTCTGGAGCGGCTGTTCACCATCAGAGCCAACGACGGTTTTGTGGTGGCGTTTGGGCCCTTGCTAATTGCCGCCGTGGCGGACGTCGCGCCTGACGTGTGTATCCGTTTCACCCCGAAACCTGAGAAAACGTCGCGCTATCTTCGCGAGGGATTAGTTGACCTGGAAATTGGCGTGCAGAGCAATATGGGGCCTGAAATCCGTCTGCAAAGGTTATTTCAGGATCGGTTTGTTGGCGCGGTGCGCAAGGGGCATCCGCTGGCGTCACGCCCGACAGTGAGCCTGAATGACTATGTCTCCTGGGGGCATGTGGTCGCCTCGCCCGATGGATCGTTACACGGTTTTGTCGATGAGGCGCTGGCGGAATTAGGGATGAAACGTAAAGTCGCCAGCGTGGTGCCCAGTTTTCCGACGGCATTATCCGTCGCGCTGACGTCCGATCTGATCGCGATGGTGCCGGCGTTGTATTTGCTGAATCAACCGATGACCGGGCATGCGCACGTCTTTGAACTGCCCTTCAGGACCCGCACCATTACGGTCTCACAGATGTGGCACCCGCGAATGGAAAGGGACCCTGGTCATCAGTGGCTCAGAGAGAAGGTTCGCGACGTGTGTCGGGCGGTACGCTGACGACTCATACACCTTTTCGCGGTACGGTGAGGATGAAGCGAGTCGATACGGTATCCGATTCCACATGCACTTTACCGTGATGCGCAGTGACGATGGACTTGACGATGGCAAGCCCAATGCCGCTCCCTTCACCTTTACGTTGTCTGGATGGATCAACCCGATAAAAACGATCAAACAACCTTGGCAGATGTTCTTCCGGGATGGGGGTTCCGGGGTTTTCAATCACCAGTTCAAAATCGCTGTCCTGTTCTCTTATCGAGACGGTGACCGCTTTTCCTCCCGGGGTATAGCGCAGCGCATTAGAGATCAGATTACTAATTGCTCTTCGGAACATCTGCGGATCGCCTTCCGTCAGGCAGGGCATACCGTTGAATTTCAGCGATACGTTGCGTTCTTCCGCCCACGCCTCAAAGAAATCGAACACTTTAACGACTTCTGCGCTCAGGTCGAACATGACCCTGTCAGGAATGAGCTGGTTATTATCCGCCTGGGCGAGGAAAAGCATATCGCTGACCATTCTGGTCATCCGGTTGTATTCTTCAAGGCTTGAGTACAGGACATCTTCCAGTTCCTTTTGCGAACGGTTCTGGCTCAGCGCGATTTCGGTTTGCGTCACCAGATTCGTGATGGGCGTTCTGATTTCGTGCGCGATATCGGCAGAGAAGTTGGCCTGGCGGGTAAAGACATCTTCAATCTTTTCAATCATATGGTTGAAGGAGATCACCAGCTGTTCCAGTTCGACAGGCACGCGGGAGGGCTCCAGCCGCGCGTCCAGATTTTCAGAGGTGATGTTTTTAATGGCGGTGCTGACGTTACGCAGCGGCAGGTGTCCCTGGCGAACCGCGATACGAACGATAAGAATAATCAGCAGGCCGATCGCCGTGGCGATCGCAAACAGATTTTTTTTCAGCGCCTCAAGGTAGTGCAGATGGAAATTAATGGAGAGCCCGATCAGCATGACATAGCGCTGCGTTTTTCCCTGCAGCGTCGCTGTTCCTGAAGAGGCGATAATCCGGTACGTTTCCATTTTCATATCAGACCCGGCGTGTATTGACCCGGCGGGTTCCTCTACCGACCAGAGAAATACGTCCTGTGCGCGACGGTGCATGCTAAAGTCTGCCGAGTTCATCGCCGGGCGTAATGCCGCCCCTCGTGCCGAGCTGAACAGTTCATTTCCCTGCGGATCAAGAAGCAGAACGGCAACGTTGCGGTAACTGGCAATCGACTCTTTGATTTTACTGACTTTCTTCTGATCGGGTTCTGACGGGGACTGCAAGATGCGCTGCATCGCGGTGCTGATTTGCTGCAGATCGTTAACATCCTGCTCGGCAAAGTGTTTTTCAACGGAATGCAGCATAAACCAGGTAAAGGCGAAAAAGGCCAGGATCGTGGAGAGGCTGATAAAAAAGGTTAGCCGCAGAGCAAGAGAAAAAGGGCGCCTGAGGGGCTTACTGCGCATCCGGGACCTCCAGCAGATAACCCACGCCGCGCACCGTCTGGATCAGTTTGGGTTCATAATCGCTATCTATTTTCGCCCGCAGACGCTTCACCGCAACGTCAATCGCGTTTGTGTCGCTGTCAAAGTTCATATCCCAAACCTGGGAGGCTATCAGGGAGCGGGGGAGCACTTCTCCCTGATGACGCATGAAAAATTCCAGCAAGCTGAATTCTTTGCTGGTCAACAGAATACGGTTTCCGGCGCGGCTCACTTTTCTTGAAACGAGATCTACCGTCAGGTCCGCCACCTGAAACTGGCTTTCAGTAATCACCGTATTTCCGCGTCTTAGCAGCGTTCTCACCCGGGCGAGAAGCTCAGCAAAAGCAAATGGCTTAATCAGATAATCATCTGCCCCCAGCTCCAGCCCCTTAACCCGGTGTTCGATCGTGCCGAGGGCAGTCAGTAACAGTATCGGCATGCCTTTTCCGGCAGAACGAAGCATGCGGACAATATCCCAGCCGTTCACATCGGGAAGCATGATATCCAGTATCAGTAGATCATATTCGGCGGTCATGGCGAGATGGTACCCATTCAGCCCATTGTCAGCGTGGTCGACAATAAACCCTGCTTCAGTGAGCCCCTTGCTGAGGTATTCACCGGTTTTAATTTCATCTTCAACGATCAATATTTTCATCTTGCTCCCCTAACTGACTGCTGATGACATTCTAGTGAGCCTGCGATCGTTAACAATGACTTAGGGTAAAAATGACAACATTGTCATTATCCTGTCACCCGTCAAACAGGATGCGTTCAGTAGAGTAGCCCTAACAATACTCTGGACTTCATTTGAACCGTTATGTTCCTGTTAAAACGACTTAGCATCAGCACGGTATTTATTCTGGCAGGCTGTGTCTCGTTGGCACCTGACTACCAGCGACCGGCGGCACCAGTACCTCAGCAATTTTCGCTTTCACGCAACGGCCTCACACCCGCAGTGGCGGGATATCAGGACACTAGCTGGCGTCATTTTTTTGCTGATCCTCAGGTCGCCGGGTTGATTACCGTAGCCCTGAATAACAATCGAGATTTAAAAATGGCCGCGCTGAAGGTTGAGGAGGCCCGGACACAGTTCAATGTGACCGACGCAGATCGTTATCCTCAGCTGAATGGATCGTCTGGTATCACTTACAGCGGTGGTCTGAAAGGTGACAAACCTGGCACACAACAGTATGACGCGGGTATTGCGCTTAGCTACGATCTCGATTTCTTCGGCAAGCTCAGAAACATGAGTGAGGCTGACCGACAAAATTATTTCGCCAGTGAAGAGGCGCGTCGCGCCGTGCATATTTTGCTCGTCTCGAATGTGTCGCAGAGCTATTTCAACCAACAACTGGCGTATAAACAACTGCGTATTGCACGGGATACGCTGAAAAATTACCAGCAGTCCCTGGCGTTCGTTGAGCAACAGCTGGTGACCGGCAGTACGAACGTCCTGGCGCTTGAACAAGCTCGTGGGCAAATTGAAAGTACCCGGGCAGAAATTGCCAAAAGAGAAGGGGAACTGTCGCAGGCCAACAATGCCCTGCAGCTGGTTCTTGGAACCTATCGCGCAGTCCCGTCCGAAAAAGAGATGGACGCCAGCGATATTGCACCAGTAAAACTGCCGCCGCATCTGTCATCAGAAATACTGCTGCAGCGTCCGGATATTATGGAAGCGGAGTTTCAGCTTAAAGCGGCTGATGCCAGTATCGGCGCGGCACGTGCGGCCTTTTTCCCGTCCATATCGTTAACCAGTGGTCTTTCGACAAGCAGCACGGAATTATCCAGTCTCTTTACGCCAGGGAGTGGGATGTGGAATTTTATCCCTAAAATTGAGATCCCCATTTTTAATGCGGGCAGGAATAAAGCCAATCTGAAACTAGCTGAAATTCGCCAGCAGCAGTCCGTTGTTAATTATGAACAGAAAATACAGTCCGCTTTCAAACAGGTTGCTGACGCGCTCGCGTTGCGAGACAGCATCAACCAGCAGCTTGATGCACAACAGCGTTATCTTAATTCTCTGCAAATAACGCTTCAGCGTGCCCGAGGGTTATATTCCAGTGGCGCGGTCAGTTATTTGAATGTGCTTGATGCGGAACGTTCGCTTTTCTCTACGCAACAAAACATCCTCGACCTTATCTATTCCCGGCAGGTTAATGAAATTAATCTGTTCACCGCGCTGGGTGGCGGTTGGGTTGAGTAAACTTATTTAATTAAACAGGAAAATAAAAATGCGTAATTCTCTTAAAGCCGTTGTATTCGGTGCGATCTCTGTGATGTTCTCCGCCAGCCTTCAGGCTGAAGTTCATCAGCATGAGGAGATGAGTGTCGCCGGTGATGCCGGCGCAGAGCAAATCATCAACGCCACGGGTGTCGTGAAAGACATTGACCTCACGAATAAAAAAGTCACGATTTCTCACGAAGCTATACCTGCAATCGGCTGGCCTGCAATGACCATGCGTTTCACTTTTACCAATGCTGACGAGAGCATTAACGCCTTAAAACCAGGCCGTCATGTTGATTTTTCATTTGTTCAGCAGGGCAATGTCTCTTTACTTAAGAGCATTAAATAGAGAGGATTGGCATGACCTCTTTCAAAATAAAATATGCCGCCATGATTATCAGCAGTCTCCTGATTGGAGGAGTGATATCCGTGACGGCATGGCAGGCACTTCATTCATCTGAAAAAAAAGAAAATAACACGGCTGAAAGAAAGGTACTTTTCTGGTATGACCCGATGAAACCAGACGTTAAATTCGATAAGCCCGGTAAATCGCCGTTTATGGATATGGACCTGGTGCCGAAATATGCGGATGAAAATAACGAAAAAAGCAGTGCCGGTATACGTATTGATCCGACGCAGGTCCAGAATCTGGGGTTAAAAACACAAAAAGTCACCCGTGGAGCACTGAATTATTCCCAGACGATCCCCGCTAACGTCAGTTATAACGAATATCAATTCGTCATTGTTCAGGCACGCTCGGAAGGCTTTGTTGAGAAAGTGTACCCCCTGACAATTGGCGACCATGTGAAGAAAGGGACACCACTTATTGATATCACCATACCGGACTGGGTAGAGGCGCAGAGTGAGTTTCTGCTGTTATCCGGTACCGGCGGTACACCCACGCAAATAAAGGGGGTTCTGGAACGGCTTCGGCTTGCCGGCATGCCGGACGATGACATTCAGAGGCTACGTGCAACCCGGACTATCCAGACCCGGTTTACCATAAAGGCACCGATTGACGGGGTGATCACGGCTTTTGACCTGCGTACCGGTATGAATATTTCTAAAGAGAAAGTGGTCGCGCAAATTCAGGGGATGGATCCGGTCTGGATCAGCGCTGCAGTACCTGAATCTATCGCTTATCTGCTGAAAAACTCGTCGCAGTTTGATATTTCCGTACCCGCTTATCCGGATAAATCGTTCCCGGTCGAAAAATGGAACCTTCTGCCCAGCGTGGATCAAACGACCCGCACCCTGCAGGTGCGGTTGCAGGTATCAAACAAGGATGAACTCCTGAAGCCGGGCATGAATGCGTTTCTGAAACTGAATACCCAAAGCCCGGAAATGCTGCTGATCCCATCCCAGGCCGTGATAGACACCGGCAAAGAACAGCGTGTGATTACCGTCGATGCCGAAGGCCGCTTTGTGCCCAAAAAGATCCACGTTTTACACGAATCTCAGCAACAGTCCGCTATTGATACTGGACTGAACGAAGGGGATTCGGTGGTGGTCAGTGGTCTGTTCCTGATTGACTCCGAGGCCAATATTACCGGTGCGCTGGAACGTATGCGCCGTGCTGAAAAAACTGACGACACGCATTCAGGTCATTAAGGAGACGATGATGATTGAATGGATTATCCGGCGGTCAGTCGCCAACCGTTTCCTGGTGATGATGGGGGCGCTGTTCCTCAGCGTGTGGGGTACCTGGACCATCATCAATACCCCGGTCGACGCCTTGCCCGACCTGTCTGACGTTCAGGTGATTATTAAAACCAGCTATCCCGGCCAGGCCCCGCAGATTGTTGAAAATCAGGTCACGTATCCGCTCACGACTACCATGTTGTCGGTGCCAGGCGCAAAAACCGTGCGCGGATTTTCTCAGTTCGGCGACTCGTATGTATATGTTATTTTTGAAGATGGTACCGATCTGTACTGGGCCCGATCTCGCGTTCTGGAATACCTTAATCAGGTTCAGGGCAAACTGCCTGCGGGGGTGAGTTCTGAAATCGGCCCTGATGCCACGGGCGTGGGCTGGATATTTGAATATGCTCTGGTTGACCACAGTGGACAGCACGATCTTTCAGAACTGCGCTCATTGCAGGACTGGTTTCTGAAATTTGAACTCAAAACCATCCCGAACGTGGCTGAAGTCGCGTCCGTGGGCGGTGTGGTTAAGCAGTATCAGATTCAGGTCAACCCGTTAAAACTGGCCCAGTACGGTATCAGCCTGCCGGAAGTTAAGCAGGCGCTTGAATCGTCTAATCAGGAAGCAGGGGGATCATCTGTTGAAATCGCGGAGGCGGAGTATATGGTCCGCGCCAGCGGTTATCTCCAGACCATTGATGATTTCAATAACATTGTCCTGAAAACCGGTGTAAACGGGGTCCCGGTTTATCTGCGTGACGTTGCCCGCGTACAAACAGGCCCGGAAATGCGGCGTGGGATAGCAGAGTTTAACGGTCTGGGAGAGGTCGCTGGTGGCGTCGTGATCCTGCGTTCGGGCAAAAATGCGCGCGACGTCATTACGGCGGTGAAAGATAAACTGGAAACGCTAAAGGCGAGTTTGCCCGAAGGGGTCGAAATTGTGACTACTTACGATCGCAGCCAGTTAATTGACCGGGCCATAGATAACCTGAGTTCTAAACTCCTCGAAGAATTTATTGTGGTCGCCATCGTCTGTGCGCTGTTTCTGTGGCATGTACGCTCTGCGCTGGTGGCGATTATCTCACTGCCGCTTGGGCTGTGTATTGCCTTTATTGTCATGCACTTCCAGGGGCTAAACGCCAATATCATGTCGCTGGGAGGCATTGCTATTGCCGTTGGCGCGATGGTGGATGCGGCCATCGTGATGATTGAAAACGCGCACAAACGGCTGGAGGAGTGGGATCACCAGCATCCGGGGGAACAGATTGACAACGCCACGCGCTGGAAGGTTATCACTAATGCCTCCGTAGAAGTGGGCCCTGCGCTGTTTATTAGTCTGCTGATCATCACCTTATCGTTCATCCCCATTTTTACTCTTGAAGGGCAGGAAGGGCGGTTGTTTGGTCCGCTGGCGTTTACAAAAACCTATTCCATGGCGGGTGCGGCCGCGTTGGCTATCATCGTGATTCCTATCCTGATGGGGTTCTGGATACGCGGGAAGATCCCTGCTGAGACCCGTAATCCACTGAACCGGTTGTTGATTAAGGCCTATCATCCGCTACTGATTAGGGTGCTTCACTGGCCGAAAACCACTCTGCTGGTCGCGGCGTTATCCATCTTCACGGTTATCTGGCCACTGAGCCAGGTTGGCGGTGAGTTTCTGCCGAAGATCAATGAGGGGGACCTGCTGTATATGCCGTCAACATTGCCAGGCGTTTCGCCGGCTGAAGCCGCCGCGATCCTGCAGACCACGGATAAACTCATCAAAACCGTTCCTGAAGTCGCCTCTGTTTTTGGCAAAACCGGTAAAGCCGAAACGGCAACGGATTCCGCACCGCTCGAAATGGTAGAAACCACGATACAGTTGAAACCGGAAGATCAGTGGCGGCCCGGCATGACGATTGACAAGATTATTGACGAACTGGACAAAACCGTTCGTTTGCCTGGCCTGGCAAATCTTTGGGTCCCGCCTATCCGCAACCGCATTGATATGCTCTCAACCGGGATAAAAAGCCCCATTGGCATCAAGGTGTCGGGTACCGTTCTGGCTGATATCGATGCCACGGCGCAGAGCATTGAAGCAGTAGCCAAAACGGTGCCGGGCGTGGTTTCTGCTCTGGCAGAACGCCTGGAAGGGGGGCGCTACATTGATGTGGACATCGACCGGGAAAAAGCCTCCCGCTATGGGATGACGGTGGGCGATGTGCAACTGTTCGTCTCTTCGGCCATCGGCGGGGCGACGGTGGGTGAAACGGTGGAAGGTGTCGCCCGCTATCCAATAAATATCCGCTATCCCCAGGACTACCGGAACAGCCCAAATGCGCTGAAACAGATGCCGATCCTTACGCCGATGAAACAGCAGATCACGCTGGGAGATGTGGCTGATATTAAGGTCGTGTCCGGCCCCACGATGCTTAAAACGGAGAATGCCCGGCCCGCCAGCTGGATTTACATCGATGCGCGGGGCAGGGATATGGTATCGGTGGTAAATGACATTAAGACGGCCATCAGTCAGAACGTGAAGCTGCGGCCAGGTACCAGCGTGTCATTCTCCGGACAGTTTGAACTGCTCGAGCACGCGAACAAGAAACTGAAGCTGATGGTGCCGATGACGGTGATGATCATCTTCATTCTGCTGTACCTGGCATTCCGTCGCGTAGATGAAGCCTTATTGATCCTGATGAGTCTGCCGTTCGCCCTGGTCGGGGGGATATGGTTCCTCTACTGGCAGGGCTTCCATATGTCTGTGGCAACAGGCACCGGGTTTATCGCTCTTGCCGGGGTTGCAGCCGAGTTTGGTGTGGTCATGCTGATGTATCTGCGACATGCCATTGAAGCGCATCCGGAGTTATCTCATCGGGAAACATTTACCGCAGAGGGGCTCGATGAAGCGCTTTATCATGGTGCCGTACTGCGTGTTCGACCGAAGGCGATGACCGTTGCGGTGATCATTGCAGGTTTACTGCCTATTCTCTGGGGAACCGGTGCGGGGTCAGAAGTGATGAGCCGGATAGCAGCACCAATGATTGGGGGGATGATCACGGCTCCGCTGTTATCGCTGTTTATTATTCCTGCGGCGTATAAGTTAATTTGGCTGCGCAGGCATAAACAATCATAAAACAATCCCGCTCTAGTGGCGGGATTTTTACGAGATGAATGTTTAGCGCGTCTGGCTGATAAGTTTGCGCCAGGCACTGTTATGCAGAGTAAACAGCAGCATCTTATAAAAGGAGGTGGAAAGAATAGAGCTGCCGGTAAGCAGTAACATCACAATGCTCACTAGCACTGCGGTCAGACTGACGCCCGGAGAAGCGCTACCGCTCAGCGCGGCCAGCAGATAGATTACCGTTATCACCAGGCTTATTACTGCCAGCGTAAGATGTAAAAGCACAGCGCGCATACTGCCTTTGCCAATCATAAACATGGTCACGCCGTTTATACCGGCGAACAGCAGGGCGATCAGCACAACCCACACGAATACGCGTTCGGCTGGCTGGCCGAGTACGGCGATTACGCCATACCCCAGCCACAACTGAGGAATAGCGAAACTGATAATCACCCCGAGAGTACTGATCGCCGCCGGAATGCCCATGGTATGTAGTCCTGGGGATTTACCCATTTCTTTGGCCAGCTGCGTCTTGAGCTGCTGCAGCTGTGTCGTGGTGGCATTGTTTATGCTAGCGGCCACCTCGTTACAGTGTTGCAGGCGACGGGTTAAAACTTTAAGCATTCGAATACTCAGCGTTTAGTTAGGTAAGAATAGTGGCGTAACCGCACGTAGCCAGTCAAGGGCAGGGAAGTCATCATCCAATTCCTGACGGGTTGATGACTAAGCGCTTCGCCTGCATTAACAACCTGCTGATAGAGGCATCGGACCGCCTGTTCCATTGGCTGCAGTTCAGCGAGGGCTGCCGGACCTTGGCTTATGAAGAAAAAAACGCAGGTGATTTTGCGTTTTTTTATTTCAACCCAAAAAATGTCGACAAATCAAAATATAAAAATATTTCTGCAATTAAGTTTTGATTAATAAATAGATTAACAATTAATGATTGCTTAATTGTTAATTAAAAGCAAGAGCTATTTTTTTTGCCTAATTTTGAATGAGATGGTATTTATTCTGATAATAATTAGCTACTTGAGATTTTGCTCTGGTTAAATTTGCTGTATCTGTTATTAATGCTTTGTTTTCGTCATTAAGTGGTGTATTTCACTATGTAATTAATGGTGCGGCAAAATGAAATTCCGTATTATTAAAGTCAGTTGCGGGAAGTGATTACACCACCCATATTTAAGAACGTTCTGATTGCCAGTTATTGCACTGGAAAAAATATAAAATATATCACAAGCAGCTTCTGCCAGATTGAAGCTGGCGGGGGCTTTATTGACAAATCTGTATGGAAATAAATGGATCCCAGAAACCATTTCAAAATAGATGGGGCGAACTCCGAAAAGCCAAATGAGTAGGATGACTAATATCGAGGAAATATCATGTCGAATCAAGAGACTATTGTTGGTGGCTGGACGGCTTATCATACGTTGACCGAAAAAGATTGGCAGGTATTTAAAGAAGCCATGGCGGGATTTGTTGGTGTAACGTATGAGCCGCAGGCCGTCTCAACGCAGTTAGTGGCCGGGACAAATTATCGCTTCAAGTGCCTTGCTTCAATTCCGCCTGCATTAGTGGTGTGGGAATCTATTGTTGAAATCTTCCAGCCTTTGCAGGGTGCTCCACATATTGTCGGAATCACCAGAATCTGAGTTTTAATTAATACTGTGTCAATGCGTGATTTAGGAAAGCATTCCAGACTTTGACGGTCTTTTCTTAAATAAGTAATTTTTATTAACTTGGTGTTTCATATTTAACCGAGTTCAAAGAGTTCACTCCGTTCTTAGTAACTGAAAGGGTATTTAATAATGCTAAATCATATTCTACAGGCTGGCACCAATCCATCGATTAACAGTAATAACATGAAAGCGAGCGCTGATGCCTCTACCACAGCAGCCGTGATCATTCAAAACTATGTCGGCACCATTTTAACGCAGGCCGATCTCTCCCTGCCGGATATATTACCCGATCTACCGGAACATCAGGCAAAGGCCAGAGACCATGCCACATCCTGGCGTGATGTCATACAGCCGCAAATGATCTCAACCAATACGGATATTGTGAGCTTCTCTAACAATTTTGATTCCTATTATGATCCTTTGGTTAAGCTGGCGGTAAAAATACAGCAAAACCCTTCGGACACAGCATCAATTAATACTTTTAAACTGGGTGTTCAGCAACTTCAGGCGTTGGTCGCTCAAAAACAAACCGCTACGCATAACGTGGTTAATTCAGTGGGCGGTTTCCAGACCACGCTTGCCGAAGATGCCCGCAATTTCGCCAGTGATTTTACTACGGCAGAAGCGGCATTAGCCGGTAAAGACGGACAAATTGCCGCACTGGGGAAACAGATCGACGCTATTAATTCCGCCATGAGTAAAGACTTGACTATGATTGCAGCGGGTTCAACCGCTGCAGTGGTAGGAGGATTAATGATTGCCGTGGGGGCACTGGCGGAAATTGCGACCGCAGGTGTCAGTACCGCACTGATTGTCGGTGGATTGGTGGTCGTCGGGGCCGGTGCTGGTGTTGCCATTGCCGGGGGAGTTGACTATGCCAAGCAAACCAGCGCGCTCAGCACGGCCATTACAACCAAAACAAAACTACAACAACAGTATTCTGCCACCAAAAACGTGAATACGATTGTTCAGAATCTTTCGGGCCAGGCATCCGCTGCGGTTCAGGCCGCGGGTTCTTTACTGGCAGGTTGGCAGACGCTTGAACAGGACTTTATTGTCTTCCAGTCGGCGCTGACCAGCGCGACCCCTGATTTAGGCTATTTCCTGATCGCGCAACTCAATGCGGCGAAAGCGGACTGGGATGATGTTGGCAATCATGCCCGTAAGCTATTGGATTATGGTTCTTTACCGGTCAGCAACGCCTCGGTCACCAGCAGTGGGATCCTGCTGCCTAACCCAACGGCGACGTTTGCACGGCTGGCTGCTGCATAGCGTTTATTAATCATCAATCAGGCCCGTGAGGGTCTGATTGTTTTAACAGATAAACCGGACGCATCGTTTCACGATGATGCCAATAAGTGACCCGTGTCTAAGGTTCAGAGTATGCCAGCATTGAAAGTCAGCTTTACTCAGGCATTAACGGCTCAACAAAATGTGCGTCAACAGATGACGCAGGTCGCACAACAATTAGAACAGCTTCCGCCCATTAACGATCCGCAGATCCCCGATCTGAATGGAAATATCCTCTCCGTCCACAATCATGCGAATTATTATCTGTCTGACATTGTGGTGAGAATGGATTCGTTGTATTCCGAGGTTATCAAGTTTGGAGACGAGCTGGATTCTACGGTTGCCAACATCCGTTCTGAATTAAATGGGCCTGACGGACAGGAATATCTCACAAAAGCTCAGGGGCAGATTAAGCAATTACTCTCCGACAGCACGCCGCTATCTGCATCTCTGAATGATTTCAATGAGGTTGTTATTTCCTTTAATAATGACATTACGACGGACTCAAGGAACTTGCTAGCCGATCAGCAAAGGGCGCAACAGTTATTAGCTGCCGATCGGGCAAGGTTAGAGGCTCTTAACGCTCAGCTGAATGCGCTGAAAGCTGAGCTTGAAAGTAAAAAGAGGATGGAAATTATCATCGGCATTTTTACTTTTGGGATTGGCGCCGCGATTATGGAATTAACAGGCTATGTGCAAAGCACGGAGCAGGCGATTGCTCAGGCGCAACAGGAAACGGGGATGCTTTATCAGGAAATAGGACAACTCGGCGCCACCAGTGATGCATTGAACGCATTGACCAAAGGAACCGCTATTTTGTGTGGCCTGACACAATCTCTTCAATATGGTTGGCAAACCGTGACGGCCGACCTGTCGGAGGTCACCCAACAACAGGTGACTGCGGATTTTCTTATAGTCTCCGTTAATACCGTACAGGCGAACTGGCGGGAAGTGATGCGCACCGTTGAGCAATTGCAGTAAGCCAAAAACCAATTAACGACTTTGAGGTTTTCATTATGATCATGCAAGCCATTGCAGCTGCGAAAAATGATACTGAATCATCATCAACCAATGCCTTAATGACAGGTATTCAGGGCATCGGTGCTTCATCGATTGCTCAACAGACTTATGCGAGCACTGTATTATGTCAACCCAATATTCATTTAGATATTTTACCCGATCTTCCTGCACAGCAGGCTATTGCGCGCGATCAGGCGCAGGAATGGTTATCTTCGATTAATCCGGCGGCCATCTCTTCGCTGGTAAATGTTCGTAATTTTTCGAATCAGGTGGGGGCTTACGTCGATGCACTTCTTCCGGCGGCACAAAAATATGACATGGGGGATAAAAGCCAGCTTCATTATATCCAGCAGGGTATCCAACAGTTGCTTTCTCTTGCTCAGAAAAACGTCACTTCCACGGGAGTGTTTGTCGATAACGTCCAGGTTTATGTGAATGGGATCAACAGCAGTCAGAGCACATTTAAAGCGGCTAAAGAAACCGTGCAGACGCAAATTACCGGTGATAAAGGGGAAATATCGGCACTCCGGCAGAAGCTAAACGATCTGAATAAACAGATGGATGCAGATATTGTGCAGATTTCGGCGGGAGCGGTGAGCGACATTATAGGGATCGGCATGATTGTCATTGCGGCCACAACAATTATCGAAACCGGTGGGGCAACGCAAACGCTTCTGGCTGCGGGTATTACCCTGGTCGCAGGCGGAACGCTGGCGATGACCATAAGCTCTGCCGATATCGTCAAAGCGCAAAAAGAGTACAGCACAACGTTGACCAATCTCGTCGGGCTTGAACTGGAGGTGGCTGTTTTTGACACGGTTTATAACCAGTT
This sequence comes from Enterobacter sp. CPE_E890, assembly GCF_046521475.1. Taxonomy (NCBI): domain Bacteria; kingdom Pseudomonadati; phylum Pseudomonadota; class Gammaproteobacteria; order Enterobacterales; family Enterobacteriaceae; genus Enterobacter; species Enterobacter sp. CPE_E890. The sequence continues at coordinate 2,480,504 of NZ_JBKFZW010000001.1, read as the reverse complement.
GACGGCCAGTGAAAGACTTTCTCAGTCTGCCATTGATTCCGCTAAGCTGCTGGTCAACGGATGGCAGACCGTTGCTGATAGCTACCAGCAAACGCTGACCAACCTGCAGCAGAGTTCAAAGGGGTATCTGGCACTGAGGCTGAGTGCGATGAAACGCCAGTGGCAACAGCTAGGTGAACAGGCGGGAAGCGTGATGCAGTTAGGGCCGCTGCCTTTCAATACTGTTCCCGCAAATGAACTGAAGTCGAGTGCATGACAAGCGAAGATTAATATTTGGCTGCTGCTGCCCGGTAACCGCCGGGCAGACAGGCTTGTTTCCGTCCGAAGGCGGTACACCGTCAGCGCTGTTGGCTGAAGGTGAGTGGTACAAAACAGAGCAGGGAATGCAATCGCATTCAGCCTGCATTGATCATGCGGCGGTGCGCTTCGGCCATGGCCTCATGTGGGCCGGACTGACCGTTATTCATGAATTCATGGGCAACCGCTGCTCTTTCATGCTCATCCATCGCTGCGTAAGACGTTGACGAGACGGTCATGGATACAGTGTTATTTCCCATCATCTTCTGATGACTTTCCACACCCTGGATCCTGACAGGAGCCGCGGCAGACTGCATCTGGTGAGCAGGAGCTTGCGCATTGTTGACGCGCTCATGGATATCCACGGTTTCAGTGGCCCAGGCCGAAGAAATTAAACCAAAGCCCAGCAAAGATGTTAATACGATATTTTTCATGATAACTCTCCATTTCTGAATTAGTGATGTCCGGGGAAGTACAACCGATATTTTCAGTTCCATAACTGAAACAGGTTCGGCAGTGTTTATTTATCCGGGAGAGGGCTGGATATTCATTTCCTGGCATACTCTGACGCCGAGTATTGATGAAGTGATTCAGCCTTTCTGATAAGTTGCACTAATTATATCGAATGGCTTCTGTTTGCTGCATGACATGCTAATGACATCTTTGTCATGAATGTCAGGGTTTACATCGATAATATACAGAGGTGAATATGAAAATGTTCGCCAGGAAAAATCAGGTAGTTGGGGGGATAGGTAAGTTTATGATTAATCGTAGTCTGTATGAACGGCAGACTGCATTTAACATAATATACATTATGCGCACCAATATGTGTAATGGCTCAATAGTAATGTCCGCCTGTGGCTCAATTCAGATGTCCGCGCTATGGTAAGCTTCACTGGTCCGTTTAAACTACCGGGAGGCATATCATGAGCGCAGAAAGCTCAGGAGTGTTTACTTTGAAAGAGATCAACCGGATCAAGATTATACAGGACGTCATTGAACGTCGCATCACAACGCGCCGTGCGGCCGAGCACCTCGGTATCAGCGACAGGCAATGCCGCAGACTTCTTGCCCGTTACCGTGAAGGCGGACCGCTTGGTATGGCCAGCAGACGATGTGGCATGCGTGGTAACCGCCAGTTGCCACCCGGGCTCGCAGATCAGGCTCTGGAACTGATCAAGACGCGTTATGCTGATTTCGGTCCGACTCTGGCGCGTGAAAAGCTCGAAGAACTCCACGGACTGTTTCTTGGCAAAGAAACTGTCCGGCGCATCATGGTGCGGGCTGGCTTATGGGTTCCCCGTAAACAACGTGCCGCAAGGATCCCTCAACCACGGTACCGGCGTCCGTGTACTGGTGAGCTGATACAAATAGATGGCTGTGATCACGACTGGTTTGAAGGCCGTGGCCCGGCCTGCACCGCGCTGGTCTATGTTGATGATGCAACCAGCAAACTGATGGAACTGTTGTTTGTTAAATCGGAGTCCACGTTTTCTTACTTCGAAGCCACGCGGCGCTATATCGATAAGCATGGTAAACCGCTGGCACTGTACAGCGATAAAGCCGGTGTTTTTCGTGTTAACAATAAACACGCCACAGGCGGAGACGGGCATACTCAGTTTGGGCGAGCCATGCATGAACTGAACATCCAGACTATCTGTGCAGAAACCAGTCCCGCCAAAGGGCGTGTAGAACGAGCTCACCTCACTTTACAGGATCGTCTGGTCAAAGAGCTGCGGTTACAGGGCATTTGTTCAATGGAGGCTGCAAATGACTTCGCTGAGGCCTATATGGCTGACTATAACCGCCGTTTTGGCAAAGTACCGCGACATGATTTTGACGTACACCGTGCTGTAGAACATGATGAGGACCTGGGGCTTATTTTCACTGTTCGTGAAAAACGTAAAGTCTCAAAATCGTTGACGATACAATATGATAAAATGTTGTACCTGATTGAAGACAGCGAACTGAGTCGCCGTGCAATAGGTAAATATATCGATGTGTATCACTATCCTGATGGCAGAAAAGAGCTGCGCCTGAACGGTACGCTACTTCCCTACTCTACCTACGACCGACTGTCAGAAATCGACCAGGGCGCGATTGTCGATAACAAGCGTCTTGGCCGAACCCTGGAGTTTATCAGTCTGGTGCAGAGCAAGCGGGATAACACGCGCTCTCAGTCAATTCCCGCTGGAGATGGCCCTTCCCGACGACGGCCAAAGCAGGAAGGGAAGAAATCCCAGCGCTCACTGGATAATGATGACATGCTCGAAGCACTCAAACAGCTTCAGTCACGTTCAGAGGACATTTTTGGTAAAAGAGCCCGCTGATGGTACTCACTGGCCGGACAGTGGTTGCTCACCAGTTGATATTGTCCGGCCAGACCCATGATGTATTATTCATTTCGTTCAGCATCTTTATGTCCTGCTTTTCACGGGCATACTTACCCCATAATGAATGAAAAGAACGAACAATACTGATTAACTGCTTTTTTCTTTGCTCCGGAGATAGGCTGATAAAATAGCAGCACCTGCTGTCAATATTATCCTCAATGAAATTAAAATCAGAGTCTGATGCATATTTTACTGTTAGCATAATATCATTCGACGTTGTTCTCTCAGACTCTGTTAATGCTGATTCTATCAGGTATTCAAAGGCATACATGACAGACAGCTGGTTTTTGTCTGTCTGAATATAACCCATTGAGTTTCTGAGTATTGAGGACTGTACCAGGACCAGAGGCCATAAAAGCTCAACACCATAAAGCTTATATGTATCATGTTGATCATACTGATGTTGCTCAACACGACGATTACCTTCCCGTGCTTTACGAATATCATAGGCAAGGGATAACATAAATCCGTCTTTAACTTTAATCAGTGGGCTTTCATCCACGATGTAATGAATGAGTTCATGTAATTCATTCAGGGCTTCTGAATCTCCCCACAGTATAAAACCTGCATTGTTCGGCGTTAACTCGTATCGAAGCATGGGCTCAATCATCCTGTTGTTTCAGTCGGAGGAAAGTCTATCAGTAAAGAGAATGAGAGATCAAAGTGGTCATTTTAATTGAGCTGGATAACGGACATTTCAATTGAGCCTTGACAAATATGAATCCATGGGAAATCTACACATTATCTGTTGTCATTGCCCTGGTCATTGAGCCCACTGAAAGGTACCTTACAGACGCTGTTCATCATTTTCCGTTTTCAGGTGGCGTCGCTGGTGCGCTATACCAGTTCTCTTTTGGCACCATCACACTGTTTTCCGGTTGCAATACAAAGTTCGGAGACATGATCTGCACGTTAAATTCATTGAAGACGTCCTGAATATTGCTATGCAGTTCGTTACGGCCATCTGCCAGTGACACATCCGGCAGCAGTCGTACCTGTAATTCATAAGCAATGTACCAATCCATCAGACTCAACTGTCGCACCAACGGTGGCTGTGAAAGATCGATTCCTTTGGCACGTTTGGCCGCCAGCTCCAACATTGCATGCACCTGACGCCATGGCGTGTCGTAACCAATGGTGACGCCGACAGTCAGGTTAACGCCACCGTTTGTACTTTGCGCACTCAAATTGGTAATTTTACCGCTTACCACGACAGCGTTCGGCACGGTAACCACGTAGTTTTCACGGGTTATAATTTTGGTTGCAAGCATACCAATTTCACTTACCAGCCCCTCGTTATCTGCCACCCGAATCATGTCTCCTTTTCGGAGAGCACGCGAGTAAATCAAAACCAGACCACTCATTGCATGGTTCATCACCCCGGCAGAGCCTAGCGTGAGCATCAGGCCAAAGAAAACACTGATGCCTTTAAAAGCCAGTGAATTGGCCCCGGGCAAAAAAGGATAAGCTGCCGAAAGCGCAAAGAGCCACACCACGACTGAAATCAGCTTGCGGGTTGCACCAACCGTTTCAGGATGGATACCGGGCAGTTGCAAACGCCCTGCTTCCACCTGATTGAGTACCATCTTTAACAACTTCAAAATGAAGGCGGTAATAAGGAAGATGATCAGAACAATCAACAGGCCCGGTAAGGTTGAGACAATAGACAGCGCGATATCGCGTACCACGCGTACGGACCACTCTCCCAGAGACTCTCCCCAGACGCGCGTCCAGGGGAACAGGCTGAAGGTCCAACTCAGCCAGACATAGAGTGCGACAATTCCCAGTAAAATCATCAACAACGCATACAGGCGCGTTTCGATAGCACCGATAAACCGTCGCCAGCGCTGGGGTATCCAGCTTCGATTCTCAAAAATACGCCGGCGATAAACACGTTTGATCCAGCGCCATGAACGGTATGTGCCGTACCAGAACAGCACCAGTGCCAGCAGTCCCGCTACGGTCTTCACCGCCGATAGCGCCAGCCAGCCGCTGTTATACTGATCGCTCAAGGCTGAGCGTTGCGCTTCCATACGCGCCAGTACGCGCTGCGCCGCCTGGTCAAGCGTAAGATCGTCTCCCTCGTCGAGATCGCCTGCTGTCAGTAGCATCACCGGTTTGCCGTTCATCACGATGAGTCGTCCCGGCTGGTTATAACGATTTACTGACACAATCTTTAGCGGTTCGCGAACATCAGCTTCAGTGAAATTTCGTAGCGTATTGCGGATGCGTAACACCCGTTCTTCTGGCGTGGTAAGTCCGAATTTCGCCTGTAGCATGACGATCGGTTGATGGAAAATATAGACCGTGCGGGCACGCTCCTTTTCAGTGGGCTCCTGTCGAGGTTCCGCCGCATGGGAATTCACAAGCACAGAGAAGAGAAAACACGTTAAAAGCGCGAGCACAATCCTGTTCATATTCGCCACCGAAAACGCGAGAATTATCGTTATTTTTCAAAAAGCCAAATCAAGGCCGATCGCTTTTTTAGCATAGACCAGCCCTTCACTTACGCAATGATAGATACCCCTTTTTCCGATATCGCACGGATCCAGTCCTCATCGGTGTTGCCATCGATAACGATGGTATTCGCCAGAGACACATCGCCAATCACAAACGATGACGCGGTGTTTATTTTTTCCGGTGAGGCCAGGACAACCGTCTCGGCGGCTCTGCCGGAAAATGCACGTTTGATGCACGCTTCTTCAAAATCACCGGTCGTCAGTCCCGCCTCAGGGTGGATGCCGGTCACTCCCATAAAGAATAGATCTGCGTGAATATTTTCGATACCTTCAATGGCACCCGCGCCGACCGCAACAATAGAGTGTTTATACAGGCGGCCACCAATCAGAATCACCTCGACAGAAGGATGATTAACCAGTCCCAGAGCGATACTCGGGCTGTGCGTTACCACGGTGATGTGCAAGTCAGGAGGTAAAAAAGTAATCAGTTCGGCGGTCGTTGTTCCACCGTCAACGATCACCACCTGACCCGAAGAGATGAGCTGTGCACCTTTTTGAGCCACCTTTTTTTTCGCATCCATCTTAACGAATTGACGCTCTGCGAACGGAGCAATAGCGGAAGATGACGGTAGCGCGCCACCGTGAACGCGCTGTAAACGCCCTTCTGCCGCCAGATCACGTAGATCGCGCCGTATAGTGTCTTCAGAGACATCGAAGAGAATGCTGAGTGCTTTCGACTGAACCTGCCCTTCGGCTTCGAGCTTTTCAATAATAAATTGTTTTCGCTGACTGGTGAGCATTAGGATTCCTGGTGTTGCATGTTTAATCTTGAAGTTGCACGATAATGCTGGTTATGATGATTAATCTACGTAAGGAGGAACAATCGTGCAATCAAAACGTGCAGATGTACGCATTATTGACAGTGAAACGCTGTCAAATAACTGGTATGTCCTTAAAAAATATACCTTTGACCTGCAGCGCCGTGATGGCGAATGGCAGCGGCAAAACCGTGAAGTTTATGACCGGGGTAACGGCGCGACAATCCTGCTCTACAACCGTGAGAAAAAGACGGTGATCCTGACCCGCCAGTTCCGTTTTCCTGTATTTATCAACGGCCATGAGGACGATTTGATCGAAGCTGCTGCCGGGTTGCTCGATAACATGGATCCAGAGAGCCGCATTAAAGCAGAAGCGGAAGAAGAAACCGGGTTTAGCGTTTCATGCGTGCAGAAAATCTTTGAAGCGTATATGAGCCCGGGATCCGTCACGGAAAAACTCTATTTTTACCTTGCCGAGTACCATCCGAAAGACAAAACCAGCTCAGGCGGTGGGATCAAGGCTGAGGGCGAAGATATCGATGTACTCGAAATGACGCTGGAAGAAGCATTACAGGGCATTGAAACGGGTAAGATTGTCGACGGGAAAACCATCATGCTGCTTTACCATGTTGCACTGAAAGGCATTTTGTAATTTGCCTGAGTCATGACACCTGCCACTGTGCAGGTGTCTGCCTGTGCTATTCTTGCAAAAAAAGGCAAAACGGAGATCTGACTATGGCTGACTGGAACCCTTCTCTTTACCTGCAATATGGTGCAGAACGAACGCGTCCTGCCGCTGAACTGCTCGCCAGAATTCCACTGGATGACGTCTCCTCCATCGTTGATCTGGGCTGCGGGCCAGGCAACAGTACTGCCCTGTTACAGCATCGCTGGCCATCGGCACATATCACTGGGGTTGATAATTCACCTGCGATGCTGGAAGAAGCACGCAAGGCGTTACCTGACTGCCATTTTGTTGAAGCCGATATTCGCCAGTATAAGCCCGGCCAGCCGCTGAGTCTGATTTACGCTAATGCATCGCTGCAATGGATCCCTGACCATTACGATCTCCTGCCTCACCTTGTCTCTTTGCTTATGTTAAATGGCGTGCTGGCGATCCAGATGCCTGACAACTGGCTCGAACCCACCCATGTGGCGATGCGTGAAGTGGCGCTGGAGCAAGATTACCCCGATCGTGGTCGTGAACCGTTGCCCGGCGTACATGCCTATTTTGATATTTTGTCAGAAGCCGGTTGCGACGTAGATATCTGGCGGACAACGTATTTTCATAAAATGAGCTCTCACCAGGCCATTATTGACTGGGTCAGCGCCACCGGTTTGCGCCCCTGGCTGCAGGAGCTGAATGAGAGCGAGCAGAAACATTTTCTGAAACGCTACCATGAACTACTGGTAGAGCAGTATCCGCTCCAGGAAAACGGGCAGATACTGCTGGCTTTTCCACGGCTGTTTATTGTTGCTAAACGTCAGCCCTGATGGGTTATGAGCGGGCTTCTTTGAGCAGCTGTTGAATGACCTTCTCTTGCTGTTCATAGTTGCCTTCGCCAAAAGAGGTGTAGCGTAACAGCCCTTTAGCATCAAAATAGTAATGTGCGGGCCAGTACTGGTTGCCGAAAGCATTCCAGATTTGATAGTTGTTATCGGTCACAACCCGATAGGGCAACTGCCACTTATTAACCGCATTTTTTACCGAGGAAAGCGGTTTTTCCCAGGGGTACTCGGGCGTGTGAACCCCAATCACCACCAGACCCTGTGACTGGTATTTTGTCGCCCAGTCACGCACATGCGGGAGCGTATGCTGGCAGTTGATACAGTCCCATGTCCAGAAATCGATCAGCACTACCTTACCGCGCAGCGATTCAGACGTGACACTGTCACCATTTATCCACCCTGTTCCGCCGCTTAACGAAGGTAACTGACTGCTGGGCTCAGCCATCACGACTGGCTGAAGCTTCACCGGTGTGGTTGCCGGTTTTGCCAGATTCAGCAACGATGTTTCCAGATAGTCGGCAACGCCGTTAGCGCCTTTCAATATGGATGTTACGCCTGTTGCATTCAAAGCCACAGCCGCTAGCATCACGCCCCCCGCAGCCTGGCGTAATCTCTCCATCAGCGCCGACTTTGCTCTCAGCGGTGCCATCAGTTTGCGCCCGCCGATAATAAGCAATCCCAGCATCAGCGCGCATCCGCTGCCATAGGCGGCCAGCAGAGCCCCTGTCGCAATGGCTGAATTCCCCGCAATATTAATGCTGAAAATGGCGCCCAGAATCGGTCCGGCACAGGGAGACCAGAGCAACCCCACGGCTAGTCCGGCCAGAAAAGCCGATGCTATACCGCGCGTTTGCCCGCTCCGGGTATTGAGGGCATTTCCCACGCTGACGGCAGGCTGCGCAATACGCCGGGCAAAGGATGGAGAGATTAAGCTCAGCGCGGCGATAGCCAGAATGACAAGCGCGACCCAGCGCCCGATAATGGTTGCCTCTGCAATCCACTCGCTGGCGACGGTGACGGCCATCGCCACCAGGGTGAACATCACGATCATCCCTGCAAAGAGCGCCAGAATATGTCGTCGTTGCCCTTGAAAACCGGCGAACAGGAGCGGAATAACCGGGAGCGTACATGGACTGAGCAGGCTTATCATCCCACCTAAAAAAGCGATTATCAGAAACATAGTGACCTCACATGACAGATGCTGCAACGCTGCAGTGAGGCTATTTCATCGTACCGATGTGTTCAGGATATGTGTAAAACCTGAGGTTTTGTCTGGCTCTGTATCTGTCTCCCTGAGAGATACAAAGCCGTACAATTAGCGTCGAGGCAGTGCAATGGAGACGTCGAGCCCTCCCTCTGCGCGGTTTACCAGCTTCAGCTTTCCTTCGAGTTGGGCGGTGAGCTGCGCGGCAATAGCCAGACCAAGCCCGGTTCCGCCGGTGTCACGGTTGCGCGATGTTTCAACCCGATAAAAAGGCTGCAACACGGCCGCGAGCTCGGCCTCGGGTATTCCCGGCCCACCGTCCATGATGTGAATGACCACCTCTTCGGTAGACGAATCATCTATAGCGATGACGGCACGCTCGCCGAATTTCAGAGCGTTATCCAGCAAATTAGTCATCACCCGACGAAGCGCCTGCGGGCGCGTAACAACGGGTAAACGAGCCTCGCTTGCCTGAAACTGCACGTTTTTACCGATGTCCTGATAATCGCACGCTATGCTATTCACCCACGCGTTCAACTCCAGTTTCAGCGACGTCTCTTCCAGTGATTCTGATGAACGGGCATATGCAATCCCCTCCCGCACCAGACGCGACATGTTATCAAGGTCATTTAATAGCTTGTCGCGAAGCTCAGGTTGTTCAGCCATTTCGACACGCAGTTTCATGCGTGTTATTGGAGTCTGGAGATCGTGAGAAATGGAGGCGAGGATCTGCGCGCGGTCTTTGATATAGGACTGGATGCGAGCCTGCATTGCATTGAAGGCATGCGCTGCTCGTTGTACTTCAACCGGTCCCTTCTCTTTCATGGGAGCATTTGCCGAAGGATCCAGCGTATCTACCGCATGGGTAAATTGTGAAAAAGGCCGTATCACCTGTCGCACCGCGATCCAGGAGCAGGCAGCAAGGAGCAAAAGTTGCAGGATGAGAACAACAGGTAGCCAGCTTGCGACCGGCGGCATTCGGGGGATCAGGTCAATGGTCAGCGGCGAGCCATCGTGCAATGTGAGATGTGCCTGAATATGGGAAACAGAACCCGGAACCGCGGTAAAACTGAGCGGATAGTCAGCCGCGAGGGTCTCTTTTAACGTTCGGATGGCATCCTGAGAACGCTTATCCGTCGGCGCGGCGCCAGGCTCACCTGCACCGAGGATATAACGATAGTTACCCCGTTCAAGTCGCGGAAGCCAGGCCGCGCGTTCACTGGCGGGTAACCGGTCTAAAATGGCCACGCTGGTTGCAACATCGTATTCCAGATTACCGAGCATCACCGTGCGGGCACTGTGCATTCGTTCAACCATGACCAGCGTCATACTCAGGGCGTTGGCCAGCAAGAGACCCGCAAGCACAATGATCAGCAGTCGGGCAAGCAGTGAGCGTGGCCAAAGCGTCATTCATTAACCTCTTTGATTGTCACGGGCATGGTAAAAACATAGCCTTCACTGCGCACGGTTTTAATATAGGCAGGCGTGCGTGCATCTTCATTCAGACGCTGGCGAACCCGGCTTACGAGCAAATCGATAGAACGTTCAAACAGTTCGGCGTCTCGCCCTTGCGTCAGGTTGAGTAACTGATCCCGGGAGAGAACACGTTGAGGATGGTCGAGGAATACGCGCAGCAGGCGATACTCCGCCCCGCTGAGCGCCACGATCACCCCTTCCGGGTCAATTAAGTGGCGGGCGACGGTATCCAGTTGCCATTCACCAAACATCACCAGTCGTCCTGCCTCGGTCACCTGTAAATTGGGCGGCATTGTGCGAAACCGCCGCAAAATTGCTTTGATACGTGCCAGTAGCTCACGGGCGACAAACGGCTTCACAACGTAATCATCCGCCCCCATTTCCAGTCCCAGGATCCTGTCCGTCTCTTCGCTGCGCGCCGTCAGCATCAGGATGGGCAAATCTTTGTGTTTGCCGCTGCGAAGCTGTCGACACAGGGTGAGTCCATCATCACCGGGCATCATGACATCCAGCACTACCAGGTCGATATGCTGTTTATCCAGCACGGCACGCATCTCTTTACCGTTTGCCGCACTGGTCGCGCGATAACCGGACTTAATGAGATAGTCGACAATCAGTTCACGAATATCCCTGTCGTCATCGACGACAAGGATATGATCAATATGCTCCACCGAACTCTCCTGACTGAGGGGTAACGTATTGAAAATAGCACATATCACAGCTTATCCGCGTCGATAACAGCCTTGACGAAATCCTGTGGATCTTCCTGAGGAGGGTTGTGCCCCACGGTTGCGCCGAAGGTGCGGTGTTCATATTTACCGGTAAATTTACCTGCATAGGCCTGCGGTGCCGGGTGCGGCGCACCGTTATTTCCGCCTTCAATGGTAATGGTCGGGACGGTAATATTCGGCAAAGTCGCCAGTTTTTGCTCGTAGCTGTCGTATTTACGCTCCCCTTTTTCCAGCCCTAAACGCCAGCGATAGTTGCTGAGCGTCACTGCGACGTGATCCGGGTTATCAAGGGATTTGGCGCTGGCGTTAAAGGCTGCATCGCTAAATTTCCAGTCAGGCGATGCCTGCGACCAGATTAAGCGCGCGAAATCATGCGTGTTTTTGGCATAGCCTTCAGCACCACGCTCGGTGGCGAAATAGAACTGATACCACCACTGCTGTTCGGCTTTTGGCGGCAACGGTTGTTTGCCAATCTGCTGGCTGCTGATGAGATATCCACTCACCGACACCAGTGATTTAACGCGCTCTGGCCAAAGCGCCGCAACGATATCCGCCGTACGGGCACCCCAGTCGTATCCCGCGAACACCGCCTGTTTGATATTCAAAGCGTCCATCAGGTTAACAATGTCTTTCGCCATCGCCGAAGGCTGGCCGTTGCGCGGCGTTTTTGCAGACAGGAAGCGCGTGGTGCCGTAGCCGCGCAGAGAAGGCACAATCACCCGGTAGCCTTTGGCCGCCAGCGCAGGCGCTACCTCGGCGTAGCTGTGAATATCGTAAGGCCAGCCGTGTAATAAAATGACCGGTTGACCATTTTTGGGGCCGATGTCGACATAACCGACATTCAGATCGCCGGCGTTAATTTGCAGTGGATGATCAAAAGCTGACGCGAAGTCTGTGCCGGTGGCTTCGGCCTGACAGGACATCACAGTGCCAAGAGAAACGGTCAGTGCGAGGGTTGAGTACGCGAGTTTGCTGAACATGTTGGTATCTCCGGTTGAGTACATTTCACGGGGATATAACAACACCTCAATGTATAGCGGATATGTGCGAAAGCGGGTTTATTGCAAGCCTGTGTATGTATCCGGGGCGCTGATACAGTGTGATACAAACACAGGCGTTACAGATTTACAGGGAGAGGCGATAGCGGACGTAATCGTCAGCTTCACCATATTTATCATAGAGTTTACGCGCCGGATTGTTCTCCCGGGTGACCCAGTATAGTTTTGACCACCCTTCCCGCTTGCCTTCCTCTATCAGGGCATCAATGAGCGCCTTTCCGGCTCCCGCCCCGCGCTCGGTGGCATCGACAAACAGATCTTCCAGGTAACAAATGGGCGCTGTCGACCAGGTTCCTTCGTGCAGAATGCACATCGCAAAACCGATGACCTTTTCGTTCTTCTCTACTACGCGGCAGAACATCTGTGAACGATCTGATAACGCCCTTTCCCATGTCGATGCGGTAACAGATTCCTCAAGGTAGCAGTCATAAAAATGGGTATAGCCATCCCACAGGGGACGCCATTGAGAATAATCATCTGCGCGTAAAGCTCTTACCGTGACAGCCATGTATTTCCTCGTATTACAAAGAGTTCGCCATTATCAAAACCCGACTTAGTTTTCGGTAACGTCACATCACCTCTTTAACGGATTTTTAACCGCATTTCACGTGCCAGCCTGGCAAGACGCTGAGTACGACAATACAGCGTAAACAGCACAAAACCACTGCTATTCATTACTACCCGACAAAGTAACAGTGCGGAGAATGCGATGACTAGTGGCCAAAGACTTCCGTCATGGGAAAGCAGAAGATATAGCGTCTGAACGAGGGTTAGTACCAGCATAACTATGAACAGCGTCATAAACCCCAGCAATCCCGACGTTGCCCCTCGTGCCAGAAGCGCGCTTATAACAATGAGCGCGCCTGTCATTATTAATGATGGTACGAAAAAGCTCAGTGCATGATTTAATGGAGATAACCCCTGCATAGTATGGAGAAAAGGCAAAAGGTTAAACGCAAACACCACTAAAAACAGAGGGAACAACGTGGCTACCGGGTAAGGATTTTGACGCGGCAACTCGCTAAGGGGACGAGAAAAATACTGTTCCATCTCGGGAGTGGAATAGTTCAACAAACGAGGATCACGACGAGCAATAGCTTCCTCTATCTCTCTGCCATGCTGCAGAAGATCCAGGAAAACCCGTCCGGTTAAAAAACTCAGAAACCTCATCAGAATACCGCCAGCGACTGGATGGTACCGATAATGTATTTACCGGTCCGTGGTATGTTACTGGGCGCTGCAACAACTCCACTCACTGCACTCCCAGCCAGAGCCGCGGCACTTGTGACCACTTGTCCAAGTTGTCGAGTGAGTTCTATCTGAACCGGTCCGGTAGGAAAGCGTTTCGGATAAAGACCTGCGCGAATAAGAGCTTTAATCTCTTTGTTACTTATACCCGGGTTTTGTGCGCGAATTATCAATTCGGTCAAACGAGCGCGATCCTGACGAGGATAGTTTTTCAACCACTCAGTGGCTTTCAAAGAAGATATGGATTTCATTGCACGCCAGGTGGTAATCGCTTCTTTTAATGCACCTCCGGCACTTGCTAACGAAATTAAATCCAGTGATGTAGAGGTTGCTACGTACCATTCTTGCGTATCGAGCCAGGCAACATTTCCGCCACCGTTTTCAACCAAATCATAGATACGATAAAGGCCATTAACACATTGCAACCCAGTGGCGATGGTACCAGCGTAGCCAATAGCCACTAAGACGCCACTGCCTCCTGCGGTAATAGGTGTTGCTGCAGTGCCCGCAAGCATCACGCCTCCAGTAATGATCATCGCACCACATGAAAGTACCGTTGATGCTAGCTCAGTTCCCATGGATGTGGATGTCACTGCATCAGTCAAGGATTTACCTACGATAGAAGCGGATGGTTGGGATGTTGCTTTAGTTACAATAACATGGGTTACAATGCCACTTTGCCCATTAGCATGACGTTGCCCAGATCGAACCAGGTAGCGTTGAGCACCGTCAGAATAAATGATCCCGGCCTTAGCAAATTCGCGATTACAGTCCATAGCGGAACCTAGCGCGTTGAAATCAAAATCTGCAGCCCCAAGCCCTGCAATGCGTGCAAAATCATAGCCGGGGAGATTTCTCTCAGGGTTCATTCCAGGCAAAACCATACAATACTCCTTTTGCGTGTGGATAAGTTGAACTCAACCTATCTGACTGTAACCGTTCGGAATGCAAAGCAAAATTTTGGTAGTAAATTACTTATAACGCAACCAAATAGAATGTGATAGAAGTGAAAATATCAGAACCCAAACAAAAGCATAACGCTTAAATATGGAGATCCGCGGATGACGATACCGACTCTCACGACAGAACGCCTATTGCTAAAACCGTTGGTTGCCGAAGATGCCGTCCAGATACAGAAGCTTTATCCGCGCTGGGAGATCGTCCGCTATATGGTCTCTTCTGTACCCTGGCCCTACCCGGATAACGGCGCGGAAAACTATGTCAATAATGTGGCGCTGCCGGATATGGCAAAAGGAATTGCCTGGTTCTGGAGCATCCGCCGTCGCGACGTTCCCGATGAACTGATGGGCATTATCTGCCTTTACGATGTCGAAGATAATAACCGTGGTTTTTGGCTGGCTCCGGAGTTTCAGGGTCAGGGATTTATGCGTGAGGCCAGTATTGCAGCAACGGATTATTGGTTTAATACACTGAACAAGTCGGTATTGCGTGCGCCAAAAGCCGCTGCAAATAGCCGCTCCCGACGTATTTCGGACAGTAGCGGCATGCGGCTTATCAGGACAGAAAAGAAAGCGTACGTCAGCGGAATACTGGATTCTGAGCTGTGGGAGATCACCCGCGACGAGTGGAACGCCCGTCAGGTCAGCTGATAATGTTTATCCGGCATCAGCCTGTCAGGAATAGTCTCTTCATCGTTCATCTGCAGCAGATCGCGTTCCATCATGTTGCAGATGGCGTCCAATGGCAGGTCATTATTTTCTGTACCAAACGGGTCTTCCAGTTCTTCCGCCAGTGCATCCAGCGAGATGAAAGTGTAAGAAATCAGCGCAGAGACAAACGGCGTCATGTAATGCAGGTCCACAACCAGCGCGAACGGCAGCATGATGCAAAACAGATACACCGTACGGTGCAGAATTAACGTATACGCAAACGGCACTGGGGTCGTCGCAATACGCTCACACCCAGACAGAACGATGGACATGTCGTTCAGACGGTTATTCAGACTGTGGAAAAGAATGTCTGATAGTTGTCCGTTACGACGTCGAACAGCCAACCACTCTCCCATGATCAGCAAAATACGGTTCGCCGGCGAGTTGGCTTCCATCACTTTTTTTAAATCATCTGCGGCAAGATAGCGAGACAACTGACCGGCGTTCATTTCCCGGCGCAGGGTCATGCGTAAACAGTTGGCGAAGGCAATCTGCAGGCGGACAAATTCACCCAGATACTTATCGTCTGGTAGTGTGTTTTTTACCTCGCGAAACAGAGAGCGGGCCGCTATCATCAGTTGCCCCCAAAGCAGGCGAGCTTCAACGTAGCGCGAATAACAGGCGTTGTTTCTGAAACCTAAAAAGATAGCGATCGCCACGCCGAGAATGCTAAATGGCGCAACCGTAAATTTGATGCCGAGAGAGGTATACCACGGTAGCATCACGATCACGGCGATAGATAACAGGAAGTTAAGTAACAGTCGGGTATAGATTTTAGGCAGTACTGAGCCATGCCAGACAAAAATCATTTGCAGCCAGTGCTGCTTAGGACGAACAATCATAGTGAGTTTCAGAAAAGAAAAGAGCGTGGTTATTAAACGTGATCCCCCACACGGTTGCAAGCATGTTAATGGAACATTGAATTTTCACACCTGTTTAGCTTTAACCGCACGGTGCTGCATCTGAATTTTAAAACAGGCATAATAGTATGTTGTAACTAAATGGTGTTGTTATTAAACCCGGCCGAAGCCGGGTAACGTCCTTAGCAAAGCGGTTTTACCGCTGAGCGCATTCCTTTCAACAAAATGGCATCAAGATCCAGTGTCACCTGGTCTACGAGGCCACGAACCTGAGTGAGATCCTGCTCCCAGTGCTCACTTACGCTCAATACCGCCTGCACCAGCTCACGGGTACTGATCTGCTTATCGTGATGCTGCGCCCACAGCTGTTGATAACGTTCGAGCCAGTGTGCATCATCCTGCACCGGATAGCGTTCCCCGTTACGCTCTGCACGATAGAACGCCATCAGTGCCGCTAAGGCAAATGTCAGGCGTGCAGGTAATTTACCTGTCGTTTTCTGCCCTGCCAGCAGCTGCGGCAGTATACGAGTGCGATATTTGGTCATGCCGTTGAGCGCAATAGAGAGCAACTGATGCCTGATGTAAGGATTACGGAACCGACCTGTTACCGCGCTGGCGAAAGATTCCAGTTCATCACGCGGTAGATCCAGAACAGGAATAATTTCCTGATAAATCGCTTTCTCGACGAAGGCGCAAACGTCGCTATCATTCATCGCCTCACCTACCGTATCCAGCCCTGCCTGAAATGCCACCGGCACCAGCGCCGTGTGTGCACCGTTCAGAATCGCGACTTTTCGCTCTTTGTATGGCTTGATGTCATCAACAATCAGCACATTTAGCGGGTATTTATCCAGGCAAAGCTCACGGGCAAGGGATGCCGGTCCCTGAATGACAAATAAATAGAAATGTTCAGCCGTATCCAGGAACCCATCGTGATAACCCAGCTCAGCTTCCAGCGTGGCCACTTCGTCACGCGGATAACCGGTCACAATACGGTCGACCAGCGTCGAACAGAAGCTGTTGGCCTCGTTCAGCCAGCGGAGAAAAGCGGCAGGCAGCGCCCACTCTTGCGCATAGCGCAACACCAGTTCACGAAGTGCATCACCGTTGTAGTCAATCAATTCACAGGGAATGATTATCCAGCCTTTGTCTGGCGCGCCGTTGAAGTGACTGAAACGCTCAAACAGCAATCGCGTGAGCTTCGCCGGGTAACTCACTGCGGGGGCATCTTCAAATCTGTCACCGGCGTGATAACTTATCCCGGCTTCGGTGGTATTCGAGAAAACAAAGCGCATATCCGGGTTGTGAGCCAGTTTCAGGAACTCATCATACTGGCTATAGACGCTGATCTCCCGGTTAACGGAACGGATAAGACGGGCATCGCTCACCGCCTCACCCTGCGCATTCAGGCCACGAATAATCGTGGTATACAGGCCATCCTGTGTGCTAAGCGACGGCGGGAAGTCACTTTGAATAGGACGAACGATAACCACACCAGCGTTAAGATCGGTATGTTCATTTAACAAATCGAGTTGCCAGTCGACGAACGCACGCAGGAAATTGCCTTCACCAAACTGAATGATACGTTCAGGATATTGCGCACCGGGAAAATCACGACGGTTGAGAGTGTCCACTTTAGGTTCCTTTTATAATTAGTCATACAGCCTGATAAGATTGGTACGATAACTTATCAAAACCTGACGACCAGAAACCCTGTTTTGATCAATCCCAGTGCAGTTGTGCAAAATAATTACAGGAACTTGTAGAACACGGACGTGGCCGTCATGGCACCGTCCGGCATAAGAGCATAGCGTGGGATCTCGCCGACCTTTTGCCAGCCAGCGCGCTGGTAAAACGTCTCGGCGCCGCTACCTGTGGAAGTATCAAGCACCAGCACGGAAATGCCTCTGGCTCTGGCCTGAACTTCAAGCGCTTCCATTAGCGCCATCGCGGCCCCTTTCCGACGCGCTTTCTCATGAACCAGCAGCTTCGCTACATCGGCGCGATGCGGCTGGTTTTCCGGCTGGTCTGTGATTAACTGCACCGTTCCGATGATGCCGTCCTGCAAGTCGACACAGGCCAGCACGAGGCGCTCATTGCGCCCTACGCTTTCAGCAACACCGCGCCAGAAAGAGCGGCCCTTCTCCAGACTAAAGGGAAGCATAAAGCTGACGGATGCGCCGCCGTTGACACAGTTTTCGAGGATCCCGGCCAGGGCATCAATATGGGTGAGAATGTCTTCGCGGGTGAGGCTTTTGATTTGCAGTGAGGTATTCATTGTTATTCCTTACGTTGAATACGCTCACTGTGCATTTAACATCTTCTTAACGCAAACGGATCGGACATAGGCTTTTGTTATGTCACCGGGCGCGCTGGCGCTGCTGTTTCATGGCATACATCTTTTCATCAGCATCTTTTAACCACTGCTGCAGGTCGTTGCCGTTATGATCGAATTCACTTAGCCCCCATGAGAAGTGAAGCGACCAGGGGTGTAACTTGCGGGCGTTATAGTTTTCTACCTGCTCGACGAGATACTGCATGGCAATCCAGGCGCCCTGCTCATCCGTATCCGCAAACAGCACGGCGAACTCGTCCCCGCCAAAACGAACCAGCAGATCCGCTTCACGGAAAGAAGCACGCATCAGTTGCGCCATGGCTTTCAGCGCCTTATCCCCCTCTTCATGCCCGAAGCGATCGTTAATTTCCTTAAAGCGATCCAAATCCAGCCAGCCGAGCGTCAGCGGCTCGGCCCGGCGCCGGGCAACGGAAAGCGTGAAACGCACGAGTTGATTAAAACCCCGACGGTTGAATAGCCCGGTTAATTCATCCGTGGTCGCCGCGCTGATGGCAGCAAATTCATCTTCCGCCAGTGCGCCAAGGTCTCCCAGGACAGCAAGGTCGGCGTCAGAAAACTCCCGGGGAGCGTAATCAATCAGGCATAGCGAACCAACGCTTGCGCCGTCACGCAGGCGCAGCGGGAAGCCCGCGTAGAAACGAACACCGGGTTCGCCTGCCACCAGCGGATTATCAGCAAAACGATCGTCCTGTAGCATATCTCCCACCACCAGCGGCGCTTCGGTAAGGATCGTATGGCCACAAAATGAGATGTTACGTGGCACACTGCCGGGTGCCTGCCCATCGGCTGATTTAACGATCAGGGCATGTTCATCAATAAGATTGACCATCGCAAGCGGCACCTGGAAGAATCGCTTTGCCAGTCGTGTTAAGCGGTCAAACGATGGGGAACCGTCAATCTCGAGCAAACCAGACTCACGCAGTGAGTTAAGACGTTCCGTTTCATTTTCAGGGATTGCAGGTGCTTTCATAATGTCTCCTGACGTAAAGCGTTACTCAAAGCGTAGCTTAAACAGGGACATTGTCAGTGTTCTAACATCCTGCTAAGTCGCTTACTATTCACGTCAATGCCTTATGACGATTAACGCAGCTATGTTTCACTCCCGGAGGTCGCGGCAATTTGCTCGTCCGACACCCGGGCGCTGGTACGATTTCGACCCGCTTTTTTTGAACGATAGAGATGATCGTCCGCTTCGGCCATCAGTTTGTTGAAGACCTCAGTCAACTGCCATGACTCAGCCTTGCCACTCCCCAGGCCAATACTGACCGTCAGATGGAGCGCTTGCTGACGCCATGTAAAAGGGTGACTGGAAACAGTGGACCGGATACGCTCAGCCAGTTCAAAACCATTCTGTGCGTCGCCAGAATTTACCACCACCGCGAACTCTTCTCCGCCCATTCGCGCCACCATCCCATCTTCACCAACGACTTCCTGAACCTGCTGGGCGAACGACGCGAGCACACGATCACCGCACTCATGGCCGTAGTTATCATTAATGCTTTTGAAGTAATCAATATCCAGCAGCATGACGGTCAGAAAACGTGAATGGCGGTGCGTTTCTTCACGCTTTAACGCCTCATAAAGCCCGGAACGCGAGTAAACCTGCGTTAAAAAGTCGTAATCCGCCCTGAGAGAAACCTGGCGAATCAGGGAGTTAATCGCTGCCATGCTGACGGATACCATCACCGGGCAGATTGCCATTGTGGCGATCCCCAGACGGGCTGAAAACATCATCGGCGTCGTAAACGGCGTCGCCACGGCAATATTAATAATCGAGTTGGCGACCAGAATGATTTCAGTCGCGCCCGTGATAAACGTCAGCAGACAGGTCGCAGGCAATGAGTAGCGAACCGCACACCAGATAAGCGCAGGAAGAGGAAATGAGAGACTCCCCGCCCCGCCAATCACCACCGATGCAACCACCGAGACGATCAAGGCAATCACCGGCAAGAGCTGTTCAAGACGTAACCTGAATTCACGCAGGGGCATACGTAACGTGAGCATACAAGGCACAACAAGCACGCCGGTTGAGAATTGTTCGCTAAACCAGTCGGCAAACAGCGGCCAGAAGGTGTGACTATCAATCCCCACTGACCCCACCGCACCGAGCAACGCACAAAGCAGCGCGGCAATCAGGCAGTAGTTAAACAGACGTAACGCGTTGAGCGGGTCGGGGGTTTTCTTCATTAACCGTCTGTCGCGCTGAACCAGCACGGCGACAACAACGATAAAGATCATATTAGACAGATTAATCACCACTGAGGCCATTCCCCAGTTGGTCGTCACTGCGTCGTACGTCAGCATAGCAACATACGACACCGCGTAATAATGCAGGCGATTCAGATAGACATAACGGGCAAAGATCCCCGCCATGACGCCATTCAGCGGCCAGAACAGCGACAAGGCCTCAACCAGCCGTAATTCCGCCCCCACAAAATAGAATAAGGTGGTGAGAATAAAAATCGCCAACGCATTTCGCAGCGGCGTATCGGGTTGGAACAGCCTGAAAGCGGTAAGAGCAGAACGCATTAAATATCATTCCATATGTTGCTTATGGCAATTACTGCGGTCGTCAGCATGATCGGGACTAACTTAGGATGCATCTATAACACAATTACAACGGGATCATAACTCGTCAAATTTAGGTGTTCATCTGGAGCACCAGCCAGTGGTGGATCACGCTGACGATATAATGCTGTTGCTGCGCCGTAAGCTGAACACCCTGCGGAATGTTATGCCATTTTGCCAGACAACCCCGACAACAGGTGGCCGTAGCATGTTGGGCAATAAACACCGGGTGACCACGCATCGGTGTCTGTTTGCCATCATTTACCGGCAAGGCCGGAGCAAGGCGCTTTTCTACAAAGTCAGCGGCATGCCGATCGATGGTTTCGGCACCTTTGTCCCAGCAGTACTGTCTTTCCCTATCACCTAAGCGAAAGCGCGAACGAAAAGTCGATCGCGCCAGGCGGGAAAAGAGAGGGTCAAGGTCAGGCATCAGTACACGGAACGCCCAAGACGCTGGGTCAGTTTTTCCAGAACCGCCACACCGGCAAGTGAATTCCCCGTTTCATCCAGCTCCGGGCTCCAGACGGCAATCGCCATTTCATGAGGCACAATTGCCACCACACCGCCGCCAACGCCCGATTTTGCCGGGAGGCCGACGCGCCAGGCAAACTCGCCAGCGTTTTGATACATCCCGCTGGTTGCCATCAGCGCATTAATCTGACGCGCCTGCAGAGGCGAAACCACCGGCTGGTTAAGATGCGGAGCGTGCCCCTGGTGCGCCAGGAACAGGAATGTCTGAGCCAGCTCAACGCAGCTCATTTTCAGGGCGCAGTAATGGAAATAATTTTGCAGAACAGTCGCCACGTCATTATGGAAATTGCCGAAGGATTTCATCAGCCAGGCGATGGCGGCATTGCGGGCGGAGTGTTCAAATTCCGAGCGCGCAACCACCGGATCGTAGGCGATATCGTCTACGCCTGAAAGCTGGCGAACAATCTCAAGCATTCTCTGACGCGGCGCGCTAAGGCGGCTTTGCAACATGTCGCAGACCACCAGCGCCCCGGCATTGATAAAGGGATTTCGCGGTTTACCCTGTTCGATTTCAAGCTGCAGCAGTGAGTTAAAAGGCTGGCCGGAAGGATCTTTACCCACGCGCAGCCAGATCTCGTCACCTTCATACTGGCGCATAGCTGCAACCAGACTCAGCACTTTGGAAATGGACTGAATGGAAAAACGTTCAGTTGCATCGCCTGCCTGGTATCGCTGTCCGTCCAGGGTGCAGATAGCGATGCCAAGTTTATTCCCGCTGACCGAGGCAAGGGCCGGAATGTAGTCGGCAACCTTCCCCTTTCCAATTAACGGACGAACCTGCGCCAGAATCTCGTCCAACATCTCATTATGGATGACCGCAGCCACACTTTGCTCCTTGCCCTCAGGCTAAAACGGGCTGCGAGTATAACAGAGGCTAATGTATTGCGTCAGGCGCTAAGACGAAAACGCGAAACCGCCTGCAATAAAAGATCGGATTGCTTTTGCAGCCGTACTGAGGAATCCGAGGCGTCAGAGACCAGTAAATCCGTCTGACGGGAGACCTGATTAAGCGCCTGAAGTTGGCTCGTCATCCGATGAATACTCTCTCCCTGACTGAGCGTGGCGGCTGAGATCTCATTCAGCAGACTGCTTAAATTGCCCACCAGACCGGTGACCTGCTGCAAGTTCTCCTCCATCAGGTTAACGGCGCGGGAACCGTCTTCAATGCCCTGCAAAGAGCGATTGATTAGCTCCTGGATAGTCTGCGTCGAATGACTGCTCTTTCTGGCCAGCAGTCCGACTTCCCTTGCGACGACGGCGAATCCCCGCCCCTGGTTCCCGGCATGGGCAGCCTCGATGGCGGCATTCAGCGCCAGGATATTGGTCTGAAACGCCACGCTGTCGATCATTGCCACGATCCCGCGCATTTCTGAGGATCGGTCGACGATCGCCTGCATAGAGGCATTAACGGCAGACATCATCCGATCTCCGCCAACTACCGCCTGGCGCGCTTCATCAGCTCGCGAGCTGGCGAGTCTGGCGTAACCGGTGTTCCCTTCTACATGCGTTTCCAGTGCCGCAATATGCGCCGTCACGTCCTCAAGCTCTTTCGCCTGACGTGCCGACTGCTGATACAGCTTCTGGTTGCCCTGCGCCAGGGCACCAATGTTCTTAACCATAGAGGTGGTCGCATTGCTGACCTCAGACACCAGCTGCTGCAAACCCTGCTGCATGGTGGCAATACTGTCGCTGAGCTGCCCTATTTCCCGGTTGAAACGTATGACACCCGGCGGGATGCCGGAGAGATCTCCGGCAGCCAGTCGGTTGATATGCGCAATCAACCGACGCAACGGCGTAATCACCCATCGGGACATGCCGAACCAGACGGCAATAGCGATGGCGAGTAACAGAACCGGAGCAAACAGGAACAACGTTTGCAGACCGGAAAGCTGCGCCATCAACGTCTGGCGGCCCTGCACAGCCTGCTGCTCGCTGGCTTGCTGGTAGCGCGCGTAATTGTCGTTAAAGTCTGTCTGAAAAGCCTGAGCCGGTACGGCAAAAAACGCGTCGATAGTGTTGGTTTTGACCAGACCTTCCGCCTGCTCTTTGATCGCGCCGTAGAACAGCTGATAGCTGTTCGTCAGGGCTTCATCTTTCGGCGGATTGAGCGCCAGCCAGGCCTTCCATGCCTGCTGAGAAACCGTCAGCGCCTTTTGCGCGTCATCCATCAGGCTATGCCAGCTTCCGTCGGAGCCGGTCTCTTTATCCTGCATAAACCAGACGCCGGACCGGTTAAGCAGATCGCTTGCTGCCAGCAGGGAAACGCGGGCCAGATCCAGCTTACTCTGTTGCTGATACGCCAGCAGATTTTGCTGCTCGTTGCGTTGGGCTTCGTTCAGTGAGGCGTTAAGCAAAAATGAAGAGGAGAGCTGCAGCGCGGAGAAAAGGCCAATAATACAAAAAATACCCGTCAGCAGGCCAAAGTGACGAGGGATAACACGCTGCGCAATACGGCGTAAAATTTGCGTTAGGTTCATGATTTTCTTCATTAACAATGCGTTAGACGCGTGCGAGTCTACGAAATGAAAATGACAGAACCATTGCAAAGAAATGACAACGGCCCTCGTGATGAGGGCCGAATAAATTACACGCGATCCTTCCACACCGTCTGCACGTTGCAGAACTCGTGCAGCCCAAAGTGGGAAAGCTCGCGGCCAAATCCACTCTTCTTCACGCCACCAAAGGCCACGCGCGCGTCGCTGGCGCTATAGCCGTTGATAAACACGCCGCCGCACTCCAGCTCGCGCGAGAATTTATCCGCAAGCGCTGCGTCAGCGGTAAAGACGGTTGCTGACAGACCAAAGTCGCTGTCATTGGCAAGCGTCAGAGCGTGCTCCGCGTCTTTCGCAACCGTAATGGCCGCGACCGGACCAAACAGCTCCTGGCGGAAGGCCGTCATCTCAGGCGTCACATTGCCGAGTACGGTCGGGGCATAATAATTGCCCTCACCGCTGATTTTCTCCCCGCCCAGCAGCAACGTTGCCCCTTCAGCCAGCGTGGCCTGCACCTGCTGATGCAGTTCATCGCGCAGGTCAAAACGCGCCATCGGGCCAATATAGTTCTCTTCCCGATCCGGAGCACCCATCTTCAGCGCAGAAGCCGCATCGACAAAACGTTGAGTAAAGGTATCCGCAATACCCTCTTCCACAATGAAGCGTTTTGCTGCCGCACACACCTGTCCAGTGTTCTGGTAGCGACCCGCCACCGCCGCCTTCACGGCAAGATCGAGGTCGGCATCGTTGAGAACTATAAACGGATCGGAACCACCCAGCTCAAGCACGCATTTTTTCAGCGCCGCCCCGGCCTGGGCGCCAATCGCCGCACCGGCACGCACGCTGCCGGTTACGGTAATTGCCGCAATACGACGATCGTTAATCACCTGGCTCACGCCATCATTAGTGGCATTCACCCAACCAAAAACGCCTTCAGGAAACCCTGCGTCTGCAAAAATCTGCGCAATAAGATCGGCTGAACCGAGGACGTTTGGCGCATGCTTAAGCAGATAGCTGTTCCCGGCGAGCAGGATCGGTACCGCACCGCGCAGCACCTGCCAGAGCGGGAAGTTCCACGGCATCACCGCGAGAACCGGTCCCATTGGTCGGTACTCAATCACCGCCTTCTGGTTTTCCACCAGCGTGGGCTCCGCGCGCAGCATCGCCGGGCCATGCTCAGCATACCAGTCGCACAGACCGGCGGATTTTGCCACTTCCGCCCGCGCCTGCAGAATGGGTTTTCCCATTTCCCGGGAGATCGTCTGCGCCATCTCTTCCGCACGGTTGCGCAGCGCTGCGCCGAGATCGCGTAGTTTCTGCGCACGGTGTGAAACGCTTTCGCGTCGCCACTGACGAAAACCCGCGTCAGACAGTGAGATCGCGTGTTCAACCTCCTCCTGGGTTGCCCACGGCCAGGCTGCGAGCGTTTCCCCCGTCGTCGGGTTCACAGAGAGGGCATGTGTTGCAGGTGAATAAGTCATGATGTTCTCCACGTTAAAACGGTTGATTAATTGTGGCCCACTCTGCTATTTCTTAAAAATGAATAATACTAACCACCTTATTCACGAATAGAGAATGCTATGGATTTAACCCAGCTTGAAATGTTTAACGCCGTCGCACAGACGGGCAGTATCACCCAGGCGGCGCAGAAGGTGCATCGCGTGCCGTCTAACCTGACGACCCGCATCCGCCAGCTGGAAGCTGACCTTGGCGTTGAGTTGTTTATTCGTGAGAACCAGCGTTTGCGTTTATCCCCCGCCGGGCATAACTTCCTGCGCTACAGCAAGCAGATCCTGGCGCTGGTGGATGAAGCGCGCATGGTCGTCGCGGGAGATGAACCCC
The DNA here is from genome assembly GCF_046521475.1 of Enterobacter sp. CPE_E890. Classification (NCBI taxonomy): domain Bacteria; kingdom Pseudomonadati; phylum Pseudomonadota; class Gammaproteobacteria; order Enterobacterales; family Enterobacteriaceae; genus Enterobacter; species Enterobacter sp. CPE_E890. The sequence goes on along the minus strand of NZ_JBKFZW010000001.1, from coordinate 2,454,992 downwards.
AGGGGTTATTTGCCCTCGGGGCGCTGGAAAGTACCGCTGCGGTACGCATCCCTGAGACGCTGGCGCAGTTTAACCAGCGCTACCCGCGTATCCAGTTTGCCCTTTCTACCGGGCCATCCGGGACGATGATTGATGGCGTACTCGAGGGAACCTTAAGCGCCGCCTTTGTCGACGGGCCACTTTCGCACCCGGAACTGGAGGGAATGCCCGTCTACCGCGAAGAAATGATGCTGGTCACCCCCGCCGGACATGCGGAGGTCAAACGTGCCACGCAGGTGAGCGGTAGCGACGTCTACGCTTTTCGCGCGAACTGCTCGTACCGTCGACACCTGGAAAGCTGGTTTCATGCGGACAGAGCCACGCCCGGGCGCATTCACGAGATGGAGTCCTATCACGGTATGCTCGCCTGTGTTATCGCGGGTGCGGGTATTGCGCTGATGCCCCGTTCAATGCTGGAAAGCATGCCGGGGCATCATCAGGTTGAGGCGTGGCCGCTGGCGGAAAACTGGCGCTGGCTGACCACCTGGCTGGTGTGGCGCCGCGGGGCAATGACTCGCCAGCTGGAGGCCTTTATAGCGCAGCTAAACGAACGTCCACAACCAGTGCCTTCTCCATAAACAGGCTGAGGGGATCGTCAACGTACGGCGCAAACGCCGGGCGCATTTCGTACCCGCACTGTTCGTAAAGCCGAACCGCAGCGCGCTGTTTGATGCCCGTCTCCAGCCGTACCGTGTGGCAATGTCGGCTGAGGGCTTCGTCCTCCAGTGCGGCCAGCAGCGTCTCTCCAAGATGTTGGCCCCGATGGGCCGGGTCGATATAGACCCGCTTCATCTCCCCCGTTCCGTCACCGTTGAGAACGACCGCTCCACACCCGACAGCCTGGAGCTGCTGGTCGCGAATGATCATCAAAATTAACGATGACTCTGGTAGCGCAGTCAGATCAAGCAGATGGTTACTTTCGGCGGGATAGAGTTCGCTCTGATAGTGGTCAAGCGCCGCAATCAGTTTGAGGATATCCGGGTGACGGGCAGACTCAGAGGTAATGGAATACATGGCAGGCTCCTTGCTTTTTTTGTGAGACTAAACTTCAACATAGCGCAGCCCTGCCATGGTGCTTCATAGTATTAACTTATAGCGATCCACTCTTAGCGTAAATAGATACGCCCTTTCAGATACAAGGTCGCCTGGCCGCCAATTAACACCCGGTCGCCCTTCAGTTCGCAGCGCAGATCCCCACCGCGATACGACACCTGGCGGGCATTCAGTGAGGTTTTACCCAACTTCTCGCTCCAGTATGGGATCAGCATGCTGTGGGCGGATCCTGTGACCGGATCTTCCGGCACCCCTTCACCCGGGCAGAAGAAGCGACTGACGAAATCGTACTCATCACCCGGCGCCGTCACGCAAACCATTTTATCCAGCGGGAGCATCGCCGCGATGTCCGGCGTTAGTGCTTCCACCGCCTGCTGGCTCTCCAGCACCACCATGTAATCTCGACCAACGCGCACCTCTTTCGCCTCTGTGATGCCCAGCGCGCCAAACAGCACCGCAGGTGGGTTATCGACCCCCTCCGTTGACCACGCAGGGAAATTCAGGGTCAGCCAGTCGCCGCTGCGTTTTACCGTCAGTTCGCCGACAAAGCGCGTGGTGAAGGTGATTTCGGTATGAGGGTAATCAAGGTATTCGAAAATAACGTGTGATGCCGCCAGCGTGGCATGGCCGCACAGGTTAATTTCATCCAGCGTGGTAAACCAGCGCAGCTCAAACCCGTCGTCGGTTCGTACAAAAAATGCTGTCTCAGACTGGTTATGCTGCTGCGCCATTTTGAGCAGCGTCTCGTCCGGCAACCACTCTTCCAGAGGACACACTGCTGCCGCATTGCCGCCAAACGTTTTGTCACTAAAGGCATCCACCAGATAAAATTCAATTTCCTGCATTGTCTCTTCCTCTCTTGTTATGGGTATTCAGCGCAGAAAAACTGTGCCTTTTAAATAAAGTGCTGCCTGGCCGCTCATCAGCACGCGTGAGTCTTTCAACTCGCAGCGGACATCCCCGCCGCGTGCGGAAACCTGACGAGCAAGCATCGTCGTTTTACGCAGTTTTTCACTCCAGTAAGGAATGAGCATCGTATGTGCAGAGCCGGTAACCGGATCTTCCGGGACGGACACCCCCGGCGAGAAGAAGCGGCTGACAAAATCATATTCACCGTCTCCCCGTGCCGTTACCGTCACTTTATGTTCGCCTGGCGTCATCGCGGAGATGTCTGGCGCGAGCGCTTCGACCTGCTGGCGATCGTCCAGCACGATGAGCCAGGCCCGGCCTTTACGGGCTTCAGCGTAGTGGCTGATCCCCAGGGCCGAGAGCATCTCCGGCGGGGGCGTCTCTTCATGAGTTGGGCATGCCGGGAAATCCAGTGTCATCCAGTCACCTTCACGGCTTACCGTCAGGCGGCCAGATGCGGTATCAAAGTGGATCCGCGAGTCGGGATAATCCAGTTCGGTAAACAGGACATACGCCGCCGCCAGCGTGGCGTGACCGCAGAGATTCACTTCCGTAAGGGTGGTAAACCAGCGTAGCTCAATCCCCCCTTTACTGCAGACGAAAAAAGCCGTCTCCGACTGATTATGCTCTTGCGCCATTCTCAGCAAGGTCTCATCGGGTAACCATGTCTTCAACGGGCAAACCGCTGCCGGATTGCCGCCAAAGGTTTTGTCACTGAAGGCATCAACCAGATAAAAATCAATCTCCTGCATTGTCTTACCGCCTGTTTTTATTATGTTGTTCTTTTATATTCAATGAAAACGACGTTCCCGGCTACCGCTTTCATAAGGTAAATATTGAGACCTGCATCACATAATGATTGAGTTTTCACCATTTAACGTTTTAAGATCGACCTCTCTTCTTTTCAGCAACGAATCTCCGACATCCCTATGACAACGAACACAGTTTCCCGCAGAGTTGCGTGGCTACGGGTGGTCACGCTGGCTATTGCCGCATTTATTTTTAACACCACAGAATTTGTTCCGGTTGGGCTGTTGTCTGATATCGCGGAAAGTTTCCAGATGGAAACGGCGCAGGTGGGCATTATGTTGACCATCTACGCCTGGGTGGTGGTGCTGATGTCCCTGCCGTTTATGCTCATGACCAGCCAGATGGAGCGGCGTAAGCTGTTAATCGGTCTGTTTGCGTTGTTTATTGCCAGTCACGTTTTGTCGTTTATGGCGTGGAGCTTTACCGTGCTGGTCATTAGCCGCGTCGGTATTGCCTTTGCCCACGCTGTGTTTTGGTCAATTACTGCGTCTCTGGCTATACGGCTGGCACCAGCCGGTAAACGTGCCCAGGCGCTGAGCCTGATTGCCACCGGTACGGCGCTGGCGATGGTATTGGGTCTGCCTATTGGCCGCATCGTAGGGCAATATTTCGGCTGGCGTACCACCTTCTTCGCTATCGGCATGGGGGCACTGATCACGCTGGTTTGCCTGATCAAACTGCTGCCGACGCTGCCAAGTGAACATTCTGGCTCGCTGAAAAGCCTGCCGCTGCTGATGCGTCGCCCGGCGTTACTGAGTATCTACCTGCTTACCGTCATTGTGGTGACGGCGCATTACACGGCGTATAGCTACATTGAGCCGTTTGTACAGGTTGTGGCGGGCTTTAGCGCCAACTTTGCCACGGTATTACTGTTGATCCTCGGTGGAGCGGGCATTATTGGCAGCATTCTGTTTGGTAAGCTGGGTAACCAGCATGCCTCCACTCTGGTGAGTAGTGCCATTGGCCTGCTGCTGGCCTGCCTGCTGTTACTGATGCCCGCGGCGGGAAGTGAAAACCATCTGGCGATCCTCAGCCTGTTCTGGGGGGTGGCGATCATGATTATTGGTCTGGGCATGCAGGTGAAAGTCCTGGCCCTGGCACCCGATGCGACGGACGTCGCCATGTCACTGTTCTCGGGGATTTTTAATCTGGGCATTGGCGCGGGCGCGCTGGTGGGAAATCAAATTAGCCTGCATGTGTCGATGTCGGCGATCGGCTATCTGGGAGCCATCCCTGCGCTGGTAGCGCTGATCTGGTCAGTGCTGATCTTCCGTAAATGGCCGGTGGCGCTTGAAGAACACAGGCAGCACGGGTGACGTTTGTTTGTGCCGGGTGAGGCGAAGCCGCCACCCGGCAATGAAATTAATGGTAAGTTTTAATAATCTCCAGTACGCCGTTAATAATAAACTGCACGCCCATACAGACCAGTAAGAAGCCCATCAGACGGGAAATCGCCTCGATACCGCCCTTGCCTACCCAGCGCATAATGGCGCCAGAACTGCGCAGTGACACCCACACGATAATCCCTATAATCGCAAAGATCAGCGGTGGCGCAACCGTCAGTACCCAGTCCGGGAAGGTTGCGCTGTCACGCACCGTGGATGCGGAACTGATGATCATCGCGATGGTACCCGGCCCCGCCGTGCTCGGCATGGCAATTGGTACAAAGGCGATATTCGCACTCGGTTCGGTTTCCAGCTCTTCCGATTTACTGGTCGCTTCCGGTGACTCATGCGCTTTTTGTGCCGGGAACAGCATACGGAAACCGATAAAGGCCACAATCAGCCCCCCGGCGATACGCAGGCCAGGGATAGAAATCCCGAAGGTGTTCATCACCAGTTGTCCGGCGTAGTAAGCCACCATCATAATGGCGAATACATACACGGAGGCCATCATCGACTGATGATTACGCTCGGCGCTGTTCATGTTCCCCGCGAGCCCGAGGAAGAGCGCAACCGTCGTTAACGGGTTGGCCAACGGCAGCAATACCACCAGCCCAAGACCAATTGCTTTAATCAAATCCAACATAGTGCGTTGTTGTCCTTATTCATATTTAACACAGCAATTATAGGGGGAAAGTGTGACGTTCAGCCATCTGCTCAACGTAACGATTATTTTCCTCCTTGAACAATTACTCCCGGTTATCTATTTGATTTGAAAGACCTCAAAAAACGTACATGAAACGTTTTAGCAATTCGTGGCATCGGTTAATTCATTCAGTTGACTTATACTTGCCTGAGCAATAATATCTGCCGTGACTAAACTACTTGCCAGGGCAACCATTGTGAAAAGCACCAGTGATCTCTTTAACGACATTATTCCACTGGGTCGTCTTATTCATATGGTCAATCAGAAAAAAGATCGCCTGCTCAATGACTACCTGTCACCGCTGGATATCACCGCAACACAGTTCAAAGTGCTGTGTTCCATTCGCTGCGAAATGTGTATCACGCCGGTTGAGCTGAAAAAGGTGCTCTCTGTCGATCTGGGTGCGCTAACCCGCATGCTGGATCGTCTCGTCTGCAAAGGATGGATAGAACGAAGCCCTAACCCGAATGACAAACGCGGCGTACTGGTGAAACTCACCGAGGATGGCGCAGCGATGTGCGAACAATGTCATCAATTAGTAGGACAAAAATTACATCAGGAACTCACAAAAAACTTAACGGCAGATGAAGTGGCAACCCTTGAGCTTTTGCTTAAGAAAATACTGCCGTAATCAGAATAAGAGGTATGACGATGTCCAGACGCAATACTGACGCTATTACCATTCATAGCATTTTGGACTGGATCGAAGATAACCTGGAATCGCCGCTCTCCCTTGAAAAAGTGTCCGAGCGTTCAGGTTACTCCAAATGGCACCTGCAACGGATGTTCAAAAAAGAGACCGGCCATTCATTAGGTCAATATATTCGCAGCCGCAAGCTGACAGAAATTGCCCAGAAACTGAAAGAAAGCAATGAGCCGATCCTTTATCTGGCGGAGCGTTATGGATTTGAATCGCAACAAACCCTGACGCGTACGTTCAAGAACTACTTTGACGTGCCGCCTCATAAGTACCGAATTACCAGCGTGCCGGGCGAATCCCGATACCTGTATCCGTTAAAACATTGTAGTTAATCATCGCCTTTAAAGACGTAACCGAGGAAATCATGAAAGCTATCGCCTCCGCCGCCCTCGCCTTGCTGGTGCTGTTCTCCAGCCAGACCTTCGCGGAGCAAACCCCTCGTGCAACGCAGCAAAATAATCCTGATACGATGATTTTGCCGTCAGCACATGACCTGTCACCCTACGATTTCAACCACATGGGTGCAGGTAGCGACAAGTCCGACGAATTAGGCGTGCCTTATTACAATTAGCACGGCCTCTGATTCGTTTTGCCCCGCAGATGCGGGGCTTTTTTATGCCTTTCCACTGACCCGCGTCGCCCGACGCACGCGCAAACCAAAGACATTAATATACAACCCGGCCATGATCAGCACAGCGCCAAGCAGCTGCAGCGCGCTCAGCGTTTCATTCAGTAAGAGTGCCGCACTGGCAAGCCCCACCACCGGAACCAGCAGCGACAGCGGTGCGACGCGCCAGGTTTCATACTTGCCAAGCAGTGACCCCCAGATCCCATAGCCGATAATAGTGGCGACAAACGCCAGGTAGAGTAGCGACAAAATCGTGGTGAGATCGATTTCAACCAGGCTGTTCAGCATCACATCCGGACCATCCAGAATAAACGACGCCGCCAGAAACGGGATTATCGGGATCAGCGCACTCCAGACCACCAGCGACATAACAGCCGGGCGCGCCTCATGCTGCATGATCAATTTGTTGAAGATATTCCCGCAGGCCCAGCTCAGCCCCGCCGCCAGCGTCAGCATAAAGCCGAGCAACGCCACATCCTGACCGTTCAGACTGGCCTCAATCAGTACCAGCACGCCAAACACCGCGAGCGTGATCCCCGCCAGCTGTTTGCCCTGCAGGCGCTCACCAAACACAAACGCGCCGAGGATAATGGTAAAGAACGCCTGCGCCTGTAACACCAGCGAGGCAAGACCGGCCGGCATTCCGAACTTGATGGCACAGAAGAGAAAAGCGAACTGGCCAAAGCTGATGGTCAGGCCATAGCCCAGCAGCAGTTTCAACGGGATTTTAGGACGGGCGACGAAAAAAAGCGCCGGGAACGCCACCAGCATGAAACGTAAACCGGCCAGCATCAGCGGGGGCATGTTGTGCAACCCCAGCTTGATGACCACAAAATTGAGCCCCCATACTACGACCACCAGCAACGCCAGCAGCCCGTCTTTACGCGTCATACCCTGCCCCTGAATTATTAATTATTTGTTAACACTTCAAGGTAACAGAAAAAAGCACGCTGCGAGAAGATCATTAATTCTGGCAGTCAGGCGAAGCACTTACGGATAAATTGGGTGCTATACAAGCCCCTTATGTCGTGATACTCCTTTTAGAACACAACATAAAAAGCATAAGCAATTGTCGGGCAGGAATATGAAACCATCTCTCAGGCGCTCAACCGCAGCGCTGCTGGCATCGTCATTGTTGTTAACAATCGGTCGGGGGGCAACGCTGCCGTTTATGACCATTTATCTCACGCGCGTCTATAGCATGAGCGTCGAGAATATTGGTTATGCCCTGACGATTGCGCTGACTATCGGCGTGGTGTTCAGCCTGGGGTTTGGCATTCTTGCCGATAAGTTTGATAAAAAACGCTACATGCTGATCGCGATCGTGGCTTTTATTGCCGGATTTGTCGCGATCCCGTTGGTCGATAACGTCACGCTGGTGGTGCTGTTCTTTGCGCTGATCAACTGCGCCTATTCCGTCTTTTCGACGGTGCTGAAGGCCTGGTTCTCCGACGTGCTCACCGCAAGTCAGAAAGCGCGTGTCTTCTCGCTGAACTACAGCTTCCTGAATATTGGCTGGACGATCGGGCCGCCCATTGGCACCCTGCTGGTGATGTACAGCCTGCAGCTGCCGTTCTGGCTGGCCGCCTTCTGTGCCGCACTGCCGCTCGGATTTATCCATTTCTTCGTGCAAAAAAGCGTCGCACTGGATACCACCGAGGAGAAAATGCCCTGGCAGCCGTCAGTATTGCTGAAAGACCGCGCGCTGTTCTGGTACACGCTCTCTGGCCTGCTGGCGTCCTACGTGGGCGGGTCGTTCGCGAGCTGTATTTCGCAATACGTTCTGGCTGCGCATGCAGACAGTGATTTCGCTGAAAAAGTGGTCGCTGTGGTATTGCCCGTAAACGCCGCCGTGGTGGTGACGCTGCAATATGCCCTGGGCCGCAAGATCTCTGCCAGCAATATTCGCCCGCTGATGACCCTCGCGACCCTGTTTTTTATTATGGGACTCGGCGGCTTCATGCTCTCCGGAGAAAACCTGATTTACTGGGGTATTGCTGCCGCCATCTTTACGCTCGGCGAAATCATCTATGCGCCGGGTGAATACATGTTGATCGACAACATTGCGCCGCCTGGAATGAAGGCGAGCTATTTCTCCGCGCAGGCGCTGGGCTGGCTCGGCGCAGCGGCAAACCCGATGATCACCGGTATTATCCTGACCAACCTGCCGCACTGGTCGTTATTTGTGATTATGATGGTCGCCATTGTGATTGCCTGGCTGATGATCTTGCGCGGGATGAGCGTGAAGGCATGGTGCGAAACACCCAACGTAGCGTAGCCCGTATAGGCCGGGTAAGGCGTTGCCGCTACCCGGCCATAAAGCATCAATGGTGTAACATCTCCTCCACCACCTGCTCTTTGTACATTTCATTCGGATAATAGGTCGGCCAGTTATCCATCTCTTTCAGCAGCGCCTCGTGGGAGGTGTTGCCCATGAAGATATGGAAGTGCGAAGAGGCCTTGGGTCCGATGGTATGGTCGCTGAACTGCACGAATTTCGGCGCCTTGCTGCTGGTGTCCTTGCACTCAAACAGATAGCGAACGCCTTTCTTACCTGACGCGTAGGTCAGGATTTTGTAGCCGCTGTAATCATAGTGACAGCGGCTAACCTCTTTACCTTTGTGAAATTCCATAACGTTATTTTCAATGCCGATGGCATCCACGTCCGTCGCATATCCCGTGCGGTAGTAGGCTTTCACCTCATCAAAGGATTTGCTTTTATCCTTCTGCGCTTTCTGCTTAAAGACCGGATCCAGCGAACCATCGAGCAGGAACGGATAGACCGACTGCCAGGTACCGTCCCAGTCAGATAGCGCTCTGTCCTTCACGTCTTTATCCTCAAACACGCCGTTCGCCGCTTTCTGTTCCGCTTCGGTCATCTGATGTCCGTGCGAGTGAGCAAACAGCTGGCCGCTGACCAGCAGCGCCCCCAGAGTCATGGCAAATTTTCCAATATGTGCAGCCAACATAACATCCTCATTCCGTTTGATAAGAATGCGAATGTTATATTATAACATTTCAAATCGCAACCAGGCCGCGAACGCCCTCCTGCTCCATGTTTTCACCTCGTCCGCGCTGAATGATGGTGCCGCGCGACATCAGCAGATAGCTGTCGGCAAGCCCGGCAGCAAAATCATAAAACTGCTCGACCAGCAGGATCGCCATATCCCCCCGATCCGCCAGGGTGCGGATCACCTGACCTATCTCTTTTATGACAGACGGCTGTATACCTTCGGTGGGTTCATCGAGGATCAACAATTGCGGGCGGCTTGCCAGCGCTCGACCAATCGCCAGCTGTTGCTGTTGTCCTCCGGAGAGATCGCCCCCGCGACGCTGTTTCATCTCTTTAAGCACAGGGAACAACTGCCAGATCTCTTCCGGAACATGCTTTGCATCGCGGGCAGAAAACCGCGACAGGCCCAGCAGCAAATTTTCTTCAACGGTTAAGCGAGGGAAAATTTCACGCCCCTGCGGGACATACGCCACGCCAGACTGCACCCGCTGGTGCGGCTTGCTATGGGTGATTTTTTTGCCCTGCCAAATCACCTCCCCGGTTTTCGCCGGGATCAGACCCATAAGGCACTTCAGCAGCGTAGTTTTCCCGACGCCGTTACGCCCCAGCAGGCAGGTGACTTCGCCAGTGATGGCTTCAAAGCTCACGCCGCGCAGAATATGGCTGCCGCCATAATATTGATTCAGTTCGTTAACCTGTAACATCACCGCTCCTTAGCGTCCCAGATAGACTTCAATCACCTGCTCATTGGCCTGCACTTCGCGAAGCGATCCCTCCGCCAGCACGCGCCCCTGGTGCAGTACCGTCACGTGATCGGCAATGGTTTCTACAAAGCCCATATCGTGCTCCACCACCATCAGAGAATGCTTGCCCGCCAGCGTTTTGAACAACTCAGCGGTATATTCGGTTTCCGCATCGGTCATCCCGGCCGCCGGCTCATCCAGCAACAACAGATGCGGATCCTGGACCAACAGCATGCCGATCTCGAGGAACTGTTTTTGCCCGTGCGAAAGTAGCCCGGCCAGGCGATCACGTTCACTACTCAGCCGCAGCAAAACCAGCATTTCATCAATCCGGTCACGTTGTTCCCCGTTGAGTTTTGCCCGCAGGCTCGCCCAGACGGATTTATCGGTTTTCATGGCAATCTCAAGGTTTTCCCACACCGTTAGCGCTTCAAATACCGTCGGTTTCTGGAATTTTCGGCCAATCCCCTGACGGGCAATGGCGGCGGGCTCAAGCAGCGTCAGGTCAATAGACTGGTCATAAATCGCTTTGCCGCTTTTCGGCCGTGTTTTGCCAGTGATGACATCCATCAGCGTGGTTTTCCCTGCACCATTGGGACCAATCACGCAGCGCAACTCGCCCACACCGATATTCAGCGTCAGATCCGTCAGGGCCTGAAACCCATCGAAATTGACATTAATGGCCTCAAGTTGCAGTACCGGGTCGGTCTGTTCGCGGTAGCGATCGCCAGGTAACTGGCGGGTGAATAATCCTTCAGCTGGCTGCATTACTTCTCTCCCTTACGAAACAGACCGTAAACGCCACGTGGTAAAAACAGGGTCACTGCGATAAAAATCATTCCGAGAAACAGTTGCCAGTATTCCGGCATCGCGACCGTGAAAACACTCTTTGCCCCATTCACCAGCGCAGCGCCTATCACCGGCCCCACCAACGTGCCACGTCCGCCCAGCGCTACCCAGATTGCCGCTTCTATCGAGTTTGTCGGCGACATCTCTCCTGGGTTGATAATGCCCACCTGCGGAACGTAGAGTGCCCCTGCCAGGCCACACAGCACTGCAGAAAGTGTCCACACCAGCAGCTTGAACCCGCGAGGATCGTACCCGCAAAACGTCAGGCGGTTTTCGGCATCCCGTACGGCGGTTAAAATGCGGCCAAACTTGCTCTTCGCCAGCGCAAATCCGGTGCCTAACGCCAGGAGCAGCAACAATACGGTCGCCAGAAACAGCGCAATACGCGTGGTCGTTTCCGTCACCGAAAACCCCAGCAACGTGGTGAAACCGGTAAAGCCGTTATTACCGCCAAAACCGGTTTCGTTGCGAAAGAACAGCAACATCCCCGCATAGGTCAGCGCCTGGGTCATAATTGAGAAGTAGACCCCTTTGATCTTCGAGCGGAAGGCAAACCAGCCAAACACCAGCGCCAGCAGGCCAGGCACCATGACAATCAGCACCAGCGTCCAGGCAAAGTACTGGGTTCCCCACCAGAACCACGGCATTTCGGTCCAGGAGAGAAACGACATAAACGCGGGCAAACCGTCACCTGCGGCCTGGCGCATCAGGTACATGCCCATCGCATAGCCACCCAGCGCGAAGAAAATGCCGTGCCCAAGGGACAACATTCCGGCATAGCCCCATACCAGATCCAGCGCCACCGCAACGATGGCGTAGCAGAGGATCTTACCGATAAGCGTCAGCATCCAGGTTGATAACGCCAGCGGATGCGTGGCAGGGAGTAAGGCAAAAAACGGCAATATCAGCAGACACGCCACCAGCAGGCTGCCGACAATCTGAATGGTTCGCGGCGCTTTACGCGCCAGCGTTAAGGTGAGTGGCTGGCTCATCAGTCAATAACCCTCCCTTTCAGTGCAAACAACCCCTGCGGTCGTTTCTGAATAAACAGAATGATCGCCACCAGAATCAGAATCTTGCCCAGTACCGCCCCCATCTGCGGCTCAAGGATTTTATTAAAGATCCCAAGACCAAAGGCTGCGGCCACGCTGCCTGCCAGCTGGCCTACGCCACCGAGAACGACAACGAGGAAAGAGTCGATGATATAGCCCTGACCCAGCTCTGGCCCGACGTTCCCAAGCTGAGATAACGCCACGCCGCCTAACCCGGCAATGCCTGAGCCAAGCCCGAAAGCCAGCATATCGACACGCCCCGTCGGCACCCCACAACAGGCAGCCATGCTGCGGTTTTGTGTCACCGCACGCACGTTAAGCCCCAGACGGGTTTTATTCAGAATCAGCCAGGTGAAGAACAGCACCAGCAGCACGAATCCCAGTACCACTATGCGGTTCCACGGCAACGTCAGGTTAGCAAAGACCTGCACGCCGCCAGACAACCATGCCGGGTTTGCCACCTCCAGATTCTGTGCGCCAAAGGTCATGCGCACAAGCTGGATGAGCATCAGGCTGATGCCCCAGGTTGCCAGCAGCGTTTCCAGCGGACGACCGTACAGGTGACGGATCACGGTACGCTCCAGCAGCATCCCGATGACCGCCGTCAGGCAGAACGCCACCGGCAACGCGATAATCGGATAGAGCGCCAGCCACTGGGGAGCAAGCCCGGCCATCACCTGCTGCACCATCCATGTAGCGTACGCCCCGAGCATTAGCATCTCACCGTGGGCCATATTGATTACCCCCAGCAAACCGTAGGTGATAGCAAGACCCAGCGCGGCCAGCAGCAGCACGGTTCCCAGAGAGAGTCCCATAAACGCCTGTCCCAGCAGATCGCCCCACATCAGGCGATGCTTAATCTGGCTAAGGCTCTCTTCTGCGGCAGCGCGAACGCCAGCATCAGGCTCTGTCTGCACCTGCGCAAACGGTGTTAGCTTTGACTGCACATCCGGATCGTCGGACTGACCTAACAGCTCGACTGCCTTGCGGCGCACCTCTGCCTGCGGACTTGCAAGCTGAAGATTCGCCACCGCCAGCAGCAGCGCCTGGCGCGCCACATCATCGGTTTCACTCACAACCCGCGTTTGCAGGAAACCGAGCATGCCGGGCTGAGCGTCACGCTGAAGCTGGCGAGCCGCAGCACGTCTTTCAGTGACACTGTCACTCACAAGCTGATGTGTAGCAATGGCTGTTGCGGCAAGCACCCGTAGCCGGTTGGTCAGACGCACGGCTTTGGTTGGCCCCTCTGCAGTTTTGGTTTCCCCCAGCGGCATGATGTCGCCATTACGTTGCACAAACGCGTGCTTTTGGCTGTCGGTGTAGAGGTTTTCATCTTGCAGTGCCTGAAGCAGCGGCAACCTTGCGGCATCCGGCGCTGCGGCCCACTGCGTCAGCAGGTCAGCCTGCTGGCTGCGACTGGCGGCAACAAAACGATCGGCATCCGATGCCTGCGCCATCCCTGGCAGCAGACCGGCAAGCCACACAATAGCGACGATCGTGCGCATGACGTTCATGGATTATCTCCCTGCGGTAATGGCTCAGTTGCTGGCGGTTTTCATCGGCTGATCGGGCTTTTTGTCATTCCCGGCAATGAACGGGCTCCACGGCTGGGCACGTACCGGCTGTTCAGTCTGCCACACCACGTTAAACTGACCGTTCCCTTCAATTTCACCGATCATGACCGGCTTATGCAGGTGATGGTTGGTAGCATCCATGGTGAGCGTAAAACCTGAAGGGGCTTTAAATGACTGGCCTGCCATCGCCGTGCGCACTTTATCTACATCGGTAGAACCGGCTTTTTCCACCGCCTGTGCCCACATATGGATGCCCACGTAGGTGGCTTCCATCGGGTCGTTGGTCACCACGGTATCGGCATTCGGCAGCTTGTGCGCTTTTGCATAGGCTTTGTAATCCGCCACGAACGCCTGGTTGGTCGGGTTATCCACAGACTCAAAGTAGTTCCACGCCGCGAGGTTGCCGACCAGCGGTTTGGTGTCGATCCCGCGCAGCTCTTCTTCACCCACGGAGAATGCCACTACCGGCACGTCGGTCGCTTTCAGGCCCTGGTTAGCCAGCTCTTTGTAAAACGGTACGTTGGAGTCTCCGTTGATGGTCGATACCACGGCGGTTTTACCGCCTGCGGAGAATTTCTTAATGTTGGCAACAATAGTCTGGTAGTCGCTGTGACCAAACGGGGTGTAAACCTCTTCGATATCCTTATCCTCGACCCCTTTCGAATGCAGGAAGGCACGCAGGATCTTGTTGGTCGTACGGGGGTAAACGTAATCGGTACCTAACAGGAAGAAGCGTTTTGCCCCACCGCCGTCTTCACTCATCAGGTATTCCACAGCCGGGATCGCCTGCTGGTTCGGTGCCGCGCCGGTATAGAAGACGTTCGGTGACATCTCCTCGCCTTCATATTGCACCGGGTAGAACAGCAGGCCGTTCAGTTCTTCAAACACCGGCAGAACCGATTTACGCGACACCGATGTCCAGCAACCGAACACGACCGCGACTTTATCCTGGCTTAACAGCTGGCGAGCTTTCTCAGCAAACAGCGGCCAGTTCGACGCCGGGTCAACCACTACCGGTTCCAGCTTTTTACCCAGTACGCCCCCTTTGGCGTTGATCTCATCGATCGTCATCAGCGCAACATCTTTCAGCGGGGTCTCGGAGATAGCCATCGTGCCGGACAAAGAATGCATGATGCCCACTTTGATGGTATCGGCCGCTTGCACGCCAAAACTCATTCCCATAGCAACAACAGAAGCTGACAACGCGAAGGCTTTCAATAAGGTACGACGGTGCATATTTTCACTCCTGAAAAAGAACGCTGTGCGAAGACGTCCGTTACGGCGTGGACGCGGAAAAAAATGTGCCAGCTAAGCAGGAGCAAAAAGGATGCCAGAATGGAAAAAGCGCGATTGCAGGGAAAGTGAAAGCAGGATGTAAAGAGAACGACTCAGAATGGCACAGCGCTGCACTTTTATAATGCAGCGCCGGGAACGAAGGGTTTACCAGACTTCGCTGGCGATCTGCGTCACCAGACGCACTTTATCCCACTGCTGGTTTTCACTTAGCGTGTTGCCCTCTTCCGTGGAGGCAAAACCACACTGTGGGCTGAGGCAAATTTGCGCTTTCGCCACGTATTTTGCCGCCTCCTCCAGACGTGCCTTTACCCCTTCCGGGTTTTCAAGTTCGCCGTTTTTAGTGGTGATAAGGCCCAGCACCACCTGCTGCTTGCCCGGGCGAACAAAACGCAGGGGTGCAAAATCACCGCTGCGGTCGTTGTCATACTCAAGGAAGAAGGCATCAACGTTGACCGTGCCAAACAGCACTTCCGCCACCGGCTCGTAGCCGCCTTCGGAAATCCAGGTTGAACGGAAATTCCCGCGACAGACGTGCAGCCCGATGGTCAGATCGTCCGGTTTCCCTTCCAGCGCCTTGTTTAGCACGCGGGCATAGATACGCGCCAGTTCATCGGCATCATCGCCGCGTTCGCGGATCTGACGGCGCTGATCGTCAGAACAGAGATACGCCCAGACGGTGTCATCCAGCTGCAGATAACGGCAGCCTGCATCGTAGAATGCGCGGATGGCATCACGCCAGGTGGTCGCCAGGTCGTCAAAATAGTCATTCAGATCCGGGTAAACCGTCGCATCAATGTCTTTACGGCCTCCGCGGAAATGGAGCACGCTCGGGCTGGGAATGGTCATCTTCGGCTGAGCGTTGCCGCTGATGCTTTTCAGATAACGAAAATCTTCCAGCATCGGATGCTCGCCAAAGCCCAGCTTGCCGATGACGCGCACGCCATGGGCTTTGGTTTGTACCCCGTTAAATTGAATACCCTGCTGTGAATCGTAACGCTCAACGCCCTGCAGACCGTCGAAGAAATCGAAATGCCACCAGGCGCGGCGAAACTCGCCGTCGGTGACCACATGGAGCCCACATGCGCACTGCTGCTCGACAACATGGCGGATCGCCTCATCCTCAACCGCGCGAAGTTCTCCGGCATCAATTTCGCCGCTGGCAAATTTCAGGCGGGCCTGTTTGATGGTGTCCGGACGTAAAAAACTGCCTACTACATCGGCGCGATACGGGGCGTGTTGTCGTTGCATGGAATTCTCCTCAGTCTGCCGGCGATAATTGCCAGAAGTGATAATTCATTATTTGAATATTTGGACTTCTGGATGTCTAAATGTCCAAAAAAGATGTCATATCTGTCATATTCCGGCAAACGAGAAAATTTCACGGGTGTTGAATAAAATTCATCTTCACAGCGCGGTAGCGGTTTCGCTGCTGGCAAAGGCGAACTTTTCATCTTCCCAGCCGGTGATCCCCCCGAGCATGATTTTGACCGGCAGCCCGAGTCGTGCCAGCTTGAGCGCCGCTCTGTCCGCGCCGTTACAGTGCGGCCCTGCGCAGTAGACAACGAAAAGCGTGCCTTCAGGCCATTGCGCCATGCGCTCAGGAGTAATCTGGCTACGCGGCAGGTGCAAAGCACCAGGCACATGACGGCGTGCAAACTGCTCCGGACTCCCTACTACGTGCAGCAGCACAAAATCTTGCTCCTGGTTGACGATGGCATGATGCACATCAGCACAGTCGGTTTCGACGCTCAGGCGGCGTAGAAAATGGGTGACAGCTTCCTGCGGTTCCGCAGCCGGAAATTCAGTAACATAACTCATGATACTTCCTCATCTTTGGCGTTTGTGTTAACACTACTCTATCCACAAATTCAGCCCGTGAATGCCCGCGCGTATGCCAGAAAACAGCAAAAAGATGACAAACTTAAGACAGATAACGCGGCCGCTGGTGGTTGTACTGGCGTATGACGGTCTGTGTACCTTTGAGTTTGGCGTGGCGGTGGAGATCTTTGGTCTGCCGCGTCCTGAACTGGGGGACGAATGGTATCGTTTTGCGGTGGCGGGTATTGATAGCGGTGAACTTCGGGCAACCGGTGGGATCCGTATAATAACCGACGGCGATTTAAGCCTGCTTGAATCTGCCGATCTGATCGTGATTCCTGGCTGGAGAGGCCTGGATTCACCAGTCCCGGACACACTTTGTGAGGTATTACGCCGGGCCAGCGCGCGAGGCTGCCAGTTGCTGTCCATCTGTTCGGGGGTCTTTGTGCTGGCGGCGTCGGGGTTGCTGAACGGACGTAAAGCCACGACGCACTGGCGCTATCTTGACGCGCTTAAAGCCCGTTACCCTGACATCCTGGTGGTCGAGGATGTGCTCTATCAGGATGAGGGAGATATTCTTACCTCCGCAGGCAGTGCAGCAGGAATTGATCTCTGCCTGCACGTTGTACGACGGGATTATGGAATGGAAACGGCCAATAGCGTTGCGCGTCGGCTGGTTATTCCCCCTCACAGGGATGGCTCACAACCGCAACAGCTGAGTCGCCCGGTCGCGCAGTTGCGGGAAAGCCAACGCCTGGGCCAGCTTTTTGATTTCCTGCACAATCATCTTGTCGAGCCTCATAGCGTCGATTCGCTGGCGCGTCGGGTGGGCATGAGCCAGCGCACTTTCCTTCGTCGCTTCGAGGCAGCGACAGGAATGACCCCAGCGCGTTGGTTGATCAATGAACGCCTGATGCGGGCAAAAGATTATCTTGAAAGCAGCCGTTTAAGTATCGACAGTATTGCAGAACAAACTGGATTTGGTCAGGCATCGACGTTGCGCCATCATTTTCGCCAGCAGTTTGCACTTTCCCCGGCACAGTATCGCAAGCAATTTTCAGGTTCAGGTACTGCCCGCTGAGGCATCACTCTTTTGGTTGTGTTGAAATACGGAGCACCTGATGATCACCACACACGTTTTTATCGCGGTCAGTCTTGATGGCTATATCGCCCGAGAGAATGACGATATCGACTGGCTTTTGCAGCGCGATGACCCGACAGAAGATCATGGCTATGAAGCGTTCATCGCGGACAAAGAGTGGATCGTAATGGGACGAGGGAGCTATGAGAAGGTATTGTCCTTTGACACATGGCCTTATGACCGGCCCGTGCTGGTACTCTCCCGACAGCTGGCGAATACTCCCGTGCCGGAGGTCCTGAAGGGCAAAGTACAGTTCTCTCATCGCACACCAACAGAGGTGCTCGATGACCTGGCGGCGCAGAACGTCCATCGCGTCTATCTCGATGGCGGACAGGTGATACAGTCGTTCCTGCGTGAAGGGCTGGTCGCGGATATGGTTATCACGACCGTCCCTGTTCTGCTTGGTTCAGGAAAGTCTTTGTTCGGAAGCCTGCCCCAGGATATTGATTTGACACTGGTATCAAGCCACAGCTTCCCTTCAGGTCTGGTGCAGTCGCACTATCGGCTGAAATCATAAACCGCGGCAAACATCGTGACGACATGTACAAAAAAAAACCGCCATTATCTGGCGGTAAATGCTTGCATGGATAGATTTGTATTTTATGCTCTACGTCCCGACACTCCATGGCCGGGCAGCGGATCCATTACAACCTAACACCTTTTATCTTAACGAGAGGTAAACAGCCCTATTAACCCGCTTTGGTATTGATTTGCAAATAACGCATCAGCCCCTGTTCAGCGCTCAATTTTGCGTCATCATTCATTGCTTCCAGATAAAACGAACGCGCGACGCTATAAGGTGCTTTATCAGAAGGATACACGGCAAACTGAAATGTTTTTCCCCGCAACTGATTGGTGCAGTCTAATTCCCAATGTTGATCGTTCACTTTGGTGCTATTGCAGGCAACACGACCATAATCGCTGGTTAAATATGAGCCAACACGTGTTTGTGCGGACTTAATATATTCCGGTTCGTTGTCACCAGCGTAGTGAAACCCAGCAGCAGCCACAACAGCAGCCGCTACAATCCCAAACGTTATCATTTTTTTCATTAATCAGGACCCATTCCTTAGCCATAGACTCGCTATTATATAGGAATAATCTTTAAAGTAACTGTCCAGTTATGTACCAAAAATGGCGGTTTGCAATATATCAGATGATTTTTAAGATGTTTCCTGGCTGTCTTTCATTCCGACAATATTTGACATTCTCTTTGCGATAATTTGAACTTTTGAATAATAACACCATGAAATAACAGGCATGATATTCCTGCTCTGTCATTTCGCGGTGAACACATGATAAAAAAAGGGTTAACACTCATAATGCTGATTTGCGCCCTGTTTTCAGGCCAACTGATGGCCGGGCACAAAGGTCATGAGTATTTATGGGTAAAAAATGTTGGGCATCAGCTTCGGCATGAAGCTGACAGCGATGAGTTGCGAAGTGAAGCAGAAGAATCAGCGGAAGGTTTGCGCGAACACCACCTGTGGCAAAAATCGCGCAAACCGGATACACACTTTCGTTAATTACCTTTGCGTTTAGGCAGGGTTTTCATAAGTTCGTCCGGGCTTACTGAGGCTACGACACTCCCCGGCGCTGGCATTTTGAAAATATGGTTTTTCATCTTGCCAATTACATGCATTTCGCAAGGACGGCAGTCAAATTTCAGGGTAAGCACTTCGTCACCATTCACCAGTTGCATAGGTGTGGCCTTCCAGCTCTTGATGTTCCCTTTCGCCTGCTTAGGACACAGGTTAAAGGCAAAACGGAGGCAGTGCTTGGTGATCATCACCGGCACATCACCCTTCTCTTCATGTGCTTCATAGGCCGCGTCGATCAGCTGCACGCCGTGACGATGATAGAATTTACGTGCTTTATGGTTGTAGACGTTAGCCAGGAACGACAAATGCGTATCCGGGTAAACGGGCGCTGGAACAGCTTCAGCTTTACGGCTACCTCGCGGATAGTGAGCCAGACGAGCCGCATCGAGCATTTCCGAGGTTTCCCGACGGAACTGGTTAAGCAGGCTGTTCGGCACGAACAGTGCGTCAGACAGATTCACCTCAATATTACGTGCGTAGTAAATCGTCTGCCCCAGCTTCGCCACACCCTCTTTCAGGTTGTTTAGCGCTTTGTCCGCATTGTTGGCGACCTCAAACTGGCCATCAAGCGTATGCGTCACGCTGATGCCGTCTTCGCAGGTCATGGTCAAAATCAGCTGCTCTTCCCAGCCTCCCAGTTCAATATCCACCGCGATGCGACGCTCGCTGGAGGTTTTCAGCAGCGCCTGCTGCCAGTTATGATCCAGGTTACGGTTTAGCGCCGCGTTCGGTCGCGCTTTGTAGAGATCGGCAGGCATTTCATTCGGCCACACGCGATAGCGATTTTCTCCGGTTTTTTCAACCGTATTGGCACGGAAGCCTACGACTTCACGCTTAATCATCACGTTCAGGCCATCGCCGTTCGCCAGCGGCTCCGTGACCTCCACGTCCAGATGATCCTTCGCCACTTTCAGAACTTCACCGACCGGCAAGCCGATAAATTTCGGCGAATCAAACGCGCCGATGTCACCTTTACGGGCGTTCACGAAATAGTCGGTACTGCCACGATGGAAGGTTTTATCGGTCGACGGAATAAAGAAATGCTCAGTACGACCGGCTGACGCGCGTGCCAGGTCACCACGATCTTCAATAATGGCATCCAGCATTTGACGATAGTGTGCGGTGATGTTCTTCACGTAGCTCATATCTTTATACCGCCCTTCAATTTTGAAGGAGCGCACGCCTGCATCAATCAGCGCACCGAGGTTGGCGGTCTGATCGTTATCCTTCATGGAAAGCAGGTGTTTTTCAAACGCCACGACGCGACCCTGATCGTCTTTCAGGGTATACGGCAGGCGACAAGCCTGAGAGCAATCGCCGCGGTTAGCGCTGCGCCCGGTCTGGGCGTGAGAAATATTGCACTGGCCGGAATAAGCCACGCACAACGCGCCGTGGATAAAGAACTCAATCGTCGCGTCTGTCGCCTGGTGGATATCACGGATCTGGTTCAGGTTCAGTTCACGCGCCAGAACGATCTGTGAAAAACCGACGTCGGAGAGGAATTTGGCTTTTTCAACGGTGCGGATATCGCACTGGGTGCTGGCGTGCAGTTCAATAGGTGGAATATCCAGCTCAAGAACGCCCATATCCTGAACAATCAGGGCATCGACCCCGGTCTGGTAGAGATCGGTGATCAGACGTTGCGCAGGTTCCAGTTCATCATCATGAAGAATGGTGTTCAGGGTCACGAACACTTTCGCCCCGAAACGGTGGGCGAACGGTACCAGTTCAGCAATATCCTGCAGACTGTTGCTGGCGTTATGGCGGGCACCAAAGCCTGGACCGCCAATGTAGACGGCATCTGCACCGTGAAGGATCGCTTCACGGGCAATGGCGGCGTCGCGGGCCGGGCTTAAAAGTTCAAGATGATGGGATTGCAGGCGCATACTTCGTCGTTATCCGTTATGGTCAAAATGGCGGCTATTGTAGTCAGAAGTATGCGACAGCGAAACAGTTTTGCGTAGCGTCAGCGGGGATAATGGATTAGGGAGTGAAAATGCACCGTCCGGTCGCTGCTGTTACGGTACGCGTGCGGTTTGTCTCCGGCAAAACGGATGCCTGAATCGGCAGGAATTGTCTGCCACTCACCCTCCAGTTGCATCTCCAGCTCGCCGCTTATCACCACCACATGCTCAATCACCCCCGTTTCATGGGGCGTTGACTCGCTTAGCGCGCCGGGTGCCAGGGTAATGGAGAAATGATCAAACTTCAGCGTCTCATCCCACGGGAACAGCGGTTTTACCACCATGGCCTGCTGCTGGGGGTCAAAAACAGCCTGCTTGTCCGCCTCTGGGGTGATAAAGGTGGAAAACGGTACGTTCAGCCCGGTGGCGATTTTCCACAATGTTGATACCGTCGGGCTGGATTCATTGCGCTCGATTTGCCCGAGCATCGCTTTTGAAACTCCCGTCTCTTCTGCCAGTTTCGACAAACTCCAGCCGCGATCCTGGCGCAGTGTTTTCAGTGTGGTTGCAAGATGTTGTGTGATGTCCATGTTCCCTCCTGGTGATTACGAGCATATCACTTGTACGCTATAACGCACAGTGTTACCTTATTTCGGACGTTATAACGCACAACGGAGTTTTCATGCGCGCTTCTTCAACACACCTTGTTCCAGCCGTTCTGGCGGGTTTTGTCGCCGTCCTGGTCGGCTACGCCAGTTCTGCTGCCATCATCTGGCAAGCCGCAGCGGCAGCCGGCGCAAATGCGCAACAGATTGCGGGCTGGATGACGGCACTCGGGATTGGGATGGGAGTCAGCACGCTGGCGCTTTCCTGGTGGTATAAAGCGCCGGTACTCACCGCCTGGTCAACACCCGGTGCGGCGCTGCTCGCGACCAGCCTGCACGGTGTCACGCTGGCTGAAACGATCGGCGTGTTCATCTTTGCCAATGCGCTCATTTTACTCTGCGGCATCACCGGGCTATTCGCCAGGCTGATGAAGTTGATCCCCCATTCGCTTGCCGCTGCCATGCTGGCAGGGGTGCTTTTGCAGTTTGGGCTGCATGCGTTTGCCCATCTGGAGGGGCACTTTCTGCTGTGCGGCAGCATGATTGCCGCGTGGCTAATGGCAAAAGCGCTGGCCCCCCGCTATGCCATTGTGGTTACGCTTCTGGCAGGCGGCATCGTGGCCTGGGTAAGTGGTGACGTTGTCACGGATAAATTCACCCTTTCCCTTGTTATGCCGGAGTTTATTGCGCCATCCTTCACCTTCACCAGCCTGGTGAGCGTGGGCATCCCTTTCTTCCTGGTGACCATGGCCTCTCAAAATGCCCCGGGATTCGCCACGATGAAAGCCTCCGGCTACCCGCTGGCGGTTTCGCCGCTCATCATCTTTACGGGCGGGCTGGCACTGCTGTTTTCGCCCTTTGGCGTCTTTTCCATCTGTATCGCGGCGATTACCGCCGCCATTTGTCAGAGCCCGGATGCGCACCCGGATGCAGGTAAACGCTGGCTGGCAGCCATCGCGGCCGGGGGATTTTATCTGTTAGCCGGTATTTTCGGTGGTTCTATTACTGCAATCATGACGGCGCTACCGCTCAGTTGGATCCAGACGCTGGCGGGTCTGGCGTTACTGGGCACCATCAGCGGAAGTCTGTATCAGGCGCTGAATCACGAAGCGGAACGTGACGCAGCGATAGTCACATTCCTGATGACCGCGAGCGGTGTGACGCTCCTGGGCATTGGTTCGGCATTCTGGGGACTGGTTCTGGGCGGTGTGTGCTATGCCCTGTTATCACGCACTCGCCGCGCGTAGCTGAGAAGGCGTCATTCCCGTCACGCTGCGAAAGCGGTTACTGAAGTGGCTGGCGGAGTTAAATCCACAGGCAAGCGCGATGTCCGTCAGCGGCGTCGCCGTGTGTTGTACCAGCGCTTTCGCCTTTTCCATTCTGCGCTGCATCACGTACTGATGCGGCGCCAGCCCCGTCGACTGGCGGAACATGCGGGCAAAATGGTATTCGCTGAGGGCAGCCTGTGCAGCCAGTTCTGCCAGCGTCAGGGGCTGCCCCAGGTTCTCTTCGATAAAGGCCAGCACGTTACGCAACACGAACGGGGATAACCCGCCCGTGACGACCGGCAATTTCCACTGAACGTTCGAGTAGTTTTGCAGCAGATGGGTTAACAGCAGCGTAGAGGCCGTGCTCAGGGTGAGCTGGTTAGCGTGCTGCTGCCAGTCGCAGCCGAGTAAAAACTGACGGTACAACGCGGTTATCTTCGGGTCACTGCCGAAAATACGCTCGTCCAGGGTCAGCGAAAGTGGCCGCTTGTCCCAGATTTTTTCTCCCACGTCGCGCAGATGTTCATCGGTGCAGTAGAGATGCACAAACGACAGGTCATCCCGGATATCCCACGTTGATTCGCTCTCTTTGGGCATCAAACAGAAACGATCCGGACCACCGCCATTTTTCCAGCCGCCCGGCGTTTTTTGATAACTTTCGTAACCGTCAGCCACGTACAGGCTAAGGGTATGATGATTGCTTTTTACCGTTATCGTATCGTGCTTGTTGTACCACGCTGCCAGCTGAATACCCGAGTTCAGCGAGACGGTTTCCCGCAGGACTGCATTCTGTTGGCGCAGCGTTTCAAAGGTATCGTAAGCGTGAGACATAACCGTTAGCGTGTTATTGATCAGAATATCAGTCTAAGAATTGTTGCCGCCGGTTGCCAGTCCCCATAAAAGAAAAAAGCGCAAGAATTTGCAAGTCTACCGCAAGGCAGTGCAAGCCCCTTGCGGCTCAGCGCGCCATACTGCCCACTTCCGTGGTTTGAGAAGAGAAAAAGTATGAACGCATTATTATACGGACTGGTGGTAATTATCTGGGGAACCACCTGGATTGCGATTTTCCTGCAGCAGGGTTCCGTGGCGGCCCCCGTATCCATTTTCTGGCGCTTCGCGGTTGCCAGCCTCACGATGATGGTGGTGTTACTCGCCCTGCGTAGACTGCGCAAACTGGCGCTGCGGGATCATCTGTTTTGCATACTTCAGGGATGCTGCGTTTTTTGCTTTAACTTCTGGTGCTTTTATACCGCGGCCTCGCACATCAACACCGGGCTGGAATCGGTGATTTTCTCAATGGCGGTGCTCTATAACGCCATTAACAGCTTTATTTTCTTCGGCCAACGCCCACCAGCGCGGTTCTGGACCGCTGCGGCTCTGGGGCTGATTGGCATTATCACCCTCTTCTGGGACGATCTTCTGGCCAGTGGCTGGAGCGCGTCACTCCTGACGGGTATTGGTCTCTCCGCACTCGGTACCTACGGTTTCTCGCTGGGCAATATGATCAGCATGCGCCATCAGCGCAAAGGCCTTGAAACTATGACTACCAACGCCTGGGCGATGCTGTATGGCACACTGGTGATGGGGTGCATTGCCCTTTTCAGAGGCGACAGTTTCACCCCGGAATGGACGGTGAGCTACATTGGCGCGCTGCTCTATCTGGCTTTGTTTGGTTCGGTGATTGCTTTCGGTGCTTACTTTACGCTGGTGGGACGTATTGGCCCAGGCAAAGCGGCCTACAGTACGCTGCTCTTCCCGCTGGTCGCCCTCTCCATCTCAACGGTTTATGAAGGTTACGTGTGGCATATTAACGGTATCGTCGGATTGTTGCTGATTCTGGGGGGGAATATGGTGATGTTTACTAAACCCGAAACCTGGATCAGGCGCTTACGAACAGCGTAAATAAATAAGGCCTGCGCAATGCAGGCCTTTCCTGGTTATTTCATGGTCTTTTTCACGTCAAACATGGTGGCATCGGTCGCCATGTCATCAACAACCTGTTTCAGGGTTGCAAAGCCCATTGGGGTATTTTTGTTCGTCAGCTCTTTACCTTCGCCTTTACGAACCACTTTAATAACAGGTTTACCGGTTTTTGCATCAATCAACTCACCTTCAAAGTAAAGGTGGGTATCCATTGTGCGGTGACCGGTTGCCATTTGCGTACCTGCAACAACCAGTGCCACTGGCACCACTTCATAGAACTGCAAACCTTCTTGCTTAGAGGTTACACCGGTAATCGCACCACGGAAGATCAGGCTACGCGGCCCTGCTGTGGTAACGATCGGTTTACGCTGACCAATCGAGGTTTTCATTTTGTTGTTGGTATAACTCAGCAGCTCATCCAGTGTTTTTTGACCAATCTGCGTGGTTGGTTTTGGAGCCGGATAATAAGTAATCGGGTTCCAGACAATATTGTCATAATTAGCTTCGTTATATGACGGATCAACCCAACGTAAGGTCGGTTTACCCGTTGCAGAAGTTGTTTCCTTTAAACCAGAATAGTCTTTTAAAAAGCCTGAGTATTGTTCGGGAGCGGCCACTTTTGATGAACAGCCCGCCAAAGCCAACAGACCAGTAAGCACTGCAACTTTTAAAAAAGTTTGAGTACGCATGATGGTTTTCCATGTTATCTGCAAGTATGCATTTGAAGTTATAGCAAAGGACTGGAGGGTTTGTTGTGACAAAAAATGATGTCGGGAGCACAAATTGCAAAAAGACTGCCCGGATGCGTGCCGGGCAGTGAAAAATTACTGATGTATATCCAGTTGCCAGAACAGATGCTTACCGAACGGGTCAATTTCATAACCCGTCACCTCTTTGCGCACCGGTTCGAAAATGGTTGAATGCGCAATCATCACCGCTGGCATCTGGTCATGCATCATCTGCTGAGCCTCTTTATACAGCGCCACACGTTTATCGTGGTCGGTTATTGATTTTGCCTCCGCAATAATTTTATCAAACGGCTTATAGCACCACTTCGCCGAGTTCGAACCGCCATTTGCAGAGGTGCAGGTAAATAGCGGACCAAAGAAATTGTCCGGATCGCCCGTTGCGGTCGTCCAGCCCATCAGCGCAGCCTGATGCTCCCCGCCCTTCACGCGCTTGAGGTATTCACCCCATTCATAGGTGACAATGTGAGTTTGTACGCCCACTTTCGCCCAGTCGGCCTGAATCATTTCGGCCATACGTTTCGCATTCGGATTGTACGGACGCTGCACCGGCATTGCCCACAAATCAATGTTCACTCCGTTTGCAAAACCTGCTTCCTTCAGCAGCGCTTTTGCCTTTTCCGGATCGTAATCGTAATCCTTAAGTTCACTGTCGGCGCTCCATACCCCTGGCGGCAGCAGGTTCTTCGCGGCGGTCCCCGTGCCATGGAACACCGCGTCAATAATGGCTGATTTGTTGATGGCGATGGCCAGCGCCTGGCGAACCTTCACGTTATCCAGCGGTGGCTTTTGGGTGTTAAACGCCAGAAAACCAGTGTTCAGCCCTGCCTTGCTCATCAGGTTGATGTCTTTGTTCGCCTTCATACGCGGCAGATCGGCTGGGTTCGGGAACGGCATCACCTGACATTCGTTCTTTTCGATTTTGGCAAAACGTACTGAAGCATCCGGCGTGATGGTAAACACCAGTCGATCGAGTTTCGATTTACCCTGCCAGTAGTCTGCAAACGCGGTGAAAAGGATGCGGGAGTCCTTCTGATACTGTACGAGCTTAAACGGCCCGGTGCCAATCGGCTCCATATCCACCTTCTGTGGTGTCCCCGCTTTCAGCATCGCGTCGGCATACTCCGCAGAGAGGATCGAGGCAAAATACCATGCCAGATCCGCGACAAACGGCGCCTCCGGGTGTGCCAGCGTAAAGCGCACGGTGTGATCATCGACTTTATCAATGGCGGTTATCAGACTGCCAAACTCCAGACTTTCGAAATTGGAATAGCTGCCGTTAGAGACGTTATGGTAAGGATGATTCACATCTTTCTGCCGCATAAACGAGAAGATGACGTCATCGGCGTTAAAGTCCCGGGTCGGTGTGAACAATTTATTGCTCTGGAATTTCACCCCCTTGCGCAGATGGAAGGTATAGACTTTACCGTCGTCGCTCACCTCCCAGCTCTCTGCCAGACTGGGTACCAGCTCCGTGGTGCCAGGTTTGAAATCGACCAGCCGGTTATAAACAGGTACAGCACTGGCATCCACGCTGGTGCCCGACGTGTATAACTGAGGATTAAAGTTTTCCGGCGATCCTTCGGAACAATACACGAGCGTTTTCGCAGCGACAGTGGAACTGACGGTGAGCGCCGCAAGAGCAAGCGTTAAGATTGTGAGTTTGCTTTTCATCATTTATTCCTGTCTTTTTAATTCGACGGCTAATTAATTCTTTTGCCATTTCATAAATAACATTAAAGTGAAGTGGCAAACACCTGAAAAATAAATAAGGAATAAATCACTATGGGCTCGCCACTTTCCAGACAATTAACGCACCGCTTTTTTCGCTATCTCTCCATCACCAGCCAGAGCGATGCCAGAGTAAAAACTCTGCCCTCTACGCCAGGCCAACACAACATGGCGCGGGAGCTTGCTCAGGAGCTGGCACAGCTGGGGTTAGACGACATTGTGATTGATGAATTCGCCACGGTGACCGCGGTGAAAAAAGGTAACGTCGCCGGTGCGCCGCGTATTGGTTTTATTACCCATATTGATACCGTCGACGTGGGATTATCACCGGATATTCATCCGCAGATATTAACATTTACAGGTGAAGACCTCTGCCTGAATAAAGACAAAGACATTTGGTTACGCGTAAAAGAGCATCCGGAAATTCTGGCCTATCCGGATGAGGAGATTATTTTCAGTGACGGAACCAGCGTTTTGGGCGCAGACAATAAATCAGCCGTTACCGTAGTCATGACCGTGCTGGAAAACCTGACCGCGGAGCATCAACACGGCGACATTGTGGTCGCATTTGTCCCGGATGAAGAAATTGGCCTGTGCGGCGCGAAGGCGCTCGATCTGAAACGCTTCGATGTTGATTTTGCCTGGACCATTGACTGCTGCGAGCTGGGTGAAATTGTCTACGAGAATTTTAATGCGGCAGCCGCGGAAATCCGCTTTACGGGCGTGACGGCACACCCCATGTCCGCCAAAGGCGTGCTGGTGAACCCCCTGCTGATGGCGACCGATTACATCAACCATTTTGACCGCCAGCAAACGCCCGAGTGTACCGAAGGTCGTGAGGGCTATATCTGGTTTAACGGTATTCAGGCGGGGCAAAACGAGGCCATCCTCAAAGCGAATATCCGCGATTTTGACAAGGACAGCTTTGCCGCCCGCAAGCAGCAGATTGCCGACGTTGCCGCGCTGATAGCCGCCCAACATCCAACGGCCAACGTGGACTATCGCATTGAAGATACCTACAGCAATATCAGCAATGCGATTGGCGAAGACAGGCGCGCCATCGACCTGATGTTTGAAGCGATGGAATCGCTCGGCATCACGCCGAAACCGACACCGATGCGCGGCGGCACAGACGGTGCGGCACTCTCGGCAAAAGGGCTACTTACGCCAAACTTCTTCACCGGAGCGCATAACTTCCACTCGAAGTTTGAATTTCTGCCGCTGTCGTCGTTCGAGGCCTCTTACCAGACAGCCCTGCAACTCTGCCTGCTGGCCGCCCGTTAAGTGGGTTTACGCGCCAGCATGGTGGCAAAGCGCAGCTTAATGCGATTGCCGTTTTCATCGGTGCGGTGCAGTTCACCAACGTCTTCGTTGTATTTGAGCAACTCCCAGCCTTCATAGTAGTTGCTCAGTTCACCCGTTCTAAACGCAAACGGGAAGCCGACGGTACACGGATAATCAGTCGTATCCATGGCGGCGACAATCAGGTTGTGGCCGCCTGGTGTAGTGCAGCGCTGCATATTGGCGATAAGACCGGGGATGGTTTTTGCATCCAGGAACATCAGCACGACGGTGGACAAAATAAAATCGTATTCACCGTCGAAACTCAGGGTGTTGAGATCTTTTATCGCCGTGTGGAGGTTGTTGATCCCTTCTTCGGCCTTGATGCGCTCGATATTATCAATGCTCATCGGGTTTTTATCCCAGGCCGTCACCTCGTGACCGTTAGCAGCAAGGTAGAGACTGTTACGGCCATTTCCACAGCCCAGATCCAGCGTTTTACCCGGTTTAACCCTTTCTGCACTGAACAGCACCTCGGAATGCGTTCGGGTTAAGCCATATTTCTCTGTGAAGTAATTCTCATCGACGGTCATTATTTTTTCCTGATCCTGCATAAATTTAAAGTGCATTTTGAATGCCATTTTAAGGCGTTTACCGTCTGGTTGCCAACCGTTCGAAAACCGAAATATTTGCTACGTTTAGTTAAGACGGTTATCAGAGAGATCAAGATGAACAAATATCGCCTGAGCGACGATACACGCCTTTGGCAATGGAAAAATGGCGAAACAACCCACACGACCACATTACGGCAGATTATCGCCACGGCGGAGTTTAACGACGTGACGATAGGTACGAAAGGTGGATGGATTGACGATGAGCGCGCCCTCGCACAAGACGGTGACTGTTGGATCTACGACGAAAACAGCGTGGTGTTCGCCGGTGCCACCGTATCCGGCAACGCGCGGCTTACCCTGCCTTGCATCATTAGCCACGAAGCGCATATCAGCGACAATTGCTGGCTGGACGAGGCTGAAGTCAGCCATGGAGCCCGAATAAGTGACAACGTCACCATTCAGCACTCCTGTGTTCGGGGTGAATGTCATATTTATGGCAATGCCCGCGTGCTTCACAACAGCGTCGTTATTGCCGCCAAAGGCCTGACGCCGGACCATGAACAGATCCTGCAAATCTACGATAACGCGACGGTCAGCCAGTCACGCATTGTTCATCAGGCGCAAATCTACGGCGATGCGATGGTGAATGATGCCTTTGTTGAGCACCGCGCCGAAATATTCGACAACGCAATCCTTGAAGGCAACGATCTCAATAACGTCTGGGTGTGCGACTGCGCAAAGGTCTATGGCAATGCCCGCGTGATTGCCGGTTTTGATGACGATGCCATTCCGACGGTGCGCTACAGCTCTCAGGTCGCGGAGGATGCGGTGGTAGAAGGAAACTGCATCATAAAACACCACGTTCTGATTGGGGGACAGGCATGGCTACGCGGTGGGCCGATCATGCTGGATGATAAAGTCGTGATTCAGGGACGGGCGAGGATCAGCGGCGATGTGCTGATTGAGCACCGGGTTGAAATCACCGACGATGCGGTGATTGAAGCGTTTGCCGGTGAGAATATTCATCTGCGCGGCGAAAAGGTCATTAATGGCAACCAGCGCATTACCCGCACGCCCCTGCTGGGCGCGCTATAGCGTATAAATCTTGCCGTAGATGTTCACATCGTCGAAATGACCATTGAGGAATTCCGCTTCCCGCAGGCAACCTTCCAGCGTAAAACCGTTGCGCAGGGCAACTTTGTTGCTGTGCTGATTCGCGACCCGACACTTAATCACAAAACGACGGATTTCACCGCATTCAGCGTAGTAACGCATAAACGCCTGCAATGACTGAGAGAGGATCCCCTGCCCTTGATGCGCTTCATCCAGCCAGTAGCCGATGTACCCGGCTTTGTTGGCCGGTTCAATCGTGTTAAACGACAGCACGCCGACCAGCCCATCATCCTTAAAGATCAAAAACATTTTGGCGTAGCCGCGCTGGTGCAGCATCTGGTTACTCTGCACGTTACGGCGGGTATCTTCTTCGCTGCCAACGTGCTGCGCCCAGTCAAAGGCGGTTTGCAGAAAAGCTCTGTTTTTGACGACGAGGTTGTGCAGTTCGGCGGCGTAGCGCTCTTCAACGGCGCGCAGTTCGATGTGTTGCGATACAGGGATGATTTCAGATGTCATAATACCTCATATTAACGAATGTGACTCTTTAAACAAGAATGCCGTTTCACAATACTAAGCTTTGTTATTCTCATGGCTTCTTGCTCGAGCGCATAAAAATTTGCTGAGCAAATCTTAAAGTATTCATTACCCGTGAATGGCTCAGAGTGAGTGTAACTACGTTCATTATTTACTGAAGAGCAACCGGCAGAATGCAGGAAAGTTGAATTTGAAGGATCCATCTCACTGCTTATTTCACTTCTTTTACGCAAATTTAAAACATAGCCTTCAGGGTTTGCATTCAGCCAGTTTTTATATTGCACTTCGCTGTTATCGAGTTCTTCACTGTGAAATCGCACAACGGAGGCATTACGATCAGTAATATATTTCATCGCAGCCAGGAGATAGGAGGCTTTGAAAGTCACATCCTGGTAGTCTTTCGCTAACAAACTTTCAGCTTCTTCAAACCGCTCAACAAATGCTGCAACCTCTTTGGGATCGATACGGCTAATATTATCTTTTCCATTTCGAACAAACAGCTTTTGCTCTTCAGTGTAGAGAGTGAAAGGAACATTCCTTGATCCAGTGAACAGCTCGACTGGGTGGGAAAAATACTCCAACATTAGATGATAGAAATCTTTATAAGCCATGATTCTGTCTCCCTTTAATATTCGTGAAATGCGTGGCTGTTTTGTTGCTCATCATAAATGACTTCAGGCTCATCTTCAGGGAAGCAACTGAACGAATCCTGCCATTCGCCTTTCACCAATCCACCAGATTCAAGGTCAAAGGGCACACACCATAGAGATAAATCTTCGTCAAAACGGAACACCGGTAATGGCGCAGCAAAGTACTGATGACGCGGATAAATCAGCATCATTTTGCCTTTCCCATGAAGATACTTTTGCCCATAGGCGAACATCTGATACAGGTCCGACTGGCTGATTTCATACTTCCTCAGAGCATCATCAGCTCTGCTATCTAATAGCTTCCATTTAGCATCCATAACCACCGTCTGCTCGCCGGTGATAAGAAAGTCAGGTTTAAGCATGAACCATCGCTGAGATAACTTTTCTCCAACAGGAACATGTTCTAACAAGTACTGGCTCTTAGTCTGCTCAATAAGCTGGTAATCGTGATGCAACGCTCCAGCCAGACCGTATCCTACCCAGCCCTCATATAACTTCTCCATAGGGAACAGCAAAGATATTCCCTGATGCAATCCATATTGAAAATCTGGATTCATCTGTTCAAGAATGAGCTGGCACCACGGCTTTATCGCGCGATAGCCAAAGAGATATTTACCGTCACTCCACTGCCTCATTGAAAGTGTTGTACTGCCAGAGATCGGCACTATGCCATCCAGTTGGTGGCTAAGTGAATTTGCCTGCCTCCAGCTCTGCCCTTGTCTGGTCATTTTGAGAGTCCAGTCTAAAGCAGTCCGTAACAGGCGATTTTCGATACGCTGAGGGGAGAACTCAGCATAACGCACATGAAAATGAGTGCCTCTGCCCGGAGGCATTCTCATTTGCGCAGTGACATCCAATTGACCACGGATGAACGCACTATGCTCATCATCAATGAGGTGATAATCGAAACGCAGTCCTTTGCGAACTAAATCAGTAAGATGTCGCAAAAACTCGCTGATTATCCATTCATGTAGAGGCTGGTCACTACGTTGCAATACCGCCTGGCTCGCCTCACGAGGTGCAATTCCGGTAGAGGCACTTAGCATTCGGCGTAAAAGCTGACGCAGAGGGACTATTTCAACGGGAACGTCAAGAGTGGTTTTTGGCAGAATTTCAATTGACTCGCCAGTCGGGGATTGCAGATAACCGACATAGCTTCCCAAACGCAAAAATCGCCTCCCTTCCCGGCTGAGAATTTGAGAGGTACCACTCCACTTTTGTTGCAATTGCTCAAGCCAGGAAAATGTTGCTTCAGAGACAATCCCCAAATCCATACTGGCTGGTTGAGAGTTATCACAGGTAAGCAGAGCATATTCCCGGACCTGAATCATCATGCCACAATACCCTGATAAGCTTCTGCCGACACGAAAGCATGTTCATTAATACGAAAACGCCTGTCAGACAAACTATCCGCAATATCTTTCGGGAATAGCGCAGAAAATGACGGTAATTGTGCTGACTGTTGCAAGAGAATAAAACGGTTTTCTTTCGCTTTCACTGAATCATTAAGCACCCAACCGATACGTTCATAATCATCAAAGAAATACTCTCTCAGCAATGGAATGAGTTTTTCCTGGAAGATGCTGGCAAGACAGGCTTCACGGTCGGCGTTATTTTCTAATTTCTTTAATGGCATGAAGTAAGCATGACCAATCATATGCTCACTATCCAGCAGTGCTTCGATACGTTGATTAATGCGCGTTAACAACGTTTCGACATCAACGCCAAACGCAGTGACCCCAGCTAATAACTCCGGTCGTGCAGGCATTTCGGTAAAGCTAAAGCGTCGTCTTAGCGCCAGGTCCATTTGTATCAGGGATTTATCCGCAGTATTCATCGTCCCAATGACATAGACATTTCTTGGCACGGAAAACAGCTGTTTAGAATAAGGCAGGACTAAGGAGCGGGAATCTTCAGCTCCCAATCGTTTATCGGATTCCAACAGAGTAATCAATTCACCAAAGATACGGGCAATATTTCCCCTGTTTATCTCATCGATAATGAGCACATGCGGTAATGCTTGATTATCACTTGTTTCTACCGGGGCCAATAATTGAGACAGTTTTTCCCTGTCAATTGAGGCATCCCTCAACTCATATAATGTCATCTGTGAAAGTGCTTTTAAAAAAAGCTGCTCTTTCGGTAAGCTCGGTGAATAAGTTCGTAACCAGTTGACCTTACGCATTTGGTGATAGCCTACGCGTTCATCATTTGGCAGGAATTGATAATCTCCGGCGATCTCGGCGATGGCCCTGAACTTATGATTACCATCGGAAATAATAACCAGATCACCATTCCGAATGATATTTTTAAACATGTTGACCGCAGTCAACATGTATTCACTTCTCTCAACCTGGCCTTCATTCGATTCGTCTATTCGTAATCGGACATCCGCAGGAGTAGTGCAACCACTAAAATCAAGATTATCACCCCAACCCAATAAAATATAATTGTTCGCAAGGCATTCATCAAAAATATAATCTTCACCGTCAAGAGTATTTCCAAGAGACATTTTCCAAATCCGTCTCCCATTCAAAGACAATGACTGCGTTGAACTACCACTCGTTTTAACTTCAGCATTCAGGCACAGCTGCTTAAAAATACCATCCATAACTTCGTAGCGAAGCGTACTCGAGCTTTCATCAGTAGTCGCACGAATACCCTCGATAAAGTCCTCATAGGAGAAACTTTGATGGAAAGTGGTAAACATGATGCGCTGCTTTTCTACCAGAATCTGATACCGCTGCTTTACCTTTTCCCGTAAGTCATTGCCATGATGCTCACGCGTAGCCTGTTGATACCATGCATTATCCGCAATTTTGACAGCCAATTCGGTCGTCGTGTAGGTTTTACCCGTGCCTGGTGGTCCAAAGAGAATCTGGTTTAAGGGATACATTAACGATTGCTCCTTGTTTTCGTTGTCTCTTTTTAGTCCAGGCTGGGTGATCAAAGAGGGTTGGCCTCTCAACAAATTCACGAGAGCCTGTAGCGCTTCGACTGATTCAACATCAGTTGCATAACCATATTGGGAGGTACCATTATCTTTCGGGTAACGTCGATAGCTGGTGCTTTTTACTTTTTCCCAAAGGCAGTAGAGACCCTCAATGCGATCAATTTCCGCCTTTAAGGCAAGGGTGTCTGGTGCGAGAACCAATGGGCTCTTGTTAACAACGCCGTCCCGACTGCGTTTGACATACAGATACTTCCCATTTCCGAGCGGATGCTCGGATGCATAGCTTGGCTCGAATTTTCCATCCTCAAGCCGGTAACCCAATTCATTCAGTGCCTGGAATATCTGGAGCGAATTCAGCATTTCCTACACCACTCCTTGTTAAAAAAGCAGCACAAATGAGAACATATGCTAAATCATGATTTATAACTGTTAATCGCCCAGCAGCGTTACGCTTACCAGGCGCAGTTCAACTCGATTAACGCATTACCCTGTCATCAACGTACTGACGTTTATCCGGTGCTGGCGGGA
The DNA here is from genome assembly GCF_046521475.1 of Enterobacter sp. CPE_E890. Lineage (NCBI taxonomy): Bacteria > Pseudomonadati > Pseudomonadota > Gammaproteobacteria > Enterobacterales > Enterobacteriaceae > Enterobacter > Enterobacter sp. CPE_E890. Next base: position 2,419,828 of record NZ_JBKFZW010000001.1, on the reverse strand, counting down.
AATACTGATACAGCCAGGTTTCACTGATGGCATCCCCCTGGCAGCGCAGGAACAAACGCATGTCCACTGGTTCGGTCGAATCCGATGTTGGATACCAGTCAAACAGAATGCGATAGCCGTCAAACGGTTCAACGTAAAGGATCTCAACCTGCTTCGCTTCACCGCTGGAGAGCGTAATGACCGGCTCGATGCCTTTTGGTGCAGCCGCTTTCAGGTCGCCACCGACAAAGTCGATAGCGAAGCGACGGGCCCACACTTTCGGGTAATTTTCGCCGGGTGCCCACCCTTCCGGGAAGCCACCCATACCGGTGCGGGTCGCGAAGACCGTTGCCAGCGGAGAACGCACTGGCGGCATGGCGCTCCAGTAGAGGCGATATTTGAAGTCCAGCTCGTCGCCCGCTTTGACCGCTTTTTCTGGCTGCCAGAAGCAGACGACGTTATCCAGCGTTTCACCCGTAGTCGGGATCTCCATCAGGCCAACTGAGCCTTTGCCCCAGTCATTGCGCGGCTCAACCCACAGACTTGGGCGTTTGTTATACCAGCCCATCACGTCCTGATAGTGCGAGAAATCGCGATCAAGTTGCAGCAGGCCGAACCCTTTCGGATTCTTGTCCATATAGGCATTGAACTGCAGCTTCTGCGGGTTGTTCAGCGGACGACAGATCCACTCCCCGTTGCCGCGCCACATGGCCAGGCGGTCGGAGTCATGAATTTGCGGGTGAATGGTGTCACACATGCGGCGTTCGTTATTACCGCAGCTGAACATGCTGGTCATCGGCGCGATGCCGAGTTGCTTAATGTCTTTACGCGCATAGAGGTGGTTTTCCACCTCCATAATCACCTGGCTCTTCTCGCAGTGGATCACGAATTTATAAGCACCAGTGATGCTTGGGCTGTCCAGCAGCGTATAAACGATAAAAGTGGTGTCGCCAGGTTTGACGGTTTCAAACCAGAACGAGGTGAAATCCGGGAACTCTTCCGGCGTGTCGGTAAAGGTATCCACCGCCAGACCACGTGCGGAAAGACCATATTGGTAGGTGTCATCAACCGCACGGAAATAGCTCGCACCGAGGAAAGAGACGATATCGCGACGCGCCAGTTCAGGGACTTTAAACGCACGGAAGCCCGCAAAGCCGAGATCGCTTTGCCCTTCCAGCTGTTTGGTATCCACCCCCGTTTCACCATAGCTGAACAGCTCCGGACGGAAGTGGATCTCGCGCGCCATAGAAGTAGACTGGTCGAGCGAGAACATCCGCACGCGGCGACGGAAACCCATTCCCATATGGAAGAACTGCACGTCCAGTTGACGCCCTTCAATGTTATTCCACAGAGACTGCTTTTCATCGTAGCGGATGGCGTTGTACGCCTGCGGCGTCATGGTGGCCAGCGTGTCCGGCAGCGGGCGCGGCGCACCACCCCACGGGGTTTTCGCCAGGTCATGCGCCATGGATTGCAGTACGGAGAAATCAAAACGACGGCTCTGGCCGTCAGCAATGTCAGAGTCAGCAGCGTATGCCGCTTTGGAAAACAGAGAAGCAAGGCCAGATGTGCCGCTCAGGGCTGCCACTGCCAGCGAGCCTTTTAGAAAACGTCTGCGATTCATGCCTGGAAAAACGTCCTTATGGTCGTGTGAATGTGTTTCGCGCTCGGCGAAATGACGGCAAGAAAGAACGCACAGCCTAAACAAAAATGGTTAAGAATCCAATTGTTGGCCGGTGATTATATGAACAAAGTGTGAAATATTTTCTGTCGACCAGAACGGCCCGAAAGTGGTGTAAAGAAAGCCTGGAGAATGTGTAGAAAAATGCCCCGGCGCGACATCGTTCGCCGGGGCCAATGAGGCGGTTATTTTACGCTGACATCGATACCCGGGAAGTACTTATCAGCGAGTTTAGCGATCGTGCCGTCGGCACGTACTTTATCAATCGCGGCATCAAGTTGCTTTTTGGTGGCCTCGTCACCTTTACGCAACCCAAAACCGATCCCACTGCCGAGGATAGTGTCGTCAGACACCGGTTTGCCGATGAAGCCAAACCCTTTCCCCTGCGGCTTGCTGAGGAAACCTGCCTGCCCGGCCGCTGACATGACCAGCGAGGCGTCGATCCGACCATTCAGCAGATCGCCCCAGGCCATATTCTGATCTTTATAAGACACCACGGTGACACCCTGCTTTTCCCAGTGCTCTTTCGCATAGGTTTCCTGAATGGACCCCTGCAGCACACCGATGGTTTTTCCCTTCAGCCCTTCGGGAGTCGCCTCTACCGCCGTTCCGGCCTTACCGACCAGCTGCGACGGAATACGGTAGATCGGTTGGGTAAAATCAATACTCTTGCGGCGCTGTTCGGTGATATTCATCGCCGAGTTGATCGCGTCGAATTTCTTCGCCACCAGCCCCGGAATCAACGCATCAAACGAGGTTTCAACCCAGGTGCACTTCAGCGCTGCGGCTTTACAAATGGCATTCCCCAGTTCAACGTCAAACCCTTCCAGTTCGCCCGCCGCATTACGGCTCTCAAACGGCGGATATTCCGCTTCCAGACCGTAACGCAGCTCGGTAGCCGCGAAGGAAGAAAAAGTACACAGCAATCCCATGCCGACAACTAACGCGCGTAATTTCATCCAATACTCCTCAGCGTGGTTTAACCCGACACAGGGCCTGGGCACCTGCCCGTAACGTCGCCTCATCTTTCGCAAAAGAGAGACGAATCAATTTATTATCCGTACCGTCCGCATAAAACGCCGACAGCGGAATGGTGGCAACACCGTACTCAACGATCAGCCGTTTCACCAGCTCGCTGTCACACTCATCGCTAAACTGGCTGTAGTCCGCCAGCATGAAGAACGATCCGGCACTCGGCAACAGGGTAAACGGCGAATCCTCAAGCAGGCTTTGCAGCAGATCGCGCTTACGCTGGTAAAACGCCGACAGCGACAGCCAGGTTTGCGGGTCGACCATATGTTCAGCAAAGGCATGCTGCATTGGCGTATCGGCAGAAAACATTAAAAATTGATGGACTTTACAAATCTCGTCCATCAGTACCGCCGGAGCAACACAGTAACCCACTCGCCACCCGGTAACGTGATAGGTTTTTCCGAAAGAAGAGATAATCACGCTACGTTCCGCCAGCTGCGGGTGTGTAGCCATCCCGTGGTGCGGTTCACCATCAAAAACGACGTGTTCGTACACTTCGTCAGACAAAATAATGATATCGGTATTGCGCGTCAGCGCCGCCAGCTGCTGCAGATCATTAGCTGAGAAAACCTGACCGCTCGGGTTGTGCGGGGTATTGATGATAATCATACGCGTACGCGGGGTGATCGCGGCACGCACTTCATCCCAGTTGACGGCAAAATCCGGCACCGTGAGTTTGATGGCGACCGGGGTTGCCCCCTGCAGGCGGACAATTGGCGCATAGCTGTCAAATGACGGTTCAAAATAGATCACCTCATCGCCCGGGTGCACCAGCCCGCTGATTGCCGAATAAAGTCCTTCGCTGGCGCTGGCGGTGACCAGCACCTCGCTACCTGGGTCATACTGCGTGCCGTAGAGGGTGGCAATTTTATCGGCAATGCGTTCTTTGAGCGGCTGCAGACCGGTCATCGCTGCGTACTGGTTGTGCCCTGCCTCCATTGCGCGGGTGACGCCCGCAATCAGCTTCGGGTCGCAGGAAAAATTCGGTGCGCCCTGAGAAAGGTTAATCGCGTTATGCTGCGCCGAGAGCTGGCCGATAACGGTAAAAATGGTGGTACCCACATCAGGCAGTTTAGAGCGTGTTTGCACCGGCGTTCGTAAAGTCATCCTCTTTCCCTTCTCATGGACATTGCATAACTATTCAAACAACAAGTGAGTTGTCGGGACAATCGAATTGTTGTCATAATAGCCATGAGAAAAATGCATAGCTGAGGTGTTTATATGTCGCGCCGTTCGCTCCCGCTCAATGCCATCGACGCATTTTTAGTCACCGCGCGTCACCTGAACCTCACCCACGCCGCCGCTGAGCTTTGCCTGACACAGGGGGCAGTGAGCCGCAAGATCGCTTCCCTTGAAGCGTGGTTTGGCTTTCCGCTATTTGAGCGTCATGCGCGTGGGCTGCGGCTGTCACCGCAGGGAAGCGCCCTGTTGCCTGAACTGCAATCGTCTTTTGAGCAATTGCTGACGGTGGCCGACCGGGCCCGCAGCCAGCAAACCGTCATCCGCTTAAAAGCCCCCACCTGCGCCATGCGCTGGCTGGTCCCCCGCCTGCTGGAGGTGGAGCGTGAACAGCCGGATCTGCAAATTGCGTTGACCACCACCACCGATCACAACGTGAATTTCAAAACCGAATCTTACGACGCGGCCATCGTGTTCGGCACGCACATGAGTGCCGGCGACCTGCTGTTTGAAGAGGCGTTAACCCCGGTGCTTAGCCCTATGCGCGCGAGTGCCGCACTGGGTTCGTTGACATTTCTTCACCCCACAAGGGATAAGACAGACTGGTCATTGTGGCTGGCAAAACAGGAAGGCCCGGGCTTTGTTATGCACAAAAATCAACACTTCGATACGATGGATCTCGCCATTACGGCGGCCATTCAGGGGCTGGGCGTCGCCATTGCCGACGAAACGCTGGTAGAAGAAGATGTCCGTGCCGGAAGGCTAACGCGGCCCTATGAGAAAAGTATAAAAACCGGCGCGAGCTACCGCCTGGTGCTGCGCGAAACGCCTGGCGAAGAAAATGGGCTGGCGGCGTTTCGCGCTTGTTTGCTTAGTCGAGGCTGACGTGATGTTTCATCACCCGCTTGAAGAGACTCATGCGGGCACGCATAAAGCGGTTTTCAAGCCTGAAACCTGCATGTTTATTCACTCCAATACGTAACAGAACGTCCCTCCCTTTGCGACATGCTGGCCAGTGCGTGGGGCCCGGCAGAATGTCGCGCCTCCCGGCGTCACGCGCGAAACTTACCCAATAATCGGCCACCTGGGCAGCAAACTGGAGATCGCGTGCATTAACATACTGACGCGACGGTTCTACCTGACCAAGCGTATCGAACACATAGGGAACTTCATTGCCATGCCAGGCGCCGTTGATGTATGTGTCATGTTCTGCTTCCGCGACATAGTCGAACCAGTAACGCCAGCACAATCCGCCGATGCGCTGTTGAGCCTGCATCACTACGTAGCCCATCGTGGTGAACGCCATATCGCGGCACACCTGTCGGCCCAGCTCTTCGTCCCCTTTGACGCCAGGATAGAGCAGCTTAATCAACCCCAGACCAAAGCGACGTTCGCGGCGCAGTTTCTGGATTTGCCCGGCAAGATCGATACCAAACACCGCCATCACGCTGGCTTCATCGCTGTTTGAGCCAATCATCACCGGCACAGGATGTTGTCGGGCGGCAAAGAAGACATCGAGCATCGCTTCCGGCAGCACGCAATCCCCGACGATGGGTGCCGGGGCAATGTTCAGCGGTGCGGTTAATGGCCAGAACGCGTCGGGCGGAATAGCGCGTAGCTCTTCGGCTGTCGCATTCTCCAGGCCAAAATGGGCGGCCAGCGCTTCCCCCTTCTGCAGTGCCTGCTCGCGCGGCGTGTCAGGTAAGGTGTAACCGCTTTGTACAATCGCCTTATGGAACAATCCTTCTGCCAATGGCGAGGCCAGCAGCGAAAGCACGCTGCGCGCGCCCGCGGATTCGCCAAACAGGGTCACGTTAGCAGGGTCGCCGCCAAACGCAGCAATGTTATCCCGCACCCATTCGAGCGCGGCGATCTGGTCCAGCAGGGCAAAATTATGCACAACGCGATATTCTTCGCCCTCCAGTGCAGGATGGGCAAAGAAGCCAAGATGACCGAGGCGATAGTTGATCGTGACTACAACCACACCGCGCATTGCCAGCGCTTTGCCGTTATAGGGCGGCAGCCCCCCGGCACCAATGGTAAACCCGCCGCCGTGCAGCCAGACCATCACCGGAAGCGATTCCGCGCGCTCTTTGGGAGACCAGACGTTGAGATAGAGACAATCTTCAGAAAACTGGCCCGGATCGCCGCCGCCTAGCTCCTGACAATACTCGCTGCTTTGCCAGCTTGAGGCCGAAAAGGTGGTGGCTTCGCGAAGTCCATCCCACGGTTCAGGCCGCCGCGGGGAACGCCAGCGCCACTCGCCCACGGGCGGTGCGGCGTAGGGAATACCGCACCAGACATGGACATTTTCATCGGTTAAACCAGACAGTGCGCCGCAGCGCGTTTCAACCACAGGGGCGGAAGGATTTTGCATAACGACCTTAATTTTTCCATCACACCCCAGCAGAGTAACGGTTTCAGAGCAAACCGCAACGCTGTTTGCTTCGTACTTCAGCCTCCTGATAGAGCGTAAACTCGTCATACACCGTGCAGCCCAGCGCCGCTTCAAAGGCATCGCGGCTGGCATTTCCGTGGCTGCGCGCCTGGGTTTCGTTCCCGAGATTGGACTGGAATATCCCGGCAGCGCTGACCGGCAGGAAATCTTCGTAGGTAATCGGCTGAGCGACCACCCACCCACGTTCGATCAGCGGCTGCGGATCGTCTCCGGGACGAAACGCGTGGCGATGCGCTTCCCCCGCAGGCGTCAGACGATAGCGGAAATAGGCCAGCTCCTGACGACGCATTAGCATTTCGCTGTCCGGGAAAGCGTTAAAGATCTCCCGCAAATGCAGCTGGTGGGTCAGGTTATCTTTACCGGTACCGGCCTGTGCGAGCAGGCTATCGTACAGTTCACGGCCTTTTGGCGTCAGCGCCACGCCGCGCTGTTCAATTTCACCAAACCGCGCGGTATGTGTGCCTTTATGTTCTCCGGCAAACAGCACTGGTTCTTCAAGCGCCTTAAAGCTGGTCTGTCGTAAGAGCACAGGCACTTCGCGACGAGGAGGTCCTTCGATCAGCACTTTTGGTTCTATACCATACTTCGGCATCAGCTCCTGCACCCGGTCAATATCCAGGGTACGCGGCGTGAGGTGGTTAATGTGGCAGCCCGGGAAGCAAACCACATCGGCAATCAGCCGGTGTTCGTTGTGCAGGGCCAGATAGGTTTCCTGATCGACCGTCGCATGACGATGCCAGCGGAAGGTTTCCAGCGCTTCCTGCACAAATTCGTGCGCCTGTGCGTCAGTAAACTGCCCTTCCGACTCATGGAGCTCGATCAGCGCCAGACAGCTTGGGGTAAAGATGTTCCGGTGAGACAGGATCTCCGCCGCGCGTTCACGCAGCGCAACGTTTTCAATCAGCTCAAGACGCAGTAGCGAGGTAAAGATACGAAACGGATTACGGCACAGCGCCGCATCGTCTATCGGACGAAACGCCGTGGAGTGGACCGGCACCCCCGCCTGAGAGAGATCGTAATAGCTGACCGGGTACATGCCCATGATGGCAAACATACGACGCAGGGTTGATAGTTCCTGTGCCGTGCCGACGCGGATCGCCCCGTGGCGCTCCACGTTCAGGCGCGCCAGTTCATCGGCATTAGCCAGTTGTTCATGTAATAGCGGGTTATTTTCCAGAACCGCCAGGTTTACGTCTGCGACCAGTTCGAGCAAAGTGCCGTATTGCGGAACTTCCTGCTGGTACATCGCCGACATAGCCTGCGAAAAGCGTTCCCGAATGTCATCAGCCGTGATGGTGTTCGCCATGATGTCATGCCTCCAGTGAATATTACCTGGAGTGTAGAGAAACCCGTTCCTTCCTGGGGGAAGAATTTCTGATTTGTGATCTTAAGACGACAGTGGTCAAACCGTGTGCTACTGGCCCCCTGAACAACCCCAAACGGAACCATTATTTTATCCTCACACTGTCTCCAGACGAGGATTATGCCAACAGGGTCTACACTCTATCTTTAGGTAAAGAGGTTCGCGGAAGTTGGCACGGCGATCCGCATTCCGACCTGCTCACCGTGGCCGATTGCGGCACCGGTATCAAAAACCGTAATCGGTTTTGCCTGGTAGCAAAAAGCAGCCCGGCGATGCGCGTGCCCCATCGTTTCAGAGGTACGGACCATGTTCGCACTTGATGCATTCCATTTAGCAAGAATTCAGTTCGCTTTTACCGTCTCGTTCCACATCCTGTTTCCTGCGATCACCATCGGGCTCGCCAGCTATCTGGTGGTGCTGGAGGGCATGTGGCTGCGCACCAAAAACGACGTCTGGCGATCGCTGTACCATTTCTGGCTCAAGATATTTGCCGTTAACTTCGGGATGGGCGTCGTTTCCGGTCTGGTCATGGCGTATCAGTTTGGCACCAACTGGAGCGGCTTCTCACAGTTCGCCGGCAGTATTACCGGCCCACTCCTGACCTATGAGGTGTTAACCGCCTTCTTCCTGGAAGCCGGTTTCCTTGGCGTCATGATGTTCGGCTGGAATAAGGTCGGTCCGGGTCTGCACTTCTTTTCAACTTGCATGGTGGCGCTCGGCACGCTGATGTCGACCTTCTGGATCCTCGCCTCCAACAGCTGGATGCATACCCCGCAGGGTTTCACTATCGAGAACGGGCAGGTTATCCCGCAGGACTGGCTGGCGATTGTCTTTAACCCCTCGTTCCCTTACCGCCTTATTCATATGGCTATCGCCGCTTTTTTGAGCAGCGCGCTGTTTGTCGGGGCATCGGGCGCATGGCATCTGCTGCGCGGTAACGATACCCCCGCCGTTCGCACCATGTTTTCGATGGCGATGTGGATGGCGCTGGTGGTCGCGCCCATTCAGGCGGTGGTGGGCGATATGCACGGCCTGAACACGCTTGAGCATCAGCCGGCAAAAATTGCCGCCATTGAGGGGCACTGGGAAAATCCTCCCGGCGAGGCTACCCCGCTGCTGCTGTTTGGCCTGCCGGATATGGAGGAGGAGCGCACCAAATACGGTCTGGAAATCCCCGCGCTCGGCAGCCTTATCCTGACGCACAGCCTGGACAAGCAGGTCCCGGCGCTGAAAGACTTTCCGAAAGAAGATCGCCCAAACTCGACCATCGTTTTCTGGTCGTTCCGCGTGATGGTCGGGATGGGACTGCTGATGATTACCCTTGGTCTTATCAGCGTCTGGCTGCGCTATCGCCATCGACTTTACCACTCGCGCCCGTTCCACTGGTTTGCCCTCTGCATGGGGCCTGCCGGGCTGCTGGCGCTGCTCGCCGGATGGGTGACCACCGAAGTGGGACGTCAGCCGTGGGTCGTCTATGGCTACCTGCGCACCATCGACGCGGTATCGCTGCACAGCACCTTGCAGATGAGCATCAGCCTGCTGGCGTTCTTCGTCGTCTACTCGTCGGTGTTTGGCGTAGGCTATGTCTATCTCATCCGGCTGATTAAGAAAGGTCCTCAGCCCGTCGATACGCTGACGTCAAACACCTCGGGCACGCCTGCCCGTCCGCTGTCTGCCGCTGAGTCTGTTCCGGAAGAGGAGAAAATCTGATGGGTGTCGATATCTCAGTGATTTGGTTTGCCATCATCGTGTTTGCCACGCTGATGTACATCATTATGGATGGCTTCGATCTGGGCATTGGCCTGCTGTTTAACTTCGTGGGCGATGCCAGAGAGCGCGATGTGATGGTCAACAGCGTGGCGCCCGTCTGGGACGGTAACGAGACCTGGCTGGTACTCGGCGGCGCGGGGCTCTTCGGTGCGTTTCCGCTGGCCTATGCGGTCATTATTGATGCGCTGACGATCCCCCTCACCGCGATGCTGATCGGCCTCATTTTTCGCGGCGTCGCCTTTGAGTTCCGCTTCAAAGCCACCCCTTCACACCGCAAGTTCTGGGACTACTCCTTTGCTGGCGGCTCCCTGCTCGCCACCTTCAGCCAGGGCGTGGTGGTGGGGGCGATGATAAACGGCTTCGACGTGGAGGGACGGCGGTTTGTTGGCTCGGCGCTGGACTGGCTCACACCCTTTAACCTCTTCTGCGGCATCGGTCTGGTCGTCGCCTACACGCTGCTGGGCACAACCTGGCTCATTATGAAAAGCGAAGGCGCGTTGCAGGTCCGTATGCGCGAGCTGACCCGCCACGTGCTGCTGGCGCTGATAGTGGTAATTGCGGTGGTGAGCGTCTGGACGCCGCTCGGCTGGCAGTACGTGGCCGACCGCTGGTTTACCCTACCCAACTTCTTCTGGTTCCTGCCGGTTCCTCTGCTGGTCGGGATCTTCAGCGTGTTGATCTGGCGCCTGACCCGCAATCCGACCAGCCACGCGCGCCCTTTTCTGCTGACGCTGGGACTTATTTTCCTCGGGTTTAGCGGACTGGGCATTAGCCTCTGGCCGAACATTATTCCGCCGCGTATCACCCTGTGGGAGGCCGCTGCCCCGCCTGCCAGCCAGCTGTTTATGCTGGTCGGGACATTACTGATTATTCCGGTGATCCTGGTGTACACCGCCTGGAGCTACTACGTCTTCCGGGGCAAGGTTTCGGATACTGAAGGCTATCACTGAGGAACGCCATGACGGCGGACTGTTGTCGCGAAAAAGAATGTTTCTCTGTCCGCCTGTCATTTCTCGAAAGGAATATTCGAAATATATACATGGCGTTCAATCATGGCATATTTAATTTCTCGCATACCTGTATAGCAATTATTATGGCGGCCAATAGCAGAATACCTTCGATTTTTAAGGTGCGTGTTTTTAGGACTTATCACATTTGCCCCATAAAGGAATAGCAATAATACTTAATAATTCAATTCACCCAAAAATGAAGGATATCAGATGAAATTATCATCCGCTTTCGCTTTAGTGATATTTCTGGCTCCGACCGTATGGGCAGATAATAACGGCGGATTACAAAAAGGCGAAGCCCCACCGCCACCTCATTCGCTGGATAGCGGATATCGCGGAACCGACGATGCGCGCATTATGACAATCACTCAGGCAAAACAAATGCACGATGGTGCAACAATTTCATTGCGCGGTAATCTGATTGACGGTAGCGGCGATAAATTTGTATTTCAGGATAAAACCGGAAAAATCGACGTTATTATTCCCCAGACAGTCTTCGACGGCAGAACGGTAAAACCCGACCAGATGATCGGTATTAACGGTTCGCTTGATAAAAAATCATCCCCTGCCGTCGTCCGCGTAGATCGTTTGCAGAAATAATTCAGCGAAGCGTTAACGCTGCAGTTATCCATCAAATCTCACCCCTTGGCTTAAGGAGTCAGCTATGAGCGATACCCAACAACGTACGAACGCTTACCCGCAACCCCCGTTCCCGGAACAGCCGCAAACGCCGCCGGGACTGGCATCCGAAATGCAACCTGTACCTGACCATGGGGAAACAAGTTACAAAGGGCATGGACGCCTCACCGGAAAAAAAGCGCTGATAACCGGAGGAGACTCCGGTATTGGACGTGCGGTGGCGATTGCCTATGCCCGTGAAGGTGCCGATATTGCCATCAACTACCTGCCGGAAGAGGAGCAGGACGCGGTAGCCGTTATTGACCTGATTAAAGCTGAAGGCCGCACCGCCGTCGCGCTTCCGGGCGATATCAGGGACGAAACCTTCTGCCAGAACCTGGTTGATGAGGCCGCCACCCAACTTGGCGGGCTGGATATTCTGGTGAATAACGCCGGTCGCCAGCAGTTCCGGGAATCAATTGAGGAACTGACCACCGAAGAATTCGACGCGACGTTTAAAACGAACGTGTATGCCCCTTTCTGGATCACCAAAGCCGCTCTGCGCCACCTGAAAGCCTCATCCGTTATCATTAATACCTCCTCCGTGCAGGCGGTGAAGCCCAGCCCCGTACTGCTGGATTATGCCCAGACGAAAGCCTGTCTGGCGGTATTTACCAAAGCATTAGCCAAACAGCTGGGGCCAAAAGGCATTCGCGTCAACGCGGTCGCCCCAGGTCCTTACTGGACGGTGCTGCAATCCAGCGGCGGGCAACCGATGGAAAAAGTGAAGGAGTTCGGTGGCGACACCCCGCTGGGGCGTCCGGGCCAGCCCGTCGAGATTGCGCCATTGTACGTCACGCTGGCCTCGGATGAATGTTCCTTTACGTCCGGCCAGGTGTGGTGCTCTGACGGCGGTGACGGCGTGATCTAAACCGGTTAGCCACTCCTCTCCTGAATGCGCGATAAATGAACACGGACGTTCGCTTTTGTGCCCCCGTCGAAAAACATGTTGTAACTCAAACAGATCAAATGTTAAAAATATTTTGCTATCAGGTTATCAAAATTAAACAACTTAACTTGTCACCCGCATCGCTCTGTTTTTAACATCGCCTATGGAAAAAAATGGTCTGTTCAGTCAGCGCATCCGCTTGCGCCATTTGCATACATTTGTGGCCGTCGCTCAACAGGGAACGCTGGGGCGTGCGGCTGAAACTCTTAACCTGAGCCAGCCTGCTCTCTCGAAAACGCTGAATGAGCTGGAACAACTTACCGGTACACGTCTTTTTGACCGTGGCCGTTTAGGGGCACAACTGACCCTGGTGGGCGAGCAATTTCTCACGCACGCCGTAAAAGTGCTTGATGCCCTCAACACCGCGGGCCAGTCCCTCAATCGCAAAGAAGAGCACGCCAGCGAAGTTGTGCGCGTGGGAGCCCTGCCTACCGCTGCACTGGGTATTCTTCCTCCGGTCATCGGTCAGTTCCACAAACAGCAAAGACATACCACGATTCAGGTTGCCACCATGAATAACACCATGCTGCTCGCGGGGCTGAAATCAGGTGAACTGGATCTTGGCATCGGTCGAATGTCCGATCCTGAACTGATGGGTGGTCTGAATTACGAACTGTTGTTCCTGGAATCACTGAAGCTGGTTGTGCGTCCTGACCACCCTCTGTTGCAGGATACCGTGACGTTAAGCCGCGTCATGGAGTGGCCTGTGGTGGTCTGCCCTAAAGGGACGGTCCCGCGAGACACTGCCGAGACACTGCTGAAAATGCAGGGATGTTCGCTGCCTTCGGGTTGTATCGAAACGCTTTCGGCCTCGCTTTCACGCCAGCTTACCCTGGATTACGACTACGTCTGGTTCGTTCCCTCCGGCGCGGTAAAAGATGATTTACGCCAGGGTACGCTTACCGCACTGCCGGTGACGTCGCCTGGCGCCGGTGAACCCATCGGTATTCTGACGCGGGTAGATACCCCGCTTTCCACAGGTGCACAGACGCTGCTGAGCGCCATTCGCAAATCTATGCCGGTCTAGAAACCTTTCCCCTCACTCTACCCCTCTCCCCAAAGGGGCGAGGGGCAGTCCTGTGCTCTAATCAATTAATGCGAAATTATTCATTAACAATTGCGTAAAACAATTTAACAGTTTTATCATACCCGTGAATTCACCAAATGGTTCGCAAATCATTTTACAAACCCGAATTCACTCGTATTTATCATTAATCCCTCTGCAATTATTACCCAACTGGTACATTTCAGGCACGGCGGGGGGATCTAAAGGAGACAGAAAATGGCATTTGGCAGCGCGCCGCGCGGGATACCTCGTATTCTGCAGTGGCTACTTGCCGGACTGATGATGCTCATCGGTCTGGCCGTCGGCGGGTTGGGCTTTAAGCTCGCCTCCGTAGGTGGAAGTTGGTACTTCCTGATAATGGGCGTGGTGATGGTGATTGCCGCGATCCTCATTTTTACCAGTCGCACCAGTGGGATAGTGCTTTATAGCATCGCGTTTATCGCCTCGCTGTTCTGGGCGGTAAGCGATGCGGGCTGGGATTTCTGGCCGCTCTTCTCGCGCCTCTTTACGTTTGCCGTACTGGCATTCCTCTGCGCCATCGTGTGGCCTTTTCTGCGTGCAGCAAACCATAACGCACCGAACAAGGCTCCCGCTTTTGGTATCGCAGCCGTGCTTGCGGTGGCTATGCTGGTCAGCCTGGGCTGGATGTTTAAACCGCAAACCCTCGTGGCGGCTAACGAGCCCGTTCCGGTTAAACCCGTCGCACCCGGCGAGCAGCAAAAAAACTGGGAGCACTGGGGCAACACCACGCACGGCGACCGCTTCGCCGCGCTGGACCAGATTAACAAGCAGAATGTCAGTGACCTGAAGGTTGCCTGGGTTGCACACACGGGTGATATCCCGCAGAGCAATGGTTCTGGCGCGGAAGATCAAAACACGCCATTGCAGATTGGCGACACGCTGTATGTCTGTACGCCATACAGTAAAGTGCTGGCGCTGGATGTCGACTCCGGTAAAGAGAAGTGGCGCTATGATTCCAAAGCCACGGCACCTAACTGGCAGCGTTGTCGTGGTCTGGGCTATTTTGAAGATCGCTCTTCAGTGACAACGTCACAGGTTGAGACACAGCCTGCCGCGTGCCCTCGCCGCCTGTTCCTGCCCACTACTGATGCCCGCCTGATTGCCATCAACGCGGATACCGGTAAGGTCTGCGAAGACTTTGGCGACCATGGCACCGTTGACCTGAGCGTTGGCATGGGCGAGATCAAGCCGGGCTACTATCAGCAAACGTCTACGCCGCTGGTTGCCGGGAATGTTGTTGTCGTCGGCGGTCGCGTCGCGGATAACTACTCCACCGGCGAACCGCCGGGCGTGGTGCGCGCGTATGACGTTCACACCGGTAAACTGGCGTGGGCGTGGGATCCGGGTAACCCGAACCTGACCGGCCTGCCGCCGGAAGGCCAGACCTACACGCGCGGTACGCCGAACGTCTGGTCTGCGATGTCTTATGACGCCAAACTGAACCTGATCTACCTGCCAACCGGCAACGCCACCCCGGATTTCTGGGCAGGTGAACGTACCGCGCTGGATGATAAATACAGCTCATCTATCGTGGCGGTTGATGCAGCCACCGGTCAGGTCCGCTGGCATTTCCAGACCACCCACCACGACCTGTGGGACTTTGATCTGCCTTCCCAGCCGCTGCTGTACGACCTGCCCGACGGTAAGGGCGGTACCACGCCTGTACTGGTGCAGACCAGCAAGCAGGGTATGATCTTCATGCTCAACCGCGAAACCGGTAAGCCGGTGGCGAAGGTTGAGGAGCGTCCTGTCCCGGCGGGTAACGTCGAAGGTGAGCGCTACTCTCCAACCCAGCCGTATTCTGTTGGTATGCCAATGATTGGCAACCAGACGCTGACCGAGTCCGACATGTGGGGGGCGACGCCTGTTGACCTGCTGCTGTGCCGTATTCAGTTCAAAGAGATGCGCCATCAGGGCGTCTTCACGCCGCCAGGTCTCGACCGTTCCCTGCAATTCCCTGGCTCGCTCGGCGGGATGAACTGGGGCAGCGTCTCCGTTGACCCGAACAACAGCCTGATGTTCATCAACGATATGCGCCTGGGGCTGGCAAACTACATGGTACCGCGCGCTAACGTGGCGAAAAACGCCAGCGGCATCGAGATGGGTATTGTACCGATGGACGGCACGCCGTTCGGCGCCATGCGCGAACGTTTCCTGTCGCCGCTGGGCATTCCGTGCCAGAAGCCGCCGTTTGGCACCATGTCAGCCGTTGACCTGAAAACCGGCAAGCTGGTGTGGCAGGTTCCTGTCGGCACGGTGGAAGATACCGGCCCGCTGGGCATTCGTATGCATATGCCGATCCCAATTGGTATGCCGACACTGGGTGCGTCACTCTCTACTCAGTCTGGTCTGCTGTTCTTTGCCGGCACTCAGGACTTCTACCTGCGCGCGTTTGATACCGCCACCGGGAAAGAGATCTGGAAAGACCGTCTGCCGGTGGGCAGCCAGTCCGGCCCGATGACCTACGTGTCGCCGAAAACCGGCAAACAGTACATCATCATTAACGCCGGTGGTGCCCGTCAGTCACCGGATCGCGGTGATTACGTTATCGCGTATGCCTTACCCGATAAGAAGTAACAGATGAAAAAAGGGACCGAAAGGTCCCTTTTTTTCTGGTGGCGCAACTCAGAACGTTTCCCAGTTATCCCCGGAAACCGTCGCCGCGGGGCGTAGCGGCGTGCTCTTCGTCACTGAGGCTGGTGTAGCCACTCGGCCTGGCTTCACGCTGCTCAAACGAAACGCGCCAACTGCCTCGGTCAGACGCGCGCCCTGTTCTTCCAGAGATGCTGCGGCTGCTGAGGCTTCTTCCACCAGCGAGGCGTTCTGCTGGGTCACTTTATCCATTTCAGAAATCGCCTGACTCACCTGCACAATGCCACGACTCTGCTCATCAGACGCTGCGGCAATCTCCAGCATGATGTCAGTCACCCGTTTAACCGCCTCCACGATTTCATTCATGGTGTTGCCGGCGGCGACAACTTCACCAGAACCCTGGTCGATCAGCGAGACCGACTCGTTGATCAGGCTCTCAATCTCTTTTGCGGCATTCGCACTGCGGCTTGCCAGGGTACGTACTTCACTTGCCACCACAGCAAAACCACGGCCCTGCTCACCCGCACGCGCCGCTTCTACCGCTGCGTTAAGCGCCAGGATATTGGTCTGGAAGGCAATGCTGTTAATCACTGCGGTAATCTCAGAGATTTTTTTCGAACTGCTGGAGATGTTACCCATGGTTTTGACCACCCCGGAGACCATCTGGCCGCCACGGCTGGCTTTACCGGAGGCATCTTCCGCCAGTTTACTGGCATGGTGAGCATTATCCGCGTTCTGTTTCACCGTTGCGGTCAGTTGTTCCATGCTTGCGGCGGTCTGCTCAATGGCAGCAGCCTGCTGTTCAGTGCGCGAAGAGAGATCGGTGTTACCGGCAGAGATTTCACTGGTTCCACGGTAGATCTCCTCCGCCCCCTGACGTACGGTACCCACGGTGTTTTCAAGCGAGTGCTGCATGGTTTGCAGATCGCGCGTCAGGCGGCCAATTTCGCTACGTCCGGCCACATCGTCCGGCATCGTCAGGTCGCCTTTGGCGATATTCTCGATACGTTTCGCCGCACGCTGCAGAGGATGGATCACCGTGCGGCGCAGCACGGTAAAGGTCAATGCCGTCAGCACCAGTGCGAGCGCGAACGCGCCGATCATAAACATCAGACCCAGCTGTGTGCGGCTGTGCGCCTGTGCCGTCAGGGCATTGGCACGGTCGGTACGGATCTTAATCGCCTTCAGCAGCACGGCGTTGTAAGCGTCGTCCAGCGGACGCGCGGTTTCGTTTTCATGGTTGATAATCGCTTCGAACATACCGTTTTTGGCGAATTTCACCATCGGCTGCATACCCGCAATATAGGCGTCATATCGTGCTTTCAGGTCAGCATCCAGCGCTTCGCCCTCTGCGGTACGCACGGCGCGATTCATATAGGCGGTGAAACTCTCCTGAGACTGCTTAATACGCGTTTCCGCATCGCTGATGTTCTGCTTCATGGCATCCATCTCCGCGATACGGCTTGCCGCACCGGCGTGGATAAGATTGATACGCGCGGTTCGCAGATGGTTTGAGCTGTTCGACAGCCCCATACGCACCTGAATTTCAGATGTGACATCCTGCTGATCGCGATCGGCCTGAAGCAGGAAATATCCCGCCAGACCTGAGCTCAAGGCAAAAAGCAGAATAATGCCACCGAGAATGGAGGAAAACAGCGGAACCAGCCTGATGTGATGCAAGAAGCTCAGCTTGCGCTGCGCCTGCATCGAAGTAGTGTTGTCCATGACCGTCGACTCTCTTATAGGTAAGATGCGTAAAAACACGCCCGTTAAATAGTCATCGGCACGGCAGAGATTTAGATTACGGCTAAAAACGCCGCACTGGTCACACTTTAGAGAAGATTATTAAAGAAATGCCAGCGGTGAAAAACCGCTGGCAGAAGAATTACTTGTCGCCGAAATGAAATTACTTGTCGCCGAAATGAATAACGGTGCGGATGGATTTCCCTTCGTGCATCAGATCAAACGCGTCGTTGATCTGCTCCAGTGGCAAACGATGGGTGATGAACGGATCGAGCTGGATTTTTCCGGCCATGGCATCTTCAACCATACCCGGGAGCTGAGTACGCCCTTTCACGCCGCCAAACGCGGAACCGCGCCACACGCGACCTGTCACCAGCTGGAATGGACGAGTTTTAATCTCCTGACCCGCCCCGGCAACCCCAATGATGATGCTCTCGCCCCAGCCTTTGTGGCAGCACTCCAGCGCAGAACGCATCACGTTCACGTTGCCGATGCATTCGAAGCTGAAGTCAACGCCGCCGTCGGTCAGCTCAACGATGACATCCTGAATCGATTTTTCGTGATCTTTCGGGTTCACGAAATCGGTCGCGCCCATTTCACCCGCCAGCTTGAATTTCTCCGGATTGGTGTCGACTGCGATGATACGGCCGGCCTTCGCCTGAACCGCGCCCTGAATCACCGCCAGACCAATGCCGCCGAGACCGAACACCGCCACGGTATCGCCCTCTTTGACCTTTGCCGTGTTATGCACCGCGCCAATACCGGTGGTCACGCCGCAGCCCAGCAGGCAGACTTTATCCAGCGGCGCCTGCGGGTTCACCTTCGCCAGCGAGATCTCCGCGCAAACGGTGTACTCGCTGAAAGTGCTGGTACCCATGTAGTGATAAACCGGCTCGCCGTTATAAGAGAAACGGGTGGTGCCGTCCGGCATCAGCCCTTTGCCCTGAGTGGCGCGAACCGCCTGGCAGAGGTTGGTTTTACCGGATTTACAGAACTTACACTCGCCGCACTCCGCGGTGTACAGCGGGATCACGTGATCCCCTGGTTTCAGGCTGGTCACGCCCTCGCCCACTTCTACCACAATCCCGCCACCTTCATGACCGAGTACCGCAGGGAAAACGCCTTCCGGATCGTCACCCGACAGCGTAAACGCATCGGTATGACATACGCCGGTATGGGTTATTTTGATCAACACTTCGCCTTTCTTCGGCGGTGCCACGTCGATTTCAACGATTTTGAGCGGCTGGCCGGGGCCAAATGCGACAGCAGCGCGAGATTTCATATTGTCTTCCCTTATTGTGAGGTATGTGGGTTTATTTTAGATAAGAGCGCAGCAAATGGCCGACTTCCGCCATACGCACGGCTCGCTGATCCGGCGTTGTTTCCCCCGTCACCAGCTCATCTTTGAGGTGAATTTCGACCATTTCGCCCATCAGGCCATTGGCAGCACCGCGCACGGCGGCGATTTGCTGCAGGATGGCTAAACAGGGATCGCCCGACTCCAGCGCGCGTTCAAGGGCATCGACCTGCCCACGAATGCGACGGACGCGGGTAAGGATACGTTTTTTGTCTTCGGGTGAATGCGGCATACGCCCTCCTGATACTATAGGGGGGTATGGTATTTCACTTGACTGAGGATGTAAACCTTCTGTTTCCGTTGCTACATCAGCGCATCTACCGCATATCATCAACCAAGCGAATAAAACCTCAAAAACCTATAAGACAATGAAATATATAATTTTTTAATAACATTTTTTGCCTAAGCGGATTGAAGCTCTCGTTGTTTAGTGACACTTTCATCTACAGCAGGAGTTAACACATGGCATGGAACAAACACGCAGCGGCCCTGTATGCACGACAGAATGCCGGTACTTCCTCGCAAAAACGCTGTGGAGAATTTACGCGTAAGGCTATACGTGCAGGTGGCGTGGATATTGGCAATGCACCTAACGCAAAAGATTACGGCGGTAATATTGAACGGGCAGGTTTTCGAATTTTAGGACAAGGCGAAACATTACAGGAAGGCGATGTGGTTGTTATTCAGCCCTATGATGGCGGTAATCCTGCGGGTCACATGGCAATTTACAACGGCACCACCTGGTACTCAGATTTCAGACAAAGAGATATGTGGGGTGGTCCGGGATATCGTTCTGCGCGCCCTTCTTACAAAATTTACAGGAAAAACTGATGCGTAACATTCTTATGATGTGCCTGTTATTGACGGGATGTTCAGCACAGATGGATTCGCCGGAAAAACGTATCAATGATTTTTATTCGTTCTACCTCACGGCCTTCGTTACAGATACCCATGAAGATAATCTCGATTCACCAAAAATGCGTGAGTATATTGCGCGCGACACGCTCTTCCGTCTGAAGAAAATTCTTTCTCTCAATGAGCAGGAAATTATCGGTTCCGATTATTTTACCTATACACAAGACTATGCCGCGGAGTGGATCCCTGACCTGAGCGTAAGCAACGCAATAAACTCAGTGTCCGGAAAAGTTGTTAACGTCGAGCTGGGTGCAGGTAATGGGCAAAAACAGCGGTTAAACGTGTATCTGCGCAATGAAGACGGTAAATGGAAAATTTATCGCGTTACCGATGCGAGCCACCATTTCGAACAGTATATTTTTGACGACAGGGCGATTGCTGCCGCACAACGATATGCGGCCAGTATAACTTCTCCATAATTAGCAAGATCGGTCAGGATTCTGGCCGTTTGGTGAGGCAAAGTGGATCATCAGGAGGATGCAATGAACGATGCAATTAAAACGGCCTACCGCGAGCGCTTCACGATGGTGTGCGACTATATCGCCCACCATCTCGATGAGCCGCTCACGCTGGAGAAGCTCAGCGCGATAGCCTGCTGTTCGCCTTATCATTTTCACCGGCAGTTTCTGGCATTCAGCGGCCAGCCGCTGTATCGCTATATCCAGTGGCTACGCCTTCGTCGTGCTTCCTGGCGACTGGCGTTTAATCCACAGGATAAGGTGATTGATATTGCGCTCGATGCCGGATTCCAGAACCCCGAATCGTTCAGCCGCGCCTTCAGAAACGCATTTGGAAAAAGCCCCCGTCAGTTTCGGCAAAAGCCGGACTGGCTGAGCTGGCACCAGCGCGTACCGAAAATGACCTTTCAGGAGCAAAAAACAATGGAAATTAAGATTGTCGATTTCCCACAGACCCGAGTGGCAGTGCTGCAGCACCGTGGCAGCCCGGATAGGGTTAATGACAGCGCGGCGAAATTTATTGCCTGGCGTAAAACCTCGGGCTTATCACCCGTACACGAAAGCAGCACCTTTGGCATTGCCTGGGATGACCCGGCAACCACACCCGCAGACGCCTTTCGTTTCGATATTTGCGGCAGTATCTCTGAAGCAATACCAGAAAATGACTTCGGGGTTTCCAGTGGTGAAATTGACGGTGGTCGATACGCCGTCGGGCGTCACACAGGTTCGCTGGATAACATTTCCGCCACGGTATGGGTGATGTTTCGCGACTGGCTACCGGCCAGCGGCGAAACGCTGCGCGATGCCCCGGTATTTTTCCACTACCTCAACTTTATTCACGAGGTGCCGGAACATGCGCTGCAAACGGATATCTACCTGCCGTTAAAATGACTATACCTCATTGACCTCTATTTCGGCCGGGTAGCTGCGCTTATCCGGCCTGCCTCTCCTGAAACTGTGCTACCCTGGCATAAATTACGGTCAGGATGACAATGAGAAATAACGGGTTCCCGATATAGAGATATATCCGAAAACCATCCTGTCAGGTGCCAAATTTAGCCTTTCGTCTCTCACCTCTACAAAGAGCGGCTATCCTTTAACTATCAACAAAAGGAGGCAAAAATGTCTGATTTCGGTACTGATAAAAATACCCAGTTTGCTGAAGACAAAGCAAAAAATAAACTTGATGAACTCGCAGGTTCAGCGCAGCAGCAGTTTGGTGAATTCGTTGATTCACCAAAACATCAGGTAAAAGGTGCCGCGAAAAAATATGCCGCGCAGGCCAGCGATGCGGTCTCCGATGTCACCGAAGCGGTCAGAAACAACCCTCTCACTGGCCTAATCGCCGCCGGTGCTGTCGGTATTGTGCTCGGCCTGTTGCTGGGTCGAAAATAACTCAAGGCCCTTCGGGGCTTTTTTTCCTCACTAGCTAAATAACCGTACCATGCGGTCTAACTCATCTTCTTTCACAGCACGAGATAAATAATACCCCTGAAAGTTTTTGACGCCCAGGGCAGCTAATTTCTCAAACTTTTCTTCGCTATCAACTCCCTCTGCAATGCAATCCGTCCCGGTCATATCGCTATAAAGTTGTATCGCTTTAATAAGGTGATAGTCATTGTCATTTGCCACGAAATGCTCAACAATGTCCTTGTCTAGTTTGAGCCCATCAAAATGTACCTGTCGCACCGGGAACATGGTTTGATGGTTAGAGAAGCAGTCATCCAAAAATAATCGACATCCCGTACTCCGTAAATGGCGCATAGTTTCAGGGATCCTGGTGTCCTTCGTGACATCAATATCCTCCGCGAATTCAAAGACTAAATTTTCGGCCCACCGCGGTTTGAGTAGCATGTCGATAGCTTTCTTTGCCATATCAGGCAATGCATTCCCGGAAGCCAGTCGGGGTGGTATATTAACTGAAAAATAATACTTCCCGTTATATTTATTAATACCAGACACGGCAGCATGGATAACTAACGCCGTAATCTTTAGCCATATTTCATTATTTGAAATATCAGCCAAAAAACTGACTGGCTTGACGATTTTACCATTTTTATTCCAGCGAATAAGTATTTCAAAACCAACCCCTTTTTTGTTATGGTCGGTAATGATCTGGTACACAGGGAAAATTTCCCGCTTAAGCAGCGCGTTAAAAATCTCTGTTTCCTTTTCCGTAAAGTCTGTCTTTTGACTTTTTCGCTTAATACTCTCACCCACATTGAAATTGTGTGGATCGTTTACCCATTGCTTGATTAAATGTAATTTTTGAACACCTTCCTTTCGGTGAGTATATACCGTTTTATTAGATAACCCCATTGTGTCGCACAATTCTTTTACGGACATGCCCCGGTAGAAACTTAATAAAACATCAACCTCCCTTCGGGTTAGCCATTTAAAATTTCCTTTAGCAGAATAATCCAGAGAGTGATCCCGCAATAAACGAGAACCATCCTTAAATATATTATCATGCATGCTGATGGAGCCTATTATATCAGACACGCTGGCCATGCGAATCAGCGATAACTGACGGCTGCTATTTAAAAGGCTACCCAGGGTGCGATACAGCCAGCTGTCTGGTATATCACCATACAGCGTAACACGTTGAATAACGGGTAGCGAATTAAGTACGGATGCCAGGCGTTTCAGACTCTCAAGGAGATTGACAATACCTTTCCCGAGGAACACCACAATGTGAGCACTCTGATTTATAAGAATATTTTTTCTGTCTCGTTGAGATATCTCATCCCCAACAAAGCGAATAAGCGATGCCTCTATCCCGTATTTTTCCAGGATCAGACGATATCCCTGAAATGTGAAGCCGCAGGCTGAGATGACAAACTTTTGGTCATCGCAAGCCCCATTTCTGAGAGAAATTTTTTGGGTCATAACCTGCTCCTGGGCACCAACGCGCCATTTCCATTTGTGAATGCATAAAATGTCATGCACCTGATGTGAGTATTAATTTTACCGTACAACAACAGGGTAAGAAACAGTCCTCACTGGAACATCTTTGCGTTAATCACTTCACGCCACACAACCTGAAAATATACTTTTCTTTTCAAATAACCACGGTAAATGTTTCATTCTCAGGGTATAATGAAAATTCCGAAAAAGAAGGCTGGATACTTCATCTATCGGCTCATTCAAATACGAGAAATACGCTATGGATAATCATATCTCATCCAGGGCCTTGCTACATCGAAGGGATGTTATAAAGAACAATCCGCGATTCAGTGAGGCAATATTAGAGCACTACACCATTAATGACACCATCTACAAAAAACAACCTTTGTTCTACAAAACAATGCTGCAGGAATCACGATTTAACATTATCCTTTCCATGTGTTGTTTTATTTTTGGAAATCAGGCTGAATCTGTCTCGGAAATAAAAGAGTTATGTTCTCGCTATAAAATAGCCAGCCCCAACAGCGTTATTGCAATCATTACGATACTCAGAACCACCGGGCGCATCAGCACCTGGCGCTGCACGGAAGACAGACGCAAAACGAGAATAGCGCCAACTGAAAAAGGCCTGAATGAACTAAAGCGATATATGTCCGGGGCATTTTTGCCGGTCAGCATTCTTTATCCGGCATTTAATATTGACGTTAACCTTTTGGATAATGACGTGTTGAGAAATAATTTTTTCCGTCGCGCGGCAGAATATCTTTTTCGGGGATTAACGTTCAGAAAGGTTTTGCCTGAAGTGGGATTATTCATCGATAAAGATGGCGGTCGAATGATTATGCTCTATCTATACCTGCAGGCCATAAAAAACAAATCTGCCCATGGTGCAACTATTGAATATTCAGCAAGCACACTCGCAAAAGAATTTTTTGTTTCAAGAATTCACGTCAACCGAATCATCAAATCGGCACAAGAGGCAGGTTATCTGAAAGATCGCGGTGATGGGCGTATGTCGATATACCCGGCGTTTATCGAACTCGTTGAAAATTATGCCGGATTATATTTTGCATATGTCACGCATTACATTAACGTTGTTCCTAAAGATCGCCGCCACGCTCATCACGTGACGTCAACCGCTTAACTCAGCAGGCGTTCGGTGTTCCGAACGCCATTCGCCTATCGCTCTCGTAACGCCTCTTTCGCTTTATTCAATGGTTTCAACAGATAATCCAGAATAGTTTTACTGCCCGTTTTAATATCAACCGTGGCTATCATGCCCGGAAAGACCGGAAACTCTTTGCCTTGCTTATTGGTCAGATGGTTATTGTCGGTACGGATGTAAACGCGATAATAGTAGACGTCTCTTTTCACTTCATCCTGTAAGGTGTCCGGGGAAATCATGGTCACGTCTCCTTCCAGCCCACCGTAAATGGAGTAGTCATAGGCCGTAATTTTCACCAGCGCTTTCTGGCCTGGATGGATAAAGGCCACATCACGCGGTGAGATTTTCGCCTCAACCACCATCTGATCGTCCAGCGGAACCAGGCTCATCAGTTTGCCGTTGGGGGGAATAACGCCACCAACGGTTGTAACGTCAATATCCTTAACAATCCCGCGAACCGGCGCATTGAAGGTCAGCCTTGTCAGGGAATCCTCGCGCCCCTTCATCACCGAACGCTGGGCTTCAATTTCCGCATTCGCTTTTGCCAGCTCTTCACGGGCGCGAACGTAGTACTGATTTTTCATCTCGGTGATTTTATTCTCAAGCTCATTTTTTTGACGCTCAAGACGTAATACCTCAACCTTGCTGGCCGCACCCTGGGTCACCAGTGGTCGGGTTAACGACAGCTCTCGCTGCACCAGTTCAGCCCCCTGACGCAAACCAGCCAGCCCTTTTTCCAGACTCTCGCGACGGGACTGGTAAAGCGCTGTTTCCTGCTTGACCAGCTCAACGTCGTCATCCAGTTCCTCAGGAAATGCGAGCTCCGTATCGTTCACTTCGGCCTTCAGGCGCGCAGCCGTTGCCAGCGCGGCATTCAGACGAGACTCACTCTCCAGCACGCTTGACTCGGTTTTGGTCCGGTCAAGCTGCGCAAGCTGCTGACCGCGTTCAACAATGTCACCTTCGCGCACCATCAGGCTGTGAATAATGCCGCCCTCAAGAGACTGAATCACCTGCTCATGCGATGAAGGTATAACTTTGCCGTTGCCGGTAGTGACTTCATCAAGCTGGAAAAGACTCGCCCAGATGATAAACACCGCCAGCAGGGCGAACAGCGACCATGCCACCAGGGACGAACGCGGTAAGCGCGGCTCCTTCAGACGACTATTGAAACGAGAGAAATCATTCATGCCGCGCCCTCCTCTGCCACCGCTGCCGGTTTCATGGTCACGGTGCGCTGAGCCGTTTTTTGCGGTGCCATACCGTGCTGATGCAGGATCGCGTCACGTGGACCGTCCATCACCACCTTACCGTTTTCCAGCACAATGATACGGTCGACCAGGTCCAGAATAGGCAAGCGGTGAGTTGCCACAACCAACGTCCGGCGTTTACCCAGCCACTTGTGAAGATGTTGAATAAACTGCTTCTCACTCACTTCATCCAGCCAGGCGGTAGGCTCATCCAGCAGCAGGATATGCGGTGAGGTGATCAGGGCGCGCGCCAACAACAGCGCCTGGCGCTGGCCGCCCGATAGCCCCGTGCCTCCCTCGTTGATGATGGTGTTCAACCCCATTTTCTGTTTGCGCACAAACTCCAGCGCACCGCTGTTGACCAGCGCATGATGAATTTCATCGTCAGTGGCGAGCGGGTTCCCCATCAGGATGTTGTCACGCACCGAGCCAAAGAACAGGCGCGCCTGCTGGCTGAGCAACTGCATATCACGACGCACGTCGGCCGGATCAAGATGGTTCAGGGCAATATCGTCCAGCAGAATGCTCCCCTGCTGCGGCTCCTGCATACCCGCCAGAAGCTGTAACAGCGTACTTTTACCGGAACCATTTCGCCCCAGCACCGCAACCCGTTCTCCGGCACGGATCTGCAGCTTGCTGATGTTAAGCACGGTGAGCTTCTCTTCTTCGTCGTAGTAAAACCCGACGTCCTCAAGCCTGTAGTCGCCGCGCAGGTGCGCTTTGTGCACCTTTTTGCCGTTCTGCGGATCGTCAATCGGACGCTGCATCAGGTCGTCCAGCCCCTTGCGGGCCACTTTTGCCGACTGCCAGCGCGAGAGCACGCCTGAGATCTGCGACAGCGGCGCAATTGTGCGCGATGCCAGAATCGAGGTCCCCACCAGCGCACCGGTGGTCATGTCGCCGCTGATAACCAGATAACAGCCCACTAGCAGTACCACCGCATAGACAATCGACTGCACCTCCTGCGTCCAGGTGAGCAGCAGGCCCGTCAGCCAGCGCTGCTTCATTCCGACGCTGGCAGCAACGTCGTTGGTGTTATTCCACTGGTTCTGGAAACGCTGCTCGGCGCGCATCAGCTTGATGTCTTCAATGCCCTGCACCGCTTCAACCAGCGTGGCGTTACGAATGGCGGATTCGCGCATCCCCTCACTGGAGAGTTTACCCAGCGGACGCTGCACCAGCAGACCCGGAATGAGCAGCAACGGTACGGCGAGCAGAACCACCAGCACCAGCGGACCGCCAATCATCCACAGGATGAAGACGAACAGCAGGAAAAACGGCAGATCGGAGAGTGCCGCAATGGTGGTGGAGGTGATGAGCTCACGCACCGACTCCAGCTCGCGGATCTGGGCAATAAACGATCCGGTTGATTTAGAGCGCGCGCCGTTTTTAATCCTTAGCGCATGGGCAAAAACGCGTTCGGAGATGCGCAGATCGGCACGCTTCCCCACCACGTCAGAGATATGCACGCGCAGCATACGCATGATGAATTCAAACACGATGGCAATCATCACGCCGCCAAACAGCACCCACAGCGTGGCTTCTGACTGCGACGGTACCACCCTGTCGTAGACCTGCATGGAGAAGACCATGCCGGAAAGCGCCAGCACGTTAGCGACCAGCGCCACCAGCATAATGTCGCTGTAGCGTCGCCAGTCCTTCAGCGCCAGTTGCCAGAACCAGTTTTTTTCATACGGTTTGATGTAGTCATCCACGCGGGCATCCGGCGCGGATTCAAGCGGGCGCAGCACCATCAGTCCTGTTAACCGTGAACCTAGCTCCTCACGCGTTAGCGTTGTCTCCAGACCTCCGTCGCCACTGAACTGCAGACTGACATTACCTTCACCGTCCATGCGAGCGATCACCGCGATTTGCCCGCCGGTGAATTCCGCCAGCATCGGCAAGCGCCACGGGTCAAGGGATACGGCATCTGCCGCGACCATACGCATCCCCAGCCCAAGCTGGCGTGCCATCTCCTCCAGCACCAGCTGGCGCGGAGACTGACTTTCATGATTAATGGTGACCCGAACATGCTCCGCAGAAAAATCCAGCCGATAATGCTTCGCGATGATGAACATGCCCTGCAGCCAGGGTTCGTACTGTGGATGTGTCTTCATAATGCTACGTCCTGTCCAGCGCGATAATTACGCACTGAAATGATACCTTTACGGGATGATTGAAAATCGAACCGTCTCTAAACGAGCCCGCAAAATAATCTTGTGAAATATAGGGTTATTGCTATTCCTGTAAAGAAACGCAAAAAGCCGCGAGGATCGCTCCCCGCGGCGCTGTTTTACGCAATTAACAGCTGATGGTTTGCCAGCAGCGTCGCCAGATCCGTCTGAACGCCGTTGAGTGTCACCAGGGTGGTTGGCGTGAACTGACCGCCGGTACCATCCAGATCCACCTGGATTTCGGTATTGCTGCCGTTCTGCACCACGCGGATGTAATCGCTGATATTGCCCGCGCTGCTGTCCAGCGTGGCCACACCGTTCACATAGCTCGCCGAGCCCGTGCCGGTGTAGCCGCTGCCGGAGAGCAGATCGCGCAGGTCAATACGATCCGTGTCCGCCGTCCCTTCCCAGGTGCCGACCGTAAAGCCGTTCACCACGTCGTGACCGTTACCGCCCGTGGCATCCGACGCGTTGATCAACTTATAGAGCAGCGTATCGTGACCGCCGCTGCCGATGTTGAAGGTGTCGTTGCCGCCTCGGCCTTCGAACTGGTTATCACCGCTGTTGCCAGTGATAACGTCGTCGAAGTCAGAGCCGTTAATCCCTTCAATGTTCAGCAGTCGCGTGGTACCGAACCCGGTGTTCTGGGCGGTTGAGAGGCGTAAGTCAACCGTAATCCCGGACGTTGCGTTGCGGTAATCCACCACGTCCATCCCACCGGTATTGCTCCAGGTGTCGTAGTCGGAATGGGTATTCCAGCCGCCGGAACCGTTGTAGGTATAGGTGCCATCCTCTGCGATAAAGGTGTCGTTATACCCGGTCCCGGTGATGGTCCCGCTGTGGCCGCCGGTGGCCGCTTCGGCCGTCAGGACGTAGCCCTCTTTGCCGTTGCCCGCCTCCAGACCGCTCCAGGTGACGTTATCCGACACGCCGTTGGTGATCTTCAGGATCTCTGCCGAATAGGTTTCTTTCGGATCCAGCCCGTAGAAACTCACCAGTGCAGAGGTATCGTTCGAACCGATACCGGACTGGGCGTTGATGATCTGCGACGCCACCAGCACGCCCGCGGCGTTATACAGATTGACCGTGTTGCCGTAGTAGGCGTTGATGCCCTCGCTGTCGACAATGTGCAGATGCATCGCGGTGCCGTCAGCAATGGTTTTGCTGTTTTGTACCAGCACCACCTTACCGTTTTGCTGAGACACCAGCAGATCCTGCGCGCCGTCCCAGTTGTAGTCCACGGCCGCCACGCCGGTGACGTTCGCCAGTCCTGACGCCAGCTGGCTTGAGATCCAGGTGGAGCCGTAACCGTTGTTGGTGAACAGAGTCGCCGTCTGCGAACCGCCGTAGGTACTGAGCTTGATGATGTCCATCTGCCCGTCGCCGTTCCAGTCCACCGCCACCGACAGATAACCTGCCGTGGCGTTCGAGGCTTCCACCGCGCTCTTGGTAGCAGAGAGCTTCCCGGTACCGTCGTTGTAGTAGATCACCCCGCCGTTGTTGTTGTAGCTGCTGCCCAGGTACAGATCCATGTAGCCATCGCCGTTGAAGTCCGCCCACGTCATGGACGCCGCCGTGGTGGTATTCGAGGCGTTAGCCACAAACACGTTGGTCAGGTTCTGGCCGATGGAGAGCGTGCCGTTACCGTTGTTGTTGATCACGGTTAACGAGTTCGCGCCGCTGCGGTTGGTGTGCTGAACAATATCCACCGTGCCGTCGTTGTTCAGGTCAACGCCTGAAATTTCACGCATGGTGGTGAATTGTCCCCAGAACCCGGCCCCGCCGTTGGTGCCATCCGGCGACAGAACGCCGTTCTTATTGATCAGGTAGGTAATGGAGTCGGCACCCGCATCGCCGTACGCCAGATCCAGGTAGCCATCCCCGGTTTTGTCGTACGCAATCACGCCGCCGTACCAGATGGTGGTCCCCATTGCCAGCTGGCTGGCGTTATAGGTGCTGCCATCGTAGGTCCACATTACCTGCGTGGATCCGCCATAGGTGTTCTCCGTGGCGAAAATGTCCTGCGTGCCGTTACGGTCAAAGTCGGCGGCGGTCTGGCTCACCACGTAGAAGCCGCGGGTGTTGGTCAGCGTATTCCCGGCATAGCTCGAGCTATCGCTGCTGGAGTAAGACTGGCCGTTAGCAATGATATTCCACAGACCGCTGCTGTTCATGCCGAGGGTCATGGTGGAGTTGTTGCTGTTCCCCGCCGTGGTTGCCCAGTCGGTATTCACCGAGGTGGTATCAATCACCAGGCTGCCGGTCGCCGTGCCGGTGGTATTGCCGTTACCCGCGCTGCTCTTCACCTGCGCCGTCACGCTGTAGCTCGACACGCTAAGCGCATCGCCGTCCGGGATCTGCAGATACCAGGTGTTATGTGCCGGATCGACCACTACCGCGCCGCCCGTCTGGGAGGTGTAGGTTTTGCCGTTCACCGTTACCACCAGGTATTCGCCGTTCACCAGATCGGCAGAGACGGTACCGCTGACAATCGGCGTGGTATCCGATGTGGTCTGCGCGGTAATCGCCGCCGTGGTGGTCGGGATGCTGGTATCCACGTTCAGGACAAACCCGTCCGATTCCGTGTAGTTACCGGCCCTGTCGGTGACACGCACAATGTAAGTGTGGTTACCATCACTCAGGCCGTTGTCCTGGAAGGACCAGCTGGCACTGCCGTTCATGGTCACCTGGCCGAGCAGGACCCCGTCACGATAGAGCTGCACAATTTCACCGTCGTCCGGAGCGCGGTTAAGCGTCCCGTTGATCAGCGGCGAGTTATCGTCTGTTGCCACCGCGCTGCCAAAGGTGCCCTGACGCTCGCCTTCACCGTCGGTATAGCTCACTACCGTGCCTACCGTGGTTGGCGGCGTGGTGTCCACCGTCACCACCTGAGAGGCGGTAGAGCCCACGTTGCCCGCCTGGTCAATAATCCGCACCTGGTAGGTATAGTCCCCGTCAGGCAGATCGCGGGTATCGGTGTAGCTCCAGCGCTGGTTGGTGACCGTGGTGTCGAGCCAGGTATTCCCACCGTCCAGGCTGATCTGTACGCGCTCGTCATTTGCCAGCGCGCTGCCCAGCGAACCGTTGATCGTCAGCGTGGTGTCCATGGTGATGAAATCACTGCCGGACTGCCCGGTATCTTCGCTGATGCTGTCAACGGTGATGCCGTACTGCGGTGCCTGGGTATCCACCGTTACCGCCTGCGAGGTGGTTGCCCCAACGTTCCCCGCCTGGTCGACGACCCGCACCTGATAGTTATGGCTACCGTCGGTCAGGGTACGCGTGTCGCTGTAGCTCCACTGCGTACCGCTTACGGTGGCGTACACCCAGGTGTTGCCGCCGTCCATGCTCACCTGCACGAATTCACCCGCGCCAAGTTCTGCGCCGAGCGTTCCGTGCAGCGTGTACGAGGTCGAACTGGTCAGGAAGTCGTTATTGTCGAAGCCGGTATCCACGGTGATGTTATCCACGGTCACCGTAATGGCCGCATCCGGGGCGACCGTATCGACGGTCACCTGCTGATGGGCGCTGGCCCCCACGTTACCGGCGGCATCTACCACGCGGACATAGTAGTCATAGGTCTGGTTACCCAGCGTGCGGCCGTCCACGTAGTACCAGCTGTTGCCGGTGACAATCACGTTCTGCCAGGTCACACCGCCGTCGATGCTGATCTGGGCATACTCGCCGTCCGCAAGCGTCGCGCCGAGCGAGCCGTGCAGCGTCAGGGACGTGTCGCGAGTGATAAAGTCGCTGCTGCTCAGGCCGGTATCGTCGCTGATGCTGTCGATGGCGATCGTTTTACTGGCGTCCGGTGCCACCGTATCAATCGTCACCACCTGGCTGGCGGTGGCGCTGATATTGCCCGCGTCGTCAATCACGCGCAGCTGGTAGTTGTAATCCCCGTCGGCCAGGGTACGCCCATCCACATAGGTCCAGCTCAGGCCGCTGACGCTCACATCGGTCCAGGTAACGCCACCGTCGAGGCTGATCTGCGCGTGGTCGCCAGCGCCCAGCGCCGCGCCAAGCGTCCCTTTCAGGCTGATCTGGTTGTCGCTGGTGATAAAGTCGCTGCCGGACAGACCGGTATCCTGAGTGATGGAATCCACGGTAATGGTCGTTGCCGCAGGCTTCGTCAGATCAATCACTACGTCCTGGCTGTCCGTTGCCCCCACGTTACCCGCGTTATCGATCACGCGAACCTGGTACTGATACGTTCCGTCCGTCAGGCTGCGGCCATCGGTGTAGCGCCAGGTGGTACCCGTCACCGTCAGGTCAATCCAGGTTAACCCGCCGTCAAGGCTGATCTGCGCCTTCTCGTTATTGCCGAGCTGCGCGGTCAGCGAGCCATTCACCACCACCTGATTATCGTTAGTGATGAAATCACTCGCGCTCAGACCGGTGTCGTTTTGCAGGGAATCAATGCTGATCCCCATCGACGGCGCGGTGAGATCCACCGTAACGGTATGATTGTCGCTGGCGCTATTGCCGATGGTGTTGCTGACCTGCGCGTTGATGACGTAAGAACCGCCGTCTGCCAGCGCGCTCACCTCTGCGCTGCCGACCGTGTAGCTCCAGGTACCGTCATTCTGGACGGTTGCCGCGTAGGTTTTACCGTTCAGCGTGATGGTCACCGTCTGGCCTGCCGGGGCGTTGGTGGTGCCGCTAACAACCAGCGGCGTGCCGTGCTCGGCGGCGTTGACGATATCGTCCTGCGCAAAAGTGTTAATGGTGATGGTTGGGACGTCGCCGTTCAGCGTGACGTCATGCGTGGCGCTGCCCGGGTTACCCGCCTTATCGTTCACCGAGGCGGTAATCGTGTAATCCCCGTCGCTCAGACCGAGGAAATCACGTCCCGGTACGAAGACCGACCACGAACCATCTGCCCCGACGGTCGCCTGATAGCTGTGTCCGTTGAAGGAGACGGTCACCGTCTGACCCTGTTCCGCTGTGGTTGTGCCACGGATGGTCTGGCCCGCCAGCTGCTCTGCGTTGTTGACGATATCGTCATCGGCCACGGTGCTGATGGTCACGGTTGGCGCGACGGTATCGACCGTTAACGTGTGCGTGGTCTGGCCGTTGTTACCGGCTTTGTCATTGACAGATGCGGTCAAGGTCAGAGCGCCCTGGCTCAACGCAGCCAGATCGGCTGCCGGCACGTCGAGCGTCCAGGTGCCATCGTTAGCTACGGTTGCAGTGTAGGTTTTCCCGCCGAGCGTCACGGTGACGGTCTGACCCGCCTCTGCACTGGACGAACCATGCACCGTCAGCGGCTGCTGCGCTTCTGCCGCATTCAGCATGTCATCGCCCGACAGCGTCGCAATACTCACGACTGGCGCCGTAGTATCTACGCTGATGCTGTGCGTCGCCGACGCGCTGTTGCCCGCGCTGTCCTGCGCCGACACAGACACCTGGTAGCTCGCGCCATCGGCCAGCGCGCCCACGTCGGCGGCAGGTACGGTGGTCGTCCAGCTGCCGTCGCTCTGGATGGTGGCCGTATAGCTCTTGCCGTTCAGGGTCACGGTGACCTGGGTCCCGCTGGCGAACTGGGCGCTGGAACCGTTAATCACCAGTGACGAACCGGCTTCAGACGCGTTGATCACATCATCCCCGCTGAGGGTGTTAACCGTCAGTGCCACAGACGCGGTGTTGACCACCACATCGTGTGTCTGGGTGCTGCTGTTGCCCGCGCTGTCGGTAATGGTCGCACTAAGGGTCACGGTGCCGTCGGTGAGCGCGGAAATCACGCTTGCCGGAACGCCCACGCTCCAGTTACCGCTGGCGTCAACGGTAGTGGTGTACTGATTCGAACCGATGGTAATGACCAGCTTATCGCCAACGCTCGCACCGGTTGCCGTGCCGCTAACAATCTGTGCCTGTCCGTGCTCCACGCTGTTAATGACATCATCGCCAGCGACAACGTTAAAGCTGACGGTTGGCGGCGTGGTATCAAGCGTAATCGCTTTGCCCGCGCTGCCCGGGTTACCGGCAGCATCGTTCACGCTGACCTGCACGGTGTAGCCGTTATCCGCCAGGGCGGACAGATCGGTGCCCGGCACGTTCACGCTCCAGATGCCACCCTGCTGTACCTGCGTGGTGTAGCTTTTACCGCCCAGCGTCACGCTGACCGTCTGCCCGACTTCCGCCGTGGTGGTACCGGAGAGGGTCACACCTGCGGACGCTTCGCTGGCGTTAATCACGTTATCGCCTGCAACCGTATCAATGGTCACGGTTGGCGCGGTGGCGTCCACACTGTACTCGCGACCCGCAGACGCGCTGTTGCCGTTCACATTGGTCACGCTCACCTGCACGCTGGCATCGCCGTCTTTCAGGCCCGCCAGATCCGCAGAAGGCACGGTTGCGGTCCAGTTACCGTCGGCATCCACTTTCGCGGTATAGGTCTTGCCGGCGAAGGTGATGGTGACGCTCTGGTTTTCCTCTACGTTCGAGGTGCTGCCGGAGAGCACCAGAGCCGTACCTTTCTCCGCCGCGTTAATCACGTCGTCGGTGGCAATTGCATCAATACTGATAGCCACCGCCGTCAGGTCGACGGTCACGTCATGACTGATCGTTACCGGGTTGCCCGCCGCGCTCTGGCCTGCAACGGTCACGGTTACCGTGCCTGCTGTCAGCGCCCCGACGTCTGCCGCCGGGATCGCCGCGCTCCAGGAGCCGTCCGCCAGCACCGATGCCGCATAGGTTTTGCCATTAACGGTTACCGTCAGCGTGGTACCTGCTGCCAGCCCGTCGCTGGAGCCGGTGAGGATCAGGTTCTGTCCGTGTTCGATGCTATTGATCACGTCGTCGCCCGCCACGGTATCCACGCGCAGACCCGGCAGGTTGGCGTCGATGGTGATATCACGCTCGCCTGTGCCGGTGTTGCCGTGGCCGTTGGTGACGGAAGCTAACGCAGTCAAATCGCCGTTACCCAGCGCGGTCAGAACGTCGGACGGCACGTTAACGGACCAGGTGAGATCGCTCTGCACGGTTGTCGTGTACGTGTTGCCGCCAATGGATACGGTGACGGTATTGCCTGCTTCCGCGTTCGCTACCTTGCCGCTAATGGTCTGCCCCGCGGCCACTTCTGCCGCGTTGATGACGTTATCACCCGCTATGGTGTTGAGGGTAACGGTCGGCAACGCGGTGTCGACCAGCAGGTTCGCGGTGTTGCTGACGCTGTTGCCCACGGCGTTGGTCGCTACCGCGCTCAGGGTGTAGTTGGCTTC
The DNA here is from genome assembly GCF_046521475.1 of Enterobacter sp. CPE_E890. NCBI lineage: Bacteria > Pseudomonadati > Pseudomonadota > Gammaproteobacteria > Enterobacterales > Enterobacteriaceae > Enterobacter > Enterobacter sp. CPE_E890. Next base: position 2,384,858 of record NZ_JBKFZW010000001.1, on the reverse strand, counting down.
GCCCAGCGCGGCAAGATCCGCCGCCGGAACCGTGAGGCTCCAGCTGCCATCCGCCGCCGTGGTGGCGGTGTAGTTTTTACCGTTAAGGGTCACGGAAACCACCGTGCCTTCCGTCAGGTTGGCGCTGGTTCCATTGACGCTCAGATCCTGACCTTTCTCCACCGCGTTCAGCACGTTATCGTCGCTGATGGTGTTGAAGGCCACCGATGGCAGACCGGTATCGACGGTCACGTTATGCGTGCCGGTGCCGGTATTGCCCGCCGCGTCGGTGACTGACGCAGTAACGGTTACGGTGCCGTCGCTGAGGCCGGAAATCACATTTGCCGGTACGCCAACGCTCCAGTTACCCGCCGCATCCAGCACGGTGGTGTAAGTCTGTCCGCCAATCGTGACGGTGACCTTATCACCCGCTGCCGCACCGGTGGCGGTGCCGCTGATGATTTGCGCCTGAGCGTGCTCAGTGATGTTAATCACGTCGTCGCCCGCCACGGTATTGATGGTCACCGCGGGCACGGTCACGTCCACCGTCAGCGTGTGATCAACCGACGCCGGGTTACCCGCCTTGTCGCTGACGCTCGCCGTCACCGTGACGCTGCCGTCGCCGAGCGCGGCCAGATCCGCCGCCGGAACGTTCAGCGTCCAGCCGCCATCCGCGCCCACGGTTGTGGTGTACTCTTTACCGTTCAGGCTCACGGTCACCGTCTGACCCGCTTCAGCGGTGCTGGTGCCGGACACGGTCAGGTCAGCCTGCGCTTCGGTGGCATTCAGGATGTCGTCAGCCGCAAGCGTATTGATGGTCACGGACGGCGCGGTAGCATCCACGCTGTACTCGCGGCCCGCCGAGGCGCTGTTGCCGTTCACATTGGTCACGCTCACCTGCACGCTGGCGTCGCCATCCTTGAGGTGTGCCAGATCCGCAGATGGTACGGCGTAGGTCCAGTTACCGCTGTCGTCCACGGTGGTGGTATAGATTTTGCCGTTCAGGCTCAGGGTCACGGTCTGCCCGGCTTCCACGTTGGTGGTCGCACCTGACAGCACCAGATCCGCGCCCTTCTCCGCCGCGTTAATCACATCATCGGTGGCGATGGCATTGATGCTGATGGCAACGGTCGCCAGATCCACCGTCACATCGTGACTGATGGTAATCGGGTTGCCCGCTGAGCTGTCGCCGGTAACGCTGATTTTGACGGTGCCTTCCGGCCACGCGCTCACGTCGGAGGACGGGATCGCCGCACTCCAGGTGCCGTCCGCCAGCACCATGGCCGCATAGTCTTTACCGTTGACGGTGACGGTCAGCGCCGTACCTGCCGCCAGCCCGTCGCTGGAGCCGGTGACGATCAGGTTTTGCGTATGTTCAATACTGTTGATGACATCGTCACCCGCCACGGTATCCACGCGCAGACCCGGCAGGTTAGCGTCGATGGTAATACCGCGCTCGCCGGTTCCGGTGTTGCCATGACCGTTGGTGACGGTCGCCGTTACGCTCAGGCTACCGTTGCCCAGCGAGGTCAGCACGTCAGACGGCACGTTCACGGACCAGGTCAGATCGTTCTGCACCGTTGCGGTGTAGCTGTTGCCGCCAATGGTGACGGTGACGGTATTGCCCGCTTCGGCATTCGCCACGGTGCCGCTCAGCGTCTGGCCTGCCGCCACTTCCGCCGCGTTGATGACGTTATCACCCGCCACGGTATTGATGGTGACGGTCGGCAGCGCAGTGTCCACCAGCAGGTTCGTGGTATTACTCACGCTGTTGCCCACGCCGTTGGTGGCGGTCGCGTTCAGGGTGTAATTAGCCTGACCCAGAGCGGCCAGATCCGCTGCCGGAACCGTCAGGCTCCAGCTGCCGTCTGCAGCCGTGGTGGCCGTGTAGTTTTTACCGTTCAGGGTCACCGTCACCACGGTGCCTTCCGCGAGGTTAGCGCTGGTGCCGCTCACGCTCAGATCCTGACCTTTTTCCACCGCGTTCAGCACGTTATCGTCGCTGATGGCGTTGAAGTTGACCGATGGCAGACCGGTATCAACGGTCACGTTATGGGTGCCGCTGCCCGTGTTCCCCGCTGCGTCGGTAACTGACGCCGTGACGGTCACGGTGCCGTCGCTGAGGCCGGAAATTACATTCGCCGGTACACCCACGCTCCAGTTACCCGCCGCGTCCAGCACGGTGGTGTACGTCTGTCCGCCAATCGTGACGGTCACCTTATCACCTGCTGCCGCGCCGGTGGCGGAGCCGCTGATGATTTGCGCCTGAGCGTGTTCAGCCACGTTAATCACGTCGTCGCCAGCGATAGTGTTGATGGTCACTGCAGGGACGGTGACGTCTACCGTCAGGTTGTGATCAACCGACGCCGGGTTACCCGCTTTGTCGCTTACCGATGCGGTGACGGTCACACTGCCGTCCGTCAGCGCCGCAACATCCGCCGCCGGGACGTTCAGCGTCCAGCCGCCGTCAGCGCCCACGGTTGTGGTGTAGTCTTTGCCGTTCAGTGACACCGTTATCGTCTGACCCGCTTCGGCGGTGCTGGTGCCGGACACGGTCAGATCAGCCTGAGCCTCTGTCGCATTCAGAATGTCGTCAGCCGCAAGCGTATTGATAGTCACGGACGGCGCGGTGGTATCCACGCTGTACTCGCGACCCGCCGATGCACTATTGCCGTTCACGTTGGTCACGCTCACCTGCACGCTGGCATCGCCGTCTTTCAGGTTGGTCAGATCGGCGGCGGGCACCGTGGTGGTCCATTTGCCGTCAGCGCCAACGGTCGCGGTGTAGCTCTTGCCGCCAAAGGTGATGGTGACGGTCTGGTTTTCCTCCACGTTCGAAGTCGCACCGGAGAGCACCAGATCCGCGCCCTTTTCAGCCGCATTGATCACATCGTCTGAGGCAATGGCGTCAATGCTGATGGCGACGTTTGCCAGGTCCACCGTCACATCGTGGCTAATGGAGACCGGGTTACCGGCGCTGCTCTGGCCTGCAACGGTCACCGTGACCGTGCCTGCAGCCAGTGCCCCCACGTCTGCCGCCGGGATCGCCGCGCTCCAGGAGCCGTCAGCCAGCACGATAGCCGGGTAGGTTTTGCCATTAACGGTCACGGTCAGCGCCGCGCCAGTCGCCAACCCGTCGCTGGTGCCGGTGATAATCAGATTCTGCCCGTGTTCGATGCTGTTGATCACATCGTCACCCGCCACGGTATCCACGCGCAGGCCCGGCAGGTTAGCGTCGATAGCAATATCGCGCTCGCCCGTTCCGCTATTACCCACGCCGTTTGTGACGTTAGCGGTCACAGTCAGATCGCCGTTACCCAGCGCGGTCAGAACGTCGGACGGCAGGTTAACGGACCAGGTCAGGTCGCTCTGCACCGTTGCGGTGTAGCTGTTACCACCAATCGTCACGGTCACGGTGTTGCCCGCTTCGGCATTCACCACTTTGCCGCTGATGGTCTGGCCGGCTGCCAGCTCAGCAGCGTTGATCACGTCGTCGCCCGCAACGGTGTTGATAATCACGCCCGGCAGAACGGATTCCACGTTCACGGTGTGCGACGTGCTGGTGCTGTTGCCGACGCTATCCGTTGCCGATGCGGTAACGGTATAAAGCGCCTCGCCAAGTTGCTCCACCTCGTTAGCCGGAACGGTCGTGGTCCATTTTCCGTTGCTATCAACCGTAGCGCTGTACGCTTTGCCGTTGAGCATTACGGTCACGGCCGCGCCTGCAGCCAGCCCGGACGCCGTACCGGAAAGGGTCAGATCCTGCGTTTTCTCGGTGCTATTGATCACATCGTCACCGGAAACGGTGTCAATGGTCAGCGCCGGTGCGGTCAGGTTGACTTCCACGCTGCGCGTGGCGCTGTTGCTGTTGCCCGCTTTATCCGTCAGCGCCGCGGTGATGGTGTAATCCCCGGCGGCCAGAGCCGTAACATCAGCTGCCGGCACGCCCACACTCCAGTTGCCAGCGGCGTCGATCGTGGCGGTGTAAGATTTGTTATTGATGGTGACGGTGACCACATCGCCCGCCGCCGCACCGGTCACAGAGCCGGTAACAATCAATGCCTGCGCATGCTCGGCGCTGTTGATCACGTCGTCGTCAGAAACGGTATTAATGGTCAGCTGTGGTACGGTTGTATCAACCAGCACATCGCGATCCGCTGAGGCCGGGTTACCCGCTTTATCAGACACGGTGGCGTTGACGGTATAGTTGCCGTCGGCAATCGCCCCCAGATCCGCAGGCGGTACGGTCACACTCCAGCTGCCGTTTGCCTGCACGGTGGTGGTGTAATTCGCGCCGTTCAGCGTGACGGTAACGGTCTGGCCCGCTTCGGCGTTGGTCACACCGTTGATCACAAGATCCTGCTGCGCTTCGGCCGCATTGATGATGTTGTTATCGCTGATAATTTCGATAGACACCGTCGGTGCGGTGGCGTCCACGCTGTACTCGCGGCCCGCCGACGCGCTGTTACCGTTCACATTGGTGACGCTTACCTGCACGCTGGCGTCGCCGTCTTTCAGGCTGCCCAAATCGGCAGACGGTACGGTCGCCGTCCAGTTGCCGTCCGCATCCACCGTCGCGGTGTAAGACTTACCGCCAAATGAGATGGTGACGGTCTGGTTTTCTTCCACGTTAGTGGTGCTGCCGGACAGCACCAGGTCCGCGCCTTTCTCCGCCGCGTTAATCACGTCGTCTGTGGCAATCGGGTCAATGCTGATGGCGACTGCCGCCAGATCCACCTTCACGTCATGGCTGATAGAAACCGGGTTACCCGCTGCGCTCTGGCCTTCAACGGTCACAGTGAGCGTGCCAGCAGTCAGCGCGCTGACGTCTGCTGCCGGAATGGCCGCCGCCCAGGTACCGTCAGCGAGCACCGTCGCCGCGTAGGTTTTGCCGTTGACGGTCACCGTTAACGCCGCGCCCGTTGCCAGGCCCTCGCTGGAGCCGGTGATAATCAGGTTCTGAGCGTGCTCGATGCTGTTGATCACATCGTCGCCGGCTACGGTATCAACGCGCAGGCCCGGCAGGTTGGCATCAATGGTGATGTCGCGCTCGACTGTTCCGGTGTTGCCGTGGCCGTTGGTGACGCTGGCTGAAACCGTCAGATCGCCGTTACCGATGGCGGTTAAGACCGTAGACGGCACGTTGACCGACCAGCTCAGATCGTCCTGAACCGTAGCCGTATACGTATTTCCGCCGATACTAATAGTGACAGTGTCACCGCTCGCTGCGCCGCTCACTTTGCCGCTCAGGGTCTGCCCGGCAGCCACTTCCGCTGCGTTGATGACATCGTCCGTGGCGACAGGGTTAATGGTGACCTGCGGCAATGCGCTGTCGACCAGTACGCTGTGGCTGGTGCTCGCGCTGTTGCCTGCGGCGTCAGTTACACTCGCCGCCACGACGTAGCTTGCTTCTCCCAGCGCAGAGACGTTTGCCGCCGGAACGGTGATGCTCCAGTTACCGCTGGCGTCTGTGATGGCGCTGTAATTGATACCGTTCAGCGTCACCGTAATGGTGGTTCTGTCCGGCTGGTTGCTGGTACCGGAAAGAAGCAGATCTTCACCTTTCTCTGCCGCATTGATCACATCGTCACCCGCCAGGGTATTGATGGCGATAACCGGTACGGTCAGGGAGACGTCAAAATCATGCGTGGCAGTGGTGCTGTTGCCCGCTTTATCGGTGAGGGTCGCCGACATTGTCTGGTCGCCGTTAGCCAACGCGCTCACGTCCGCCGCCGGAACACCCACGCTCCAGCTTCCGGACGCATCCAGCATCGCGGTGTAGTCTTTACCGTTCAGGGTCACGGTAATCACGTCGCCCGCCTGTGCCCCCGTAACCTTACCGGAAACAATCAGCGCCTGGCCGTGTTCGGCAATATTCACGATGTCGTCGCCCGCGACGATATCGAAGGTAATCTGCGGTACGGTGGTGTCAACCAGCACAGAAGCACCCGCACTGGCCGGGTTGCCTGCTTTATCGGACACCGTCGCCGTGACCGCCGCATTGCCGTCGGTGATGCCTGCCATGTCCGCCGCCGGGACGTCCAGCGTCCAGCTACCGTCGGCCTGCACCTGCGCAGCGTACTGATTGCCGTTGAAGGTCACGGTCACCGTCTGGCCTGCTTCGGCAGTAGACGTGCCGCTCAGGGTCAGATCCTGAGCCGCCTCGGCCGCGTTCAGCATATTGTCCTGGCTGATGGTGTTGATGGTCACCGTCGGCGCGGTGGTATCGACGCTGAATTCCTGCGCCGAAGACGCCGCGTTACCGTTCACATTGGTGACGTTGACCTGCACGCTGGCGTCACCGTCTTTCAGGCCGCTCAAATCGGCTGCCGGTACGGTGTACGTCCAGTCCCCGTTGGCATCCACCGTGGTGGTATACGTTTTACCCGCGAAGGTGATGGTCACGGTCTGGCCCGCTTCAACGTTGGATGAGGTGCCGGACAGCACCAGATCCTGGCCTTTTTCCGCCGCGTTGAGCACGTTGTCATCGGTCACGCTGTTGATGGTGATAGCCACAGGTGCGAGATCGACATCCACGACAGTCCCGATAGCGACCGGATTACCGGAGGTATCCTGTGCGCTTGCTGTGATCTTCAGCGAACCGTCCGCCCACTGAGATACATCCGCCGCCGGCACTGCCGCCTGCCAGGAACCGTCCGCCAGCACGGTTGCAGAATAAGTGTTGCCGTTAATGGTTACGGTGACGATGCTGCCCGCGGCCAGATCGGTGCTGGTGCCGGACACAATCAGGTTCTGAGCGTGCTCGATCACGTTAATCACGTCGTCACCCGCCACGGTATCAATCCGCAGTCCCGGGAGCTGGGCGTCGATGGTGAAGTCGAGAGAAGAAGAGCCGGTATTACCGTGCGCGTTGGTGACGCTGGCGGATACGGTGAGGTCGCCGTTGCCGAGCGCGGTCAGCTGGCTCTCGCTTAACGGCAGGCTCCAGGTCAGATCGTCCTGCACGGTAGCTGTGTATGTCTGGCCGCCCAGGATAATAGTGACAGTGTCACCTAAAGCCGCGTTCGTTACCTTACCGGTCAGGGTTTGCCCTGCCGCCACTTCCGCTGCGTTAACGATGTTGTCGCCCGCCAGCGTGTTGATCGTCACAACCGGCAGCGAGCTGTCCACCAGCACGTCGTGTGAGGTTGACGCGCTGTTACCTACGCTGTCGGTGACGTCCGCCGTCACGGTGTAATGGGCTTCACCCAGCGCGCTCACCGCGGAAGCAGGCACGGTGACGCTCCAGTTTCCGCTGGCGTCAGTAGTGGCTGTGTAGTGAATGCCGTTCAGGGTCACCGTAACGGTGGTGCCTTCCGGCTGGTTGCTGGTGCCGGAGAGCAGCAGATCTTCGCCTTTCTCTGTAGCATTGATCACATCGTCCGCCGCCAGCGTGTTGATACCGATGACAGGCGTCACGGTATTCACCACCACATCCAGTGAATGGCTTCCGGTATTACCGGACTGGTCGGTCACGGAGACGTTAATCGTCCAGGTACCGTCAGCCAGACCTTGCACCACTGACGCAGGCAGTCCCAGGCTCCAGTGACCTGCCGCATCGACCACGGTGGTGTAATCCACGTTATTAATGGAGATGGTTACCCTGTCGCCCGCAGCCGCACCGGTGACGGAGCCGCTCAGGATCTGCGCCTGTGAATGGGCGATTTGGTTAACGGTGTTGGTATCGGTGACAAAGTCGTTAATCGTCACCTGCGGCACGGTCGCGTCCACCAGCCCAATGCGATCGGCACTGCTGGTGTTCCCCGCCACATCACTCACGGTTGCCGTCACGGTCACAATGCCATCTGCCAGCGCGCCGACGTCAGCCGCAGGTACACTCAACTGCCAGGTACCGTCCGTCTGAACCGTGGTCTGATAGGTTTTACCGTTCATCGTCACAGTGACCACCTGGCCTGCTTCAGCATTGCTGCTGCCGCTTAACACTAAATCCTGCTGCGCTTCTGCCGCATTGATGATGTTGTCGGTGGTCAGATTATCGATCGTTATTGTCGGCGGCTGAGTATCTACGGTGACCACGCGCGACGCCTCGGCACTGTTACCGTTGACGTTAGTGACGCTAACGCTCACCTGCGCGCGACCGTCGATCAGGGTTTCCATGGCGCTGACGGGTACGGTCAGGCTCCAGGAGCCATCCTGCTGCACCTGCGCGGTAAAGGTCTGGTCAGCGAATTTCACCACCACGGTCTGCCCCGCTTCCACGCCCTGCGTCTGGCCGGAAAGGGTTAAATCACTGCCTTTTTCTGCCGCATTCAGCAGGTCATCGCCGGAGACGGTATCAATAGTGACCGCCACTGCGTTCAGATCGAGTTCGATCGGGTGTTCAGCCGCAACAGTGTTGCCCCAGGTATCTTCAGCGCTGACGCTGACCGTCATACCTCCCGCCGTCCAGGCCTGAAGGTCCGCCGCGGGTACGCCGATCTGCCAGTTGCCGCTGGCGTTAACCGCGGTGACATACTCGACGTTGTTAATGGTGACGACAATCTGCGTCCCCGCTGCCAGATGAGTACTGGAGCCGGTGACGCTCAGATCCTGCTGCTGCTCGATGGCGTTGATCACGTCATCGCCGGAAATGGTGTTCACGCGCAGGCCCGGCAGCTCAGCGTTGATATTGATATCACGCTCGCCGGTGCCGGTATTGCCGTGCCCATTGGTCACCGATGCGGTAAAGGTTAAATCACCGTCGCCGAACGCCTGAAGATCCGCTGACGTGATTTTCACGCTCCAGGTCAGATCGCTGCCAACCGTTGCGGTATAGCTCTTGCCGCCGACGGTGACAGAGACGGTATCGCCCGCCGCCGCGCCGGTGACGCGGCCGCTGAGGGTTTGATCGACGCCCGCTTCGGCGTTATTGACCAGGTTGTCGCCCGCAAACGTATTGATAATGACCTGCGGAAGGACAGTATCCACCAGCAGATTCGCTTCTGCAGAACCGCTGTTACCCACGCTGTCGGTACCGCTGACGCTGACGGTATAAAGCGTGTTCGCCAGATTCAGCACGTCGGAAACCGGCACCTGGACCGCCCAGATACCGTTTTCGACGGTCGCCTGATAGTTAACGTTGTTCAGCGTCACCGTGATAGCGCTGCCGTTCGGCAAATTGCTGGTACCGGTCAGGCTCAGCGGCTGCATCGCCTCCTGAGCATTCAGAACATTGTCCTGACTGATGGCGTCAATCGTAAATTCTGGCGGGTGTCCGCTCAGCGTAATGCCGTGCGTGGCGCTGCCGGTGTTGCCTGCCGCGTCAGTCACGGAAACCGAAAGCGTGTGGCTGCCTTCACCCAGCGCGCCCAGCACGGACGCAGGAACGCCGACGCTCCAGCTACCGTCCGCAAGCACCACGCCCGTGAAAGTCTGGCCGCCAAGGGTCACGGTGACCACATCACCCGCCGCTGCACCGTTCGCCAGGCCGGAAATAATCTGTGCCTGACCCTGCTCGCTGGTATTGAGAACATCGTCGCCCGCCACGGTATTGACGGTGACAACCGGTGCGGTGATATCAACCGTGAAATCTGCGGTAACAGACGAGCCGTTGCCCGCTTTATCGCTGACGTTCACCGTCAGGGTGTGATTGCCCTCGCTGAGCGCCTGTACGTCGTTCGCCGCCAGCGTGACGGTCCAGGTACCGTCACCCGCCACGGTGGCGTTGTAGTTTTTACCGTTCAGCGTCACGGTGACAATCTGACCGGCTTCCGCATTGGTTTTACCGGTCAGCGTCAGCGGCTGGTTGTGCTCAGCCGCATTGATGATGTTGTCCTGCGCGAGGGTATCAACAGACAGCGTTGGCGCGGTGGTATCGACGCCAATCGTCTGGCTTCCGCTCACGGTGTTCCCCGCCGCGTCCTTACCGCTGACGTTGACCGTCCAGGTGCCGTCGCCCAACGCCTGCGCGTCAGCTGCAGGCACGTTAACGAGCCATGCGCCGTCTGCGCCCACTTCAGTCGTGTAGGTTTTGCCGTTCAGCGTTACGGTGAGTTCAGTACCCTGCGCCAGGTTTTTGCTGGCACCGGAAAGCGTAAAGCCCGCGGATTGCTCGCTGGCGTTAAGCACGTTATCGCCCGCCGTGGTGGCCAGCGTAATAGAGGCATCGGCGGTAGAAACCGTCACGGTAATACTGCCCGCAGCGGTGGTTTTACTGCCGTCGATCTGCACGACCGACCAGGTATGCTCCCCGTCGGTCTGGGTTGGTAATTTTACCGTCCAGGTACCGTCTTTAGCGACCATTGCACTGGCGATGGTACTGCCGCTGCTGTCTTTGATCTGGATGGTTGCGCCCGGTTGGCCGGTACCACTAAAGGTTGGGGTGTTATCGTCCGTGACCTCTTTTGCACTCAGCACCCCCTGCTTGTCACCCGCTTTATCTGTCAGCAAAAAGGTGGGCGTTGCGCTTTCAACCTCTTTGGTATTATCAACAACCCTTGTTTTGGTTTCACCGTCTCCCCCGTGAGCCAGCAGTGCCCCGATGGCACCACCGCCTAACGCAGCGCCCGCAATCCAGCCCCACGGCGCGTCGCTCAAAACGCTTCCCTGCTCGAGGAAAGGCTCAATGCTGCTAATCGGTGTGGCCTGCGCGGTTAATTCAGTTACTGCAGCGCCTGACGCTTCCCCGGCATCGGCAAAAGAAATATGTGTCAGTTCCTGACGGTCGTTGAACACCAGTTCTGACTGATTATGCGTTTCTGGATCTTCGACAAAATAGTTATTGCAGCGAATAACGCTGCCATCTTTCATATAAATGAGGAGATCTTTACCCTGGCGAACATAACGCGCCACATCCTGAGCAGAACCCTGGATTTCAATCACGCTTGGCGATGAAATAGAGACCGACAGATTTCCTTCACCTGTTAATTTCGTTTTCTCCGCCGTTTTGCGAATGATGACATCAACAACCTTTACGTTACTCATTTTCTTCTCCTTGCAGGTGTAAGGATTCCTGTGGATATGTCCACCAGATGGATGTAGCTATCCCTGGGAAAAATCACCCATTATTTTCAGACTTATTTTGCGCAACCAATGTGCGCCTTTTTTTAACTCAAATCGGGTAGTTTTGCGGTAGCGCTTTTCTCTACTCCAATAAGTGGCATTAAATTATCAACCGCGGCAGCATAATTAATTGCCGAACTCCAGCCATCATACTCAGCGATTATTTTTGCCGAGGTGGCCTGCCAGACATCCTGCTCAACGCTGAGCAGATCGTTAATGCTCCGCTTGCTCAGGGTGTATTCATTTTTATAGACATCGCGGGCGCGCAGTGCATTTTCCAGCTGTTGTTTCCCGGCTTCCATTCTTCCCCGTGCGCCGGTCCAGTCCGCCTGCGCTACGGAAGCTTTTTGCAGGACATCGAAACGCGCCTGATCGACCTGAGAGGAGGCCATGGCTCGTGCGCCTTCCGCCTGCCGAACGCGTGCGGAAACCGCGCCCCCCTGATACAGTGGGGCATCTATGTTGAGCTGTATCTGGTCGTCCCAGTAAGAACGGTTGTCCGATTCATAACGGGTACGCCCTCCTTTCAGACTTAGCGTCGGCCAGTGCTGGGACTTCGCCGTTTCCACGCCATACTGAGCAGACCGTTCCATGTTCTGTGCGGCCATCACCGCCGGTATCAGCGAATAATCTATGCGATTGAGCGAGTCCGGCTCCACGGCAAGATTCGCAGGCACCGGCGAATAGACCTCTGCCTGCATTCCGGTTAAAACCGCTAGCCTGGCGCGGGCGCTGTTAAGGGCGGCCTGATACTGAGCGACCGTCGCCTGCATGCCGGCAATACGCGTGCGGGTCTGGAGCTCATCGGACGTGGAGCTCACGCCTGCATCAGCGCGCAGTTTTGCCAGCTGCTCGACGTTTTTGAGCGCCTGAACATTCTCTTTTGCCGCCAGCAACAGATCGGAATAGCGTTTGACCTCTACATAGCTCAGCGCCGTTTTTTCCGCCACATCCGAAAGCGTGCCCATCAGCTGATAGCGGTAGCTATCACGCTGGGCGGAAGACTGACTGATGCTGTTATTGGTTTTGCCAAAATCGTACAGCAGCTGCGTCAGGCTCAGCCCCCAGGCGGCTGAATTCTTCAGTGACCCGCTGGAATCGGTGGTCTGGCTGTGCCCTGTACTCCCGTTTAACGATATTTGCGGCATCCAACCGCTGCGCGCTTCATCTATTTGTGCCTGACCAATACCTAATTGCGCGGCCTGCTGACTAATTGACGGATCGCGATCGATAGCAAAAAGAATACTTTCTTTTAATGTTGTTGTGGAAACCGGGGCAATCCCCACCTGCCCACTATTGGCACAAGCGGTATTTATGGCTATCGAAAATAATGCCATCGCGGCTGCATATCGAAGGAACTTAGGTTTACTCAATTTCGTCATTTTATCTCCCTGACTCTGAGTGATACTCAAACAAATACCCAAAAAGAGGTATAGATAATTAGACAAATATTTCTTCGGTTTCCTTGCCGGATTTCAGGTAATACTTCCCATACCCATTTCCATTGGAACTGAGTTCTGTCTGCGTCTTATTTCAATTAAGAATTTACTTATTTCTTAAACTGGTTAGCAGCATAACAAAATGCGGTATAGGCCACTACACCCACAATGTTAATGCGGTGTTACAAATAAGAAAAAACATGGGGTTTCTGGACAAAACCTCGAAAATGGACTTTCAAATGAAACATATAAACCCCCTGTTATTTAAGGAAAATTCCTAATTCGTTATATGCACATTTTTGCGTTAATTTCATGACGGGTCAGACACAAAGATTTTCAAAGAAGTGTCAACTTACGTAGTTAAAGCCTACATGGCGACATAAATAACCATTAAAAAACAAATTTACGTTATTTTAATTCGTTAATTCAAATTTAATTGAAATATATCGCTAAATAAGGGTGATACAATAGCGACATAATCCAAACTATTAAATAAAACATAACAATAACACTATGGTTAACATTTAAAACGGTTTACTTATAAGCACTTAATATAATTTTAATAATCACCTACCTGAATCATTACCCCACTTGCGTATCCTGGTGACGACATTGTGCTTCTCTCTGCGCTGAAATGCTGTATTATGCGAACTATTGCGACATTTTGCAGGATTTGTTCATGCACAAAACGGCTCGTCAACGATATGTACTTGATATTATTAGTGAGCAAGGACAGGCCAGTATCACCGAGCTGGCAGAAAAGCTTCAGGTTTCAGCAGACACCATCCGCCGCGATCTGACTGACCTTGAAAACCAGGGCCTTGCGCAGAAGAATCATGGCGGGGCTATTGCACTCAATCTTTCCGCCATGAATCGTCAGGGGCGCAGTACGTTGCTGCCCGAAGCCAAACAGCGTCTGGGTAAACAGGTCGCGCAGGCAGTTCCACCGGGCTCCACCCTGTTTCTGGATGCCGGAAGCACGGTGATGGCTGTTGCCACCTTTCTTCAGGGGCCGCTGACTGTTATCACCACCTCGCTGGATATTGCCCAGCATTTTAGCGACCAGGATAATATTGAGCTGATCCTGCTCGGTGGAAAATGGGACCAAAAACAGCGCCTGTTCGCCGGAAGCGCCACCCTGTCTCTCCTGTCCCGTTATCGTGCGGATATCGCTATTCTCGGGGCGTGCGCCATCCATGCCGAACTCGGTCTGAGTGCCAGTACAGAAGCAGATGCGGAGGTCAAGCGCGCGATGCTTGCCGTCAGCCATGCTCACTGGATTGTCGCCGACCACCTTAAAGTCAACCGCTGCGAACCGTATCTGGTTTGCGAGTTATCCAACATCCAACAACTGTTTCTGGATCGTCCCTGGCCTGAGCTTGGGGACCATAGCGCATTGCAGGTCACGGTTTGCGCGAATCAACGTGGAGAAGGTCATGAGTAAAGTGAAAACAATCAACATTGCATTGATCGGGTATGGATTTGTCGGCAAAACCTTCCATGCACCGCTGATCCAGTCCGTTGATGGACTTAAGCTGGCGGTCGTATCTTCTCGTGATGAAGAAAAAGTAAAACGCGATCTTCCGGATGTTCAGGTGGTTGCAACACCGGAAGAGGCCATTCAGCATCCGGATGTCGATCTGGTCGTTATTGCCTCCCCCAACGCCACCCACGCGCCGCTGGCCACGCTTGCGCTGAACGCCGGGAAACATGTGGTCGTGGATAAGCCTTTCACCCTCGACATGCAGGAAGCCCGCGACCTGATTGCGCTGGCGGATGAAAAGCAGCTTTTGCTCTCCGTCTTTCACAACCGCCGCTGGGACAGCGATTTCCTCGGCATTAAGCAGCTTATTGAGCAAGGTACGCTCGGCAAGATTAAACATCTGGAGTCGCATATTGACCGTTTCCGTCCGGAAGTACGCGTGCGCTGGCGCGAGCAGAACGTCCCCGGGAGCGGCCTGTGGTTTGACCTGGGTCCTCACTTGATTGACCAGACGCTTCAGCTCTTTGGCCTGCCGCAGTCGGTTCAGGGGAATATCGCGACGCTGCGCGACGGTGCAGAAATTAACGACTGGGCGCACGTGGTCTTAAATTATCCGCAACATAAGGTCATTCTGCATGCCAGCATGCTGGTCGCAGGCGGTACGGCACGCTTTACGGTCCACGGGGATAAGGGCAGCGTGGTAAAAGCCAGAATCGATCAGCAGGAAGCGCAGCTGCTCGCAGGGGTGATTCCCGGCAGTGCAACCTGGGGCGAAGACAGCGACAGCATGGTGCTCTATGGAGCAGACGGAGCACAGCAGACTATTGCGACCCCGAAAGGCGATCAGCGCCAGTATTACATTAACGTACGTGATGCGGTTCTCGGGAAAATCACCAACCCCGTTAATCCTGTCGAAGCATTAGCGGTTATGGCTGTACTGGAAGCGGCAGTGAAATCGTCTGAGACCGGATCAACGCAGGCGCTGGCGTTAACTACTGAAGAGCGTGCTCAGCTGCGCTAAAAAAAAAGCCGGGTGGCGCTGCGCTTACCCGGCCTGTTTTCCGCATTTATTGACGCTTTTTCGGCATCATGCGCAGAAGGGTATTATCTTTCCAGAAATAGTGGTGCATCAGTGCTGCCAGTGCGTGCAGGCCAATCATAAAATACCCCAGATTCGCCAGCGTAACGTGCCACTCTTTCAGCACATCGACCAGGTCAAAATTGGATTCCGCCGCATGCGGCATCACCATGCCAAAAGCAAACCAGTCGCTGCCCCGGTTGTACATCATCACAATACCAATCAGCGGTAACGCAATGAACAGCATATACACCACCAGGTGCCCCAGATGAGACATCCCCGTCACCATCGCTTTTGGCTTTGGTTGAATCGGTGGCGCGCGGAACTTGAGACGAACCAGCAGACGCGTCACCATCAGCACCAGAATGGTGATTCCGCATGAGACGTGGATCATATTGATCAATGGGCGAGCGGTACGCGGGAAGAAACCTTTAAACTCCATCGCGCAATAAGCAACGATGATTAACAGAAACACCAGCCAGTGAATTGCGATTTGCAGGCTTGTATATTTAGTGCGCATGGGTTTTCCTGAAAAAAACGGATATCGCGTCAACATAATCCCCTTTCCTTAAAAATTCATCAATTTTTCTGTATGGTTTTTCAAATACTTCCTTCCGCATGAAGCATCTTCAATTGCCGCCCAGCCCGTGATGGTCTAAGCCTGGATGAGTTCAAACTGTCGTATCGACACGTTCACAGGAGAACACCATGAGTAAAATTGGCATTAACGGATTTGGACGCATTGGACGCCTTGTACTGCGCCGCCTTCTTGAAACCCAGGATAGCAACACCGTCGTCGCCATCAACGACCTCACCTCTCCCAAAGTATTGGCCTATCTGCTCAGGCATGATTCCAACTACGGTGGTTTCCCGTGGAGCGTAGATTTCACTGAAGATGCGCTGATTGTTGACGGTAAAACCATTGCGGTCTACGCCGAAAAAGAGGCGAAGCATATTCCGTGGAAAGCCGCAGGTGTGGATATCGTTGTGGAGTGCACCGGCTTTTACACCTCCGAAGAAAAATCACGAGCGCATCTGGATGCAGGCGCGAAGAAAGTGCTTATTTCTGCCCCTGCCGGAGAGATGAAAACCATCGTTTATAACGTGAATGACGACACCATTGACGCCAGTGATACCATCATTTCCGTCGCTTCCTGCACCACCAACTGCCTCGCCCCACTGGCAAAAGCGCTGCATGATGCCTTTGAAATTAAAGTCGGTACCATGACGACTATTCACGCCTATACCGGTACCCAGGCACTGGTAGATGGGCCTCGCGGAAAAGATCTTCGTGCCTCACGCGCGGCGGCAGAAAATATCATTCCGCATACCACCGGTGCGGCAAAAGCCATCGGCCTGGTCATCCCCGCGTTGAGTGGCAAACTGAAAGGCCACGCGCAGCGCGTGCCGGTTAAAACCGGCTCCGTCACCGAACTGGTCGCCATTCTGGGTAAAAAGGTCACGGTTGAGGAGATCAATACCGCGTTGAAAAAGGCGACACAGGGAAATAAATCGTTTGGTTATACCGATGAAGAGATTGTGTCGTCAGATGTGATCGGTTCGCACTTTGGTTCGGTATTTGATGCCACGCAAACTGAGGTAACGGAAGCGGGCGATCTGCAACTGGTGAAAGCCGTCGCCTGGTATGACAACGAATATGGTTTTGTGACACAGCTGGTGCGTACGCTGGATAAGTACGCCGCGCTGTAATGCCGTCCCCCTCTTTGCGGAGGGGGAAACCGCAGGATACTCAGAGGAGCGAGCGCCGGGATAAGGCGGTTTTCAGGACCGGATCCTGCTGTAACAATGCCCATGCTTCAGCCACAGCATCAGGAAACTCAACGTGAGCGATAAAATCACGTCCGGCAGGACCATAGCCGTTAACGTCATCATACAGTCGCGGCAGTTCCCCCAGAACCAGTGACAGGTAGCGGTCAACGGGCCACAGTCCGGTGTTGCCCTCGCTAAATTCCACCCCATCTTTGCCGTTCTGCAGTGTCGGTATAACCCCCGGGTGACTTATCCACCGTGGCGAAACGGGTTCATCCCGGCACACGCGGGCAAACGTCGCCATGGTACGTCGCTGCATTGTCGGATCCTGCACCACCAGCACTCGCCCGGTAGCTCGCTGATGCTGTTTCAGTATGTTCCAGCTAAAACGCGCGTTTTCACCACAGTTGGTGGATTGATCTTCGATCCACAAACGTCCCTCAGGGATCTGCCAGAACTCGCGTGCAATGTCGGCCAGAATACCGGCTTCCGGTCGCCCAGTGACCGGTATTGTGTGATAACGCGGGTGACTGCCAATGGCCGCATATAGAAACGCGGTCGAATGGCCGATACCGCCGCTAATCAGCAACGGGATCTCGTTTTGCGCGGCGATACGGCAGGCCGCATCAATAGTCGGAATGACCGCGTTTCCTGCCAGAACTACCCCATCGACATCCGGGTTCTGACGGGAACCGCTCAGATCATCCTGCGCCAGCCATGTGCCGAGAGTATTAATCGCCGCCAGAGTGGCATCAGGCAGAATGGGGAAATGGGTCTGAACCATGATGAACTTCTCCTGTGAGTCTCTTCAGGGGGACGGCTTCTGGCTAATAAAGTACAGGCGAGCGCCGAATCGGATTGCATCTGCCTATTATGCTATTGGTTTTCTATCACTCAAAACATTCTGTTGCGTGTGCTGTTTAAAAAAGTACCCAGTGCGGCTCAATTATACCGTGAACGATTTTACAGGGAACTTCGGGGCCAGATTTACGAAGGTTCAATGCCTGAAGTGCTACGATTACCAGGTCCCTATTTCGCCCCCAGTTTTTACTCTCAGGAGCCAATCTATGCAACAACAGTGGTCAGCAGTAGATAATTTCATGATTTCTTCGCTTATTCCTGAAGATGATGTCTTGCGTCAGGTACTGGAAAACAACAAACGCGGCGGGCTCCCCGAACACGATGTAGCGGCCAATCAGGGTCAACTGCTGGCGCTGTTTGTCCGTCTGACGCAGTCGCGGCGTGTTCTTGAGATTGGCACGCTCGGTGCCTATAGTTCCATCTGGATGGCTCGCGCTCTGCCGCCAGACGGAAAGCTGATTACGCTTGAAGCGGATCCAACCCATGCCGAAATTGCCCGCCAGAATATCCACCTCGCGGGGCTAAACAACCGTATTGAACTGGTAGAAGGCCCGGCTCTGAACTCGCTCGAGAATTTCGGTGATATACCGCCATTCGACCTGATCTTTATTGATGCAGATAAGCCAAACAACCCAGGTTATCTGAAATGGGCGCTGCACTACTCCCGCCCAGGGACGTTGATTATTGGTGATAACGTGGTACGCGAGGGCGAAGTGATTAACGAGCAAAGTGACGATGCGCGCGTGCAGGGTGTTCGTCGGTTTATCGAGATGATTGGGGACAATCCCCGTTTAACCGCCACCGCGTTGCAGACGGTGGGGGTTAAGGGGTGGGACGGGTTTACGCTGGCAATTGTGGAACGATAACCAGCCGGGTGGCGGCTACGCCTTACCCGGCCTACATTTTCTTCCGTAGGCCCGGTAAGCGCAGCGCCACCGGGCAAGGGTTTTAACCGGAAATCTGCTCCATTGTCTGCAAAATACGTTTATCCGAAATCGGATACGGCGTACCGAGCTGCTGGGCAAAGAAGCTGACACGGAGCTCTTCGATCATCCAGCGGACTGCCTGAACGTCTTCATCGTCGCGGCGTGTCGGCGGCAGTTTATTCAGCCACTGCTGCCACGCCTGCTGCACGCTCTCCACTTTCAACATCTGAGCGCGATCGCGATGTGGGTCGATAGCCATTTTCTCGAGCCGTTTTTCAATCGCCTGCAGATAACGCAGCGTATCGCCGAGTCGCTTAAAGCCGTTCCCGGTGACAAACCCACGGTACACCAGCCCGGCCATCTGTGCTTTTACATCTGACAGCCCCAGCGCCATGGTCATATCCACGCGCCCTTTCAGACGTTTGTTGATATTGAAAACGGTGGTGAGGATTTGCTCGACCTGCTTGGCAATCTCTACCACCGTGTCGTTCAGCTCCGCGCGCACCTTGTCATGAAGCTGAGCAAAACCTGCTTCCGTCCAGACCGGACCACCCGCCTCGTGGATCAGTTTGTCCACGCCGCAGGAGATGCAGTCGTCGATCAGATCCAGCACTTTACCGTATGGGTTAAAGTACAGCCCCAGTTTGGCTTTGTTCGGTAACTTCTCGTGCAGATACTTAATCGGCGACGGGATATTCAATAGCAGCAAGCGGCGCAGGCCGCGCCACATCATCTGTTGCTGTTCCTGCGGGTTATCAAACAGCTTGATCGCCACACTGTCGCGCTCATCGACCAGCGCAGGCCAGGCCTTCACCTTATAGTTACCGCGCTTCTGCTCGTAGCTTTCCGGAAGCTGACCAAAACTCCAGATGTGCAATCCGCTCTGCTCGATACCGTCATCCGCAACCGCAGAGAGCGTCTCCTGGACTTTGCCTTTCAACGCCTCTTTCAATTCGGTCAGGGAACGCCCTTCCTGCAGCTTTTTGTTTTTATCGTCCACCACGCGGAAGCTGATTTTCAGGTGATCGGGCACCTGATCCCAGTTCCAGTCATCGCGGTCGATGGTCGTGCCGGTCATGCGTCGGAATTCACGCTCCAGCGCGTCCAGCAGCGGCAGTTCCAGCGGTGTGACGCGGCCTAAAAAGGCTTCCGCATAGTTTGGCGCAGGCACAAAGTTGCGGCGCACCGGTTTAGGCAGCGATTTGATTAATGCAATGACCAGTTCGCGACGCAGGCCAGGAATTTGCCACTCGAACCCGCTCTCTTCCACCTGGTTTAACAGTGGTAGCGGAATGTGTACGGTCACCCCATCCGCGTCTGCGCCGGGTTCAAACTGATAGGTCAACCGCAGCTTGAGGTTGCCCTGATGCCAGAAGTTCGGGTAATCAAGTTTGCTGACTGACTCCGCCCCTTCCTTAATCAACATGCTCTTCTCAAAGTTGAGCAGGTCTGGCGTCTCTTTGCTGGCTTTCTTCCACCAGCTGTCGAAGTGACGGGCAGAGATCACATCATGGCTGATGCGCTGATCGTAAAACTCAAACAGCGCCTCGTCGTCCACCAAAATGTCGCGACGGCGGGATTTGTGTTCCAGCTCTTCCACCTCGGCGCGCAGTTTGAGGTTTTCGCGGAAGAAGGCGTGGCGAGTCTGCCAATCACCTTCCACCAGCGCATGGCGGATAAACAGCTCGCGGCACAGAGCCGGATCGATCTGGCTGTAGTTGACCTTACGCGCGGCCACGACAGGCAGACCGTAGACGGTCACCTTCTCAGTCGCCATTACCGCGCCCTGCGCACGCTCCCAGTGTGGCTCACTGTACGAGCGTTTCAGCAGATGTTGCGCCACCGGCTCAACCCATTCCGGATCGATACGCGCCGCAATGCGCCCCCACAGACGGCTAGTTTCCACCAGCTCGGCCACCATGGTCCATTTCGGCGGTTTTTTGAACAAGCCGGAACCGGGGAAGATGGAGAAACGGGCGTTACGCGCGCCGGTATACTCCTGCTTTTCTGCGTCCTTCATCCCGATATGGGACAACAAACCGGTCAGCAGTGCGATATGCACTTCCCGGTATTCCGCCGGTTCACTGTTGACCGGAATGCCCAGCTCTTTCACCACCTGGCGGAGCTGGGTGTAGATATCCTGCCACTCGCGTACGCGCAGGTAGTTGAGGAAATCCACGCGACACTGGCGGCGGAACTGGTTCGAGGAGAGCGCTTTTTGCTGCTCGCCGAGGTAGTTCCACAGGTTCACGAAAGCGAGGAAATCGGACTCTTTATCGTGGAAGCGGCGGTGTTTTTCATCAGACGCCTGCTGTTTGTCCATCGGACGTTCACGCGGATCCTGAATGGAGAGCGCCGAGGTGATGATCATCGCTTCACGCACGCAGCCGTGTTTTTGTGCTTCCAGCACCATACGCGCCAGACGCGGGTCGACCGGCAACTGGCTGAGCTGACGGCCCAGCGGCGTCAGCTTATAAGCCGTTGCCTGCTCATCGGTGGTAATAGCGCCGAGCTCTTCCAGCAGACGTACACCGTCCTGAATGTTGCGTTTGTCCGGCGCTTCCACGAACGGGAACGCCGCGATGTCGCCCAGCCCCAGGGCAGTCATCTGCAGGATAACGGACGCCAGGTTGGTGCGCAGAATTTCCGGGTCAGTAAATTCCGGACGCGACAGGAAATCGTCCTCAGAGTAAAGACGAATACAGATCCCTTCTGACACACGACCACAGCGGCCCTTACGCTGGTTCGCCGAGGCCTGGGAAACCGGCTCAATCGGCAGGCGCTGAACTTTGGTACGGTAGCTATAGCGACTGATACGCGCCGTACCCGGGTCGATAACGTGTTTGATCCCCGGTACGGTCAGCGAGGTTTCCGCCACGTTGGTCGCCAGCACGATACGTCGCCCGCTGTGCGCCTGGAACACGCGGTTCTGTTCGCTGTTTGACAGACGTGCGTACAGCGGCAGGATCTCCGTGTGGCGCAGATCGCGCTTGCTGAGCGCGTCGGCGGTGTCGCGAATTTCGCGCTCGCCGCTCATAAAGATCAGAATATCACCCGCGCTTTCGTTACCCAGTTCGTCAACGGCATCGAAAATAGCCTGCAGCTGGTCACGCTCGGTATCATCCGCCTCTTCCACAATCGGGCGATAGCGCACTTCCACGGGATACGTGCGTCCAGACACCTCGATAATCGGCGCATTGTTGAAATGCTTCGAGAAGCGTTCCGGGTCGATGGTTGCGGAGGTGATGATGATTTTCAGATCCGGGCGACGCGGCAGCAGCTCTTTCAGGTAGCCTAGCAGGAAGTCGATGTTCAGGCTGCGTTCGTGCGCTTCGTCAATAATGATGGTGTCGTACTGCATCAGCAGGCGATCCTGCTGGATTTCCGCCAGCAGAATACCGTCGGTCATCAGTTTGACCATGGTGTTATCGCTAACGTGGTCGCTGAATCGCACTTTGTAACCGATGCAACCGCCCGGCTCCGTTTGCAGCTCTTCGGCAATACGGTTCGCAACAGTACGCGCCGCCAGACGACGCGGCTGGGTGTGGCCAATCAGCCCTTTGATCCCGCGGCCAAGCTCCATACAGATTTTCGGCAGTTGGGTGGTTTTCCCCGAACCGGTTTCACCCGCGACAATCACCACCTGATGATCGCGGATAGCTTCGAGGATGTCCTGTTTTTTCTGACTGACGGGCAGGTTATCCGGGTAATTGATCGCCGGACGCGCAGCTTCACGCAGCACAACTTTCCCTGCCGCCTGTTCAATCTCTTTTGCCATCTCCTGGTAAATGGCCTGTTGTGCATCAGGATTTTTAACCTTCTTCACGCCGTGCAGACGGCGGGCAAAGCGCTGTTTATCACGCAGCGTCAGCGAATCAAGCTGTTGCAGGAGCATCGCGAAGGTGAGTTTTTGTTGTTCTGTCATAGCGTTAACGGGCAGTGCACTGCCAGGTAAAATCTCTTTTTAATGATTGCTATAGAGTACCACATTGGTGCTTTCAGCGCCTTATTCAAAAAATTCGAACATAGGCTTCGATATATTGCGCTATCTCTATGGCAGGATTGTGAATAGAGTGTCAACAAGCAACGGGGCAACCCCCTTCAATCAAATGCAATAACAGGAATCACCCATGAGCAAAGTATTAGTTTTGAAATCCAGTATTCTGGCAGGGTACTCTCAGTCTGGTCAGCTGTCTGATTACTTCGTTGAACAGTGGCGTGAACAGCATTCTGCTGACGAAATCACCGTGCGTGACCTGGCTGCAAACCCAATTCCTGTGCTGGACGGCGAGCTGGTTGGCGCGCTGCGTCCAAGCGATGCACCACTGAGCCCACGTCAGCAGGAAGCTCTGGCCCTGTCCGACGAACTGATTGCTGAGCTGCAGGCGCACGACGTTATCGTCATTAACGCCCCAATGTACAACTTCAACATCCCAACTCAGTTGAAGAACTATTTCGACCTGGTGGCGCGTGCTGGCGTAACCTTCCGTTACACCGAGAACGGTCCTGAAGGCCTGGTAAAAGGTAAACGTGCGATCGTACTGACCAGCCGTGGCGGTATCCACAAAGACACCCCAACCGACCTGGTTGCACCATATCTGACCGTTTTCCTGGGCTTCATCGGTATCACTGATGTGAACTTCGTGTTCGCTGAAGGTATTGCCTACGGTCCTGAAATGGCGACCAAAGCGCAGACCGATGCGAAATCTGCTATCGACAGTTTCGTAGCTGCTTAAGATATTCCCCTCTCACCGCCCGGTGGGAGGGTTTTTCTTTTCTCCGCATTTAGTTATCATCCGCTCCCACTCTCCAGCCGGGCGGCCTGATGTCTGCGATTATTGATTCTTTTATTGCCCCACCGTGTCACGACAACATCGAGATCCTCTGGCAGGATGAACATCTGCTGTTGATCAATAAACCTTCCGGTCTGCTCAGCCTCTCGGGCAAAAATCCGCAAAACCTCGATTCTGTCCATTATCGTCTGGTCCAGACGTTCCCTGGCTGCACGCTGGTACACCGCCTGGATTTTGGTACCTCAGGGTTGATGGTGGTTGCGCGCAATAAAGCCATCAATGCCGCACTGTGCGAACAGTTCAGCCAGCGCAGCGTGGAGAAAGTCTACAGCGCCCTGCTTTGCGGACATGTTGAAAATGACGAAGGTGTAATTGATGCGCCGATTGCCAAAGATCCGGCGCTATTCCCATTGATGTCGATCTGCGCGAAAAATGGTAAACCCGCCCGCTCCCACTATCGGGTGGTGGAAAGGTTTTATCAGGAGACGGGACTGCCGTTAACACGGGTGAAACTCACCCCGGAGACCGGGCGAACCCACCAGTTGCGCATTCACTGCCAGCAGTTGGGGCACCCGATTCTGGGCTGCGATCTGTATGGTGGTCTCGAAGCGCCGGGAGCGGAAGACGCGCCCCGGCTGATGCTGCATGCCTGCGAATTGAATTTTATTCATCCCGTGAGCGGAGAGCCGGTTAACGCCCGTCACGCCGCCCCGTTCTGAAGGGGATTTACCACATCAAATCGTCCGGAATTTTGAAGTCCGCGTACGGATCGTCTTCGTCCTGCTCTTCCTGGCTGAGCGCGCTGTTTAATACGATACTGTCGGCATCGCGCTGGGCAATTTTGTCTGCCACCAAAGCCGGGATAATTGCGTATTCGCAGTCACCGCTGGCGTTGATGACCAGGCGGGCAATCGCCAGACGACCGTTAATCAACTGAGTTTGAGTCTGCTTATCAACCTCGATTCTCTTGATCAGATTACCGTCGGTGAAGTTAAAGGTGATGTTGCCCCTTGAAACGGTGATGCGGTTCATCTCAATCAGTTGCTTCACCTGCGCCTTAAACTCTTTCGCCAGAACGGCCTGTTTTTGCTGCTCGCTCAGCAGTTTATCGCGCTCGATCTGCGCTTTCTTGTTCTCTTCTACCGCTTCCCGAGCTTCACGCGCCTGAACGCGTGATTTCTTTGCCGTGCGCTGCACTTTCGCCGCTTTCTTGCTGCTGACCAGGCCTGCTTTCAGCATCTGCTCTTGTAAGGTGAGTTTTGTCATGATCGTTTCTAAACCGATTGGAAATTTTGGGGATTATAGCGGGAATTGCGGAGCGTGTGCCAGAGAAGTAGGCATGTCGTTTTTTTAACTGAGTCTGGCTCATTAGTCATTCAGCGTTAACTCCTAAAGAGTGATTAAAAATTGTCAGGTCATTTTCTTAAAAAAAATCAGCAGCGCAGAAATATGATGTGAGTTGAATATCTGTACCCACATCAGGCGTAGGCTGCTTTTCTCTTATTAAAATACTAAGGAGAAAATATGGCCTTAAAAGGAACAATGCTGCTTAACGGTGCTGACTATGCGCCTTTTAACCTGCACGGCGTTGGCGTGTTTATGGCGCATTCCGGGCAGGGAATTTACAGAAACAATGGATTATGTGGTGCAGTCAAAGGATCGGGTCCAATTCCCCCAGGTAAATACTGGATTGTTGACAGAGGGACTGGAGGTTTCTTTTCAGGATTAAAAGCGAAGGTTCAGGATCGGTGGAACAAGGTGAGATCTGGCGCAGAATTTGGCCGCGATGAGTGGTTTGCTTTATACAAGGATGACTGGGGAATCGATGATGGTACCTGGATTGATAACGTCTACCGGGGTTTGTTTCGGCTGCATCCGGGTACGGTATCTGAGGGATGTATCACGATTGCCCATAATTCTGATTACGCATTAATCCGGAATGCTCTCATGAGTACAGAGCTTATTGAAGTTCCCTGTATGCGTTCGCTGATGGCACGCGGCTGGGTTGAGGTGAGTGAAAGTGGCTATACCAGCACTTGCCCGTAAATGGGGCATCAGGCTATTGAAAACGGCCTGGTTTATATGCATCAGCATTATAGTAGGCCGCACATTGGGGCCCGCTGAACGCTATCTAGACCACGACGTCGCCTCATCTATATGTGATTTTATTTATGGCGATGTGAATGCTGAAACAATATATGACACATATACCAATATTGATATTTTAATTGTACTGACCCTCACCACGGTTATTTATCGCTTAACAACTCTGCTATTCAATAAAATAAGGAAATAACGAATGCCAATTCCTCCCTACATGTGGCTAAAAGACGACGGTGGAGCACATATTAAAGGTTCCGTTGATGTTCAGGACCGTGAAGGCAGCATTGAGATCATAGGGCTGAGCCATGGCATCAACCTCCCGGTAGACAGCGCTAACGGCAAGATCACCGGCACGCGTCAACACTCATCCATGCGCATTGAAAAGGAAGTTGATAGCTCCACGCCCTATCTCTACAAAGCAGCATCTACCGGTCAGGCGCTTAAAAGCGCTGAAATCAAGTTCTATCATATTAATGATGCCGGACAGGAAGTCTGTTATTACTCCGTACTAATGGAGAACGTAAAGGTTACTGGTGTTAACTGCAGCGTGCCAAACGTGAAGATCACTGCCAACGATAAAATGAACCACGTTGAAAGCGTAAGCCTGCAGTACGAAAAAATTACCTGGCGCATCGTCGACGGGAACATCATGCACAGCGACGCCTGGAACGAAAGGCCTACAGCCTAACGCTAAGGGGCGCGATGCCCCTTCCTCTTTCACTTCACTCTCCAGCCTGTGCGCAATCCTGTTAATGAACTTCCCTCATGTTGCATTGAAATTAAGTCACTTCCCCTGCGCTGCGGGCTCAGGCATAAATTATGCATCGGTAACTTCTTGGCAACATGAACTTAGGATGCATAACCACAATGAGCAAAGCTTTCACATATACCCTTAAGCGCAGTTGCTTCGATGAGAATTACAACCCGTCTGAAAATACGCGTACGACCACCAACTTTGCCAACCTGGCGCGCGGGGAAAAGCGTCAGGAAAACCTGCGCAATACGCTGGTGATGATCAACAACCGTTTTAACGCCCTGGCGCGCTGGGATAACCCAAATGCCGATCGCTATGCGGTCGAACTTGAAATCATTTCAGTTGAGATGAACATCGGTGCTGAGAAAGCATTCCCGGCCATTGAGATACTGCAGACCACCATTGTCGACAAGAAAAACAACCAGCGTATCCCTGGCATTGTCGGGAATAACTTCTCGTCGTATGTACGGGATTATGATTTCAGCGTGCTGCTGCTTGAGCACAATAAAAACCAACAACACTTCAGCATTCCGGAAAAATTTGGCGAGCTGCATGGCAATATCTTCCGCCATTTTATGAGCTCATCTGAGTACAGAGAGAATTTCAAAAATGCACCTGTAATTTGCCTGAGCGTCTCCAGCAAAGATACCTACCGCCGTACGGGAAACGAGCACCCTGTGCTCGGCATCGAGTATCAGCCGGATGGCGAGTCTTTAACAGAGCAGTACTTCGCGAAGATGGGCCTTAACGTACGCTATTTCATGCCTGAAAACAGCGTCGCACCTTTTGCGTTCTTTTTTACCGGCGATTTGCTGATTGATTACACCGATCTGGAACTGATCGGCACCATCAGCACGATGGAAACGTTCCAGAAAATCTATCGCCCGGAAATTTATAACGCTAACTCGGCGGCGGGACTTTTCTATCGACCGGATCTGAACCAGCAGGATCACTCATTAACAAAAATTGTTTATGACCGCGAAGAGCGAAGCCGTCTGGCGATTGAACAGGGTCGATTTACCGAAGAATACTTCATTAAGCCTTACCAACACATTCTTGAGCAGTGGTCTGATAACTACACGCTTTAATACATCAAAAAAGGTCTTTTACTATGAAAACATTGCTCCCGACTTCTACGGCTGGCAGCCTGCCTAAGCCGACCTGGCTTGCTCAACCTGAAACGCTGTGGTCACCCTGGAAATTACAGGATCAGGAATTACTCACGGGGAAACAGGACGCACTTCGTTTATCTCTGGATGAGCAGATCCGTGCGGGTATTGATATCGTCAGCGACGGTGAACAAACCCGCCAGCACTTTGTCACCACCTTTATTGAACACCTGAGCGGCGTTGATTTTGAAAACCGCCAGACCGTACGCATTCGTAACCGCTATGACGCCAGCGTGCCGACCGTGGTCTCTGCCGTTGCGCGCCAGAAACCGGTATTCGTGGATGACGCGAAGTACCTACGCCAGCTCACGGACAAGCCAATCAAATGGGCCCTGCCTGGGCCGATGACCATGATCGACACCCTTTACGACGCGCACTATAAAAGCCGTGAAAAGCTGGCCTGGGAGTTCGCCAAAATCCTGAATCAGGAAGCAAGAGAATTAGAAGCAGCTGGCGTCGATATTATTCAGTTTGATGAGCCGGCGTTTAATGTGTTTTTTGATGAGGTGAACGACTGGGGCATCGCCGCGCTGGAACGCGCCGTTGAAGGCCTGAAATGTGAAACGGCGGTACATATCTGCTACGGGTACGGTATTAAAGCCAACACTGACTGGAAAAAGACGCTCGGCTCGGAGTGGCGCCAGTACGAAGAGGCCTTCCCTAAACTGCAGACCTCTACCATCGACATTATCTCCCTGGAGTGCCACAACTCCCGCGTACCGATGGATTTGCTGGAGCTGATTCGCGGTAAAAAAGTGATGGTTGGCGCGATTGATGTCGCCACTAACAGCGTCGAAACGCCAGAAGAAGTGGCCGATACGCTGCGTAAAGCCCTGCAGTTTGTTGATGCCGATAAGCTTTACCCGTCAACCAACTGCGGTATGGCTCCTCTTTCCCGTCAGGTTGCCAACGGTAAACTGAAGGCCCTGAGCGCCGGGGCGGAGATTATTCGCAAAGAGCTCGCATAACGGCGAATCACTCACCCTTCCGGGTAAAGAACAGCGTCACCGTGGCGACGGTGACGCCCAGCTTCTTCATCTCGGTTTTGTTGAACAGATGTGTCTCATCCTGCAGGTACATCCAGTCGTCAAACTTGAGCAGCCAGGTACTGCCGTTCGCCTTCACATTCATGCTGTAATGCCAGTTAAAGGCGTTGCCTGCTGCCTGCCCGGTGGCAACCCCTTCAATGTCCCCTGCCGTTCCCTCGTAGCGATCGTTCCCCACGCGGCGGATATGCCAGACCCGCTGCTGCTTTTCACCGTCGTCATAAACAAAGTGTTCATTGAGCGTCAGCGTATCGCCGATCACATCCCCGGCAATCTCAACGTGAAAACGGCGGATCTGCTTGCCGCTGCGATCCTGCACCATCCCCCACGCTTCGGTTTTGCCCTGGAAGTAGTGGAAGATATCGAGCCGTGGCTGCTGCTGGCGATACTCGGTCACGTCTGTGCTACAGCCGGCCAGCAGCATCAAGAATGCCAGTGCCATCATCAGGATACGTTTCATTTTTGGCCTCCGATTAACTGCTGACGCAGGTCTGGATACTGTGTGCGTGGGCCAAGCCAGATCGCCAGAAAGCGAGTACTGAATGCTTCTGACTGGCGTGGTCCCAGGGGAATAAAACTTTTCTGGGAAGTGGGTTCGCGATACCAGAACTGCCCCTGCTTATCATTGATGACAAATGCCAGTTGCGAACCCGGTCTGACATCCGGCCACAGTGACTGAAGCATACGCAGCCAGGCTTCGCCTTGCGGTTCCTGCGCCAGGATCCCCTGAGCCTTCCACTGGTCGCGGGTCGCTTCAACCAGCTCATCGCGATCGATATCGCGCGCATAGGTAATAATTAGCGCCTGATCCTGATTTTCCCGGCTGTATCGACCATCGGGAGTGCGCAGCTGGGAGGTATAGACGGTGAACGGTCCCCACGTCAGCGTGGCATCCCCTACCTTACGCCAGGCCAGCCAGTCGGCCGCCTGAACCAGAGGGGACATGGTCATCAGCCAGATAAGCAAAACGGCAGACCTCATTTTTGTCTCCCCAACAGCAGGTGGAAAAACAGCATCAACACCAGCCAGCCCGGCACCATCCAACTGACGACGATAAAGGTCGGCTCCAGAAACGTGATGGCCCCCAGTCGCTCGCCAATCAGGTACGCCACCGGTCCTCCTGTGGCCGCCAGCAGCGTCAGCAGCCAGCCGGGTAAGGTCGTAGTGAGCGTAAGCTGTGTCCAGACGGTGGCGAACATCAGCCACAATGCCACCATCCATAGCGGTATCAGGGACTCGCTCCTGAAGGAAATCAGCCCCGTTAACACCCAGAGCGCATCCAGCAGGCAGCCCGCTGCGGCCAGACCAATTGCGTACAGACGGTATGCTGACGGCAATAACAGACAGGCAAGGATCGCCAGCGCGAGCCAGATAATCAGGCCCTGTTCTCGAAAAAGCACCACCAGCGCCCAGTAAAGATCGAACGCTATGGCCAGCAGGAAGACCTGAATGTATCGTTTCATACGCGCTCAGCGGTCAACTGCACTACGCTAATGGTGCGGGCGTTAAACCCGGCTTCGCAGTAGCCAAAGTAGTAAAGCCACATCCTGCGAAAACGCTCATCGAACCCGAGTTTTTCAATCTCCTGCCAGGTATGGATAAAGCGCTGCCGCCAGTGGGCCAGCGTGCGGGCGTAGTCAGGCCCCATGTCGAAGAGATTACGCACCACGAAATCGGTGTGGCGTGTCATCAGCTCATTCATCGCGGTAATGCTTGGCAAGAAGCCGCCGGGAAAAATATAGCGCTGAATAAAATCGACGCTTTTGCTGTAGTCGCGATAGCGCTGATCCTGAATGGTAATGGCCTGAATTGCCATGCGACCTCCCGGACGCAGCCGCGCCTGGCAGGTACGGAAGAACACTGGCAAGTAGCGCTGCCCTACGGCTTCAATCATCTCTATTGAGACCAGCTTGTCATACTGCCCGGTAAGGTCACGGTAATCGCAAAGCAGTACCTCGACGCGATCCTGCAATCCAGCGCGAGCGATCCGCTCCGTCGCCCAGAGATATTGCTCTTTCGACAGCGTGGTAGTGGTTACCCGACAGCCGTAGTGACGCGCGGCGTATTCCGCCATCGCGCCCCAGCCCGTGCCAATTTCCAGCAGGTGATCGGTCTCATTCAGAGCCAGTTGTTCGCACAAACGCGCCATTTTTGCCTGCTGCGCCGCCGTCAGATCCTGCTCGTCCGCGGTAAACAGCGCGCTGGAATAGAGCAGCTCCTTATCCAGAAAATGGGCATAAAAGGTGTTGCCCAGATCGTAATGGGCGGCAATATTTTCACGTGCCTGCGCGCGGGAGTTACGCCGCGTCCAGTGGCGTATCCGCTCCAGCGGCCTGCCAAGCAGGCGGAAGCCGTTTTCCAGACGGCCAAGTACCTCGCCGTTAAGCGCCAACAGCTCGAGAAGCGGCGTGAGTTGCGTGGTTTCCCATTCGCCGTCCATCCAGGCTTCTGCCGCGGCAAGGCTACCGCCGGTTAAGACACGCCAGTAGACGCCGGGAGAAAGGATTTGCACATCCGCATGCAGCGCGGAGGATGTCTCGCCAAAATGGAAAGTTTGTGCCCCTTCGCGCAGCGTCAGCGAGCCGCCGCGAATACCGCTTAGCAAACGAAAAAGCAGCCAGCGCGCGATGCGGACGTTGCGCGGGATATCGGGTTCAAGCGCAAAGACAGGATCGGTCATGAGCGTTCACTCCTGCTGACGGGATGGTTGTACAGCGGCACACGCTTGAGCCACAGGCGCAGCGCCTGCCAGTAAATGGCGAAAACGGTTTTCAGGGTCATGAGCGGGATGCGCAATAGCAGTGAGCGCAGTGCCGGGCGTGTCAGAGGCGCCCGGCGTAGCGCCAGCGTGGCATCGAAAACTTTCCCTTCCTGATGATTTTCAATGTGCATATGCAGCGTGTTATCCGGGTCGTTAAAGCGCCAGTGATAGACCATGTCCATCGGGTTGAAGGGGGAAACGTGAAACGCTTTTTCGGTGGGCTGCGCATTTTGTCCGTTAACGGCATAGTAATGACGTTCATTCCACGGCGTGTTGCGAACCTCCGCCAGCACCCAGCGCAGCATTCCCTTCCCGTCGTAGCAGTAGTAAAAGTTGACCGGATTGAAATGAAAGCCGAAATAGCGCAACTGTGTCAGAAGCATCACCCGCCCGTCCGGGCGTTCTCTGGTCAGGCTTTCCAGCCTGTTCAGCACGTTCTCCCTGAGCGGCGTGCCCAGCGGATAATCCGCGTCATAAAACGCGGCGGCGGCAAAGCGATTGCGCCGCACGCCGACGGAGGCCAGCAGCGGCAGTTCATCCAGATCCAGCCAGGCCATAAAGACGCTGTAGCGAAATTCATGGGTTTTCGGCTGAAGGCGACGGTGGCGTAGTACGCCATGATAGAGGCAGCTGTTCATCTCAGTTCCCCTCTCCGGACGCTATCGCATTGACCACGTCCAGCGCGCTGCGCACGCCATCTTCATGAAAACCGTTGTACCAGTAGGCCCCGCAAAACCAGCTTCTCTGGTGGCCGTTGATCTCGCCCCGCCGCGCCTGTGCCCGCCAACTTTTCGGGTTAAAAAGCGGATGTTCATAAACAAAACGTTGCAGAACGAAGCGTTCATCCATCGGCGTGTCCGGGTTCAGGGTGACGCAGAACAGCGGGCTACCCACAGGCAACCCCTGCAAAATATTCATGTTGTAGGTAACACAGGCGCTGGCCTGCTCGTGTTCGCTCAGGCGGTAGTTCCAGCTGGCCCATGCCCGCTGCCGAACCGGCAGCCAGCGCGGATCGCCGTGTAAAACGACCTCGTTGCGCTGCCAGCCGATATCGCCCAGCACCTCGCGCTCTGCGGGCGTGGGGTCATCAAGCATCGCCAGGGCACTGTCGGAGTGGCAGGCAAAAATGACCTGGTCGAAGGTATGGCTGCCGTTTTCAAGCTGAAGCGTAACCCCGCGAGCGTGTCGGCTCACCCGCTGCACCGGCACGTTGAGGTGTAGCGTCATGCGGTTGCCCAATTTGTCCAGCATGGCGCGGATATACTCCCGCGAGCCGCCGGGTACCACGTACCACTGCGGGCGATGGGTGATATCCAGCAGGCCATGATGGTGAAAGAAGCGTAAAAAGAGCGGCAAGGGGAAACGCTTCATCTCCTGCAACGACGATGACCAGATGGCGGCCCCCATCGGCAGAATGTAGTGGCGCGCAAAAAACGGCGTGAAGCCGTGCTGCTCCAGAAACGTTTGTAGCGTGGCATTCGGGTCCACCTCCCCAGCCAGCGTCTCTTTCGCCAGCCGATTGAAGCGGACGATCTCCCCGAGCAGCCGCCAGAACGTCGGATTCGCCAGATTTCGACGCTGGGCAAACAGCGATGTCAGGGTGTGTCCGTTGTACTCCAGCCCGGTCGCGGGATTGCGCACCGAAAAGCTCATCTGCGTTTTTTGCCCGCTGATGCCCAGCTCGCTGAGTAGCCCCATAAACCGCGGGTAGGTGCGGTCGTTGTAGACGATAAACCCGGTATCGATCGCGTATGTGCCCTGAGGTGTCGTCACGTCAACCGTTGCGGTATGGCCGCCGGGCGTGGCTCCCGCTTCAAACAGCGTCACCCGATGGTGCCCGGCCAGGCGCCAGGCGCAGGTCAGGCCGGCGATGCCGCTGCCGATAATCGCAATGTTCATGAACGCACCATCCTGCGCAGCAGCGCACGCTGAAGAAACGCAGGCAGTCCGGAGAGTAATCGCATAATCAGGCCGAAACCGTCAGGAAACGCGATATGCATTTTTCCTGCCGCCAGCCCGGTGCGGATCGCCTTAACCGCGTCGTCGACAGTCACCCGGCCAGGCATGACAAAATCATTTTTGCGCGTCAGAGGCGTGTCAACAAAACCCGGAGAAACAACCGTGACAGCAATCCCTTTTGGCTCCCAGTCAAGGCGCAAGCTCTCGGCAAACCAGCTCAGCGCCGCTTTGGACGCGCCGTAGGCCTCCGCGCGTGGAAATGGAAGCCAGTGGGCCATCGAGCTCACCAGCACCACACGGTTGCCAACAGCCATCTGCGACTGCAGCATCTCAAGGCAATTCACCGGGCCGAGGAAGTTTGTCGCCATAACGCGTTCCACCAGCGCCGCATCTACCTCGCCATGATCGAGGTATTCGCAGGTACCGGCGCAAAGAATGATCAAATCGGCATAGCTGCCGGTCAGGGCCTGGCGACAGGCGTCCCTGTCTGTCATATCGAACAGGCGAACGGTAAGATTGGGGCAACTCTGGTGCAGGGCTTCAAGACGTGCAGGGTCGCGCCCGCAGGCAATCACGTGGTAGCCGTCAGCGGCAAATGATTTCGCCAGCCCGGCGCCAATACCCGAGCTTGCGCCAGTAATGAGCACCGTCTTCATGATTTCACCCTCCGCTTCACGCCGCGTACCGCCCAGCCAAGCAGAGGAAGGTGTTCGTAGAGCATCTCTCCCGCATCGTAGTAATCACGTTGACGTGTGATGAGATGGTTTTCCGTCTCCACTACCGAACATCCCGGCAGTTCGAGCGGCTCTCCACCCGCAATGCGCGGGTGCAACCAGTGCATTACCCAGGTGACAGCAAAGCAGCTTTCGCTGCACAGCGGCGGATCGATAGTGAAACGGCAATCTTCGACATTGGCCAGAAGCTGGGTGAAATAGCGCTGAAGCGCAAAAATCCCCTGATGCTCGCCGAACGGATCGATAAGCGTGGCATTTGAATGATAAAGCTCAGCCAGCGCAGAGGGTGGCTGGCTATCCAGTGCGGTGTAGTAATTCACAAAACGACTCACGACAGTGTGCAACGTGCTCATGGGTCACATCCCGGCTGTAAATAACGTGGCGTAATCGCATAATTAAAACTTACACAATTGTTGTTATTTGTCCAAGTTTGCGTGGGGATTTTTTTTATATCATTTATATTTCAGTTGGTTAAAACCATACTTCGAATGACTAATGATGTAGGCCGGATAGATGCCTTCCTCCTGCTCGTTATATAGAACGCGTACTCCCCACTAAAACAAGTGGTAGAACATTTTCGCCAGAACGCGCTAGTCTGCCTGCGACGAGTGGATGACAGACGATAAGATTTTTATGGAAATTATTTTGATGCGACATGGAAAGCCCCAATACGCAGGCGCGCCAAAAGTGTCGTGCAGGGAAATGCCGGAGTGGATCGACAACTATAATCTCTCTTCTACGGGCCGCGATATGCCACCGGAAATCAGTAAAGTGCTGATTTATCGCGCACTCACCTTCATCAGCAGTCCGCTTCCGAGAGCCCTCTCATCGTTAAAAACACTGGGATGTGAGCCTGGCTTCATTGATGACGTGTTTCGGGAGGCGGAGCTACCGGTATTCCGTATCCCGGGGTTGCGGTTATCGCCTTTTCATTGGGCAGCGTTATTTCGAGTACTTTGGCTCTGTGGCCTGTCTGGAGAGGTAGAGTGCGTAAGAATGGCAAAAAGTCGTGCCGTTAAGGCGGCAGAGTTCCTCGTGACGGCGGCTAAGGGCTCCGACGGACCCGTCTTGCTCATGGGACACGGGATCATGAACCGGTTTATTGCAAAAGAACTGATCGCATTAGGCTGGAAAGAACAGACTCGCCCGGGTAAGGGGTACTGGGGAGCCGGTGTTTACAGCATTGTGTAGCGGCGCATACGGAGGCCGAGTTTTTTTTATCCTCGGCGCTCGGATCATCGGGTCTGGCTAAGAATAACGCGATCGAACAGACGGTCACCCAACCAGACGCGCATGCGGATGAGCATCTTTGCATACTTGCCGGCAGCATAACGTGTACGCGGATGAGGACTGTTAACGGCGCGGGCAACCACGTCCGCAATCACCTTCGGGTCGCTGCCTCTGCCATTCCCGTAAGCATTTTTGACCGAGTTCGCCACCTTCCCCACCAGATGACCATAAGGGCCACTAGCTGAACGTTTGACAATACTGCCGCTGACCACTTCACCAAAGCCTGTCTCGATTAAACCCGGTTCAACAATCACAACCTTAATTCCATATTCAGCCACTTCAAGACGCAGACAGTCAGACCATCCTTCGAGCGCATGTTTCGTTGCGTGATACCAGGCTCCCAGGGGGGTGTAAATTTTCCCTCCTATCGAAGTGATATTGATAATGTAACCATGGCGTCTGGCGCGCATGGCCGGGAGCAGCAGTTGCGTAAGGCGGGCCGCTCCAAACACGTTCACCTCAAACTGATAGCGAGCTTCATCAATACCGATCTCTTCTACCGGTCCATAGAGCCCAAAACCTGCATTGTTGACCAGTACGTCAACCCCACCTGTCTGCGACACGATGGTGTCTACTGCAGCCAAAATGTCTTCATCACGCGAGATATCCATCCGCAGAGCGCGCGCACCAAGCTGGGCGAGATCGTTCATTTTCTCAACGCTACGGGCAGCAGCGTAAACCTGATAGCCATCCTGAATAAGACGACGGGCGATGACTTTGCCCATACCTGACGATGCACCGGTGACCAGCGCGGTTTTCTTGTCCTGAGTAAACATAAATACCTCGGTGAGTAGACTGTCGTTATTTTGCCCTCCTTCGGCCCTACGTTAACTAGCGTACCGCGCCATATGACTCGCAAACTGCGCCATCGAGCGATAAATATGCACCTGTTTACTCAAGACGCATGGCTGTCCTGGCCGCTTCAGGGGTCTGGCCCGTCCAGGTCATAAATGCGCGATAGAATGAGTTAGGATCTTCAAAGCCAAGCAAAAATGCGATCTCATACCCGGAAAGACGCGTATTACGAAGATAATGACGGGCCAGGTGTTCACGACAAGCATTAACAAGGTTGCGAAAGTTGCCCCCTTCCTGCTCAAGCCTGCGTTGCAGCGTGCGTTTGCTCATTCCCAGACGCTCCGCCGCTTTTTCAATAGTCGCTTCGTTACCGGGAATAAGTTCCAGGAGTACCGCACGTACGCGCTCGGCGGTTGAAGCCAGTTCATTTAACTGACTGAGACGACGCTGAAGTTCTGGTTCAAATACCTGCCACATCCCCTCATTTGCCGTTAAAAACGGCCGAAGAGCATCGGTCGAGGAAAAGCTGATGGCAGGCTGTTCTCCATATTGCACGTCAGTTCCAAAGAAATGGGAAAAGTGGCTGTTCTGAACCGCTGACGGCAGTGCAGAGACACGGACCTGTAAGGGGTTAACCGGTTCGCGGGTCCCCAGCCGCAGAAGCTTGAGCAGGAAGCCCAGCTCTGCCACCTGCAGAGACGGCGGGATAGCTATCGCATAGAGCCAGCGCGGTGAAACGGTAAGTATGCCGTTTTGTTCCACCGTTGTTTCCAGAACCATGGGTGCAATAAGCTGTTTATATCTGGCCAGACGCTGGACAGCCTGCATCATATTGCTACTACACAGTGCGGCAAAAAGTGGCGGATCAAACACATCCGCTGAGATCAACTCAATGAGCGGTACGGGAAAGGCAGGATCGTTCGTTTCGGCCTCCAGCGCGCTCCAGAAGCGGATGTATTCATGCGTATCGAGTCCGCGCGCTTTTTGCAAAAAGAGATCGTCAGGTAATCCTGCCCTGCGGAGAATGCGTACTGGCTCAAGCCCCGCGTCTTTCAGCAGCGTTTTCCAGCTTATATCGAGAGCGAAAGTACGGTTATAGGCCATTTGCTCATTTCCGGTGTGAAGGTTATTCAACGCTTAGCGTTATTGCTCATCGACGTGTGAGCTGGCGCTATGCAGTATTGTTGGCTCGCACGTCACAGGGAAATTCAGCGAGTTAGCAATAAAGCAAAGCTCATGCGCACGGTGATGAAGTGCCACAGCGCGATCGATATCATCCCCAGGACGAAGCGTAATGTCGGGCTTGAGCACAATAGAGGTGAAACATCCCTTTTCTCCTTCGCGCATCGTTCCTTCCGCCCGGTCAATATAGGTATAAACGCTTATCCCCGCTTCAGCGCAAAGATGCAAATACCATAATTTGTGACAGGCAGAGGCTGACGCGACAAGAAGATCTTCAGGATTCCAGCATGATGCATCACCAAGAAATGCAGGGTCTGATGAACCTGCAATCGGAGATTTATCGCCCGCCGTGATGTCATAAAGCCGATCATAGGCTTTATAGGCTTCCGTCCCACGGCCTTTGTTCCCTTTCCACTCAACCTTAACCTGATAATGATGCTCACGATGGCTCATCTTGATACTCCCGATAATGATACCCGATGGGTTTTACTCGCGATGTTTGTTCGCACATCCCCTGACTCGACGTAAGCTAGCAGATGGTATACCATTATTCCATCTTTTCAGGAGAAACAGTATGCAACTGAACGCCCTTTCGACCCCGGACGTGCTCGCCAGTGAATTAAGAAAGATGATCAACAGCGGACGTCTGCGTGATGGAGAAAGGCTTGTTGAAAGGGATCTCGCCAGTTATTTCTCTGTCAGCCGAATTCCCATGAGAGAAGCGATCAGACAGCTTGAACGCGATGGGCTGGTGGAAATTTTCAGGAATCGCGGCGCCGTTGTCAGAACGCTATCCGTTGAGGATCTGGATGAGATTTACTCCCTACGCGCCTTGCTGGAAGGTGAAGCCGTCTTTCAGAGCGCGAAAATGGTGAATTCTGATACGCTGGCGAGAGCAGAACTGACGCATACGCTGCTCGCCAGAACGACTGAATTTGAAATGCAGGGCGCACTAAACCGGGAGTTCCACGATCTTATCTACAGTGGGTGCAAAAACCAACGCCTGCTGAAGTTGATTAATGATACCCGCAACCAGATAGAGCGATATGAATATCTCCAGCGAAAGCTCCTTTCCGAAACCCCAGTTTTTCAGGATGACCATGCAGGCATCCTTACAGCCTGCAAGGAACGGGATGCAGAGAAAGCACGGGCTGAAGTCATGCGACATATTCATAGTGCAGGAGAAATACTGAAAACGTTCATCAGCCGCCGCGTTGAGGGTTAAGGGGAAGTCTCATTAACCCTCTATCAACCCGGCTAATGCCCTCCTCAACGGAGGGATGACATCATCCGTATCCATGCCCATTTGTGCATGGATAATTGCGCCGTCAATGAGCAACATGATTTCGTTGGCGACGTTCTCATCCGTCATGCCCGTCATCTGCGCAATGATTTTCTTTGTTTCGATTTTATGATCGCGGCATATCTCTTTTATTTCGCTTTCAATATCTTCCGATTTTGCCTCTGCGCTGGCATTAATAAACGCGCAGCCGTGGAAATCGGACGAAATAAACCATTCGTAAAGCGTTTCAGATATCGCATCAGAAGGTATTTTACCTTCAACGAGATGTCGACGCAGCGTGGACTCAAACCAGCTAATCCATATTTCATGCCGATAGTGCAAATAGGCAAGAATAAGTAAACTTTTACTCGGGAAATGGCGATAGAAAGTCACCTTTGTCACTTTCGACGCTTTAATCAGCGTATCCACCCCCGTCGCCCTGAAACCTGTGGAATAAAACAGATCGTGCGCCGTCAGTAATATCTTATCCCTGACGCTGATTTTTGTATCGTTGCTTACGGGGTCTGTTTTCACTTTTCGGTAGCCTCAAAACGGATGTTGACAACGTTATTTCACAGGCATAGATTACCGCAAGTAGACAGACCTGTCTACATAATGTAATCCTGAGGTAATCGCCATGAACACACGTCCTCCTTTACCGCCCTTCACGCGTGAAAGTGCTATCGAAAAAGTCAGACTGGCAGAAGATGGCTGGAACAGTCGCGACCCGGCGAAAATCGCACTGGCCTATTCACTTGATACCCAATGGCGCAACCGTGCGGAATTCGCCACCAACCGTGAAGAGGCCCAGGCGTTTCTGGAGCGGAAATGGAAAAAAGAGCTGGATTATCGTCTGATTAAAGAGCTCTGGGCATTTACGGATACCCGGATCGCGGTTCGCTACGCCTATGAATGGCATGATGATTCAGGCAACTGGTTCCGTTCATACGGAAATGAAAACTGGGAGTTTGAGCCGAATGGGCTCATGAAGCGTCGTTTTGCCTGTATCAACGATATGCCGATCAAGGAATCAGAGCGACTGTTCCATTGGCCACTGGGCAGACGCCCGGACGATCACCCCTCTTTGAGCGATCTGGGTTTATAGGTTTTCGCATCACTCCGGGTAGACCCCGGAGTGATAAATTTACAACGCCCCCAGTTGCTTCATCAGCGTCAGGTTGTCCTCAATATGCCAGTTAGCCACAATTTTGCCGTCACCGATCTCATAAATATCCGTGGCGATAAAATCTATTTTCTGCCCCTTTCCTTTTAGCTTGCCAAATGTCCCGGTGAATGTGCCGTGAAAATGTAAATGGGATACGACACGGCTACCCGAAATAATCATTTGCTCAACGTCACAGCGTAAATCAGGTACGGCCGTACGAAATGCCCGGGAAGCTAAAATCGCGCCTTCGGGACCTTGCTTGCGACCTTCAGGAGGCGTTTTATCAATAAAATTAATCGCCAGGGCATCACGGGCCAGGGACTCTTTCCCCGTATTCCAGAACGTTGCATACTCTCTGGCAACATATTCATTCGCCGCTAATTGCGTCTGCGTCAGGCTTTTATCGACAATAAGATGTTCCGGTTTCACCAGTTCAGCCTGGGCCGAAAATGCGGTTCCCGTGGTACCAGCAAGAATAAGCGCCATTATACCTGGGGCAAAAAATGTTGAATATTTCATAATCTCTCTCGACACGTTATTTAGATAACTGCAGATCATTCTCTTGCAGGCTGTATATTGGATAATCGGTATATCCCGTCGCAGTGCCACCAAACAACGTGGCGGGGTCTCGCACCTGAGCCAGAGGCAACTGGTGCGCCAGCCGGTGAGGTAAATCCGGGTTGGCAATAAACGGCCGTCCGAACGCAATCAAATCGGCATAACCGACAGCAAGTATTTTTTCCGCTTTATCAAGGTCATAGTTTCCTGCGACGATAAGGGTTCCGCTAAACGTCTCGCGAAGCGATTGACGGAAATGGTCAGGCACCTGAGGCGCATCGTCCCAGTCAGCTTCCGCCAGGTGGATGAACGCGATCCCTTTTTGCTCACACCAGGCCGCAAGAGCGAGTATGGCTTCCGTCACCTGCGGATCGTTCATCCCACGTTGGGTAATAAACGGTGAAAGCCGGATGCCCGTACGCTCGGGACCAATAGCCTCCGCAATCGCGTTCAACACGTCCTGGGCAAAGCGGATCCGGTTAGCAAGCGTGCCGCCATACTCATCCGTACGTTTGTTGGAGGTTTGGCGCAGGAACTGGTCGATCAGATAGCCGTTTCCGCCGTGAACCTCTACGCCGTCAAACCCGGCCTGAACAGCATTCAGTGCCGCCTGGCGGTAATCCGCGATGATGCTGTGAATGTCCTTTCGCGAGAGCGTTCTCGGCTGCGGGCAGTCAACCATTTGACCTTCCCCCTGTTCATTCACCACCCACACTTTGGCGTCCGGCGCCAGTGCTGAAGGGGCGACGGGCTTACCGTCCTTGTGAAAACTGGCGTGCGACATCCGGCCGACGTGCCAGAGCTGAGAAAAAATCACCCCACCCGCCTGATGCACAGCGCCCGTCGTGAGTTGCCATCCTGAAACCTGCTCCGGCGAATGGATACCGGGTGTCCATGAGTATCCCTGGCCCTGAGGCGAGATCTGCGTTGCTTCCGTGATGATCAATCCCGCGCTGGCACGCTGTCGGTAATACTCAGCCATCAGTGAGGTCGGAATATTTCCTGGCTGAAGGGAACGCGCGCGGGTCATCGGCGCCATAACGATACGATTTTTGAGGTTTAGCTCACCTAACCTGTAACGTTCAAAAAGTGAAGTACGGTTCATGATTTCATCTCGAGTGGTTTGGATGAAATCACTTTACAGCTCACACTTTCTTTTGATAATTACAGCAAAAACAGATGCACTTTTCGGAAAAAATGAATAATGGGCAAACTTGAAGACATGGCATTACTGGTTGAAGTTGCCGAGGCGGGTGGTCTTTCCGCCGCCGGACGACGCCTGTCGCTTTCCCCTGCCACCATGACGGCCAGGTTAAAAGCGATTGAAGAGCGTTACCAGACACGCCTGTTCCATCGTTCTACGCGCGCCATTACGCTGACCCGAGCAGGCGAAGAGTTTTACCATGCCGCGCTTCGCGTGCTGGAAGAGATGCATCACGCCGAGTCGTTACTGACGCAAAAAGAAGGTGTACTCAGCGGCAATATTCGCCTTTCTGCACCCTCTGACTTTGGCAGACAGTATCTTAGCCCCGCCGTTCTTGAATTTTCCCGATGCCATCCTGAAGTGAAATTTTTCATCTACTTAAGGGAACATGTTGAGGATCTGGTCGCTAACCGGCTGGATATGAGCATTCGCTTCGGCAACCTGCCGGACAGCAGCCTTGTCGTCAGAAATATCCGTCCGAATCATCGGGTGCTGGTCGCCTCCGGGGCGTATCTTAGCGATCGTGGTACCCCCTCCACCTTTGCCGATTTAGCCCAGCACCGGTGCCTGGCACTTGAGTCTCAGGGCGTGGTGATGAACGAATGGCGTTTTGAAAGTGAGGGAGAAGAAACCATCGTTCGTATAGAACCTGCCATGGTGTGCGACGACGGAGCATTGCTTCGTCAGTGGGCGCTCAGTGGCGCGGGTATTGCAGGAAAATCGTGGTGGGACGTCAAAGACGATATTGAGAGCGGTAAGCTCATGGTGCTGTTTGCCGACAGCTTCACCGGGTTTAGCCGTTACGACCGCAAAGACGTCGGGCTGCAGTTTGTTTACCCACAACGCAAATTACAGCCGCTTCAGGTCACGGCATTTAGTCAGTTTTTTCTCGACTGGCTAAAAGAGCATTAATTTGTCGCCGAAATAAGAGACAGCACGCATTTCGGTAACACCCTCAGGACTACCCTAAGAGCGGTTTTCAGGAGGAACAAAACATGAAAAAGCTTCTGATATGTTGTTTGTTTGGTAATACCGCAAACTCGCTCGCCAAAAAGATGCAGTCTCTGGCAGAACGCGAAGGCTATCCGCTGATGATTAGCGCTGTAGGGCTGGATAATTTCGCCAGTGTCGCTCCCGCTTTCGATGGTTTCCTCATTGCGCCGCATATTCAGTACAAACTCGATGAGATAAAAGAAACGGTGGGGAATACGCGTTCAATCGCCATTATTGAGAGTCTGCCGTATGCGTCTCTGGACGCGAAAAAGGTATTGAATTTTGTGAAGGAGCAGATGCCTGAACTGGCTGCCTGACATATAAGGCCGCATCGGTTTTTGCGGCCTCCTCTCTCGGTCTATCAAAATTCATCTACGCAAGGCTCGCCAACCTTATTAATGGCGTTAGTTATCCTGGCTCTGAGTTCAATTAACGCCGCTTCTTTCTCTTCCAGCTGCTGCAACTTGCGGTGCAGAGACGCTTTTTTCTGCTCTGCAGTAAATTTGTCATCGACCCAAACAGCTAAAACGTCTGATATTTCGGCTAAGGTAAAGCCCAGCATTTTGGCATGCTTGATCATTTTCAATCGCTGTAAATCAACCGCGGAATACACTTTGTAGTTGTTGCTACGATTAGGTTGCGGGATATTCTCTAGCAACCCCTGCTTTTCATAGTAACGTACCGTCTCTTTTGACAATCCCGTTTTTGCACACAGTTCGCCAATTCGCATCGCGCCGCCCTCACCTTGTAAAAATCACGCTTGACCGTGTACCTAAGTGCACGGTTTATCCTGTGTTGCATCTATCAGGGATACGGGATTTAAAATATGAATTCTTTTGTTTATACAGGAAAAACAGCGTTGATTACCGGGGCGTCCTCGGGAATTGGTCGTGATTTCGCCCGGCAACTTGCGAACCGCGGCGTGTCATTGATTCTGATCGCCCGCTCCGAGAAAAAGCTACAGGCGCTTGCTACAGAGCTAGTCAAAACGCATGATGTATCAATCGCTATTATTGTCCAGGACTTAGTGGAACCAGATGCCATTTCTGCCATTACGGAACGGCTGGATAAATTAAGACGTTACCCCGACATTCTGATCAATTGCGCCGGGTTCGCCACCTATGGTCCCTTCGACAAACTGTCCATCGATCGTCAGCGTGATGAGATAAACGTGAACTGCCTGGCCCCCGTGGAACTGACTCACGCGATACTACCCGGAATGCTCAAGAAAGGGTCTGGGGTGATCATCAATGTGGCTTCAACCGCAGCGCTACAACCGGCCCCCTACATGGCGATTTATGGCGCAACAAAAGCTTTTTTACTCTCCTTCTCG
The DNA here is from genome assembly GCF_046521475.1 of Enterobacter sp. CPE_E890. Taxonomy (NCBI): domain Bacteria; kingdom Pseudomonadati; phylum Pseudomonadota; class Gammaproteobacteria; order Enterobacterales; family Enterobacteriaceae; genus Enterobacter; species Enterobacter sp. CPE_E890. The sequence goes on along the minus strand of NZ_JBKFZW010000001.1, from coordinate 2,341,200 downwards.
AGTGCGCTTTGGGCAGAATACCGCACACAGGGTATTCGCATTTTGGCGCTTTGCCCCGGTGCAACGGACACGGCCTTTTTTGATGTGGTCAATGCCGAAGAAGCCTCGGTAGGTAAAAGGATGCCAGTGGATAAAGTCGTTACCCTGGCATTAAGGGCTGTCGATGCTAACCGCAGCTATCTGATTACCGGGTGTGGCAACTGGCTACTGGGGCAGTTACACCGATTCGTAACACGCAAACGTCTGTTGCTCATCGTTGAAAAAATATTACGTCCACGCTCTCCTTAAGAAAAATACTCTCGTTTCAGTGCAAAGGAATTGCACTGAAACCCTCACACATCGCCACAGATAGATGCCATCGCGCGCGAAAAACAGTGATACACTTACCCCATCTGGTTGATTGTCCAGTCTGAATGGCTTATGACAAAACAGAAGGTAACCAAAGTATAAAATGGTCACTCGTTGTCAATCAAAGCCCGTCACGCTAAGCTTAAATAATGACTAAAAATATGAACGCCCCATCAACACGTGGTCCCCTTGACCACTCTGTCAGAGAGCAAATCGTCGAAGCGGCTTTTGAGCACTTCGGTCACTACGGCTATGAGAAAACCACCGTCGCCGAACTGGCGAAATCCATCGGTTTTTCAAAGTCCTACATTTATAAGTTTTTCGATTCCAAACAAGCAATTGGTGAAGTGATCTGCGCTAACCGCCTGGAGCTGATTATGGCGGCAGTGCTTTCCGCCATCAATGATGCGCCTTCAGCAAGCGAGAAATTACGCCGTCTTTTCAAAGCGCTCACCGAGGCAGGAAGCGAGCTGTTTTTCCACGACCGTAAGCTTTACGACATTGCCGCCGTTGCCGCACGCGAGCAGTGGCCTTCGACGGAAAGGTACGCGGAAAGCCTGATGAAGCTGATCGAGAGCATCATTATAGAAGGCAGGCAGGCCGGCGAGTTCGAAAGAAAAACACCGCTGGATGAAGTCACCCATGCCATACACATAGTGATGTGCCCTTTCATTAACCCCATTCAGTTGCAGTACAACCTCGAAATGGCCCCCACTGCGGCGGTACTTCTCTCCTCACTGATTTTAAGAAGCCTGGCCCCCTGATTTGTGACCATTGACAATATTGGTCACTAGTCAGAGAATGCGGATACCGTCCTGTTATTTCAAAAAGGTTTCCCATGCTCAGGCTCACTTCAGCCCGCGTTGCCGTTTGTCTCTTGCCGTTTGCCCTTGTGGCGTGCGGCGATATTTCCGCGAGTGATGACCCACGCACCAGGCCACCGCTTGTCAGATCGGCCTCCGTTGAGCTTGCGAACGAGTCTCTCCACGCTTTTACGGGTGTGGTGGTCGCAAGAACACAAAGCGATTTAGGTTTCAGGGTTCAGGGAAAAATCCTCGAACGCCTGGTTGATACGGGACAGAGTGTCAAACAGGGGCAACCCTTACTGCGCCTGGATCCGGTTGACCTGAGATTACAGGCCCAGGCACAGCAACGCGCGGTGGACGCGGCCCAGGCGCGTGCGAGAAAAGCGTCCAGCGATGAGGCGCGTTATCGCGGCCTTGTGGCCTCCGGCGCCGTGTCTGCCTCGGAGTATGACCAGATCAAAGCGGCGGCCGATACGGCCAGGGCCGATCTCAGCGCCGCCCGGGCACAAGCCAACGTAGCGCAAAATGCTACGGGCTATGCCGTTCTGCTGGCGGATTCAGACGGCGTGGTAATGGAGACGCTCGCCGAACCGGGTCAGGTTGTCAGTGCCGGGCAGGTCGTAATCAGGCTCGCCAGAGCAGGACAGCGTGAAGCGCTCGTGCAGCTTCCGGAAACGTTGCGCCCTGCCGTCGGCAGCGCAGCGCAAGCCACACTTTATGGCAATGAAAAACACCCGGTCACCGCGACGCTGCGCCTGCTGTCAGATTCAGCCGACGCCACAACCCGCACCTTTGAAGCACGGTACGTACTGGAAGGTGCAATGGCGAATGCACCGTTAGGAGCTACCGTCACGCTGAACATTCAGGACAATAAAGCGGAAGGTCAGGTCATGCAGGTCCCACTGGCATCGCTCTATGATGCAGGCAAAGGTCCGGGCGTCTGGCGCATTTCCAGCCAACCAACAAAGGTCGTATGGACGCCCGTCAAAGTACTGAGCGTGGGTGAAGATGCGGTGCAGGTCACAGGTGCTGTGAAGCCCGGCGAGAAGATTGTTGCGTTAGGTGCCCACCTTCTGCATGAAGGTGAAATCGTCAGGCTTGCCGTACAACGTAGTGCCGTCCTGGCGGAGAACACGCCATGAGCGAAAATCGCTTCAACCTCTCAGCGCTGGCCGTCCGCGAGCGATCCATCACGCTGTTCCTGATCGTTCTTGTGACAATTGCCGGTATTTACGCCTTTTTTGGGCTCGGACGCGCGGAAGATCCGCCCTTCACGGTGAAACAAATGACGGTGATTACCGTCTGGCCGGGTGCCACCGCGCAAGAAATCCAGGATCAGGTTGCCGAACCGCTGGAAAAGCGGCTGCAGGAACTTAAGTGGTATGACCGTACGGAGACCTATACCCGTCCTGGTATGGCGTTTATCACGCTATCATTGCAGGACAAGACCCCGCCAACAGAGGTACAGGAGGAGTTCTATCAGGCGCGTAAGAAGCTTGGGGATGAATCCCAACATCTCCCGGCGGGCGTCATCGGCCCGATGTTCAATGACGAATTCTCGGATGTTACCTTTGCCCTCTTTGCCCTGAAAGCGAAAGGCGAGCCACAGCGGCAGCTGGTACGTGATGCCGAAGGCCTGCGCCAGCAGCTTCTGCACGTACCTGGCGTGAAGAAAGTGAACATTATTGGTGAACAGGCCGAACGGATTTATATCTCCTTCTCGCATGACCGTCTGGCGACAATGGGACTCTCGCCGCAGGATATTTTCAATGCACTCAACAGCCAGAACGCGTTAACCGCTGCGGGTTCCATTGAGACCCGGGGCGCACAGATTTTTATCCGCCTGGATGGAGCATTCAATGAGTTGCAGAAGATCCGCAATACACCTTTTGTGGCTCAGGGGAAAACGATCAGGCTGGCCGATGTGGCAACGGTTGAACGCGGCTATGAAGATCCCCCAACGATGCTGATTCGTAATCAGCATGAACCCGCTCTTCTGCTGGGCATTGTGATGCGTGAAGGCTGGAACGGTCTGGCGCTGGGTAAAGCGCTGGATGCGGAAACGGCAAAAATAAATGATAGCCTGCCGCTTGGCATGTCCCTGAGCAAAGTCACCGACCAGTCCGTGAATATTCGCTCGTCGGTCGATGAATTCATGATCAAATTCTTTGTCGCCCTGCTTGTGGTCATGGTGGTCTGTTTTGTCAGCATGGGCTGGCGCGTGGGGGTGGTCGTTGCGGCGGCGGTACCGCTGACGCTGGCGGTTGTCTTCGTGGTGATGGAAGCCGCGGGAATAAACTTTGACCGCGTCACCCTTGGCTCCCTGATTCTCGCCCTCGGTCTGCTGGTTGATGACGCCATTATCGCCATCGAAATGATGGTGGTGAAGATGGAGGAAGGTTACGACAGAATCAAAGCTTCCGCCTACGCCTGGAGCCATACCGCAGCGCCGATGCTGGCCGGTACGCTGGTAACGGCGATTGGCTTTATGCCGAATGGTTTTGCCCAGTCGACAGCCGGGGAATACACCAGCAATATGTTCTGGATTGTTGGCCTTGCACTGATTGCGTCGTGGTTTGTCGCCGTGGTGTTCACACCGTATCTGGGTGTGAAGATCCTGCCCAACATCCCCAAAGTGGAAGGGGGTCATGCCGCCATCTATAACACGCCCCGCTATAACCGTTTTCGCCAGCTGCTTGGCCGCGTTATCGCCAGAAAATGGCGGGTGGCTGGTTCTGTTGTCGCCATTTTCATCCTGGCCGTGCTCGGCATGGGGCTGGTAAAAAAACAGTTCTTCCCGACCTCCGATCGCCCGGAAGTGCTGGTTGAGGTACAGATGCCTTACGGTACCTCAATTGCGCAAACCAGCGCCGCAACGTCAAAAATTGAAGCGTGGCTCGGCCAGCAGCCGGAAGCCAAAATTGTCACTGCCTATATTGGTCAGGGCTCGCCCCGTTTTTATCTGGCGATGGCACCCGAGTTGCCCGACCCTTCATTTGCGAAAATCGTGATCCTGACGGACGGTGAAACGTCGCGCGAGGCGCTCAAGTTGCGGCTCAGAGACGCCGTCGCCAACGGGCTTGCGCCTGAAGCGCGCGTGCGGGTGACGCAGCTGGTGTTTGGTCCGTACTCCCCCTTCCCGGTTGCCTGGCGAGTCTCAGGGCCGAATGTTGATCAAGTACGGGACATTGCCGATCGGGTGAAAGCCGTACTCCAGGCCAGCCCGATGATGAGAACCGTCAACACCGACTGGGGATCGCGCGTGCCCGTATTACATTTCACTCTGGATCAGAACCGCCTGCAGGCCACCGGGTTAACCTCCAGCACCGTCGCTCAGCAGCTGCAGTTCCTGCTATCCGGGGTGCCGATTACTTCTGTGCGGGAAGATATTCGTTCGGTTGAAGTCATTGGTCGTGCCGCGGGTGATATCCGTCTTGACCCGGCAAAAATCGAGGGGTTCACCCTTGTCGGCAATGCGGGACAGCGTATTCCGCTGTCTCAAATCGGCAAAATTGAGATCGGCATGGAAGACCCAATACTGCGCCGTCGCGATCGTACCCCCACGATTACCGTGCGGGGCGATATCGCCGACAATCTTCAGCCACCGGATGTGTCTGTCGCCATCATGAAACAGCTCAAGCCGATTGTTGACGCCCTACCGCCTGGATACAGTATCGAGATGGCAGGTTCTATTGAGGAATCGGGGAAGGCGACAAAAGCCATGCTGCCGCTGTTCCCGATCATGATTGCCCTGACGCTTCTCATCATCATTCTGCAGGTGCGTTCACTCTCGGCGATGGTGATGGTGTTCTTAACCGCTCCGCTGGGGCTGATTGGCGTGGTGCCTGTACTGCTGGTTTTCAATCAGCCGTTTGGCATCAATGCGCTGGTCGGATTGATCGCTCTTTCAGGCATTCTTATGCGCAATACGTTGATTCTGATTGGGCAAATCGACCATAACCAGAAAGAAGGTCTCGACCCGCTCCAGGCGGTAGTCGAGGCGACGGTCCAGCGGGCGCGACCGGTATTATTGACCGCAATGGCTGCAGTGCTGGCATTCATTCCCCTGACGCATTCGGTCTTCTGGGGAACGCTGGCCTATACGCTAATCGGCGGAACGTTAGGGGGAACAATCGTTACGCTCGTGTTCCTGCCTGCAATGTATGCGATCTGGTTCAGGATCCACCCGGTGGAACAACGCGTGCAGCACCCCGCAGAAAACGTGTAAACTACCATCAGTAGATAAAAGTTTTGAGGAAAGCATGGTTGTTAAGCGCTTAAGAAAAGAGGATCGCCGCGTGCAACTGCTGGAGGTTGCGCGTGGTATTGTCCGCCAGCAAGGCACGGAGGCACTGACGCTCGGTTATCTGGCCGAGCGGGCCAACGTGACAAAACCTATCCCCTACGACCACTTTGGCGATCGTGAAGGGTTGCTGATGGCGTTGTACCAGGATTATAGCGATCGGCAACTGGCGAAATTCCGTGAGACGCTGGCGGTCGACAGCAAAACCCTGGAAAAGACGATCCGCTTTTTCAGCGCTGCCTATATCGACTGCGCCATTACCGCCGGGCCTGAAACCGGGCCGATCGCCGCGGCACTGTCCGGCTCCCGCGCGTTGCAGACGTTTCGGGAAGCCTGCGTGGCGGAATGTGCCGACTGTCTGCGTACCGCGCTTTCCCCTTTTATCGTTCTGAAAGGTGTCCAGGGCGAAGCGGTACTGACGGCCATCATTGGTGCAGCAGATGCTCTCAGCACAGCCGCAGGTAACGGCGCGCTCGCCCGAAATATTGCAGAAGATATGCTCAGTGGTGCCATGTCTGGCGTGCTGGAGACCTACGTGAATAGCACAAAATGATCGCTCGGGGTGGATTGACGCTTAAGTTACCAATGGTAACATAAGCGTCAACTCTTACCCATTCGAGGTCGCTATGTCTGCTACAAATGCCATTAATAACGCATTGATCGTGACGGCTCACCCTGTTGACAACTCATTATCCCATTCGCTGGCAACCCATATTGCCGGGAAATTACGCGAGCAAGGTACGCAGGTTGAAATTGCCGATCTGCATGCTGAAGGGTTTAATCCGGCCATGTCTCGTCCCGATCTTGATTTATATCACGGCGATCCCAGCGCCCTTCCCGGCGATATTCTGCGCGAGCAGCAGCGTGTCGAGCGAGCGGATATGCTGGTGTTTGTCTTCCCGGTGTACTGGTGGTCAGTCCCCGGTCTGTTAAAAGGCTGGTTTGATCGCGTTTTGACGCTGGACTGGGCATACAAGGTGGCAGAAGATGGCCGGATTGTGGGGAATTTACGTGACGTTCCCGTTCGCCTTGTAGCAACTGCTGGCACCGATCTCAGCGGATTCGATAAGCATGGTTACTCAACGGCGATTCAGACGCAGATAATCGAGGGTATTTTCGGCTTCTGCGGTTTGAAGAACGTCACGCTCGATATTCTTTTCCAGGCAGATACAGCGACACCTGCTCAGGTAGAAGATTTCCTGCAAGGGCTTGTGAGCACCATTACAGCGTAAAACCACCGTCACCCACTTGTGCCTGAGCGTACCATTTCATTAGCTCCGCGGTACCTGGCTCGTTTTCAGCAGGTGCCCATGGGGCTGAATCTTGTTCGGCAACAGGCTGGTAGCCACCGTGTTTTACCTCAAAAATGACCCCGCCTTTATCCAGCGATAACACGGCATGCCAGATCCCCGCGTCCATCTCCAGCACCTTGCAATCTTCACCCAGTACAACACGCTGGGTCACGTTACCGTTGTCATCAAAATTCAGTACTAAAAAGCGCCCGCTAAGAGCCGTCAGCAGTTCAAACGTGTGCGGGTGACGATGAGGACGAACATAGGTACCTGGTTCCATAGCAATAGCCAGACGCTGAACCGGATCGCTGAGCTCAGGGTGCAAATTTCGATGAGCGCGTAAGCGAGGGGAATTTGCGGCTTGCTCGCTTTGTTGCTGCAGGTCACTGAACGTAATTTGTTTCATATAAACCTTTGGGAGTGTAGTTAGCTTACGGCAACCCGATTGCCGCAGCACGTTATACCATTAGAAACAGACAATCAGCTACCTTGATCCGCGATGACTTCAAACGCGCGTTCAATACACTCCTGCCCGTGAGGTTTGTCGCAGGGTTTGTTGTTTCTGCACTGACTGGTAAATTTCCCGACCGTCGCGTTCCGCTGATCGCCCGGAAGGTTTGCTTACCGGGCTGACGATCACACCGTGGCTACGGTGCCAAAGAGTAATTGTTGATGGCTACACATGCGAAACGTGCAAATAATAATTAACTAATTGAATCTCCGACATGTTTATTAAAAGGATTATGTGAAAAAATCAAATACACCTTTATAGAAAACCCACTTTATCTGGCCATTTTTATCTATAGACTATGAGGATAACAGGAATGTAGTCGTGCATTAAAAATTTGCTTTATTACAGAGTCGTCGATAAGAGTACGGAGATAAAATGACTTTATTTTTTGCAATGTTTTTGTTCTCCCTCACCATGTCCATTTCGCCAGGACCAGTCAACATGGTTATTATATCATCAGGCGCGAACCATGGATTTAGAAGAACGCTCCCATTCGTCTCAGGTGCGACAATAGGATTTACTCTATTACTTATTATTACTGGCTTTGGGTTCTATACTATCATTGAGCAGCACCCACTCTTCTTCAAATATCTCAACGTGGCAGGCTCAGCGTTTATAATATACGTAGGTTATAAGATAGCTTCATCCCAGTCTGAGTTGTCATTAACAAAATCAGAGGCACCTGGCTTCATTCAGGGCTTTTTACTTCAATGGCTCAACCCTAAAGCCTGGATTGCCTGTGCATCTGGAGTAGTACTTTTTTCTGAGCCGTCAAACAATTCCCCAATGATAGTTTTCATAACCACCTATTTTTTAGTGTGCTATCTCTCATTAGCTGCATGGGCCGTTCTTGGGAAGAATATTTCAACATTACTTAATAGCGCCGGACGCACCCGCGCCTTTAATTTATGTATGGGCGGAACACTGATCATCACTGCCTCCTACATGCTTCTCGCCCAATGAAAAACTATTTCGTACACTGACTACATTTAACCCCTTTAATTATCAAACCTTTAAATCAATCATAATGAATGGGATTCAAAAGAGTTGTAAATATTATTTATTAACGTATACGCGATACTGCTGGTAGATATATTTGAGGGCCAAATCGCATAGACTTTTAGTGGTTCCAGTGACCAGTCAGGGAGAACCAACTGCATGTCTTCCCGCTTAATATCCTCTTTGCTGAGATAGCAAGGAGGAGCAGCGATTCCAACCTGATGTTTTGCAAGAGTATAGGCAGCTTCGACATTATCAACGTAAACCGTTGGCGTATACTTAATTACAGCTATCTCGCCATTTTTGTGCCTGAATTCTCGACTGCTCTGCAGCATGCTCAGACCAATCCAGGGCATTTTTTCTAAGTCATCAGGATGGTTGACAGGCGGGTAATTGCTCAGAAATTGCTTTGACGCAACAACGTGTCGGGGCAATACAAAAAGATGCCGTGCTTTGAGTGCGCTGTCCGGTAGTTCGCCAATTCGAAATGCAACATCAATACTATCGGCAATGATATCTTTGCGCGTGTCGCAATAAGAAATATTCAGGCAAACGCCCGGGTATTCCTTTATAAAACCTGCAAGATGGCGTGTGAATACACTATTTATAAAAACTGCAGGGATAGAAAGATTCAACTTATTGCTTGTTGAAATAGAACGCTGTTTAAACTCGATAAATCCCTTTTCATAGAGTTCTAACATAGCGTTAGCGGTTTCGAGCAAACTTGCTCCATCATGTGTCAGGGATAATTTGCGTGTATTTCTGTATAGCAAAGCACTTCCCAGATTTTTCTCCAGCTTAGAAAGATGTGTGCTTGCTGTCGCGGTAGTAAGCCCTAAAGCGTCTGCGCCACCTGAAATCGATCCAGCTTGTACAATTTTTGCAAAAACTATCAGGTAACGGATATCATCGATCATTTATATTCCTGAGTTCACTCATTAACTCAAAGCGTGAGAGATCTTCTATCAACCATAAAGCTATCATGTTTTTATTCACCGCCAAAGGTCATTTCTTTTTTATCGAAGGTTCTCGAGTGTATTTCAGGCAACTTCCGTTTCTGGTAAATCAATGATAACCAGTATGCCAGAGCTGCCTGGTTCTACAGAATGAGGAACGCCAGATTTCGCTACATAAAGTTGACCAGACGTACCAGAGATTTTTTTCCTTTCACACTCAGCTCCAGACGTCCATCAATGACCAGTGCAGCATTCAGATTGATTCTTAAGTAACTTGCATTTTGATAGTTACTATGCCAATTTGCTTGCGAAAGCCACCTATTCATCCAGGTCAGCCCATGAAAAATGAACTGCTTTGCCACGCTCCCTGCCCCATCGCCCGTAGTCTTGGCCGTATTGGTGACAGCTGGAGCATCATGATCCTGCGCGACGCCGCTTCGGGTTTTACCCGCTTTGACGAGTTCCAGAAAAGCAGTAACGTCGCGCCCAATATTCTTTCGCGCCGTCTTAAGTCGCTGGTAGATGACGGATTGCTGGAGAAGATTTGCTACAGCAGTTCACCACCGCGCTACGAATATCACCTCACACAAAGCGGACGCGATTTTCGCATGGTTCTGCTGGCGATGGCGGAATGGGGAAGCCGCCACTTTTCACCCGAAGGCCGTCAGATGCAATTGGTGGAAAGTGAAACCCAGCGTTCTGTGGAGCCGATCCTGGTCGATAAAGCAACCGGTGAGGAGATTGTTACGGGCAAATACACCATGGTACCGGGACCCGCAGCCTCACCGATGATGAAATACCGCCACGAATATCTGCTGCGCAAACGCGAAGGCGATAGCGCGCAAAAATTCCAACCCGAACATTACAGAGATGCCAGCCATGAATCCGACCTGAATTAGCGGGAGGAACGAAGCAAGGTATTTCCCGAAGTAATTGACCTCATCATGATCGGTTTTTTGATTGTCGCGCTGCTGGTTTCATTGCTGAAAAAGTCGCCGGCACATTACTCATACAGGAGAGTTGTTTATGGGCGTTTCAGCTAAACGCATTGTTGTAACCGGGATGGGGATTGTCAGCCCCCTGGGCTGCGGTGTACAACACGTCTGGCAGTCGCTGCTGGCAGGAAAGTCAGGTATTACAAAGCTTAGCGAGAAGTTGGTCGACGATATTCCCTGCAAAGTCGCTGGACAGGTTCCGTCCATTGAGAACGACCCGTTGCACGGCTTCGATCCGCTGGCAACCATTCCGGCCAAAGAACGTAAAAAGATGGATCGCTTTATCGAATTTGCGCTGGTTGCCGCGCGTGAAGCGCTGACGCAGGCCGGGTGGTCGCCTGCATCAACGACAGAACAAGATCGTACTGCAACGGTCATCGCTACTGGGATCGGCGGGTTCAGCGAGATCGCCAATGCGGTACATACGACGGATGAGCGCGGGCCGCGTCGCCTGTCTCCGTTCACCATCCCCTCTTTTCTTGCCAATCTCGCCGCCGGACATGTGTCAATTGCCCATGGTTTTCGTGGTCCCATCGGCGCGCCGGTCACCGCCTGTGCGGCAGGTGCGCAGGCCATTGGCGATGCTGCACGAATGATCCGCAGCGGCGAGGCCGATATCGCCCTCTGTGGCGGTTCAGAAGCGGCGATTCATCGCGTTAGCCTTGCCGGGTTTGCCGCAGCAAGAGCACTCTCCACCGCATCCAATGACCAGCCGGAAGCGGCCTCTCGCCCCTTTGACCGCGACCGCGATGGTTTTGTGATGGGAGAAGGTGCCGGGCTTATCGTGATTGAGTCGCTGGAGCATGCACTGGCGCGTGGTGCCACGCCGCTGGCAGAGTTGGTAGGCTACGGCACCAGCGCAGATGCGTATCACCTGACAGCGGGTCCGGAAGACGGTAACGGCGCACGTCGTGCCATGGAAATGGCCATTCGTCAGGCGGGTGTCTCAGTAGAAGAGATTGACCATATCAATGCCCACGCCACTTCGACTCAGGTAGGAGACAAAGGTGAACTGGCAGCGATTAAAAGCCTGTTTGGCACGCATCCCGTTGCTATTACGTCCACAAAATCAGCAACCGGTCATCTGTTAGGTGCAGCCGGCGGAATTGAGGCCATCTTCACTATTCAGGCGTTGCGTGACCAGATAGTGCCGCCGACGCTGAACCTGTCTCACCCCGATGAAGACGCGGAAGGCCTGAACCTGGTTGCGCTGTCGGCTCGTCCTCAGAAGATGAACTACGCGCTGTCGAACGGTTTTGGCTTTGGTGGCGTCAACGCTAGCCTGCTGTTGAAACGCTGGGAGTAAGGATTCAGTTCCCCCCCCGCTGGCAAAGGCCGGCGGGTTTGACCCGATAACCGCCCCGCTGATTATCCCCAACGCTATTTGAACAGAGTCTGACGTGTGTTTTATTTCCCGGTTCACGTCTGAAACAAGCAAAAATAATCTGCATTCAGCCCCTCATTTTGATTCGAATCAAAAGCTCACCCGATAATGCGATGAATTAACAAACAATTCTTGAATATTGCTAAAACGCTGGGATAGTAGCACTGATTATTAGACGATCGGTCAATATTGAAATTATACTGCTGTTTACGGGTAGCCATACAACCAAACATACGAGGTAAAAATGTTTAACTCACTATTAATCAACAAGAAAGAAGACCATTACTCTGCGCAATTTGTTGAGACAGCTGAAAGCGATCTGCCTGACGGGGATGTCACTGTCAACATTGACTACTCTTCCATCAATTACAAAGATGCCCTGGCTATCACCGGGCGAGGTCCTATCGTTCGTCAGTTCCCTATGGTGCCGGGCATCGATTTTGCTGGCACTGTGTCCGCCAGTTCGCATCCGGAATATCAGGTCGGTGATCAGGTTCTTCTCACCGGCTGGGGTGTAGGGGAAAAACACTGGGGCGGGTTGTCCGAAAAGGCACGGGTAAAAGGCGACTGGCTGACGCCGCTTCCGGCTGGCGCAAACAGTAAACACGTCATGGCCATCGGAACTGCAGGCTTTACCGCGATGCTGTGTGTTGACGCCCTGCTGAACCACGGTGTTAAGCCTGAAGATGGGTCGGTACTTGTTACCGGAGCCAGCGGAGGCGTCGGAAGTATTGCGGCCATGATCCTGGCGTCAATGGGCTTTCAGGTCACCGCGTCTACCGGTCGCCCGGAAGAATCCGAATGGCTTTATAAAACGGTCGGGGTCAATGAGATTATTAATCGCACCGAGCTTTCCAGCCCAGGCAAACCGTTGCAGAAAGAACGCTGGGCTGCCGCGATTGATACGGTCGGCAGTCACACGCTCTGTAATGCCTGCGCCGGAGTTCGCTATGGCAGTATTGTTGCGGCCTGCGGCATGGCCCAGGGTATGGATATGATGGGTAATGTGGCCCCGTTTATTCTGCGTGGCGTTACGCTGAAAGGAATTGACAGTGTCATGTTCCCGAAAGAGAAAAGAGCGGCGATCTGGCAGCAGGCAATTACGTATTTACCAGAATCCAGACTGGATAGCCTGACCAGCGTATATCCGCTCAGTGAGGCCATCTCGGTGGCCGAAGCACTTCTTAGCGGCGGAGTTCGTGGCCGGGCAGTGATTAAATGTAGCTAAAGCGACAGGATTATCGTTCTCTTAAGGGGCTGCTATCAGCCCCTCTCTTTTTACTGTTCAGGTGCCACATCCTGCGAGGGCTGATAGCGTACAGACGTTTTGAAGTAGCTCCAGAAGTCGTACACAGGTTGGGTGGAACAATAAAGTTTGGCACGCATTACAGCCCCCTCCCAACCACTCCAGAAAATAGCGGCCAGTTGTTTGTCATTCATATCAGAGCATATTTCACCGGAAGATAATGCATCGGACAAACAGGTCGCCACAAGCGCTTGCCAGCTTTCAAGAATATCCTGTAGCTGTTTAATAAAGGAGGGTGGAAGCCCCGGACTTTCCTGCATCATATTTCCAACCAGGCAGCCCCGGGTGAAATTGTACTTTTTAATCCCGTCGCAGGCATCGTGAATAAAATTTTCCAGACGTAACATGGGTGCGCAGGATGGCGCATGCAGATGTTTTTTTAGTTTGTGCTCGAAGAAACTGTCGTAAGCACTCAGAACGGTCTGGGCGTATTCCTCTTTGCTCTTGAAGTAATAATAAAATGAGCCTTTTGGAACACTGGCATTTTTGACAATGGCATCGACTCCCGTCGAAAGAAAACCATTCTGCGTCAGGAGTTCAAGTCCGCTGCGGATCAGATCATTACGGGTATCTGCATAGGTGCTTTCTGTTTTTCGTGGTCTTCCCCGCCCGCGCGTTTCGCCGATCATGACGCATCTCCTGCATGTTTAAACGGCAAAGAATAAGTGATTTTACGCGACGGCTTCAATCAGTTTATCCCTTGCGGTATTGTATACGCCCCCTTGTCAACGGGCGGTCATACTACCTGCCGTTTGCCGAAAGTACGCCAGAAGCAAATATCTCGAATAACGGGAACACTCAGATCTTGAGGGCGGCGAGGATGGAGGCTTCCATTTTCTCCGGCGTCGTGAACGGTGCAAAACGCTTAAGCGGTGTGCCGTCGCGACCTATCAGGAACTTCGTGAAATTCCACTTGATCCGTCCACCCAGCACCCCGGGCAATTCATTTTTCAGGTAACGAAACACCGGGTGCGCGGCATTGCCGTTGACCTCTACTTTCTCGAACATCGGGAAGCTCACACCGTAGTTGATATAACAGGTCTGCTCGATTTCATCAGCACCGCCGGGTTCCTGCTTACCAAACTGGTTACAGGGGAAACCCAGCACCACAAACCCATGGCCAGCATACTTCTTGTAGAGCGCCTCAAGGCCAGAGTATTGTGGCGTGAATCCACACTGACTGGCAGTGTTCACCACCAAAACCAGTTTGCCAGCATAGTCAGCCATTGAGATAACCTGGCCGCGCAGACTGGTAGCAGAAAATTGATAAAAGGTGGTCATATCGAGCTCCTGAGAGTAACAACTGTCAATGCCGGCAAAGCCTGGAACCATTTTAAAACAAAAATTTTATTTAGAAGCGTGCCATCATTACGTAGGTAAGATCAATATCCGGAGAAAAACGTGTTCGGAAAATTTTTATTAAACTACATGCCAGGGTTACAAAATTTATTAGCCTACGATAAAAGCTGGTTAAAACATGATGTTAAAGCCGGGTTATCCGTTGCGGCTGTAGCACTGCCCGTTGCTATTGCTTATGCTGAGTTGGCGGGTGTTGGGGCTATCGTAGGTCTGTATTCATGCGTTTTACCAATGATAGCCTATGCGCTGTTTGGCTCTTCACGTCAGCTTATTGTTGGCCCCGACGCAACGACCTGCGCGGTGATTGCCGCCGTCGTGTTTCCTCTTTCTGCCGGAAATCCCGAACTGCACTGGCAACTGACGATCGTCATGACATTGATGATGGGCGGATGGTGTCTGCTTGCCAGTAAATTTCGCCTGGGTGCCCTTGCCGATCTGCTTTCTCACCCTATTCTGACTGGCCTGCTTAATGGCGTAGCCGTGACGATTATTGTCGGGCAATTAGGCAAGGTTTTCGGGATCAAGCTTGATGAAGCGCAGGTTATTGAGAAAATTATTGCCTTACCGGGCCGAATTTCAGAGAGCCATTTATTAACCTTAGGAATATCCATTTTAACGTTAGCGATTTTAATGGCGATCAAAACGTTTCGCAGCCACTGGCCCGCACCGTTGATTGCCATCGTGATTACGACGTTTCTGGTATGGGGGACATCTGCGCAACAGTATGGTATTGCCACTATTGGGGGGGAAGGCTTCCAGCCCGGTTTACCGGTCGTTAACTGGGTGGCGTTCCAGCCGGGCCCGATGCGTGATTTAGTGATCCCGGCGCTGAACCTGGCTTTGGTTAGTTTTGTCAGTCTGATGCTGACCGCCCGCAGTTTTGCCGCGAAAAATGGCTATGAAATTAATGCTGATGCAGAGTTCAGAGCGCTGGGTATTGCGAATATCATGTCGGGGTTATCTCAGGGGTTTGCTATTAGTGGGGCCGATTCCCGGACCGCGGTTAATGATTCCACTGGAGGAAAAAGTCAGCTGGTATCCATTGTCGCAGCCTTAATCATTGGAGTCGTATTACTCTTTTTCACCCAACCCTTACAATTTATTCCGGTCTCTGCCTTAGGCATTGTTCTAATGTATGCGTCGTGGTCATTAATTGATTTGCGTGGGCTATGGAACCTGAGACGAAGAAATAAACAGGCATTTCGCCTGGCCTTTTTCACGTTTGGTTGTGTTTTAATTATCGGCGTTATTCAGGGGATCGGCCTTGCGGTGCTGCTTGGCCTGTTACAGTTCCTGCGTACCGTCTTTCGCCCCTCTGAGCATTTACTGGGAACAGACGAAAATGGCATGATCCACTCACTAGGGAATACCACCGATATCAAAATGGTTCCGGGCGTGCTGATGTATCGATTTAACTCACCGTTGACCTATTTTAATGTGGCTTATTTTAAACGCCGCGTGTTGAACTTAGTTGAAGGCGCAGCAGAACAGCCTAAATGGGTGGTCATTGATGCCGTTGCCTGCTTCACCTATTCAGATATCAGTGTCCTGGCAACCATTAATGAGCTAAAGCGTGACCTGAAGGGTCGGCAGATTAAGCTCATCCTGGCGGGCAGGAAAACGGAATTAACACGCTGGTTCAAAGAAAGTCGACCAACTATCAATGATGATGAAATGATTCTGGCGCCAGACCTCTATCTGGCACTCCGTTTCATTCAAAGCAAAGAGACTGCGAGTGAGGGTGAAACCGGTAGTGTTATATAACCCCAAACGGGTTGAAGGCGAATATTACCAGAATTTTCAAAGGGCTGCTGTCGCAGCCCTGCGATAAAGCGGAGAGAAGGATGTTACTATATGTCGCACAATCAACAGGTGGTACATCACTTCATTCTATAATGTCGTCACACCAGGTGAAGGATTCATCTAAAGCTCCACTGTGCTGTAATGACAAATACGGATGGAATTATAATACCCACATCCATCCCAAAATAAGACGTAAAATTGTATTGAAATCCATGGTATATGTAGGGAGAAAAGCCGATTCCTGTTACTTTTTTGAAATCATGGTATGACCCATGGTCACCACAATCACTGAAAGCATCAAAGAAAAACTCACCGACGTATCCATATATCCCTTTAAAAACCCAACCGTTATCCCACCCTGCCCAGTCTCTTCTGACGCCGGCAGCCAGACATCTGTTATCAAAGCTGTTTTTCATTGTGCCTAGCACAAAGCTATATTTCGAATCATCCGAGAACTTCCTCTCCACGGATATAAAGTTATTCTCAAAATTCTCAGTATATTGTCCGTGATTGTTTGTAAGATGATAGACGTATGAACCCGTGTTTATTGAGTACAGGTTTATTTCATCTGCAGAACAATGCAATGCAACCAGATAAAAACTACCGCACCTCAACCATGCGCGGTATCTTTTCCAAACTGTCTGTTCATGTGGACTATTATCCATAATCACTCACTTTGGCTAACGCGCTGAAATTGCGACGTTTTATCTTCGGCTTATCGCTGTACAAATT
Organism: Enterobacter sp. CPE_E890; assembly: GCF_046521475.1. Classification (NCBI taxonomy): domain Bacteria; kingdom Pseudomonadati; phylum Pseudomonadota; class Gammaproteobacteria; order Enterobacterales; family Enterobacteriaceae; genus Enterobacter; species Enterobacter sp. CPE_E890. The sequence continues at coordinate 2,324,406 of NZ_JBKFZW010000001.1, read as the reverse complement.
TTAGCATACTTTCGGATATGTGGGAGACACCCAATATTGGTTGGGTTGCTGAGATGACCTCCCAACAACGCCAAAAAATATTGCTTCCCTATCGTGTACTGGCGGCCAGCCTCGTCTACCAAATGAACGTCTTTTTAACCCGAACGGAGGTACGGAAGTACGGGATCCAGATACAAGCGTATATCACATGCATAATAATAGGCATTATCTGAGCCATATTCAGGGAGATCTGCGGAAAAATGTAAGAAGTGGCGACCCTGTCAATTAGCATCAGAGCGATACCCGAAACAAGCAAAGCACAATAAGCCAGAGGTAACTCTTTCTTTTTCCGCAAAAACAGAGAAACAATATAGATGATAAAGAGCAGGAAAACTAAGTTAATCCCACTAGCAACAAAGAGATAGGTCGTCTGGGAGAGCGGAAGACGACCTACCGTTTCCATCCCGGCACTTAACGTTACTGCCATAGAGTTAAAGTAGGCGTAAGCGATAAACAGCATATTGATAAATGGCAGATATAACAAACCACCTATTTTGCGATATCGTTTTTCTTCGCACTCAGAACAATATTCAAGATGCTGTGGGATCTCTTTATCACATTTAATGCACGTCCACTGAAACGCTGAATTGGTCATTTTATGTCCTTATTTCATAATAGCTCGGTAAGGCCTGGTTATTGATTATCGCGTCACACTCACATTTTCCAGCGTCACCAACCTTTCAGGCTTATCGCCCAGTTGCTGAGCAACAGGGACGAAGATATTGAGATCCTGCAGCCAGGCTAATTTGCTCCTGTTATCCGGTTGCCCCTCATTACTTTCGTGACACTCAACTAACAAATATTTCCCACTAAACTCAGGTGCGATACGCTGCGCATCCCCTTCCCCCGTCACTTCACAGCGCATCGCTGACGATGTGACTTTCTTATCCGCATCAATATTTTCCAATTTAGCCTGATATTTTTGACCCTGTACTAACGGGAAATGCAGATCCGTCTGCAATGTGTTGAGCAACATGGCACCGCTACTGATGGACATGGCGAATTTCAGTTGCAACAGATTAGCCAGCGTTAAACGTTGAACCGTCCAGATGCCATAATCTTCCAGCTTACGTATATAACCATCCGATTGCGCATCCAACTGGACTTTAATCTTACCGAGCGCGCTGACTTCGGTGTAACGAACCTGTTTAAAACGCGGCATCGCCCAGGATTTGATCAATGCCTGCACCTGGCGATCAATAGCAGCAGAAAGGGGGTATTTACTCAGCCATTGCGGATTATTATTGCTCAGATCGGGCATTGAGGGCCCCATCAACGTGGATGCTGACTTGTTCACCGCGGGTACAAAGCGCCCTTCAGCGGTGAAGGTTTTGCCTGCAGGTAGCTGGCAGAGTTGCTCAAAGTGTTGTGCCTTTTGAGCGTCAATCTTGAAGCTACTTTTGCGGCGAACAATATCAGCCGTGATGAGTGAGTCCGTTACGTGACCCTGGCCATCGAAGTTCATTGCAGCGACAGCGTCGCCCTGATGGGTTTTGCAATTATAGAAATAGTGCTCAATCTTTAATTCAAGCGGCGCGTCATAAGGCGGTTCCCAGATGATATCGGCAAAATCATATCCCATGCGTACCGTTAAAATGTCGCCAACGCGATGAATGCTGTTAACATCGACAAGATCGGTAATGCCCGTTGCAGACGTGGCTGATAATCTTTCCCACAGAGGTTCTTTTACCGGTAGCTGGCAGATCTTACGGATATCCTCTGCCGTCATCAGCTTATCATCCTGTGCTGGCGCATACCGCATGTAGCTGTCGCCGTAAAAACGGACTTTGGTTAACCCTTCATCATCCAGTAAATCCTTGTACAGACGCTCGGACTTACCCTGCTTACAATCCACTGAACGCCATTGTTGCGCTGTTTTGCCGTTATTGAAGTTTAACGACACCATATAACTCACACGATCGTGGATGCGGGTAACAGACAAGGGGTTAATGCCACCGCCGATAAGTTCAGGCTTTTCAGCGGCCTGAGCAAAAGAAAACGGCAACAGAGAAAGTAAAAACAGAGGGCGAATAAGAGGCCGTGCGTAATGCATACATGTTCCTTCATATATAACCAGAGAAAAAGATTATCGGCACCAGGGATTAAATAATTAGCCTCATTTAATTGCAACTGTACAGATAACCGCAGCATGGGTCGGTTCCATCCGCCCCTGCTTCATTATCTCACCTCACACCGCCGACTTCGGCCTTAAATTCTCATCAAACGTCAGCCTTTTCCGCCCAGGCTCCACTTCACGCAGCGGTTCTACCTGGTGCATGGTCAGCTTGCAGCGCTCCACCAGCACCTGATATTCCCTTGTACCCTGTTTTTTCCACGCCAGTTCCTGCTCGCTCAACTCGCGAATCGCTTTGGCCGGGCTGCCAATAATCAAATGCCCTGCGGGCATTTCCGCTTTCGCCTTCACAAATGCCGCCGCGCCGACGATGCTGTTTTCACCAATCACCGCGCCGTCCATCACCACAGCGTTCATTCCCACCAGTGCGTTACGGCGGATAACACAGCCATGCAGAATCGCGCTGTGGCCGATATGTCCGTCCTCTTCCACCACCGTGTCCTGTTCAGGGAAACCATGCATCACGCAGTTATCCTGAATGTTCGCGCCATCTTTCACCACAATACGGCCAAAATCTCCGCGCAGGCTGGCGTTCGGGCCGACATAAACACCTTTCCCCAGGATCACATCACCAATGAGTACCGCCGTCGGGTGAACATAGCTCTCGTCAGGTACGACCGGCGTCAGACCATCAATTTGATAAACAGGCATCCTCACTCCTTATGTGCTCGTAAGACCACCAAAGCGTTGATAGTAGAGCGTGCCGGGCACGGGCAGTTCACCGACGGAGGTTTCGCCTTTCTCACTGACAAACGCCAGCGCCCCTGGTGCCACACGCTGATAAATATTGATGCAGAGCTGCCGGGCGCTTTGCCCGGCCCAGTGCGCAGGCAGTAGCTCTTCCGGCAGCAATGGGTCTTTCAGCACCACACGACGATAAAAATGGATAAGCAACAGCTGGATCTGGAAACAACGCTCTGGCGTCAGCTCCTCTGGTGTCGCCTCTTTCAGCAGCGGCAGCAGCGGTCGGAACGAGCTAATAAACGTTTCGTACATCGTGTTTTGTTCGGTCAGTTGCCAGCACTCTTCCACCCGCGAACGCAGCGCAGCGCGGGATAAAGCCAGCGGCGAGTGAGCTTCAAAGAAGATGACGTTTTCCGCCACGCCAGCATCATGAAGCAGGGACTGCACATCCGCCAGATGCTGCGATGGCGAGGCCATCAGGCTCGGCGCCAGCGTGCCAAACCCCTGCCAGATCAGCTGTTTTTTGACGTCAGCAAGCGTGGTTTTGTCCAGGCCTTCAGAGAGCAGCAATAACCATTTTCCGTCCCAGGCGGGCAACTCCGCGCGATAGATCTTATTCTCCGCGCGGCGGGTTAAGCGTAGCCCTTTGTCGCTCAGGCGATAAAAGCTGCGGCGTCCAATGCGCGAGACGTCAAGCCAGCCCTCTTTGTTAAGGCGGAATAACGCAGTTCGCACGAACCGTTCGCCGAACCCCATACCCTCCAGTAATGCCGCCAGGCTTCCGAGCCAAATCTCGCCCCCGCGATGGGAAAGCGCGTCACCGTATAATGAAGAGATAAGGGATGTCCCGCTGACCGGAACGGAGCTGACTGCGTGCTGGATGAAGGCGTCGAGTTTCATGTGATTCATTCTGTTGTAATTTTTGTCCCGGATGAATCATAGCATAGTTCTGCATTCCCTCTCTCCGGAGGAGAGAGGGAAGAAGAAACTCAGCCGTTGGCCGCGACTTTACGCAAATCAAACACCCGGCAGGCTTTCCCCTCTGAGCGCGGGATACTGCCGCAGTTAACGATCATCACGTCGGTTGAAATCCCGACCATGGATTTAATGCGGTGGCGCAACTGGTGGCACACCTGGCAACGCTGTTCGTGCGTCAGCGTCAGGCTGCTCTCTTTCAGCTCCACCTTCACGGAAAGTGAATCAAGATGTCCGCGACGGTTCACCTCCAGCTGGTAATGCGGCGAGAGATGTTCGAACTTCACAATTTCCTCTTCCAGCTGCGACGGGAAGACGTTGACGCCACGGATGATCAGCATATCGTCACTGCGACCGCTGATCCGGTCCATACGACGCATACTGCGCGCGGTTGCTGGCAGCAGGCGTGTCAGGTCACGGGTACGGTAGCGGATCACCGGCAGCGCCTCTTTCGTCAGCGTGGTAAACAGCAGTTCACCCTGCTCGCCGTCATTAAGCGGCGTGCCGTCGTTCGGGTTGACGATCTCCGGATAGAAATGATCTTCCCAGATGGTCGGACCATCGGCGGTTTCGATACACTCCATCGCCACGCCGGGGCCCATCACTTCAGAGAGACCATAAATATCCAGCGCCGTGATCCCTAGCCGTTTTTCAATCTCACGGCGCATGGCCTGCGTCCACGGCTCGGCGCCGAACACGCCCACACGAAGAGAACAGGTACTGGCATCGCCGCCCATCTGGCGTTCCAGTTCTTCAATCAGGTTAAGGCAGTAGGATGGCGTCACCATGATCATATCTGGCTGGAAATCCCGGATAAGCTGCGCCTGCTTCTCCGTCTGACCACCCGACATCGGGATCACCGTTGCGCCTAAACGTTCCGCACCGTAATGCGCGCCCAGACCACCGGTAAACAACCCGTAACCATAGGCTACGTGAATTTTGTCTTTTGCACTGCCGCCCGCGGCGCGCAGGGAGCGAGCCACCAGATTGGCCCAGGTGTCGATATCATTTTGGGTATAACCCACCACCGTTGGCTTGCCGGTAGTGCCTGAGGAGGCGTGAATACGCACTACCTGCTCCATCGGTACGGCAAAGGTATCGAACGGATAGTTATCCCGCAGGTCCTGCTTGGTCGTGCACGGGAATTTACGGATATCCGCCAGCTCTTTGAAATCGTCAGGGTGAACGCCCGCTGCGTCAAACTTGCGTTTGTACATCGGTACGTTGTTATAGGCATGGTGCAGCGTCCATTTCAGACGCTCGGTCTGAAGGGCCTGTAATTCGTCAAGGGATGCTGTTTCGATCGGGTCAAGCTTTGTTGTATTTGTCATTGTAGGGTACTCACATTGTTATTCGCTCAAACACGCTCAAGGATCATGGCAATGCCCTGACCCACACCGATGCACATCGTACACAGCGCATAGCGCCCGTTGCGTCGATGCAATTCATTGCTTGCGGCCAGCGCCAGTCTGGCACCGCTCATCCCCAGCGGGTGGCCTAACGCAATAGCGCCCCCGTTCGGGTTAACGTGAGCGGCATCATCGGGTAACCCTAACTGACGCAGCACGCCCAGCGCCTGCGAAGCAAAAGCTTCGTTAAGCTCGATGACGTCCATATCGTTGATACTGAGTCCGGCTCGCTCCAGCACTTTGCGGGTGGCAGGTACCGGGCCTAAGCCCATCAGACGCGGTTCCACGCCTGCCGTCGCCATCGCCACAATACGCGTACGCGGGACTAATCCCTGCGTGAGCGCCATCTGTTCACTGGCGACGATCAGCGCCGCTGCGCCGTCGTTCACGCCAGAGGCATTCCCCGCCGTAACCACCCCATTTTTACGAAACGGTGTTTTCAGTCCGGCAAGCTGTTCAAGTGTCGTATCCGCCCGTGGATGTTCATCCACGCTACATTCCGTTACCGCGCCTTTTTTACCCGGCACCAGCACCGGCACAATCTCCTGCGCCAGAATACCGTTCTGCTGCGCCCTGGCGGTTCTCTGCTGGCTGCGTAGCGCAAAAGCGTCCTGATCGGCACGGCTGATATTTAACAATTCAGCTACATTCTCTGCCGTTTCCGGCATACTGTCAGTTCCGAAGTGCTGATGCATGAGCGGATTCACAAAACGCCAGCCGATGGTGGTATCAAAGATCTCTGCCTGACGCTGAAACGCGGCGGTGGCTTTCCCCATCACAAACGGCGCGCGGGACATGGACTCCACGCCGCCCGCCAGCAACAGATCGCCATCGCCTGCTTTAATAGCGCGGGCTGCAAAGCCAATCGCGTCCAGCCCCGAACCGCACAGGCGGTTAATGGTGGTGCCGGAAACCGTCTGCGGTAATCCTGCCAGCAGGGACGACATGCGCGCCACGTTGCGGTTGTCTTCCCCCGCCTGGTTGGCGCAGCCGAGGATCACATCATCAATCCGCTCCAGATCAAGCTGCGGATAACGCGCCAGCAGCGCACGCAGCGGAACGGCCCCCAGATCGTCAGCGCGAACTGCGGAAAGTGCGCCGCCGTAACGCCCCACGGGGGTTCGTACGCCATCACAAATAAATGCATCACGCATCAGGCTTCTCCTGTCACACTGCCGCCAATGCGGTGCGATTTTCCGCGAAAAAGGGCGACGGTTTTCTGTTGTTGATTCTGAATTTCAATGTCATACACGCCGGTGAGTTTGCCCTGATGCTTTACCCGCGCGATGGCGGTCAGCGTATCCCCGGCAAAGCCCGGACGCAGAAAATCAATCGAGCAACCGGAGGCGACCGCCGCCAGCCCCTGGCTGTTGCAGGCGTAGGCAAAGGCGGTGTCCGCCAGCGAGAAAAGCTGTCCACCGTGACAGGTTTTATGGCCGTTAAGCATCTGTGGGGTGATGGTCATCGTCACCACCGCATAACCTTCGTCCATTTCAATGATGTCGATTCCCAGCGCCTGCGCGCAGGCGTCCTTTTCGTACATCGTGCGGGCGTTATGCCAGGCGTTAGGACTCATAGCTACTCTCCAGAAGCGCACGCTGGCGCAGCAGTGAACAGGGACGATAACGTTCTTCACCATAATGACGTTGCAGGTTCTCCAGCAGCGTCAGCAGACGTTGCCAGCCCAGACGCTCCCCCCAGGCAATCGGACCGCTCGGGTAGTTCACGCCGAGGCGCATGGCGGTATCAATATCCTTCTCGCTTGCCACCCCTTTTTGCAGGGCATCCAGCGCTTCGTTGGCAATCATCGCCAGCGTGCGCCAGACCAGCATGCCCGGATAATCGGCAATTTGTACGACCTGTTTGCCCTGCTGTTGCAGGTACCAGATGGCTTTCAACGTCGCGGTCTGCGGGTTGCTGGCTGCCGCCGCAATCACCGCCACATCGCGCTCAATACGGTCAACCATCACCACCGGACAGTTAAGGCGCAATGCCAGCGCCTGAGCGGTTTCACCCTGCGTTTCCATCAGGTACACATCGTCAATTTCAGTGACGCCGTCACTTTTCTTTTCGATGCGCATCGGACGATAACTGTCATCCACGGGCTCAACCCACTGCACGTCGGGTTTATCCCCTTGCCAGTCGTAAACGCCCTTTCCGCTTTTTTTACCGAGTCGCCCCGCCAGCACCAGCTCCTGCTGGACCAGCGAAGGCAGAAAACGGCGTTCCTGCCAGAAGGCGTTAAACACCGAACAGGTCACGGCAAAGTTAACGTCCTGACCAATCAAGTCTGTGAGTTCCAGTGGCCCCATCGGGAAACCGCCGCCTTCGCGCAGTGCGGCGTCAATCACTTCCGGCGCGGCCACATGTTCTTCCAGTGCGCGCCAGGCTTCAGAGTAGAACGGACGTGCAACGCGGTTCACGATGAACCCCGGCGTTGACTGGCAGCGAACGGGTTGTTTCCCCCAGTTGAGCGCCAGCTCGCACAGCGCATCGGCCACTTCCGGAGAGGTCGCCAGCCCGCTGACCACTTCCACCAGCTTCATTACCGGTGCCGGGTTAAAGAAATGCAGTCCCGCCACGCGCTCCGGGTGGTGCACGTCGGCCGCAATCGCGGTAACTGAAATAGACGAGGTGTTACTGGTCAGCACCGTCTGTGCCGGGCAGATCGCGGCCAGCTGTGCAAACAGCGCCTTTTTCACCTCCAGACGCTCAGAAGCCGCTTCAATCACCAGATCTGCCGCCGAGAGTGCCTCGATATCGGTCACTGGCAGCAGTCTGGCCAGGATTTGGCTACCGGCATCTGCGGAGAGTTTTCCCCGCGTCACCCGGGAAGCCAGACGCTGGCGAATGCCGTCAATGGCGCGCGAGATCGCATCTGCGGAGATGTCGTATATCAGGACGTGGTGACCATGGCTGGCCGCGACTTCGGCAATTCCGGCACCCATCGTGCCGCTGCCAATCACGGCGACAGTGCGTATGTTCAACATCTTATTTCCCCGTAAAGTTCGGCGCGCGCTTTGCCAGGAAGGCGCTGACGCCCTCGCGGTAGTCGTCGCTGCGCCCGGCCAGGCGTTGATAGTCGCGCTCGAGATCGAGTTGCGCATCGAGGGTGTTGGTTTCCGCCGCGTTGATGGCCTGCTTGATCAGCCCCAGACCAAACGTCGGCTGTGAGGCAAAATGCAGCGCCATCTGCTGTGCCGTGGCGGAAAGCTGCTCGTCGTCCACCACCTGCCAGATCATCCCCCAGGCCTGCGCTTGTTCGGCGCTGAGTTTGTCCCCCAGTAGCGCCAGCCCCATGGCGCGAGCGCGTCCGGCAACGCGCGGCAGCAGCCAGGTGCCGCCGCAGTCCGGGACTAACCCAAGCTTGCTGAAGGCCATCACAAAGTTGGCGGAACGCGCCGCAATGACCATGTCGCATCCGAGCGCCAGCGTAGCCCCGGCACCGGCCGCCACGCCGTTGACCGCGCAGATGACCGGCTTCGGCAGTTTTGCCAGGCGGCGCACCAGCGGGTTGTAAAACGTCTCCACAGACATGCCCAGATCCGGCGCCGGGCCGTTGGGGTCAACATTGCGGTCATTCAGATCCTGACCGGCACAGAAACCGCGTCCTGCCCCTGTGATCAGCAGACAGCGGATGGTGTCATCACGCTCGGCCTGTTTCAGGCACTCCGAAAGCTGCTGATGCATCACGTCGTTAAAGCTGTTCAGACGCTCCGGGCGATTCAGCGTAATGGTCATTACGCCTTGCTCTACGTTACTCAGGATAAATTCCACAATTAGCGTCCTTTAAAGTCGGGGGTGCGTTTCTGTAAGAAGGCATTGATTCCTTCCCGGCGGTCTTCGGTCGCGGAAAGCAGCGTAAAAAGCTGACGTTCCTGTGCCAATCCTGCCTGCAATGGCACTTCCTGAGACTGGCGCAGCGCCTGTTTCGCGGCCTGCAATGCCAGCGGCGAATGACGCGCCATCAATGCCGCCTGCTTCAGGGCATACTCCAGCGTCAGGGAGACCGGGAACACATCGCTGACCAGCCCAGCACTCAGCGCCTGTTGCGCGGAGAGACTTTCCCCGGTCAGCACCATTTTGCTGGCGAGGGATTTACCCACGCTGCGAATGAGGCGCTGCGTGCCGCCCGCGCCAGGCATAATCCCGAGGGTGATTTCCGGCAGACCGAAACGCGCGTTATCCCCGGCGATCACCACGTCGCAGAGCAGTGCCAGTTCACATCCAGCCCCCAGCGCGAAGCCGTTCACGGCGGCAATCAGCGGTTTGTTAAATGCGTCTATCCGCTTCCACAGCTGCGGACGGATATCGTTCAACGTGGCCGGCAAGTCTTTATCTGCCATTTCGTTGAGATCCGCCCCGGCCGCGAAGCAACGCTCGTTGCCATAAATAACGCAGGCAGAAATGCCGCTATCACAGGCCGCCGCCTCAAGCTGTTCCGCAATCTGCGTCAGCAGCGAATTGTTGAGGGCGTTGCGTGCCGCCGGACGGTTCAGCGTCAGCTGCAACACGCGGCCATGGCGGGTGACAATCAGTTCGCTCATGCCATCCCCTTCGCGTCGAAATCGACGATCACGTCAGCGGTTAACGGCAGCGACTGACAGCTCAGCACATACCCGGCGGCCAGTTCGTCCGGCTCCAGGCTATAGTTGGTCACCATGTCCACTTTGCCGCGCAGCACTTTACATTTACAGGTGGCGCACACGCCGCCTTTACAGGCATACGGCAGATCCGCCCCCTGGCGCAGTGCGGCATCAAGAATACTTTCATCGTCCGCCGTCAGGGTGATTTCACGGTCACGGCCGTCCTGACGAACGGTGACTTTCTGCCCCTCCGCCTGCACGCTAACCGTGCGTTTAGCCGCTGAACCTGGCGTATTAAAACGTTCCAGATGGATGGCTTTTTCCGGCATCCCCAGCGCTTTTAATGTGCTTTCGGCCTCATCCATCATCGCCGACGGACCGCAGATAAACGCTTCGTCGTACTGGCGGAAGTTGATCAGCGTTTTCGCCAGTGCCTGCAGTTTTTCCCCGTCAATACGACCATGGAGAAGATCGCTGTCCAGACGCTCCTGGCTGAAGATGGAGATCAGCTGCAGCCGCTGCGGGTATTTGTCTTTCAGGTCCGCCAGCGCCTGGCGGAACATCATGCTCTGGCTGCTGCGGTTGCCGTAAATCAGGGTGAAATGACTGTTCGGTTCGGTGGCAAGCGTTGCGGATAAAATCGCCAGCATCGGGGTGATCCCGGAGCCTGCGGCAATCGCCAGATAGTGTCCTTCACGTTCCGCCTGCGGCTGGTAGCCAAACTGGCCCTGAGGAACCATCACCTCCAGCGCCATACCCTGTTTAATCTGATCCCGGGCATAGCGGGAGAATCGTCCGCCCTCGATGGCTTTGACCGCCACGCTGATCTCACCCGGTGCGCTACTCCGGCAAATGGAGTAACAGCGGCGCAGTTCATCCCCGCCCAGTTTCGTTTTCAGGGTCAGGTGCTGCCCCGGACGAAAGCGGTACGCGTCCTGTAATTCCTGCGGCACCGCGAAGGTGATCGTTACCGCATCACGGGTTTCGGGTTCCACTTTTGCCACTGTTAATGAATGAAACGTTGTCATGGCAGCCTCAAATACATTTGAAATAATCGAAAGGCTCACGGCAGGTGTTGCAGCGATAGAGCGCTTTGCAGGCCGTTGAACCAAATTCACTGATAAGCGAGGTATCGGTGCTCGCACAGCGCGGACACGTCACCTCAGCGGGCGCATGGGCATGGCAGCTGTGGCCGACCGGCGGGCTGATGCCATATTCACGCAGACGCTCGCGGGCATCGGCGGTCATCCAGTCGGTGGTCCAGGCGGGTTCAAGCTGGAGCACAATATGAACCGGCGTAAACCCGTGTGCGGTCATCGTTTCGCGGATAGCACCCAGCAGGTGTTCCGTCGCCGGGCAACCTGAGTAGGTCGGCGTGAAGCCAATGACCCAGCCTTCACCTTGCGGTGCGACGCTTCGCACCATGCCCAGATCGGTGATGGTTAACACGGGCACTTCCGGGTCCGGGATCTGGCTTAACAGCGACCAGATCTGCGGGATCTCCGCAGGTGCAATCTCAGCAAAACGCTGCATCATGACCTCCGCTATTACCACTGTTGACCCGGATACGCGCGCTGGAGATATTGCATTTCCGCCAGCATCGGGCCCAGATGTTCGGTATGTAGCCCTTTCTTGCCTCCGGTGCGATACGCCACTTCGTCGGGTACCTTCAGGTTGGCTTCTGCCAGGCCGGCAAACACTTCGCTTTCCCACGGCTGGCGCAAGGTGCGCGGGTCAACCGCCACGCCGGAGGCAATCAGCTCCAGCTCGACGTCATCGGCTTCGAACAGTTCGGCCGTAAAGCGCCACAAAGTGTCGATGGCCTGCTGCATTTTTTGCGCGGAGGTTTCGGTGCCATCACCCAGGCGCACCAGCCAGCCACGGCTAAAGCGCAGATGGTAGCGCGCCTCTTTAATGGCTTTTGCGGCAATGGCGGCAAGCTGACTGTCGCTGCTGTGTGCAAGGCGTTCATATAGCGCCACATTCCAGGCATCCATCAGGTACTGACGGGCAATCGTGTCGGCGAAGTTACCGTTCGGCTGCTCCACCAGCAGTAAATTGCGGAACTGACGCTCGTCACGCCCAAATGCCAGCGTGTCTTCATCGCCCTGGCCTTCCAGCTCCGCGGCATAGGTCAGGAAATTGCGCGCCTGCCCCAGCAGGTCGAGACCGATATTGGCCAGCGCGAGGTCGATCTCCAGCTCCGGTGCGTGACCGCACCAGGCGCCGAGACGCTGCGAAAGCACCAGACCGTTGTCGCCCAGACGCAGGGCATATGCAGTGACTGTTTTCATCCCCAACCTCACATGTGCTCGATGCCATCAGGGATGGTGTAAAACGTCGGGTGGCGGTAGACCTTGCTTTCCGCCGGGTCGAAGAACTCGCCGCTCTCTTCCGGCTGGGAAGCGATAATCTCGCTCGCCTTGACCACCCAGATGGAGCACCCTTCGCTGCGGCGGGTATAAGCATCACGCGCATTTTCCAGCGCCATGCGATCGTCAGCGGCATGCAGACTTCCCACGTGACGGTGGGACAAACCTTGTTTGCTGCGTACGAACACTTCGTACAGCGGCCAGTAGACATTGCTCATCGTGATTCCTCTCAAGCCACTTTGCGGGCATGTTGTTTTTCTGCGTGCGCCAGTGCAGCTTCACGCACCCACGCCCCCTCTTCCCAGGCCTTGCGTTTGGCGGCCAGGCGTTCGTGGTTACAGATGCCACGCCCGTTAATCACCTCTTCAAATTCCTGCCAGTCGATCTCGCCGAAACGGTAATGACCGCTCTCGTCGTCAAAACGCAGGTCGGGATCGGGCACCGTCATGCCGAGCATCTCCACCTGGGGAATGGTGTTGTCGACAAAACGCTGGCGGAGTTCGTCATTGCCGAAGCGTTTGATTTTCCAGGCCAGGCTGCGGGCGCTGTTCGGCGAGTTGTCATCGTTCGGCCCAAACATCATCAGTGCCGGCCACCAGAAACGATTGATGGCGTCCTGCAGCATCTGGCGCTGGGCCTCGCTCCCCTGCGCCAGCGCCATGCAGGCTTCAAAGCCCTGACGCTGGTGGAAGCTCTCTTCTTTACAGATTTTCACCATTGCGCGGGCATACGGCCCATAAGAGGTCCGGCACAGCGCCACCTGGTTAACGATGGCTGCGCCGTCCACCAGCCAGCCGATCACGCCGATATCGGCCCAGCTCAGGGTTGGGTAGTTGAAGATGGAGGAGTATTTCATCTTGCCGTCGAGCATCTTCTGGTAGATGTCTTCCCGCGCGCAGCCCAGCGTTTCTGCCGCGCTATACAGGTACAAACCGTGTCCGGCTTCGTCCTGCACTTTCGCCAGCAGGATCGCTTTACGACGCAACGTCGGTGCGCGGGTGATCCAGTTACCTTCGGGCAGCATGCCGACAATTTCGGAGTGCGCGTGCTGGCCAATCTGGCGGATCAGCGTCTTGCGGTAGGCCTCAGGCATCCAGTCCTGGGGCTCTATCGCCGTCTCCTGCGCTATGCGCTGCTCAAACCGTTGTTCTTGCGTCACGTCATCACCTTTATGATTCGTTAGTTTGCAATCTAAAGCGAAATGTTGAATCACTTTGTTTTTTAAAAGTTACACAAAGGTTAAATATAACCCCAAGAATTGTTTCCTGGTTTTGTGATGCCGCTCGCAAGGCTTTTACAGCACACCCTAACATCCGGGTGTTTGCGCACTGCACTTCATCAGTGCCGGATCACAATGTTAACAAATCATTAAAACTCAGCTTGATTTTTATGATTCACGATCAAACTATTAATGGTGAATTTTCGTAACATTTGGAGATAAGCGATGCAGCAGTTAGCCAGCTTCTTGTCCGGTACCTGGCAGTCTGGTCGGGGCCGCGAACGCACTATTCATCACGCCATCACTGGCGAAGCGCTGTGGAGCGTGACCAGCGAAGGGCTGGATATGGCGGCCGCCCGTCGCTATGCCATTGAGCACGGCGGCGAAGCACTTCACAAAATGACCTTTATCGAACGTGCTGCCATGCTGAAGGCGGTGGCGAAACATCTGCTTAGTCACAAAGAGACGTTTTATGCCCTGTCCGCCCAGACCGGGGCGACAAAGGCAGACAGCTGGGTGGATATTGAAGGCGGTATCGGTACCCTCTTCACCTATGCCAGCCTGGGCAGCCGCGAACTGCCGGATGACACACTGTGGCCTGAGGATGAGTTGATCCCTCTGTCGAAGGAAGGTGGTTTTGCCGCACGCCATGTCCTGACGTCAAAATCGGGCGTAGCGGTTCATATCAACGCCTTTAACTTCCCGTGCTGGGGCATGCTGGAAAAACTGGCACCCACCTGGCTCGCCGGGATGCCTGCCATCATCAAACCCGCTACCGCCACAGCGCAGGTGACCCAGGCGATGGTGAAATCCGTTATCGACAGCGGCCTGGTACCGGACGGCGCCATCAGTCTAATCTGCGGTGGCGCAGGGGATCTGCTGAATCATCTCGACAGCCAGGACGTGGTGACGTTTACCGGCTCCGCCAGTACCGGGCAAAGCCTGCGCGTCCACCCCAATATTGTGGCGAATTCCATTCCCTTCACCATGGAAGCTGACTCCCTGAACTGCTGCGTGCTGGGGGAAGACGTTACGCCAGACCAGCCAGAATTTGCCCTGTTCATTCGGGAAGTCGTCCGTGAAATGACCGCCAAGTCCGGACAAAAATGTACGGCGATCCGCCGCATCATTGTGCCGCAGACGCGGCTCGATGCCGTCAGCCAGGCGCTAATCGCGCGGCTGGAAAAAGTGGTGGTGGGTGACCCGGCGCAGGAAGGGGTAAAAATGGGCGCGCTGGTGAACAGCGAACAGCGTGCGGACGTTCAGGAGAAAGTGGATCAGCTGGTTGCCGCAGGCTGTGAAATCCGCCTGGGGGGCAAAGCGGATTTGCAGGCTACTGGTGCCTTCTTCCCACCGACCCTGCTTTTCTGTCCGCAGCCGGATGAAACACCGGCAGTTCACGCCACTGAAGCCTTTGGTCCGGTTGCGACCCTGATGCCGTATCGCAATGCAGCCCACGCGATGCAGCTTGCCCGCGCGGGCGGTGGAAGCCTGGCCGGGACGCTGGTCACTGCGGATCTGGCAACCGCCCGTCAGTTTATTGCCGGTGCGGCACGCGCTCATGGACGTATTCAGGTCCTCAATGAGGAATCCTCGAAAGAGTCTACCGGCCACGGTTCTCCGCTTCCTCAACTGGTCCACGGTGGTCCAGGTCGCGCGGGCGGCGGTGAAGAGCTGGGTGGCCTGCGCGCAGTGAAGCACTATCTGCAGCGCACCGCCATTCAGGGCAGTCCATCCATGCTGGCTGCCATTGGCAAACAGTGGGTGCGCGGTGCTGACGTGCAGGAAGATCGCGTTCATCCGTTCCGTAAATACTTCGAGGAGTTGCAGCCGGGCGACAGCCTGCTGACGCCGCGTCGTACGCTCACAGAAGCGGATATCGTGAACTTTGCCTGCCTGAGCGGCGATCACTTTTACGCGCACATGGACAAGATTGGCGCGGCAGAGTCAATCTTTGGCGAACGCGTGGTCCACGGTTATTTCCTGATTTCCGCCGCAGCAGGATTGTTCGTTGATGCGGGTGTCGGGCCGGTGATTGCCAACTACGGCATGGAAAACCTGCGCTTTATCGAGCCGGTTAAACCGGGCGATACCATTCAGGTGCGCCTGACCTGCAAACGTAAAACGCTGAAGAAACAACGCACCGCCGAGGAAAAACCGACGGGCGTGGTGGAGTGGGCCGTTGAGATTTTTAACCAGCATCAGCAGGCCGTGGCGCTCTACTCCATTCTGACGCTGGTGGCGCGCCAGCAGGGTGACGCCTGACTCTTTTCTCTCTCGCACGTTGACCGGGGTGTGATGCCACCCCGGTCTTTTTTTAACCTGGCAAGACTGACAAATAATCTGGCAGATGCAGGCAAACGCTTTTCTCAAGCGCCTGTCAGGATAAGGCTGTCACCACACAATAAACACAACAAGATGAGGTCTACGATGGGAAGCAATTCTTCTTTTTCTGCCCGTAGAACGGCACTGGCTATGGCTGTTGCGCTGTGTTGCGCCTGGCAATCTCCTGTTTTCGCTCACGGCAGCGAGGCGCACATGGTCCCGATGGACAAAACGCTGCAGGACTTTGGCGCGGATGTCCAGTGGGATGATTACGCACAACTGTTCACCATCGCGAAAGACGGTGCTTTTGTGAAGGTCAAACCGGGGGCGAAAACCGCTATCGTCAACGGTAAAACCCTCAAGCTGCAGGTACCGGTGGTGATGAAAGGCAAAAAGGCCTTTATCTCTGACACCTTCATCAACGACGTTTTCCAGTCCGGCCTCGACCAGACTTTCCAGGTTGAAAAACGCCCTCACCCGTTAAACGCGCTAACGGCTGACGAAATCAAACAAGCCGTAGAGATCGTCAAAACCTCTGCGGATTTCAAACCGAATACCCGTTTTACCCAGATTGCCCTTGCTGAGCCAGATAAGACCAAAGTGTGGGACTTTGTGCTTAACGGTACGGCAGTGGATTCTCCCCGCCAGGCGAACGTGGTTATGCTCGACGGGAAGCACGTTATCGAAAGCCGGGTGGATCTGAAGGACAAAAAGATCCTGAGCTGGGAACCGGTAAAAGACGCACACGGCATGGTGCTGCTGGATGACTTCACCGCGGTTCAGCAGATCATCAACGAGAGCACTGAGTTTGCAGAGGTGCTTAAAAAACACGGTATCACCGATACGAAGAAAGTGATTACCACGCCGCTGACCGTCGGCTATTTTGACGGTAAAGACGGCCTGAAGCAGGAAGATCGCCTGCTGAAAGTGGTCAGCTACCTGGACGTCGGTGACGGTAACTACTGGGCGCATCCGATTGAAAACCTGGTGGCCGTAGTCGATCTTGAGCAGAAGAAAATCCAGAAAATTGAAGAAGGCGCTGTTATTCCGGTTCCCATGGCTCCGCGTCCGTATGACGGCCGTGACCGTATCGAAACAGCGAAAAAGCCCCTTGAGATCGTCGAGCCAGAAGGCAAGAACTACACCATTACCGGTGATATGGTGCACTGGCAGAACTGGGATTTCCACCTGAGCCTGGATTCCCGCGTCGGCCCGATGATTTCGACTGTGACGTACAACGATAACGGCAAAAAGCGCCAGGTTATGTATCAGGGCTCCTTAGGTGGCATGATCGTCCCTTACGGCGACCCGGACGTGGGCTGGTATTTCAAAGCCTATCTGGATTCCGGCGACTATGGCATGGGCACCCTGACCTCTTCGCTGGTACGGGGGAAAGACGTGCCGTCTAACGCCGTGATGCTCAATGAAACGATCCCGGATTACACCGGTGCGCCAATGGAGATCCCGCGCGCAATCGCCATTTTCGAACGCTACGCCGGGCCAGAATACAAGCATCAGGAGATGGGACAGCCAAACGTTAGCACCGAGCGTCGTGAACTGGTGGTACGTTGGGTGAGTACTGTCGGTAACTACGATTACATCTTCGACTGGGTATTCCATGAAAATGGCACCATTGGAATTGATGCTGGTGCGACGGGTATCGAAGCGGTGAAAGGCGTACTGGCGAAAACCATGCATGACGCCACCGCGAAAGACGACACCAAATACGGCACACTGATCGATCACAACATCGTGGGTACCACCCACCAGCATATCTATAACTTCCGTCTTGATATGGATGTGGATGGCATCAACAATAAACTGGTAGCGATGGATCCGGAGGTTAAACCGAACACCGCCGGTGGCCCGCGCACCAGTACCATGCAGATCAATCAGTACGACATTGATACCGAGCAGCAGGCAGCACAGAAATTCGACCCGGGCACTATTCGCTTGTTAAGCAATACCAGCAAAGAGAACCGCATGGGCAACCCGGTCTCGTACCAGATTATCCCTTACGCGGGCGGTACACACCCTGTAGCGACGGGCGCGAAGTTTGCCCCGGACGAGTGGATTTACCACCGGCTGAGCTTTATGGATAAGCAGCTGTGGGTCACCCGTTACCATCCTGATGAGTTGTACCCGGAAGGGAAATTCCCTAACCGTTCAATCCACGATACGGGCCTGGGGCAGTACAGCAAAGATAATGAGTCACTGAATAACCAGGATGACGTCGTCTGGATGACCACAGGGACAACCCACGTCGCCCGTGCCGAAGAGTGGCCGATCATGCCGACGGAATGGGTACATACTCTGCTTAAACCGTGGAACTTCTTTGACGAGACCCCCACGCTGGGGAAGAAAAAAGACGCTAAATAACATACCGGGCGCAACGCCCGGTTTTTTATTCATTCACTTGCTGAATACCTCTTCCCGATTATAGTTATTCATGCCCTCTTTATTTCCACTGCATCTCTTGAATCACTTTCAGCCAGGACACGACGTTTCTACGTAAGCCGTAATACATCACTGAGAGGTTTTAGGATGAAATTTAATTTGATTGTCAGGAGCCTGGCATTAGCAGGTTTTTTTATTTCCGTCAGTTCTTCATTTGCCGCTGAAGCGCCAAAAGATGCTACAGCAGCAACTCAACAGGCCAATAATGCCCTTTTTAATCAACTTCCTTTCTCTGACAAAACCGATTTTACCGACGCGCATAAAGGTTTTATTGCCCCTCTCCCTCAGGAGGTTATCAAAGGGGAACAAGGGGGTAATGGTGCCAACTTACTGATTTAGTGTATGATGGTGTTTTTGAGGTGCTCCAGTGGCTTCTGTTTCTATCAGCTGTCCCTCCTGTTCAGCTACTGAAGGCGTGGTGCGTAACGGTAAAAGTACTGCCGGACATCAGCGCTATCTCTGCTCTCACTGCCGTAAAACATGGCAGCTACAGTTCACTTACACCGCTTCTCAACCCGGTACGCATCAGAAAATCATTGATATGGCCATGAATGGCGTCGGATGTCGCGCCAGTGCACGCATTATGGGCGTTGGCCTCAACACGATTTTACGTCACTTAAAAACTCAGACCGCAGTCGGTAACCTCACGCATACAACCGGGCAGTGACGTCATTGTTTGCGCGGAAATGGACGAACAGTGGGGTTATGTCGGCGCTAAATCACGCCAGCGCTGGTTGTTTTACGCGTATGACAGGATACGGAGGACGGTTGTGGCGCACGTATTCGGTGAACGCACGTTGTCCACGCTGGAGCGTCTTCTGGGCCTGCTGTCGGCCTTTGAGGTCGTGGTATGGATGACGGATGGCTGGCCGCTTTATGAATCACGCCTGAAGGGAGAACTGCACGTTATCAGCAAGCGATATACGCAGCGCATTGAGCGGCATAACCTGAATCTGAGGCAACATCTGGCAAGGCTGGGCAGGAAGTCACTGTCGTTCTCAAAATCGGTGGAGCTGCATGACAAAGTCATCGGGCATTATCTGAACATAAAACACTATCAGTAAGTTGGAGTCATTACCGAACAAGGGAATGTTATATGGGATCCGCAGCAATATTCGTTTATTAAAGAAGGCGATAAAGCGCCTGATTCCGTCAACCCAAGCTTATGGCGTCAATCACAGCTGATTAATATTAGCGGCCTGTTTGAAGTCACAGACGGGGTATACCAGATCCGTAACCTCGACCTGTCAAATATGACGATTATTGAAGGTAAAGCGGGAATAACGGTCGTTGATCCGCTGGTATCCGCCGAAACCGCTAAAGTCGGGATGGACCTGTATTTTAAACATCGCGGGAAAAAACCGGTCGTGGCTGTTATCTATACCCACAGCCATGTCGACCACTATGGTGGCGTGCGCGGCGTGGTAGATGAAGCCGATGTAAAAGCTGGTAAGGTAAAAATTTACGCCCCGTCCGGTTTTATGGAAGCCGCAGTAGCGGAAAATATCATGGCGGGTAACGTCATGAGCCGCCGCGCCAGTTATATGTACGGCAACCTGCTTAAGCCCGATGCGAAAGGACAAGTTGGTGCAGGCTTGGGTACAACGACCTCTGCCGGTACGGTTACGCTTATCGCTCCGACCAATATCATAGAAAAAGATGGCCAGAAAGAGGTCATTGACGGCCTGACCTATGATTTTATGCTGGCGCCGGGCTCTGAAGCACCATCAGAGATGCTCTGGTTCATCGAAGAGAAAAAACTGATCGAATCAGCAGAAGATGTCACCCACACGCTGCATAACACTTACTCCCTGCGCGGCGCGAAAATTCGCGAGCCGTTACCGTGGTCGAAATACATCAACCAGGCGATCGTACGCTGGGGCGACAAAGCCGAAATTATTATGGCGCAACACCACTGGCCAACCTGGGGTAACGAAAATGTGGTCAAGCTGTTGAAGAGCCAGCGCGATCTTTATCGTTACATCAACGACCAGACACTACGTATGGCGAACGAAGGCCAGACGCGTGACGAGATCGCCGCCAACTTTAAGCTCCCGGATTCGCTGGCGCACACCTGGGCTAACCGGGGCTACTATGGCTCCGTCAGCCATGACGTGAAAGCCACCTATGTCCTCTATCTTGGCTGGTTCGATGGCAACCCAGCGACGCTGGATGAACTGCCACCTGAAGAGGGAGCGAAGAAATTCGTTGAGTACATGGGTGGTGCTGACGCCATCCTGAACAAAGCCAAAACGGACTTTGACCAGGGGAATTATCGCTGGGTTGCACAGGTCGTGAGCAAAGTGGTCTTTGCCGATCCGAATAATCAGGCGGCACGTAACCTGGAAGCAGATGCGCTGGAGCAGCTCGGTTATCAGGCCGAATCTGGCCCGTGGCGTAACTTCTACCTGACCGGTGCTCAAGAGCTGCGTAACGGCGTGGTGAAAGGCCCGACGCCGAATACCGCCAGCCCGGATACCGTGCGGGCAATGACGCCAGAGATGTTCTTCGACTATCTGGCTGTGCATATCAATGGCGAAAAAGCCGGTACTGCCAAATCCGTGTTCAACATTGATTTAGGCAGCGATGGCGGAAAGTATAAACTTGAGCTGGAAAACGGCGTGTTGAACCATACGGCTAACGCCGAGGCGAAGGACGCTGACGCCACGCTGACCCTGAACCGTGATACGCTGAACAAAATTATCCTGAAAGAAGTGACGCTGAAACAGGCGCAGGATAGCGGCGATATTAAGATCACCGGCGATAGCGCGAAGCTGGATGCGATGCTGGGATATATGGATAATTTTGAATTCTGGTTTAACATTGTGACACCGTAACACATCACCTGATGGGCGGTAACCCCGCCCATTTTTCTCCCGCTCCTTTCGATACGGAAATCCCCCTTGATAGAAAAAAGACGCAATACACCACCCGAGCTAGCCACCTGGCCCACCCGAAAATCCATGGTGCACCATGGCCTGGCGATGAATCTACCTTGGCTGGCTTTCGTAAACGTGAGCTTTGCGCTGATGCTCCTGCTGCGCAACGTCTTGTTCGGTAACATCGACAGCCAGGTCGGTGCAACGAAATACCTAACGATGATGGTCGATACCTCAATGCTGGGGGTCATTATCCTTTCAACTGCGCTGATGGTTATGGCCTGGCGACGTATCGTCGGGATCAGTGTCGTGCTGTTTATCTGCAGCCTGCTGTGGTCACTGTGTAGTTATTTGTTGATCACGGTTGTTCAGCTTCCTCACGCCTGGCCAATCTTCGTGATTCTGTTGCTCGCGGGAATGACCGCGCTCTATTTTCACCCGTCGGGGCTGCTCTCTTTTGTCCTGCCGCTCTGGATCGCCCTGCCGTCTGCAAGCATCGCCCTGAACCAGAGCGTTAACCTACGCTTTGCCGTGATCTGGGTGGTATTCACCCTGATCCTGATTTGCGGGCGCTTTATCCTCCTGAACTGGTTCGAAGAAGCCTGGCGACGTAACCAGCAGAATCAGCGACTCATTCTGCGGCTGGATGCGCTGGCGCATCTGGATGCGTTAACCCAGACGGCAAACCGCCGGGCCATGGAAACCGTGCTGGAAAACGCGGTTGATCAGAAAAAAGCCTTCTCGCTGATTATGCTGGATGTCGACTATTTCAAACTTTACAACGACACTTATGGCCACCAGGCGGGTGACGACTGCCTGGCGCAGGTAGCGCAGGTGCTGAAAAAATCAGTACGTACACCTCACGACGTTGTTTCTCGCTACGGTGGTGAAGAGTTTGTAGTGATCCTGTTTGACTGTCCGGAGAACATGGCAGAACAGGTTGCTCTACGCATTCAGGAGGGGTTGTATTCAGCCGCGATACCGCACAGTGGTTCGAAGGTTAGCGGGGTTGTCACCGCCAGCATGGGGATTGCGGGAATGGAGGACGGTCTGGCGGGTCCCGAGATCATCGCCCGGGCTGACGCGGCGCTGTATCGGGCGAAAGAGGCCGGGCGGGATCGGTGGTCCCGTTAATAAAGCCGGGTGAGGCGTAGCCGCCACCCGGCTTGTTTTTTAATACCGCACGCACACCGACTTCGTTTCGCACCAGCCGTCCAGCCAGTCCGGGCCAAAGTCACGTCCGGTGCCAGACTGTTTCATCCCGCCGAACGGCAGGTTAGCGTCGATCAGCGTATGGCTGTTTACCCAGACGGTACCAGCCTGCAGCCTGTCGGTATATTCCAGCGCCTTGCTGATATTCTGCGTCCAGACGCTGGCCGTCAGGCCATACTCGGTGTCGTTTGCCAGCTGGAGCGCCTCTTCACCATCGGCCACTCGCACCAGGTTGACCACAGGGCCAAATACCTCTTCACGAGTGAGCCTCAGCGCGGCATCCGGGTTCACCACCAGCGTTGGTGAAACGTAATAGCCTTTACCTTCCGGCCCACGGTTGCCGGCGATCAGTTCCGCATGACGGGACTTCGCTTCATCGAGGAAAGTCTGCACCTTGTCGCAATGCGCACGCGAAACCAGCGGGTTAATAAAGGCTTCCGGCGACATGCCCGGCCCGACGCTCAGCGATTTCACCGCCTGTTCAAACCCGCTGACCAGCGTGTCAAACAGCGGTGCTTCAATATAGATACGGGAACTCGCCGCACAGACCTGTCCCTGGTTCAGGAAGCTGCCGGTCATCAGACCTTCAATCACCCAGGCAGGGTCAGCATCTTTCAACACGATGGCCGGGTTTTTCCCGCCCAGTTCCAGGGTCACCCCGGTTAACGTGTCCGCCGCCGTGCGGGCAATTTGCTTACCCGTTGCCGTTGAACCGGTAAAACTCACTTTCGCAATGTGAGGATGCGAGGTCAACGCTGCGCCACACACCGCGCCGCTACCGGTTACGACGTTGAACACCCCGTCCGGGATGCCCGCTTCGCTGGCCAGCTCCGCCACGCGCAGCATGGTCAGCGGCGTGGTTTCTGAGGGTTTAATCACAATGGAACAGCCCGCGGCCAGCGCAGGCATCACTTTCCACATCCCGATCATTAGTGGGAAGTTCCAGGGTACAATTCCGGCCACCACGCCAACCGGCTCTTTGCGCGTCCACGCCTGGTAGCGGGCCCCCTGTGGCAATGGGATAGAGAGATCCAGCGTTTTGCCAGCGATCTTCGTGGTCAACCCGGCGGTATAGCGCATCCAGTTCAGGGTGCAACCTACTTCAAAAGCGCGGGAAATGTTAATGGATTTGCCCTGCTCCAGCGTTTCAAGCTGAGCCAGCTCCTCACTGTGCTGCTCAACCAGATCGGCAAAATGGAGCAAGATCCGCTCGCGTTCCGCCGGTAATTTTCCGGCCCAGCTGCGGGCAACAAACGCGCGCCAGCCGGACATCACGGCGCGGTCAACATCGTCAACGCTGGCATCGGCAGTCGAGGCAATCACCTCGCCCGTGGCCGGGTTGTAGACATTCAGCCGTTTTTCACTGTCTGATGCGGCCTGACGCCCTTCGATCCACAGGCCATGATGTCGGTCTAAAAACTGCTGCACAGCAGGTTGGATTGCCACCAGTGATTCAGACATAGGGTACTCCTTCGTTATTATTCGTCGGGTGTTGATCCAGTCTAAGAGGGGTTTCGCATTCTCGCTTTTGTCTGTGTGACATTCGCTTTGCCACCTGTGACAGGCTCCGCAAATCGTGATAATTCCGCCTTATATCACTGTTCCCGGTGAGTGTTCTTTCCTATAGTCAGCCTCATAGCTCTGACAAAATGCAACACAAATGCAACAATGCGAAAACGTTGACGGCGCAGTGAGAGAAACGATGGCGTGTGCAAGCGAGCAGGAACAGTATCAGCAGTGGCTGGCGCAAATTAACCAGGTTTGCGGGCGCTTTAACGCGCGTCCTCTGGAGGGAAAATTCTTCGGCGAACTGGAAACCAGCTACGCGCGCAGCCTGAAGCTCAGTACCGTTACCGCAGGCGGCGTGAATCTGTTTCGTTCTCGCCAGGAGATCGCTCAGAGTAATGATGCCTGGTTCTATACCGTGTTCCAGCTTGAAGGCAGCGCAGAAATTGAGCAGGATGACCGGCGCTCTGTGCTAAAAACCGGTGATATCACGCTGCTTGACGCATCCCGCCCCTGCTCAATCAACTGGCAGGAAAAATCCCGCCAAATCTCGCTGCTGGTACCCCGTCAGATCATTGAGCAGCAGTGTCGGTTTCAGGAGATCAACTGCGCGCTCACCCTTTCCCGTTCGTTGCCAACGGTACAGCTGAGTCATCGTCTGTTAATGGACAGTATGAACAATGCCGATCTGAGTGACCGGGAGAGTGAAGCCGCGCTCGAAGCGATGGTCTGCCTGCTGCGCCCCGCTTTCCAACAGCGGGAGTTGATTCAGCCGCGTAAGGAACGCCAGTTCCAGCACGTGGTGGCACTGATCGACGATCATATTCAGTCTGAATCTCTGCGTCCGGAATGGATTGCCGCCGAGAGCGGTATGTCCGTGCGCAGCCTCTACCGCATGTTTGCCGAGAAAGGGCTGGTGGTGGCGCAGTACATTAAAAACCGTCGTCTGGATCTGTGCGCGCAGGTGTTGCGTTCTACCAGTGATGACGAAAAGCTGGCGGGGATTGGCTACAGCTGGGGATTTACCGACCATAGCCATTTTTCCACGGCGTTTAAGCAGCGTTTTGGCGTCTCGCCAGGTGAATACCGCAAGCGCTACCGCTAACTATTTTTTCAGCCATTTTCCGTTAATGCCCTTCACATACTCGCCGGGTTGAGCACGGGCAATCAGTTTTTGTCCCGCCATTTTCGCCACTTCATCGACCGGTAAATTATTGCTGTCAGCCAGCTTCTGGTAGTTTTCCGTGCGCGCCGCATTGATACGGTTAACCAGCGCCAGCGTTTCCGCATCCTGTTGGATCGGGGCAAGATACCCGCTCAGGGTTTCCCCTACGCGCCCCTGCGCCCGGGCATCATTTAAGGTGGGCGCGGCCGCCTGCACGTTCATCCCCAGTGCCAGTAAAATCAGAGCTAATCGTTTCATGGCGTCCTCAGAACAGATCGCTGCGCGATTTCAGCAGAGTTTCAACGTCTTTATCGACCTTAATGTGGATCTCATGTTCGATTTTGACATTCATATTGATGGTAATCGGCTCTTTCGGTGCCGCGACTTCAATGCGCGGCGTACAGCCACTCAGTAGCGCGACAACGGCAACGGTGAGTACACCAGCCATCTTTTTCATTGTTGTTCCTCACTTTCCTTGCCAGTCGAACTGCGGGGACCGGGTATCGCCGCGTGTTGCTCAAACCAGGTTTGCAGGTTGTCTCCAAAACGCAGGCTGCGCCAGAGGGTAAAGACATTCTCGTCATGGGTATAGTTCAGGTTGACGGTGCTGCTTTTGCCATCGACACGGCTGGTCCCCTTGATGGTGGCCTGCATGGTTAATTGCCCCAGGTTATCTAAATTGATTCTCGTCCACGAACGCGAAATTTCCATATAGCGGAGCCAGTTAATCGCGGCGCCCGCGACCATATTATCGTTCACAATGGCGTCTGCGGTATCTTTGTCGATACGCAGCGTCATGGGCCCGGGGTTGCTCAGCCAGCCATCTTTGATGATCCATTTTTCATTGTCCAGCCAGAACGGCAGCGCCCCGCTGACCGGCCCCGACATGGCAAACTGTTTCGGATTGACGGCGCTAATCAGCTCGCTGGAAGAGATATTATCTACGCGCAGCAAGGCCGGATCGTGCTGCGGCATCCTCAGCTGCTGCATGGTGATCTTCCCGCCGAGGGTTTCCACCTTCACGTTGGTGAGCAGAAGCGGATTGTCCTCCGTCCAGGGATAATCCCCCTGTAAGTCGGCGGTGATGTTGCGCGCGGTCACCAGGTTTTCCACTTCATCTATGCGCAACGTGACCGGGCCGCGCGTGCCCAGGGACCAGGTCCCTTCGCTGAAGCGGAACGGCAGCACAAAATCGACGCCGTTGACCTGGTTATCAGGCATCCAGGCGCTGCCGGATTTCAGCACGCCGTGCCCACCGGCTTCAAAGCCCTGATCGGCCGCCGCCGAGAAGGCGACCTGCGCATAGAGTTCCCCGTCACGCAGCGTCATTTTCCAGTCCGGTGGTATCAGCGGCTGAAATACGGTAAGCGACTGTTTCGGCCACCAGGCCTGCCCGCGAAGACGCTCCCCATCCCATCGACCATTTACCTGTACCGGGCCAATTTTGTCTGCATGGAGGTCGCCCTTGAACTGGAAAATCGTTGGGTCTGTTCCGTCGACGCTAAAGGTCAGTACTGAGGGCGGTAACACGCTCCCGCCGGAGAAGCGGGTTTGTCCCGCGTTGAACGCCAGCGCGCCGCTGAAGGTGGGTTTTTCGTGGTCACGGAACCAGCGCACCGGTTGATCCAGCACCAGACGCGGCTTGCTGACTTCCATCGTACCGTACTGAAGTTTGTCAAAACCGGTGGAGAGCGCAGTTAGCTCAATGAGGTTGTCACGCCATTCGCCTTTCCCGGCGACATCCCAGCGCGCATTCATCGGCGTAAAGCCCCCTTTTCCCCAGTAGCGCCACTGCCACAGACCGTTGTCGGGTAAAAAGTCGTTGGCCTGGCCGTCCAGGTGGAGCTCAAAATCGCCCATTTCGTTTTCATGGGCCCGCAGAATGGCCTGCAAACGGCCATCAACACCCTTTTGCGTGAGCTTGACGCCCGCCAGTGGCCAGCGAATTTCATCAATATTGAGGGAGTTAATAATGCGTCCGCGTGAACGAAGCAGCGCCCCCGGCTCAAAGGAAAGCTGAGGTTCATACAGGCTTCCGGTCAGTTTTGCCGGCAGTCTGGCGTAGAGAATAAGGTCGTTTTGTTTCGCCTCACCGCTCAGATACAGCGGCATGTCGCTGTTTTCCATACTGAGCCTGCCCGGCCCAAGGTTCAGAACCGCGTTGCCTTTCCCTGCATCACCTTGGGTAAGCACATTGAGACGTCCGGAAAAGGTAGCTTTCTCCAGTCCCTGTTGCCAGTTGTCGACTCGCAGGCCAACTCGCCCGCTCAGCGGCATACCGGAGAGGTCCCAGTTCCAGCGTCCGTCACTGATATTCAGCTGTTCTGCCGTGATCTGCCACGGGAGGTCGAGCAGCGGGTCGGGGTTATCGCGCGCCATCACCACCAGTTGTCCCTGATTTTCCTCCCAGTCCAGATCGGCATCGACCAATGAGGTGAGCTGTGGCACGTTAAAGGTCGCGACCGCGTGGCCTTTAACCGGTACCCCATCGGGAACCAGCGGCAGAGTGAACTCGCCCACCAGTTTTATGGGCTGAGGCCGATCGGGAAGCTGTACATCGAACTGGCTGACGGAGAGCAACTGTCCACGAAGTTTCCCTTTAATGCTGACCTGCTCGCCTTTATAGGTAATCTCCTGGCTGGCGTCAGCGAGGCATAAAGCTCGCCCTGCCATTGTTGCCAGGGCGAGAGCGTCAGGCGATGAACGGTAAGCCAGGTCTTCGGTAAAACCGCCTGCCACTGTGCCAGCGTTTTGGGCGCAACCGTTGAGGGTGCAGACTGAGGGATTTTGCTTAAACACGCGGAATTAAGCTCGAGCGCACCGATATCCAGTTTCCAGCGACTGGGACGTGACAGCGTCACGTTATCGACCCGGGCAATCTCACAGTCTTCAACCAGATAGCGAACATCGGGAATGACCAGTGCGTGACGGGTGATTTTGGGGCTTTGTTCAAAGGCGATACGTGTCCCGACGGGTAGCCAGATACCGGCAAGCGTTGGAACCCACTGGGCGAGCGTCATCAGCAGCGTCAGCGGCAAGAGGATGAACAGCAGTAAAAGCGCAATTGCGGCTTTGTATTTACCCTTCATGGGCAGTTAATATCCTGATTTAGCGAAAGAATTAAGCCGACATTGCCGATCATTGTCGCATGTTTAGCCAGTCAGTTGAAGGGAATGCCATTTTTAAGGATAGATGCTCTAGAATAATTGATAGAACTTATTGAATTCAATAATATTTCAAAAATTGTAAGATAATTTTAATCATGCTAACGTGAATGCAAAATCACTGGAGAAAGTCTTATGAAACTCGCGGTATATAGCACAAAGCAGTACGACAAAAAGTATCTGCAACATGTTAACGAGGCTTACGGGTTTGAGCTTGAATTTTTCGACTTTCTGCTGTCCGAAAAAACCGCCAAAACGGCGCACGGCTGCGAAGGCGTCTGCATTTTTGTGAACGATGACGGCAGTCGTCCGGTGCTGGAAGAGTTGAAAAAACAGGGGGTGAAATACATCGCTCTGCGCTGCGCGGGTTTTAACAACGTTGACCTCGACGCGGCGAAAGAGCTGGGTCTGAAGGTGGTTCGCGTGCCGGCGTACTCACCGGAAGCGGTCGCGGAACATGCGATTGGCATGATGATGTCGCTCAACCGTCGTATTCACCGCGCTTATCAGCGCACCCGTGATGCTAACTTCTCGCTGGAAGGACTGACCGGCTTTACCATGTACGGCAAAACCGCCGGCGTGATCGGCACCGGTAAAATTGGCGTCGCCGCCCTGCGCATTCTGAAAGGCTTCGGCATGCGTCTGCTGGCATTTGATCCCTACCCAAGCGCTGCGGCGCTGGAACTGGGCGTCGAATACGTCGACCTGCCAACCCTGTTCTCACAGTCTGACGTGATCTCCCTGCACTGCCCGCTGACGCCGGAAAACTACCACCTGCTGAACCAGGCGGCATTTGACCAGATGAAAGATGGCGTGATGATCATCAACACCAGCCGCGGTGGGTTGGTTGACTCTCAGGCCGCCATCGAAGCGCTGAAAACGCAGAAGATTGGCGCGCTGGGGATGGACGTGTATGAAAACGAGCGCGATCTGTTCTTTGAAGACAAGTCTAATGATGTGATCCAGGACGACGTGTTCCGCCGCCTGTCTGCCTGTCATAACGTGCTGTTTACCGGACACCAGGCGTTTCTGACTGCCGAAGCGCTGATCAGCATTTCGGAAACCACGCTGGGGAATCTACTGCAGCTGGAAAAGGGCGAAGCGTGCCCTAACGAACTGGCATAAGCCTAGCGCCGGGTGGCGGCTATGCCCCACCCGGCGAACTGTCAGTTTCCCATGTCCGATGAGCACAGCGCCACCACAGCAGGACGGCCACCAGGGCAATCGCGCTCAGTACGCTGAACGCCGTCGCAAAAGAGTAATGACCGGCGATCGTACCGGTTAACGCCGGACTCATGGATGCCCCAATCCCCTGCATCAGCATCACCACGCTTTGCCCGGCATTGACGTGCCCGCTTCCGCGCAGCAGCACCACAATAAACGACGGTACCACGACACCCAGGATCCCGGCGGCCAGTCCGTCGAGGATTTGTACCGGTATCATCATTAACGGCGCGTCCGTAGATGCCGCCAGCGCCGCGCGCACCGGCATAACCAGCAGCGCCAGCATAATTAAGCGCCAGTAGCCGTAGCGTTCTATGCGGTGTGCGACCCAGATGGCAACGGGGATCATCACGGCCTGTGAGATGATGACGGTACCCGCCGCATACAAACCGGGGTTAATCGAGGCAGGTGCCGCTGCAACTCTCATGCTCAGCATCGGCAGCAGCGCGGCGTTTGCCAGGTGAAACAGCAGCAGCGTCAGCCCGGTCACAAACAGCGCACGGTTTTTCATCAGCACCGCAAAACCGGGAACCGGCAGGTTCGCCTGAGATGACAGCCCGCGCGCGGCGTTGTTGTCGATATCGCCGTGGCGAATGGCAAGCAGCGCGCAGAGCGTGAGCAGCGTCGTGCAGGTCATCAGCAGGAAAATCCCGCCCACGCCCCAGTACCAGGCAATGCCGCCTGCAATCAGTGCAGTGACAAAGTTGCCGCCGTGATTGAACGCCTCATTTCTGCCCATCTGCGCACTGAACCCGCCCTGGCCGGTCAGCCCCAGCGTTATACCGGCGATCAGCGGCCCCACAAATGCCGCACTGATACCGCTGACAATTTGCGAAACAGCGACAACGCTGTTCTGCTGGCTAAACCAGAGCAGGAGCGTACTGAGGGTGATGAGCAGGCACACCAGCGCCAGCACGGATCGCTTGCTGCGTGAGGTGTCGGTGATAAATCCCGCCGGCAGCGTGGCCAGTAATCCCGCCAGACCACCGGCCGTCATCAGTATGCCGATATCATCAGGGGACCAGTGACGTTCAGTCAGAAAAATACCGAGAAAAGGACCAAGACCATCGCGGACATCCGCAATGAAAAAACTGGTCAGGCACAACGCCCGCAGTGAACGAAGAGACATACTGCCTGCCTTAGCATGTTACAGCCTGTTATAAATACAATCGAGTATACCGGGTATTGTTGAAAATCAGGTGACATCTATAAAACTTTTTCCCGAACTTAAACAATTCATAACGAACGTTGTTTTTTCGCTTTACTCATTATAAAGCCTTATTATACTGGCGATAAATTTACACAGGAGTCCTTCGTTGGAAAGTCACCTTATATATGATACGAAGGTAAGCTAGTGCGATTTCACGCTGCTTACCTGAACGGTGGGCAGCAATCATCTCGACGCGATTGCATCCCGACACTTTAAGAACCGCTATAATTGTGGGTAATCGCTATGTTTCTGTTTACACATTCACTCTTCCCGCCGCCGTCGCGCTGAAAATACGTAGTGTTTAAATGGCGTCATATAGTGCTTTAGCACTGACGTTTATTATTGAATAACGTAAACAGGCGACAGGATGATGTTCCCATATATCTCTCATCTGCTCGCAGCAATGCTGCTGGGCGCAATTATTGGCGCAGAAAGACAATGGCGCCAGCGTATGGCCGGGCTTCGTACCAATGCACTGGTTGCTACAGGCGCGGCAGTGTTTATTTTAAGCTCCGTCTCCACTTCTCCTGATAGCCCGGGGTGCATCGCAGCACAGATCGTCTCCGGAATAGGTTTCCTCGGCGCAGGCGTGATTATGCGTGAGGGAATGAATATTCGGGGTCTGAATACCGCGGCAACGCTGTGGTGTTCGGCCGGAATTGGTGTGCTATGCGGATTAGGCCAATTCTGGAATGCCGCGATGGCCAGCGTAATTATTCTCTGTGCTAACATATTGCTTCGCGAAGCCGCGCAGCGGATTAATCAACTCCCCGCGCTTCACGAAGGCGAAAAATGTTATGTTCTGAAAGTGACCTGTAATGATGAGCATGAAGATGCCGTGCGTCAGAATGTCGTCAAAATGGCACAAGAGCTGACGTTAAGTCTGAAAGCCATTTATTCAACGGCAGCGAAAACAGAAGGAACCACCGAAATTCGGGCTGAAGTGATTACCCGGGAGGAATACCGAAAATTACTCGATTTGATTATGGGTAATATGGGTGGTAATAAAATTATCGCTTCCGTAAGCTGTCATGCAATTTGAACATAAGCCGGGCTCTGTGCCCGGCTACGCGACCACTCAGCAAGCACACGCGCCCAGACGGCTAAAATAAAATTTGCTAATTAATCCTGTCCGTGCATTAATGATCTCGTTGGTTCGATGCAATACTGAATGTAACATTTTACTAAGCAGTCCTCATAACCAGGCGCTATCGCTGATACCCCCTCCTTTTGAGTCCATACGTATACAGTTTATACGTTTCCTATCATAACGTTACTACTTTAAAAGCATTCAAATGGAGTATATATGTCGTCAAAAATTTTAGGTCTGGTTAAGTGGTTTAACGAAGATAAAGGCTTTGGCTTTATCTCCCCGCTTGATGGCAGTAAAGATATTTTTGTCCACTTTTCCGCCCTTGAGGGGGACAGTTTCAACACACTTTTTGAAGGTCAAAAAGTCGAGTTTGCTATCATTAGCGGCAGTAAAGGCCCTGCAGCAGGCAACGTAACGCTTTGCGATAAATAATATCACCACGGACCCGCGATAACGATGACGGTTTTCCTGAGTAGACGGGTCCTTAGCATTGCTTTTTAATTTTCTGGCGATATTATTTTTTTAAAATCGTTGAGAGGACTTAAAAAGAGTATTGCAATATGGGCAAACAAGCTGTGCGCCCTTTTGTACGCGATTATAGCTGTGCTCTGAATCTTTCGAGCAGTTTGGGCAGGGACATTTGACTAAATGATTTCGACGAAATTGCGTATTTTTACGTCCAGACATAGGCTTCTCCTGATTAAATGGACTGCCACAGTACACGTTAAGTCAGGATATTGCTTGCTTTAATTTTCGAAAAAGTTAGAAGAATGAATAAATCAGTCTCTTTGGACGGCATCAGCTTAAAAAATCACGAATGATTACAGGGTGATATATGAAAAAGGTGATAGTGTTCTTTAATGGTAAGCCGAGCAAAGTTATGACCGTGCTTAAGGGCATTACATCCATACGTGAAGAATACCCGAATGGCGAAGAGGTTAATCTTCAAATAATGTCTGCTGGTTTTCCGTCTTTAACAGGCGATCATGATGTTATCTATGTTGCCTCGGATCGGGAACTTACCTCTCAGGAAATACTCGATGCAGCACAAAAATATTTGTGATGTCTCGGGTTCGCAGTTAATTTTTTGAATTAAGATTAGAATAACAATTATGCATCATCATTAGCGCCTGCTTAACGCAGGCTTTTTTTATGACCATTTGTCCTCAACGGTGAGCGGGTCAAGCGGGCGCTAACCCTGGATGACCCGCCAACTATGGCATTACGCGCTCAATCCGCGATTCTCCAGCATCGGTTCAATCTTTGGATCGTGCCCGCGCCAGTTACGATACAGTTCCGCTAAATCTGTACTATTACCACGGGATAAAATCGCCTCACGGAATTTTTGCCCGTTTTCACGGGTTAAACCGCCCTGCTCGACAAACCACTGATAGCCATCGTCCGCCAGCATTTGTGTCCACAGGTAAGCGTAATACCCCGCCGCGTAACCGCCACCAAAGATATGGGCAAAGTAGCTGCTGCGATAACGCGGCGGTACGGCGGGCAGATCCAGCCCCTCTTTTTTCAGGGCGGCGGCTTCAAACGCCTCGACACTTTCAACAGGCTCACGAATACTGTGCCAGTTCATGTCCAGCAGCGCGGCACTGAGTGTCTCCGTCATGTCATAGCCTTTGTTAAACTGAGTCGCACTCAGCATGCTTCTCCGTAGCGCTTCCGGCATCGGTTCACCGGTTTCAAAATGACGGGCGTAATGGGCAAATACCTGAGGATGGCTGGCCCAGTGTTCGTTTATTTGCGACGGAAACTCAACGAAATCACGTGGGGTATTGGTACCCGCGAGCGTGGCGTAGCGCTGGCTGGCAAACAGCCCGTGTAGCGTATGGCCGAACTCGTGGAACAGGGTAATCACATCATCCCAGGAGAGTAGCTCCGGGCGTCCATTACCCGGTTTCTGATAGTTACAGACGTTGTAGATAACCGGACGGGTGGCAAATTCATAGGATTGCACGACAAAACTGTCCATCCACGCCCCACCTTGCTTGGAGTCACGGGCAAAGAAGTCACCGTAGAACAGTGCCATACCAACACCCGTGTGGTCGAAAATTTCCCATACGCGAACGTCCGGGTGATAAACCGGGATATCAAAGCGCTCCACAAAGCGGATGCCAAACAGCTGGCTGGCCGTCCAGAATACGCCATCGTGCAGTACGTTATTGAGCGCAAAATACGGCCTGATTTGCGACTCATCGAGGGCATATTTTGCCTGACGCACGCGCTCCGCATAAAAGGCCCAGTCCCAGGCCTGCACGGTGAAACCACCCTGTTCGTCATCAATGACATTCTGAATATCGGCCTGCTCGCGTTCCGCGCGGGTACGTGCGGCAGGCACAATGCCACGCATAAAGGTAAGCGCGGCGTCTGGCGTTTTCGCCATCTGGTCGGCAATGCTCCAGCTGGCATAATCCTCAAAGCCCAGCAAGCGAGCCTGACGTGCACGCAACGCAGTAAGACGAAGGATCAGCGCGCGCGTATCGTTCTCATCCCCTTTCTGGGTACGCGTCCAGCCTGCGTTAAACAGATTTTCCCGCGTCTGACGATTGCGCAGCGCGGAAAGCGCGGGTTGCTGGGTGGTGTTCAGGAGCGGGATCAACCAGCGATCGTTAAGCTCTCTCTCGGTGGCAGCCTGTGCGGCATCAGCGATTTCGTCAGCGCTAAGCCCATCAAGCTGGTGTGCGTAATCCACCACCAGCCCGCCAGCTTTATCAGCAGCCAGCAGACGCTGATTAAACTGGCTGGTCAGAGAGGCCGCCTCGGTATTAAGCGCCTTCAGCTCGGTTTTTTCTGTCTCATTCAGACGTGCGCCGGCCAGAATAAACCGCTGATATGTCTCCTCAACCAACCGACGGGATTCAGCGTCCAGCGCGGCACGGTCCTGCCAGACGCTCTCCACGCGTGCGAAAAGCGTGTCGTTTAGCCAGATATCGTTCGCCAGCGCGGCAAGTTCGGTAGAGAACTGCTCTTCCAGTTCCTGCAGGTACGCATTGGTGTGTGCGGAGGTCATGGCGAAGAAAACGCTGTTGACGCGCGTGAGCATGGCGCCGCTTTTCTCCAGCGCCAGTACGGTGTTGGTGAAGTCTGGCGCAGTGGTCTGAGAGACAATGGCGTCAATATCCGCCCTCTTCTGGCGAAGCGCTTCATCGAAAGCCGGGCGATAGTGGCTATCGTTGATTTCATCAAAATGAGGTGCCTGGTAAGGTAAAAGGCTGATTTCAAAAAAGGGATTCGTGGCCGTCATCTTTTGCTCCTGAGTACGGGTATCCTCCCAGAGTATACACTTCATCCTTCAAGCTGCCTCTGCGTTGGCTTTCCTCGTTCACCCCAGTCACTTACTTATGTAAGCTCCTGGGGATTCGCTGCGTCGCCGCCTTGATGCAACTTGAATGATATTGTGTATAGGCCAGGCCGCCATCCCCTGCAATGCTGTCATACAAATGTTGCCTTAACGCACCCTCGGCGACCGTGCTATGTTAGTACAACACAAAAAGCGTTGAGGAACAGTGAGATGATTATTTTAGTTACCGGGGCGACAGCGGGTTTTGGTGAAAGCATCACGCGTCGCTTCGTCGCCAACGGACACAAGGTGATTGCAACGGGCCGTCGTCAGGAGCGCCTGCAGGAGCTGAAAGACGAATTGGGTGACAGCATCCTGACCGCACAACTGGATGTGCGTAACCGCGCGGCCATTGAAGAGATGATTACTAACCTGCCTGCCGAATGGCGTGCCATTGATGTGCTGGTTAACAATGCCGGTCTGGCGCTGGGCATGGAGCCTGCCCATAAAGCCAGCGTTGAAGACTGGGAAAACATGATCGACACCAATAACAAAGGACTGGTCTATATGACCCGTGCAGTGCTGCCGGGCATGGTCGAGCGCAACCGCGGCCACATTATCAATATTGGTTCTACCGCCGGAAGCTGGCCATATGCGGGCGGCAACGTCTATGGCGCGACCAAAGCGTTTGTGCGCCAGTTCAGCCTGAACCTGCGTACCGATCTGCACGGCACGGCCATTCGCGTCACCGATATCGAACCGGGTCTGGTTGGCGGGACTGAATTCTCCAACGTGCGTTTCAAAGGCGATGACGCGAAAGCGGGTAAAACCTACGAAAACGCTAACGCGCTGACGCCGGAAGATGTCACTGAAACGGTGTGGTGGGTGGCGACGCTGCCGAAACACGTCAACATCAACACCGTAGAAATGATGCCGGTCAGCCAGAGTTTTGCCGGACTTAGCGTCCATCGTGGCTAACTGAGCCCTTCCCGGCCTGCGGGCCGGGTCTGTTTCGGGTTATAAAAAAATGGTAGTATGTTCAGGCTAACTCTCTGAGAAATGACAACTCATGGCCGCTGAATCGCAACTCAATCCCACCCAGCCAGTAAACCAGCAAATCTATCGCATTTTGCGACGTGATATTGTCCATTGCCTGATCCCACCGGGTACACCGCTTTCTGAAAAAGAGGTGTCCGTGCGTTTTGACGTTTCCCGTCAGCCGGTGCGCGAAGCGTTTATTAAGCTCGCAGAAAACGGTCTGATTCAGATCCGCCCGCAGCGCGGCAGCTATGTGAACAAAATTTCACTCTCTCAGGTGCGCAACGGCTGTTTTGTTCGCCAGGCGATTGAATGTGCCGTCGCGCGCCGTGCTGCAACGCTTATCAACGACAACCAGTGTTATCTGCTGGAGCAAAATCTGCACCAGCAGCGCATTGCGATAGACCGTAAACAGCTCAATGATTTCTTCCTGCTGGATGACGAATTCCACCAGAAACTGGCGCAGATTGCCGATTGCCAGCTGGCCTGGGACACCATCGAGAACATTAAGGCCACCATCGACCGCGTGCGCTACATGAGCCTCGATCACGTCTCCCCGCCGGAAATGCTGCTCCGCCAGCATCATGATATTTTCAGTGCGCTTGAAAAACGCGATGCCGACGGTGTGGAAAAAGCGATGACACTGCATTTACAGGAAATTAGTGAATCTGTGCAGCTTATTCGCCAGGAAAATAGCGAGTGGTTCAGCGAAGAGTAACATTTGCCGCACCCCTTACGGATGCGGCGAAGAAATTAACGAACGACTAATACCGGAATAGTGGCGTAGCGCAGAATAGATTCCGCATTTGAACCAAGCAGATGAGTGGTGATGCCCGGGTTTTTCGACCCGATGACGATCACATCATATTCCCCCTCCTTGCTCAGCTTGATAATTTCATCGCGGACATTGCCAAAACGAACCATGCCGTGAATATTCTCAGGGGAGATATCGAACAGTCTCTTTAACTCGTTCATTTTCTTCCCGGATTCAGCGGTCATATACTCTTCAAACTTTTTAATATCAGCGTTAAACCCGCGCAGCAGTGAGCGACTGCTGGCCGGAAGAATGTTGACCAGGGTAATCGACGCACCCTCAGCCTTTGCCAGGTTGGCCGCATGGCGTACCGCTTTATCGCTTAACTCCATTTCAAACACATCAACAGGCATCAAAATCTTCTTATACATAAGCCTGACTCCTTATTCCGATGAAGGGTTATTTCCTGCCTCCAGAATGGCATCAGAAATATAAACCAACCCTCAACGCTTCCCTATCGAAACTATCAGCTTATGAAAATAACGGTCTGCTTTGTAAATTGCTGTCGTGAACCGTCAGCACTCGATGCAATAAACAAAAAAGTGTGAGTTTGATCAAAAACAAAAACATGAAGCGCGGACAGGCGTATTTATATGCCCCGTGAACGGCAAACCTGAATTAGCGCCGTAACGGATAAGTTAGAGAGGAGAATATACCATGATGACATACGACCGTAACCGTAATGCAATTACCACTGGCAGCCGCGTCATGATAAACGGCACAGGCCATACTGGGGTCATTAAAGCGATCCATAGCGACGGTCTTGATGCCGCGCAAGTGCGTCGTAGCAAAACGGTGGAAGTGGAAGGATGCGAAGGTAAGTTCGAACCGATTGAACTGATTCGCCTGGGTATGCACTAAATTGTACCCGTACATGCCGCCGCGAACGGCGGCATGAGATGAATTATCGTTGCGCGGCGTACTGTGCCACCGTGGCTTTTGCTCCCTTCTGTAGCAACGTCTGATACGCGCTCATCACCGCATTCACAAAGCTAGCCTCTTCAGGTAACTCTCTGCCAAAAATAGCCTCGATGCCAAGCAGGGCTTTCACACGGCTTTCCCCCTCGGTACTTCCCTTCACTGCCGCCTGAATCACGGCCAGTTGCGGATCGCTCACCTCAATGGTATTACCCTGTTCATCCACACCGCCAACATAGCGCATCCAGCCAGCCACACCCAATGCCAGTAGCGGGAACGGCTTTTGATGCACCAGGTGCCAGCGCACAGAATCCAGCATACGCTGCGGGAGCTTCTGGCTACCGTCCATCGCAATTTGCCAGGTTCGATGACGCAGGGCCGGGTTACTGTAGCGAGCAATCAGCAGATCGGCATAATGACCTAAATCGACGCCTTTCACTTTTAAGGTTGGCGCCTGCTCGTTGAGCATCAGCTTATGCGCGGCAAGGCGGTAATTCTCATCCTGCATACAGTCGTTGATATGCTGGTAACCCGCCAGATAACCAAGATAGGCAAGGAATGAATGACTGCCATTGAGCATACGCAGCTTCATCTCTTCAAACGGAATAACATCTGACACCAGCTCGGCCCCGGCTTTTTCCCATTCAGGACGCCCGGCAACAAAGTTATCTTCAATCACCCACTGGCGGAACGGTTCACAGGCCACTGCCGCCGGGTCGAGCACGCCAGTCAGTTGTTCGATTTTATTCAGCGTGTCTACCGTTACTGCAGGCACGATGCGGTCCACCATCGTTGACGGGAAGGTGACACTGGATTCAATCCAGTCCGCCAGCTCACCATCGACAGCGCGAGCATAAGCACAGGTGACATTGCGCATCACATGGCCGTTCTCCGGCATGTTGTCACAGGACATCACGCTGAAAGCAGGCAGACCCGCAGCTTTACGGCGCGCCAGGGCTTCAACCACTACCCCGGGTGCGGATGTCGGGTGATGGGGGTTTTGCAGGTCGGCGGCAATTAACGGATGATCGAACATCAGTTGCCCGGTCGCGGGTGAGTGACAATACCCTTTCTCGGTGATCGTCAGCGAGACAATTGCCACCTGCGGTTCACACATCGCGGCCAGCACGGTCTCCAGCCCGTCAACCTGCGCATGGAGTGCTTTTTTGACCACTCCGACCACGCGAGATGTCCATGCATTGGCAGACATCTCCGCCACGGTATAGAGGTTATCCTGCGCGTTGAGATCGGCAATCTGCTGCTCGCCGCCAATCAGGTTTACTTCACAATAACCCCAGTTGCTGCCGTGTTCCGCTGCGAGAATGTCGGTATAAACCGCCTGATGCGCACGGTGAAATGCGCCGAAGCCAAGATGAACAATGCGTGCCTTCAGGTCGTCGCGAGTGTACTGAGGAAGCGTGGCTTTCGCCTGTAATAACCGGTTTTCCATGATTAAGACTCGTTAAGTAGAACGCTGTGAACCACTGCCGCTCATTGACCAGAGCGGCAGTGCCTGCTGACTACACCAACTAGAATGGCAGTTGGGGTAAAAAAATAACTGCCATTAACCATACTGATACTTCAGTTTGAAATTTTGATTTATATTAACTTTTGTTCATGTGGTGTGACACACGCTGAAAGTTGTGTGACAAATTACTCAAGTTATAAACCATCAGCGCCGTGAGGAGACGGCTCCGTAGCTTACGGACTCTTCTGGCGCGACTTCCGCTGCATCTTGCGCCGCGCTCAGATCACGGTCACGCACTTCCGGCATCAGGAATGCAGAAACCAGCCCAATCACGGAATAGGCCACCAGCATGGCGACAATCGGCCACCAGGAGCCGGTCATATTGCAGAAGATCCCGGCCAGCACCGGACCAAACCCGACCGCCACCAGTCCCCCCGCCTCTTTTGAAATAGCCATACGGGTAAAGCGATTACGTGAGCCAAACATTTCCGCCATAGTGATGTTTTCCAGCGCAAACAGCCCCAGAACGGCAAAATTATGGATAACGATGATCGAGAGCATAATCACGCCCGGCGCATAACTTTTATCAACGATGATCGACAGCATCGGGTACGCCAGAATAATGGCGGAGATATTCAGGATAATGTACGGCAGACGACGACCCACTTTATCCGACAGCCAACCTAACAGTGGGATGGTGATAAACCCGAGAATCGAACTGATCATCAGCGCATCAGTGGGAATCGCTTTATTAAACAGCAACGTCTGAACCAGATAACCGGCAAGGAACGTCTGAATCAGACCTGAGTTACCCGCCTGACCAAAACGCAAACCTGTTGCCAGCCAGAAGGATTTGCTCTTAAACATGGCACCTAAAGATGTATCGGGAACCACGGTCTCTGTATCGCTGACTTTCTCAAATACCGGGCTCTCTTTGAGATTCATCCGCAGCCAGATGGCGAAGATCATCACCACCACACTGGCAAGGAACGGTACGCGCCAGCCCCATGCGAGCAGCTGTTCACGATCGAGGGCAAAGAACATCACTGCCCAGATAGCCGTTGCGCTCAGCGTCCCGCAGTTGGTCCCCATCGCCACCAGCGAGGAGATAATGCCGCGTTTCCCTTTCGGGGCATATTCTGCCAGCATGGTCCCGGCTCCGGAGATCTCTGCCCCGGCACCCAGCCCCTGAATAATGCGCAGCGTCACTAACAGAACAGGTGCAAAAATCCCGATTTGCGCATAGGTCGGCAGGACACCGATGAGGGTGGTACAGATCCCCATCATCGTGATGGTGATGAACAACACTTTTTTACGGCCGATGCTGTCCCCCATTCTGCCAAAGATAAAGGCCCCCACGATGCGCGCAATATAGCCTGCACCGTAGGTTCCCATCGCCAGGATCAGCGCCATCGCAGCAGACTGTTCCGGGAAGAAGATCTCATGGAAGACCAGGGCGGCGCCAAGCGAGTAGAGCTGGAAATCCATAAACTCCAGAGCGGTGCCCAGCCAGCCGGAGACGGCGGCTTTCACCAGATCGGAGGTCGTTCTTTGAGGTTGTATTTGCGTCATAATGGCTATCTCTGAAAGGTAAGATGCGTACCACATAGAGCCTGTCTGCGCAGGCTCTTAACCGCGTGAATTATTATTTGTCGAATGTCAGCAAGACCTTGCAGCACTGCCGCTGATCTTTTTCAAACAGTTCGATGGCGTCTGTTACGTGGTGATAGTCAAAGGTGTGCGTAATCAATTTTTCAGGGTCGATAAGCCCCTTTTCCAGCCAGTCAATGACGACCGGGAATTTGTTGGCGTTCAGGCGTGAAGAGAAAATCGTCAGCTCTTTACCGGTGATGCCCTGCTGAGCAATCTGACTCGGCTCGCTTGAGAAGCCCATCAGCACGATGCGCGCCGCCGGAGAGGCCAGCGTAATGGCCTCCTGCAAAATCGCCGGATGACAGGCGGCATCAATGATTAACGTCGGTTTGATGCCTTTTTCCTCCAGCGCGGCCTGCAACGACTGCTCGCCGTTATTCAACACCCAGTCCGCGCCGCTGCGCTGGGCCATTTTCAGGCGTTCATCGATGCGGTCAACCACGATAACCTGCTTCACCTTGTAGACGCCCTTCAGCGCCTGAACGGTGACCAGCCCCATCGGTCCTGCGCCGTATATCAGCGCAACGTCCTGCTCGGTGGGGTTGGCCTGCCCCGTCACGTTGGCGGCAATGGTGAAGGGTTCAACCATGACGGCGTGTTTATCCGGGATCGCGTCCGGGATAGGCCAGGCATTTTTAGCAGGTACTGCCGCATAGTCGCTGAAGCCGCCGTCACGGTGAACGCCCAGCACCACCAGCGAGGTGCAGACGTTCGGTTTTCCGACGGAACACGGATAGCAGTGCCCGCAGCTGATCACCGGGTCAACCGAGACGCGCTGGCCCAGGCGCGAACTGTCGACGCCCTCGCCCACTGCATCAATGACGCCAAAAAATTCATGGCCGATCACTCGCGGATACTTCGCAAACGGGTTATGCCCCCGGTAAATATGGCTGTCTGAGCCACAAATCCCGGCCAGTTTAATGCTGACACGCACTTCTCCGGCAGCAGGTTCCGGGCGTGGACGCTCTTCAATTACCAGTTGGTTCGGCTGCTTGATCACTATGCTTTTCATCGTTCGCTCCTCACTTACCAGTTCCACAGTGTGCCGTCTTCAAGACGCGCCACCGGCAGATAGGCAGGATCGTACGGATACTTCGCTGCCAGCTTTTCATCAAATTCAATACCCAGGCCCGGCTTATCGCCCGGGTGCATATAACCGTTATCAAAGCGCCAGCTGTGCGGGAAGACCTCCAGCATCTGTTCGGAATAGCCCATATATTCCTGCACGCCAAAGTTCGGTACCCACAGGTCGAAATGCAGCGCGGCCGCATGGCACACTGGCGAGAGATCCGACGGGCCGTGTGAACCCGTACGCACCTGGTAGAGCGAGGCAAAATCCGCGATGCGGCGCATCCCGGTGATCCCCCCCGCATGGGTAATGGTGGTACGGATATAGTCGATAAGCTGCTCCTCAATGAGCTGCTTGCAGTCCCAGATGCTGTTAAACACTTCTCCCACCGCAATTGGCGTAACGGTGTGCTGGCGGATCAGGCGGAAGCACGCCTGATTTTCCGCAGGCGTGGGGTCTTCCATCCAGAACATACGGAATTCTTCGATGCTTTTGCCGAAACGCGCCGCTTCGATGGGCGTCAGACGATGGTGCATGTCGTGCAGAAGATGTTCATTGAAACCAAATTTACTGCGTACCGCGTCAAACAGCTTTGGAGTGAAGTCGAGGTATTTTTCGGTGGACCAAAGCTGCTCTTCCGGCCAGTCTCCTTTCGTGGCAGGCTCATACGCCAGCCCTTTCCCTTTTGACATGCCGTAGGTGGTTTTCATGCCCGGTACGCCACACTGGACGCGGATCGCTTTAAAACCCATCTCTTTGTGACGGGCGTAATCTTCCAGCACGTCGTCAAGGGTGTGCCCGGTGGTGTGGCAATAAACCATCACCCCTTCCCGGGACGCGCCGCCCAGCAACTGGTAGAGCGGCATGTTCGCCGCTTTGGCTTTGATGTCCCACAATGCCATATCCACGGCAGAGATGGCCGACATGGTAACCGGGCCACGACGCCAGTAAGCACCTTTATAGAAAAACTGCCAGATATCTTCGATGCGGTGGGCATCACGACCAATTAACTGCGGGCAGAGGTGATCCTTCAGATAAGACGCTACGGAAAGTTCGCGCCCGTTTAGCGTGGCGTCGCCAAGACCGATAAT
This sequence comes from Enterobacter sp. CPE_E890, assembly GCF_046521475.1. Taxonomy (NCBI): domain Bacteria; kingdom Pseudomonadati; phylum Pseudomonadota; class Gammaproteobacteria; order Enterobacterales; family Enterobacteriaceae; genus Enterobacter; species Enterobacter sp. CPE_E890. The sequence continues at coordinate 2,281,410 of NZ_JBKFZW010000001.1, read as the reverse complement.
CCCCTCGTCGGTAGTGATTTTAAGCGTGACAAAGTTCCGCCCCGGGCAGGTAACAAACACGTCAGCCGCGACAATCTTCATAATTCCTTTCCTTACATCGTTGGTTGTGATGTTGGAAATTTACTCAATTACACTACTACCATACAAGTATAATGATCATAAAATCAGCGAGCGGTCACAAAAACCAGGCGCTCAGGCTCGCCCCCATCCCGCAACAATAATCAGCATACCGCACAGGGCAATCAGCGCGCCGGCCCAGTCGTATGCGCTGAGTTTTACTCCATCCACCACGCGCAGCCACAGCAGTGCGGTACAGACATAGACTCCACCGTAAGCCGCATAGACACGACCGCTGGCTGCCGGGTGTAGCGTTAACAGCCAGACAAACAGCGCCAGCGCCACGCCGGCCGGGATGAGCAACAAGACCGTTCCGCCCTTCTTCAGCCAGAGCCAGGGCAAGAAGCATCCGATGATTTCGCAGAGCGCGGTGGCGAAAAAAAGGAGTGTGGTTTTGATCATATTTAACGTTGTATGAGGATTTATTTAGACATCATACCTGATGATGTCCTTTACTTTTCCATACCCTGGCTACGGGTATGACGTAATTTTACTTTGGTGTAGAATCTGAACGGGATAACGTGATTATCTGCACTCACTTAAAAGGAAACGCGATGACTACATTAAGCAAACGCCTTTGTCTGACAGCCCTGCTGGCGCTGTCATCGTTCGCCTTTGCCGCCTCAGCAACAGCGGAAACCAGTAAACTCGTTATTGAGTCTGGTGATAGCGCGCAGAGCCGCCAGAACGCCGCCATGGACAAAGAACAATGGAATGACACCCGCAACCTTCGTCAGAAGGTTAACAAACGTGCGGAAAAAGAGTGGGACAAAGAAGATGTCGCTTTTGACGCGCGTGATAAATGCCAGCAAAGTGCAAACGTTAATGCTTACTGGGAGCCAAATACCCTGCGCTGCCTGGATCGCCGTACTGGCCGCACGGTAGCGCCTTAATGTCAGCGCCCTGTGATATAAAACTCCGTCCGCTGGAGCGTGAAGACCTGCGCTTTGTCCACCAGCTCGATAACAACGCCAGCGTAATGCGCTACTGGTTCGAAGAGCCTTACGAAGCTTTTGTCGAGCTGTCCGATCTTTACGATAAGCACATACACGATCAGAGCGAACGTCGTTTTGTGGTGGAGTGTGAAGGTGAAAAAGCCGGGCTTGTTGAATTGGTTGAAATCAACCACGTTCACCGTCGGGCAGAGTTTCAGATTATTATTTCACCTGAGCATCAGGGGAAAGGTCTTGCTTCACGCGCGGCGAAGCTGGCGATGGATTACGGATTTAACGTCCTGAATCTCTACAAGCTTTACCTGATAGTCGATAAAGAGAACGAAAAAGCGATTCACATCTACCGCAAGCTGGGCTTTATGGTGGAAGGTGAGTTGATTCACGAATTCTTTATCAACGGTGAATACCGCAATACCATTCGCATGTGCATCTTCCAGCACCAGCACCTGGCCGGACACAAAACCTCCAGTGCCAGCCTGCTGAAACCTACCGCGCAGTAACCTGCGCGGCTTTATGCTCAGTAGTACTCAATCGTGTTTTTGATCGTGTATTTGCGCTCAACGGCGGGTTTGACGCTATCGTCCGTTATTGTGAGATCGCAACTGACAGGATTATTATGACGATCGTAGTCGCAGCTCTGCTTCACGTTGCCCAACGGCTTGTCATTCAGCATGCTCACTGCCGAGTAATCCATTCTTTTGCGAATATCCTTAGACGGTGTCGACTGTACGGATAAATGCTGATCCCCGGAGACGGTGGTTTTACCCAGCGGGTAACCGTCCGCGTCGTAGCGGTACTTCACCTCCATCTCTTTGCCGTGCGCCGCCACCACAAAACCGTTATCGTCGGTATCCCACGTCACCCCGGCTGATGGTAATTCCGCCAACTGGCACTTTCCCTGCAGTTTCACTTTGCGCTGCTGAGTTTCCGCATCAAGGTAGTAGTTGGCATCCAGCACCAGCGCCACACCGGTGTTAGCCTCGAGGTCGTGCAGCTCCAGGGTATCGAAACACCCTTCTGTCGACACGGTACCGGTGACCCGTTTAGACACTTCCCCTTTTTCATTGAACAGCGTCTGGGTAAAGTCTTTGACCGGACCGCGCAGAGGGTCAAAATCAAACTCATTCGAAAAGCTCGCCATCTCGGGGGTAAACGACAGCGGCGCGGTGTTGTTATCACACCCCACCAGTGTCGCTGCCAGTAGCGTTATCGCTGCGTATTTATTCACATTCATTACCGTACAGAGAGATTATTCCCAATCATATTAGCAAATACAGTTGTTTACACGAAGCCTGCTAAAATTAATCTACACACAGAGATAAGGAGCTACAGATGAAACGGTTACCCTGGATTACCGCCCTGCTGTTAATGAGTGCTTCAACGGCCGCGCTGGCGGCACCGGATTCCTGCGAACGCGTGAAAAGCGACATTCAGCAGAAAATCATCAACAACGGCGTGCCGGAGTCAGGTTTTACCCTGAGCATTGTGCCAAACGACCAGGCTGACCAGCCGGGCACGCAGGTGGTGGGTCATTGCGCCAACGATACCTTTAAAATCTTGTACACCCGTACGGGCAACGGTGCTGCTGAAGCTCAGTAATTCACCCTCAATCCCCTTTGATTTGATGAGGATTAATATTTAATACCCCCAAATAAGTAACACTCACCCCATCATTAGCCCGGTTGTAATTACGGGAAAAATAATACGCAATTATAATGATGGGGTGAGCCATGTCCGATACTGAACATCACGGCGGAATTAGCCGTCGAACACTCGTGAAATCTACTGCCTTAGGTTCTCTGGCGCTTGCCGCCGGTGGTTTATCGTTGCCCTTTGGCGTGAAAAGCGCCGCCGCTGCGGTGCAAAACGCCATAAGCCCCGTGGAAGATAAAGTGGTCTGGGGCGCCTGCTCGGTCAACTGCGGTAGCCGCTGCGCATTGCGTCTGCATGTCCGTGACGACGAAGTGTACTGGGTCGAAACCGATAACACCGGTGAGGATATTTACGGTAATCACCAGGTTCGCGCCTGCCTGCGCGGGCGTTCTATTCGGCGTCGCATCAATCACCCTGACCGTCTGAACTACCCGATGAAACGTGTGGGAAAACGTGGTGAAGGCAAATTCGAGCGTATTTCGTGGGATGAAGCGCTGGATACGATCGCCCGCAACCTGAAAGGTGTGGTGGAAAAATACGGCAACGAGGCGGTTTACATTAACTACTCCTCCGGTATTGTTGGCGGCAATATCACCCGCTACTCCCCCTATGCTTCTCTGGTCGCGCGCCTGATGAACTGTTACGGCGGTTTTCTGAGTCATTATGGCACCTACAGCACCGCGCAAATCGCCTGCGCGATGCCGTACACCTACGGCAGCAATGACGGCAACAGCACGTCTGACATCGAAAACACCAAACTGGTGGTGATGTTCGGTAATAACCCGGCGGAAACCCGCATGAGCGGCGGCGGAATTACGTATTACCTCGAGCAGGCTCGCGAGCGTTCCAACGCGCGCATGATCGTCATCGACCCGCGCTACACCGACACCGCAGCAGGACGTGAAGATGAATGGATCCCGATCCGTCCAGGCACCGATGCCGCACTGGTGGCCGGTATCGCCTGGGTATTAATCGACGAAAACCTGGTCGACCAGCCTTTCCTGGACAAATACTGCGTTGGCTACGACGAAAAAACACTCCCCAAAGGCGCTCCCGCTAACGGCCACTACAAAGCCTATATTCTCGGCCAGGGCGACGACCAAACAGCCAAGACCCCGGAGTGGGCTTCACGCATTACGGGCATACCGGCAGACCGCATCATTAAGCTTGCGCGCGAAATTGGCTCCGCAAAACCGGCCTGTATCTGTCAGGGCTGGGGGCCACAACGTCAGGCTAACGGCGAGTTGACAGCCCGCGCCATCGCCATGTTACCGATTTTAACCGGAAACGTGGGGATCAACGGCGGTAACAGCGGCGCGCGTGAGTCGACGTATACCATCACCATCGAACGTATGCCGTTGCCGGATAACCCTGTAAAAACGCAAATCTCCTGCTTTAGCTGGACGGATGCCATCGCCCGTGGACCGGAAATGACCGCCCTGCGCGACGGCGTTCGCGGTAAAGATAAGCTTGATGTGCCCATCAAATTTATCTGGAACTATGCAGGCAACACCATCATCAACCAGCACTCGGATATCAACAAAACCCACGACATCCTGCAGGACGAAACCAGGTGCGAAACCATCGTGGTGATCGACAACTTCATGACGTCATCGGCGAAATACGCCGATATCCTGCTGCCGGATCTCATGACCGTCGAGCAGGAAGACATCATTCCCAATGATTACGCCGGGAACATGGGTTACCTGATTTTCCTTCAGCCCGTGACCGCACCGAAGTTTGAACGCAAGCCTATCTACTGGATCATGAGCGAGGTGGCGAAACGTCTTGGGGCTGATATTCATCAGAAATTTACGGAAGGCCGTACCCAGGAACAGTGGCTGCAGTATCTGTATGCCAAAATGCTCGAAAAAGATCCGCAGCTGCCGTCGTATGATGAACTGAAACAAATGGGCATCTATAAGCGCAAAGATCCCAATGGGCACTTTGTGGCTTATAAAAAATTCCGCGATAACCCGGAGGCTAACCCGCTGAAAACCCCTTCGGGTAAGATTGAGATTTACTCCAGCAAACTTGCAGAGATTGCGGCAACCTGGGAACTGGCCAAAGATGAAACCATCAGCCCTCTTCCGGTTTACGCTTCGACGTTTGACGGCTGGGATGCTCCCGAGCGCACCCAATTCCCGCTGCAGCTGTTCGGTTTCCATTTTAAAGCTCGCACTCATTCGAGCTATGGCAACGTCGACGTGCTGAAAGCGGCCTGTCGTCAGGAGGTCTGGATTAATCCTGTTGATGCTGAAAAACGTGGTATTAAAAACGGCGATACGGTGCGCGTCTTTAACGATCGCGGTGAGGTGAGAATTGAAGCGAAAGTCACACCGCGCATCATGCCCGGCGTGAGTGCCATGGGACAGGGAGCCTGGCACGACGCCAATATGAACGGCGATCGTATCGACCATGGCTCTTGTATCAACACACTGACAACTCACCGCCCGTCACCACTGGCAAAAGGCAATCCGCAGCATACCAATCTGGTGCAGATTGAGAAGGCGTAGTGAGTAAAGTGAGTGACCGTGGTTTATTCTATGTTCTGTATTACCGGTTAAAACAGTCGCGCGGGTAAGCACCCGTGCGAGCAAGGAAGGTTTAATGAAAGACATATCGCATCGTGAATCGTTAGCGTTTAGCGCCCGGGTACTGGGCGCGCTGTTTTATTTTTCTCCTGACAGCGAGCAGGCTGCACCGCTGGTGCAGGCCCTTTGCGCTGGTGAATGGCTTCAGGACTGGCCCCTGCCATCGGAAACGCTGCTACCTGTTGCCGATACGTTTTCCTTATCTTCCGATGAACCGCTGACGGACGCCTGGCAACGGCTGTTTATCGGCCCTTACGCCCTAGCCGCTCCGCCATGGGGTTCCGTCTGGCTCGACCGCGAATCCGTGCTGTTTGGCGACTCGACTCTCGCGCTGCGCCAGTGGATGCGGGAAAACAATATCGCCTTTGAGATGCAGCAGAACGAACCGGAAGATCATTTCGGTACCGTGCTGCTGCTTGCGGCGTGGCTGGCCGAGAATGGCCGCGAGGCGCATTGCGATCAGCTTCTGGCCTGGCATCTATTGCCGTGGAGCACCCGCTTCCTGTCAGTGTTTGTCGACAACGCCGGGCATCCGTTTTATACCGCGCTGGGCAAGCTCGCACAGTTGACGCTTGCGGACTGGCAATCAAGGTTAATTATTCCGGTAGCCGAAAAAACGCTCTACCGCTAAGGGTTTTGGCTTGCTTATGGTTGAAGGGTTGGCTGTAGCTCCTGGCATTACCTGATAAAACTGCACAGCAGCTACGGATTTTTCAGAAATATAGTGATGTTTTGTTTGGTAACCAAAACCTGGTATCAGGCGATAGCAATGCCAACAACTGGGGAAGAAGAGAAAACGGTGCTTTAGTTCTTTTCGACTGGGAAAGATTTGGAAAAGGGAGTGCTGCTATCGACCTTGCGCCTCTGATAAAAGGCCAGGGAACGAAGCGAGCATTTATTGCTATTTCTAAACGCTATTGCCAAAGCATGGATTGTCACAGAAGTCATTGTGCTGCTCAATGAGCGGCAAAAAGCAGCATTTCCTTTGTATCTCAACTGGTATAGAGAACATCTTCCAGACTGGTTAGATGATGTCGTCAAAATGCTATGAATGAACAATGGCCCAGTTACAGACAATGATGTCCGCTTTGTGCCAGAAGCGGAAGTTGAACCAATGCGCTATGTTAATTTGTAAGGAGTAGATCACTTTTTATGTTCCTAAACTTAAATACTAGCTCAGCATTATCGACAAAATCCACACATCATAAATAATTGGTTAAATAGTATATTTATATGTTTACTTTTAAATCGAAACTTGCCATTCAGTTCGTATGAACAGTTAAGGAGTCATTTTGTTATTGGAAAAAGATAAACTGGACGAATTTAGTAAACGTGCGGATGAATACATCATCAAAGGTGATCATGTTTCTTTATCTGCGTTAGTCGAGAGTTTTACAGAACAGGATTTCACCTTTACTCACCCCTTATACGAGGCACATTATCTTTACTGCTTAGGAAATTGTTACTCTGTACTTTATGAAACACGTAAAACTGAGTGGTATTCAGATGATTTGATGAAATCGGTCATCTTTTACAGGAAAGCTTTATATGCGCTACCTAAAGAAGACTGGAGAGAACACGATAATAATACTCATGCGTATAATAGTCTTAGGTCTATGATTGAGACAAATTTAGCTAATCGGCTTTCATCACAAGGCAGAACGCTATGTTGCATTCCCCACTATGATAAAGCTATTTCTATAGATAATAATCTCGTTGCAATTATAGCAAAAGCCAATAATGAAATTTTTCTTGGCCATTCACTTTATGATAATGGGCATTCAGAATATCATTATTATATCGCTTATGAACTTGTGAAAAAAGGAATTGAAAATATTGATCAACTATATCCTGAACAAAGAGCGCCACTTGAGAAAGGCGGAAAATTATTAAACTTTAAAAAATGGTTCGAGGAATTATTCGAAACATCGGACTTCGATTATGTTAAAGAGTACACTGAAAAAACCACATCTAAAAAACAGAAAAAATATTTAGAATGGTGCGCTAGTAAAAGTCTCTTTCTTAATGATTTGAATGATGCTTGTGAGTACCCGATTACTTATCAGGATGTTTTCGAATTACCCTCATTTGTTCGATCGCTTAATAGCTCTCTCACCATGTCTGAAGAATTATCTTATCACGGTAATTATGATGAATTAAAAAATGATTACTGTTATGCTCGGTACTTGATTTTTTCTTCAAAAGATATACCAGATGATACCCCTCATATGTTCAACTCAACATATCAACATGTTGAAGATATGACTTACTCAATTAATAACATGAAGATTGCTCAGTATAAGTCAGCATTCAGAACAGTATATTCAATCTTTGATAAAGTAGCATATTTAATTAGTCGCTTCTTTGATTTGAATGATCTGAAAGATGACAAAAAAATCAGTATAGATAATTTATTTCGTGATTTCAAAGGTAATAATACCAAATGGAAACCACATAAAAAACTGAAGGATAGCGACAACCATTTTATTCACGCTTTATTCTATATATTAAAAGATATCCGCAAAGTTGGTGACTCTGATTCAGCAACAAAGTGGTTAGATCCAAATGCAGTGGCATTTGCAGAAATTAGAAATGCTATGGAGCATCGTTCATTAAAAATAGTTGATGATTTCGGCTATGAACTTGCAAAATCACACAACATTTATAATGATGAAGAATTTAGAAAGATGCAAGCAGAAGTTAATACACTACCAGATGAAATTAGGGGTGGAAAATTAAAAATGGAGCAAGCCAGAAAAGAAGGGGCTAATGATTTAGCTCAACATCTCGAAGAGGATGTTAATAAAATGAACTCAAGGCTTGCAGATCTAAAATCAAAGATCTATGAAAAAGAAAAACTGTCTTCTCACTCTCTTTTAATACCAATAAGCCAATTTGAATCAAGGCTCATGCAACTCATTGGATTAGCTAGAAACTCAATAATCTATTTATCATTAGCTATCTATTTTGAAGAGCGCAGGCGTCCAAGAGATGGTATCTACATGCCAAGAGAAGTACCACTAAAGCAAAGTTTGTGACTGTTCTAAGAGCATTTTTAATATCAGAGTGAAATTTATTCCATATGGGGGCATTAATGCCCCTGACCTGCTCCCGTAAATTAACATACCCCAATGTCAGGTCCGCTCCTCGCTCAGAGCGGACGGACTGACTGACTGACTGACACGCTATTAAAAAGATTGCAGTACAACTTATCCAACCCGTCGTCTAAAAATGGCACTAACTGAAAGACGCCAATCCCTCTCCTCATGTATATCTTCATCCATACATAGTCATTAAGAAAGGATGAATGAAGATGCTAAAAGGTAAGAGGGCTGTGATTACCGGTGGTGGCGCGGGATTTGGTCAGGCGGTGAGCGTGTGGTTGGCACGAGAAGGCGTCGAGGTAGATTTTTGCGCGAGGCGTGCCAATGATATTCAAAAAACTTGCAGTATCATCTCGGCTGAAGGCGGAATTGCGAAAGGATATATCTGTGATTTAACCCAGCCTGAATCCCTTTCTCAGTTCTCTTCAAAGTTGTTAACTTCAGACGTAAGCGTACAGCGAGAACCGTATTGACGGGAACGGGTTATTCAGTTGGCAGGGTTATTCGCCAGGGTAACAGTTCGCTGACCTGATTGACCGGCCAGTCAGCTATGACGTTGAGCACATGACAGAGATACCTCTCTGGCTCCACGCCGTTCAGTTTGCACGTCCCGATCAGGCTGTACAGCAGTGCTCCGCGCTCACCACCGTGGTCAGAGCCGAAGAACAAGAAGTTTTTGCGGCCCAGGCTGACCGTCCGCAGCGCATTTTCAGCGATATTGTTATCGGCTTCAGCCCAGCCATCGTCTGCATAGTACGTCAGTGCTGGCCACTGGTTCAGTGCGTACGCGAACGCCTTCGCCAGCTCTGAGTGTCGCGACAGCGTTTTCATCTTTTCACGCAGCCAGCTTTCCAGGGATTTCAGTCGCGGTTTAGCTTTCTGCTGACGCTCACCAAGACGCTGCTCTGCCGGCATTCCCCGTATTTCAGCCTCGATAGCATACAGTTCGCCTATCCGTTTCAGGGCTTCCTCCGTCAGCACTGATGGAGTACGAACGTGCACATCATGGATCTTGCGGCGGGCGTGAGCCCAGCAGGCTGCTTCAGTTATCTGTCCATTGCGGTACAGCTCGTTGAACCCGGCGTACGCATCCGCCTGCAGAACACCGCTGAAGCCCGCAAGATGGCTCTGCGGATGGATGCCTTTTCTGTCCGGGCTGTAAGCGAACCACACGGCCGGCGCCAGCGCTGACCCGGCGTTGCGGTCGTCGCGAACGTACGTCCACAACCGCCCGGTCTTCGTCTTTTTATTACCTGGTAACAGTACCGGGACGGGCGTGTCATCGGCGTGGAGTTTGCCACCCATCAGGACATAGTCCTGAAGCGCCTCTTCCAGCGGCGACAGTAGCCGGCAGCATGCATCCACCCAGCCCGACAGCAGTGAGCGACTCAGTTCCACGCCCTGGCGGCCGTATATTTCAGACTGGCGGTACAGTGGTGTGTGCTCTGCATACTTTGAGGTCAGCACGCGGGCCAGCAACCCCGGGCCGGCGATACCCCGCTCAATGGGCCGTGAAGGCGCCGCTGCCTGCACGATCGCATCGCACTGAGTACAGGCATGTTTTTCACGTACTGTCCGGATAACCCGGAAGGCGCTGCGCATCAGCTCCAGCTGTTCGGCGGCATCTTCACCCAGGTAACTCAGCGAACCACCGCACTCCGGGCAACAGGATTCTGCCGGAAGCATACGCTTTTCATCACGCGGGAGTGATTCGGGGAACGGTCTGCGGGTGCGGGTCTGACGCAGCGAGCGCTGCACTTCCGGGTCATCCACACGACCGGTCAGCGTATCGCTTTCTTTCTGAAGCACCTTCAGGTCAGCTTCCATCTGTGCGATACGACGGGATACTTTTTCGGAACGGCTGCCGAAGTTCATCCGGCGGAGTTTATCCAGCTGCGCCTGCAGGTGGTCTATTTCGCGCTCACGGTCGGCCAGCTTTTCCAGCAGGGCGCGGTTCAGCGCTTCCTGTTCGGCAAGCCGCTGTTTCAGCAGAAGGATTTCGTCAGAAGAGGTGTCGTTCATAAGCCCGTATTTTACCAGGCTTATTCAGCAACAACCAGGATAAAGAGGCCTACAACATGGTCAGAGATGTCAGCAACCGTTTAGGTTGTCGCCAGTCGATGCCTTCCATCAGCATCGCCAGCTGGGCCGGGGTCAGGAACACTTTGCCATCACGGGCAGAGGGCCAGGCGAAGCGACCACGCTCCAGCCGTTTGGTCAGCAGGCACAGCCCGTCGCCGGTGGACCACAGCAGTTTGACCTGGTTGCCGCTGCGACCCCGGAAGATGAAGACGTGGCCGGACATCGGATCGTCTTTCAGCGCCGTCTGTACTTTTGCGGCAAGACCGTTGAAGCCATTTCTCATATCAGTGGTACCGGCAACCAGCCAGATTTTGGTACCTGTTGGTAACGGGATCATCGCTTCAGCTCCTGTATCAGCAGAGCCAGGAACTTTTCGCTGACAGTGCCGTTGAGGCGGAGCGTCCCGTGCCGGAACGTTATCTCACAGCTGATACTGAGGGCTTCCGGGCTCTCAGTGGGCGGCTCTGGCTGTACGTCAGCGGCATCGAGAGTCACAGGAAGTAGCTGCGGGTTCTCTGAAGAAGGTAATAGCAGCTTTCCCTCGCGCCATTGTTGGCGCCATTTGAACAGCAGATTGGCGTTAATGCCATTTTCAAGCGCCAGTTTTGAGATGGATGTTCCTGGTTCGCAGGAGGCAGCAACGAGTTGTTGCTTAAACTCAGGAGAATAATTAGGGCAGCCTTTTCGCCTGCCGGGAGTCACATTTTTCTGCATATCTGACACTTTGGTTCCCACTACTTATTTGGTGGACACCACTTTGTCGGATGCTTCGGATTATGACCAGACGGTTCACGCTGTACGCTTACCTTCAGACAAGCCCATAGACATTTTAATCCTCAATGCTGCTCAGTGGTTATCTGGAACGTTAGACGATCAACCAGACACAGAAATTATCAATACTGTCAGCTCAGGACTAACAGGTTCGATTCTACTGACTCAGGCATTGCTACCCAGTTTAAGACGTTCAGAAAGTGCGGATATAGTCTCAATTATATCTTCATGTGGGATTCCGAATTTTACAGATTCAATTGCGCATCCCGCATTTTTTGCTAGTAAACACGGCCTTAGCGGGTTTACAACTAAACTCTCACACCAGTTATCCGAAGAAAATATACGTGTGACTGGGTTATATCCCCCAGATTTCGAAGTGACAGGATTAGATACGTTTGTCGATGACCAATTCAAAATGGGGGAGCGTTTAATGAATGGGCGCTCGGTCTGGGAAACAATTCGCTTTGTGTTGGCTCAACCGCGTAGTTGCCACATTAGTAGCATCTATTTTGATGGTCCTACTCGCGAAAAACTGGGTAATAAAGGCTGAATTTAGGGACGTTGAACAGAGTAGCTAACTTCCGCTTCTCGCTCATCGCTGCCGGTCAGATAGCAGGGGAGCAAACTGCCATGGACAGAATCACCGCAAAATCCACCAGAACGAAAACGAATATCACCCCTACATTTAGTGGTGGCTACGTGAAGGTGGTTCATCTATTCTGCTTGTATCAGCGGGCAGGCCGGAGTCACTCTTTGTGGATAATCCCATCCTTCAGAAAACCATCATTATCTTTATTCTCATCTTGTGGGTAATCGATGAATTCAGGGCCAGGAAAAGAAAATGTTCTGACCCCGCTATTGAAGCAGCTGATGCCAGAGAACGCCAGGAATGGCGCTATCTCAGATGGGGGTTCCGGACTATACAAGTGGCAGCGACAGTGTATATCTTCGTTCAGCTGATTCAGGTATTACTGAGATAAATGCCACAGGCAGGTACAACTGGACAAAAACATCTTACTGTCCAGTTGAGCCTCCGTGATCGCCATTATGTAGGTCACCTGAGTGCCAGAAGCGGACGGATGTTTATCCGCGAAGCCAGGGTGTTATCGTAAGCCCTGTGAGCAACCCTTCAGGACTAAGCAGACGAGTCACAGTTTGCCCCCAGGGCTCTGTGCGGTTAGCCACCAGCAGGCGATACCCCTTCTCACTTAAGATACGGGTAGCGGAATCGAGATCCTGAACCTCATATTCAATCCATCCCTGCGGGATTGGGTGTTCGGCTGGCCACTCCTCAGAGCCAAAACATGAAGTGGCGGCCTGTGATAACGGCCAGACGGCAAAATGCTTTACACCCTTCAGCCTGTTTTCCGATAGCAGATAATCGCCGTTACCCTCCATTGGCTTAAGCGGCAGACCGAGTACCTGTACATAAAACCCGGAACTGACTTCTGCGTTCTGCGAGATGGGCCCAAACCCAGCGACAAACAAAACGTCAATTCCCGGTAAATTCTGCGACATACCTGCTTCCTTAATTATCTGAAATTGAACCCTGAATTTATCCTACGACTCACTGAATCACCACGCCCAATTTTGGCATCTTTGTCACCTGTCAGCGGCAACAATCACGATCGCTTCTCGCTCAAAGCAGACCTTTGGCTCAGTTAGATCGTCCGCTTCGTGCTGTGAGGCATCCCAGTCCCTGTAATGTCATACGAACAGCCTCATCAAGAGGGGTATGCGGCTCGGCACCTAAAAAAGTCACGAGCTTCGTATTGTCCAGGCGGACCGATTGACGCCACAGATACCGCATTTCCAGAAGTTCGCGCAAGGTTGCGTTGAAAGGTGCTGCCAGGTGCATAAACCACCACGGAAATGAGTGTATTTTGGCAACACCGCCATAGTGTGCGGTGATACGTTGTATCGCCCTGACCATTTGGCTGCCGTCGGGATCCCAATGTCCTTGCATATGGAATCGCGCAAATGGCTCAAGTTCTTCACGTCGCGCCAGCAATGCAGCAATAGTTTTCGCGATATCAGGTAAATAGGCCCACTGATGACCTGTTTCAGCCGTACCTGGATTAGAAATTACCTTTGGCAACGTGCCAGGCTTGATCAAACCTTGAGAAAACCAGTTATTACCAGCGTGTGGTCCAAAAAAATCCCCCGCGCGGACGACCAGAACCCGTCCGCCACGCTGTGAATAGGCCTCAAGTTCTTTCTCCATTTGTACCCTGATCGCTCCTTTCCTTGTGACTGGCCTTTGCTGAGCATCTTCTCGTAACAGCGGGAAGGCATCAGGGCCATAGTTGTAAACGGTACCTGGAAACACTATCAAGGATCCATTTCGTTCTGCTGCATTGATTGTGTTGCGCAGCATAGGCAATACAAGATGCTGCCAGTTTCGGTAGCCGGGTGGGTTGACGGCGTGAACGATCACAGAACAGTCTTTCGCCGCAGAGGCGACTTGTTCTTTGTCGAGAGCATCGCCCGCTATCCACTGGATTTCGCCATTAAGTTCGCTTCCATGGCTTCCTCGTTTTAATGCACGTACCTCCCATTTTTCCCGAATGAGTTGTCGAGCAGTTTCACCACCAATACCGCCTGTAGCGCCTAGTATTAAGACCTTCCCTCTGGTTTCCATCGTATTTGCCTCTTTGCTGATTTCAGATTGACAGCATAAGTACAGGCAGAGCTAAATGGTATTGCATATCAATATAGGGCAGGTATACAAATTTGTATGAAGACATCTATTCCATGGGAGTGGTACCGAACATTTCTTGCGGTGCTCAGAGAAGGGTCTCTTTCCGGTGCATCGCGCATGCTTGGTATTACGCAACCAACGGCAGGTCGGCACATAGCTGCACTGGAATCTGCCCTCGGCCAGGTATTGTTCACGCGGTCGCAAACGGGATTGCTGGCAACTGAAACTGCGCAGGCGTTGAGGGTACATGCCGAAGCGATGGAGAGTACGGCTAACACCCTGGAGCGTACAGCGGCCAACGTTGGTGCTAGCAGCGCGTCCATTCGCGGTGTAGTACGGGTCTCTGCAAGTGAGATTATTGGTGTCGAGGTACTCCCGCCACTCATTGCGCAGCTCAGGGAATCCAACCCGCAAATCACGATTGAATTAGTGCTGTCCAATCGGGTTCAGGATTTACTGCATAGAGAAGCAGACATTGCGATACGCATGACGACGCCAATACAGGAGCAGCTTATTGCTCGTCGCATTGGCAGCATTGAGCTCGGTCTACACGCGTCCACTGCTTATCTTGCCCGACATGGCGCGCCTGAAAGTACCGAAGATCTGTTGAAACACGCGCTGGTTGGTTTTGATCGGAATACGCCCTTCATCCGTAATGTATTGAAAAAATACCCGCAGCTAAATCGGGATCTCTTTTCTATACGCACTGACAGCGACGTGGCTCAGTTGAGCCTGATTCGCGCCGGTGCAGGCATTGGCATATGCCAGGTACAACTGGCCAATGGATATGTTCCGCTACAGCGGATACTTCCACATTTCTTTTCTTTATACCTTGATACATGGCTCGTTATGCACGAAGACCTGCGTAATAGTCGGTGCTGCAAATTAGTTTTCGATGTTCTGTCAAAGGGATTAGCGGAATATATCTACCCGAAGCGAACGTAAAAATGCCAAAATACATCACCCATGTAATGGCATGCCACCATACAGTTCGGCCTTAGATCGTCCTTAATCAGATTACACTGAGCGCTATCGTGCAAGAAATATTGACTCATGCACGCGTGTTTATCGGCGTTCTTCATATTTGCTGCGTTTATGCTGATAGAGTAACTCGTCGGCTTTCAGCATCGCGACATCCAGCGTGTCTCCAGGCCGCAACTGATATGCCCCCCAGGAAAATGCCACCAGTTTATCCGGGTCAATCGTGAGTAATTGCTTCTGCGCACGGGTAATAACTTCGCGGGATTTATTCAGCGTATAATCGATAAGAAGTAAACAGAACTCATCGCCCCCAAGCCTGATACCGTAGTCACTTTTACGAATGACATTGCCAAGAACCATCCCCAGCGTCTGTATCGCTTTATCCCCCATATGGTGACCGAGAGAATCATTGATTCTTTTGAGGCCATCACTGTCAATGGCGATGATCGTGACAGGGATAGCTCTGTCAACGAGTGAGCGGATTTTATGTTCCAGCTCAGGTGTAATGACTTTTCTGTTATACAGTCCGGTCATTGCGTCCGTCACATTATCCCTGGAAAGCAACGTTTGTCTGATTAACTGCTTATACGCATATCGGCATAATGCCCAGGTACCAAGGAGATAAAGCAGAAACAGCCATAAATTCGCAATAATGACGTAGAAAGCATCCAGTTTCACATGCAGAGTGTAATACTGGGTGAGTGAATCTTCATAACTGATCAAAGCAAAAGATTTGATATATGGCTTATGGAAAGCAATATGGATGCCGGTTCCATTATCAGTGACATATAAAGAAAGGAATCGCCATAACAACGGACGATCGACAGTATTAAACGAAACGACCAGATCGTCAACATTGATGTCTGTAATCAGAATGCCTTTTACTTTATCACCCAGAAATACCGGGGTAAGCATGCTAATAATATTATTGCGGGTGTAGCCATCCTGATAAATATGAGACAGCGTGGTTTCCCCCTTCAGTAGATCTTTAAGGGCATTATCATCAATCGAAATCGTGTGTGCGCTATGTGCAATATTGATGCTGCCATTATTACCCTCAAGCCAGTTACTGAAGGTATAGTTGTGGGTATTAACTAGCTGATTAATATAAATATAGTTATGAGCAAGATCGATATAGTATCTGATGTTCCTGAACGTATAGCCGGAATAATTTGAAAAGCTGTACTTCGACTGGGCTGCGCGCTCAGCGGTGTGGATAACCGAAAGTGCGCCAATGTCTCCCGCCCACTCGTTACACGAGGTATTGCGGGTTTGCAGCGTACCTTCAAGGTTATTCCTGTTTTTCTTCAACAGATTGAATCCGTAAATATTACCCTCGGTTTCTAACTGCTGACATATTGATGCCCGTTCGCTATCGTCAGAGTCCGGATCGGCTATTCGACGATAAAACTCGCGCGAGAGCCGGGTGGCAATATTCTGGTTAATAGACTCTTCATGAAAAAGTGCCGATTTCCCATTTTCAGCAACGTACCCCAGATAGTTCTGTAAATCATGCACGTTACGAACAGCCAGCGCGGTAAACAGTGAGGTAGTGCAAACCACGATCAGAATAATCGCACTGATATATTTTTGTCTGGTCAAGATGGCTCATTCCCTGTTGTACCACCTAAAAATAATAGCAATTATAGCACTGGCATCTTAGCGGATGCTTGCTCAAGGAATAAATTTTCAATGCCACCCATAATGCCAATCTATTCCAGACAACCACCAAAGGTTACGATGGAATTAATGCCATAGATATCAAGTAGTTGCGGTGATATTTTATATGGCAAAGGTATAACAAATGCTGATGCCGCATGAAATATATTAATATTGCCGGAATCTAATGCAATTCATAATGACCTTGATTATGGAATGAGATATAACGTGCCCCGAAGAAAATTAACATTTTCATAACGTAATTAAGGTTAAGCAAATGAAGCAAGTTGGTATTGTTGGCTGGCGAGGTATGGTCGGTTCTGTTTTGCTACAGCGAATGGTTGAAGAGAACGACTTCGACAATATTTCTGCACATTTTTTCAGCACCTCCAGTGCAGGTGCTGCTGGTCCTGTCATTAATGGTGTCAGCTACACGCTTAAAGATGCTAATTCCATTAGCGCCCTGGCCGATATGGATATCATCATAACCTGTCAAGGTGGGGATTATACCAAAGCCGTTTACCCGGCTTTGCTTAACCATGGCTGGCAAGGCTACTGGATTGACGCGGCCTCCGCGCTGCGGATGGATGAGAAAGCCTGCATTATTCTCGACCCCGTCAACCGCACAAATATTGCTCGAGCAATCAAAGAAGGTATTAAGCTTTTTGTCGGTGGAAACTGTTCCATTACGCTGAGTCTTATGGGCCTGGCTGGGTTGATAAAGGCTGACTTGATCGAATGGATGAGTGTGATGACCTATCAGTCCGCATCGGGTGCGGGTGCACAATATGTACGGGAATTAATCACACAAAGTGCTTACATAAGTAACCATTTATCTTCGGATGAGCTGGCGTCCTCAGGTTCAGTGCTTCCTTTAGTTAACAAGGTCAGTGAGTTGATTAACAGCGCTGATATGCCGACCCAGAACTTCGGTGCTCCTTTGATGGGCAGCATCATTCCCTGGATTGACAGCGATTTAGGCGATGGCAATAGCCGTGAAGAATGGAAAGGTGAGGCTGAAACGAACAAAATTTTAGGTCTGTCTCCCGGCACGATCCCGGTAAACGGCTTATGCATACGAGTCGGCGTAATCCGCTGCCACAGTGCTGCTATAACCCTTAAGCTCAAGCGTGAAGTCCCCGAAGAGGAATTTGCAGAATTAGTGATGAATTCCCACCCTTGGGTTAACTATGTGCCCAATAACAAGGCTGAGAGTATCAGCACACTAACACCGGCATATATCAGCGGTTCGCTTAAGGTGGGTATTGGCCGTTACAAAAAAATGTCGCTAAACAATGAACCTATCTACTCGGTCCTGACGGTAGGCGATCAGCTATTGTGGGGAGCAGCGGAACCATTGCGTCGCATGTTGAATATTCTGCTTGGTAAAGTGTAAATCATAATATTCCGACAAAACACCTACTTAGTAGGTGTTTGCGGAACTTACTTTAGCGATTTCGTTTCACCTCGTATTGCACGCACACTACCCCCGACGGGAAAATATGACTCTTCACCAACATGAGTGAGGTTCTGTCTTGTATATTTTTGAACAAGGGAATGCCTTGCCCCAGCAGAACGGGATTGACGAATAGCCAATATTCATCGATGAGGTTTTCCGCCATTAGCGCGTGAGTCGCTGAGGGGCTACCAAACAATAAGATTTCGCTGCCCGCGTTTTGCTTGAGCTTATTGATTTCGTCGCTTAAGTTGCTACTGATAATTTGCGTATTAGGGTGATTTTTTTCCAACAGCGTTTTCGACAACACCACTTTTTTGGCAGATTTATACCAACGCGAATGCGCAAGGTCATGCGGGCTGGCGTCAGGCTTATCGGCAGCAGTAGGCCAGTACGACTCCATCATCTGGTAGGTGGTGCGCCCATATAAGGCGGTGTCGGTCTGCTGAATCCGCTTCTCCACGTATTCAAACAAATCGGGGCTTATGCTAATCCAGTCCAGACTCGCCTGCCCCTCAGCGTTAGATGCGACAAAACCATCCAGCGACACATGAACAAACGAAACGATTTTTCTCATGGTTTTCTCTCTGATTAAGTGTTGACTACGTAGCCTTTGGTTTGTCCATTCACCACCGATCACGCTCAAGTTGTATCGGATCGCGATGAACAAAAGCGTGAAGCGGTGAAAAAAATAGGATGTTCGATCACGAATGCCGCAGATTGCTTCAAAAAAATGACCGTATTTGTTATATTGTTGCTCATTGATTATTCACCTCTGCGGTGCCAAAAAGAATAAGATTCACCGCAACCCAGGAAAGAGAAATGTTAGATTACCGCTTCCCGACAGCTTTGCAGATGGTTCTCAGCGTAGCGATGGCGGAGCAATTGGGTGAACGTTCGACGAGTGCCATTCTGGCCTACGGCCTGGAAGCCAACCCGAGCTTTATCCGCAAATTGATGGTTCCGCTCACGCGTGATGGCATTATTGTCTCAACGCTTGGCCGTAACGGCTCTATTCATCTTGGTCGCCCGCCGGAAGAGATCACCCTGCGCGACATCTACCTTTCGGTCATCGAAGATAAAAAGCTATGGGCGTCGCGTCCAGACGTACCGGCTCGCTGCGTAGTCAGCGCTAACGCCTGCTGGTATTTCAAGTCAATTTCCGAAGAAGCGGAGCAAGCTTCGTTAGCGGTATTAGCACGCCACACTGTGGCAAGCGCGCTGGAAGAGGTCAAAAAAGCCGATACCAGCGGGTGCGATCCGGTGCCTGAACTTATCGCCCTGTATAAAAAAGCCCATTAATTTTTACGAAAAAAAACCGCCTTCACAGTGAAGGCGGTTTTTTATTATCTGCAATGTCCTTACGCAGGCAGCACTTCCCTTTCCACTTTACCGCGCGTCACGAGTTTACGCAGCGTCACGTAGAACACCGGTGTCAGGAACAGACCAAACAGGGTCACGCCCAGCATCCCGGAGAAGACGGTGATCCCGGTGACGCCGCGCACTTCCGCACCCGCACCGTGACCGAGTATCAGCGGAATTGTCCCGGCAATAAAGGCGATGGAGGTCATCACTATCGGACGTAAACGTAGACGACAGGCCTCCAGCGCCGCTTCCATAATGCCTTTGCCCTGAATTTCCAGCTCGCGGGCAAACTCCACGATAAGAATCGCGTTTTTACAGGCCAGCCCCATCAGTACCACCAGCCCCACCTGCACGAAGACGTTGTTATCGCCCCCGGTCAGCCAGACGCCAAACAGCGCGGAGAGCATGGTCATCGGCACGATGAGGATCACCGCCAGAGGCAGCGTCCAGCTTTCATACAGCGCCGCCAGCACCAGGAACGCCAGCAGTACCGCTACCGGGAAGACGATCAGCGCCGTATTGCCCTGGGTGGCCTGCTGGAAGCTCAGATCCGTCCACTCAATATTCATCCCGTTCGGCAGGATCTGCTTAGCCATCCCCTCCAACTGCGTCATCGCCTGCGCTGATGAGAGCACGCGCGGGTCGGCATCGCCAATCAGGTCCGCCGCCGGATAACCATTGTAACGAATCACCGGATCCGGCCCGTAGGTGGTCGTGATTTTCACCATACTGCCAATCGGCACCATTTCGCCCTGGCTGTTACGGGTGCGCAGATTAGCAATATCTTCCACGCTGTCGCGGAACTGCCCGTCAGCCTGCGCCATCACGCGCCAGGTACGCCCGAACTGGTTGAAGTCATTCACGTACGACGAACCCAGATAGGTCTGCAGCGTACCGAAAAGATCGGTCAGCAACACGCCCTGCGCTTTCGCCTTATCGCGGTCAACCTGCACGTCCAGCTGCGGCACGTTAGCCTGGTACGTTGAGATCGGGAAATGCATCCCCGGCGTTTGCATAATCGCACCGGACATGGTGTTCACCGCGTTTTGCAGCGCGCCATAGCCCAGACCACCGCGATCCTGGATGTACAGCGAATAGCCCGACCCCTGACCCAGACCTAAAATCGGCGGTGGCAGGATGGAGAAGCCAAAGCCTTCCTGGATTTGCGCGATTTTTGCGTTGATCTCAGCGTTAATTTCCGCCGCAGTATGTTTGCGCTGGTCGAACGGCTTCAGGCCAAAGAAGACCGTCCCGGTATTCGGCGTGTTGGTGAACTGCAGCGCATTCAGCCCCGGAAACGCGACCGCATAGTCCACACCTTCAGTATTCATCCCGATTTCGCTCATTTTGCGGATCACCGCATCGGTGCGCGCCAGCGACGAACCTTCCGGCATTTTCACGCCGCCAATCAGGTACAGCTTGTCCTGCGTCGGAATAAAGCCGCCGGGCACCGCTTTAAACATCACGCCCGCCGCACAGAGCAGCAGCAGATACACCGCAAATACCGCACCGCGTCGTCCGAGCGTTTTCCCCACCAGCCCCTGATAACCGTTCGAGCTGCGGTGGAAAAAGCGGTTAAACGGACGGAAAATCCAGCCAAACAGACGGTCAATAAGCCGGGTCGGAAAATCCTTCGGTGCGCCGTGCGGTTTTAACAGCAGAGCCGCCAGTGCCGGAGAAAGCGTCAGCGAGTTGATGGCGGAAATCACCGTCGAAATCGCGATCGTCACCGCAAACTGCTTATAGAACTGCCCGGTGACGCCTGAGAGGAACGCCATCGGCACAAACACCGCACACAACACCAGCGCAATCGCGATAATCGGCCCCGAAACCTCACGCATCGCCTGATGCGCCGCCGCAAGCGGAGCAAGCCCTTCTTCGATATTTCGCTCGACGTTTTCCACCACCACGATGGCATCGTCCACCACGATACCGATAGCCAGTACCAGCCCGAACAGGCTCAGGGTGTTTAGTGAAAAGCCCAGCAGGTAGAGAATGCTGAACGTCCCCACGACAGAGACCGGCACCGCGATCAACGGAATGATCGACGCGCGCCAGGTTTGCAGGAACAGAATCACCACCAGCACCACCAGCACCACCGCTTCCAGCAGCGTTTGTACGACAGCACGGATCGAATCGCGCACAAAGACCGTCGGATCGTAAGGAGCCGCCCACTTCATGTCTGCCGGGAAACGCGTGGAGAGTTCGTCCATTTTCGCGCGCACCGCGTTAGACAAATCAATGGCGTTCGCCCCCGGAGACTGGAAGATGCCAATCCCGACCGCGTCTTTATTGTTAAGCTGGGAACGCAGCGCATAGCTGCCGGAACCCATTTCGATACGCGCCACGTCGCGCAGGCGGACAACCGTACCGTCCTGCGTCGTTTTCAGGACAATATTGCCAAACTCGTCTTCAGTATGCAGACGCCCCTGGGCGTTAATGGAGATCAGGAAATCACTCTCTTTCGGCAGCGGCTCGGCACCCAGTTGCCCGGCGGACACCTGAACGTTCTGCTCCTGCATCGCCGTGACCACGTCCGATGCGGTCAGCCCGCGGGCTGCCACCTTGTTAGGATCCAGCCAGACGCGCATCGCGTATTCGCCTGAGCCGAAAATCTGAATCTGGCCGACGCCGGGCAGGCGCGCCAGCTCGTCCTTCACCTTCAGCGTGGCGTAGTTACGCATATACAGGGAGTCGTATTTCCCGTTGGGCGAAAACAGATGCACCACCAGCGTGAGCGTTGGCGACTGTTTCTGGGTAGTAATCCCCAAACGCCGCACGTCTTCCGGCAGGCGCGCCTCGGCCTGCGCGACGCGGTTTTGCACCTGTACCTGCGCCTGATCCGGGTCGGTTCCCGGACGGAAGGTGACGGTGGTCACCAGTACGCCGTCCGAGCCCGCAACGGACTTCATGTACATCATGTTTTCAACGCCGTTGATCGCCTCTTCCAGCGGCGTCGCCACGGTCTCGGCAATCACTTTCGGGTTGGCGCCCGGGTATTCCGCGCGCACCTGCACGCTTGGCGGCACAACGTCAGGATATTCGCTCACCGGCAACAGCGGGATGGCGATCAATCCTGTGATAAAAATCAGAATCGACAGGACGGCGGCAAAAATGGGCCTGTCGATGAAAAAACGGGAAAAGTCCATGGGTCGGATTCTCAGGTAAGGGATCAGTTAAGGGCGGCGCTGGTAGTCATGGCAACGGTTTTCGCGTTAACCGGCATCCCCGGCATGAACACTTTTTGTAAGCCCTCGACGATGACTTTATCGCCAGGGTTCAGCCCCTGCCGCACGATGCGTAAACCGTCTGCCAGACGTCCCGGCGTGATGTCGCGACGCTGTGCTTTCCCCTCTTTATCCACGATATACACGTATTTGCGATCCTGATCGGTCAGCACCGCTTTGTCGTCGATCAGCGTGGCTTTGAATTCCGCGCTGCCCGGCAGGCGTACGCGGGCAAAGAGCCCTGGCGTGAACTGACGCTGCGCGTTATCCAGCAGCGCGCGCATACGGATGGTGCCGGTACTCGGCGTTAACTGATTATCAAGGAAGTCCACTTTGCCCTGATGGGGATAACCCTCCTCGCCCGTCAGACCAATTTCCACCGGAAGCGCCATGTGATTGCTGGACGCCCCCTGCCCGCTGCGGGCCAGATTTTGGTAGTGAAGATAGGTCGACTCATCCACGTCAAAGTAAACGTAAACCGTTTTCTGCGAGACCAGCGTGGTGAGGACGCTGGCGGTGTCCCCCGCCGTCACCAGATTACCGCTGGTGATCAGCGCCCGGCTGGCGCGGCCATCAATAGGCGCGGTGACTTTGGTGAAATCCAGGTTAAGTTGTGCGGCGTCAACCGCCGCCTGCGCGGCGCGAATGTCGGCCTGTGCCTGGGTGGCAGCTGAACGACGCTGCTCCCATTCTTCACGGGAGACTACGTTGGTATTGACCAGTTTATCAGTACGGTTGGCCTCGCTTTGTGCCAGGCTGGCCTGCGTTTTGGCTCTCGCCAGGTTCGCCTGTGCCTGCTCCAGCGCCGCACGATAGGTTCGGTCATCAATGGTGAACAATACCTCGCCCTTTTTCACCTCCTGGCCATCGGTGTAATTCACTTTATCAATGTAACCGGAGACGCGCGGACGTAACTGAACGCTCTCCACTGCCTCAATCCGACCGTTAAAGCTATCCCACTGGCTTATGGATTTCACAACCACATCAGCAGCGCTGACGGCGGGCGCAGGTGGCGCAGCGTTTTGCGCGACACTGTTATCGCATCCGACGAGCAGCACGGAGAGCAACATGACCCCCAGCGCGCTCAGATGAAAGTTACCCCAGGTTTTTTGCAGGCTCATTATTTTTATTCCGATAATTGTAGCCGCCGGACAAGACGCCGCAGGAGATGCCGCGCCACTTCCTTTGTCCGGTAGCTGGCTTAAGGCCATTTGTGCCGTTCATCGCCACAAAACTGTAACAGTAATGAATACACTATTCGCGGCGATTGTAGGAAGGCGCTTAACTAAGTGCAAGAATAATTGTTGCACTTTATGTGCTATTTGAGTCGAAGGGAAAAGAGCCGTTTCGCTCAAGGATTTAAATGCAACAATAAAACTTGCAATTAACGTAAAAACCAGCCAACCTTTAAATGCAACAGACAAAGATACTTTTAGACGAGCGGTATGAGGGTAACCAGATGAACACTGGCGCATTTATGCATGATTTACTCGACTGGATCGACAACAACCTTGATAGCCGTCTGGACATTGAGTCCGTCGCCAGGCGATCCGGTTACTCAAAATGGCACCTCCAGCGGCTCTTCAAAGAGCATACTGGCTCCCCTCTCGCCGAGTATATTCGCGCGCAAAAGCTGCAAAAATCGGTCGAACGGCTGGCTCAGAGTGATGAACCGATCCTGAACGTGGCGATCGCGCTGGGCTTTGACTCACAGCAGTCCTTCAACCGCAGCTTTAAACGTCAGTATGGTCAG
Organism: Enterobacter sp. CPE_E890; assembly: GCF_046521475.1. NCBI lineage: Bacteria > Pseudomonadati > Pseudomonadota > Gammaproteobacteria > Enterobacterales > Enterobacteriaceae > Enterobacter > Enterobacter sp. CPE_E890. The sequence continues at coordinate 2,256,994 of NZ_JBKFZW010000001.1, read as the reverse complement.
GCGCCTGGCGCATGGCGGCGGAGTCTGGGTGGCCCGGAAACGCAGCAGCTACGCTAGCAATGAAATTGTCACGGATGACATCCTCCCTGCTTGCGTCCCAGGCGATGCCCACCTCCCAGCTTATTGACTCCCCCGTTAGCGGAATAATCATCAGTTCCGGCGGCGCGATATGGGTCACGCTGGTGGGCAGAATGGCCACACCGATCCCCGCAACCACCATCGCGACGATAGTTTGTATATCGTCAGTCAGTTGCGTCGATGAGATGAAAAGACCGTTGTCATGCAGGAAGCGGTCAATCTGTGCGTTTAAACCCCGTCCTCGCTCATCATAAAGCCGCAACAGAGGGCGTTTCGTGAGCCACTCAGCCACAGACATTGTCGGCGACGCGGCGGGCGCAACCAGAACCAGCCGATCGGTAAATAACGGCAGGTATTCAAGCGCCACGTGGGGCGGAACCCTGACAAATCCCACCTGTAGCTCATCATTTTGCAGTTGCTCGTACTGCTGGAAGGAAGGTAGATCCGTCAAGGACATCTCGACACCCGGGTAGTCTCGACGAAAGTCTGCAATACAGCGTGGTGCCAGATAAAAGCTTGAGAGGCCAAACCCTACCGTAATATGCCCTTCAACCCCTTTTGAGACCCGCTCGGCATGCTGCATAAATAACTGGGTTTGCCTGACCACTTTTTCAGCCTCTGGCAGTAAACGTCTGCCGTTGGCCGTCAGTACTGCGCCGTGACGACCTCGTGAAAAAAGAGACATATTCACCTGGGATTCGAGGAGATGAATCTGTTTGGTCAATGCCGGCTGCGAGATAAACAGCGCCCGCGCCGCATCGGCATAGTTCCCTTTTTCGGCCAGTACCACAAAGGCTTTAAGCAACCGGATGTTCAATTTTGCATTCCAGATGGTTATTAAAATCAGAAATTTTTTGATTATACAGTTATCGGAAAGCGTTATGTAATTCAGTTTCGATGACAACTGGAGATACATCATGAACGAACATCAATCCTTAAAGGCGGCAACCGTACAGTTTCAGCATCAGGCTAATAATAAAAAATACAACCTGCTGATAATGGAGAAATTTATTGAGCAAGCGGCGCTTGAGCAGGTGAAAATTCTCACCTTCCCTGAAATGTGTATCACCGGCTACTGGCATGTCCCCAAACTCACCTCAGCGGAGGTATCAGCTCTGGCAGAGCCGATTGCTGAAAGCCCTTCCCTGACGCTCATTCGCTCTCTGGCGATCAAACATCAAATGCTTATTGGCGCCGGTCTTATTGAACGCGCCGACGATGGCCGCCTCTACAATGCGTATGTTGCCTGTATGCCGGATGGCTCAATGCATACGCACCGTAAACTCCATGCTTTTGAACATTCGGCCATCAGCAGCGGGGACAGCTTTACTGTTTTTGATACGCCCTGGGGAGTGAAAGTCGGCATCCTGATTTGCTGGGACAATAATCTGGTCGAAAATGTACGCGCGACGGCGTTGCTGGGTGCCGATATTCTTCTCGCACCGCATCAAACAGGCGGTACCGATTCCCGCAGTCCTCACGGAATGAAGCCTATTCCGCTGTCGCTCTGGGAGGAGCGGGAAACGCGCAAGGAGGAAATTACGGCCGCATTCAAAGGGGCAAGCGGTCGGGAATGGCTTATGCGCTGGCTGCCTGCCCGTGCACACGACAATGGATTATTTGTTCTCTTCAGCAACGGTGTGGGTGCAGATGATGACGAAGTGCGCACAGGGAATGCCATGATCCTCGACCCATATGGAAGGATCGTGAATGAAACCTGGGCGGCTGAAGATGCGATGGTGAGCGCTGAACTGGATTTAAGCCTGCTTGCCATGAGCACCGGACGCCGCTGGATCCACGGTCGCCGCCCCGATTTATACCAGATATTGACCCAGCCGCAGGGCTATGAACGTGATGCGATCAGCGCACGATTTTCGAATGAGCCCCCTGCCCGCTAGAAATGTCAGCATTTTTTAGCTGCAACCTAAACCCGGAGCTGTTATGCTGTATATAATTACAGTATGAGGTGCGCATAATGGCTGTTGAAACAAAATATGTTGTCGTAAGAAAAGGTGAAGAGAAAATGACATTTGCCAGTAAGAAAGAAGCTGACGCTCACGACAAGCTGCTTGATATGGCAGACGCGTTCACCGACTGGCTATTGCAAAGCGGAATGCAGATGGATGAAACACAGGCTGAAGATCTTGGTCTGTATCTCGCCGAGCAGAAAGAGGCCGTGCAGCATATTCTGCGTACCAGCAGGCTTCCCGATCTCAATGACGCTGTTGTTGCAGATAAAACAGAAGCCGATGCGGATGATGATAAAAAAATCAGAGCGGTGAAGGCGGCCTGATTACGAGAATAATCATTACCTGTTCCGAAGCCGTAAGGAGATAACTGCTTGCGGCTTTTTTAGCTGTTTGTAGGGTTCCCTGTTAATCTTTCAGCAGGCTTATTTCTTCGAACAGCCATTGCTTCAGCGTTCGTATTTTAAACGAATCCTTATTATCCAAACGGTAAACTAAATCGTATCCCCGTTCTGCTTTAAGTTTGTATTGCGGAAACGGAACAACAAGCCTTCCGGTAGCGACATCATCTGCAATCAGCACACTCCGTCCCAGAGCCACGCCTTCGCCACGTATAGCGGCTTCGGTCGCCATGCTGCCAAGCGTCCATAAGGTCCCCTGATGGCCGCTGAAATGGTTTTCTCCGGCCATTTCAAACCATGCCTCCCAGTTCGCCAGCATTCTGTACTCATGAAGAAGCACGCAGTTTGAAAGATCCTTAATTTCTTTCAGACCGTTATGTTCCTTAATAAAGTCGGGGCTACAGACAGGGGTGACTGTTTCACTCAAGATTCGCTCAGAACAGACGTCGCGATAATTACCACGGCCATAACGAATTGCTGCATCGACCTGACCATCGTTAAGATCCACATTAATGTCAGTAACATCCAGCTGAATATCGAGTTCAGGATGCCGCTGCCTGAAACGGCTGAGACGCGGGGCCAACCACTTACTGGCGAATGAAACCGTTGTACTGATACGCAAACTTTTTGCCGGGCTCCTTTCGCGTAAACGCTCGGACTCTCTCACTAAATCACCCAGAAGGCGGGTAACCGCAGGGTGGAATTCAGCCCCCTCCTCCGTCAGGATTATCTGTCGCGTCAGTCTGTGAAATAGCTTTATCCCCAGATGATCTTCGAGCTTCCGGATTTGCCGGCTTATCGCGCCGTGCGTGACGTGCAACTCCGCTGCCGCCAGCGTCATGCTGGAGAGCCGGGCAGTGGCTTCAAAAGCCCGAAGCGTTTGCAAGGGTGGGAGGCGATCGAACATCATACGCGTGATAATAATTCACGCATGGTGTGAGAACAAATGATTTGTCAGGCCCTCGTCCCAAAATCAAAATCGAAACAAATAACCATTTTATTTTCATCATGTTATCGGAGGGATAATGGAAAGTTTGTTCGTGTACGGGACGCTCGGTCCAGGCAGACCTAATGCGCATATTCTTGAGAATATCGGTGGGTCGTGGCAGGAAGGACACGTGGGTGGGTCTCTGTTAAATAAAGGCTGGGGTGCAGAGATGGGGTATCCGGGGATCGTGCTGGATGACTCAGGTAATCGTGTTCAGGGTTTTATTTTCACTTCAGCGAATTTGCATAATCACTGGGATGTACTCGATCAGTTTGAAGGTGCTGAATATGAGCGTGTACCGGTAGACGTCATGACGACTACCGGTCAGACAATAAATTCGTGGGTGTACCGGCTTAAGCCATTCGCTCATTTTACGCAACACTGCATTTACTGAATGCCCGTATTTAACGAGGTTCGAACGCATTATGATGGCGCTATTCCGTTATGAAGGAGGCAACATGCGTTTTGAGAGACTGCAGTATTTATTTGATCCACTTTGCGGCTGGTGCTACGCCAGCACGCCGGCGCTGGGTTACCTTGCTCAGCACCACGCTGATAAACTTGAGCTAATGCCCAGCGGGCTGTTCAGCGATGAGGGAGCCCGGGACATGACCGCGGAATGGGCGGAGTACGCCTGGTCTAACGATCGGCGCATCGCTTCACTCACCGGGCAGCCTTTCAGCGAGCGCTATCACCAGCTTCTGCTGAGCGGTACGCGGTTTGATTCGACGTTTATGAATCGTGCTCTGACCATGGTTCGTGACATCAACCCGTCGGCCGAGACACATCTTCTTCATACGCTACAGCATGCCCGCTATGTTGAGGGGCGAGACACCTCAAGACCTGACGTGGTGGGTGATATCGTTGAGGACTGGGCCGGGAAAAACAACCTTGCGTTAAAGCATGAACGGGTCACTCTGGCGCTTGATACCGATAAAGCGCTGCGGCATATCACGGACGAGAGGATCGCGAAAGTGAAGCGTCTTATGAACCAGCATGGTATCCGAGGAGTGCCTGTGCTGCTGGCGACGGTTAACGGCACGGAGCATATGATTAGTGGACATGCTCTTTACGGTGGTGCAGAGAAATTACGCGCTACGCTATCAACGCTTTCCTGAATGAATTTTCCAGCATAACGGCCATTCCTTAGCTAATCGGGCCGCAGCTGGCGTAAACCATTCTATATTGCACCGGGAACCCATTCTCTGACAGGTTCCCAGGTCAATATTAAAGCCAGCAGGCTTAGTGGCGAGAAAGGCTGCAAAAACAGGCTGTTACTGCACAAGCTGTCAGAACTAATCCCAGCTGCTGCACGATACCGGCAAGTCCCAGCATCATTCCCAACAACATATAGTAGACTAATCCAAACAGCGCTCCAGCTGCCCCGGCCTGTTCACGATACTGGCTCAGGGCCTGGCTCAACACGTTTGGAATCGCGATGCCATATGCAACCATAATCCCGGCCATCGGCAATAGGATCCATACAGATTGCTGTAAAACCCATGCAGCAATACCCGATAACAGGGCCAACAGGCAGGCATTCTTCACCAGTTGTTCTGGTGACAAACCGATAGACAACAGTTTCCGGTTCCAGAGGCTGCCCGACAGAGAAGCAAAAGCCAGTAAAATTCCCGTCCATCCGAAAGCCCTAGGACTCCAGCCCAGTTGCCCGAAAAGAAACGGCGCAAGGCTGTAGTAACTGAAAATCATCGTATTGAGCAGCGCAACAAGCACTGCATTTTTCCACAGCCTTCCATCACCCGCCATTCGGTAAACCAGCCCGCCAAAACGGGTACTGGAAGTATTTTCCGACCGCGTTTCTGGCAGCAAGAATGCGGTCAGTGTCAGCAGAACCAGCGCCAGTGACCCCAGCGCAACAAATACGCCGGTATGTCCATACAGGCTAACCAGCCAGCCTCCACTCACCAGACCGAAAACCGGGCTGATTGCCAACGCCGCACCCATAACAGAAAAGACGCGGGCTAAGGCCGTCGATTCGTAACTATCACGTAACATGGTTTGAACGACAACGGATCCGGCTGCAGCCCCCATGGCCGCCACCATGCGAGCCATGAGCAAAATACTAAAGCCTGAAGCTACAAACGCCAGTGCGGAACCGGTCCCGTAGCACAGTAGTCCGGCCATCATCGCCGGTCGCCGACCGATATGGTCGCTTAACCAGCCCCAGAGCGCAACGCCGACGGCAAACGCGACAAAATAGACAGAAAGTGTCTGCGCGGCACGTTCACTGCCTACCTGAAAAGCACGGGCAATGTCAGGCAATGCAGGGCTGTAAATGGTTTCGACCAATTGAGGAAACATAATCAGTAATGTCAGTAGCCACAACGGTGGCTGTTTATCGGTGTTCATAACAACAATCCTCAGATAAGCAGAATATGCAGCAATTATTGCGGAAGTTGCTATGTCGAATTACCATTATTAAGACTACATATATTTAAAATCGGACATTCAATGAAGATAAACCCTCAAGATTCTTTCGATCCGGATCTGTTCGACGATCTGGTTATCGGAATTGCATCCGATATGGGGGTACATGATTCAGGGATGCACAGCCACCTTCGTCATCAGTTACTTTTTTCGGCGGCGGGAAGTATCACAATTGAGCTGGATAATACCCTTTGCCTGCTTCCGCCCAGGCGTGCGGCATGGATACCGGCCGGCACGGTTCATCGCGCCATAATGAAGGGTACGATGGCCTACCGTTCTCTGTACTTTTCTAGCACTTTACCGTTATCAGCATTACCTCTGCAGATTGTTGAAGTTAATCCCCTGTTCTTTGAGGTGATCGAGCGGATGGCATTCTGGCCATGGGGAATGCCCACAGAACAACAAAGCAGTCTAATCAATGTTTTTTGTGAGGAAATTAAAAATGCCCATCGCGAAAACTGGACGTTACGGTTTCCCTCAGATATTCTCCTGAATACCTGGCTGAACACGATCCGTAAGGGCGAATTACCCCCTCGGCTTGGACAATTAGTCCAGAAGGTAGGGGCATGTGAACGCACGATAAGCCGTATATTTATCCGGGAAACGGGAATGAGTTATCAGAGCTGGAGGCAACAGTGGAGGCTGCTGAAAGCGATGGAAATGTTGTGCGAGGGTATGTCGCTAAGTCAGGTTGCACAGCAGCTAGATTTTGTCAGTGACAGTGCCTTTATTGTCTTCTTCCGCCAATATACGGGGACAACGCCGACCCGCTACCTCCGGCATTCAATTGCTGAACATCAGGACGTAACGTCGGTTTAACAGCCAGTCTTCGCTCACAGCTGACTTGCTTCATAGTTAGCTCGCCCGCTTTGTGCCAGGAGCGGTGACATGTTCCCAATTGTTTGACTCACGGCATTGCTAGCAAGAACCATGGATACTCAATGCCAAACGTCTGCTGTTAGCTCATAAGGGACAGACATACTCAAATCTCCCACATTGCAGGAGATTTGAGTATGAACACGTCACCTTGGAACAAAGACCGTATCATCGGCCAAAAAAGACCACTTCAGATATCTCATATCTGGGGGATCCGAATCCGGCTTGAACTGGAAGGTAAAACGCGCGATTTAGCTCTGTTCAATATGGCCCTGGACAGTAAGCTTCGAGGCTGTGATCTGGTCAAAATCAAAGTATCTGATGTGGCATATGGTAGCTTGGTTTCAAGCAGAGCAACGGTGTTGCAACAGAAAACCGGTAGCCCTGTGCAATTTGAGATAACCAAAGGAACAAGAGAAGCTGTTGCTGCATTGATAAAGCTTGGCAATTTGCACAGTAAAGACTTCTTGTTCCGGTCTCGGGTCGGAACTAACCAGCACATATCAACCCGACAATACAACCGAATCTTTCATGGGTGGGTAGAAAAGCTTGGTCTCGAAGATTCGCTTTACAGCACACATTCCATGAGAAGAACAAAACCTTACCTGATCTACAAGAAAACCAAGAATCTTCGGGTGATCCAACTTCTGTTGGGCCATAAGAAACTGGAAAGCACAGTCCGTTATCTGGGCATTGAAGTGGATGATGCGTTAGAGATCTCTGAATCGATTGAAGTCTAAGGTTGTCAGGGCTGCAACAGCAGCCCTGTGCCAGAAGCGGACTAGCTAAAATAGGGGTAGGTCAATAATTATCGTTAGCCCTTTATTCAGTATTTTTTAATCTACAGTAGCGTGTAGTTCTGGTAAGTTGCAAAGCAAAACGGCTGACCTCTCATAACATCTAAATGTTGTTCATTCGGTAATTGTAATGTTCCACCGGAAATCTCGTTTAATGCTGATATAATTTCGGAAATAGACATTTCGAATGCTTTGGCTAAAGACATACCATAAGATTTACTTGGCCCATACATCTTCATGAAATTCGAGAAATTATGCATTATCAAAGCGTTATATCTATCCACTATGGTCCATGATGCAGCAATCACAATGCTTTTTCTGTTTAACAAAAATGCTTGAGGGTATCCTAATAATTCATGTGTTCTAAAGAGCTTAAAATAATTTCTATTGACTAATGTGCCACCGTAACAGGCATTCAGCATTACTAGTTTATAATTCATTTTATAAGAATGTGATTGTAAATAACTATAGCTAAGAGTTCTCCTCTCTGCATGAGGCCCAGCTAAATCAGCAAAAACAGGATCAGTGAACATTGCGGCCGAAAAACCATGTTGCGAAATAACGATCGAGTCATGCGTAGCAACACGTTCAAAGAAGTCTTTTTGATCTGGTTGATATAAAATTTCTCCATTGAGGCCTGTAGTATTTATAAAATATTGTATTTCTGCTTTGTCATACTCTAAGTTAGTGGTTGACTCTACCATACCGAGGCAGGAATGTATTTCAAAACTCTCATCTTTTGGATGTAAACATAAACAAGACCTGATCTCAAAATTTCCTGAAAGAATTTTTTTTCTGATTTGATCATTACTTATCAACAAGATGTTTAATGGAAAGGAATCCATTTTAGACGGGAAAAATATCACTCCACCAGAGTCCTCAAGAATTGAAATGGACTCTTTGATGTTATCAATAAGAGTATTTTGGTAGTTTATCAATGTTTGATTAAACTGTGTTCGATTATCACCGCTCAACCTGAATTTATTCAACTCAATATAGAAATTCCGACCTTCTTCATCCGGAAGGTTTTCAATAATATAATTGTTATCAGATATGGTAATTAATTTGGATTGCGATGCGGAAAAATCAAATATAAGGACATTCCCATTATGGATTCTATCGTGGAGTAATGTGGATATATATTCATTGGAAGTGTAATGATAGGGTGATTTAATATCATACTTATACTTTAGAATTTCTACTTGAGTAATAAATAAATCCCATGGATCATTATTATTTCCATAGAACGCATTGTCATACTTTTCTGCAAATCCATAGAGGTGAGGGGCTCCATAATCTGCTAACCTGTCAATGCTTTCTGACAATTGAACTAGTTCATCATGCGAGATAATTGATGATATGTCTTCTTTCCACTTTAATAAACTTAGCCAATCGGCTGACTGATTAATACGTGAAAGTGCCAGTAATGGAATTATATCTGCTGCAACCCCAGTTGTTGCAAGACTTGCTATCAAATTCTCAAAGCGACCAAAATATCTACTTCGAATTCCTCTTCGATAATGAATTTTAAATGTATTTTTCAGAGTTTCATTCATTCTAAATGCAAAGGAGAATAAGCATTTTTTTAATGTATTCTGATCCCCGTAAATTAGGTTGTTTTTTGCGTCAATTAATTCTATTTCTAACAGGAAATCATCATCGAACGAATCACTACCTAACTCTGCAAGAATTACTCTCGCGTCATGCATATATTTTGAGGCAGCTTCAAGATTTCCGTTCTCCCTGTAGCTTGCTGAAATATTTACAGAAATCACCGCTCTTTTTTTAACTTCACAGTCCTGTTGAGATAATGCCTCCAAATATAATTTAATAGCATCATCGAACTTTTTCAATTGCATTAAAAGAGTGGCGTGGTTCAATACCAAGTCGTCAGGCAGGTTAATTTCATTCTTTTCGCAAACCTCTAACAACTCGTCCCAGATTTTAATTGCTGATGAATGATCTTCATTAGTTATACATATACTGTGTTTAACTGAAAGAACCTCAAATCCAAAGTCTAAATTTCCTTTTTCTTCTAGATACTCTAAAGCATCATCGAGAACATCAACTGCTGACCGATAAGAATCATTATCAGAGAAAAAATATGCAGCGGAAACATAGCATTTAGCAACCTCTATTTCGGAATCATTTTCTTTTAAAAAATCAACGATAACCTTTAGCAAGTATGGATACTTATCTACAGCTATTTCACCAAGCAATCCCTGTTTAATGTTTCTTATAGCACTAATACAAGGAGTTTTTGAGCCTAAACTCTCACAGTGTGAAATAAGTTTTTCAAGGTTAACTATTACTTCATCCACTTTACCAAGAATACACTCGCACGCCAGTAAAGAATGTAATGCCCAAGAGTAAGAATAACCATATATATTAGGATTAATTAGTTCAACTACAATCTTGGCGCAGCGCTCTACCTCTCTAACCTTATCAAGCTCAGGCGAATTACTAATTAAGTTAATGAGGTAGTCATCAATGTCCTCGAGACGATACTCTACGTTATCATCTTGTAATACTCCCTGGATAAATTCACTAAATTCGCATGGGTCTAAATTTATGTCATCCATTGTTTTTCCTTGTCATTTTTATTGGTTAGTTAGCATTAACAATTACAACTTAATAAAATTATAGATGAGGCTCACTCAAATATATATTGTTTTAAACTGATAATATCACGGCTTAATCAACTAATCTTTCATAAAATATTCCATGTCATAGCCATTTTTTGGGGATTACTTTAAGACTTTTAGATAACTCCATCGATTATTATCCATGTGTCACCGGATCACAACCTTCACATCCAAAAAGAAGCAATACCTGGTTAGCAAGGTAGAACTGATGCCTTGTACACCTAGAAAGGTTAAGAGGATAATGAGCATCTGAATAATTTTGAATTGACTGCATGAATACAAACCTTGGGTCGGCGAGTATTGGACTGCCCCCATACCCATAGCCAAATTCTGTCCTCACTACGATGCCTGTTCAAAGGCTTCCGGACTGATGCCGCCGGGATGGCTGCCCCGGTCTGAGTGTACGATGACCTCGCCGTCAGGTTTACGAGCGCCAGCTCCCGCAACAACGTAGGTTTCATCGACCAGCCGGCCACGTTACGGTCGAAGAGATCGATAACCGCCGCCAGATACAGCCAGCCCTGCCAGGTGCGGAGTAGAGTAAGAGGCAGGGCGTAGTCGGACTATTTCCCTGCCTCTCCTCCCCGAACCGGACGTGCACCTTTCAGCGCATCCGGCTCTCCATTTAAATGCTGGCGAACGCCATTGCCACTTCTGTAAAGCGCGATGTATACGTGTTTCTGGTCTCCGTCCTCAGATAGGGATTACCTTCGGGTAGCCGCCAGCGGAACAGCTTCTTGCCTTGCCCCACCAACCGGTACAGTATTTCGCCGCTGAGCTTGCCGTGATTGGTTTTACCAAATAAAACCCACGTTTTGCTCTGACCCGGTTTCGGTGATTTACACCACCACCTCATCAGGGAAGCGATACCTGTACGGTATTTGCGGGCCAGCCAGTGAGCCAGCTTCCAGAACACGACACGGTCGATATAACTGAAGACTTTGGCCTTAAAATCAACGAACTGATAGAACATGGCCCAGCCTTTCAGTTTTCGGTTGAGTTGTTCAGCCATATCGACTTTGCTTTCACTGTAGTTGCCTGATAACAGTGCTGTCAGCGATGCGGCGAAGTTTCTGGCTTTCTCCTGCGGGATCGTTGAGACCACTCGCATCTCGCCATAACGACTGCGTTTGCGAATGATCCTGTGCCCCAGAAAGATAAAGCCGTCATTAACATGGGTGATTTTAGTCTTATCCATGTTCAGCCTGAGTTTCAGACTGCCTTCGAGCACACCCCGACACTCCTCCCTGATGGCTTCCGCCTGTGCTTTGGTGCCTTTGACGATGAGGACAAAATCATCGGCATAGCGGCAGTACGCCACCGCGGGTTTCCACTGCCAGTTTTCTCTGACCGCCGTACTTCGGCCCCGTTGGATACTGTTATTCCAGTACCACCGATCTTTTCTGGCTTTCCCGCTCAGGTAGCGCTCATGCAGGTATTGATCGAACTCATTCAGCATGATGTTCGATAATAGCGGCGATATAACACCGCCCTGTGGCACACCTTCACTGGCCGCCCGAAAGAGACCGACATCGATATGTCCCGCCTTGATGGTTTTCCACAGCAGAGTCATGAAACGTGCGTCACTGATCCTGCGGCGTACAGCCTTCATCAGCAGTCGATGATGTACGGTGTCGAAGTAACTGGACAGGTCGCCTTCAATCACCCAGCGTCCCCGGGTTTCACCGCAGTCTGTGAGCTGTAATTTCACCGTGCGGATCGCGTGGTGGACACTGCGCTCAGGCCGGAAGCCATATGAGAGCGTATGAAAATCACTCTCCCATATCGGCTCCATCGCCATCAGCATGGCCCGCTGAACAATACGATCCCGCAACGCGGGGATACCCAGTGGTCGCAGTTTGCCGTTGCTTTTAGGGATGTAAACCCGTCTGGCGGGCAAGGGCTGGTAGTGGCCTGAGAGTAATTCATCCCTGAGGATTTGCAGCTCAACAGCCAGTCTGGCCTGTAGCATTGTTTTGTTCACGCCATCAACGCCGGGGGTATGCGCCCCCTTTGATGAAAGCGTGATCCGCGCCGCTTCAGCCAGCCATTCTGGTTGTGTTATCAGACGCAGCAGCCGTTGAATCCGTAGGGACGGATCGGTGGCTGCCCATGTGGCAAGCTTGCGTTGCATTTCGCTGATTATCAAAGGTCTTCACCTCGTTAGGTCAGTTAATTCACGTCGCAAACACATTCAAACTGCTTCCCTTCGCCATGTAATGGGCTTTCCCCATCGCGGACTACTACGGAAGCTCCGCCAGCCAGCGCGTCATCGGAGCCATGCCCCCTTAACATCCGTCGCTGACCTTCCCCGGTTTACCTGCCTGGACTCAGGCATACTGAGGAGGCTGCCCGTCGCACTCTTTATCCTTGCTTGCCGCAAGTTGGCAGAAGTCAGCAACGCAAGCGTGATAGACGCTGCTGCCCCGGTGTTTCGCATACATGTCAAAACACCTTCGACCGGCAGTGCTTACGTATCACTGCCAGTTCCTCCTGCACGGCCTGTCAGATCACGTAGGCCGTGGTGACGTTTTCAACCCACAGAGGCGGATTAACGGGTTCATGTTCTTCAGCCTTTCAGTACTTAACCTTGAGGATCATCTCGGCTTAGTGATCTCGCCTCAATCCCCGTTGTCAGCGGGTTACATCACCCTGCGGGCATGCCGCAGGTCACTGCCGCTCAGGTTCTCCACCGTCACACCCGGTGGGATTGTTGGGTTTCTCATCGTGAGTTACCGGTTCAATATTCCAGACAGACTCGCGGTTCATTTAAGCATCCATGCCCGCCCTGAACTCCGGGCACACTATAAGTAATATCGGTAACTCAGACCTGATTGGCCCGAACAACAGTAAACTGGCGCTGCACGCGATTAGGGGCAACCACTGAGGGGCGGCCAGCGATACGATGCGGAACTTTATAGCCACGTAAGGTTTTAATCCGGTTCAGTTGCATAATACGACCCATCCGGTTTTTGCCGCAGGTTTCACCGATTTCATTCAGATCGCCATGAACCGGACGATAGCCATATACGCCACCGCTCAGTGAAAAGGCATCGCGAATGAGCGTCAGCAGACGCTGGTTATCTTTATCCCGCGCAGAGACCGGATTATGAAGCCACGCATAAAACCCGGCCCGAGAACATTAATTAAGAATCAACTCGGACCTGAAAATACTTCCGAATTGCAACGTCGCGGTTTGCTCGTCATCCTGAATAATGTTAGCCCCCATCATATCGATCCAATGGTTACGAGATGGGTCGATTAGCGTCTCAATGGTTGGCTGCTCTCTGAGCAAATCGATGGCATCCACATTAATTCCTTGCCTTACGGTAACTTTTGAAATCATATCGTCATAAATATAGATCGGTCTCGGCAACTGGAAAGTAACCTCTCGACCTCGATAGCGACCGCCGAAAAGATGAGCTCTTGAGGTGCTTTCCAGCAACTCTTCGCGTGCGCGTCGGTCGCGATCTGCAAGAAACTCTATACGCTTTTTATCTGTTTTTTTTGTCGATGGAGGCATGGCTTGCGGTTTCCCGAAAGGCGCGGCTACCGCCTCTGCCGCTGTTTCAAAGCCTGTCGACCGAAGCAGTTTGGCCATTACGCCACGGGTTGCGGCGTCCTTTACAAACTCCATTTCACTTTCGGTAATAATTACAGGATCTTCAGGTTCTGGATCAATGATCTTCAGGTGACTTGGATTACCGTCCTCAATGCCAATACTAAGACCTGATACCAACCTCTGCCCTGTATGCCCTGGTGGGAACTTTATTGAAAGTTTCTGGGATATGCCCGAATCGATTTGGCTATCCCTGAAAGCCTCACCAGATTGAGTTCCCTTACATTCTATAATGTGCCATTTTCCATCGTGCCCATGAACCACGAAGTCAGGCGTCTTATTTGGCCCTCGCTTTGCGGTGCGATGCTGGTATGCGCCATGGCTTGCGCCGTAGCGCTGCAAAAAATAGCGGCCATCGACAATATCAACCAATGGTAAATTCTTCATGAGCCAGACCATTGGCACTCCCATTCCGAAATCATCACTTAGAATAGTTTTCTGATGCGCATCAAGATCTGCATAGCTTCTTGTCAAGCGGAGATCCTGGTCTCGGGGCGTGATCGCTGCCAAATATCTCACCCACGCCCAGAATTCTGCAAGCGAAACACCTGTGACAGAAGTCGGTGTTGTCAGGTAACCGATGATTAATAACATCGAGTTGATGTTCAAATTGAAGGAACTGCTGCCTGCGGTGAAAGCAGCCGGAAAACTGGGAATCTTGCCGATCCCTGGCCAACTGGATTTATCAACATGAACATCGATCGTACGGTACATTGCGAGTGATCCTCTCTAAAAAGTTGGGTGCCAATATTAGTGACCTGCTTCCCGTTCAATAAAATACATCAATACCAGTCATGCCCACCTTGACGGTGGTTGGCATTACCAACTTCCGCTTTTCGCTCAAAGCAGACCTGAGGACCAGCCAACCTAACCTCTGCGAGCCAACAGCAGACGTTAAGCGTTAGTTGACGGAGCATACTCCCACTGCGATTCGTCACTGTAAATCGTACCATCATCATCCATTACTTGTGCATTAAGGTGTCTTGCAATCCGCAACATCTTTCTGTACAGGTATGTATCGGGCCATGTGGTATAAATATTACCTGCGCTCCAGTCAAGCCATGGTTCTTCGTACAAAGAGTGACCTGACCACAAGGCGTTGTAATCGCCGTTTATAATATATCTGCTCAATTCATTATCGTTATTAATGTAGTTAAGCCATTCATCAGCGGTTATCTGCGCATCCTCATTATCTGCCCAAAATTCAGCTCTCGTTATGTGCAATTCAACACCCATAGCATCTCCTTAACGCTGGTATAGACTTCACAAACTAGCATAGTGGTTTATTAAAAACGAGGTGAGTAACACTGCAGAATCTATAGACTTGAACGATATGTCTACTCTTCGCTCATAGCCGCCCTAACGTTACCTAAACCCCGAACTCCTGACCTGCCCCCACGATTAGATACAACACTCAGTTAGTAACGTCGGAATCTTCATTCTCAGAATGACCCTTTCTCCAGCCCGCTGCAAATTCAGACGGTGTCTGATAATTCAGCGTGGAGTGCGGGCGGCATTCGTTATAATCCTGCCGCCAGTCATTAATAATTTTCCTGGCATGAACGATATCGCTGAACCAGTGCTCATTCAAACATTCATCGCGAAATCGTCCGTTAAAGCTCTCAATAAATCCGTTCTGCGTTGGCTTGCCCGGCTGGATTAAGCGCAACTCAACACCATGCTCAAAGGCCCATTGATCCAGTGCACGGCAAGTGAACTCCGGCCCCTGGTCAGTTCTTATCGTCGCCGGATAGCCTCGAAACAGTGCAATGCTGTCCAGAATACGCGTGACCTGAACGCCTGAAATCCCAAAGGCAACAGTGACCGTCAGGCATTCCTTTGTGAAATCATCGACGCAGGTAAGACACTTGATCCTGCGACCGGTGGAAAGTGCGTCCATGACGAAATCCATCGACCAGGTCAGATTGGGCGCCGCCGGACGGAGCAGCGGCAGACGTTCTGTTGCCAGCCCTTTACGACGTCTTCTGCGTTTTACGCCCAGGCCACTGAGGTGATAAAGCCGGTACACGCGCTTATGATTAACATGAAGCCCTTCACGGCGCAGCAACTGCCAAATACGACGGTAGCCAAAACGCCTGCGCTCCAGTGCCAGCTCAGTGATGCGCCCTGATAAATGCGCATCAGCAGCCGGACGGTGAGCCTCATAGCGGCAGGTCGACAGGGATAAACCTGTAAGCCTGCAGGCACGACGTTGCGACAGACCGGTCGCATCACACATCAACATCACGGCTTCCCGCTTCTGGTCTGTCGTCAGTACTTTCGCCCAAGAGCCACCTGAAGCGCCTCTTTATCCAGCATGGCTTCGGCAAGCAGCTTCTTGAGTCTGGCGTTCTCTTCCTCAAGCGACTTCAGGCGCTTAACTTCAGGCACCTCCATACCGCCATACTTCTTACGCCAGGTGTAAAACGTGGCATCGGAAATGGCATGCTTGCGGCAGAGTTCACGGGCGGGTACCCCAGCTTCGGCTTCGCGGAGAATACTGATGATCTGTTCGTCGGAAAAACGCTTCTTCATGGGGATGTCCTCATGTGGCTTATGAAGACATTACTAACATCGGGGTGTACTAATCAACGGGGAGCAGGTCACTCCCCCCATAAAACCTGGTAGCTATACAAACGGACCAGGCTGTTACGTTAATACGTGTTAATCACTTAAAAAGGAAATGCGCATGACCCCACATCCGCTGCGTCAGATCATCGAAGCCTGCGATCGCGCCATCACCACCAAAAACTATGACGCCCTGATGGAGTACTACGCCGAAGATGCGGCTCTGGTGGTCAAGCCCGGCTTGACCGTTGAAGGTAAAGAAAACATCCGCAGCGCGTTTATTGCCATCGCAGATTATTTTCAGGATCAGCTGGTTGTCGAACAAGGAGAGATGCAGGTGATAGAAGGTGGCGGCAATGCGCTTGTTATCATGGAAACCATTCTGCGTTTTCCTGATGGCAAGGGTGGAAGAGCGGAAATATCACGTCGCGCCACCTATGTTTTTCGACAGGAGAGCGATGGTCGCTGGCTTTGTACCATCGACAATTCCTACGGGACGTCACTCCTGGATACGAGGAACTGATTACTTTTATCACGACGTCAAAGGGGCGCTACCGCCCCTCCATACCAGCACCCTTAATGCGCAGTAATGCGCGGCTCCTTCACAAACTCCGACAGCAGCCACACCATATCGTGCAGCAAGCCCGTTAGCTCTTTCGCTACATTCGCAGGTAGCGTTCCGCCCTTAACCGCTTGTGTCAGCGCCAGAGCATAGTCCACCTGGGTCACGGTATCCTGCCAGCAGTCCGGCACGCAGGAGTTCAGTTTCTCACCCATGATCAGTTGCGCGATCAGGTCAGGCGGAAGATCGACATCGCAGAGTTCCCTTAGCTTCCGCAGGGCGTGCAGCAGACGCTCGCAAAGCGTCGTAAACATCGTTGCATCCTCGATTTCGACCAGCACACTCACCAGCGCGGCGCAGTTGTCGGCAACGTCAAAAAGATCGGCATCAGCAGGAAGCGGTCGGGAGATAAGCTGCAGAATGACGCTTTCGTCAGACGGGAGATAAGTCAGGGTTGGGATAGTAGCCATACAAGGCATCCTTCTATATGTAGTTCAATTAACTACCCAATGAGTTCCTACGCCCGAGGGGTAGCGCTGACAGAGGTAGGAATACCGCCCATATAGAAAAACGGCCAGCCTTGCGGCTGCTCCGCCAGCGCCACCGCAATTGTAACGGGATCGGCGCTGCCGCGACATACGAAATGTCACTATATGGTAGATACGGGTTCCTACGCCCGATTGCGGATGTGCCGCAACGCAGGCACTTTACGACCCCGATCGGTTTAAGAAAAGACATAGCCCTTAATTTCACAAGGTTACTTTGCGGTTTGCGAGGCGTCTTCCAGAAACGTTCCGTCTGGTCAGGAAAAGCACTCCCCACCAAATTTTGCCCCAACCTCCTCTGCTGAACTGATGTATTGTTTTCGCACAATGAACGCCTCTAAAGGACACCTGCGCAATGATAAACATCCTCGGTAAAACCACCTCTATCAACGTTCGTAAAGTGCTCTGGACCTGCGAAGAAGCCGGTATCGCGTACCAGCAGGAAGATTACGGCAGCGGCTTTGCCTCCACCGAAACGGATGAGTTTCGCGCGCTGAATCCTAACGCCATGGTGCCTGTGCTGATCGATGACAATTTCGTGCTGTGGGAATCCAACTCTATCTGCCGCTATCTGGCGCGCAAGGCAGGACGTTATGATCTGCTGCCGTCAGAGCCTCAGGCCTGTGCCAATGTCGAACGCTGGATGGACTGGCAGGCAACCGAGTTCAATAACGCCTGGCGCTATGTCTTCCCTGCGCTGGGGCGTAACAACCCGGACTATAACGATGCCGAAAGGATTGCAGCGGGGATAAAAGAGTGGAACAGGTGCATCACCCTCCTTGAGGGGCAGTTACAGCGCACCGGTGCCTTTGCCGCAGGCGAAGTGTTTACGCTTGCAGATGTTGTGCTCGGGCTGTCGGTGAATCGCTGGAAAATGACCCCTTTCGACAAACCTGATGTACCCGCCGTTGATGCCTGGTTTGAACGACTCAACCAGCGCCCGGCATTTTTGCGTCACGGTAATAACGGAATGGTGTAGAAATACGGCCGGGCGTCGCCCGGCTTTTTCGCACGCATACCTTTTGCTAACCCTGCCATTTCCCGCCACAATATTGCATCGACTCCGTTTAATCGCGACTCATGCAACGTCTTCACACTTATCCCGACATCCGGGCAATGTTTCGTCGACTCCTGATAGCCACCATCACTGGCGTACTGGCCGCGCTGGCCGTTGCGGTGTTCCGCCACAGCATGTATCTGCTGGAGTGGCTGTTTCTCAGTAACGACAGCGGCAGCCTGGTGAATGCCGCCGCCGCGCTCTCTCCCTGGCGGCGCGCACTGACGCCTGCCCTGGGTGGGCTGGCGGCCGGGTTACTGTTATGGGGATGGCAACGATTTACCGCGCAGCGTCCTCACGCCCCAACTGATTATATGGAAGCGCTGGAGACCGGTGACGGTCAGTTTGACTACGGCGCCAGTCTGGTGAAATCCCTTGCGTCACTGCTGGTCGTTGCCAGCGGGAGTGCCATTGGCCGCGAAGGCGCGATGATCCTGCTTGCCGCCCTCGCCGCCTCCTTTTTCGCCCGCCGCTTTACGCCGAAATCCGAATGGAAACTCTGGATCGCCTGCGGCGCCGCGGCCGGGATGGCCAGCGCCTACCATGCTCCGCTAGCCGGAAGCCTGTTCATTGCGGAGATTCTGTTTGGCACGCTGATGCTGGCCTCGCTTGGCCCCGTGGTTATTGCTGCGGTGGTGGCGCTGCTCACGACGCATCTTTTAGCGCCCGGAACCCTCACGCTCTATGACGTACATCTGAGTGGCATACTCAACGCGGCAGATTATGCCCTGCTGCTCGCCATGGGTCTGCTGGCGGGCCTCTGCGGCCCACTGCTGATGTGGCTGATGACGTTCAGCCATGGGCTATTCCTGCGTATCAAACTTTCACCGCCGTGGCAACTGGCGCTCGGCGGTTTGATCGTCGGGCTGCTGTCCCTTTTGACGCCTAAGGTGTGGGGGAATGGCTACAGCGTGGTTCAGACTTTTCTGATCGCGCCCCCGTTGCTGTCGGTCATTGCCGGTGTGTTTATCTGTAAACTGCTGGCGGTACTGGCCAGCAGCGGCTCGGGTGCGCCGGGAGGGGTATTTACGCCTACGCTGTTTGTCGGTATGGCGACGGGGATGCTGTTTGCTCAACTTTTCGCGCTGTGGTTACCGGGCTCTGAGACGGCAATTTTGCTGGGGCTGGCAGGGATGGCAACGTTACTCGCCGCAACCACACATGCGCCCATTATGTCGGCGCTGATGGTCTGTGAAATGACCGGGCAGTATTTTTTACTGCCCGGCTTGTTGGTCGCCTGTGTCGTGGCGTCCGTGCTGTCGAGGACGTTACGCCACGACTCGATCTACGGTCAACACGCCACCGAGGGCAGAGAGATCGATGTATTGCGCTAACTCGCGCTGCTCTGCGCGGGGCAGGTACGGCAACTCACCGACCAAAGGCCCAGGCAGTTTTGTGCTCAGCACGTCGATGATTTCAGCGTAGTGCGCAAGTCCTGGGTTGATGCGGTTTGCCACCCAGCCAATCAACGGCAGGCCGTCATTGGCAATGGCTTGTGCCGTCAGCAGCGCATGGTTAATGCAGCCTTCCTGGATACCCACAACCATCACCACAGGAAGTTGTTCCTGCACCACCCATTCAGACAGCGGGCGCAAATCATTCATCAGGCTGCGCCAGCCGCCCGTCCCTTCAACCACAACGTGATCAACCTTCCCGCTCAGGTTTGCCAGGCCATCAGACAGCAGGGGGTAATTAATCATACCGCTGTGCGCCACGCTGCTCTCCTCTTCGCTTAACGCAATTGGATTAACCGCGTCATAAGGCAGCTCCAGCGACGAGACGCTTTGCAGCACCAGAGCGTCTTTATTACGCAATCCCTCTGGCGTCTCTTTACTGCCTTTTGCGACCGGTTTGTACCCTGCAACGCGTTTACCGCTTGCAGCCAGTGCCTGCAGTAATGCGCGGGATACCACTGTCTTTCCGACAGAGGTATCTGTACCAGTAACAAAGAAACGCTTAAGCATGACTCGCTCCACCTCTTGGGTATGCTTCGAAATATAAACCAGGTAAATAATTCAGTGGGGGAAGTCTACGGGATGCGTGCGCTACCCGGCTTGAGATAGCGCAATTTTTCTTACATCTGCAGAAAAGAGTTAACCCTGTAACAGGCGGATCAACAGCGAGCCGTTATACATGGCATCTTTAACCAGCGCCGCACCTGCCATCGTGCCCTGGTTGGAGAATTGGGTACTTTCTACCGCAATATTTTTGCTGTACGCGGGGAGCGACTGCTGATGAATGCAGGCCGAAATAGCCGGGAAGAGGATCTCCGCCGCCTGGCTGAGCGGCGAACCAATCAGGATTTTTTGCGGGTTGAAGAGATTCACCATAATGGCCAGAATGCGGCCAACGTTGTTACCTACACCGGTAATAATGTCCTTCGCCAGGAGATCGCCCTGACGCGCGGCAGCGCAGAGGGAATCCACCGTTAAGGGTTGTCCGTGTAGCGAGGAGCTCATGGACTGGCCGAGCCTCGCCTGCGCCAGTTCCAGCACGCTTTCCACGCTGGCAATCGTCTCCAGACAGCCATGGTTCCCGCAATAACAGCGTTTACCGTAAGGGTCGACCTGGGTATGGCCGATTTCGACCAGACTACTGCTTCCGGCATGCAGAAGGCGTCCGTCAGTGATCACGCCCGCCCCGACGTTATGATCGATGACAACCTGAATGACGTCCCGCGCACCACGTGACGCGCCAAACAGTGCCTCAGCCATCGTCCAGGCGCTGATGTCATGCTGAATATAGACCGGCACACCGGTATGGTTTTTCAGCACTTCACCCAACGGCATCTCTTTGACATCGTCGTAAAACGGCATACGGTGAACAATGCCGTTTTCGGTATCAATAATGCCCGGCATGGTGATGGCAATCGCCGTTAAGCGTTCAAGCCGCTGCTGATGACGGATAAAGAAGTTATCAATATGCGAGACAATCGCATCGAGGAGCGGTTCCTCAGCATTGAGCGGCAGTTCAAGCCTGTCTTCCACCACCAGTTTGCTGCTCAGGTCGCGCAGCGCAAGGAAGATTTCTCCCCGACTGATGCGCAGTGACAGGTAGTGCCACGCTTCCGTCTCGACCACCAGCCCGACCGCCGGACGGCCACGGCTGCCCGGCTCCTGGATCTCGGTCTCCTGAACCAGGTGGGCTTCCAGCATTTCGCGGACAATCTTGGTGATACTGGCAGGTGCCAGTTGTGCCAGGCGCGAAAGATCGATACGCGAAACCGGACCAAGCTGATCAATCAGGCGATACACCGCGCCAGCGTTGGTCTGCTTAATCTGATCAATATGCCCTGGCTGACTATCAGCAACCACCTCGTACTCCCTTATTTTCGAGCTTCGAAATAAACTGTGGGCTATGGTGAAGCACTTCCATGGCCGTCGTCAAATATTTACTTAGCCATGTGATTTACTGCACATTTTTACCCGTATTTCCCTATAAATATCGCCCGGCAGAGGCGCTAATTAACTGCTGTTTAAAACGCTGAGCGGCATGACTCTGTTCATGATGTTTTGACCATACCAGCCACATCTCTGAAACGGCGTCCTCTTCAGCGATGGTAACCCAGCGCATTTCGCGCAATTGTACCCGTTTAAAGGAGGCCGGAAGAATAGACACGCCCAGCCCGGCAGCGACCAGACCAATAATGGTCATCGCCTCCCCAACTTCCTGGGTGATAACCGGGGCAAGATCGTAGCGGCGCATCAAACCCAGAATATCATCATACAGGCCCGTCCCGACCTGCGGGTCAAAAAAGACAAACGGCTCTTTTGCCAGCTCTGCCAGCGTGACAGACGGACGCGAAGCCAGCGGATGATCGTGAGGGATCATCGCCATCAGCGGTTCGCGCAGGATCACCTGCCACGACAGCGTGTCCGGCAGTTGAGTGTTACGCATCAGTCCCAGATCCAGCGAACCTTCATTCAGTGGCGCAATCTGTTCGCGGGTATTAATTTCGCGCGTCTGAATATGAACATCCGGAAAATGCCGGCGGAATGAGGAGAGTGTCTCCGAGACGGCGCTGATAAACGGTGCGGACGAAGTAAACCCGATCCGCAATTCTCCAGTTTCCCCGAGATACAACCGTTCTGCCCGGGCCGCGGCCTCCTCGACCATACTCAGGATTTGTCTGCTGTCGGCCAGAAACTGTTTTCCCGCTGCCGTCAGACTCACGCTGCGGTTAGTACGGGCCAGAAGACGCGCCCCAACCTGCTGCTCCAGGATCTGAATCTGCTGGCTTAGCGGTGGCTGAGAGATATTCAGTCTTGCTGCCGCGCGGCCAAAATGCAGTTCTTCGGCAACGGCAACAAAGTAGCGGAGGTGACGCAGCTCAATATTCATATTTTTAACGTATCATTTGAGATTATTAATATATTAGACAGAATATTCACATTTTCCTACCCTGATCGTGTGGTCATACCCGTCACCAGAAATCACGGGGATGTTTAAGCAAGGAAACTGTGTGAGTCGTACAACTGCCATTGATATCGATCCGGCCAGAGATATCAATGATTTACCCGTAGCATCTCAGCCGGTTCAGTTCATTAAACGCGGTACACCTCAATTTATGCGCGTCACGCTGGCGCTCTTTTCAGCGGGTCTGGCAACGTTTGCATTGCTCTATTGCGTTCAGCCGATCCTGCCCGTTCTCTCTCACGAGTTTGGCGTATCGCCTGCCAGCAGCAGCATTTCGCTCTCAATTTCCACCGGGATGCTGGCAATTGGCCTGCTCTTTACCGGCCCACTTTCCGATGCCATCGGTCGCAAACCGGTGATGGTTACCGCGCTGATGCTGGCCTCGGTCTGTACGTTACTCTCGACCATGATGACCAGCTGGCACGGTATTCTGGTGATGCGCGCCCTGATTGGTTTATCGCTCAGTGGGGTTGCCGCTGTAGGGATGACCTACCTCAGCGAAGAGATCCACCCGAGTTTTGTTGCCTTCTCAATGGGGTTGTACATCAGCGGGAACTCCATCGGCGGGATGAGTGGACGCCTGCTGAGTGGGGTATTTACGGACCTCTTTAACTGGCGTATTGCGCTGGCTGTCATTGGCTGCTTCGCCCTTGCCTCTGCACTGATGTTCTGGAAAATTCTGCCGGAATCGCGTCATTTCCGCCCCACCTCGTTGCGCCCGAAAACGCTGTTTATCAACTTCCGACTGCACTGGCGTGATAAAGGGCTGCCGCGCCTGTTTCTGGTCGGCTTCCTGCTGATGGGCTCCTTCGTCACGCTGTTTAACTATATTGGCTACCGCCTGATGCTCTCACCGTGGCATCTGAGTCAGGCCGTTGTCGGTTTGCTTTCTGTCGCTTATCTGACCGGAACATGGAGTTCTCCAAAAGCCGGAGCGATGACGGCACGCTTCGGGCGGGGACCGGTGATGCTGGTATTCACAGGCGTGATGTTACTCGGCCTGCTGTTGACGCTCTTCTCCTCCCTGTGGCTGATTTTTGCTGGAATGCTGCTCTTCTCCGCGGGATTCTTCGCCGCTCACTCGGTCGCCAGCAGTTGGATAGGCCCACGCGCCCGTCGGGCCAAAGGTCAGGCGTCGTCGCTTTATCTGTTTAGCTACTATCTCGGTTCCAGTATTGCCGGGACGCTCGGCGGCGTGTTCTGGCATAACTACGGCTGGAACGGCGTGGGGGGGTTTATTGCGCTGATGCTGTGCGCCGCGCTGCTGGTTGGCGCAAGTTTGCATAAACGTCTGCATTAACAATCCACCGCCTTCGTGTTTAAATCAAGCCGATGCTAATTTTTGTCATCGGCTGATTCAGACACGAGGACTTCATGAAAAACAACAACTACCAACAGCTCACCCGCACCTTCCAGCGTCTCTCCCGATTCTCCCACCTCTCCTCTATCGCCAGTTGGGATATGTTCACCATGATGCCGCCAGGCGGCAGCGCTGCCCGTGGCGAGGCGCTGGCGGAGATAAGCGTCCTGCAACACCAGATCCTGACCGATAAAAAAGTCGGCGACCTGTTAGCGGCGGCGGCAGATGAAAATCTGAATGATATCGAACAAGCCAACCTGCGCGAAATGACGCGTCAATATCAGCAGGCCTCGCTGCTGCCAGAATCGCTGGTGGAAGCCAAATCCCTGGCGGGCAGCAAGTGTGAACACGCCTGGCGCACGCAGCGCCCCGCCAACGACTGGCAGGGCTTTTCCGCCAACCTGAAAGAGGTGGTCAAACTCAGTCGCGAAGAGGCTCGCCTGCGGGCCGAAGCCAAAGGCTGTACGCCGTACGACGCGCTGCTGGATATTTTTGAGCCCGACATGACCAGCGCGCGTCTGGACGTCCTGTTCGGCGATATGAAATCCTGGCTGCCGGACCTGCTGGCAAACGTGGTGGAAAAACAGGCTCAGCATTCGTTTGTTCCACCGCAAGGCCCCTTCCCGACAGCAACACAGCGTGAGCTGGGGCTGGAAGCTATGCAGATGCTGGGCTTCGATTTTAACGGCGGACGCCTGGACGTCAGTGCGCACCCGTTCTGCGGTGGCGTGCCGGAAGATGTGCGAATTACCACGCGTTATGATGAGGATGAACTGCTTAGCGCGCTGTTTGGTGTGATTCATGAAACCGGGCACGCCCGCTACGAACAAAACCTGCCGCGAGCGTGGGCAGGACAGCCTATCGCTCTGGCGCGCTCCACCGCCATCCATGAATCCCAGAGCCTGTTCTTTGAGATGCAACTCGGTCGCAGTGAGGCCTTCCTCAAACATCTCCTCCCTGCGGTGCACGCCCGTTTTGGCAGCCAGGCGGCGTTCAGCGAAGAGAACTTTATTGCCTGGAACCAGCGCGTGAAGCCGGGCTATATTCGCGTCGATGCGGACGAAGTGAGTTACCCGGCACATGTGGTGCTGCGCTATGAGATTGAACGTGCGCTGATCAACGGCGAGATCGAGGTGGACGATATTCCCGCCCTGTGGGACGAGAAAATGCAGGCCTGGCTCGGATTATCCACCAAAGACAACTACCGCAACGGCTGCATGCAGGATATCCACTGGACCGACGGCGGTTTTGGTTACTTCCCGTCCTACACGCTGGGCGCGATGTATGCTGCACAGCTATTCCATGCAGCAAAGACTGCGCTTCCGGGTCTACAGGCCTCCATCGCTGAGGGCGATTTTTCCGCTTTGTTTGACTGGCTGCGCCAGAACATCTGGCAGCACGGTAGCCGCTTTACCACGTCGCAGTTAATTACCCAAGCGACAGGTGAAGATCTGAATATCCGCTACTTCCGGGAACACCTGACTTCGCGTTATCTGTAATCTGTTTGGCCAGGGCTGAGGGATCTCCAGTAAATTTTTTAAGCAGAAGCGATTCAGATTTTCCAGGCGTAATAATTGACTCGCAGCAACGCCCTGGCCCGGGGTCGCCAGGGTGGTGGCGATTGAGCCACCCTGGCACGTTCACCGGTGTTGTCATTACAGAGTAGCAAGGAACATAAAGTGAACGGAATGACCACTACAGCCGTATGTTCCCCCCTCACTCCTGCCCTCTCCCTCTGTACACCCTCAAGGGAGAGGGGTCATCTGTGCAGGCATTATTTTCTGGGGAGCCCCGGCAATGTACATATGGTTACACAGCGATACCAATCACTCACGGAAACCTCGAATTTACAGGGATATAGTTATTTCAACGGCCCCGCAGTGGGGTTAAATGAAAAACCAAATTCGAGGGTATGAGAATGAATAAAGTATTAGCTCTGGTTGTTGCCGCTGCTATGGGTCTGTCTTCTGCTGCGTTTGCTGCTGAAACTACTGCAACCGCTGCACCGGCTGCCGCTCCAGCTGCAACCACTACTGCTGCTCCAGCAAAAGCGGTTCACCATAAGAAACATCATAAAGCAGCAGTGAAAAAAGAAGCCGCTGCACCAGCAACCGCAGCACCAACCGAGCAGAAAGCTCAGGCTGCCAAAAAGCACCACAAAAAAGCCGCTAAACCGGCTGTAGAGCAGAAAGCGCAGGCCGCTAAAAAGCACCACAAAAAAGCGACCAAACCAGCTGTAGAGCAGAAAGCGCAGGCTGCTAAAAAGCACCACCACAAAAAAGCGACCAAACCAGCTGTAGAGCAGAAAGCTCAGGCCGCTAAAAAGCACCACAAAAAAGCAGTAAAACACGAAGCTGCTAAACCAGCTGCACAGCCAGCTGCGTAAGAGTACAAGCTTAATCGTGCCCTTCGGGGCACGTTGGTAAACCGGCGCTGAACCGGAACAGGTTCCGCGCCGTTTTTTTATCCGGAGGGCGTATGCTGCGACGCTATCGGTTTGAGCTGATCCTGATCCTGCTTATTTTATGCGCGCTCATCGCAAGCCATTTTTATCTTTCCTGATTGTAGCACGCTGATTTTACTCCCACTTTAGCGCTGTCCCGTCTATAGTATTTTCATAGGGTTCACTTTTAATAATCATAATTACCCCCACCAGAGTGTGATATGCGTAAATCTGTTGTGTTGTTACTGGGAACGTTTGGTCTTTTTTCTGGATTTTCACATGCGGATGATGGCGGTGATGACACCATTAGCGCGAAAGATCTAAAAACGCTTTTTTTCGGTCATGATGACCGGACTCGCGTCACCGATCCTACCCAGGCGCCCTGGGATGCGATAGGGCAACTGGAAACCGCCAGCGGTAACTTGTGTACCGCGACGTTGATCACCCCGCAGCTTGCCCTGACGGCCGGCCACTGTCTGTTGACACCGCCAAACGGTAAGCCAGACAAAGCGGTTGCCTTGCGGTTTGTGTCGCAAAAAGGAATCTGGCGCTATGAAATCCACGGTATTGAAGGCCGGGTTGACCCTTCTCTCGGCAAACGCCTGAAACCCGATGGTGATGGCTGGATAGTGCCACCGGCAGCCGCCTCATGGGATTTTGGCCTGATCATTTTGCGCTACCCGCCTTCAGGTATTACGCCGCTGCCGTTATTTGACGGAGATAAAGCCGCACTCACCGCCGCCCTGAAAGCTGCCGACCGCAAGGTGACGCAGTCAGGCTACCCTGTTGATCATCTGGATGCGCTTTACACTCACACCGACTGTGTTGTGACGGGCTGGGCACAAACCAGCGTGCTTTCGCATCAGTGCGATACGCTGCCAGGCGACAGTGGTTCACCGTTAATGCTGAAAACGGATAATGGCTGGCAATTGATTGGCGTCCAGAGCTCCGCGCCTGCGGCGAAAGATCGCTGGCGCGCAGATAACCGGGCGTTGTCTGTTACCGGTTTTCGCGACAAGCTGGAAGCGCTGGCGCAACAGTAAATCAGCACTGCCTGATCTGATGTAATTCTCTGATTGACTCAATTGGCATCGGCTGGCTGAACCAAAAACCCTGCAGTTGATCGCAGCCAGCCAGCCGTAGCAGTTTCATTTGTTTTTCGGTTTCCACCCCTTCCGCCACCACCGCCATGCCCAGCGCATTGGCGATCCGCACTGTGCCGCTGACCAGCGCTGCCGCCTGTTCATCGTTGCCCACCAGCCCGGCCAGTGATTTATCAATCTTAATGGTGTCGAAGTTAAAACGCCGTAAATACCCAATACTGGAATAGCCCGTGCCAAAATCATCCAGCGCCACCGCGGTTCCAAGCGCTTTAAGATTGGCTATTGCCATGCGGGCTCGCTCCGGGTTTTCCAGCACATAGGTCTCTGTTACCTCAAGCTGCAATCTGTTGGCCGGGAAACGCGTGGTCTCCAGCACACTGGCCACTTTGTCTTCAAATTCGGGATCGCGAAATTGTGCAGGAGAGATATTCACGGAGAGTTTTAGCTCACTGAATGGCTCCAGATCCTGACAGGCCCGCTGCAAGACAAACTGGCCCAGTTTGTAAATCAAACCACTGGTCTCTGCAATGGTGATGAAGGTGTCCGGGTCAAGTGGCCCGCCCGGTCGACGCGGCCAGCGAACCAGCGCTTCGACACTGCTCATTTTCTGGCTGTGAGCGTCAATAATTGGCTGGTACCAGACCTCAAACTCATCGCGATCCAGGCCGCTTCTGATCTGATTCTCAATCGCCAGTTTACGTTCACGGGTACTGTTCAGCGCCGCGTCGTAGTGGGTGATGCGCCCTTTTCCACTCATTTTGGCGTGATACATGGCAATATCCGCACGGCGAAACAGCTCAGTACTGGTGCATTCGATCAGGGTGCCGCTGGCAATACCTATACTGGCGCCGATATGGATTGTGCGCTCCCCTAGCCGAATCGGGATGTTGAGAAAATCCAGCACCGAACGGGCAAACGCAGTGGCCTGCGCTTCCGCGCCATCACCGCCGATGGTCATGGCAAATTCATCGCCGCCCATGCGTGCCAGCATCCCTCCCGGTGGGACGCGTTCATTCAGCGTTTTCGCTATCACTACAATGAGATCGTCACCCACGCTATGGCCGTAGATGTCATTGACATCCTTAAAGCCATCCAGATCGATAAACACCACGCTTTTGACGTCAATATCGCCGCGTAAACTCACGCGATCCAGGTCTTCGATCAGCGCACGTCGGTTCGGCAGATGGCTTAACCAGTCCGTTCTCGCGACCATACGCGCCTGATTTTCTCCACGCGCAAGTTTGTACAGCCCCACACCGCTCACCAGAATGAAGAGCAGGATCAGCGCCGACGCCAGCACCACAATCTGCCTGATATCAGACGATGCAGCCCGGGCGGCTTGTGCTCCCGGAAGACGAGCCTGCCAGTTCAGGTATCCCAGTAACTCTCCTGCTGAACTGCGCAGGGGCATACTCAGATTATTGATTTTTTCAGGGGTAAAATTGAGGTTATCAATCTGAAAGGTCGTCCCCAGATCGGATAATATTTTCGCGTTCAGATGACGCGTAATCACCAGATAGCGGCGTGTTCCATCGGTAACCTGTAAATCTCCAACCATCGGGCGAATCAGCCCTATCCCAATAAATGCAATGCCGTTACGCGTTCGGGTGATGCCCGCATAGATATTTTTATCACCGGGCAGTGCTTGTCCGTACTGGTTAATAAGCCCTTTGAAGCCTTTACCAAAAAAATCAAGGTTCGTCTCTTTGAACGGTTGGCTTTGAAACGATCCCCAGATGACATTGAAGTGTTCATCAAGAACGAAAGTGCCGTCATAAAGGTTGTTAATTTTAAAGCCAGCGCCCCAGGTGTTATACAGCCAGTTGGGATCCAGGGTTGGACGGTACGTCTCGTGTACCGCATCGTCCCAGACAGCGTTATCCAGGACCAGAGAGGAGACTCGGTTGACGGATGTCTGAATGGCACCCTGCACGGAAAGTGCCGAGCGGTGTTCGTCAATTTCATTGGTTTTCGTGCTGATAAGGTGCAGGGATAGATAGAGCAGTGCGACAATGGAAATGATTAAGCCGATCCCCGCGATGAAGACCATGGCAAACAATGTTCTCGCAGTAGGAATATTGCGCCAGCTCAATGTGCGATACATCAGCCATCCTCTTCAATGTTATGCTTTTCTAAGAGTACTACAGGCAGCGAATTTCGCTGCCTGTAAATAATGGCTGTCAGTATATCAGGCGAGTTTTATCATGATCATACCAGCAAGCAGTAATATCAATCCTACCCAGCCTTTGTTATTTAAACGCTGACCGAAGAGCACCCAACCTGCTGCCAGCGTGGCGGCGATACCAAACCCTCCCCACAGCGCATAGGCAACAGAAAGGTCGATTCCTTTTACCGCCTGGGACAGGGCACTGAACGCCCCCAGAACCGCCGCAATCGACATCAGTCCGTACACTTTACGGCGAAAACCATCCGAGAATTTCAGCAGGACGTTAGCCAGAATTTCCAGCACGATGGCAAAACCCAGCCAGGCCGCATGAACCCATTCAAACTGTTGCATGGTTCTGCTCCTTCTGCTGTTTTGTCGGCTTACGAGTACCCGATTTAATCAGCACAATACCCGCAACCAGGGTCGTTAACCCGGCAACCTTCATCGTGGAGAGCGTTTCGTCAAATATCATGACGCTGAACAGTGTAATCAGCAAAATACCGATCCCTTCCCACAGGGCATAGGCCACACCCAGCGCAATTTTTTTCACTGCAAATGAGAGGAAAATATAGGAAAGTGAAATCATCACCAGCATTAAAATAAAACCGGTGTTGCCATCGCTGACACTTGCCCATTTCATCGACAACGTGCCGGTAATTTCAGCGATAATAGCCAGAGCTAATAAAATCCAGTAAAACATGTTTTTCTCCTGCTTGAGAATATAATCCATCGTGGCCCGCCGCGAACAGCAAACCAAAAAAATGAAATTAAATCGGACAGCTAAGCGCGTAGCGCCAGCTCAGGCAGAAGATGTGACTATAGTGCGGTGCGCCAGTGTTGCTCACCAGAAAGCAGGCAGAAGGAAGAGGAAAATACAGCAGTATTGTTTGAAAAGTACGTTCTGAACAAATTGTCCATAAAATTACAATTATCCGCGGTGTTGCTTCTCGTCTTTGCGGATCAAAATTGTCCTCGGTAGTTAAACACGCCAGATTTGTACCATAAGTCAGGATTTTACTCAAAGTCTTTGCAATTCTTTACCCACCCCGTTTGATTTTGGTTACTTTATTACAGCGGGTTTCGCATTTATTATAAATAAAAAGATTATTCCGGAGTCACCATGGCTAAACCCATCATTACCCTGAACGGGTTAAAAATTGTCATCATGCTGGGCATGCTGGTGATCATTCTGACAGGCGTTCGTTTTGCCGCCGACATCATTGTCCCCTTTGTTCTGGCGCTGTTTATTGCGGTGATCCTTAACCCGCTGGTACAGCGTATGACTCGATTACGCATTCCGCGCGTACTGGCGATCACCCTGCTTATCAGCATCATTATTATTGCGATGGTTCTGCTCGTCGCTTACCTGGGGACGTCGCTCAATGAACTGGCGCGAACATTGCCGAAATACCGTTCGTCACTGGCGATACCGCTCCTGCAAATTGAACCCTGGCTGCAGCGTACAGGCATAGAAGTCTCGGTTGAGGAGCTCCTGAAATATATCGATCCCAACGCGGCCATGACGCTTGTCACCAGCCTGCTGGCGCAACTCTCCAATGCCATGACCTCTATTTTCCTGCTGTTCTTAACGGTGGTGTTCATGTTACTGGAGGTACCGCAGCTTCCCACAAAGCTGCAGCAGATCATGGTTCGTCCGGTTGAAGGTATGGGGGCAATTCAACGTGCGCTGGACAGCGTTTCCCGCTATCTGGTTTTAAAAACGGCCATTAGTCTGGTTACAGGAGGGGTGGTCTGGGGAATGCTCATGGCGCTGGATGTCCGCTTTGCATTTGTCTGGGGACTGCTGGCGTTCGCGCTTAACTACATCCCTAACATCGGCTCCGTACTGGCAGCAATTCCTCCTATTCTTCAGATGCTGGTTTTCAGCGGGTTCTATGACGCGTTGATTCTGCTGGCAGGATACCTGGTGATTAATCTGGTGTTCGGCAACATTCTTGAGCCACGGATGATGGGACGTGGACTGGGGTTGTCCACACTGGTGGTATTCTTGTCCCTTATGTTCTGGGGCTGGCTGCTCGGACCCGTTGGGATGCTGCTTTCCGTTCCGCTGACCATCATTGTGAAGATTGGCCTGGAACAGACGGCAGGTGGGCAAAGTATTGCCGTGCTGCTGAGCGATATGAGCCATCAATAGCGGTCACGCCATCATCGACAGGATAGGCTTGCCGGTTCTGCCACCCTCACGGTACGCACTTAGCGCCCTCTGCCATTCCATCAGAGGGTACACCGTGGCATGGCTGTACTGGCTACCACGCAACTGAGGCCAGATGCGTTCGAACTCGGCATGCCACGCCTCCACGCTGAGCGCATCGAGATAGTTACGAATATGAAACCATGCCACGCGCGGCATGGGGCGCTGCTGACGGAAGGTTTGCCCGGAGAGCAGTCCGTAGCAAACAAACATGCCCTGCTCGGGCATCACGTTGAGAATAGCTTCCGCAAGCGCTCCTCCGGTCGCATCGTAAACAACGTCGGCACACGCAGCGATAGCGCCGATTCTCTTCATATCCTGTTGCGCGACGGGAATGATCCCCATCGCATCCAGCCTTTCAGCATGTACAGGCGAACGGTGAATACCGTATACCGCTTGCGCTCCCTTCTGACGCGCCCACTGCCCGAGCAGAATGGCACAGTCAGAACCGGCAGCCGTGAGCAACACCCGCTTTCCCTGTGGTGGATAGTGAGCGAGCATCATCTGCGCCGCCAGCGGATTGATATAGGCCCGTGCGGCCAGGCGTGAGTCGATATTGTCCGGAACCGGGATCGTATACTCAGCCGGGCAATCAACATAGCGCTGCCAGGTTCCCTGCCCCCGTAAGGGTAAGACGCGCTTGCCCACCAGCCCCGTGAAGGGGGCTGGTGCCTGGGTCACAATCCCGACGCCTTCATACCCTGCCACCGCCGGTAGCGGCGTCCGGTGGCGATAGGCCCCGGTAATGGGGATAAGATCGGACGCGTTCACCGGGGAAAACAGCATTTGCACACGAAGATGACCCGGTGCAAGCTCGCCCAATGGCGCTGTTTCCGGCTGCAGAACAGAATCTGGCTCGCCAAAACGTCGATACCAGAGGGCCAGGTTTTCCATTACGATCTCACGGCTGATTACAGAATGGCTACTCGCGCCAGCCCATTGCCGGTGCGACATGTTTGAGAATGGACTCAATCACATGCGCATTGTAATCCACACCAAGTTGATTCGGCACGGTCAATAATAACGTATCGGCCTCGGCAATCGCGTCGTCCTTTTTCAACTGTTCAATCAGCTTATCAGGCTCTGCGGCATAGCTACGTCCGAAGATCGCACGCGTTTTCTCATCAAGATAACCGACGCTATCGCTGTCGCTCCGGCTGGAGCCGAAGTACATCCGATCGCGATCGTCCATCAGCGCAAAAATACTGCGGCTAACCGAGACTCGCGGCTGACGCGTATGCCCCGCTTCCGCCCACGCCTGACGGTAAGCGCGGATCTGTTTTGCCTGCTGAATATGGAACGGCTCACCGGTTTCATCGTCTTTTAAGGTAGAACTTTGCAGGTTCATTCCCAGTTTTGCCGCCCACACTGCCGTCGCATTCGAACCGGCTCCCCACCAGATACGCTCGCGCAAACCGGCGGAATAAGGTTCAAGGCGCAGCAACCCCGGCGGGTTCGGGAACATAGGTTGTGGATTCGGTTTTGCAAAACCTTCTCCACGCAATACCTCGAGCAGTACCTCGGTATGGCGGCGTGCCATATCAGATTCATTTTCCCCTTCCTGCGGGACATAGCCAAAATGACGCCAGCCATCAATAACCTGCTCCGGGGAACCCCGGCTGATGCCAAGCTGCAAACGCCCACCTGAGATCAGATCCGCGGCTCCAGCATCCTCTGCCATGTACATCGGATTTTCATAGCGCATATCAATGACGCCAGTACCGATTTCAATGGTTTTCGTTTTGGCGCCTATTGCGGCCAGCAGAGGGAACGGGGAGCTCAGTTGCCGGGCAAAGTGGTGCACACGGAAATACGCGCCGTCTGCCCCCAGCTCTTCGGCCGCCACGGCCAAATCAATGGACTGAAGCAATGTATCCGCTGCTGAACGCGTGCCGGACTGCGGTGAAGGTGTCCAGTGACCAAACGACAGAAACCCGATCTTTTTCATAACGATTTATCCTGATGGGACTTTGCATCTCACCTACTTTACGCATTACCCGGTGAGAATAAACGCCGTTTATTTAACGGAATGATTCAAATAAATTGACAGAATTGAGGGGTTCGTCATTACGCTCCATAATGGGATATAATATCCCCCACTCTTTTCATGGCAGGTAAAACCGGCAATGGCTTTGATCCCTAAAAACTACGCGCGGCTGGAAAGCGGCTATCGCGAAAAAGCATTAAAAATCTATCCATGGGTGTGTGGTCGCTGCTCGCGAGAGTTTGTTTATTCCAATCTGCGTGAACTCACGGTTCACCATATCGATCACGACCATACCAACAACCCGGAAGATGGCAGCAACTGGGAACTGTTGTGCCTGTTTTGCCATGACCATGAACACTCGAAATACACCGAAGCGGATCAGTACGGTACCACCGTGGTTGCAGGGGAAGACGCGCAAAAAGACGTGGGCGTCGCCACGTTTAACCCGTTTGCCGATTTAAAAGCGATGATGAATAAGAAGAAATAAACTCGCACCGCCCATACCAGCCGTATGGGCGATTCTCGGGGCAGTGTGACAGCAGGCCGCCCCTCTGTTTTACGCCGTCGTCAACGCAAAACGGTCTTTCAGCATACGGGAGATTTCTCCCTCCGCCAGTTGCTGTATTTCAACCCCATCCGCAGTGATCGTCTTCAGCACATCGCCCAATAAAATCTCACGTCCTTCCGGGCGATGCTGCACCACCACCAGCTTCTGGACAAAGATGGCATCCGGATGCGTGGAGTTAAGGTAGTTGGCCGGAACGAAATCAATCCATTCCTGAGGCGTGAGATCAAAGCCGTATTGACGGGCCCATTCCCCCTCCACTTTTGCCTGAAGCAGATATTCGCCCTCTGCGCTACGGCTAAGCCGAAACGTGTCGAAATCCTGGGTGATATCGACATCAAGCGTGTCCAGCGCCATCGGTGCACGGATGCCGTAGCTGCCGAACCCGAGATCGCAAAGCCACTGTCGACTATCTACCTCAGCGATGAGCGCCATGTGGGTTTTCGGTCGTCGCGCAGGGTAGAACATCGGGCGTGCCGCCACGAAACGGTAAGGAATACCTACCGCCTCCAGCGCCATGGCAAAAAGACCGTTCACCTCATAGCAGTAACCGCCGCGCCCCTGCGTTAACACCTTATCGGCAATATCGTCTGGTGCCAGCGAGACAATTTTGCCCGCCTGCACGTCCAGATTTTCAAAGGGAACTGAAAAGAGCTGATGACGCATAAGCGCATGTAACGTGGCCGTATCGGCAGCCACCGGTCCGGTGTAGTTTATGCGTTTGAAATAAGTAGAGATGTTGAAATTATTGCTCTGCATAATGCCTCCTTGTCCTGAACATGTCGGACACTATAGATGGCGCGCGTCATTGGCTGTATAGTCAGTTTTATCGAAAATCAGCCTGAACAGATGCCCATGTCTGCCCCATCTCCGTCGTCCCCACATTACCGCCGAATAGCTGAGATGCTCCGTCTAACACTGACTTCAGGTGCGTTGCGTGTAGGCGACCGGATGATCTCCGCGCGTAAACTGGCCGAACGCGAACACGTTAGCCTTCCGACGGCGCTGGAAGCCCTTCGTTGCCTTGAAGCAGAGGGGCTGATTATGGCGCGTCCGCGTTCGGGCTACTTCATCTGCCAGACCAGCATCACTCCGCGTGCGGAACCTTCGCACTCCGTACCTGGTCCGGTCCCTGTGACAATGTCCGCCGTGGCCCGCTCGCTGTTCAGCAGTGCAGAAGCCCGTCTGATACCGTTGGGCGCAGCCCTGCCTGACCCCGCATGGCTACCTGGCGATATGCTGCAACGGGCGTTGCACTCTGCCGTCCGCCGTCTGGACGCACACGGACAAAGCTATAGCCTGCCTCCGGGAAGGCGTGATTTACGAAGTAAGATTGCCGCGCGTTCTGCGCAATGGGGGGCTCGTTTCGGCGCGGATGATCTCATCATCACCGCGGGTGCAACGCAGGCGCTGCGCCTTGCCCTTCAGGCAGTGTGCCAGCCAGGTGATGTCGTAGCGATTGAGCAGCCTGCCTACTTTGGTACACTCCTGCTGCTGGAAGATTTAGGCCTAAGAGCCTTAGCGATCCCGACCGATCCCGTTGAAGGCCTGTTACTGGAACCGCTGGCTGACGCCATTCTCTGCCACCGCCCCGCTGCCGTTTTGGCCTCACCCACCGTGCAAAACCCTTTAGGTGCCAGTATGCCCGTTGCACGCAAGCAAGAGCTTGTTGCTCTGCTTGAGCAGGCAGAGATCCCTTTAATTGAGGACGATGTCTATGGTGACCTCGTTGGCGAAGGGCAACGCCCTCCGGCCTGCAAAGCGTTCGACCAGAGCGGAAACGTGATTTACTGCAGTTCACTGTCTAAAACGCTTGCGCCAGGCTGGCGGATCGGCTGGATTGCCGCCGGGCGCTACCACGCGCAGGTATTGCAGACGCGTATGGCCGGAGAGTGGGCAGGTGCGCCAATGCTGGAAGCCGCAACGAGCGAGATCCTCGCAAGTGGCGACTACGATCGTCATCTGCGGCGGTTAAAGCACCGGATCGCAGAGGGAATAGACGCCGTCGTTGCGCGGGTCGAGGCGAGTTTCCCACCGGGTACACGTGTTAACGTGCCCACTGCCGGTTTCCTGTTGTGGGTAGAACTTCCTCAGCAGATCAACGCGCTGGAGGTGCATCGTCGTGCGCTGGCGTTGGGCATCGGCGTCAGCCCTGGCCCGCTGTTTTCCCCTGGCGCAGAATTAACGCACTTTCTGCGGCTAAACTGCGCAAACGAACCAACGCCCCGCCTGCTGAATGCCGTGGAACAGATTGGCGCGTTGTGTCACGAACTGGCTGTTTTCACACCAGACTCTCCAGCCACTCGGTAAATACCCGCACTTTTCGGGAGAGGTGACGGTGTGGATAGAGAAGTGACAATTTTCGGTCCGGAGATCGGTAGTCTGGCAAGACTTCAACCAGAAGACCACGGTCAATGTAAGGCTGCAGAAAGAGATTCATCCCCTGCATTAATCCCAGTCCGGCCAGACCTGCCGCAATGTAGGCTTCGGAGTTATCCACCACAAGTTTTCCGGGAAGTTTAATCTCAGCAGTCCCTTCTGGCGTTGTAAAAGTCCACGGATAAATTTGTCTGCTGTTGTTGTTAACCCAGTTGATCGCCTGATGTTCGCGTAAATCATCCAGCGTTGCAGGCGTGCCGTTTTTCGCAAGCCAGGCCGGGCTGGCACAAGTCGTAATCTTGATATTCCCGATTTTACGCGCGATATAGTCACCATCGTCGAGTTCTCCCACCCGTAGCACACAGTCCAGGCCCTCTCGTAGCATATCCCGACGACGGTCAGAACTGCTCAGGATAATATCGATTTCAGGATGCTGGCGATAAAAATCAGGCAGATTAGGTATCACCCGCAACGCCGCAAAAGAGATGGGCATATCCACACGTAACTGACCGTGTATTGCCCGGCCACTGCCAAACGACTCCAGTAATTCATCCGCCTGCACCAGCAGAGGTTTACTCTGACGGTAAAACGCTTCCCCATCAGGTGTCAGGCTGATACGACGCGTTGTTCGTTGCAGTAAACGTGTGCCGCTGTGTTGCTCCAGAAGCTGTAATGCTTTGGTGACTGCCGGACGATGGATTTGCAGATTCTCCGCCGCCTGGGTAAGACTCCCTGACTCAATAATTTCAATAAAAATCCTAATAGATTCAAAGAGGTTTATTTGCATAAAGGATGTTTTTGCCACAAGCAGGATAAAGTTATTGTTATGAATTTTATAACAGTGATGAATCTTTTTGGCTATTTTTCCTAACAATATTGAGCCCTACACTCTCCCCCATTCAAACGTGAGGGAGAGTCTGCTATGAAAAATAACCGTATCTGTCAGATCCTGGGTATCGAAAAACCTGTTATTCAGGGGCCTTTATCCTGGCTCACTGATGCACGATTAGTCGCCTCAGTCAGCAATGCCGGAGGGCTCGGTGTGCTGGGACCAAATGCAGGTTTAACCGCCGATACCGCGGTCTCTACGCCGAAAGAGACCGCTGAAAAAATGCGTGAGGAAATTCGTAAAACCAAACGGCTGACCGAAAAACCCTTTGGCGTGAACCTGATCCCCACAGCCGTTAATGACATCTGGACCGGGCCTATCCTTCAGGTGGTGAAAGAAGAAGGTATCAGGGCCGTGGTGTATACGGGTTATGGGGAAGGCAGCATTATTCCAGCGCTTTTTAACGAGTTAAAAGAGGCAGGTATCACCATTATCTACCGCGACATCAACCCAACGCCTGAAAACACTCGTCTCGCAGAAGACCTGGGAGCAGACATTATCGTCGCCACCGGTTTTGACGAAGGGGGCACATTGCCCGCAACGGTGCTTGGCACCTTTTCCATCGTGCCGCTGATTGCCGATGCCGTGAAGCACATTCCAGTGATGGCTGCGGGGGGTATTACCGATAACCGCACCGCCAGAGCGGCCCATGCATTAGGCGCTGAAGGCGTGTTTGCCGGTTCGGTCTTTATCAGCACGGAAGAAAGCCGCGTGCCGCAGGGGGTCAAAGATAAAATTATTGCCGCCAACGGTCTCGATTTGCTGCTTTTCCGCACCGTGCCCCATTACTACCGTTCTCTTCCCGGCAAGCTGGCGGAAAAACTGGCGTTGATGGATAAAACAGGTGCAAGCAACGAAGAGTTGGGCAAGGTGATGGGAGGATTACGGGGTTTACGCCTGGGTATGCTGGAAGACAACACCGATGAAGGTTATATCGCGCTTGGCACAGGCATCGGAAATATCCGTAGTGTTAAAAGCGTCGCCGACGTCGTCAATGCGTTAACAGTTGAGTAAGTGTCCCCGCGTCCTGGCTTGCACCAGGACGCCCTTACAGTCAGGGAATAATACGTGCCGCTCTCAGCTGCGCGAACAGGTTGAAAAACATCTCATCGGTTGCCTGCATTCGCGTGAAGCCAGACCGCCGAAGCTTGCTGCCATCACCGAACATGTCGTAATTCCAGCTAAAGACGAAATCGGCAAAATGTCCGTCATTCAGCTGCATAATATCCGTTTCTACCAGCCGATCTCTGGCAAGCTCGCACCATACCTCACGATAGTCCTTAAACAGCTGATGAAATGACAACCTCACGGGCGGAGCAGATTCCAGTTCAAACCAGCGTGCGATGCGCGGCCATAGCTCACTCCAGCGCCAGATATCGCCGTTATTCACGTTGAAAGCCTGATTCTGCGCCGCAGATGTCGTGGCAGCCCACAGCGTTGCCTCGGCCAGCAACCCGGCGTCAGTATGATCAACGATACTGTGCCAGGTCTGCTCGGTACCGGGAAAGCGCAAAGGTAGCCCCTGAGCCTTACACAAAGACGCATACAGAGCGATGCTCAGCGCCAGATTCATCGTGTTGCCGGGCACGGTACTTCCCACCACGCCCGGTCTGATGGCATTCCAGTGCCAGCTTTTCCCACGCTGAAAATCGCTGAGCCACGTGAGCTGAGCGGCGTTAAATTCTGCACCCGGTACGCCAGGATCGCTTTCGCGTGCCGGGGTTTTGAACGGCCCCAGATGTGCACCATAGACTTTGTACCCCTGCATCAGGCTGACCGTCTGCAGCGGTGCTGTTTTTTCGATATGACTGACCAGATGACGCAGCATCGTAACGTTCGGCTCGACCATGTCTGTCCAGTTTGCCGCGTTCGCCCAGGCGCTGTAAAAAATATGGGTGATACCACTCAGGGGTTGCAGCACCTCTGCGCTGTTCTGCGCATCCAGTAAATCGACATTCACCATCGGAATAGCATCCGGATGGGTCACTGCATGGCGACTGAGACCGATCACCTGCCATTTATTGTGCAGGAGCGTTTTGACGAGCTGTCTGCCCACAATTCCGCTGGCACCAGCGACCAGCGCGACGTTTTGTTGCGGCATCTTATTCATGAAGTTTCTCCAGAAAGGGTGACAGGCGCAGTGTCATATATTATTTTTTTATTGGATATCCCCTTAAACCGATGGCACTTATCAGAAAAATCATTAAATGAATAATAAACTCAACGCCATTTCCACCTTTCTTTGCGTTGCAAAAGCAGGTTCCTTTTCTGCCGCCGCCCGCCAGAGCGGGATGAAGCAATCTGCGGTCAGCCAGCAGATCGCCGCCCTTGAACAAGAGCTTGGTGTCGTGTTGCTGCATCGTACAACGCGATCAATGAAGTTGACTGAACAGGGAGAGCGTTACAGCCGTGATATGCAGCTTGTGCTGGATGCCATGCGGGAAGCTGAGATGCGGCTGGATCCTGTCGATCAGCAATTTCAGGGGAGAGTGCATGTCCAGCTGCCGAGCGGGCTGGGCCAGATCTTTTTGCCACATTTGCTTTCGCTGCAACGCCTGCATCCAGAATTGCACCTGATGCTTTCCCTCGATGACCGCATTGCCGACCTGGTGACAGAAGGGGTGGATGTCGCAATACGACTAAGCAGTGAGCCTCCTCTGGCGCATGCGGCTCGCGTGCTGGCACGTGTTGAAACCGCGCTGTTTGCCGCCCCTGAATTTCAGGCGGTGCACAGCGTCAGGGAGCTGGCGACGCTGCCACATGTACGATTTAGCGGCATCCCGCTGGATGCCCCATTGCGGCTGCTTTCTCAGGAAGAGACCCTCGACGTGAAGGTGAATACCGTTTTCCGCGCCAATACCAGCGACGCGCTATTACAGGCGCTGGAGTCAGGCATCGGAATCGGAGGCATGCAGCTACCGCTTGCGGCCAGAGCATTGAAAAATGGCACACTGGTGCCGATCTTACCCGCCTGGCGGTTACCCGACCGATTCCTCTATGCCGTTTTCCCTGATGCCCGCTTTATTCCACAGCGCGTCCGACGTGTCGTCAGCGTGATTGAGCAATTACTGCCTGAGATCATGAAGAAAAACTGAACATTCCCCCCGCAAATCACGTGCACTTTTTGACCATAAGGAATAGAGTATTTTCACCGTATCCTCTTCTTTATGGAGCACATATGCCCGATTACAGTTTCTTCAGGAAAGGCCCGGATCTCGTTGCGATCGAGAGCGCAAACATCGATGCAGCTTCTCAGCTGACCGCTCAGGGGTTTGAAAAGCAGTTTGAGGAGATCAGCGCTGCGGATGAAAAAACGGCGCTTACCCGCTTTGCTGATATCCATAAAAATAATGACATCGATCGCCATAACTTCCTGGCAGGTGCGGGCCAAATGCCGTTGATCGGCGTGCTGACGGCGGCGGCAACCTGGTTGACGCAAAAGAAATAACGCAGGAGTACTCTACCTCGCCACCGGCAAATCCGCGTACCGCGTGGTATAAGCCGGAGACAGCATCTCGCGTTTCATTGCCCAGGATTTCTCAATCCCCTGCCCGGCAAACCATATCTTCCCTTTGCCGGAATGATTGACGCTATCGATCATGTCCATCAGTGCCGCACTGTTGACGCGCAGACGGTTATCGTCAAACAAATTAAGCTGGGCGACACCCGTACTGAAAAAGTCCGCCAGCATCACCCCCGCTTTCATGTAGCGATACCCGTCAAGCCATATACGCCCCAGCGCCTCCGTGGCTGCACGGATGATATCGCGTGAGTCGTTGGTCGGCGTCATCAGGATGGTTGAAGCCTGATTGCCGTAATAAATTTCGTTGTCGGCATGAGGGCTAGTGCGCAAAAACACGCTGATAAAGCGGCAGTATTGATGCTCGCCGCGTAGTTTTTCTGCTGCACGTTCCGCGTAGGCGCAAATGGCCTGATGCATCTCTTCGTATTGCGTAATCCGGTGTCCAAACGAACGGCTACAGATAATTTGCTGCTTTGTGGGAGTAAACTCTTCCAGGTCAAGGCAGGGTTCACCGCGAAGCTCTCGCACCGTGCGCTCCAGTACCACGTTAAAATGTTTACGAATGACCCAGGATGAGGCATCCGCCAGCGCCAGTGCCGTGGAGATCCCCATCGCATTGAGTTTTTTCGTGATGCGCCGTCCAACGCCCCACACCTCGTCTACCGGTACATTCGCCAGCAGTTTGCGCTGCCGCTCGCGATCCGATAAATCCACCACGCCACCGGTACTCGACCACCGCTTGGCCGCATAGTTGGCCAGCTTCGCCAGCGTTTTTGTCGGGGCAATACCGACGCCAACCGTTAAGCCCGTATTTTTAAGTATCTGCGCACGCATCTGACGACCAAACGCTTCCAGCGACATGCAGTGGCTGACACCTGACACATTCACGAACGCTTCATCAATGGAATAGATCTCTATTGCCGGGGCAAGATCGGTCAGGGTTTGCATCACCCGGCTGCTGAGGTCGGCATAGAGTGCATAATTCGAACTAAAGACGTACACCCGGGAGGGGTAGCTCTTCTCTTTGAATTTGAAATACGGCTCACCCATTTTTATACCGAGCTGCTTTGCCTCCCGCGACAGTGAAATAATGCAGCCGTCGTTATTCGAAACTACCACGATAGGTTTCCCCTCCAGATCGGGACGGAACACCTTCTCGCAGGAGGCATAGAAACTATTCACATCAACCAGCGCGAACATGTTTATGCGTTTTGAGTGTGTGGGTAACAACCCCGAAGATTTGCAGCTCCTCTTCGGACTGAAAGGTGATCGGCTGATAGCGGACATTATGCGGCAGGAGTCTCAGGACCGGACGGGTCTGCAACTCTTTCACGGTAAATTCACCGGCGACCGACGCCACCACGATATCGCCATGTTCAGCATTTAACGAGCGATCAACCACCAGCAGATCGCCGTCGCCGATCCCGGCGCCAATCATCGAGTCTCCGCTCACCTTGACGAAATAGGTTGCACTCGGGTGTCTGACCGCCAGCCTGTTGAGATCGAGGCGATCCTCCACATAATCCTGCGCAGGGCTTGGGAAACCACAGGCAACACGCTCCAAAAATAAAGGTAATTCAATGTATTGCTTTGGATGATAAGAAAAGAGAGTGTTCATAAATGCCTTTCTCGCCACATACTGTATATAAATACAGTATTACGGATAATGCCCCAGGATCAAGGTCATTTCCGCAGACGATCCCAAACGCATTGAAGTTTGAGAGGATTTAATTCAGCAGCAGCTTCTGCAGGTTACTCCACCACCACTTTCACCTTCGGCTTCGACAACAAAATATGAATAAGCTCGGTAAACGGAACCGGTTTAAAAAAGTAGTACCCCTGCTGAAAGACGATGTTATTGCGATTGAGGTAGTCTAGCTGCGCCTTCGTCTCTACGCCTTCCGCTACAATGCTGATGGAGAGTTTACGCGCCAGATCCAGCACACAGTCGAGGATGCGGGTAGAGTCCGCATGCTCGTTCACCCGGCTGACGAAGCTATGGTCAATTTTGATATAATCAATATGCAGATCATGCAGATAAGAGAGTCCAGAATAGCCGGTACCAAAATCATCCAGTGCAATAGCGAACCCTTTTTCATGGAGCACATTCAGGGTCTGGACAAGGTTTTCATCAATATCCAGCGGTTCCCGCTCTGTCACTTCGATCACCAGGTTCAGATCTTTTCTGACGAAACTATCCTTGTACTTCAGGCACTCATCCAGGAAGGTCGGCATCGCAATGTGGGGGGCACTGAAATTCAACCCGACGTGAAACCCTTCCGGTAATTTCGTGGAAATCGCGTTCATCTGTGTCGTCACCTGCGCCATCAGGCTTTGCGTCAGAGGAACAATCAGCCCCGATTTTTCAGCAATGGGAATGAATGTAGCCGGAGAAATATAGCCCGCCTGCGGATGCTTCCATCTTGCCAGCACCTCCACGCCCCGCAACGTGCCTTCTCTGCCATTCACCACAGGCTGGTAAAACGGAACGATTTCCCCCCGGGCAATTGCGGTACGAAGTGACTCTTCAGGCAGGGTGTTTTTGTTCAGATACTTATGCAAAACGTAAGCGGCAGTACCGGAGATCAGCAGTA
Source organism: Enterobacter sp. CPE_E890 (assembly GCF_046521475.1). Lineage (NCBI taxonomy): Bacteria > Pseudomonadati > Pseudomonadota > Gammaproteobacteria > Enterobacterales > Enterobacteriaceae > Enterobacter > Enterobacter sp. CPE_E890. Next base: position 2,212,805 of record NZ_JBKFZW010000001.1, on the reverse strand, counting down.
AAAACAGCATGATGCCTGCCCCGTGTTCGATCAGCCTTTGTACGCTAAACAGAGGAGGAAGATTATATCTGACGCTATAGGGGTAATTTCCCGACCGGGCCTGCCCGACCTGCGTTTCCTGGCGATGAGTGATGGTGAAATTGCCGGAAGCATCAAGAGCGTAACCGCCCACCACCAGTGCGTAATTAACATGCTCCAGGGGCGTACTCAGAGCGTCACGGATATGGCTATCGCTCACGCTGACCATAATTCGATTGGTGGCAAAGTGGGTCTGAAATAACAAAACAGGTCGTCCGTTTACCGTATCGCTCGCCGGCGTGAGCAGTAATTCTGAAAAAGGTATATCATTAATATTTAATAATAAAATACGATTCCCCGGCAGAGATGAACACCAGGGTTGCCCCTTTTTCAGAATAACGATGGTTCTGAGATGGGGTTGCAGAGCGGCCTCCGTACCAAGCTGATACTGCCCATCTGCATCACATCCCTTCGCAATAATTTCCGTCGCGGTTCTGGCTGCAACCCGTGCTTCATCAAGAATGGCATTGATATTGTTAACGGCGTATCTGGCTCCCGACGAGCTATCAACCCGAGCTGAATACCAGAGCTGTATATTGAGGATAAAAACGCCAGCAATAAAAATAGCCACTGCTGTTATGACAGGAATAAAGACATTGCGCATTGCCGTCTCAACTGTACTTAGCATTATCAGTACAAAGAGCATGGTCGACAACATTAAAAATAACCACTGAAAAAAGAGACAAATCTCAGGGTGTTGCAAACAAAAACCCGGAATTTTTCCGGGCTTTGCTTATATCAGGTTTAGTCCACCAGCGAATTTAGCGTTTTCACGGCTTCAGGCGGTAGGTGCAGTGCCCCCGCCGCAAGGTTTTGCCGCAGATGCGTCACGGAAGAGGTTCCGGGGATCAGCAAGATGTTCGGGGAACGTTGCAACAACCACGCCAGCGCCACCTGCATTGCCGTTGCGCCCAGTGAATCAGCAACGGCCTGCAGCCCGGAAGATTGCAGTGGCGTAAAACCTCCGAGCGGGAAGAACGGTACATACGCAATGCCCTGCTGTGCCAGCCCATCCACCAGCGCATCGTCCTCCCGGTTTACAATGTTGTACATGTTCTGCACGCACACCACCGGCACCATCTTCTGCGCTTCCGCAACCTGAGTGGCCGTCACATTGCTCAGACCAATATGACGCACCAGCCCTTGCTGTTGTAACTCTGCCAGGGTGGAAAGCGGTTCCGCAATCGCCCCTTCCGCAGGCCCGTGTGTGCTGAACATAATTCGCAAATTCACCACGTCCAGCACGTCAAGCTGCAGATTACGCAGGTTGTCATGCACCGCCTGAGTCAGTTCCTGCGCGGAAAAGGCCGGCAGCCAGGCACCTTTACTGTCGCGACGGGCACCGATTTTGGTCACGATAGTCAGATCGTCCCGGTAAGGATGAAGTGCTTCTCGGATCAGCTGATTGGTAATATGCGGACCATAAAAATCACTGGTATCAATGTGGTTCACCCCCGCCGCGACGGCTTCACGCAGCACGTCCAGCGCGGCCAGCTTATCCTTCGGTGGACCAAAGACGCCCGGCCCGGCGAGCTGCATCGCGCCATAGCCCAGTCGTTTAACCGTCCGCGTCCCGAGCGCGTACGTCCCGCTTTTATCAATGCTGCTCATGTTAACCTGCCTCATAAAAATGATCCGGATTTACAACAGGTTCCCTGAGAGAACCCTTGGTTAAGCGCGAGTTAAATTAAAGTTTAAATTCTCTACGACGATAGTATTGGAGTACCCCTGCATTTTCTCTAACGGACGACCGCTATGCTGAAAAACCTGCACGTGATTACCGGTATTATCTTTGCCCTCACCATATTCTGTCTGTTGCAAGTTGTCACGGGAGGGTTGTTCTACTCTGCTGTCAGCAACGATCGCCATAACTTCCAGAACTCCGGGGTGCTCAATGCCCAACAGGAGAGTCTGAGCGACAGCGTGAACACGCTGGTGAAAACCCGCGTCACCGTCACCCGCGTGGCGATCCGCTACCTGAAAAACCAGCGTGACCCGGCTTCCCTTGCGGCGATAAACAAACTGCTTGGCACCGCAGGCGACTCGCTGGCAAAAGCCGAAGCCTACAACAAAGAGTGGCAGAAACTGCCGCAGGTTAAGGGTCAGGATGCGGCATTAACCGACGAAATGCAGAAGTCCTGGAACCAGATGCACGAAGTGATGCGTTTATCGATTGAGTACCTGCGTGCCGATAACTACCAGGCCTATGGCGATCTGGACGCTCAACAGGCCCAGGACGATATGGAAGCGGTCTATAACCGCTGGCGTGCCGAAAACAACACCCTGCTGAAGGCCGCAACGGAAGAGAACCAGAGCAGCTTTACCCAGATGCAATGGACGCTGGCGGCTATTTTGCTGGCCGTTATCGCGGTACTGGTAGTGATCTGGCAGGGCTTACAACATCTGCTGTTAAAACCCCTCAACACCATTATGAACCATATTCGCGCGATTGCGGGCGGCGATCTGACGCAGGATATCGTCATCACGGGTCGCAATGAGATGGGTCAACTGGCCGCAGGTCTGCAGGATATGCAGCAGTCGCTGGTGACCACCGTCAGCGCCGTACGTGGGAGCACTGACTCCATCTACACCGGCGCTGGCGAAATTGCCGCAGGCAGCAACGATCTTTCCGCCCGCACCGAGCAGCAGGCCTCCTCGCTCGAGGAGACCGCCGCCAGCATGGAAGAACTGACCGCAACGGTTAAACAGAACTCCGATAACGCCCGTCAGGCTACGCTATTGGCGAAAAACGCCTCTGAAACCGCAGCCCGTGGCGGTCACGTGGTGGATAACGTTGTTCGCACCATGACCGAAATTGCTGACAGTTCGCAGCAAATTGCGCACATTACCGGCGTGATTGACAGCATCGCTTTCCAGACGAACATTCTGGCGCTTAACGCAGCGGTGGAAGCCGCACGCGCCGGAGAGCAGGGTCGTGGTTTTGCGGTTGTGGCAGGCGAAGTCCGTACGCTGGCGAGCCGCAGTGCGCAGGCTGCGAAAGAGATCAAAGGGCTTATCGAAAACTCCGTCAGCCGGGTGAATACCGGTTCTGAGCAGGTTAGCGAAGCAGGCACCACCATGAAAGAGATTGTCGCTGCCGTTACCCGTGTGACCGATATTATGGGTGAGATTTCGTCAGCATCCGATGAACAGAGCCGTGGTATCGAACAGGTAAGCCTGGCCGTTTCACAGATGGACAGCGTGACACAGCAAAACGCCGCGCTGGTGCAGGAGTCCGCCACGGCGGCGGCGGCGCTGGAAGATCAGTCTGAACAGCTGCGCCAGGCAGTGGCGGCATTTCGTCTGAACGGCAAAGAAAAAGTCGCAGCCCCGCGCCCGGCCAATGTGAAGACACCGCAGTTGCTGCGTCCGGTAACGACAACCGCCTCTACCGACAGCAACTGGGAAACGTTCTAAGTCTATGGCGGGCGAGGCTATCGCCCGCTAGCGGCTGCGCTTGGCGTGCCGCTCCCAGTTTTCCTGTTTCGCTTCATCGGATTTTCGTAGCGAAACATAACATGCCCCGCTGCCGCCGTGATGCGGCAGCGCCACGCAGAAAGCCTGCACTTCCTCAAACTCGGTTAACCAGCGCGCCAGATAGCTGCGCACCACATTAGGATGGGAGTTCTGCTCACGCCCTTTCCCGTGAATGATAATCAGGTTACGTAACCCGTCACGTCCGGCCTGGCGAATAAAAGAATACAGCATCTGACGGCAGCGTTCGGCGGGCTGACGTAAGAGATTTAAGCTGGCCTGGCGGGCATATTTACCCGAGCGTAGCTTATCAATAACGCCCTGCTGCACCCCTTCACGCTGGAACGCCAGCGCCTCTTCAAGGGGCAGAAGTTCCAGAAAGCCCAGGGTCAGGAAGTTATCCAGCTGTTCGGTATCCATCTCCTGGCGCGACCGCGTATTGCGGCTTGGCTGCCAGTGAATATCCGGGCTGCGCTTCAGGGGCTGGACATCCTCCATGGCGTCAAGAAAAAAGGATTTGTCGTCAGGGTTCATGGATATCCTCCGGCTACATCTGAGGACCGTACTATACCTGTGCCAGACAGGGGCCTCAATAACCGTTATACCGCGAGGTATGGTATAAATATTAACCTAATGAATAGATATAATAATCCCCCCACAGACTTAAACCACACTTAACTAAAATTTTAGCAAAGATAAAATAAGTGATTTGTGTTAAAAATTCGTGAAATCAATCACTCACCCGCCTTTCAATTTTCAGGAAAGGTGTTATAACTAAATAAACCTGCCCCATGGATATAACACTCAGGATCTGCGAAAGGACGCACTGCTGTGTGTACTGTAGGGTCTGTCTGATGTCGGGCAGACCCTGTTTTTTTTATTATATAAACTTCACTCTACAACTATTTTTCTCGCTTCTCTTCTGAATTGCGTTATTAACGATTCGGCAAGAGGCGTCTGACGTGAATCACGGCGCTGAACTAAATAATATGCCGCTTTTGGAAGCGACTCGATAACCGGGATCATGACCAGACGGTGCGCCAGCAGCGGGTCACAGCCCAGTTCCAGTGGCAATATACTTAAAAAATCACTTTGCGCGACAAGGCTAATACAGGAAGTAAACGTTTCACAGACCACACCAATCCGCGGTATTTGTGAGCGATAGTTAAATACATCCTCTAATTGCTTATAATAACTTCCCCGTGGCGTCGGCATTGTCCAGTTATAATGCAAAAGTTCATTAATAGAGGTTGCTCCTGTCGCCGGATGCCCTTTCCGGCAAAATACCGCAAACGGTTTTTCGAACAGCTTTTCAAACGTAAATTCATGGTCGTAAGGTCCCTGATAATAGGTGTTGATGGTAAAGTCCAGCTCCCCCTGGCGTAGTTCATTGATCATCGACACCAGTTGCCCTTCCATAATCCGGACTTTGACCTGCGGGTGCTGCGCATGAAAGCGGGTGATGACGGCGGGCATGAGGCTGCGTGAAACACTGGCCCCCATCCCAATGTTGATTTGCCCGGCCAGTTCCCCCTGCCGCTGGCGAATGTCATCCTGCGCCGCACGTAACTCTTCCAGAATCAGCCTGGCGCGCGGGTAAAAACCTTCGCCACATTCGGTCAACGCCACGCCCTTACTCCTGCGCACAAAAAGCTGCGCCGCCATGCCCTCTTCCAGCTCTTTGATGGATTTGGTCAGCGCCGGTTGTGACAGATTGAGCGCCCTGCTGGCACCACGAATACTGCCCTGGCGCGCGACTTCAACAAACGCCCGGATTTGATGAAATTTAATCTGAAATGACATAGCCCGACCGATAACCGTTGTTTATCAGAGTAAAGAAACTGTCATCTACTTTAATAGAAAGGGATGTGCGAGGGTAATTCCTGAACGGTTAAAACTGTGAAAAAACGGTTAGTGATAAGTAAAAACTATCACAGCGTGAAGCAGTTCACATATTTTAATGATAACAGGAACAGATATGGACACACTGGCGCAATACATCCAGACATTAACGCCGCAGCTAAGGGCATGGCGTCGCGATTTTCACCATTTTGCGGAATCCGGCTGGGTGGAGTTTCGTACCGCCGCGAAGGTCGCGGAAATCCTTGACTCAATGGGTTACGAACTGGCGATGGGCCGCGACGTAGTGGATGCCGAAAGCCGTATGGGGCTGCCTGATGACGACACCCTTGCGCGGGAGTTTGACCGAGCCCGTGCACAAGGCGCGCCTGAGAAATGGCTCGCGCCGTTTGAAGGCGGATTTACCGGGATTGTAGCGACCCTCAATACCGGCCGACCAGGGCCGACCCTGGCGTTTCGCGTGGACATGGATGCCCTTGATTTAAGTGAAGCACTCGACGACGGCCACCGCCCGTATCGCGACGGATTTGCCTCCTGCAATCCTGGGATGATGCACGCCTGCGCGCACGACGGCCATACCACCATTGGTCTGGGACTGGCACAGGTGCTTAAGCAGAGTGAATCACAACTCAATGGTACCCTCAAACTGATCTTCCAGCCTGCCGAAGAAGGGACGCGCGGCGCACGCGCCATGGTCGCTGCCGGAGCGCTGGACGACGTGGACTATTTCACGGCCATCCATATTGGTACCGGCGTGCCTGCCGGTACGGTTGTCTGCGGCAGCGATAACTTTATGGCGACGACCAAGTTCGACGTGAACTTTACCGGCGTTGCCGCACACGCAGGTGGTAAACCGGAGGACGGGCGTAACGCTCTGCTCGCCGCGGCGCAAGCCGCCATCGCCTTGCACAGCATTGCACCGCACAGCGAAGGTGCATCCCGGGTGAACGTTGGGGTAATGCAGGCGGGCAGCGGACGCAACGTGGTGCCCGCCAATGCGATGATCAAGGTTGAAACCCGCGGCGAAAGCGAAGCCATTAATCAGTATGTCTTTGAACGGGCACAGTCTGTCATCACCGGCGCGGCGGCACTCTATGGCGTGACGGCCGAGATACGCCTGATGGGAGCCGCCACCTCCAGCGCCCCCACCCCCGCCTGGGTCGATTATCTGCGCGAGCAGGCAGGCCAGGTGTCCGGCGTGGTGCATGCCATTGATAACGTTAAAGCCCCGGCGGGTTCCGAAGACGCCACGTTAATGATGGCCCGCGTGCAGCAGAACGACGGCATGGCGTCATATATGGTGTTTGGCACGAATTTGAGCGCCGGACATCACAATGAAAAATTCGACTTTGATGAGCAGATAATGGCTGTTGCCATCGAAACGCTGGCGCGGACTGCGCTTAATTTCCCGTGGACGCGAGGTGTGTGATGCAGGAGAACTACGCTTTTATTGCCGATGCGATCGACACGCGATGTCGGATGTTAACCGATATTGCCGACGAGATTTGGGATCATCCCGAAACGCGTTTTGAAGAGTTCTGGTCAGCTGAACGGCTCGCCAGTGCGCTGGAGGCCGAAGGCTTCACGCTAACCCGTGAAGCGGGTGGCATTCCGAATGCCTTTATCGCCAGCTTCGGCAGCGGGAAACCGGTTATCGCTCTGCTGGGCGAATACGACGCGCTGGCCGGCTTAAGCCAGCAGGCGCACTGTGCAGCAGCGCAATCCGCCACGCCGGGAGCTAACGGCCACGGCTGCGGGCATAATCTCTTGGGTACTGCAGCATTTGCGGGGGCAATGGCGGTAAAAAGCTGGCTGGAACAACACGGTGGTAGCGGAACAGTGCGTTTTTACGGCTGCCCCGGTGAAGAAGGCGGCTCCGGAAAAACCTTTATGGTGCGTGAGGGTCTGTTTGATGACGTCGATGCCGCCGTCACCTGGCACCCGGAAGCGTTTGCTGGCATGTTTAACGTCAGTACGCTGGCCAACATTCAGGCCGCCTGGCGTTTTCACGGCGTGGCGGCGCATGCGGCCAACTCTCCCCATCTTGGACGCAGCGCGCTGGATGCCGTAACACTGATGACTACTGGCACCAACTTCCTTAACGAACACATCATCGAGAAAGCGCGCGTCCATTACGCCATTACTGACACCGGGGGCATTTCACCCAACGTGGTGCAGGCGCAAGCCGAAGTGTTGTACCTGATCCGCGCCCCGGAGATGGCCGACGCACAACAAATCTATGAACGCATTGGGAAAATCGCCCAGGGCGCAGCGATGATGACCGAAACCACCGTCGAGTGCCGCTTTGATAAAGCCTGCTCCAGCTACCTGCCGAACCGTACGCTCGAAGCGGCGATGTATCGCGCAATGCAGCACTACGGTACGCCCGAATGGACCACCGAAGAGCGCGATTTTGCCCGCGAGATCCGCGCCACGCTGACGCCAAACGATCTGCAAAACAGTCTGAAAAATATTGCTGCAACAGGCGGGGAAGCCGGTAAAGCCTTTGCCCGCCGCCACCAGGAGACGTTGCTGGTGGACGACGTCGCACCGTATGCCATTACTGACAACGTGCTGGCGGGTTCAACCGACGTGGGCGACGTCAGCTGGAAAATGCCGGTCGCCCAGTGCTTCAGCCCCTGCTTTACCGTCGGCACGCCGCTGCACACCTGGCAACTGGTCGCTCAGGGTCGTACCTCCATTGCCCACAAAGGCATGCTGCTGGCCGGAAAAGTGATGGGAGCTACCGCGCTAAATCTGCTACAGGATGCAGAACTGCTGAAAAAATGCCGGGAAGAGTTTGAACAGCAAATAGCAGAAAAACCGTACGTATGTCCGATCCCACAAGGTGTGACACCGTCACCTTTAAAATAAAAAAACACAACACAACAACACAATAGTCACGAGGAACGCCCATGAGTATGTCATCCATACCTTCGCATTCCCCATCCGGTAAGCTCTATGGCTGGGTTGAAAGGATCGGCAATAAAGTACCGCACCCTTTCCTGCTGTTTATCTATCTGATTCTGATTTTAATGGTCGCCACTGCCGTGCTCTCCGCCTTTGACGTGAGCGTGCGCAGCCCGGCTGACGGCAGCCTGGTGGCGGTAAAAAACCTGCTCAGCGTTGACGGGCTGCATTGGTTTTTACCCAACGTCATCAAAAACTTCAGCGGTTTCGCCCCGCTTGGCGCCATTCTGGCGCTGGTTCTGGGTGCAGGGCTCGCGGAACGCGTAGGACTGTTACCGGCCCTGATGGTGAAAATGGCCTCTCACGTCAGCGCACGTTACGCCAGCTATATGGTGCTGTTTATCGCCTTCTTCAGCCATATCTCTTCCGATGCTGCGCTGGTCATTATGCCGCCCATGGGCGCGCTGATTTTCCTCGCAGTCGGACGTCACCCTGTAGCGGGTCTGCTGTCGGCAATTGCGGGTGTCGGGTGCGGTTTTACCGCCAATCTGCTGATTGTCACTACCGACGTACTGCTCTCGGGCATCAGTACGGAGGCGGCGAAAACTATCGACCCCGCAATGCATGTCAGCGTCATCGATAACTGGTACTTTATGGCAAGCTCGGTCATTGTCCTGACGATTGTCGGCGGGCTGATAACCGATAAGATCATCGAACCGCGTCTGGGAAAATGGGAAGGTCGCAGCGATGAAAAGCTGGAAACCCTGAGCAAAGAACAGCGCTTCGGCCTGCGCGTGTCGGGCGTGGTCTCGCTGGCCTTTATCGCCCTGGTGGCGCTAATGGTGGTGCCGGAAAGCGGTATTCTGCGCGATCCGGTCAAACATACCGTACTTCCCTCACCCTTTATTCAGGGCATTGTGCCGCTGATTATTCTGTTTTTCTTTGTCGTGTCGCTCGCATATGGCATCGCCACCGGTAAAATTCGCCGTCAGGCCGATCTGCCGCAGCTGATGATCGAGCCGATGAAAGAGATGGCGGGCTTTATCGTGATGGTTTTCCCGCTGGCTCAGTTCGTCGCCATGTTTAACTGGAGCAACATGGGCAAATTTATGGCCGTCGGCCTGACCGACGCGCTGGAGGCTGCCGGGTTAAGCGGCGTCCCGGCGTTTGTCGGTCTGGCGCTACTGTCATCCCTGCTGTGCATGTTCATCGCCAGCGGATCGGCCATCTGGTCAATTCTGGCCCCGATCTTCGTGCCGATGTTTATGATGCTGGGGTTCCACCCGGCATTTGCCCAGATCCTGTTCCGTATCGCTGACTCCTCCGTCATCCCGCTGGCGCCGGTTTCGCCGTTTGTTCCGCTGTTTTTAGGCTTCCTGCAGCGCTATAAACCTGAAGCCAAACTGGGTACCTACTATTCGCTGGTTTTGCCCTACCCGCTTATCTTTTTAGGAGTATGGCTGGTCATGCTGGTGGCGTGGTATCTTGTCGGCCTGCCAATTGGACCGGGGATCTACCCGAGGCTGAACTAAAGGAACGAGGATGCTGAGATTACTCGAAGATAAGATTGCGACGCCGCTTGGGCCGCTGTGGGTGATCGCGGACGAGCAGTTTTGTCTGCGTGCCGTTGAGTGGGAAGAGCACAGCGATCGCATGGAAGATCTGCTCGATATTCATTACCGCTCACAGGGGTATGAACGTATCAGTGCCACCAACCCTGGTGGACTGAGCGACAAGCTTGCGGCGTACTTTGAGGGCGATCTCAGCAGCATCGACACCCTACCCACCGCCACGGCCGGAACACCTTTCCAGCGCGAAGTGTGGCAAGCGCTGCGGACTATCCCGTGCGGACAGGTCATGCATTATGGCCAGCTCGCGGAGCAGTTAGGCCGCGCCGGGGCGGCACGCGCAGTGGGTGCCGCGAATGGCTCCAACCCGGTCAGCATCGTGGTGCCCTGCCATCGAGTGATTGGCCGCAACGGCACCATGACGGGGTATGCCGGAGGCGTACAGCGCAAAGAGTGGTTACTGCGTCACGAAGGGTATCTTCTGCTGTAAATCCCAGGCTTTTTGTGCTTAATTTTCTACCGGTTAGGCTAAAAATCCATAATCAAGCTGTGGAATTTCAAGGAGATGGCAGCACATTGCCGTCTCTTGTTCTTATTGAGAGTTTGCCAGGCTTACGTACTTACCAAAAAGATGTTAAAATTGACCAATATCAATTAAGGCTTGAGCAAACCTATGATCCCGGAAAAGCGAATTATACGACGCATTCAGTCTGGCGGTTGTGCTATCCATTGCCAGGATTGCAGCATCAGCCAGCTCTGTATCCCGTTTACCCTGAATGAGCATGAACTTGATCAGCTTGATAATATCATCGAGCGCAAAAAGCCTATTCAGAAAGGGCAGACGCTGTTTAAAGCGGGAGACGAACTGAAATCGCTCTATGCTATCCGTTCTGGCACCATCAAGAGCTACACCATCACCGAACAGGGTGATGAGCAGATCACCGGCTTCCATCTGGCGGGTGACCTGGTTGGCTTTGATGCCATCGGCACTGGCCACCACCCGAGCTTTGCTCAGGCGCTCGAAACCTCTATGGTTTGCGAAATCCCGTTTGAAACTCTGGATGACCTGTCCGGAAAAATGCCTAATCTGCGCCAGCAGATGATGCGCCTGATGAGCGGTGAGATCAAAGGCGATCAGGACATGATCCTGCTGCTTTCCAAAAAGAATGCAGAAGAACGCCTGGCTGCGTTTATCTACAACCTCTCCCGTCGCTTCGCTGAGCGTGGTTTCTCTCCACGCGAATTCCGTCTGACCATGACGCGTGGCGATATCGGCAACTACCTGGGCCTGACCGTGGAAACCATCAGCCGTCTGCTGGGCCGTTTCCAGAAAAGCGGTATGCTGGCTGTTAAGGGTAAATACATCACGATCGAAAACGGCGAAGCACTGGCCGTTCTTGCCGGGCACGCCCGTAACGTGGCATAAAGCCCATATGTATATTGCCAGACCAATAAATTTTCTTGATTTATTGGTCTGGCATATTAACACTTCCGTTATCTGACATTTTCACCGTAGCACGTCCCCACACAGCGCCCAAAAGGTTCTCGTTGAGGTTATGAATTGAGAGAAAGTTTATTTTTCGTTTCAGTCGTGATTGCCTCAGTGACCTTTATCTTCATCTGGATCATGCTTGTCGGCCCGATGAAGGGGGAGGAAAAAACCTACGTTCAGGATTCCACGACCTTTGCGATAGCAGTGATGGTGTTGCTGTTTATTGCATTTATTGCGGTGACAACGACCGTTCTTTTCCTCTGATAATTTTTCATGAATTATTGATCTGGCAAAACCTCCCCCCTGTTTCATTCAGGATATATAGGTTACTCTTTTAATTACAGACTGTGGTGACAGTAGTAAGGAGACCTGTATGGCAAAGTATCAAAACATGCTGGTAGCTATCGATCCGAATCAGGACGATCAGCCGGCATTACGGCGTGCTGTGTATTTACATCAACGGATTGGTGGCAAAATCAAAGCGTTTTTGCCGATCTATGACTTCTCATATGAGATGACCACCCTTCTGTCGCCTGACGAGCGCACCGCTATGCGTCAGGGAGTGATCAGCCAGCGTACCGCGTGGATCCGCGAACAGGCGAAGTATTACCTGGAAGCGGGAGTTCCTATTGATATTAAGGTGGTCTGGCATAACCGACCTTTCGAAGCCATTATCCAGGAAGTCGTTGCCGGTGAGCATGACCTGCTGCTGAAGATGGCGCACCAGCACGACAAGCTGGAATCCGTGATCTTCACCCCTACCGACTGGCATCTGCTGCGTAAATGCCCTTGCCCGGTCTGGATGGTGAAAGACCAGCCGTGGCCTGAAGGCGGTAAGGCCGTCGTGGCAGTCAATCTCGCCAGCGAAGAGGATTACCACAATGCGCTGAACGAGAAGCTGGTTAAGGAGACAATCCAGCTCGCTGAACAGGTCAACCACACCGAAGTGCATCTGGTTGGCGCGTATCCGGTGACGCCGATCAATATCGCCATTGAACTGCCTGAATTTGACCCGAGCGTGTATAACGACGCCATCCGTGGTCAGCACCTGTTGGCCATGAAAGCGCTGCGCCAGAAATTCAGCATTGATGAGAAAATGACCCACGTGGAAAAAGGGTTGCCTGAAGAGGTTATCCCGGATTTAGCCGAACATTTGCAGGCCGGGATTGTCGTGCTGGGCACCATTGGTCGAACCGGTATTTCTGCCGCATTCCTCGGCAATACCGCCGAACAGGTGATCGACCATCTGCGTTGTGACCTGCTGGTCATTAAACCGGATGAGTACCAGACGCCGGTTGAGATGGACGACCCGGAAGACGATTAAACAGCGTTTGGGGATAAAAAAGCCGCCAGAATTGGCGGCTTTTTCATTTAGTACAACTTACAGCGCTTTCAGAATAGCATCCACGCTGGCTTTGGCGTCGCCAAACAGCATATGGGTGTTCTCTTTGAAGAACAGCGGGTTCTGAACCCCGGCATAGCCAGTGTTCATGGAGCGTTTGAAGACAATCACGTTCTGCGCCTTCCACACTTCCAGAACCGGCATACCGGCGATTGGGCTACGCGGATCGTCCTGCGCCGCCGGGTTAACGGTGTCGTTAGCACCGATGACCAGCACGGTGTCGGTCTCGGCGAAATCATCGTTGATCTCGTCCATTTCCAGCACGATGTCGTAAGGCACTTTCGCTTCCGCCAGCAGTACGTTCATGTGACCTGGCAGACGCCCTGCCACCGGGTGAATACCAAAGCGAACCTTGATCCCGCGCGCGCGCAGCTTCTCAGTGATCTCCGCGACCGGATACTGAGCCTGTGCTACCGCCATGCCATAGCCTGGGGTGATAATGACCGAATGCGAGTTTTTCAGCATATCAGCAGTATCTTCCGCGTTAATCTCGCGGTGCTCACCCACTTCTTCGTCAGAACCCGTCGAGGAACCATCAGAACCAAACCCACCGGCGATAACGCTGATGAACGAACGGTTCATCGCTTTACACATGATGTAAGACAGGATCGCACCGGAAGAACCCACCAGCGCACCGGTGACGATCAGCAGGTCGTTGCTCAGCATAAAACCTGCCGCCGCAGCCGCCCAACCGGAGTAGGAGTTCAGCATGGAGACAACCACTGGCATATCCGCACCACCGATGGAGGCTACCAGGTGCCAGCCGAATGCCAGCGCAATGATGGTCATCACCAGCAACGCCAGTACCTGCAGACCCACGCTTTCGGTACGCACGAAGACCACCAGCAGCACAAACGACACCACCAGCGCCGCCAGGTTCAGCTTATGACGGTTTGGCAGCATCAGCGGTTTAGACGAGATCTTCCCGCGCAGTTTACCGAACGCAACAATGGAGCCGGTGAAGGTGACCGCACCGATGAAGATTCCGAGGAACACTTCCGTCAGGTGGATGTTCACCAGAATCGGTTCCAGACCCGGGGTGTGGTACAGGTAGCTGTTGAAGCCTACCAGCACCGCCGCCAGACCGACAAAGCTGTGCAGAATCGCAACCAGCTCCGGCATCTCGGTCATTTCAACGCGTTTCGCCAGACGAATACCAATCGCACCACCGATGATCATCGCCACCAGGATCCACGCAACGTTGCCGGTGTCCGGCCCAAAGATGGTGGCAATCAGTGCAATCGCCATCCCGGCGATACCAAAGTTATTACCCTGCTGAGACGTTTCGTGTTTGGAAAGCCCCGCCAGACTGAAAATAAACAGGATTGCAGCAACAATGTATGCGGCTGTCACTAATCCTCCAGACATATGCTACCCCTTAGCCTTTACGAAACATTTTCAGCATGCGCTGAGTCACGGTGAAACCACCGAAAATATTGATACTGGCGATCAACACCGCAACAAAGCTCAGGAAGCTGATCCAGCCGCCGTGACCAATCTGCAGTAACGCCCCAACCACGATAATCCCCGAGATGGCGTTGGTGACCGACATCAGTGGCGTATGCAAGGCATGGGAAACGTTCCACACCACGTAGTAACCCACCACGCAGGAGAGCGCGAAGACGGTAAAGTGGCCAAGGAACTCTTTCGGTGCAACGTTAGCCAGCCAGCCGAACAGAATAATCGCCAGCGCCATGATCGCGTATTTGCGCCATGGAGAAGCGGGTTTGGCGGGTTCTTTAGGTTCTGGCGCCGCTTTCGGTGCAGCCTGAGGCTGAGCAGAAACCTGAATAGGTGGCGCAGGCCAGGTGATTTCACCTTCACGAACCACGGTAACGCCACGTACGACCACATCGTCGAAATCAACGGTGACGTTGCCGTCTTTCTCTTTGCAGAGCAGTTTCAGCAGGTTAACGAGGTTGGTGCCGTACAGCTGAGAAGACTGCGTTGGCAAGCGACCCGGCAGATCGGTATAACCGATCACCTTCACGCCGTTCGCGGTCGTGGTCACCTGATTCGGGACGGTATATTCACAGTTACCGCCGTTTTGCGCCGCCAGGTCGACAATTACGCTGCCCGGCTTCATGGAATCTACCATTTCACGGGTGATCAGCTTCGGCGCGGGTTTACCCGGGATAAGCGCAGTGGTGACAATAATATCGACATCTTTCGCCTGGGCGGCGAAGAGTTCCATTTCGGCTTTGATAAAGGCTTCAGACATCACCTTCGCGTAACCATCGCCGCTGCCTGCTTCTTCCTTGAAGTCCAGCTCAAGGAATTCGGCACCCATACTTTGAACCTGTTCCTTAACCTCAGGACGGGTGTCAAACGCGCGCACGATAGCCCCCAGGCTATTTGCTGCACCGATTGCAGCAAGGCCCGCAACGCCCGCGCCAATCACCATCACCTTCGCCGGAGGGACTTTACCCGCCGCAGTGATTTGACCGGTAAAGAAGCGACCAAATTCGTGGGCCGCTTCAACAATGGCGCGGTAGCCGGCAATGTTTGCCATGGAGCTTAAGGCATCCAGCGACTGGGCACGCGAAATACGCGGCACAGAATCCATGGCCATCACGGTCACGCCACGTGCCGCCAGCTTCTCCATCAGCTCAGGATTTTGCGCAGGCCAGATGAAACTCACCAGCGTCGTACCTGGATTGAGCAGCGCAATCTCACTCTCTTCCGGTGCGTTCACCTTCAGAATCACCGGTGACTGCCAGACTTCAGCACTGTCCACCACTTCCGCGCCAGCCTGGATGAAGGCTTCGTCATCGAAACTCGCCAGTTTGCCTGCGCCGCTTTCAACCGCGACGGTAAAACCCAGTTTAAGCAGTTGCTCCACCGTTTTCGGTGTTGCCGCTACGCGGGTTTCATTGGCTAACCGTTCTTTTGGTACCCCAATACGCATAGTTTTCCCTTCCATCGGTTTTTGATGATGGTTTGTCGATAAATGCCCGCGGTTTGTATCAATTTTCGCCATCACAATAGCGACGAGATATGATTAACCCCGGAAAATAAAACAGTAACAAACTGTCTATAACCTACTGAAAATAGCGCCCGTGATCTACCGCCAGAAAACACTATTTCTTACTTTATCTGTGAAAAATAAGCGATCGGCGTCACTGACAGTGATATTTACCTTAAATTCATCGTCGAAGCCGATAAATCGCGCAAGCGAAGCGGTAAAAACATGATATAGCGCCATAAGAGAACAAGTTATTAACATTAAATTAACTTGTGAAAGTCATAAGCTTTATCAGTTTTACTTGTCAAACGTCTGTTTTTTCAACATATCACTAAATGTTATCGAATTCGGTGATTCAGTAAGCACTGGCAGTGAAAAATGCCGCAGACAGCGACAGGTTTTAAATGCCATAATCGGGACCGTCTCAAATTAACAACAATACCAGTACATGGTTTGCGCAAGGCGAAGGATTATTTTTATGAAGCTTAAGAACACACTCCTGGCGTCCGCACTTCTCTGTGCGACCGCCCTGTCTGCGAATGCCGCAACAGAGTTAACGCCGGAGCAAGCGGCAGCGTTAAAACCTTTTGACCATACGGTCATTGTGGGTCGTTACAATTCCATTGGCGATGCCGTCGCCGCCGCATCAAAAGCCGCCGATAAAAATGGTGCGGCCTCGTTTTACGTCGTTGACCAGTCTGATTATGGCAACAGCGGTAATCAGCGCGTAACGATTGCGCTGTTCAAAGACAATGCACCGAAAGCTGATGCACCGAAAAATCGCGTGATTAATGGCATCGTTGAACTGCCAAAAGATCAAGCGATCGCATTGGAACCTTATGACACCGTCACCGTTCAGGGCTTCTATCGCAGCCAGCCTGAAGTGAACGATGCCATCACCAAAGCGGCGAAAGAGAAAGGTGCATATTCTTTCTATATCGTGCGTCAGGTAGATGCTAACCAGGGCGGCAACCAGCGCATTACCGCGTTCATCTATAAAGAAGATGCGAAAAAACGTGTTCTGCAAAGTCCGGATGTTATCCCGGCTGATTCCGAAGCAGGCCGCGCGGCAATCGCAAAAGGCGGTGAGGCAGCGAAGAAAGTTGAAATCCCTGGCGTAGCAACATCTGCTGCACCAAGCGCTGAAGTGGGTCGTTTCTTCGAAACGCAATCCACGAAAGGTGGCCGTTATTCCGTGACGCTGCCAGACGGTACCAAAATTGAAGAGCTGAACAACGCCACTGCTGCGCAGATGGTGCCGTTCGACAGCATCAAGTTTACCGGCAACTACGGCAACATGACGGAAGTCTCTTATCAGGTCGCGAAGCGTGCGGCGAAGAAAGGGGCGAAATACTACCACATCACCCGCCAGTGGCAGGAACGTGGCAACAACGTGACGATCAGCGCCGATCTCTACAAGTAACAAAATCATTGATCAAAGGCGGCGCAATGCCGCCTTTTTTTGTTACTTTTTTTGAATTTCTGCCACACGTCATTGCATGCTTTCGTTACACTCCGTAAAATCCCGCGCCTTAGTGTGATCCACCATTTTTATGCGCCTGTGCGAAATAATTATTCTGGATTTGGACTTTTCATAACAGGAAGCCAATGGAAAAGAAACTTGGCCTGAGTGCTCTGACTGCACTCGTTTTAAGCTCAATGCTGGGCGCGGGCGTATTCAGTTTACCGCAGAACATGGCGGCGGTGGCAAGCCCAGCCGCACTCCTCATTGGCTGGGGTATCACCGGCGTTGGGATATTGCTGCTGGCGTTCGCAATGTTGCTGCTGACCCGCATCCGACCTGATCTGGACGGCGGTATTTTCACCTATGCACGTGAAGGTTTTGGTGAGCTGATTGGCTTCTGCTCCGCATGGGGATACTGGTTATGCGCGGTTATCGCCAACGTCTCCTATCTGGTGATCGTCTTCTCGGCGCTGAGTTTCTTTACCGACACGCCTGAGCTGCGTCTCTTTGGCGATGGTAACACCTGGCAGTCTATTGTGGGTGCCTCGGTACTGCTGTGGTTCGTTCACTGGCTGGTTTTACGTGGCGTACAAACAGCAGCCAGTATTAACCTTGTGGCAACCCTCGCGAAGCTGGTCCCGCTTGGTCTGTTTATCGTGCTGGCCTTTATTGCGTTCCGTATGGACGTATTTAAGCTCGATTTCACCGGCGTTGCGCTGGGCGTACCTGTCTGGGAGCAGGTGAAAAACACGATGCTCATTACCCTGTGGGTGTTTATCGGTGTTGAAGGCGCGGTCGTGGTTTCCGCCCGGGCACGCAATAAACGCGATGTGGGCCGTGCAACTCTGCTGGCCGTACTGGCCGCGCTGGGGGTCTATCTGCTGGTGACGCTGCTGTCTCTGGGCGTGGTAGCACGTCCTGAGCTGGCCGGAATGCGTAACCCATCAATGGCAGGGCTGATGGTAAAAATGCTCGGTCCCTGGGGCGATGTGGTGATTGCTGCGGGGCTGATCATCTCCGTCTGTGGCGCTTACCTGAGCTGGACCATCATGGCCGCTGAAGTCCCGTTTCTGGCCTCTACGCATAAGGCGTTTCCACGCCTGTTTGCCCGTCAGAACAAAAACAGTGCGCCGTCCGCGTCACTCTGGCTGACTAACATCAGCGTGCAGGTCTGTCTGGTGCTGATCTGGCTCACAGGTTCTGACTATAACACTCTGCTGACCATCGCCTCCGAGATGATTCTGGTACCCTATTTCTTAGTGGGCGCATATTTGTTAAAAATCGCCACACGCCCGGCGCACTATGTTGTGGGTGTAGGAGCCTGTATTTACGGTCTGTGGTTGTTGTATGCTTCCGGGCCTATGCATTTGCTGCTGTCTGTAGTGTTATATGCACCGGGTTTGCTGGTGTTTATCTATGCACGCCGCACGCATCAGCTGGAAAACGCACTTAAACGCCGCGAGATGGCCTTAATCGGACTGTTACTGGTTGCTGCTTTACCGGCAACCTGGATGTTAATGGGATAGCATCGCCTTTCCCATTGTTGAACTGTAAAGGAGAATACGATGGGAAATGAACAGCTTCACCCAATACTGATTACCGGTGGAGGCCGCCGTATCGGCCTCGCCCTTGCCCATCATTTTCTCAACCTTCGCCATCCGGTCATCGTCAGTTATCGTACTGAATATCCCTCTGTCGAAGGATTACGGAAAGCAGGAGCTGTCTGCATTCAGGCGGATTTTTCAACCGATGAAGGCATTCTGGCCTTTGCGGATAAGGTGAAGTCCACCACGACGGGGCTACGTGCCGTTATCCATAACGCCAGTGCCTGGTGTGCCGAAAAGCCCGGCACGTCGCTCAGCGAAACGCTCTCTGCCATGTTACAGATCCACGTTAATACGCCCTATTTGCTTAATCACGCGCTGCAGGATCTGCTGCGCGGCCACGGGCATGCTGCGGGCGACATTATCCATTTCACCGATTATGTGGTGGAGCGTGGCAGCGACAAGCACATTGCCTATGCAGCCAGTAAAGCCGCGCTGGATAACATGACGCGCTCGTTTGCCCGCAAACTCGCGCCCGAGGTGAAGGTAAATGCCATCGCTCCGGCAATGATTTTATTTAACGAAACCGATGATGCGGAGTATCGCCAGCAGGCGCTGAACAAGTCGCTGATGAAAATCGCCCCAGGCGAAAAAGAGGTGATTGACCTTGTGGATTACCTGCTCACCAGTTGCTATGTCACCGGCAGAACCTTTGCCGTGGACGGAGGCCGACCACTGCGCTAGTGAAAACGGCTCCAGAAGAAGATTAACACCCAGGCGCTGAGCCCCCAGCAGACCACTGCCCCGCTCAGCGCCAGGGGAAGTCGCAGAAAACCGGTGAAATACCAGAGCGATAACAGGTAGAGGAAATACGGGATGATAGACCACATGCCAAACACGATGGTCGTTCGCAATGCTTCTGTGCCCCGTTCAGAGGCCACAATATAGTGCGCAATGAGCGCAAAAGTCGGGAAGAGTGGGATCAGCCCGGCAATATAATAATTTTTGGTTTTTGCCAGAATGCCAATCAGTAACACCACCAGCGCCCCAAGCGCGGCTTTAATCACCAGCCCCATACTTTTTCTTTCCTGAAACAATCAAGTAACAATATGAGTCAGAATAACGGAACTGATGCTAATTTTGAAAGATTAATGGAAGGTTAAGGTTCTGCGGTGTATGTTGACATTTTTCACGATAACAGACGTTGTATGAATAAGATTGTTTATGTTGAAGACGAACCCGAAGTCGGGCAATTGATCGCCGCCTATCTGGGTAAACATGATATGGACGTCATTGTTGAGCCTCGTGGCGATCGCGCCGAAGAGGTCGTCGTGCGTGAAAACCCGGACCTGGTACTGCTGGATATCATGTTGCCAGGAAAAGATGGCATGACGCTCTGCCGCGACCTGCGCGCCCGCTGGGACGGTCCTATTGTCCTGCTCACATCGCTGGACAGCGATATGAACCATATTTTGTCGCTTGAGATGGGTGCCAATGACTACATTCTGAAAACCACACCGCCTGCCGTTTTGCTCGCGCGCCTGCGTCTTCATTTACGCCAGCACGCCAGCATTGAACGCGAAGCGCCTGCTCCGTCGCTGACGCCGCACAAAGCGATGCGTTTTGGGACGCTTTCCATTGATCCGATCAACCGTCAGGTACTGCTTTCCGACGAGCTTATTGCGCTCTCGACAGCAGATTTTGACCTGCTTTGGGAGCTGGCAACACATGCCGGGCAAATCATGGATCGCGATGCGCTGCTGAAAAACCTGCGCGGAGTAAGTTATGACGGCATGGATCGCAGCGTTGATGTGGCGATATCGCGCCTGCGCAAAAAGCTGCAGGATAACGCCACCGAGCCGTACCGCATTAAAACCGTGCGTAACAAAGGCTACCTGTTTGCCCCGCACGCCTGGGAAACCTGATTATTTCATCATCCGGAATCGTTAATGAAAAAGCTGTTTGTGCAGTTTTATCTTCTGCTGTTTGTCTGCTTCCTGGTGATGACCATGCTGGTCGGGCTGGTCTATAAATTCACTGCCGAACGTGCAGGCAGGCAGTCGCTGGATGACCTGATGAAAAGCTCGCTGTATCTGATGCGCAGCGAGCTGAGAGAGATCCCACCGCACGACTGGGCAAAAACCCTGAAAGAGCTGGATCTGAACCTGTCGTTTGATTTACGCATTGAGCCGTTGAAAGATTTCGATCTGGACGCGCGGGCCATGCAGCGTCTGCGCGACGGGGACATTGTCGCGCTGGATGAGAAATATACCTTTATCCAGCGTATTCCGCGCAGCCATTACGTGTTGGCCGTCGGGCCGGTGCCCTACCTCTATTATCTGCACCAGATGCGTCTGCTGGATATGGCGCTGATGGCCTTTATCGCCATTTCACTCGCGTTTCCGGTTTTTATCTGGATGCGACCACACTGGCAGGACATGCTGAAACTGGAATCCGCCGCACAGCGTTTTGGCGAGGGGCATTTTACCGAACGTATTCACTTCGACAGCGGTTCCAGCTTTGAACGTCTGGGCGTGGCCTTTAACCAGATGGCCGATAACATCAATGCCCTAATCGCCAGTAAGAAGCAGTTGATCGACGGGATTGCACACGAGCTGCGAACGCCGCTGGTTCGCCTGCGCTATCGTCTTGAAATGAGCGAGAATCTGACGGAAGCGGAATCTCAGGCTCTGAATCGCGATATTGGCCAGCTTGAAGCGCTGATTGAGGAGCTGCTGACCTACGCGCGCCTCGACCGCCCGCAGAACGAGCTGAACCTCAGCACGCCGGATCTGCCTGACTGGCTGCAAACTCACATTGATGATGTCCAGAGCGTGAACCCACAACGCACGCTGTTGACCCGCGTTACCTCGGGTGATTATGGTGCTCTGGATATGCGCCTGATGGAGCGCGTGCTGGACAACCTGCTCAACAACGCCATGCGTTACAGCGAAAGCACATTGCAGATTGGACTGGATTTACAGGGCAATCAGGCCCGCCTGACTGTAGAAGACGACGGGCCGGGAATTGCCCCGGAAGCGCGAGAAACGGTGTTTGAACCGTTTGTGCGTCTCGATCCCAGCCGCGATCGCGCCACTGGCGGATGCGGCCTGGGGCTGGCGATTGTCTACTCTATCGCACAGGCGATGGGCGGCACGGTGCATTGCGAGGAGAGCGAGCTCGGCGGCGCGCGCTTCTGCTTTAGCTGGCCGGTATACCACAACATCGCCCTTCCCGTTCCTGCCTGACTTAAACCGCACGCTGGTCTGACCCGGCGTGCTGTGCTATATGATAAGTATGTTGTAACTAATGAGTATATTTATGGCGACTTACGATCTCATCGAAAGGCTCAACAGCACCTTTCGCGAAATAGAACATGAATTACTTACGCTGACAGAACGCTTGCAAACCTGCCGCCTGCTGGCCGCGCGCGTCTTTACCCTACCGGATGTGGCCAAAGGGGCTGAACACGATCCGCTGGATACCATCGACGTGAAACAGCACATCGGCAAAGCCGCATTTGAACTGGCACTAAAACATTATCGTCACCTTTTTATTCAGCAGCAGTCAGAACAACGCAGCAGTAAGGCGGCTGTTCGTCTGCCTGGCGTGATCTGCCTGCAAACCGATGCGACAACGCGTGAAGCGCTGGAAGGTCAGATTACGTATATCAACACTCTGAAAGCGGCATTTGAAAAGATCATCACCGAAGAGTCAGGCCTGTCCCCTGCTGCCCGGTTCGAGTGGGTGCATCGTCAGCTTCCTGGATTGATTACCCTGAATGCCTACCGCACGCTGACGGTACTGCGTCATCCCGCCACGCTGCGCTTCGGCTGGGCCAATAAGCACATCATTAAAAACTTCACCAAGGATGAGATTCTGGCGCAACTGGAAAAAAGTCTGAAGACGCCGCGCACCGTGGCACCGTGGTCGCGGGAACAGTGGATTGAACGCCTGGAGCAGGAGTATCACAGCATCGCCTCGCTACCGGCGGACACGCGCCTCAAAATAAAGCGCCCGGTGAAGGTCCAGCCTATCGCCCGCGTCTGGTATTCCGGTCAACAGAAACAGGTGCAGTATGCCTGTCCGACACCGCTGATTGCGCTTTACGATGCGGATCAGGGTGCTGTCGTGCCGGATATCGGTGAACTTCTGAATTACGATGCTGAAAATATCCAGCACCGTTACAGACCTCAGGCGCAGCCGCTACAGCTGATTATTCCGCGGCTGCACCTGTATGTGGCGGGATGATTATTTCAGGCTGCCGACCATCGCTTCCGGACGAACCCAGGCGTCGAACTCCGCCTCCGTCAGATAGCCCAGCGCCAGGGCGGAGGCTTTCAGCGTCAGCCCCTCTTTATGCGCTTTTTTGGCAATCTCGGCGGCTTTATCGTAGCCAATATGGGTATTGAGCGCAGTCACCAGCATCAAAGACTCGTTGAGCAACTGGCTGATGCGCTCGCGGTTTGGCTCAATGCCTACCGCACAGTGCTCGTTAAAGCTTTCCATCCCGTCCGCCAGCAGCCGAATGGATTGCAGAACGTTGTGGATCACCATTGGACGATAGACGTTCAGCTCGAAGTTGCCGGATGCGCCTCCCATGTTAACGGCCACGTCGTTGCCTATCACCTGACAGCAAAGCATAGTCATGGCTTCGCACTGGGTCGGGTTCACTTTACCCGGCATGATGGAGCTGCCCGGCTCGTTTTCCGGGATGCTGATTTCACCAATACCGCAACGCGGACCCGAAGCCAGCCAGCGTACGTCGTTGGCAATTTTCATCAGCGAGGCCGCCAGCCCTTTCAGCGCGCCGTGGGTATGAACCAGCGCATCGCAGGTCGCCAGCGCTTCGAACTTATTGGGTGCCGTAACGAACGGCTGCCCGGTGATGTTTGCCAGCTCCTCCGCCACGCGCACCGCGTATTCAGGATGGGTATTTAACCCGGTCCCGACCGCCGTCCCGCCGAGCGCCAGCTCCGCCAGATGCGGCAGGCTGTACTCAATATGCTTCAGGTTATGTTCCAGCATCGCGACCCAGCCGGAAATCTCCTGGCCGAGCGTCAGCGGCGTGGCGTCCTGCAGGTGCGTACGGCCAATTTTGACGATGTCACGGAAGGCCTGCGCTTTTTCGTTTAGCGTCTTTTTCAGCACATTCAGCTGCGGGATAAGCTGCTCGCGAATAGCGATGACCGCCGCCACATGCATTGCCGTCGGGAACACGTCGTTCGAACTTTGGCTCTTGTTCACGTCATCATTCGGGTGAACCTTACGCTCCATACCACGCACGCCGCCCAGCAGCTCGCTTGCGCGGTTTGCCAGCACTTCGTTCATGTTCATGTTGCTTTGCGTGCCGGAACCGGTCTGCCAGATGGCCAGAGGGAATTCATCAGGGTGCTTGCCTGCCAGCACCTCATCAGCCGCGCTGATGATGGCCGAGGCTTTTTCTGAAGCCAGCAACCCTAAGTCCTGATTCACTTTGGCTGCGGCGCGTTTCGTCAGTGCCAGCGCCTGAATCAGCGAAACGGGCATTTTCTCAGTTGAGATGCGGAAGTGTTCCAGCGAACGTTGGGTTTGTGCGCCCCAAAGTTTGTCGGCCGGGACGTCGATCGCGCCCATAGAATCTGTTTCGCGACGATGCGTTGTCATTACTTTCTCCTTGATAACAAAGATGGGATTGCTCACATGCTTAAGAGATAAGTATTGATGGCTTCTGAATTACTGTATGGCGCTTTGTGCGCTCTTTATTATGCCGGGTGGCGCTGACGCTACCCGGCAGAGTTTTAGCTTACTTCACACACGCCGAACACTGGGAAGACTGGATCTGTTTGAAGAAGTCGTTACCTTTGTCATCCACGAGGATAAACGCCGGGAAATCTTCCACTTCAATTTTCCAGATCGCTTCCATACCCAGTTCCGGGTATTCCACGCACTCCAGGCTCTTGATGCTGCCCTGAGCCAGCACGGCTGCCGGGCCGCCGATGCTGCCGAGGTAGAAGCCGCCGTGCTTGTGGCAGGCGTCCGTCACCTGCTGGCTGCGGTTGCCTTTCGCCAGCATGATCATGCTGCCGCCGTTGGCCTGCAGCTGGTCAACGTACGAGTCCATACGGCCTGCCGTGGTTGGGCCTAACGAACCGGAAGCATAACCTTCTGGCGTTTTCGCCGGGCCTGCGTAGTAGATCGGGTGATCTTTAATGTACTGCGGCAGCCCTTCGCCGTTGTCCAGACGCTCTTTCAGCTTCGCGTGCGCAATGTCGCGTCCGACGATAATCGTGCCGTTCAGGGAGAGACGCGTCGACACCGGATACTGTGAAAGCTGCGCCAGGATCTCTTTCATCGGACGGTTCAGATCAACGCGAACCGCTTCACCCTCACCTGCTTTACGCAGTTCTTCCGGAATGTACTTACCTGGGTTGTTTTCCAGTTTTTCGATCCACACACCTTCGCGGTTGATCTTGGCCTTGATGTTGCGATCCGCAGAGCAGGACACGCCCATCCCGACCGGGCAGGATGCGCCGTGACGCGGCAAACGGATCACGCGTACATCGTGAGCAAAATATTTGCCGCCAAACTGCGCACCCAGGCCCAGATTACGCGCTTCTTCCAGCAGTTCTTGCTCAAGCTGCACGTCGCGGAACGCCTGGCCGTGCTCGTTCCCTTCCGTTGGCAGGCCATCGTAGTATTTCGTTGAGGCCAGTTTCACGGTCTTCAGCGTGCTTTCAGCCGAGGTACCGCCGATCACGAAGGCAATATGGTACGGCGGGCACGCCGCGGTGCCGAGGGTGCGCATCTGCTCAACCAGGTAATTCTTCAGCTTGCCCGGGGTGAGCAGCGCTTTGGTTTCCTGATAAAGATAGGTTTTGTTGGCTGAACCGCCGCCTTTGGCGATGCAGAGGAATTTGTACTCGTCACCGTCTACGGTATAGAGGTCAATCTGCGCAGGCAGGTTGGTACCGGTGTTAACCTCTTTGTACATATCCAGCGCCGCGTTTTGCGAATAGCGCAGGTTATCTTCGGTGTAGGTGTTGTAGACGCCGTGCGCCAGCGCCGCTTCGTCACCGCCGCCGGTCCAGACGCGCTGGCCTTTTTTACCGACGATGATCGCCGTGCCGGTGTCCTGGCAGGTTGGCAGAACACCTTTCGCCGCGATGTCTGAGTTACGCAGGAACTGCAGGGCAACGTATTTATCGTTCTCGCTGGCCTGCGGGTCGCTCAGGATATCGGCAACCTGCTGCTGATGCGCGGGACGGAGCATAAACGAAGCGTCGTGGAACGCATGCTGCGCCAGCAGCGTCAGCGCCTGCGGATCGACCTTGAGGATCTCCTGTCCTTCAAACTCAGAGACGGAAACGTGATCGCGGGTTAACAGGTAATACTCGGTCTGATCCTTACTCAGCGGGAAAGGATCCTGATAATGAAAGGGTTTATTCGACATTGTTCTCTCACTTACTGCTTCAGTCTGATTATTTGGGCAGATGTTCCGCTGCCCGCTTAAAAGCGAGTCAGCTTATCCTACACAATTTTTTAACAAAAACTGAGACTAGTACGACTTTTTACATCCGCAGGTTACTTCCACGTGGTTTATTGCTTTAATACCCGGAGTTAATTCCACATTTGAATCAGGGCTTGATAATGCAAAAACTCATTAACTCAGTGCAAAACTACGCCTGGGGAAGTAAAACTGCGTTAACGGATCTCTACGGTATCGCGAACCCGAACAACCTGCCGATGGCAGAACTGTGGATGGGGGCGCACCCGAAGAGCAGCTCAAAAATTGAAGATGCCAGCGGCCAGATTCGCGCTCTGCGCGACGTCATTGATGCCGATAAAGGCGCGCTGCTGGGCGACAAGGTTGCCAGCCGTTTTGGTGAGTTGCCGTTCCTGTTTAAAGTACTGTGCGCCGACCAGCCGCTCTCCATTCAGGTTCACCCGAACAAGAAAGCCTCTGAGATTGGTTTCGCCAAAGAGAACGCCGCAGGCATTCCGTTAGATGCCGCCGAGCGTAACTACAAAGATCCTAACCATAAGCCGGAGCTGGTCTTTGCGCTGACCCCGTTCCTGGCGATGAATGCGTTCCGCGAGTTTTCAGAGATCATTTCCCTGCTGCAACCGGTCGCGGGTGCCAGCAAGGCTATCGCCCACTTCCTCGAAAACCAAAACGCAGACGCGCTGAGCCAGCTGTTTGCCAGCATGCTTAACATGCAGGGTGAAGAGAAATCGCACGCGCTGGCGGTGCTTAAAGCAGCGCTAAACACGCAGCAAGGTGAACCGTGGGAGACTATCCGCCTGATTTCCGAATTCTACCCGGACGACAGCGGACTGTTCTCTCCGCTGCTGCTGAACGTGGTGAAGCTGAACCCGGGCGAAGCGATGTTCCTGTTTGCCGAAACGCCTCACGCCTATCTGCAGGGTGTCGCCCTGGAGGTAATGGCCAACTCCGACAACGTGCTGCGCGCGGGTCTGACGCCGAAATATATCGATATTCCTGAGCTGGTTGCCAATGTGAAGTTCGTGGCGAAACCTGCCGGCGAGCTGCTGACTCAGCCGGTGAAAAACGGCGCAGAACTGGACTTCCCTATCCCGGTTGAGGATTTTGCTTTCTCACTGCACGACCTGAGCCAGACAGAAACGACCATCGCGCAGGAGAGCGCGGCGATCCTGTTCTGCGTAGAGGGCGAAGCGGTGCTGCATAAGGGAGAACAGCGTCTGGTGCTCAAGCCGGGCGAGTCGGCTTTCGTTGCGGCCAATGAATCTCCGGTTAGCATTAGCGGTAAAGGCCGCCTGGCGCGCGTTTTTAATAAGCTATAGGGACTTACTGAATTTTTTAACAACTCTTGCTAAGCTAGTTGCTGGCTTTATATCTCCGGGCGGTGTCTACCGCCTGGTTTCATTTTAGGGATAGTCGCAATGAAAAAATCGGTCGTAGCGGTTGGAGTGATTGTAGCGTTAGGCGTGGTCTGGACAGGTGCCTCCTGGTTTACCGGGAAACAGCTGGAAGGCCGTCTGGCTGAGATGGTGGCGCAGGCTAACAGCGAGCTTAAACGCAGCGCGCCGGAAGCAGGTCTTGAGCTGAGCTACCAGAATTATCAGCGCGGCGTATTTACCAGCCATATGCAGGTTGTGGTGAAGCCGGTTGCCGGTACTGAAAACGGCTGGCTGAAATCGGGCCAGAGTGTGGTGCTGGATGAAGTGGTCAGCCACGGTCCGTTGCCTCTGGCGCAGTTGAAGTCCTTTAACCTGATCCCGTCGATGGCATCCGTTCACACCGTACTGGTGAACAACGACCTGACCAAACCGCTGTTCGACCTGGCGAAGAATGAATCACCTTTCGAGATTAACACCCGCATCAGCTATGCCGGTGACACGAGTTCCGATATTGCCCTGAAAGCGCTGAACTACGAGAAAGAGAATGAGAAAGTCGCCTTCAGCGGCGGTAACTTCAAGCTTGATGCTGACCGCGACGGAAACGTGTTCTCCCTGACGGGTGAAGCGGAAAGTGGTCTGGTCAATGCCGTCAATGAATACAACCAGAAAGTTCAGCTCACCTTCAATAATCTGAAAGCCGACGGCAATAGCCGAATGACCGATTTTAAAGAGCGTATCGGCGATCAAAAACTGTCTCTCGATAAGGTTGCCATTGCGGTTGAAGGAAAAGAGATGGCCGTGCTGGAAGGCATGGACGTCAACGGCAAATCCGACGTTTCCAAAGACGGTAAGAGCATCAATACTCAACTGGACTACACGCTGAAGAGCCTGAAAGTGCAGAATCAGGATCTGGGAACCGGCAAACTCTCTCTGAAGATCGGCAATATTGACGGTCAGGCGTGGCATGAGTTTAGCCAGAAATACAGCAAAGAGAGCCAGGCGCTGCTGACCGATACCGCACTGCAGCAGAACCCTGAGGTATATCAGCAGCAGGCGATAGCGGTGCTGTTCAATAACCTGCCGATCCTGCTGAAAGGCGAGCCGGTGATAACCGTTGCACCGCTGAGCTGGAAAAACAGCAAAGGTGAAACCAACTTCAACCTGTCTCTTTTCCTGAAAGATCCGGCAACCGCCACGGGTGAACCGCAAACGCTGGCACAGGAAGTGGATCGCAGCGTGAAATCGCTCGACAGCAAGCTGACCATCCCTATGGAGATGGCAACCGAGTTTATGACCCAAATTGCGAAACTGGAAGGCTACGGTGATGAAGACGCCGGCAAGCTGGCGAACCAGCAGGTGAAAGGCCTGGCGGCGATGGGCCAGATGTTCCGCATCACCAAGGTGGAGAACAACACGATTTCCACCAGCCTGCAGTACGCCAACGGCCAGGTCACGCTCAACGGCGATAAAATGCCGCTGGAAGACTTCGTCGGCATGTTTGGTATGCCGGCTCTGGGGATGCCGGACCCGGCTGAACCGGCAGCGCCAGCCGAACCGGCTGCACCGCAGCAGTAAACAACGAAAACCCCTCGCTAGAGGGGTTTTTTATTGCCGGGTGGCGCAGAGGCGTCTATTTCACCGTCACCAACCGCGCCGCCACAATCTGGTGCCCGGCCTGGACATCCGTATTCTCGATGCGCTGCATGATCCTGTCTGCCAGCGTGTAGCCCATCTCCCGCGCGGGCGTCGTGGCCCAGACGATTGGAAGATCGTCCAGCGCGTTTTCGCCGACGTCGGCAAATGCCCCGAGCGCCACCTGATGGCCGAAGAAGGTTTCTACCCCGCCCTCGCCGCTCTGACGCCCGGCGCGGATCAGGCCAAACCAGGCGCCCATGGCAATCACGTCGTTGTAGCAAATCACGGCGCTGATCGTCGGGCTGCTACGCAACAACGCGCTTATCGCTTCCGCCGCTTTCTTCTGGCTGGATTCGCACTCAACGACCCATTCACTGTGGAATGGCAGGCCGTATTTAATCAGCGTCGCGCAGTAGCCGCCTACCCGCTCGGCGCGCGTCAGGGACGAACATTTGCCACCGAGCCAGGCAATGCGCTGATGACCGCGACGAATAAGATGTTCGGTTAACATTTGTGCGGCCTGCATGTTATCCGGGCGCAGCGTATCAGCCTCATCCAGGTAACTGGCGCGCGAGGCAAACACCAAAGGCACGCCTTTTTCGGCGGCACGTTCACACAGCTCGCTGCCCACGCCTGACGCACCGGCGACGATCACCCCGTCGACCCCCTGGTTAAGCAACATATCCAGGCGGGAAAGCAGCTGATCGGCCTCACGACCGCCGTGCAGCAGAAAGACCATCCGTCCCTGCGCTTCAAGCGCCTCGGTTAACCCTGCGGTCAGTTCTGCATAGAAGGGAGACGTCAGGTCACGAACAATCAAACCGATCACCCCGCTTTGCCCACCGCGCAGCGCCGATGCCTGGCGGTTGCGCACAAAGCCCAGTTGTTCAACCGCCTCGTTCACCCGCTGGCCGGTCGCAGGAGAGATCCGCCCTTTCCCGCTAAGCACCAGAGAAACGGTGCTGACGGAAACACCCGCCGCCAGCGCAACATCGTTGATGGTGATTTTTTTCGCTACAGCCATGTGTCGGCGTGACTCCCTGAAATGAGATCGGTAAAACGTTTTATCAATACGTTATCTTTATACTACCAGTCAAAGCCTGAGAATGTGATTTAGCGCGCACTAAACTTTGATAAAACGTTTTATCTTCTCGCAGCATTGAAGCAGATAAACTGATTTTAACAATAAAGGAGTCGTTTTATGACGGCGAAAGCAGCACAAAAAATATCGCTGTGGGAGTTTTTCCAGCAACTGGGTAAAACCTTTATGCTGCCCGTGGCACTCCTCTCGTTCTGCGGGATCATGCTCGGGATCGGCAGTTCACTCAGCAGTAAAGACGTCATCACGCTGATCCCGTTCCTCGGCGCGCCAGTGCTGCAGGCGATCTTTATCTGGATGAGTAAGGTCGGCTCCTTTGCCTTCAGTTTCCTGCCCGTGATGTTCTGTATTGCTATCCCGCTGGGTCTGGCGCGCGAGAATAAAGGCGTGGCCGCGTTTGCCGGTTTTGTGGGTTACGCGGTGATGAACCTGGCCGTTAACTTCTGGCTGACCGCGAAAGGCATTCTGCCTACCACCGACGCCGCGGTGCTGAAAGCTAACAACATTCAGAGCGTGATTGGTATCCAGTCTATTGATACCGGGATCCTCGGTGCGGTGATCGCCGGGGTGATCATCTGGATGTTGCACGAACGCTTCCACAATATCCGTCTGCCGGATGCGCTGGCATTCTTCGGTGGTACCCGCTTTGTGCCGATTGTTACCCTGGTGGTAATGGGTCTGTTTGGTTTGATCATTCCGCTGATCTGGCCAGTCTTTGCGATGGGTATCAACGGCATTGGGCGCATCATTAACGGCGCGGGAGATTTTGGACCGATGATCTTCGGTACCGGTGAACGCCTGCTGCTGCCGTTTGGCCTGCAACATATCCTCGTGGCTCTGATTCGCTTCACCGAAGCGGGTGGTACCATGGAGGTGTGCGGTCACGATGTGAGCGGTGCACTGACTATCTTCCAGGCACAGTTAAGCTGCCCAACTACGCACGGCTTCTCCGAAAGTGCAACCCGCTTCCTGTCTCAGGGGAAAATGCCTGCCTTCCTCGGCGGCCTTCCTGGCGCTGCGCTGGCAATGTACCACTGTGCACGCCCGGAGAATCGTCATAAAATTAAAGGCCTGCTGATTTCCGGCGTGATCGCCTGCGTGGTAGGCGGTACCACTGAGCCAATCGAATTCCTGTTCCTGTTCGTCGCACCGGTACTGTATCTCATCCACGCCGTGCTGACCGGTCTGGGCTTTACCGTGATGGCGGTACTGGGCGTTACCATCGGCAACACTAAAGTAAAATACACCTCATTAAGAATTGAGGCGTAAAAACAGCTATACCTGTCGCCCCAATGGATTACCAAGGAGGTGATGACCAATGTCTGCACATGTTACAATCTTAAGAAATACAGTACTTCCAGTGAAATTCAATACCATGAATCGTCCACGCTTATATTCATATATCCGTTACTCCAGCGAACGACAAGGTAAAGGTAGTTCGATTGAGCGTCAGAAGAGCTACATTGCTGAAATGGCAAAACAGATTGCTACTGAGTACGATCTGGAGATTTTCGAGGAATACCAAGATTTAGGGGTATCCGCGTACAAGGGTAAAAACGTTCAGGAAGGAGCTTTATCGGATTTCATAGACCAAGTTGAATCCGGTTTGATCCCAAAGGGGTCTTTCCTCTTGATTGAATCCCTTGATCGCTTCTCACGCCAGAACGCCATGCAAGCGGTTAACCTTTTCACCAGCTTATTACTTAATGGCATCACGGTAATTACCGGGATTGATAAACAGGTTTACAGACAGACTGAAGTAAACACCGAGACATTGCAGCAACTGATGTTTAGCGTGATGTTGTTCAGCCGTGCAAACGAAGAAAGTTCAACCAAATCACACCGCACCATTGCAAGTGCTCTGTCCAAGATCAGACGTCACCAGGAACGGAAACCAGGTGATCCTGTAGTCGCAATTAAAGAGTTAGGCTCGGATAAATGGTGGACAGATTCAAGTACTGGATATGTCAATCCGCATCCAGTCCTGTTCCCCATAGCAAAAAAAATTATCCAGTTAAAACAAGACGGTTGGTCAAATCGGATGATCCTTCAACATCTGAAAAACAACTACGATGGACCGGTTATTGGCAACAAAAAATCAAAAGGTATATGGAATATGCAGCATTGTTCCAGAATCCTTGAACCTGCCATTTATGGACGAAAAGTAATCACTGTAAACAATGCAGAATACGTTCTGGATGATTATTACCCTGCGATCATCAGCAAAGATGAATATGAAGCGTTAAAGCTCCAAGTTGGAAACAAAGGATTTGCCCCGAATCGCGAGAGTAATCCAGAAATACCATTACTTTCCGGTATTGGTATTTTGCACTGTGCGCACTGCTCATGTTACATGGTTAAGGCTAAATCAACCCTTAAAAACCATCCACATGCTTACCGTTACCAATGTGCATCCAGAGATTTACATCAAGATTGTAATAAGTGGGGATTCAGGGCAAGCACCCTTGAAAGGACGATTTTACAACTAATAGCCGATAGAATATTCTTACAGACGAAATATCAACCATCTGGTTTAGAAGGGAAAATAGCGGACATACAATCGCAAATTGAGAACTATGTATTGGCTATAGGTTCAGCTAAAAGCCCTGAGATCATTAATAGCCTCACTTCGCAAATTGATCAACTAGAACAAGAAAAACAAAGTCTGATAGTGGAAAAAAGACTATACGATGAATCAATCGTGCAAATGAACACTGAAGGTTGGGACAAGTTCAGGAAGTTTGACATTGATGACGCACTTAACCCTTTACGCACAAAAATAAGAGCAAACATTAAGACCGTTATTATGCGCGTAGATTGCTCCAGAATAGATAAGAAACACAACTTGTTTACCATCACATACCGCGATCAGCATAAACAGCGTATCGTTATCGAAAACAACTCAGGCTGGAAGAAGGGTAAGATTTATGTTGAAGCGCAGACTATCAACGATATTCAAATTCTTGAATCTGAAGGTTTGATACTGCATGACCATATTGACATATTGATCAACCGAGACAAGTTCATGACGGAAGCGAAAAAACGACTAGATCATCCCCGAACACTGATCGATGAACTGACGGAATAAAGGTAAGTGTTAGTGCCATTGTAAAATTGCCCCACAGAAATGTTAGCGTAATCCATCGCTATATAGCCATGAATCGCTCTGTATCTTGTCAGAGCGATTAAAGCAGACTTCAGGCATCGTTCAATATAAAACCCCCGTAAAACTTGATACAGAGCGTTGTAGAGCAAGGGTTCAAAATTACATCGTATTCATTCTGTCTACGAACTGTACTTATTGCACCGCTCCTTATCGAAACACCTCTATGGTTGCCGGAAACCCCGCACAAAGTAGATTGTTATGTCTTTCAATCGCAGTATTCAAGACTAACCGCTGCCCGCCGCCCGACGTTAACACCAAGCATATGAACCATTTTAAAACCCTTTAAAAACAATACCCTTCGCATCTTCCCCCTCTTCTCCCCATGTTAATCGATCGTTTTTACAGATCAATTATACGATATTGATAGATTTCATAGATCAATGTAAGATCATGATTCTTCGGTTAGTGTTTCTCGTAAACAAGACTCACGGAATGAATACTCTGTCCACGATGGAGTGCGAAAGAAAGAAGGTATCCAGAATGACAATTCTTATTAAAACGTTAAAAATCATGGCGTCAGGTGTTGTTTTCGTTTCAGGTTTAACCACCGCCTCCAGTACCGTGTATTTCTTGCCAGAGGCAAAATCAATGGGTGTCGCCAGCAGCGACAAAAACGCACTGATGTTTCTCGGGATGGACAGGGATGTAAATCTGAAGGGAATATGCTTCGCGATGACAAAGCAATCATCATCAATCGTTCCGCTGGTAGATATCACTGCTACAACTGATAACGGCAGATTCACGATGCACGGGTTACGCCCTAATGTCAGTTATTCTAAAGAAGTCGCTTGTTCCTTCGGGTCCGAAGCTGGTGATTTCTTGACTGCCATTTCGAAGTCAACAACCGTTAACGTGAAGCTGGACTTCAATGGCGAGATCCGCAATTACAGTTTCGACACTACAGAGTTCGGAAAGGTATTGACTGCGAATGGGCAAGCCGTGGGGGAAAAAGCAGCTAAAGACTACGCTCAGGGAGTACGTGCACCCGTTTTCTATAGCAGCGGTAGCGAAGCTCCCAAAAACAATGCAGTAACCTCAAACGTCGATACACACAGTTATAAAGCAAGCGATGAGAAACTTAATTCGGTCTGGAAAAGCCTTAGCCCTGAAACCCGAAAACGATTGCTTCCTTCTCAAAGAGAATGGATAAAGCACAAATCCGGCTGCAATAATGAACAGAAATGTCTTACCGACATGACGAACAATCGCATTCGTGAACTGGAGTCTGAATATGGAAAATAATGCACTGACTTTGGTTTTAAAAAACGATTGGGTAGCATCGTCTTCTGGTAATACCTATACCGGAAAATACACAGTTGGACGGTTTCACCTGACAGATGCGTTCATCGTTGTGTATATGAAGCTGATACATGGAATTGAAATACCCGATTTATGGGTCAGTAGCAGTTTCACTAACATACCAGATACCGATACCCGTAGGGTTATGTATATGGAAGGCTGTGATATGTTATCGAAAGATACAATGAACGAAATCCGTAATGCAGTGAAGTCCCCGCCTGACAAGCTGAAAATATATCGTAATGGAGAGCGTATTGTTAAGATAGAAGTTATGGAAGAACGAAATGAAATCACCCTATGAACGTTATATTAAAATAGCAGTCATAACCGTCGCAATAGCCTACGGCATCAATCTCCTTTACGGGCTGACGCCCCCCCCATATCAGCCTAAAACCCCCGAAGTGAAGGCCAAGGTAAATGCTGATACCGTAACTCAGCAACAACCTGAGCAACCATCCAAACCATCGATAATCGATATACTTCCGCGAATGTATACAACAGGGGAAGTTTATGCGCGGTTTGAACAACATGAATTCAGGGCAACAAATGACTTCAAAAAATGTCAGTTAATGGTAACAGGAAAAATAACTGGTATCGGTACTGTTACTTTCAGAAAAAATCCTGTAGTAACATTGGGTATTCCCGGTTCAGATGAAGGCCTGAAGTTCATATTTGAAGATACGAATTACAATAACGATAAAGTTGCTGCATTGAATATTGGGGATCTGATTATAATCGCCGGGAAGAATGCACGACCTGGAACCTTTGGTGGTATCTTTCTTGATGACTCGAAGATAATGACTGATATGATTTCAAAGAAGAAACGACAAATTTTGGTTGTCAATGGTGGCGTTTACGACCGGGAAATTTGCCAGAAGTAGCGTTGTCCTTGCCCTTGAAATGGAGGGGGAGAATCCCCTCCATCACCCCTTCAACAGGTATTGGCGCAAGCAGGAATCGAGTTTGAAGGGAGCTGCATTGCAAATTGTTTTGCGAAGCATCGCCAGTAAGATGGTACTCGAATTGTGCTTCATAACATTAAAGCAGGGCCTGCCCTGCAAAATGACCAATCCCCATAGACAAAAGCATAGCCATGGTACTCCAGAACGTAATTCTTATGATCGCCCTGACAGGAGAGGCTTTACTCAAAACCGAAGATATATAGCCAAGGACCGCCAGTGAAAAAAGGGTGGAAAGGATTATCAACAAAAAAGCCAGTTTCAGAGGGGAGAGCCATGCCACGATTAAGGGTAACACCGCACCAGCGGAAAAACTCAGGGCAGAAAAGACAGCTGCCTGTAGGGGCTGTGCAGAATTTATATCCGTCAACCCCAGTTCTTCACGGGCATGAGCATCCAGGGCATCTTTGACCATAAGTTGCTCCGCAACCTGCCGGGCAAGCTCTGGCTCCAGTCCACGTTGCATATAAAGTGAAGTCAGTTCCCGCACCTCTCCCTGATAATCAGTTTCCAGCTCCCTTTTTTCCTGGGCAAGTGCTGCGTTTTCGGTATCCGCCTGAGATGAGACGGAAACATATTCCCCTGTAGCCATTGACATAGCTCCGGCAACCAGTCCTGCAACACCTGCAAGTAAAACACCGGAAGGACTGCTATTTGCAGATGCAACCCCAAGAACAAGGCTCGCTGTCGAAACAATTCCGTCATTTGCCCCCAGTACAGCTGCCCTCAGCCATCCCACTTTTTCGATACTATGTCGTTCAAGATGCATATATTTTTTCCTTCAAATACGCATACTCATCGGAATTACGGATAAATAGAAAATGCATTGACGGATAAATGCGCGGTTATAGTCTGTTTTAGCCAACCATTACAGGGCATCTTATCCATCATAAACCTACAGCACTATTCGGTAACGGGATTTTTCCTTTGGCTACGAACGGTGAGGAAGATATGCAGCAACCCCATCGCACCATGTGCCCAGAAATAGGTTTCAATAAATACAGTCAGAAACTTATGCACATGCAGGACGGTTTCTGTCAGCACAGGTGACGTGCCAAGAGCAGTATTGAGAGCAAACCAGAATCCACCACATAATGCAACGCCCAATAGTGCAAGTACACCAAGCCCCTCAACCAGAGCAGCAATCCCACCAGCATGAGCTTCAGGAAGACGGAATGATATCAGCATTTTGATATCTTCAACCACACCTCGAAAATCAAGGACCACCCAGGCAAAATAGTAACGAAATCCTCGTTGTGTCAGCATCCATGCAAGCATGACAAACCCAAGGACAATCAGTGATAACCCAGTGATAACATGGAACCATGTTACGAACCCAGTGAGAGTATAGTCACTAAGCGCATCGCTTTCGGTAAGGTTTGAATTAATAATCTGCAATAAAATCAATACAGCTACGATGATATGCAGCACACGTAGAAATGGTGTGTTTTTGTGAGGAAGAGCATTACGTAAATTTTCGTTCATAATTTAGCCACTTTTTTAAGGTTGGTTGACCACTCAATATTATGCCTTTTTATTAATGATAACCTTAACTTCTCAAAACCAAGATGCACTCAGTAATATCCAAACCATGTTCAAAGGCCCAGTACTCGACAGGTAAATTCAGGTTCCTGAGTGGTTCTTATCGTCGCCAGATAGCCACGAAACAACGCAATGCTGTACAGAATGCTTATATCTGAACGCTTGAAATTCCAAAAGCGACGTGGATCGTACGGCACTTAATCCGACGACCGATGAAGAGTGCAGCCATGACAAAATCCATTCACCAAGCCACATTAGGTGACGTCGGAAATGATCTTCTTACGGCAAAGCACATGGCTTAGAATCCCTGTTCCAGCCTCGAAGAGGATACTGATGATTTATTTGCCGGAAAAAAGCATCTTAATGAGGGTCTCATACCGATGATGAAGACATTACGGGCATTAGTGTGTTAATCAACGGGGAGCAGGTCATCATGACCAACAAACAAAACACAGACTGACGCGTGACCACCAAATATAATTTGGCCCCCTGAATCCACCCCGCGCAACACCAATAGGTACTTAACTTATGTTGAGGCAACAAACTAAAATATGTAGCATTGATAATGCATGTTTGTTACCCCAACATTTTTATATGTATTTTGCAGATAAGATAACGTTGTGAAATTTCCTCACCAGTGCATAGCTATCTGCTTGATTACAGGCACGTGTATCATGTCAGTTCAGGGATATCTTTCCAGCATATCTACCTTCACCGAATAATTCCCGGTCTCAGTCAACACCTAGTTTATTGTGGTATTTTCTCATCAGACTGCCTAGTTTCTGTGCTGCAATTTTCCCGGCGTCAAGACCTTCCTTCTCAGCGGTACTTTCAACGGCAGTTACCTCATCAATTAGAAGTGACATGCCTGCAACATACGTTTCCCTGTCATACCCTTCTACAGGGCTGTTCAGGATGGACTCTGCTGTTGCTTTCAGTTCCCGCATATCTTTCCTGAAGGATGTAACGTCCTCCTCCTTAAGTGCTGCGCGGTAGCTTTTATTCATCATCTTCATGGCATGTTCAACACCGTCAGAACCAGCCATTACACAGGGGGATAAAAGAAGGGTGGCTCCTATCACAACAGTACGCATAATTTTTCTCATAATAGCCTCCATATTGTTTACTCTCGTTTTCACAGTCAGAAGGGGTAATATTGCGCAAAAAAAATAATCCCTTCCCAATCTTCTCAAAAAACAGCAGCATTCATATTATTTTTCAGGATTATTTGCCCCCGCAACCAGGACTATTATCACCTTTAAAATAAGGGTCAACATGTGTCATAACATTTAAAACATGATGATTATCTAAAACTGATTTCCTGGCCAAAACAGCAATGTCATGTCCTACTTTCACTGATAAATCACCATCAATTTCCAGATGAACATCAACCACAACAAGGTCCCCCATTTTTCTGGTCTTGAGGTCATGGATGCCTTCGACCCCAGGCGTGGACAATAATGTTGTTTTTATACTATTTTCAGTTTCAATATCCACGGCCCTGTCCATCAAGTCATGAAGCGAATCTGACATAAATGAATATCCCATTCTGGTCACAATCAGTCCCACAACCAGTGCAGCTACCGGATCAAGCAATTTAAACCCTGATAAACTACCAATAATACCAATAGCCACCACCAAAGATGAGGCGGCATCAGAGCGGGCATGCCAGGCATTGGCAACCAGCATAGTGGATTTTACTCGGGTTGCTACTGCCAGCATATAGCGAAAAAGAAGCTCTTTGATAACCAGTGCGGCTAAGGCCACCCACAGAGCAACAATATGTACCTGAGGAATATCATCTGGTTGTTGCATTTTATTTGCTGCTGACCATAACATCCCGATGCCAACAATGAATAAAATTGTCCCCAGAATTAATGATGCACCATTTTCATAACGATGATGCCCGTAGTGATGGTCATCATCGGGATTTTTTTTACTTTTATGATTAGCAATAAGCACCACAAAGTCTGAAACTAAATCAGACAGAGAATGGATACCATCCGCAATAAGCCCCTGAGATCCGGAAAATACGCCAGTAATCACTTGCCCGGATGTCAGAAAACAATTAACAAGCACACTAACCCATGTGCTTTTACGGGCCGCGAGGAAACGCTCATGAGAACTAATATCAATATCATCCGTAAGTTTGTTTACCTGCACCTGAAACTCCTAATAACAGCATCTACAGTTAATACTAAGCAGCCAATACTACCCGGCCAAGTTCAGTTTTGGTATATGAAATTTTGAGGTACTGTGGTGAAAATATAAAAATGGTGAGATTTATTCCTGTAAAGACCGCGCCATGGTGGCGATAACATCTATTTATCATAACGCCTGAACATTAATTTATTCTGAACAGAAGAGAGAAGAAAAGTTGACAGTTATCACAACTATACACTTACACCCAGTGTGGATGGGTTCAACAAACTAAAATTGCAAACCCGATTAACTGAGGAATTGAGCGCTCTCGAAGAGGAGTTGCTTTCGGGTAGCTGTCAACCATTGCAAAATGGTAAACAACATCCTTTGGGTCCCCAACTGTGTGGCCACTGTAGTGACTGTGGTGGGTGATAGAACTGGTCACATTGATGCCAGACTTTTTCGTGCCGCATGTATGGCACACTGAATTTGATTAAGACCTGCTGAAATGAAACCGGAGTGCTTCAGCTACAGAAACTGACCAAATCGTATACCCCAAGCAAGATCTGAATACCATCCGAACAATATCTCTTTTAGGTATACCTGATAAAGACCATGACACACAGTATCAATAGGGTTAAATTTGACTCTATTGACAATAAAAACACGCACTGTATCATATGGGTATCAATTTAATACTCAAAAGAGAATGCATAATGAATGTCCGTATCTATTGCCGTGCATCTACCGAAGGCCAACATGCTGATCGTGCATTAGTTAGCCTGCGCGAATTTGCGCAAAGCAAAAACTGGCAAGTAGCCGGAGAATACATTGAGAATGCCAGCGGTGCGAAGCTGGAACGTGTGGAACTGATGCACCTACTTGCCGAAGCACGGCCTGGCGATTTGCTTCTAATTGAAGCGATTGACCGTCTCAGTCGTCTTCAACATGAAGAATGGGCTGAACTCAAAGCTACGCTGAACAGTAAAGGACTGGTTATTGTTTCGATGGATTTGCCAACAAGCTGGCAGATGGTTGAAATGTCTGGTAACGACCTTACTAGCGGCATTCTTCGGGCAGTCAATGCTATGCTGATCGATATCCTTGCGACAATGGCACGACAAGATTATGAAACCCGCCGTAAACGCCAGGCACAGGGGATCGAGAGAGCAAAACTGGCAGGTTTGTATACGGGGAAAGAAAAAGATATGGAAGCCCGTGAAACTGTTCGCGAAATGCTGGCGCAGAATGTTAAACCAGCCCACATCATGAAAGCGGCAGGTATCAGCCGCGCCACCTTTTACCGAATCAAGAAAGAGCTTTTGTGTTAAAAACGGACTTGATAACAGTATTTGCTGCCCTGACCTGCCCCCACGATTAGATACAACACTCAGTTAGTAACGTCGGAATCTTCATTCTCAGAATGACCCTTTCTCGAGCCCGCTGCAAATTCAGACGGTGTCTGATAATTGTAAGCGTACAGCGTGAACCGTCTGGTCATAATCCGAAGCATCCGACAAAGTGGTGTCCACCAAATAAGTAGTGGGAACCAAAGTGTCAGATATGCAGAAAAATGTGACTCCCGGCAGGCGAAAAGGCTGCCCTAATTATTCTCCTGAGTTTAAGCAACAACTCGTTGCTGCCTCCTGCGAACCAGGAACATCCATCTCAAAACTGGCGCTTGAAAATGGCATTAACGCCAATCTGCTGTTCAAATGGCGCCAACAATGGCGCGAGGGAAAGCTGCTATTACCTTCTTCAGAGAACCCGCAGCTACTTCCTGTGACTCTCGATGCCGCTGACGTACAGCCAGAGCCGCCCACTGAGAGCCCGGAAGCCCTCAGTATCAGCTGTGAGATAACGTTCCGGCACGGGACGCTCCGCCTCAACGGCACTGTCAGCGAAAAGTTCCTGGCTCTGCTGATACAGGAGCTGAAGCGATGATCCCGTTACCAACAGGTACCAAAATCTGGCTGGTTGCCGGTACCACTGATATGAGAAATGGCTTCAACGGTCTTGCCGCAAAAGTACAGACGGCGCTGAAAGACGATCCGATGTCCGGCCACGTCTTCATCTTCCGGGGTCGCAGCGGCAACCAGGTCAAACTGCTGTGGTCCACCGGCGACGGGCTGTGCCTGCTGACCAAACGGCTGGAGCGTGGTCGCTTCGCCTGGCCCTCTGCCCGTGATGGCAAAGTGTTCCTGACCCCGGCCCAGCTGGCGATGCTGATGGAAGGCATCGACTGGCGACAACCTAAACGGTTGCTGACATCTCTGACCATGTTGTAGGCCTCTTTATCCTGGTTGTTGCTGAATAAGCCTGGTAAAATACGGGCTTATGAACGACACCTCTTCTGACGAAATCCTTCTGCTGAAACAGCGGCTTGCCGAACAGGAAGCGCTGAACCGCGCCCTGCTGGAAAAGCTGGCCGACCGTGAGCGCGAAATAGACCACCTGCAGGCGCAGCTGGATAAACTCCGCCGGATGAACTTCGGCAGCCGTTCCGAAAAAGTATCCCGTCGTATCGCACAGATGGAAGCTGACCTGAAGGTGCTTCAGAAAGAAAGCGATACGCTGACCGGTCGTGTGGATGACCCGGAAGTGCAGCGCTCGCTGCGTCAGACCCGCACCCGCAGACCGTTCCCCGAATCACTCCCGCGTGATGAAAAGCGTATGCTTCCGGCAGAATCCTGTTGCCCGGAGTGCGGTGGTTCGCTGAGTTACCTGGGTGAAGATGCCGCCGAACAGCTGGAGCTGATGCGCAGCGCCTTCCGGGTTATCCGGACAGTACGTGAAAAACATGCCTGTACTCAGTGCGATGCGATCGTGCAGGCAGCGGCGCCTTCACGGCCCATTGAGCGGGGTATCGCCGGCCCGGGGTTGCTGGCCCGCGTGCTGACCTCAAAGTATGCAGAGCACACACCACTGTACCGCCAGTCTGAAATATACGGCCGCCAGGGCGTGGAACTGAGTCGCTCACTGCTGTCGGGCTGGGTGGATGCATGCTGCCGGCTACTGTCGCCGCTGGAAGAGGCGCTTCAGGACTATGTCCTGATGGGTGGCAAACTCCACGCCGATGACACGCCCGTCCCGGTACTGTTACCAGGTAATAAAAAGACGAAGACCGGGCGGTTGTGGACGTACGTTCGCGACGACCGCAACGCCGGGTCAGCGCTGGCGCCGGCCGTGTGGTTCGCTTACAGCCCGGACAGAAAAGGCATCCATCCGCAGAGCCATCTTGCGGGCTTCAGCGGTGTTCTGCAGGCGGATGCGTACGCCGGGTTCAACGAGCTGTACCGCAATGGACAGATAACTGAAGCAGCCTGCTGGGCTCACGCCCGCCGCAAGATCCATGATGTGCACGTTCGTACTCCATCAGTGCTGACGGAGGAAGCCCTGAAACGGATAGGCGAACTGTATGCTATCGAGGCTGAAATACGGGGAATGCCGGCAGAGCAGCGTCTTGGTGAGCGTCAGCAGAAAGCTAAACCGCGACTGAAATCCCTGGAAAGCTGGCTGCGTGAAAAGATGAAAACGCTGTCGCGACACTCAGAGCTGGCGAAGGCGTTCGCGTACGCACTGAACCAGTGGCCAGCACTGACGTACTATGCAGACGATGGCTGGGCTGAAGCCGATAACAATATCGCTGAAAATGCGCTGCGGACGGTCAGCCTGGGCCGCAAAAACTTCTTGTTCTTCGGCTCTGACCACGGTGGTGAGCGCGGAGCACTGCTGTACAGCCTGATCGGGACGTGCAAACTGAACGGCGTGGAGCCAGAGAGGTATCTCTGTCATGTGCTCAACGTCATAGCTGACTGGCCGGTCAATCAGGTCAGCGAACTGTTACCCTGGCGAATAACCCTGCCAACTGAATAACCCGTTCCCGTCAATACGGTTCTCGCTGTACGCTTACTGATAATTCAGCGTGGAGTGCGGGCGGCATTCGTTATAATCCTGCCGCCAGTCATTAATAATTTTCCTGGCATGAACGATATCGCTGAACCAGTGCTCATTCAAACATTCATCGCGAAATCGTCCGTTAAAGCTCTCAATAAATCCGTTCTGCGTTGGCTTGCCCGGCTGGATTAAGCGCAACTCAACACCATGCTCAAAGGCCCATTGATCCAGTGCACGGCAAGTGAACTCCGGCCCCTGGTCAGTTCTTATCGTCGCCGGATAGCCTCGAAACAGTGCAATGCTGTCCAGAATACGCGTGACCTGAACGCCTGAAATCCCAAAGGCAACAGTGACCGTCAGGCATTCCTTTGTGAAATCATCGACGCAGGTAAGACACTTGATCCTGCGACCGGTGGAAAGTGCGTCCATGACGAAATCCATCGACCAGGTCAGATTGGGCGCCGCCGGACGGAGCAGCGGCAGACGTTCTGTTGCCAGCCCTTTACGACGTCTTCTGCGTTTTACGCCCAGGCCACTGAGGTGATAAAGCCGGTACACGCGCTTATGATTAACATGAAGCCCTTCACGGCGCAGCAACTGCCAAATACGACGGTAGCCAAAACGCCTGCGCTCCAGTGCCAGCTCAGTGATGCGCCCTGATAAATGCGCATCAGCAGCCGGACGGTGAGCCTCATAGCGACAGGTCGACA
Source organism: Enterobacter sp. CPE_E890 (assembly GCF_046521475.1). Classification (NCBI taxonomy): domain Bacteria; kingdom Pseudomonadati; phylum Pseudomonadota; class Gammaproteobacteria; order Enterobacterales; family Enterobacteriaceae; genus Enterobacter; species Enterobacter sp. CPE_E890. Next base: position 2,168,736 of record NZ_JBKFZW010000001.1, on the reverse strand, counting down.
GGGATAAACCTGTAAGCCTGCAGGCACGACGTTCCGACAGACCGGTCGCATCACACATCAACATCACGGCTTCCCGCTTCTGGTCTGTCGTCAGTACTTTCGCCCAAGAGCCACCTGAAGCGCCTCTTTATCCAGCATGGCTTCGGCAAGCAGCTTCTTGAGTCTGGTGTTCTCTTCCTCAAGCGACTTCAGGCGCTTAACTTCAGGCACCTCCATACCGCCATACTTCTTACGCCAGGTGTAAAACGTGGCATCGGAAATGGCATGCTTGCGGCAGAGTTCACGGGCGGGTACCCCAGCTTCGGCTTCGCGCAGAATACTGATGATCTGTTCGTCGGAAAAACGCTTCTTCATGGGGATGTCCTCATGTGGCTTATGAAGACATTACTAACATCGGGGTGTACTAATCAACGGGGAGCAGGTCAACGGAGGCTAATGCTAATACAAAAAGTGTGTTTTTCATCCTTTTTCACACAATTACATAATCTCGAATAAAATACTAATTATATCAATAGACTACACATTGCATAGAGAACTAAAGAAGGTCTTGACCGAGCAAGGAAGGTAGGTAAAAGTTAGGCGGTTGCAACAGATATTCGTAAGCGACTTCTGGAAGCCAATATGAAGAGGTCTCAGCCAAGCAAAAAGTGGGATTAAGTCTTCCTACGATTAAAGGGAACTGGAACATGCATCAAGAATGACGGGCACGTTCCAACAACCCAAAAACAAGACCGCGAGCGAAGCGAGTTCCGTCAAGCGAAGCGAAGACGGATAGTTAGCGTTGATTAAAAAACATACGGAAATGTACTGTTTTTTCTATATATAAAATATAAATATTATAAACAGTACATAGTACACAGACACTCACTACGTTCGTGTCCCTCGCTGCGCTCGGAATTTTGAAGTAATGTATGAATGTATCAGCATAGCAACTATAGTTGAACTATCATGCATCTGACCGAAGCATAAAGTTAACCAGGAACAAATCATGCCTTAAAACGCTCTGAGCGAGGCTGTAAGCGATTTTCATGATATGGGTAATGGATTGCATACCTTGGAAAGAAAAACGCGCTACGGGCTTCCTGTGCGATATTTACGAATTCAGTACTTTGCTACTCAATTTTGATGTTGAGTACATGCGCGTTCCCTTCCCTGTTTGCGCTTTACCGCGTTCTTTTGCCAGGTAAGAAAGCCAGAATACCGGACCTTCGAGTGATGAAGGATGTTCACGATGAATGACGTAGTGATCGGGATAGTCTTTAGTGGCTTTAGCCAAGTTTACCAGCGTTGCTTTACCACCTGTCAGTTTCATCCAGATTTCCGTAATAATACCAGCGATCCCTCTTTCTGGCGTTCCAAACCATCTTACCGAACGATGTGGAAGTGCAATCCAGCAATGGTAATGGGGTTGTGAAGCCTTTTCCTGTTCGCAAACCCAACCGTAAGCAAAATCGATAATAGGTTCCGATAAACCGTTATTCCCAGACCCTAGGCGGTCACGTAATCGTTTGAACAAGTTGCGTATGTATTTGTTACCTGCTTCAACAGAAGTGAACTCAGGGAGGTGGAGATCAAAACGGGTAAGGAACACTCGACTGTAGAGCTTCAGGATTGCGTTCAGTTCGTTGATTGTTGAAATAAGTATGTCATGACGAACACCAGAGCCGATTCTTGTGTTAATCCGGTATGCATGACCATCATGAACAAAGGAGTTGCCATTAATTGTTTTGTAACGTCCGTGTTCATGGTAGACGGTACGAAAACTTGTTGCCGATAAAACCGACGATTCGAATAGGGTTTGTGATTGTTGCATCATTGTTAAATTAACCTTTTTGTACTCAGAAAGAGATCACACCCCCTACATAGTTACTACCTAAAACCACGGTAAAACGATGGCATTTGCGATAGCGCAAAGCCGCCTTGCATCTGACGTTGGGGATGTTTTCGAGGAGAGAAATACTACGGAACAAAGTTTACGGAAATATTTATAATAACTCATTATCATATCAGAAGGAGTGAGAGGGGGCAACGGAAATCATGCCTTGATAAAAGAGGGATGATGATTGTGTGGGGTGTTGGTAACAACGGAGAAATTCAAAGGGATTTACAATCTTGTCTTTGGCTTCCTTCCGGCATACACAGTTGAGTGGGAGCTGTAATTTTCAACATTGCAGTAACCTGATTGTTCACAGTGTACATCGGCAAATATCAATTATACCCATTACACTTCAGTGAACACCGACGGCAACGTGATCGACTTCGTGGTGTTCGGTATTCTGCACGGCCTGTCCACCAAGTGGTATCTGGTGCCGGTCGTGGCGGCTATCTGGTTCGCGGTGTATTACGGTATCTTCCGCTTCGCCATCACCCGCTTTAATCTGAAAACGCCAGGTCGTGATACCGATACAGCGAGCAATGTTGAGCAGGCTGTTGCCGGGACCGTGGGTAAATCCGGCTATAACACCCCTGCTATTCTGGCGGCGCTGGGCGGTGCGGATAACATCACCTCTCTGGATAACTGCATTACCCGTCTGCGTCTGTCAGTGGCGGATATGTCGAAAGTAGACACCAACGCCCTGAAAGCCAACCGGGCCATCGGCGTGGTGCAACTAAATCAGCACAATTTGCAGGTGGTTATCGGCCCACAGGTACAGTCAGTGAAAGATGAGCTGGCGACCCTGATGCGAACTGTCGAAGCCTGATGCCTCAGCCCCCTCACCATGAGGGGGTTTTACTTTAAGGACGCACGTCATGTTTGATTTTTCTACCGTCGTGGATCGTCACGGCACCTGGTGTACACAGTGGGATTACGTCGCCGACCGTTTTGGCGCGGCCGATTTGCTGCCCTTCACTATCTCGGATATGGATTTCGCCACCGCCCCCTGCATTACCGACGCGCTGCATCAGCGCATCAATCACGGCGTGCTGGGCTACAGTCGCTGGAAGAACGATGAGTTCCTGGCCGCCGTCGCGCACTGGTTCCAGCAGCGGTTTAACAGCCAGATTGATACGGAAACCGTCGTTTATGGTCCTTCCGTCATTTATATGGTCTCTGAATTGATTCGTCTCTGGTCAAACCCCGGCGACGGCGTGGTGGTACACACCCCGGCATACGATGCGTTTTACAAAGCCATTGAAGGCAATGCTCGTCATGTGGTGCCCGTCGAGATGGAAAAGCATGCCGCAGGCTGGCAGGGAAATATGGCTGCGCTAGAAGCGGCCCTTGCAAAATCTGAAAACAAAATTTTGCTGCTGTGCAGCCCGCAAAACCCGACCGGCAAGGTCTGGACGCGGGATGAGTTGACCCACATGGCGGAACTGTGCGCACGCTATGACGTGGCGGTGATCAGCGATGAAATACATATGGACATGGTGTGGGGAGATCGTCGTCACACACCGTGGAACGCGGTAGCGCGCGGCAAATGGGCGCTTCTCACCTCCGGTTCGAAAAGTTTCAATATTCCGGCGTTGACCGGCGCTTACGGCCTGATTGGTGATGAAGAAAGCCGTAACGGTTATCTTAGCGCGTTGAAAGGCCGGGACGGACTCTCTTCCCCTTCCGTGCTGGCACTGACGGCACATATCGCCGCCTATCAGCAGGGAGAGCCGTGGCTGGATGCCTTGCGGCGTTATCTGGAAGAAAATTTGTCGTATATCGCGCAGGAAATAAACAGCGCTTTTCCGAAACTGAACTGGCAGCCCCCAGAAGCAACCTATCTGGCCTGGATTGACCTGCGCCCGCTGAACATTGACGACCGGGCGCTGCAAAAAGTGCTGATCGAGCAGCAAAAAGTCGCCATCATGCCAGGAAATACCTACGGTAAAGAGGGAAATGGCTTTGTGCGCCTGAATGCTGGCTGCCCGCGCAGCAAGCTGGAACAAGGGGTTCAACGCCTTATCGCCGGGATTAACACGCTACTGTAATTCATTTGCGCAACGGAATATTCCATTGCGCAAATAGCTTTTTACCTCGTTTTGTTTTTATAATATGGCGCACTTTAACCAGAAAAGAGTGCGACCATGATTGATACACGCCTGCCATTAACTGATATTCATCGTCACCTTGACGGTAACATTCGTGCCCAAACCATCCTCGATCTTGGCCGCCAGTTCAATTTAACGCTCCCTGCTCAGACACTTGAGTCCTTGATCCCTCATGTTCAGGTCACCTCCAATGAACCGGATCTGGTCAGCTTCCTGAGCAAACTCGACTGGGGCGTGAAGATGCTGGCCTCGCTGGATGCCTGCCGCCGCGTGGCGTTCGAGAACATCGAAGATGCCGCCCGTAACGGTCTGCATTACGTCGAACTGCGTTTCTCGCCAGGCTATATGGCGATGAGCCACAACCTGCCCGTTGCAGGCGTAGTGGAAGCCGTCATTGAAGGCGTCCGAGAAGGCTGTAAAACGTTTGATGTCCAGGCCCGTCTGATTGGCATCATGAGCCGTACGTTCGGTGAGGCCGCCTGCCTGCAGGAACTGGAGGCGCTGCTGGCGCACCGCGATGCCATCACCGCCGTCGACCTCGCCGGTGATGAGCTGGGCTTCCCGGGCAGTCTGTTCCTGTCCCATTTCAACCGCGCGCGTGACGCCGGGTGGCACATTACCGTTCATGCAGGTGAAGCGGCAGGTCCGGAAAGCATCTGGCAGGCCATCCGCGAGCTGGGCGCCGAGCGTATCGGCCACGGCGTAAAAGCGGTAGAAGATCGCGCGCTGATGGATTTCCTGGCGGAACAGCGCATCGGAATTGAGTCTTGCCTGACGTCTAATATTCAGACCAGCACCGTGTCAACGCTGGCACAGCACCCGCTGAAAACGTTCCTTGAGCACGGTGTGCTGGCCTCACTGAACACTGACGATCCGGCGGTTCAGGGGGTGGATATTATTCACGAATACAACATTGCTGCACCTCAGGCGGGTCTGAGCCGCGAGCAAATTCGTCAGGCGCAGATCAACGGCCTGGAGATCGCCTTCCTGACGCCTGAACAGAAGCAGGCGCTGCGGGATAAGGTGGCATCCGCGTAAGCCTTTTTGCCGGGTGGCGGCTGCGCCTTACCCGGCCTACAAAATACCTGTACCTTATGCCAGACAGAGCGTGGCGCGATGTTTGGCTGATTCGATGCCCAGCTCAATCAGCTCCATAATCTGAATGGCCTGGCTGGCCGGAACCGGATTTTCCCCCGTTCCGTTCAGCGCATCGCGGATAGCTGCATAATAAGCCGGGTAGTTACCTGGAATAGTCAGCAAGGTTTCCTCCACCAGTTCCTCACCTTCAACCCGCGTCACGACACCGTCTCGCATATCATAGCCCCAGTCTTCCTGTGGCAAACGCTCCCCGTTTTTTAAGCGATCTTCCTGCGGGTCGAGACCAAACTTCACATAGCTACCGCGCGTACCGTGAATGATATAACGCGCGGATTCTGCGGCCGCCACCATCGTCCCGTGGAGCACAATTCGACGCTGTGGGTAACTCAAAACCGCATGGAAATAATCCGTTGTCTGCGCGCCAGGCCTGAGCTGTGCCAGATCGACCGTCATACTCACCGGCAGGCCAAACAGATTCACGGCCTGATCCAGAAGATGCGGGGCCAGATCGTACCAGATGCCGCTGCCCGGACCGGCCTGCTCGCGCCAGCGGTTTCGTACCTGCGGGCGAAAACGGTCAAAATGCGATTCAAAAAAGAGGATCTCCCCCAACGTACCTTCGCTGAGAAGCCTTTTTACGGTCAGAAAATCGCTGTCCCAACGGCGGTTATGGAATACCGAAAGTAACCTGCCCAGGCTCTTTGCCAGCGCATCAAGCTCGCGTGCTTGTGACAACGTCACGGTAAAGGGTTTATCAACGACCACGTGCTTGCCGGCTTCCAGCGCCGCCTTTGCCAGCGGAAAGTGCGTGTCGTTTGGCGTGGGGATGATAATTAAATCAATATTCGGATCGTTAAAAAGATGTTTAGGTTCAGAGACAACCGGCACGGAAGGCCAGTCGGCATGGACTTTAGTTGCATCACTACTGGATACGGCAGCCAGCGCCATTCCGGGCGTCCCGGCGATCAAAGGCGCATGAAACGTTTTTCCCGCATATCCATAACCAATAAGCCCGACGCGGATATTATCACTCATTGTGTCATCCTCTTTTATGGCGTTCTTATTTCACACTGGCTAGCCTGGCATTACCACAGATTAATAATGTGCCATATGACTTAAAATAGCAGGTTGTATGGGTTGTTTTTGTTACATAGTATTAACCACCTGATTTTGTTTAAGGGAACCGTTCCCAAAGCACTTGCCGCCGGGGAAACGCCGCTGTAACATCTGCTCCCTGTATTTATGGATAAATTACAACTACGAATCATGACGTCAATTATTAATCGAATCATTGAATTAGCGGGATGGATTGTTCTTGGGGTATCGGTCATTTTGCTTGGCGTTGCCAGCCATATCGATAACTACCAGCCGCCGGAGCCTGTCACAGTCGCCCAACCTAAGTAACCGGTTACTGCAATAAAGAGTGACACAATATGTCAGTTACGTATTGCCAGCCCTGGTGAACACGGTTAACCTTCTCTTCCAGGCATCATTTGATGCCTGAAACTTTCAGCAAAGAAAACTCCTAATTTAGTCGCATTACCTGAGTGGGCTGTTTACGTCTTTATTAATCCGTTTATTATTCGAACGAATTACCTTAACTGGTATTACTCACTTTTATATGGAAAATTATTAATATGACAGTTCAGGACTATTTATTAAAATTTCGCAAGATCAATTCGCTTGAAAGCCTGGAAAAACTGTTTGACCATCTGAACTACACCCTGTCGGATAATCAGGAAATCATCAACATGTATCGTGCCGCTGACCATCGCCGTGCGGAACTGGTCTCCGGAGGCCGGTTGTTCAATGTGGGTGAAGTGCCTAAGTCTGTCTGGCGTTACGTTTTATAAGAAAGTAGCCATTAGCGCGAAATGTTATATACTCTCCGCCCTGCAAACTGGCTGTACAACATTTCGCGCAGATTATGGGAGAGTTTATGACCGCAACGCCTGGAGAACGCATTGGAGGCTGGTTAATCGCCCCACTGGCATGGCTGCTGGTTGCCTTATTAAGCGCATCACTTGCGCTGCTGCTTTATACCACCGCACTGATTACCCCGCATGCCATCCAGACGCTGATGTCGCAAAGTGTGCTTAATATTGCGATGTGGTTTGTATCGTTCGTTTTCGCGATAGGGATGTGGTACTACACGCTGTGGCTGACCATCGCTTTCTTTAAGCGCCGTAAAAGTGTGCCTAAGCATTACATTATCTGGCTGCTGATTTCGGTCCTGCTGGCGGTAAAAGCTTTTGCTTTTTCGCCGGTTTCTGACGCCCTGGCCGTCCGCCAGCTACTTTTCCCTTTACTGGCCGCTGCGCTGCTGGTGCCCTATTTTAAGCGTTCGACACGGGTGAAAAACACCTTTGTGAACCCGTAATAACCTTACAGATAACCTGTTGTCGCCTGCGTTGGTTTATCCGATAATAGGCGGCTTTTTTATTTCAGGCTAAATAATGACCGATTACTTACTGCTCTTTGTCGGCACAGTGCTGGTTAACAACTTCGTCCTGGTGAAGTTCCTTGGCCTATGTCCATTTATGGGCGTTTCCAAAAAACTGGAAACTGCAATGGGCATGGGGCTGGCGACCACCTTTGTCATGACGCTGGCGTCTATTTGCGCGTGGTGGATTGATACCTGGATCCTTATCCCGTTGGGGTTAACCTATCTCCGTACGCTGGCCTTTATTCTGGTTATTGCAGTGGTTGTGCAATTTACCGAAATGGTGGTACGCAAAACCAGTCCGGCGCTCTATCGCCTGCTGGGGATTTTCCTGCCGTTGATTACCACCAACTGCGCCGTGCTCGGCGTAGCGCTGCTGAACATCAACCTTGGGCATAACTTTATGCAATCGGCACTGTATGGTTTTTCTGCGGCCGTCGGTTTTTCTCTGGTGATGGTGCTGTTCGCCTCTATTCGTGAGCGCCTCGCCGCAGCGGATATCCCTGCGCCGTTTCGCGGTAACGCGATTGCGCTGGTGACCGCAGGTTTAATGTCTCTGGCCTTTATGGGCTTTAGTGGTCTGGTGAAGTTGTAATGAATGCTATCTGGATTGCCATCGCCTCTATCAGCGTCCTGGGGTTGGTGTTTGGCCTTATCCTGGGTTACGCCTCCCGCCGTTTTGCGGTAGAGGACGATCCTGTTGTTGAAAAAATTGATGAGCTTCTTCCACAAAGCCAGTGTGGACAGTGTGGCTATCCCGGTTGCCGCCCCTATGCCGAAGCGGTAGGGATTCAGGGTGAAAAAATTAACCGCTGTGCACCGGGTGGTGAGGCGGTAATGCTGAAAATTGCGGCTCTGCTGAACGTTGACCCGCAGCCGATTGATGGCGATGCAGACGTCCAGGAGCCGGTTCGCGCCCTTGCTGTGATCGACGAAGCGAACTGCATCGGCTGTACCAAATGTATTCAGGCCTGCCCTGTAGATGCCATCGTTGGCGCAACCCGCGCCATGCACACTGTCGTCGCTGATCTGTGTACTGGCTGCAACCTCTGCGTAGCGCCATGCCCGACGCAATGTATTGAACTGCGCCCGGTTGAAACGACTACCGAAAGCTGGAAGTGGGATCTTCAAACCATTCCGGTTCGCAACATTCCTGTGGAACAACATGCTTAAGTTATTTTCTGCTTTCAGAAAAGAGAAGATCTGGGACTTTGACGGCGGTATTCATCCGCCGGAGATGAAAACCCAGTCCAACGGCACCCCACTGCGTCAAATTCCGCTGGCGACGCGCTACGTTATGCCGCTCAAGCAGCATATTGGCGCGGAGGGCGAGCTGTGTGTGAAAGAAGGCGATACGGTTCTTCGCGGCCAGCCGCTGACCTTTGGCCGGGGACGAATGCTGCCTGTACACGCGCCAACGTCCGGTAAAGTGGTGGCGATTGCCCCGCATACGGTGGCTCACCCGTCAGCACTTTCAGAACTCAGCGTCATTATTGAAGCCGACGGTGAAGATCGCTGGATCGAGCGTGACGGCTGGGGCGACTACCGCAACCGGAGTCGCGACGCGCTCATCGAGCGTATTCATCAGTTCGGTGTTGCCGGACTGGGCGGCGCAGGCTTCCCTACCGGTGTCAAACTGCGTGGCGGTGGCGATAAAATTCAGACGCTGATTATCAATGCCGCTGAATGCGAGCCGTATATTACCGCAGACGATCGTCTGATGCAGGATTGCGCCGCCCAGGTGGTGGAAGGTATCCGCATTCTCGCGCACATTCTGCAGCCGAAAGAAGTACTGATTGGAATTGAAGACAATAAACCACAGGCCATCTCAATGCTGCGCGCCGTACTGGCCGGTAGCCATGATATCGCCCTGCGCGTCATTCCAACCAAGTACCCTTCTGGTGGCGCAAAACAGCTGACGCAGATTCTTACCGGTAAACAAGTGCCACACGGTGGACGCTCCTCAGATATCGGTGTGCTGATGCAAAACGTCGGGACCGCCTATGCGGTGAAGCGCGCGGTGATTGACGGCGAGCCGTTGACCGAGCGCGTGGTAACGCTGACCGGAGAGTCTGTCTCGCGTCCGGGGAATGTCTGGGCGCGACTGGGAACGCCGGTTCGTCACCTGCTGGAACAGGCTGAATTTTGCCCTGGCAGCGACCAGATGGTGATCATGGGCGGCCCACTGATGGGCTTTACCCTGCCGTGGCTGGATGTCCCGGTGGTCAAAATCACGAATTGCCTGCTTGCGCCTTCCCCAACCGAAATGGGCGAAAAGCAGGAGGAGAAAGGTTGTATCCGTTGCAGTGCCTGCGCCGACGCTTGCCCGGCTGACCTGCTTCCGCAGCAGTTGTACTGGTACAGTAAAGGCCAACTGCACGACAAAGCACAAGCCCATAATCTGGCTGACTGTATTGAATGCGGAGCCTGCGCCTGGGTTTGCCCAAGTAACATTCCACTGGTGCAGTATTTCCGCCAGGAGAAGGCTGAAATTTATGCCATCTCAATGGAAGAAAAACGTGCAGCCGAAGCAAAAGCCCGCTTTGAAGCGCGCCAGGCTCGACTGGAGCGCGAAAAAGCGGCTCGTCAGGAGCGCCATAAGCAGGCTGCTGTTCAGCCAGGCGAGAAAGATCAGGATGCCATTAACGCGGCACTGGCGCGCGTTCGCGAGAAAAAAGCGACCGCAGCCCAAACCGTGGTCATCCCGGCGGGTGAGAAACCGGATAATAGCGAAGCGATTGCCGCCCGCGAAGCGCGTAAAGCAGCGGCTCGCGCCCGTCAGGCTGAAAAAGCGCAAACAGCTCAGGCTGAAGTTGAGGTTGATCCACGGAAAGCCGCCGTTGAAGCGGCAATTGCCCGCGCCAAAGCCCGAAAAGCCGGTGAGCAAAACGTGGTGGTCGAGAAAGAGGCGGTGGACCCGCGCAAAGCTGCCGTCGAAGCGGCAATAGCCCGTGCTAAAGCTCGTAAGACAGCACAACAGACGCAGACAACCGAACCCGAAATGCCGGTCGATCCGCGCAAAGCCGCCGTTGAAGCGGCAATTGCCCGCGCTAAAGCCCGTAAAGCGGCGCAACAGGAAGAGCAACCGCAGGCCGCAAATGACGACCCGCGCAAAGCTGCCGTCGCCGCTGCCATCGCGCGCGTTCAGGCGAAGAAAGCCGCACAGCAAGCAGTTAACGAGGATTAAATGGTTTTCAGAATCGCAAGTTCCCCTTACACCCACAACCAGCGCCAGACATCGCGCATTATGATGCTGGTCTGTCTGGCCGCGCTGCCGGGTATTGCCGTTCAGTGCTGGTTTTTCGGCTGGGGAACCCTGTTCCAGATAGTCCTGGGCTGTGTCAGCGCCTTAGCCGCTGAAGCCCTGGTGCTTAAACTGCGCAAGATGGTAGTTTCCCGCATCCTTGCTGACAACTCCGCGCTACTGACCGGCCTGCTGCTGGCCATCAGTATTCCACCGTTTGCCCCATGGTGGATGGTGGTACTCGGTACCGTCTTCGCAGTGATAATTGCCAAACAACTGTATGGTGGGCTCGGCCATAACCCGTTTAACCCGGCAATGATCGGCTACGTGGTGCTGCTGATCTCCTTCCCGGTACAGATGACAAGCTGGTTGCCCCCGCATGAGATTGCGGCAACGGTTCCGGGCTTTATGGATGCCCTGCACGTGATCTTTACCGGCCATACCGCACTCGGCGCTGATATGAACACGCTGCGTATGGGCGTGGATGGTATCAGCCAGGCGACGCCTCTCGATACGTTTAAAACGTCCCTGCACGCGGGTCACAGCGTTGAACAGATTATGAAATCAGCCATCTACAGTGGCGTGCTGGCAGGCGCAGGCTGGCAGTGGGTTAACCTGGCGTATCTGCTTGGCGGTCTGTTCCTGCTGCAACAAAAAGCCATTCGCTGGCATATCCCGGTCAGCTTCCTCGTGACGCTGGCGGTTTGTGCCACACTGGGCTGGGTGTTCTCCCCCGAGTCACTGGCCAGCCCGCAGTTGCATTTGCTCTCCGGCGCGACCATGTTAGGCGCATTCTTTATCCTGACGGATCCGGTTACCGCGTCAACGACCAACCGTGGCCGCCTGATCTTCGGTGCGCTGGCTGGGTTGCTGGTATGGTTGATCCGCAGCTTTGGTGGATATCCGGATGGTGTGGCATTTGCCGTCCTGCTCGCCAACATTACCGTTCCGCTCATCGACTATTACACGCGTCCGCGCGTGTACGGACATCGTTAAGGGTTTCGCCATGTTAAAAACAATGCAAAAACACGGCGTTACGCTGGCTGTCTTCGCCGCGGTCCTGACTGGGCTGACGGCACTGGTGAATTCGTTGACCAAAACGACCATCGAAGAACAGGCTTCGAAGCAGCAAAAAGCGCTGTTCGATCAGGTGATCCCGTCTGATTCCTACGATAATGACCTGCAGCAAAGCTGTTTCATCGTCCAGGCGCCGCAGTTAGGCAAAGGCGCACATCGCGTCTTTATCGCCCGTAAAGGGGATAAACCGGTGGGCGCGGTGATGGAAGCGACTGCCCCCGATGGCTATTCCGGTGCCATTCAACTGCTCGTTGGCAGCGATTTCTCCGGTACGATACTGGGCACCCGCGTAACGGAACATCATGAGACGCCGGGCCTTGGCGATAAAATTGAAACCCGTCTGAGCGACTGGATTTTGCATTTTGCCGGTAAAGTGATTCATGGCGAAGGAGATACTGCCTTTGCGGTGAAGAAAGATGGCGGCGAGTTCGACCAGTTCACCGGGGCGACCATCACCCCACGCGCCGTGGTTAACGCCGTAAAACGAGCCGGGCTGTATGCTGAAACGCTGCCCGCGCACATCAACAATCTTCCGGCCTGTGAGGAGTAATCATGAGCCAGGTTAAAGAAGTTATTGTCCAGGGGTTGTGGAAGAACAACTCCGCGCTGGTACAGCTTCTGGGAATGTGTCCACTGCTGGCGGTCACCTCCACCGCCACCAACGCGCTTGGTCTGGGTCTGGCGACCACGCTGGTACTGACCCTGACCAACCTCTCCATCTCAGCCCTGCGCCGCTGGACGCCGTCGGAAATCCGTATTCCGATTTACGTCATGATCATTGCCTCGGTCGTGAGTATCGTCCAGATGCTGATTAACGCTTACGCATTCGGTCTGTATCAGTCGCTGGGCATCTTTATTCCGCTTATCGTCACCAACTGTATCGTGGTTGGACGCGCGGAAGCCTTCGCTGTGAAAAACAGTCCGGCCATGTCGGCGCTGGATGGTTTTTCGATTGGTATGGGCGCCACGGGAGCCATGTTTGTGCTGGGCTCAATACGTGAAATCCTCGGCAACGGTACGCTGTTTGACGGTGCAGACGCGCTGCTGGGCGGCTGGGCCAGGGCGCTTCGCATTGAAGTGTTCCACACCGATACGCCATTTCTGCTGGCCATGCTGCCGCCAGGCGCATTTATTGGCCTCGGCATGATGCTGGCGATAAAATACCTGATTGATGAGAAACGTAAGCGCCGCGCGGCAGAGCGCAGCATCCTGGAAGGGATACCCGAGAAGGCCTCATGAATAAAGAAAAGCGCATTGCGATCCTGACTCGTCTGAGGGACGAGAACCCACACCCGACGACAGAGTTGAACTTTAACTCCCCGTTTGAGCTGCTGATCGCCGTGCTGCTCTCTGCACAAGCTACCGATGTAAGCGTCAATAAAGCCACCGCCCTGCTCTATCCTGTTGCCAATACGCCGAAGGCCATGCTGGAACTGGGCGTGGAAGGCGTGAAGTCTTATATCAAAACCATCGGCCTGTTTAACAGCAAAGCGGAGAACGTGATTAAGACCTGCCGGATCCTGCTGGAACAGCACGGTGGCGAAGTGCCGGAAGATCGCGCGGCGCTTGAGGCGTTACCCGGTGTAGGTCGAAAAACCGCGAACGTTGTGCTAAATACGGCATTTGGCTGGCCGACTATCGCTGTCGACACGCATATCTTCCGCGTATCTAACCGCACCAACTTCGCACCCGGCAAAAATGTCGAGCAGGTTGAGGAGAAACTGCTCAAAGTGGTTCCTGCCGAATTTAAGGTTGACTGCCACCACTGGCTGATTCTGCACGGGCGTTATACCTGCATTGCCCGTAAGCCTCGCTGCGGCTCCTGCATCATTGAAGATCTCTGCGAATACAAAGAAAAAGTGTATCCCTGATCGGCCAATTCCCCCCGCTAAAAGAAGGGCTACCAAACGCTCTTCTTTTGGCCGTTATTTGTCCGCCTGCTGCTTACCCTGGCTTGTCACTTGTTCGGCCATTTAACGCTCAAACAGGTTAATAGTTTTTTTATATCCAAAAATTTCTATATATCTGTGATCGCGATCACCCTGATAACTTCATGTTGATTTTTTGTTGTCAAAATCGGCCTAAACCCTTTATCTGACAAGACACATCTCTCCCATCGCCGTAGATAAGACCAGCTATTTTTCAGAATATGGGCTATATCACTGCACCAGGCGGCAAATAGCAGAACATATCGCCAAAACCCAATCATGGCCGGTCATTACCAGTCGAAAAAACTACCTTTACTCATTGCATGAAATTTAACGCTGAATAACATTTATATAAACCGACGATTATACCACCCAAGATATATGTAACAGATTATTACAAACGTATTGCCAGATGAAGCAGGATAGTGAACATTACCCGCCGTTTCTCCTCCCAAAATAACTATAAGGCGTATGGACTACGGCCATCACGCTATGAACACCCCAGTTAATATGGGATGTAAAAAAAGAGGTATATGTGTCTACTGCAAACAATAAACCAACAGATGAAAGCGTAAGTCTTAACGCTTTTAAACAACCAAAAGCGTTCTATCTCATCTTCTCTATCGAGTTATGGGAGCGTTTTGGTTATTACGGCCTGCAAGGGATCATGGCGGTTTACCTGGTAAAACAGCTGGGTATGTCCGAAGCCGATTCCATCACGCTGTTCTCCTCCTTCAGTGCTCTGGTTTACGGTCTGGTCGCAATCGGCGGCTGGCTGGGTGATAAAGTTCTCGGTACTAAACGCGTTATCATGCTGGGTGCCATTGTACTGGCAATCGGTTATGCGCTGGTTGCGTGGTCTGGTCATGATGCTGCTGTCGTGTATATGGGCATGGCGACCATCGCCGTGGGTAACGGGCTGTTCAAAGCGAACCCGTCTTCCCTGCTCTCTACCTGTTACAGCAAAGATGACCCGCGTCTGGACGGTGCATTCACCATGTACTACATGTCCGTGAACATCGGTTCCTTCTTCTCCATGCTGGCAACACCGTGGCTGGCCGCTAAATTCGGCTGGAGCGTGGCTTTCTCCCTGTCCGTGGTCGGTATGCTAATCACCGTAGTCAACTTTGCCTTCTGCAAACGCTGGGTTAAAAACTACGGTTCAAAACCTGACTTCGAACCCGTACATGTGGGTAAACTGCTGGCGACCATTGTAGGCGTTGTGATCCTTGCTGCAATCGCGACCTGGCTGCTGCACAACCAGGGTATCGCACGTGCGGTTCTGGGTGTGGTTGCACTGGGTATCGTGATTATCTTCGCGAAAGAAGCCTTCGCCATGCAGGGTGCCGCGCGTCGTAAGATGATTGTGGCGTTCATTCTGATGCTGGAAGCGATTATCTTCTTCGTACTGTACAGCCAGATGCCAACCTCTCTGAACTTCTTCGCTATTCGTAACGTTGAGCACTCAATTCTGGGTATCGCATTCGAACCGGAGCAGTATCAGGCCCTGAACCCGTTCTGGATTATGATTGGCAGCCCAATTCTGGCCGCTATCTATAACAAGATGGGTGACCGTCTGCCAATGCCGCACAAGTTTGCCATCGGCATGGTGTTGTGCTCCGGCGCCTTCCTGGTGCTGCCACTGGGTACCAAATTCGCGACTGATGCAGGTATCGTTTCCGTTAACTGGCTGATCCTGAGCTACGCTCTGCAGTCTATCGGTGAACTGATGATCTCCGGTCTGGGTCTGGCGATGGTTGCACAGCTGGTACCACAGCGTCTGATGGGCTTCATTATGGGTAGCTGGTTCCTGACCACTGCCGGTGCAGCAATCATTGCAGGTAAGATTGCAAACCTGATGGCCGTTCCGGATAACGTCACTGACCCACTGGTCTCTCTGAACGTCTACGGTACTGTATTCATGCAGATTGGTATCGCTACAGCAGTCATCGCTGCTCTGATGCTGCTGACGGCACCGAAACTGAATCGTATGACTCAGGACGACGACAAGACCGCTAAAGCGACTAAAACCGCTACCGCGTAATATCATTGAGAAACGACATAACAGAAGCCGCTAATGCATTAGCGGCTTTTTTTTTACCCGTTCGCGCACTAACATAGCTGAAACCTCAGCAAAAAGGAGTTACCGATGAAACTGTTCTACAAACCGGGCGCGTGCTCTCTTGCTTCCCATATCACCCTGCGCGAGAGCGGCAAAGATTTTACGCTGGATGGCGTTGATCTGATGAAAAAACGTCTGGAAAACGGTGATGATTTTCTTGCCATCAACCCGAAGGGACAAGTTCCGGCACTGTTGCTGGATGACGGTACTCTGCTGACCGAGGGTGTGGCGATTATGCAGTTTCTGGCAGATAGCGTGCCCGATCGCCAGTTACTGGCACCGGTAAGTACGGTTTCTCGCTATAAAACGCTGGAGTGGCTGAACTACATTGCGACTGAGCTGCACAAAGGCTTTACGCCGCTGTTCCGTCCCGATACGCCAGAAGAGTACAAACCCACCTTGCGTGCGCTTCTTGAAAAAAAGCTGCAATACGTTAACGAATCGCTGAAAGACGACCAGTGGATTTGTGGTTCGCGTTTCACAATTGCCGATGCGTACCTGTTTACCGTACTGCGCTGGGCGCGCGCGGTTAAGCTGAACCTGGAAGGGTTAGACCATATTGCATCGTATATGACGCGCATGGCAGAACGTCCTGCGGTAGCTGCAGCGCTGAAAGCGGAAGGTCTTAACTAACATCGCCCGGCGGCGCTGCGCTGGCAGGGCCTACGGGTTGAGTAGGCCGGGTAAGCGCAGCGCCACCCGGCATCTTTTAAAGCTGCGTTGCGCTAAAATAGTGTTCCGGCTTAGCAATACGATCCTGTGCCGCAACGACCTGTAATTCATACTCCTGCATTTCTTTCGTCGCAATCATGATTTCGTATACCGCCGCGGTAACATGCTCCAGGGCATCTCGCAACGTTGCACCCTGCAGCAGTTTCACCAACAGCAGACCGCTGGTCACATCCCCAACCCCTACCGGCTGACGTGGGCCAAAATCCACCAGAGGACGGCTGATATGCCAGGCATCGTCTTTCGTCACCAGCAGCATCTCAAAACGGTCCTTACTAAGCCCTGCACGCGCGAGATGTTTCACCAGCACAGTTTCTGGCCCCAGGGCTATCAGCTCGCGGGACGCGCTTACCGCCTCTTCTACGCTGTTAACGGGATGCTCGCAAAGGATCTCCAGTTCGACCAGATTTGGCGCAATGATATCGCTGGCGGGCAGCGCATGGCGAACATGAAACTCTGCGACACCCGGTGCCACGATGCAGCCTTTCTCCGGATGGCCCATAACAGGGTCACAGAAGAATTTTGCCGCTGGGTTTGCCGTTTTCACCTGGCGAACAATACCGAGGATATGCTCTCCCTGCTCTGCTGAACCAAGATAACCGCTCAGTACCGCGTCACAACGTTTGAGCTGGCCGATATCGGCAATACCTTGCACAACTTCCGTGAGGTGTGAAGGCGGCATTACGCAGCCGGTCCATTGGCCGTATTGCGTGTGGTTGGAGAACTGTACGGTGTTGAGGGGCCAGACGTTGGCACCGAGGCGGCGCATTGGAAATTCCGCGGCGCTATTGCCAGCATGTCCGAAAACAACGTGGGACTGAATGGCGAGGATGTTCTTCATTTTTTTCTTACCAAACCCTGTAAAAACAAAAGGGGCGTGGTTTCCCACGCCCCTGGCTACTTTTAATTATTTCCAGCAGATCAGACAGTAATTTTTCTTGCCGCGACGCAGCAGCGTGTAGCGACCATACAGACGATCGCTGTCAGTGAAGGTATATTCCGGGTCGGACTGCTTCTCACCATTGATGGTGATAGCGTTGGACGCGATGGTTTTACGCGCCTGACCACGGGAAGGCTGCAGCTCGGAGTCCACCAGCGCCTGCATCAGGTCAGCACCTTTTTCCATCTCGACCATTGGCACGCCGTCCTGCGCCAGCTGTTCGAAGTCCGCTTCGCTCAGATCGCTCAGTGTACCGTTAAACAGGCTTGCCGTGATACGTTTTGCCGCGGCCAGACCTTCTTCACCGTGAACCAGTTTGGTCACTTCGTCCGCCAGCACGTACTGTGCACGTGGCGCCTTACCGCTATTTTTGTCCTCTTCTTCCAGGGCATTGATTTCTTCAATGTCCATAAAGGTGAAGAACTTCAGGAAGCGGTATACATCGGCATCAGCCGTGTTGATCCAGAACTGGTAGAATTTGTACGGGCTGGTCTTTTTCGGATCAAGCCATACCGCGCCACCTTCGGTTTTACCAAATTTGGTCCCGTCGGCTTTGGTGATCAGCGGAACGGTCAGACCAAAGACCTGGTTCTGGTGCAGACGACGGGTCAGGTCAATACCGGAGGTGATGTTACCCCACTGGTCAGAACCGCCAATCTGCAGGGAAACACCGTGCAGTTTGTTCAGACAGGCAAAGTCATAACCCTGCAGCAGGTTGTACGAGAACTCGGTGAAGGAGATACCCTGGTCATCACGGTTCAGACGCTGCTTCACGGCTTCTTTGTTAATCATCTGGTTAACAGAGAAATGCTTGCCGATGTCACGCAGGAAAGTCAGCACGTTCATGCCGCCAAACCAGTCATAGTTGTTCGCGGCAATGGCGGAGTTATCACCACAGTTGAAGTCGAGGAACGGTGCAACCTGTTTGCGGATCTTATCCACCCACTCCTGCACGGTATCTTCGGTATTCAGTTTACGCTCAGCGGCTTTAAAACTTGGGTCACCAATCAGACCTGTCGCACCGCCAACCAGGGCAACAGGTTTATGGCCCGCCATCTGGAAGCGTTTCAGGCATAACAATGGAACAAGATGCCCCAAATGCAAGCTGTCAGCGGTGGGATCGAAGCCGCAATAGAGCGCGATCGGGCCTTGCGCCAGTCGCTCTGCTAACGCTTCCTCGTCCGTCACCTGAGCCACGAGGCCCCGCTCTTGCAATTGTTTAATCAAGTTACTGCTTGCCATCAAATTCTCCATGTATAAACGACTGCACCTTTGCCGGTACACGACTTTTCGCCTGATGCGAAAGTACCATAGAATAAAGCGCAAGCGCGGTGTGCGCTAGCGCTTAAATCAACAAATTTCGGGGATTACGGTGCCAGTCTGTCGATTTTCCAGCCGCCATTGTCGCGCTGGTATAAAAAGCGATCGTGCAGGCGATGTTCGCCCCCCTGCCAGAACTCCATCTGCTCAATCGGGATGCGGAAACCGCCCCAGAAACTCGGCAGAGGGATTTCACCCTGCTGGAACTTCTGTTTCAGCTCAAGAAATTTGCTTTCCAGCACGCCTCGAGCTGAAATTCGGCTCGACTGTTTTGAAACCCAGGCACCAATCTGGCTGTCGCGCGGACGGCTGTGGAAATACTTCACCACTTCCAGCGTCGAAAGTCGTTCCGCTTTGCCTGTCACCATGACCTGACGCTCCAGCATATGCCAAGGGAACAGCAGGCTGATACGGGGATTGTTTTCCAGATGATGTGCTTTGCGACTGCCCAGGTTGGTGTAGAACACCAAACCTTTCTCGTCATAATGCTTGAGCAATACGATGCGCTGATACGGTTGACCGTTTTCATCGACCGTTGCGACAACCATAGCCGTTGGGTCGGCCAGTTTCGCTTCACAAGCCTGTTTCAGCCAGCGTTCAAAAAGCACGAGGGGTTCAGCGGGAAGGTCCTGGCGACGCAGGCCACCTTTGGTGTATTCACGGCGCAGATGCGCGATTTGCTGCAGTTCGTCGTTATCTGACATGGCGTTAGCTGACATTGAGATTGGGTGGCGCTATTGTGCGCCGCCCCTGTAAAAATCTCAACGCTTCGGATTTTCGAGCTGACAATTGTTCAGCACGATACGGTCACGTTTGTAGACCGTGGCGCTGTCCCCTTTCGACCAGAAGACATAGATACCATCGGTATAACGTGCACCGGAGGCCGAGATGCCCTGCTTCAGGGTCAGCAATTTATTGTCGTACACAAAACTGGCTTCCCGGCGCGGGTTATTCAGCTTAACGGTCAGCGGCTTTTCATCGCAACGATACTCTAGCGTATCGGTCTGCATACGCTCAACGAGTTGGTTATAGACGCTGCATCCTGACAGCAACAAAGGCGCGACAATAAGAAGAAGTTTTTTCATGAGCGTATTCCGACGACTTTCCTGGTCCTGGAGGGCGTGACTGCCCTCCTGTTTTTATTCCATTCTAACGACAATACGCGACGCTGAATTTCAGTTAACTCTGATTCTGACGAGGGTTGGCCGGGAAAATGGCACCAAGGACGCTCGCCTCACGCGCACCGGTTACCGACGGTAAATTGCCCGGTAGCCCGGCAATCGTGCGCCAGGCAAGCCATGCAAAGGCCAGCGCTTCCATATCATCTCCACTGATACCCGCTTCATCTGTCGTCGTGACTTCTGTACCCGGCAGTAGCCCGGCAAGACGCGCCATCACCAGCGGATTTCGGCTTCCTCCCCCGCACACCAGCAGACGTTCGCATCCGCCACTGAGAAGTACCTGTTCAGATATCGACACGGCCGTTAACTCAGCAAGTGTTGCCTGGACATCCTGCGGCGCGAGTGCCGGGAATTGCGCCAGCTGGCGCTCAAGCCAGCCATAGTTGAAATATTCGCGCCCCGTGCTTTTCGGTGCCGGTAGTGCAAAATAAGGGTCGCTTAACATGGACTGCAACAGCGGAATAATCACTTTACCCGCGCTCGCCCACTCCGCGTTTTTATCATACGGTTGACCGCACTGACGCCAGATCCAGGCATCCATTAACATATTGCCCGGGCCGGTATCGTAGCCACGTACGGGCTGTCCCGGGATGAGCATGGACAGATTGGCGATACCACCAATATTGAGCACCATACGGCGTTCTGAAGGGTGCGCCAGTAAAGCCTGATGGAAAGCGGGCACCAGCGGTGCACCCTGTCCTCCAAGCGCAATATCGCGACGACGAAAATCGCCCACCACCGTTACACCGGTCTTTGCCACAATCTGGTTGTTATCACCAATTTGCAGGGTATGCGGTGCTTCGCCACCTGGCTCATGCCAGACCGTTTGTCCGTGACACCCAATGGCAACCACATCCTGTGGACGAAGATGTTCTTTGTGCATTAACGCCTGTACCGCATCAGCAAACAGCGCTCCCAGGCGTACATCGAGCTGCCCTAGCTGGGAAAGGGTGAGTTGCTGCCCCTGACAGATACTCAGAATATCCTCTTTCAGTGAAATGGGGATTGGCCAGGTCAGGCTCGCCTGCTGCGCCACCATGTTTTCATCAATGGCGGCCAGAACGACATCTACCCCATCCAGACTGGTGCCTGACATCACACCAATGTAGCGACCCGATTTCATGCGCTTTCCTTACGTTGCGTGGGCTAAGAGTATCCACTCAACCATAAACAGCGCTGCTTTGCTATCCGGCGATAATATTTTTTAACAATGTCAGACGGGTAACACGTGCGAAGACTGTTTATGTCTCGTTAAGTCAAATTCAAGTACAATTTTCCCATTGTTAGTGCAAAGATATGAACTATGGCCCCTTATGCCATATAATTTAGCCATAACGGATGCCCTCAATCGGGCGTTTTTGGTGAACAGGAGATTCAAATGATTTTACGTGTACTGGGCGTTTCGCTGATTGGTTTAACTCTGGCTGGCTGTGTGAATGACAGTTCACTTTCTGGCGACGTTTACAGCGCTTCTGAAGCGAAACAGGTTCAGAATGTGACTTACGGTACCGTTGTTAATGCCCGTCCTGTACAAATCCAGGGTGGTGATGAAAACAACGTGATGGGTGCAATCGGCGGTGCTGTGCTGGGTGGCTTCCTGGGTAATACCGTCGGCGGTGGTACAGGCCGCTCTCTGGCGACCGCAGCAGGCGCCGTTGCCGGTGGTGTAGCAGGCCAGGGCGTTCAGGGTGCGATGAACAAAACCCAGGGTGTAGAGCTGGAAATCCGTAAAGATGATGGCAGCACCATCATGGTTGTTCAGAAACAAGGTAGCACGCGTTTCTCTGCAGGCCAGCGCGTTGTTCTGGCGAGCAACGGAAGCCAGGTTACCGTTTCTCCACGTTAATTCGTTTTTGGATGTGGTCACCAGGCCACATCCATTTACAAAAATATAATATTAATTAATACTTTCACACAAATATATACTTAACTTATTATTAATTAGTCTTGATATTGTTCCTGCGCAAAGTATTTATAAAATTCATTAGTTAAACTCATCGCAATTGCCTTTTTTTTATTTATTATAATTTTGTTAAAACTTATATGCTTGCGATGAATAATTGTGTGAAGAACCGTTATTTCTTATTCTGTATCGGCTGCATTGCCGTCATTGGGCTATTGCAGGGTTTATTTTTAGAACTTGTCGAACGGGTACCGTCGTTCTCTCCGTTATTATTCCCTACGCTGACCATTTTCTTACTGGTATTTCACCTTTTTATTGCCTGTTTTATGGCAATGAAATACTGGTGTGATCGAAGAAGGTTGTATCTGATTGCAATTGCCTTAGCCTTTGCCGGCTCGGCGATGATGATGGTAGGAACGCTATCCAGCTTCCCTTCCTGGTTAGCTCTCTATCAGTTCAATGCAGTTAACTATAATGATGCCATGATCTTCTTTATGTTCCGCCATCTTATCATGGCGGTTCTCATCATCCTTTCAGCCTTGCTTTATACCATCCGGGATTACCCGCTTTCACGTCCGGCACATATTTCCATCGTGACTGGCGGATTTATCTTTACTGTTTCTATGGTGGCTCTGGCGTGGTTTTGTTCCAGTCATTCATCACTGTTATTACTGGATCTTGTCGATAATGAAACCCGGCAATTTATGGTTCTCTGGAGCCAGGCCATTAATATTCTTCTTATTGTTCTCTGGATAGTAACGTTAGCAACACTAATGTTTATTACCCGGGTACGTAACCTTTTCTGGGTTGGCGGTAATTTCTTATGCGTCTGTTATATTGTGACGCTGACAATGCTACTGGCTGGCGGACACGCTGAAGATATCGCCTGGTATCGGGCCCGATTATTTGAAACAGTTGCTACGCTGCTTATTATTTTTGTTCTGCTTTATGATGTCTTCAGGTTGTATCGTGACTCACATTTAAAGTATCAGCAATCGTATCAGAACTCGATTCGCGATCCGCTCACCCGGCTTTATAACCGCAGTTATTTCTATGAATCATTAAATCAGGCCCTGGATATCGCCAAAGCCAGTCGTCCTGTTTCTGTTATCGTCAGCGATCTCGACCGCTTTAAGCGAATCAACGACAACTATGGGCATCTCCAGGGAGACAAAGTGTTGCAGTTTGTCGCTCATCTGCTGATGGATTCCGTGCGCCCACAAGATATTGCGGCCCGTATCGGTGGCGAAGAGTTTGTACTGATGCTGGCTAACACCTCTTCAGAAGAGGCTTACAAGGTGGCTGAACGCATACGGCTCAATCTGAGCGGCTTTGATAAGGCCAGCAGCGAGGGGCAGTTACCAGAACCGATCACTATCAGCATGGGAATATTTACGGCAACCTCATCAGGGATTACTGCAGAAGAGTGCGTGGAAAGTGCCGATAAGGCAATGTACGAAGCAAAAGAGACAGGCCGTAACCGCGTAGTCGTCTTTAAATGAAAAAGGCCTTGCTGTTGCAAGGCCCTTTGGAATGTCAGTCGCGCGACTGCAGCTCATGGATGTTTTGTTCCAGGCGACCAATAAGGCTGATGAGCATTTCAAGCTCCGCCGGAGAAACACCCGAGAGGATTTCACCCCGCGTTTTGGTAATCACGGCTTCCATTTCAGTAATGATGGGAGTCGCTTTCTCTGTGAGTTTAATCCGCTTAGCGCGACGATCGCTGGCGCAGGTTTGCCGGGAGATGAGTCCCTTCTCTTCCAGCTGGTCAAGCGTACGCACCAGCGACGGTTGCTCAATACCTATCGCTTTTGCCAGTTGAATTTGCGACTGTTCAGGCGGCAGCTGATGAATGTTATGCAGCGTAACCCAATGTGTCTGTGTCAATTCCAGAGGTTTCAGGCGATGGTCAATCAGAGCACGCCAGACGCGTACCAACCTTGCCAGATCAGAACCTAATGGCGATTCCAATTTCATCTCCTTATAATTAGCTTGCTAAGTTATTATACTGATTTTAGAATAGTGTGCAGCATTTATATTGCCAAAACAAATGCAATACTGCATTCATGGAACTTAAAAGTATGACTTACACTGAATTGTGATACCTCATCATACTAAGGAAGGTGCGAACAAGTTCCTGATATGAGATCATCATATTCATCCGGAGCGCATCCCAGAGGGACATCATGAGCCATCAACTCACCTTCGCCGATAGTGAATTCAGCACTAAGCGCCGTCAGACCCGAAAAGAGATTTTCCTCTCCCGCATGGAGCAGATTCTGCCATGGCAGAATATGACCGCTGTCATCGAGCCGTTTTATCCCAAGGCGGGCAATGGCCGACGGCCCTATCCGCTGGAGACCATGCTGCGTATTCACTGCATGCAGCATTGGTACAACCTGAGCGACGGTGCCATGGAAGATGCCCTGTACGAAATCGCCTCCATGCGCCTGTTTGCCCGATTATCCCTGGATAGCGCCCTGCCGGATCGCACCACCATCATGAATTTCCGCCACCTGCTCGAGCAGCATCAACTGGCCCGTCAATTGTTCAAGACCATCAATCGCTGGCTGGCCGAAGCAGGCGTCATGATGACCCAAGGCACTTTGGTGGATGCCACCATCATTGAGGCACCCAGCTCTACCAAGAACAAAGAGCAGCAACGCGATCCGGAGATGCATCAGACCAAGAAAGGCAATCAGTGGCACTTTGGCATGAAGGCCCACATTGGTGTCGATGCCAAGAGTGGCCTGACCCACAGCCTGGTCACCACCGCGGCCAACGAGCATGACCTCAATCAGCTGGGTAATCTGCTTCATGGAGAGGAGCAATTTGTCTCAGCCGATGCCGGCTACCAGGGAGCGCCACAGCGCGAGGAGCTGGCCGAGGTGGATGTGGACTGGCTGATCGCCGAGCGTCCCGGCAAGGTAAAAACCTTGAAGCAGCATCCGCGCAAGAACAAAACGGCCATCAACATCGAATACATGAAAGCCAGCATCCGTGCCAGGGTGGAGCACCCGTTTCGCATCATCAAGCGGCAGTTCGGCTTCGTGAAAGCCAGATACAAGGGGCTGCTGAAAAACGATAACCAACTGGCGATGTTATTCACCCTGGCCAACCTGTTTCGGGTGGACCAAATGATACGTCAGTGGGAGAGATCTCAGTAAAAACCGGAAATAACGCCAGAAATGGTGGAAAAAATAGCCTAAATAGGCTGATTCGATGTGTTTGCGGGAAAAAAATCGGCCCAGATCCGCGAAATTTTAATCAGCGAGTCAGCTTGGGAAGAAATGACCTGCTTATTCGCACCTTCCCTAAGACAAGCCATTGTGACATTCTGTTCACTGCAAAGGATTTCTACCTGTGACGTTTTTTCATCACTCAGAAGGTTTGCCCCTTCAGGACTTGATCTTCGGTGCATCAGTCTACTTTCCGCCTCTGTTTAAAGCCGTACTGGTAGGTTTTATTCTCTGGCTCATCGCACATCGTCTGCTTCGTGACTGGATGTATTCCGGCGAAATCTGGCATCCCATGTTGATGGATCTCTCCCTGTTTGCCCTCTCCGTGTGTCTGGGCCTTGCTGTCTTGCTGGTGTGGTGAATATGCCCCTGAAAACGCTGAAGTACTTTTCCACGTTGTTTGTCCTCGCTCTCGCGCTGGTTGCAGGCTGGTGGCTGTGGAATTTTTATATGCAATCACCCTGGACGCGTGATGGCAAAATTCGCGCTGAACAGGTCAGCATTACTCCCCAGGTTTCAGGGAGTATCACGGCGCTTCTTGTTAACGATAACCAGTATGTTAAAAAGGGGGACGTGCTATTCCGTATCGACGATACCCCGTATCACATTGCGATTCTGAATGCCCAGGCTCAGCTGGCAAAAGCCCAGTCTGACTTAGCGAAAGCCAACAACGAGGCAAACCGCCGCCGACATTTATCGCAAAATTACATCTCTGCAGAAGATTTAGATACTGCGAATATCAACGTTAAGGCCATGCATGCAAGCGTCAATGTGGCTGAGGCTACGCTGAAACAAGCCCAGTGGGAGTTAACCCAAACCGTTATAACATCGCCTGTCGACGGATGGGTGACCAACCTTTCAGCGCGTGTGGGTAACTATGCCACTACCGGACAGCCGGTGTTTGCCCTCGTCGACAGCCACTCCTTCTATGTCGTGGGCTATTTTGAAGAGACCAAACTTCGCCATATCCGCGAGGGTTCTCCGGCAACCATAACCCTTTATAGCAGCTCGAAAAAGTTACAGGGTCACGTATCCAGTATTGGTCGGGCGATATACGATCAAAGCGTTGAAACGGATTCCGGCCTGGTACCGGACATTAAGCCGAACGTTCCCTGGGTGCGTCTGGCTCAACGCGTTCCGGTTCGCGTAGAGTTTGACCGTCTACCGCAGGAAATCACCCTGGTATCCGGCACGACCTGTACCGTCTCCATCGGAACCCGTTAATGAAACTGCAGGTGCTCTCCTGGCGTAACACGCCGTGGATGAAAGCGACGCGTCCCCAGTGGCGCTATGCGCTGCGTAATGGCATCGCGATGTGTCTTGCGCTGACCATCGCCTATTACCTGAACCTTGATGAACCCTACTGGGCGATGACCTCTGCGGCGGTGGTGAGTTTTCCCACGGTTGGAGGTGTTATCAGTAAAAGCCTCGGTCGTATCGCAGGCAGCCTGCTGGGTGCCACTGCAGCGTTAATTATCGCCGGTCATACGTTGAACGATCCATGGCTGTTCTTGCTGAGCATGGCGGCATGGCTGGGATGCTGTACCTGGGCCTGCGCTCATTTTACCAACAACGTCGCCTATGCTTTCCAGCTGGCGGGCTATACCGCCGCCATCATTGCCTTTCCGGTGGTTAACGTACTCGATACCACCGAACTGTGGGGTATCGCTCAGGCGCGCGTCTGTGAAGTGATTGTCGGTATCCTCAGCGGCGGGTTTATGATGATGATCCTGCCCAGTACGTCGGACGGCACCGCGCTCATCACCGCGCTGAAAACCATGCATGCCCGATTGCTGGAGCACGCAAGCCTGCTGTGGCAACCTGATACCAACGATGAGATCCGTCTCGCCCATGAAAAGGTCATCGGGCAGATCCTGACCATGAATCTGTTACGCATCCAGGCCTTCTGGAGCCATTACCGCTTTCGCCGTCAGAATACCCTGCTTAACTTTCTGCTGCACCAGCAGCTGCGCATGACCAGCGCTATCTCCAGCCTGCGCCGGATGTTACTCAATTGGCCGACGCCACCAGAAAACACCCGTGCGGTGATTGACGTACTGCTCGCAACGCTTGCACGCCCGGATGCGGACATCTACACCGTCGCGAAGATCATTGCGCCGCTCGCCCCGGTCGATGAGTACGATTATCGTCATCGCGCCTTCTGGCAGCGTCTTAATTATTTTTGCCGGCTGTATCTGCGAAGCAGCCGCTGGATTAACGCCGTCGAGAATGCCACCCCGGTGACTGAATTCAACGTCCCGGGTAGTCCAGCGCTCGCACGCCATACAGACTATCTCGAAGCACTTTGGAGCGGCTTTCGCACCTTCTGCGCACTGATGCTGGTGGGGGCGTGGAGCATTGCCACGCAGTGGGACTCCGGTACAGCTGCCCTGACGCTCGCTGCCATCAGCTGCGTGCTTTACTCCGTTGCTGCCTCACCGTTTAACTCTCTTACGCTGCTGATGCGCACCCTGGTATTACTGTCGTTGTTCAGTTTTGTGGTGAAGTTCGGCCTGATGGTGCAGATAAGTGACCTGTGGCAGTTCCTGCTGTTTCTGTTTCCGCTGTTAACCACCATGCAGCTTCTGAAGCTGCAAATGCCCAAACTGGCGGGGCTATGGGGACAGTTGATTGTTTTTATGGGGTCGTTTATTTCCGTGACGAATCCGCCGGTTTACGATTACGCCAGTTTTCTCAATGACAACCTGGCGAAGATCCTCGGTGTCGGACTGGCCTGGCTGGCCTTCGCGGTGTTACGCCCCGGTTCAGATGCGCGCAAGAGTCGTCGGCACATCCGGGAGTTACGCCGGGGGTTTGTCGACCAACTCAGTCGTAAACCGCATCTGAGTGAAAATGAGTATGAATCGCTGGTTTATCACCATGTCAGCCAGTTGAATAACAGCCAGGACGCACTTTCCCGCCGCTGGCTGTTGCGCTGGGGCGTAGTGCTGTTGAACTGTTCGCACGTCGTCTGGCAGCTTCGCGTATGGGAAACACGCTCTGATCCCCTCTCACAGGTTCGGGATGTTTGCATCTCCCTGCTACGCGATGTCATGAGTGAACGCGGTGTCCAGCAACGTCCCCTCGAAGCCACACTGGCTGAGCTGCAGCGGATCTGCGATACCCTCGCGCGGCACCATTTGCCCGCTGCTCGAGATTTGGCCTCGATCATCTGGCGCCTGCACTGCTCGCTGTGGCAGCTGGAGCAAGCGCCTCCTCCGGGAACCATTGAGGATCAAATTACGCCGCAGGCATAACGCACTCCGCCACCGCCAAGTGGTTTAGGCTGATCGGACATATTGTCACCGCCAACATGGATCATCAGCGCTTTGCCTTTAATCTCAGCCAGCTTTTTCAGCCGTGGTGCAACGACGGGTTCCGTGGCTTTGCCGTCGTTATTCACCACCAGCACAGGGAGATCGCCGAGATGCCCCATCCCGTTCGGACCTTCGTGTTTACCTGAATGCTGAGGATCAAAGTGGCCGCCCGCCGACTCCGCCGCCGAGGCCTTTCCCTCTTTCAGTGCAGGCTGACAGCTACCGTTGGCATGAACATGGAAACCATGTTCGCCGGGTGGGAGTGCTTTGAGGTTGGGTGCGAACTCCAGTCCTTTGTCGGTTTCGGTTATTTTCACCGTTCCGATTGACTGCCCCACACCCTGAGAGGTGACAAGATTCATTTCCACTTCATCACTGGCCGCCTGCGCACCAGCGCAGACTACCAGCGTGACGAGCGCCAGAGCAAAACGCTTCATATGACCTCCACGGGTTATTTTCTGCCCCTTAAGTTTATACCAGGGGCAAACATTTCACCGGAAAGTCACTTTTTGCTGGTTTACGGTACGTCGTAGCCGAGTGCGGCTTTACGGATGCGGAACCACTGCTGACGGGTCATCTGCAGCTCTTCTGCCGCAATCGCAGAGCGTACGCGTTCAATTTTACCAGAACCAATAATTGGCAGTGGTTTTGACGGCAGGCGCAGGATCCACGCGTACACCACTTGTTCGATGCTCTCAGCATTGAGCTCGCGGGCGATGGTTTCCAGTTCATTGCGCAGCGGCTGGAATTCATCGTCATTAAACAAGCGTCCCCCTCCCAGGCACGACCACGCCATCGGGCGAATGCGCAGCTGTTGTAGCTGGTCAAGCGTCCCATCCAGCAGCAGCGGCTGGTGAACCGGGGATATCTCGACCTGGTTAGTGGCCAGGGTAAATGGCAGGCGCGACTGAAGCAGCGCAAACTGTGCCGGGGTAAAGTTTGAGACGCCAAAATGACGGACTTTCCCGCTCTGATGCAGATTCAGAAACGCTTCGGCCACTTCATCGGCATCCATGAGCGGATCGGGACGGTGGATTAACAGCAGGTCGATATGATCCGTCGCCAGATTGACCAGCGACTGCTCAGCACTTTTGATGATATGCGCACTGTCGGTGATGTAATGACCGAGGGCATGCTCAGGTTTTGCCGTGGTGGCAATACCGCACTTCGTGACGATCTCCATGCGTTCGCGCAGGGCCGGAACCAGCTTGAGCGCCTCTCCGAACGCGGCTTCACACTGGTAGCCACCATAAATATCGGCATGATCGACCGTGGTGATCCCTAAATCGAGATGCTCTTCAATAAAGCTCGCCAACTGGAGGGGGGACATATTCCAGTCCATCAGGCGCCAGTAGCCCATCACAAAACGGGAGAATTCTGGCCCCTGGGGGGCAAGGGTAATTCGCTGAACCATAACATTTTCCTCAAGGACGTGATGTCATGAGTATACGCAATTACCGTGTTAAAAAAGTGAAGGTTGCTGGGGTTCTTCTGCCTCACCCGCTTTATTTGCGCGTATTTTGCGCAGAAGTCGCTGTCGGCAGAGTCGCAGCACCTCCTGTTTTTGCGTGTCGCTAAAGGTTTGCCAGTTGAAACGTTCATCACGGGTACGCATGCACCCGCGGCAATATCCGCGTTCATCTACCTGACAAATACCCCGGCACGGGCTCTGGATGGGGAAAAACTCCAGTTGCTCTGCCACACTCACCTCCAGATTACCGCTATCACTTACAGTGAAGACGTTAAACATGCCGCGTGCAAGGGCTTTACCCCAGATTTGTGGCATTAAGGTTTCACTAATCTTCCCTCTCTATACTCGCCCCATCATTAAAATGACAGGTTTTTCATTCGATGCGGTTAATTAAAAAGTTACAGTGTAACGACATTAAATTTACTCTGGGCTGTGCGCTCTTCTTTACCCTGGTCAACGCGCTATTTATACAACGCAGCTGGGCAATTATCGCCCCCGTTCACCTTCACGATATCCTCTTTGCCGCTACCGTACCGCTGGTGCTGTTTTGCGGCTGGGTGATTGTGTTTAGCCTGCTCAATATTCCCTTTATTCGCAAACCGCTGCTGATTGTGCTGACGCTCGGGTGCGCCGCTGCCACCTACTTTATGTACACCTACGGCGCGGTTATCGATCAGAACATGATCGTGAACGTGTTCGAAACGGACTCCCAGGAAGCCACCGCCCTGGTAACGCCACAGATGATTTTGTGGATTGTTGTTGCCGGTCTCATTCCATCCGTAGTGCTGGTATTGACCCGCATTCGTACCGGGAAATGGTGGTATGCCCTGTTGATGCGCGTTGCCGCAATGCTCGGTGCCCTGCTGGTGATTATCCTTATTGCCGCCGTATTTTATAAAGATTACGCGTCGCTGTTTCGTAATAACAAAAGCATTGTCAAAATGGTCACCCCCGCGAACTACGTCAGTGCCGTGATGAAATACAGCAAAATGCGCTGGTTTGCAGGCGATCAGACGCTGGTGCGGATTGGCGAAGATGCACACAAAGGACCCTTGATTTCAGGTCAGCAAAAGAAAACCGTTCTGGTGCTTGTCGTCGGCGAAGCGTCACGCGCGGCGAACTACTCCCTGAACGGCTACGAACGCGAAACAAACCCGGAACTGAAAAAGCAGGATGTGATTAACTTCCCGCAAGCCTCCTCGTGTGGTACTGAAACCGCGGTATCCGTTCCCTGCATGTTCTCCGGCATGACGCGCAGCAAATACGATGCTGACCTGGCTCATCATCGGGAAGGACTGCTCGACGTGCTCAAGCATGCGGGTATCAATCTGCTGTGGCGCGACAACGATGGCGGCTGTAAAGGTGCCTGCGATCGCATCCCCCATACCGACATGACGCAGTGGAAACTGGATCAATTCTGCAAAGACAAGTCCTGCATCGACGACGTGAATTTCTACCGCCTAGACAACGTCCTGGATGGCCTGAAGCAAGATACCGTTCTGGTTATCCACCTGATGGGCAGTCACGGCCCCGCGTACTATCGCCGTTATCCGGATAATTTCCGTAAATTCACCCCAACCTGCGACACCAACGAAATCCAGGATTGCGATCATCAGGCGCTGATAAACACCTATGACAACACGATCCTGTATACCGACAGCGTGGTCAGTAAAACGATTGATACGTTGAAAGCACGACAGGCAAGCATGAACACTGCGCTGATTTACCTCTCAGATCACGGCGAATCGCTGGGTGAAAGCGGTATCTATCTGCACGGTACACCGTACATGCTGGCACCGGAACAGCAAACACACATTCCGTTTATGTTCTGGTTGTCACCGGACTATGCGAAAAATTTTGGCATCAACGAGCAGTGTTTACGTGACCATGCGGCAAAAAATGCGGTTTCTCAGGACAATTTGTTCTCGACTGTACTGGGCATGATGGACGTGAAATCAACGGTTTATCAACAGCAACTGGATATTCTGCACGCGTGTCGTCAATAAACTTGCTTGCATTAGACCGAACGGTCTATTAGAGTGCGGCCATGAGCAGAAATACTGAACACGATACCCGCGAACATTTACTGGCGACCGGCGAGCAACTTTGCATGCATCGCGGATTCACCGGTATGGGCCTGAGCGAGCTATTAAAAACCGCTGAGGTACCGAAGGGGTCGTTTTACCACTACTTCCGGTCCAAAGAGGCGTTTGGCGTCGCAATGCTGGAGCGTCATTATGCTGGTTATCACCAGCGTCTGGCGACCCACTTTGCATCGGGTAAAGGTAACTATCGCGATCGTGTTTTGAACTACTATCAGGAAACGCTGAACCAGTTCTGCCAGCAGGGCATTATCAGCGGATGTCTGACGGTAAAACTTTCTGCTGAAGTGTGCGATCTCTCCGAAGACATGCGCACGGCAATGGATAAAGGTGCCAGTGGTGTTATCGCCCTGCTGGCTCAGGCACTGGAGAAAGGCCGCGATGAAAAAACGCTGGCCTTTTCCGGTGAGCCTTTAACTCAGGCGCAGGTGTTATACGCCCTCTGGTTGGGCGCTAATCTGCAGGCCAAGATTTCGCGCAGTGCCGTGCCGCTGGAAAGCGCACTGGCACATGTGAAAAACAGCATTACTACGCCTGGCGTTTAACAGGCGTTTTTATTTACCTCATTACTAGTCGACTGGTCTACTCAGGAGTCTTTATGTCAGCTGAAAAATTATTTACCCCATTGAAAGTGGGTGCCGTCACTGCACCAAACCGCGTGTTTATGGCTCCGCTTACCCGTCTACGCAGCATTGAGCCGGGTGACATCCCAACCCCACTGATGGGTGAATACTATCGTCAGCGCGCAAGCTCTGGCCTGATCATCACGGAAGCCACACAGATTTCTGCTCAGGCTAAAGGTTATGCGGGCGCGCCGGGTCTTCACAGCCCGGAACAGATCGCCGCATGGAAGAAAATCACCGCGGGCGTTCACGCTGAAGAAGGTCGTATTGCGGTTCAGCTGTGGCACACCGGTCGTATCTCTCACAACAGCATTCAGCCAGGCGGTCAGGCACCGGTTTCCGCTTCCGCCCTGAGCGCGAATACCCGTACTTCACTGCGTGATGAAAATGGTCACGCAATCCGCGTTGATACTTCTATGCCACGCGCACTTGAGCTGGACGAGATCCCGGGTATCGTTAACGACTTCCGCCAGGCCGTAGCCAATGCGCGTGAAGCCGGGTTTGACCTGATTGAACTGCACTCCGCGCATGGCTACCTGCTGCATCAGTTCCTGTCACCGTCGTCTAACCATCGCACCGATCAGTATGGCGGCAGCGTCGAAAACCGTGCCCGTCTGGTACTGGAAGTGGTTGACGCCGTATGCCAGGAGTGGAGTCCGGATCGTATTGGTATCCGCGTCTCCCCGATTGGCTCTTTCCAGAACGTCGACAACGGTCCGAACGAAGAAGCGGACGCGCTGTATCTGATTGAAGAGCTGGCGAAACGTGGTATTGCTTATCTGCACATGTCCGAGCCCGACTGGGCCGGTGGTCAGCCTTACACAGAGGCTTTCCGTCAGAAAGTACGCGACCGTTTCCACGGCGTGATCATCGGTGCGGGAGCCTATACTCCTGAGAAAGCCGAAGATCTGATCAATAAAGGTCTGATCGACGCCGTCGCGTTTGGCCGCGACTACATCGCCAACCCGGATCTGGTTGCCCGCCTGCAGCAGAAAGCGGCACTGAACCCACAGCGTCCGGAAAGCTTCTACGGCGGTGGTGCAGAAGGCTACACCGACTACCCTTCTCTGTAATCCCTCCAATGAGCATTGATAGCGGCGACAATTCGCCGCTATACTAAAACATCGTTTCTGTTCAAAAACATATTCTATTCCATAGGTTAATGAGGAAATTATGCGCCTACTTCACACCATGCTGCGCGTTGGCGATCTGCAACGTTCTATTGATTTCTACACTAACGTCCTGGGTATGAAACTGCTGCGCACCAGTGAAAACCCGGAATACAAATACTCGCTGGCGTTTGTGGGTTATGGCCCAGAAATGGACGAAGCGGTGATTGAGTTGACTTACAACTGGGGCGTAGACAGCTATGAGCTGGGTACGGCCTACGGCCATATCGCGCTGGAAGTGGACAACGCGGCCGAAGCGTGTGAGCGCATTCGCAGCAACGGCGGTAACGTGACGCGCGAAGCGGGCCCGGTCAAAGGTGGCACTACCGTGATTGCGTTTGTGGAAGATCCGGACGGTTACAAAATCGAGCTGATTGAAGCCAAAGACGCCGGTCGCGGTCTGGGCAACTGATCCCTCAGGGCGCAATATGCGCCCGTAGTTTTACTGCATACCCTTCCAAAATTTGCCATAATGCGCTCTGCTTTTTCCCCATGTAAGAGACCCTGATGTCCGATAACGCTCAATTTAGCGGTCTGTGCGACCGTTTTCGTGGTTTTTATCCTGTTGTCATTGATGTAGAAACAGCCGGATTTAACGCTAAAACCGATGCGCTGCTCGAAATTGCCGCCATCACGCTGAAGATGGATGAACAGGGCTGGCTTACACCGGACACCACGCTGCATTTCCACGTTGATCCTTTTGAAGGGGCAAACTTACAGCCGGAAGCACTGGCGTTTAACGGTATCGACCCGCATAACCCGTTACGTGGTGCAGTCAGTGAATATGATGCGCTGCACGCCATTTTTAAGATGGTGCGTAAAGGTATGAAAGAGAGCAACTGCAGCCGCGCGATCATGGTAGCCCATAACGCCACGTTCGATCACAGCTTTACCATGGCCGCCGCAGAGCGTGCCTCGCTCAAACGAAATCCCTTCCACCCATTTGTCACCTTCGATACTGCCGCCCTGAGTGGCCTGGCGCTTGGACAAACAGTGCTATCAAAGGCCTGTATCACGGCAGGTATTGAGTTTGACGGTACGCAGGCGCACTCTGCCCTGTATGACACGGAACGCACTGCAGAGCTGTTCTGTGAGATCGTCAACCGCTGGAAACGTCTGGGCGGCTGGCCGCTACCGATGGGCGACAGCGAAGAGTAAAAAAAAGCGACCTGAAGAGGTCGCTTTTTTATTTCGGCAGAAAGTTACTCTGCGTCCGGCTCTTCAGTTTTGTACTTAGCCGCCGTCTCTTTGATCAGCTGCTGCAGTTCACCGCGCTGATACATCTCAATCAGGATATCGCAACCGCCAACCAGTTCACCGTCTACCCACAGCTGTGGGAACGTCGGCCAGTTAGCGTACTTAGGCAGCTCAGCGCGGATGTCCGGGTTTTGCAGGATATCAACGTAAGCAAAACGCTCACCACAGGCAGACAGTGCCTGAACGGCTTGCGCGGAGAAGCCGCAGCTTGGCAGCTTCGGAGAACCTTTCATATACAGCAGAATCGGGTTTTCAGCGATCTGGCGCTGGATTTTTTCAATAGTGGTGCTCATGTCTTGCTTCCTTTAACTTCTGTTACGGCATTAGTCTGACATTGTAGCGGTTCAGACTGGCATCGGAAAATAACATTTTTGTCACGTTTATTTATTTTACCGCGACTCATGAAAAGTTGCATTGCAAATGGTGTTTAACCCTGCTGCACTGAGGGTTTTGCTTAGGGAGTGAACAAATGTGCGACAGAACGATGAATTTTTTTGCACTTGCTAACGAAACACGATTGTAGATTGAAAAATGCTATTAACTTCTCGGGTTTTTATGGATTAGAATCGACGGGCTTTGTAAATCATACGCAGGTACTATAGATGGCCTGCATTTATCAGGGGACTGCCCAGTGGCGCGGATAAATAAAATCTCGATCACGCTCTGTGCTTTACTGTTTACATCACTCACTTTCACGCCAGTGGCAAACGCCTCTCAGCAGGCGCGGCATTCTGCTGTGCAAAAGAACCATCTGGTGAAAGCCACAGAACGTAAGAAAAAAACCACCAGTAAGAACGATAAGAAAAAAACAACTGCTCAGACTAAACAAACCGCTTCAAGCAAGACAAAAACAAAATCTTCCCGCACTGCTCACACATCCAAAAGTAAAGCCTCGCAGACTGCCGCCAACCTCGTGACTGAAAAATGCATCACGCGTAAAGGCCACAAGGCGAAATGCACGAAGGTCACGAAAATAGCGGAAGTGCATAAAGTGCGTGTACAGAAAGCGCAAAAAACCGCGATGAACAAACTGATGGGGCAAATTGGCAAACCTTATCACTGGGGTGGCAGTTCACCGCGTACCGGCTTTGACTGCAGTGGCCTCGTCTATTACGCCTATAAAGATCTGGTGAAGTTCCGCATTCCACGTACTGCCAATGAAATGTACCACCTGCGCGATGCTTCTCCGGTTGACCGTGGTGAGCTGGAAAACGGCGATCTGGTCTTCTTCCGTACACAGGGTCGCGGCACGGCTGACCACGTCGGTGTCTATGTCGGTAACGGAAAATTCATTCAGTCACCACGCAGCGGTCAGGATATTCAGATCACCTCGCTGAGTGAAGACTACTGGGTTCGCCACTACGTCGGCGCGCGTCGCGTCATGACACCTAAAACCATTCGCTAATCCCTGCCCTGCCGCGTCGCGGCAGGGTAAGTTCCTCTTTTGCATACCCTTTCAATTTGCTATTCTCTCCTCGTTGTCTGTGTGGTTATTGGCAACACAAAATACAATAAGGAGAGAAGCAATGTCGTTCGAATTACCTGCACTACCGTATGCAAAAGACGCCCTGGCACCGCACATTTCTGCGGAAACCCTGGAATATCACTACGGCAAGCATCACCAGACGTACGTCACCAACCTGAACAACCTGATCAAGGGCACCGATTTTGAAGGCAAAACGCTGGAAGAGATCGTCCGCAGCTCTGAGGGGGGCGTATTCAACAACGCAGCTCAGGTGTGGAACCACACCTTCTACTGGCACTGCCTGGCGCCAAACGCCGGTGGCGAACCTGCCGGTGAACTGGCTACCGCCATCAATGCCGCCTTTGGCAGCTTCGCGGATTTCAAAGCGAAATTTACCGATGCAGCTATCAAGAACTTCGGTTCTGGCTGGACGTGGCTGGTAAAAGAAGCCGATGGCAAACTGGCTATCGTTTCCACCTCTAACGCGGGTACCCCACTGACCACCAGCGCTAAGCCGCTGATGACCGTGGACGTTTGGGAACACGCTTACTACATTGATTACCGTAACGCGCGCCCGAACTACCTGGAGCACTTCTGGGCACTGGTTAACTGGGAGTTTGTGGCGAAGAACTTCGCCGCATAAGAGACACGCAGAAGGGTTCGCCCTTCTGCGTTTTTTTGCTTATTCAGCAGCGCAGGCTGTTTCTGGCTGCTTACGACCGGACATCATCACCAACAGCAGACCAAGCGCGGCAATAATCGCCCCCATCACCGGTACAAAACTGTATCCCAGCCCCCCGGAAATAACCGCGCCACCGGCGGCTGCACCGAGCGCATTACCGAGATTGAACGCGCCAATATTCACTGAAGACGAAAGACCCGGCGCCTCATGGGCGACCCGCATCACACGCATTTGCAGCGGTGGAACCACAGCAAAGGTGGCAGCTCCCCAGACGACCATCGCAATGGCTGCTCCGAACTCATTACGTGCCAGCCACGGAATAGCAATCATGATGACAATCAGCAGGGTTAAGAAGCCCTTCAACGTCCCGCTCACGGAACGGTCGGCAAATTTCCCACCCAGATAGTTACCAATCGAGAAGCCCACGCCAATCAACACCAGCATCGCAGTGATAAAGATCGGTGTCGCGTGAGTGATGTCGTGAAGCACGGGAGAAATGTAGGTATAGAGGGTAAACATCGCCCCTGCTCCCAACACGGTCGTCAGCAATGCCGAGAGCACCTGCGGGCGTACCAGCACAGACAACTCTTTGCGCACGTCAGGACGTTCCCCCGCGCTGCCTTTCGGCAGGGAGAAGAACAGTGCCACCATCGCGATCACACCGAGACCGGCCGTCGCCAGGAAAGACATACGCCAGCCGATCGCTTCACCCAGCCAGGTTGCCGCAGGCACCCCGCCGATGTTGGCAATCGTTAGTCCCATAAACATGGTTGCCACGGCACTCGCCTGCTTGTGTTTTGGCACCACGCTTGCGGCAACAACCGACCCCAGCCCAAAGAACGCGCCGTGGTTAAGGCTGGTCAAAATGCGGGACAGCATCAATGTGGTGTAGTCCGGCGAAATGGCGGAAAGCACGTTGCCCAGGGTGAAAATCGCCATCAGGAAAATCAGCGCATTGCGGCGCGCGCGATGCGAAAGCAGAAGCGTCATCAGCGGCGCCCCGACCATCACGCCGATAGCGTAGGCGCTGATTAACATCCCTGCGGCAGGGATCGAGACATCCACGCCTCTGGCAATAACAGGCAGTAACCCCATCGGGGAGAATTCAGTGGTGCCAATCCCAAAAGCGCCAATCGCCAGGGCCAGCAGGGGAAAATTGATTTTCATACGTCAACTCCGGATGCCGTGTCATGGGGTGACACAGAACAAAGAAGCGGAAAGCATGACATCAATCACAAAAAATGAGAAGTTAACAAAATGGCAAAAGATTTTTGCCAGAGAAGTAACAATCCGGGGAATCGGGAGGGAGAAAGCTCTCCCTCCACGTAAATCAGTGCAGTGCGGCCGTCAGACCCGCTGCGACAATCAAAGCCAGCACAATAACGGTGGTGAACAGCGAAAACTTCAGATCGGAACTCATCAATTTTTCTCCTTTTAATCCCCCCACGAAAAGTGAGCTTGCTCATTTTTGCACAATTTACGTCAAAAATCTTCCTGGATTTAAACGGATAACCACTTTACCTCTTCCCCTTTTCATCAAGATAGGACAAAATTCCACGCTAAATTTATTAGCGTACCGGCCATTGACCCCCTCCTGACGTCCTGTGTCGTTTTCCCGGCGTGTCGCAATTCAAAATTGCGTGATAAGGGTGAGAGAAGGCAAACGTTTACCTTCAAGTTTTTCAGGAGTTTAGGATATGGTCTGGAGTGACATTTAATGGCAACAATTAAAGATGTAGCAAAACGCGCAAACGTTTCCACTACAACCGTATCACATGTAATTAACAAAACCCGCTTTGTGGCGGAAGAGACGCGCAACGCCGTCTGGGCAGCGATCAAAGAACTGCACTATTCGCCAAGTGCGGTTGCGCGTAGCCTCAAGGTTAATCACACCAAGTCTATTGGTTTGCTGGCGACCAGCAGTGAAGCGGCCTATTTTGCCGAGATCATTGAAGCGGTTGAGAAAAACTGTTTTCAAAAAGGCTATACCCTGATTCTGGGCAACGCGTGGAACAGCATTGAAAAACAGCGCGCCTACCTGTCGATGATGGCGCAAAAGCGCGTTGATGGCCTGCTGGTGATGTGTTCCGAGTATCCGGAAACTGTGCTGTCCATGCTGGAAGAGTATCGCCATATCCCAATGGTGGTGATGGACTGGGGTGAAGCCCGCGCGGACTTCACCGATTCCGTTATCGATAACGCCTTTGAAGGCGGTTATATGGCGGGTCGTTATCTGATAGAACGCGGTCACCGCGAGATCGGTGTGATCCCGGGTCCACTGGAGCGCAATACCGGTGCAGGTCGTCTGGCTGGGTTTATGAAAGCGATGGAAGAAGCGCTGATCACCGTGCCGGAAAACTGGATCGTGCAGGGCGACTTCGAACCGGAGTCGGGCTACCGCGCGATGCAGCAGATCGTCTCCCAGCAGCACCGTCCGACCGCCGTTTTCTGCGGGGGCGACATCATGG
Organism: Enterobacter sp. CPE_E890; assembly: GCF_046521475.1. Taxonomy (NCBI): domain Bacteria; kingdom Pseudomonadati; phylum Pseudomonadota; class Gammaproteobacteria; order Enterobacterales; family Enterobacteriaceae; genus Enterobacter; species Enterobacter sp. CPE_E890. Next base: position 2,128,974 of record NZ_JBKFZW010000001.1, on the reverse strand, counting down.
CAATGGGTGCCCTCTGTGCTGCCGATGAGCTGGGTCTGCGTGTACCGCAGGATATTTCTGTGATCGGGTATGACAACGTGCGTAACGCGCGCTTCTTTACGCCGGCATTAACGACCATTCACCAGCCGAAAGACTCACTGGGTGAAACCGCCTTTAATATGCTGATGGACAGGATCGTCAACAAACGAGAAGAGTCACAGTCCATTGAAGTTCACCCGCGTCTTATTGAACGCCGCTCCGTTGCGGATGGTCCGTTCCGCGACTACCGCCGGTAATCTCTTCACGGGGGCCAGTTAAGCTGGCTCCCGTAACCATTCCCGGTTTAGCGTTTCGCTGTCTCCCAGATAATCCAGCAGCCAGGCCATCGCTGGCGAGACATCATTTTGTTGCCAGGTGAGGCAACAGGCCGCATCCGGGAACGGGTTCTCTAGCGTCAACTCAACCCACTCTCCGGTGTCAATTCGCGGCCGCGCAAAATGAACGGGCACCATCGCAACGCACAAGCCAGCACTGAGGCACGTCGCCGACGATTCCCAGTCGGGTGCAACCACCCGCCGCTGGTTATCCAGAAGCCAGGTGATACGCTTGGGTAATGAACGGGACGTATCCTCCAGCACCAGCGATGGCCAGTTGCGTAGCGTATCGTCGCTCAAGGGTCCTTCCAGAGCCGCCAGCGGATGATCGCTTGCCACCACGCATTTCCAGCTCAGCATCCCCATATCGCGAAACGCATAACGTCCCCCAACCGGAATCGCCTGCGTGGCCCCGATCGCCATCTCTGCCCTACCGTCCGCCAGCGCATCCCAGACGCCGTTAAACACTTCCTGCGACACCCGCAATTCGACGTCAGAAAAATGACGATAGAAATCGACAATCATTTGCCGGGTACGCTCAGGTTTGACGATATTATCCACCGCGATGGAAAGATGCCCCCGCCAGCCGTTAGCGATCTGCTGACACTGTTCGCGGGTGATCTGCATTTTTTTGATGACAGAACGTCCTTCTTTCAAAAACCACGCGCCGGCGGGCGTTAATTCCACATCACGATGTCGCCGTTCAAACAGAGGAACCGCCAGCCACTCCTCCAGCTGACGTACTGTATAGCTGATAGCTGAAGGCACGCGGTGTAACTCCTGCGCCGCTCCACTGAAACTGCCGTTACGCGCGACAGCATCGACCACTTCAAGAGAATAATCTGACCACATTTTCTGCCTGCAAAAAATTTGAATGCACACGCCAAATATTAGCGTTTCACAAGCGGCTTTGCACTCCCTACACTCAGCGCCAATGTATACCTGCCTCCTCAGGAGAATAAAACAATGCAACCCAGGAAAGGTTTTTTAGTCTGGCTCGGCGGCTTAAGCGTGCTGGGCTTTTTGGCCACTGATATGTACCTGCCGGCTTTCGCCGCCATGCAGGAAGATTTGCAAACCCCTGCAGCGGCCATCAGCGCCAGCCTGAGTTTGTTCCTCGCCGGTTTCGCCTTCGCGCAGCTACTTTGGGGGCCGCTATCAGATCGTTTTGGCCGTAAACCAGTACTGTTGCTGGGACTTGGCATTTTTGCCGTCGGCTGTCTGGGTATGTTATGGGTACGCGATGCGACCTGGCTGCTGGTGCTGCGCTTTGTGCAGGCCGTCGGCGTCTGTGCAGCAGCGGTGACCTGGCAGGCTCTTGTTACCGACTACTACCCAGCCAACCGCACCAACCGGATTTTCGCCACCATTATGCCGCTGGTAGGGCTTTCACCTGCCCTCGCCCCGCTGCTGGGCAGCTGGATCCTGGTGCATTTCGAGTGGCAGGCTATCTTTGCCACGTTGTTTGCCATCACACTGGTACTCATGCTGCCGGCATTCGCGCTCAAACCAGCGCATAAAAAAGAGGCACATGCGGATGCGAAGCCCATTACCTTTACCTCTTTGCTGAGTGCCAAAGCGTATCGCGGTAATGTCCTGATTTATGCCGCCTGCTCGGCGAGCTTCTTCGCGTGGCTGACCGGTTCGCCATTTATTCTGCACGATATGGGGTACAGCCCGGCGGCGATCGGCCTGAGCTACGTTCCGCAAACCATCGCATTCCTGGTGGGCGGGTACGGCTGTCGTGCGGCGTTGCAGAAATGGGAAGGTCAGCAGATGCTGCCGTGGCTGCTGGTGCTGTATGCATTGAGCGTTATCGGGACATGGGCTGTTGGTTTTATCCCGGGCACCGGTCTGGTAGAAATCTTAATACCATTCTGCGTGATGGCCGTCGCTAACGGGGCAATCTACCCGATCGTTGTGGCGCAGGCATTACGTCCGTTCCCACAAGCGACAGGTCGCGCGGCTGCTCTGCAGAACACCCTGCAGTTGGGTCTGTGCTTCCTGGCAAGCCTGGTGGTCTCTGCGCTGATTGCCACACCGCTCCTGACCACCACTACCGTGATGCTGGTGACCGTTGTGCTGGCCTTTGTGGGCTACCGTATGCAGGCTTCCGCACAGCGTGAGCTGAATAACAGCACGCCGGTTGAAACATCGCATGCGTAATCGCGCCGGAAATTATGTTAACTTCCAGTGATTAGGTTGCTAAGAATTTTTTATTGAATCACCAAATTTTGCGGCCTATACTAAATTTGGTTCGATTAAATACGATAAATATTAAGTGTTAACGGGAGCCGGAGTGCTCCCGTTTTACCATGGAAGGCATTTCGGCAAGGGTTATCTCCCTTCCTCTGTTCTACGTCGGATATTAGCCTCGCGGTATTTACCGTGAGATTTCTCACAAACCAAAAAAAGCGTCTACGCTGTTTGAAGGTTCTGATCACACAGGGTGATGGAGAAGCTATGAGTTCATCGTGTATAGAAGAAGTCAGCGTTCCGGACGATAACTGGTCCCGGATCGTCAGTGAACTGTTAGGTCGAGCAGGCATCACTATCAATGGATCGTCGCCAGCCGATCCCCAGGTTAAACATCCCGACTTTTTTAAGCGCGTGTTGCGGGAGGGTTCGTTAGGCCTGGGGGAAAGCTATATGGACGGCTGGTGGGAGTGCGAACGGCTGGATATCTTCTTCTCCAGCGTGTTGCGTGCCGGTCTGGAAAATCAACTCCCCCGCAATCTGAAAGACACACTGCGCGTCGCCTCTGCCCGGCTGTTTAATCTGCAAAGTAAAAAACGCGCGTGGATCGTCGGCAAAGAGCATTACGATCTCGGCAACGACCTGTTCAACCGTATGCTTGACCCCTTCATGCAATATTCCTGCGCTTACTGGAAAGAGGCTTCGACGCTGGAAGAGGCTCAACAGGCTAAGCTGCATCTGATTAGCGAGAAACTGAAGTTAGAACCCGGAATGCGCGTGCTGGATATCGGCTGCGGCTGGGGTGGGCTGGCCTGGTTTATGGCGAAGCACTACGGCGTCAGCGTGGTGGGTGTCACTATTTCAGCTGAACAGCAAAAGATGGCGCGGGAACGCTGCCAGGGTCTCGATGTGGATATCCGGCTACAGGATTACCGCGATCTTAACGAACAGTTTGACCGTATCGTTTCGGTGGGTATGTTCGAGCACGTGGGACCGAAGAACTACAACACCTATTTTGACGTGGTGGATCGTAATTTGAAACCGGACGGCATCTTCCTGCTGCATACCATCGGCTCTAAGCGAACCGATAACAACGTTGACCCGTGGATCAATAAATACATCTTTCCGAATGGCTGTTTACCGTCCGTTCGCCAGATTGCCAACGCCAGTGAACCCCATTTCGTGATGGAAGACTGGCATAACTTCGGTGCGGATTACGACACCACGTTGATGGCATGGCATGCTCGTTTTCAGGAAGCCTGGCCTGAGATTGCGGACAACTATTCTGAACGATTCAAGCGGATGTTTAGCTATTATCTAAATGCCTGCGCGGGGGCGTTTCGCGCGCGGGATATTCAGCTCTGGCAGGTGGTATTCAGCCGTGGCATTGAACACGGTTTGCGTGTCGCCCGCTAAAAAAATAACCCCGGTTACCCGGGGTTATTTTTTATTCTTCTTCTGCTGTTTTAATTATTGCGGCTTCTTTTGCCGCCAGCACACGCTCAACGGTATCCACCACCGCCTGAGTTTGCGGATCGATTTCGATATTTACGCGATGCCCCAGTTTTTTCGCCCCCAGCGTGGTGCGCTGCAGCGTTTCAGGAATTAAATGCACACAAAAACGCGTCGGCGTCACTTCCCCGACAGTCAGACTAATCCCATCAATACCAATAAACCCCTTGTACAGGATGTATTTCATTAATGAAGGATCCTGCATTTTAAACCAGATTTGACGGTTATTTTCCGAGGTCACAATTTTCGCCACTTCGGCAGTGGTCATGATGTGCCCCGACATCAGATGCCCGCCAATCTCATCGCTGAACTTCGCCGCACGTTCAACGTTGACGGTATCCCCAACCGCCAGCTCACCCAGGTTGGTGATACGCAGCGTCTCTTTCATTAAATCAAAGCTGATCTGGTTGCCGTTAATTTCGGTCACGGTCAGGCAGCAGCCGTTATGCGCAATCGAGGCACCGGTTTCAATGCCCTCAAGCATATATTCCGGCAGCTCAACAACATGAGTTCGGAAATTAGGTTTTTCATCAATGGACACCACTTTGGCGGTGCCCTGCACAATACCAGTAAACATGCTTACAACTCCTGTTTTTTCCGGACGGTGGTGACACCGTTTAATCCCATCACAATAACAGTTGGAAAAACAGGTTGCCAGCGGAGCGCATTTTCTGGCGATTTTTTCACTAGATAAATAGCTAAAGCCCGCTACAATAGCTGGCACCCCCCTGCATTTTCTTCTTGCTGCCCGTTTCGGCGGCTTTTTTAGTCTCTCAAATAACAACAAAATAAAGGTGTTCACGTGCAGAAGTACATGAATGAAGCGCGCCAGTTATTGGCACTGGCTATACCAGTGATCGTCGCGCAAGTGGCCCAGACCGCAATGGGATTTGTGGATACGGTAATGGCAGGTGGCTACAGTGCCACCGATATGGCGGCCGTTGCTATCGGCACGTCAATCTGGCTTCCGGCCATCCTGTTCGGCCACGGTCTGCTGCTCGCGCTCACGCCTGTTATCGCCCAGCTCAATGGCTCGGGTCGTCGCGAGCGCATTGCCCACCAGGTCCGTCAGGGTTTCTGGCTGGCGGGGTTTGTCTCCGTGCTGATTATGGTGGTGCTCTGGAACGCTGGCCATATTATTCGCGCCATGCATAACATTGACCCGGCACTGGCTGACAAAGCAGTGGGTTATCTGCGCGCCCTGCTCTGGGGGACTCCAGGCTACCTCTTTTTCCAGGTGGCGCGTAACCAGTGTGAAGGTCTGGCGAAAACGAAACCTGGGATGGTGATGGGCTTTATTGGTTTGCTGGTCAATATTCCTGTTAACTATGTCTTTATTTACGGTCATTTCGGAATGCCGGAACTGGGTGGCGTCGGCTGCGGCGTGGCGACGGCAGCCGTTTACTGGGTGATGTTCTTCTCGATGATCGCCTTTGTAAAACGCGCCCGTTCCATGCGCGATATCCGCAACGAGAACAGATTTAGTACGCCAGACTGGAGCATCATGACGCGTCTGGTGCAGCTAGGTTTGCCGATTGCCCTCGCGCTGTTCTTCGAGGTGACGCTTTTCGCCGTGGTCGCCCTGCTGGTCTCCCCGTTGGGCATTGTGAACGTAGCCGGGCACCAGATTGCGCTGAACTTCAGCTCGCTGATGTTCGTCCTGCCGTTGTCGCTGGCGGCGTCGGTGACTATCCGTGTCGGCTTCCGTTTGGGGCAAGGTTCGACGATAGACGCGCAAACCGCCGCGCGAACCGGGCTGGGTGTCGGTGTCTGCATGGCTGTCTGTACGGCGCTCTTTACCGTCACGCTACGCGAACAAATCGCCCTGCTCTACAATGACAACCCCGAAGTCGTGGCTCTGGCGTCGCATCTGATGCTGCTGGCAGCGGTCTACCAGATATCTGATTCCATTCAGGTGATTGGCAGCGGTGTGCTGCGTGGATATAAAGACACGCGTTCCATCTTCTTTATCACCTTCGTCGCCTACTGGGTATTGGGTCTGCCGTGTGGTTACATTCTGGCCCTGACCGACCTGGTGGTTGACCGCATGGGTCCGGCCGGATTCTGGATGGGCTTTATCATCGGTCTGACCTCTGCGGCAATTATGATGATGATGCGAATGCGCTTCCTGCAACGTCAGCCATCAACGGTCATTTTGCAACGCGCAGCACGTTAATTACGCAGTAGCCGCCGGCTGGCGGCTACTTTATCTTCACTTTGCGCGGTAATACAGCAATCGCGTGAAATCAGAGAGAAAAATGCATTTTCCCTCTTGCCTCATTGGTGCTGTGCCGCTAATATTCGTCCCCGTTGTCACCGACAACACGTTGCGTTCATAGCTCAGTTGGTTAGAGCACCACCTTGACATGGTGGGGGTCGTTGGTTCGAGTCCAATTGAACGCACCATTCTGCGTCCGTAGCTCAGTTGGTTAGAGCACCACCTTGACATGGTGGGGGTCGGTGGTTCGAGTCCACTCGGACGCACCATTTCAGTCCTGAAATGGTGCAAATTATCCTCTGATTTCCTGAATTATCCTAATCCCTTATTTTCATCACTGTTCTCCTGCTACGCTTTCCTCATGGAAAAAAAGAGGAATACCGTCGATGAAGAAAATCGCCATTATCGGTTCCGGCCCTACAGGGATTTATACGTTTTACGCACTTCTTAAAAATCGGCAGCCGCTTTCGGTTTACGTCTTTGAGCAAGCTGATAACGCGGGCGTGGGTATGCCCTATAACGACGACGATAATTCTCGTCTGATGTTGGCGAACATTGCGAGCATTGAAATCCCGCCACTGTTCATGTCCTACCTCGACTGGCTTAAGGGCCAGAGCGAAACCCATCTGGCACGCTTTAAGGTGGATAAATCCCGTTTGCATGACCGGCAGTTCCTGCCCCGTCTCCTGCTGGGTGAGTATTTCTGCGACAGCTTTTGGTCAATCGTAAAAGAGGCGAAAAAACGCGGGTTCCATGTTGAAATCCATGAGTCTGCCCGGGTCACCGACATCGTGCCCACGAATGACGGCGTCACGCTTTCCGTCAACGACAGCAGTTTTCCTGAACGCTTTGACCTTGCGGTTATCGCCACCGGCCACGTCTGGCCTGAAGACGACGAAGCCTCTCGCACGTACTTCCCAAGCCCGTGGTCCGGTCTGATGGATGCCAAAATTCCGCCCTGCCGTGTTGGCATCATGGGGACATCGTTAAGCGGTCTTGACGCGGCAATGGCGGTAGTGATGCAGCACGGCGCGTTTCGCGACGGTAAATTCGTTCTGGATACAGGCAGCGAGGCGTTAAAGATTGTCCTGATGTCCCGAACGGGCATTCTCCCGGAAGCCGATTTTTACTGCCCTATTCCTTACGAACCGTTGTCAGTGTTGACTGAGCTCGCGGTTGAACGCGAAATTGCCAAAGGGCCGGATGGCCTGCTTGATCGCATTTTTGCCCTGATGGTGAGAGAGCTTGAACTTGCTGACCCGGCATGGTGTAAGAAAGTTGCTCTGCATAAGCAGACGGCAGACAGCATGCGTGAGGCCTGGTTTGAAAATCGTAAACGACACGACCCGTTCACCTGGGCCGAAGAAAACCTCGACGAGGTTGAGAGAAACAAACAGGAACACCGCACCGTGGCCTGGCGCTACACCGTGCTTCGGCTCCATGAAGTGGTTCAGACGATCGTACCGCATCTCGACGATCGCGACAGTAAGCGCTTCAAACAAGGGCTGGCCCGGGTCTTTATCGACAACTATGCGGCCATCCCTCCACAGTCTATTCGCAGGCTGCTCGCGCTTCGCGAAGCCGGCATTATTAGCGTGGCTGCGCTCGGTGACAATTACACGCTGGATATTGGCAGCGATAGCGCAGCAATCGCCACAAAAGAGACCGTCTACCGTTTCGACGTTTTTATTGATGCGCGCGGGCAAAAGCCGCTCAAAACGAAAGATCTGCCCTTCCCGACGCTGCGCAAACAGCTGGAGGCAACAGGCGAAGAGATCCCCGAGATTGGCGAGGATTACACCTTAAAAGCACCTGAAACCGTTCGCGGACGCATCGCCTTTGGCGCGATACCGTGGCTAATGCACGATCGTCCCTTCGTTCAGGGGCTGGCGGAGTGTGCAGAGATTGCAGAGGCGATGGCGAAAGCGGCAGAAAAAACCGCGTCTGGGTTACGGCGGAAATTACCGTATAGTGAGGACTGACAGGGCATCCATGCCCTGCTGTAATGGATTACTCGAAATACACTTCCGGGTTTTCAGACAGCGAAACGAAGGTTTTCGTTGCTTTATCCAGCGCGCGAATTTCGCCGCTTTCAATGTCATACACCCAGCCGTGCAGTCGGATAGAATTATTACGCAGGCCCACCGCCACGGATGGATGGGTCTTAATGTTGCTCAGCTGCGCAAATACGTTTTCCTGCACCATCGCGTTGACTTTATCGATCGGCTTATCCCAGATTTTCTTCTCAACCACCGCTTTTGCCGCATCGGAATAGCGCAACCAGTGCGACACAGCAGGCATCGGCTCCAGGTTCGCGTTATCGGCAATCGCCTTCATCGCACCACAGTTGGAGTGACCGCAAATCACGATATCCGTCACACCCAGCGCCACAACAGCGTATTCGATGGTTGCGGACACACCGCCAGGCTCAGGTCCGAACGGCGGCACAATGTTGCCAGCATTACGAATGACAAAGAGTTGTCCTGGCTCCTGCTGGGTGACCAGTTCCGGGACCAGACGGCTGTCGGAGCATGAGATGAACAGCGCTTTGGGATTCTGGCTGGACGCTAAACTGCGGAAGAGTTCTTTACGTTGCGGGAAAATCTCTTTTTGAAAGCTGAGAAAACCTTCAATGATATGTTGCATAGCAATGTCTCTTTTATCTGTTTTAGTTTAGGCATGATCGAGATCACACTCGTAAAGTTTACCCATCGTGGTTTACTTCAGACAAGCAATATATTTCTGGCCCGACCGCTGCACAATTTCGTCCGCGAAGGCCTGGATGTTCTGCCCTTCGAAAGCACCGTACAGACGTGCAAACGTTCTGCCTTTCAGATGACTCACTACCGATGCTACGGTCCGGGCCGGCAGCGGAAGATAATTTGGGTAACTCCACATAAACGAGACAGCGTCTTTCCCCGGCGTGACCTGCAGAATATCGCCCACCAGCAATACCCCCGCACCTTCCTGCCAGTGCAGCACTGTCCCGCCAGCAAAATGACCGCCGAGGCGCAGCAAAGTAACCGACGGGAAAATTTCCAGCGCATCGTCCTGCCAGAAGTGGATTGCCGGGCTGTCACGCATGATCCATTCCCTGTCGCTGGCGTGCAGATACAGCGGTGCATCAAACGCCGCAGCCCATTCCTGCATCGTGGTGTAATAGTGCGGGTGTGAAATCGCAATTGCGCTGATGCCGCCGAGCGCAGTGATGAGTGTTTTAGTTGCCAGGTCGAGATTAGCAATACAGTCCCAGAGAATATTGCCGTGCGGGGTACGCAGGAGCAGTGCCCGCTGATTGATAGCAAATGCGGGCACCGTTTTGATACTAAACAATTGCGGCTCCAGCTGCTGCCATTTGTTGCTGTGTGTGGCGGTTACGGTATCGAAATCTGTCCACACCTGGCCCGTGACGGGCACATACTGACGGTCATCCTCGCAGATCGGGCATCTGTCAGGCTGTGCATCATAGGCGGTTCCGCAGGTTTTACAGAGGGTAATCATGTGTTCTCCTCAGCGATAAAGCACTGAGTATGGCAGGGATTATCCTTATGTGCTGCGAGGTACATTGCTGGCTTTTTTTGCCCTATACTGTGCCAGTATCAAAAACTGAACAGAGCAGGTGCAACATGGAAATTGATCTCGATAACTTAGTGTTTAACGGTCTGGATGAAGCAGAAGAGCGTAATGCGGAACGTCTGGACGACGCGGATAAAAAAGCGCAGGCGATTGTCGCCGACGACGACTGCGGCGACGCCTGCAAGATCTAATAAAAAAGCACCGGGAAACCGGTGCTTTTTTATTTCACTCGTTAAACGTCGCGCACACCTCGTTCCAGTACGTTTCGCGCGTGCGGCGCAGTTCAGCGTGGCGTTTTATCATGGAACCACTCCGGGTCAATGTTGGCAACGTCTACGCCATACAGGCTGGCGACAGGCAGTATCGACTCAAGAACACGTTGCGCGCTGTTCTCCGCATTCGCTGGCCGGGCCGCAAAAAACCGCCGTAACGTGCTGATCCATTTTTTCATCGTCTTACCCTCTCTCGCCGTATCTGCCTTCAGTTAAGCACCCAAATCCCGTGGAGGGGAAATACCAAAATCCACTGTCGATGTGCAGGATCTGCAAATAGCCCCCCGTCCTTTTCACTCTTCATTAACACCTTGTTCACTAATGCTTTTTTGCTCATAGCAAAGAACGATTTCTTATTTGGCGATAGCTTTCCCTTATGGGAGCGTAACGGGGTAAAACAAAAACAACGGGATGGCGTATGACTATGGCAGCAAAAATGAAAGGGTTTAAAAAACGGACGCTGGTTCTGGGATTAGTGGCAGCCTGGGGCCTGTTTTCAGCGCAGGCGCAGGCCGATCAGCTGGCGGATATCAAGGCAGCAGGGGTGGTGAAAGTAGCCACATTTGATGCCAACCCGCCGTTTGGCTCGATTGATGCCAAAACGCATGAGATCGTGGGTTACGACGTGGACTTCGCCAAAGCGCTGGCTAAATCACTCGGCGTGAAGCTTGAACTGGTTGCCACCAATCCGGCCAACCGCATTCCGCTGCTGCAGTCCGGCAAAGCCGACCTGATCGTGGCGGATATCACCATCACCCCGGAACGCGCACAGGTCATTGATTTCTCGACGCCTTACTTCGTCACCGGCCAGCAGTTCCTGGTTCCGGCGAAATCACCGGACAAGCTCGATGACTATAGTCGGGCGCGTATTGGCGCGGTCAAAGGAACCACGGGCGAACAGGCGCTGCACCAGCGTTTCCCGCAGTCCCGCGTGCTCTCTTATGACGATATTCCACTGGCGCTGACGGCACTGCGCAATGGCAACGTGCAGGCAATCACCCAGGACAGCACTATTCTGGCCGGTCTGCTGGCGCAGGCGCCGGATAAAGCCAACTTCAAAATCCTGCCCGATCTGCTCAGTAAAGAAGAGATTGGCGTGGGGGTGAAGAAAGGTGAAACCGCGCTGCTGAAGGCCGTTAACGACGAGCTGGTTAATCTCGAGAAGAACGGCCAGGCGGCAAAAATCTACGACGTCTGGTTTGGTCCAGGCACTCCAGCTCCACAGCCTCGCGCCTTTAAAATAGAAGCTAAGTAATATGCTCTCAGGTTTATTTTCACACTCCGCGGTCGGTGCCGCGGATTTTTCACATCTGGAACAGGCCAGCGTCGAGTTTCGTCATGTGGACAAACGCTACGGTGACCATCAGGTTTTAAACGACATTAACCTCACCATCACGCCCGGAGAAGTGGTCGCCATCCTCGGCCCTTCGGGTTCCGGTAAATCCACCCTGATTCGTCTCATCAACCAGCTTGAAACCCTGAGCGGCGGGGAGATCCTTGTCGACAACAAACCGACCGGCAAGCTGTCTGGTATCGGGCTGCGTCAACTGCGCAGCCGCGTGGGGTTTGTGTTCCAGCAATTCAATCTTTATGCCCATCTCACCGCCAGCCAGAACATCACCCTGGCGCTGGAGCAGGTTCACGGCTGGAAGCCGCAACCTGCCCAGGAGCGCGCGCTGTCCCTGCTGGAGAAAGTCGGAATGCTGGAAAAAGCCCACCATTTCCCGGCAGAGCTTTCTGGTGGTCAACAGCAGCGCGTGGCGATAGCCCGTGCTCTGGCCTCTTCGCCGCAAATCATTCTCTTCGACGAGCCGACATCGGCTCTCGATCCTGAGATGATTGGCGAAGTGCTGTTTGTGATGAAAGCCCTCGCCCACAGCGGGATCACCATGATCGTCGTGACCCACGAGATGCAGTTTGCCCGGGAGATTGCCGACCGGATCGTCTTTATCGACGGCGGGCAAATTCTCGAGATTGCGCCGCCGGCGCAGTTTTTTAGTCAGCCCTCACATCCGCGCGCGCAGCGTTTCCTGCAAAAGGTGCTTAACCCACTGCATCAGGAGCATCTGTAATGCCCGCGCTCGACTGGCACGGGGTACTGACCGGACAGCCCCTGCAGTGGATATTCTCCGGATTTCTCACCACCCTGTGGGTCACGATTATGGGGATCATGCTGGCAAGCCTGCTGGCGTTACTTTTTATGCTCCTGCGCCTTTCCGGCGGACGCCTCGGGAGCGCCATCGTCAGTGGCTGGGTATCGCTGTTTCGCAATACGCCGCTGCTGGTGCAGCTGCTGTTCTGGTATTTTGCCGCCTGGAACGGATTACCACAGGCGTTTCGCGACGTGGTTAACGCGGATCACAGCTGGTCAATTCTGCCCGGCGACGTCTGGTGGTTTACACCCGAGTTTTTATGTTCCGCCTGGGGGTTGGGCGTCTTTACCTCGGCGTTTTTAATCGAAGAGGTGGAGTCAGGGTTACGTTCTGTGCCTGCCGGACAACGGGAGGCCGCGCTGGCTCAGGGTTTCTCTTCGTGGCGTTTGTTTCGTCACATCCTTCTGCCGCAGGGCCTGGCCAACGCCTGGCAGCCCGTTGTGGGGCAGTACCTTAATCTGATGAAGCTCTCCTCGCTCGCCAGCGGGATTGGCTTTGCCGAACTCACCTACCAGGTCAGGCAGATTGAAAGCTACAACGCGCATGCGCTGGAAGCATTTACTGTCGGTACCGCACTCTATCTCCTGACCGGTCTGGTCATGGGAATGGTGCTGGTTCGTATTGGACCTCAGGCGAAACGTAAACGCCCCATCGCTGTCACCGCAGGGAGTGAAAAACATGATTGCCGGACTTAATGTCATCACCGATAACCTCGATTATCTGCTGTGGGGACGTGCGGCAGCGGGTGAACCGGGCGGCGTATTGCTCTCGTTGATGATGGCGACTGGAGCAGCCGTCATTGCTCTGCCCGGCGGGGTTGCTCTCGCGTGTCTGGCCTGGCGCTTTACCGGGCTCGTGCGAAAGGCCCTCTTTTTGTGGGCAGAACTGATCCGCGGTATCCCGCTCATCTTCGTGATTTTCTGGATGTGGTATCTGCTGCCGCTCATTACCGGGGGCGATCTGCCGGGAGCGCTTACCGTCACGCTGGCCCTGGCCTGGTTTACGGCGGCAACCGTGATGCACTCGGTGCTGGCCGGACTTAACGCGCTACCCTCCGGGCAATATGAGGCTGCACTGTCTCAGGGATTCAGCACGCAACAAACGTTGTTGCGCGTACTGCTGCCGCAGGCGCTGAGGAATATTCTGCCGTCACTGGTGGGGATTTTTATCAGCCTGCTGAAGGATACGTCGCTGGCGTTTATCGTGAACGTACCGGAACTGACCACGGTGGCGGGACAGGTCAACAACCGGGTGCAAATCTACCCGGCGGCCATTTTTATCTTTACGGGTGTGGTCTACTATCTGCTCTGCTGCTCGCTGGAGCAGCTTGCGAAACGCTGGCGTATCACCCGGCCAGCGCTTTAACCACCGTTTCCATCGCTTCGGTTGTTAATTCACTGCGTTTAACGCGCTGGTTCGCCAGCGCGGTACGCAGTACTCCGGCAATGACAATATGCTTTGGCTCCTGCCCTAAATCACGCATCTCAAGCACCACCTTACCGACTACCCGGCACATCTCCTGATACAGCGCTTCATCTTTAGTCACATTACCCATCGTCATCACTCCATTGCCTTTTAAACGTTGAGCTTAAATGATTCTCCTGCCGGATACAAAAAAGAAGCCCGGCGAGAGACTCGCCGGGCTTCATCTGTAAAATCAGCTAATTAGTTGTTTACTGGAATGACTGCGCCTTTGTACTTGGTGCGGATCCAGTCCTGAATCTCTTTCGAGTGCAGCACGTTCACCAGCGCAACGATATCTTTCTTCTTCTCGTCACCGCGATGGACGGTGATGATGTTGGCGTACGGGTTGTTTTCACCGCTCTCAACCGCAATCGGGTCGTGAACCGGATCCAGACCGGCGTCAATCGCGTAGTTGGCGTTGATCACCACCGCAGCGCCTTCATCATTGTTGTACATCTGCGGCAGCAGAGAGGCTTCAACGTTAGGGGTGAACTGCAGCTTTTTCGGGTTTTCTACGATGTCGCTGATGCGCGCGGTCACTTTGTCGATGCCCGGTTTCAGCTTGATCACGCCCTCTTTTTCAAAGATAGAGAGGATACGGCCCTCTTCAGAAACAGCGTCACGCATGATGATCTTGCCGCCTTCCGGCAGATCTTTCAGCGACTTATATTTTTTAGAGTAAATGCCGATTGGCTCAATGTGGATCGCGCCTGCACTGACAAAATCATAATCCTTGTCGCCCGCATGATCTTTCAGAACGCTGTTCAGGTAAGGGATGTGCTGGAAATAGTTCGCGTCGATATCATGACCCGCCAGCGCGGTGTTGGGCAGAATGTAGTCCTGGAACGGTTTAATCTCCAGGTCGATACCCTGCTTCGCCAGAATCGGTTTTGCCTGCTCCAGAATTTCAGCGTGTGGCGTGTTGGATGCCCCCACGGTCAGGGTATCTGCCCAGGAGGCAAAGCTCAGGGCACTCAGGGTTGCTGCAGCGATCAATGTCAGTGTCTTTTTCATGATGTGGTTCCTGTGTGTATTTATTAGCGTTTATCTAACAGTGAAGTAATGATGTCGCCGCAGAACTGGATGATGAAAACGATGATTAAAATAGTCACCGTTGCCACCAGCGTGACGTCACCATGGTTGCGCTGGAATCCTTCCAGATAAGCCAGATTTCCCAAACCACCGGCGCCAATCACCCCTGCCATCGCGCTGTAACTCACCAGCGCAATCAGCGTCACCGTAATACCTGATACCAGTGCAGGTGATGATTCCGGCAGTAAAACCCGAAACACTAACGTGCTCAGTCGTGCGCCCATCGAGCGAGTTGCTTCGATGACGCCTTTATCCACTTCACGCAGGGCGATCTCCACCAGGCGTGCGTAGAACGGTGCGGCGCCGACAATCAGTGCCGGCAGTGCCGCGTTGGCGCCAAGGATGGTGCCAACAATGGTCTTGGTGAACGGGATCAGCAACACAATCAAAATGATGAACGGAATAGAACGGAACACGTTCACCACAATCGAAATGACGCTATACACCGTGCGATTGTGAAACAACCCACCGCGTGCGGTTAAAAACAGCGCCAGACCCAGCACGATGCCCAGCACAAACGTCGCCACGCCTGAAAGCGCCGTCATGTACAGCGTCTCCAGCGTCGCCGCCCAGAGCTGATCCCATTTGAGATGCGGAAAGAGATTCTCAGCCATGTTTAATCACCTCGCCTTCAATATCGCTGTGCTGCAGGTCGGCGAGGATATTGTTCAGTTGTTCGTCAGATGCCACGACGTGCACCCAGAGCTGGCCAAACACGCCATGGGCGGTTTGCGTCATTTTCCCGTGCAGGATGTTAAACGGCAGGCCGTAGCGGAGGGTCAACTCACCCACGATCGGCTTATGCGTGCTGTGCCCGGTAAACGTCAGTTTGATGACCGTGCCTTCCAGATCGTTTGCCAGCTCGCTATTGAAGGTTTCCTCCTCGGCATACTGGCTTACCTGGCGGACAAACTGCTGCGTAATGGGCTGTTGTGGATGGGTAAAGACGCTCAGCACATCCCCTTCTTCCACCACTTTACCGTTCTCCATTACCGCCACGCGGTCGCAGATTTTGCGCACCACGTGCATCTCGTGCGTGATCAACACGATGGTCAGTTTGAAGCGGCGGTTAATATCCAGCAGCAGATCGAGGATCTGATCGGTAGTCTGCGGGTCGAGCGCTGACGTAGCTTCATCACAGAGCAGCACGTCGGGGTTATTCGCTAGCGCACGCGCAATGCCTACACGTTGCTTTTGCCCGCCGCTCAACTGCGACGGGTACGCATTCTCACGCCCTTTCAGCCCAACGAGCTCGACAAGCTCGGTCACGCGGGACTTTATTTTCGCTTTTGGCACACCTGCAATTTGCATTGAAAACGCGATGTTTTCTGAAACCGTACGCGACCACAGCAGGTTGAAATGCTGGAACACCATACTGATTTTCAGGCGTGCCTGGCGCAGCGCCTCGCCACTGGCGGCAGAAATGTTCTGCCCATTAATGGTGACACTTCCGGTGCTGGGTTTTTCCAGACCGTTCAGCAGACGAATCAGCGTGCTTTTCCCGGCCCCACTGTAACCAATAATTCCGTAAATCTGTCCCTGCTCTACCGTCAAGTTGACGTCATCAACGGCAGTCAGTGCCACTTTTCCGTTGTCAAAAACCTTCGAAATATTACTCAGTACAATCATTCTTATTCGTTATCCGTCCCGCGCATGGCGGTTTAGAAGTATGGATGTCCAAATGAGTGTAAACAGGCGTTATCAGCTTTTAAATGAATAAAAAGGCATGTGTTATAACCGTGGGAAATAAACAGCGGATTTACCGGGAGGGAAGCATTTAGACCAATTTCAGCAATGATTATCTGCCAGATGTATATCTGCTGGCTGACACCCTTAAAAATCGGTCATTTTTGCAGCATTTCTCACTGGTATAGCCATCCTCACATCCAGACAACTTTACGTCTTGCTATCCTGACATCCAAAAACGCCATTTATATTCCTTTCAGTTCTAAACGGCAGTGAATGGTTCTTTATTGCGAAAATTACACCGCCCTATCATCCCGTCATGACATCCAGAAAGGAAAATATCATGACGATTTATCACTCCGTCACCGAATTGATTGGCCGTACGCCACTTATCCAACTGCATAAGCTTGATACCGGTCCCTGCTCGCTGTTCCTGAAGCTGGAAAACCAGAACCCGGGCGGTTCTATTAAGGATCGCGTTGCGCTGTCGATGATTAACGAAGCGGAGCGTACCGGTCAGCTGCAGCCGGGCGGTACGATCATTGAGGCGACGGCGGGAAATACCGGTCTCGGCCTGGCTCTGATCGCCGCTCAGAAAGGCTACTCGCTGATCCTGGTGGTACCGGACAAAATGAGCCGCGAGAAAATTTTCCACCTGCGCGCGCTGGGTGCCCAGGTGGTACTGACCCGCTCCGACGTTAATAAAGGCCACCCCGCCTATTACCAGGATTATGCCCAGCGGCTGGCCAACGAGCTGCCCGGCGCGTTTTACATCGACCAGTTCAATAACGAAGCCAATCCGCTGGCACACCGCACCACCACAGCCCCGGAACTGTATGAGCAGTTGGACGGCAAGATCGACGCTATCGTAGTGGGTGTGGGTTCCGGCGGGACGCTGGGCGGCCTGCAGGCGTGGTTCGCCGAGCACTCTCCGCACACGGAGTTCGTGCTGGCAGACCCGGCAGGATCCGTTCTGGCAGACCAGGTAGAAACCGGGAAATATCACGATGCCGGCTCCTGGCTGGTTGAGGGGATTGGCGAAGACTTTATTCCTCCGCTGGCCCACATCGAAGGCGTGAATCGCGCCTGGCGCATCACCGACCGGGAAGCCTTCACCACCGCGCGCGATCTGCTGAAAACGGAAGGTATTCTGGCAGGCTCCTCCAGCGGCACGCTGCTGGCAGCCGCGCTGAAATATTGCCAGGCGCAAACCACGCCAAAACGCGTGGTGACCTTCGCCTGCGACAGCGGCAATAAGTACCTCTCGAAGATGTTCAACGATGACTGGATGCGTCAGCAAGGCCTGATCACGCGCCCGCAGGCAGGCGATCTCTCCGACTATATCGCCCTGCGCCACGATGAAGGGGCTACCGTCACCGCCGCCCCGGACGACACGCTTTCCACCGTCCTGGCACGCATGCGTCTGTATGACATCTCCCAGCTGCCGGTGCTGGAGAACGGTAAGGTCGTCGGCATTATCGACGAATGGGATCTCCTGCGGAATATCGACGGCGATGGCGATCGCTTCGCACTTCCCGTAACTGAGGCCATGACCCGTCAGGTGGAGTTCCTCGATAAACGCGCCCCGGAAAGCGACCTGAATACCATTTTCGACCGCGGTCTGGTGGCCGTGATCAATGACAACGACCGTTTTCTGGGTCTGATTACGCGCAGCGACGTTCTGACCGCCTGGCGCAACCGTCTTCAGCAATAAAGGAATAGATGATGAAAAACCTGGCTACCTTGAGCGTCCACAGCGGCGAGTTCAACGATCAGCACGGCGCGGTGATGCCGCCGATTTATGCCACCTCAACGTTTGCGCAACCGTCCCCCGGAGAACATACCGGCTATGAATATTCCCGGAGCGGCAACCCGACTCGCCACGCGCTGGAGACCGCCATCGCCGAACTGGAAGGCGGCACGCGCGGCTACGCGTTTGCCTCCGGTCTGGCGGCTATTTCCACGGTGCTCGAACTGCTGGATAAAGACAGCCATATTGTCGCCATCGATGACGTTTACGGTGGGACGTATCGCCTGATCGAGAACGTGCGCAAGCACAGCACCGGCCTGCAGGTCAGCTGGGTTAAACCGGATGACTTAGCCGGGCTGGAGGCCGCCATTCGCCCGGATACACGTATGATCTGGGTAGAAACGCCAACCAACCCGCTACTGAAGCTGGCGGACCTGGCGGCCATTGCGGCGATCGCCCGTCGTCATAACGTCATCAGCGTGGCGGATAACACCTTCGCGTCGCCGGTGATCCACCGTCCGCTGGAATCGGGTTTCGATATCGTGGTGCACTCCGCGACCAAATACCTTAACGGCCACTCTGACGTCGTCGCCGGACTGGCGGTGGTAGGAGATAACCAGGCGCTGGCGGACAAACTTGGCTACCTGCAAAACGCGGTCGGTGGCGTACTGGATCCGTTCAGCAGCTTCCTGACGCTGCGCGGTATTCGCACGCTGGCTTTGAGGGTAGAAAAGCACAGCACCAACGCGCTGGCGATTGCGCAATGGCTGGAGCAACATCCGCAGGTTGAAAAAGTGTTCTATCCAGGACTGGAATCGCACCCACAATATTCGCTTGCCCGCACGCAGATGGCGCTGCCCGGCGGAATGATTTCTGTCGTGGTAAAAGGCGATGCGCAACGTGCAGCAGAAGTGATTCGCAACCTGAAGTTGTTCACCCTTGCGGAAAGCCTGGGCGGCGTTGAGAGCCTTGTGAGCCAGCCTTACAGCATGACGCACGCCTCGATTCCGCTGGAGCAACGCCTGGCAAACGGCATTGTGCCGCAGCTGATCCGCCTGTCAGTGGGAATTGAAGATCCAAAAGACCTGATTGCCGACCTCAGCCAGGCGCTGAAAAAATAAGCAAAATGCGGCAGGTTAATCCCCTGCCGCCATAAGTTGTCATTATGGCTTAACGCCTTGATAACAATATTATGTGAAACTTCACAGATTATTTCTGAAACACCGTTTCCATTTTCCTTTTAGCTAAAAATCAGCGTATAATGCGCGCCTAATCCCTGGTGAATGGTTTCAGCGCTTGGAATACAAAAAACAACGTACAACTTCTCCTCTCCTTCGTTGGGCTGTCACTCAGGCACACTTTCTTCTGCACGCTCATTTGATGTCTCCTATCCTTAGTGCGTGTCATATACTCTTTTGCAACACAGGTTTGACTCCGCGGCGGTGCGCCCCAGGAGCGAGATTTCCATATCCTTCCCAACTTAAAGACTAAGACTGTCATGAAAAAGACGAAAATTGTTTGTACTATCGGCCCGAAAACCGAATCTGAAGAGATGCTGAGCAAAATGCTGGATGCCGGCATGAACGTGATGCGTCTGAACTTCTCCCATGGTGACTACGCAGAACACGGTCAGCGTATCCAGAATTTGCGCAACGTGATGAGCAAGACCGGTAAAAAAGCCGCGATCCTGCTGGATACCAAAGGTCCTGAAATCCGCACCATCAAACTGGAAGGCGGTAACGACGTCTCTCTGAAAGCAGGCCAGACTTTCACCTTCACTACTGACAAATCCGTTGTCGGCAACAGCGAAATCGTTGCTGTGACCTATGAAGGCTTCACCAGCGACCTGTCCGTCGGTAACACCGTACTGGTAGACGATGGTCTGATCGGTATGGAAGTCACCGCTATCGAAGGTAACAAAGTTATCTGTAAAGTGCTGAACAACGGCGACCTGGGTGAAAACAAAGGCGTTAACCTGCCGGGCGTTTCCATCGCGCTGCCAGCACTGGCTGAAAAAGACAAACAAGACCTGATCTTCGGTTGCGAGCAAGGCGTTGACTTCGTTGCAGCCTCTTTCATCCGCAAACGTTCCGACGTGGTTGAGATCCGTGAGCACCTGAAAGCGCACGGCGGCGAGAAGATCCAGATCATCTCCAAAATTGAAAACCAGGAAGGCCTGAACAACTTCGACGAAATCCTCGAAGCCTCTGACGGCATCATGGTTGCACGTGGCGACCTGGGCGTTGAAATCCCGGTTGAAGAAGTGATCTTCGCGCAGAAGATGATGATCGAGAAATGTGTTCGCGCGCGTAAAGTGGTTATCACTGCAACGCAGATGCTGGACTCCATGATCAAAAACCCACGCCCAACCCGCGCAGAAGCAGGCGACGTGGCAAACGCCATCCTCGACGGTACTGATGCAGTTATGCTGTCTGGCGAATCCGCGAAGGGTAAATATCCGCTGGAAGCAGTGACCATCATGGCCACCATCTGCGAACGCACCGACCGTGTGATGAAAAGCCGTCTGGATTACAACAACGACAGCCGTAAACTGCGCATCACTGAAGCGGTGTGCCGTGGTGCAGTTGAAACTGCAGAGAAACTGGAAGCGCCACTGATCGTGGTTGCCACCCAGGGCGGTAAATCTGCTCGCGCTGTGCGTAAATACTTCCCGGATGCGACCATCCTGGCACTGACCACCAATGAAACCACTGCTCGTCAGCTGGTACTGAGCAAAGGCGTTGTGCCTCACCTGGTGAAAGAAATTGCCTCTACCGATGATTTCTATCGCCTGGGTAAAGAAGTGGCTCTGGAGCTGGTTGATCGTGGCCTGGCTCAGAAAGGTGACGTTGTGGTTATGGTTTCTGGTGCACTGGTACCAAGCGGAACTACCAATACAGCATCTGTTCACGTGCTGTAATAATTCCCGAACGAATTAATTTTGGTAAAAAGCGCCCCTCGGGGCGCTTTTTTTATTCCTGGCATTAGCCAAAGTCATTCAAAATGCAAATCGGGTTTTTCTATTTAATTGCGAATTATCTAAGATGAATCCGATGATAAATGCCTTTTTTTACATAGATTTTTGCCCGAAAAGGGCTGATTCGATGCTTCTTTGAGCGAACGATCAAAAATAGGGGTATTCCCATCAAAAAAATATTCTCAACCCAAAAACTTTGTGTAATACTTGTAACGCTACATGGAGATTAACTCAATCTAGAGGGTATTAATAATGAATCGTACTAAACTGGTACTGGGCGCGGTAATCCTGGGTTCTACTCTGCTGGCTGGTTGCTCCAGCAACGCTAAAATCGATCAGCTGTCTTCTGACGTTCAGACTCTGAACGCTAAAGTTGACCAGCTGAGCAACGACGTGAACGCAATGCGTTCCGACGTTCAGGCTGCTAAAGACGACGCAGCTCGCGCTAACCAGCGTCTGGACAACCAGGCTACTAAATACCGTAAGTAATAGTACCTGTTAATAAAATGGCGCACATTGTGCGCCATTTTTTTTGCCTGCATCAAACTGCTACTGCGTCACCTTCTCCCCTTCATCTTCCGCTACGGCAGCAGACGCCTGACTGTTCTGCACCGACAACACGTTATTACTGGCTGATGGCGCGCTACCCGACGATACAACAACCGGGATCCCGGCACGGCGTGACAGGGCCTTATTGATAAGCGTTTTATCACTTCCCACCTGAGAAACAAATGTCGCAAAGTCTGCGGAGTGCGTGATTGGCGAAACCTGCGGGTTTTCCCCCTCAACCTGCGCCAGCGGACGGTGGACTTCAATATAGCGTTTACCATCCGGTTCGACGGAAAACTTCACGGGCTCATTGATAATCTGTACCCGCGTGCCAACCCGTACCTGTTCAAACAGAGCTTTAATATCCGGGGCGTTCATCCGCATACAGCCAGAGCTGACCCGAAGGCCGACGCTGTCCGGCGCACTGGTGCCGTGGATCAGGTATTCCCCATTACCCACGCCTAAACGCAGTGCAAAGCGTCCTAGCGGGTTATTCGGCCCGGCGGGTACAACCGGAGGTAATTTAATCCCCTGCTCCAGAGAGCGTGCTCTGATGCCCGGTGTTGGTGTCCAGGTGGGATTAGGGATTTTCTGGCTCACCCGCGTGGTCGTGACGGGTGTTTCCAGCCCCAGTTGTCCAATGCCGAGCGGAAAAACCTGAACAATGTTTTCTCCCGGCGGGAAGTAGTAGAGCCGAAGCTCAGCGAGATTCACCACAATCCCCTCGCGGGGCGTATCCGGCAACAGCATTTGCGACGGAATGGTAATAACGGTTCCCGGGGCAGGGTTTATCGGCGCAATAGTATTGTTGGTTTCCAGGATCACCTGGGCTGCAGTATTAAACCGGCGGGCAATGGTCTGCAGCTTATTATCCCCTTCCTGTATCGTGTAGGTTTGATTTTGCCCAATCAGACGACTGCCTGCGGGCGGCAATGGGTAGTCCATCGCGCGGGCCGAATTAAGAGCACCGAGCGAACCAAGGAGTAATAGAGTTATGAGAAACGCGCGCTTCATGCTGAGATTCCTTATTCACTGACAGAACGTCAGAAAGCTGAAAAACCAGCGAGGCGGGAACCACCTCGCGAAACAGAATGAATGCTGTTTTATAAGTCTAGCTAAGGATTGCAGCTTTAGCGCGAATGGCGCGAATCATCGCTTCGAGTCCCTGGGAACGGGAGGGGGTGAGGTGTTGAGTCAGAGCCATTTTTTCAAACCACGGGCGGACATCAAACGCAACAATGTCCTGCGCCGACATCTGGTGATAAAGAATAAACACCACGGCGATAAGCCCTTTTACAATCGCTGCATCGCTGTCGCCGTGCAACTGGATTGTGCCGTCGTGAGTTTGCTCCATCACAATCCACACCTGGCTCTGGCAGCCCTGAATAGTATTCTCCGGGTTATGCGCCTCTTCACTGAGCGGGGGTAAACGCTGTCCCAGCTCAATAATATAGAGATACTTCTCTTCCCAGTTCGCGCAACGCCCGAAGTTACGCAGCAATTTATCTTTATCCGGCAACTCTGCCATATTTTGCCTCTCCGTTAGCCCAGCAGCTGGTGAATACGTTTTAGCCCTGCCACCAGTCTGTCGACCTCTTCCATTGTGTTGTACATCACCAGCGACGCGCGACACATTGCCGGCACCTGGTAAAACGCCATCAGCGGCATGGCGCAGTGGTGTCCGGTACGGACCGCAACGCCGTAGTTATCGAGAAAACTGCCCACGTCATAGGCATGGTGTTTCCCGAGATTAAACGCGATCACCCCTTGCCGGTCAGCAGGTCCATAGAGGGTCAGATCCGGCACGCTGGCAAGCTCCGCAAGCGCATAGTGCATCAGCAGCTGTTCGTACTCCTGAATACTATCAAGGCCGATCGCGGAGACATAAGAGACCGCCGCCCCCAGTCCGATAATCCCGCCTGTGTTAGGTGTCCCCGCCTCAAAACGCCACGGCGCACGGGCGTAGGTAGTCCCTTCCGACAGGCTGACGGTGGCGATCATCGACCCGCCGCCTTCCCACGGCGGCATCGCCTGCAGGATGTCCTCTTTCACATACAACACGCCAATCCCCGTTGGGCCATACAGCTTATGCCCGGAGAAGACGTAGAAATCACAGTCCAGCGCCTGAACATCAACCGTGTGGTGCATTACCGCCTGAGCACCGTCAATCAGCACCTTCGCGCCGGCCTGATGGGCTTTCCCGACAATCTCTGCGACCGGGTTTTCCGTCCCCAGTACGTTGGAGACCTGAGTGACCGCCACCAGCCGGGTTTTATCGTCGAGTAATGCGTCAAGCTGCTCGAGCTGCAGCGTCCCGTCTTCATTCAACGGAATGACCCGCAATTGCGCCCCCACACGCTCACAGAGCATCTGCCACGGCACAATATTGGCGTGATGCTCCATCTGGGTGATGATGATGTTGTCACCTGCGTGGACCTGCGCGTTGCCCCAGCTGTTGGCGACAAGGTTGATCCCCTCCGTGGTACCCCGCACAAACACCAGCTCTTCCGGTGACCGTGCATTGAGAAAGGCGGCTATTTGCGTACGCACATTCTCCATGCGTTGAGTCGCTTCAGCACTCAGCGTGTGGATCCCCCGATGCACGGCGGCGTAGCCATGACGGTAGAACTCGGCTTCCGCATCCACCACCTGATTCGGCTTCTGTGCGCTGGCCGCACTGTCCAGGTAGGCCAAAGGAAGACCGTTTACTTCACGGGTCAGAACCGGAAAATCTGCCCGCACTTTCTCTACGGGAAAACTCATACTTCGCCTCCAGGCAGACGCTGACCAATACGGGCCAGCACCTGCTGTTTTAACAGGCCATCGTGCAACGCTTCCGTCAGTTCGGCGGCAAACGCATAGATAATCATTTTCTGCGCCGCCTGCTGGTCGATGCCACGGGAACGCAGGTAGAACATCTGCTCATCATCAATCCGCCCGACCGTCGCACCATGGCTGCATTTCACGTCGTCGGCGTAGATCTCCAGTTGCGGCTTGGTATCCACTTCCGCCAGTCGCCCCAGCAGCAGATTGTTATTGGTCATCTGCCCGTCAGTTTTAATCGCGTGTTGCGCCACGTTAATCAGGCCATTAAACACCGCACGCCCTTTGTCGCTGACAATGGTTTTGTGCAACTGACGGCTGTTGCAGTAGCCCTTGTTGTGTTCAAGCCAGGTGCGCGTGTCGCACACTTCCGCTTTGACCGGCATCGCCAGGCTGTTGATGCGCAGCGTGGTGTTTTCACCGTTAAGCTGCGTGCTGGTGTTATGGCGCAGCACGGCGCCACCGAGTAGAAAACTGTGGCTGTAGGCTGCGGCATCCTGACCGAGCAAAATATCGTTATGGGCGAAGTGGTGACTCTGCGCATTCTCAAACGCCAGCTTGATATGGTGAAGATGGGCATTGGCGGCAACGTTCATCGTCAGACGCGATCCGGTAAAGTGTCGGATATCGTTGAGACTGACGTAATGCTCAATCACCGTGGCTTCCGCCCCCTCAGCCAGTTCAAGATGATGGCGGTAGTGAGCCGTGTTGATCTCGTCGCCGTCCAGCCCCTGGGTGATATGCATCAGCAACAGCGGTTTGGCCGGGCGCTGGTTACGCTTCACATTAATATGCGTCACAGATTGCGCCAGACTTTCAGTGAGATGCAGAAACACTTCCGGCTGAACTGCTGTCGTCAGGCTCTGACGATCGTCGTTAATCGCGATGCCGAACCCGCTCTCCTGCGTGTCATCGCTCAGTTCCGGGCGGAACTGACCATCGACAAACACCAGACGCACGGCATCCACACTCAGTGCCAGCGCATCGCGCTGCACCGGGGTGATATCCGCCAGACGGGTGACAAACTCGCCGTTCATCAGGCCATCAAGCGGGGTGTATTTCCAGTTCTCATGCTTTCGCGAAGGCAGGCCGAGACGCAGCATCTGCTGTAAATGCTGCTGCGCTTGCTCAGAGCGTGTCTCACCCTGGGCTTCAAACAGTCTGTGCCACTGCTGGAGCGCATTACTGCTGTTCGGTAAGCCAGCCATAACCCTGCTCCTCCAGTTGTTTAACCAGCGTAAAATCACCCGATTTCACAATGCGCCCCTGGTAAAGCACGTGGACGTAGTCCGGCTTGATGTAGTCAAGAATACGCTGATAGTGGGTGACGATAATGAACGAACGCTTACCATCGCGAAGGGAGTTAACGCCGTCAGCGACAATCTTCAGGGCGTCAATATCCAGACCGGAGTCGGTCTCATCCAGAATGCACAACGCGGGTTCCAGAACCGCCATCTGCAGGATGTCGTTGCGTTTTTTTTCACCCCCAGAGAAACCAACGTTAACCGAGCGGGTGAGCAGATCCTCCGGCATTTTCAGCAGTTTGATCTTCTCTTCCATCAAATCCTGGAAATCGAAGCGGTCCAGCGCCTCCAGGCCGCGATACTTGCGCACCGCATTCAGCGCCGTTTGCAGGAAGAACTGGTTACTGACGCCAGGGATTTCTACCGGGTACTGGAAGGCCATAAAGATGCCCTCTCCCGCACGATCTTCCGGGGACATTTCCAGCAGATCTTTGCCGTTAAATTCGACCGAGCCGTGGGTCACTTCATAATCTTCACGGCCTGCCAGCGTCGCTGAAAGCGTACTTTTCCCGGAACCATTCGGCCCCATGATGGCGTGAACTTCACCCGGTTTGACATCAAAATTGAGGCCACGCAGGATCGCTTTGTCTTCCACGCTAACCTGTAAATCTTTAATACGTAACATGTGCTTTCCTTAACCGACGCTGTGTTCAAGACTAATGGCGAGGAGTTTCTGGGCTTCAACGGCAAATTCCAGCGGCAGTTCAGAGAACACGTCCTTACAGAAGCCGTTCACAATCATCGAAATAGCATCTTCTTCGCTGATCCCGCGTTGCAGGCAGTAGAAGAGCTGATCTTCCCCAATACGCGACGTCGTCGCCTCGTGCTCAAGCTGGGCGGTATTGTTACGACACTCAACGTACGGGAAGGTATGCGCCCCGCAGTCCGCGCCAATCAACATCGAGTCGCACTGGGTAAAGTTGCGCGCATTGGTGGCCGTCGGCATGATTTTCACCAGACCACGATAGCTGTTCTGGCTGTGTCCGGCGGAGATGCCTTTCGAGATGATGGTCGACCGGGTATTTTTCCCGATGTGGATCATCTTGGTCCCGGTATCGGCCTGCTGATGGCCACTGGTCAGCGCCACAGAGTAGAACTCACCGATGGAGTTATCCCCACGCAGAATGCAGCTCGGGTATTTCCAGGTGATAGCCGAGCCCGTTTCTGACTGGGTCCACGACATCTTGCTGTTTTCACCTTCGCACAGCGCACGTTTGGTCACGAAGTTCAGGATGCCACCGGTATTGCCGTCACCCGGGAACCAGTTTTGTACCGTCGAGTATTTCACCTCGGCATCTTTATGGATGATGACCTCCACCACCGCCGCGTGCAGCTGGTAGCTGTCACGCACCGGGGCGGAACACCCTTCGATGTAACTGACATAGCTGCCCTCATCGGCCACCAAAATGGTCCGTTCAAACTGACCGGTTTTTTCGGCGTTGATGCGGAAATATGTCGAGAGTTCCATCGGACAGCGCACGCCTTTCGGCACATAGATAAAGGTACCGTCAGAGGCCACCGCCGCGTTGAGCGCCGCAAAGAAGTTGTCGTTAGAGGGCACCACGGTCCCAATGTACTTTTTCACCAGTTCCGGGTGCTCGTGAATGGCTTCACCGAAGGAACAGAAAATGATCCCCTGCTCTGCCAGCTTTTCACGGTAGGTGGTTGCCACTGAGACGGAGTCAAAAATGGCGTCTACCGCCACCTCTTTGCCCTCACGTACGGGCACGCCCAGCTGGTTGAAGGCTTCTTCCACCTCTTTGCTGAGGAAGCTGTTTTCAGCGCCAGTCTGCTGTACTGCGCCAGGCTGAGAGGCACATGTATCGTCGCAACTGCCGCAGGATGGCGCTGAGTAGTAGCTGTAGTCCTGATAATTCAGCTTGTCATAATGCGCTTTCAGCCAGTGCGGCTCTTCCATCTCCAGCCACGCGCGGTAAGCGCTCAGGCGAAACTCCAGCATCCACTCTGGCTCATTACGTTTCGCCGAGATCGCCCGCACGACATCTTCGTTAATGCCTTTCGCCAGCTCGTCGGTCTGCAGCTGGGTGAAGAACCCCTCTTTATAGTTGAGGTGCCCCCCGCTCCAGGTATTTACTTCACTCGTTGCTTCAGTATTACGAGACATAGTTCCGCCTATACCCCAAAGCTTTCGCCACAGCCGCATTCGTTCTGGGCTTTCGGGTTGTGAAATTTGAACAGCTGGTTTAAACCTTCCCGTACGTAGTCCACTTCTGTACCGTCGATAAAGGGCATGGCCTGCAGCGCGACGTACAATTTTGCGCCGTCGGTCTCGAAGACCAGATCATCTTTCTCGGGTTCGGTGACGGTATCAAGCACGTAGCCGAAGCCTGCGCATCCCGTCTGTTTGACTCCAAGGCGCACGCCGAGGATCTCGGGCTTTTTCGCCACCAGCTCGTGAATATGTGCCGCCGCCGCTGGCGTGAGCGTTAAACCGCGCCAGGTAAAATCGGCAGGATTGAAGGTTTCTGAATGCAGTTCCATAGGTCCACCTCATCTGATTAGCCATCAGGGCATAACACCATGTTAGTGATAACGATTATCACTTCAACCCTCTGGCAGCAGGGGCATTCGGCTAAACCGCCCTTTTTGGCTACTTTTATTAAGCATAGACCCTGTTGCGACAGGCCGGAGGGATGGATTTAATTGTTCAATACATTGATAAATAATGTATTATTCATCCAAAAACACGAAGGAAGAGGAAAAAATAAAATATGCATCGGAAATGCCTATTTTTAAGATAGATTTTTGTCTTGCAGTGAACAACGGGCAGGCAGCATATGTAAGCACCACCCTGGAGATGGCGCTTATTCAATCATACCGAATGGCCTGGCCTGGAAGATTTACACTATATATCGGCAAAATAAAACGTGTTTACACTTCACTATATGCGGGAGGTGCAGAATCAAACAATAAACCCAGTGTATCATAGGCAGGGGGTAAATTTAGATTTTCAACGGCAATGCGCGGACCTTGTCGGCGTGGTCTAAAGAGTTGAGAGGCCTCGGCATAATCTGGTAGGGCATGCAGAAAACGGCTTCGCACCGAACGTTCAAAATGATTGATAAAGGTTTTATGCACAGTGGAATCAAGATAATATTTAGCCACCGTCTGGCTTGGTCTCCTAAATATAACACCCGAACTTCCCCCCCAACTTAAGCGATATGCTCTTCTTTTCGTAAGCTTAATTCTAGCTGTAAACCCACCTTCCTTGTTGAGCACAAGTTTTATTGTGCCTTTCAATTTACGGCTATCACTATTATAGAACGCGCTAAATTTGTTATTACTTTGCCAGCCATCTACTAAAATATCTTGTTGGCGCAAAAAATCTTCGAAAAATCCCTTTTGCGCGTTTAAGGCATCTCCTGGAGTAAATGAAGAACCGTCTGTGGCAACTGCTGAAACAACATTTCTACCAACCTCCAAATCCATCATCCCTTCGACTCTGTTCATTGCCTGTCCGGCAACTTCCATTTCTTCAGAGGCTCTGCGAACATTACGCCCAACAAAACCTGCAAAGATGAAAATAAAATCCAGCAATGGACCATGCCCGGATGCATCAGTGTTATTAATGCTATCACCACTGCAATAGGCAAAACCGTTCCCCCCCCGGCGTCAAATGGGCTCATGTTATCCTGGCCAGTAAAACGTTTCAGAATGGGGTTAAAACCACGGTAACCATTTCCCAGAAGATAACTATTGCTTACATCAGAACGCCGCTGGCCTGAATAAAAAATGCTATTTTTCCTCATCCTATATAACCTCATAATTTAATTTATACTCAACCTTAGGAAAAATACTTTGAAAAATACAAACTATCCCCCAAGGATTCCGCCCTGAGAAAAAGCAATCAAAAATACTTACGGTACTGAAGATAAATCCGTGATAGCTAATCGCAGGCTAATGACATTATTTTCCGAAAAAAAGTAGAGTATTGTGCTTAATGAACATCAATTATTCTATTTTTTGTACGCTATTGTATTATGGCATTCGAAATCAACGAACCGACGCCGCTCGATTGACGAAACAGGTCAGGTGATGACGAAATCTAAAGCAAAAAGGCCCTTCCGGACCCCTTAGTTTAAATATGAAACGACACAGAGAAACCCTGTTCACGCCAGTGATCGAGCTGTTCCTGCTGGCGAGGCGTTGGGGATTTCCCCGTCCAGACGAAGATTTTTTGCCCCGGGAAAAGTTCCGGACGCGGTGAGTCAATAGGTTCCGCCAGCACATCAATATGCCAGCCTTTCTGCGATAAGCGTGCGGCCTCAAGCCACAGATGAGTACGGTCCTCGCATTCCCAGCCAATAAGCAGCGCGTCTTTACCCGCTTTCTTGCGGGACTCCGCCAGGCTTGCAATCGCGAATTCAATCAGGACGCCGTCAAGCAGGCTTGCCATGTGACGCACGGTGTTCTGGTCCTGATTCATTCGCTGGCGGACGGGAGAGATGATGTTATCAATCAGTGCATCCAGCGCGTGATCGCGGCGGAACTCACCAATTTTGGCGCGCAGCTTTGCCGGGCTGGCGTAACGCAAAACGGTCATCATCTCTTCCTGGAATGAAACCCAGTTACCCGGAGTCAACACGTCCTTATTTTCCAGTAAGGCTTTGACTTTTCCGACCGAGACGCCGCTTTTCATCAGGCGCTTGATCTCTTCAATACGCAGGATATCTTCATCGTCAAACTGACGATGACCCCCTTCGCTACGCTGCGGCTTCAACAATCCATAACGGCGCTGCCAGGCACGCAGCGTAACGGGGTTGATACCGCATCGTTCGGCCACTTCGCCGATACTGTAATAGGCCATTAACTCCCTCACGCACAGTACTTCCATACCTAACTGCACCAACCTTATCAGATTGTACAAACCATTTGTATAACTAAGACCTCGTTTTAAGCAGGTGATTGCGTTACAAGCCATTTACCTGTTAATACATTGTTGTATAAATTTTACCGTTCGTACAGTCACGTCAGTCGAACTGTGTACAGCTTTTTCAGAACTCGGACTTTTTCTCTGGCCACGCAATAGCCGGAATTCCGCCATGCCGGGGGCTGGCAAAAAGGTGTCCCTGAAACTGAGAAATTCCCGCAGATTCCAGCCACATCCACTCTTCCGCCTTCTCCACGCCGACCGCGCAGAACTGAATTTCAAGGGAGGTACAGCACTTGATAATCGCCTGAATAATGGCTTGTCGAGGGCCGCTTTTGTGAACGTTCGCGACCAGATCGCGATTAATCTTAATTCTGTCCGGCTGGAACTGTGCCAGTAACTGTAACCCTGCAAAACCGGCACCAAAGTGATCGATCGTTACACTGATACCCGCACTTTTTAACTGTCTGACCGAATGGGTAAATTCTTCGAAACGGGAAATGGCTTCGCTCTCCGTAAACTCCACCACAATTTGCTCGGGCACAAAGCCATTTGCATCAATCGTGGTGAGCAGGAAGTCCACGGCATTCGGAACATTAACCAGCGTCATAGGTAGCAGGTTGAGGGATAATGTCTGGTCCTGTAGCCCCAGCGCGCTGGCCATTGAGAGCGCAACCTGCTTGCTGTGCAAATCAGATGCGTACACGTCGTCACGTGGGCGGTTGGCGAAGTACACACCTGGTGAATCCCCGGATGGTGTGCGGAGAAGCGCCTCCCAGGAGACGACCTGCTGCATGAACGGATCGACGATGGGTTGAAACGCAAAACTGCAGTCCGCTCCTTTTGCCACCACCTCAGGTTGCGCGGATAGCGGTGTTTCTTCGGGGATAAAATCCCATGAATCCGCCGGAGGCAATTCAAAATAGTTGGCTTTCTCAGTGGCCTCGACAAAGGTGCGGAAAAACTGCAAAGGACGGTCATTGTATGTCAACTGATAACGTGTGGTGCCTTTGTTAAGCACCTGCTGAAGTACCTCTTCCCTGTCGAACTGGCGCAAATCAAACAGCTCCATACCCACGTTGCCAAAACGCCGGGTAGGCCCGTGATCGCGCATCAACTCCACCACGTTATGGTGGCGTGCGTCCTTACAGATCTGCTCATAGATTGACGAAACGTGTTCGACTGGCCCTTCGAGCAATTGAAAAAAATGAGTGCCGTTAAACAGCAAGATCCCCGTGACATTGGATTGCCGGTTTTTACTATTTGCAGCAGCGACCATTTTTTCCAGCGCTTTCACTGGAACGTCCTCGCAAATATGACTGCGGTAAATGATGGTTGTAAGCATGCTATTCCTGGGGGGGTTAAGGTTCTGACCACAAAAACATGTGGATACGGATCTTTTATAGCACATTAATTGCCTGACAAATAATTTACAACTCAATCATTTACGCCGTTTAATGATTCCTTTTTTTGCGCCGTACAACTTAAAAGTGCCGCTCTGATTTGTATAATATATCTTGTAGAGATACCGTTTCACGAAAATCAAATAACACATTGAAATAATAGAAGTTAATTAAAAATATCACAAATAAATCAAAAATCTGTACATTTTTAATGTACAGATTTGCGAATTATGTATACCTTAAATGTAACGTTACTGATTACGAATTTTTACAGGAGTGAAACATGCAACAGAACGGTTATGTCGCAGATTCGGCAGCAGCGATTGCACAGTACTTCGAAAAAGCAGCACTTCCTACTCAGCAGGAAACATTGGGTCAGGTCGTGGTTGAGATTCTTAGCGACGGGCGAAACCTCAATCGCAAATCGCTCTGTACCAAACTGTTAAGCCGCCTCGAAAGGGCCGATGGCCCGGAAGAGGAACAACATTATCACATGCTGCTTGGTCTCCTCTTCGAGCGGTAATGCCATGAACAGCAGTGACGCAGATCGACTGATAGACCAGCTTATCGGTGAAGCCGTCCTTTCTCTTCTGAAAGAGCGGGGGCCAGTGACAACCGAAGGATTGCTACAGCGTCTGCGGGTCATGAAAAAACATGAAAAGGATCCCTGGCGGCGGGAGACACTTGCGGTGGTGATTGCCGAGATCGGCTCAAACAGCATCGCCTTTACACGTCGCAGAACCGCGCAAGGACGAACGAACAGAGAGGGATCTCTCAACGATAACAAAGACAATGTTGTGCCGTTATTTGGAAGTGGAAAACCGTCCAACCCCAAAAAAATACATTGACTGTCATTTAACAGCTACGGTGAGAACATATGAGACAAAATATTCAGCTTCAACCCGAATACCATTCTGCTTTTTTAGACAGTGCGCTGTCGGAATATTTCCGTCACGCAGGCGATCGTTTTGCTGAAGAGTCCGCTGTTTTTTCTACTGCAGTACGCTGTGTTCTGGCCTCCGAAGGGCATCTCTCCAACAAAGCGATCATACTCTGGCTCATTCAGACGCTGGAATCGACCAACGACGTTGTCCAGGCGGATGTTATTCGCAAGACCCTGGAAATTGTCGTGGGCTACACCATGGACGACCTGTAATATCACGGCCACTCATCCTGCTCTCGTGTCATCGTCAAAACTGACGAATGTTCTGACGATGACACGCGCCTTCCCCGCTTAA
Source organism: Enterobacter sp. CPE_E890 (assembly GCF_046521475.1). Classification (NCBI taxonomy): domain Bacteria; kingdom Pseudomonadati; phylum Pseudomonadota; class Gammaproteobacteria; order Enterobacterales; family Enterobacteriaceae; genus Enterobacter; species Enterobacter sp. CPE_E890. The sequence goes on along the minus strand of NZ_JBKFZW010000001.1, from coordinate 2,095,517 downwards.
CCCCCTGTAAAACCAGCAAAGCCAACCTGGCACGGTTCCTGCTTACTTCCGTTTACGGGGCTGGGTTTTCCAGCCAACTTTGCTTCATTTCTTAACAGGTCTGTTATTGATGAAAAAGATCGCCAGCGTCTGCCCCTACTGCGGTGCAGGCTGTAAATTAAACCTTGTCGTTGAAAATAACCGTATTATCCGTGCCGAAGCGGCAGAGGGCGTCACAAACCAGGGCACCCTGTGTCTGAAAGGCTTTTACGGCTGGGATTTCCTCAACGATACCCGTCTCCTCACTCCACGCCTGACCCAACCGATGATCCGCTACCACAAAGGAGAGGCATTTACTCCCGTCACCTGGGAAGAGGCAATCCGCTATACCGCCCACAAACTCAGCAGCATTAAAGAGCAGTACGGCCCACGGTCGATCATGACCACCGGCTCCTCCCGTGGTACCGGGAATGAAACCAACTATGTGATGCAGAAATTTGCCCGTGCTGTGCTGAACACCAACAATGTCGACTGCTGCGCACGCGTCTGTCACGGTCCTTCCGTTGCCGGCTTACAGGAAACGTTGGGCAACGGGGCAATGAGTAACTCCATCAACGACATCGAAAATTCAAAATGTCTGCTGGTTTTTGGCTACAACTGCGCAGACTCTCACCCTATCGTCGCCAGACGTGTGCTGAAGGCCCGGGAAAACGGTGCAAAAATCATCGTCTGCGATCCGCGTCGCATTGAAACGGCGCGCATTGCCGATCAGCATCTGCAACTGAAAAACGGCAGTAACATGGCGCTGGTGAACGCCTTTGGTTATGTGCTGCTGGAAGAAGAACTCTATGACAAAAACTACGTTGCGCGTTTTACAGAAGGGCTTGAGGCCTATCGTCAGACGGTAAAAGACTACGCACCAGAGAATGTCGAACATCTTACCGGCATTCCCGCCCGCGATGTTCGACAGGCGATGCGCACTTTTGCGGCGGCACCGTCAGCCACCGTGATGTGGGGCATGGGTGTAACGCAGTTTGGTCAGGCTGTCGATGTGGTCAAAGGACTTTCCAGCCTGGCGCTGCTGACCGGCAACCTTGGACGACCTGCCGTCGGCGTTGGCCCTGTACGCGGCCAAAATAATGTACAGGGCGCCTGCGATATGGGGGTTCTACCCAATATGTTCCCGGGTTACCAGGACGTCACGGACCCGGCAATCAGGCAGAAGTTCGCTGATGCGTGGGGGATTGACGTCAACAAAATGGACGATCGTGTCGGAACACGCATAACTGAAGTGCCACACCTGGCACTGGAAGGTAAGGTCAAAGCCTATTACATCATGGGGGAAGATCCGCTTCAGACCGAGGCCGATCTCGGCCTGGTTCGCAGCGGTTTTGAGGCCCTCGACTTTGTGGTAGTTCAGGACATCTTTATGACCAAAACAGCGGAAGTGGCGGATGTTCTTCTCCCCGCCACCTCCTGGGGCGAACACGGCGGCGTATTTACCTGTGCCGACCGGGGGTTCCAGCGTTTTGGCAAAGCCATCGAAGCCAGCGGCAACGTGAAGCGCGACTGGGAGATCATCAGCCTGCTCGCAAGCGAAATGGGCTACCCGATGCATTACGAGTCTAACCAGCAGATCTGGGACGAGATGCGCGAGCTGTGCCCGTTGTTCTTCGGCGTGACGTATGAAAAAATGGGTGAGATGGGTCATGTCCAGTGGCCGTGCCCGACGCTGGATCATCCGGGAACCCCGTACCTGTACAAAGGCAATCAGTTCGACACCGCATCCGGTAAAGGGCAGCTCTTTGCCGCCCCGTGGCGCGCGCCGGCGGAAACCCCGGATGCGGATTTCCCGCTGGTGCTCTGTACGGTACGCGAGGTGGGGCACTACTCCTGCCGCTCCATGACCGGGAACTGCGCCGCGCTGCAAAGCCTGGCCGACGAGCCTGGCCGCGTGCAAATGAACCCTGCCGATGCAGCTAAGCTGGGCATTACAGACGGGCAACTGGTCTGGGTGCGTTCGCGTCGTGGTAAAGTGATTACCCGCGCCAGCATTAGCGAGCGTATCAACGCCGGGGCGGTCTATATGACCTATCAGTGGTGGATTGGGGCCTGTAACGAACTGACGCAGGACAACCTCGATCCCATCTCCAAAACGCCGGAGACGAAATACTGCGCGGTGCAGTTGGAGGCGATTGAGGATCAGCGCTGGGCGGAGGACTATGCGACCACGGCCTATCAAAGCATGAAGACGCGGCTAATCACTGCCCTCAACGTCTGAGAATATGCCGGGAAGCGGCGACGCCTGACCCTGCCAACACCTGAGATTTTGTAGGCAGGGTCAGCGAAGCGCCACCCGGTGTGAAAAATCAGGGAGGGCTATGCATAGAGAACTGCACCATCAGACCCGCGTCATCTCCTACCTGGAATCTGCCAGCGGCCAGCCCTGCTGATACAGACCGCCGTGATATGACCTGCCCGTAAAGGGCGATAGGCATCTCCCCTGGCGGGATCTGGAGATCGATGCCGCCCAACTGGTCGCCCGGGTCGCGTTTCTGGCTTCCCGTATTATCCCGGCCAAGAAAAGCCATCACGAAACGCTGTCAACGTCTGAGGGCGTCCTCTTCCGCCCCACCACTGCGGGATCTCGCCAAAGCTCAACCATTGATTCGCAACGCTTACCGCAGCATAGCTACCGTTCGGGTTCAGATGTGAGGCATCGGAAACCCACTGTGTTTCTTCTACGTTCCCCTGAAGCGTGACATCCCAGTACTCACCGTTGGTGTTTAGCATCGTACTCAACGACTGTTCTGCCCGCTGAATATGCCTGGTCCCTGCGGCAGCGGGTCCCGACCGGTTGCCACGTCACCCCACGGCACGATGAGCGTTTTTATCTGCGCAAGGCGCATCTGAACCCGGCGAACAACCTGCTCGCTCACCGGATCGCGAGCGTCATACCGCGCCGCCATCGTACGGCTGATTTCCGACTCACTTAGCGGCCGGGTTGATAGCGATAATGCGAACAGATGACGCCCGGCTAACCACGCCAGATCGTCCCGCAGCTGGCGGTCATTCTCAATTAATCCGGCTCCTCTAACGTTGAACGCGACCGCGCTGGCTAAAAATACGGCATATTTAACGGGCAGACGACGCGGCAACCTCATAGTTCTTGATATCCATGGTTAGATAGTCCCGAAAAAAATTGGGAGCGCTATTTTTCTCGGCCAGTCTGTTAAGCAACACGATTAATTCATAATCATTTCGCAGATCGAATTTTTGCATCAGCATATATTTATGGCTGAATACCGTCTTATCACTGATATTCAACTCGTGCGCAATCTCCATGACCGACAGTCCTTTATAAAAACTCGCCATAATGCGGATCTGCTGTGGAGAAAGTTTTTTATGATGGCAGTCAAGACAGACATTTTTATTCCAGCGATAGCCGGGCAACTGCGTTTTATACCAGGCAAAATAGATTATCTCTCTGATCTTCAAAACCGGTAATGGTGCCAACTTACTGATTTAGTGTATGATGGTGTTTTTGAGGTGCTCCAGTGGCTTCTGTTTCTATCAGCTGTCCCTCCTGTTCAGCTACTGAAGGCGTGGTGCGTAACGGTAAAAGTACTGCCGGACATCAGCGCTATCTCTGCTCTCACTGCCGTAAAACATGGCAGCTACAGTTCACTTACACCGCTTCTCAACCCGGTACGCATCAGAAAATCATTGATATGGCCATGAATGGCGTCGGATGTCGCGCCAGTGCACGCATTATGGGCGTTGGCCTCAACACGATTTTACGTCACTTAAAAACTCAGACCGCAGTCGGTAACCTCACGCATACAACCGGGCAGTGACGTCATTGTTTGCGCGGAAATGGACGAACAGTGGGGTTATGTCGGCGCTAAATCACGCCAGCGCTGGTTGTTTTACGCGTATGACAGGATACGGAGGACGGTTGTGGCGCACGTATTCGGTGAACGCACGTTGTCCACGCTGGAGCGTCTTCTGGGCCTGCTGTCGGCCTTTGAGGTCGTGGTATGGATGACGGATGGCTGGCCGCTTTATGAATCACGCCTGAAGGGAGAACTGCACGTTATCAGCAAGCGATATACGCAGCGCATTGAGCGGCATAACCTGAATCTGAGGCAACATCTGGCAAGGCTGGGCAGGAAGTCACTGTCGTTCTCAAAATCGGTGGAGCTGCATGACAAAGTCATCGGGCATTATCTGAACATAAAACACTATCAGTAAGTTGGAGTCATTACCCGTATTTCCGCCATTAAATATGCAGGGTGACGCAACGATATTCCCCGTTACGCCAATATTGACCGTATCGGCTGAAAACACCTTCCAGCTCAACAGGGCAAGCAGGAGCGTTTTTTTGTGCGATATTTTCATCTTCTCACCTGCTACTGGTAGGTTATATTAAGTGTGGCCGAGGCGTTGGCCGTTCCCGACTGAACGGTCCCCTGCGTTTGATAATAACGGGCCGTTAACGGGAGCGTTTCGACTCCACCCGTCGACTGTTTTAATAACAGGCGGCTATTCATGGCCAGTGGAGTACCGTTATAGATGAGTTGAACGCCCACTCCTTTTGCCGTTCCGGTATTACCTTGACCCGTTAAGGCCATTACGCTGGTATTGCTGATATCCGGATTTTGAATACCGCTTAAAGTGACGTTAATATTGGTTCCGGTGCTGCAGTTTAATCCGAGATTCTGCGTATTTTGCGCCCCTGCCGGCGACGTTCCCACGCCTGCGTTAAAAGAAGAGGTGGGTATATTTCCAATGGCGAAGGTTAGTTGTGGCGTATTAATTGTGCATGCCAGGGCATTGATCGTTCCGCTGCTTAACTGCGTTGTCAGACCATCGCGATAAATAGCGTCGCTGCCCTGAAGGGTTACCACACCGATTACGCCTGGCGTGAGTGCCCCAGATGAAACCAGCCCGGTCACCACCAGTTCAATTTTTCCGCCATACCAGTCGACGTATGAGGTTTGTGCGTTATATGAGAAGGTATTGCTCGGGTTTTCGAAATAATTGTTCGATGAAAATCGAATCCCAATCCCGCTGACGTTGGTATTGTAAACATGATTCCCATAGGTACTGAGCGTGGCGCCGTTATAACGCATGCTAAAACCCAGCATTAATGGATTGGTGCAACCGGTCAGATACGATCCGGTGCCCGACGCAGCACCGGAGAATATCACCGTTCCAACAGGCGCATCGCGCTGCACGGTGAGGGTGCCCACCGACAGCGTAGACGTCTGCGGAACGATCGTCATGCACGTCCCGGCGTGGGCATAATTCCAGCCCACAAAAAAACACAGCAACAGCAAAAATTTCATCGTTTTCATCTTAATGTCCCTGACGGCAAAGAGCGTTAACGAGGGTGACGCCACCGTAGGTGGCCTGTTTCGGCAGGGTGAAATCCGCACGACACTGCTGGGCGGATTGATTTCCCCACGCGACGACCAGCGTCCCCTGCTCGCTCATGCCGGTTAAGTAGACCTGTCCTCGATCGCCGACGATAAAGCTACCGTGACCGTCTCCAGCGAGCGTCACTACCGCCCCAAAAGGAACGAAGCGGCCGTTGTCCATCAAGGTCATCAACACCTTGCGCCCCACTTTGGAAAGGTAATCAGCCCTGACTACCGCGCCTCGCGTCGGCGTGACCGTACGCGTATTGATCTCCAGCTCAACGTCATCAGGCATATTTTCCGGATCGAGCGTGAGGTCGTTTTTGCGGTACACGGAGAGGTTGCTAACCACCGTATAGCCTCTGTAGTCCGTTCGCATGCCGGACTGGTTTCGAATATCCACCCCATGGGCGCCGGGTGCCTTAATCAGGGCATTGGTTTCCCCCAGCGGCTGGGAAAAGGTGATGCCGTCCGCATGGGCCAGAATCCCCCCCTGCAGGCCGTAGTTCAGACGCTCGCTGCTCCTGTCGTAGCCATAGCCCGCCGTCACTTCGCCGTAGGTCCCTTTGTAGTCACCGTTAATGTTGCCGGTATATCCGACGCCGTCCGTGCCGAAGCCCTGCTGTACGTTCCAGTTCAGGGCATTGTTTTCCAGGGCCACGCCGTTCATACCCAGGTTGTGCGTTGTGCCGTTATTCTTGCTGGCGTTTATGCCATAATTCGTCCACGTCTGCGGGAGGAATTTCTCCAGCGGCACGCTGACGTTAAATGCCAGAAGCTGATCGTGGTCGTACGTTTTGCTGCTTTCGGTGCCATAAGAGGCTGCACTGGCGTTTTTGCTGTATGTCCAGGTCACGCCATAGCTGATGTTATGCCAGTAGTTGTTATACCCGACGCTCCAGGATGCCATCGATTTGCCCGAATTCCAGTAGTCTTCCCGCGCGGCGCTGAGGGTCAGGGAACCCATATCCCCGCCCAACGTCTGGCTCATGGTCAATTCGGCGCGGTTACGCCGCCTGTCCTGCAGCGAGGTACTGTCTCCCCAGGAATCCAGCACTTCCTGCATCCCGTAGTAGCCGCTGGTCGAATAGCGATACCCCGCAATAGAGAAGTTCGTTCCGGTATCGATAAAGTTCTTGCTGTACCGCGCGCGCCAGGACTGCCCGTTGGTTTTTGCCGTTTTATCCGGTGTAGACCAGGCCTGGGTAACGTCGGTAGAGAGCGCACCAAAATCCCCCATGTTTTTACCCACCCCAACGGCGAGCGACCGGTACTTGCCTGACCCCTGAACGCCACCGTATAGCGTCAGGCCATACGGGAGACCATAAATACCGGTCAGTTGCCCGAAAGGCGTCTTTTCCACCCTGCTGTTATAGGCACGATAATGGCCGCCCGTAATGGCATACTTCAGACGCCCTTCGCGCTGCAGCACCGGCAGTGAGGCGTAAGGCAGGGTGAAATGTTGTTCACTTCCATCAGCCTCTTTGATCGTCACGTCAAGGTCCCCGGCACCGCCCGTCGGGTACATGTCGGTTATCTCAAACGCCCCCGGGGCGACATAACTCTGGTAGATCTGATAGCCATTCTGGCGCACCACCACCTGCGCATTCGTGCGCGCAATACCGCGAACCACGGGCGCGTAACCCTTCAGGGAATCCGGCAGCATGTCATCGTCGGATGCCAGTTGGCCGCCGCGAAAAGGCATACTGTCAAACACGTCAGCCGGAGAAGAGCTGTCGCCTAGCGTCAGCTGCGCTTTCAGGGGAATAACGGCCCGCTGCGCATAGGTATAAACGGTGTCCCATTTATCCTGACCCGACGCATCCCGGGACCAGGTGGTGTAGTTGCGCAGACGCCACGGCCCAATGTTGATCCCCGGACGCAGGTTGGCATACAGGCTGTCGGTTCTGGCAGCCTCATCGGTTTTCGCCCAGGTGTTGGCCCCGCTCAGGCTGTAATTGAGCATGGCGGCATTGATACCTTCGTCCCACATCTCCGGCGGCACATAGCCACGCGCCGGTATATCGATAGCAGCCTGCGGAATACTGATAACCAGACGCTGCGCGTTGAACTGGAAATCCGTCGAGGACAGCGGAATGGCTTTAAGATCGGCACAGGCGCTTTTCGCTGAGCCCAACAGAGGAAAAAGCGCAGTCTTAACCCCCCACTGTTTTAATTGTTCAATGCTCAGGCATGGCTGTAATACGTCATTTCCATCGGGCGATTTCGCTGCGGCAAAGGTAATATCCCGGGTCTCAATGAGCTGATCGTCAAGAATAATATCAACATGGTACGTCCCCGGTGCCTGAGAGCCTGTTTCAAACGCGGATAAATCTGCTTTCCCTATTCCCGGGTTATCCAGCTCAACCAGTTCGGTATTAAACGTTTCGCTGGCATAAAGCGTGGGTGAAGAACCCGTCATCACCAGGGCGATGAGTGTCGCCAGACGTCGAGGTCGTACTTTATAATGCTGTATTTTCATTGCTGATGACCTGAGTAATGCAGGTATTACCGTTTTTCAAAATCACAAACTGGCTTGATGTAAAGCGCCGGGACTTCCATAATCGTTGATAACTTTAAACGTCAGCGTATTTCCGTTGGTTCCATGAGATAACGGGAACCGGGCCGACGCGCCGGGTAATACATACGAAACATCATCCAGTTTTTTTCCGCCTACGGATATTTCATTAAAATTGATTACATAGGGAGTCGGATTCGTTACCTGAATTTCATTCCCGTTGCGTTGCCATGCTAATTTTTCAACCTGTTCTTCAGGCGTTGACGCGTGAAGATTTGCCGGGCGATAAATCAACTTGATACGCGTTTTCACCGCAATTTGCAGTGAGTTAGCCTGTTTCGTTGCAGAAGGAATAGCTTTTATATTGAGCCAGAATAAACTTTCTTGTTCCTGAGGGAGTGAACCCGCCATGACAATGCGTTCGATATTTTTCTGGCCGCCATCAAGTCGATAAAGCGGAGGCGTAATGATAAAAGGCGCTTTATCTGCTTTTCCCTCCGGTGTATCAATCCACGACTGAATTAAAAAGGAAGCGCTATCGGCATTATCTACGCTAATTGATGCTTCTTTTTTTGCACCGTCGAAAATAACGCGCGTGCCGCCAATAATGACGCCGGCATTGGCCATTGAAAATGTCAGCGGTAACGCTGTCGCGGCCAGGCCGATTGTTTTGATAAAACGCATTGAATACCTCATAAAACAAAGGGGCCGGGTGGCCCCATACTGATTACTGCAAAAGACTTAGTTATAAACCACAGAGAAGTTAGCAACCGAATTAGCCGGGCCCGCGGTCACTGATGCCGCAGTCGAAATATACTGAGCATAGAAATTGAGCGTATTATCAGTTGTGCTGCTCAGAGCATAGGAATAGCTGTTGCTACCATGCAGCGGTAAATCGGCCTTATCAGCCGTCATCAGGTTGATGGCCACGCCCGTTGCTGCACCCACAACGGAGGAATCAATCGCCAGCAGGCTTGCGTTGGTTAAATCTGGCGTTCCGTCAAAACGCACCTTCGCGGAGGTAACGGTCACCGGGCAGTTTTTCAGTACGATATCGAACTGCGTCGCCGCGGTTCTGGAACCCGTTGTCGGGAATTCCGTTTTGTAGTAATCACCGAGGACCACAACCTGATTCTGGGATGCCACATCTACATCGCAGGCATTATCCAAAATATTACCGTTAAAATTAACCGTACCTGCCGCAGCGAAAGCCTGAGTCATTGTCAATGCAGAGCCTGCCGCAAACATGGCAGCAATAATTTTCTTTTTCATAAAGCCATTTCCTGTATTACTTTATTTATTACTGATATTCAGGCAAAACAGACAATCCTCATTCTGCCATTATTTTTAGGTGCCATCAGAAACAAAATAAAACTCTCATCATGGCGAGCGTTTCAGATTGGCATTTCTGTCGGCGAGTCAAAACTTATACAACTCTTTTCCGCGAAACAATCTATTTTCAGGTCTAGCTGTAGACTGGGGCTTAACAAAAAATAAACATTTAAACTGTGCACTTTATCGTCAGTCTACTTTTAGACCTTCACCTTATAACGATAAAATTCATAGCGTTAAGATGCCTACTCCTCCTGGTCTATTATTAGACTTTTGACTGTTATTCCCTGCTTCGCTGATTTTTAAGATAATTCTCCACTCTGATTGAAAAACGATCACACCTGTTGAAGTGAGGTATATTATGAACACGCGAATTGCAACCGAATTAGACAATGAGAAATCATCGGTGCTGGGATTAAAACCCTTAAAGCACATAGAGCGCTTAATTGATAATGTCCTTCCTGTCGCAGAGAAAATCATTCTTTCGAAAAGTGAAGTCGTACAATATTACCGAAATGACGAACGCCACTGTTTTATGCTATTACACGGCAGCGTGGCGCTGCACCGCCGCGGCGACGGCATTGTGTTAAATTCGGAATCAGCCCCCTTTATACTGGGTGTTAGCAGTCAGTTTTCATCGGAACATCTTTACGTCAGGGCACTGGAGACATCCGAATTAGCGTGCATGTCGCTGGATGCGTTTAACAACGTGGTTGCACAGCACGATCTCTGGGAACATTTTTCTAAATTGCTGATCTATACAGCATCACGGGTGTATGAGCACTGTGCACAAATTTCACAGATGTCCGCATACGATATCATCCGCTTTCAGCTGGTTGAATTAATGCAGGAGCCTGAGGCAATTAGACAAAACATCACCGCAGCGGCCTACATTAAGAGCCGTACCTACCTTTCCCGCAGCGGTATAATGCGGATTCTGGCAGAACTGCGTACGGGGAAATACATCACCATGGAACGTGGCGTGCTGATAGAAGTTAACCATTTACCCCGGAAGTACTGAAAGCACAATAATATCTGGAGATAGCGCGAGAGAAGAGCGAAACTATAAGCATAAGGTCATCTTCCAGGTTTACGGCTATGTCCTCTACAGATAAATCGTCTCGCGGCTCCCCTTACGCCCAGGAACTGATCGCGCATCTGGAGCCCTATTGCACCGTGCGTCGAACGGGCCGCGGCGAACGACTTAACCTTGAGGTTAACGGTCAGGGGATCTGTTATTTAATCCTGGAGGGGACGATTGCACTCTACCGCAGCAGCGATAACATGATGCTTTCCACCGCTCGCAGCCCTGCCCTGTTTGGTCTTGCTAACCTGACAGACATCTATTTCAATGATTACCTCATCACGGTGAGTCCTTGCCTGATTGGTAGTATCCCTACTGAACAGGTGGCTGATATTATTAAAGAAAAAGGGCTATGGGGTCTGCTCTCCAGACAGCTGATGTTTGTCTATAGCCGACTTTATAACAACGTGATGCCCCAGGGTGCCCCCACTGCGTATGAGATGATTCGCCAGCAGCTCGTTAAGCTAATGGAGGAAGACGAAGGCTATCGACGCAGCGTGACGGCGGAGCGATACATTCGGGAGAAAACCCAGCTCTCCCGCAGCGGTGTGATGCGTATTCTGGCGGATTTAAAAACTGGTGGATTTATCGAGATGGAAGAAGGCAGGCTCATTAGAATCAATAAACTCCCCGCCAGATACTAAATTCCGGGTACAAAAAAGGCCGCAATCGCGGCCCTTTCATTTACATACACTCAATGGACGTGAACGCCCAACCGCCAGGCAAAGTAGATCTCTTCTTTCAGTTCATTCGAAGAGAGCGCCAGCAAATCTGCAAATTCCAGCTCAAGCTGTTTCAGCTTTTTCAGGTACTGCGCCGGAGACAGGTTGCTCTTATCGCGACGTAAATATTCAATTGCCAGCTGTGTTGGGGTTATTTCAGTATCCATGATGTCCTCGCTTATGTACAAAACCTGACCACTATATCACAACGCGGTGGCTAACTTTTGACCAAAGGCAAAACATCTGAAAACTTTACACAACCGCCGTCGTCAGCCGCGACGAGCAGCACAAACGATCCTGCTCATCGAGAATGTCAATTTGCCACACCTGATGGCGACTTCCGGCGTGCAGCGCGCGGCAAACACCGCGCACACGACCGCTACGCACCGAGCGAATATGGTTAGCATTCACCTCCAGCCCGACGACCTTCTGCTCCCCTTCGGTACAGAGATACCCTGCCACAGAGCCCAGCGTTTCAGCCAGCACGACGGACGCTCCGCCGTGCAATAAACCAAACGGTTGATGAGTACGGTGATCGACAGGCATTGTAGCCTCAATCTCATCGTCACCGATGCGGGTGAACTGGATATCCAGCAGTCCCACCATATTCCCCTCGCCCATGGCGTTGAGCGCCTGCAGCGTTACAGCTCGTTTCCAGATCATCCAATTATCTCCAGTAAAGCCTGCAATGGGTGGCGTACCCCGTTACCTTCTACCCGTTTCACCTGACTACGACAGGAGTAGCCTGTCGCCAGACAGCGGTTTCGCGGCAAACGCTGCATCGCCTGATGCCAGGACAACTCGTAGATACCGAGCGAGTTCGCGTGATTTTTCACTTCGTGTCCGTAGGTTCCGGCCATGCCGCAGCAGCCCACATTGACGCTCTCCAGCTTCGCGCCGAAGCGGGCAAAGACTGAGGCCCACTGGGCAGGGGCACCCGGCAGCGCGGTGACTTCCGTGCAGTGACCGAACAGATACCACGGTTCACCGCTGACATCCTGACCAGCCTTATCCTCCAGGGCCATCGGCAGCCACTCGTGCACCAGCATGACGTGGAAATCACCACGTTTATCGCCCAACGTCTGCTTGTATTCATCGCGATAGCAAAGCACCAGCGCCGGATCGACGCCAACCATCGGTATACCCAGTTGCGCCACACGGTTTAAGAAATCAGAAGTTTTCTGCGCGGTTTTCGCAAAACGCGTCAGGAAGCCTTTAATGTGCTGCGCCTTACCATTCGGAGAGAACGGCAGAACCACTGGCTGATAACCCAGCTTCTCTGACAAGCGGATGAAATCCGCGACCACTTGCGCATCGTAGTAACTGGTGAACGGATCCTGCACCACCAGCACCACATTTGCTTTTTGCTCGGGGGTTAACGCCTCAAGCTGTTCAAGGGTCATGTTCGCTGAGCGGTGTCCGACAAGCTGTCGTTGCAGCGACGGTACCGACAGCAGCGGCAGATCGACCATTCCGATATGTTTTTCGGAGAGCTTGCGCACCAGTGGTTGATTAATAAAGAAGTTAAAGGTCTTTGGCGCACGCGCCATCAGCGGCGCATAACTTTCAACTGTCGCCACCAGATGGTCACGTACCGGACGCAGGTATCGGGTGTGATAAAGCTGCAGAAAACGCGAACGGAACTCTGGCACATCTATCTTAATCGGGCATTGGGTTGAGCAGGCTTTGCAGGCCAGACAGCCAGACATCGCCTCTTTCACCTCATGGGAGAAATCATACTCGCCTTTATTTGCATGCCAGCTATTCCGTGTGCGCTCAATCAGCGAACGCAGGCTGGCGCGTTTTTCCGGTAGCTCCTGCTCAAGCTTGAGCGGATCCACTCCGCGGTCGGCCAGCAGACGCAGCCATTCGCGCACCAGCGTTGCACGCCCTTTCGGAGAATGGATACGGTTACTGGTGATTTTCATCGACGGACACATCGGGCTTTTCACATCAAAGTTAAAGCACAGGCCGTTGCCGTTGCACTCCATCGCGCCGCGCCATGAGGAGCGTACCGCGATAGGGATCTGTCGGTCATAGGTGCCGCGTTTAACGGCATCCACCCGCAGCATCGGCGCATCCACACCTTCAGGCGGACAGATTTTCCCCGGGTTGAGACGGTTATCCGGGTCAAACGCCGCTTTAACTTTGCGCAACTCCGCGTAGAGCTGCTCGCCGAAAAATGCCGGACTGTATTCAGCGCGGAAGCCTTTACCGTGCTCGCCCCACAGCAGGCCGCCATATTTCGCGGTTAACGCAACGACGTCATCGGAGATCTGTTTCATCAGGATCTCCTGCTGCGGGTCGCACATATCCAGCGCCGGACGCACGTGCAACACCCCGGCGTCAACGTGGCCAAACATGCCATAGCTCAGGCCGTGGCTGTCCAGCAGGGCACGAAACTCAACGATATAATCCGCCAGATGCTCAGGCGGAACGCAGGTATCTTCGGCAAACGGAATGGGCTTGGCCGCCCCTTTCGCGTTGCCAAGTAGCCCCACGGCTTTTTTCCGCATCGCGTAGATACGTTCAATGCCGGCCAGATCGTTACAGAGCTGCCAGCCAATCACCCCACCTTCACCCTGCGCAATAAGTTCATCCAGCCGCTGACAGAGCGTCGTCACCTGGTTTTCAATAAGCGCCGCGTCATCGCCGGCAAATTCAACGATATTAAGGCCAAGCATTTCTTTATCTGGCACATCGGTAATCAGCTCACTGACGGAGTGCCAGACGATGTCTTCCCGGGCCAGGTTCAATACTTTGGAGTCGACGGTTTCAACCGACAGCGCTTGCGCTTCCACCATAAAAGGTGCATTACGCAGCGCAGAGCCGAAAGAGTCATATTTGACGTTCACCAGGCGACGTACCTTCGGCAACCGGGTGATATCCAGCCGCGCCTCGGTAATAAACGCCAGCGTTCCCTCGGAGCCGGTCAGTATGCGGGTTAAATCGAACTGGGTCAGATCATCGTTAAACACATGACGCAGATCGTACCCGGTCAGAAAACGGTTCAGTTTGGGGAATTTGTCGAGGATCAACTGACGGTTTTCGCGGCAGCGCTCCAGCACGGTACGATAGATCCGTCCGCTGGCGGTGTTATCTTTACCCAGGGTTTCCGCCAGTGCAACCGGCATCGGCTGCGTATCAAGAATATCACCGCCCAGCAGAACGGCACGCACGCCCAGCACGTGATCGGAGGTTTTACCGTACACCAGCGAGCCCTGACCGGAGGCATCCGTGTTGATCATCCCGCCGAGGGTCGCGCGGTTGCTGGTGGAGAGCTCAGGGGCAAAAAAGTAGCCGTAAGGCTTGAGATACTGATTCAACTGATCTTTGATAACGCCCGCCTCGACCCGCACCCACCCCTCTTCAGGGTTGATCTCAATAATGCGGTTCATATAGCGAGACATATCAACAATGATGCCCTGGTTCAGCGCCTGGCCATTGGTTCCGGTGCCACCGCCACGTGGGGTAAAGACCAGAGAAGCAAACCGCTCCTGCGTTGCCAGCCGGGCGATAAGCGCGACATCGGCCGTTGAACGAGGGAAAACAACGGCATCGGGAAGAAGCTGGTAGATACTGTTATCAGTCGCCATCGTCAGCCTGTCGGCATAATTCGTGGCGGTATCACCTGTAAAACCCTGTTGCTCCAGTGCCTGCAAAAAATTAAGCACCAGCTGAACGACGCCAGGTGCCTGAGAAATCTGTGGGATCATGACTGTCGACCCTAATTAGAGTAATTTGAAATCGTTTGCGTTGTGTCTGGAAAGTTTTATCACATTTTTTTCTTATGTGCTTCGTAGAATTACGGGCAAAATCCGCCTGTCAAAAATCGCCGAGATCACTAATGATTAGAGAGACGCGGTTTTCCGTTCCCGCCAGCCACGCTGGTGTTCATTAAAGGAAGTTTCAAATATGGTCAATCTTCGCCAGCCCAGGGATGTTGCGCAAATCTTGCTGTCGGTGCTGTTCCTGGCTCTCATGATTATTGCGTGTCTGTGGATTGTTCAACCCTTTATTCTCGGCTTCGCCTGGGCTGCGACCGTTGTCGTTGCCACGTGGCCTTTACTGTTGCGTTTGCAGAAGCTGCTATTTGGCCGCCGCGGGCTAGCGGTGCTGGTTATGACACTCTTGTTGTTCCTGCTGTTTATTATTCCCATTGCTTTACTGGTGAATAGTCTGGTGGATTCCAGTGGTCCGATAATTCGAGCCATTACCAGTGGCGAGCTGACGTTACCTGATCTCGCCTGGCTAAACAGTATTCCAGTGGTGGGTGCCAAACTCTATAGCGGCTGGCATAGCCTGCTGGAGATGGGCGGCAGCGCGTTGATGGCGAAAGTGCGTCCTTATATTGGTACCACCACCACCTGGTTTGTGGGACAGGCGGCGCATATTGGTCGCTTTATGATGCACTGTACCCTGATGCTGGTCTTCAGTGCCCTGCTCTACTGGCGTGGTGAGCAAGTTGCTTTGGGTGTTCGTCATTTTGCTACCCGTCTGGCGGGCAAACGGGGTGACGCAGCGGTACTGCTGGCTGCACAGGCTGTGCGCGCGGTTGCGCTTGGCGTTGTGGTAACGGCGCTGGTGCAGGCGATACTGGGCGGTATCGGTCTGGCAATTTCCGGCGTACCGTACGCCACCGTCTTTACCGTTGTGATGTTAATGACCTGTCTCGCGCAACTGGGACCGTTGCTGGTGCTGATACCCAGCATCATCTGGCTTTACTGGACAGGTGATACCACGTGGGGAACGGTTCTGCTGGTGTGGAGCTGCGTGGTTGGTACGATGGACAACGTCATTCGTCCAATACTCATCCGCATGGGTGCTGACCTGCCGCTGATCCTGATCCTCTCAGGCGTTATTGGTGGATTGATTGCCTTTGGCATGATTGGCCTGTTTATTGGCCCGGTGCTTCTCGCCGTGACATGGCGTCTGTTCTCCGCCTGGGTGCATGAAGTGCCGCCACCGGGTACTGACCCGGACCTCATCCTGAATGAGCTGGAAGAGCTGGAAGATAAGAACAGTCAGTAACCGCAGTGCCGGGTAAGATATGCTTACCCGGCCCCTTAATACTTAAGTAATACTTAAGTATTTATTCATTGAGCACTGGTCAGACCCACCTTCCCTGCACTAAATCTGCTGCTAACCTCAAGAAATCTTTACGTCTCTTTAACTATTGAGACGAATCTGATCGACGCTAAATAACACAATGCCTAGTATTAGCACACGGTTATAAATCAACACCTTGGTTTATAAGCATGGAAATCCCCTGAGTGAAACAACGAATTGCTGTGTGTAGTCTTTGCCCATCTCCCACGATGGGCTTTTTTTTCGCTTAAAAACAGTGAGTTACAAAGTACGGTGAAATTTAAGTGTACTACTGGTGTGCTAAACGTGTAATTAGCAGTAAATGCTACCCCCTGTACGCCTCTTAAAATTCCCCTAAAAATCAGAAGGTTGTTTTTGTGTATTACCCTTTTAAAAATTGTTCCATCCCGTGTAATCCGCTACACTATCGCCCCCGTTTTACTTCCCGTTTAGCGGGGCTATTTGCCGCAATTCCGGTAAAGCCTTTGCCGCTCATTGGTAGGGGCTTTTCTTTCCTCTCAGTGATATTTCTCCTTTATTCATTCATTATCTAAATAATTGATCCTGCTAATCATGGTGCTAACATAACCCTTTTCAATGGAGGGTTAAAAATGGCTATACCTGTTTATTTATGGCTGATTGATGATGCAGGAAATCAAGTAAAAGGGTCTGTAGATGTTCACGGTAGGGAAGGTTCTATAGAGATTGTAGAGTTAATGCATAACGTAGAACTACCTACTGATAACTTAACAGGGAAAATCACTTCTAAGAGACTGCACGGAGACTATTTTTTAATTAAAGAAGTAGACAGTTCATCTCCTTACATCTATCAAGGTGTTTCATCTGGTAAGCGGTTTAAGCAAGCTATATTAAAATTCTATCGCATTAATCATAACGGACAAGAGGAAGAGTATTTTAGGGTGACGTTAGATAATGTCAGAATCAATGAAGTAGAGCCTTTCATGTTTGATATTAAAAATCCTACATATGAAAAGCATAACCATCTTGAAGCATTCTATTTAGCTTATGAAAAAATCACATGGCACTATTTAGATGGTAATATTATTCATTCTGACTCTTGGAATGGTAACAAGGAGGTAGCGTAATGACTTGGGTATATAAAGTAAGTGCTCATAGTTTTTATCTTAACGGTACATACCAGTTTGATGCAATGTATGCAGGTAAACCGGGTTTTAAGAATGATTCAGCTAATGAGTGTGTAAAGGATAAAGGCCCACTTCCTAGAGGCACTTATACTATTGGACCGGCCTTCTATCACAAGAGGACAAAAGCCTACACTATGAGGCTGACACCTTATCCAGAAAATCAAATGTGCGGGCGTGATGGTTTTCTGATTCACGGCAACAGTGGAGCACATCCTTCAAGTGCCTCAAATGGTTGCATTATATTAGGTTTAAAGGGGCGTATCACGATCAATAAAAGCACAGATAAGATACTGGTAGTTGAGGATTAATATGAAGAGATTATTATTTCTACTATTTAATATTCCTGTTATATCTTATGCACAATCGGGGTGTGAATTACCTAATGCAGCGATGGAATCATCCTTATTTGATGCACTTTCTAAAGATTTAAAAATTGACACTTCAACTGTAGACGAGATGAAAGCAAAAGTAAAAATCCTCGATGTTACACCTATATCTAGATTCTATGCAGAGGAGTTAGCAAAGATAGATTATGAAGAGGATAAGGCCAGAAATAACAATAAACCGCTATTAGATGAAAAGTCATATTTTGACAGCTTCTATGATAACGATGTTAAATCTATAACTGCAAAATATACATATACAAACAAAGCAGGGAAGAAGTCTGTTTTCATTGCCACAAGCCTTATGAATAAAGATGAATGCTCTATAAGGTTCAACGGGTACATTACTCTTTCAAGAGAGTTTTAAACATAAAAGCCCCATCAGGGGCTTGTTCTAAGGAAGGTGCGAATAAGCAGGTCATTTCTTCCCAAGCTGACTCGCTGATTAAAATTTCGCGGATCTGGGCCGATTTTTTTCCCGCAAACACATCGAATCAGCCTATTTAGGCTATTTTTTCCACCATTTCTGGCGTTATTTCCGGTTTTTACTGAGATCTCTCCCACTGACGTATCATTTGGTCCACCCGAAACAGGTTGGCCAGGGTGAATAACATCGCCAGTTGGTTATCGTTTTTCAGCAGCCCCTTGTATCTGGCTTTCACGAAGCCGAACTGCCGCTTGATGATGCGAAACGGGTGCTCCACCCTGGCACGGATGCTGGCTTTCATGTATTCGATGTTGATGGCCGTTTTGTTCTTGCGCGGATGCTGCTTCAAGGTTTTTACCTTGCCGGGACGCTCGGCGATCAGCCAGTCCACATCCACCTCGGCCAGCTCCTCGCGCTGTGGCGCTCCCTGGTAGCCGGCATCGGCTGAGACAAATTGCTCCTCTCCATGAAGCAGATTACCCAGCTGATTGAGGTCATGCTCGTTGGCCGCGGTGGTGACCAGGCTGTGGGTCAGGCCACTCTTGGCATCGACACCAATGTGGGCCTTCATGCCAAAGTGCCACTGATTGCCTTTCTTGGTCTGATGCATCTCCGGATCGCGTTGCTGCTCTTTGTTCTTGGTAGAGTTGGGTGCCTCAATGATGGTGGCATCCACCAAAGTGCCTTGGGTCATCATGACGCCTGCTTCGGCCAGCCAGCGATTGATGGTCTTGAACAATTGACGGGCCAGTTGATGCTGCTCGAGCAGGTGGCGGAAATTCATGATGGTGGTGCGATCCGGCAGGGCGCTATCCAGGGATAATCGGGCAAACAGGCGCATGGAGGCGATTTCGTACAGGGCATCTTCCATGGCACCGTCGCTCAGGTTGTACCAATGCTGCATGCAGTGAATACGCAGCATGGTCTCCAGCGGATAGGGCCGTCGGCCATTGCCCGCCTTGGGATAAAACGGCTCGATGACAGCGGTCATATTCTGCCATGGCAGAATCTGCTCCATGCGGGAGAGGAAAATCTCTTTTCGGGTCTGACGGCGCTTAGTGCTGAATTCACTATCGGCGAAGGTGAGTTGATGGCTCATGATGTCCCTCTGGGATGCGCTCCGGATGAATATGATGATCTCATATCAGGAACTTGTTCGCACCTTCCCTAACATTCTTTCCTTCAGGAACAAAGGTAACCGATCTGATCCCGATTGATTAACACACCGCAATGCCTTCATTTGCGCGCTTAACCTGACAGCTACTGAGCATCCGCCACTCCGCAGACAGCACCCGCGTTTCACCTGTCACATTAACCGTCACCACCTCGCGGATATCCGTCGACGATGCGCCAATCTGCAACTCAAACTCACCCGGCTCAACAATGCGTTTTCCGTCCCGACGGGTGAAGTTGAACATCTCAACTGGCAGCATAAAGGTGAGCGTGGCGGTTTCGCCCGGCGAGAGCGTGACGCGCTGGAATGCCTTTAGCTCCTGAAGTGGCCGTACCTGCGTGGCAACCTTATCCCTGACGTAAACCTGCACCACCTCGCTGCCACTGCGTTCTCCGGTATTGGTAATATCCACACTCAGCGTCACCTCACCGTCAACCGGCACGCTGGATGCCACCACTTTCGCCGTTCCCCAGTTAAACTGCGTCCAGCCAAGGCCGAAACCAAACGGATAACGAGATCCGAAATGGAACGCAAACGGCGTACCGCCACTTTTGAGCTTGTGATTGTAGTAATACGGCATTGCCCCGGCACTTTTCGGCACGCTCACTACCAGACGCCCTTGCGGTTCCGCACGCCCTGTCAGTACGTCCGCAATCGCCCAGCCCCCTTCCTGCCCTGGAGCCCAGGCCATAATGAGTGCCGCTACTTTGTCTTCCAGTCCCTGCAGGTTGTATGGCCGCCCTCCGGTCATCACGACAATCACCGGTTTGCCGTTGGCTACCAGCGCCTCCAGAAGTTGCTGCTGCACACCCGGCAGATTCAGAGAATCGGTATCAGACCCTTCCCCTACCGTGCCGCTCTGGAACAATCCGGCGAGGTCGCCAACGCAAGCCACTACAACATCACTCTCTTGCGCAGCGTTAACAGCCTCGGGGATCAAATCAGTACATTGAGAAACCGGCGACTGCTGCATCGGTTTGCCGCCGCTGTCGCCCGGGAAGACCGGCGCGCCCGCCATCCGTTTTTCGATAATGTGACACCCTTTGGCGTAGCGGACCTGTGAGGCACCAAGATAATGCTCCAGCGCCGCACGCGGGGTCGTGACCTGCGAGGTCTCTTCTACCATATCGCTGATGATCAAATGCACCGGGAAACTGTAGCCGCTGAGCAGCGCGAGCGGGTCGTCCGCCGTCGGCCCCACCACCGCCACGCGGGGTTTACCCCCGAGCGGTAAAATGCCGTTGTTTTCCAGCAGCGTGAGCGATTTCGTCGCCACTTCCCGAGCGGCCTGGCGGGTGACATCATTCAGCAGATCAATGCCATGTTCATCGGCATACGGTTTCTCAAACAAACCCAGACGGAATTTTTCAGTCAGTACGCGCCTCACGATTTCATCGACTTTGGCCATGGAGATCAGTCCACGCTCAACGGCTTCCGCCAGATGGCGCGCACAGTCGTCTTTCGGCAGTTCGACATCCAGCCCGGCGTTGAACGCCAGCGCAGCGGATTCGGCCGCGTCGTGGGAAATCCCGTGGTGCTGGTGCAGCAGGCTGACGCCGCCGTAGTCCGCGACAATAATCCCGTCGAACCCCCACTGCTCGCGCAGGACGGTGGTCAGCAGGAAGCTGTCGCTGTGCCCCGGCTGGTTATCAATATCGTGGTACGCGGGCATAACCGAACCGGCGTTTGCCAGCTTGACCGCCATTTCAAACGGCAGCAGGAAGGTGTCGTTCAGCTCGCTGAATCCGAGGTGGACCGGCGCATGGTTGCGTGCGCCTTCGCTGAACGAGTGACCCACGTAATGTTTCAGGGTCGCCAGCAGATCGCGTTTATCGCCCTGTAAGCCCTTCACGTAGGCGGTGGCCATCACCCCCACCAGCCACGGATCTTCACCAAAGGTCTCTTCGGTACGCCCCCAGCGGACATCGCGAGAGACATCCAGCACCGGCGCCAGCCCCTGCTGACAGCCAACGGATCGCGCCTCTTTACCGATCTGCTCTGCCGCGCGCTGTACCAGTTCAGGATCCCAGGTAGAGCCGTAGTTCAGCGACGACGGGAACAGCGTAGCGTCTTTGCACAGCAGCCCCACCAGGCACTCTTCATGGAACAGCGCCGGTATGCCGAGACGCGTCTCCTCCATCATCATGCGCTGCAGGCGGTTAGCGGCACGCACCCCAGTTTTCGCGTCGACGATATGGGTACCCAGTGGACGGGTGATCTGCCCGACGCCAAGCTTTAGCCGTTCACTGAGCGAAGCCTGCTCGCTCACCCCGGAGAATTCGTCACTCAGATCGCTGCGCTCACGATGGTTACCGTTTTCATCGAGGATCAGCCAGTACGCATGCATCTGGGCAAACTTCTCTTCCGGGGTCATACGTGCCAGTAAGTCGGCGACGCGCTCGTACACGGGACGTCCAGCGTCCTTATAGATAGCTGTCATGTTTTACTCCTGTAGTGCGGAAGGGGTTGCCGGGCTGAGTTGCCCCGTGTCAGGTCTCACCTCACGTTTGCTGGCCAGCTCCCGGGCAATGGAATCCACCAGCCGGCTGTTAAGTTTGTAGATAGCAAGCAGCGCGACCATGCAGAGGAACAACGCGCAAGGGATAAGGGTGAACAGTGCATTAATGGTAGAGAGAACATGCGGTGCCTGAGTTGCCTGTCCCGGGGCGTAATCCACCATACCAAGGACCCAGCCGACGACCGCCCCACCCAGCGCCAGGCCAAATTTGATGGCAAACAGCGCGGTGGAAAAAACCAGCCCGTCCAGGCGACGACCGCTGCGGTGCTCTTCGTAGTCGACCACATCGGAGAACATGGTCCACTGGAGCGGTGTGGTGAGGTTTTGCACAAAGCTAAAGACAATATTGAGGCCAAAGATCAGCCAGACCTGCGAAGGGGGAAGGAAGAAAATCAGCGCGCCGAAGATGACGAAGGAAATAATGGTCCACTGGTAGGCCCGGACGCGGTCAAATTTGCCCAGCAACCGTTCGGATAATAATGCGCCGCTTAAGGAGGCCACCATTCCGGAAACAATAAAGGCAAAAACCAGCTCCGGACGCAACAGCACATAGTTGACGTAATACATGGTGGCGGAACCGCGCGTCACCACCGCCGTTAACAGCAAAATATTAAACACGAACACAATACGCCACTGGCTGTTTCCGGCCAGCAGTTTTAAATCGGTGAGCATGGA
Source organism: Enterobacter sp. CPE_E890 (assembly GCF_046521475.1). Lineage (NCBI taxonomy): Bacteria > Pseudomonadati > Pseudomonadota > Gammaproteobacteria > Enterobacterales > Enterobacteriaceae > Enterobacter > Enterobacter sp. CPE_E890. The sequence continues at coordinate 2,073,028 of NZ_JBKFZW010000001.1, read as the reverse complement.
GCCGGAGGTATCATTGCGCGGAGAATAACGCTCGCGAGTCATCAGGAAGCAGCAGAAGAACAGTACAATCCCGAGTAGTCCCATCAGGCTCATGGCATAGAAATAGCCTTTCTGCACGTTGCCCTGTCCTAACAATGAGACCAGCGGCAGGGCAATAGCCGTAACAATCAACCCACCGATAAACGACAGGCCAAAGCGCCATGACTGCAGAGAGTGACGCTCGCGCGGATCCAGCGTCAGCGCGCCGGGCATGGCGCAGTAAGGTACGTTAATCGCGGAATAAATCAGGCTTAAGATCGCGTAGGTCACGCAGGCATACGCAATTTTCGCGGTCGGTCCCACGTCCGGAACATAGAAGGTGATGAGGCAACTCACGCCAAACGGAATGGCGAACCACAGCAACCAGGGACGGAAACGACCATGACGCGTTTGCGTACGGTCGACCAGTGCACCAATGCACGGGTCGACAAACGCATCGACCACGCGTACCACTAAAAACATGGTGCCCATAATCGCGGCGGGCAACCCAAAAACGTCCGTATAGAAATAAGCAAGAAATAACGTAGCCGTTTGCCAGACCAGCGCACTGGCCATATCACCTAAGCCGTAACCTATTTTATCTTTGGTACGCAATACAGAGGAAAGTGTCATTGTTATTTGCCTTTTTATCAGGTTAAAACGTATTTCAACCAGTTGCGCATCATCGATAGGGAAATGCGCAGTAAGGCTCAAGTATTAGCAACGGTTTGCGCGCTAACAATTGTCTAAATTAACAGACAAATTATGATATTTGGTTTTTTACTTTATTTGTGATGGGGAGCAAATAAGAAGAGAAATAAAAAAGGCGAGGAATAATCTCCTCGCCTTTTCGGGTTATGGTGGTGTTACTTGTTCAGTTCTGCCAGACTCAGCCAGGTTTGCACTACGGTGTCCGGGTTCAGGGACAGACTATCAATCCCCTCTTCCATCAGCCATGCGGCAAAGTCTTCATGGTCGGATGGGCCCTGACCACAAATCCCAACGTATTTACCCTGTTTCTTCGCCGCGCGAATGGACATCGACAGCAGCGCTTTCACCGCCTCGTTACGCTCATCGAACAGCTCAGAAACCACACCGGAGTCACGGTCCAGGCCCAGCGTCAGCTGCGTCATGTCGTTCGAGCCGATCGAGAAGCCGTCGAAGTGTTCCAGGAACTGCTCGGCCAGAAGGGCATTGGACGGGATTTCACACATCATGATGATCTTCAGCCCGTTCTCGCCGCGCTTCAGCCCCTGACGCGCCAGCTCGTCCACAACGGCTTTCGCCTGATCCACCGTACGCACAAACGGGATCATGATTTCGACGTTGGTCAGTCCCATGTCGTTGCGCACGCGTTTAACCGCTTCACACTCCAGCGCGAAGCAGTCGCGGAAGCTTTCGGACACATAACGTCCAGCCCCACGGAAGCCCAGCATTGGGTTCTCTTCTTCCGGCTCGTAGCGCTCGCCGCCCACCAGGTTGGCATATTCATTAGACTTAAAGTCAGACAGACGCACGATCACGCGTTTCGGGTAGAAGGCGGCACCCAGGGTGGCAATCCCTTCCGTCAGACGGCCGACGTAGAACTCTTTCGGTGAGTCGTAGCCTTTCATCATCTCGCGGATTTCGTTCTGCAGTTTCGGGTCCTGATCATCAAACTCCAGCAGTGCACGCGGGTGAACGCCGATCATACGGTTGATGATAAATTCGAGACGTGCCAGACCCACACCTTCGTTCGGAAGGCAGGCGAAGTCAAACGCGCGGTCCGGGTTGCCAACGTTCATCATGATCTTCAGCGGCAGGTCCGGCATGGTTTCAACACTGGAACTTTTCACGCTGAAGTCGAGGATATCGGCATACACATAGCCGGTATCGCCTTCGGCGCAGGAGACAGTTACATTCTGTCCGTCTTTCATGCGCTCAGTGGCATCACCGCAGCCGACAACCGCAGGAATACCCAGCTCGCGGGCAATGATCGCCGCGTGACAGGTACGACCGCCACGGTTGGTGACGATAGCCGCCGCTTTCTTCATGATCGGTTCCCAGTCCGGGTCGGTCATGTCGGTCACCAGCACGTCGCCTGGCTCAATACGGTTCATCTCGCTGATGTCGTGGATCACTTTGACCGGACCAGCACCGATGCGGTGACCGATAGCACGACCTTCCGCAACGATTTTACCCTGCGCGTGCAGCGTATAACGCTCCATAACCTGGCCGCGAGAGCGGACGGTTTCCGGACGCGCCTGCACGATAAACAGCTTGCCGGTGTTCCCGTCTTTCGCCCATTCGATGTCCATTGGACGACCGTAGTGTTTTTCAATCTGTACCGCCTGCTTCGCCAGTTCCTGTACTTCAGCGTCAGTCAGGGAGAAGCGGTCACGCTGCTCCTGCGGTACATCTTCAATTTTAACCTGCTTGCCATGCTCCTGGGTTGGGGCATAGATCATGCGGATTTTTTTCGAGCCCATAGTGCGGCGCACCACCGCCGGGCGGCCAGCAGCCAGCGTTGGTTTGTGGACATAGAATTCATCAGGGTTGACCGCCCCCTGAACCACCATCTCACCCAGACCCCACGCGGAGGTGATAAACACCACCTGGTCGAAGCCGGATTCGGTATCAATGGAGAACATCACGCCGGATGAGCCCACGTCCGAGCGCACCATGCGCTGTACACCTGCGGAAAGTGCTACGCCGCGATGGTCATAGCCCTGGTGCACGCGATAAGAGATGGCACGGTCGTTGAACAGGGAAGCGAACACGTGCTTCACCGCCACCAGCACGGCATCGTATCCCTGCACGTTCAGGAAGGTTTCCTGCTGCCCGGCAAACGAGGCGTCTGGCATATCTTCTGCGGTTGCAGAAGAACGCACGGCAAAGGAGGCCTGCGCATCGTCAGCAGAGAGCTGGTTGTACGCATCGTGAATGGCTTTTTCCAGTTCCGGCTGGAAAGGTGTGTCGATAATCCACTGGCGGATTTGTGACCCGGCTTTGGCAAGCTCGGTAACGTCATCAATATCCGTTTTATCCAGCAGGTCGTAAATGCGCTGGTTCACGCCGCTCTGGTCTAAAAACAGGTTAAACGCATCGGCAGTTGTGGCAAACCCGTTTGGTACGGAGACACCCATACCCGACAGATTTGTAATCATTTCACCCAGGGAGGCATTTTTGCCCCCAACTCTGTCTACATCATTCATGCCGAGTTGGTTATACCAAAGCACCAGCGGTGACGAGCCATTGTTGGACATCGAAACAATCCTTTTGTGATATTTGATCGGAGTAAGTAACACCTGACTACGTATTTATAGTGGCATATTTATTAGCGCTAAAAAAACGGTGAATCGTGTAAGCAATTTAAATTTTCAACTTTTCGGATACTTTCCCATCACCCACGAACCCGATGATTCCTATATATTCAGCCAGAAACCACAAAAATAAAGTCGCTATTTGAAAAATGAAATCCACTTTTCAGGAAAATCAAAAACATCGTTTCATTTATAATTAAGATAAGTTCTTTGCTGTGTAATTTACTTTTTTAATTTATGCTTTCAGGCAATTAGGTATGATATTCAGGGTGAGTAAAATGGATAATGCTGTCGATCGCCACGTTTTTTATATTTCTGATGGTACGGCGATCACCGCCGAGGTGCTGGGCCATGCGGTGATGTCGCAGTTTCCCGTTTCGATTAACAGCATCACGCTGCCGTTTGTCGAAAATGAGAGCCGCGCCAAAGCGGTGAAGGACCAGATTGATGCCATCTACCAGCAGACCGGCGTCCGCCCGCTGGTGTTCTACTCGATCGTGATCCCCGAGATTCGCTCCATCATTCTGCAAAGTGAAGGCTTCTGTCAGGATATCGTCCAGGCACTGGTGGCTCCGCTGCAAAGCGAGCTTAAGCTTGATCCGACCCCGATCGCTCACCGTACCCACGGGCTAAACCCCGGCAATCTGACCAAGTACGATGCGCGTATCGCTGCCATTGATTACACCCTGGCACATGACGACGGTATCTCGCTGCGTAATCTTGACCAGGCGCAGGTGATCCTGCTTGGCGTATCGCGCTGCGGCAAAACGCCAACCAGCCTCTATCTGGCGATGCAGTTTGGTATTCGTGCCGCAAACTACCCCTTTATTGCTGACGACATGGATAACCTGGTGCTACCTGCCGCCCTTAAGCCTCTGCAACATAAGTTGTTCGGCCTGACGATCAACCCGGAACGCCTTGCCGCCATCCGCGAAGAACGCCGCGAGAACAGCCGCTACGCCTCCATGCGCCAGTGCCGGATGGAGGTCTCCGAAGTGGAAGCGCTGTACCGCAAAAACCAGATCCCGTGGCTGAACAGCACCAACTATTCGGTTGAAGAAATTGCCACCAAAATTCTCGACATCATGGGGCTTAATCGTCGCATGTACTAATATGCTAGTACATTAGCTCAGATTCAGGTATCATCATCGGCAACCACGGGGCGGTGTCGCCCCGAACTTGAAATCAGCAGGGATTGGTTTAAGGTGATGCCCATCACTTCCCGGTAGTCTGCCGATGAAGCAAAAATTTTCTGAGACATTCCATGAATAAAACCGACGAACTCCGCACTGCGCGCATCGACAGCCTGGTTACCCCAGCTGAACTGGCACTGCGGCATCCTGTTTCCGCCACCGTTGCGGAACATGTCACGGCTTCCCGCCGGCGCATTGAAAAAATCCTGAATGGTGAAGACAAACGTCTTCTGGTAGTGATTGGGCCTTGCTCCATCCACGATCTGGATGCCGCAATGGATTATGCCAAACGACTTCAGGGGCTGCGGGACAAATACCAGCATCGCCTTGAGATCGTGATGCGAACCTACTTTGAAAAACCGCGGACCGTAGTGGGCTGGAAAGGCCTGATTTCCGATCCTGATCTGAACGGTAGCTACCGCGTGAACCACGGTATTGAGCTGGCGCGCAAACTGCTCCTGCAGGTCAATGAACTGGGCGTACCAACGGCGACCGAATTTCTCGATATGGTGACCGGGCAGTTTATCGCCGATCTCATCAGCTGGGGCGCAATTGGCGCACGTACCACCGAAAGCCAAATCCACCGCGAGATGGCCTCCGCCCTCTCCTGTCCGGTCGGCTTTAAAAACGGAACTGACGGTAACACCCGTATCGCGGTAGATGCGATCCGCGCTGCCCGTGCCAGCCATATGTTCCTGTCGCCGGATAAGAGCGGTCACATGACCATCTACCAGACCAGCGGTAACCCGTACGGGCATATCATTATGCGCGGTGGGAAGAAACCCAATTACCATGCACAAGATATTGCAGCCGCCTGTGAAACACTGGCAGAGTTCGACCTGCCGGAACATCTGGTCGTGGATTTCAGCCACGGGAACTGTCAGAAACAGCATCGCCGCCAGCTGGATGTGTGCGATGAAATTTGCCAGCAGATCCGCAGCGGCTCAACCGCCATCGCGGGGATTATGGCCGAAAGTTTCATCAAGGAAGGCACGCAGAAGATCGTTGCCGGACAGCCAATAGTGTACGGTCAATCAATTACCGACCCGTGCCTGAGCTGGGAAGACAGCGAACTGCTGCTGGAGAAACTGGCTTCTGCGGTAGATACGCGCTTCTAAAATCCAGCCCTTCTCCCTCTCCCTGTGGGAGAGGGGCGGGGTGAGGGCATCAAACCGCACTTCACCCCCAAATTTGATCCTCTCACCCTTTTTTCACAAAAACGCTTGCTGTGAATTTACAGTTTATTGATAATGATTATCATTGTTGCATTGATTGTCATTTATAAACATTATGTCACGTACGGATAACAACGCGGCAACGCCAGAAAAAACACACACAGCCCCTGCCTCCACCGAGCGTCGGATTGACAGCAAAGCCCTGCTCGGCGATGAGGGGCGGGTGATTATCGAGCATGACGGTCAGCACTACCTGCTACGCCAGACCCATGCCGGAAAACTGATCCTGACTAAATAAACAACACGATAACTTCGCCAGCCACCCAGGTGTTCCCCAGGCAGCCAGCGCTTTCGATTCTTAATGGAGAGTTGCTATGCCATACCTGCATTCCGCGTCTTTACGCCCGTCAATTCTGGCTCTGGCAGTCGTCAGTACCCTGCCGGGCGTCGCGTTTGCTGCCGCAGATGATATTACCGTCACCGCCACGGGCAACGCCCGCAGCGCCTTTGAAGCTCCGATGATGGTGAGCGTGATTGACGCCAGCGCGCCGGAGAAACAAACCGCCAGCTCTGCTGCCGACCTGCTGCGTAACGTACCTGGTCTCACACTGGACGGCACCGGGCGCACCAACGGGCAGGACGTGAACCTGCGCGGCTATGACCGCCGCGGCGTGCTGGTGCTGGTTGACGGCGTGCGCCAGGGAACCGATACCGGCCACCTGAACAGCACCTTCCTCGATCCGTCGCTGATTAAACGTGTTGAAGTGGTTCGCGGACCATCCGCCCTGCTCTACGGAAGTGGCGCGCTGGGCGGCGTGATCTCCTATGATACTGCCGACGCCAAAGACCTGCTGGAGCCGGGAAAAAACAGCGGCTACCGCGTATTTGCTACAGGTGCAACGGGCGATCATAGCCTCGGAATGGGGGCCAGCGCGTATGGCCGCACCGACACGCTGGACGGTCTGGTCTCCTGGTCGAGCCGTGACCGGGGTGACATTCGTCAGAGCAACGGTACAGCAGCACCAAATGATGAATCCATTAACAACATGCTGGCAAAAGGTCGATGGAAAATCGACCCGGCGCAGACCCTGAGCGGCTCCCTGCGCTACTATAACAACGACGCACAGGAACCCAAAAATCCGCAAACCATTAAAGCGGATGCCTCCAGCAACCCCATGACTGACCGTTCCACCATCCAGCGTGACGCTCAGCTGGGCTACAACATCGCGCCGGAAGGCAATGACTGGCTGAACGCCGATGCCAAAATCTACTGGTCTGAAGCGCGCATTAACGCCCAGAACATCAGCGGCAGCGGTGAATTCCGCAAGCAAACCACGAAAGGTGGGAAGGTGGAAAACCGCACCCGACTGTTTAGCGACTCCTTTGCCTCACACCTCCTGACCTACGGCGGAGAATATTACCGCCAGGAGCAAAACCCGGGCGGTGCGACGACCGGTTTCCCGGACGCAAAAATCGACTTCAGCTCCGGTTGGCTGCAGGATGAAATTACCCTGCGCGATCTGCCCATCACCCTGCTGGGGGGGACGCGTTATGACAACTATCGCGGCAGCAGTGATGGTTATGACGATGTGGATGCCGATAAGTGGTCATCCCGCGCCGGCTTAACCGTCAGCCCAGCCGACTGGCTGATGCTGTTCGGCTCTTACGCGCAGGCCTTCCGCGCGCCGACCATGGGTGAAATGTATAACGATGCAAAGCACTTCTCGATAGGCCGCTTCTATACCAACTACTGGGTGCCAAACCCGAACCTGCGTCCGGAGACCAATGAAACTCAGGAGTTCGGTTTTGGTCTGCGCTTTGACGATCTGATGCTGGCGAACGATGCCCTGGAGTTCAAAGCGAGCTATTTCGATACGAAAGCCAAAGACTACATCTCCACTACCGTCGATTTCGCGGCGGCGACCACCATGTCCTATAACGTTCCCAATGCCAAAATCTGGGGCTGGGACGTAATGGCGAAATACTCCGCCGAGATCTTCAACCTTGACCTGGCCTATAACCGCACGCGCGGGAAAGATACCGACACGGGAGAGTACATCTCCAGCATTAACCCGGACACCGTCACCAGCAAGCTGGATATCCCGGTAGCGCAAAGCGGTTTCTCCGTGGGCTGGATAGGTACCTTTGTTGACCGTTCAACGCACATCAGCAGCAGTTACAAAAAGCAGCCTGGCTACGCGGTCAACGATTTCTACGTCAGCTATCAGGGTCAGGCACAACTGAAAGGCATCACAACGACGGTGGTGCTGGGTAACGCCTTCGACAAAGAATACTGGTCACCGCAGGGTATTCCGCAGGACGGTCGCAACGGCAAGATTTTCGTAAGCTATCAGTGGTAACCCCCTCGCCCCGGTTCACCGGGGCATCCATGAAGAAGGACGAAACAATGAATCACTACACACGCTGGCTTGAGCTAAAAGAAGAAAACCCGGGTAAGTACGCGCGTGACATCGCAGGTTTAATGAACATCAGTGAAGCTGAACTGACCTTTGCCCGCGTCGGCCACGATGCCTGGCGCCTGAACGGTGAGATCCGCGATATCCTTGGCGCGCTGGAAGCCGTGGGCGAAACCAAATGCATTTGCCGCAATGACCATGCCGTTCACGAGCAGGTAGGGACCTTCACCAATCAGCATCTCCACGGTCACGCCGGGCTGGTACTGAACCCACGCGGACTGGATCTGCGTCTGTTCCTCAATCAGTGGGCGAGCGTTTTTCACATCAGTGAAGCTACCGCGCGCGGCGAGCGTCAGAGCATCCAGTTCTTCGACCATCAGGGTGATGCGCTGCTGAAGGTCTACGCCACCGATAGCACCGACGTATCCGCCTGGAGCGACGTACTGAGCCGCTTTATCTTTGCCGATAATCCACCGCTGGCGTTAAAGGTGGCCGATGTCCCGGTTCACGCAGAAAACGCGCAAGCCGCGCTCGTGGACACAGAGTGGCGCGCCATGACCGACGTGCACCAGTTCTTCGGCCTGCTGAAGCGCCACAATCTCAGCCGCCAGCAGGCGTTTAACCTGGTGGGTGACGATCTGGCCTGCAGGGTAGAGAACTCCGCGCTGGCGCAGCTGCTGGAGACGGCGCGCCAGGACGGCAACGAAATAATGGTGTTTGTCGGCAACCGCGGCTGCGTGCAGATCTTCACCGGCGCGGTGGAAAAGCTGGTGCCGATGAAAGGCTGGCTCAACATCTTTAACCCGACCTTTACCCTGCATCTGCTTGAAGAAGCCATTGCGGAAACGTGGGTCACGCGCAAACCGACGGCTGACGGGCATGTCACTAGCCTGGAGCTGTTTGCCGCCGACGGCACGCAAATCGCTCAGCTGTATGGTCAGCGTACCGAAGGCGAGCCGGAACAGAGCCAATGGCGTAGCCAGATTGACGCCTTAACGGCGAAAGGGTTGTCCGCATGAAAAAATGGCTCGCCGTTCTCAGCGCCCTGCCCCTGATGGCGTTTGCCGCCACGCAGGAGAAAATCGTTACGCTTGGCGGCGACGTGACGGAAATTGTCTTTGCCCTTGGCGCACAGTCGTCTCTGGTGGCTCGCGACAGTACCAGTCAGTGGCCACAGGCAGCAAACGATCTGCCTGACGTGGGATATTTGCGCCAGCTGAATGCGGAAGGCATTTTGTCCATGCGTCCCACCCTGGTGCTGGCAAGCGCCCAGGCGCAACCGTCTCTGGCATTAAAACAGGTTGAGCAAAGCCATATCAGGGTCGTCACCGTTCCGGCAAGTAACGCGCTGGGCGTCATTGATGAAAAGGTGCGGGTCATCGCGCAAGCGACACATCGCGAGGTTGAGGGAGAAATCCTGCGTAACACGTTACGTCAGGCCCTGACCGCCCTGCCCGCCTCGCCACTCAACAAGCGGGTGCTGTTTATCCTCAACCATGGAGGGATGACCGCAATGGCTGCCGGACAACAGACCGCAGCGGATGCCGCCATTCAGGCGGCGGGGCTTAGAAATGCGATGCAAGGTTTTACCCGCTATCAACCGCTGTCACAGGAGGGCGTGATTGCCAGCCAGCCCGACCTGGTGGTGATTTCTCAGGAGGGTATCAACGCGCTGGGCGGTGAAGACAATCTCTGGAAACTGCCGGGTCTGGCGCAAACGCCGGCGGGACGCAACAAGCAGCTGCTGGCAATTGATGATATGGCGCTTCTGGGCTTTGGCGTGCGAACGCCGCAGGCAATTCAGCAGTTGCGCGTCAGAGCGGAGCAACTACCCTGATGTCCCGACGGATCACCTTGTCACTGTGGATACTGACCGCACTCCTCACGACGATGACGATCGTGGCGACCGGTTTTGGCGCGTTGCATCTACCGGTCAGCCTGCTGTGGAACGGCAGCGATGATGCGCTGCGTCAGATCTGGCTGACCATACGCCTGCCCCGAGTGCTGTTGGCGCTGGTTATTGGGGGTTCACTGGCGCTGGCAGGCTGTGTAATGCAGGGGTTATTTCGTAACCCGCTGGCAGATCCGGGCCTGCTCGGGATCAGCAGCGGTGCGGCGCTTGCCGTTGCGTTATGGGTGGTTATTCCGCTCTCGTTACCTGCGCTGGTCATGCTTTATGCCCCGATGATCGCGGCCTTTTTCGGCGCGCTGTCTGCCACTTTCGTGATTTTCCTTCTCAGCCAGCAGCGTAACAGCTCGCTCTCCCGGTTGTTGCTGGTAGGTATCGCCATTAATGCCCTGTGCGGGGCAGCCGTCGGTGTGCTGTCATGGCTCAGTAATGATGCACAGCTTCGCCAGCTTTCACTTTGGGGTATGGGCAGCCTCGGCCAGGCGCAATGGTCAACATTGCTGGCCGTCACCTCGCTGATGATGCCCACTCTTCTGGTGATATGGCGTCTTGCCAGCGCGCTCAATTTACTGCAATTGGGTGAAGAAGAAGCGCACTATCTTGGTGTGGAGGTTGCGGTTGTGCAGCGGATCCTGCTGCTGTGTAGCGCCTTGCTGGTCGCCGCTGCGGTAGCGGTCAGTGGCGTTATCGGTTTTGTCGGTCTTGTGGTCCCCCACCTGATGCGCATGTGGCTCGGGGCAGATCACCGGGCGGTGATCCCCGGATCTGTACTCGCCGGCGCGGCGCTGCTGCTGATTGCGGATACGGTGGCTCGTACCCTGGTCGCCCCGGCGGAAATGCCGGTTGGTTTGCTGACCAGCCTTCTCGGCGCGCCGTGGTTTCTGTGGCTGATCTTTCGTCGTGGAGGCGAGCATGGCTGAACGCTATTGTGCAGAAAAAATAGATTTCCACACCGGACACCGGACGCTTATAAACGAGGTATCCCTGGATTTATCCATGGGTGAAATGGTGGCGTTGATTGGCCCGAATGGCGCCGGAAAATCGACGTTACTGCGGCTGCTCACGGGCTATTTAAACCCTACTGGCGGGCAGTGCAACCTGGCAGATATCCCCCTCAATGCCTGGCAGCCGGAAAGACTCGCTCGCCGCCGGGCGGTGATGCGCCAGAACACGCAGCTCGGCTTCGACTGGCCTGTGGAGGCGGTAGTCGGCATGGGCCGCGCTCCCTGGACTCGCTACCCCGAACCCGCAGTTGTTCAGGAGGTGATGCAGATTACCGGATGTTTACCGCTGGCGGGCAGGCAGTTTGCCGCACTCTCCGGTGGGGAACAGCAGCGGATCCAGCTTGCGCGGGCGCTGGCGCAGCTGTGGCACGAGGGTGCGCCGCGCGGCTGGCTGTTCCTTGATGAACCCACGTCTGCGCTGGATCTCTATCACCAGCAACATCTGCTGCGCCTGCTGAAATCCCTGACCCATCAGGGAGATCTCCACGTCTGCGTCGTGCTGCACGATCTTAATCTGGCGGCGCTGTGGGCGGATCGGATCCTGCTGTTACACAATGGCAGATTGGTCTGCGAAGGCGTACCTGAAGCCGTTTTGCAGGCTGATGCGCTGGCACACTGGTACGGGGCAGAAGTGCTCGTCGGCAGACATCCAGATTACGCCACGCCGCAGGTGTTTCTCGCCCCCTGACCAGGCTGATAAAAATCCTTCAGTGTTTCCAGCAGGGCACGCGCCGCTTTTGAAAGCTGTGTGTGCCCTGGATGGATCACGCCAATGCATTTCTCAATAAGCGGGTTATCCAGTGGAATACAGACCGCGCCTAACGCAGCCATCTGTGTTTCGCACAATGCCGGAACAGCGCTGCCGCCCAATCCACTGGCGACCATCCGCCCCACCGTCACCAGTTGATGACTCTCCAGCGCCACATCCAGTTTTCTGCCGCTTCGGGCCAGTTCCTCTTCCATCATCAGACGTACCGCTGAGGGTCGCTGCAGGGTGATGAAATCCAGCGTCAGCAGCTCTTCCCATGACAAGCGTTTTTTACCGGCAAGAGAGGAATCTTTCGGCACAATGGCGACAAATCTGTCGAGACCCAGGGGCGTAAACAGCAGGTTATGCGTGGGTGCCGGCTCAAACGCGATCCCCATCTCCACCCGCCCTTCCCGAACCATCTCGATCACGTGTTCGTTGATGACATCATGCACGGTGACGTTGATCCCGGCGTGGCGATCGCGAAAGGCTTTGAGTACCTCCGGTAAGACATTCGCGGCAAACGACGGCATGGCCGCGACCGAGATTTTGCCACGCTGTAGCGTAAAACACTGATGCATCGCCTCTTCGACGTTATCCCAGTCGGCAAGCAGTTGCCGCGCCATGGGCAAAAACGTCTCCCCTTCCTGTGTCAACGCCACTTTACGCGTGCTCCGCTGCAGCAGCGGCCCTCCCAGCACATCCTCAAGACCTTTAATCGTCAGGCTCAGTGCTGGCTGAGAGAGATTTAGCCGTTCGCTGGCGTGCGCGAAATTCAGAGTGTGAGCTACCGCTAAAAACGCGCGTAACTGTTTGACACTCATTCTCATTTTTCATCCTGTTAACTAATTGAAAAAATTTAGTTAACAGTAAATTAATAAAAAAACCAAATGAGTGAGTCACAAATTCAAAATTAACAAATGAGTCACCGCCCCTAATGATACCGGCACGGACAACGGGAGAGATGACGATGGCGGGACTGGATAAACGCGTCAGTAGCTATGCGCAAGCGCTGGATGGGCTGACGAACGGAATGACCTTGCTGGCAGGCGGTTTCGGCTTGTGTGGCATCCCAGAGAACCTGATTGCAGAAGTCAGACGCCGTCAGGTGAACGATCTGACGGTGGTTTCAAACAACTGCGGCGTGGATGGTTTCGGCCTCGGAATACTGCTTGAGACGCGGCAGGTACGCAAGGTGGTGGCGTCTTACGTGGGTGAGAACGCGCTATTCGAGCAACAGGTATTGAGCGGTGAGCTGGAGATTGAACTCACGCCTCAGGGCTCGCTGGCAGAAAAAGTGCGCGCGGGTGGAGCCGGTATTCCGGCATTTTACACCGCCACCGGTTATGGCACTCCCGTGGCGACTGGCAAGGAAATTCGTCAGTTTGCGGGGAAACACTACATCCTCGAAGAGGCCATTACGGGTGATTTCGCGCTTATCAAAGGCTGGAAAGCAGACTGGTACGGCAACGTTATCTATCGCCATACCGCGCAAAACTTTAATCCGCTGATGGCCACGGCGGGCCGGATAACCGTTGTGGAGGTGGAAGAAATTGTTCCTCCGGGCGAACTGCCTCCGTCCGCTATTCACACCCCAGGAATTTACGTCGACAGAGTGATTGTCGGCCAGTTTGAAAAACGCATTGAACAGCGCACGCTGCGCGCGGAAGGAGTCTGACAATGTTGACCCGTGAACAGATGGCAATGCGCGTCGCTCGCGAGCTGCGCGACGGTTACTACGTCAACCTGGGGATCGGCATCCCTACCCTGGTGGCGAACTACATTCCGCCGGGGATGGATGTGATGCTTCAGTCGGAAAACGGTCTGCTGGGAATGGGGGAATTTCCGGATGAGCGTAACCTCGACGCCGACATGATTAACGCCGGTAAACAGACGGTGACCGCGCGGATCGGTGCTGCCATTTTCGACTCGGCTCAGTCGTTTGCCATGATCCGCGGCGGTCATGTCGATCTGACCGTATTGGGTGCGTTTGAAGTGGACGTCGAAGGGAATATCGCCTCGTGGATGATCCCCGGGAAGATGGTGAAAGGGATGGGAGGAGCAATGGATCTCGTTGCCGGGGCACAGAACATCATAGTGGTAATGACCCACGCCTCAAAAAGTGGTGAATCAAAACTACTCCCCCGCTGCACGCTGCCTCTCACGGGCGTGGGCTGCATCCGTCGGGTCTTAACCGACCTCGCGTTACTGGAGATCAAGGACGGCACGTTCATTCTTCGGGAATACGCTCCGGGGGTGAGTATCGACGAGATCGTGGCGAAAACGGCCGGGAAAATAAAATTGGCGGACGACGTTCGCGAGATGCGCTTCAACTGAGGACTCAACATGAAAAACGTCATGATTGTCGGGGCAGCGCGAACCCCTGTGGGTGGTTTTCGCGGTTCGCTCGCCTCCCTTTCTGCAGTTGAGCTGGGTGCAGTAGCGGTACAACACCTGCTTGCGACCAGCGGTTTGCATGCAGATCAAATAGATGAGCTGCTTTTTGGTCAGGTGCTGACGGCAGGTTGTGGACAAAACCCCGCGCGCCAGACGGCAATCCGCGCCGGGTTACCTGTCAAAACGCCCGCGACAACGGTCAATCTGGTGTGTGGTGCGGGCTTAAAAGCGGTGCAACTGGCCGCGCAGGCGATCCGCTGTGGTGATGCCGACGTGGTTATCGCGGGCGGTCAGGAGAGCATGAGCAACGCGCCTTATCTGCTGGACGGTGCGCGATCAGGGTTGCGTTTTGGTCATACGGGCCTGCAGGACAGCATGATTACCGACGGGCTATGGGATGCGTTCAACGATTACCACATGGGGATCACTGCAGAAAACATCGCCCGGCAGTACAGCATTTCTCGTGAGCAGCAGGACGCTTTTGCCGCCCGGTCGCAGCAAAAAGCTGCATCCGCGGCTGAATCCGGTCGATTCGACGCCGAGATAGTGCCAGTGACGGTGAAACAGGGTAAAAAGCCGCCCCTGATCATCAGCCGTGATGAACAGACCCGGCCGGGAACCACCGCAGAACAGCTCGCGCAACTGCGCCCCGCGTTTTTACACGAGGAAGGCACGGTTACGGCGGGTAATGCCTCAACGCTCAATGATGGTGCCGCCGCGGTGCTGTTGATGAGCGAGGAAAAAGCGCGGGAAAGCGGTTTGCCGATCCTGGGCCGCATCGCGAGTTACGCCGTGACGGGCGTCGACCCATCCGTGATGGGAATTGGTCCGGTCAGTGCCTGTCAGACGGCTCTGGCGCGGGCTGGCTGGACGCTCGATGACGTGGATCTCATTGAAGCCAATGAAGCCTTTGCGGCGCAAGCGCTGGCGGTGGGCAAGCTGCTCGGCTGGGATGAGTCAAAGGTGAACGTCAACGGTGGCGCGATTGCGCTGGGTCATCCGATTGGTGCTTCCGGCTGCCGCATTCTCGTCACGCTGCTGTACGAAATGCAGCGTCAGGGGGCTAAAAAAGGACTCGTCACCCTGTGCGTAGGCGGCGGACAAGGCATCGCTCTGACCGTCGAGCGTTAAACATCTCGTTGGTACCCGAATATAACAATGATAGTGAGGAGTCGTAATGAGTGTGTTAATTGCCCTGGCGGCACTGGCATTGCTGATGCTGGCGGCCTATCGCGGATATAGCGTTATTTTGTTTGCGCCGATTGCGGCGCTGGGTGCAGTGTTGCTGACCGACCCGGGGGCTGTCGGACCGACGTTTACCGGTCTGTTTATGGAAAAAATGGTGGGCTTCGTCAAGCTCTACTTCCCGGTGTTTCTGCTGGGTGCCGTTTTTGGCAAGCTGATTGAGCTTTCCGGTTTCTCACGATCGATCGTCGCCTCCGCCATTCGGATCCTCGGTCGTCGCCACGCGATACCGGTCATTGTTCTGGTCTGTGCGCTGTTAACCTATGGCGGCGTTTCGCTGTTCGTGGTGGCGTTTGCGGTCTATCCGTTTGCCGCCGAACTGTTCCGCCAGAGCGGTATCCCCAAACGGCTGATCCCGGCCACCGTGGCGCTGGGGGCATTTTCGTTTACCATGGACGCCCTGCCCGGCACGCCTCAAATCCAGAACATTATCCCCACCAGCTTCTTTGGTACTAACGCCTGGGCCGCGCCGTGGCTTGGGGTGATCGGTTCCCTGTTTATTATCTGTTTTGGCCTGCTCTGGCTGGAGCGTCAGCGCCGTAAAGCACTCAATAACAATGAAGGTTACGGCTCGGACCTCAAAAATGAACCAGAAACGCCGGACAACATAAATCTGCCACATCCGCTGATTGCTATCTCCCCTTTGCTGCTGGTGGGTATCCTCAACCTGCTGTTTACCCGCTGGATCCCTGGCTGGTACGGTACGAGCCATGAGCTCACCCTGCCAGGTCTGGCGAAACCGATTGTGACCGAAGTGAGTAAAATCACCGCCATCTGGGCCGTGGAGGCGGCGCTGATCTCCGGCATCATGCTGGTGCTGATTTTTGGTTTTCGCAATATCCGCGGGCGTCTGGCTGAAGGCAGCCGGACGGCGGTCAGCGGCGCCATTCTGGCAGCGATGAATACGGCCTCTGAATATGGTTTCGGGGCCGTTATTGCTGCACTGCCTGGTTTTCTGGTGCTGTCAAAAGGGCTGGCCGCGATCCCAAACCCGCTGTTAAACGAAGCGATCAGCGTGACCGTCCTCGCCGGGATCACCGGTTCCGCCTCCGGGGGGATGAGCATTGCACTCGCGGCAATGTCTGACAGCTTTATTGCCGCTGCGCACGCCGCCAATATTCCTCTGGAAGTTCTGCACCGCGTGGCCTCGATGGCAAGCGGTGGTATGGACACGCTTCCCCACAATGGCGCGGTGATTACCTTGCTGGCAATCACCGGCCTGAGTCATCGTCAGGCCTATGGCGGTATTTTCGCCATCACCCTCATAAAAAGTCTGGCAGTGCTTTTTGTCATTGCCGTGTTCTATCTGACCGGCATTGTTTAAGGAGAGAAAAATGAATCTGAAGGGTAAAACCGCTCTGGTGACCGGTTCGACAAGCGGTATTGGACTTGGGATCGCCCGCGTGCTGGCGAAGGCCGGGGCGCAGCTGATCCTCAACGGTTTCGGCGACAGCGAATCAGCAAGAGAAGAGATTGCGCAACTCGGCAAAAAGCCGGGCTATCACGATGCAGACCTGCGTGACGTACTGCAAATTGAAGCCATGATGCGCTACGCCGAATCGCAGTTTGGTAGTGTGGATATTCTGATTAACAATGCCGGAATACAGTATGTGGCCCCGGTTGAGGCATTTCCGGTAGAGAAATGGAATGACATTATCGCGCTGAATCTCTCCTCTGTTTTTCACACCAGCCGGCTGGCACTGCCTGCCATGCGTGAGAAAAACTGGGGCCGCATCATTAACATTGCCTCCGTTCATGGGCTAGTCGCGTCAAAAGAAAAGTCGGCCTATGTCGCCGCCAAGCATGGCGTGGTGGGCTTTACGAAATCCCTGGCGCTCGAAACCGCCCGCACGGGGATTACCGCCAATACGATCTGCCCGGGCTGGGTACTGACTCCTCTGGTACAACAGCAAATCGACAAACGCATTGCCGATGGCGTCGTACCTGACCAGGCACGAGACCAGCTTCTGGCGGAGAAACAGCCTTCAGGTGAGTTTGTCACCCCGGAACAGTTGGGCGAACTGGCGCTATTTTTGTGC
This sequence comes from Enterobacter sp. CPE_E890, assembly GCF_046521475.1. NCBI lineage: Bacteria > Pseudomonadati > Pseudomonadota > Gammaproteobacteria > Enterobacterales > Enterobacteriaceae > Enterobacter > Enterobacter sp. CPE_E890. The sequence continues at coordinate 2,055,581 of NZ_JBKFZW010000001.1, read as the reverse complement.
AGCGACAGCGCCGTAAATGTCCGGGGCGTCGCATGGAACATGGATGGTGGGTGGGTCGCACAGTGACGGGTAAGCCGGGTGAGCGTCGCGTCACCCGGCAAAATGACTAACTTGAGCAGCTTACCTCCAGCCGCTTGCCCCAGTCAGGCGGGCGGCTGACGTAATCGTCATCCCTGTCGGCAAACGGCGTGCGTAACGCCACATGCAGACGGTGTAACTCGTCATACTCACCCTGCTCTGCCTGCTCAATCGCCCGTTGGGCCAGCCAGTTGCGTAACACCATCGCCGGGTTCGCCGCGTTCATCTGCGCGTGCCGGGTGGTATCGTCAACCTGCTCTTGCTGCAACCGCGTGCGGTACCGGGCAAACCAGTCGTCAAACGCCTGCCTGTCTATAAACTCGTCCCGCAACGGTGAGGCGGCACTGTGCTGCTCCGTCTGGCCCAGCATCCGGAAAGTACGGGTATAATCACTGCCTTCACGCGCCATCAGGGCAAACAGGTCATTGAGGATCTCGTTATCCCCCCTTTCCTGGGTCATCAGCCCCAGCTTGTTGCGCATCAACATGCCGTATTCACGCAGCAAAATATCCTGATAGCTATCGAGCGCGTCATTCAGGGCATCAACGTCGATAAACGGTGACAGCGTTTGCGCAAGACGTTGCAGGTTCCACAATCCAACCGCAGGCTGATTGTCAAAGCTGTAACGGCCCTGATAATCGGAGTGATTACAGATATATCCCGGCTGATAATCATCCAGGAACCCAAACGGACCGTAATCAAAGGTCAACCCCAGGAGCGACATGTTGTCCGTATTCATGACGCCGTGGGCGAATCCTACCGTTTGCCAGCGCGCGATCATTGATGCAGTACGGGCAATCACATCCCGGAACCAGAGAACGTATTTATCATCCTCATCCTGCAAATGTGGCCAGTGATGAGCGATAGCGTAGTCTGCAAGCTGACGCACCTTTTCCGTCTCGCGGCGATAGTAAAAGTGCTCAAAATGGCCAAAGCGCAAATGACTTTGCGCAATGCGCATCAGCATCGCCCCTTTTTCCATCGTTTCGCGCGCAACCGGCGTGTCGCTGGTGACAATCGACAGCGCACGGGTGGTCGGGATCCCGAGCGCATGCATCGCTTCAGATGCCAGGCATTCACGAATCGTTGAACGTAATACCGCACGCCCATCCCCCATCCGCGAGTAAGGGGTAAGGCCTGCGCCTTTCAGGTGCCAGTCAACCGTCTCCCCGTTGGGAAGCTGTTGTTCACCAAGCAGGATCCCCCTGCCGTCGCCCAGTTGCCCCGCCCAGACGCCAAACTGGTGTCCACTATAGACCTGAGCCAGGGGTTTCATGCCTGCGAGGAGCTTTTCGCCCCCCCAGACGCCAGCGCCGTCTGAAGGCTGAAACATGGCAGGTGGAATCGCCAGCTCCTCTGCCAGCCGATCGTTGTGCCAGATAAGACGCGAATTTTGTAAGGGTGTTGGTTTGAGTGCTGTGTAAAAACCAGGCAACTCGTCATGCCAGTGAGCAGTAAAAGACAGGGTCATAAGTCCTCCTGCTTTTAGTGTAGAGGGTTTACCCGCACTTAAACACGGGTGAAAGAAAGGGTTATCGCTGAACCAGCGTGGTGACGTGCTCTGCACTGACCGCTGGCCAGAGCGCTCCCTGCATCGCGCCGACGTTAAAGGACAAGACACGTTGCAACAGGTTGTGATCGTCGATTCCGGCTACGATGACAGACTGGCAATGGGGTGTTATCTGCCAGAGAATTGCACGCATAAAAGGTTCAAAAGAAAGCTCCGATGCACGCTGCTGAATGAACCCTTTGTCGATGATCACCCGTTTAAATAATCCATCATAGACGGCTTTGAGGGATGCTGCGCCTGCACCAAAGTTTGCCAGAACCAACGGGAAATGGATCGCCATTCTTGCCAACTGGAGATCGTCTTTTCCGTTATTTAAACCTGGATAGTTCTCATTAACAGTAAACTCAATAAACGGATAACGCTCAAGGATTGAAACAGCGTTTCCATTGCTTAATAAAAACTCAACAATAACAGGTGTAATATTGATCCATGCAATTAACTGATGCTGAATAAAAAACAGTTTGCAGGTATCAAGCAATTGCAGTTTCTCGTTAAACAACGCTAACTCTTCTGTCGCTGTAAGACGAGGGATAACGAGGTCAGTGGGGATCCTTACATCAGTGCCGACGCCAGTAAAGTTAACCAGAACCTCTAAACCTTTAAGCTCACCTGCACTATTACGGGCAGGCATGAACAATAGTTCAGACTGGTAAGCATTATCTAGCGTAATTATCATTGCACTCGCCCCGCATTAAAGATGAGAGAGGACATCCTGGAGCAATTGCCGACACAATTCCACTGTCTTGATTTTAATAAGATTAATTTCATTAGTTCCGTATTAATTTTCAGATTTATCCCTGAATCTAAAATAATCTTATCCTGGTTACTGAATAATAGCCAGTTTTAGATAAAACAGACACATGCGGGCTTAGCTAATTTTAGGTAAATTTAACTTTAATCATCTTATTTGCGAAAAAACGGCATGATTTATTCGCTACCATGCCGTCATAAAGACACATCCGGGGCAGACTAAATACGTCGTGCTTGCCAGAAGTTTTTACGCCAGTACACATTATCGAGAGAAGATCGCATCACTCCGCGGCTGGTCGAGGCGTGAATAAACTGATTGTCTGTATCATAAATTCCAACGTGAAGACCGCTTTCACCCGACCCGGTTTTGAAAAACACCAGGTCTCCAGGCAGAAGCTCATCTTTATCAATTTCAGTCCCTATTTCTGCCTGCTTGCGCGTTTCGCGCGGAAGCTGTAAGTCAAACTTGTCGCGGAACGTCATCAGGACAAAACCAGAACAATCTACACCGCCACGGCTCATGCCGCCATAGCGATAAGGCGTACCGCGCCAGTTGCTCAGCTGATCGTTGAGGCTGGCAATGACGGTGATAGAATCTGAAAGCCGTGGGTTAGGCGGCGGCGCACGATGGCTACTGCATCCCGCGAGAAATAACGCTGCCATCAGGAGAAACCAGAATCGCATTTTCAGACGAATCCTCTGCTTTTTTTGTTCTTTTCGTAATTTAGCGTGCAATTGTGCTAACAGGCAAGAAACGGTTACTCCTGCCCGGTAGAAATCAGCATCTTATGTCCCTCTATATCCAGCCTGCGGAAAGACATATTGTACGCAAGGGCAAGATTTGGCGGCGTAAGAACCTGATCCCGCGTCCCGCTGGCGATCATCTTTCCACGTGACAGCAACCACACCCGGTGGGCATGCCGCAAGGTATGGTTGAGGTCATGACTGCTCATTACCACGGCGATACCCTTTCGGCTCAGACTACTTAACAGCGAATCCAGCGCCGCCTGCTGCGCCACATCCAGACCGCTCATCGGCTCATCCAGAAGCAGCATCCGCCCGTGAGGGTTACCTGCCGGGTGAATCTGAACAATGACCGCCGCCAGGCGCACTCGCTGCCATTCTCCGCCGGAAAGCTGGCTGGCGTGTCGGGACAGTTTATCTTCTAGCCCCAGGGCCGCAGCCACTTCAGTCAGCAGTGCCGTATGTTGTTTGTCGTGCAAATGCAGCATCAGATAATGCCAGACAGGCATCGCAAAAGGGGGCATTTGTTGCTGCACAAGGTAACTGCGCCGGTGCGCCAGCGAGACCGGCGACCAGTCAGTTAGAGTATGCTCCAGCAGCGATATCTGCCCTTGCCCGGAGGTTAGCCCCGCCATACGGGCCAACAACGTGCTCTTCCCTGCGCCGTTGGGCCCAACAAGATGCAGGATCTCTCCCGCATTGAGGGTACCGGTTATCGGCTCCAGACGTCCCTTCTCGGCAACGTCCGTGAGCTGCATCAGCAACGACATTATTTCGCCAGCGCCAGCTTGATAGATTCCATGACGATCGGATCTTCAGGCGTCATATCCGGTGAAAAACGCTGAACCACCTGGCCATCACGACCAATCAGGAATTTTTCAAAGTTCCACAGAATATCATCCGGGTAGAGCGGTGCCCGACCTTTGCTCGCCATACGTTCATAAAAGCCGCTGCCTTCTGGCGCAACGGCTGTCGGCGCGGCAGCAATCAGCTTCGCAAACAGCGGATGGCGATCTTCGCCGTTAACATCAATTTTGCTGAACAGCGGGAACGTCACACCGTAGGTCGTACTACAAAACGTTTTGATCTCTTCTTCACTGCCCGGCTCCTGGCCCAGGAACTGGTTGCAGGGGAAACCCAGCACGGTGAAACCGTCTTTCTCCCACGCTTTCTGAATGTTCTCCAGCTGCTCGTACTGTGGCGTCAGGCCACATTTGGATGCCACGTTGACGATCAGCAATACATTGCCTTTGTAGCCTTCCAGCGTGGTGTTATCGCCATCAATGGTGGTCACTTTTGTGTTCAGGATATCTGACTGCATAGCATTCCCTCTGGTTGTCTTACGGATCGTGATTTAACGTCCGGCTTTTAATAGTAGCCAGATAAATACCGGCGCGCCCAGCGTGGCGGTCACTACACCAATGGGCAGTTCCGCGGCTGTCAGGGCAAGCCGGGCGATGATATCGGCCACCAGCAGTGTTACCGCCCCGGCGACTGCCGAGGCCGGAAGTAAGGTTCGATGGTCGGTGAGGCCACACAGGCGAAGCATATGCGGAATAACCAACCCGATAAAACCAATCGCCCCCGCCAGCGCCACGCTGACCCCCACCAGCCAGCCAATGGCAATAACCAGCACATTACGCCAGAACGCCAGTGGCATCCCGAGCTGGCGAGCGGATGTTTCACCCAGCGCGAGCATATTGAGTGGTTGTGCCTGCATGGTCGCCCACAATATGACCGGGATCAGAAGAACCATCAGCCAGCCCTGGTGCCAGTCCACGCCCCCAAAACCGCCCATCATCCAGTACATCAGCTGACGCAGGTCAAAGGAGGTCGAGAAGTAGACCGCCCAGGTCATCAGCGCGCTACAGATGATACCCAGCGCTACCCCGGCAAGCAGCAGACGGCTGGTCGATAAGTGCCGTCTGGCGAAACGCAGGAGAATGAGCGTTATCAGCAATGCGCCAGTAATGGCGCTCAGGCTGATACTCCACCCGGAGAGTGCTCCCCCGCCAAGCATGACGGCCGCTATCAGCCCCACGCCTGCGCCGTTCGATACGCCGAGCAGCCCGGGTTCCGCCAGCGGGTTGTCGAACAATGCCTGCATAATGGTGCCGCAGAGCGCCAGTGCAGCCCCCACCAGGATCACCGCCACGGTGCGCGGCAGACGTATTTGCCAGATGAAGATCTGCCCGTCAGGGCTCATCCAGCTTTCAGGCCCTATCCATCTGTCGCCCGCACACAGGCTTATGCCGGCGGCGACAACAAGAAGCAGCACCAGCAAAAACAGGCGACGTTGATCGGAACGGTGCTGGCGATAGGCGTAATCAAGCATGTGTACAGTTTTATTGACGTAAGATGTAATTGATTTTACGGCGGGTTTGCCAAAGAGCGCAAAGAAAAAAGGCCGCGTGAGCGGCCTTTTTAGTTAGTTCATATTACTCTGCTTTGGGCGTTGCGTTTTCGACACGGCTTTTTAACTTCTGGCCGGGTCTGAAGGTCACCACGCGGCGAGCTGTAATGGGAATATCTTCCCCCGTCTTCGGGTTGCGGCCCGGACGTTGGTTTTTGTCTCGCAAATCAAAATTGCCAAAACCGGAGAGTTTTACCTGTTCACCATTTTCCAGAGCACGACGGATCTCTTCGAAAAACAGCTCTACCAGCTCTTTGGCATCCCGTTTGCTAAGCCCAAGCTTATCAAACAGATATTCTGACATTTCAGCTTTTGTAAGCGCCATAGGTTCAATCCCTCAATGATGCCTGGAATCGCTCTTTTAATGCCTCTACACATTTGGCGACGGTAGCGGCAATCTCCTCTTCTTCGAGTGTACGGCTGGTATCCTGAAGGATAAGGCTGATAGCAAGGCTCTTGAAACCTTCTGCTACGCCCTTGCCGCGGTACACGTCAAATAAGTTTACGCCAACTACCTGATTTACGCCAACTTTCTTACATTCGGCCAAAATATCTGCTGCGGGCACATTTTCCGCGACCACAACCGCGATATCACGGCGGTTCGCCGGGAAGCGTGACACGTCCTGCGCCTGAGGAATGACGCGGTCTGCAACCGGGTTCCACTCCAGCTCGAACACGATGGTACGGCCATTCAGATCCAGTTTACGCTCCAGCTCAGGGTGAACAACACCAATGAAACCAACACGTTTGCCGTCTAAATAAATGGCTGCACTTTGCCCCGGATGCAGTGCCGGAATGGCTTCTGCACGGAATTCAATTTCAGATAATTTACCGGTCAGATCGAGAATTGCTTCCAGATCGCCCTTCATATCGTAGAAATCAACCGTCCCTTTCGCCAGATCCCAATGCTCTTCATAGCGGTTACCGCTGATGGCACCAGCCAGCATAAGATCCTGACGGATGCCTAAATTTGCCTGATTATCCGGTACAAAGCGCAAACCGCTTTCGAAAATTCGCACACGGTTTTGCTGGCGATTCTGGTTGTAAACAATCGTACCCAGCAGCCCTGTCCACAGAGACAGACGCATCGCGGACATTTCGCTGGAGATTGGGCTTGGCAGGATCAGCGCTTCCTGGCCCGGATGGATCAACTGCTGCAGCTTCGGATCAACAAAGCTGTAGGTGATCACTTCCTGGTAACCTTTATCATTGAGCATGGTTTTCACACGCTTCAGAGACAGGTCAGCTTCACGGTGGGTGCCCATCACCAGACCCGCCTGTACAGGCTCATCAGGGATGTTGTTATAACCGTATACGCGAGCCACTTCCTCCACCAGGTCTTCTTCGATCTCCATGTCGAAACGCCATGATGGCGCAACGGCCTTCCATTCGTCCTGACCTTCGGTGACTTCACAGCCCAGGCGCTTCAGAATGTCGGTGACCTGCGCATCGGCAACGTGGTGCCCAATCAAACGATCCAGCTTGCTGCGACGCAGAGTGATGGTTGCGCGTTTTGGCAGAGTGGCTTCGTTTGTCACATCAATAACCGGGCCAGCTTCGCCGCCGCAGATATCGATCAGCAGGCGGGTCGCGCGTTCCATCGCTTTGTACTGCAGCGCCGGGTCAACGCCGCGCTCGTAGCGGTGGGAGGCATCGGTATGCAGGCCGTGACGGCGTGCGCGACCGGTGATGGAGAGCGGGCTGAAGAAGGCGCATTCCAGCAGGACGTTTTGCGTCTCGTCGTTCACGCCTGAGTGCTCGCCCCCGAAGATACCGCCCATCGCCAGCGCTTTGCCATGATCTGCAATCACCAGGGTATCAGCGTTCAGTTTTGCTTCGCTGCCGTCCAGCAGAACCAGGGTTTCACCCTCTTTCGCCATACGTACAACAATTCCGCCTTCGATACGATCTTTATCGAACGCGTGCATTGGCTGGCCAAGCTCCAGCAGAACGTAGTTAGTGACGTCAACAACCGCATCAATGGAGCGAATACCACAGCGACGCAGTTTCTCTTTCATCCACAGAGGGGTTGGCGCTTTAACGTTAATGCCTTTCACAACACGCCCCAGGTAACGCGGGCACGCATCGGCGGCTTCAACCTGAATTGGCAGAGTGTCGGTAATGGTTGCAGCTACTGGCGTGATGTCTGGTACGTTCAGCTCAACCTGGTTCAGCACCGCAACATCGCGCGCTACGCCGATGATACCTAAGCAATCAGCACGGTTTGGCGTGACGCTGATTTCAATGGTGTTGTCATCAAGCTTCAGGTATTCACGGATATCGGTGCCAATTGGCGCATCCAGCGGCAGCTCAATGATGCCATTGTGATCGTCGGAAATACCCAGTTCGGAGAACGAGCACAGCATGCCTTCAGACGGCTCACCGCGCAGCTTAGCCGCTTTAATTTTGAAATCGCCCGGCAGTACCGCACCGACGGTTGCCACAGCAACTTTCAGCCCCTGACGGCAGTTTGGCGCACCGCAGACGATATCCAGCAGGCGCTCGCCGCCCACGTTCACTTTTGTTACGCGCAGTTTGTCTGCATTAGGATGCTGGCCGCATTCAACCACTTCACCTACGACCACGCCATTAAAGGCACCTGAAACCGGCTCAACGCCGTCAACTTCCAGGCCTGCCATGGTGATCTGGTTAGAAAGCGCTTCGCTGTCCAGCGTGGTGTTCACCCATTCGCGTAACCACAGTTCACTGAATTTCATTGTTCTGTCCTGCCCTTATTTAAACTGTTTGAGGAAACGCAGATCGTTTTCGAAGAATGCACGCAGATCGGTCACGCCGTAACGCAGCATGGTCAGACGCTCCATGCCCATACCGAACGCAAAGCCGGAGTAAACTTCCGGATCGATGCCTACGTTGCGCAGTACGTTTGGATGCACCATGCCGCAACCCAGCACTTCCAGCCATTTGCCGTTTTTACCCATCACGTCAACTTCCGCAGACGGTTCAGTGAACGGGAAGTAGGACGGACGGAAACGAACCTGCAGATCTTCTTCAAAGAAGTTATTCAGGAAATCGTGCAGCGTGCCTTTCAGGTTGGTGAAGCTGATGTTTTTATCAACAATCAGGCCTTCCATCTGGTGGAACATTGGCGTGTGGGTCTGATCGTAGTCGTTACGATATACACGGCCCGGCGCGATAATACGGATTGGCGGTTCCTGATCCTTCATGGTACGGATCTGAACGCCGGAAGTCTGGGTGCGCAGCAGACGCGTGGCGTCGAACCAGAAAGTGTCGTGGTCAGCGCGTGCCGGATGATGGCCAGGAATGTTCAGGGCATCGAAGTTGTGATAATCATCTTCAATTTCCGGGCCAGTCGCCACGGTAAAGCCGAGCTCACCGAAGAAACTTTCAATGCGATCGATGGTGCGGGTAACCGGGTGCAGACCGCCGTTTTCGATGCGGCGACCCGGCAGAGAAACGTCGATAGTCTCTGCAGCCAGACGCGCATTCAGCACTGCACTTTCCAGCTCAGCTTTGCGTGCGTTCAGCGCCTGCTGCACCTGCTCTTTGGCTTCGTTAATTACCGCACCCGCTGCCGGGCGTTCTTCTGGCGGCAGTTCACGCAGGGTTGTCATTTGAAGGGTCAGATGCCCTTTCTTACCAAGATATTCGACGCGGACATTGTCTAACGCGGCAACATCTGAGGCCTGATTAATGGCGGCTGTTGCACTGGCAACCAGCTCTGCGAGATGTGACATGATTTTCCTCATTATGTCGGTGCAGACACCGATTTGGTGGAGTTATTCTCTCAAATTCAGGCACAAAAAAAGCCTCCATCGGGAGGCTTATCTGGCGCTGTTTTTCGTTTCATCTTTCACGCGCTAGCCTCCTGAATTCAGGTGCTAAAGTAAAAGAAGAAGCGGAAAATAGCAGCATTCATGCTTGCGTTACCTTGTGTGGTAAATACCGTTAAGACCTTATTGAAAAGGTTGCACCGGTAAAAGTCAATCTTCTGATGGTGTTAAATGAAAAGAGGGAGCTAAGCCCCCTCTCTCAACTGGCTTATGCCAGTGCTGCTTTCGCTTTTTCGACCAGAGCGGTGAACGCTACTTTGTCGAATACTGCGATGTCAGCCAGGATCTTACGGTCGATTTCAACAGAGGCTTTTTTCAGGCCGTTGATGAATTTGCTGTAAGAAATACCGTTCTGACGTGCTGCTGCGTTGATACGCGCAATCCACAGTTGACGGAACTGACGCTTACGTTGACGACGGTCACGGTAAGCGTACTGACCTGCTTTGATAACAGCCTGGAAGGCAACGCGGTATACGCGTGAACGCGCACCGTAGTAGCCTTTAGCTTGTTTCAAAATTTTCTTGTGACGTGCACGTGCAATTACACCACGTTTTACGCGAGCCATGTGTGCTCTCCTGTATCTATTCTAAGTTAAAAAAGTTAAACGTTAACGACTTATGCGTACGGCAGGCACGCGATGACCAGGCCCAGATCGCCTTTAGAAACCATGGCTTTTGGACGCAGGTGACGTTTACGCTTGGTAGCTTTCTTAGTCAGAATGTGACGCAGGTTAGCGTGCTTGTGCTTAAAACCACCTTTACCGGTTTTTTTGAAGCGCTTAGCAGCACCGCGTACGGTCTTAATTTTTGGCATCTTAATAACTTCCACTTCGCATTGTTAAATAAACGAAACATAGGCGAACAAAACCTATGAAACCCGAAGGCTCCACAGATTTTGCTGCTTGAAGGCCTTACTGTTTCTTCTTAGGAGCGAGCACCATGATCATCTGGCGGCCTTCGATCTTCGTAGGGAAGGATTCGACTACTGCCAGTTCACTCAGATCGTCACGGACGCGGTTAAGCACTTCCATACCAATCTGTTGGTGGGCCATCTCACGACCGCGGAAACGCAGCGTGATCTTGGCCTTATCGCCATCTTCCAGAAAGCGAATCAGGCTGCGGAGTTTTACCTGATAATCGCCATCGTCGGTACCAGGACGGAATTTGATTTCCTTAACCTGGATAACTTTTTGCTTTTTCTTCTGTTCCTTAGAAGACTTACTCTTTTCATAAAGGAACTTGCCGTAGTCCATGATACGACAAACTGGCGGTTCGGCGTTAGGGCTGATTTCAACTAAATCTACTCCAGCTTCTTCAGCCTTTTCGATTGCTTCTCTCAGACTCACAATCCCCAGCTGCTCGCCTTCCAGACCTGTTAAGCGAACTTCCTGGGCGCGAATCTCGCCATTGATACGATTCGGACGTGCCGTTTGAACTCGTTTTCCGCCTTTAATACCTTATTCCTCCAGTTGTTGAAGACTGCGGCTGCGAATCTCTTGTTGCAGCTTCTCAATCACTTCACTTACGTCCAGGCTGCCCAGGTCTTTACCACGGCGGGTGCGAACGGCAACTTTGCCTGCTTCCACCTCTTTATCACCACAGACCAACATATACGGGACACGACGTAAAGTGTGCTCGCGGATTTTAAAGCCAATCTTCTCATTTCTCAAGTCTGCTTTTACGCGAATGCCCGCATTTTGTAGTTTCTGCGTCAATTCTTTAACGTAATCCGCCTGAGAATCGGTAATGTTCATCACCACGACCTGCACTGGCGCAAGCCAGGTTGGGAAGAAGCCGGCGAACTCTTCAGTCAGGATGCCGATGAAGCGCTCCAGAGAACCGAGAATTGCACGGTGAATCATTACCGGTACCTGACGCTCGTTGTCTTCGCCAACATAAGAGGCGCTTAAACGCTGCGGCAGGGAGAAGTCCAGCTGTACAGTACCGCACTGCCATGCGCGATCGAGGCAGTCATACAGGGTAAATTCAATTTTCGGACCGTAGAATGCGCCCTCGCCCAACTGGTATTCGAACGGAATGCCATTCTCTTCCAGCGCCACGGCGAGATCCGCTTCTGCGCGATCCCAGGTCTCATCGCTACCGATACGTTTTTCCGGACGCGTTGAGAGTTTGACCACGATCTTCTCGAAGCCAAAGGTGCTGTACATATCGTAGACCATACGAATACAGGCGTTAACTTCGTCACGTACCTGATCTTCCGTACAGAAGATATGCGCATCATCCTGAGTAAAACCACGAACACGCATCAGACCATGCAGCGCACCTGATGGCTCGTTACGGTGGCAGCTACCGAACTCTGCCATACGCAGCGGCAGGTCGCGGTAGGACTTCAGACCCTGGTTGAAGATCTGAACGTGCCCCGGGCAGTTCATTGGCTTGATGCAGTATTCACGGTTCTCGGAAGAGGTAGTGAACATCGCATCTTTGTAGTTGTCCCAGTGGCCAGTTTTTTCCCACAGCACACGGTCCATCATGAACGGGCCTTTTACTTCCTGGTACTGGTACTCTTTCAGCTTGGAACGAACGAAGGTTTCCAGTTCACGGAAAATGGTCCAGCCGTCGTTGTGCCAGAACACCATACCCGGCGCTTCTTCCTGCATGTGGTACAGGTCAAGTTGCTTACCAATTTTACGGTGGTCACGCTTCGCGGCTTCTTCCAGACGCTGCAGATAAGCATTCAGCGCTTTTTTATCGGCCCATGCGGTCCCGTAGATACGCTGCAACATCTTGTTGTTGCTGTCGCCACGCCAGTAGGCGCCTGCGATTTTCATCAGCTTGAAGTGATGACAGAAGCGCATATTCGGCACGTGCGGTCCACGGCACATGTCGACGTATTCTTCGTGATGGTACAAGCCAGGCTTATCATCATGGGAGATGTTTTCATCAAGAATAGAGACTTTATAGCTCTCGCCACGCTTCACGAAGGTTTCACGCGCTTCGTGCCAGCTGACTTTCTTCTTGATGACGTCATAGTTCGTTTCGGCGAGCTCGTGCATACGTTTTTCGAGCGCGTCGATATCTTCCTGAGTCAGGGTGTGGTCAAGGTCAACGTCGTAGTAAAAACCGTTGTCGATTACCGGACCGATCGCCATTTTGGTGTTTGGCCACAGCTGTTTGATGGCATGACCTAACAGGTGTGCGCAGGAGTGGCGAATGATCTCCAGACCGTCTTCGTCTTTCGCTGTAATGATTGCAAGCGTTGCATCATTTTCGATCAGATCGGAAGCATCCACCAGCTCACCGTTAACACGGCCTGCGATGGTCGCTTTCGCGAGTCCAGGACCAATGTCCAGGGCAACATCCATTGGGCTAACAGCGTGGTCGTAATGGCGTTGGCTGCCATCAGGAAGAGTAATTACAGGCATTTTATATCCTTATTTGCAGTGATGCCCCACACATAAGAGCATATACAAAGAAAATAATCGTGATTTGACAATAGATTACGACACCATCTGACCAACAATCGTCAAATTGGTTCGTCATCATTCACCCGCAGGAAAATCAGACAACGTCCGATTTACGGCAAGCCTTGCAATGTTAACACTAACAAAAGGGAGATTGCACCCTCTGCTGGCAGATTGGTGTGCTGGCACTTTTGCATGAATTTGCCGGTTGCATATCCCCGGAGCTCGCATTCCAGAGATGATGGGCTACTCTTGAACAGGTCATTAAACCCAAAGGTGCATACCATGAACGTATCTAGTAGAACGGTTGTGATATTGAACATCCTTTCAGCCACAGGTTTATTGTTGATTCTCGCCGAACGATTCCACTGGTTCTGAGCCTCACCTAAGCGGGTATAACCTAATCGCGCCCTGCGATGGGGCATTTTTCTGCCCTGTTTGATAGACTATGCGTATCAAGGAACAAGGATTAGGTTATGCCAACAAAACGATTTGCCGTAAAACACTGGAAAATGGTGCTGGTGCTGATAGCCATCTGCGGCGCTATGCTGTTACTGCGTTGGGCGGCAATGATTTGGGGCTAGAGGCGAATAGTCGTCATCAGAAAGTGCGTCAACAGGCCTAAGATGTAAAACGGGCCGACATCTTCATCGGCCCGCCATTATTACATTCTATAACCCAGTGAAACCGTGGTTCTGCGATCGGTATGATCCGGTGCAGTTTCTGGCGGTGAAGAGTTCCAGGTCACGTTGTAGGCCACTTTCAGACCAAAGTGTTCGTTGATAGCCACGTTCAGCGCTGTCTCGGAGTTCAGCGTCGTATCGTCGGCACCAAATACTGAAACACCCTGGGTAAATTTGGTGTTGTCGGTCATCTGCCAGGCATAGGTGCCGGAAGCGTAGCCAAGAGGTTGGGTTTTGGTATCGCCATCGGTGTACTCGTCATAACGAACACCAGGACCGAATTCAAAACGGAAGCTGTGTACCGGGCCATTCAGGAACTGACGACCATAACCCGCAGTGAACACATCACGCTGACGATAACCGTTGTAGCGGTCAGTCAACCAGCTTGCCTGACCAAACAGGTAGTCATAGTCAGTCATGTTGTAGCGGCTACGTCCGCCTACCGCATATTTCTCGGAAGAGCGTTCATCATTAGCGGAAGTGTTGCTGGCATTTCCCCACAGAGACCATGCGGTGGTGTTACCGTACCAGGTGAGCGTACTGTCCGCTGTCAGAGAGGAGCTTTTCGTGTTACCGGATTGTGCCAGGTACCCGGCGTTCAGGTTACCTTCAAACGGTTTTTTCGCGGTGGTGGGATCGTCCATGACAGTAAAAACGGTATCATCGGCGCTCGCGTTCATTGCCACAAACACGCCACCCGCCAGCATCAGTGCAGCGGGTACTGTCTTCAAAAGCTTCATTTTATTAAGGAGTCCGTACAACAAAAAAAGAGACCACACGGTCCCGGAATCTTTCTTGAGGATCAATGACAAGGCGTCCAGAGAAAGGTAACAAATTATAAAAAGCCGCAAATAACATAGCAATGTTTTCTTATTTCATTTTTTGAATAAGAACGATCTCAAATTGCGTTTTATTTTATATATCCCCAAAATGTTATTTCATCCCTATTCATATTTAAAATCATACTGTTATTTACATTGCCTTCCTGATAAATGGTGCCAGACTAATAAGAACCCATGCTAAAAGGAGGTAATGATGGTTTCTATCTACACTCTGACGCTCTCCCCTTCCCTTGATTCCGCCACCCTGACGCCCCAGATTTACCCGGAAGGTAAATTGCGTTGCACGCCCCCTGTCTTTGAGCCAGGCGGTGGAGGTATCAACGTGGCGCGCGCGATTACGCACCTCGGCGGTAAAGCGACAGCAATATTCCCCGCAGGGGGAGCCACCGGTGAACACCTGATCTCTTTGCTGGCAGATGAGCATGTTGCCGTAGAGACAGTCGATGCCAAAGACTGGACACGACAAAACCTGCATGTACACGTGGAGTCAAGCGGAGAGCAATACCGTTTTGTCATGCCTGGCGCAAAGCTCAGTGATGATGAATTTCGTCAACTGGAAGAGAAAGTGCTGGCGATAGAAAGCGGTGCACTGCTGGTAGTGAGCGGCAGCCTGCCACCCGGCGTGAGCACGGAAAAATTAACAGCGCTCATCCGGGCTGCACAACAACGCGGGATCCGCTGCATTGTCGACAGCAGCGGCGATGCCCTGCAGGCTGCATTAGTGCCTGGCAATCTTGAGCTGGTTAAACCCAACCAGAAAGAGTTGAGTGCACTGGTCAACCGCGAACTGACACAACCAGATGATGTTCGCACCGCCGCACAGGAGTTGGTGCGCAGCGGTAAAGCGCGACGCGTTGTGGTCTCCCTTGGTCCTCAGGGGGCGCTGGCAGTCGATGAATCGTCGTCCGTTCAGGTTGTGCCACCCCCAATGAAAAGTCAGAGTACAGTGGGTGCCGGTGACAGCATGGTCGGTGCAATGACGCTGAAACTGGCACAGGGCGCATCACTGCTGGAAATGACACGCTACGGTGTGGCGGCGGGGAGTGCTGCAACCATCAACCAGGGCACGCGTCTCTGTTCACTGGCCGATACGCAAAAAATCGTTGATTACCTGTCACGCAATTAACACCCGTTCCCCTTCTTTATGGAGGGGAAATTCACATCGTAGTCGCCAAACACAGACTATCGACTATGCTAAGAAAACTTTCATGATAACAATGAGGTGAATTATGAGCAGTGGTGACATCACCCGCTACGTTGTAACCGTCAACCTTCATGAAGCATCGCTCACCGAGCTGAATGAGCTCAACAACGCGTTCACCCGGGCTAATTTTCTCCTCACGCTCACGGATGACGAGGGCAATGTTCATGATTTAGGCACGCTGACATTCGGCATAATCAGTCCCCTGAGCCAGGAAGAGGTACATGCGCTGGGCACCAGTCTGGTGGAAAGCGTGACTGACAAGCCTGCCGAAATTGACGTGGAAACCTGGGAAAGCTGGAAGAAAAAAGAACAATAAGTGCCCTGCATGAATTTAAACCGCTCAGGTGTGCGTTAGTTCGTATTTTTTTACCGCAATTATGCGCTAACTTTATGATCTGGCAGACAACATGGGAGAGACAACATGTGGCAGGCTATCAGTCATCTTTTAAGTGAGCAACTGGGTGAAGGTGAAATTGAACTGCGTAACGAACTGCCAGGCGGAGAGATCCACGCCGCGTGGCATTTACGCTACGCTGGACGCGACCTTTTCGTTAAATGTGATGAGCGGGAACTGCTTCCGATCTTTACCGCCGAAGCTGACCAGCTGGAACTGTTGTCGCGCAGTAAAACGGTGACGGTCCCACAAGTTCTGGCCGTGGGGAGTGACCGAGACTACAGCTTTCTGGTGATGGAATATCTCCCAGCCCGTCCGTTAGATGCCCATAATGCTTTCATTCTCGGCCAACAGTTAGCGCGCCTGCATCAATGGAGCGACCAGCCGCAGTTTGGTCTCGATTTCGACAACGATCTCTCCACTACCCCACAACCTAATGCCTGGCAGCGTCGCTGGTCGACGTTTTTTGCTGAGCAACGCATTGGCTGGCAACTTGAGCTGGCCGCAGAAAAAGGGCTGGAATTTGGCAATATAGATGCCATCGTTGAGCACGTTCAGCAGCGTCTGGCATCCCACCAGCCTCAGCCTTCTTTGCTACACGGCGATTTATGGTCAAATAATTGCGCGCTAGGCCCTAACGGCCCCTATATTTTTGACCCGGCCTGCTACTGGGGTGACAGAGAATGCGATCTGGCCATGTTGCCGCTGCATCCGGAACAGCCACCGCAAATATATGATGGGTACCAGTCGGTTTCCCCCCTGCCGCCCGGTTTCCTCGATCGCCAGCCGGTGTATCAGCTTTATACGCTGATGAACCGAGCCATCCTGTTTGGCGGGGAGCACCTGGTCAACGCGCAGCGGGCCCTTGAACGTATACTTGCCGCGTGAAGGCAGATAAGGGTGGCTCTTTCGCCACCCTTATCTGTTACAGAAAACCGAGCAGCGAGAAGAAGAAGTATCCCGCCACAATGATGATCACCGGAAGGATATAGAGCGGGAAAATTTGCAGAAAAATGGTATGACGCGGCACAACAATGCGGGATTCAATCTGCTCCCGACTCATCCCTTCCGGGCCTTTAGCCTGCTCCAGAATTAACTGATCCTCAACCCCTTCGCGTAGAAAGCGCGTCTGACGACTCATTCGTGCGCCAGAGGCCTGCAATGCGAGGGCGATAAAGATCAGTGCGTAAATGACCCAAAAGCCGATATTCAGTTGCTGATGAAAATCCGGGGTGGGTGAGTTGAACCAGAAGACATTCAAGAATGGTGTGTTAAAACGCATCATCTCAATCATGACATGCGCAAAATCAAGCATTACCGCATTAATACCCGGCTGTTTTTCGCTGTGATCGTACATAAATTTCAGTACAGAGATCAGCGTAGAAATGACAGCTGGAATAAAAATCACCCAGCCAGCAATACGTTTTAAGACCGCGATGCGTCCAGCTTGTTGATACGTCATCAGTTCCTCTTCATAAAGACGCGTTATTTGTGCCTAAGTCTACCTGCTGGTCATCAATTTCGCCCGATCTTTAAAGGCAATATGCTAAATTGCAGGTTGTGCTTAGCACTTATCGTCTGTCGAACACCCTGGATAAGGAGACGTTGTGATGTCGACACCGCGCAAAATTCTTGCCGCAATTTTTGACATGGATGGATTACTGATCGATTCCGAACCGTTGTGGGATCGCGCCGAACTGGACGTCATCGCCAGCCTTGGTGTAGATATCAGCCGCCGTAATGAACTTCCAGACACGCTTGGCCTGCGCATTGATATGGTCGTCGATCTGTGGTTTTCCCAACAGCCGTGGGTTGGCCCGGATCGTGATGAAGTGACCGCACGCATTATCAGCCGCGCCATCTCGCTGGTCGAAGAGAACAAGCCGTTGCTGCCTGGCGTACGTGAAGCCGTCGCGCTGTGTAAAGCTCAGGGGCTGAAAGTCGGTCTGGCCTCTGCTTCACCGCTGCATATGCTGGAAAAAGTGCTCATCATGTTTGAACTGCGCGACAGTTTCGACGCGCTGGCATCAGCGGAAAAATTGCCTTACAGCAAGCCGCACCCGCAGGTCTATCTGGACTGTGCCGCTAAGCTGGGTATTGATCCGCTCAACTGCGTTGCGCTGGAAGACTCCGTAAACGGTATGGTGGCGTCGAAAGCCGCACGGATGCGCTCCATTGTAGTTCCAGCCGAAGAAACCCGCCACGATCCCCGGTTTGCCCTTGCCGATGTGAAGCTTACTTCACTGGTCGGGTTGACGACGCATCACCTGCAGGGCGGTTAATGCCTGCGTTGGGTTTGTGACAAACAGTTACACCGTCACCTCTTCCGCCTACTGTATAAAAACCCTATACTGTATGAATTGACAGTTTTGTGGGTTTTATCATGACGGCGGAAGGCCACCTGCTTTTTTCTATTGCGTGCGCAGTATTTGCCAAAAACGCTGAACTTACCCCCGTGCTGGCGCAGGGGGACTGGTGGCATATTGTCCCTTCCGCCGTATTGACCTGTTTGCTGCCCGACATTGACCACCCCAAATCCTTTCTTGGGCAACGCCTTAAGTGGGTATCAAAACCTATCGCTCGCGCGTTTGGTCACCGGGGATTTACGCATAGTCTGCTGGCCGTGTTCGGCCTGCTGACGCTCTTCTACTTAAAAGTGCCCGAAAGCTGGATTGTCCCTGCGGATGCCATCCAGGGGATGGTGCTGGGCTATTTAAGCCATATTCTCGCCGATATGCTAACGCCTGCGGGCGTGCCGCTGCTTTGGCCCTGCCGCTGGCGTTTCCGTTTTCCCATCCTTGCACCGCAGAAAGGTAACCAGCTTGAGCGCGTATTGTGCATGGCGCTGTTTGCCTATGCTGTCTGGATGCCGCAAACATTGCCCGAAAACAGTGCAGTCCGCTGGTCTTCCCAGATGATTAATTCGCTGCAATTTCAGTTCAATCGTTTTATTCATCACCAGATTGAACAGTAAACAGACAAAACTATCTCATTTGTCATAACCCATTCCATTTGGATATAAGCGCTACATCACACTTCTGCTAACCTTCCGCCAACAGGATCGGTAAAAACCGACCCCATAATAAATCAGGAGAACGGGGATGAATTTTCCACTCATCGCGAACGTCATTGTGTTCGTTGTATTGCTATTGCTTCTCGCGCAGGCGCGCCACAAACAGTGGAGTCTGGCGAAAAAAGTACTGGTTGGTCTGGTCATGGGTGTTGTATTTGGTCTGGCATTACAGGCAATTTATGGCTCCGACAATCCAGTTCTGAAAGATTCCATTCAGTGGTTCAACATTGTCGGTAACGGCTATGTTCAGCTGCTGCAGATGATCGTTATGCCACTGGTGTTTGCCTCAATTCTGAGTGCCGTTGCCCGACTGCATAACGCGACCCAACTGGGGAAAATCAGCTTCCTGACCATTGGTACGCTGCTGTTTACCACGCTGATTGCGGCGCTGGTAGGTGTACTGGTCACCAACCTGTTCGGCCTGACTGCCGAAGGGCTGGTTCAGGGCAGTGCTGAAACAGCGCGTCTGACCGCGATTCAAACCAACTACGTGGGTAAAGTGGCGGACCTGACCGTTCCGCAAATGGTGCTCTCCTTCATTCCGAAGAACCCGTTTGCTGACCTGACCGGCGCCAACCCAACCTCCATCATCAGCGTGGTCATTTTCGCCGCGTTCCTGGGTGTGGCGGCACTTAAACTGCTGAAAGACGATGCACCAAAAGGTGAACGCGTGCTGACCGCTATCGATACCCTGCAAAGCTGGGTGATGAAGCTGGTTCGTCTGGTGATGCAGTTAACCCCTTATGGTGTTCTGGCGCTGATGACCAAAGTGGTTGCGGGCTCTAACCTGCAGGACATCATCAAGCTGGGTAGTTTTGTGATTGCCTCTTATCTGGGCCTGGGCATTATGTTTGTGGTGCACGGTATCCTGCTGGGTGTGAACGGCGTTAGCCCGCTGAAATACTTCCGCAAAGTCTGGCCGGTGCTGACCTTCGCCTTCACCAGTCGTTCCAGCGCCGCGTCTATACCGCTGAACGTTGAAGCACAGACCCGCCGTCTGGGCGTGCCTGAGTCTATCGCCAGCTTCTCTGCCTCTTTTGGTGCCACCATCGGTCAGAACGGTTGTGCAGGTCTTTACCCGGCGATGCTGGCGGTGATGGTTGCTCCAACCGTGGGTATCAACCCGCTTGACCCAGTCTGGATTGCTACACTGGTAGGGATTGTGACCATAAGTTCCGCAGGCGTTGCAGGTGTCGGTGGTGGCGCAACCTTCGCCGCGCTGATCGTGCTGCCGGCTCTGGGTCTGCCGGTAACGCTGGTTGCGCTGCTGATCTCCGTTGAACCGCTGATCGACATGGGGCGTACCGCGCTGAACGTAAGCGGCTCAATGACGGCCGGTACGCTGACCAGCCAGTGGCTGAAGCAGACTGACAAAGCGATTCTGGAAAGTGAAGACGACGTCGAACTGGCGCACCGTTAAACACTGACAATTAAAAAAAACCGCCTGATGGCGGTTTTTTTATGGCTGTTACTCTTCAACCTCTTCATCCTGGCGGATCTGCATCGCCCACCGTTGCGCGGATTCCGGTACTGTAAAAGTCGGGGAACGACGGAAATGTTCACCGATCAGCACAAACGCCACATATTTACCGCGTAACAGCCAGACATCACGAAAACCCTCCACTTTCAGGGCATGATCCGGCGGCGCGGGTTCAACGCGGGGCACATAGCTAATAACCTGGCGGTTTTGTTGGCGAAGAGGTTTCATAAGCGACTGGTTCACTAAAGCAAATTCTTGAAGCAGGAAAATTCTATGATAGCCGATCCCGCTACCTTCCGTCGCGCCCCGAGTGGGTGAGATGGCTTCTTTCGCTAATGACGGCATGTGAAAACTCTTAGTTAGCAAACCATCTTGCGACATTGTCCTATCCTTAAAAGGTTTTTTAGCAATGAATCAAGGAGCATCGTGCAATGTCGAACAAAGATAAAACACATCAATCGCCGATTCATGGCACTGAAGAGTCTCAACCGGGAATGGACTCCCTCGCCCCTGCTGACGGCTCTCACCGCCCCTCTCCCGGCCCTTCTGCCCCAGGCGAACAACCTACCGCACCGGGAAGCGTGAAATCACCGGACACGGGAAATGAAAAACTGAAATCTCTAGCGCCACACCGTAAAGGCGGCGAAGGTTTTGCGCTCACCACCAATCAGGGCGTGCGCATTGCTGACGATCAGAACTCCCTTCGCGCGGGCGCGCGCGGGCCGACCCTGCTGGAAGATTTTATCCTGCGGGAAAAAATCACCCATTTTGACCACGAACGGATACCGGAACGCATCGTCCACGCCCGCGGTTCCGCGGCCCACGGCTACTTTCAGCCCTATAAGAGTCTGAAAGCGATCACCAAAGCGGATTTCCTCTCCGACCCGGATAAAATCACACCGGTGTTTGTGCGTTTCTCCACCGTGCAGGGCGGCGCGGGTTCGGCAGACACCGTCCGGGATATCCGCGGCTTTGCCACCAAATTTTATACCGAAGAGGGAATTTTCGATCTGGTGGGCAACAACACTCCCGTGTTTTTCATTCAGGATGCGCATAAATTTCCTGACTTTGTCCATGCGGTAAAACCGGAGCCCCATTGGGCTATACCGCAGGGACAAAGTGCGCACGACACCTTCTGGGACTATGTCTCCCTGCAGCCTGAAACCTTACACAACGTGATGTGGGCGATATCAGACAGGGGCATTCCGCGCAGTTATCGTACAATGGAAGGATTTGGCATCCATACCTTCCGTCTGATCAATGCCGAGGGAAAAGCCACGTTTGTCCGCTTCCACTGGAAGCCTGTGGCGGGTAAAGCCTCGCTGGTGTGGGACGAAGCGCAGAAGCTCACCGGACGCGATCCGGACTTCCATCGCCGCGAGTTATGGGAATCCATTGAAGCGGGCGATTTCCCGGAATACGAACTGGGCCTGCAGCTCATTCCGGAAGAGGACGAATGCAAGTTCGATTTCGATCTCCTTGACCCGACCAAACTGATCCCGGAGGAGCTGGTGCCGGTTCAGCTGGTGGGTAAAATGGTGCTCAACCGTAACCCGGATAATTTCTTCGCCGAAAACGAACAGGTCGCGTTCCACCCGGGGCATATCGTGCCGGGGCTGGATTTCACCAACGATCCTCTCTTACAGGGACGTTTATTCTCGTATACCGATACGCAGATCAGCCGTCTTGGTGGGCCGAATTTCCACGAAATCCCGATTAACCGTCCAACCTGTCCGTACCACAACTTCCAGCGGGACGGGATGCACCGTCAGGATATTGATACCAACCCGGCGAACTATGAACCGAACTCCATCAACGATAACTGGCCGCGCGAAACCCCACCTGGGCCGAAACGCGGTGGATTCGAATCGTATCAGGAGCGTATTGATGGCAACAAAATTCGCGAGCGCAGCCCGTCGTTTGGTGAGTATTACGCCCACCCTCGCCTGTTCTGGAACAGCCAGACGCCGATTGAGCAGCAGCACATTATCGGCGGCTTCATCTTTGAGCTCAGCAAAGTGGTGCGCACCTATATCCGCGAGCGCGTGGTCGACCAGCTGGCGCATATTAATATTCAGCTTGCTCAGAGCGTAGCCGATAACCTGGGTATTACGCTCACCGATGAGCAACGCAACCTGGCGCCGCCAAAAGCGGTTAATGGTGTGAAAAAAGATCCGTCACTGAGTCTGTACGCAGTGCCGGGTGGCTCAATTAAAGGCCGCGTGGTCGCCATTCTGCTAAATGATAAAACCCGCGCCAGTGATGTGCTGGGAATTATGCAGGCGCTGAAAACCCAGGGCGTGCATGCGAAACTGCTTTATTCCCGCATGGGGGAAGTGACCGCCGATGACGGCTCCGTGCTGCCGGTGGCGGCGACTTTTGCCGGCGCGCCATCGCTAACCGTCGATGCGGTAATTGTGCCGTGCGGGGATATTAACAGTCTGCTGACCAACGGCGACGCCGTCTATTACTTGCTGGAAGCCTATAAACACCTTAAACCGATCGCGCTATCCGGCGATGCGCGACAGTTTAAAGCGCAGTTGAAGGTGGCGGATCAGGGTGAGGATGGCATTGTGGAGGGCGATAACGTCAATGACGCGTTTATGACGAAACTGTTTGATTTGCTCGCTGTTCATCGCGTCTGGTCGCGCAGCAGTAAGATTGACCAGATACCGGCGTAAAAAAATGCCGGGTAAGGCGAAACCGCCCCCCGGCACTTCTTACAGATCCCTGAACGTTCCCAACCGATATCCGCGCTCGGCAATCGCATACTTGAGCGATGCCGACGTCAGCACATCCAGTTCCGCCAGTCGAGGCCAGCAGTAGGCGCTTTTACGCACGGTGTTATCAACAAAAGCGGGGTGCGCCATCACCTCCACCGACCGTTCGCCTCGGGCGGCGGAATCATCCAGCACTTTCAGGAACAGTGCTTCATCGATCCCTTCGCCATAAAACGCGCTGCTGAATCCGTCCGTTGTGGGCACAGAGAAGAATGACAGACCGTGCAGCGCCTGCACGTCACGATCCACGCGCATTGCAACCCCTTTACGTCGCGCAAATTCCGCAACAAGCGGGAAAATCGCCGGGATCATATGGACGTGATGGTGACTGTCAATGTGCGTCGGCTCCTTGCCAAACACATCAACAAAGCGGTTGAACTGACAGTCCAGCTCACGGGTAATCTCTTCGAGCGGCAGAGCATCCTGCTCCGCCAGTTCCCAAATCCACTTACCCAGCTGTCCGTCGCGAGTCAGACCTGGCATCTGCGAAAGCGGCATCCCAAGCGTCAACACAAAGTGCATGCCGACGCCCAGCGCCGGAACGTCGCGGCTCAACTGCGCCGCGTGTTCAACCGCTTCACCATTAACCAGTGCCGTTGTGGAGGTCACGATCCCCCGACGGCAGGCTTCAATAATGCCGTAGTTTTGACCTCTGGAGAGACCAAAATCATCAGCATTGACGATCAGCAGGTTTTCCATTGCGCATCCCCTTAACGGTGTTTGAACTTCAGCTTCTCTATTGTTGCAGCAAAGTTCGGCAACCATTTTTCATGTGCCAGAATCATTTCACTGGCCAGTTGCTCCGCATCGCGATCAGAATGGACCAGCGGGCTGAGGTTCAGCGCCAGCAGCACGTCATTAAGCTCACCGCTTAACGCCGCATGACTGGCAGCCACTTCAAATCCTTTGATGGTGTGAATCAGGCCCATGACTTTGTCATCAAAATGGGTGATGCGTGGATGTGGTTTCGCCCCATCACGCCCCAGAATACAGGTCATCTCGATGGCCCAGTCAGCCGGAATGTTGTCGATATGACCATGATGCGGCACATTAACGTAATGCTCCGCTTGCTTATCGTTGTAAATGGCATTGATAACTTCACATGCTGCATCGGAGTAATATGCCCCGCCGCGCTGCTCCAGCTCTTTTGGTTTGACGTTCAGGTTCGGATCTTTATACAAATCGAACAGCTGCTTCTCAACCTTCTGAACGATCTGCGCACGCGCGCCGCCCTTATAGTACTCGCCCATTTCGATAGCCAGCATCTCTTTCTGCTTAAAGTAGTAAAGCAGGTACGAGCATGGCAGCAGATTCAGCGAGCGGATCAGCCCTTCGCTGAATGGCAGGTCAAAGATGTTTTTCACTGACGCCGCGGTCAGGCGGCCGGAAGCCACGCCGTCGAGCAGTTCGGCAAAGCGTGATTTTCCGTTCACAATGACATCTTTGATAAACACCATGTGGTTCAGGCCGAACAGATCGATGGAGAGATCGTCGTTGTCGGTCAGTTCCAGAACGTCGCGGATAAACATCTTCATGCCAATCGGAATATTACAGACGCCGATAAAGCGTTTGAAACCCGTATGGCGGTAGACCGCCTCGGTCACCATCCCGGCCGGGTTAGTAAAGTTAATCACCCATGCGTTCGGGCAAATCTCTTCGACATCTTTGATAATGTCGAAAATGACTGGGATGGTACGCAAACCTTTGAACAGGCCGCCCGCGCCGTTGGTCTCTTGTCCCAGATAACCGTGACTCAGTGGAATGCGTTCGTCCAGTTCACGTGCCTTTAACTGACCCACGCGTAGCTGGGTGGTAACGAAATCCGCATCTTTCAGCGCCAGTCGACGATCCAGGGTTTTATGCACGGTTAAAGGCACACCGGCTTTCTCAACCATGCGCTTGCACAGGTCGAAAATAATATTCAGTTTCTCCTGGCCTTCCTCAACGTCAACCAGCCATAACTCGCTAACCGGTAATTCATGATAACGTTTCAGGAAACCTTCAAGTAATTCCGGGGTATAACTGCTGCCGCCACCAATGGTTACGACTTTTAATTTCTTTTGCATAATATCTCCCTTAGCGTATCAGGTTAATCGCCTGCAAGGTATAGCGTACTCTTCCCGCTATTTGGGCAAGCAATCAAGGCAATATTCGCGGCGGGTAAATCCGCCGAAAGTTAATTAATTACCGTCAAGTTTTTCCGGTAACTGTTCGGGGTGAACGATGTCAATTTCTTAAAGGTTTTAATAAACAGACTGGGGCTACTGTATCCGGATTCGTAAGCAATATCGGTGACAGAATAGTTGGTAATTTCCAGCTGTTTTTTTGCAAAATTAATGCGGATTTCATTAATAATTTGCACAGGTGTTTTACGATAATAACGCTGTGTCGCGCGAGTCAGATATTCCTGCGATTTTCCCGACAGTGAAACCATATTCTCCAGCGCATTTTCACTGAACTGCCCTTTATCGTGCATCAGTTCCACAGTACCGCGCAGCCATTGCGGAACATCATCCGTCACCTGCTGCTCTTCGCGATGATGGCGCAGCCGGTTCATCACATAGAATGTCACCGTTTCAATAAACTCATCAAATTCATTGTCGCGGAAGTTAAGCGAGGCGATAACCGTTTCAATCCAGGTCATAAACTCGTTTTTGACACGATAGACCTGCGATGCCACAAAGCAGAACGGTACCAGCGGCAGATAGTGCTTCTCAAAGAAGCGTCTGCTGACGCCCACATTCAGAATGCGTGTGGCACCAAATTCGTAAAAGCTCTGGTGATAGGATCCCATCGGTAAGAAGACAAAATCGCCCCGTTCAAGCAGGACGCGCTTACCGTTAATTTCCTGGTAGTAGCGGCCGGTCAGAACAATCGTGAACTCATAGTAGTCATGCTGGTGCAGACCGCTGGCGCTCTCCGTTTTGTTGTAAATGACCACGTGAAAATTCTTGCCATTAAACAGTTGCTGCTCAAGTGCGGTTTTAATTTCCATCGTGCTGACCTCCTGCTGCCTGACCTGACTTATTGCATTTTCTCGTGAAGCTCAATTAACTCCGCCACCAGCTCGCGTGCCAGCATCGACGTCATCAGGTGATCCTGCGCGTGTACCAGCACCAGGCTAACCTTCATCTTCCCTTCCCCCTGGTCACCTTCGATGAGCTTCGTCTGCACCAGGTGCGCTTCATTCAGCGCCGTACGGGACTGATCCATCATGGTTTTCGCGGCGGCGAAATCCCCCTGTTTGGCCTGCTTGAGGGCGGCATAGGCCAGGCTGCGGGCTTGTCCGGAATTGATGATGAGCCCCATCACCACTTCTTCGAGATCGTTCTCTGCGCTTTCTTCTGCAACAATACTATCCAAATCTAACATTTTAAGCTCCTTGTGGCTGGCGCGGGTTTCCCCGCGCCGTTCAATCTTAGAATTTCAGTGAGAGGGCAATATCCTCTTCGCTCTCTTCTTCATCAATGATGGTTGCTGCTTTGTTCGCAATCGCCACGAATGGCATGTAAAGCAGTGTTGCAATCCCGAGGTTGAATATCGCCAGCAGGAAGGCCGCCACGCTGCCGTTGGTGTTGAAGAACGCGCCCAGACCCGCCGGCATTGTCCATGGTGCAATGTTGGTGATTGGTGGAATGATCCCCATGTAATAGGCCGTCAGGGTAATGGCTGCCAGCAGCGGCTGAATCAGAATGAACGGGATGAACATCACCGGGTTCATGATGATTGGCAGACCAAACAGGATCGGTTCGTTAATCTGGAAGATACCTGAAGGCAGCGCCAGTTTCGCCACCTGACGGTAGTCAGCACGACGAGAGACAATAAAGACCGCGATGATCAGACCCAAGGTCGCCCCGGTACCGCCCAGGAAGATATAGGAGTCAAGCATCGGCTTCGCCCACACATGGAAGGTTTTACCCGCTGCCAGCGCCGCGTCAACAGAGCCGTACTGCTGGTAAAGTGCTACGTTTTCCAGTGCCCATGGGGTCATAATCCCGCTGTCCAGCGCTGCCAGTGCCAGTGAACCATGCACGCCGAAGAACCACAGCAGAGAAGTGAAAATCACATACGCCCAACCGATCACTCCACCCATTGACGCCAGCGGCGTAGAGATAGAGTCCATGATGATCTGGTGGAAGTTAGTGCCCCAGTGAGAGAGCGCCCAGGCGATAATCCCCATGATGGAAAGAATAATGAAGCCTGGAATCAACGCGGAAAATGAACGAGAAACCGAAGCAGGAACGCTATCTGGCAAACGGATAACCCAGTTTCGACGAATAATAAAGGTGAACATCTCCGCCACCACCAGCCCGATAACAATACCGGAGATGATGTTAGCTCCGCCCAGCCAGTTTGCGCCTACTGCATACGCTTCGCCGACACTGTAAGGAGTCACGGTCATAAATGCGGCAACGGATAATAAACCAGCGGCCAGTGGATCTACTTTCCGCTCTTCTGCCAGCGCCATCCCTATAAAGAAAGGCGCCATCAGCGACATAATACCTAACGTCCCGTTATAGACGTTGCCGCCGATGGCTTTAAAACCGTTAAGGGTTTCAATAGTCGAAGCGTCTAACCGAATTCCTAATGAATAAAAGAAGGAACCTTCACCAAAGCTCAGAAAAACGTTGTTAATTAAAACGAACATTGCCCCGGCCAGCGTCAACGGCATTAATTTAATAAAACCGTTTTTGATGGCATTAACGTGAGGCTGCTTTCCTATTTTAACAGCAAAAGGAAGGAGTACCTTTTCAAGTGAAGCGATGACTTTACTCATAGGAAAATACCCTTAAATGCCGCAACACAAGTTACGGCGTATTGTGTGTGAAATAACTCTTTGACGGGAAAAATAAAAATTAATTAGCAGCTTTTTTAATGGCTGCTACAGCAGCTTTCAATACACCTAAACCATCAATCTTGCCGTACAGCCCTGAGTCAATCACCTCGACCGGTTTATTCGGTAACAGTCGTTGAATTTCGGGTAACATATAGGCGATTTGCGGTCCCAGTAAAACGACGTCGGCTTTCTGGCCTTTTTCGCCCGCCAGCGTCTCAGGAAACGCTTCAATCACCACAGGGACTTCATACTTTTCAGCTTGTGCACGCATCTTTGACACCAGAAGCGAGGTTGACATGCCCGCTGAGCAGAACAGGTAAATATGTTTCTTTTCCATCATAATTTCCCTCTTGTATGACTACCTGCCATCTTGCTATCACTCGACTCGCTGTCCCGGCAGACAGGTAGCTTGTGTATTGTTGTTTGTCGTTGGAGTGAGTATACGCAATGGTACAGACAGGGGATAATTCTGAACAGACTCAAATTGTCTCTCATTGACCTGGCTTGTTGACTCCCTTCACATTTCGGGCAAATAATTCGCGCAAAGAAATAAGATTTTTGTATGCATAAAAAAACCGACCCACTGGTCGGTTTGTTAACATCCTCAGATACGCAGGGTTACTACGCCTTAGGTGCCTGCGGATCGGTGTCGTATTCAGCACAGGTCTGATAGCCGGAGTTAATAACATGGCCGGTATCATCCAGGGCGACAAAGTAGGTCTCTGCCTTACCATCACGTTGACCCAGGATATAGGTCTGGCAGGTTCCTTTCGCATGGATCATGGTCACTTCAGAAGAAGGTTTACCGGCAATCGCAGCCACCTGCGAACGGGTCATGCCTTTTTTGACATCTTTAACCACTGGCTGTGTGAACTGATCTTTGGTGCGATCGTAAGCTGTACACCCTGCCAGCATAGTCAGTACTGCCGCTGCGCTAAGAATTCCTGCTACGTTCTTGTTCATATTCCGTCCTCTTGTTTATCAGCGTGTTATCTAAGCATGGAATAAAAAGTACGATTGTTCAACTTTGTGAATTACGCCAGACGAATTTCGGAAAATTCTAATAAAACAATGATAACCTGCTAAATCGCCGCAAATTAGCGCACTCAAAACTGTGATCCTTGTCGTTTCTCGCCCAAAGGGTTAGTTTTAGCAGTAAATACATTCGGTTTATGTTCTGCATATGGAGGGCATGATGGCTCTGCAACAAGAGATTATTCAGGCGCTGGGCGCGAAGCCTGCGGTAGATGCACATGAAGAGATCCGCCGCAGCGTGGATTTTTTAAAATCTTATTTAAAAACGAACCCTTTCCTGAAATCCCTGGTGCTGGGCATCAGCGGGGGCCAGGACTCGACGCTGACCGGTAAACTCTGCCAGATGGCCATTTCAGAGCTTCGCGAAGAGACCGGTGATGAGACACTGCAGTTTATCGCCGTGCGTCTTCCGTATGGTGTGCAGGCCGACGAGCAGGATTGCCAGGATGCCATTTCGTTCATTCAGCCTGACCGCGTACTGACCGTCAATATTAAAGGTTCGGTCCTGGCAAGCGAGCAGGCGCTACGCGAAGCCGGCATAGAATTGAGTGATTTTGTCCGTGGGAACGAGAAAGCCCGTGAGCGCATGAAAGCGCAGTACAGCATCGCCGGGATGACCAAAGGTGTAGTTGTTGGAACCGACCATGCGGCAGAAGCGATCACCGGTTTCTTCACCAAATATGGCGACGGCGGCACCGACATCAACCCCATTTTCCGTCTGAACAAGCGTCAGGGTAAGCAACTGCTGGCCACGCTGGGTTGCCCTGAGCATCTTTACAAGAAAGCGCCGACAGCGGATCTTGAAGACGATCGCCCTTCCCTGCCAGATGAAGCGGCGCTTGGCGTCACCTATGACAATATTGATGATTATCTGGAAGGTAAAAAACTGGATGAAGGTACCGCGAAAATCATCGAAGGCTGGTATCTAAAAACCGAGCACAAGCGCCACACGCCTATCACGGTGTTTGACGACTTCTGGAAGAAATAGAGCAAAACGGTAACCCGCATAATCTAGGCCGGGTAAGGCGCAGCCGCCACCCGGCTCTTTTTTAACCACCACACTCCTGCTACACTGTATACCTGAACAGTATAGGGAGTGGTATGTGAGCAGGCGTCAATCTGCCCCGCGTCTTGAGTTTGAAGCGGCGGCTATCTACGAATATCCCGAGCACCTTCGCCCATGGCTGGAGGCGCTGCCTAAACAGCCTGGCGTGTACATCTTTCACGGTGAGAGTGACACCCTGCCACTCTATATCGGTAAAAGCGTCAATATTCGCAGCCGGGTATTATCCCATCTCCGTACGCCGGACGAGGCCGCCATGCTGCGCCAGTCACGACGCATTACCTGGGTTCAGACCGCAGGAGAAATGGGCGCACTGTTGCTTGAAGCCCGACTTATCAAAGAGCAACAACCGCTGTTCAATAAGCGTTTGCGCCGTAATCGTCAGCTTTGCTCCCTGCAGATAACCGCGGGCAAACCGCAGATTGTCTACGCACGTGAAGTCGATTTTTCACATGCCCCAAATCTGTATGGGTTATTCGCGAATAAACGTGCGGCACTCCAGGCCCTGCAAACGCTGGCGGATGATTTACAGCTTTGTTACAGCCTGTTGGGTCTGGAGGCAACCACCCGTGGGCGCGCCTGTTTCCGATCCGCTCTGAAGCGCTGCGCAGGTGCTTGTTGTGGGAAAGAAAGTGTTGAGGAACATCATGCCCGGCTTCTCAACGGGCTGGCGGCCATCAGTGTCGCCTGCTGGCCGTGGGAAAATGCCGTTGCCCTAAAGGAAGTGGGTGAAGCGATGACCCAGTATCACATCATCAATAACTGGCTTTGGCTGGGCGCCGTTGACAATGTAAACGACGCGGCAACCTTGCTACGCACACCCGCCGGATTCGATCATGACGGCTACAAAATACTCTGTAAGCCGGTATTAACCGGCAAATATGAGATCATTGTGCTGAGTGACCCGGCAGCCAGTTAATTTCACTGAACAATAAGGTGCCTTCAGACTCCAGCAGACGGAGAGTGTGGGTGCCCTCTTCCCAGAATGCCCCCTGATCGGCGGTCAACAATTTATCCCCCAACTGCCACGCGCCGCCTAACACGAACACCACGCCGCCCCGGGAACCAAAGGTGGTAAAGGTACGATCGGCAACGCGTACTTTTGCCTGGCAGCAATCGCGCCGGGTCATGATGTTGAAATCCATTGCCATCCTCCCATCCGCCAGCAGTGCTTTTACCGGTAGATCGCCAGAAAAGCTGTAAGGCTGATGCTGTTTCAGGGTATGACAGAATGCCTGACCGGCATCCAGCGTCACCTCTCCTCCCTCCAGTAACGTTATGACCCGATCAACACCGGGAAAAGAGGAGAATTCACCGTTACTGGCAATAGTCGCAATACTGGCACGCCAGTAAAAATCCCGCGTCGCGGGAGGAAAACAACAAATCTCTCGCGTTTCGCCAGCACCATTGCGCCAGAGACTGACCGGCATCTTACGGATATCAAAGAACTCCATCACCACTCCTGAATGGCACAACCTGTGCCAGGGCAAGGATATTGCTATCGTTGCTGTCTTGTTTGTTATCGTTAGGGTTTCACAGACACAGTATCGGCAGCAGAGCGGGCAGGCATTAACTGAACGTTAATAAAAATTCTAACGCCATGACTCTACAAACATTCTCTGAAGCGACTACAGGAGCATACCGCGCTCGCGGTGGCAGACAAGAGGGAAGGAAAGAAAAACCGCCGGTCCTGTCCACAGCGATAGCGCTTTTGTGGACAGGATCCCGGCGGTCTTAAGATGTTGAACCGATTATTCGGTTGGTGCTGGCATTTTACCTTCCATCGCCGGACGTTCTGTCAGACGCTTCTCAAAATTCGCATTAAATTGTTTTTTCTGTTCCGGAGTCAGAATGTTGTAGATCTTATTCTGGGTTTCCATGTGAGCCAGCATGCGGGCTTTGTGCTGCTCAGCCATTTTGTCGATCTGCGCTTCAGCTTTCGCCTTATCGAAACTATCGCTGGCGATG
Source organism: Enterobacter sp. CPE_E890 (assembly GCF_046521475.1). Lineage (NCBI taxonomy): Bacteria > Pseudomonadati > Pseudomonadota > Gammaproteobacteria > Enterobacterales > Enterobacteriaceae > Enterobacter > Enterobacter sp. CPE_E890. The sequence goes on along the minus strand of NZ_JBKFZW010000001.1, from coordinate 2,023,431 downwards.
ATGTCATGCATCGCGCGACGCTCTTCAAGCGGAGGACGTTTCATCTGGTCGCGCTCGCCTTTCCTGATATCGCGGATCTGCTGCTTCTGCGCATCCGTCAGATTCAGATCTTTAAACATCATCATCTCGTTGTGCATACCCGGCTTGCCTTTATGATGCATCATCATTTTGCCTTCAGCTGGCGCGGCAGCGGTGGTGGTCGTATCTGCGGCGAACGCCATGCTGGTAGCGCCCAGAGCCAGGGTAGAAGCAACAAACAGTGCAGTAAGTTTACGCATAATTTATTTCCTTTCTTTCAGTTATTCTTCGGCGCTATGCCGTGTTGACGAGATTAACTTTACGGGCTTTATCGTCAATTAGTCAGAGCAACGGTAAAACAATGAAAGTGTAAAAAACAAATTTTCGCCAAATGTGGAGGAAATAAGGATAAAGCGTGGAGAGTTGCAACAAAAAATAAACAACACGATGATTTTAAAGAAATTAAGCATGAGTATAGCGAAGTGAAGATTAATAATAAAGCAATTCACCAGGAATATTCTGCAAAAGAAGTGCGAACGCTTTAATCGTTAAGAAAAGGTTTTTGCTTCCCCCCTCAGAGGATGAGAGGGGAAATACTCAGGAGATTTTTTCCAGCATCAATCCGGCTCGCAAACCAAACGCCACCGACGGGTTAGGAAACAACACATATTCGGTTGTCTTCTGCACTTCATAACGATCCTCACCATCTTCGGCCAACAGGACGCCTTTACGGAACGGGGTAAAGTTGAGCGTATGTGCAGCCATATGAAGCAGGAAGGCATCGCTGCGGCGAGTGATCTGCTGCACGACCCGATACCGTTCAACGGGCTGATGCGCGTGCTCAGGAACCGTTCCTCCCAGCAGCGCCCGAAGAGCGAGATGCGTAGGCGCAAAGCGGGTCAGATCGTTCTGGCCAAACGGGAGTGCTTTTCCCAGCTCCAGGGTACACGCCAGCGCAGCGAAACGTTCGCAGGTAAAGTGAGTAAACGTTCCCCCCGGTGACTGATGAAAGACCAGCGCCTCCAGCCCGGCATCGCCCAGCCAGCTCAGGAACGCTTCATCCCACGGCTGATGACGCTGCGGCAGAACGCCAAAGCGAACATGATAAGACGCCCGGATCGCCGTATGCAGATCCAGATGCCAGCGCGCAGGCCCCGCAGCCGCAAAAAACGCGCTCACGACGTTCTCCAGCCACTCTGCCCGCGCCGTTTCGTCACTCTGTGGAAATTGCGACCAGCGCCCACCGAACATGCGGTTAATATCGCTCACCAGATACCGTTTGTTTTGTGCCAGCGCAGGCGGGTTGCCGAGCACCACCAGCACACGACACTTAAGGGTGATATCTCCGCGATACAACGCGCGCAACAGCAGATCGACAATCTCAACGGGTGCCGTTTCATTCCCATGAATCCCCGTTGAAAGCAGCAGCGACAGATCGCTTTTTGCGGTCGGCGTCAGCTCAAGCACTCCGCGCCCCAACCAGCGCCAGAGGAATGAGGGCCCCTCCCCCTCACTCTGCTCAGGTGTTTCATCAGCCAGGGTCAGCGCCAGTAGATTTTCCATACTCACTCCTTTAGCGCTGGAACGGATAAACCGATCCCAGCTGCAGGATGGATGTCAACGCGTCCAGCGCCTCACGACCTTCGCGCAGCAGTTGAGGGTCGACCAGGTCTGCCTGCGTTAACCGGTCACGATAGTAACGATCCACCCAGTCGTTCAGGGTGTTAAACAGCGTTTCGTTCATCATCACTGCCGGGTTAACGGCCTGCATTTCATTCTGCGTCAGTACCACGCGCAGGCGCAGACAGGCTGGACCACCGCCGTTGGCCATACTTTCACGCAGGTCAAAGACGCGCAGTTCGTCAATTGGGTTATCGGCCTTAACCAGGTCTGACAGATAACGCCACACCCCTTTATGATCCCGGGACTCTTGCGGCAGCACCAGTATCATGCTGCCATCGTCACGGCTCAACAGCTGGCTGTTGAAGAGATAGGTTTCCACTGCATCCTGCACGCTGACCGCCTGCGTCGGCACCTGAATCGGCATAAAACCCGGCACGCGTTCATGTAACGTAGCGAGCAGCTTCTCCTGATGGGCAAACGCCTGCTCATGGCAGAACAGTACCTGGCGGTTGGAGACGGCAATCACGTCGTTGTGGAACACGCCCTGGTCAATCACCTGTGGATTCTGCTGGGCAAAAATCACCTGGGAAGGATTGACCTGATTCAGGCGGGCAACGGCCTGACTCGCCGCCAGCGTCTGACGGGCCGGATAGCGGACGGGTTCAGAATGACCGCCCTCCTCACGCCCGTAAATAAACAACTGCACACCAGGGTCGCCATAATCACCTCCCAGCCGGTTATGGTTGGCAGCCCCTTCGTCGCCAAACATCGCCACCTGTGGCAGAGCCTGATGCACCGCAAAATGGTCGTCATGACTGAAAATGGCGCGCAACACGCGCTCGGTGGTTTCCGCTTCGGTGGCGCGGTGGAATTTGTTGTTCAGGTTCGCCACCGTCAAATGGACTTTTCCATCCAGCGTATCGGCTGACGGTGCGACGGTTGCCGCGTTGGCCACCCACATTGATGAGGCAGAGCTTGCCGCAGAGAGCAGATGCGGTGTCTGTGTACCCGCTTTTTCAACCACCTGCTCATCGCTGCCGGTGAAGCCCAGTTGACGCAACACTGCCACGTTTGGGCGCTCTTGCGGCGGAATAACCGCCTGCGGGAAACCGGCATCCGCCAGCGCTTTCATTTTTAGCAGCCCCTGTTTCGCCGCCAGTTTCGGGTTGGAGACCTGAAAACGATGCTTCGTCGAGGCTTCATTACCAAAAGAGAGACCCGCATAGTGGTGCGTCAGCCCCACCAGCCCGTCAAAGTTGACTTCACGCGCTTTCATGACGATCCCCTCCGGTAAAGTCCAGACCCGGATTGAGCGTTTCCGGCAGCGTCAGCGCCGGGGTTTCCAGGCTTGCCATCGGCCACGCGCAGTAATCCGCGGCGTACCACGCGCTGGCGCGATGGTTGCCCGATGCCCCCACGCCGCCGAACGGCGCGGTGCTCGCTGCACCGGTCAGCGGTTTATTCCAGTTCACAATCCCGGCGCGCGCTTCCAGCAGCAGCCGATCAAACTTCTCGCGATGCGGCGAAATCAGCCCGCTCGACAGGCCGTAACGGGTGTTATTGGCCATTGCAATCGCCGCATCAAAATCGTCATAACGCCAGACGCACAGCAGCGGGCCAAAGACCTCTTCGTCCGGCACGTTGCTCGCACCGCTCATCTCAATAATGCCCGGCGTCAGCAGCGAGGTGCCAGGCTGGACCAGCTTCGGTTCCAGCAAGGTTTTTGCTCCACGCGCGACATGATCCTGCCAGGCCTTCAGCACATTCAACGCCGCCTGCTCGGAAATCAGACCGCCCATAAACGGCTGCGGGTCGGCATCCCACGTTGCAGGTACCAGACGCGCGCTCACTTCAACCAGCCGTTTCAGGAAGGCATCCCCCTGCGCACCACGTTTTACCAGTAAGCGACGGGAACAGGTACAGCGCTGTCCGGCGGTAATAAAGGCGGACTGAATGGTCAGATGCACGGCAGCGTCAATATCGTCAGGGTCTTCCACGATCAGTGGATTGTTACCGCCCATCTCCAGCGCCAGAATTTTTTCCGGCTGCCCCGCCAGCTGGCGATGCAACTGATAGCCCGTTCCGGCGCTGCCGGTAAACAACAGACCGTCAATATCGCTCAACGCACTCAGCGCCTGACCGGTTTCACGCCCACCCTGTACCAGATTCAGCACGCCAGGCGGCAGGCCAGCCTGTTCCCAGAGTTTCACCACCGCCTCGCCGGTTAATGGCGTTAACTCGCTCGGTTTGAAAATCACGGTATTGCCCGCCAGCAGCGCGGGCACAATGTGACCATTCGGCAGATGCCCCGGGAAGTTGTACGGACCAAACACCGCCAGCACGCCGTGCGGACGGTGGCGCAGCGTGGCCGCACCGTCCGGCATCTCGGTGTGCTGTTCACCGGTACGGGTGTGGTAAGCCTTCACCGAAATGGCAATTTTGTTGATCATCGCCGTCACTTCGGTTGTTGCTTCCCAGCGCGGTTTACTGGTCTCAGAGGCGATGATGCGCGTCAGTTCGGCTTTGTTCGCCTCCAGCAAACCGGCAAACTTTTCAACAATGGCCTGACGCACGGCGAAAGGCTGTTTTGCCCACGCCGGAAACGCGCGGCGCGCGGCATGACAGGCTTGTTCAACCTGCGCGGTGCTGGCGTCATTCCCTTTCCAAAGCACCTCTTTTGCTACCGGATTGGTCTTTACGCGCTGTTCGCCTTCGCCCGTGACCCAGTCACCGTTAATCCATAATGTCATGCTGTTTTCTCCTCAGGGCAGAGACGCACCAGGCGAACCGTATCGCCGGCGTTACATTTCAGGGCATCCAGTTCTGCAGCCGTCAGCACCAGACGTTCACATTTCGGGTTGGTACGCACCAGCATGGCGCGGAAGTTGGTGTAATTTTCGTTCGACACCAGACATGCCGGCCAGTCACCCGGCGCAGGCTGACCTTCAGCGACCTCAACCAGCCGGCTTTTACGAATCGCACGCACGCGGTCGATATCGCACTCAAGCGTTGGCCCGCCGTCAAAGATGTCGACATAGTTACGGTAGCGGAAGCCCTCTTTCTCCAGCACCGCGCGGGCGGGCGCGGTTTGCGGATGCACTTCGCCAATCACCGCCTGCGCTTCCGGGGTTAAGAAATGGGTATAGATAGGATGCTTCGGCATCAGTTCGGCAATAAACGCTTTCTGGCCGGTACCGCAGAGATAGTCCGCCCGGCTGAACTCCATCGAGAAGAAGCGCTCGCCCAGGCTCTCCCAGAACGGTGAGTAGCCGGTGTCGTCGATCACGCCGCGCATCTCTGCGACCACCTTTTCGTTAAAGCGATCGCGGAAGGCGGCCATAAACATAAAGCGTGATTTAGAAAGCAGGTAACCGTTGCCTTCTTTGCGCCACGCCGGGTCGAGGAACAGCGTGCAGAGCTCGCTGGCACCCGTGTGGTCATTACAAAGAAACAGCGTCGGCAGCGCGTTATAGACGTTCAGCTCTTTCGAAGCATGAACCATCGTGCCGACGCGATAGTTGTACCACGGGTCGTTTAACCCAACAGCCACCTCGATGGCGCAAATCCCGGCAACAGCACCGGTGTCGGTATCTTCAAGAACGAACACATAACCCTGTTCGCTTTTTGGCAACGTCCCCTGCCAGGTGTGCAGGGCGCGCTCAATGCGCGCCGACAGTGTTTTTTCGTCGGCGGGAAGTGAGGTCAACCCACCTCCCGTCTTACCGGCAAGCTGCATGAGCCCGGCGAGATCGCCGCGCTCAACGGGACGGATGACCATCATGATGACACCCCGGATTTCACATGTTCGCAGGCCAGCGCAAAGCGATCTAAACCAGTTTGCACCTCTTCCTGGCTGACAATCAGCGCAGGAGCAAAACGCACCACGTTGGCACCGGCAATCAGCACCATTACGCCCACTTTTGCCGCTTCCTGCGAAATAAGTTTAGCTTTTCCGGCAAACTCGGCGGTGAGCTCGCAGCCGATTAACAGCCCCAGACCGCGAATTTCTTTAAACAGCCCCGTTTTGCTGTTGATTGCATTCAGGCGCTCGACAAACCAGTCGTGGCGCTGCTTAACGCCTTTCAACACCTCAGGGGTGTTAATGATGTCGAGAACCTGTCCGGCCACGGCTGTGGCCAGCGGGTTACCGCCGTATGTGGTGCCATGGGTCCCCACGGTCATCACGCTGGCGAATTTATCGGTGGTCAGCATTGCCCCAATCGGGAAGCCGCCGCCCAGCGCTTTGGCAGTCGAAAGGACGTCCGGCGTCACACCGTAGTGCATGTAGGCATACAGTTCACCGGTACGGCCCACCCCCGTTTGCACTTCATCAAAAATCAGTACCGCATTATGACGATCGCACAGTTCGCGCAGCCCCTGCAGGAACGCCTTTTGCGCCGGAAGCACGCCGCCCTCGCCCTGCATCGGCTCAACAATTACCGCGCAGGTGGTGTCGTTGATCAGCTCGCTGGCTGACTGGAGATCGTTATAGATACCGTGACGAATATCGGGTGGCAGCGGTGCAAAATCCTGCGAATAAGAAGGCTGACCGCCCGCGCTGACGGTAAAGAGCGTGCGACCGTGGAAGGCGTTCTTAAACGCGACAATACCGCTTTTGTGCGTGCCAAACTTGTCGTGTGCATATTTGCGCGCCAGCTTCAGCGCCGCTTCGTTCGCTTCTGCCCCCGAGTTACAGAAAAAGACTTTTTCGGCAAATGTTGCGTCGATCAGTTTTTTCGCCAGACGCAGAGCGGGCTCGTTGGTAAACCCGTTGCCGGTATGCCAGAACTTCGCCGCCTGGTCATTCAGTGCCTGACGCAGTGCCGGATGAGCATGGCCCAGCGCGTTCACCGCAATCCCACCTGCAAAGTCGATATACTCTTTACCCTGCTGGTCCCACAGGCGTGAGCCTTCCCCACGAACCGGAATAAAAGCCGCCGGAGCGTATACTGGCATCATCCATTCATCGAAATTTTCACGCGTAATTGACAGAGACATAGCGACCTCATCCGGTAAATAAAAAGTTATTTGAATGTTAAATAATTGAGTGTTTGCACTGTGAATGTAGATTGCAGCCTTCGTGCCAGCCAGCGATAAAAATGCATAAACGGGTTGGGCCAACAGAATATCAATAAGTTACAATATGGAGTTATTCACTTTTAGTGCATAAAAAGTGAATATTTTTACGACAAGCGGCGCTTTGCCGCATGAAAATAAGAAAGAGTATGCAGAGGCCAAATATAATTCTGGAATTGTGATCGCTCGCGAAATTTATCTGTCATTTATGCCCTGTTTGAGGGCGATACGCGTCAGAATGGTGCAAATATTGCACCACTGGCATTATCTGTCGCAGTTATTGGTCAATCCCCGTAACAGTTGACGCAAATTCTGCTACCATCCATGCACTATTCACCTTGCACTGGCAGCGACTATGAAATTTGTCTCTTTTAATATCAACGGCCTGCGTGCCCGTCCTCATCAGCTTGAAGCTATCGTTGAGCAACATCAGCCAGATGTGATCGGCCTGCAGGAGACAAAAGTTCACGACGACATGTTCCCCCTCGAAGAGGTGGCGAAACTCGGCTACAACGTCTTTTATCACGGACAGAAAGGCCACTATGGCGTAGCGCTGCTCACTAAAGCGCCACCGGTATCCGTCCGCCGCGGCTTCCCTGGCGATGGTGAAGAAGCACAGCGTCGCATTATCATGGCGGAAGTGCCTTCTGCACTCGGGAATATCACGGTCATTAACGGTTACTTCCCGCAGGGTGAGAGCCGTGACCACGAGACAAAATTCCCGGCCAAAGCAAAGTTCTACCAGGATCTGCAGGACTACCTGACCACCGAACTGAAAAAAGAGAATCCGGTGCTGATCATGGGCGATATGAATATCAGCCCGACGGATCTCGATATCGGTATTGGCGAAGACAACCGCAAGCGCTGGCTGCGTACCGGCAAATGCTCCTTCCTGCCGGAAGAGCGTGAGTGGATGGCGCGTCTGCTTGACTGGGGTCTGGTGGATACGTTCCGCAGTGCCAACCCGGAAACACAGGACCGCTTCTCCTGGTTTGACTACCGCTCAAAAGGCTTTGATGACAACCGTGGCCTGCGTATCGATCTGCTGCTGGCCAGCTCGCCTCTGGCAGAGCGCTGCATTGAAACCGGTATCGACTACGATATCCGCAGCATGGAAAAACCGTCCGATCACGCGCCGGTCTGGGCAAAATTCAAGCTGTAATCACGTGTGAACATTCGAAAAAGACTCTTCCTGTGCGCCCTTCTGGGCGCATTTATTCTGACATTTATCGCGCTTCCTCCGGGCACACTCTCCCTGGATGGGATTAAAACTCACCAGCAGGCGTTACTCTCTCATGTTGAACACGCGCCGCTACAAAGTGCGCTGATCTTTTTTGCGCTCTATGTGGTTGTTTCCGCCCTGTCGATACCCGGCGCGGCGATACTGACCCTGCTGGGTGGTGCGCTGTTTCCTCTGTGGGAAGGCACCATACTGGTCTCGTTTGCCTCCACGCTCGGTGCCACGCTGGCGATGCTCGCCAGCCGTTATCTGCTGCGCGACTGGGTCCAGCGAAGGTTTGCTCAGCAGATGAAAACGGTGAACGCCGGGATGGCGCATGACGGCGCGGGCTATCTTTTTGCTCTGCGTCTGATGCCGCTGTTCCCGTTTTTTCTGGTGAATTTGCTGATGGGTCTTACCCGCATTGGGCTACGTCGTTACTGGTGGGTCAGCCAGCTCGCCATGCTGCCCGCCACGGTTGCCTTTCTGAACGCCGGGCGCGAGCTGGGAAAAGTGTCAACGCTGCGCGATATTTTGTCGCCGGGTATGGTATTCGCCTTTACACTACTGGGGTTATTACCGCTGGTCACACGCCGGCTATTTACCCGTTATACCCCTTCGTCTAAAAAGTGAGGCATTATGCGCCGTGTGCGTTTTTGCACGTTTCTGACCAGCCTGCTGCTGGCAACCCCTTTGTATGCCGCAGACAGCTGGCAATCCATCCAACAACAAGCCAAAGGCCAGACGGTCTGGTTTAACGCCTGGGGCGGCGATCCGGCGGTAAACCGCTACCTTGAGTGGGTAAGCGGTGAGATGAAAACGCACTACGCCATTACCCTCAAAATTGTCCCACTGGCAGATGCCGCCGATGCGGTAAAACGTATTCAGACGGAAGCCAGCGCTGGACGTAAGACCAACGGCTCAGTCGACCTGCTGTGGGTTAATGGCGAAAATTTCCGCACATTAAAAGAGGCTAACCTGCTGCAAACCGGATGGGCACAGTTGCTGCCAAACTGGCGCTATGTCGATACCCGCAAACCCGTAACGGAAGATTTTGCTGTTCCCACTGACGGGGCGGAATCGCCGTGGGGCGGCGCGCAGCTGACCTTTATCTCACGTACAAAGAGCATGCCGACGCCGCCGGAGGATCCGCAGGCATTGCTGGCTTACGCGCGGCAGCATCCGGGTAAAGTCAGCTATCCTCGCCCGCCCGATTTTACCGGGACGGCGTTTCTTGAGCAGTTGCTCCTGACACTTACCACACAGCCGGATGCGCTGCAAAAGGCACCCGATAACACCTTTGCCCAGGTAACAGCCCCGCTTTGGGATTACCTCGACAAACTCCACCCACTCCTGTGGCGCGAAGGCAAAGACTTTCCCCCTTCGCCTGCACATATGGATGCCCTGCTTGCCAGCGGCAGTCTGAACCTGTCGCTGACCTTTAACCCGGCACATGCGCAACAAAAAGTCGCCAGTGGTGAACTGCCAGCCGACAGCTACAGCTTTGGTTTTCACACCGGGATGATCGGTAACGTCCATTTTGTCGCCATTCCGGCTAATGCCAGCGCGAGCGCAGGTGCGAAAGTGGTCGCCAATTTCCTGCTTTCACCGCAGGCGCAAATTCGCAAGGCTGACCCGGCTATCTGGGGAGACCCGAGCGTACTGGATGTAAAATTACTCCCCGAAGGTGAAGCGAAACAGTTGCAAGCCCGCCCCCCTGAAGGGCTGCCGAAGATACTGGCTGAGCCGCAATCGGCCTGGGTTAACGCGCTGGAGCAGGAATGGCTGCGTCGTTACGGCACCCGTTGAGTTGGCTTGTCTGGCTGGCAATGGCGGCCATCTATCTGCCGATCCTGCCCGCTGGTGCGATGCTGCTCGCCCCGGCATTTTCGGTGACTCACTGGCAGTCGCTGCTTAACGACCCGCAACTGCCTCAGGCGACCGTCGCCACGCTGGTCTCAACGCTCATTGCGACGCTGGGTTCCTTGCTAATCGCCCTTTCCCTGCTGGCGCTTCTCTGGCCCGGCAAACGCTGGCGGCGTCTCAACACGCGCCTGCCGTGGCTGTTAGCCATTCCCCACGTGGCGTTCGCCACCAGCGCTTTACTGCTGTTTGCGGAAGGCGGTATTTTTTACCAGGTCTGTACCGTCTGTACGCCTGCACTGGACCGATACGGTGCAGGGCTGGGCCTGACGCTCGCCGTCAAAGAGAGTGCGTTTGTGCTGTGGGCTATTTACGCCGTACTGCCGGAAAAACGTCTTGCACAGCAAAAAGTTGTGCTGCAAACCTTCGGTTATGGACGTTTTCAGATACTCAACTGGCTGCTCCTTCCGGCTATCGCCCCAGTCCTCGGGGCGGTGATGCTGGCCGTTCTTGCATGGTCAATTTCGGTCGTGGATGTGGCAATCGTTCTTGGGCCAGGCAACCCTCCCACGCTGGCCGTGCTGGCCTGGCAGTGGCTCAGCCAGGGCGACGCACAACAACAAACAAAAGGGATGCTGCTATGCCTGCTCATCCTCCTGCTGTTGGCTGCACTTGCCGCGCTGGGTTACGGTGCCTGGAAGGCATGGCGTCGCACGCTTTCGGATCTGCCGGGGACGCGTCGCACGTCTCCTGTCCCACTGCCCGAGCGGTCGATAAGCAGGCTGTTACCCGCGTGCGGCGTACTTTGCGTAGCAGTACTGCTGATGCTGGTACAGCGGGACGAGATGGGCTCCCTGAGTACCAGCCTTTCCTTCGGCCTGCTTTCCAGCCTGATTGCCCTGGTCCTCATTTTTCTCTGGCTTGAATGGGGGCCGCAGCGAGGTACGTTGTGGGTGTGGTTACCCCTCGCCCTTCCGGCGCTACCGCTCGTCACCGGGCAATATTTTATTGCGTTGCGACTGGGTATCGACGGGCAGTATGTCGCCGTGCTCTGGAGCCATCTGCTGTGGGTGTTACCGTGGATGCTGCTGGTGCTGCAACCCGCCTGGCACAGGATCGATCCCCGGCTTATCCTTACCGCCAGAACGCTCGGCTGGCGACGGGTAAAAATCTTCTGCCTGCTGAAATGTCCCCTGCTGGTGCGCCCGGCTCTGCTGGCTTTTGCCACCGGTTTTTCCGTCAGTATGGCGCAATATATGCCAACGCTCTGGCTGGGCGCGGGCCGTTTCACCACGCTCACCACGGAGACCGTCGCACTCAGCAGCGGGGGCAGTATGCCGGTTCTGGCTAACCGGGCACTGGGGTTATTGCTGGTCACGGGCATGGTGTTCGGCCTTGCCGCACTGCTATCACGGCTCGCGGGCCGCTATCGTCAGGGATTACGTTAATGCTGAAGGTAAAAGATCTCACCATCGAACCGCTTTTCCGCGAGGTCAATTTCTGTGTGCCTCGCGGAGAGATTGTCACCCTGATGGGACCATCTGGTAGTGGGAAATCGACCCTTTTTGCCTGGATGGTGGGCGCGCTGTCCGACGATTTCCAGGCACAGGGCGAGTTATGGTTAGACGAGCGCCGCTGCGACAGGCTTCCTGTAGAATCCCGCGGGCTGGGTATTCTCTTTCAGGATGCCCTGCTGTTTGACCACTTCACTGTTGGTCAAAATTTGATGCTGGCATTACCCGAGCGGATTGTCGGACGCGCACGGCGGGATGCGGTCGAGCAGGCCCTGAGTTCCGCCGGGCTTAAAAACCACTACGCCAGCGATCCGGCGACTCTCTCCGGCGGGGAGCGTGCCAGGGTCAGTCTGCTGCGGGCACTGCTCGCTGAGCCGCAGGCGTTACTGCTCGATGAACCGTTCGGGCGCCTCGACAAAACGCTACGCGCGACGTTTCGGACATGGGTGTTTGACGTTGTCCGGGCACGCGGCATACCGGTTATTCTGGTCACGCATGATGAGGAAGACATTCCACCCAGCGGTGAAGTGATTGCGATTTCTCGCTGGCAATAATGTGCTAACGCAATGTTTTACATTTCGGGAGAGACGACAATGCCCCCCTCTTTTACTGACGTCAGGTTATACGATGAAACGTGTTTCTCAACTGACCGCGCTGGCTCTGTTTTGCAGCCTCGCTTCCCTTTCCTCTCTGGCGGCTGTAATGCCTGACACAATGACGCTGTCTCAGCTTCAGGAACAGCACGGTGTGGTGATCGACACCCGTGCCAGCGCCTTATATAACGGCTGGCCACAGTCGCTAAGCGGCACCTCCGGCCATGAACCTGCCGCGCTCAATCTTTCAGCCTCCTGGCTTGACGCAATGAGCGACGAGCAGATTGCTATCTGGGCAAAACAGCATCACCTTACGCCCGCAACCTCCCTCGCACTCTATGGCGGCGATAAAACAAACCAGGCCGTGAAAGCCCGTCTGGAGAAAGCCGGATACACTCATGTTTCGCTTCTCAGCGATGCCCTGCAAACGCCTGCTCGTCTACAGCGCCTGCCTCACTTCGAGCAACTCGTCTACCCACAGTGGATCCACCAGCTCCAGCAGGGTAACCCCGTCACTGCCGCTCCGGCGGGGAACTGGAAAGTGATCGAAGCTGCCTGGGGTGCGCCGAAATTTTATCTGCTGAATCACATTCCCGGTGCGGGCTACATCGACACCAACGAAGTGGAAAGCGAGCCGCTGTGGAATAAAGTCTCTGACGACAAGCTGAAAGCGATGCTGGCAAAGCACGGTATCCGTCATGACACCACGGTCATTTTGTATGGCCGTGATGTGTATGCTGCCGCGCGCGTGGCGCAGATTATGCTGTATGCAGGTGTGAAGGATGTCCGTATTCTCGATGGTGGCTGGAAAGCGTGGTCAGATGCGGGTCTGCCCGTCGAACGCGGTATGCCTGCAGAGGTGAAACCTGCCGCTGATTTTGGTGCGCCGATCCCCGGTCAGCCGCAGCTGATGGTGGATATGGAGCAGGCGCGCGGGATGTTACATCGCAAGGATGCCTCGCTGGTCAGCATTCGCTCGTGGCCGGAGTTTATTGGCGAAACCAGCGGCTATAGCTACATCAAACCGAAAGGTGAAATTGCCGGTGCCCGCTGGGGTCATGGCGGAAGCGACGCCACTCACATGGAGGATTTCCATAACCCGGATGGCACCATGCGTAGCGCCGACGACATCGCCAGCATGTGGAAAAGCTGGAATATCCTGCCGGAACAGCATGTCGCATTTTACTGCGGTACCGGCTGGCGAGCCTCTGAGACCTTTATGTACGCCCGGGCGATGGGCTGGAAGAACGTCGCCGTCTATGACGGCGGCTGGTACGAATGGAGCAGCCACCCGCAAAACCCGGTCTCAACCGGCGAGCGCGGGCCCGAGAGTTCCCTCTAAGAATTGAGTGACTTCAACGTCACATAACCGCTCCAGATGCGCGTTGTGGAGGTCAGCCAGCACAACGCGCCGAATACCCACGCGAAAAGCGTAAAGTGCGCCGGAAACAGGCAGCACAGTACAAACAGCGCAATGGTCTCTGTCCCTTCTGTTAAACCACCGATGTAATAAAACGATTTGTGCGCGTAGCCCGGGTTGTCGATATCGTGTTTCGCCGCCAGCGCGGCGAAGGCCAGAAAGCTGCTGCCGGTGCCGATAAAGGCGAACAGCAGCCAGGCGGCGGCCAGCGCATTCTCTTCGGGAGCTGCCAGTGCAAAGCCAAACGGCACCAGGGCATAGAACAGAAAATCGAGAGCGATATCGAGAAAGCCTCCAGAATCCGTCAGCCCTCTCCTCCGTGCCAGCGCGCCGTCCAGACCATCCAGCAGGCGGTTAAATACGATGGCGACAAGCGCGGCAAGATACCAACCGAGGGCCAGAAACGGTAGCGCCAGCACGCCCACGGTAAACCCGGCCACGGTTAATCCGTCGGGCGTAATACCGGGTTTATCCAGCCAGGCCGCCAGCCGGTTAAGGGCAGGCTTTACCCGAGGATGGATATGTCGATCAAGCATGCGGCTTTCCTTTTAACGTGTCGCACAGTCCCTGCGCCGGGATATCGAGAGCGGCGTTGAAGCGGGCGGAGAGATTTTGAAACGCAACCAGTGCCGTCATTTCGGTAATCGTCTCATCGGTGAAAAGACGTTTGAGGTCGCGTTTGAGCGCCTCATCCACCTGCGGCGGCGTGGCGGTAACGGCCTCAGCGTAGGCCAGCGCCGCGCGCTCCTGCTCATTGAAAAGCGCGGAGTCACGCCAGTGGCTGACGGCCTGGACTTTATCCAGCGCGCCCACGCGTTCGGCAAGGCGCAGACTGTTGGCATCAATACAAAAAGCACAGTGGCATATCTGCGACACCCGCGTCATCAGCAGCGAGCGCAGCACGGGCGTCAGGCGTGCATGACGCCGTTCGAGGAAACCGACAAACAGCGCCACCAGCCAGAAAAGACGCGGCATACGCCCCCACCATCGCGTGGGGTTAAGCACGACACCGAAGTGTTTTTTCTGCATGGCGGCAATCGGTTTTAAACTCGCCGGAAGGGTTGAGATGGGCACTACCCAGGTGGAGGTTTCTTTCACCTGATTCTCCTGATGACTGGACTCTGACAAAGGGCAAGATAATATGGTGGTTTTCGCTTTCAAGTATTGACGACCATGCTTAAAACAGTCGATGTCGTTGCGGCAATCATCGAAAAAGACCATAAAATTTTACTCGCGCAGCGCCCGGCCCATGCTGACCAACCCGGTATGTGGGAATTCGCTGGTGGAAAAGTTGAAGCCGGAGAGACACAACCCGAGGCGCTTGTCCGTGAGTTGTGGGAGGAGCTCGGTATTCAGGCCCAGCCGGGGCAGTATGTGGCAAGCCATCAGCGGGAAGTTTCGCAGCGGTTAATCAACCTTCATGCCTGGCACGTTCCCGCGTTTAGCGGTGATCTGACGGCGCACTACCACAGTGCGCTGGTGTGGTGTACGCCTGAAGAGGCGTTCGACTACGCCCTGGCCCCCGCGGATATTCCCCTGCTGGAAGCCTTTATTGTTTTACGCGACGCCAGACCAGCGGGTTCGTGCTGATCGTGCGCTCATCGCGCTGGCACTGCAACAGGACGCCATCCGCCTTCACCACAGCCCCTTCCGAATAGTTCTGATCCTGATAGATGCAGCACTGATTACAGGGCTGGGCACTTTGCCCGCTGGAGCTAAAGACCTCCGGCGGCACATTCACCTGAACATCCGGGCGAATACGGTCAGCCTGAGCGCCTGCGGTAAACATCAAACATAACGCGGTCATCACGTAACGGTTCATAGACTTGCCTTCCTGTTGTGTTCTGTTAACAACTATAACGGTTAACCGAAGCAGAACCTTTAATTTATCTCGTCATCGCTTTTTGTTATGACGCGCTGCGTATGATTAATTTCCCTTTCCGCATGAATTTCTGCTTGCCTGACAAAGCGGTGCGGGTGGTATAGTCAAAAAAACAACACAAATCGCATAAGCAATAGTCATAAAATACCATAAAGGGTTCTTATATCTATGGATCAGACACGTTCTCTGGAAAGTTTCCTTACCCATGTTCAACAGCGCGACCCGCATCAGAGTGAGTTTGCGCAGGCCGTACGTGAAGTGATGACCACTCTGTGGCCCTTCCTTGAAGAAAACCCGCGTTATCGTCAGATGTCTCTGCTTGAGCGCCTCGTAGAGCCGGAGCGCGTGATCCAGTTCCGCGTGACCTGGGTGGATGACCGCAATCAGGTCCAGGTCAACCGCGCGTGGCGCGTGCAGTTCAACTCCGCCATCGGCCCGTTCAAAGGTGGGATGCGCTTCCATCCTTCGGTGAACCTGTCGATCCTGAAATTCCTTGGTTTTGAGCAGACGTTTAAAAATGCCCTAACCACCCTGCCAATGGGCGGAGGTAAAGGCGGAAGTGATTTCGACCCGAAAGGCAAAAGCGAAGGCGAAGTGATGCGTTTCTGTCAGGCGCTGATGACCGAACTCTATCGCCATCTTGGTCCGGACACCGACGTCCCGGCGGGGGATATCGGCGTGGGTGGCCGTGAAGTGGGCTTTATGGCCGGAATGATGAAAAAACTCTCCAACAACAGCGCCTGCGTCTTTACCGGCAAAGGTCTGTCGTTTGGCGGAAGTCTGATCCGCCCGGAAGCGACCGGGTACGGCCTGGTTTACTTCACTGAAGCCATGCTCAAGCGTCACGGCTTAGGCTTCGAAGGCATGCGCGTCGCGGTATCGGGCTCCGGCAACGTGGCGCAGTACGCGATTGAGAAAGCAATGCAGTTTGGCGCTCGCGTGGTGACCGCCTCTGACTCCGGCGGTACGGTGGTGGATGAAGCGGGCTTTACGGCTGAGAAGCTGGCGCGCCTGTGTGAGATCAAAGCCAGCCGCGACGGGCGCGTGGCGGACTATGCCCGGGAATTTGGCCTGACCTGGCTGGAAGGCAAGCAGCCGTGGGGCGTGCCGGTGGATATCGCCCTGCCGTGTGCCACGCAAAACGAACTGGACGTCGACGCCGCACGCACGCTGATTAGCAACGGCGTGAAGGCGGTGGCTGAAGGCGCGAATATGCCGACCACCATCGAAGCGACCGATCTGTTCCTGGAAGCAGGCGTGCTGTTTGCACCGGGTAAAGCGGCGAACGCGGGCGGCGTGGCGACATCAGGCCTTGAGATGGCGCAAAACGCCGCACGTCTCGGCTGGAAAGCAGAGAAAGTGGATGCGCGTCTGCACCATATCATGCTGGATATTCACCATGCGTGTGTGGAGTACGGCGGTGAGGCATCGCAAACCAACTACGTGCGCGGCGCGAATATTGCCGGATTCGTTAAGGTGGCGGATGCAATGATTGGGCAGGGTGTGATTTAAGTTTTTCGCCGGGTGGCGGCTACGCCTTACCCGGCCTATAAACTCATGCCGCGCTCTTCTTCTTTTTAAAGGGTTTCTTCGCGCCAGCACCTGGCGCAACCATCCCTCGGAACCGCTTCACCGGCGTGCTGCGCGCCTGATCGATCAGCTGATAAAGCGTCCCCACCAGCGGCTGCATAAAGTCCTGATAGCGGCACTGCTTT
This sequence comes from Enterobacter sp. CPE_E890, assembly GCF_046521475.1. Lineage (NCBI taxonomy): Bacteria > Pseudomonadati > Pseudomonadota > Gammaproteobacteria > Enterobacterales > Enterobacteriaceae > Enterobacter > Enterobacter sp. CPE_E890. The sequence goes on along the minus strand of NZ_JBKFZW010000001.1, from coordinate 2,006,508 downwards.
TCGCTGATTTGCGTCAGCACGGACTCCCAGTGCGCCGTCATGTCTGGCCTTGCCGCCAGCTCAGGCAGCGAATGAATCAGTGCGCGTCCGGGCTCCGTTGAATGGATGTAACGCCCTTTTTTCTCCAGAAAACCGCGCTTAAACAGCAGTTCTATAATACCTGCACGCGTTGCTTCGGTACCCAATCCGTCGGTTGCTCGCAGGATCTTCTTCAGATCTTTATCCTGCACAAAACGGGCTATTCCCGTCATGGCTGAAAGCAGCGTCGCATCCGTGAAATGGCGTGGCGGCTGGGTTTGACGTTCAACCACTTCGCCCTTCTCACACAGCAGTTCGTCATCTTTGGCGACGACAGGCAGCGGCGTGCCGTCGTTCTCTTCATCACGCTCTTTGTTCCCCAACAGCGTACGCCAGCCTGCTTCTGCAAGGAAACGCGCTTTGGCGACAAACTTGCCTTTGGCAATCTCCAGCTCAATAACGCACTTGCGGAACACCGCGTCCGGGCAGAACTGCATCAGGTACTGACGGGCAATCAGGTTATAAACCTTCGCTTCGTTATCGGTCAGATTGACGTTGCTGGCGCGCGCCGTCGGGATAATCGCATGGTGAGCATCCACCTTTTTATCGTCCCAGCAGCGGTTATGGGTATCCGGGTTCACCGCCGGTTGCGGCAGCAGATCCGGCGCGTGGACGCTAATGGCGTTCATCACCGCATGACGTCCGGCAAAGTGCTCTTCCGGCAGATAACGGCTATCCGAACGCGGATAAGTGATCAGCTTGTGGGTTTCGTAGAGCTTCTGGCAGATGTCCAGTACGTTCTGTGCGCTGAGACCAAAGCGCTTCGCGGCCTCAATCTGCAGGGCTGATAGCGAGAACGGCAACGGTGCCGGTTCTGATTCCCGTTTATCGTTATAGCTGGTAACGATAGCCGGCTGACCTGTAATGCGGTTAACCACATGATCCGCCAGCGGACGGTGCAGCAGTCGCCCCTCTTCGTCCTGATACGACTCACAGGCATCGCTCGGCTGCCAGACAGCGGTAAAGCGTTCGTCTTTAGGCGTGACGATATGCGCTTTCACTTCAAAGAAATCTTTGGCGACAAAGTTCTCAATCTCCTCGTCGCGACGCACAACAAGCCCCAACACCGGCGTTTGCACACGGCCCACAGAGAGCACGCCCTGATAACCCGCGTTACGCCCAAGAATGGTATACGCACGGGTCATGTTAATCCCGTACAGCCAGTCCGCACGGGCGCGGGCCAGCGCGGAGACGCACAGTGGGATAAACTCGCTGTTGGCGCGCAGACGGGAGATCGCTCGTTCAACGGCCTGCGGGTTGAGGTCGTTAATCAGGCAGCGCTGCACCTGCTGACGCTTTTCCGGTGCCAGTTCCAGATAGTCCAGCACTTCATCGACCAACAGTTGCCCTTCTCTGTCCGGGTCACCCGCGTGGACGATTTCAGCGGCCTCATGCAGGAAGCGCTTGATCACGTTGAGCTGTTTGGTGACCGAAGGCCGGGGTTGCAGGCGCCATTTCTCTGGCACAATGGGCAGATCGTTCAGATTCCAGCGGGCATAGCGGCTGTCGTAGACATCCGGCTGCGCCTGCTCAAGCAGGTGACCAATACACCAGGTGACCACCTGCCCGTTGCCACATTCGATAAAGCCATCGCCTTTGCGATGCGGTTTAGGCAGCACATCGGCGATGGCTCGCGCCAGACTCGGCTTTTCGGCAATAAACAACCGCATCGAATTAACGGATCTCAATCATCGGTCGACCACCGCGCGCGGTCACCAGCTCACCGATCGCCGTCAGGGTAATACCAAACTCGGCGGCAGTCGCCTGTACCTCTGCTTCGGATTCCGGTGTGACCGCCAGCAGCAGGCCGCCAGAGGTTTGCGGATCGCACAGCAGGTTACGCCATTCTTCAGGCATCTCGCCCATCAAATGACCATAGCTGGCGAAGTTGCGCTGGGTACCGCCCGGGACCGCGCCCTGAGCAATATACTCTTCCACGCCAGGCAGCTTCGGCACATCCTGATACCAGACCTGCGCCTGCACGCCCGCCCCCTGACAGACCTCGGAAAGATGCCCCAACAGACCAAAGCCGGTCACGTCGGTCATCGCCTTCACGCCGTCAATGTTGGCGAAAGCCGCACCGGCGAGGTTCATCTGGCACATGACTTCCGTTGCCAGCCCTTTGTGCTCCGGTTTGAGCAGGGATTTTTTCTCAGCGGTAGTGAGTACGCCAATGCCCAGCGGCTTGGTAAGGAACAGTTTGCAGCCTGCCTGCGCAGTGCTGTTGCGCTTCACGCGTTCAGTAGGAACCACGCCAGTGACGGCGAGGCCAAAAATAGGCTCAGGCGCATCAATCGAGTGACCGCCGGCCAGCGCAATCCCCGCCTGCTGGCAGGCAAAACGCCCACCCTCGATCACCTCGCGGGCAACTTCCGGCGGGATGGTGTTGATCGGCCAGCCCAGAATAGCAATCGCCATAATCGGCTTACCGCCCATGGCGAAAATATCGCTGATGGCGTTGGTGGCCGCAATGCGCCCAAAATCGAACGGATTGTCGACAATCGGCATAAAGAAGTCGGTGGTACTGATAATGCTGGTGCCGTTACCTAAGTCATAAACTGCAGCATCGTCGCGCGTTTCATTGCCGACAAGCAGGTTCGGGTCGACAAACTTCGCCTGTTCACTGTGCAGGATGGTCTCCAGCACTTTCGGGGAAATTTTACAACCGCAACCGGCTCCGTGGCTGTACTGCGTTAAACGAATGGTTTGCTCGCTCATGGACGTCTCCTGTCATCTCAATCGCGCTATGGTAGCGCTCATTCCATAAAGAGGTAAGTATGACTGTCTGAATTCTGCGGCAGATGCTCAGAATCCAGACAGTTTAGCGTGCGTTATCAGAAACGGCTGACGAAAGGCGTGGTGTCCGGCACGCTGATGGTGCTGGAGGCTTTAAGCTGCGGGGTGCCGAGATAGAGGAAACCGACAATTTTGTCATGCTCACCGCAATCAAAACCGTCACGAACCACCGGGCTTTCGGTTAATGCACCGGTGCGCCAGATACCGTTAAACCCTTGCGCGACGGCAGCCATTTGCATCGCCATCACCGCACAGCCTGCGGACATTTCCTGTTCCCAGACCGGCACTTTATGGTCTGGCTGGCATTTTGCCACGACGGCGATGATCATCGGTGCGCGGAACGGGGCACTGCGCGCCTTGTCGATACCTTTCTCATCCTGTCCGGCGGCAATCGCGCCCTGCTCCAGCAGCTGGCTGAAACGATCGCGGCCTTCGCCTTCAATCACAAAGAAGTGCCACGGCTGCAGCGTGCCATGATCCGGGGCACGCATGCCGGCACGCAGAATGTTCCTCAGCTGCTCGTCTGCCGGGGCAGGTTCGGCCAGACGGGAAGCGCTACGGCGGTTAACAAGCAGTTCGAGTGCGTCCATTGGTTAACTCCTTTCTTGAAATTTACTCACAAAATTAACACGACGGCAGATTTTGTTACAGCCTGGCAGGCGATTCCTGCTGACAAGTGGCGGTTGGGTCATTACGATAACCCAACATTACCGTCCAGTGGCGACGGAAACAGTCATTTTCTGGTTAGGGAGAATACATGCGAACCCTTTGGCGAATCTTTGCCGGTTTCTTTAAATGGACGTGGAGACTGCTCAACTTCGTCCGCAACCTGGTGATGAATATCTTCTTCATCTTCCTGGTTCTGGTTTGCGCGGGCATCTGGATGCACATCAGCAGTGCAAATCAGGCTCAGCATTCAACGCGCGGCGCGCTATTACTCGATATCACCGGCGTGATTGTTGATAAGCCGTCCACAAGCAGTCGCCTGAGCGTGATTGGTCGCCAGCTGTTTGGCGCAACCTCAGACCGCCTGCAGGAAAACTCCCTGTTTGATATTGTCGATACCATTCGTCAGGCGAAAGACGACCGTAACATCACGGGGATCGTGCTGGATCTGAAAGATTTTGCCGGAGGCGATCAGCCATCCATGCAGTACATCGGTAAAGCCCTGCGCGAATTCCGCGACAGCGGCAAGCCGGTGATTGCCGTAGGGGACAGCTACAGCCAGGGGCAGTATTACCTGGCGAGCTTTGCTAATAAAATCTGGCTCTCCCCGCAGGGCACGGTGGATCTGCACGGCTTTGCCACCAATGGTCTGTACTACAAATCCCTTCTCGACAAGCTGAAAGTCACCACCCACGTCTTCCGCGTAGGTACCTATAAATCTGCCGTTGAGCCATTTATTCGCGATGATATGTCCCCTGCCGCCCGTGAAGCCGACAGCCGCTGGATTGGCGAGCTGTGGCAGAACTATCTGGGCACCGTTGCCGCTAACCGCCAGATTACGCCTGAGCAGGTGTTCCCTGGCGCGCAGGGTGTGCTGGACGGCCTGCGCAAGGTTGACGGTGATACCGCGAAATATGCGCTTGATAACAAACTGGTTGATGCTCTGGGCACGAGTGCCGAGATTGAAAAATCCCTGAGCAAGCAGTTTGGCTGGAGCAAAGAGGATAAAAATTACAGCGCCATCAGCATGTATGATTACTCAACGAAAAAGCCGGATGACAGCGGTGACAGCGTCGCCGTGGTGTTTGCCAACGGCGCCATCATGGACGGTCAGGAGACCCCGGGTAACGTGGGCGGTGATACTACCGCGTCACAAATCCGCGATGCTCGCCTGGATCCGAAAGTGAAAGCGATCGTCCTGCGGGTGAACAGCCCTGGGGGCAGCGTCAGTGCTTCAGAGGTGATCCGCGCTGAACTGGCAGCAGTGCGTGCCGCAGGCAAGCCGGTCGTCGTATCAATGGGTGGAATGGCCGCCTCTGGTGGTTACTGGATCTCAACGCCAGCCAACTACATCGTGGCCAACCCAAGCACGCTGACCGGCTCGATTGGCATCTTCGGGGTGATCAACACCGTGGAAAACAGCCTTGATTCGTTGGGTGTGCACACCGATGGCGTTGCCACCTCTCCGCTGGCGGATGTGTCGGTGACCAAATCCCTGCCGCCGGAAGTTTCTGAGATGATGCAGCTCAGTATTGAGAATGGCTACAAACGCTTTATCACTCTGGTGGCAGATTCCCGTAAAAAGACGCCGGACCAGATAGACCAGATTGCACAGGGTCACGTCTGGACCGGTCAGGATGCGAAGAGCAACGGCCTGGTCGACAGCCTGGGCGACTTCGATGACGCGGTGAAGAAAGCCGCTGAGCTAGCGAAGCTCAAGCAGTGGCATGTTGAGTATTACCAGGATGAACCGTCGTTCTTTGATCTGGTGATGAACAGTATGTCCGGTTCGGTTCGCGCCATGTTGCCTGAGGCATTGCAGGCGTACCTGCCTGCGCCAGTGGTGACTGCCGCCAAAGCGATGAAAGCAGAGAGCGATAAGCTCGCGGCCTTTAACGATCCACAGAGTCGTTACGCGTTTTGCCTGACCTGCGCGAACGTCCGTTAAAAACCGTCCCCTCTTCCTGCGAAGAGGGGATTTTTTTCTTTTGAAGAACAAGAACTCACTACCATGCAGAAGAAATCGATTTATGTAGCCTACACTGGCGGTACCATCGGTATGCAGCGCTCTGAAAACGGCTATATCCCTGTCTCCGGCCACCTTCAGCGTCAGCTTGCGTTGATGCCAGAATTCCACCGTCCGGAAATGCCTGACTTTACTATCCACGAATACGAGCCGCTGATGGACTCCTCCGACATGACGCCGGAAGACTGGCAGCACATCGCGGATGACATTAAAGCCCATTACGACCAGTACGACGGTTTCGTGATCCTGCATGGTACAGACACCATGGCCTTTACCGCCTCGGCGCTCTCCTTCATGCTGGAGAACCTGAGCAAGCCGGTTATCGTTACCGGGTCGCAAATCCCGCTGGCGGAGCTGCGCTCCGACGGGCAGATCAACCTGCTTAACTCCCTGTACGTGGCGGCGAATTACCCGATTAACGAAGTGTCGCTGTTCTTTAATAACCGTCTGTATCGCGGCAACCGCACGACTAAAGCCCACGCCGACGGTTTTGACGCCTTCGCCTCCCCTAACCTGCAGCCGCTGCTGGAAGCCGGTATTCATATCCGTCGTCTGGGAACGCCTCCGGCACCGAACACCGCCGGCGAGCTGATTGTGCATCCGATTACTCCGCAACCGATTGGCGTGGTCACCATTTACCCGGGAATCTCTGCGGACGTGGTGCGCAACTTCCTGCGTCAGCCAGTAAAAGCGCTAATTTTACGCTCCTATGGCGTGGGCAATGCGCCGCAGAACGGCGAGTTCCTGAAAGAGTTGCAGGAAGCGAGCGAACGCGGAATTGTGGTCGTGAACCTGACCCAGTGTATGTCCGGAAAGGTCAACATGGGCGGCTATGCCACCGGTAACGCGCTGGCGCATGCTGGGGTGATCAGCGGCTTCGATATGACCGTTGAGGCAACGCTGACTAAACTTCACTATTTACTGAGTCAGGATCTGGACATTCAGTCCATTCGCAGCGCGATGATGCAAAACCTGCGCGGCGAACTGACCCCGGACGAATAAGGAGTGCTCATGAAGCAACGCGCCCTGCTACTGGTCGATTTGCAAAATGATTTCTGCGCGGGCGGTGCGCTGGCCGTCGCCGAAGGTGACAGCACCGTTGACGTGGCAAACACGCTGATTGACTGGTGCAAAGCTCGCGGTGAAGCGGTTGTCGCAAGCCAGGACTGGCACCCGGCTAACCACGGCAGCTTTGCCAGCCAGCACAGCGTTGAGCCTTTCACTCTGGGTGAACTCGACGGATTGCCGCAAACCTTCTGGCCGGATCACTGCGTGCAGCAGACGGAAGGCGCAGAGCTGCATCCGCTCCTGAATCAAAAAGCCGTCGATGCGGTGTTCCATAAAGGCGAGAACCCGACTATCGACAGCTATAGCGCGTTTTTCGATAACGGGCATCGCCAGAAAACAGCGCTGGACGCGTGGTTACGTCACCACGAAATCACGGAGCTGGTTGTACTGGGTCTGGCAACGGATTACTGCGTGAAGTTCACCGTGCTGGATGCGCTCCAGTTAGGTTATACCGTCAGCGTCATCACCGACGGCTGCCGAGGGGTGAACATTCAACCACAGGACAGCGCCCAGGCGTTTATGGATATGGCCGCTGAAGGCGCGACGCTGTATACGCTCGAAGACTGGCTCGAGACGCAGGCGTAGTCTTTTAAGCCGGGTGGCGCTGCGCTTACCCGGCCTACAAAACCACAGAAAGTAGGCCGGGTAAGGCGAAGCCGCTACCCGGCATTTCTTCCCCAATCCCCATAAAGTGAACTCCCTCGCATCCTCAGCGAAGCGGCAATGCTATTCTCCTCAGGTTGTTTTTTCGCCACGCCTTTTCCGTGGCGTGGTTAATTTTATTAAGTCAAAGAGGAACTTGTATGAAACGTTTGCCCTTGCTGGCAGCATTACCCTTGCTTTGCGCGTCACTTGCTTCCGCCGCACCCCTGATGTCCGTGGGCTACTTTAACGGGGGTGGCGATGTCACCGCCGGACCGGGTGGTGATATCAATAAACTGGACGTTCGCCAGATCACCCACCTCAACTACTCGTTCGGTCTGGTCTATAACGACGAAAAAGACGAAACCAACGCCGCGCTGAAAGATCCGGCGAAATTGCATCAGATCTGGCTATCGCCAAAAGTTGCTTCCGATCTGGCCCTGATCCCTGCCCTGCGAAAACAAAATCCAAACCTTAAAGTGCTACTCTCCGTTGGCGGCTGGGGGGCGCGTGGCTTCTCCGGCGCCGCGGCAACCAAAGAAACGCGCGCGGTATTTATCCGCTCCGCACAGGAGATTGTCGACAAATACGGTCTGGACGGGATCGATCTCGACTGGGAGTATCCGGTCAACGGCGCCTGGGGGCTGGTTGCCAGTACGCCTGCCGACAGGGATAATTTCACCGCCCTGCTGAAAGAGATGCGCAATGCCTTCGGGCACAAAAAGCTGGTTACCATCGCGGTAGGCGCCAATGCGGAAAGTCCGAAAAACTGGGTGGATGTCAAAGCCATCGCTCCCCTGCTCGACTACATCAACCTGATGACCTATGACATGGCGTACGGTACACAGTACTTCAACGCCAATCTGTATGATTCCAGCGCCTGGCCGACGGTGGCTGCCGCAGACAAGTACAGCGTCGATTTTGTGGTGAACAACTATCTTGCCGCCGGGTTAAAGCCACAGCAAATGAACCTTGGGATCGGTTTCTATGGCCGCGTGCCGAAACGCTCTGTTGAACCAGGTATCGACTGGAGCAAACCGGATGCGCAAAAAAATCCTGTCACCCAGCCGTACTTTGGGGCTCAGGAGATCGGGTTATTTAAGTCTCTCGGCTACGACCTGACCAAAGATACTTACGTGAAGTACAACGATATCGTGAAGAAGCTGTTGAACGATCCGCAGAAGCGTTTTACCGAGCACTGGGACGACCAGGCGAAAGTGCCGTGGCTCTCGGTGAAGGGCACCGATGGCAACGCGCTGTTTGCGATTTCCTATGAGAACCCGCGTTCCGTTGCAATCAAAGCGGACTACATCAAAGAGAAAGGTCTCGCCGGGGCGATGTTCTGGGAGTACGGGGCTGACGACGAAAACCTGCTAGCGAAACAGCTGGCGGAGTCGCTCGGGATCCCACACAAGTAGTGAGTCAATCAAGCCCTCTCCCACAGGGAGAGGGCTGGGTGAGGCGCACCGTTATTGCATTTTCATTGTCGCAATCGGCTTCGGCGTGATACCAAAGTCTTCTTTCAATTCGCGCTTACTCTTCATCACCATCTGACCCTGAGTGTCGATAGTCATGTGCTGCGCATCCGTGTTATTGCGCGCCTGCCACAACATCACCAGTTGCAAACTGTTCTCTTTTTGATCCGGGGTAAGCGCAACGCCATCAGGCCATTTTCCCAGTTCTACGGCGGTAACCAGACGCTGATAAATTTCCGGCGTCATACCGTTAATCATGTCATCAATATTCACGATCTCTCCTTTTCAAAGGAATAATTTGCTGAATCGTTTTTTCAACCTTTGATCTGGTCGCCGTTTTCGTCATCGGTAAAGCTCATAGAGGCTGAGTTCACACAGAAACGTTCACCCGTTGGCTGAGGGCCATCCGGGAAGACATGACCAAGGTGCGCGTCGCAGTTTCCACAACGAATTTCGGTGCGCACCATGCCGTGTGAGGAATCTGTCAGATAGCGGATTGCGTCATCGCTTACCGGCTCATAAAAGCTCGGCCAGCCGCAGCCGGAATCAAATTTCGTTTGGGAATTGAACAGTGGGGCATCGCAGACCAGACAGTGGTAGACGCCGTCTCGTTTGTTGTGCAGTAAACGCCCGGTGAATGGCGGTTCTGTTCCGTGATTCTGGGTCACGTAAAACTGCATTTCTGTGAGGTTTTTTTTCAAATCGTCAGGGTTACGTTGGTTCGACATATGCTTACATCTCGCTGTAGAAACAGACATCTTTTAACCCGGATTCTAACAAAACATTAACACCCTTGCGTGCACTTTTGTTCTAAACTTATGTGTCGCGAAAAAGCGGTCAGGCAATTGTGATCTTGTTCACATTTTTATCCTGTGAGGACTTTAAAATCCCGGGCGCAGCCCCCATTTGGTTGCAAGCTCAAAGGGAAAGTGAGGCGAGTCAGTCGCACAAACGTTAGTCACAGGATTGATTTGTCGCAATGATTGACACGATTCCGCTTGACGCTGCGTAAGGTTTTTGTAATTTTACAGGCAACCTTTTATTCACTAACAAATAGCTGGTGGAATATATGACTATCAAAGTAGGTATCAACGGTTTTGGCCGTATCGGCCGTATTGTTTTCCGTGCTGCTCAGAAACGTTCTGACATCGAAATCGTTGGTATCAACGATCTCCTGGACGCTGAATACATGGCGTACATGCTGAAGTACGACTCAACTCACGGTCGTTTCGACGGCACCGTTGAAGTGAAAGACGGCCACCTGGTTGTTAACGGCAAAACCATCCGCGTTACTGCTGAGAAAGACCCAGCTAACCTGAAATGGAACGAAATCGGTGTTGACGTTGTTGCTGAAGCAACCGGTATCTTCCTGACCGACGAAACTGCGCGTAAACACATTACCGCGGGTGCGAAGAAAGTTGTTCTGACTGGTCCTTCCAAAGACAACACCCCAATGTTCGTTCGTGGTGCAAACTTCGAAACTTACGCTGGCCAGGATATCGTGTCTAACGCATCCTGCACCACCAACTGCCTGGCACCGCTGGCTAAAGTTATCAACGACAACTTCGGCATCATCGAAGGTCTGATGACTACTGTTCACGCGACCACCGCTACTCAGAAAACCGTTGATGGCCCTTCTCACAAAGACTGGCGTGGCGGCCGTGGCGCGGCTCAGAACATCATCCCATCCTCTACCGGTGCTGCTAAAGCTGTAGGTAAAGTACTGCCAGAACTGAATGGCAAACTGACTGGTATGGCGTTCCGCGTTCCAACTCCTAACGTATCCGTTGTTGACCTGACCGTTCGTCTGGAAAAAGCTGCTTCTTATGAAGAAATTAAGAAAGCAATCAAAGCTGCTTCCGAAGGCGCAATGAAAGGCGTTCTGGGCTACACCGAAGACGACGTTGTATCTACCGATTTCAACGGCGAAGTGTGCACTTCTGTGTTCGATGCTAAAGCTGGTATCGCACTGAACGACAACTTCGTTAAACTGGTATCCTGGTACGACAACGAAACCGGCTACTCTAACAAAGTACTGGACCTGATCGCTCACATCTCCAAATAAGTTGGGATGAGTGCTTGATCCAAAAAGGCGACTACGGTCGCCTTTTTTATTGCTTTAAAGACAGAGGATTGCGTAATGATTAATAAAATTTTTGCACTTCCGGTAGTCGAACAACTTACCCCTGTGCTCTCCCGCCGTCAGATCGACGGTGCCGATATTATCGTCGTTGACCATCCGCGCGTAAAAGCCTCCGTAGCGCTGAACGGCGCCCACCTCCTCTCCTGGAAACCTGAAGGAGAAGTTGAAGGTTTGTGGCTGAGTGATGCAACCTCTTTCAAAAAAGGGGCCGCGATCCGTGGTGGCGTGCCGATCTGCTGGCCGTGGTTCGGCCCGTCCGCGCAACCGGGTTTGCCTTCTCACGGTTTTGCCCGTAACCAGCAATGGACGCTGAAAGCGCATAATGAAGATGACAACGGCGCAGTGCTGACCTTTGAGCTGCAGGCTAATGATGAAACCCGCGCCCTCTGGCCGCACGATTTCACCCTTTACGCCCGCTTTAAGCTGGCTAAAACCTGTGAAATTGAACTGGAAGCACATGGCGAGTTCGAAACCACCTCTGCCCTGCACACCTATTTCAACGTGGGTGATATCAACGCAGTGAAGGTGAGCGGTCTTGGCGATACCTTTATCGACAAAGTGGACAACGCCAAAGAAGGCAAGCTCAGCGACGGGGTACAAACGTTCCCTGATCGTACCGACCGCGTATATCAGCATCCGGAAGCGTGCAGCGTGATCCACGACGGAGCCCTGAACCGCGGAATTGAAGTGGTTCACCACCATCACAGCGACGTGGTGGGCTGGAACCCAGGTCCGGCTCTTTCTGTTAGCATGGCAGACGTACCTGACGATGGTTACAAAACCTTCGTCTGCGTAGAAACGGCTTGCGTGACGACGCCGCAGAAAGCCAGCGAAGAAAAACCATCTCGTTTAGGGCAAACCATTCGCATTGTTAAGCGCTAATCCCGCTGCACCGCTATAAAGCAAACGGGGCGCTCGCGCCCCGTTTTGATGCACTGACTGCACCGTATTAATGCACAATCAGAACTTGTAGGTCACACCAACAGAGAAAATGCCCGCCCAGGACTTGTCGACCATTGGGCTATCTTTCACTTCGTCGCTCAGACGCTCGTAACGACCAGTACCGTATACGTTCCAGTCACCGAGGAAGTTGTAGCTCGCGGTCAGCTCCAGGTACGGATCCCAACCATCATCTGCGCTGTAGCTTTTCAGACCGCTACGACGGGACTCGTTTTTAGAGACGCCATAGTAGTAGTCGTTGTAGTTCTCACTGTTGTACTGCACACCAATACCTGGCGTCAGGGTCAGCGCACCGTTGGTGTAGCGATAAAGCCACGCCAGATCCCAGATAAAGCCGTTGCTGTTATCCAGTGTATCTCCCGCCAGCGCGGTACGCAGGAAGCCATACTGGGTGTTATGCACATAAGAGAGACCGGCCATCATGGTGCTCTTACGCTTGTCGAGCTGACGCAAGGCGTGACTGTCACTGTCACCTGGTTTGAAGTGCGTCGGATCGTAGTAGGCCATGATCGAGAGCTTATCGGCCGTATCGTTCCACAGATAATAGCCGCCGCCCAGACCGCGGAACCAGAAATTATCGCCTTCATAGGTGACAACCGGAACGGGGTAAAGATCACGGTCATACTGTTTGTATGGGCTGTTAATGACGCCAACGCCCGCCCCAACCGTCCACTGACTTTCCGCCTGTGCGGTGCTAACTGCGGTTACGGCGAGTACGCCTAATGCCAGAAGTTTGAGTTTGGTCACAATCCATTCTTTCCTGTAGTCAAATAATCAGCGGGTGAAGTGTAACCGCCAGACCCGTACTTCCCCAAATTTTTTGCCTGCTAATCACTTTGATTAACCCGTTATTTTTCATTTTTCAGATGACAGGCCGTTTTCATTTATATGACCACCAGGTGAAGAATGCCCTTATGACTTATATCGGCAATGGAAATTTTTGGATGAGTTATTGATATGTCATTGAAATTAGATTTTATCGGCATGCAAGTTTTGCAAATGCCATCTACGCTTTAATTTAAGAAGAGTTTTCCTGAACACCCTGCGGTTCTTAGCGTCTGACCTGGCACACAGGTTGCTGCTCTGGCAGTGAGGTGCGAGAGATTCTCTTCCGGGAGCCTCCACTACTCATACGAACGGCTCTTATCCTGTGCTAAAAAACGAAAGGACGGCATGCCATGAATATATTCGATCACTATCGCCAGCGCTATGAAGCTGCCAAGGACGAAGAGTTCACACTGCAGGAGTTTCTTACCATCTGTCGGCAAGATCGCAGTGCCTATGCCAATGCGGCAGAACGGCTATTAATGGCTATTGGTGAGCCAAACATGGTTGATACTGCCCTGGAACCCCGGCTTTCCCGTCTCTTTTCGAATCGGGTGGTCGCCCGATATCCGGCGTTTGAAGAGTTCTATGGTATGGAAGATGCCATCGAACAGATTGTCTCGTATCTGAAGCATGCCGCCCAGGGTCTGGAAGAGAAGAAACAGATCCTCTATTTACTGGGTCCAGTGGGGGGTGGTAAATCATCTCTGGCTGAACGCCTGAAATCACTGATGCAGCGCGTCCCTATTTATGTGCTGAGTGCGAACGGAGAACGCAGCCCGGTAAATGACCATCCGCTGTGTCTGTTTAACCCGCAGGAAGATGCGCAAATTCTGGATAAAGAATTTGGCATCCCGCGTCGTTATCTTGGCACTATTATGTCGCCGTGGGCGGCAAAACGTCTGCATGAGTTTGGTGGCGACATTACCAAATTCCGCGTAGTGAAAGTGTGGCCATCCATTCTGGAACAGATTGCCATCGCCAAAACGGAACCCGGCGATGAGAACAACCAGGACATCTCAGCCCTGGTGGGGAAAGTCGATATTCGTAAGCTGGAAAACTTTGCGCAAAACGACCCGGATGCCTATGGCTATTCTGGCGCCCTGTGCCGGTCAAACCAGGGGATCATGGAATTCGTAGAGATGTTTAAAGCACCGATTAAAGTGCTGCATCCTCTGCTGACGGCCACCCAGGAAGGGAACTACAACGGGACGGAAGGTATCTCCGCCCTGCCGTTTAACGGCATCATTCTGGCACACTCAAACGAATCAGAATGGGTGACCTTCCGTAACAACAAAAATAATGAGGCGTTCCTTGACCGTGTTTATATCGTCAAAGTGCCTTATTGCCTGCGGATCTCTGAAGAGATCAAAATTTACGAGAAACTGCTTAACCACAGTGAGCTGGTACATGCCCCTTGCGCGCCCGGTACTCTGGAGACCCTCTCACGCTTCTCCATCCTGTCGCGCCTGAAAGAGCCGGAAAACTCCAGCATCTACTCGAAAATGCGCGTTTACGATGGTGAAAGCCTGAAAGACACCGACCCGAAAGCGAAGTCGTATCAGGAATACCGTGATTACGCAGGGGTCGACGAAGGGATGAACGGTCTGTCTACGCGTTTCGCGTTTAAGATCCTCTCCCGCGTCTTTAACTTCGACCATGCGGAAGTGGCCGCTAACCCGGTTCATCTGTTCTATGTACTGGAACAGCAAATCGAACGTGAGCAGTTCCCGCAGGAACAGGCTGAACGCTACCTTGAGTTCCTGAAAGGCTACCTGATCCCGAAATACGCCGAGTTCATTGGCAAAGAGATCCAGACGGCCTACCTGGAATCCTATTCAGAATACGGGCAGAACATTTTCGACCGTTATGTCACCTATGCTGACTTCTGGATCCAGGATCAGGAGTACCGCGACCCGGATACCGGCCAGTTGTTTGACCGTGAATCCCTGAACGCAGAGCTGGAAAAAATCGAGAAGCCTGCCGGGATCAGCAACCCGAAAGACTTCCGCAACGAGATTGTGAACTTCGTGCTGCGCGCCAGAGCGCATAACAGCGGACGTAACCCGAACTGGACCAGCTACGAAAAACTGCGCACGGTTATTGAGAAGAAAATGTTCTCCAATACCGAAGAGCTGTTGCCGGTTATTTCGTTTAACGCCAAAACCTCAACCGATGAGCAGAAAAAGCACGACGACTTTGTCGACCGTATGATGGAAAAAGGCTACACCCGCAAGCAGGTTCGTCTGCTCTGCGAATGGTATCTGCGTGTGCGTAAATCGTCTTAAAACAAGTGCCCGGTAAGCACTCGCGCTTACCGGGCCTACAAAATGCAAGTTGGCAAATGCAGTACGGGGGGTATATGACCTGGTTTATTGACCGGCGTCTTAACGGCAAAAACAAGAGCACGGTGAACCGCCAGCGCTTCTTGCGCCGTTATAAAGCGCAAATTAAACAGTCTATCTCCGAGGCCATCAACAAACGCTCGGTGACTGACGTCGACAGCGGCGAATCTGTCTCCATCCCTACCGATGACATCAGCGAACCGATGTTTCATCAGGGGCGTGGCGGACTGCGCCATCGCGTACACCCAGGTAATGACCACTTCGTTCAGAACGACAGAATTGAGCGTCCTCAGGGCGGCGGCGGTGGTTCAGGAAGCGGTCAGGGACAGGCCAGCCAGGATGGTGAAGGTCAGGACGAGTTTGTCTTCCAGATTTCGAAAGATGAATATCTCGACCTGCTGTTTGAGGATCTGGCGCTGCCGAATCTGAGAAAGAATCAGCATCGTCAGCTTAACGAGTACAAAACCCATCGCGCGGGCTATACCGCCAATGGCGTACCCGCCAATATCAGCGTCGTGCGTTCATTGCAGAATTCACTGGCGCGACGCACGGCCATGACGGCAGGTAAACGTCGCGAACTACGCGAACTCGAAAGCAACCTGAAAGTCGTGGAAAACACGGAACCGGCACAACTGCTGGAAGAGGAGCGCCTGCGTAAAGAGATTGCTGAGTTGAGGGCGAAGATCGATCGGGTGCCGTTTATCGACACCTTCGACCTGCGCTACAAGAACTACGAAAAACGTCCGGAGCCGTCCAGCCAGGCCGTGATGTTCTGTCTGATGGACGTCTCCGGTTCAATGGACCAGGCCACCAAAGATATGGCGAAGCGTTTTTATATTCTGCTCTACCTGTTCCTGAGCAGAACCTATAAGAACGTGGAGGTGGTCTATATTCGCCACCACACGCAGGCCAAAGAGGTAGATGAGCATGAGTTCTTCTACTCCCAGGAGACCGGGGGAACCATTGTATCAAGCGCACTGAAGCTAATGGATGAAGTGGTAAAAGAGCGTTACGACCCGGCGCAGTGGAACATTTATGCCGCGCAGGCCTCGGATGGCGATAACTGGGCAGATGACTCGCCGCTGTGTCATGAAATTCTGGCGAAGAAAATTCTGCCCGTCGTGCGTTACTACAGCTATATCGAAATTACCCGTCGTGCGCACCAGACCCTGTGGCGGGAGTATGAACATCTGCAATCTATGTTCGATAACTTTGCCATGCAGCATATCCGTGACCAGGATGACATCTATCCGGTGTTCAGGGAGCTGTTCCACAAGCAGTCTGCAACCAGCAATGCTTGACCCTACAGCCAGCGAATTCGCTGGCTGTTTTCTTTCGACCCCGTTCATCCCGTGCTAATGTAGAAAACTGCATACTGAATTATCACCGGGAAAATCGTTATGTCTGATGACGTTATTGGGACAGGGACTCACCAGCAGCTGATCGCTTTACTCACCGAACAGGGCGCGCGGTTTCGCGTCATGAAGCACGAGGCGGTCGGGAAATGTGAGGCGGTGAGTGAAATTCGCGGGACCGATCTCAGGCAAGGAGCTAAAGCTCTGGTCTGCAAAGTAAAGGGAAACGGTGTAAAAAAACACGTTCTGGCGATCCTGGCCGCCGATCTGCAGGCCGACCTGAGCCAGCTTGCCAGCCATTTTGGCGGATTAAAAGCGTCTCTCGCCAGCCCGGCCGAAGTTGATACTCTGACCGCCTGCGTTTTCGGCGCTATCCCGCCTTTCAGCTTCCATCCCGATCTGACGCTGGTTGCCGACCCGCTGCTGTTCGAGCGTTTTGACGAGATCGCGTTCAACGCCGGTCTGCTGGATAAATCTGTGATTATGGATACCCAGGATTATCTGCGTATCGCCCGTCCTGAGCTTGTGACGTTCCATAAGGCCTAATCACACAGGCTGGCATTTCTGTCAGCCTTTTCTTTCCAGAAACAGAACAGAGGCAACGAGAATAACGGCAATTGCGAAAAACGACGAGGAGATAATTAACGTCTCAACAAACATGTGATCGTTCATGATAGCGACCCCTTTTGCGATTTCTGTCTTCGTTTTAATCCGCGGAAATGACAAGGTTATGACAGTGATGAGATCTTTTAAAAACTGTCCTCCGCCGTTTTTCCGCGTAAAGTAAGCAGGATGATTTTTTTGGCAAGGATTCCCTATGTTTGACCCTACTCTGCTCATTCTTCTGGCGCTCGCCGCGCTCGGCTTTATCAGCCATAACACCACCGTCGCCATCTCGATTCTGGTGCTTATCATCGTGCGCGTGACGCCCTTAAACACCTTTTTCCCGTGGATAGAAAAACAAGGCCTCACTATCGGGATAATCATACTTACCATTGGTGTGATGGCTCCCATTGCCAGCGGTACGCTGCCTGCCTCAACGCTGCTGCACTCGTTTGTAAACTGGAAATCGCTGGTGGCGATTGCGGTCGGTATTTTTGTCTCGTGGTTGGGGGGGCGTGGCGTCACGCTGATGAGCAGTCAGCCCTCGCTGGTGGCGGGTCTGCTGGTGGGAACCGTGCTGGGTGTAGCGCTTTTTCGCGGCGTGCCAGTGGGCCCGCTGATTGCAGCGGGGCTGGTCTCACTGTTTATTGGGAAGTCGTAGTCAGGTTAGCCATATAACGTGCCGGTGTCTGGCCAAGCCCCTTCCTGAACATGGTGATAAATGCGGTGGTAGAGTCATAGCCCAGTGTCTGTGCCACCTGCTGTACCGACTTCCCGCTAATCAAATGCTGTAGCGCCACAATTAGCTGCAGCTGATGACGCCAGCGGCGAAAGCTTAAACCGGTTTCTTTCACCACCAGCCGCGCCAGATTGCGTTCGCTCATGGCAAAGTGGCTCGCCCACTGTGCCAGCGTCTGCCAGGCGGCAGGTTGTTCCGCCATCTTCTCACTCATCAGCCGGATTTTGGGATGAGGTGAAACGGGTAACTGCAAATGCTCCTGACGCTGCAGCGGCAGTTCATCAAATAAGACATCCACCAGGCGTGACGTAGCCGCAAGATGAAGCTGCTCACGCGACTTTTCTGCCAGAGATAAAATCAGTTCCCGTACCAGGGGAGAGATTTTCAGGGTGCAGCAGCGATCGGGCAAACTGGCAGCACCGGGTTCAATGAATAAAAAACAGAGCTGTGCTCCCGGCGTAGCCCTGTTACTGTGCGGCATCTGGCCGGGGATCCAGACAGCATACTGAGGCGGTACCATCAGCATGGCATTTTCCACTTCGCAGGTGATAGCGCCACCAAGGGCCAGAATCAGCTGTCCCTTACGGTGATGATGTAATGGAATATATTGTTCCTCCGCCACCACGCGAATGCGGAACGCGACGGCCGCATCGTGCTGGCTATCAGGATCGTAGCCATCCAGTCCCAGACCGATCATCATGTTGTCCGATATTAGCGATAAACTGTCATTTTAGCCTGATTTCAACCACTGAGAAAATCGGTATTGTGTGCCCTCGCTTGAACGTATGAGAACACAATGACAACTGCTATTCGCATCTCTGGAAAACAAAGCGCGCTGTTGATTGCAGGCATCCTGATGATTGCCACCACGCTGCGCGTTACCTTCACCGGGGCAGCCCCGCTGCTCGACGCTATTCGCCTTGATTATGGCTTAAGCACGGCACAAACCGGTCTGCTGACCACCCTGCCTCTGCTGGCTTTTGCGCTTGTCTCCCCGCTCGCCGCAGGTGTCGCCCGGCGTATCGGCATGGAGCGAAGCCTGTTTATTGCCCTGCTGCTGATTTGCGCCGGGATTGCGGTTCGCTCCCTGCCCTCGGCAACGTTGCTTTTCACGGGTACTGCGGTGATTGGCTGCGGTATTGCGCTGGGGAATGTTCTGCTGCCGGGATTAATTAAACGTGATTTTCCAGGTCAGGTAGCCCGTCTCACCGGGGCCTATTCCCTGACGATGGGGGTCTCTGCGGCGTTAGGCTCTGCGCTGATTGTTCCTCTGGCACAAGGTGACGCTGGCTGGCATGGCGCACTGCTGATGCTGATGGTGTTTCCGCTGATCGCGTTGCTGCTCTGGCTGCCACAGTGGCGTCAAAAACACGTCGCGACGGTAACGGGCGCTGGGGCGTTGCATAATCGCGCGATCTGGCGCTCTGCTCTCGCCTGGCAGGTGACGCTGTTTTTGGGGATTAACTCGCTGATTTACTATGTCATCATCGGCTGGCTGCCGGCGATATTACTCAGCCACGGATACAGCGAAGCACAGGCCGGCTCGGTGCATGGTCTGTTACAGCTCGCCACCGCCGTACCCGGTCTTGCTGTGCCGTTGATCCTCCATCGTCTGAAGGATCAGCGGATAATCGCCGGGGTTGTGGCTCTGATGTGTGCAGTCAGCGTGGCAGGATTGTGGTTTGTACCTGAGATGGCTGTCCTGTGGACACTGGTGTTCGGCTTTGGCACCGGCGCAACGATGATCCTCGGCCTGACGTTCATCGGCCTGCGCGCCAGCTCTGCACACCAGGCTGCGGCGTTATCCGGTATGGCGCAGTCAATTGGCTATCTACTCGCTGCCTGCGGTCCACCATTGATGGGAAAAATTCACGATACTGCGGGAGACTGGCGCATCCCGCTTCTGGGCTGCGCGTTGGCTGCGGTGGTCATGGCCATCTGCGGTATGCTCGCCGGGCGTGACCGGGAGATCACGCCCCGTTAAACATTGTGGCAGGCCGTCGGGCCTGCTTTTTTAGCCACGCGCCGCGCGCAGCAGCGCCTGTACCAGTACCACCGGGCGACCTTCCAGTGCCGCACGCTCATGCTGGAATAAGGTGATCACAAAGAAGGGGTGGGTAACCAACTCTGCGGCGCGGATCTCACCCTGATCATCCCAGCCAGTCACGCGCATATCACCGTTTTCGAGCGCCTGTGCAAACGCCGGCGATACGCCATAGTTACAATGATAGCTCTCTTCAATTTCCGGCTTACCATAGGCTTTCGCGATCAGCGTATTGTTACGCAGCTCAATGGCATCGGTTTTTTCCACCAGCGAACAGGCCAACGGCGCAATCACCATGGTGCCTTCGGTATCCGTTTCGGCATGTGCCGCATCGCTCCAGCCCAATACGTTACGGGCATACTCAATCAACGCATGCTGGAACCCACCGCAGGTACCGAGGAACGGAATGCTGTTTTCACGGGCGTAGCGTGCAGCGATAAAGGCAGCTTCCGTGTTTTTATAGGGGCTTGCAGGAACCAGCCAGATGGCATCGTAGCCCACCAGATCTTCAGGACTGGTCAGTTCGGTCGTGGCAAGCCAGTCGTAATCGGCGGTGAGGTCGAGGACTGCGGCGGCGTCGTCAATGGCCAGCGGAATCGCCTGATGTGCAATAACATTAGGATTGTAATCGCCAACCAGCGCAATGCGCAGCGTCGTTTTTACCGGGAGGTGTTCCATGAAAGGTTCCTTATGCCAGGGAATTATCAGATAACATAAGGAACCTCAGACTACCGATCTTCTGCAATTATCACAATACCTTAAATTAGGAGGGTGGAAATATGATTCAATGCAAACGCGTCTATGAGCAGGCAAGCCCGGACGATGGTTATCGGGTTCTGGTTGACAGGCTCTGGCCGCGAGGGGTTAAAAAAACGGACCTCGCGTATGATGAATGGTGTAAAACGCTCACGCCATCAAATGAATTACGCAAGGCCTTTCACGGAGAAGCCATTGATTTCGCAGCCTTCAGTAAGGCCTATCGTGAAGAGCTGGCGCAGCACAAAGAGGAAGGAATGCGCCTGGCGGCGCGGGCAAAAAAGCAGACCGTCACCCTGCTCTACGGCGCAAAAGATAAGACACAAAATCATGCCCTGGTATTAGCCGACTGGCTGCGCCATCTATAATCAGTCGATCATCAGCTCATCAAGGGTTTGCGGTGTTTCATCCGGGGTAAGCGGCATCAGGTGTTCAGGGCGAACAAATGCAAAGCCGTGCTGATTGTCAAAGGCGTAGACATCTCCCGTTACCAGCCATAGCGCGCGATCCGCCGTCGCGGGCAGTTCCGTCATAACACCATTGACCGGGTTAACGAAACGCAAGCCGGGCTGGCAAAGACCAAACAATTCAACGGATTTACCAATATTGCGACGGCCAGAGGCTGTGCGGGCACCGATAATCATCGCCATGCTGCCCGGTTTAAGCTGAAACATACTTCTCTCACGGTAAAGGTGGCCAGAAACTGGCTAAGAATAATCCTAAAGAGAAGTGTATCGCAGTCAATATGTCATTGTCACCTGGTGGGTTGCGGATGATCGCGACGATAAAGCGTCCATTCATCGATCACTTCGCCACCCGGTAACTTGCACTCCGTGCGGACACCCTGTGGGCTTTGAACCGGGATCTGTTCCCCGCCTTTCTCCAGACAATAAACGGAGGCCGGGTTTGCCATACCGACAACGTGAGGCGGTTTCGGGGCATCAGGTGGTGGTGTTTTGGTGGTGCAGGCGGCCAGGAGAAGTGCCAGCGCCAGAAGCAGAAATCTCATCTTATTGATCCTTTTGACATCATCAATAGTGTAAGGGTAACGGGTCACTCGCGCTTTCTCCATGGTTTCTCCATTTTAACTGCACTTTTCAACGCTATAGTGTGGCGTGTTCTCAACATGACCAGAGAACATCATTCCGTAATCAAGATGTCTTTGCCCCGGTCTCAACAACGGGGCTTTTTTTCGCCTGCGCCTCTCCCCCTGCATATATTAAATTTTCTATATTCATGTTTTACTATGCCAGAAGTCTAAAAATTCAGCATAACATGCAGATGCAGACGCCTTCTGCATGGGAGTCATTCTACGTCATGTCGGATATCATCCTTGCCCGTGTTTCAGAAACCCTCGCCACTGAACAATCCCTTGAAAGTCTCGTTCGTCAACTGCTGGAGATGCTGGAGATTGTGACCGATATGGAGTCGACTTACCTGACGAAGGTCGATATCAAAGCACGACTGCAGCATATTCTCTATGCCCGCAACAGCAAGCAGATGGAGATCCCGGAGGGACTAAGTGTTCCATGGGATGAAACACTGTGTAAGCGCGCACTGGATAGCAACACGCTATTCAGCAATGATGTTCCTGAACGTTGGCCTGATTGCGAGGCTGCGAAAGCGCTTGGCATTACCACCTACATGAGTATTCCTGTTCATCTTGCTGATGGTTCACTTTACGGAACGCTCTGCGCCACCAGCACGGCAAAGAAACCGCTCAGCGAGCGCGGCGAACAGGTTCTGAAATTGTTCGCCGGGTTGATTGCCCAGTACATTCAGAAAGAGTCTCTGGTGGCCCAGCTTCGGGAAGCCAATGCCGCGCTCATCGCGCACTCTTATACCGATGCCCTTACCCGCTTACCCAACCGTCGAGCCATTTTTGAGGATCTGAAGACGCTGTTTTCTCTGGCGCGACACCTTAAACGTAATGCCATCATCGCGTTTATTGACCTGAATGATTTCAAACTGATTAACGATCGTTACGGGCACGAAGCTGGCGACCAGTTCCTGGTTGAAGTGGGCAAGCGTTTGACGGAAGAAAAACAGCAGGACGATATCATTGGCCGGTTGGGCGGCGATGAGTTCCTGGTGGCTTCTCTGAGCAAAACGGGCAATGAAGGTGATAGCACGCAGATAAGCCTGCTAAAAACACGCCTCAGCGCCTGCATTGCGGGTGAATACTGGTTGGGCAGTGTCCATATCATTTACCCGGGAGCCAGTATTGGCGTTATCGAAGTTGATCCTGACGTAACCGATCCGGACAGTGCGTTACACGCCGCTGATATAGCGATGTATCAGGATAAGAAAGGAAAAAGCAAAACACGCTTTCTCACTATGGATTAACCCCGTACACTCTACGGCGTTATAGAAACCGAAACAGGTGATGATATGAGAATAGGGATCCTCTTCCCGGTCGTTATTTTTATAACGGCTGTGGTTTTTCTGGCGTGGTTTTTTGTCGGTGGTTACGCGGCTCCAGGGGCATAAATGAGAAAAACAACCCTCATTATGTTGATCGTTGCCATTGCGGCTTTTGCCGGTACACAGCTCAGCTGGTGGTAAACCCGCTACGTAAAAAAGGCTGCCCTCTGGCAGCCTTTTTCAACGCGTTCAGATTTAGCTTTTGATTTTTCTGTAGACAAACAGAACAACCAGCGCACCAATCACTGCAACGACAAAACTGCCGAAGTTAAAGCCATCGACCTTGCCAAAACCGAACAGCGTACTGATCCAGCCGCCGACGACCGCGCCGACAATCCCCAGTATTACGGTAACAATAAACCCACCGCCATCTTTGCCCGGCATGATCCACTTCGCCAGAATACCCGCAATAAGCCCAAAGATAATCCAGGATAAAATTCCCATAACTTTCCTCTCTGTATGGTTTTTGTCATTAAATCAACGACACAAAAAGAATAGCACAGGATCAGAGAAAGAAAATTTGTGATAAGCATCACAGTGAGAGAGCGTCTGTGTATTCACCAACAAAAAAGAGCGTTTCACATAAATTGTGGGGTTGCATCTTTTGTTGAGAAAGATTATCTTTCTCAACACTGAGTAGTTGAGTAAAAGACTCAAGTATTCAGTACGACATTGCTCACATTGCTTCCAGTATTTCTTGCCCACTCTTGAGTGGGCTTTTTTTTCTGCTCATACCCCAACAAAAGCGTACTGGTTACGGCCGGCGCGTTTTGCCTGATAAAGCGCCTGGTCTGCAGCAATGATAATACTCTGCTGGCTACCGGCTATTTCTACAGCACGTGCAGTGGAGACCCCTACGCTTACCGTTACCCGCCCAAAAGGGCTAAACGCATGTTCAATTTGTAAAGAGAAGACATTGCGAATAATCGTCTGAGCAATACGCCGCGCCTCCTGGATATCTGCATCAGGTAAGATCAGCGCAAACTCCTCCCCGCCATACCGCGCCACAATCTGGTTATCACGGGTAAGACTTTTCCTGAGAGTGTCTCCCAGTAGAGCCAGGCACCGATCCCCTTCAGGATGGCCATAGTTATCATTGTATTTTTTGAAGTAATCCACATCCACGATCAGCACCGAAATCGGCGCACCGCGCGCTATGCAACCCGCAATTTCCGAGAGTATTTTTTCATCAAAACTGCGGCGGTTGAAAAGCCCCGTCAGCGCATCTTCAGAGGCAATAATCTTCAGCTCTTTGTTATCTCTGGTTTTTCGTGATAAATCCGAATACAGGAAATACGACGCCACAATGAGTATTACGGTAAAAACGAAAATAAGAACGGCAAGCTGAATAGCCTGCTTGCGCCAGGGAGAGAGTGCTTCATCGGTGCTGACGGCCACCGTGGTGACCAGTCCGTAACGTGTGTTTTTCTCATAGGCATAAATGCGTTCGATTTTATCAAACCGGGAAATAGAACTGGCGATCCCGGTATTTTGTACCTTGAGATATTTTCTGAAGAGAGGCGAATCAGAGACAATCGCGCCAATATAGTTATTTTTAAAGGGATAACGTACCAGCAAGACGCCTGACTGTGTCGTTAAGCCAATGACGCCAGAATGACCAATATTAATCTGCCCGTAGAGCGCCAGAAAGTTTTCGATGCCCAGTGTCACAACGACGACACCATTAAACGCTCCGGTATGGGTTTCAAGGCGTCGGCTAATGGTGATAACCCATTTACCATTAGTTCTGCTTACCACAGGCTCACCAATAAAAATCTGCTGACTCTTATTATTCTTGTGGTAGATAAAAAAAGCCCTGTCCGCTCCTTTCCGGGGGCCAGAAAAAGTTTCGTGCAGTGCGGTAAAGAGTTCGCCCCGGACATCGTAAACAACCACATTATTAATCTGGGTAAGGAGATTATCCTGGTTGCTTATCATCCGCTGGATATTGGTCGCCTGTTGTGGGGTCATGCCATAAATTTCGATTATGTCGGAAACAGTCGTAATCAGCATTTCGCTTTGGCGCATGATCCCCTCAGTATACACATCCAGGGTATGACTCAGGTTGGCAACGCTGGTATTAATTTGCTGGATTGACTGCTGTCTGGATGTGCTAATTTGGACAGCAAGCGAAAGCGAGATGATCAATGAGACAATGATGACGGTAATGGTTGTTGTGTAGAAAGTATTTTTTACATGCACGAGCTTTTCCACCTTATCACGCCTGACATCCCTGGCTGACAACTCTTGTCACTGTAACAAAGCTCAGGATAAGAGGAAAATGAATTGCACTTAAGCATACAACAGAAGCTGGCCTTAATTGCATTTTACAAACTCATAGTCTCCCTGGGCTTAGATAAAATGACTTTAATAAAGTCAATATAGGAGACGGGCTTACCAAAATAGTATCCCTGCAAAAGGGTAATCTCATTACGGTTGAGATACTCCAGTTGCTCCCTCGTTTCTACGCCTTCAGCCACAATGCGCAATGACAGTTTTTTAGCCAGATCAATGACGCAGTCCAGCAGAATCGTTGAATCCTTCTCCTCAGAGACCCGGTTTACAAAGCTCTTATCAATTTTAATATAATCAATGGCCAGCGCATTAAGGCACGAAAGCCCTGAATAGCCCGTCCCAAAATCATCCAGTGCGATGACAAAGCCAGTGACCTGCCCCCACGATTAGATACAACACTCAGTTAGTAACGTCGGAATCTTCATTCTCAGAATGACCCTTTCTCCAGCCCGCTGCAAATTCAGACGGTGTCTGATAATTCAGCGTGGAGTGCGGGCGGCATTCGTTATAATCCTGCCGCCAGTCATTAATAATTTTCCTGGCATGAACGATATCGCTGAACCAGTGCTCATTCAAACATTCATCGCGAAATCGTCCGTTAAAGCTCTCAATAAATCCGTTCTGCGTTGGCTTGCCCGGCTGGATTAAGCGCAACTCAACACCATGCTCAAAGGCCCATTGATCCAGTGCACGGCAAGTGAACTCCGGCCCCTGGTCAGTTCTTATCGTCGCCGGATAGCCTCGAAACAGTGCAATGCTGTCCAGAATACGCGTGACCTGAACGCCTGAAATCCCAAAGGCAACAGTGACCGTCAGGCATTCCTTTGTGAAATCATCGACGCAGGTAAGACACTTGATCCTGCGACCGGTGGAAAGTGCGTCCATGACGAAATCCATCGACCAGGTCAGATTGGGCGCCGCCGGACGGAGCAGCGGCAGACGTTCTGTTGCCAGCCCTTTACGACGTCTTCTGCGTTTTACGCCCAGGCCACTGAGGTGATAAAGCCGGTACACGCGCTTATGATTAACATGAAGCCCTTCACGGCGCAGCAACTGCCAAATACGACGGTAGCCAAAACGCCTGCGCTCCAGTGCCAGCTCAGTGATGCGCCCTGATAAATGCGCATCAGCAGCCGGACGGTGAGCCTCATAGCGGCAGGTCGACAGGGATAAACCTGTAAGCCTGCAGGCACGACGTTGCGACAGACCGGTCGCATCACACATCAACATCACGGCTTCCCGCTTCTGGTCTGTCGTCAGTACTTTCGCCCAAGAGCCACCTGAAGCGCCTCTTTATCCAGCATGGCTTCGGCAAGCAGCTTCTTGAGTCTGGCGTTCTCTTCCTCAAGCGACTTCAGGCGCTTAACTTCAGGCACCTCCATACCGCCATACTTCTTACGCCAGGTGTAAAACGTGGCATCGGAAATGGCATGCTTGCGGCAGAGTTCACGGGCGGGTACCCCAGCTTCGGCTTCGCGGAGAATACTGATGATCTGTTCGTCGGAAAAACGCTTCTTCATGGGGATGTCCTCATGTGGCTTATGAAGACATTACTAACATCGGGGTGTACTAATCAACGGGGAGCAGGTCACCAGCGTTATGTAGCGTGTTGAGATTTTCCACAAGATGAGGATTATCGATCAACGGTTCACGCTCCGTCACCTCGAGGACCAGTTTAACTTCTTTCCCCTGAAACCCCTTTCCGAAGACACGACAGTCACCAATGAAAGAAGGTGCATTGATATGTCTGGCGCTGATGTTAACCCCGATGTGAAACCCGTCTGGTAGCTTAGGCAGAAGCGGCTTTAGCTGGTTGACCACCTTCGCCATTAACCCTTTGGTCAGAGGAATAATCAAACCGCTCCGTTCCGCAATCGGAATGAAAACATCCGGCGGGATAAAACCCGATTTTGGATGCTTCCATCTTGCTAACACCTCAACACCGTACAGCCCACCGGTATCGCCATTGACGATCGGCTGATAATAAGGAACGATCTCTCCGTGCAAAATAGCTTTCCGCAGATCGTCTTCAAATGAGGAGCTTTTCCCCTTGTAACGGCGGATCAAAAATCCAACCGTAACGGACAATGCGAGAATGAGCAGTATCAGGCTCCATCCTTGTTGCAGTAATCGCGTCAGACTGAAAAAAGCGGGTGGCTGCCAGACCACGCTAAACGGAAAATGCGCCGATGCCGTTAACGCCCCTGCCCATGAGGCGGCTTTCCAGTCCCTCACATCACCGGTGCGCGCAAGCATTCTTTCACCTACAACCAACGCCATGTCAGCGCTATTTGTTGCGCTTGCAATCACATCCCGCAAATGTGCGTCACTTACGCTGACAATCACGCGCCCATCCGCGATCGGCATCTGGAAAATGAGAACCGGAATACCATTCACCAGTCGATTACCCGGTAACAGCATCAATGTTTCGTTGGGTAACGTTTGAGGACGAACAATTAATACGCCATTTCCCGGCAGTGAGGTACAAATGATTTGGCCTTGCTGCTGGATCATCACGGCACGCAGATGCGGTTTCAGTGCGGCTTCTGTCCCCAGCTCCAGCTGTCCGTCACGGGTACATCCTTGTGCAGCAACATGCTTAGCGGTATTGGCGGCACTGACAGCTTCAGCAAGAATATTATCTATTTTTTGAGTGCTTGCGGCGGCGGTATGGGTGTAACCGAGTGTAGCCATATGCCATAACTGCCAGTTAATAATTAACATGCCACTCAGAAAGAGAAATAAAGCGCAGAGGATGGGCATCATAAGGTTGCGCATGATTTTTCCTTACCAGAAAAACAAGTAGGGTTCCTGAAAAAGGCGCTATGTTTAACTCAGCGTTGCATATAGCATTAAAAATAGCTTAGTCAAAAGCTATCTTAAAAAACTGATGCTTTTGCATGAGTTATCGTTCTGAATGTGATCAACGGGCGTGACTATCAGGCTTGTTCCTGGTCCTGTCTGTGTTAGGATTTGTAAAATGAGGGAGCAGACAGGATAACGGGAAAATGAAAAAGATCATTGCTGTTGCTATCATTTCAACGCTTCTGGTCGTCCTGTCTCTTTATGCGGTCAATGCGGTTATCGTTAGCCAGCAGAAGAGCAAACAGCTTGAGATTTCCCATACGCTTTTACAATATTCAGAAGACCTGTCCCAAAACGTGGCGCTGGCTCTCAAAAGCATCACTACACAGGGATGTGATAAAACCAGTCTTGATAGTTACAGGCAAATAAAACTCGACAGTCTCTATTTTGGTGACGTCGGATTCATAGAGAAAGGAAAAATAGTCTGTACTGCTTTTTGGGGTAAACTCGCTACACCTGTTGCACTTCCTGCAGAACTGCATAAAACCCCAAGGGGCTTTCTCCTGGCCCAGTTTGACAAAAAAGAGTTCTTTACAGGTAACGCGGCAATTTATCATAACATTATTATCTTCACCTCCCGCTACGCTTACGATAAATTCTCTCTGGTTACAGAGAGTTACTCTCTGAGTGCAACCACCAAAGACTTTGGCAGAACATTTTTTTCGACCACCCCTGCGTTTAAGCAACAGGACTTGCTGCATTCGGCATTGTTTACCATCATCCTCACGCAGTGCAGCGCTTTCTGGGATTTATGCGTCATTGTGAAACATCACAACGCAGGGCTTGCTTCGCTATCTCCCGTTGTGTTTACGTTTCTTGTGGTCATTTTGTATTTTATCTGGGTAGCGATAACGTTCTTTTTCTTCCGCATTTATGAAGACCGTTTTTCTCTCGAACGAACGCTGGTCAAGGCTGTCATCACCAATACCATCAGTGTTAAATATCAGCCAATCATTCGAATTCAGGATAAAAAAATAGTGGGCATTGAGGTTCTGTCGAGATGGCACGATCAAAAACACGGTGATGTCTCCCCGGAGCTTTTTATTCCATTAATCAAGAAGATTGGCCTGTATAGAAAATATTACATTAATATTATCGAAAAATCCCTTTTAGAAATTGCACCACTTGCAACAAAACATCAACTGGTCGTCTCACTCAACGTTGGCCGAACGGAAATCGAAGACGGGCAATTCATTGCTATCTTACGTCGCGCGTGTTTAATTCATCGCATTCCACTCTCCTTGATAAAAATCGAACTCTCTGAAAAGGCCGTTTCCACTGTAGATATTCTTGAAGAATTCTGTCGGGAATTAAAATCTCTTGGCATAAAGGTATCAATAGATGATTTTGGTGTGCAAAATTCAAATCTGGCCAGACTGTCACTTCTGGAATATGATGAAATCAAAATCGACAAATCGCTGGTCGATGGCATCAGTGAACATTATAAGCAGAACATCTTTGTTATTTTTAGTGATGCCCTTGCCCGACTGAATAAATCCCTTGTTTTTGAAGGGGTAGAGAATGAAATACAATATCGTTTTATTGCCGACAGATATCCCGATGCCCTGGTTCAGGGATGGTATTTCTCAAAATCACTGACCCGCAGTGAGCTGGCGCAGAAACTTGTCGGAGTCGCGCGGTAGCCACTGATGTCTGGCGTGCCCATGTTTTTTCGGATCAGGCATTTTCATTCCTAGCCCAAAAACATATAGTTGTAACAATCAGACGGTAGATTACCCTGAAGCACACTCTTATTTTGGTTAAAAACGTGAAATTATCCTTACTATTACCAGTGGTACTTTTCTGTCTGACCGTTATTTTCGCGTTGTTTATCGACGCACCCGCTTCACATATTCTGCGTAAAAAATGCATGTGGTCTGATAGCGTGATGCTGAGCTGCATAGCAAAGCATCAGCATAATGGCTTTTGAGGAAGACTATTCATTCCCCCACTGATTGAGGAAATTCGCAATATCATCAATGCGAGAAGCACGGATCCCGGCCTCAGTGGCCATCTCCTGCTGGGCTTCCTCGCTGATCTCCTCGTTATTTGATAAACGGGTGAGCAGCAGCTGGAAATAATGTGCCAGCGCATCGAGCTCTGATTCAGCGACCTGCTCTGCGGCTTCCGTCGCGTACTCATCGGCAATATCATAATATTTCAGTGGGATATCGTTATTCATAACTATCTCGTTGCTAACCTGTAAGGGTAAAGCCATCAGTATATCGGACGCCTTACCTCAACCAAAGCATTGCTTCAGATGAGTAACGCAAGCAGCGCAGCGAAAGCGGGCACGGCCTGTACATACAAAATTTTTCGGCTGGCGGTGACTGCGCCAAAGAGCCCGGCGATCAGCACGCAGCTCAGGAAGAAGATGGCCACATGAACGCCCTTTTCACCGAGCCAGAGGCTCCAGAGCAGACCAGCCGCCAGAAAACCGTTATACAGCCCCTGATTTGCGGCCAGCACGCGGGTGTCGCGCGCAAAATCGGGACGCAGATTAAAAGCCTTGTGCCCTGTTTCGGTGTTCCACAGAAACATTTCCAGCACAAGAATGTAGAGATGGATGAATGCAACGACAGCGATAAGGACAGTGGCTAACATCGTGTTGTCTCCTGCAGGCAGAGGTAAAAAAAACGGGAACCCTCAGGCCCCCGCTCTTGTTTAACCCAGAATCTGGATTACATGTTCGCGATAATCGCGTCACCAAACTCTGAACATTTCAGCAGCTTAGCGCCTTCCATCAGACGTTCGAAATCATAGGTCACGGTCTTGGCAGCGATAGCGCCTTCCATACCTTTAACGATCAGGTCTGCGGCTTCGAACCACTCCATATGACGCAGCATCATTTCTGCGGACAGGATGATAGAGCCTGGGTTCACTTTGTCCTGGCCTGCATATTTTGGTGCAGTACCGTGGGTCGCTTCGAACAGGGCGCACTCGTCACCGATGTTCGCCCCTGGGGCAATACCGATACCGCCAACCTGTGCCGCCAGGGCATCAGAAATGTAGTCACCGTTCAGGTTCATACAGGCGATCACGTCGTATTCAGCAGGACGCAGCAGGATTTGCTGCAGGAACGCATCGGCGATCACATCTTTAATGATGATCTCTTTGCCAGTGTTCGGGTTCTTGATTTTCTGCCACGGGCCGCCGCCGATCAGCTCACCACCGAACTCTTCTTTCGCCAACTGGTAACCCCAGTCTTTGAACGCGCCTTCGGTGAACTTCATGATGTTGCCTTTGTGAACCAGGGTCACAGAGTCACGGTCGTTGGTGATGGCGTACTCGATGGCCGCACGTACCAGACGCTTGGTGCCTTCTTCGGAGCACGGCTTGATACCGATACCGCAATGTTCAGGGAAGCGAATTTTCTTCACGCCCATCTCATCGCGCAGGAATTTAATCACTTTTTCTGCGTCTGCAGAGTCAGCTTTCCATTCGATACCTGCGTAGATGTCTTCTGCGTTTTCGCGGAAGATAACCATGTCGGTCAGTTCAGGGTGCTTAACCGGGCTTGGGGTGCCCTGGTAGTAACGAACCGGACGCAGACACACGTACAGGTCCAGCTCCTGACGCAGTGCAACGTTCAGAGAACGGATACCGCCACCGACAGGTGTAGTCAGTGGGCCTTTAATAGCAACGCGGTAGTCGCGGATCAGGTCCAGCGTCTCCGCTGGCAGCCAGACGTCCTGGCCATAAACTTGAGTAGATTTTTCACCGGTGTAAATTTCCATCCAGGAAATTTTACGCTCGCCTTTGTAGGCTTTCTCAACAGCGGCATCAACCACTTTCAGCATTGCCGGGGTAACGTCTACACCGATACCGTCACCTTCGATGAACGGGATAATCGGATTGTGAGGAACGTTAATCTTGCCGTTTTGCAGGGTGATCTTTTTACCTTCCGCCGGAACAACTACTTTGCTTTCCATTAACCTCTCCTTCGAGCGCTTCTGGTTGTTACTGATCTTATGTTAATAAATTGTAATGAGCCCTTCGATAGTACCTGATTGTCCGACGCCATGAAAGGTCTTCGTTATTAGGCTATAATGCGGCAATTGATAGAGCCTGAAAATACCATGAAGAAAACTTCTTTTACAAAACACCGGGTTGAGCGATTCAGCTCGCGACAAGCCGCCAGAAGACCGCAAGAAAGCCAGCCGAAGCGGGTTATTTTGTTCAATAAACCCTACGATGTTTTGCCGCAATTCACTGATGAAGCCGGGCGCAGCACGCTTAAGGATTACATTCCAGTCCAGGGCGTCTATGCTGCCGGGCGTCTGGACCGTGACAGCGAAGGCCTACTGGTCTTAACTAACGACGGAGCCCTACAGGCGAAGCTTACGCAGCCGGGGAAGCGCACGGGTAAAATTTACTTCGTACAGGTAGAAGGTGAACCGGATGAAGAGACGCTGGCAACATTACGCAGCGGCGTCACGCTGAATGACGGTCCTACTCTGCCGGCAGGTATTGAACGCGTGAATGAACCGGAGTGGCTGTGGCCGCGTAACCCGCCCATTCGCGAACGCAAATCCATTCCGACAAGCTGGCTCAAAATTACCCTTTATGAAGGCCGAAACCGTCAGGTTCGGCGCATGACCGCACACGTTGGCTTCCCTACCCTGCGCCTGATTCGCTACGCCATGGGCAACTACACGCTGGAGAGCCTGGCTAACGGTGAATGGCGGGACGCTACCTCCTAAGGAGTCACTATGTTCAAACCTCATGTCACTGTCGCCTGTGTCGTTCACGCGCAAGGTAAATTCCTGGTCGTCGAGGAGACGATTGGCGGCAAAGCCTTATGGAACCAGCCCGCAGGGCACCTCGAAGAAAACGAAACGCTGCTGCAGGCCGCAAAACGTGAGCTGTGGGAAGAGACGGGGGTCCATGCCGAACCTCAGCACTTCATCCGCCTGCACCAGTGGATAGCACCTGACCACACGCCGTTCCTGCGCTTTTTATTCGCCGTTGAGCTTAACGAAATGTGCGCCACAGAGCCGCAGGATGATGATATCGACCGCTGCCTGTGGGTCACTGCTGACGAGATCCTGAACGCGCCAAACCTGCGCTCGCCGCTGGTTGCGGAAAGCATTCGCTGCTGGCAGTCTTCTGGCCGCTTACCGCTGGATGTTATCGGAGAATTTAACTGGCCGTTTACAGAGGGTGTCAATGGTGGGGGGGCGTGATAGAATACGCCGCCTTGAAGTTCAATGTCGTGAGTATTCCATGTCAGATAACAGCCAGAAAAAAGTAATCGTCGGCATGTCCGGCGGTGTCGATTCCTCCGTTTCCGCCTACCTGTTACAACAACAGGGCTATAAGGTGGAGGGCCTGTTCATGAAGAACTGGGAGGAAGATGATGGCGAGGAATACTGCACTGCCGCAGCGGATCTCGCCGATGCGCAGGCCGTATGCGACAAGCTCGGCATTGAACTGCACACCGTTAACTTTGCCGCAGAATACTGGGACAACGTTTTTGAACTGTTCCTGGAAGAGTACAAAGCAGGCCGTACGCCAAACCCGGATATTCTGTGCAACAAAGAGATCAAATTTAAAGCCTTCCTGGAATTCGCGGCGGAAGATCTGGGCGCAGACTTCATTGCGACCGGTCACTACGTGCGTCGTGCCGATGTGAATGGCAAAAGCCAGCTGCTGCGCGGCCTGGACGGTAACAAAGATCAAAGTTACTTCCTCTATACGCTGAGCCACGAGCAAATCGCTCAGAGCCTGTTCCCTGTCGGCGAGCTGGAAAAGCCGCAGGTGCGTAAAATCGCCGAAGAGCTGGACCTGATCACCGCGAAGAAAAAAGACTCTACCGGTATCTGCTTCATCGGCGAGCGCAAATTCCGCGATTTCCTGGGGCGTTACCTGCCTGCGCAGCCAGGTAAAATTGTTACCGTCGACGGGGAAGAGATTGGCCAGCATCAGGGGCTGATGTACCACACCTTAGGCCAACGTAAAGGCCTGGGTATCGGCGGGACGAAAGAAGGTAGCGAAGATCCGTGGTACGTGGTCGACAAAGATGTCGAAAACAATATTCTGGTTGTCGCTCAGGGTCACGACCACCCGCGTCTGATGTCCGTTGGCCTGATCGCGCAACAGCTGCACTGGGTCGATCGCGAACCGCTGAAAGGCACGCTGCGCTGCACGGTGAAAACGCGCTACCGTCAGACCGATATTCCTTGCACTGTTACCGCGCTCGATGACGATCGCATTGACGTGCGTTTCGACGAGCCTGTTGCTGCTGTCACTCCGGGTCAGTCTGCTGTTTTCTATAGCGGCGAAATCTGCCTGGGTGGCGGGATCATTGAACAGCGCCTGCCGCTGACCGCTGTTTAACACGATTGCACACATAAAGGAGACCGTGTGGCGAAGAACTACTATGACATCACCCTGGCACTGGCGGGAATTTGCCAGTCTGCCCGTCTGGTGCAACAGCTGGCGCATCAGGGTCATTGCGACGCTGATGCGCTGCACGTTTCACTCAACAGCGTTATCGACCTCAACCCCGGCTCAACCCTGGGTGTCTTCGGTGGGAGTGAAACTAATCTTCGTCTCGGTCTTGAAACCCTGCTTGGCGTGCTGAACGCCAGTAGCCGTCAGGGATTAAACGCAGAGTTGACCCGCTACACGTTAAGCCTGATGGTGCTTGAGCGTAAACTGAGCGCAGCGAAAGGTGCACTCAATACGCTTGGTGACCGCATTGCCGGGTTGCAACGTCAGCTCGACCATTTTGATCTGCAGTCCGAAACGCTGCTGAGTGCCATGGCTGCCATTTATGTTGACGTCATTAGCCCACTTGGCCCGCGTATTCAGGTCACCGGTTCCCCTGCTGTTCTGCAAAGCCCTCAGGTCCAGGCAAAAGTGCGTGCCTCCCTGCTGGCCGGGATCCGCGCCGCTGTGCTGTGGCATCAGGTTGGCGGCGGCCGCCTGCAGTTAATGTTTTCTCGTAATCGCCTGACTACTCAGGCAAAACAAATTCTTGCTCATTGTTAACCTCCCGGAGTTGCGAATTATGGAATTATCCTCACTGACCGCCGTATCCCCTGTCGATGGACGCTATGGCGATAAAGTCAGCGCGCTGCGCGGGATCTTCAGCGAATATGGTTTGCTGAAGTTCCGTGTTCAGGTTGAAGTACGCTGGCTGCAAAAGCTAGCCGCCCAGGCAGCAATCAAGGAAGTTCCTGCTTTTGACGCCCAGGCAAACGATTACCTTGATAAAATCGTTGCTGACTTCAACGAAGAAGATGCCGCGCGTATCAAAACCATCGAGCGCACCACCAACCATGACGTGAAAGCGGTTGAGTACTTCCTGAAAGAGAAAGTGGCTGCCGTGCCTGCTCTGCATGCCGTATCTGAATTCATTCATTTCGCCTGCACATCAGAAGATATCAACAACCTGTCTCACGCGCTGATGCTCTCTACCGCACGCAAAGATGTGGTACTGCCTTACTGGCGTAAAATCATCGACGCGGTAAAAGCGCTGTCCGTGGAATACCGCGACATTCCGCTGCTATCCCGTACCCACGGCCAGCCGGCTACCCCATCCACGATGGGTAAAGAGATGGCGAACGTCGCGTACCGTATGGAGCGCCAGTATCGTCAGCTGGAACAGGTTGAAATTCTGGGTAAAATCAACGGTGCGGTCGGTAACTATAACGCCCACATCGCCGCATACCCGGAAGTGGACTGGCATCAGTTCAGCGAAGAGTTCGTCACCTCTTTGGGTATTCAGTGGAACCCGTACACTACCCAGATTGAGCCGCATGACTACATCGCCGAACTGTTTGACTGCATCGCCCGCTTCAACACCATCCTGATCGATTTCGATCGTGACGTGTGGGGCTACATCGCGCTGAACCACTTCAAACAGAAAACCATCGCCGGTGAAATTGGTTCTTCTACCATGCCGCACAAAGTGAACCCAATCGACTTCGAAAACTCTGAAGGCAACCTGGGTCTGGCGAACGCCGTGTTGCAACATATGGCAAGCAAACTGCCGGTTTCCCGCTGGCAGCGTGACCTGACAGACTCCACCGTTCTGCGTAACCTGGGTGTGGGCATTGGCTACGCGCTGATTGCTTACCAGTCCACCCTGAAAGGCGTGAGCAAACTGGAAGTGAACCGTGACCGTCTGCTGGACGAACTGGATCACAACTGGGAAGTTCTGGCTGAGCCAATCCAGACCGTGATGCGTCGTTACGGTATCGAAAAACCGTACGAGAAACTGAAAGAGTTGACTCGCGGTAAACGCGTTGACGCTGAAGGCATGAAACAGTTTATCGACAGTCTGGCATTGCCAGAAGAAGAGAAAACCCGCCTGAAAGCGATGACCCCGGCGAATTACATTGGTCGCGCCATCACCATGGTTGATGAACTGAAGTAAAGGCCCTCTACCCTCTTTCCGCCCGGAAAGAGGGTTGCTTTCCCCCGGTTTACTAAATGTTTATCCCCACAACAACATAATCAGCGTTAAACTATTCATACCATTAATTTAGGGAGAAGAGATGATGCGCGTATTGGTTGTTGAGGATAATGCATTGCTACGCCATCACCTGAAAGTACAGCTTCAGGAGATGGGACATCAGGTGGACGATGCCGAAGATGCAAAAGAAGCCGATTATTATCTCAATGAACACCTGCCGGATATCGCCATCGTCGATTTAGGGTTACCTGATGAAGACGGTTTGTCGTTAATTCGTCGCTGGCGCAGCCATGATGTTTCTCTCCCGGTTCTGGTTCTGACTGCCCGTGAAGGCTGGCAGGACAAGGTCGAAGTGCTCAGTGCGGGTGCAGATGATTACGTCACCAAGCCGTTTCATATTGAAGAGGTGGCGGCGCGCATGCAGGCGCTGTTACGCCGCAACAGCGGGCTGGCCTCACAGGTCATTTCTATCCCTCCGTTCCAGGTTGATCTCTCCCGGCGGGAATTAGCCATCAACGATGAAGTGATCAAGCTAACCGCCTTCGAATACACCATTATGGAAACGCTGATCCGTAACAATGGCAAAGTGGTGAGCAAAGATTCTTTAATGCTCCAGCTTTATCCAGATGCTGAACTGCGCGAGAGCCATACCATTGACGTACTAATGGGACGTTTGCGTAAGAAAATTCAGGCGCAGTATCCACAGGATGTGATTACCACCGTCCGTGGTCAGGGCTACCTGTTCGAATTACGCTAAATGAGACGGATTTTGCGCCACATACTGCCCCTCTCGCTACGGGTTCGTTTTTTACTGGCAACGGCCGCCGTTGTCCTGGTCTTGTCGCTTTCGTACGGTATGGTGGCGCTGGTGGGCTACAGCGTCAGCTTCGATAAAACGACTTTCCGGCTGTTGCGCGGTGAAAGTAATCTGTTTTATACCCTGGCAAAGTGGGAAAACAACAAAATCACCGTTGAAATGCCGGAAAACCTCAACCAACAGAGTCCAACGCTGGCCCTGATTTATAACGAAAAGGGAAAATTGCTGTGGGCACAGCGCGATATTCCCTGGCTGGTCAACAGCATTCGTCCGGAGTGGCTTAAAACCAACGGATTTCATGAAATTGAAGCCGATCTCAATACCACCAGCTCGCTGATTCGTGAAGATCGCTCTCTGCAACAGAAACTGAATGAGATCCGCGCCGATGATGCCGAAACGGAAATGACTCACTCCGTTGCAATCAATCTTTATCCGGCGACGTTGAACATGCCGCAGTTGACCATCGTAGTGATCGACACCATTCCAGTGGAACTGAAACGTTCTTATATGGTCTGGAGCTGGTTCATCTATGTTCTGGCCGCGAATCTGCTGCTGGTGATCCCACTGCTGTGGGTGGCGGCGTGGTGGAGCTTACGCCCCATCGAATCACTGGCGAAAGAGGTTCGCGAACTGGAAGAACACCACCGTGAAAAGCTCAACCCTGCAACCACGCGTGAACTGACAAGCCTTGTGCGGAACCTCAACCGCCTGCTGAAAAGCGAGCGCGAACGCTATGACAAATACCGCACCACACTTACCGACCTGACGCACAGCCTCAAGACACCGCTTGCGGTAATGCAAAGCACATTGCGTTCAATGCGCAGTTCAAAACTCAGCGTCGATGATGCTGAACCGGTGATGCTTGAACAAATCAGCCGTATCTCTCAGCAAATTGGCTACTATCTGCATCGCGCCAGTATGCGCTCGGGTAGCGCGTTATTAAGCCGCGAATTACATCCTGTAGCGCCACTGCTGGACAACCTCACGTCTGCGCTGAACAAGGTTTACCAGCGAAAAGGGGTAAATATCAGCCTCGATATCTCGCCGGAGATCAGTTTCGTCGGCGAGAAAAATGATTTTATGGAAGTGATGGGGAACCTGCTCGACAATGCCTGCAAGTACTGCCTGGAGTTTGTAGAAGTGTCGGCGCGTCAGACAGAGAACGAACTGCACATTATTGTTGAAGATGATGGCCCGGGCATTCCACTTAATAAACGTGAAATGGTGTTCGATCGCGGCCAGCGTGCCGACACACTGCGTCCCGGCCAGGGCGTGGGATTATCTGTCGCACGTGAGATTGTCGACCAGTACGATGGCAACATCGAAACCGGTGATAGCTTACTGGGCGGCGCCAGAATGGAAGTGATTTTTGGTCGTCAGCAGCCCATATTGAACGATAGTTAACCCGTTATGTGAAAAATGCGAGGATCTCGCACCCAGGCTCCTGAGCTTCCGTTATAATCCGAGTCAGTAAGAGCCTGCGGAATAAAAAAATATGGACTATCACTTAACACTTAACTGGCCTGAGTTTATTGAACGTTACTGGCAAAAACGCCCGGTGGTTCTGAAACGCGGGTTCAGTAATTTTATCGACCCCATCTCGCCAGACGAACTGGCCGGTCTGGCCATGGAAAACGAAGTCGACAGCCGCCTGGTCAGCCACCAGGACGGGAAATGGCAGGTCAGCCACGGTCCTTTTGAAAGCTATGATCATCTCGGTGAAAACAACTGGTCACTGCTGGTGCAGGCGGTCAACCACTGGCACGAGCCGACTGCCGCATTAATGCGTCCGTTCCGTGCCCTGCCTGACTGGCGAATGGACGATCTGATGATCTCCTTCTCCGTACCTGGCGGCGGTGTGGGTCCGCATCTGGATCAGTACGACGTATTTATCATTCAGGGAACTGGCCGCCGCCGCTGGCGCGTGGGCGAAAAAGTGCCGATGAAACAGCACTGCCCACATCCGGACCTGCTGCAGGTAGACCCTTTTGAAGGGATCATCGACGAAGAGCTGGAGCCGGGGGATATTCTCTACATTCCGCCGGGATTCCCGCACGAAGGTTATTCACTGGAAAATTCGCTGAACTACTCTGTCGGGTTCCGTGCGCCAAGCGGTCGCGAGATGATCAGCGGTTTTGCCGACTATGTTCTGCAACGCGAACTGGGCAGTTATCGTTACAGCGATCCCGATGTCCCTGCGCGCGAGCACCCGGCTGATATTCTGCCAGAAGAGCTGGATAAACTGCGCGGCATGATGCTGGATTTGATCAACGAGCCCGAACATTTCCGTCAGTGGTTTGGTGAGTTTATCAGCCAGTCGCGTCATGAGCTGGACGTTGCGCCGCCAGAACCTCCGTATCAGGCCGATGAAATTTATGATGCGTTGCAACAGGGCGACAAGCTGGTTCGTCTGGGCGGGTTGCGCGTTCTGCGGATTGGCGAAGAGGTGTTCGTCA
Organism: Enterobacter sp. CPE_E890; assembly: GCF_046521475.1. NCBI lineage: Bacteria > Pseudomonadati > Pseudomonadota > Gammaproteobacteria > Enterobacterales > Enterobacteriaceae > Enterobacter > Enterobacter sp. CPE_E890. The sequence goes on along the minus strand of NZ_JBKFZW010000001.1, from coordinate 1,966,705 downwards.
ATGGCGAGAAGCTGGATTCACCACACCGTCCTGCCCTCGACGCCATCGCCAGCCATCTGGTGCTGACTGCTGATACCTTCGGCGATGCACTGGAAGATCCCTCTTTCCTCGCGATGCTCTCTGCGCTTGTAAACAGCGGGTACTGGTTCTTTGAGGACTGAGTTGTAAACATTTGCCGGGTGGCGGCTGCGCCTTACCCGGCCTACAAAAGCTCGATCCCGTAGGCCCGGTAAGCGCAGCGCCACCGGGCATTATTATTTCCGCTCACCCGCTGCAAAATCCTCAATCTCTCCAGCCCAATCCACCGGATACAACCCTTCCCGTACTTCACGATGAAACGTTGAATACGGCCAGTCGATAACTTTGCTAACATAACCATGCTTCATCGGGTTGATGTAGATATAATCCATATGCCGCCGATAGTCTTCTTCGTTACGGATGGTGTGTTCCCAGAAGCGCGACTGCCAGATGTGACGCATTTCAATGTTACGACTGAACGTTTTTTTGATATCCCGCCAGCGAGCCGAAAAATCACAGTCTCCTTCCGGTAAGGTCCAGATACAGTGCATATGTTCAGGAAGGATAACCCAAGCGTTGATGGTGCAGGGTTTAGCTCGTTTAACCGTTGAAGTGGCGGAACGCAGGCTATTGATATGGCGGGTAAGCAAATCACTCTGGCGGTTTTGCAGGTTGACGGTGAAAAACCAGGTTCCACCGGGGATGTAGAGGCGACGATAGTTTGACATGGGCATTCCTTGCCTTAACGCCGGGTGGCGGCTGCGCCTTACCCGGCCTACATTCTGATCGTAGGCCCGGTAAGGCGCAGCGACACCGGGCAATGTCTTACTGCTTCGCGGTTAACTCCGCTATCCGCACAATCACCTTCACTGCTTTTTCCATCCCTTCCAGCGTCACAAATTCGTGTTTGCCATGGTAGTTGTAGCCACCGGTAAACAGGTTCGGGCAAGGCAAACCCATAAATGACAGCTGGGATCCATCAGTGCCGCCACGAATCGGTTTTAAGATCGGTTCAATGTCGCAATCGCGCATCGCCTGCTGGGCGATATCAATAATATGCGGATGCGCCATCACCTTCTCACGCATATTGTAATAGCTGTCTTCGATGATCAGCTCAATATAGCAGTCAGGGTGCAAGCCCTTCCCGACCTTCTTCGCGATCTCCATCATCTTACGCTTGCGCGCTTCAAACGCTTTGCGGTCAAAATCGCGGATGATGTAGTGCATCTGCGCGCTATCTACGGTGCCTTTGATGCTGGTCAGGTGATAGAAACCTTCATACCCTTCGGTCTGTTCAGGGCTCTCTTCCGCCGGAACTTCTGCATGAATTCTGGACGCCAGCGACAGCGCGTTTACCATGACGCCTTTCGCCGAGCCGGGATGAACGTTGTTGCCGACAATTTTAATCGTGACGGACGCGGCATTGAAGTTTTCATACTCCAGTTCACCGACGCCACCGCCGTCGACGGTATAGGCCCACTGCGCGTTAAAGGCTTCCACGTCGAAATGCTTCGCGCCCTTGCCGACCTCTTCATCCGGCGTAAAGGCCACGCGGATATCCCCGTGCGGGATATTTTTGCCCTTCAGCACCGCCAGCGCCGTCATGATCTCCGCGATCCCCGCCTTGTCATCTGCCCCCAGCAGCGTTTTCCCGTCGGTGGTGATCAACGTCTGACCGAGTAACTGGTGCAGCACCGGAAACATCACAGGAGAGAGCACTTCATCACCAATGCCCAGCGCAATATCACCGCCGCGGTAGTTTTCAACAATCTGCGGGTTCACGTGTTTGCCGCTAAAGTCCGGAGAGGTGTCGACATGGGAGATAAAGCCAACCGCCGGAATATCGCCCGGGACGTTTGCAGGCAGCGTTCCCATCACAGTGCCTTTATCGCTTAACGTGACGTTAACCAGCCCCATGGCGTCAAGCTGCTCTTTAAGCAGGTTTAATAACTTCCACTGGCCTTCGGTGCTCGGCACCTGGCGGACACCCGGTTTAGATTGGGTATCCAGCGAAACGTACTGTAAAAAACGCTCAAGTAATTTATCCATGCAGTCACCCTCACTTTTTGTGACAACATTATCAATAAGCATCAAAACGCAAATATTGCGTCAGGTCACTTTTATCCCGCAAACGAGAATATTTTCCGTTTATATCGTTATACGCTAGTAAATGTAGCTTATGAATCAGTGACAAGGATTGGCGATTCCAGTGGTTTACCGTAGAATGTCCGCCCTCATTACGAGTCACCAAGGTGGTTACACACAAACCCCGCTTCAGTCTGCTGCCTGAGGCGTCTATATGGGACAGCGCAAAAATTGAATACACAATCCCGTTCACGTTCACCGCTGGTGCAACTGGAACGAATTCGTAAGAGTTTTGATGGTAAAGAGGTTATTTCAGAGCTCAACCTTACCATCAATGACGGTGAGTTCCTCACGCTGCTTGGCCCCTCTGGCTGCGGCAAGACAACCGTACTACGCCTTATTGCCGGGCTGGAAAATGTCGATAGCGGCACAATCCATCTTGAAAACCAGGATATTACCCAGGTCCCCGCTGAAGATCGTCACGTTAACACTGTCTTTCAGAGCTATGCGCTTTTCCCGCATATGACCGTGTTCGAGAACGTGGCATTTGGTTTGCGCATGCAAAAAACGCCGGCCGGCGAAATCCCTCCGCGTGTCACTGACGCGCTGCGTATGGTGCAACTGGAAGAGTTCGCACAGCGTAAGCCCCATCAACTTTCCGGCGGTCAGCAGCAGCGTGTGGCCATCGCCCGCGCCGTGGTGAATAAACCGCGTCTGCTCCTGCTGGATGAGTCTCTTTCAGCACTGGATTACAAATTACGCAAGCAGATGCAGAACGAGCTTAAAGCCCTGCAGCGCAAGCTTGGCATCACCTTTGTGTTCGTGACCCACGACCAGGAAGAGGCGCTGACCATGTCGGACCGTATCGTGGTCATGCGCGACGGCAAAATCGAACAGGACGGTACCCCACGCGAAATCTACGAAGAGCCGAAAAATCTGTTTGTCGCCAGCTTCATTGGTGAGATCAATATCTTCAATGCCACGGTGATTGAACGTCTGGACGACCAGCGCGTGCGCGCCAGTGTTGAAGGTCGCGAGTGCAATATCACGGTGAATTTCCCCGTCGAAAAGGGACAAAAACTCAACGTTCTGCTGCGGCCGGAAGATCTGCGTGTCGATGAAATTCACGGTAATACGGAGGCTGAGGGACTTATCGGCTATATCCGCGAGCGGAACTATAAAGGGATGACGCTGGAATCCGTCGTCGAACTGGAGAACGGCAAAATGGTGATGGTCAGCGAGTTCTTTAACGAGGATGACCCTGACTTCGACCACTCTCTCGACCAGAAAATGGTTATCAACTGGGTAGAAAGCTGGGAGGTTGTACTGGCTGATGAAGAACACAAGTAAATTCCAGAATGTGGTGATTGCCACTATCGTCGGTTGGCTTGTGTTATTTGTCTTTTTACCCAACCTGATGATCATTGCCACCAGCTTCCTGACCCGTGACGATACAAACTTCGTTTCGCTGGTCTTTACGCTGGAAAACTACGCGCGCCTGCTCGATCCGCTCTATTTTGACGTGCTTCTTCATTCACTCAATATGGCGCTGTTCGCCACCGTTGCCTGCCTGGTGCTCGGTTATCCATTTGCGTGGTTTCTGGCGCATCTGCCGCAAAAGGTCCGCCCGGTGCTGCTGTTTTTACTGATAGTGCCTTTCTGGACCAACTCGCTCATTCGCATCTACGGGCTGAAAATCTTCCTGAGTACTAAAGGCTATCTCAACGAGTTTCTGTTGTGGCTGGGGGTGATTGATACGCCAATGCGCATCATGTTTACGCCGGGCGCAGTGATCGTTGGACTGGTCTATATCCTGCTGCCGTTTATGGTCATGCCGCTCTACTCCAGCATTGAAAAGCTGGATAAACCCCTGCTTGAAGCGGCTAAAGATTTGGGTGCCAATAAACTGCAGACCTTTACCCGCATTATCATCCCGCTGACCATGCCCGGCATTATCGCGGGCAGTCTGCTGGTGATGTTGCCGGCGATGGGGCTATTTTACGTTTCTGACCTGATGGGCGGAGCGAAAAACCTACTGATTGGTAACGTCATTAAAAGCCAGTTCCTCAACATCCGTGACTGGCCGTTCGGCTCGGCCACCAGCATTACCCTGACGGTGGTAATGGGCCTGATGCTGCTGATTTACTGGCGCGCTTCAAGGCTGCTGAACAAGAAGGTAGAACTCGAATGATCGGTCGACTGCTTCGCGGCGGTTTTATGACCGCCATTTACGCTTACCTTTATATCCCGATTATCATTTTGATCGTGAACTCGTTTAACAGCTCGCGCTTCGGGATTAACTGGCAGGGATTTACCACCAACTGGTACAGCCTGCTGATGAACAACGACAGCCTGCTGCAGGCCGCTCAGCACTCGCTGACGATGGCGATTTTCTCCGCCACCTTCGCGACACTGATTGGCTCCCTTACCGCCGTGGCGCTCTACCGCTATCGCTTTCGCGGCAAACCGTTCGTCAGCGGCATGCTATTTGTGGTGATGATGTCACCCGATATCGTCATGGCGATTTCGCTACTGGTGCTGTTTATGCTGCTGGGCGTTCAGCTTGGCTTCTGGTCACTGCTGTTTTCCCATATCACCTTCTGCCTGCCGTTTGTGGTGGTGACCGTCTTTGCGCGCCTGAAAGGTTTTGACGTGCGCATGCTGGAGGCGGCGAAAGATCTTGGCGCCAGCGAGATGACCATCCTGCGCAAAATCATCCTGCCGCTGGCGATGCCCGCCGTGGCGGCTGGATGGCTGCTCAGTTTTACCCTGTCGATGGATGATGTTGTCGTCTCCTCCTTTGTGACCGGGCCGAGCTATGAAATTCTGCCGTTGAAAATCTATTCGATGGTAAAAGTCGGCGTTTCACCTGAGGTGAACGCGCTGGCGACCATTCTGCTGGTGTTTTCGCTGGTTCTGGTGATCGCCAGCCAGGTTATTGCTCGTGATAAAACAAAATCTCAGGGGACAATGAAATGAAAAAAATGCTCGCCGCTGCGGCGCTGGTGCTTGGCATGGGTGCGGCACACGCTGATGACAGCAAAACGCTCTACTTCTATAACTGGACCGAATATGTGCCGCCGGGCCTGCTGGAACAGTTCACCAAAGAGACGGGCATCAAGGTTATCTACTCGACCTACGAATCGAATGAAACCATGTACGCCAAGCTCAAAACCTACAAAGACGGCGCGTACGATCTGGTGGTTCCTTCCACCTACTTTGTCGATAAAATGCGCAAAGAGGGCATGATCCAGAAGATCGATAAAACGAAGCTAACCAATTTTTCAAACCTCGATCCTGAGATGCTCAACAAGCCGTTCGACCCAAATAACGACTACTCCATTCCATATATCTGGGGAGCAACTGCGATTGGCGTTAACAGCGAGGCCGTCGATCCGAAATCGGTGACTAGCTGGGCCGATCTGTGGAAACCGGAGTATAAAGGTAGCCTGTTGTTAACCGACGACGCACGCGAAGTATTCCAGGTTGCGCTCCGCAAGCTGGGCTACTCTGGCAACACGACGGATCCAAAAGAGATTGAAGCGGCGTATACCGAGCTGAAAAAGCTGATGCCTAACGTGGCGGCCTTCAACTCTGATAACCCGGCAAACCCGCATATGGAAGGTGAAGTGAACCTGGGCATGGTCTGGAACGGCTCAGCGTATGTCGCCCGCCAGGCCGGTACGCCGCTTGAGGTGGTCTGGCCGAAAGAAGGCGGTATCTTCTGGATGGATAGTCTCGCAATTCCTGCCAATGCGAAAAACGTGGATGGTGCTCTGAAGCTGATTAACTTCCTGCTGCGCCCGGACGTGGCTAAACAGGTTGCTGAGACGATTGGCTATCCGACACCCAACCTGGCCGCACGCAAGCTGCTGAAGCCTGAAGTGGCTAATGATAAGTCGCTCTACCCGGATGCCGAAACCATCAGCAAAGGTGAATGGCAAAACGATGTCGGTGACGCCAGCCGCCTTTACGAGGAGTACTACCAGAGATTGAAAGCGGGCAGATAAACACACCGCGTTCTTCCTCACGCCGTCTGCACGGCGTGAGGAAGCGTTTAACTCACGGCATTCTCCCCCGCCCAGAGTGTTGCCCTTCGCATTGCCTCGACCACATCCTCATCTGACAGCCCAAGCGCCTGACGAACCCTTGTCGCATCGTCCCACCGCTGCTGCTCATAATAACGGCAAAGCGTAACCATATCCGATAACTGCCCTTCATGATGGCACAGCGCATTGCTCACACTCTGTGGCACCGCGATTTGCTTCATCAACTCAGCCATCGGCAGTTCAAGGAGGGTATCAAGCAGTGAAAACAGACCGCACATGAAGGCATTTTCAGCCAGCGTCGGTTCGTTCATCTTCTCTGCAATCAGTTCACAGAACTTTCCGCGCATCATGCTCAACGGGTAAAGCTCGCTGACGGTATCATTCCCCGCACTCGCCAGGACCACGACGGCAACAAACCGCCTGAGCTGGTTTTCCCCGAGATATCTGAGCACTTCACTCAGGGTTAACTTACTGAAATTACAGGCGCCGACATGTTTAAATGCGGTGTGCTTCATATAGCGCATGATTTTATACGACAAGGTGAGATCGGTTTTTATCAACGACTCGATGATCCGAAAATCAGGTTTATTGCGTCCCACTTCCATTTGCAGACGGAAAATAGCCAGCTGATTTTGCGATAATCTTTTATATTTAATCACCTCCGGACGGCAGAAAAAATATCCCTGAAAAAGAGAAAAACCTTCATCCCGGTATAGTTTGAATTCCTCTTTAGTCTCAATTTTTTCAGCGAGATATTTAATATGTCCGGTCAGGTGTTTACGTTCATTCAGATACTGTTTAATTTGCGCTAAGGAATAATTTCTGACATCGAATTTCAGTATTGATATATAGGGTAAAAAAGCATCCCACTCCGGAGCAAGGGTGAAATCATCAAGTGCGAAGTGGTATCCGTGCGCATGCATTTCCCTGACGGCCAGCAATAACTCTTCCCCTGGAACAGCATCTTCCAGGATCTCGATGACCACTTTCTCTTTATCAAGCGCCTCTCCACTGCGGTCAATGACCATCCTGGAAGGAAAATTAATAAACGACACATGCGCCCCGGCGATGCGCTGAGAGGGCACACATAAAAACTGGTCGGATATCATTCTGGAGGTGGCATATTCCGCCGACACATCCGGAAAACGGTTTGTCATCCCATCTCTGAAAAGCAGCTCATAAGCTACCGTATTCATATCAGGATTAAAAATGGGTTGTCGCGCGATAAATCCGTACATATCCCATCCTCCTCTACAACTTTATATTTATTAGCATCCTCTTTCTACACGACGATAACGAGCATTATCGAGTACTATTTTGATTGAATGCACAAAATAAAAGCATCCACACTAACTAACAGGATTTGAAATCCTGAAATTTAAATTAAATATACCTGGTACTCTACAGAAAGGAGGCGATATATCCGATAAGTAATGTGTGCCTGCCCGACATGCACAACATTACGGGAGATGAGAATGAAAGACGCCATGGTCCGAAAACAAAAAATGAGAGTCAAGACGTTGATGCTATTGTCCATTTTCCTCACCGTGACGGTGGGCTTTACCGCAACGATCGGGTTTATGATGTGGCAGTGGATGGCACAGCAAGACATTCTCGCCAAAAAACATATCCGACAAATTGCCGAAGTGCAGTCTTTGCAGGTCAGCAAACAGCTGGATTCCGCCCTGTCAGCCGCCCGGGATATGGGCAACAGCGCTCTGGCGCTGCACGAGGCGGGCGTAACCGATCGTCAGAGCCTCAATCAGTTGCTCACCCATTATCTCTCGGCTCACCCACAGTTTCTCTCCATGTCGATGGCCTTTGAACCCAACGCTTTCGACGACAAAGACGCCACTTTTGCCGGGCAGAGCGGTGAAGACCCTGCCGGGCGTTACGCCCGCTACGTCGACCGCGACGCCACCGGCAAACCCGCATTGCACTTGCTGACGGATTTCGAATCGCCGGGCAGCGGCGATTATTATTTGCTGCCGAAGCAACGGCATAAAGATGTGATCATCGAACCCTATATTTATCCCTACAACGGCGTGGACGTGATGCTTACCTCGATTGCCGCGCCCATCATGCGTGATGGTCAGTTCCTGGGATCAGTCACCTCTGACTTCTCGCTTGCCACGCTGCAGTCGATGATCGGGGCGATTAAACCGTGGAACGGCACTGGTTATGCCCTGCTCCTCTCCGCGGGTAATAACGTGGTTTCCAGTCCGGACAAACGTGCCACAGGCAAGCCTTACGCGGGCAAGATTGCCGGTAATGACGTCATCCGGGCGGACGATCCGCTACTGAAAGAAGAAGTGTTTATCACCTGGCAGGACATTGTTATCGGCAACAGTCAGACACCGTGGAAACTGGCTATTGTCACACCGGTCAGCGAAGTGATGGCCGAAGCAAGGGCATTTTTACTGAAAGCTATCATCCTGATGGTGTTAAGCATCGTTGCCGTCAGTCTGGTGATGGCACAGATATTTACCCGTAAAGTTGACCGTCCGGTTGGAGGCGAACCGGCAGATGCCGCGGGGATCGCCCTGGCTGTTGCCCGAGGGGATCTGAACAATACCATCCCGGTTCGTCCCGGGGATACCAGCAGTATTTTTTACGCGCTCCACACTATGCAGATGCAGCTCAAGCGCATCGTCGACAATATCAGCGAAGCCAGCCATTCCGTACACGGCGGCACCAGCGAAATTTCGGCGGGTAATCTTGATCTCGCTTCACGTACCGAAGAACAGGCGGCAGCGATTGTTGAAACAGCCGCCAGCATGGAAGAGATTTCGGTCACGGTGAAGAACAATGCCGATAATGCGCATAAGGCGACAACGTTGACCGACCGCGCCGCCACGCTCGCCGGGCACGGGGAAACACTGGTGAACGACATGGTCGTTGTGATTGGAGAGATTGATGAGAGCGCACGTAAGATCGGCGAGATTAACAGCATCGTCGATGGCATTGCTTTCCAGACCAATATCCTGGCGCTGAATGCTGCCGTTGAAGCGGCCCGGGCTGGCGAACAGGGACGCGGTTTTGCTGTAGTGGCAGGGGAAGTCCGCAATCTTGCCCAGCGCAGCGCTAACGCGGCTAAAGAGATCTCTCAGCTGATCGCCGAGTCGTCAGGTCGCGTCAGCAAAGGCGTTGAGCTGGTCAATGAGACGGGGGTCATGATGAAACAGGTCATTGAGGCCGTATCGCATGTCCATCTGGTGATCAACGATATGGTTCAGGCCCTGGACGAGCAGAATCGGGGAATTAGCCAGGTGAGCACTGCCGTCAATCAAATGGACAGTACGACCCAGCAGAATGCTTCTCTGGTTCAGCAAATCTCTGCGGCTGCCCTCTCGCTGGACGAACAGGCTAAGTCGCTGGAGAAAACGCTGGCGTTCTTTAATTCATAACAAAAAGGCACCCGGAAACGGGTGCCTTTTTGGATTACAGCCCTTTCAGCAGCTTATCGACAAATTCCGGTACGACCGTACTTGCCAGGCCATAGTGCTTCTCTTCAAACTCGCTTCCCACCTGGCTTGGCTCCAGGTTCAGTTCGACCGTATGCGCGCCATGCAGCCGCGCCTCGTGAACAAACCCCGCTGCCGGGTAGACATGGCCTGACGTGCCAATAGCGATAAACACATCTGCCATCGCCAACGCACTGTAGATCTCATCCATCCCCAGCGGCATCTCACCAAACCAGACCACATGCGGACGCAGCCGCGCGGGGAACTGACAGCAGTGGCATTTATCCTCTGGCAGCACGTCCTCTTTCCAGTCCAGCACCTGACCGCTCCAGGCACAGCGAACTTTCAGCAGCTCACCGTGCATATGGATGATGTTGTGGTTACCGGCCCGCTCATGCAGGTTGTCGATATTCTGCGTAATCAGCAGAAAGCGATCGCCCAGCGCCTCTTCCAGCTTCGCCAGCGCCAGATGCGCCGCGTTCGGCGCAATCTCTGGCTGCTGAAGCTGGCGACGGCGGGCGTTGTAAAACGCCTGCACGAGATCCGGGTCGCGGGCAAAGCCTTCCGGCGTGGCCACATCCTCCACGCGGTGCTCTTCCCACAGCCCGTCCGCCGCGCGGAAGGTTCGAATTCCTGACTCGGCGGAGATCCCCGCGCCAGTCAGCACCACCACTCTGGGTTTATCCATCGCTTCTGGCATCATTCTGTCTCTGAAAAAGATCCGCTGGCGCAAGCGCTCACGTAAGCGGCGTTTGTTTTTGCGAAAACGGCTGAGTCGACCCTGGCGACGCGACAGCATAGAAACCTCGTAAACTAATCGGTGAGATGAAGGAATGCGGCTCCGCGCATGCCTCCTGCGTCCCCGTGTCGCGCGCGTTCAATACGCGGCACGCGGGCAACCGGCAATAAATGTCGGGGCAAACGCCCGGACAACCGTTCCGTAATCGCGGTAAAGTTTGAAAGCCCTCCCCCTATCACAAGCAGGTCCGGGTCGACGATGGTGAGAATGTTTCCCAGACACACCGCCAGCAGATCCAGATAGCGCTCAACGTGCTCACGCGCCTGCGCATCCCCTTGCTCCCACAGGGTAATGATTTGAGGAGCTTCAAGTTTCTGATGATAGAAGTGTTCGTAAAGCCATGCAAACCCGCGGCCTGACAGGTAGTTCTCAATACAGCCGTGCTGACCGCAGCCGCAGCGGGTCAGCGGGAAATCACGCCCCACCACATCAAGCGCATCCACCGGCAGACGGATATGGCCGAACTCGCCTGTGATGTAGCTGCGCCCGGTGATGGGCTTACCGTTGAAAATGATCCCACCACCAACGCCGGTGCCGAGGATCAGCCCCATCACCAGGGGATACTGTGTAAATTCTTCGTCCCAGGCTTCCGAGAGCGCAAAGCAGTTGGCATCGTTGTCTAAACGCACGTCGCGTTCAAGGAGAGCAGAAAGATCGGCGCGCAGCGGTTTACCGCTGGCGGCAGGCACGTTGGCCGCGTAAAGCGTACCGTCGTCGGTTTCGGGCATGCCCGGAATACCAATGCCGACGCTGCCTTTCACGCCGAAACGTTCATCCGCCTGCGCCACCAGCGCGGCAATGGCGGTTAAAAATTCGTCGTAGCTTTCGCGCGGCGTGGGAACGCGGGTTTCCCACTGCAGTTTGAGATCTTTATCAAACACGCCGAGCGCAATCTTGGTGCCGCCAATATCAAATCCATAATACATAATGCATTCCTCTTTCTGACATAGCGGCCTCAAAACCGCTACATCATGACGTAATTACTGGCCACTTAGTACCCTCGCCGGATCAATTCGGCTTGCGCGACGCGCCGGATACCAGCTTGCCAGCAGACTCAGTAAAAGTGCTGTCACCAGCACATAAAAAACGTCCAGCCAGTGCAGTTCAGACGGCAGGAAGTCAATAAAATAGATATCACCCGACAGGAACTGGTGACCAATAAGTTTTTCAATGCCGTTGATAATCGGCGTAAGTTGCAGAGAAACCACCACACCAATCACCACGCCGCACAGGCTACCGAATAGCCCCGCCAGCAAACCGTACCAGACAAAGATGGCGCGGATAAGACCGTCTTTTGCGCCTAAGGTGCGCAGCACAGCAATATCGCCACTCTTGTCTTTGACCGCCATCACCAGCGTCGAGACAATGTTAAAGCACGCGACACCAATCACCAGCACCATCGCCAGGTACATAATGGCGCGGATCATCTGGATATCACGGTACATATACCCGTAAGTGCCGATCCAGCTTTTGATGTAGACATAGTTATTGGTCACACCACCTGCGTCACGTACCAGTTTGTTGGCGTTAAAGACGTCGTTAACCTTAATGGCAATGCCCGTCACGCTGTCGCCCATATCGAGATACTGACGCGCATCTTCCATCGGCACCATCGCAAAGCTGTGGTCAAGCTGGCCGCTCAGTTGAAGAATACCGGTGACATGAAGACGCACGCGTTTAGGCTGCTGCAGTTTGTGGTCGGCACTGGCGTTCGGGATCATGATTGACACCCAGTCGCCCTGCTTCACTTTCAGAGCATCGGCAACGCCTTTACCCATGATTATCTGCTGCTCACCGGCCTTAAAGTTCGCCCATGCGCCGTTCTGTACATACTTCGGCAGTGCGCTCAGACGCTCCTCCTGCGCCGGGTTCACCCCTTTCACCTGAATGGCGCGCAGGTTTACCCCGCTCTCCACCAGCCCGGTAAAGTTAATGTAGGGGGCGGCGGCGGCAATGCCCGGCACTTTTTCCACTTTGGTCAGGGCATCGCTCCAGTTGTTCCAAGGCTGGTTAACCGGCTCGATCTCCCCGTGCGGTACCACCGCCAGAATGCGGTTGTTGAGCTCGCGCTCAAAGCCGTTCATGGCGCTCAGCCCCACAATCAGCACGGCGACACCCAGCGCAATGCCCACGGTGGAAATCACCGAAATAAGCGATACCATGCCACCGCGACGGCGACCGCGGCTAAAACGTAGCCCAATGAGTAACGATAACGGTGAAGCCATTACTCCGCTCCCATCAGGGTCAGCTCGGCGTTCAGATGACCGTCACGCATCTCAAGCTGGCGTCCCATGCGTTTTGCCAGCTGCAGGTCGTGGGTCACCACCAGAAATGCGGTGCCCTGCGAGGCGTTCAGCTCGCCCAGAAGCTGGAAAATACTGTCCGCATTGCGCGCGTCCAGGTTACCGGTAGGCTCATCCGCCAGCACCAGACGCGGGTTGTTGACCAGCGCACGGGCAATCGCCACGCGCTGGCGCTCGCCGCCGGAAAGCTCAGAGGGACGATGGTTACCGCGATGGCCCAGCCCTACCGCTTTCAGCATGTCGCTGGCGCGGGCGTTAATTTCTGCCGGTTTCTTTTTGCCAATCAGCAGCGGCATCGCCACGTTTTCCAGCGCCGTGAAGTCCGGCAGCAGGTGATGGAACTGGTAGATAAAACCGAGCTCACGGTTACGTAACTCGGCCTTCGCCGCTGAGGACATTTTGCTCATCGGCTTGCCGGAGAAAATCACGTCTCCGCTGGTTGGGGTATCCAGCCCGCCCAGCAGGTGTAATAAGGTACTTTTGCCGGAACCAGAACTACCGACAATCGCCATCATCTCGCCTTCTCCCACGCTGAAGCTCACATTGTGCAGCACGTCAGTCTGCACAGTGCCTTCCTGATAGCGTTTGGACAGGTTGTCGCATTGCAACAGGATCTTATTCATAACGTAAAGCCTCAGCGGGTTGAGTGGCGGCAGCGCGCCAGGAAGGATAAAGCGTAGAAAGCAGCGCAATCGCCATCGCGGCCAGCGCAATTCCGATCACCTGTAGTGGCTCAATCGCCACTGGCAGCGCCGCACCATCGAGCAACGCACCGATGATCGGCATTAAGTTGTTAAGCTGGCTGGCAAGCAGTGCACCCAGCACTGCCCCAAGCAGCGCGCCGATAATCCCGGCGCTAGCACCCTGTACCATAAAGACCGCCATGATCTGGCGCGGCGTGAGTCCCTGGGTTTGCAGAATAGCGACTTCGCCCTGTTTCTCCATCACCATTAGTCCCAGTGAGGTAATGATGTTAAACGCGGCAACGGCCACGATCAGGCTCAGCAGCAGCCCCATCATGTTTTTTTCCATGCGTACGGCCTGGAACAGTTCGCCTTTGCGCTCACGCCAGTCCTGCCATTTGGTCCCTTCCGGCAGTTTTTGCTGGCTGAGGGTATCAACTTTCAACGGTGCGTCGAGCCACAGGCGCCAGCCGGTAATATTCCCTGCCGGGTAGCGCATCAGGCGCGAAGCGTCCTGGATATTAACCAGCATCTGGTAACCATCGACTTCGCTGTTGGCGGCAAAGGTACCAATTACGTTGAACAGGCGCTGGCTTGGCAAGCGCCCCATTGGCGTGAACTGGCTGGCAGACGGCACCATCACACGCAGCTGATCGCCGCGGTTGACGCCAAGCTGCCCGGCAAGCTGTTCGCCCAGAATCACGTTGTATTTACCCGCTTCCAGATCGGTCTGTTTTACGTTAACCAGATACGGCGTCAGCGGATCGTTTTGCGCCGGGTCAATCCCGAGCATCACGCCGACCGCCACGCTGCGGGCGCTTTGCAGCACCACATCGCCTGTGGTTAACGGCGCAACGCGCGTGACACCCTGTAACTTCGCTGCGCTTTCCGGCAGCTGTTGCGGGTTAACCGAACCGTTGGTTGATGAGAGAACGGCCTGCGGCATCAGCCCCAGGATGTTGTTTTGCAGCTCGCGTTCAAAGCCATTCATGACGGACAGTACCGTCACCAGAGCCATCACGCCAAGCGTAATGCCAATAGTCGAAAGCCAGGAGACAAAGCGACCGAAGCGGTCCGCGGCGCGCCCACGCATGTAACGTAAGCCTATGAAGAGTGCGACAGGTTGGTACATGAAATCCGTCTGTTTGCTGATAGCAGACCCACGAGTATATAAGCGAATCCGTTAAGCGTAAATGACTGAAACAGTAAGCTTTGGTAATCATTTTTCCGAAAAATTCAGATAAATCAGAGTGCTATTGTCTGAATACTCGCCTTGCATCCTCCACCTTTTCCGAAAAAGCTCCTGATACAGACTGTTACCCGTTACATCCAGGCGTCGTTTAACAACAATTGCTCGTTCGTTTATGGCAATAAGGTAGTGGCGAACAATGAAGCAAAAAGCATTATGGATTAACCAGATAAAAGGGCTGTGTATCTGCCTGGTGGTTATTTATCATTCGGTTATCACGTTTTATCCGCATCTGATCGGGCTGCAACACCCGCTCTCCGGCCTTCTCGCCAAATGCTGGGTCTATTTTAACCTCTATCTCGCTCCGTTCCGAATGCCGGTCTTCTTCTTTATCTCCGGCTATCTGATCCGTCGTTATATTGCTGAGGTGGACTGGCGAACCAGTCTCGACAAACGGATCTGGAGCATTGTCTGGGTCCTGGCGCTGTGGGGCATCCTGCAATGGCAGGCGCTGACCCATATGAATGCCTGGTTGGCACCCGAGCGTGAACTCGCCACATCATCGAATGCGGCCTACGCCGACTCGCTCTCAGGATTTGTGCTGGGGATGCTCACCGCCAGCACCAGCCTCTGGTATCTGTATGCTCTGGTGGTGTACTTCACGCTGTGTAAACTGCTGAGCCGATGGAAGCTGCCGGTACTGGGGCTGCTGGCGCTGGCAAGTATCGCGATCAACTTCCTGCCGCTACCGTGGTGGGGGATGAACAGCGTGGTACGCAACATGATCTACTACAGCCTCGGGGCGTGGTATGGCGCAGAGCTGATGGCGTGGATGAAAAGCGTCAACCTTCGCCGACTCTGGCTGGCAACTGGCGCTTTCGCCGCCGTCTCCGTGGTGCTGTGGTTTGCTAACGTCCCGCTACTGCTCTCTGTGTTGTCGATTGTGTTGATCATGAAGCTTTTTTATAACCTTGAGCAGCGTTATGCCGTGCATCCTGACAACTTGCTGAACGTGATTGGCTCAAACACGATCGCGATTTATACCACCCACCGCATCTTAATCGAGGCCTTTAGCCTGTTCCTGATTGGCGAGATGAATAGTGCCTTGTGGCCGGTCTGGGCGGAGTTGGGTCTGCTTCTGATCTACCCGTTTGCCAGCCTGCTTATCTGTACACTTGCCGGGCTCGGGGTGCGTAAACTCTCCACCGCGCTGTTCGGGGACGTTTTCTTCTCCCCTCCGTCAACGCTGAGCCTGTCGCCATCCTCCCGTTGATGGCACTCTTCGCCCCTGCTGGGGCGAATTTTCCCCCTGTGCGGTTCTGGTTTGCTTATACAAAACGATCGAGGATAATAAAGACATTGCGTATCAGTGATATGCCCCAATACTGTTGGTATATCCATAAGAGACTCTGACATAGCCATGCCTGAACACTATCGTTATTCCTTGCCTGTCAAAGCGGGTGACCAGCGCCAGCTGGGTGAACTCACGGGCGCGGCGTGCGCCACGCTGGTAGCGGAAATCGCTGAGCGTCATCCTGGCCCGGTAATTCTGGTTGCCCCGGACATGCAAAACGCCCTGCGTCTGCACGACGAAATTCGCCAGTTCACCGATAGCCTGGTGTTCAGCCTGGCCGACTGGGAAACGCTGCCCTATGACAGCTTCTCCCCACATCAGGAGATCATCTCCTCGCGTTTGTCGACGCTGTATCAACTCCCGACCATGCAGCGTGGCGTGCTGATTGTACCGGTGAATACCCTGATGCAGCGCGTCTGTCCGCACAGCTATCTGCACGGTCACGCGCTGGTGATGAAAAAAGGTCAGCGCCTGTTCCGCGACACCCTGCGCGTGCAGCTGGACAGCGCCGGATATCGCCATGTTGATCAGGTGATGGAACACGGAGAATACGCCACGCGCGGTGCGTTACTCGATCTCTATCCAATGGGGAGTGACCAACCGTATCGCCTGGACTTTTTCGATGATGAAATCGACAGCCTGCGCGTGTTTGACGCTGACACGCAGCGTACGCTGGAAGAAGTGGAATCTATCAATTTACTGCCCGCCCACGAGTTCCCGACGGACAAAACCGCTATCGAACTGTTCCGCAGCCAGTGGCGCGATAAATTCGACGTCAAACGCGATGCCGAACATATTTATCAGCAGGTCAGCAAAGGTACGCTGCCCGCAGGTATTGAGTACTGGCAACCGCTGTTCTTCAATGAACCCCTGCCTCCGCTGTTTAGCTACTTCCCGGCAAATACGCTGATTGTTAACACCGGAGATATCGACGCTAGCGCCAGCCGCTTTGAAAACGAAACCCGCGCCCGTTTTGAAAGCCGCGGCGTTGACCCGATGCGCCCGCTGTTGCCCCCGGAGGCGCTCTGGCTGCGAACCGATGAACTCAACGCCGAGCTGAAGCGTTGGCCGCGTATGCAGCTTAAAACCGATTCGCTTGCCGCTAAAGCCGCCAATACCAACCTCGCGTTTCAGACGTTGCCAGATCTGGCCGTTCAGGCGCAGCAGAAATCTCCGCTGGATAATCTGCGGAAGTTTCTGGAATCCTTTACCGGCCCGGTGGTGTTCTCAGTTGAAAGTGAAGGCCGTCGCGAAGCACTCGGGGAGCTGCTGGGGCGCATTAAAGTGGCGCCGAAGCGCATCCTGCGTCTGAGCGAAGCCACCGGAAACGGTCGTTATCTGATGATTGGTGCCGCCGAACATGGGTTTATTGATACGCTCAATAACCTGGCGCTGATTTGTGAAAGCGACCTGCTGGGTGAGCGCGTCGCACGTCGCCGTCAGGACAGCCGTCGTACCATCAACCCGGACACGCTGATCCGCAACCTGGCCGAGCTACACCCGGGCCAGCCGATTGTTCACCTGGAGCACGGCGTCGGGCGTTACCAGGGGATGACCACGCTAGAAGCAGGCGGTATCAAAGGTGAATACCTGATGCTGACCTACGCGAACGACGCCAAACTGTATGTTCCGGTCTCTTCCCTGCATCTGATCAGCCGCTACGCGGGTGGCGCAGAAGAGAATGCGCCATTGCATAAGCTGGGTGGCGATGCCTGGGCGCGCGCGCGCCAGAAAGCAGCGGAAAAAGTGCGTGACGTGGCGGCTGAGCTGCTGGATATCTATGCACAACGCGCGGCCAAAGAGGGCTTCGCCTTTAAACATGATAAAGAACAGTATCAACTGTTCTGCGACAGCTTCCCGTTTGAAACCACGCCAGATCAGGCCCAGGCCATTAACGCCGTGCTGAGCGACATGTGTCAGCCACTGGCAATGGACCGCTTAGTCTGTGGCGACGTAGGCTTCGGCAAAACCGAAGTGGCGATGCGCGCCGCCTTCCTTGCGGTTGAAAACAACAAGCAGGTAGCGGTGCTGGTGCCAACCACCCTGCTCGCTCAGCAGCACTTCGACAACTTCCGCGACCGTTTCGCCAACTGGCCGGTACGTATTGAGATGCTCTCGCGTTTTCGCAGCACCAAAGAACAGACGCAGATCCTCGAACAGGCAAGTGAAGGCAAAATCGATATTCTGATCGGCACCCACAAGCTGCTGCAAAGCGACGTGAAGTGGAAAGATCTTGGGCTGCTGATCGTCGATGAAGAGCACCGCTTCGGGGTGCGTCATAAAGAGCGCATCAAAGCGATGCGTGCCGATGTCGATATCCTCACCCTGACCGCAACGCCAATCCCGCGAACCCTGAACATGGCGATGAGCGGCATGCGCGACCTGTCGATTATTGCCACCCCACCGGCGCGTCGTCTGGCGGTGAAAACCTTTGTCCGCGAGTACGATAATCTGGTGGTACGTGAGGCGATTCTGCGTGAAGTACTGCGCGGAGGTCAGGTCTATTACTTATACAATGATGTGGAAAATATCCAGAAAGCCGCGGACAGGCTGGCGGAGCTGGTACCGGAAGCGCGCATTGCTATCGGTCACGGGCAGATGCGTGAGCGCGAGCTGGAAAGGGTGATGAACGACTTCCACCACCAGCGCTTTAACGTCCTGGTGTGTACCACCATCATTGAAACCGGGATCGATATTCCGACGGCGAATACCATCATCATCGAACGAGCCGATCACTTTGGTCTGGCGCAACTCCACCAGCTGCGCGGCCGCGTCGGGCGTTCACACCATCAGGCCTACGCCTGGTTGTTAACGCCGCATCCGAAAGCGATGACCACCGATGCCCAAAAGCGTCTGGAAGCGATCGCCTCCCTGGAAGATCTTGGCGCAGGCTTTGCGCTGGCAACACACGACCTGGAGATCCGTGGTGCCGGCGAACTGCTGGGTGAAGACCAGAGCGGCTCCATGGAGACCATCGGCTTCTCCCTGTATATGGAATTGCTGGAAAACGCGGTCGATGCCCTGAAGGCCGGACGCGAGCCGTCGCTGGAAGATCTCACCAGCCAGCAGACCGAGGTTGAATTGCGTATGCCTTCCCTGCTGCCGGATGATTTCATTCCGGATGTAAATACCCGGCTGTCGTTCTATAAACGCATCGCCAGTGCGAAGAGTGAGAACGAACTGGAAGAGATTAAGGTTGAGCTGATCGACCGCTTCGGCCTGCTGCCAGACCCTGCGAGAAATCTGCTGGACATCGCACGCCTGCGTCAGCAGGCGCAGAAGCTCGGTATTCGGAAGCTCGAAGGGAATGAAAAAGGTGGCGTGATTGAATTTGCCGAGAAGAACCACGTCAACCCGATGTGGCTGATCGGTCTGCTGCAAAAGCAGCCGCAACATTTCCGTCTGGATGGTCCAACGCGCCTGAAATTTACCCAGGAGCTAACGGAACGCAAAACCCGCATGGATTGGGTGCGTCACTTTATGCGTCAACTGGAAGAGAACGCGATCGCTTAACCCATTCTCCCCCTCTAGCGGGGGGAGAATTTACAAACACTTTGCACTTCACCCGATCTTCCCGACACACCCATTCGCCATAATTATCATTAACGCCTTATAAAACAATAACCTTAATATTTATATGGACTATGGTAATGATGACCTCTTCGCGTTTTACTCGCTGGATAACATTGTTTGCGCTGGCAGCCACCGTCGCGGTTGCGCTTCCTGCCCGTGCAAACACCTGGCCACTTCCACCACCGGGCAGCAAGGTCGTGGGGGAAAACCGCTTTCATGTGGTTGAAAACAATGGTGGCTCACTGGAAGCGATTGCTAAAAAATATAACGTCGGTTTTCTGGCGCTTCTTCAGGCGAACCCTGGCGTGGACCCTTATGTACCGCGTGCGGGCAGCGTACTCACCATCCCGTTGCAAACAATCCTGCCGGACGCCCCGCGCGAGGGGATCGTCATAAATCTGGCAGAGTTACGTCTCTACTATTACCCACCGGGTAAGAATGAAGTTACTGTCTACCCTATCGGTATTGGTCAGTTGGGCGGTGATACCCTGACGCCAACGATGGTTACCACAGTATCAGATAAGCGCGCTAACCCAACCTGGACACCCACGGCTAATATTCGTGCCCGTTATAAAGCACAGGGCATCGACCTTCCGGTTGTTGTCCCGGCAGGACCTGACAACCCAATGGGTCACCACGCGATTCGCCTGGCGGCTTACGGTGGTGTCTATCTGTTGCATGGAACGAATGCAGACTTTGGCATCGGCATGCGCGTCAGCTCCGGCTGTATTCGTCTGCGTGATGACGATATCAAGACGCTTTTCAACGTCATCACACCGGGAACCAAGGTGAATATTATCAATACGCCGATTAAAGTCACGGAAGAGCCGGGTGGCGTGCGACTGGTAGAAGTTCACCAGCCATTATCGAAAAACATCGGCGATGACCCGCAGACATTGCCCATTAACCTGAATGCCGCAATGGTAAGTTTTAAAACGAATACCAGCACCGATGGCGTAGTCATGGAGCGCGCAATGGAGGCCCGGTCGGGAATGCCAACCGATGTCACCCGACATCACAACGTCGCTTCACAGGCGATGTAAACGCACAGATAAGAAAAACGCCCTGCTCATGCAGGGCGTTTTTTTATTGCAGTGGCATAAATGAGGGTTCAGCCGGGCTTATTTGTAGATAACAGCAGTGCCGTGCAGCGTGTTAGGACCGGTAACAGAGGTGATGCGGTAAGATTTTGCACCCATCTCTTGTGCTTTTTGCGCCAGCTGATCTTCCAGGGAGCCCAGGTTAGTACCGGCAGACGCAGAGATAGTGCCAACTTTATGCTGATCTACAGGGGTGGATTGCACCTGTACAGCTGCAAAGCTTGCGAATGAAAGTGAACTCAGGACTGCAGCAGCGATGAGGGTTTTTACGTTTTTCATGATGTTTACCTTTAGCAGATGAATTTGGAGGTCGTTAATCATTTAGTTAACGATCGATAGGTAAATAATAAATGTGATCCAGGTCACGCGTCAACATAATTTTATAACAAGCATTAACTTATTTTTAAAGTCGTTATTTTTCATACGGATATGATTAATTTATTTTTAAGCATTCTGCACTGGTGGTGGGTTGCGTTTATTTTTATAATGGTCATTCACCAAACCAACAGAGGACCAACGGCAAATGACAACCGATGTCACGAGTTGTGCGAAGAAAAGCCGTGGCCGACCAAAAGTGTTTGACAGGGATGCAGCGCTTGATAAGGCCATGACTCTCTTCTGGCAACATGGGTATGAAGCAACTTCGCTTTCCGATCTGGTAGAAGCTACCGGAGCCAAAGCGCCGACGCTGTATGCCGAATTTACCAATAAAGAGGGGCTGTTCAGGGCAGTGCTGGACAGATACATTTCGCGCTTTGCAGCGAAGCACGAAGCCCAACTTTTTTGTGAAGAGAAAAGCGTTGAACAGGCGCTACGGGACTTTTTCACTACCGTCGCCACTTGCTTCACCAGTAAAGATACGCCTGCGGGCTGCTTTATGATTAACACCTCTGCCACCCTTGCGGCGTCCTCTAAAGAGATCGCTAAAACGGTGAAGTCGCGTCATGCCATGCAGGAGGAGACGCTAAGTGCGTTTCTGGCACAGCGTCAGCAGCGTGGTGAAATTCCCGCGCATTGCAATCCACAGATACTGGCGCAATACCTGAGCTGTATTTTGCAGGGGATGTCGATAAGCGCACGTGAAGGCGCAACGCTGGAAAAACTGCAGAGTATTACCGACACCACCCTACGACTGTGGCCTGAACTACTCAAAATCTGAAGCAAAAAAAAAGCTCCTCAGCCTGAGCGCATGAGGAGCTAAATTCAGAGAACATCTTTTTTACACTTTGTTATTCAGAACCAGCTGACCATTTCCATCCAGTGGAATTTGTGTGCCAGGATCTTTATCCATGCGGATTTTGCCCTGCTGATCGCCAATTTTGTACGTCACGTCATAACCCAGCATTTTTTCCGACTTGTCATAGACGGTTTTGCAGCGTTGCTGAGTCGTAGTGTAGGTATCATTATCCTGCATCGCGCCCTGCACCTGGTTACCGGCATAGCCGCCGCCCAGCGCGCCGACCACGGTCGCCACATCTTTACCCCGACCACCACCAAACTGGTGACCAATTACGCCCCCCGCTACCGCACCCAGAACAGAACCGGCAATGCGGTTTTCATCCTGTACCGGACGACGGTGCGTAACGGAGACGTTGCGGCACTCCTGACGAGGGGTTTTCACGGTTTCTTTAATCGGTGTAGCAGAAACCACCTGTGCATACTGCGGGCCGCGATCTAATACGTTGAGACTGGCAACGGCAGCCACACCTAACGCAGCCGCGACGCCAATCCCTATACCCGCCAACATTGATTTATTCACGGGACTTCCTCCTTTGTTGCTATTGGTAACAATTTTGCAATGGAGACAAGGCTTCGCCAATAAGATAAAGGATCAAAAAAGGGGCGTTGAGAGGAGATATATTGTATTTAGGAGAACTCTTAAGCACTCAATCTATGATGAGCAGCATGATATGCTAAAAACGCCCTCCGGAGGACCCGGAGGGAGTGAAAGATTAGTGCAGCTTAAGACGCGGACGGATCACACGGTTGATTCTGCCCACCAGCATCATCAGCCCGGTTTTGAAGTAGCCGTGCAGCGCAATCTGGTGCATACGGTACAGGGAGATATACACGAAGCGGGCAATGCGCCCTTCTACCATCATTGAGCCACGCATCAGGTTGCCCATCAGGCTGCCGACGGTAGAGAAGTTTGACAGCGATACCAGAGAACCGTGGTCTTTATAGACATAGCCTTTCAATGGCTTGCCTTTGTACTGCGCCAGAATGTTGTGCAGCACCAGGCTTGCCATCTGGTGAGCAGCCTGGGCGCGCGGCGGCACGAATCCACCTTCAGGACGCGCGCAGGAAGCACAGTCACCGATAGCAAAAATTTCAGGATCACGTGTAGTTTGCAGCGTCGGCTCCGTCACCAGCTGGTTAATGCGGTTCGTTTCCAGGCCGCCGATATCTTTCATAAAGTCAGGTGCTTTGATACCCGCTGCCCAGACCATCAGATCCGCTTTGATGTATTCGCCGTCCTTGGTGTGCAAGCCACCTTCGTCTGCGCTGGTCACCATCGTCTGCGTCAGCACCCGCACGCCCAGTTTGGTGAGCTCATTGTGCGCCGCACCGGAAATACGTGGCGGCAGCGCAGGCAGAATGCGCTCACCGGCTTCAACCAGCGTGACGTTCAGCGCTTCGTTGGTTAACCCTTTGTAACCGTAGCTGTGCAGCTGTTTCACCGCATTGTGCAGTTCCGCAGACAGCTCTACGCCCGTCGCACCACCGCCGACAATGGCGATATTAACTTTACCGTTCGCACCCAAATTGCTGGTGTACTTCAGGAACAGGTTCAGCATTTCCTGATGGAAACGACGCGCCTGGTGCGGGTTATCGAGGAAGATACAGTGCTCTTTCACGCCTGGCGTGTTGAAGTCGTTGGAGGTACTGCCCAGCGCCATGACCAGCGTGTCATACGCCAGTTTACGCTCAGGAACCAGCAGCTCCCCTTTTTCATCGCGCAGCTCTGCCAGGGTGATGGTTTTGCTTTCACGGTTGATATCCACCACCGAGCCCAGCTGGAACTGGAAATGATGGTTGCGCGCGTGCGCCAGATAGCTGAGCGCATCCACACCCTCATCCAGAGAACCGGTTGCCACTTCGTGCAGCAACGGTTTCCACAGGTGGCTGTGGTTACGATCTACCAGCGTAATTTTGGCTTTTTTACCGCGACCCAGCTTCTTGCCCAGCTGTGTAGCCAGCTCCAGCCCGCCAGCACCACCGCCTACAATCACTATCTTTTTCAATGGCGTAGTCAACGTGACCCCCTCAAATTATTAACCAATTGTTAATTAAAAGTTATAAAAATAACCCTTAATTAACAACAGGTTACAGCACTGAAACCATTCAGGTGCATTGAGAATACCACGTCAGGCGCATTGGTCATACCAAAATTGATATGCATCAAGTTTTGATGGCTTAAAAGTAGACAATTCTGGTCAAAAAGAAAGCCCGGTACGCTTTCGCGGCCGGGCTTTGGTGCCTGCGGATAAGAGGTTAACCCAGCGTTTTAAACGCTTTGATACGCTGCAGGTGCGGTGAGATGTTTTTGAATTTGTGCGTCTGTTCTTCGTCCCAGACAATTTCATAGTAATGATGCAGCAGTTCAGCAGCCCGATGGCTGTTGAGCGCCTCATCTTTACGTGAAAGGATCACCAGACAGCGGTCGCGGTTTTTCTCACGAAAATTGCTGACGCACTTGGTCGCAATATCGACGTACTCTTCCGGACGGTCAATTTTGCCTTCCATATTCTCGTTCGGGAAAAGGTTAGGATTGAACACCACCTGGCGGATGTCGCACAGGAAGCCAATGCGTTCCGCCCAGTAGCCGCCCAGTCCTACACCGCAAATCAACGGACGGTCATCGACGTTGAGCTGCAACATCTTGTCCACTTCTTTGAGAAGATGTTGCATATCATGCTTCGGATGGCGCGTGCTGTAACTGATCAGCCGAACATCCGGATCAATAAACTGCAGTTGCAACACCTTCTCATGATTACCTGGGCTGTTTGAGTCAAAACCGTGTAAATAGATGATCATTGTCTTCTCACCACGCTACGCCTTCCGGGAGGGTTTACAGGCTGGCTTTATGTGCCTGCCAGCGCTCATTCAGGTCTTCAAGCCGGGCGTTGACCGCCTTCCAGCGGGCCGAATCCATCAACTCCTGACGGCTAAATGAACCTTTATGATACAATTGTGTAACACGCTGTGCATTGATCGGCGACAGGTTATCCAGCACGCTAACGGCACCTTTACGATTATTGCAGACCAGGATCATATCGCAACCTGCATCCAGCGACGCCTGACTGCGTTCCGCATAGCTGCCCATAATCGCGGCCCCTTCCATCGACAAGTCGTCTGAGAAAATCACGCCATTGAACCCCAACTCCTGACGCAGAACGGTTTTCAGCCAGTGCGAAGAGCCGCTGGCAGGACGCGGGTCGACGTCGCTGTAAATCACGTGCGCTGGCATAATGGCGTCCAGCTTGTTATCGGTGATAAGCGAGCGGAACACCGACATATCTTTGGCTCGAATTTCCGCTTCCGGGCGCGGATCGCGCGGAGTTTCTTTGTGCGAGTCCGCGGTCACTGCACCGTGGCCCGGGAAGTGTTTCCCGGTGGTTTTCATTCCCGCATCGTGCATGCCGTCGATAAACCGGGTCGCCATCGCCAGCGCAATACGTGGATCTTCATGATATGAGCGTTCACCAATGGCAGCGCTGATATGTCCCACGTCCAGAACCGGGGCAAAACTAATGTCGATATCCATGGCAATCATTTCACTGGCCATCAGCCAGCCAGCTTCCTGCGCCAGTTTTCCCCCCTCATCTGTACCCAGCAGCGCAGCAAAAGACTGGGCTGCTGGCAGACGGGTAAAACCTTCGCGAAAACGCTGCACGCGTCCACCTTCCTGATCGACGGCCACCACCAGATGATTGCGTGATGCGTCGCGGATCTGACGCACCAGTTCACGCAGCTGTGCCGGATCGTGATAGTTGCGGGTAAACAGGATCAGACCACCCACCTGCGGATGCGCCAGAATCTCACGCTCTTCCGCATCCAGTTCAAACCCTTCTACATCCAACATGACTGGACCCACACCAACCTCTCTTATCCTTTAGTTTGTAACTGACGCCAGGCATCGTCTGCCAGCGCAATAAATTGTTTGTCTCTGGACTGCTGCAAACGCATTTCAAACCAGCCAGCCATCAGCATCACGACCCACGGTCGCCACCGCCTGACCTGACGCGCAAGCGCTTCAACATCAAAATGTGCCATCCTGGCGTAGTCTCGGACGAGGTTTTGCCGCGCGGCTTCACTCTCTGTCCAGACTGCCGCCAGCTCAAGCGCCACATCGCCGTCTCCGGCATATTCCCAGTCGATAAGCCTGGTTCCTGCTGACGTATGAACAATGTTCCCGATATGAACATCCATATGCAACGGAGAGAGCCGCATCGGCTGTGGCTCACCCGCTTTACGCAGCCGCTTAAGATGTGCAAGCCACATTGGGGTACGTCTGTCTGGCAGGGCTTGCTGCCAGTAGTGCTCAAGC
Organism: Enterobacter sp. CPE_E890; assembly: GCF_046521475.1. Lineage (NCBI taxonomy): Bacteria > Pseudomonadati > Pseudomonadota > Gammaproteobacteria > Enterobacterales > Enterobacteriaceae > Enterobacter > Enterobacter sp. CPE_E890. The sequence goes on along the minus strand of NZ_JBKFZW010000001.1, from coordinate 1,940,537 downwards.
AATGGAAGCAGTGCGATTCGCCACCCCAGACGCGGCTGCTGGTGCAAATGATACAACATAGCCGCAAGCACAGGGGTGTCCGGGAGCTCGCTTTTGACCTCACCCGCCAGATACGCAACAGCCATCCAGCCCTGCCGGAAAAAACAGGGTTCAGGCACAAGATCCGACGGAAGACGCTTCAGGGCGCGAAACTGACGACGAAAATGGGAAGCTGGTGCGAAAGGATCATGGTTCTGCCGCAATACCAACCGTTGTTCGTCTCGCTCTATAATGCAACTCGCGCCGCCAAGCCCGGAATGGGCCTGCGGCGCGATAAGGCGATACTGGGGAAAATAACGCGTCAGGATCTCTTCACGCGTAAATTCACTGTTGCGTAACGGCACCTTTACCTGACCAGATAATTTCGCCTGTCTGAACCAGCATCAATTGCATCTGCAGAGCTGGCGTATTCACATTCCCGGTGGCGTTAGAGTACAACACGTACTGTGCACCTACGTTACGGGCAATACCGATCGCCTTGCTACGGGTACCGAGACTATCCTGTGGTGACAGGCCCAGTTGCTGTTTAGCCACCGCGAGCTGCTGAGCCGAGACCAGCGTAAACTTACCGTTGTTTGCCAGAGCATTGCGCAGCGTCTCTGTCGCTTCACCCGCGTTCAGTGAACCATTGGTACGGTTGTTCACGCTATCCACCAGCAACACACTGCCTGCCGTCACGCCTTGAGCCTGCAGCATTTTTCCCACCATCGGCTGCATCGCACCGTTCCAGTCATAATGACGCACGCGTGGCGCTGGTTGTGACGTCTGATCCGGATGTTCAATCGGGCCCGGCTGCGACGGGATTGACGGTACAGACGGCACGGTTGGCTCCGGCTGCGTGGGTTGTGTCGGCTGCTCAGTCCCGGGTTTAGCTTCTTCCACAGGCGCAGGCTGCTCAGTACGGGTCACACACCCTGCGAGGAATAAAGCAAAAGCTGTCACGAGCGCATAACGGCTCATATTTTTAATCAAGGTTCACCCCTTACAGATAAAGATAAAGTCTCACCTTATGTGCACCCAGATAGTTGGCGCTGCCATAGAGCGTTACCGACGACCTTGCCGGAATAGTGACGCTGCGCGGCGCCTCCAGCGGGTGCATTTCAAGACCTCTTACGTCATACCAGAAAAAACGGTAATGAACCGTCACAGGCTCATGTCTTTCATTAAAGAGCGTAGAGGAAGCAGAAGAGTTGATTTCACTGATGGTCAACGCAGGTTGTTGCGCCGTGATGCCCGCAGCAAGCACAGAAGATTCCATCACCAGCGTCTGTTCATCACTCACGGGGATCGCCGGACGCGAGCTGCACCCCGCAATCATCACCATCAGTATCAGCGCTGCAATACGCCCTTTAAGCATGTCAAAGACCTTTATGTGCCAGCATCGGTCCCAGAGGACGTCCACCCAGCAGATGCATGTGAATATGATAAACTTCCTGGCCGCCATGACGATTACAGTTCATGATCAGGCGGTAGCCGTCTTCAGCAATCCCTTCCTGTTCAGCAATTTTCGCGGCCACCGTCAGCATACGACCTAACGCCAGTTCGTGCTCGGCTTTTACGTCGTTTACGGTTGGAATCAGAATATTAGGAATGATGAGGATGTGAGTCGGTGCCTGAGGGGAAATGTCCCGGAAAGCCGTCACCAGTTCATCCTGATAGACGATATCCGAAGGAATTTCGCGACGGATAATTTTACTGAAAATCGTTTCTTCAGCCATGACCTTTTCCTTTTGTGTTTAGTCTGACGTGGTGCATCCGCTGTTAACACACTCTCTCAACGATCGTGTGACATAACGCAAGAGTATGAGCGAGTTTCTCCTGTCCTTTCAACCTTCTCCCCCGATTTCTTTCCCGAATGTTCATCTGCTGTATGAAGAGTGACCGCTTGCGCGCCTTAGAGACGTTTTTTAAGACATATTCCGCACCAATAAAAAAGGCAGCCATTCGGCTGCCTTAGTCTCCCCTGGTCACAACTTAGTGGCCGCGGATGTACTCATCCATTTCGGTTTTCAGGTTATCGGATTTAGTACCGAAGATTGCCTGAACACCAGAACCAGCCACAACAACACCTGCTGCACCCAGTTTTTTCAGGCCAGGCTGGTCTACTTTCGCGACGTCGGCAACGCTCACACGCAGACGGGTGATGCACGCGTCCAGGTTAGTGATGTTCTCTTTACCGCCGAACGCGGCAACCAGTGCCGGAGCCATTTCGCTGGTTGCACCTGCTTTGCTGTCTTCTGTTGCATCTTCACGACCTGGAGTTTTCAGGTCCAGTGCTTTGATCAGCACACGGAAGATGGTGTAGTAAACAACGGCATAGCACGCACCAACGATTGGGAACAGCCACAGTTTGCTGCTGTTACCGGACAGAACGATGAAGTCGATCAGGCCGTGAGAGAAGGACGTACCGTCACGCATACCCAGCAGGATACAGATTGGGAACGCCAGACCCGCCAGAATCGCGTGGATAACGTACAGGATCGGCGCAACGAACATGAAGGAGAACTCGATCGGCTCGGTGATACCGGTCAGGAACGAGGTCAACGCTGCGGAGATCATGATACCGCCCACTTTTGCACGGTTTTCTGGCTTAGCAGAGTGCCAGATAGCAATCGCAGCAGCCGGCAGACCGTACATTTTGAACAGGAAGCCACCTGACAGTTTACCTGCAGTTGGGTCACCCGCCATGTAGCGTGGGATATCACCGTGGAATACCTGGCCTGCCGCGTTGGTGTATTCACCAATCTGCATCTGGAAAGGTACGTTCCAGATGTGGTGCAGACCGAATGGTACCAGGCAGCGTTCAACGAAGCCGTAGATACCGAACGCAACAACTGGGTTCTGATAGGCCGCCCACTGAGAGAATGCCTGAATCGCGGAACCAATTGGTGGCCAGATGAAGGACAAGATCACGCCAGTGAAAATCGCTGCCAGACCAGAGATGATCGGAACGAAACGCTTGCCCGCGAAGAAGCCCAGATACTCAGGCAGCTTGATGCGATAGAAGCGGTTAAACATATAGGCCGCAATCGCACCGGAGATGATACCGCCCAGAACACCGGTATCAGCCAGGTGTTTCGCAGCGATCTCTTCTGCAGGTAAGTGCAGAACCAGTGGTGCAACCACAGCCATGGTTTTCACCATGATGCCGTAGGCCACAACTGCTGCCAGCGCAGAAACGCCGTCGTTATTAGTGAAGCCCAGAGCCACACCGATCGCGAAGATCAGAGGCATGTTAGCAAAGACAGAACCGCCTGCTTCGGCCATCACATGGGATACTACGGCTGGCAGCCAGCTGAAGTTTGCAGAACCGACACCCAGCAGGATACCTGCGATAGGCAGTACGGATACTGGCAGCATCAGCGATTTACCGACCTTTTGCAGGTTAGCAAATGCATTCTTAAACATAATTGAGAGTGCTCCTGAGTATTTGTGCTTTTTTTACGCTTTCACGCATTGGCCCGGGGGGAGTACCGTGCCGTGGACGGGACATCTAAGCGCCCTTTATTTATTACACAGAGTAAAATAATTCCCTCTGGGTTTGTTTGACGGCTATCACGTTTCAGCTTAAGGCGGTCGAAAAACTTTCAGTTATTTACAAAAAGCATGTCCGGATGTGTCTAAAAACACCCTCACCGCCCCAAATGAGGCGGTGAACTTTACTCGTTTTATTTATTAATTACGAGCCTAAAAAAAACAGGTGTATCAAACAGATTGCAGGCGGGCGGGGTCGATATGGAACAGCGTAGAGAAGTTTTCGGTCGTGACGCGGGCCAGCTCTTCAATACTGACACCTTTAAGCACGGCCATGTACTCAGCTACATCTCTCGTCATGGCTGGCTGGTTCTCTTTACCGCGATGCGGTACCGGTGCCAGATAAGGAGAGTCTGTTTCCACCAGAATGCGATCGAGTGGAACATAACGCGCAGCATCACGGAGCTGCTCTGCATTACGGAACGTCACGATCCCAGAAAACGAAATATAAAACCCCAAATCAAGCAGTTTGCCCGCCGTTTCTCTGTCTTCTGTGAAACAGTGTAGTACGCCACCACAATCCGTCACGTTTTCTTCCCGGAGGATCGCAAGCGTATCGGCACGCGCATCGCGGGTATGAACAATGACCGGCTTGTTAAGTTCGCGGCCAATGCGGATATGATGGCGGAAGGACTCCTGCTGGCGAGATTTAGTTTCAGGTGTGTAGAAATAGTCCAGCCCTGTCTCACCCATCGCGACAACACCCTCTTCCGCCGCCAGACGACGTAAGTCCTCAACGTTGTACGCCTCGTCCTGATTCAACGGATGCACGCCGCAGGAGAACACCACGTTATCGCGAACGCCCACCAGCTCACGCATGGAGCGGTAGCCCGGCAGCGTGGTTGCTACCGCAAGACAGAATTTCACATCGCGGGCAGCGGCTTTCGCCAGCACGTCATCCACGTTTTTATGCAGAGATTGATAATCCAGGCCATCAAGATGGCAGTGTGAGTCGACTAAAAACATAATGTCTCTCTCAGAGATGGGAAACAGGCGGTGTGATGCCTGGTTGCAGGTAATGTTCAATACGCAGTAACTGGTCGGTCAGTAACAGCTCGCGATTAAGACCAGTGACTGTCAAAAGCTGTTCACGGCTCTGGCAAACCTCATGAAGGATAGCGTGCAGAACCGTACCTGAGAGGCGGTTTGCCAGTGTGTTCACCAGCGGCCACACATCCAGGTTGGTCAGCAGCATTGCACCTTGCTGGATCTTGAGTGCATCCAGAAGTAAGGAGGCCAGCCAGTGCAGACGTTCAACGGCCTGATCGCTATTCAGTGCAGGCAGCAAACTTAGCCAGTCATGGCTGTTGAGTGAAGAGTCGACTGCCTTACAGAGCGTCTCTCGCTGCGACCAGACATCAGGTTGCAGCAGTGCCAGAGCTGCAGCAGGCGCACCGCTGCTCAGACGCAATGCGGCCAGCGCACCATTTTGTGACATTGTCACCTCTCGCTCCAGCCAGCTTAACGCCCACGATTCCTGAGGCACTGCAAGGTGATGAAGCCGACAACGACTGCGCAGCGTCGCCAGTAATCGTCCCGGGTCACGGCAAGAGAGGAAGAACCACGTTTTTTCCGGCGGCTCTTCCAGGGTTTTCAAGAGTGCGTTCGCTGCCGCCTCAGTAAGCAGTGTGGCGTCTTTAAGCCAGACCACTTTTGCGCCGCCCAGTCGCGCGTGTTCGTACAATTTTTCACTGACTTCACGCACGGCATCAATACCCAGCGTGTTTTTGCCCTTCTCAGGCTCAAGCGTGTAGTAGTCAGGATGCGTGCCCGCCTGCATCAGCTGACAGCCACGGCATTTACCACAGCTCTTGTGCCCTTCCGGTTGCTGGCACATCAGAAAACGGGTGATGGCATAAATCAACGCATCATCCCCCATCCCTGGCAACGCCTGAATCAGTAACGCATGATGCCCCCGACCCGCCTGATAGCTGCCGATCAGCTGTTCAAAGTGTGGGCGCAACCATGGATACCATTTCATGCCTGCTGCTCCCGAAGCCACTGCGTCACGGTTTGCTGAATAGAGCGGGTAACCTCTTCCAGAGATTGGGTCGCATCAATAGTGCGAATAGAACTATCCTGCGCTGCCAGCTCCAGATAACGCGCACGAGTGCGGTTAAAGAAGTCGAGAGATTCCTGCTCAATACGGTCCAGTTCACCGCGCGCACGGGCACGTTTCAGCCCCACTTCCGGGGTCACATCCAGATAGAGCGTCAAATCGGGACGAAAATCACCGAGCACGGCATTACGCAGCGTGGCCAGCATCGTCTGGTCAATACCACGCCCACCCCCCTGATACGCCTGAGTAGACAGATCGTGACGGTCGCCGATTACCCACTTGCCAGCGGCCAGCGCGGGTTTGATTACCGTCTCAACCAACTGTACGCGCGCAGCGTAAAACATCAAAACTTCAGCTTTGTCCGTGATAACTTCATCGCCAACGGATTTAATATCCAGCACCAGGCTACGCAACTTCTCAGCCAGTTGCGTACCGCCCGGCTCGCGGGTAAAGACCATGTCCGCAACGCCGAGCACGTTGAGTGTATCAACCACCACGTTGCGAGCGGTGGTTTTACCCGCCCCTTCGAGTCCCTCAATGACAATGTATTTACTGCGCATTTTTTTCCTTAAGTGCCTTCAGATAGTCCTGAACAGAGCGATTATGGCTGGCAAGGTTGGTGTTAAAGGTATGCCCCCCTTTTCCATCAGCCACAAAATAGAGATACGGTGTTTTAGCCGGATGTGCGGCCGCACGCAGAGAAGCTTCACTTGGTGTGGCAATCGGGCCTGGCGGTAACCCGCTTATCACGTAGGTATTATACGCCGTTGCCGTCTCAAGATCTTTTCTCGAGATCTTACCCGCATAACTCTCTCCCATGCCGTAGATGACAGTAGGGTCGGTTTGCAGACGCATACCGATGCGCAGACGGTTGATAAACACCGATGCAACCCGATCGCGCTCGGCCGCGACGGCCGTCTCTTTCTCTATGATTGAGGCCATCGTGACAAACTGGTTTTGATCTTTATATGGCAGCCCTTCCATTCGCCCTTCCCAGGCGGAATCCACTGCGGCGACCATTTTTTTATGTGCCCGCTTCAAAATCGCCACATCGGTCGTGCCTGCCGTGTACATCCAGGTGTCTGGCCAGAACCAGCCTTCCACCCATTCCGGGTGTTCAAACTTCAGCGCGTCAGCCACCGTCTGATAGCTATCGTCTTTTAACGTATGTTTGATATACGGCGCGTCACGCAGCTGTTTGAGATAATCGCTCAGTCGCATCCCTTCCACAAAACGCAGCGGGAATTGAGCCTCTTTACCGCTTTCCAGCAGTTGCAGCATGTCTCTGACGGTCATGCCAGGTGTAAAACGATAGGTACCGGCTTTGAAATGCGACAGCTCGGGTTCGATACGCAATAACCACTGGAAGACACGCGGACGGTTAATGATTTTATCGCTGTAAAGCTGTTCACCCAGCGCCAGACGTCCGGTTCCTGCTTTAAGGGTAAATATTGTCTCTTCTTTGATCAGAAGCTTGCTGTCCGCCAGCTGACGAACCTTCCACACTCCGACTCCGCCAGCAATAGCCAGCACAACAACCAGGAGCAGGATAAAGCGCAACATTTTCTTCATGACGTTCTGGTTTGCTCACATAACGGGGCTAAAAATGATACAGCTCGCGCGATGACCAGCGATGTTGGCCGCAGGCGCGAACAGGTACAACTGGCATTAACGCATTACAGACAACGACCTCTTCTGCTGTTATCAGCGCATTCTCAGCTGCGTTAATTTCGACAACGCGAAAACCAGAGTGTGCCAGTTGCTGTAGACAAAACTGGCGCATAATGCCATTTACGCCAGCCTGATCAAGCTTCGGCGTAAAGACATCGCTGCCCTGCCGCCAGAATAAATTAGCCGCACAGCATTCAGTAATGAACCCTTCGCTGTCAAGGACCAGGGCCTCGTCTGCGTCTGACTGGTCAAGATGAGCACGAATCAAGACCTGCTCAAGACGGTTAAGATGTTTTATTCCGGCAAGCGCAGGATTTCGCCCAAGACGTACCGGGCTTAATTCAAGCGTGATACCGTCATGACGCCAATGTTCATAATGTGAAGGGTATGCAGAAACGGAGAGGATCCGCACCGGATGCTGGCAGCTCGCGCCACTGTAGCCCCGGCCACCACTACCACGGCTGATGATCACTTTCAGCACGCCGCTGGAATGCCCTTTTGCCCGTTGAGCCATCTCGCCGGCAAGGGTGTCCCAGTCCGTGAAAGGGATCAGCAGTTTTTCACAGGCCCCCCGCAATCGTCGGATATGCTCTGCAAGGAAACAGACATCGCCATGATGAATGCGCGCCGTGGTGAAGCAGCCGTCACCAAACTGAGTCGCCCTGTCGCTTGCAGGCAGCGTGTCCTGCTCAAGGCCATTGATTAGAAACATACTGGCTCCTTATGCGTGGTCGTACAGTCTGGCAAGGTGAATAACATCGGACAAGGGGATAAAACCGAATAAAAAAGGTCCGACAAGCGGACCTTTTTATCGCCATCAGGCAGTCAGGCTCAGACCTTTTTAAAAATCAGGGAACCATTCGTACCACCAAAGCCGAAGGAGTTACACAGGGTGTACTCCATGCCACTGACCTGGCGCGCTTCGTGAGGAACGAAGTCCAGATCGCAACCTTCATCCGGGTTATCCAGGTTGATGGTTGGCGGAACAGCCTGATCGCGCAGGGCAAGAATGGAGTAGATAGACTCTACTGCACCCGCCGCGCCCAACAGGTGGCCGGTCATGGATTTCGTGGAGCTCACCAGTACGCGGCTGGCAGACTCGCCGAAGATAGACTTAACAGCCTGAGCTTCCGCTTTATCGCCTGCTGGCGTAGAAGTACCGTGCGCGTTTACGTAGCCAATTTGTGCCGGGGTAATACCCGCGTCACGAATCGCGTTCTCCATAGCCAGCGCAGCACCTGCGCCGTTCTCTGGAGGCGACGTCATGTGGTAAGCATCGCTACTCATACCAAAGCCAACGACTTCAGCATAAATTTTCGCACCGCGTTTTTTAGCATGTTCGTACTCTTCCAGCACGAGCATACCCGCACCATCACCCAGCACGAAACCATCACGGTCTTTATCCCACGGACGGCTTGCCGCCTGAGGATTATCGTTGCGGGTAGACAGCGCACGCGCGGCACCGAAACCACCAACACCCAGCGGAGTACTGGCTTTTTCAGCACCACCCGCAACCATAGCATCTGCATCGCCGTACGCAATGATACGCGCGGCCTGGCCGATGTTATGCACGCCGGACGTACATGCGGTCGCGATAGAAATGCTTGGCCCACGCAGGCCAAACATGATGGTCAGATGACCCGCCACCATGTTAACAATCGTGGACGGAACAAAGAACGGGCTGATCTTACGCGGGCCACCATTCATCAGAGATGTATGGTTTTCCTCAATCAGGCCAAGACCGCCAATTCCGGAGCCAATAGCGGCACCGATACGGGTTGCGTTCTCTTCCGTAATTTCAAGACCAGAATCCTGCATGGCCTGAACGCCAGCGACAATTCCATATTGAATGAAGGCATCCATCTTGCGCTGTTCTTTACGCGAGATGATCTCTTCACAGTTAAAATCCTTTACTAAGCCAGCAAATTTCGTTGCATAGGCGCTAGTATCGAAATGGTCGATTAGGCTGATGCCGCTCTGACCGGCAAGGAGAGCTTTCCAGGTGGACTCTACGGTATTGCCGACAGGAGACAACATGCCAAGTCCGGTCACAACTACACGACGCTTAGACACGTTTGTCCTCCAGGGAGGGATAAAAAAGGGATTCGTGGGACAAAAAAGATAAAACTCAGGCGGTCGAATGACCGCCTGGAGATGTTCACTTACGCCTGGTGACCGTTGATGTAATCAATGGCAGCCTGAACGGTGGTGATTTTCTCAGCTTCTTCGTCCGGAATCTCAGTATCAAACTCTTCTTCCAGAGCCATTACCAGCTCAACGGTGTCAAGAGAATCTGCGCCCAGGTCTTCAACGAAGGAAGCGGAGTTCACAACTTCTTCCTGCTTAACGCCCAGCTGTTCGCCGATAATTTTCTTAACGCGTTCTTCGATAGTGCTCATACTCTTAAATTTCCTATCAAAACTCGCTTTCGCGATGGTTTTCGTAGTGTATAAAATGTTGAAAAATTTGCAACTAAATCCCGGCAGTTCTTACCACGATTTTACGTTATTTTGAGGCCAATCCCTACAATAACGCAAATATTTTTCATCGTGATTAAACCATGTACATCCCGCCGTTGACGTGGAGGGTCTCACCAGTGATGTAACCCGCTTCGTCAGAGGCTAAAAATGCAACCGCACTGGCAATTTCTTTAGGGTCACCTAAGCGACCTGCAGGAACTGCTGCCAGTGTACCCGCACGCTGTTCTTCAGTCAGCGCACGCGTCATGTCCGTTTCAATAAAGCCCGGAGCAACAACGTTCACAGTAATACCGCGAGACGCGACTTCACGCGCCAGCGACTTACTGAAACCAATCAGACCTGCTTTCGCCGCAGCGTAGTTAGCCTGACCAGCATTTCCCATGGTACCAACCACAGAACCGACAGTGATAATACGACCATGACGCTTTTTCATCATAGCGCGCATTACCGCTTTTGACAGACGGAATACAGATGACAGGTTGGTTTCGATAATATCGTTCCACTCGTCGTCTTTCATTCGCATTAACAGGTTATCACGAGTGATCCCGGCATTGTTTACCAGAATATCCACTTCGCCGAACTCTGCGCGAATATTTTCCAGAACAGATTCGATGGATGCAGGTTCAGTCACATTCAGTACCAGACCTTTACCGTTTGCACCCAGATATTCGCTGATGGCCTGAGCGCCATTCTCGCTGGTTGCTGTACCAATCACTTTCGCGCCGCGCGCAACCAGTGTTTCAGCAATTGCACGCCCGATACCGCGGCTTGCACCCGTCACCAGGGCGATTTTTCCTTCAAAACTCATGGTATTCCTCTTTTATTGCGAGAGTGCCGCTGACATCGCTTCTGGCTCGTTAATCGCCGAAGCTGTCAGGGTGTCAACAATACGTTTTGTCAGACCGGTGAGGACTTTACCTGGACCGACTTCATACAGATGCTCAACGCCCTGTGACGCCATAAACTCAACGGTTTTGGTCCACTGTACCGGGCTGTAGAGCTGGCGAATCAACGCGTCACGGATGGCGTCCGGCGCTGTTTCGCATTTCACATCGACGTTATTCACAACGGAAATTGTCGGTGCGTTAAACGTAATTTTTTTCAGCTCAACCGCCAGTTTGTCGGCAGCAGGCTTCATCAGCGCACAGTGTGACGGCACGCTCACTGGCAGTGGCAGAGCACGCTTCGCGCCCGCGGCTTTACAGGCAGCACCCGCACGTTCAACCGCTTCTTTATGACCGGCGATAACCACCTGGCCCGGCGAGTTGAAGTTAACCGGAGAAACGACCTGACCTTCGGCTGATTCTTCACAGGCTTTCGCAATGGCGGCATCATCAAGGCCGATGATGGCAGACATGCCACCCGTGCCTTCTGGTACAGCTTCCTGCATGAATTTACCGCGCAGTTCCACCAGACGTACCGCATCAGCAAACGCGATCACACCGGCACACACCAGCGCAGAGTATTCACCCAGGCTGTGACCCGCGAGCAGCGCTGGCGCTTTACCGCCCTGCTGCTGCCAGACACGCCACAGCGCAACGGATGCAGTCAGCAGCGCTGGCTGAGTCTGCCAGGTTTTGTTCAGTTCTTCAGCCGGCCCCTGTTGAGTCAGTGCCCACAGATCATAACCCAGTGCATCTGAAGCTTCACGGAAAGTCTCTTCAATTACCGGATAGTTTGCTGCCATTTCAGACAACATCCCAACGGTTTGAGATCCCTGGCCCGGGAACACAAAAGCAAATTGCGTCATTTTTTATTCCTTATCCTAGAAACGAACCAGCGCGGAACCCCAGGTGAACCCACCACCGAAGGCTTCAAGCAAGACCAGTTGGCCCCGTTTAATTCGTCCATCACGTACCGCTTCATCAAATGCGCACGGTACCGATGCCGCAGAGGTGTTGCCGTGACGATCCAGCGTCACCACAACGTTATCCATCGACATGCCCAGCTTTTTAGCGGTCGCGCTGATGATTCGCAGGTTCGCCTGATGCGGCACCAGCCAGTCGAGTGCGGTGCGTTCAAGGTTATTGGCTTCCAGCGTCTCGTCAACAATGTGCGCAAGCTCAGTCACCGCTACCTTGAAGACTTCATTACCCGCCATTGTCAGGTAAATGGAGTTATCCGGGTTAACGCGATCGGCGTTAGGCAGCGTCAGCAATTCACCGTAGCTTCCATCGGCATGCAGATGCGTGGAGATGATGCCCGGCTCTTCGGACTGACCCAGCAGTACCGCACCCGCACCATCACCAAAAATAATGATCGTACCGCGATCGGTTGGATCGCAGGTACGCGCCAGCACGTCAGCACCAATGACCAGCGCATAGTTCACTGCACCGGATTTAACATACTGATCGGCAACGCTCAGCGCATAGGTGAAACCTGCACACGCAGCAGCGACGTCAAACGCCGGACAGCCCTTAATGCCGAGCATGTTTTGCACCTGGCACGCCGCGCTTGGGAAAGCATGCGTGGCTGACGTCGTGGCGACCACGATCAGGCCAATCTCTTCTTTATCGATGCCCGCCATTTCGATAGCACGCTGTGCGGCTTCGTAACCCATGGTGGACACGGTTTCGTCTGGCGCGGCGATACGACGTTCACGGATACCTGTGCGCGTGACAATCCACTCGTCAGACGTATCTACCATTTTTTCCAGATCGGCGTTGGTACGCACTTGTTTTGGCAGGTAGCTGCCGGTACCTAAAATCTTCGTATACATGTACGCTCAGTCACTTTTAGCTAATACAGATTCCAGGCGAGCGGCAATCCGCTGAGGGACTTGTCGCTGCACCGCCTGCACTGCCTGTTCAATGGCGACAGAAAATGCTCGCTGATTGGCGGCGCCATGACTCTTAATCACGATGCCGCGCAATCCTAACAGACAGGCGCCATTATACTGGTCGGGGTTGAGGTGACTGAATCGCCGCGTCAGGCTTTTTTGTAACCAACGCTTCAATAAAATCAACCACCAGGCGCTTTTTTTGCCTTCTCCTTGAGATTTCAGCAGAGAAAGAAACATGCGCACGACCCCTTCCATGGTCTTTAACGTTACGTTTCCGGTGAAGCCATCGCACACCAGAACATCCGTTTTACCCGTCAGCAACTCATTGGCTTCGAGATAACCAATATAGTTGATGGAAGGAACCTGTTTGAGCAATTCTGCAGCTTCGCGAATGCTGTCCAGGCCTTTGGTCTCTTCTTCACCAATGTTCAGTAACGCAACACGGGGATTGTTGATCCCGACCACTTCTTCTGCCAGCACCGAACCCATCACGGCAAACTGAGCCAGCATTGTACTATCACAGTCGACATTAGCGCCCAAATCGAGCACCACTGTCTTGCCCTTCTGTTGATGCGGTAATACCGTCACCAGCGCCGGGCGCTCAATACCCTCAATAGGCTTGAGCAACAATTTCGACAGCCCCATCAGCGCACCGGTATTTCCCGCACTGACGCAAGCCTGCGCTCGCCCTTCTTTCACCAGCTCAAGCGCCATCCGCATTGAGCTACCACGGCTATTGCGAATCGCCTGCGAGGGCCGGGCATCACTGGCAATAACTGACTGCGCAGGAATAATCTGCAGACGCGAACGTTGTTCAAAGTCAGCTTTTGCAAGTAATGGCGTGATTGTGTCGGGATTGCCGACTAAAAGAAGTGTGAGTTGCGAATTAGAATTCAGTGCCTGCAATGCTGCAGGCACTGTCACAGAAGGGCCAAAATCTCCCCCCATGACATCTAACGCCAGGGTTAGACGTGTCAAGGTATCGTCGCAGCCTGGTTCGGTAAATTCCCCGTTTGCACGGGGAAATCCTCACTAAGCTTCATCACGCTTGCGCGTGATTACTTAGTGATAACCTTGCGGCCGCGGTAGAAACCGTCAGCGGTGATGTGGTGACGCAGGTGTTTCTCACCAGAAGTCTTGTCTACAGACAGGCTGGTAACTGCAGTCAGCGCGTCATGGGAACGACGCATGCCACGTTTGGAACGGGTTGGTTTATTCTGTTGTACGGCCATGGACCTTACTCCTCAATTACTTACGCTTTAAGCTGGCTAATACGGCAAATGGGTTTGGTTTTTGCGCTTCATCAGGCAGTTCCCCAAAGACCATGTCCGCCTCGGACACTTCACAGTGTTCAGAATCATGCACCGGAACCACTGGCAAGGTGAGGATGATTTCATCTTCAACCAGAGCCAGAAGATCGATTTCACCGAATTCGTTAACCTCAATCGGCTCATACGCTTCCGGGAGTGCTTCAGCCTGTTCGTCAGAACGAACCGGACTGAAACAATACGTTGTGTGAACATGCTGTACAAACGGTTTCCCGCAACGCTGACACTCGAGCGTTACCGTTACCTTTGCATCACCGGTTAAAACGGCGAGACGCTGGTTATCGATAGCGAACGACATGGAGCATTCTACATCACTGTCCACACTGACTACGGATTCGGCAATACGCTCGGCCTGATCGGAAGTATAGATACCTTCGTAATCGAGGCGTTTTTGAGCCGTACGAACCGGATCAAGAGTCAGGGGTAATTTTACCTTTTGCATAGGGCGCGCATATTAACTTTGTAACGTCATATAGTCAAAGAAAAAGGCAACCTGGGCTGCCTTTTGCCAATTATTCGCACACATTGCGGCCTGTAGTTTAAAATGGCTGGCATCGATACGCTATATCTGGTGATAAAAATATGCCAAATCTCGTACTTGCTTCCACTTCTCCCTACCGCCGAATGCTGCTGGAAAAGCTCGGGATCCCGTTTGAATGTGCTGCACCAGACGTTGATGAGACGCCACAGCCTGGCGAATCACCGCGTCATTTGGTGACGCGTCTTGCTAAGGAGAAAGCACAATCGCTCGCCGCACATTATCCTTCGCATTTGATTATAGGCTCCGATCAGGTTTGCGTGCTTGACGGCGTTATCACCGGGAAACCTCACACCGAAGAGAATGCCATTCAGCAGCTGATGAGCGCACGCGGTAATTTCGTCACCTTTTATACGGGCCTGGCGCTGTACAACTCGGCCTCTGGCCATCTGCAAACGGAGTGCGAGCCTTTCGATGTGCACTTCCGCCATCTCAGCGAGCAAGAGATTGTGGATTATGTGCGTCGTGAGCGACCGTTGAACTGTGCGGGGAGCTTTAAAAGTGAAGGATTGGGGATTGCGCTGTTCGACAAACTCGAAGGTCGAGACCCGAACACGCTGGTTGGGTTACCGCTGATTGCCTTGTGTCAGATGTTAAGGCGAGAAGCGTGTAATCCGCTGACGTCGTGATAAAACCATTGCGTCCTGGTGCCCCCCACAGAGAGAGGGCACCAGGCAAAATCAGCCGCGCAGAACCTTCAGACAGCGCTTTAACTGGTCATCCAGCGGTGCTTCAATACGGATGGTTTCGCCCGTATTTGGATGAGTAAACTTCAGCGCTGCCGCATGCAGGAACAGACGAGACAGCCCCGTGCCCGCCAGCTGCTTATCGAACTCCCGATCGCCATAGCGATCATCAAACGCGATAGGATGGCCTGCAAACTGGGTATGCACGCGGATCTGGTGGGTACGACCGGTCACCGGACTGCAGCGCACCAGTGTGGCAAACTCATAGCGCTCTTCAACTTTGAAACGCGTCTCTGACGGTTTCCCTTCCTGGCTCACGCGGACAATACGCTCGCCGCTTTGCAGAATGTTTTTCAGCAATGGCGCCTGCACCACTTTCACATGGGACTGCCACTGACCGCGAACCAGCGCCAGATAATCTTTCTGCATCCCTTTTTCACGCAATTGCTCATGTAAAGAACGCAGTGCAGAGCGTTTTTTCGCCACCAGCAGTACGCCGGACGTGTCACGGTCAAGGCGGTGCACCAGTTCGAGGAAACGCGCCTCCGGACGAAGGGCTCGCAGCCCTTCAATCACGCCGAAGCTCAGACCGCTACCACCATGAACAGCAGTCCCTGACGGTTTATTTAGCACCAGAATGTAGTCATCCTCATAAAGGATCACATCGCTCAGGGCCGCGACTTTTTGTAGCTTAGGTGAAACGACCTCTTCTTCACGTTCTGCAACGCGCACTGGCGGAATACGCACTTCATCGCCAGCTTCGAGCTTATACTCAGGTTTCACGCGCTTTTTATTAACCCGCACCTCACCCTTACGCAAGATACGGTAGATCATACTCTTTGGCACACCTTTCAGTTGAGTGCGCAAAAAGTTGTCGATACGTTGCCCCGCTTCATCTTCGGCGATGGCAACCATTTTTACGGCTGGAGTCTCTGTTTTCATGGTTGGCGATTCTAAATATCGTCAGCCATTAGCGCCACTCATTTTTCTATGCTTATATTTACTTTTATCCGGCCTGTCCCCCCGTTTCGCGCAACCGATTTGGTGGTTATTAAACCAATCACCATTCAGAAGTGAAGAAACTGTGAGTAACCGGGTGATAATTGGTAAAAGTCATCTTGCTATAACCCGGCGAGCAGTGGAATAATGAATCCGTTTTCCGTGTTTAATCCAGGTTTTGTAAGGATGTTGACGGAATGACCAATTTTGTCTGACCGATCATCCACGCAGCAATGGCGTAAGACGTATTGATCTTTCAGGCAGTTAGCGGGCTGCGGGTTGCAGTACTTCCCGGTATAAGGATTGTTCTCTGG
Organism: Enterobacter sp. CPE_E890; assembly: GCF_046521475.1. Lineage (NCBI taxonomy): Bacteria > Pseudomonadati > Pseudomonadota > Gammaproteobacteria > Enterobacterales > Enterobacteriaceae > Enterobacter > Enterobacter sp. CPE_E890. Next base: position 1,924,107 of record NZ_JBKFZW010000001.1, on the reverse strand, counting down.
AGAGTTCTACCCAGGCAATTCCCCTGATAATTGCGCTGTGTTTCCGTATGAAATACAGGCAACCGACACTCTGCGCCTCTTAAGCGAGCGACAACCGTGAGGTTGGCGACGTGAATAGACACGAGGCCATCGGTTCATACCCCGGAAAGCGTCACCTTGCCCGCAGCTTTGTCGTCAATGTAAGAATAACGAGTAAGTTACGATGAAAAGAATGTTAATCAACGCAACTCAGCAAGAAGAGTTGCGTGTCGCCCTTGTGGATGGGCAGCGCCTGTACGATCTGGATATCGAAAGTCCTGGACACGAACAGAAAAAAGCGAACATTTACAAAGGTAAAATCACCCGCATTGAACCAAGCCTTGAAGCTGCATTTGTCGATTACGGTGCTGAGCGTCACGGTTTTCTCCCTCTGAAAGAAATCGCCCGCGAATATTTCCCTGCAAACTATAACTCCCATGGCCGTCCAAACATCAAAGATGTTCTGCGTGAAGGTCAGGAAGTTATCGTTCAGATTGATAAAGAAGAGCGTGGCAATAAAGGCGCCGCACTGACTACCTTTATCAGCCTGGCAGGGAGCTATCTGGTTCTGATGCCAAACAACCCGCGCGCGGGTGGTATCTCTCGCCGTATCGAAGGTGATGACCGTACCGAGCTGAAAGAAGCGCTGGCTAGCCTCGAATTGCCTGATGGCATGGGGCTTATCGTGCGTACTGCAGGCGTAGGTAAATCAGCCGAAGCATTGCAGTGGGACCTGAGTTTCCGTCTGAAGCACTGGGAAGCCATCCAGAAAGCAGCGGAAAGCCGCCCTGCTCCATTCCTGATCCACCAGGAAAGTAACGTCATCGTGCGTGCTTTCCGTGACTATCTGCGTCAGGACATCGGCGAAATTCTGATTGATAACCCGAAAGTGCTTGAGCTGGCTCGCCAGCACATCGCTGCACTGGGTCGTCCGGATTTCACCAGCAAAATTAAACTGTACACCGGTGAAATCCCGCTGTTCAGCCATTATCAGATTGAATCCCAGATTGAGTCTGCCTTCCAGCGTGAAGTGCGTCTGCCATCCGGTGGTTCTATCGTTATTGATACCACTGAAGCGCTGACCGCTATCGATATCAACTCCGCGCGTGCAACACGCGGCGGCGATATCGAAGAGACTGCCTTCAATACCAACCTTGAAGCCGCTGATGAAATCGCCCGCCAGCTCCGCCTGCGCGACCTGGGTGGTCTGATTGTTATCGACTTCATCGACATGACCCCGGTTCGTCACCAGCGCGCGGTTGAAAACCGTCTGCGTGAAGCGGTGCGTCAGGACCGTGCGCGCATCCAGATTAGTCATATCTCGCGTTTCGGTTTGCTGGAGATGTCCCGTCAGCGTCTGAGCCCGTCACTGGGTGAATCCAGCCATCATGTCTGCCCGCGCTGCTCCGGCACCGGTACCGTCCGTGATAACGAATCTCTGTCCCTCTCTATCCTGCGTCTGATCGAAGAAGAAGCACTGAAAGAGAACACCAAAGAGGTTCACGCCATTGTGCCTGTGCCAATTGCGTCCTACCTGCTGAACGAAAAACGTGCAGCGGTTAGTGCCATCGAAGCACGTCAGGGTGGTGTTCGCTGCATTATCGTGCCAAACGATCAGATGGAAACCCCGCACTATCATGTGCTGCGTGTCCGTAAAGGCGAAGAGACAACCACGCTCAGCTACCTGCTGCCGAAGCTGCATGAAGAAGAGATGGCTCTGCCTTCCGATGAAGAGCCTGCCGAGCGCAAATTGCCTGAGCAACCTGCGTTAGCCACCTTTATCATGCCTGAAGCACCACCTGAAACGGCGCTGGAAAAACCTGCTGCAAAACCTGCAGCACAGAAATCAGCAGCCACAGTGGAAAAAACCCAACCGGACCAACCAGGTCTTCTGAGCCGCTTCTTTGGCGCGTTGAAGAAAATGTTTGCCGGCGAGGAAGCTCAACCAGAGCAACCGAAAGAAGAGCCTAAAGCGACCAAGCCTGAGCGTCAGCAGGACCGTCGTAAGCGTCAGAACAATCGCCGCGATCGTAATGACCGCAACGACCGTAATGACCGCAGCGAGCGTCGTGACAACCGTTCAGACAACGGTGAAGGCCGTGAACAACGCGAAGACAACCGTCGCAACCGTCGCGAGAAACAACAGCAAAATGTTGAAGATCGTGAAATTCGCCAGCAGGCGGGCGATGAGTCTGAGAAGAGCAAACAGCGTGACGACCAGCAGCCACGTCGCGAGCGTAACCGTCGTCGTAACGACGAGAAACGTCAGGCGCAGCAGGAAGTCAAAAACCTGAACCGCGAAGAGCCTGTTGAACAGCAGGACGGTGAGCAGGAAGAACGGACTCAGGTTATGCCGCGTCGCAAGCAGCGCCAGCTTACTCAGAAAGTTCGCTTTGCCACCGAAGCTACCGAAGAGTCAGCCATTGTCGCCGCTGAAACAAGCGAGAGCGCAACCGGTACCCAACTGGCAAAAGTTGATCTGCCTGCTGTGGTAGAAAACACGGTTGAGCAGGATGAAAACGGTGAAAACCGCGATAATGCCGGTATGCCTCGCCGTTCACGTCGTTCTCCACGCCATCTGCGCGTCAGCGGGCAGCGTCGCCGTCGTTATCGTGATGAGCGCTACCCTGCTCAGTCACCAATGCCATTAGCCGTGGCATGCGCATCACCTGAAATGGCATCCGGTAAAGTCTGGATCCGCTACCCGGTCGCTCGTCCGGAGCAGGTTGTGGAACAACAGGTGGTGACAGAAGAGTTGATTGCGCCAGTCGCAGCAGTGGAAGAAGCCGTAGCTGAAGCAGCCATCGTGGTTGAACCGCAAGCTATTGAGGTAGAAACCCCGCATGCCGTGACGGTAGAAACCACGCATCCGGAAGTGATTGCCACCCCGGTTGATGCTGCACCGCAGCTGATTGCTGAAGAAGATACCGTAGTGGCAGAAGAGGTCGCGGAAGAAGTACAGCCTGCTGCTGCTGTTGAAGATACCGCTGAAATCGTGGCCGAAACCGTCACTGAAAATGTGGTTCAGGATGTTGAGATTGTCGCTGAACCTGTTCGTGCAGCCGAAGAAGTGAAAGCACCTGAGGTGAAACCGGAGCCGGTTGTGTCTGCGCCAGCTTTTGCCCACGTGGCGACAGCTCCTATGACGCGCGCTCCGGCACCTGAGTACGTGCCTGAAACCCCGCGTCACAGTGACTGGGTACGCCCTGCTTTCAATTTCGAAGGCAAAGGCTCAGCAGGTGGTCACAGTGCAACGCATCAGGCGACTGCACCGGCGACTCGCCCGCGCTCTGTCGAGTAACGGCATCAAGTAAAAAGCCGACCTCCGGGTCGGCTTTTTTATTGCTTGTTTACAGGCTTTCTCATTCCGGCAATGTCCGGCATCACCTGCTTCATCATCTCAAGAAAACGACGTAAACGCGCCGGATAGTATCGCGACCAGGGATAAACCAGATGGACTGGCAGAGCCGCAGGTTGCCACTCAGGAAGAAGATGAATCAGGCGCCCTTCCTCAATATCCTCTTTCACCGTCCAGCTGGAGACCATTGCGACACCCAGCCCGGTTAATACCGTATTGCGCGCCACGTACAAACTGTCAGTAGTGAGACGCGGCGTAATGGCGATACGCATTGGTTGTGCCGAGCCGTCAAATAACTCTATATGCCGCTGATAAAAGGTACTGATGGCGATCCAGGGGAGTGCCTGCAAATCCTCTGGCGTTTTGACCTCCGGAAAACGCGCCAGCAGTGCCGGGGATGCCACGACGGATCGCGGCACCTCTGCCAGTTGCACTGATACCGTCGCCGGATCGACCTCAGCCCCCACGCGGATCGCGCAATCAATGTTGTCACTCAGGAAATCTACCGACCTGTCATGCAACATCCACTCAACGGACAACTGCGGATAACGATGCAAAAATTCGGTTAATGGCTTCAGAAACTGATCCTGCCCGAAAGCGTGCGGTGCACGCACACGTAATACCCCCACCGGTTCATCCTCAGCCTGTCCGACTTCATCCTCAAGTGCCAGCCAGCTGTCAATCACGCGCCGGGCGTGTTGATAGCAGCGCTCACCATCGTCAGTAAGTCGGGTCGCATGGGTTGTACGCAGCAGCAAGCGAGCCCCCAGCAGGGTTTCCAGAGACTGCAAACGTCGGCTAACCGTGGCCTGAGTGGTTGAAAGCTGCCTTGCCGCTGCTGATAACGACCCGGTTTCAACGATACGAACAAACGTTCGCATCAATTCCACTCTGTCTAAACGCTCAACTCGTTTCATACACCTCCCTGACATACGTTTAACGTATAAGCGTTTTACCACCGGGCTGGCTACCCTCGCAAGGCAGACTGATAAAAAATAGCCCCACACGACGAATGAGGAACATCTTATGAACACAACGACTTCCCCCCACGCAGCCAGCCGCTGGGTAATTTTCATGCTGGCGCTGGGCGCTGGCTTTAGCGTGGCATCCATCTATTACGCACAGCCCCTTCTTCCGCTAATGGGGGCCGATCTTCATCTGAGCATTGAAGGCATGGGGTTAGTACCAACCTTAACTCAGGCAGGTTATGCGCTCGGCATTCTGTTCCTTCTGCCACTGGGCGATCGTCATGACCGCAGGACGTTAATCCTGATTAAAAGTGCGGCGCTGGCGCTGTTCCTGCTGGGCTGTAGCCTGACCGGGCAACTCCATTCCCTGTTGCTGGCAAGTTTACTTATCGGCATGGCCGCCACCATGGCACAAGATATCGTTCCGGCGGCGGCTATTCTCGCGCCGGAAGGGAAGCTGGGTAAAACCGTGGGTACGGTGATGACGGGGCTGCTGATGGGCATCTTGTTGTCGAGAACTGTTAGCGGCGTGGTGGGAGAAGCCTTTGGCTGGCGCGTCATGTACCAACTGGCTGCGGTGAGCATTGCGTTTATCGGGGTGATGATGTGGATTGTACTTCCCCGTTTCGCCATTCACTCCACGCTGAGCTACCCCGCGCTGATGCGTTCTATGGAACATCTGTGGCGTCGTTATCCGGCATTGCGCCGTGCAGCGCTGGCACAGGGTTTTCTCTCGATTGCCTTTAGCGCCTTCTGGTCCACGCTGGCGGTTATGCTTCTGGAGCGTTATCACCTGGGTAGTGCCGTAGCCGGTGGTTTTGGTATTGCGGGTGCAGCAGGTGCATTAGCCGCCCCGCTGGCGGGTGGGCTGGCAGATAAACTGGGAGCCGGAAAAGTCACACAGCTTGGCGCATTACTTGTGACCGTCTCGTTTGCCCTGATGTTCCTGATGCCTGCTTTGGGAATTCACGGGCAGTTGATTCTGATTGCTGTCTCCGCCGTTGGGTTCGATCTGGGTCTGCAGTCCAGTCTGGTGGCCCATCAGAATCTGGTCTACAGCCTTGAACCACAGGCCCGGGGACGCCTTAATGCTCTGCTCTTTACCGTTATCTTTATCGGCATGGCACTGGGTTCCGCCTTAGGCAGTAATATTTACTCGCTGGCAGGCTGGACGGGCGTGGCCGCTCTGGCAACCGTCTGTGGCGTCATTGCGCTGGGGATCCGTCTGGTTGAAAGCGCCCGAGTCGCCTCCACACCAGCAGAAGTTGCATAAAAAAATGCCCAATCCAGACGGATTGGGCAGTAAAACATGCCCAGTTTCAAGACATGTTCTAAGAGGTCAAGATGTTATTTGTTCAGCTGGAACAGAGACATGCCCTGCATATCGCTAAACGCTTTATAAGACGCCTGCAAGGCCGCCTGCTGCATGGTGTAAGAGGAAATTGCCGCATTCCAGTCAACGTCCACAAGATCGCTCATTTGCGAAGTTTGAGAGAGCGAACGGTCATTACTCAACGTGTTCAGTTTATCCAGTTCGTTAAGCTTGGTACCCAAATCGGCCCGCACGGTTAATACATTATCAAGTGAGTTACGCAACCCCCGGTTTGCAGCATCAATAGCTGCATTCTCCTGATCCACCTTAGTTTGATCGTCACCGACGGGTGTGTTCAACGAGGTGATAGCATTATCCAGTATCTTGAACAAATTCTTTTCCGGCGTTCCACCACCCGGCTCCGGTGTTGCATTGCTGGTAAACGTGGCGAAAACCTCTGTGCCAGTGTGGCTGATCTGCATGTTTCGCGCAGAATCCACCTGCTGGTTAATCGGGGTAGTACCACCGATATAATCGCCGCTGGTTTGGTCAAACGCGACATTATCCGTCTTATAACCTGCGAAGATATATCGTCCATTACCGTCAGTGCTGTTGGCCAGGTTCATAAGCTGATCGCGAATCCCTTGCAGATCCGTCGCCAGCGATGCCCGATCGCTGTCACTTAATGTCCCGTTCCTCGCATAAACAACTTTTTCCTGAGCGCTCTGAATGGCCGTTGTAACCTGAGAAAGGACACTCTCCTCAAGTGATACTTTCTGCGTTGCAAAGGTACGCGCAAGATCGAATTGGCTATTCTGGGCCTGAGCCTGAGACAGAACAATTGCCTGCGACGCCGCGATAGGATCGTCCGACGGACGATTGACGCGCTTTCCGGTGGACATTTGCTCGCCGTAGTTCAGCCACTTGCTTTGAGAGTCGGTGATCCCCCGCATGTTCTGATCGTACATCATCTGGGTGCTAATACGCATTTTTCACCTCAACCTTAGCGAATATTGATAATTGCATCGAAGAGCGTACTGGCAGTTTGTAGAACCTGTGCATTGGCCAGGTAATACTGCTGATAACGCTGCAAATTGCCATACTCTTCGTCGAGGTTTACCCCTGAGATGGACTGCTGCTGCTTAGTTAACTGTGTTTCCACATTCGCTTTCGTCTGGCTGCTCACTTTCAGTGACGCCGTTGAGCTCCCGACGGTACTGACGAGAGAAGCGTATGCATCGTTGAATGTTTTGTTTCCACCCACCACTTTGGCGTTTTGCAGATCAAGCAGTTTTTGACCGTTACGGTTGTCACTCTCACCGCCGTTCTGCACAGATGCCATCGCCAGTTTGGACTCGTCACTGATTGCCAGATCCATGTTCATGATGACGTTGGAAACAGGCTTCACAATGAAACTGTCTTTGGTGTTTGCTGTGCCGCTCACATTGACGTTAAGACCGTCAAACGACAGATTGCCGCTTGCATCCGGGCTCATCGTAAAGCTGGTTTTATCGGAGGTACGGGTGACCGTCCAGTCGGTGCCATTAAATTGCAGTTTATAGTCTGTCGCCTGGACTTGTTTGCTGTCCGTTACAGAAGCTGTAACAACGGCCGAACCGCCATTCTTGCTATTGGACAGAACCGCCGGAGTACCGAAGTCGAACAGCTTACCGCCCGCATCACCGTTTGCATCAAAACCGGCTTCATGCTGCGTGTTCATTGCATCGGCAAAGGCCAGTGCCATTTGGTTCAGGGTGTTACGGGCTTTATCCAGATCTTCATTACGGAATGTCAGCAAACCGCCTAAAGAGCCGGTCGTAATCATTTTTTCCGGGATCTCAATATTACCCGCAACGTCGTCGACGTAGGCTACGGTCGTACGAGCCGGATCAGCGCTGGACTTAACTGCCGCCAGCTGGTTGGCTTTGCTGCCCTGCACCAGGCTGTAACCGTTGCCGAAAGAGATGTTAAACGTACCGCTATCCTGAACAGAAACTTCCACACCTACGATTTTGTTCAGCTCATTGACGAGCTGATCGCGCTGGTCGAGCAGATCGTTTGGCGATGCACCCGCACCGACACCGGTCAGACGGGAAATCTGATCGTTCAGATTCGCAATCTGTTTGGCGTAGTTGTTGATCTGAGAAACGCTGGTCGAAATCGCGGTATTTACCTGCGTATCCTGATCGCGGAGATACTGATCGTTGGTTTTAAACTGATTGACCAGACCGCCCGCTTTTCCCAGCACCGTCTGGCGTGCAGCGGGATCTTCCGCGTTGCTTACCAGCGTTTGCAGACTCTTGAAGAAGTCCTGCAACGTCGTAGAGAGCGAGTTGGTCGTATCGGACAGCACATCGTCGATTTTTGACATCTGCTGATAGCGCGTCGTCAGGCCGCTGCTCTGCGTTTGCGCGGCACGCAACTGGTTGGTGATGAAAGCGTCATACTCACGCTGGACACCGGAGACATAAACCCCGTTACCCACCCAGCCACCGCCGGTCAGCGTGCTGTTAGACGCGCCCAGCACCGTGGTCTGGCGGGTGTAACCTGCCACGTTATAGCTTGAAATATTATTACTGACGGTATTGAGTGCCGACTGCGCAGCACTGAGGCCACTCATGGCGCTGTTAATCAAACTGGACATGGGGGTTCCTTTTATACGTTCAGACACGAGTCCTGATGAAGGTTATCGGCAACCTCCACCGGGACTTGAGAACTTTCAGAACAGATTTTCAATATCTGTGCTATAGGCTTTGCTGACCTTCTCGCCCATGGATTTCAGCTGCTGGATCATGCTGGTGAGCTTACGCGCATAGTTCGGATCGGTCGCATAACCTGCATTTTGCAGAGCCTGAGCCCCCTGCTCCGCCGTCGCCGCCTGGGTAACGGCGGTATAACGCGGATTTCGGCTCAGCAGGCCGACATAATCGGACAACGCTTCCAGATAAGAGCTGTAAACGCGGAATTTTGCTTTGACCTTCACCGCCGCACCGTTCTCGTATTCGGTGGTCGTGATCTCCGTGGTTGGTCCCTTCCAGCCGGAAGTCGCCTTCACGCCGAAGATGTTAAAGCTCGGCTCGCCGTTTTCCTTGCGGATCTGTCGCTGACCCCAGCCCGATTCCAGCGCGGCCTGTGCCAGAATCAGGTGGTGTGGAACACCGCTCTGTTCACTGGCAAGTCGCGCAGGCAGAGAAAGCTGCGCCAGGAAGTCTTTGCTGTCGCCGGAGAGGGGTTCATCACCGCCCCCCGTTGTTTTCGGGATCGCCTTACGCACCATCTGCGTCAGCGCCTGGTTCTGATAACTGGTCACCGTTTCCAGGTCGAACTTCATCGGCACTTGCTGCGTCTGCTCTTGCGGCTGAATACCTTGCGCGGCCTCGGTCTGTTTCACAATCATGTCAGCCAGACCGAGACCTTTACCGGCAGTCATCTGCTGCGCAATCTGCTGGTCATACATGCTGGTGTACAGACGCGTTGAATCGCTGCTGAACATCCCATCTTTCGGCAGGGTTTCACGCATGCTTTTCAACATCATCTGTACAAACATCCCTTCCACCTGGCGGGCAACCGGGCGGATATTCGCCGCCGGGTCTTTACCTGCTTTGGTTTTCAGTTCGTTGAGCGACTGGGCGTCCCAGGCGGCACTGGTCAACAGTTTGCTATCGGTCAGCATTAGATGATTTCCAGTTTGGCACGCAGACAGCCCGCGCTTTGCATGGATTGCAGGATGGACATCAGATCCATCGGCGTTGCACCCAGGGCGTTCAGAGCACGCACCACGCTGTTCAGGTTGGCGCTGGAGCGAACGCTCTGCAACGACCCGCCGCTCTGGCGCAGATCAATCTGCGTTTGCGGTGTCACCACCGTCTGGCCACCACCAAATGGCGTATTTGGCTGACTCACGTTCGCGGAGCGGTTCACCGTCACGGAGAGGTTACCCTGCGCCACGGCACAACTGTCCAGAGAAACTTCCCGGTTCATCACCACCGAGCCCGTACGGGAGTTAATGATCACCTTCGCATCCTGCACTGGAACATTCACTTCCATATTCTGGATATCTGCCAGCATGCGCACCTGGTTGCTGCTACCCGTTGAGGTACGGATCTGCACGGTGCGCGCATCCAGTGCCGTTGCATTACCGTAACCGCGGCTGCGGTTGATGGTATCGGCAATTTGCTGTGCCATGGTGAAGTCTTCATTATTGAGCTGCAGATTGATGGTGTTGCCTGCGCCAAACTGGGTCGGCAACTCACGCTCAATGATGGCGCCGTTAGTGATACGTCCACCGTTCAACTGGTTCACCTGCACGCTGCTTCCGCCTGCGGATGCACCCGCACCGCCAACCAGAATGTTCCCCTGCGCCAGCGCATAGACCTGGCTGTCAACGCCTTTCAGCGGAGTCATCAGCAGCGTACCGCCGCGCAGGCTTTTGGCGTTACCCATTGAGGAGACCACCACGTCAATGGTCTGTCCCTGACGCGCAAACGCCGGGTAGGACGCGGTAACCATAACGGCGGCCACGTTTTTCAGCTGCATGTTGGTTCCCGCCGGGACCGTAATACCGAGCTGGGAAAGCATGTTGTTTAAACTCTGAGTGGTGAAAGGCGTCTGGGTGGTCTGGTCACCCGTGCCATCCAGACCGACCACCAGGCCATAGCCAATCAGGGAGTTTTCGCGTACGCCCTGAACGCTGGTGAGATCGCGAATACGGTCAGCCTGGGCAAACGTTGCCACCAGCGCCAGCGCCACGGCGAAGATCGATTTAAACATGGGTCACCTCGCTTACATCGGCGATAAATTAAGGAAGAAGCGCTGCAGCCAACCCATATTTTGCGCTTCGTTGATGTAGCCGTTACCGACGTACTCGATGCGCGCATCCGCCACCTGGGTGGACGGAACGGTGTTGGTGCCGCTGATCGTGCGAGGGTTAACCACGCCCGAGAAACGAATGAATTCAGTGCCCTGGTTGATGGCGATCTGTTTTTCACCCACAACGTGCAAGTTGCCGTTAACCAGAACCTGGTCAACCGTGACCGTCAACGTGCCGCTGAAGGTGTTGCTGGCGTTCGCGCCGCCTTTACCGTTAAAGGTATTGCCGCCGGACGCGTTCACATCAGCACGCGCGTTGCCGAACAACCCTTCGAGATAGCGTGGCACGGTATCGAAGCCAAAATTGGTTTTGCCATCGCGGCTGGCGTTCGCCGACGAGCTCTTGCTCGCGCTGACGTTTTCCTGCAGCACAATGGTCAATGTATCGCCGACGTTACGCGGGCGGCGATCTTCAAACAGCGGCTGATAGCCGTAATTAATCGGCTGCGCGGTCTGGAAAATGGAGCCGTTTACCACTGGCGCGGGGCCAGGAACGGGTTGGGCAGTCGTCGCACCCTGGACCAAAGGTTTAGACGGGATCCAGGCACACCCGCTGAGGGTGACAGCCAGAACAGTCAGTATCGGATAACGAAACGCCGCGTTTTTTTGCATTGCCTTCATCTTCGAAAACAGGGAGCCGGCGCGGCGTTTACCGCACCGGGCTACACCTTAGAGTTGCGTCAGTTTCTGCAGCATCTGGTCGGTCGTCGACACTGCTTTACTGTTAATTTCATACGCGCGCTGGACCTGGATCATATTCACCAGCTCTTCCGCCACGTTCACGTTGGAGGTTTCAACATAGCCCTGATACAGCAGGCCCGCGCCGTTCAGGCCCGGGGTGCTCTCATTTGGCGTACCGGAGGATTGCGTCTCGGTGTAGAGGTTCTCACCAATGCTTTCCAGACCAGTATCATTCATGAAGGTGGTCAGGTTGAGCTGCCCGACCTGAACCGGCGCGGCCTGTCCCTGCTGGGTCACGCTGACCACACCGTCACGTCCGATGGTGATGCTCAGGGCGTTCGCCGGGATGGTAATCGCAGGCTGAACCTGGAAACCGCCCGCCGTCACCAGCTGGCCGTTCTGATCGACCTGGAACGAACCGTCGCGGGTATAGGCAGAGGTACCGTCAGGCAGCTGCACCTGGAAGAAGCCCTGGCCTTTGATCGCCACGTCTTTACTGTTGTTGGTCTGAGACAGGTTGCCCTGGCTGTGCAGACGCTCGGTGGCTACCGGACGAACGCCGGTACCGATCTGTAAACCCGACGGCAACGTCGTCTGTTCAGAAGACTGTGCACCCGGCTGGCGGATGGTTTGATAAAGCAAATCTTCGAAAACGGCGCGCTGACGCTTGAAACCATTGGTGCTCACGTTTGCCAGGTTGTTGGCAATCACGTCCATATTGGTTTGCTGGGCGTCCAGGCCAGTTTTCGCGATCCATAAAGAACTGATCATAAGGAGTCCTGTTAACTCATAGCCAGAAGTTGGTTAGCCTTGCCCGCGTTTTCATCCACGCTGCTGATGATCTTCATCTGCATTTCAAAACGACGGGCGCTGGCAATCATGTCGCTCATGGCGGCTACCGGCTTAACGTTGCTGCCTTCCAGAACGCCGGACATCACGCGGATGCTCGGATCGGCCTGTAACGTGGCACCACGCGTCGCCTGAGCCGCCTGGGTCAGACGGAACATGCCGTCATCGCCGCGCTGCACCTCTTTGCCTTCCGCCTTAACCAGCTTCAGACGACCAACGGGCGCAACGGTATTGGCCGGATCGCCCGGGTTCAGCGCCGAAATGGTGCCGTCCGCGGCGATAGTCAGCTCCGAGCCTTCCGGCACGGTCAGCGGACCCGCTTCCCCCATCACCGGATGACCCTGAATCGTCAGCTGGCCCGTCGCGCTCACCTGGATATTGCCGTTACGGGTATAGCCTTCGCTGCCGTCTGCGGTTTGCACCGCCAGCCAGCCGTCCTGCTGCAGGGCAACATCCAGTGGGCGTGACGTGTAATCCATCTGCCCTGGCGTCATATCTGCGCCAGGGGTAGATGCCGTAACCAGCGTACGGGTTGGCAGGGAAAGCCCTTCAACCGGCACCGCGCGCAGCGCATTAAGCTGGGCACGAAAACCCGGTGTCGAGGCGTTTGCCAGGTTGCTGGCCGTAACGGCTTGCTGATTGAGCGTCTGGCTTGCCGCGCCCATCGCGGTATATATTGCGTGATCCATTGCGCTTTCCTGTTAGCCGCTTAACGCAGGTTAACCAGCGTGTTGAGGATCTGGTCCTGGGTTTTGATGGTCTGCGCGTTCGACTGATAGTTACGCTGCGCGACGATCATGTTCACCAGTTCTTTACTCATATCCACGTTGGAGGCTTCCAGCGCGCCGTTGGTCAGCTTACCGAAGTTACCGGTACCTGCGGTACCCAGCAGCGCCACGCCGGAGGACTGGCTGGCAGACCAGACGTTATCGCCTTCCGATTTCAGACCTTCGTTGTTGGCAAAGTTTGCCAGTACGATCTGACCCAGAACCTGAGACTGTTCGTTAGAGTAGCTTCCCACCACGGTGCCATCGTCGTTGATCTGGTAGCTCACCAGGTCGCCAGGCTTGTAGCCGTTCTGATTGGTTGCCACCACGCTGTTCGCACCGGTGTTCTGCTGCATGGAGTTCTGGAAGCTCAGGGAGAAAGTCGCCGCCGTCGCACCGCTGACAGAACCGGTGGTGATGTTGATTGCAGGGGTTGCGTTTGGCGTTGCGCTCAGCACACCCGCAGCGTCGTAGTTATAGACACCCGCCAGGTTACCGTTCGCATCAAAGTTCATCTGCGCCGCTTTCGCTGCTGTAGAACCCGCAACGCTGCCGTCCTGAGTGTAAAGATCCCATTTATTGTTGGCTGTCTTAACGTAGTAGACATACATGTTATGGGCGTTACCCTGGCTGTCGAAGACGGTCACGGTCCCTTTTTTGTTGTAGGTATCCGGGTTAGTCGCATCGAACGGGGCAGTTTGAACAGGATCGGTTGAGTTTAGGTTGATCTGCTGCGTCGCGGTGGTGGTCGATTTCGCCGCCATCAGGGTATTCGGGATAGTAATCGCCTGTGGGTTCGCACCGGTCTGAACGGTTGGCGGCGTACCCGCTACCGGGTAGCCCGTCAGCTGCATGCCCTGCATGTTAACCAGCGTGCGGTTTTCGTCCAGCTTGAACTGGCCGTTACGGCTGTAGAACACAGAGCCGTTGGAATCAACCATACGGAAGAAACCGTTCTGGCTGATGGCGACGTCCAGACCACGACCAGTGTTGGTGGTGGTGCCGTCGGTAAAGTCCTGAGTGATGCCCGCAACTTTCACGCCCAGGCCGACTTTAGAACCGGCAAACATGTCTGCAAAGGAAGCAGAACCGGATTTAAAACCATAGGTCGCGGAGTTGGCGATGTTGTTGCCAATGACGTCCAGGTTGGTGGCCGCAGCATTCAGGCCGCTGACCGCTTGAGAAAAGGCCATGACTTACTCCTGATAAGTGTTAAGGCTTAGATAATCTGCCGAACTTCGTCGAGTGTGGTGGTACCTGAGGTACCCAAATCCAGTTTGTTGCCGTCGCTTCCTTTAATTACGCCCTGGACCAGCGCGAACTGCAGCGGCTGCGCCACCAGCTGGGTTGTCCCGTTGCTGGCGCTGATTGCCACTTTGTAGGAACCGTTTGGTGCTTTAGTACCGTCGGTCAGGGTGCCGTCCCAGGTAAAGGTGTGAACGCCCGCCTTCAGCTCGCCGATATCAATGGTACGGACAACCGCGCCAGTGGAATCCGTGATCGTGGCGGTGACCTTCTCAGCCGCCTGCTGGAGCTCAACACCAAACGGTGTGGTGGTCGTTGTGGTGTTGCCTTCGGTGGTGCTGGAGCCCGCCAGAATGGTGGTGCCCGGGATCATTACCCCATGACCAATCAGGCTCGCGGCCTGCAGAGACTGGCTGCTACCAATCTGACCAGAGACGGAACCGAGGGTGGTGTTCAGTTTCTCAATGCCGCTAACGGTGCTGATCTGCGCAAGCTGCGTGGTCAGTTCGTTGTTCTGCATCGGGTTAGTGGGATCCTGGTTCTTAAGCTGCGCCACCAGCAGCGTCAGAAAGCTGCCCTGAAGATCGGCGGCGTTACTCCCGGTGAGGGAGTTAGAACCCGTCGTACTCTTTGTGTTGTTAACACCCGAGTTCGTAGGATCATTCACATTTACGGCGATGGACATGCATGTCTCCTTTACTGGCCGAGAGTGAGTGTTTTGAGCATCATGCTCTTCACGGTATTAAGCACTTCGACGTTGGCCTGGTAACTACGGGAAGCCGACATGGAGTTCACCATCTCACCCACCACATCCACGTTAGGCATTTTCACGTATCCGTTAGCATCCGCGAGTGGGTTGCCGGGCTCATACACCAGCTTATCCGGTGCCTGGCTCTCTACCACATCAGACACTTTCACGCCGCCCGTTGCCGCACCAGGTGCCGCATCAACCTGGAAGACAACCTGTTTGGCACGATAAGGCTGGCCGTCTGGTCCAGTCACGCTGTCGGCGTTCGCCAGGTTACTGGCAGCCACGTTCAGACGTTTGGACTGCGCGGTTAACGCCGAACCGGCGATATCAAAAATATTCAGCAAGGCCATCTATCAGTTGCCCCCCTGCAGGACGTTCATCATGCCTTTGATTTGTCCGCCGAGTAGGGTCAGTCCCGTCTGGTATTTCAGGCTGTTATCGGCAAACTGCGTACGCTCCCGGTCCATATCCACGGTGTTGCCGTCGAGTGAAGGCTGATCGGGAATGCGATAGAGTAAATCGGTCGTTGGCGCGGTCATCGCCTGAGCAGGAATATGGCGCGAGGATGTCATGGCGAGTGCAACACCCGTTCCTTCGGCACGTCCACGCTCCATCACCTTTTTGAGTTCACTGGAAAAATCAATATCGCGCGCCTGATACCCTGGGGTATCGGCGTTAGCGATGTTGGCGGCTAAAATCTCCTGCCGCTGGGCGCGTAAATTGAGCGCTTCCTGCTGAAAACGTAACGCGGCGTCGAGTTTATCGAGCATGTCTCCTCCGCTGATGGCAAAATTTCAGTTCACAGCTTAAATCTCACCCGGTCTCCCCTATCGACGGAATAAGCGCATAATGCGTCGCTATTTATTCCGTTGATGCAAAACCACTGCAGGTAGAATTCACTCAATTCTGGAAACGGTGGAACTTGCGATGCAAACGTTAAAACGTGGTCTGGTGGCAACTTTCTTGCTGTTTAGCCCTCTGGTGCAGGCTGAAGGCTTACAGGATCAACTGACGGCTTTTTTCGCTGAAAAGCTGGCGGGCTTTAGCGATGACGTCACCGTTACCGTACGCACGCCACCGAATCTCTACCCTACGTGTGATCAGCCTTCATTCAGCGTGGTGGGGTTCACAAAGCTCTGGGGGAATGTGAACGTGCTGGCACGCTGCGCCAACGAAAAACGCTATTTACAGGTTGCAGTTCAGGCGACGGGCAATTATGTTGTCGCCGCCGTGCCCATTGCGCGCGGCAGCGTGCTGCAGACAAACAGCGTGACGTTAAAACGCGGCCGTCTGGATCAGTTGCCGCCACGCACGATGCTGGAAATTAACCAGGCGCAGGACGCTGTCAGTCTGCGCGACGTCGCCCCAGGCCAGCCGATACAGCTCTCAATGTTGCGCCAGGCATGGCGGATAAAAGCAGGTCAGCAGGTGATGGTGGTGGCCAACGGAGATGGCTTTAGTATCAACAGCGAAGGGAAAGCGTTAAACAATGCTGCGGTGGCACAAAACGTCCGCGTCAGAATGACCTCAGGCCAGGTGGTTAGCGGAACCGTCGATTCTGATGGGAATATTCTGATTAACCTATAATCTTTTTAAAGATTTCGCGCCGCTTGCCGATAAATATTCAACTAATGATGATGTCAGGCGCAAACGCCGCGAACCCTCGATGAGGACAACACTATGAGCATTGATCGTACATCAGCCCTGAAGCCGGTAAGCGCTGTACAACCTCGCGAAACGAATGACACGCCAGCGCAGAAAGCGCGTCTGGAAAAACCGTCAACGTCTAACAGCACCAGCGTAACCCTGAGTGATGCTCAGGCAAAACTGATGCAGCCAGGCAGCAACGATATCAATATGGAACGTGTTGAAACGCTGAAAGCGGCAATTCGTAACGGTGAACTGAAAATGGACACCAGCAAAATCGCTGATGCCCTGATTCAGGAAGCACAGAGTTTCTTACAGAGTAACTAACCGTATGAGTCGACTGTCAGAAATACTGGATCAAATGACGGTTGTCCTGAACGACCTGAAAACGGTAATGGACGCAGAGCAACAGCATCTCTCTTCCGGTCACATTAACGGCAGCGCGTTGCAGCGGATTACTGAAGACAAGAGTTCGCTTCTGGCAACGCTGGATTATCTGGAGCAACAACGCCGCGCTGAGCAAGATCCTAAGCGCAGTGCAAATGACGATATTGTTGAGCGTTGGCAGACCATTACTCAAAAAACGCGACACCTGCGCGATCTTAACCAGCATAACGGCTGGCTGCTTGAAGGGCAGATAGAGCGTAATCAGCAAGCGCTTGAGGTGTTGAAACCGCATAAAGAAACCGGACTGTACGGTGCAGATGGTCAGACTGCTACTGCACGTATTGCGGGTGTAAAAAAGATTTCGATTTGAAGCAGCAGCGACAAATCATGCAGTGGGGAGCACCATAAGGTGAACTCCCCTTTTGGCGTTTATGCCGTACGACGGGTGAATTCTTTCACCTTGAACCCCAACACGGCGAGCGTGGCAAAGTAAGCCACCACGCCAACCACCACCACGGCCATCAGCCGCATCAGACGGTATGGCATGGTTCCCTGGGACCACTCCGGCATCACGTACATCATGCCGAGCAGCGCTGCAGACATCACCAGCACCGCGACGATCAGTCGCACAAGGAAACGTGACCAACCCGGCTGCGGCGTGAAGATATCCTGCTTGCGGAGTTGCCAGTACAACAGCCCGGCATTCAGACAAGCGGCCAGACCGATAGACAATGACAAGCCCGCATGCTTCAGCGGACCAATAAACGCCAGGTTCATCAGCTGGGTCATAATCAGCGTCACAATCGCAATTTTCACCGGTGTTTTGATGTCCTGCCGCGAGTAGAAGCCCGGGGCCAGCACCTTGACAACGATCAGCCCCATCAAACCAACCGAGTAGGCAATCAGGGCGCGCTGCGTCATGGCGGCATCAAACGCGGTGAATTTCCCGTACTGGAAGAGCGAGACCGTCAGCGGTTTGGCCAGAATACCCAGCGCCACCGCGCTTGGCAGCGCCAGCAGGAAGCAAAGACGTAACCCCCAGTCCATCAACCGACAGTACTCATCGTGATTGCCACTGGCAAAACTCTTCGACAGCGACGGCAGCAGGATTGTCCCCAGCGCTACCCCCAGCACCCCGGACGGAAACTCCATCAGACGGTCAGCGTAGTACATCCAGGAGACCGAGCCGGACACCAGGAAAGAAGCAAAAATGGTATTGATAATAAGCGAGATCTGGCTGACGGAGACGCCAAGGATCGCAGGTCCCATCTGCTTAATAACACGCATTGCACCGGCATCTTTGAGATTGATACGCGGCAGCACCAGCATGCCTATTTTTTTCAGATGCGGCAGCTGATAAGCCAGCTGCAGCACGCCACCCACGGTCACCGCCCATGCCAGCGCCAGTACCGGCGGATTGAAATGCGGTGCGGCAAACAGGGCAAAGCCGATCATGCTGACGTTAAGAAACGTCGGCGCAAATGCCGGAACGGAAAAGCGGTTCCAGGTGTTCAGTATCGCCCCCACCAGCGAGGCCAGCGAGATCAACAGAATATAAGGGAAGGTAATGCGCAGAAGCTGTGAGGTCAGGGCAAATTTATCTGCCGTATCGGCAAAACCAGGCGCAGTCACCATAATCACCCAGGGCGCTGCCAGCATCCCGACGACAGTCACCACAGCCAGGGCCAGCGTCAACAACCCGGACACATAAGAGACAAATACGCGCGTCGCGTCCTCACCCTGCTTGCTTTTATATTCCGCCAGGATCGGAACAAAAGCCTGAGAAAATGCCCCTTCCGCAAAAATACGACGCAGCAGGTTTGGCAATTTGAACGCGACGAAAAAGGCGTCCGTAGCCATCCCTGCACCAAAGACCCTTGCCACAATTGCATCGCGCGCAAAACCGAGTACGCGGGAAAACATGGTCATCGAGCTGACGGCTGCCAGCGATTTTAATAAGTTCATTAACGTGAATTTCCACAACCCTACGGATTTGTAAGCCGGGTAAGCGTAAGCGCCACCCGGCGAAACCAACAACCGGCGCTTAGTCTACCCGGATTTCAACGAATTACTATCCGCAGATGTTACAGCGAATTATTCACTCATCGCCTCTCGCCAGAGCCGTTCCACAATGCGTTGCGCCATAATGGCCTGCTCGCCGGACGTTTCAGGAACCGTCTGATTTTGCACACAGGTGATAAAGTGGCGGGCACATCCTGCGAACCCGCGCTGCTCCAGGGTGCTCTGCCAGCCAGGCGCCGGAAGCGTCACCACGCCGTTGCCCTTCTCTTCCCGCCACTCACGCATATCGGTGATTTCGTAAAGCGCACCGTCAGTCACCGCCTGAACGGACTCACGCTGACTGCCCGCACGACGATGCATGCTGGTCGTTACCTGCAGATGGTCAATCGCGAAGTGATGTTCGGCATAGACCATCTCACCCTGCTCATTCGTCAGGAGCGTCCCGCTTTGCAGCTGCGCATTACCGTTACTGAGCCACAGCGCCGTGTCCACGACGTGCAGATAGTCATCCAGCAGCGTGAAGCGTAAATCGTTGGGTCCGATACTGTCGGTACGGTGTTTATCCATACGGAGCGAGGCCAGACTGCCGGACTGCGCTTTCAGCTGTTGGTAAAGTGGCGCGAAGCGGCGGTTGAAACCCACCATCAGCGTCAGCTTTTTACGCGCCGCCAGCTCAACCAGCCGTTCCGCGTCCTGGACATTTTCAGCCAGCGGCTTATCCACACATACATGAACCCCTGCATGGAGTAGCTCACTCACCACCTGATAGTGGGTTGCCGTTGAGGTATGAACAAAGACCGCATCGCACTCGTGGGCTAAATCCTGAAGAGAATTGGCATAAGGGATGCGCCACGTTTCACAGATCCGCTCGGCCTTCTCGCGATTAGGTGACCACGCCCCCTGAAGCGTCCAGTCCGTCGCCGCACCCAATACCGGTAGCCAGGCTTTTTGCGCGATGCCGCCCAGACCTACCACGCCTACGCGTAATTTTTTCATCCTTAGTCTCCCAGGTGTGCCAGCAACGCATCCAGACGCTGTTTCAGTCCTGCGACCTCGTCTTCCAGCGCTGCCACGCGCGTAACCAAATCATCTTGTTCAACACTTACATCGGTTACCAGAGACTTTACTGAAATATCAACTTCGCCGCTGAACAGATGCATATAGCGGCTTTCACGTTTACCTGGCTCGCGCGCCAGACGCACCACATAAGGCCCCTCTTCACGCGAGGCCAGCCCTTCCAGAACCTGCTCAACTTCCTGCATATCCGCAAACTCATGCATGCGGGAAGCGCGAGTACGCAGCTCACCCGGCGTTTGCGCCCCGCGCAGCAACAGCGTGGTAATCACCGCGACGTCTGCGGCGCTCAACTTCAAATTGCCAAATTCGGAATTACAGAAACGTTGCTCATATTTCGTCACACGGTTACCGAAGCCGCTGACGGTCCGCAGGTAGTGCCGTTTGACCAACTCATCCAGCACATCCTGAACTTCGTGTTCACTCAGGTTCATGACTGGCTCACGGTTGGTTTTCTGATTGCAGGCCATCGTCACGGCATTGACAGAGAGCGGGTACTGCTCTGGCGTGGTGACCTGTTTTTCGAGTAAGCACCCAATCACGCGCGCTTCGGTACCGCTTAGCTGATATTTCATCTTTTCTCCTTAACGACCTGCAGTCCAGTCCCGGGTGGTTAATGCTGTCAGAACGTGGTCACGCCATTCTCCGTCTATCAACAGATAATCTTTGGCGTAGCCCTCTTTCTCGAACCCTAATCGTGCCAGCAAATTACCGCTACGCTGATTATGCGGCATGTAGTTCGCCATAATGCGATGGATATGTTGCGTGCGCTGCATATAGCGAATAGCCACCGTTAGCGCCTCGTACATTAGCCCCTGTCCCTGCCATTTCTGGCCGATGGAGTAGCCAAGGTAACAGGCGTGAAACGATCCCCGCACCACGTTGGAAAAATTGGCAATCCCAATGATCTCTTTCTCCTCGGGATCCAGTAGCGCAAAATAGAAAGCACTTCCCTGCTTGTGAAATTCCGCAATCATGCTGAGACGAGCCTGCCAGCCAGAAGGGTAACAATGGCTCTCATCCCGAACGGGTTCCCAGGGTTTTAAAAACTGGCGATTCTCGGCGTAATAGTCCGCCAGACGCCAGGCATCACGCTCATGCACCAGACGAACGACCAGCCTGTCCGTTGTCAGACGCACTTTTGGCACATTACTGCGATAGCCAAACATCGATCCCACTCCTTCCCGTCACTTCTGCTTACCCATTAGCTTTACTATACCTGCGCCTGCGCCGTCTGTGAAAACAGTGACATACCATTTTGCCCTCTTTTCACCATTTTCGATGAGAACTCTCTATCAAAGCACCCTTTTGATAAAAAAATATTGTCACGTACAGGGGTGGGAAAAAGCGGAATGACACCGCAGAATGTTAGCGTGCTCACCTTCTTATTTTCCCCGGAGGGAAAATGTCCCGCGTATCACAGGCCAGGAGCCTGGGTAAATATTTCCTGCTCGTCGATAACATGCTGGTCGTGCTCGGCTTTTTTGTCGTATTCCCCCTTATCTCGATTCGTTTTGTCGATCAAATGGGCTGGGCGGCATTGATGGTTGGCATTGCCCTGGGGTTACGCCAGTTTGTCCAGCAGGGTCTCGGTGTCTTTGGTGGCGCCATCGCTGACCGTTTTGGCGCGAAACCAATGATCGTTACCGGTATGCTGCTGCGCGCGGCAGGTTTTGCCACGATGGCGGTCGCTCAGGAGCCCTGGCTGCTGTGGTTCTCCTGCTTCCTTTCCGGTATCGGGGGCACGCTGTTTGATCCGCCTCGCACTGCGCTGGTGGTGAAGCTCATTCGCCCGCAGCACAGAGGGCGTTTCTTCTCGATTCTGATGATGCAGGACAGTGCGGGTGCGGTTATTGGTGCACTGCTGGGAAGCTGGCTGCTGCAGTATGACTTCCGTCTGGTGTGCGCCGCTGGTGCGGTGCTCTTTATTCTGTGCGCGCTGTTTAATGGCCTGTTCCTGCCTGCCTGGAAACTGTCGACGGTCAAAGCCCCCGTCCGGGAAGGCCTCGGTCGTGTGCTGCGCGACAAGCGTTTCGTCACGTACGTGTTAACCCTGACGGGTTACTACATGCTCGCCGTACAGGTGATGCTGATGCTGCCGATCATGGTTAACGACATTGCGGGAACCCCAGCTGCCGTCAAATGGATGTATGCCATCGAAGCCTGCCTGTCGTTGACGCTGCTGTATCCGATTGCCCGCTGGAGCGAACGGCGTTTTCGTCTGGAGCATCGCCTGATGGCCGGGCTGTTCCTGATGACGCTGAGCATGATGCCGATCGGCCTGGTGAACTCCCTTCAGCAACTGTTTACGCTGATTTGCACGTTCTATATTGGTTCTATCATCGCCGAGCCCGCCCGTGAAACACTGAGCGCTTCGCTTGCGGATGCGCGGGCGCGTGGCAGCTATATGGGGTTCAGCCGGCTGGGGCTGGCGCTTGGCGGCGCATTAGGTTACACCGGCGGCGGTTGGTTATTTGATGCCGGTAAAGCCCTGAATCAACCCGAACTGCCCTGGATGATGCTCGGCGTGGTGGGTTTAATCACACTGCTGGCCCTGTGGTGGCAGTTCAGCCAGAAACGCAGCGCGAGCGGCATGCTCGAGCCTGGCGCGTAGCACTTCCCTTGAGCGGGAGCACACTCCCGCTCCCATTTCTCAGTTTTTTCTGCTGGTTTCTGCAATTTCACACTGACATACTGACGTCACAGGACAGAAGCGCCGATTTTTCGTTGAGGAACACTATGAAGAAAATTGTTTTCGCCGCAGCATTGATTGTCAGCGGTCTGCTGGTTGGCTGTAACCAGCTAACGCAATATACCGTCAGTGAACAGGAAATTAATCAGGCGCTGGAAAAACATAACAATTTCTCTAAAGACATTGGCGTGCCAGGGCTTGCCGACGCACATATCGTCCTTTCCAATCTCACCAGCCAGATTGGGCGTGAAGAGCCAAACAAAGTCACTCTGGCAGGAGATGCAGATCTTGATATGTCTTCCCTCTTTGGCAACCAGAAAGCTAACATTAAGCTCAAACTGAAGGCTCTTCCCGTTTTCAATAAAGAGAAAGGCGCGATTTTCCTGCAGGAGATGGAAGTGGTCGATGCCCAGGTTTCCCCGGATAAGATGGCTCCGGTTCTGCAAACGCTGATGCCCTATCTGAACCAGTCGCTGCGTAATTATTTTAATCAGCAGCCTGCGTATGTCTTAAGTGAAGACAAGAGTAAGGGTGAAGCCCTCGCGAAAAAATATGCAAAAGGGATAGAGGTGAAACCGGGAGAAATTGTCATTCCTTTCACCGATTAACCTGAAGGGCGCTGAGGCGCCCTTTTTTTTACGGAAAAGTGTGCAAACGAAAACGTTTCCGCTTATGATTTGTGTCCGGCAAAAACAGCCATCCTAATGACTGATTCCTGACAAGCCGGAGCTTCCATGACTGCACAACCCCAGGTTCTTAAAATCCGCCGCCCAGACGACTGGCATATCCATCTGCGTGATGGCGATATGCTGAAAACCGTCGTGCCCTATACCAGCGAAATTTATGGCCGCGCGATTGTCATGCCTAACCTGGTTCCACCAGTCACCACCGTCGATGCCGCAATCGCATATCGCCAGCGCATCCTTGATGCCGTTCCCGAAGGGCATGATTTCACCCCGTTGATGACCTGCTACCTGACCGATTCACTGGATCCGAACGAAGTGGAGCGCGGTTTTAACGAAGGTGTATTCACCGCGGCAAAACTCTACCCGGCGAATGCCACCACTAACTCCAGCCACGGTGTCACCAGTATTGATGCCATCATGCCGGTGCTGGAACGTATGCAGAAACTGGGCATGCCGCTGCTGGTACATGGTGAAGTCACCCACGCTGAGATTGACATCTTTGACCGTGAAGCCCGCTTTATTGAGACCGTGATGGAACCGCTGCGCCAGCGACTGCCTGCGCTTAAAGTCGTGTTCGAACACATCACCACCAAAGACGCGGCAGAGTATGTGCGTGACGGCAACGATCTTATTGCCGCCACCATCACCCCTCAGCATCTGATGTTTAACCGTAACCACATGCTGGTAGGCGGCGTACGTCCGCACCTGTACTGCCTGCCGATCCTTAAGCGCAACATTCACCAGCAGGCCCTGCGCGAGCTGGTAGCCAGCGGGTTCTCCCGCGCGTTCCTCGGTACCGATTCCGCGCCTCATGCCCGCCATCGTAAAGAGGCAAGCTGCGGCTGCGCGGGCTGCTTCAACGCCCCAACCGCCCTCGCAAGCTACGCGACCGTGTTTGAAGAGATGAACGCACTGCAGCATTTTGAAGCGTTCTGCTCCCTCAACGGCCCGCGCTTCTATGGTCTGTCGGTCAATGACACCTTCATCGAACTGGAGCGTAAAGCAAGCCAGGTTGAGGAATCCATTGCCCTGACGGATGACACCCTTGTCCCATTCCTGGCAGGCGAAACCGTTCACTGGACAGTAAAACGCTAAATATTCAGTGCCCCTTGTTGTCAAACCGATAATATACCTGTATAAATAAACAGTATATTACACAGGGGGCATTTATGCGTATTGAAGTCACCATAGCCAAAACCACCGTCCTGCCTGTTGGCGCGCTGGATGCGCTGGCAGGGGAATTATCCCGTCGAATTAACAACACCTTTCCCGACAATACCGGTGCCGTAACGGTTCGTTATGCGACAGCAAACAACCTCTCCGTCATTGGTGCTGCGAAAGAAGATAAAGATCGCATCAGCGAAATTCTGCAAGAAACATGGGAAAGCGCTGACGACTGGTTCATCACAGATTAATACTGCTCCCTCATTGCGTTTTTTTTGCCGGGTCGCCCCGGCTTTTTTTTCGCCTGAAAATTCTGAAAGTTCAAATTATTCCGATATCTTCTTTAAAAATCGTGAACGAGATGGTGTTTTATTGTTCGAACAATCCTAAAAAGCAGAAAAATGTGTTGCTACCTGTTTATTTTTCCCGTCGAAACCCTTATTACTTGGTATACTGAAAAAGCTTCAGAAAAACATGCATTGAACCTCAGAGCCGTTGTCTTCTAACACGCATTAAGGGGGTTATAATGGAAAAGAATAGTGAAGTCATCCAGACCCATCCGCTTGTAGGCTGGGATATCAGTACCGTAGATAGCTACGATGCACTGATGCTGCGTTTGCACTACCAAACCCCGAATCAACTCAACCGTGAAGAAGCGGAAGTTGGACAGACGCTGTGGCTAACAACAGACGTCGCTCGTCAGTTTATTTCTATTTTAGAGGCAGGTATTGCAAAAATAGAATCTGGCGACTATCAGGAAAATGAGTATAAGCGGCACTAAACGAATGCCAACCTTTCACTCAACAGGCACCCTTGCGGTGCCTTATTTATTTCACCCTTGTCTAACCCCGCGTTGTTAATTACTCTGCTCACATAACGTGAGTTTACGAGATGCATATGAGATACGACTTAATCATTATTGGTAGCGGCTCCGTAGGTTCCGCCGCCGGATATTATGCGACACAGGCAGGGCTGAACGTCCTGATGATTGATGCCCACCGCCCTCCTCATACAGAGGGTAGCCATCATGGCGACACCCGACTCATACGCCATGCGTATGGTGAAGGTGAGCGCTATGTTCCTCTGGTGCTTCGCGCACAGGCGCTGTGGGATGACCTGGCGAAACAGACTGAAGATCGCATTTTCGAGCGCACAGGGGTGATCAACCTCGGCCCGGCTAGTTCTGATTTTCTCGCCAACGTCGAACGCAGCGCGAAAGCTTTTAATCTGGACGTTGAGAAGCTGGACGCGACGGGTATTACCGCGCGCTGGCCCGAAATTACCGTCCCGGAAGATTATATCGGCCTCTTTGAAGCCCACTCCGGGGTGCTGCATTGCGAAACGGCGATCAAGACCTGGATCGAGCTTGCCGCGAAGGCAGGCTGCGCGCAGCTGTTCAACTGTCCGGTAGACGCCATCACCCATGACGATAATGGCGTCACGGTAGCGACCCTTGACGGTGAATATTCCGCGGATCGCCTGGTGGTCAGCGCGGGAACCTGGGTTACCCGCCTGCTGCCCGCTCTGCCGATCCAGCCGGTGCGCAAGGTCTTCTCCTGGTTCCAGTCGGATGGTCGTTACAGCGCCCAGAATAAATTCCCGGCCTTCACCGGCGAATTACCCAACGGCGACCAGTTCTACGGCTTCCCGTCAGAAAAAGACGCACTGAAAATCGGTAAACACAACGGGGGCCAGGCTATCTCCTCCCCTGAGGAGCGTAAACCCTTCGGCGCTTACCCACAGGATGGGTCAGAGGCCTTCTCGTTCCTGCGCAATATTCTTCCAGGCATCGGCGGCTTGCTGTATGGCGCGGCCTGTACCTACGACAACACGCCAGATGAAGACTTTATCATTGATACGCTGCCGGGGCATGACAACACTCTGCTCATCACAGGACTGAGCGGCCACGGCTTTAAGTTTGCTTCCGTGCTGGGCGAAATCGCCGCGCAGTTTGCTCAGGGAATAACACCGCAGTTTGATCTGAGGCCCTTCTCACTCTCGCGTTTTAACGGATAATCCCCAACAGGCTCCGGACGTCCCGGAGCCCGTTTCATTCATACTGCATTGCGGAGCGTTATGCGCAGGATCGTTAACTTTCTTATGAATAATATTCGCGAGCATTTTATGCTCTATATCTTATTGTGGGCACTGTTGGCCATTATTGATTTTGTTTACATTGTATTTTATTGAAAAGCCAGACTGACAATAATTGACATTAATTTAGTTTTATTGAAACTCTAAATTTCATCTTGCACGAAGAGATTGAATTACCTTTATCGATCCTTTTCAAAATCGCTGAAATAAATAAAATAAAAATCAATATACATTTATTTCAGTTGCAATATCACACCTTCCCGTTCATTTTTACCCTTCGGTTAATTTGAAAATGGACATTCTGATGCAATTACGTAACTCTTCCCGGCGCTATGGAATAATATCCATATGTTTGCACTGGATATTTGCTATTGCCGTCTATGCTATGTTCGGACTGGGTCTCTGGATGGTAACACTCAGCTATTATGATGGTTGGTATCATCAGGCACCGGAGTTACATAAAAGCATTGGCGTCCTGTTGATGCTGGGACTGGTTATTCGCGTGATTTGGCGACATATTTCTCCACCGCCCAGCGCGCCGAAGACCCACAGTAAATTGACTCGCATTAGTGCCGTTGCCGCGCACATTGCGCTCTATATACTGCTCTTTGCCATCCTCATTAGCGGCTATCTCATCTCGACGGCAGATGGCAAACCTATTAGCGTCTTTGGTATTTTTGACGTCCCGGCAACGCTTAGCGATGCGGGTTCTCAGGCTGACACTGCTGGGGTCGTTCACCTCTGGCTGGCATGGAGCGTCGTGATCCTGTCTGTACTGCACGGGCTTGCCGCCCTCAAACACCACTTTATTGATAAAGACGATACGCTAAAGCGCATGCTTGGCCGCTCGTCAGTTGACTCTGGAGTATAAAATGAAAAAACACCTGCTGGGTATCGCACTGGGTTCTCTGTTATTCACCACCGGTTCCGCCGTGGCGGCTGATTATAAAATTGATAAAGAGGGCCAACATGCTTTCGTCAATTTCCGTATTCAGCACCTTGGATATAGCTGGCTGTACGGTACCTTTAAGGATTTTGACGGCACATTCAGCTTCGACGAGAAAAATCCTGCGACCGATAAAGTCAATGTGACCATTAATACCAACAGCGTCGACACGAACCATGCTGAACGAGATAAACACTTGCGCAGTGCAGAGTTCCTGAATGTCACTAAATACCCACAAGCCACCTTCACCTCTACGGACGTGAAAAAAGCGGGTGATAAGCTGGATATTACCGGAAACCTGACGCTTAACGGCGTGACAAAACCCGTCACCCTGGATGCGAAATTAATTGGTCAGGGAGATGATCCCTGGGGCGGCAAACGTGCAGGTTTTGAAGCAACAGGTAAAATTCATCTGAAAGATTTCAATATCACAACAGATTTAGG
Source organism: Enterobacter sp. CPE_E890 (assembly GCF_046521475.1). Taxonomy (NCBI): domain Bacteria; kingdom Pseudomonadati; phylum Pseudomonadota; class Gammaproteobacteria; order Enterobacterales; family Enterobacteriaceae; genus Enterobacter; species Enterobacter sp. CPE_E890. The sequence continues at coordinate 1,896,133 of NZ_JBKFZW010000001.1, read as the reverse complement.
CCCGGCGTCTCAGGATGTCGAGCTGGTTATTTCTGTGGAAGGGGTTCAACAGAAATAATAAATTCGCCCGGCAGGTTTTCACCTTGCCGGGCGTTACCATTATTCCGGGTCGGGGATACCCAGTTTGGTATTCAGGCGGCCGCGAGATTTATTGAAAATCTTATTGCCATTTTCCCGTCCAGCCCGACGGCGACGCTGCTCTTCTTCTGGCAGAATGCTCTCTTCACTGCACAGTTCGCTACAGCAACCGTTAAACTTCTCAGCACAGGTCGGACACTGAATGAACAGCAGATGACAGCCGTCATTTTTGCAGTTGGTATGGGTATCGCACGGTGCTCCGCACTGGTGGCACTGAGCAATCACGTCCTCAGAAATACGCTCACCCATTCGCTCGTCAAAGACAAAGTTTTTACCGATAAAGCGCACCGGCAAACCCTGCTCACGGGCACGGCGGGCGTACTCGATAATCCCCCCTTCAATATGCCAGACCTTATTAAACCCGTTGTGTTTCATCCACGCGCTGGCCTTCTCGCAGCGGATACCGCCGGTGCAGTACATAACGATCTTTTTATCTTTATGTTCCTGCATCATCTCAACCGCTTTGGGCAGTTGCTCGCGGAAAGTATCCGCCGGGATTTCCATCGCATTTTCGAAATGCCCCACTTCATACTCATAGTGGTTACGCATATCAATGAACACGGCATCCGGATCGTCCAGCATCGCATTCACTTCTGCGGCCTTCAGGTAATCACCGACATCCGCCGGGTTAAATTCAGGATCGTCAATGCCATCCGCCACGATGCGTTCACGCACTTTCATACGCAGCACCCAAAACGATTTTCCGTCATCATCCAGAGCAATATTCAGGCGTAAGCCATCAAGTGCCGGATCGAAGCGGTAAAGAAAATCGCGGAAAGCATTCACTTTACTTTCCGGTACGCTAATCTGCGCGTTGATCCCTTCGTGAGCAAGGTAGACGCGTCCAAAGACATTCAGCGTGGTGAATGCCTGGTAAAGTTCATCGCGAGTCGCTTGCGGATCGTTGATCGTGAAATATTTGTAGAATGAGATGGTTGTGCGCGGTTCGGTTTCAGCCAACATACGCGCTTTTAACATCTCATTCGAAACGCGGTTGTGTAACACTGGCATGGTGTACAAGTCCTGGGATCGTTAGAGAGAATGAAAAATCGGTCGGCATGATATAGCAAACAAAGTTAATTTACATCCACACAATTTACGCTACATTTCACTCGCCCTGGTTAATCAGGCTTAACAATTGCTGTATTCGTGCACGTTTCGAACGCAGATATTTTGGCTATGTCTCAAAAAATGAGACAATAGCGAAACAGGACGTTAGAACACAGGAAAGACATGACCCAGTTACCCAAATTTACCGTCGCCCTTTTGCATCCCCGCTATTGGTTAACCTGGCTTGGCATTGGCTTTTTATGGCTTCTGGTGCAACTTCCCTACCCTGTTATTTTCTGGTTGGGTAAATCTCTGGGCCATCTCGCGCAAAAGTTTATGAAGCGTCGTGCCACAATTGCGTACCGCAACCTTGAATTGTGCTTTCCGCAGATGAGCGAGTCAGAACGACATGACATGGTCTCGAAAAATTTCGAATCTGTCGGTATGGGGCTTATGGAAACCGGTATGGCGTGGTTTTGGCCGGACAAACGTATGGCGCGCTGGAGCGAAGTGACAGGAACCGGCATGGAGCCAGTGCATACGCTGCAGGCGAATCAGACAGGTGTCCTGCTGATTGGCGTGCATTTTCTGACGCTGGAAATCGGGGCGCGAATGTTTGGCATGCAGGCACCGGGTATTGGCGTATATCGCCCCAACGATAACCCGGTCATCGATTTAATCCAGACCAACGGCCGTATGCGTTCCAACAAAAGCATGATCGACCGTAAAGATCTGAAGGGCATGATACGCGCGCTTAAATCAGGTGAAGTGGTCTGGTACGCCCCTGACCACGACTATGGTCCGCAATCCAGCGTATTTGTCCCCTTCTTTGCTGTTGAAGAAGCCGCCACAACAACCGGCACCTGGATGCTGGCGCGGATGTCCAAAGCCGCGATCGTGCCCTTTGTTCCCCGTCGTAAACCGGATGGTTCTGGTTACGAGCTGATTATGCTGGAACCTGAACTCACGCCGCCGCTGGATGATGCAGAGACCACCGCTCGCTGGATGAACGGCGTTGTGGAGAAGTGCATCATGCTCGCGCCGGAACAGTATATGTGGTTGCACCGCCGCTTTAAAACGCGGCCACAGGGCACGCCTTCCCGCTATTAACTCGCATGCGGTCTTCCTGGCCGCATGCTGTTTTAGCATTTAAAGCTCCTCCTCATTGCAGTAATCATAACCCAGGCGCATAATTAGCAGGCTTATTACTTCATACCTCAGGTGTTCTGCACCTCATTATGCGGATTGTTATGTCACCCTCAGATGCCCCCATAAACTGGAAACGTAACCTCACAGTTGCATGGTTTGGTTGTTTTCTTACCGGTGCGGCGTTTAGCCTGGTCATGCCTTTCCTGCCTCTCTACGTCGAGCAACTGGGCGTAACGGGCCATAGCGCGCTCAATATGTGGTCTGGCCTGGTGTTCAGCGTCACGTTTCTCTTTTCCGCGATTGCCTCACCCTTCTGGGGCGGCCTTGCCGACCGTAAGGGGCGTAAAATTATGCTGCTACGTTCGGCGCTGGGGATGGCCATCATCATGGCATTGATGGGTATTGCGCAAAACGTCTGGCAGTTCCTGATTTTACGCGCATTACTGGGCTTGCTCGGTGGATTTATTCCCAATGCGAATGCCCTGATAGCCACCCAAATTCCGCGTCACAAGAGCGGCTGGGCACTGGGAACGCTTTCAACGGGTGGCGTGAGTGGTGCCTTGCTGGGGCCACTGGCCGGCGGATTGCTGGCGGATAATTACGGCTTGCGGCCCGTCTTTTTCATCACCGCCAGCGTGCTTTTCCTGTGCTTTGTCGTCACGTTGATCTGTATTCGGGAAAACTTCACGCCTGTCGCCAAAAAAGAGATGCTTCACGCAAGGGATGTTCTTACCTCACTGAAAAACCCCAGACTGGTGCTGAGCCTGTTCGTGACGACCCTGATTATTCAGGTAGCTACCGGTTCGATTGCCCCCATTCTGACGCTGTACGTTCGCGACCTGGCCGGTAACGTCAACAATATTGCGTTCATCAGCGGGCTAATTGCTTCCGTTCCCGGCGTGGCGGCGCTCCTTAGCGCCCCGAGACTAGGCAAACTGGGGGACCGGGTGGGTCCGGAAAAGATCCTGATCTGCGCGCTGGTGATTTCCGTTCTGCTGCTTATCCCTATGTCGATGGTGCAATCCCCGTGGCAGCTGGGCGTTCTGCGCTTTTTGCTGGGCGCTGCCGACGGGGCGTTACTCCCCGCCGTTCAGACCCTGCTGGTCTACAACTCCACGAATCAGATAGCCGGGCGTATCTTTAGCTATAACCAGTCATTTCGTGACATCGGTAACGTGACCGGGCCGCTTATCGGGGCAGGCATTTCTGCAAGCTTCGGTTTTCGCGCCGTCTTTATCGTGACGGCGGGCGTGGTGCTGTTCAATGCAATTTACTCGTGGTTCAGTTTATCCCGCGCGTTACGACCGGTGGCTGAATAACACGAACGCCTGACAGCTTATTTTCGCATTCATACTTGCAGGATCTTATATTCAGCTATTATTTCCCTGAAACCTTCTGGAAAACAGGGAGACACCAATGACCATGTACGCCACGCTGGAAGAAGCTATTGATGCCGCTCGTGAAGAGTTCCTCGCCGATAACCCCGGCGTTGAAGAAGAAGATGCTGACGTGCAACAACTTAATATCCAAAAATACGTTCTGCAGGATGGGGATATTATGTGGCAGGCCGAATTCTTTGCCGATGAAGGGGAAGAAGGAGAATGTTTGCCGATATTAAGTGGTGAAGGTGCGCAGGCCGTTTTTGACGGCGACTATGATGAAATCGAACTGCGGCAGGAATGGCTGGAGGAGAACACCCTGCACGAGTGGGATGAGGGCGAGTTTCAGCTCGAGCCACCGCTGGATACGGAAGAGGGTCAAACCGCAGCTGATGAGTGGGACGAGCGTTAATTTACGCTATTCGTAAGGGCCGTGGCTGGCATCGATCGGCAGCAGCAGCGTGTCGAAAATCAGCGAAAACGGTAAATCAAGCACGGTAAGATAGCGCCACGCGGAATCACGAACATCCCATTTCACACCCGGGTAGTACTGATTACCGTGGCCCTGCCCTGGAATGGTGCGACTGATGATGCTGCCGCAGCCGCTAAGCAGGCATGCCATCATGACGACGATGATAATTTTCATCTCAAACCTCTAAAAAAATACCGGCGATTAAGCCGGTATTTTATTTGGCGGGTGGCGCTTCGCTTACCCGCTCTACTTAACAACTTACTTCGCCTTCAACGCCAGCGGGTTCAGTTTCAGTTCTTTATAGTAATTTACCCACGAAGAGTATCTCTCCGGAGCGGACCACACGCGGTAGTGAAGACGCGCCATCGTGACCGGGTCGCTCAACAGGACCAGACGGCGGTCGCGATTGAGTTTTTCCGGGGTCTCGTTCAGCGCCTGCTCAACGTGGCGATCGCGGGCAATCTCCAGCACCTGGCTGGCACGGTGGCGTGCTGTCGCCATCGCCGTTGCCAGCGCGTTGAACGACGGGTTAAACACGGCGTGCATAAAACCATCATCCAGCGTGCGATTGCGGTTCTGCTCCAGATATTTGTCGGTATCGACCAGTACCTGCGGCGGGGAATACTCTTCCGGGATCAGGAACAGCTTCCAGCGTTTGGTACGCAGGCCAACCGTTGAACGGCTGGAGATGACCGATACAAACGGGGACAGAATCAAGGAGAATACAATCGGCGCCAGCCAGAACAGGAAGCGCAGATCCAGCCACGCCATCCCCGCCGCCCACACCAGGCCCAGCAGCAGCTGAGAACCGTGGCGCATAAAGGCTTCACTCCACGGCGTGGAGTCGTCATCACGCTGCGGTGAATTCCAGACGACTTCCCAGCCCAGGAACGCACTGACCACAAACACGGTATGGAACAGCATACGCACCGGCGCCAGCAGTACGGAGAACAGTACTTCCAGCAGGAGAGAAAGGGTCACGCGGCAGAAACCGCCGTACTCTTTCGAGCCTTTGCACCAGATCAGGATGATGCTGAGCAGCTTAGGCAGGAACAGCAGCACCATGGTGGAAGCAAACAGCGCAATCGCCAGCTCAGGACGCCACTGCGGCCACACCGGGAACAGCTGGCGCGGTTGCAGGAAGTATTGCGGCTCAGTCAGGGCATGCACCACCTGCAGCGCAGTGGAGAGCGCAAGGAACATAAACCACAGCGGTGCGGAGAGATAAGACATCACGCCCGTCAGGAACACCGCACGGTGAACCGGGTGCATCCCTTTTACCAGGAACAGGCGGAAGTTCATCAGGTTACCATGACACCAGCGGCGGTCACGTTTAAGCTCATCCAGCAGGTTCGGCGGCAGCTCTTCGTATGATCCCGGCAGGTCGTAGGCAATCCAGACGCCCCAGCCAGCACGACGCATCAGCGCCGCTTCTACGAAGTCATGCGACAGAATAGAGCCGGCAAACGAACCTTCACCCGGCAACGGTGCCAGCGCGCAGTGTTCAATGAACGGCTTCACGCGGATAATGGCGTTGTGACCCCAGTAGTGCGATTCACCCAACTGCCAGAAATGCAGTCCCGCGGTAAACAGCGGCCCGTAAACACGGGTGGCAAACTGCTGACAGCGCGCATAGAGCGTGTCCATACCGGATGCTTTCGGCGATGACTGAATAATACCGGCGTTCGGGTTGGCTTCCATCAGACGCACCAGACCGCTCAGGCAGTCACCGCTCATGACGGAGTCAGCATCCAGCACCACCATATAGCTGTACTGGTTACCCCAGCGACGGCAGAAGTCATCAATGTTGCCGCTTTTACGCTTCACACGACGACGACGGCGGCGGTAGAAGATCTGGCCTTCGCCCTGCACTTCCGCAATCAGTTCCATCCAGGCTTTTTGCTCTGCAACGCAGATATCCGGGTTGTAGCTGTCGCTCAGGATGTAAACGTCGAAATGCTCCGCGTTTCCGGTCGCCTTAACGGACTCCCAGGTCGCACGCAGCCCCGCAAATACGCGGTCAACGTCTTCGTTACAGATAGGCATAATCAGCGCAGTACGGTGCTCAGGATTAAGGGGTTCATCCCCGACCGTTGACGCGGAAATACTGTATTTGTCACGCCCCATCAGCAACTGCAGGAAGCCCATCAGTGCGGTCCAGAAACCGGCCGATACCCAGCAGAACAGGACAGCGAACAGCAGGAGGATGCCGCTCTGAAGGATATACGGCAGCAACTGCATAAAGGAGACCCAGAGATCCTGGCCCATCATGTCAGTCGGGTTGATGAACGCCCAGCCCTGGTAAGGCAGAATGGTTTTCATATACCAGGTCGCGACAACCGTCTGTGCCAGCGTCAGAAGCAGCAGGATGTAACGACGGATTGTCCCCACGGTACGCCATTTCTGTTCAGAGGCCTGCTCTTCTTTCGTCAGGCGAGACAGATAGCGCGGCGTTACATCACGTCCGCGCAGACGATCCCAGAAGCGGCCAACCGGGTTGGTACGCCACGGATCGGGGAACATCGAGGAACGCGTAGCCTTCGGCATTGCCTGAAGCTGATCGCGTCCTTCGTCGTCTTTAATCAACTGCCCTTCTGCCAGCGAGTCCGGCCATGCCTGCTCCAGACGAGCCTTAACTGACCCCAGCGGCGTATCATCATCCCGGGAAAACTGATGATGTTCACCATCCAGCGCGGTATGAACCGCGCGGATGTCGCTCTTAGGCAGTGCCGCTTTTTCGATATCCGTCAGCGGCATGGCATCAATATATTCAGATGTATTATTCATTGGCAGGTAGCTGGTAGCTCCAGGTTTCACTCAGCGGCTGATCGTCACTGACCAGCGCAGCACGCATTTCAGTGGTCTGCTTCGGATCTTTCACTTTCACACGCAGAGTCAGACGCCAGCCCTTCGTTATCGGGTTGTAACGCACGGTATTCTCAACGATTTCACCGTTATCCCCAATGCTGGCCTGAGCAGCAACGGCGGTATCCGGTGACAGTTTCTTCATATCCTGGCCTGTGAAGTCCACAACAAAGGCCACAGTGCCGTCAGGCTGACGGATAAGATTAGACTGTTTCACATCCCCCGTTGAGCGGCGAGTCTGCACAACATACGCGCTATCCGGCGCATGCAGCTTATCTTCGTCGCGGCTGAAGGTAATGGTGTACTTGAAGTTCATCTCTTTACCGGCTTCCGGCAGCTGATCCGGTGTCCAGTAAGCCACGATGTTATCGTTAGTTTCATCGTTGGTTGGAATTTCAACCAGCTCAACCTTCCCTTTACCCCAGTCACCTTTCGGCGTGACCCAGGCACTTGGACGCAGATCATAGCGATCGTCGAGATCTTCAAAACGAGAGAACTGACGACCACGTTGCAGGAGGCCAAAACCTTGCGGGTTTTCCATCGCAAAACTACTTACGGCCAGATGTTTCGGGTTATTCAGCGGACGCCAGATCCACTCACCGTTACCGGCATGAATAGACAGGCCATTGGAATCGTGCAGTTCCGGGCGGAAGTTCGTTGCCGGTGACGGCTGGTTTGGCCCAAACAGGAACATACTGGTCAGCGGTGCAACACCCAGTTTGCCCACTTTGTCACGCAGGTAAACTTTAGACTGCACGTCAACCACCGTGTCACGACCTGGCATAATCACAAAGCGATAAGCACCGGTTGCACGTGGGGAATCCAGCAGCGCGTAAATGGTCAGACGTTTGTCCGTTGGTTTTGGACGTTCAATCCAGAACTCGCGAAAACGTGGAAACTCTTCACCTGATGGCAGCGCGGTATCAATAGCCAGACCGCGCGCAGAAAGCCCGTACACCTGCCCCGCGCCGATCACGCGGAAATAGCTGGCACCAAGCATGCTGACGATTTCATCGTTTTTATCTTTGCTGTTGATCGGGTAAAGCACCTTGAAGCCTGCGAAGCCCAGGTCTTTCACCGTATCTTTGTCGTGTTGCACATCGCCGAAATTAAAATAATCCGGGCTGTACTTGATCTTACGTACAGCCGTTGCCGTCACTTCATTGATGGCAACAGGCGTGTCGAAGTACATACCCTGATGATAAAACTCAAGCTTGAACGGGGTCTTAATAGTGTTCCAGTACGCTTTGTCGTGATTGAACTGGATCTGCTGATAGTCCGCATACTTCATGTCGCGGAAAACGGAGGGCAAGTTACTTTTCGGCGCTTCGTAGCTCTTGCCTGCCATCGATTTTGCCTGTTTTGCGACATCATCGATGTTAAAGGCCAGTGCCGATGAGGTATACAGTGATAACACGACTGCAGCACCTAACCAACGCATTTTCATCATCTGTGGTTTATGTTTCATAATAAGTAAGCACTTCCCCCTTTGTGTGCTTATATCGATCCGATCCATTTTAATGGAAACTCAGGCAATCCGACAACATTATCACTGCTTTGTTCAGCTGCTGGCTCATGGATTAAGCAAATGAAAGAACCCGCGATTCACTTTACGTGCTTATCCTGGAGACAGGGTGTCGGTCTTGGTGTAGGGTTGGCTTCGAATGTAACCATTATGAGTCTTAGGGATAAGACGAAAAGTCTGAGAATGCACAAAGTTATATGAGCTCAACACCAACAGAACGTGAATATTTCCTCGACTCGATCCGGGCATGGCTGATGCTATTGGGGATCCCCTTTCACATTTCACTGATTTACTCCAGCCACACCTGGCATGTTAATAGCCAGATGCCCTCCTGGTGGCTGACGTTGTTTAATGACTTTATTCACGCCTTCCGTATGCAGGTGTTTTTTGTCATATCCGGCTATTTCTCTTACATGCTGTTTCTGCGTTACCCGCTCAAACGCTGGTGGAAAGTGCGCGTGGAACGCGTAGGTATCCCAATGTTGACCGCCATTCCGCTGTTGACGCTGCCGCAGTTCATTATGTTGCAATACGTCAAAGGCAAGGCGGAGAGCTGGCCGAATCTTTCATTGTATGAAAAGTACAACACGCTGGTCTGGGAGCTGGTGTCCCATCTGTGGTTCCTGCTGGTGCTGGTGGTACTTACGACAGTCAGTGTGTTGATTTTTAGCCGCCTGCGCCACCATTTGAGTTATAAAGCCGATACTTTTTTCGCCAATATTACGATGGGCAAACTGACGGTGCTCTTTTTGCTGTTAGGGGTCGCCTATGCCGCCCTGAGACGTACCCTGTTTATCGTCTATCCGCCGATTTTAAGCGATGGGTTATTTAATTTCGTGGTGATGCAGTCGCTGTTCTACATTCCGTTCTTTTTGATCGGCGCGCTGGCATTTATTCATCCGAAGCTTAAATCACTGTTTACCACTCCATCGCCATGGTGCGCGCTGGGGGCTACACTCGCGTTTGCGGCTTATCTGCTGAATCAGCGCTACGGTAGCGGCGACGCCTGGATGTATGAAACGGAAAGTGTGATCACCATGCTGCTGGGCTTGTGGATGGTCAATGTGGTATTCGCGCTCGGCCACCGCCTGCTGAACTTTAAGTCCACTCGCGTGACTTACTTCGTTAATGCATCGCTGTTTATTTATCTTGTGCATCATCCCCTGACGCTGTTTTTCGGGGCTTACATCACGCCGCATATTACATCCAACACGCTGGGTTTCTTTACCGGGCTGGTGTTTGTCGTCGGTGTTGCCATCGTACTCTATGAGATCCATTTGCGGATCCCACTTCTGCGTTTTCTCTTTTCAGGAAAACCACCCGCGAAAGCGTCATAAACAACGGCGGCGCACTCAGTGCGCCGCCGTTGTTTCAGGCTTCTGATTCCTGCCCACGCTGGGTCAGAAGCCGTTGATAAAGATGGGTGGTTTCTTCGTCAAAACAGACAAAGATAACCTTTTCAGGCATCGGTTTGAGCGACAGATAACGGTAAACCGTTTCTACGGCTATAGTCGCTGCTGCCGCTTTCGGATAGCCATATACGCCGGTACTGATGGCCGGGAATGCCATCGTTTTATAGCCATTATCGGCAGCCAGGCGCAAACAGTTTCGGTATGCCTCCTCCAGAAGACTCGCTTCATGCTGGTCGCCACCGTGCCAGACGGGACCTACAGCATGAATAACCGCTTTGGCAGAAAGATTGCCTGCAAGCGTAATCACCGCATGACCAGGAGGGCATTCTCCCTGCTGTTGACGCACGACTTTGCAGGCCTCCAGCAACTGTGGTCCCGCAGCCCGGTGGATAGCACCGTCCACACCACCGCCCCCCATCAAAGATGGATTGGCCGCATTGACGATAACGTCGACGTGCATGGTCGTAATATCGCCATGAATGATTTCAATTTGCGGTTTCATAAAGCCCCTCTGCAACCCGCCTTTTTCTTAAGTGTATCGCAGAGGAGCCAGGGAGAAAAAACTATCAGACAACATCCTCTTCCGCCGCGGAGCGGAAGAGTGAATTAGCGATACTGGATCTGGACAATCGCGAGCGTTTTTTCAGGATTAAGGTATTTCATGCTGAGAGTGGCGAGGCTGGAATCGGTCACCGTGCCATTAAGCGCCTCTTCATAACTGACCATTCGCGTTTGCATACGGTTATTATCCGGGCATGACATGGCAAACTGTCGCTGTTGCGGCGTGACTTCACAGGGGTCTGCAACAATGGCACCACGAAAATGAATTACCCCACCATTTGCAAGGGTGGCTGAATAAGCGGGGAGAATGAAAGCAGAAGCGATCAAACCCAAGCCTGTAGCAAGCTGAGCTAAATATTTGGTCATTATATGCACTCCTCAATGAGAATCGTCCTTGAGGGGTAAACGCGCTTCATTAAGGCAAACGAAGGCTCGCGTTACGGAACATCACTACTCAGTTCCTGATATCAGCATAGCTCAACGCCGCAGGCCCGCCACATTCATAACATATTGATTTAATGAATGATTATAAACTCTTTTCCGCCGGCGACCATTGTTGTGATAAATGAAGCGACTTTCCATCAGTAATGGTGACAACGATTTTTACCGTATCCCCCGCGTCAATATTTAAACTCAACCGCATTAAATCAATCGTCTGATTAGCGGGTATAAAAAGTGTATTTTGCTGTCGCGAAGAGCTTTGCCCGCCCTGCCCTTCTCGCTCAGAGACAATCTGAACCTGGCAATTGCACGGCTCCGTCAGAGTGACCTGTGGAATAATAGTGGTCATATTTTCCTGCTGTGACGTTTTAAACGTGATTTGGCTGGAAAGTGCGGCGAGGAGAATTAAGGTATTCATGATGAACTCCCGAAAAAAAACAGGGCGGATGCCCTGTTTTTTTGTAGCACAGATTTCAGTATCAGTACTGATGAGCTGTCGCGTGGTTACCAAAACCAATCTGGGTAACGTTGACAGTTGAGTTAGAAGCAGTCTGGTCGACCAATGCACCGTTAAGGCCACCGTACTGGCTAACATTCATAGTAGAATTTTTGCTGTTCCACTGATCAAGTGTTGCACTGTTGCCGAAACCGTTCTGGGTCAGGTTAATTTTACTGTCATCAGACCCCTGACCAACATCAGCACCGTTACCGCCACCGGTCTGGCTAATATTCAGAACTGAATTTCTGGCATCTGTCTGCAAAGCTACAGCAGAGTTACCGCCACCGTTCTGGTAAATATTCAGGGTAGAATTTGGGCCACCGTATCCGCCATGGCCATGTCCATGACCCCATCCGCCCTGATCAATCAGACCAGCCATTGCACTACCAGAAACTACGATTGCTGCGAGTGCTGCCACTTTGATAAATTTCATGGTAAACCCCCATCGGATTGATTAAAGTCGTCGCGAAATAGTTAGCGCTGGATAACGCGAATTGCCATTTGCGACTGTTTCTGCACTACAACTGCGGTTTTCTGTGTACCGTACTGCGTAATGTTTGCTCTATTACCCGACCCTTTCTGGATAATTTTCGCACTATTACCATATCCATCTTGCGTAATACCTGCATCGTTCCCGTTGCCGCTTTGATCGATCCAGGCCATATTGTAACTCCCTGATTGATCAACTTTCGCTCTGTTACCTGCCCCATCCTGGGAAACTATGGATAATAGTTTTGAACCGTCCTGGTGAACCTGAGCGTCATTTAGAATGCCCCGTTGACCAATAATGGCTGCCTGATTTAAAGATGAAAGACTTAATTCGTTAACCGCGAAATTATATTCAGTATTCGCCATATCTGAATTAGCCGCGGTTACAAATCCAGGCGCACCCAGCAATGTAAACATCATAAATAACGATATGTTTTTCATGTTGTCACCCTGGACCTGGCTATTTAAGTACTCCATAACCGTGTAACAATGATATTGTTAAAACGACTCGTGATGTGTTAACGCGTCGTTACGGTGAAGAGTATGTCCGCTGAAACATTTTAAATATCTCACCCACGCGGCTTATTTTTATTTTTCGGGTCACCACAAAGTCGTAATTTAAGGAAAAAATTGCTTTAAACAGGACAGCTTATTTTTTATTAAACATTTCTTCTCGCCAGCTTGTACAACATCGCGAGGGCTGTCCACGCTTCATCCCGCCTTGTTTAAACGGAACGGCAGGATGCCATTTTCCTCATCGCGTGACACGAGGCGTGTTTTCTTAAGACAGAAACATCGTCATTCCATGACTTAGAAAAAATCGGCATCTCATACCTCTCAACAATCATTAAAAAATAACAAATAAACAATAAAATCAATTAATTATAAATATTTGTATGATTTTTAAAATCTGTGCACACATATTTGCATGTACAACTTTATTATCAAAATGCGGCATTCAATACCGACAAATATCACAAATTAATATTGATTTTTACATTTAGTTACATGATTAACACTTGCTTTAAACTTCGTAAAAGCTAGATTGAAATTAGATGTACGAAATTGGTTTTATATTTACCTCCCTGTGGAGGTTATGGTCTGATTCTACACACAGCAGTGCAACATCTGTCAGTACTTCTGGTGTCCTCTTTTTACAGGAGGACAGCTGCCAGGTGCCAAAAAAAAGTGGGGTTTCATCATGTATAATGAAGTCCATAGTTTACATGGTCATACATTACTGTTGATCACAAAACCTTCTTTGCAAGCGACAGCTTTATTACAACATTTAAAGCAATCTTTATCACTGAGCGGGAAATTGCATAATATTCAACGTTCTTTCGATGATATTGCACCTGGCAGCATTATTCTTCTCGATATGATGGAAGCTGATAAAAAGCTTATCCATTACTGGCAGGATATTTTAAGCAGGAAAAACAATAATATCCGCGTGCTATTGTTGAATACGCCTGATGAGTATCCTTTCAGAGATATTGAAAGCTGGCCGCATATCAATGGCGTGTTCTACGTCACGGAAGAAGAGGACCGGGTGGTAGAGGGGCTGCAAGGTATATTGCGCGGAGAGTGTTATTTTTCGCAAAAACTTGCCAGCTACCTCATCACACACTCCGGAAATTATCGCTATAACAGTTCAGAGTCAGCACTGCTAACGCACCGTGAGAAAGAGATCCTGAACAAGTTACGCATTGGTGCTTCAAATATTGAAATCGCCCGTTCGTTATTTATCAGCGAAAATACGGTAAAGACGCACCTTTATAATCTTTTCAAGAAGATAGCTGTGAAAAACCGAACTCAGGCGGTTTCGTGGGCAAATGATAACCTCAGGCGTTAATCACATGAAGCGCACGTTGAGTTGGATCGCCGCAGCGAGTTTCCTGCTCGCTGCCGGGAATCTGAAGGCCGTCGAGGTCGAAGTTCCTGGATTGTTAACAGACCACACCGTCTCATCGATCGGGCACAGTTTTTACCGTGCCTTCAGTGATAAATGGGACAGCACATACACTGGAAATATAACAATCAACGAGCGGCCCAGTGCACGATGGGGAAGTTGGATAACAATAACGGCTAATCAGTACGTTATTTATCAAACGTTTTTATTCCCCACAAAAATGGATTTCGACAAAAACGTATCCTTAGCACTGGCACAATCAGAAGACGCTATTAATCGCCTGCAAATAGATAAAGCCCTATTAAGCACCAGCGATTTAGCAAAAGACGAGTTCTAGCGAACCGATATGCGGAGGCTGTCATGCGTATTGCATATGCAGTTGTTTCGATAATGCTGATCACCCCCATAAGTTGGGCCGGGAACATGACGTTCCAGTTCCGTAACCCTAACTTTGGCGGTAACCCTAACAACGGTGCGTTCCTGCTGAATGAAGCTCAGGCGCAAAACTCTTATAAGGACCCGAGTTATAAGGATTTTAGCGTTGATACCCCGTCTGCTCTGGACAATTTCACACAGGCTATTCAGTCGCAGATTTTAGGTGGGTTACTGACCAACATTAATACCGGTAAACCCGGTCGAATGGTCACCAACGACTTTATTGTCGACATCGCCAACACGGACGGACAGCTCCAGTTGAATGTTACCGATCGTAAATCAGGAAAAACCTCAACGATCCAGGTTTCCGGTCTACAAAGTAATTCAACTGACTTTTAAACAACAGCAAAATAAGGACAATGATCATGCAGCGCTTCCTGATATTTGTTGCAGTGTGCTTATTGAGCGGTTGTTTAACTGCTCCACCTAAAGAAGCTGCAAAACCTACTTTAATGCCTCGGGCCCAAAGTTATCGTGATTTAACACATTTACCGTCACCAACCGGTAAGATATTTGTCTCTGTTTACAACATTCAGGATGAAACCGGGCAATTTAAACCTTACCCGGCAAGTAACTTCTCCACGGCGGTCCCGCAAAGCGCCACTGCCATGCTGGTTACCGCACTCAAGGATTCACACTGGTTTATTCCTCTGGAACGCCAGGGGCTACAGAACCTGTTGAATGAACGAAAAATTATTCGTGCAGCACAGGAAAATGGCACCGTCGCGGACAATAACCGGACGCCTCTGCAATCTCTGGCAGCCGCGAATGTCATGATTGAAGGTTCGATTATCGGTTACGAAAGTAACGTTAAATCAGGTGGTGTAGGAGCACGTTACTTCGGTATCGGCGCTGATACCCAGTATCAGCTCGACCAAATCGCCGTTAACCTGCGTGTGGTTAACGTGAGTACGGGCGAAGTGCTCTCTTCGGTGAACACCAGCAAAACCATTCTGTCTTATGAAGTGCAGGCTGGGGTATTCCGCTTCATCGACTACCAGCGTTTGCTGGAGGGTGAAATTGGTTACACCTCTAACGAACCGGTCATGATGTGCCTGATGTCTGCCATTGAAACCGGCGTTATCTTCTTAATTAACGATGGTATCGATCGCGGGTTGTGGGATTTGCAAAACAAAGCAGACGTGCAGAACCCGATACTGGTGAAATACCGCGATATGTCAGTTCCTCCGGAATCCTGACAGGAAGCGCATAAAAAAGGCGAGATGATTATCTCGCCTTTTTTTATTCACTCACCGCAGTGATGCTTTGCGCTTTTTCCCGCCGCGCCGCCAGCCAAAGACCGCTGTTCTTCATGGCGTAGCCAAACAGCAACCCCAGCGCCAGCGAGGGGACAACCAGTTTCCAGTCACCCTGCCCTGCAAAGGTCGCACACGCCCCCATAAAAGTTCCCGGCACGAACGAAAGCAACAGATGTTTTGCCTGGATGCACATCAAAAAAGCAACCACGCCCGTCATGACATACCCCAGCATCTCCAGATGCGGGGCCAGCGCGCTGCCTTTCATAATCACCAGCGCCCAGATAACACCGCTCATCAGGGTGCAGCCTGAAATAAAGAGACCTTTAACACCCCCCTGCGGGCAGGCGAAATAGGCCGTGCAGCCAAGAAACCCAGCCCAGCTGAGCAGCCCGAGAGACACAGCTACCCATCCCCAAAGCCCGGAGAGAATACCAGTGGTTAATGCGATACAAAGTAATATGTTCATGGTGCGCATCTTAGCAGAAGCGCACCATAGAAATGAGATCGCTAGCACATTACGTGCAAGTTGAAATGTATAGTTGCAGAGTTAATGTGATCTAAATCACTCTTCGTGTTCTTCTTCCAGCTCATCCCACATTGCCGCGATGGCGTCTCGAGTCAGCGGAGCCAGCGTTCTCCAGAATGGCGAAGTCGCATGTGCTTCGACTTTGCCAAGAAACGTTCCGACCCATGGCAACAGATACGTTTCGAACAAGGTTTCGATAGCTTCATTCTCATCATCACCTGCGTTGTCTTCGATCCAGGATGCAGCCAACAGCAGCGTACCAATATGGTCGGCTGGTGTATCGCTCAGCGGCATACCGCGAGTGGAGAGAAAAGCACGGACTTCCGCTTCTGTCGCCCCTTCCTGCCAGGCAGAACGGTATGGCGAAACGCGGCATTCATCACCCACGAACAGCGCATTGTAGTCGGTCGCTACCTGCTGCATATCGCAGCTTTTTTGCAGACGCTCCAGTAACTCATCCTGTTCCAGCGGCCAGTTCTGCGCCAGTTTACCTTCACGAATTAACGTAAAGAGTGGAACCAACAGCGGGTCTTGCGGCTGGCGATAATAGAGCGTACCCAGCACGCGACAAAGGATGGAGAACTCGTTCATTTTTATTATTCCATTACACAATTAAAGATCGGCAAATTCGTCAATCGGTTCCATGCCGCGCGACTCGAGGAAATCGAGCAGCCGGCGTGGGGTCACGTTCAGGATTTGCGCTTCCGGGAAGTTAACGTCATTAAGCACCTTCAGGCACTCACTAAAATCACCCAGCGTAAACGCGGTATGGGAGTCAGAGCCCAGCGCCACCATACCTCCGGCATCCCGCACGGCAGCGGCCACTTCACGGCAGTTTGCTTCACTGCCCTTACGCGAGTGAACAAAGGAGGAGTTGTTAATCTCCAGCGCCACGCGGTGTTTCGCTGCCGCCTGGGCGACAGCCTGAATATCAATCGGATATTTTGGATTACCCGGGTGGCTTATAATATGCACATTGCCGCTGGCAATAGTGGCAATCATCGCCGCGGTGTTGGTCTCTTTATCCTGGGGAGGGAAAACCGGCTCATGGAAACCGGCGAGGATAAGGTCAAGAGACGTCAGCATCGGGCCGGTGCAGTCGATCTCACCGTCGGTATTTTTAATATTCGCCTCAATACCACGCAGTATCCCAATGCCGTCAACCAGACGTGGCCAAATCCGCATATTCACAAAATGCCAGTAGTGCGGCGCATCCGCCATGTCCGGGCCATGATCGGTTATCGCGAACAGCTTGATGCCTTTAAGCTTTGCTTGCGCGATATAATCATGGAGGTTGCTATACGCGTGGGTGCTGGCGACGGTGTGCATATGCAGGTCAACGGGATACATCTCTCTCTCCTCTGCGGTTTTTCCAAAGGATAGCAGTTATCAGCGGCGAATATTAGCAAAAACCCGGCGAACGCCGGGTTTCTCTCAGTAGCCGCGCTGCCTGTCGACCTGTCCAGTGACTGCATTACCCTTTTCCATTTCGCTGATGGTATGGGATATATACGCCACCGCTTCTGCCGGACGCGTCACGGCAGCCACGTGCGGGGTCATAGCCACACGCGGATGCGCCCACAGAGGGCTTTCCGCAGGCAGCGGCTCGCGGCTGTAGACATCCAGCATGGCACCTTTTAGCCTTCCGCTGTCCAGGGCCTTCAACAGATCGGGCTCGACCAGATGCACACCACGCGCCAGGTTCATCAGGTAGCTTTGAGCGACGAGCTGATTGAGCAAGGCTTCATTGATAATCCCTACCGTTTCCGCCGTATTAGGCAGCAGGTTAATCAGCACGCGCGTGCCTTTCAGAAAGGCCGGCAGTTCATCTGTTCCGGCAAAGCTCTCTACGCCCGGATAATCTTTGCGGGTGCGGCTCCAGCAGCGCAACGGAAAGCCCCACGGTGCGAGCGCTTCAGCCACTTTTGACCCCAGCACACCAGCACCGAGGATACCAATGGTAAAATCTTCGCGCTGATAATCAGCCAGCGGTTCCCAGTGGGATTGCTGTTTTAATACCTGATAGTCATCAAAGCGACGGAACCAGTGCAGAACCTGGCTCACGGCATACTCCTGCATTTGCTGGCCCATACCGGTGTCTTCGAGGCGGAAAAGAGGAATATCTTCCGGCAGCATTTCCGGGTGAGCCTTCAGCTTGCTCAGAATGGAGTCCACACCGGCGCCCAGGGCAAAGACAGCTTTCAGTTTACGCCCCTGCAGCATTTCTACCGGCGGATGCCAGACCAGCGCGTAGTCAGCATGTTCGTTGTCACCCCGCTTCCACTCGCGAACGCGTGCGCCGGGTAACGCCGCGGTAAGCGCCTTGATCCAGTATGCCGCATCAAACGTGGGGTGATAGAAGAGTATATCCATAGTCATTCCTGCCTTTTATTGCGCTGAATTATTTTGATTTTCAACTGGATTGCCAGCATAACAAATTTATTGCGCGACTGTGCTGCTGATAAAAAAGACGCTTTCAGCACATTTAAGAATCATGTTGCCTGAAGTTTGTCTAAACACGCTAAATTACTGAAAAAGTGAGTTGACGGCAGTTCGGCTTTTCCTTACATTAGCGCCCGTCCCGACAACAACGGGATGACAATATGGTGAGGTGTCCGAGTGGCTGAAGGAGCACGCCTGGAAAGTGTGTATACGGCAACGTATCGGGGGTTCGAATCCCCCCCTCACCGCCATCTTTAAAGAAGAGCTCGCATGAAAATGCGGGCTTTTTTTTCGCATGTCGCACTCATGCAGGGGGGATGAGAATCCCCGACCGGGGTTCGACAACTGGCGACAGCCAGTTGGACAGACTGAGAGCGCAGCGAACAGGCTGCCCGCAGGGCGAGCAAAGCGAGTCAATCCCCCCCTCACCGCCATATTTAAAAAAGAGCTCGTACGAAAGTACGGGCTTTTTTTTCGCATATTGCACGCTGCGGGGGGATGAGAATCCCCGACCGGGGTTCGACAACTGGCGACAGCCAGTTGGACAGACTGAGAGCGCAGCGAACAGGCTGCCCGCAGGGCGAGCAAAGCGAGTCAATCCCCCCTCACCGCCATATTTAAAGAAGAGCTCGTACGAAAGTACGTGCTTTTTTTTCGCATATTGCACGCTGCGGGGGGATGAGAATCCAGAGACTCCCTGCGCTCTTTATGTCGGGTGGCGCTGCACTTACCCGACCTACAAAAAACTATTCTTCAACCATCTTCGCATATTCTTCGGTCAGAAAATCCACCAGCGTCCTGACAGAAGGTAACAACCCGCGTCTTGATGGATAAACAGCGTGAATCACTTCCCGTCTGGGTTCCCAGGCCTCAAGTACCCGAATCAGTTCGCCTGACGCCAGCTGATCCTTCACCATCAAAATCGGCAGCTGCACCACGCCGATGCCAGCCATGGCAGCTTCACGTAGCGCAAGCATATCGGTGGTGATCAATCGAGGGTGATAATGGATCTCCGCTTTAGCACCTCCAGGCCCGGACAGTGCCCATTTATGAATATGTTTCCCCTCGTTCATGCTTAGCCCGGGCCAGGCACTGAGTTCAGACGGGGCTATCGGTTCTCCCATGCGTTGAATCAACGCCGGACTCGCGACCAGACAATGCCCCCTGTCAGCCAGCACCCTTAACACCAGATCGCTGTCATCAAACGGGCGAGGGCGGACGCGGATCGCGATATCCACGCCCTCTCCCACCAGGTCTACCCGTCGATTGGTAGCCTCAAGCTGAAGATTGATGCCGGGATAACGCGCCATAAATCTTGCCAGCATCGGACCAACATGGACATGCAACAGGGTTATCGGGCAGGTGATCCTGACAATGCCGCGCGGTTCTGCCTGCAGTGCCGCCACGGCCTCTTCTGCCGCCTCCGCCTCCACCATCATCGCTTTACAGTGCTGATAGAAGGTCTGCCCGACCTCAGTCACCGTAAATTGCCGGGTTGTTCGGTGGATGAGCCGCACGCCAAGGCGCTCTTCCAACTGCGCGATCCGGCGGCTTAGCCTGGACTTTGGCAGGTCAAGCGCCCTTCCCGCCGCCGCAAAGCCACCGTAATCCACCACCTTCACAAACCAGACGAAGTCATTGAGATCCTGCATAAATCCTCATCGTTCCATTATTAGAACAGTGAATGCCATTTTCACTATCTACCGGGATATTAAACCTGAATATAAGCTAATTGCATCAACTGAACATCAGGAGTTCATCATGAAAAACGTAACAGGTGTTTATACCGCTCCCCGACAGCACTGGGTGGGCGACGGTTTCCCGGTCCGTTCAATGTTCTCTTATCAGACGCACGGGGAGCCTCTCAGCCCGTTCCTGCTGCTGGACTACGCGGGCCCATACACCTTTCCGGCAGATGGTGCGAAACGCGGCGTAGGCCAACATCCTCACCGGGGTTTCGAAACGGTCACTATCGTCTATTCCGGTGAAGTCGAGCATCGTGACTCCACGGGCAAAGGCGGTGTAATTGGCCCCGGCGACGTGCAGTGGATGACGGCAGGCGCAGGCATTTTGCACGAGGAGTTCCACTCCAGCGCGTTCTCGCAGAAAGGCGGAGAACTCAAAATGATGCAGCTTTGGGTCAACCTTCCGGCGAAAGACAAGATGGCGGCACCGGGCTACCAGAGCATCACCAAAAGCGACATTCCAGTCGTGACGCTTTTGGATAACAGCGGCACGCTGAGAGTTATTGCCGGTTGCTACCAGGATGTGACCGGCCCGGCTCACACCTTTTCACCGCTGAATGTCTGGGATATTGCGCTGAATCAGGGAAGCCATTTGACGCTCAATCAGCCAGAAGGCTGGAGCACCGCGCTGGTGGTACTGGAAGGTAACGTCACGGTAAACGGCACGGCTGAAGCGAGTGAAGCGCAACTGGTCGTCTTAAGCCAGCAAGGTGACAAAGTGCATCTGGAAGCCAGTAGCGATGCAAAAGTGCTGCTGATGGCCGGTGAGCCACTGAACGAACCCATTGTGGGCTACGGCCCGTTTGTCATGAACAGTAAAAGCGAAATCAACGAAGCCATTCGTGATTTCAACTCCGGCCGCTTCGGCCAGATCTGAACGTAATAAAGGAGAAGAAAATGTCCACACCTGCAAATTTCAACGGAGCGCGTCCGGTTATTGATGTGAACGATGCGGTGATGTTGCTTATCGATCACCAGAGCGGTCTTTTCCAGACCGTTGGGGATATGCCAATGCCGGAACTGCGTGCCCGTGCGGCAGCGCTGGCAAAGATCGCTACCCTGGCGAAGATCCCGGTAATCACGACAGCGTCCGTTCCCCAGGGGCCGAACGGCCCGCTTATCCCGGAAATCCACACCAACGCGCCGCATGCGCAGTACGTACCACGTAAAGGAGAGATTAACGCCTGGGATAACCCGGAATTTGTGGCGGCAGTGAAAGCCACCGGGCGCAGCACGCTGATTATCGCGGGTACCATCACCAGCGTTTGCATGGCTTTTCCGTCAATTAGTGCGGCTGCTGATGGTTATAAAGTCTTTGCGGTGATCGATGCGTCTGGTACCTACAGCAAAATGGCACAAGAGATCACCCTGGCTCGTGTCGTCCAGGCTGGCGTAGTGCCAATGGATACAGCGGCAGTCGCCTCAGAAATCCAGCGAACCTGGAACCGTGAAGACGCGGCCAAGTGGGCCGAGGTGTATACCCACATCTTCCCGGCTTATCAGCTGTTGATCGAAAGCTACGGCAAAGCACAGGAAGTGGTAAAAAACAGCGAAGTGCTCGATTCACAGCGTTAATCCGGCTCTAAGCGACATGAGCTGATTAAGGCTTAACCGAACAGGCACTAAAGCAGAAAATCTGCTTGACCGTTTTAGCGCAACTCCCTATAGTAGCGCCCCGTTGCCCCCCAAGCGGTCAGGCAGCAAAACAATATGGTGAGGTGTCCGAGTGGCTGAAGGAGCACGCCTGGAAAGTGTGTATACGGCAACGTATCGGGGGTTCGAATCCCCCCCTCACCGCCATATTCTGATAGCATGTTATTAATTAACATGCGCTTTTTCTTTTTTACGTCTTTCCGGTATGCCATCCAGTATGCCATTGTCGTCTGGCTTGCGCTGGCTCACTTGCGAAGGCATCGGACAGGGCACTCCCCTTTCATCTCGCTGCCAGTGCTCCCGGATAGTGCCTAGCGATGATGCCATTCAGTTTATCGACCAACTCTGGTCGCTTAAAGGTTATATGGGCTGTGCCTTTCTGAAAGTATTTGATCGCAAACATCTCATCTTCATAGCGGGTACTGTGCCTGTTCTCATGGATATGATCGCCGAGACGACGGGTAACGTCAGCGCGGTTATCGGGAACCGGCTTGCCATCCAGAAGCATCAGCATACGTTCAAGGTCTGCCAGGCGGTCACGTTGCCAGCCCCAATTAATCCCAAATCCCCATCGGTCATATTTGACCAGTCCCGTCACGATGATTTTCGCGCCAAACTTACAGGGGCAATTGGTCTTAAAATCCCAGCTAAGCCCTTTAAATACGTTGATGACTCCCCGCTCAAACACCTCACCTTTATTCAGATGCAATTGTTTGAATGTGCTCAGGATATTCGCTTCGCTGACTGACGGAATATCTTCTTTCTCAAGACTGTTATACCACTGGTCGCGTGCCAGGGCGTCCATGAGCGAAAGCATCCCTGACTTTTGCATCAAATCCCGCCATATACCGCGATCGAGATTGCGGGTAATAGCTTTCATCGCCACGTCTGTTTTCTCCATCAGCCAGCAATCGTAACGGTATTGCCGTCCCCCCCATTCATTGGCTTTTCCGCCGCCGATGCTGCCAGTTAGTGTCGAGATATCGTCAAGTTGTTGTATCAGCGTTTCAATCTGTGTAATCGAGGTATTACGTCCGGTGACGATGCGCTCAATGCTGGTGGAACAAAGCACGTCGGTGTGGCCGACTAAAACCTCGGGTTCTGTGAGGGTAAGGTCTGACATCATTTCTGTCCTCTGTATAAAAGCAAAGCGCCAGCCGATAAGGGCTGGCGCTTATGCAGGTGTGGTGAGTACGGTTCGGAGGGCTAATCTCTTCTGGCCTGTTGCAGAAGCTGCAGATGGTGGACATCGCGAACGTTCTGTAATGCCTGTTCAATACAAGGCAACAGGGCTGCAGAGTCAGTGTTATCTTCGTCGTTATCGAAGATAATCTCACTGCCACAATCAATATTGTCCTTCAGCCAGCCAATCAGAATTTTGAGAGCAGCTTCAGTGGTTAATTCTGGCATTAGTACGCCTTGTGGTGATTGAGGCAGGGCTACCAGTCAAAAGTGGCAAAGTCGGGTAGCAGTTCACCAAAGGCATCCAGATGAATGATGCCAGCGGCGTAGTGACGGATAAGCGTCACCACTAACCGGCGGCAGGCTTTCGACAGACCGAGGCGTTTGAGGCGTAAAACCGGAAATGACCATGCGCCCAGGTAGAGCAGATAACCCGAGCCGGTATAGCTAATCCATTCCGACTCGCCAAAGTCTTCATGCTGGTGTGAAAGGGTAAACAGCAGAGCATTGTCTTCCGCCGTGATATGCGCGGTGCTGCACTGAATGCAGTTAACGCGGGCGAGGGGCGGCAGCGGATCTTCCACGATCAGTTTACCAGGCTCGTCAGCAACGCGAAGCGAATACCCGTTGTCACAGACCACATTGATCAGGTCAGCCAGTTCAATACCATCAATATCTACAACGATCCGGCCTATATTGAGGGCCAGAACGTTGATGCTATCGGCTTCCACGTTAACGGACAGCTTCACTGGACCTCCCCGCTGTATTTACCGGTGGTGAAGTCGGTAACGGCTTTATACCCGCTGCGGGTATAAAGCCCGGTAGCCTTACGGGCGCGAAGAATATCAATGCTGCTGATAAACGGAGGCTGCTCTTTCACGCTGAAACCGGGGCGGTCAGTACGTACCAGGTCGTACTTTTCCACGATAAAATTCACCGCGTCACACACTGAAATACCCGCATCAATGTGCTTCTGGATCACACCTTCGTTGCTAAACGGTGTGTCGTTCAGCATCAGACCGTAGTGTTGTTTCAGCAGATACTTCAGTAATTTTCGCCAGATTTCGACTGACGACAGACGTGACGAGGCCGCCCTATGAGGGGACAGGGATTGTTTTTGCATGGTTTGCGCTCTTTATTGGTTGGTTAAACTCAGGAAAAGCGTCCGGGATTTATGCAGTTGTTGCAGATGTCGGATAAATTACGATGAACAAATAGCCACAGGAGCCGAGCGTATCGGCCTCACATATCAGCCCTTTTGCGTGGAGCATAATGCAGCGCTGAATGTGGGGTGTGAGTTCACTGCTGGTCAGCATCAGCTCCATCTGTTTCATCAGTACCGGAAAGGCCTGGTCCAGATGGCGTAAATCCGCGTCGCTGAATGTCCCGGTGATGCTGGCCCGGTCGGCCAGGTAATGCAGGCGGTTGCCCTCCTGGACCAGGCGTGCGCCAAAGCACGGGGTGATATCGCGTTTCAGCCCCCACCACGGCGCTTCGGTGTGGTGGCTGGCTGTCGGTGTTTTATTCGACAATGTAGCGCTCCTTAAACGTGGGTTAATTCAAAGTGACACAACGCAGGGTCACATACGGGCCGTTGCGGTCCTGACGGCGTTCAGCGAAGACGGCCAGTACGCCGCTGATATCCTGCACCTCGCGACCCGCGTAGTGGCAGACGCTGCCGGACCATTTATATTTCCCTGTGCAAAACCGGAATAAGCGGGACTGCGGGTGCTGGCGGTAGATTGTCATCGCCTGACGCTTGCTGATGATTTTCATCACTGTTATCTCCTTACAGCCAGCCGCGTTCGGCAAACGAGACAATATCCATCCCGCCGACAACCAGATGGTCCAGCAGGCGAATGTCCACCAGGGCAAGGGCCTGTATAAGGCGTTGCGTGACAGACCGGTCTGCCTGGCTGGGTGTGGGGTCACCGGAAGGATGGTTGTGGGCGACAATCACCGCCGCCGCATTGAAGTACAGGGCGCGTTTGACCGCCTCGCGGGGATGGACTTCTGTACTGCTGATGGTACCGGTGAACAGGATTTCATGAGCAATAAGGCGATGCTGATTGTCGAGATACAGCACCATAAACACTTCACGTTCCAGTGCTGCGAGGTGCAGGCGCAGCCAGTCACGGGTGGCGCTGGTGGACGTGAAAGGTGCACCCGGCTCGCGCAGGTGGTGCTCAAGTAACGATAACGCCCGTTTAACCGTCCGTTGAGTTGTTAACGGTAAGGCGTTGCATGTCGGGGAATATGATACGGGCATGATGCTCTCGCGGGTCAGTGGTGGACAGTAAATAGAGGCAGGGGCTACTGCGGCCGGGAGGGGGACCTGCCATACAGCTTATGGGCCACGGTGAAGGCCGGGTTCATGGTTTCGAACCATGCCCAGACTGTCGTGATGCCGGTACCTGCCGGAAAGTGTAAAAAGGGTTCGCTGATAACCACGTCATCCTCATCCTCTTCGACGGGGACCTGTGTCAGCGCGTCCCACAGGGCATCAAGCCGGGACAGTGCAGCGTGTTCCATTTTTTCTCAGTCAATAATGGTGAGAATGGCGCGGGCTTCGGCGTGCTGCAGGGCGTAATCCCGCAGCCGGTCGTAATGCCCGGTCATGGCGCTGCACATCGTGCGGCAGGCATGATGACTGTATGTCAGCAGGCAGACGGCAATGCCAGCGGCTTCTGCACTCATGACCGCATCGTTACCGTTCATACTGTTGAATAATGTCCACGGGTCATCGTCGCCGTCATCCGGCTCAGGCACCATAAAGGCCCCGCCGTTGCTGAGGGTGTAAAACTGCCAGATACCACCCTGGTAATCCGTGCAGAAACGGTCCATCCACGCGAAGATACGGGGCTCCAGGGTTATCCAGTGTGGAATGCCCCCGAAGTGCAGTGGCCAGAAGGCAATACGTTGCTCATCAGGGACAGGCGTGCACGTGATGCCGTCCGTCTCAGGGCATGGTGACGTTGTTGATTCAGCCAGGGGGCGGGGGGTATTGAGTATGTTGTTCATGTGATGTCCTTTTATTGGCCGGAGAACGCGTTATTCAGATGGAGTGACGGGCAGGACTGTGCATAACCATCCTCATCACAGCATGAGGGCCAGAGCCCTTCTGTCAGAAATACTCTGCACAGGCTGAGTTCGCCGGGGCGATACAGAAGGTGTGAGCACCGGGCGCAAAGGTCGTCGTCAGAGATGGAGCGGCAACCGGGCTCACCGGTCAGGGGGAGCGGATATGGCGTGACCGGTATCACGCCATCCGGAATATGCGGCATTAACCCAGACTCTCCAGCAGGCTTTCCGCCATAACCCACAGGGCGCGGTTGAGCTTCACGTCGCCATCGATACCCTTTACCGCCCGGGTGTGCGAACGCTTCCCTTTCGCGGTTCGCCCTGACAACCCGCCTTTAATCAGGTTCTCCTGAATACGCTGGTAAGTGGTCCACAGGTCGTTGCTTTTATCCTGCCAGCGGCGGTGGCTGAGGACCTGGGATTCGGTAACAGGGTGATGCTCTTCACCAAAGCGATACGTCAGTGCCGCTTTTGCCATCGCCTGCTGTGCCGGTGGTGGTAACAAAAGCGATTCCATCGCATCGCGCTTCTCCTCCACCCGGTCAAATATCCTCAGTACTTCCCAGGCCCCTTCAATGACTTTCTCCACCACATTGCCTTTATGGGGCACACGCACCTCGCCAAAACTTTCACCACAGACAAGACCGTTCTGACAAACAAAACGGAACAGACCCGGTAACATCTGGTATGAGCTGGAGCCATCATGGCTGTTGAGCAGGATGATTTCGGGCACCTGTTTACCTGTTATCTGGCCTTCACGTCGCAGGCGCAGCATGTGCTTCGTGTGTTCGCGTTTGTTCAGGTCACGCACGCGTGTCTGGCAGGCGAAGAATGGCTGGAAGCCTTCGCGCTGCAGGTTGTCGAGCAGGGTGATGGTCGGGATATACGTGTATCGCTCTGAGCGTGATTCATGCTTTTCTTCACTGAACACACTGGGCACATAGTGCGCCAGCTCATTACGGGTTAACGGACGGTCGCGGCGAACAAGGTTCACCGCACCAAAGCGGCTGGCTAATTTCATGGTTATTTCCTTTCTGAAAGACAAAAGAAAACGCCCCGCTCGGATGAGCAGGGCGCTGAGGATGTGTTACTGATATTTTAAAGGTTGTGGATAAGACTTACGGAAGGGCAAACTTCGGTACGCAGCCGTTATTGCCAAATTCAGGAATAACAGCGCCAGCACCTTTGAGCGTAAACGCTGCTGGTTTCGCACCGGTACCCGAGACAATGACGTTCCTGCCGCTACGTAATTTGTTCCATGCCCACATCAGATTGTCTGAACCCACATGGGATTCGCTTTCGCTGATATTCGCTTCTTCTTCGCTATCAATTTTCATCTTCAGCTTCTGACCGCTGTCCATCCTGACCTGATGGCCGTTCACATCAGTGAAGATAATGGTCGCTGGCTGTGAGCCGGAACTATCGCAGGCCAGATAAAGTTGTGATTGCCCTTTACCGAGGATGGTGTATTCAGACGTTCCCTGCGCATAGCCACTTACCCAGCTATCACGGTTGCCAAACGCATGCGAGACAGAAGGCGTCAGCACTGAAGCCAGTAAAAATGAAATAATCAGTTTATTTTTCATTGGAGTGTCCTGTCAGAAGCCAGCCATATTGCCCAGGGTGGTGATAATGAACAGCAGGCAGGCCATAAAGATAATGAGGGTGATGTACCAGCGGGTGAACTTACCGAACAGACGAAGAAATGTTTTCATGTGCGGTCCTTTGCAATAAGCCAGTACAGCAGCCCCGCCAGTATCGGGTCGATTATCAGACCGAGAATGAACCAGCCCCAGAACGAGCGTCCGTTAGCGGACGCCACGAAACCCAGCAACAAGGCCAGACCGCCCCATAACAGAATTAACGGCATATACTTTCCTTAATGCGTGACAATCCCTGCAATACATCGCATTGATTTTGATGGTTAAAATTAACAAATCACATAATGCCCTGTGGATTATGTGGCTACCGGATTAATCATGTACAACGATGAGTATCGATCGGATCGATCGACAAAATCGATCGTAATGAAACAAAGAAACTTATCGAAAACGGCAAGGCCGCTCATCGAAAGCGAAGTGACTAGCTGAAGAAAAATCCCCACAGGGAGCGTGCTGCGCGGGCGACAGTGTGTGTTGCAGCCTGCAGTGCAATGCGTGCCACCTGTGGTAGCGGGGCCAGGTCAATAACCTTATCGATAACGTCCACCACGGCATCGCCAAAGCTGCTGCTGGCGGTGCTGATGATACTGGTAGTGCGATACCCGTTCTGCAGGTGCGGCACAAGTGGACTGCGGGCCTGCTTTGGGAGCAGGGTAATCATGGCCTCCACCAGACGCGACAGACGATAGCGCCCCCTGACCGAAACCGGCAGAATATCCTGCTCAGCGATACCTAACTGCCGGGCCACCGCCTGCTGTTTCTGCGCAATACGCTCGGCCTGTAACGCCGAGGGCTGGGCGGACGGCCAGTTCCACTGCTCGGCGGGGTCGGTTTTGTCCACCTGGTTGAGCACCCATAACACCGGCGGCTGCGGTCCGCTGTACTGCGCGAATACGTCCTGATGAAACTGCTCTTCCACCGCATAGGCGCGGTCATCGGCCTTGAGTACCCACAGCACCATATCGAGTTGTGGCATGAGGTCACGATACAGTTCACGGTATTCACCATCACGGGTAACACTCTCGCCCACACCGGGTAAATCAACCAGCGTCAGGAAGTGATTACCGAAACGTAGCCGGACACGCTGTGGCTGACGGGTGCAGGCTTCCACGGCATTGACAGTACAGACTTCGCTCCGGAACAGTGCGTTACACAGCGAGGATTTGCCGACGCCGGTTTTCCCCATGATGCCAATCACCGGTTCATACGTAACGAGTAGGTTGAGCTCCAGCAGCAAATGCTGGCGTAGCGCGTGTGGATAACGCCGCAGATGGCGACGGATAAGGGTATAACCCGAGGGATGTTTCATATCGGCCTCTAAATGAAAAAAGGCCATCCGGTGGGGATGACCTGTTGGATTAAAACGGGTGGGGATTCACTGAGGTGATATATATCTGAGAATTATTTAAATCATATTACCTGGCAGTATATCTCCGTACTGACATTATTCGCCTGTGTTTTTATAAAGAAAGCACAGGCGAATGAAAACACCAGAGGTTGCCACTTAACTAATTTAGTCCAACGCTGTCGGATTGGACTAAATATCAGTTTTTCATATTGACTTGCGATCGCATTCCAGATTAGTTTTCAATTATCAAAACAACATTTTCTGGAGGTATTGTCATGCAGGAGTTTCCATTTAACGCTTTCCCCACGTCATTACGTGAAACTATTTTTGATATTGAGGAATGCACACAAGCCCCGGGGGAAATGATTGCATTAACATTGCTGAGTGGATTATCACTGGCGTGTCAGAGCCTGATTAATGTAAAAATAACAGACACCATGAAGTCTCCGGTGTCATTGTATTCATTCGTGATAGCAGATTCTGGCGAGAGAAAAACAGCGGTGGAAAGACTGCTATTAAAACCTTTTCATGAGCATGATCTGCGTGTATTACTCCAGTATGAAAAGCAGAAGAAAGAACATGAGGTCCAGTCTAAAATATGGAGCAAGAAAGAAAATGCACTTCTGAAATGCATTGATAAAGGCACTATGAAAGGACTATGTACAGATAAACTTTCACGGCAGTTAGAAAAGTTATCTGCTGAAAAGCCAGTACAACCGAAAGCCAGAAGGTATATTTATAATAATGTCACCCCTGAAGCCCTGCAGTTTGAAATGTATACCCACTCGCCACAAACAGGACTAATAACTGATGAGGGGGCTAATATACTTAGCAGACGGACCATGAGTGATTTGGGATTTATGAACTCCATATGGGATGATGAAAGTTTTCATGTCAATCGGAAAACAGGGCCGAGTTTTACGATTAAGAATGGACGTATTACGTTGTTAGTCATGGTACAGAAAGCAATATTCGATGATTATTTAAAACGCCATGGAGAAAATGCACGCGGGAGTGGTTTGTTTGCACGCTGTTTTATCTTGTATATTGATACGAAATTATCGACACAGGGCCAGCGTTTTATTAGTCGTCAATCTTCCCCTCAGTCAGGTGAGCTGGAGAATCTTAATCACTTCTACCAGCGTATGAATGAACTGGTAGAAAAAAGTGCTTCTCAACACGGGACCGGGCATCAGACATATTTATCATTCGAGCCCTCCGCCCTGGAGGCATGGAAAGAAATTCATGATGAAATAGAAAGTGGTATTGGCCCCGACAGGGAATATGCAAACATGAATGATTTTGCATCCAAACTTCCGAATAATGTTGCACGTCTGGCCGCGCTTCTGAGTTACTATACCGAAGGTGAATGCGCGATAAAAAAAGAATATGTTGAAAATGCCTGGTTGCTGTGTGAATGGTACATGCAACAGGCGATAAAGGTTTTTGGGGCTCAGGAGGGCTACCACGAGGCGCTGCTATTATCATGGCTGCGTCGTGAGTTCAATGAAACAGATATGAATCATGTCAGATTTAATACAATACGAAATGCCGGGCCTAATGTATTACGTAAAGGTAAGTTACTGGAAAGAGTCATTGAGAGACTTGAAAAGGAAGGCGCGATAGACATCGTCCGCTCAAGACGCAAGGCACGAATGGTTTATGCAGGCCGTCATTTTCGTAACAATCCATTTACAAAAAATGCCGCGTATAAGCACTACTGGCCGCGATAGTTGCGACTGATCGCAACTAATCGCGAGGTTAGTCTGTGGAAATGCGCAAAATTGTTGAAAACTAATATCAGAGTAAAATTATTATCTGGCTTACCATTTTTCATGAGATTTACTCAGGCGGAGGGCTTATTGTTATATTTTCACTGATAAAAATACTGTCGGTATAGTAATATATGTTTACTGGTAATATTATACTTGTTAGTAATACATCCACTCTCTATTCAGATTAATTATTATTAATATGCTAATACATTATACCCGTACAGTTGATTATATTCAGCATGTAACACCATACGGTTAATTATTACCAAATCGATAATTTTCCTGTACATATCTGCATGTAACATTACCACGATAATTAATCGTATGGTTACTTATTCGCACTTACCTCAATGCTAATTATTGAGTAAATTACTTATTCAGGTTTATATATGCCACATAATTCATTGAATGCTGATTACCAGCAGGCATTTTACGATGTTATTCGTAATGCAGTAGACGAGTTTCCGCGTACGTTAGGGAAGGTGCGAATAAGCAGGTCATTTCTTCCCAAGCTGACTCGCTGATTAAAATTTCGCGGATCTGGGCCGATTTTTTTCCCGCAAACACATCGAATCAGCCTATTTAGGCTATTTTTTCCACCATTTCTGGCGTTATTTCCGGTTTTTACTGAGATCTCTCCCACTGACGTATCATTTGGTCCACCCGAAACAGGTTGGCCAGGGTGAATAACATCGCCAGTTGGTTATCGTTTTTCAGCAGCCCCTTGTATCTGGCTTTCACGAAGCCGAACTGCCGCTTGATGATGCGAAACGGGTGCTCCACCCTGGCACGGATGCTGGCTTTCATGTATTCGATGTTGATGGCCGTTTTGTTCTTGCGCGGATGCTGCTTCAAGGTTTTTACCTTGCCGGGACGCTCGGCGATCAGCCAGTCCACATCCACCTCGGCCAGCTCCTCGCGCTGTGGCGCTCCCTGGTAGCCGGCATCGGCTGAGACAAATTGCTCCTCTCCATGAAGCAGATTACCCAGCTGATTGAGGTCATGCTCGTTGGCCGCGGTGGTGACCAGGCTGTGGGTCAGGCCACTCTTGGCATCGACACCAATGTGGGCCTTCATGCCAAAGTGCCACTGATTGCCTTTCTTGGTCTGATGCATCTCCGGATCGCGTTGCTGCTCTTTGTTCTTGGTAGAGTTGGGTGCCTCAATGATGGTGGCATCCACCAAAGTGCCTTGGGTCATCATGACGCCTGCTTCGGCCAGCCAGCGATTGATGGTCTTGAACAATTGACGGGCCAGTTGATGCTGCTCGAGCAGGTGGCGGAAATTCATGATGGTGGTGCGATCCGGCAGGGCGCTATCCAGGGATAATCGGGCAAACAGGCGCATGGAGGCGATTTCGTACAGGGCATCTTCCATGGCACCGTCGCTCAGGTTGTACCAATGCTGCATGCAGTGAATACGCAGCATGGTCTCCAGCGGATAGGGCCGTCGGCCATTGCCCGCCTTGGGATAAAACGGCTCGATGACAGCGGTCATATTCTGCCATGGCAGAATCTGCTCCATGCGGGAGAGGAAAATCTCTTTTCGGGTCTGACGGCGCTTAGTGCTGAATTCACTATCGGCGAAGGTGAGTTGATGGCTCATGATGTCCCTCTGGGATGCGCTCCGGATGAATATGATGATCTCATATCAGGAACTTGTTCGCACCTTCCTTAGCACTACGTGTTGATTTACGTTTTCCCCGCAACTATCAGTATGGAGATTCGAATAAAGAGGTTACGCGTTTTATTGAATCACTGAAAGCTAAGTTACTGGTCGATTGCCAACGTAAGAACCGACGATGGAAACGTAATCGGTCAAATAGGTTACGATATGTATGGGTACGTGAAGTCGGTGAACTTAACCGCCGTAAACATTACCATGTATTACTGATGCTGAATAAAGACTTCTACCATGGTGCCGGGAACTATAACGCCGATGACAGTTTATACGCATTAATCCAGCAGGCATGGTGCAGTGCATTAGGTCTCGATTCGGATCAATATGCAGCTTTAGCCAATATGACTGAAAACGGTTGTTTTTATTTAAACAGAAAATCCCCTAATCATATGCAAGAAGTTACCAAATTACTGAAGCGCATGGAGTATCTGGCGAAAGACCACACCAAGAACTATGACGATGGCTATAGATCCATTGGAATGAGTCGCAGGTAAAGTGTCGGCTAAGGTGGACTTAAATCACTTTGCCGGGTAAGTCTGCGCAGTTGTTTCTCTGATAGCAGTGTATGGTAGAACGAAAGACATATCCAAAGTGAATCGCCACGGATAATCTAGACACTTCCGAGCCGTTGATAATACTGGTTTTCATATTCTGTCGGTGACATCTGTTCGCTAGAACCATGCCGACGCTTACTGTTATAAAACATTTCGATGTAATCAAAAATATCACTGCGGGCTTCTTCCCGCGTTCCGTAGATCTTTTTCTTTATCCGTTCACGTTTCAACAACTGGAAAAAACTTTCTGCAACCGCATTATCATGGCAGTTACCGCGACGGCTCATGCTACCCTCCAGGCCGTGTGATTTCAGGAACGACTGCCACTCATGGCTTGTGTACTGACTGCCCTGATCCGAATGAACCAGCACCTGTTTTTCGGGATTACGACGCCATACAGCCATCAGCAGTGCGTTCAGGACAATGTCCTTTGTCATCCGGGATTGCATGGACCAGCCGATAATTTTGCGTGAGAACAGATCAACAACATCGGCAAGATACAGCCAGCCTTCGTGGGTCCTGAGTAGAGTAAGAGGCAGGGCGTAGTCGGACTATTTCCCTGCCTCTCCTCCCCGAACCGGACGTGCACCTTTCAGCGCATCCGGCTCTCCATTTAAATGCTGGCGAACGCCATTGCCAC
Organism: Enterobacter sp. CPE_E890; assembly: GCF_046521475.1. Taxonomy (NCBI): domain Bacteria; kingdom Pseudomonadati; phylum Pseudomonadota; class Gammaproteobacteria; order Enterobacterales; family Enterobacteriaceae; genus Enterobacter; species Enterobacter sp. CPE_E890. The sequence continues at coordinate 1,862,263 of NZ_JBKFZW010000001.1, read as the reverse complement.
TTCTGTAAAGCGCGATGTATACGTGTTTCTGGTCTCCGTCCTCAGATAGGGATTACCTTCGGGTAGCCGCCAGCGGAACAGCTTCTTGCCTTGCCCCACCAACCGGTACAGTATTTCGCCGCTGAGCTTGCCGTGATTGGTTTTACCAAATAAAACCCACGTTTTGCTCTGACCCGGTTTCGGTGATTTACACCACCACCTCATCAGGGAAGCGATACCTGTACGGTATTTGCGGGCCAGCCAGTGAGCCAGCTTCCAGAACACGACACGGTCGATATAACTGAAGACTTTGGCCTTAAAATCAACGAACTGATAGAACATGGCCCAGCCTTTCAGTTTTCGGTTGAGTTGTTCAGCCATATCGACTTTGCTTTCACTGTAGTTGCCTGATAACAGTGCTGTCAGCGATGCGGCGAAGTTTCTGGCTTTCTCCTGCGGGATCGTTGAGACCACTCGCATCTCGCCATAACGACTGCGTTTGCGAATGATCCTGTGCCCCAGAAAGATAAAGCCGTCATTAACATGGGTGATTTTAGTCTTATCCATGTTCAGCCTGAGTTTCAGACTGCCTTCGAGCACACCCCGACACTCCTCCCTGATGGCTTCCGCCTGTGCTTTGGTGCCTTTGACGATGAGGACAAAATCATCGGCATAGCGGCAGTACGCCACCGCGGGTTTCCACTGCCAGTTTTCTCTGACCGCCGTACTTCGGCCCCGTTGGATACTGTTATTCCAGTACCACCGATCTTTTCTGGCTTTCCCGCTCAGGTAGCGCTCATGCAGGTATTGATCGAACTCATTCAGCATGATGTTCGATAATAGCGGCGATATAACACCGCCCTGTGGCACACCTTCACTGGCCGCCCGAAAGAGACCGACATCGATATGTCCCGCCTTGATGGTTTTCCACAGCAGAGTCATGAAACGTGCGTCACTGATCCTGCGGCGTACAGCCTTCATCAGCAGTCGATGATGTACGGTGTCGAAGTAACTGGACAGGTCGCCTTCAATCACCCAGCGTCCCCGGGTTTCACCGCAGTCTGTGAGCTGTAATTTCACCGTGCGGATCGCGTGGTGGACACTGCGCTCAGGCCGGAAGCCATATGAGAGCGTATGAAAATCACTCTCCCATATCGGCTCCATCGCCATCAGCATGGCCCGCTGAACAATACGATCCCGCAACGCGGGGATACCCAGTGGTCGCAGTTTGCCGTTGCTTTTAGGGATGTAAACCCGTCTGGCGGGCAAGGGCTGGTAGTGGCCTGAGAGTAATTCATCCCTGAGGATTTGCAGCTCAACAGCCAGTCTGGCCTGTAGCATTGTTTTGTTCACGCCATCAACGCCGGGGGTATGCGCCCCCTTTGATGAAAGCGTGATCCGCGCCGCTTCAGCCAGCCATTCTGGTTGTGTTATCAGACGCAGCAGCCGTTGAATCCGTAGGGACGGATCGGTGGCTGCCCATGTGGCAAGCTTGCGTTGCATTTCGCTGATTATCAAAGGTCTTCACCTCGTTAGGTCAGTTAATTCACGTCGCAAACACATTCAAACTGCTTCCCTTCGCCATGTAATGGGCTTTCCCCATCGCGGACTACTACGGAAGCTCCGCCAGCCAGCGCGTCATCGGAGCCATGCCCCCTTAACATCCGTCGCTGACCTTCCCCGGTTTACCTGCCTGGACTCAGGCATACTGAGGAGGCTGCCCGTCGCACTCTTTATCCTTGCTTGCCGCAAGTTGGCAGAAGTCAGCAACGCAAGCGTGATAGACGCTGCTGCCCCGGTGTTTCGCATACATGTCAAAACACCTTCGACCGGCAGTGCTTACGTATCACTGCCAGTTCCTCCTGCACGGCCTGTCAGATCACGTAGGCCGTGGTGACGTTTTCAACCCACAGAGGCGGATTAACGGGTTCATGTTCTTCAGCCTTTCAGTACTTAACCTTGAGGATCATCTCGGCTTAGTGATCTCGCCTCAATCCCCGTTGTCAGCGGGTTACATCACCCTGCGGGCATGCCGCAGGTCACTGCCGCTCAGGTTCTCCACCGTCACACCCGGTGGGATTGTTGGGTTTCTCATCGTGAGTTACCGGTTCAATATTCCAGACAGACTCGCGGTTCATTTAAGCATCCATGCCCGCCCTGAACTCCGGGCACACTGTAGGTTATGTCCGTTACCCAACGCTCATCAGGAGCATCCGGATTGAACTGTCGCTGGAGCCTGTTGGGTGACACGATACTGGCCTCGCCTTTACGTGCCCGCGGGCTTCGGTATCCGACCTGAGCCTTTATTCCGACATGTTTCATCAGTCTCCAGACTCTGTTTACTCCGCACTGTTGCCCGCTGTCACGCAGATCCAGATGGATTTTGCGATAACCATAGACGCATCCCGATTCCAGCCAGAACTGTTTAATCTGTCCTGTCAGTCTCAGGTCTGCCTGATGGCGTTGTGAATGCGGCTGCTGAAGCCAGGCGTAAAAACCACTGGGATGAACATCCAGCACCCGACAGAGCAGGCGAACAGGCCAGCAACAGGAGTTGTCACGGATAAAGGCGTACCTCAGTCGGACAGCTTTGCGAAGTACGCCGCTGTAGATTCAATCTGTCAATGCAACACCCCTTTCAATTATCTCTTTCGGTGTTTTGAACTTCAGTGTCTTTCTCGGTCTGTTGTTTAGCTGAGCAGCAACCAGATCTAGTTCATGTTGAGTATATTGGGCAAGACATGTCTTTTTAGGAAAGTACTGCCGAATTAGCCCATTTGTGTTCTCATTTGTTCCCCGCTGCCAAGGACTCTGAGGATCGCAGAAGTAAACTTTAACGCCGGTGCTGACAGTAAATTCTAGATGTCTGGCCAGTTCCATTCCTCTGTCCCATGTCAGTGATTTTCTGAGTTCTGACGGTAAACTCAGGAATTTGTCGGTAAGAGCCTGATTTACTGAGACAGAATCTTTGCCCCTGAGTCTAAGGATGATCGTATAACGTGATTTTCGGTCTACAAGTGTGGCTATATGAGAGTTTTTTGTACCTGAGACTAAATCGCCCTCCCAATGCCCCAGAGAGCGTCTGTTATCGATATTTCGGGAACGTTCGTGAATTGGTGTTCCGTTCACTATGTTAATCGTACCTCTTTCGCCTTTGCGGGTATGACGCCTGCCATGGCGAAGGCTATGCGACCGTCGCAGATGCTGTATATTCAGGTGGTGTAGCGCTTCACGGCTACGAAAGTACAGCGTTTTATAAATTGTCTCAGGTGATATTCGCAGCGTTTTTTGACGTGGTTTTGTTCGCCTTAACCATCCTGATATTTGCTCTGGAGACCATTTCATCTCCAGCTTTTCCAGAACAAGCTTTCGCAATGGTAAATTTTGATCCAGTAAGCACGGTTTTGGCCTTTTCGCCATTCTGTTGGCTCGGTTATTAGCATCAACAGCTTTGTAATAGCGTCTGCCCCGATTACGCTGAACTTCACGTGAGATCGTCGAAGGACTGCGATTCAGCGCAGTAGCTATCGCACGAATGCTCATTTTGGCTGACAAACCAGCTCGTATCTCCTCGCGCTCAGACAGTGTCAGGTGAGCTACAGCCCGCTTACGCTCATGGGGTTTTATGCCGCCAGTATCCCTTAACATAGTGAAGATCGTTCCGGGTTTTGAACCCAGGATATTCGCTATTTCACTGAAGCCTGTTCCGTTCTTCCATAGTTCAAAAACAGAGGCTTTTTCCTCTGCTGTAAATGTTCGTCTCATTCAAAAAACCTCCGCAACCCCATGTTTTCACATAACTGTTGCGTTGACCAATTGAATCTACAGCGGCTTTTTTTAATATGTCCCGTTCGTCGGTAACCCGTTTCAGCTCTTTCTGGAGACGGCGGATCTCGGCCTGAGCATCTGACTGTTCTTTATTAGTGGAAGAATCCGGACCGTACTTCTTTATCCAGGCATAAAGGCTGTGGGTGGTGATATCGAAACGTGTTGCAACGCTGGCAACAGAATAACCGCGATCAACAACCTGTTTGACCGCTTCAGTTTTAAACTCTTCGGGATAACGCTTACCGCTCATGGGCACCTCTCTTTAAGCCATCTTAAATGACTCTGAGGTGTCTGTTAAACCCGTGGCGATTCACAACACCACGGTCAATCAACCAATGACTGAGCAAATCAGGCTCAACATTACGGTTGTTAGGACGCGTGTGCCAATCGCCTAGATAACGATAGCCCAATTCCTCAATAAAAAACCTGACTACGCGCTGTTGAGTTGCGCGTTCACGTTGTCCGACAGTTGTCACTGTTCTTATTACCTTTAACTAATTATGCCAATTCAGACTCAAACGCTGCATCATTCGCTTCAGCCTCTGCGCCATCAATTAATGCCAAGACTCGGTCAAGAAAGCGTTGCGCTTCGTATACATCTGTTGCTTGCCGCAGATAATGAGGTATTCGTTCAACAAACTCGGAACGTGATAAAGGCTGATGTTCCAGCAAAGCCTCAAGCATTGCGGGCCGCAACAAACGACGATCAGCATCAACATTAGGAAGCTCAACCTCAATGACATGTGTGGCAAAATACTTAAGTTGCTCCTTAAGCCCCAAATTGGGCATAAGAGAATCAATTGAGTCAGACGCCACTTCAGCGCTTGACTCAATCGTTTCTACATATTCATAGGAAGGTACAACAACGTCTGGAGCCAATGTTTTAAGCTCATGGAGTTTACGGATAATCGGAGATAGAACCTCATCAGGATTACTGAACCAATCAGTGGACCAAATGCGGCTAATTCTCCAACCCAAACGCTCCAGAACCTCTTGACGCAAACGGTCACGATCACGAGCAGATTTAGCTGAGTGATAAGCCGCACCATCACACTCTATGCCCATTAAGTAACGGCCAGGACAACCTGGATCTTTCACAGCTAGATCAATAAAGAATCCTGCAACCCCTACCTGAGGTTCACACTCAAACCCAGCGTGATTGAGTGCTTCCATTACAGCAACCTCAAAGTCACTATCTGGAGCCCTGCCGGTATGCGTTGTGAGGGAATCTAGTTTGCCACTTTCGGCAAACTGTAAAAAACCTTTCAACGAAATAACACCAAGTTTACTGGTTTCACTCGTCAATACATCTTCAGAACGCATTGAACTAAACACATGCATCCGTTTTTTTGATCGAGTGAAAAGCACATTCAAGCGACGCCAGCCAACATCGGAATTGATAGGTCCAAAGCGTTGATAAACCTTTCCACCATGCTCAGAAGGTCCATAGGTAAAGGAAATAAAGATTACATCACGCTCATCCCCTTGAACGTTCTCAAGGTTTTTCACAAAAAGTGGCTCTTCCATGGCATATAAGCCATCGATTGCATCGTTAAATTCAGGGCGATTTCGGCGCAATTCATCGATAGCGCGCTCAATTTGATCGCGTTGCTTGGAACTCATGGCCACTACCCCGAGTGACTCACCCGGCCGGTGTTGCGCATGATGAAGTACGGCCTCAGCAACTGCTTGGGCTTCTTCAATATTGTGTTGATTGGAGAACCGACCTTTTGACACATAGGTAAATTTAATCCCATACTCTGGAGACTCAGCATTTGGGGAAGGGAATATCACCAAATCACTGTTATAAAAATGGCGGTTAGAGTATGCAATCAACTTTTCATGTCGTGAACGATAGTGCCAACGCAAACGTCTCATAGGAAACAGTGGCAAAGCAGCATCCAAAATGCTGTCAGTATCACTTAAAGCCGCGGCATCATCGTCATCTTCTCCGTCGGCACTTCGATCAAAGAAACTGGTTGGTGGTAGCTGTTTCGGGTCACCAACGACCACTAGTTGCTTGCCCCTCGCGATGACACCCAATGCATCCTCTGGCTTCACCTGAGACGCTTCGTCCATCACCACCAGATCAAATTCCATTCGTCCAGGTTCTAGGTAATGAGCTGCTGACATTGGCCCCATCATGAAACAAGGTTTAATTGCAACCAGCGCATTACATGCACGGTTAACCAATTGCCTAATTGGAATATGTCTGGTTTTTTTACCCAACTCATTTTTGATCAAAGCTAGTTCTGTATATTCACTTTTCTTACCACCAGAATTCCCTTCTGGTATATTTCGGCAAGCAATTTTTGCTGCAATCCGCTGACGTTGTAATTCAATCAGTTTTTTGTCGTAATCTTTAAATGACTTCTGCAAAGCATTGCGCTGTGAGCCGGAAACTCTCATCAATTCAGGGTGGATGTGAATAACCTCCCGCGCCAGCTGGTCATGAATTGCTAATGCTAAACCCAATTCAACTTTTTCAATCGGGAGCGAGCCCGCAAGTACAGCACTCCAGATTCGCTGCAATCCATTTTCATGCATCTGCTCGTAACAACGAATAAAGTTAACCCACCCGTTCAACCAACGGGGTTGCTGTATTGCTCTTTCGTTGCGCTCGATTAATGTATTAAGAGAACCATCAGTCGACTTGAGCCACTGACTCCGCTCTAACTTTGTTTCTAGCGCATATAACTCAGCATTTTTAATCTGTTCATTCCATTTCGAAACTATTTCCCCACCATCACGACATAGTAAATCGTAATCACTACCACTAGCCAAATGTCTGATCTGGGTAGCCAAGGATACGCAATTTATCTTATCAACCAGTTGCTCGGCAAAATTCAGCGTGTCGTTAATAGTGTCTAACGTCAGTTGATTATTTTTATACGCACCGCAAGCCAATGGGGTTAATTGTAAAAACGCCCCTAACTGTAACGAGTCATTTTCAAGGGATATCTGAAGATCGTTTATGTTTTGCAAAATCTCAGAGGAATGAGTCATCTGCTCTAATGATATATCTGGATTGATAAACCATCCCTGCAAGGCAATGAGAGTATTCCGCACCTGTCGGTAAGATTGCATCAATACACCTTGCTCACCTAACCAAGATGCATGTTCTTCCAACAAGCTAGAAATACGCGGTAATAACTTAGCCTCGTGCTCGACCCGTTTAACCAAAGTCATTAATCTTGAGCTAATCTGCGATTTCTCGATTAAATGCACACCTTTGATAATCTCACCATCTAGGTTAAATAATCCAGAGCCTATCGCAACTCGCTTTCCAAAACCTATCCCGTAACAAGCTCGGACCTTCTTGTACCAATCACGCAATAACATGAGTTGTTCACAGTCGGTGTCCAACCCTCGGAATGCATTACCAAGTTGATTACCAAAGTCACTTTGTTCAAACCGTTGTAACAGCTCCGAATACTTGAGCAAATCAGCTGAGCAGCGTTTTAACTCAGCAAACTTAGTGTCAGGCTTACGAGATTGCGCCATGAGCAGTGCCTTGGCACTACGCCAATCACTCTTAAACCATGCAAATAATCCCCCTTGCTGGATAACAGCAACGGCATGCGCGAGCATCTCTTGGGAAGGCAACTGGTCCAATTGATACAAAGTAGATAGACCATCTCTTAAAGGACGCAATGTTTCGATTTGACACATTAAGTCGCGCAATACTGCATCGATATCATCATCATCGAAAAGAGGATCTCGAACTCTAATAAGCTCAGTCGGTAAAGCACCCAGAATCGACAACAACTCAGAGCAGAATAGCAATCCAGCTTGCGAATCATCGATATACGAAGCAATACCATCTGGCAAAGCATTTTTGAAATCGTTTAATTGCGCATAAATAGATGATAACTCATCATGAATTGATTGGATGGATTCAAGCCACCTGACCAAATCACGTAAAGTGAAATCCTCTGCTGCACCATATTTTTCCAGCTCTTCACGAGGAAAGTCACACGATTGTCCTTGTTCTAAAAGTCGTAGCTTTTGAGGCTCGATAACCTGGCTCAAGGCCACATAATGACCTTGTAGCAACTCGAACCTATCTAAATAGTGACGCACCCGTGCAATGGCATCGGGTGAATCTAGCTCACTAAGTGCTGGGAAATGCTCTGAACCACACAACACTGGAAGATTCGACTGATCTTCTACCAATTGCTCAATATATTGAAGCGTATTAAGGCTTTCGCCTTCTAACGCCCACTTATCTACATATTCTTGATAGCTATGTTGAAAGTCGATAATTGATGTCTGCCAAGTTTGTAGCAAATCGACTATACGAGCGCTGTCAAACAATTGAATTTGTGTGTTATTCACACCGCTCCAAGGGTGCTCATATATTTCTGCATTAGCCCCCACCTGCTCACGAACCTCTTTGTAGATGCGGCTAAACTCTACTATTTGGTCACGCAGCCGTAATTGGGTCACTTTATCCAACTGCTTCCCGGAAAGGTTTTCGATATGAAGTGCTGTTGCATCAATATCTAATTTGTGACGATAACGGGTTGCACCACTCAAAATCTGATGGATCGTTTTGCCTGTTTGCGCCCATTGGTTATTGATCAATGCGGCATATTCATTGAGCTGCTGCTTAAGATCTTCATAACGCAAAATCTGAGCATCAATCTCTTCCATAGTAGGCATGGTCGCCTGACTCACCAAGCGAGCATTAATATCATCCAGCACCTTGCGCTTATGAGTTTTATGACTGTGCAACTCTAAGCAAAATTGACCTAGCCCCGCACGATCCAAGCGACGTTTGACGACCTCCAGTGCAGCCATCTTCTCTGCCACAAACAGGACTTTCTTACCGTTGAGCAGAGCTGCTGCAATCAAGTTGGTGATCGTTTGTGATTTGCCACTACCAGGAGGGCCCTCAATGACTAAGTTTTGACCACGGATAGCATCGATCAACGCACTGTGCTGCGAGCTATCCGCATCATCGATTAGTGGAACCTTGTCATGAATATCAGGGTAACTATCGATGCAGTACTCATGCTGACCGAAGCCACCAGGTAAGCCGGAATTCTCTTGACCACAGCTCTGACTGGTGAAAAAGCGACGAATTACTTCATGAGACAATATATTGCGCTTGTCACAAGGCCAGCGGGCAGGATCGAGGTCAAGATACATCATCATCTTGCCAAAATTGAGCAAGCTAAGTGCACCATAACGTTTCACAGACCATTTAGGTTTGTGCTGCTCTACAACCTTCTTCACCGAAGCAAAATAAGACTCTGGAGTTTCCTCTTCATTGAACAAAGGAAGAGCGAGGCCAAAGTCAGCCTGAAGTTTTTCCTTCAAAGAGAGATTGGGCAAAATATCTTCACCCGTGTAATAAAGTTGAAACTTGTAAAGACCATCCTTCGGATCTAATTTTCCTCGTTCACATCTCACCGGAATTGTAAATAACGGTGCATAACGTGCCTTTTCAGAGGAATCGCTTTCATACCACTCAAGGAACCCTAACGCCAAATACAAGATGTTGGCGCCACTCTCCTCCAAAGCAGTTTGAGCCTTACCATAGATGGCGCGCAAACAAGCTTCCAGTTCATTTGGATAAAGCAGAGCCTGTATCCGATTATCGTCATGAGAGGGATTGGAAGAAGATATACTAATCTCATTCCCAGCCTTTGCCTGTCGTTCAAAATCCTCAAGCCCTTCATAGCCTGCTAAGCAGCACGCCTCCTTCAACGCTGACAAAGCTATACCTTGATTAACGTATTCAGAACGAATCCCTGTTAATTTTCCATTCTGGCCTTGGGCATATTGCAAGATAAACTGATGGGCTTTTTCCAGCAACTCTCTATCTGAATCAGAAACAACCGTTTTATGGCTATCTGGTAAATCAAAATCTGTACGGATTCCTAAGACGTGCGCCCAATCCTTAGCGCTAGGATGAGCTCTTAACTGTATATCTTTACCATCTGGCCCAACTTTGAGATAGCCATGCTCTAACAGCTGCGCTCTAGTTGGATCGGGCACAGGAGCAAATTCCATCGGGATTTCCGAGCAAAGGGTTTCATAAAGCTGTTCTGGTAATTCATCAACAATACGTAGTGAAGACCCTTTTTGAGTGATAGGGAAATTCAAAAGTCGATTTCGAGACGTAAGGTCCAATAACTTCTTACGCATAGCCTCGAGGGAAGTCAGAATAAAATCTGAGCCTCCTTGATTGAGTTCCTCTGCTGTAGAGGTATCTACAGTCGACATTATGTTCTCCATTTCTTAGGGTCCACAAGTAAAACGTTTTATGCTGATGCATCACAAAAAGACCGCAGTAAACTGCTGCAAAGAAGAGGAGATTTTTAGTCTCCCCTTCTTTATCAATCAGATCATACAATCAACTTAACGCCCATTAGTTGATAGCAGCCAAATTTCATAAACAGATTCAATCAGTTATTGCTGAATTTGATTGGATAGTAAGACCTGCAACATATCTTGTTGATGCACAGCTATCTCATCTTCCAGCCAACGACCTTTATCTTTCATCAGCCGAATCATAGCAAGCAATTTAAGACTATCAGTCTGGTTATTGGCAAGGCTTGCTTCAAAGTGCTCCTGCTTCTGTTGCGGCTGGAAGTTACTCAAGCGCGAGTTCTTGCTGTGGCTGATAAGGCAAAGGTTGCCAAACGAATGGAGTGCACTCTGCTCAACCGGTTTATAGCCATCCATCGGATGCTGGGGTGAGAAGTGCTCCACCGAGCTGCGGAAAGTGAACTCAAAGGAGCCAGCAACTTTGTCGCTATTCCGATCTCGTACCCACAGCAGATAGTCGAGGAAGTTGAAGACAAAGTTGTTCTCGATATGACCGAAGCGAAGTTTGGATGTAATCACCTTGTGCCAACTCTCATCCACATTGATGGCGGGCAACAGGGCGTTATCAAGGTAGAGCATCTGGTAATAGGAAGCCCCTTCACCAGGCGCCAAAAAGCGCTGGAAGACAAAGCGGCGAGCCTGACTCTCCAGATAGGACAGATAAGCCCCGGCATCCACCGGTTGATCAGGGTGACAATTGTCGAACAGATATCTCAGTGCACCATTCAGCCAATGTTTGTAAACCAGGGTCGGGGTCGACACATGAAACGCCGACAGCAACATCAGGACCCGCCGGTTAACACCAGAGAAACCATTCTCATTTTCATCCTTGTCAAAGGTATTGATGTAACTGACGCTCTTTTCCGAATACCAGTGCAGCCGCTTCAGACTCCAACTATCCTTGCCATCGGCAAACTCGCGCTTGATGATGAACTGATCAAACAGATACTTGCTCTTTAACAGGCCATAGATAAAACGCTGAACTGCCGCTACTGGATCCGGTTGCCTTATCACTCGCAGCTCAAACTGATCGACCAGTTGTTTATCATCAAGCGGCACCCCCTCCGTATCACCCGGGTCGCGGCTCACGAGTCGCAGCACATGGAGCAAGAAGTTGGAGAAGTTGATGACGCTGTTAAAGCGCTCGGAGCCTGCGCTCTCCTCCTCCACCGTCTCCTCACCATCAAGCTTGTCATCCTGCAAAATGGCCAACAAGGTGCGCCCTTGGCTACCGGCAGCTGCACGGCTTTTATCGGCAGCGTCGGCCGTGTTTGGGGATCCTAGCAGATCAAGCAGATGGGCAAAATCACGGGGCACAAACTGACCCCAGTCGCTCTCACCAAACAGACGGTGGCGCTCTTGCGGGGTAAAGCCGTACTGGATATAGCGCTCCATATTGGCGCAGGCATCCCATACCCGGGTCAGGATATGAATACTTTGGCGACGATGCTCTTCCTCGGGTATCTGGTTCAGCGTCTCCATCAGCCGCGCCTTGATCACTTCATGCTTTTCCAACTGCTCGCCGCGATTGTTCATCGCCTCGAAGAAGTGATTGAGATCGGTATCCTTGGGTACTTCGATACGAGAGATCTGCACATGCTTGAAGAGGTAGTCGCAAAAGGCCGTCAGTTTAGCCCCTACCAAACCAAGATCCGCCATTGCCTTGCCAATCAGCTCAAAACCGTTCACCAAACCTTCATTGAAGGTACTCCCCCGCAAATCGTAGGGGGCAACACCCTGCCATAAGCGCTCGAAGGTATGGCTCGATATCGGGCGACTCTCAAAAGCGAGGTTGATGGTCTGATACCAGCTCATATCCACCGAATCTATCGCGTGATGTTTGAGCCAATTGGCCAGCAGAGAGAGGGTAGTAAAGCGCTGCTGGCCATCGATTACCTCGAAACTGCCATCGTCCCGGGCAAACACCACCAGGGTGCCGATATAGTAGGTTTGCGGCCCCTTACCACTGACCAATTTTTGCTGATAATCCAGCACATCCTGCAGCAGCTGGGTGATCTCTCCCTCACCCCAGGCATAGTTGCGCTGGTACATGGGCACCAGATAGCGGGCGCGATCTTCAAGCAGTGCACGAATGGAAAAGGGGCGAACGCCTGCATCATTCATAATATTTCATCTCCCGAAACAGCCCGACCAGCTCATCTTCGGCACCATTGCGATTGTTCTTGTTCTCTCGACTGCTCATGCTAGGCAAAGGGAAGCCGTGCAGATCTCCCGGCAGACGAGCATCACGAATGGCACTGATCAGATTGTGCTCCAGCACATAGTTATCCATGGTTGCCAACTGCACTACCTGCTGGCGGATGCGGCAGCGATAGGCCCAGATAAAGCACTTCTCGATGGCCAGTGACAGCCCTTGGCTGCCGAACTTGTCGATATAGAAGATCAGGGCGCAGTCGAACATGGCCCGCACATAACGATCCCCGGTGCGGTGGCGACGCTCGTAGCTGCCCAGGGTCGATAGCACCTTGCTGGCCATCGGTGTCAGCGTTTCGCCGAGCAGGGTGGCAGATTGCGCCTTGCCGGAATCAGACTCCTCGGCCACGATGGCGGCCACCCGCGTCTGGTAGTACTCGGCCATCTCGAAAAAGCGCCGACCATTGATGATCATCTGGTCGAGATGAAAGGGAAACGTCATGTACTGGCCGTCAATCTTGCGCTGGTACTGGCTGTTGTACTCATCGACAAAGTGGTGGGCGATGCGCAGCGACTCCACGTAAGGATAATGCCCTACCCGATCTAGGTTGACCCCCTTGAAGAGATCCACCTCCCCCTTGCCAAAGTAGCGGGCCGACTTGTCCTCGGCCCACTGGCGTACCCGATAGAGATAGAGGGCGAACAGATTGGCCAGCTCGTCGCTTGGCAGGCGCTCCCAATGGGCGACCGCCTCGGCCTTGAGATTGGCCTCATGACCGGCAAACTCGCGCAGGTGAAATGCCTTGAGCAGATCGTGAGGAGCCAGATCGCGCCCCCGGGCATTTTGCGAATCGAAGAACTGGAACGCCTCCGAGATATCCTGCAGTACAAAGCAGACCACCTGACAGCGGTTGAGCAGAAAGTCAATTTGCTGCTCGTCAAACTCAGGGCGGGCCACCAGCCGACGCAACTCCAGATAGTTGCGTCTGAGGTTGAACTCCGAATCCCGGCTGGGGAAGCGCTGGCGCTGCATAAACGCATCGATAGGTCCACGCAAGACCTGCAATTGCTCACGCAGATCCTGACGTTGAAACCGGATACTCTTCTCTTTGCCACTGCGATTTTCGTTATCCAGCACCTCGATCAGCGCCTTGACGGTCAACATCAGGGTCAGGGTGCGTTGCTGACCATCGACGATATCAAGCATCTCGCCCTGCTCACTATCGGTGTGCTGATGAAACACCACCGAGCCCAGCCGGTAGGCGCTCTTGTCCTGATGGGTTGCCAAATCGGTAAAGAGATCCGAGATATTCTTGGAGCCCCAGCGGTAAGGTCGCTGATAGCTTGGGATGGCCAGTTGGGGAATGGCCAGCAACTGGCGTACCGACTGCACTTGATTATTAATGCTCTCCATCATGCCTCCTGCGGTATGAAGTGGTCAACAAAAACTGGCCACCGCGTTAGAGTTTTTCCAGTATCGGTTTTCTGATTCGTTTGGCGGTAACCCACCATTATATTCGTGCGGTCTTAGTGCGCTGTAATATCCAACGATATAGTCCGTTATTGCGTGAGCTGCATCGCTGAAGCTTACATAGCCCGTCGCCGGCACCCATTCGTTCTTCAGACTCCTGAAGAAGCGCTCCATTGGGCTGTTATCCCAGCAGTTTCCACGCCGACTCATACTCTGCCTGATCCGGTATCGCCACAGTAACTGCCGGAACTGCCTGCTCGTATAATGGCTGCCTTGATCGCTGTGGAACATCACCCCGACGGGCTTACCACGGGTTTCCCATGCCATTTCCAGTGCTTTCATGGTGAGCCTGCTGTCCGGCGAGAACGACATGGCCCAGCCCACTGGTTTTCTTGCGAACAGGTCGAGAACAACGGCGAGGTACGCCCAGCGCTTACCCGTCCAGAGTAGAGTAAGAGGCAGGGCGTAGTCGGACTATTTCCCTGCCTCTCCTCCCCGAACCGGACGTGCACCTTTCAGCGCATCCGGCTCTCCATTTAAATGCTGGCGAACGCCATTGCCACTTCTGTAAAGCGCGATGTATACGTGTTTCTGGTCTCCGTCCTCAGATAGGGATTACCTTCGGGTAGCCGCCAGCGGAACAGCTTCTTGCCTTGCCCCACCAACCGGTACAGTATTTCGCCGCTGAGCTTGCCGTGATTGGTTTTACCAAATAAAACCCACGTTTTGCTCTGACCCGGTTTCGGTGATTTACACCACCACCTCATCAGGGAAGCGATACCTGTACGGTATTTGCGGGCCAGCCAGTGAGCCAGCTTCCAGAACACGACACGGTCGATATAACTGAAGACTTTGGCCTTAAAATCAACGAACTGATAGAACATGGCCCAGCCTTTCAGTTTTCGGTTGAGTTGTTCAGCCATATCGACTTTGCTTTCACTGTAGTTGCCTGATAACAGTGCTGTCAGCGATGCGGCGAAGTTTCTGGCTTTCTCCTGCGGGATCGTTGAGACCACTCGCATCTCGCCATAACGACTGCGTTTGCGAATGATCCTGTGCCCCAGAAAGATAAAGCCGTCATTAACATGGGTGATTTTAGTCTTATCCATGTTCAGCCTGAGTTTCAGACTGCCTTCGAGCACACCCCGACACTCCTCCCTGATGGCTTCCGCCTGTGCTTTGGTGCCTTTGACGATGAGGACAAAATCATCGGCATAGCGGCAGTACGCCACCGCGGGTTTCCACTGCCAGTTTTCTCTGACCGCCGTACTTCGGCCCCGTTGGATACTGTTATTCCAGTACCACCGATCTTTTCTGGCTTTCCCGCTCAGGTAGCGCTCATGCAGGTATTGATCGAACTCATTCAGCATGATGTTCGATAATAGCGGCGATATAACACCGCCCTGTGGCACACCTTCACTGGCCGCCCGAAAGAGACCGACATCGATATGTCCCGCCTTGATGGTTTTCCACAGCAGAGTCATGAAACGTGCGTCACTGATCCTGCGGCGTACAGCCTTCATCAGCAGTCGATGATGTACGGTGTCGAAGTAACTGGACAGGTCGCCTTCAATCACCCAGCGTCCCCGGGTTTCACCGCAGTCTGTGAGCTGTAATTTCACCGTGCGGATCGCGTGGTGGACACTGCGCTCAGGCCGGAAGCCATATGAGAGCGTATGAAAATCACTCTCCCATATCGGCTCCATCGCCATCAGCATGGCCCGCTGAACAATACGATCCCGCAACGCGGGGATACCCAGTGGTCGCAGTTTGCCGTTGCTTTTAGGGATGTAAACCCGTCTGGCGGGCAAGGGCTGGTAGTGGCCTGAGAGTAATTCATCCCTGAGGATTTGCAGCTCAACAGCCAGTCTGGCCTGTAGCATTGTTTTGTTCACGCCATCAACGCCGGGGTATGCGCCCCCTTTGATGAAAGCGTGATCCGCGCCGCTTCAGCCAGCCATTCTGGTTGTGTTATCAGACGCAGCAGCCGTTGAATCCGTAGGGACGGATCGGTGGCTGCCCATGTGGCAAGCTTGCGTTGCATTTCGCTGATTATCAAAGGTCTTCACCTCGTTAGGTCAGTTAATTCACGTCGCAAACACATTCAAACTGCTTCCCTTCGCCATGTAATGGGCTTTCCCCATCGCGGACTACTACGGAAGCTCCGCCAGCCAGCGCGTCATCGGAGCCATGCCCCCTTAACATCCGTCGCTGACCTTCCCCGGTTTACCTGCCTGGACTCAGGCATACTGAGGAGGCTGCCCGTCGCACTCTTTATCCTTGCTTGCCGCAAGTTGGCAGAAGTCAGCAACGCAAGCGTGATAGACGCTGCTGCCCCGGTGTTTCGCATACATGTCAAAACACCTTCGACCGGCAGTGCTTACGTATCACTGCCAGTTCCTCCTGCACGGCCTGTCAGATCACGTAGGCCGTGGTGACGTTTTCAACCCACAGAGGCGGATTAACGGGTTCATGTTCTTCAGCCTTTCAGTACTTAACCTTGAGGATCATCTCGGCTTAGTGATCTCGCCTCAATCCCCGTTGTCAGCGGGTTACATCACCCTGCGGGCATGCCGCAGGTCACTGCCGCTCAGGTTCTCCACCGTCACACCCGGTGGGATTGTTGGGTTTCTCATCGTGAGTTACCGGTTCAATATTCCAGACAGACTCGCGGTTCATTTAAGCATCCATGCCCGCCCTGAACTCCGGGCACACTATAGGTCACATCACCGCACCACACCTGATTTGGTTCCGTTACGGCGAACTGTCGCTCAAGATGATTCGGGATAGCAACGTGCTCATGACCGCCACGCTTATACCGGTGAGTCGGCTGCTGGCAACTGACCAGCCCCAGCTCTTTCATGAGTCTGCCAGCAAGCCAGCGCCCCATCTGGTAGCCTCTCTGGGTTGCCATTGTGGCGATGCTTCTTGCTCCGGCAGAGCCGTGGCTGATGCCATGCAGTTCAAGTACCTGACTGCGTAATACAGCCCGTCTGCCGTCTGGCTTTTCAGGACGGTTTTTCCAGTATTTGTAGCTGCTGCGATGAACCCCGAACACATGGCAGAGAGTGGCCACAGGATAACGCGCCCTGAGTTTCCCGATTATCGAGAACTGTTCAGGGAGTCTGACATCAAGAGCGCGGTAGCCTTTTTTAATATTTCATTTTCCATTTCAATACGTTGTAGCTTTTTCCTGAGCTCACGGATTTCAATTTGTTCGGGGTAATGGGGGAGGCTTTTGGTGTTTTGCCCTGCCGTTCATCACGTAATTATTTCACCCATCGCGTCATTGTGGAAAGGCCGACATCCATAGCGCTGGCTGCATCTGCCACGGTGTAGTTCTGGTCAACGACCAGTTGAGCGGATTCGCGTTTAAACTCTGCGCTGAAATTTCTTTTTTTCATTATGACACCTGTGTTGTTCTGAGGTGAGCATATCACCTCTGTTCAGGTGGCCAAATTCAGTAAACCACTTCATACCGACTGCGGCCTGAGTTTTTTAAATGGCGGAAAATCGTGTTGAGGCCAACGCCCATAATGCGGGCGGTTGCCCGGCATCCAACGCCATTCATGGCCATATCAATGATTTTCTGTTGCGTACCGGGTTGAGAAGCGGTGTAAGTGAACTGCAGTTGCCATGTTTTACGGCAGTGAGAGCAGAGATAGCGCTGATGTCCGGCAGTGCTTTTGCCGTTACGCACCACCCCGTCAGTAGCTGAACAGGAGGGACAGCTGATAGAAACAGAAGCCACTGGAGCACCTCAAAAACACCATCATACACTAAATCAGTAAGTTGGCAGCATCACCGACAAATGAGCCCATTGGAATAAGTTAGAAACTACATATCTGCCAACAACATCCCAGCCATACCATCCAGTCGCTTCTTGACCTTTTCCCACCCCGGCATAACCTGCCCCATCAGACGGTAAAACTCCTCACTATGGTTGTGCTCAGCAACATGACATAACTCATGTAGCAAGACATAATCGATGCATTCTGAGGATGCCTTAACCAGCCATGGATTCAAGGTCAGACAGCCTTTTGCTGAACAGTTGCCCCATTGCGTTTGCATCGCCCGCAGACGTATCGGAGGACGCTCACTGACCCAAAGGGTCTGCGGAATCAGTAAATCAAGCCTGCGTTGAAATACATCTCTGGCACGTTCCCGATACCATTCAGCCAGCAAGGCTTTAATCTTTTCTGCCGATTTGTGTCTGACAGTCACTTCCAGACGCCCACGCAACATTTTCACTCGTTGCGGCACAGTAGCGTCTTCTGTCACTTTCAACTGATATTGCTTACCGAGATAATAATGGCTTTCTCCGCTGACATACTGACGCGGAACAATGTGTGTCTGTTGCTCCCTGAAATCACGCAGTTGCTGGTATATCCAGCGACTTCTTTTTTTCAGCGCAGACAACAGCTCGTGCTCCGGTGTTTCTGGAGGTACAGAGACAATAACCCGGCAGTCCGGATGCACCTTGATGAGCACCCTACCCTTTACGACCTGACGCGGAACACACTGTACGACGATGACCTCATCACCATAGACAATGCGTAACGCTTTCATTGATGGCGATTCTTTTTCACTCATGATTTCATCAAACCAACGCGCAGTATCTGGATGATGGTTTCCACAATACGGTTAACCTGATTCATTCCGGCACCAATTTCCCGGCAGGCCGTAAACAGCAGTGGTAGCAGACTTGTCTTAACGACTTTCTCAATGTCCTGGGGGTTCAGGGAGTTTTCTGCCACCGCTTTGACGATAATGTTGTCCACTTCAAAAGCCAGCTTCGTCCACTTATCCTGCACCTGAACGTCGTTTACCGCAAAAACCTCAGGTAGCTCTTTTTTAAATACACCGTAATACGCCTGAGCATGCTTGTTTACCGCCAGTGCATCCGGGATATCGCTGAGCTTACGGGCTTCAACCTGTTCTTCAAATTCACGGAACAAAAGGTACTGTTTCAGCGGATGGTCAAACAGTTTTTCAGCCTCTTCGATAGCCATACGCAGGAGTTTTGAAAATGCCTCCTGAGCATACGGGTCATCACGCAGCTCCTGCTCAATCATCTTTGTCACACGGGTTTTAATGATGTCGGTTTCATTGCGGGTTTTATTGTTGTCCCACTCTTCGGGCTTTTCGCTCTTGCCCATTTTACCGACTTCATACACGCCATCCGGTTCACGAACCTCAACGCCGGTGACATGCTTATCCAGCAGTTTTTTCACCTGCTCAGCGTAGTCGTCATAATTGACCTGCTCTCCACTTACCTGCATCGCCCACTGGCGCAGGCTGGACATCTGTTTTACGGTTTCTTTATAGAGATTTCGGTCTTGTTCCGTAAAGCTCTTGTCGGTGAAGAAGGTAGCGGACTGCAGTGCCACTTTCAGGCATCCGGCAAAGGCCGTTAACGCCTCGAAGAAATCATCACGGGTTTTCTGATGGATATCGACCATCTCTCCGTCACGTTCTTCCATTTTAGGCACCAGTACCGCACGTAACTGCTCAGTATCATTTTTGTTTTTAACACCGGCAAATATGGCCCACAGCTGGTTATACAGATGCGGCAGACGCTTATATTCAGAGCTCATGGCGCTGTACAGCCCGTCAATATCTTTGATATCGTATCCGCCCTGAGTTCGGGAGGCGAGGTCCTGATATTTGCCGATAGTCGTGTCCAGCTCAGCCAGAATGCCGCGATAATCAATCAGCAGACCGAACTTTTTTAGTGGATGCAGTCGGTTCACCCGCGCAATCGCCTGGATAAGGTTGTGGGACTTAAGCGGCTTGTCGATATACAGCACGGTATTCTTCGGCTCATCAAACCCGGTGAGCAGTTTATCAACGACTATCAGCAATTTGAGCTTCTCATCGGTATCGAAACGACTGATGATATTGCGGGTATACACAGACTCATCCTGCGTGCCGACGTTATCTTTCCACCATTTCGTCACTTCCGGCAGTTTGCTTTCATCCACCTCAGTATTCCCTTCCCGGGTATCCGGCGGGCTGATAACTACAGCTGACTCAAACAACCCGGCTTCATCAAGATACTTTTTATATTTGATGGCGGAAATCTTGCTGTCGCAGGCAAGCTGGCCTTTCAGTCCCTCATCAATATTCTTCGAGAAGTGCGTGGCGATATCGAGTGCGATCAGACGGATGCGATCATCTGCACTATAAACCTCACCTTTACGGGCATATTTACGCTTAAGGTCGGCTTTTTGCGCTTCGCTTAACCCATCGGTAATACGATCAAACCAGGCATCTATTGCCCGATCGTTAACCTCAAGGTCGGGAATACGTTCTTCATACAGCAAAGGTGTAACGGCTTTATCTTCTACCGCTCGCTGCATGGTATAAGCGTGGACAATCGGTCCGAATTTATTGGTGGTCTTATCTTCTTTTAGCAATGGCGTACCAGTAAATGCCACAAAGGCGGCGTTCGGCAGTGCCAGTTTCATTCGCACATGGTTCTCACCACCCTGGCTACGGTGTCCTTCATCAATCAGTACGATGATGTCGGGGCTGGTATTGACGCATTCAGGAAGTTTTGTCGCTGAATTAAATTTCTGGATTAGGGTGAAAATGATGCGTTCTTTACCGGAGCCAATCTGTTTCGCCAGCATCTGCCCGGATGTCGCCATTGCATTGGCTTTGTCTTTTTTCCCGGCCAACTCGCCGCCGGATGCAAAGGTACTGCTGAGCTGCCCTTCAAGATCGACACGGTCCGTCACCACCACAATGCGACACTGCTTCAGGCTGTCATGAAGAATCAGCGCCTTACTGAGGAACACCATGGTGTACGATTTACCGGACCCCGTGGTATGCCAGATCACACCACCTTCTCTGCCCCCGTCCGGTCTGCGGGTGCTTATGCGTTCCAGCAGCTTTTTAATCCCGAACACCTGCTGATAGCGGGCGACAATTTTCCCGGTCTTTTTATCAAACAGGGTGAAAAAGCGGGTCATCTCCAGCAGACGTTCCGGTGAAAGCAGGCTGATGAGCAGCTTATCCTGCCCGCTGACGGCCAGTTCACCGGCGGCGATTAACTGTTGGTACCAGTCGAGATCGGCTGAAGGACGATGATCAAACAACGCATGAATTTGTTCAGTCGATAACTTATGGTTGCGCAGCGCATACATCTGCGCGTAAGTAATATCTTCTTCGCGCCATGCCGCCCAGAATTTCATTGGTGTATGACAGGTGCCGTAGCGCCCGTCATACCCGTTAATCGACAGTAATAGCTGGCTATAGGCAAACAGCTGCGGGATTTCGTCGTTGAGCTGATTGCGGATACTCTGGGATATCCCTTCGTCAATGGTTGGCCCTTTCTTGCCGTGACCCGCCGGGCTTTTCGCTTCAATGACGGCCAGCGGGATACCATTCACAAAACACACAATATCCGGTCTGCGGGTTTCGACACCGCCTGACCGCAATACCGTAAATTCTTCGGTAAAATGGAACTGGTTATTTTCCGGATGTTCCCAGTCAATGAGTGCAATCGTGGGGTTGACCTTCTTACCATCGACAAACTCCGTGACGGCGATACCATAAAGCAGATGGTTATACATCCGCTCATTGGCTTTCAGCAGCCCTTCATTCAGCGCCGGAGAACAAACCTGCGATATCAGGTTATCCAGTGCCTTTTCCGATAACTGGCAAGTTTTACCGCTCGCCATAAAGGAACGCTTCGACAACGCCTCACGCAGAACCGGACGCAGCACCACCTCATCCTGTTTATAGCCCCGATAACCCATAATCTGTTTCGGGGGTAAAAACGTCCAGCCGAGGCTGGTCAGTAACGTCAGTGCCGGGATTTTGGCGCTGTATTCTTCCTGAAACTTTGGCGTGTACGGCTGGTTCATTAGCTGTCCTTATTCTTCGCGTTAAGCGCTCACGGCTTCTTCAGCTTCTACTTTGACACGACGTTTCCCGGTCAGTAACTGCTGCATCAGGGCTTTTTTCTCTTCCTTCAGACAGGCGAGCTTTTTCTGCAGCGTGGTGATTTCGGCGTCGGCTGCGGACAGGACGTCAGCGATTTTTTGTTGTTCTTCAAAATGAGGAAACTTTAGCGAAACCTTTTCAAAACTGCTTTTATTTATTATAGGAACAGCAGTGGTTCCCGCTAACGTGAGGAGGGTTTTTACATTAAATTCGATTTGATAATAGAAAAATTCATTTGAATTGGAACCACGAACAATAACTGAGTTTATTTGCTGGTTTGTGCCCATATTTTCATCAGCAATAGCATTCTTCCCGATTGAGGCTATACATGTAACTAATATACTACCCTTCGGAACAATTCTGGCTTTTTTAGCTCCCTGTTCGGACAGCTTAATTTTTGTGTTTGAAACATATTTCCCAACAAAATCTTCTGCAGTAGCCCATGATATATCCCCACCATAGTTATCACTGTCGTTCTTCGGGGGTGTAGAGCCCGTGACAACCGTTCCAATGTCACTAATTTGTAAACTCTGCCACTCCCCACTAAACCTCACCCCATTCTCATCCAGCAGGCGTTTTTTTCCGGTAAGCAATTGCTGCATCAGGGCTTTTTTCTGCTGCTGACTGTTGGTGAGAAGCTTTTCCGTCACCGAAATCGCCTTATCCCAGGTTGACAGGATTTGGGCGATTTTCTTTTGTTCTAACTCGGGGGGAATAAGTACTGGTAACTCTTGTAGCTGCTTAGCCGATAAGTTAGCTTGCTTCGTTCCACCTGGAAATGAATACAATACAGATAGAATCAACTCACTCCGGAGTAGGTTCAAAATATAACCAGAGCTCGCATTATTTTTAGGAACTATCTTTAGTACCCGCTGATTTAGCAATGAGCATTGAGTGTTTGAAGGAATTTCAACTGTAAAACCATAATCACGTTTCCCCATGGTACCCGTCATAGACATGACCAAATCACCTGGCGACACCAAGAATCTTTTATAGTCAACTTTAAAGGAATCAGGTAAATACACAGGGTTACGGTTTAAATCTAATGTATTCTGGTATAGATTGCCCATCCTAAGTAAAGGAATACCTGTTGGAACAAAATCTTCACTTCTGAAGGCATACCCCATAATCGTATCTGCCAAATCTTTTAAGGTTCCAAGCGTCCATCCCTTAGGCACCATAACCCAACTCCTTCAGATAACCTGCCATCTCAACTTCCAGCTTCGCCAGTTCCACCTTCAGTTGCTCACGCTCAGCACGTACCGCCAGCAAATCAATTTCGTCTTCTTCCTCAAAGGTATCGACATAGCGTGGAATATTAAGGTTATAGTCGTTGTCCTGAATCTCTTTCAGGCTGGCGAGATAGGCGTATTTCTCGACGTTATCGCCTTCACGATAGGTGTTAACGATCTTCTGGATATTTTCTGCGCTGAGCTGGTTCTGGTTTTTGCCCGCCTTATATTCACGGCTGGCATCGATAAACAGTACCTTGTCATCCACTTTCTGTTTTTTGAAAATCAGAATCGCAGCAGGAATACCTGTACCGTAGAACAGTTTTTCCGGCAAGCCAATGACGGCATCCAGCAGATTTTCGTCGATCAGTTTCTGGCGAATTTTACCTTCGCTGGAGCCACGGAAAAGCACACCGTGTGGCACAACTACGCCCATACGGCCAGTTCCCGGTTTCAGGGTTTCGATCATATGTGAGATAAAGGCGTAATCGCCTTTAGTATTCGGCGGTACACCGCGACGGAAACGACCAAATTTATCGTTCTCAGCCTCGTCATGGCCCCACTTATCCAGGCTGAAGGGAGGGTTAGCTGTCACGATATCAAACAGCATCAGGTCGCCATTTTTATCGAGCAGTTTCGGGTTACGAATGGTATCGCCCCACTCGATTTTGTGGTTATCTTCGCCGTGAAGAAACATATTCATTTTCGCCAGCGACCATGTAGATCCAATCGCTTCCTGACCGAACAAGGCATAGTTACGGCTGTCATGCCCGGAGACAATTTTACGTCCGCACTTCATCAACAACGAACCGGAACCACAGGCCGGATCGCAGATGGTATCACCGGGTTGTGGGTCGAGCAGTTCAGCAATCAGGTCTGATACTTCCGGTGGGGTATAGAATTCCCCGGCTTTCTGCCCACCGCTGGCGGCAAAGTTTTTGATCAGATATTCGTAAGCATTACCGATAACGTCCAGCGTACCGACACGGCTTGGCTTCAGGTTAAGATCTTCACCGGCAAAGTCTTCCAGCAACTGACGCAGGATGGTGTTCTTCTGTTTTTCTTCGCCCAGACGGTCAGTGTTAAACGAAATATCCTGGAAGACACTTTTCCCGGCATCTTTCAGTTTGGTGCCGTTGGCTTCTTCAATCGCATGCAGCGCCTGATCGATACGCTCACCGTTGCCCGGCTCATGACGTCGCTCGTACAACGCATAGAAACTGGCGCTTTTCGGCAACACGAAGCGCTCGTTCGCCATCATCGCTTCAATCAGTTCCGGCGCATCGCCATATTGCACTTTATATTCGTCGTAGTGATCTTGCCAGACATCCGAAATGTACTTAAGGAATAGCATGGTAAGGATAAAGTCTTTATAGGTATCAGCACTGATGGTGCCACGGAACGTATCACACGCGGCCCACAGGGCTTTGTTGATCGTGTCCTGACTGATTTTGTCGTTCATGAATCATCCTGGTCTAAAGAAAAAGCTAGCGATGCAGGGCTTTGCATCTTAAAAATTGCGGTAAATGATACCGTAAGATGCCTCCCCTGACACGCCAATATCGCAGCATTCAGGTTTGCATCATCCCCGTAATATCGACATGAGACAGACTGACACAACCTGGCTCGTCACTCGCTAAAAACCAATTATCTTAGTAAGATAGCATCCATATTAGCCATGGTGTAAAACTGCCGTTGGGGTAATGATGATCCATATATCGCCCGTTCTGGTGTGTGGGGCTGACATGATCCATAATCGGCAACGTTGATGCCCTTTGATAGTAATGATGACCGTCAATGTGATTCCCCTGCTGACTGGAGGTCTCCGGATAGTATGAGTATTACCAACTGCGTTATCGGCCCACTTTACGATGAGCAAATAAAAAAAACACTTATGTATGCTGACCATAAATTCAAGCGGCTAATGAATACACGAATGTCGTTACTCGAACATTTATCACCCCACTATGACTTATCTTCCATGTTCAGCTGGCTTTGTTGAATAAATAAGATTTCGTGCGAACGACCCTGTAGCTGGCTGGATTTTCAGGCAATACGCACGCTTTCTGGCATCCCAGCCTTTGTCATCCTGTTCAACGCACGCACCATGGCCATAGCTTCCGCTACCTGACCATCGTAGTCACGCAGCGTCAGTGAATCTCCCAACAACTGCTTCATTCTATACATTGCCGTTTCCGCTATCGAGCGACGGTTATATTCCGTTGTCCATTTCCACCGTGCATTGCTTCCGCTCAGCCGCTGATTAGCAACGGCACGGTTGCGGTCTGCGTACTCACCGGGCCAGTAACCTGCTCCTTTTCGGGGAGGAATAAGCGCGCTGATTTTTTTGCGGCGCAGTTCATCGTGACAAAGCCGTGTATCGTAAGCCCCGTCTGCCGCGGCTGCCCTGATTTTTCTGTGAGTCTGCCGGATAAGGCCCGGGAAGGCTTCTGAGTCCGTGACGTTATTCAGCGACAGGTCTGCACAGACAACTTCATGTGTGTTGCTGTCAACAGCAAGATGCAACTTTCGCCAGATACGACGGCGCTCTTTGCCGTGCTTTCTGACTTTCCATTCGCCTTCACCAAAGACCTTCAGCCCGGTGGAATCAATCACCAGGTGTGCGATTTCACCCCGGGTGGACGTTTTGAAACTGACATTAACCGACTTTGCCCGCTTACTGACACTGGTGTAATCCGGGCAGCGCAACGGAACGTTCATCAGGGCAAAAATGGAATCAATAAAACCCTGCGCAGCCCGCAGGGTCAGCCGGAATACGCGTTTAATCACCAGAACGGTGGTGATGGCGAGATCAGAATAGCGCTGGGGCCTTCCTCGTGATGAAGGCGTTGCCGACTCATACCAGGCCTGAATCGCCTCATCATCCAGCCAGAAAGTGAGGGAGCCACGGTTGATGAGAGCTTTGTTGTAGGTGGACCAGTTGGTGATTCTGAACTTTTGCTTTGCCACGGAATGGTCTGTGTTGTCGGGAGGATGCGTGATCTGATCCTTCAACTCAGCAAAAGTTCGATTTATTCAACAAAGCCCAGCCATTGATCCAGTTCGGCTTCCACCCAGCCTACAGACTGTTGCCCCAGTCGCCGCTGCTTTGGAAAAGTAGCATCGTAGCGTGGTGACTTCGGATCGAGCCAGTCGTAAATAGTCGAACGGGCGATGCCGAGTTTGGCTGTAACTGCACGCATGCGAAGAATCTTCACGGTCGGGGTATGGACGATCATCTTTCTACCTCATTAAACTGTTCGAAATTAAGTTGCCTGTTGAATAACGATTCGCCGTTATTCTCCACCTAAGCCAACTGGCTGGTATGCGATGGATTGTAATGAGGTCTAATAGTGTCTAAAATTGGCAGTTATCACTTACTTTTTTTGACACTAACTTATGCCAGCAACAACCCCCTTGCAGAAAGCAGCGTTTGATGCCATCGACAGCCTTCACTTCAGTCAGGTTGTAATGAGTTTCATCTACGGAGAACCCGCTGCAGAGTGGTATCCGCGTATACTTGGCAGAATCAACGGTCTGCTTCAGAAAACAGGGATAACCGGAAAACAGGCTGAGATAACCCGGCACTATCTGCTGGCTGCTCTTGAAATTTACCTGTCTGTTGACAGCAACTATTTTTCTAATATGGATGAACACCATAAAAAAACTGATGCTGGCGGTACGCCTTATAACAGAGCTATGCATGAACAATTTGCTGAACACGCACGAAATTTTAGTATTGCCATGCTGAGCAAGCTTGCTCGCGAAAATGGTGTGGACAGTGATTTCCTTGTTGGGGCAACGGAAGAGTTGATGAATGATAAGGCGCTGGCATTATCAACCATGCCGTATCTAATCAGATACCGACTAACTGAATGTTGCTTTGCACTGGAATACCTTGATGCGCCTCTAGGTTTTTATCGCGAACTGGCGAGATCTGATGTTATTCCAACTGCAAAATACTCACCTACTGTAGACAAGACCGATAAGGAATCTAACTCGGAACTATCGTTGCTGTTCGTCCGTGTCGGATTGCTGTTTGAGTTTAAAATGCTGCAAAGATCGCTGTCAGTAATGATTTCGCTTCAGGAGAACGGCTCTATTGTTTTTCCTGCTCTTGACTCCAGAATGCCTCGTACAGATCGCAAGAATATTGCCGATTACTACAAGAGGATTGTTGATATCTGGTTGCTGGAGGCACAGCCGAATTCTTCTGCATCTTTTAAGTGTAAAGACCGGGTTTCAACAACAGATGCTGAACAGCTCCTTAAAAACATGAGCCGATTTTATTTTCATCAACGAATGTTTGGTGGCACACAGGGAAGCTGGCTGGGTACACTGGGGGCATTTGATATCGAGGTCAGCCGTTGGGAAGAACCAGGGATAGCGATTTATTACGAGATGAATAATAAAAATACAATCTCAGATAAAATAAGCTCAAAGTTTAAGGGATCTGGCTTTAGTATATCAGCAAGAAGTTTATATTTACGGCATAAAGTGATAAGAAAAGATAGTTACTCTAAAGTTAGATATTATTGTGGTCTTTTAATGAATCAGCCATTCATGATCCCCTGGCATCTAAATGACAACAGCTATTACAACATGGCTCTGAAATTTGAAGAGGGAGAATAACTACAACGCATTCATGAACCTACCTGTTAATATAACCTTAGTAGGATTTTCATGGTGGTGATGGTGAACCGGTAATACCCTTATTTCTGTACCAGTCAAATACGGATGATCAGTAAAGTCAAAAAAAGAAAAGCGCCCCGAAAGGCGCAGAGCAAGTTTATTTCACCGCTGAAAACACGTAATCAGCCCATGCCTGCATCACCGGAATACGCTGCTCCAGTAAATCAGTACGATGGTACGCAGCCTCTACTTTGTTTTTCAGCGTATGCGCCAGTGCTCGTTCGGCTACATCCCGCGATATCCCCTGCTCACTGCACCAGTCCCTGAAACTGGAACGAAATCCATGAGCGGTTGCGAGTCGTCCGGGCGTATCGCTGACAGCCCCTGTTTTACGCAGGAAAGTGGTCATCACCATATCAGACAATACGATCTGTTTTCGCGGTGAGGGGAAGACCAGCTCATCGTGCAAACCCTGCATTTTTTCAAGCACAGCGACAGCCTGCAATGATAATGGAACACGATGCTGAATCCCCGCCTTCATTCTTTCCGGTGGAACAATCCATATTCGCTTGTCCAAATCAACTTCCTGCCAGCGCATACCACGGGCTTCTCCTGACCTCGCCCCGGTAAGGATCACAATCAGCAACAACGCACGGGTCACGTTATAGCGCTCGTCACTGTAGACTTTCGTCGCCACGTAAAGTGGAACATTTCGCCAGGGCATCGCTGGTTGGTGCTCAGTTCTTACATTAATACCCGCCTGTACCGGCAGTAAATGGTCAACCACATCAACAGGATTGGCAACACAATGCCCGTGAGCCCATCCCCATTGCATCACCGCATGGATTCGCTGTTTTACGCGACTGGCTGTTTCTGCCAGCGTGAGCCACACAGGGCGCAATGTTTCTGCCACATCAGCAGGCGTGATACGGTCGAGTGGTTTAGTTCCTAATGACGGAAACGCATACTGCTCCAGTGTTGATAGCCACTGCTTTATGTGCTTCTGGTTTTTCCATCCCGGCGATAGTTCAGCGTGAACCTGACGCGCTGCTGCTTCAAATGTCGGAATAATAACCTTCTCAGCTTCGGCTTTTTTCAACTCAAGCGGATCATCACCAGTCGCCAGTTGTTCGCGCATGGCCTGCGCCATACGTGCTGCTTCCGCGATACCGATTTCGGGATAAGTCCCCAGTCCGGCATTTCGCCTTTTTTGAGTAACAGGACTTACATAGCGTAAAACCCACTTTCCCCTCCCCTTTACTGATGAAGGATGAAGCGTAAGTCCCGTAATTCCGCCATGAGGCAACGGCCTGTCATCAGGTTTAATGTGCCTGGCTTTAGTGTCAGTAAGTAGTGCCATAAAAGGGAAAATCCTGCTGTTTTCAGTATGCCATCCAGTATGCCATGAAAAATTCTTGCACATTTCCGGTATGCCATTCAGTATGCCATCTGTGGTGTGTTTCGTCAGGGTTATATTGGTTTCAATCGGACAGGCATCAAGAAAAAACGCTTAATTTTATTAGGTTACAGGATTAGATTGAACATCTCTGTATTCATATTTAGCGGTCCCCCTCACCGCCATCTTTAAAGAAGAGCTCGCATGAAAATGCGGGCTTTTTTTTCGCATGTTGCACTCATGCAGGGGGGATGAGAATCCCCGACCGGGGTTCGACAACTGGCGACAGCCAGTTGGACAGACTGAGAGCGCAGCGAACAGGCTGCCCGCAGGGCGAGCAAAGCGAGTCAATCCCCCCCTCACCGCCATATTAAAAGAAGAGCTCGCATGAAAATGCGGGCTTTTTTTTCGCCCCAAAAGCAGAGCGAGTTTCAGCTAACTTGCAACCAATCTTAAACAAACATTTCACTCGCCAGACACAGTTTATCACCGCTGATAAACTAGGCGGTATCCCCCCTGGAGAGCGGAAGGTTATTGTCATGCAATATGAAGAACAGCAGCTAATCAACGGCCTTTTCGAACGTCTGAAACAGACCGGACAACAAAACAGCCAACGGGATGCCGATGCAGAGCGTCAGATCGCGGAATTCGTTAGACAGCAGCCTGCGGCCCCCTACTATATGGCGCAATCGATTTTGATTCAGGAAGCGGCGCTGAAACGCCTACAGACCCGGGTTCAGGAGCTTGAAAGCGAATTAGCCGTGCAAAAAAGCAAACCCTCGACGGGCGGCAGTTTCCTCGGCGGCCTGTTTGGTGGCGGGAAAAGCAACCCGCAGCCGGACAACAGCTGGAATGCCCAGCAGCAACAGCCACCGGCGCAGGATTATTCACGGGCGGCAGCGCCGGCTTCGGCTCCTCGCGGCGGCAGTTTTATGGCAGGCGCGCTGCAAACAGCCGCTGGCGTGGCCGGTGGCGTCGTGCTGGCCGAGATGCTGACCAGTATGTTCCATCAGTCGCGGCCGGAAGAGATCGTGAACATCATCGAAGAACCGACAACGCCCGCCGGTAATGAGTCGTTTATCGGTAATCAATACGGCGACGTTAATAATGTCTCTGACACCCGCTTCCTCAACCAGGACGATCCGTTCGGCAATAATAACGACACCTGGCAGAACGACGATGCAGATGACGACTACAGCGATGATGACGACAGTTTTATTTAACGACGTTAGCTAAAGTGACTTTAAACATACAAGGGAAAAAAACAAAGCCCGGTTTCCCGGGCTTTGAACAGAACAACAAACTCAATAATACGCTTGCAGCGTGCGCTGACACAGCGCCGATCGCACGCAGTCATCTTTGGTGAAGCGGACCACCCCAATCATCTCATCTTCCTCAAAACGTGACATAGCGTCGCTCAGTCCGGATTTCACGCCGGATGGCAGGTCACACTGGGTAATATCGCCGTTAACGATAACCGTCACGTTCTCCCCGAGGCGCGTCAAAAACATCTTCATTTGCGCAGCGGTCACGTTCTGAGCCTCGTCAAGAATGACGACCGCATTTTCAAATGTACGTCCGCGCATATAGGCGAACGGCGCGATTTCCACCTTGCCAATCTCTGGCCGCAGGCAGTACTGCATAAAGGAAGCCCCCAGTCGTTTCACCAGCACGTCGTAGACGGGCCTGAAGTATGGGGCAAACTTCTCCGAAATGTCTCCGGGCAAGAAGCCGAGATCTTCATCAGCTTGCAGTACCGGACGGGTGACAATAATCCTCTCCACGTCCTTATGGATCAGCGCTTCCGCCGCTTTGGCTGCACTGATCCAGGTTTTCCCGCATCCGGCTTCACCGGTTGCAAAGATGAGCTGTTTACTCTCGATAGCATTCAGGTAGTGCGCCTGAGCCTCATTGCGCGCCACAATTGGAGAATTGTCACGGCTGTCCCGCGCCATGCCAATTGCTTCTACGCCACTCATCTGCACAAGCGAGGTGACCGATTCTTCTTCACGCTGTTTATGGCTACGTGAATCCCGTCTCAGCACACGTTTTGCTTCGCGACGAGCTTTGATCACTGCTTTTTGTCTTCCCATGGATAGCACCTTGAGTTGTTGGTATTCATCACACGCGCCAGTTTCAGCACGATTATGCGCACGAACATCAGAGGGTTGGCTTCCTTGTAAGCCATTGCTTGCTTTATCGGATGACGATACGGAACAGCTACGCGCACCGTTCTGCACGTCGGTCGAATGAGATTCTTGAGGAAGGGGGGAGAATTTAGTGGTGAGGAAATCGCTGCCGGAGTCTGAGCCTCCGCGCCGGGTGCTGCGGTTGTTGTGTTTACCATGTCCAGTACAGGACGCAACCATTCGCGATCTCCATAGTGATTCAGCATCACTGCCGGGAACTACCGCTGTCTTATCTTAATTACATCAGGTGTTATCATAAACGCAACATTTATTTTACCTGATTGCAACCTTTAAGACTGTCCCTACAGTTGAAATCAGTCTCATACAGAAATATTACAGAAATATAACAACAGAATCGTCATATGAAAAAATAATGTCCCTGCGAACGTGGCGCAGGGACAGCGATCAGGCCTCAATCAGCCCTTGAGCGAGATACGCGTGTTGATCGCGTACGCCTGGCAGGGCAAAGAAATAGCCGCCGCCGATAGGTTTAATGTACTCTTCCAGCGCTTCTCCATTTAGCCGCTTCTGCACGGTCAGGAAGCCTTTTTCCAGATCGTGCTGATAGCAGACGAACAGCAGCCCCATATCAAGCTGACCGGAGTTGGTTACGCCCAGAGAGTAGCTGTAGCCACGGCGCATCATCAGGCTGGACTGCGTCTCTTTGGTGCGCGGATTAGCCAGACGAATATGGCTGTCCAGCGCAATCACATCGCCATTCGGATCGCCGGCGTAGTCGGGCACATCATGCTCATTCTTCATGCCCAGCGGTGCCCCACTCTGCTTATCACGACCAAAAATCGTCTGCTGCTCTTTGAGCGGTGTGCGGTCCCAGAACTCCACGTGGAACTGAATAATCCGCACTGCCTGGTAGCTACCCCCAACGGCCCATGTCGGTTCGCCCTGATCGGCAGTGACCCACACCACCTCCTTCATGAGCGCACCATCGTGGCTGTCCGGGTTGGCCGTACCGTCCTTAAAGCCCAGCAGGTTAACCGGCGTCTCTTTCCCTTTACTGCGGGCAGCATGGTCTGAGATAAACCCTTCCCGTTTCCAGCGCACGCTCAACAGATCCGGCGTGTGCTTGATAATATCCCGAAGGGCGTGGATCACCGTGTCCTGGGTATTGGCGCAAATCTGCAGAAGCAGGTCACCGTGACAGAGAGCCGCGTCCAGCGAGTCATTCGGGAAACGCGTCATTTTCTGCAGCGCTTTTGGCTTCTGTTTTGCCAGTCCATAGCGCGCATCAAACAGCGATTCACCGAGCGAAACGGTCATCGTCAGGTTATCCGGGGCGATAAACGGCCCCAGGATACCGGAGTCCATGGGCGGAAGACGCGGATTTGGCGTTTCCGGTGCCGGCCCGCCTGCGGTGAGAAACGCGATACGTGTCGTCAGCAGACGGAACAGACGCTCCAGATCCGCTTTATCACTCGCCAGTGAGTCAAATGCCACCAGCATCATCGACGCCTGCTGCGGTGTCAGAATGCCCGACTGATGTTCACCGTAAAACGGCTGCGTCTCCATGCGAGCATTAGGGGACAGCGTGCCGGGCGCGCTTTGCGGCTTCGCCGCATGCGCCACCGGACACCCACCAGCCAGCGCAAGAGCGCCCCCCAGCGCCCCTACCCCTTTTAGCAACCGACGACGTGAAGGCTCAATCACCTCGCTTTCGTTATGCTTATTCATCGTGCTTAGTCCAGACCCAGTACGCCACGCAGCAGGGAGAGATCTTCCGCCAGGGCGGTAATCGGGCCTTTAAGCGCGTTGCGGTCGGCATCGGTCAGCTTATCGTAGGTTTCAAAGCCGTCTTTGGTACGGTACTTCGCCAGAATGGCGTCGACTTTTTTGAAGTTAGCATCCACTTTAGCCAGCAGTTCGCCGTTCTCTTTCTGCAGTTGAGGACGCAGCAGATCGACAATTTTTTGTGAACCGTCGACGTTGGCCTGGAAATCCCACAGATCGGTATGGCTGTAGCGATCTTCTTCACCGCTGATTTTGCTCGCGGCCACTTCTTCAATCAGCCCTGCGGCGCCGCCCACCACTTTTGACGGCGGGAAGGCCAGCTCGCTGATGCGCTTTTGTAGCTCCAGCACATCACCGTTCAGTTGCTCAGCGTATTTCTCCATCCCTTTGGTGGAGTTGTCGCCAAACAGGGCTTTCTCCAGACGGTGGAAACCGGTGAATTTCGGATCGGCCGCTTTCTGCTCGAAATCGTCTTCGCGGGCATCAATGCTGCCATCAAGGTCAGAGAACAACTCGGCAATCGGCTCGATACGCTCGTAGTGCTGACGGGTTGGGGCATAGAGGGATTTCGCTTTTTCGATATCACCTGCTTTCACCGCATCGGTAAAGGCTTTGGTACCCGCAACCAGGTCGGCCGTCTCTTTGGAGACATACGCTTTATAGGCGGTAATCGCCTCACCCAGGCTCAGCACCGCCGCACCTTTCGTCGCATCGGCCGTTGCTTCACCTTTGACGATCAGCTTACCTTTAGGGTTAGTCAGCAGACCGCAGGTCATCTCATACTCGCCCGGCTGCAGGTTGGCGGTCATCTTCTGGCTGAAGCCAGGAGCGATATTTTCGCGCTCTTCCACCACCAGTACACCCTTCAGAATTTCCCACTCCAGCGCCTTCTGGCTGTGGTTCTGGATAATAAACTGGGTCTTGCCGCTGTTAACCGTGAGGGTCATCGGCTCACACTGCTTGTCATTGACGGTGACTTTAACCTGAGGAACATCCGCACCCCAGGCGGAGAATGCAGAAGCGAACAGCGCGGCGATGCCTGCGCATAATGCACTACGACGGAACTGAATTGCCATGGCTCTTCCCTTTAAAAGTATGTTGTAACTAAAGCAAATATTATGGTGTAACGCGCGACGCCTGCGTGCCGGTACGCGGCGGCATTGCGAACAGCACCAGCGCCGGAATGAGATAGATAAAGTACATCGCCACTTCGCTGATGCTCGGGGTTTCCTGATAGCCGAAGATGCCTTCGAGCAGGGTGCCGGTCAGTGAATGGGTGGAAAGAACGTTGCTGAGATCAAACGCCACGTCCTGGAAATGGTTCCACAGGCCCGCTTCATGGAAGGCGCGAATCGCCCCTGCCGCCAGCCCTGCCGCCACCAGCAGAATAAACAGACTCGTCCACTTGAAGAAGGCCCCCAGGTTAAGGCGAATGCCGCCCCAGTAGAGCAGGAAACCCAGCACCACAGCCGTAGCAAGGCCCAGCATCGCACCTAACGGCGGCCAAATGCCGACATCCTGCTGAAACGCCGCCAGCAGGAAGAAAACGGACTCCAGGCCTTCACGCGCGACGGCGAAAAAGACCATCATGATCAGCGCCCAGCCGTGGTTATTGCTCTTTTGCAGGGCGTTATCCACCGCCTGCTCCAGCTGTACCTTTACGTTACGGGAGACTTTACGCATCCAGAACACCATCCAGGTGAGGATCACCACCGCGATCACCGCAACGATACCTTCAAACAGCTCCTGCTCTTTCTGCGGGAATTCACCGGTGGTTTCATTGATCAGGATGCCCAGGCCCAGACAGAGCGCCGCGGCAAGGAACACCCCCACCCACATGACGCCAATCCAGCGTCCGCGCTGGGTTCGCTTCAGATAACTGGCGATGAGACTGACGATGAGGGCAGCTTCGAGCCCTTCACGCAACATAATGAGAAATGGAACAAACATGCCGACACCTTAAATGTTTATCGCAGTCAACTGATGCAAAGAAAGGTAAATTCTTGTGATAGTGATTATCATTACGGCGAAGAGAAAAACAAGCGAAATGTGTGTTGTTTTGATGACGAGTTGTAAACGCAAAGTCTGGTAATAGTTGCCGTCGTTATCGTTAAGTTTATAAGTTATAACGAAAATGCCCATTTACGGTTAATCAGGGCTGTGGCTAAATACCTGCCTCAAACACCTGGTGAAAATTAATTATGTTTAAGATTGTCCATTTCCTGCTGGCGCTGGTGATTATTCTTGCGCTGGCCTGGCTGGTGAGTTTCGACCGCCGAAAAGTTCGCATTCGTTTTGTTTTACAGCTGATTGTCATTGAGATTGCTCTGGCGTTCTTTTTCCTGCACGCCGAAAGCGGGTTATTCCTGATTAAATACGTCTCAGGGTTCTTTGAATCACTGCTGAAATTTGCTGCCGAAGGCACCAATTTTGTCTTTGGCGGAATGGGTGAAAAAGGGCTGGCGTTCATTTTCCTCGGCGTACTTTGCCCGATTATTTTTATTTCCGCGCTGATCGGTATTCTCCAACACTGGCGAATTCTGCCGATATTTATTCGGGTGATCGGCACGCTGCTGTCAAAACTGAACGGTATGGGCAAACTGGAATCCTTTAATGCGGTGAGTTCATTGATCCTCGGCCAGTCTGAAAACTTCATTGCCTACAAAGGCGTGCTGGGCGATCTCTCCTCACGTCGCCTCTTCACGATGGCGGCTACAGCCATGTCGACGGTCTCTTTGTCGATTGTTGGCGCCTATATGACCATGCTCGATGCCAAATTTGTGGTGGCGGCGCTGATTCTGAACATGTTCAGCACCTTTATTATTCTCTCCGTTATCAACCCGGCGCGCCCGGAAGCGGAGCCGGATATCAAACTTGAAAAACTGCATGAATCCCAGAGCTTCTTCGAAATGCTCGGCGAGTATATTCTGGCTGGTTTTAAAGTGGCGATGATTATTCTGGCGATGCTGATTGGCTTTATTGCCCTTATTAGCGCCGTTAACGCCCTCTTCTCCAGCCTGTTTGGCATGAGCTTCCAGCAAATCCTGGGTTATGTATTTTATCCCCTGGCGTGGCTGGTGGGCATTCCTCTGAGCGATGCCTTAAATGCGGGCAGTATTATGGCAACCAAACTGGTGGCGAATGAATTTGTGGCGATGATTGAGCTGCAAAAAATCGCCCATGAGATGTCACCGCGCGGGCTGGGCATTTTGTCCATCTTCCTGGTGTCGTTCGCGAACTTTGCATCCATCGGCATTGTGGCCGGGGCGATTAAAGGCCTGAACGAGCAGCAGGGGAACGTGGTGTCGCGGTTTGGTTTGCGTCTGGTGTATGGCGCGACGCTGGTGAGTCTGCTGTCAGCGAGTTTTGCGGGTTTAGTGTTGTAAATGAGAACGGCGGGATATCCCGCCGTTGTGATTAAAACTGCACACAAACCGGCTGGTCGACACGCATCACCGATTCCTGCGCGAAGCGGGACTTATAAATCCCGCGTAACGCTTCGATGTTCTTTTCACTCTGCGCATCTTTACCGTGGATCAGCATCAATGCTTTACTCGGTTCACGCGCCACTTTCCCGTCGTTCCCCAACCACTGCCCACGCGCATCAAATACCGTCAGACCATCACGAAACCGCGGTGTAACGTCCTGATCAACAAACTGCTGCCACTCGTTACTGGTGATCTGCGCCCCAGCCGGACGGTTCAGTCCGAAATAGAGCGTGGTTTGCTGCATCTGGTTATCCGCTTTGCAGGTCCCTACCGCCGCGTGTTGCGATGGCGCAGTGCAGCCAGCCAGCATCAGTAATGCCGCTGCCATTACCCCTGTTTTGATTGTCATGCTTCGCTATCCTCATTGTTATAAGCACATGGATATCACAGGAAATTACGGATTTTGGCAAGAAAAAAGCCGGGCAGCGCTAGCGCTTGCCCGGCCTTCAGTGTTCCGAGGGAAAAATTATTCCGGCTGCAGCTTAGTCGGCGGTGCAGAGCGGTAATGCGCATCTGCTTCAGCAAAGCGTTTCTGCATGGAGGCGGACGGCGCTTTACCCAGCAGGCTGAAGACCACAATACCAACGCTGCCGAAAATGAAGCCCGGTATGATTTCGTACAGGCCCAGCCATGCGAACTGTTTCCAGACGATAACGGTCAGCGCACCGATAATCATTCCCGCCAGCGCGCCGTTACGGGTCATACGTGACCACATGACGGAGAACAGCACGACCGGACCAAATGCCGCACCAAAGCCCGCCCATGCGTAGCTCACGAGGCCCAGCACGCGGTTTTCCGGGTTGGCCGCCAGTGCGATGGCCACCAGCGCCACCAGCAGAACCATAAAGCGCCCTACCCACACCAGCTCTTTCTGGCTTGCACCTTTACGCAGGAAAGCTTTGTACAGGTCTTCGGTGATGGCACTGGAGCAAACCAGCAGCTGGCAGCTCAGGGTAGACATCACCGCCGCCAGGATCGCGGAGAGCAGAATACCGGCAATCCACGGGTTAAACAGAATCTGCGCCAGCTCAATGAACACACGTTCGGCGTTCTGGTTCACCGCGCCCGCCTGTGCCGGGTTATTGTTGAAGTACGCAATACCGAAGAAGCCTACCGCACACGCCCCCGCCAGACACAGGATCATCCACGTCATACTGATACGACGCGCATGCACGATGGTGTGGTGAGAGTCCGCGGCCATAAAGCGCGCCAGAATATGCGGCTGACCGAAGTAACCCAGACCCCAGCCCATCAGCGACACGATGGCAACGAAGTTCAACCCTTTCAGCATGTCGACGTTTTCAATGCTCTTCTGTTTGATCACTTCCAGCGAATCGGCAAAGCCGCCAACGGTGAAAATAACAATCACCGGGGTCAGGATCAGGGCGAAGATCATCAGGCTCGCCTGCACGGTGTCTGTCCAGCTTACGGCCAGGAAACCGCCCACGAAGGTATACAGGATGGTCGCCGCAGCACCGGCCCAGAGGGCGGTTTCGTAGCTCATGCCGAAGGTGCTTTCGAACAGACGCGCGCCCGCCACAATGCCGGAGGCACAGTAGATGGTGAAGAACAGCAAAATAACCACCGCAGAGATAATGCGCAGGATGCGGCTGTTATCTTCAAAGCGTCCGGTGAAGTAATCCGGCAGCGTCAGGGCGTTGTTATTGGCCTCGGTATGCACACGCAGACGGCCTGCCACCAGTTTCCAGTTGATCCATGCCCCGACAGTCAGGCCGATGGCAATCCAGCTTTCTGAAATACCGGAGATGAAAATCGCGCCTGGTAACCCCATCAGCAGCCAGCCGCTCATGTCTGATGCCCCCGCAGACAACGCGGTCACCATCGGGCCTAAACTACGTCCGCCCAGAATGTAGTCGTCAAAGTTCTTTGTTGAACGCCATGCCAAAAACCCTATAAGGATCATGCCAAAAATATAAACGAGAAATGTCACCAGCATCGGTGTGCTAATAGCCATTCAAATTCTCCAAAAAGTCGAGCGACAACCGTCCGGGTTGCCTTGTTATATGATCACCGGAACGTGGTGAATGTATCTTGTGTTTCCGTTGGGCGCGCTATCCTGCCGTATGCGCACCCCGCTGACAAACGATTTAACACTGCATTTACATCAAATTCATCCCTGGCTTGATACAACTTTCCTATAGGTTGCACTCGCTCAAACTTATACGGGTTGCACCTTTTAAAAATGTTAAGCGCCGCATAAAAACAGGCCTGAGATGCAGAAGCCAGCTCTTTTTTCCAGCTAACCATTCATTAACAATCCATTCATTTTCTGGGTTGCAAACCAGGTCACATTTAACACGGTTGCACAAAGTTGCAACATGGTGGATATTTCACGCTAACGACAGAACACTATTAAAGAACAACAGGAGTTTTGGCATGGGTATGACCACCATGGGGGTTAAGCTGGATGACGCAACGCGCGAACGGATTAAGTCCGCAGCCACCCGCATTGACCGCACACCACACTGGCTAATCAAGCAGGCAATTTTTAACTATCTGGAAAGACTGGAGAGTGAAGACGGTCTGCCAGAGCTGCCTGCCCTGCTGGCTGGCGCGGCGAATGAAAGCGAGGAAGCCCCGATCGCGGGCGAAGACAGTCATCAGCCGTTCCTTGAATTTGCCGAGCAGATCCTGCCGCAATCCGTCAGCCGTGCCGCCATCACCGGCGCCTGGCGCCGTGCCGAAACCGACGCCGTTCCGATGCTGCTGGAGCAGGCCCGCCTGCCAGAAGCGATTGCCGCGCAGGCACACAGCCTGGCGTATCAATTAGCGGACAAGCTGCGTAACCAGAAAACCGCCACCGGCCGCGCCGGAATGGTTCAGGGTCTGCTGCAGGAGTTTTCCCTCTCGTCACAGGAAGGCGTGGCGCTGATGTGCCTCGCGGAAGCGCTGCTGCGTATTCCGGATAAAGCCACCCGTGACGCGCTGATCCGCGACAAGATCAGCAACGGTAACTGGCAGTCACACATTGGCCGCAGCCCGTCGCTGTTCGTTAACGCCGCCACCTGGGGTCTGCTGTTTACCGGCAAGCTGGTCTCGACCCATAACGAAGCCAACCTCTCCCGTTCCCTGAACCGCATCATCGGCAAGAGCGGCGAGCCGCTGATCCGCAAGGGCGTGGATATGGCGATGCGCCTGATGGGCGAGCAGTTTGTCACGGGTGAAACCATTGCCGAAGCGCTGGCAAACGCCCGCAAGCTGGAAGATAAAGGTTTCCGCTACTCGTACGACATGCTGGGTGAAGCAGCGCTGACCGCCGCCGACGCGCAGGCCTATATGGTTTCTTACCAGCAGGCGATCCACGCCATTGGTAAAGCGTCAAACGGTCGCGGGATTTATGAAGGCCCGGGCATCTCCATTAAGCTGTCCGCGCTGCACCCGCGCTACAGCCGCGCGCAGTACGACCGGGTGATGGAAGAACTCTACCCACGACTGAAATCGCTGACCCTGCTGGCGCGCCAGTATGATATTGGTATTAACATCGATGCCGAAGAGGCCGACCGTCTGGAGATCTCTCTCGATCTGCTGGAAAAACTGTGCTTCGAGCCAGAGCTGGCGGGCTGGAACGGGATTGGTTTCGTTATTCAGGCCTACCAGAAGCGCTGTCCGTTCGTCATTGATTATCTGATTGACCTGGCAAGCCGCAGCCGTCGCCGCCTGATGATCCGTCTGGTGAAAGGCGCCTACTGGGACAGCGAAATCAAACGCGCCCAGATGGACGGTCTGGAAGGCTATCCGGTCTATACCCGCAAGGTGTACACCGACGTCTCTTACCTCGCCTGCGCGAAAAAGCTGCTCGGCGTGCCGAACCTGATCTATCCGCAGTTCGCTACCCACAATGCCCACACCCTGGCGGCGATCTACAGCCTGGCCGGACAGAACTACTACCCGGGCCAGTATGAATTCCAGTGCCTGCACGGCATGGGTGAACCGCTGTACGAGCAGGTCACCGGTAAAGTGGCGGACGGCAAGCTGAACCGTCCGTGCCGTATCTATGCCCCGGTGGGCACCCACGAAACCCTGCTGGCGTACCTGGTGCGTCGTCTGCTGGAAAACGGCGCGAATACCTCCTTCGTTAACCGTATTGCCGACACCACGCTGCCGCTTGATGAACTGGTGGCCGATCCGGTGCAGGCGGTTGAGAAGATGGCGGCGCAGGAAGGCCAGATTGGCCTGCCGCATCCGAAGATTGCCCTGCCGCGCGAGTTGTACGGCAAAGGCCGCGTGAACTCGGCAGGTCTGGATCTCGCCAACGAACATCGTCTGGCATCCCTCTCCTCTGCCCTGCTCAACAGCGCGCTGCAGAAATGGCAGGCTAAACCAATGCTGGAGCAACCTGTCGCTGATGGAGAAATGCAGCCAGTGATTAACCCGGCGGAGCCAAAAGATATCGTCGGCTACGTGCGTGAAGCGACTGACGCGGAAGTGGATCAGGCGCTGGACAGCGCAGTAAATAACGCCCCTATCTGGTTCGCCACCCCTCCTGAGGAACGTGCCGCCATTCTCGAACGCGCTGCGGTGCTGATGGAAGATCAGATGCAACAGCTCATCGGCATTCTGGTGCGCGAAGCGGGTAAAACCTTCAGCAACGCCATTGCCGAAGTGCGCGAGGCCGTCGACTTCCTGCACTACTATGCCGGCCAGGTGCGTGATGATTTCGATAACGAAACCCACCGTCCGCTTGGCCCGGTCGTCTGTATCAGCCCGTGGAACTTCCCGCTGGCGATCTTCACCGGCCAGATTGCCGCTGCGCTTGCGGCGGGCAACAGCGTGCTGGCGAAACCGGCAGAGCAGACCCCGCTGATTGCCGCCCAGGGCATCAATATTCT
This sequence comes from Enterobacter sp. CPE_E890, assembly GCF_046521475.1. Taxonomy (NCBI): domain Bacteria; kingdom Pseudomonadati; phylum Pseudomonadota; class Gammaproteobacteria; order Enterobacterales; family Enterobacteriaceae; genus Enterobacter; species Enterobacter sp. CPE_E890. The sequence continues at coordinate 1,821,006 of NZ_JBKFZW010000001.1, read as the reverse complement.
TCTGGAAGCCGGCGTTCCGGCGGGCGTGGTACAGCTGCTGCCGGGCCGGGGGGAAACCGTCGGTGCGAAGCTCACCGCCGATAACCGCGTGCGCGGCGTGATGTTCACCGGCTCGACCGAAGTGGCCTCCCTGCTGCAGCGCAACATTGCCACCCGTCTTGACGCGCAAGGTCGTCCGACGCCGCTCATCGCGGAAACCGGCGGCATGAACGCCATGATCGTTGACTCCTCCGCGCTCACCGAGCAGGTGGTGGTTGACGTTCTGGCTTCCGCCTTCGACAGCGCCGGTCAGCGCTGCTCCGCCCTGCGCGTGCTGTGCCTGCAGGATGACGTGGCCGACCACACGCTGAAGATGCTGCGCGGTGCAATGTCCGAATGCCGTATGGGCAATCCGGGCCGTCTCACCACCGATATCGGCCCGGTGATCGACGCGGAAGCCAAAGCCAACATCGAAAACCACATTCAGACCATGCGCGCGAAAGGCCGTCCGGTGTTCCAGGCGGTGCGCGAGAACAGCGAAGATACCCGCGAATGGCGGACCGGCACCTTTGTGCCGCCAACGCTGATTGAGCTGGCAAGCTTCGACGAGCTGAAAAAAGAGGTCTTCGGCCCGGTGCTGCACGTGGTGCGCTACAACCGTAACAACCTCAACGAGCTGGTTGAGCAGATCAACGCCTCCGGCTATGGCCTGACGCTCGGCGTGCATACCCGCATCGACGAGACCATCGCGCAGGTGACCGGCAGCGCCAAAGTGGGCAACCTGTACGTTAACCGCAACATGGTTGGCGCGGTCGTGGGCGTGCAGCCGTTCGGCGGCGAAGGCTTGTCCGGTACGGGTCCGAAAGCGGGTGGTCCGCTCTATCTGTACCGTCTGCTGGCGAACCGTCCGGAGAATGCCCTGGGCGTCACCCTGGCACGTCAGGACGCGGACTATCCGGTGGATGCGCAGCTGAAAACCGTGCTGACGCAGCCGCTGGAAGCGCTTATCACGTGGGCGGAAAAACGTCCTGAACTGCGTGCTCTCGCGCAGCAGTATGGCGAGCTGGCGCAGGCAGGTACGCAGCGTCTGCTGCCGGGTCCAACCGGCGAGCGCAACACCTGGACGCTGATGCCGCGTGAGCGCGTGCTGTGCGTGGCGGATAACGAGCAGGATGCGCTGGTGCAGCTGGCTGCTGCCGCGGCGACCGGTTGTGAAGTGCTGTGGCCGGAAGATGCGCTGCATCGTGACCTGGCTAAACAGCTGCCGAAAGCAGTCTCGTCCCGCATTCACTTCGCGAAAGCGGATGCATTGCTGACGCAGCCGTTTGACGCCGTTATCTACCACGGTGATTCTGACCAGCTCCGTGAACTGTGCGAGCAGGTGGCGGAGCGTCGTGGGCCGATTGTGTCGGTGCAGGGCTTTGCCCGCGGCGAAACCAACCTGCTGCTGGAGCGCCTGTACGTTGAGCGTTCACTCAGCGTCAACACCGCGGCCGCAGGCGGTAACGCCAGCCTGATGACCATCGGTTAATCGTGTAAAATCCCCCGGTGGCGCTAAGCTTACCGGGGCGGACATCTGTCACCACGGGCCGGATAAGCGCAGCGCATCCGGCTTTTTTACAGGGAGAAAATGATGAAACGATTACTGATTGCCGCAGGCGCGTTACTGCTGAGCACCAGCGCACTGGCGGATGAGTGCGGCAACGCCAGCACGCAGCTTGAGCTGAACACCTGTACGGCCACGCAATACCAGGCGGCAGACAAAAAGCTCAACCAGACTTACCAGGCCGCCATGAAACGTGCAGCTGTTCCACAGCGCGATCTGTTAAAGAAGGCACAACTGGCGTGGATAGCCCTGCGTGATGCGGATTGTGCTTTTGTCGGTTCGGGTACAGAGGGCGGCAGCGTGCAGCCCATGATCATCAACCAGTGTATGACGGAGAAAACCGTCGAGCGCGAAGCGTATCTGGCGTCGATGATGCAGTGTGAAGAAGGCGATTTAAGCTGCCCCCTCTCCCCATAGGGGCGAGGGAGAAAAGACAGCACAGAACAGTCCCCTCTCCCTGTGGGAGAGGGTTAGGGTGAGGGGAACTAGCGTACGCGGATCCCTTCGATAATCATCCGCTGCACGTTTTCCAGCGTGTTCTGGAAGAAGGTTTCATCCTGAAGTGTTTTGCCGGTTACCGCTTCGACCTGGGCCGAAAAGTCAGCATAGTGCTGAGTGGAGGCCCAAATCATAAAGATCAGATGATGCGGCTCTACCGGTGCCAGTTTGCCGCTGGCGACCCACCCGGCAATGATCTCCGATTTATCGTCCACCAGCTGTTTTAAATCCCCGGTCAGCTCGGTTTTCAGCAACGGCGCGCCTTGTAACATCTCAAGGCAGAACAACCGTGATGCCTGCGGGTAGTCGCGGGAGACCTCAAGCTTGAGGCGGATGTACTCTTTAATCGCCACCAGCGGGGTGAATTCTTCGCGAAACGCCTTGAGCGGCGCCAGCCAGATATCGAGGATCTGTTGCAGCACCGCAACGTAGAGCACCTCTTTTGACGGGTAGTAGTACAGCAGATTGGTTTTTGACACCCCTGCCCGCTCTGCCACCTGCTCCAGCCGCGTGCCGTGGATGCCAAACTGTGAAAACGTCTCCAGCGCCGCGCTCAGAATGGCCTGCTTTTTCGCACTCACCGCCTGCGAACGTTTACCGGGTGTTTTCACTGCACCTTGTGTCATCAGCGCTCTCCTTGTTGGTTTGCCATAGCATAGCAAATGCGGTGAGGTGTCTCGACATTTTGGGGGGATGGGGTGTGCTGATTCAAAGAAGGGAAAGAGTTGTGAGGGATGGCCGAGAGCGAATGTTGGCAACCATTGTGTTTAGTAGACTCTGGGGTCCTTTAGATGGGCGCTTCGTGCCATGAGCCGACAATGCTAAGTCCGCTTTACATTAGTTTTAGGGGAGCAGGTCAAAGGAGCCATTGGTCATTTATTTATACGCCAAACACCTCTGTAATAGGCATGATCACGCCTTGGCTTCGCCCAATGCTATTAATACTCAAGCAGCCAGAGGATTTTTAAACATTATTTGGTTGGGTTCAGTGGTGAAGGCCGGTTGGCCGTCATCGGGGTCCGTTGAACACAGGGTTTACCCGTTTTCACGTAAACTAACAGGTCTCGGTATAAGCATGGCCAAGTGATCATTAAGCTGGTCTGGGATTAACACTGTTTTTCAGTGCCAAATATTCCACTAGACAGTAGCGTTCAAAATTAATACAACATTAATATAACCATGGTTGAAATGCTGGCTTCAGCCTGAGTAGACCACCAATTTCACTTTACTGATAAATCTCATCCTTACACTGAGGATTTTTTCGTCATGACTGAGGAAAGGAGGCCACATGAAAATTGAATATATTGATATCCAAAATTACCGAAAACTGAAAACCTGCAGAATTCACTTAGCCGATAAAGAAACCCTGCTCGTTGGGGCAAACAATAGCGGTAAAACGTCCGCTATGGATGCCCTGATTTTCTTCCTCGACCAACGAGGAAAAACGACTGCGAGCGCGGCATCAGGTAAACCGACCACATCGCGCAAGCTGGGTGCGGCCGATTTCACCCTGTCGAACTGGCATATGCTAAATCTATTTGGTCTGGCATGGGTAAACGCCCAAGAAGCTGGTGAAAAGATTATCGATTGGCAGCCTTTATGTCCGACACTGGATGTCTGGTTAAAAGTCGAGAAAAGTGAGATCCACCGGGTGCGACACCTGATTCCGACATTAAAATGGGACGGCGGACTCTTGGGTATCAGGATGATTTATCAACCTAAAAACCTCGATGTCTTAAAAGCTGACTTTATTGACTGTTTTAAAGCAGCTGAGCAGCTTAAAGCAACGGCTGAAACAAATAGCAAAAAAGACTCGGACGGCACGGGAGCAGAAGCCAGTAGCTTCACCTTTTCGGTCTGGCCGGGTTCGATGCGGGAATACCTCGAACGAGAAGTATCCAAGGTCTTTGAGATTAAGTCCTACATACTGGATCCCGCAAAAGTTAATCCTGAGCCAAATGGGGAGTTTCACCCTCAGACACTGGCTGAGGAGCAACCCCCCTTAGATTTTTATCCTTTCAACGGACTGTTTAAGGTCGACATCATAGATGCGACACGGGGCTTTTCAGATCCCTATGTATCAACTGGTTCCCTGCATGGCGGGTCTAATCTGGCCAGTCAGATGAACCAGTACTATAACCGGCATTTGAACCCCACAGATCTTCCTGGTAATGAAGATCTGGACGCCCTTAAATCCATTGCGTATGCGCAACACTCTTTTGATGAAAGATTGAATGATGTGTTTACTGATCAGCTAAAGGAAATCGAGGGGCTGGGATATCCGGGCTTCACTGACCCACACATAAGATTATCGAGCAGGGTCAACCCTATCGACAATTTAGATCATGAAGCCGCCATTCTCTTTGAAATCCAGAAGACCAGTCAGGAGACGGGAACCTCCCTGATGAGTCTGTCCGAGAAATACAACGGTCTTGGTTACAAGAATCTTATCTCAATGGTATTTACCATGATGAGCTTCAGGGATCACTGGATGCGGGTTGGGAAAGCAGGGCTGAGAAAGCAGGAAGAGGATGCCACGGTTGAACCTCTGCATCTTATTTTAATTGAAGAGCCGGAAGCCCACCTGCACGCTCAGGTTCAGCAGGTATTCATTAAAAAAGCCTATGGTGTGCTACGGAATCATACGGATTTAGGTGAGTCTAAAAAATTCTCAAGCCAACTGGTGGTGAGCACGCATTCAAGTTACCTTGCGCATGAGGTGGGGTTCGAAAAACTCAGATACTTTAAACGCAAACCCGCGACAGGCTCACATGACGTGCCTACGGCAGATGTGGTTGATTTGTCTTGTACCTTTGGCCGCGGTAAAAGCGTTGAGGGGGATATTTCAGAAACGGCTCAGTTCGTCGCGCGTTACCTGAAGACAACTCACTGCGACCTTTTCTTTGCGAACGGAATAATTCTTGTCGAAGGTGCGGCTGAACGAATTTTGATGCCACACTTCATACGTAATGATCCCAACACCGATACCAGCCTAGACAACAGCTACATATCAATTCTGGAAGTTGGCGGATCTCATGCTCACCGGCTGAAATCACTAATTGATATTCTTGGGATCCCTACCCTTGTTATTACAGATACCGATGCTCAATGCCCCCCCGTGGAAACTCCGGAAGACTCGGGTAGTTCTAGAGCCAAGCCAAAAGCCATCCGACCAAAGCTAGGAAAAGGATACATAACTGGCAGCCATTCCATCAAAACCTGGTTAGGGGGTGAGGACGATTTGGATAAAGTCCTCAGTATGCCTGAGCATAAAAAAGTTTGCGGTAAAGTGAGAGTCGCCTTTCAGTACGGCATCCCCATTAAATTTAAGCCAGACGGTGATGAAGCCTTGGCATATCCATACACCTTTGAAGATGCGATTGCACTTACAAATCCCGATTTATTCCGAAATGTAGAAAAACCGACCGGGATGATGAGGCAAATGCAAAAAGCACTTAAGCTTAGTTCGCTTGAGGAGTGCTGTGAGGCGCTTTTTGAGGCCCTCACTTATGATAAAGCTGAAATGGCACTCGATTTACTGTTCTGTGCAGACCCTGGAAAGCTCATCGCACCAGCCTACATACAAGAGGGTCTCGACTGGCTTAAGCAAGCGCTGGATGATGCAAGTAAAGACCTCACTCCGGTAGTGATTGATACCACTGACCAGCAGGAGGTCAAATAGATATGGAGATGTCTTCCTCAGTTGACACCATCGTTAATGAGCTTTTCAGTTATATGGACCTGAACAATCCCAGAAGCTTTCTGCTTTTTGCCGGTGCGGGGTCGGGCAAAACCCGCACGTTGGTCAGCGTATTGGAGAGAATGAAACATGAGTATTCTGCTGAACTGTCTAAATCAGGAAAAAGAATAGGTATTATCACGTATACAAATGCAGCCTGTGAAGAAATTCAACGACGGTTATTCTTTGATGCCAACTTCATGGTTTCGACCATACACAGTTTTTGCTGGGATTTAATCAACCCATTTACCGCGGACATCAAATTGTGGATGGAAGGCGATCTCCCAAAAAGTATTGAACAACTCACTCTTGCAATCGCGAAGAGCACAAAACCTGCGGGCCCAACGGCAGAAAAAAACAGGCGAAGTTTAGAGAGTAAAAAGAAACGGCTTGAACACCTCAATTCAATCCAAAAATTCAGCTACTGCCCGTCCACGAGCCGTCCTGAAAGAGGTGCGTTAAATCATCATGATGTTATAAAAGTAACCGCACATCTTCTTCAGACTGAAGCTTTGCTCAGAGAGATCCTCTACAGCAGATATCCGGTGCTCTTAATTGATGAAAGCCAGGACACTGACAAATCTTTGATTGAGTCGCTCATCATGACACAGCAAAAAAATCCTAATCAGTTCTGTCTCGGGCTGTTTGGCGACATGATGCAGCAAATTTTCATGGGGGGAAAATACGACTTGACCACTCAGTTACCACCGGGATGGCAGTCTCCGGAGATAACGATTAATCACCGATCGCCTGAAAGAATAGTCACTCTGATAAACAATATCCGGAAGTACAATGACAAACACATTCAGTATCCGGCTAACGATGCCCAGCCCGGCACCGCGCGACTGTTTGTCGTCGATACAAATACCCCCAAGAACAAGGCTGAGGTTGAACGTCATATTGCCGAACATATGGCTGAGTTCGCGAATGACCCGGAATGGAACAATATAAAGTTAGTCAAAGTGCTCACGCTTGAACACCGTATGGCTGCCACTCGCGGTGAGTTCGCTAATTTTCTTCACCCCCTTCTTGAAGTAGACAGACTGGGAGATGCGGCAATCAAGGGAGAGCGGCTGGAGATTACTTTCCTATCCTCGCAACTGTGGCCATTAATCAACGCGATACGCTGTGATGATGATTTCAGAATTGCCACCATTATGCGTAATCACTCACCTGTATTTTCCGCCTCGCGGCTTGAATATGCTGCCGACCCGCTGGAGCTTTTTCGTGAAGCACAACTTATGATAGACCAGATAAAAGCCCGCCTAGATGGGAAGCTAACGCCTTCTATTCTTGAGGTGTGTCGACTGGTACATGAAGGGGACTTGCTTATCCTCCCTGAAACATTCCTGCTACAACTGGAGTCGCCGCCGCTCGATGATGTATCAACAGAGGAAAATCAGTTCAATAAGGAGTTTGATGCATGGAAACAATCCCTGAACGCATCTTTCCAGGAACTGGAAAATTTTATCAGCTACATATCTTCCACCTCGTCGTACGGTACCCATCAAGGGGTGAAAGGATTGGAGTTTCCTCGCGTCATGGCTATTCTGGATGATGAAGAAGCCCGAGGTTCCACATTCAGTTATGACAGACTGCTTGGCGTTAAGGAACTTACGAAGGATGAAATAAAAAAGGAAGGTACGAGCGAAGATTCCTTGCCTAAAAAATCACGTCGCCTTTTATACGTTATCTGTAGCAGGGCACAAAAAAGCCTTGCCGTTGTCGCGTACACGAAGATGCCAGTATCAGTGAAGGCTAAAGTTATCGCGTCAGGCTGGTTTAGTGAGGAAGAAATCATTAACCTGTAGTCCGTAGCCGCACCAGTTGAATATGCCCCCTGATAGCCACCAATCGAAAAGAGTGACTATCAGGGAAGTCAGGAAATATGTAAAACGGAATTTATTCGCCCCATATTGAACTCTAATTGTCTCACTTAATCCCACAACTGAACTGGTAAAGCACGTGATGTGTAACCATATGCCTGCGCTTTTTTTGCGCCATTAATGGAGTGAGCCCGAGCTGACCTGCTCCCCGTTGATTAGTACACCCCGATGTTAGTAATGTCTTCATAAGCCACATGAGGACATCCCCATGAAGAAGCGTTTTTCCGACGAACAGATCATCAGTATTCTCCGCGAAGCCGAAGCTGGGGTACCCGCCCGTGAACTCTGCCGCAAGCATGCCATTTCCGATGCCACGTTTTACACCTGGCGTAAGAAGTATGGCGGTATGGAGGTGCCTGAAGTTAAGCGCCTGAAGTCGCTTGAGGAAGAGAACGCCAGACTCAAGAAGCTGCTTGCCGAAGCCATGCTGGATAAAGAGGCGCTTCAGGTGGCTCTTGGGCGAAAGTACTGACGACAGACCAGAAGCGGGAAGCCGTGATGTTGATGTGTGATGCGACCGGTCTGTCGCAACGTCGTGCCTGCAGGCTTACAGGTTTATCCCTGTCGACCTGCCGCTATGAGGCTCACCGTCCGGCTGCTGATGCGCATTTATCAGGGCGCATCACTGAGCTGGCACTGGAGCGCAGGCGTTTTGGCTACCGTCGTATTTGGCAGTTGCTGCGCCGTGAAGGGCTTCATGTTAATCATAAGCGCGTGTACCGGCTTTATCACCTCAGTGGCCTGGGCGTAAAACGCAGAAGACGTCGTAAAGGGCTGGCAACAGAACGTCTGCCGCTGCTCCGTCCGGCGGCGCCCAATCTGACCTGGTCGATGGATTTCGTCATGGACGCACTTTCCACCGGTCGCAGGATCAAGTGTCTTACCTGCGTCGATGATTTCACAAAGGAATGCCTGACGGTCACTGTTGCCTTTGGGATTTCAGGCGTTCAGGTCACGCGTATTCTGGACAGCATTGCACTGTTTCGAGGCTATCCGGCGACGATAAGAACTGACCAGGGGCCGGAGTTCACTTGCCGTGCACTGGATCAATGGGCCTTTGAGCATGGTGTTGAGTTGCGCTTAATCCAGCCGGGCAAGCCAACGCAGAACGGATTTATTGAGAGCTTTAACGGACGATTTCGCGATGAATGTTTGAATGAGCACTGGTTCAGCGATATCGTTCATGCCAGGAAAATTATTAATGACTGGCGGCAGGATTATAACGAATGCCGCCCGCACTCCACGCTGAATTATCAGACACCGTCTGAATTTGCAGCGGGCTGGAGAAAGGGTCATTCTGAGAATGAAGATTCCGACGTTACTAACTGAGTGTTGTATCTAATCGTGGGGGCAGGTCAGAGCCTATAGACAAATCAGCCCTATATTTGGAGTGCCTCTGATGCCGAATGAACAAGCTATAGTTGAGCATTGACACAGAGGAAATTGAACAGACTCTTAAAAGATCACTAAGGGTAAATGGGCCACTTTGTGCTGTAAGTTCAACCGATGGATGCAACACACAGTCCGTAGTCGACTTGGCTTTCAGAATATCTTTCGCTATTCTTTGAATATATCGCCCCGTCAATTACCCTTCCGACTTTTTCTGTATTCCTCTGCCAATCTTTGTTGCTCAATCACCATTTCCCTTTCTTTTTCAGGAAGAAAACTATAGTCTAAAAACTTATCAATTCTTTCTTTAGTGCAAATTCTCATAATGTCAGGTGTAAAATATTCGTATACAGGATTGAACTCGCCATTTAACCTCATCATTATTTCAGCATCTAATATCCTACGATCTAACTCATTCAAACTTGAATTCAACCAGTGCATTAACTCATGAAAGCTATTGATAGATTCTTTTTCTCTTCCTATATATCGAGAAACATCTAGTGGATAAATAATCTCTTCATCAATAATCAAGTCGGTAACAATAATAAGAATTACAGCACATGAGAGAACCTCTCTATAATCAAACATTTCATACCTAAGCTCATATTTTATTCTTATTTGTTTCGTGTGCCCCCAGTATCTTGCACTAGTTAAAATAGCTCGATTCAAAAATGATTTCAATATATTGGACTGCACAAGATGACTTGTTTTCGCCTTAAACTCCTCAAATGTATATAAACTTATATTTGTATGCTTCGTTGCTTCAATCGCCCCTGATTGAAAACCTGTTTTTGAAATAATAAAGCCTCTGTCAGCCCCAGTATTTTGAAGCACTGTAAAAAAGGCATGGACAATTTCCTTCGTTACATTACTATTCCAATACTTAGCTTCTACAAACCATTTAAAATCAGTCCCAAGGTATTTTGACTCTACCACAACATCTATATTTGAACTACCTCTTACTCCTTCAACCGTAACGTTTGTCTTAGCATTGGCACCTAGATTTTTAAAATGCTCACAAATCTCCTCTTGAAAACCATACCAATCAGACTCGGTATTTTTGTTAGGGGTAGTCATTTCAAATCCTCTTAATATACAAAGTATAAAAATATTAATTGATTATAATAAAAAAACAATTGATTTTTGAGATGACAACAAAGGAATTACTGCCGACCTGAATGTCCGCTTATCGCTCACTTCGAACCTAAGCCTCAAACCAGCTCTCAACAATCCCCCCCCCACCCTTTCCTCGAGCCGCCTCGCATTTTCACTATTTTCCCCACCATTTTACCCCTGTGTTTTTATCCATAGGGGTATAATTGGCGTACTGAAACCACCCAACACATACAGTGAGTAATACACAGAAAAATAGATAAACAAGATCGCGGTAAAAAGGTGTACCACCACCTTAATACCGCTAACCACAAAGCAACTTATAAGGAGTTGAATATGGCTGCGAAGAATTTTATGCCAGAGCGGGCTGTTGCCCAAACGGAAAATGCAGTATTTGAAAATGGTGAAGAAATTCGCGAGCAGGTACGCAAAAAGAACCCGCGGGACTTGCATGGCGAGCCGACCCATTCCGGGCGTGTTCATGCGCGGGATGAGGTGGGTGCATCATGCGGTGAGCTCTATACGCGCATGGAGCATAACTTTCTGCCGCTGTCCGGTGACTGGTTGTCCCGCGCCGGGTTTGCGTATGGCCGTGCGGTAAAAATCCGCGTGATGCCGGATTGCATTGTGATCACCCCGCAGAATACCCGCGAGCTGTGGGGCTGTTTAGAAGGGTTAAGCGCGGTGCATACCAATAAACAGAAGGTGAAAGCGTGGCTGTCGACGTTCCCGGGGGCGCTGAATGATACGGGCGATCTGCCGGAGCCTAAACGCATGAACGGGCAGTTGAAACCACAATAAGCGCTAACCTGCGATCCCGGCCCGCACCGGGATCGTGCTCCATTCCCCTCCTCGCCCCTGCACCGCCATCGCGCACCGTTGCCTGCTTTGTGTGCATTTCTTTTGACCATTTAGTCCACTTTATTTGCACTCAATTCACCAACCTTGCGTTAACACCATAATAACAAAGCTATTTTAAAAACTGGCATCCCCTTTGCAAAACCCTTTTCACGAGGCTGAACAGGATATGCAGGATGCAGCGCCACGTCTGACTTTCACCCCACACTGAGATGAAGAGAGGTTCGTGATGAAAATTGGCGTATTCGTCCCTATCGGCAACAACGGCTGGCTTATCTCGACCACCGCACCGCAATACATGCCGACCTTTGAGCTGAATAAAGCCATCGTGCAGAAAGCGGAGCACTACCATTTCGATTTTGCGCTTTCGATGATCAAGCTGCGCGGCTTTGGCGGCAAAACCGAATTCTGGGATCACAACCTGGAGTCCTTCACTCTGATGGCCGGGCTGGCCGCGGTAACCTCGCGTATTCAGATCTACGCCACCGCCGCCACCCTCACTCTGCCACCTGCAATTGTGGCGCGTATGGCCTCCACCATCGACTCCATCTCCGGCGGGCGCTTTGGCGTCAATCTGGTGACCGGCTGGCAAAAACCGGAGTATGAACAGATGGGACTCTGGCCGGGTGACGATTACTTCTCTCGTCGCTACGACTACCTCACCGAGTATGTGCAGGTTCTGCGCGATCTGTGGGGCACCGGCAAAAGCGATTTCAAAGGTGACTTCTTCACCATGAATGACTGTCGCGTCAGCCCGCAGCCTTCTGTCCCTATGAAAGTCATTTGCGCCGGACAGAGCGACGCGGGGATGGAATTCTCTGCTAAATACGCTGACTTCAACTTCTGCTTCGGGAAAGGCGTAAACACGCCTGCCGCCTTCGCCCCGACCGCCGCACGGATGAAAGAGGCCGCCGACAAAACCGGGCGCGACGTAGGTTCCTACGTGCTGTTTATGGTGATTGCCGACGAGACCGACGACGCCGCTCGCGCCAGATGGGAGCGTTACAAAGATGGCGCAGACGAGGAGGCGCTAAGCTGGCTCACCGAACAGAGCCAGAAAGATACCCGTTCCGGCTCAGATACCAACGTGCGCCAGATGGCCGACCCGACCTCCGCCGTCAATATCAATATGGGCACGCTGGTTGGCTCGTACGCCAGCGTCGCCAGAATGCTGGATGAAGTGGCCGCAGTGCCTGGCGCTGAAGGCGTCCTGCTGACCTTCGATGATTTCCTCACCGGCGTGGAAACCTTCGGCGAGCGCATCCAGCCGCTGATGCAGTGCCGCGCCCATATTCCCGCTATCACAAAGGAGGTCGCGTAATGACAACACTTGCTGCACGTCCGGAAACCATCACGTTTGATGCACAGCAGAGCGCCCTGATTGTGGTGGATATGCAAAACGCCTACGCCAGTCAGGGCGGCTATCTGGATTTGGCGGGGTTCGACGTTTCCGCTACTAAACCGGTGATTGAGAACATTAAAACTGCCGTAGCCGCCGCCCGCGCCGCCGGGATGCTCATCATCTGGTTTCAGAACGGCTGGGACGATCAATACGTGGAGGCTGGAGGCCCTGGCTCGCCCAACTTCCACAAATCGAACGCCCTGAAAACCATGCGCAAACAACCCGAGTTACAGGGCAAGCTGCTGGCAAAAGGCGGATGGGATTACCAGCTGGTGGATGAACTGGTTCCTGAGCCAGGCGATATCGTGCTGCCCAAACCGCGCTACAGCGGCTTTTTCAACACCCCACTCGACAGCCTGCTGCGCAGCCGGGGTATTCGTCACCTGGTCTTCACCGGTATTGCCACCAACGTCTGTGTGGAATCCACGCTGCGTGACGGCTTTTTCCTTGAGTATTTCGGTGTCGTGCTGGAAGACGCGACGCATCAGGCCGGGCCAGAATTCGCCCAGAAAGCGGCTCTGTTCAATATCGAAACCTTTTTTGGCTGGGTGAGTAATGTGGCTGATTTCTGCGACGCCCTGAATCCCCCACTCGCCCGTATTGCCTGAGGAGACACATGATGCCGAAATCCGTAATCATCCCCGCTGGCACCAGCACGCCGATTGCTCCGTTTGTTCCCGGCACCCTTGCCGATGGCGTGGTGTATGTCTCCGGCACGCTGCCATTTGATAAAGACAATAACGTGGTGTTTATCAACGACCCAAAGGCGCAAACGCGCCACGTGCTGGAGACGATCAAAAATGTGATCGAAACAGCGGGTGGCACCATGGAGGATGTGACCTTCAACAGCATCTTTATCACCGACTGGAAAAACTACGCCGCGATTAACGAAATCTACGCGGAGTTCTTCCCCGGTGATAAACCGGCCCGGTTCTGCATTCAGTGCGGGCTGGTGAAGCCGGAGGCGCTCGTTGAGATTGCGTCCGTTGCACACATCGCGAAGTGAGGCCGCCATGAAACTCTCTGTCTCACAGCCCCCGTATGAGGGGGCGCCCGTGGTGGTGCTGATTGCCGGACTCGGCGGCAGCGGCAGCTACTGGCTGCCCCAGTTGGCCACACTTGAGAAGGAGTATCAGGTGGTGTGCTATGACCAGCGCGGTACGGGCAATAATCCCGCCACCCTGCCGGAAGGTTATAGCCTTGCTGAGATGGCCGACGAGCTGGCGCAGGCGCTGAATGATGCCGGGATCGCGCGCTACTGCGTGGTAGGCCATGCGCTGGGAGCGCTGGTGGGTCTGCAGCTGGCGCTCGATAAACCAGAATCGTTGACTGCGCTGGTGTGCGTCAACGGCTGGCTGACCCTAAACGCCCATACCCGCCGCTGCTTTCAGATCCGCGAGCGTCTGCTGCATGCGGGTGGTGCGCAAGCGTGGGTAGAGGCACAGCCGCTGTTCCTCTACCCGGCTGACTGGATGGCCGCCCGCGCGCCGCGTCTTGAGGCAGAAGACGCCCTGGCGCTGGCCCACTTTCAGGGCAAAGCCAACCTGTTGCGCAGGCTGGACGCACTGAAAAAGGCCGACTTCAGCCGCCACGCCGCACGCATTCGCTGCCCGGTACACATCATCTGTTCCGTTGACGACATGCTGGTGCCCTCGGTGTGTTCCACGGAACTGCAGGTAGCGATCCCACACAGCCACAAGGCGGTGATGCGCCAGGGCGGCCATGCCTGCAATGTCACCGAACCTGACATCTTTAACACCCTGCTGCTGAACGGGCTTGCCAGCCTGCTGCACAGCCCTGAACCCGCTTTATAAGGAGTTTTGATGAGCGAAGCCATTAACCCCACCGCGCTGGAGACGTTATTTACTGGCGCGCGCACTCACAACGGCTGGCAGGACATTCCGGTCAGCGACGAGACGCTGCGCGAGATCTACAACCTGATGAAATGGGGACCCACGTCCGCCAATTGCTCCCCGGCGCGGATTGTGTTTGTAAGAAGTGCAGAGGGAAAAGAGAAGCTGCGCCCGGCCCTCTCCAGCGGCAACCTGGAGAAAACCCTCACCGCCCCGGTTACAGCCATTGTGGCCTGGGACGGGGAATTCTACGAGCGCCTGCCCGAACTGTTCCCGCATGGCGATGCCAGAAGCTGGTTTACCTCAAGCCCGGCACTTGCCGAAGAGACCGCCTTTCGCAACAGCTCAATGCAGGCCGCATACCTTATTTTTGCCTGTCGTGCCCTGGGGATGGATACCGGCCCAATGTCCGGCTTTGACCGACAAAAAGTCGATGAGGCCTTTTTCACCGGCACAACGCTTAAAAGCAATCTGCTGATCAACATTGGCTATGGTGATACGAACAAACTTTACGGACGCCTGCCGCGTCTGGACTTCGACGATGCCTGCGGGCTGGCGTAAGGAGCGATGATGACAGTACCGGATAAACAAACCTTTCGCGACGCCATGGCCTGCGTCGGGGCAGCAGTCAATATCATCACCACCGACGGCCCGGCAGGGATGGCAGGCTTCACCGCCAGCGCCGTGTGCAGCGTCACGGATTCACCGCCCACTTTGCTGGTGTGCCTGAACCGTGGCGCATCGGTCTGGCCGACCTTTAGCGCAAACCGCACGCTTTGCGTGAATACCCTGAGCGCCGGGCAAGAGCCGCTATCCAACCTGTTTGGTGGTAAAACCCCCATGGACGAACGTTTTGCCGCCGCCCGCTGGCAGACGGGCGACACGGGTTGTCCGCGTCTGGAAGCGGCGCTGGCCTCGTTTGACTGCCGTATCAGCCAGGTGGTCAGCGTGGGTACCCACGACATCCTGTTTTGCGACATTGTTTCGATTATTCGCCACCCCGCGCCGCAAGGGCTGGTGTGGTTCGACCGCGGCTACCACGCGCTTATGCGACCCGCCTGTTAACCCTCCTTAAGGAGACAGCTCATGGCAATGTTCGGATTTCCCCACTGGCAGTTGAAATCGACCTCCACAGAACCTGGCGTGGTCGCGCCGGATGAAAGGCTCCCTCTCGGGCAAACCCTGGTGATGGGCATCCAGCACGCGGTCGCGATGTTTGGCGCCACGGTGCTGATGCCGATGCTAATGGGGCTTGACCCCAATCTCTCCATTTTGATGTCAGGTATCGGTACGCTGTTGTTCTTTTTTGTCACCGGCGGGCGCGTCCCCAGCTATCTGGGCTCCAGCGCCGCTTTTGTGGGGGTGGTCATCGCCACCACCGGGTTTAACGGCCAGGGGATCAACCCTAACCTGAGCGTGGCCCTCGGCGGCATCATCGCCTGCGGTCTGGTCTACACCCTGATCGGTCTGGTGGTGATGAAGATCGGAACACGCTGGATCGAACGCATGATGCCGCCCGTCGTGACCGGGGCGGTGGTGATGGCGATTGGTCTGAACCTCGCGCCAATTGCGGTCAGAAGTGTTTCCGGCTCGCCGTTTGAAAGCTGGATGGCGGTGATCACCGTGCTCTGTATCGGTCTGGTGGCGGTGTTCACCCGGGGGATGATCCAGCGGCTGCTGATTCTGGTCGGGCTGATTGTCGCCTGCCTGGTCTATGCCCTGCTGGCGAACGTTTTTAGCCTTGGCAAACCGGTCGATTTTACCCTGCTTCATCAGGCTGCCTGGTTCGGCATGCCGCAGATCACCTCTCCCACCTTTAACACCCAGGCGATGATGCTCATCGCGCCCGTGGCGGTGATCCTGGTGGCAGAGAACTTAGGCCACCTGAAAGCAGTGGCGGGGATGACCGGGCGCAGTATGGACCCGTATATGGGCCGCGCATTTGTCGGTGACGGGCTGGCGACTATGCTCTCCGGCTCGGTGGGCGGCAGTGGCGTGACCACCTATGCCGAGAATATCGGCGTGATGGCGGTGACTAAAGTCTATTCGACACTGGTCTTTGTGGCGGCAGCGGTGATGGCCATGCTGCTCGGTTTCTCGCCGAAATTCGGGGCTTTGATCCACACCATTCCGTCGCCGGTGATTGGCGGGGCATCCATTGTGGTGTTTGGGCTTATCGCTGTGGCCGGCGCGCGTATCTGGGTACAGCATCGCGTCGATCTCAGCCAGAACAGCAACTTGATTATGGTGGCGGTCACGCTGGTACTGGGCGCGGGCGATTTTGCCCTGACGCTGGGCGGGTTTACGATTGGCGGAATAGGTACGGCGACCTTCGGGGCGATTATGCTTAACGCCCTGCTGAGCCGCCGGAAAGCAGCCGCACCGCAGGGCGAGGTCGTGCATCAGGAGTCGTGAAACCTGTATGTCGGGTAATGGCTACGCCTTACCCGACCTGCATGTTCAGTAAGAACAACAGGATGTAGCGTAATCACTCTTGCTCAAACAATCGTTCAATAGATTTTGTAGGGAAGAACAGAGAATTACTGTTATCCCCTTGCAGGGGGATAAAACCTTGCTTCAGATAGAACCTTTTTGCCTGCTCATTAAGCGCATCAACAAAAAGGCCATGCACACCCACAGCCTGTGAAGCCAGGTAAACAACCCGCATAGCATGCGTAACGAGTGTTGTCCCCCACTCATTTCCCTGTAGTGTTTTATGAACAGCTAAACGTCCCAGAGTCACACTGGGTACGTTGGTATAGGGGATCCTGCGCTGCTGCGTCTTAGAAGGGAGCATCGCTTTTTCAAAGCAACTTCCAGACAACGTGTAGTAGCCCAGCACGTGTGGATGGTCACGATCTTTTAGCAGATAGCCGCGCAGAATGCGCCCATTGTGCTGGCGCACCAGATGCTCTCTCAGGAAGGCATTTAGCGAGGGCTCACCACAATCGAAATCCTCGAAAGCGTATTCGGTTCCCTCTGAAAACATTTCGATCGTGAGATTTTCCACGACGCTTCACTCCATGTTTTTTAGACGCTTTGCGGCTCGCTTCAGGCGTTCATTCGGCTCGGGTGGATTGTCGATGGCATCCATTACGGCATTCCACGATGCTTCGTTTAATACGAGACGTCGATGCTGATCGATGACTTCTGCAGCACGTTCCGAAGCACTGTTCACCATAAACTGGGTGATCGTTTGATTCGTCATCGCCGCCGCTTCTTCAATCATTGTTTTGTCTTCGTCGGTTAAGCGAAGATCGATACGCTGTTTTTTAAGTGCTGGCATGATTTACTTTTCTATGTACGGTATTTGTCCGTACATATCCTGGAGAAATCTGTGCATTTTTTCAATCAAAACCTTTTTCAACCGTCAAATCACTCACCTCTTTTTGGCGCTTGCGGAGCTTTAGCTCACTCACCAACACCCCAACGACGATAAACGCCGCACCAACCAGCGCCAGCAGCGGTAAACGTTCTCCAGCGAGACGCCCGAAAATCCCGGCCCAGACGGGTTCTCCTGTGTAGATCACCGTCGCCCGCGTCGGGGATACGCTGCGCTGCGCCCAGTTCATAGTGACCTGAATAATGGCGCTAAAGATGCCCAACCCCAGCGCGACCACAATCAACCCGGTGGACATCGGCGGCACAGACTCCCCTGCCGGAACCATCGCCGCAAACGCCACTAGCGATGCCGTAGCGAGCTGCACCACCGTCACGCGCTTAACGTCAACCTTGCCCGCCCAGGCGCTGATCAGAATAATTTCCGCCGCAATGGCAATGGCTCCCACCAGGGTGATGATCTCCCCCGGCCCCAGTGCCAGCAGGTTGTTTTCCGGCCCGGCAAGTAAAATCAGACCAATAAACGCCAGTACGATACCAATACAGGACATCAATCCCGGTAGTCGCCCAAGACACAGCCACTGCAGTAACGGCACCAGCGGTACATACATGGCGGTGATAAACGCCGATTTACTGCTGGATATCGTCTGTAACCCCCACGTTTGCAGGCTGTAGCCCATCGCAATTGCCACCCCGATTGCGATGCCCGCCTTAAGCTCTTTAAGCGTCAGTCCACGCAGCGTTTTAAGCGATATCAGCCCCACGGCAATCGCTGCCGTCGCAAAGCGCAGACCAACAAAAAAGAACGGATCGCTGAGGGTCACCGCGTACTGGACGGCCAGAAAGGTCCCGCCCCAAAACATGGTGATAAGAATGAGGATGGCTTCCTGCGGTTTAACGGAGAATTTGAAGCGTGAGACAGACATGCGGCACCAGAAATTAAACTCAATTCTGTAGTGTGCGTTGCCTTTGGTTACAGTTCAATGTTGCAGAAATAAAAAAACCGCCGGGAAACCCGGCGGCAGGGGTCAAGCCCGGCGTATTACTTGTTACTGCCATGGCTGTTTTTACCCCCTTTTTTGCCAGCCTCTGATGCGCGCTGAGGGTCATTTTTGAAGTTACCCCCGCTGGACTGGCCACCTTTACGACCTGCTTCTGATGCTCTTTCACGGTCTTCAGCGAAATTACCTGAACCACCACGATGGTTTGCCATCTCTAACCTCCAGGATGTGAAACATTAGACATCATATTGCATTCAGTAAAAGAGGATTCTTTCACCTCGCGACACCAGGTGAGTACCTTTATCTGTGTCACGTGAGACTAAGCTTAGTGGAGTGAGGCGATCAGGCAAGTCACAGGTAATATCCTGCAACATGATCTCAGCCTTTCGTATGAGATTGCGTAACGGCCATTAATAAGCCTTTCTTATCGTTTCAAAAATCGACCGCCAAAAAGTTGTTTCATTTTGCTACAAAGCGTTTTCTCATCCATTTTGTTATAAATCAAAGAAATGCCGTTCATTTTTGCAGTATGGCTGTGATGGCATATCTTTAAATGAACGCAGCGATCCGCTGCCAGAAAAAACAAACGAGGAGTGATGCAAAATGGCAAAAGTTCTGGTGCTCTATTATTCCATGTATGGACACATCGAAACCATGGCTCACGCGGTAGCAGAAGGTGCAAACAGGGTGGATGGCGTTGAGGTTGTGGTGAAGCGCGTACCGGAAACCATGCAGGCAGAAGCCTTCGCGAAGGCCGGGGGGAAAACGCAAAATGCCCCGGTCGCCACGCCTCAGGAGCTGGCAGATTACGATGCCATTATCTTCGGGACACCCACCCGCTTTGGCAATATGTCCGGCCAGATGCGCACCTTCCTCGATCAAACCGGCGGGTTATGGGCCTCAGGCGCATTGTACGGCAAGCTTGCCAGCGTCTTCAGCTCCACCGGAACCGGTGGCGGCCAGGAACAAACCATCACCTCAACCTGGACGACCCTTGCTCATCACGGAATGGTGATCGTGCCGATTGGCTACGGCGCACAGGAGTTATTTGATGTTTCTCAGGTACGTGGCGGGACACCTTACGGTGCAACCACCATTGCCGGTGGCGATGGCTCCCGACAGCCGAGCAATGAAGAGCTCACTATCGCCCGCTATCAGGGTGAATATGTCGCAGGTCTCGCCAAAAAACTGAACGGCTAACCCAACAGGAGGACAAGTATGCCTACTCAAGAATCAAAAGCCCACCGCGTGGGTGAATGGGCAAGTTTACGCAATACCTCTCCGGAGATTGCCGAAGCCATTTTTGAAGTCGCAAAATATGACGAGAAGCTGGCAGAGCAGATTTGGGAAGAAGGCAGCGATGAAGTGCTAATGCGCGCCTTTGAAAAGACGGACAAAGATGCGCTCTTCTGGGGTGAGCAAACCATCGAACGTAAAAACGTCTGAAACAATCCCCCCGCCAGGGCGGGGGGTATCTTCTATTTCGCCGCGTTGTTGATTACCGCATTGAATTTATCGACCGGACAGAAACCGTTGGCATCAACCGGACATCCCTTCAGTTCCAGCGTCACGCGCTGCGCCGGAGACTGCAGCGACAGCACGCTGGCGTTTCGCAGCTGCTCCGAGCTCTGATAGACATACTCAATTTTCATCAGCTCCTGATTGGCATTTTTGTCATGCCAGCGCTGGAAGACAATCTTGCCGCCAATCGGGGTACGTTCCTGCTGGTCGTGCAGTTGATACGGTTTGAAATCCAGCGCGGTGAGCAGCGAAGCAATGTTCGAATCATGCCCCACCAGCACGGTGATTTTTGGCGCTTTGGCCTGATCGGTCACCAGGGCTTTGTCGATATATTTCACCAGCGGTTTCGCCACGTTTTGCGCCACTTCGGTGGAGGTAAACAGCGAATCCTGATAGCCGTTCTTCAGCTTCGACAACACGCGCCACTGCTGGTCGGTTTTGATTTCTCCCCAGGCCACCTTATCGGCCGGGAAACCTTCGTAATACTGCAGCGTAAACGCATCGACCAGCGAGTTCCCCACTTTCAACGGTCCGGATACGCCGGGCTCTTTTTCATAGTCTGCGCTGAAGGTATCTTTCGCGTCCGCCAGCGAGCATATTTTCTTCTCTTTGCAGGACGGCGAATCAGCATAATTGGTCATCTGCTCCAGCAGCTTATAGCTTTCTCCGAGCTGCATTTTCTGCCGTTCCGCTTCCATCGCCTTCAGCGCTTTTTCGCGGAACTCAGGCGAGTTATCGGTAATCACCGGATTAAAGGTCGGATCCATGGTGCCCATTTTTTCCTGGTGATACACAGGGATATCGCATCCAGGGAAGGCCCCCGTGATGAAGAACTGCGCGGTGGCAACGGTACGTTGCAGGCTGTTGGCATAGGCGTAGACGCTATCCGCTGGCGGACATTCTCCCGTCTTCACCATCCCCTGCTCAGCCAGCCATTCCCGCATGTAATGGCCCATGTAGACTTCAAGCACGCCACCTTTGGTGGTGAGCTGACCGCCTGGTACCTCCCATTCCGGCCACTGCTTCGGCGTCGATTGTTCCAGTACGCTGCCGTTATTGGCGAGCGGCGCGCGTAGGTTATGACGACTCATAATTAAAACTTGCTCCAGCTGATACCCTTCCGGCGTCTCTTGCGCCTGCACGCCAAATGTCGCTGAAATGGAACCGGCGATTGCCAGCGCGAGTAGTGCTTTTCTCATCCCTAATTCCTCACTCGTTTTAAATGTCGCGTTTAGTGTGACAGATTCGTGACACTTTTCCGGGAAGCATTTCTCAAACTGATGAATAACAGACTTACCCGGTAGACAGATTAGTTTTATAATAAAACCATACCCCGCCGGAGAATTGACTGTGAAACGTACCCGTCTTGAAGAGAGCACCTGCCCTGTAGCCCGTTCGCTGGATATCATCGGCGACTGGTGGTCATTGCTGATTGTTCGCGACGCGTTGCGGGGTATCACGCGCTTCGGTGAGTTCCAGAAAAGCCTCGGTATTGCGAAAAACATGCTGACCACGCGTCTGAAACTGCTGGTCGACGAAGGTATCCTCACGCTCCAGCCGGCATCTGACGGCAGCGCCTGGCAGGAGTATGTCCTGACCGATAAAGGGCGCGCCCTGCAGACGGTACTGGTTGCTCTGTCGCAGTGGGGCAATGAATTTTTGTTTGCTGAAAACGAATTCGGCACCGTGCTGGTCGATACCGAACAGCGTAAACCTCTGCGTAAACTGGCACTTATCGCCGACGATGGCCGCGAACTGACACCTGAAGAGATCGTGCCAAAACTTCCTTCCTGACCCGCCTCGCCAGGCAAAAACAAAAAATCGCCAGCAAAATGGTTGCATTATAAAACCAAATAGCAGAGAGTAAATTAAGTTTCATATTGAAACCAAATAACCCACTTTGCTCAGAGGTAACACACGATGACTACGCAACTCACTACCGCCCTGATTACTGGCGCCTCTTCCGGAATTGGCGCTGTTTATGCCGATCGTCTTGCTGCACGTGGTACCAATCTGGTGCTGGTCGCCCGACGTGAAGCACGTCTGCAAACGCTGGCCGCGGATCTTCGCAAGCGCTATGGCGTATCTGTCGATATTCTGGTCGCCGATCTTACCGAGGAAACCGGGATCCGCGCCGTGGAAGAGGAATTGCGCAGCAATACCGCTATCGACACGCTGATTAACAACGCAGGCACGGCGCAGATGGCGCCCTTCCTCTCGGGCGATGTGGCGCAGCATCAGGCGATTAATACCCTTAACACCACGGCATTGATGCGTTTGACGTATGCGATCCTGCCGCGTCTGGCGCAAAACAATCGCGGTACGCTGATCAATATCGCCTCGGTATTGTCCCTGCATGTGCGGGCGGGTAGCGCGCTGTACAGTGCCACCAAGGCGTGGGGGCTTAGCTTTACCCGCGGACTACAGGAAGAGTTTGCCGACAGCAATGTGCGTATTCAGGCTGTTTTACCTGCCGCCACGGCTACAGAGATCTGGAGTCATTCTGGCGTGACGGTTAACGATCTGCCGGAAGGCTCGGTGATGACGACCGACGATATGGTCGACGCATCGCTGGCGGGTCTGGCTCAGGGTGAGCTGATCACCATTCCACCGATGCATGACGTCAGCCTGTGGGAACGCTACGAAGTCGCACGTCTTGAGCTGTTTAACAGCGCGCGCACCGGTATTCCTGCACCGCGCTATGTCAAACAGTAGTCTATCGTTTGAGCTGGTCGCCGTATTCACGCATCCAGGCGGCCAGCGGCGAGAGCGCGCCCTGTAGGGTTAACCCCAGTTCAGTTATCTGATACTCCACACGCGGCGGGATCTCCGGGTAAATCGTGCGCGACACCAGCCCGCGCTGCTCGAACAAACGCAATTGTTTCGTTAGCTCTTTTTGCGTAATGGGAGCGGCGGCGCGCAGCAGATCGCCAAAGCGAACCGGTGTATTCAACACAATCAGGCGATAGAGGATCGGGATCGCCCATTTACCCGAAATCAGGTTCACAAACTGGGTCATCGGACACAGATAAACGTCAGATTTTTTTTCGCCGGGAACATCGAGTAATTCCGCCATCGCACACCTCTTGCCTCATTAGTATCCAAACGGTACCTGGTTTCCTTTCGATACTAACGTTTCTATAGTGCTTTCTCCAGAGTCATTTCAGGAGAAGAACATGGGTCGTTTAGCAGGTAAATATACGCTGATTACCGGCGGAACCAGCGGCATAGGCCTTGCCACCGCGCAGGAGTTTATCGCCGAAGGGGCGCACGTGGCCGTCACCGGACGTCATCCGGAAACCCTTGCCGAAGCGCAACGCATTCTGGGCGACAAAGCCTGGGTGCTCCCCTCTGACGCGGGAGATATCACCGCACAAAAAGCGCTGACGGAGACGCTCGCCTCCCGCTGGCCGCGGCTGGATGCCGTCTTTATCAACGCCGGAGACGTGACGCACGGTCTGCTGGAAGAGTGGCAGGAAGATGCCTGGGATCGTCTGATGCGCATCAACCTGAAAGGGCCGTTTTTTTTGATTCAGGCCCTGCTACCGCTGCTCAATAATCCTTCCTCGGTGATCCTCTGTGGGTCCGTGAGCGCACGTATCGGTCTGCCCACCAGCAGCGTTTATGCGGCAAGCAAGGCGGGCTTACTGTCGCTGGCCCGAACGCTATCAGCAGAGCTGCTGTCGCGCGGCATTCGCGTCAACGGTTTAAGCCCGGGTCCGGTAGAAACCCCGGCGCTCAACAAGCTGGGGTTAAGCGACGAAGCGCAGAAAGCCTTACAGGGGGATATTGCAAACCTGGTCCCGCTGGGAAGAATGGGGACGCCGAAAGAGCTGGCGAAAGCCGCACTCTATCTGGCCTCTGACGAATCGAGCTATACGGTAGGTACGGAACTGCTGGTCGACGGCGGAACAGGAAACCTGTAGTTCAAAAGGCGCTGATGCCGGTAACAATGCCGACGTACAGCGCCGCCCATACGGCCGCAGAGAACAGACTGACAACGTAAACCTTCGCCACGTTAAGCCTGAGCATACCCGCTGCCAGCGGCACGATATAGCGCAACACCGCCAGAAAACGCGCAGTGAACAGCACCAGCACGCCGTTTTTCTGTAGCTGATGTTGCACCTCTAAAAATTTGCCGGCATGTTTTGCGGTGAAGCGTGCCACCCACCGCGTGTTCCCCATCAACTGACCGATATGGTAATTCAGCACCGAACCCACCGTTGCGCCCATCACCACGGCCAGCCATGCCAGCGCAGGATGCATGCTAGCCTGGCTGACGGTAATGCCCGCCAATAGCATCACCGAGGCAGGCGGCAGCACGGAAGAGATCAGCACCGTCGATTTACTCAGTGCCATGATAAACAACACCGCAAAAAGGTGTGCCGGATAAAGCGCAAAATGATTCAGCAGATTGTCGAGCCATGTCATTTTCCCCTCCTCCATTTTTCTTTTCACTCTCCATTTAAAATGAACAACCTTAAATAAACCTTCAACATTCCATTAATAAGATTCTCCTAAACCATTCTTAAACATTATTTAAAATCCTGAGCGGTAAAATAAAATAAGCGTATTATTTCTTTCGTTTTACAACGATCTCGTTATGGCGAGGCTCCTGTACAAATACACGTTATCGCTCTGGTGGGTTCGAGAGAACCGGCACAGGGTAAAACAGGCACTGTCGAATCAAGGCTTTGTCAGTATAACTTCCCTCGCGGGATACGGTGTACAGTGCTGAAACCAGGACGTGGGGATCTCCTCTTCGACATGCCCTGTCTTGCTCGCCCCTGAGAGATTTTATTATTCAAAGGGAATTCACTATGTCTTACGCTATTCACAACCAAAACCTGGCATTCAATGACAGCGCCATCGCGCAATATATGAATACCGATTTTATTGTCCTCGATATTTCATTATGCGTGGCGCTGGCACGCGAGCAATTCTTTGAGAAATTAAAAGATGATGATATTCCGTCACATATTTTTATTGAAGATAATGGTCGCCTGGCGGGCATGATTGCGGTGCGCAAATTATTGCAGACCACCGATACGGTACAACCGGTGAGAGCGCTGATGATCTCGCAGTTTCTGCAGGTCAAACCGGAGGATGAACGCGCCGATGTCGCAGGCCTGCTGGCACACGGTGGTGCGGATGTCGTGCCCGTGGTCACCCATGGAAAGCTGGTTGGCTGCCTCACCGAGCGCGAAATTGCGCATCTGCTGGAAGATGACGTCACCGAAGATGCTCAGCTTCAGGGGGCAACGCTGCCGCTGGAGAAACCCTATCTGGAAACCAGCGCCTTCAGTCTGTGGAAGAAACGCTCCGTCTGGTTGCTGCTGTTGTTTGTCGCAGAAGCTTACACCAGCTCGGTGATCCAGCATTTTGAAGAGGCGCTGGAATCCGCCATCGCACTGGCGTTCTTTATCCCGCTGCTGATTGGTACCGGTGGTAACAGCGGAACGCAGATCACCTCCACGCTGGTGCGCGCCATGGCGCTGGGGGAAGTGCATCTGCGTGATGTTGGCCGCGTGCTGCGTAAAGAGATGAGCACCTCGCTGATGATAGCCGCCACGCTCGGCCTGGCCGGGTGTATTCGTGCCTGGATGATGGGTATTGGGATGGAAATCACGCTCATCGTCAGTTTGACCCTGGTCTGCATTACGCTGTGGAGTGCGATTGTCTCGTCCGTCATTCCGATGGTGCTTAAGCGCTGTGGCATTGATCCGGCCGTCGTCTCCGCGCCGTTTATCGCCACGCTGATCGACGGTACCGGGCTGATTATCTATTTCAAGATCGCGCAATATACGCTGGGGCTGGAGTAATTTAACGCGCCTTGTCGTCCAGGCTAAGACCGTTAATGTCTGCTTAAGTTATTTCTTCTATAACTCACCTTATAACCCTGTAAGGTGAGTTAAAAATGAAAAACAGCTACGCACGAAGCCAGATAATAATTCACTGGCTGGTCCTACTGGTGATTATCGTCGCCTATGCCACCATGAACCTGAAAGGGTTCGCACCGAAGGGAACACCCGCGCGAACCACTATGGGGCTGATCCACTACACGGCAGGGCTAAGCGTTCTGCTGCTGATGATCCTCAGAGTGGTGCTGAAGCTGCGAAACAGCGATCCGGATATTGTTCCTGCCCCGCCACGCTGGCAGGAGATTGCCTCAAAATCCCTTCACGGATTGATCTACCTGATGTTCATTTCACTTCCTCTGCTGGGCATGGCCTCTCTTTACTTCGGTCAGATTGAGTGGTCGTTTTTCGGGATCGCACTGCCCGTCGCGGCCACACCAGACGTGAACCTGCAACACGGGCTGAAAGAGGTCCATGAGATCATCGCCAATGCCGGTTATTACCTGATTGGTCTGCACGCTGCCGCTGCGCTGTTTCACCATTACGTCATGCATGACAACACCCTGGAAAGGATGCTGCCCGCATTACGAACCCGGAAAAACACTAAATAGACGCCAGCGATGTGACCGCGAGCCCAAACGCCTCAATCGCCAGCGCGACATCTTCAGCCATCACCGACTCCGCCGGATGGTGGCTGATGCCCCCCTTGCAACGCACGAACAGCATCCCGACCGGCCAGCGCTCCGCCAGGGCGATAGTGTCATGCCCGGCACCGCTGGGCAGGGATAACGAGCGCCCTTGTACCGACTCAACGGCCTCCCCCAGCAGACGCTGCAAACGCGTATCGCACGGCGTGGCGGCGATGCGGTAAAACTCTTCGGCAGCAAAATGCATCCCGCGTCGGGCCGCTATCGACTGCGCCTGCAACAGCAGTTCACCGAGCAGCGCATCAAGCGGCGCATCCTGCGGGCCACGAATATCCAGCGAAAGCGCAACCTCGCCGGGGATCACGTTCACCGCACCGGGAAAACAGCGCAGCTCACCGACCGTCGCGACCAGATTACCGCCGTGTTGCAGAGTGGCGTTTTCAACCTGCATCATCCATTCAGCGGCCGCCGCCAGTGCGTCTTTGCGATGATTCATGGGTACGGTCCCGGCATGGCCGGCTTCACCGATGAAGCGACAATTGAGGCGGCGTGCGCCGTTAATGGCTTCCACCACCCCCAGCGCCAGACCTTCCTGCTCCAGACACGGCCCCTGTTCGATATGCAACTCGAGACATGCGCTGAAATCGTCCTGATGTCGCGCCGCCATTGCCACGCGTGAAGGATCGAGTCCTGCCTGCACCATCGCCTGCGCCACGCTGATGCCACCGGCATCGCACGTCTCCAGCCAGCCCTGCGGCCAGGTTCCCGTCAGACCACGGCTACCTAATAGCGTGATGCCAAAGCGGGTGCCTTCTTCGTCGCCAAAGCCAACAATCTCGATAGCCTGCGCCAGGCGAATCCCCTGCTGATGCAGACTGTCCACCACTTCGATGGCGGTGAGCACCCCAAGCATGCCGTCGTAGCGCCCGGCATTGCGCACGGTGTCCAGGTGCGAACCCAGCAACACCGCCCGGGCGCCCTCTCGCTCGCCTTCGTAACGTCCGCAAATATTACCCACGCTGTCCTGCCAGACGGTCATCCCCGCCTGGCTCATCCACAGCCCAACCAGCTGGTTGGCCTGTAAATGCTGCGCGGAGAGATACACCCGTGTCAGCGCATCCGGGCTTTCGCTGATGGCGGCCAGCGCGTCGGCGCGCGCCATCACCCGTTCTGCCGCCGGGCTCATTCTGGGGTCTCACTGCGATAGTGGTCCCACGCGGCCTGCATCGCCGCGCCCTGCGTAGTGGTAAATTTCAGGTAATTGAGTACCGACTCCAGCGCACTCAGGGTGGTCATCACGCAGTCTTTACGCGCGTTGTAGCCCATAGTGCCAATGCGCCACACTTTGCCGTGCAGCGGGCCAAATGACGTACCGATTTCAATCCCGAAATCCTCCAGCATCAGCTTGCGCACCCGATCGCCATTCACGCCCTGAGGGATCACCACCCCCAGCACGTTGTTCATCTTGTGCTGCAGGTCGCCGAAGGTTTCCAGCCCCATCGCCTGAATGCCTTTCAGCAGCGCATCGCCGTGCAGCTTGTGGCGAGCGATGCCGTTATCCAGCCCTTCCTGCAGGATCAGACGCGCACATTCGCGGGCGCCGAACAGCGCGGTGGTCGCTTCGGTGTGGTGGTTGAGACGCTCTGGCCCCCAGTAGTCCATCACCATACCGAGATCGAAGTAGTTGGAGTAGATCATCTCCTCGTCGCCGTCGCGGTGGGCGTCGGTACGAATGCCCTCCTCAACGCACTTGCGGCGGCGGATCGCCTCCTCCATTCGCGCGCTAAGGGTGATCGGCGATGTGCCCGACGGACCGCCGAGGCACTTCTGCATCCCTGCCGAGACCGCGTCCAGCCCCCAGGCGTCAGTCTCCAGCGCGTTACCGCCGAGCGATGCGGTGGCATCGGTATAAAACAGCACGTCGTAACGGCGGCAGATGGCACCCAGCTCCGCGAGCGGCTGCAGCATGGTGGTGGATGTATCGCCCTGCACGGTCAGCAGCAGGCGCGGGCGAATGCGTTTGATGGCATCTTCAACCTGGTCTGGGGTGAACACCTCGCCCCAGGGGACTTCGATGGTGTGCACCTCCGCGCGGCAGCGGCGGGCAATTTCGCACAGCAGATGACCGAAGCGGCCAAAGACCGGTACCAGCACTTTGTCCCCTGGACGAATGGCTGACACCAGAATCGCTTCTATCCCCGCGCGGGATGTGCCGTCCACCAGCATCGTCCAGCGGTTTTCGGTGCGGAATACACCGCGATAGAGCGCCATCACCTCGTTCATGTAGTGGGTCATGGCCGGATCGTACTGGCCGATCAGCTGGCTCGACATGGCGCGCAGCACGCGCGGGTCGGCGTTGATCGGGCCCGGCCCCATCAGCAGGCGCTGCGGCGGGTTGATTTGCGGAAATTGAGCGATGTCCATCTTTGTGTCCTTAGGTTAATTGAGGCCGCGCACGGAAGAGATGAACTGTTTCAGTTCTGTGGTCTGCGGGTTAGCAAACAGCGTTTTGCTGTCGCCCTGCTCCCAGACTTTCCCCTGGTGCATAAACACCACGCGGTCGCCCACTTCGCGGGCAAAATTCATTTCATGGGTAACAAGTATCAGCGTCATCCCTTCGGCCGCCAGTTGCTCCAGCACCTTGAGCACTTCGCCCACCAGCTCCGGGTCGAGCGCGGAGGTGATCTCGTCACAGAGTAAAACTTTAGGCGACATCGCCAGGGCGCGGGCAATCGCCACGCGCTGCTGCTGGCCCCCGGAGAGGCTCGACGGGTAGTAATCCAGACGGTCACCCAACCCGACTTTCTCCAGCATGCGCTGCGCCAGCTCCCGACACTCGGCGGCGCTTTTCTTCAGCACCCGACGCGGAGCGAGCATCACGTTTTCCAGCGCCGTCATGTGCGGGAACAGGTTGAAGCTCTGGAACACCATACCGACCGAGCGGCTGATTTCACGCGCCTGGGAATCCCGGTCGGTAATGGTCATGCCGCCGAGTTTGATGCTGCCGTCCTGATACCCTTCCAGACCGTTGATGCAGCGCAGCAACGTGCTTTTCCCCGACCCGCTGCGTCCGATAATCGAAATGACCTGGCCCATGTCGATATCCAGATCGACCCCCTTGAGCACGTGGTTTTCGCCGTAGTACTTCTGCACCTGATTAATGGTGATGAGAGGCATTGAATTTCGTCTCCAGATAGCGGCTGTAGCGGGACAGCGGATAACACAGAATAAAGTAGCCCAGCGCCACCAGCGCAAAGACCTTAAACGGCTGGTACGTGACGTTAGTCAGCATCGTCCCGGCCTTGGTCAGCTCGATAAAGCCGATAATCGACGCCAGCGCAGTACCTTTGATCACCTGCACGGCAAAACCGACCGTTGGGGCGATGCCGATACGTAGCGCCTGCGGGGCGACCACGCGAAACAGCGTCTGGCCAAACGTCAGCCCGAGACAGCGCGACGCTTCCCACTGTCCTTTTGGCAGGGCACGAATACTGCCAAACCAGATATCGAGCAAAAACGCGCTGGTGTAGAACGTCAGCGCCAGCGAGGCGGCGGTCCACGGCGAAACGTCGATGCCGAACAGCGCCACGCCAAAGAAGGCCAGGAATAGCTGCATTAGCAGCGGCGTGCCCTGAAACAGCTCGATATAGCCGCGGATGATGCGCCTGACCGTGCGTCCACCCGTGAGGCGCAGCAGCAGGAGCGGCAGCGTCACCACCGCCCCGCCGACAAACGCCACCAGCGACAGCAGCACCGTCCAGCGCCCGGCCAGCAGCAGGTTGCGAATAATGTCCCAGTCGGTAAAGGTGGTCATCATGCCTGCACCCCCAGCCATTTCCGTCCTGCCGCCATCATCAGCTGGCGCAGGGTAATCGACAGCGCTAAGTAAATGCCGGTTGTCACCAGGTAAACCTCAAAGCTCAAAAACGTTCGGGACTGGATGAGGTTGGCGGCGAAGGTCAGCTCTTCATACGAGACCTGCGACACCACCGACGAGCCGAGCATTACGATAATGCACTGGCTCACCAGCGCCGGGTAAATGCGCTGCAGCGAAGGCGGCAACACCACGCGAATAAAGGTCTGCAGGCGGGTGAGCCCCAGCACGCGTCCGGCCTCCCACTGCCCTTTCGGCGTGACCTGAATACCCGCCCGGATAATCTCGGTGCTGTACGCCCCCAGATTCACCACCATCGCCAGCAGTGCCGCTTCCCCGGCTGTCATTTTCAGCCCCAGATTAGGCAGGCCGAAAACGATAAAAAACAGCTGTACCACAAACGGCGTGTTACGAATAATCTCCACGTAACCGCCCCAGATCCGGCTGAACCACGTCGCCCGCCCGCTGCGAATGGCCGCCCCAAAAATACCGATTGCCAGGCCGCCAAAAGTTGCCATAACGGTCAGTTGAATGGTGACCCACAACCCCGCCAGCAACTCCGGCCAGTGTGGCCAGAGTTCGGAGAAATGAAGTTGCTCTGTCATCGGCTCAGACGCCAAGGTTTGCCGGCAGTGGAGCTTTCAGCCATTGCTCAGACAGGCCGTTCAGCGTGCCGTCTTTGATGCCTTGCTCAATCAACGCATCCACTTTTGCTTTCAGCGCCGGTTCATTCTTTTTCAGCCCAATAAAGCACGGTGAGTCCTTCAGCATAAAGCTCGGTACCGGGGCTTTAGCCGCGTTCTGGCGGGAAATGGCCGCCACCACCAGGTTGCCGGTGGCCACATACTGCACCTGCCCGGAAAGGTAGGCAGACAGCGTGGTGTTGTTGTCTTCATAGCGTTTCACGTCAGCGTCTTTCGGTGCCAGGCTGGTAAGCACCATGTCCTCCACCGCCCCGCGCGTCACGCCGATGGTTTTTCCGCTCAGCGCGGCGGCATCTTTCAGCTCTGCCCCTTTCGGGCCAAACACGCCGAGGAAGAACGGTGCGTAGGCGCGGCTAAAATCGATCACCTTCTCGCGCTCCGGGTTTTTACCGAGGCTTGAAATGACCAGATCCACCTTATTGGTTTGCAGGTACGGCACGCGGTTGGCGCTGGTCACGGGTACCAGCTGTAGCTTGAGCTTCATCTGTTTAGCCAGATAACGCGCCATGTCGATGTCATACCCCTGCGGCTGCAGATCGGTCCCCACCGAGCCAAACGGCGGGAAATCCTGCGGAACGGCGATGCGAATGGTGCCGCGTTTCTCAATATCCTGAAGCTGGTCCGCCTTTGCGGGCAGTTGTGTGAAGAGACATACGGCCCCGGTCAGTGCAATCAACAGTTTTTTCATGGTGCTTCCCCGTAACGTTAACATGAAACAAAAGATTCTTTGAATGTGATTTTGCAACTAATGTGCCAGATAAGGCGAAGCGGGAAATATTCTTGTAAAGCCTGATAAAACGCAGGCGGGTCGAAAAAACGCGTGTTTTCCCGACCCGCCTGATGCACCATTTAGATGCAAAGCACCAGCCTGATGCCCCATTATCGTTGTTCGAGTTCGTCCAGTTGCTGGTAGAGGGAGGCAATCTCGTGAATGCGCGGACGGCCTTTATCGAGAATCTCATGCAGGAAGGCATTCGCCAGCAGGTTGATCAGGCTGTTGACCGAGGAATAGCTGTCATAGGCCGAAACGCTGTCCAGCGGGGCGCAAAGCTGCCAGCTCGCCAGCGGAAACAGGCTGTGCGCCTGCGGCTCGCACATCAGCAGCACCGGAATTCCGCTTTGCTGAAGCTGCTGCATCAGCGGGCGGATAATACGCGGGCGACGGCGAAAAGCCATCATGATAACCAGGTCGTCAGCGGTTAAATCTACCAGCTCCTCGCTCAGGCTCTGCCCGGGCTGCGGCAGCACCAGCACCTGTCCGCGCGCCTGCAGCAGCTGCTGGCGGAGATGCAAGGCTGCCGGATAGGCGTTACGCATACCAATAATGATAATGCGCCGCGCTTTCACCATGCAGGCCATCGCCTCGGCAAACTGCTGCGCGTCGAGGGCATTGACCCACTGGGTCAGGTTCGCCATCTCCTGTTTATAGTGACGTGCCAGCAGCGTATTACCCTGCACCGCGTCACGGTTATCGGTAAGCGGCATCCCGCTCTGGCGCAGCGTGCGCAGTTCGTCGCGCATGTCCTTATATTTCTCATAGCCCAGACGCTTAAACAGGCGGCTCACGGTGGCTTTCGACACCCCGCTGAGCTGCGCCAGCTCGGCGCTGTTGTAGCTAATCAGGTCGTCAAAGTGATCGAAAATAAAATCCGCCACCCGCTGCTCCTGCGGCGACAGTGACGGGTATTGTGCTTTCAGACGTTCATCCAGTTGTTCCATAGCGCCTCTGTAACTTTTGTTTCATCACATTTTGCCTTTGATTCTACCTTTCATTATACGTGCCAGTTTACTGAAACTTTTCTTTCAGAACTGGAACAGCTTTTGCAGCACCTTGTGACTTTCAGAGTTACGAGGACGCTTCATGCAAAGTAATGTCTCCACGCACGGCATGGCCGTTGCGCCCCACCATCTTGCCAGCCAGAGCGCGCTGGCAGTACTGCGCGAAGGCGGCAGCGCGATAGAAGCGATGGTCGCAGCGGCAGCCACCGTTGCCGTGGTTTACCCGCACATGAACGGGCTGGGTGGCGATGGCTTCTGGCTTATCGTGCCGCCGGAAGGCGATCCGATCGCCATTGACGCCAGCGGTGCGGCGGGTTCGCTGGCAACGCTCGCCGCCTACGACGGGCTGGCACATATTCCCCATCGCGGACCTCAGGCGGCGCTGACCGTCGCCGGAACGGTCAGCGGCTGGGACGAGGCGCTTAAGGTCTCGCGCGAGATGACCGGCAAGGCGCTACCGCTGTCCCGCCTGCTTGCCGACGCCATTGATTACGCGCAGAATGGCACGCCGGTCACTGCCTCTCAGGCCAGCGCCACGGCCAGCAAATTCGAGGAACTGAAAGAGATCCCAGGATTCGCGGAAACCTGGCTGGTGGACGGCAAACCGCCGCAGGTCGGGAGCCGTTTTTACCAGCCCGCCATGGCCACGACCCTGACGCGCCTGGTAGAGGACGGTCTGGACAGCTTTTACCGCGGCCCGCTGGCAGAGTGCCTGGCGCGGGGAATGGCGAAACTCGGCCTGCCCGTGACCCTTGCAGACCTGAACGCGCACGTCGCCCGGCGCACCACGCCGCTGCGCTTGCAGCATCAGCAGGGAGAAGTCTTTAACCTCGCCCCGCCGACGCAGGGGTTGGTTTCACTGGCGATACTCGGCATCACCGATCGCCTGAATATGGCGAAGGCCGACGACGCCGAAACCATTCACCGCATCGTTGAAGCCACCAAGCTGGCCTTTGGCCTGCGCGATGCCCACATCACCGACCCGCGTGAGCTGAAAACCGATATCCAGAGCCTGCTGGAACCCGCTGCCCTTCAGACGCTTGCCGGACACATTGACGACAGCCGCGCCGCACCGTGGGGCACCGGAAAAGGCCCCGGCGATACGGTGTGGATGGGGGTAATGGATAACAGCGGGCTTGCCGTGTCGTTTATCCAGAGTATTTATCACGAGTTCGGCAGCGGCGTGGTGCTACCCGATACCGGCATCGTCTGGCAGAACCGGGGCGCCTCTTTCAGCCTCGACCCCGAACATCTTCTGGCGCTTGCCCCTGGCAAACAGCCCTTCCATACCCTCAACCCGGCGGCGGCACGGCTGAACGACGGGCGCGTGATGGTCTACGGTTCGATGGGCGGAGACGGACAACCACAAACCCAGGCCACGCTCTTTACCCGCTACGTCGTTCAGGGCGTTCCGCTGCAGGAGAGCATCTCCCGCCCGCGCTGGCTGTTGGGACGCACCTGGGGACAAACCTCGGACACGTTAAAACTGGAAGGCCGCTTTACCGCTGAGACGGTTTCTCAGCTCCGGACGCTGGGTCATGAGGTGGAAATATTCCCTGACTTCAGTGAAGCCATGGGCCACGCGGGCGCGATTGTCCGCCACCCGAACGGCCTGTTCGAAGGGGCATTTGACCCGCGCAGCAACGGCGCGGCTGCCGGATTCTGAGGAGAAAACAATGACAACACAACAACCCGACTGGCACGCGTATCTGGCGCAAATGGAAACCGTGCTCGGCGTGACGCTGGACGCCCCCCGTCGCGCCGAACTGCAATTGCAGTTCAGCCGCATTGCCGCCATGGCCGCGCCGCTGATGGCGCTGCCGCTCGACGACCGTCTGGAGATTGCAGGAGTGTATAAAGCATGACGCTACACGAGATGAGTATCAGCGCGATCCAGCAGGCCCTGAGCGCGGGCGAGCTGAGCGCGAGAGAGATAGCCCGCCAGACGCTGGAGGCGATTACCCGCGTTAACCCGCAGATCAACGCCTGGACCGCCGTAACGGAAGAACGCATGCTGGCCGAGGCCGAAAATATTGACACCCTGCGCCGGGAAAAACGCCCGCTACCGCCGCTGGCAGGCGTGCCCTACGCGGTGAAAAACCTGTTTGACGTTGCCGGACACACCACGCTTGCAGGGGCGGAACTGTTCAGCCAGCGCCCTGCCGCTGCCGCAGACAGCTTTGCGGTGCGTCAGTTGCGCAGTGCCGGCGGGTTGCTGACCGGGATGGTTAATATGGATGCCTACGCCTACGGCTTTACCACTGAAAATAGCCACTACGGCGCGACGCATAACCCGCACGATCTGGCGCGCATTGCGGGGGGATCGTCAGGCGGATCTGCCGCCGCCGTTGCCGCCGGGCTGGTGCACTTTTCGCTCGGAACCGACACCAATGGCTCCATTCGCGTTCCGGCTTCCCTGTGCGGGATATATGGCCTGAAGCCCACTTTTGGCCGCTTATCGCGCTCCGGTAGCCATCCTTTTGTGGCAAGTCTGGACCATATCGGCCCGTTTGCCCGCCGCGTGAGCGATCTGGCGTCGGTATACGACGCGCTGCAAGGGCGGGATACCAGCGACGGTTTTCAGGCAGAAAGCTCGCGCGAACAGACGCGTCCCTTGCTCGATCGCGGGCTTGATGGTCTGCGCTGCGCCGTGCTTGGCGGCTATTTCACCACCTGGTGCGACGCGGACGCCCGCGACGCCGTAGCGCGGGTGGCAAAAGCGCTCGACGTGCAGGATGAACTGCATTTCCCGGATGCCGAACTGGCACGTTCCGCAGCGTTTATCATCAGCGCCTCCGAAGGAGGAAATCAGTACCTGCCCGCGCTTCGCGGCGAGCCTGAACGATTCGAACCACACTCGCGTGAGCGGCTGCTGGCCGGGGCGATGATCCCCTCCGCCTGGTACATCCAGGCCCAGCGTTTTCGCGCGCACGCCCGGCAGGCGTTCAAAACCTTATTCGCCCAGGCTGATATCCTTATCGCCCCGGCAACGCCACGCAGCGCCACGCTGATTGGCGAGCAATTCATGGAAATCAACGGTCAGCAGCTACCCGTTCGCGCCAGCATGGGGATGCTGACGCAGCCGATTTCGTTTCTGGGTTTGCCCGTCACCACCGTTCCGCTACGCACCGCCGTAGGTGCGCCGATTGGACTGCAGTTGATTGCCGCGCCGTTTAACGAGCAGGCCTGCCTGCGCGTGGCGCGGGTTCTGGAAGAGAGAGGAATAACCGATGCCCGTCCGGCGGAGAGTGCAGCATGATGAATCACGATGACATTAACCTCCCGTGGGTGGTTACAGAGGTGACAGCCGCGTTTTACCGCTATGAAGACGCGCTGGTGAGCAACAACATTGCGGTGCTGGACGAGCTGTTCTGGCACGATAAAAACACCGTGCGGCTGGGCGCCGGAGAAAACCTGTACGGCATTGAGGAAATCCGCGCCTTTCGCGCGGCACGTCCGTCCGCCGGGTTGCAGCGGACGTTGCGTCGCACCTTGATCACCACCTTCGGTGAAGATTACGCCGTGTGCAGCACCGAGTTTACCCGCGAAGGCACAGAACGCATTGGACGCCAGCAGCAGACGTGGGTGCGGTTTGCGTGTGGGTGGCGGATCGTGGCGGCACAGGTGAGTGTGATGTCGTAAGATAGCTGGCCGGGTAAGGCGTAACCGCCACCCGGCTAAACACGACACATTACTTCTGAAACGGATGCACTTCCCGCCAGTGGTCGGCAATCTGCTGACGGGTACAGACCCACACCCGCTCATGCTGCTGCACATAATCAAGAAAGCGCTGCAACGCGCGAAAACGCCCCGGACGCCCCAGCAGGCGGCAGTGCATGCCGATGGACATCATCTTCGGCGCGCTTTCCCCCTCTTCATACAGCACATCAAAGCTGTCCTTCAGATACGTATAAAACTGCTCGGCGGTGTTAAACCCCTGCGCGGTCGCAAAGCGCATGTCGTTCGCATCCAGCGTGTATGGCACAATCAGGTGTGGTTTACGGGTACCGTCGCCGCACGCCACTTCCGTCCAGAAAGGTAAATCATCGCCATAGTAGTCGCTGTCGTAGTCAAAACCACCGTGCTCCACCACCAGCTGACGCGTGTTAGGGCTGTCGCGTCCGGTGTACCAGCCGGTCGGCGGCTTGCCAAACAGATCGGTCAGCACATGCACCGCTTTCTGCAGATGTTCACGCTCCTGGCTGATGTCCATATTCTGATAATGGATCCAGCGCCAGCCGTGACTGACCACGTCGTAATCCGCCGCTTTGATCGCCTCAACGATCTCCGGGTGACGCGCCAGCGCCATCGCCACGCCAAAGACCGTCAGCGGCAGACCGCGCTTTTGAAATTCATTGTGGATCCGCCAGAACCCGGCGCGGCTGCCGTATTCGTAGAGGGAGTCCATGGACATATGTTTATCGGGGTAGCTGGCTGCACCGATGATATCCGACAGGAATTGCTCTGAACCGGCATCGCCGTGCAGAACGTGGTTTTCCGCCCCTTCTTCATAATTGAGCACAAACTGCACGGCGATGCGCGCCTGATTCGGCCACTGCGCGTGCGGCGGAGTACCTGCGTAGCCACGCAGATCCCGCGGGTAATCCTGTTCAAAAAGCCCCATTGCCACCCCCCAAAATTAAAATGGATTTAATGCCTGAAATTGTCCGCTTAACGTTTTGTTCTCGGGGAACGCCAGGTCCCCATACTTGCTGGTCGATAACCCCAGCGCTACCAGCGACTCCACCATTTTTACCGCCGCGCTGACGCCGTCGATGACCGGCACACGCAGCTCGCGCGTCAGCTCCTGCGCCAGCGTCGCCATACCTCCGCAGCCCAGCACAATGGCCCCGCAGCCATCTTCTTTCAGTGCCTGTATACAACGCGCGCGCACTTTTTCCTGCGCCAGACCGCTGCCGTCTTCCAGCGCCAGCACCGGGAGATCGATGGCGTGCAGCGCCGCGCAGTGATCCTGAAAGCCATACTGGTGCAGCAGGTGACGGGCGATGATCAGCGTGCGCGGCAGCGTGGTGACAATAGAAAAGCGTGTCGCCACCAGCGTGGCCATATGCATGGCGGCTTCAGCAATACCGACAACCGGCCCCTGCGCCAGCTCGCGCGCCGCCAGCAGGCCCGGATCGCCAAAGCAGGCAATCACGTGACCCGATACGCCCTGCTCTCTGCCTTTTTTGATCTGCTCAAGGACACCAACGGCGGCAATGGCCTCATCAAAATGGCCTTCTATCGACGGCACGCCTGCAGTCGGACAGACCGCGAGGATCTCCGTACCCGGCGACGCCACCGCCCGGGCCGCCGCGCCGATGGTTTCCGTCATCGCGAGGCTGGTGTTGGGGTTGATCACTTGTATACAGACAGACATTACGACTCCTTGTGGCCGGCAAACAGCCGGGCAAAATCAGGCAGGCACTCGCCCGCCCGCTCGAAGCAGAGGCTGGCGACGATATGTTCAAAATGGTGCATCAGGGCATCGCTTAGCGGCTGGAGCGCGTTCTGACGCAGCAGCTCCACAAGCTGTTCGTGATCGTTACAGCGGCAACCCTGACGCCACGGCGCGCCCCAGGTGGCAATCACCAGCGACGAGCGCTGGCTCAGGCTGGTCACCATCTCCGTCAGCACCTGGTTGCCGGAGATGGCCTGCAGCTGAATGTGAAAATTGGCGGAATGGCGGATTGCCGCCGGGCCGTCGTACGCCTCGTGCGCCTGCTGCTCCTGACGAATAATGGCTTCCAGTGCCGCCAGATGTGGCGGCTGGCAGTGGGCCAGCACGTCCGGCAGGTTGGCGACCTCCAGCAGAGCACGTGTGCGAAAGATATGTTGCGCCTCCTCCACCGTCGGGCTGGCGACATGTGCACCACGTTTGGGCGTTAACGTGACCATTTGCACAGCCGCGAGTCGTTGCAGCACCTTGCGGATACCCGTGCGGCTCACGCCGAAGACCTCGGCCAGCGCTTCTTCCGGCAACTTACTCCCCGGCAGCAGCTGATGTTCGACAATCGCAGTCATCAACGCCTGAAACATGGATTCGTCTTTGTCTTGCAGGTCTGGCGCGGCGTGCAGACTGTTTACGTTGTTCATTACCCACTCCACTTTTTACTTTCCGATATCGAATCGTATACATAAAAATAAAATATTGCATACAAGATTTATTATTTTGGCCTGGATCCTGCAATACCCGTTGCACTCCCACTTAACGGGTTTTCATTCACAGGAGCAGGTTTCATGCCAAACAGACAAAATACGCAGCAAGGTACGGCCGCTGATTCCGGTGCGGTTTACAGCCCACGGCTTTGCAATGAGGATCTGGCACCGACGCGTGACCAGAACTGGAGCTGGTACAACATCTTTTCTTTCTGGATGTCGGACGTTCACAGCATGGGGGGCTATGTAGTCGCCGCGAGCTTCTTTACGCTCGGCCTGGCAAGCTGGCAGGTGTTGCTCTGCCTGCTGGTGGGGATTTGCATTGTACAGCTGTGCGCCAACCTGGTGGCCAAACCGAGCCAGATGGCGGGCGTGCCCTATGCGGTGATCAGCCGTCAGGCATTTGGCGTCTTCGGGGCGAACATTCCGGCGGTGATCCGCGGGCTTATCGCCTTCGCGTGGTACGGCATTCAGACCTATCTGGCCGCCAACGCCCTGATGTTGGTGGCGCTGAAGTTCTGGCCATCGCTCTCTTCGCTCACCGCCGACGCGTTCCTCGGGTTGTCGCACCTGGGTTGGATCTGCTTTGCCATTATGTGGGTATTGCAGGCGATGGTCTTCTGGCACGGCATGAGCGCCATCAAGCGCTTTATTGATATCGCCGGTCCGGCGGTGTACGTGGTGATGCTGGCGTTGGCGGGCTGGATTGTATACAAGACCGGGTTCGACGGGATCTCCTTTACCCTTGCCAGCAAATCCCTGAGCGCGGGCGAGCAGACATGGCAGATGATCACGGCGACCGCGCTGGTGGTCTCTTACTTCTCCGGCCCGCTGCTCAACTTTGGTGATTTCTCGCGTTACGGCAAAAGCATGGGTGAAATTCGCCGTGGAAACCGCTGGGGACTGCCGTTTAACTTCCTGCTGTTCTCCATCGTTACCGTGGTGATTGTCTCCGGCACCCAGTCGCTGTTTGGCCGCATGATCACCGACCCAATTGAAACCGTCAGCCGCGTGGGCAACGATCTGGCCGTGGCAATTGGTCTGCTGACGATGATCACCGCCACCATCGGGATCAACATCGTGGCGAACTTTGTCTCCCCGGCGTTTGATTTCTCTAACTGCTCGCCGCAGAAAATCAGCTTCCGCACCGGAGGGATGATTGCCGCCGTTGGCTCGATCCTGCTCACCCCGTGGAACCTGTTCAACTCTCCGGAGCTTATCCACTACACCCTGGACGTACTCGGGGCGTTTATCGGCCCGCTGTTCGGTATTCTGATTGCAGACTTCTACCTGATTAAGCGCGGGAAAGTCTCTGTGGACGATCTGTTTGACGACACGCCAAAAGGCAAATACTGGTATCGCAACGGCTTTAACCCGAAAGCCATCGCTGCGCTGCTTCCATCCGTTGGCATAGGGCTGGTGATAAGCTTCATCCCGGCCCTGCACGAAGTGGCGAACTTTAGCTGGTTCATCGGCGTCTTCCTCGGCGGCGTGACCTACCGCTGGCTGGCGCGAGAAGAGCGCGAAGTGGCTGCTGCCCCGCAATTTAACTCCCGCGTGGCGACGCAAAAAGAGTAACCCTTCCTTCTGGCCGCAGGTTTCCTGCGGCCTTCCTCAAGCTGGCACCCTTTTTGCTCATTCTCATGACTCCGCTACGCAAACATAAAGGCAGGAACCATGATGGAATACCAGACAGCGATCCGCGGTGCATTTTTTGATATTGCCCAGGTCTGCGACAGTGCAGACGCTATCGCCCAACACGCACGCTATCTTGAGGACGGACTGCTGTTCATACAGAACGGTAAAATTCTGGCGCAAATGGCGTGGCAGGATGGCGAGCAGTATCTTGATCCTCACAAAGGCTACACCGACCTGCGCGGCAAACTGCTGATGCCCGGTTTTGTCGATACCCACGTCCATTATCCGCAAACGGAGATGATCGGCGCGTTTGGCGAGCAGCTACTGGAGTGGCTGACCACCTATACGTTCCCGGTGGAGAGCCAGTTTTCCGATGAGGTGTATGCGAAAGAGATTGCCGAATTTTTCATTAACCAGCTGATGAGCCATGGCACCACTACCGCGCTGGTGTTTTGTACGCTGCATCCCGAATCGGTCGAGGCGCTGTTTACCGAAGCCCTGCGCCTCAACATGCGCCTTATCGCCGGCAAGGTGATGATGGACAGGAACACCCCGGACTATCTCAGCGAAGACGCGAAACAGAG
Organism: Enterobacter sp. CPE_E890; assembly: GCF_046521475.1. NCBI lineage: Bacteria > Pseudomonadati > Pseudomonadota > Gammaproteobacteria > Enterobacterales > Enterobacteriaceae > Enterobacter > Enterobacter sp. CPE_E890. The sequence goes on along the minus strand of NZ_JBKFZW010000001.1, from coordinate 1,779,579 downwards.
CTACCGGCAGACGCGGGAGCTGATCCAGCGCTGGCACCACCGGGGACGGTTGGGGTATGCCATTACCCCGCGTTTTGCACCAACGTCTTCACCCGAGCTGCTCGCGGCGGTGAGTTTACTCAGAGAAGAGTTTCCGGATACGTGGATGCAGACCCATCTGAGCGAAAACCCGAATGAAGTAGCCTGGGTGAGCGATCTCTGGCCAGAGCACGAACGTTATCTGGACGTGTATCACCACTACGGCCTGACCGGCGAGCGCAGCGTGTTTGCCCACGGGATCCATCTGCATGAGAGCGAATGGCGCTGCCTGCATGATACCGGCTCCGCTGTCGCATTTTGCCCCACCTCCAATCTGTTTCTCGGTAGCGGGCTGTTTCGCCTGCCCGCCTGCTGGCAGCACAAGGTGCGGATGGGCATCGGCACTGACGTTGGCGCAGGCACCACCTTCAGCATGCTGCGCACCCTGGGGGAAGCCTACAAAGTCGGTCAATTGCAGAGCTACCGCCTGCGCGCCAGCGAAGCGTTTTATCACGCCACGCTGGGTGGCGCACACGCGCTCAGGCTGGACGACAAGATTGGCAACTTCACACCGGGTAAAGAAGCCGATTTCATCGTGATTGACCCTGACGTGACGCCGTTACAACGCCTGCGCAATCGTCGCTGCAAAGATATCTACGAGCAGCTTTTCGTGCTGATGACTCTGGGCGACGAGCGCAATATCAGCGAGACCTGGGTCAACGGCGAGCGGGTCTGGTCAACTGCCCCGGTAGGTTGACCACCCACCAGGCGCAATCACAAACGGCAGATGGAAGTGCTCCTCTGCCGTTCCTCCCGTCACAAAATCAATTTGCGCACAGGGATAGAGGGTGTCGCGGCCAGTTTCGCGAAACCATTCACCGATCTCCGCCACCAGCCGATAGCGGCCTGCGGGCAGAAAGGGAACGAACGTGGTAATGCGCCCCTGCGCGTTGGTCACGTCCGTAGCCAGCGTTTTTCCTTCCTGTTGCAGATAAACCGTCACCCCCTGTGCCGGTTTTCCCGTCGAAATATCCAGAATATGCGTACTTAAGGTGCTCATTCGTTTATGACTCCTTCCAGCCGTAGTAGCGTGATTTCCCGCAGCTGTTCCAGCGCGACACGGACTTCCTGCGCATCGCTGTTCTCCAGCCGCGCGTGCAGCGCCTGTAAAATGTCCTCTCCGCTGCGGCCTTTGGCGCGGATCAGAAATACGCGTCCGAAACGGGCTTCATAACGGGCATTACCTTCGCGCAATGCCTGCGCCAGGGCTGCGTCGCGGTCATTCACCGCCCCCTGCTCCTGACGGGATAGCGCCGCTTCGGCCTGTGAACCGGTTAGTTTTTCCCCGATGCGCGGATGCGCGCTCAGGGCTTGCGCTAACGCCGCATCATCCCAGGTTTGCGCCTGTGCCGTGGCCGCGTTGAACAATGCCTCCCGGCTCGGGTAAGGCCGACCGCGAACCAGCGCCTCGGCCCAGGCAGGAATGGCTACGCAGGGGCGTAGCAGTGCAAGAGCATCTTTGTCAGGAAGATGATTGAAGTCGTGCAGTGCGATCATAGTGGCTCCTTTATCACAATCCTTCTGGCTGTTGCACAAATCGCGCCACTTTTACCGCGCCAGCGCACCTTAGCAGTGCAACGTCACCTCTCACAATGCCCTTTTCGCCGCTCTGCAGCCTGGTACGCAAATTGCTCACTCTCATTACACCCTGCAAAAGGAGAGAAGCATGAGAGCAATCGTCATTGGCGCGGGTATTGGCGGCCTGAGCGCCGCCGTCGCGCTGAAGAAAGCGGGCATCGACTGTACCGTGTTTGAAGCCGTAAAAGAGATCAGGCCCGTCGGGGCGGCCATCTCCATCTGGCCTAATGGGGTGAAATGTATGCAGCACCTCGGCATGGGCGACATCATCGAGACCTACGGCGGTCCGATGCGTTTTATGGCCTACAAGGATTACCGACGCGGCGAGACCCTGACCCGCTTTAGCCTTGCCCCGCTGGTTGAGCGTACCGGAGGGCGTCCCTGCCCCGTCTCGCGCGCTGAACTCCAGCGCGAAATGCTGGACTTCTGGGGGCGCGACAAGGTTCGGTTTGGCAAGCGCGTCGAACATGTCAGTGAAGATGACGCTGGCGTCACGGTGACCTTCACCGATGGCACTACCGCAACCGGGGATTTCCTGATTGCCGCCGACGGCAGCCACTCGGCGGTTCGTCCGTACGTGCTGGGATATACGCCCGAGCGCCGCTATGCGGGCTACGTTAACTGGAACGGGCTGGTGAAGATTGATGAAGAGATTGCTCCCGCTCACCAGTGGACAACCTTCGTGGGGGAAGGCAAACGCGTGTCGTTGATGCCCGTCTCCGGCGGTCGTTTCTACTTCTTTTTTGATGTTCCGCTTCCCCTCGGGCTGGCAGAAGATCGCACGACGGTGCGGGCCGATCTCACCGGCTACTTCCGCGGCTGGGCGCCGCCGGTGCAGAAGCTCATCGCGGCGCTGGAACCTGAAACGACCAACCGCATCGAAATTCACGATATCGAACCGTTCGACAGCCTGGTACGCGGCAAGGTGGCGCTGCTCGGCGATGCCGGGCACAGCACCACGCCGGATATCGGCCAGGGCGGTTGCGCCGCCATGGAGGATGCAGTGGTGCTCGGGGACTGTCTGCGTGAAAACCATAACATCATGCTGGCACTGAGACAGTACGAAGCGCTGCGCTGCGACCGGGTTCGCGACCTGGTGCTAAAAGCCCGCAAACGCTGCGACGTCACCCACGGGAAAGATATGGCGCTGACGCAGGCCTGGTATCAGGAGCTCAAAGAGGAGACCGGAGAGCGCATCATCAAGGGTCTGTGCGACACCATTCAGGGCGGACCATTAGGCTGAACACAAGAGGGATAACGATGAAAATAGAACCGACTCCACCCGCCCATTGTACCTTTGAGCCTGAGGACTGGCTGCGCCTGGCGAAATGCTGGCACCCCGTCGCCCGAGCCTGCGACGTCGGCCCGGCACCGGTCAAAGCGACCCTGCTCGATGAACAGCTGGTGATTTACCGGATCCACGATCGGGTCGTGGTCGCCCGTGACGTTTGTCCTCACCGTGGCGTACCGCTGACGCTCGGCTTTCACGACGAGCACGGGATCATCTGCCCTTATCACGGTTTACGCTTTGGGGAAGATGGGCGCTGTAACCGCATTCCGTCCAGCCCCGACCAACCCGTTCCGGCGAAGCTGAACCTGATTAACTACGCCGTGGAGGAGCGCTTTGGGTTGATCTGGACCTGCCTGGCGTTTGACCCGGACAATCCTGCGCCGCTGCCCACCATGCCGCACTGGGATGACGACGGATTTCAGCAGATCAACTGCCCGGCGTTTGAGGTAAACGGCTTCGCCGGACGACAGGTGGAGGGCTTTCTGGACGTGGCGCACTTTGCGTGGATCCACACCGATACCTTTGCCGATCCCAATAATCAGCTTGTACCCGCCTATCAGCCGCAGGAGACGCCGTTCGGCTTCATGGCGGATTACTGGAGTTCTGTGAGTAACTATCCCGCCAGCTCGGACGTGCAGGCGCCGGAAGGGTTTCAGTGGCTACGCCATTTTGAAATGCATCTGCCGTTTACCGCCACCCTGACGATTCATTTTCCGGGAGAATCGAGGCTGGTGATCATGAATGCCGCGTCGCCCGTGTCATCACGCGTCACCCGCATGTTCGCCCCTATCGCGCGTAATTTTGACCTGCATATTCCGGTGGAAGATGTGCATGCCTTCAATCTGCGCATTTTTGAAGAGGATCGTCTGATGGTCGAAACTCAGCGCCCGGAAAGCCTGCCGCTGGACCTGACGCTGGAAGCCCATATTCCCGCAGATAAAAGCTCAATTGCCTACCGCCGTGGACTGAAAAAAATGGGCTTTGGCGAATTTTTCCTGGTATGACGGAGGCCGATATGTTGAGCGTGATTGTTGACGGGATTTGGCGTGAGGGCGACAAAAGCCTCGCCGTCAGGCTGGTGGCTGAAAACGGCGAAGCGCTGCCGGCATGGCAGCCCGGGGCGCATATTGACGTGCACCTGCCCTGCGGGGTGGTGCGCCAGTATTCCCTGACCGGGTCATGTCAGGACGAGAGCTATCTTATCTGCGTGGGCCGGGAAACCGCCTCGCGCGGCGGGTCGCGCTATGTGCACGATACGCTGCGTCCCGGACAGAAATTATTGATCTCTGCCCCACGCAACCTGTTTCCGCTTCTTCCGGCAGAACGGGTTTTGCTGCTGGCGGCGGGCATTGGCATTACGCCGCTGTATGCGATGGCCCTGCAGCTGAAGGCGGCCGGAATGCCATTTACGCTGCACTATTACGTCAGAAACCGCGAAAGCGCGGCGTTTGCGCGCGAACTCTCGCCGTTTGCTGAGTGCATCATTCATACCGCCAGCCCGCGCACAGTGCTGGCAGAGCATCTCCCGGCGGCTGAGGCGGGACTTCACGCCTGGATCTGCGGTCCGGCAGGATTCATGGAAAAAGTGCGGGAGGTCGCGACGGCGAAGGGTTGGGAGGACGCCCAACTTCACAGCGAGGCGTTCCAGCCTGTTGCCCCTCTCTCCTGCGGTGAAACGGGTGAGATTTTTACGGTCAAACTGGCCTCCACCGGCGAGCGCTGGCCGGTGCCAGCGGATAAAACTATCGCCCAGGTGTTACAGGCAAACGGCGTGGACGTGCCGCTGTCCTGTGAAATGGGGATCTGTGGGGCCTGCCTGACGCCGGTGATCGACGGCGTGGTGGATCACCGGGATAGCGTGCAGTCGGAAGCGGAAAAAAGCGCGGTAAATCAGCATGTGGCGCTGTGCTGTTCGCGGAGTCATTCCGGGGAGCTGGTGATCGGGTTGTAAAACGAAATAAATAGCCTCCGGCATAGCCGGAGGGTTTTCAAACAAGTCGTCCGGATAAGGGGTAATTAATATGACTGGCCTGCTCGCGCGCCAATGTCTCATCGCCCTGTAATCGCGCCGCCAGGGTAAAGGCGAAATCAAATACGTTACCCAGCCCGCGGCCGCACAGCAGATTGCCGTCTTCCACAACGTCGGCATCAACGTACATGCCATCGCTGACGGTTTTCCACAAATCGCCGGAACAGACATAGCGACGCCCCTTGAGCAGTCCGTTGCCGCTCAGCACGCGGGCGGCGGCGGAGCAAATCGGGCAGATATATTTGCCCGCTTCATCATGCCGCCGAATGAAGGCGATCGCCTCCGCACTTTTCCTCATGTTAACGCCGCCTTCCGGGCCGCCCGGTAACACCACGGCGTCAAAGGTCTGATCAACGCTGGCCTTCAGGGTGCTATCCGCCACCATCGAGATGGCGTGATAACTCACCACTTCGCAACTCTCGCCGCAGGCAATCGTCTGAACCGTAATATTCAGGCGGCGCAGGATATCGATAGTGACAATCGCTTCCCCCTCTTCAAAACCGGGGGCTAATAGCACGGCTACGCTTTTCATCTTGCTCTCCATGGCTTAAGGGTTACCAGTACGGATGCCAAATCTGTCGCAGCCGCGCCAGCAGCTCAAGATAGAAATAGTCCCCCCAGCTACAGCACTGATCGACGCCCTTACCGCTGCCCATATGATAAACCGAGTGCTGCAGCAGCCCTTCGGTCGGATCATCGTCACGAGCAAGGTAGTTATCGGTCAGCGACTGCGCAATGCGCAGCGCCATCTCTTCATAATACGCACGGTTTGCGTCGAGCGTCGGCAGCGCCTTGACCAGCTCCAGCAGGCCGCAGGCGGCAATCGCCGCCGCTGAACTGTCGCGCACGGCGTCGGTACCGAGCAGGGCCAGATCCCAGTGGCAAACATCATCTTCCGGCAGACGGTTGAGGAAGTAATGCGCCAGGCTGCGTGACAGCTCAACCATCTGCTTATCGCCGGTATGCTGATAGCTGAGCAGGAAGCCGTAAATGCCCCACGCCTGGCCGCGCGACCAGCACGAGGTATCGCTGTAGCCCTGATGGGTGTTGCCAAAGCGCGGCTCGCCCGTCTGCACATCCATATACCAGGTGTGATATGTCGAGGCATCTTCACGCACGATATAGTTCGCGGCCTGTCCGGCGTGAGCCGTCGCCGCTTGCGCGTAACGTGGGTCGCCGGTCTGTTCGCTGGCCCAGTACAGCAGCGGCAGGTTCATATTACAGTCGATGATCATTCGCCCCTGCTGCTCCGGATCGTTTAAATCGCCCCATGCCTGAATAATGTTGGCCGTCGGGTTAAAACGCTCCATCAGACGCTCGGCAGCCAGCAGCGCCGACTGGCGAGCGGCTTCGTTGCCGGTGAGCCGCCAGGCGCTGATGCAGGAGAGCGAATAGAGGAACCCGAGATCGTGCGTTGCGGTGTCGATACGCTGCTCAATGCGCCTGGCGAACGACGGTAAATAGCGCTCGGCAGCTTCGCGATAATGCGCTTTGCCGGTCATCTCCCAGGCCAGCCACAGCTGGCCAGGCCAAAAGCTGGTGGTCCACTCCACGTTATCGGTACGCGGCCAGACCCCATTCTCACAGGCTTCGCCGGGGAACTTATCGCCGAAGGCGACAATATTGTTGTCGATCTTGCGCGTTACGCGGGTTAAGGCCGCTTCCAGCTTCTGGCTCAGCGCCAGGCGATCGACCTGATGCAGTTCGATCGGCCGCAGCGCTTCGGTGATAACAGATTTGGTCATAACAACTCCTGAATTAATGTTTGGCCGGTTCAACCGTGGCGGTCTCTAAAGCCGGAGCAAAGGGGCGTGAGGAATCGCGCGTCGACTGGCAGCGCGACAGCGTAAAGGCGGAAATCAGCGTAAATATCAGGGCGCAGCAGCCCATCAGCAGATAGGTATGCTCAAAGCCTATCCTGTCGTACAGGTAGCCGGCAGGCGGAGCGACCACAATCGAGCCAACGTAAATCATCGCCTGGTAGCCCAGCAGGTACATCGTGGCGTTAACCCGACGATGGAAATGTTCGGCGATGTATTTGAAGACCGATATCAGCAGCAGCGCGATCTCGACGCCATAAAACGGTTTGATGATGGAGATAACAATCGGGTCGCTGGTCAATCCGGAGGCGATCAGCCGTGCTCCTACCACGCAGCCGCAGAACAGCAGGCCGCGCTTAGCGCCGTAGTGGTTCACCAGCCACGGGATAAACATCATCATTACGAACTCCATCCCCGACTGGACGGTGCTCAGGTAGCCGTACCAGGCATTTCCCTGCTCTTTGGTGGCGAAGAACGATACGAAGTAGCGCGGGAACTGCTGTTCGGCGATAAACATCATCCACGCCACCCCGGCGACGTAGAGGCTGAACATCCAGAATTTGCGGTTTTTCAGCAGCATCAACACATCGGCAAAAACGATCTTATTGGCGGAGATGACGCTGTTATTGCGCAGCTGCTCATCACCGATTTTGAGGCTAATCAGCACCAGCAGCATCAGTACCGAGGTACCGCTGCTGAGCAGAAAGTTGGCCAGCGGCGTGAAGTTAAACAACAGCCCGGAGACCGAAGCCGCCATCGCCCAGCCCAGCGAACCCCACATTCTGATGCGGCCAAACTCCAGCCCGTACAGGCGGCTAAAGCGGTCGGCGTAAGATTCAGACGCCGCCACGCCGGCGTACCAGCCCAGGCTCAGATACAGCGCGCCGATGATAATCCCCGCCATCGCATGGCTTTGCAGCAGCGGCTGATACACCAGCGCAAAGAACGGCGCCATCAGCGCAGAAATGGTGCAGACAAAATAGAGCAGCCACTTGCTCATGCCGATTTTGTCCATGATGTAGCCGTACACCGGCTTCAGGACCACCGCGAAGACGCCATTGATGGCGAACACGCTGCCGATGGTGATGCTATCCAGGCCCACTTTCTGGCTCAGCCACAGGGCGTACAGGCCAAAGCTGGATGACCACGTGAAAAAGTAAAGGAAAATAAAGGTACTCATTTTGCACTGTGCGGCGCGTACGGACGATGATGTGCTCATAGCGATGCCTCCTGGGCCAGAACGAGCGTCATTTCTTGTCGTGCCGTCACGAAGCGTACCGCATCATCGCTAATGATGGCCTGTGGACAGCGTTGCGGATCGAAGTCGGCGGCATTTCCCGCCCACACCGCGCTTATCAACACATGCTTACCGGGGTCGAGTTCGCCGCGCAGCAGCGGCACCGCCGCGCGCTCGGCGAACAACAGATTACTGTTTGGCGGCGTCAACACCGTCTCGCCGCGGCGGGCGTGCGGATGCAGACAGAAAATGGCTGATACATCCTGGGGATTGCGTAACCAGCAGGCGTTGTCGCTCTCGTGTACCTGCGGCTGCGGGCGGTTCGCCAGGCTAAAGCCACCCTCCGCGCAATCCAGCGCGCGCCGGGTATTGATACGATGGACGCGCAGTTGCCAGTCGCCCAGCGCCAGCAGCCAGCTCTCAATCACCACATCGCGCCACGGCAGCCAGATGCTGTAAATGGTGCCGTCTGCGGTGACCACGTGCTGGCATTCGCGGCGGCCACGCCAGTAGTTATCTTTTTCGGCCAGCAGCAGCATCGAATCGGGCGCGGCGTGGTTCAGGCCGTAGCGCCCGCGTTCGATGGTGAAGCCAAAGCGGGTGGAATAGGCAAATTTGCAGTATTTCGCTTCGGTATTGACGAAGTTGTTTAGCTCCAGCTGGCCGGAAGTCAGCATCCACAGGTGATCGGCCTGACGCACCACCACCTGATCCGCGTGGGCTATCGTGTGCTGGACGGGCAACGGCGGCAGCGGCAGCTCAGCCGCCTGCCAGAAGGCATCGCCCTCTTCTAATGCCAGCACCAGCAGGGTCTTCAGGCCCCAGTACGGCGAACCCGGCGCGTTGTAGTCTTCCGCCATCGCCAGGTTCGGGTAGCTGTAACCGACGCTGAGTACGCCGTCGCGGTCGAACATCGGCTGCTTCAGCCACCAGCGCAGATGACGCAGAACGATGCCCTTTATGACGCCGGGCGAAAAGACCTCCAGCCCGGCGAAGGCCGCCGCACTCCAGAACGCCGCCTCGGCAAAGCGGTAGGTCAGGCTCCGGCCAAACGGGATCGCCGCGCCGTCTTCGGCGAAGAAATGGATGAAGTCAGAGGAGAAACGCGCGGCCCGGTGACGCAGCGTTGCACAACGCTTTGGATCGACATCGACCATGAGCTTCGCGTAAATCAGGCCATAGAAATGAAAGCCCATTGAGATGTAATAGTCGCGCGGCCGCCCCGGACCATCGGCGTACCAGCCATCGCCCAGATAGTAGTGCTCCATGGCAGCAAAATGATTTTCCAGCACCTGCGAGTTGGCCGGCATGCCGCAATAATGGAAGCCGACCTGCACCAGAATCGGAAAGAAGTGCCAGTTGTTATCGGGGATCTCCTGGGTCTCGCACTGCTTTAGCCAGCGCCATAAATTCTCTTTCTCGGTCTCAGAGAAGTGTGCCAGTACGGTATCGCCCGCCAGCGCCAGCAGCAGCCCGTAGGCCGCCATCTCGACGATTCGCTGATCGTAAGGCGCGACGTCGCCCCAGTAATCGGCATGTTGCGGATTGGTACCGTTTTTGATCGCCTGTAAATAAAAGGAGAAATGTTGCGGCTCACTGCCGCCAGCCAACAACGGCGTCACGCCCCACAGGAGACGGGAAAACGTTTCCATGCTCGCGACCTGCTGGCCGTAGTGAGCGGTAAAGTTCGCTAAATCAATGCGGCTGGCGTCGTTTTTAAAGTAAGGCGCCACTGCGTTTAGCATATCGTTAACCAGCCGTAGCACCTCTTCACGACTTGTCAGTGGATTATCCAGATTAATATTTTCAGGTTGCACAGGGTCCTCCCGCATTACACGAGGGTAGAGATAACTTATTGTTATTAGGCTTTTTAAAGCCACGAGTGCGACGTCTGGATGAAGAGTAACTGCTTTTATTCCCGGCACTGAGTGAGCAGACTCACAAAATTGAACCACCATTTCATTTTTGCTGGATTTTATCGATCGTGAGGAGGATAAATTACAAAAGATGGCCTAAAAATTTAAATCTGTTGTCCTGGAGGTAAAATGGGTGAAACGCAGCTGCTGGAACGCATTACGCTCGATCGGCAGGCCATTTCTTTTAACCGCCTGTACGCCAGCAGCGCGATTTACTACCACTGGCATCAATGCGTTGAATTGCTCTACATTTCCAGCGGCTACGGCATCGTGGTGGTGGATAATCAGCACTACACCGCCCGTCCGGGGCGATTATTTATCTTCCCGCCCTTCCGTTTGCACAAAGTGCAAGTCGATCATAGCGATAAAAACCCCTATCACCGCACCACTATGCACATTGAGCAAGCGGTCGTCGAAAGTGCGCTTAGCGCCTTCCCGCGCCATCAGGCCAGGTTCGCCGCGCTGGCCGCCAGCAATCTGCCCGCGCAAATCTACGATCTCAGCGAGCACGCGGCGTTTATCGAGAGGATCCTTGAGCAGTTCCAGCGCCTGGAGGGCAACGAGCAGACCGAGGCCTGCGAGGTGGCATTTCTGGTGATGCAGCTCATGACATTTCTTCCCGAGCAACCTCAGCCCTACCCGCCGCGCCAGCAGACCGTCGCCTCGCGGATTATGAGCTGGATAGAAGCCCACTATGCCAACAAGTTTTCGCTCGACCAGCTAGCGCACGACCTGGGGCTTTCGCGCAGCTATACCTCACGCATTTTCCGCCAGCAGACCGGGGGCAGCATCCACGAATATTTGCTGACCCGGCGGATAAAAAGCAGCTGCGATCTGTTACGGTACAGCGATGAGAGTATTGACACTATTGCCCTGGCCGTCGGGTTTAGCGAGGTGACCTATTTCATCACCTGCTTTAAAAAGATGATGCGTCAGACGCCGCTGCAGTATCGACGTCGTATCCTCAGCACCAGAATGCCCTGTTAACGGGGTTTTGATGACTGGCCCAAAGCTGAACGCTTTCCGGCTACCTGCCGGGCTGGGGTTTCCTGTACACAAAAAAACCTGCGATATTGCTATCGCAGGTTTTTACTTTTCCGTCATGCCGGAACCGGCAACTCAATGCCGCTTTGCGCCAGTTGCCCCATCTCGCAGTACATTGCGCAGGCCGCACTGACGATAGACATAGCCAGCGCGGCGCCGCTCCCTTCGCCAAGACGCATGTCAAGATGGATAAAGGGCGCCAGCCCAAGGTGCTCCAGCGCACGTCTGGCACCTTTTTCGGCGGAAAAATGAGAGGGAATACAGTAGCTCTTAACTTCTGGTGCAATCTGACAGGCGGCGATGGCCGCGGCATACGAGAGAAAACCGTCTAACACCACGGGCAATCCACATGCGCCAGCGCCCAATATCACTCCGGTCATGCCCACCAGGTCATAGCCGCCGACTTTGGCCAGAACATCAACCGCATCTCGCGCATCCGGCTGGTTAATGCGTATCGCCTGACGGACAACGGTTTCCTTATGTTGGACCCGATCCTGAGGTAAATTGGCCCCAATCCCCACCACATCATGCGGATCGCTATCGGTCAGTACGCTGATGATTGCCGAAGCCGGTGTCGTGTTGGCAATACCCAGCTCGCCAACGCCAAAGATGGAGATCCCCTCCTGAGCGCGTTTTTTAACGAGGCTGGCGCTCGCCAGCAGCAGGTGCTCGGCATCCTGACGGCTCATCGCCGGACCCTGAGCAATATTATCGCTGCCACGCGAGAGTTTAAGGCTGAGCATATTGTCGATAGGCTCACCGTCAATACCGATGTCAACGGGCAGTACCGACGTCTGGCTATTGCGGGCCAGCACGCACACCCCGGTCACCCCCTTTTGCATATTGACGGCCTGAAGCCAGGTCACCACTTTCGGCGTCACGGCCACACCTTCATCAAATACGCCATGGTCGGCGCACATGACGATAATCTCTTTTTGCAGATTATCGAGCCTGTCGATTCCCCACATTCCCGAAAGCTGTATAGCCAGGCTCTCCAGCCGACCGAGGCTGTTTGTCGGCTTTATTAAGCCATCAACATGCCGCGAGGCCGCCTGAATCTTCTGTTTATCAAGCGGTCTGATGGCCGCCGCCAGCTCCTTCACTGTCCCCATCCTCACACCCTCATTCCTCAGTTTGCCAAACGTTTCTGCCATTAAATACGCGTAACACCCAATGCCCGGCCCGATTTTCAACGACCGTGTAGGCATCGTGACTGAACGGGAAATGCCACATTGCCGCCACGGGCATCCCTAACCAGGTTGCCAGCAGCAGGCTCAGCACGCCCTGATGCGCCACAATAAGCGTGTCTTCGCGCTGCTGTAGTTGACTCATCTCATCCGCCGCCGCCCTGACGCGCGCGGCGAAATGCGGGAAGGCCTCGCCGCCGTCGGGCGTGGCGTTTTGCCAGTCATCCATCCAGCTCTGCCACGACGCGGGATGTTCTTTTTCGATGTCGCTGAAGTGCCGCATCTCCCATTCACCAAAATCCAGCTCATTAAGACGCGCATCAACATGGATATCATGGGCTGTCGGCACGATAAGCCGCGCCGTTTGCTGCGAACGCTGGAGCGCGCTGACGCGCGTTTGCCCGAACGCGACCCCGGACAGGTACCCGGCAACACGCTGGCTTTGCGCAATGCCCTGCGGCGAGAGCGACAGATCGGTGCTCCCGTAAAACACGCCGCTGATGTTAGCGGTTGTTTGACCGTGCCGAACCAGAAAAATACGCATACATCAGAACCACAGAAGCGCCAGAAGGAAGGCCATTTCGCCGATCTCCTCCATCGCGCCCAGGGTATCCCCCGTCAGCCCGTTCAGTCGGCGGCTTAAAAAGGTCTTTACGGCGTTGACGACAATCCAGGTGATAACGCTGGCGACCAGCCCCTGCATCCCCGCCAGCAGCCCCACGAGCGCCACGCCGATGCAGAGGGTGATGAGCGTCTCTTTGCCGCTGATATGGCCGAGATAGGCGTTTGCCATCCCTGCACCTTCGCGCGCGTAGTGCTGCCGGTACATGACCAACACCATTCCCGTTCGCCCGACGATCGGCGCGCACACCAGCAGCGCAAACAGGGTATGAACCGGAAGGTGAGCCAGAGAGATCACCGCTGCGACCTTGATAAGGATGCAGAATACGATAGCCAGACCGCCGTAGGTCCCCAACCGGCTATCGCGCATAATCTCCAGCATCCGTTCGCGGGTGCGGGCAGAAAACACGCCATCACAAGTGTCCGCCAGACCGTCCAGATGAAACCCACCGGTCAGCAGCACCAGTGCCAGTACCCAGGCGACGGCACCGATATAAATCCCCCCGCCGGTCTGGCTCACCGCCAGATAGCCTAAGGCGGCCAAAACCCCAACGATCAGGCCCACTACGGGGAACCAGGGGACGCCACGGCCATACTGTGAAAATTCAACGCCGTCGCTCCATTTTTGCGGCACCGGAATGCGGGTAATAAATCCCAGCGTCGCCCACAACATTTTTAACGGCATTTAATCTTTACTCCAATTCCCGAGACAACCAGCCACACTTCCTGCGCCGCCTGCGCCAGCCTTTGGTTCGCGCGACCGGCAATATCAACAAAATGACGCGCCAGCCGATTCTCGGGCGTGATGCTCATGCCCAGCTCATTGGTCACAATATAAACCTGCCCCGCCGACTGCTGGCAGGCCGCAATCAGGTCGTCCACCTGCTGTTGCAGCACCGCCTCAAGCGCGGAAAAATCGAGGGTCTCCGGCGAAGCGCCGCCGCTGGCGTCATAGAGCAGGTTCGACAACAGAGTGGTGACGCATTCCAGAACCACGCCTTCGCCCGGCTGCACCTGATGGCGAATCACGTCGCCCAGATCGCGATACCCTTCCCAGGTTCGCCAGTGCGCAGGACGCTGTGCGCGGTGCTTGTCAACGCGCAGCGCCATCTCTTCATCGGTAATCACCGACGTCGCGATATACAGCACACGCTCGCACTGCGCCGCCGCCAGCTGTTCGACGTGCGCACTTTTCCCGCTGCGCGCGCCTCCGGTGACTAAAATCATGCCCCCACCTCCTGATGCTCCTGCATTATTTGATAGATCTTTTTAATATCAATGTGTTCTCTCATCGCGCTGGCTAAGAGATCAAACTGTTGCGCTTTGTAGCCCGCGTAATCTACCGCAACGTCTAATGGTGCCAATCCTTTGCGCTGGCGTAAGCCATCCACCATCGCGCGCGTGAAGGCATCGTTATCGAACAACCCGTGGAGATACGTCCCTATCACCTGCCCGTCCGCGCTGATGGCGCCGTCCGCTATGCGCTCGCCCTCTTTTTCCAGAAACAGTGCCGGATAATCGTCGGCTGTCAGACGGGTCTCTCCCATATGAATCTCATAACCCTGCACCTTAATGCCCGCCGCCGACTTAAGCCACGCCGGGAGCGCCGACGCCATCTGCGCCGAAACCTGCGTCGTGGTTTTTCGCTGCGCGAAGCGGGTCACGGTATGGAGCAGACCCAGCCCTGGCTGGGTTCCCATACCAGATTCCACCTCATCGATGATGGTGTCGCCAAGCATCTGGTAGCCGCCGCAAATGCCCATGACGGGTACGTTCTGCTGGTGTGACTGGAGCACCGCGTGCGCCATACCGCTTTCCCGCAGCCAGGCCAGATCCCCCAGCGTATTTTTACTGCCGGGTAGAATCACGAGGTCAGCCCCCGCCAGCTCCTGGGGATAACGGACATAGCGCACGCGAACATCGGGCTGCGCCGCCAGGGCGTTAAAATCGGTGAAATTGGAGATATGCGGTACCTGCACCACGGCGATGTCGATATCGCGCCGCGCGGTTCGCAGGTATTTTCCCTTTTGCAGCGCCACGCCGTCTTCATCTTCCAGATCGACATCCAGCCACGGCATAACGCCCAGTACCGGCACGCCGGTCAGATTTTCAATCTGCTCAATGCCCGAGTAAAGCAGCGCAACATCGCCACGAAATTTATTGATGATGACCCCTTTCACGCGCGCCCGCTCGTGGTCGTGCAGAAGCGCCAGCGTACCGTAGATGGCGGCAAATACGCCGCCTCTGTCAATGTCCGCCACGAGGATCACCGGGCATTGCGCCATTTCGGCCATGCCCATGTTGACGATATCGCGATCGCGCAGGTTGATCTCCGCCGGGCTGCCCGCACCTTCCAGCACCAGCACGTCATACTCCCCGGCCAGGCTGTTATAGACATCGCGGATCTGCTCCCGCAGGCGCGGTTTGTACTCGTGGTAGCTGACCGCGTCCATATCGGTCGCCACCTGCCCCATCAGCACCACCTGCGCTTTACGGTCGCTGGTTGGTTTTAACAATACCGGATTCATCCGTACGTCCGGCGTAATCCCCGCCGCCTGCGCCTGAAGGATCTGCGCGCGACCCATCTCTTTTCCCTCCGGCGTGATACCAGAATTGAGCGCCATATTCTGCGACTTAAACGGCGCGGTACGCAGGCCATCCTGATAAAAAATCCGGCACAGCCCCGCCACCAGGACGCTTTTGCCGACGTCAGAAGCGGTGCCCTGCAACATAATTGCCTGCGTCATGAGGCCTCCTTCATTGCGTTTTGTTTTCGCATGCGGCTGAAAAATTCATCTTCGGTTTTACACAACGGCAGGCCAAGCTGCGCGTGCAGTTTGACGAGCCAGGGCTGCGTTAATCCGGCCCGTTCCATCAGTTCGCCGCGGGCGAAGACCTCACCCGGCGCGCCGTGAGCCAGTACTTCTCCCTGGCGCAGCACGTAGACGGCATCGCTGACTTCGTAAATCAGGTCAATATCATGGCTGGAGATCACCACGTGGTTCCCCTGCGCCACAATGCGCCTGATGATCTCGATCATCTGCGAGCGTCCTGAAGGATCAAGCCCGGCCGTGGGTTCGTCCAGCAGAAGATAGCGCGCCCCCAGCACCAGCGCCCCGGCAATGGCGACCCGCTTCTTTTGCCCATGGCTCAGGCACTGGATCGGCTGCTGGCGAAAACGCTGCGCGTCGACCAGCGTCAGCGCATCGTCGACGCGCCGCGCAATCTCCGGTTCCGCTACGCCCAGGTTACGCAGGCTGAAGGCGATGTCGCTATCAATATCGGTATAAAAGATCTGCTGATCGGGATCCTGAAACACCGTTGCGACCTGTTGACGGAGCGCCAGCAGTCCGCGCTTGCTGTAGTCCAGCGGCTTCCCCTGCCACAGCACCGCCCCCTGCTGCGGCTTCAGCAGACCGCTCAGGTTCATAAATAACGTCGACTTTCCGCAGCCATTAGCTCCCACTAGCCCGGTGACGGCATGCGTCGAAAAATCCAGCGTCAGCCCTTTGAGTACATGCGTCTCCTGATAGCGAAACCAGAGATCGGCGGTGGTCAGCATGGTGCGATTCCTTACAGGGGAAAATCACCCTGGTAGAGTTTAATATCCAGCGTGGTCGCCATCTGCTGATAGCGAATCAGCACCCGGGTAAACAGCAAACCGACCAGCATCGCCAGCGAGCGATAACTTTTTGGCAGGCTACGATAGCCAAAACGCAGCGTCTGCGCGCGGTGAATCGCCAGCGCTTCGTCTAACAGAATAAAAATAAAGCGCCAGGTCAGCAGGATCTGCTCGGTAAGCAGGCGCGGCACGCGCGCCCGCTTAAGCAGCACAATCAGCTGCGGAAACGGCAAGTTCAGCACCAGCCAGAAAGTTGCCGCCAGCGCGGTAAGGCTGCGCCAGAAGGTTTCATTCGCGGCGGTCAGCCCGGAAGCGGTTATCCCCAGCCAGTAATGCCCCACCGGAACGCTCATCGCCAGCGTATGCGGATCACGGGTGACGCTAAAGAGGATCGTCAGTACCCCGACCAGCAGAAAGCCAAACGGCAGCGACATCCAGCGACACCAGCGCCAGAAGGTCATCCGCAGCAGCCAGCAGGTCAGTCCCGCCGTCAGCGCCAGGACGATCCCCTGCCCCAGCGGCGGCAGCGCAAACGCCAGAGTCATCAGCGCCAGCCAGAGCAGAAACTTGCGTTCCGGCGCAACCTGAGCCCAGCGGCTCTGGTAGCTCAGCCTGTCAAGCCCGGTCATCACGGCGCTGTCTGCCTTTGGTGTAGCCCAAAATATAGAAAATCACCGCTGCGCCAATGGACCCCTGGAGCGTAAACAGCAGACTTTCAATTTCACCGCTGGCGGGTTCATAGAGTGGCGTGAACCATGGCGTGTACTGAGGTGCCACAACCTGGATTTGATTTTCGGCTTCACCATCCGAGCCACCAAATTCGCCACCGTGATCGATAAAAAATGGCATTACGATCAGGGCGAGCACCATCGCCAACAGCATCAGTGTCTTTTTCATCTCAGTATCCTTGTGCGGTAATCAGCTGACGTTTGGTCAACTGGTCATAAATCATGACGGTTAACAAGCCCTCCGCGATGGCGATGGGGATTTGCGTCAGGCAGAAAATGCCCATGAATTTCACCATCGAGCCCGCGGCACCCGTCGCCGGGTCCGGGAACGCCGCGCCAAGCTGGACCGAGGTGACAAAATAGGTCACCAGATCCGCCAGCATGGCGCACAAAAATACCCCGACGTCACGGCGAAGCCCGGCACGGCAGGCCATCTTCCACACCATGTACCCGACAACCGGCCCAATCACCGCCATCGACATGCCGTTCGCGCCAAGCGTGGTTAACCCGCCGTGCGCCAGCAGCAGCGCCTGAAACAGCAGCACGATGGCGCCAAGAATGGCGACGACGCCCGGCCCGAACAGAATCACGGCGAGCCCCACGCCGGTCGGATGCGAGCAACTGCCGGTTACCGATGGGATCTTCAGCGCCGACAGCACGAAAATAAACGCCCCGCACAGCGCCAGCAGAACTTTCTGGTGATTATCCTCCTGCACGATACGACGCAGGCGCACCAGCCCGTACCATAGACACGGTAAGAAGAGCAGCCACCACGCCAGCGCCCACATCGGCGGTAAAAACCCTTCCATGATATGCATCGCGAACGCCTGCTCCGGCACCACCATCAGCAATAGCGCCGCCGCCAGGCCACTTAATGACAGCTGTTTAAGCTGTTGTTCGAGTTTCATTGCGCATACTCCCACTGTTTGTTGACCAGAATGGTCGAGAAATAGGGTAACGGCTGGTCATCAGCAACCTCATCCAGATGC
Organism: Enterobacter sp. CPE_E890; assembly: GCF_046521475.1. Classification (NCBI taxonomy): domain Bacteria; kingdom Pseudomonadati; phylum Pseudomonadota; class Gammaproteobacteria; order Enterobacterales; family Enterobacteriaceae; genus Enterobacter; species Enterobacter sp. CPE_E890. Next base: position 1,761,439 of record NZ_JBKFZW010000001.1, on the reverse strand, counting down.
CGCCAGCACTGCTCGCCAGGGAGCGTGGCCTCTGACATCATCAGTGCACAGTTCAGCAGCCCGGCCTGCGTCAGTAGCGCTTTGATGCGCGCAAACCGGCCATAGACCTTCATCAGCACCAGACTGTCGTGTTGCTGCAGCGCCAGTGCAATTTCTGCTTCCGGCGCAGTACAGGAAATCACCGCCAGCGACTGCTGTTCCATCGCCAGCGGCATTTTTGAACGCGCGGCAATCGCGGCAAACGACGTCACGCCGGGCACAATCTCCAGCCAGTCCGGGCTGCCAATGCGCTGAAGTAAGAACACCCAGGTGCTGAACAGCATGGCATCACCAAGGGTGATAAAACCAACCTGTTTCCCGTCGTTCACCTCACGCACTAACGCGTCGGCCACCGCATCCCACACCGCCTCCTTTTCAGCACTGTCGGCGCTCATAGGAAAGTGGCAGCAGCGGATTTCGGTCTGTTCGCCGATAAACGCCCGGACGATAGAAAGCGCCAGGCTATCGCCGCCTTTGCGGCCCGCCGGGGCGTAGAGAATATCCAGCGAACCAAGGATCCGTGAGGCACGCACGGTGATAAGATCCGACGCGCCCGGCCCGGTACTCAGGGCGTACAGTTTGCCGCTCATGCCGCCTCCTCCAACGCCATACTTAGCGCCTGCTGTAAATGGGCGACGAACATTGCGCGTACCGCTGGGTTTTCACCCAGCCCGCTCAGCCACGGCGTCGCCGGGATCCCGGCGGCGTTAAACAACGTCTTCCAGGAGTCCTCGTCATCAGAGGCCATATCGTTGATGGCGTGATCGCCTGCCACCAGCATCAGCGGCATCAGATGCACAGCGGTGACGCCCTCTTTGCGAAGACTGTCAATCAGGATATCGACTTCCGGGTAGCTCTCCACCGCGCCAACGCGAGCCGGGAAACCCTGCGCCATCATCATGTGGTCAAGGCAGGCATAGGCCGCAAAGGCGTGGTGGCTGGCGCCGTGGCCCATAAACACCACTTTTTCCGTCGCCCCGAGCGTCGGCATCTGCTGTTGCAATGCGCGCATCAGCTGCGCGTAATCGTCGTGGCTGCTCAGCAGCGGTACGCCCAGCGTCAGGCGGGTAAACAGCGGACGCATACTCTGTACTTCGCGGACGATTTTTTCATATTCATCGCCGTTGATGATGTGCAGGGACTGAATCGCCACATCCTGATATCCCTGATCCGCGAGCTTTTGCAGCGCCTGCAGCGGCGTATCAATATCAATACCGTCGCGCTGCTTGAGCTTGCGAATGATCATCCCGGAGGTGAACGCCCTAAACAGGTGGCGGTCAGGGCAGCTTGCCGCCAGCGCACGTTCGCAGGCCACAATGTTCTTCTCGCAGGTATCGTGATAGCTGGTGCCAAAGCTGACCACCAGAAGCGCCTTTTTCATCTCTAACTCCTTAAGCAGCGGCCAGCCAGCGCGACAAACGCTGTTTAAATGCGGCCTGACTTTCCAGTAACTCGTCTCCCGTCACCAGCGGCGCCGGGCGTGAAATCACGATGCAGGGAATACCTGCATCCAGACAGGGTTGAACCTTTTCCTGATAGCCGCCTTCTGCGCCGGAGGCTTTGGTAATCACGACGTCAACCCGACACTGGCGATAAAACGCGGCGTTAAATTCAGCGCTGAAGGGCCCGCACATCGCGAAGATCTCTGCGACGCCAAAGCCGAGACCGGCGCACTGTTCAATCACATCGGGCACCGGCAGTACCCGGGCCAGCAGCGTTTTCTCCGGCAGCCCCGCGCGCCAGCGCGCCAGATCCTTACTGCCGGTTGTCAGCAGCACGCGCTCGCCAAACCGCCGCGCGATATCGCAGGCCTCTTCGATTCCCGGCACGCTGTAGAGCAGCGGATGGGTCAGGCCGCTGAGCTGCTCGGGGCGCTGATAGCGGCTGAGCGCAACGCCCGCAGCCTTACAGGCCAGCATGATGTTGCGGCTTACCACTTCGGCATACGGATGCGACGCGTCAATCACCCAGCGGGTCGCATTCTCCGTAAGCCAGGCAACCATCTGCTGCTGCTCCATGCGGCCACAGCGGACCTGGCCCTTAATGTCGCCCGCCAGGCGCTCCCCGGTCGGCGTCGCCACCGACAGGGTGTAGGCCACTCCGGCCGCATCCAGCTGCTGGCACAGCGCGCGGGCGTCGCTGGTGCCGCCGATGACCAGCACATCGCCATCATTCACAGCACGTAACCTCGTGGTGTAATCATCAGTCCGTCCTGCACATAGGTGGCTTTATTCCCCACGATAACCAGGCTGGTCATATCCACCGGTTCAAAATCCATATCGCCCAGCGTGGTCAGCCATTTCTCCTGCTTTTTCCGCCCGGCGGACTTCACCACGCCCACCGGCGTCTGCGCGCTTTTACTGGCGCAGAGCAGCTCAAATGCGCGCGCCAGATGACCTTCGCGACCCCGGCTGCGCGGGTTATAGAAACAGATAACAAAGTCCGCTTCCCCGGCGGCGATAATGCGTTTTTCAATGACCGGCCACGGAGTCAGCAGATCGCTTAAGCTGATGTGGCAAAAGTCATGCATCAGCGGCGCGCCGAGCAGGGACGCGGCGGCGATACTGGCGGTCATCCCGGGAATCAGGCGAACCTCAACATCCAGCTTCTGTTTGCTGACCAGCTCCAGCACCAGCCCGGCCATGCCATAAATTCCGGCGTCGCCGCTGCTGATAAGCGCCACGTTATGTCCGGCCTGCGCCAGCTCAATCGCCGCCTGACAGCGTTCAATCTCTTTGCACATGCCGGTTTTGATCACCTGCTTGTCGCCGGTAAAGGCCTTCACCAGATGGGTATAGGTTTTGTAGCCAACGATGATTTCTGCCGCCTGCAGCGCGTCCACAGCTTCCATGGTCATCATGGCCTGCGAGCCAGGGCCGATCCCAATTACGGTTAACATCAGTGTGAAACTCCCAAAGTAATAGTGACGCCCTGTTCACGCAGGGTTTCGCCTAATAGTTGCCCATGACTCAGCAGCCAGGCTGCCGGACCCGAGACGCTCCCCACCCCAACCGTCTGGCGCACAAACGATGACGTCGGGAAGCGGTGTTCATGCTCACGCAGCGCGTCAGCGGTAAAAGTTTCAAACGGCACGCGCCAGCTGGAGGCAAGCTGAATCAGCCCCGCTTCGTTTTTCTTCAGCGAGACGCTGCCGATCGCTTTCAGCGCCAGCGGATCGAACCGCTGGGCCTCAAGCTGGCGCGCCAGCAGCGCGGCCAGCAGCGGGAACGGCGTGTCGCGACGACAGCCAATACCCGCCACCACGCGCTGGGGCACCAGCTTCCAGTGCGGTAGCGGAAGTTCCGGCAGCTCGTTTCGCAGCGTGATGCACACCAGCGCATCCAGTTCGGGAAGCTGCTGCAGGCTGGTCACGGTGATAAATCCCCGGCGATCGCAACGGCTGACGTCTTCTGTCAACGCCTCATCCCACCACAGACCGACCCGCTGGCGGCTGACCAGCATCTGGTTGACGATTTTTACCGCCGTCCGGAAGTCGGTCATCCGGGCGTTTAGCTGGAACGCGAGGGTATCCAGCGCCGCCATCTCATTAACGTCAGTGGCGGTGGTAATCACTGGGTCAGCCCCGATCATCCCCGCCAGATAGCGGGTTAACGCATTTGCGCCTCCCGCATGACCAGAGAGCAGGCTGATAACGTGCTGCCCGCGCTCATCGATCACCACGACCGCCGGATCGCTTAGTTTGTCGTGGATTAACGGTGCCAGGACGCGCACCGCAATGCCGGTTGCGCCGATAAAAATCAGCGACGGGTAGTGCATGAACGCCTCGCGAACCGCCGGGGCAAAGCCGCCGTCGAAGGGAACAAAGCCCTCTTCCTGCAAACGCTCGCTGGTAAAGCAGGTTACCGGCAGCATCGCCGCCAGCCGCTTCGCCAGCCGCACGCCGCCCGGGGTCAGGCAAAAAAGCGCGATGGACTCAGGCTTTACGGTATTCATGGCTAAAATCCGCGGCATAGAGTTTTGAGTAGTGATACTCCTCGCCCAGGAATTTCCCGACCAGAATGAGTGCCGTTTTGCGGATCCCCGCCTCGCGTACCTTGTCGGCGATGTCCGCCAGCGTGCCGCGTACGGTCTGGCTTTCCGGCCAGGTCGCTTTATAAATGACGGCAACGGGCGTGGTGTCTGGATAACCACCTTCAATCAGGCGTTCCGCCACCCGATGAATACGCTGGACCGAAAGATAAATCGCCATTGAGGTCTGATGGCTGGCAAATGACTCCAGCTGTTCACGCTCCGGCACCGGCGTACGACCTTCGAGGCGGGTAATAATCAGGCTCTGCGAGACTTCAGGCACGGTGTACTCCACCCCAAGCTTCGCCGCAGCGCCGAGGAAGGCGCTGACGCCGGGCACCACCTGCCAGGCGATTCCGCGTTTGGTCAACTCTTCACCCTGTTCCCGGACGGAGCCGTAGAGCGAAACATCACCGGTCTGTAAACGTACCACCGTTTTTCCGGCCATTACGCCAGCCGCCATCAGGTCGATTATCTGTTCTAAATGGAGTTCCGCGCTGTCGTGGCATTCGGCTCCCTCTGGGCAATAGGCCAACAGTTCGGTATTGATAAGCGAACCGGCATAGATGACCACCTGCGCCTGCTGCAGCAGCCGGTATCCCTTGAGCGTAATGAGCTCTCGATCGCCGGGACCAGCACCGACAAACCACACGCAACGGGAATCAAACGTCTCAGACATGGTGTTCTTCCTTCTGACAGGCGATAACAAAAACGGGATTGTTCGGTTTGAAATAGTGGCCACTGCCAAGCGGGGCCAGTGCGGAGACCTGCATTTGCAGGCAATCAATGTCCTGCGCGCCGATCTGCTGCAGATGGGCCAGCGCGGTTGTGAGGTTTTCCATCAGGATAAACGTCATGACCAGACGTCCGCCTGGATGTAGCTGGCGCATGGACCAGTCAATAAGCGAGGTCAGATGGCCGCCGCTGCCGCCCATAAATACGGCATCGGCCTTATCCGCCACCGGCAACGGCGCTACGCCCGGCAAAATCGCGATATTGTGACAGGCAAAATGCTGGCGATTTTCTGCAAGCAGCTGCAGAGCTGCAGGGTTACGTTCAATGGCCGTCACGCGCAGCGAGGGAAACTGCAGCGCCGCCTCTATCGACACACTTCCGGTCCCCGCGCCGACATCAATCAGGTGGCTGGCGCGGTGCAGCGCAAGCTTCGCGATGGCCAGGGCGCGTACCGCCTCTTTGGTCATCGGCACAGTTTCGCCGCGCAAAAACAGTTCATCTTTCATCGAGGATCACCACTGCATTCATTTCATAGTCGGCACTGACCTCACTGACGGGCAGCCAGTGGATCCGTTCGTTTTCCATTGCCAGGTTTTCACCAATCACCATCCAGCGATGGCCCTTACCGCGTGCCACCAGCTGCGCGGCAATCTCTTTCGGCCCGCACTGGCTATCGGTGACCATCGCCACTTTGCGATGCCGTGCAAGCTCATCAACATTTACGCTGCGACCATGGCTGCTGGTGAGCCACATCTCATTCATATCAATGCCCGCCTGCGCACACAGGTACTGCACCGCGCTGATGCCGGGAATAATGCGCACGCGCGCAATACCGAAATGCGCCACCATTCGCGTTCCGATACCGTAAAACAGCGGATCGCCGGAGGCGACAATCACCACCTTTTTCGTCTGACGCGCCTCAATCCAGGCCAGCAGCGCCGGAATGTTAGCGCCCAGGACAAACGTCTCGCCGCAAAACGCCGGGAACTGCAGCAGATGGCGTTTTCCGCCGACCAGCGCATCGGCACACTCAATGGCTTCACGCGCAGCGGGCGTCATCAGATGCAATCCCGCAGGCCCCATTCCCACGACCGTTAACATTGCAGCTCCCGGGCAATCGCCTCGACCGGGCGGTTGCTACCCAGCACCTGGTTATCAAAGGAAAACAGAATGGCGTCACAGGTCGGCGGAGTTTTGGTAAAGCGCAACATCTGCATCACGCGCAGGCAGATACGTTTGGCGAGGTGGCCGTAAATAGGCTGAAAACCCCAGGTTTCGATATGCTCCATCGCCGCCTCGGTGGTATCGCAATCGCTGACAAGGGTCAGTAACTCCAGCGGCGCGCCGAGCAGCGCCAGATGCGCCACCAGCGTTTCCATGCGCGCATCGGCGATATGGCTGTGGGTGTGGAAAATCCCGGCGGCAATTTTGATGAGTTTGCCGGGATGGCCAACCAGCACTATCTGGCGAAACCCCAACCGCACCGCCTCTTCGATCATGTAGCCGACAAAGTTGCTCATGGTGACCACGACATCTTCATCAATGCCCATCTGCTCGCGGACAAAACGCTCGCCATGATTGCCCGGCACCAGCACGACCCGTTCCAGCCCCGCCGCGCGTTTAATCTCCAGCTCCAGAGAGAGCGAGCGTTTCCAGCTCTCCTCTGACATCGGTGTGACAATACCGGTGGTGCCGATGATCGAAATCCCGCCCAGGATCCCGAGGCGTGAGTTGTAGGTTTTCTGCGCCCGCGCTTCGCCTTCAGGCGCAAAGATTTCAACGTCAGCCCCACGCGTCGGACCAATCGCCTCGCGCACTGCGGACTCAATGGTGTGACGCGGCGTGCGGTTGATCGCCGCACTGCCGATGGGCAGGCCAATGCCTTTACGCGTGACGGTCCCCACGCCTTCGCCACCCGAAAGCGTAATCTCGCCGCTGTCGTTGAGCGTCACGCGGGCGAAAATCAGCATGCCGTGTGTGGCGTCGACGTCATCCCCCCCGTCTTTGCGGATGGCCGCAATCGCCTGCTGACCTTCAATGTGCGGCGACTCCACGTTCAGACATAGCGTGACGCCGGAGGGGGTCACAATGGAGATCTGATGAATAAGATGCTGGCGCAGCACCATCAGTGCGGCGACTTTCGCTGCCGCGGTCGCGCAGGAACCGGTGGTGTAGCCTTTACGTAACGCCTTTCCGTTATGCCATACCGGGGCATCGAAGGTTGAATCGCTCATCGCGCCCCCTGCAGGTAATAGAGCATGGCGTTCACAATCGCCGCCGCCACATTGCTGCCGCCTTTGCGCCCAAGGGCCGCAATCGCGGGCAAGTTGCTGTGCGTCAGCGCCTCTTTCGATTCCGCCGCTCCCACAAACCCCACCGGAACACCCACCACGCCGCTGACAGCAACATCATGCTCAAGCAGGCGAAACAGCGCCGTTGGCGCATTGCCAAAGACGAAGACCTTCTCGCTCTCTTCCGTCACCGCGATATCCACCGCCGCCATCGAGCGGGTTATTCCCTGCGCTTTTGCCTGCGCCACCACCCGCGGGTCGCTGATATAGCAGCGACATTCACCCCCGAATGTCGCCAGCAGCGTTTTGTTGATCCCGGAGAGCGCCATCGTGGTATCGGTATAGATAACTGACGGGCGACGGAGCGCCGCGCAAAGCTGTTCCAGCGCATCATCTGAAAACCAGAGAATATCCAGCCAGTCAAAATCTGCGGTGGTATGGATCACCCGCTTGACGATCGCCTCATGCAGCGGGCTGGCAAACCGGTATTCCGGCCGCGTTTCGCGAATGATTTCGCCAATGATGTCGAAACTTTTGGCTTCAATCGCCTGGGGTTGCTGGATGTATTGCATTGTCTCTTGTCCTCAGGCCACGCCAACCATCAACCAGCGTGCTGCGATAAACAGCGCCAGCGCCAGGGTGGAGGAAACCCACATCAGTCGAATCGTTCGGGAAATGTCGTCTACCGCAATCGGGCGCTGCGCGTCGCCAATCCACGGCTTTTCTACGCGCTGGCCAAAATAGTCATTGGGTCCGCCAAGCCGGATGCCCAGCGCGCCGGCGACCGTCGCTTCTGCCCACGCGCAGTTGGGGCTGCTGTGGTTGTAGCGGTCGCGCCAGCCGACGCGCAGCGCGCGGGAGAAATCGTCACGGCATAGCCACGCCGCGATGCTCAACAGAAGCCAGCTCAGACGAGCGGGGATATAGTTCGCCACGTCATCCATACGGGCGCTGACCATGCCGATCGCACGGTATTTTTCGTGCTTGTAGCCCACCATTGAATCGAGGGTATTCACCGCCTTATAGGCCATCGCCAGTGGCGCACCGCCCAGCATGAGGAAAAACAGTGGGGCGATAACGCCATCGACCGTGTTCTCCGCGACGGTCTCCACCACCGCCCGGTTGATCTGTTCCGGCTGAAGTTGAGACGTATCGCGTCCCACTATCCAGGAGAGTTTTTCGCGGCTTTCATCAAGGTCGCCCGCTCGCAGAGGGCGTTCAACGTCCCGTGCAGCGTTTGCCAGACAGCGCCCGGCCAGCACGGTAAACATCATCCACACTTCAATCGCCCAGCCCAGCCAGGGATGAACCATCCGTCCGAGCGCCAGCACACCCCAGGATATGCCCCAGGTCAGCCCCACTACCGCCAGCCACATGACGCCGCCGCCAACGCGTAGCGCCGTGTCGCTATGACAGCAGCGGCGAATACTCCGCTGCATCGCATTGATCAGGTTGCCTATCCAGCGCACCGGATGCGGCCAGTTTTGCGGGTCGCCGATGATGACATCGAGCAGCCACGCGACGCACCAGGCCAGCAGGGTCATAGCGCCCCCCTCGCCGCCGTCAGCCAGCGGTTGAGCATCATGGGGCGTTGGGCAAAGTGGAGGTGCAGATAGCTTGCGAACGTGTTGCCAACCTGCCAGCCGCCCGCCCACTCCTGCATCGTTACGCCATCGCGTACTTTGCGACACGCCAGTACCGCGGGGGTTTGGGGAGAGAAGTCGGAATAGTGAAATTCATGCCCACGCAGCACCTCTCCGCTATCGGCCAGCAGCGTGGGCTGGCGCGCCTGCGCCTCACAATAGCCAAAACGGGTCAGCCGTTTACCCATCCTGCTGTGGCCGGGGATAACATTGGCCATCCGGTGCGTGGCCCCCTCGCTATCTTCGAGCGTGCTGCCGAGATACATCAGCCCACCACATTCGGCGTAAATCGCTACGCCTCGCCGGTGCGCCTCCCGCAGGCTGGCCAGCATCGTGGTGTTTTCCGCAAGCCGTGCCGCGTACAGCTCCGGGTAACCGCCCCCAAGCCAGACCATCTGGCAGTCAGGTAAATGGGTATCGCGCAGCGGGCTAAAGCGGATAATGTCGACCCCGGTACGTTCGAGCAGCGTGATGTTATCCGCGTAATAGAAGTTGAAGGCCTCGTCATCGGCCATCGCGAGCGTCAACCCGCGCCCGGCGTCCCCGTCAGGGAGCGCGGGCCAGGAGCCCTGCGGCAGCGACGCCATCTGGCTGAGCGAGAGAAGTTGCCCGATGTCCAGCGTACGTTCGAGAATGGCGGAAAAATTCTGCCAGGTCTGCAGGTCCGCGACCGACTCCCGGGCGGTGACCAGTCCCAGATGGCGCTCGGGCAAACCGACGCCTTCAACGCGGGGGACATAACCCAGGACGGGTACCGTGCAGTAGTGTTCAATTGCCGTTTTGAGCAACTGATAATGTGATTCGCTGTTGACGCGATTGACAATCACCCCGGCAATATTGAGGGTGGGATCAAATCGCTGAAAGCCCATTACCGTGGCGGCAATTGAAGTCGAGACCGCCTTGCCATCCACCAGCAGAATCACCGGGCAGCCCAGCTGTTTTGCCATCGCGGCGGTGCTGCAATAGTTCGGGTCGGTGCCGTAGCCGTCATACAGCCCCATCACACCTTCAATCACCGCGATATCCGCCTGCTGCATATGCTCGCAGAACAGCGCGTTGAGTATCGGCTCAGGAAGCATGAAGCTGTCGAGGTTGCGGGAGGATGTACCGCTGACTTTGGTATGCCAGCCGGTATCAAGATAGTCAGGGCCCACTTTATATGGCTGGACGCTTAACCCACGCTGTTTTAACAGACTCAACAGGCCTAGCGTCACCGTGGTTTTACCACAACCGCTTCCGGTACCTGCAAGAACAAACGCGTACTGCTTTGCCGCCATGGCCCTGATCCTGTCCAGGGTGGTCGGGAGGTATAGATACACGTAACCCCAGTCTTTCGACTGTATGATGCATCAGTACAACCCACTTCCCACCGAAGTTGTTGAACGTTCCCGACAGGCAGGTCTTCTGGCTTAGCGTCCTCCTCGCCCGTCCTTCCCAATCTCACGATCAGTGGTCATTACGGGGTCGTCAGCATCACAGCAGCGGGGGCTGCGGGGGATTGTCACCCCCTTCCCTACCACAAATGTGGCAAACCGGTCGGCTTACATAATGAGAAAATAGCGCGTTATAAAACAGCAATGCTATTTACGGCGTTTCACTTCACCTTAGGCAAATACTTAACCGTAATGAAATACACGCTAAGTAAAATGTGGCGCCAGAATAATTGACGCCTTCCTCAATAACTCAACGTTTTATCACAAAAAATTAAAAGCAAAGATAATTACGCTTAAAATCTCAATATTTATTGCGCTATGACAAGTTATTGCACCACTTGATATTTTTTCATTTTATCGTGATCAAAATTCATTAAGGCATTAAAACCTGGCTATCACATAATATTGCTATTCAACGTAAGTTCGTGTGGCTTTATTGATGCGTTACGTATTCAGCAGAATCGCAGAATAATATGTAGATTATCCAGGCGGGAATTTGCGGTATATCAAGGTACGAGGGATATTCTCATGACACTATGCTTCAGAATTTGCAGACCAGAAAGGTGGAAACGTGGCTGTTGCGCAATGCCCCGCGTCATGCGGTGAGCTTATCCAGGGCTGGATTTTGGGCAGTGAGAAACTGGTCTCCTGCCCTGTCGAATGGTACAGCACGGTTGAGGTGAGCTACGGCTCAGCCCTGGCGGATGAACGCCCGCTGTCGCGCGCGATGGTCGAGCGGTTATTGCAGCACTGGCACTACCCGGCGCAGTTGAGCCAGGATATCCGCATTGATGTTCATTCGACCATCCCGATTGCCAAAGGGATGGCCAGCAGCACCGCAGATATTGCCGCCACCGCCGTCGCCACCGCCCACCATCTGGGGCATCAGCTTGACGAAAGCACACTGGCAACGCTTTGCGTTTCGCTCGAACCCACCGACAGTACCGTGTTTCGCCAGTTGACCCTTTTCGATCATAACGACGCCTCCACGCAGATTGCCTGCGACGCCCAGCCCAATCTCGATCTGCTTGTTCTCGAAAGTCCGCAAACGCTGCGCACGGCCGATTACCACCGCATCCCGCGTCAGGCGGGGTTACATGCCGGTGCGCCAGCGCTGAAGCGCGCATGGGAAAAAGTACAGGAATCGTGTATGACGCAAAACCCTTACCGGATGGGAGAAGCGGCAACCCTCAGCGCCATCGCCAGCCAGACGCTGTTGCCTAAACCGGATTTTGACGCACTGCTCTCACTGGTGGAGGAGTGCGGTATCTACGGGGTGAACGTGGCGCACAGCGGCAGCGTCGTGGGGCTGATGCTGGACAGAAATAAAGACGATGTCGAGTATGTGAAATGGCTGTTAGCGAAAAAACAGCTCACCCGCCACTGGCCTGAACAACACCTGCTGCGGATGGTAAAAGGCGGCGTGACGCTACTCTGACAGCAACTTGTGCTGAATGAGCCACTCGACCTGCTGCTTAACCTCTTGCTCGTGTTCCTGCGCTAAAGCCTGTTGCAGCGGAACATGCCGGAAAAACGCGTCCCAAAATGCACGCTTGCGCTCCCGATCACTGCACGCGCTATTTACCCTTTCACGCAGCACCCCCGCCAGCCGCACGATTTCCCGCATGCCCGGAGGAAGATGGGCTGCGACATGCGCTTTGAGGATCTTGCTGTACACCGGCGCATTGCCCCCGCAGCTCAGCGCAATAATGATCGGCGAATGGTCAATAATAGCCGGCGAGATAAAGGTGGCAGCAGAAGGGTCGTCTGTGACATTGCAAAACAGACGCTCCGCGCTGGCGGCCCTTGCGACCTGACGGTTCACCTGCGGATCGCTGGTTGCGGCAATGACCAGCCAGCATGACTGCAGATACTGCGGCGCAAACGTCGCCGGGACCCACTTGATGTCACCGCACGCGTGCAGGCTGGCGAGTTCCGGCGTCAGGGAGGGCGCAACCAGACGCAGCTCAGCCCCGGCAGCCAGCAGCCCCTTTGCCTTATGCGTCGCCACCTGCCCGCCACCGACGATCAGGCAGAGCTTACCCTTCAGATTGCAAAAAATCGGGAAATAGTCCATCGCCTAGCCTTGTAAAACGTCAGTCAGCGCGGCAATAAACCGACGGTTCTCCGCTTCAGTACGCACAGCAATCCGATAGTAGTCGCGATCGAGCCCGGGATAGTTTTCGCAGTGGCGAATAAGGATATGATGACCAAGCAGTGCCGCCTTCAGGTCGAAACCCTGACGCAGGCAGCGGAAGAAAATAAAGTTGGCCTGCGGCTCCCAGACCACCAGCGATGAAAAACGCGTCATCGCCTGCCACAGGAAATCCCGCTCCCGGGCGATAAAGGCGTGGCTGCGAGCAATATAGTCTTCATCCAACAGCAAATGTTGCCCCACAAGCGCCGAGAAGGCATTCACGGACCAGGGCTCGCGGGTGCGTTTCAGCTGGCGAATAGTTTGCGTATTTCCGCTCAGCAGATACCCAAGGCGCAGCCCGGGAATAGCAAAAAACTTGGTCAGAGAACGCAGCAGGTAAAGATAGCGTGACTCAGCCAGCCGTGGCGCCAGCGTGGAGCCCTGCGGCAGAAAATCGATGAACGCTTCATCCACAATCAGCGAAATCTCCAGCGTTTCGCACAGCGAGGCCAGCCGATCGAGAAGAGCGGCATCAGGCATGAGTCCGGTAGGGTTGTTTGGTGTCGCGATGAACAGGCAATCGGGCCTGTGCGCGCGAACGGCGTCCAGTATTGCGAAATCCACCTGGAACCCGTTCTGCTCACTCAGCGCATAGTCGATTATCTCGCAACCCTGCTGCTGTAATGCCCGGCGATATTCGGCAAACCCCGGCACCAGCAGCATCGCCCGGCGAGGGGCAAGCGTTCGCACCAGGCCATAGATCAGCTCCGTTTCGCCATTCCCGGCAATCGTCTGGTCATAGTCACACCGACTGGCGCTGGCCAACGCCTGATGAAGATGACGGTATTCAACGTCCGGGTACTGCATGATGATATTCAGATGGGACACAATGAGCGACCTGACGCGCTCGGGTAGCCCTAACGGATTGATATTCGCACTAAAATCCAACAGCAACTCGGGATCGATCCCCAACTGCAGCCCCGTTTCCAGGACATTACCACCATGCTCACTCATTCGTTTCACTCGGCCATTTCGAAAATGTCAGGATAACATCAGACAACAACCTGATTCAGCGCGATATGCGATGCAGAAAACGCCAGTATCTCCTGCAGGTTGACCACCTCACCGACGACAATCAGCGCAGGAGCATGCAGTTTTTGACGCTCAACCTCGAGGTGGATATCGGTCAGCGTACCTTTGGCAATCTGCTGACGAGACTGGCTGGCATACATCACTACCGCCACCGGCGTCTCAGTGGACATGCCTCCCTCGATGAGCTGCTGGCAGATTTCCGTCAGCCGGGTCATTCCCATCAGAACGATCAGCGTTCCGTTGATTTGCGCCAGCGCATGCCAGTTTTGCGGGTCGTTCCCCTGGCACATATGACCGGTCACAATATGAAAACTGGAGGCGTAATGACGGTGCGTGACCGGTATCCCGGCATAGGCCAATCCGCCAATCGCGGAGCTGATCCCCGGCACGACTTCGAACGCCAGGCCGTCTTTTGCCAGCTGCTCGGCCTCTTCACCCCCGCGGCCAAAAACGTAGGGGTCACCGCCTTTCAGACGCACTACCTGCCGCCCTTCCCCGGCGTGCTTGACCAGCAAGGCATTGATTTGTTCCTGAGGTACCGGATGATGACTTGGGGTTTTACCGACATCAATAATCAGACAGCTTGCCGGAGCCTGAGCCAGAAGCTCAGGGTTAACCAGGCGATCGTGAACAATCACCTCCGCATGGCGGATACAGTGCAGACCTTTTACCGTAATTAAAGACGCATCGCCAGGCCCTGCCCCTACAAGCCAAACCTTCCCTTTACTCATCGTTATATCCTCAGATTAAATATTCAAAGACGTAAGAAAGCGGGTAATTAAAATTAGCGCTGAATTATACCCACCTCCAGATGCCAAAAATTTGATGTATTTATCACTCTCCCTTAATTGCACGAGTGGCATTTATGACCAATATCAATAAAACAGTAAATAGCTTCTTCTATCTGCCCACATGGCAATACCCCTCCTCCCCTCATAAAAATTAAAAAACATATTTACCAGCATCAGAAATAAAACAGGCGCTCGATCACAAATATTACAATGCTTTTGTCACCAACGTTTACAGATAAATATCAAAGCCAAAATAAACCCACACCAACACATTGAATAACAATGACTTTCATCAAAACACCATTACCATCATCATTTTTGGAAGGATTTTTTGAAAATAGATCAATTGCTTCCTTTTCGTCTTCAAAAGACACTCCAATACCATTAACAGTCCGAATACCCATTAACTATTTTTAATACCCATAATATTTTTACAATCAGCCCTACAGAGGATTACCCATGAAGAAATCAACACTTGTTATTGGCGTCATTGGTGCTGACTGCCATGCGGTAGGCAATAAAGTTCTGGACCGCGTTTTTACTTCCCATAATTTTCACGTAATCAATCTTGGTGTGATGGTGAGCCAGGATGAATATATTGATGCGGCCATCGAAACCGGGGCTGATGCTATTGTCGTTTCATCCATCTACGGCCATGGCGACATCGACTGTCTGGGGCTGCGCGAGCGCTGCATCGAACGCGGTATCGGCGACATCCTGCTTTTTGTTGGCGGTAATCTGGTCGTGGGTAAGCACGATTTTGCCGACGTCGAAGCCAAATTCAAAGAGATGGGTTTCAACCGCGTTTTCGCCCCAAGCCACGACCTGGAAGACGTCTGTCAGCTGATGGCGAACGATATACAGCAGCGTCAGCGCGTTGAAGAGCTTTGTCTCGAAGAGGGCTTCTGATGCAAATCGTCTCAGTCGACATTGGTTCGACGTGGACCAAAGCAGCGCTCTTCACGCCGGAGGGTGATGCGCTAACGTTGGTCAACCACGTTCTGACCCCGACGACGACCCACCACCTGGCGGAGGGGTTCTTTACCAGCCTGAACCAGGTGCTAAACGTTGCCGATGCGCGACCTTTGCTGAACAACGGGGACGTTTCGCTGAAATACTCCTCGTCGGCAAAAGGTGGGCTCGCCGTTGCCGCAATGGGTCTGGTGCCGTCGATAACCCTGGAATCGGCCAAAGTCACCGCCCATTCGGCAGGTGCCAAAATCGCCCAGTACTACTCCTACAAACTGAACCGCCACGATATCCGGGCGCTGGAGGATTCTCCACCGGACATTCTGCTGTTCACTGGCGGTACGGACGGCGGAGAAGAGAGCTACGGTCTTGCCAATGCCCGCGCGCTGGCAGCGTCAACGCTGGATTGCGCCATTATCTACGCTGGAAACCGCGATATTCAGGACGACGTGCAGGCTATTCTTGGCCACAAAGATCTGATTACGGTCGACAACGTTTTGCCTGACCTCGATCACCCGAATCCGTATGCCGCCCGCAAGGCCATCTGCGATGTCTTTCTGTCCCGCATTGTTAAGGGGAAAGGACTGGACGTTATCGTCGGGGAAACCGGCGAGGAGCCGATGCCAACACCGTGGACCGTCTACGAGCTGGTGAAAGCGATCAGCGACGTCGACAGCGCGTGGAAAGAATTCATGCTGATCGACATGGGCGGTGCCACCACCGACGTCTATTCCGCCAGCGCCAACATGCTCTCCCCGGATACCGTTCTGCACGGCGTGCCTGAGCCGTTTGTGAAACGCACCGTCGAGGGAGACCTCGGTATGCGCGTCTCGGCGGTGGTGGTCGGCGAAAGTACACACGAACTGGTGAACGCGGTGTTTGCCCATCAGCCTCAGCGCAAGGAAGCGTTTTATGGCTATCTGCACCATCTGGTCGCACATCCGGATTATCTGCCTGTCACCGAAGAAGAAAAACATTTCGACACGCTGCTGGCCGGGCTGTGCGTTGGGTACGCCAGCGAGCGCCACGCTGGCACCAAAAAACAGGTCTGCACCTGCGTAGGTAACGTCGATTTGCAGGTGGGGCGCGATCTGACCACCGTGCGCAAAGTGGTGGGCTCCGGGGGATGGCTCTCCCGCGCCAGTCAGTTTGATGTTCACCGCTGGCTGAAGTACCGCGAGCTGGACGACAGCAGCAGACGCGTGCTTTTACCCGGGCAGTTTGATTATTACCGCGATGCAAAAGGTCTGCTTCCTCTGCTGGCGAATGTCGCCAGGCTGGACCCGCAGGCGGCGGCTCGCACCAGTATTCATTGTTTAACCCTATAAAACCTAAGGCAGCAACGAATGGAACTTCGAAATAAAAAGCTAACCCATGACGAATTCATGACTGAGCGGCAACAGGTCTTACAAACCTGGCATACCGGCAAGGACGTTGAGAACTTCGAAGATGGCGTGAAGTACCAGCAAACCATTCCTGAGCAAAAACGCTTTTCTCACGCACTACTGAAGGCCGACCAGGAAGGTAAAACCCTGAGCCAGCCGCGCGCAGGCGTAGCGCTCATGGATGAACATATCGCCCTGCTCAAAACGCTGCAGGAAGATTGCGATTTGCTGCCCAGCACCATTGATGCCTACACCCGTCTGAATCGCTATGAAGAGGCAGCGGTAGGGATCCAAAAATCCATCGAAGCGGGCACCTCCAAGCTTAACGGCTTACCGGTCGTTAACCACGGCGTCGCCGCCTGCCGTCGCATGACTGAAGCGCTGGAGAAACCGATTCAGGTACGTCACGGCACGCCGGATGCGCGCCTGCTGGCAGAGATCGCAATGGCCAGCGGCTTTACCAGCTACGAAGGCGGCGGTATCTCGTACAACATCCCGTACGCTAAGCGCGTCACTCTGGAAAAATCCATCCGCGACTGGCAGTACTGCGACCGCCTGATGGGCCTGTACGAAGAGAACGGCATCCGTATCAACCGTGAACCGTTTGGCCCGCTGACCGGCACCCTGATCCCGCCGTTTGTGTCCCACTCTGTGGCGATTATCGAAGGTCTGCTGGCGCTGGAACAGGGCGTGAAGTCAATCACCGTCGGCTACGGCCAGGTTGGTAGCCTGACGCAGGATATCGCCGCCATTCAGGCTCTGCGCGAACTCTCCCACGAATATTTCCATAACCACGGCTTTGACGATTACGAGCTGAGTACCGTCTTCCACCAGTGGATGGGCGGCTTCCCGGAAGATGAGTCAAAAGCATTTGCCATTATCTCCTGGGGTGCAGCGGTTGCCGGTATGTCCGGAGCGACCAAAGTGATCACCAAGAGCCCGCACGAAGCGTTCGGTATTCCGACCGCTGCCGCAAACGCCCAGGGGCTGAAGGCCTCGCGTCAGATGCTCAACATGGTCAGCGATCAGAAATTCCCTCCGTGCGCCGCCGTTGAGCAGGAAGTCGAGCTCATTAAGAGCGAAGTTCGCGCCGTGCTGAAGAAAGTCTTCGAGCTGGGCAACGGCGATGTCGCGCGCGGAACGGTGCTGGCGTTTGAAGCTGGCGTGCTGGACGTACCGTTTGCTCCCGCCTCCTGCAACGCGGGCAAAATCCTGCCGGTGCGTGATAACGCCGGTGCGATTCGCGTGCTGGAAGCCGGCGCGGTTCCGCTGCCGAAAGATATTCTCGCCCTGCATCACGATTACGTCGCCGAGCGCGCGCGTTTTGAAGGACGTAAGCCCTCATTCCAGATGGTTGTTGATGACATCAACGCGGTATCCCACAGTAAATTAATAGGAAGACCATAATGAAAATTAAACAGGCCCTTTTCACCGCAGGCTACTCCTCATTCTATTTCGACGATCAGCAGGCCATCAAAAACGGTGCCGGGCATGACGGGTTTATCTATACCGGCGCTCCGGTAACGCCTGGATTTACGTCTGTTCGTCAGGCGGGTGAATGCGTATCCGTACAGCTGATTCTGGAAAACGGCGCGGTGGCGGTGGGCGATTGTGCAGCGGTGCAATATTCAGGTGCAGGCGGCCGCGATCCGCTGTTCCTGGCTGAACACTTCATTCCGTTCCTTAACGATCACATCAAACCGCTGCTGGAAGGCCGTGACGTTGACCGGTTCCTGACGAACGCCCGTTTCTTTGACGAACTGCGTATAGACGGCCATCTGCTGCATACCGCCGTCCGTTATGGCCTGTCGCAGGCGCTGCTCGACGCGGCGGCACTGGCGACCGGCCGTCTGAAAACGGAAGTTGTTTGTGACGAGTGGCAACTGCCGTGCGTCCCGGAAGCCATTCCGTTATTTGGTCAGAGCGGCGACGACCGCTATATCGCCGTCGACAAGATGATCCTCAAAGGCGTTGACGTACTGCCGCATGCGCTTATCAACAACGTGGAAGAGAAGCTGGGCCTGAAGGGGGAAAAACTGCGTGAGTATGTGCGCTGGTTATCCGACCGCATCTTAAGCCTGCGCACCAGCCCGCGCTATCGCCCGACGCTGCACATTGACGTGTACGGCACTATCGGTCTGATTTTCGATATGGATCCGGTACGTTGCGCCGCGTATATCGCCAGCCTCGAAAAAGAGGCCCAGGGCCTGCCGCTGTACATCGAGGGGCCGGTGGATGCGGGTAACAAGCCGGATCAGATCCGCCTGCTGACCGCCATCACCCACGAGCTGATGCGCCTGGGTTCCGGCGTGAAAATCGTTGCCGATGAGTGGTGTAACACCTATCAGGACATTGTGGACTTCACCGATGCGGGCAGCTGCCACATGGTGCAGATAAAAACCCCGGACCTGGGCGGTATTCACAACATCGTTGATGCGGTGCTGTATTGCAACAAACACGGCATGGAAGCCTATCAGGGCGGTACCTGTAACGAGACGGAAATCAGCGCCCGCACCTGCGTGCACGTCGCCCTCGCCGCTCGCCCGATGCGCATGCTGATCAAACCGGGCATGGGCTTCGATGAAGGTCTTAACATCGTGTTTAACGAAATGAACCGCACCATAGCACTGTTGCAAACTAAGGATTAAAAGATGGCACGTACATTTAAGATCTTATCGCCAACGGCAATCCTGGGCTATGGCTTCCCGGAAGAGAGTTTTCGTAAAGCTATGGAAGAATCGCCGGATCTTATTGCGGTTGACGCGGGCTCTTCCGACCCTGGCCCCCACTACCTGGGGGCAGGTAAACCTTTCACCGACCGGGCGGGGGTAAAACGCGATCTGCGCTATATGATCGTGGCTGGCGTTAAGCACAATATTCCGGTGGTGATCGGTACCGCGGGTGGCTCCGGTGCCGCGCCGCATCTGGAGTGGTGCCGGCAGATAATCCTCGAGATTGCTCAGGAAGAGAAACTCTCATTCTCTATGGCGCTGATCCCCTCGGATGTCGATAAAGCCACTGTGCATCAGGCGCTGGACAACGGGAAAATCACTGCCCTGGATTTCGTCCCGGAGCTGACCCACGAGGCCATCGAGGAGAGCACCTATATTGTCGCGCAGATGGGTATCGAGCCTTTCCAGCGGGCTCTTGCGGCCGGGGCGCAGGTGGTGCTGGGCGGACGGGCATACGATCCGGCCTGCTTTGCCGCACTGCCTATCATGCAGGGCTTCGATGAAGGTCTGGCGCTGCATTGCGGTAAGATCCTTGAGTGCGCGGCGATTGCTGCTACGCCGGGATCTGGCTCCGACTGCGCGATGGGCATCATTGACGATAACGGCTTTACGCTGAAAACGTTTAATCCGAAGCGTAAATTCACCGAAACGTCGGCCGCGGCGCACACCCTGTATGAGAAATCCGACCCGTATTTCCTGCCGGGACCGGGCGGCGTTCTGAACCTGAAAGGGTGCAGCTTCAAAGCGGTCAACGAGGGCGAAGTGTACGTCAGCGGTTCCCGTCACGAAGAAACGCCGTATGCGCTGAAGCTGGAAGGCGCCCGCCGGGTTGGCTTCCGCTGCCTGACCATTGCCGGTACGCACGACCCGATCATGATTGCCGGGATCGATAATATCCTCGAAGAAGTGCAGGTCAGCGTGAAGCGCAACCTCTCGCTGAATGACGACAGCATCCGCATGACGTTCCACCTGTACGGAAAGAATGGCGTGATGGGCAACCATGAGCCAATGCAGTCTGCCGGGCACGAGCTGGGAATTTTGCTGGACGTGGTGGCCCCCACCCAAGATATCGCCAACAGCGTCTGTTCGCTGGTGCGCTCTACCCTGCTGCACTACGGCTATGAAAACCGGATCGCCACAGCGGGCAACCTCGCGTTCCCGTTCTCCCCTTCCGATATTCAGAGCGGCCCGGTGTATGAGTTCTCAATCTACCACCTGATCGAAGCGAGCGACGAACTGCGTTTTGATTTCCACCTCGAACAGGTCACGCCAGAAGGAGTTCAGTTATGAAACACGGTATTTGCTCACTGGCGCAGGTCATTCGTTCTAAAAATGCGGGGCCGTATGAGCTGGTTCTGGATATTTTATTTAAAACGCGTGAAGACTATCAGCGGGTAAAATCCTCGGAGCAATTAACGCCACAGCTTATTGCCCGTTTATATAACGTTAAGCCTGACTTTATACATCGCATTATCTGGTTCGACCCGGCCAATGCGGTCAAAATCGTCATGCCTCGCGATATTATCTCCGGCAACGTCGGTGACAATGATGTTTATGGTGCCCAGCAGCATGCGCCGTTATTAAGTATTGAGTTTGAGCTGTAACACTACAAATACAACAACGTCCATTGGGATATAGATATTTGCTGTATCACTGTATTCCAGATAATTCATGCGGTTGGTCACAAAAAACGTGCGTCTGAGCGGTTCGTCATGGCTCAGACGCACGCGACCCTACACATTAACCAACCTTTATCCGATGGAGTAAACATGAAAAAAATAAGCTTAACGAAAATGATCATATTAGGTTTGATACTCGGCATGATAGCCGGGGTGGTCATTAATAATATGGCATCAGCAGATACAGCAAAATCGTATTCACAAGATATTTCTATTTTCACCACCATATTCTTACGCATGGTGAAAATGATTATCGCCCCACTGGTCATTTCAACCCTGGTGGTCGGCATAGCCAAAATGGGTGATGCTAAAACACTCGGCCGTATATTCTCCAAAACCTTTTTCCTTTTTATTTGTGCCTCGCTGCTGTCGATCGCGCTGGGGCTGGTTATCGTCAATATCTTCCAGCCTGGCGCAGGCATTAACTTTGTCGCCCATGACGCCGGGGCCGTCGCGGCCGTTCAGTCCGAGCCGTTCACGCTGAAAGTGTTTATCTCTCACGCGGTACCGACCAGCATCGTTGATGCTATGGCCCGCAACGAGATCCTGCAAATCGTGGTGTTCTCGATTTTCCTCGGCTGCAGCCTGGCGGCCATTGGCGAGAAAGCCGAGCCCATCATTAAGGTGCTCGACTCTCTGGTGCATGTGATGCTGAAGCTGACGGGCTACGTCATGCTGTTTGCACCGCTGACCGTGTTTGCCGCGATCTCCGGACTGATTGCCGAACGCGGTCTGGGTGTGATGGTCAGCGCCGGTATTTTCATGGGCGAGTTCTACATGACGCTCGGCCTGCTGTGGGCGATTCTGATTGGCCTGTCCACGATGATTGTCGGTCCGTGCATCAGTCGTCTGACAAAAGCGATCCTCGAACCTGCGCTGCTGGCCTTTACGACCTCAAGTTCAGAAGCGGCTTTCCCGGGCACGCTGAACAAACTGGAAAAATTCGGCGTCTCCTCCAGGATTGCCAGCTTTGTCCTGCCCATCGGCTACTCCTTTAACCTGGTCGGCTCAATGGCCTACTGTTCGTTTGCTACCGTGTTTATCGCCCAGGCGTGCAACATCGAACTGAGCATTGGCGAGCAGATTACCATGCTGCTGATCCTGATGCTGACCTCGAAAGGGATGGCGGGCGTGCCGCGTGCATCGATGGTGGTTATTGCCGCCACGCTCAACCAGTTCAACATTCCGGAAGCGGGCCTGATTTTGCTGATGGGCGTCGATCCGTTCCTTGACATGGGCCGTTCCGCCACCAACGTAATGAGTAACGCGATGGGTGCCGCCATCGTCGGGCGCTGGGAAGGCGAACACTTCGGCGTCGGCTGCCGCGGCAAGGTTCCGGCCAAAGAAAGTACCACTTCAGACACAGAAATCGCCATGTATTGATTACAAAGGCCAACCGTCGTTGGCCTTTTATCTTCCGATTTACAGGATAGCCCCATGAAGATAAATATTTTCGGCGTCAGCCTCTTATCCGTCAGCCTGTTATTTAGTGCCGCCGCGCTGGCGCAACCCGCCCCGGACTACGCGCAGCTGCTTGAGCAGGCTCACCAAAAATTTAAAGGTAATCATGAGGGGAAAGTCGCCGATTACATCCCCGCCCTGGCGACCTATAGCCCCAACAATTTCGCCATCACCCTTGCCACGGTCGACGGCAACATTTACCAGGTTGGCGATGTCAAAAAAGCGTTCCCAATGGAGTCGCTGAGTAAAGTGTTCACCCTGGCGCTGGCGATGGAGCAGCGTGGCCCGCAGGAGGTACTGGATAAACTCGGTGCCAGTGCAACCGGTCTGCCCTTCAACTCCGGCTTAGCGGTTGAGCTGACCAAAGGTGCGCCGGAAAACCCGCTGGTTAATGCGGGTGCGATGAGCACGGTAAGCCTGATTGAGGCGAAAGATAAGACCGACCGCTGGAACAAAATTCTCAATAACCTGAATGCGTGGGCCGATGCCTCGCTGACCGTCAACGAACCGGTGTTCAAATCTGAAATGGAGACCAATCAGCATAACCAGGCGCTGGCGATGCTGATGGCGTCCTACAACAGCTTTTATGACGATACCCGGGAAGCTGTCGAAATCTATACCCGCCAGTGTTCCGTAGATATCACCGTTGAGCAGCTCGCCAAAATGGGCGCAGTGCTGGCAAACAAAGGCAAATCACCTTTCAACGGTAAGCAATTGCTGAATGAACGCTACGTACCGCAGGTTCTGGCGGAAATGGCGATTGCCGGGCTGTACGACGGTAGCGGCAAATGGCTGTACACCGTTGGGATCCCGGCGAAGAGCGGTGTCGGCGGCGGCATGGTTGCCATCGTGCCCGGGCAATACGCCATCGCGGTCTATTCGCCACCGCTGGATGTCGCCGGGAATAGCGTCCGCGCCCAGCAGACGATTGCGTACGTCGCTGAGGCGACGCAGGCCAATCTCTTTTTAGCCCATTGATCCCAACCGGCTGTGATTTTGTAAGCCGGGCGTGGCAGCTGCGCCAGCGCCCGGCAAAAACGACCACAAAGTGAGAAGTATTATGTCTAAACCATTTGTCTGGCAGGAATTGTTTGTTCAAAGTAACGATACGACGGAATATGAACTCCTCAGCACGCAACACGTTACGGTGACGGAGTTAGAGGGCGAGGAGGTCATTAAGGTGGCGCCTGAGGCATTGACCCTGCTGGCCCAGCAGGCCTTTTATGAAGCCTCATTTTTCCTGCGCGTCGGACATTTAACGCAGATAGCCAGCATCCTGCACGACCCGCAGGCCAGCAGTAACGATAAGTATGTCGCCCTGCAGCTGCTGCGTAACGCCGAGGTATCGGCAAAAGGCGTTCTGCCAAACTGTCAGGATACCGGCACGGCCACCGTTGTGGCGAGCAAAGGCCAGCACGTCTGGACCGGCGGTGATGACGCCGAAGCGCTGAGCAAAGGGGTTTATGCCACCTTTAGCGAGTGTAACCTGCGCTATTCGCAAAACGCACCGCTGGACATGTATACCGAGGTCAACACCCAAACCAACCTGCCGGCGCAGATAGACATCAGCGCCACGCCGGGGAGCGAATATCGCTTCCTGTTCGTCAATAAAGGCGGCGGTTCGGCTAACAAAGCCGCGCTGTTCCAGGAAACGAAATCCATTCTGCAGCCGGAGAAGCTCACCGCGTTCCTGATCGAGAAGATGAAGTCGCTCGGTACCGCGGCCTGTCCACCGTATCACATTGCCTTTGTGGTCGGCGGCCTCTCTGCAGACCAGGCGCTGAAGGTGGCGAAGCTGGCTTCAACAAAATATTATGACAACCTGCCTACCAGCGGGAACGAGCTGGGCCAGGCGTTCCGCGATACGGCGCTGGAAGCCACGCTGCTCAACGCCAGCCGCGAATTCGGCATCGGCGCCCAGTTTGGCGGCAAGTACTTCGCGCACGATATCCGCGTCATCCGTCTGCCGCGCCACGGCGGTTCCTGCCCTGTCGCCATGGCACTCTCCTGCTCCGCCGACCGCAATATCAAAGCGAAAATCAACAAACACGGTATCTGGCTGGAGAAGCTGGAACATAACCCAGGGAAATATCTCCCGGAGGCCAGCCGTGATGAAAACGACGCCCGAGCCGTACAGATTAACCTGAACCGCCCGCTGCGTGAGATCCTGCGCGATATGTCCGCCCTGCCGATCGGCACCCGGCTGTCGTTAAGCGGCCCGATTGTGGTCGCCCGCGACATCGCCCACGCAAAAATCAAAGCGCGGCTGGATAACGGCGAGCCGATGCCGGAGTACATGAAAAACCATATCGTCTATTACGCCGGGCCGGCGAAAACACCGGAGAATCAGGCCTGCGGCTCCCTCGGCCCAACCACCGGCGGGCGCATGGACGGCTATGTCGATACGTTCCAGGCCGCGGGCGGAAGCCTGATCATGCTTTCCAAAGGTAACCGCAGCCAGCAGGTCACCGATGCCTGCCATAAACACGGTGGCTTCAACCTCGGCAGTATCGGGGGTGCGGCGGCTCTGCTGGCACAGCAGTTCGTGAAAAGCCTGCGCTGCCTGGAGTATCCCGAACTGGGCATGGAGGCGGTGTGGATGATGGAGGTCGAAAACCTGCCCGCCTTTGTGCTGGTTGACGACAAAGGGAATAATTTCTTCAGCCAGTTTGAACAGCAGCATCGCTGTGCATCCTGCCCTGCCGGACATTAAGGAGCCATTATGGAAGCGCGAGCTAACGCAGACAGACACCGCCAACGGCAGCAAAAGCGTAAAGAGCAGGTTGATACCCGCGTAGCGGCGGCGACAGAGAAGAGAGGAATTCTGATCGTCTTCACTGGCAACGGAAAAGGCAAGTCCACTGCTGCCTTTGGCACGGCAACGCGTGCCGTCGGACACGGTAAAACCGTTGGCGTCGCGCAGTTTATTAAAGGTCAGTGGGATAATGGCGAATACAACACCCTGCATCCGCTCGGCGTCGAGTTTCACATTATGGGCACCGGCTTTACCTGGGAGACACAAAACCGGGAGACGGATATTCAGGCCGCAACGGCTGTGTGGCAGGAGAGTAAACGCATGCTGGCTGACCCGAGTTACGACCTGGTGGTTCTGGATGAGCTCACCTATATGCTGGCTTATCACTATCTGGATACTCAGGAAGTGATCGCGGCGGTTGAGAATCGTCCGGTGCAGCAGACCGTGATCGTCACCGGACGCGGCTGCCACTCGCAATTACTGGCGCTTGCCGACACAGTTAGCGAAATGCGCCCGGTAAAACACGCATTTGACAGCGGTATTCAGGCACAGGAAGGCATTGACTGGTAAGCATGTCGGTACCGGATGGCGCGCTATGCTGCCGCCATCCGGTATTTTTACTCCACCGGAGACACTACTGATTTTTGAAGTAGCCACTCGCGGAAGGTCTGTAACGGCAGGGACTGAGCCTTTTCCTCCCGCCACGTCATGATGAAGCGGTTACCGGTGCGGATAGGAACATCACAGGGGATAACCATCTCGCCACAGTCCAGGTCATGCTGGATGGCGAAGCGGGGAAGCAGCGCGACACCAAGGTTCGATCGTACTGCGGCAATCAGCATCGAGAGGAGGTCAAAACGCGGGCCAAGATTCACATCCGGACTGGTAATACCGGAAAGCGCAAACCACTCCTGCCAGCCATTGATGCGAGTGCTTTGGTGTAACAGTGGAAATTCCCTTAGCAGCTCCTCAACCCCCAGTTTCTGCTCCGCACTGGGGAGCAAGCTTCGGCTGCAGACCGGCAGGATCTCCTCTTCAAATAAATAATCGACCTCCGACCACGGAGGACAAAAATCTGCGCGCATAATAGCCGCATCGTATTCACGATTTAAAAAATCGCCGATATTAGCCAGCGAGTGAATGTTGACAATAATATCAGGATTTAATTTATTAAACTCCCATAAATTGGGGATCAGCCAGTGCGTACTGAAGGTAGGATTTACCGCTAACTCCACCACCTGAACGGCAGGCTGCCAGCTCATTATCATATTTGTATCGCGCTCCAGCCTATTAAGAGTCTCTTTCACGATATTCAGATAATGCTTTCCAGCTGCATTTAGAAAAATCCGTTTTTTGGCATGGTTAAATAATGAGGTGTGTAAAAACTCCTCCAGGGCCGTCACCTGTCTGAACACTGCACTCTGCGTTAACGCCAGCTCTTCTGCCGCGCGGGTATAGCTTTCGTGACGCGCCACAACTTCGAACGTCACCAGCAACTCGCTCTTGGGGATTTTTCCTCTCATCATGTCTTCCATTCATGGTGGATAATAGTAATTTTTTGAAGCGAATAAACCCTGCTTCAGAACGATACCGCCATTATATTTCAGTTACGCTCTGTCGGCAGTGATCCACACCATGATTTAATCAGTTTTGCGCGTCAGGCCAAACTATTTGCAGAAAATTAAATGAAACATGAAAAATTATTAAGAATCTGTTCACTTTGATGTCTCACGTAATGGAGACAGCATCTTATTATACGAAAAAACGTATGGGCATTAAAAATAGTAATAGCAAAGGCTGGACGTTAAAAAATATAAAACAAATCATTATGCTAAAAATTGAGCAGGATTTTGTCCGTCCTGTTGATAACGCGTTGTGCACCCAGGTTGCCAGGAACCGCCCCTGCGGTTGATATTCACTGGTATGCCAGAACGCCGTTCCAGCGTCACATCAGCACGACTGAATCGCATGCTGAAACCGGCTCAAAAAAAACAGGCCGCATAACGACCTGGTTTTCAAATTCGGTGGAAGCGTTGACCACTTTTCTCACATCGAATTTTCAGCTCAAGCGTTCCCAAAATTAAGAAGCAACATAAAACTTCGATAAATTTGGTAAAAGACTCATAGCATATTATCCTTATCAACGCACATGGAAATTGGTGATGACAAACTTCCCAAAACGTAGCTGTTTTTAAAACGATGTATAAACATATGAATTTCTGGACGTTGAAAATTAAAAACGTTTGCTTTAAACACATCATTACTGATTGTATCAGACTGGTTTATGACAACATTAACATTGAAAATATTAAGCTTACCATTTTCCGTCCATTGATAATCGAAGTGGACCTCTCTCGATACCTGGAGCTTTGATTCAGAGTTATCATTCTCACCGGTAAACGTAATGACCCCCTCATCATTCTGACTTAGAATAAAATGCGTCAATAGCGTTAAATTTCCAACAGGTGGGGCTTTAGGGAATGTAGTGAGAGAATAACATTCAAAGCGTTTGTCATTCTCATTATTTTGATATAACCAATAGGTAACACTACATAGTACTATGCAAAACATAGTGAACATGAAAGCCATTAATTTATATGATTTATTTTTCATAAATATAAATATCCTTGCAACCGGCCAATCCATGTAGTGGATCATTTTTTCTCGCCGTGCATCGACTTAGCATAACACGTCCCATTTGATTATAAACAAACATATCATCAGGTTGAAAGATATAAATTGCATTAGGAATACAGGGCAGTTTATGCTCAAGTATCATTCCACGTGCAATATTCATTTTAACCTGAGTCATTTCCTCCGAACTTTCGTAAAGCGAAAAGACCAAACATGATTCTACTTTTCCGATTGAATGCAGTTGTACGGTAGGTATCACTTTTGAAGTCGATGGCCAGTACTGAAATACAAATATTATCGTAAAAATAAACACCAGCCCTAAAAGAGCATTAAGAAAATAATGTTTTTTATCAAAAGCAGGGCTGTTTTGTTTTGGTATCTCATTCGAACCACTGTCATCATGAAGTATTGTTTCCTCAGTTATTTCAACATCATTTGGAGAGGTTATTGTATCCAAAGGTTCAGGTTCAGGCTTCACATAGGTAAAACTTTGCTCACTAAGCGTTGATACGTCTTCTTCATCATAATCTACATTGACCTTAATCAGAAAACCCTGCTTCGGCACAGTAATAATGATTTCATGCTCCAGACCCACATTCCGAAACGCTTTTCTTAAAACAGAAAGATATTGATTCAGAGAGTTGTTAGAAGCCTCTTGTCCGTAGGCATCCCACACAGTCTCAAAAAACTCGTCACGACTAAGTACAACACCCTGGTTTTTAAGTAAAAAAGATAAAATCCTGATCGCTGTAGTGGACAAAACTATCGATGTGCCAGAGTTTTTATTTTCCAACACCCCGTTCTTATCATCAAATGCAACAATATTATCTATCAAATATTTCATTAATTTTCATCTTCAAAAAATAGAAACGGAACTATTGAATACAATATGAATCCAGATTAAACCCATGGTAAATATAGCAGATTGATTCGGAAAATCTAGTTGATAGCAGATTACATCTTTTGCAAAAATGAATGATTCACCCAGAAATACCAGACAAATTGAAGAATTCCATATTAATAACCCAATTATAAAAAGAGATTGAGTTATCGATATTTACTTTATCCATAATTTTCCTTTTGTGTTTACTGATAATTTTATTACCGATACCCATTTCTGACGCCATCTCCTCTGTCGTGTGCTTACCCTCTCTGATTATTTTAATCAGCATTTTTTCTTCGGGCGTGAGTTCACTAAGAACATGACAAAGCTGACAAGCAGTTCGATGATGGTTGCTATTGATCACCCGGCTGATTGTTTCAAATATACAAGATACAGGTTGTCGCAGGTTGATTATCCGCCTTAAAGCGGAACATGACGTTACCAGGTCGTCCACCACATCGATAACTTTCATGTTAAGACGTTCGTATTGACAAAAACACGTAGCACCATGCGTGAGCTTGTTCACGAAGATGATAACTTCCTGCGAGTCGTTCATCGACATCAGTTCACTCAGGTTGCTCATGACAACCAATCTCTTGCCAGTCATAAACTCGAGGTAACCTGAAAGCTCCGCCTTAGCATAGGGGTCGATATTATCAAAATAGATATGAATCAGATTCATGTAGTTCTACTCAATTAAGAAAGTTTGTAAAAAAAACATCTTTCGGAACCGGCCTGGAATATAAAAACCCCTGGTGGTAATTCACACCAATTTCTTCCATCTTTCGCTTCTGAATTTCAGTTTCAATGCCTTCAGCGATTATGGTCATATTAAGTTGGCGAGAAAAAGCATAGAGTGCTTTTAAGACATCAGCATACTCCATTCTGTTTTTTGTATTCTTCATTAAAGTCTTGTCCAGCTTGACAATTGAAATAGGTGCATAATGGAAATAAATCACCCGAGAAAGCCCACTGCCAAAATCATCCAGCGCAAATCGTACCCCTTTCTTTGCCAGAAGTTTTATAACTTTCACTGTTGTTTTATCAAATTGCAGAACAGAACATTCGAGTAATTCGATAACTAAACCAACACGCCCATTGAAAGCATTAATAAAACGCTGACAATCTTCAACAAAGCCGTCATGGTGAAAATGTGCAGCGCTAATATTAAATGAAAAGTAAAATCGGTCAGGGAACAAATCCACTTTACTTTCAAAAAAATCAACAATTTCATGCATAATGACTCTTGTGGCAGAGACCAGCTTACCCTCTTCTTCTATCTTGTCGATAAAATCAATCGGTGGAATGATGGTGCCATCTTCGCATTTTATCCTCATCAGAACTTCTGCACCTGCCAGTTGATTATTAGACGAATCAATAACAGGCTGAATATAGGGAACGATATGTCCCCCCATAAAAGTAAAGACATCACCATCGGTTAAAGTCAGGTTTTTCATATTTTAAACTCAAAAAAATATAGATTATATTATTTATCATTGGTAGCTAATGGTAAAAATAACACTCGAGCTTGCTTTTCCAGGCGTCACAACATCTGAGTACTGATAATATCTCGCGGCGAGAGGTAATTTAATTGTTGCAGCACCATCACTCACAGTGTTGTACGTCCATGAATTTGAAAAATTCCATAGCGTCGGATTCGTCATGTTTTTATAACCAATTTGCACACCGATTCCTGTCGCACTTGAATCACTGCCTTCGTTATTGAGTGCAATCACCCCATTTGCGCTATCAATAATACCGGTACTTGCCGTCAGAGAAACAACCAGACTATTTGCCGTTGCGCTGCCTGAAGGCGTAGTGCCGCCACTGGTGTCGCCGGTGGTTGATGATTTTTGTGGGTTACTGGTGGGGTAGTACCCCAAAAATGCCGGGCAATCCTCCAGAATAATCGACGAGTCAACCCATTCTGAAGCAGACCCTTTTCCTTTAAATGTTGTGCGCAGGTCGTGTTTTCCGAGATCTACGTTCACATTGGGCGTTGTACAGGTTCCTGTCGTCACACCGACGACACCAGAGAATTTCAGCGTCCAGTAATTCAATGGCAATCCGGTATATCCAGCAGTTTCAGGTGTATACAACACTATCGTAGGCAACGATGAACCATTAACGAAACCAGCAGAAATTGCACCTGTTTTAATCAGTGATATATCAACATTTCTTGAAAAATAATAAATATTGTTAAGATTAGCGCTTGAACTATAATTAATTGTTAATGTTTTATACGGTAATGCTTTCGTAAAAGCGTGTCCTGAATACCACACAACCGCACCTACACCAGGCAGATTCGTTGGGTATACTACCGCCCCACTATAAGGAGATCCCGCAACAGATACTGGCGTAGACGGTTCATTAGACACACTAAATAATAGGGGAATGCCACTCATTACACCATTGCATTTAAGGCCAAACCCATTGGATGTAATTGTCAGGCGATATATTACACTACCTATCGGCAAATCAGCACCTGATAATATTGTCGAAGAGAGTGGTACTGTATTTGACTGCGGAGTCAGGGCAGAGCACGGGATATCAGCCAGAGCATCCGTCACAGGCACAACAATAGCCAGCAGTGCTATAATAAAAACTTTCATTACATTTAACCATTTAATATATAAATGTTGGCAACAGAGCAGCCATGAATGCATCACACTTTGAATGCACCTTTAATTACTCTATATTGAATGCCGGGAGGAATAGATTAATAATAGCTAATCAGAAATGTTACCGCTGAATTTGCTTTGCCCGGTTGTGCTCTACTTTCCGTTTGAATATACCTTGCTACCAGAGGAATATTGACACTGCCTGATGAACCCAGCGTCATGGTATAGCGTTTTTCCTGTAAAAAAGTGACCGGAGTTTGAGAGGCACTGGTCCCGTAAGCCAATTGAATACCAATACCTGATGCGCTATCAGCCGACTCTGATAAAGCAAAGACCCCATTGCTGGATTGCAGTACTGAAGTATTAGGCGTTAACGTCACTCCCAATTTATTGGCCGTTACCGCACCGATACTGATAGTGCCATTTTCTGACCAGCTATTTTTATCACCATCATCAGCAGTACCATAAAACACAGGGCAGTCAGTCAGTTTAATTGAGGCATCGACCCACTCCGTTGTACTCCCGGTAGCACGAAACACCGAAATATCGTGCTTACTCATATTCACCGTCACATCTGGTGTCGTACACGTCCTGGAAACAACGTTGATTGTGCCACTAAAGCACGCTTTTAATAGAGAAACAGGTGAGTTTACGTTCCCAAGCGACTCATTCATACAGGGTAAATTACTGCCCAATATCGTGCCCGGCGTAATATTGCCGATTTTAATAAGAGAAATGTCCCAGGTAAGCAATCCATTTGCTATAATACAATTCGATGAACCGCTGCATCCTCCCCCGAAAACTTTAGGAAAAGCGTCCCCGGAACGCCAGAATGCCACACCTATTCCAGGCACCCCTGTTTCATATACCTTTCCTCCATATGGAGAGCCATTCCAGGAGGAAAGCGGCTTTGGCGTACTGGTATATAAAAACTGAGTATCATAGATACGATCGGTACATGATGTCGCCGCATTACTATAACCAGGCCGATACGTCTGCCTGTATAGCACAGTACCATTTGGAATTTCTGCTCCTGCTGTAATATTACCAACAGATAAAGGTATCGATGCTATAACTTCCTTCTGAATAGGGCTATCTGAAGTAAATGCACAAGTTGCCATTGCGGGCTTCAAGAATAAGCCAAACAGCATTATACAAATGTAAAAAAAACTCTTCATTTTAGATTCTCAAAATTTATCAGGACAGCACGCATGAAAATCCAATCCGGATTTGCAAAAGCATTCTATGATTATTAATTAAACCAGCTAATTGATACATGTATTAATCAGCCTCATCTTCATCGTTATCAACAATCCCGACATCATCAGATTCAATGAATACGACGAATGAACACAGCAGTGCGTAAATAAATACAGCGATGACCTTCATCACAAAAAGATTACCCCCTTTCATCTCTGATTATAATCCTGGCACGTTGACTCAAATCGGGATATTGTTGTTTTCCCGGTGACCTGTGTTCCTGGCATAATGCGATAAGGGATGAGGCATCGTTGATTCTCACGGTTTCCCCAGCGAACCTGTAAGGTGTCGTGTTCTTTGGCAACCCGGGCATAAATAACCCCACCCTGACCTACTGATCCGACATTATCCCCTTTGCTGTCCAGCACATCGGCACCAAAAGGCAGAGGCTGCGATCCGTCTCGCGTGACGTGAACCAGAATCGGGTATCCCTTGCGAGTGCCGTATTTCACCAGCACAACTGAACCGGCGTGAGGCACCACTTTCTGGCTGGTATTATCGAGCTCGATGGTATCTGACAGTCCTTGTGGATCGAGGCTGACCTCATTCATTTCATACGGATTAAGATACGGCACAGCTGCGTGACCAAAATGATCTACCCGCACACCGCTATAGCCACCCACGCGCGCGCCCGCAGCACCATCGGCTTCAATAATGGCGAATGTATCGCTGATGTATGGCGTCATCATGATGCCATTTTGATAACCAATAATGGTTCCACTCAGACCCGCTGAACTACTCTGGTAGTTTTTGCCTACCCCTGTAGAAACCGTCATATTGGCTACCGGACTACGATACTGCGCGTTCGCGCTACCACTGGTACCCGCGCCGTTGCTGTAATGGCTGGCAGTCATACCATAGCTGTACTGGTGATCTTCACCCGCAGACCCCGCCACGCCGAGCTGTTGTCCGGTATTACCGTTGCTGTCACGCGTGAACGAGGTGGTCAACTGTGGCGTATTTGAGCTTCCGATACTGCCCAGCGGCACGGAAAAGTTGAGCTGATAAGTCGTTTCCATATTCCCGCTGCCGTTACGCGTGCGTCCGGCATTAATGCCGTAGGTAACGGAGTGGAATACATTGTTATAGCCAAACTGATATTGCAGATCTGACTGGGTATCTTTACCCCAGTAATCCTGTACGTAGCCGGTCAGATAAAATTGCCCATAGCCCGCAGGCAATCCCTGGTTTATCGTCGCGGTAAATCGGTTTCTTGCACGATAGAGATTACCCGGTGTTCTCCCGTTATTAAGTGCATCCTGGATCTGCATTGCAGAGTAATAATCCAGGTATCCTGATGTGGAATAACGGTAAGCAGCGATTGCAAAATTACTGTTGGTTTCGGGAACAAATTTGCTGTATGTCACGCGGTAACTCTGACCGCTGCGGTCTTTACTGTAATCGGGCTGATTACTGTCCAGTTTTGTCCTTGCATGCGTGGCGTCGATAGCCACTGCCCCTGCCAGAGTATTTATCGCGGTACCTAACTGGGCCGCATAGTAGTGACTGTTGAACTGTATGCCGCCATAGCCAGTAAAGGTATTGCTAAGCCCCTGCTGCCAGGATAACTGGTACAGTTCAGGATGCGACGACAGGCTCGTATCGTTAAGCTGGCCCGCAATAAAGTCATAGTGGTGTGTTCCCGGACGCAGTAACTGATTCACTGAGGCAAATGGAACTTTGAAATTTTGAACTGCGCCATCTGCTTCGGTTACCGTGACATCCAAATCCCCACCGGCGCCCGTTGGGTATAAGTCGTTAATGTTAAACGCGCCAGGGGCCACGGTATTTTCATAGATAACCTGCCCATTCTGACGCACAGTTATACGGGCATTCGTGCGCGCAATACCCCGAATCACCGGCGCATAGCCTCGCTCAGATTGTGGCAGCATGCGTTCATCATCAACCAGTTCCACGCCACGAAACGGCAGCGTGTCGAACAGTGCGCCGCTGGTATTATTTTCCCCCACCACCACACGGCCACGCAGTGCGGTTAAATCCCGCTGCACATAAGTGTTAGTACGCTGATATGACTTACCTGTCTGTTCCTGCCAGGTCAAATTACCGTTATGGCGGAACTGCCAGGGGCCGACATTGATCCCGGCATTTAATCCCAACCATGCGGAGTCAGTGGTGTTACCGTGAGAGCGCATGGAATAATAGCTACCGTTATAGCTGAGTAGCGCAGCAGGAACGCCGTAATCCCAAAGCTCAGGGTTAACATAACCCCGCCCCTGGTTTTGCAATCTGGCCTGAGGAATCGACAAATCGAGGCGCTGAGCCCCCGAGTCATAGGTACTCGACATCCACGGTAATAGCTGATTAACAGGCAGGCATGATGAATTTTCATCACCCGCTTTCATTTGTGCGAGAACTTCAGACGGCAGTTGCTCCGTATCAAGATTGAGATGCATCAGCGTCGATGGACTCAGACATAACTGAACAGATTTATCTTCCTGCTCTTTGAACTGAATGCTTTCGGTACCAATATTCATATTGTTGACAAAAACATCCGCTTTATAGATCCCCGGCAGCGCGGTTGCCCCGTGTTCAAATCGTGAAATATCGACTTTATGCACCGAACCGGGGCTCAAAAAGATCGGATCAAATTCAACGGTAGAAGCACCGGAATGATTATCGGGTTGGGCATAACTATAAAAGCTTCCGCTGGACGCCATAAATATAGCTGCCAGACGAGTCAGTCTAAAAGGCAGGGACCTGTTCATCATCGAAATACTCGGATTAATTTAATATAAATTCTGCAGTTTTTACGGCGCCCCAATCATTAATAAAATCGTAGGACAGTTTCTCACCAGGACGCAGCGCAACACCATTCTTCACTTTCACGGTGATTGATGAATAGGGTGGAATCATGTCTCCTTCTGCAAGAATTTTGTGGTTCTCCCCTGTGGTATGTACGCCCAAAAGGTTGACGTAATACGGTGAATCATTTTTCGCAACCAACGTGTTACTTTGCGCAGTCCAGCGAACTGACTCTGCAGAATGATATGCATCACCTGTGAGTTCAGCAGGTCGGAAAAACAATTTTATTCGGGAACGAAAAGCCACCTGTAAATGATTGGGTGTAACAGCATCATGCGCTCTCGGCGGAATTTCCAAAACATTCACCCAGAATAAGCTTTCACGATCTTTCGGTAAACCCATCCCCCCGGGATAAGAAATACGTAATGTCTGCCCTTTATCCGGATCGATTCTGTTCATCGGTGGCGTTAATAAAAATGGAGATGAGATAGTTTCCGGAGATGCATTCACATCGCCTGTATCAATCCAGCTCTGAATCAGAACGGGTGTTTTGCCTTTATTATTGACTTTTAATGTCACCTCTTTTTCTGATTCAGGAAAAATTACACGCGTTCCGCTCAACACCACATTCGCATGAGCAGCGCCGAGGGTTAATGTACCAATAGTCAGCGTATTAATGGCAAATTTAATTGCAGATAATAATTTCATCATGGTATATGCACTTGTTATCCCGGCATTACGCCGGGATAGACATCTGTAAAGTTGATTATTTGTATTGCAGGTTATAAACAACGCTGGAGGCAACAGCCCCGGCAGATGCGGTGTCTTCTGCATAATATTCAACGGAATATGGCATCGTTACGCTGGTTGCGCTGGAAATATCAACGAAGTTATTTGTGTTTTGTTGAGTAGAGCTACCCACAAAGATAACGTTTGTATTAGTACCGTCACGCAGCTGCAGGGAAACGTTTTTAGCACCGGCAGTATCCGTCTGCTTTAAACGACCAGACGTGTTATCAACAGTAGCCCCGGTCTGGAAATAAGCGGCAACCGTTTTTGCACCATCAGCGCCCACGGTGCAGTTTGTTAACTGCAGATCAAAATTAGTACGCCCCGTAGTCATGCCCGAAGTCTTAAGTTCAGTTGCAGGTACGGTAGGCAGTACCACGGTAGCATCAGCCCCCTGACCATTTACACTCACTTCGCAAGTAGTGTCAGTGACTTCACCATTGAAAGTGATGGTGCCGGTGGAGGTTGCATTCGCCATTGAAACCATGCCGAAAGAGAACATTACACTGCTGATAGCGACTGCAAATTTGTTAAGTTTCATACTCTGTTTCCATTAATTATTTCATACGATATAAAACACGGCTACAGCCTCAATCAGGATGGGTTTTCCCCTATGAGGCTTACTCCTGCGTCTTCCTTTCAGGTATCTTGCCGAACTGACTTCATCTGCCTTACATCTTCATGCTCGGGCGATCAAGACAGAACAATCTTATACATATAATAAAATTATCGACAGATAATCCCGATAAATACAACCAATATAAACATACATACCATAAAATTAGTATTTTATAGGTTTTCATACCAATAAAGAAAAATAAAAACATCATTATTAAGAGTTAATGCTTTTTAATTTAAATTTAATTGTTTCCAAAAATGTTATATTGTTATTTTATGGTTAAAATAAATAACTAATGGTTTATTATATTGATGCAAAAATATAGGCAACTATTCTTAAAGGAGTAACGACAACGATGATGAAGCGAAAATAATTTCTTTCCTGACAGACTGACATACTGAAAAGAACAACCGGAAATAGCTGCATTAGTTATTTTCCGTCTGTAATGCTATTGGACTGTGTCGATAAAGTCGGTGCCATAGGCTTCAAATAATGACTTTCGGAATCATCCCCCCTTTACTGATCGTTGTTCTGATAAGCTATTGCTAAAATTTCAAGATAACGCCAGGAAAAATGAATACTCAATTTTGTGTAGACTGCCAGCACTGCATATTTTCTGAGATCTGTCAGGAATGTATGTTCACACAGAGTGTGCCTGCTTTTACGCACGCATTGCAGCGAAGAGTTCAAATCAGGCAGGGGCAATGTTTATTCACCGCAGGGGAAGAAGTAAAGCACCTTATCGCCGTTCGCAGCGGATGCTTCACCGTGGTTGATGAGGACAAGACTTTATTCGCCGTTTACACACCCGGCCAGCT
Source organism: Enterobacter sp. CPE_E890 (assembly GCF_046521475.1). Lineage (NCBI taxonomy): Bacteria > Pseudomonadati > Pseudomonadota > Gammaproteobacteria > Enterobacterales > Enterobacteriaceae > Enterobacter > Enterobacter sp. CPE_E890. The sequence continues at coordinate 1,723,881 of NZ_JBKFZW010000001.1, read as the reverse complement.
TATTGGTGGTGAAAACTTGTATCATAGCCATTACCACACTACGGCCATTGCCGTGCAGGATGCGGAAGTATGTATGATAGATTACTCGGCAATGTATGGTTTATCACAGCTGACGCTGGGAACATTTAGCCACACCATAAAATTATTGTCTGAAACAGCTGATGACAATCTAAAAATGATAAAGGTTCTGCTTCAACATGATGCTTTCAAGAAAGTGGCAATGTTTATTCTGCTTATGTCAGAAAGGAATAAAGCAAAATCTTTTACAGCAACACCCTTTTCCCTTCCTCTCCAGCAAAAAGAGATTGCCAGTCTGTTGGGCATAACCACTTCAACTTTACGTCGTTCTATTGCAAAACTGGAAGCGGAAAAATGTATTGCCCTTAAATCTCGAAAAATATTGATCAACGATGCAGAAATGTTACGAAATAGCACTGTGTTTCATAGCAAAAGCCGCATTGATCAGAGCAATGATTAGAGTCAATCCCTGCCCTGTCTTTCATTATCCAATGGGGCAAGCTCCGGATGATTTTTACTATTGTGGAGAAAGTTCCCAAAAAGTATTAATAACAATAAAATCAATTGCGAAGAAATAGTTTTTATTTAGAATGCATTCCGGCTGGCTACCATTCAATACTCGCACTATCGAAATATAGCCAGCTTGCCGCAGCCCGTTCTTGCATACGACGTGGCTGCGGTAAATCTTCAATCTCTCGAAAAGATGCAAAACATTCTTTATATTTTCATGCTGCTGTCGCGGGAAATGCCTTTAGCAACCACATTGTCGTGTCAGTTACCGCAATGGTCCATGATCCCCCAACAGTTGTGATTCCAGGAACGGATACCACTCTGAGTCTGTGTACTGGCCGGACTATCACCACTAACCCAGACCCTGTCTTTATGCTTCTGTATTGGGCGGTATGAGTGATCAGATACCCTCTGTAAGTATGCCGGACGGTCATGGCTTCATGAGATAAAGCAAAAAAACCCTGCGATATTACTATCGCAGGGTTTCGAATTTGGCGGAAGCGTAGAGATTCGAACTCTAGAACCCTTTCGGGTCGCCGGTTTTCAAGACCGGTGCCTTCAACCGCTCGGCCACGCTTCCAAAGTGAGGCGCACTATAAACATCTATTAGCGCCTTGTAAAGCAGGAATTTTTCTATTTTTCCCCACAGGCGTTTAACTGCGCAAAAAGTCACCCAGGTGCTTACCTCACATCAGTCTCTGCACCCTTGTACATACCGTAACACAGCAACGCTCATCCGTTTAAATCGCTCTGGTATAGAATGCCACATAAACAGATGGCCTTTTGTTGTGTAATTGTTATAAATCGAAATGACAACAGACTTCAAAAAATTACTGTCATGTAATCTTACTGGTTGATGATGAAAATCAAAAATACGCTTTGCTTACACATCCTGATGGCGACACTGGCCATTTTGTTCCTGTGTGTTCACCCGTTGGTGACAAGCTTCGATCCGCCCCTCGCCTTTCAGCCACTGATTAAATCAATGGCGGGCACACCTAAAGAACAAGCGGAAAAAATAGCCACCATTTCCCATGCCTTAGAAGGGAATGCTATTTTCTTCATCGGTGCATCAGAGGTCGCCACCTCTGAAGATGAACATTACGCTGTATATAATTACTTTAATAAGCAATTGCACAAGCCCGTCGTGGCGTATGGCGATGCATTTGTCGATGACGAAACGCAATTCTTACTGTTCTCACGTTTTAAAAATAGCCTTAACGCAAACAGTAAAGTTGTGTTGCTTCTGGCACCTGACAGTTTTTACTCAAAAGGTCTGCCTCCTGCTATCTATGCCGATAATTTCCCCGGTTCTATTTTTAATCCGCTGATGAAAGATCCGCAGGCGCGACCGCTGCTGGTTAATTATTTAAAGCATATTGATAGTAAAGACATAAGCCATTTAACCTTTGGCCAAATGCGTGTCTTTGGCTGGCACCCCGATCTGATGTGGGACGAGCTGAGCTTCCAGTTTGCGAACGTCTGCACCCTGATAAAAAACGACTGGCTGGCGCTGCTCAACATCACGCCCCAGACGGTACAGCCCTGGCCGCAGCAGCCAACCACCCACATCGCCCCAGACTGGGATAAAGAGCTGGCGAACGCGCGCGAGTTAAATAAAAAACGCCAGCAGAGCGCGGCCACGCTGTGGATGGACAAAACGATTTACGAAGAGGACGGTAAACCGCAACAGTGGGATGACACGCCGGTCGTGCCTGCGCAAATCGCCGCGTTCAGTAAAACCGTCCAGCTGCTGAAAGAACGTCACGTGCAGGTGATTGCTATCGTCGACCCGGTTAATCCCTGGGCACTTTACAATACCGATACCTTCCGCCCGGTTGATAAGCAAATTAAAACCATTCTGGAAAAGAACCAGATCCCTTATTTAGATATGTACGCCATGCCTTATCAGAATGGCTGGAACTGGGATCGTTTGCACCCTTCCGAACTGGCCTGGGTTCCTATGATTCGCTTTATTGCACAGAGTTTTAAATGATGAAAATCGCGATCCGTCTTTTTTTCCTTTATCTCCTGTTGGCAATCACCGTTGTCGCATGGACCTCTGTTGATGACAGCATGAGCATGCAGCTGCATTTTGAATATCAAAAGTTCTGAGGCCGAATGATGTATAGCTCAGGAATGTTTTTTGTCTATTTGTTTTCATCCGCCCTGGTGTTTGCGGCGGTTAACCGCGTATTACGCCATCGTCTGACCTGGTTATCAGCATTCTCCATACTGACAGCATTAGGTTGGGGCTATATTTTTCAGGGTGATTACCTTGTTCCCGTAGCCGTTTTTTTCAGTTTTTATGTTTTCGCCACGTTAAAAGCCAAAGGATGGTTAAAAACGTGGCAGGCGGTCGTTTTAACATTATTGCCGATGTTCCTGGTGAAATTACACTTAAATAACCACTGGGGCATGATTGGCCTCTCTTTTATGACGTTCCGCGCAATTGATGTATTGCTCTATCGCAGTAAAAAAGAAGGCCAGAATTTCCTGCATTATTTCTGCTATCTCTTTATGCCTTTTATTATCCTGGCTGGCCCTATGTACCGCTGGCGGACATGGATGAATGATGTCAGCAAGCCCGTGTTTGCACTTAACCGTGAACAGTTTTTAGTGGCCTTAGAGCAAATCATTACCGGCATTATCCAGAAGTTCCTGTTTGCCATGCTGATCGATTCGCTTGTCGTGCAGCCCTGGAGCCATAAGCCGTTTACGCTGACCGTGGGCGTGGTGATGTCGATTGCCTATAGCGCCTACCTCTACTTTGATTTTGCAGGTTACAGCAATATGGCCATCGGCGCAGGCCGCCTGTTCGGGCTGAATATTCCGGCAAACTTCAATATGCCGCTTCTTGCGAAAAACCCGCAGGATTTCTGGCGTCGCTTCCACATCAGCCTGTCTGAATGGCTGCGTGATGTGGTCTTTATGCCCGTCTATATGAACCTGATGAAGGTCAATTTTTTCCGCCAGAACAAAACGCTGGCGCAAAATATCGGTATTTTTTGCACCCTGTTCTGTATGGGGGCATGGAATGGCCTGGAACGCCATTACGTCATTAGCGGCGCGCTGTTTGGCGCAATTTCTGTTGCTCATAACATGCTGCTGTGGTCAGCCAAACGCAGCCCGGCATTGAACCGCGGCTTGCAGTATCCGGCTGTTGCGTTTTTGGGGCGAATTCTGACGCTGGGAAGCGCCGCGGGCTCCCTTTACATCTTTAGTGGAATGTCACCTCTATGAAAAATCACTCTGATCTTCAGGAACTGCAGGATTTCTTACGTGCAGCATTGTTCGATCCTGCCTCTCCGCAGCAGCTGGCCATCACCGGCAGCGACGAAGCCTTAAGCTGGTTGCAACTTTCCTCCGCCGTGGCGGACTGGGCGCAGCGTTATCGACGCTGCCAGCCTGGCGACGGCACACCGGTGGTATTGTACGGTCATCAGCAGGCTGAGTTCGCGGTGGCTATTTATAGCTGCCTGCTGCACAACATTCCGTACATCCCGGTGGACTGTATTTATCCGCAGGAACGACTGCGTGAGATCTGCCATCTGGCCAGTGCCCCTTACTACTATGACGTGGCAACAAAGCAGTTCATTGCCACCGGCGAGGCGGGCAAGATTCTGGAGGAGCAGGATCTGGCCTATATCATGTTTACCTCAGGCAGCACCGGCAAGCCTAAAGGGGTGCAGATTGGGCGTGAAAGCGTGTGGCACTTCATGAAGTGGGTCAGCCAGGACTTTTCACTGCCGGAAAAACCGGTCCTGATGAACCACGCGGTGTTCAGCTTTGATCTCTCCCTGATCCCTTTGCTGGCGAATCTGGCAATGGGCGGACATATCGTGCTGAACGCCAAAGACGATATTCAGAAAGAGAACTGGCTGGAGCGACTGAAAATCAACGCCGTTTCAGCCTGGGTTTCCACCCCCTCTTTTGCATACCAGCAGCTGCTTTCACCGCAGTTCAACAGTGAGTATTTGCCTGCACTGAACGTCTTTATTTTTATTGGTGAAGTGTTAAATAAAGCGCTGGTTAAACAGTTACGCCGCCGTTTCCCGCAGGCCAAAATCATTAACTCCTATGGCCCAACGGAAGCAACCATCGCGACAACCGTGGTCGAGATAACGGATGAGATCCTCAACAGCGACAGCGCCGTGCTGCCGGTTGGGGTCATGATGCCCGACAGCAGAATGGAAATTTCCGCCGAGGGCGAGCTGATTATCTGGGGTAAAAACGTCATGCGCGGCTACCTCGGTCTCCCTCAGGAGAACGCAGCAAAATTATTGCGTCGGGAGAGTGAAATGTTCCGCGGTTACCGGACAGGCGATCTGGGCTATGAAGATGGGCTCATCTATTGCCAGGGCCGCAACGATAGCCAGGTCAAGCTGAATGGCTACCGTATTGAAATCAACGAGATTGAAAACCGCCTGCTGGCTATGTCCGGCATCAACGAAGCCGTGGTGCTGCCGCTGATGAAATCCTGCGGCAGCGTGCTGCGCATTGCCGCATTCTGCGTGACGGATATGGCGCCGGAGGCGATCAAAACCTCGCTGTCGAAGGTAGTTCCACCCTATATGGTGCCTTCACAAATTATCGTAAAAGACGCTTTGCCGCTGAATCCTAACGGCAAAATTGACCGCAAGTTGCTGGACGCTTACGCCCGTACAAATTAATAACTCCAGGAAAAATTATGGAACAAGAAATTCTCGCCCTGTTCGAAAAAGTGTTATCCCGCAAGGTGGGCTTTCACGATGAACTGATTGAATCCGACATTCTCGACTCCATTCTGGCGGTCGACATGGTACTGGAAGTGCAGGACGTTTACGGCTGTATGATCCCTCCAACAGACGTCGCAACGGTGCTGAAAACCCCGGCGGATCTGGCCCGCTATATTGAAGAAAACCGCTAAACGCCCCTGACATTAGCGTTGTTCTGAAGGCTCTGGAGGGTTGCTCCAGGGCCATCATTCGCTCCCTCCTCTGGCCTCCAGGCAAAATGAATGCCTTTCACAGAAATGAAACCTACTGCTTTTATTTTCTCCTACACTTTAGGAGTACTGTCGGTACGGAAAACATAAAAAGCCAACTTAATTAAGACATTATGATTCGCTTTGCACTCGGCATGCGATCGTGTTGTCTATCACAGAGGAGTCTGCTGTATGGCATTCGTAACCACGAAAGACGGCGTCAACATTTACTACAAAGACTGGGGCCCAAAAGAGGCTCAACCCATTGTTTTCCACCACGGCTGGCCGTTGAGTGCCGATGACTGGGATAACCAGATGCTCTTCTTCCTTGCAGAAGGCTATCGCGTTATCGCTATCGATCGTCGTGGTCATGGGCGTTCGGACCAGGTGAGTGAAGGTCACGATATGGATCATTATGCGGCAGATGCGTCAGCCGTGGTTGAAAGCCTCGATCTGCACAATGCCGTGCACGTCGGTCACTCCACCGGCGGCGGCCAGGTCGCCCGCTATGTCGCCCGGTACGGTCAACCGCAGGGCCGCGTCGCCAAAGCGGTACTCGTCAGCGCCGTGCCACCTCTGATGGTAAAAACGGAGACGAACCCCGGCGGAACGCCCATCGAGGTTTTCGACGGCTTCCGCAAAGCGCTGGCGGCTAACCGCGCTCAGTTTTACCTCGACGTCGCCAGCGGTCCTTTCTACGGTTTTAATCGGGACGGGGCAGACGTTTCGCAGGGTACGATCCAGAACTGGTGGCGTCAGGGAATGATCGGAAGCGCCAGGGCCCACTATGAGGGAATTAAGGCGTTTTCTGAGACCGACCAGACGGAAGATTTAAAAACCATCACGGTCCCCGTTCTGGTGATGCAGGGCGACGACGATCAGGTCGTGCCCTATAAAAATGCAGCCCTTCTGCAGGACAAGCTGCTGGCGAACAGCGTGCTGAAAATTTATCCGGGCTTCCCGCACGGGATGCATACCACCCATGCGGACACCATCAACGCTGATATTCTGGCCTTTATTCGCTCTTAAACGTCACGTTCAACGCCCCCCAAAGGTGGCGTTGTTTATTTCGCTTAGCGATTATCCAACTCGGCCCGGACGTTGTTCAGCCCGGTGGTATTGATGCGGTAAGGCTGCCCGTTCACGGAACGGATCAGCTTTTTAGTGCGAAGTTTTTTAAAGACGTTAAGCGTGCAGTCGCTCAGCACCAGTCCTTCACGGGTATAGCACTCAACGGAAGTAACGCGGCCTGAACTGTCGCGGACGTGCACAATACGTCCACCTTTGGCGAGAACGTGTAAGGTACGTTGTTCCTGACGGGATAAATTCATACTGGAAAACCTGTGTAATCATCATGCGTAAAAACGAGCCCACACCCACAGGTGCGTGCGTAAGGTTTAAGCGCAGCGATAATCAGTCCGTCCTGAGAAGGGCGGGAAACTGATTATCTGATGAACACATTCTCCAGCATCAAAGCCTCGGTAAGAGATGAAAAAATATTTACGAGATGAATGATAACGTCTGGTTTTTACCGGGAAATAACGAGGTTTTAAAAGTGTGAGCAGGATCGTTCAATCAAAAAGAAAAACCCCAGGTCAACGAGTAACCTGGGGTTTATATCTGGCGGAAGCGCAGAGATTCGAACTCTGGAACCCTTTCGGGTCGCCGGTTTTCAAGACCGGTGCCTTCAACCGCTCGGCCACACTTCCTAAGTGAGGCGAACTATAAACACCTCACCGTGTGCTGTAAAGAGTACAGCCATTCGTTCGCTGTAAAAATAGTCAAAATGTGTTTAATCGGTTGAACTGACGACACATCGACGATTTTATCAGCACTGGCTTAATGTTTTTTGATGTACATGTCTTTAGTGAAATAGTACCCCAGCTTATCCGGCGTAAATCCCCCTACCCAGGGTTTTACCAGATGCGTACGGACGTAGTGATAAACCGGAATAGCCGGCACATCGCGTCCCAGTAAATCTTCCGCCTGCTGGTAGAATTTGCCGCGCTCAGCCGTGGTTTTGGCTTTTGCAGCGTTAACCAGGGCCTGATCGTATTCCGGGTTGCTGTACTGACTGGTGTTTTCGCTGTCACCCGTGCGGAAGTTGTTCAGGAAAGTCGCCGCATCGTCGTAATCGGCAATCCACGCGTAGCGCACCGCATCAAAGTTGTGGGTGTGCATGGTATCCAGCATGGTTTTCCACTCCTGATTTTGCAGCTTCGCGTCCACGCCGAGATTTTTCTTCCACATGGAGCTGGCCGCAATGGCGATACGCTGGTGCGATTCAGAGGTGTTGTAGAGCAGGTTGAAGCTCAGCGGATGGCTGGCGTTATACCCGGCCTCGTTCAGCAGTTTTTTCGCCTCAGCGATGCGCTTGTCCAGCGGCCAGCTGGCGTAATCCGGATTCTGTAGCTTAACACCGCCGATATCGGGCTGGCTGATGAGCCACGCCGGGCGCTGCCCCTGCCCTAATACTTTCCCGGCAATGATGTCTTTATCCAGCGCCATGTTCAGCGCCTTACGCACGCGGGCGTCGTTGAACGGCGGCCGGGTGGTATTGAATTCGTAGTAATAGGTCGCCAACTGCGGAGAGACATCCAGTTGAGTGCCCAGGGTTTTCTTGAGCTGAGCGAACTGGTTGATCGGCACCGTATATACAATATCAATTTCGCCCGCTTTATAGCGGTTTACATCCGAGGCCTCAGACGTGATGGGCAGATAGGTTACTTTGTTGATGACGGTGTGTGCGTTATCCCAGTAGCGCGGGTTGCGCTCCGCCACGATGCGTTCATTGACCACCCACTGCGACAGCTTATACGCCCCGCTGCCGACGAAATGCTCCGGTTTGGTCCACTTATCGCCGAACTGACCAATCAGCACTTTATCCACCGGCACCAGCGACGGGTGCGCCAGCATCGCGAGGAAAGCCGCGTTTGGCTGCGTGAGCGTCACCTCCAGCGTCGTGTCATTGATTGCTTTTACGCCCAGCGTATCCGGCGCTTTTTTTCCCTGGGCGATATCGGCCGCGTTAGCGATATGCATGTTCCCCGGGTAACTGGCATACGGTGAAGCGGTTTTCGGGTCGATCAGGCGCTGCCAGCTCCAGACCACATCTTCTGCGGTAATGGCCGTGCCGTCGCTCCAGGTGATGCCCGGGCGCAAATGGAACGTCCAGACGGTATTGTCCTTGTTCTCCCATTTTTCCGCCAGTCGGGGCTGGACTTCGCCTGTCGGGGAGACGCTTACCAGTCCTTCGAATAAATCACTGATAATATTGAATTCGACATCGCTTTCGACTTTGTGGGGGTCGAGCGAAGCCGGTTCGCTGCCATTATTCCTGACCAGTTCCTGTTTCTCTGCCAGTTGGGTTCCTGCTGGCACGTTAGCCGCCCAGGATGCCGTGCTGGCGCACAGAATCCCGGCGGTTAGCAAAGAGAGCGTAAAGTGAGTGCGTGTTTGTGGTTTCATGTCCTTCGCCTTATTGTCTGTTTATGACGATCCGGAGATAACTCTTAGCGTTCTAATGGTAATAACGCAATATTTTTCAGTAACCTATAAGAGGTTGATCTGATAAATCCTTGCAATCCGCTGTTCATACTGGTGAAACGGACTTCTGTAGATGAAATAACCACCTCAAGCGCTAACGTACTGAGTAAAGATGGGTAAAACCACTTTGAGACTGGCGCGCCGTTTCCTATTCTTTCCGTTAATTACATCTGTCATAAGAGAGTGACTCATGGATCGTATAATTACTTCCTCACGCGACCGCACATCGCTACTCAGTACCCACAAGGTGCTGCGCAATACCTATTTCATGCTTAGCCTGACGCTGGCGTTTTCAGCGATCACCGCAACCGCCAGCACCGTGCTGATGCTGCCGTCTCCGGGGCTGATCCTGACGCTGGTGGGCATGTATGGTCTGATGTTCCTGACCTACAAAACCGCTGACAAACCCGTCGGTATTCTGTCCGCGTTTGCCTTCACCGGCTTCCTGGGCTACATCCTGGGGCCGATGCTGAACGCGTATCTGTCTGCCGGAATGGGTGACCTTATCGGCATGGCGCTGGGCGGTACCGCGCTGGTGTTCTTCTGCTGCTCGGCCTACGTGCTGACCACCCGTAAGGACATGTCCTTCCTCGGCGGCATGCTGATGGCGGGTGTCGTGGTGGTGCTGGTGGGTATGGTGGCAAACATCTTCCTGCAGCTGCCGGCCCTGCATCTGGCGATTAGCGCCGTGTTTATTCTGATTTCTTCAGGCGCGATCCTGTTTGAAACCAGCAACATCATTCGCGGCGGTGAGACGAACTACATCCGCGCTACCGTGAGCCTGTATGTGTCGCTGTACAACATCTTCGTCAGCCTGCTGAGCATCCTGGGCTTCGCCAGCCGCGATTAAGCCACAGCGCTGTGAACCTGGCCCCGCTTATGCGGGGCTTTGTTTTTTGGTACACTGTTGCGGTTTTTGACTGACGTGTGAATGATTATGCTGAGTTTTGAAGGCAAAGAGATTGAGACCGATAACGACGGTTATCTGAAAGAGAGCAGCCAGTGGAGCGAAGCGCTGGCGGAAGTGATTGCAGAGAAAGAAGCCATCACCCTCTCCCCCGAACACTGGGAAGTGGTGCGTTTTGTCCGCGAGTTCTATCTTGAATTCAACACCTCTCCGGCTATCCGCATGCTGGTCAAAGCCATGGCCAATAAGTTCGGCGAAGAGAAAGGCAACAGCCGCTATCTCTATCGCCTGTTCCCTAAAGGCCCGGCAAAGCAGGCCACCAAAATTGCCGGCCTGCCAAAACCGGTGAAGTGTATTTAGTAGCGAATACCGAAATTAACGTATTCCCGACCGGGTTGATGCGGTTCTGTTAACACCTTATCAACCCGCGCGCTGCGCGGACCGCCCGCTTTCAGCCACGCCACCAGCTTATCGACCTGCTCCGCTTCGCCGCAGGCCACCACCTCAACGCTGCCGTCATTCATGTTTCGCGCGTATCCCGTTAGCCCAAGCTCAATCGCTTCGCGCTGGGTGCTGTAGCGGAAGCCGACGCCCTGAACGACACCGTGAACCCAGGCGATGGTGCAGACTTTTGCCATTTTGCTTCTCCTTAACGTAGCGTTTTCGGTAAACAGCCATAGTGTTGCCGGAAACGGGCGGTGAAACGAGAACTGGAAAGATACCCACATTGTAATGCGATTTCGCCAATCGGTAATCGGGTTGACTGTAACTGTGACAGCGCAACGGCCATCCTCACCTCCTCCACAATCTGGCGAAAGCTCTGCGACTCTTCACGTAACCGTCTGCGAAGCGTCGGCACGCTCAAGGCCAGACGGCTGGCGATGTCCTGCGCGGTCCAGGCTCTGGCGGGCGACAGCATAATGAACTGCCGCACCTGTTCGGTCAGGTTAATATTTCGCTCAATAAGCAGCGGACCTGCCACGCCATCATGCAGCAAGGCAAGTAAAAGACCGAAGGCCTGATGCTTTTGTAGCGCCTCTGGTAAATCCTGACGCACGGCATGCAGCAGGTTATCCCACATAAACGCCAGCCCCTCGCTCAGTGGGGCACAGAGCGAATGTAGCGTCGTGCGCGGCCAGGATTTCAGATAATGCGCTTTAAACTCGGCAACGATCTCCGGAGACAACATCAGCAAGTCCGATCGAAACATGCCGTTCGCGGGCTGATTGATAATCTCCATCACCGTATTAGCAGGGATAATGATGAGCTCATCCCGTGTCGCCACCAGCCGGTTGTCATCCTGAACAATTATCTTACTGCCGTGCGTGATATGACAAATAGCCGGAAAAAAGAGTTTAACCTGATGCAGGCGATGCATTTTGCTGGCACTCACTTCACCCGCCGTGAGATGTTTATGTCGAAAATGGAACTCCTGCACTCCGCCATCCTTATCTACTGTAGGTCGCTGTTAACTCAGCCTTTGCCAGCACGTGACTATTGATCATAAAGCCGACCAGCGCGCCGCTGGCATTTTTGTCGACGGGCAGTTTATCCACGTCCAGGGCCCAGACGGTAATCTGATAACGGTGAGGTTTGTCCCCTGCGGGTGGACATGCACCGCCGAAACCAGAATAGCCGAAATCATTACGTCCCTGCACAACGCCGGCAGGTAATTTCTCGCCGTTCGGGTTACCGGCATCAGCGGGCAGCGTCATTGTCTTCGCCGGTATATTGGCTACGGTCCAGTGCCACCAGCCGCTACCGGTGGGCGCATCCGGATCATATACCGTGACGGCAAAGCTTTTCGTCGCGGCGGGCGGATTTTTCCATGCCAGCTGTGGAGAGCTATTTCCACCGTGGCAGCCAAATCCCTCAAACACCTGCTGTTGCGCCAACCGGCGTTCGCCAGAGATATCCTGGCTGGTAATGCGGAAAGGCGTTGCTGCTAAAACCTGAAAACTCATTGCCGCCAGAGCGGTTATTGCGATTGCACTGCGCTTTTTCATGAGGGTTTCCTTTGCTGAACCGGAAGCCCTAAGGTAAAGCATGCGACAATGCCGTAATGTGCTTAAGCGATTTGATTTTGTGCCGAAACGCTCAACGGTATCCGCAGATGATTGCGACTTGCTGAATGTGCTACTCTACGCGCCATTTCCTGAAATCGACAGAACAGCAAATTATGAGTGTACGTTTAGTGTTAGCCAAAGGGCGCGAGAAGTCATTACTGCGCCGTCATCCCTGGGTCTTTTCCGGCGCGGTTGCCCGTATGGAAGGTAAAGCCAGCCTCGGTGAAACCATTGATATAGTTGACCATCAGGGGAAATGGTTAGCGCGAGGTGCTTACTCACCTGCGTCCCAGATCCGTGCCCGCGTCTGGACCTTCGATAAAGATGAAACCATCGACATCGACTTCTTCGTCCGCCGCCTGCAGCAGGCGCAGCAGTGGCGCGACTGGCTGGCAAAACGCGACGGACTGGACAGCTACCGCCTGATTGCCGGTGAGTCCGACGGCCTGCCGGGCGTCACCATTGACCGCTTTGGTCACTTCCTGGTGCTACAACTTCTGAGTGCTGGTGCTGAATATCAACGTGCGGCGTTGATTAGCGCGCTGCAAACGCGGTTCCCGGAATGCGCCATTTACGACCGCAGCGATGTGGCGGTGCGCAAAAAAGAGGGCATGGAGCTGACCCAAGGTCCAGTGACAGGCGAGTTGCCGCCTGCCCTGCTGCCGATTGAAGAGCACGGCATGAAGCTGCTGGTGGATATTCAGGGCGGCCACAAAACGGGTTACTACCTCGACCAGCGCGACAGCCGTCTGGCGACGCGTCAGTACGTTGCCAATAAACGCGTGCTGAACTGCTTCTCCTATACCGGTGGTTTTGCCGTTTCAGCGTTAATGGGCGGCTGTGCTCAGGTGGTGAGCGTGGACACTTCGCAGGAAGCGCTGGACGTGGCAAAGCAGAACGTTGAGCTGAACAAGCTGGATGTGAGCAAAGCCGAATTTATTCGCGATGACGTCTTCAAACTGCTGCGTAAGTATCGCGATCAGGGCGAGAAATTCGACGTTATCGTCATGGATCCCCCTAAGTTTGTGGAAAACAAAAGCCAGCTGATGGGTGCCTGCCGTGGCTATAAGGACATCAACATGCTGGCCATTCAGCTACTGAACCCGGGCGGCGTGCTGCTTACATTCTCCTGCTCCGGCCTGATGACCACAGATTTATTTCAGAAAATCATCGCCGATGCCGCAATAGATGCTGGCCGTGATGTACAATTTATAGAGCAGTTCCGTCAGGCAGCCGATCACCCGGTGATTGCTACCTACCCGGAAGGGCTCTATCTGAAAGGGTTTGCCTGTCGCGTCATGTAACTTGAAAAGAGAAATATTGCCCGCACATAACGTGTAAGTCGTATTTCCCGGGAGGTGACTATGATTGCCAGCAAATTCGGTATCGGCCAGCAGGTCCGCCACACTTTGCTAGGGTATTTGGGTGTGGTCGTGGATATCGACCCGGAGTATTCTCTTGATGAACCGTCTGCAGACGAGCTGGCGGTAAACGCCGAGCTTCGCGCTGCGCCCTGGTATCATGTGGTGATGGAAGGTGACGATGGACAACCCGTTCACACCTATCTTGCTGAAGCGCAGCTGAGTAGCGAACTACAGGAAGAACATCCGGAGCAACCCACGATGGATGAACTTGCTCAGACTATCCGCAAACAGTTACAGGCTCCACGCCTGCGGAACTAAGCGTGTAAGAAAGCCCGATTATCGGGCTTTTTTTTATTACTTCGCCAGCCCCAGGCGGGGGATTTCAATCGCCGGACAGCGGTCCATCACCACGTTCAAACCAGCCTCGCGAGCCAGCACAGCAGCTTGCTCGTTAATAACCCCTAACTGCATCCACAGCGTTTTCGCGCCGATAGCGATGGCCTCTTGCGCCACTTCCCACGCCGCCTCAGAATTGCGGAAAACATCAACCATATCCACTTTCTCAGGTACGTCGTTTAGGGTGGCGTATCCTTGCTGGCCCAGTAAGCTTTTACCGGCCACCTTCGGTGACACCGGGATAACGTGATAACCCTGATCGAGAAGGTATCTCATGACCCGATAGCTTGGACGATCCGGTTTATCGCTCGCGCCCACCAGCGCAATGGTGCGCGTGGAGGTCAAAATCTCGGCAATATCGTTCTCTCTCATGGTTTGTCTCCTGGTTTTTTTCAAAGTGTACGCCAAAGCGCACATCTCAACCATCCATCCCATACAGATGTATGAGGGCAAAACCGTGAAATATGTCTATATGTTAGTAAAGATGATTTTCGAAAGATTTAGATACATTAATGCAACATCAGTATTTCTGACAGGAGCCTTCTATGAAAACCGGAATTGCCACTGCTGTGATTGCATTAGTGATGCCGGTTTGCGTCTTTGCGACCACGCTCCGGCTCTCTACCGACATTGATCTGCTGGTTCTGGACGGAAAAAAAGTCTCCAGCTCATTATTACGCGGCGCAGACAGCATCGAGCTAGATAACGGGCCTCATCAGCTGGTCTTCCGGGTAGAAAAGTCGATCGGCCTTGCTAATCATGAACAACGGATGTACATCTCCCCGCCGCTGATCGTCAGTTTTAATACCCGGCAAATCAGTCAGGTGAACATCACCCTGCCCCGCCTTGAAACGGAGAAAGAGTCTGCGGCCTTTGACACCTCGCCACGCGTTGAGCTGCTGGATGGCGATGCGATGCCCATTCCGGTGAAGCTTGATATTCTGGCGTTGACCACATCCCCTAAAGGGCCGGATTATGAGGCCGCAACCCAGACCTATAACAAAGCAGGTAAACGCGCATCGCTTCCCCAGTTTGCCACTATGATGGCAGACGACAGTACGCTGTTATCCGGTGTATCTGAACTGGATGTCATTCCTCCTCAGTCCCAAACCCTGACGGAACAACGCCTTAAATTCTGGTTCCAGCAGGCCGATCCGGATACGCGAGCCCGCTTTTTACAATGGGCGAAGCAACAACCTTCATCATAAGCCACATTTTTTTCGCCTTTCTCTTGCAGCGTCAGACAGTTCCCGTCATCGTGTAGCCAGTTAACCTGATGGATACGATTATGGAACTGACAACACGCACGCTACCTGAACGCAAACACATTGCGCTGGTTGCGCACGACCACTGTAAACAAATGCTGCTTAACTGGGTTCGCCGCCATCAGTCTTTGCTGGAAAAGCACACCCTCTCGGCGACCGGTACAACCGGTAACCTGATCCAGCGCGAAACGGGTCTTGAGGTCAATGCCATGCTGAGCGGCCCGATGGGTGGCGATCAGCAGGTAGGTGCGCAGATTTCTGAGGGGAAAATTGATGTGCTGATTTTCTTCTGGGATCCGCTGAATGCGGTTCCGCATGACCCGGACGTGAAGGCACTGCTGCGCCTTGCCACCGTCTGGAATATTCCAGTGGCGACTAACCTTTCAACGGCGGATTTTATCATCGAATCGCCGCAGTTTAACTCGCCGGTTGATATCCTTATTCCGGACTACCAGCGTTATCTGTCTGAAAGATTAAAGTAAATTTTAAGCCGGGTGGCGGCTACGCCTTACCCGGCTCACAAAAACAAGCCTGACGTCGTTATGGCTTGCGCGCTACCGGCACATCAATATTCTTCAGAATATCAACAAACACCGACGGCTCTTCTTTATTGAACAGCAGCCACACGCGGTGACGCGCGCGGGTGATGGCCACATACAGCAAACGCCGCTCTTCGGCATCCGGGAAATCTTCCGGCATCGGCAGTAAAGCCTGCTCCATGACTGACTCACGAGCCGGAGCCGGAAAACCGTCGCTACCGTCTTTCAGCCCTATCACAATCACATAGTCGGCCTGCTGGCCTTTACTGGCGTGGATCGTCATAAATTCAAGCTGCAGTTTCGGCCAGCGCGTGGCCGCTTTCTCCAGCGCTGCGGGTTTCAGATGATGGTAGCGGGCCAGCACCAGAATACGTTCATCGGGCTTCGCATAGCCGCTGAGCTTGTCCAGCAGCGGTTCAAGTTGGTCATCCGCCAGCAGGGTGACCGCTTTTTTATCTCCTGGCCGCAGGCTATTAAGCGGCTTGGCCAGCTGATGCGGGTTCTGCTGGATAAAGCGATTGGCGATTTCACCAATACGGGAATTGAAGCGGTAGGTGGTATCCAGATCGCTACGATCGCCTTCACCAAAATAGTGATGAAACGCGGTGGTCAGCGAAAGCTGCGCGCCGCTAAAGCGGTAGATGGCCTGCCAGTCATCCCCTACGGCAAACAGAGAGGTATGTTTATTTTGCGCCCGTAACGCCGAAAGCAATGCTGCGCGTTGCGGTGAGATATCCTGGAATTCATCCACCAGAATATGTTTCCACGGGCTGACAAAGCGCCCCTTCTCAAGAATGATAATGGCCTGATGGATAAGGCCAGAGAAATCGACAGCATTTTCCGCCTTCAGAGCAGTTTTCCAGGCTTTTAGCATCGGAGCCATCAGTTTAACCCGCTTTGAAAACAGATCGCGGATCTCCTCCGGCGCACTTTCAATCATTTCAGCCTGCGATCCGCCGTGCATTCGCATCAGGCTTACCCAGCGGTCAAGTCTCGAGCCCAGTCGACGCGCCAGTTTTTCATCCTGCCAGAAACTGCCCTCAGGCACCTCCCAGTTGAGTTCTTCCTCCAGCCACTGACGCCATCCTTTCGCCTGCGCCTTTTTCTCACTGCACTGCTGGCGCCATGTTTTGATAAACAAAGCCTGACGCGCCTGCGTGTCGTTTTCGAGTTTACTCACTGCAGGCACTTTTTTGCTGCCCTGCTGAATGATGTACAACGCCAGAGCATGGAAGGTTCTGGCCGTAATATCCCGGGTGTGCAAGCGTTCCTGGATACGCTCGTCCATCTCCTCGGCAGCTTTGCGGCCAAAAGCCAGAAGCAGAATTTGTTCAGCGACGGCTTCCCCGGTTGTCAGCAGCCAGCCCGCGCGCGCCACCAGCACCGATGTTTTACCGCTCCCGGCCCCTGCGAGCACCAGCAAGGACTGCTCACCGTTAACCACCGCACGTGCCTGGGCGGGATTGAGTGGTGAAGATTCAACCGTACTGAAAAAATCGGCGTATCGGGTGAGCATTGTGTCAGTCCAGGCCTGGTTATGGGCGAACCGGCTCTTATCCATATCGCTTAGCCAGGCCTGACACTGACGCCAGGCATCGCGGCAATTGTCGAACTCATCGAGACGCGTCACGGATACCGGCAGCGCGGAGAGCGCCTGCCTGATTTTTTGCTGTAACCCGGCGGTCTGCTGGCGGGTAAGCCATGTTTGCTGCGCGTTGCTTTGCGCAATATCATCCAGCACCTGCTGCAGTACCTGGGCGGCAATCACGCTCATGTCCTGGCTCCACTGCTGCCAGAGCGCATTCAGATGATGATGGAAACGCTGGGTCTCCACCCACTCGGTGCCGTGAAGACGCACGACTTTATCATCAGGCAGAACGAACTCCAGTTCCCCCCACACCAGCCCACGTTTGCAGTGGATAGCCAGAAGTTGATTAAACGGAATAAGGTATTCATGGCGTTCTCCGGAGACTTTCACCCCGGCATTGAGGAGAACAACCCTGTCATAGGGGTGTTGCGCCAGGCGTTTGCCTAATGAAGTTGCTTTAAGTTCCATGTCCCGCCAAATCCACGAAGAGATAATTTACCTGACAGTTTAACTGCCAGTTTTAAGGTGCTCCAGCCTAAAAAAACGTTACAATCATCAGGCGTTAATTTTATCGAAAGGAAGTGAGGATTTATGCGTACCGTTCTGAATGTGTTGAATTTTGTACTGGGGGGTTTTGCCACCACCCTTTCCTGGCTTTTTGCCACGCTGGTGAGCATCGTCCTGATTTTCACACTCCCTCTGACCCGCTCATGCTGGGAAATCACCAAACTCTCCTTCATCCCGTATGGAAATGAAGCCATCCACGTTGACGAGCTGAATCCCGAGAGCAAAAACGCGTTGATGAACACGGGCGGCACCCTGCTCAACATTCTGTGGCTGATATTCTTCGGCTGGTGGCTGTGCATCATGCATATTTTTGCGGGTATTGCCCAGTGCATCACGATTATTGGTATTCCGGTCGGGATCGCGAACTTTAAAATCGCCGCGATCGCCCTTTGGCCCGTCGGGCGCAGGGTTGTTCCGGTTGAAGTGGCTCAGGCAGCACGTGAAGCAAATGCTCGTCGTCGTTTTCAGTAAATAAGGACTGGCCGCGCTTATGCTAAGCCCACTGCTTCGCCGTTATACCTGGAACAGCACCTGGCTTTATAACGTCAGGATTTTTATCGCGCTTTGCGGCACTGTAGCTCTGCCGTGGTGGTTGAATGATGTCAAGCTCACCATTCCGCTCACGCTGGGGGTGGTTGCGGGGGCGCTGGCGGATCTGGACGATCGTCTGGCCGGACGTTTGCGTAACCTGGTGATTACGCTGGTCTGTTTTTTTATTGCGTCCGCTTCCGTTGAGTTGCTCTTTCCGTGGCCCTGGCTGTTTGCCCTGGGTCTTACGCTCTCAACCAGTGGCTTTATTTTGCTGGGCGGCCTTGGGCAGCGCTATGCCACCATCGCGTTTGGTGCATTGCTGATCGCCATTTACACCATGCTGGGCGTTTCCCTGTACGACCAGTGGTACCAGCAGCCGGTTCTGCTGTTGCTGGGCGCCATCTGGTATAACCTGCTGACGCTAACCGGTCATCTGATCTTCCCGGTACGCCCTCTGCAGGATAACCTTGCCCGCAGCTATGAACAGTTAGCTCACTATCTGGAGCTAAAATCCCGGCTTTTCGACCCGGATATCGAGGAAGAAAGCCAGGCCCCGCTCTACGATCTGGCTCTGGCAAACGGCCAACTGGTTGCCACCCTTAACCAGACCAAAGCGTCACTGCTTACCCGTCTGCGCGGCGATCGCGGCCAGCGTGGGACGCGAAGAACCTTACACTACTACTTTGCCGCCCAGGATATACATGAGCGTGCCAGCTCCTCGCATGTTCAGTATGCCGCCCTGCGAGAAAAGTTTCGCTACAGCGACGTGATGTTCCGCTTCCAGCGTCTGCTGTCCATGCAGTCCCAGGCATGCCAGCAGCTCGCACGCTCTATTCTGCTGCGCACGCCTTATCAACATGACCCCCGTTTTGAACGTGTGTTTAGCCATCTTGATGCAGCCATTGACCGCGTTCAGGCCAGCGGAACATCACCGGAACATATTAAAGCTCTGGGATATCTGCTGAATAACCTGCGGGCGATAGATGCTCAGCTGGCGACCATTGAGTCAGAACAGGCGATGGCGCTACCCGGTAGTGATGCGGAAAATCAGCTTGCGGATGACAGCGTCCACAGTTTTAGCGATATGTGGCTGCGGCTGAGCCGCAACTTTACGCCGGAGTCGGCTCTCTTTCGCCACGCGGTGAGAATGTCGCTGGTATTGTGCGTCGGTTATGCCTTTATCCAGATAACCGGGTTGCAACATGGCTACTGGATCCTGTTGACAAGCCTGTTCGTTTGCCAGCCGAACTACAATGCCACCCGACACCGCCTTGCGCTGCGTATTCTCGGCACGCTGGTCGGTGTCGCCATTGGACTGCCGGTCCTCTATTTCGTGCCGTCCGTTGAAGGCCAACTGATCCTGATCGTGATCACCGGTGTGTTGTTCTTCGCCTTTCGCAATGTGCAGTACGCCCATGCCACCATGTTCATCACGCTGCTGGTTCTGCTCTGCTTTAACCTGCTGGGTGAAGGGTTTGAAGTCGCCCTGCCCCGCGTGATTGACACCCTGATTGGCTGTGCGATCGCCTGGGCGGCTGTCAGCTTTATCTGGCCAGACTGGCGTTTCCGTAATTTGCCGCGCGTGTTAGACCGGGCTATGAATGCCAACTGCCGGTATCTTGATGCCATCCTTGAACAGTACCATCAGGGCCGCGATAACCGTCTGGCTTACCGGATCGCACGCCGGGATGCGCACAACAGCGATGCAGAACTGGCCTCGGTTGTCTCTAACATGTCAACGGAGCCTCGTGCCACCGCAGAAATTCGTGAGACGGCATTCCGCCTGCTCTGTCTGAATCATACCTTTACCAGCTATATTTCTACGCTGGGTGCCCACCGTGAGAAACTCACCAACCCGGGTATCCTCGCCTTGCTGGATGACGCAGTCTGTTATGTCGATGACGCACTTCATCACCGGCCAGCCGATGAACCGCGTGTTCAACAGGCTCTGGATGAACTGGCTCAACGCATTGCCCATCTTGATCCAGGAAACGACAGCAAAGCGCCACTGGTTCTTCAGCAAATTGGTCTGCTTATCGCTCTGCTGCCAGAAATTTGCCGACTGCAACAGCAAATCGCTACCTGGAGGAGTGATTCTCCTGTGGCTCAGGCAGCGCATTAAACCACTCCGTCAGCTCCCGGCGTATTCCCGCCGGGAGTGCCGCTTCATGAAGTCCCTCAATGGCACCTTCCAGCGCGAAAAGCACTTTAATACTGAGTGCTTTATTTCTTGCCCGCATCTTCAGCCAGCTCGCTTTCGCACCAAGCGTCCGAAGCGTTTCTTCATCGGTAATACCCGCTTCAAAAAGCAAGACTTCAAGCTGAAACGTCAGGTTCGGGAGATCCTTAAGCCGGTTTCGTTGATGACGCTGAGAGCGCTCTTTTCTTGCCGCTCTCAGTGCGAACGAGGAGAGTTGAAGCAGCCGCTCTCTGTCCTGCCACAATCCGTCATCCACGCGATAATAGTTCAGAAGCACTGGACGCCCCCGTTTCATGAGTGTCAAAAACGAGGCGGCATTCTTTACACAGTATTTCGCACTTTCCTCACAGGCGCGGAGGTAGAGTTCTCCCTCTGACACCATGGCAAAGACTGCATCATCCACTGCCAGGGTATAGCCTCCGAACAGTGCCCGATGTTGAATGTCCCCCAGCGGAGACAGATATTCTTGGGATTTATAGATCCGTTCATAAGATATCTTTTTCATGATATTTCCTTATAAATCAAAAATTAACAACGATGTTTCTTACTAGCGGATCCGTTAGCAGGAAAATAGGCAACTTATCGCTGTTGGGCAAGATGATTTTTCAAGGGGCATCAATATTGAATGAATTTTGCGAGTCGCTTTCCGAAAATGAGGTTGATCTTTATGCATACAGGAGTTACTGTATATTCATACAGTAACTACAGGGCTGGAATGAATATGCACACTTCAAGCTATGCAAATCGCTCAACCTTTATCACTTCTACCGCTGGCAACGTAGCGCAGAACACCGTCGGCAGTGTTTCGACAGGGCTTATCAGCGAAGTGGTTTATCGTGAGGATCAGCCTCTGTTAACTCAACTACTGCTGCTGCCGTTATTACAGCAGCTTGGTCAGCAGTCTCGCTGGCAGCTTTGGCTGACGCCACAGCAAAAACTGAGCCGGGAATGGGTTCAGTCCGCTGGCCTTCCGCTGGCAAAGGTCATGCAAATTAATCAACTCTCTCCTTGCGATACTGTTGAGTCGATGATCCGGGCTTTACGCACCGGAAATTACAGTGTAGTGATTGGATGGTTACCAGAGGAATTGACGGAAGAGGAACACTTTCGTCTGACTGAAGCGGCTGAAGAAGGGAATGCGATCGGGTTTATAATGCGCCCGGTTCGTCCAGATTCTTACCGCAGAGGACAACTTTCTGGGCTAAAAATTCACTCAAATTTGTATCATTGAGTGAAATTAGGATTTTTCCTGGAATTTTTTTCGACCACAAGATGTGCTTTTAGTTCCCGACCACAAAATTGCGGCAAGGCTTGTCTGGTGCGGTTCTCCTTAATTTTATTGCACAAAATTCGCGCGAAAAATGTTAAATAATAGGTATACGGAACTTTTTTTTTCATATGCCTGACGGACTTCACACTTGTAAGTTTTCAGCTACGTTGTAGACTTTACATCGCCAGGGGTGCTCGGCCTAAGCCGAAGATATCGGTAGATTTATATTTGACCACGCCCCCGGTGAAGGATTTAACCGTGATTCTCTTTGAGACTATCATGGCGAATTTTGGATGATAACGAGGCGCAAAAAATGAAAAAGACAGCTATCGCGATTGCAGTGGCACTGGCTGGCTTCGCTACCGTAGCGCAGGCCGCTCCGAAAGATAATACCTGGTATGCAGGTGGTAAACTGGGTTGGTCTCAGTTCCACGACACCGGCTGGTACAACAGCAAACTGAACAACGATGGCCCGACTCACGAGAGCCAGCTTGGTGCAGGTGCGTTCGGTGGCTATCAGGTTAACCCGTATGTTGGTTTTGAAATGGGTTACGACTGGTTAGGTCGTATGCCATACAAAGGCGACACCGTAAACGGCGCTTTCAAAGCACAGGGCGTTCAGCTGACCGCTAAACTGGGTTACCCAGTAACTGACGATCTGGACGTGTACACCCGTCTGGGCGGCATGGTATGGCGCGCTGACTCCAGCAACAACCAGACTGGCAGCGACCATGACACCGGTGTTTCCCCAGTATTCGCTGGTGGCGTTGAGTGGGCTATGACCCGTGATATCGCTACCCGTCTGGAATACCAGTGGGTTAATAACATCGGCGACGCTGGCACCGTTGGTGTTCGTCCTGACAACGGCATGCTGAGCGTAGGTGTTTCCTACCGTTTCGGCCAGCAGGAAGAAGCAGCACCAGTTGTTGCTCCAGCGCCGGCTCCAGCTCCAGAAGTACAGACCAAGCACTTCACTCTGAAGTCTGACGTTCTGTTCAACTTCAACAAGGCAACTCTGAAACCAGAAGGCCAGCAGGCACTGGATCAGCTGTACTCTCAGCTGAGCAACCTGGATCCTAAAGACGGTTCTGTAGTGGTTCTGGGCTTCACCGACCGTATCGGTTCTGACGCTTACAACCAGAAACTGTCTGAGAAACGTGCTCAGTCTGTTGTTGATTACCTGATCTCTAAAGGTATCCCAGCTAACAAGATCTCCCCACGTGGTATGGGCGAATCTAACCCAGTTACTGGCAACACCTGTGACAACGTGAAAGCTCGCGCTGCACTGATCGACTGCCTGGCTCCAGATCGTCGCGTTGAGATCGAAGTTAAAGGCATCAAAGACGTTGTAACTCAGCCAGCGGCATAAGTTATCGTCTTATAAAAAAACCCCGCAATGCGGGGTTTTTTATTATCTGAAGAAAACAAAAGTCTATTTTTTGCCCAACAATGCCTGAAGGTCGTTCTTCAGCGTCGACATCTGGTTAGCGTACTTCTCTTTATGCTCCGCATCCTCAATCAACTGCACAATCGTTTCCGACAGCGTTTTACCACGCCGTTGTGCCAGCCCCGCCAGGCGCTGCCAGACCACGAACTCAAGGTCGATTGATTTTTTGCGAGTATGTTGATGCTCCGCATTAAAATGTCGTTTGCGTCGCGCGCGGATAGTTTGCTTCATTCGGTTCAACAACGCAGGATTGATGTGCTTCTCAATCCAGCCGTTAACCTGTACCGGTTCATTTTCGAGGGTCAGCAAAATATCCACGGCTTCTTGCGCAGCGCTGGCTTCGATGTAGCAGGTGATCAACTCCCCTTCACGGTGCTTTTTGACCAGGTACTTCCATTTCCAGCCGCTTTCGAGATTTTCCAGTTGTTGATATTTCATTGCGATCTCAGTGTTACCACGTAACTCTGTTCAGAATATCAGTTTTTTAGCAATCTGCTGAAAAGAAATCATATATGTGAGTGAATGCAGGCAATCCCCCTGTCGAAATCCCCAATCCTGCTTGGGTAGTCCCCCTCGCTTACGGTATACTCCACGCTTTTACATCTGACTAAAAAACATCAACTTTGACCATTACGAAACTTGCATGGCGTGACCTTGTTCCGGATACCGAGAGCTATCAGGAACTGTTTGCACAGCCAGATCTCGCAAAAGAACACGAATTCATCCTTAGCGATACGCAACCACGTTTGCATTATGCGCTGGAGCAGGTGTTAAGCCCATGGGCAACGGCACCTTTCATGTTGCTTAAAGCCCCGGAAGAAGCGGAGTACCTGACGCTTGTCGGGGACGCCATGCGCCAGTTGCAGCCGGAAACGAATGCCCTCTTTGGCGGCGAATATCGTATCGCGGGACATGATGTCACTTTCGAACCGGCAGTTCAGGCGGATGGCCGTTTTGCCGCTAAAGGCGAAGTGATTACCGCTAACTGGGTCGAAGCGGAACAACTCTTTGGTTGTCTGCGCCAGTTTAATGGTGAACTTTCGCTGCAACCGGGGTTGGTGCATCGCGCCAATGGCGGTGTACTTATCATCTCACTGCGTACCCTACTCTCGCAGCCGCTGTTGTGGATGCGTCTGAAAACGATTGTGAACCAGCAACGTTTTGACTGGGTCGGCTACGATGAGTCCCGTCCTCTGCCTGTCTCTGTTCCCTCTATGCCTCTGTCGTTGACCGTCGTGCTGACGGGTGACCGCGAATCTCTGGCAGACTTCCAGGAGATGGAACCGGAACTGGCTGAGCAGGCGGTCTACAGCGAGTACGAAGACAACATCCAGATTGCCGATGCCGACGATATGGCGCAGTGGTGCCAGTGGGTAATGGCTGTAGCTGAACGCTTTTCGCTGCCAACACCTGCGGCTGACGCGTGGCCAGGCTTGATTCGCGAAGCGGTGCGCTATACCGGTGACCAGGAAACGCTGCCCCTCTGTCCGCTCTGGATCGGCAAACAGCTGCGTGAAGTGGGGATGATCAGCGGTAACGGTGCGTTCACCGGAGAACAGCTCACACAGATGCTGGCTCAGCGTGAGTGGCGAGAAGGCTATCTTGCTGACCGTATGCAGGATGAAATTCTGCTGGAACAAATTCTGGTCGAGACAGAAGGCGAACGCGTCGGACAGATTAACGCCCTGTCGGTGATTGAATTTCCGGGCCATCCTCGCGCAATCGGCGAACCGTCCCGTATCAGCTGCGTTGTCCATATTGGCGATGGTGAGTTCACCGATATCGAACGGAAAGCCGAGCTGGGCGGAAACATTCACGCGAAAGGCATGATGATCATGCAGGCGTTTTTGATGTCAGAGCTGCAGCTCGAGCAACAGATCCCCTTCTCCGCCTCGCTGACGTTTGAGCAGTCCTACAGCGAAGTCGATGGTGATAGCGCCTCTATGGCAGAACTGTGCGCCCTAATCAGCGCCCTGGCCGAAGTGCCCATCAATCAGAACATCGCGATCACCGGCTCGGTGGACCAATTCGGTCGTGCCCAGCCAGTGGGAGGCCTCAATGAAAAAATTGAAGGCTTCTTCTCTATCTGTCAGCAGCGCGGTTTAAATGGCAAACAGGGTGTGATTATTCCTGCTCCCAATGCACGCCATTTGAGCCTCAGTCAGGATATTCTGGATGCGGTGGAGCAAGAGCAATTCGCCATCTGGGCCATCGAAGGGATTGAGGATGCACTACCCTTACTGACAAACCTGATATGGGATGGCGAAGGGCAAACCACCCTGATGCAGACTATTCAGGAGCGTATTGCTCAGGCGACACAGCAGGATGCTCGTCATCGTTATCCATGGCCGTTACGCTGGTTAGGCTGGTTTGGTTCGAACTGATCGGACTTGTTCAGCGTACACGTGTTAGCTATCCTGCGTCCTTCACTAAAATAAGGCTTACTGAGAACATGGTAGATAAACGCGAATCCTATACAAAAGAAGATCTTCTTGCCTCTGGTCGCGGTGAACTGTTTGGTGCGAAAGGCCCACAGTTACCGGCCCCGAACATGCTGATGATGGACCGTGTCGTGAAAATGACCGAAACCGGCGGCAACTTCGATAAGGGTTACGTAGAAGCAGAACTCGATATCAACCCGGACCTGTGGTTCTTCGGTTGCCACTTTATTGGCGATCCGGTAATGCCTGGCTGTCTGGGCCTGGATGCAATGTGGCAACTGGTTGGCTTCTATCTGGGCTGGCTGGGTGGCGAAGGTAAAGGCCGCGCACTGGGTGTTGGCGAAGTGAAATTCACCGGTCAGGTTCTGCCTACTGCGAAGAAAGTGACCTATCGTATTCACTTCAAACGCATTGTTAACCGTCGCCTGATTATGGGCCTGGCGGATGGCGAAGTGCTGGTCGATGGTCGCCTGATCTATAGCGCGAGCGACCTGAAAGTGGGTCTGTTCCAGGACACTTCCGCGTTCTGATATTGCTTTTCGCAATCTCAAAAAGGCGAAACCTCCGCATTGCGGAGGTTTCTTTTTTTAAAGAGACGTTATCAGGCTATGAGTGCCCTGTCGCCGATGGCTTCTCGCCAGCCTCCAAGCCATTGTGACCTTTGGTTTATCGTCTGATAAGGACACATTTCTTTAGAACGTCCAGCGATGCCGGCCTGATAACCACGTTGATGAGCCCGTTCCAGGCGATCTCGTTTCTGTCTCTTCATGCCTCGTTTCCCTCATTCTTTTGTCTGGTGGAAAGAAAACAGTGTCTGCACAAATGCACAGGCACAGATAACGAATACCCCGAATTAGTCGCAGCGTCAATGTTCAAAATTCATACGGGTGTCATATTTGTGAGCTAGCTGGAAGATCATTTGTACAAAAATTGTGACCCGGCACAAGTAACAACCTGAAGTGAAAACGAAAAAAAAACCGCAATCAGTGGCAGACCGATTGCGGTTTTTGACGATGAATTTTACTTATGGCAGCCGGGAAATTTCCCTGGCGATACTGGCCGACTCCTGTGCCCAACCCTGAGCCAGGACTTTCACCATTTCGTCATAGCCATCTTTCTGCTGCTTCAGCTCCAGATGGAAAGGACGCTTAATCAGCTGCCCCTGATGATTCAGCAGCCACTCACCGCTGATCACCACCGCACCGTCATAACGGCCGTGGAAGCCTGTTACGGTGACGTTCAGCGTATCTTGATCGTTACCAAGCGGCTGCGAAGCGACAACCCAGCCCGGAAGCTGGCTGCCCAGATTGGCCACCAGCGTGTTGCGCAGTTGCTGATCCAGCGGGCTGGCCCACAGGTTGTTTGTCGCAATCACGTATTTCACATCGCTGGTCTGATAGACCACACCGTTACCTGCCAGATAATCTGGCACGGCAACCTGCTCAACCCAGAGCTGACGATTTCCCTGACTGGCCGTACTTTGCCCGCTATTCTGCGTACTAACAGGCAACTGGTAGTAGCTTTTATTCTCTACCCCTGAACTGCACGCCGTTAATAGCAGAGCGCCAACCATCAATAGCCACTTATTCATTCTTTTGCCCTCTTAGGCTCAGGATCCTTTTTATCTTTCGCTTCGAACACCAGCGCGTTGCTCTTCTCATTGAGCGTCTTCAGAACAGGCTGCAGTTCACGCAGGACCTGATCAAGGCGCTGCATATCAGCCACCATCTTGTTGTAAGCCGCAGAACCAGGCTGGAAGCCCTGCATACTGCGGTTCAGCTCACGCAACGTTTTCTGCATATCCTGCGGCAGTTGCTGCATGCTCTGGCTCGCTGTGATCTTGTTGATGTTATCCAGCGTGGTTTGCAGACGGCGCATCGTTGCCTGGCTTTCGCTCAGAGAGTTTGTCGCGGCTTCAATCATCGGATTCAGTGGCAGATTGTTAATCTTATCCAGCGTTTCCATCAGGCGCTGCTGGATCTGCGCCAGGCCGCTGCTCACCGTTGGGATAATCTTGTAGCCACCGAATTCACGGATACCGGTAATCGGCGGAGCTTTCGGGTAGAAGTCCATATCCACATACAGAGCACCTGTCACCAGGTTACCGGTTTTCAGCGACCCGCGCAGACCGCGTTCCATCAGTTGAGAGATGTGCGTGCCAATATCCTGATTTTCGCCAATCTGATTGACCAGACGCTCTGGCTCAATGCGGATCAGCACCGGGATGCGGTAATCATCATCCAGCACCTGCTGAAGTCCCGGAACGAAGAACGGAACCTGCCCAACCGTACCAAGACGAATGCCGCGGAACTCAACCGGTGCCCCCGGCTGCAGGCCGCGAACGGAATCTTTAAAGAACATCAGGAAGTCAACATGATCGGTATAGAGCGCATCCTGAATGCTTTTTTGATCGTCAAAGAGACGGAAAGCGGTGTTCTCTGCAACTGGCTGCCCCAAATCCAGGCCTTCCGGCACGTCAAAACTCACGCCGCCACCAAACAGGGTGGTCAGCGAGCCCATTTCAACGCGCATGCCTGCCGATGTCAGATCCACCGCGATCCCACTGTCTTTCCAGAAACGGACGTTGCTGGTGACCAGTCGATCGTTTGGTGCATTGATGAAGAGTTGATAGCTGATCGCGCGTTTCTGCGGATCAAACGTGCTTTTCTCAACCGAGCCGACGCGGTAGCCACGGAACAGGACCGGATCACCCGCCGTGAGCTGACCTGCTTTTTTGCTGTCGAGGATCACGCGGATACCCTTGGCATCAGGCGGTGCAAGCGGCGGTGAATCCAGAAGCTGGTATTTGGCTGGCGGGTTACCCTTCGCGCCAGGTTGCAGCTCAATGTAGGCGCCCGAAAGCAGCGTCCCTAAGCCACTGATCCCCTCACGTCCCACCTGAGGCTTAACCACCCAGAACACGGAATCGCCATGCAGCAGTTTTTCCATGCCAGCATTGAGGCGCGCCTTGATTTCCACATGCGTTAAATCATCAGTCAGGGTTGCGCTTTCAACTACACCCACATCCACGCTGCGGCTCTTGATGGTCGTTTTACCGCCCTCAATCCCCTCGGCATTGGTGGTAATCAGCGTCACTTCCGGCCCCTGATGGCTGTAGTGATAAAACAGGATCCATGCCCCGATCAGCGCCGTCACGATGGGGAAAATCCACACCGGTGACCAGTTCTTGACCTTCTGCACTTTCGCCTCTCCACTCTTATTTTCCATGCTCTTACTCTTCCTCATGGCTTGATTCAGGCTCACGATCCCACGATAAACGAGGGTCGAAGGTCATGGCCGCAAACATAGTCATAATCACGACCAGTGCAAACATTAAAGCCCCCATCGCGGGATAAATACTCATCAATCCGCCCATCCGCACCAGTGCAGAGAGAACGGCAATAACAAACACGTCAATCATTGACCAGCGTCCGACAAACTCGACCACTTCATAAATCAGGTGCATGCGTTCGCTGTCGCGTTTACCGTGACCTTTCGCATCCCAACAGAGCCAGGCGATCGCGATCATTTTCAGGGTTGGCACCATAATACTGGCGATAAAGATTACACCGGCAACCGGATACGAACCTTCACCCCACAGCAATATCACCCCGGCCAGGATCGTCGAGGGCATTTTGTCGCCCAGCAGATCGGTGATCATAATCGGCAAGATATTGGCTGGCAGATACAGCATGACAGAGGTCACCAGTAGTGCCATCGTCCACTGCAGGCTGTTTTTACGCCGTACGTGCCCTTTCGTTTCGCAGCGCGGACAAACGTCGAGATCGGCGGGCAGCACGGCGGTACAGCACGGACACGAGCGTAGCCCCTGACGAATACCGGGCACCCCGACCTTTACCGTCTGCGCAAGCGTCGGCGCTGGTGCGATATCGTCCCACGCCCAGCGCCTGTCCACACACTGGAAGGCGCGCAGCTGCAGGACGCAGTACAGACACCAGGGGATAAAGCTGCTGCCAATCCCCACGTCGCCATACGCCATCAGCTTCACGAAACTGACCAGAATCCCCGCCAGAAAGATCTCGGCCATCCCCCAGCTTTTAAGCTGAAAAAGGATACGCGCGAGTTTGATTTTCAGTGACGACGGCATCCTGACACGGTTCACCAGCAGCAGGATAACGACCAGGCAAAAAGCCGGGACTATCTGGACGAAGAGCAGAAAAAAGGTGCCGAGGCTGGCGTAATCTTCTGAGAACATCACGCCCGGGATTTCGAGCAAATCGACCTGGCTGGTAATTCCGCCCACCTTCATATAGATGAACGGGAAGAGATTGGAGAGCAGCAGCATGAATAATGCTGCCAGAGCGTAAGCAGTGGGACGCTGCCGCGGTGCGTCCCACTCGGTTGTCAACGTTGCGCCGCAACGTGGACACAGCGCTTTATGTCCGTGACCAAGCTCTGGCAACGCCACGAGCATGTCGCATTGCGAGCATAATATATGCCTGTCGGCATGGTGCTGGTCACACATATGTTATCCCTGTTTATGCGCCGTTTTTCAGAGACTCAAGGTACTCCCAGCGCTCAAATGCTTCTTCCAGGGCCTTTTCAGCCGCGGACAGTTCAGCCAGTATTTTCTGAGTATAGTCGTGCGATTGGGTAAAGAATGTCGCATCAGCAACCTGAGCTTGTAGATCTTCAAGCGTGGCCTCCAGCTCTTCCAGACGCTGAGGTAGCCCCTCCAGTTCGCGCTGCAGGTTATAGCTTAGTTTAGCCGAGCTTTTCTTGACAGTTTCTGCTTTTGTTACAGCAGGTTCAGAACTTATTTTGGACTTTGACTGTTTCTGCGCCAGAGACT
Source organism: Enterobacter sp. CPE_E890 (assembly GCF_046521475.1). Taxonomy (NCBI): domain Bacteria; kingdom Pseudomonadati; phylum Pseudomonadota; class Gammaproteobacteria; order Enterobacterales; family Enterobacteriaceae; genus Enterobacter; species Enterobacter sp. CPE_E890. Next base: position 1,693,447 of record NZ_JBKFZW010000001.1, on the reverse strand, counting down.
GCGACTGCTGCCCTTTTGCATCGTGATAACCGCCGACATACTGACCAATTCGCCCTTCACCTTCGAAGATCCAGCACTCGGTCACGGTGTTATCCACGAATTGACGATCGTGGCTAACCAGCATCACCGTCCCCTGATAACCGTCGATCAGTTCCTCCAGCAATTCCAGGGTTTCGACATCCAGGTCGTTCGTAGGTTCATCGAGAATCAACAGGTTACTTGGCTTCAGGAACAGACGTGCCAGCAGAAGACGATTGCGCTCACCGCCTGACAGCGCGCGTACCGGCGTCATCGCACGTTTCGGATGGAACAGGAAGTCCTGCAGGTAGCCCAGCACATGGCGCGGCTTGCCGTTTACCATCACCTCTTGCTTACCTTCAGCGAGGTTATCCATCACCGTTCTGTCCGGATCCAGCTCTGCGCGGTGCTGATCGAAGTAGGCCACTTCAAGCTTGGTGCCGCAGTGGATACGACCGCTGTCAGCCTGCAATTGACCCAGCATCAGTTTCAACAGCGTGGTTTTGCCGCAACCGTTCGGACCAATCAGTGCAATTTTGTCCCCACGCTGAACCTGCGCCGAGAAGTCTTTCACCAGCACTTTACCGTCGACCTGATAGTTAACGTTTTCCATTTCGAAGACAATCTTGCCGGAACGGGACGCCTCTTCCACCTGCATTTTGGCGCTGCCCATCACTTCGCGGCGCTCGCTACGCTCACGGCGCATCGCCTTCAGCGCACGAACGCGGCCTTCGTTACGTGTACGACGGGCTTTGATGCCCTGACGGATCCAGACTTCTTCCTGTGCCAGCTTGCGGTCAAACTCCGCATTCTGCAGCTCTTCCACGCGCAGGTTTTCTTCTTTTTCCAGCAGATAGGTATCGTAATCGCCAGGATAGGTAACCAGTTTGCCACGATCGAGATCGACAATGCGCGTCGCCATATTGCGAATAAACGAACGGTCGTGAGAGATAAAGATGATGGTGCCGCTGAAGGTTTTCAGGAACCCTTCCAGCCAGTCAATCGCTTCGATATCCAGGTGGTTCGTCGGTTCGTCCAGCAGCAGCACCTTCGGTCCGCTGACCAGAGCACGGCCCAGTGCCGCTTTACGCAGCCAGCCGCCGGAGAGCGCTGACAGCTCCATATCGGCTTCCAGACCGAGCTGTGCCAGCACTTCATTAATACGGTTTTCCAGCTGCCACAGACCGTGGTGATCGAGCATCTCCTGCACTTTCGCCAGTTCGTTGAGGTTCTTATCGCTCGGGTCAGTCATCACCAGATGTGAAATCTCGTGATAACGCTTCAGGTATTCAGCCTGCTCAGAAATACCTTCAGCCACGAAATCGTAAACGCTGCCGGTCACATGACGCGGCGGGTCCTGCTGCAGGCGAGAAACGATAAGATCCTGCTCGTAAACAATACGCCCGTCATCCAGACCCTGTTCACGGTTGAGGATTTTCATCAACGTGGATTTGCCCGCGCCATTACGGCCCACCAGACAGACACGCTCGTTATCTTCGATATGCAGCTCTGCATTATCGAGAAGCGGTGAGTCGCTGAAAGAGAGCCACGCGCCGTGCATACTAATTAAAGACATTTATTTTTCCTTTCAGACCGCGGTAATCAACCAGCAGTTATGGATTTGACGGTTACGGGCGAAATCCTGAGACAGCGTTTTTTGGCTGATTTCTTGTGCTTTTAGCCCCAGGGCTGCTAAACCGTCATGATCCATACGGAAGCCGCGTTTGTTGTTCGAGAACATAATCGTGCCGCCTTTACGCAGGAGGCGCTTCAGGTCGGTCATCAGGCGCAGGTGGTCGCGCTGCACATCAAAGCTATCTTCCATACGCTTGGAGTTAGAGAAGGTCGGCGGATCGATAAAGATCAGATCGAACTGCTCGTCGGTATCACGCAGCCAACCCAGCACGTCGGCCTGCATCAGGCGATGCTGACGCCCAGTTAAACCGTTAAGGCGCAGGTTGCGCTCCGCCCACTCCAGATAGGTGCGGGACATATCCACCGTGGTGGTGCTCCGCGCGCCGCCCAGACCCGCATGCACGCTGGCGCTGCCGGTATAGGAGAACAGGTTGAGGAAATCTTTGCCCTTGCTCATCTGTCCGAGCATGCGGCGGGCGATACGGTGGTCAAGGAACAGACCGGTATCAAGGTAGTCAGTCAGGTTAACCCACAGACGAGCGTTGTACTCGCCCACTTCAATGAAGTCGCCCTTTTCACCCATTTTCTGATACTGGTTTTTGCCTTTCTGACGTTCGCGGGTTTTCAGCACCAGCTTGTTTGGCGCAATACCCAGCACGGCGATGGTTGCCGCAATGACGTCCAGCATACGCTGACGCGCTTTTTGCGCATCAATGGTTTTCGGTGGCGCGTATTCCTGAATCACCACCCAGTCCGCATAGCGGTCTACCGCCACGTTGTATTCCGGCAGATCAGCATCGTACAGGCGGTAGCATTCAATACCTTCCTGCTTCGCCCATTTCTCGAATTTCTTCAGATTCTTGCGCAGACGGTTGGCGTAATCTTCCGCCACGCCCGACGGTTTGCTGTCCGCCGCTTTCTCAGCCAGATGGTAGTTCTTCTGCACGCAGTCCAGCGGGCCGTTTTTCGCCTTAAACTGGCGATCGGCACGCAGCTGCAGGCAACTCAGCAATTCAGGTGAAGCACTGAACAGGGAGAGATTCCAGCCGCCAAAGTAATCTTTCATATTGCGGCCCAACAGGCTGTGCAGGGCAATCAGCGCCGGTTCGCTGTCCAGACGCTCACCGTATGGCGGGTTACTGATAACGGTACCGTACGGACCTTTTGGCAACGGGTTGGTCAGGTTCGCCACGTCTTTCACCTCGAAGGTGACCAGCTCGCCGATACCGGCGCGACGGGCGTTGCTGCGGGCACGTTCAATGACGCGCGGGTCGCTGTCCGAACCATAGAAATGGGAGGTATATTCCGCCAGGCCCTTACGCGCACGGGTCTGCGCATCATCTTTGACCTCTTTCCACAGTGCTTCATCGTGCTGTGCCCAGCCCTTGAAGCCCCAGTGACCACGGTGCAGGCCTGGGGCACGGTCGGTGGCCAGCATGGCAGCTTCAATCAGCAATGTACCAGAACCACACATCGGGTCCAGCAGCGGGGTACCCGGCAGCCAGCCAGAGCGCATCACAATGGCTGCGGCAAGGGTTTCTTTGATTGGTGCCATACCGGTACGATCGCGGTAGCCGCGCAGGTGGAGGCCTGCGCCGCTCAGATCCAGAGAGATGCTAGCGGTGTCGCCGTTCAGCCAGACGTTAATACGCAGATCCGGATTTTCGCGATCGACGTTTGGACGTTCCTTATTTTTACGGGTGAAGCAGTCAACAATGGCGTCTTTAACGCGCAGGGCACCGTACTGGCTGTTGCGGATCTCATCATTCACGCCGTTGAAATGCACCGCAAAGGTGGCATTCGGAGTGAAGATCTCTGTCCAGTCGATCATCTGTACGCCGGTATAGAGGTCAAGGTCGCTATAGACCTTGCACTCTTTCATCGGCAGCATGATGCGCGACGCCAGACGGCTCCACATCAGGCTCTGGTAAATAAGCCGCGTGTCGCCCTCAAAATGGACACCACCCTGAACTACCTGGCACTCTTGCGCACCCAGGGCTTCCAGTTCAGTTTTTAACAGCTCTTCCAGCCCACGGGCCGTACTGGCAAACAGAGAATTCATATCGTCACTTTTACTCTTAGAAAATTGTCGCGCATTATAGCTAATATGGCGTGTATGTCATAAAGTTGAAGGCTTATTTTCATTCGAGGGAGTGTGCAGTGGCGACGTTATCCAGGCTTTTTATTCATCCGGTGAAATCCATGCGCGGCATCGGCATTTCTCACGCACTTGCCGACATGAGCGGATTTGCCTTCGATCGTATCTTTATGATCACCGAGCCTGACGGTACGTTCATTACTGCACGCCAGTTCCCGCAGATGGTTCGCTTTATCCCTTCCCCCCTTCATGACGGTTTGCATCTTACCGCGCCGGATGGTTCCAGCGTGGTGATCCGCTTTGCTGATTTTGCGCCTGTGGATGCGCCAACAGAAGTGTGGGGCAATCATTTTACCGCGCGTATTGCCACTGACGAGATTAACCGCTGGCTTAGCGGCTTCTTCTCCCGCGATGTGCAGTTACGTTGGGTAGGCCCGTCGCTGACGCGCCGCGTGAAGCGTCACGACGCAGTTCCGCTCTCATTTGCGGATGGGTTTCCTTTCCTGCTGACCAGTGAAGCCTCCCTGCGCGACCTGCAGCACCGTTGTAAAGCCAGCGTTCAGATGGAGCAGTTTCGCCCCAATCTGGTGGTAACCGGTACAAAAGCCTGGGAAGAAGACACCTGGAAAGTGATTCGCATCGGCAGTGTGATTTTCGATGTCGCGAAGCCATGCAGTCGCTGTATCTTCACCACCGTAAGCCCTGAGAAAGGCCAGAAGCACCCTTCCGGTGAGCCGCTGAAAACCCTGCAATCCTTCCGCACTGCACAGGACAATGGCGACGTGGATTTTGGCCTGAACCTGATCCCACGTTCCAGCGGCGTGATCCGTGTCGGTGACGAGGTAGAAATTCTTGCCCGTGGACCCGCAAGAGTTTATGGCTCCGGTCAGGAAGACGAGTTTGTCGAGGTCGAGACGCAGGTCAGTTCATCAGTGGATATTCACTGGCAGGGCAACATCATCCGGGGAAATAATCAGCAGGTTTTACTTGAACAGCTGGAGCAAGCAGGGATCCGCATACCGTATTCCTGCCGCGCGGGGATCTGTGGCTGCTGTCGAATCAAGCTGGTTGAGGGTGAAGTCAGTGTGCTGAAAAAATCCGCAATAGCCGACGACGGGACAATTCTGTGCTGTAGCTGCATCCCGACAACTTCAGTACAACTGGAAGCTTAAACAGCCTGTTCCAGGCTGAAAGAATCCACCCGAAGTTGGGGTTTCAGCCTGTCGTTCATGACCTTGATGGCATCCCCAAGTTGCATCGTACGCCCGGCAATTGTCACGCCGGGCTGAGCCAGCAGACAGAGCGCAGCATTTTCGCCCGGCTCAACCACCAGCAGACTCACCTCTTCGGCGCTGTCACTCAGGTTGACGCTGGCCGCGTCGCCCGTCGCCGGTGTCCAGCTCATACCATGCGGCAGGAAATGCCAGCTTTTTGGCATTTGTGGTTTCAGGAAACGGATAGCCACCAGCGCATTTAATACCAGTTCGGCACGCTGCTCTTTAGAGAGCACCAGATCGCGACATTTTTCTTCAAAGGAGAAATAAAGCGCAGCATCGTCAACACAGAATCCTGACGGAGAAAAAGCGTCCGGGGTTAACATTCGGCGGGCAAAACGAGAACGAAACAACATACCATTGGCTAAATCGAGCATCATACGGTCATGCTCGTCGCAAAAATACCAGCGCCAGTTATCGTCAGGTTTAATTCGCATGTTTCTCTCCCGTCCCAAACGTCCTGTACTAAAAATGTCCTGCTCGTCGCTTCGTTTTTAACACCATTTAATAAAAGACTATAATGTCTAAATAAGCAACAATGACGGAATATAAAACAACCAGGGCCGGAAATAAAGCCCTGGTTGTCTGATTAAGAGAAAAGATTAGATATGAGTAACGATTTCTTTAATCAGCGGCGGTCCTTTAAAAATAAAGCCGGAATAGATTTGCACCAGTGACGCACCTGCCGCCATCTTCTCGCGTGCAGCAATCACAGAGTCGATACCACCGACGCCGATAATCGGTAAACGACCTTTTAATTCCGCTGACAATGCACGAATAATTTCGGTGCTTTTTAATTGTACCGGACGTCCACTTAACCCACCCGCTTCGTCACAGTTTTTCATTCCCTGAACCAGGGAGCGATCGAGTGTGGTATTGGTCGCAATCACACCATCAATATTATGGCGAACTAAACTGTCGGCAACCTGGATCAATTCTTCGACAGAAAGATCCGGAGCGATCTTAACCGCGACGGGAACATATTTATGGTGGATCGACTGCAGCTCATTTTGTTTATTTTTAATGGCACTCAGAAGATCGTCCAGCGCTTCACCATATTGCAAAGAACGCAGTCCCGGGGTATTGGGTGAGGAAATATTCACCGCAATATAACCAGCATAGGCGTAGACTTTTTCCATACAAATCAGATAGTCATCTTTACCTTGCTCTACCGGCGTGTCTTTATTTTTGCCAATATTGATACCTAATACGCCATCAAAATGGGCTTTTTTTACATTCTCAACGAGGTGATCGACACCGAGGTTATTAAAGCCCATGCGGTTGATCAAGCCTTCAGCTTCGACCAGACGGAACAGGCGCGGCTTGTCATTTCCCGGTTGTGGGCGCGGCGTGACGGTACCGATTTCGATAGAGCCAAAGCCCATCGCGCCCAGGGCATCAATGCACTCGCCATTTTTGTCCAGACCTGCCGCAAGACCCAGCGGGTTTTTAAAGGTCAATCCCATGCATTGCACAGGTTTTTCCGGCACATTTTGACGCACCAGAGCGACCAGCGGCGTTCCTGTAATACGACGTAATTGCTGGAATGTAATTTCATGAGCACGCTCAGGGTCGAGCTGGAAAAGGGCTTTACGAACGAAGGGGTAGTACATGAACTCTCCTGGATTCCCGGTGTGCAAACCGGGAGGGGATTATGGGCGATCCGACGCCGAAAGGGAATTGACCTGCGGCAAAAAATCAGCGTAAAACGCAATCGTTTACCTCCCGGCTCATTTCTTATTCACTTTTTCGCATTTAAATTGCAGATAAATCATTTAGTGGAATAACCGCTCAGTGTCACACTCCTGAAAATTGTTATGAATGTTAGATAAAAGCAAACAATTGGTTATAAGGAGAACGTATGCGCGTCATTACTCTGGCCGGAAGTCCACGATTCCCTTCACGCTCCAGCGCCCTGCTGGAATATGCCCGTGAAAAACTTAATGCCCTGGATGTGGAAGTGTGCCACTGGAACCTGCATAACTTCGAACCTGAAGATTTGCTCTATGCCCGTTTTGACAGCCCGGCGCTTCACACCCTGACGGAGCAGCTTAAAGGCGCTGATGGGTTAATCGTGGCGACCCCCATTTATAAAGCCTCTTTTTCCGGGGCACTGAAAACCCTGCTTGACCTGCTCCCTGAACGTGCGCTGGATGGCAAAGTGGTGCTGCCTCTGGCAACGGGCGGTACGGTGGCGCATTTACTGGCGGTGGATTATGCCCTGAAGCCGGTGCTGAACGCACTGAAAGCACAGGAGATCCTCCACGGTGTGTTCGCGGACGACTCCCAGATCATCGACTATCAACATAAACCGCACTTTACACCGAATCTGCAAACCCGCCTCGATAACGCCCTGGAAACCTTCTGGCATGCCCTGCATCGCAGGGATATCCAGGCACCTGCTTTTGGTCATCCGCAAGGAGTTGCACATGTTTAAAACCTTAACCCATATTGGACTAGCCGGACTGATGGCGCTGACGTCGCTGGCCCATGCCGGGCAAACGTCACCAGAAAGCTTACGCATTGGCTACCAGAAAGGCAGCGTCAGCATGGTGCTGGCAAAAAGCCACCAGCTTCTGGAAAAACGCTTCCCGGACACAAAATTCTCCTGGGTTGAGTTCCCGGCTGGTCCTCAGATGCTGGAAGCGCTGAACGTGGGCAGTATTGATCTGGGCAGTACAGGCGATATCCCGCCGATATTCGCCCAGGCCGCGGGAGCAGACCTGCTCTATGTAGGTGTTGAACCGCCCAAACCGAAGGCCGAAGTGATTCTGGTACCTGAAAATAGCGACATTAAAAACGTCGCCGACCTTAAAGGGCATAAAGTTGCTTTCCAGAAAGGCTCCAGCTCACACAACCTGCTGCTGCGTGCTCTGCAAGAGGCCGGACTCAAGTTTACCGACATTCAGCCCGTTTACCTGACGCCTGCCGACGCGCGCGCCGCGTTCCAGCAGAAGAACGTTGATGCCTGGGCCATCTGGGATCCGTACTATTCCGCCGCATTACTGCAGGGCGGTGTACGGGTGCTAAAAGATGGCACCACGCTTAAACAGACCGGCTCGTTCTATCTGGCTGCTCGCCCTTATGCGGAAAAGAACGGCGCCTTTGTGCAAGAGGTTCTTGATACCTTTACTCAGGCGGATGCACTGACTCAAAGCCAGCGTCAGGAGAGCATTACCCTGCTGGCGAAAACCATGGGCTTACCTGAGCCGGTGATCGCGAGCTATCTCAACCACCGTCCACCGACCACCATCACGCCCGTAGACGCGCACGTCGCCGCACTTCAGCAACAAACGGCTGACCTCTTCTATCAAAACCACCTGGTGCCAAAACAGGTCACTATTCGCGAACGTATCTGGCAGCCCGCCGGTAAAGAAGGAACAAAATCATGAGTCTGAATCTTTTCTGGTTTTTACCCACCCATGGTGATGGCCACTATCTTGGTACGGAAGAGGGTTCACGCCCGGTTGACCATGGCTACCTGCAGCAGATTGCACAGGCAGCGGACAGAATTGGTTTCACTGGCGTACTGATCCCGACCGGACGCTCGTGTGAAGATGCCTGGCTGGTCGCCGCGTCGATGATCCCGGTCACCCAGCGTCTGAAGTTTCTGGTGGCCTTGCGTCCGAGCGTTATCTCCCCCACCGTGGCGGCGCGTCAGGCGGCAACCCTGGACAGACTGTCTAACGGACGCGCCCTGTTTAACCTGGTGACGGGCAGCGATCCGCAGGAGCTGGCGGGCGACGGCGTGTTCCTCGATCACACTGAGCGCTATGAAGCCTCCGCCGAATTCACCCGCGTCTGGCGACGTCTGCTGGAAGGTGAAACCGTGACGTTCGAAGGTAAACATATTCACGTTCGTGGCGCGAAACTCTACTTCCCACCAGTCCAACAGCCACGCCCTCCTCTCTATTTTGGCGGGTCATCGGACGTGGCGCAGGACCTGGCGGCAGAGCAGGTTGATCTCTATCTGACCTGGGGCGAGCCGCCAGAGCTGGTGAAAGAAAAAATAGCCCAGGTACGCGCTAAAGCGGCCGCCCATGGCCGCAAGGTACGCTTCGGTATCCGCCTGCATGTGATTGTGCGTGAGACCAACGAAGAAGCCTGGCAGGCGGCCGATCGTCTCATCTCCCATCTGGATGATGCCACCATCGCGAAAGCACAGGCTGCATTTGCCAAAACCGATTCCGTCGGGCAGCACCGGATGGCATCCCTGCACAACGGCAAGCGCGAGAACCTGGAGATCAGCCCAAACCTGTGGGCGGGTGTCGGTCTGGTTCGCGGCGGTGCGGGCACGGCGCTGGTTGGCGACGGTGCGACCGTGGCAGCCCGTATTAATGAATACGCTGACCTGGGCATCGACAGCTTTATTCTCTCCGGTTATCCGCATCTCGAAGAGGCGTACAAAGTGGGCGAGCTGTTGTTCCCGCATCTGGATGTCGCCATCCCGGAAATTCCTCAGCCGCAACCGCTCCAGCTTCAGGGCGAAGCCGTGGCGAATGAATTTATTCCACGAAAAGCCGCACAAAGCTAAGGAGTGACCATGTCTGCCATCTCACAAAAATGGCTCCTGCGCGCCGCGCCGTGGTTTTTGCCCGTCGGTATCGTGGCCGTCTGGCAGCTCGCGTCGTCCACCGGCTGGCTGTCGAGCCGCATTCTGCCCGCACCTATGGGCGTTATCGAAGCGTTCTGGTCGCTGAGCGTCAGCGGAGAGCTGTGGCAACATCTGGCGATCAGCTCCTGGCGCGCCGTGATTGGGTTTTCCATCGGCGGCAGCATCGGCCTGATTCTGGGTTTGATCAGCGGTCTTTCACGCTGGGGCGAGCGGCTGCTGGATACCTCCATTCAGATGCTGCGCAACGTGCCGCATCTGGCGCTGATCCCGCTGGTGATTTTGTGGTTTGGTATTGATGAGAGCGCCAAAATATTTCTCGTCGCGCTGGGCACCCTGTTCCCGATTTACATCAATACCTGGCATGGGATCCGCAATATCGATCGCGGTCTGGTCGAGATGGCACGCAGCTATGGTTTATCGGGTTTCGCCCTCTTTACCCACGTGATTCTGCCGGGTGCCCTGCCCTCCATTATGGTGGGGGTGCGTTTTGCGCTCGGCCTGATGTGGCTAACGTTGATAGTGGCTGAGACCATCTCGGCCAACTCTGGCATCGGTTATCTGGCGATGAACGCTCGCGAATTCCTGCAAACGGACGTGGTGGTAGTCGCGATCATCCTTTATGCCCTGCTCGGCAAACTCGCCGATGTCAGCGCCCAGTGGCTGGAACGCAGCTGGCTGCGCTGGAACCCGGCCTATTCCCTTCAGGAGGCGAAAGCATGAATACAGCCCGACTGAACCAGGGGACGCCGTTACTGCTGAACGGCGTGACCAAACGCTACGGCGAAAACACCATTCTGAATGCGCTGGATCTGCACATTCCTGCCGGACAATTCGTAGCCGTTGTCGGGCGTAGCGGCGGCGGTAAGAGCACGCTGTTGCGCCTGTTAGCTGGACTGGAGGCCCCAAACGGCGGTGAAATTCTTGCCGGTACAACGCCGCTGGCAAAGATTCAGAACGACACCCGCATGATGTTTCAGGATGCGCGCCTGCTGCCCTGGAAAACAGTCATTGATAACGTCGGGCTGGGGCTTAAAGGCAACTGGCGAGAGGAGGCCCGCCAGGCGCTTGCCGCCGTAGGGCTGGAAAATCGCGCGGATGAATGGCCTGCGGCGCTGTCAGGTGGGCAGAAGCAGCGCGTTGCACTGGCGCGGGCGTTAATCCATCGTCCGGGTCTGTTGTTGCTTGATGAGCCGCTCGGCGCACTCGACGCCCTGACACGAATCGAAATGCAGGATTTGATTGGATCCCTGTGGCAGAAGCATGGCTTTACGGTGCTACTGGTGACGCATGACGTGTCTGAAGCGGTAGCGATGGCCGATCGCGTGCTGTTAATAGAAGAAGGAAAAATGGGTCTGGATCTGACGGTGGATATTGCGCGCCCTCGCCGCGTAGGTTCGGCAAGACTGGCGGAGCTGGAGGCAGAAGTGCTGGATCGGGTGATGAAGCGCGGGGGCACGGAGTTACAGCGAGCTAAGGCTAATGCCTGATGCCCTCACCCCGACCCTCTCCCGCAGGGAGAGGGAGGGTTATCTTTTATTACGCTAACGCTTTAGCAATCTTCTCGTACAGATCGCCAGACAGGTTTTCCAGTCCTTTCAGCTGCTCAAGCGCGGCACGCATTTTCGCCTGGCGCTTAGCATCGTAGCGCTTCAGACGGATAAGCGGCTCGATCAGACGTGATGCCACCTGCGGGTTACGGCTGTTCAGCTCGGTCAGCATTTCTACCATGAACTCATAACCGCTGCCGTCTTCGGCGTGGAATGCGGCCGGGTTGCTGCTGGCAAACGCGCCAATCAGGGAACGTACGCGGTTCGGGTTGCTCATGGTAAACGAACGGTGCTTCAGCAGGCTGCGTACTTTGCTGAGCGCGTCTTGCGCCGGGCTGGTCGCCTGCAGGATGAACCATTTGTCCATCACCAGGCCATCCTGATGCCACTTGTCGTCATACTCCTGCATCAGCGCATCACGGCACGGCAGTTCGGCGGCGACGCTTGCAGCCAGGGCAGCCAGCGCGTCAGTCATGTTATCCGCTTCATGATACTGCTTGCTTACCAGCGTGTTCGCCAACTCAGCCTCACCAAACGCCAGATAGCGCAGGCAGGTATTACGCAGAGAACGTTTACCGATGTCCGCGTGCTCTACGCGATAAGTATCAAGTTTATTGGCGTTATAAATCGCCAGGAACTCATCGGCCAGTTCTGCAGCCAGCGTACGGGTCAACGCTTCACGCACCGCGACGATGGCAATTGGGTCGATGATGTCAAACAACTCGGCGATTTCAGTCGCTGACGGCAGGGTCAGAATTTCAGCGGCCAGCGCCGGGTCAATCTTCTCATCCAGCAGGACCGCGCGGAACGCGTCAGCCACATGGGCAGGCAGCGACAGCGGCTGGCCCTGCTGATGACGGTTTACGTTGAGCTTAATGTAGGTCGCCAGCAGACTTTGCGCGGCATCCCAACGGGAGAAGTCGTTGCGCGCGTGACGCATCAGGAACGTCAACTGCTGATCGCTCCATTTATACTCCAGTTTCACTGGTGCAGAGAACTCACACAGCAGCGCAGGGACCGGCTGGAAGTAAACGTTGTCGAAGATGAAGGTCTGCTCTGCCTGGGTCACATTCAGCACGTGGTGTACCGGGTGGCCGTCCTTCTGGAGAGGAATGACTTTGCCTTCGTTATCATACAGTTCAATGCTGAACGGAATGTGAAGCGGATGTTTCTCTTCCTGCTCCGCTGTCGGCGGCGTGCGCTGGCTGATGGTCAGGGTGTACTGCTCGGTTTCCGGGTTGTAATCGTCTTTGACGGTGACAATCGGCGTACCGGCCTGGCTGTACCAGAGGCGGAAGTGAGAGAGATCCACATTGGAAGCATCTTCCATCGCCTGCACAAAATCGTCGCAAGTGGCCGCGCTGCCGTCATGACGCTCGAAGTAGAGTTGCATGCCTTTCTGGAAGTTCTCTTCACCCAGCAGAGTGTGGATCATGCGGATAATTTCAGAACCTTTTTCATACACCGTCAGGGTGTAGAAGTTGTTCATCTCAATGACTTTATCCGGGCGGATCGGGTGCGCCATTGGGCTGGCATCTTCCGCAAACTGCAGGCCGCGCATAGTACGCACGTTGTTGATGCGGTTAACCGCACGAGAACCCAGATCGGAGCTGAACTCCTGGTCACGGAAGACGGTCAGTCCCTCTTTCAGACTCAACTGGAACCAGTCGCGGCAGGTGACGCGGTTACCCGTCCAGTTGTGGAAATATTCGTGACCGATAACGCGTTCGATATCGAGATAATCTTTATCGGTAGCGGTATCGGTGCGCGCCAGCACGTATTTGGAGTTAAAGATGTTAAGACCCTTATTCTCCATCGCGCCCATGTTGAAGAAATCGACAGCCACGATCATATAGATGTCGAGATCATATTCGAGACCAAAGCGCTCTTCGTCCCACTTCATGGAGTTGATAAGCGACGTCATCGCCCACGGAGCACGGTCCAGGTTGCCACGGTCAACAAACAGCTCTAGTGCCACTTCGCGGCCGGAGCGTGTTTTAAAGGTATCGCGCAACACGTCGAAATCACCCGCCACCAGCGCAAACAGATAGCATGGTTTCGGGAACGGATCCTGCCATTGCACCCAGTGACGGCCGTTCTCCAGTTCGCCTTCGCCCACACGATTACCGTTGGAGAGCAGGAATGGGTAGAGCGTTTTATCGGCGATAATTTTCGTTGTGAAGCGTGCCAGCACATCCGGGCGATCGAGATACCAGGTGATGTGACGGAAACCTTCCGCTTCACACTGAGTGCACAGCGCCACACCAGACTGGTAAAGTCCTTCCAGCGCCGTGTTAGCGGCCGGGCTGATTTCATTCACGATGCGCAGCGTAAAGTGTTCCGGCAGGTTGTCGATCACCAGCTGGTTGTTTTCTTCTTTATAGTCAGACCAGGCTTCATCATTAATATGCAGGGAGACCAGCGTCAGGTCTTCACCATCAAGACGCAGTGGCACAGCAGTCGCACTGTGGCGCGTCACCTGGCTTACCGCCGTCACAACGGTTTTAGTGGCATCCAGGTCAAAAGTCAGATCGATATCGCTAATCAGGTATTCCGGCGCACGGTAGTCGTGGCGGTATTTGGCTTGTGGCTGTTGTGTCATAGAAAACCTTATGCATCGTTTGTCGAGTAACGTTTCAATATATTCCTGTTGTGTAAAACGCGCTACGCAGAATGTTCATCTTTTCAGGTACAAAACCCTTTTTTGCTACATTTATATAACACGGGGCACAAAATGCCCTCGACCATAAAACGCGCTTATGTTGTGATCGGGGTTCAATAAATCACTAAACAAGGTATACTCCGGAGTTGTTTATTGTACTAAACGCTCCTGTGAGAGGATGCTACTGCGCACCTATGACTCAATTCGTTTCTCCTGTTCTGCATACGTTGCTGGATACTGACGCGTATAAACTGCATATGCAGCAAGCCGTTTTCCACCATTACTATGACGTTCATGTCGCGGCCGAATTCCGCTGCCGTGGCGACGACTTGCTCGGTATCTACGCAGACGCTATTCGTGAACAGGTCGATGCTATGCAGCATCTGACGTTGCAGGACGATGAATATCAGTGGCTTTCAGGCCTGCCTTTCTTCAAAGCTGACTACCTGAACTGGCTGCGCGACTTCCGCTATAAGCCAGAGCAGGTCACTGTACTTAACGATAATGGTAAGCTGGATATTCGTCTCGAAGGCCCGTGGCGTGAAGTGATCATGTGGGAAGTGCCGCTTCTGGCGGTGATCAGTGAACTGGCCCACCGCTACCGCTCGCCGGAAACCGGTGTTGAACAGGCGGTCGCAGCGCTGGAAACCAAGCTCGCGGGCTTCACCACGCTGACCGAAGGGCTGGATATGTCCCGCTTCCGCCTGATGGACTTTGGCACCCGTCGCCGTTTCTCTCGCGACGTTCAGGAGGCCATCGTTAAGCGTCTGCAGCAGGAACCGTGGTTTGTGGGCACCAGCAACTACGATCTGGCCCGTCGCCTTAATCTCACGCCTATGGGCACCCAGGCGCATGAATGGTTCCAGGCGCATCAGCAGATAAGCCCAGACCTGGCGAACAGCCAGCGTGCAGCACTGGCCGCATGGCTAGAGGAGTACCCAAATCAACTGGGGATCGCCCTCACCGACTGTATTACGATGGATGCCTTCCTGCGCGATTTTGGTCCCGAGTTCGCTGAGCGTTACCAGGGGTTACGCCATGATTCCGGTGATCCGGTTGAATGGGGTGAGAAAGCCATTGCCCACTATGAAAAGCTGGGTATTGATCCAATGAGCAAGGTTCTGGTCTTCTCCGATAATCTTGACCTGCCGAAAGCGGTTGAGCTCTATCGCCAGTTCAACACCCGGGTTAACCTGAGCTTCGGGATTGGTACCCGTTTGACCTGTGACATCCCTCAGGTGAAACCGCTGAATATTGTTATAAAACTGGTGGAATGTAACGGCAAGCCGGTGGCTAAGCTCTCCGATAGCCCGGGTAAAACCATCTGCCATGACAAAGCGTTTGTCCGCGCATTGCGCAAAGCGTTCGATCTCCCACAGATTAAAAAAGCCAGCTAAACGCTTACGGGAGCCTTCATGGCTCCCCTCACCTTATTTATTTCTCAATTCTTCTCTTTTGACTGCGAAATTTACTTGTCTGATGGCAGATGGCAGGTAACATAGATATCCCCCCATAAGGGTGGACAAGTGTCTATTTTTTCCGACTATTAACAGAGAGAATATTATGAGCGTTGTGCCTGTAGCCGACGTACTCCAGGGCCGTGTCGCCGTTGACCAGGAAGTCACCGTGCGCGGATGGGTGCGTACCCGCCGAGATTCTAAAGCTGGCATCTCCTTCCTTGCCGTCTATGACGGTTCCTGCTTTGATCCTGTACAGGCCGTCATTAATAATTCTCTGCCCAATTACAATGATGACGTTCTGCATCTGACGACGGGTTGTTCCGTTATCGTTACCGGCGTGGTTGTGGCATCACCGGGCCAGGGCCAGAGTTTCGAAATTCAGGCATCCGCAATCGAAGTGACCGGCTGGGTTGAAGATCCGGATACTTATCCAATGGCGGCCAAACGTCACAGCATTGAGTATCTGCGCGAAGTCGCTCACTTGCGCCCGCGTACCAACCTGATTGGTGCAGTGGCGCGTGTGCGTCATACGCTGGCCCAGGCGCTGCATCGCTTCTTCGACGAACAAGGTTATTTCTGGGTGTCTACCCCGCTAATTACTGCTTCTGATACAGAAGGTGCAGGTGAAATGTTCCGTGTTTCGACGCTGGACATGGAAAACCTGCCGCGTACGCCAGAAGGTAAAGTGGACTATGACAAAGACTTCTTCGGCAAAGAGGCTTTCCTGACCGTATCCGGTCAGCTCAACGGCGAAACGTACGCCTGCGCGCTGTCTAAAATCTACACCTTTGGCCCTACCTTCCGTGCCGAAAACTCCAACACCAGCCGTCACCTGGCAGAATTCTGGATGCTGGAGCCTGAGGTGGCGTTCGCCAACCTGGACGATGTTGCCGGCCTGGCGGAAGCGATGCTGAAGTATGTGTTCAAAGCGGTGCTGGAAGAGCGTCCTGACGACATGAAATTCTTCGCCGAGCGCGTAGACAGCGATGCTGTAGCGCGTCTGGAGCGTTTCGTTTCCGCTGACTTTGCACAGGTGGATTACACCGACGCGGTAGCGATCCTTGAGAAATGCGGTGAGACGTTCGAGAACCCGGTTTACTGGGGCGTTGACCTGGCGTCTGAGCATGAACGCTATCTGGCCGAGAAACATTTCAAAGCACCGGTTGTCGTGAAAAACTACCCGAAAGACATTAAGGCCTTCTATATGCGCCTTAACGAAGACGGTAAAACCGTTGCAGCGATGGACGTACTGGCGCCGGGCATTGGTGAAATCATCGGCGGTTCTCAGCGTGAAGAGCGTCTCGACGTACTTGACGCGCGCATGGAAGAGATGGGTCTCAACCCGGCTGACTACAGCTGGTACCGCGATCTGCGTCGTTACGGTACCGTACCGCACGCTGGTTTTGGTCTGGGCTTCGAGCGTCTGATCGCCTACGTGACCGGTGTTCAGAACGTACGTGATGTTATTCCGTTCCCTCGCACACCACGTAACGCTAGCTTCTAATCCACAAAAACGTCAATGGCCAGCGAATGCTGGCCATTATTTTATTCTGCATTGTCAGTTTACGTCAGCGTAAAGTCAGCATTTTTAAACCATCACCCCGTCACAACCGCTACCTGTTACGTATTGTTTCCGTGAAATATCCAGCCACAAAAAACAAACTCCATTCTTATTGCGATTATTACATCCTCAAGCAATAGCACAAATTTCAACCATTTTTTTAGCCATCCGGATGTCTTTTTTGCATCATAAGAAAAAACAAGTCGTTTAGCCTCTGTTTATATGAATTGCCTTTATCCAAATTAATCATAAGGAATTCATATATATAGGATAAACACTGCCGCTTAATTCGCCAGGGAGTTCTGAAGTTTGAGGTGGTTCACAAAGTTCCGAAAAATACACATTTAGTTACACATATTTTCTTTCGGTTACTTAATCTTGAGAATTGTAGCACTTTCAGGCTAGCGAAACGCTTCGGTGAATGGAAAGATGCCTGTCAGATACATAAAGACACCAAACTCTCATCAATAGTTCCGGAAATATTTATTGACAGAATTTATTGACGGCAGTGGCGAGTGTCATAAAAAAACCAATGAGGGTAATAAATAATGATGAAGCGCAATATTCTGGCAGTGGTTATCCCTGCTCTGCTGGTAGCTGGTGCAGCTAACGCTGCAGAAATCTACAACAAAAACGCTAACAAGCTGGACTTCTACGGTAAAGCTGTAGGTGAACACATCTGGACCACCAACGGTGACACCAGCAACGAAGATACCACCTACGCCCGTATCGGCTTCAAAGGTGAAACCCAGATCAACGACCAGATCACTGGTTACGGTCAGTGGGAATACAACATGGACGCGTCCAACGCAGAAGGTTCTCAGGGTACTAAAACCCGTCTGGCATTTGCTGGTCTGAACTTCGGTGACGCGGGCTCTCTGGACTACGGCCGTAACTATGGCGCTATCTATGACGCGGCAGCATATACCGATATGCTGGTTGAATGGGGTGGCGACTCTTGGGTTGCGACTGATAACTTCATGAACGGTCGTGCTTCTGGCCTGCTGACCTACCGTAACAAGAACTTCTTCGGTCTGGTTGATGGCCTGAGCTTCGCCCTTCAGTATCAGGGTAAAAACGAGCGCAGCAACGCTGTCGCTGCAACTTACACCGCCGATGGTCAGTTGATCAACGTGGGTCGTGGTGGTAACGGCGCTAAAGGTAACGGTGATGGCTTCAGCTCCTCTGTTCAGTACGAACTGGGTGAAGGCTTCGCACTGGCAGCGGGTTATGAAACTGCTGACCGCACCAACGAGCAGGTTGCTGCTGGCAACTCCGCTGATTGGGCAAGCGCCGGCGGCGATCGTGCAGAAGCATGGTCTACTGCAGCGAAATACGATGCGAACAACATCTACGCAGCAGTTCAGTATGCTGAAACCACTAACATGACTCGTGAAGCTGATAACAACTTCGCTAAGGAAGGTGCGAACAAGTTCCTGATATGAGATCATCATATTCATCCGGAGCGCATCCCAGAGGGACATCATGAGCCATCAACTCACCTTCGCCGATAGTGAATTCAGCACTAAGCGCCGTCAGACCCGAAAAGAGATTTTCCTCTCCCGCATGGAGCAGATTCTGCCATGGCAGAATATGACCGCTGTCATCGAGCCGTTTTATCCCAAGGCGGGCAATGGCCGACGGCCCTATCCGCTGGAGACCATGCTGCGTATTCACTGCATGCAGCATTGGTACAACCTGAGCGACGGTGCCATGGAAGATGCCCTGTACGAAATCGCCTCCATGCGCCTGTTTGCCCGATTATCCCTGGATAGCGCCCTGCCGGATCGCACCACCATCATGAATTTCCGCCACCTGCTCGAGCAGCATCAACTGGCCCGTCAATTGTTCAAGACCATCAATCGCTGGCTGGCCGAAGCAGGCGTCATGATGACCCAAGGCACTTTGGTGGATGCCACCATCATTGAGGCACCCAACTCTACCAAGAACAAAGAGCAGCAACGCGATCCGGAGATGCATCAGACCAAGAAAGGCAATCAGTGGCACTTTGGCATGAAGGCCCACATTGGTGTCGATGCCAAGAGTGGCCTGACCCACAGCCTGGTCACCACCGCGGCCAACGAGCATGACCTCAATCAGCTGGGTAATCTGCTTCATGGAGAGGAGCAATTTGTCTCAGCCGATGCCGGCTACCAGGGAGCGCCACAGCGCGAGGAGCTGGCCGAGGTGGATGTGGACTGGCTGATCGCCGAGCGTCCCGGCAAGGTAAAAACCTTGAAGCAGCATCCGCGCAAGAACAAAACGGCCATCAACATCGAATACATGAAAGCCAGCATCCGTGCCAGGGTGGAGCACCCGTTTCGCATCATCAAGCGGCAGTTCGGCTTCGTGAAAGCCAGATACAAGGGGCTGCTGAAAAACGATAACCAACTGGCGATGTTATTCACCCTGGCCAACCTGTTTCGGGTGGACCAAATGATACGTCAGTGGGAGAGATCTCAGTAAAAACCGGAAATAACGCCAGAAATGGTGGAAAAAATAGCCTAAATAGGCTGATTCGATGTGTTTGCGGGAAAAAAATCGGCCCAGATCCGCGAAATTTTAATCAGCGAGTCAGCTTGGGAAGAAATGACCTGCTTATTCGCACCTTCCCTAACAAAACCCAGAACATCGAAGCTGTTGTTCAGTACCAATTCGACTTCGGTCTGCGTCCATCCCTGGGCTACGTCCAGTCTAAAGGTAAGGACCTGAAAGCACGTGGAACCTTCAACGGTGGCGATGCTGACCTGGTGAAATACATCGAACTCGGTACCTGGTACTACTTCAACAAGAACATGAACGTGTACGCTGCGTACAAATTCAACCTGCTGAACGACAACGATTACTCTGAATCTGCCAAACTGGCAACAGACGATCAGGCAGCAGTTGGTATCGTTTACCAGTTCTAATCAGTACACCACTTTGTTATATGCTTAATGAACAGGGCTTCGGCCCTGTTTTTTTATGCCTGACAGAAAATAATGGCGACTTTTGAAAAGCCGCACGCTTTTCGTCGCAAACGGTTGGCATTTTGTAAATCTACCGTTAACCTGATAGCGGATTTCACTTCTGTAATCACAATGGAACTTCGTCATGTTTGAGAACATTACCGCCGCTCCTGCCGACCCTATTCTGGGTCTGGCCGATCTGTTTCGTGCCGACGACCGCCCTGGCAAAATCAACCTGGGTATTGGTGTATATAAAGATGAAACCGGCAAAACTCCGGTACTGACCAGCGTAAAAAAAGCTGAGCAGTATCTGCTGGAAAACGAAACCACCAAAAACTACCTCGGTATTGATGGTATCCCTGAATTTGGTCGCTGCACCCAGGAGTTGCTGTTCGGTAAAGGCAGCGCAATTGTGAGTGACAAACGTGCCCGTACAGCACAGACCCCTGGCGGTACCGGTGCGCTGCGCGTGGCGGCGGATTTCCTTGCGAAAAACACCTCTGTTAAGCGTGTCTGGGTAAGCAACCCAAGCTGGCCGAACCACAAGAGCGTCTTTAACTCTGCGGGTCTGGAAGTGCGTGAATACGCTTACTACGACGCAGCAAACCACTCTCTCGACTTTGACGGTCTGCTGGCGAGCCTGAGCGAAGCACAGGCAGGTGACGTGGTGCTGTTCCACGGTTGCTGCCATAACCCAACCGGTATCGATCCGACGCTTGAGCAGTGGGAACATCTGGCGAAGTTGTCCGTAGAAAAAGGCTGGCTGCCGCTGTTTGACTTTGCCTACCAGGGCTTCGCCCGTGGTCTGGAAGAAGATGCAGAAGGCCTGCGCGCGTTCGCAGCCGTGCATCAGGAACTGATTGTCGCAAGCTCTTATTCCAAGAACTTCGGTCTGTACAATGAGCGTGTAGGTGCTTGTACGCTGGTCGCTGCAAACGACGAGACCGTCGATCGTGCGTTCAGCCAGATGAAATCGGTTATCCGTGCTAACTACTCTAACCCACCAGCACACGGTGCGTCTGTTGTTGCCACTATCCTGAGCAACGATGCGCTGCGCGCCATCTGGGAACAAGAGCTGAATGACATGCGTCAGCGTATTCAGCGCATGCGCCTGCTGTTTGTGAACACCCTGGCTGAGAAAGGCGCGGACCGCGACTTCAGCTTTATCATCAAACAGAACGGCATGTTCTCTTTCAGCGGCCTGACCAAAGAGCAGGTTCTGCGTCTGCGTGAAGAGTTCGGTGTGTACGCCGTGGCGTCTGGCCGCGTGAACGTAGCAGGCATGACGCCTGACAACATGGCGCCACTGTGCGAAGCGATTGTCGCTGTACTGTAATTTGCGCCCATAAAAAAGCCTGCGTTATGCAGGCTTTTTTTATTCGGGTTACCAGACAGGCATTTCATCCTGAAGGAACGGGTTATGGAGCCGTTCATAGCCCAGCGTCGACATCGGACCGTGTCCAGGGATAAACGTCACGTCATCACCCAGCGGCAATAACTTCTGTTTTATCGACTGAATCAGTTGCCCGTGGTCACCACGCGGAAAATCGCTGCGTCCTACGCCGCCTTTGAAAATCACATCGCCGGAAATCAGCAGACGAGACTGGTCATCAAAGAAGACGATATGGCCTGGCGTATGCCCAGGACAATGCAACACCTGTAAAGTCACATTCCCTACGTTAACGCGCTCTCCCTCGTTCAGCCAGCGATCGGGTGTCAGAGGTTGACACTCATCAAGGCCAAACATGCGACTTTGGGCTGGCAAACCCTGCAGCCAGAACTCATCTTCTTTTTCCGGACCGATCACCGGCACACCATAGTGCTGTGCCAGTTCCGCCGCTGCGCCGACATGGTCAAGGTGACCATGCGTCAGTAATATCTGCATCAGCGTCACACCGCTATCTGCAACTTCCTGTTTGATCTTCTCAGCGTCGCCGCCGGGATCGACAAGCGCGGCCAGTTTGGTTTGTTCACACCAGATTAATGAACAATTCTGGGAGAACGCCGTAACCGGAATAATACGATAGTTCATACTGCTCCTGTGTTTCGTTATTACCAGTGCCGAACTGGACCGGTATCAATATGCACAAAGTTGCTGCTGGGGTAATATCCTACACCACCTGCACGCATAGATAACGCAGCTTTGCGAATATTGGCTAACGAAACGCCTTCAATGTGGAAATCCATTGCCTGTCCCCTGGTGTGGTAGCTTTTTTTGGCTACCCCACGGCTATGGGCGCGCAGTTCATTATTAGTATCAATTGAGCGATAACCAGAAATAAGCTGCACCGGCTTGCTGGTACCCAGCAGGCCCTGAAGGCGGAAAAGCTGATCAAACAGTCCTGGATCGATGGCTTTTATTTTATTCGCGCGGTAATCACGGAAAAAGTGGTTAAGTCTTGCTAATTCATCCTGAATATAGCCTCTGCCATCGAAGAATTCCGCTTTTAGCGACTCACCGGTATGGAGATTGTTGAGCGTTAAAACTCGCGGACGAGGTGTCGAGAGGGTGGCAAATGCTGGCGTCGGCAAGATGGCCGCTGCGCCGAGCGCAACACCACCTAACGCCAGCAGTTTGCGGCGATTAGCGTCAAATTTGTCCATGATAATCAGGTCTACAGGTCAATGTTTATCGTAATATGCTTAGCGCACGAAGGGCACCTTAACTGGCAAAACCGGGTACGTCAAGGCGCCCAACCCCAGTGAATACGCGGCTTTCAGCGATATTGCCCCTTATTCACCATAACTTACGACAATCATTTCTCCCGAACTGCTTCATTTACCTGATTAATTGTTCAGCTTTTGGCAAAATTTGTGCGCCGGATCGCGCGATGAGATCATAATTGTAAATATCTGTACGATACTGAGTACGCCCGTCTTCGCCAACAAACGCGGTCAGATAGTAAAGATTGACCGGAATATTGTGTCGAATATTAACGTACCGCGTATCCCCCTGTTTCAGGGCGTCAGAAATACGCGTATCGTTCCAGCCCGCATCCTGCAACAGCATATTGGCAAGCTCTGAGGCTTTGTTCACGCGCACACAGCCAGAACTCAGGGCGCGAGTATCTTTCTGGAACAGGTTGTGGTTCGGCGTATCGTGCAGATAGATAGCTTCTGAACTCGGCATATTGAATTTGTAGCGTCCCAACGAGTTATGCGCCCCTGGAGCTTGCTGGAAGCGGAACGGTAAATTAGACGCCGTAATCGTCGACCAGTCGACCATGTACGGATCGATTGCCTCTTTGCTGTTCCATCCCCGCATAACCGTGTAGCCATGACGTTCCAGATAACCCGGATCGTTCCAGACTTTAGGCAGAATATCTTTGCGCGCCAGGGTCGGCGGTACGTTCCACGGTGGGTTAACCACCACGTTATTCAACGCACTACTCATCATCGGTGTTTTACGATCGGGACGTCCGACAATCACGCGCGACGCCAGTACTTCACTACCGTTCTGGTAATAGACCAGCGAATACGCAGGAATGTTAACCATGATCCCGGTAGAGAGCGTTCCCGGCAGTAAGCGCAAACGCTGGATATTCAGCGCCAGCACCCCTGCCCGCTGCGCAGGTGATACGTTCAGCCAGTCACGCGTCGTCTGGCCGATGACGCCATCGGCCCCCAGCCCCTGAGCGGCCTGGAATTGTTTAACTGCCGCAACCAGTTCGCGATCGTAAGCCGCCGGTTTGGCGCTCACGACCACCGCTTTCTTCTCTTTCACAGAGGCTGATGGACTGACCACGACGTTTTGCGGATCATCGCCGGGCAGTGCAATCTTTGGCCCACCGTCCAGAATACCGGAACGCTTTAGGATCTCACGCAGGGCAGGAACATCGCTGCTCCACTGCCCCGGACGCAGTGTCGCACTGCCACGCATTTGCGGCCACGGACGCGAATCCCCCACCAGTTCAAGAAGCGACTGGTGCAGGGTGGCATATTGCGGATGCGCTGGCGCAAGACTGGCTATAAAGCGGGGTAGATCGCCATTATCGAGGGCCAACTGCCACTGATTAATCACCGACAGCGCCGGCGTTGCCAGCTTATACGGCTTGTCGCTGTACAACCAGCGGTTGCCATTGACCGGAATACCTGCCACAAACTGCAGGTAGCCCATCATCGCATCAGAAAGCACCACGTCCCGCGCTTGCCCGGTGACTGCAGGATCGGTTAACAGCTCAACCCACGCTGTAAACTGAGGCTGGAACCCGGCAATCGCCACTTCCGCAAGCTGTTGCTGAAAGGCACGTACTGCGTCACGGTTGTCCCACATCGGTTTCATATCGCGGGCAGCATAGAGCAGAGTGAGCTGATTGATATAGACAGGTGTGTACCCTGAAGGCAGCCCAGCGTGTAGCTGCTGACGGAGAGAGTCGACGTCAATGCCTTCGGGCAACGGCTTAATACCGGCCATAATAGCCGTTGCAGGTGACTGTTCCAGCGGTTGAGACAACGACGTTGGCTGTGCGCCTGTCGTTGCGGAGCTGTCAGTCGGCACAATTTCAGGCTCATCGGCCTGAGCGGTTAACAGCGGAGCAAACATCACTGCCAGGCATAAGCTGAGCGCAGACAGCTGACGACCACATTTTTTCTTTAGCAACATCCCTTGCCCCCTGTTTTCACGACATGCCCATCACGGTGGGGCTTTCTTCTATTATAGGTAGACGGCAAATCAGTTGCCTTACCTTATGTAAAGAAGTTTAAAGATAACGCAGCCCTAAGCACAAGTTAAGTTTAAAAAAAAAGCGGCGCCAATGCGCCGCTCCTGATCAGGAGACGCTTCAGGAAGCGTCCGCCGTGGTTTCCGGTAATGACTCTGGCGGCTGAGGGGCAAAACCACGCAGCCCAACAACGTGAACGTGTTCGCTGTTCTGGAACACCTTACGCACCAGCTTATAGGTGGTCCCTTTTTCAGGACTGATGTTTTCCGGTGCCGCAATGATGAGCTGCATATCAAGACGCTCGCAAAGCTCAAACAGCGTAGCAATAGAGCGGGCATCAAGACGCGCCGCTTCATCCAGGAACAGCAGTCGACATGGGGAGATGTCTTTGCCGCGCAGGCGGCGTGCTTCATCTTCCCAGCTCTGTACCACCATCACCAGAATGGACATCCCGGTACCAATTGCTTCACCCGTAGAGAGCGCCCCCGATTCCGCACGCAGCCAGCCGTCGGAACCACGGTTAACCTCAACTTCCATTTCCAGATAGTTACGGTAATCCAGCAGCTCTTCACCGATGGTTTGCGGCGTGCGTTGCCCCATATCAATCTGCGGGTTCAGACGCTGATACAGCTTCGCCAGGGCTTCAGAGAAGGTCAGACGGTTGCTATTGAACAGATCCTGATGCTGTTCGTGCTGCTCTGAGAGCACTTCCAGCAGCGTCGAGTGGGCTTCACGCACATTGACGTTAAGACGCACGCTGTTTACCTGGCCAAACGATACGCTCTGCAGACCCTGGTTCAACTGACGAATACGGTTCTGCTCGCGCTGAATGGTTTTGCGGATGATATTCGCCACGCTGCGAGAGCTGATCGCCAGCTTCTGCTCACGGGAGGTCAGTTCTTCCGTCAGACGACCCAGCTCAATTTCCATCTGTTCGATGGCTTCGACCGGATCGTCGGTACGAATGATATCCTGACGAATACGTTCACGCAGGTGCTGATAAACGGCCACAAAGAACTGAATTTTACGCTCAGGACGTTTCGGATCCTCTGACATGCGCAGTACATCGCGCAGGTGCTCGTTGTCCGCGACCGCCAGACGCAGCGCACCCAACGCCTTATCCGACATAGAGCGCAGTTCATCGGCAGAGAGATACGCCAGCTCGCGACGGTGCAGACGGCGCTCAACGTTGTTGTCTTTCACCATCCGCATTACCGCGCACCAGCCCGCTTTCGCGGTCACGACCTGCTCGCGCATTTCATGGTAGTCGCGTTCCAGTTTACGCAGGCGACGCGTCAGGTTATCCATTTCTGCTTCGCAGAAGGTCAGCGCTTTTTCCAGCTGATTGCGGCGTGCGCGGTTATTACTGAGCTGGGAATGCAGTTCGTCACGGCGAATACGCGCCCGTTCTTCTGCACCGCTGTCGGCACGAACGCCGATGTCCTGAAGCTCTTTCTGCAGGTCGTTTAACAGCTCTTTCTTGGTGTCGAAGGAGCTTTTCAGCGAGGCCAGCACCTGGTTGTACTGGTTCAGCTGTGCCGAGTGGCTACGCATCGCTTCGCGAGCACGCGTACGTTCCGCTTCAGCCTGCTCAAGACGCTGACGCAGCTTTTCATTCAGGTCGCTGTTGCCGCTCAGCATTTCAGCCGAATCGGAGTAGCCGAAATGTGCACGACGCTGCACGACTTCCGTCAGGGCAAATGCCTGCTGACGCGCTTCGCGCTGCACCTGTTGCGACCAGGCATAGTCTTCTTTTAACTGCTCAAACTGTTCCGGGTCACTCTGCAGAACAGAGACAACCGACTCCAGCTTCGCCAGTTGATTACCATGCTGCTGAATGAAACGCGCAGCTTCCTGGGCTTCATCAAGACGTTCCTGGATCTCATCCACACGGTCGGCCAGGGTTTCATCCGCCAGCAGATTCAGGCGTGGCAAAATGCGGTTAAGAGCAGCAACGCCCTCTTTCGCTTGTTCGAACTGAACACGGCTCTGCTGGTTGTCATTTTCATGACTGGCAATGGCGCGTTCCAGTTCACCACGACGGGTATTGAGCTTACGGATTTCCGCTTCCGGGTCAGCATCAAACGCCACGCCCAGGTGGCTGCCGATAAAGCGGCTAAATGCCTGGTGCAGGCGCTGGGTTTTCTGCACGTCAAACGACAACGTCGCAAAACGTTCAGACAACGTTTCTCGCTCGGCGTGCAAACTTTCAATGCGGCTTTCACGTGCAGCGCGACCAAACAGAGGCAGCTCAGGGAAGCGGGAATAACGCCACTGACGGTCAGCGATTTTCACCACCACCGCTTTTTCCAATTCGTCGACACTGAAGACGCTGTCATCGAACGACTGCGGATCCCCTTCGATCAGGTAGAGATCTTCCGGGCAATCTTCCAGACCAGCAAGCTGCTCGGAAACCAGCGACAAATCCGGCACCACAATCGCGTTACGCGATGGGCCATAGAGTGCTGAGAAGTACGGGGCATCGTCCAGTCCGACATCGTCGTAAATCTCGGACAACAGCACACCGCCGAAACGTTCAGCCAGGGTATTCAGACGCGGATCTTCCGCACCACCCGGCTGGCTTAAGCGTTCAATCTCTTCATCAACGTCACGCTTACGCGCGCCCACTTCATCACGCTCAACAATGGCCTCGCGCTCGCGCTCCAGCAGTTGCTGCAGGTATTCGGTCACTTCCTGGCTGGATGTAAACTCTTCGCCGCACTGCTCGCTGATCTGGTTCAGGCTGCTTTGCGCCGCCAGCCAGACAGGCGCACGCTGCAACAGAGTTTGAGAGCGAGACTGAAGCTGCTCCATCTCCTGACGCAGGGTCATACGCTGTTCACTGGCGCTGGAGACGGTGTCGGAGAGTGCGGCGATACGCGCTTCCAGCTCCTGATGCAGAGCCTCGAGATCGTCGATATCGTAATTTTTACCCTGACGCTTGCAGAACTCCGCCAGCAGACGCTCCGCTTCCTGTTGCTCGCGCAAGCGCTGTTCCAGCTCGTTCAGACGCATACGCAGTGGCTGCATCTGCTCGGCCAGATGTCGCTGGTTCACGCCGTCGCGCAGCAATTCGCGGGCGATGTCCCATGCTTCATTGCGCGCCAGCGGACCGTTAATCGCCACCACCAACTGATAAGCTTGTTCAAACTGGCTGTGTGCCGTTTGCGCGACGCTCATTTTCTGTTCGAGAGAGAGCAGCTTCTCGGTTGCTTCCTGCTCTTTAGCCTGGAAGGTATCCAGCCACTCATCAGCGCTTTCTGGTGTCAGATCAGGCAGGTGGCACAGCTCTTTTGCACGCTGTAACGCCTGCAATGCCTGGGTGTATTGAATTGCACGCGTCTGCTGCACATCCAGCGCCTGCTGATAATCAGCAAGCTGGCTTTTCAGCTCATCGACTTCCAGTTCGGCGGCTTCAGCGCGGGCTTCATTCTCTTCCTGCATGTCGGCAGCTTCAGCCACCACTTCATTCTGTTCTTCGAGACGAATTTGCAGCTCATCGAGGTCCGCTTCGTAGCGTTCGATTTTCTCCTGCTGGCGCAGTGCGGTCTGCACCAGATTCAGGTGATCGCTGGCGGCCTGGTAATCCGCTTCCAGATCGCCCTCAGCACCGGTGTGCTCGCCCAGCTCGCGTGCCATTTCGACGTGCTTGTACTGCTCGGCCACCAGCTGTTTACGGGAGGTAAACAGCTCGCGACGGTACTCTAATGCCTGATCGAGATGCACGCGGCGCTCGTTGGCGTGACGCATGTAGTCCGCAGCCACGTAGTTAGTAGCTTCGCTGATCAGGTGTTTAAACAGGTCGCGGTCAGACTGGGTAACGCGAATCGCTTCCAGCGTCATGCGGTTTTCACGCAGTGCGGCTTCCATATCCTGGAAGGCCTTACGCACGCCGCTGTTTTCCGGCAGCAGGTAGTCTCGCAGCGAGCGGGTAATGGCGCTGGAGATACCACCGTACAGCGACGCTTCGATCAGACGATAGTATTTGCTACGGTCTGATGCCGTGCGCAGACGACGCGCCACCACGCCCAGATCGAACATCAGCGAGTGGTAGTCGGTAATGGAGTTGAACTGCTTGAACTGCACGCCTTCGATGGCTTCGAGCTTGTCTTTCAGCTCCTGCAGCGTCAGCACGCGCGCCTGGCGCTCGTTCAGGGTTTCCGTTAGCAACGCCGTCGGCTGCATAGATGTTGGCAGCCCCTGGATCGCAAACGGTTTGATATCCACTTTACGGTCGCGACCCGCGACCTGCTGCAGGCGTACGCCCACCACCACACGCTGATGACGGGAGTTAATGACGTCCAGCACCGAATAGCAGACGCCAGCCTTCAGCTTACCGTGCAGACCTTTATCACGGGAGCCGCTTGTTGCCCCCGCCTCGGTGGTGTTACGGAAGTGCAGCAGCGTCAGATCGGGAATCAGCGCCGTAACAAACGCAGCCATGGTGGTGGATTTACCCGCACCGTTACCGCCGGAGAGCGTCGTGACCAGCTCATCCAGATCGAACGTTCGGGCGAAGAAGCCGTTCCAGTTAATCAGCGTTAGTGAGCGAAATTTACCGCGTTCAATCATTACTCTTCCTCCCCGCTATCCGGCAGATTCTCTTCATGCTCATCATTGAGCTGCAAATGGTTTTCCACCGGCATCGCTTCACCATCGCGGATCATGCGAAGCTGCGCCTCACGCGCGTCATCGCCCGTACGCACATCGGCGCCGAAGCGGAAGACAGATTCCGTAATGCGGAATTTGCTGCTGTCGTGGCCCATAAACCAGACCATACCCAGACGACGCAGACGGTTCAGGGAAGAACGAACCTTTTCCTGTAATTTCTGACGATCGAGATCCGAACCCGTGGAGCGGTTGTTCACCAGCTTAAGCAGCTTGCTCTCATCTGCCAGCGTCAACAGCTCGTCGTAAAGTTCCTGCTGGGTGAAGATCCCTTCATTCGCCAGACGTTCCGGGCTGAGATAGAGATAGCAAAGAATTTTGCCGACCATCATATCCAGCTCGGAAAGCACGGAGCGCGGAATCAGCGTCGTGGAGCGTGGACGCAGGTAGAAAAACCCTTCCGGTGCGCGGATAAGCTCCACGTTATAGCGCGCATAAAACTCTTCCAGGTACTCCTGGAAGTCCATCAAAAAGGCGTGATTATCCAGCTCGTCTAAGCCAATGTGACGACCGGCACGCAGCTGGCTGTCCAGCGCCGGAAATAACGGATTCGCCAGCGCCTGTGCCAGCTTAACTGGCATCACTTGTTCAATATTTGTCAATGACATGCGCCTGTACCTTGGCTCCGTAATCGTTAATTGGCTGCCACTTCGGCGGCAGTCCGGTGAAATCTGCTTGTGCGACACCCAGGCGCACCGCCTGGTCTACCACAATGCGGGCAACATCGAAGTGGCGTGCACGAGGATATTGCGCCAGATAGTCGCGCACCACGAGACCAAGATCCAGCGGCACTTGTCTGGTTTTGTAGACAGCGAGCTGTTCTTCGATCATGGCCGCAAGTTGCTCACGAATTTCGTTGAATTCTTCGTATTCCAGATCCGGTGGCAGTTCACCGGTCACCTCTTCATCACGCAGCGCCATCTCTTCGTCGCGCATATCCAGCAGACGATCGGCATTAGCGTAGGTCAGCGCCCACGGCGCATCGAAATAGGTCTGCACAGACTGACGCAGACGCTGGGCAAAGACGCGGTTTTTATCCATATCAATCGCGGTACGGATAAATTTATGCACATGGCGGTCATAGCCGATCCACAGGTCGATCGACTGCTGTCCCCAGCTAATAATGCGATCGAGTTTACTCTGCAAATCAAAGACCAGACGGTCGACAAAATGCAGATCGTCATGTGCCATGGTCGCATCCTGAATGCGTAGCAGGTTGGCCTGGAGCTTATCCCCTGCGGCCTCCAGCGTATCCTGCAGTTCACGCAGCGTACCGGAGGTTTCCGACAGCAGCAGTTCGCAGCTGGAGATGGCCGCGCGCCAGTCTTTGTTCAGCAACTGCGCAATATCGTCTTTCACCTGCTGCTGCTGTTCGTCCATCAGACGCTGAGTCAGATCGATACTGTCGAAAATCTCCGCTACCGAGTATTTCAGCGGTGCGTAAACATTGCGGTGCCAGTGGAATTCGTCACCGTTTTCATCCGCCGCGTCGGCAGCACGCTTAAGTTCACCCGCAACAATCGAGAGCTGCATGGAAAGACGCAGCGTGGAAAATTCACGCTGGCGAATGTAGTAATCGGTGATGCCGATGCCCAGTGGCGTCAGGCGATAGATGGCGTTTCCTTCCGCCTGCTCGCTGGTAAAGCGGTTCAGCAGACGTTGACGCACCATATCGTTAATTGCGTTGTTGGCACGCACGCTAATGGTTTCGCTGGTTTGCTCAAACGCATCACTGACATGGCGGAACGCATCCACCAGTTCACCCTCGCTCATTTCACCATCCAGCCGTTCACCGTTCAGCGTGGCAACCGCCAGCAGGAAAGAGAGTCTGTCTACCGGCAGCGAGATGGAGAAATCGTTTTTCCTGGCCCAGGCAACCAGTTCGGGGACTGTCTGGGAAAATTCACTCATAGGTTATCCTTGCATCTGCGGCTTGTGCGCGGTGACGTGAATATAGCGGCCAAGGCTGATAAAAGGCTCCTGACGGCAATACCGCGTTTCTAATTCTGTTAAGGTGTCAAAACAGTCACGCTGTTTGTGTTTTTCACGCAGATAATCATGAAACACCCTGACGCCCGTCTTCCCAACGATCTGCCAGCCAATCTCTTCCAGCCAGCCGTACACCTGCTGTGGATCGCGCGGATAGTCCGGGGAAAGCGTGCGCTTTTTCTTTTTCGGCATCCCGACCTGAACATAGTCGAAGTTACCTGCAACCATGTTATGCATCAGGAAGCCGTTAGCATTGTAGAACATCAGCGACAGCGTGCCGCCCGGGCGTAACATCGACCACAGGGTTTGTAATACGCTTTGCGGATCGGCAACCCACTCCAGCACCGCATGAAACAATATCAGATCAACCTGGGTTTCCAAATGCTGTGAGATATCCTGAGCGGCGCATTGTATAAAATGCATGTTGTCGCTCACACCTTTCTCTTCTGCTGCACGCGTCGCACGGGCGACCATTTCAGCAGAAAGATCGCAAAGCGTGACGTGATGACCGCGCTCGGCCATTTTTATCGCCGTCTGCCCTTCACCGCCTCCGGCGTCCAGCACACGCAACGTTTGACCGCCAAAGGTGGCAAGAATGTTGTCCAGATCCTGCCAGAGGATCGTCTGACGTAACTGCCCTTTCGTGGTGCCATAAATGTTGCGCGAAAACTTTTCCGCGATGTCATCAAAATTGCGATCCCGCATTGGGAGAGTTCCACTCGCTAACTGCAAAACCGCTATTTTGTCACACCCGCGCGGAGAATGAACCTCTCTGGTGTAATATCACGGGTAATCACCTGCTATATGGTCAAAAAAGGAACCAAAAAGGATGCTTTTTACCCTTAAGAAATACATTGGAGGGATGATGCTTCCCCTTCCTCTGTTGCTCATCATCATCGCGCTGGGGCTGGCGCTGGTGTGGTTCAGTCGCTTTCAGAGAAGCGGCAAAACGCTTATCACGCTTGGCTGGTTTGTCTTGCTGCTGTTGAGCCTGCAGCCGATCGCGGATGGCCTGTTACGCCCAATCGAAAATAAGTACCCGACATGGCAGGGAAATCAGAAAGTAGCGTACATCGTGGTGCTGGGCGGCGGATATACCTGGGACCCTGACTGGGCACCCAGCTCAAACCTGATCAACAATAGCTTGCCAAGGTTAAACGAAGGTATTCGCCTGTGGCTTGCGAACCCGGGATCAAAAATGATCTTCACCGGCGCGGCGGCCAAAACGAACCCGGTAAGTACGGCTGAAGCCGGTGCCAGAGTCGCGGAATCACTCGGCGTGCCACGATCCGCTATCATCACTCTGGACAGCCCAAAAGATACCGAAGAAGAGGCGGCTGCAGTGAAGCAGGCGATTGGCGATGTCCCGTTCTTACTGGTGACCTCCGCCTCACACCTGCCACGAGCGATGATTTTCTTTGAAAAACAAGGTCTGCACCCGCTTCCCGCACCAGCAAACCAGATGGCCATTGATGCCCCGCTCAACCCATGGGAACGGGCAATCCCGTCCCCGGCGTGGCTGATGCATAGCGATCGCGTCGGCTATGAGACGCTCGGTCGCCTCTGGCAGTGGCTGAAAGGTTCCTCAGGCGAGCCAGGGCAAGAGTGATTTTGTCGCCAGATCGAAGTTTGCGCGATTAAAACGCCCGGTATTGACCAATTGCGCGACTTCGTCCCAAAGCAGATAAAGCCAGCGTCGCCAGAGAAACGCTTCTGCAACGGGCGCGCGTTGAAGGTAGTGCCAAAGTAAACCTTCCGCCGCCCCGCTGTCGCTGAGCCTGAATAACTCATATTCGCGCGGAGCCCAGAGCATGATCCCCGGCCCGACCATCGCCAGAAGCTGATCGCTGCGGGAATCTTTCAGCATGCTGCGCAGGGTAAAATTACCGTGGATCAGCACGCAGTTATCATTAAAGCCTTCAAACAGCGCCGGTAAGCACTCGCGGGTGCGAAACAGAATACGTTTGTCCTGCATAGTTAAACCGGTGTTATTGAACTGGTTAAGCGTCCCCCACAGTACTTCAACCCGCTGGCGATACCACAGCGGCCACAGGTTTTCCTGGGTACTGTCGACCGGACCGACAAGTCCACGGCTATCCTGACGGTGCCAGGCCAGCAGCGCCTCGACTATCTGGTCTTTCAACTGTTCCCAGCGTTCCGGCGTACGCGCCGGTGCTTCAACAGGCACGCCACGCAAACGCTCGATCAGCAGTACGTCCGGGCCGGGGTGTTCCTCATGTGTCATCACGCCGTACACCGTTGGCATACGCACGGTCCCCTCCCGTGCCAGCATCGACATTTTCCACGCAAGCTGCCTGGCAACCCCCGGCGAGGTAAAACTTCTGGCCATCAGTGGCATTGGGTTACCCTGACTGTCATACAACGACCAGAGCGCGGTATCGGCCTTTTCACTCACGCACTCAACCCGGCTTAACTTCTCGCCCAGCAGATGGCTAAGTTCGGCACGCAGCTGTTCCATATGAGATTACCCCCATCAAGACTACTGCTTTTATAATGAGCGCGCAGAATGAAGATGTCACCCGGAAGAGATCAATTATGGAAAAGAAAGGGAAAAAATAGCAGGGAGAGAACATCCCCCCGAAAGGAGGGATGAAGGCAATATTAACGCAGTTCGGCGCGAACGCGCTCAAGATCTTCCGGTGTATCAACGCCCGTTCCAGGCACTTCCATGGCAACAGCAACGTGGATTTTTTCACCGTACCAGAGCACACGAAGCTGCTCCAGCATTTCAATATGTTCCAACGGGCTGGGTGCCCAGGTGACATATCGACGAATAAAGCCGGCGCGATAGCCGTAAATCCCCAGATGGCGCAGGAATGAATCACCGATAGTCTCTTTAGAGAGCGCAAAGCGATCGCGATCCCACGGAATCGTGGCGCGGGAGAAATAGAGCGCATAACCTTCGGTATCCATCACCACCTTCACCGCATTCGGGTTGAATGCTTCTTCAGCGTGGTGAATGGGTACTGCGAGTGTGGCCATACCGACCTGACGTTGTGCCAGGTTTTCCGCCACCTGACGGATAATAACCGCCGGGATCATCGGCTCGTCGCCCTGGACGTTAACGATGACCGTATCGTCACTAAAACCGCATTTTTCAACCACTTCCGCCAGACGTTCAGTGCCGGACTGGTGATCGGCACGGGTCATGCACACCTCTCCGCCGACTGCCTCGACCGCGCGGGCGACGTCCGGATGATCGGTAGCAACGATAACGCGATCGGCACCCGATTCACGTGCACGCTCCAGGACATGCACAATCATCGGCTTGCCGTTGATATCCACCAGTGGTTTACCCGGCAGTCGCGTTGACGCATAACGCGCAGGAATAATGACAACAAAACTCATGGCTTGCTCTCTTCTGCCACCAGGGAGCGGGCTTCGTTTTCCAGCAATACCGGAATGCCGTCACGCAGCGGGAAAGCCAGGCTGTCCAGCTTGCAAATCAGCTCTTGTTTGTCCTGGCTATAGTAGAGTTTGCCGTTGCACACCGGGCAGGCAATAATTTCAAGTAAACGGTGATCCATAGTTCCTCCGTATGGGTAATCATTAAAGCTTACCACATTCCCTTTTCAGAGAGTGCCTGTTTCCCAGCCACTTCGGCAGGTTGTAAACAGTCCGTCAGGTACCCGCCCCAGCGTCACGTTGCTGGCCCCCTGCCAGCGAGCAAAATCACTTATAGCGGACGCTAACCCTTTTTCCAGACTCGCTGACACTCTGATACCCTCTTCCAGATAGAGCGCGATGACCTCAAGCGTATCGGTTTTACGGTGCATTTTGGCGTCCATGCGCCCGACAAGCTGCCCCTTGTGCAGCAGAGGCAGAACAAAGTAACCATACTGGCGCTTCGGGGCTGGAGTGTAGCACTCCAGTCGGTAAGTAAAACCGAACAGTTGCTCGGCTCTTTTTCTGTCCCAAACCACCGGATCGAAAGGAGACAGCACCGCGCTATGTGTTGCCTGAAGTTTTCCTTCCTGAGCCTGAGGCAGAAGCGGAAGTAGCTCCGAATGCAGCCACATTTCTCCCAGTGTTTCCACTGTGACGGGAACGACTCGCTGTTCGCGCTGCCATATTTCCAGCAATGGTTTCAGCGCGGGCTGGCGCAGGCGGTAATAATCTGCCAGCCACTGTGGGCGGAAAATACCCAGACTGCGGGCACTGTTTTCCAGCATGACATCCTCAGCCGCTTCCTGAGTCAATAAGTCACGCTCATCGTCCCAGTGAGGCATCACACGATGGGTCAGGTCGTATACACGCTGAAAATTACGCCGTTCAATCACCATGACCTGGCCTGACGTAAACAGTCCTTCAAGATGGCGTTTGTGCGGCTTCCACTCCCACCAGCCGCTCGTACCTTTTCGCGGATGCTCAAAATCGGCAGAACGTACAGGTCCGTTTTCCTGAATGTGGCGGATGAGTTGCTCAATCTCAGTTGCATGTTCCAGCATCCACTCTTGCCGGTACTTCCAGCCCATCTTCTCCGGAGCAAGCATCCGGTGACGAACCAGGGCAAAATCACTGCGAGGCAGGAAACAGGCTTCGTGCGCCCAGTACTCCATTAACTCCCCTTTGCTGAGAGCCTCATCCAGCCATTGCGAGGGATAATTCCCCAGACGGCTAAACAGCACCAGATAAGGGCTACGGGCCACGATGTTAATGGTGTCGATTTGAAGTAGCGACATGCGCTGAACGGTAGAGAGGATATCGGCAGATTGCGCGCGGCGACGGGGTTTTTTGAGTAACCCCTGCGCAGCAAGGTGCAAATTACGTGCGGCTGAAAGCGAGAGTTGCGGTAAAGACATGCGTTTTCCTGTCAGTCAAAGCGCCACCAGAACCGCGTAAGCCTTCACTTCACCAACGCGATCAGTTCCTTGAGTAATTGTTCCCGTTGCTCGCCGCTGAGTTCAGCGTCAACCGGCAGGTACCACCAGTTTTCTTTTGCAAAGGCACGGCATTTCACCGCATCTTTTTCGGTCATGATCAGCGTCTGTCCCGGCATAGTCAGGGCATCGACCTGCTGTTCCACCAGCGCCTGGTGGTCCGCCAGCGGCACACATTTTTCAAGCTGTGCGCCACACTGTTCCAGCGTCGTGAAGAAACGTGGAGGATGGCCAATACCGGCCATCGCCACCAGGGCGGGAAGTTGTGCAACTTCCCGGCGTTCCCCGGTCTGCAAATTCACCGCCAGACCAGGATGGAGATGCATAGGGATTTCACCCGTTTTTGCCACACCGCCATTCACAATGACCGCATCTACGGATTTCAGACGTGAAGCGCGTTCGCGCATCGGCCCGGCCGGCAGCCACCAGCCATTGCCAAAACGACGAACGCCATCAATAACCACAATCTCTTTGTCACGCGCCAGAGCATAATGCTGCAGACCATCATCAGTGATGATGATTTGTACCGCATGTTCTGCAAGCAGTGCCTGCACGGCGTCGCTGCGCACCGGAGAAACCGCAACCGGAGTGCCGGTACGCTGGTAAATTAAAACCGGTTCATCACCCGCTTCAGCAGTCGATGTTTCATCCGTCAGCAGCAGTGGGTAATGCGTTGCCTTGCCGCCATACCCGCGCGACACTACGCCGGGGCGTATACCGCGTTTTTGCAACTGTTCCACCAGCCAGATAACGACTGGCGTTTTACCGTTGCCACCGGCGGTGAGGTTACCGACAACCACTACCGGAACCGGCGCGCGCCATGCGCGTTTGAGCCCCAGACGATAAAGAAGACGAATGACACCGCTCACCAGGCCATAAAGCCAGGAGAGCGGTAGAAGCAGTAGCCACAGCGGCGATTCACCGGACCAGATGCGTGCAATCATGCGCCAAACTGCATCTTATGAAGCTGGGCGTAAACACCACGGTGCTCCAGCAAATCAGTATGACTTCCGCGTTCAACAATGATGCCATCTTCAACCACGACGATTTCATCAGCCTGCTCGATAGTCGACAGACGGTGTGCAATCACCAGCGATGTACGGTTCTTTTGCAGTTCATCCAGGGCTGACTGAATCGCGCGTTCCGATTCCGTATCCAGCGCCGAGGTCGCTTCATCAAGGATCAGAATTGGGCTATCGCGCAGCAGCGCACGCGCAATGGCGATACGTTGACGCTGCCCACCGGAGAGTAGCACCCCGTTCTCACCGATTATGGTATCCAGTCCGTTATCCATCTTGTTGATAAAGTCCATTGCGTACGCCATACGCGCGGCGTTTTCAATCTGCTCGCGGCTGTATTCATCAGTGCGTGCATAAGCAATGTTGTTTGCAACAGTATCGTTGAACAGATGCACGTTCTGTGAGACCAGCGCAACCTGGTTACGCAGCGACTGCAGGGTGTACTCTCGCAGGTCATGGCCATCCAACAGAATCTCACCTTCGTTAATATCATAGAAACGGGTGATCAGGCTGGCAATGGTCGATTTACCTGAACCGGAACGACCAACCAGTGCAACAGTTTTCCCCGCCGGAATGGTCAGGTTGATGTTGCGCAGGGCCGGAGTTTCACGGCCAGGATAGGCGAAAGTGACATTGCGGAATTCGACATCGCCACGGGCGCGCTCAATCACGCGTGTACCTTCATCTTTCTCCTGCTCGGAATCCAGAATGCTGAAGAGAGTCTGACAAGCAGCCATCCCACGCTGGAACTGGGCATTGACGTTTGTCAGCGATTTCAGTGGACGCATCAGAGCAATCATCGAGGAGAAGACCACGGTGATAGTACCCGCCGTCAGCGTCTCCATCACGCTAGGGAAGCTTGCCGCATACAGAACGAATGCCAGTGCCAGAGAGGCAATCAGCTGAATAACAGGGTCAGAGATTGAAGAGGCCGACACCATTTTCATCCCCTGCAGGCGCATTTTGTTGCTGACTTTGTCAAAGCGGTGGGTTTCGACTTCCTGACCGCCGAAAATCAACACCTCTTTATGTCCTTTCAGCATCTGTTCTGCACTGGTCGTCACCTGCCCCATGGTGTTCTGCATATTCTTACTGATATTGCGGAAACGTTTTGAGACGACGCGAATCGCAATAGAAACCACCGGTGCCAGAACGATAAGGATGATCGACAGCTGCCAGCTGTAATAGAACATCATCGCGAACAGGCCGATAATCGACGCGCCCTCACGCACAACGGTAATCAGTGCGCTTGATGACGAGGAGGCAACCTGTTCTGAGTCGTAGGTAATGCGAGACAGCAGCGTCCCGGTCGACTGTTTATCAAAGAATGAGACCGGCATGCCCATCATGTGACTGAACAGACGGCGACGCATAGTCATAACCACTTTCCCTGATACCCAGGAAATACAGTAGCTGGAGATATAGCTGGTGATGCCGCGTAAGATCATCAGTCCGATAACCACCAGAGGCATCCATAGCAACACTGAGCGATCCGTTTTACCAAAACCGTCGTCCAGTAACGGTTTGAGAAGCGATAGCATAAAAGTATCGCTGGCTGCGTTGAGGATTAACGCTACACCCGCCACGATCAAGCCTGGTTTAAAGGGCGCAATCATCGGCCAGAGTCGGCGGAAGGTTTGCCACGTGGAGAGATCTTTGTCGTTATGCATTCAAAAAACCAGCATTTGTTGAAATAGCCGCATATTCTACCCGTTATCTACGGGCGCGCCAAACCACTGATGATACCAACGTGGTAAAAATTGCTCTCGCAAGCGCAGGATTTGCCAGCGATGTTGCGAAAATGTCACCGATATTTGTCCAGAATGGGGGGTATCATGCCAGATATATCCCTCTTTTCGATAACGTCGAACCACTTTCGCCGACGGAAATCGCCATGCGTTATAGCGTGCCGCCGAATCCAGGGCAATTTGCCCTTCTACCCGTTGAACCAGTGGCAATGAAGAAGACGTCTTACTGCCATGATGAGGTACCTGTATGAGTGTAGACGTCACATTACGCCAGTAATGGCTGAGCATTGCCTGTTCCGCTTGCGCTTCAATGTCCCCTGTCAGCAGAACACTCTGCTCGCCGTCGTCAATTTTTACCACACAGGAGTGGTTGTTTCCTTGAGCAGGATAATTTTCAGGTGGCCAATGGACGGCGAAGGTCAACCCCTGCCAAATCCATCTCTGCCCACGAAAACAGGGATGATGTCCCGCTTGGCGTAATGGACTTCTTATCCACAAATCAGGCCATGTTTTTTGCAGCGATACCAGCCCTCCCGCATGGTCAAGATGCTCATGACTGAGAATTACGCCTTCTGGTCGCAGGTGATGCCAACGGAGCCACGGAATAATTAACCGCTGCGCACTATCGCCGCCTGGCCAGGCGAGCCCGGTATCATAGAGAATGGCTTTTCCCTGTCTTTCAATAACCATTGCCAGGCCCTGCCCCACATCCAGCATATGTAACGTCCAGCTATCGCTTTTTGCCGTTCGCCAGAGGGGAAATGTGAGTATGACACTTCCAGCCAGGCAAACGGCAGGAACACTGCTCCAGGCACGAAACCGCCAGCCAACAATGATAAGCCAGGGGAGTAATGTGAGGGACTGCCAGCGTTGATCCACATTTTGCCAGCCATCAGGCAGGCGCATCAGCAGCCAGAACAATACCGCCAGAGACTTTTCGGCTGCAAACCAGATGGTACTTTCCAGGGCCGTCAGTGGAAGCAGATGAAGCAGCATACCGAGCAGGATCAGCGGGACAGAGACCAATGTCACCAGGGGAACGGCAAAGAGATTCGCAACCAGGGAAGAGATGCTGAAGCCATGGAAAATCAGGACCTGCAAAGGCATGAGCAACAGCAGCATTCCTATCTGAAGATAAAGCAGATTCAGTAGTGGCCGCATCCAGCGAGCCCTGTGTCCGTGAGGAAGAGGCAACCACTGAAACCAGAAAATCAGTGCGGTAACCGCAAAGGCTGACAAGAGCAGACTCTGTGAAAGCACAGCTAATGGATCGATTAGCAGGATTGCCGCAACACAGCAAAACCAGATCTCCCAGGGGGACCATTGACGGGCGGCGATCCGCAACGCCGCCAGCATAGTAATGGCGGTAACCGTTCGCAATGCCGGGGGTTGCAGACCAGTAAGCCAGGCATAGAAGGCAGCAAAAACCACCCCAGCCAGCAGAGGCATCTGCCAGCGGATCCAGTGGCAGGGTAATAAAAACTGGAACCCACGTGCGAGTAGCCAGGCGATGGATGCTGCCATCGCGATATGCAGTCCTGAAATTGCCATCAGATGGAGTGTGCCGGTTTCCCGCATCAGGTCTTTTATTTCCTGGGGTACGTCCAGACGTTCTCCCATCCCCAATCCAAGGATAACAGCCCCCCATTGATAAGAAGAAAGCCGGTTTTGCAGTGACATCAGGTATTGAGCACGCAGGCTACAGCGTCCATCGACGAGTTCCGCATGGGTGAAGCGCCCACTCAGTGTTTGATGTTGGGCAAACGCGCTTCGCTGAAGATCGTAGCCCCCGTCATTTAATTCTCCATGTACAGGCCTAAGTCTGAGCGTCATGGCCCAGCGCTGGCCGGCACAAACCTTTTGCGGCAGTGCATTG
Source organism: Enterobacter sp. CPE_E890 (assembly GCF_046521475.1). NCBI lineage: Bacteria > Pseudomonadati > Pseudomonadota > Gammaproteobacteria > Enterobacterales > Enterobacteriaceae > Enterobacter > Enterobacter sp. CPE_E890. The sequence goes on along the minus strand of NZ_JBKFZW010000001.1, from coordinate 1,652,767 downwards.
CCATACAATGTTACGCCAGCCGATGTCCACCCGCGTTGGCCATCGACGCTGATAATCTTTCCCTGATGCATTGTTGAACCATCAGTGGCGGTGATCTCTACCTCAGCATGTACAGCATCTGACGTTAAATGTTGCATTGGCCAGACGCTCTCTTGAGCGGAAAGAATTCCCCATACGCAAAATAATAAACCGATCCCCACATATTTCAGTCGTACGCGCCGCTGCGCGGCCAGCCCTATTCCGCCAACAATCATTATCCACACGAAATAGCGTGGTGGCAGTTCAGGTAACCAGAGTAACGGAGTTATCGCCAGAATGGCACAGACGCTAATAGCGGGAATTCTCATGACTACCTCCCTGTCTCAGGAAAGGCAGTATGCAGGCAGGCAGGGTGAGCCGTCAGTTGAGAAAAATGCGTTTTACAGCAAGCGCTGTATTGATTTTATTGGTTTGCAGAAAGCGAAATGAAAAATGCGCGGTTTCTTCAGAATTGAAACGATAAAGACAAAAAAAGCACCCGCAGGTGCTTTCTTTCGAACCCAGTTTAACCCGATGGCTAAACTCAGTTACCGTAAATATTGGCGCGGTCGCGCAGTTCTTTACCCGGCTTAAAGTGTGGAACGTACTTACCTTCCAGCTCGACTTTATCACCCGTTTTCGGGTTACGCCCGGTGCGTGGAGCACGATAGTGCAGAGAAAAACTACCGAAACCGCGGATTTCAATGCGCTCGCCCTGGGCAAGAGTGGAGGCCATATGCTCCAGCATCTCTTTTACGGCATCTTCCACTGCCTTGGCAGGGATATGCGGTTGCTGACTGGCAAGTCTTTCAATCAATTCTGACTTGGTCATGATTCCTCCGGTTCCTTTCAAACCAATTAGCTGAACAGCTCATTAAACAAGGGCGGCCGTAGCCGCCCTTTGTTATTGATTACAGGACGAATCCTGCAATCTGTCAAGTTTGCTCCTCATCCTTCACGCTGTAAATGCATTACAGCTCAAATGATGCTGAGAACTTGATATTACTCGCCTTTAGCTGCTTTGAAAGCTTCAGCCATTGCGTTGTTAGAGAAGTTTGCATCTTCCTGTTTGTTAACAGTTGCGATTGCATCTTTCTCATCAGCTTCGTCTTTAGCACGAACAGACAGGCTGATTGCACGGTTCTTACGGTCAACACCGGTGAACTTAGCTTCAACGTCGTCGCCTACGTTCAGAACCAGAGTGGCATCTTCAACGCGGTCACGGGAAGCTTCAGAAGCGCGCAGGTAACCTTCAACGCCGTCAGCCAGTTCTACGGTTGCGCCTTTAGCGTCAACTGCAGTCACTTTACCGTTTACGATTGCGCCTTTCTTGTTCAGTGCAACCCAGTTGTTGAACGGATCTTCTGCGAGCTGTTTAACGCCCAGGGAGATACGCTCACGCTCTGCGTCAACCTGCAGAACAACTGCAGCGATTTCGTCGCCTTTTTTGTATTCACGAACTGCTTCTTCGCCTGCAACGTTCCAGGAGATGTCAGACAGGTGAACCAGGCCATCGATGCCGCCGTCCAGGCCGATGAAGATACCGAAGTCAGTGATAGACTTGATTTTACCTTCAACACGGTCACCCTTGTTGTGGGTTTCCGCGAACTGCTGCCATGGGTTGTTTTTGCACTGTTTCAGGCCCAGGGAGATACGACGACGTTCTTCGTCGATATCCAGAACCATCACTTCCACTACATCACCAACGTTAACAACTTTGGATGGGTGGATGTTTTTGTTGGTCCAGTCCATTTCGGAAACGTGCACCAGACCTTCAACGCCTTCTTCGATTTCAACGAAGCAGCCGTAGTCAGTCAGGTTAGTAACGCGACCAGTCAGTTTAGTACCTTCTGGGTAACGCTTAGCGATAGCTACCCATGGATCTTCGCCCAGCTGTTTCAGGCCGAGGGATACACGAGTACGCTCGCGGTCGAACTTCAGCACTTTAACAGTGATTTCGTCGCCCACGTTCACGATTTCGCTTGGGTGCTTAACGCGTTTCCACGCCATGTCGGTGATGTGCAGCAGGCCATCAACGCCGCCCAGGTCAACGAATGCGCCGTAGTCAGTGAGGTTCTTAACGATACCTTTGACTTCCATGCCTTCCTGCAGGTTTTCCAGCAGCTGATCGCGTTCTGCGCTGTTTTCGGACTCGATAACAGCACGACGGGAAACAACAACGTTGTTACGCTTCTGGTCCAGCTTGATTACTTTGAACTCAAGCTCTTTGCCTTCCAGGTGCAGGGTGTCACGGACTGGACGAACGTCTACCAGAGAACCTGGCAGGAACGCACGAATACCATTCAGCTCAACAGTGAAGCCACCTTTAACTTTGCCGTTGATAACACCGACCACAGTTTCAGCTTCTTCGTAAGCTTTTTCCAGCGTGATCCATGCTTCGTGACGTTTAGCTTTCTCACGAGAAAGCAGGGTTTCACCGAAGCCGTCTTCTACTGCGTCCAGAGCAACGTCAACTTCGTCACCAACCTGGATTTCCAGCTCGCCCTGGGCGTTTTTGAACTGCTCTGCCGGAATGGCGGACTCAGATTTCAGACCGGCGTCAACCAGTACTACGTCTTTGTCGATAGCAACAACAACACCGCGAACGATGGAACCCGGACGGGTTTCGATTTCTTTTAAGGATTCTTCAAACAGTTGAGCAAAAGATTCAGTCATGTTTAATCTTCAGGTTAATATTAACGTCCACCTGGCTCCGTGCCGGATGGGGTTGTTTCACATACCCGCCGTCAATCCATTGCAGCGGGGGTACTGCTAAATCGGTCGCGATTACGCGAGTGCCAGTTTTTGGCGCGCATATTGTAGCGCTTTTTCAATCACTTGCTCAATAGTTAAACTGGTTGAATCCAGAACTAATGCATCTTCTGCAGGAACAAGTGGGGCGACGGCGCGGTTACGATCGCGGTCATCACGCTCTTTTATCTCGGATAAAAGGCGATCAAAGTTAACACTAAACCCCTTCTCCTGCAACTGAAGCATGCGGCGTTGAGCACGTTCTTCAGAAGAGGCGTCAAGGAAAATTTTCACTGGCGCATCAGGGAATACCACGGTTCCCATATCGCGTCCGTCGGCGATCAGACCCGGGGCTTCACGGAAAGCGCGCTGACGGCGTAACAGAGCCTCGCGAACGCGCGGGAAAGCCGCCACCTGAGAGGCCGCATTCGCGACTTCCTGAGTACGAATTTCGCCACTTACGTCTTCCCCTTCCAGGATGACTTCCAGGTTGCCATCGGTCGAGACAAAACGCACATCCAGATGCGCAGCCAGCGGTACCAGCGCTTCTTCAGACGCAACATCCACATGGTGATGCAGCGCTGCCAGAGCCAGCACGCGATAGATTGCTCCCGAATCTAAAAGATGCCATTGCAATGCTTCCGCCATCGCTTTGCACAGAGTACCTTTCCCTGCGCCACTAGGCCCATCAATGGTGATTACCGGGGCAACTGCCGTCATCTTTTTCTCCTTAAATAAGGCATACCGTTTACATGAACGCCGCGCATTATACGCGCCAACGTGCGCAACTGTTACCTTTGCGTGCAAATTACGGAATGATTGAAGCAGATGTAGAAGAAATGAACGGAAATGAACGTCAGGAAGCGTAAGGAAATGCCGCATCAGATGATGCGGCAAAACATCATCAGGCCAGCGTGCTAATGCGTGCCAGCTGTTCGAAGTAGTCCGGGAAGGTTTTCGCGGTACATTTCGGGTCAAGAATGGTGACCGGCGTGTCTGACAGCGCCACCAGCGAGAAACACATCGCCATACGGTGATCGTTGTAGGTTCCGATTTCCGCAAACTGCAGTTTTGCCGGAGGGGTCACGCGAATGTAGTCTTCGCCCTCTTCCACCTCGGCACCGACTTTTCGCAACTCTGTCGCCATTGCGAACAGGCGGTCCGTCTCTTTTACGCGCCAGTTGTAGATGTTACGCAGCGTGGTGGTGCCTTTGGCAAACAGCGCCGCCGTGGCAATGGTCATCGCCGCATCCGGGATATGGTTCATGTCCATGTCGATGGCGTTCAGCTCGCCGTGGGTACAGGAGATGAAGTCATCGCCCCAGGTGACAATAGCGCCCATTTTTTCCAGCACGTCCGCAAAACGGATATCGCCCTGCACGCTGTTTCGGCCAATACCGGTCACTTTTACGGTGCCGCCTTTAATTGCTCCAGCGGCCAGGAAATAGGATGCAGAGGAAGCATCACCTTCAACAAGGTAGCTACCCGGGGATTGATATTGCTGTGCTCCACGCACCACGAAGCGCTGATAAGACTGGTTCTCCACCTCAACACCGAAGGTTTTCATCAGGTGCAGAGTGATATCAATATACGGTTTGGAAACCAGATCACCCTTAATGGTGATAACCGTGTCCTGCGGTGCCAGCGGTGCAGTCATCAGCAGTGCCGTCAGGAACTGGCTGGAGACGCTGCCGTCAACCTCAACGCTTCCGCCGGTAAAACCTCCGCGCAGACGCAGCGGTGGGTAGTTTTCCTGCTCCAGATACTCAATCTGCGCGCCGCCCTGACGCAGCGCATCCACCAGATGACCAATCGGGCGCTCTTTCATGCGCGGCTCGCCGGTCAGCACAATATTGTTGCTGCCCAGACACAGGGCTGCCGCCAGCGGACGCATTGCGGTACCGGCGTTCCCCAGAAACAGCTCCAGCTCTTCACCAGAGCGCAGTGCACCGCCGTTACCAGTCACTTCACAACGCGTGCGGTCGTCAGACAACGTGTATTGAACTCCCAACGCTTTCAGCGCATTGAGCATGTGGCGTACGTCATCGCTATCCAGCAGATTTGTGAGGACAGTGGTGCCGTTTGCCAGAGCTGCCAGCAGCAGAGCGCGGTTCGAGACACTTTTTGAACCAGGCAGATTAATGGTGCCATCTACCCGCGCGATAGGTTGTAACGTCAGGGATTCCATGAAAACTTAACTCTCAAATCAACATAATAAAAACCCCGCAGCAGGGCTACGGGGGTGAAAACAGCGTAATTAACCGTGGCGACGTTCGAAGTCGATCATGAAATCGGTTAGAGCTTTAACGCCTTCCAGCGGCATCGCGTTATAGATGGAGGCACGCATACCGCCAACAACACGGTGTCCCTTCAGTGCATGCAGGCCGGCCGCGAAGGACTCTTCCAGGAAGACTTTATCCAGGTTGCTGTCTGCCAGCTGGAACGGCACGTTCATGCGGGAACGATTGGTTTTCGCGACATCGTTACGGTAGAAATCGCTCTTGTCGATGACGCCATACAGCAGTTCAGCTTTCTGCTGGTTAACCTTGTCCATCTGCGCCACACCGCCGTTTTGCTTCAGCCATTTGAACACCAGACCGGAGAGGTACCACGCAAACGTAGGTGGGGTGTTGAACATAGAATCGTTATCGTTCAGCACGGTGTAATCGAGAATCGACGGGCAAGATTTATGCGCTTTCCCCAGCAGGTCTTCACGCACGACGACGATAGTCAAACCGGCCGGGCCGATATTTTTCTGTGCGCCCGCATAGATAACACCGTAGCGGCTGACATCAATCGGTGCAGACAAAATGGTGGAGGAGAAATCCGCGGCAACCACGACATCGCTGCCGAAGTTTGGCGTCTCATCGATGGCAATCCCGTCAATGGTTTCGTTCGGGCAGTAGTGCAGATACGCTGCGTTATCAGAAAGCTGCCACTCGCTCATTGGCTTAACGGCGCGCAGACCGTCAACGGTCACTTTGGCGTCGATAACATTTGGCGTGCAGTATTTATGCGCTTCTTTAACGGCACTTGCCGCCCAGTAACCCGCGTCAACATAGTCAGCCGTCGTTTTGTTACCGAGGATATTCAGCGGTACACCTGCAAACTGACCGCGTCCGCCGCCGTGACAGAACAATACTTTGTAGTTCGAGGGAATATTCAGCAGATCGCGAAAATCCTTTTCTGCCTCTTCCGCCACCTGAATAAACTCTTTACCCCGGTGGCTGATTTCCATCACCGACGTACCGAGACCGTTCCAGTCACAAAGTTCCTGTTGGGCCTGTTTAAGCACGTCTGCCGGTAACATTGCCGGACCTGAACTGAAATTAAAGACTTGAGCCATTTCCCCTCACCACGCTAAAAGCCATAAGTTATAACTGTGGATATCGGTTTTATCATTCAGTGACACGCGCCGCAATGTCTAAAACTTATAGCCGGCGAAATGTGTCCCGCGTCACACAAAACAATCTACCGCCTCGTCAGGACAAAACCGACAAAATGGCTGTCAGGTAAGCCGTTTAGCCCGGCTAACCTTCGACCATTCCGGATTTGCACAGCGGGGGCATAATTGACGATCGCCCGGCTGCATCGCAACCACGTGGCTACATCGTACGCAGGCATATTCGCCAGCTTCAGGAACCGTTCTGAAACGTTCGATCAGCATGTCCGGTAAAATACAGAGACCGGGCTTTACGTCCTCGTCAGAATAGTAATAAACGCTAATCTGCCCGTTGGTTTCCATTATTGCCAGACGCACCTGCCCGAGCTGTTCCACGCTATTCAGGCGTAGCTCCATAAAGAACTCAAACTCGGTCATGTTGGCACTTTTTACATTTTCCCAGGCCAACTGTCCGTCCTCGACGATTACAACCGGCTTCCCTTCAAGCAGGTCTTCCAGCTTTTCGCTTTTCGACATCAGCCACATGACAAGACGGTAAATAAGCGCCAGTGAGACAAAGACAATAAACACCGGCACCATAGGCACATCATCATAGAAGGCAACGTCACCCGCCGCTGATCCCAGCGTCAGGATAATCAATACCTCAAAGAGCGACATCTGCCGGACGCCACGACGGCCCGTAATCTTGAGAAACAGAAAGACCAGGACGAAGGTATACAGACTGCGCAGAGCGACTTCGCCTAAAAACTCAGGAGGGACTTTATCAAACGCCATCCGATGGAGATCGAAAGCTTTCATTTTTCTATGCCTTACAGTAGGTTACTGGCTATAAGCATAGCTCAGGCATTTATTTTCGCCGGAGATAGCACCTGTCACGCAAAACCCGTATCATTGCGCGCTTTACGTACGATAAAAGTGAACGCCATGACTCAAACATTTATCCCCGGCAAAGACGCCGCTCTGGAAGATTCCATCGCTCGCTTCCAGCAGAAACTGACCGACCTGGGCTTTAACATCGAAGAAGCCTCCTGGCTCAATCCGGTGCCTCATGTCTGGTCCGTGCATATTCGCGATAAAGACTGTGCCCTGTGCTTTACCAACGGTAAAGGTGCGACAAAAAAAGCGGCACTGGCCTCTGCGCTGGGTGAGTATTTTGAGCGTCTGTCCACCAACTATTTCTTCGCTGACTTCTGGCTGGGCGAAACCATCGCTAACGGCCCGTTTGTTCACTATCCAAACGAAAAATGGTTCCCACTGACCGAAGATGACGAACTGCCGGAAGGTATTCTCGACGCCCGCCTGCGTGCCTTCTACGATCCGGAAAACGAACTGACTGCCAGCATGCTGATCGATCTGCAGTCCGGTAACGACGATCGCGGTATCTGTGCCCTGCCATTTACCCGTCAGTCTGATGAGCAAACCGTCTATATTCCGATGAACATCGTCGGCAACCTGTATGTCTCCAACGGTATGTCCGCCGGTAACACCCGCAATGAAGCGCGCGTGCAGGGTCTTTCCGAAGTCTTCGAACGTCACATCAAAAACCGCATTATTGCCGAATCTATCAGCCTGCCTGAAATTCCGGCAGACGTGCTGGCGCGCTACCCGGGCGTGGTGGAATCCATCGCCAAACTGGAAGCAGAAGGTTTCCCAATCTTTGCGTATGACGGCTCGCTGGGCGGTAAATACCCGGTTATCTGCGTCGTGCTGTTTAACCCGACCAACGGCACCTGTTTCGCCTCCTTCGGCGCGCACCCTGACTTCGGCGTGGCGCTGGAACGTACCGTCACCGAACTGCTGCAGGGCCGTAGTCTGAAAGATCTCGACGTGTTCACCCCGCCAACGTTTGACGATGAAGAAGTGGCCGAGCATACCAACCTCGAAACCCACTTCATCGACTCCAGCGGTTTGATCTCCTGGGATATGTTTAAGCAGGACGCAGACTATCCGTTCGTGGACTGGAGCTTTGCCGGTACCACTGAAGAAGAGTTCGCCACGCTGATGGCGATCTTCGACGCGGAAGATCAGGAAGTCTATATTGCCGACTACGAACACCTTGGCGTCTACGCCTGCCGTATTCTGGTGCCAGGTATGTCCGACATCTACCCGGCTGAAGATCTGTGGCTGGCGAATAACAGCATGGGCGCGCATCTGCGCGAGACGCTGCTGGCTCTGCCGGGCAGCGAATGGGAGAAAGAAGATTATCTGAACCTGATCGCCCAACTGGACGAAGAAGGTCACGATGACTTCACCCGCATACGCGAACTGCTGGGCCTGGCGACCGGTAAAGACAACGGCTGGTATACCCTGCGCATCGGGGAGTTGAAAGCCATGCTGGCCCTGGCGGGTGGCGATTTGGATCAGGCCCTGGCCTGGACCGAGTGGACCATGGAATTCAACCAGTCGGTCTTCTCTGCCGAGCGCACCAACTATTACCGCTGCCTGCAAACGCTGTTGTTGCTTGCACAGGAAGACGATCGCGAGCCGCTGCAATATCTGAATGCCTTCGTACGGATGTACGGTGCTGAGGCGGTAGAAGCGGCCAGTGCGGCCCTGAGTGGCGAAGAGCCGTTCTATGGTCTGCAGGCTGTTGACAGCGATCTGAAAGCCTTCCCGGCGCACCAGTCACTGCTGAACGCCTATGAAAAACTGCAGAAAGCAAAAGCCGCTTACTGGTCAAAATAAGCGCACATAACATTAGCAGCAGTAGGCGTATTCAATCGTCTGGGCTATATTACGGGGCAATTTCATTGCCCCGTTTTTTATTTTCTTCGGCAATGATTGTTGATTGTAATAATAAAGTTAAACATGGGTAAATATAATAATATTAACCCGGGCTTTACTGTTACTTTTTATGGTAAATACTCCATATTAATTAACTGTTTTAGAGGTGGCCGAACGAAAAAATTCAACTCTTTTCATAACTTTTAAAATTTATTTTTATACGGATAATCAAATACTTACTCCGCATTTGTTGTAAAACCATACACACTGCGGGCCTATAAGCCAGGCGAGATATGATCTATATCAATTTCTCTTCTATAATGCTTTGTTAGTATCTCGTCGCCGACTTAATAAAGAGAGAGTTAGTGTGAAAGCTGACAACCCTTTTGATCTTTTACTCCCTGCTGCGATGGCCAAAGTTGCCGAAGAAGCAGGTGTCTATAAAGCAACGAAACACCCGATGAAGACGTTCTATCTGGCGATCACGGCTGGTGTGTTCATCTCTATCGCTTTCGTCTTCTACATCACTGCCACCACCGGTACTGCTGGAATGCCTTTCGGCATGGCCAAACTGATTGGCGGTATTTGCTTCTCACTGGGTCTGATTCTTTGCGTTATCTGCGGTGCCGACCTCTTCACCTCAACGGTGCTGATTGTCGTAGCGAAAGCCAGCGGAAGAATTACCTGGGGTCAGCTGGCGCGTAACTGGCTTAACGTCTACGTGGGTAACCTGGTTGGCTGTCTGCTCTTTGTTTTGTTGATGTGGCTTTCTGGCGAGTACATGACCGCCAACGGTGGCTGGGGGCTCAACGTCCTGCAAACTGCCGACCACAAAATGCACCACACATTTATCGAAGCCGTTGCTCTCGGCATCCTCGCTAACCTGATGGTCTGCCTGGCTGTATGGATGAGCTACTCGGGTCGCAGCCTGATGGACAAAGCCTTAATTATGGTTCTGCCAGTTGCGATGTTTGTTGCCAGCGGCTTTGAGCACAGTATCGCGAATATGTTCATGATCCCAATGGGCATTGTCATCCGCGACTTTGCAAGCCCGGAGTTCTGGACCGCAGTTGGTTCATCCCCGGAAAGTTTCTCTCACCTGACTATTATGAATTTCATTACTGATAACCTGATCCCTGTCACTATCGGGAACATTATCGGTGGGGGTCTGTTAGTTGGGTTGACATACTGGGTCATTTACCTGCGTGGCGACGATCATCATTGATGGTTTTCTCAGGCAGTAAATAAAAAATCCACTTAAGAAGGTAGGTGTTACATGTCCGAGCTTAATGAAAAGTTAGCCACAGCCTGGGAAGGTTTTGCGAAAGGTGACTGGCAGAATGAAGTAAACGTACGTGACTTCATTCAGAAAAACTATACCCCGTATGAAGGTGACGAATCCTTCCTGGCTGGCGCAACTGACGCGACCACCAAGCTGTGGGACAGCGTAATGGAAGGCGTTAAACTGGAAAACCGCACTCACGCGCCAGTTGATTTCGACACCTCCGTTGCTTCCACCATCACTTCTCACGATGCTGGCTATATCAACAAAGCCCTTGAGAAAATCGTTGGTCTGCAGACTGAAGCACCACTGAAACGTGCAATCATCCCGTTCGGTGGTATTAAAATGGTTGAAGGTTCCTGCAAAGCGTATAACCGCGAGCTGGACCCAATGCTGAAAAAAATCTTCACCGAATACCGTAAAACCCACAACCAGGGCGTATTCGATGTTTACACCAAAGACATTCTGAACTGCCGTAAATCTGGCGTTCTGACCGGTCTGCCAGATGCGTATGGCCGTGGCCGTATCATCGGTGATTACCGTCGCGTTGCGCTGTACGGTATCGACTTCCTGATGAAAGACAAGTACGCACAGTTCGTTTCCCTGCAGTCTGACCTGGAAAACGGCGTAAACCTGGAAGCGACTATCCGTCTGCGTGAAGAAATTGCTGAACAGCACCGCGCGCTGGGTCAGATCAAAGAAATGGCAGCTAAATATGGCTGCGATATCTCTGGTCCTGCTACCAACGCACAGGAAGCTATCCAGTGGACCTACTTCGGCTATCTGGCCGCGGTTAAGTCTCAGAACGGTGCAGCGATGTCCTTCGGTCGTGTATCCACCTTCCTGGATGCTTACATCGAACGCGACATCAAAGCAGGCAAAATCACCGAGCAAGACGCTCAGGAAATGATTGACCACCTGGTCATGAAACTGCGTATGGTTCGCTTCCTGCGTACCCCAGAATACGATGAGCTGTTCTCTGGTGACCCAATCTGGGCAACAGAATCTATCGGTGGTATGGGCGTTGATGGCCGTACTCTGGTAACCAAAAACAGCTTCCGCTTCCTGAACACCCTGTACACCATGGGTCCTTCTCCGGAGCCGAACATTACTGTTCTGTGGTCTGAAAAACTGCCTCTGAACTTCAAGAAATTCGCCGCTAAAGTGTCTATCGACACCTCTTCTCTGCAGTACGAGAACGATGACCTGATGCGTCCGGACTTCAACAACGACGATTACGCTATCGCTTGCTGCGTAAGCCCAATGGTTGTTGGTAAACAAATGCAGTTCTTCGGTGCGCGTGCAAACCTGGCGAAAACCATGCTGTACGCAATCAACGGCGGCGTTGATGAAAAACTGAAAATGCAGGTTGGTCCTAAGTCTGAGCCAATCAAAGGCGACGTTCTGAACTTCGATGAAGTGATGGACCGCATGGATCACTTCATGGACTGGCTGGCTAAACAGTACGTCACTGCACTGAACGTTATCCACTACATGCACGACAAGTACAGCTACGAAGCCTCTCTGATGGCGCTGCACGACCGTGACGTTATCCGCACCATGGCGTGTGGTATCGCAGGTCTGTCCGTTGCGGCTGACTCCCTGTCTGCAATCAAATATGCGAAAGTTAAACCAATTCGTGACGAAGACGGCCTGGCTGTAGACTTCGAAATCGAAGGTGAATACCCGCAGTTTGGTAACAACGATTCTCGCGTTGATGACATGGCGGTTGACCTGGTAGAACGTTTCATGAAGAAAATTCAGAAACTGACTACTTACCGTAACGCTATCCCGACTCAGTCTGTTCTGACCATCACCTCTAACGTTGTGTATGGTAAGAAAACCGGTAATACCCCAGACGGACGTCGTGCTGGCGCGCCATTCGGCCCAGGTGCTAACCCAATGCACGGTCGTGACCAGAAAGGTGCTGTTGCCTCTCTGACTTCCGTTGCTAAACTGCCGTTTGCTTACGCTAAAGATGGTATCTCTTACACCTTCTCTATCGTTCCAAATGCGCTGGGTAAAGACGACGAAGTGCGTAAAACTAACCTCGCGGGTCTGATGGATGGTTACTTCCACCACGAAGCGTCCATCGAAGGTGGTCAGCACCTGAACGTGAACGTAATGAACCGTGAAATGCTGCTCGACGCGATGGAACACCCTGAGAAATATCCTCAGCTGACCATCCGCGTATCCGGCTACGCAGTACGTTTTAACTCCCTGACTAAAGAACAGCAGCAGGACGTTATCACCCGTACTTTCACTCAGTCCATGTAAGTGGAATTGACTGAAATCACGCGTTAAAAAGCGTACAATAAAGGCTCCACGCAAGTGGGGCCTTTTTAGCACCCTCTCCACCTCAGTCTCTTTTGTCCGCTATCTATACTTAATGGATAACAGCCAAAACAGACTTAACACAGCCGGTTTTGAGCTGTGCATACACAGGCCCCGGACGGGCCGATGCTGGAGATATCACCGCAATGTCAATTATTGGTCGCATTCACTCCTTTGAATCCTGTGGCACTGTCGATGGCCCAGGTATCCGCTTTATCACCTTTTTCCAGGGCTGCCTGATGCGCTGCCTGTACTGCCATAACCGTGACACCTGGGATACACACGGCGGCAAAGAAGTGACCGTTGAAGATTTAATGAAAGAGGTGGTGACCTACCGTCACTTTATGAACGCGTCTGGCGGTGGTGTAACCGCATCCGGCGGTGAAGCCATTCTTCAGGCTGAGTTTGTACGCGACTGGTTCCGTGCCTGCCGCAAAGAAGGCATTCATACCTGTCTCGATACCAACGGCTTTGTACGTCGCTACGATCCGGTTATCGACGAGCTGCTCGAAGTGACCGATCTGGTGATGCTCGATCTCAAACAGATGAACGATGAGATCCACCAGAACCTCGTTGGTGTCTCAAACCACCGGACGCTGGAATTTGCCAAATACATTGCCGATAAAGGCATCAAAACCTGGATCCGCTACGTGGTTGTGCCTGGCTGGTCAGATGATGACGACTCCGCGCATCGTCTCGGGGAATTTACCCGCGACATGGGCAACGTCGAGAAAATCGAGCTTCTGCCCTATCACGAGCTGGGTAAACACAAATGGGTGGCAATGGGCGAAGAGTACAAACTCGATGGCGTGAAGCCGCCGAAGAAAGAGACGATGGAACGCGTCAAAGGCATTCTTGAGCAGTACGGCCATAAGGTGATGTATTAAAGAAAAGCCCGGTGAAAACCGGGCTTTTTTATATTCTATTTAAAGACGCCGTTAATCACGGACGTCACAATGGCTGTACTCAGCGCAATTAAGACCAGATCGTCACCCACTACCCGCCACTCATAGCCTGGATAGGAAGGAAGCTGGCCCAGCATAGAGGCCGGCACGGTTTTCTTCGCAATACCCGGAGGCAACGGTTTACCGCGCGCCAGGTTTTTCGCGATACCCGGAGGCAGAGAGTCATAGCCCGTTAAGCCATAATTCAGCGCCAGGTGGCGGGCATGATCGAAGCTCACGCGAGCGTCGACATCGTTACCGACATCTTTACTGCTTTTAACGCTCTTATCTGATTTTCCAGGGTTATCCTGACCGTTATTTTGCTTATTGCCATGGTTACCAGAATTCCCGTTACCATGATTGCCGCCATTACCCTGTCCGCCACCGTTTCCGTGACCACCGCCATTCCCGTTTCCAGGATTAGCCATGACCGGAGCCGTTGCAAACGTTAAAGACAACACTACGGCAAGTGCGGTAGCGGAAAAACGACGAATAGACATGATTGCTGCCTTATAGTGGTAGGACTCACATGAATTATCGCCTGGCGCAATAAACAAACAATAAGTAAAACTCTTAGTTGTGACTGGGACAAAAAAGCCTGTCATCGACAGGCTTTTATTTAATCAGGCATGTGCCACAGGCGTAGGATGTTCGCCCACTTTGCGCAGCAGCATCAAGAGATAAATAAACGACACGCTGGCGATCATGATAAACAATAAATTATCGGAATAATTCTGCATCAGCATCGCGGTAAACGTCGGCCCTAATAAACTGCCAATGGTATAGCTCAGTAACAGCGCCTGGTTCATTGCCACCAGCTGGTGATGTTCTACTTTCTCACAGGCCCAGGCCATCGCGACCGGATAGAGCGTAAAGCCGGCGGCCCCGAGAATAAACAGCGCAGGCGCCATCGCGGCGTTGCTGAGCATGGCTAGACATCCCAGGATCACCACGAAGACCTGAACGCGCAGTACCAGCAGACGACCGAAACGGTCCGCCAGTCGGCCAATTGGCCATTGCCCGACGATCCCTGCACTCACCATGACCGCCATCCAGAAACCGATCCCGGAGTCGCTGACACCCTGATGATTTAGATAGAGCGGCATCAGGCCATAGAGCGAGCCCAGTACAATCCCCGAGATAATGCAGCCGTTAACGCCCAGCCGCGCCTGACGGAGTCTCAGCATCGGCCAGACGTGGGTTGCTTCCTGGTGTTCGCTGTTCTGGTTCACAATGCGCGTAAAGAGCAGCGGCAGGATCGCGGCCAGCACCATACCCGTTACCCACGGCAGGACGCTCATCAGGTCGGTTGGCAGTTTGCTGACCATCAGTTGACCCAGCACGGTACCCACGTAGTAAACCATCATATAGGCTGCCAGCAGGCGTCCGCGGTTGCGCGACGTACCGCTGCACATCAGCGCACTTTCAACCACCACCCAAATCATCGCGCAGCCTACGCCAGCGATAAAGCGCCATGCCATCCAGCTCCAGAAGCCGACCATAAGGCCTAAACCGGCACATCCGGCGGCGAAAATCAGCGAGGCCAGATAATAGCTGCGATTAAAGCCAAAACGCTTAATCAGGCTCCCGGTGACCAGCGTCCCCAACAGGTTGCCGGTAAAAAAGGACGAGCTGACCATACCCACCTGCCAGGTCGGTAAGTTTTCATGGGCGAGCCACAGCGGGACGAGCGTATTTAACACTGCGATCGCCAGGGTCAACAGAAGCAGGCCACAGAGCAACAGAAGCACTGGCCGGGTATAGGTGGTCATGGGTTAAAAACCGTGAGGAAGTTCAGATTTCGTGCGCATCATGCCACTGGCAAAAACAAAGTCAATCCGCTGATTTCGCCGTCACGCACAATATGTTCCCTGTCGATTTAAAAAACTTATCCTGCTAATGCAACGCCTGCTATAGATATTAATTATGTATCTGTTTTTATTTATGAATGAACGAAATTAAAACAAAACGACAGTCGAAAAATTTCATAATCGAAAAAAGAAAAAGCCGGGCACTCAGGCCCGGCTTGATATAACTAAATGCAACGTTAACTGGCAATAGCCATACCCACGGTCATATGCAATCCGTAGAACACACCACGGCCAATCAGTTCACCTGCCAGTACCAGCACAAAAGCCAGCGACAGCAGCGGCAGCGCGGGCTGATAGCCTTTGAGCTGAGGAGCGATCCAGAATACCAACGCCGCGACCAGCAGAACGATGCGCCAGGCCATCAGTGAACCGTAGTCCGGCACCAGGGCAGAGGCCTGCTGAATAGAGCTGTGAATGGTTGCCAGTTCGGTTCCCTGCATCAGGGCAACCATTGCACTCACCACCAGCGCCAGCAGCGAAACAGCGGAGAGCAAACGCATTGCCCACCCATCTACGCCCGCTACGCGCAGCAGCAGGTAGCCTAACAGCGGACCACCGATAAACATCGTCAGGAAGAAACTCATCGGCGTCCAGACGCTGTACCAGGTTGGAACGGTATCAATGGTGTTGTACACGCGCACCATCATCCATACGAATACCACGCCCAGCACCATGGTCACGATCAGCCACAGGCTGCGTAGACCCGCAGGCAATTTTTTCAGCGCTGCCAGCAGCCATCCCAGCCCACCGACGGCGAAGAAAATCGCCCCGCTGGCAATCTCATTACTGAGTGATGAGGCCCCCACGCGGTTCAGGGAGTTAAACGCACGCATCGGTGAGCCCAGATGCAGCGTTGAGGCAATAAAGCCAATTCCCATCAGTACCCACAGACCAAACATACTCAACACGAGACGCTGCTGCTGTTCAGCACTGAGGTTGCCTTTTAACAGCGCCAGGGCGAGCACGATAAACCCACCGGCAACACATTGCCCAAAGACCGTGAAGATCATCAGCGGCCATTCATGCCATCCACTTCCCATCTCACACCTCCTTCGGATTTGCCAGGTAGCCGGTGGTGTCACCTGTCGGACGGCTGTTGGCGTTAGGTTTAATCACAATACTCGGCTTCGTGAAGTGCGCTGACGGTAGTGGCGCTACCGCCGCAAGCTGACCGTGTTTTTTACGCAACTCTTCAATTGGGCCAAAGTCCAGCGCGCGCAGCGGACAGGACTCGACGCAAATCGGTTTTTTGCCATCCGCCACGCGTGAGTGGCAGCCGTCGCACTTGGTCATATGACCTTTGGCGGCGTTGTACTGCGGCGCGCCGTACGGACAAGCCATATGGCAGTAACGGCAACCGATGCAGACATCTTCATCCACGACGACAAAACCGTCATCGCGCTTGTGCATCGCCCCACTCGGACAGACCTTAGTACAGGCCGGATCTTCACAGTGGTTGCAGGCAATCGACAGGTAGTAGGCGAACACGTTTTGATGCCAGACGCCGTTATCTTCCTGCCAGTCACCCCCGGCGTATTCGTAGATACGGCGGAAGCTGACGTCCGGGGTCAGATCTTTGTAATCTTTACAGGCCAGCTCGCAGGTTTTGCACCCGGTGCAACGGCTGGAATCAATAAAAAATCCATACTGGGTTGTCATCGGTTACTCCTTAAACCTTTTCAACCTGAACAAGGTTTGTGTGAGATGGGTTACCTTTCGCCAGTGGCGATGGGCGCTGTGTAGTCAGTACGTTAATACTGCCTGCCTGGTCGATGCGGTTGGCATCCGGGTTATACCAGGCCCCTTCCCCCAGCGCGACAACGCCAGGCATCATGCGCGGTGTAACCTTGGCTTCGATATGTACCTCACCACGCCCGTTGAAAATGCGTACGCGATCGCCATTGTTGATGCCACGCGCTTTGGCATCCATCGGGTTGATCCACATCTCCTGACGGCAGGAGGCTTTCAGTACGTCGACGTTACCGTACGTGGAGTGAACTCGCGCTTTGTAGTGGAAACCGGTCAACTGCAGCGGGAATTTCGCCGTCAGCGGATCGTTATAGTTTTCAAAGCCCGGCGTGTAGATCGGCAGCGGATCGATAACGTCCCCTTCCGGCAATTCCCAGGTTGAGGCAATTTTTGCCAGCTCTTCGGAGTAGATTTCGATTTTACCCGACGGTGTGGTTAGCGGGTTCGCCTGCGGGTCTTCACGGAACGCTTTGTACGCCACGTGGTGCCCTTCCGGATCGCGCTGTTTGTACATCCCTTGCTTACGGAAGGTGTCGAAATCTGGCAGGTCAGGGATCGTTTTACGGGAAAGTTCATGCAGATGACGCATCCACCCTTCCTGAGTACGCCCCTCAGTAAACTGCTGCTCAACGCCAAGACGTTTCGCCAGCTCAGAGGTCATCTCATAGATGGTTTTGCATTCAAAGCGAGGTTTGATGGCCTGATCGGTGAAGATCACATAGGACATGTTGCCGCAGGAGGCGTCCAGCGCGAAATCCATCTGCTCAGATGCAGTACAGTCCGGCAGCAAGATATCGGCATATTTTGCCGAGGAGGTCATGTGGCAGTCGATGACCACAATCATCTCGCACTTCTTGTCATCCTGCAGGATTTCGTGGGTACGGTTAATTTCAGAATGCTGGTTGATCAGACAGTTGCCGGCATAGTTCCAGATCATCTTGATCGGCACATCCAGCTTGTCCTTGCCGCGCACACCGTCGCGCAAAGCGGTCATTTCCGGACCACGTTCGATCGCATCGGTCCACATAAACATCGAGATGCTGGTCTGAACCGGGTTATCCAGCGTCGGCATACGTTCGAACGGCACTTCATACGAGCCTTCACGCGCACCGGTATTGCCGCCATGAATACCGACGTTGCCGGTCAGGATGGAGAGCATAGAAATGGCGCGGGTCGCGATTTCACCGTTTGCATGACGTTGCGGGCCCCAGCCCTGGCTGATATAGGCCGGTTTGGCTGAGCCAATCTCACGCGCCAGCTGGACGATGCGTTCGACCGGAATACCGGTGATCGTGGACGCCCACTCTGGCGTTTTCGCCACGCCATCGCTGCCCTGGCCAAGAATGTACGCTTTGTAATGCCCGTTTGCCGGCGCGCTGGCTGGCAGGGTTTTCTCGTCGTAACCGACGCAGTATTTATCCAGGAAAGGCTGATCGACGAGGTTTTCGGTGATCATCACCCACGCCAGCGCTGAGACCAGCGCCGCATCGGTACCCGGACGGATTGGGATCCACTCATCTTCTCGCCCGGCACCGGTATCGGTATAGCGCGGATCGATGATGATCATGCGGGCATTGGACTTAGCGCGAGCCTGTTCGAGGTAATATGTCACCCCGCCACCGCTCATACGGGTTTCACCCGGGTTGTTACCGAACAGCACAACCAGTTTGCTGTTTTCGATATCAGACGGGCTGTTACCGTCCGCCCAGCCACCGTAGGTGTAGTTCAGGCCGGCGGCAATCTGAGCAGAGGAGTAGTCACCATAGTGATTAAGATAACCGCCGCAGCAGTTCATCAGGCGCGCCACCAGTGTTTTACCCGGTGGCCAGGAACGGGTCATGGTGCCGCCGAGCGTCCCGGTACCGTAGTTCAGGTAGATGGATTCGTTGCCATACTCGTTGATCAAACGCTGCATGTTGGTGGCGATGATATCGTAGGCTTCATCCCAGCTAATGCGCTCGAACTTCCCTTCCCCACGCTTACCAACGCGCTTCATTGGGTACTTCAGACGGTCCGGATTATACACACGACGACGCATGGAACGGCCACGCAGACAAGCGCGTACCTGATGTAATCCTTCGTAGTTATCGTCCCCGGTATTGTCGGTTTCAACATATTTAATTTCGCCATCCACCACATGCATACGCAGTGGACAACGACTACCACAGTTTACGGTACAGGCGCTCCACACCACTTTTTCCGGAGCTGTCGCCGGGGACAATGCATCTGCCGCCGACGCCAGCCGGGTAAAAGGAAGCGTGAGGGCGCTACTGGCCATAGCCAGGCCGCCTATTGCCGTGGTTTTCATCAACCCACGGCGAGTGACCTCAGCTGCCATTAATGCTTCAGGCGCGTTGATTTTCATAGAGACTCACTTGGTTGCTCACAAAGAAAAGAGAGGCGGCACATACCGCTATATAGTTTTATATATAACGAAACTCTTCGTTATCAGTCATTTATGCTAACTTTCATTCGGAGGAGTATTACTACTTTAGAGGGAGGGGGTATTGCGTAGTATCAATTCAGAGGCATAAAAAAAGCGCCCGAAGGCGCTTTTTTGTTGTGAGGCAAAGAATTAGCCGATGTACTGCTGGCCTTTCATGTATGGGCGCAGTACTTCAGGGATCTCGATACGACCATCTGCCTGCTGATAGTTTTCCAGCACGGCAACCAGCGTACGGCCGACAGCCAGACCAGAGCCGTTCAGGGTATGAACCAGACGGGTTTTCTTGTCAGACTTGCTACGGCAACGTGCCTGCATGCGACGCGCCTGGAAATCCCAGACGTTAGAACAAGAGGAGATCTCACGGTAGGTGTTCTGCGCAGGTACCCACACTTCCAGATCGAAGGTTTTGCAGGCGCCAAAGCCCATATCACCGGTGCACAGGGCCATACGACGGTACGGAAGACCCAACAGCTCCAGCACTTTCTCAGCGTGGCCGGTCATCTCTTCCAGCGCGTCCATGGATTCTTCAGGACGGACAATCTGCACCATCTCAACTTTGTCGAACTGGTGCATACGAATCAGACCGCGCGTGTCGCGACCGTAAGATCCTGCTTCAGAACGGAAGCACGGAGAGTGTGCTGTCAGCTTAATTGGCAGGTCGTCTTCGTCGATGATCTCATCACGCACGAGGTTTGTCAGCGGCACTTCTGCAGTTGGGATCAGCGCGTAGTTGCTGCTGTCCGCTTCCTCGTCCAGCGGACGGGTGTGGAACAGATCGCCGGCAAATTTCGGCAGCTGGCCCGTACCGTACAGCGTATCGTGGTTGACCAGATACGGTACGTAGGTTTCGCTGTAGCCGTGCTGCTCGGTGTGCAGATCCAGCATGAACTGCGCAAGCGCGCGGTGCAGATGGGCAATCTGGCCTTTCATTACCACGAAGCGAGAACCGGTCAGCTTAACCGCTGCCGCAAAGTCCAGGCCCGCGTGCATTTCGCCCAGCGTTACGTGATCGCGAACTTCGAAGTCAAACTCACGAGGCGTACCCCAGCGCTTCACTTCAACGTTGTCGTTTTCATCTTTGCCGACAGGCACGCTATCGTCAGGAATATTCGGGATAGCCAGGGCAATATCACGAATTTCGGTCTGAAGAACATCCAGCTCAGCTTTCGCCTGATCCAGCTCTTCACCCAGTTTGTTCACTTCCAGGCGTAATGGCTCAATATCTTCCCCGCGCGCTTTCGCCTGGCCAATGGATTTCGATCGAGAGTTACGCTCTGCCTGCAGATTTTCAGTTTGTACCTGCAGAACTTTACGACGCTCTTCAAGAGCGCGCAGCTTATCTACATCCAGCTTAAAGCCCCGGCGTGCCAGTTTTTCAGCGACTGCGTCTGGCTCGTTACGCAGCAGATTGGGATCGAGCATGCTTATCCTGTGCTTATCGAATTAAAATAGGAAAATGTGACCACAGCCTGCGGTCACAGGGATACATTGCCAACATTACCGCAACGATAGCGCTAACGGTAGCGTTTTATAGGGCTATTTTGATCCTGTCCGGCGAGCCAGGTGAGCTTTTCACCAATCTTGCCTTCAAGACCTCTGTTTGTGGGGTGATAATAGCGCGTTTGTGCCATCTCTTGCGGGAAATATTCCTCTCCGGCAGCGTAGGCATTGGGTTCATCATGGGCGTAACGGTACTCCTGACCATACCCCATCTCTTTCATCAGTTTGGTCGGTGCATTACGCAGATGAACCGGCACATCGTAGTCCGGACGTTCACGCGCATCAGACATTGCCGCTTTAAAGGCGGTATAGACCGCATTACTCTTCGGCGCACAGGCCAGATAGACAATAGCCTGCGCAATGGCGCGCTCCCCTTCAGCGGGACCTACGCGGGTAAAACAGTCCCATGCTGAGAGCGCCACCTGCATCGCCCGTGGATCAGCATTGCCGACATCTTCCGAGGCAATAGCCAGGCAACGTCGTGCAACATACAGCGGATCGCCACCGGCAGTGATAATGCGTGCGTACCAGTAAAGTGCCGCATCCGGCGCGCTGCCGCGTACGGACTTATGCAGCGCCGAGATCAGATCGTAAAAACGGTCGCCCTTGTTATCGAAACGCGCGCTGCGTTCACCGGCAATCTCGGTGAGCAGTTCCGGTTTAAGCACTCTCTTGCCGGAGTCATCAATTTCGGCCATATCGGCCATCATCTCCAGCGTATTCAGTGCCCGACGCGCATCACCGTTGACCAACTCAGCAATCGCACGACGCGTCTCGTCAGGTAAAACGATATCCTGCCCACCGTAGCCGCGTGCTTTGTCGTCCATTGCCTGGGTGAGAACCTTTTCGATATCCTCGGTAGTCAGCGATTTGAGCAGGTAAACGCGCGCACGCGAAAGCAGCGCCGAGTTCAGTTCAAACGATGGGTTTTCAGTGGTTGCACCGATGAAGAAAATCGTGCCGTCTTCAATATGCGGCAGGAAAGCATCCTGCTGGCTCTTATTGAAGCGGTGGACTTCGTCCACAAAGAGGATGGTACGCCGCCCGGCATTGCGGTTCTGCCGCGCACGCTCGATCGCCTCGCGGATCTCTTTCACGCCGGAGGTGACCGCCGAAAGACGTTCAACGTCCGCGTTGGCATAGCGGGCAATAACTTCTGCAAGGGTGGTTTTGCCGGTGCCGGGTGGCCCCCAGAGGATCATGGAATGGAGATGCCCGGCTTCAATAGCACGCGGCAAAGGCTTTCCGGCAGCCAGCAGATGCTGCTGGCCGATGTACTGCGCTAAATTTTCTGGCCGCATACGAGCGGCCAGAGGTTGAAACGCGTTATCTGAAAAATCGAGCGACAGATTGCCCACTCACGCCTCTTACTTATTGCGTTGGTCGTCCACCGTTACGCCCTTCGGCGGGGTAAAGGTGAATTTCGATGCATCAACGGCGCCGTTCTGCTGAGACTTAAGCTGGTAGCTGCTGCGTTGATCGTCCTGCTCAACCGCGCCGAACTGATTAATGGTTCCGTTGGTGCTTACGTTAATGGTGAACTGCTTCAGGTTGCCGTTGCTGCCTTTCGGCGTCAGGATAAACTCGTCACCCGTCTGTTTGATATTGTACTGTTGCCAGTCGCTGGACTGGTTGCGGGCAATCAGCATAAACGGCGTATTGCTGGTGGCATCTTTCAGCCAGGTCGCCGTTGCCTGCTCAACGAACGGGTTGAAGAACCATAAGGTTTTACCGTCAGACACCAGGATGCTCTCATCCGGCTGGGTCATGTGCCAGTTAAACAGATTGGGGCGCTTTACCCACAAATCGCCCTGGCCTTCCTGCACCGCGTTGCCGCTGCCGTCAGTCACTTTTTGCGTGAAGCTGGCGTGGAAGCTGCTCACTTTATCCAGTCGGCTTTTAAGGTCGCTGGCTGCATCAGCCCAGACGCTGCTGGCGACAAAACTGGTCAGTAATGCACAGGCGATGGCGATTTTTTTCATTGTTATTCCTTAAAATACGTCTTCCCGAAATGGGGTTTCCGTCTTCTATTCTGGACCTGCCCGAAGGCAGGCGACAGAAGAAAATGCTTAATTTTTTGCTGATTTACCCTTCTTTGCAATCGCTGAAGGTTAGTCAAACGGCGGCGGAGCAAGCACCTCGCGGTTACCGTTATGCCCCTGCTCGCTCACGATGCCCTGCGCTTCCATCTGCTCGATGATACGCGCTGCGCGGTTATAGCCGATGCGGAACTGACGCTGAACGCCAGAGATGGACGCTTTGCGTTTTTCGGTAACGAAGTTAACCGCCTGATCAAATAATGGATCCAGCTCTTCTCCACCGTCAAAACCGCCACCGCCGCCTTCGCTTTCTACATCGCTGGTAATACCGTCAACATACTGCGGACGACCGCGCGCTTTCCAGTCCTGCACCACGGCGTGAACTTCCTCATCGCGGACAAACGCGCCGTGGACACGCACCGGAGAGGTGGAGTTCGGGCCGGAATAGAGCATGTCACCCATACCCAGCAGCGACTCTGCGCCGCCCTGATCAAGAATGGTACGGGAGTCAATTTTACTTGATACCGTAAACGCAATACGCGTCGGAATGTTCGCTTTAATAAGACCAGTGATAACGTCCACGGAAGGACGCTGGGTCGCGAGCACAAGGTGAATACCGGCCGCACGCGCTTTCTGCGCCAGACGGGCAATCAGCTCTTCCACTTTCTTACCGACGGTCATCATCAGGTCAGCGAATTCATCGACCAGCACGACGATATAAGGCAGTTTTTCCAGCACCGGATGCTGGGCATCCATGCTGTCACCCGGCTTCCAGTAAGGATCCGGGATCGGACGTCCCATGCGCACAGCCTGGGCAATTTTCTCGTTATAACCGGCCAGGTTTCGCACGCCCAGCGCAGACATCAGCTTGTAGCGGCGTTCCATCTCATTGACGCTCCAGCGCAGGGCATTGGCGGCGTCTTTCATGTCGGTGACCACTTCGGTCAGCAGATGCGGAATGCCTTCGTAGACCGACAGTTCGAGCATTTTCGGGTCGATCATGATGAAACGCACGTCTTCCGGCTGCGCTTTATAAAGCATGCTGAGGATCATGGCGTTCACGCCGACGGACTTACCGGAACCGGTGGTACCCGCTACAAGCAGGTGAGGCATTTTGGCGAGATCAGCCACCACCGGATCGCCCGCGATATCTTTACCCAGCACCACGGTCAGCGGGGATGGGTTATCGCGGAATTTGGTGTTATCCAGCACTTCGCGCAGGTAAACGGTTTGACGTTTTTTGTTCGGCAGCTCAAGGCCAACGTAAGGTTTGCCGGGAATCACTTCCACCACACGTACCGCAACGGTCGACAGCGAACGCGCCAGGTCCCTGGACAGGTTCGAAATACGCGCGGCTTTAACACCCGGCGCCAGATTCAGTTCAAAACGGGTAATAACCGGGCCAGGAGAGTAGTTCACCACGTCCGCCTTGATACGGAAGTCGGCCAGACGAGCTTCCACCAGACGGGCCATCTGCTCCAGCGCAAACGTATCGACCGGCTCAACTTCAGACGGCGGCGGAGTTAACAGGTCCAGCGACGGCAGCGGCGTACTTGGACGTTGCAATGGACGGCTGTCACCATTACGCATCAGCAGCGGGTGAATCAGGCTTTCCTGCGCCTGAGGCGCAGGTTGCTGGAATTGCGGAGGCTGTTGCGCCTGTTGCGGCTGCGTATAAGCCTGCGGAGCTGGCTGCTGACGCACTGGCTCGGCTTCCGGCATCACGCTCGGGGTGAATAAAGGCTCGCTCGGACCATCATCCACCAGATCTTTCATCGGCGAGAACTCGAAATCTGACAATGAGAACGGATTCGCACCAGCAGGTTGTTCACCGGAATAGCGTTGCTGCTGAGTTGCGGCAAACTGGCGCGCTAATTCGGCTTCCGCCGCGTCATCTTCATCTTCCAGAATCGGTTCATCGTGCTGGTATTCCTCACCGTAACGTTGATTCTGTTGCGCTGCGAACTGGCGGGCCAGCTCGTCCTGCTGCATTTCATCGGCGTCATCTTCGTAGTCTGGTTCACGCGCTTTTTCTTCGGCCATACGCTGGGAAGGCAGCTTGATACCGTAAGAAGCAAGCTCACGACGAGTGGGAACGCGGACGCGGTTAGGACGAGGCAATTGTGGGCCAATACCCTCTTTCACCTGAGGACGTGGTGTCCCACCGGTTGCCAGACTGAAGACAGGTGCAGCCACGGCCGCCGCCGCAGTTGCCTGCTTAACGCTTTCCGTAACAGGAGCAACAGCAGGTGTTGGGTCAACCGACGGAACAGAGAAAGAAGGTGCTTTGGTAACCGGCTCCTGCACCGGTTCAGGCACAGGCTGATACCAGGCTGCCAGCTGCTCGCGTTCACGAGCACGACGCTCTTCAACCTCTTCAAAATAATACATTGGTGGACGAGAGGGTTTCACCTCTTCCACCACTTCAGGTTCAGGCTGTGGCGCTACATAAGGCTGCACAGATTCAACCGGCTCAGGCACATACTCCTGATACGGCTGGGCCACAGGCTGTTCATATTGCTGCGGTTCATATTCAGGTTGCGGCGGCTGATAAGGCTCCTGCCACTGCTCCTGATGCACAGGGATATAGCTTTCCGGTTCAGGGGCGATAACGGGCTCCGGTGTGTGAACACCGGGTGCTGTCTGCCAGTCAACCTGAGGCTGCTGAATAACGGATTCCGGCGGCGAAACCGGCGCAGATGGCATCACGGCTTCGACAGGTGCAGCATACGCCTGCGCAGCGGTCGTTGCTGCTGCGGCTGCCGCAACCGGCGCGGTAACGGTTTGGCCATTTAGCAGCGGATCGTATTCGTCAAAGTCACCCGGCGTGGCACGGCTCCCGGAGAAAAGCACATCATCAGGATCGACGGCGTTACCTGCTGCACGATACTCAACCTGCTCGTCTTCATCCATGCGTTTGCCGGAGAAGAGTGCCGCATCGGTTTTACGTCCAAGCGGGTTGGCAAATTTTTCAGCTACGCGCTGGCGACGCGCCAATGCCCCACGCAGGATACGGGCGCGACGGGATTCGCGACGTTGCACAGGCGCTTCATCCTCATCTTCGTCTTCATCTTCATACTCGTCTTCATCCACCCACGTATCGTCACGACGGGTACGGTTGCTGGCGAAGGTCAGAATGGTGAGGATAAAACTGCCGATTTTCTCGGCAATGCTCACCCAGGACCAGCCGGTAAACAACGTCAGCCCGGCAGCCCAGATGCACAGCAGCGCCAGCGTGCCGCCGCTGCTGTGGAGCATCGGTTGCAGTGCAGAACTCAACAAACTGCCGATCACTCCGCCAGAGGCAAAGTACCAGATATCATCGGCATTAATGGCCGCCAGACCGCATGAGGTCAGGATCAGTGCCAGCGCGCCAATCAGGCGCAGCGAAACCGCGAAATAGTCGATGTAATCATCGTTCTGACGATGACGCCACGCAAACCAGCATCCGCCAATGATAATGACGGGAAGGGTGTAGGCCATCACACCGAAAATGAAAAACAGCGTGTCCGCAAGCCAGGCTCCGGGGACACCGCCTAAATTATGGATAGGCTCATGCCATGCAGTTTGTGACCAGCTGGGATCTGAGGGGTTGAAACTGAGTAAGGCTGCCATCAGCCAGACGGCAAAAAGGGCAATAATAATCAGCAAAGCCTCGAGGAGACGACGTCCGCTGCTTAGCTTCGATAGTGTGACTTCTTTGTCTTCAGTGTATTCCTGGCTCAAGAAAGGCTCTCCAGGTATCAGGCATATCCTGCCTGTTTGCTAAAACGGACAACAGCGCCGGGACTCCCCGGCACTGTTGCTGTATGGATTAACAGGAGTGTAATCAAACTACGCTGATTTTGCACCTGTTCCGTGTTAGCGCGTCTTAATAACCAGACGATTGCTCTGTTTGACCTCTTCCATCACCACATAAGTACGGGTGTCGTTCACGCCCGGCAGACGCAGCAGGGTCTCACCCAGCAGCTTACGGTAGGCGGACATATCCGGCACACGGGTTTTCAACAGGTAGTCGAAATCACCGGACACCAGGTGACACTCTTGAATTTCTTCAAGTTTTTGTACAGCAGCGTTAAATTGCTCAAACACATCCGGCGCACCACGATTCAGAGTAATCTCAACAAATACCAGAAGTGAGGCATCCAGATAATGCGGGTTCAGCAGAGCAGTATAGCCCTGAATGAAACCCTGTCTTTCCAGTCGGCGCACACGCTCAAGGCATGGCGTCGGGGAAAGTCCCACACGTTTTGAAAGCTCGACGTTGGAAATACGCCCATCCTTTTGCAATTCATTAAGAATGTTACGATCGATACGGTCGAGATCTTTGCCAGGGCGCTTCTTGCTATCTACCATTATTATTGTCTCTCTGTATTCCTTCCCTACTCCTGCCTGGACCCTGTGCACATCACTGTTCAGAGCCTGTACCCGTTAGTCATCACATCGCCTGGTTTTGTATTAGACGCGATGCGGATTCGGGTTCTGTTGGTAAGAAGACCGTTGCCCGAAGGCAGTCACCGACATCACGTATGGCGTCTGTCCACGCCATGCGTAGATTTCACTGACCCGGTAAAAATGGCATTTACATGCATGCCTATGCGGCACACGGTTAACGCGGTTTTTTTTCTTCCTTGAATGTTTTCGCAAAAGCGCAGGGGATTGTCAAAGCAAAACATCGTTTTTTAGTACAACATGCCGGATATTCATTACGGCAGGGTATGAATCCTCATTTTATTGCCTTACAAACGACCGTTTTTCAAGGGAAAGCGCGATGTTATCGCGCGCCATTCATCGTCAGCGGCTATTACACAGATTGATATCAAAATTGCTGCGCTCTTTTTTTACGGCAACAAATTCCCTACAATCCTGCCAAATGTCTGCCAACAACAATGGGGATCTCATGGGCACGGCTAAACACAGTAAGCTGCTAATCCTTGGTTCTGGACCTGCGGGATATACCGCGGCGGTCTATGCTGCACGCGCTAACCTGCAACCGGTGTTAATTACCGGCATGGAAAAAGGCGGTCAGCTGACCACCACCACCGAAGTGGAAAACTGGCCAGGCGACCCGCACGACCTGACCGGGCCGCTGCTGATGGAGCGTATGCACGAGCATGCCGCTAAATTCGAAACCGAAATTCTGTTCGACCACATCAATAAGGTCGATCTGCAGAACCGTCCGTTCCGCCTGACGGGTGACAGCGGCGAATACACCTGTGACGCGCTGATCATCGCCACCGGTGCCTCTGCCCGTTACCTCGGTCTGCCATCCGAAGAAGCATTCAAAGGCCGCGGCGTTTCTGCATGCGCTACCTGCGACGGTTTCTTCTACCGCAATCAGAAAGTCGCGGTCATTGGCGGCGGTAACACCGCAGTGGAAGAAGCGCTCTACCTGGCGAACATTGCCTCTGAGGTGCATCTGATCCACCGTCGCGACACCTTCCGCGCAGAAAAAATCCTGATCAAACGTCTGATGGATAAAGTGGCAAGCGGCAACATCGTGCTGCACACCAATCGTACCCTGGAAGAGGTAACGGGCGATCAGATGGGCGTTGCGGGTCTGCGTATCCGTGATACCCAGAACACCGATAATGTTGAAACGCTGGAAGTGGCGGGTCTGTTTGTGGCTATCGGCCACAGCCCGAACACCGCGATCTTTGACGGTCAACTGGAGCTGGAAAACGGCTACATCAAAGTGCAGTCTGGTATTCACGGCAACGCGACCCAGACCAGCATCCCGGGCGTGTTCGCCGCTGGTGACGTGATGGACCATATTTATCGTCAGGCGATTACCTCAGCGGGCACCGGCTGTATGGCCGCGCTGGACGCTGAACGCTACCTTGATGGACTGGCTGAACAAGGTAAATAATCTTTACAAGTCAGTAACAAACGTAAATAAAGGCGGCGATAAGTCGCCTTTATTGTCTCACCGTTGTAACATTGCGCTGCCCAATTTCTAATAACGTCACCTGCAAAGTACGCAATGGAAAAAACCCGTCAACAAGAGTTAACACGCTGGCTGAAACAGCAAAGCGTTCTTTCCCGCCGCTGGCTTACGATCTCCCGTATTCTTGGGTTCGTCAGTGGTCTGTTGATTGTTGCCCAGGCATGGCTGCTGGCCCGCATTCTTAATCATATGATCATGGAGAACATTCCACGCGAAGCGCTCCTGCTGCCCTTTATTGTTCTGATCCTGATTTTTATCCTGCGAGCCTGGGTGGTATGGCTACGTGAGCGTGTCGGGTTTCACGCCGGACAGCATATCCGCTACGAGATCCGCCGTCAGGTGCTCGATCGCCTTCAGGAAGCCGGGCCCGCGTGGATCCAGGGTAAACCGGCCGGTAGCTGGGCGACGCTGATTCTTGAGCAGATTGACGATATGCACGACTACTATGCGCGCTACCTGCCGCAAATGGCTCTTGCCGTCTTTGTTCCGCTGCTTATTGTGCTCGCCATCTTCCCGGTGAACTGGATGGCCGCGCTGATTCTGATGGGCACCGCCCCGCTGATCCCGCTGTTTATGGCGCTGGTCGGGATGGGGGCAGCGGATGCCAACCGCAGAAACTTCCTGGCTCTGGGTCGACTGAGCGGTCATTTCCTCGACCGTCTTCGCGGCATGGAAACATTGCGCATTTTTGGCCGCGGTGAAGCGGAAACCGAAAATATTCGCCTGGCGTCGCAGGACTTCCGTCAGCGCACTATGGAAGTGTTACGCCTCGCCTTCCTGTCCTCAGGCGTACTTGAATTCTTCACCTCGCTGTCGATTGCCCTCGTGGCGGTCTATTTCGGCTTCTCCTACCTCGGCGCGTTGGATTTTGGCCATTACGGTACGGCGGTGACCCTTTCTGCCGGTTTCCTGGCACTGATCCTGGCCCCGGAGTTTTTCCAGCCGCTTCGCGATCTGGGGACCTTCTATCACGCTAAAGCACAGGCGGTTGGCGCGGCCGACAGCCTGAAAACATTCCTGGAAACGCCGCTGGCACACCCGGAACGGGGTGACATTACGCTGAATGCTAAAGATCCCGTGACCATTGAAGCGCAGGACTTTTCCATTTTGTCACCCGAAGGCAAAGTGCTCGCAGGTCCGCTGAACTTTACCTTACCTGCCGGACAACGCGTAGTGATCGTCGGCACCAGCGGTTCCGGGAAAAGTTCGCTGCTGAATGCGCTATCCGGTTTTATGGCCTACACAGGTTCACTGCGGATCAACAAAACGGAACTGCGCAACCTCGATCCTGACGCCTGGCGTAAACAGCTCAGTTGGGTAGGCCAAAACCCGCAGCTCCCGGCATCTACGCTGCGTGAAAACGTGCTGCTGGCGCGCCCGGATGCCCGAGAAGATGAACTGCAATCTGTCCTTGACCGCGCATGGGTCAGCGAATTTCTGCCGCAACTTCCGCAAGGAGTTGATACCGTGGTCGGCGACCAGTCTGCCGGACTGTCGGTCGGACAGGCGCAGCGTGTGGCGGTTGCCCGTGCGCTGCTTAACCCGTGCCAGCTGATGCTGCTTGATGAGCCCGCAGCCAGTCTGGATGCACACAGCGAGCAGCGCGTAATGGATGCTCTGAATGACGCCTCTCTGCAGCAAACCACCCTGATGGTCACCCATCAGCTGGAAGGCATTGCCGACTGGGACCAGATCTGGGTTATGGAGAACGGCCGTATTGTTGAGCAAGGCGATTACGCCTCTCTCGTTACCGCGCAGGGACCGTTTGCCGCCCTGCTGGCGAATCGTCAGGAGGACATCTGATGCGTGCTCTGCTGCCTTATCTTGCGCTCTATAAACGCCACAAATGGATGCTGACACTGGGGATTGTGCTGGCGATTGTGACGCTGCTCGCCAGTATCGGCCTGCTCACCCTTTCCGGCTGGTTCCTGTCGGCTTCGGCCGTCGCGGGGTTTGCCGGATTATACAGCTTCAACTATATGCTTCCGGCCGCCGGGGTTCGCGGTACCGCCATCACCCGTACTGCCGGACGCTATTTCGAACGCCTGGTCAGCCACGACGCCACTTTCCGCGTGCTGCAGCACCTGCGTATCTACACCTTCAGCAAACTACTGCCCCTCTCCCCTGCCGGGCTGGCGCGTTTTCGTCAGGGTGAGTTACTTAACCGTGTCGTAGCGGATGTCGACACGCTGGATCACCTTTACCTGCGCGTGATATCCCCGATCGTGGGCGCGTTTGTGGTGATTGTAGTGGTCACGCTGGGACTGTCCGTTCTGGATGTTCCCGTTGCGCTGACGCTGGGTGGGATCATGTTGCTCACGCTCATTATTTTGCCACCGCTGTTTTACCGCGCCGGGAAATCCACCGGGGAAAACCTGACGCGCCTGCGCGGGGACTACCGCCAGCAACTGACCTCCTGGCTTCAGGGGCAGGCCGAGTTGACCATTTTTGGTGCCAGCAAGCGCTACCGCGCGCAGATGGAAAGTGCGGAGCTGAACTGGCATGAAGCCCAGCGCCGCCAGTCGGAACTGACGGCCTTCTCTCAGGCGCTGATGATGTTAATCGGCGGCGTGGCAGTAATCGCTATGCTATGGCTGGCATCCGGTGGTATCGGCGGTAATACGCAGCCAGGTCCTCTGATTGCCCTCTTCGTGTTCTGTGCTCTGGCCGCATTTGAAGCGCTGGCACCGGTGACAGGCGCTTTCCAGCATTTGGGACAGGTAATCGCCTCCGCCCTGCGCATCACCCAGATCGCCGAGCAAGAACCTGAAGTCACATTCAGTGACGCACAGACCGCGGTGCCAGAGAACGTTGCGCTCACGCTTGATAATGTCACTTTCGCTTACGACAAGCAGGCGCAGAACGCACTGGAAGGTGTGAATCTCGCGGTAAACGCTGGCCAGCGCATTGCCATACTCGGCCGTACCGGCTGTGGCAAATCGACGCTGTTACAGTTGCTGACCCGCGCCTGGGACCCGCAACACGGTCAGATTCGTTTCAATGATACGTTGCTGACAGATTTCAGCGAACAGTCTCTGCGCAAAACTGTCAGTGTGGTTCCGCAGCGCGTGCATCTGTTTAGCGCCACACTGCGCGATAACCTGCTGCTGGCATCACCAGAGGCCTCTGATGAAGAACTGAGCGCCATGCTGGAACAGGTTGGACTGCATAAGTTGCTTGAAGATGCAGGGCTAAACAGCTGGCTGGGTGAAGGTGGCCGTCAGCTCTCCGGCGGTGAGCTGCGCCGTCTGGCGATTGCCCGCGCGCTGCTGCACGATGCGCCGCTGATGTTGCTGGACGAACCGACGGAAGGTCTGGACGCCACAACCGAGAGCCAAATCCTTGATTTGCTGGCCAATGTCATGACCGGTAAAACCGTGCTGATGGTCACGCACCGCCTGCGCGGACTGGCGAGTTTTGATCAGATAATTGTGATGGACAACGGACACATTATTGAGCAAGGTAGTCACGCAGAACTGTTGGCGAAACAGGGTCGCTACTACCAGTTTAAACAGCGTCTGTAGACTATATTTGTACCGATCCTCACTCGCGTATTGGAGTTCTGCTGTCATGCGCCTGGTCCAGCTTTCTCGTCATAATATTGCGTTTCCTTCTCCGGAGGGGGCGCTACGTGAACCCAATGGGTTGCTGGCTCTTGGTGGCGATCTCAGTCCTGCACGACTGTTAATGGCCTACCAGCGAGGTATTTTTCCCTGGTTTTCCCCCGGTGATCCGATTTTATGGTGGTCTCCCGATCCGCGTGCCGTACTGTGGCCTGCGCAGTTTCACCTGAGCCGCAGCATGAAGCGTTTCCACGCTAAATCACCGTATCGGGTGACCCTGAATCACGCCTTTGGTCAGGTGATTGAAGGCTGTGCTGAAGACCGCTATGAAGGGACATGGATAACGCGCGATATCATTACCGCTTACCACCAGCTCCATGAGCTGGGTTACGCCCACTCCATCGAGGTATGGGAAGGTAGTGAGCTCGTCGGCGGCATGTATGGCGTCGCGCAAGGGACGCTTTTTTGCGGCGAATCCATGTTCTCCAGAGCAGTTAATGGCTCGAAAACCGCGCTGCTGGTCTTCTGTCAGGAGTTTTCCCAGCGCGGCGGACGTCTGATCGATTGTCAGGTTCTCAATGAGCACACAGCCTCCCTGGGAGCCGTTGAAATCCCTCGACGCCAGTATATCGAGCATCTGGATGCCAGCCGTCAGGAGAAGCTCCCGCGCGACTTCTGGATACCGAGAACGCTCTTTCTGCCCAATGCCTAAATGTTTTCCGCATATTTTTTGTGAGGGTGTTATAATTATGCCGCAGAGTAGCTTCTGCCTGTTGCCCCGCCGCCGTTTGGGACCCTCGCTTCAGATAACGTCCTGACGTTTATCCTGTCGTCTCCCCTTTACGAATGCGCTTCCTGTTCGGTTGTACCGTGACGCTTGGGCAATGCGCCGAAACTGTTTTGCTGCGTTTTAATCGCGCAATTCTTTACTTAATTGATGAATTTCGGCATTATCTTGCCGGTTCAAAACTTGGTAGTGATACCCCAGAGGATTAGATGGCCAAAGAAGACAATATTGAAATGCAGGGTACCGTACTTGATACGTTGCCTAATACCATGTTTCGCGTAGAACTGGAAAACGGTCACGTGGTAACTGCGCACATCTCCGGTAAAATGCGCAAAAACTACATCCGCATTTTGACGGGCGACAAAGTGACTGTTGAACTGACCCCGTACGACCTGAGCAAAGGCCGCATTGTCTTCCGTAGTCGCTAATTGTTTTCGCCTGTAATGGCAGATGAATATTTAAAAGGTCGGGATAATCCCGGCCTTTTTTATTTATGGCTTTAGTTATGCTGCGTCGGAAGATGTATTGTCATCCACGGTTGTACAGGAGCGATTAAATCCCCCGCCATAGAATGAGCCATGTCATGGAGTAATCCCGTGAGGTGCGGCAACATATCGCGGTCAAAATGCGATACCAGCAGTATGTGGTTTAACGCCCGACAGTAATCACACTGTGCTTCGGTGCCTTCAAGCAGCCACTCTTTTTGTCTCGGTTGTTCCGCTTCGTCCTCAAATTCCACCACCTGAAAATCACGCATTGACTCTGTAAGGCCGGATTTCATTTCTTCCAGATACGCCCCAAGGCAGCGACAGATGGGCTGCGTTTGTGGGAGTGATGTGCAATCGAGGAGGATTTCGGTGAGCAATTTGCAGCGCTCTGCAAGGGTTGGGAGATCGGGGTTGAGGGAGAGTTCGCTGTAGAGTTGGGAGATAGACTGGTTTTCCATATTCATAATTTCCATATTAAGAGCTGAAAACTACCACCAGAAACGCCAACTTCGGGTGGCAGACTGAACCGGTTTGGCGTACCGACCATATGGAAAATCGGCGCTTCAAAAGAAGCCCCGGTTCAGCCCACCATATTTGAAGATACGGATTATACCGCAGCTAAAAAAAGAGTGAACGAAACCAGTGACGTTGCGTTGGCAACATCTTTCCATATGTGTGTAATCAGGACGCCAATCCCGGCACCTGATTTTGCAGGTGCGACGCCATTTTATTACTGTGGTTTTATCCAGCAACTGACTTCGAAGGAAACTGGAAAGCGCCTCGCAAAATTCCTCTGCGGTCTGTTGCCCTCACCCCAACCCTCTCCCACAGGGAGAGGGAGAAAACACTAAAAACGACAACACTGTTGTCGTTTTGCTTTTACCTTGGCAGGCATAAAAAAACCGGGCAAAAGCCCGGTTTTTAACATTAACGTTCAACTCACTCAGTGAGCCGCTTCCGGCTTGTGCTTCGCCGCGCTCTGGAAATCATACGTCAGCTCATTCTTCGCCTGATCCAGCGCCACCGTCACCTGGCCGCCATCCACCAGCGAGCCAAACAGCAGTTCGTTCGCCAGCGGTTTCTTCAGGTTGTCCTGAATCACACGCGCCATTGGACGGGCACCCATCGCACGGTCATAGCCTTTCTCAGCCAGCCAGTTGCGGGCCTCCTGGCTCACTTCCAGCGACACGCCTTTCTGATCCAGCTGAACCTGCAGTTCGACGATGAACTTATCCACTACCTGATGGATCACCTCGGTAGACAAGTGATCGAACCAGATAATGTTGTCCAGACGGTTACGGAATTCCGGCGTAAAGATCTTCTTGATCTCTTCCATAGCATCGGTGCTGTTATCCTGGTGGATGAGGCCGATGGATTTACGCTCGGTTTCACGCACACCGGCGTTGGTGGTCATCACCAGCACCACGTTGCGGAAGTCCGCCTTGCGCCCGTTGTTGTCGGTCAGCGTCCCATTGTCCATCACCTGCAGCAGGATGTTGAACACGTCCGGGTGCGCTTTCTCGATTTCATCGAGCAGCAGTACCGCGTGCGGATGCTTGATCACCGCGTCGGTCAGCAGACCGCCCTGGTCAAAGCCCACATAGCCCGGAGGCGCACCAATCAAACGGCTGACGGTGTGACGCTCCATATACTCGGACATATCAAAACGCAGCAGCTCAATGCCCAGGGCTTTGGAGAGCTGTACTGTCACCTCGGTTTTCCCGACACCGGTTGGACCGGCGAACAGGAAGGAACCGACTGGCTTGTGGTCATGTCCCAGCCCAGCGCGTGCCATCTTGATCGCTTCGGTTAAGGCCTCAATGGCTTTATCCTGACCAAAGACCAGCATTTTCAGGCGATTGCCGAGGGTGCGCAGCGTGTCGCGGTCGCTCTGAGAAACGCTCTTCTCAGGGATACGCGCGATACGGGCGACTACAGACTCAATATCCGCCACGTTAACGGTTTTCTTACGCTTGCTGGCCGGCATCAGGCGCGCACGCGCCCCTGCCTCATCAATCACGTCAATCGCCTTATCCGGCAGATGACGGTCGTTGATGTATTTCACCGCCAGCTCCACCGCCGCACGTACCGCTTTCGCGGTGTAACGCACGTCGTGGTGCGCTTCGTACTTCGGCTTCAGGCCATTGATGATCTGCACCGTCTCCTCGACGGACGGTTCGGTCACGTCGATTTTCTGGAAGCGGCGCGCCAGGGCACGGTCTTTCTCAAAGATGTTGCTGAACTCCTGGTAGGTGGTGGAGCCAATCACGCGGATCTTGCCGCTGGAGAGCAGCGGTTTGATCAGGTTCGCGGCATCCACCTGGCCACCGGAGGCCGCACCCGCACCGATGATGGTATGGATTTCATCAATAAACAGGATGCTGTTGGTGTCCTGCTCCAGCTGCTTTAACAGCGCCTTGAAGCGTTTTTCAAAATCACCGCGGTATTTCGTGCCCGCCAGCAGCGAGCCGATATCCAGCGAGTAGATGGTGCAGTCGGCAATCACTTCCGGCACGTCGCCCTGCACGATACGCCAGGCCAGGCCTTCGGCAATCGCGGTTTTACCCACGCCAGATTCCCCCACCAGCAGCGGGTTGTTCTTGCGACGACGGCACAGCACCTGGATCGCGCGCTCCAGCTCTTTATCGCGGCCAATCAGCGGGTCGATACCGCCAACGCGAGCAAGCTGGTTAAGGTTGGTGGTGAAGTTTTCCATACGATCCTCCCCGCCTGCTTGCTCTTCATTATTGTTATTGACCTGATTGCTGGAATCCGATGCCTGGTTAGTCTCGTCTTTGCGCGTTCCGTGAGAAATAAAGTTAACCACATCGAGGCGGCTGACTTCGTGTTTGCGCAGCAGGTAGGCAGCCTGTGACTCCTGCTCGCTGAAGATGGCGACTAAGACGTTTGCGCCAGTTACTTCGCTACGTCCGGAAGACTGGACGTGGAAAACCGCGCGCTGCAATACACGCTGGAAGCTGAGCGTCGGCTGCGTGTCGCGCTCTTCTTCACTGGCTGGCAGCACCGGTGTGGTTTGTTCGATGAAGGCTTCGAGTTCCTGACGTAGCGCCACCAGATCCACGGAGCAGGCTTCCAGCGCTTCGCGGGCAGATGGGTTGCTAAGCAGTGCGAGCAGTAAATGCTCGACGGTCATAAACTCATGTCGGTGCTCACGCGCTCTGGCGAAAGCCATGTTTAAACTGAGTTCCAGTTCTTGATTGAGCATAGGCACCTCCCCCAATTTTATGCCTTATCAGGCCTTTTCCAGCGTACACAGCAACGGATGCTCGTTCTCCCTCGCGTAGTCGTTCACCATCGCCACTTTGGTTTCCGCGACTTCAGCAGTAAAGATGCCGCAGATCGCTTTACCACGATAATGAACGGTAAGCATCAGTTGCGTTGCACGTTCTACATCATAAGAAAAGAACTTTTGTAGCACGTCAATAACAAATTCCATCGGCGTGTAATCATCGTTCATTAACATAACTTTATACATAGATGGCGGTTTTAGCGCGTCGCGCACTTTGTCTTCCGCCAGCTGGTCGAAATCCAGCCAATCGTTGGTCTTACCCATTATGCATAACCACTTTGAATCTACCTCAGATGTTAGATAACAATCATCTATTACTGTCATCCGCGATGTCTGTCACAAACTGTTGCAATAGCGTTAACTGCTTCAAACTTTGGTTGATTATTGTCCCATCTCCAGCCCCAAACGCTTGACGACTTCTTTCGTTTCTCTAAATTGTACAAGCGTGAGATGGCGAGGTTTTGAACAGCCCCCACTCCACCACCGGTTCATTCCATCTTAATTTATAAGATTTACGAAGGATGTCGAAGCATGGAAATGGGTACTGTTAAGTGGTTCAACAACGCCAAAGGGTTTGGTTTCATCTGCCCCGAAGGCGGCGGCGAGGATATCTTCGCTCACTATTCCACCATTCAGATGGATGGTTACAGAACGCTCAAAGCCGGGCAGTCCGTCCGGTTCGATGTACACCAGGGACCAAAAGGCAATCATGCAAGCCTTATCGTACCCATTGAAGCAGAGACGGTTGCATAGCTCTCTGTTTTATTGTGTACATCCCGCAGTCAAAATGCCAGCCCGATCGGCTGGCATTTTTATTTTCAGCCTATTCGCGGGCCAGCGCATCAACCGGATCCAGCCGCGCCGCGTTGCGGGCCGGCAACCAGCCAAACAAAATGCCGGTAAATGTCGAACACAAAAATGCGGTAAGAATAGCCAGAGGTGAGAAACCAATCTCCCAGCCGGGTAAAAAGAGCTGGAGCGCAAACGCGATCATCATCGAGAGCGCAATGCCCATTGCACCGCCGACCAGACACACCAGCACCGCTTCAATCAAAAACTGCTGGAGCACATCGCTGGCCCGGGCCCCGACCGCCATACGGATGCCAATCTCCCGCGTGCGTTCGGTCACCGACACCAGCATGATATTCATCACCCCAATGCCACCCACCACCAGCGAGATCACTGCCACCAGCGTCAGGAACAGCTGAAGAGTACGTGTGGTCTTTTCAGCCGTTTTCAAGAGGCCGTCCATATTCCAGGTGAAGAAATCTTTCTTTCCGTGACGTAACGTAAGCAGTTGTTCCAGCTGCTGCTCGGCCCGGGCACTGTCGTAGCCTTCCTTCACGCGCACGGTGATGGAGTTGAGCCAGGATTGCCCCATGATCCGCCCTGAGATGGTGGTATAGGGCAGCCAGACGCGCAGGATCTTACTGCTGCCAAACATCGACTGCTTCTCTTCCGCCACGCCAATGACGGTG
This sequence comes from Enterobacter sp. CPE_E890, assembly GCF_046521475.1. NCBI lineage: Bacteria > Pseudomonadati > Pseudomonadota > Gammaproteobacteria > Enterobacterales > Enterobacteriaceae > Enterobacter > Enterobacter sp. CPE_E890. The sequence continues at coordinate 1,614,133 of NZ_JBKFZW010000001.1, read as the reverse complement.
GCAGGCATATTCCCTACCAGGATCACCTCACCCACCACGTTGGTTTTATTGGGGAAGAGTTGCCTGCGTAAGTTCGCGTCCAGCACCACCACCTGTGCCCTACCCGCCAGCTGCTCGGCGTTGAAGGTAGCGCCTTCACTGAAGGTCATGCCGTAGACGTTGAAATAGTCTCCACTCACGCCATTCGCGCTGGCGGCCACGTCAACGTTGCCCACGCGCAGACGCAGGTTTTGCGAAACCGCAGGCGTGGCGGAGTTCACCCACGGCTGCTTCTGAATAGCCTCCAGATCGTTATATTTCAGCGCCTGCTGATACTGTGGCTCGTCGTCGCCAAAGTCTTTGCCGGGATAGACGTCAATAGTATTGGTGCCGATGGCGCGAATATCGGCCAGCACCAGCTGCTTGGCGGCATCGCCCACCACCACAATCGACACCACCGAGGCGATACCAATGATAATGCCGAGCATCGTCAGCAAGGTGCGCATTTTGTTGGCCGCCATCGCCAGCCAGGCCATGGTCAGCGCTTCGCGAAAGCCACTGGAAAATTGCCCCCAACCGGTTGACGCAGGCAAGGCTTCTTTCGGTGCTGCCGCTCTGGTCTGTCGCGGTGGCGGGTTGCTGACCAGCTCGCCGTCGTGGATCTCAACGATCCGCTCCGCCTGCGCCGCGACCTGTGGGTCATGCGTCACGATAATCACCGTGTGCCCCTGATCGCGCAACTGATGGAGGATCGCCATGACCTCTTCACCCGAATGGCTGTCGAGCGCGCCGGTCGGCTCATCCGCGAGGATCACCTGTCCACCGTTCATCAGCGCACGGGCAATACTGACTCGCTGCTGCTGACCGCCGGAAAGCTGAGACGGTTGATATTCCACCCGTTCTGCCAGCCCCAAACGCGTTAATAACGCTTGCGCCCGCTCCAGACGCTTTTTACGCTCCACGCCCGCATAGACCGCGGGCACTTCCACGTTCTGTGCCGCACTTAAATGAGAAAGCAGGTGATAACGCTGGAAGATAAAACCAAAGTGTTCGCGCCGCAGTTTTGCAAGCGCGTCACCATCAAGCGTGGAGACATCCGTTCCCGCCACGCGATAGGTACCGCTGGTGGGTTTATCCAGGCAACCGAGAATATTCATCAGCGTCGATTTACCGGAACCGGACGCCCCGACAATCGCCACCATCTCGCCAGCCTCGACGCGTAACGAGATCCCCTTCAGCACCTCCACCGGGCCGTCGCCCGACGGGTAGCTGCGACGGATGTCGTTCAGCTCAAGCAGCGCCGTCATTTAGGCGCTCCTGGCAGGCTTTCGCTGGTGACAACCTCCTCACCCTCTTCCAGCCCTTTCGTCACCACCACGTCAGTATCGTTACGCGCGCCGATCACCACTTCTCGATCGCGAGTTTCGCCATTGCGCAGTACCTTCACCTTATAACGGCCCTCGCCAGTGGATTCACCCAGCGCGGAGAGTGGAATGGTCAGCACGTTTTTCACGCCGGTGAGCTGAATATGCACCTGTGCGGTCATGTCCAGACGCAGAACGCCCTGCGGGTTGGGCACCTCAAAACGGGCATAGTAGAAAATGGCGTCGTTGACCTTTTCCGGCGTCGGCAGAATATCTTTTAGCACGCCTTCATAACGCGTCTGCGGATCGCCAAGCACCGTAAACCAGGCATTCTGCCCCGGTTTAAGATGGATCACATCCGCTTCTGAGACCTGGGCTTTCACCAGCATGGTGCTCATGTCTGCCAGGGTCAGAATGTTTGGCGCCTGCTGTGCCGCAATGACCGTCTGGCCCTGAAGCGTCGTGATCTGGGTGACTTCCCCGGCCATCGGGGCAACAATTTGCGTGTAATCGAGGTTGGTTTTCGCCGTATCCAGCGAGGCCTGATTGCGCTTGATTTGTGCATCAATCGTGCCAATCTGCGCCTGCTTGACCGCCAGTTCTGTGGTGGCAGTATCTAAATCTTGTTTCGAAATAGCCTGAGTTTTGGCAAGCGCCTGCTGGCGGATGAGCGTCACCTGGGCGAGGTTACGCTCTGCCAGTGCCTGTGCACGCTGCGCCCGCAGTTCCATCAGCGTCGCTTCCACCTCACGGATCTGGTTCTCAGCCTGTTCAGGGTCGATTACCCCAAGCAACTGACCTTTTTTCACCTTGTCGCCAATCTCTACCGACAACGTTTTCAACTGGCCGCTGACCTGAGCGCCGACATCAACCTTGCGCAGGGCGTCAAGTTTGCCCGTTGCGAGGACGTTTTGCTGCAGTTCACCCGGACGAACAATCAGTGTCTGATACTGCGGCACCGGCGCATTAAGCACCTGCCAGAGCCAGTATCCGCCGACCAAAACCACGACCGCCAGCAGCAGAAACAGCGTTCTGCGTTTTCCCTTGAGGTTCATAAATATTCCAAATAAATGTTCTGGCAATTATCAGTGTTGATTTTATCTAAACGACTCCTCAACGAAACCCCTGTTTCCCGAAATCGTCACAATTTGTTTACGAGATGTTGAACGTTCGCCTGCTGAAATGAAGCTCTTCAACAAGAAGCAGGATCTATCATGTCTTCCATCGTCGATACACCTTTTTCAAACCTGCCGCAGCCTAAATCAGGCTGGCAGCTTTTCAAAAATCTGGCTTTCGGTCAGCTCACACCTGGGCTTGCGTGGAAGAATCCCTCCTATCGACGTAAATTCATGTTACGTTCGCTGGCGTCACCTGTTAGCACCGCGCGCCTTTTAACGAGTCTGGCAAAACAACCGCGTCTGATGCAGATGTTACAGGTACAACCTGGGCTGCCATGCCGGCTGCATCGTCCCTGGTTAACGGTGAACATGGATAGTCAGCACGCGCTGGAATCCCTCAACTGGCACTATCAGACGATGAGCCGCCAGCTTCCTGCGACGCTGCTGAATGGTTATCTTTCTAAACAGGGCTTCACGCTGCTGACCTTAACCGGCAAAGATGAACAGCAATTTACCGTTCGTCTGTGCGCAGATGCATTCCTGGATAAAGAAGGAGAAGCCACCCTCGCTTTCTGTGACAGCCAGAACACGGTGCTGGCAGAAATGACCTTTACGTTGTGCCAGTTTGAAGGGAAATCGACGCTATTTATCGGCGGTTTGCAGGGCGCAAAAGCACACGTTCCGCACGAGCTTATCCAGGGGGCAACGAAAGCCTGTCATGGCCTGTTCCCGAAACGTCTGCTCGTTGAAGCCGCAATGACCCTCGGCACCGCTTTCCCGGTAGAACAGATTCTTGCCGTCAGTAACGCCACCCATATTTATCGCAGCTGGCGTTATCGCAAGAAAAAAGAGGGGAAACTGCTGGCCGATTACGACAGTTTCTGGGTTTCCATCGGCGGTGAAAAACAGGATAACGGTAACTTTAGGCTGCCGCTTGTTATGTCACGTAAACCGATGGAAGAGATCGCGAGTAAAAAACGTTCCGAATATCGCCGCCGCTACGAACTGCTGGATAGCCTGATTCAGCAAGTGAGCCAGGCAACCCAACCTTAATCTGCTTTCCCGCGTGCCAGCCACAGCACGCGGGAGAACATCTTGCGCAGCAGCGTCGGTACTGATTCCACGCCCCGTTTCCCCGCCTCCGTCGCCACTTCAATGGCTAAATCCGGTTTTGACGAACGATGAATGGCTTTGGCAATCACGCGCCGCATGTTCATCGGGACATCTACAGGTACCATCGCAATTCTGTGGAATACGTCGTCAAAACCCTGACGATACATAAAATGCTCCATGTCCATCGCAGGGAGCATGGTTAAATGGTCGCGCTCTTCTTCTCGCTCATTATTCAGCAGGCTACGCACGGTTGAGGCGTATTTTTTACCCGCTTCGTCACCGTCTACCAGGACATGCCACTCGATCCCCATCCGGCGGGCAAATTTTATCAACGGTTTTAATCCCGACTGGGCAAACTCAATCACCTTAATGCCTTCCGCATCAAAATGATGGCCGCACTGGCGCGCCAGTTCGTTGATGACCCAGGTTTCCGTTTCCCCCTCCACCAGCAGCCAACAGCGGGCAAAAAGCGACGATGCTCGATTAAAGCGAATATGAAACGCAATACGGCGCCCGTCTTCCGCGTTCAGACCGCCAGGCCCGAGCCGGTAAGCAGAAACACGCGAAGATTCACGCACCAGACGGCAGACGTGTTCAACCGGCGTCAGCGATAATAACTCGCCGGAATTGGTGGTGGTAATGCGCTGGAGCGGCAGCAGATTCAGCAGATGCCATGCCACGGAGAGCATAATGGGATGCAGACGGGTCTCAGGATCTTCCACCAGCAGCAGCGGGCGGGCGTCCCGGTCGAGACGAACGGTTCCTTTCGCCTGCAGAAGTGTTGAAAACAGCCCCAGCAAAATTACCCGATGGGAACGGCCTCCAGGCCGGTCGATCATCCGGTTAATAATATCGAGGTAACGCCAGCTTCGTTGCTCATCATGAGAGCGTCGGCGCATCAGACGATGGCGCGACTCCGACGTGCCCTGTTCGGAAAAATAGTGTTCCAGAAGTTGCACCATCGCGGACAATCCCTGACGGATTTGCCCATCGGTCAGATTTTGCGGACGCGAAACCAGCTCTCTGGCCAGGAAATCCAGCTCCCGGGCCGTAACTTCCACTTCCGGCATATGCGGTACGGTACCGTTACGGATACGCCGCATAAAACGCGCATCACGCAAGCGTAGTACCGGCGTCAGGCGGGTCAGGTGGCGCGCCAGATCGTCGATATTCTCCAGGGGGATCGGGTTGGCTTTCTCATCGAGAAAATCACGCAGGGTCAGTACCCCTTCGTTTTCCGACATCTCGCCTTCAAGCCGATAGAAAATACGATGGAAATCGTCATCGCACGGCACCCAGCAAGGTGATAACGGGCGGAAGCGACGCACGCGATGACGTCCTGGCTCAGATTCCCGGAACGTCAAAATGATATGCAGATGCTTCTCGCGGCCCGTGATGTCACCCGGTGGGAACCAGAAATCATCGTGGACGAAGTGATACAAATCATCTTCGGGCGAAAGCAACAACGTTAGCGCATCCAGCAGGCTGGACTTACCCCAGGCGTTCTCGCCGATCAGGACGTTGTTCTGTTCCAGCTGCAGCGACAGGCGGTTAATCCCGCGAAACCCGACAATTTCCACACGTTCGAGAAGCATAAATCCCCCGCGAAATGACCACTTTTTCCTTTAAGTTATCAGCAGTATAGCGGGCGTCGTTCTGTCACGACAGCATAACATTCGTCCTTGCGAGAATTGGTCTATGCTCTATTTACCGCTTATTTGAACAAGGATTGACATCACATTGCCTTAAATCAAATTAATCGAATTTATTTAAGTGGCGAAGGGGTGTTGTTGGTTTTTAGAATAACGGCTCTTTGAGTCGTCATCCCTTTATGGCGATATATCCCGTACGCGGGAAAGCGTGCGGAAATTTATTATTGAGGTGGTTATGTTTAGAAAATTGGCAGCAGAATGCTTTGGTACATTCTGGCTGGTATTTGGTGGCTGCGGTAGCGCCGTTCTGGCTGCGGCATTCCCGGAATTAGGCATTGGTTTTGTCGGCGTCGCACTGGCGTTTGGTTTAACCGTATTAACCATGGCCTTTGCCGTAGGGCATATTTCGGGTGGCCATTTTAACCCGGCGGTGACATTGGGTTTATGGGCGGGCGGCCGTTTCCCTGCGAAAGAAGTCATTGGCTACATCGTCGCTCAGGTAGTGGGCGGTATTATTGCGGCAGCTGTGCTTTACGTGATTGCCAGCGGTAAAGCCGGCTTCGACGCTGCAGCCAGCGGGTTTGCCTCTAACGGCTTCGGTGAACACTCACCCGGCGGCTACTCCATGCTGTCTGCTATCGTGATTGAAATTGTGCTGACCGCAGGCTTCCTGCTGGTGATCCACGGCGCAACCGACAAACACGCACCAGCAGGCTTTGCCCCTATTGCCATTGGTCTCGCGCTGACGCTTATCCACCTGATTTCTATTCCGGTCACTAACACCTCCGTCAACCCGGCACGCAGTACCGCCGTCGCCATTTTCCAGGGCGGTTGGGCGCTTGAGCAGCTGTGGCTATTCTGGGTGATGCCAATCATCGGCGGTATTCTGGGCGGTGTGCTGTATCGCACCCTGCTGGAAAAACGCGATTAATGATTTTCTCCCTCTCCCGTGGGAGAGGGTTGGGGTGAGGGCATCAGGCCGCATAACCCCACATACACTCAAGCCGGGTAAGGCGCAGTCGCCACCCGGCTTTCTTTTTGCCGCTTTACTGAACAGCCTTTATTGGGTAGTGTCACTGGCGCTTAACAGATACTCAAAAGGACCAGCTGTTCATGTTTTCAGGACTCCTCATCATTCTGCTGCCCCTGATTGCGGGCTACCTTATCCCGCTGCATCAGGAATCCGCATTACGTCTTATCAACCGTTTTCTCAGCTGGATTGTATACGTCATTCTTTTCTTTATGGGGATCAGCCTGGCCTTCCTGGATAATCTGGCGACCAATCTGCTTTCTATCCTGCATTATTCAGTGGTCACCGTGGTGGTTATTTTACTGTGTAATATTGCCGCACTCTTCTGGCTTGAACGTACCGTTCCCTGGAAAAACCATCATCATCAGGAAAAGCTGCCTTCCCGAATTGCGATGGCTCTGGAATCATTAAAACTGTGCGGCGTCGTGGTGCTCGGGTTTCTTCTTGGGCTGACCGGCTGGGCATTTTTACAGCACGCAACAGAGGCCAGTGAATATACGCTGATCTTCCTGCTGTTCCTGATCGGTATTCAGCTCCGAAATAATGGCATGACGCTTAGGCAAATTGTTCTGAACCGTCGGGGAATGATGGTCGCGGTCATTGTTGTCGCCAGCTCCATGGTGGCGGGCGTGATTAACGCTTTTATTCTCGACCTGCAGCTGAAAACAGGCCTCGCGATGGCCTCAGGTTTCGGTTGGTATTCCCTCTCCGGGATTCTGCTGACCGAATCGTTCGGCCCGGTGATTGGTAGCGCCGCCTTCTTTAACGACCTGGCACGGGAGTTAATTGCCATTATGCTGATCCCGGGTCTGGTGCGCCGAAGTCGCTCTACGGCGCTGGGTCTGTGCGGCGCGACTTCAATGGACTTTACCCTGCCGGTATTACAACGCTCTGGCGGACTGGAGATGGTGCCCGCCGCCATCGTGCACGGCTTTATTTTAAGCCTGCTGGTTCCGGTTCTGATGGCAGTCTTCTCGGCCTGATACTTCTTTGGCGGTAGGGTTCCTGCCGCCAAAATTGCGCTAAATCAATCTCCCTTTATTTTGTAGCAAAAAGCCCTTTTCACCGTTCTGGCACAGGCATAACCTTAAACATGTATATTAAATATAACTTTAACAGGTGTGATTATGTTTTGTGTGCAATGTGAACAAACCATCCGTACCCCGGCAGGCAATGGCTGCTCTTACGCACAGGGTATGTGCGGCAAAACCGCAGAAACATCTGACCTGCAGGACCTGCTGATTGCGGCCCTGCAAGGCCTTTCCGCATGGGCGTGCAAAGCGCGTGAATATGGCATCATCGACCACTACGTCGACAGCTTCGCACCGCGCGCCTTCTTCTCCACGCTAACCAACGTTAACTTCGACTCTCCGCGCATTGTCGGCTACGCCCGCGAAGCCATTGCCCTTCGTGAAGCGCTGAAAGCGCAGTGTCTGAAGGCGGACGCTAACGCCCGCGTGGAAAATCCGATGTCAGAACTTCAGCTGGTGAGCGACGATCTGGGCGAGTTGCAGCGTCAGGCGGCAGAGTTCACCCCAAACAAAGACAAAACGGCCATTGGCGAGAATATCCTTGGCTTGCGTCTGCTGTGCCTGTACGGTCTGAAAGGCGCCGCGGCCTATATGGAGCACGCGCATGTGCTCGGTCAATACGACAACGACATCTACGCCCAGTACCACAACATCATGGCGTGGCTCGGCACCTGGCCTGCAGATATGAACGCGCTGCTTGAGTGCTCAATGGAAATCGGCCAGATGAACTTCAAAGTGATGAGCATTCTGGACGCCGGTGAAACCAGCACCTACGGCCACCCAACGCCCACCCAGGTCAATGTCAAAGCAACCGAAGGCAAATGCATCCTGATTTCCGGTCATGACCTGAAAGATCTCTACAACCTGCTGAAGCAAACCGAAGGTACGGGCGTTAACGTTTATACCCACGGTGAAATGCTGCCGGCTCACGGGTATCCAGAGCTGCGTAAATTCAAACATCTGATCGGTAACTACGGCAGCGGCTGGCAGAACCAGCAGGTTGAGTTTGCCCGTTTCCCGGGCCCAATCGTGATGACCTCTAACTGCATCATCGACCCAACCGTGGGCGCGTATGACGACCGCATCTGGACCCGCAGCATCGTCGGCTGGCCGGGTGTAAGCCACCTTGAGGGCGATGACTTCGGTCCGGTCATCAAGCAAGCGCAGCAGATGGCGGGCTTCCCGTACAGTGAAATTCCGCACCTGATTACCGTCGGTTTTGGCCGTGAAACACTGCTCGGGGCTGCAGATACACTGATCGATCTCGTCAGCCGTGAAAAACTGCGCCATATCTTCCTCGTCGGCGGCTGTGACGGCGCGCGCGGCGAGCGTAACTACTTCACCGATTTCGCCACCCGCGTACCGGAAGACTGTCTGATCCTGACGCTGGCCTGCGGTAAATACCGCTTCAACAAACTGGACTTCGGTAACATCGAAGGTCTGCCGCGCCTGGTGGATGCCGGACAGTGTAATGATGCCTACTCTGCGATCATCCTGGCGGTCACTCTGGCGGAGAAACTAGGCTGCAGCGTGAACGATCTGCCGCTGTCGCTGGTGCTGTCATGGTTTGAGCAGAAAGCGATTGTCATCCTGCTGACCCTGCTATCTCTGGGCGTAACCAACATCGTGACCGGCCCGACCGCGCCTGGCTTCCTGACGCCGGACCTGCTGACCGTGCTGAACGAGAAATTCGGCCTGCGTTCCGTGACCAACGTTGAAGACGATATGAAGCAGCTGCTGAGCGCGTAAGGAGTTATTCATGACCATGCCAACCTCACAATGTCCGTGGCGGATGCAGGTTCATCACATCCATCAGGAGACGCCGGATGTATGGACACTGTCACTGCTGTGCCATGACTACTATCCGTACCGTGCAGGGCAGTATGCGCTGGTCAGCGTTCGCAATTCGGCGGACACCCTGCGCGCCTATACCCTATCCTCAACGCCGGGCGTGAGCGAATACATTACGCTCACCGTCCGCCGCATTGACGACGGCGCGGGCTCCCAGTGGCTGACGCGTGACGTGAAGCGCGGGGATTACATCTGGCTGTCTGACGCGCAGGGTGATTTCACCTGTGACGACAAAACAGACGATAAATTCCTGCTGCTGGCAGCGGGCTGTGGCGTGACGCCGATTATGTCGATGCGTCGCTGGCTGGCGAAGAACCGCCCGCAGGCCGACGTGCAGGCGATCTTCAGCGTCCGTTCCCCGGACGATGTGATTTGTGCCGAGGAGTGGCGTGATTATCCGGTGACGCTGGTGGCGGAACATAACGCAACCCATGGTTTTGTGCCCGGTCGTCTGAGCCGCGAGCTGCTGCAAAGCGTGCCTGATATCGCAAATCGTACCGTAATGACCTGCGGCCCAGCGCCGTACATGGCTATCGTGGAAGAAGAAGTGAAAGCGCTCGGCGTGACCCGCTTCTTCAAAGAGCAGTTCTTTACCCCCGTGGCAGAAGCGGCTACCAGCGGGATTAAATTCAGCAAACTGCAACCAGCACAGACTTTCTTTGGCCGTGTGGGCACTACGCTGCTGGAGGCGCTGGAAAGCAATAAGATCCCCGTAGTGGCAGCCTGTCGTGCAGGCGTGTGCGGCTGCTGTAAAACGAAAGTGGTCTCCGGGGAGTACAGCGTCACCAGTACTATGACGCTGTCCGACGCGGAAATTGCAGAAGGTTATGTGTTGGCCTGCTCGTGTCATCCGCAGGGTGATTTGGTTCTGGCATAAACGGTAAACGTTCGATCACAGGCCCGGTAAGCGCTAGCGCCACCGGGCTTTTGTTATCCTCACCGCCACGCAGGACCTTTCCCTACCGCAAACCGCCCTGCCCCTAGACACGCCACCGCCAGCGAGCCGATAAAGAAGTACACCAGGCTTTCAATTGCCCATGCGCCTACCTTATCGAGCGCGAGCGTTTCCCCCATTCCCACCATCAGCCACGCCACAATCATCGTAAATGCCAGCACCAGCGCGGCCGGGCGCGTAAAGAGCCCAATGATAATCAGGATCGGTGCCACGACTTCGCCAATCAAAACGCCATAGGCGATAAACCCCGGCAACCCTTTTTCCACCAGCATGCCGCTGATGAATCCCACACCACCAAACAACTTATGCAAGCCGTGAAACAGCATTAGCCCACCCACGGCAAGTCGTAACAAGAGTTTGCCAAGATCGTCGCACGATAGCTTTTCATTAACAGCAATTAACAATGATTTAACCATTTGAAATGATTCCTGTTTTCACTGAGGTATCACCAGATTATGCCGAATAATTGCGCGTGAACAGCACCTTTTAATTGGGGGGATGCGGCGGGCAATACGGAGACTTTCTTCTAAGCTTGTAAGCGATATCACAAAAAGGAGACGGACAACCATGAAACAAACCGTGGCTGCATACATAGCGAAAACCCTGGAACAAGCAGGCGTAAAACGCATCTGGGGTGTCACCGGCGATTCACTTAACGGACTGAGCGACAGTCTCAACAAGATGAAAACCATTGAATGGATGCCGACCCGTCATGAGGAGGTCGCCGCCTTTGCCGCCGGTGCCGAAGCCCAGCTCACGGGGGAACTGGCCGTCTGCGCCGGATCGTGTGGGCCGGGAAACCTGCATTTAATCAACGGTCTGTTTGATTGCCACCGTAACCACGTGCCGGTGCTGGCGATTGCCGCTCATATTCCGTCGACAGAAATCGGCAGCGGCTATTTTCAGGAGACGCATCCGCAGGAGCTGTTCCGTGAATGTAGCCACTATTGCGAGCTCGTTTCGACACCCGAGCAGATCCCTCAGGTCCTGGCGATTGCCATGCGCAAAGCTGTGCTGAATCGGGGTGTTTCCGTGGTCGTGTTACCTGGCGACGTCGCGCTCAAGGCCGCACCAGAAACCGCTAGCAGCCACTGGTATCATGCGCCACAGCCAGTGGTGACGCCAGCCGAAGAAGAGCTGAAAAAACTGGCGCAACTGCTGCGCTATTCCAGCAATATTGCCCTGATGTGCGGCAGCGGCAGTGCAGGCGCACATAAAGAATTACTTGAGTTCGCCGGTAAGCTCAAAGCGCCGATCGTCCACGCCCTGCGCGGCAAAGAGCATATTGAGTACGATAACCCCTATGATGTGGGTATGACCGGCTTAATCGGCTTTTCCAGCGGTTTCCATACGATGATGAATGCCGACACACTCATTTTGCTCGGCACGCAATTCCCTTATCGTCCGTTCTACCCGACGGACGCTAAAATCATTCAGATTGATATCAACCCCGCCAGTATCGGCGCGCACAGCAAGGTCGATATGGCGCTGGTGGGCGATATTAAATCCACCCTTGCCGCCCTGCTGCCGCTGCTGGAAGAAAAAACGGACCGCAAGTTCCTCGATAAGGCGTTGAGCGACTATCGCGATGCACGCAAGGGGCTGGACGACCTCGCCAAACCGAGCGACAAAGCCATCCATCCGCAGTATCTGGCGCAGCAGATCAGCCATTTTGCTGACGACGACGCCATCTTTACCTGCGACGTGGGTACCCCAACCGTCTGGGCAGCGCGCTATCTGAAAATGAACGGGAAACGTCGCCTGCTCGGCTCGTTCAACCACGGATCGATGGCCAACGCCATGCCGCAGGCGCTAGGGGCGAAAGCCACCGCTCCGGAACGCCAGGTCGTGGCGATGTGCGGCGATGGCGGGTTCAGCATGCTGATGGGCGATTTCCTGTCGGTGGTGCAGATGAAGCTCCCGCTTAAAATCGTGGTTTTCAACAATAGCGTGCTGGGCTTCGTGGCGATGGAGATGAAGGCCGGCGGCTACCTCACGGACGGCACCGAGCTGCACGACACTAACTTCGCGCGTATCGCCGAGGCCTGCGGCATCACCGGTATTCGCGTGGAAAAAGCGTCAGAGGTGGATGAAGCCCTGCAGCGCGCCTTTTCCATTGACGGCCCGGTACTGGTGGACGTGGTGGTCGCCAAAGAAGAGCTGGCGATCCCACCGCAAATCAAACTGGAACAAGCCAAAGGCTTTAGCCTCTACATGCTGCGCGCCATCATCAGCGGCCGCGGCGATGAGGTGATCGAACTGGCAAAAACGAACTGGCTCAGGTAAAACATCTGGCATCGCCTTTTAAATATAAGGACATGCCATGATTGATTTACGCAGTGATACCGTAACCCGTCCGAGCCGCGCCATGCTTGAAGAGATGATGGCCGCTCCGGTCGGGGACGACGTCTATGGTGACGATCCGACGGTTAACGAGCTGCAGCGCTATGCCGCAGAACTCAGCGGGAAAGAGGCCGCTCTGTTCCTGCCCACCGGTACGCAGGCCAACCTGGTGGCGCTGCTCAGCCACTGCGAGCGCGGCGAAGAGTACATCGTGGGCCAGGGCGCGCATAACTATCTGTATGAAGCAGGCGGTGCAGCCGTGCTCGGCAGCATTCAGCCACAGCCGATTGACGCCGCGCCGGACGGCACCCTGCCGCTCGATAAAGTCGCGGCGAAAATCAAAGCTGACGATATTCACTTTGCTCGCACAAAACTGCTCAGCCTCGAAAACACCCATAACGGTAAAGTTTTGCCTCGCGAGTACCTGAAAGCAGCGTGGGAATTCACTCGCGAGCGCAAACTTGGCCTGCACGTGGATGGCGCACGCATCTTTAACGCCGTGGTGGCGTACGGTTGCGAGCTAAAAGAGATCGCGCAATATTGCGATTCGTTCACCATTTGCCTCTCTAAAGGGTTGGGTACGCCCGTGGGTTCCCTGCTGGTGGGCAATGCGGACTACATCAAGCGTGCCAACCGCTGGCGCAAAATGACCGGCGGCGGCATGCGTCAGGCGGGTATTCTGGCGGCGGCCGGGCTGTATGCCCTGAAAAACAACGTGGCGCGCCTGAAGGACGATCACGACAACGCCGCGTGGATGGCGGCGCAGCTGCGCGAGATTGGCGCCGACGTGATGCGCCACGACACCAACATGCTGTTCGTTCGCGTGGGTGACGAACACGCTGCCGTACTGGGTGAATTTATGAAATCCCGTGGCGTGCTGATCAACGCCTCACCTGTCGTGCGTCTGGTCATGCATCTCGACGTGAGCCGCGAACAGCTGTCAGAGGTGGTGAAACACTGGCAGGCGTTTTTACAGCGATAAGGAGCCTCAAGTGCCGCAACGCATTCTGGTGCTCGGCGCCAGCGGGTATATCGGTCAGCATCTCACCACTGTATTAAGCCAGCAGGGGCATCAGGTGCTGGCCGCGGCACGCAACACCGAACGTCTGCAAAAACTCAGTTTGCCTGGCGTCACCTGCCATAATGTTGACCTCAACTGGCCGAAGGAACTTCCCGCGCTGCTGGAAGGGGTCGACACGCTTTACTACCTGGTGCACAGCATGGGTGAAGGCGGAGATTTTATCGCCCACGAGCGTCAGGTGGCGATGAACGTCCGCGATGCCCTGCTGCAAACGCCGGTGAAGCAGGTCATTTTTTTAAGCTCGCTCCAGGCGCCCGAACATGAGCAATCCGATCATCTGCGTGCCCGCCAGCTGACGGCGGAAACCCTGCGCGGCGCCACTATCCCTGTTACCGAACTGCGCGCCGGAATTATCGTCGGCGCGGGCTCCGCCGCCTTCGAAGTGATGCGCGATATGGTCTACAACCTGCCGGTACTCACGCCGCCGCGCTGGGTCCGTTCGCGCACCACGCCGATTGCGCTGGAAAATTTACTGCATTATCTGGTGGCGCTGCTGGACCACCCGGCGGAGCAACACCGCGTGCTGGAGGCGGCAGGCCCGGAAGTGCTGAGTTATCAGGAGCAGTTTGAACATTTCATGCGCGTCAGCGGCCGTAAACGCTGGCTGATCCCCATCCCCTTTCCAACCCGCTGGATTTCGGTGTGGTTTTTGAATGTGATTACCTCTGTGCCGCCGACGACCGCCAAAGCGCTGATCCAGGGACTCAAACATGATTTACTGGCGGACGATCGCGAGCTGCGGGCACTCATTCCCCAGAACCTGATCCGCTTTGATGATGCCGTGCGCAATACGCTGAAAGAAGAAGAGCAACTGGTGAACTCCAGCGACTGGGGTTACGACGCTCAGGCGTTTGCCCGCTGGCGACCGGAGTATGGTTATTATCCCAAACAGGCCGGCTGCACGGTAAAAACGCAGGCAAGCCTGGCGGCGCTGTGGGACGTGGTGAACCAGATTGGCGGCAAAGAACGTTATTTCTTCGGCAATATTCTCTGGCAAACGCGTGGAGCAATGGATCTGCTGGTGGGACACAGGCTGGCAAAAGGCCGCCCTGCTCGTCCTTACCTTGAAGTGGGCGATGCGGTCGACAGCTGGAAGGTCATCATCGTCGAGCCGGAAAAGCAGCTGGCACTGCTGTTCGGTATGAAAGCTCCGGGGCTGGGTCGACTCTGCTTTACGCTGAAAGACAAAGGCGACCATCGCGAACTGGATGTCCGCGCCTGGTGGCATCCGCACGGGATGCCGGGTCTGTTCTACTGGTTGTTCATGATCCCCGCCCATCTGTTTATCTTCCGGGGAATGGCGAAGCGGATTGCGCAACTGGCAGAACAAAAGACGGAAAAGTTCTAAATAAAACTCTCTTTCTTTCACCTTTCCCATTGCAACCCGCCGTAATTCACGAAAGAATGCGCACGAAATTCTTTTTCAACACAGTGGATTGATATGAAGGTACTGGTTACCGGGGCGACCAGCGGCTTAGGCCGAAATGCGGTCGAATTTCTGCGCAACAAAGGCATCAGCGTCAGGGCTACCGGTCGCAACGAAGCGATGGGAAAACTGCTGCAAAAAATGGGCGCAGAGTTTGTCCATGCTGACCTGACGGAGCTGGTCTCCTCTCAGGCGAAAGTGATGCTCGCCGGTATCGACACGCTGTGGCACTGCTCCAGTTTCACCTCTCCGTGGGGAACCCAGGAAGCCTTTGACCTCGCTAACGTGCGGGCAACCCGCCGTCTGGGCGAATGGGCCGTTGCCTGGGGCGTGCGTAACTTTATCCATATCTCCTCCCCATCGCTCTATTTCGATTATCACCACCATCGTGACGTGCAGGAAGATTTCCGCCCCGCACGTTTTGCCTGTGAGTTTGCCCGCAGCAAGGCGGCCAGCGAAGAGGTAATTGACCTGCTGGCGCAGTCAAACCCGCATACCCGTTTTACGGTACTGCGTCCGCAGAGCCTGTTCGGGCCGCACGACAAGGTGTTTATTCCGCGTCTGGCGCAGATGATGCATCACTACGGCAGCGTGCTGTTGCCGCGCGGCGGCGATGCGCTGGTGGATATGACCTACTATGAAAATGCGGTTCACGCCATGTGGCTGGCTAGTCAGCCGGACTGCGATAAGCTGATTTCCGGCCGTGCCTACAACATCACCAACGGCGAGCCGTGTTCGTTACGCAGCATTGTGCAACGGCTGATTGATGAACTGCAGATCAACTGCCGTATCCGTTCCGTGCCCTACCCGATGCTGGACATGATCGCCCGCAGCATGGAGCGTTTTGGCAGTAAATCGGCCAAAGAACCCGCGCTGACGCACTATGGGGTATCCAAGCTCAACTTTGATTTCACGCTGGATATTACCCGCGCAGAGAACGAGCTGGGGTATAAACCGATCGTGACGCTGGATGAAGGGATTGTGCGCACGGCGGCGTGGTTGCGGGACCACGGGAAGCTTCATCGCTAGCCTTTTTGCCCGGTGGCGGCTTCGCCTTACCGGGCCTACAACAGCACAGTGCAAACACGAAAACGGCAACCTTTCGGTTGCCGTTTGCTTTTACAGCGCCGTCCAGGCGTCAGACCATGCCAGACCTGCGCCGGGTTCATAGTACGCCGGAGCCGTGTTACACCAGCCGCTGTACGGGAACGGTTTGCACTGGAAGAGTTTACCGTGGTTGTTCACGATATCACCTGCTTTGTACTTACTGTTCGCACTCCACGCGGCGTAAGAGCCGGATGTCCCTTCGTCCTGAGACGGAATCGCTTTCGCCTTCACGTTCAGCAGATAAGAGGTTGTGCTGCTCAGTTCACCGTCGCTAACCGTGAGGCTAATTTCAACCTGCTGCGCCGTCGCCGCTTCTGGGGCTCTGAAGGTCACAACCGCTTTATCCTGACCCGTCACAGTCTGACCATCCTGAGAGCGCCAGGTATAAGTCAGTTTGTTACCATCAGCATCTGTCGAACCTTCGGCGCTCAGAGAAACCTGTGCACCTGCGTCAACCGCACCGATTGGGCCGGCAATATGCGCGACCGGTGCGTGATTGACAGCCGTCGGTTCTGCAGGCGTTTCATCCGGAACGGGCGCCGGAGCCGGGGTTTCCTCTTCCGATGGCGCTGGTGCTACCGGGGTTTCATCCGGCGTGGTTGTTGAGCCGTCATCGTTAACGATATTCACGTTAAAGAAGTGCTGTACGCATTTGCTGTAGTCGCCCTCTTTGAACGCGCTATATGGCGTCTGGTAGCCCACCAGCTGGCAAGAGTACGTCTGACCGCTTGGTGTATCCGCGCTCCATCCCCAGTCCTGCTCCCAGTAAATCTTCAGCGCGCCTGCACCACCTTCATCGAACTGCTTCATGTTGGCGCAGCCCAGCACTTCATTCGCAGGAACCGGAACCTTCAGGTAGTTCGCGAACTCTTTGTAGTACTTGATACGGTTTTGCGACTGGGCAATTTCAGTCGGGCCGCCGCATTCTACGCCGCCGTTGATGATCTGGGTGGTCACGCCGAAGCCCGGTACCAGACCGTTGGCTTTATCGTGATCGTTCGGCTGCCATGTGCCGTCAATAACCTGCAGCATGCTGGGTTTTGGTGGCTGCGGATAGGCGAAGAAGAAGATCGCACTCGCCAGGTTCAGCCAGGTATCCGCCACCAGCTCGGGTTTATCGAGCAGCGTACGCACGTCACCGTACATCGCTTCAGAGAACGGGCCATAGTTGTAGTTGTAAGACAACTGTTTCGCGCCGCGACCGAAGTAGCTCAGGAAATCGCCGTCTTTATCTTTACCGCACGGCCAGGTCTGACCCTGCCAGACGTCCGGGTTACATTCGCCGTTATAGCCCCCCTTCTGCCCTTCGCTCCAGCCCATTTCACGTACGTGAACCAGCGCCTGACGCCATTCGGCTTCCGGACGCCAGCTTTCATGGCCGCCAGTCTCCTGAGCGAAGTGAGCAAACATGGTTGCCAGCTCTTTGCGGCAGATGGCGTCGCTGTCACGACCATCCGGCACTGTTGCAAATAGTCGGTGGTGATAAACTTATCATCCCCTTTTGCTGATGGAGCTGCACATGAACCCATTCAAAGGCCGGCATTTTCAGCGTGACATCATTCTGTGGGCCGTACGCTGGTACTGCAAATACGGCATCAGTTACCGTGAGCTGCAGGAGATGCTGGCTGAACGCGGAGTGAATGTCGATCACTCCACGATTTACCGCTGGGTTCAGCGTTATGCGCCTGAAATGGAAAAACGGCTGCGCTGGTACTGGCGTAACCCTTCCGATCTTTGCCCGTGGCACATGGATGAAACCTACGTGAAGGTCAATGGCCGCTGGGCGTATCTGTACCGGGCCGTCGACAGCCGGGGCCGCACTGTCGATTTTTATCTCTCCTCCCGTCGTAACAGCAAAGCTGCATACCGGTTTCTGGGTAAAATCCTCAACAACGTGAAGAAGTGGCAGATCCCGCGATTCATCAACACGGATAAAGCGCCCGCCTATGGTCCCGCGCTTGCTCTGCTCAAACGCGAAGGCCGGTGCCCGTCTGACGTTGAACACCGACAGATTAAGTACCGGAACAACGTGATTGAATGCGATCATGGCAAACTGAAACGGATAATCGGCGCCACGCTGGGATTTAAATCCATGAAGACGGCTTACGCCACCATCAAAGGTATTGAGGTGATGCGTGCACTACGCAAAGGCCAGGCCTCAGCATTTTATTATGGTGATCCCCTGGGCGAAATGCGCCTGGTAAGCAGAGTTTTTGAAATGTAAGGCCTTTGAATAAGACAAAAGGCTGCCTCATCGCTAACTTTGCAACAGTGCCATGCGGAGGGCCGGATACAGCGTGCCGGTTACTCGCTTTGTCTGCTGGAGCGCCTTCAGGATGCACTACGTCGAAGGGACATCTGGCTCGAAAACAGCGATCGCTGGGGAAATCCCCGCGAGAAGCTGTTGCAGGGGGAAGAATGGCAGGCTCAGCGGGTCCCCGTTTGCCGGGCGCTGGGACATCCCACTGATGGACATAAAGGCGTGCAACAGCTGGCGGTCCAGCTAGATGAAACCTGGAAAACCGTCGCATCCCGCTTTGAAGGAAATGCGGAGGTTCATATTTGCCATGACGGTAAACATCCTTCCCTGACTATCAGCAGCCTGGAGAAACTGGAGGAGCCAACATCGTTGCATCGTCTCAACAGTCGGGTAAGGCTGCTACTCCCGCCAGTAGATTTGACGGAACTGTTGCTTGAAATAGATGCCAGAACGGGATTTACACGTGAGTTTACGCATGTCAGTGAATCCGGGGCCCGGGCACAGGATCTGCACATCAGCCTGTGCGCGGTCCTGATGGCAGAGGCCTGCAATATCGGGCTGGAACCGCTGATAAAGCACAATATACCGGCGCTGACGCGCCACCGGCTTAGCTGGGTAAAACAGAATTACCTCCGGGCAGAAACGCTGGTCAGCGCCAATGCCCGCCTGGTTGATTTTCAGTCCACACTGGAGCTTGCTGGCCGCTGGGGTGGTGGCGAAGTGGCTTCAGCTGACGGCATGCGCTTTGTCACGCCGGTGAAAACCGTCAATTCAGGACCTAACAGAAAATATTTTGGTTCCGGACGTGGCATCACCTGGTACAACTTCGTCTCTGATCAGTACTCTGGATTCCACGGCATCGTTGTCCCCGGCACATTACGAGATTCCATTTTTGTGCTGGAAGGCCTTCTGGAGCAGCAGACAGGGCTGAATCCGGTTGAGATCATGACAGACACAGCCGGTACCAGCGACATTATTTTTGGCCTCTTCTGGCTGCTGGGATACCAGTTTTCCCCGGCTTGCCGATGCCGGTGAAGCGGTATTCTGGCGAGTGGATAAATCGGCAAATTACGGTGCACTGGACGAACTGGCACGTGGTTGTGCCGATCTGTCGAAAGCCGAGGATCAGTGGGATGAGATGATGCGAACCGCCGGTTCGCTGAAACTGGGCACCATTCATGCTTCAGAACTCATTCGCTCTTTGCTGAAAAGCTCGCGCCCATCAGGGCTGGCACAGGCGATCATGGAAGTGGGGCGCGTCAACAAGACGCTGTACCTTCTTAATTATATTGATGATGAGGATTATCGTCGGCGGATCCTGACGCAGCTAAACCGGGGGGAAGGCCGCCATGCTGTGGCGAGGGCGATCTGCTACGGGCAGCGCGGTGAGATCAGAAAGCGCTATCGTGAAGGTCAGGAAGATCAGCTGGGGGCACTGGGCCTGGTCACTAACGCAGTGGTACTGTGGAACACACTTTATATGCAGGAAGCCCTGAGCTGGATACGCAGTAATGGAGAAGAAACCGGGGTTGAAGATATCGCCCGGTTGTCCCCACTGATGCACGGGCATATCAATATGCTGGGGCATTATACGTTTACGCTACCGGAGGATATTTTGAAGGGGGAACTGAGAGAACTAAATTTCAATTTAAACAATGAATTAACTTCTTAGCGTACGTTTTCGTTCCATTGGCTCTCAAACCCCTTTTACGGCAGTGAGAGCAGAGATAGCGCTGATGTCCGGCAGTGCTTTTGCCGTTACGCACCACCCCGTCAGTAGCTGAACAGGAGGGACAGCTGATAGAAACAGAAGCCACTGGAGCACCTCAAAAACACCATCATACACTAAATCAGTAAGTTGGCAGCATCACCCCAGTGCCGGTTCAAATACCGACAGCGTTAACGTAATTCGATGCTGTAATGCTGATTCCTGGTTTTCCGCCGCGCGATCCATTAAATTGCCCAATTCGCCGCTCTCTTCGCCGGAGGCAATCATATACAGCATGGTCGGCGGGAATAATTTCGCCTGTTCCAGCGCGGCATACAGCGACGCCCCCTGGCGCACGGTATCTGCTGCCTGCTCCAGCACCTGCCGGGCATAGAGGTTTTCAATGCCGTCCATCGCGATATACATCCCTTCCAGTAACGGCACGCTGCTGGCCTGAAGAATACTTAAGGTACGGATATAACGGGCGCTGTTAATGGCGCACACCAGCTTTTTAACTGGCGATCCGTTGACCAGCCAGTGGTTCCATTTGAAACGGTTTTTGGTATGTCTGAGCCAGGCCTTAAAGCTGACGAATCCACCGCCCAGCACGCCGACAATGTAGATGCCGTAGGCCTGCAGGAAATCACTCACCGCAATCAGCGTCCGGGTGGTGATCGGCAGTTGCTGCTTCATGTGGGTGAACTGTTCAATCACCTGCGGCACCACCGCCACCAGCAGAATGCTGATGACCGCGATGGCCACCACCGTCAGGGTGATGGGGTAGACCATCGCCTGCGTCAGCTTGCTTTTCATCTTCTGGCGCTGCTCGTTGTACTCGGCCAGTTTCTCCAGCACATCGCCCAGGTGGCCGGTCTTTTCACCAGCCATCACCAGCGTGCAGTAGAGTTTGTCGAAGGTGCGCGGAAACTGGCTGAAGGCGTCAAAGAGCGTATGCCCTTCCACCACCTTCTCGCGGATCTCCACCACCATCGCCGCCAGCTTTTTGTCTTCCGTCTGCTTCGAGATTGCTTTCAGCGCGCTCTCCAGCGGCAGCGCGGCGTTGACCAGCGTGGAGAGCTGGCGGGTAAACATCGACAGCACCGGGGTGGAGAGCTTTGTCCCCGTTTTCGTTTTTCCGGCTGACGCTGCTTCACGGGTCTCGGTAATGCTGACGGGCATCAGCTTTTGCTCGCGCAACATCTGGCGAACCTGCTTCTGCCCTTCGGCCTGCAACGCGCCACGCACGGTTTTGCCCGCGACATCCGTTGCCGTCCAGGCGTAGAAGGCCATTACGCATCCCCTCCACGCTCGGCGGTCACCCGCATCACCTCTTCAAGAGACGTTACGCCGCCGATCACTTTCAACAGCCCGTTTTCACGCAGGCTGTAGGCCTGCTTAAAGAGCTGTGTCTCGATGGACATTTCATCTTTATCTTCATGAATCGCGCGGCGCATAGTGCTGTCCACCACCAGGAATTCATGAATACCGGCCCGGCCCTGATAGCCGCTCTGGCGGCAGTGCTCGCACCCTACCGCGCGATAAATCGTTTTGGGTGGCGTCGCCATAAAGCTGAACAGCGCCTTTTCATTGTCATCCAGCGGACTGGTGGTTCGGCAGTGAGAACACAACCGACGCACCAAACGCTGGGCAATGACACCGAGTAACGATGAACCGATTAAAAAGGACTCCAGCCCCATATCCCGCAGACGGGTAAACGCCCCTGCGGCACTGTTGGTGTGCAGCGTAGACATGACCAGGTGACCGGTCAGCGACGCCTGCACCGCAATTTGCGCGGTCTCACCATCACGAATTTCCCCAATCATCACCACGTCCGGGTCCTGACGCAGAATTGCGCGCAGTCCGCGGGCAAAGGTCATGTCCACGCGCGGGTTAACCTGCGTCTGCCCCACCCCTTCCAGCTCGTATTCAATCGGATCTTCAACGGTCAGAATATTGCGTTCATGGCCGTTCAGCGCCGACAGAATGGCGTACAGGGTGGTACTTTTACCGGAACCCGTTGGCCCGGTGACCAGGATAATGCCGTGCGGACGGTCAATCAGCCCTTTTAACTTCTCCAGCTCTTCATCAATCAGCCCCAGCTTGTTGATGTCGGGCTTGAGATTGCTTTTATCGAGCAGACGCATCACCACGCGCTCGCCATACTGAGATGGAATGGTCGACACACGCACGTCAATCGCCTTACGACCAATGCGCAGGGAGATACGGCCATCCTGCGGCAGGCGCTTCTCGGCGATGTCGAGTTTTGACATGACTTTAATACGCGACACCAGCAGCGGCGCGAGTTTACGCACGGGTTGCAACACCGGGCGTAGTACGCCGTCGACGCGGAAGCGAATACTCAGCGTGCGCTCAAAAGTTTCGATATGAATATCTGACGCACCGTCCTTGACCGCCTCGCCGAGAATGGCGTTGATCAGGCGGATCACCGGGGAGTTTTCGTCGTTATCGAGCAGATCTTCGTTATCCGGGATCTCCTCGGTTAACGCCATCAGATCGATATCCGCATCCATATCGTCCACCAGTTGCTGAGACACGCCGCTGCTCTGCTGCCAGATTTTAGCCAGCATCTCATCGAAGGCGTCAGACGTCAGGGTTACCGGAACGAACGCGCGCCCCAGCACCCGGTGTACCTCCAGCAGAGCAAAAGCCGGGGTGTCATCACGGATATAGACATCATTGTTGTAAAATAAAACGCCATTATCTTTCGCGTAGCTGCTGCTACACAGAGTTTTACCCAGCTCGTCCACGTTATGCCTCCCTTACTCTTTAAACGGGTTGCGGGAGGCAGAGGGCAATGCAGGCAACACCGCATTATCGGTTGGCTCAACGATACCGAGCTTTTTCTCTTCCACGCGCTGCTGCTGGCGAGCGCGGATTTGGTCATATTTCTCTTTCGACGCCGCACTGTAGTTATCGTCGTCACGCAGGACGGTGGTATGGATGAATACCATCAGGTTGCGTTTGGACGTATCCTGCGAGGTGTAACGGAACAGCTGACCGACCAGCGGGATATCGCCGAGCAGCGGCACTTTGGAAACCGACTGTTTGGTGACGTTTTCCATCAGTCCGCCAAGCACCACCGTCTGCCCACTGTGCACCATCACTTCGTTGTTGATGGTACGGGTGTTGAAGGTTGGGCCGAGGCTGGCGTCTTCCGTTGCACTGTTGTCGACGCTGGACACTTCCTGCTCGATCTTCAGATGGATCATGTCCCCGTCGTTGATTTGCGGCACAATCTTCAGCTTGGTACCGACCGTCTTACGCTCAACAGAGTTAAAGACGTTGTCACCACTGGTGGTCTGCGAACCGGAAAGCACCGGCACATCCTGACCCACGTTGAACGACGCTTCTTTGTTATCCAGCGTGACCACGCTTGGGGTCGAAAGAATGTCATTTTTGCCATCGGTTGAGAGGGCGGTCATCAGGGCCCCGAAATCACCGTTAAAGAATCCTGTCGCCAGGCCGGTGAAACTCGCCCCTTTCATCACGCCATTTTTCACCTGGCTGATGGGCAGCCCGGTAGAGCCGAACTGCACACCACCGTGTTTACTGGTCCACTGCACGCCGAGGTCCAGTCCGTTACCGTCCTGCACCTCAGCAATGATCGCTTCTACCAGTACCTGCGGACGGCGGATGTCGAGCTTGTCGATCACCTTCTCCAGAGAGTTCATCACGTTAGGCTGCGCGGTGATCACCAGCGAGTTGGTTGCTTCATCAGCGGTAATATTCAGATCGCTTGTCGCAGTAGCGGTTTTCGCCTTAGGCGTGCCCGCTTTATCTTTCAGCTGTTCGCCAATACCGGTAAGCACCGGAACCACTTTCGTGGCACTGGCATACTTGAGATAGAAGACTCGGGTGTTGCCCTCGTTGTTCTGCTCGCGATCCAGTTGATAAATGAGGGAACGGGTACGCATCCGCGCATCTTCAGAACCGCTGATCACCAGACTATTCGTTTCGTCATCCGCCACCACTTTGGTAGCCAGTTGCGGCGCGTTTTGCCCTTTCTGCTCTTCGTTGTTGAGGTTGTTCAACATGTCTGAGAGCTCCTTCGCGGACGCAAAGCGCAGCGGCACAATCTCACGACGCTGAACCCCGTCTTTATCCACGCGCTGAACCAGATCCACCAGACGGTTCACCACTGAGGCTTTACCGGTTAACAGCAGCACGTTGGAGGGCTCGAAATGGACCACGTTCCCGATGCCGGTGGCATCGTTGAGCTGACGCAGCAGCGGAGCCAGTTCACGTACTGGCACATTTTCCATGCGCACGACGCGAGTGATGATCTCATCACCCTTGCCCGGATTTTTGCTGTCTGCCAGCGGTGCGCCGGCGGTGCGGGCTACGCTTGAGCGCACCACTTTGACCATACCGTTGTCCATCGGGATCACCGACAGCCCGTACAAATCCAGCACGCTCAGAAAGAACTGGTAATACTCATCTTCCGTCAGCACGTTGTAGGTTCTGACCGACACCGTGCCCTGAACGGACGGGTCGACGAGAATGGTTTTATTAAGATTGCGGCCAACCGTATCAATAAACTCGCGGATATCGGTATTTTTAAAGCTCGCGCTAAAGTTGGCTGCAAGCAGCGAACTCGAATATAACGACAATGCGGTCAGCGCCACGCACGCCCAGGGAAATTTCTTCATGTCTGTACACTTGTTAATTGTTTAGAACATTAACCCGAATATTTTCAAGGTGAGCGTGACGTCTGACGACGACCTCCGCTTCTTTCATTTTCGACCAACTGGCAATAATACTTTTTGCCTTTGCTTGATCGGTCATATCGACTGAGTTCACTTCTACTGCCACATCCCCTTTTTTCAACCCTGAATGGCTGTAGAAGGTGGAAGCATCCTTTGGATTAATGTTATAGCCTTCCAGCTGCCCCTTTTCGATTATTGGTTTTAACACCAGATAATCATCCAGATGCACATTGTCCGCACCTGCATCTTTCGTCGATTGGGTTACCGGGCCGTTGTCAACGCCGCCCTTAAAATAATCAGGTTTATTTAAAACCAGTACCTGCGTAGCACCTTCGTAATTAACCACCACATTATCTTTGTTAATTTCCTGAATATAGGCATCGTTAAATCCGGCCAGTGGCTCACCTTCGCGGTAACTCTTTTGACCACCGGGTGTTTTGATGACGGCGAAGGAAAGCCAGGTATCATCACTGCGTACGATGCCTTCAATTTCCGCAGCCAGAGGGGCTTTGACTGCCGCAGGTAAGTTATCCTGACGTACAGCAGCGGCGAAAAGTGTGAATGTCTTTTCTTCACGAGGATTTTTCGCTGGCTGCACATCAGAATTAACCAACTTATTCGTCACTTTTTTATAATCTTTAAACGTCCGATACCCTTGCTGGCCGCAAAAAATTAACAGCACAAACATAATGCAAGGCGTTATCCACCGAGACAGATATGAGAACCTCATTTTTCATCTGGCCTTTAGCAAAGCGAAAATAAGCAGCATCACGCTGCACTAATATGTGTGGAAAGCGTAATACCTCGCGATAAATACGACCACTGGCTTTGCCGCTAACTTTCATGAAAAAACATATTGACCGTATAAATTTCAGATGTTAGGTATCGACAGCAGGATATTTTTACCCTGTGTATAAATTGCCCCCTCGGTGGCGTTGCTTTACTTTCTCGTCCTGTTGCTATTCAATCAGAGACGGTAAGTCGTTATGTATCAGAGCCACTTTAATTTTAAAAATCCGCCCTTTCGGAAGATCACTCGTTTATCCGGGGATTTTCTGGTGCCTTATCATCAGGACGTTTTCAACCTGCTGAAAGAGAAAACCCAGCTGGCGGGAATTACGGGGCTCTTTTCTGACGATCTCCCGCTGCTGGGCCAGTTCAGCGATGCCCTGAAATCTGCTAACCCTAATGTTCTTGCCATCAACGCGTTCCCAAAACTGAGTGCCAGTAGCCTGCTGTATAAGCTCAACCCGGGAACGAAAGAGAACAAGAACAGGGTTCAGGCGGTGGATGCGGTGTTGCACCAGTGGCAAGGCGGTAAAACCAGGTCGAAAGTGCTGGTGCTCACCCACACCGAAGCCATGAAAGACACCTGCCGGGAGGTGCTGGCTCTGTTGCTCACGCGCGCCCAGGAGCTGGAGTTTGCTCTTTCCATCGTGCTGATGGGCGCAGCAGCTCAGGAAGCTGTCCTGATGCAGCAATCTGTGTTGCGGGAATATACGCACACCCATCACACGTTGCGCTCCCTCACCTGCCGGGAATATCTCAACTACGTGCAGGCGCAGTGTGACGAACAGGGATGCGAGAACTCACCGTTAACCCCGGCCCGCGTGCGTAAAATGCATGCCCTGACCAAAGGGAATATCAGCAAGCTGAATGAACTGGCGCACCTCGCGATGCTTGCCGCCTGGACCGAGCGTGCAAGCCAGGTCAGCCCACGTCATTTACGCCTGGCCGCGGGAGAAGTCCTGCCAGGGAAAAAATGCGGTAAGTACCTGGCTACCGTGGGATTATTCGCGTCTGTGCTGTTCGCTGCCTGCGGCTGGTATTTCAGCTCAGCGATGACGGCACGCCTTCCGGTTCAACTGCCGGTTCCGGTGAGCTGGCAGCATCAGACACCAAAAGTTCAGACGCCTGTCGTGCCGGTTATCGATAACGAAATGATCACCCCGTCAGATGCCATGCATCAGCTCTACCTGATGTGGGGTTATGACGCCTCGGCGGACGATGCTCTGTGTCAAAACGCCGCGAAGGTGAACCTGATGTGTAAACAGGGAAATGCCTCACTGGAGGCGCTGGCACAGGAGGGCTATCCGTGGATCAGTGAACTGAAAACGGGTAACCACCTCAATTATGCCGTGGTCGCCCGCGTCGGAGAGACCTCAATCGACCTGCTGATGAACAACCGCACCTGGCAGGTGAGCCGCAACTGGTTTAAGCAACACGCGACCGGAAACTACACCCAACTGCACAGCCTGACACCGGAAGG
Source organism: Enterobacter sp. CPE_E890 (assembly GCF_046521475.1). Lineage (NCBI taxonomy): Bacteria > Pseudomonadati > Pseudomonadota > Gammaproteobacteria > Enterobacterales > Enterobacteriaceae > Enterobacter > Enterobacter sp. CPE_E890. The sequence goes on along the minus strand of NZ_JBKFZW010000001.1, from coordinate 1,587,119 downwards.
TAAAGACGCGATCGGCGCCGCCAGCGACAGTAAAGATATGACCTGGCTTGACCAGCAGTTGAGCCAGGCCCTTGCCCAACCGGAAACCCACTCTCAAACCTGGACGGCGGAAATGATGAAACGCACCCGCGAGTTCCAGCAAAAAATGCATCTGCATGTGGATGGTATTCCCGGGGAAGAGACGTTGATGCAGTTAATGCGCGTAACCAATACCACGCCGAGCGTATTGATTCAGACCACTCAAACGCAGGAGGGGCGTTCCTGATGTCTACCATCTGTCTTGCGGCTCAGCGCAGCTACACAACCGGGGAGGCGGTGTGGTTTTCGTATCGTTTCCCCCACCTGAGAACAATATTCACCAACACCGTCGTATGGATGGTGAGTCTGTGTGCCATGCTGATGGCGGGACTGTACACGCATACCTACTGGAACCTGCGTCATCCCGCACCGGAACTGGCAAAAAAAGTCAGCGTCGTAAAACCCGAGACGCAGATTTCAGATATGCACTATGTGTATGTGAGTAAGCCGTTCCCGCATCCGGAGCCGAAACCTGCGCCAGTACACCATGATATTCCTGCCATGCAGGATCTTCCCATTAACAGCGATGATGCCGACTGGCAGCAGGCTCCTCAGGGTACGGAACCGCACGATACGTCGCGGGATACGTTACCCGGAACTGAAGCTCACGATGTTTCGCCCGCCAGCACAGACACAAATAATTCATCGTTAACCGAGTTGTTTAAGCAGGCGTTAAAAGAACAAGAACAGGATTACTCGCACGGAAAAATTCCCGCGCCGCCAGTTGACGAAACGCAGGAGAATTCACAGTCTGGTGTATTACATAAAGCAGATACCCGATCGCCTTTGAGTCAGAAAGGCGAACGGCTGGAATAATTAATATTTCTCGGGCAATGTTGCAATATTAAGGAGACGCCCCTTTTCCACGACAATATACTGACCTTTTTTCAGGTCGGAGAGAATTTTAATGATGGTACTACGCGCCAGATTGGTGTACTCCTGAATATAATCATAGACATTAATATCACGTTGATGATGAATAATCAGTTCATTAATTTCGTACAGGAATTCGCGTACGACTGAATAGGCACTGCGGGCAACCAACACATCGTCTCGTTTGCTCAGCATACAAATGTACCAGGAGAGGACTTTAGTCAGTTCCGGCCATAAGTTGTTTTCAGTCATTAGCTGGGCGAAAACCTCTTTTTTAATTGAGCGCACCACGGTATTGGCACGAACGAGGCCATACATGTGCGTTGCGTTGTAGTACATGGCAGAGAGACCAAAAATGCACTGGCCCGTCACAGTGAACATACACAGTTCGTCGGATTCACGGCGGAACTCAACTTCGCCGCTGACGATAATATGAATATACTGTGAATCAGAGGTCGATATTTTTTGCCATTTCTTTAAGGTTCTTTCTTCAAAACCTGATGTAGCAGAAATAATGGTGTCCATTTCATGCTGCGGACGTAATTTTTTCGCATAGATGCTTAACATTATTATACCCGATTTAAGATGTGAAATTTAAAAAGTAAGACTAAGGTATAAAACCTTAACCTTTTAATATTTTCCTGATGATATTCTCAAGGAGAAAATAAAGGGCGAGTACGTTATATTTATTTGCTGCATTACTTAGCAAGCTATGTGTCTATCTTAAATCCGGATAATTTTAAGTCAATTAACTAAAAATGAATTAAGTTTGTACTTAAGATTAATCTCAAGCAATTCAGCATAAACAGGCGCATTCGGGGGCAATCCGAAGGATTACCCCTGCCCGTATTTCTCTAAAAGTGCTTCTGCAATGGCCATCGTTTCGATATCCGCGACTCCGTTCCACAGATCGGGTCGGAAATGCATCTGGAAGACCATGATGATGCGTTTTTGCTGCGCCGGCGTACTGTCTGCCGGTACTTCATAGCCATAACGCGCAAGGAGATCGAGTAACGCGGGAGTATCCACCTGTTGATAGCGCGGACGCCCGTTCATATAGAACGCAACACGTGCGGGATCGGGCCATGCGCCGATGCCTTGCTGAGCCAGTTGCCGCCACGGAAACAACGGACCGGGGTCATCTTTACGCTGCGGCGCGATATCCGAATGGGCCACGACATTTTCAGGTCTGATGTTGTAGCGGGCAATAATGTCTTTGGCGAGCGGCACCAGCGCCGCGATCTGCGCAGGTTCAAAAGGAGTAAAGTGCTTAACGCCAGACCTCTTTTGCCAGCCACGGTTTTCCAGCTCAATGCCGACAGATGTATCATTGATACGGTTAGTACCCCGCCAGAAGCTAATGCCTGCATGCCAGGCCAGCTCGCTCTCGGGCACCAGTTGCCAGATGCGCGGTTTTCCTTCCGGTGCCGGTGGCTTTGCAGGGATCAAATAGTGAGAGCTGACGTTTTTATCCGTTAGCGTGGCGAGCGAGCTGTCAAAATCATCCGCGGTGTAGTGGATCACCAGCACCTTGATGCGCGGGTAAGCCGCCTGCGCCTGATGCCGGGTATCCAGCTCGTAGGCACCTTTATCAATAATCCCTTTTTCAGCGGAGCACCCTGCCAGCAACAGCGCCAGCAGGAGCGCCGTAAGCGAACGCGTCATCGAAGAGTTTTCACCGCCGTACCGCTTACGCTCACCATCAGCATGCTGGCATCTTTCCCGACCGTTTCGTAGTCGATATCAATCCCCACGACCGCATCCGCGCCGAGGGCTTCCGCCTGCTCGCCGAGCTCTTTAAAGGCGATCTCGCGCGCTTTGCGCAGCTCTTTTTCGTATGCGCCAGAGCGTCCACCTACGATATCGCGGATGCCGGCAAAAAAGTCACGGAAGATGTTGGCACCGAGAATCGCTTCACCGGTGACCACACCGCAGTACTCGGTAATGGTCTGCCCTTCCAGGGTTGGCGTTGTTGAAAACTGCATATTTTATCTCCTTCTTTAGCGTTCAATGCCTTAGGCACAGCATTATCGGTTCGTTACGCTATGATTGAAAGGATAGTTAATAAATAAGGAAATCAACATGCGCTATTCTGCTTTAACACTTTTCGTGCCCTGCGCGCTGGTGCTCAGCGCCTGTACCACCACGGTCACGCCAGCCTTTAAGGATATCGGTACCCGCAGCGGCCCCTGTATTGATGGCGGCCCGGACACCGTGGCGCAGCAGTTCTATGATTATCGCATTCAGCACCGCAGCAACGATCTCACCGGCCTGCGCCCGTATCTGAGCGATGGGCTGGCAAAATTGCTGAACGACGCCACCCGCGATCCGCAGCACAACGCGCTGTTGAAATCCGATCCGTTCTCCAGCCGCGCCACGCTGCCTGACAGCGCCGAAGTGGCCAGCGCGTCAACTATTCCGAACACGGATGCGCGAAACATTCCGCTGCGCGTGAAGCTGACTCAGGGTACTCAGACCTGGCAGGATGAAGTGCTGATGATCCGTGAGGGTCAATGCTGGGCGGTGGACGACGTACGCTACGTCGGCGGCAGCGTTCATGCCCCGGCAGGCACGCTGCGTCAGTCGATTGAAAACCGTTAAACCATCCGATACAAAATTGTAACCCCCGAAAAATGTGCGGCATTTCATTCGGAATGCCGACATTTATACTCGCCGACCTTGCCGTTCGCTATTTTGTGCTATGTTTAAGAGGAAATACGGGTTATATTTAACTTTTAACGCAGAAATATTGCATAACTATTCTGTCAACGGTACTATCTGCGGCCTCAATTGCTATAGATTGCCTGGATGAGTAAAGACTGCCCCGATGAGTATTAAACTAAACGGCATTAACTGCTTCTACGGCGCACACCAGGCGCTGTTTGACATCACGCTGAACTGCCCGGAAGGCGAAACGCTGGTTTTGCTTGGCCCAAGCGGTGCAGGTAAAAGCTCCCTTCTGCGTGTCCTTAATCTGCTTGAAATGCCACGTTCAGGTACGCTGGCAATCGCCGGTAACCATTTTGATTTCGCGAAGACCCCGTCAGATAAAGCGATTCGCGAGCTGCGTCAAAACGTCGGCATGGTCTTCCAGCAATACAATCTCTGGCCGCATCTGACCGTGCTGCAAAACCTGATTGAAGCCCCGTGCCGTGTGCTGGGGTTAAGCAAAGATCAGGCGATTGCGCGTGCCGAAAAACTGCTGGAGCGTCTGCGTCTTAAGCCATACAGCGACCGCTATCCGCTGCACCTTTCTGGTGGGCAACAACAGCGTGTGGCGATTGCTCGTGCGCTGATGATGGAGCCTGCGGTACTGCTGTTTGATGAGCCGACGGCGGCGCTGGACCCGGAAATCACCGCCCAGATCGTCAGCATCATTCGTGAGCTGGCGGAAACCAATATTACTCAGGTCATCGTAACCCACGAAGTGGAAGTGGCGCGCAAAACCGCCAGCCGCGTGGTGTACATGGAAAACGGTTATATCGTTGAGCAAGGTGATGCGAGCTGTTTCTCTAACCCGCAAACCGATGCCTTCAAAAACTATTTATCTCATTGATTGTGTCAGGGGAAATATAATGAAAAAAGTATTACTTGCCGTGCTGCTTGCTGGCGTTACCCTTTCCGCTACCGCAGCCCAGACCATTCGTTTCGCCACGGAAGCCTCCTACCCTCCGTTTGAGTCCATGGATGCCAGCAACAAGATTGTGGGCTTCGATGTGGATCTGGCAAACGCCCTGTGTAAAGAGATCGACGCAACCTGTACCTTCAGCAACCAGGCGTTCGACAGCCTGATCCCAAGCCTGAAGTTCCGCCGTATCGACGCCGTCATGGCCGGTATGGACATCACCCCTGAGCGTGAAAAACAGGTGCTGTTTACCACCCCTTACTACGACAACTCCGCCCTGTTCATTGGTCAGAAAGGGAAGTTCACCTCTGTTGATCAGCTGAAAGGCAAGAAAGTCGGTGTACAGAACGGCACCACGCACCAGAAATTCATCATGGATAAACATCCGGAAATCACCACTGTTCCGTATGACAGCTACCAGAACGCGAAGCTGGATCTGCAGAATGGCCGTATTGACGGCGTCTTCGGTGATACCGCTGTCGTGACCGAGTGGCTGAAAGCCAACGACAAGCTGGCACCAGTGGGCGACAAAGTGACCGATAAGGATTACTTCGGCACCGGTCTGGGGATTGCCGTTCGTCAGGGCAACACTGAGCTGCAGCAGAAATTTAACGCTGCGCTGGAAAAAGTGAAGAAAGACGGCACCTACGAAACCATCTACAAAAAATGGTTCCAGAAGTAATTCCTGATGAATGAAATTTTTCCTTTAGCAAGCGCCGCCGGGATGACCGTCGGCCTTGCCGTTTGCGCACTGATTATCGGCCTTGTGCTGGCGATGTTCTTCGCGGTGTGGGAATCAGCAAAATGGTTCCCCGTCGCCTGGGCAGGCTCCGCGTTGGTCACCGTGCTGCGTGGACTACCGGAAATCCTGGTGGTCCTCTTTATCTATTTCGGTTCCTCACAGCTGCTGTTAATGCTGTCGGACGGCTTCACCATTAATCTTGGCGTTGCGCAGATCCCGGTGCAGATGCAAATTGAGAATTTTGACGTTAGCCCGTTCCTGTGCGGCGTCATTGCCCTCTCTCTGCTCTACTCCGCCTACGCGTCGCAAACGCTGCGCGGTGCGCTGAAAGCGGTACCGCAGGGGCAATGGGAATCCGGTCAGGCGTTAGGCTTGTCGAAGTCAGCCATCTTCTTCCGTCTGGTGATGCCGCAAATGTGGCGTCATGCCCTTCCGGGGCTCGGTAACCAGTGGCTGGTGCTGCTGAAAGATACCGCTCTGGTGAGCCTGATAAGCGTAAATGATTTGATGTTGCAAACCAAAAGCATCGCCACCCGTACTCAGGAGCCGTTTACCTGGTACATTGTGGCGGCAGCTATCTACCTGGTGATTACGTTGCTCAGTCAGTACATCCTCAAGCGTATTGACCTGCGTGCGACGCGCTTTGAACGGAGACCAGGCTGATGCTTGAATATTTTCCCGAGTTGATGAAAGGGCTGCACACCAGCCTGACGCTGACCGTGGCGTCCATCATCGTGGCGCTGATCCTGGCCCTTATCTTCACCATCATCCTGACGCTGAAAACGCCGGTGCTGGTGTGGATTGTGCGCGGCTACATCACCCTGTTTACCGGTACGCCGCTGCTGGTGCAGATCTTCCTGATTTACTACGGGCCCGGCCAGTTCCCGTCGCTGCAGAACTATCCGGTTATCTGGCACCTGCTCTCTGAGCCGTGGCTGTGTGCCCTGATTGCTCTTTCGCTGAACAGTGCTGCCTACACCACCCAACTGTTCTACGGGGCTATCCGCGCTATTCCTGAAGGGCAATGGCAGTCGTGCGGGGCGCTGGGCATGAGCAAGAAAGACACGCTGGCGATTTTGCTGCCGTACGCCTTTAAGCGCGCGCTCTCCTCCTACTCCAACGAAGTGGTGCTGGTGTTCAAGAGTACCTCTCTGGCCTACACCATCACCCTGATGGAAGTGATGGGTCATGGACAGTTGTTGTACGGACGCACTTATGACGTGATGGTATTTGGTGCCGCAGGCGTGGTGTATCTGGTGGTTAACGGTCTGTTGACGCTGATGATGCGTCTGATTGAGCGTAAAGCGCTGGCATTTGAGCGCAGAAATTAACCACGCGAATGCATAAAACGGTATTCATGGAGCGGGTAACCTGATGGGTTATCCGCTTTTTTTTACAACAGAAATGATATTTAATCATTTTTATTGCATACAAATTCATTAACTGGCATTGTACATCCAGGCCGCAGACACGGCGCATAAATAAGACAGACGGGAGCATTACAATGAAAAAGTTAGTTCTGGCCGCATTACTCGCAACCTTCGCCGCTGGCGCATCCGCTGCGGATAAAATCAATTTCGGCGTGTCCGCCACCTATCCGCCGTTTGAATCGCTGGATGCCAGCAACCAGATCGTCGGTTTCGATATCGATCTGGCAAAAGCGCTGTGCAAACAAATGCAGGCCGACTGCACCTTTACTAACCATGCTTTTGACAGCCTGATCCCGTCGCTGAAGTTCAAAAAATACGACGCGGTGATCTCCGGGATGGACATCACGCCTGAACGCAGCAAGCAGGTCGCGTTCACCGACCCGTACTACGCCAACTCGGCGGTGGTGATTGCGAAGAAAGGTGCTTATAAATCCTTTGACGAGCTGAAAGGCAAACGCATTGGGATGGAAAACGGCACCACGCACCAGAAATACCTGCAGGACAAACATCCTGAAGTGAAAACCGTGGCCTACGACAGCTACCAGAACGCGATTATCGACCTGAAAAATGGCCGTATTGATGGCGTGTTTGGTGACACTGCCGTGGTGAACGAGTGGCTGAAAACTAACCCGCAGCTGGGTACCGCAACCGAGAAAGTGACCGATCCACAGTACTTCGGTACCGGTCTGGGCATTGCAGTACGTCCGGATAACAAAGCGTTGCTGGAAAAACTGAACGGCGCCCTGAAAGCAATTAAAGCGGACGGCACCTATCAGAAAATCAGCGATCAGTGGTTCCCGCAGTAAGTATTGTTGCCGGGTGATGGTTTCGCCTTACCCGGCAATTTCTTACAACGGCACAAAGAACCGGAAACGTGCCCCGCTCACCGAATCCATCAGCCTGATCCCTCCCCCATGCAGCTCCAGCATTCGCTTCACAATCAGCAAGCCTAATCCGCCGCGATTCTCCCGCGATGCCTGCGGGTTTAACGCAGAAGGACGCTGAAACAGATCGTCACGCAATGCACGCTCGATACCTGAGCCACTGTCCGCCACCTCAACCTGCAGAAGCCCATTCTCCTGCCAGACCTTAAGCAAAATCTCGCCTCCTGCCGGGGTATGGCGAACGGCATTATCCAGCAAATTCGTGACCACCCGCTCAATCATCGACACATCGGCATACACCAGCGGCAGCGGGCCAGGGACGTCTATATGCATTCGCAACTGCCTTGTCTGTGTGGTCAGCTCGAATTTTTGCGCCACATCTGAAATCAATTCAGCCATGGCAAAACGTTCGCGCTGCGGTTTAATCCCCCCATGCTCAAGGCGCGCCAGTTCAAACAGCTGTTGAGAGAGATGGCGCACTTTCTGTCCCTGACGCAGTGCGATAGCCAGGTATTGATTCTGCTCCTCGGCACTCAACGTGGCGGACTTAAGCGAGAGGGTTTCGAGATACCCCAGCAGCGAAGTCAGCGGCGTGCGAAGATCGTGAGAGATATTGGCGATAAACTCCCTGCGCTGGCGGTCACCGTCAGCCAGTTGATCCCATTGTGAGGCAATCTTGCGCGATAATTCGATAAACGTGTTACGAAGCAGTTCAACTTCGTTTTCAGGAGCCAGATTGACCGGCCGGGCGGCCAGACTTTTTATGGCGCTGATGCTGTCCTGCTCAAGGTCATTTACCTCGCTGGTTAACTGTTCCACTGGACGGGTAACCCATTTTTTGACCAACCACCAGGCCAGCGCGCCAAAGAGTAATGCCAGTAAAAGCGATCCTATGATAGCGTCGGTCAGGGCCTTGTGCCACGCGGTGTTCGCCAGTGCATTCAGGTCTTCGCCCTGGAGAATAATATACAAGTAGGAGTGCAGATTGCCGTTCAGGAGGATCGGCGCCACGCTGAACACCTTACGTTGATCCAGACTTCGTGGATCATCGCCATACACAGGGAAAGCAGCCCCGGATAAATAGTTGTTTAACGGGGTAAGGTCGATCGTTTGACGCTTCATGTGCCCGATCGGGGCCGCATCTGCCACAATATGTCCCTGAGGCGACACCACATAGAGTTCAACGCTGGGATTAAGCGTCATCAGACGATCGAACAGCGATTTGAGATTCTCAGTGTTTGCTTTACCCTGGTTATCCAGAAGCGGTTCACTGTTCACTATCTGCTGCGCCAACCCCGCTGACAGACGTTGCACCATGGCATCGCCGTACTGCTTACTGCTATAAAGCTGCACGCCACATGCCACAAACATGCATAAAACAAGCGTGGCGCTAAAAAGAAGTGACAGGCGCTGGCTCAAGGTTAAGTGGCTTATCATGCGTGGGGCTCCGCTTTTTCGACGGCAAATTTGTACCCTTTCCCCCACACCGTCAGGATGATATCTGGCTCTGCAGCATCTTTTTCAATTTTGACGCGCAGACGGTTAATGTGCGTATTTACCGTGTGCTCGTACCCTTCATGCTGGTAGCCCCAGACATGATCCAGCAACGATAAACGGGAGAACACCTCGCCCGGATGACGGGCAAACCAGTAGAGCAAATCAAACTCACGCGGGGTCAAGTCGATGGTTTCCCCCCGCAGGCGAACCTCTCGTGCCAGGGGGTCAATTTCCATGCCGTGACAGCGAATAATGCCCGCCTCCAGACGAAGATTTTGCCCCATCGCTTCCTGACGTCGAAAGAGCGCCTTGACGCGAGCAATCAGCTCCAGAACGGAGAACGGTTTAGGCAGATAATCGTCAGCCCCCATCTCAAGACCCAGTACCCGGTGCGTCTCGCTGGTGCGAGCGCTGATGATAATGACGGGCAGATAGCGGGTCATCTGGCGGATACGGCGACAGATCTCCAGCCCGTCCACGCCAGGCAGCATCAGATCGAGGATCACGGCATCCCAGTGCTGTTTTTCCAGTTGGAGCAGCGCACGTTCGCCATCGGCTTCGTGCACAATCTCAAAACCTTCATCTTTTAAGTTCAGGCTCAGGAAGGCGGCGATATCGCTATCGTCCTCCACCAGCAATATTTTCTTTGCGTTACTCATGACCCACATCCACGCCGTTTCATTACAGTTGAGCTTACCTAATAACGCCCGCCGGAGTTATCACATTTTATTTAAACTTCCGTGAGGATGTGGTGACCGAATTTATCTTAGGATTTGACCACGCAATGGAATAACGAGGTCACCATGTCTCTGCCAACAGCTGTTATTCATCCCCTTTGGGTCAGGGTGTGTCACTGGATTAATGCCCTCGCCATGGCTGGCATGGTATTCAGCGGATGGCGAATTTATAACGCCTCGCCGTTGTTCCCATTCACTTTTCCGTCCTCTTTCACGCTGGGAGGCTGGCTGGGCGGCGCGCTGCAGTGGCACTTCGCCATGATGTGGGTTTTAGGTATTAACGGCCTGATCTACTGCACGTTAGGTATTGTCACCGGGCGCTTTGCTCGCACCTTTTTCCCTTTGTCTGTTAAGGGGTTACTCAAGGATATGGCGCTGGCCCTGCGGGGAAAACTGCAGCATGCCGATCTCAACCACTACAACATGGTGCAAAAACTGGCCTACTTGCTGGCCATATTAACCGGCGTAATGCTTGTGCTTTCCGGGCTGGTTATCTGGAAATCCGTTCAGTTTCCGCTTTTACGTGAACTGTTGGGAGGCTATGACACCGCACGTTACATCCATTTCTTTTGTATGTCCTTCATTGTCGTGTTTGTCGTGATCCACCTGATTATGGTGCTGCTCGTTCCTAAAACATTACTGGCAATGCTGCGCGGTCGCTAAGGGTATCTCATGAAAAAACCAACCTTTCTCTCTTCCCGCGACGCGGAATATCTGGTCAAGGACGCCGAAAAATCCGTAAACGCACAGCGACGTCACTTTCTTAAACAGGGGCTGACGTTAGGCGGGATTATGCTGCTTACAGGCTGTGACCTGAGCGACAACGCCAGTGTTGAAACTGCACTTTCACGAATGTCGCGCTTTAACGATCGTGTCCAGGGTTTCCTGTTCAGCGACCGTCATCTGGCACCTGAATATACCGAAAGCGACATCACCCGGCCTTTCCCGTTTAACGCCTTTTACGATCGCGACCAAATTCCGCAGGTCGACGGCCGGGATTATCAACTCGCCATTCGCGGCCTGGTGCGAGACACCCGCAGCTGGTCCCTGCCTGAGTTGTATCGTATGCAGCAGGTAAACCAGATCACGCGCCATATTTGCGTGGAAGGATGGAGCGCCATTGGCCGCTGGGGTGGTATCCCCTTCCGCCATTTTCTGCAGGCGATCGGTGCCGACACCCGCGCCAAATACATCAGCTTCCGCTGTGCGGATGATTACTACACCAGCATTGATATGGCGACCGCGTTGCACCCGCAAACGCTGCTCGCCCTGACCTGGGATAACCAAATCCTCCCTCCTGAGTACGGTTATCCCATGAAACTCCGAATTCCGACCAAGCTGGGATACAAAAACCCAAAGCATATTCAGGTCATTGAAATCACCAATCGCTTCCCCGGCGGTTACTGGGAAGACCAGGGTTACAACTGGTTTGGTGGCAGTTAATACAACAACGTAAACGACGAGGAATACCATGAAAAAAATGATCATTGCAGCAACCGTGCTTTCAGCTCTGTTTATGGCAAATGTGCAGGCGGCAGACTCCATGAGCAAAGAAACGATGGCAAAAGACAACATGTCCCAGCCACACGATAAAATGTGTAAGGGCGACATGTGCAAAGACGCCATGAAGAAGGATCACATGGGGAAAGACAAAATGGGCAAAATGGACAACATGAAAAAGGATGAGATGGGTAAAAAAGACGCCATGAGCCAGTAAGTCTCATCGCAGCCGGAGGCAACCTCCCTCCGGCTGCTTTGCTTATTGTTTAACGAGTAGCGTCAACACTTCATAGTGCGCAGTGTGCGGGAACATATCGAAAAGCTGAACGCGCTCAATGCGGTAACCCGGCAAATGCGCAATATCTTTCGCCATCGTCTGCGCGTTGCAGCTTGAATAGACGATGTAATCCGGTGCCATCTGGTTCAGGTAGTCGCATAGCGCTTGTCCGATGCCACGGCGCGGCGGGTTTACCAGTACCAGCTCTGGCACATTACCCTGCCCGGTCGCGAACTGCGTAGAGTCCAGCGCCTGGAAGTGCAGATTCGTTAACCCCAGCTCAGCGGCGGACTGTCTGGCGCAGGCAATCGCCTCAGCAGAGATCTCAATCCCGGTAAGCTGCATCTCAGGCGTGGCGCAGTGCAGGCCAAATCCCCCCACGCCGCAGAACAGATCCCACATATGATGGATGTTTAACGCCCGAACCCAGTCGCGCGCGGTGGCGTACAGCGCACTGGCGACAGTCGGGTTGGTCTGGAAGAAGCTTTGCGGGCGGATCCACAGCGGCACACCGTTGAAATTCTCCGCCAGCGCGTGCTGTTCGGTGAAGAAGACCTCTTTTTCCCCTTCCATGATCGCCATATGCACCGGCTGAATATTTGCCGTAATGACCTTAAGCTGCACAAGCTGTTCCTGCAACCACGGCAGCGCCGCGCGAAGCTGTTCCAGCTTGGTTTCGGAACGCAGCACGAAACGCAGCATCATGCCGCCGTCAATCTGGCTTTCCGTCAGCAGAAGGTATTTCAGCTCGCCGCGCTTGCGGGCGACGTTGTAAGGCGTTAACCCGGCCCGCGCAATAAACGGTTTGAGTGCCGCAAAGACGGGCTCAAATGAGGCGGGGTAAAGCGGGCAGTCAGTTAAATCTTCCGGCGTGCCGTCGCGGTGCAGCATCCCCAACAGCGGTTTTTCTACGCTGCCGCTGACCACCATTTTGGCTTTGTTGCGAAAGCCCTGCTCCGGGCCGCTGATGGGTGCGCACCACTCGCCCACCGCGTGTGCTGCCAGCAGCTGTTGCAGGTCGGCCATTTTGGCGGTGAGTTGTTGAGAGACCGGCTGTTCTATCCACTGACAGGAGCGGCAGCGACCGGTGTCATAGAGTGCGCACTGCATATGAAAACCTTAAAAATCACGAGGGCTGCGATTATACACATTATTGCAGGCGGAAGAACCGCCGACTGGAAGCCGGAACAAACAGCAGGAACAGAACCAGTATGTCCGGCAGTTTTTGCATAAACAGCGCGCGCAGGATTTCGCGTTTGGATTCACCGGCAATGCTGAACAGCTCCGGGTAGCCATATCCCAGCGAGGCGGCCCACAGATAGCTGGCGGCGGTAATTTGCGTCAGAAGATAGACCCAGCGCGCCCAGTTGCGCCCTTTCACCAGCGAAAAGGCACAGTAGATCTCGATAAACACCAGCACCAGGCTGCTCAGAAAGACCAGCGTCAGATTCCACGTCTGCACGCTGCGGTGAATAAATTCACCAATGCCGCGCGCGCCCAGGGTGTTGAGAATCATCAGCACATCCAGGCAGCGGATCATAATAATGGCGAGCGCCGCCACCTGAACCAGCGCAGTAACGTTTGGACGAGCGTGCGTAAGACGTGATTTCTTTAATAATCCCAATGTTTTACTTCCCTGAAAAACAGTGCCGCGTCGTACGCGGCACATCACTGGAAATTTTAAATCCTTCAGCCGCGTCTTGCACGCTGGATATCACGCACACGCTGTTTTTCCGCGCGCGCCATCAAATACCAGGCGATAAATCCGACAATTCCGACCACGCCAAGAATAATCGAGGCCAGGGCGTTGATTTCCGGGTTCACCCCCATGCGCACGCTGGAGAAGACCAGCATCGGCAGCGTCGTCGCCCCCGGGCCAGAAACAAAGCTGGCGATAACCAGATCGTCGAGCGACAGGGTAAACGCCAGCAGCCAGCCCGAGATCACCGCTGGCATAATCATCGGCAGGGTGATGATGAAAAAGACCTTCAGCGGCGTCGCACCAAGATCCATCGCCGCCTCTTCAATGGAGCGATCCAGCTCGCGCAGACGCGAGGAGATCACCACCGCCACGTATGCGGTACAGAAAGTGACGTGTGCCAGCCAGATGGTGAGCATCCCGCGATCCGCCGGCCAGCCGATGGCATGCGCCAGCGCCACGAACAGCAGCAGCAACGCCAGACCGGTGATCACGTCCGGCATAACCAGCGGGGCGGTGATCATAAAAGCAAAGCCGTTCGAACCGCGAAAACGCCCGAAGCGGACCATCACCAGTGCAGCGATGGTCCCCAGCACCGACGCCATGGTTGCGGCCAGCGCAGCAATCGTCAGGCTCAGCCCCACCGCGCTCATCATCGCATCATCGTGGAACAACTCGCTATACCAGCGCGTCGACCAGCCAGCCCAGACCGTCACCAGTTTGGAGCTGTTGAACGAGTAGATCACCAGCATCAACATGGGTGCGTACAGGAAGGTAAAGCCAATCACCAGGATCGCAATTCGCCACGGGGAGCGCACTACCGGTAAGTTGTTCATCCGTGGTCTCCCATCTGTTTCTGCTGATGCTTGTGGAACCACATGATCGGCACGATCAGCAGGAGTAACATCACAATTGCCACCGCGGACGCCACTGGCCAGTCGCGGTTATTAAAGAACTCTTGCCACAGCACGCGACCAATCATGATGCTGTCCGGCCCGCCGAGCAGTTCCGGGATCACAAACTCCCCCACCGCCGGAATAAAGACCAGCATCGACCCGGCAATAATCCCGCCTTTGGTCAGCGGGACGATCACACTGAAGAAGGTCTTCAACGGGCGCGCACCGAGATCAAGCGACGCTTCCACCAGCGAGTAATCAATACGCGTCAGCGCCGTATAAATCGGCAGCACCATAAACGGCAGATAGGCGTAAACAATGCCGATGTAGACCGCGAGGTTGGTGTGCAGGATCGTCAGCGGCTGATCGATAACTCCGAGCCACATCAGGAAGTTATTCAGTACACCGTTGTTTTTCAGGATCCCCATCCAGGCGTAAACGCGGATCAGGAACGAGGTCCACGACGGCAGGATCACCAGCAACAGCAAAATGTTACGCGTCGACGGCTTACTGTGCGCCACGGCCCAGGCCAGCGGGTAGCCCATCACCAGACAGCAGATCGTCGAAATCGCCGCCACCTGTAACGACTGTAAATACGCTTCGAAATAGAGCGGATCGTCCGTCAGCTGCAGGAAGTTGCCGAGATTAAGCGTCAGCGTGAGCTGTCCGTCGGCCCAGTCCAGCAGGTTGGTATAAGGCGGGATCGCCCGCGCCATTTCTGCGAGGCTTATCTTGAAAACAATCAGGAACGGCAGCAGGAACAGCAGGATCAGCCACACGTATGGCATGGCGATCACCAGCTTGCGGCCGTGGTTCATCTGCATGCGCGCCAGCCAGTTCGCAAAACCACCCGTTTTTTCTGCGCGGGCTGGAGGTTCTAGTGTACTCATGAGCCGCTCCTTATACCGTCAGCACAACGCAACTGTCAGCATCCCAGCACAGGCGCACTTCGTCACCCCAGGTCGGCTGCCCCTTGCGATAGCGATGTTCGTTCTGCAACTGAGCGCTGAGCATCTGTCCGCTTTTCAGACGCACATGGTAGATGGAAAGATCGCCCAGGTAGGCAATATGCACCACTTCACCGACGGCAAAGTTATAGCCATCGGCAGGGGGATCCTCACAGAGCATGATTTTCTCCGGGCGCAGCGCGACGTAGACCGGCACGTTATCCACCACCGAGTTATCCGGATCGACCTTAAGCGGATGTTGCAGCCCCGGTGATTCAATGACAAGGCCATCTTCCTGGCGGTCTTTCAGCAGCCCTTCGAAGACGTTGACCGAGCCAATGAACTCCGCGCTGTAGCGGGTGGTCGGATGCTCATAAATCTCTTCCGGTTCGCCAATCTGCACGAACTTCCCACGGTTCATGATGGCGATACGCCCGGCCATGGTCATTGCCTCTTCCTGGTCGTGAGTCACCATCACGCAGGTCACCCCCACACGTTCGAGGATATCCACCACTTCGAGCTGCATACGGTCGCGCAGTTTTTTATCCAGCGCCCCCATCGGCTCGTCGAGCAGCAACAGTTTTGGACGTTTTGCCAGACTGCGGGCCAGGGCGACACGCTGACGCTGACCGCCAGAGAGCTGGTGCGGTTTACGCTTCGCGAACTCCTGCATGTGAACCAGGCTCAGCATCTCGGCCACACGCGCGGTAATTTCGGCTTTCGGCAGTTTGTCCTGCTTCAGACCAAAGGCGATGTTCTGCTCCACCGTCATGTGCGGAAACAGCGCGTAGGACTGGAACATCATGTTAATCGGGCGCTGATACGGCGGCACGCTGGAGAGATCCACGCCATCCAGCACAATCTGCCCGGCAGTGGGCTGTTCAAAACCGGCCAGCATACGCAGCAGGGTCGACTTACCGCAGCCTGATGCTCCCAGGAGGGCAAAAATTTCACCTTTGTAGATCGTCAAATTGACGTCGTCCACGGCATGCTGGCCATCGAAAGATTTGGTGAGGTTACGAATTTCAAGAAGCGGGGTCAGCGCTTTACGGACTTTCGCCTGCGGGCGGGGGATCGCGTCATTCACGGGGTGCTCTCCGGCAGAAATCAAATCATGGTGCAGGCGCACCATAACGGTGCGCCTGTTGCCGGGGGCGCTGCGCTTGCCCGGCCTACAACTCACGGGTAATTACTTACCGCTTTTCACCTTGGTCCACGCACGGGTACGTACGCGGTCAATTTTTGGATCCTGAACTTTCAGGGTGAACAGCTTGGCGAACACATCCGCAGGCGGATAGATAGCCGGGTTATTGCGGATCTCTTCACTGACCAGCGGCACGGAAGCCTTGTTACCGTTCGCGTAGTAGACGTGGTCACTGATATGGGCGATGACGTCAGGACGCATCAGGTAATTGAGGAACTGATAGGCTTCATCTTTGTTTTTCGCATCGGCAGGCATCGCGAAGACGTCAAAGAACGCCAGCGCCCCTTCTTTCGGAATGAAATAGGAAACGTTCACGCCGTTTTTCGCTTCTTTCGCGCGGTTCGCCGCCTGCCACACATCGCCCGCCCAGCCAATCGCGACGCAGATGTCGCCGTTTGCCAGGTCGTTGATGTACTGGGACGAGTGGAAGTAGCGAATGTTTGGACGCAGCTTCAGCAGCAGATCGGTCGCCGGGCCGGTGTAGTCGTCAGCCTTGTTGCTGTTCGGATCTTTGCCCAGATAGTTCAGCACGGTGGCGAAAATCTCTTCCGGCGCATCGAGGAAGGAGACGCCGCAGCTTTTCAGCTTCTCAAGGTTTTCCGGCTTCAGCACCACGTCCCAGCTGTCCAGCTTGACGTCCGGCCCCAGCACCGCTTTGACTTTATCGACGTTGTAGCCGATACCGGTAGTCGCCCACAGATAAGGCATGGCGTATTTATTATCAGGGTCGTGCTTCGCAACCAGCTTAAGCACGTCCGGGTCAAGGTTTTTCCAGTTTGGTAACTTGCTCTTATCCAGCGGCTGGAAAACGCCTGCGGTAAGTTGTCGCTCCAGGAAGCTTGCGGAAGGCACCACGAGATCAAACCCGGTACTGCCCGCCATCAATTTTCCTTCCAGCACTTCGTTGGAATCGAAAACGTCGTAGACCACTTTAATGCCGGTCTCTTTTTCAAAATTGGCGACCGTGTCCGGCGCAATATAATCAGACCAGTTGTAAACGTGCAGCGTTTTTTGTTCCGCAGCGAGCGTGCCGGCAGAGACGGCCATCAGAGCACCCGCAACCAGACCCGATAACCATTTTTTATTCAAGGCGATCATATCTTTATTCCTTCTGAAAGCTCGTTAACAAACGAACTAAAACTGTGCAATCTGAAGATATGCAATAATCATGCATAGTTTGTCGCTCTGCGCGAAATAAAAAGAAACCTCTTTACCCGGCAGTATCCGCTCGCTTTTTTAAGCATCGCAAGAATAACTGTAGCCCGTGTCCCCGGCTATAGCCCAGACGAAAAAACGCCTTTTATCAATTTTTTATGCAGGTTATGTCTACGTGATAAGCCGAAACAGCCTTCCGGGAGGTGAATAATTCTTTAAAGAAAGGTTAAAAGCAGCAGAAAAAATGGTCTTCTGCAGCCGCTATGGCAGCGACTGCGCAAAAGTCAGACAGGCTTAGTGAAGAAAATTGGGAGATGCATCATTATTCTCTGCATCATCTTCCGCGCTATACAGCAGATGATGTGCATTGGCTTCCATCATTACCATGGAAATTTGCTCTTCACTCAAGCGCATAAACCATGAGAACTGTTTGAACGACAGCCCGGCACCGGAGAATAAAGACTGGCAAACGACCAGTTTTGGCAGATTATCATCCTGTATATCGAGAAATGCCTTCACGGTCAAAGAACTGGCATTGATGGCCGACAGGTCGGA
The DNA here is from genome assembly GCF_046521475.1 of Enterobacter sp. CPE_E890. Classification (NCBI taxonomy): domain Bacteria; kingdom Pseudomonadati; phylum Pseudomonadota; class Gammaproteobacteria; order Enterobacterales; family Enterobacteriaceae; genus Enterobacter; species Enterobacter sp. CPE_E890. The sequence continues at coordinate 1,569,020 of NZ_JBKFZW010000001.1, read as the reverse complement.
GGCCAGCGCCAGCAGCGCAGACGGCTTCACTTCACCCAGCGCAGAGAAAAGAATCACGTCGTTAATGAGATCGATTTTGGCATCAAAAATACCATCGAAATTCTGCATATGAGGCAGATGCAGCGCCTGGCAGGAATCGCATTCGAAGAACGTAATTCCGGCATCATCAAGCCATTGACGTAACGTATCCAGTGTTGGAACGACCTGTAAATCCATCGCTGTGCAGCCTCTTTAATAAAAACTTCGCATAGATTACGCAAAAAGTGGGTTCAATTCCATTTAACCGCCCGTTTTCAGACAGTAGCCGGGCGTCGCATGACGCTCGATCCATGCGATCATTTTACCCGCAATATCGACCCCTGTGGTTTTTTCCACGCCTTCCAGCCCCGGCGAGGCATTCACCTCCATGACCAGCGGCCCACGCGTTGCCCGCAGAAGGTCTACGCCTGCCACGTCCAGCCCCAGCGTTTGCGCGGCTTTCACCGCAATTTCCCGCTCGCGCTCGCTGATAGCCGCCACCCGCGCAACGCCGCCACGGTGCAGGTTGGAGCGGAAGTCGCCCTCTTTTGCCTGGCGCTCTATGGCCGCCACCACCTCGTTCCCCACCACGAAGCAACGAATGTCGCGCCCTTTGGCCTCTTCGATGTACTCCTGCACCAGGATGTGGGCATTCAGCCCCCGGAAAGCATCAATGACGCTTTCTGCCGCCTGGCGTGTTTCCGCCAGCACCACACCAATGCCCTGCGTGCCTTCCACCAGCTTGATCACCAAAGGTGCGCCGCCCACCATATCGATGAGATCGCTGGTGTCGTCCGGTGAGTGGGCAATCCCCGTAACGGGGAGATCGATCCCCTGCCGGGCGAGCAGCTGTAACGAGCGCAGCTTATCGCGGGCGCGGGAAATGGCGACGGATTCATTGAGCGGATAGCTGCCCAGCATTTCAAACTGGCGCAGCGCGGCGGTGCCGTAATAGGTTATCTGGGAGCCGATGCGGGGGATCACCGCATCAAAATGCGGCAGCTTGCGGCCTTTGTAGTGAATCGACGAGGCGGCCGGATCAATGTTCATATAGCAGGACATTGGGTCGAGGATCTCAACCTGATGTCCGCGTTTCGCCGCCGCTTCTCGCAGACGTTTACATGAATAGAGCGTTCCATCCCGGGACAAAATGGCAATTTTCACCCTGCACCTCTCTAAAGACATGGAAAAAGCCTGCATATCATATACGCAGGCAGGCGCAGGAGGAATGGACTATCGCGTCGCCCAGCCCTGTTTATGCAGATAATCGAGAATAAACGGGCGGTTTTCTTTAATGATGGTGCGACGAATATGGTCACTCCAGGTATCGCGGCGGTTATTGCTGCCGCGCGTCATATAGTAGTTCGCCAGTTCTTCATCGTATTGCGCCAGGACATCCTGATCGACAGGTTGATAGTGATTTTCATGCACCAGCATGGCGGCAGGAATACGCGGCTTCAGATCCGGGTTATCCGCTGGCCATCCGAGGCACAGGCCAAACAGCGGCAGAACGTATTTTGGCAGCTTCAGCAGTTCGGTGACGCTTTCGATGTTATTACGCAGGCCGCCGATGTAGACACCGCCTAACCCCAGCGATTCCGCCGCCGTAAAGGCGTTTTGCGCCATCAGCGCGGTATCCACCACGCCCAGCAGCAGCTGTTCTGCCAGCCCCAGCTCGGCCTCAGGGCAGATCTGCAGGTGACGGTTAAAGTCGGCGCAGAACACCCAGAACTCCGCCGCCTGGGCCACATGCTTCTGTCCGCCCGTAAGCGTGACCAGTTGTTCCCGCATGGCCGGATCGGTAATGCGGATAATAGAGCTGCACTGCAGGAAGCTGGAGCTGGAGGTCGCCCTTGCGCTGTTAATAATGGCTTCGCGCTGCGCCTCGGTAATCGGCTCATCGGTAAAATGGCGAATGGAACGGTGGGATGTGAGCAGGTCTATGGTTGGCGTCATGTTGTCTCTCTTTGTCTTGCTTAATTCGCATGGCAGCCAGTATAGGCAATGATTGTCACAGTGTAATTGGCGAAACATAGCCTGACTGTATCAAAGCGACAGGCGAAACCTTCTTTAATGGCGGCAGGTTATCGGGCACTATATGTGTCATTCGCCGTCAGGCTTGTTTTTTGAGGAGAGAGAAATGTTTGCAGTAATTTTTGGTCGTCCAGGGTGCCCTTACTGTGTGCGCGCGAAAGAGCTGGCTGAGAAACTGACCGCAGAGCGCGATGATTTCAACTTCCGCTACGTTGATATTCACGCGGAAGGCATCACGAAAGCCGATCTGGAAAAAACCGTCGGTAAGCCGGTTGAAACCGTCCCGCAGATCTTCCTCGATCAGAAACACATCGGCGGTTGCACAGATTTTGAAGCTTATGCCAAAGAGCATCTTGGCCTGTTTGCTGAGCAGTAATACCTGAACGCCCTCACCTTGAGGGCGTTTTTATTTGGTGTGCCGCCGGTGTATCAGACTGCGCACAAACAGATAGCACAACGCGCCAAGGGCGCACCAGAACACACCGCTCAGCAACCACGCCAGCTCCTGCCAGAAACTTCTCACGGGAACAAACAGCAAGCGCATCAGCAGCAGACACAGCGGTGCTGCAAGCATTGCACCCAATAGCGGTTTCACCACCTCCCCTTTACGGGAGAGAAAGCTGGCGGCCGCGCCCGGCAGAGTGAAAAAGAGTAAACCCAGCTCCGGATGACCCGACGCCCTGAATGCCCCTTTCACATTAAAAGCAAGCGACATGCACACGACCGTGAACAGCAAAAAGCAGCTGATCACCCCCGCCCAGTTTCGTTTAATGTTCAAACAATCCTCCTGACTTATCTCTATCAAATACACATTCGTCGGGTAGACGCCCAGTCAGATAAAGCAATGCGGCAATCCTTGCCAAAGCACGCACAGGGTGATGCGATAATCAGTAGCTGTCAGTAGCTAATACGATTAAACTACACGCCAGCTAATGTTTTAGGGAATAAAGCAGGAAACAGGGAGCGTTAACGCCTTTCCCTGACCCAGAAAACAGTAGCCCAAAAAGCCCTTTCATTCAACAACTTACTGGTAAACAAGAAGTTAGCCTCCGTGAATATAAACGTCGCAGACTTGTTAAATGGGAATTACATCCTGTTATTATTTGTTGTACTCGCGCTGGGCCTTTGCCTGGGTAAATTGCGCCTGGGGTCGGTTCAACTTGGTAATTCCATTGGCGTTTTAGTCGTATCATTAATATTAGGTCAGCAGCATTTCAGCATTAACACGGACGCGCTCAACTTAGGTTTTATGCTGTTTATTTTTTGTGTTGGTGTGGAAGCGGGTCCCAACTTTTTTTCAATTTTCTTCCGCGACGGCAAAAATTATCTGATGCTGGCGCTGGTCATGGTCGGCAGTGCACTGCTGATCGCGTTAGGGCTGGGTAAACTGTTTGGCTGGGATATCGGGTTAACGGCCGGTATGCTGGCAGGTTCGATGACCTCTACGCCAGTGCTTGTCGGTGCAGGTGATACCCTGCGCCATTCCGGCATGGCTGGAGCACAACTCTCTACCGCCCTCGACCACCTGAGCCTGGGCTATGCCCTGACTTATCTGATCGGTCTTGTGAGCCTGATTGTGGGCGCGCGCTACCTGCCGAAACTGCAACACCAGGATCTACAGACCAGCGCCCAGCAAATCGCCCGCGAGCGCGGCCTGGATACCGATTCCAAACGTAAAGTCTATCTCCCGGTGATCCGTGCCTACCGCGTCGGGCCAGAACTTGTGGCATGGGCAGACGGGAAAAACCTGCGCGAGCTGGGCATTTACCGCCAGACCGGTTGCTATATCGAACGCATTCGACGTAACGGCATTCTGGCGAACCCGGACGGCGATGCGGTGCTGCAGATGGGCGACGATATCGCGCTGGTGGGTTACCCGGATGCTCACGCCCGTCTTGACCCAAGCTTCCGTAACGGCAAAGAGGTATTCGACCGCGATCTGCTCGACATGCGTATCGTCACCGAAGAGATCGTGGTGAAAAACCATAACGCCGTCGGCCGTCGTCTGGCGCAGCTGAAGCTGACCGACCACGGTTGCTTCCTCAACCGCGTGATCCGCAGCCAGATTGAGATGCCTATCGACGACAACGTCGTACTCAATAAAGGTGATGTTCTGCAGGTCAGCGGCGACGCCCGCCGCGTGAAAACCGTTGCTGACCGCATCGGCTTTATCTCCATTCACAGCCAGGTCACCGACCTGCTGGCCTTTTGCGCCTTCTTTATCGTTGGCCTGATGATCGGGATGATCACCTTCCAGTTCAGCAACTTTAGCTTCGGCATCGGTAACGCCGCCGGTTTGCTGTTCGCCGGGATCATGCTGGGCTTCCTGCGAGCGAACCATCCGACCTTCGGCTACATTCCGCAGGGCGCGCTGAATATGGTGAAAGAGTTCGGCCTGATGGTCTTTATGGCGGGTGTCGGCTTAAGCGCGGGTAGCGGCATTGGCCACAGTCTGGGTGCCGTCGGCTGGCAAATGTTGGTTTCCGGGCTGATCGTCAGCCTGGTGCCGGTTGTCATCTGTTTCCTGTTCGGTGCCTACGTGCTGCGCATGAACCGTGCCCTGCTCTTCGGAGCCATGATGGGTGCCCGTACCTGTGCGCCAGCCATGGAAATTATCAGTGACACCGCGCGCAGCAACATCCCGGCGCTGGGCTATGCGGGCACTTACGCTATCGCTAACGTACTGCTGACGCTGGCAGGTACGCTGATCATTATCATCTGGCCTGGACTCGGATAACTCCTAAGTTTGCGCATAAAGAAAAAATTTTCGTTATGCGCAGAACTTTTTGATCAGGGGGCAGTCATAACTAGTGCCACTGCTTTTCTTTGATGTCCCCAATTTGTGGAGCCCATCAACCCCGCCGTTTTGGTTCAAGGTTGATGGGTTTTTTGTTGCCTAAAATAAGATACCTTTGAAATCAGGTGGTTAGAGTGATACTTAGATGTCAGTGGCGACAAAATGGCGGCAAAGAACGCAAGTGTATATCCCTGATTTAGTATCGAGCATTGTTGTATCGGGAAAAATTCGCACTATTGGCCATACTGAAGCCATCAAAATCTGGAAAAAGTGTTAGTAAGCGAATATCAAAGGTTTTCTCAAGCATTTTCAAAAATTGTCTTTTTTTCTTGGTGTTATCCCAAATGCTATGAACGCACCACTCTCCTTGCTTAGAGCTAAGCTTCCCATTCGATCATGACTAACGACGCTATATAGAAACTGTGCAGATTGCGCTGCAATTCTCTTTGTTACTACAGGTGGTTGCCAGATTGTTGGAAAGATATCGTGCTCTATTTTCTCCCCTGGTGGAAAAACGTCGTTGTAAGCACTATTTTCCGAGTTGCCTTCAAGACCAAGAATTGCCCCTTCGTTTACACCAAACAAAAGACCAGTTACATCTGGTTCTGACCCGCTCTGTCATTGGCTTTGCGGGTTTTTCTTTTCCAGCTGACCTGCCCCCAGGATTAGATACAACCTTCAGTTAGTAATGTCGGTTGGTTTTTCTTCATATTTCCTGTTTCGCCAGTCCGTTGCGAATTCAGCTGGTGTCTGGTAATCCAGCGATGAATGGGGACGGCACTCGTTATAATCCTGCCGCCAGTCATTAATCGTTTTCCGGGCATGAAGAATATCGCTGAACCAGTGTTCATTCAGACACTCATCGCGAAAGCGTCCGTTAAAACTCTCAATAAATCCGTTCTGCGTTGGCTGGCTTACCTGGCTGGATAAGCCGTAGTTCCACACCATGCTCAAAGGCCCATTGATCGAGCGCGCGGCAGGCAAATTCCGGGCCCTGATCGGTTCTTATTGTCGCCGGATAGCCCCTAAACAGCGCGATGCTGTCCAGAATACGCGTGACCTGAACGCCTGAAATACCGAAAGCAGCGGTGATTGTCAGACACTCCTTCGTGAAATCATCCACACAGGTCAGGCACTTGATCCTCCGACCGTTGGCCAGTGCGTCCATAACGAAATCCATCGACCATGTCAGGTTCGGCGCATCCGGGCGCAGAAGCGGAAACCGTTCGGTTGCCAGCCCTTTACGGCGTCGTCTGCGTTTTACGCTCAGTCCATTAAGGTGGTAAATACGGTATACCCGCTTGTGATTGACGTGAAGGCCCTCCCGACGCAGCAGCTGCCAGATGCGGCGGTAGCCAAAACGCCTGCGCTCCAGTGCCAGCTCAGTGATGCGCCCTGATAAATGCGCATCAGCTGCCGGACGCTGAGCCTCGTAGCGGCAGGTCGACAGGGACAAACCTGTAAGCCTGCAGGCACGACGTTGCGACAGACCGGTCGCATCACACATAAACTCAACGGCTTCCCGCTTCTGGTCTGTCGTCAGTACTTTCGCCCCAGAGCCACCTGAAGTGCCTCCTTATCCAGCATGGCTTCGGCAAGTAGCTTCTTGAGGCGGGCGTTCTCCTCTTCAAGAGATTTAAGCCGCTTCACCTCAGGAACTTCCATGCCACCAAACTTCTTGCGCCAGGTGTAGAAAGTGGCATCGGAAATGGCGTGCTTACGGCAGAGCTCACGGGCAGAAACTCCGGCTTCCGCTTCGCGAAGAATACTGATGATCTGTTCGTCGGAAAAACGCTTCTTCATGGGGATGTCCTCATGTGGCTTATGAAGACATTACTAACATCGGGGTGTATTAATCAACGGGGAGCAGGTCACAGCCACATTACTGGACTTAGGAACTGTCCATTGACATAAAAATAAATTTACTCAATATTATCAATTAATTATAAAAAGCACTTAGATCGTTTTTGATCCATAAAATTGAAAAACACTGAAATTCCTTTCAATCTTTTCAGTTTGTGGTTTCCGCAAAGTCGCTAGTGCTGGCACTGCCCGGCGCGGTGGTTTGTAGAAAAATAAAACTGAAAAATTTTTATGATCCAAAAACCGCAGGCGGGTGCGGTGTAGTGCGATTTTTGTCTGCGAAAGAATTTTTTTGCCATGCTGTGACGCTCTCCGCGCCGCGCAGTAGGCACGATCTATTTCGGTTGATGCGTAGAGACTCCTAAGAGGATGGAGGCGGCAGAATGCCACTGGTGGCGTATGGTGCAGCCACGAAAAATTTATTAGTCGGGCATGAAACCCGGCATGGTACAGAGGGCAAAAAAAAACCGCATTTCGCTGGTTATGTTCGTAAGCGTCTCGTTCACACCGTCTTCCATTTCTGGCCGTGTTTCCTACCACGGACACTTTCGCGAACATGGACACTACCGTGGACAGAAACACGCCTTACACCAGTAGACCCTGGATCACTACTGCACTCAGCCTGCGGTTTAACGACGCCCTGACTTACCGGGAAATCGCTGAGCAACTGAACATCAGCACTTCCGCCACGCATAAAATGTTCAAACGTTTTCGCCGCACGGGTATCAACTGGCCATTGCCGGAGGATTACACGCCTGAGCGCCTCGAAGAGGAGCTTTACGCCTTCAACCTGAAGTCAAAAAACGCCGTCCGGACTGGCCGCTGGAGTTCAAAATCCGCATGGCGGAGCTGAGTCTGCAGCCAGGGGCCTGCGTGGCAGAGCTGGCGCGGGAAAATGGCGTTAACGATAACCTGGTGTTTAACTGGCGGAACCTGCATCGCCAGGGACTACTGGACCCTGCCAGCAGAGCCACTCTTATTCCGGTCACTGTGGAGCCGCTTCCGCCGCCATCCAGACACAACGGGGCCGCTTCATCAGACCAACCACCGGTCATCAGTTGTAAGCTAATACTGCCGGGCGGCAGCCTCAGCCTGACGGGACCACTGACGCCGGAGCTGCTGCACGTACTGGTCAGCCAACTCAGGGAGGGTGAGGCATGATTAACTTTCCGGCTGGCTCGCACATCTGGCTGGGGCGTTGAACCCGAGGCGTGGCTGCGTTACGTCATACGTCATATCCAGGACTGGCCGGTGAACCAGGTCAGCGACCTGCTGCCCTGGAAAGCCGACCTCGCATCTGCATAATCATCTATACGGTCTGTATATGAAGCTTAAGGATATAAATGAGAATGGAGTCATATATTAGTGAAGCCATCTTTGAGGGATTGATAATACGCTGATTTCAATAAATTACGTGTGAGATCGTTCTTTTCTTGGCTTTCAAAAAAAACATAATTAATTTTAGCAGCAAGAGTAAGGCCACTTTGACGCATCATAAAATAAGATGTATCTCCTGAACCCAGAGTCGGTGCGATGTAGTTGAGTAACATGTCGTTACCCTGCAGAGAAAATTTTTCAGTAATATTATAGGTTTTACGATATATGGCACTGAGCAGTACCGCAAGATTTTCGTTATTAGGATGACTTATAGTTGAATAACTTCCCGTATTTTCACTCAGGCTGCGAAAATAATCACTAGAATAATCAAAATACACTTTTCCCTGCTTGAAAAGATTTTTATATTTTTTGGCATCGTTTTCAAGCATAGACAGTTGCTTCTTTTCAGAGAACTCTGCCTGATGGTAGCGTTTGACAGCATGGGTGACATCGTTACCGCTCAGATAAAGATGCAGAAAACGGTAATCTACATAAACCATCATGTCGGGCAAAGGTAAATCATAATACCCTAGCTGGGAGCATGAAACTCTGGACTCCAGAGTAGGCAAGACAGTCAGATCAAAATATTTACGGAGCGTTTCCGTGGAAAACCCTCTCCATCTTTCAGAATGGTACTGCATAAAAATCGCATCACACTGCTCAATTTCATGATAAAAATTTACCAAGTCTCTCTTTTCATCAAGCTTGTAGATAGGAGTATTGTATACGTAAGTAAACTTATTTTCATGAAGAGCGGCATGATTTTTTATCAAATCACCTAAAACTTCTAACTGACAGTTTCCAATTAAGGCTAGTTTCATGAACCTGTTCCTTCCAGTTTGCCGGTAAGCCAATGGTATGCCTCAGGCAGTCGAGTCAATGGCGAAAAAAAAGCGCCTGTTAAGCTTTATTCGTACCGATTGGCAACCAGGGCCTGACAGATTTTCTAATCTTGCAATGTCAAGACGGTCACTATGTAACGCTTACGTTATGTTCTGGGTAGCTTTACTGGCCAATAACTGGGGGGTATTTTCCGTTAAGCGTTTCCGCTTTCGTTCCGGTATTCCCGATGGCTCCCGCGTTGTTTGATGCTCCTGTATTGCTGTGCGTGTGGCTTGCCGTTTGCTCTGCCAGCTCTTTCACCACGTCCAGCGTGTCCAGCGTGTCCAGCGTCAGCTGTGCCACGTTGATGGTGCCAGAACCAATCCACACCACCGGGGCGATTATCTGCTGCTGAACGGCCGCCACGCGGTTATTGACTGCCTGGCTGTAATCACCCGTGCATACCTGCTGAATGGCTCCGGCCATCAACGTGGATGACCCTTTAGCGGGATCGATAGGCTCAACATGAAAACGCGCCATAGGCGCGTTGGGGGTTTGAAGTTCTTCTGAATCGGCAATCCTGGCGTGATAGCAAAGGATATCGCGCACCGCCTCAACGTCATGCGGCCGTATAAACCGCAGCATGTGCCAGTGCGGTGTCCCGTCATGGTGTGACTCCACCACGCGAAAACCAAAAACATGAAAACCGGCACGGGAGATCGCTGCGCGTACTTTTGCCCAGACGTTGCATAAATAACGCTGCGTGTCCCGTGGGCTGAATCCGTTCCACTGAGACACAAAGCCGCCCTTACTGTGTACAGCGTTATAACGTGAAGGCGCAGTGATTGTGTAAAATTCGCCTGCCAGCCCTGTTCATTGGCGATATCTTCAAACCCACGCATACGTACCATCAGTTCGCAGCGACGAATGGCCGGGTTTTGGAATGCGTCACTCTAAATTGAACTCATCTATTCTCACTTTAAACTCCCGATAAATCATATTTAGGTTAAAAAATATCAAGTCATTATCCTAAAAATCCCTTGTTTTTCATAAACATGATCTTTTTAGAACTTCCATACAAGCTACGAGAATAATCTGGAGCGGAAAGAAACCTACTATGGAGGGGATAGGGATGCGATTTTCAAGCCCATTAACGGCAATGCCGGTCTTAGGGAATGCAGCAAAAGATCGCTCAATTGAGCTTAAGCGCGAGGCCAGTAGGCATGTACCATTCTGAAGAGATCATCCGCCAGCTTCAGAGCCAAAAAATACTGGCCATGAAGCTGGACCAGGCGGTACGCGCGGTAGGTGAAGAGGTAAAGAGCCACCTGAGTAATATCGGGGCCGGTGCCCAACGCCTGCTGTACTACACTTCCTGCTTTACTGATGAATATTACGATGTATGCACCAGACAAAACTTGGAGGACGCTCGCTTTCGAAAGGGCATATTCCACCTCGTTTCTCGCTGGAACATCGTCTTTGACCTAATCAACACGTACGTTGAGGAGCTGGTTAAGAATTATTCACCGAAAGAATTATCAGCGATAAAGCATGCTCTAATGCGCGCTAACGTTCACATATCCACTAGCACGCTAACCTCGTATTCATTCTCTGCAGGCGTCGCATCGACTATTTGCCTCTATGTGACCCTACCACCTTCAGGGTTAAATGTCGTTTCAGGATTAACGGGCGCAGCTATTGGCGGGTTGGGGATATATGGGATTGTGCAAAAGACAGCTGACAGTGCTCACCGCTTGCAAGTGATGCATCCCACCTACTATCAAGCGTTGTACCTGCGAGAACTGGAAATGATGTATTTCCTGGTGGAACCTGCGTTTATGCGAGCGGGCGTACTAACCCAGCAATGGACTGACAGTCAAAGCCCTTATGATGCTGCTGACACGATCCTGAAGCTCATGGGCAGGCACTAATGGGCTTTCTAAGACGCTGGTTCAAATCTCAGGCCCAGTTTTTCTTCTGGACCTATATACCCATCATCCTCACGTTCATTTTTGGCTATGCCCTTGACGTTTATTTCCCTGAGGTTAGCCAGGGATTCATCCTCCTGTTTTACCTGGTCACACTGGGGCTGGCTTACTGGATATGGCATTGAGGACCATAAAATCTACCGTGACACCTGGAACGATCGCTGTTGCGCCTGAGCACAGAAGAGGAAAGTGAGCAGATAAAAAGGAACCGTTCCAGGGAACGGTTTCTTTCCCATGACTATTAGGGGTGGTCGGACAAGCCATAAAGACTATTTTGATCTTCTACAAGCCCCCCGGATTTTTTTCTATCCTTTCTGCTTTTCCCTCTTCTCTCTCCAGCTACAGACATATATGATTTAATGAATATAACAAAAGACATTCAGGATGACCGAATGCTCCACCCTCTCCAACTCTTCAAAACCCTCTCCGATGAAACACGGCTCTCCATCATCATGCTGCTCCGCGAAGCGGGCGAGCTGTGCGTCTGCGATCTCTGCTCCGCGACCACCGAGTCGCAGCCGAAAGTCTCCCGCCATATGGCGCTGCTCCGCGAGTCCGGGCTGGTTATCGATCGCCGGGAAGGGAAATGGATCCATTACCGTTTATCTCCCCACATGCCTGCATGGGCGGCAACCATTATCGACAACAGCTGGAACTGCCTTCGGGAAGAGACGCGTGAGAAGCTGAAAAACAGACTTCCAGGTTCGTGCTAATCAATACACATTCACAAAAACAGATATGATGGAGTAAGCAATGTTTCTGGCAGGGGCAATTTTTCTGTTTACGCTGGTACTGGTTATCTGGCAGCCAAGGGGACTGAGTATCGGCTGGAGCGCGACCATTGGTGCCGTGCTGGCGCTGCTCAGCGGTGTGATCCACGTCAGCGATATTCCGGTGGTCTGGAATATTGTCTGGAATGCGACGGCCACGTTTATCGCCGTCATTATCATCAGCCTGCTGCTGGATGAGTCTGGCTTTTTCGAATGGGCTGCGCTGCACGTCGCCCGCTGGGGGAATGGCCGGGGGAGATTACTTTTTACGTATATCGTGCTGCTGGGCGCGGCGGTTGCGGCGCTGTTTGCCAATGACGGTGCGGCGCTGATCCTGACACCTATCGTGATTGCTATGCTGCTGGCGCTGGGGTTCAGCAAGCAGGCGACGCTGGCGTTTGTGATGGCGGCAGGGTTTATCGCCGATACCGCCAGCCTGCCGCTGATTGTCTCTAACCTGGTCAACATTGTGTCAGCCGATTTCTTCACGCTGGGGTTCAGCGAATATGCCTCGGTGATGATCCCGGTTGATATCGCCGCGATTGCCGCCACGCTGGTGATGCTGCATCTGTTCTTTCGCAAGGAAATTCCGCCGAAATATGACCTGTCGAAGCTTCGTGAGCCGGCACGCGCTATTACCGATCTCCCGACGTTCAGAACGGGCTGGATCGTCCTGCTCCTTCTTCTGGTCGGCTTCTTTGTGCTCGAACCTCTCGGCATTCCGGTCAGTGCTATCGCCGCAGTTGGCGCGCTGATTTTATTTGCCGTCGCCAAACGCGGACATGCGATTAATACCGGAAAAGTGCTACGTGGCGCACCGTGGCAGATCGTTATCTTCTCCCTGGGGATGTATCTGGTGGTGTACGGCCTGCGCAATGCCGGGCTGACGGACTATCTCACAGGCGTACTGAATAGCCTGGCCGGTCACGGGCTGTGGGCCACCACGCTGGGAACCGGGTTCATCACTGCGTTCCTGTCATCCATAATGAACAATATGCCCACGGTGCTGATTGGCGCGCTCTCCATTGATGGCAGTACGGCAACAGGATTGATTAAGGACGCGATGATTTACGCAAACGTGATTGGTTGCGATCTGGGGCCGAAAATCACACCTATCGGCAGCCTGGCGACACTGCTCTGGCTTCATGTACTGGCGCAGAAAAACATGACGATTACCTGGGGCTACTATTTCCGGACGGGCATCATTATGACGCTGCCGGTCCTGTTTGTGACGCTCGCCGCGCTGGCGCTACGTCTCTCCTTCACACTGTAATGAGCCACTGATATGACCCACATCACCATTTACCACAACCCCACCTGCGGTACCTCGCGCAACACGCTGGAGATGATCCGCAACAGCGGCACGGAGCCAGAGATTATCCTCTATCTGGAAACCCCACCGTCCCGCGAGAAGTTGACCACTCTGATTGCCGATATGGGGATTTCTGTACGGGATCTGCTGCGTAAAAACGTGGAGCCCTATGAACAGCTCGGCCTGGCCGAAGATAAATTCACCGACGAACAGCTGCTCGACTTCATGCTGCAATACCCGATCCTGATTAACCGTCCGATCGTCGTGACGCCGCTGGGCACTCGCCTGTGTCGCCCTTCTGAAGTCGTCCTCGACATCCTGCCTGACGCGCAAAAAGGGGCATTTACGAAAGAGGATGGCGAAGCCGTCGTTGATGCCAGCGGGAAAAAAATCTCACAAAAGTAACCCATTGATAATGGCGCAGTAAGGCTTGCATGCGGCATACCCCACCTACCGGCTGAGTTGCATCAGCCGAAACCCGGCACATACTTTTGAGGGTTAAGTCTGGTGAGGGTATGCGGATATGGGCTTTAAAAACAAAATCGCGGTCATCTTCGGCGGCAGTGGCGCCATCGGCAGCGCTGTGGCACATGCTCTGGCGCGTGAGGGGGCTGAAGTGCACCTCGCTGCACGCACCTCTACCAGGCTGGAACACGTTGCCAACAGCATTCGTGCCGCAGGCGGGTCTGCCAGCACATTTATTTTCGATGCGCTGGATGAGTCCGCGCGGCTTCCTGAGCTTGCCCACATTGATATTGTCGTCAACGCCACGGGCTTTATGCACGATCAGGGAAAACGCCTTGACGCATTAGCCCTTAGCGAATTCAGGCAGGGTTTTGATCCCTTCCTGGCCGCGTACTTTAACATCGCCAAAGCTGTTTCACCCCGCATGGGCGGCGAACATGGCGGAACCCTGATTACCGTCGTCGCGCCCGCCGCGAATATGGCGATCTCCGGGCACCTGGGGCATATCGTTGGCTGCGCGGGAACAGAAGCGTTTACCCGGGCGCTTGCCGCAGAACTGGGCGTTAAAAATATTCGCGTCGTGTGCGTGCGTTCGCACGCGATTGCCGACGCGGTGCAGGCAGGTTCGTATGTCGGTGCCATTTTCGCCGCTAAGGCGCAGGAGATGGGAATTACGGTCGAGCAGTTTCTCGGTGGTGCCGCGCAAAGTACCCTGACACATCACCTGCCCACGCTGGCACAGGTAGCAGACACGATTACGTTTCTGGCCTCAGATGCGGCAAGCGCCATCACGGGAACTACCGTCAATATGACCGCGGGCGCAACCTAGCAGCCGCCCTCGCCCGCAATTCTGCCCACCATAACCCGGATCTCCTCCCGGGTTAATGGTGTCCGGTCGGTGACATAGTGCAGCGTCATCCCTTCAATAAACGCATCCAGCGCACGGGTGGTAACCGGGTCAAACCACTGCTCCAGCGTGGTCTGGCTCATCTTCATCCAGTCCTGCATCACCGTTTTGAGCGCTGCGCTGCGGTGCATAAAGGCGTAGAGCTGATACATCAGCGCCATGTTGTGCGGCGTCGTCACCTGCGAGCTGTGGATCAGCGTGGTAATGGATTCACACGCCATTTCGGGCCCGGTGACACCCGCGAAGAAATCCCGGTACTGTTGCGACATCTGCCGGGTAAACCACGTGAAAGCTTCCTCCAGCAGCGGCTCCATACCGTCGAAATAGTAGGTCATCGACCCCAGCGGCACGCCCGCACAGGTGGCGATTTTACGGTGCGTGACGGCGTGAATCCCGTGCTCGGCAATAGTATCGAGCGTTGCCTTCAGGATCTTCTCCCGTCGATGCGGATCGTTCGGTGGTCTGCTCATAAATTCCTCACGTGGTTTGTGTACAAATGTACACAAACTTGCTAGTGTTGTCGCTATTGTTGTACTTCTGGTGCTACCCCAATGACGCTGACCTCTCCCCGTAAAGCCCTGCAGCTACGCCTGTGGGCGCTGTTTATGTTCTTCTTCATTCCCGGCCTGCTGATGGCCTCCTGGGCCACGCGTACTCCCGCCATTCGCGATATTTTGTCCGTTTCTACTGCCGAGATGGGTATTGTGCTGTTCGGTCTGTCGATAGGCTCTATGAGCGGCATTCTTTGCTCGGCGTGGCTGGTGAAGCGCTTTGGTACACGAGCGGTGATCCGCACCACCATGTGCTTTGCCGTGTTCGGGATGGGGGTACTGAGCGTTGCGCTATGGTTTGCCTCACCGGTTCTGTTTGCCCTGGGGCTGACAATATTTGGCGGCAGCTTCGGCTCGGCGGAAGTGGCGATAAACGTTGAAGGGGCGGCGGTCGAGCGCGAGATGAACAAAACCGTGCTGCCAATGATGCATGGCTTTTACAGCCTTGGCACGCTGGCCGGGGCGGGCGTGGGGATGGCGCTGACGGCCTTTGGCGTCACTGCGAATCTGCATATCCTGCTGGCAGCACTGGTTTGTATCATTCCGATTTTGACCGGCATCCGGGCAATCCCTGACGGCACAGGTAAGAACTCCTCGGATGAACAACATTCGGCGGAAAAAGGGCTACCTTTCTACCGCGATATTCAGCTGATGCTGATCGGCGTGGTGGTGCTGGCAATGGCTTTCGCAGAAGGTTCCGCCAACGACTGGCTGCCGCTGCTGATGGTGGACGGCCACGGCTTTAGCCCGACCTCCGGCTCGCTGATCTACGCCGGGTTTACGCTGGGGATGACCGTAGGGCGCTTTACCGGCGGCTGGTTTATCGATCGCTACAGCCGCGTGGCGGTGGTTCGCGCCAGTGCTCTGCTCGGAGGGCTGGGAATTGCTATGATCATCTTTGTGGATGTGGACTGGATTGCCGGCGTGTCGGTTATCCTCTGGGGGCTGGGTGCATCACTCGGCTTCCCGCTGACCATTTCGGCCGCCAGCGATACCGGCCCGGATGCCCCAACGCGCGTCAGCGTGGTGGCGACCACGGGCTACCTCGCTTTCCTGGTTGGGCCGCCGCTGCTCGGTTTCCTCGGCGAGCACTACGGGCTGCGCAGCGCCATGCTGGTGGTGTTAGGACTGGTCATCATCGCAGCGCTGGTGGCGCGCGCGGTGGCAAAGCCGGAAACGAATCAAACGACACTGGAGAAGGGATATGAGCGTTAAACTGATCGCCGTCGACATGGATGGTACTTTTCTGAGCGATGCCAAGACCTATAATCGCCCGCGTTTTCTGGCCCAGTATGCGCGCATGAAGGCGCAAGGCATTCGCTTCGCCGTCGCCAGCGGCAACCAGTACTACCAGCTGATCTCCTTTTTCCCGGAGATCGCGCATGAAATTGCATTTGTCGCCGAAAATGGCGGCTGGGTCGTAAGCGAAGGTGAAGATATCTTTAACGGTGAACTGTCGAAAACCCATTTTGAGACCGTCGCGAGTGTCTTAAACGACGTTCCGGGCATTGAGATTATTGCCTGCGGGAAAAGCAGCGCGTATACGCTGAAATGCTATGACGAGGGCTTTAAGGAGATCGCAGCGAAGTACTATCACCGTCTCGAAATGGTGAGTGATTTCGACAACCTGAACGATATTTTCTTCAAATTTGGGCTTAACGTGTCTGACAATGAAATCCCGCGTATTCAGGCGCTGCTGCATGAAAAACTGTGTGACATCATGGTGCCCGTCACGACCGGGCACGGCAGCATAGACCTGATCATCCCAGGCGTACATAAAGCCAACGGCCTGCGGATACTGCAAAAACGCTGGGGCATAGACGATAGCGAAGTGGTGGCCTTCGGCGACAGCGGCAACGACGTGGAGATGTTGCGCCAGTCCGGGTTCAGCTTTGCGATGGCGAATGCCCGACAGCATATTAAAGCGGTGGCGCGTTTTGAAGCGCCGCATAATAACGAGGAAGGGGTTTTAAACGTGATTGAGAAGGTGTTGAACGGGGAGGCACCGTTTAATTGACCGCGTGCGGTCTGGTGCCCTCACCCTAACCCTCTCCCACGGGGAGAGGGAATAAACAGGTTAAGGTTGCAGGGCGTTTCCGACGCGTTTGTCTTTCAGGAACACCACCATCAGTCCAACCCATAGCACACCGTTGGCGAGGTTAAACAGGCTGAACAGTCCGTTGCCGCCCATCGCGTAAGCATGCTTGCTCACCTCGATACCGACGGTAAAAATCAGCATCTGCAACATCCCCATCGCCGCGGACACCGTACCTTTACTCATCTCGCTGGCAAACAGCGTCAGGCGTACCAGCCCGGCATTGGCCACACCAATCCCGAACGCATAAATGCTTAACCCTGCGGTCATCCACAGATACGCATGTGATGACACCACGGTGGCGACCGCAGCGATAATCAGCCCCGCAGCAATCGGCCAGCCGCCCATAATAATCAGCGAACGCACGGTGCGGCGTGACGTCAGACGTGCCAGCACCAGGTTACCTATTATCAACGCGCCGAAAATCGGCACCTGCAGCAGGCCATACTCGTAGCTGCTGAGCTTTTCACCGCTGATGATAATGACCGGAGACTGCGCAATCCACGCCAGCAGCGGTAGACTGACGAACCCCGTCGCCAGCGCCCCCGCGACAAATCGTCCATTCTTCAGGACTTCTTTGTAATCCCGGCCCAGCTCTTTGAGCGAAAGTTTCTCGCCGATGCGGGTGGCGGTTTCCGGCATCGCACGGTGCAGGCCAAAGAATGAAATGGCGGCGAGAACCGCAAAGAGCGCAAACATCCCTTCCCATGGCGCAACGTGCACCCACGCGGCCCCCACCAGCGGGCCGAGCAACGGGGCGATCAGCGCCACGTTCGCCATTAGCGCGGTAATTTTGATACACACCGCCTCTTCAAACGACTCCTGAATGGCGGCATACCCCACGGCGCCGATAAAGCACAGGCTCACCCCCTGCAGGAAACGCAGCAGGGTAAATTGTTCAATATTTTGCGCCAGCAGCGTGGCGAGACAGGTGACGATAAACCACACCACGCCCGTCAGCATCACCGGACGGCGGCCAATACGATCCGACAGCGGGCCTAACAGCCACTGTAAAAACATGCCGCCGGCCAGATAGGCGGTCATGGAGGTCGGCACCCACTCAATTCCCGCGTTGTACTGTTCCACAACGGCCAGCATACCGGGCTGGATCATATCGTTGCCGATATAGGTAGAGAATTCGTAGAGCACCAGACACAGAGGAAAAAGCAACGCCTGACGACCCAGACGCGCTCCAGAAGAAGAACGGTTTAACATGCAATCTCTTTTTAATGACAAAATCGCGACGAGTGTAATGAAATGCCCCAGCCCGAGATAGTGATTTATCGAGGATAAACAGAAATAAGGCACATATCGTCTTCGTTTAAGGTTTCCTTAAGTTGACAGATTTATGATAGCCCCATTATTCGTCAACGACCCCAGATTATGGCACTCACTTCCAGCCGTTCAGAATTATCTAACTTACAGACAAATAAGACAAAACAACTTTACCGCTTACCGGCCCGCTTTTATGGTTACCAGCTTCTGGTCCTGATAGCCCTTGCCGTGCTGTTTACGTGGTTATCCCGCGATGAAACGCTCGACAAATGGGTGACCGGCTTTTGGTACGACGCGGCGACACAGAGTTTCCCGCTGCAGAAAGACCATCTGCTGGATCTGCTGAACCACCGCATGGCGAAGTATATCGCCATCGCCTTAGGTGCCGTGGCGCTGTTTTATGGCGCTTACAAGCGTAACCCAAGACTGGTTACGGCTGCGTTGTTGATGGGACTTGGCGCGCTGGTGGTTGGCGTACTGAAAAGCGTAAGCCATCACAGCTGCCCGTGGGATCTGGTGGAATATGGCGGTAAGGCTATTTCTTATCCCCTGTTCAGTTCCGTCCCTGCAGACAGCGGTCCCGGGCGTTGTTTCCCCGGCGGTCACGCGTCCAGTGGCTTTATGGTCATGGGCCTGTTTTTTGCCTTCTGGCGCGAGCGTCCACGTCTGGCATGGTCCTTTGTCGTACTTGGCGTGGTGTTAGGCCTGGTGATGGGTTATGGCCAGGTGATGCGAGGCGCACATTTCTTATCTCACAACCTGTGGGCTGGGTGGTGGGTTTGGTTTTCCCAGGTGGTGGTCTATGGCCTTGTTTCCACCCGGTTTGCTAAAGAGTAACGACATTATGTTAGAGCAATTGAACTACGGGCTGTTTTATCTGATTAACGCTACCCCGGCATCGCCGGAGTGGATGATTGATATCGCCACCTTTTTTGCCAAAGATCTGATCAGTATCGTTCCTGTGCTGGCCGTGATCCTCTGGTTATGGGGCCCACGCAATCAGGTCGTCGCGCAGCGTCAGCTGGTTATCAAAGTCGCGATGGCCCTTGCGGTAAGCGTACTGATGAGTTTTGCACTGGGGCATCTGTTCCCGCACGATCGTCCTTTTGTTGCCCACGCTGGCTATACCTTCCTGCATCATGCACCTGATGACTCCTTCCCGAGCGACCACGGCACGGTGATTTTCACCTTTGCACTGGCATTCTTGTTCTGGCATCGCCTGTGGTCTGGTGCACTGCTGATGGTGGTGGCGGCAGCTATCGCCTGGTCTCGTGTTTACCTGGGCGTGCACTGGCCGCTGGATATGGTCGGCGGTTTCCTGGTGGGGCTGATGGGTTGCGTGAGTGCAGCTATCCTGTGGAGCCTCTTTGGTCAGGCGCTCTACCGCGGGATCTCCCACCTCTATCGTATCCTCTTTGCGATCCCGATCCGCAAAGGCTGGGTGCGTGACTAACCCTGGCTCAACAGGTTACACTTGAACCCCCGCCCTGCGGGGGTTCACTTTTTCCACGACGAGGTTCTATGGAAACACGACGCGATGACCGCATAGCTCAGCTGCTACAGGCGCTGAAGCGCAGCGATAAGCTGCATCTGAAAGAGGCTGCCACGCTGCTTGGCGTCTCCGAGATGACTATTCGTCGCGACCTGAACAGCGATAGCGCACCCGTCGTGCTGCTGGGTGGGTATATTGTGCTGGAGCCACGCAGTGCCAGCCACTACCTGATTAGCGATCAAAAAACGCGCCTGGTTGAAGAAAAACGTAAAGCCGCACGGCTGGCGGCTTCACTGGTACAGCCGCATCAGACGCTGTTTTTTGACTGCGGCACGACGACACCGTGGATAATCGAAGCCATCGACAGCAGCATTCCTTTCACTGCCGTGTGTTATTCGCTGAACACCTTTCTGGCACTTCAGGAGAAACCCGAGTGTCGGGTGATCCTCTGCGGCGGTGAATTTCACGCCAGCAACGCCATTTTTAAACCGCTTAATCTCCAGGACACGCTCAGCAATTTGTGCCCGGATATCGCGTTTTACTCCGCAGCGGGCGTCAATGTCCGCCAGGGCGCGACCTGCTTTAATCTGGAAGAGTTACCGGTGAAAAACTGGGCGTTAAGCGCGGCGCAGTATCATGTGCTGGTAGTGGACCACAGCAAGTTTGGCAAGGTGCGCTCGGCAAGAATGGGAGAGCTGGCGCAGTTCGATGCCATCGTCAGCGATTGCCGTCCGGATGATGAGATAGTCTCCCATGCCAAGGCGCAGCAGGTGAAGTTGATGTATTGAGGTTGTGCCGGGTAAGCGCAGCGCCACCCGGCAAAAAACTTAGCTAAACCAGCTGCCAAACCAGCTATGGAATTTCATTAATACAAAATCCCACATCCGGCTGAAGAAGCCGCCCTCTTCGACCGCCTCCATCACAATCAGCGGACGCTGTTCAATCGACTTGCCGTTAAGCTGGAAATCAATCGTCCCCACCACCTGGCCTTTTTTCAGCGGCGCGGTGAGCTGCGGTTCAGTCAGGGTATAGCTGGCTTTCAGGTTTTTAAGCTGACCGCGAGGAATGGTCACCGACCCAGCCTCACCGGCCCCCAGATTCACTTCGTTCTTGTCACCAAACCAGACGCGCTGACTGACGAACGTGGCATCCGGTTTAATCGGCGTCACGGTTTCAAAGAAGCGGAATCCCCAGGTCAGTAATTTTTCTGATTCGTTAAAACGGATACGGTCGGTTTTGGTCCCCAGTATCACCGAGATCAAACGCATGTCGCCCTGGGTTGCGGAGGCCACCAGGTTGTATCCCGCCCCGGCAGTGGTACCTGTCTTCATCCCGTCCACGTTGACGTTACTGCTCCACAGCAGGCGGTTGCGGTTCGGCTGACGAATTTTATTGAAGGTAAACTCTTTCTCTTTGTGGATAGCGTATTCATCCGGCACGTCGTGGATCAGCGCTTTACCCAACAGCGCCATATCACGGGCGGTACTGAACTGGCCCGGCGCATCAAGACCGTGAACGGTTTTAAAGGTGGTGTTGGTCAGGCCCAGCTTTTGCGCATAGCCATTCATCAGGCCGATAAATGAATCCTGACTGCCGGCGACATAATCCGCCAGCGCGATACAGGCGTCGTTACCGGACTGGATAATCACCCCTTTATTCAAATCAGAAACGGAAACCTGATCGCCTGGTTTGAGGAACATCACTGATGAGCCCCTCAGCGCCGGGTTGCCGGTCGCCCAGGCGTCCTTCCCGATGGTGACCATATCATCAAGCTTGATCTTGCCTGCTTTTAACGCCTGGCCGACCACATAGCTGGTCATTATTTTAGTCAGACTGGCTGGATCGAGTTTCTCGTCAGCATTGCCTTCCGCCAGCACTTTGCCGCTGGAGTAGTCCATCAGGATCCAGGCGCGCGCGTCCACCGGCGGCGCTTCGGGCGCAGCCTGCTCAGCTGCGTAAAGAGTTGGTGCAAACAGGAAAAGGAGCGCAGAGCCTGTCGCAAGGCTGCGCAGAGAAGTCATTTTTCGCGTCATAAATGCCACCCGAGTGTCCATTCAAAAATTACGTCACATCACCGTGTCGCAAGAAGCGATGAGTAATAGCGCACTAAAACCGTTAAAGAAACCCAACGAGGGTAAAGTTATTAAAGTTTATGCAATAACATTCAGATACGCTTTGATTAAGGCGATTTTTTTGTCTTCTGTTGCGTAATTGTTAGGTTTATCTCACCATGGCAAAAAGCTGACTCGGATTCACATCTCATCGGGAGTAAATATGATTACGCTGTGGGGCAGGAACAATTCGACCAACGTTAAGAAAGTGCTCTGGACACTGGAGGAGCTGGATTTACCGTTCAATCAAATCATGGCTGGGTTATCGTTTGGTGTGAACAAAGAGGCCGACTATCTGGCCATGAACCCGAACGGCCTGGTGCCGCTGTTGCGCGATGATGAAACAGACGCGACGCTTTGGGAGTCCAACACGATTGTGCGTTACCTTGCGGCTCAGTACGGCCAGGGTCGCCTGTGGGTAGAAAATCCGGCTCGTCGTGCTCAGGGTGAAAAGTGGATGGACTGGGCGAATCAGACGCTTTCGCCAACCCATCGCGTGATCCTGATGGGACTGATCAGAACACCAGAAGCCGAACGTGACTACCCCGCCATCCATGCCGCACAGGATGCCTGTGAAAACCTGTTTGCCATGATGGATGACGAACTGGCAAAGCACAAATGGTTCTCCGGTGACGCATTTGGTACAGGCGATATCGCCGTCGCGCCGTTCGTCTGGAACCTGACCAACATGGGTCTGAAGTGGGCGCCGCGCCCTCACCTCGAGCGCTGGTTAAAGCAGCTTAGCGATCGTCCGGCATACCGTAACGTTGTGATGATTCCGGTAACCTGATTACGTTCCGGACGGGCTGACTCTCAGCAGTTGCCCGTCCGTCTCATCGGTCAGGACATACAGATACCCATCCGGTCCCACCCTCACATCACGGATACGCTGCTCCCGGTCGCCCAAAATCCGCCCGTCTTCAGTCACTTTATTGCCGCTCACGCTCAGCACAATAACGTCCTTTTCCTTCAGTGCGCCGATAAACAGTTTGTTTTTCCACTGTGGAAAGACGTCGCTGTTGTAGAATGCCATACCGCTCACGGCGGGCGAAACTTTCCAGACAAACAGCGGTTTTTCGGTTCCCTCAACGTGCTCACCTTTGGCTTCCGGAATTTTCAACCCGCTGTAATTAATGCCGTGCGTTGCCAGTGGCCAGCCGTAGTTTTTTCCTCTCCCCGGGATATTGATTTCATCTCCGCCGTGCGGACCATGCTCATTAAGCCACAGCGTGTCGCTCCAGGGATTCATCGCCATCCCCTGCGGGTTACGAATGCCATAGGACCAGATTTCAGGCCGCGCGCCAGAGGTGTTCACGAACGTGTTATCCGCAGGCACTTTGCCGTCTTCGGTGAGGCGCACCACTTTGCCCTGCAGTTTATCCAGTTCCTGCGCCGTCGGACGCTGATTGTTCTCGCCGAGCCCAATAAAGAGATAGCCTTTACCATCGAACACCAGTCGTCCACCAAAATGGTTCCCGGTAGAGAGTTTCGGCATCTGGCGGAACACCACCTGGAAGGCTTCAATGCGCGTCAGATCGTCGCTCAATCGGCCATAGCCCACCGCCGTTCCGGCTTTGCCGTCACTCCCTGCTTCGGCGAAGCTCAGCCAGATGCGGCGCGATTTTTCAAAATCCGGGGCGAGAGCCACGTCCAGCAATCCTCCCTGACCGTTCGCCCACACCTTTGGCACGCCGACAATCGGAGCGGAAAGCCCGCTCCCGGCCTGCCAGTGTTTGAGTTGACCTCCCCTGAGGGTCACCAGCAGCCCTTTATTATCCGGCAGAAACGCCAGAGACCAGGGATGATCGAGTCTGTTTTGTAACACCTCGACGTTGACCGCAACGGGTGCAGCAAGAAGAGAAAATGGAAATAACAACGCAGACAGGAAAATCAGCGAGGATCGAGGCATAACGAGCTCCTTTAACGGCATATGGCTTAAAGGTTAGCCATAACGCCCGGGCACGTTATCACTTTTACAAAAGCTTAATCAGAAGGGGGAGTTGCCTCCCCCGGATTCAGTACTGTTCGAGCTTGTCGTGCTCGTTCAGACACATGATGCAAAGAGAGAGCGTTGTCAGGCAGTTTTCAAGCTTCTCCGCGTTAACAGCGATAAAATTCGGGCAGTCGTGGCGTCCGTTCATCAGGCACACCCCTGCAATGGAGAGCACCTCAGCGGCGCGACGGAGCGCTATCAGCTCACTTTCGCAGTATTCCGCTTTCAGGGTCGGTGCTTTTTCACGCATAAAATTACACAGTTCAAACAGATTTTCACGCAGATGTTCGCTTTCGCTGACTGACATATACCCTTTTGCCTTCCTCAACTGCAGGTACGCGGCCAGGTCGATTCGGGCGTTGATCAGCTTGTTCAGCAGATCGCGTTTCAGTCTGTCAACGGACATTCTCTTTCCTCCTCTGTCAGCCATTTTGCATATTCAGAGTAAGGTTATTTTTTGTACAATTTAATGCCTCAGATCAATAAAACATAACTGATTAACATCATTTACAATGTTACAACACCAGCCAACCGCATCCACCTTGCAAAGAGTGTATAAATCCCCCGCGATACGCTGTAAAATCCCGCCCTGATAACTCCATAATTGATGAATTTTTAACCTATGAGCAATGTTACGCACCAGCCGAAAATCGGCTTTGTCTCCCTGGGCTGCCCAAACAATCAAAAAATAAATTATGCCCTCTAAACATACGTCTTGCTTTACTAACTGAAATAATTGGAAAAAGAGGCCATTGGCCTCTTTTGTTACCCTTGAGCATCATCCCTTTGGAGGGAATGGATCTTTACCGTGTGAATCACTATCACGAATTTGACCATTGGGACGATGAATCACAAGTTCACTGCCTTGATTTCGGGCAATAGCACGACCAGCATCTATCGCCTCCTGCTGCGTGCTATGGGTTGATGTAACTTTTCCATTTCCTGCCCCTCTAACAGCCCAAGCCCCATTGTGGGGTACAACATGTTGGTTCTTACCCATACAAGTTACCTGCTGTGCAAAACACACCATATGGTGCAATTAATAATTATAGATACAATATATTGTGCATCACTTGTTCACTGTCACATTTTTAATACTCAATCGTAATTACCTCACACATCTCATTCGTATCAACCCTTTAACCATCATCTTGAGTCAGCTGTTTATCTTAATAGACTTAAGTCATCATTTTTATGTGCAATCCAAGTTACTTTTTTGTAAATCTAGCCATAAAATACTCTTGTACAGTTTGTGTACAGGGATTAGGTGAATGGCTATGACTGAAGAACAATTCGAGCGAGACTACCCGAAAGATCAGTACAATTACGTTCATAAAAGCAGTAGAACTAAAGGATCAATGGGTGAAACTGAAATTGATGTTTATGACATTGTTTCAAAGGAAACAGGGAAAGTAGTTATTACGGCGACACGTACAGAGCACACTAGACATAGGCCCCTTAAGACAACAACTTCTTGGGATTGGTAAGTACGCAGGGTAAGCCAAAATGAAAGATAAACGAAACATCGGTAATACAATTGTGATTTTGCTGATAGTCCTTCTTTTGGCTTACTGTTCATCAGGGCATGAAGGTGGCTATGGGCGTTATGATATCCACTTTACGGATGAAGAGTAAAAGCTCTTAGGTCGCATCTGGATATCGAAAGGATTCGGGATATAACACTCTGGGCAAACCCTTCCTCTCCCCCCTGCGGCTATATCAGTTATCCATATAAGCAATACTGACCTTCGCCACCTTTCGTTGACTATCATCCTTTTGTAGCAGAAGAATTTTTAGCCACTTTCGCAATAGTCGCTCTGGAACAACCGAGTAACGCCTGAATTTTGTTCCAGCTTTTTCCGTCAGACAGCAGCTCTTGTACTTTATTGTGTAGACTCTCATCTACCGGGCGGCCTCGATACTTTTTCTCATTTTTGGCCTTTTCAATACCCTGCATTTGCCGTCTACGGCGGTCTTCATAGTCTTTGCGGCTGATTGCCGCCAACATATCCAGCATCATTGAATTCATTGCTTCAAACATACGAGCAGTGAATTCGTCCTGAATATTTAAAAGCTGGTGGCTTGTGGGTAAATCCAACGACACGACTCTGATCCCCTTAGACTCAATAAGCCCTCGAAGGGTTTTCCAATCATCACCAGTAAGGCGGCTGATTCGATCAATTTGCTCACAAAGCAAAATGTCACCACGTTCTGCTATTTCCAAAAGCAGGAATAACTGAGGGCGTTGCAGACTTGCACCTGATTCATTCTCTTTGAAGTACTTTGATACTTTCAGATCATGTGAATGGGCAAATGCCTCTAACTCATTAAAGGCTCTGTCAGCATCCTGCTCCTTCGTCGAAGCTCGAAGATAACCCCATACTCTCATGGCACCCCCAAAAGTCTGTTTTATATGGTTCATTATATTTGGTTCATTTTAGGTTGTAAAGTACGTTTAATGAACCAGCTTTGCTGGTGGTCTGCATTGGTCTGCCTGAGGTATACCTAAAAACACATTTTCCATCGTTCATTTTTTATTCAATGCAGGATTAGTGAAAGGTTCTGTACTGAGATCTGAGTACATGGCATCTGGTCGGCGGGGTTGAATCTGATCAGACGAACGGGATTTTAAATCGTGCAGAAAAATACTGACTGTACTTTTTCCTGAGTAAAAGATTACTTAAGGTTTTTTACCAAAAATCGGGATGCCTGGGATTTGATTGTTTTGTGAACTAAAGGCTGGTAACTTAGCGGCATTTACATTTTTGTATACAGAAGGCCGCGAAAGCGGCCTTGAAGAGAATGTGATAACTTACATATACAATATATATAATTATGATTTTCTAATGAAAATAAAATATCCAGCCTGTGTTTTTTGAGTTAAGTACTCATTCCCTTCTATCACTTCATGTGCTATTCTATTTTTTTCTGACTTATCCAAAAACTCTACCAATTTATATGTAGCATTTATTCTCATGGAACGCATAATCTCGCGTAAAAGTGGAATACTGTCATAACTATCATTGGGAACAATTATAGAGATATAGTTAACCTCAGATGTTTTATTGTTAACCAATAAAACCATCATTATATTATCATTTATTTTGTAAAGATATGCTTCCCTTTTATTAGTGTAAGAAAACTGACCTTTCAAGTCTGGTTGAAAATTTACAGATGACAGTTCACTCATAAATGAATCAAATTTAATATTCATATCTTTTTCACCATCAGGCATAAACTTATCATTAAATGCATTGTCAAGCCGATGGTCTAATACTATTTCTCGTTGAGATTGTGGCTGTGGCTGTGGCTGTGGCTGTGGTTCAGTCTGAACTGGTTGCTCAACTTGTACTGGTTTATTTTCACCTAGTATCATATTTAAATCATTTATGCGAGCAATGTATGCATCTTTAAGAGACTGAGCAGTCGTAGCTTTATTACGCACATCTTTTAGCCAACTCAGTTGGGATTTTTTGATAAGTTGAGTGCTATCTGGATTTTTTTTGTTAACCTTCTTGTATAAAATACTTAACTTGTCATCCAATGTTGATAATGTTGGCGTTGTACAAATTGTCAGTTCTGTATACCCCTTAGCTTTGCTACAATCAAATGATGCTGCTATTGAAATTACTGGCATAATCATGATTATTACAGATAAAGAAATGGCTGTTATTTTCATTTGAATTTCTACCCATATATATAGAACGATAACGCAGCTAAATTATATTTAAAACATCATTTTGATGAAGTTCAAATCATGTTCAATATTCTCTTACATTCCACATTAGTACTATCAAATTCGATAGTACTATACCACGTTATGCATAGTATAACGTCGAATGTTATAATTATCACTACTGTTCTTTCTTACTCAGAACGATCAAGTACCATGTACGCTGGCTGGCACATGCTACCGCGTTCCTGTAACCAGTAGTAATCAAGATCGGCTACACGCACATTCATCCCTGAATCCACACGGTTGATCTGTAACCGTAGCCCTACAGTATCCTTGTACGATAAACCAGATTTAACATTGTACTTGTACTTAACCCCGCTTTCTTCCTCAAATGACTTAAGATAAGGGGTGATTTGCTTCTGGATTTCTTTCAGACAAATAACTTCATTACCAATAACAAAGGGCTTTTCTGGTTTCCCATCGGGAATAGTAGCCGCAATAGCAGTTAATGGTATCATCGTTAAGAGTACTGATAATATTCTTATCATCATTTCTTACCCTGATAAAAGCTTACAATTTCGAGCAAATCTGTGTAATTGTTCCATTATGGTTAAAATCAACGAGAATTACTTTTATGGTACTATCATTAAGTACCGATACAAAATAGTTAGTTGATGAATTCCCATACTTTCGTGATCCATCTTCTGCGATTTCATTGAATTTAGCAGTATCAGTACTGTCTTTATCACCTGGAATTGGCATTCGACTGATCAACTTATTATCTGAGATTGTATATTCAACTAAAATACTTTTATCTGAGTAGTAACCAGAATTATGTTTTGTTCCTTGTCGAGTTTGGGTTATCGCATCAAACTTATCGCATTTATAAACATCGGCTTTTTTCGTTTCCGTACTGGCAGACGTTGAAGCCTTTTCATCAATATTTTTATCCTGTGAAACAACCCCGGCACCGATGCCTACCGAAACGACAAAGACAATAAAACTCATGCCTAACGACGTAATTAAAGTACGGAACTTTCCCCGACCTTTATTTCTGGAATGGTTTGAAACTTTCCTGAAAGTAAGTGCTGCGAGGATCACACAGATGATGAAAACGACAAGCCCGGCCATAAAATCCCTCAAAGGTTGTGTATCAAAGGTAATCAGAATATCACTTTACAACAAATTGATCGATATAATCACTGGCAAATCAATAGGTAAAAACGATCAGACGTTGGTTAGTACTTCGAAAGCATCTGAAGTACTTTCTGGCTTGCCGTTTAAAAGGCCTCAGAAAGCCGCTAAGGCCCTTTGATTGCTTATGGATAGGAGTATCTGCCTTAAGTTAAAATTGCGTTCCGGGGCTTTCTGTGCGTTTGTCGGAAACACCATCATGGTGGGGAATTGATCGGATCGGGTTCGCTTCGCTCTGAGCAGTACTGACAGGGCTTTTCCAGTAGCTGAAACAGCAGATACCCTGTTAAGTACAAAAAGGAATTATTCGTAAAATAAGTAATTAAATAACAGTCAGTTATGTACTGACTGACATAACAGAAAAACGCGATTGGTTCGCTCTGCCAGTGACTGAAAGGAACTCAGCAGTAGAACCGAATCCAGCGAACAGTACTCGCAAAGCGGGTACTGTTTAAATGTTTTATCTATATATAACATCTGGATAGCTATCAAGTACTCACTCCGTGAGCACTCTCACTAACTACCCGAAACAGTTCGCTTGCTTCGCCGCTCCTGTTTTCAGGTAGTTAATTCGCTTTCGCTCTTTGTGATGTCGGAAATTTATTACCTTAAGAATCTATAAGGTATTATTTTTCGGACATTTGTTGTTTATGATGGTGTTTCTGACAAAGGAGCAGAGCTATTTCTTTTTTGCTGCTTTTTCGTACTTCTCGTACATGGCTGCCCTTTCCTCAGTACTGAGATCGTCGTTGGCAGTACTTGCAAGGAACGCTTTGAATGCACCATGACTAAGCTCCGGGTTAGTTTTCGCCCAGCGTCTGAAACGCGTTGCTTTAGTGTCATCAAGAGTGAAACGCTTTTCCTTGTTCAATGAGCCTTGCGGCCTGCCTCTCTGCCCTTGTTCGTCATCATCAATACCGAGATCTATGTACTCAATATTGTCTGTAAGAGATTTGGCCTGCCACTCATCAAAAACATAGACTATCTGCGTTTCAGTACTGTCGAAATTCCTCGAAATCCCTCGTAGTACGAACTGGTGTAGACTTTCGTACTCCCTCGCAACGTGTATCGCTTCGCCGTCAATCTTAAAGAACAATTCACACTGTTTAGCTTCTGTTTCAGAGGGACGCATACAAGCCAACCAGACGCATGTCATAAGATGCTGGTACTGGTTAAATCCTCTGGCATCCGGGCTGATCTCTGTGCCGTTCTTGAGGCTCTGAGAGTCACTTTTATTCTTCGCCCAGTAGAAGTCTTGCCCACCAAGTCTGGCATCTAGGAAATCGTATATTCTTTGTACTTTGGCAGGGTTGTTAGTTTTCCATGTCTTTGATAGTTTATGATTTTTTGAGAAGTAATAAACTTTTAATCTCTCTTTGAGTTCTGTTTTTCGTGACAGTAATCCTTCAAGTTTAGTACTTTCAAATAATTCTTTGTTTCCTTTATAGATCAATGAGTTTTCGAAATTAGCCCCAAGAAAGGTAATTGATACGTCTTTGTACTTATTGAGATCTTTCCATGCGGTAATATTAAGTTGTTCCTTTTCCGCATCAGTAAAGTACTCATTATTCATTATAAAAAGGTCATTTTCATTCATTACTGAAAGTTGATTTAGAATATTCTTTACTATATCTCCATGTACTTCTGGATTTCTTTCAGCCGTAATATACATGTTTCTGTCATCTAATGACTGTACTTTGTGGATTAAAACATTACGGATAATATTTTTTATTTCAGCACTACCTTCATTTATATTCTGAAAAGAATGAAAATTTGTCACATCATCAATGTAAATATTCCAGCCGGATAACAATTCACGAGGGATTTTGAAAAACGTTTTATCTGTAATGATTAATGTTTTATTACTTCCAGATGAAAGAAAGTCAATAACTGAACTAATAACACTTTCATCTTTTGGTACAGCATCCGTAATAATATACTCGCAATTATTGATTTGCTTTGCTGTTTGCTTAATAAGTTCTTGAGTGTTCTGTACTAAAATATATTTTTTAGTACTGTTATTGATTATATTACATATAGCGGTTGTTTTACCTGAACCACACTCAGCAGATACATATTTAAACTTATTATAAATAGGTGTAGGATTAATCATTTGTACACGCTCCATATTGATTAATTTAGAAAGGCCAGCCATTCCAGTGTCTGGCCTTTCGTCGTTTTAGTTATTAGTATTTAGGAGTTGCGACAACTACAAGACCATGCTTATCAACAAGTGAAAGAAGTTGGTTCACCGCCTCAAAAGCTACAGGAAGTTTCATAATTAATGTCGAATACATAGCAAATTTTACTTCGTTATTTTCTATATCGACTTCTGTTATATTGCCGCTTTCTACATTTAAGCCACGATAACGTATTTTATCGTCCTTAAGGTAAATGGTGTGAATCCTCTCATTCCCCTGATATTCATCTAGAACCTGTATGTAGGCTTTTGTACTACTTTGCTTACGTTGAACTGTAACGTCAAAAGCAGCTAACTCATTGAATAGATGCTTGATTTCATTAACAATCGTGGTAGGTAACTTGCTATTTTTCTTTGACATTTCGTTACTCCTCTAAATTAAAAGTTATCTCATGGTTAACCTCCTACGGGTGCTGTTTACGTTTGATTGGCTATATGTTAATGGGCAAAATTGCCCCAATCAAGGAATAGTTGCAACTTTTTCTTGACAATCTCATTACTATTAAAGTCAAAAAATCATATATCATTTAGGCACTATCTTTGTACTTTCTAACTGATACATTCTTCGATGGTTTCACGAATATCGTTGTACTTTCTTAGTAGTACATTCATTAAAAATTTCGAGAGTTCTCGGTTTTGATGCGGCTATTGCCGACTTAAAAAAGCATCCTATGATGAACCTGCAACACCACAAGTTCTTTGGCTTCATACCTTATAACGCTCTATGAAGTCTTTACGCGACAATCCAGTCGCTTCCAATGCTGCGGTTATTGCCTTCGAAACCCGGCCATTCATCGCAATGTTATAAGTTATCCCCTCATACTCAACATTCGCACGTTCATACTTTCCAGTATTAGGCCAGAATGATGCTGACCTGCTCCCCGTTGATTAGTACACCCCGATGTTAGTAATGTCTTCATAAGCCACATGAGGACATCCCCATGAAGAAGCGTTTTTCCGACGAACAGATCATCAGTATTCTCCGCGAAGCCGAAGCTGGGGTACCCGCCCGTGAACTCTGCCGCAAGCATGCCATTTCCGATGCCACGTTTTACACCTGGCGTAAGAAGTATGGCGGTATGGAGGTGCCTGAAGTTAAGCGCCTGAAGTCGCTTGAGGAAGAGAACGCCAGACTCAAGAAGCTGCTTGCCGAAGCCATGCTGGATAAAGAGGCGCTTCAGGTGGCTCTTGGGCGAAAGTACTGACGACAGACCAGAAGCGGGAAGCCGTGATGTTGATGTGTGATGCGACCGGTCTGTCGCAACGTCGTGCCTGCAGGCTTACAGGTTTATCCCTGTCGACCTGCCGCTATGAGGCTCACCGTCCGGCTGCTGATGCGCATTTATCAGGGCGCATCACTGAGCTGGCACTGGAGCGCAGGCGTTTTGGCTACCGTCGTATTTGGCAGTTGCTGCGCCGTGAAGGGCTTCATGTTAATCATAAGCGCGTGTACCGGCTTTATCACCTCAGTGGCCTGGGCGTAAAACGCAGAAGACGTCGTAAAGGGCTGGCAACAGAACGTCTGCCGCTGCTCCGTCCGGCGGCGCCCAATCTGACCTGGTCGATGGATTTCGTCATGGACGCACTTTCCACCGGTCGCAGGATCAAGTGTCTTACCTGCGTCGATGATTTCACAAAGGAATGCCTGACGGTCACTGTTGCCTTTGGGATTTCAGGCGTTCAGGTCACGCGTATTCTGGACAGCATTGCACTGTTTCGAGGCTATCCGGCGACGATAAGAACTGACCAGGGGCCGGAGTTCACTTGCCGTGCACTGGATCAATGGGCCTTTGAGCATGGTGTTGAGTTGCGCTTAATCCAGCCGGGCAAGCCAACGCAGAACGGATTTATTGAGAGCTTTAACGGACGATTTCGCGATGAATGTTTGAATGAGCACTGGTTCAGCGATATCGTTCATGCCAGGAAAATTATTAATGACTGGCGGCAGGATTATAACGAATGCCGCCCGCACTCCACGCTGAATTATCAGACACCGTCTGAATTTGCAGCGGGCTGGAGAAAGGGTCATTCTGAGAATGAAGATTCCGACGTTACTAACTGAGTGTTGTATCTAATCGTGGGGGCAGGTCACCTGAGCCATGTTTGCTATGCGAGATTCCAGATCAGTTATCAATATTTCTTTTCTACTAATTTCTTCTTCTATAGCAGTAGTGTCAATACCATCCTTACGACTCTTGTCCATGTAACCGATCAGGAGTGAAATCATTGTACAGTGTTCAACTAATTGAGCTGAAATGGACCAGCCAGAACAGTTTTTCTGTAGGTGAACCCCATTCGTACAGATGTAGCGAGCACTACCATGATTCATGAAGGAATGCATCGTTCCTCCACATTTACTACACCGCAACACCTGTAGCCCTGACAACAATTTGATTTCTTCTGTTTTGTCTTTCTTAGCTTTGTAGTTGTTTTGTTGCTTACGTTCAGCCAGCGTTAAAAACTCTGCTTCATCTTTACACAACCACGGATAGTAGTTATCAAGTTTGTAAGTAGCACCACCGACATTGATAGTCCTTTCCCCAATCAAAGCACGATTATCACGCATTTTCTTTAAAACTTGATAATCCCACTCCTTACCCTTTAAACCGTTAGGATATTTTTCATCAAGATAACGCTTTACTGTATAGATGCCATTCCCATCTAAAAACATGTCTATAGCTTCGCGGGCGATACTCCAGTAAACCGGATGTTCTTTAACCGCTTGATATTGCGAACCTGAATCATCTATCCAAAACGGATGGCGACCAACTGACTTAATGTTTACTGGCAATCCTGCTTGATGACGTTCGACCAAAGCAACAACATTGCCTATAGTCCTGTTTGATTTCGTTTCTGATTCTTCATTGGCACGGCTGAACAGCAGTAGTGAAATCATTAATTCTGTTGGATTTTTGTTTACAGAATCAAGTGTATATACCCGCTTATCCATGCCTGTGACGAGTGTCAAACCTAACTCTAACAATTCAATAAACAGTTTCTGTGCAGTAGTTACATTCTGTCTTGTAATGCGGTCCAGATTTTCCACGTATAGCCAGGAATCAGAGGCAATAGCTCCTTGTTTAACTGCATCTATAAAATCCCCTAATTTTCCTGTGTTGGTATTCTTGCCACGAAAAGCACTGACGCCAGGATCTTCGATCTCAACCATTTCCAGCCCAGCTTCAGCCGCATATACTTTCGCGGCTGCAAGTTGCCTGTTTCTGGTTGTCCCTTTGTCCTGGCGATCTGTTGACCACCTGATGTAGCTATAAAGTTGCGGCATCTATATAATCCCCGGCAATGTGAGCAACTGATTGTACAAAAAAATGTCTAAGATTGGATTTATATCATTAGGGTGCCCGAAAAACCTGGTGGATTCCGAACGTATCCTGACCGAACTGCGCACCGAGGGCTATGACGTGGTGCCAAGCTACGACAACGCCGATATGGTGATCGTTAACACCTGTGGGTTTATCGACAGCGCGGTTCAGGAGTCACTGGAAGCCATCGGTGAAGCCCTGACTGAAAACGGCAAAGTGATTGTGACCGGCTGCCTGGGCGCGAAAGAGGATCAGATCCGCGAAGTGCACCCGAAAGTGCTGGAGATCACCGGCCCGCACAGCTACGAGCAGGTGCTGGAACATGTTCATCATTACGTGCCAAAACCAAAGCACAACCCGTTCCTGAGCCTTGTGCCGGAGCAGGGCGTGAAACTGACGCCGCGCCACTACGCTTACTTAAAAATTTCTGAAGGCTGCAACCACCGCTGCACCTTCTGCATTATCCCGTCCATGCGTGGCGATCTGGTGAGCCGTCCAATTGGCGAAGTGCTGGCGGAAGCGAAACGTCTGGCCGACGCGGGCGTGAAGGAGCTGCTGGTCATCTCCCAGGACACCTCGGCTTACGGCGTGGACGTTAAACACCGCTCCGGTTTCCACAACGGTGAACCGGTGAAAACCAGCATGGTCGGCCTGTGCGAGCAGCTGTCTAAACTGGGTATCTGGACGCGTCTGCACTACGTCTACCCTTACCCGCACGTTGACGACGTGATCCCGCTGATGGCGGAAGGCAAAATTCTGCCGTACCTGGACATCCCGCTGCAGCACGCCAGCCCGCGTATTCTGAAGCTGATGAAACGTCCTGGCTCCGTTGATCGCCAGCTGGCACGCATCAAGCAGTGGCGTGAAATCTGCCCGGAACTGACCCTGCGTTCCACCTTTATTGTCGGCTTCCCGGGTGAAACCGAAGAAGACTTCCAGATGCTGCTCGACTTCCTGAAAGAAGCGCGTCTGGACCGCGTTGGCTGCTTCAAGTACAGCCCGGTAGAAGGCGCAACCGCCAACGAGCTGGCGGACCAGGTGCCGGAAGAGGTAAAAGAAGAGCGCTGGAACCGCTTCATGCAGCTTCAGCAGCAGATCTCTGCCGAGCGTCTGCAGGAAAAAGTGGGTCGCGAGATCATGGTCATCATCGACGAAGTTGATGAAGAAGGCGCGATTGGCCGCAGCATGGCGGATGCCCCTGAAATCGACGGAGCGGTGTACCTCAACGGTGAAACCAGCGTTAAGCCGGGTGATATTATTCGCGTGAAGGTTGAAAACGCGGACGAGTATGACCTGTGGGGTAGCCGGGTTTAATCTCCCCACTCCGCTTTTGTATGCCGGGTAAGGCGTAGCCGCCGCCCGGCACATTTCACTGCACTACCCCTTAATCCTCGGATCCAGCGCGTCGCGCAGCCCGTCACCCAGCAGGTTAAACGCCAGCACGGTCAGAAAAATCGCCAGACTCGGGAAGATCGCCACGTGCGGTGCAATCACCATATCTGCCCTCGCCTCGTTCAGCATTGCGCCCCACTCCGGCGTCGGAGGCTGCGCGCCTAATCCCAGAAACGACAGGCTGGCCGCCGAGATAATCGACACGCCAATACGCATGGTGAAATAGACCACGATGGACGACACCGTCCCCGGCAGAATATGGCTGAACAGGATGGTGGCGTCGCTGGCCCCCATGCTGCGGGCCGACTCGATAAACGTCTGCTGTTTCAGCACCAGCGTGTTGCCGCGCACCAGACGGGCAAAGGCCGGAATGGAAAAGACTGCCACCGCTACGATCACGTTCGCCATGCCGCTGCCCATGATCGCCACCACCGCAATCGCCAGCAGAATACCCGGGAAGGCAAACAACACATCGCAGATACGCATGATGATACGGTCCCACCAGCCTTCGTAATACCCGGCAACGAGACCCAGCACGGTACCAATGGCCGCGCCGATCAGCACCGCGAACACCCCGGCGGCTAGCGAGATCTGCGCCCCTACCAGCACGCGACTAAAAATATCGCGCCCCAGCGAATCCACCCCAAACCAGTGCATCATGGAGGGACCGTCATTCAGCCGGTCGTAATCAAAATAATTTTCCGCATCAAACGGCGCTATCCACGGGGCAACGATCGCCAGAATGATGAGCAGTAGCACAAATAACCCCGCCGTCATGGCAACCGGCTGACGGCGAAAGCGCCGCCAGAATTCGGACCACGGCGTGCGGATATGTTCCGGTTTGAGCCCCGGCATAGCGTTTAAAACGGCCTGACGTCGCCAGTTTAACAATCGCATCTTACTTATACCTGATGGCCGGGTTAATGGCGGCGTAGAGCACGTCCACCACTAAGTTGATAAGAATAAACTCCAGCGAGAAAAGCAGGACTTCCGCCTGAATCACCGGGTAGTCGCGCATCTCGACGGAATCGACCAGCAGACGCCCCAGCCCCGGCCAGTTGAAGACCTTTTCCACCACAATAGAACCGCCCAACAGGAAGCCAAACTGTAGCCCCATCATCGTTACCACCGGGATCATCGCATTGCGGAACCCGTGCTTGAGAACGACCCACTTCTCGCTAACCCCCTTCGCCCGCGCGGTGCGGATATAATCTTCGCTAAGTACGTCAACGAACGAAGCGCGGGTAAAGCGGGCCATCACCGCCGCAACGGCAGCCCCCAGCGTCATGGAAGGCAGGATGTAATGCTTCCAGGTATCGGCGCCGACCGTCGGCAGCCAGCCCAGTTCGACGGAGAAGATCTGCATCAGCAGCATCCCCAGCGCGAACGCCGGGAAAGAGATACCGGTCACCGCCAGCGCCATACCGAGCTTATCCGGCCAGCGGTTGCGCCAGACGGCCGCGACAATTCCGGCCCCCAGCCCAAACAGCACCGCCCAGCTCATACTGGCTATCGTTAACCAGAACGTCGGCATAAAGCGGCTGGCAATCTCTTCTGATACGGGACGACGCGACACCATCGAGGTACCAAAATCCCCCTGCAAAACGTTGCAGATATAATGGAGAAACTGCATATACAAAGGTTGATCGAGCCCAAGTTGTTTTCGCACCAGCTCAATGACGGCGGCATCCGCTTCAGGCCCCGCAACCAGACGCGCCGGATCGCCCGGCAGCATATGGACAAACAAAAACACCAGCACCGCCACAATCAGCAGCGTCGGGATAAGCCCCAGCAGGCGTTTACAAACATAATTCAGCATGAGTGTTATTTTATATCCGCATCGTCAAAGCTAAAGCCGGTGTCCGGCATGATGTAGAAACCGGTCAACGCTTTGTTATGGGCTGACACCAGTTTCTCGACCACCAGCGGCACCCACGGTGACTCTTTCCAGATGATATCCTGCGCGTCTTTGTAGAGGCGGGCCTTCTCTTCCGGTTTGGTGGTTTTCAGCGCATCGGCCAGATCTTTGTCCACCTGCGGGTTACTGTAGAACGCGGTATTGAACAGGGTTGGCGGCCAGTTCTGCGAAGCAAACAACGGTGATAACGCCCAGTCGGCTTCACCGGTCGAGGCCGTCCAGCCGGTGTAGAACATCCGCACACCGCTCTCTTTTTGCCCTTTACCTTCCACTTCAGCCGCACGCTGTCCGGCATCCATCGCGGTAACCTGCACCTTAATCCCGACCTGTGCCAGCTGCTGCTGGGTGAACTGCAGCACTTTCTGCGCGGTACTGTGATTGTGCGACGACCACAGCGTGGTGCTAAACCCGTTCGGGAAACCCGCCTCTTTCAGCAGCTCGCGCGCTTTGGCCGGATCGTACGGCCACGGCTGATAGCTTTGCGCATACGCGATAGCCGGTGGCAGCACGCCGGTCGCCGGAATGGCATAGCCGGCAAAAGCGACTTTCACCAGCGCCTGACGGTTAATGGCATAGTTGATTGCCTCCCGTACCTTCGGGTTATCGAACGGCTTTTGCGTCACGTTCATGCTGATGTAGCGCTGCATGATGGACGGGCTGGCCACCAGCTCCAGCTTGCTGTTTTTCTGCAAAATGGCGGCCTGCTCATACGGGATCGGGAAAGCAAACTGCGCCTCGCCGGTTTGCAGCATCGCCGCGCGGGTGTTGTTGTCCACCACCGGGCGCCAGGTAATGGTGTCCAGCTTCGGCAATCCCTGCTGCCAGTATCCGGCGAATTTCTTCACCTTCACAAAATCGGTCTGGTTCCAGGTCAGCAGTTCGTAAGGGCCGGTGCCTACCGGATGGAAGCCGATCTCTTTACCGTATTTTTTCAGTGCGGCAGGGGAAATCATTGCCGTCGCCGGATGCGCCAGAATATTGATAAACGCGGAGAACGGCTCTTTCAGGGTGATTTTTACCGTCGTCGGGTTGACCACCTCGGTGCTGGCGATGTTTTTATACAGGTTATAGCGCTTGAGGCTATTTTCCGGATTACTGGCGCGGTCGAGGTTAACCTTTACCGCCTCCGCATTGAAATCTGTACCATCCTGGAATTTCACGCCGGTTCTGAGCGTGATGGTATACACCAGCCCGTCGTCGGACACGGTGTACCCCTCAGCCAGCACGTTTTTGAGCTTCATCTCTTTATCCAGGCCGAAGAGCCCCTGATAGAACGATTTCGCCACCGCCTGAGAGAGCGTGTCGTTGGCGTCATACGGATCCAGCGTGGTGAAATTGGAGCCGACGGCCACCACCACATCTTTGGCAGCGAACGCGGGGCTAGCGGCCAGGGCTGCCGTCACGCTCACAGCTAACACCCATCTACGCGCGACAAATTTAACCATTGTGTTCTCCTGCCTGTTGTAAGTTATAGCCGCGAAAAGGCGTTGTCCTGACGCGGGGGGGCCACAAAATGACCCGGACCGACTTCACGCAGCGTGACTCGCTCTACGACCTCGCCGCGTTTACGAATATTGCCCGGCATTTCATCCTGCAGCAGCACGCGCTGGCCATGACGATGCGCCGGATCGGCAACCGGTACAGCAGCGATGAGCTTGCGCGTGTACGGATGCTGTGGGTTCTCAAACACCGCCCTTCGCGGACCAATCTCCACGATTTGCCCCATCAACATCACCGCCACGCGATGGCTGATACGTTCTACCACCGCCATATCGTGTGAGATAAACAGGAAGGCGATGCCCATATCCCGCTGTAAATCGAGCAATAAATTGATGATTTGCGCGCGGATAGAGACATCCAGCGCCGAGACGGACTCATCGGCAATCACCACTTTCGGGTTTAACGCCAGCGCACGGGCAATACAAATACGTTGCCGCTGACCGCCGGAAAACTCGTGCGGATAACGCCAGGCATGTTCCGGCTTCAGGCCGACGCGTTCCAGCAGCCAGGCCACGCGACGCTGTGCCGCGTCGCCATCGAGCAGGTTATGTACCCGCAGCGGCTCCATAATCGAGTACCCCACCGTATGGCGTGGATCGAGGGAGGCGTACGGATCCTGAAATATAAACTGGATATCCCGCCTTATCACCTGCAGCTTACTGTCTGGCAACGTATCAATACGTTCGCCGTTAAAGGTAATGCTACCTTCCTGAGATTCCACCAGCCGGAGCAACGCGCGCCCGGTAGTGGATTTCCCACAGCCGGACTCTCCCACCAGTGCCAGCGTTTCGCCTGGCCATAAATCAAAACTGACGTTTTCCACTGCATGCACTTCGCGCTTCACGCGATTAAGAATGCCGCTGCGCAGTGGAAAACGGGTGACCAGATCGCGCACCTCCAGAATAGGCTTGCCTGGCACCACCGTGTCCTGCTCGCGTTCCTCCACTTCCGGCCCTGTTGCTTCAGGGGAAATCAACGGGAAGCGGCGCGGTAAATCACTGCCGTTCATGGCCCCAAGACGCGGGACCGCCGCCAGCAGCGCTTTGGTGTAAGGGTGAACGGGCGCGTGGAAGATTTGCTCAACCGTACCGGTTTCCACCGCATTGCCCTTGTGCATCACCAGAACGCGATCGGCAATATCGGCGACCACGCCCATATCGTGGGTGATGAAAATCACCCCCATTTCCATCTCCTGTTGCAGCACCTTGATGAGCTGCAGGATCTGCGCCTGGATCGTCACGTCCAGCGCCGTGGTCGGTTCATCGGCGATCAGCACTGCCGGGCGACAGGAGAGCGCCATCGCAATCATCACCCGCTGGCGCATGCCGCCAGAAAGTTGATGCGGATAACGTGCCAGAATGGTCTGTGCCTCCGGAATGCGCACCAGCTCAAGCATCCGTCTGGCTTCTTTGAGTGCTTCATCGCCGCTCAAGCCCTGATGTAACCGGATGGATTCGGCAATCTGTTCCCCGACCGGGAAGACCGGGTTCAGGGAGGTCATCGGCTCCTGGAAGATCATCGCAATATCCGCCCCGCGCACGCCCTGCATCTGGGCGCCGCTCAGCGTGTTTAAATCAATCACCTGGCGGTTGCGACGGCGCAGGAGTATTTTCTCGCTGCTGATTTGCCCACCTGTCTGTTCCAGCAGGCGCATCAATGCCAGCGCGGTGACCGATTTTCCGGAACCGGATTCACCGACAATGGCCAGCGTTTCGCCGCGCCTGAGCGTGAACGATAAATTCTGTACTGCGGGGATGAACTGCCGCTCTTCCTGAAACGCAATATTCAGTTGATGGACAGCCAGCACTTCGCGGTTGTCCAGCTCTTCACTGTGCGGCACGTGTTGCCCCCTTATTCACGATAGATCCCGGTACTGGGTTCATCACCGGCATATCCCCATGCGCGGTACATGCCTTCGCTGTTGAACGGCAATGCCACATTGCCCTCACGATCCACCGCAATGAGCCCGCCGACGCCGCCGAGCGCAGGCAGTTTTTCCATGACTACCCGCTCGCAGGCCTCAGCCAGACTTAAACCACCGTAATCCATCAGCGCGGTGATGTCATAGGCCGCGAGCGCGCGAATAAACACTTCCCCGGTTCCGGTACACGATACGGCCGCCGTCGCGTTATTGGCATAGCAGCCGGCACCGGGCAATGGACTGTCGCCGACACGTCCCGGCAGTTTGTTGGTCATTCCACCCGTGGAGGTGGCTGCCGCGAGGTTCCCGGCTTTATCGAGTGCCACCGCGCCAACCGTGCCGATTTTGGTGGTTTCATCGAGCGGTGCAGTGTGGTCAAGCTGCGTCATGCCCGCCGAACGGGCTTCCAGAAGCTGCTGGTAACGCTCCGGCGTTGAAAACAGGTCAGGAGAAACAGATTCCATCCCATGTTCAATGGCAAATTTTTCCGCGCCTGCGCCCGTCAGCAGCACATGCGGACTCTCTTCCATGACCAGACGCGCAGCCAGCACCGGGTTCCGTAGATGGCTGACTCCTGCCACGGCCCCTGCTTTCAGGGTAATACCGTCCATCACGCAGGCATCCAGTTCGTGCGTTTCATCCCGGGTAAAGACCGAACCGATCCCCGCGTTAAATAACGGGCACTCTTCCAGCAAACGAACCGCCTCGGTGACCACATCCAGCGCGCTTTCGCCCGCTTCCAGCATTCTCTGGCCCGTTTCCACGATGGCGTACAGCGCGTCGATATAGCGCTTTTCCTGTTCGGGACTAAGCTGTGCACGGGTGATTGCCCCGGCGCCGCCATGAATTGCGATTACCGCATTACCCATTCGCATCACCCGTTAGCCTGATTTGCGGCTTTTTCTATAAATATCATTATCGTCGATGAAACTTCAGATGATTTTTGAATATAGAAAGACGCAACTGTGATGTAAAGCGTACACCCATCGGGTCATACAGTTAGCCGCACTTTTCTGCCATAATGAGCGCTTTCGTTGTTACTGTGCAGGAGCCCACCATGGATTTTACCGCCGGACTGATGCCGCTTGAGACGGCACTCACGCAGATGCTTGACCGACTTTCCCCGCTGCATGACGTTGAAACATTGCCCCTCGTGCGCTGTTTTGGCCGTATTGCCGCGCGCGATATCGTCTCTCCGCTTAACGTGCCGGGATTCGATAACTCCGCAATGGACGGTTACGCGGTACGCCTGGTGGATCTCCAAACGGGTAACGCCCTGCCGGTGGCAGGTAAAGCCTTTGCGGGTCAGCCGTTTAACGGTGAATGGCCTGCGGGCACCTGCGTACGCATCATGACCGGAGCACCCGTTCCGGCAGGCTGCGACGCGGTCGTGATGCAGGAAGAGACTGAACAGACGGACGATGGCGTGCGCATTACCGCTGGCGTTAAAGCGGGTCAAAATATCCGCCGCACGGGCGAAGACATCACCCTCGGTGCGACCGTTTTTGCCGCCGGGCAAAAGCTGACGGTGGCGGAGCTGCCGGTGCTGGCCTCGCTCGGCATCGCGGAAATCGACGTCGTTCGCAAGGTGCGCGTCGCTGTATTCTCCACCGGCGACGAGCTGCAGCTTCCGGGCCAGCCGCTGCAGGACGGCCAGATTTATGACACCAACCGTCTGGCGGTACACCTGATGCTGGAGCAGCTGGGCTGTGAAGTGATCAACCTCGGGATTATTCCAGACGATCCGGAACAACTTCGCGCGGCGTTTATCGAGGCGGATAAATCTGCCGACGTGGTCATCAGTTCCGGCGGCGTCTCCGTGGGCGAAGCGGATTACACCAAAACCATTCTTGAAGAGCTGGGCGAGATCGCCTTCTGGAAGCTGGCTATCAAGCCAGGCAAACCGTTCGCGTTTGGCAAGCTCACGCACAGCTGGTTCTGCGGCCTGCCGGGTAACCCGGTCTCTGCCGCGTTGACCTTCTACCAGCTGGTGATCCCGCTGCTGGCAAAACTTTCGGGCAACCACGCCAGCCCGCTGCCGATGCGCCAGCGCGTACGTGCCGCCACGCGCCTGAAAAAATCACCGGGTCGTCTCGATTTCCAGCGCGGTATTCTGGCGCGCAACGCGGACGGCGAACTGGAAGTGAGCACCACCGGACACCAGGGCTCGCACATCTTCAGTTCCTTCAGCCAGGGTAACTGCTTTATCGTGCTGGAGCGCGAACGTGGCAACGTGGAAGCCGGTGAATGGGTTGAGGTTGAGCGCTTTAACCACCTGTTCGGAGGCTAAGATGACGGTGGAACTGACTGACCAGGAGATGATGCGCTACAACCGCCAGATTGTGCTGCGTGGTTTTGATTTCGAGGGCCAGGAAGCGCTCAAGGCGGCCAGCGTGCTGGTCGTCGGTCTTGGCGGTCTGGGCTGCGCTGCCGCGCAGTATCTTGCCGCAGCGGGCGTGGGCAGGATGACGCTGCTGGATTTTGATACCGTGTCAGTGTCTAACCTGCAGCGCCAGACGCTGCACAGCGATGCGACAATTGGCCAGCCGAAAGTGGACTCTGCCCGCACGGCGCTGGCTCGCATCAACCCCAACGTTCAGTTCACCCTGATTAACGCGATGCTGGATGACGACGCGTTGCGCGCCCAGATTGCGCAGCACGATTTGGTACTCGACTGCACCGATAACGTGGCTATCCGTAATCAGCTAAATGCAGGCTGTTTTGTCCATAAAACCCCGCTGGTTTCCGGCGCGGCGATCCGCATGGAGGGGCAAATCAGCGTCTTCACTTACGCTGAGGGAGAACCCTGCTACCGTTGCCTGAGCCGTCTGTTTGGCGAGAACGCTCTGACCTGCGTCGAAGCGGGCGT
Organism: Enterobacter sp. CPE_E890; assembly: GCF_046521475.1. Lineage (NCBI taxonomy): Bacteria > Pseudomonadati > Pseudomonadota > Gammaproteobacteria > Enterobacterales > Enterobacteriaceae > Enterobacter > Enterobacter sp. CPE_E890. The sequence continues at coordinate 1,525,160 of NZ_JBKFZW010000001.1, read as the reverse complement.
GATGGCGCCGTTAGTCGGCGTGATCGGCTCATTGCAGGCGATGGAAGCGATCAAAGTGCTGACGCACTACGGCACGCCTGCAGCAGGGAAAATCGTGATGTATGACGCGATGACCTGTCAGTTTCGCGAGATGAAGCTGACGCGTAACCCGGGGTGTGAGGTTTGCGGAGGTTAAAGCAAACGGCAACCTTCAGGTTGCCGTTTTAGTGTTTGCTCCCTCTCCCTGTGGGAGAGGGTTGGGGTGAGGGCATCAAGCCGCCCCTGTCAGATAGACGTCCGACCAAACGCCCCCTGCCAGTCCTGCTCAAACTTCACAATCGCCGCATCCACTGCCGGAGAGGTAATAAACTGCTGCGCCACGTCCAGCGGCAGAGTAATAGACTCACAGCCTGCCAGCAGGCAGTCCAGCGCCTGACGCGGGGTTTTAAAACTCGCGGCCAGCACTTTTGACTGCGGGGCATGCAACGTCAGCAGCTGCTGTAATTCCACTACGGTCTGGATCCCGTCCCCGCCCTGCGCGTCCACGCGGTTAACGTATGGGGCAACATACTCTGCGCCCGCCAGCGCCGACAGCATCCCCTGGGCTGCGCCATACACTGCCGTGCCCAGCGTCGGGATCCCTTCCGCTTTCAGCATTTTGATTGCCGCCAGCCCTTCTGCGGTCACCGGCACTTTCACCACCAGGTCGTTAATGATGGCGCGCAGCTTACGCGCATCTTCCACCATACCTTCCGCGGTAGTCGCCATCACCTGAGCGAACAGACGGCCTTTGCCGCCCAGCGCGTCGTGCAGCGCTGGCAGCAGCTCGTCCAGCGGGGTTTTACCTGCCGCCACAATGCTTGGATTAGTGGTCACGCCCGCCAGCGGGAAGATACGCGCCAGCTTTTTGACTGCCGCAACGTCAGATGTGTCGAGATAAAGTTCCATGATGTCACCCTCAAAATTAGCCTGCACTTACCCTATCACAGCAAAACCTGCTCAGTAGTTGACCTGCATCAAGATCGCTTTCATTCGAAAGTAATTTAATCTTCGTATGCAATACGAGAGGCGAAAACATGATCTTCAATATTCAGCGTTACTCCACCCACGATGGCCCCGGTATTCGTACCGTGGTGTTCCTGAAAGGCTGCTCGCTGGGCTGTCGCTGGTGCCAGAACCCGGAAAGCCGCTCCCGCAGCCGGGACGTGCTGTTTGATGCGCGCCTTTGCCTGGACGGCTGCGACCTGTGTCAGCAGGCGGCACCGGGCTGTATCGAGCGTGCGCTGAATGGCCTGGTCATCCACCGTGAGAAGCTTGATGAAGCCACGGTCAACGCCCTTACCAACTGCTGCCCGACGCAGGCACTCACCGTCTGCGGTGAAGAGAAGCAGGTGGAAGAAATTATGGCAACCGTGCTGCGCGACAAACCCTTTTATGATCGCAGCGGCGGCGGGATCACGCTTTCCGGCGGCGAGCCGTTTATGAACCCTGAGCTGGCTCAGGCTCTGTTTAAAGCTAGCCACGAACAGGGGATCCACACCGCCGTTGAAACCTGCCTTCACGTGCCGTGGCACTATATCGAGCCCTCATTACCGTATGTTGATCTGTTTCTGGCCGACCTGAAGCATGTGGATGGCGAGGTATTCAAACAGTGGACGGACGGCTCGGCCAAACGGATCCTGAACAACCTGAAACGCCTGGCCGCTGCCGGGAAAGAAATCACCATTCGCGTGCCGCTGATTCAGGGCTTCAACGCCGATGAAGCATCTATTACCGCCATTACCAACTTTGCCGCCGACGAACTCGGCGTCGACGATATTCATTTTCTGCCATACCACACGCTGGGCATGAACAAATACACCCTGCTCGGCCAACCCTACTCTGCCCCTGACAAACCGCTTGATAACCCTGCGCTACTGGACTTCGCTCAGCAGTACGCCTGCCAGAAAGGGTTAACCGCGACCTTACGAGGATAAACCTATGACGACCCTGAATCTCAACACCCTTAGCGAGCGCATTAAAGCGCACAAAAATGCCCTCGTACATATCGTTAAGCCGCCGGTCTGTACCGAGCGCGCCCAGCATTACACCGAAATGTACCAGCAGCATATGGACAAACCGATCCCGGTGCGCCGTGCTCTTGCGCTGGCACATCACCTGGCGGAACGTACTATCTGGATCAAACACGATGAGCTGATCATCGGTAACCAGGCAAGCGAAGTGCGCGCCGCGCCGATTTTCCCGGAATACACCGTCTCGTGGATTGAGAAAGAGATCGACGATCTGGCAGACCGCCCGGGCGCGGGCTTTGCGGTAAGCGAAGAGAACAAACGCGTGCTGCATGAAATCTGCCCATGGTGGCGCGGGCAGACAGTACAGGATCGCTGCTACGGCATGTTCACCGACGAGCAGAAAGGCCTGCTGGAAACCGGCATTATCAAAGCCGAAGGCAACATGACCTCCGGCGACGCGCACCTGGCCGTTAACTTCCCGCTGGTGCTGGAGAAAGGTCTCGACGGCCTGCGCGCCAAGGTGGCCGAACGCCGCACGCGCATCAACCTGACGGTGCTGGAAGACCTGCACGGCGATCAGTTCCTGAAGGCGATTGATATTGTGCTGGAAGCGGTAAGCCTGCACATCAAACGCTTCGCCGATCTGGCGCGCGAGATGGCCTCTACCGAGACCCGCGAAAGCCGCCGCGACGAGCTACTGGCGATGGCAGAAAACTGTGAAGTGATTGCTCACGAGCCGCCAAAAACCTTCTGGCAGGCGCTGCAGCTGTGCTACTTCATTCAGCTGATCCTGCAGATCGAGTCCAACGGCCACTCCGTCTCCTTCGCGCGTATGGATCAGTATCTCTATCCGTACTACCGTCGCGACGTGGAGCTGAACCAGAGTCTTGACCGCGAGCACGCGATCGAACTGCTCCACAGCTGCTGGCTGAAATTGCTCGAAGTGAACAAGATCCGCTCCGGCTCGCACTCTAAAGCCTCTGCCGGCAGCCCGCTTTACCAGAACGTCACTATCGGCGGCCAGAAGCTGGTGAACGGTGAGCCGATGGACGCGGTGAACCCGCTCTCCTATGCCATTCTGGAATCCTGCGGTCGTCTGCGCTCCACCCAGCCGAACCTAAGCGTGCGTTACCACGCGGGCATGAGCAACGACTTCCTCGACGCCTGCGTGCAGGTGATCCGCTGCGGCTTCGGTATGCCCGCGTTCAACAACGATGAAATCGTGATCCCGGAATTCATCAAGCTCGGCGTTGAACGAGACGATGCTTACGACTATGCGGCAATCGGCTGTATCGAAACAGCGGTGGGCGGCAAGTGGGGTTATCGCTGCACCGGCATGAGTTTCATTAACTTTGCCCGCGTGATGCTCGCCGCGCTGGAAGGCGGTCGCGATGCCACCAGCGGCAAAGTCTTCCTGCCGCAGGAGAAAGCGCTCTCTGCCGGTAATTTCGATAACTTCGACGAAGTGATGGCGGCCTGGGATAGCCAGATCCGCTACTACACCCGTAAATCTATTGAGATTGAGTATGTGGTGGATACGATGCTGGAAGAAAATGTTCACGACATTCTCTGCTCGGCTCTGGTGGACGACTGCATCGAGCGTGCGAAAAGCATCAAGCAAGGCGGCGCGAAATACGACTGGGTTTCTGGTCTGCAGGTGGGGATCGCCAACCTCGGCAACAGCCTGGCGGCGGTGAAGAAACTGGTCTTCGAGCAGGGAACAATTGGTCAGCAGCAGCTTGCCGCTGCCCTGGCAGATGATTTCGACGGGCTGACCCACGAGCAGCTGCGACAGCGCCTGATCAACAGTGCGCCGAAGTACGGCAACGACGATGACAGCGTGGACATGCTGCTGACGCGTGCCTATCAGACCTACATTGAAGAGCTGAAGCAGTACCACAACCCGCGCTATGGTCGCGGCCCGATTGGCGGTAACTACTACGCGGGTACCTCGTCCATCTCCGCAAACGTGCCGTTTGGTGCAGCAACGATGGCGACCCCGGACGGACGTAAGGCGCACACCCCGCTGGCGGAAGGGGCAAGCCCAGCCTCCGGTACGGACCACCTTGGCCCGACGGCGGTGATCGGCTCCGTGGGTAAACTGCCGACGGAAGCGATTCTCGGTGGTGTGCTGTTAAACCAGAAGCTGAACCCGTCGACGCTGGAAAACGACAGCGATCGCCAGAAGCTAATGGTGCTACTGCGCACCTTCTTTGAGGTGCATAAAGGCTGGCATATTCAGTACAACATCGTCTCGCGCGAAACGCTGCTGGAAGCGAAGAAACATCCTGACCAGTATCGTGACCTGGTCGTGCGCGTGGCAGGCTACTCGGCGTTCTTCACCGCCCTGTCGCCGGATGCGCAGGACGATATTATTGCGCGTACTGAACATACGCTGTAACGGTGCATCCTCTAAGGGGAAATGCGCAGGCTGATGCCCTCACCCCGCCCCTCTCCCACGGGGAGAGGGAGCAAACACTAAAAACGGCAACCCTGGTTGCCGTTTTGCTTTTACTTTCGAATGAAATTAAATTTGTGCTCTCCGTCACCTTGTTATTAGAATGTTTCAAACGCAGTGATCCAGGAGCGCAATGTATGACCGTAAAAGTTATCGTCACCGATATGGACGGAACTTTCCTTAATGATGCCAAGCAGTACGATCGTGACCGCTTCCAGGCACAGTTTGAACAGCTTAAAGCCCGAGATATTGAATTCGTTGTCGCCAGCGGTAACCAGTATTACCAGCTCATCTCCTTCTTTCCGGAGCTGAAAGATCAGATATCCTTCGTGGCCGAAAACGGTGCACTGGTGTTCGACCACGGCGAGCAGATTTTCCACGGCGAGCTGACGCGTCATGAATCGCAAATCGTGATTGGCGAACTGCTGAAAGACAAAGGGCTGAACTTTGTGGCCTGCGGGCTGGAGAGTGCTTACGTTAGCGACAAAGCTCCGGACGCGTTCGTGGCGCTAATGTCAAAGCACTATCACCGTTTAAAACGCATCAGTGACTACCACGAAATCGACGACGTGCTGTTTAAGTTCTCCCTGAACCTGCCGGACAGCGATATCCCGAATCTTATCGACAAACTGCATGTGTCGCTGGATGGCATTATGAAGCCCGTCACCAGCGGCTTTGGTTTTGTCGATTTGATTATCCCCGGCCTGCACAAGGCCAACGGCATCAGCCGTCTGCTGAAGCGCTGGAAGATCTCCCCTCAGGAGTGCGTGGCTATTGGCGACAGCGGCAACGATGCCGAGATGCTGAAGCTGGTGAAATATTCCTTTGCAATGGGCAACGCGGCAGAAAGCATCAAAGAGATCAGCCGCTACAGCACCGACGATAACAATCATCAGGGTGCGCTGAATGTCATTCAGGCAGTGCTCGACGACCATTCTCCTTTCGACGCGTAATCCTCTCCTTGCCGGGGCTTTGCTCCGGCTTTTCCCTTCTTTTCCATCCTGTGGCACACGTCAAGTTTTTAAACTTGCATTAACTTATTTTTAACTTAAAGTATCACTTGTAGATATTTTTACTTTCGAATGAAAGATGTGAGGCGGTTATGACGTTTACCAGTGAAATTTTGCCAGCAGATCACAAAGCAGCAATTCGCCAGATGAAGCGTGAATTACGCGCCCAGATTGGCGACGTTCAGGCAGTATTCAACAAGCTCAGCGATAAAATCGCCACCCGCGTGGCGGAAATCAACGCGCTGAAGAACAAAGGCGAAACCGTCTGGCCGGTGATCCCATTTGCCGATGTAAAAAACGGCACGATTGGTGCGGAACAGCGTGAAGCCGTTAAACGTCGTGGCTGTGCGGTCATCAAGAATCACTTCCCGCGCGAGCAGGCGCTGGCGTGGGATCAGTCGATGCTCGACTACCTCGATTTGAACAAGTTTGACGAGGTATATAAAGGACCAGGCGATAACTTCTTCGGCACCTTGACGGCCTCTCGCCCGGAAATTTACCCGATCTACTGGTCGCAGGCACAAATGCAGGCGCGCCAGAGCGAAGAGATGGCGCAGGTGCAGTCGTTCCTGAACCGTTTATGGACATTCGAGAGCAACGGCAAACAGTGGTTCGACCCGGACGTGAGTGTGATTTACCCGGACCGCATCCGCCGCCGCCCGCCGGGAACCACCTCGAAAGGACTGGGCGCGCATACTGACTCCGGCGCGCTGGAGCGCTGGCTGCTTCCGGCCTATCAGCAGGTCTTTGCCCGCGTGTTTGACGGCAACGTCGATAAATACGATCCGTGGAACGCCGCGCACCGTACCGAAGTGGAAGAGTACACCGTCGATAACACCACCAAATGTTCGGTGTTCCGTACCTTCCAGGGCTGGACGGCGCTGTCGGACATGATCCCGGGTCAGGGGTTGCTGCACGTGGTGCCGATCCCGGAAGCGATGGCTTATATTCTGCTGCGTCCGCTGCTGGATGACGTGCCGGAAGATGAGCTGTGCGGCGTGGCTCCGGGGCGCGTGCTGCCGGTTTCCGAGAAGTGGCACCCGCTGCTGATCGAGGCGCTGACCAGCATCCCGGCACTCGAAGCGGGCGATTCCGTATGGTGGCACTGCGATGTTATCCACTCCGTCGCACCGGTGGAAAACCAGCAGGGCTGGGGCAACGTGATGTACATTCCTGCCGCACCGATGTGCGAGAAAAACCTCGCCTATGCGAAGAAGGTCAAGGAAGCGCTGGAAACCGGCGCGTCACCGGGCGATTTCCCGCGTGAAGATTATGAAAAAAGCTGGCAGGACCGCTTTACCGTGAACGATCTCAACATCCACGGCAAGCGTGCGCTGGGCATGGTTTAACTGTCGTATAGCCCTTCCCGCTCAACGGCGGTGCGTCGTTTCCCCTGACGTATCCGCCGTACCGATTCCCGCACGGTCAGCGTGCCGTTAAGCAGCAATGTTCCTACAGGCGCGTCCGGTCGCATCAGCCGCTGCTGAAGCATATGTACTGCTTCCGTTCCCAGTTCATCACGCGGAACATGCACGGCCGTCAGAGGCACATCCTGAATCGCCGCCAGATTAAACCCGTCGATACTCATCACCGACACGTCCTGCGGCACGCGCAAGCCGTGGTTTTGCAGCGCGCTGATGGTGCCCGCCGCCATAAAGTCGCCCCCCACCAAAAACGCGGTAGGTAAATCCTTCCCCTGCATGTCGTCGAGCCAGCTGCTGACCAGCTGTTCCGTTTCGCGGGCGCTGAAGCTGGGCACCACCAGCAGGTCATGTTTATCGCTGAACTTCAGGTTATGGGACAGCCACGCATCGCGGATCCCTGACAGGCGCTGCTCCATGGTGTAGCGTCGCAGACACAGCACGTTCATCACCTCACGGTGTCCCATCTCGAACAGATATTCCGCCGCCCGCTCGCCAATGGCGCGATGATCCGGCGCGACGGCAGGCAGGCGCATATGGCGGTCACGACAGTTAATCAGCATACAGGGTTTACCTACATCCACCGCCAGATCGTGGATATGCGGATCGTCAATGCCGAGCAGAATGGCTGCCTGGGTATCCGGTTCGTTCATCCGTGCCAGAAAAAGCTGCGCGTCGCTGTCGTTCTCTTCCAGCGCGCAGTAGCGTAACCGCACTTCGTGGGATGCCAGCCCTTTACCTACACTCTGGATCACACGGTAGTAAAAGATGTCGGACCGCTCGTCAAAAGCCCTCTGGGGGGCAAAAACCACCAGGCTGTTAAGCAGCAGACGCCCTGCCGCCATGCCGTCCATTACCCCCAGCTCGCGCGCGCACGCCAGCACCTTTGTACGCGCTTTTTCGCTGGTATTCGCTTTTCCCGCCAGCACACGCGATACGGTGCTGATTGAGAGCTGCGTTCGGGCGGCGATTTCGGTGATTTTTAGCCTTTTGTCCATTTTGTGATCTGGCTCCATTTGCGAAATGAAAAAATTTTCATAGCGTATCTATCAGGCAGTAACTGACATAAAAGTCATCATGCCAGAGGGTTCAGGTCAGTTATGAGAAATTTTGCACAAAATCCACTATTGCCCACTCATTTTCTCCCTTAAGGTGAACTTGTCACACAACTTCCATACTAGTTGTATACCAATTAAGGCAGTATAACCGGATAGAAATCAAAGCCATAAAAAACTGTGTGACACCTGAACCTCCGTCCCCTTACCGTCCGTCTTGTGGAGAGTAAAATGAGTCAGGACATCAATAACACTGTTGCGGCAAGCAAAACCCGTCGCGTCATCAAGAACCTGCGCTGGTACGTGCTGGTGCTGTTCTTACTTGGCGTCACCGTTAACTACATCACCCGAAACTCATTAGGGATCCTCGCCCCGGAACTGAAAGAGAGCCTCGGGATCACCACCGAGCAATACTCCTGGATCGTGGGAGCATTCCAGATCGCCTACACCATTTTCCAGCCTCTGTGCGGCTGGTTGATTGACGTCATCGGCCTGAAGATTGGCTTTATGGTCTGCGCCGGGATCTGGGCGCTGATGTGTATTTTCCATGCAGGTGCCGGAAGCTGGCTGCACCTGGCTATTCTGCGCTTCTTTATGGGTGCCTCTGAAGCCGCAGCTACCCCGGCGAACGCCAAAACCATCGGTGAATGGTTCCCGAAATCAGAGCGACCTGTTGCCGCCGGCTGGGCGGGTGTGGGCTTCTCCATCGGCGCGATGCTGGCTCCGCCTATCATCTACTTTGCTCACGCCTCGTTCGGCTGGCAGGGCGCGTTTATGTTCACCGGCGTGCTGGCGCTGCTGTGGGTGATCTTGTGGTGGGCGTTCTACCATAACCCGGAGCAGCACCCGAACCTGAGCAAAGACGAGCTGGCGTTTATCAAGCAGGATAACGAACCGCCTGCGGTGAAACTGCCCTTCCTGACCGCGCTGAAAACCGTCTCGAAGAACAAACGTTTCTACGGCATCGCCATTCCGGCCTTTATGGCGGAACCCGCCTGGGCGGTACTGAGCTTCTGGGTGCCGCTGTACCTCGCCAAAGAGCACGGCATGGATCTGAAGCAGATTGCGATGTTTGCCTGGCTGCCGTTCCTCGCCGCGGATCTCGGTAGCGTGGCGAGCGGCTACCTGACGCGTCTGTATACCCGACTGTTCGGCTGCTCCCGCGTTAACTCGGTGGTCGCAAGCTCCGTGACGGGCGCGTTCCTGATGATCTCTCTGGGCATCGTGGCCATTACCCGCGACCCGTATATCACCATCGTGCTGATCTCCATCGGCGGCTTCGGGCACCAGATTATCTCCTGCATGCTCAGCGCCCTGGTCGTTGAGTCGTTCGACAAAGGCCAGATGGCGACCGTCAACGGCATGCGCGGCTCGGCGGCGTGGATCGCCAGCTTCCTGTTCTCGCTGTTAATCGGTGTAACCGCCGACAAAATCGGCTTTAACCCGCTCTTTATTGCCATGGGCTTCTTTGACCTGATTGGCGCTGTCTTCCTGGTAGCATTTATTGCTGAACGTCGCGCCAAGCGCGCCTGATAGTGGATGTAGTGATTATGAAAACCCTGAAAAACTGGACCATTGATACGCAGTCGGCAAACCATCTGGAACTGCTGGTCGATAACCAGCACCGCTTGTGCCTGTATGTGCTGGAAGAGAATCTGTTCCGTGTACTGATCAAACGCAAAGGCGAACTGACGCTGGACCGTACCTGGAGCATTGCCCCGGAGCATGACGTGCCGTGGGAAGGTCGCCGTCGCGATGATTTAAGCGGTTTCACTTGTCCTGTCTGGACACTGACGCAGCAGGATGAGACGTTAACCGTGGCAACCGAACGGCTGCGCGTGACCGTACACCAGCCGCTGTGGCTCGAATGGCACTACCGCAATGACGCGGGCGAGTGGCAGCCGCTGGTCAACGACCGTCCCACCAGCGCCTACCTGCTGAACGCCCACGGCGACGGCGTGGCGCACTACCTCAGCCGCCGCAAGGACGAGCGTTTCTACGGCCTGGGCGAAAAAGCGGGCGATCTGCAGCGCAACGGCAAGCGCTACGAGATGCGCAACCTCGACGCAATGGGTTATAACGCAGCAAGCACCGACCCGCTGTACAAGCATATTCCCTTCACTATCGCCCGTCGCGATGACGTGAGTTACGGCCTGTTCTACGACAACCTGAGCAGCTGCTGGCTGGATCTGGGTAACGAAATCGACAACTACCACACCGCCTATCGTCGCTGGCAGGCGGAAGCGGGTGATATTGATTACTACATCTTCACCGGTAAACGCGTTCTGGACGTCACCAAAGCGTTTGTACGCCTGACCGGGAAAACGCTGTTCGGGCCAAAATGGAGCCTCGGGTACAGCGGCTCGACCATGCACTACACCGACGCGCCGGACGCGCAAAACCAGCTGATGAACTTCATTCGCCTGTGTGAAGAGCACGCCATTCCATGCGACTCGTTCCAGCTCTCGTCGGGCTATACGTCGATCAACGGCAAACGTTACGTCTTTAACTGGAACTACGACAAGGTGCCGCAGCCGAAGGTGATGAGCCAGGCATTCCACGACGCAGGACTGAAACTTGCCGCGAACATCAAGCCGTGCCTGCTGCAGGATCATCCGCGCTATAACGAAGTGGCAGAAAGCGGCCTGTTCATTCGTGATTCAGAAACCGATGCACCTGAACGTTCCAGCTTCTGGGATGACGAAGGCTCGCACCTCGATTTTACCAACCCGCAGACAGTGCAATGGTGGCAGGAAGGCGTGACCACGCAACTGCTGGAAATGGGCATCGACTCCACCTGGAACGACAATAACGAGTATGAGGTATGGGATGGTGAAGCCCGCTGTTATGGTTTCGGTAAAGAGATCGCCATCAAGCATATTCGCCCGGTGATGCCGCTTTTGATGATGCGCGCCTCGCTGGAAGCGCAGCAGCGTTTCGCGCCGGAAAAACGTCCGTATCTGATCTCCCGCTCCGGCTGCGCCGGGATGCAGCGCTACGTTCAGACCTGGAGCGGCGACAACCGCACCAACTGGGACACCCTGCGCTATAACATCCGCATGGGGCTTGGCATGAGCCTGTCCGGGCTGTTCAACGTCGGTCACGACGTGGGCGGTTTCTCCGGCGACAAGCCGGACGCCGAGCTGTTCGTGCGCTGGGTGCAGAACGGCGTGATGCATCCGCGCTTTACCATTCACTCGTGGAATGACGATCACACGGTGAACGAGCCGTGGATGTACCCTGGCGTCACGCCAGCCATTCGCGGCGCGGTTGAGCTGCGCTATCGTCTGCTGCCGTATCTCTACACCCTGCTCTGGCAGGCGCACGCCGATGACGAGCCGATGCTGCGCCCGACGTTCCTCGACCACGAACACGATGCGCAAACCTTCGAAGAGTGCGATGAGTTCCTGCTGGGCCGCGACCTGCTGGTGGCCAGCGTGGTCGAAGCCGGTCAACGCGAGCGCCGTGTCTGGCTGCCGGATAACGACACCGGCTGGTATGATTTTTACACCCACGCGTGGTTTGCTGGCGGCCAGTCGATCGTCCTCGACGCGCCGCTGGAAAAACTGCCGATGCTGGTGCGCGCCGGTGCCGGTCTGCCGCTCAGCGAACGCATTACCCACGTGTTCGCTGAAAAAGACGATACCCGCGAGCTGAAGCTGTTCCCGGTGAAGGGCGTCGGGACCACCTCGGGCATGCTGTTTGAAGACGATGGTGAAAGCTGGGGCTACCAGAACGGCAATGCGCTGTGGGTGGAGTGGGAAATGGTGTGCGATGGCGCAACCATCAACCTGAAGGTCAACGCGCGCGGGGATTATCGTCCGGCGTGGAAAGCGCTGAAGGTGTCGCTGCCTGTAGGGGAAAAACGTACGCTGCTGGTGAACGGGGTTGAAGGGGGTGAGTGGGTGCTTTGAGCATTGCCGGGTGGCGGCTTCGCCTTACCCGGCCTACAAACTGACTCGTAGGCCCGGTAAGCGTAGCGCCACCGGGCTTTTTTTAGTTCTCGATACCTTTACTGCGCAGGTAATCTTCGTAGTTACCGGTGAAGTCCACCACGCGTTCTGGCGTAATTTCGATCACGCGGGTCGCCAGCGAACTGACGAATTCACGGTCGTGAGAGACGAAGATCAGAGTACCCTGGTACATCTCCAGCGCCATGTTCAGCGATTCAATCGATTCCATATCCAGGTGGTTAGTCGGTTCGTCCATCACCAGGATATTTGGTTTTTCCATCATCAGCTTGCCGAACAGCATACGGCCCTTCTCACCACCGGAGAGCACTTTAGCTGGCTTTTTGATGTCGTCCTGGCTGAACAGCAGACGCCCCAGAATACTGCGTACCGCCTGCTCGTCGTCGCCTTCCTGCTTCCACTGGCTCATCCAGTCAAAGACGGTCAGGTCGTTTTCGAACTCGTATTCGTGATCCTGTGCATAGTAACCAATCTGGGCGTTTTCAGACCATTTAACCGTACCGTTATCCGGCTGCAGTTCGCCGACCAGGGTTTTGAGCATGGTGGATTTACCCACACCGTTAGCACCCAGAATGGCAATTTTCTCACCCACTTCCAGCAGTAAATTGAAGTTTTTGAACAGCGGACCTTCATCGAAACCTTTAGTAAGGGCTTCCACTTCCAGCGCGTTACGGAACAGTTTCTTATCCTGCTCGAAACGAATGAACGGGTTCTGACGGCTGGACGCTTTGACTTCTTCCAGCTTGATTTTATCGATCTGGCGCGCACGCGAGGTCGCCTGACGGGATTTAGAGGCGTTAGCGCTAAAGCGGCTGACGAAGGACTGCAGGTCAGCAATTTGCGCTTTCTTCTTGGCGTTATCGGCCAGCAGACGTTCACGCGCCTGGGTTGCAGCCGTCATGTACTCATCGTAGTTGCCTGGATAAACGCGCAGCTCACCGTAATCCAGATCCGCCATGTGCGTACACACCATATTCAGGAAGTGACGGTCGTGCGAAATGATGATCATGGTGCTGTCGCGATCGTTCAGCGTCTGCTCCAGCCAGCGAATGGTATCGATGTCCAGGTTGTTCGTCGGTTCATCGAGCAACAGGATGTCCGGGTTGGAGAACAGCGCCTGAGCCAGCAGCACACGCAGTTTCCAGCCAGGCGCGACTTCGCTCATCGGGCCGTAGTGTTGTTCTACCGGAATGCCAACGCCCAACAGCAGTTCACCTGCACGCGCTTCCGCAGAATAACCGTCCATCTCACCGTATTGCGTTTCCAGTTCGGCCACTTTATAGCCGTCTTCTTCACTCATCTCGGCCAGCGCGTAAATACGGTCGCGCTCTTGTTTTACTTCCCACAGCTCCGCGTGTCCCATGATCACCGTGTCGAGCACGGTGAATTCTTCGAAGGCGAACTGATCCTGACGCAGCTTACCGATACGCTCGTTGGGATCGAGCGATACGTTGCCGAGCGTCGGCTCCAGGTCACCGCCGAGGATCTTCATAAAGGTGGATTTACCGCTACCGTTGGCACCAATCAGGCCGTAACGGTTGCCGCCGCCAAATTTGACGGAAATGTTTTCGAACAGCGGCTTACTGCCAAACTGCATAGTGACGTTGCTGGTAACTAACACGGAGAGATTCCTGCGAAAAGTGTGATAAACACGGCATTATGCCACAATTCCGAATTGAGATCCCGCGTTGCCGCAATCCACTAAACTTTAACAAAATCGAAAAAAGTGTGATTTCGTACACATCTGAATTCCCTGTTAGCGGGAATGCACATATAATGCGCTCCCATCACAGATTCAGACTTATCAACTCATCGCCAGAATGGCTTAGATACCTCGCACAACATGAACATGAAATTAACAACGCTTTTTGCGGCGGCGTTAGCCGTAGTAGGTTTTTGTAAGACCGCGTCTGCGGTGACGTATCCCCTGCCAACAGACGGTAGCCGTCTGGTAGGCCAGAACCAGGTGGTGACGGTACCAGAAGGTAACTCTCAGCCACTGGAGTATTTCGCTGCACAGTACCAGCTGGGCCTGTCTAACATGCTGGAAGCGAACCCGGGCGTTGACCCTTATCTGCCGAAAGCGGGTACCGTGCTGAATATTCCACAGCAGCTGATCCTGCCGGATACCGTTCACGAAGGTATCGTCATTAACAGCGCGGAAATGCGTCTGTATTACTACCCGAAAGGCACCAACACCGTTATTGTGCTGCCAATCGGTATCGGCCAGTTGGGCAAAGACACGCCAATGAACTGGACGACCAAAGTTGAGCGTAAGAAAGCAGGCCCAACCTGGACGCCGACGGCCAAAATGCACGCAGAATACATCGCTGCGGGCGAACCGCTGCCAGCCGTTGTACCGGCAGGCCCGGATAACCCGATGGGTCTGTACGCGCTGTACATTGGCCGTCTATATGCGATCCACGGTACCAACGCTAACTTCGGTATTGGCCTGCGCGTCAGCCACGGTTGTGTGCGCCTGCGTAACGAAGACATCAAATTCTTGTTCGAAAACGTACCTGTCGGCACGCGCGTGCAGTTCATCAACGAACCGGTGAAAGCCACGTCTGAGCCTGATGGCAGCCGTTATATTGAAGTGCACAACCCGCTGTCCACCAGCGAAGATCAGATCAACAACAACGAAATCGTACCGGTTACGCTGAACAGCGCAGTGCAGTCAGTAACCTCTCAACCGGACGTAGAGACAACGATTGTTGACCAGGCCGTGCAGAACCGCTCCGGTATGCCGGTGCGTTTGAACTAATCAACCTGCTCCACATAAGTCTCTTAAAAAGACCCCGAATTATCGGGGTCTTTTTGCTTTCCGAAACCGAACACTCTCATTCTGTCTGAATAGCAATTTTGCCATAAGTCCCATTCTTGCCATTTTCTGCTAACCCGGCGGGGTTACATCCGCCCCTCTAAGTGTTATGATGCGCGTACTTGTAAAATCAGTTTAATCTGTATTTATCAGGTTTTTTTTATTTCTGGAGCCCGCTCAGTTTGATGATCAGTATTAATTTAACAACAACAAAATCGCGCCTTTATCTCTGTTCGCAAACAGTGTGGTCACTGGCGAACCAGAGTAAAAAGGTCGATCAAATTGTTGTGTGGGTCTCCAGTACACCTTATCTCAGTGACGAAGGCATCACTGAAGAGCCTGAATGGGCGCAGAAAATTCGCCAGACGGGCACCAATCTGGTCTTTAAATGGGTTAAAAATACCGGACCATATCGGAAATTGTTTCCGGCGCTACAAGCAGCAACGGAAGACGATATTCTGATTTATGCTGACGATGACGCTATCTACAACGAAATTTGGGCGGAAACATTGCTGGATGATTTTTACCGCCACAATCAGGAATTTGTGGTGGCTGCGCGTGTGCGAGAAACGGTAAAAAAGAAGAAAGATCTTCTTGATACCTATCGTAATTTCCCGCTTATCACGGTCCCAAAAGTCGTTGAACAGAACTATATCATCACAGGTCTCGGTGGCGTTGTACTCAAGAAGAGAATGATCCCGGAATATTTCCATTATAACGAGGACTTCATTAAGGTTTGTCCTCGAGCGGATGATATTTGGATCAGTAAACTGATTCAGCTAACCAAAACACCTGTCTATGTTTCTGCGCAAAGCATTCGTTTTGTTCATGAGATAATCCATGACTACGGATTATCACGTGACAATACCAGCAAAATAAAACGTTCCTGGCTTCAAAAAGTCCGTTTTACATTTAAGCCAGGTCAAATCCAGCATCTGTGCCAGAACGATCTTTATATACAAGACACCGACAGCTATTTCGAATCGTGCGCCTGACAGAGTAGCTAGCCGTTATTGACGATCACAATCCCGCCGTGATCGTAACGATAGTGACAGTGGGCATACTCCAGTGGTGTGCCATCTTCCAGATAAATAACCTGCTCCACTTCCAGTACGGGATCGGTCTGCTCGCAGACAAGATGTTGTCTGTCCAGCGTATTGGGTTTTAACGCCCGTACAATCCGGTACGACCCCATAATTTTCAGCCCCAGCGTCTCCTGGACGTACTGAAATACCGAGCCCTCAAGATGGCTTTTCGTCAGTCCGGGGACCAGGTTCATTGGCATCACCGTTGAATCCAGCGACATGGGTTCACCGTTGAGCAAACGTAAACGAATAAAGTCATAGACAGGCGCATCGGCGTTAATCATCAGCGATGCCTGCTCTTTCTCGTTCGGGAAACGCAGCTCAAAGTGCACCACCTGGCTGGTCACCGTTCCCAAATGTTCCCACGTTTTAGTCGCCCCAAAGTAGTCACTGCCGGAGAGATCCCACTGTGAAAGCTGGAGGAAATTTTTGCGGATGAATGTCCCCTGCCCCTGGCGGGTATAAACCAGTCCTTCCACAATCAGCTGCCGCATTGCCTGCTGGATGGTCATCCGGCTGGAGTTGAACTCCGCCGCCAGCGCAAACTGATCCGGCAGCGGTTCATTGGCGGCATACTGCTGACTGATAATGCGTTTCTTAATTTCCCGCGCTATGGTGATGTACTTCGCCGCCATCGTCCTTCCTTTCTGCTAGTTTTCTATCCCGCTGTTTTTCAACGCCACTCTCTCGGCAATTTTGAGGAAAGGCAGGTAGAAGAATACACCAAAAACAATGATTGCCAACTGCACCACCACCGCTCGCCAGTCTCCTGCTGTCGCCAGCCAGGCACTCAGGATGGGTGGCGTTGTCCAGGGAATCATCACTACACAACGCGACATTAATCCCAGCGTGGTACAGAGCCAGGCAAAGTAGATGCCAATGGCAGGCAAAAGTACAAAGGGGATCATCAACGGCAGGTTAAACACTATCGGCAAGCCAAAAATGACCGGCTCGTTGATGTTAAACAGGCCTGGGGCCAGCGACAGGCGCGCCACCTGTTTCGCCGATTTTTGGCGCGAGAAGATAAAAATAGCTATCAACAGGGAAATGGTGCTGCCCGTGCCACCCACCATGCCAAACGTCGGCACGAAGATGTTATTGATGATGTGTGGGATTGGCTGACCGTTAGCAAAGGCCAGCATGTTCTCATTGGTGTTGATCAGCAGGAACGGCTCCAGCACCACGCTATTGACCACCGACTGATGAATACCGAGCGTAAACAGGAAATTACCAAAACTGTAGATAAAGATCGTGCCCGGCAGACTGGTGTTGATGAGTCGAAGTGGCTGCTGAATAAAGGTCGTGATCAGGTGGATCAAATCCGTATGCAGCACGCTTGCCAGCAGAGCCGCCAGTACCGCAAACAGAGAGAGCGTGAGAATAGTTGGGATCAGCGCAGTAAACGATCTACTCACCGCAGGTGGCACATTCTCTCCGAGCGAAATATGCAGTGCTTTCAGGCGCGAAATAGCAATAAACAACTCCGTTGAAAGCAAACCAATCAACACCCCGGCGAAAATCCCGGTGGAGCCGATATTGGCAAACGTCAGCACCTGGGTGACGTTCACCGTGGTATCGCTGCCGACGGGCGTGAGCTGTAAGCGCATCGGCATCATGATGATAAAACTGCTGACGGCGATAACCACTGCCGAGACCGGATTGTCGAAATCTTTGTTGCGCGCCAGCGACCAGGCAATCATTGGAGCCAATAGCAGCGCAGCGATATTCAGCGTGCCGTTGATTATCGCCTCCCCCCACAGCTTACATTGTGCCAGCGTGTCGCCTTCAAAGATCCACGGAAAGACCACGTTATTCACCAGCACCGCCAGACCCGCGAGGATGAAAATTGGCATTACCGTGGCGAAAGCATCGCGCAGGGAACGCAGGTGCACCTGGTTTGCCAGACGCGCCGAGAACTCTACAAATTTATCGACAAAGGACTGCATATGCGGTGTTATTTTTGTTTCAGACATAGCGGATATTTCCCATCAATCAGTCACAAAAACGGCCCGGCAGCGTACAACTTACATCTCGCGTCCGTTGGTATGAATAACCTGTTTTAACCACGCGTAACTTTTCTTCGGCACACGTTTCAGGTCTTTCAGGTCATGGTTTTCACGGTTGACGTAAACCACACCGTAGCGTTTACGCATGTCCCCCTGAGAGCTGAGAATGTCGATGAGGCCCCAGCCGAGATAGCCGATCACTTCCGCCCCGTCCTCGAACATCGCCTCCCTCATGGCCTCGATATGCGCCCGGTGATAGTCGATACGGTAGGTGTCATCAATCGGGTTCACGCCGTCCCAGGACTCAATCACCCCAATGCCGTTCTCGATCGGGAACACCGGCAGGCGCCAGTCGTTGGCGTAGCGGGTGATGATGGTGCGGAAGCCCAGCGGATCGATCTGCCAGTTCCACTCGGTGGCCTTCAGGTACGGGTTGTTTTTCTCGCCGTGCAGCAGGTAATAGTTCACCGGTGTGCCTTCGGGGATTGCATCACTGTCCAGGGTTTTACTGGCGTAGTAGCTGAACGCCATGAAGTCGTTTTTAGTGCGCGCCAGAAGCTGGAGATCGTCGGCACGGTAGATGTCACTAAAGCCTTCCTGCTCCACCACTGCCAACACCGCCGGGCTGTAGCCCTGACCGGCAAACACTCGCAGCAGGTTTTGGTTGAGGAATTCATCGTATTGTTGTGCACAGAATATATCGCGCGGTTTGCAGGTGGCCGGATAGATCAGCTGATGCGCCAGCATGCCGCCCATCAATTTCCCCGGTTTGGTCTGGTGCAGATACTCAGTCAACGCCATGTGCGCCACCATTGTATGGTGCTGTAGCTCGTACAGCTCGCGCAGGGTTTTCTCCCCTTTCATGTAGCCGGATATCCGGAAGGCTTCCGGCATATGGAAGATGTTCTGCTCGTTGAAGGTCAGCCAGTACTTCACGCGATCGCCGAAGCAGTCGATCATCTTTTTGCCATAGCGAATAAAGGCATCCATCACATAGCGATCGTTAAAACCGTTGTACTCCTGCGCCAGCGCCAGCGGCATATCGAAGTGGTAGAGACAAATCATCGGCTCAATACCACGGGCAATCAGATCGTCAATAAAGCGGTCATAAAAGGCGATACCTTCGTCATTAAAGTCACCATCACCCTGCGGGCAGACGCGGCTCCAGGCGATCTGAAAGCGATAGCAATTCATGCCCAGGTCCTGCATCAGGTCGAAATCTTCCCGATAACGGTGGTAAGAGTCCGTTGCGACTTTCCAGTCAGAGACGTTTTCTCCGGCCTCACGAATGTCATATACCGACATTCCCTTCCCGCCCTCGTTCCATGCGCCTTCCGTCTGCATGCTCGATACCGAGTTACCCCATAAAAAGTTGGCTGGCAGTAATTGATTCATCGTCCCCTCTCTTATGACTAGTCATTTAAAATTTCATGACTAGTCATATAGGCGAAGATGAAAAATCAATCAAAGAGGAGGATCGTTTTTTGTGAGCAATGCAGGAAAAAAAACCGGTGAGCAAACTGTCACCGGGATAAGAAAGGTTACTGTTGCATTAACTGATTGCGGCGATATTCTCCCTGCCGCTCCAGCATCCAGCCAGGATATTCGCGTGGCAACGCGCTTACGGCATCGAGCTGTTTTAGCTCTGGTTCGCTCAGGCTGATCCCGGTCGCGGCAATATTATCGTCCAGTTGCTCAACACGTTTGGCACCAATTATCACGCTGGTCACGGCTTTTTGATGCAGCAGCCACGCCAGCGCGATTTGCGCGACGGAGACGCCCTTGCTTTCGGCGATAGTGCGCATCACGTCCACGCAGTCGAAGGCGCGCTCTTTATTCACCGGCGGGAAGTCGAACTCCAGACGACGGCCACCTGCTTCGCTCTGCCCGTCGCGGCCATATTTTCCACTCAGCAGGCCGCCAGCCAGCGGGCTCCAGACCATCAGCCCGACCCCTTCGCTCTGCATCATCGGTACCAGCTCACGTTCAAGATCGCGTCCGGCAATGGTGTAATACGCCTGCAGTGACGCGAAACGCGCCAGCCCAAGACGTTCAGACATACCGAGCGCTTTGGTAATTTGCCACGCCGCCCAGTTCGAGACGCCGATATAACGTACATGGCCTTGCTGCACCAGATTATCCAGCGCATAGAGCGTCTCTTCGATGGGTGTTGCAGGGTCGAAACCGTGTAGCTGATAGAGATCGATATGATCGAGCTGGAGGCGGCGCAGGCTCTCTTTTACGCTGCTGATGATGTGATAGCGGGAACTGCCGCGTGAGTTCACCCCTGCAGTGCCCGTTTCACCGAACACTTTGGTGGCAACCACCACGTTCTCGCGCGGTACTTTCAGGTTTTTCAGCGCCTGACCGGTGATCTCCTCCGAGCGTCCTTCAGAGTAAACGTCCGCGGTGTCGATAAAGTTGATCCCGGCATCCAGCGCGCGGCCTACAAGCTGCTCGGCGTCGCGTTGCTGCAGTTGACCAATCTTGCCCCACATCCCCCCTTCTCCGCCGAAGGTCATGGTGCCGAGGCACAGTTCGGAAACAAACAGACCGGTATTGCCCAGTTTTTGATAACGCATACGACACACCTCTCAATGTTCATCCAATGGCGACCAGAGAGTTATACCTCTCTGGTTCTCATTGCGAATGTGTCGTTTCTGTCTATTTCTTGCCCATTTCTCTAAAGCAGTAAAAAGCCTGCCAGTGCCGCCCAAATCAACATTGGGATCGACCAGACATGGAAGCGCCACCAGATACGGCGATCGTTAGCCATACGCAGGGCAATCAGATTGGCCAGTGAACCGGGCAGGAGCCCAAATCCGCCGATGTTAACTGCCCAGGCCAGGAGCGTGTCAGGTGGCACATAGTTGAGCAGCAGGATGGTAGCAGGCACATTACTGATAAACTGAGACAGGCCAATCGCCGTCAGCCACAATCCAGGCTGGGAAAGCGTGCTGACACTGTGAAGAACATTTTGCAGTACCGGAAGCTGGATAAGGAGATGCACATCAATAAACATCGCCATGAAGACCAGCAGCAACGTCCAGTCCACGCTCACCAGAACGCGCCGTGCCAGGACGACAAACCCCGCGGCCACGAGCAGGACGCCCACCAGCTCAGATTTCAGCTCCAGCGCGAACAGAAAGACGATATACAGTCCCAGGCAGCTCCAGACCAGACGAGGCTGCCACTGCGGGCCCGTGGTTCCGCTGTGGTATTGCAGTTTTTTATCAGGAAACGCACACCAGCAAACCACTAGTAGCGACAGCATCATCGCCAGCGCCAGTGGGGCCATCTGCCAGGTAAAGGCGGCGAACGACAGACCGGAACGTCCCCAGAGAAGGATATTTTGTGGGTTACCAATGGGGGTCAAAAGAGAACCGGCATTCACGGCCAGCGCTTCAAAGATGATCAACCTGCTTACCGGGATCTCACAAAGCTTTCGCAGCGTGAGCGTGAGGGGCACGATGATAAACAGTGCTACGTCGTTGGTCAAAAAGGTCGACAGCACCGCGGCGGAGAAGACCATAAACAGTGACAACTTACGCTCGGTAGCAAAGCGGCGCACCATTTTGCGTCCCAGTACGTCAAAATAGCCGCTCAGCTCAACACCTTTGGTGAGCATCATTAAACCGCTCAGGGTAATGATGGTTCGCCAGTCAATCGCCGCAGGCCAGGCATGTGGCGCAAAAGGGACAAAGAGACTTAACCCTGCGCCAACAATTAATAAGAGATGAAAGAAACGGTCGCGTGCCAGGGCCTGTAATCCAGGAATGTTCATTCAGCGGAGGAACCATATTTAAGAGTAAATTCACGGAACTTAACCAGCGTCTCTTCGCTAACGTGGTGTTCCATTCCTTCCGCATCCCGGCGGGCGATCTCCGGGCTAACGCCCAGCACCAGTAAAAAGTTCTCAACGAGCTGGTGACGCTCGCGGCTCTCCTGCGCAAGCTTCTCCCCCTCCGGCGTCAGAAAAACACCGCGCCAGGGAATCATTTCAATGAGCCCCACAGAAGCCAGTCGCTTTAACATTTTAGCAACGGTAGGTTGCGAAACCCCCAGTCTGGCAGCCATATCAACCTGACGCGCTTCCCCGACCTCACGGATCAGATCGGAAATCAGCTCCACATAATCATCAATCAGTTCACGCCGGTGCGCTTCACGTACCTGGCGGAACCCTTCAACGTGCTCTTCAACATTCACCAGTTGCGTCGTTTTTCTCATCGTTGGCTTACCTGCGCGACGGTTCATTGTACTTCCTCAGTGGGGTGACGCTTCCAGCGCCCGGTATCGAGAGCGCACATTGTAAACCATCACTCTGTAAGCACAAAAAATTAACGAAATAGCCATAGCTATACAATATAGCCTGTGCTATATCTGTATGTAATGCAGTCACCCTTCACGGATCGAAGGGATCTAAAATCAGGAGGTCTTATGAACGAATTCAAGAGGTGTATGACCGTGTTTACTCACTCCCCCTTCAAAGTGCGCTTAATGCTGTTGAACATGCTGTGCGATATGTTTAACAACAAACCGCAACAGGACGACAAACCTTCTCACTAAGCGGCGTTGCGGTACGCCGCTTCATTTTTCCGTCACAATCCCTCTGTACAATGGCGTTTAGCCGCCTTATTCCCGATCTTTTTTACGGATTTGCAATCCCCTTCGCAAAACATCTGCTTAGCAACTGTTGATATTATTTACTACTCGCACTATCTTCTTGCAGCCCTGCACAATTTGCGGCTCGCTGAAGCGGACCCTCATTCCCTCTCCACGCACTGTCAGGCAGGTTATGACCCTTGACGCCAGGGTGAGCACATGGCGTTTTTATCCATGATAGTGACCTATGAATTTAACCCTGATAGATACCGTTGTTACCCGCAGCCGGGCCTTAAGCCCGTGGACGGGGTTTTACTTTTTGCAGTCATTGCTGATTAACTTTGCGCTTGGCTATCCCTTTAGTCTGCTCTATGCGGTCGCTTTCACCTGCATTTTGCATTTGCTGTGGCGAGCCGCACCGCGCGCGCAAAAAACGGTAATCGGGATCTGTTCCCTGGTCGCTGCGCTCTATTTCCCGTTTGGTCAGGCTTACGGCTCACCAAACTTTAACACCCTGCTGGCACTGCACTCGACCAACATGGAAGAGTCGACGGAGATCCTGACGATCTTCCCGTGGTACAGCTACGTGGTTGGGCTCTTTATTTTCGCGTTGGGCGTTATCGCCATCCGTCGTCAGTCGGGCGAAAAAAAATCCTGGGGTAAGATCGAAATACTCTGTCTGGTGTTCAGCATTGCCGTGGCGTTTGTTGCCCCCATCCAGAATATTCCCTGGGACGGTAAGCTAAGGCTCATCAATATCGGCTATCCGGTTTTCCGCTTCGTGAAAGACGTCGTTGTAAATAATAAAGAGGTTCTCGACGAGCAGGCCCGCATGGCTGAACTCTCCAATATGAAAGACACCTGGAACGTGTTGGCCGTTAAGCCGAAATATCACACCTATGTGGTGGTGATTGGCGAAAGTGCACGTCGGGATGCCATGGGGGCGTTTGGAGGACACTGGGATAACACGCCGTTTGCCAGTTCGGTTAATGGCACACTGTTTACCGATTATGTCGCGGCCAGCGGTTCAACGCAGAAATCGCTCGGCCTGACGCTCAACCGTGTGGTTGATGGCAAGCCACAATATCAGGATAACTTTGTCACCCTGGCAAACCGCGCGGGTTTTCAGACATGGTGGTTCTCCAATCAGGGGCAAATTGGTGAATACGATACGGCCATCGCCAGTATCGCTAAGCGTGCTGATGAAGTGCAGTTCCTGAAAAGCGGCGACTTTGAAGCCGACAAAAATACGAAAGACGAAGCGCTGCTGAAAATGACGTCGCAGGTCTTTGCCACCCCGCGTACTCAGCCTCAGTTGATTGTCCTGCACCTGATGGGATCGCATCCTCAGGCCTGCGATCGCACTGGAGGGAAGTACGCCGAGTTCGTGCAGTCCAAAGAGACCTCTTGTTATCTCTATACCATGACGCAAACCGACGACTTGCTCAGCAAGCTGTATGAGCAGTTACGCAATACGGGTGACAGCTTCTCGCTGGTCTATTTCTCAGATCACGGGCTGGCGTTTAAAGAACGTGGAAAAGAGGTGCAGTATCTGGCGCACGATGACAAGTTCCAGCAGAACTTCCAGGTACCCTTTATGGTGCTGTCGAGTGACGATAAAACGCATCGCGTCATTAAAGCCCGACGTTCGGCTAATGATTTTCTGCAGTTCTTCTCGCAGTGGACGGGGATCTCTGCTGAGCAGATAAAAACGGGGTACCCCTTTGTCTCAGGTAAGAAGGCCCCCCCAGTTTACGTTACCAACTTCAAGTTACAGAAAGTTGACTACAACCATCTGGGTACGGATATCTTCGATATTAAGAGTAAGTAAGCTGAGCGGTAATGCCCTCATCCTGACCCTCTTCCACAAGAAGTGGGAACGAAGATAAAAAAAATCCGCCACATTGGGCGGATTTTTTATTAGCTCACCGGAGTGATTAGAAGCGGTAACCTACGCCCGCGATCCAGGTGCCAACGTCAACGTTGCGGATACGGCTCTGCTCATAAGAGAAGTCCAGAGCAACGTCCTGGATTGGGTTGAACTGCAGGCCTGCGCCATAGGAGAAGCCGTAGTCGCTGTTGCTTGCAGTGCGGTTCGCACCCTGGTTTTCGGTCTGCTGGAATTTACCGTAGCCAACACCTACAACACCGTAGATGCTTGCCCAGTCGTTCAGACGGTAAGCTGGACCAGCAGTGATGCCGTAGTACTGGCTTTTATTGTACGCGCCGTTGTCAGAACGATCTTTCTCGGTGTAGGTGAAAGAACCGATCACGCCCAGTGGGTTGTTGTCCTGCTCGTAGCGGTACTTCAGGTTGAAACCGTTAGCTTTGTTCATCACGCCCTGATAGTCGCTCTGAGCGTAACCACCGGTAACGGTAGAAGTCGCAGCTACAGCGGTACCTGCGGAAACAGCCAGTACAGCGGCCAGTGCTGAAAGACATGCAATTTTTTTCATAACCACCTCAAATGTGCTTCAAGTAAGTCCGTAAGTTTTAAATATATCAAAAAAATTTGCGAAACTCTTTGTGATTCGTGATGTCTAAAGGTTCCTTTCCTGTAACAGAACGTTTCCAGCTTCAGCTATCTCTTTCAAATCACATGTAATTTTCACTACAAAACGCCCATAGTGCGCGCCTGTGCTGTTACATTCATCCAGATTATTCCTAATCTGACAGGCGATAAATCCAACAACGCTTAACCATTTTACGGATTTCACATGGTTTTTTTTCAACGGCGTCTCAACCGTTGCAGCATAATTCCTTTACACTGCAACCTTTACTTCATTTGACATAAGCTGACAGGAGAAAGGATGCCTGGGTTATCCCGCACATCGTCGGTCTGGTTGCCGGTAGCAGTCATACTCATCGCAATGTTGTCCATTCAAAGTGGTGCCTCGCTGGCAAAATCTCTTTTTCCGCTGGTTGGTGCTCCTGGGGTCACTGCCCTGCGCATCGTGTTGGGAACGGCGATACTGGTGGTTATTTTCAAACCCTGGCGTTTACGCTTCAAAAAAGAGCAGCGTTTACCCTTGCTGTTTTATGGGCTTTCCCTGGGAGCGATGAACTACCTGTTCTATCTCTCCATCCAGACGATCCCGCTGGGGATTGCCGTTGCGCTGGAATTTACCGGCCCGCTGGCCGTGGCGCTCTTCTCCTCGCGCCGCCCTGTTGATTTTATCTGGGTCGTATTAGCCGTTCTGGGGCTATGGTTCTTGCTGCCGTTGGGTCAGAATGTTTCTGAGATTGATCTGACAGGTGCGGCGCTGGCCTTAGGCGCCGGTGCCTGCTGGGCTATCTATATACTCACCGGTCAGCGCGCTGGGGAAGAGCATGGCCCGGCGACCGTCGCATTGGGTTCATTGATTGCAGCCATCGTGTTTGTGCCCATCGGTATGGCCCAGGCAACGGAATCTATCTGGCAATGGTCAGTCATGCCGATTGGTCTGGCGGTCGCTATTCTCTCGACCGCTCTCCCCTATTCCCTGGAAATGATCGCCCTTACGCGCCTGCCGACGCGTATTTTCGGCACCCTGATGAGTATGGAGCCTGCGCTTGCCGCAATCTCCGGGATGGTGTTTCTTGGCGAAACCCTGACATTGACCCAGACGCTGGCGCTCTGCTCGATTATAGCGGCCTCAATGGGTTCGACGCTGACCATGCGTTCTGAACCTAAAGTTGAAAAGGTCGATATCAACTAAGGCCATATATTCTGCATGGCTTCCGCGCCATGCAGAATAAAGCTCAACTCGCCAGGATTTATAATTTCATTCACAGTTTGTCATATTATCGAAATATCTTTCCACACTCTTACACCCCAGTAAAAAATTAAGATCAATCTGTATAGAATAGAAAATTTATATTTAATTTCAATACATTAAATACTCAACCTTCTTCTTGCTATTAAACTGATAGGTATAGCCAAACCGCAGACAAAAAAACCGGTGCTATACTTAGTTCCGTAATTACCTGGGACATAAACATCAAGAGGATATGAGATTATGAGTACCGCTAAACTGGTGAAAACGAAAGCGTCTAATCTGCTTTATACCCGTAACGATGTATCGGATAGCGACAAAAAAGCGACCATTGAGTTGTTGAATCGCCAGGTGATCCAGTTCATCGATCTTTCGCTGATCACCAAACAGGCCCACTGGAATATGCGCGGTGCAAACTTTATTGCCGTTCATGAAATGCTGGATGGCTTCCGCACAGCACTGGTTACCCACCTTGACACGATGGCGGAACGTGCGGTTCAGCTAGGCGGCGTGGCGCTGGGCACCACGCAGGTGATCAACAGCAAAACGCCACTGAAGAGTTATCCGCTGGATATCCATACCGTTCAGGATCACCTTAAAGAGCTGGCGGACCGCTATGCGATTGTGGCCAATGACGTGCGCAAAGCGATTGGCGAAGCCAAAGACGAAGATACCGCAGACATTTTCACCGCCGCGTCCCGCGACCTGGATCAGTTCCTGTGGTTTATCGAATCTAACATCGAGTAATTCATATAATTGCTCTATTAAACCCTCGCCATGACGCGATGCCGTTCACATAAGCGGAGCGGCACTGTGTTTCACTGAATAAAGGGTTTTTGATATCTTAACCGCCCGCGGCCTTCATGGTCGGGGGCGTTTTATTATGAACAACGCTTCCAGATTTCCACGCAGATGTTCCAGCTTTTTCGAGATGGTTCCTGGTGACGCTCTATTTCCAGCACTAGCATGTCCGTCGCTATAAGCAAGGACGCGATCTTAAACAAGGTGTTAACGTCGGGTCGAGGATAAAAAAACGGCAGAGCGCATAATCGCTCTGCCGCCAAACGCTAATCCTTAATTTTTCGGCGAAAAAAGAGAGCAAGACATATGATACAAATCATATTTTCAATGAATGTTAAAAAAGCAGCCTCGCTGTTGGCCCTTCACTCGCACGAACAGACGAGGAAGCTTGCTGCCCTTACTGTTCAACGATCGAAATAACATTCCCGGTTCGCAGATCTACCCGCGCAGAGACAGTCTCTTTGACTACGCCACCAAAGGCGTTGGTGCCACGGAATGTGGTATCTATCGTGGCATGCGGATCGTCGGTCAGAACCAGATGATACCGTGTGGAGAGGTGTTTGTAGGAGGAATCATCATGCATGTCGGCTTTGATCATGGCCTCTAACGGACGATAAGCCCCGTTCCAACCGCTAAAATTATCCTGAAATGTATCGAAGTTGATGCGTTTTGCCAGCATCTCAGGACTGGAACGGTATTCAGTGAAACACCAGTTCGCTATCACGCCAAACGGTGTGTCACCCTGCGTGGTGTAGCTGTTCTGGCTCACGCAGGCATAAAACCCCTCTTCTGACGCGACGGGCACCTGACGATATGCCATATAAGCAGCCACAATCTTGTGTCGCGTATCCTTACGCTCCCTACGATACTCGGTAAGGGTTTTATCGGCATATTTGAAAGGCGGCGGGGAGACATCCGCATTCTGCGGCTGATCCTGTTTTTTCACGACGGCCGGACTGCGGTCGGCCGGTAGCAGGATGGCACTGATTACACAGAGGCCCAGAAAACCGCCCAGATAAACGGCACTGACTTGCTTACGACCGGGCATTTTGACCAGCGAAGGTTTAATCAGGCCAATAATAAAGGCTACAAACAGAATAAATGCGATTAAAGAAAGAAAAGTGCTCATCGTTATCCTTTTGACTGTATATATCCATTAAAAAACAATGTCATATTATCAGAAAATAAGATCTAATTAGGGAGTAATTCACTCTTATGCGCCAGCACCGGAAGAGACGTGGCGGTCGTCTTCATTCTGCCGGCAGGATTCTTTCTTCGCATCCGCTCGCTGACCTCTCCGCGTCTGAAGCAGATCATCCGGTAAATACCGTGTACACAATCGCCTTTCAAGAAGTGCAGGGTAATGACTCCAACTTACTGATAGTGTTTTATGTTCAGATAATGCCCGATGACTTTGTCATGCAGCTCCACCGATTTTGAGAACGACAGTGACTTCCTGCCCAGCCTTGCCAGATGTTGCCTCAGATTCAGGTTATGCCGCTCAATGCGCTGCGTATATCGCTTGCTGATAACGTGCAGTTCTCCCTTCAGGCGTGATTCATAAAGCGGCCAGCCATCCGTCATCCATACCACGACCTCAAAGGCCGACAGCAGGCCCAGAAGACGCTCCAGCGTGGACAACGTGCGTTCACCGAATACGTGCGCCACAACCGTCCTCCGTATCCTGTCATACGCGTAAAACAACCAGCGCTGGCGTGATTTAGCGCCGACATAACCCCACTGTTCGTCCATTTCCGCGCAAACAATGACGTCACTGCCCGGTTGTATGCGTGAGGTTACCGACTGCGGTCTGAGTTTTTAAGTGACGTAAAATCGTGTTGAGGCCAACGCCCATAATGCGTGCACTGGCGCGACATCCGACGCCATTCATGGCCATATCAATGATTTTCTGATGCGTACCGGGTTGAGAAGCGGTGTAAGTGAACTGTAGCTGCCATGTTTTACGGCAGTGAGAGCAGAGATAGCGCTGATGTCCGGCAGTACTTTTACCGTTACGCACCACGCCTTCAGTAGCTGAACAGGAGGGACAGCTGATAGAAACAGAAGCCACTGGAGCACCTCAAAAACACCATCATACACTAAATCAGTAAGTTGGCACCATTACCCGGATGTGGATGCTGCAACAGGTGTGGCTATTCAACTGGTTGATGCTTCTGAACAACCCGTGAGTCTGTATACGCCGTCTCAGCAATATCCGTTAGCCTCCGGCACGACGGTCAACGACCTGATATTCGGCGCACGGTATATTCAAACCGGGGCCGCAATTACCGCAGGTCCGGCTAACTCTGTATCGACCTTCACCGTTATCTATAACTGATATTATCCATCCTGAGATATTAACGTTTTTATCGGCGTTAATATCTCTTCTTTTTTTGAGAAATAGTTATGCGCCACGGTTATTTACTGAGCACTCTTTTACTGGCAGCCGCCACTGCGCATGCAGGTGTTATTATTAATGGCACCCGTCTGGTCTACCATGGAGATAAAAAGGAGTCCTCTCTTGGCCTTTCAAACCCAGATACAACGGATTATCTGGTACAGTCCTGGGTCGACTCTGGCGGTAAAAACCTGGCCAAAGCACCCTTTTTGATCACCCCCCCGCTTTTTCGTCTTGATGCGCAAGAAGATAACGTGCTGCGCGTGGTACGCACCGGTGGAAATTTACCGGAAGATCGTGAATCACTGTACTGGTTAAATATCAAAGCCATTCCCTCCTCAAAACATGTTGAAGGGATGAATACCCTGCAAATTGCCATTAATACGCGCATAAAATTGTTGTATCGCCCTACTTCAGTTAAAGGCAAACCTGAAGATGTCGCAAATAAACTTGATTGGCATCGTGAAGGCAACGATCTGGTCGTCAATAACCCAACGCCATTCTATATGAATTTCCAGAAGGTGACGCTGAACGGCCATAAAGTGGATAAAGCCACGTGGGCAATACCTGAAACAGAAACACATTTTGCCTTACCTGGCAACGTGAGCGGTTCCACTGTCGCTTATTCCATTATTACGGATTACGGCAGTATCAGCCAGACATGGTCGAAATCAGTCCACTAATATTACGCGCAGACAATTACTATAATCATGTACAGCCATAAAAAGCCGTTCACCTGCCGAATTTCATCACTGCTGGTCATTTTATGTGGCCTGGCGCTGGCGATCTTTGCACAGCAGGTTATGGCTGATGATTATTTTAACCCGGCATTACTGGATATTGATAATCCTCAACAGGGAAAGACCGATCTGTCCGTTTACGAAAAAGGGCCAGGGCAGGCACCGGGAAAATATCAGGTCGCCATTTTTATTAATAATAATAAAATTGATACACGCGACGTCACGTTCAAATTACAAAAAGATCCGCAAGGTAATAACTCTCTTCAGCCCTGCTTTAGTCTGAGCGACTTAAAAAGCCTGGGTATCAAAACTCAAAAATATCCAGAGCTGATGGCAAAAGGCCAGTGCGCTGATTTAAACACCATCCCGGCAGCCTCCGCGTCGTTCCACGTTCGCAATCAACAGCTGCTGCTCAGTGTTCCGCAACTGGCACTAGGCCAGGTTCCACGGGGCTATATAGACCCAAAAGAGTTCGATGAAGGGATCACGGCTGGTCTGCTCAATTACAGTGCGACCGCGAGCCAAAGCCACGCGCTGCAACAGGGTGAACAGGATACCAGCAGCCAGTACGTCAATCTCCGGCCTGGCCTTAACATTGGCGCATGGCGGTTGAGAAACTACTCGACATGGAACCGCAGCACCACGGGTAAAGAACAACAGCAGACGTTTTCATCCATTTATACCTACGCCCAGCGCGATATTGTGGCGATGAAAAGCAGCCTGACGGTCGGACAAAGTTCTTCCCCTGCCGACGTGTTTGATAGCGTGCCTTATACCGGCGTACAGCTTAACTCCGACAGCGACATGCTCCCGGACAGCGAGAAAGGGTATGCCCCGATTATTCGCGGTACAGCACACAGTAACGCTCTGGTGATGGTGCGACAAAACGGTTACGTCATTTATCAAAATACCGTTGCGCCCGGTGCGTTTGAGATCAACGACCTCTACCCGACGGGCAGCAGCGGCGATCTTCAGGTGACGGTAAAAGAAACCGACGGCAGCGAAAGCCATTTCGTGGTGCCCTACGCTTCAGTACCGGTACTCCAGCGTGAACATAACCTGCGCTATAGCGTCACTGCTGGCCGTTATCGATCATATGACAGCGATGTAGAGAAAACGCCGTTTGCCCAGGGCAGCGCAATTTATGGTTTACCGTATGGTTTCACTGCCTATGGTGGGGTTCAGCAGAGTAACCATTATCAGTCCCAGGCGCTGGGCGTGGGGAAAAACATGGGTGATTTAGGCGCCTTTTCCATCGACGTGACCCGTGCAAAAGCCCTGCTTAAAAAGCAACAGGCCAGCAAAGGCCAGTCCTGGCGTGTGCGTTACAGCAAAGATTTTGCAGGCTCCGGTACCAACTTCTCTCTCGCGGGCTATCGCTACAACAGCAAAGGGTTTTACACCCTGGAAGACACCATGGAGTCCTGGACCCGCTCGGACGACTGGTCTGCCCCACAGCAGCGTCGCGCGCGGACTGAAGCCACCATCGACCAGACGCTGCCCAAAGGGTGGGGGTCCGTCACCCTGAGCATGGTGAAAGAGACCTACTGGAGCCAGAGTCAGGACATGACCTCCATGAGCGTCAGCTACAACAACAGCTGGCATGGAGTGAGCTACAGCCTGAGCTACAGCATGAACAAAAATACTGACGACAGCGACGAGAACGGGGAGTCAGTCACAAACGACAACCAGTTCTCTCTGAGTGTCTCCGTTCCGCTTGACCATTGGATGCACAACACATGGGCTACGTACAATCTGAATAACACCAAAGAGGGTACCACGCAGAATATTGGCCTGAACGGCACGGCGCTGAAGGAGGAGAATCTCAACTGGAATATTCAGGAAGGGTTGAGCACAACCGGCAGCGGTAACTCCACCAGTGCGAATGCCGACTATAAGGCAACCTATGGCGAAGTGAGCGGTGGTATTAGTCAGGATAAATATCAGCGCACGGTGAACATGGGTCTGCAGGGTGGCGTCGTGGCGCATGCTAACGGCATCACGTTAAGTCAGCCGCTAGGGGAAACCATCGCTCTGGTAAAAGCGCCGGGGACCCATGGCACACATATCACCAACCAGACGGGAGTCGAGACCGATTTCCGTGGCTATACCGTTGTGCCATTTGTCACCGCCTATCGCCATAACACCATTTCGCTGGACACCGAAACGCTACCAGAGGATGCCGACGTGACCCACGCCGCGCAGATTGTCACCCCGACACGTGGGGCAGTCGTTCGGGCGAGCTTCAACACCCGTGTGGGACGTCGGGTATTGATGACGTTGACGCAAAACGGTAAACCGCTTCCCTTTGGCGCAACCGTCACCACCGACGATAAGGACAGCGAGTTCATTGTGGGCAGCGACGGCCAGACCTATCTCTCTGGCCTGGCTCAACACGGCACACTCTCGGTCTCATGGGGCCAGGAAGCCAGCGAACATTGCGTCGCGCAATACGTGCTACCGGAAGATAAAAACAAGAACTCCGTCATTAACGCTGCCGCGCAGTGTAACTGATCCATCGTACAGGCTTATGACAATGCAGATAGTAAAACAGTGTTTTTTCTTTTTGATTCTGGCGACAGCAGCGCTGTTCATGCCACATGCGAAGGCGACCTGTAACTCAACAGATTTGCCCAAGCAGATCAACGTCGCCTCAATTTCAGTCTCCACCTCGCTTGCTGTCGGTGCGACCATTCCCGGAACCGAGCAAACGGTGCACATTTCAGGGAACTGTACCAGCCCGGATGACAACGGTTTGCCCATTGTTTCCTGCTACTACGGAACCGGGAATGAAATTTCTGGACTCACTGGCGTCTACGAGTCCGGTGTCCAGGGGATTGGCGTTGCGCTGATGAACGACAAAGGTCAGCGTATCACCGGCGCAGGCGGGGTGTACTGCAATTCCACCAGCACGCCGCTGGGCTATGTCTCGGATAACGATCAGCGAACGTTCAGCTTTGACGTCACCCTTGAACTGGTGAAAACGAGCAATACCGTCACGTCCGGTACGCTTGCGCAGGATCAAACCAAATTCGGGATTGGGGTCTACCAGCATGAAGGGATCGGCAGCCCTAACACGATCTCTTACGCCGGTAATGTGATCCTGAAAGAAGTCACCTGCTCCGTTTCCCCCAAAAGTCTCACCGTGACGCTGGGTGATTTTCCGGTCAGCGACTTCACCGGGACAGGAACCCTGACGTCGCCTCATACATTCGACGTTAACATCAACTGCAACGACACCGTGCAGCCTGAAGCGATGATCACGAGTGCAAATGGCTATGATACGAACTTCCCGGGCGTCATCAACCTGACTCAGGAAACCGGTGTCGCAACGGGTATAGGGGTTCAAATGCTATTTGACGGAGAGATCCCTGACTTTGGTACATACAGGAATACTGCCGGAATTGCGCAAGCCAATGAAACGCTGGCGATTCCTTTTCAGGTTCGTTACGAGCAAACCGCAGCCGACGTCACACCAGGCAGCGCCAACAGTATTGCCACTATCACGCTGGGGTATAAATGACAAAATATCTTCCGATTTTGCTGTTTGGCCTGGCATCTCATGCCTTTGCAGACGAAATTCAGGTGCTCATGCAGGGAAATATTTTTGCCAATACCTGTTCCGTTGACAGCGCCAGCCAGAATTTAACTGTCGATCTCGGTCAGGCGACGTCAGGTGATTTTAAAGACATCGGCGACACGGGGGTATGGAAAAACGTAGATCTGACGCTCTCGAAATGCCCGGCCACCACAACCCTTGCCACCGCCACGTTTCACGGACAGGCGGATGGCGCACATCCGACAAAATTTGCGAATAACGGCACGGCTGGCGGCCTGGCTCTCGAACTTGCCGATCGTCAGGATCACATCCTTATCGCTCCTCAGGCCAGCTTTAGCGTACTGATCAATCAAAGCGATCATACGGCGGACTTCCCCTTAGCTGCGCGTTACTACGCCACCTCAATGCCCGTCACCGCCGGCACGTTCAACAGCGTCGTGCAGGTGACCTTCACTTACCAGTAGGACCGCGCCCCTTAGCACGGAGGCTTTTCTTGCGCCCGACAGGCAATTTGGCCGGGCGTTTTTTTACCTCAGGCACTTCCGGTTGTTCGATGGGGAAAACGGGCAAAGCATTCAACAGCCGCTGACCGTAATTTTTGGTGAGCAAGCGTTTGTCGTAAATCACCACCTCACCCCAACAACCATGGCTACGGATCAGACGCCCCACCTGCTGGATCAGGTTAAACGATGCCGCGGGTAAGCTCTGCACCTCAAACGGATAGCGGTTAAGGCTTTTCAGCCATTCCCCTTCGGTGATCACCACCGGGCTGTCGATCGGCGGGAAGGCGATTTTATGAATATGCACCTGCGTCAGGTAGTCCCCTTTCAAATCCAGACCTTCAGCAAACGACTGCAAACCTACCAGCACGCTGCGCTCACCGTTATCAATGCGTTTACGGTGCGTCTCCACCAACCGATAGCGCGGCTGATCGCCCTGCACCAGCAGCAACAACCGCAGGTCGGTAACATGTTCCAGGAAGCGCTGCATCGCGCGCCCACTGGCAAACAGCACTAACATCCCGGGATACTTTTTGCTTTCAACCTGCTCGCGGAAGTAGGCTGCCATCTCGGCAATATGCTGCTCTTCGTTGTCGATAAGCGGCTCATACTTCATGCGCGGGATCACCAACTTGCCCTGCTCACAGTGGTTAAACGGTGAGTCCAGCGCCACAAAGCGATCGCCCGCTTTCTCTTTCAGGCCGCTCATCTCCTGCAAACGCGAAAAACTGTTCAGGGAACGCAGTGTGGCCGATGTGACCACCACATGCGGCACGCTTCGCCAGATAAGTTTTTCCAGCTGATCGGCCACGCGAATACCTACGCAGTGGAAAAAGAGGTGCACTTGTCCGTCACGCACTTCGCGGGTGGCCCATTTGGTGACGGGGGCACCCGACGCCTGCGCCATCGACGCCAGCCGCCACAGCTTGCTTTGCGCTTCAAACATACCGAGTGCGCGGTTCATCTGGAGCAATATGCGGTGCAATCGCACCACATCGTGTGAACCGGTTTTCTCACTGAGATCGTTTAAAAACATCTCCGCCAGTCCGCGCAGCTTTTCAAGATGCTTCGCCAGCTGCTGACAAATCTCCATCACTTCATCCGGGAGTTCGCCCATCGCAAAGCGGTGTTCAGCCTCCTGCGTTGCCGGAAGCCAGAGATTGAGGATGTTATTGAGCGATGCAATCAGGCTGTAAACCTCTTCACAGTGTTCGCTAAGACGCTCAGGCACCGCCAGCGGTGGCGTGGTTTTCGGGCGGAACTGCTCCATGCAGGTCGCCACCAGCTTGCAAAAGAGATCCAGCTGCAGGCGGAACCACGGTGCGGTAATTTCGGCACTCATTTCCAGCGCGTCCCGCGCCACGTCCGGCAGATGGTGACCTTCATCAAGCACCAGAAGCAGGTTTTTGGGCTCCGGCAGCACCGCTTCGCTCTCGAGCGCCGCCATCACCAGCGCATGGTTGGCGACCACCACTTCCGCTTCCTGAATTTCACGTCGGGCGACAAAGAACGGGCACTCCCGATAGTAGTGGCAGTTGCGGTTCAGACAACTCGCTTTATCGGTGCTGAGCCTGCGCCATAAGTCATCGCTAATTGCCTGGCTGGTGTGATCGCGCAGACCATCCCATTTGTAGCCATCGAGATCGGCTTTTAGCTTTGCACACTGCTCCTGCTCGGCCTTGTTGTTCGGCGTCAGTTCGTCATCGAGAAACGCCAGCAAATCTTGCTGATTAGGCTCGCTGCTGGCAAGTGCCGCCAGGTTACGCGGGCAGACGTAGCGCCCGCGTCCGAAAGCGGCCGTAAAACGCAGATCGGGGATGATTTTGCGCAGCAGCGGTAAATCTTTGCTGAAGATCTGATCCTGCAGCGCCACGTTGGCGGTGCTGACTACCAGCGTTTTGTCCTCTTCCCGCGCAATCGCGATGCCGGGAATGAGATACGACAAGGTTTTCCCGACGCCGGTTGGGGCTTCAATCGCCAGATGTCGCCCGTTGTCCCCGGCGAGCGTTTTTGCCACGTCAGCAATCATCTGCCGCTGCGGTGCTCGGGGGATAAAGTCGGGTATCTGCTGCTGTAGCGCCTTATACCATGCGCCAATTTGCGCCTTGAGCGCCGCGGTTAAAGCCATTGGAAAACCTGAAATACTGTATAAACAGCCACTATTGTGGCACTTTCTCTTTGTTGTCGCAAAAAGAAAAGCCCGGCTCTACGACCGGGCTTCCAGATTACTACGGATTAGCAGGTTTACGCGGGCGGCGTCGGCGCTGCCCTTCCCCTGCTGGCTTGCCTTCGCCGCTGCGCCATGGGTTTTCACCGGCGGGTTTGGCTTCGTTGCTACGACGCGGCGGTTTGCCCGCTGATTTCGGTGCACCACCGTCGGCACGACGCGGCTGCTGACCGCGACCGCCGCCGCCCTGACCACGTCCCCCCTGACGACCGTTCTGAATCGGCTCAGCTTTAATCGACGGGTCAACTTCATAGCCCGGCGTTTCGATGCGCGGGATCTCTTTCTTCAGCAGGCGTTCGATATCACGCAGCAGCTTGTGCTCATCCACGCAAACCAGAGAAAGCGCTTCACCCGTTGCCGCCGCACGACCGGTACGGCCGATACGGTGGACATAATCTTCCGGCACGTTTGGCAGCTCGTAGTTCACCACGTGCGGCAGCTCTTCAATGTCGAGACCACGGGCAGCAATGTCGGTCGCCACCAGCACGCGGATGTCGCCAGATTTGAAGTCCGCCAGCGCGCGGGTACGTGCGCCCTGGCTCTTGTTACCGTGAATGGCGGCACTGCGGATGCCATCTTTATTCAGCTGTTCCGCCAGGTGGTTCGCACCGTGCTTGGTGCGGGTGAAGACCAGCACCTGCTGCCAGTTGCCCTGGCCGATCATCTGGGAGAGCAGTTCCCGCTTGCGCTTTTTGTCAACGAAGTGAACGTGCTGGGTCACCTGCTCGGAGGCGGTGTTGCGACGCGCCACTTCCACTTCCAGCGGGTTATGCAGCAGCTTTTCTGCCAGCGCCTTGATCTCGTCGGAGAAGGTCGCGGAGAAGAGCAGATTCTGACGACGCGGTGGCAGTTTAGCCAGCACGCGGCGAATGTCGTGAATAAAGCCCATGTCGAGCATGCGGTCGGCTTCGTCCAGCACCAGAATTTCGACGTTATCCAGTTTCACCGCGTTCTGGTGTTCCAGATCCAGCAGACGACCCGGCGTTGCCACCAGCACGTCCACACCGCCGCGCAACTTCATCATCTGCGGGTTAATGCTTACACCGCCGAAAACCACCAGCGAGCGAATGTTGAGATAGCGGCTGTAGTCACGCACGTTCTCGCCAATCTGGGCTGCGAGCTCACGGGTTGGAGTGAGGATCAGCGCACGAACCGGACGACGGCCTTTAGCATGCGGCTGGTTCTTTACCAGCAGCTCTAACAGCGGCAGGGTAAAACCGGCGGTTTTACCGGTACCGGTCTGGGCGCTGGCCATCAGATCGCGGCCCTGCAAGACGGCGGGGATAGCCTGCTGCTGGATTGGGGTTGGCTCGACGTAGCCCTGCTCTGCAATCGCACGCAGAATTTCCGGGTTCAGGCCAAGGGAATCAAAAGACATAAAAACTCCGAACCGCCCCGACCATCACAGGTGTAGTTTTCAGGGAGATATAACAATGGTAAGGACAAAAACCACAATGTCGTGAAGCAGCGGAGTGTAGCAGCTTTTGTGACGTGGCGCATAAAATATCCCTCAGCCATTCATCAACGAAATATTTCCCGCCAGGGAGACAACTGGACAAAATGGTGAACCGGGCATAATGTTAATCAATCGATTGATTAATTTTTAATGCTGCTATGAATACAACCCCGACAACAACCAAAGGTGAGCAGGCTAAAAGCCAGCTTATCGCCGCCGCTCTGGCACAGTTTGGCGAGTATGGTCTGCATGCCACGACGCGCGATATTGCGGCACTGGCCGGGCAGAACATTGCAGCCATACCCTACTATTTTGGCTCAAAAGAGGATTTATACCTCGCCTGTGCCCAGTGGATCGCCGATTTCATCGGCACGCAATTTCGCCCGCACGTTGAAGAAGCCAGCGGGCTGTTAAGCCAGCCTTCGCCCGATCGCGCCGCCATTCGGCAGCTAATTCTCAACGCCTGCCACAATATGATCCGCCTGCTGACGCACGACGATACGCTCAACCTGAGTAAATTTATTTCCCGCGAGCAGCTCTCCCCTACTGCCGCATACCAGCTCGTGCACGATCAGGTGATTGCCCCGATGCATACTCACCTGACCCGGCTGATCGCCGCCTATACCGGGCGGGATGCCAACGATACCGAGACAATTTTGCATACCCACGCCCTGCTGGGTGAAATCCTCGCCTTCCGTCTGGGGCGGGAGACTATCCTGTTACGCACCGGCTGGACACAATTTGATGAGGATAAAGCCGCGCAGATTATTCAGGTCATCACCTGTCATCTCGATCTGATCCTGCAAGGTTTAACGCAAAGGAGCCTGAAGTCATGAAAAAACCTGTCGCCATCATTCTGGTGGTTGTTGTTTTGCTTGCTGCAGGAGTCGGTGGCTGGCTGTGGTATCAGAGCCACCAGGAGAGAAGCCTGACGCTGTACGGTAACGTTGATATTCGCACGGTGAATATGAGCTTCCGCGTGGGGGGGCGTCTGGCATCGCTTAACGTTGATGAAGGCGACACAATTACGCGCGGCCAGACGCTGGGTATGCTGGATAAATCCCCTTACGAGAACGCGTTGATGCAGGCAAAGGCAGGCGTATCTGTCGCCCAGGCACAATATGACCTGATGCTGGCGGGTTATCGCGATGAAGAGATTGCCCAGGCCGCCGCAGCGGTCAAACAGGCGCAGGCGGCTTACGACTACGCGCAGAACTTCTATGCCCGTCAGCAGGGGCTGTGGAAAAGCCGCACCATTTCTGCCAATGACCTCGAAAATGCCCGTTCTTCCCGCGATCAGGCGCAGGCCACGCTGAAATCCGCTCAGGACAAACTAAGCCAGTACCACACCGGTAATCGCCCGCAGGATATTGCCCAGGCGAAAGCCAGCCTTGAACAGGCTCAGGCGCAACTTGCCCAGGCCGAACTGGATCTTCACGATACCACTCTGGTTGCACCGTCTGACGGTACGCTGATGACCCGCGCCGTGGAGCCAGGCAGCATGCTCAGCGCGGGCAGCACCGTTTTAACGCTCTCCCTGACCCGTCCGGTGTGGGTGCGCGCGTACATCGACGAGCCGAATCTCGGCCAGATGCAGCCGGGACGCGAGCTGTTGCTCTATACCGATGGTCGACCGGACAAGCCGTATCACGGCAAGGTGGGCTTCGTTTCCCCAACCGCCGAATTCACACCGAAAACCGTTGAAACGCCGGACCTGCGTACCGACCTGGTCTATCGCCTGCGTATCATCGTGACTGATGCGGACGACGCGCTGCGTCAAGGCATGCCTGTCACCGTAAAAGTAAACAACGGGGAACGACATGAATGACGCGGTTATTGAGCTCAGCAATCTGGTCAAACGCTTCCCGGGAATGGACAAACCGGCCGTCGCACCGCTGAATTGCACCATTCAGAAGGGCTATGTCACCGGACTGGTCGGTCCGGACGGTGCCGGCAAAACCACGCTAATGCGAATGCTGGCGGGGTTGCTTAAACCGGATGACGGAACCGCCAGCGTGCTCGGGCTCGACCCGATCAAGGATGACAGCGCGCTCCATGCCATGCTCGGCTATATGCCGCAGAAGTTTGGTCTGTATGAAGATCTGACGGTAATGGAAAATCTGAATCTGTATGCCGACCTGCGCAGCGTGACCGGCGACATTCGCCAGAAGACCTTCGCTCGTTTGCTGGAGTTTACCTCACTCGGTCCGTTTACTGACCGGCTGGCGGGTAAGCTCTCCGGCGGCATGAAACAGAAACTGGGGCTGGCCTGTACGCTGGTCGGTGAACCGAAAGTTCTGCTTCTGGATGAACCGGGTGTCGGCGTTGACCCCATCTCTCGCCGTGAATTGTGGCAGATGGTGCACGAACTGGCAGGCGACGGGATGCTGATCCTCTGGAGCACCTCCTACCTTGACGAAGCGGAACAGTGCCGGGATGTGCTGCTGATGAACGAAGGTGAACTGCTTTATCAGGGCGAGCCGACGACACTGACACAAAGTATGGCCGGGCGCAGTTTTCTGTTGCACAGCCCGCAGGAATCCAACCGCAAACTGCTGCAGCGGGTGCTGAAATTGCCGCAGGTCAGTGACGGGATGATTCAGGGCCGTTCGGTACGCGTGATCCTCAAGAAAGAGGCAACCGTCGACGACATTCGCCGTGCGCAAGGTATGCCTGAGATCGAGATGGAAGAGACCGCACCGCGCTTCGAAGATGCGTTTATCGATCTGCTGGGCGGCGCGGGAACGTCAGAATCTCCCCTCGGGGCAATCCTGCATACGGTTGAAGGTACGCCGGGCGAAACGGTGATTGAAGCCAAATCCCTCACTAAAAAATTTGGTGATTTCGCCGCCACCGATAACGTGAATTTCGCGGTGAAGCGCGGTGAGATTTTTGGCCTGCTCGGGCCGAATGGTGCCGGGAAATCCACCACCTTTAAGATGATGTGCGGTTTGCTGGTACCTACCGCCGGTAAAGCGCTGGTACTGGACATGGACCTGAAGATCAGTTCCGGCAAAGCGCGTCAGCATCTGGGCTATATGGCGCAGAAGTTCTCGCTGTATGGCAACCTGACCGTCGAGCAGAATCTGCGCTTTTTCTCCGGCGTGTACGGCCTGCGCGGGCGGGCGCAGAACGAGAAAATCCGCCGCATGAGCGACGCATTCGGGTTAACCAGCATTGCCTCTCACGCAACGGATGAACTGCCGCTCGGCTTCAAACAGCGGCTGGCGCTGGCCTGCTCGCTGATGCATG
Source organism: Enterobacter sp. CPE_E890 (assembly GCF_046521475.1). Taxonomy (NCBI): domain Bacteria; kingdom Pseudomonadati; phylum Pseudomonadota; class Gammaproteobacteria; order Enterobacterales; family Enterobacteriaceae; genus Enterobacter; species Enterobacter sp. CPE_E890. The sequence goes on along the minus strand of NZ_JBKFZW010000001.1, from coordinate 1,484,052 downwards.
AGCCCGATATTCTGTTTCTTGATGAGCCTACGTCCGGCGTTGACCCCCTCACCCGTCGCGAGTTCTGGCTACATATCAACAGCATGGTTGAAAAAGGGGTTACCGTGATGGTGACAACCCATTTTATGGATGAGGCTGAGTACTGCGACCGTATCGGGCTGGTCTATCGCGGCAAGCTGATTGCCCACGGTACGCCAGATGACCTGAAAGCACAGGCCGCCGACGATGAAGTCCCGGACCCGACGATGGAGCAGGCGTTTATCACCCTCATCCATGACTGGGATAAGGAGAATGCCCATGCACAATAACGCCATTTCCTGGCGCAGGGTGCGCGCGCTGTGCATCAAAGAGACACGCCAGATCGTGCGTGACCCCAGCAGCTGGCTGATTGCGGTAGTGATCCCCCTGCTATTGCTGTTTATCTTTGGCTACGGTATTAACCTCGACTCCAGCAAGCTCAGAGTCGGTATTTTGCTGGAACAGCAGAGCAAAGAGGCGCTGGATTTCACCCACGCGATGACCGGCTCACCCTACATTGACGCCACCATCAGCGACAATCGTCAGGAACTGATCCAGAAGATGCAGGCCGGGAAGATTCGCGGTCTGATCGTCATTCCGGTGGATTTTGCCGCCAATATGGCGCGGGCGAATACCGATGCACCGATCCAGGTGATCACCGACGGCAGCGAGCCAAACACCGCGAACTTCGTGCAGGGCTACGCGGAGGGGATCTGGCAGCTGTGGCAGATGCAGCGCGCTGAAGACCGGGGTGAAACGTTCGACCCTCTGATCGACGTGCAGACCCGCTACTGGTTTAACCCCGCCGCCATAAGTCAGCACTTTATTATTCCTGGCGCGGTGACGATTATCATGACGGTCATTGGCGCGATCCTGACCTCGCTGGTGATCGCCCGCGAGTGGGAGCGTGGCACCATGGAGGCGCTGCTTTCTACAGAAGTGACGCGTGTCGAGCTGCTGCTGTGCAAACTTATCCCCTACTACTTCCTCGGCATGCTGGCGATGCTGCTCTGTATGCTTGTGTCGGTATTTATTCTCGGTGTGCCGTACCGCGGCTCGCTGGTCGTGCTGTTCTTTATCACCAGCCTGTTTCTGCTCAGCACGCTCGGCATGGGGCTGCTTATCTCCACCGTCACCCGCAACCAGTTTAACGCCGCCCAGGTGGCGCTCAACGCCGCTTTTTTACCGTCGATTATGCTGTCCGGGTTTATTTTCCAGATCGACAGCATGCCCGCCGTGATCCGCGCCGTGACCTACATTATTCCGGCGCGCTACTTCGTGAGCACGCTGCAAAGCCTGTTCCTCGCGGGAAATATTCCGGTGGTGCTGATTATCAACACGCTGTTCCTGATGGCGTCGGCAACGATGTTTATTGGCCTGACGTGGATAAAAACCAAACGGCGGCTGGATTAAGGAGCGAACATGTTTCACCGTTTATGGACATTGATCCGCAAAGAGCTGCAATCGCTGCTGCGAGAGCCGCAAACCCGTGCCATTCTGGTGTTGCCGGTACTTATTCAGGTTTTACTGTTTCCGTTTGCCGCCACGCTTGAGGTGACGAACGCCACCATCGCCATCTACAACGAAGACAACGGTAAACACGCCGTTGAGCTGACGCAGCGTTTTGCACGCGCAAAAGCCTTTACCCATATTCTGCTGCTGAAAAGCCCGCAGGAAATCCAGCCCACTATCGACACACAAAAAGCGCTGCTGCTGGTGAGATTCCCGGCAGATTTTTCCCGTAACCTGGACACTTTCCAGACCGCCCCCATGCAGTTGATCCTCGACGGACGTAACTCCAACAGCGCCCAGATCGCGGCCAACTACCTGCAACAGGTGGTCAAGAATTACCAGCAGGAGCTGATGGAGGGCAAACCCAAACCCAATAACAGCGAGCTGGTGGTGCGTAACTGGTATAACCCGAATCTGGATTACAAATGGTTTGTGGTACCGTCGCTGATCGCCATGATCACCACCATTGGGGTGATGATCGTCACCTCTCTGTCCGTCGCCCGCGAGCGCGAACAAGGGACACTGGATCAGCTGCTGGTTTCTCCGCTCGCCACCTGGCAAATTTTCGTCGGTAAAGCGGTTCCGGCCCTGATTGTTGCCACCTTTCAGGCCACCATTGTACTGGGCGTGGGTATTTGGGCGTACCAGATCCCCTTCGCCGGATCGCTGGCGCTGTTTTACTTCACGATGGTGATTTATGGTCTGTCACTGGTGGGATTTGGACTGCTGATTTCAGCGCTCTGCTCCACGCAGCAGCAGGCGTTTATCGGGGTGTTCGTCTTTATGATGCCAGCGATTTTGCTTTCGGGGTATGTTTCCCCTGTCGAGAACATGCCGGTGTGGTTGCAGGATTTAACGTGGATAAACCCGATTCGACACTTTACGGATATCACCAAGCAAATTTATCTGAAGGATGCGAGTCTGGATATTGTGTGGGGAAGTTTGTGGCCGCTACTGGTCATAGCGGCCACGACGGGCTCAGTGGCGTACGCGATGTTTAGACGCAACATTGCGTAGCTTTTTCTCTTTGGTCAGTAACGAGACCACCGCAGGCCCTGCGAGGATTGCCAGACCGGCCAGGGCCAGCAGCAGGTTGTTTTGCAACACACGGGACAACAACCAAAGCACAATCATCGCGGCACCAAAGTACCAGGTGGTGGTGAGCTCTTCGAGCACATCACCCACCTCACGCCAGCGTGCTTCATGATGGCGCTGTAAGAACAACATCGACAGTACGGTGACGCCGTAGAGGACGCACAGTCCCAGGCCAACACGCACCAGCGTGCCGCTCATCCAGCCCATCACCAGTACGGCCACGACCAGTAAATGCAACATTATCTGCCAGCAACTGAGGCCAGTTGCGACACGAACACGTTGTTGCCACTTCATGGCTTCTCTCCTGAAGGATTTTTCTCTGCTTATTCAGACTACCGCACTTTACGGAAAATTCCGTAACACCGCATCTTTTTGTGACGCCGACTACACTTTATTTTCATCGGGATAGACACTCAGGAAGGAGCTTATGACGCCAAAAATGCAGCATTTCTCGCTTAACGTGCTGACAATAAACATTCATAAAGGCTTCACAGCATTTAACCGCCGCTTCATTTTACCGGAGCTGCGCGACGCGGTACGCACCGTCAATGCGGACATTGTTTGCCTGCAGGAGGTAATGGGCGCACACGAAGTGCATCCGCTCCACGTTGAGAACTGGCCCGACACGCCCCACTACGAATTTCTGGCTGACACCATGTGGAGTGATTACGCTTACGGACGCAACGCCGTCTACCCGGAAGGCCATCACGGTAACGCGGTGCTGTCACGTTTCCCGATTGAATATTACGAGAACCGCGACGTTTCCGTAGGGGAAAGCGAAAAACGCGGCCTGCTTTACTGCCGTATCACTCCGCCCGACCTTGAGCTTCCCCTCCATGTCGGCTGTGTTCATCTCGGTCTGCGCGAAGCCCATCGCCAGGCGCAGCTGAACATGCTGGCAGAGTGGGCTAATGCACTTCCCGAAGGTGAACCGGTGATCGTGGCCGGTGATTTCAACGACTGGCGACAGCGGGCGAACCATCCGTTGAAAGTGAATGCCGGGCTGGAAGAAATTTTCACCCGCGCGACCGGCAGACCCGCGCGTACCTTTCCGGTACGTTTCCCCTTGCTGCGTCTTGACCGGATCTACGTGAAAAATGCTTACGCCAGCAGTCCTACCGCCCTGGCGCTACTCAACTGGCGACATCTCTCGGACCATGCCCCGCTCAGTGCGGAGATCCACTTATGAAATGTTCCTGGCAAGATGGCAACCGGATCACGCTGCTGGTTAATGGGGACGAGTATTACCCGGCCGTGTTCAAAGCGATTGACCATGCAAAGCAGAAAGTGATCCTCGAAACCTTTATCTGGTTCGAAGACGACGTCGGTAAACAATTGCACAGCGTGCTGCTGCGCGCCGCCCGGCGTGGTGTCAATATTGAAGTCCTCCTGGACGGCTATGGTTCACCGGATCTCAGCGACGCCTTCGTCAATGAACTCACTTCAGCGGGTGTGATCTTCCGCTACTACGATCCCGGCACTCGCCTGTTCGGCATGCGTACCAACCTTTTCCGCCGGATGCACCGCAAAATTGTGGTGGTGGATGAGACGGTGGCGTTTGTCGGCGGCATAAACTACTCCGCTGAGCATATGTCCGATTACGGCCCGGAAGCGAAACAGGATTATGCGATCCGCATCGAAGGGCCTGTGGTTCAGGATATCCTGCAGTTCGAACTGGAAAACTTGCCCGGTAAAGAGGTTGCACGTCGCTGGTGGAAACGCCGCCATCGTCCGGAAGAGAACCGGAATCCCGGCGAAGCGCAGGCGCTGTTCGTCTGGCGGGATAACGCCGAGCACAGAAACGACATTGAGCGTCATTATCTGAAGATGCTCGCCAACGCGAAGCGCGAGGTCATCATCGCCAACGCCTACTTTTTCCCGGGCTATCGTCTTCTGCATGCCATGCGCAATGCGGCCCGACGGGGTGTGCGTGTGAAGCTGATTGTGCAGGGCGAGCCGGATATGCCGATAGTCAAAGTCGGCGCACGGCTGCTGTATCACTATCTGGTGAAAGGCGGCGTGCAGATTTACGAATACCGCCGTCGCCCGCTGCACGGCAAAGTTGCGCTGATGGACGATCACTGGGCAACCGTGGGCTCCAGTAACCTTGATCCGCTAAGTTTATCGCTCAATCTTGAAGCGAACCTGATCATTTACGATCGCCAGTTTAACCAGACCCTGCGGGATAACCTGCAGGCGTTGATCGTCAACGACTGCGTGCGCGTGGATGAATCTATGGTGCCCAAACGCACCTGGTGGAACCTGGGTATCAGCGTGGTGGTGTTCCACTTCCTGCGCCATTTCCCGGCGATGGTCGGCTGGCTGCCGGCGCATACGCCAAAACTGGCGCTCGTGGAGCCGCCTGTACAACCTGAAATGGAAACCCAGGATCGCGTTGAAGCGCAAGACGGAGGGAAAACCTGATGTCAAAATCACATCCGCGCTGGCGGCTGGCAAAAAAAATCCTCACCTGGATCTTCTTTGTTGCAGTCGCCGTGCTGCTGGTGGTGTACGCGCAGAAAGTTGACTGGGAAGAGGTGTGGAAAGTTATCCGCAACTACAACCGGCTGGTACTGCTGGGTGCAGTTGGGTTGGTCATTATCAGCTATCTGATGTACGGCTGCTATGACCTGCTGGGCCGCGCCTATTGCGGCCACAAGCTGGCTAAACGCCAGGTTATGCTGGTGTCGTTCATATGTTATGCCTTTAACCTGACGCTAAGCACCTGGGTCGGGGGGATTGGCATGCGCTATCGCCTCTATTCGCGGCTGGGACTACCGGGCGGAACCATCACGCGCATTTTCTCGCTCAGCATTACCACCAACTGGCTGGGGTATATTCTGCTCGGCGGGGTGATTTTTACCCTCGGCGTGGTGCAGTTGCCCGCGCACTGGTATATCGATGAGGCCACGCTGCGTATTCTCGGCATCGTGTTGCTGCTGATTATCGCTTTTTATCTGTGGGCCTGCGCCTTCGCTAAACGCCGTCATATGACCATTAAAGGGCAAAAACTGGTATTACCTTCATGGCGCTTCGCGGTGTTGCAGATGGCGGTATCCAGCGCCAACTGGATGGCGATGGGGGCGATTATCTGGCTGTTGATTGGCGAAAATGTGAACTACTTCTTCGTGCTGGGCGTGTTGCTGGTGAGCAGTATTGCCGGGGTGATTGTCCATATTCCGGCAGGGATCGGCGTGCTGGAGGCGGTGTTTATCGCGCTGCTGGCCGGGGAACATGTCTCTCAGGGGACAATTATCGCTGCCCTGCTGGCCTACCGCATGCTGTATTACTTCCTGCCGCTGGTGCTGGCAACGGTCTGTTATCTGATGCTGGAGAGTCGGGCGAAAAAGCTGAGAGCGAAGAACGAGAAGGCGTTGGCAAAATAAAAGCAAAACGGCAACCAGGTTGCCGTTTTTAGTTTCGTATACCGGGTAAGGCGCAGCCGCCACCCGGCAAAACAACCTTAACGACGGTTGCCGAGGATACGCAGCAGCATCAGGAACAGGTTGATAAAGTCCAGATACAGCGTCAGCGCGCCCAGAATCGCGTATTTACGCAGGTTCGAACTGTCGCGTACGTCGATCTGCTCACCGATGTTTTTCAGCTTCTGGGTGTCATAAGCCGTCAACCCAACAAAGATCACCACCCCGATATAGGTCACCGCCCACATCAGCGCTTCACTTTTCAGCCACAGGTTCACCAGAGACGCCAGCACAATCCCAATCAGCCCCATAAACAGCATACTGCCAAAGCCGCTCAGATCGCGTTTGGTGGTGTAACCGTAGAGGCTCATCGCCCCAAACATCCCGCCGGTCACCACAAAGGTACTGGCGATGGAAGAGTAAGTGTAAACGATGAAAATGCTGGAAAGCGTCAGCCCGGTCAGCGCCGAGTAGAGCATAAACAGCGTGGTCGCCATGCCGGCGCTGAGCTTTTGCACCAGGCCTGAAAGGACGAACACCAACGCTAGCTGGGCAATAATCAGCCCAAAGAAGGTGATTTTGCTGGAGAAGATAAACATCATCAGCTCCGGTGTATTGGCCGCATACCACGCGATAAACGCGGTCAGCAACAGGCCAACCGTCATCCAGCCATACACCTGAGCCATATACGTCTGCAGGCCGCTACGGGTCTGCTGTACTATTGAATCGGAACGCGGAAATCGGTCCATGATTCACTCCTGATTAAGTTTAAGTAGACACACACGTTAAGATTAACACATCCACGTAAACCGACTACCAACGGCTGGCGGCGTGTTTGTCGCTATCACGAGATTCAACCCAGCGGTCACCTTCCGGGGTGGCTTCACGCTTCCAGAACGGCGCTTTGGTTTTGAGGTAATCCATAATGAACTCCCCTGCCGCAAACGCGCTGCCACGGTGTGCGCTGGTCACCCCGACGAAGACAATCTCCTCGCCAGGCCACATCTCGCCGATGCGGTGAATCACCGTTACTCGTCCGAGCGGCCAACGCCCGCGCGCTTCTTCCACAATCGCCGCCAGCGATTTTTCCGTCATGCCAGGATAGTGCTCCAGGGTCAGTGCTTTCACGCTGTCACCCAGGTTGTGATTGCGCACTTTGCCGGTGAAGGTCACCACCGCACCGTCTTCATCACGCTCCGCTAGCCAGCTATATTCTGTACCGACGCTGAAGCGCTCAGGACCTACCAGAATTCGTGTTTCCGCCATTTTAGCCCCCGGTCACCGGTGGGAAGAACGCCACTTCATCCCCTGCGTTCAGCGGATGGGTGAATTCAACCAGCGTCTGATTCACGGCGGCCAGCAGCTTGCCTTCGTCCAGCGCCAGCGCCCAGCGGTCGCTTTGTGCGGCAAGATGCGCGCGCAGGGCGGCAACGTTTTCGAAGGACGCATCCAGCGTCAGGCTGTCGGTATTCACCAGCTCGCGCACCTGCGCAAAAAAGAGCACCTTAATCATGGCTGTCCACCTTAAAATCGCCGGATTTTCCGCCGCTTTTCGCCAGCAGGCGAACCGGGCCAATCACCATATCTTTTTGCACCGCTTTGCACATGTCGTAGATGGTCAGCGCGGCAACGGAGGCCGCCGTCAGGGCTTCCATCTCCACGCCCGTTTTGCCGGTTAAGCGGCAGAGTGATTCAATGCGCACGCGGCTGTGCTCTGGCTGCGCCTGCAGATTCACTTCCACCTTGCTCAGTATCAGCGGATGGCACAGCGGGATAAGATCCCAGGTCCGTTTGGCGGCCTGAATCCCGGCGATGCGGGCGGTGGCAAAGACGTCGCCCTTATGGTGGCTACCGTCGATAATCATCGCCAGGGTCTCCGGCAGCATGGTGACGAACGCTTCCGCGCGCGCCTCGCGCACCGTTTCGGCTTTGGCGGAGACGTCGACCATATGCGCTTCGCCAGCGGCGTTTATGTGGGTCAGTTGCGACATAGCTTATTTCTTTAAATGAGGATGGAAATTACACGGACGGGTTCGGGCATCCAGCTGCGGGGCGATAATGTTTTCCCACGCGGTGCGGCAGGCTTTCGTCGAGCCGGGCATGGCGAAAATCAGGGTGTTGTTCGCGACACCCGCTACCGCGCGCGACTGCAGCGTGGAGGTACCAATCTCTTCAAACGAGAGCATACGGAACACTTCACCGAAGCCTTCCACTTCGCGATCGAACAGGGGGACCAGCGCCTCGGGGGCTTGATCGCCCGCCGTGAAACCCGTACCGCCGGTAACCAACACCACCTGTACGTCATCGCTGGCGATCCACTGAGAAACCTGCGCGCGAATGGCGTAGCGGTTCTCTTTCACAATCGCTTTATCAACAATCTTATGGCCCGCTTCGTGGGCTGCATCACGCAACCAGTGGCCGGAGGTATCATCCTCTTCGCCACGGCGGTCGGAAACGGTAAGAATGGCAATACGTGTCGGGATAAATTCTGCGCTTACCTGACTCATCTTCTGATTCCCTCTTAAGCCTGATTACCCGCCAATATAGGACAGGTTTTGAGTAATACCGGTGTTGCCCTGGTGCAGGAAGTGGGTCTGTTTTTTATGCGTCAGGGCTTCAGAGATGCGTGCTTCAAGCGCATCCTGCTGCGCATCGTCATCCAGCAGATCGCGAAGGTCCACGCCGCCATCGCCGAACAGGCAGAGATGGAGCTTGCCAACAGAAGAGACGCGCAGGCGGTTGCAGCTGGCGCAGAAGTCTTTCTCATAGGGCATGATAAGCCCAATCTCCCCTTCGTAATCCGGGTGACAGAAGACCTGCGCCGGGCCGTCGCTGCGCTGGCGGATCTGATGGAGCCAGCCGCGTTTCAGCAGCTCGTCGCGCAGCACCATGCCGGAGATGTGATGGCGACGGAACAGCTCGCTGCCCTCGCCGGTTTCCATCAGCTCGATAAAGCGCAGTTGAATGGGACGGGATTTGATCCACGCCAGGAAGGTGTCCAGCTGATGATGGTTTACATCGCGCATCAGCACCGTGTTGACTTTGACTTTTTCAAAGCCGGCCGTGAACGCGGCGTCGATACCGTCCATGACCTGCTGGAATTTATCCTGCCCGGTAATGGCGTGGAACTGACGGGCGTCCAGGCTATCGACGCTGACGTTAATCGCCGTCAGGCCAGCGTCACGCCAGTTCGCCACATCGCGGGCCATGCGGTAGCCGTTGGTGGTGACCGCAATCTGGCGGATACGTTCGTTTTCACGCACGGCGGCAATGATGTCGGGGAAGTCGCGACGCAGCGAGGGCTCGCCCCCGGTCAGACGCACTTTTTCCGTGCCGAGTTCAGAGAATGCACGTGTCACGCGCCGCACTTCATCCACGGAGAGAAAGCCGTTATTGGTGACGCTGCCCGGTTTGTAGCCATCGGGCAGACAGTAGGTGCAACGGAAGTTGCACACGTCGGTAATCGACAGACGTAAGTAATAAAACTTACGCGCGAAAGCATCAGTAAGTTGTGAAGCCATGTACACCTTTCCAGATACGGGAGGCACAGTCATTTCTTTCTGTACCCTGGTGGCAAATTCGCCACGGCCAGAGCGCCATATCTTTCGACACAGGCACAAGGGCTAGAGTGTATGTTTTCAATTTTGAAAACGTGGTTATGGCGATAGTAGCGCGGAAATTCTGACTGCGCCATTATCGCTTTTCGCTATATAATCATCTATATAACGAATCAATCCTGCATTTTCACTACAGAATACCTAAAAACCGCACTTTCACATTGATATACGTCATTTTGCATCGGCTGAGGCATCGTCTTTTAGGGGTAGTTAGGTTACTGTTACGCGATCAAACGTGATAAGGAATACGTATGCGCAATCGCACTTTTGCGGATCTTGACCGGGTAGTCGCTCTTGGCGGAGGCCACGGTCTGGGTCGGGTGATGTCCTCTTTGTCGTCACTCGGCTCAAGGTTGACAGGGATAGTAACCACCACCGATAACGGTGGCTCAACCGGACGCATCCGTCGTGCCGAAGGCGGCATTGCCTGGGGAGACATGCGCAACTGTCTGAACCAGTTAATTACTGAACCGAGCGTTGCTTCGGCGATGTTTGAGTACCGTTTTGGCGGTAATGGCGAACTTTCCGGGCATAACCTCGGAAACTTGATGTTAAAGGCGCTTGATCACCTGAGCGTACGGCCTCTGGAAGCCATCAATTTAATCCGTAATCTGCTTAAAGTGGATGCATTCCTGATCCCTATGTCTGAACAACCGGTTGACTTGATGGCAATCGATGCCGAAGGACATGAAGTTTACGGCGAGGTGAATATTGACCAACTCGTCCTGCCGCCAACAGAGTTAATGACCTACCCGAGCGTACCCGCCACGCGAGAAGCGGTGGAGGCAATCGGGGAAGCGGATCTTATCCTGATCGGTCCGGGCAGTTTTTATACCAGCCTGATGCCGATTCTGCTGGTGAAAGAGCTGGCACAGGCGCTGCGACGCACCCCTGCCCCGATGGTTTACATCGGTAACCTGGGCCGTGAGCTGAGCCCTGCAGCGGCGAGCTTGTCACTGCCGGACAAACTGAATTTAATGGAGCATTACGTCGGGAAGAAGATCATTGACGGCGTGGTGGTCGGGCCGAAAGTTGATGTATCAGGTATCGGCGATCGTCTGGTAGTGCAGGAGCCGCTGGAGGCCACAGACATCAAATACCGCCATGACCGCCACCTGCTGCGTGAGGCGCTGGAGAAAGCGATTCAGGCGCTGGGATAGATTCGTTTTGTGCGGCCTGATGCCCTCACCCCGGCCCTCTCCCACGGGGAGAGGGAGAAAACAACGCTTTACTCACGATGCCGCGATGAAAAGATCCCGCAACTGATGCAACTGGTCGCGGATCTGAGCCGCCTCTTCGAACTCCAGATTCTGCGCGTGCTGCATCATCTGCCCTTCCAGCTCGTGGATTTTCTGCTGCAACGCTTTCGGCGTCAGCACGACGGTATCCTCTTCCACCACTGAACGTGCCTTGCCGCGACCTTTCGTTTTGGTCTTCGCAATGTTCTGACCCAGCGCCAGGATATCCACCACCTTCTTGTTCAGCCCCTGAGGGATGATGCCGTGCTCTTCGTTGTAGCGCTGCTGCTTCTCGCGGCGGCGCTCCGTTTCACCAATCGCTTTCGCCATCGACGGCGTAATTTTGTCGCCGTACAGAATCGCTTTACCGTTAACGTTACGCGCGGCGCGGCCAATCGTCTGGATCAGGGAGCGTTCAGAACGCAGGAAGCCTTCTTTGTCTGCATCCAGAATCGCCACCAGCGAGACTTCCGGCATGTCCAGACCTTCTCGCAACAGGTTGATCCCCACCAGCACGTCGAACTCACCCAGACGTAGATCGCGGATAATCTCCATACGCTCAACCGTATCAATATCCGAGTGCAGATAACGCACCTTCTCGCCGTGCTCTTCCAGATACTCGGTCAGGTCTTCTGCCATGCGCTTGGTGAGCGTGGTCACCAGCACGCGCTCGTTAATTGCGGAACGGGCGCGGATCTCGGAAAGCAGGTCATCCACCTGAGTCGCCACCGGCCGGACTTCAATGACCGGGTCCAGCAGCCCTGTTGGACGCACCACCTGATCAACCACCTCGTCGCCTGATTTCTCCAGCTCGTAGTTGCCTGGCGTTGCCGACACGTAAATGGTTTGCGGCGCTAGCGCCTCGAACTCTTCAAACTTCATCGGACGGTTATCCAGCGCCGATGGCAGTCGGAAACCATACTCCACCAGCGTCTCTTTACGCGCGCGGTCACCGCGATACATCCCGCCGATCTGTGGGATAGTGACGTGGGATTCGTCGATCACCAGCAAACCATCTGCCGGGAGGTAATCAAACAGCGTCGGCGGCGGCTCGCCCGGCCCGCGCCCGGAGAGGAAGCGTGAGTAGTTTTCGATGCCGGAGCAGTAGCCCAGCTCGTTCATCATCTCCAGATCAAACTGGGTTCGCTGGCTCAGGCGCTGCTCTTCGAGCAGCTTATTGTTCGCCAGCAGCACCTTACGGCGCTCGGCCAGCTCCACTTTGATCTCCTCCATCGCCTGCACGATACGCTCGCGTGGCGTGACGTAGTGCGTTTTCGGGTAGATGGTGAAGCGCTGGATCACCGACTCGATGTGGCCGGTCAGCGGGTCAAATAGCGACAGGCGTTCAACCTCTTCGTCAAACAGCTCGACGCGCAGCGCCATGTCGTCCGATTCTGCCGGGAAGATGTCGATCACCTCTCCGCGTACGCGGAAGGTGCCACGCTGGAACGCCTGGTCGTTGCGGGTGTACTGCAGCTCTGCGAGACGGCGTAAAATCGCACGCTGATCGATGATCATCCCCTGCGTCAGGTGCAGCATCATCTTGAGATACAGATCCGGATCGCCCAGACCGTAGATCGCAGAAACAGACGCCACCACCACCACATCACGACGCTCAAGCAGCGCCTTCGTTGCGGAAAGACGCATCTGCTCAATGTGTTCGTTTACCGAGGCATCTTTCTCAATGAAGGTGTCAGAACTCGGCACATAGGCTTCAGGCTGGTAGTAATCGTAGTAGGAGACAAAATATTCCACCGCGTTGTCCGGGAAGAACTCTTTCATCTCACCATAAAGCTGCGCGGCCAGGGTTTTGTTGGGGGCAAGCACCATTGTGGGACGCTGGAGGTCCGCGATAACGTTGGCAATGGTAAACGTTTTGCCCGAGCCGGTTACCCCCAGCAGCGTCTGGTGCGCCAGCCCATCTTCCAGCCCCTCCTCCAGACGACGGATCGCCTCAGGCTGATCGCCAGATGGACGGAAAGCAGAATTCAATTTGAACGGTTTACTCATGGGCGACAACCTGATGACGTTATAAGCGGCAGGTGAGTAATTTTACTCCTTGTTGCCAGGAATGCCAGTAAAAAACACTGGATGAAAAACCAGTAGCATGTCAGGATATTTAGAGTAGCGTCTGAATGATTAGCGCAATAGCGGTCAAAGTTTGGACTCTGACAACATAAAACACCACCCGGGCCAGGTTATCCCCAGAACTTTTTCTTTTTTAACATTTGTCAAGCCAGGTAATGATAGTTTTATGGCAACCGGTGACACTTTCATTACGGGAATTGCTTTTATCTAACCAATTAAATAATAAGCGATATTTCCTAAAGCCGCGTTTCGCGCCAATTTGGGCGTAAGCCGCGTCTTCTCTCGCTTATCGCGTGTTTTCTAACTCTAATGCACATGGTTATCCACAGGAATAGTGGATAACTGCTTCCAGCCCGTGCAGACTGCCGCTCAGCAAATTCCCGGATTTTCCCATGAGACAACAACAAAAAATTTTTATAGCTATTTTTTGATGATTAACAGTTGCGTCATTCATAACCAACCGATGGGATCTTGCTCACATTTCCGTCATTTCCTGCCTTGCACCACAACTCAACATCTCCGGCACCGTCGATGTGCAAGTCGTCAATTTGTCATCCCGCAACGTTGAGGCTTACTCCTAAAAAAGCTCTTTTTTTAATCACTTTCAGGTTTCTGGCAGGAGTTTTGCACAATCAAAAACGAGCCTCACCTACACACATTTTTAAGGAGAGAAAGATGTTGAGTCTGCGTGCAGTGAATCAGTTTTACGGAAGCCAACATACGCTATGGAACGTGGATTTAGATTTTCCGCAGGGGATGTGTACAGGCGTAGTTGGCCTGCCGGGAATGGGAAAAACCACGCTCATGAATTGCATCGCCGGCAAATTGCCCGTCGAGAGCGGCACGATTATCTGGCATGAAGCAGGGGCCCCGCCATGTGATTTGCTCAACCCGCCATCAGAACAACGTTCAGACCCGAAAATAGGCTATGTCCCGCAGGACAGGCGGATTTTCTCCCAGTTAACGATCGAGGAGAATCTGCATATTGCCATGCGGGCAACGGGAAAACCCGACCCGGAAGCAAAAAGCGATGTTTACGACCTTTTCCCGGAGCTCTACGCGCTGCGACAGACCCGCGCCAACGCGCTCTTACCGGACGACCAGTATCAGTTGGCTCTGGCCAATGCGCTGGTGAATCGCCCGCAAATGCTGATTCTGGATGAACCCATGCATGGTGCAGGTCATGGCTTTGCACAGAAACTGGGGCAGCTGCTGGCGCGCTTAAACCGGGAGTTAGGTATGACGGTGTTATTAGCTGAACAGCAGCTGTCGTTTATCCGCCGGGTTGCGGACCGTTTCTGTATGCTCTATCGCGGGCGTAACGTGGCGCAGGGCCACGTTAAGGAACTGGATGACGAGCTCATCGCTCACTGGATGTCGCGGGAAGCAAGACGCTGAGATCGAGATAATGACCCGTTTCGGCATTTTCCGCGCCGTCAGCAAGCCAGGGAATTTCCCCGAGGCACGGCGCGGGAAGGACACGCCTGAGCGTAGCCAGATACTCCTGGTGTCGTTTACCGGGTTCAACTACGTCGTTGGCAATCCAGCCCGCCAGACGCAGTCCAGCCTGCTGTACGGCCTGTGCGGTCAACATAGCGTGATTGATGCAGCCCAGCTTGACGCCGACAACAAGAATGACCGGGAGCCGCTCAGCCTGTACCCAGTCAGCAAACGTCTGCGTGTCCGAAAGCGGCGTAAACCAGCCGCCTGCCCCCTCCACCAGCACCCAGTTTGCCTGGTTTTCCAGTGTCCGCAACCCGGCAGACAGCACGGCGAAATCAATCGGTCGGCCTTCATCGGCGCTGATAATGTGCGGCGACGTCGGCTCGGCGAAGGTGTAGGGATTCACCGCTGAATAGTCGAGTTTAAGGGTGCTGTTACGCTGCAGCGCCAGCGCGTCGGTGTTGCGTAACCCTTCCGCAGTCATCTCGCTGCCGGAGGCAACTGGCTTATAGCCAGCAGTTGTTTTTCCCCTCTGACGCGCCGCCTGTAACAGTGCAGAACTGGCAACTGTTTTGCCCACTTCCGTATCCGTTCCGGTGACAAAATACCGTTCAGTCACGTTCGATAATCCCATGAAAAAGTTGATAAGAGAGCGGGAAATGCCCCCGCTGCTGTGGCCAGGCCAGCTCCAGGTGTTGCAACTGCCCACGAGTGAGAGGCTTTTTCTCGCGTCCGGCATGCAGGTGCGTGGCACCAATGCCCTTGAGCGAGCGCATGGCACTGACGGCATCGCTGAAATTGAGGGTGATGACCTGCACCGTGCTTCGATAGCGCCAGCCTGCCAGCGCCTGCGTGACCTGATCATGCGATAAAAATCGGTTGGCATGCGGCTGTTCATCAACTGCTCGCCACGCCTGATCCAGCTCCGGTAGCGAGCTTTCCAGCAGCGTGGTAAAGGCCACCTTGCCACCCGGACGCGCCACGCGATAAAGCTCGCTTAACGCCAGTGGCAGGCTGTTACACCATTGCACTGCCAGATGGCTCCAGACCAGATCAAATTGTGCCTCAGCCAACGGAATGGCCTCGATATCCGCCACCAGATAGTGGTGCGCAGCCTGCTGATGACGCGCCTCATCAAGCATGTCTGATGACAGGTCAATGGCCGTAACGTGGCTTCCCGACTCGCGCCAGTATCGACTATTCCCGCCGGGACCACATCCGGCATCCAGCACCTGCTCAAAACGGCTCGCGCCGAGTAAAGCCAGTAACCCCCGTGCACTCTGGCGCTGGAGTTCATCATGCTGCGAATAGCTGCGTGCCGCCCGGCCAAACGCTGCCGCAATGGCCTGTTTATTGACTGGCGACATACAGAGCCTCCAGAAGTGCCGAAATGTCCTCTGCTTCGTGCGCCGCCGTCAGCGTCAGACGCAAACGCGCCGTGCCCGGCGGTACGGTAGGTGGGCGGATGGCAGTGACCCACATTCCCTTCTCGCGCAACGTCTCTGCCAGCGTGAGCGCCAGACTGTTTTCACCCACGATCACCGGCTGGATGGCGCTTTGCGAATCGGTACTGCGGAAAGGAAGATGGCACAACCCCTGACGAAAACGCTGAATATGCTCCGCCAGACGCGCACGACGTTCTTTGCCTTCCTGGCTGCGGATCACCGCCATTGACGCAGATAACGCCACGGCCTGGGCGGGTGGCATGCTGGTGCTGTAGATCAAATGCCGGGCGAACTGCAACAGATAGTCAGCAACGGACTCACTGCACAACACGGCGGCTCCGCTGACGCCAAAGCCTTTGCCGAAGGTCACAATCAGCAGTTCCGGCTTCACGCCTTGCTGGTGCGCGCTGCCGCGCCCTTCATCCCCCATCACACCAATACCGTGGGCATCGTCGACCAACAGCCAGGCGTTTTGCCTTTTTGCTGCCTCGTGCAGCGCGGCAAGCGGCGCGCTGTCGCCGTCCATGCTGAACACCCCTTCCGTGACCGCCAGCTGTTGCCCGTCGCAGGGTTTATCCAGCAGCATAGCAAGCTGTCCCGCATCGTTATGGGCAAAACGGCGCAGCTGAGCCGGGCTTAAATTTGCCGCCTCCAGCAGCGAGGCGTGGCTTAAACGGTCGGCAACAATGCGGTCATCTTTTCCCATCAGGGCAGCGATAACCGCCTGATTGGCCGCAAAACCCGAGATAAACAGCAATGCACGCGGGTAACCCAGCCAGTCCGCAAGCTCCTCCTCCAGCGCCTGATGCGCTGTAGTGTATCCGCTGACATGTCCTGAACCGCCGCTGCCCACGCCAAATCGCTCCGCCCCCTGCTGCCAGGCGCGAACGATGGCCGGATGCTGGCTCAGCCCGAGATAATCATTGCTGGAGAAATTACAAAACTGCCGGTTATCACGGGTAAGAAAACGGCCTGCACCGTTTTCAACCACCCTGCGGACGCGAAACGCCTCTGCCGCCAGGCGCTCTTCCAGCGCGGAATGGATACGTGCCTGCCAGGTCATACGGCTGCCGCGTTGTAGAACTGGTCGGTGTCGGCGTTGAATATCTGCTGCTCCAGCTGCTGCTGTTGCTCGTTATCACCCGTCAGCACCTCGGTCTGATGCGGGTTAAGCCCCAGCTTACGGAACAGCTGAACGTCTTTATCCTCTTCCGGGTTCGGTGTGGTCAGCAGCTTGCAGCCGTAGAAGATGGAGTTGGCCCCGGCCATAAAGCACATCGCCTGGGTCTGCTCGTTCATCTGCTCGCGACCTGCGGAGAGGCGAACGAAAGAGGTCGGCATCATGATGCGCGCCACCGCAATGGTGCGGATAAAGTCAAACGCATCCACGTCTTCGTTATCCGCCAGCGGCGTGCCTTTGACCTTCACCAGCATGTTGATCGGCACGCTTTCCGGCGGCGTTGGCAGGTTCGCCAGCTGCAGCAGCAGACCCGCGCGATCTTTCACCGTTTCACCTAAGCCCACAATACCGCCTGAACAGACCTTAATACCGGCATCACGGACTTTATCCAGCGTGTCCAGACGCTCCTGGTAGGTTCGCGTGGTGATGATATTGCCGTAAAACTCTGGCGACGTGTCGAGGTTGTGGTTGTAGTAATCCAGGCCTGCCGCAGAGAGGCGCTGCGCCTGCTCTTCATTCAGCGTGCCAAGGGTCATACAGGCTTCGAGTCCCATCTCCTTAACGCCCTTTACCATCTGCTCCAGATACGGCATATCGCGATCGTGCGGGTTTTTCCACGCGGCACCCATGCAGAAGCGGGTCGAGCCCGCGTTTTTCGCCTTACGGGCGGAGTCGAGCACCTGCTCGACTTCCATCAGCCGTTCAGATTCCAGACCGGTTTTATAACGCGCGCTCTGTGGGCAATATTTGCAATCTTCCGGGCAGGCACCGGTCTTGATCGACAGCAGCGTACTGACCTGTACATGGCGGGGGTCGAAGTGCTGACGATGTACCTGCTGGGCTTCAAACATCAGATCAAGGAAAGGCTTGTTAAATAATTCAGTGACTTGCGACATCGTCCAGCGTGCGTGGTGAGCCATTGGGCTTCTCCAAAGGGTTTTGTTAATTTTCGGTTCGGTTTATACTCGTAAACCTAAAACTTTTCAAAATGGTTTACAAGTCGATTATGACCCAGGACGATCTCGCCTTCGACAAGCAGCATATCTGGCACCCTTACACCTCCACCACCCGCCCTCTTCCCGTCTACCCGGTGGCTTCGGCACGCGGTTGCGAGCTACACCTCACCAGCGGTGAGCCGCTGGTTGACGGAATGTCCTCCTGGTGGGCAGCTATTCATGGGTACAACCACCCGCGCCTGAATGCGGCGATGAAAGCGCAGATTGACCAGATGTCGCACGTGATGTTTGGCGGGATAACCCATCAGCCCGCGGTGGATTTATGCCGTCGCCTGGTGGCAATGACGCCTGAAGCCCTGGAGTGCGTGTTCCTGGCCGACTCCGGCTCCGTGGCGGTGGAAGTGGCGATGAAAATGGCGCTGCAGTACTGGCACGCGAAGGGCGAAACGCGCCAGCGGTTCCTGACCTTCCGCAACGGCTATCACGGGGATACCTTCGGGGCGATGTCGGTGTGCGATCCGGATAACTCTATGCACAGCCTGTGGAAGGGGTATCTGCCGGAAAACCTGTTTGCTCCGGCCCCGCAGAGCCGCTTCGACGGCGAGTGGAACGAGATGGACATGGTCGGTTTCGCCCGCCTGATGGCGGCGCATCGTCACGAAATCGCCGCGGTGATCCTGGAGCCTATTGTGCAGGGTGCCGGCGGGATGCGGATGTACCACCCGGAGTGGCTGAGGCGTATCCGCAAGATGTGCGATCGCGAGGGCATTCTGCTGATTGCCGATGAGATCGCCACCGGTTTTGGCCGTACGGGTAAGCTGTTTGCCTGTGAACATGCGGGCATCGCGCCAGATATTCTGTGTCTGGGTAAAGCGCTCACCGGCGGTACGATGACGCTTTCCGCCACACTCACCACCCGTCACGTTGCCGACACCATAAGCGACGGTGAAGCGGGCTGCTTTATGCACGGCCCGACGTTTATGGGCAATCCGCTGGCCTGTGCGGTGGCGAGCGAAAGCCTTGCCATTCTGGAAAGCGGCGAGTGGCAAACGCAGGTTGCGGCGATTGAGACGCAGTTGAAAGCAGAGCTGAGCGCCGCCTCGGGTGCGAATTTTGTGGCGGACGTACGCGTGCTGGGCGCCATCGGCGTGATTGAAACCACCCATCCGGTGAATATGGCCGCACTACAGCGCTTCTTTGTCGAACGTGGCGTCTGGGTTCGCCCATTCGGCAAGCTTATCTATCTGATGCCGCCGTATATCATTACGCCCGTTCAGTTGCGGAAGCTCACCGACGCGGTCGTCGAAGCCGTTAACATTCCCGCGCATTTCGCGATTTAACCCTATGCATTACACTTTCTGCACGAGTGATTAACGAGGGTAAATCGTATGAAAATCATCAGTAAAGATCTGCGCGACGGTGAAAAACTGCCGGAGCGTCATGTTTTCAACGGCATGGGGTACCAGGGGGATAATATCTCCCCGCACCTTGCGTGGGACGAGGTTCCGGCCGGAACCAAAAGTTTTGTGGTCACCTGTTACGACCCGGATGCACCGACAGGCTCAGGCTGGTGGCACTGGATTGTGGCGAACCTGCCCGCCGACACACGCGTACTGCCACAGGGTTCCGGCTCAGGCCTGGTTGCTCTGCCTGAAGGCGCGATTCAGACCCGTACCGATTTTGGTAAAGCGGGTTACGGTGGCGCAGCGCCGCCAAAAGGGGAAACCCACCGCTATATCTTCACGGTGCATGCGCTGGATGTGGACAAGATTGAGGTGGATGAAGGGGCGAGCGGCGCGATGGTGGGGTTTAACGTACATTTCCATACGCTTGGCAGCGCGTCGATTACGGCGATGTATTCATAAAAAAAGCCGGGTGGCGGCTACGCCTTACCCGGCCTGGATTTCGCACTCGTAGGCCCGGTAAGCGCAGCGCCACCGGGCAAAAAATCACAGCACCGAAGGCAACAGCCCCACCAGCCGCCCTTCTTCCAGAAGCTGCATCGCTTTATCAATATCCGGCGCAAAGAAGCGGTCGTCGTCATAATGCGATACATGCTCGCGCAGCGTATGACGCGCCTGCTCCAGCAGCGGACTGGACTTCAGCCCTTCGCGCAGATCGATTCCCTGACACGCCGCCAGCCATTCCACGGCCAGCACGCCACGGGTGTTGGATGCCATTTCCCAGAGACGACGTCCGGCAGCCGGTGCCATCGAAACGTGATCTTCCTGGTTCGCTGACGTTGGCAGGCTGTCCACGCTGTGCGGGTGCGACAGGGCTTTGTTCTCGCTCGCCAGCGCCGCCGCCGTCACCTGGGCAATCATAAAGCCCGAGTTAACCCCGCCGTTACGTACCAGGAACGGTGGCAGCTGAGACATGTGCTTATCCATCATCAACGCAATGCGACGTTCAGACAACGCACCGACTTCAGCAATCGCCAGGGCAATGTTATCCGCCGCCATTGCCACCGGCTCAGCGTGGAAGTTGCCCCCGGACACCACTTCATTTTCCTGCGCGAATACAAGTGGGTTATCGGACACCGCGTTGGCTTCCACCAGCAACACCTCTGCCGCCTGGCGCAGTTGCGTCAGGCACGCGCCCATTACCTGCGGCTGGCAACGCAGGGAATATGGATCCTGCACCTTTTCACAGTTGTGGTGTGAATCTGCAATACCACTGGTTTCGGTGAGAACATGACGGTACATCGCGGCGGCATCAATTTGCCCACGCTGGCCGCGCACCTCGTGAATACGCGCGTCAAACGGGCGACGCGAGCCCAGTACGGCTTCAGTCGTCAGGGCACCGCACACCACTGCTGAGGCGAACAGATCTTCAGCCTCAAACAGGCCGCGTAAAGCGAATGCCGTCGACGCCTGAGTACCGTTCAGCAGCGCCAGCCCCTCTTTTGCCGCCAGGGTGATCGGGTTCAACCCGGCTTTTTTCAGCGCCTCTTTCGCAGGAAGCCACGCACCCTGCCAGCGCGCCTGCCCTTCACCGAGCAGCAGCAGCGACATGTGCGCCAGCGGCGCGAGATCGCCGGATGCACCGACAGAACCTTTTGCCGGGATCCACGGATAGACTTCTGCGTTCACCAGCGCCATCAACGCCTGGATCACGCTCAGGCGAATGCCCGAGAAACCGCGCGCCAGGCTGTTGATTTTTAGCACCATCATCAGGCGGACAATCTCATCATCCAGCGGCTGACCAACCCCCGCCGCGTGTGAAAGCACCAGCGAACGCTGTAAGTTCTCCAGATCGTGTGTCGCAATACGTGTCTGCGCCAGCAGCCCAAAACCAGTGTTAATCCCGTAGGCGGTGCGCCCTTCGGCAACAATGGCTTCGACGCAGGCAACGCTGTCGTTGATCGCGGCGTGGGCACTTTCATCAAGCGAGAGCGTGACCGGTTGACGCCAGACGCTACGCAGTTGTTTGAGCGTCAGTGAGCCGGGGGTGAGTGTTAAGGCGTTCATTCATGATTTCCTTGTGTGGCAGCGATCATCGGCAGGTTTAGCCCCTGCTCTTTGGCACATTCAATGGCAATCTCGTAACCAGCGTCTGCGTGACGCATCACGCCGGTTGCCGGGTCGTTGTGCAGCACGCGAGCGATACGCGCAGCAGCTTCATCCGTTCCATCACAGACAATGACCATCCCGGAATGCTGGGAGAAGCCCATCCCCACGCCGCCACCGTGGTGCAGCGATACCCAGGTCGCGCCGCTGGCCGTATTCAGTAAGGCGTTCAGCAAAGGCCAGTCGGAGACTGCATCCGAACCGTCGCGCATGGCTTCGGTTTCACGGTTAGGGCTGGCAACAGAACCGGAGTCCAGATGGTCACGGCCAATCACAATCGGCGCGGAGACTTCGCCGCTGCGCACCATTTCGTTAAAGGCCAGACCCAGTTTTTGCCGCCACTCCAGCCCTACCCAGCAGATGCGCGCCGGTAAGCCCTGGAAGTTGATGCGCTCGCGGGCCATATCCAGCCAGTGGTGCAGGTGTTCGTCATCCGCGACAATCTCTTTCACTTTGGCGTCGGTTTTGTAGATATCCTCCGGGTCACCGGACAGGGCAACCCAGCGGAACGGACCGATACCGCGGCAGAACAGCGGGCGAATATAAGCAGGAACGAACCCCGGGAAGTCGAAGGCATTATTCACGCCCATCTCTTTCGCCATCTGGCGGATGTTGTTGCCGTAATCAAAGGTAGGAATGCCCATCTTGCTAAAGGCGAGCATGGCGGAGACGTGCTCGGCCATGGAACGTTTGGCAGCAAGCACCGTACCTTCCGGATCGGTTTCCGCTTTTTGCTGGTAGGCTTCCCACGTCCAGCCTTTTGGCAGGTAACCGTGCAAAGGATCATGAGCGCTGGTCTGGTCGGTAACCAGATCCGGACGGACGCCGCGGGCGACGAGTTCAGGAAGAATATCTGCCGCGTTGCCGCACAGGGCAATCGACACCGCTTTGCCTTCAGACGTGTATTTTTTGATACGCGCCAGCGCATCGTCCAGGCTGGTTGCCTGTTCGTCGACGTAACGGGTACGCAGACGGAAATCAATGCGGCTCTGCTGGCACTCAATGTTGAGCGAGCACGCGCCGGCAAGCGTGGCGGCCAGCGGCTGCGCGCCGCCCATGCCGCCCAGACCCGCGGTCAGCACCCAGCGGCCTTTCAGCGAACCGTTATAGTGCTGGCGACCGGCTTCCACGAAGGTTTCGTAGGTACCCTGGACAATTCCCTGGCTGCCGATGTAGATCCAGCTACCCGCGGTCATCTGGCCATACATCGCCAGCCCTTTAGCGTCCAGTTCGTTGAAGTGTTCCCAGGTGGCCCAGTGCGGCACGAGGTTAGAGTTAGCAATCAGCACGCGCGGCGCGTTCTTGTGCGTTTTGAATACGCCAACCGGTTTGCCGGACTGCACCAGCAGGGTTTCGTCGTGTTCGAGGTGAGTCAGAGATTTTACAATTGCGTCATAGCACTCCCAGTTGCGCGCGGCGCGGCCTATGCCGCCGTAGACCACCAGCTCGTGGGGGTTTTCCGCAACCTCTGGATCAAGGTTGTTCATCAACATGCGCAGCGGGGCTTCGGTGAGCCAGCTTTTTGCGGTAAGGGTGGTGCCGCGCGGAGCGCGGACATCCTGCTGGCGGTATTTACCTGACGACATTGTGTGCTCCTCATACGGGACAGATGATGCATTTAGATATACTTGTATAGACAAGCACACACAAGGTCAGTTTTAACAAAAAAGATACAATTTTGTTATATTGCGTTAGCTATCACGCTTTTAAAACTTATGACATAAAGTGGCCCTGCAGCCGGTAACGGTTACCCGGGAAAAGCAGCCGGGCATGCGACACAATTTGCGATGACGACCATGTACGACGACGGATCAGCAGGCATGGATCGTGCTCTTTAATGCGCAGCCGTTCACACTCCTGCGGCGTGGCGCGCACGGCCTCCACAATGTGCTCCCCTTCCGTCAGCGGTGCAACAAGCGAAAGATAGGCGTGCGGCGTAGTGTGGGTGTAATCCTGGTTCAGGTAGTCCGGTATCCGTTCGGCGTTAACGCAACGATCTTCAATCTGCACCGGAATGTCGTTTTCGAAATGCACCATCACGGAGTGGAAGATCCGGCTCCCCTCTTTGACATTCAGCTCTACGGCCTGCTCGGCGCTGGCCTGGGTCTCTTCGAGCACCAGCACCTCACAGCGGTGCTGATGGTTACGCGCGGTGATCTCATCGGCAATACTGCGGATTTCAAACAGGGCAGATTGCCCTTTCGGTTCCGCCACGAACGTTCCGACCCCCTGCAAGCGCACCAGAAGCCCTTCGTCGGTCAGTTCGCGCAGCGCCCGGTTGACGGTCATCCGGCTAAAACCAAACTGCGCCACCAGATCGGCCTCCGAGGGAATACGGTCGTGCGGCCGCCAGACGCCGGTGGCGATTTTTTCGCTTATCGCCTGCTTCACCTTTTCGTAGAAAGGTGCGGGAGGGCTCGACTGCGGCAGAGGTGAGCGTGAAAACATCGTGACTCCTTGAATAGTGTTATGCCCACCAGTGAGCAATTTGCCAGGCCAGACGGGCGGCAAGCTTTGCGCCCTGTCCGTCTCGATCGTACTGCGGGTTAAACTCTACCAGATCGGCGGCCTGTAGCTTACCGCTGCGGCAGATTTGTTCGATAACCGGCAGAAGATCCAGCGCCGGTATGCCTAACGCGGCCGGTGCGGACACGGCAGGCATTTCGCTCGCGGGGAGGACGTCCAGATCGATCGTCAGATAGATACGATCGGCCTGCGCCAGCACCTTTTCCAGTGCGGGTAGCGCATCGCGCCTGAAATGGAGATCTTCCACCAGCGTGACGTTCAGGCGTTCGGCCTCATCCCACAGCGCCAGCGTGTTCGCCGCCCGGCTCACGCCAAAGCAGGCGTACTGAAACTCCCGCCCGCGCTCATCGCAGTAATGCGCCAGCTGGCGAAACGGGGTGCCGGACGTCGCCCGGTCGGCCTTGCGCAGGTCAAGATGGGCATCAAGATTGATCACCACCACGCGCTCGTTCGGGAACGCATCCAGAATGCCCCGACCGTGCGCCCACGCGGTCTCATGACCGCCGCCAAAGACCAGCGTGCGCATCCCGGACTGCTGGCAGGCCGTGACGGCATCGCTTAACGCCTGCTGTGCCGCTTCCAGCTCGTCGCCTTCAACATAAAACGAGCCCATATCCGCCAGCCGTTCGTGCCCCTGATGGCTTGCCATATTCGCCAGCGCTTTCCGCAGAATATCCGGTGCCTGCACGGCGCCGGGCCTGCCATGATTGCGTTTAACCCCTTCATCACATTCAAAGCCTATCAGCGCGATGCCGGATGAAAGCGGCGTGAACTGCCCCTGCTGCTTTATCGTCTGGAAAATGCGCGTTGCATTGCTGGCCTCGGCGCTGTCGTCGCGCCCCTGCCAGACCGTTTCGGCTACCGGCCGCCATAACCTCATACTGCCTCCCCACGGAAAACACGCTGATACAGCGGATTGCGTCCCGGCTCGTAGACCATCTCAACCGGATGGCGAGCATCCCAGACGATAAAATCAGCGACAAACCCTGCCCGCAGCTGTCCGTGGGTTGCGCCACGGCCCAGCGCCTGCGCGGCATGTCGCGTAACGCCAGCCCAGGCCTCTTCAGGAGTCAACCCAAACTGGACGCAGGCCATGTTCATCGCCAGGTGCAGGCTCGCAAACGGGCTGGTGCCGGGGTTATAGTCGGTCGCGACGGCCATCGGTACCCCCTGTTTTCTGAGCTGTTCAACCGGCGGACGCTGGCGCTCCTGAAGAAAATAGAACGCGCCCGGCAACAGGACGGCAACCGTGCCGCTTTCCGCCATCGCCTGAACGCCTGCGTCGTCGAGATACTCAATATGATCGGCGGAAAGCCCCTTATATCGGCTGACAAGCGCTGCGCCACCCAGATTTGAGAGCTGTTCAACATGCCCCTTCACCGGGATACCGAGCGCGGTTGCCGCCTTAAAGAGGCGCTCGGTTTGCGACGGGGTAAAGCCGACGTTTTCGCAAAATACGTCGACAGCTTCAAACAACTCTTTTTGCCACAGCACGGGCAATATCTGCTCACAGACCAGCGTGAGGTACGCATCCGGATCCTGTCGGAATTCCGGCGGAACCGCATGAGCCGCCAGCAGCGTTGGGCTGATATCAACCGGATTATTGAGGCTCAGTTGGCGTGCAACCTGCAGCATCTTCTCTTCGGCATCGGCGTTTAGCCCGTATCCGGATTTGATTTCAACCGTGGTGACACCTTCATTCATCAGACGCTGCAGCCGCTGCTGGGCCAGTTTAAGCAACGTTTCGGTTGAACTGTTGCGCGTCGCCGTCACGGTAGCGTTAATCCCACCTCCCTGGGCGCTGATTGTTTGATAAGAGACACCGTTCAGACGCTGCTCCCATTCTGCCGCGCGATCGCCGCCAAACACCAGGTGGGTATGGCAGTCAATCAGGCCTGGTGTAACCAGACGTCCCTGAAGATCAACGCTGTGACGGTGTCCTGAAGGTATTTCAGATTCAGGGATCACGGCCTGAATGGTTTGGCCGCGCACCACCAGAGCGTGTTGCTCTTTCAGGCCATACGGCGCGGCGCCTTCCGGATCCATCGTTGCCAGTCGCGCATTTCGCCATATTACATCGTCGGGATGAAGCTGCTGCATGGGTATTCCACTTGTCATGGGTTGTATAGACATTTATTTTCATCCACTGCCCGCTGTCAACCGTCCTGATGGAAAATGTTATTTATTTGTGATGACTTTCCCGCCCCCCGAGGGCAAAAAATGCAACTTTTACCCTTTTTAACTTCCCGTTTCGCTCAACTTAGTATAAAAAAGCAGACTATTTCGTCTATCCCGTTAAGACTTGCATACCCAGGAGCTTTACCTTGAACATTTCCAGGATTTCCCGTCTGGCGTTAGCACTCGCCTTTGGCGTGACATTATCCGCATGCAGTTCAACACCACCGGATCAGCTGCCTTCTGAGCAGGTAGCACCGGGTACCGCCTCCCGCCCGATTTTGTCCGCTGATGAAGCGAAGAACTTCGACCGTGCACACTACTTCTCGGCGATGGAACCCAACGCTGCGCCGTGGACACCGTCTTCTATTAACCTGCCAAAACAGCCTGACTTCGTCGTTGGGCCGGCAGGTACGCAGGGTGTAACGCATACCTCTATTCAGGCTGCGGTTGATGCTGCCATCACGAAGCACAGCGCTTCTCGCCAGTACATCGCGATCCTGCCAGGCGAATATGAAGGCACCGTTTACGTTCCGGCGGCACCAGGCAGCATTACCCTTTACGGTCTGGGCGAAAAAGCGATCGATGTAAAAATTGGCCTGGCGATTGATTCAGAAATCGACAGCAACGCCTGGCGTCGCCTGGTGAACCCAGCCGGTAAATATATGCCGGGCAAACCTGCGTGGTACATGTTTGATAACTGCCAGAGCAAGCGTTCTGCCACCATTGGGGTGATGTGCTCAGCGGTATTCTGGTCTCAGAATAATGGCTTGCAGCTGCAAAACCTGACCATTCAGAACACCCTGGGTGACAGCGTCGATGCAGGTAACCATCAGGCCGTCGCGCTGCGTAGCGATGGTGATAAAGTACAGATCAACAACGTGAACATTCTCGGCCGTCAGAACACCTTCTTCGTGACCAACAGCGGTGTACAGAACACCCTGCAGAACAACCGCCTGACCCGTACGCTGGTGACTAACAGCTACGTCGAAGGTGATGTTGACCTGGTATCCGGTCGTGGCGCGGTGGTGTTTGATAACACCGACTTCCGCGTGGTGAACTCGCGTACTCAGCAGGAAGGCTATGTCTTTGCACCAGCGACGCAGTCTAACCTGTTCTTCGGTTTCCTGGCCGTAAACAGCCGCTTTAACGCTGCCGGTGACGGCGTGGCGCAGCTCGGCCGCTCCCTGGATGTGGACTCTGCAACCAACGGTCAGGTGGTGATCCGCGACAGCGTGATCAACGAAGGCTTTAACATGGCGAAGCCGTGGGCGGATGCCGCGATCTCCAAACGTCCGTTCTCCGGCAATACCGGTGCGGTGGACGATAAAGGAAACGTGCAGCGCAACCTGAACGACGCTAACTTCAACCGCATGTGGGAATACAACAACCGCGGTCTGGGTAGCAAAGTGGTTGCTGAGCCGAAGCAGTAAGATGTTTTGCCGGGTGGCGGCTTCGCCTTACCCGGCTTACAGAGATAAAAAAACCTCGCATTCGCGAGGTTTTTTGTTTTAAGCCGCTTAGTGGGCGTTAACCACCACCCACATTGGCCCCTGGCCTACCGCATAGCGCCCTTTCTCTTCCAGCAGGCCCTGCTCGCCTTTGATTTCATACAGCGCAATGTGGTGGGATTTCTGCCCTGCTGCGATCAGGTATTTACCGCTGTGATCGATATTAAAACCGCGCGGCTGAGTTTCCGTTGGCTGGAAGCCTTCAATCGCCAGCACGCTGCCATCTTCCGAGACGCTGAACACGGTAATCAGGCTGGAGGTACGGTCACAGGCGTACAGATGGCGGCCATTTGGCGTAATGTGAATATCCGCAGCCCAACGGGTGTCAGAGAAGTCAGACGGCATCATATCCAGCGTCTGCACGCACTCAATCTGGCCGTTAGGATCTTTCAGTTCCCAGACGTCCACCGAGCTGTTCAGTTCATTGACCACATAGGCGTACTGCTGGTTCGGATGGAAAACCATATGACGCGGGCCCGCGCCTTCAACGGTAGTGACTTCAGCAGGAGTCTGCGCCACCAGGTGACCATCGTCGCTCAGGGTGAACAGGCAGATGCGATCCTGCTTCAATGCAGGTACCCACAGCGTACGGTTATCCGGCGTGATATTCGCCGAGTGGCAACCTTCCAGCCCTTCCACCACATCGACAGTTTCAACCGGAATACCGTTTTCCAGACGCGTTACGCTGACACAGCCTGCGTTATACGAGCCACTAAAGACAAAATTGCCTTTACGATCGGTAGAGATATGGGTTGGGCTGCCCGGCAATGGCGCTTCGGCAGTGTAAGTCAGCGCGCCGTCGTCCGGAGAGATGCGGTAGGCCAGCACGCGAAACTCCGGGCGCACACCCACGTACAAGAAACGTTTATCCGGACTGATGACCATCGGCTGCACCTGCCCTGGGACATCAACAACCTGCACCAGCGTGAGTGACCCTTCGGTATTTAAACGCCAGACATGGATCTGCTGGCTCTCAGGACTGGCGGTATAAACGGTTTGTTTCATGAATATTCACTCCTCACTGCGCATGAAAGTAGTTAACTTTTGACGGTGAATGCTGAATTGTCGACAGGAATTTTGAAGCATCCGCCTCTCGGTGTACCATCCCATCAAAACGTAAATTCAATATTAACCCGGAAAAACAAATGACCTCGCGTGTGATTGCTCTGGATTTAGACGGTACCTTACTGACGCCGCAAAAAACCCTCCTCCCTTCCTCCCTTGAAGCGCTTAAACGCGCGCAGGAAGTGGGATATCAACTCCTTATCGTAACGGGTCGACATCACGTTGCCATTCACCCTTTTTATCAGGCACTGGCGTTAGATACACCTGCAATTTGTTGTAATGGCACTTATTTGTATGATTATCAGGCAAAAAATGTTCTGGCATCCGACCCGCTGCCGGTTCCTCAGGCGCTGCAATTGATTGATCTGCTGGATGAACACGCCGTACACGGCCTGATGTATGTGGATAACGCGATGGTCTATGAACGCCCGACCGGACATGTGATCCGCACCAGCAACTGGGCGAAGTCCCTGCCTGAAGCCCAGCGTCCGGTCTTTACCCAGGTATCCTCGCTGCGCCAGGCCGCGCAGGATGTTGATGCTATCTGGAAATTCGCGCTGACGGATGAAGACACCACCAAACTGAATACCTTCGCAAAACATGTGGAAGAAACTCTTGGCCTGGAGTGTGAATGGTCCTGGCATGACCAGGTTGATATCGCCCGCAAAGGTAACAGCAAAGGCAAGCGTCTGACACAGTATGTGGAATCTCAGGGGTGGTCGATGCGTGACGTGATCGCTTTCGGCGATAACTACAACGACATCAGCATGCTGGAAGCCGCCGGTACCGGCGTGGCGATGGGCAATGCCGATGATGCAGTGAAAGCGCGCGCTAACGTGGTGATTGGCGATAACACCACTGACAGCATCGCGCAGTACATTTATACCCACCTGCTGTAATCAGGCGGTGATCGAGACGCTCTTAATTTGCGCGTAAAGCCACAGGCCGGGTTTGATCCCTAATTCATCTCTGGCCCACGGGCTGATACGCGCCCAGAGCGTCCTGCTGCCGACCTCAAGCTTTACTTCTACCTGGCCGTTATCATCAAAACACTCCGCCACTTTCGCACGCAGAATATTTCGAATACTGGTCTGCAACGGCGGTTGCAGCACCAGCGAAACATCCGACGCCTGAATGCGAATACGTAGCGCAGACTGCAGCGGTTTGTCGATTTTGTTGACCCACAGATGCTGATCGCCCAGTGCCAGCGCGGTCATTGCGTAATGCGGATGGTGTTCCAGCACGCTGACTTTGAGAATGCTGCTCTGCTGCTCCCGGGGTAACCAGGGGTGCATCACGCTGCTGCCCCACACCTCTTCCAGGTTGCCGAAGGCCTTAACACAACCCTCTTCCAGCACCAGCACTTTATCAGCCAGATGCAGGATCTCATCCAGCGAGTGGCTAACGTAGAGCATCGGAATATTAATTTCACGCGTCAGGCGCTGCAGATACGGCAGGAGTTCACGTTTACGCGGAATATCCAGCGAGGCCAGCGGTTCATCGAGCAACAGCAACTCTGGCGCGGTCAGCAACGCGCGGCCAATCGCCACACGCTGTTTCTCACCGCCGGAAAGCGAGGATGGCAGCCTGTCCAGCAGCTGTTCAATCCCTAAAAGGGTCACCAGCTTATCAAACTGCCCGGCCATGCTTTTCGCCATGCCGTAACGCAGATTCCCGCGCACGCTGTAGTGCGGGAATAATCGTGCATCCTGAAAAACATAGCCGATACGGCGTTTATCCGGCGAAAGATATACCTTATTTTCCACGTCATTTAAGACGCGGTTATTTAATACAATGCGCCCTGATTGCGGGCGGGTCAGGCCGCTGATCGCATTAATCAACGACGTTTTCCCCGCGCCAGACACGCCAAAGATGGCGGTAATGCCGCTGGCTGGCAGCGTCTCGTTAATCGTCAGGGTATGATTTCCCAGCGTCTGGGTAAATTGAAGCTCCAGCATGACTATTTCCCCATCCGCTCACGGCTGAGTCGCGCCAGCCATTCCGACACCAGCAATGATACCAGCGCTAATACGATTGAGATGATGCACAGTCGCGCTGCGGCGTTTTCTCCACCTGGCGTCTGAATCAGGGTATACATGGCCGACGGAATTGTTCGCGTCTCACCGGGGATGTTCGACACAAAGGTAATGGTCGCACCAAACTCGCCCAGCGAGCGGGCAAAAGCCAGCACCGTACCGACAATAATACCGGGTAATGTTAGCGGCAGCGTAATGGTAAAGAAGACGCGCCAGCGCCCGGCGCCCAGCGTGCGGGCCGCCTGTTCCAGTTTGAGATCCACCCCCTCCAGCGCCAGACGGATAGCCCTGACCATCAGAGGGAATGACATCACAGCCGCCGCCAGCACCGCTCCGCGCCAGCTAAAAGCTAACGTCAGCCCAAACCAGTCATAGAGTTTCTCACCGATAAAACCGCGACGTCCCATTGAAATCAGTAACAGATAACCGACCACCACGGGCGGCAACACGAGGGGAAGATGAAGCACACTGTCCAGCAGGGCTTTGCCTGGAAACTTACAGCGGACCAGTAACCAGGCAAAGAAGATCCCAAAGGGCAAACTCAGCACGACTGCCAGGGAAGAGACTTTAAGGCTCAGCAGCACGGCCTGCCATTCAGGATCGGTCAATATCATCAGTGAGTTGTAAATCCATAACGTTTAAAGATTGCAGAGGCTTCTGGTCCTTTCAGATAATCATAAAAGGCAGAAACCGTCGCATTTTTATGTCCATCAACAATCGCAACAGGGTATTCCACTTTCTTGTGGGAGTCTTCCGGGAAGGTACCTACCACTTTGACACCTTTGCTGGCAACGGCATCGGAACCGTAGACAATACCCAGTGGAGCTTCGTTGCGTTCCACCAGCGCCAGCGCACCGCGGACATCTTCGGCCGGGGCCAGTTTCGGTGACAATGTCTCCCATGCGCCCAGTTTTTGCAGTGCTTCTTTGGCGTAGATCCCGGCAGGAACGTGCTCAGGATCCCCCACCGCCAGGCGGCCACCGTTCAGCAGACTTATCCAGTTGGTCTCTTTGGTGATGGTGATGTCAGCCTGCGCGCTGGCTTTTGGCGCCACCACTACCAGGCTATTCCCCAGCAGCGTTTCGCGGGTCGCCGCATCAATCGCTTTCTTCTCCACCGCGTAATCCATCCACTTCTGGTCAGCCGAGATGAACAGATCCGCCGGCGCACCCGCTTCTATCTGACGTGCCAGCGTCGAGGAAGACGCAAAAGAGGAGACTACATCAACGTTCTTCTCTTTTTTATATACCGCCGCGATATCCTGCAGCGCGTTGGTCAGCGACGCCGCCGCAAAGACCGTAATTTTACCGTTGTCCGCCAGCGCGTGGCCGGTAAGTGAAAGCGTCAGCGTTGCCCCTGCGAAAAGGCGTACCCAGGTACGTGCCATTTTTTAACTCCTGTGAGTAGCGTTATATACACATTAATATAACGATAACGTCAGGGAGATCCCAGCGTTAAATCGTACCGCTGAAGGGGTAAACCAGTGTGATACGTTAAATATTATCGGCGAAAACGGGAAAATCTTGAGAGCAAAACGCCCGGACTGGCCGGGCGTTTTGTGGGGGAATTAATGCTGCTTTTTAGCCTGGTCTCGGTGACCAATGTTCGAGAAGACGTTGAACACTTCACCCAGGCCGTAGATGGCACCGAGGATGATGGCCATCACTACTGGTACCATGATCACGGCAAATACCAGACTTTTTAACAACTCTAACATGGTTTTCTCCAGAGATTGTGAATAGCTTATTCTACCCTTTCAAGTGAGAAAAACATCCCCTTTTGTGCGGTACCCTTTGCGCCCTGCACCATTTGGGTCACAATACTCTTTTTGCCAGGATACTGTTATGCAGGCCGAAATTCTCCTCACTCTCCGACTTCAGCAAAAGCTTTTCGCCGATCCGCGTCGTATCACCCTGCTTAAACAGATAGAACAAACAGGCTCGATTAGCCAGGGGGCAAAAAACGCCGGTATCAGTTACAAAAGTGCCTGGGATGCCATCAACGAGATGAACACCCTGAGCGAGCAAGCGCTGGTGGACAGAGCTACAGGCGGCAAAGGCGGCGGCGGTGCAGTGGTTACGCGTTTTGGGCAGCGTCTGATTCAGCTTTACGATCTCCTGGCCCAGATCCAGCAAAAAGCGTTTGATGTGTTGAGTGATGACGACAATCTCCCGCTGGACAGTTTGCTGGCTGCCATATCCCGTTTCTCGTTACAAACCAGCGCCCGTAACCAGTGGTTTGGTACGGTAACGGCACGCGATAATCTCCAGGTGCAGCAGCATATCGAGATCCTGCTTGCCGATGGGACTACCCGCCTGAAAGCCGCAATAACGGCGCAGAGTGCAAAACGTCTTGAGCTGAATGAAGGTAAAGAGGTGCTGGTGTTACTGAAAGCGCCGTGGGTCAATATCACGAGCAATCCCGATACAGCTAAGGCAGCCGATAACCAGCTTCACGGTGCAATCACCCATATTGAACGCGGTGAGGAACAGTGTGAAGTGCTGATGACCCTGGCGGACGGACAAATGCTCTGCGCGACGGTACCGCTCAGCGAGGCTGACGGATTAGAGGAAGGTGCTGTAGTCACCGCATATTTCAATGCAGACCGGGTGATTATCGCCACATTGTGCTGAGCACATTGACAATCGTACCGACAGTGAGTATCCCTGACATCTGTTGCTGCAAAAAATGGGATAAATCATGTCATCATTGCATATTTCGCAAGGCACGTTTCGTCTTAGCGATACCCGAACACTGACGATTGCCGATTTGGCAATTCGCGCAGGTGAAAGCTGGGCATTTGTCGGCACGAACGGGAGCGGTAAATCAGCCCTTGCCCGCGCGTTAGCCGGCGAGCTCCCTCTCCTCAAGGGTGAATATCAGCGCCATTTTACGCGCCTGACACGTCTGTCATTTGAACAACTGCAAAAGCTGGTCAGTGACGAGTGGCAGCGCAACAACACCGATTTACTCAGTCCTGGTGAAGAGGATACCGGCCGTACGACGGCGGAAATTATTCAGGATGAGGTGAACGATCCCGCCCGTTGCCAGCACCTGGCAGAACAGTTCGGCATCACCGCCCTGCTGGACCGGCGCTTTAAATACCTTTCAACCGGCGAGACGCGGAAAACGCTGCTTTGTCAGGCTTTGATGAGCGAACCAGAGTTGTTGATCCTTGACGAACCGTTCGATGGTCTTGACGTGCAGTCTCGCGCCCAGCTGGCAACGCTGCTGGCTTCGCTTAACCAGCAGGGGTATACCGTTGTGCTGGTGCTTAACCGCTTCGATGAAATTCCGGATTTCATCCAGAATGCAGGTGTGCTGGCCGACTGTATTTTGACTGAAACAGGCCAAAAATCAGTACTGCTTAAGCAGGCATTAATTGCGCAACTCGCACACAGTGAACAGCTTGATGGAATCACGCTTCCGGAACCCGACGCCCCTTCAGCTCGTCATGCGCTTGATCCCTACCATCCGCGCATCGTGCTGCGTGATGGCCTTGTCTCTTATGACGATCGCCCGATCCTTAACCATCTCAGCTGGACGGTCAATCCTGGCGAGCACTGGCAGATTGTTGGCCCTAATGGTGCGGGTAAATCAACGCTGCTGAGCCTGATCACCGGGGATCACCCGCAGGGTTACAGTAACGATCTCACGCTGTTTGGCCGGCGTCGCGGCAGCGGCGAAACCATCTGGGATATCAAAAAGCATATCGGGTATGTCAGCAGCAGCCTGCATCTCGATTACCGGGTCAGCACAACGGTGCGCAATGTGATCCTCTCCGGGTATTTTGATTCCATCGGCATTTATCAGGCGGTATCGGACAAACAGCACAAGCTGGCTCAGCAATGGCTGGATATTCTTGGAATGGATACCCGGGTCGCTGACGCGCCGTTTCATAGCCTGTCGTGGGGGCAGCAGCGGCTGGCGCTGATCGTTCGCGCCCTGGTGAAACATCCTACGCTTCTGATCCTCGATGAACCCCTGCAGGGACTGGACCCGCTGAACCGACAGTTAATCCGCCGCTTTGTGGATGTCCTCATTAGTGAAGGCGAAACGCAACTGCTGTTTGTTTCACACCATGCCGAAGACGCCCCCTCCTGCATCACACACCGTCTGGAGTTTGTCCCTGACGGTGAACGCTATGATTATCTGCTAAGCAAAATCGACTAAACTCCGGAGGGCGCCGCCCTCCGTTTTTCAGATAACCTGCACTAAGACATCGCTATCCCTTTGATCTACAATGCCACACGACATCTGAAAATCGGTATTTAAAAACAGTGTAAACGATTCCACTATTTTATCCCATGTCACACTTTTAGCGACTCTGTTATGCTATGGTTATTACATACCATAAGCCCAATGGAGCGAAATATGCGAGTTCTGGTAACAGGTGGTAGCGGTTACATAGGAAGTCATACCTGTGTGCAACTGCTGCAAAATGGTCATGATGTCATCATCCTCGACAACCTGTGCAATAGTAAGCGCAGCGTGCTGCCTGTGATTGAACGTCTTGGCGGGAAACAGCCAACGTTCGTGGAAGGCGACATCCGCAATGAAGCGCTGATGACCGAGATCCTTCACGACCACGCCATTGAAACGGTGATCCACTTCGCCGGTCTGAAAGCGGTCGGTGAATCCGTTGCGAAACCGCTGGAGTATTACGACAACAACGTCAACGGCACCTTGCGTCTTATCTCCGCCATGCGTGCGGCAAACGTTAAAAACTTTATCTTCAGCTCATCCGCCACCGTCTATGGTGACCAGCCAAAAATCCCTTACGTTGAAAGCTTCCCAACCGGTACGCCGCAAAGTCCGTATGGCAAAAGCAAACTGATGGTGGAACAGATCCTGACCGATCTGCAAAAAGCGCAGCCGGAATGGAGCATCGCGTTGCTGCGCTACTTCAACCCGGTCGGCGCCCATCCGTCAGGCGATATGGGTGAAGATCCACAGGGCATTCCGAATAACCTGATGCCGTATATCGCGCAGGTAGCGGTGGGCCGTCGTGACTCACTTGCGATTTTTGGTAACGACTATCCAACCGAAGATGGCACCGGCGTGCGTGATTACATCCACGTTATGGATCTGGCCGACGGGCACGTGGCGGCCATGCAGCAACTGGCAAATAAGCCAGGCGTGCATATTTACAATCTCGGCGCCGGTATTGGCAGCAGCGTGCTGGATGTGGTTAACGCCTTCAGCAAAGCCTGCGGTAAGCCGGTCAATTATCACTTCGCACCGCGTCGTGAGGGTGACCTCCCTGCTTACTGGGCCGATGCCACCAAAGCCGATAAAGAGCTTAACTGGCGTGTGACCCGCACGCTGGATGAAATGGCACAGGATACCTGGCACTGGCAGTCCCGCCACCCACAAGGTTATCCGGACTAAGGATCCGTCATGACTTCATTTAATCCCGTCGATCATCCGCATCGTCGTTTTAACCCGTTAAGCGGGCAATGGATTTTAGTTTCTCCGCATCGCGCCAAGCGCCCCTGGCAGGGGGCGCAAGAGACGCCTGCGAAACAGACGCTGCCACAGCATGACCCGGACTGCTTCCTGTGTCCGGGCAACACCCGCGTCACCGGAGATAAAAACCCGGACTACAAAGGCACCTTCGTCTTTACCAACGATTTTGCCGCCCTGATGACCGACACGCCGGACGCGCCGGAAAGCCACGATCCGCTGATGCGCTGTGAAAGCGCGCGCGGAACCAGCCGCGTGATCTGCTTCTCGCCCGATCACAGCAAAACGCTGCCAGAACTGAGCGTGGACGCGCTGAAAGAAGTCGTCAGCACCTGGCAGGCGCAAACCGCCGAGCTTGGGCAGAGCTATCCGTGGGTGCAGGTGTTCGAAAACAAAGGCGCGGCCATGGGCTGTTCTAACCCGCACCCTCATGGGCAGATCTGGGCGAACAGTTTCCTGCCCAACGAAGCCGAACGTGAAGACCACCTGCAAAAAGCCTATTACGCGGAAAACGGTTCCCCGATGCTGCTGGACTACACCCAACGTGAGTTGGCCGATGGCAGCCGCACCGTGGTGGAAACCGAACACTGGCTGGCCGTGGTGCCTTACTGGGCTGCCTGGCCCTTCGAAACGCTGTTGCTGCCAAAAGCTCACGTGCAGCGCATTACGGATCTTAGCGACGTGCAGCGCGACGACCTTGCTCTGGCACTGAAAAAACTGACCAGCCGTTATGACAATCTGTTCCAGTGCTCCTTCCCGTACTCCATGGGCTGGCACGGCGCACCGTTTAACGGAGAAGAGAATCAACACTGGCAGTTGCATGCCCATTTCTATCCGCCGCTGCTGCGTTCTGCGACGGTACGTAAATTTATGGTGGGCTATGAAATGCTGGCGGAAACGCAGCGTGACCTGACGGCGGAACAGGCGGCAGAACGTCTGCGTGCCGTTAGCGACGTCCACTATCGCGAATCAGGAGTCTAAAAAAATGAGTCTGAAAGATAAAACACAATCCCTGTTTGCTGAGAAATTTGGCTACCCTGCCACCCACGTTATCCAGGCACCTGGCCGCGTTAACCTGATCGGTGAACACACCGACTATAACGACGGTTTCGTGCTGCCGTGCGCCATCGATTACCAGACCGTCATCAGCTGTGCAAAGCGTAACGACCGCAACGTCCGCGTGATTGCGGCGGATTATGATAATGAAACGGACGAGTTTTCCCTCGATGCCCCGATTGTGACGCACGACAGCCAGCAGTGGTCTAACTACGTACGCGGCGTGGTGAAGCACCTGCAGAAACGTAACAAGAACTTTGGCGGTGCCGATCTCGTTATCAGTGGCAACGTACCACAGGGTGCAGGCTTAAGCTCTTCTGCCTCTCTGGAAGTCGCCGTGGGAACCGTGTTCCAGCAGCTTTATCATCTGCCGCTGGATGGCGCGCAAATCGCCCTGAACGGTCAGGAAGCAGAAAACCAGTTCGTGGGCTGCAACTGCGGCATTATGGATCAGTTGATCTCCGCGTTGGGCAAAAAAGAGCACGCGCTGCTGATCGACTGCCGCTCGCTTGGCACCAAAGCCGTTCCGCTGCCAAAAGGCGCCGCGGTCATTATTATCAATAGCAACTTTAAACGCACGCTGGTGGGGAGCGAGTACAATACCCGCCGCCAGCAGTGCGAAACCGGTGCGCGCTTCTTCCAGCAACCCGCCTTGCGCGACGTGACGCTTAATGAATTCAATAAGGTGGCCCACGAGCTGGATCCGGTCGTCGCCAAACGCGTTCGTCACGTGCTGACGGAGAACGCCCGAACCGTCGAAGCCGCGTCCGCGCTGGCGAAAGGCGATCTGAAACGTATGGGTGAGTTGATGGCGGAATCGCACGCCTCCATGCGCGATGATTTCGAGATCACCGTTCCGCAAATTGACACCCTGGTGGACATCGTCAAAGCCACCATCGGCGAGAAAGGTGGCGTGCGTATGACCGGCGGTGGCTTCGGGGGCTGCATTGTTGCCCTGGTGCCGGAAGAACTGGTTCCTGCCGTCCAGCAGGCGGTAGAGAAACAGTACGAAGCGAAAACAGGTATTAAAGAAACGTTCTACGTGTGTAAAGCATCACAAGGAGCCGGACAGTGCTAAACGAAACACCTACCCTTGCACCGGATGGTCTGCCGTATCGCCTGTTAACCCTGCGCAACAGCGCGGGGATGGTGGTTACGCTGATGGACTGGGGTGCAACCCTTCTTTCTGCCCGCGTACCGATGCCGGACGGCAACGTGCGCGAAACCCTGCTCGGCTGTGCCTCGCCTGAACAGTATGTCAATCAGTCCGCCTATCTGGGCGCGTCTGTAGGGCGCTACGCTAACCGCATCGCGAAGAGCCATTTTGAACTCGACGGCGTGGAGTATTCTCTGCTTCCAAGCCAGGGTGAGAACCAGCTGCACGGCGGTCCGGACGGGTTTGACAAACGCCGCTGGAAGATTGTTCGGCAAAACGATGGGGAAGTGTTGTTCTCACTGGATTCGCTTGATGGCGATCAGGGCTTCCCGGGGAACCTTATCGCCTCCGCGCGCTTTACGCTGACCGACGACAACCGTATCGCCATTGAATACCGTGCGACGGTCGACAAGCCGTGTCCGGTCAACCTGACCAATCACGCGTACTTTAATCTGGACGGTAACCAGTGCGACGTGCGTAACCACAAGCTGCAGATCCTGGCGGATGCGTATTTGCCGGTTGACGAGATGGGAATTCCTTATCAGGGCCTCAAAGACGTGAGCGGAACCAGCTTTGACTTCCGCAGCGCGAAGACTATCGCCCAGGATTTCCTGAGCGATGACGATCAGCGCAAGGTGAAAGGTTACGACCACGCTTTCCTGCTGCAGGCAAAAGGTGATGTGAAAAAACCTGCCGCACAGGTCTGGTCTGCGGATGAGAAGCTGCAGATGACGGTGTATACCACAGCCCCTGCCCTGCAATTCTACTCAGGCAACTACCTTGGCGGCACGATGGCACGCGAACATGATGAATACAGCGACTGGCAAGGCCTGGCGCTGGAGAGCGAGTTCCTGCCGGACAGCCCCAATCATCCGGAATGGCCGCAGCCAGACTGTGTGCTGCGCCCGGGAGAAGAGTACGTCAGCGTGACGGAATACCATTTTATCCCGCATTGATTTCCAGCCCTCCTGTCGGAGGGCTTTTTTCTGCTCGCCTTGCTGAAAATAGCGCCGATCGCAGACAAAATCATAACCCTGGATTCACAAGCATCTTACACTCAGAGACTATTTTCGCTATGGTTAGGGTTAAGCGTTGCTGGTGGCACCGCCACGGCAATATAATGAGAATTGTTATCATTCTAAAAATGCTTGAGGAGTAAGAGATGGCTATTACTAAGCTGGTTCTGGTGCGTCACGGCGAAAGCCAGTGGAACAACGAAAACCGCTTTACCGGTTGGTACGACGTTGATCTGTCCGAGAAAGGCGTAAGCGAAGCAAAAGCAGCAGGTAAACTGCTGAAGGAAGAAGGCTTCAGCTTTGATTTTGCTTACACCTCTGTGCTGAAACGTGCCATCCACACCCTGTGGAACGTGCTGGACGAACTGGATCAGGCCTGGCTGCCGGTTGAGAAATCCTGGAAACTGAACGAGCGTCACTACGGTGCGCTGCAGGGCCTGAACAAAGCGGAAACCGCTGAGAAATATGGCGACGAGCAGGTTAAACAGTGGCGTCGTGGCTTCGCAATCACCCCACCAGAGCTGAGCAAAGATGACGAGCGTTACCCGGGTCACGACCCGCGTTATGCGAAACTGACCGACGCTGAGCTGCCAACCACCGAGAGCCTGGCGCTGACCATCGATCGCGTTGTGCCTTACTGGAACGAAACAATTCTGCCACGCCTGAAAAGCGGCGAGCGCGTGATCATCGCAGCTCACGGTAACTCCCTGCGTGCGCTGGTGAAATACCTTGATAACATGGGTGAAGACGAAATCCTCGAACTGAACATCCCGACTGGCGTACCGCTGGTGTATGAGTTCGACGAAAACTTCAAGCCAATCAAACACTACTATCTGGGTAACGCAGAAGAGATCGCGGCGAAAGCAGCGGCCGTTGCGAACCAGGGTAAAGCGAAGTAATTTTCGCCGGACATAAAAAAAGCGCGGAACCTTCC
This sequence comes from Enterobacter sp. CPE_E890, assembly GCF_046521475.1. Classification (NCBI taxonomy): domain Bacteria; kingdom Pseudomonadati; phylum Pseudomonadota; class Gammaproteobacteria; order Enterobacterales; family Enterobacteriaceae; genus Enterobacter; species Enterobacter sp. CPE_E890. The sequence continues at coordinate 1,443,528 of NZ_JBKFZW010000001.1, read as the reverse complement.
GCGCTTTTTTATTTGTGCCTGATTATTCAGCCGCGACGGGCTTTTACCGCATTCGCCAGCTGACGCAGGATCGTGTCGGTATCTTCCCAGCCGATGCAGGCATCCGTCACGCTCTTGCCATAGACAAGCGGCTCGCTGCCTTCCAGATTCTGGTTACCTTCAACCAGATGGCTTTCGATCATCACCCCAATCACCGCCTTCTCACCGCTGGCAATCTGCTGGCAGACATCTGCCCCCACTTCCATCTGCTTTTTAAACTGCTTGCTGGAGTTGGCGTGGCTGAAGTCGATCATCACCTGCGGTGGCAGCCCGGCCTTGTCCAGACCGACTTTCACTTCCGCCACATGTTTTGCACTGTAGTTTGGCTCTTTGCCGCCGCGCAGAATGATATGGCAATCACCGTTACCGCTGGTGTTAACGATGGCGGAGTGACCCCATTTGGTCACAGAGAGGAAGCAGTGCGGTGCCCCGGCAGCGTTGATAGCGTCAATAGCTACCTTGATAGTGCCATCAGTCCCGTTTTTAAACCCAACCGGGCAAGAGAGACCGGACGCCAGTTCGCGGTGAACCTGCGATTCCGTGGTACGTGCGCCAATTGCGCCCCAGCTCATCAGGTCTGCCAGGTATTGCGGCGTGATCATGTCCAGAAACTCACCGGCTGCCGGCAGGCCACTGTCGTTGATCTCCAGCAGCAGCTTGCGCGCAATGCGCAGACCGTCGTTAATCTGGAAGCTGTTGTCCATGTGCGGATCGTTAATCAGCCCTTTCCATCCCACGGTGGTACGCGGTTTTTCAAAGTAAACGCGCATGACGATTTCCAGCTCGTCTTTCAACTCTTCTCTCAAGGTGAGCAGACGGGCCGCGTACTCTTTCGCGGCTGCCGGGTCGTGAATAGAACAAGGACCAATCACCACCAGAAGACGATCGTCATTACCTTTCAGGATCTTATGGATCGCTTTACGAGCATGAGAAACCGTGTTTGCGGCATTTTCAGTGGCGGGGAATTTCTCAAGGAGTGCTACAGGAGGTAATAACTCGTTGATCTCTTTGATACGTAAATCGTCATTCTGATAATTCATTTTCTTTCCAGCTCTGCCATAACTCTAGTAGTGAATGCAATCCTTTCAATCTAACTTGCTCGCCGCTTAGTGTAAACCGCCTTTTACACTCTCTCCCGGATTTGCAGAAACAGACCAAAAAATAGGTTTGTCTAACACATTAAAAACTCTACACTTAACCTAAAATGAACCAGGAAAATAGATATGGCGCACTCTCATTCGCACGCTTCCGGGGACGAAAACGCTAAACGACTGATGCTAGCCTTTGGCGTCACCGCAACCTTCATGATTATCGAGGTCATTGGCGGCCTGGTTTCCGGCTCTCTGGCGCTTCTGGCCGATGCCGGACATATGCTGACCGATGCTGCCGCCCTGCTCTTCGCCCTGCTGGCCGTGCAGTTCGCTCGTCGTCCACCGAATGCGCGCCATACCTTCGGCTGGCTGAGGCTGACCACCCTCGCCGCGTTTGTTAACGCCATTGCACTGGTGGTCATTACCGTTCTTATCGTCTGGGAGGCCTTCCAGCGTTTCAGACACCCGCAACCCGTTGCGGGGATGACAATGATGGTCATCGCCGTGGCAGGGCTGTTGGCTAATATTCTGGCTTTCTGGATTTTGCACCGAGGAAGTGCGGAAAAGAACCTCAACGTGCGCGCGGCGGCCCTGCATGTGCTGGGTGATTTGCTCGGTTCAGTGGGCGCGATTGTGGCCGCGCTGGTGATCCTCTATACCGGCTGGACGCCTGCCGACCCGATTCTTTCAGTGCTGGTGTCGTGTCTGGTGCTGCGTAGCGCCTGGCGACTGCTGAAGGAGAGCGTCAATGAACTGCTTGAAGGTGCACCAACATCAATTGATATTGCTGAGTTGAAACGTAACCTGCACCGCTCTGTCCCGGAAGTCCGCAATGTGCATCATGTGCACGTCTGGCTGGTGGGAGAGAAACCGGTTATGACATTGCACGTTCAGGTGATCCCACCTCATGACCATGATGCGCTGCTTGAACGGATCCAGCACTTTCTTGAACATCACTATGAGATTGGTCATGCGACCATCCAGATGGAGTATCAGCCATGTAACGGGCCGGACTGCCACCTGAATGAGGCGCAGTCCGGCCATTCACATCATCACCATTAGCTGGAAAGCGCGTGAGAGCCTCGCTCACGCGCGCTGTTAATCCACATCCGGCTACCGTTCAACGCAATGAAGGTCAGCAGCAGATATTCCAGTGACATCGCATAGACGCCCTGCAGGGCGAAGATCACCACGCTGATGACATTGATGATGACCCACAGCAGCCAGTTCTCAACGTATTTACGGGTCATCAGGATCATCGCGGCAATCGACAACACCATCATGCAGGAATCCCAGAACGGGAAAGCATCTGGCTGAAGCGAAGGCATAGCCACATTCAACCCCATACCAGACATCACCGACACCGCTATGCGGGTCAGGAAAGCAAATACCGGGTTGATATAGACAGTCATTAAACCAATGGCGACCACGCAGGCGACAAACCAGGCGATAGCTTTCGGTAGAGGCTGCCAGCGGATTTGCAGCTCGGCCTCCTGCTGGCTGTTTTGACGCGACCACGCGTACCAGCCGTAAATATTGGCAGCGAAGAAGAACAGCTGCAAAAGCAGGCTGGCGTATAGCTGGATCTGGAAGAAGATAATCGCAAACAGCGTGACGTTAATCAGCCCGAACGCATAGTTGCTGATCTTCTCAAGGCTCGCCAGCCAGATACAGAGTAAACCAGCCAGCGTGCCTACGGCCTCAATCCATGACAGGTCATAGCCACCTGCACCAATCGGTATATGAACCAGAATGTTCTGCGTGCTAAAAAAATCCATCTTTTCCCCAGGGCGTTTTGAATTAAGTACGTAGTGTAGCCGCAAAATCCAGCATGCGGTTAAGCGGAATTAACGCACCTTCACGCAGAGCAGCGTCCACATGGATTTCATGTGCAGCACCGCCTTTCTCGAGCCCTTCAGCAATCGCCTTCAGGCCATTCATCGCCATCCACGGGCAATGCGCGCAGCTACGACACGTTGCTCCCTCACCAGCTGTAGGCGCTTCCAGAAGCTCTTTCTCCGGCACGGCCTGCTGCATCTTATAGAAGATACCGCGATCGGTCGCCACGATGAGCTGTTTATTGGGTAGCGTCCTGGCCGCGTTGATAAGCTGGCTGGTTGAGCCCACGGCATCTGCCATGTCGACAATAGACTGCGGTGATTCAGGATGAACAAGAATGGCGGCGTCAGGATAAAGCGCCTTCATGCGCACCAGTGCCTGGGTTTTGAATTCATCGTGCACAATGCAGGCGCCCTGCCAGCAGAGAACGTCTGCCCCCGTCTGCTTCTGGACATAATTTCCGAGATGGCGATCGGGCGCCCAGATAATTTTTTCGCCCAGACTGTCCAGATGTTCAATCAGCTCAACGGCGATACTTGACGTGACCACCCAGTCAGCCCGCGCTTTTACCGCCGCAGAGGTATTAGCGTAGACCACCACGGTCCGGTCAGGATGGGCGTCACAGAAGGCCGCGAATTCGTCAATCGGGCAGCCAAGATCGAGTGAGCACTCCGCATTAAGCGTCGGCATCAGAATGGTTTTTTCAGGGCTCAGGATCTTCGCCGTTTCGCCCATAAAACGTACGCCAGCAACCAGTAACGTCGAAGCGGGATGTTTTGCACCGAAGCGTGCCATTTCCAGTGAGTCAGAAATACACCCCCCGGTCTCTTCCGCCAGCTGCTGAATTTCCGGGTCGGTGTAGTAATGCGCCACCATTACCGCGTCTCGCTCTTTGAGAAGTCGCTTGATCTTCTCACGGTAGAATTGCTTTTCATCCAGGCTCAGCGGGGCAGGCTTTGGCGGAAACGGATAGATTGCGGCTTCAGGATCAAACATCACACTCATTATGGCTTCTCGTTTTACTGGCTTAACAATATTGCCTTTCTTTTGCATGACATAGCAAAACGGACGGCAATTGTGTTTTGTATACTAAACAAGATAGCGAATTTGAGAGGAAATGTCATCGGAATGGATAGCAAAAAGGCGCCTTTAGGGCGCCTTTTTACACTGGTGGGTCGTGCAGGATTCGAACCTGCGACCAATTGATTAAAAGTCAACTGCTCTACCAACTGAGCTAACGACCCCTTGCGGGATTTTTTTCTTCGAAGTGGTGGGTCGTGCAGGATTCGAACCTGCGACCAATTGATTAAAAGTCAACTGCTCTACCAACTGAGCTAACGACCCATTCGGGTGCTGACTTCGAAGATTTTTACTCGGTGCCACTTTAAAGTGGTGGGTCGTGCAGGATTCGAACCTGCGACCAATTGATTAAAAGTCAACTGCTCTACCAACTGAGCTAACGACCCGAGTGGTGGGTGATGACGGGCTCGAACCGCCGACCCCCTCCGTGTAAAGGAGATGCTCTACCAACTGAGCTAATCACCCACTCTGTACTGCCGGTAATGCGTTAAGTGGTGGGTCGTGCAGGATTCGAACCTGCGACCAATTGATTAAAAGTCAACTGCTCTACCAACTGAGCTAACGACCCACTTTTACGCTGTTTTCACGTTGTTTGATATCCCGTGGCAACGGCGGCATATATTACTGATTTAAGAATTCAGCGCAACAAAAATTTCGATGAAGATCACTTAACTGCTTAGTAATCATGCTGCACGACCAGAAATAACGCGATTTCTGGTCATGCGATAATCATCCCATCGAATTCAGACGTTTTTGCGCCTGCTTAGCACCTTCGGTACCCGGGAATTTTGAGACCACCTGCTGATAAACCGCTTTGGCTTTCGCAGTGTCGCCTTTGTCCTGCATGATCACGCCGACCTTATACATCGCATCTGGCGCTTTTGGCGATTTCGGGTAATTTTTCACCACAGAGGCAAAATAAAACGCCGCATCGTCCTTTTTACCCTTGTTGTAATTCAGCTGACCAAGCCAGTAGTTCGCATTTGGCTGATAAGTGGAATCAGGGTATTTCTTAACAAAGTTCTGAAACGCCGCAATCGCGTCATCCTGACGAGATTGATCCTGTACCAGGGCAATGGCCGCGTTATAGTCTGTATTCGCGTCACCGCTTTGTACAGGCGCTCCTGTTGAAGCAGAAGCATCAGCCGCTGGGGCTGGCGCAGAAGTCGCCGCTCCGCTCTGATCGCCTGCTGCCGGCTGTGCTTGTGCTGCACCACCACCACTGCTCAGGCTATCAATCTGCAACAAGATTTGCTTCTGGCGTTCCACAACCTGATTAAGCTGATACTGGCTTTCCTGAATTTGGCCACGGAGAGAGTCAATATCGTTTTGGTTATCGGAAAGTTGTTGCTGGAGTTGGGTTAAAAGCTGGCTGTGAGCGTTAGAAATACGCTCGAGTTGAGTGACCCGGTCTTCTACCGAGCCTGAGCCGACACTACTGATTGGTGCCTGAGCAAAAGCGGCCCAGGGGGCCGCTATTCCAACCAGTAACGACAGACTCAACAGATGATGTCTGAAGTTACTGCTCATGCAATTCTCTTAGTAAACCAGTACGGCACGACGGTTTTTGGAGTAAGCCGCTTCGTCGTGACCCAGTACTGCAGGTTTTTCTTTACCGTAAGAAACGATGGAGATCTGGTCAGCAGAAACGCCTTTACCCTGCAGGTACATTTTAACAGCGTTAGCACGACGTTCACCCAGGGAGATGTTGTACTCAGGAGTACCACGTTCGTCCGCGTGACCTTCTACGGTGACTTTGTAAGATGGGTTGCTACGCAGGAAGTTAGCGTGCGCATCCAGCATCGCAGCGAAGTCAGAACGGATGTCGTATTTATCCAGATCGAAGTAAACGATGTTGTTCTGCTGCAGCTGCTGCATCTGAAGACGCGCTTGCTCTTCAGAAGACATGTTGCCATTGCCGTTCGCGTCCATACCGGTGCCGGCACCCATCATGCCTTCGCCGCTCTGGTCATTGCTTGCGTTCTTGTTGGAAGAACACGCTGCGATTGCCATTACAGGCAGAGCGATCATCAGCCCCTTCAGCACTTTGTTCAGTTGCATTTCTATGATTCCTTTAGTAATCAATTAATTATTATTTACAGATACGGCGACCAGGCAGGTGATTTTACCTGTCCATCAGTTGCCGGAATACGCGCTTTGAAACGCCCATCTGTAGAAACCAGATTCAGCACAGATCCCATCCCCTGAGAAGAGCTGTAGATTACCATCGTGCCGTTAGGTGCCAGACTTGGCGTTTCATCCAGGAACGTTGACGACAGAACTTGCACGCCACCCGCTACCAGATCTTGTTTGGCAATGTGCTGCTGCCCACCGTTGGAGCTCACCATTACCATAAACTTACCGTCGCTGCTCACGTCTGCGTTCTGGTTCTGTGTACCTTCCCAGGAAATACGCTGCGGAGCACCGCCGTTGACATTCACTTTATAGATTTGCGGACGGCCTGCCTGGTCAGAGGTAAATGCCAGATTTTGGCTGTCCGGGAACCATGAAGGTTCGGTATTGTTGCTACGACCATCAGTCACCTGGCGAATCTGGCCAGAACCAATGTCCATCACGTACAGGTTCAGACTACCGGTTTTAGACAGCGCAAACGCCAGTTTAGACCCATCCGGAGAGAATGAAGGTGCACCGTTGTGACGTGGGAACGACGCCACCTGACGAACAGCACCGTTTGCCAGTGTCTGGATAACCAGCGCTGAACGGCCGCTTTCGAAGGTTACATACGCCAGCTTAGAACCGTCCGGAGACCATGCTGGAGACATCAGAGGCTGGGAAGAACGTTTCACCAGGAACTGGTTGTAACCGTCGTAGTCAGAGACACGCAGTTCGTAAGGGAACTGACCACCGTTGGTCTGAACCACATAGGCAATACGGGTACGGAATGCACCTTTAATGCCTGTCAGTTTTTCGAATACCGCATCGCTGGCAGCGTGAGCCGCGTAGCGCAGGTACTGCTTAGTGACCTTATAGGAGTTCTGTGCCAGAACGGTACCCGGCGCACCACCGGTATCAACCAGTTGCCAGGCCACGTTGTAAGAGCCGTCCGGGTTAGGCGTAACCTGACCCACAACCACGGCATCAATTCCCAGAGCAGACCATGCAGCAGGCTGTACTTCCTGCGCACTGCCCGGCTGCTGAGGCAGACGAGAACGGTCTAACGGGTTGAATTTACCACTGTTACGCAGGTCAGCCGCCACGATGCCACCAGCATCTTCAGGCGCAGCGCCAGGACCGGCCCACTGGAACGGAACAACCCCGATTGGGCGTGCCGAGTCCACCCCCTGGGTGATCTCGATACGTACTTCTGCGTGCAGTACTGCTGCCCACAGCATTAAAAAACCAAATGCTACACGTAATGCCTGCTTCATCATATCTCCCTTATCCGGGTAACCTTACCCACGATAATTTAGCAGAATGTTAACAAACCCAAATAGACAAAACTACCTGAACCCTGTGACTAAACCTGGTCTATTTTTCCCCGTTTGCACGGGGAAAATGTAACTTAAGGTTTGAAGTCCAGCGGTGCATTTTTGAAGACTTCATAGACTGCCTGAGACGGCGGTTTAGGCATCTTCGCCTGACGCGCTGCAGCCAGGGCCGCAGTACATAAAGCCGGGTCGCCACCTTCAGACTTAATATCTAACAGCATGCCGTCTGGAGCCAGTTTTATACGCAACGTACAGGTTTTACCGGCATAAGACGACGCATCATAGAATCGGCTTTCAATAGCGGATTTAATCTGCGAGGCATATCCGTTGATTTCAGCTCCTGACGCGCCGTTACTCTTAGTGTTACCACTTCCCGTCGGTGCTGCGTTGTTTCCTTTTGCCCCACCACCAGTTTTCGGCGCATTCTTACCAGAACTGAGATCGCCCAGCAGGTCGTCAACGCCCGCAGCGGCAGCGGCTTTCTCCGCAGCAGCAGCCTTTTTCGCAGCCGCTTTTTCAGCCGCGGCTTTCTTATCGGCAGCAGCCTTCTCAGCTGCAGCTTTTTTGTCAGCTGCAGCCTTTTCAGCGGCTGCCGCTTTCTCTGCAGCGGCTTTCTCTGCGGCAGCGGCTTTCTTCGCAGCGTCAGCAGCAGCTTTTTTCTCTGCTTCCTGAGCAGCTTTCTTAGCGGCTTCGGCTTCAGCTTTCTTCTGAGCATCAGCAGCGGCTTTTTTCGCGGCTTCTGCTTCAGCTTTCTTCTGAGCATCAGCGGCGGCTTTCTTCGCGGCTTCCGCTTCAGCTTTCTTCTGGGCATCAGCGGCGGCTTTCTTCGCGGCTTCCGCTTCAGCTTTCTTCTGAGCATCAGCAGCGGCTTTCTTCGCCGCTTCGGCCGCTAATTTGGCCTGGGCATCAGCCTGCGCTTTGGCGTCCGCTGCGGCTTTTGCTGCCGCTTCTTCTACCTGCTTTTGCTGTTCCTGGGCTTTCTTCGCAGCCTCTTCAGCTTGTTTCTGCTGCTGTGCCTGCTCTTTCGCCGCTTCCTGCGCCTGCAAACGTTCTTTCTCAAGCTGCTTCAAACGCTCCTGCTCTGCGGCCTGCTTTTCACGCAGTTCTTCCGCTTGCTGTTGCGCCTGTTTTTCACGCTGCTCTTCAGCCCGTTTGGCACTCGCCTTCTGCTGTTGTTGGCGATTATAGTTCTGTACTACCGCACCGGGATCCACCATCACGGCGTCAATGGAAGAGCCTCCACCGCCGCCGGCTGATGCATCAATATGCTCGTCGAACGAACTCCAGATCAGCGCTGCAAAGAGAATAACGTGCAGCACTGCGGAGACGATTATCGCTCGCTTAAGCTTGTCGTTCTGTTCGGTTGCCTTTGACACTATCGGTTCCCAAAAACTACGCGGATGATCAAATAGGTTGAGTCATTAAGCCAACTGACTTAACACCCGCACTATGTAGCAAGTTCAGCGCTTTAATAATTTCATCGTATGGTACGTCTTTTGCGCCACCGATTAAGAAGACCGTTTTCGGATTTGACTCCAGGCGACGCTGTGCTTCAGCAATAACCTGCTCAGGAGGTAACTGATCCATACGATCTTTTTCTACCACCACGCTGTATTGCCCTACGCCGGAAACCTCAATGATGACCGGAGGATCGTCATTGGTGCTCACCGCCTGTGATTCTGTCGCATCCGGCAGATCCACTTCCACGCTCTGGGTAATGATTGGCGCTGTCGCCATGAAGATCAGCAGCAGAACCAACAGCACGTCCAGCAATGGAACGATATTGATTTCGGACTTGAGCTCGCGACGACCTCGTCCACGCGATCTGGCCATGGTTTACCCCTTGTTACTCTCGGTGCTGGTAAACGCCTGACGGTGCAGAATCGCAGTGAACTCTTCCATAAAGTTGTCGTAGTTCAGTTCCAGTTTGTTCACGCGCTGGTTCAGACGGTTGTACGCCATAACCGCTGGGATTGCCGCAAACAGACCGATAGCGGTCGCAATCAGTGCTTCTGCAATACCCGGGGCAACCATCTGCAATGTCGCCTGCTTCACCGCACCGAGTGCGATGAAGGCGTGCATGATCCCCCACACCGTACCAAACAGACCGATATACGGGCTGATAGAACCTACAGTCCCCAGGAAAGGAATGTGCGTTTCAAGGTTTTCCAGTTCACGGTTCATGGAGATACGCATCGCACGCGAGGCACCTTCTACAACCGCTTCCGGCGCATGATTGTTTGCACGATGCAGACGCGCAAACTCTTTGAAACCGCTATAGAAAATTTGCTCGGAGCCTGTAAGGTTTTCACGGCGTCCCTGGCTTTCCTGGTACAGACGAGAAAGCTCGATACCCGACCAGAACTTATCTTCAAACGCTTCAGCTTCACGGCCAGCGGCATTGAGGATACGCGTTCTCTGGATGATGATGGCCCAGGATGCGATTGAAAAACCAATCAAAATCAACATGATAAGTTTAACCAGAAGGCTTGCCTTCAGGAACAAATCAAGGATATTCATGTCAGTCACTGCTTAAACTCCGCGACAATAGACTTAGGAAGCGCACGAGGCTTCATTATGGTTGGATCAACACAGACAATCAGTACCTCAGCTGAGTTCAGTACGGTGTTCTCTGCATTGACTATCCGCTGCGTGAAAACCAGTGAGGTCCCGCGCATTGATGTAATTTCAGTTTGGACTTCGAGCATATCGTCGAGTCTGGCAGGCGCAAAATACTCAAGCGTCATCTTGCGTACCACGAAGGCAACTCGCTCAGCCAACAGCACCTGTTGACTAAAGTGATGATGGCGCAGCATCTCTGTGCGTGCCCGTTCATAAAAAGCAACGTAGCTGGCGTGGTAAACCACACCACCGGCATCGGTATCTTCGTAGTAGACACGAACCGGCCATCGAAACAGCGTTGTATTCACTTTACATCCCGGTAATGCAATAAAAGTTAACTCTTTTAAACTTCGCTACTATACGCGCGGGAAAGGTGGTTTGGAATGGGAGAAAGTAAACGGAGAGTAAATTTTTATGGGCTCGGGTAAGCCCATATCGTTAACGGACATTTCTTATTCAGAAGAAGAAGAAAATCAATCCAGCAAGCAGAACGAGATCGGCGATAAGTGGACAGAAGATGCCCTGCCAGTGAACGGCTTTCGGACGAAAGCCCACGCCGTGAATCACACCTGCACACACCGCCCACATAATGAGGAAACCGTGCCAGATTTCAAGCTCGCTGGTTTTCGCTGCAAAGCGCGAAGGGTCCCAGAAGATACAACCTGCCAGCAGTAATGCCATCACTAAAGAAAGCGCCCGTAACGGGCGCTTATCCATTACCGCATATAACCTTGCGATAATGTTCATTAGTGTTTTTCTTCACCCGCTTTAGTCGCTTCAACGTGCTCAAGCGCCAGGGCAGTGATGACACCAAAAGCACAGGCAAGAAGCGTCCCTAAAATCCATGCGAAATACCACATATTCAGCTCCTTACTTAGTACATAGAGTGGGTGTTGCTTTCGATATGTTCTTTAGTAATACGTCCGAACATTTTCCAGTAACACCAGATGGTGTAGGCCAGAACAATCGGCACGAATACGCAAGCAACATAGGTCATTAAGTTCAGCGTCATATGGCTGGAAGTCGCATCCCACATGGTCAGGCTAGCATTCAGCATGGTGCTGGATGGCATGACGAATGGGAACATTGCAATACCTGCGGTCAGGATGATGCACGCCAGGGTCAGTGAAGAGAACACAAACGCCAGGGCACCTTTTTCCAGACGAGACGTCAGAACCGTCAGCAGCGGCAGCAGCACGCCCAGAGCCGGGATAGCCCACAGTGCAGGCGTCGTGTTGAAGTTCACCAGCCATGCACCGGCCTGACGCGCCACTTCTTTGGTCAGCGGGTTAGACGGCGCAGTATGGTTAATGGCAGATGTCACCACGTAACCATCAATACCGTACACCACCCACACACCGGCCAGGGCGAAGCAGACCAGCGTAACCAGCGCAGCAACCTGAGCCGTCGCGCGAGAACGCAGGTGCAATTCACCGACAGTACGCATCTGCAGATAGGTTGCCCCCTGAGTGATGATCATCGCTACGCTCACCACACCCGCCAGCAAACCAAACGGATTCAGCAACTGGAAGAAGTTACCGGTGTAGTAAAGACGCATGTATTCGTCCAGGTGGAACGGTACGCCCTGCAACAGGTTACCGAACGCCACGCCGATCACCAGCGGTGGAACGAAGCTACCAATGAAGATGCCCCAGTCCCACATGTTGCGCCAGCGGGTGTCTTCAATCTTGGAACGGTAGTCGAAACCAACCGGACGGAAGAATAAAGATGCCAGCACCAGAATCATCGCCACATAGAAACCGGAGAACGCAGCCGCGTAGACCATCGGCCAGGCAGCGAACAGCGCGCCGCCTGCGGTGATCAGCCACACCTGGTTACCGTCCCAGTGTGGGGCGATGGAGTTGATCATGATTCGACGCTCGGTGTCATTACGACCGAGGAAACGGGTGAGCATCCCCACCCCCATGTCGAAACCATCCGTGACAGCGAAACCGATCAGCAGAACGCCGATCAACAGCCACCAGATAAAACGCAATACTTCATAATCGATCATTTGATGACTCCTGTCTTAGCGTGCCGGCTGAGTAGTCGCAGTGGACTGCTCGTAGTGATAGCGACCGGTTTTCAGGCTGCTTGGGCCAAGGCGCGCGAACTTGAACATCAGGAACAGTTCAGCCACCAGGAACAGGGTGTACAGACCACAAATCAGCAGCATGGAGAAGATCAGGTCGCCTGCTGTCAGGGAGGAGTTCGCTACCGCCGTTGGCAGCACCTCACCAATCGCCCATGGCTGACGACCATATTCTGCAACAAACCAACCGGACTCAATTGCGATCCACGGCAGTGGAATACCGTACAGCGCAGTACGCAGCAGCCATTTCTTCTCGCCGATACGGTTGCGGATAACAGACCAGAAGGACGCCGCAATGATCAGCAGCATGATGATGCCGCAGCCCACCATGATACGGAATGCGAAGTACAGCGGTGCAACACGCGGAATGGAGTCTTTGGTTGCCATCTGGATCTGTGCTTCCGTCGCATCAGACACGTTCGGGGTATAGCGCTTCAGCAGCAAACCGTAACCCAGATCTTTCTTCACGTCGTTGAACTGGTCACGGACGGCCTGATCGGTCGAGCCAGCACGCAGCTGTTCCAGCAGCGCGTAAGCTTTCATACCGTTACGGATACGGCCTTCATGCTGCACCATCAGCTCTTTCAGCCCCGTCACCTGTTTGTCAACAGAACGGGTAGCGATGATACCCAGCGCGTAAGGAATTTGAATGGCGAAGTGGTTTTGCTGCGCATCCTGATCCGGGATACCGAACAGGGTAAAGGCAGCAGGAGCCGGTTGCGTTTCCCATTCAGCTTCGATAGCAGCCAGTTTGGTTTTCTGCACGTCACCCATTTCGTAACCGGATTCATCACCCAGGACGATAACAGAGAGGATTGCAGCCATACCGAAACTTGCAGCGATGGCGAAAGAGCGCTTAGCAAATGCAAAGTCACGACCACGCAGCATGTAGTAAGAACTGATACCCAGGATAAACATCGCGCCGCACACATAGCCAGATGCCACGGTGTGAACGAATTTAACCTGCGCAACCGGGTTCAGGACCAGCTCGGCAAAGCTGACCATCTCCATACGCATAGTTTCGAAGTTGAAATCAGACGCGATTGGGTTTTGCATCCAGCCGTTCGCCACCAGGATCCACAGCGCGGACAGGTTCGAACCTAATGCCACCAGCCAGGTCACTGACATGTGCTGGACTTTACCCAGACGGTCCCAACCGAAGAAGAACAGACCTACAAAGGTGGATTCGAGGAAGAAGGCCATCAAACCTTCAATGGCCAGCGGCGCACCGAAGATATCCCCTACATAGTGGGAATAGTAAGACCAGTTAGTCCCGAACTGGAACTCCATGGTCAGACCGGTTGCCACGCCCAGTGCGAAGTTGATACCAAACAACTTGCCCCAGAACTTGGTCATATCTTTATAAATCTGTTTGCCGGAGAGAACGTATACCGTTTCCATGATGGCCAGCAGGAACGCCATACCGAGCGTCAGTGGCACAAACAGGAAGTGGTACATCGCGGTCAAGGCAAACTGTAAGCGCGACAGTTCGACTATATCTAACATCATGACTCCTTGCTCATCGCATGAAGACTCCGAGAGTGAACCCCGTCAGAGAGAGATCCACACGCATGCCCCAATACAAATTATTCGCATCCCTGTCGTCGTTATTACCCTGAGGAAGGATAAAAACGATGACGTCAGGTTACAAATACGTTAATAAAAAACTCAAATTGATCCCGCAAATATAATACGCTGCAAAACCCTTACAATAAACAGGTTTTTATTGAATCACATTTACGTTTTTCGACGGTGATCAATTTATAGCAAAATTACCACTTTTCGGCCATTTTGATCGGGGACAATTTAGCGCTTTTCATCGTCTTTTTCCAAGGATTAAACTTTGATTTAAATCAAAAACAAACTTCAATGTTAACCATGTTTAATCATGGTAAGAATGGTGAAATTCTTGTTAATGACATGTGCATTCAAAAGTGTAATTGGTTATCGAAGACGGGAAAAAATATGAACAGAAGTGATTTTAATTAACGCAGCGGAACAATGCCATTTCACAAAGAGGCAAACACTAAAGGATAGTCTTCCCTAATTATTTTTCCATTTTTCTTCTGCAATACCGCAAAATTACATTTAATTCACTTTTATTACCCCATAAGTTAACACCGCGTCGTAACTATTTAGTGTAAAAGGCCACATTACCTGTGGCCTTTTCAGGCATCACCGCTATCGGTCGATAAGGAAGCTAAAAGTGCGCGACTCCCCAGGTCTAAACGCCCCCACAATGCCCTGCTCCTCTTCCCTGCCCGTTATCCGTTCATTCATATCCGTCTCGCAGCACCGTTTCACCGTCGGGTTCACGGATAACGTCGTGTCACATGCGCTGAACGCCGAAGGGTTGAACAGGCGAAGAATAAGCTCGTCCCGATCTTCCGCCTTCTTGAGGGCACTGAGCACGCATCCCGTGGGCGAAAGAGCTAACAGACTGTAACTTTCCGGCGTGGTAAACGACGAACAATTCAGTTTCATCGCATCCCAGGGAATTTTGTTGTAGCACTGCACGGGCGTTAACCACGATTTGGCCTGCTGCGCGACACCCGCGTTTTCCGGCGTTCCACTGAAACTGAACAGACTAAAACGACAGGTTAACCGGCCGCGCACCTGAGAGTCAGGAACGGGCAGTTTGATCCCCGACGGTCTGCCTGGCCGCAACAACAGATCCTCCTTGCCGAGTAATCCCACGCCGCGCAGTAGGGTCAAGGCAAAGGCTTTTTTGTTCTCACCCACCACCTCAAATTCGCGCAGACCCTCAGTGAACAGCGCAAGTCCGTTTCGCCCTTCCCGAAGAACGGCGTAGTTCAGTAGATTCCAGACGGGCACCGGCGCTTCTTTCCAGCCCTCTTCCTGCCAGTTTTCCATCGCCGGGTCCTGTACCGGGCGGGTGATGGAACCAAACTGCGTATCAGACAGCACCTCTTGCGTGGTAAATGGCGTAGGGATGAGCACCCGTACACGGTGATCATCTGCCTGATTATCCAGACGCATGTCAACATCAATGCGCCTGCTGTTGTGCGTGAGAGTGACTTCAAACGCTACGTCAAGAGACCCCTTTCGCTGACGCGCCGAACGCTCGGCCAGATTTGCCGGAACGGCGAGCCGATGATGGATTATCGCCCTGCTCCGCCAACCCTCATGCACCACCTCAACTTCGTGCTCGCCCTGTGCTGAAGTGAGTCTCCACTCTTCCCGAGAAGGCGAGTAGTCGTATTCATCGCCATCATCAGAGCTCTCTTCGATTTCCAGTACGCGGTCATAAATAAGCCCGGTTTCTTTGTCGCGCAGGCGCAGCGTACCGTCGTCATTTAAGTCAATCTGCCAGAAGGCGTTTTCAAGTAGGGACTCGGTGTTTTCCAGCGGAGAGAGCACCTTCCCTGCTACGTTAGGTTCGATAAGCAGCGTTCGGTACCCCATCGACGGCAGGATTTGATTCAACTGGATATCAAACTCCATAAACGGTTCGTAATTACCATAATGGACAATCTGCCGGTCAATAAGACCTGGGTCGAGTTCACGTGAACTACTGATGAAATATGGTATCTCGTTGCCTTTCTCATCAAGCAGACGGAACTGGCTCGCGCGCAGACGTATCGTGGTGTTCATCACCTCTTCACGCGGCCAGGGCATCAGGTTGAACATGACCAGCTTATCGGTATCACTTTGCGGCATGTTGTCGACAATCTTGCGCATATAGAAACGCGACAGATTATCGGCCATGTCTTCGGCCAGTTCGAACCGGGAGACAATCTCTCGATGCACCTTGTCGCTGCAGCAGCAGCCGATGCTATCGTGAGCGTGGTTTTTGAGGATCTCTTTCCACATTTTTTCCAGTAAACCGTGGTGATAGTCGAAGCCCAGCGTCCAGGCGAGCGTCGCCAGCGGCTCAAGGATGTTGACGATTTTGTTCTCAATGCGCGCATGGGCGATTTTGATGTCCATGCGTGTCGAGCCGATTGTCCGGTGCACGCGCATGTATTTCCCGTCAATAAACTCCCCTTTCAGCGTCGCCAACTCCCCTCGGCGTGCCTCAATATGTTCAAAGACGTCCTCAAACCGACTCATTACAAATTGACGCTGCGGATAGATTTCACGAAGCTTATCCATCACCGCAAAAATATTCTGCTGTAATGGCATCTGGTCGTGACCGTTAGGCAGCAAAATCTCTTTGGTGACGGAGGCGTTTTCCAGCACGTCAAAATAGCTGTCGAGCCGTTTTCGCAGCCCGGCTTCGTCCTCCGGTAAGTACTTACCAATCGCGTAGCCCAACGGCAGCACCTGTGTCGTCACTTCACTGCCGTCTGTACTCTGCCATAAAAACTCGGTTTTATCGGTTCCGTGACGTTCAGAACACCCACGCCAGAACAGGGCACGGGTGATGCCAAACCCGTTGTAGATATGCGGAAGTTGCCCGGACATACCAAACGAGTCCGGCAGATAACCGATTTTCATCGGCTCGCCGAACGCCATACAGTCGCGAATGCCGTACATCAGGTTACGGACAATCGACTCACCGCTGACAATCGTGGTATCGGTCTGGGTATACCACGGACCGATAATCAGCTTTCCACGCTCGACCAGCGCCTTCACCCGTGGCCGGTTTTCAGGCACCACGGCAAAATAATCCTCCAGTACCGCCGTCTGCCCATCAAGGACATAATATTTATATTCGTCATCCTGCTCGAGGCGGGTCAGGATCTCTTCCATATTATTGACCAGAAGAATACGCGACTCCTCGGTGGTGAAGTACCACTCACGGTCCCAGTGCATATGCGGCGTAATATGAACGCGAGATACAGCTTTCATCTTCGTTTCCTGTTAGTGAGTTTTAAGGCGTAACGTCTTCTGTCATGTATTTGCCCTTTCTGACGGCCTGACGTCGCCAGAACAGCAAAACGAGCGTAGAGAGGGTGGTACCTGCCAATGCCGCAGCGAACCAGCCTGCCGCAGCGACCACACCACCCAGCCCTGCGTCATGAAGTAAAAAGAGGGAGAAAATACCCGCCCCTGGCGTAGACAACCCGATCCCCATCGCACCCACTATTGCGCCCGTTGCCATCGATCCAAGCACAAACGAACCAATAACCCGGACAGGATCTTCAATCGCCATTGGGATCGCCCCTTCTGTGATACCCGCCAGCCCGAGAAGCCACGTTGATTTACCGGTTTCGATTTCAAACTGTTTGAAGAGGTGCGGGGCCAGCATCGTTGACGCCGTGACGGTAAAGGCCGATACCATTTTTACAGAGGCAAAAATGGCGTAAGGGCCATATACACCGTTGGCCATTGCCCCCAGACAGAATGCGTACGCTGCTTTATTGACAGGCCCGCCCAGATCGAACGAACACATAAAACCGAGGAGCGTACCGAGCAATAGCGCATTGGTGCCGGATAGACCGTTAAGCCAGGCCGTCAGAGAGTTGTTCAGCCATGCCACCGGCTCGCCAATCACAAACAGCATCAGGCTGCCCGCGCCCAGCACACCGAGAACCGGGTAGAGGTAATAGGTTAAGAAACCGTTGTAGCGATTATTGAGACGAATATGGTTCTTCACCCAACGCATCAGATAACCCGCAATCAAACCACCTGCGATCGCCCCCAAAAAACCTGAACCGATCATGTTGGCAGCAAGACCGGCAGCGAAGCCTGGAGCCAGCGCGGGTTTATCCGCAAGCGAGTACGCGGTGTAGGCTGCCAGCACAGGCACCATCAAAATGCCGAGCATGCCGCCGCCAAGTTTGCGGTACATCCACAGCCACGAATTTTCCTGATCGAACAGATGCTGCAGTCCAAAGATCTGCGCCAGTAACACTGCGACGGCCAGCACAGTGCCCCCGGCAACAATAAGCGGCACTGCAAAGGAGATCCCGCTGAGAAGCGCCTGCTTGAGTTCTGTTTTAACGCTCTTTCTCGCCTCGGTTTCTGTTTGCACAGGGCGCGCCACCGGTGAGGGCTGTAATGCGAGCGCGCGCTCAATCAACGCCTCAGCATATCGCAGCGGTTCCGCGACAGGCACTGATAGCGAGGGAATCCCCTGAAAACGCTCACTTTCCTTGATAGCCACCTCTGCCGCAAAAATACAGGCGCGAGCCTCCTGCAGTTGCTCAGGGGTAAGGCGTCCTTCAATGCCGTTCGCCCCCTGTTTTTCAACCACCACGTTCACGCCGAGTTTGCGCCCGGCTTTTTCAAGGTACTCAGCAGCCATGTAGGTATGCGCAATCCCGGCCGGACACGCCGTCACACAGACAACAGTGGGCGCATCTTCTGACGCGATAACGTCTTCATCCCTTGGCGCATCATTTAACGCGGCAAGCAGCGCTTCTGCCGTGGTTGCCGCCATCACCCGCGCCCGGAGGGCATCATCCGCCAGGCGAGACGTCAGCTCCGTTAACACCTGAATATGCGTTGAGCCCGCCTCAGCCGGGGGAATGGCGAGCAGGACAATCAGCTCGACGTTTTCCGGGCCATCAACGCCTTCCCAGGCCAGCGGCTCCCGTAATGTTGCCACCGCAAAAGCGGCGTCTTTCACTGCGCCAGATTTGCCATGCGGTACCGCAAGGCCTTCTCCCAGCGCGGTAGGGCCAAGTGATTCCCGGTGAAAGACGTCGGTCAAAAATGTCTCGCCGTCCGCAATTTTGCCCAGTGCCACCAGCCGCTGAGTGAGCTGGCGTATTGCCTCATCACGGCTGGTATACCGCGCCAGCACGCAGACTGCGCTGGGGTGGGTCAGGGTCGTCAGGTCCATAAAGATCCTCACACTCAATGGTTATTGTTCGGGATCGAGTGTGGCAGACAAAACAATACATTTATGTGATCACTTTCACCTAAAAAACATTATTTGTATTTAATTTGTATTGTTTACAAATTTTAATCTGAGGGCATAATTCCGTTAAAAGGTATTAGAAAGGCAGATGATATGGGCAACAAACCGATGTACCGACAGATAGCCGATGCGCTTCGCGAGCAAATCAACGCCGGTGAGTTAAAACCTGGTGATGCGTTACCAACGGAATCCAGTCTGCAGGACGCCTTTAGCGTGAGTCGGGTAACGGTGAGACAGGCGCTAAAGCTACTCACCGAAGAGCACATTATCGAGAGCATTCAGGGCAGCGGCTCCTACGTCAAAGAGGAGCGCGTTAATTACGACATTTATCAACTCACCGGCTTTTACGAAAAACTGGCGGATCGAAATGTTGATACCCATAGCGACGTCAAAACATTCGAAGTGATCAAAGCGGATGAGAAACTCGCGGAAAAGCTGAACATTCGCCCTGATGACAACGTCTGGCATATCAAACGCGTGCGTTTTATTAAGCAAAAACCTGTGAATCTGGAAGAGACATGGATGCCGCTGGCGATGTTCGACGACCTCACCTGGGCCGTGATGGAAAACTCCAAATATCATTACATCGAAAAGATTAAAAAGATGGTTATCGACCGCAGTGAGCAGGAGGTCATTCCCGTGATGCCCTCTGCCGAGGTCGTGAATGCACTGGGGATCGATGCGGCAAAACCTGTCCTCGAAAAAATCTCCCGCGGCTATCTCAGTGATGGACGCGTATTTGAATACAGCCGTAATACCTTCAAAAGTGATGACTACAAATTTACGCTAGTAGCGAAACGTAGACACTAAACGTACATGAATGACAAAAACCCGGTGCTAAACCGGGTTTTCAGGGTAATAATCGCGTTTAAAGCGTAAACGTCATACCAATGCGATAGCGCGACTCAGAGACATTATCCTCACCTTCGTAGTAGCCCTGCTGATCTAAATAGTCGTATTCAACATAGGGACTAAACCATTCGTTCCACTTATACCGCAGTGTAAATGCATTCTCAGTTGCCCAGGTTTTATTATTTTTATAGGTGTAATCCTCATTGGCATGCTTATATGCTGTGCCCTGATATAAGAAACTCCATTCGCGATTAAATTTATAACCCATAAAGATGTCGAGACGATTAACGCTGTCGCGATGTGACTCTCCCTCATCGTTAACAGTCTCATAAGTATTATAATCGTATCGGTAACGCAAACCGAGACTCCAGTCAGCTCCGGGTAGATAGTTGACCCTGATATAGGGACGAATCTGAGTACCTTTACTGCTCCAGTGGTAAATCCCCCCGGGTTGTAGATTCCACTTATCGGCAAACCGCCAGGTATAATTAGTCTCTATCTCGTTATAGTCAGTTGTGCTGTCACCAAAAGAGTGAGCACTGTCGGACTTATCGGAACCATTTGTACCCTTTCCGTTATTTTTATTGTTTTTATTATCCATCTCCGCGCTTGCCCACCAGCCGTTAGCCCAGCTCTCACTGATCTTATACCGCGACTCATAGGAGTGGCTCCCGGTTTTATAGCCGCCCCGGACATCAAACGTTAGCGCATGGCTCGCCAGCGGCAGCCCGGCGGCGAAGAGAATCAGAAAACGTAATGGATTTTTTTGCATAACAGACCTTCATCCTTTTAAGAAAAGAAAACTCATTGCCATAAACAAATAAAATCAACAGCCATCAACCCGCAATTTTCGAGAATCATATTTATCTACGAATTAAAATCACGAACATTGTTTCACAAACAAGATCGTGCTCATAAAAATTATCAAAACACAGTTTTAATAATTGAAAGTGTAAAATAAAAACCTCCCACGAATTATTCACAAAATAAATTTAAGTTTTAGCGACTTATAAAACAGTTAACAAAAACAAACAGAACCCTCTTCCAATCACCTAAACCAAACAAAATGAAATATTGTTTCAAAACTGAGATCAAGATCATAAACACCTCCATCACCAGTCCATAAAATGAAATGAAACATTGTTTTACTTTAACTAAAGCTAATTATCAACGGACAAGGTGAATGTTGTGAAGATCAAAAAACTGCGCTGGTACATTATCTCACTCGTCATGTTAGGTACGATTATCAACTACTTAGCCAGGAGCACGCTCGGCGTCGCAGCACCAGAAATGATGAAAACGCTGAATCTCTCCAGCGAGCAATACTCATGGATTGTGTCGGTCTTTCCATTCACCTATGCCATCGGCGGGATCGCCTGCGGTTTTGTGATCGATAAATTCGGCTTGCGAGTCAGTTTTGCTGTACTGGCCGCGCTGTGGTCTTTGTGCAACATGCTGACGGCATTATTTAGCACATGGTTCCCCATTGCCGCATTGCGCGGGGGCCTGGGCCTGACCGAAGCCGCCTTCAACCCTGCGGGTATGAAAGTCACCGCCGAGTGGTTTCCGGCAAAGGAGCGCGGCTTAGCCTGCGGCGTTTACAGCCTCGGTACCTCCGTCGGTGCCATGCTGGCCCCGCCACTGGTTGTCTGGGCGATTGTTAACTACAACTGGGAAATGTCTTTTGTTGTCACCGGCGCCATCGGCGTTGTTTGGGCCATTCTGTGGGCGGTGCTTTATCGCTCCCCGGAGTCGCATCCTGCGCTGCTGAAGGAAGAGTACGAAGAGGTCATGGCCGATCAAATAGAAGTGGTTAAAGAGAAAGCCTCCCTGATGTCCATGATCAAGGATAAAAGCTTGTGGGCCATCTCCTTACCGCGTTTTATGGCCGATCCGGCATGGGGGACGCTGCACTACTGGATGCCGCTCTACCTGGTGACGGTGCGCCACATGAACATGAAAGAAATCGCCATGTTTGCCTGGCTCCCCTTCCTGACCGCTGACCTGGGTTGTCTGGCTGCGGGTTACATTTCGAAGTTTCTGAATAACCGCGGCGTGCATATTGTTAACGCCAAACGCATCACTTTTACGTTTGCCGCCCTGCTGATGCTGTCGATGGCTGGCGTTGGTTTCGTCAGTAATGTCTATGTGGCCATTGCGCTGTTCTGTATTGCCGGGTTCGCCCATCAGTGTCTGTCCGTTACGGTGATCAGCATGTCATCCGACCTGTTCCCAAGACAAAAAGTCGCCACAGCGACCGGTTTCGCCGCCTTCACCGGCAGCATGGGGAACTTCCTGTTCAGTATTTTCCTTGGCGCGATGGTCGCTGTTGTGGGTTACGACATCTTCTTTATCGGTCTGGGCGTTTTCGATTTGATTGGCGCCCTGTTCCTGTGGATGCTGATTAAGCTCCCTTCTGAAAAAGTCACACCGGTAATCGCCTGAATGACGGGTATAAATGTAAGGAATATACCGATGAATTATCGCAACATTGCGTTTATCAGCGCGCTGTTCTCAACCTCCGCGTTAGCAGCGAGTGGGAATACACTGCCTCAGGGCTCGAATGACGACTGCCTGACGTACGATTGCAGGCAGATGCTTGAGATAAAAGAAAGTATTCAGCGCGGAGATCAAACCTACGCTCCCACCTGGAAAAATCTGCTGCAGAAAGCAGACCAGGCGCTGGAACATAAACCCTGGAGTGTGACCGATAAAAAATTGTTACCGGCGTCCGGGAATAAGCATGACTATTACAGTTTTGGTCCCTACTGGTGGCCAAACCCGGATACCAAAGACCATCTTCCCTGGATTCGTAAAGACGGCCAGATAAACCCGTCATCCAAGACAGACGATACGGACAGCAAACGCCTGGTGCAGTTCTCTGACGACGTCCGAGCGCTCTCACTGGCCGCATTTTATAGCGCAGAGGCCCGCTATGCGCAAAAAGCAGAAATCATGTTGGACACCTGGTTTCTGAACAAGCAAACCCGAATGAATCCTGACCTCAGTTACGCCCAGGCAATTCCGGGCATAGTGAATGGCCGGGGGATTGGCATTATTGATACGCGCGTATTGATCGACGTCGCTGACAGCATCATCCTGCTGCAACATGCGGGCTTCCTCTCGGATAAAGCGGTTCAGGGTTACAAAAGCTGGTATTCGGACTATGCCACATGGCTGTTATCCAGCGCTAACGGCCAGGAAGAGGGAAACTGGTATAACAATCACGGCGCCTGGTATGACGCGCAGGTTACCGCCTTTTCGTTGTTCTCCGGTGACGTCAAACAGGCTCGTCGGCAAATCGATATTTTCAAAAATCGCCACCTTGCTGCTCAGATGAACGTCAAAGGCGAACTACCGGCCGAGCTTGAACGAACTCGCTCCTTCCATTACACCAATTTTGCTCTGGCAGCCTACGCCAGAATGGGGCGCTACGGTGAAATAACAGGTGATGATGTCTGGAATTATGCACTGGATGGGCGAACCATGAAAAAAGCCTTTTCCTTCGTCAGCCAGCAAACCGGCAAAGACGCCAGCGACTGGCCGTATCAGGAAATAAAATACAACCCTGAAGAGGCTACTGGTCCGTTACTCGCCGCAGCGAGAGTCTGGAAAGACAATGACTTCAGCAAAAATGCCGCGCTATTGACGCAGGCAAATGACACCGATATCAACATCCTGACCCCGGGCTCTGTATTGGTGAAGTAAGCGCCACGTCAACGCATACAGGTAGATAATGAAACAGTTTACAGAAGCACAGATTGCCGCTGCAAAAGCCCGGGTAACGCCGGAGATCCTTCGCCGCCTGGAGGAAAACAACCGCGACGTCCTTAACCACGACACGCTGGTTCCGCAAACGGGCTGCGCCACCTGGAACCACTATTTTTACTGCCCGGAACACAGCGTGCGGCTGTTCTGGGACCGGAAATCGCCCAATAAGCACCGTTGCCCGGTTGATGGAGCCGTCTTTACCGGTGAACCTTACTATGGTGCCTGGTGGCGCTGGCTTAACGGGCTCAATGCTAAAGCGTGC
Organism: Enterobacter sp. CPE_E890; assembly: GCF_046521475.1. Lineage (NCBI taxonomy): Bacteria > Pseudomonadati > Pseudomonadota > Gammaproteobacteria > Enterobacterales > Enterobacteriaceae > Enterobacter > Enterobacter sp. CPE_E890. Next base: position 1,419,599 of record NZ_JBKFZW010000001.1, on the reverse strand, counting down.
TATGAGCTGGGCATCCTCTGGCTGCTAACGGACGATAATAAATACCTCAATAAAATTACCGATATCCTGATGCAGTACGCAAAATACTACCCTGACTACGAAGAACACGGCGGTATTCCTTATAACGGTCCCGGTAAAGCCAACGCGCAGACGCTGTGTGAAGCCAACTGTCATGCCGATTTTGCCCGTGGATTCGATATCGTCAGCGCCGCGCTGACGACAGAACAGTATGAGTATATTTCCCGACGCCTGCTGCGCAGCGGAGCCGATTTTCTGATGCAGCACCGTAGCAATCAAATCCACAACCACGAGGTGAAGATCAGCGCGACCATCGGCATTATCGGCGCGATTCTCGACGACGATCGCTATCTGACGTTTGCCGTTAACAGCCCTTACGGCCTGCGGTATCAGCTGGAACATGCCCTGCTGCCCGGCGGCTTATGGTTCGAAGGTTCGCTGCATTACCACTATTACGCGCTTGAGGCGTTCATGGGCTTTGAGAAATTCGCCCAACATGGTCCGTTCAGCCTGCTGGATAAGCCCTGGTATACGAACATGCTGTCGCTGCCATTGACGCTGCTGATGCCGAATATGACCCTGCCTAAGGTGAACGACTGCGTGAACGGCCAGGAGAGACTCGGCCACGCCGATATCTATGAATTTGCGTTCAACTATTATGGCAACCCGCAATATGGCGAGCTGTTAGCCTGGCTATACACCGCTGGACCGCGCGACAACATTGATGCCCTTTTCTATGGGCAACCGCTGACGACGCAGGCGTTAAGCGCCCCGGAAGGTAATGAGCATAATCCTGACGCCGGATTTACGATAATCCGCAACGCGCCAGGCCGCGCCGTATGCATTAAACATGGCCCCTACGGCGGCGAGCACGATCACTACGACAGACTCAACCTTATCGTCTTCAATAACTACAGCGCGCTGTTCCCCGATCTGGGCACAACCGGCTATGGCGCACCGCTGCACTATGGCTACTACAAAAATACGTTTTCGCACAATACGCTGTGCGTCAACGGACTCAACCAGCCCCCTGCACTACCCAGGGTTCTCGATTACCAGCAGCAGGAGGGAGAATCGCGGCTGATCGCCGAAGTGGACTGGTGCAGCGCCGCTGTGTTACCCGACAGCAAAACTCGCGTGGAGTGGGATGATGAGTCCTACCGGGATATCGTTTTTCGCCGTAGCATCGTCGTGACGGAAAACCTGCTGATTGATAAATGGGACGTCGATAATCCTCACTACCAGTGCGTCGATGCGGTTTACCACATCAACGCCTCAACAACACCGACGGCGCCACAGAATGGCGTCCGGATCTGCTACCCCTACGTTAAGCAGGCAACTGAACAGCCGCTGAAGGGTAAAATGGAGGTTCACTACCAGGCCGACGCCCCGGTTTCTGTCACCTGCTTTTCGACCAACAATACGGCGTTAATCAAAGCTCATGGACCGAATAACCCTTCGACATCAACGATCGACTACCTGCTATTACGCAGCCGAGATAAGCGCATTTCCTTCGTGTTTGTCACAGATTTCACGGGCACCGGGAAAGTCGATATCGTGAAGAGCGACGATACAATAACCGTGATTGACATGACGTTAAACCGCACATACCGCCTCTGACAGCGCGGTCAGAAGTCACTCATTCACTATACAACTGAGGTAATACGATGTTTGTTTTTCATAATCAGACCCAGCTGGAAGAGGCTGGGAATGGCGTAACCCGCCGGATCCTCGCCCATGCCGGCAATATGATGGCGGTTGAAGTACATTTCGCGCAGGGTGCCATCGGCCCCATGCACAGCCATCCCCACGAGCAGTTGACGTATGTTCTCTCCGGTGAGTTTGAATTTACCATTGGCGACGAAACGCATACCGTCAGAGCAGGCGATACGCTGTACAAACAACCCAATGTTATGCACGGCTGCGTCTGTCACAAGGCGGGAACCCTGCTGGATACCTTTACGCCGATACGTGAGGATTTTCTGCAATAAAAAAAGGCCGCTTTACAGCGGCCAACCATGTCGAAACGGACATTTTTTATTTCAACGCTCTCCTTGCAGAGAGCAGAGAGGATTTACTTAATGATGGATTTCAGTGCTTCGCCGATATCCGCCAGGCTGCGAACGGTTTTCACGCCTGCGGCTTCCAGCGCTGCGAATTTCTCATCAGCCGTACCTTTACCACCCGCGATAATCGCACCTGCGTGACCCATACGCTTGCCTTTCGGCGCAGTCACACCCGCGATGTAACCGACAACTGGCTTGGTCACGTGTTCTTTGATGTAAGCAGCCGCTTCTTCTTCAGCGCTACCACCGATCTCACCGATCATCACGATCGCTTCGGTCTGTGGATCTTCCTGGAACAGCTTCAGGATGTCGATGAAGTTAGAGCCCGGGATCGGGTCACCGCCGATGCCCACACAGGTGGACTGGCCGAAGCCGTAATCGGTGGTCTGTTTGACCGCTTCATAGGTCAGCGTACCGGAGCGGGAAACGATACCCACTTTGCCCGGCTTGTGAATGTGGCCCGGCATGATACCGATTTTGCATTCGCCTGGAGTGATAACGCCTGGGCAGTTCGGGCCGATCATACGCACGCCAGCTTCATCCAGCTTAACCTTCACGGTCAGCATATCCAGCGTCGGGATGCCTTCAGTGATGGTGATGATCAGTTTAATACCTGCATCGATCGCTTCCAGGATGGAATCTTTGCAGAACGGTGCCGGAACGTAGATCACGGTCGCGGTTGCGCCAGTGGCTTCTACGGCTTCACGCACGGTGTTAAACACCGGCAGACCCAGATGCGTGGTGCCGCCTTTACCTGGCGTTACGCCGCCAACCATCTGCGTACCGTAGGCAATCGCCTGTTCGGAGTGGAAAGTCCCCTGGCTACCGGTGAAGCCCTGGCAGATAACCTTGGTATCTTTATTAATTAAAACGGACATTATTTCCCCTCCACTGCGGCAACAACCTGCTGAGCTGCATCCGTCAGACTTTTCGCTGCAATAATATTCAGGCCGCTGTCAGCCAGTTTTTTCGCGCCGAGTTCAGCGTTGTTACCTTCCAGACGCACAACTACCGGAACGTTAACACCCACTTCTTCCACTGCGCCGATGATACCGTCGGCGATCAGGTCACAACGCACGATACCGCCGAAGATGTTAACCAGAACGGCCTTCACGTTGTCGTCAGACAGGATGATTTTGAACGCTTCGGTTACGCGCTCTTTGGTTGCGCCACCGCCTACGTCGAGGAAGTTTGCTGGCTCACCGCCGTGCAGCTTAACGATGTCCATGGTACCCATTGCCAGGCCCGCACCGTTAACCATGCAGCCGATGTTGCCATCCAGCGCCACGTAGTTTAGTTCCCACTGTGCAGCCTGCGCTTCACGCGGGTCTTCCTGAGACTGGTCACGCATTTCGCGCAGATCCGGCTGGCGGAACAGTGCGTTGCCGTCAGCGCCCAGTTTACCGTCGAGACAGATCAGATCGCCCTGAGTGGTGATCACCAGCGGGTTGATCTCGATCAGCGCCAGGTCGCGCTCCAGGAAGATGGTCGCCAGACCCATGAAGATCTTGGTGAACTGTTGAACCAGTTTACCTTCCAGACCCAGTTTGAACGCCAGCTCACGACCCTGGTAAGGCATTGGGCCTGCCAGCGGATCGATAGCCACTTTGTGGATCAGATGAGGGGTTTCTTCTGCCACTTTTTCGATTTCCACGCCGCCTTCGGTAGACGCCATGAACACCACGCGACGGGAACTACGGTCAACAACCGCACCCAGGTACAGTTCTTTCGCGATGTCGGTCGCGGCTTCTACCAGGATCTGGTTAACCGGCTGGCCGTTCGCATCTGTCTGGTAGGTCACCAGACGCTTGCCGAGCCAATGTTCAGCAAACGCACGAATCTCTTCTTTGCTCTTAACAACCTTCACACCGCCCGCTTTACCACGGCCACCAGCGTGAACCTGACACTTAACTACCCAAGGGCCGGAACCGATTTTAGATGCGGCTTCTTCTGCTTCACGCGGGGTAGTACAGGCATAACCCACCGGAGCCGGTAAGCCATACCGGGCAAACAGCTGTTTGGCCTGATATTCATGTAAGTTCATGTGTTCTATCCATCCTTCAGGTAATCGTTAGGTCGTGCTTTTATAGGCCCGGCAGCTATATGCCGCCGGGCAAGACTGCAAACTAGACGTCGAGCAGCAGACGCGTTGGATCTTCCAGCAGCTCTTTAATCGCCACCAGGAAGCCCACGGACTCGCGGCCATCGATCAGACGGTGATCGTAAGACAGTGCCAGGTACATCATCGGCAGGATCTCAACTTTACCGTCTACCGCCATAGGACGATCTTTAATGGCATGCATACCCAGGATCGCGCTCTGCGGCGGGTTAATGATTGGGGTAGACATCAGCGAACCGAATACACCGCCGTTGGTAATGGTGAAGTTACCGCCGGTCAGGTCATCTACGGTCAGCTTGCCGTCGCGGCCTTTCACAGCCAGCTCTTTAATATTTTTCTCGATATCAGCCATACCCAGGGTATCCACGTCACGCAGTACTGGGGTCACCAGGCCACGCGGAGTAGATACCGCCATGCTGACATCGAAGTAGTTGTGGTAAACCACGTCATCACCGTCGATGGACGCGTTCACTTCCGGGTAGCGTTTCAGCGCTTCAACCACCGCTTTCACGTAGAAGGACATAAAGCCCAGACGGATACCGTGACGTTTTTCAAACGCGTCACCGTACTGCTTACGCAGGTCCATGATTGGCTTCATGTTCACTTCGTTGAAGGTGGTCAGCATCGCGGTGGAGTTTTTCGCTTCCAGCAGACGCTCAGCCACACGCTTACGCAGACGAGTCATTGGCACACGTTTTTCGCTGCGGGCACCCAGAGCAGGCTGTGCTGCTGGCGCTGCCGCAGGGGCTTTTGCTTCTGCTTTCGCAGGCGCTTTCGCCAGGTGCTTCTCGATATCTTCACGGGTCAGACGACCACCCACACCGGTGCCTTTAATGGCCGCCGCGTCCAGGTTGTGCTCAGCCAGCAGGCGACGGATCGCCGGGCTGAGCGCATCGTTGGTCTGCTCTTCCAGAGAAGCCTGCTGGCGTTGAGCCGGCGTAGAGGCTTTCTCTTCAGATCTCGCACTGGACTCTTTGCCCGCGCTGTTGCCTTCGCGCAGGCGACCCAGGATCTGACGAGAGGTTACGGTTGTGCCTTCATCTTCCAGCACAGCATCCAGAACACCATCCGCCGAAGCCGGTACTTCCAGTACCACTTTGTCAGTTTCGATTTCTACCAGCACTTCATCGCGCTTAACGGCATCGCCTGGTTTTTTGTGCCAGGTAGCGACGGTCGCATCTGCTACAGATTCAGGCAGGTCGGGAACAAGAATATCTACGCTACTCATTATGTATCCTTTAATTAATCGACGTTCAGCGCGTCATTGACCAGATCTTGTTGCTGCTTCTGGTGAACGGACATATACCCTACCGCCGGTGAGGCGGAGGCCGGGCGACCTGCATAACGCAGGGCTGACCCAAATGGAATCACTTCACGGAAATGATGCTGGCTGCAGTACCATGCGCCCTGGTTGAGCGGCTCTTCCTGGCACCAGACAAAATCATGTACGTGAGCGTAAGGTTTCAGCGCTTCCTGCACCGCCTGGTGCGGGAACGGATAAAGCTGTTCGATACGCACGATGGCGACATCTTTCTGATCGTTCTTACGGCGCTGTTCCAGCAGGTCGTAATAAACCTTACCAGAACACATCACCACACGCTTCACAGCCTGCGGATCCAGTTCATCAATCTCACCGATGGCTGGCAGGAAGGTGCCATTCGCCAGTTCATCCAGGCTGGACACAGCCAGCGGATGACGCAGCAGGGATTTCGGCGACATCACCACCAGCGGACGGCGCATACCGCGCAGCGCCTGACGACGCAGCATGTGGTACACCTGAGCCGGGGTGGACGGCACGCAGACCTGCATATTCTGCTCAGCGCAGAGCTGCAGATAACGTTCCAGACGCGCAGAGGAGTGCTCCGGACCCTGGCCTTCATAGCCGTGCGGCAGCAGCATCACCAGGCCACACATACGGCCCCATTTCTGCTCGCCGGAGGAGATGAACTGGTCGATTACAACCTGCGCACCGTTGGCGAAGTCACCGAACTGCGCTTCCCAGATAGTCAGGGTGCGAGGTTCTGCGGTGGCGTAACCGTATTCGAATGCCAGCACCGCTTCTTCAGACAGCACGGAGTCCCAGACCTTGAACTGGCCCTGACCGTTGTGCACGTGCTGCAGCGGAGTGTAGGTTGAACCATTGGACTGGTTGTGAACAACTGCGTGACGGTGGAAGAAGGTGCCACGGCCCGCATCTTCACCGGACAGACGAACAGGAATACCCTCATCAACCAGCGTTGCGTAAGCCAGGGTTTCCGCGCCGCCCCAGTCAAACAGCTTCTCGCCTGCCGCCATGGACTGACGGTCAGCGTAGATTTTCTGCACGCGAGACTGCATCTCAATGGCGTCAGGCACAGTGCTGATGCGTTTAGCCAGCTCCTGCAGACGCTTCATTTCGACCTTGTTCGGGTAGCTCTCATCCCACTCGTGGTTGAGGTACGGCGACCAGGTAAAGGAGTGCATGTTCATTGGGCGCAGTTCTTTCACCACGCATTCACCCGCATCCAGCGCGTCGCGGTAGAGGTTGACCATTTCGGTCGCATCTTCCAGCGTCGCCACTTTGTCGCTCTCCAGCTTGTCAGCATAGATTTTGCGCGGGGTCGGGTGTTTTTTGATTTTCTGGTACATCAGCGGCTGGGTTGCACTTGGCTCATCCGCTTCGTTGTGGCCGTGACGACGGTAGCAGAAGAGGTCAATGAACACATCGCGCTTGAAGGTGTTACGGAAGTCCAGCGCCAGACGGGTAACAAAAGCAACGGCTTCCGGGTCATCCGCGTTAACGTGGAAGATCGGCGCCTGTACCATTTTACCGATGTCGGTGCAGTACGGGGTAGAACGTGCATCCAGCGGGTTAGAGGTGGTGAAGCCCACCTGGTTGTTAATCACGATGCGAACGGTACCGCCCACTTCGTAACCACGCGCTTTGGACATGTTCAGGGTTTCCTGAACCACGCCCTGCCCTGTTACGGCTGCGTCACCGTGGATGGTGATTGGCAGTACTTTATTGCTGCTAGGCTCGTCCAGACGATCCAGACGCGCACGCACGGAACCGATAACCACCGGGCTGACGATTTCCAGGTGTGACGGGTTAAACGCCAGCGCCAGGTGAACCAGACCACCTTCGGTTTCGATATCAGACGAGAAGCCCATGTGGTACTTCACGTCGCCGGTGCCGAGGTGTTCTTTATGTTTGCCCGCGAATTCGTCGAACAGATCCTGCGGTTTTTTACCCAGCACGTTGACCAGTACGTTCAGACGACCACGGTGCGCCATGCCCAGCACCACTTCACGGGTACCGCTCTTGCCGGCGTGACGAATCAGCTCTTTCAGCATCGGCACCAGCGCATCACCGCCTTCCAGCGAGAAGCGTTTTGCGCCCGGGAATTTCGCGCCCAGATAGCGCTCAAGACCCTCGGCAGCGGTCAGTTCGTTCAGGAAGCGTTTTTTCTCGTCAGCCGAGAAGGTCGCGTGGCCCGCTACGGATTCGATGCGCTGCTGGATCCAGCGTTTCTCTTCGGTAGAGGTAATGTGCATGTATTCCGCGCCGATGGAGCCGCAGTAGGTTTGCTTGAGCGCGTCAATCAGATCGCCCAGCTTCATCGTGTCTTTGCCGATGGCAAAGGAACCTACGTTAAAGCTTTCCTGGAAATCGGCCTCGGTCAGATCGTGATACGCCGGATCGAGATCCGCCACACGGTCTTGCTGCCACAGTCCCAGCGGGTCGAGATTCGCATGCTGGTGACCACGGAAGCGATAAGCGTTGATAAGTTGCAGGACTTTAACCTGCTTCGCATTGGTGTCAGGGTCGGAAATCGCAGAAGAGTAACGTGAGGCATCCTTCGCCAGACGACGGAAATAATCACGTGTTTTGGAATGGAATTGATCCGGTTTGACTCCCGTGCCAGGCAACTGCTGGAACATGGAACGCCAGTTTGCGTCCACTGAGTCAGGATCGGTTAAGAAGTCTTCATAGAGCTGTTCTATCCAGCTCTGGTTGGCACCAGAGAGGTAAGAAGAGTCCAGCCAGGCTTTCATTGCGCCGTTCTGCATCGTGATCCCTTAAGCATTTTTATGCTTACTTTCGCCGTAGAAACTACCACGCACACCACGTGTACGTGCCGGGGTTCACCTGCGAGCTCTTTTCATTTGGCCCGCGAAGGAACCTTTAGAAACTGTCTGGACTTCAGGGTAGTACAGGGCAGTTTTTAAAGGTTTCTGCAATCTGTTCCCTCTCCCTGCGGGAGAGGGTCAGGGTGAGGGGAACAGCGCTCCCCTCTCACTACTTACGCACTGCGCTGCAACAACATCGACTTAATATGGCCGATGGCGCGCGTCGGGTTCAGCCCCTTCGGACACACACTGACGCAGTTCATGATGCTATGGCAGCGGAATACGCTGAAAGCGTCACTCAGTCCTTCCAGACGGTTATCGGTTTCGGTGTCGCGGCTATCGATCAGGAAGCGATAGGCAGCCAGCAGACCCGCCGGGCCGATAAACTTGTCCGGGTTCCACCAGAACGATGGGCAGGACGTCGAACAACATGCACAGAGAATACACTCGTACAGCCCATCGAGTTTTTCACGCTGCTCAGGAGACTGTAAGTGCTCGCGAGCGGGCGGATTTTGCCCATTATTCAACAAGTAAGGCTTAATCTTCTCATATTGTGCATAGAATTGCCCCATGTCCACCACCAAATCACGCACGACCGGCAGGCCTGGCAGAGGACGGATAACAATTTTCTGACCTGGACGCTGCAACGCGGAAATTGGCGTGATGCAGGCCAGGCCATTTTTGCCGTTCATGTTCACGCCGTCAGAGCCACACACCCCTTCACGGCAGGAACGACGAAACGACAGCGTCGGATCTTTTTCTTTCAGCTGGATTAAGGCATCCAGCAGCATCATGTCACGACCTTCTTCCGCTTCCAGGGTGTAATCCTGCATACGCGGAGCATCATCAACATCCGGGTTATAACGATAAACTGAGAATTCGAGTTTCATTATCCTGTCTCCGCATTAGTAAGTACGAATCTTCGGCGGGAACGCCGGACGCAGTTTCGGTTCCATGTTCACCTGACGGCGCGTCATGGTTTCCGACTCTGGCAGATACAGGGAATGGCACAGCCAGTTTTCATCGTCACGCTCCGGGAAGTCGAAGCGGCTATGCGCGCCACGGCTTTCGGTACGGAAGTTTGCCGACATCGCGGTGGCAAATGCAGTTTCCATCAGGTTATCCAACTCCAGGCACTCAACGCGCTGGGTGTTGAACTCGCTGGAAGTGTCGTCCAGACGGGCATTTTTCAGACGCTCGCGGATCGCTTTCAGCTGCTCAAGACCTTTGGCCATCGCGTCACCTTCACGGAATACCGAGAAGTTGTGCTGCATACATTCCTGAAGCGCTTTACGGATTTCCACCGGATCTTCGCCGTTACGGTTGCCGTTCCAGCGGTTGAGGCGCTCAAGAGAGGCATCAATTTCGTCATCGGTCGCGTCACGCAGGTCGCCCTGCTCGGCAATGGATTCCTGCAGATGCAGACCCACCGCACGACCAAACACCACCAGGTCCAGCAGGGAGTTGCCGCCCAGACGGTTGGCACCGTGTACGGATACGCAGGCGATTTCGCCTACCGCGAACAGGCCAGGGATGACCACGTCTTCGCCCTGCTCGTTCACGGTCAGCGCCTGACCGGTCACTTTGGTCGGAATACCGCCCATCATATAGTGGCAGGTTGGGATTACCGGAATTGGCTCTTTTACAGGGTCAACGTGAGCGAAGGTACGGGACAGTTCCAGGATGCCTGGCAGACGGGACTCCAGTACTTCTTTACCCAGATGGTCGAGTTTCAGCTTGGCGTGTGGACCCCATGGGCCGTCACAGCCGCGGCCTTCACGGATTTCGATCATGATGGAGCGCGCCACCACGTCACGACCCGCCAGGTCTTTCGCATTCGGGGCATAACGCTCCATGAAGCGCTCGCCGTGTTTATTCAGCAGATAACCACCTTCACCGCGGCAGCCTTCTGTTACCAGAACGCCCGCACCAGCGATACCGGTTGGGTGGAACTGCCACATCTCCATATCCTGCACCGGCACGCCCGCGCGGATAGCCATACCGACGCCGTCACCGGTGTTGATGTGGGCGTTAGTGGTGGACTGATAGATACGGCCTGCACCGCCGGTTGCCAGCACGGTTGCACGTGCTTTGAAGTAGACCACTTCACCGGTTTCGATGCACAGCGCGGTACAACCCACAATTGCGCCATCGGCGTTTTTCACCAGATCCAGCGCGTACCACTCGGAGAAGATGGTGGTGTGGTTTTTCAGGTTCTGCTGGTACAGGGTGTGCAGCAGCGCGTGACCGGTACGGTCAGCCGCCGCCGCAGTACGTGCCGCCTGCTCGCCGCCGAAGTTTTTCGACTGGCCGCCAAACGGACGCTGATAGATGGTGCCATTTTCCAGACGGGAGAACGGCAGACCCATATGGTCCAGCTCCAGAATCGCTTCCGGGCCAGTCTTACACATATATTCTATGGCATCCTGGTCGCCGATGTAGTCGGAACCTTTTACCGTGTCGTACATGTGCCATTCCCAGTTATCTTCATGGGAGTTACCCAGCGCAACGGTGATACCGCCCTGCGCAGACACAGTGTGGGAACGGGTTGGGAATACTTTTGAGAGCAGCGCACAGGTCTGGCCGCTCTGGGAAATTTGCAGTGCGGCACGCATACCTGCGCCACCCGCACCAATCACGACAGCATCAAATTCTCTGACTGGCAGTTTCATTACACACCCCACACCACAACGAATCCATAAATAACGTAAACCACCAGAGCAACGACGATTGCCAGCTGCAGAGGAAGGCGAATAGCCAGTGGTTTAACGTAATCGGTCAACACCTGCCACATGCCAATCCAGGCATGAATAAGGATGGAGAACAGCGCCAGCAGGGTGAACACTTTGGTGAAGGCAGATCCGAAGAACCCACTCCAGATTTCCCACGTCAGCGTGCCGCTGGTCGCGAAGAAACCGATCATATAGATAATGTAAAGGGTGAGAACGATAGCGGTAGCACGGACCAGAATGAAGTCATGTACGCCGTTGCGTCCTAATGCGGAGGCGTTGCTTACCATACGAGAACTCCTGCGAGAAGTGAAAGCACGACTGTAATCACAAATGAAATGTTAGCGGAGCGTTTCCCGGCTTCGAAGGTTTCTTCCAGGTAGCCAAAGTCCATCAGCATATGGCGAACACCCACCACAACGTGGTACGCCAGCGCGGTCAGAATGCCCCACATGATAAATTTCACGAAGAAGCTGTTCATGATGGCAGAGGCCTGGAGGAATCCTTCAGGAGAAGAGAGGCTGGTGCCCAGTAACCACAGCAGAATACCGACCGCCACAAACGTAATCACACCAGAAATGCGGTGCAAAATGGACGCTATTGCTGTTACAGGGAACCGGATCGTTTTGAGATCCAGATTGACAGGTCTTTGTTTTTTCACATTTCTTATCATGAATAACGCCCACATGCTGTTCTTATTGTTTCCTTCCTCCGGACTGCGATGCGGGTCAAGCAGCGTTCCTTTTCTATAACTGCGCGTCATGCAAAACATTGCTTCCAGATGCTTAAACGACACGTTACAACGCTGGGTGGCTCGGGATTGCAGGGTGTTCCGGAGACCTGGCGGCAGTATAGGCCGTTCACAAAATCATTACAATTAACCTACATACAGTTTGTCGGGTTTTCTCTGGAACAGTGATCAGGGTCACGATAACAACATCTTTTTAAATTTTAATCATCTGATTTGACAAATGTTAAACAATATTGTTACAAACGTCAGCAGAAAAGGCATATAATGCGCAAAAGTTATGAGGTCTCTCTTTCACCTGACAAATAGTTATGTAACAGTGTGATGGTATTGACCGAAGTTATCAGGACAGTTATTAGTGATATACAGGTTTGAATAATTCGGACTGCAAAAACGCTGATTTGCTGTTGTTTCACTGATATTTCATTCGTTTACCTGCAAGGCGCCATAGCTCTGTACCCTGGTTTGTCCTCGTGAGCTGAGCGGTAAGCCAAATAACAATCTGGTAACGGTGATTAACAGCTGAAAGCAAATCCGGTAAAGCGCAGTCTTAAGCATAAGGCGCTAAGGAGACCGTAAATGGCTGATACGAAGGCAACGCTCACCCTAAATGGTGACACTGCTATTGAACTGGATGTGCTAAAAGGCACGCTCGGTCAGGATGTTATTGATATCCGTACGCTGGGTTCTAAAGGAGTTTTCACCTTTGACCCTGGATTTACCTCTACCGCATCTTGCGAATCCAAAATCACCTACATTGACGGTGACGAAGGTATCCTGCTCCATCGCGGCTTCCCCATCGATCAATTAGCCACTGAATCCAACTACCTGGAAGTGTGCTACATCCTGCTGAACGGCGAAAAACCGACGCAGGCACAATACGATGAATTCAAAACCACCGTGACCCGTCACACCATGATCCATGAGCAGATTACTCGTCTGTTCCATGCTTTCCGTCGTGACTCTCACCCGATGGCGGTGATGTGCGGGATTACCGGTGCGCTGGCGGCGTTTTACCACGATTCTCTGGACGTGAATAACCCACGCCACCGTGATATCGCGGCGTTCCGTCTGCTGTCCAAAATGCCAACCATGGCAGCGATGTGCTACAAATACTCCATCGGTCAGCCGTTTGTGTATCCACGTAACGACCTCTCCTACGCCGGCAACTTCCTGCGCATGATGTTCTCCACGCCGTGCGAAGAGTACGAAGTGAACCCGGTTCTGGAACGCGCAATGGACCGTATTCTGATCCTGCACGCTGACCACGAACAGAACGCCTCTACCTCCACCGTACGTACCGCAGGCTCTTCAGGCGCGAACCCGTTCGCCTGTATCGCTGCGGGCATTGCCTCCCTGTGGGGACCGGCGCACGGCGGCGCGAACGAAGCGGCACTGAAGATGCTGGAAGAAATCAGCTCTGTTGAACACATTCCTGAATTCGTGCGTCGCGCGAAAGACAAGAATGACTCCTTCCGCCTGATGGGCTTTGGTCACCGTGTTTACAAAAACTACGACCCACGCGCCACCGTGATGCGTGAGACCTGCCACGAAGTGCTGAAAGAGCTGGGCACCAAAGATGATCTGCTGGAAGTGGCGATGGAGCTGGAACACATCGCGCTGAACGACCCGTACTTCATCGAGAAGAAACTCTACCCGAACGTCGATTTCTACTCTGGCATTATTCTGAAAGCGATGGGCATTCCGTCTTCCATGTTCACCGTGATCTTCGCTATGGCACGTACCGTAGGCTGGATTGCGCACTGGAACGAAATGCACAGCGAAGGCATGAAAATCGCCCGTCCTCGTCAGCTGTATACCGGCTACGAGCAGCGTGATTTTAAGTCTGATCTGAAGCGCTAAAAGACGTTGGGTGTGGCCTGATGCCCTCACCTCGGCCCTCTCCCTGTGGAGAGGGTGAAAACCTTAAAAACGGTAACCCCTGGGTTACCGTTTTACTTTTATTTCTGGCAGTGCGGGCACCAGTAAAAAGGTCTTGAAGAAAGCATCATCCTGTCGATAATCCCGCCGCACCGCTCGCACTTTTTCCCCGCCCGGTGAAACACCTTGAACCGGAACAACGCCCCGTGATGCTTATTGTCATCCACCACGCCGCGCGTGTTGTACGACAGCCGCGGGATGTCCAGCAGCGCGTGGGACAGCGCCTCCAGCCGTTCATCGCTCAGCTGAGAGGCTTTATGCTGCGGCGCCAGCCCGACTTCCCAGAGGATTTCCACCCGCAGGTAGTTGCCAAGCCCGGCCAGAAACGCCTGGTCAAGGAACAGGCCGGAAAACTGCCGGTTGCGGAATTTGGGCGATAACAGTCGGGCCTTCACATCGCTCGCCGTCAGACGCATATCCAGTACGTCCGGTCCTACTCGCAGTAGAAACGGGTGTGCGAGCAGTTGCTCCGGCGTTAACATTTCGATATCAGAGGCGCTATAGAGCAGGATCGCCTTATCGGCAGTTTGCAACCTGACGCGCAGCACGCGGGTAGTCTGCGGCTGTTCACCCGCCTCCACCACTCGCCAGACGCCGTAAAGCTGGTTATGGCTATATAACGTCAGGTTATGGGAAAAATGCGTGAGCAACGCTTTGCCGCGCGTTTCAATATGGGTTACCGTCTGCCCCACCAGCTGTGATTCAAACGGTTTCAGTTGAGGAAAAGCAAACCAGACCTCCGTCAGGGGTTTGCCCTTTATCGCCGCCTCGAGGCTATCCGCCGCGCGGCGGATCTCCGGGCCTTCTGGCATTTTTCTGTCCTTTCATGATTAGTCTGCGCTGACAAGGATGCCCTCCTCAGAGAACGCTGCCCGCAAGCGGCGCGCGAACTGGAGCGCATGCTCGCCATCACCATGTAAACATACCGTATCAGCCTGAACGTGCGCCGATGTGCCATCCACGGCGGTGACCCGCCCGGCGCGCACCATCTCCAGCGTCTGGGCCAACGCTTTACCTTCGTCCGTTATCAGCGCACCGGCTTGCGTACGCGGTACAAGACTGCCGTCGGGTTGATAACCCCGGTCGGCAAAGACCTCCTGCCGCGTGGTTAACCCCAGACGCTCGCCGGCGCGAATAAGCTCGCTGCCTGCCAGACCCACCAGGATCAGCTGTGAATTGCAGTCTCTTACCGCACGGGCAATTGCATCTGCCAGAGCCGGATCTTGTGCCGCCTGGTTATAGAGCATGCCGTGCGGCTTCACGTGGCGCAGCGCGCCCTTCTCGGCGCGAACCATCGCCTCCAGCGCGCCAATCTGGTAGAGCACCTGAGCGTAGACCGTCTCAGGTGGCAGGCTCATCGCGGTGCGACCAAAGTTCTCCCGGTCAGGGAAGCTCGGGTGAGCGCCAATCGCCACGCCATTTTTGATGGCTCGACGCACGCTTGCGAGCATGGTTTGCGCATCGCCCGCATGAAAGCCGCAGGCGATATTGACCGAAGAGACCAGTGTCATCAGCTCCGCGTCGGCACTCCCGCCCTCGCCCAGATCGGCGTTTAAATCAATCTTTGCCATCAAGCCTCCACGCCAGTTGTTCCAGATAACGCTGCTGATCCTGACGCGCTTTCAGCGCTTCCTCCAGCGAACATTGCACAAAATGAATCGGCTGCCCGAGAGGGATTTGTGCCAGATGGTAGCGATCGGCTTCAATAATGCAGGCAATTCGCGGGTATCCCCCCGTCGTTTGCGCATCGTTCATCAGTACGATGGGTTGACCGTTACCCGGTACCTGAATGACACCGGGCAATAAACCGTGGGAAAGCAATTCCCGGTCGGTGGTACGGGTCAGCGGTTGCCCCTGAAGACGATAGCCCATGCGGTTACTTTGCGGACTTATTTTCCACGGTGAACGCCAGAAAGACTCCTGAGAAACCTCATCAAACTCCTGATATTCCGGTCCGGGCAACGCGCGGATTTGATTTCCCCACAACAGCTGTTTTACGCCCAGCGTCGTAGAGAAATGGCGGGCTGAAGGTTTAATCGCAAGACGATCTCCGTCGCGCAACAAACGTCCTTCGTGCCCACCGATACCCGCTTTTTGATCGGTACTGGAAGACCCCATGACCTCCGGTACATCAATGCCGCCCGCGACCGCAAGATAGCTCCGGACGCCGTGCAGAGGTCGTTTAAGCGTCAAACGCTGCCCGGCTTTCGCCCGCAGTCTCCAGCCCGTCCAGACGGCTTTGCCATCCAGCGTAGCGTCACACCCCGCTCCGGTTAAGGCAAACCATGTCTCCTGAGCAAACTCAATGACACATTGACCGAGCGTAATTTCAAGCGCAGCCGTATTGCCGGGGTTGCCCACCAGCACGTTAGCAATCTCCAGTGCAGGCCTGTCCAGCGCACCACAATAGCTGACGCCAGACTGGCGCAAACCAAAGCGGCCTGCATCCTGAACGGAGGTGTAAAGCCCGGCGCGAATAAGCGTTAACATACCCCCTCCTTCTGCGGGATAAAGCGAAGGGTATCGCCTGGACGCAAGAGAACCGGCGATTCCTGCCCGGGTTCAAATAACGGCGTGGACGTGTGTCCAATAAGCTGCCAGCCACCCGGTGATGCCAGTGGATAAATGCCGGTCTGCTCACCGCCAATCGCCACAGTACCTGCTGGCACACTCAGGCGAGGCTCGGCGCGACGCGGCGTATACAGCCTTGAAGAGAGTCCTCCCAGATACGGAAAGCCCGGTTGAAATCCTAAAAACCAGACAACGTAATCAACGGAGGCGTGCAGCTCAACGACCTGCTTTTCCGTTAAGCCGCAGTGTTCAGCCACCACAGAGAGATCGGGCCCCTGCGCACCACCATAAACGACCGGGATCTCCATCGTTCTGGAGTCAGGCTCCAGCGCCTCACTCTCTTCCCACCAGCGCTGCAAACGTTCGATGGCATCGAGGGCCAGCGTGTGCGGATTACGCAGTACCACGGTGATGTTATTCATACCTGGAATGGTTTCCACCACTTCAGGGATCTCGGCCAGACGCTGCGTCAGCCGCCAGATACGCTTTTGTGTGGCTAGCGTGATCGGGGGTTCAAGCTCCAGTACGACTGCGGTTTCCCCCAGAAGATAACAACGCGCTCGCTGCACTTAATCACCTCTCATCAGGCCGGGTTGGGGATATCAATAAAGGTAACATCCAGCTCGGTATTTTCCGTCAACCATTCACTGAGGGCACGAATGCCACCGCGCTCAGTGGCATGGTGGCCTGCCGCGTAAAAGTGCAGACCCTGCTCACGAGCAGAGTGAACCGTCTGCTCTGAAACTTCGCCGGTGATGAACGCATCGACGCCGAAGCGGGCAGCGCTGTCGATAAAGCCCTGTCCGCCACCGGTACACCAGGCAACACGTTTAACCAGGTCCGGTCCGGTATCACCACACCACAATGGGCGACGCCCCAGACGCACTTCAATCCAGGAGGCCAGCTCCAGACCCGGAACCGGCATCGCCAGTTCGCCCCACGGCACCAGAGGTTCAATCTCACCCATAACGGTAATTCCCAGAAGCTGTGCGAGCTGGACGTTGTTTCCCAGTTCCGGGTGCGCATCCAGTGGCAGGTGATAGCCGTACAGGTTGATGTCATTTGCCAGCAGCGTTTTCAGGCGGTTGCGCTTCATTCCGCGAATAATCGGCGATTCGTTTTTCCAGAAATAACCGTGATGGACAATCACCGCGTCTGCGTCCTGACGGACAGCTTCATCCAGCAGCGCCTGGCTTGCCGTCACACCGGTGATAATTTTCTGTACCGTTTCACGTCCTTCAACCTGAAGCCCATTCGGGCCATAATCGCTGAAGGAGGCACTGTTCAGTTTTTCGTTAATCAGGCTTTCCAGTTCGCTATTTTTCATCATGATTCTCTTAAGCTTTACGGGCGGCTTCGTACGCCGCCAGCGTGGCGACGCGCGCCTGTTTATGGTCAACAATCGGACGAGGATAATCCAGCGTGACGCGCTGTTTATCCGCCCAGACCCACGGTTCGTGAATCGCTTTGGCGGGAACATCCTTCAGTTCAGGTACCCAGGCGCGAATAAACGCACCTTCAGCGTCAAATTTTTGCCCCTGGGTGGTTGGATTAAAAATCCGGAAATAGGGAGCCGCATCGGTGCCGGTAGAGGCCGCCCACTGCCAGCCACCGTTATTTGCCGCCAGATCGCCATCGATCAACTGAGAGATAAAATAGCGCTCCCCGATACGCCAGTCGATAAGCAGATCTTTCACCAGGAAGCTGGCGGCGATCATCCGCAGACGGTTGTGCATCCACCCGGTTTCATTCAGTTGGCGCATCGCGGCATCAACAATTGGGTAGCCCGTTTCTCCCTTCTGCCAGGCCTGTAAAAGCGTCTCGCTATGCTGCCATTTTACGTTATCGGTCCAGGGAATGAATGGCCGATGCTTACATAAATCAGGGTGATACGTCATCAAATGGCGATAGAATTCGCGCCAGATAAGTTCGTTAAGCCAGACTGAGCCCGCTCCTCCGTCCAGCGCCTGAGGTTGTTCGGCCAGAAGGCGGTGCAAACACTGGCGCGGAGAAAGGACACCCAGCGCTAAACAGGCCGATAAACGGCTGGTTCCTTCAATAGCGGGAAAATCCCTGCGCGTGTCATATTCGCCCGCGCCCTGTTTGCAAAACTGGCGCAGTTTCGCGATAGCAGATTTCTCGTTTTCGGGGAACAGAAGTGCATTGAATGCCTGCTGGGGATAGTTAAATGTCAGCTCAGGCAGATCCGCTATCACGTCGCCCCGGACTGCAGGAGCGACCACGCACTCCGGCAGTGCCTCTTTAAGACGTTTAATAAAGGCATTTTTAAAGGGCGTAAACACTTTATACATTTCATGACCACCGGTCATGACGCTGCCCGGTGCCAGCATCACGCTGTCATCAAATCCCTGGCACTGAACATCCTTCAGGATTGACTCCAGCTGGCGATCTCGCTGACGTTCGTTCAGTTCGTACTGATAGTTATAAAAAAGATGTGTGACTTCGTTCTGCTGACAGATCTCCTGTACCGTCTGAAGCTGTGCGGCAAAGTCACTCACCTCTCTATAAATCAGGGGAATGCCTTTTTCGGCCAGCGAGTGCTGCAGATCGTTCAGCCAGGCACGGAGCAAGGCCGCCTGGCGGGGAGCCATATCATGCTGCCGCCACTGCTCGGGCGTGGCAATAAACAGAGCCAGTACGTTAGCGTCTTTGGCGCGACAGGCCGCCGCGAGTGCGATGTTGTCATGTACGCGCAGGTCCGCGCGAAACCAAACCAGATGGGTGGGCATAAAACTCCAGGCAAATATCCATTATGTCCGTAAGGCCATGCCACCAAAGAGAAAATGGTGCAGGCTTTTATGTACTTTGCCATGAAGTGTAGACGCGATGAAATAAAAAAGGCCGCCCGGGGCGGCCTTAACGCTACTTGTCCTGCGCTATCGTGGTTAAAGCAACAAACGCATCCGGTTCATCACTTTTTACAACGAGTACGCTGGCGACAATGAACGCGATGCATATATAGTGTTTCATTATGCGGTCCCTGCAGCTAACCGCTCCACCGTTCACCACCGGTGATAAGTCGGTGGACACAAGCTCTGTGTGGAGCCTGACTCACGGTTGTGGAAATACCTCTCCCGTGACCGGTGCCCATTTGCGAGATGGCGGAAAGGGACGCTGCATAGTAATCTCCACACGAACGAAGCGTAATCCATTAAAATGGTTTTTAAGAATATATTTATGATCTAAGCATTTGAATATTAGACTTGCAGAAGTATGCTTGGAAACCTCTGTGTGAGAGCTTGAAAACCACCCAACGGACCGCGAATCCTGAGGGACAAAAAAACCGCCACATTACTGTTGGCGGTTTTTTTATTGCTGCGTGTAGTCTTAGTATTAGTAGAAATCGCAGGTCGCTTTCTCGGCCTGGTCCATCCACACCGGCTTCTCGCTGGTTTTCGCCCAGACGCGGTGCAGATAGCTGTAAAAACGTGCACGATCTTTCCAGAACAGCATCACCGGCAGCGCCAGCACACCAGCCACTACGGCGAAAGTGCGACGCATGAAAACGATATGAGCCGGAAACTCTTTATAAAGATCCATATTTTTCTCCCCTATAGTTGGCCGGAAACGTCATCCGGAAAATTCAAAATCTGTGACCTGGCTAAAATAATATCGCTTTGTTTGTAATTTTACTACTCATCCGACCACTTATTTTTGTCCGTTTAGTGAAAATTTACACTCGCGCCGTAATTAAGTTACAAAAAAGTTAACAGTTTACTTATCAATAGTTAAATTGTGGGCTTTGTCATTTTTATACTTTTTTTACACCCGCCCTCCCCATTTTTGCGAAATCTTTGCGCCAGAAATCCTACCGTTAACACAACAACAAAAGTCACCCGGAGGTGGATTGTGAGTGCAGGTCTTATTGCCGGCATCGTGCTGGTGTTCCTGTTATTGGGTTATCTGGTCTATGCCCTGATTAATGCGGAGGCATTCTGATGGCTGCTCAGGCGTTTTTGCTTATTGCCAGCTTCTTAGTGGTATTGTTCGTTCTGGCAAGGCCACTGGGAACAGGACTGGCACGGCTGATCAACAACGTACCTTTGCCGGGCACGGGAAGCGTTGAAAAAGGGATCTGGCGTGTACTGGGAGTACGTGATCAGGAAATGAACTGGCGTCAATATCTGACAGCCATTCTGCTGCTGAATATCGTTGGCCTTATTGCGCTTTTTGCCATGCTGATGTTGCAGGGTATTCTGCCGCTCAATCCGCAGCAGTTACCGGGTATGTCCTGGCACCTTGCGTTGAACACGGCAGTCAGCTTTGTCACCAACACCAACTGGCAGTCCTATTCCGGTGAAACCACGCTCAGCTACTTCAGCCAGATGGTCGGTTTAACCGTGCAGAACTTCCTCTCGGCCGCCACTGGTATCGCCGTTATCTTCGCGCTGACGCGTGCTTTTGCACGCCAAAAAATCAGTACGCTGGGAAATGCCTGGGTGGATCTGACGCGCATCACGCTGTGGATCCTGCTGCCCATTGCGCTGCTGATCGCGCTGTTCTTTATTCAGCAAGGCACCCTGCAAAACCTGCTGCCTTATGCATCTTATACCTCGCTGGAAGGTGCAAAACAGCTCCTGCCGATGGGTCCGGTGGCATCACAGGAAGCCATCAAGATGCTCGGAACGAACGGCGGCGGCTTCTTTAACGCCAACTCGTCTCATCCGTTTGAAAACCCAACCGCCTTGACCAATTACGTGCAGATGCTGGCGATCTTCCTGATCCCTGCCGCACTCTGCTTTGCCTTTGGCGACGTGGTCAACGATCGCCGTCAGGGACGCACACTGCTGTGGACTATGTCGCTGATCTTCGTGGTCTGCGTTGCGCTGGTCATGTGGGCAGAATGGCAGGGTAATCCGCATTTCCTCTCACTGGGTGCTGATAGCGCGATCAACATGGAAGGTAAAGAGAGCCGCTTTGGCATTCTCGCCAGCAGCCTGTATGCCGTCGTCACCACGGCGGCATCCTGCGGGGCGGTAAATGCTATGCATGACTCCTTTACGGCACTGGGTGGCATGATCCCAATGTGGCTGATGCAGATTGGCGAAGTGGTGTTTGGTGGCGTGGGCTCAGGTCTTTACGGCATGCTGCTGTTTGTGCTGCTGGCGGTGTTTATTGCCGGTCTGATGATTGGCCGCACCCCGGAATACCTCGGTAAAAAAATCGACGTTCGCGAGATGAAATTAACCGCGCTGGCGATTCTGGTCACCCCTGCCCTCGTGCTGCTCGGCACCGCGCTGGCGCTGATGACCGAAGCCGGACGCAGCGGCATCTTTAACCCGGGTATCCATGGCTTCAGTGAAGTGCTGTATGCCGTCTCGTCTGCGGCTAACAACAACGGTAGCGCCTTTGCCGGCTTAAGCGCCAACTCGCCTTTCTGGAACTGCCTGCTGGCGTTCTGCATGTTCTTTGGTCGCTTTGGCGTCATTGTGCCGGTCATGGCCATTGCCGGATCGCTGGTGAGTAAAAAAATTCAACCGACCACCACTGGCACATTACCGACCCACGGCGCGCTGTTTATCGGCCTGTTGACAGGCACCGTGTTGCTGGTCGGCGCCCTGACCTTTATCCCCGCCCTCGCGTTAGGCCCGGTCGCGGAATTCCTCTCTTTACGCTGATTTTGCGGAGAAATTGTCATGAGTCGTAAACAACTGGCCCTGCTCGAACCGTCATTAGTTCGCCAGGCGCTTATGGATGCGGTGAAAAAGTTGAGTCCGCGCGTCCAGTGGCACAACCCGGTGATGTTTATTGTCTGGGCGGGCAGTGTTCTGACCACCGCCCTGGCGATTGCCATGGGAACGGGCCACATGCCGGGAAATACGATGTTTACCGGCGCCATCAGCCTGTGGCTGTGGTTTACCGTGCTGTTTGCCAACTTTGCAGAAGCACTGGCAGAAGGCCGGAGTAAAGCCCAGGCCAACAGCCTGAAAGGGGTAAAAAAGACTGCCTTCGCGCGCAAGTTGCGTGAACCGAAATACGGTGCGCAGATGGATCACGTTCCGGCGGATGAACTGCGTAAGGGCGATGTGGTACTGGTGGAAGCCGGCGACATTATCCCTTGTGATGGTGAAGTGATTGAAGGCGGCGCATCGGTGGATGAAAGCGCCATCACCGGTGAATCCGCGCCGGTGATCCGTGAGTCCGGCGGCGATTTCGCCTCCGTGACGGGCGGGACGCGCATTCTCTCCGACTGGCTGGTGATCCAGTGTAGCGTTAACCCGGGGGAAACGTTCCTCGACCGGATGATCGCCATGGTGGAAGGCGCGCAGCGTCGTAAAACACCTAACGAAATCGCACTGACCATTCTGCTCGTGGCCTTGACGATCGTCTTCCTGCTGGCAACCGCGACGCTGTGGCCATTCTCCGCCTACGGTGGCACTGCGGTGACCATTACCGTTCTGGTGGCGTTGCTGGTCTGCTTGATCCCAACCACGATTGGCGGCCTGTTGTCGGCTATCGGCGTGGCCGGGATGAGCCGTATGCTCGGTGCCAACGTCATCGCTACCAGTGGACGTGCCGTTGAAGCCGCCGGCGACGTGGATGTGTTGCTGCTGGATAAAACCGGGACCATCACCCTCGGCAACCGCCAGGCGTCAGATTTCTTACCCGCTCCAGGCGTGGATGAAAAAACGCTGGCAGATGCCGCGCAACTCTCTTCTCTTGCCGATGAAACGCCGGAAGGCCGCAGTATTGTGATTCTTGCTAAGCAGCGCTTTAACCTGCGCCAGCGCGACGTTCAGAGCCTGCATGCCACTTTCGTGCCCTTTACGGCGCAAACCCGCATGAGTGGGATTAACATTCAGGATCGCATGATCCGTAAAGGTTCCGTTGATGCGATTCGTCGCCACATTGAAGCCAACAACGGTCATTTCCCACCGGAAGTAGACAACCTGGTTGAGAGCGTTGCCCGTCAGGGTGCCACACCGCTGGTGGTGGCTGAGGGGGCTCATGTTCTGGGGGTGATTGCCCTGAAGGACATCGTCAAAGGCGGCATCAAAGAACGTTTTGCCCAGTTGCGTAAAATGGGGATCAAAACGGTGATGATCACCGGGGACAACCGTCTTACTGCCGCGGCGATTGCCGCCGAAGCGGGCGTCGATGATTTTCTTTCCGAAGCTACACCGGAAGCCAAACTGGCGTTGATCCGCCAGTATCAGGCGGAAGGTCGTCTGGTGGCGATGACCGGGGACGGTACCAACGATGCCCCTGCCCTGGCGCAGGCCGACGTGGCAGTGGCGATGAACTCCGGTACCCAGGCAGCCAAAGAGGCGGGCAACATGGTCGATCTCGACTCTAACCCGACCAAGCTGATTGAAGTGGTGCACATCGGCAAACAGATGCTGATGACGCGCGGTTCGCTAACCACGTTCAGTATCGCCAATGACGTGGCAAAGTATTTCGCCATTATTCCGGCCGCGTTTGCTGCGACCTATCCACAACTGAATGCGCTGAACGTGATGCACCTGCACTCTCCGGCCTCGGCCATTCTGAGCGCAGTGATCTTTAACGCCCTGATTATTGTCTTCCTGATCCCGCTGGCGCTGAAAGGCGTGAGCTATAAACCACTCACTGCGGCCGCCATGCTGCGCCGCAACCTGTGGATTTACGGCCTGGGCGGACTGGTGGTGCCCTTCATCGGTATCAAGGTTATCGACCTGCTGTTGACGCTGTTCGGCCTGGTTTAAAAGGTGATTCAAATGACGATGTTACGCCCCGCTATACTTCTGTTTATTCTGCTGTCTCTTATTACTGGCGGGCTGTATCCGCTGGTGACCACCGCGCTGGGCCAGTGGTGGTTTAAGGATCAGGCCAATGGCTCGCTGATTATGCAAAACGGTGAAAACCGCGGTTCGCGCCTGATTGGACAGAACTTTACGGATGCCCGTTACTTCCAGGGACGCCCTTCCGCCACTGCCGAAAGCCCGTATAATCCGATGGCTTCCGGTGGCAGCAACCTGGCAGGCAGCAACCCAGAGCTGGACAAAGCCGTCGCTGAACGCGTGGCAGCCCTGCGCAGCGCCAATCCTCAGGCCAGCCGCGAGGTTCCCGTGGAACTGGTGACGGCCTCTGCCAGCGGGCTGGACTACAGCCTGACGCCAGCAGCAGTGGCATGGCAGATCCCGCGCGTCGCCGCCGCCCGTCAGTTGACCGTCGAGCAGGTCAGCCAGCTGGTTGCAGAGCACACGCAAAAGCCGCTGGTCAGCTTCATCGGCATGCCTGTGGTAAATATTGTTGAGCTGAATCTGGCGCTGGACGCGCTAAGGAAAAACTAAATGACCGACGAGCCCATGCGCCCGGATCCGGACAGGCTGCTAGAACAGACGGCTGAAGCCCATCGTGGCAAATTGAAAATCTTCTTCGGCGCCTGCGCGGGCGTCGGGAAAACCTTCGCCATGCTGACAGAAGCCCAGCGGCTTCGGGCGCAGGGGCTCGATATACTGATCGGCGTGGTAGAAACCCACGGACGTAAAGAGACGGCGTCGCTGCTGAAGGGGCTGGCCACGCAGCCGCCCCGACGCATCAGCCATCGTGGTCGGTTAGTCACCGAATTCGATCTCGATGCCGCCCTCGCCCGCCGCCCCGCTCTGATCCTGATGGACGAACTGGCGCACAGCAATGCGCCAGGCTCACGCCATCCGAAACGCTGGCAGGATGTCGAAGAGTTACTTGAAGCCGGTATTGACGTTTTCACGACGGTTAACGTTCAGCATCTCGAAAGTCTGAACGACGTGGTGAGCGGCGTGACCGGCATTCAGGTGCGCGAGACGGTGCCTGACCCCTTCTTCGATTCCGCGGACGAGGTGGTGCTGGTCGACCTTCCGCCTGATGATTTGCGCCAGCGCCTGCACGAAGGCAAAGTCTATATCGCCGGCCAGGCCGAGCGCGCCATCGAACATTTCTTTCGCAAAGGCAACCTGATTGCCCTGCGCGAACTGGCTTTACGCCGAACCGCTGACCGTGTTGACGATCAGATGCGTGCCTGGCGTGATCTGCAAGGCCAGGAACGCGTCTGGCATACGCGGGATGCCATCCTCCTGTGTATTGGTCACGGCAGCGGCAATGAAAAACTTGTCCGCACCGCCGCTCGCCTTGCGGCCAAATTTGGCAGCGTCTGGCATGCGGTGTATGTCGAAACGCCGCAGCTACACGCGCTACCAGAAAACCAACGCCGGGCAATCCTGAGTTCGCTGCGCCTGGCCCAGGAGCTGGGCGCGGAAACGGCGACCCTTTCCGATCCTCAGGAAGATAAAGCTATTCTGCGCTACGCGCGCGAACATAACCTGGGGAAGATTGTGATTGGTCGTCGCCAGCACCGTCGCTGGTTTAGCCGCGAATCTTTTGCTGACAAACTGGCTCGCCGCGCGCCTGATTTGGATCTGGTGATCGTTGCACTGGATGACAAACCCACCCCCTTACCGACTCGCGCGCCAGACAGCCGCACCTTTAGCGATAAATGGCGCATTCAGCTTCGCGGTTGCTTTGTCGCCGTCGTGCTTTGCGCCCTGATTACCGTGATTGCCAGCCAGTGGCTGATTGCGTTTGATGCCGCCAACCTGGTGATGGTCTACCTCCTTGGCGTGGTGGTTGTGGCACTCTTTTACGGACGCTGGCCGTCGGTACTGGCGACGGTTATCAACGTTATCAGCTTTGATCTGTTCTTTATTGCCCCCCGCGGAACGCTTGCCGTTTCGGACGTACAGTACATACTCACCTTCGCCGTGATGCTCACCGTCGGGCTGGTGATCGGTAATCTGACGGCGGGCGTGCGCTATCAGGCGCGTATTGCCCGTTATCGCGAACAACGCACGCGTCATCTCTATGAGATGTCGAAATCGCTGGCGGTGGGTCGCACGCCGCTGGATATCGTGCAGACCAGCGAGCAGTTTATCCGCTCGACGTTTCATGCCAGCAACCTGATTTTACTCCCGGACGAACACGGCAAGCTGCGCCCACTGACGTCGGCCACAGGCATGACGCCCTGGGACGAAGCCATCGCGCGCTGGAGCTTTGACAAGGGGTTACCGGCGGGCGCGGGGACAGACACCCTGCCCGGCGTGCCTTATCAAATTTTGCCTCTGCGAAGTGCAGATAAAAACCAGGGGCTGGTTATCGTTGAGCCGTCAAATCTGCGTCAACTGATGATCCCTGAGCAGCAACGACTGCTGGAAACCTTTACGCTGCTGGTTGCCAGCGCGCTGGAACGGCTGGCGCTGACTGCCAGCGAAGAACAGGCTCGTCTGGCAAGCGAGCGTGAGAGTATTCGTAACTCATTGCTTGCGGCGCTCTCTCACGATCTGCGGACCCCACTCACCGTACTGTTTGGTCAGTCAGAAATCCTGACCCTGGATTTGGCGGCAGAAGGCTCTAAACATGCTCTTCAGGCCAGCGAGATCCGCCAGCATGTACTGAATACCACGCGCCTGGTGAATAATCTGCTTGATATGGCGCGTATTCAGTCAGGCGGATTTAACCTCAAAAAAGAGTGGCTCACGCTCGAAGAGGTAGTTGGCAGCGCGCTGAAAATGCTGGAGCCAGGCCTTGGCGGGCGCCATATTGCGTTGAACATGCCTGAACCGCTTACCTTAATTCACGTTGATGGTCCGCTGTTTGAACGGGTGCTGATCAACCTGCTGGAAAATGCCGGTAAGTATGCAGGATCCAGCGCCCAGATTGGGGTCGATGCAACGGTGGAAGATCAGACGCTTCGCCTTGAAGTCTGGGATACCGGGCCAGGTATTCCTGCCGGACAAGAGCTGGCCATTTTCGAAAAATTCGCGCGTGGCAATAAGGAGTCGGCCATTCCGGGGGTTGGGCTGGGTCTGGCCATTTGCCAGGCGATTATTGATGTCCATGGCGGGACCATTTCCGCAGAGAACCGTCCGGATGGAGGCGCGCGTTTTTGTGTTACACTTCCTCTAGAAACCCCGCCGGAACTTAATGAATTACCAGAGGATTTGTGATCAACGTTCTGATTGTTGAAGATGAGATCGCCATTAGTCGATTTCTGCGCGCTGCGCTGGAAGGAGATGGCCTGCGCGTTCATGATGCGGGTACGCTCCAACGGGGTTTAATTGAAGCCGCCACACGCAAGCCGGACCTGGTGATCCTCGACCTTGGTCTGCCGGATGGTGACGGTATTGATTTTATCCGTGAAGTCCGCCAGTGGAGCCAGATGCCGATTCTGGTGCTTTCAGCACGTACTGAAGAGACGGATAAAATCGCGGCGCTGGACGCCGGAGCGGATGACTATCTGATTAAACCTTTCGGCATTGGCGAGCTACAGGCTCGCCTTCGCGTGGCGCTGCGTCGTCACAGCGCCACCACGCCCGCCGATCCCACGTACACGTTTGGTGATATCCAGGTTGACCTTGCCGCCCGGCGCATTGTGCGCGGTGAGGAGGAGATCCATCTCACCCCAATAGAATTTCGACTGCTTGCCGTGTTGCTCAATAACCACGGGAAGGTGCTCACCCAACGCCAGCTACTGAACCAGGTATGGGGGCCAAATGCCGTGGAGCATAGTCACTATTTACGCATATATATGGGACACCTTCGTCAGAAACTCGAAGTCGACCCCGCTCGCCCTCGTCATTTATTAACTGAAACCGGTATCGGTTATCGGTTTATGCTTTGAATAACTATTCATTTTATTTATAAATAAAACTAAGCTCACTTATTAAATATTCTGTAAATAACCCGATGGTTATTTTTCCGTCTTATTTTTGCCCATTCAAAACATTAATAACACAACCCATTAACGCATAACCAACAAATCAGCATTTTGATCTGCGATATTCATCAAAAACGAATATTTATTTCTGATTTGATCGGTTAATGGTGATCTTCTTCACAGTTCATAGCCCTTTCATGGATAAAATGACCATGCTTTCAATTACTGAAAGGAAAATGAAACATGGAAAACAACAATCGTTTAATGCCCCATATAAGGCGGACAACACATATCATGATGTTTGCCCACCGAAACTGCTTTGACTTTCATCTCTTTAATGCCCGGTAGTCCTTCGACTTCTGGCGCACCCGCTTACAGGTCATCCTGAAACTCATTTATTTACAGGCAATTGCCTGTGAACCCGTGCGCTTATTCATCTTAATTCAGACGCATCTGCAACCGGGCAGACTGAATTTCAATCATCAAAAAGCAACTCACTGATTTTAATCAGCGGTCACCCTTTGCTTTTTTTCCGGGAATTTATCGATTTCTTTTTTACAAGGAATCGAGGGACTTCTATTACCTAAAATAAAGAGATAAAGATGAAAAATTTAAAAATCGCAGCCAGCCGTGCATGCCCTGATTGCTTTACCACTCAGCGTGAACTCGTGGATGTCAGAGCCTCTGATTATATTGATGTTGCCGCTATTGTTCTGGCGGTCAGCGATATTTCCAGCGGCATTCTGGAAGAAATAGAAGCCACCGGGTTTGGCATTCCTGTTTTTGTCGCAACACACAAAGAAGAGATCATCCCGGCAGACTATTTATCGCGCATTCACGGCGTTTTCGAACACTCAGACACCAGCAACGACTATTATGGACGTCAACTGGAAGCGGCGGCCCAGAAGTATGAAACCCAGTTGCGACCGCCGTTTTTCCGCGCCCTGGTCGACTACGTGAAACAGGGTAACAGCGCCTTTGACTGCCCGGGGCATCAGGGCGGCCAGTTCTTCCGCCGCCATCCTGCCGGTAATCAGTTTGTCGATTTCTTTGGTGAAACGCTCTTCCGTTCCGACCTGTGCAACGCCGACGTGGCGATGGGCGATCTGCTGATCCATGAAGGTGCACCGTGCATTGCGCAGCAACATGCGGCGAAAGTCTTTAATGCCGATAAGACCTACTTCGTGCTGAATGGAACGTCATCATCCAACAAAGTAGTGCTTAACGCCCTGCTCACTCCTGGCGACCTGGTCCTGTTTGACCGTAACAACCATAAATCGAACCATCACGGTGCCCTCCTCCAGGCAGGTGCAACACCGGTCTATCTGGAAACAGCCCGTAACCCGTACGGCTTTATCGGGGGTATTGACGCCCACTGCTTTGAAGAGAGTTATCTGCGCGAGCTGGTATCAGAAGTCGCACCAGGCAGAGCGCGTGATGCACGTCCGTTCCGCCTGGCGGTAATCCAGCTAGGTACTTACGATGGCACCATTTATAACGCTCGTCAGGTGGTAGATAAGATTGGCCCTCTGTGTGACTACATCCTGTTTGACTCAGCCTGGGTAGGTTACGAGCAGTTTATTCCGATGATGGCCGACTGCTCTCCACTGCTGCTGGAACTGAACGAAAACGACCCGGGCATTCTGGTGACCCAGTCCGTGCATAAACAACAGGCTGGCTTCTCGCAAACCTCGCAGATCCACAAGAAAGACAGCCACATTAAAGGTCAACAACGCTATGTGCCCCACAAGCGTCTGAATAATGCCTTTATGATGCACGCCTCCACCAGCCCGTTCTATCCGCTGTTTGCCGCACTGGATATTAACGCCCGTATGCATGAAGGCCAGAGTGGCCGCAACATGTGGATGGACTGCGTGGTCACCGGTATCGAAGCGCGTAAGCTGATCCTGCAGAATTGCCAGTATCTGCGTCCATTCGTGCCAGATATGGTGGATGGTCGTCCGTGGGAAAGCTGGGAGACGGCGGAAATCGCTACCGATCTGCGCTTCTTCCATTTTGTTCCCGGTGAGAACTGGCATGCTTTTGAGGGCTACGCCGAACATCAATATTTTATCGACCCGTGCAAACTGCTGCTGACCACGCCAGGCATTAACGCGCGTACCGGCGAGTATGAGGATTTCGGGGTACCAGCCACAATCCTTGCCAACTTCCTGCGTGAAAACGGCATTGTGCCGGAGAAATGCGACCTCAACTCGATCCTGTTCCTGCTCACCCCAGCAGAGGATATGGGCAAGCTGCAACAACTGGTGGCACAGCTGGTGCGCTTCGAAAAACTGCTCGAGAGCGATGTTCCGCTGAAAGACGTCCTGCCTTCTCTTTACAAACAACATCCTGAGCGTTACGCAGATTACACCCTGCGCCAGATTTGCCAGGAGATGCATGACCTGTATGCCCGTCACAACGTGAAACAGCTGCAAAAAGAGATGTTCCGCAAATCCCACTTCCCACGCGTGATGATGAATCCACAAGATGCGAACTACGCCTATCTGCGCGGTGAAGTTGAACTGGTGTCCCTGCGCGACGCGGAAGGTCGCATCGCTGCCGAAGGCGCACTCCCTTATCCACCAGGAGTGTTGTGTGTTGTCCCAGGGGAAGTCTGGGGCGGTTCCGTACTGCGCTACTTTGCCGCACTGGAAGAAGGCATCAACCTTCTGCCTGGCTTCGCACCGGAACTGCAGGGCGTGTATGTCGAGGAGTGTGAAGGGCGCAAAGAGGTTCGCTGCAACGTCATCAAACAACCCACCGCTCAGCCTGCACTGCTGAAAGGAGAGAAATTATGAGTAAATCCAACAAAATGGGCGTGGTGCAGCTGACCATCCTTACCATGGTTAACATGATGGGGTCAGGGATCATCATGCTGCCGACCAAGCTTGCAGAAGTGGGAACCATTTCGATTATCTCCTGGCTGGTGACCGCCGTAGGGTCAATGGCACTGGCATGGGCCTTTGCCAAATGCGGGATGTTCAGCCGCAAGTCAGGCGGGATGGGGGGGTATGCAGAATACGCCTTTGGTAAGTCAGGCAACTTTATGGCCAACTATACCTATGGTGTGTCATTGCTGATCGCCAACGTGGCGATTGCCATTTCCGCCGTGGGTTACGGTACGGAGCTGTTTGGTGCCACGCTGAGCCCGGTACAAATTGGGCTGGCGACCATCGGTGTGCTGTGGATCTGCACCGTGGCTAACTTTGGCGGCGCGCGTATCACCGGACAGCTCAGCAGCATCACCGTCTGGGGCGTGATTATCCCGGTTGTTGGCCTGTGCATCATCGGCTGGTTCTGGTTCAGCCCGACCTTGTACGCGAACTCCTGGAACCCTCACCATGTACCGTTCTTTACCGCAGTGGGTTCTTCCATTGCCATGACACTTTGGGCCTTCCTCGGTCTGGAATCTGCCTGCGCGAATGCGGAAGTGGTTGAGAACCCTGAGAAGAACGTGCCGATTGCAGTCCTCGGCGGAACGCTGGGCGCGGCGGTGATCTATATCGTCTCGACTAACGTGATTGCCGGGATTGTGCCAAACATGGATCTGGCTAACTCTACGGCGCCGTTTGGTCTGGCCTTTGCGCAGATGTTCACGCCAGAAGTCGGGAAAGTGATCATGGGCCTGATGGTGATGTCCTGCTGCGGTTCACTCCTCGGCTGGCAGTTCACCATCGCTCAGGTCTTTAAATCCTCGGCTGACGAAGGGTACTTCCCGAAAATCTTCTCCCGCGTCACCAAAGCGGATGCACCGGTGCAGGGCATGCTGGCGATTGTCATCTTCCAGAGTGGATTATCGCTGATGACCATTAGCCCGTCGCTGAACAGCCAGTTCAACGTGCTGGTTAACCTGGCGGTCGTGACGAACATCATTCCGTATATTCTGTCGATGGCGGCGCTGGTGATTATTCAGAAGGTGGCGAAGGTGGATCCACGCAAAGCGCGGGCGGCCAATATCGTGGCGCTGATTGGGGCAATCTACAGCTTCTATGCGCTCTACTCATCCGGCCAGGAAGCGATGCTTTACGGCGCAATGGTCACCTTTATGGGCTGGACGCTGTACGGTCTGGTGTCACCACGGTTCGAGTTAAAGAATAAGCACAGCTAAAAAAAAGGGAGCCATTCGGCTCCCTTTTTCATTCTTACGCGTTTTTCAACACTTCACTGACAATCTCTACCGCTTCTTTCTCAATCTGCTGACGATGTTCAGCGCCGAGGAAGCTTTCGCAATAGATCTTGTACGCATCTTCGGTACCGGATGGACGCGCGGCGAACCAGCCGTTTTCAGTCATCACTTTCAGGCCGCCAATAGAGGCTCCATTACCCGGTGCAGCCGTCAGGCGTGCAGTGATCGGGTCGCCAGCCAGCGTGCTCGCACTGACCATCTCCGGAGAGAGTTTGGACAGGGCGGCTTTCTGAGCTGAAGTCGCCGATGCCTGAATACGGTTATAGCTTGGTGCACCAAAGCGTGCAGCCAGCTCATTGTAGTGTTCCTGCGGGTTTTTACCGGTGACAGCGGTAATTTCCGCCGCCAGCAGGCACATAATGATGCCGTCTTTATCGGTTGACCATGGCGTGCCGTCGAAACGCAGGAAAGATGCCCCGGCGCTCTCTTCACCGCCAAAACCGAAGCTGCCGTCGTGCAGACCGTCAACGAACCATTTGAAGCCCACCGGCACTTCCACCAGCTTGCGGCCCAGCGCGTCGACCACACGGTCGATCATCGCAGATGAGACCAGCGTTTTGCCCACAGCAACCTCTTTGCCCCACTGCGGACGGTGCTGGAACAGGTAGTTAATCGCTACCGCCAGGTAATGGTTCGGGTTCATCAGCCCTGCCGGGGTGACGATACCATGACGGTCGTAATCCGGGTCGTTGGCAAATGCCAGATCGAATTTGTCGCGCAGCGCCAGCAGGCCCGCCATCGCACATTCAGAGGAGCAGTCCATACGGATTGCGCCGTCTTTATCCAGGTGCATGAAGCGGAAGGTCTGATCGACGTGATCGTTCACGATGGTCAGATCCAGCTTGTAATGCTCAGCAATGCGTTTCCAGTATTCAATACCGGAGCCACCGAGCGGATCCACACCCAGCTTCAGACCGGCTTTCTGAATCGCCGCCATGTCGACGATATCCGCCAGCCCTTCAATAAACGGCTGCACAAGATCCAGCTCTTTCACATGACCAGATGCCATCGCAGCATCCAGAGAAATACGCTTCACACCTTTCAGGCCATCGGCTAACAGAGCGTTAGCACGATCTTCCACCACTTTGGTGACGTTAGTATCAGCCGGGCCGCCATTAGGTGGGTTGTATTTGATACCACCATCTTCCGGCGGGTTGTGGGATGGCGTGATAACGATCCCGTCAGCCAGCGCGCCCCCTTTCTTGTTGTGCACAAGAATGGCGTTAGACACCGCAGGCGTTGGCGTGAATCCGTTATTCTCCTGAATAATCACATCAACGCCGTTTGCGGCCAGCACTTCCAGGACAGAAATGAATGCCGGCTCAGACAAAGCATGGGTATCTTTTCCCACATAGCATGGACCGGTAACGCCATTTTTGGCGCGCTCTTCCGCAATGGCCTGAGCAATGGCCAGAATGTGCGGTTCGTTAAAGCTATGGCGCGCCGCGCTACCGCGGTGACCAGATGTACCAAACTTCACGGCGTGTTCTGCATTGCCCACAACCGGCTTCAGAACGTAATACTGCGCGGTCAGCTGAGCGACATTAATCAAATCGCTTTGTTGTGCAGGTTGGCCTGCACGGCTGTGATTTGCCATTACCGGGTCCTTCTGATGCAAGGGTTAAATTGTACCGCAAACCTTTTCAATCAATTCCGCCGGGAACTGCATAGACTGCATGATGTGTTCAATCATGCTGCACTTGCGGCCCGTATTGGTATTGGTGATCACCCAGTACGGAGTGCCAGGGACATGTTTGGGTTTGGTTTGATTGCCATTTTGCAGCAGCGTTTGCTCGTCACCCGCGAAATAGACGCGAGTACGACCGTGCAGCGACTCGGTCGCTTCAGCAAACGCTTTGTTATCCAGTGAGTAGAGTGTAGACAGCACCAGCATAAAGCGGTTAACCGCCTTTTTTTGCTCCGCATATTCATCGGACAGCAGCAGCTCGCGCATCGCCCGCACTTTATCTTTTGCCGGTGTCACGGCAGGTTTTGCTTGTGCAACAACGCTCTGCTGAGACACGACATCTTTGGTAACTGGGGTGACAGGCTGTGAAGCGGCGGAAATTTTAAGCATGCGCCGTAAAATGTCGGACGCACTCTCCCCGATATGCCGCGTCTGGCTGGCAATATACTGATAGAGTTCGTCATCAACTTCGATTGTTTTCATCTTAATCCAGTGCGATATCTTATCTGAATACAAGTCATTGGGATTATAAGGTCAAATCCCAACAGCGGATAGCGTCAAACCAGGTTGGCGGCAAAAGTCAGATTAAACTGGAACCTTGCAGCCGGGCGGCAGAATGGTCAACATGATACCCTAACCTGACATACGTAAAAAAAGAACTTTGCCATGAAATTGAATACCCGAGCGCAAACTGCACAATCGCCGAACAATAATTCTCCCATCGTACTGGTTCACGGACTTTTTGGCAGCCTGGATAACCTGGGCGTGCTGGCGCGCGATCTGGTTAGCGATCACGACATTTTGCAAGTCGACATGCGCAATCACGGTCTTTCAGGGCGCTCAGAAGAGATGACCTACGCGGCAATGGCGCAGGATCTGCTGGATACGCTGGATGCCAACAACCTGCAAAAGGTCACCCTCATCGGGCATTCAATGGGCGGCAAAGCGGTAATGGCCCTGACGGCGCTGGCACCTGAGAGAATTCAGGGTCTGGTGGTAATCGATGTTGCTCCGGTGGATTACGACGTTCGACGCCATGACGAAATTTTCGCGGCGATCAACGCGGTAACAGAGGCTGGTGCCACAACGCGTCAACAAGCGGCTGCCGTCATGCGTGAGCATCTTGATGAAGAAGGTGTCGTGCAGTTCCTGCTGAAGTCATTCGTTGACGGACAATGGCGTTTTAACGTGCCGGTGCTCTGGGAGCAGTACAACAATATCGTAGGCTGGGAAACGGTACCTGCCTGGCCACACCCTACCCTCTTTATTCGTGGCGGTAACTCGCCTTACGTCACCGACGCGTACCGCGACGCATTGCTGGCGCAATTCCCGCAGGCTCGCGCCCATGTTATCGCCGGGGCCGGACACTGGGTTCACGCGGAAAAACCTGACGCCGTATTG
The DNA here is from genome assembly GCF_046521475.1 of Enterobacter sp. CPE_E890. Taxonomy (NCBI): domain Bacteria; kingdom Pseudomonadati; phylum Pseudomonadota; class Gammaproteobacteria; order Enterobacterales; family Enterobacteriaceae; genus Enterobacter; species Enterobacter sp. CPE_E890. The sequence continues at coordinate 1,384,328 of NZ_JBKFZW010000001.1, read as the reverse complement.
CGCGCCATTCGCCGCTATCTTGCTGATACTGCAAATTGATTAAAAAGAGAGCGACTGGAAGGCTGCAGGCTTCCAGTCGTTGGCGTGCCGTTTTTGGTGATGTATGATGGCGCGCTTATCGCCCGGGCATTAGCAGGGCGGCGTGTTTCCCCCGAAGTCTCAGAATCATGGCCAAAGAACAAACGGACCGTACGACACTAGATCTGTTCGCGAATGAGCGTCGCCCGGGACGACCGAAAACGAATCCGCTTTCGCGCGATGAACAGCTGCGTATCAATAAACGCAATCAGCTTAAACGCGATAAAAATCGTGGGCTTAAGCGTGTCGAACTGAAGCTCAACGCCGACGCCGTCGATGCGCTTAACGAGCTGGCTGACGCGCGAAATATCAGCCGCAGCGAACTCATTGAAGAGATGTTGCTCGTCCAGCTTGAGACGTTACGCAGCCAGGCATAAGTCTGAAAATCCCCTTTATCGCCCTTTTCATGTAGCACAGAGTGCAGTCCTGCGCGATAGCTGTTTCCGCAGGGTTGCCAGTTCTGCTATTATTGCCCTTATCCGTGGCCTAATTGCGCCACCATACTATTAAGTTTCAAGAGGTTATTTTACTCATGGCAATCATCGGCATTTTCTTCGGCAGTGATACCGGCAATACCGAAAATATCGCAAAAAACATTCAAAAACAGCTCGGTAAAGACGTTGCTGATGTGCATGACATCGCCAAGAGCAGCAAAGAAGATCTCGAAGGCTATGACATTCTGCTGCTGGGTATTCCAACCTGGTACTACGGTGAAGCCCAGTGTGACTGGGATGATTTCTTCCCGACGCTGGAAGAAGTTGATTTCAACGGCAAGCTGGTTGCCCTGTTTGGCTGTGGCGATCAGGAAGACTACGCAGAATATTTCTGTGATGCGCTGGGTACCATCCGCGATATCATTGAGCCAAATGGCGCGGTTATCGTAGGCCACTGGCCAACGGCGGGTTACCACTTCGAAGCCTCTAAAGGCCTGGCTGATGACGATCATTTCGTGGGTCTGGCCATCGACGAAGACCGCCAGCCTGAACTGACCGCAGAGCGTGTTGAGAAGTGGGTTAAGCAGATCCGTGAAGAACTGCACCTGGATGATATTCTGAACGCCTGATTTTTATCGTGGCGCAACTGCGGTTGCGCCACGCCCCAGGTCAAACCGATTAAATTAATTGCTACAATCTTTTAACTTTTTCGCCCAGACCTGTACAATGTCTCCCTGAAAAATGTGGTTTCCATTGAGCAAGTTTGTCGGTGATACCCCATTTTTATAAGCATATTTTGCCTGAGACTTGCTGTTTTCATTTAGACATGGCAGTTCTATAATGAGACGCATTATCCAAGGTGCATTTTCTGTCACTTCCTACAGAAGTGAATCGTTTAGCAACAGGACAGATTCCGCATGACTGACAACAATACCGCATTAAAGAAGGCTGGCCTGAAAGTTACGCTTCCTCGGTTAAAAATCCTTGAAGTGCTTCAGGGTCCAGACAATCACCATGTCAGTGCGGAAGACCTTTATAAACGTCTTATTGACATGGGCGAAGAAATTGGGCTCGCTACCGTCTATCGCGTGCTGAACCAGTTTGATGACGCGGGCATTGTTACCCGTCATAATTTCGAAGGCGGTAAATCTGTATTCGAACTGACCCAGCAACAGCACCACGATCACCTGATCTGCCTCGACTGTGGCAAGGTCATTGAATTTAGCGATGACTCCATCGAAGCGCGCCAGCGTGAAATCGCGGCTCGTCATGGCATCCGCCTGACCAACCACAGCCTGTACCTGTATGGTCACTGTGCTGAAGGTGATTGCCGCGAAGACGATCACGCGCACGACGCTAAATAACTCAAGCTTTCATACTCTGAGCCAGCCGCGAGGTTGGCTTTTTTTTGCCTGTTATTTGACGCAAAAAAGCCCGGTAGCGTTGTGCTACCGGGCATGATGACAGAGAATTATTTGCTGTTGTTACTGCGAATCTCTTTCCAGATCTGGTCGCAACGCTTCGCCACTTCCTGATCGTTTCCGGTTTTACGTGCCTGAATACAGGCCTGGTAATCCATCACGCGAACGTTTTCCTGTGTGGCGAACTGCTCATGTGCCTTCTCTTTCTTCAGCACATTCAGCACGCTCTGACAGGCTTCGATCTTCTCCGGTGAACCTTCCGCTGTGTTAATGCAGGCGCTATACGCCTCTTTAAGACGCGAGTCCTCTTTCGGTGCCTGCTCCTGCGCACACCCCGCCAGCCCCGCAGCCAGCAACGCGACGATTACGATGTTTTTCATCATGTTCTGTCTCCATTAGAAGATAGTGAATGGAGCGATAACCATGAATTTCACGTCACGCTCATCCTGGAAGATGTTGCCGTAACCGCCTGCGTAGCTCGGAATGTCGGAGTGGTTGTCATACTGGGTGAAGTGCAGTTTGAACATCGTGCCTTTCGCGCGGCCGTCCTGCAGGGTGTAGATAGCATCCAGGCTGTAAGAAGACTCTTTCAGGCGATAGTTTGGATCGTAGTAAGCGTCCGGTGTAGCCATATCTGCAGGTTTTGCATCCCAGGCATAAGCGTAAGATGCACCCACCGCCCAGCCTGGCAGGTTCCAGTTTTTCAGATCATACATCGCGCCGAAGAACACCGCTTTTTCGCCGTCGGCGTTGAAGTCAGAGCGGTTATCCCACCAGATATCAAGACGACCGTTAGACGATGCATAGGTTGGGGTCATACGCTGCAGGAAGTACCCCTGCTGCCCTTCCGCTTTCACCCATGTGCCTTCCAGACGCAAATCAACCTGTCCGACTTTGTAGCCGAAGGTGAGTGCCTGCAACCACGCGGTGCCGTCATAGATATCATTGACGCCACCATTACTGACTTTGTCGCGCGTACCGTAGAACTGGTAGCTGGTGCTCAGCGGGCTACCCGCGATATCAAATTTATAGCTGGCCTTGGCAAAGTACTGATCGATGTAACCTTGAGCCTGGCCAAATGCCGCCTCAAGTACCAGGTCGTTTTTAAAGTCGTATTTAGCACCCAGTGAATGGAGATAATCTACTTTGGTTTTCTTATCGTTCTGGTAGAACTTGTCCATTTCAATGTGCCATGGTGCTTTGTACTCGTTGGTCCACATATAGGAGAAGCTCAACGCACCTGCATCACCGTAATCAAAGTTGGCACCCGCTTCCGCACCCTGGTAAGTACCCGGCATAAAGCTCCAGTGTGGTGCTAACAATGTCTGACCGGTTGGCTGAATATAACCACCGCGCGCCCATACCGGGCCGTATTTGAATTTCGCTGCTGCCTTATACAGGCTGATACCGCTTTTATCTCCGGACCAGTCTTCTTTATAGGCTTTATTACTGGAGGAGAATGCGATTTCGTTCGGGTGGGCGCTGTCGCCGTTTTCCGCCATTTCAATTGCCGTGAATGCAGCAATATCCAGACCGAACATATCGGCAGCATAACCAGACTGGAAATCCAGATTGGCGTTCCAGGTGGAGTGAGAAAGGTTGGTTTTGTATTTGTCTTCAGTGACGTCTTTACGGTCACGTTCACGCTGCCAGTAGTAAATCCCCCCCGTGAGGGTTGAATCATCAATAAAACCTGCTGCCTTCGCCTCTGGTGCAATCACCAGGCCCGACATTGCTGTCACACCGGCAATAGCCAGCGCCAGCGCACTACGTTTGCCACTGAACGTACGCATAGATTATTCCTCTTTGACGAATTAAAACGCCTTAAACGGCGAAAAATATAAAAGACCTAAAGGTCAGGGGTAGTTAGAAATACCCTCGAATTAACTACCGCCTTTAGGTTATTTTTCGCGACGCGAATTATCAATGCTTTTCAGCGAGCAAAAGTCAGGATTATGACGAAGTGCACATAATTGGTAGTGATTTGTAACATCTGTGCCAATGCGAGGATTTACAGGGAATAACGCGTATTTTGAGGGAGTGCCGACCGTTTATTCTGCGTATTTTTTGTCCTTAAGGCTATTCGTAAATATTGAAACTTTTTTTGAGTAAAATAAGTAGCACCTCATTGACCTGAATTTCGCACATACCTTATTTGAGCTGCGCGTTAATGGCCTGATCGTTAAATAAAAAAACGCCGCTTATCGCGGCGTTTGTCTCTCATTGACCAGAATGGCAATATTATTCGCCGATCTTAGCCCAGGTGTCACGCAGACCAACGGTACGGTTAAACACCGGTTTTTCCGCCGTGCTGTAACGGCTATCCAGGCAGAAGTAACCTTCGCGTTCGAACTGGAACGCTTTACCCGCTTCGGCCGCTTTTAAAGACGGCTCGGCATAACCCTGTTTAATTACCAAAGATTCCGGGTTGATCGTCGCCAGGAAGTCTTCGGCAGCACCAGGGTTAGGGACACTGAACAGACGATCGTACAGGCGAATTTCAACAGGCAGCGCGTGTGCAGCGCTTACCCAATGGATAACGCCTTTCACTTTACGGCCATCAGCCGGATCTTTGCTCAGGGTTTCAGCATCATAAGAACAGAAGATGGTGGTGATATTGCCTTCAGCATCTTTCTCTACGCGCTCAGCCTTGATGACGTAAGCATTACGCAGGCGCACCTCTTTACCCAATACCAGACGCTTGTACTGCTTGTTCGCTTCTTCGCGGAAGTCAGCACGATCGATCCAGATTTCAGCGCTGAACGGTACGTCGCGGCTACCCATTTCCGGTTTATTCGGATGGTTAGGCATGGACACCAGCTCGCTTTCACCCTGCGGGTAGTTTTCGATAACCAGTTTCACTGGATCGATGACTGCCATTGCGCGCGGAGCGTTTTCGTTGAGATCTTCACGAATGCAGGATTCCAGAGACGCCATTTCAATGGTGTTATCCTGCTTAGTCACACCGATGCGTTTGCAGAACTCACGAATAGAAGCGGCGGTGTAACCACGACGACGCAGACCAGAGATGGTCGGCATACGCGGATCGTCCCAGCCTTCAACGTGCTTGTCGGTAACCAGCAGGTTCAGCTTACGCTTGGACATCACGGTGTATTCCAGATTCAGACGAGAGAACTCGTACTGACGTGGATGCACAGGGATAGTGATGTTATCCAGTACCCAGTCGTACAGACGACGGTTGTCCTGGAACTCCAGCGTACACAGAGAGTGAGTAATGCCTTCCAGCGCATCGCTGATGCAGTGGGTGAAGTCATACATCGGGTAGATGCACCACTTGTTACCCGTCTGGTGGTGTTCCGCAAACTTAATGCGGTACAGCACCGGGTCACGCATCACGATGAACGGAGATGCCATGTCAATTTTGGCACGTAGACAGGCTTTGCCTTCTTCGAAGCCACCGGCACGCATTTTTTCAAACAGCGCCAGGTTCTCTTCCACGCCGCGATCGCGGTACGGGCTGTTTTTGCCCGGCGCAGTCAGCGAGCCGCGGTATTCACGGATCTCATCGGCAGACAGCTCGTCGACGTACGCCAGACCTTTGTTAATCAGCTCTACCGCATAGGCATACAGCTGATCAAAATAGTCAGAGGAGTAGCAGATGTCGCCAGACCAGTTAAAGCCCAGCCATTGCACGTCGTTCTTGATGGACTCAACGTATTCGATGTCTTCTTTTACTGGGTTGGTGTCATCGAAACGCAGGTTGCACTGCCCCTGGTAGTCCTGGGCAATGCCAAAGTTCAGGCAGATAGATTTCGCGTGACCAATATGCAGGTAACCGTTCGGCTCCGGCGGGAAACGCGTATGAATTGTGGTGTGCTTACCACTGGCCAGATCTTCATCGATGATCTGACGAATAAAGTTACTCGGGCGGGCTTCTGCCTCACTCATCGTGGATTCCTCAAAGCGTAAACAACGTATAACGGCATATGATCTTATAAGCCGGACGTAGTGACAACCCTTAAAACGGCTCTGAAGAAAATAATGGGGGCATTTGCTGCAAAAAAAAGCGGCGAGGGATATCCCCCGCCGCTTAAGGCATGACTCTACTCAGGAGCGATTACTTGCCTTTAATCTCATACAGTGGCGTTTGACCCGCAACCACTTGACCTTTCGCCTGAATGACCAGGCCACTAAAGTCATCAATGTTGCTGCAAACGACCGGACTAATCATTGAGCGCGCGTTGGCGTTCAGGAAGTCCAGATCCATTTCCAGGATTGGCTGCCCTGCGACCACTTCAGCACCCTCTTCCACCAGGCGAGTAAAGCCCTGGCCGTTCAGCGCAACGGTATCAATACCCATGTGGACAACGATCTCAGCACCATTCTCGGTTTCGAGGCAGAACGCATGGTTGGTATTGAAGATTTTTACGATGGTACCGGCTGCTGGTGACACCACGGTTTTTTCCGTTGGTTTTACCGCGACACCGTCACCGACCGCTTTGCTGGCGAAGGCTTCGTCAGGCACCTGCTCAATGGCAACGACTTCCCCCGTCACTGGGGAAACCAGTGCGGCAATCGTTTTAGCATTTGGTACTGCCTGCGGTTTTGCGGCAGCTGGCGCAGCGGCTGGAGCTGCAGACGTTTCCGCTGCGGCTACCGGACCTGTCGTTTTCATGGCATTGGCAATTTTTTCCGCCACGAACCCAACGATAATCTGCACGCTGGTTTTGTTCAGACGGATAACACCGGATGCACCCAGGCGTTTAGCCAGCGCTTCGTTCACCAGAGAAGAGTCTTTTACGTTCAGACGCAGACGGGTGATACATGCGTCGATACCGGTCAGGTTGTCAGAACCACCGACAGCGGCGATGTACTGACGCGCCAGACCTGCAACATCCTGGTCTTTGTCCGCGCTCACATTCACGTCCTGACCATCCGCTTCGCTACCGGCAACAGCCAGTTCACGACCTGGGGTCATCAGGTTGAATTTGGTGATAGTGAAACGGAACACCACGTAGTAGATAGCAAAGAACACCAGACCCTGTGGGATCAGCATCCACCAGTGGGTTGCCAGCGGGTTACGGGAAGAAAGCACCATATCCACCAGACCCGCACTGAAGCCGAAACCGGCAATCCACTGCATACTTGCGGCGATGAACACAGAGATACCGGTCAGCACAGCGTGGATTACATACAGCACAGGGGCCACGAACATGAAGGAGAATTCCAGCGGTTCAGTGATACCGGTGAAGAAGGCTGCAAATGCACCCGCCATCATGATACCCAGCACTTTCGCTTTGTTCTCTGGACGTGCGCAGTGGTAGATAGCCAGCGCTGCACCTGGCAGGCCGAACATCATGATTGGGAAGAAGCCCGCCTGGTAACGACCAGTGATACCGACAACCGCTTTACCTGCTTCGATGGACTGTGCGCCACCCAGGAAGTTAGGAATATCGTTAATACCGGCAACATCGAACCAGAATACGGAGTTCAGCGCGTGGTGCAGACCGACCGGGATCAGCAGACGGTTGAAGAACGCGTATACGCCCGCACCGACGGAACCCAGCTTCTGAATGTGCTCACCAAAGTTCACCAGACCGTCAAAGATAACCGGCCAGATGTACATCATGATGAATGCAACAACGATCATCAGGAAGGAAGTCAGAATAGGCACCAGACGACGACCGCTGAAGAAGGACAGCGCTTTTGGCAGCTCTACGCCGCTGAAGCGGTTGTACAGTTCAGCAGAGATGATACCGACGAGGATACCAACGAACTGGTTTTCAATTTTCCCGAATGCGGCAGGAACTTGATCCGCTGGGATTTTTTGAATCATAGACACCGCTGCTGGGGAGCAGAGGGTAGTTAATACCAGGAAACCGACAAAGCCGGTCAGCGCCGCTGCGCCGTCTTTATCTTTGGACATACCATAAGCCACACCAATCGCGAACAGGACTGACATGTGATCGATAATAGCGGAGCCCGATTTAATAAACAGTGCCGCCAGAGCGTTATCGCCGCCCCAACTTACCGGGTCAATCCAGTAACCGACACCCATTAATATCGCTGCGGCTGGCAGCGTGGCGACCGGCACCATAAGTGCGCGACCAACCTTTTGTAAATAACCTAGAATACTCACTTTCTTCCCCCTATGAGACCCCGTTTAAGGCATGTTCTCAGCTCTGTTTTTTATTGTGTCACGAACTATAAATACAGTTGATGATTCACTGGCATTGTGAGTGTGTGAAAAATTAATTCGTATCGCAAATTAAACACGTATTTTTTGTGATTTTTGTCACCAAATATCGTTATTAACCCTCCCTTATGCTGGCTAACTGCGAAAACTTATTTTATCATTCAAAAAATCAAGACGGATTGATCCGGCCTGAAAGATTCCAGGTTACGCTTAATTCAGGTTCCGATAGCCATCCGCCCACTCTTCTACTTTAACTCTTGAGGTGAACAATGAGACTGATTCCCCTGGCAACTGCTGAACAAGTTGGTAAATGGGCCGCTCGCCATATCGTTAACCGTATTAACGCATTCAAACCTACTGCCGATCGTCCTTTCGTTCTTGGTCTTCCGACTGGTGGCACACCCCTGACCGCGTATAAGGCACTGGTTGAGATGCATAAAGCAGGCCAGGTTAGCTTTAAACATGTTGTGACCTTCAATATGGACGAATATGTTGGCTTACCGAAGGATCACCCGGAAAGCTACCATAGCTTTATGCACCGCAACTTCTTTGATCACGTTGATATTCCATCTGAAAATATTAACCTGCTGAATGGAAACGCGCCTGATATTGACGCAGAATGTCGTCAGTATGAAGAAAAAATCCGTTCCTACGGTAAAATCCACCTGTTTATGGGTGGTGTAGGTAATGATGGTCATATCGCGTTTAACGAACCGGCGTCTTCTCTGGCTTCCCGTACCCGTATTAAAACGCTGACCCATGACACACGCGTGGCAAACTCCCGCTTCTTTGACGGTGACGTTAACCAGGTTCCAAAATACGCCCTGACCGTAGGTGTAGGCACCCTGTTGGATGCCGAAGAAGTGATGATTCTGGTCCTGGGCGGCGTGAAAGCGCAGGCGCTCCAGGCTGCCGTTGAAGGCAACGTTAACCACATGTGGACCATCAGCTGCCTGCAGCTGCATCCGAAATCAGTCATCGTTTGTGACGAACCGTCCACGATGGAGCTGAAAGTGAAAACGCTGAAATACTTCAACGAATTAGAAGCAGAGAACATCAAAGGTCTGTAATTGAATAACCGCCTCTTCATCAAGAGGCGGCCGCTTTTTTTAACCGGGGGTCGTTATGTACGCTTTAACCCACGGTCGGATTTATACCGGCCATGATATTCTGGATGACCATGCGATTGTTATCGCTAATGGCCTGATTGAACGTGTTTGCCCGCTGGCAGAACTGCCGCCGGAGATTGAACAGCGCTCACTCAATGGAGCAGTAATCTCCCCCGGTTTCATTGACGTACAGCTCAACGGCTGCGGCGGTGTGCAATTCAATGACACCGCGGATGCGGTGACGGTAGAAACGCTGGAGATCATGCAAAAAGCCAACGAGAAATCGGGCTGCACCAGCTATCTGCCAACGCTCATCACCAGCAGTGATGACCTTATGAAACAGGGCATCCGCGTGATGCGTGAATACCTGGCAAAACACCCGAATCAGGCGCTGGGTCTGCACCTTGAAGGGCCATGGCTGAATATGGTCAAAAAAGGGACGCATAACCCGAATTACGTGCGTAAACCTGATGCGGAGCTGGTTGACTACATGTGTGCTAACGCCGATGTGATCACCAAAGTGACGCTGGCGCCTGAAATGACAGGTACGGATGTCATCAGCAAACTGGCTGCCGCCGGGATTATCGTTTCAGCGGGTCACTCAAACGCGACGCTGAAAGAAGCCAAAGCGGGTTTCCGCGCGGGCATTACCTTCGCCACGCACCTCTACAACGCAATGCCGTATATAACCGGTCGTGAACCGGGTCTGGTCGGAGCGATTCTGGATGAGCCAGACGTCTACTGCGGTATTATTGCTGACGGCTTACATGTCGATTACACCAACATTCGTAATGCCAAGCGGCTGAAAGGTGACAAGCTTTGTCTGGTCACCGATGCCACCGCGCCAGCAGGTGCAAATATTGAGCAGTTCATTTTTGCCGGTAAAACAATATACTACCGCAATGGACTGTGTGTGGATGAGAACGGCACGCTGAGTGGTTCTGCCCTGACCATGATTGAAGGGGTACGCAACCTGGTTGAGCATTGCGGTATTGCCCTCGATGAAGTGCTGCGTATGGCGACGCTTTATCCGGCGCGCGCAATGGGCGTCGATAAACAGCTTGGCGGAATTGCACCAGGTATGGTTGCAAACCTGACGGCATTCACACACGATTATAAAATTATTAAGACCATCGTTAATGGTAACGAGGTCGTCACTGAGTAAGTAAAAGTATGACACCAGGCGGACAAGCTCAAATAGGTAATGTCGATCTCGTTAAACAACTTAACAGTGCGGCGGTTTATCGTCTGATTGACCAGCACGGGCCTATCTCGCGAATTCAGATAGCCGAACAAAGCCAGCTTGCTCCCGCCAGCGTGACAAAAATTACCCGCCAGCTCATCGAGCGCGGTTTGATCAAAGAAGTCGATCAACAGGCCTCCACCGGAGGCCGCCGCGCTATCTCTATTATTACCGAAACCCGTAATTTTCAGGCCATTGGCGTCCGCCTTGGCCGTCATGACACCACGCTTACGCTCTACGATCTGAGTAGCAAAGCCATTGCGGAAGAGCACTACCCCCTTCCTGAACGCACTCAGGAGACCCTGGAACACGCGCTGCTGAATACCATCGCGCAGTTTATTGAAAGCTGTCAGCGTAAAATCCGTGAACTCATCGCCATCTCCGTGATTCTGCCTGGTCTGGTCGACCCGGAAAGCGGCGTGATCCGTTATATGCCGCACATCCAGGTTGAAAACTGGGGGTTGGTCGATGCGCTGGAAAAGCGCTTTAAAGTGACCTGTTTTGTAGGCCATGACATTCGCTCTCTGGCGCTGGCGGAGCACTATTTTGGTGCCAGTCAGGACTGCGAAGACTCTATTCTGGTGCGCGTTCACCGCGGTACAGGTGCAGGCATTATCTCTAACGGGCGTATTTTTATTGGTCGCAACGGTAATGTCGGCGAGATCGGCCATATTCAGGTCGAGCCGCTTGGCGAACGTTGCCACTGCGGAAATTTTGGTTGTCTTGAGACCATTGCCGCCAACACGGCCATTGAGCAGCGTGTTCGCCATTTGCTTGAACAGGGTTATCAAAGCCGCGTCACGCTGGACGATTGCAAGATAGGAACTATCTGTAAAGCCGCCAATAAAGGCGACGCGCTGGCCTGTGAGGTGATCGAGCAGGTTGGACGTCATCTGGGCAAAACCATTGCTATCGCGATTAACCTGTTTAACCCGCAAAAAGTGGTGATCGCCGGTGAAATTGTTGAAGCGGAAAAGGTACTGCTGCCCGCCATTGAAGGCTGTATTAATACCCAGGCGCTGAAAGCATTCCGCCAGAATCTCCCGGTTGTTCGTTCAAAGCTTGACCATCGTTCAGCGATTGGCGCATTCGCGCTGGTAAAACGTGCGATGCTCAACGGCATTCTGTTGCAGCATTTGCTGGAAAGTTGATCGAACCTTATAGTAACGCCTTCTTTTTTTGATGTCGGACTGTCCATGACCATTAAGAATGTAATTTGTGATATCGACGGCGTGCTGATGCACGACAACGTTGCTGTGCCGGGTGCTGCGGAGTTTCTTCACCGCATCATCGACAAAGGAATGCCTCTGGTTCTTCTCACGAACTACCCTTCTCAGACCGGTCAGGATCTGGCGAACCGCTTTGCCACAGCCGGTGTCGACGTGCCGGACAGCGTGTTTTATACCTCGGCGATGGCAACGGCTGATTTTCTGAAACGTCAGGAAGGGAAAAAAGCCTACGTGGTGGGTGAAGGTGCGCTGATCCATGAGCTGTATAAAGCCGGTTTTACCATCACCGATGTGAACCCGGACTTTGTGATCGTGGGTGAAACGCGCTCCTTTAACTGGGAGATGATGCATAAAGCGGCATACTTTGTCGCCAGCGGCGCGCGCTTTATCGCCACCAACCCGGATACGCACGGCCGTGGCTTTTATCCGGCATGTGGTGCGCTCTGCGCCGGTATCGAGAAAATCTCTGGTCGTCAGCCGTTTGTGGTCGGGAAACCTAGCCCGTGGATCATCCGTGCCGCACTGAACAAAATGCAGGCTCACTCTGAAGAAACCGTCATTGTCGGCGACAACCTCCGCACCGATATTCTGGCCGGTTTCCAGGCGGGTCTTGAAACTATTCTGGTGCTCTCTGGCGTCTCTCAGCTTGATGACATTGATTCGATGCCGTTCCGGCCGAGCTGGATTTACCCCTCCGTCGATGAAATTGACATTATCTGAAACCAAACCACGCCTCAGGGCGTGGTTTTTCATTTTCAGCCCAGCCAAATAAAAACCCATCTAACAAAAACCACGTTTTATTGAATAATCATCAATAAAAGCATGCATGACATACTCGTTTTTCACTATTCAGCAATTACCATTGCACTATTTCCGTTTTAGCCCGTAAAACGCTTGCGCACCCTGTCCCTTTGCGGCATTTTCATAAGCAAGCAACATCACAATGCAACAGGGTTAACGGAGAAGGTTATGTGTTCTATTTTTGGCGTACTGGATATTAAAACTGACGCGGGCGAACTGCGTAAAAAAGCACTCGAATTGTCCCGCCTGATGCGCCATCGCGGCCCGGACTGGTCCGGCGTTTACGCCAGCGATAAAGCCATTCTGGCTCACGAACGTCTGTCGATCGTAGACGTCAACGCTGGTGCTCAGCCGCTGTATAACGAGAAAAAAACGCACGCGCTGGCTGTCAACGGTGAAATCTACAACCATCAGGCACTGCGTGCCGAGTACGGCGACCGCTACGCGTTCCAGACCGGTTCTGACTGTGAAGTGATCCTCGCGCTGTATCAGGAGAAAGGCCCGGCGTTCCTGGACGACCTGCAGGGCATGTTTGCCTTCGCACTGTACGACAGCGAAAAAGACGCCTACCTGATCGGCCGTGACCACATCGGCATTATCCCGCTGTATATGGGCCACGATGAACATGGCAACTTCTATGTTGCCTCTGAAATGAAAGCCCTGGTACCGGTTTGCCGCACCATTAAAGAGTTCCCTGCAGGCAGCTACCTGTGGAGCAAAGACGGCGAGATCCGTCAGTATTATCAGCGCGACTGGTTCGAGTACGACGCGGTGAAAGACAACGTCACGGACAAAGCCGAGCTGCGTCAGGCGCTGGAAGACTCCGTTAAAAGCCACCTGATGTCAGACGTGCCGTACGGCGTGCTGCTCTCCGGCGGCCTGGATTCTTCCGTGATCTCCGCGATCACCAAGAAATTTGCCGCCCGTCGCGTGGAAGATCAGGAGCGTTCAGAAGCCTGGTGGCCACAGCTTCACTCCTTTGCCGTTGGCCTGGAAGGTGCTCCTGACCTGAAAGCCGCGCAGGAAGTGGCAAACCACCTCGGTACCGTGCACCATGAAATTCATTTCACCGTGCAGGAAGGCCTGGATGCGATCCGCGATGTTATCTACCACATCGAAACCTATGATGTGACCACTATCCGCGCCTCTACGCCTATGTATCTGATGTCCCGTAAGATCAAAGCGATGGGCATTAAGATGGTGCTGTCTGGCGAAGGTTCTGACGAAGTATTCGGTGGCTACCTGTACTTCCATAAAGCGCCGAATGCCAAAGAGTTGCATGAAGAGACAGTTCGCAAACTTCAGGCGCTGCATATGTTTGACTGTGCGCGTGCCAACAAAGCGATGTCGGCCTGGGGTGTGGAAGCTCGCGTGCCGTTCCTGGATAAGAAATTCCTCGACGTGGCGATGCGTATTAACCCGCAGGATAAAATGTGCGGCAACGGTAAAATGGAAAAACATATCCTTCGCGAATGTTTTGAATCCTACCTGCCGGCAAGCGTTGCGTGGCGTCAGAAAGAGCAGTTCTCTGACGGTGTAGGTTACAGCTGGATCGACACTCTGAAAGAGGTAGCGGCAAAACAGGTTTCCGATCAACAACTGGAAACCGCAAGCTTCCGCTTCCCGTACAACACACCGGGATCCAAAGAAGCCTATCTGTATCGTGAAATCTTTGAAGAGCTGTTCCCGGTACCAAGTGCTGCGGAATGTGTGCCTGGTGGCCCATCAGTCGCCTGCTCTTCCGCAAAAGCGATTGAATGGGACGAATCGTTCAAATCCATGAACGACCCGTCAGGACGTGCTGTAGGCGTTCACCAGTCGGCATATAAATGATTGTCTGAATGACTAACAGGCCCTCCGGGGCCTGTTTTTTTTGCATTGTATTTTGCTGGACAAAAACGATTAATAACCAATAATTGCCGAATATTCGGTCACGCTGTTCGCAACCTAACCAAACAGTCACATTCCGGCCATTTTCGTTGAAAAAGGTGTTGACGCTGCAAGGGTCTATACGCATAATGCGCCCCGCAACGCCGATAAGGTAACGCGAAAAAAAGATGGCTACGTAGCTCAGTTGGTTAGAGCACATCACTCATAATGATGGGGTCACAGGTTCGAATCCCGTCGTAGCCACCATCTTTTTTGCGGGAGTGGCGAAATTGGTAGACGCACCAGATTTAGGTTCTGGCGCCGCAAGGTGTGCGAGTTCAAGTCTCGCCTCCCGCACCATTCCCAGGTAAGCGTTGCACGGATGGGGTATCGCCAAGCGGTAAGGCACCGGTTTTTGATACCGGCATTCCCTGGTTCGAATCCAGGTACCCCAGCCATATTTCTTCGATTTTGCGGTTCTCCGCGGTTATTGGGGTATCGCCAAGCGGTAAGGCACCGGTTTTTGATACCGGCATTCCCTGGTTCGAATCCAGGTACCCCAGCCATCGAAGATTGCAGTACTGGCTACGTAGCTCAGTTGGTTAGAGCACATCACTCATAATGATGGGGTCACAGGTTCGAATCCCGTCGTAGCCACCATATTTAGATTGTCGATTTTTCGGTAATCAAGACAAATTGTTGGGGTATCGCCAAGCGGTAAGGCACCGGATTCTGATTCCGGCATTCCGAGGTTCGAATCCTCGTACCCCAGCCAATTTAAAAAAGTCGTTAAACACTGTTTAACGCAATTGGGGTGTCGCCAAGCGGTAAGGCTCTGGTTTCTGATACCAGCATTCCGGGGTTCGAATCCCTGCACCCCAGCCACTTAGTAACAAAAAAGCCCGCTCTGCGGGCTTTTTTGTTTTTGTTGCTAGTATTGTGCGGCCTGATGCCCTCACCCTGGCCCTCTCCCACCGGGAGAGGGAATAAAGTTTAGAGTCCGAGGGCGTATTTCAACGCCTGACGCTTCAGACCACCGGCACGCTCAGCCGCCATCAATCCAATATTACGCAGAATACGCACCGGCCCGACGTCATTGTTGAACCCGGCATAGAACAGATCCATCCCTGACTGCATGATGAAGTTATCCGCCATACGCCGCGTCTGATAGCGCTTCAGTACCTGATGGCTTGACCAGTCCTCCGCATGCCCGCGAGCACTACCCAGCACATCCAGTAATGCATCAACATCACGATACCCCAGGTTTACCCCCTGCCCTGCCAGCGGGTGAATGGTGTGTGCCGCATCTCCTACCAGAGCCAGCCCTTCGCGGGCATATTGCAACGCGTGTCGACGAGTCAGCGGGAATGCTCCTGCCGCAACCGGCGTCACATATCCCAGTCGGCTCGGGAAGTGGCGCATAATTTCGTCTTGCAGTTGCGCCATCGAAAGCCCCTGTAACTGACGAATACGCGCCGGTTTGTCGTACCACACCAGCGATGCCCAGTTATCGAACAACGGTAAAAACGCGTGCGGACCATTCGGCGTAAAGTGCTGCCAGGTGCTCTCTCCTGGCGCATTCTCACACTGGACAGTAATCAACATACAAGACTGTTGATACTGCCAGGCATGAACCCCAATCCCCGCCATCTCTCTGACCTGAGAGTTGGCGCCATCAGCGCCCACCACCAGCTTCACGGCTAATTCATCATCATTATCCAGCGTCAGGCGATATCCGTTGTCATGACGATGCAAGGCTTTGAGTGACGATGGGACACGCAGCGCCACCTTCGGGTGTGCCTCCAGCGCCTGCCATAGCGCCCGCTGGAGGACGTTGTTTTCCACCATATAGCCCAGACGGGGCAGCTTGAGTTCAGCGGCATCAAACGCGACGTGGGCATTTTCCCACTCCCACGTTTCGAGGCGGCTGTAAGGGTGAGCACGCATCGTCAGCACCGCGTCCCAAACGCCCAGCCCGCGCAGTAGATCAACTGAGGCGGCACTGATCGCGGAAATACGCACATCCGGCTTTGCCGTCGGGTCAAACGTAGCAGGAGCAGCCTGCTCGATAACCGTCACCTCAAATCCCTGCTGCGCCAGCCCCAGCGCCAGTGCGCCGCCGACCATACCGCCGCCGACAACGGCGATTTCGGTTTGTTGGAGTGTCATGGTCAATTTTCCTTATTGCAGAATCCCTTAAGTTTACCGGATTTTTGGGGTCAGGAGGTTGACAACCTTCATACTGGTCACAACCGCACCAAAGCATTACAATACGCGGCTTGCAATCCTGAGCTGAGCAAGTCGATGACTAAAAAACTCCATATAAAAACCTGGGGCTGTCAGATGAACGAATACGATTCATCCAAGATGGCCGATCTGCTGGATACAACCCACGGATACCAGCTGACTGAAAATGCGAAAGAAGCCGATGTGCTGCTGCTAAATACCTGTTCTATTCGTGAAAAAGCGCAGGAAAAAGTCTTTCATGTGTTAGGTCGCTGGAAACTTCTCAAACGAAAAAATCCGGACCTGATCATTGGTGTTGGCGGTTGTGTTGCGTCGCAGGAAGGGAAACTGATCCGCCAGAGAGCCCCGTATGTGGATATTGTCTTTGGCCCTCAGACCCTGCACCGCCTGCCTGAGATGATCAATCAGGTTCGCGGCAATCGTAGCCCGGTTGTTGACGTCAGCTTCCCGGAGATTGAAAAATTTGACCGTCTGCCAGAGCCGCGTGCGGATGGCCCGACCGCTTTTGTCTCTATCATGGAAGGCTGCAACAAATACTGCACTTACTGCGTGGTGCCTTACACGCGCGGTGAAGAGGTCAGCCGTCCGGCGGATGACATTCTGTTTGAAATCGCGCAACTTGCCGCGCAGGGCGTACGCGAAGTGAACCTGCTGGGCCAGAACGTTAACGCCTGGCGCGGCGAGAACTACGACGGCACGACCGGCAGCTTTGCTGAACTGCTGCGTCTGGTGGCCGCGATTGACGGTATCGACCGCATTCGCTTCACCACCAGCCATCCGATGGAATTTACCGATGACATCATCGATGTTTATCGCGACACGCCGGAACTGGTGAGCTTCCTGCACCTGCCGATTCAGTGTGGTTCTGACCGTGTGCTGAACCTGATGGGGCGCCCGCATACGGTGCTGGAGTACAAATCCACCATCCGTAAACTGCGTGAAGCCCGTCCTGATATCCAGATTAGCTCGGACTTTATCGTCGGCTTCCCAGGCGAAACTGCCGACGACTTTGAGCGCACCATGAAGCTCATCGGCGACGTGAATTTTGACGTTAGCTACAGCTTCATCTTCTCTGCACGTCCTGGAACCCCTGCGGCAGATATGGTTGACGATGTGCCGGAAGAAGAGAAAAAGCAGCGTCTGTATATTCTGCAGGAGCGTATCAACCAGCAGGCCAATGCCTGGAGCCGTCGTATGCTTGGTACTGTCCAGCGTATTCTGGTTGAAGGCACCTCGCGCAAGAGCATTATGGAACTCTCCGGTCGTACCGAAAATAACCGCGTGGTGAACTTCGAAGGCACCCCGGATATGATCGGTAAGTTCGTGGACGTCGAGATTGTGGAAGTGTTGACCAACTCGCTGCGAGCGAAGGTGGTACGTACCGAGGATGAAATGGGTCTGCGCATTGCAGAATCTCCAGAATCCGTCATTTCCCGAACCCGAAAAGAAAACGATTCTGGCGTGGGTATCTATCAGCCGTAATGCGTCCAGGCCTGCCTTTCTGGCAGGCCTTGTAATTCCCCTCTTCGCCCCCAATATCCATCGCAATGCTTGCGCCTTTATTCTGTGGCGTGAATAATTTCGGTAATGACAGTTTTATGATGCCAGCCCTACTAACACTCAAAGAGGAACGGTTTGAATATAGACACGCGTGAAATTAGCCTTGAGCCAGCAGACAACGCTCGCCTGCTGAGCCTGTGCGGGCCGTTTGATGACAACATCAAGCAACTGGAGCGACGTCTGGGTATCGAAATCAATCGTCGCGATAATCATTTCAAACTGACCGGACGCCCTATCTGTGTCAACGCCGCTGCAGATATTCTGCGTAGCCTGTATGTGGATACCTCCCCAATGCGTGGCGAAATTCAGGATATCGAGCCAGAACAGATCCACCTCGCCATTAAAGAAGCGCGAGTGCTCGAGCAGAGCGCGGAAAGTGTGCCTGACTACGGCAAGGCAATTAACATCAAAACCAAACGTGGCGTGATTAAGCCGCGTACGCCAAACCAGGCGCAGTACATCGCGAATATCCTCGACCATGACATCACCTTCGGCGTTGGACCGGCCGGTACCGGTAAAACCTATCTGGCGGTAGCAGCAGCAGTGGATGCGCTGGAGCGTCAGGAGATCCGCCGTATTCTGCTGACTCGCCCTGCGGTTGAAGCGGGCGAGAAACTGGGCTTCCTGCCAGGCGACCTGAGCCAGAAAGTCGACCCATATCTGCGTCCCTTATACGACGCGCTGTTCGAAATGCTCGGTTTTGAAAAAGTTGAGAAACTTATTGAGCGTAACGTTATCGAAGTTGCTCCGCTCGCTTATATGCGAGGCCGTACGCTGAACGATGCGTTTATCATTCTCGATGAAAGTCAGAACACCACCATAGAACAGATGAAGATGTTCCTGACGCGTATCGGCTTTAACTCGAAAGCGGTCATTACCGGTGACGTTACCCAGATCGACCTGCCGCGCAGCACCAAATCTGGCCTGCGTCACGCCATTGAGGTGTTGGCCGAGGTCGAAGAAATCAGTTTTAACTTCTTCCACAGTGAAGACGTGGTACGCCACCCGGTCGTCGCGCGTATTGTTAACGCCTACGAGGCCTGGGAAGAAGCCGATCAGAAGCGTAAGGCCGAACTGGCAGCAGAACGTAAGCGCGAAGCGCAGGAGCAAGAACAGAAATGAGTCAGGTGATCCTCGATTTACAGCTGGCCTGTGAAGATAATTCCGGTATGCCAGAAGAGGCGCAGTTTCAGAAATGGCTGGATGCCGTTATCCCCCAATTTCAGGAAGAATCAGAAGTCACGATTCGCCTGGTGGATGAAGCCGAAAGCCATGAGCTTAACCTGACCTATCGCGGGAAAGATAAGCCGACCAACGTGCTCTCTTTCCCGTTCGAAGCCCCACCGGGCATCGAGATGCCGCTGCTGGGCGATCTGATCATCTGTCGCCAGGTGGTTGAGCAGGAAGCCAAAGAGCAGCAAAAACCCCTTGAAGCTCACTGGGCACATATGGTGGTACATGGCAGCCTGCATCTACTCGGCTACGATCATATAGAAGATGACGAAGCAGAAGAGATGGAGTCCCTCGAGACAGAGATAATGCTTGCTCTGGGCTATGAGGATCCGTACATTGCCGAGAAAGAATAGTCAGTCTCCCCACTGACTAACATGCCGCCACGAAAGGAAATCGCGTGGCGGTAAACATTGAACTAACAAGAGAACCCTTAACAAACGCCATGAGCGACGACAATTCACACAGTAGCGACACGACAAACGGTAAAAAGGGATTTTTCTCCCTCATTCTGAACCAGCTTTTCCACGGCGAACCGAAAAACCGTGATGAACTGCTGGAGCTGATTCGTGATTCCGGGCAAAACGACCTTATCGATGAAGATACGCGCGAAATGCTCGAAGGGGTCATGGACATCGCCGACCAGCGTGTTCGCGATATCATGATCCCCCGTTCGCAAATGATCACCCTGAAACGTAACCAGACACTGGACGAGTGCCTCGATGTGATTATCGAATCCGCTCACTCACGTTTCCCGGTCATCAGCGAAGACAAAGATCACATCGAAGGGATTTTGATGGCGAAAGATCTGCTGCCGTTTATGCGCAGCGATTCTGACGCTTTCAGCATGGAAAAAGTGTTACGCCAGGCCGTGGTTGTGCCGGAAAGTAAACGTGTGGATCGGATGCTGAAAGAGTTTCGCTCTCAACGTTACCACATGGCGATTGTTATTGATGAATTTGGCGGTGTGTCGGGTCTTGTCACGATCGAAGATATTCTTGAGCTGATCGTGGGAGAAATCGAAGATGAGTATGACGAAGAAGAAGATATCGACTTCCGTCAACTGAGCCGCCACACCTGGACTGTGCGTGCGCTGGCCTCGATTGAAGACTTTAACGACGCCTTCGGCACCCACTTCAGCGATGAAGAGGTCGATACCATTGGCGGTCTGGTGATGCAGGCCTTTGGCCACCTCCCGGCGCGCGGTGAGACCGTTGACATCGACGGTTACCAGTTCAAGGTAGCGATGGCCGACAGCCGACGTATTATACAGGTTCATGTCAGAACGCCGGATGACTCACCGGTGCCAAAACTGGAAGATTAATGTAAATGGCATTTGCCCCACTGCTTGAACGCCAGCGCGTCCGTTTGCTGCTGGCGCTGTTACTCGGAGCCAGCGGTACGCTGGCTTTTTCTCCTTACGATATCTGGCCCGCCGCCATACTCTCCCTGATGGGGCTACAGGGGCTGACCCTGAACCGTCGTCCGGTGCAGGCCGCTGCGATTGGCTACTTCTGGGGACTGGGGCTGTTTGGTTCCGGTATCAACTGGGTCTACGTCAGCATTGCTCAGTTTGGCGGTATGCCAGGGCCGGTGAACGTCTTCCTGGTGGTATTGCTCGCCGCCTATCTCTCGCTCTATACCGGTCTGTTCGCCGGCATTCTTTCTCGTCTGTGGCCACAAACAACCTGGCTGCGCGTCGCCATTGCCGCACCGGTGGTCTGGCAGGTAACCGAGTTCCTGCGCGGCTGGGTGCTGACCGGCTTCCCGTGGCTACAGTTCGGCTACAGCCAGATTGACGGCCCGCTGAAAGGCCTGGCACCGGTAATGGGTGTTGAAGCTATCAACTTCCTGCTGATGGTCGTGAGCGGCCTGCTGGTATTAGCGCTGGTCACGCGCGGCTGGAAACCGCTGGTTGCGGCACTGGTATTGTTCGCACTGCCCTTCCCGCTGCGCTATATCCAGTGGTATACCCTGGAGCCAGAACGCGCTACGCAGGTTTCCATGGTGCAGGGTGATATCCCACAGGCCATGAAGTGGGATGAAAAGCAGCTTCTGAATACGCTGAAGATCTACGCCAACGCGACCGAAGAGGTCATGGGCAAATCACAGCTGATTATCTGGCCGGAATCTGCGATCCCGGACCTGGAAATAAACCAGCAGCCGTTCCTGAACATGATGAACGATCTGCTGCTCGCGCGCGGCAGCACGCTGATTACCGGTATTGTTGATGCGCGTCTGAATCAGCAGAACCGTTATGACACCTATAACACCATCATTACCCTCGGCAAAGATAGCGAATACAGCTACAACTCCACTGACAGGTACAACAAAAATCACCTGGTTCCGTTTGGTGAATTTGTCCCGCTGGAGTCTATTCTGCGCCCGCTGGCACCGTTCTTTGACCTGCCGATGTCCTCTTTCAGCCGCGGCCCATACGTTCAGCCGCAGCTGCATGCGCACGGTTTTGCCCTGACCGCCGCCATTTGCTACGAAATTATCCTCGGCGAGCAGGTACGCGATAACTTCCGCCCGGACACGGACTTCCTGCTGACCATCTCCAATGATGCGTGGTTTGGTAAGTCGATTGGCCCATGGCAACACTTCCAGATGGCGCGGATGCGTTCCCTGGAGCTGGCGCGTCCACTGCTGCGTAGCACCAACAACGGCATCACCGCCGTAATTGGCCCACAGGGTGAAATTCAGGCCATGATCCCGCAGTTTACCCGTGAGGTGCTGACCACCAACGTCACGCCAACCACGGGACTTACGCCGTACGCCCGCACCGGCAACTGGCCGCTGTGGATCCTGACCGCACTGTTTGGTTTTGGTGCGGTGTTGATGAGTCTTCGTCAGCGTCGTAAATAACCCTACCTTCTGTTGCCGGGTGGCGCTGACGCTTACCCGGCCTACTTTTCCATGCTGTAGCCACCCACCCGACAATTTCCTCCAGACTCCAATTCTGGCACGTCTATTGCTTTGTTTATTCAGGTAAACGCAGTTTGGCTTAACGCGCAACCTGGTCGCACCAGCGTAGATCATCGGTAGCACCGAAACGGTGCAACGAGAGATTTTTGCCTCTGAATGGTGCGGCGCGCTTCGCAAAAATAAACAATAACGCAGCAAAATCTTTACATTAAGCCAAACTAAATGTTAACAAGCTTGCATAACACTGCACTCGCATAGCGCGAGATATAACAACATCACAATGGGTATCAATGCGTCTCTGGCGCTGATAAAAAAGGAGTTGGGTATGCAATTACGTAAACTGGCCACAGCAATGCTGGTGATGGGGATGTCTGCAGGCGTGGTTCACGCTGAAGACGCTCCGGCTGCCGGGAGCACTCTCGACAAGATCGCCAAAAACGGCGTGATCGTGGTCGGCCACCGTGAATCTTCTGTTCCGTTCTCTTACTACGACAACACGCAAAAAGTCGTGGGTTATTCACAGGATTACTCCAACGCCATCGTTGAAGCCGTGAAGAAAAAGCTGAACAAACCTGACCTGCAGGTGAAGCTGATCCCAATCACTTCACAAAACCGTATTCCACTGCTGCAAAACGGCACCTTTGATTTTGAGTGTGGCTCCACCACCAACAACCTTGAGCGTCAGAAACAGGCTGCTTTCTCTGACACCATCTTCGTGGTAGGTACCCGCCTGCTGACCAAAAAAGGCGGCGAGATTAAAGATTTTGCTGACCTGAAAGGCAAAGCGGTCGTTGTCACCTCCGGTACCACCTCAGAAGTGCTGCTGCACAAACTGAATGATGAGAAGAAAATGGATATGCGCATCATCAGCGCGAAAGACCATGGCGACTCCTTCCGTACCCTGGAAAGTGGCCGTGCCGTCGCGTTTATGATGGATGACGCCCTGCTGGCGGGCGAACGCGCGAAAGCGAAGAAACCGGACAACTGGGAAATCGTCGGAACTGCACAGTCAAAAGAAGCTTATGGCTGCATGCTGCGTAAAGACGACGCTGAGTTCAAAAAACTGATCGATGACACCATCGCCCAGGCACAAACTTCCGGCGAAGCGGAAAAATGGTTCGACAAGTGGTTCAAGAACCCAATTCCACCAAAAAACCTGAACATGAACTTTGAACTGTCTGACGACATGAAAGCGCTGTTCAAATCACCAAATGACAAGGCTCTTAACTAATTAGAACAACAGGGGCGGGATCTCCTGCCCTCTCGATTGTCGGGAAGCATGGACAGACTATACGTTGAGTGGTCGTTCCCCACTCAGCGCGAAAAATGAGCTTCTCACCAATCTTCGAGGGTAGCGCTGCTACCCTTTTTTTTCTGGAGTTTATTATGTCAATAGACTGGAACTGGGGCATCTTTCTGCAACAAGCCCCGTTCGGCAACACCACCTATCTTGGCTGGTTATGGAGCGGCTTTCAGGTCACTGTCGCTTTATCCATAACGGCATGGATCATCGCATTTCTTGTCGGCTCGCTGTTCGGTATTTTGCGTACCGTCCCTAACCGCTTTCTTTCAACCCTCGGCACCTTGTACGTTGAACTGTTTCGTAACGTTCCGCTAATTGTGCAGTTCTTTACCTGGTATCTGGTGATTCCTGAACTGCTGCCGGAAAATATTGGCATGTGGTTCAAGTCGGAACTGGATCCTAACGTTCAGTTCTTTGTCTCCTCGATGCTCTGTCTGGGGCTGTTTACCGCTGCGCGCGTGTGCGAGCAGGTGCGAGCCGCCATTCAGTCATTGCCACGTGGACAAAAAAATGCAGGTCTGGCGATGGGATTAACGCTGCCACAAACCTACCGTTATGTTCTGCTGCCTAACGCCTACCGCGTTATCGTTCCACCGATGACCTCTGAGATGATGAACCTGGTGAAAAACTCGGCCATCGCCTCGACCATCGGCCTGGTGGATATGGCTGCGCAGGCGGGCAAGCTGCTGGATTACTCCGCTCATGCGTGGGAATCCTTCACCGCAATCACGCTCGCCTATGTTCTGATTAACGCTTTCATCATGCTGGTGATGAACCTGGTTGAACGCAAAATTCGCCTGCCGGGCAATCTGGGAGGTAAATAATGTACGATTTTGACTGGAGTTCTATCGTTCCATCCATGCCTTACCTGCTTGATGGCCTGGTGATTACCTTAAAAATCACCGTTATCGCCATCATCATCGGTATTGTCTGGGGTACCCTGCTGGCGGTCATGCGCCTGTCGAGCTTTAAGCCGTTCGCCTGGTTTGCGACCGCCTACGTTAACGTGTTCCGCTCCATCCCGCTGGTGATGGTGCTGCTGTGGTTTTACCTGATTGTTCCCGGCTTCCTGCAGAACGTGCTGGGACTGTCACCGAAAACCGATATCCGCCTGATCTCGGCGATGGTGGCGTTCTCCATGTTTGAGGCCGCTTACTATTCAGAGATTATCCGTGCGGGTATCCAGAGTATCTCGCGTGGGCAGTCCAGTGCCGCCCTGGCGCTGGGGATGACACACTGGCAGTCCATGCAGCTCATCATTCTGCCGCAGGCGTTTCGCGCCATGGTTCCACTCCTGCTGACTCAGGGTATCGTGCTGTTCCAGGATACCTCTCTGGTATATGTACTCAGCCTGGCAGACTTCTTCCGTACCGCCTCCACCATCGGTGAGCGTGATGGTACGCAGGTCGAGATGGTGCTCTTTGCGGGTGCGGTCTATTTTGTGATTAGTTTAAGCGCGTCGCTGTTGGTCAGTTGGCTGAAGAAAAGGACGGTATAATGATTTCCCTGAAAAATGTTTCTAAATGGTATGGGCACTTTCAGGTGCTGACCGACTGCTCCACCGAAGTGAAAAAAGGCGATGTGGTGGTAGTGTGCGGACCGTCAGGTTCCGGTAAATCCACGCTGATCAAAACCGTCAACGGACTGGAGCCGGTGCAGCAGGGTGAGATCGTCGTCAACGGCACTAAAGTCAATGACAAAAAAACCAATCTCGCCCAGCTTCGCTCTCACGTTGGCATGGTGTTCCAGCATTTTGAGCTGTTCCCTCACCTCTCCATTATTGAGAACCTGACGCTGGCGCAGGTAAAAGTGCTTAAGCGCGATAAAAAAGCGTCGCGCGAGAAAGGGCTGAAACTCCTGGAACGCGTTGGGCTCTCTGCGCATGCCGATAAGTTTCCGGCACAGCTATCTGGCGGCCAACAGCAGCGTGTGGCGATCGCCCGCGCGCTGTGCATGGATCCGGTGGCAATGCTGTTTGATGAGCCAACGTCGGCGCTCGATCCAGAGATGATCAACGAAGTGCTGGACGTGATGGTCGAGCTGGCGCACGAAGGGATGACCATGATGGTGGTGACCCACGAAATGGGCTTCGCCCGCAAAGTAGCAAACCGCGTGATCTTTATGGACGAAGGGAAGATCGTGGAAGACTCGCCGAAAGAAGAGTTCTTCGCTAACCCGAAATCGGAACGTGCAAAAGACTTCCTTGCCAAAATTCTGCATTAATCTTCTCAGTGCGCAATCTGCGGATTGCGCACTGCTTCACGCTTTCACTCACTTCCTCTCGTCGGCGTCACATTGCAGCGTTAACCTTGTCACAAAATAACGCTACGTATGGAGAACGCTATGGCACAGCCTATTATTCTCGATTGCGATCCGGGTCATGATGACGCGATCGCGCTCGTCCTCGCTCTTGCCTCCCCTGAACTTGACGTCAAAGCCGTCACCTCGTCCGCCGGAAACCAGACGCCTGAAAAAACCCTGCGTAACGTCCTGCGCATGCTAACACTGCTCAAACGCACCGATATTCCTGTCGCCGGCGGAGCCGTGAAGCCGCTGATGCGCGAGCTGATCATTGCCGACAACGTTCACGGTGAGAGCGGGCTGGACGGCCCGGCACTGCCGGAGCCGGGTTTCGCACCGCAACACTGCACTGCCGTGGAGCTGATGGCGAAGGTGCTGCGTGAAAGTGCCGAGCCGGTAACGCTGGTGGCAACCGGTCCGCAAACCAACGTTGCGTTGCTGCTTAACAGTCATCCGGAGCTGCACAGTAAAATTTCCCGTATCGTGATAATGGGTGGCGCAATGGGGCTGGGTAACTGGACGCCTGCGGCGGAGTTCAACATCTTTGTCGACCCGGAAGCCGCTGAGATTGTCTTCCAGTCCGGCTTGCCGGTTGTGATGGCGGGACTGGACGTTACCCATCGAGCGCAGATTATGGCGGACGATATTGAGCGTTTCCGCTCGGTGGGCAACCCGGTTGCGACAACTGTGGCCGAACTGCTCGACTTCTTTATGGAATATCACAAAGCCGAGAAGTGGGGCTTCCACGGCGCGCCCCTGCATGATCCATGCACCATTGCCTGGCTACTGAAGCCGGAGATGTTTACCACAGTGGAACGCTGGGTCGGTGTGGAGACGCAGGGGAAATATACCCAGGGGATGACTGTAGTGGATTACTACTCACTGACGGGGAATGCGCCGAATACCACGGTGATGGTGGATATCGATCGGCAGGCGTTTGTGGATTTGCTGGCGGAGAGGCTCAAGTACTACGCTGCGGCCTGATGCCCTCACCCTACCCCTCTCCCAAGGTGAGAGGGGGCAGACACTAAAAACGGCAACATAGTTGCCGTTTTGCTTTTATTTATGGCTCAAACGGTCGACGCTGAAACTGATCGTGCCCACATTTCGGACATAACGGCAGCACTTCCGGCGTATACACTGCAATATGGTGATGGCATTTCTCGCAGACCAGATTCCCCAGGCCAACCACTTCGCCGCTGTGGTAGACACCATGATGGTTCAGATCCTGAAACACCTCGCGCCACTCCAGCTGCGTTTTATCGGTGATATCCACCAGTTCCTGCCACAGGCTCTCTTTAATCACCCGCATAAATACGCTGTCAGTGACCTCATCCTGGCTCTCCTGGTAGCTGCGTGCGAATTCTTCCAGGTCACGGCGTACCGCGCGGGTGACCTCTTCAACTTCGGTGCGCGTTAACTCACCCGTTTGCGTCACGCGGGCACGAGCCTGCTCCACCAGCGCGTCAATATCGCGCTCGCCGTTACGCAGCCGTTCCGTCAGTGTCGCCACCAGTTCGCGGTAAAATTGAGCAACCTTGTTCATCATTTTGCCTCCCGGGTAAGTAACTATTTCTAATAATAGACCTTATTTCGTCGCCGCTTTGTCAGGTGAAGCACAGACCCGGTAAATTCCTGCAATGTGCATTTGTGCGAAAGGCTGTTTTGACGCGGACGTTTGGGCTATGCTATGCGGATCTGAAATACCACATCCATTGGCTACATTTGTAGCTGTATTGAAAACAGGACCACTGGCTGCCATGCAAGAGCAATACCGCCCGGAAGAGATAGAATCAAAAGTCCAGCAACACTGGGACGAGAAGCGCACCTTTGAAGTAACCGAAGACGAGAGCAAAGAGAAGTATTACTGCCTGTCGATGCTTCCCTATCCTTCTGGTCGACTACACATGGGCCACGTGCGTAACTACACCATTGGTGATGTGATCGCCCGCTACCAGCGTATGCTGGGCAAAAACGTTCTGCAGCCAATCGGCTGGGATGCGTTCGGTCTGCCTGCTGAAGGCGCTGCGGTAAAAAACAACACCGCACCTGCCCCATGGACGTATGACAACATCGCGTACATGAAAAACCAGCTTAAAATGCTGGGCTTTGGCTATGACTGGAGCCGCGAGCTGGCAACCTGCACCCCGGAATACTATCGCTGGGAACAGAAATTCTTCACCGAGCTGTACAAAAAAGGCCTGGTGTATAAGAAGACCTCTGCTGTTAACTGGTGTCCAAATGACCAGACTGTTCTCGCGAACGAACAGGTTATTGATGGTTGCTGCTGGCGTTGTGATACCAAAGTTGAGCGTAAAGAGATCCCACAGTGGTTTATCAAAATCACAGCCTATGCTGACGAACTGCTGAACGATCTGGATACGCTGGATCACTGGCCAGATACCGTTAAAACCATGCAGCGCAACTGGATCGGCCGTTCTGAAGGCGTGGAGATCACCTTCAACGTTGAGAACTACGACCAGACCCTGACCGTCTACACCACCCGTCCAGACACCTTCATGGGCGCGACCTACCTGGCCGTGGCTGCGGGTCACCCTCTGGCGCAGAAAGCGGCGGAGAACAATCCGGAACTGGCCACCTTCATCGACGAATGCCGCAACACCAAAGTGGCCGAAGCCGACATGGCGACGATGGAGAAAAAAGGGGTTGCGACAGGCTTCTATGCTAAGCACCCACTGACAGGCGAAGCGATCCCTGTCTGGGCCGCGAACTTCGTTCTGATGGAATACGGTACAGGTGCAGTCATGGCTGTTCCAGGGCACGATCAGCGCGACTACGAGTTTGCGACCAAATACAGCCTGCCGATTAAAGCCGTTATCCTGGCCGCCGATGGTTCTGAACCAGACCTGTCCGCGCAAGCGCTGACTGAAAAAGGCACCCTGTTTAACTCCGGTGAATTCAGCGGCCTGAGCTTCGAAGACGGTTTTAATGCCATTGCAGACAAACTGGCCTCTCTGGGCGTGGGCGAGCGTAAAGTTAACTTCCGTCTGCGCGACTGGGGCGTTTCCCGCCAGCGTTACTGGGGTGCACCAATTCCAATGGTGACGCTGGAAGACGGCACCGTGATGCCAACGCCGGAAGATCAACTGCCGGTGATCCTGCCAGAAGACGTGGTCATGGACGGCATCACCAGCCCGATCAAAGCCGATCCTGAGTGGGCAAAAACCACCGTCAACGGCCAGCCTGCGCTGCGTGAAACCGACACCTTCGACACCTTTATGGAGTCCTCCTGGTACTATGCGCGTTACACCTGCCCGCAGTATAAAGAGGGTATGCTGGACTCTGATGCAGCGAACTACTGGCTGCCGGTAGACATTTACATCGGTGGTATCGAACATGCCATCATGCACCTGCTCTACTTCCGCTTCTTCCACAAACTGATGCGCGATGCCGGCATGGTGAACTCTGACGAACCGGCAAAACAGCTGCTGTGTCAGGGGATGGTACTGGCTGATGCCTTCTACTACGTGGGTGCTAACGGCGAGCGTAACTGGGTGTCTCCGGTTGATGCTATCGTTGAGCGTGACGAGAAAGGCCGCATTGTGAAGGCGAAAGACGCCGAAGGTCATGAACTGGTCTATACCGGCATGAGCAAGATGTCTAAATCCAAAAACAACGGCATCGACCCACAGGTGATGGTTGAACGTTACGGCGCGGATACCGTGCGTCTGTTCATGATGTTTGCTTCTCCGGCGGACATGACCCTGGAGTGGCAGGAATCGGGTGTGGAAGGTGCAAACCGCTTCCTGAAACGCGTCTGGAAACTGGTTTACGAACACACTGCACAGGGTGATGCTCCGGCACTGAACGCCGCTGCACTGACTGAAGATCAGCAGGCGCTGCGTCGTGATGTTCATAAAACGATTGCGAAAGTGACCGATGATATTGGTCGTCGTCAGACCTTTAACACTGCAATTGCAGCTATTATGGAACTGATGAATAAGCTGGCGAAAGCCCCGCAGGACGGCGAGCAGGATCGTGCCTTAATGCGTGAAGCGTTGCTGGCGGTCGTTCGCATGCTGAACCCGTTCACTCCGCACGTTAGCTTCACCCTGTGGCAGGAGCTGAAAGGCGAAGGCGATATCGACAATGCGCCATGGCCACAGGCCGACGAAGCCGCGATGGTGGAAAACACTACGCTGGTTGTCGTTCAGGTAAACGGCAAAGTACGCGGTAAAATTACCGTGGCGGTCGATGCAACCGAAGAACAGGTTCGCGAACGCGCGGGCCAGGAACCTCTGGTCGCAAAATATCTTGAGGGCGTTACCGTACGTAAAGTGATCTACGTACCGGGTAAATTGCTGAATCTGGTCGTTGGCTAAGCGCGGGAGGAAACGTGCGACAACTGGCAACAATACTCTTATCTCTGGCGGTGCTTGTCACCGCTGGCTGTGGCTGGCACCTGCGCAATACCACGGCGGTGCCTGCTCAGATGAAAACGATGATCTTTGATTCCGGGGATCCGAATGGCCCACTCAGCCGGGCAATTCGTAACCAGCTGCGTCTGAACGGTGTTGAAATTGTTGAGAAACAAACGCTTCGCCAGGATGTACCGTCTCTGCGTGTGATAGGAGGCGGTCTGTCGAGAGATACAGCCTCTATCTTCCAGGATGGCCGCACCGCAGAGTATCAGATGGTGTTAACGGTCGATGCGGCAGTTCTGATCCCGGGTAAAGATATTTATCCGATCAGCACGAAAGTGTACCGTTCGTTCTTCGATAACCCGCAGACGGCGCTGGCAAAAGATGCCGAACAGCAGATTATTATCAACGAAATGTACGACAAGGCAGCGGAACAGCTGATCCGTAAACTGCCAAGTGTTGCAGCGTCAACCAAGCAAGGTTCTGACATTGTTGAAAAACCGGTTGCTGGCACGCTTCCCGCTGCTAACTCTCTGGGTAAATGATGATCAGGCTGTATCCTGAACAACTTCGCGCGCAGCTCAATGAAGGGCTGCGCGCGGCGTATCTGCTTCTTGGAAACGATCCGCTATTACTTCAGGAAAGCCTGGATGCCGTGCGCCATGCGGCGGCGGCACAGGGATTTGATGAACATCACACCGTTCAACTGGATAACAACACCGACTGGAACGCCCTCTTCTCGCTTTGCCAGGCGATGAGTCTTTTCGCGTCGCGCCAGACTATCCAGATCCTGCTGCCGGAAAATGGTCCTAACGCGGCCATGAATGAACAACTCGCTACGCTGGTGAGCCTGTTGCACAGCGATCTGCTCTTCATCGTGCGCGGCAACAAGCTCACTAAAGCACAGGAAAATGCAGCCTGGTTTACCCAGCTCGCGACTCACGCAGTGCTGCTCACCTGTCAGACGCCTGAGCAAACGCATCTACCCAAATGGGTGGCGGCGAGAGCGAAGCAAAACAACCTTCAACTGGATGACGCCGCGAATCAACTGCTTTGCTACTGCTATGAAGGAAATCTGCTGGCCCTGGCTCAGGCGCTGGACAGACTCTCCCTGCTCTGGCCGGATGGTAAACTCACCCTACCGCGTGTCGAACAGGCCGTTAACGATGCCGCGCACTTCACGCCATTCCACTGGGTGGATGCGTTGTTGGCGGCGAAAAGCAAACGCGCCCTGCATATTCTGCAACAACTGCGCCTCGAAGGGAGCGAACCCGTTATTCTGCTACGTACTCTGCAGCGCGAATTACTGCTGCTGATTACGCTAAAGCGTCAGTCTGCCCATACGCCGTTGCGTTCGCTGTTTGATAAACACCGCGTATGGCAAAATCGCCGGGCTATGACGACAGAGGCCATTAACCGCCTGAGTCATGAACAGCTGCGACAGGCTGTTCAGCTGCTGATGCGCGCTGAGCTCACGTTAAAACAAGATTACGGCCAGTCGGTCTGGGCAGAGCTGGAAAGCCTTTCTCTGCTGCTCTGCCACAAGGCGCTCGCAGACGTATTTATTGATGGATAGCATGCATTCTTTACAGGCCCTGTATGGTGGCACCTTCGACCCGGTACATTACGGGCATCTGAAGCCAGTCGAAATTCTGGCGAATCTGATCGGGCTTCAGCGCGTCACCATTATGCCCAATAATGTTCCGCCACACCGTCCCCAGCCTGAGGCGACCAGCGAGCAACGCAAAGAGATGCTGGCCCTGGCCATTGCGGATAAACCGCTTTTCAAACTTGATGAACGGGAGCTACGCCGCGATACTCCCTCCTGGACGTCACAGACGCTGCAGGAGTGGCGGACTGAACAAGGCCCTGACAAGCCGCTGGCCTTCATTATTGGCCAGGATTCACTGCTAAATCTCCCCACATGGCATCAGTATGAAACCATTCTGGAGAACAGCCACCTGCTTGTCTGCCGCCGTCCGGGTTATCCGCTGACGATGCGCGAAGAGCAATATCAGCAATGGCTGGAAGACCATCTCACCGATAATGTTGAAGATCTCCACAATCAGCCTTCCGGGAAAATTTATCTGGCAGAAACACCGTGGTTCGATATCTCTGCGACCCTCATTCGTGAGCGCCTGCAACAGGGCTTAGCGTGTGACGCTCTGCTGCCCGCATCGGTACTGGCGTATATTCACGCACATGGGTTGTATCAGAAAAGCGCAGATGCCTGACCCGGGACCATAAAAAGTGGCTTATTGATTATCCTGCCTTGACAGAGTAAGCCATACTGTTATCCTCCGCTGCCAGACTTTCCCGCCGATCATTGCTTTACAGAAATTGTTTTACAAAAATGGCGATGCAATCTCAGGCGGAGGGTGGGATGATACCCGCCTTCAAAAGCCCGGCCGGAGACATTTGTCCCGACACAGGCGCTAGTTCAGGTATACTGTCTGGCCACGAATTCATAGTTATACAATCTCGTTCACCCCAGGGGGAAAACTTGCAGGGTAAAGCACTCCAGGATTTTGTTATTGACAAAATTGATGACCTGAAAGGTCAGGACATCATCGCTATCGACGTTAAGGGTAAATCCAGTATTACCGACTGCATGATTATCTGCACCGGTACTTCTACGCGTCATGTTGTTTCGATTGCCGATCACGTGGTTCAGGAATCACGTGCAGCAGGGCTGTTGCCGCTTGGTGTTGAAGGTGAAGTGACGGCTGACTGGGTGGTTGTCGACCTCGGCGATGTGATTGTCCATGTCATGCAGGAAGAGAGCCGTCGCCTGTATGAGCTGGAAAAACTCTGGGGTTAATGCGTGAAGTTGCAACTGGTCGCCGTCGGCACCAAAATGCCGGACTGGGTACAAACCGGTTTTACTGAGTATCTGCGTCGTTTCCCAAAAGACATGCCGTTCGAACTGGTGGAGATCCCCGCCGGAAAGCGCGGCAAGAACGCCGATATCAAACGTATTCTTGATAAAGAGGGCGAACTGATGCTGGCTGCCGCAGGCAAAAACCGCATCGTCACCCTCGATATTCCAGGAAAACCCTGGGATACGCCGCAGCTGGCGCACGAACTGGAGCGCTGGAAGCAGGATGGCCGTGACGTCAGTCTGTTGATTGGCGGGCCAGAAGGGTTATCCCCTGCCTGCAAAGCGGCAGCAGAACAAAGTTGGTCTCTCTCCGCGCTGACGCTTCCCCATCCGCTCGTTCGGGTACTGGTGGCAGAAAGCCTGTATCGAGCGTGGAGCATTACGACCAACCACCCCTATCACCGCGAATAGTGACTTGACCAGGGTAGATTAAGCAGCGGATGAAACTACAGAATTCTTTTCGCGACTATACGGCTGAGTCCGCGCTGTTTGTGCGCCGGGCGCTGGTCGCCTTTACGGGGATTTTGCTGCTTACCGGCGTGCTGATCGCCAACCTTTATAATCTGCAAATTGTCCGCTTTACCGATTACCAGACGCGTTCAAACGAAAACCGTATTAAGCTGGTGCCAATCGCCCCCAGCCGCGGCATCATTTACGACCGTAACGGCACACCGCTGGCGTTAAACCGCACCATCTATCAAATAGAGATGATGCCGGAAAAGGTCGATAATGTTCAGGATACGCTGGAAGCGCTGAGAAGCGTTGTCGATCTTAACGATGACGATATCGCCGCTTTCAAAAAAGAACGTGCCCGCTCTCACCGTTTCACCTCCATTCCGGTAAAAACCAATCTGACGGAAGTCCAGGTTGCCCGCTTTGCGGTAAACCAGTACCGTTTCCCCGGCGTGGAAGTGAAAGGTTACAAACGTCGCTACTACCCTTATGGCTCTGCGCTGACGCATGTGATTGGCTACGTTTCCAAAATTAACGATAAAGACGTCGATCGTCTCGATAAAGACGGCAAACTGGCGAACTACGCCGCGACGCACGATATCGGTAAGCTGGGGATTGAACGTTATTACGAAGATGTTCTGCACGGACAGACTGGCTATGAAGAGGTTGAGGTTAACAACCGTGGCCGCGTTATTCGCCAGCTTAAAGAAGTGCCGCCTCAGGCGGGACATGATGTCTATCTGACGCTCGATCTTAAGCTTCAGCAGTATATTGAAACCCTGCTGGCAGGCAGCCGAGCAGCCGTTGTGGTCACCGATCCGCGTACCGGTGGCATTCTGGCAATGGTTTCAATGCCAAGTTATGACCCGAACCTGTTTGTCGACGGCATTTCCAGTAAGGACTATTCCGGTCTGCTGAATGACCCTAATACGCCGCTGGTGAACCGCGCGACACAGGGTGTTTACCCGCCAGCGTCAACGGTTAAACCGTACGTGGCGGTTTCTGCATTGAGTGCCGGTGTTATCAACCGTAATACCAGCCTGTTTGACCCGGGCTGGTGGCAGTTGCCTGGTTCTGAAAAACGCTACCGTGACTGGAAAAAATGGGGCCACGGTCATCTGAACGTCACCAAATCGCTGGAGGAGTCTGCGGATACCTTCTTCTATCAGGTGGCGTATGACATGGGGATTGACCGCCTCTCAGAGTGGATGAGCAAATTCGGTTATGGGCACTACACCGGCGTTGACCTTGCAGAAGAACGTTCCGGTAATATGCCAACGCGTGAATGGAAGCTGAAACGCTTTAAAAAACCATGGTATCAGGGCGATACCATTCCGGTGGGTATCGGACAGGGTTACTGGACAGCAACACCGCTTCAGATGAACAAAGCCATGATGATCCTCATCAATGACGGTGTCGTGAAAGTTCCACACCTGCTACTAAGTACGGTTGAAGACGGTAAAAAAGTGCCCTGGAACCAGCCGCATGAAGCGCCTGTGGGGGATATTCACTCCGGCTTCTGGGAAATCGCTAAAGACGGTATGTACGGCGTAGCAAACCGCCCTAACGGTACCGCGCATAAGTATTTCACTGGTACGCCGTATAAAGTGGCCGCGAAATCAGGTACTGCGCAGGTGTTTGGTCTGAAAGCTAATGAAACCTATAACGCGCACCGCATTGCCGAAAGACTGCGTGACCATAAACTGATGACGGCATTTGCCCCTTATGATAACCCGCAGGTGGCGGTGGCAATGATTCTGGAGAACGGCGGTGCAGGACCAGCAGTCGGGACCATCATGCGCCAGATCCTTGACCACATTATGCTGGGTGATAACAACACCGAACTGCCGGCTGAAAACCCGGCCGCCGCTGCGGCGGAGGACCAATAATCATGACGGATAATCCAAATAAGAAATCGCTGTGGGATAAAATCCACATCGACCCAGCCATGCTGCTGATCCTGCTGGCTCTGCTGGTTTACAGCGCCCTGGTTATCTGGAGCGCCAGTGGCCAGGACATCGGCATGATGGAGCGCAAAATCGGCCAGATCGCGATGGGTCTGGTCATTATGGTGGTCATGGCGCAGATCCCGCCGCGCGTCTATGAAGGCTGGGCACCGTACCTGTATATATTCTGTATTGTGTTGCTGGTTGCGGTTGACGCCTTCGGCGCTATCTCTAAAGGCGCACAGCGCTGGCTGGATCTGGGTGTGGTTCGCTTCCAGCCTTCTGAAATTGCCAAAATTGCCGTTCCATTGATGGTCGCGCGCTTTATCAACCGTGACGTCTGCCCGCCGTCGCTAAAAAATACCGCCATCGCGCTGGTGCTGATTTTCCTGCCGACACTGCTGGTTGCCGCGCAGCCTGACCTTGGCACCTCAATCTTAATCGCCCTCTCCGGCCTGTTTGTTCTCTTCCTGTCGGGCTTAAGCTGGCGTCTGATTGGTATCGCGGTGGTGCTGATTGCGGCTTTCATCCCCATTCTCTGGTTCTTCCTGATGCATGATTACCAGCGCCAGCGCGTAATGATGTTGCTCGATCCAGAAACCGATCCGCTTGGTGCGGGCTATCATATTATTCAGTCCAAGATTGCGATTGGCTCAGGTGGCCTACGTGGTAAAGGCTGGCTACACGGCACCCAGTCTCAGCTGGAATTTTTACCGGAACGCCACACTGACTTTATCTTTGCCGTACTGGCGGAAGAGCTGGGACTGGTTGGCATCTTAATATTGCTGGCGCTCTACGTGCTGCTAATCATGCGCGGATTGTGGATTGCCGCTCGTGCGCAAACCACCTTTGGTCGCGTCATGGCTGGCGGGTTAATGTTGATTTTATTCGTTTATGTCTTCGTAAATATTGGTATGGTGAGTGGTATTCTGCCAGTAGTAGGCGTACCGCTGCCGCTGGTGAGTTACGGAGGCTCGGCACTGATCGTGTTGATGGCCGGGTTTGGTATCGTAATGTCGATCCATACCCACAGAAAAATGTTGTCAAAAAGCGTATAAAAATAAGGGGATCGGAATGCGTAAGCAGTGGCTGGGGATCTGCATCGCGGCAAGTTTACTTGCGGCCTGCACAAGTGATGATGGTCAGCAACAGGCAACCGTCGCGCCACCGCAGCCTGCGGTTTGTAATGGCCCGATCGTTGAAATCAGCGGCGCCGATCCCGTTTATGAACCGCTAAATGCCAGCGCGAATCAGGATTACGAGCGCGACGGCAAAAGCTACAAAATTGTTCAGGATCCTTCTCGTTTCAGTCAGGCAGGCTTTGCCGCCATTTATGATGCTGAACCCGGTAGTAACCTGACTGCATCAGGCGAAGCCTTTGACCCAATGCAGCTTACCGCGGCGCACCCAACGCTGCCGATCCCAAGCTATGCTCGTATAACGAACCTGGCGAATGGGCGAATGATCGTCGTGAAAATTAACGATCGCGGCCCGTATGGTAATGACCGGGTGATATCTCTGTCCCGCGCATCCGCTGACCGCCTGAACACCTCAAACAATACCAAAGTCCGTATTGATCCGATTATTGTAGCGCAGGATGGTTCGCTGTCCGGCCCAGGCACAGCATGTACCACGGTGGCTAAACAGACTTATGCCCTTCCTGACCGCCCAAATCTTGACGGTGGAATGGGGAGCGCCTCTTCACCAGCAGAGCCTGCTCAGCCTGGTGGGGAGATCCGCGCCATCAGCAATGACACCCTGCAAAGCGATGACTCGACCGGCGCACCGGTAAAGAGTAGCGGCTTCCTTGGCGCACCAACGACCTTAGCCGCAGGCGTGCTGGAAGGCAGTGAACCTACACCAGCACCCGCTCCTGTTACCGCTCCGGCTACCCAGCCAGCTCCTGTAACAGCCCCAGCCGTGACGCAAAGTGCGCCAGTTGCTGCTCCAGCAGCGGCCAGTGGCAGCTATGTGGTTCAGGTAGGCGCAGTGAGCGATCAGGCCCGGGCCAAACAGTATCAGCAGCGTCTGAGCCAGCAGTTTGGCGTACCAGGACGCGTTGAGCAGAATGGCGCGGTCTGGCGTATTCAAATGGGGCCGTTTGCCAGCAAATCGCAGGCAGCGTCCTTGCAGCAGCGTCTGCAGAATGAAGCTCAACTTCAGTCATTTATCGCTGTTGCGAAATAATGAACCGGCGGTATCCGAATTGTCAGTTTGTGTAAAACACATTCACAAACTCATGCTTAAAGTCGGATGCCTGCCTGAATAGCATTTGCTATAGTAGGGCACTTTTTTTAATTCCATCACGGATGTCGTAGTTCTGACCATGAAGACCACTTTTTCCGCTCGTTTTGTGCAGCGCATGGCGCTGACCACGGCCCTTTGCGCTACTGCACTCTCTGCAGCTCACGCCGATGACCTGAATATCAAGACCATGATCCCTGGCGTTCCGCAAATTGATGCTGAATCCTACATCCTGATCGACTACAACTCTGGCAAAGTGCTGGCGGAACAGAACGCCGATGCTCGCCGTGACCCGGCTAGCCTGACCAAAATGATGACCAGCTACGTTATCGGCCAGGCGATGAAAGCGGGTAAATTCAAAGAATCAGATCTGGTCACCATCGGTAATGATGCGTGGGCAACCGGGAACCCTGTTTTCAAAGGTTCCTCGCTGATGTTCCTGAAACCAGGTATGCAGGTTCCTGTTTCTCAGTTGATCCGTGGTATCAACCTGCAGTCTGGTAACGATGCCTGCGTAGCCATGGCCGATTTCGCCGCCGGTAGTCAGGATGCCTTCGTAGGTCTGATGAACAGCTATGTTACGGCGCTGGGTCTGAAAAACAGCCATTTCCAGACCGTGCATGGCCTGGACGCCGATGGCCAGTACAGCTCCGCACGTGATATGGCGCTGATTGGTCAGGCACTGATCCGCGACGTACCTAATGAGTACTCCATCTATAAAGAGAAAGAGTTCACCTTCAACGGTATTCGTCAGACCAACCGTAACGGCTTGCTGTGGGATAACAGCCTGAACGTTGACGGCATCAAAACCGGTCACACCGACAAAGCCGGCTACAACCTGGTGGCCTCTGCGACAGAAGGCCAGATGCGCCTGATCTCCGCCGTGATGGGCGGTCGCACCTTTAAAGGCCGTGAAACAGAAAGCAAAAAACTGCTGACCTGGGGCTTCCGTTTCTTCGAAACCGTAAACCCACTGAAAGCAGGTAAAGAGTTTGCT
The DNA here is from genome assembly GCF_046521475.1 of Enterobacter sp. CPE_E890. Taxonomy (NCBI): domain Bacteria; kingdom Pseudomonadati; phylum Pseudomonadota; class Gammaproteobacteria; order Enterobacterales; family Enterobacteriaceae; genus Enterobacter; species Enterobacter sp. CPE_E890. The sequence continues at coordinate 1,345,515 of NZ_JBKFZW010000001.1, read as the reverse complement.
TCTGAACCTGTCTGGTTCGGCGATAACGACCGTGCCTCCCTCGGCGTTGATAAAGACCTGTACCTGACCATTCCACGCGGTCGAATGAAAGATCTGAAAGCCAGCTATGTACTGAACAGCACCGAACTGCATGCGCCACTGCAGAAAAACCAGGTGGTGGGCACGATCAACTTCCAGCTGGATGGCAAGACTATCGATCAGCGTCCACTGGTTGTCCTGCAAGAAATTCCTGAAGGCAATTTCTTCGGCAAAATCATTGATTACATTAAATTGATGTTCCATCACTGGTTTGGTTAAAAATCGAACACTTGAAAGTGTGATTTTGATCCCCATATACTAAGTATCCTGATAACTCCCACCTGACGTGGGAGTTATTCTTTTTGACGTTACGCCGGAGCTGACATGAAAACCAAACTTAACGAACTGCTTGAATTCCCTACCCCGTTTACCTACAAAGTAATGGGTCTGGCGAAACCTGAGCTGGTTGATCAGGTGGTTGAAGTGGTACAGCGCCATGCGCCGGGTGACTACTCTCCGTCAGTAAAACCAAGCAGCAAGGGCAACTACCACTCGGTTTCTATTACCATCACTGCGACTCACATTGAGCAGGTTGAGACGCTGTACGAAGAACTCGGCAATATCGAAATTGTTCGTATGGTGCTGTAGTCCCTTAGAGGTTACCCGCTTTGCCGGGTAACCCCTCTCCCCGCTGTGATATACTCCCTCTCATCTTATGTCCTTCGTCTTCGGAGACGCAGTTTTGTATCAGGATAAAATTCTGGTCCGTCACCTCGGGCTGCAACCTTATGAGCCTGTCTCCCAGGCTATGCATGACTTCACCGATTCACGCGATGACAGCACCCCTGATGAAATCTGGCTGGTCGAACACCTGCCGGTATTTACACAGGGCCAGGCGGGAAAAGCGGAACACTTATTAATGACGGGTGATATCCCGGTTATTCAGAGCGACCGCGGCGGACAGGTAACGTATCACGGGCCGGGGCAGCAGGTGATGTACGTCCTGCTTAATCTGAAGCGCAGAAAACTGGGTGTGCGTGAACTGGTTACCTTACTGGAACACACTGTCGTCAATACGCTGGCGGAATACGGTATTGACGCTCACCCGCGTGCCGATGCACCTGGTGTCTACGTCGGCGAAATGAAGATCTGCTCTCTGGGACTGCGTATTCGAAAAGGTTGTTCATTTCACGGTCTGGCGTTGAATATTAATATGGATCTTACGCCTTTCCAGCGCATAAATCCCTGTGGCTACGCCGGCATGGAAATGACACAAATGTGCCAGTGGGTCGACACGGCTGCGCCAGAAAATATTCGTCCTGTCCTTTTGAAGCACATGTTAGCGCTACTTAACAATCCACCACACGAATATATCCCTGCTTAATATATTATACAACATGGCTCGATAATTTGACGGGCCAGTGTTTATTTACCGCTTTTACGCTTTACAATAAACCACAGATTCTATATTTTCGAAGCGCCCGAATATTACCGTTACATATTATTTAGCCTCCAGCAAGCGCGATACGCAGGATCTAAGTAACTTGAGTGATAATCACACAACTGTTTGTTTTTGATAGACAAGTAAAACAAAACCAACACTTTACGAATCTCTACAGGCATAATAAATAAATTCAACTATCATTCATAATGTGAATGTATACGGAGTAAAAGCGTGGAGTCTACTAATTTACCAGCTAAACGCCTGAATGAACCTGGTGGCGAAGACAAGCCGCAAATTTTTCGGACTTTACGTAATATTGATCTCAATTTACTGACTATTTTTGAGGCAGTATATGTCCATAAGGGTATCGTTAATGCTGCGAAAATTCTTAATCTCACGCCATCAGCAATAAGTCAGTCAATCCAAAAGCTACGCGCTATATTTCCCGACCCGTTATTTATCCGTAAGGGTCAGGGGGTGACGCCAACGGCTTACGCCACACACCTCCACGAGTACATCAGCCAGGGGCTGGAGTCGATCCTGGGCGCACTGGATTTAACCGGGAGCTATGATAAGCAGAGAACCATCACCATCGGCTGCTCCCCTTCTGTGGGTGTACTGGTGATGCCTGCGATCTTCCAGGCCGTGAAAGAGCAAGTGCCGCAGCTCCTGCTTCGCAATGTGCCTCTCAATGAACCTGATATTCAGCTTGCTCAGTTTCAGACAGACCTGATTATTGATAGCGGCAGCTTTAGCGCCAGAGCACTCGGGCAAAATGTGCTTTATGCAGATAACCTGGTTCTGGTTTGCCGCCAACATCATCCTGCTCTTAGCGAGCCATTGGCCATCGAAAACTTGCGCAACTATGATCATTCATCATTCATGACCGATGGGCAGTCTAATCATGCCCTGCGCCAGCGGATTGATGAAATCTTCCCGGAACGTCAGATCAGTTTCAGCAGTTACAATATGTTTACCACCGCATCCCTGATTGGCAGCAGTGACATGCTCTGTATCATGCCTTCACGCCTGTACAGCCTGCTGCGAAAATGCTGGCCGCTGGAAAGCATTCCCCTCAGTCAACTTAATGCGGAATCTATCGAGATTTCACTGCATTACAACAAACTGAGTTTGCGCGATCCGGTACTGGAAAACGTCATCCGCATTATCCGTCAGGCCTTCTGACAGATTTAGCCAGCACAAGCCCCTGCCAGAGGCAGGGCAAAAGGCACAAAACAACAACTATTTTACAAATTGGCGACCTGGCAGGCTGCTTTAACGACCGTTTCAATGATATACTGCCTGTCGTTCGTTCAAAAATAGTTGATAAATACAACATTCCCTTGAATTGAAACGCTTTCCTTCGATATTCGCAACTGGAACACGCACGCTATGAGTAAACCCATTGTGATGGAACGCGGTGTTAAATACCGCGATGCCGATAAAATGGCCCTTATCCCGGTTAAAAACGTGGCTACAGAGCGCGAGGCGCTGTTAAGAAAACCGGAATGGATGAAAATCAAACTTCCGGCCGACTCTTCGCGTATCCAGGGGATCAAAGCGGCGATGCGCAAGAATGGCCTTCACTCCGTCTGTGAAGAAGCCTCTTGTCCGAACCTTGCTGAATGTTTCAATCACGGCACCGCGACGTTTATGATTCTGGGTGCCATCTGTACCCGCCGCTGCCCGTTCTGCGATGTTGCTCATGGCCGTCCGGTAGCGCCCGACGCTAACGAGCCTCAAAAACTGGCACAGACCATCGCCGACATGGCGCTGCGTTATGTCGTCATCACATCTGTTGACCGTGACGATCTGCGTGATGGGGGTGCTCAGCACTTTGCTGACTGTATTACTGCCATTCGTGAGAAAAGCCCGAACATCAAAATCGAGACGCTGGTTCCTGACTTCCGCGGCCGTATGGACCGTGCGCTGGACATCCTGACCGCGACGCCGCCAGATGTGTTTAACCACAATCTGGAGAACGTACCACGTATCTACCGCCAGGTACGTCCAGGTGCAGATTATAACTGGTCCCTGAAGCTGCTGGAGCGCTTCAAAGAGGCGCATCCGCATATTCCAACCAAGTCTGGCCTGATGGTTGGCCTGGGTGAAACCAATGATGAAATCATTGAGGTAATGCGCGATCTGCGTCGCCACGGCGTCACTATGCTGACGTTGGGACAATATCTGCAGCCAAGCCGCCACCACCTTCCGGTACAGCGCTACGTAAGCCCGGACGAGTTTGATGAGATGAAAGCCGAAGCGATGGCGATGGGCTTTACCCACGCAGCATGCGGCCCATTTGTTCGCTCCTCATACCATGCCGATATGCAAGCGAAAGGCGAAGAAGTTAAATAATTCTGTAATATTCATTTACAGTAATACGAAAAAACCGGCCTCATGAGCCGGTTTTTTTTCGCAAGCCCTCAGGCATTGCTATCACTCTTTGTGAGAAAGCTTGTCTGCCGGGACGTCATCCTCAGCGCTTTTCTTGGCTGCCGCATCATCGTCGTTCATTGCTTTTTTAAAGCCTTTGATGGCAGCCCCCAGGTCACCACCCAGCGTGCGTAACTTCTTGGTACCAAACAGCAGGACGACCAGTGCGGCAACCACCAGCAGTTTGGTAATACTAATCTCACCCATAGATACCTTCTTTACTTAAAACAGGCTGCATTCAGCGCCAAAACCTGATTGTATTAACGGTCATTTGACGCGTGCACACAATAGCAATCTGTAACAAGGTGAATCAAGCATTGTTGAAAAAAACATCACAATAATTGCGGTGGCGCAAACCGACGGTTATGAAGAACAGGTAATTGCTGACGTGCAAGCGCAATCCGTTCTAAATTAATCTCCGCGACCAGCAACACTGGGGTTTCCGCTGCAGCAGCAATCGTCACCCCCAGCGGATCGACCACCCTGCTTTGCCCGATGTTTTTATTACCGCACTCTCCTGCGGCAACGACATAACAAGTGGTATCAAGTGCGCGCGCCGCAAGCAATGTTCCCCAATGATGCTCTTTTAACGGCCCTTTCACCCAAGCCGCAGGCAATACCAGAATGTCCGCCCCTTGTAGCGCCAAATTGAGCGCCAGCTCCGGAAAACGTAAATCGTAGCACGTCGTCAACCCAACCTTAACCCCGTCAATATCCAGTAGCGGCGGAACACAGTTACCGGGATCAACAAGCCGTGACTCCTGAATGCTGAACGCATCATAGAGATGAAGTTTGGCGTAACGTGCGACAATGGCGCCGCCACGGATAGCCACAAGCGTATTGACTGCTCGACCCGGCGTTGAGGGAACATGGATCGTTAATATCGTCGTCATCGTATTACCCGCGCTCTGGGCGAGCAATTGCTGTAAAAATTCACCGTCCAGCAACTGCGCGGACTTCACGGATAAATCCGGGTCATTATCATCCCTGGCCAGCAGCGCCTCAGGGAGCACCAGCAACGACGCGCCTTTCTGCCAGGCCTGCTTCATCAGGTTGACGCACGTGAGCGCATTTTTGTGCCAGTCTGGCGTGACCGCAAACTGTCCAACTGCAACATACATATTTGTCCCCTCATCATAAACAGCGTTAAACTCGCTACTCTTACACATCAAATAGCAGGTATTTAGCGTGTTACAACTACTTTTAGCCGTTTTTATTGGTGGGGGAACGGGTAGCGTTGCGCGATGGTTTCTGAGTATGCGGTTTAACCCCCTTCATCAGGCTATACCCATGGGAACACTTGCCGCAAACCTGATTGGTGCTTTCATTATTGGTATGGGGCTGGCCTGGTTTAACCGAATGACACACATCGACCCGATGTGGAAAGTCCTGATTACGACGGGTTTCTGCGGCGGGTTAACCACCTTCTCGACGTTCTCTGCAGAAGTGGTGTTTCTCTTTCAGGAAGGCCGTATCGGCTGGGCGCTGACGAATATCGCGATTAACATGCTCGGCTCCTTTGCGATGACGGGGATCGCATTCTGGCTATTTTCCTCCGCAAGTACGCATTAACTGTCGAACCGTTAATGTTGCCTTAATTTTTCTCTGTCACTCTGGCTCGAGTGCTGAATGAGGGTGACAGAATGAAACAGAGTCTGATGAGCGCAGGAATGGTGTTGTTAAGCGTGCTGATCGTTGCCAGCTTCCTGAAAATGTATCTGCTTGGCTGATTCAAAACGAAAAAAACCCGCTCTGTGAGCGGGTTTTGAAATTCTTGCTGACGCGTCTGAATTACAGAGCGATTACGTTAGCAGCAGAAGGGCCTTTGGCACCGTTAGTGATTTCGAACTCTACACGCTGACCTTCAGCCAGAGTTTTGAAACCATTAGACTGGATTGCAGAGAAGTGTACGAACACGTCTTTGCTGCCATCTTCAGGAGTAATGAAACCGAATCCTTTGGACTCATTAAACCACTTAACGTTACCTTTAATCTTAGACATCAAAATTACCTTTACATTAAAAAACGACACAAATGCTGTGTCGGTTACCAGTACATCAATTGTGAGACCTTTTGTCCAGCGGATCTTTGATAAAAAGTGACTAAAGTCGCGTTAATTTTCACTGACAGATTTTTATCGCTTATGAATCAACGTCTGCGCGTTTTTTCACCATCATGTAACGTTTTGTCAGTTAAAACTGAAAACGCATCCAGGCGAAGTAAACGTTTCCGTTGTTGTAAGTCCCCGGGATGTAGGTCATCTGGAACGTTGCGGGGCCATAGCCAATAGAGGCAAGCGGAAGCAGCACCGGGATCGGGATGTAATTCCAGTTGTCACGTGCAGTGACGCCGGCGGTATAACCTAAACCAACGTGGAAGTTCTCGTCCGCTAACGGACGCCAGGTTTTCTCCCAGCCATAACCCCCAATCGGTTCCCATTTATTAAACGAATCTTTAAAGGCCATCAGATAGATGCCATGCCAGTTGCCCTTTTCATCCCAGCGCGACTGACCAAAACCAGCCCCCCACGGGCGCTCGTTGTATTTATCTGTCTTCTCTTTGTCATAAGCAAAACGTGCATGCCACGTTATTGCCGGAACATAGAGATCATAATGTTCAGGCGCGGTCCAGGTCTGAGAAACATTATCCGTGAAGGTAGAGAACCAGCCTTTATCCTTTGCGTTGTCCTCTGCCTGTGCAACGGAGGAGAACGTTAACTGCCCAAAAATAAACAACAAAATAGAGAAAAATGTATTACGTACGATCACAATGCAATTACCATTCTTAGTATTCGAGGCAAAGTTTACCATAAATTAGTTTAATCAACGCTTAACAGCATCAGTATTATTCCTAATTATTCGCACTCCTGAGGGAATATTCTTAAAATAGTCCACCAGCAAGCGCGAATAATCACACTAAGAGTGTGTCATTAGCGAATTTATTCCCTGGTAATACAAACACTCAGCAACTTACAAAAAATTAACATTTCATTATCATTGTAAAGACAAATTGCGGTGTTACTACTGGTCAAGCCCCTCATGATATAAATGTATAAGCCGTGGCAAAAACACTGTCTGACTGCTCTTTAGTCATCTATTTATTGATTTTAATCAGCAAGAACAGGCCATTAATTCGGCACATTTTCATCCTTCTTTTTTTGATTATTTGTGCTCAAGGGCAGCAGAGATACAGGGGAAATCATGCTTACGTTAATCGAACTCCTTATTGGGGTCGTCGTCATTGTCGGTGTAGCTCGCTACATCATTAAGGGATACTCGGCAACAGGCGTATTATTTGTCGGTGGTTTAACACTGCTGATTATCAGCGCCATAATGGGTCATCAGGTGTTACCGGCCAGCGCAAGCAGCACGGGTTACACTGCTACCGATATTGTTGAATACATTAAAATATTACTCATGAGCCGCGGCGGCGACCTGGGTATGATGATCATGATGCTGTGCGGGTTTGCGGCCTACATGACCCATATCGGCGCCAACGACATGGTCGTTAAGCTTGCCTCTAAACCCCTGCAATATATTAACTCTCCGTATCTGCTGATGGTCGCAGCCTATTTCCTCGCCTGCCTGATGTCACTGGCCGTTTCGTCGGCAACCGGACTTGGCGTCCTGCTAATGGCCACGCTGTTCCCGGTGATGGTGAATGTCGGTATTAGCCGTGGTGCGGCGGCGGCAATTTGCGCGTCTCCGGCAGCCATTATTCTCTCCCCTACTTCTGGCGACGTCGTGCTGGCGGCAAAGGCAGCGGAAATGTCGCTTATCGACTTTGCCTTTAAAACCACATTGCCAATATCAATTGTTGCTATTGTGGGAATGGGGATTGCGCATTTCTTCTGGCAACGCTATCTCGATAAGAAAGAAAACATCAGCCATGAAATGATGGATGTAAGTGAAATCACCACGACAGCGCCAGCGTTTTACGCCATTCTGCCGTTCACGCCGATTATAGGTGTGCTGATTTTTGACGGTAAATGGGGCCCTCAGCTACATATCATTACCATTCTGGTCATCTGTATGCTGCTGGCCGCAGTGCTGGAATTTGTACGCGGCTTTAATACACAAAAAGTCTTCTCTGGCCTGGAAGTGGCGTATCGCGGTATGGCAGATGCGTTTGCTGGCGTTGTTATGCTGTTGGTTGCCGCGGGTGTCTTTGCCCAGGGGTTGAGCACTATCGGTTTTATTCAGAGCCTGATCTCCATCGCGACCTCATTCGGCTCCGCCAGTATTATCCTGATGCTGGTGCTGGTGGTGCTCACCATGCTGGCGGCCATGACAACGGGTTCCGGTAACGCGCCTTTCTATGCCTTCGTTGAGATGATCCCGAAACTGGCTCACTCTTCCGGGATTAATCCAGCGTATCTTTCCATTCCGATGCTGCAGGCGTCGAACCTGGGTCGTACCATTTCCCCTGTATCCGGCGTCGTCGTCGCCGTTGCCGGGATGGCAAAAATTTCGCCATTCGAAGTGGTAAAACGTACCTCCGTACCGGTTATTGTTGGCCTGATTATCGTGATTATTGCCACGGAGGTGCTGGTTCCCGGTGCCGCTTAAGTTAAATTACGGATATCCAGAAAGCGCCTGCGGGCGCTTTTTGTGCTTTAATAATTTCCAGAAATTAATCATGTTTATTCGATCAGGAAATCACATGTTCAGGAAGGATATCGTAATCCCGTCTGGCGCAATGGCGCTGGCACTTTGTGTCTTCTCCACACAGGCCGATCCGCTCAAGGCAACGCAGTATGGCGATTTCGATCGCTATGTGCTGGCGCTGTCCTGGCAAACCGGGTTTTGTCAGAGCATGGTCGAACGTAACCGCAATGAGCCTGACGAATGCCGACTGCAAAAAGAGCGTGAAAATAAAGCTGATTTTCTGACTGTCCACGGGTTATGGCCTGGTTTGCCGAAATCTATTGCCGCACGTGGCGTGGATGAACGTCGCTGGATGCGCTTCGGCTGCGCCACGCGCCCCATTCCAAATATGCCAGAAGCGAAAGCCAGCCGAAAATGCGCTGCCGCCGAAACCGGACTGTCGCTTTCCGGTGCCGCGAAGCTGAATAGCGTGATGCCCGGCGCAGGTGGTAACTCCTGTCTGGAACGTTACGAATATGCCAAACATGGCGTCTGCTTTGGTTTTGATCCCGATGCCTATTTCGGCACGATGGTGCGAATGAATCAGGAAATAAAAAACAGCGAGGTCGGTAAATTCCTGGCGGATAACTACGGTAAAACCGTTACTCGCAGCGATTTTGACAATGCCGTTGCCAAAAGCTGGAGCAAGGAGAATATCAAAGCGTTCAAGCTGACCTGCAATGGTAATCCGGCTTATCTGACCGAAATGCAGGTTTCGCTGAAGGCTGACACCATTAATAATCCACTTTCTGCGACATCATTTGCACCGCAGCCACATCCTGGTAACTGCGGAACACAATTCGTCATTGATAAGGCGGGTTACTGACCGACTCTGCCGGGCTACCTTGCCCGGCATCCATTCATTTGTGTGATATGAAGACAAACGTCACACTTCCGATCGCACGCATTATTTATCCAGTAATTGCGTGATATGTCTGGTAAACACCCTCGAATCCTCCCCGCCATAATCCCGGTGTCATCTACAGGAGGAAACAGACATGACTAAAAAATTGATCGCCTTGTGCGCATGCCCAATGGGTCTGGCACATACCTTTATGGCCGCTCAGGCACTGGAAGAAGCCGCCGTGGAAGCGGGTTACGAGGTCAAAATCGAAACCCAGGGAGCCGACGGCATCCAGAATCGTTTAACGGCACAGGATATCGCCGAAGCCGACATCATCATCCACGCCATTGCCATCACCCCGGAAGATAACGAGCGCTTTGAAACGCGCGACGTCTATGAAATCACGCTTCAGGACGCCATTAAAAATGCGTCGGGTACCCTGAAAGAGATCGAAGAGATGCTAGCGGCAGAACAACAATAACCTTCACACGCAGGGGTTTCGTCATGGCAATTAAAAAACGCAGTGCGCTTCGCCCGGAAAATCACGAGGGCGACACGCTCGTCATCAAACCCGCGCCTGTTGCCGCGGGCAATACCTTCTGGAAAGAACTTCCTCAGCATATTATGTCGGGTATTTCCCGCATGGTGCCGACGCTCATCATGGGCGGGGTAATTCTCGCTATTTCACAACTTATCGCCTATGTCTGGCTGGAAATTCCGCCGGATACCGGCATTATGGACGCCCTGAACTCGGGTAAATTCACCGGGTTTAACCTCTCCGTGCTGAAATTCGGTTATTTGACCGAATCCTTCGGCGGCCTGCTGTTCAGCTTCGCCATTCCGATGTTCTCGGCGTTTGTCGCGAACTCCATCGGCGGTAAGCTGGCCTTCCCGGCCGGGTTTATTGGCGGCCTGGTCGCCACTCAGCCGACGCTGGTATTGAATTTTGATCCTGAAAAACTCAGCTGGCTTGCCACCAAACCCGTGCCGTCCACCTTTATTGGTGCGCTGATTATTGCGATTGCGGCAGGCTATCTGGTGAAATGGCTGAACACCCGTATTAATGTGCCGCAGTATCTGCTGGCATTCAAAAGTACCTTCCTGATCCCTATTCTGTCGGCCCTGTTCGTGATGCTGGCGATGTACTACGTCATCACTCCGATTGGCGGCTGGTTAAATGCCGGAATGCGTGCCCTGCTGCTCGCCGCAGGTCAGGCCGGTTCGATGATGTATGCCATCGGCATGGCCGCCGCAACCGCCATTGATCTCGGCGGGCCAATCAACAAAGCGGCCGGTTTTGTCGGCCTGGGATTAACCACCGATCATGTGCTGCCGATTACGTCACGCGCCGTAGCCATTGTCATCCCACCGATTGGTCTGGGTCTGGCGACGCTTATCGACCACCGCCTGACCGGCAAACGTCTGTTCAGCCCACAGCTCTATCCGCAAGGGAAAACCGCCATGTTCCTCGCGTTTATGGGGATCAGCGAAGGGGCAATTCCGTTCCTGCTGGAAAACCCGCTCGCTACGCTGCCCGCTTACATGACGGGGGCTATCGCCGGGGCGATGACCGCGACCGCACTCGGTGCCGTTCAGTGGTTCCCGGAATCCGCCATCTGGGCGTGGCCGCTGGTGACGAATCTGAGTGCCTATATCCTCAGCATCCTGGTGGGTGCCGTCATTACTGCCCTGCTGGTGGTGGCTATCCGCAATAACATGCATAAGCGCGGAAAACTCGCCATCGATACGCTGTAACGGAGTTAACAAGATGGATTTACTGACAAGGCTTCGCGACTGGCTGACAGCAGAAAAACTCGATGGCGTGCTGATCACTTCGCGTCAGAACAAACAGCCTCACCTGGGCATTTCAACCGGGTCAGGTTACGTGCTGGTGACGCTAACGGGCGCGCATATCCTCACGGATTTCCGCTACTACAACGATATCGCCTCGCGAACGGTGGGCTACCAGATGCATCTGCTCGATGCCGCTAACCCGCTCAGCGTCGCGATAAATCGCCTTATTGCCGATGAAAACCTCACCGTCATCGGGTTCGAAGGCGATCACGTCAGCTGGCACACCGGCAGCCAGTGGCGAGATGCGCTTCATGCGACGCTTTGCAGTATCTCCCTCGACGATCTGCGGCAAATAAAAAGCGCGGAAGAAATCGCGCATATCCGCGCGGCCTGCCGGATTGCTGACAGTGCCGCGCACCATATCCGGCGTTTTATTCAGCCTGGAATGCGCGAGCGCGACGTTGCCGCGGAGCTGGAGTGGTTTATGAAACAACAGGGGGCGGATAAATCCTCTTTTGACACCATCGTTGCCAGCGGTCCGCGCGGGGCACTGCCGCACGGGAAAGCGTCTGACAAAGTAATAATGGCCGGAGAACTTGTCACCCTCGATTTTGGCGCCCAACACCAGGGATATTGTTCGGATATGACGAGGACGTTCCTTGTCGCCGGGCTTAACCAGAGTCCAGAGGATCACCCGCTTTATGCCATCTACCAGACAGTTCTGGACGCTCAGCTCGCCGCAATCCAGGCGATTCGCCCGGGCGTTCCCTGCCATCGGGTTGATAGCGCGGCGCGCTCCGTTATCGAGCGTGCCGGTTACGGCCCACAGTTCGGTCACAATACCGGGCACGCCATCGGTATCGATGTCCATGAAAATCCACGCTTCTCCCCGACCGATACCACACGCCTGCGGCCCGGCATGTTGCTGACCGTCGAACCCGGCATCTATCTCGACGGTCTGGGCGGAGTGCGGATTGAAGATGTGGTACTGGTGACCGAAACGGGCGCAGAGGTGCTCTACACCATGGACAAAACACTGATGCTGACGGGGGAACACTGATGGACAGAGAATTACTGCGCGCGTTGAGCGAAGCCGATGCCATAGCCGCCTCAGAGCAGGAGGTGCGCAACATCCTGATCGCCCAAGCGCATAAGTACCACAAAGAGGTGCAGTTTGACGGCCTCGGTTCCGTCCTTATTCGTGTTAACCAGAATAACGGGCCGAAGGTGATGATTTGCGCCCATATGGATGAAGTCGGTTTTATGGTACGCAGCATATCCCGGGAAGGGGCTATCGATGTCCTGCCCATTGGCAATGTACGCATGATGGCACGCACACTTCAGCCGGTACGTATCACCACGCGAGCTGGCGTCAAAATACATGGTCTGCTGGATGGGGATGTGAAAGGCAATACGGTCGAAAACCTGCGCGTTGATATTGGCGCAACCTCGGCGGAAGAGGTATTTGCCAGTGGCATTGATGCAGGCGACTCAGTCACCTTTGATACACCTTTTCACCGCCTTCCTCACAACCGGGTGATGGGCAAAGCCTTCGATGATCGTCTGGGCTGTTACCTGTTAATCACCCTTTTGCGCGAACTGCACCAGGCTCCGCTCGACTGCGAGCTCTGGCTGGTGGCAAGTTCCAGTGAAGAAGTGGGCTTGCGCGGCGGGCAGACCGCCAGCCAGGTTGTTCATCCTGATATCGCGCTGGTGCTCGATACCGCCTGCTGGTCAAAAAACTTCGATTATGGCAACGCAAACCACCGCCAGATTGGCGCAGGGCCGATGCTGGTGCTGTATGACAAAACGCTTATTGCACCGCCAAAGCTGACGGCGTTCATTGAAAAGGTGGCGCGTCCATTAGGGATCCCGCTGCAAAAAGATATGTTCAGCAACGGCGGCACCGACGGCGGTGCGGTTCACCTCTCAGGCACAGGCGTGCCGACCGTGGTGCTGGGTCCCCCGACCCGACACGGGCATTGCGCGGCATCCATTGCCGATGAAACAGACATTGACCACACCCATCAACTGCTTGTCGCGCTGGCGGCAAGCATGAACCGTGAGACCGTGGCTCATCTGACGGATTTCAGATGCTGATCTCACGCAGTCAGGAGGAAGTATGCTTTCGATTGAGTTTTTCTGCCCGCTCCCCAACGGCCTGCACGCCCGTCCGGCCTGGGCGTTAAAAGAGCAGTGCAACGCGTGGCGCAGCGATATTCGCTTTATCAATAAGCGGCTCAACACCCACGCCGATGGCAAAAGTTCGCTGGCACTTATCAGTACAGGCACGTTGTTTAACGACAGTTGCGTGCTGGAAATCAGCGGCAGCGACGAAGAGCAGGCCAGACGCGCGCTTGAGCTGTACGTGAATTCGGCCTTTATCGACAGCGACAGTATTCCCTCTGGCGATGCGCCGCACGTTGCGCATCCCCTTCCCCGCTCGCTCGTGCGGCTTAATCCGCAACTTCACCATGCCGTCACGCTGGCCAGCGGCATTGGCGCCGGTACATTGCGGGGCTGGCAGAGCGATAACCTGCAACGTTATCGGCAGAATCCGGCGTCCCCGGAAGATATTACTCGCCTGGAACACAGCCTTGCGACGCTTGCAGAACAACTCAACCAGCGCCTGCGCGGGCTGGGCGGCGAAAGTAAAACGATAATCAGCGCCCATCTGTCTCTGATTCAGGATGACGAGTTCGGCGGCAACATCCGCCGTCTGATGAATGAAGAACGTCTGAGCCTTGCAGAAGCGATCATTCGCAACATGGAGCAGATCTGCAATAAGCTTTCGCTCTCGGCAAGCAACTACCTTCGCGAGCGCGTCAGTGATATCCGCGACATTACTGAACAGCTGCTGAGCATCACCTGGCCTGAGCTTCAGCCTGCATCGACCTTTATCATGAGCGAGCCGACCATCCTGGTGGCGGAAGATTTAACCCCAAGCCAGTTTTTAAGTCTCGATACCCGGTATTTGAAAGGGATGGTACTGGAGAAAACGGGCCGGACCTCGCACACCTTAATTCTCGCCCGCGCCGCCTCGATTCCTGTGCTGAGCGGCATGACGGTGGCCTCGCTGGAACCCTTTACAGGAAAACCGGTGATTCTGGATGGCGTCTGTAGCGTACTGGTCATGGAGCCCAACGAGGCCGTGACTCACTACTATAGCGTGGCGCAACGCCTCGCTGATATTCGCCACCAGCAGCAAATAAAAGACGCCGGGTTACCAGCCCTTACCCGGGATAACGTTCCGGTAGATATCGCCGCGAATATCGGCAGCGCACTGGAAGCACCCGGCGCATTCGCCTGTGGAGCGCAGGGGGTTGGCCTGTTTCGGACTGAAATGCTCTACATGGATCGCGATACGGCCCCGGACGAGCAGGAACAATTTGAAGCCTACCAGCAGGTGTTGCTCTCAGCGGTTGGTAAACCGGTTATCTTCCGCACGATGGATATTGGCGGCGATAAGCAGATCCCGTACCTCAATATCCCGCAGGAAGATAATCCATTCCTCGGCTATCGTGCAGTGCGCATATACCCGGAATTTGCTCATCTTTTTCGCACTCAGCTTCGCGCAATTTTACGCGCGGGTGCCAGCGGCAATGCGCTGTTAATGATCCCGATGGTGCATAGCCTTGATCAAATTTTATGGGTCAAACAGGTGTTGCAAAACGTCCGTGAAGAGCTGACATCGCAAGGGTTGCGGCATACCTCACATCTGCCGTTGGGGATTATGGTCGAAGTGCCTTCCGTCTGTTTTATCATCGACCACTTCTGCGATGAGGTCGATTTTTTCAGCATTGGTTCAAACGATATGACCCAGTATCTTTACGCGGTTGATCGCAACAACCCGCGCGTATCCCCGCTCTATAACCCGATCACCCCATCGTTTTTACGCATGGTGCGCCAGATTGTTAGCGCCGCGCATCGCCACGGAAAATGGGTCGGGATATGCGGCGAACTCGGTGGCGAACGTCGTTATCTTCCTCTGCTTCTGGGTCTGGGCATTGATGAGTTCAGCATGAGCGGGCCTCGTATTCCGGCGGTGAAAGCCCAACTTCGCGTGCTTGAAAGCGATGCCTGCCGGGAACTCGCAGAGCAAGCCTGTGAATGCCGCAGCTCGGAGGAAATAGAGACGCTGCTGGGTGATTTCACCCCAGAAGAACCGCCACGCCCGCTACTGGCCCTGGAAACCATCGTATTCAACGAACCGCTCACCTCAAAAGAGCAGGTGCTCCAGTTCCTGTGCGGTAATCTGGCTATTCAGGGGCGCACGGAGAATCCGCTGGAGCTGGAAGAAGATCTCTGGCAGCGCGAAGAGATTGTTACGACTGCTGTCGGGTTTGGCGTGGCCATTCCGCACACCAAATCGCAGTGGATCCGCCACTCTAGTATTAGCATCGCTCGCCTGGAAAAGCCGATTGACTGGGAGTCGGATATGGGTGAGGTCGAGCTGGTTATCATGCTAACGCTCGGCACCCAGGAAGGGATTAACCACGTCAAAGTCTTCTCTCAGCTGGCACGTAAGCTGGTCAATAAGGCGTTTCGTGAGGCGCTGTTCGCGGCGGATTCTCCGCATAGCCTCCTGGCATTGCTGAACGCCGAAATCAGCGTTTGATCGCTACTGAAAACGCGCGCGGTACTCCCCCGGCGTCAGCCCAAACTGACGTCGGAACAGCCGGGAAAAATAGTCGCTGTCGGGATAACCGCAGCGCTTCGCCACTTCACTGACCGGCAGATGGTATTTTTGCAGGATCGTTCGGGCTTTTCCCATCCTTACCCAGCGAACATAATCCACAAAACTCATGGTGCCCTGCTGTGAGAACAGGCGTGAAAGATGATTGGGGGAAATATTAAACAATGCGGCGACGCTCTCACGCGAAATCGCTTCCGCATAATTTTCCTGCAACCAGTTGCAGATGCTTTGATAAAGGAAATCGCCACGGGAGAGACCTTTTTCCTGGCGAAGAGAGACGACCTTACGACACCAGTGAAGCAGACTAAGCACCAGCGGCTGAATGATTTCCTGATCCTGAGGTGATGCGCTCAGATGCGTGAGCGCCATCAGCATCGCCGCGCACTCACCTCTTTCCAGGTGAGGAAGTTCGACTTTCCGCTGCGGCTGCCCACTCCGGTGAGCCTGAAATGCCAGTCCAAGCCAGGAAGATGCAAAAACAATGCTCAACAGCATCACCGGCTTTTCAAACACCGGCATCGTTGCCGCCTGAGCAGGAATAAAGAGCATCTCTCCCTGACGGATCGCCTTTTGTTCGGGGAGCAATGGGTTGCCATAAACACCGCGCAGCACCACATCAAGCCGCGGCCATTTAGAGCGGAAACACCCAGCGGGAACTGAAGCGGGCGAGTTCGCAAACCAGACCCGCCCCAGTTGCTGTGGGTTCAGCACCAGCCCGCTAAGCAGGTCAGCGAAAAACTGCTGATCGGCGGGAAGCGGGCTATCTGGCATCTTATCCCCTGCGCGCATCAGGACGCACCAGGTCAAAGCGGTGGCTGTCACTGATGGAATAGTAAGCCGTCGGCCCACCCGCACGCAGGATGGGCTGCGCTTTCGCCGTCTGGTATATCCCCTCTTCCAGCAGCGTTTCGGCAATGTGAATACCGACCACCTCTCCCAATACCAGCCAGGTGTCTACCGGCGTACCATCGGCCCCGGTCAACTGAATGCACTGCGACAGGCGACACTCAAAGTTCACCGGGCTTTCTGCCACACGTGGCGCGCGCACCAACTGGCCGGTCGCAGGCGTCAACCCGGCAAAGGTAAATTCATCTTCCCCGTGAGGAAGTGTGGCGGAGGTTTCATTCATTGCTTCGGCTAAATCGCGCGTCGCCAGGTTCCAGACGAACTCTTTTGTTTCGGTAATATTACGCACGCTGTCCTTCCAGCCATTGCTGGAAAAACCGATGATCGGCGGGCGATAGTTAAAGCAGTTAAAGAAGCTATACGGTGCGAGGTTCAGTTGACCTGCATGGTCGCAGGATGAGATCCAGCCAATCGGACGTGGGCCAATAATGGCGTTCAGCGGGTCATGCGGCAGGCCGTGTCCCTGAGACGGTTGGTAGAAGTACATAGTTTTCTCTCCCTGGAGGGCAACGCCCGGATTCAGAACTCTCAGCGTAACGTATTCTGCCAGGAATGAAGACTGAATAAATTTCAGCGAAAATTCATATGGACCATGAATGTGACTTTCATCACTTCAAACTTGCACGCTCAGCCAGTATTATCGGGAGAGTTAAACCCTCGCTGCCAGACGGCGAGGGTTTTCTTTTGGATTGGTTTCTGCGTTACACGCAGTATTAACGACATGGAGTAAAAAATGTCCAGACCTACAATTATCATCAATGAACTCGACGCAGAACGTATCGACAGACTGCTGGAAAAAGCAGAATTCGCCTCACTTCCGGTGGCTGACGCCCTGAACGAGGAGCTCGACCGGGCGCAGATGTGCACGCCAGAATCGATGCCGCATGACGTCGTCACCATGAACAGCCAGGTAAAATTCCGCAATCTGACTACCGGTGAAGAGTTGACCCGCACGCTGGTTTACCCGGCGCAGATGACAGACAGCAGCACACAGCTTTCCGTTCTGGCACCGGTGGGGGCCGCACTGTTGGGGCTGCGCACAGGGGATACCATCAACTGGGAGTTACCGGGAGGTACCTCTACCCACCTGGAAGTGCTGGCACTGATCTACCAGCCAGAAGCCGCAGGCGATTACCTGCGTTAACCCCTTCTGAACAAGCGCCCACCGCTTTGCACAGAGGATGCAGGCGCATCCTCTTTCCGCAAATTCACCCGAAATGCTTATATCGCGCGAAAAGGCCTTAATCCACGCTTAATCTGTTTTGGTGCCGTGGGGACGGTCATGAGTGAGATACTGGCTATCACACTTATTTTTCTGATTTTTGTGGCGATCATCGTCACGGCAGTGCTCTATCTTGAGCGCTACTGGTAACGCGTTTTTCTCCTGCTTCTCAAACGTAAAATATTCCATGGCTTGAAAAAGTGCCAGACAGCTATCAGAAACCTGAATCATTTTATGCTTGAATGTTTTTAGCGTTTATAAACAAGGAGAAACGGGTATGTATCAGAGAATCATTATGCCGGTTGATGTTTTTGAGATGGAGTTGAGCGACAAAGCGGTACGCCATGCGGAGTTTCTGGCGCAGAAGGACGGTGTTATCCATCTTTTGCACGTATTGCCCGGTTCCGCCAGCCTGAGCCTGCACCGCTTTGCTGCTGACGTGCGTCGCTTCGAAGAACATCTGCAGCACGAAGCTGAAAATCGCCTGCAAACCATGGCCAGCCATTTCAGTATCGATCCTTCACGCATCAAAACCCATGTCAGGTTCGGCAGCGTGCGCGATGCCGTTAACGAACTGGCAAGCGAACTGAAAGCAGACGTGGTGGTCATTGGTTCGCGCAACCCTTCCATCACCACACATCTGCTGGGATCAAACGCCTCCAGCGTGATCCGTCACACGCATATTCCGGTGATGGTGGTGAGATAAAAAAAGAGGCCACCTTTGGGTGGCCTCTTGATTTTGCAGGTGTAGTCTTACTTTCTTTTGTTATGCGGTTTTGGTGCGGATCAGATAGTCAAACGCGCTCAGCGACGCCTTAGCCCCTTCGCCAGTGGCGATGATGATCTGTTTGTACGGCACAGTCGTACAGTCACCCGCCGCAAACACGCCTTTTACGCTGGTTTCACACTTCGCATCAATGATGATTTCACCCATGCGGTTGCGCTCAATTGCACCTTCCAGCCAGGTGGTGTTCGGCAGCAGACCAATCTGGACGAAGATCCCGGAAAGCTGAACGTTATGCACATCGCCACTCACGCGGTCACGGTATTCCAGTCCGGTTACTTTGCTGCCGTCACCCTTCACTTCCGTGGTCTGCGCATTCAGTACGATGTCGACGTTTTTCAGGCTGCGCACTTTGTCCTGCAGCACCTGATCCGCTTTCATTTCTGGCGCGAACTCAAGCAGAGTCACATGTTCAACAATACCGGCCAGGTCAATAGCCGCTTCCACACCCGAGTTCCCGCCGCCGATCACCGCCACGCGTTTACCTTTGAACAGTGGGCCGTCGCAGTGAGGACAATAGGTCACGCCTTTGGTGCGATACTGATCTTCTCCCGGGACGTTCATATTGCGCCATTTTGCACCGGTGGCAATGATAATGCTGCGTGCCTTCAATACCGCGCCGGAGGCCGTTTCAATCTGGTGTAAACCGCCTTCTATTGCAGACGGCACCAGTTTGCTGGCGCTCTGGCTGTCGATAACGTCAACCTCATAATCGCTAACGTGCGCCTTCAGAGCACCGGCCAGCTTCTGGCCTTCGGTTTTCGGTACGGAGATGTAGTTTTCGATGTCCACAGTATCCAGTACCTGGCCGCCAAAGCGCTCGCCCATCAGACCGGTACGAATCCCTTTACGGGCAGAGTAAACCGCCGCTGCCGCGCCCGCCGGACCGGAACCGACGATCAGCACGTCGTAAGCATCGCGTTTGTTCAGCTCTTCCGCCGCACGTTTTTCAGCGCCAGTGTCCACTTTGGCAACGATTTCGGTGAGCGTCATGCGGCCCTGGCCAAATTCTTTACCGTTCATGTATACAGCCGGAACCCCCATCACGTTGCGATCGGTGATTTCGTTCTGGAACGTACCACCGTCAATCGCCGTGTGTTTGATGCGCGGGTTCAGAACCGACATCAGGTTCAGCGCCTGCACCACATCCGGGCAGTTGTGGCAGGAGAGTGAATAATAAGTTTCAAACTCAAAATCACCGTCGATATCACGGATCTGTTCCAGCAGCGCCTGCGCTTCTTTTGACGGATGACCGCCAGTCCACAGCAGTGCCAGCACCAGCGACGTAAATTCATGCCCCAGCGGAGAACCGGCAAAGCGCGGCCCCTGGTCAGAACCCGGGTTGGTAATCAGGAAAGACGGCTTGCGGACGGCACGCGCATTATCTTCTTTGAAGGTCACTTTCGGTGACAGTTCAGCGATCTCTGTCAGCAGTTCCTTGATCTCTGCCGATTTCGCGCTGTCATCCAGCGTGGCAATCAGCTCAACAGGTTTAGTCAGTTTCTCAAGATAGGCCTTGAGCTGGGTTTTCATGTTAGTGTCGAGCATTCTTCTTCCCTCTCTTAAAACGTCATCATGCAAGCTGCCTTATACAGGCGGCCTGAACGCAACTTGCATCATGGTGCTGGAATGAAATGGGCGCGGATGCGCCCATTGGGTGGACAAGACTTAGATTTTACCGACCAGGTCCAGGGATGGAGCCAGAGTCGCTTCGCCTTCTTTCCATTTTGCCGGGCACACTTCGCCTGGGTGAGACGCTACGTACTGAGCGGCTTTCACTTTACGCAGCAGGTCAGAAGCATCACGGCCGATACCTTCAGCGGTAACTTCGATAGCCTGAATAATGCCCTGAGGGTCAACGACAAAGGTCGCACGATCAGCCAGGCCTTCATCTTCACGCATGTTGTCGAAGTTACGGGTCAGGGCGCCAGTCGGGTCGCCGATCATCGCGTATTTGATTTTCGCGATGGTTTCAGAGCTGCTGTGCCATGCTTTATGAGTGAAGTGAGTGTCGGTGGACACAGAGTAAACGTCTACGCCCAGCTTCTGCAGTTCGTCGTAATGGTCTGCAACGTCACCCAGTTCGGTCGGGCAAACAAAAGTAAAGTCAGCCGGATAGAAGAAGAACACGCTCCAGCGACCTTCGGTATCTTTCTCAGTGACTTCAATGAATTCACCGTTTTTGAACGCCTGGTTTTTGAAAGGTTTAATTTTGGTATTAATCAAAGACATCTGTACTTCCTCCGTGTTTTCGTTGAGAAGTAAGGTAACCAACTTTGCTCATCGGGGCTAATGCGTTTGCGTTATCAAATCAATCAGCGATACCTAACAACACCAACAAGACAATAAGGTGAACCTTTTAAAGGAAACGCCAAAAGTAAAAAGGCCGCCTCAACGGGCGGCCCTGATACCTGAATTCCCCGCGGGTACATTCAGTGCCAGCCGAAACTGGCGTTGCGTTGCGCTCTACAACCCTTTATATCAAGGCAGTAACAGCGGTTTGATTACACCACCCGTACAGGTATTGGGCAATCCATAAGAGCGACATTCCTGTCTATGGCTGCAATAGGTTACGCCTAACATCATTCCGGCGCGTTATACATTTATTTTCGTGATAAAAATATCGTCATTTATAAATGACAGTTGTTATTTAAAACTACCACCTGAACTTCCAAGATAAAATTACCTTAATCACCTTTGAAGCACTATTTCAATAATCTGACGCCGTGATATATTAAGATGCGTTTAAATTAAAATTAAGAGCGTTAGCCACAAGGATTGTAAATGGTTAACTTCAAACTATAGTTATCAGTGATGTGATAACCCTAGCAAACACAGCATTCTCAGGACGAAACATGGCAAACCTCTACGACCTTAAAAAATTCGACCTTAACCTGTTAGTTATTTTTGAGTGCATTTATCAACATCTGAGTATCAGTAAAGCAGCCGAGACGCTCTATATCACGCCGTCTGCGGTAAGCCAATCACTGCAACGTCTGCGAGGTCAACTTAACGACCCGCTGTTTATCCGTTCTGGTAAAGGGATCACCCCGACCACCGTCGGCGTCAATCTGCATCAACATCTGGAGCAAAATCTTAACCAGCTCGAGCAGACCATTAACATGATGCACAGCAGTGGGCTAAAGAAGAGTTTTGTGATCTACTGCCCGCAGGTTTTGAGCACAAAAATCATGCTTGGCCCGATGAGACTGCTCATCGATAAGTATAATTATGAAGTTGAATTACATGATATTTTTCTTGCGCCGGATTCAGCAGAAGATCTGCTGGCCTACCGAAAAGCGGACCTGGTTTTTTCGTTCACGCCCTTAAACAGCCGCTCCATCACCTGCAGTCGGTTTTCTCAACTTCCTTTTGTTCTGGTTTGTCGGGAGGATCATCCGCGCATCAGCGAAAACCCGACGTGCGAAGAGATTCTCAATGAAAACTTCACCGCCTACCTGAGCGATGCGAGCAGCGTTAAAGCCTATCAGGAACAGGTCGACCACTTTTTAACGGAAAGAAATATTGTCTTTCGTAGTGACTCTTTTATTTCTCTTCTGACGATGATCAGTTCATCCGACCTCATTGGAATAGCGCCAGTTGCGACCTTTGAACAATATGGTTCCGCACTGAAATTACGTAAAATCGAAACCGATATCCAATTCCCAGGCATTGATATTTACATGATGTATAATCGCTCTGCGTTAAACAGCTCAGCATTCGCAAGTTTCATTGAGGAAATAACCTTACCATGAGTTTTTTCGTGGCCCCGGCACAAAATTCGGAGCCACAAGCTTTCAAAAACATACACCGTCGTTATATAAATAAACGCATTATTTTTACATTCATTTATTTTTTTGACTGATACAATCCTTTCTCCAGTCTTGATACTAACGTCTGGTATTTATTACTCAGGATGAGAATAACCATGTCAATTTATAAGTCCCCTCTGAATCAGGATGTTCTCACTGCCGCACGGGAGCGAATAAAATGGACTCTCGAGCATTTACCCAGGACCTGCGTCTCTTTTTCGGGGGGTAAAGACTCCACCGTCATGCTTCATCTTGTTGCCCGGCAGGCACGTCTGATGAAAACCAAAATAGATGTGCTCTTTATCGACTGGGAAGCACAATTTTCCCATACCATCACCCATGTTGAACATATGCGCGAACTGTACAGCGATGTTATTGACCATTTCTGGTGGGTGGCGCTTCCCCTGACAACGCAAAATTCGCTGTCACAATTCCAGCCGGAATGGCAATGCTGGGAACCCGGTACCCTTTGGGTTCGCCAGCCACCAGAAGATGCGATAACCGATCCCTACTATTTTCCTTTCTACCAGCCAGGAATGACGTTTGAGACCTTTGTCCGCTGTTTCTCCGACTGGTACTCATGCAATCGCCCGGCCGCCGTGCTGATTGGTATTCGCGCCGATGAGTCTTACAACCGTTTTCTGGCTATCGCTTCGGCACGTAAGCAGCGGTTTGCAGATGATAAACCCTGGACGAGCGTCGCACCGGGTGGACACGCCTGGTATATCTACCCTCTCTACGACTGGAAAACCGCCGATATCTGGACCTGGTTCGCCGAATCGGGATGTTGTTATAACCCGCTCTATGACCTGATGTTCCAGGCTGGGGTGCCGCCTCGCTATATGCGCATCTGTGAACCCTTTGGCCCGGAGCAACGCCAGGGGTTGTGGCTCTACCATGTTGTTGAGCCTGAACGCTGGGCGGCCATGTGTGAACGGGTGAGCGGCGTGCGCAGCGGAGGGATCTATGCCGGTCACGATAATCATTTTTATGGTCACAGGAAAATCCTCAAACCCGAACACCTTTGCTGGCGCGAATATGCCATGCTGCTCCTCGACAGCATGCCGCAAAATACAGCAGAACATTACCGCAATAAAATCGCCATTTACCTGCACTGGTATCAGAAGAGGGGTATGGCCGATATTCCCGATACTCAGGACGGTGATATCGGCTCCAGAGACATCCCTTCATGGCGCCGTATCTGCAAGGTTTTACTCAATAACGATTACTGGTGCAGGGCGTTGTCATTCAGCCCTAATAAGCCCAAATATTATCAACGCTACAGCGACAGAATGAAGGCTAAACGCAAGGAGTGGGGCATTTTATGCGACAAAGAATAATTACCGAGATGGAAACGTATCTTCAGTCACTTCCCGAAGAGGAGCGAATTAATGCCATAAATGCATTTCGTGAAGCAATACATCAAAACAGCCCTTTTCGCGAGCAACCTATAGACTGTGTCCTCTGGATCAGGCAGGACGCGATTACCGCCAACGATTACAACCCCAATAATGTTGCACCTCCTGAAAAGCGGCTGCTCAGTCAATCGCTGGAACTTGATGGATTCACCCAACCTATCGTGGTAACAGAAAGTGAGCCGCAGCACTACGAAATCGTGGATGGTTTTCATCGCCATGAAATCGGCACCCATCGGGCGGCACTAAAGCATCAGCTCAAGGGATACCTACCCGTCACCTGCCTGCGCCAGGACCGACAGGATAAAAATTACCGTATGGCCGCAACCATTCGTCACAACCGGGCGCGTGGTCGACACCAGATCAATGCCATGTCAGACATCGTCCGTGAACTGGCACAGCTTGGCTGGAATGATGAGAAAATTAGCAAAGAGCTCGGTATGGACAGCGACGAGGTCCTGCGTCTCAAGCAAATCAACGGTCTGCTGGAACTGTTTGCAGACCGTCGTTACTCAGAAGCCTGGACGGTAAAATAATCAGAGTGTGTTCAGGCGCTCTGCAGCCGCCAGTAGCGTCGATTCCTGCTTTGCGAAGCAAAGGCGGATAAGTTTATGCGGGAAGGGATCGGCGCAGAAAACCGACAGAGGAATGGCTGCCACACCCACTTCTTTTGTCAACCACTGGCAGAAACTCACATCATCCAGATCCGAAATAGCACTGTAATCTGCCAGCAGGAAGTACGTACCTTCAGACGGTAAAATTTCCAGACGGCTTTTACTCAGCGCATTCACAAACAGATCCCGACGTTCACGATAGAAATCGGGCAGATCGCGATAATGCTCTGGTTCTGCTCGCAGCATATCCGCCAGTGCCAGTTGAGCTGGCGTGTTCACCGCAAACGTCAGGTACTGGTGCACTTTACGTAACTCAGCACTGATGGCTGCCGGGGCCACGCAGTAGCCCACTTTCCAGCCGGTCATATGGTAAGTTTTACCGAATGACGAGACGGCGATCGCCCGCTCGCGAAGCTGCGGATGGGCCAGCACGCTGGCGTGCCCTTCTTCGGCAAAGCAGATGTGCTCGTAGACTTCATCGCTCAGCACGTAAATTTCACGGTCACCAATGGCCTGCCACAGCGCCGCGAAATCAGCTTTCTGCCACACCGTCGCAGACGGGTTATGCGGTGTATTCAGAATCACCAGGCGAGTTTTTTCGCTCAGCAGCCCCTCAAATGCCTGCCAGTCTGGGCGGAAATGCGGTGGCTGGAGCGCAACACGTTTCACCACGCCGCCGGAAAGTTCAACCGCAGGCGCATAGCTGTCGTAGCTCGGGTCAAAGCAGATAACCTCATCGCCCGCACGCACCAGCGCAGTAATAGCCGCATACAGCGCTTCGGTCGCCCCGGCGGTTACCGTAATGTCGCTGGCCGCATCGGGCTTATAGCCATATAACTCGGCCGTCTTGTCCGCAATGGCGTCCCGCAGCACCTGTACGCCCGTCATCGGCGCATACTGATTCGCCCCCTGTGCAACATGGTACGCCAGACGTTCCTGCAGAAAAGCCGGGCCGTCAAAATCCGGGAACCCTTGCGAAAGATTAATGGCGTTATGTTGCTGCGCCAGCGCACTCATCTGCGTGAAGATGGTGGTGCCAAGATTGGGAAGTTTACTCTGCGGAATCAATGCGTTGTTGCTCATTGTAGTGTGCCTGCTTGTAATACTTATGTTGCTGCCACTATAACACGATGTTAGTCTTTGGCAATCAAGACGCTTAGACGTCTAAACCATATCCATATTCCTGTCCGGGAGGGCAAAAGGAAAATGACACACAACCTGCAACTCACACACCTGGTCGATGCCTGCCGCTGGATTGGCGCCAAAGGCTGGGCGCCTGCTACCGGCGGTAATATGTCGGTGCGTCAGGATGCGCAGCTTTGCTGGCTCAGTGAGTCCGGCAAAGATAAAGGCAGCCTCACCACAGACGATTTTTTGCAGGTGGAGATCGCCACCAATCGCGCACCGTCGGGCCGTAAGCCGTCAGCAGAAACCGGCCTCCATACGCTGATTTACCGCCTGTTCCCGGAGGCCAACGCGGTGCTGCATGTCCACACCGTCAACGCCACGGTGTTATCCCGTCTGGTCAAAGAAGCCGAGCTGAAAATCAGCGGTTTCGAGATGCAAAAATCCCTTATCGGACAGACCTCGCATCTGGATACAGTCGCTATCCCGGTATTTGACAATGACCAGGATATTGACGCCCTCGCCTCACGAATCGCCCATTACGCTCAGGAACGCCCGCTTAATTATGGTTTTCTTCTGCGCGGCCATGGCTTAACCTGCTGGGGACGTGACGTGGCAGAAGCCCGCCGTCATCTGGAAGGGCTAGAATTCTTATTTGAATGCGAAATGCGTTTACGACAACTGGAGAGAGTATGATTCGCGCAATTGTGACGGATATTGAAGGCACCACCAGCGATATCCGTTTTGTCCACGATGTTTTGTTCCCCTACGCGCGTGAACGGCTGGCGGCCTTCGTGACTGCCCAGCAGTACGCCGAGCCGGTCAACTCCATTCTGGACAATCTGCGTGATGAAATCAGCAACCCGCATGCCAGTACCAGCGAGCTTATCGAGGCCCTGTTTGCCTTTATGGATGAAGATCGCAAATCCACTGCGCTGAAGGCCCTGCAGGGCATCATCTGGCACGACGGCTATGTGAACGGTGACTTTACCGGCCATCTCTACCCGGACGTGCTGCCTGCGCTGGAAAAATGGAAAGCGCAAGGCATTGATCTCTATGTTTATTCCTCTGGCTCCGTTGCTGCGCAGAAACTGTTATTTGGCTACAGCGATGAAGGTGATATTACTCATCTGTTCAGCGGTTATTTTGATACCCACATTGGTGCCAAGCGCGACGTGCAGTCTTATCAGAACATTGCGACGCAAACGGGTATTGCCGCGTCGCAGATCCTGTTCCTGTCGGATATTCATCAGGAGCTGGACGCCGCTGAACAGGCAGGTTTTCGCACCCTGCAACTGATTCGTGGTGATGATGACGGCGCAAGCCATCACCATCAGGTACACCAGTTCGACGAGATTAATCCGGAGCAGATCCCTTCATGAGCGCATTAACCATTTATTCCGATAAAGACGCCAGTCAACACCAGTGGCACAGCACCAACGCAGCCGAGATCGCCCAGCAGCTCAACGCTAAAGGCGTGCGGTTTGAACGCTGGGCTGCGGATCGTGATTTAGGCCGCGACCCTGCGCCGGAAGCCGTGATCGAGGCGTATCAGCATGCCATCGACAAGCTGGTGGCGGAGAAAGGTTATCAGAGCTGGGACGTGATCAGCCTGCGCGCCGACAACCCGCAGAAAGAGGCGCTGCGCGCGAAGTTCCTGAATGAACACACCCACGGCGAAGATGAAGTGCGCTTCTTCGTGGAAGGTGCTGGGCTGTTCTGCCTGCATATTGGCGATGAGGTGTATCAGGTGCTGTGCGAGAAAAACGACCTGATTTCCGTACCCGCTGGCACGCCCCACTGGTTTGATATGGGTTCAGAGCCGAACTTTACTGCGATCCGTATTTTCGATAACCCGGAGGGATGGATTGCGCAGTTTACCGGTGATGCCATTGCAGATGCGTATCCGAAACTCGCATGACGCAGCAGTTTACTCCCTCTCCCATTGGGAGAGGGCCGGGGTGAGGGCATCAGCGCGCACTATGTGTTGAGCCCCTTCACATACGCCACCAGTTGATCCAGCACAATCCCCCACCCTTCGTGGAAGCCCATCTGCTCGTGCTGTTCACGGATTTCCGCCGTGGGATGGCGGGCAATCGCGGTGTAGCGGGTTTTACCTTCTCCTGCATCTTCCAGCAGCAGGATCGCCGTCATAAAGGGTTTTTCTGCCGGTTTCCAGTCCTCGGTGTAGCCATCGGTGAAGACCAGCTTCCTGCCCGGGTCGATTTCCAGAAAGACGCCTTTGTTGTCCATCCGTTGTCCATCTACCTCAAAAACGGTGTTAAACCGCCCGCCTACGCGCAGGTCGAGGTCGCATTCGGTCACTTTATGAGGGACAGGGATAAAGAAATTTTTGATGTGTTCCGGTGTGGTCCAGCAGAGCCACAGCAGGTCGCGTGGTGCATCCACCACGCGTTCCAGTTTTAGGTCTGTGTTGGGATCAAGCTTCACGATTCTGTCCTCTAAAGGGAAACCCTTAAAGGATAGCCAGGCTCAGGCAAATTTCCCCTTTGCCACCTCCTCTGGCGTGACTACGCCGGTATCCAGCACCCACCCACTGATAAGCGACGCAGGCGTAACATCAAACGCCGGGTTATAAACCTGCGCATTTTCAGGCGCCCACTGCACTGCGCCAAAGCTGCCCGCCACGCCCGTCACTTCGCTGGCGGCGCGTTGTTCTATTGGGATAGCTTCACCGTTCGGGCAATCCGGGTCGAGCGTGGTTTGCGGAGCGGCCACGTAGAACGGAATGCCGTGGAATTTCGCCAGCACCGCCAGCGAGTAAGTACCGATTTTATTCGCCACGTCACCGTTAGCGGCAATGCGGTCTGCGCCTACCCACACGGCGTCCACCAGCCCTTTTGCCATCAGGCTGGCGGCCATGGAATCGGTAATCAGCTGATAGGGTACGCCCAGCTCTCCCAGCTCCCACGCGGTCAACCTTCCGCCCTGCAACAGCGGACGCGTTTCATCCACCCAGACGTTGCTGATCTTGCCTTCCTGATGGGCACGGGCAATGACCCCAAGCGCCGTCCCCACGCCCGCCGTCGCCAGCCCGCCGGTATTGCAATGCGTCAGCAGGCGGCTACCAGGTTTAACCAGCGCACTACCGGCTTTCGCAATGGCGTCGCAAAGCTGTTTATCTTCGTCGATCAGACGCAGCGCTTCCTCCACCAGCGCCGGAACAAAATCTTCCTGCCACAGCGCCAGCTTCATGCGGTCGAGGTTGTTCATCAGGTTGACTGCCGTCGGGCGGGAGGCGCGCAGTGTTTCCAGCGCCAGCGCCAGTTCGTCACGACTGTTGCCGTTTTCAGCCAGCAGGGCCAGCAACAGGCTTGCAGAAAGCCCAATCAGCGGCGCGCCACGCACGCGCAGGGCGTGAATGTGCCCCACCAGCGCCTCGGTAGTGGAAGCATCCAGCCAGCGTTTCTCCTGCGGAAGCGCCTGCTGATCGAGAATAAATAGCTGATTTTCCGCCACCCGCAGGCTGGTCGTCTGTAATGTCTGCATGTCGTTAATTCTCTGTTGCGTTGATGTATCACATTGTGTCAGGATGAAATCCAGATGTATAGACGTCTAAATGTCTTTATTACCAAAATCAGTGAGGATCAGGCAATGTCGCAATACCGTACCTTTACCGCCCAGGACGCCGTGGAGTATGCAAAGCAGTTTGGCGGCCTTGACGATCCCTCCTCACTGGTCGAAGCGCAGGAAGTGGGCGACGGCAACCTCAATCTGGTATTCAAAATTTTCGATACCCAGGGCGAGAGCCGCATCATCGTGAAACAGGCCCTGCCTTACGTCCGCTGTGTTGGCGAGTCCTGGCCGCTGACGCTGGATCGTGCCCGTCTGGAGGCGCAAACCCTGGTTGAGCATTACCAGCATAGCCCGCAGCACACCGTTAAAATTCACCACTTTGACCCGGAACTGGCGGTGATGGTGATGGAAGATCTCTCCAGCCATAACATCTGGCGCGGCGAGCTGATTAAAAACACCTTCTACCCACAGGCCGCGCGCCAGCTGGGGGAATATCTCGCCCACACGCTGTTCCACACCAGCGACTTTTATCTGCACCCGCACGATAAAAAGGCGCAGGTGGCGAAGTTCATTAACCCGGAGATGTGCGAGATCACCGAAGATCTGTTCTTCAACGATCCGTACCAGATCCACGAGCGTAATAACTACCCTGCCGAGCTGGAAAACGACGCTGCTGCCCTGCGTGACGACGCGCAGTTGAAAATCGCGGTAGCTTCACTCAAGCACCGTTTCTTCTCTCAGGCCGAAGCGCTGCTGCACGGCGATATTCACAGCGGCTCTATCTTCGTGGCTGACGGAAGCCTGAAAGCTATCGATGCGGAATTTGGCTATTACGGCCCGATTGGCTTTGATATCGGTACCGCCATTGGCAACCTGCTGTTGAACTTCTGCGGCCTGCCGGGGCATCTGGGTATTCGCGATGCCGCCGCCGCTCGCGAACAGCGTCTGAGCGATATTCAGGTGCTGTGGAACACCTTCGCTGAACGCTTCCAGGCGCTGGCACACGAGAAAACGCGCGATGCCGCGCTGAGCGCACCGGGCTACGCCTCTGAATTTCTGAAAAAAGTGTGGAAAGATGCTATCGGCTTCTGCGGCACTGAACTGATTCGCCGCAGCGTCGGGCTTTCGCACGTGGCAGATATCGACACCATTCAGGACGACGCTATGCGCCACGAATGTCTGCGCCATGCCATTACGCTTGGCAGAGCGCTGATTGTGATTGCCGAGCGCATCGACACTGTGGAAGAGCTGGTGGCGCGAGTACGTCAGTACAGTTGATTGCTTTTGCCGGGTGGCGGCTTCGCCTGACCCGGCCTACGATCCGCGTGTAGGCCCGGTAAGCGAAGCGCCACCGGGCGAATACTCATCCCAGATACTCAATCACCGACAACCCGCCGTTGTAATCCGTGCTGTAGATAATTCCCTGCGCGTCCACAAACACATCGCAGGACTGGATCACCTGCGGGCGATTCGGCCGCGTATCCATCATCCTCTCCGGTGCCGCTGGCACCAGAGCCCCGGTTTCCACCGGACGGTACGGATTGGAAATATCATACGCGCGCACACCCGCATTCTGATACGTGGCAAAAATCAGCGTTGAACTGACAAAGCTCCCCGGCCGGTTCTCGTGCAGGTTATGCGGGCCGAAATGCGCCCCTTTCGCCACGTAATCAATCTCATCCGGCTGCGGGAAAGTGGAGATACTCACCGGGTTCGCCGGATCGCGAATATCAAACAGCCAGATCAGCTTCTCACCGTCTTCCTGGTTATCCAACACCGCTTCGTCGAGCACCACCAGCAGATCGCGGTCCGGCAACGGCAGCGCAGTGTGGGTGCCGCCACCAAACGGTGGGCTCCAGTTACGGTGGCTAATCAGCTTCGGCTGGGTGCGGTCTTTCACGTCCAGCAACGTCAGCCCGCCATCACGCCAGCTACCGTAGGCCGTGTCCCCGGCGATGATCGCGTGGTGCAACGCGTAGCGTTTGCCTTCCGGCCACTCCGGCTGCTCGCCTTCGGCCTGGTTCATCCCCGGCAGCCACCAGCGCCCCGCCACCTCAGGCTTGCGCGGATCGGCCAGATCGATGGTCAGGAAAATATAATCGGTAAAACCATCGATCAGCGCCGAGACGTAAGCCCAGCGCCCGCCGACGTACCAGATGCGGTGAATACCGATACCGTTCAGTGACAGAAAACCGATTTCGCGCGGCGTGTCCGGCGTGGAGATATCAAATATCCGCAGCCCGGCGCTCCAGCCTTTATTCCGAACATCGCTGACGGTTTCCCCCACCTGACGGGTGTAGTAGATCTTCTCGTCGGCGAAACGGGCATCGGCAAACAGATCGCGGGCGTTAATCACCAGCAGCAGGTCGTCATGTGCCTGCAAATGAACGTTCCAGGTGCCCGGCGGCGCAGGCACGTAGCCTGCGGCTTTTGGGTTTTTCGGGTCACGCACGTCCACAATCGAAAACCCTTGCGACACCATATGGCCAATATAGGCAAAACCGCGATGCACCATCAGCTGCACGCCGTCTGGGCGACCGCCCTGGTCGCTATGGCCAATCAGCCGCATATTGCGGCTGTATTCAGGCGCGGGCAGCACACTCATTTATGTTTCGCTTCCAGCGTCGCAAACCACGGCGCGATAAAATCTTCGGTCTGGCCCCAGCCCGGAATAATTTTACCCAGAGACGCCACGTTCACCGCGCCCGGTTGGGCGGTCAACAGCGCCTGCGGGATCGCCGCAGCTTTGAAGTCGTAGGTTGCTGGCGTCGCTTCCCCGGCAATCTTGTTCGCCACCAGACGCACGTTGGTGGCACCAATCAGCTTCGGATCGACTGCCACGCTCACTTTCCACGGACTGCCCGGTTCACGCATCAGCTGGAGATCCTGGTTAGAAATGTCGATGCTGTAGAGTTTGATTTCGGTGCGGCCATTCTCTTTCAGGGCCTTATATGCGCCCTGGCTGAACGCATCCCAGGTTCCCCAGATGGCGTCGATTTTGCCTTTCGGGTATTTCGCCAGAATCGCACCCACTTTGTTGGCCGTGTCGCCCTGCACGTCAGAAGACACTGCGCCGATGGACTCCAGCTCTTTGATATCCGGGTACTGCTTTTGCAACTCTTTATACGCGGCCTGGCGGCGTTCCATTGGCGGGAAGCCAGCCACCCACAGCTTGACGATGTTGGCTTTGCCGTTGAAATCTTTCGCCAGCTGGCCGAAGGAGAGATTTGTCAGAGAGGCATCATCCTGCTGGGTGACGGTCACGCCCGGGATCTCGCCGTTAACGGCGGTATCAAACACCGAAACCTTAATCCCGGCATCCACCGCTTTCTTCACCAGCGCCGTCGAATACGGATCGCGGCCCTGAGAGAGGATGATCCCGTCATACTTCTGGCTAATCGCCTGGTTCACAAAGTCCTGGAATTTGGCGTCATCACCGTTACTTAAAAAGGTGCTGACCTTAAAGCCAAGCTTTTTCCCTTCCTGAATGGCACCGGCGACAAACTGGGTAGTGTTGTCGTCTGAGCCGAGGTTGCGGATCACGGCAATGCGGATCGGGCCTTCGTGGTTCGCAATGGCTGCCGGAACCGGCGTCGGCGTCGCCGCATAGCCAGGCAGTGCAGTCAATAAACCCAATGCCACCAAAGAGAGTGCGATTTTTTTCATTCTGTTATCCCGTTGTGTTGTTATAAATCGTTAGCGTTTTTGTATGTAGGTAATCGCCAGCGCCACGGCGAGCACCAGCCCTTTTATAATGTCCATGGCGTAATACGGTACCGACAGCATCACCAGGCCGTTCGACAGCACGCCGAGGATCACCGCCCCAACCAGCGTCCCGAGCGCGTTCGGTTTGCCGGAGCCTGCCAGCGAGAATCCAATCCACGCGGCCGCCACCGCATCCATCAGATAGCCGCCGCCCGCATTTACCTGCGACGAGCCAATGCGTGACGCCAGCAAAATGCCGCCGAGTCCAGCCAGCAAAGAGGCAATCACGTATGCCGCCACCTTGTAGCGCGTGGTGCGAATACCAGAGAGACGCGCCGCTTCAGGGTTACCCCCAATGGCATACATGCGTCGACCGTGGGTGGTCAGCGAAAGGCCAAGCTGGGCCACAATGGTCACCACCAGCATAATGATCACGATGGTTGGCACCTGCCCCAGCAGGCTGAACGACGCCGGAATGGTTCCTTCCGCCATGTCGCCGCTCGGCAGCACCATATTTTCAGTGATCGACCCGCCATAGCTGTAGGTCATCGCCACACCCTGAATCACGAACAGGCTGGCAAGCGTAGCCAGCATGTCCGGAATTCGCAGGATGACGATCAGAAAGGCATTGAACAGCCCGACCAGCGTACAGAGCGCAAGGGTGATCAGAATCGACTCGGTGGTGCCGAAGCCGTGCCAGACGAAAAGCGAAATCACCAGTGCGTTCGCCAGCGACGCAGTTGACCCAACGGAGAGATCAAACCCGCCGATGGTCAGCGAAATCGACACGCCAATGGCAATCACCGTCACGATGGCAATCGAGCGCAGAATGTTGATGATGTTGTTCGGGTCAAGGAAGCTGTCCGACGCCAGGCCAAAGACGGCCACCAGCGCGACAACGGTCAACAGCATGCCCCACTTGTAGAGAAAATCGAAAATCTGCTTACGGCCAGACGCCGCCGCGTTAACTGAAAGGGCCTTGCTCACGACGCCGTTCCTCCGGTTGAATAATAAAGTAGTGTCTCTTCGCGGGCCTCGGCACCGGCGATTTCCGCCACGATGCGTCCGTCCCACAGCACGCAGATGCGGTCACACAAGCCCACCAGCTCGGCAAATTCACCGGAGGCATAAATGACGCCTTTGCCCTCGCGAGCCAGCCCGTCAATGAGCTGGAACAGATCGGTTTTGGCTTTCACATCCACGCCTTTGGTCGGCTCGTCGAATATCAGCACACTGGCGTCATTGCGCAGCCACTTGCCAATGGCGACCTTCTGCTGGTTCCCGCCGGACAAGCGGCGCAACATCTGCCCCGGCCCGCGCGCTCGTACACCTACGCGGGCAATTACCTCTTCCGCCCAGCGCCACGCCTGGCGATGGCCAAACAGGCTCCAGCGCGAAAAAGAGTTATCCGCCGTTACCGACAGATTCATGCTTACCGGCTCATCAATAAAGATGCCCTCTTTGCGTCGTTCTTCCGGCACCAGCGCCAGACCGCGCAGTACCGAATCTGCCGGGTCTCGCGGCTGCCAGGATTCATGATTCAGCTCACCGCTCGCCACGCGGCTTTTGCTGGCGCCAAACAGCGCCTTGCAGAGTTCGGTCTTACCTGCGCCCGCCAGCCCGGCAATGCCGAGAATTTCGCCTTTACGCAGGTGCAGGGAGATATCTTTCAGCAGCGCTTCATCGTGCAACCCCTCAACCCGCAGCAGCGTTTCTTCACTGTGTGGAGGCCGCGCAGGCGGGTAGATATCGCTCAGCTCGTGACCAAGCATTTTCTCGACGATCGCTTCGCCGCTGAGCTCCGCCATCGGACCTGACTCAATCAGCTTGCCGTCCCGCAGCACCGTTAAGGTGTCGCAGATAGCTTTCAGTTCATGAATGCGATGGGAGATAAACACCACGCCGATGCCCTGCTGCTGCAGGCGTTTCACCACCGTGAACAGACGCTCGCTTTCATGGGTATCCAGCGGGGCGGTTGGCTCGTCGAGGATCAAAAAACGGCAGTGGTGCGACAGCGCGCGCGCCAGCAAAATTTGTTGTTTTTCAGCAAGGGTGCAGCTATCGATTGAGCGGCGTACATCCAGCACCACATCCAACTGCGCCAGCGCCTGTTTTGCCTGCTGGCGGATATCCCGCCAGTTGTAGCGGTGTCCCGGCTGTGCAAGCTGGTCGAGCATGATGTTCTCGGCAATGCTTAAGCCCGGGATCAGCGCCACGTCCACTTCCTGCTGCACCAGGTGAATGCCCAACCGTTTGGCGTCAAGCGGCTCGCGGATTGTCACCGGCTGGTTGTTTATGCAGATCTCGCCTTCATAATGATCGTGCGTCCCACACAACACCGCCATCAGCGTCGATTTTCCTGCACCATTAGCACCGGTCAGCGCGTGTACGGTTCCGCCGATCAGCGTGAAATCCACGCGCGACAGCGCCTGAAAGCCAGAAAAGGCCAGGCTGATACCGCGCATCTCAAGGCGACTGGAAACCATCCGCGTTAAATCCTTCATTAATATTCTGATTTATTGAATTTTTCACAGCTCCGGTTGACTGACAACGACGGAAAAGGCATAAGATAAAGCAAAATATTATTAGCCATCTGGATGTCCAGACATAACATCAGGTTAGCGCTTCCTAAAATTAAGGACAACACCATGAGCAATACCGATATCCGCGTCGTTCCAGGCCCGGCGAACTACTTCTCACACCCCGGCAGCCTTGCGCATCTGAATGATTTCTTTACCCCAGAGCAGCTTTCCCGCGCGGTGTGGATTTACGGCGAACGCGCCATTGAGGGAGCCCGTCCTTTCCTGCCAGAGAGTTTTAACGCCGCGGGCGCAAAACATCTGTTGTTTAAGGGCCACTGTAGCGAGCGGGATGTTACCCATCTGGTGAATGAATCAGGCGATGACCGCAGCGTAGTGATTGGCGTTGGCGGCGGGGCGTTGCTCGATACCGCCAAAGCCGTGGCGCGCCGTCTGGGTGTGCCAGTGGTTGCCATTCCAACCATCGCCGCCACCTGTGCCGCATGGACGCCGCTTTCCGTCTGGTATAACGATGCGGGTCAGGCACTGCAGTTCGAAATCTTCGATGATGCCAATTTCCTGGTGCTGGTGGAGCCGAAAATCATCCTGAATGCTCCGGCGGAATACCTGCTGGCGGGCATCGGCGATACGCTGGCGAAATGGTATGAAGCGGTCGTGCTGGCACCACAGCCTGAAAACCTGCCGCTGACCGTGCGTCTTGGGATCAACGGCGCACTGGCTATTCGTGACGTACTGCTGGAACGCAGCGAAGAGGCGCTGGCTGACCAGCAGCACGGTAAACAGACGCAGGCGTTCAGGGACGTGGTGGACGCGATTATCGCCGGTGGTGGGATGGTCGGCGGTCTGGGCGAGCGCTATACCCGTGTAGCGGCTGCGCATGCCGTACATAACGGGTTAACCGTGTTACCGCAAACCGAAAAATATCTGCATGGCACCAAAGTGGCGTACGGCATTCTGGTGCAAAGTGCCCTTCTCGGCCAGGACGATGTGCTGGCGCAACTGGTGGCGGCGTATCAGCGCTTTAATCTGCCAACCACGCTGCGTGAGCTGGAAGTGGATATCCACAACCGTGAAGAGCTGGACAAGGTGATTGCTCATACCCTGCGTCCGGTGGAGTCGATTCACTATTTGCCGGTTACGCTCACGCCTGAAGTTCTGCGCACTGCGTTTGAGAAGGTGGAATCCTTCAGCCGTTAATCTCCCGAACCGTCTATACCTAATGATGATTCTCACCACTTTCGCAACGAGGTCATCATGCAGATCGATTTAACAGGTAAGAGGGCGCTGGTTACCGGCGCCAGCCGTGGATTGGGTCGTGCGATTGCGCTGTCACTGGCACGCGCCGGTGCCGATGTAGTTATTACGTATGAAAAATCCTATGATAAAGCCCATGCCGTCGCCAGTGAGATACAAGCGCTTGGGCGGCGCTGTGAGGCGGTTCAGGCCGACAGCGCCAGCGCCGAGGCCATTCAGGAGGCCGTGACTCACGCGGCGCGTACCCTCGGAGGCCTGGATATCCTTGTGAACAACGCCGGGATTGCGCGCGGTGGCCCGCTGGAAGCCCTGACGATTGCGGATATTGACGCGATGATTAACGTCAATATTCGTGGCGTGGTGCTCACGACTCAGGAAGCGCTGGTGCATATGTCCGACGGCGGGCGCATTATCAATATCGGCAGTTGTCTCGCTAACCGCGTGGCGATGCCCGGTATCGCCGTTTACGCCATGACCAAATCCGCCCTCAACTCTTTCACCCGAGGACTGGCCCGCGATCTGGGACCACGGGGGATTACCGTTAATCTTGTCCATCCAGGCCCGACAAACAGCGATATGAACCCCGAGGACGGTGAACAGGCTGAAGCCCAGCGCCAGATGATTGCCATTGGTCATTACGGTCAACCTGAGGACATTGCCGCCGCCGTGACCTTCCTGGCGAGCCCGGCAGCCGGACAGATCTCCGGCACAGGGCTGGATGTTGACGGCGGTTTGAACGCCTGATCGCACACATGATGCAAGCCTCTGTCGTCCGGCAGAGGCCTTTTCGAGCAGCTTCGACGATTCGCGTTTTGCCGCTTTCTCCCGTTATTTCTCCGCTCTACAGTACCCCATAAGAAATTCGGAATTTATCTAATAGTCTTATTATTTCCTTATATTTTGTGTGGGCGTACAGTGGAGGTACGGATGAAGATTGTCTGGTCCAATGGTGCAAAGAAGGCGTTTTCAAAGATTGACGAGCGGTATCAGCGACGCATTGAGGTAAAGCTTACTGAGCTGGATGACCGCTCAACTCCCCGGCTCGATATCAAAAAAATATCGGCGACAGAAGATCATTTCCGGCTACGTGTTGGCGATTACCGCATCATCTATACGCTTCGGGACGATCCCGATAACCATTGTTATGTTTTGGCCGTCAAGCGCAGAACTTCAACGACTTACCTGCATGAGGAGAGTGCCACCTATGGCTGTACAGCTAATCAAGGACGATAACGGGAAAACGCAGTACGCCGTTATTCCCTATCACGAATATTTTCGTATGCTCTTACAGATGTCAGAAATTGACGACGAAACCGATGACGATCTAGAGGATATTGAGGTCGAACACGATAGTCTGGATGACGTGGAATTGCCCGGAGAAGTGTGCAGCATCATG
The DNA here is from genome assembly GCF_046521475.1 of Enterobacter sp. CPE_E890. Classification (NCBI taxonomy): domain Bacteria; kingdom Pseudomonadati; phylum Pseudomonadota; class Gammaproteobacteria; order Enterobacterales; family Enterobacteriaceae; genus Enterobacter; species Enterobacter sp. CPE_E890. Next base: position 1,307,328 of record NZ_JBKFZW010000001.1, on the reverse strand, counting down.
ACCTGGCAGAACGTCAGCCTGCAGGCCGCCTGGCGCATCCTGCGCGGGTTATCCCAGCAGGAAGTGGCAGAGAAACTCGGTATCAGCCAGTCTGCTGTGTCACAGCTGGAAGCCCTGGACTCCCGTCCGCAAAAACGCACCCGCGAAAAACTCGCGGCAATTTATGGCTGCAAGCAGGAGCAAATCAGCCTCTATTTACCGAAAGAGGGTTAACAGCACTTCGCGCCGCCCTTGCCGCCGTAGCGGGCATCCTGGCGATCGCGGAAAAATTCTTCGTAGGTCATCGGCTTCTGGTCGGGATGGGTGACGCGCATATGCTCGACGTAGTTGTCGTAGTCCGGCACGCCAATCATCATTTTGGCGGCTTGTCCCAGGTACTTACCTGCTTTGGAAAGGGTGTCGAACATAATTCAGATCTCACAGGAAATGCGGGCCGGGTAAGGCGAAACCGCCACCCGGCACACAGGTTAATGCGCCCCTTTCGCCTGGGTCACAATCTCTTCCAGGTTTTCAGGCATTGGTTCATACGGTGTCTCTTTCGCCGTCGGCTTGTCTTCTTTCAGCGCCGCCAGCGCGGTTTTGAGAGAATACAACGCCAGCACCACGACCACCACCATAAAGAAGATGGTCAACCCGGCATCCAGACGGTTGTTAAACACCAGTTGCGACAGCTGAGACTCCGTATACTGCGCCGGGATCTTACCGCTGTCGATCATCGCCTGGAACTTGTTGGCAATGGCCAGGAAGCCCACTTTGTTATCCGGGCTGAAGGCTTTCTGCCAGCCCGCCGTCAGGGTACAAATCAGCAGCCACGCCGTTGGCAGCAACGCCACCCATGCATAACGCTGGCGCTTCATCTTGAACAGTACCACCGCGCAGAGCATCAGCGCCATGCCTGCCAGCATCTGGTTGGCGATACCGAACAGCGGCCACAGGGTGTTAATCCCGCCCAGCGGATCCACCACGCCCTGATGCAGGAAATAGCCCCACGCCAGCACGCACAACGCCGTCGCCAGCAGGTTGGCCGGTAACGAATCAGTCCGTTTCAGGTTCGGGGAGATAACGCCCAGCAGGTCCTGCAACATAAAGCGTGCTGCACGGGTACCGGCATCTACTGCGGTAAGAATAAACAGCGCTTCAAACAGAATGGCGAAATGATACCAGAACGACACGTCCATCAACCCGCCCAGTGCGCCGTGCAGAATGTAGGCCATACCCACTGCCAGCGTTGGTGCACCGCCCGCACGCGAAATAATCGACTGTTCGCCGACTTCATTAGCAATACTGGTCAGTGTATCCGGCGTAATGGCAAAGCCCCAGCCGCTCACCACCTGAGCCGCAGAGGCGACCACGTCAACGGTTCCGGCTGGTGCCAGTACCGCCATTGGGCTGTTCATCGCAAAGTACACGCCCGGATCGATAATACAGGCAGACACCAGCGCCATGATCGCCACGAAGGATTCCATCAGCATCCCGCCGTACCCAATCAGGCAGGCCTGATTTTCATTGGCAAGCATTTTCGGCGTGGTCCCGGAGGCAATCAGGGCGTGGAAGCCAGACACCGCACCACAGGCGATGGTAATAAACAGGAACGGGAACAGGTTACCGGTCCAGACCGGACCAGTACCGTCAATAAATTTGGTCAGCGCAGGCATGGTCAGCGTCGGGCGCATAATCAGAATGCCGATAGCCAGCCCAACGATGGTGCCAATTTTCAGGAATGTAGAGAGGTAATCTCGTGGGGCCAGCAGCAGCCACACCGGCAGCACCGCCGCCACAAACCCGTAACCCACCAGCATCCAGGTCAGCTGTACGCCAGTAAAGTCGAAGAACGGTGCCCAGGTTGGGCTTTCCGCCACCCAGCCGCCGGAAATAATGGCGAACACCAGCAGCACCAGACCAATCACCGACACTTCACCAATACGTCCCGGACGCAGGTAACGAATGTAGATCCCCATGAAAATGGCCAGTGGAATGGTGAAGACGACGGTGTACGTCCCCCACGGGCTGTGGGTTAACGCTTTCACCACGATCATCGCCAGCACCGCCAGAATGATCACCATGATCATAAAGGTCGCCACCAGCGCAATCACCCCAGCGGTTGCACCCATCTCCTCTTTCACCAGTTCACCCAGTGAACGCCCGTCGCGACGGGTGGAGACGAACAGCACCATAAAGTCCTGCACCGCCCCTGCCAGCACCACGCCGGCGAGGATCCAGATCATCCCCGGCAAATAGCCCATCTGCGCCGCCAGCACCGGTCCCACCAGCGGGCCCGCTCCGGCAATCGCCGCAAAATGGTGTCCGAACAGCACTTTTTTGTCGGTCGGCACATAGTCCAGCCCGTCGTTATGGCGGACGGCAGGCGTCATGCGCGTAGCGTCAACGCCTAAGACGTTCTTAGCGATATAGCGGCCATAAAAACGATACGCGATCAGATAAATGCAGACGGAGGCGACGACTATCCAGAGCGCATTGATCTGTTCCCCCCGATTGAGGGCGATATAGCCCAGGGCAAAAGCTCCCACAACGGAGAGCCCTGCCCATATAAGGTATTTCCCTGAGTTGTTCATAGTTGTTGTCCGTTGTTGTGAAACAGTGAGATGTTACATTTTGTTTCTAGAACAACGGCAAAAATTTAACAACTTTGAAACGCAATAATGTGTGGTCAAACCAGACATTTACATCACAGTGTTAAGCCGATCACTATCAGTTGAATGGCTTAGCCCAATACCATCGTACTCAACCGGCAGGTACAACAGCGCCGTCCCTGCTCGTCGAACACTACAATCTCCCAGCTCTGGCTGGAGCGCCCCAGATGCAGCGGCTGACACACGCCACGCACCTTACCCTGAGACACCGCGCGATGATGCGTGGCATTCAACTCGGTTCCTACCACGTTCTGCCCGTCGCGGGTCATCAGAAAACCGGCCATTGAGCCCAGCGTTTCGGCCAGCGCCGCTGAGGCACCGCCGTGCAGCAGGCCAAATGGCTGATGCGTGCGCACATCCACCGGCATTTCGGCTTCCAGCGTGTCGTCACCGAGGCGGGTATAAACGATCCCCAGATGCGCCACCAGGGTGTTCAGACTGGTGGCATTCAATGCCTCAAGCGATAAATGACGTTTCCAGATCATTACACCCCCAGCGTGGAACCGCCGTCCACCACAATATCCTGCAAGGTAATATGGCTGGCGTAGTCAGATGCCAGGAACAGAATGGTGTTGGCAATCTCCTGCGGACGGGCGATTTTACCCAGCGGGATGCCAAGCTTAAATTGCTCGCCGAAGCCGCGAATGCGCTGTTGCTCTGCATCGTCGCTTTTCCACAGCGTGCGCTGCATATCGGTATCCGTTGAGCCCGGCGACACCAGGTTGCAGCGCACGCCGCTACCCGCCAGTTCCAGCCCGACGGTCAGAGCCAGGCTTTTCAGTGCGGCTTTCGAGGCACCATAGGCACTCATCCCGATGCGCGGCGTGTGCGCCGCATCAGAGGCAACGGTGACAATTGCCCCGCCCTGCTGGCGACGGAACTGTCCCATCGTCTGCTGAAACAGGTTAAACGCCCCGCCGACGTTAACCGCAAAGGTCTGCTGCCACTCCTCCTGTGAGAGCCGATCCGTTGCCCCCATGCGCAGAATACCGGCGGCATTCACCAGCACGTCAAGGCGGTCGAGGGTTGCAAACATGCGTCCGCAAACATCAGCCACCTGTTCGGCGTCCGCCACATCCAGCTTTTCAGTGGCGAACGGATAGTCGCCCTGTGGAAAGGCCAGGTCGAAACCCGTGACCTTAGCCCCGGCATCCACAAACGCCAGCGCCGTTGCATAACCAATACCCTTACCTGCGCCCGTCACCCAGACGCTTTTACCGCTAAAATCGAACCCCGCCATTACTTCACCTCACGGGAAAGTAGCGCCCACCAGGCATCGATGGTTGGATTTTTTGCCAGCATCACGAAGTCAATGTCGCCGTGCACTTTACGCCAGCGGGCAGCCAGCGCCATCATGCGCACCGAATCCAGGCCGTAGTCGATCAGGTTTTCGTCATCCATTGGTTCATCGGATTCGTCCAGCAGCGGCAGAATAACGTCACGCAGCGCGGCTTTCGATGCCGGGAGCGACGGCAGTAATTCGTCGGTCATCACCACGCGCCCGGAGCGGCCCGCCACATAGTTGAGCGACATCAGGTGCTCGTCGCGGGTGAAATCCGCCAGCGCGTCGGCAATAAAGAACGGCTTGATGTCGCGCATAAAGGCATCGGTAGCGGTGGTCATGCAGCCGATATGGGTGTACATGCCGGTAATCAGCAGCTGGTTGCGGCCCGTTTCTTTCAGCATCTGCTCCAGCGGCGAGCGGTGGAAGGCGCTGTAACGCCATTTCACCAGCACTGTGTCGGCTTCGTCCGGCGCCAGCTCAGCCACAATACGCTGCTGCTCAGGCGAACGGGTCAGACCCGGTCCCCACATGTCGTTCAACAGGGCGCGGTCTTCATCGCTCTGCTTTTTTGGCTGCGCGGTGTAATACACCGGGATGTTATGTTCTTTGCAGTACGCACGAAGTTTCGCGATATTCGCTACCACCTGCTGCATCATCGTGCTGTTTTCGCCCCAGAAGTTCAGGAAGTACTCCTGCATATCGTGGATCAACAGCGCGGCACGATCTGGCTCAAACGCCCAGTTCACTTTACTGGTCGGCAGCTCTGCGGCGGTTGGTAGCGCATAGGCGGTTAATTTTGGGATAGCCATACTCTGTTCCTTAGCCCCGGGCGCGTTCAGCAAGCCACAGGCGCAACTGTTTCTTATCGACTTTACCGACAGGCGTTAGCGGGAGCGCATCAACGCTCTCCACGCGGTCCGGCAGTTTGAATTCTGCGACGCCCTGCTTGCGCAGGAAGCGACGCACTTCGACTGCACGTAATGGCTGTTTCACCACCAGATACGCACAGCTCTTTTCGCCAAGCAGGCTGTCCTCCATGCTCACCAGCGCAGCGTGGATCACCGCCTCGTGGCGCAGCAGCAGGTTTTCGATCTCTTCGGCGGCGATCTTCTCACCGCCGCGGTTGATCTGATCTTTCTCACGCCCCTGCACGGTGATGTAGCCCTGTTCGTCAATGGCGATCAGATCGCCGGAGCAGTAAAAGCCGTTGGCATCAAAGGCGCTGGCATTGTGTTCCGGACTGTTGAAATAGCCGCGGAAAGTGTACGGCCCGCGGGTCATCAAACGCCCGACTTCGCCGCGCGGCAGCGGATGACCGTGCTCATCAGCCACCCACACTTCGTCGTCCGGACACATCGGACGTCCCTGCGTGTTGATGATGCGTTCCGGGGAATCGTCGAGGGCGGTGTAGTTCACCAGCCCTTCCGCCATGCCGAACACCTGCTGAAGCTGACAACCGATTTCAGCCGGAATACGCGCGGCGAGCGTAGCGGATAACCGTGCGCCCCCCACCTGCAACAGCGTGAGTGATTTCAGTTGAGTGTTTCCGGTTCCTTCGGCAATCGCCTGTAGCCAGAGACTGACCGCGGGTGGCACCAGCGAGGTGACAGTAATCTGATGCTGTTCAATCAGCGGGAAGCACAGCGTGGTGCTCGGATCGTTCGCCAGCACCACACAACCACCCGCCGTGAAGACGCCAAGCGATCCCGGCGAGCTCATGGCGTAGTTATGCGCCGCAGGCAGCGCGTTCAGGTAACGGGTTTCAGCGGTAATGCCGCAGATCTCGTTGCTACGACGGATGCTGTAGTCGTAATCGTTGTGCGTACGCGGGATTAGCTTCGGCGTGCCGGTGCTGCCGCCGGAGAGCTGGAAGAAGGCAACTTCGTCGGCGGGCGTCGGGTTCGGGATGAAGTTGTCAACCGGACGCGCAATCGCCGTTTCCAGCGCATGTTCCCCTTTATCGCCACGCAGCAGCACGACGCGGACCGAGCGATGTTCATCAGTAAAGGTATTGAGAAACACATCGTCAGTAAAAAGCGCATGGTCGCGATCGGCGATCAGTACGGCGGGTTTAATTTGCGTGGTATAGGCATTCAACTCGCTGCGCTGATGGCTAAAGAGCGCGTTAACCGGAGCCACGCCGATTTGCAGCAGCGCGAAAAAGGTGATGTAGAATTCGGCCACGTTACCGAGTTGAACCAGTGCCGTTTCACCGCGATGCAGTCCCTGCGCCTGTAAAGACGACGCAAGATTGTTCACCGCCTGATTAAACACGCGGTAGGTAATGCGACGATCGCCGTCGATAATCGCCACCGCGTCGCTATCCGCGCGATCCGTCAGGATGTGGGTCAGGGGCAAATCCTGCCAGTAGCCTTTTTCTCGGTAGCGCCGGGCAAATTCCTCGGGCCATCGGGTAAAGGGGATGATCATGAGTATTCCTTAATGCAAACCAAAAACGTTGAGCATGGTGTAGAGCTTCACACCGGTTTCGCGCCACTCACCCACCGGGGAGGAGGCTGGCACAATGCCCGCCCCGGCAAACAGACGAACAGATTTCTCATGCAGACGCGCGCAGCGGATGGTCACCACCCACTCACCGTTACCTTCGCTGTCGCACCAACCGACGATGCCGCCGAACAGTTCACGATCGAACGGCTCCAGTTCGGCAATCAGTTCTTTTGCCGCCTGATGCGGGAACCCGCTCAGTGCTGGGGTCGGGTGCAACAGGCAGGCCAGGCTCAGGGCGTTTTCGTTTTCTCGTGCGTTACCTTCTACCGGCGTCGCCAGATGCCACAGCGTGGGTGTCGTGATCAACTGCGGAGAATCAGGCATGCTGAGATGGTGGCTGCGCGGCGCCAGAGTAGTTTTCATCGCCTGAGTGACCAGGTCGTGTTCGTGGCGATCCTTCTCAGAGGCGAGCAGTTTATTGCCCGCCTCACGGTCAAGCACATCGTCGGGCTGACGACGCGCAGAGCCTGCCAGCGGGAGCGAGCTAAAATGCGCCCCCTCTTTTCGCAACAGCAGTTCCGGACTTGCTCCCAGCAGCACGCCCCCCTCTTCCAGCGGCACATGGAAGTTAAAGCTCGCCGGGTTCTGGGCGATAAGACGCTCCATCAGAGCACCGCTATCCAGAGGCTTGTCGGTCGCGATATCAATCAGGCGCGAGAGCACCACTTTGTTCACCTGAGGTGTGGCGGTAAGTGCGGCGGCGCGGGCGACCATCTCTTCAAAAACAGGCTGCGGGGGAATTTCGGTGCGTTGCTCCACCTTCAGCGCCTGCGAGCCGGAAAAATAGCGAGCGGATTGCTGACGTGCAGGACGGGAAAAGGTCTGCCAGCGTTGTGGAATAAACAGTGACGGCCGTTTGCGGGTATCGAACGGAATAGCCCCCACCATCACCGGATGCGCGATACCGCTGGCTTTTGCATCCCGGAAGGCCTGCGCTAATTTTTGCTGGAAGTGGCCAGTCAGATCATCACCACCGACGGCAGGTTCAGAGAAACGGGCAAAACAGCCGGACGTGGTAAAGCTGCGGTAAGGCGACATAAAGAAAAAGCTGTCTGATTGCAGCGTGGTCGCGGTGTGCTGAACTTCCTCAGCCAGGGACGTATCCATATCATCCTCCTGAAATGATAAAAGAAGCAATAATGATTATCATTTATGTTTTCGTCGGCTAACCTAATCCCACAGCGCTCCGCTGTCAACCATCGGGTAAATACTTGTGCGACAAACGCTTGCATCCCTTTCTCACAACCATGAAAATGAGAAGCATTATCTTCAACAAAAACAGGATGCCGCTCAGTGAAATTCCCTGCCGTTTGCCGCAATGCCCTTTTTTTAACAGGACTTTTTGTTTTAGGACTAACCTCAGCCACCGCCGCAGACTGGCCGCGCCAGGTCACCGATAGCCGTGGCGTGCATACCCTGGAGAGCAAACCGGCGCGTATTGTCTCAACCAGCGTGACGTTAACGGGTTCCCTGCTGGCGATTGATGCCCCGGTAGTTGCCAGCGGCGCCACCACGCCCAACAACCGCGTGGCAGATGCACAGGGCTTTTTACGTCAGTGGGGGGATATCGCGAAACAGCGCAGCGTTGCGCGTCTTTATATTGGGGAACCCAGCGCCGAAGCGGTCGCCGCGCAAATGCCGGATCTGATTTTGATCGGCGCCACCGGCGGGGATTCTGCGCTGGCGCTCTACGACCAGCTCTCCGCCATTGCCCCGACGCTGGTGTTCAATTACGACGATAAAAGCTGGCAGGAACTGCTGACGCAGTTGGGCACCATCACCGGGCAGGAAAAGCAGGCCGCAGAGCGCATCGCGGAGTTCGATAAACAGCTCGCGCAGGTGAAACAGCAGATGAAGCTGCCGCCGCAACCGGTAAACGCCATCGTCTACACCGCCGCCGCGCACAGCGCCAACCTGTGGACCGCTGAATCCGCGCAGGGCAAGCTGCTGCACCAGCTAGGCTTTACGCTGGCGGAATTGCCCGCCGGATTACACACATCAAAAAGCCAGGGTAAACGCCACGACATCATCCAGTTGGGCGGCGAAAACCTGGCAACGGGGCTGAACGGCGAAGGGTTGTTTGTGTTTGCTGGTGACCAGAAAGATGTCGACGCGATTTACGCCAATCCGCTGCTGGCGCATCTGCCTGCGGTGGAGAACAAACGCGTCTGGGCGCTGGGAACAGATACGTTCCGCCTGGATTATTACAGCGCGATGTTGGTTTTAGACAGACTGAATACAATGTTTAAGTAGGCATTAACCCTCCCTCTCCCTGTGGGAGAGGGCTGGGGTGAGGGCATCACGCCGCACCGTCGTTCAGAACAACCTCCTGCCTGAACCGCCGCAACTCCACCAGCACCATTAACAGAATCACACCCACAATCGCTAACGCAAACCCGCTGCTGCTCGCCGACGCCACCGGAGTCATCATTGCCCCCAGCCCACCGAGGATCGCCGCACCAATCGCATCGCCCGTTACGTTTTGTGCCGTCCACAGGCCATTAATTCGCCCCAGCATTCCTTCCGGTGTCTGGGTCTGAATCAGGGTATATTGCAGCAGCGAACTGATAGCACTCAGCCAGCCGAAGATCACCAGGCAAATCACCCCCAGCGCCCACACCGGCATTAGGCTGAAGAAACCAATGGCGATAAACGAGGCCAGCGTGGCAAGCAGCATAATCAGCCCCGGGCGTACACTCTGCGCCAGATTACCGCTGGTCAGCGCCCCGCACGCCGCGCCAAGCGGAATGGCGGCATAGAGAATGCCAATCTCCGAGGCGCTCATCTGCCACTCTCCCGCCAGCGCCGGGTACAGCACGCGCACGGCGCTGGCCATCGTCAGCAGGCCACCGAGCAGCGCAATCCCGCCAATCAGCGGGTTGCTGAACAGGAAACGAATAGCGGCCATCAGAGATTTCAGCGGATGCTCGCGTGGCTGCGGCGGTGGCGGCAGCAGCGGCAGGCGCAACAGCGTCAGCGTGGTGATGAAGGTGCCCGCCGCCGCCAGTCCATAGTTCCACGCCACGTTACCGGTCGCCAGCAGCAGACCGCCGAGCATCGGCGAAATCACCGAGCCCAGACGCACGGTAAGCATGGTAATCGCCCCCGCCTGCATCAGGTTCTCGCGCCCGACCAGCGCGGGGGTGGCAGCCAGCAGTGCCGTTACCCCTAGCGAGGCAAAAAAGCCGTCCCATAACCCGAGGGCGTAAATCGCCACAAGCGAGGGTTCGGGCAGCATGGCGTTCAGACACAGCCCGATAAACCCCACGCCGCAGGTGCCGCGCGCCAGCAGGATCAGCTTTTTACGCTCGTAGCGGTCCGCCAGCACGCCGCCGACCATCAGTCCGATAAACATCGCCCCGCCCGTAAAGGTAACCGATAACCCCACCAGCCAGCTGGAGTGCGTTATGGCCTGGATCTGTACCGGCACGGCAACGCCGAGCAGGCCGAGAGATAAAATGGAGATAAAGCGGGCGATAAAAACTGCCCGGTATGCCGGGTGCGTTTTAAGCAGGCTGAGGTTGAGCAGCCAGGATTTTTGATTCATGACAAAGCCTTGAGTGTAATTCTACCCATTCCATGGGCGCACATGCTAACATAGCCAAATAAGATAGATAACGATAATCACTATCATTATCAAATCATGGATGTTGCTATGTCGTTTTCCTCTTCTTCGGTGCGCGCCATTGCCGTGCCCGTTTTATTGCTGCTGTTGATCCTTGCGATTGCACTCAGCCTGCTGGTCGGCGCTAAGCCGCTGCCCGCGTCCGTTATCGTTGATGCGCTCACCGGCACCTGCCAGAGCGCCGACTGCATCATCGTGCTCGACGCCCGACTGCCCCGCACGCTTGCCGGACTGCTGGCCGGTGGCGCGCTGGGCCTTGCGGGTGCTCTGATGCAAACCCTCACCCGCAACCCGCTGGCCGACCCTGGTATTCTGGGCGTTAACAGCGGTGCCAGTTTTGCCATTGTGCTCGGCGCGGCCATGTTCGGGTTAACGTCAGCGTCTGAACAGCTGGTGATGGCCTTTTGCGGCGCGCTGGCTGCCTCGCTGGTGGTGGCGTTTACCGGCAGCCAGGGCGGCGGCCAGCTTAGCCCGGTACGCCTGACCCTCGCGGGTGTCGCGCTCGCGGCAGTTCTGGAAGGGTTATCCAACGGCATCGCCCTGCTCAACCCGGACGTTTACGACCAGCTGCGCTTCTGGCAGGCCGGCTCGCTGGATATCCGTACGCTGGAAACCTTAAAGGTGGTGGTGCTCCCGGTGATCATCGCTGCCGCCGTCGCGCTGTTTTTAAGCCGGGCGCTGAATAGCCTGAGCCTGGGCAGCGATACCGCCACTGCGCTTGGTAATCGGGTTGCACGTACCCAACTCATTGGTCTTCTTGCCATTACCGTCCTGTGCGGCAGTGCAACGGCGGTCGTCGGCCCAATCGCCTTTATCGGCCTGATGATGCCGCACGTGGCGCGCTGGCTGGTGGGGGCAGATCATCGCTGGTCACTGCCGGTCACGCTTCTTGCAACGCCTGCCCTGCTGCTGTTTGCCGATATCCTGGGACGTTTGCTGGTCCCCGGCGAGCTGCGCGTCTCGGTGGTCAGCGCCTTTATCGGTGCGCCGGTGCTGATTTTCCTGGTACGCCGCCGACGCGGAGGTGGCGCATGATCGCCCCATCCCGACGTTTAGTCGCCTGTGTCTCCCTGCTGGTTATCACCATTCTGCTGCTGGCAACGTGGAGCCTGCGCAGCGGCGCGGTGATGCTCGATTTCACCCAGGTGTTTAACGCCCTGCTCGGCAGCGCGCCGCGCGCTATAACCCTGGTGGTGACGGAGTGGCGACTGCCGCGCGTGGCGATGGCGATACTGGTGGGCGCGGCGCTCGGGGTGAGCGGCGCGATTTTCCAGTCGCTGATGCGCAACCCGCTCGGCAGCCCGGACGTGATGGGCCTCAATACCGGTGCCTGGAGCGGCGTATTAGTGGCAATGGTGCTGTTTGATCAGCACCTGACGGCCATTACCTTTACCGCAATGGCCGGGGGCATTCTGACCTCGCTGATTATCTGGGCGCTTGCCTGGCGTAACGGTATCGACACCTTTCGTCTGATCATCATCGGCATCGGCGTGCGTGCAATGCTGATGGCGTTTAATACCTGGCTTTTGTTACAGGCGTCACTGGAAACTGCGCTCTCTGCGGGACTGTGGTACGCCAGTTCCCTGAATGGCCTGACATGGGGCAAAACCTGGCCCGCGGCACCATTGATTGTTCTGATGTTTATCGGTGCCCTGCTGCTGGTGCGCCGTATGCGTCTGCTGGAGATGGGTGATGACAGTGCCTGCGCCCTGGGTGTGAGTGTTGAACGTTCGCGCCTGATGCTGATGCTGGTCGCCGTCTTGCTGACCGCAGCGGCGACGGCGATTGCCGGGCCAATCTCGTTTATCGCCCTGGTGGCACCGCATATTGCCCGGCGTCTTAGCGGCACTGCGCGCTGGGGCTTAACCCAGGCGGCGCTGTGTGGCGCATTGTTATTGCTGGCCGCCGATCTCTGCGCCCAACAGCTGTTTATGCCTTATCAACTTCCGGTGGGCGTCGTGACCGTCAGCCTCGGCGGGATTTACCTCATCGTCTTGTTAGTTCAGGAGTCACGCAAGAAATGACTGACTTAGCTTCCCGCTTGCGCGGCGACAACTTAACCCTGGGTTACGGCAAAAAAATCATTGCCCGTGACTTAACCGTTGCTATTCCGGACGGCCACTTTACGGCGATTATCGGCCCGAACGGCTGCGGAAAATCGACCCTGCTGCGCACCCTCAGCCGTTTGATGACGCCAGTTGAAGGCAGCGTGTACCTCGACGGCGAGCACATCCAGCACTTCGCCAGCAAAGAAGTGGCCAGGCGCATTGGGCTGCTGGCGCAAAACGCCACTACGCCGGGCGATATCACGGTGCAGGAGCTGGTCTCTCGCGGACGCTACCCGCATCAACCGCTGTTTACCCGCTGGCGTAAAGAGGATGACGAGGCGGTGACCCGCGCGATGCAGGCGACGGGCATTACCGATCTCGCCCAGCAAAGCGTGGATACCCTCTCCGGCGGACAGCGCCAGCGCGCGTGGATCGCGATGGTGCTGGCGCAGGAAACGTCCATCATGCTGCTGGACGAGCCGACGACATGGCTGGACATCAGCCATCAGATTGATTTGCTCGAATTGCTGAGCGATCTCAACCGCACGCAGGGGTATACCCTGGCGACGGTACTGCACGATTTGAATCAGGCCTGCCGCTACGCCACGCACCTGATTGCGCTGCGCGATGGCGAAATTGTGGCGCAGGGCGCACCGGGAGAGATTGTGACACCAGAGCTGATCGAGCGGATCTATGGGATGCGCTGCATGATTATTGACGATCCGGTGGCAGGCACGCCGCTGGTAGTGCCGTTAGGCAAGCGTGCGGTCTGATGCCCTCACCCCGGCCCTCTCCCACAGGGAGATGGAGCAAACCATCCCCTCTCCCTGTGGGAGAGGGTTAGGGTGAGGGGCTTTAAACGTTACCCCAAAATCTCCCTCAACACTGGTCCTATCTTCTCAAACGCCTGCGGTGAAATGATATCCACGTGGGCGCAATCCTGACTATACACCTCAAGCTCCGCCACCCACGGCGACCAGGCCTGCTGCGGGTCCATCGTTCGCGTGCGTTCGGCAACAAACAGCGTCGCTTTACCCTCAAAGCGCGCGCTGTGCGCCGTGGTCAGTAGCCGCACCGCATCGGCGTAGTTGCCTTCAATGGCACTGAATAGCTCGCTGGAGCCTTGTCCCTGCTGCGCGGCGATAAACGCCTGACGCTCGCGCTCAATTTCCGCCAACACTTCCGGGTCGAGGCCGTTGGCCTCTTTCTCCGCCCAGTTCTGGGTTTCCGGCGGCCAGGTATCCAGCAGGCCGAGGAATGCCACCTCTTCACCCTGCTCGCGCAGTCGGGCCGCAATGCCCTGAGCCAGCGTACCGCCGAGGGAATAGCCGAACAGGTAATACGGCCCCTGCGGCTGCTGGGCTCTCAGTGTTGCCAGATGATGTTCGATCACACCATCCAGATCGGCGCACTGCTGCATTGGTCCGTCCGGGCGCGGCGACTGAATGCCGGTAATCGACCAGCGCGGGCTGAGATAACGTGCCAGCACGCTAAACTGCCAGGCAAAGCCGGACGCAGGGTGGAAGCAGAACAGCGTCGGGCCATCGCTTTCACGCAGCGGCAGAAGAGCTTCATACCCCAGACGCTGCGCCTGCTCGTCGCTCATCTGTGAATCTAACAGCGCGCTAAGCTTGCTCACCGTCGAGGCGACCATAATTTGCCCCGGTGTGACCTTGCGGGCAAACGCGCGGCTGAGCTGTGCCGCCAGGCGCATCGCCAGCAGAGAGTGTCCTCCGAGGGCGAAGAAATCGGCTTCGATATCATTCACCTCACAGCCTAGTAGCGCAGAAAACGCCTGCGCGACGGCAACTTCGGTGCCCGTCTCCGGCGCGCGGCCGGAAGTTTGACGGGTGAGCTCCGGCAGCGGCAGCGCCTTGCGGTCAAGCTTACCGTTCGCGCTTAACGGCAGCGCACTGATTTGCAAAAGCACCACCGGCACCATATGCGGCGGAAGCCGCGCTTTAAGCGATTCCAGCAAGGTATCACGATCCAGCGGCAAACCGGATTCGGAGACAACGTACCCCACCAGCTGACGGGCATCTCCCCCCGTTGCCGCCGCCTGGTTGAACACGCAGGCATGCGCCACGGCCTGCGCGACGTCCGGCAGGGACAGCATCGCCCGGTCGATTTCACCCAGTTCGATGCGCTGGCCGCGAATTTTCAGCTGATCGTCACTGCGGCCTAAATACTCCACCGCGCCGTTATCCAGCCAGCGGGCGACGTCACCGGTGCGGTACATACGTTCACCCGGCGCGAACGGGTCAGCGATAAACCGGCTGGCGGTCAGATCAGGGCGTCCCAGATACCCTTGCGCCAGCTGAATACCGGTAAGATAGAGATCGCCCGCTACGCCAAACGGCACCGGGCGCATCATCGCATCCAGAATGCGCAGCCCCGTGTTCCACACCGGGAAGCCAATTGGCACGCTGTTGCCCTCCACCGCCGCCAGCTCTGGGCCATACGCCGGATACCAGCTGACGTCCACAGCCGCTTCCGTCGGGCCGTAGAGGTTATGTAGCGGCGCATGGGTCAGTTGCTCCCATTCCCGGCAAAGCGCCGTCGGCAGAGCTTCACCGCTGCAGAAGACCTGCTTAAGCGACTGACAACAGTCGACGTTCTCCGGCGTCAGCGAGGCGACAAATGCCGCCAGCATCGACGGTACAAAGTGAGTGGTGGTCACACCGTGTTGCGCGAAGAAGGTCTGCATCGCCTGCGGATCGCGGTGAGCTTCCGGCTCGGCCATTACCAGCTTCGCCCCGGCAATAAACGGCCACCAGAACTCCCACACCGAGACATCAAAGCTGCACGGCGTTTTCTGCGCTACCACGTCACTGGCGTCCAGCGGGTAGTGATCCTGCATCCACTTCAGGCGGTTTACGATGGCAGTATGTCCAACCATCACCCCTTTCGGGCGGCCAGTAGAGCCAGAGGTAAAAATGATGTACGCAGTCTGCTCCGGCTTCGCCAGGCGCAGCGGTTCCGCTTCCGCAGCCGGTAACAGTGTGTTGTAACTAAACGCCGTGATCGGGAGATCGCTAAAGCGCGGAAGCTGCTCGTTGGTGGTGATCAGTAGCGACGGTTTCGCATCCTCCAGCATCATCCGCAGACGGTCGTCCGGGTAACCGGTATCCAGCGGCAGCCAGGCAGCGCCAGCTTCCACAATGCCGTGCAGCGCCAGCGTCAAAAACACCGAACGTGGTAAAGCCACCGCCACGCTGTCGCCCGGCTTCACGCCGCGTTCGCGCAGTAACGTTGCCAGGGCGACAACCTGCTCGCGCATCTGGCGATAGTTCAGTTCAATATGCGCGTCCGCCAGCGCAGGGGCGTCCGGCGTTTTGCTTGCCTGATTCGCAACCAGATCCGCCAGCGTGGTGGACGGCAGCGCCAGCCCGGTATCGTTGATGCGGGCCAACTGTTGATATTCCTGCTCCGAAACGGTTTCCACTTCGCCGCAGCGCAGGTCCGGGTTGGCGGCAAACTGCATGAGCATCGCGTTCAGGCGCGAAACGTGGCGGGCGAGCGTTGCTTCATCGTAGCGCTGTGTATTGGCGAGGATCTCAATGCTCAACCCACCCTGCTCGTCCGGGAACAATGCCAGCTCCAGATCGTTCACCGGGCCGGTTGCCAGCGTGTGGGTGGTGGCCTCTACGCCGTCGATATCCAACTGATAATC
Organism: Enterobacter sp. CPE_E890; assembly: GCF_046521475.1. Classification (NCBI taxonomy): domain Bacteria; kingdom Pseudomonadati; phylum Pseudomonadota; class Gammaproteobacteria; order Enterobacterales; family Enterobacteriaceae; genus Enterobacter; species Enterobacter sp. CPE_E890. The sequence goes on along the minus strand of NZ_JBKFZW010000001.1, from coordinate 1,291,538 downwards.
GAACATCTTAATGTTCAGAACCGGGCCAAACAGGGCTTCGTCGCCTGCGGCGCGCCCGCTGTCGCGCACGATCTGCTCGGCGTCGTAGCGCTGGTGGCGGCGCATTTTTTTCAACTGGTTCGCCAGGCGCAATGCCAGCTCTGGAAGGCTCTCCTGCGGATGGATATTTACCGCCAGCGGCAGGACGTTGAGTACCGGTCCGGTGGCGGTCAGCGCGGCGGACCCCATGCGGCGCATAAAGATAAACCCGGCGGCGTAGTCCAGCCGTCCGGTGAGGCGCCCGAGCCACAGCGCCACCAGCGCAAGCGCCAGATCGGTACGCTGCACTTGCCCTCCCGCCTGTGCCAGTTGGGTAAAGGCACGGCTGTCAGCGGTCATGTTCAGACGCAGAATGTCGGTGGTTGCTGCACGCCCGGGTAGCGGCGTGGAAGAGAGCGAAACGGGGGAAGGAAGCGCTTTCCGCTGTTCAGCCCAGAAAGCGCCATCACGCTGATACGCCTCGCTGTCGCGATAGCGCTGGTACTCTTCCACCACCTCAGCGAAAGGCGTAAACGGGGATTCTGGCGTGGGTTCGCCGTTTTTCCATGAAGCATAAATCGCGGCAATATGGCGCGTAATCGCCGGGAAGCTGAAGCCATCCACCACCAGGTGGTGATAACGCTGATACCAGTACCAGTGGCTTTCAGCAACCTGAATCAGCTGGTGAAACGCCAGCGGCTGGCCGCTGTCTACACGCAGGTTCTGGTTGAGATCGGCTGTCATCAGCGCCACAGCGTCATCGTGTGAGCCGACGCGAATGACGGTGGGTTCCGGCAACATCATGGACTCATCCAACCACTGCCACACTTCACCGTTATCTTCTGCGAAACGCATACGTAGGGTATCAGCCTGCATCATGCCTTCAAGAATGGCTTTGGCCAGCAGCGGCGCGTCAATATCGCCTTTCAGTTCAGTGTAGTGGGCTACGCTCCAGGCGTTTGGCAACGTGGACAGCTGTTCCGCCATCCAGATCCCCGGCTGGGCGGCGACGAGAGGAAGACGGTTCATGCACTCTCCCCCGCATAATGAGACGGTTCTAACGTTTGCCAGTGTTCGTCCAGCCACTGCTGGCACGCTTCCTGCGACTGTGCTTCACATACCACGCGCCACCCCGCCGGCAGTTCGCACTGCTGCGGCCACAGGCTGTACTGCCCCTGGTCGTTACGCAAAATGGCGAACTGTCCCTGCGGATTATCGAAAGGATTGCTGAATTCCATACAGACTCCGTTATTGAATGAGCGGCTGCCAGAGGGTCATCAGCCCCTGCGTCAGCCCACCGCGCCAGCAAAGCGCATCGTGTCCGCCGTCAACCTGACGCCAGAAAATCGGCTGCTGCGCGTGTAGTTCGGCGTAAATCGCCTGATTGGCATTGAAAATCAGCGGCTCGTTGCGCCCGGCCTCAAGGACGATACGCAGCCCTCTCGCGGTTAGCTCACCCGCTCTGAGCTGTTCAATGAGGCACCCGTCCTGCTGCCCGCCGCGGTGCGGCCACCAGTACGAGCCGGACTGGCTCAGCACGCAGCCAAAGCGCTGCGGCCAGTTGAGTCCGGCATAAAGTGAAGAGAGTCCGCCAAAGCTCTGTCCCGCCAGCACGGTACGGTCGGCGCGATCGCTAAATGGCGCACGTTTTTTTACAAGAGGGAGAAGCTCTTCCTGCACCGCCAGCCAGAAATCGGGGTTGCAGGGCAGTTCGCGGCTGCGATGTTCCATGTCAATCGCATCGATCAATACGTAGACCGCAGGCGGCAGTTTGCGCTCGGTGGTGAGCGACGTCAGCGCAGGCCAGACCGGCATGCTTTCGGCCCAGAACTGCCCGTCGAGCAGCACCGCCAGCGGGCGCTCGGGGTCGTCATCTCCGGTGGTAAAAATCCACACGCGGCGGCGGTTGTTCAGACGCGTGCTGTTCCACTCAATGCAGACCGGCGGCTGATACGGCGTATCGGGACGATCCCAGCCGGGCTGAACGGGCGCGTCCGGCATCTCCAGCGCCGAGACGGCATGACCGCGACCGCCGCGCCAGCTCTGCGGATTCAGCGGGTCGGAAACCGCGTGCGGCAGCAGCCTGCGCCAGCCTTCACGCAGCGCCATACGCTCCGGCTGCTCGCCTTCAAACACGGTATTGGCAAAATCGTTTTCGTTATCGGAGGGGATAAAACAGTAGCTCCCCCGCCATTCGGGGCTGAACTCACCCTGCCACTGCCAGACATCGGTATCGGGAATGCGTTCGAGGGACTGCGGTCGGGCATTTTGATGGTGGTCTGTTACGCCAGTGACGTAGAGCCAGACGCGTTTGATCGGTGACGTTCTTTGCGTTCCTGCCGGGTCACGCCACCAGAACGTGACGCGATATTTTCCCTTTCCCGGCTTCCATTCAGGCCCCTTTTTCGACTGCCACCACGCTTCACTTCCCGTTGTTAACGCCGTCACCCTTATAACCTCATGTTTAACAGTCTTTTTTGTTTCAGAGCAAATTTTATTGATAATATTATTGATAACTATTTGCATTTGCAATAGCGTAGTGCCCGCGCTGTGGGAAGCGCTCATAAAACAACCATAAAAGCAGGACGTACAATGAATAAGAAGATTCACTCTCTGGCCTTGCTGGCCAATTTAGGGATTTACGGCGTCGCGCTACCCGCTCTGGCAGACGACAATACCGCCTCCGCGCAGCACGAAGACACGATGGTGATCACCGCCGCCGAGCAGAATCTGCAGGCGCCGGGTGTATCGACCATTACCGCCGATGAAATTCGTAAAAATCCACCCGCACGCGACGTGGCTGAAATCATCCGTACCATGCCGGGCGTTAACCTGACCGGGAACTCAACCAGCGGCCAGCGCGGTAATAATCGTCAGATCGACATCCGTGGCATGGGGCCGGAAAACACCCTGATCCTGATTGACGGCAAACCGGTGACCAGCCGCAACTCCATTCGTCTGGGCTGGCGCGGCGAGCGTGATACACGCGGGGATACCGGCTGGGTCCCACCGGAGATGATCGAACGCATCGAAGTCATCCGTGGCCCGGCCGCCGCGCGCTACGGCAACGGCGCGGCAGGCGGCGTGGTGAACATCATCACCAAAAAATTCGACGACCAGTGGCACGGCTCCTGGAACACCTACCTGAATGCGCCAGAACACAAGGATGAAGGGTCCACCAAACGCACCAACTTCAGCCTGAGCGGCCCGCTGGGCGGTGACTTCAGCTTCCGCATGTACGGCAATCTGGACAAAACCCAGGCCGACGCATGGGACATCAACCAGGGTCACCAGTCTGACCGTACCGGTGCCTACGCCGACACGCTGCCGGCAGGCCGTGAAGGTGTAGAGAACAAAGATATCAACGGCGTGGTACGCTGGGACTTCGCGCCGATGCAGTCTCTGGAGTTTGAAGCAGGCTACAGCCGCCAGAACAACCTCTACGCAGGCGATACCCAGAACACCAACAATGACAACAGTTCCAGCGGCCTGGTGAAGAAAAACTACGGCAAAGAGACCAACCGTATTTATCGTCAGAACTTTGCGGTGACATGGAACGGTGGCTGGGATAACGGCATTACCACCAGCAACTGGGCACAGTACGAACACACCCGCAACTCGCGCCTGGGCGAAGGGCTTGCGGGAGGGCTGGAAGGCCTGTTCAATAGCAATAAATTCACCGACACCGACCTGGCCGACGTGATGCTGCACAGCGAAATCAACCTGCCGATTGATTTCCTCGTTAACCAGAACCTGACGCTGGGCACCGAGTGGAACCAGCAGCGTATGAAGGACTCCACCTCCAATACGCAGACTCAGCAAGGCGGTAAGATCCCTGGCATGAGCGACGATCGTAGCCCGTACTCTTCAGCGGAGATCTTCTCTCTGTTCGCCGAGAACAACATGGAGCTGACCGACAGTACCATGCTGACACCGGCGCTGCGCTTCGATCACCACACGATTGTGGGCAACAACTGGAGCCCGTCCCTGAACCTGTCGCAAGGCCTGGGAAATGACTTCACGCTGAAGATGGGGATTGCGCGCGCCTACAAAGCACCAAGCCTGTACCAAACCAACCCAAACTACCTGCTGTACAGCAAAGGCCAGGGCTGCTATGCCAGCTCTGATGGCGTCGGGTGTTACATGATGGGTAACGACGACCTGAAAGCGGAAACCAGCATCAACAAAGAGATCGGTCTTGAGTGGAAACGCGACGGCTGGCTGGCTGGCGTGACCTGGTTCCGCAACGACTATCGCGACAAGATTGAAGCGGGTTACGCGCCGGTGGGTCACACCTCTTCCGGTAAAGTGCAGACGGATATCTACCAGTGGGAAAACGTGCCGAAAGCAGTGGTTGAGGGTCTGGAAGGTTCCCTGAACGTGCCGGTTAGCGACACGATCAACTGGACCAATAACATCACTTACATGCTACAAAGCAAGAACAAAGAGACCGGCGACCGTCTGTCGATCATTCCGGAGTACACGCTGAACTCCACTCTGAGCTGGCAGGTCCACCAGGATGTATCGCTACAGTCGACCTTCACCTGGTACGGTAAGCAGCAGCCGAAGAAGTACAACTACAAAGGTCAGCCGGTAACCGGATCGGAGAAAGACGAAGTCAGTCCGTACAGCATCGTTGGTCTGAGCGCGACCTGGGACATGACCAAAAACGTCAGCCTGACCGGCGGCGTAGACAACGTCTTCGACAAACGCCAGTGGCGCGCGGGTAATGCCCAGACCACGGGCAACGCCACCACCGGTGCGTATATGTACGGTGCAGGTGCGTATACGTATAATGAACCGGGTCGCACCTGGTATATGAGCGTGAATACGCGATTCTGATACAGGCAGTAACTCCCCCCTCTCCCGTTGGGAGAGGGACGGGGTGAGGACATCAGGCCGCACTATTTGCTGATAGAGGAAAAACATGCACACCACCCACAGCACGTTCATTCTCGCCGGCCACACCGTCCACCACATCACCTTCGACCCAGCCACCTTCGCCGACGCCGATCTCCTCTGGCTCCCCCACCACGCCGAGCTTTCAAACGCCGGGCGCAAACGCAAAGCCGAGCATCTGGCCGGGCGGATCGCCGCCGCGCATGCGCTCGGTGCGATAAATGAACGCGCGATTCCGGGCATTGGCCCCAGCGGCGAACCGCTCTGGCCGGAAGGTTTGTCGGGCAGCATCACCCACAGCGGCACGCAGGCGATGGCGGTTGTTGTCCGTCATCCAGATGCCCTGATCGGTATTGATTGCGAAGCCATTCTTCCAGACCGTGAAGCCCGCGAAATCCAGGACGGCATCATTAATGCGCAGGAAGCGATGTGCCTGACGCGTTCGGGTTACCCTTTTGCGTTGGCGCTAACGCTCGCATTTAGCGCCAAGGAAAGTTTATTTAAGGCTCTCTTCGCGAAGGCAAATACTTACATGGGGTTTGAGTGGGCGAGAGTCACAGAGTTAACCGAAAAAACAATCACGCTGGCGCTTTCGCACCCGGTTGGAGAATATCCTGAGGGTAAACGCTTTACTCTCATCTGGCAGAATAATAATACGAGCGTGTGTACGCTGCTAAAAGCCTGATGGCGCGACGCTTATCAGGCCAACGGTAAAGCGGCGTTGTTGGCCGGGTAAGGCATCGCCGCCACCCGGCATGAGGGAAGCGGCGATGTCTTTGTACGTTATTCAGATCAAGGCTTAAACATCCGGGAACATCACGCTATTCCCCGGCGCTTCCCTGTGCAAATGGATAAAGTTCAGGTGCCGTTCATACTGGTCCAGAATGTCCGTGATCACCTGCTCCTTGCTGTAATCCATCAAATCATTCCCCTGGCTACCCTCCAGTAAGAAGGTTTCCAGCCGGTAGTAGGTCGATTTCCCGCTGCGCGCCCGGTAGGTAAAGCCGGGTACCGAATACTGCTGCGGCCAGATCTGGTAGACAAAGTTCTGCTCGTCGCCCATATGCACCAGCAGATTCAGATGCCCTAACGTCTCGCCCTCTTCCGGCGGCAGGTTTTTCAGCTCCACGTAGGCACCACGCAGCTTCAGTTCCTGCGCCACCTCTTCCATCGCCGGGAAGCAGACCGTCTCCATCATCTGTTTGGTGTAGCGCGTGCCCGGGTAGTTCATCAGGCGCGACAGGCGTTTCTTCCAGCTCAGCCTGTCCTGTGCGCCCATCGGGCGCGGCGCGGTGTCACGGCTGGCGCTTTCGCGGCGGTAATCTTCCACCTTGAGGGATTTATACAACCCGGCCATCACAAAGAAGATCACGAAGCTGAACGGCAGCCCCATGATCACCGTGGTGTTCTGCAACGCCGAGATCCCGTTGGTCATCAGCATGCCCAGCGTCAGCAGGCCGATGGCGACGGACCAGAAGATGCGCAGCCAGTTCGGCGCATCGCTGTTGATATCTTTCAGCTTCGAAGTGAAGTTGCCCAGCACAAGCGCACCGGAATCCGCAGAGGTAACGTAGAACAGCAGGCCGGTAATGGTTGCCACGGAGGCGCTAAAGGTGAACGCAGGATACTGCGCCAGCAGGCTGTAGAAGCCGCGCTCCGGGTGCGCCATCGCTTCCTGCGCGAAGGTCGCGTTGCCATGAATAATCTCATGCAGCGCGCTGTTGCCGAAAATCGACAACCACAACAGAGTAAAGGTGAACGGGATAATCAGCGTGCCCATCACAAACTGGCGGATGGTGCGGCCACGTGAAATACGTGCCAGGAACAGGCCAACAAATGGCGACCACGCCACCCACCACGCCCAGAAGAACAGCGTCCAGTTGTTCATCCATTCGACCGGGCGATCAAAGGCGAAACTGTTCAGAGTCATCCCCATAAAACGGTTCACGTAGTCGCCGACGTTAAGCACTAACGCATTGAGCAGGAATGAAGTGTCCCCCATAAACAGCACGAACAGAATTAAACCAAGCGCCAGGGCCACGTTCAGCTCGGAGAGCACGCGAATGCCTTTATCCACGCCCGACGTCACCGAAATGGTGGCGATAATCACCGACAGCGCAATCAACGCCGCCTTGGCAGCCATCGAATCCGGAATATCAAACAGCACGCTCAGGCCGTAGTTGAGTTGCACCACACCGATGCCGAGCGTCGTCGCGATACCAAAGATGGTACCGATCACCGCCGCAATGTCGACGCTGTGACCAATCGGCCCATTTATCTTTTTCCCGAAAATTGGGTACAGCGCAGAGCGGATGGTGAGGGGTAAATTATAACGATAGCTAAAGTATCCGAGCGCCATCCCCATCAGGGCGTACATCGACCAGCCGGTTAAGCCGTAGTGGAACAGCGTCCAGACCATCGCCTGACGCGCGGCCTCCATCGTCTGCCCTGCCCCTTCCGGCGGCTGCATATATTGCGTGACCGGTTCCGCCACGGAGAAGAACATCAGGTCGATGCCAATGCCTGCGGCAAAAAGCATCGCGGCCCAACTCAGCAGGCTGAACTCGGGTTTTGACTGCTCTGGCCCAAGCTTCACCGAACCGAAGCGCGAGCAGGCAATGCAGACAACAAAGACAATATAGAGCGTCGCCGCCAGTAAGTAGTACCAGCCGAAGGTCTTCGACACCCAGTCAAGAGTGCGCCCAATCCACTCGGCAGAAAAACCGCTAAAGAAGATCGTCATCAGGGAAAACAACAAAATCAGCCCGGCGGAAGTATAAAAAACGACCGGGTTGATTTTGTCTTTTTCTCTGTCTTGTGAAAGGTCTGTCATCCAGTATCCTCACTGTTTTTTTGTAACTATTAAAATCCAAATCCGCAACAATTAAGACACATTTTATATTGAACGTCCAATCAAAAACCGCTTTAATGTATAACCAACGCTGATGAATGGAGTGGCAAAAATGCCCAAAGTGGGGATGCAGCCGATCCGGCGTAGGCAGCTTATCGACGCCACGCTGGAAGCAATAAATGAAGTGGGAATGCATGACGCGACCATCGCGCAGATCGCCCGTCGGGCGGGCGTGTCCACGGGGATCATCAGTCACTATTTCAAAGATAAAAATGGTCTGCTGGAAGCGACCATGCGCGACATCACCGGCCAGCTGCGCGATGCGGTATTGAGCCGCCTGCACGCCCTGCCGAACGGCAGCGCGGAGCAGCGTCTGCAGGCGATTGTCGGCGGTAACTTTGATGAAACCCAGACCAGCAGCGCAGCAATGAAGGCCTGGCTGGCCTTCTGGGCGAGCAGCATGCATCAGCCGATGCTCTACCGCCTGCAGCAGGTGAGCAGCCGCCGTCTGCTTTCGAACCTGGTGTACGAGTTCCGCCGCGAACTGCCGCGCGAGCAGGCCCAGGAGGCGGGCTATGGCCTGGCGGCGCTGATCGACGGGCTGTGGCTGCGCGCCGCGCTGAGCGGCAAGCCTCTGGATAAGACCCTGGCGCAATCGCTCACCAGCCACTTTATCAGCCAGCATTTACCGACCGAATAACCGAGGAGAATTTATGTCCCGAATGGCAGAACAGCAGCTTTATATCAATGGTGGTTATACATCCGCCACCAGCGGTCGCACCTTCGAGACCATCAACCCGGCCAACGGTGAAGTCCTGGCAAGCGTTCAGGCGGCCGGGCGTGAAGATGTCGACCGCGCCGTGGAAAGCGCAAAACGCGGGCAAAAAATCTGGGCGGCGATGACCGCAATGGCGCGCTCGCGCATTCTGCGCCGAGCTGTCGACATCCTCCGCGAACGTAATGACGAACTGGCGAAGCTGGAAACCCTCGACACCGGTAAAGCGTATTCCGAAACCTCAACCGTCGACATCGTCACCGGCGCGGACGTGCTGGAGTACTACGCGGGGCTGATCCCGGCGCTGGAAGGCAGCCAGATCCCCCTGCGTGACAGTTCGTTCGTCTACACCCGTCGCGAGCCGCTGGGCGTGGTGGCGGGCATCGGCGCGTGGAACTACCCGATCCAGATCGCCCTGTGGAAATCTGCTCCGGCGCTGGCGGCAGGTAATGCGATGATCTTCAAGCCGAGCGAAGTGACCCCGCTTACCGCGCTCAAGCTTGCCGAGATCTACACCGAAGCGGGCCTGCCGGACGGTGTGTTTAACGTCCTGCCGGGCGTGGGCGCGGAGACCGGCCAGTACCTGACCGAGCATCCGGATATCGCTAAAGTCTCCTTTACCGGGGGCGTCGCCAGCGGCAAAAAAGTGATGGCCAACTCGGCGGCCTCGTCCCTGAAAGAGGTGACGATGGAGCTGGGCGGCAAATCCCCGCTGATTATTTTTGACGACGCGGATCTCGATCTCGCGGCAGACATCGCCATGATGGCCAACTTCTTTAGCTCCGGCCAGGTATGCACCAACGGCACCCGCGTGTTCGTACCCGCAAAGTTTAAAAGCGCGTTTGAGCAGAAAATCGTTGAGCGTGTGGGCCGCATCCTCGCGGGCGACCTGTTCGATGAACGCACCAACTTTGGCCCGATGGTCAGCTTCCCGCACCGCGACAGCGTGCTGCGCTACATCGCCAAAGGCAAAGAGGAAGGCGCGCGCGTGCTGTGCGGCGGCGACGTGCTGAAGGGTGAAGGCTTCGATAACGGCGCGTGGGTTGCCCCGACCGTGTTCACCGACTGCACCGACGAGATGACCATCGTGCGCGAAGAGATCTTCGGCCCGGTGATGTCCATCCTCAGCTATGAAAGCGAAGAAGAAGCGATCCGCCGCGCCAACGATACCGACTACGGACTGGCGGCAGGCATCGTCACGGCCGACCTGAACCGCGCGCACGGTGCCATTCATCAGCTCGAAGCGGGCATCTGCTGGATCAACACCTGGGGTGAATCCGCCGCAGAGATGCCGGTCGGCGGCTACAAACACTCCGGCATTGGCCGTGAGAACGGCGTGATGACGCTGCAGAGCTACACCCAGGTGAAGTCCATCCAGGTTGAGATGGGTAAATTCCAGTCCATATTTTAACCGGGAGGTTTATTTGCAATTTGACTACATCATTATCGGGGCCGGCTCTGCCGGTAACGTACTGGCAACGCGACTGACCGAAGATCCAAACACCACCGTGCTGCTGCTTGAGGCGGGCGGGCCGGACTACCGCTTTGATTTCCGCACCCAGATGCCCGCCGCGCTGGCGTTTCCGCTGCAGGGCAAGCGCTACAACTGGGCGTATGAAACCGAGCCAGAACCCTTCATGAACAACCGCCGCATGGAGTGCGGGCGCGGCAAAGGGCTGGGCGGCTCGTCATTGATCAACGGCATGTGCTACATCCGCGGTAACGCGATGGATCTGGACAACTGGGCAAAAGAGCAGGGCCTTGAGCACTGGAGCTACCTCAACTGCCTGCCCTACTACCGTAAAGCAGAAACCCGCGACGTAGGGCCGAACGACTATCACGGCGGCGACGGTCCTGTCAGCGTCACCACTTCCAAACCTGGCGTGAACCCGCTGTTTGAGGCGATGGTGGAAGCGGGCGTGCAGGCGGGCTACCCGCGCACGGACGATCTTAACGGCTATCAGCAGGAGGGCTTCGGCCCGATGGACCGCACGGTGACGCCGCAGGGCCGACGCGCCAGCACCGCGCGCGGCTATCTGGATCAGGCGAAACCGCGCCCGAACCTGACCATCCGCACCCACGCCATGACCGATCGCATCCTCTTTGACGGCAAGCGAGCGGTGGGCGTCGAATGGCTGGAGGGCGAAAGCACCATCCCGTCGAAAGCCACCGCTAACAGAGAAGTGCTGCTGTGCGCCGGAGCCATTGCTTCTCCGCAAATCCTCCAGCGCTCCGGCGTGGGCAACGCGGAGCTGCTGAAACAGTTCGATATCCCGCTGGTGCATGATTTACCCGGCGTGGGTGAAAACCTGCAGGATCACCTGGAGATGTACCTGCAGTATGAATGCAAAGAGCCCGTTTCCCTCTACCCTGCCCTGCAGTGGTGGAACCAGCCGAAGATTGGTGCCGAGTGGCTGTTTAACGGCACCGGCGTGGGCGCGAGCAACCACTTCGAGGCGGGCGGGTTTATCCGCAGCCGCGAAGAGTTTGAGTGGCCGAACATTCAGTACCACTTCCTGCCGGTGGCGATTAACTACAACGGTTCGAACGCGGTGAAAGAGCACGGTTTCCAGTGCCACGTGGGCTCCATGCGCTCGCCGAGCCGTGGGCACGTGAGGATTAAGTCTCGTGATCCGCACCAGCATCCGGCGATCCTGTTCAACTATATGTCCCACGAGCAGGACTGGCAGGAGTTCCGCGACGCGATCCGCATCACCCGCGAGATCATGCACCAGCCGGCGCTGGACAAATACCGTGGCCGCGAAATCAGCCCAGGTATCGAATGCCAAACCGACGAGCAACTGGATGAGTTCGTGCGTAACCACGCCGAAACTGCCTTCCATCCGTGCGGCACCTGCAAGATGGGCTATGACGAGATGGCGGTGGTCGACGGTGAAGGCCGCGTTCACGGTCTGGAAGGGTTACGCGTGGTGGATGCGTCGATTATGCCGCAGATCATCACCGGCAACCTGAACGCCACCACCATTATGATTGGCGAGAAGGTTGCCGACGCCATTCGCGGTCGCGAGCGGCTGGCGAAGAGCACGGCGGCGTATTATGTGGCGAACGGGGCACCGGTTCGTCAGGTAACGCAGAAGGCATAATTGTCACGCCCTCTCCGTAAAGGAGAGGGTTTTCACTATTAAAGCGCGGGTATACCGTTGCTGTAACCTATAAGAATTAACTATTACCCTGTAATACGTTTTATTATTTAAAACAGTGTTGACACTCTCTCCTAAACTCCATTAAGTTTTAATCGAAGATTATTTATCCCAACATATACAATATATTCAAATCCAGAATGAAAGGGTTTGTCATTATTCTTTAATTCTTCCCTGCCTTTTATTTTCTGAATCACACTACAGTGAGATAAGATCATGAATAATAGTGCAAACAAGGTTGTCGTTATCACCGGTGCCAGCAGCGGGATTGGTGAAGCCATTGCCCTCCATTTAGCGAATAACGCGTTTTCACTGGTACTGGTGGCGCGCCGTCAGGAAAAAATTAATGCCCTCGTGGACAGGATAATCCAGCAAGGCGGTAAGGCCATCGCCGTCAAGGCCGATGTTACCCGTCAGGAAGAGGTCCAGCGCGCCATTGAGGCCGCCATCGCCGCATACCAGCGCGTGGACGTGCTGATCAACAACGCTGGCTTTATGGCTATCGCCCCCCTTAGCGAGCTGAAAACTGAAGAATGGGACAAGATGATTGATACCAATCTGAAAGGGGTACTGTACGGCATCGCGGCCGCATTACCGGTGTTTCAGCGTCAGGGAAGTGGTCACTTTATTAACGTTGCCTCGGTGGCGGGCATCAAGGTCCTTGCCCCCGGCGGCGTGGTGTACAGCGCGACAAAATTCGCCGTTCGCGCGCTGAGCGAGGGTCTGCGTCAGGAAGCAGGTAAAACGATACGCACCACGCTTATCTCTCCCGGCGCGGTCGAAAGCGAACTGCAGTTCGGCAGCTCAGACGAAGAGAGTAAAAAATTTCTCCATGAGTTTTATAAGCAGGCTATTTCGGCTGACGCGATTGCCCGCTCCGTTTTATTTGCCATCGAACAGCCAGGCGACGTTGATATTAATGAAATTGTTGTTCGTCCGACGCAGGAAGAATTTTAGCATGAATTAAATAACGCTGAATGAGGTTTAATTATGATTAAATCATTAACGTCCTTATCAGATTTAAATATGCGGTCAGGCGCCGATATTCTTCTTGAGGTGCTGGAGAGTGAAGGCGTGGAATATATTTTTGGTAATCCGGGTACCACCGAACTTCCGCTCATTGATGCCCTGCTTCGCCATGAAAATATTCACTATATTCTGGCGCTTCAGGAGAGCACCGTGGTGGCGATTGCCGACGGCTATGCGAAAGCCTCCGGCAAAACGGGCTTTATCAATTTGCATACTGCCAGCGGCCTGGGGCACGGCATGGGGAATCTCATTAATTCGCGAATCATGAAAACCCCGCTGGTGGTCACCGTTGGACAGCAGGATACGCGACACTACGTCCGCGACCCGCTTCTGTATGATGATATTGTTTCCATTGGCTCCCCGGTCATGAAATGGGCACAGGAGGTCACCAGCGCCGACCAGCTCCCGGTGCTGGTGCGCCGCGCGTTTCACGCGGCCAGCTATCCTCCGGGTGGGCCGGTCCTGCTCTCTCTGCCGATGAACGTGATGGAAGAGCTGAGCGACGCCGGAATACAGACGACGTCCAGAGTGAACTACCACACCGTTGCAGGCTCGCTGGACGAACTGGCAGAGGCACTCAGCGAGATCGCACCAGGCAGGATAATGATTGTGGCGGGCGATGAGGTGCACTCCAGTGGCTCGACGCAGGAGATTGTCCAGCTGGCGGAAGCGCTCAGCGCCCACGTCTACGGCTCCTCCTGGCCGCTGAATTTGCCTTTTCCCACCCAGCACGCGCTCTGGCGGGGCAATATGCCCACCACCGCCAGTGAAATCGCCAGCATCATCAACGCCTACGATGCCGTCTTTATCATCGGCGGCAGAAGCCTGATTACCATTTTATATAGCGAGGGCGAGGCCATTCCGGAAACCTGCGCGGTGTATCAGCTCTCGGCGGATATGAACGAACTTGGCCGCACGTATGCCACTCGCCTTTCGGTAATGGGGGATATCAAACTGTCCCTGCACGAACTGTTGCCGAAGCTTGAGCAGCGCCGGGTGGCAAGCAAATTGACGCATCAGCGGCTGCTCAAAGCGGCACGCGCTGAACGTGAAAAAGAGTGGCAACTGCAGGAAGAACGTCTGGCAGCCGAGCGGCTGCGCCCGACCCTTTCGCCGATGGTCGCAGCATATGAGGTCATCCGGTCCATTCCGGCGGGTACCACCATCGTTGATGAGGCGATAGCGACCGCCAGACATGTCCGCCGGTTCATCTCTGACCAGCAGCATCAGCGGTACTACTTTATGCGCGGCGGCGGTCTGGGCTGGGGGATGCCTGCCTCAGTAGGGCATTCGCTGGGACGCGGGCGGGAACCGGTGATATGCCTGATAGGTGATGGAGCCTCCCTGTACTCGCCGCAGGCGCTCTGGACGGCGGCACATGAAAATCTGCCGGTCACCTTTATCGTCATGAATAACAGGGAGTACAACATCCTGAAAAACTTTATGAAGAGCCAGGCTGACTACAGCTCAACGCAGCTGGGGCGTTTTATCGGGATGGACCTCGTGAATCCGCATATCGATTTTCAGTCGCTGGCCACTGCCATGGGCGTCCACTGCTGCCGGGTGACCGAGGCGGCAGATATCGCCGAAGCGGTAACCCGCGGACTACAGTCCGGAAAAACTAATTTGATTGAAATTGCCATTTCCGCGGATTAGCCGCGTGTTTACGCTGTACCCTACATAAAAAGCTTATAACCGAAACGCCTCAATCCGCTTAATCTGCCGCCCTTCCCCGTCAAAATTCTCCGCCGCCAGCCAGGCGCGCAGTTCGGCGTCTCTTTGCGGCCATTCGCCGTCAATAATAGAAAGCATATCACTGTCGCGGTTGCGCCCTTTGCGCACCAGCTTCTGGCGCAGGCGCCCTTCCCAGACAAACCCCAGCCGCTCCGCCGCCCTGCGTGAGGCAATGTTCATTGAATCGCACTTCCACTCCAGACGACGGTAGCCGTACTCAAACGCATTTTTCAGCAGCAGCCACACCGCTTCAGTACCGATGCGGGAGCCTTTCATTTTGCGCGACCAGGTCACGTGACCGATTTCAACCGACCCCAGCAGCCGCTCGTTAGCCATATAGCTCACCAGCCCCACCGCACGTTCAGTGCGTAAATCAATGACGGCAAACGGCACCAGCTCGTCATCCAGCACCTTTCCCAGCACCCAGTGTGCGGTGGCTTCCACGCTTTCAGGCTGTGTGCTGGCAAGCCACGTCCAGTCGCTGTCGTCGCCCAGCGCGTAGGCGTCATAGAGATCGGCCGCGTGACGTTCGGCATCCAGCGGCTCCAGGCGGCAATACTGGCCAAACAGCGGCGTGCGGGTTAATACGCGCGCGCCTTTCCAGCCAGGAACGATATCGTTAACGGTTTGACCATGTTGATTGATTTCGGGCACGACGGTGACTCCCTGAAAGGTAAGGAGTTTGTTATAGCAGGTTAAAAAGCGGGCGAAAAGCAGCGTATTCTAATAGCCCGAGCGCATGCGATATTCCCGGAAGATATAAGCAAAGCTGAATTTCGACTTTGCGGAATTTAAGAGTCGACCTAACGTAGCGGAGCATAAAACAATCACAATATATTCTTCTCAGGGATCGCTATGACGAAAAAACTGTTGCCGTTACTGGTGCTGGCTGCGCTCTCAAGCGCTGCCCACGCCGCTACTCCGCCCAACACGCTGGTTGTTGCCCAGGGGCTTGATGACATCGTAAGCCTCGACCCGGCTGAAGCCAACGAGCTTTCCAGCATCCAGACCGTGCCGAGCCTCTATCAGCGCCTGGTACAGCCGGACCGCGATAACCCTGAAAAAATCACCCCGATTCTGGCAGAAAGCTGGGAAGCGGACGCGGCAGCAAAAACGCTGACGATTAAACTTAAGCCCGATGCCAAATTCGCCTCCGGCAACCCGCTGCGCCCGGAAGACGTGATCTTCTCCTATACCCGCGCCGTAACGCTGAACAAATCTCCGGCGTTTATTCTCAACGTGCTGGGCTGGGACGCGAGCAACATCGCCAGCCAGCTGAAGAAAGTGGACGACCATACCCTCACGCTTCACTGGACGGCGGACGTTAGCCCGTCGGTGGCGCTGAATATTCTCTCCACGCCGATTGCCTCCATCGTCGATGAAAAGCAGGTCGCGGCAAACGTGAAGGATAACGACTTCGGTAACGCCTGGCTGAAAATGCACTCGGCGGGCAGCGGCGCGTTCAAAATGCGCGTCTATCAGCCGCATCAGGCCATCGTGCTGGAAGCCAACGAGTCAGCGCCCGGCGGCGCGCCGAAGCTCAAAAGCATCATCATTAAAAACGTCCCCGACCCGGCTTCACGCCGCCTGCTGATCCAGCAGGGTGATGCGGACGTGGCGCGCGATCTGGGTGCAGATCAGATAAGCGCCCTGGACGGCAAGCCTGGCGTGAAGGTGCTGAGCATTCCGTCCGCCGAGCAAAATTACCTGGTGTTTAACACCGGCAACAGCGCCAACCCGCTGCTGAATAACCCGGCCTTCTGGGAAGCGTCGCGCTGGCTGGTGGACTATGAAGGCATCACCAAAAACCTGCTGAAAGGCCAGTACTTTGTTCATCAGAGCTTCCTGCCGGTCGGGCTGCCGGGCGCGCTGGAAGACAATCCATTTAAGTTTGACCCGGCAAAAGCGAAAGCGATCCTCGCAAAAGCGGGGATTAAAAACGCGCACTTCACGCTGGACGTGGAGAACAAGCCGCCGTTCATCACTATCGCGCAATCCATGCAGGCGAGCTTTGCCCAGGGCGGCGTGAAGGTCGATCTGCTGCCTGCCGCCGGGAGCCAGGTCTATGCCCGTGTGCGCGCAAAGCAGCACCAGGCGGCGATTCGTCTGTGGATCCCGGACTACTTCGACGCGCACTCTAACGCCAGCGCCTTTGCGTGGAACGACGGAAAATCCAGCACCGTGGCCGGACTGAACGGCTGGAAAATTCCAGAGCTGAACAAAGCCACGCTGGCGGCGGTAGCCGAGCCGGATCCGGCGAAGCGTCTGGATCTCTACAAGAAGATGCAGGAACAGCTGCAGCAGAATTCGCCGTACGTGTTCGTCGATCAGGGCAAAACCCAGATCGTGGTGCGCGATAACGTGAAGGGGTATCAACAGGGGCTGAACGCGGATATGGTCTGGTACGATCGCGTCACGAAGTAGCCCTTGTTGCCGGGTGGCGCTGCGCTTACCCGGCCTACGTTCTCGGTTTTTGTAGGCCGGGTAAGGCGAAGCCGCCACCCGGAATGAAGAGATCTCCCATGCCACATCTTTCCACCCGCGTGCTCCAGGGTCTGCTGACCCTGCTGCTCACGCTCTTCGGGCTGCTGCTCGTCACGTTTGCGCTCTCGGCGTTTTCACCGGTCGATCGCGTGCTGCAGATCGTCGGCGATCACGCCAGCCAGTCCACCTACGATCAGGTTCGCCACCAGCTAGGGCTTGGTCGCCCCCTGCCTGTGCAGTTCTGGCACTACCTGCAAAATCTTGCCCACGGTGATTTAGGCACGGCCAGCGCCACCGGGCAGCCGGTGCTGCAGGACCTGCTGCACGCGTTCCCCGCCACGCTGGAGCTGGCGACGCTGGCGTTAATCATCGGCGCCGTACTCGGCGTGATTGCCGGGGTGCTATGCGCCCGCTACGCCGGTTCGCCGCTCGATCTCGCCATCAGAACCCTCACCCTGCTCGGCAACTCGGTACCGATCTTCTGGCTCGGCCTGCTGATGCTGGCCCTGTTCTACGCGAAGCTGCAGTGGAGCGCGGGTCCCGGCAGGCTGGACGATATCTGGCAGTTCACCGTCGAGCCGCGCACCGGCTTTGCGCTGGTGGATACCTGGCTTTCCGGCGACCGCGAGGCGTTCCGCAACGCCGTCAGCCACCTGGTGCTGCCGGTGCTGCTGCTGGCCTATTACTCGCTCGCGAGCATCACCCGCCTGACGCGATCCGCCTGCCTAAGCGAGATGAACAAAGAGTACATTCTGCTTGCCCGCGCCAAGGGTGCCGGGGAGATGGCCATTCTGCTGCGCCACGTGCTGCCGAACATTCGCGGCACCCTGCTGACGGTGATCGCCCTGGCCTACACCAGCATGCTGGAAGGCGCGGTACTGACCGAAACCGTCTTCTCCTGGCCGGGCATCGGGCGCTACCTCACCACCGCCCTGTTCGCCGGAGACACCACCGCCATCATGGGCGGCACGCTGCTGATTGGTATCTGTTTTGTGCTGATCAATAACCTTACTGACCTGCTCGTGCGGGCGACCGATCCCAGGGTGCGCTGATGCCGTTTTATCTTTTCTTACGCCGCCTGCGCCGCTCCCCCGCCGCGTTTTGCGGGCTGGCTGCCATCGCGCTGCTGGTGGCTATCGCCCTGTTCGCGCCGTGGCTCGCGCCGCTTGACCCGAACTGGCAGGACGCCGCCGCGCGCTTACAGGCACCCAATATCCAGCACTGGCTGGGCACCGACAGCTACGGTCGCGACCTGCTTTCACGTCTGATTTACGGCACCCGTCCGGCGCTCGGGCTGGTGGCGTTAGTCACCGTTATCACCCTGCCCGCCGGGCTGCTGGTGGGGATTTTGTCCGGCTACTACGGCGGCTGGATGGAGCGCATACTGATGCGCTTTACCGACGTGGTGATGTCGATGCCGCGCCTGATCCTCGCCTTCGCGTTTGTGGCGATGCTCGGCCCCGGGCTGGTCAACGGCGCGCTGGCGCTGGCCCTAACCACCTGGCCCGCCTACGCGCGGCAGGCGCGGAGTGAAATTCAGCGTCTGCGCCACAGCGACTATCTCGCCGCCGCCGAAATGATGGGCATTCGCGGGCTGCGCCTGCTGGTCGGCCATATTCTGCCCCTGTGCCTGCCGTCCGCGATTGTGCGGCTGGCGCTGGATCTGGCGGGGATTATTCTGGCGGCCGCCGGGCTGGGCTTCCTCGGCCTTGGCGCGCGTCCGCCGATGGCCGAATGGGGCGCGATGATCGCCGACGGCATGCAGGTCATTTTCGACCAGTGGTGGATTGCCGCCATTCCGGGCGGCGCGATTCTGTTTGCCAGCCTCGCCTTTAACCTGCTGGGCGACGGCCTGCGCGACGTACTGGAGCCACAGCATGACTGAACAACGTGTCATCGTCGATGCGCTGAATATCGACTACCCCGCCGCGCGCGTGGTCAACAGCCTGAGCTTCACGCTGGGCAACGAGCGGCTGGCGCTGGTCGGGGAATCCGGCTCGGGCAAATCGATGTCCGCCCGCGCCCTGATGGGGCTGGTGCGCAAGCCCGGCATCGTGAGCGCGAACCGGCTTAACGTGCTCGGCAACGACCTGCTGACCCTGAGCACCCGCCGCTGGCAGGCGCTGCGCGGTAACGGGATTGCGATGGTCCTGCAGGACCCGCGCTACGCGCTGAATCCGGCGAAAAACGTCGCCGCTCAGCTTGATGAGGCGCTCACCCTGCATCAGCGTCTGCCCCGCTCAGAACGACGTGAACGCATGCACGAGATTATCCGCGCCGTAGGACTCAACGAACATGTCCTCACGCGCTACCCCGGCGAGCTCTCCGGCGGCATGGGCCAGCGGGTGATGATCGCCATTGCGCTGATCAACAACCCGCAGGTGCTGATTGCCGACGAACCCACCTCCGCGCTGGACGCTCGCCTGCGCAACCAGATCCTCGAGCTGCTGGTGCAGCAGAGCGAAGAACGCCAGATGGCGATGCTGTTAATCAGCCACGACCTGCCGCTGGTGGCGGAACACTGCGACCGCGTGCTGGTGATGTATCAGGGCGAGAAGGTCGATGAGATGGCGGCGAACCGGCTTTCGCAGGCGACGCACCCGTATACGCGCACCCTGTGGACCTGCCGTCCAAACGCCAACACCTTCGGCCAGATGCTGCCGACGCTGGACCGTTCTCAGCCGTGGAAGGAGACCGATCATGACGCTCGTTGACGTTAAGGATCTCCAGGTGAGCTTCGGGGAGAAAACGGCCGTGTCCGCCGCCAGCTTTGCCATCGAGAAAGGCGAAACCTTCAGCCTGATAGGTGAATCCGGCTGCGGGAAATCGACTATTCTGCGCGTGCTGGCGGGGCTGCAGCGCGAGTGGAACGGCCGCATTTCGATCCTGGGAGACGCGTTACGGCCAGGACGGCGTTTTGAAGGCGAGCTTCGCCGCAACGTGCAGATGGTGTTTCAGGATCCGTGGGCGTCGCTGCACCCAAACCACACCGTTGCGCGCACCCTGTCGGAGCCGTTAAACATCCACGGCGAAACGCAGATTACCGAAAAGGTGGCGGATGCGCTGCAGCAGGTGGGGCTTTCCGCCGACGCGGGCAAGCGTTATCCGCATCAGCTTTCCGGCGGCCAGCGCCAGCGCGTGGTCATTGCCCGCGCGCTGCTGCTGCGCCCGCAGCTTCTGCTGCTGGACGAGCCGACCTCGGCGCTGGATATGTCCGTGCAGGCGGAAATTCTCAATCTTTTGAACCGCCTGAAAGCCGAGCACGGCATGACCTACCTGCTGGTGAGCCACGATGCGGACGTGATTGCGCATATGTCCGACCGGGCGGCGATTATGGCGCACGGGGAGATCCAGAGGGTGTTTGACCGCGAGGCGATGTTGCGGGGCGAGCACCGGATGGGGTAAGTGCGCGCGGCGGTGCCCGGTGGCGCTGCGCTTACCGGGCCTACGTTTCGTGCCGCGTTGTGGTTTTTTGTAGGCCGGGTAAGGCGTAGCCGCCACCCGGCAAAAAAATTACTTCAGCAGCTTCACCGTGGCATCAATGTCGATCTCATCTTCGGTGAAGATCAGCGTCGTGTTCTGGAAGGTGGTGATCGCCAGCTTCTTCACCGTGCGCATTTCGCCCGGCTTTTTCTCGGACTTCGGCTTAATGCTGTTCATCAGCAGCCCCACCGACAGCACCGCGTTCTCTTTGTCGATTTTAGTATCAACCGGTTCTTCTTCGTTAAACACCACGAAGGATTTGATCGAGGTCAGCTTCACGCGCTCGCCGGCAATATAGAGGTGTTTACTTTCCGGGATCACCTTCACCGCATAGGCGGAAAGGCCTTTGTTGTTGGTGGTTGGCTCGAAGGTCACCGCCGCATCTTTCTTAATCAGATCAGGGTTCGCGACCTTAATCACATGAAAATAGCGGTTGTCGCCGTTTTCATCTTTGATAAATCCAAAGCCTTTATCTTTAAACCACGTTGTGATTGTACCGTTCATCGCTGTTACCGCCTGTCAGATCGTAATGACTAAAGTTTTGCAGCGCGCAGTGTAATGCACAATGGCGGAGGAGACAAAAAAAAGCCCCTGCACGGGTGCAGGGGAAAACTCATGTCAGAGCTTATTAGTATTTAGTTAAACACCATCCCACCATCAATTAAGAGCGACTGGCCGGTCATATAGTCGGAATCTGGCCCGGCGAGGTATGAAACGCAGGCAGCGACGTCTTCTGGTTCAGACAAACGGCCAAGCGTAATGCGTTTGGCAAAGGTTTCAGTCCCGTAGCCGAGCGGTTTACCCGCCGCCTCGGACACCTGACGGTCGATCTCCGCCCACATTGGCGTTTTAACGATCCCCGGGCAATAGGCGTTAACGGTGATCCCCAGCGGCGCGAGATCCCGTGCTGCCGTCTGGGTTAAGCCGCGCACCGCGAACTTGCTGGAACTGTACACCGCCAGTTCCGGGTTGCCGGTATGGCCCGCCTGAGAGCAGGCGTTGATGATCTTGCCGCCGTGCCCCTCTTTACGGAAAGCATCGATCGCAGCCTGGATGCCCCAGATCACCCCTTTCACGTTAATGTTGTAAACCTTGTCGACAATCTCCGGTGTTATCGACTCGATTGGCGTGGAAGGCGCGATCCCGGCGTTATTCACGATCACATTGAAACCGCCCAGTGCGGTACGCGCTTTCTCCACCGCCGCAAATACCTGATCGCGGTTCGAAACATCCACCTTCACGGCGACAGCACGACCGCCGTTACGGGTAATTTCATCGGCAACCGCTTTCGCCGTTTCCTCGTTGTAATCGGCAATGGCGACGGCGAAGCCATCTTTTACCAGGCGCAGCGCAATTGCTTTACCAATCCCCTGGCCTGAGCCTGTTACGAGAGCAACTTTTTGCATTTCTCTGTCCTTATATTGAGTCACAAAATCTGGCTGAGATGGAGCTGGCCCATCAGCAGCGGGTTATCGCTATAGTCGACGGGAATGGCCACCACGGCGGGGCCATCGACATCCATTGCTGCACGCAGCGTCGGTTCAAGCGCATCGGCGCTCTCCACGGCAAAACCTTTCGCACCAAAGGCGTCGGCATACACTTTGAAATCGACCGGGCCAAACTCCACGCCGGAAAGACGCTGGTATTTTTTCTCTTCCTGAATGGCGACCATGTTGTAGCCGTTATCCACCCAGATGATGTGCAGCACGTTGGCGTTGAGGCGCACCGCGGTTTCCAGCTCCATGCTCGACTGCAGGAAACCGCCGTCACCGGAGACCGAAACCACCTTGCGACCCGGGTTCACCAGCCATGCGCCAATGGCCCACGGCAGCGCGACGCCCATGGTCTGCTGACCGTTGGAAATCATCACCTGACGTGCCCGGAAACTGTAGAGATAACGGGCGATCCAGATGTGGAAGCTGCCCATGTCGACGGTGAGCGTTACGTCGCTGTTTACGATGTCCTGCATGGCACGCACGATGCGCAGCGGATGCAGGGCAAACTGGTTAAGCGATGCGCCACGACGATCGAGCAGATCGCGCTGATGCTGACGATCGACCAGGATTTCAGAGGCGCGTGGACTCAGCTCCAGCTTATGATCGATCCGGCTGGAGAGCAGATTGAGCGTTTCGGCGATGTCTCCCACCAGCTCAAGATCCGGCACATAGTTACGTTCTTCATAGGCAGGCAGCACATCAATGTGCACCAGCGTGGCGTCGCCGCTGTTCCACATAGACGGTTCGTACTCCACCGGACTGTAGCCGATGCAGATGATCAGATCCGCCAGATGGAGCAGCCTGTCGCCCGCCTGGTTATTGAACAGACCGACGCGTCCGGCAAAGCGGGTGAAGTGCTCCTGGTTAACCGCCCCGGCAGCCTGATAGGTGCTGGTGACCGGAATGCGGCTTTTCTCCAGCAGCTTACGTAGTGCGTCACTGTTAGCGGGCTGGCTGGCCATCAGGCCAAGCAGGATGACCGGGTTTTTGGCTTTTTCAATTAGCTTTGCCACGTCGTTAACCGCTGACTCCGGTGCCGGGCCCATTCGTGCTGCGCCGCTGGCAGGCAAAATCGCGCCCGTCGCGGGCTGGTCGACAATATCCTGCGGCAGGCTGACGAACGCGCCCCCCGGTCTGCCGTGCTCGGCGGCACGGAATGCATTCGATACCACTTCGGCAATCGCATCCGGAGAGCTGACTTCCACCGAATATTTGGTGACAGGGCTGAACATGGCGACCGTGTCCATGCTCTGGTGCACCAGCTTAGCTTTATCCGCTCGCTTGACCGCCCCGCCCAGCGCTACCACCGGGTCGCCTTCGCTGTTGGCGGTGGCAATGCCGGTGATCAGGTTGGAACAACCCGGCCCGGAGGTGACCAGCGCTACCCCGGCTTTGCCGGTCAGGCGCCCTACCGCCGCCGCCATAAACGCCGCATTCGCTTCGTGACGCACCGGAATAATCTCGATGGAAGAATCCAGCAGGGAATCAAAGACTTTGTCGATTTTCGCCCCCGGAATACCGAACACCTGCTTCACGCCCTGCGCTTCCAGCTGGCCGACAACCATATCGGCGCCATGCGCCCACTGACGTGACTGTTTCTCACTGTTCACGGTAGTTCTCCTGTTAGTTTTCGACGGAACGGATCGCTGCATCAAGATCGCTGGGGTGCAGGTTGGCCTGCAAAAACGCACTGTCGGCGGGCAGGTCAATCATCAGCTTGTGAATTTCACCGAAGGTCAGCACGCCGCTCTCCAGCTGGTAGTCGAGCAGATGGCCCCCGCCCTGACGGTCGTCGGTGATGAAATGTTCGTGGTAGCCCGCCACGTTAATACCCTGCATATGCTGCGGCGTGCGGAACCCGACCAGTACACCTTTCCGCTGGTTGAAGCGGAACACTGGCTGGTCGTCCAGCACGTCTGTCATCGCCCGGTACGGCGGCTTCTGACGTGGTACCGTGCGGGTATGGGCATGGCGGAAGTTACCGTCGATACGCAGCGCGCAGAACAGGTTATCGGAGGGGATTTGCTGGTCGATCACGTCGTGGATCTGCTGGCGACTGACCGGCCCATCAAAGGTTTTACGATACTGCGGCTGGAACCAGGTCATCACTGCAAACGGCGTTTTCTGCTCCGGCTTCGCGGCGCGGGCGCTGCCGTCGGCGCGCAGCTGGTACACCTGGCTACTGAAGGCAATCATTTCGCCATCCAGCTCGTTGAAAGTGCCCAGACCAAAATCACCGTGTGCCAATAGATCGGCGATGGTGGTGTTCCCCTCGTACACGCCGCTTAGCAGGGCGCTCATTAGCGATGTCTGATAGATCACACTGTCAGGATGCTGAGCGGAGAACCCTCGCAGGGTCTCGCACAAACTGGCCTCACAGTCGCAGGCAGATGAATGCATCATCATGCTCGTCCTCTTCAACTTTATTTAGAAAGGTTAAATAAATGTTGACCCGATTCAGCAGAGAGTTCCAATATAGAATCCATGCTGGTTTGAGACGTTTTAGATATGGAACTTCGTTATCTGCGGTATTTCGTCGCGGTTGCTCGCGAGCGACACTTCACCAAAGCGGCCAAAGCGCTGGGTATTTCTCAGCCTCCTCTGAGTCAGCAGATCAAACGGCTCGAAGAGGAAGTGGGCACGCCGCTTTTCAGACGCCTGACGAGGGGCGTGGAGCTGACCGAAGCGGGGGAAGCGTTCTATGAGGATGCCTGCAAGATCCTGGCGCTGAGCGACGCCGCGCTGGAAAAGGCCCGCGGAATCGCGCGCGGGCTGAACGGTAATCTGTCGATTGGCATCACCAGCTCCGACGCTTTTCATCCCAAAATTTTCGCGCTGATCCGTCAGTATCAGGTGCAGAACATGGCGGTACAGGTTCACCAGGTGGAAGCTAATATGTCTTCGCTGACGACGATGCTGGCGGAGGGTGAGCTGGATATCGCCTTCGTGCGTCTGCCGTGCGAGAGCAGCAAGGCATTCGAGTTAAAAATCCTCGACCGGGAGCCGATGGTGGTGGCGCTGCATCGCGACCATTCGCTGGCGGCGTGCGGCGATCTGGCGCTGGATCAACTCCGGGATACGCCAGTGGTGCTGTTCCCGCAGGAGGTCGCGCCCGGCCTGTACGACCGGGTTTACGGCTGCTGCGAACGGGCCGGGATCGACGTGCAGCACGCGCTGCAGTCATCACAGCTTTCGTCCTCTCTGAGCATGGTTTCCGCCGGCGGCGGCTTCGCGCTGGTACCGAAATCCATGGCGGCCATTTCTCCGCCGAATGTTACCTACCACGTACTGAGATCACCGGCGCTTTACACCGATATCGCGCTCTGCTGGCGACGCTTTGAACGCTCGCGAACGGTGAAGCGGTTTCTGGCGATGATGAGTGAGGGGTAGCAGCCGGTTTGGTTGGTGGCTTTTGTAGGCCGGGTAAGGCGCAGCCGCCACCCGGCAACATAGCCTCCGTCGTCAAA
The DNA here is from genome assembly GCF_046521475.1 of Enterobacter sp. CPE_E890. NCBI lineage: Bacteria > Pseudomonadati > Pseudomonadota > Gammaproteobacteria > Enterobacterales > Enterobacteriaceae > Enterobacter > Enterobacter sp. CPE_E890. The sequence goes on along the minus strand of NZ_JBKFZW010000001.1, from coordinate 1,266,141 downwards.
TCCAGACGTCGTTCTCTGCGGTGCGCTCCCCACCTTCGTGTCCGGTATTCAGGACCCCACACGGTTCTATCATCATCATTTTTACCGTCGTTTCAGCAGACGTTTTATGTTCAACGCCTTTTGGCACAACGTACATTTCCCCTGGATTGACGAGCACATGTCCGTCAAGAAAATCAATACGTAACACGCCCTCGACCACGATGAATGCCTCATCGGTTTCAGGGTGCGCGTGCCATATAAAATCACCCGATATTTTGACGATTTTAAACTGATAGTCATTCATCTGAGCGATGACTTTCGGCTGCCAGTGCGCGTCGAAGAGAGAGAATTTATTGTCTAAATTAACAGGACTATACATTGCGACACTTCCTATGGTTGAGAAGCATCCAGGATAGAATAAGGCCGGCGTGCCGGTCTTGAACGATCGTGCAAATCAGGCAGGATGACCTTTAATGAATTTTTGCCAGCGCCCCGGCGACATACCCAACGTTTTGATGAACTGACGAGTCATGTGACTTTGATCTGAAAACCCCGCTGCAGCGGCAGCCTCAGCAAGCGACAGGCCCGCCTGAATCAGGCGTCGACAGTATACAAGTCGACGCATGGTCACATAGCGATAAGGACTCGTTCCATAAAGCGCACGAAAATCCCGGCTGAGGCTCCAGCGATCTCTGCCACTGACGGCGGATAAAGTATCCAGCGTAATATTGTGAATGAATTCAGTGTGTATATATTCGCGCGCGCGTTCTGCGGATTGATAATCCACCCGATTCCGGCGAAAACGTTGTCCTCCCACGACGGCGAGCGTGTGGGCGAGATCGTAGAGCGCATCGTCTTCTTCCAGCGTATCGAAAGATTCTTCCGGCGCTTTTAACAGCGGTTCGGTCGCTGCAAAAAGCCGGGGATCGGATGAAATTCCGCCGGGAATAAACGGCAAAGGTTTTCCGCCCAGGATTTTTTGAATTAACGCCGGATCGATATACAACATCCGATACTGGAATCCGTCGTTCGTTCCCGCCTCTCCGTCATGTATTTCGTCAGGGTGCAGGACCATTGTCCCGCCCGGCAGGCTATGTTGTTTACTTCCCCGATAGTGAAAACTCTGCACCCCGGATAAGGTCCGGCCTATGGCATAAGTGTCGTGACGATGCGGCTCATAGCCATGCCCGCTGAAATACGCCTCTATGCGCTCTATTTTTCCGGGTTGTTGCGCCAGTCTGACCCAGTCTTTGTTAGCTTTTGCATTCGACATATATGACACCTGATGCCCTGTGAGGGTGAAACAACACCATAAACGCATCGGGTGCAGTTTGGAAAGTTGTTGCAGGCAACGCGGGGTCGGATCCAGGACTTTGCTGTTTTATTGATATACGCTCCGGAACTACGTTTTCCTGGTAATTGTTTGCCGCATGCCATCTGTTACTCTGACAGAGTGCAAAGGATGACAAGGACGTGAAATGCTGAACCCCGGATTCGTTACCCGCAAAGCGCTTGCTCTCTGGCGGGATGTCCCTGCTTTTTTACCCCAGTTTCAGTTCCATGAGAAACATCGAGCGGTCATTCATACTTCCAACCCTGAAAATATTCTGCCGTTGATTGCAAGCTTTGACGTCCAGCAAGACCCCGTCATTCGGCGGCTGATGTCTTTGCGGCAATTACCGCAGAAATTTCTGCACAATCAGCAGACTAACTCGACGGGCAACTTTGGGCTGCACAGTTTTACGCTGTTGCACAGCTCAGCATCCGAGCTCTGCTTTGGCTTAAGAGGGCAATTCTGGCGGACAGATTTCGGTCTGGAAAACGCGCCCGATGCGATTGCTTTTCAGGCACCCGCCGGGCCGGGCAGCGCAAAACTGTTGCTGCGCTACCAGGTAGCGGAACTGGCGCCAGGTCAACATGAACTCTGTACTGAGACCTTCGTCTATTGTCCGGACAAACGTACTCAACTCAAAATGGCGGCCTACTGGCTGGCAATACGGGCAGGGAGCGGCTGGATCCGTAGAAGGACGCTGGAGGCTGTCAGGTTGCATGTTGAAAATCAGAAGTGAGGGATTTCTGTGAAATGCCCTGAGCACTGGAGGTTTTGATGACTATACGAGTTATTACATTTTTGCTCATATTCGGCGCATTTGCTGTAAATGCAGCTGGTGGCGGTAATGGTGGGGATGGTGGGGATGGAGGAAATGGTTCGGATGGAGGAAACGGTTCGGATGGCACCGTCTCAGCTCCGGGCCGTGCGGGTTGTCCAGGCGGAACAGATCCGGACGCGTCGGGAAAATTTTATCTTCCAGGAACAAAACAGCAATGCAATCCCGGGAAGCAGGATGCCGTGAAAAGCGCCATGCAATCAGATGCAGAGTGACAGTATGCTAACCCATCCTGACTCCACATCCTCACTTGCCTCCTGCTTCAGGCATTAATACCTGCGGCGGAATACGCAGACCTAGACTTTCTCCTCCGCACGCAATGCGGCCTGCACAGCGGGCCGGGCACTGATTTTTTCCCTGTACGCCAGTAGCGCGGGCCAGTCGTTGAGTTCAATTGAGAAGAATGTGCACCATTCCAGCACGGTGAAAAGATAGGCATCTGCCACGCTGAATGCCGATCCCATCAGATAAGCGCTAGTGGAGAGCGTTTCCTGAAGAAAATCGAACCGCCTGAACAGCTTCTCACGAAAAATCGATTTGGCCTCTTCGGGCAGCTCGCGGTTGAAAAGAGATGTCGATCCCGCGTGTATTTCGCTGGTGATAAAGTTTAGCCATTCCTGAAGCCGCACTCGCTCCCAGCTGTCTGCTCGCGGTGCCAGCCCACTTTCTGGCTTGAGGTCTGCCAGGTACTGCAAAATGGCTGGCCCCTCGGTCAGGATTTTCCCGTCATCCAGTTCAAGCGCAGCGACGTACCCTTTAGGGTTAATGGTCAGGAAGTCGCGCCCGTCAGCGGTAAGCTTGCTCCTGTTGTCCACTTTAATCAGTTCAAACTCAATCGCCAGTTCGCGAAGCACGATATGGGGTGAGAGTGAACAGGTGTCCGGGGCGTAATAGAGTTTCATAATCTCTCCGTTAAAGCTGTTGAGTGGTGACGATTCGGTTTGCATTCACTGTGCTTAAAACCGATCTCGCTGTAAAATTAATGATTCATAAATTAGCCATTAGCTGAGCTACTGATACCTATGATGAATCTTTTGCACTGGCGCTTACTGGTTGCGGTGGCCGATGCCAGTAATATTTCACGTGCCGCCGAAGAGGTAGGCATGACGCAGTCGGGTGCCAGCCAGGCGATCGCTCAGTTAGAGGCCTCATTAGGATTTGCGATATTCACGCGTGAGCGACACCACATCGGCGTGACGGCCCTGGGCGAGCGGGTTGTTAAAGAGGCTAGAAGTATGCTGGCACGGCTGGACGCCATCCGCCTACTGGCGGATAAGAGCCGGGGGCTGAATGGCGGTCGCATTCGTCTTGCCAGTTTTCCTTCGGTGACATCCACATTTTTGCCCGGACTACTGCGCGATTTTAAGCGCCTGCATCCTGAAATCGAGGTGGTCGTACTGGAAGGGACGGACCAGGAAGTCGAAGAGTGGCTGGCGGCAGATACGGTTGATCTGGGCGTGGTAATGAACCCTGTTCCCGGGCGTGCTGAAGCGCTCCTGGGACAAGATGCGTGGGTCGCGGTGCTGCCAGCCAGTCACCGTCAGGCTCGCTATGCGCGTTCGCGGGGCATCACGCTTGAGGAACTGGCAGACCAGCCTTTTGTACTCGCTACAGGCGGTTGTGCCGTTAATGGAAAAAGCCTGATGGAACAGGCAGGCTTGCGGCTGTCTGACGTACGCGTGACCGTCCGCGACTGGATCAGCGCCTGCCTGCTGGTACGCGAAGGCATGGGCGTCGCGCTTATACCAGAATCCGCCCTGCCGGTTGAATTACGCGGTTTGTGCGTCGTGCCCGTGACGCCTTCGCTGTACCGTGAGTTTGGGGTGGTTTGTTCGGCGGCGAGCAAATCCTCCCGAGCAACTCAGACGTTATTGGAAGTGTTGCTCAAAATGAAAAGGTCTGCGTAAGGAGTAACGGCGGCGCTGCGCTTGCGCGGGCCTACGGTTCGTGTCGCGGGGAGGTTTGGTGTTTGGTTTTGTAGGCCAGGTAAGGCGTAGACGCCACCCGGCAATGCCCTTCTTGAAGCCGCCTCGCAAACCTGCAAGCAACCTTATGTAATTCATGGGCATCCCTTCCCTTCCTTTTTTCGCCGCCGTAAAGTGCCTGCGTTGCGGCACATCCGTAACCGGGCGTAGGAACCCGTTTAACATGACTCGGCAATTATTTTTGTCGCGACAGCGCTCATCCCGTTAAAATACGGTCGCGCTGGCGGAGCAACCGAAAGGTTGGCCGTTTTGTCATGTGCGGCATTCCTACCTCCGTCAGCGCTACCACCCATGAGCGTAGGAACTTATGTGGTGGTCTGGATTTTTTTTGAAAAGGAATACTACATGACAACTATCCCTACCCTGACTTACGCACTTTCTGAGGAAAGCGCTGTTTATCACCTTATCCACCTGCAACTTTCCGATTCTGCGGATCTCTTCGAGTTGGCCGACGCCTGCACCGCTTATGTGAGCGTGCTGGTGGAAACTGACGACGCGGTGACGTTTGCCACGCTCTGCAAGCGATTGCTGGCTGTGCTGAAGCGGCTGCGTGAGTGCTGCGATGCCGAACTGCCTTCGTATCTGGTTGAACAATTGATCGCAGGGGAAAAGATTACCTCCTGCGTGCCGGACTGCTGGCAGGAGACGACGCTGCAAGTGGACTATGCCGTGGCGTTAACGCTGGCGGTGATGGGCGGGACACTGCCTACAAGCGTGGCGAAAGAACTCACCGGACTGCTGCATGATATGGTCTGGCTGCTGGCGGAGTTTGTGAAGGAGCCTTATATAACGGCGCATTGAGGCGGGTGATGGGAGGCCGGGGTTCTGCTGGGTAAAGCAGAATTCCGGCCTTATGCAAAGTACAAGGCTGTCTGTTGAATGTCCGTTAAGAGCGAGGAGCGGACATTAACAATGAATTATTTATGGTTTTTTTTCATTTCTCCAGCGAGCCAAGCCTTCAGCCGATTTCGCTAACCGAAGTAAAGGTTGTGCAGGAAAGCTTTGCTGACGTTGGATTGTGACAAAGAAGTCAGTGACAACTGAAATGAATGAGGTATCTGCCATATTGTGATTCGATGACAAACTCTTCATGCAGGGAGCCATACCACACTGGTGGGCTAGTGATGAGGCTATAGAACAGTGCATTACCGGTCATTTCATTGAGATCATCTATGAAATTTGCGAGGATATTCTGCTTCAATGAGGATGGCAGAAGCTGCATGTCCTCATGTTCAAAGAACCATATTTTCACTGTTTCCATAACTATTTTTTGAGAACATTCTTTAAGTTGTGGGTGCCAGTATGCGGCCGGAAACTTATTTGTAATGGATGAATGGTACATCGCCAAAGAAGTCAGCATGCTGTCGCTTTTCTCAAGTTTAACTACAAAATAGTCTGATACACGGTTTGCCGCATCATTCATACAACCTACAGCTCGCATAAACCCTGTAAGTCGTTCCGCATACTTATCCATTTTTCCTCTTTAAGCTCGTTGACGTAGCTGAATTCATGAACAGGACTTCATTATTGATAGTAACCTTTCAGGACATTACAACATAATTGTAAGTTCACGTGTTAAACAGCATGAGGGAACATTAAATCCTTGAATAGCTCCCGACTGATTAAAACAAGCTGTTTTAACAACTTCCGCTTCTGGCACAAAGCGGACATTTCTTTCACAGTCACCTCATAAAGTGTTCGCAAACATTAAATGAGCGCCTTCATCACGAGCATATGAACACTGCACTCCATCAATGTTTCTACATTATCAACCCACCAACCATCACCTATAATGTTTCCTGTCTGAAAACAAGGGGCAAGGATGCACGTAGTCTCAAGAGCGCCTTTCGACGCAGCCACCAGACAATTTCCTAATCAAGAACCCGCTCTGGACGATCTTTACCGGGTACTAAAAAAGGAACACTATCCATCACCAGACGACATGCGAAAGCGCTTTCCCAGCCTGGATCGGATGAAATCCGGGAAAAATGGTGGTCATTGATTTACCGCTGGCATCGATTAAATGCATATCCTGAGCGAGAAGATCATCAAGATAAAAAGGTTGTTAGAACCAGTAAATGTCCCCACTGCTCTAGTCACGAAGATGTTACCTCGTGTCAGGGAGATCCAGGTTTCATTCGGTTGTAAATATAAGTACAGCAGAGCCCGGCATCCTGCAGCAGGCGGTAGTCCTGCCACAGGAATGGGTCTACCCGATCGGATAGACATAATTAATTTTATAAAAATGCTGTTTCGCCACTACCAATTTTCTTCACTTCAAGCCCTTTAAATTTGATGCCAATCCCATGTTCCTGATCCAAATCGGTCGAGAACATGAACCCAAATTCATTGTCCTCATCTGGGGAAAGGTAAACTTTCAGCAAAATCAAGTCTTTTGCATCCGCACCATATATACGCTTGCTATATACCTGGGTTTCAGTTGCGATTTTCTCGAAAAAATCTTTCTGTTTCTTAATAAGAAAATCGATGTCTTTTTTCATTTTTTCATCGACCGAATCAGATTCAGGGTTTATGCATTGGACGAGAGAAGGACCAAATACCGATAATACTAAATCGACTGAAACACCTTCATCATCTACATAAAAATCCAGTTCAAGTGACATTACCACCCCTATTTCATTTTGGATTAAATGAGTTGGCTGTTTTCTTAGTTTCAAGAGACTCCTACTTAACCCCGTGATATTTTTCGAATTGATTTATAGAACCTCAATGCGGGAAAGACATAACGAAGTGCAGTAACTTTTGACTCTAATGGAGCATTAACCATCAGAGAATAAAAAAAGAGTCGGTAAGGATTATTTCCCAACCGACCATTTACAATACAGAAGTTACTTTCTTGAGAACGGAAAAAGGCATTCCCTAAAAGAACTTTCCTTCACTTCACTTTGAAATTCTCGACCATTTTCAAGTTCTAATTTATCTAATTTAGCCAAAACAAACCTTTCGTTCTCAGCATGAGCTTTATCATAAAAATCAATAGATTGCTGTCCTAAATCATCAATCTCTATTAGTTTAGAAAAAATAGAGTTAATCAGAGGACTACCTGCGTACATTACAGATTCGGTTTCCTCACAAGAAAATTTTAAATACATTATCGCTTTTTTCAAGGCGACTACTTCACTTTGACTTAAAGTCAAATATTTTTCTTGGTTATCAGCCACACCTACCTCCTCTAGACTTTATTTGCTCCTGATTCATCTTCAGTCGTTGCTCATAAGATAAATGGGATACAATATCATAAGGGTTTTTGCCTGCATGAAGTACCTCACCTAATTTTAACCGACCTGAATGAATGTATTCTAATTCGGAACTCTGGATAATGTTACCCATTTGGGAATTATCAGCTTTGAATATAATTGAATAGTCACCACGTCCTGTATGTAATGGATCGTTAATGAAAATATCTCTCATTGCATCCTGAGGTGACATTAAGATATCAGTAACATAAACCTTACCTTTTGAGTTAGGTTCAATAACTCCGGAATTCATGATGCGATCTAAGCCAGCCTTATCCGTATAATGGATAAATACATCTTCTCCGCTTAAACCCCACGGATCGATCCAAGATAGCGGATTCGGCGCATACTGATAAAGGTTCCATCCGCCATTCAACCCAATCGGATCCTGCACAATAAACCGCCCGACCTGCGGGTCGTAGTAGCGGAACAGGTTATAGTGCAGTCCCGTCTCACCGTCAGCGTACTGCCCGGCATAGCGAAGCGGCTGGTGAGCCATCGCCGTGCGATTCACAAGCCGTGAGAACCCTTCGCTCTGATGGCGTACCTCGCCAAAGCTGCCGTACTGGCCGCTCCAGCGCACCGTGCCATGCTCGTCGGTCACTTCCAGCGGCGCGCCGTTCAGGTCGGTGTTGAACCAGTAAATCTCACCGCTGCTCTGGTCACGAAGGTGATCCACCCGCGCCAGCGGGCTCCAGGCTTCATTCGGGTCGTAAATATAGGTGCTGCACAGCCCGGCGTTCTGCTGCTCCTGCAGCAGGCGGTAGCCCTGCCACAGGAAGCGGGTGTCGGTGGTGCCATGCGCGGTGGTGACGATTTTGCGCGTGCGGCGACCCAGCGCGTCATAGTGATAGCGCGCCTCAAACCGCCCTTCCGGCCCGGTTCCCCGGGCGGACACCAGACGGTTCTCGGCGTCATACGCATAATGCTGTTCATACAGCCCGTTGCGGCGGCTGACCAGGTTGCCCCAGTGGTCGTATTTCATAAACAGCGCCTGCCAGTGCTGCAGGCGGTTATCCGTCACCGGTACCGCGTCGTCACTGGCAGCGAGGTTATCCGCGGCATCATAGCTGAACTGCGCGCGGCTGTGCCCCTGTCGAGCCTCGTAGTGCTTCAGCAGACGCCCTTCGGCGTCGTAGCCGTAATCCACTTCACCGCGCAGCGTGTCGCTGACGCCGGAAAGCTCACCGCGCGCGGTGTAGCGATACTGGCGTTCCAGTAGCGTCTGCTCCGGCAGGGTCACGTTCGTGCTCAGTTCGCTGCGCTGCAGGGTGCGTCTGCCGAGGCTGTCATACTGGCGGAGCTGCTCGCGCGCGCCCTGAGTGCGGCGAACTTCACGGTGCAGGCGGTCGCGGGTGAATTCGGTCACCAGCTGCTGTCCGAAGCGGATAGCGCTGACGTGGCCGGAGCCGTAGTGCAGCCAGGCCAGCTTTTGCTCGCCGGGCAGCGTCAGGCCGGTCAGGTTGCTCAGGGCATCCCATTCGTAACCGACCGCGCCGTTAATGCCGGATTCGCTCAGCACGCGCCCGGCGGTATCGTGGCGGTAAACGATCTCATCGCTTTCGATACCCAGGGCAACGCCCTCAGCTGTCGGCGTACGGCGGATACGGGTGATTTGACCGCTCAGGTCGCGGAAGTAGCGGTACTCCGCGTGGCGCTGAGTGCGTCCGATCAGCAGCCCGCTGTCGTCATAGCTGAACTGCTGGACGCGACGAGCGATACCGCCATCGGCGGCAGGCCGTCCGTTTTCTTCGAGCGCGCAGAGGAACCCTCGCGCGTCCCATTCCATATGGCGCACGGTCTCGTCCGGGCGCGTTTCGCTGAGCGGTCGGCCCACGGCGTCGTAGGTGAAGCGGTATTCCCCCCCGTTGCCGTTCTCGAGTCGCAGCAGGTTACCGCGCGGGTCATAGCGCCACTGGCGCACGCGGCCAATAAGGTCGGTAAGGCTGACCGGGAGGCCGAGCGCGTTATAGGCCCAGTTCACCTCGCTTTCCAGCGGGTCGCGCCAGCCCGTGAGCTGGCCGCGTTCGTTCCACACCAGCGACTCGCGGCTGCCGTCCGGATGGATCACGGCGCTCAGCAACCCGGCACGGCTCCACTCCCGCCGCGTGGTATTCCCTTCTGCATCCTCGCTGGCAATCAGCTGCCCGAAGCGGTCGTAGGTGAAGCGGGTCACGCTGCCGGAGCAGTCGGTGCGCTGCGTCAGCAGCCCCTGGTGATTCCAGACAAGGCGCACCACACCGCCGATGGCGTCGGTGATGCCTTCCGGCAGGCTTTCTTCCTCATCGGGATAGCGATACGCGGTGGTGCTACCGGCCGGATCCGTTTCCGACAGCAGGCGACCGCGAAGGTCGTACATTGACTGCGATGAGGTGCCGTTCGGATACACCGTGCGGGTGATGCGGTCAGTCAGGCGATGCCAGTGATACTCCGTGTGGCGGCCCGCCGGGTCCGTCTCGCTGGTCATACGGCCATATTTGTCCCACGAGCTGCAGCGCATCGCACCGCCGGGCAGAATGACGTCGCAGAGCTCGCCGTCGCGGTAGACAAACGTCGTCTGGCGACCATCGTAATCAGTGAAGCGCGCAACGTTGTCGTCGTCATCCACCAGCCAGTGCGCCTGCGCGCCGTCATCGCGGATGACCCGACGGATGCCGTTATCAAAATCATATTCGAACGTCAGCTGTTCACCGCCGCTATGGCGGAAGCCGACCACGCGAGGCAGGCCGTCAATTTCGCGCCAGCGGTATTCACTCAGCAGGCCGTTGGCGTCCTCGTGGGCGCTCATCAGCCCGTCCTGCCAGCGGAAGCGTCGGCGCACGCTACCGCCCCGGCCGGTCACACAGACCAGCCGGCGCTGTTCATCATAAGCGTAACTGACCAGGCAGATCTCGTCATCCAGCCAGGCGCTGGCGAGTCTGTCACGGTCGTAGCGGCAGACCACGCGCTGACCCGCGCTGTCGGTCAGGGCATGCAGGGTATTATCCGCATTCCACTCGAAGAGAATATCGTTGCCGCAGGGCTCAGAGAGGCGCTGGAGCAGCGACGGAGCATCATCCTGCAGCGGCGCATAATGCCAGCGCTCGCCGCTGACGTCATACACCGACCAGCTGTCGTCAGAGTGATGTTCAAGCCAGCTTTTTTCGCTTTCGCAGTAGGTGCGCAGCCCTTTCGGGACCTTCGGGAAGGCGACGTAATCGCCAGACGGTGCGCGCCACACCAGGCCGTCCTGATAAGGTTCAAGGCGGCTTTCCCAGAACAGGCTCCAGCCGCGGCCCAGTACGCTGTCGCCGGGGTTGCCGCTGCGCCAGTAGCGCTGCCAGCGCACCGGCAGACGGGAAGGCAGGACGAAATCCAGCTCATCATCCCCGCTGAGAAACTTCTGTCCGCTGACGATATCCACCGGGCGGGCAATGATCCCCGCCGCCGCCACGCCGGTCATCAGCGTGCCGGCGCGGCAGGCGATACGGGCCAGCTTATTAATGCCAGGGATTTTGCCCAGCAGCTTAGACAGCGCCCCGACTTTGCCGGCCGCACCGCCCCAGCCGCCGATAAGCCCGGCGAACAGCAGGGTAAGATCGGAGACTTTGTAGAGCCACTCCGGGACTTCAGACTGAATGGGCAGGGTTTGCTGCGGATCGCCGCCGATGATGACGTTGTCCGAACCGGTCATCACCTTCGCGTCGCAGGTGGTTCGATCCCCGATGCGGGCCGCAGGCAGACCGTTAATAGAGACCCGCGAGGAGCCTTCGGCCATCTGCTGCGAGCCGTCGTCAGAGCACTTCACCGCGCTGTCCGTGGCCATGGCGGCAGGTTTACCGTTGATAAACACATTGGGCGAGCCGGAGGTGATGACGCCTTTCTTCGTCATACTGGATGCCCCGGCGTCTGCGATGCTGTCCCGGGCGGCGGTCGCCAGCTCCCCGGTGTAATACCCCACGGCCAGGCTGGCGCCGACGAGCAGAACGCCCACACCAAGACAGGATGCGCCAAGTCCGGCAATAAACATGGCCCCCGCCAGAATCCCCCCGGCGGCGGCAATCAGACCACCGACAATCGTTCCGGCAATCATCCCGGCCAGCGCACCGGAGTGGCCGATATCATCACCAACGCGTGCTGCTTCAAACATAACAACGATCCCTGAAGTTACTGGTGGAAGCGGAAGCTCCTGAGAAGTTCGCCAAACAGCGCGCTGTCGGCATCGTCCAGCACGCGCGTGCAGGTCATGGTGAACACCAGAATTTTATGGCTGTCGACAGTAAACACGGCCTGCTGCTGCCAGACGCGTTTCCCGTCGCGCAGGTAGCTGGCATGGACAATTTCACCCTGCAAAAGGCTGTCGCCAAGCGTCGCGTCGCTACGCTCACCCTGCTTCCAGCCTTTGATGTGTTTTTCCATCAGGGCGAGCTGGCGATCGATATACGCGGCAAGCGTTTCGCCGGGGTTGAGGGCATCGCGGGAGATATTAAACGCTGGTGCATCCGCCGCGGGCGGCGCGAATACGTTTACGGTACGATCCTGATAGCCATCAGGAAAGTTGATCAGTCCTTCACTGAAAAGGCACTGCGAAGATGGTTCTGACATTGAGCGGGTCCCACCACATTTTTTCAGAAGCGGTAAGTTTCGCATATGTGTTTAAGGCTGAAAAGATGCTGGTCCGCCGATCTCTCTGCTGACCGAAGGTCATTTCTGGCTTCACCGCAAATACAACTCTATTTTCCTGGTAATTACCTGTGGTAAGCCATCTGTTACTCTGGCTGTGCTCAAGGGGTGACAAGGAAAAGAGATGCTGAATCCAGGATTCGTTACCCGCCCTGACGCTATTCTGCCGTTAATTGCCAGTTTTGATATCCAGCAAGATGCCGTGATTCGGCGCTTAATGGCATTAAGGAAAATTCCACTAAAAATCCTGCGCAATCAGCAGGCTCAGGCAGCCGGTGATTTTGGCTTGCACAGCTTTACCCTGTAGAAAAGCTCGGCATCAGAGCTCAGCTATGGCTTAAGAGGACAATTCTGGCGGGCAGATTTCGGTTTGGAAAACGTGCCGGATGCCAGTGCATATCAGGCGCCAGTTTCGCCGGGCAGCAGAGCGGATATGCTCTGACATCTCCTTTCTTCCCGTATAAGGATGCGCTACTCTCACCAGTGCGTTCTCGACCAGCACAGTTCGGAACCTGTCGGCTTGCCAGCAAAAGGATAAAAAATGAAAAAAATAATTCCAGAATATACACCCGTTGATTTATCGCGTTGGGCAAGAAAAGAGCATTTTGAGGTATTTCAGGGATTTGCTCAAAGTACATTTAACCAAACGGTTCTGATAGACATTACCGCGCTGCTGAAACATATAAAAGAGGTTGGCTGGAAATTCTACCCTACGATGATTTTCCTCCTTGCTAAAATTGTCAACCGACATACGGAGTTTCGTATGGCCATAAAGCACAATGAGCTTGTCATTTGGAATGAAATTCATCCCAACTATACTATTTTCCATAATGAAACAGAGACCTTTTCGTCAATGTGGAGCCATTACGATGGCAATATTCAACACTTCCAGAATACTTATTCAGAAGACGTAGCACGCTATGGTAATAACCTTGCATATTGGCCTAAGGAAGAGTCTCGGGAAAATATATTTTTCGTCTCGGCTATTCCCTGGGTGAGTTTTACCAGTTTTAATGTCAACGTTGCTAATATGCAGAACTTTTTTGCTCCGATGTTCACTCTCGCAAAATATTACGAACAAGATGGGAAAGTACTGTTACCTCTCGCCGTTCAGGTACACCATTCCGTATGCGACGGTTTCCATGTGGCAAGACTGTTCAATGAATTACAAGAACTCTGTAATGACTTGCCACATCAATAGAAGGAAATAGGGGGCATATTAATCAGACATCAACGATCGATTCTGAATGTCCCGCAATGGATGCCAGTGATCCCCTTTCTCGAAGACCGCTTTCTCCTTTATCCCGGGCCTTCACTCCCTGCCGCCAGCAGTGGCACTACCACGTCGCTAATGGGAACCGGGATACCGTGCGCGCGACCATAACGTTGAATAACACCGTTACGAATATCCCACTCCAGCGGCCGGTTGGCCTGACGATCTGCGAGGATCGATGTGCCTAAATCGGCAGGTGCACGCTGGAAGTTTGTCAGGATCTCTTGTGCCACCTCATCGTCCAGGTTTGCCCCCTCGGCACGAGCGACGGCCAGCCCTTCACACAAATACGCAAGCGCCAGCTCGCTGATATCCTCGCGAGAGAACATCCCGGCGCGACGATTGGCCAGCACCATCAGGCCAGCCACCGCATTTTGCAGCAGTTTGCGCCATGCCACACTGGAGAAATCTGCCGACAGTTCAACCGCACAGCGTGTGCCGCGCAGGGCATCGACCACTCGTTGTGCCTGCGGGACATCCGGCAATGTCAGACGCGGTTTGGCGCGCAGCCATACTGAGGCATCCGGCTCACGCTGCGCCGGGAACCAGACCACCGACGGCAGTACCGTTGCGCCGTTGACCCACGGAGCAAGCTGGGCTTTTTGCTCAACGCCATTTTGCAGGGCGCAGACCACGGTGTTTTCGTCACACAGCACGCGCAGCCATCCGGCGCTGTCGGCATTTTGCGTCGTTTTTACCGCCACAAAAACGAGATCAACGGGGCGCGTGATGATACTCGGATCCGTTAATACCGGACCGGGCACCACCGTTTCCCCCTCATCGTGACGCAAACGTAATTCCGGGTGCGCGGTGCGTCCGCACAACAGCGGCGTGCGGCCAGCGTCATGCAGCACTGCGGCAATGGTGGTCCCAATAGCACCGGGTCCAATCAGCGCAATGGTTGGATAGTCAGACATGAGTCACTCCCCTTTTGCTAAGCCTGCTAACAGTTATACCACCCTGAGACGAGCGCGCCACCCTCGTTGTCTATACTCAACACATAACAGACAACGGAGTGCGCCATGCCTTTACCCGATTTCCATTCCTCCGAACCTTTCACTCTTGGCATCGAACTCGAACTGCAGGTGGTGAACCCGCCTGGATACGATCTCAGCCAGGACTCCTCAGCCCTTATCGCCGCCGTTAAAAACGACATCAAAGGCGGTGAAGTCAAACACGACATCACCGAAAGCATGCTCGAAATCGCTACTGGGGTGTGTCAGAACATCGACCAGGCGGCAGCACAGCTCTCTGTGATTCAGCAAAGCATCCTGCGAGCGGCAGCGGATCAGCATATTCAGATTTGCGGCGGCGGAACGCATCCGTTCCAGAAATGGCAGCGTCAGGAAGTGTGCGACGACGAGCGCTATAACATCACGCTGGAGCGCTTTGGCTACCTGATTTTGCAGGCGACGGTGTTCGGCCAGCATGTGCATATCGGTTGCCGGACCGGGGATGACGCCATTTATCTGCTGCACGGCCTGTCACGTTTTGTGCCGCACTTCATTGCCCTGGCGGCGGCATCGCCGTACATGCAGGGCACAGACACGAAGTTTGCCTCGTCGCGGCTTAATATCTTTTCCGGATTCCCGGATAACGGCCAAATGCCGTGGGTTAACAACTGGCAGGAGTTTGAAGGGCTGTTCCGCCGTTTGAGTGCCACCAGCATGGTCGACAGCATTAAAGATCTGCACTGGGATATTCGTCCCAGCCCACATTTTGGCACCGTGGAGGTGCGGGTGATGGATACCCCGCTGACGCTCGGCCACGCGATCAATATTGCCGGGTTAATTCAGGCTACGTCACACTGGCTATTGACCGCGCGGCCCTATAAGCATCAGGAGCGGGATTTTCTGCTGTATCGTTTTAACCGTTTTCAGGCATGCCGTTACGGGTTAGAGGGCATTCTGACGGACGTTTACACCGGCGAGCAGAAGACTGTTGCAGAAGAGATCGACTGGCTGCTGGAGCAGGTTGCACCGTCGGCCGAGAAACTCGGCGCGACAAGTGCGATAACGGAAATTGCCCTGCTGTTAAAGCAGGGCAAGAGCGAGGCGCAACGCATGCGGGACTTTATTGCAGACGGTGGCTCACTTATCTCCCTGGTGCAAAAACATTGCGAACTATGGGCAACCGCTCCGTAACCCTCTCCCCACCTGGGGAGAGGTGTTTACGTTATACAGCCTTACGGAACCTGCGGGTCAGTCGCTTCTCGATTTCGACGACGAAGAACATCACACCAGCGACCGCCAGGGTCACGAACCAGTAACGCAGCGGTAAGGCTTCCGTACCAAACAGCATCTGCATAAATGGCAGGTAGATAATCGCCGCCTGAAGCAGGAACAGCACACCCGTCACCAGCCAGATCCCTTTGTTCGCCAGCAGGCCGCGGTTCAGGGAGAATGATTCCGTGTTGCGGCAGTTAATCATGTAGACCCACTGGGCACAGACCAGCATCTGTAGCAGCACGGTGCGGATGAACTCCGCGCTGTGACCGCGCGGGGCCAGCCAGGCTTCAAGTGCAAAGGCCGCAATGGCAATCATGGTGCCGACGAAGGCCACGCGCCACACGGCGTAGGCATCCATCACGTGCTGTCCGGTCTTACGTGGTGGACGACGCATGATGTTGCGTTCGGCGGCCTCAAAGGCCAGGCCGAAGGAGAGCGTGGCGGAAGTGGCCATGTTCATCCACAAAATCAGCACCGGGGTCAGCGGAATGATATTTCCTGCCAGCAGCGCAATGACAATCAGCAGCCCCTGCGCGAGGTTGGTCGGCATAATGAAGAGGATGGTCTTCTTCAGGTTGTCGTAAACGCGACGCCCCTCTTTCACCGCGCTGGCGATGGTGGCGAAGTTATCGTCCGTCAGGACCATGTCCGCAGCCTCTTTGGTCACTTCCGTGCCTTTGATGCCCATCGCGATGCCCACGTCCGCCTGACGCAGCGCCGGGGCATCATTAACACCGTCACCGGTCATGCCGACGATTTCACCTTTATCCTGCAACGCTTTCACCAGGCGCAGCTTATGCTCCGGGCTGGTACGGGCGAAGATGTCATACTTCACCGCGGCTTCAGCCAGCCCGGCGTCGTCCATTTTCTCCAGCTGATAACCCGTTACGGCCTGCTCGCTGTTACTGATCCCCAACATCTGGCCGATGCTCATTGCCGTCTGCGGGTGATCGCCGGTGATCATCTTCACGCGGATCCCCGCCTGCTGACAGGCGTTTATCGCCGCAATGGCTTCCGGACGCGGTGGGTCCATCATCCCGGCAATACCGAGGAAGATTAGACCGTGCTTCAGCGCATCGTGGGTTAACGCCTGCTCGCCGCTCGTCGGTTTGAACGCTGCTGCCACCATACGCAGCCCCTGGCGCGCATAGCGCTCCATCTCGGTTTCCCAGTACGCGCGGTCGAAATCTTGTGTACCGTTACGGCTCTGCTGCTGCGCGCACAGGGCGAAAATCACATCTGGCGCGCCGGTAATTAAAATCTGCTCCTCACTGCCGACCTGGTAGTGAGTACTCATGTACTTATACTGCGAGTCAAACGGGATCTTGTTAACCAGCGTGGTCATGACCGGCTCAAGATGAGCTTTCGCTGCCAGTACCTTTAGTGCGCCTTCGGTCGGCCCGCCGGTAATCCCCCACAGACCGCGCTCGTCCTGAATCAGCTGGCTGTCATTACACAGGTCAATGGTACGCAGGTACTGCTCCAGCACGGTGCCAGGCTGGATTTGTATGGGCTCGTCGCTCCCCTCCAGGTAAATATTGCCCACCGGCTCGTAGCTGTTACCATCTACACGATAGCAGCTGTCAGCGGTGATGATGGCTTTTACCGTCATCTCGTTCATGGTCAGGGTGCCGGTTTTGTCCGAGCAGACCACGGTCATTGCTCCCAGAGTTTCCACCGTCGGCAGTTTGCGGATAATGGCCCGCTTACGCGCCATCGCCTGCACGCCCAGAGAAAGGATGATGGAGATAATCGCCGGCAGGCCTTCCGGTACGGATGCTACCGCCAGGCTAATCAGGGAGAGCAGTAACTCGCCCATCGGGATCTCACGAAATACCAGGCTGAAAACAAACAGCGCAGCCATCATTGCCAGAATAATGACGAAGATCGCTTTACCCAGCTTGTCCATTTGTACCAGCAGCGGCGTGCGGTGCTTTTCGATGCCCGCCATCATCTGGTTGATGTGGCCGAGTTCCGTATCCTTACCGGTCGCGGTGACCACGCCAACGCCGCCGCCCGCACTTACGGTCGTTCCGGAGAAGACCATGTTGGTACGATCGCCCAACGGTAATTCACCGTTCAGCGGATAAATGTGTTTATCCACAACCGTGGATTCACCGGTCAAAATCGCTTCTTCTACCCGTAAATTATGCGCTTCGATGAGACGCATATCCGCCGGAATACGATCTCCCGCACGTAATACGATAATATCGCCCGGGACTATTTCAGTTGTCGGTATAGTTTCATGATTGCCGTTGCGAATAACGCGCGCCTCACTGGAGAGCATATTGCGAATACTCTTCAGGGATTTTTCCGCATTACTTTCCTGAACATGGCCAATTAACGCATTAATGACTGCGACACCCAAAATAACCAGCGTATCAACCCAGTGGCCCATTACTGCCGTTAATACGGCGGCGGCCAGCAGGACATAAATCAGCACATCATTAAAATGGGCCAAAAAACGCAGCCAGGCGGGTTTACCTTTTTTCTCCGGCAGCGCGTTCGGACCTGATTTTTGCAGACGCGCCTGCGCCTCTACACGGTCCAGACCGCTGGCCTGGCTCTGCGTGTGGGTAAGCACCTGCTCGACGCTCTGCTGATATGCCAGCCCGCCGGAAGGCGGCACGTTTGGGGACAATTTTTTTTCAGTCATCGTATTTTTCCTTCAATATCCGGTGAAGAGAAGCCTGAATTCCTTTCTGGCTTAAATAAATTCATTTTAAAGTCTTGCGGGTAAAATTGATCTACCGCAATATAATTGCGTCTCGGTTATTCAAAACTGTTTAAAACTATTTCGATGAGCTAATTTTTACAAAATGTTTCTAAACCAAATCTAAACGAGGAGGAACCATGTTTGGTATTTATCGCGGGCGCCGCCTGGCGTTATACATTATCGCAGCCATTGTTATTGCCACGTTAATTGGTTATAGCACCTATACATTTGTAAAATTATTTTCGTAACGCAGACATTTATTGACATAACGCGATATTAATTTAATTGTCTGCCGGATAATATTTTATTCCTGTGATTGACACACAGATTACGGCGATTATTTTCTTGAAATCGAGTAGGCGGGTTTATATTGCTTTACGTTCCGGGATGCCGGACAATGACATTTTTAACTGACGATTAACATTAAGATGAAACACCCGTTAGAATCACTGCTCACCGCGGGAGGCATTTTATTGCTGGCCCTGCTTTCGTGCCTGCTGCTTCCTGCGCCCTCGCCTGGGCTGGTGCTGGCGGAGAAACTGGTTACCACCTTCCATATGGTCGATCTTAACCAGCTTTACACCATTTTGTTCTGCCTGTGGTTTTTACTGCTTGGGGTTATCGAATTCTTCGTGTTGCGTTTCGTCTGGCGTCGCTGGTTTTCACTGGCGTCGTAAGCCATAAAAAAGCCGGGTAATGGCTACGCCTTACCCGGCCTGAATTTCGATATGTTCAATGCGCCTGGCTATGATTCTCTTTGCGGTATGCTCCGGGCGGCTGGTTGAACGTGCGGGTAAAGATGCGCGTAAACGTCTGCTGCGAGTCATACCCGTAGCGCAGGCAGATTTCATAGACGCGCTCGTCTGATTCGCGCAAATCGCGCGCCGCCAGCAACAGCTTGCGTTCACGGATATAACGTCCCAGACTCTCCCCTTTGTACTGCATAAAGAGTCTCTGCAGGTGCCATTTCGAGTAACCCGCGTGGCGAGCAATCTCGTCAATACGTAATGGCTGATGCAGGTTGTCGTCGATCCACTCGACGATGGTATCAATGACTTGAGCGGAAATGGTCATACAGCTCTCCCCTTCTGCTTCTCGTTTAAACATTATTCCCACCATTCACGAAATGTTTGCGTGGTATCGCTCACCCGAACAGGCTCACCCAGCTCCGGTGTCAGCAGCCGATAGTTTTTGTCCTTGCTGGCTTTTGCCAGCTGGATCAGCGGGTCGTTCCATGTGTGTTTCGCCAGTACGAAGCGCCCGTTATGCCCGGGCACGACGGCTTTTGCATTAAGATCGGCTGAAGCCTGCGCCGTTTCATCCGGCAGCATGTGGATGTACTTCCAGTCCTGGTCGTACTGGCCGTTTTCCATAATGGCTAAATCCACCTCGCCAAACTGTTCGCCGATAGCCCTGAAGTGCGGGCCGTACCCGGAGTCACCGCTGTAGTAAACCTTCTGCTCTGGCGTAACGAACATAAAACTGCCCCACAAGGTTTGATCGCGTTTGATACCGCGTCCGGAGAAGTGACGCGCCGGAAGTACATGCACCGTCAATTCATCACTGATGTGCACCGACTGGTTCCAGTCTCGCTCGTCGATAATCTCTGGTTTCATCCCCCAGTAACGCAGGTGAGATCCGACACCCAGCGGTGTCACCACACGCTTCACTTTCGGCAGTAATGCCCTGATGGTGGCGTAATCCAGATGATCGTAGTGATCGTGCGAGATAATCAGCAGGTCGATTTCCGGCATGCTCTCAGCGCGCCATGGATATTCACCGGCGAAGGCTTTATTCAGGAACGAGAACGGCGCGGCATAGTTGCCCAGCACCGGATCGATCAGAATGCGTTTGCCCGCCAGCTGGAGATACCAGGAAGAGTGACCAAGCCACACCAGGGTGTCCTGCTCCAGCGGCAGGCTCGCAAGATCGGTTTTCACCATCGGCAGCGGCTGAGCCGGGCGTGCGTTTTCCGTTTTTTGGGTCAGAAACTCCCACATCGCCACCAGCATATTTTTGTCGCCGTTATAACCCGGTGTCGGCAACGTATTATGGAATTTCCCGTCACGATGCTGTGGGGAAGCCTCGACTTCCGTGAGCTGAGCCCCCTGCGGGGACTGGCCAAATCCGGCATTCAGGACAAACGGTAAACTTGCAGCTGAAGCAATAATCATGACAAACACCACGCAGATGAATTGAGGCTTTTTCATATCCTGACCCGAAAACGCGCCCCATCCGATGGTTTGCGCGGGGTAAACTTGATTATGAGTGAGTAAGCACTCATTATAGATGTGATGATAAAGTCGTCAAGACGTTTTCGATCTTTGACATTCCGCGTTGCAGCGTGTCAAAGCACGTGTTTCAATCAGGGTTTTTATAATTGACAGGGGGAAAAATTTAGTGGCACGTCCGAAGAGTGAAGATAAAAAACAGGCCTTGCTGGAAGCCGCAACGGTGGCGTTTGCACAGTCAGGTATTGCCGCCTCAACGGCACTCATCGCCCGAAACGCGGGCGTCGCCGAAGGGACTCTGTTTCGCTACTTTGCTACCAAAGACGATCTGCTGAATGCCCTCTATCTGCACCTGAAGCAGGATCTCTGTCAGGCAATGCTGTCCAACCTGGATCGCAGCCTTACCACGCCAAAAGAGCACACGCGAAACATCTGGAACAGCTACGTTGACTGGGGGATCAAAAACCCTCTCGCCCACGCCGCGATTCGCCAGCTTGGCGTGAGTGAAAAGATCAACGCTGAAACTGAGCAGGCTGTGAAAGAGATGTTCCCCGAGCTGCATGAACTCTGCCGCCGCTCGGTGCGTCATGTATTTATGTCTGATGAATTTAAAACGTTCGGCGATGCGCTGTTTTTATCGCTGGCCGAAGCGACGATGGAATTTGCCACCCGCGATCCTTCCCGCGCCGTTGATTTTAAAGCGCTCGGCTTTGAGGTGATGTGGCGCGGGCTTGCCCAGGAGGAGAGCGATGGAGAGTAAGGCCTTGCAGGAGCACGCAAAACGCGTGGCGCTGGAGCTGCCGTTCACCGAACACTGTTGGCCTTTCGGGCCGGAGTTTGACGTGTTTAAAGTAGGCGGAAAAATTTTCATGATTGTGGCCGTCGCGCACGGGAGACCACACGTCAGCCTGAAATCAGACCCGGAGAAATCCCTGCTTAATCAGCAGATCTATCGCGGGATAGAGCCGGGCTACCATCTGAGTAAAAAGCACTGGATTTCCCTTTACGGCACTGACGATGTGACACCGGACCTGGTTACCGACCTCATCAATGATTCCTGGCATCTGGTGGTGGATAAGCTACCGAAAAAAGACCAGAAGTGGATCCGTCCGGCTTGATTGTTCGTCTGAGACGAACAGAATAAGCGCTCGAATTGCACTTATCTTTTTCCGCGTCGCGCTGTAATCTGCTCACCTTTCGCGCCCGCGCACGGGCGAATTTCATCACCAGGAGTTGTTATGGATATCATTTCTGTCGCCCTGAAACGCCACTCCACCAAGGCGTTCGACGCAAGCAAAAAACTGACCGCTGAAGAAGCGGAAAAAATCAAAACCCTGCTGCAGTACAGCCCGTCCAGCACCAACTCCCAGCCGTGGCACTTTATTGTTGCCAGCACCGAGGAAGGTAAAGCACGCGTGGCGAAGTCTGCTGCGGGCACCTATGTCTTCAACGAACGCAAAATGCTGGATGCTTCTCACGTGGTAGTGTTCTGCGCGAAAACGGCGATGGATGATGCCTGGCTGGAACGCGTTGTGGATCAGGAAGAAGCTGATGGCCGCTTTGCGACATCTGAAGCGAAAGCCGCGAACCACAAAGGCCGCACCTATTTTGCTGACATGCACCGCGTGGATCTGAAAGATGACGACCAGTGGATGGCGAAACAGGTTTATCTGAACGTCGGTAACTTCCTGCTGGGTGTGGGGGCGATGGGTCTGGATGCGGTACCGATTGAAGGTTTCGACGCCGCGATCCTCGACGAAGAATTTGGTCTGAAAGAGAAAGGCTTTACCAGCCTGGTGGTGGTGCCAGTTGGCCACCACAGCGTGGAAGATTTCAATGCCACGCTGCCGAAATCTCGCCTGCCGCTGAGCACGGTTGTGACCGAGTGCTAAACAAAACGGGCCGCTCAGTGCGGCCCGTTACGTTTTACCGGCCGCCAGCATGCCAAATCCGCTCCGCATACCGCCCTATCACCGCCAGCGACGCCGCCAGAATCAGGAAGAACACCACCTTATTCATGCCGTCCCAGAAGTACTCGAAATAGCGGGTATAAAGGTTGATGGCAAGAAACGTCAGACCAAAGCCGCGCAGCATACCGTCGTCGGTTTTCAGGCTGATATAAATACAGATTACCGCAGCCACCGCAAACAGCAGCGCCCACGGCAGAAGCGATGCCTGCGTCACGCTGTACCAGTTATCAATATCGTAATTGCCAAATATCGACATGATCCACAGGGCGACAAACAGGTACGTTAACCCCATTGCTTTGCTGGTCGTGTAGAGCTGTCGCGCCTGCAATAACGCCCGCAGAACCCAG
This sequence comes from Enterobacter sp. CPE_E890, assembly GCF_046521475.1. NCBI lineage: Bacteria > Pseudomonadati > Pseudomonadota > Gammaproteobacteria > Enterobacterales > Enterobacteriaceae > Enterobacter > Enterobacter sp. CPE_E890. The sequence continues at coordinate 1,243,325 of NZ_JBKFZW010000001.1, read as the reverse complement.
CACAACGCCAGCAGTCCGCCACCGAAGAAGATAAACCGTACCGGGTAGTTCATCCCCAGCCAGTACGCGCCCCAGCCGGATACATAGCCCGTCTCAGCACCAAACCAGTTGCCAAGTGAGAGCAGGAAAAACAGCCACACCAGCCCCGAGCGACCAAAAAAGCCCACCAGCCCGTAAATCACACAGCCTGCCAGGAACAACGGTGCCACGTGGCCGCTGCCGTTATCGAGCCGTTCGCCAAGCTGCCAGAGCGCGATGGCGGTAAAGAAGACCCCAAGGAACAGGATCGCCTCAGTACTGTAGTGCCACTGGGTTTCCCGCCGCTGTCGGCTGAATCCCCACAGATAAAACAGCACCGCAATCACCGCCGGTAGCCCGATGCGGGCGAAAGAAGAGAAAGCGAAGAATTCGATAATACGCGCCATCAACTCACTGTCGGAGAACAGGCTGCCAATGGCGATGATCACACAGGCGAGCGCCGTCCAGAAGGCGTAGCGGCTAAGGCGCTGCCAGTCCATGGAGACGCGTTTCAGGGTCCCGGTCAGCCGTTGGTGTTCGTCGTGGGTTAACACACCGTCCTGTTGCCACTCATCGAGTGCGCGACGTAAAAGTCGCTCCTGTTTTCGGGTCACCTTCATTTAGCCTGCTCCGCCAGCCATTCCATTGCTTTCTCCCCCGCGTCATCCACTGGCAGATAAACCAGCAGTCGCGAACCGTTGCGAGGAGCAGAGTACCAGTACATTTGTTGCAGGGTAAACTCCCCAAGTTCAGGATGGGTGAATAGCTTGAGCTGGTTTTCCACGCCGCGCACCTCGTTGCGCTGGTGCCACAGGGTTTTAAACTCGTCAGATACCGCGAAGAAGCGTGCCAGTTTAGCTTCCCACAGCGGGTCACCCCGATGCTCGGCCATCGCCGCCCTGAAATAGGAGACAAATATCGGCAGTACATCGTCGCGCCGGCCAAGCCGGGCACGCCACGCAGGATGCGTGAGGAACAGATAAATACAGTTGCGATCTTCCGGCGGGATAGCATTGAAATCGACCCCCATCAGATGGCCAAAGCTGTCGTTCCACGCCACGATGTCGAAATTCGGTTTCTGAATACTGGCCGGTTTTGGCATCAGCGTATCCAGCAGGCGGCGCGTACCTTCGCTGATCCCCTCGCAGCAGGTCGCCTGCGGTGCTTCACCCGGTGGTAATCCGGCCAGTACAAACAGGTGCCGTGCTTCAGTCGGGGTACATTGCAGTGCTTTTGCGACGGCGGCCATGACCGCGCTGGAAGGATTAACATCCCGGCCCTGCTCAAGCCAGGTGTACCAGGTCACACCCACGTCAGCCAACAGAGCGACCTCTTCCCGGCGCAACCCTGGCGTGCGTCGACGACCACTGCGCGGAAGGCCGAGACGCTGCGGATCAAGGCTTTCGCGACGGGCACGCAGAAATGCCCCCAGCTGTTTTCGGGTGTCATCCTGAAGTGAGACGACAGGTTCAGACATCAGCGCCATAAATCCCCCTGCATGGTAGTGTCAGTACCAGTATAAGCAAGAACTGGTACCCGTTTATCAGATAGTTGATGCTACGACCATCTGATGAATGACGCAATGGAGTTACCATGAATACGTCAGTTGTTTCACCGGGTCGCGCAGGCCTGATATTGCTGTTAACCGGCCAGATGCTGCCCATGATTGATACCTCAATCACCAACGTGGCGCTGGACGCCATCACCCATTCTCTGCATGCCACCGCCACCGAGCTGGAGCTGATTGTCGCCCTATACGGCGTGGCCTTCGCCGTCTGTCTCGCGCTCGGCAGCAAGCTGGGGGACAACCTTGGCCGTCGTCGTCTGTTTATGTGGGGAGTGGCAATCTTTGGCCTGGCCTCGCTGCTGTGCGGGATTTCGGGGAATATTGAACAACTGCTTGCTGCGCGCATTGTGCAGGGTGCTGGCGCGGCATTGATCATGCCGCAAATTCTCGCCACGCTGCATGTCACATTGAAAGGTACGGCCCACGCCAAAGCGATAAGCCTGTTTGGCGGGATCGGCGGGATCGCGTTTATCGTCGGGCAGATGGGTGGCGGCTGGCTGGTATCGGCGGATATCGCCGGGCTGGGCTGGCGTAACGCGTTCTTTATCAACGTGCCAATCTGTCTGGTGGTTCTGGCGTTAAGCCGTCGCTATGTGCCGGAAACCCGTCGCGAAACGCCGTCGCGCATTGACTGGGCGGGAACCGTGTTGCTGGCAGTGATCCTCTGCTGTCTGCTGTTCCCGATGGCCCTCGGCCCGCAGTGGCACTGGTCATGGCCGCTGAAGGCCGCGCTGATTGCGATTATCCCGCTGGGATATCTGATGGTATTGAATGCCCGTAAAAAAGAGCGTGAGGATGCCCATCCGCTGATCCCACCGCGTCTGATACAGCTTCGCAGCATTCGCTTTGGCGTGCTGATTGCGATGCTCTTTTTCAGCGTCTGGTCCGGGTTTATGTTCTGTATGGCGCTGACCATGCAAACCGGCCTCGGGATGGCGCCGTGGCAGTCGGGGAACAGTTTTATCGCCCTGGGTGTGACCTACTTTATTTCAGCATGGTTTGCCCCGCGTATGATCGCCCGCTACAGCACCAGCACGATCCTGCTGACCGGGCTGGCGATCCAGATTATCGGCCTGCTGGCGTTGATCGCCACATTCCGCCTCTGGGGCATGAACAACACAACGCTGACCCTGGTTCCGGCGACCGGCCTGGTTGGATATGGACAGGCGCTGATCGTCAACAGCTTCTACCGCATCGGGATGCGCGACATCCAGCCTGATGATGCCGGTGCCGCGAGTGCGATCCTGAGTACGCTTCAGCAGGCGGCACTCGGTCTTGGTCCGGCCATTTTTGGCGCAATTTTGCTGCACGGGCTGAGGAATCATCACGGGGATTTTACTCAGGCGATAAACCTCTTCCTGGCCGTCGAAACAGGTTTGATGCTTATTCTTGCGCTGGCAACATTACGTATGCGTCATCGTCTGTGTCTGCCCGTGGTGAAGACCTGCCACGTCACTAAATAAGCCAGGTAGATTTGCATAACAGGTTTGCAGCCGCCATTATGGGGCTGCATCAATACAGGAGACGTTATGCAGGAATTAATTGCTCAGGTTGAAGAGTTAGGCATTGAAATTAATCACACCACTTCTTTAGTGATTATCTTTGGTATTATTTTTCTTACTGCCCTTATCGTTCATTTTATTCTGCACAAAGGGGTACTGCGCGTTTTTGAGAAACGCGCGCAGGCCAGTAGCCATTTGTGGTTACAGATCATTACCCAGAATAAGTTATTTCACCGTCTGGCCTTTACCCTTCAGGGGATAATCGTTAACGTTCAGGCGGTTTTGTGGCTGCAAAAAGGCAGCGAAGCGGCTGAAATACTCACCACCTGCGCGAAGCTGTGGGTAATGGTCTATGCGCTTCTCTCCTTCTTCTCCCTGCTGGATGTGATTTTCAATCTGTCGCAGAAAATGGCCACCGCGTCACAGCTGCCGCTAAAGGGGATATTCCAGGGAATCAAGCTGGTGAGTGCGATTCTGGTGGGCATCTTAATTATCTCCCTGCTGATTGGACAATCCCCCGCCATTCTGATTAGCGGGCTGGGTGCGATGGCCGCAGTCCTCATGCTGGTATTTAAAGATCCGATTCTGGGGCTGGTCGCCGGAATACAGCTGTCCGCCAACGATATGCTCAAGCTGGGCGACTGGCTGGAAATGCCTAAATTCGGCGCGAACGGCACGGTGACGGATATTGGCCTGACCACCGTGAAAGTAAGAAACTTCGATAACACCATCACAACGATCCCAACATGGGCGCTGGTGTCCGATGCCTTTATCAACTGGAGCGGAATGTCGGCTTCAGGCGGGCGACGTATTAAGCGCAGTCTGAATATTGATACCACCAGCATTCATTTTCTCAACGAGCAGGAACAGCAGCACCTGATTCAGGCGAAGCTGCTTAAGCCCTATATGGCCGCGCGGCACGAGGAAATAAACCTGTGGAATCAGGAGAACGGTGAAGGGGAGTCGGTATTAAACCTGCGTAAGATGACCAATATTGGCACCTTCCGCGCCTACCTGAATGAATATCTGCGCAATCACCCGCGTATTCGCAAAGATATGACGCTGATGGTGCGCCAGTTAGCGCCTGACGCGAATGGTCTGCCGATTGAAATATATGCCTTCACCAACACGGTGATCTGGGCAGAATATGAGGAGATTCAGGCCGACATCTTCGACCATATTTTCGCGGTGGTGGATGAATTTGGGCTGCGTATTCACCAGTCCCCCACCGGAAACGACATTCGATCTCTGGCAGGTGTTATCGCGAAATAAGCATTTAAGCCCGGTAAGCGCAACGCTACCTGGCGAAAACTGCACTATTTCTTGCGGGAAAGCTTAAACGCCGCAAACAGGAAAATCACCCACACTGGCAGCAGCATCGCCGACAGGCGCATCTCATCCATCGTGCACATCAGCACCAGAATCAGCCCCAGGAAAGCGATACAGAGATAGTTACCTGCCGGATAGAGCAGCGCCTTAAACTGTGTTTCACGCCCCTTGCGGCGCATTGCCGCGCGAAAACGCAGGTGCGCCAGGCAGATCATGATCCAGTTCAGGAGCAACGTGGCAACCACCAGCGCCATCAGCAGGCCAAAGGCCTCTTTCGGTAACAGATAGTTAATCAACACCACCAGCGACGTGATAGCGCCAGAAAGCAACAGCGAATTCACCGGCACGCCACGACGGCTGACGCGGGTTAGAAACCTCGGCGCGTTGCCCTGCACAGAGAGACCAAACAGCATGCGGCTGTTGGAGTAGACACCGCTGTTATAGACCGAAAGTGATGCCACCAGAATGACGAAGTTCAGCGCAGAGGCCACCACGTTGCTGTTCAAATCGTGGAAAATCATCACAAATGGACTGCTGTCAGACTTCACCTCAACCCACGGGTAGAGCGCAAGCAGCACCACCAGCGAACCGATATAGAACAGCAGAATACGGTACACCACCTGGTTGACCGCTTTAGGAATGCTTTTATGCGGATCGCGCGCTTCAGCAGCGGTGATGCCAATCAACTCCAGGCCGCCAAAGGAGAACATAATCACGGCAAGAGAGAGAATAAGCCCCTTCCAGCCCGTTGCCAGGAAACCGCCGTGTTGCCACAGGTTGTCGATAGTGGCACGCTCGCCACCGTGACCTGAGAACAGCAGCCAGAGGCCAAAGCCGATCATACCGATAATCGCCAGCACTTTAATCAGCGCGAACCAGAACTCGGTTTCACCATACAGGCGCACATTCACGAGGTTAACGGCGTTAATGATAATGAAGAAGGCCGCCGCCCAAATCCACGTCGGAACGTCCGGCAGCCAGTACTGCATATAGATGCCAGCCGCCGTCAGCTCAGCCATCCCCACCAGCACGAACATCACCCAGTAGTTCCAGCCGGACAGGAAGCCTGCAAACGGGCCCCAGTATTTATAAGCAAAGTGTGCGAAGGAGCCTGAAACCGGCTCTTCAACGACCATCTCACCGAGCTGGCGCATGATCAGGAAGGCGATAACCCCGGCGATACCGTAACCCAGCAGAACCGCCGGGCCAGCCATCTGAATCGCAGGACCGATACCGAGAAACAACCCGGTACCAATTGCGCCGCCGAGGGCAATTAACTGAATATGTCGATTTTGCAAACCACGTTGCAGCGTCGGATTCTGTTCCGACGAAGCTTCAGCACTACCGTTGCCTGAAGCGGATGACGCGTCTTTCACGTCCTACCCCTGTCTCTTTTTTAGAAGGGGCACGTTTTAACACTTCATGCTGGAGGTAGCAAGGGATTGGGTGGAACCTCGGGCAGCCACCCCGATATCGGAGTGGCTGTGGTGTCATTATTTTTTCTTGTAAATATTAGCCGTACCGTGAATTTTATTGTTGGTGTTACCTGAAGTGAGCACCAGCACATCCGCGCCTTTCTTATCCGCTTTTTCAATCAGCTCTTTTTTTGCGTCATCCACCGATACTTCATTCGAGGTGCTTACCGAACCGATTTTTTGATACTGAGACGCAACTTTCTTGAACTCATTTTTTGTCAGCAGTTGGGCAGCAAACGCATTGGTCGTAAACAGTAACGCAGTTCCCAACAAAATAGCCGTTGTCTTTTTCATAACCTTTTTCCTTGAGATTAATCAGCAACTACGAAAAACCTCACACATTATGGTGAGGTTTTATGAGCATGGTAGAGAATCTCAGGAAATGCCATACGTCCTGGAAAATTCTTTTATAACAACCCGTTGCATGAAATTACTAACGACTATTAAGAATATTCAAAAACACGCGCCGTGCCAGCAATATCAATGCGTACCGACGTCCCAGGGTTCCACCCAGGCTGGCTTACCGTCTTGAGAATCACAGGCTGCTGTTGCCCGGCTAATCCCAGGGTGAGCGTCGACAGCTGACCGGTGAAATCCACATCAAGAATCGAGATCGGGCTTTCATGCGCTGCACATGCCGTTACGCGCAGCTGTTCGGGGCGCATCATTACCCTGCCCTCTCCTGTCGCATGCGCGTTGTCCGTCGGCACCTCACCCAGCGCGCACAGGGCAATCCCGGCATTGAGCTGAGCTGGCAGGATCACCGCATCTCCAAGAAACAGCGCCGTTTCTTCGTCAACAGGCTGTGTGTAGACTTCATAAGGCGTACCAACCTGGGTAAAACGTCCGGCACGCATGACGGCAACCTGGGTGGCAAACGACAACGCTTCGTTCTGATCGTGGGTGACCAGAATGGAGGCAACGCCCGCTTCGGCCAGCAGATCGGCCGTTGCTTTGCGCGTCATCGCGCGCAGGCCCGTATCCAGCGCTGAGAAGGGCTCATCCAGCAGCATCAATGAAGGACGTTGGGCCAGCGCGCGGGCCAGCGCCACACGCTGCTGCTGCCCACCGGAAATCTCATGCGGCCAGTGCGTCGCAAGCTGCCTGTCCAGCGAAACCATATCCATCAGCGCTTCAATACGCTGACGCTTCTCATGACGGGTACCGTCCAGCCCCCAGGCAATGTTATCTGCCACATTAAGATGCGGGAACAATGCCCCCTCCTGAGGAACAAAACCGATCCCGCGCAGGTGGGCGGGGACAAAACTGTTCTCATCGAACAACGTTCGCCCCTGCATGACAATGCGCCCGGTGTCCGGTGTTTCAAAACCGGCAAGAATTCGCAGCAGCGTGGTTTTACCTGACCCGGATGGCCCGACAATTGCCGTCCGGCTCCCGGGGGCAACGCTCAGGTTTAAGCTGTCGAGCACCTGCACATCAGAGAATGTTTTAGAAATGGAGGTTAATTCAAGCATGTCAAAGCCCTGCAATTTTTTTCGACTGCATATAGAGAATGGCGGTCAGCGGGAGTGAAATCAGGATCATCAGCATTGCGTAAGGCGCTGCGGCCACATAGTCAATTTCACTGGTCAGCGCCCAGAACCCGGTGGAGAGCGTGCGCGTGCCCAGCGGAGAGAGCAGCAGAGTCGCAGTCAGCTCGTTGCTGACACCGAGGAAAACAAGTGCCGCCCCCGCTGCCGCACCTGGCGCAGCCAGCCGCATCGTGACGCTCCATAGTGCCTTCGCCGGCGTACTGCCAAGACTGCGCGCCACGTTTTCCAGTTCCACCGGTGCCTGTGCTATCCCGGCACGCAGGTTAATGAGCGCGCGGGGCATAAACATCAGCAGATAGGCAAGGAACAGGGTAATTTCCGTCTGGTAAATGGGACGGGCGTAATGAATGGTGACAGTGACCAGCGCAAGCGCGGTGACAATCCCCGGCAGCGAACTGGTGATGTAGATGCAGCCTTCCAGCATACGAAAAACGCGGTGGGGGTAGCGAATTCCGAGCCAGGCGATGGGGATCACACACGCTGTCGTCAACAGAGCACCACCCACACCAAGCATCAGCGTCTGGCGCAGTGAGTGCCAGAGATCGGCGCTCATCCAGTTTTGCACACCGCCGAGCCAAATCCAGCGACACAGAACAATTAATGGCACGCCCAGTGCCAGAACAATCAGCACGATGAAAAACAGCTGACCCAGCGCAGCCGCCGCGGGTTTCAGCGGCCAGCGCTTCTGTTCACGTGCAGCACCAGCACCAATGCGCGCGTAGCGTGCTTTTCCGCGAGTCACGCCTTCCAGCACTAAGATAGCCAGACAGCACAAGGCCAGTACACCCGCCAGCATGTTTGCGGCAGGACCGCTGAAGGTAGACTGAAACTGGTCATAAATCGCCGTGGTGAAGGTATCAAAACGGATCATCACGTACAGGCCATATTCCGCCAGCAGGTGCAGCGCCACCAGCAGTGCGCCGCCGCAGATAGCCAGTTTGAGTTGTGGCAGCACCACGCGGAAAAAGACCCGCCACGGCGGCGTGCCGAGCGAAGCGGCCACATCTTCCAGCGTCGGGTCAAGGCGGCGCAGCACCGCCGCTACCGGCATATAGATAAAGGGATAGTAGGCAAGCACGGAGAGGAACACGCCTGCAGAAAGTCCATGCATCGACGGAACAACACTTACCCACGCATAACTTTGTACAAACGCGGGGATAGCAAGCGGAGCCACCGCCAGCGCAGACCAGATCCCTCGTCCGGCAAGCTGCGTGCGCTCTGTGAGCCAGGCGATTGCTACGCCTGTCACAATACAAAGCGGAACCGCTAACGCCGTCAGCCACAGCGTGTTGCTGAGCAACTCAGCTACACGCGGGCGGAACACCAGCGCCTTAATCGTCTCCCAGCCCGTCTCAATGCCAATGGCAATGATAAAACCTAAAGGCAGAAGCGCCATTAATGAAAACAGGACAGCTAACGCAACCATCGGCAGTGCAGGACGCCTGCGAGCAGGCTCCTGCACTCTGTTTTTGCCGATGTCGAGACTTAGACCAGACATAAGACGTTCACTTTACTCTCAGGATCACAGCAGACCGGCTTGTGTCATCAGCTCGATAACTTTTTTACTGTTGAGCGTTGAAGGTTCAACTTTCGGCGCATCGAGATCTTTCAGCGGAACGAGTTTCGGGTTAGAGGCAGCATTTACACCCACAGCATATTCAAAGGCATTGTTGGTACGCAGGCTTTCCTGGCCTTCTTTACCCGTGATGTATTTGATGAACGCCTGTGCTTGCTCTTTGTGTTTGCTGGATGCCAGTACACCACCGCCGGAGAGGCTCACAAACGCGCCCGGATCCTGGTGTTTGAAATAGTAGAGCTGGGTGTTTTTGCTGTTTTCACCCGTTTTGGACTGGTCGACAAAACGGTAGTAGTGATAAATCACGCCGCCATCAATCTGACCGGCATTGACGGCCTTCATGACGGTGCTGTTACCTTTGTAGGCAACAAAATTGGTTTTCATCGCTTTAAGCCATTCCAGAGTCGCCTTCTCGCCTTTCAGGGCCAGCATTGCGCTCACGATGGCCTGGAAATCTGCGCCTGACGGTGATGCCGCCCAACGGCCTTTCCACTCAGGTTTCGCCAGATCCATCAGCGATTTTGGCAGCTGCTGTTCGGTCAGTTTTTCCGGGTTATACACGAACACCGTGCTGCGGGCAGCAATCCCGATCCAGCGACCGTGCGCCGGACGATATTCTGCTGGTACCTGCTTCAGGGTATCTGCATTCAGCGGCGCGAACAGGTTGGCATTATCCACCAGAACCATGGACGGCGAGTTTTCCGTCAGGAATACGTCTGCTGGCGATGCGCTGCCTTCCTGAACCAGCTGGTTACCCAGCTCGCTGTCATCACCGTTACGCAGAGTTACTTTAATACCGGTTTCTTTAGTAAAACCGTCAACCCACGACTTAACCAGGTTTTCGTGCTGCGCGTTGTAGACAACGATACCCTCGTTGTTATCGGCCGCAACTGATTGTGTAGAAAGTAAAAGTGATGAAGACAACAAGGCAAGGGAGAAACATGACAGCAGACGAGAATTCATGAACATATCCTTAATTGACCAACGTGATTAACAACGCATAGCTTTGTGGGACAGGATTAAAGCATACAAAAACGCTAATGATAATTAGTATCAATCCAGTTTTAGCGTAAAAGTGTAAAATTTCATTATAGAGGTGTTTAAAGTGATAAAAATCCAGATTTAAAAATGGAGTAAAATAAAGATTAAGAAATCCTTAAGGGCAGCCCTAATAAAAGATAATTAGCACTCTATTTATTAAGCCGTTATTTAACCGAAAAGAAAAGAATAAAAATTCGACCACAGGGCATTAGAAAAAAATGACTCCCTTCATGTCATTGTCCTGTTATCGCACTAGTCGATCTTAAGCGGAAGTGTCTCCAGCGTTCTCAGGATCAGACTTCGATTCGACCATTTCGCCTCACCGTCCAAAGCGGTAATCCCTCGCTTGCTCAGGGCCGTCGCCAGATTTTCAGCCTGAAACTGCGCCAGCAACTGCCCGATGCACTGGTGCACACCTGCTCCAAACCCTAGCTGTCGCTGTGCATTCTTTCTGCCCGGAATAAAGCGCGACGCCTCTTCAAAAACGCGTTCATCCCGGTTAGCGGAGCCAAGGCACAGCAACACGTTATCGCCAGCCTTCAGTTCACGCCCCAGAAAATGCACAGGAGCCGCAACCTTCCGCCTGCCCATCTGAAGCGGCGATTCAAAGCGCATCGTTTCGCTTACTATCTCTTTCATCCGCAGCGTGTTATTTCTGACCCCATCCTGCAATTCCGGATGCAATGCCAGCATATAGAGCAGGTTTCCGGTTAGCGCTTCGCTGGTTTCACTGCCGCCAATAAGCATCGTGATGCAGTCCGTGCTAAACCGCTCATAAAGCGCATTCCCATCTCCGCCATATCCTTTCAGCAGGCTGCGATAAAACAGCGAATCGTAACCTTCTCTGTGCGCCTGTGCGAGCTGGAGAAAGCTATCATCCAGACGGGAGAGCGCTTTTATCAGCCTCTGAAGCCCCTCACGGTCAATGGCGCTGGGATCCAGCAATAGCCTGATGGCACTTTTCTCTTGCTCCACCACCTCCTGTTGCGCCTGCGGCAGGTTAAGCCATACGGTGAAAAGCTTCCCCCATAGCGGCGCTGCAATCTGCCGAACTCCGTCAAACGGGCGAGCTGTGGGTAAAGCGGCTACCACTGAATGTGATTCGTGTGAGATGAGATGGGTTAATGCCCTCCAGGATTCGCCGGTAAACAGAGCTTGCAGAGCCTGACGGTGAGCGCGATGAACACTTCCCTCCTCAAAAAGGACAATGCCGTAGAGAAGATCCCGCAGCCGGGGCGGAAGGTTAAAACACTCTTTTTCCAGTACAGCATGCACGTCTTCAGGGATACCTGAAGAGACGAATGCACGTTCCTTCATTGCCTGATACACGTCCTGATAACGGGTAAGCACCCATGTTTTCCCGATTCGCGTCACCGGCTGATGGTTTCGCATATGGTGATAGACGTCGTGAAGATTCTCCTGAAAGACAGGAGAGGCAGGATTAAACCGAAGCGCTTTGTCGACATATGCCATGGGTGAGCCCTCATCACAGGATTAATCACCATTGAGTTAAGCAGGGATATGTTTCAGTTCAAGTATGGCGATGGAGTCTGGGGGATTACGGGGATCAAATGGCACGCCCTGTAGGATTCGAACCTACGACCTACGGCTTAGAAGTTCCTGGAACTACCCGAGCTAACAATAACTTATCCCATTACTACGGCGCTCACACGTCCCATCTTCGAAAAACATGCAAAGCCTTGCAAACCGATGCAAAGCTTTGTGTGTCCCATTTCTGTCTCACATCACTGGACAATCATCAAATTCTCCAGAACGCGCATCGTTGATGATGTAGGTTATCACTCCGAACACCGGACGCGATGTGTCTGATGCTTCGTTCTTATCCGGCAGACCCTCCCTCTTGCCATTTTCCAGATTCTCCAGATGAGGCTCCGGGTGTGTGCGATACCGCTTAATCCTAAACTCACCGCTATCTGTGCAAACCAGCAATGAACCATCACATGGAGACAGTGACGCGTCGACAACCAGCAAAGCACCGTTGAGGATACCTTCCCGGTAATGCGTTGCACCTGCCCGCATAAAGTACGTAGCCGCTGGCCTGGTGATGATGCGCTCGTCAAGCGATATACGCTGTTCAACGTAATCCGTAGCCGGCGAAGGAAAGCCCATCAGAATACCCTCCCCATGTTACGTAGGATCCAATAACGGTTGTCGCTGCCATCCGTCGTCTTATCCGCGAAGCCTGGCTGATTGCGCTCGATCCATGAATTCGCATCCGCCTGGCTGAAATGCCAGTGTCTCTCCTGCAGTTCAGCGATGAACCTGTCTGTATGCAGGCAAAGATATCCCTTTGGATTCTGTTGTATGGCCGCTAAAAAGGCTGCACGTATATCAGGTTGACGAGGCATAAGAGCGCCCTCTTTGGACTATTGACTGTATGCATATACAGTAGTATTTTTATGATTACAGATCAAGTTAGGAAAGAGGAATAGCAATGTTTGTTGAACTGGTATATGACAAACGTAATGTTGCGGTGCTCGAAGGAGCCAGAGAGATCATCCTGGCTGAACTAACAAAGCGGGTGCACAAAATTTTTCCGGATGCCGAAGTGAAGGTAAAGCCGATGCAGGCGAACGGCTTGAATAGTGATGCCAGCAAAAGCGATCGGGAAAAGCTGAACCGCATGCTGGAGGAAATGTTTGAAGAGTCCGATATGTGGTTGGTTTCAGAGTTCCGACTGTTCGCCAGGTTGGCCTATAAATCTTGTTCGGGTAATATTCCCGGCGTTTGCTCGGGCATGAACACTGAGCAATCAACCGCCGCTCATTCTTACACAAAATGGACGGCGGTTTTTTTAAGACCACTGTTCCTGCTTTAAAGCCACTTCCGTTTGTTTCTGTTTCTGTTTCCAGATGCTACTCGCTGGCATTTCTACACGAACGCTGACGAACTGGTCAGCCGGGATGTCAACCGGCTCGCCATCTGCCAATCCAGCACGCTCATTCCTGGCAAATGCTGGAGCTGAAGTATGGGCGCGGTGATATGTTTTTACCAGCACAGAGCCGTCGGCGTTAACCTCATAATCCAGCCATATGAGCGGTTGCTTATTCCTGTCAGTAGGAATCTCAAAACCTCCGTCAATACCGCCCCAGGCAGCGTCTGAATTGAGTGCTTCACACCCATCAATGAGATATTGGCCTACATCCAGACGAGTGACCGTAACGCCTTCTGATTCATCGTTGGTTTTGTAATTGCCATCACCATAAATTTTCACAACAGGAGACGCTACTTTTATAAAACCGTTACTGTCAACAGTGGTATTTCTGGTATCACGAGTTGTTACCATTGGTGTTAATACACCATTAAATATACCCTGCCAGCACAAGCTTCCTGAATTACCAGTGATCGTATACGGTACAAAAAACATAGTTCGACTTTGTTGATTACCTAGACTCAAGCTTTGAGCGTAGGCATACCCTGTCCCGTTTTGTGAAGGATTTGGCCCTCCGGTATTTAACGTGTAGTCACTTGCTGACGTACACCAGCCATTCCATATAGTAGTTAAAAAATTAAAGCCTGGAACTGCACTTCCAGCTACCGGGAAAGAGGATGAAAAGTCAGGGTAAATGAGTCTTTGTTTAAGAGGAAAAATATTGCCCGCCTCAGAACCGATCACCAGTCCAAGGTTAGCGCGTGCACCTGCTGCGGTTTTTGATCCTGTTCCCCCCTGCTCCACAGACAAAGCCGTAGTTAGTCCTGTAATGGAGGTGATGTCACTGTTTTGCCCTTTTGCCGCCTTCCCGGATAGATCATCAGAAATGTCAGAGACGGCATCAGAAATGTCAGAGACGGCATCAGAAATGTCAGAGACGGCATCAGAAATTCCCGAGATGGTATTAGAAATGCCATTCCACGCAGGGCCAGTCCATGTCGTTCCATCCGGCAGTGTTACCGTAACATTGCCAGTTCCGGAAAAAATGCTTTGCCAGTTCTGTTTGTCGTAATTCAGTCCACGCAGCGCTTCAGCACTTTGCGCCACCAGCGCAGCAGTAACAAGGCTCATGGCAACACGCGGAACAGCATACCATGCAGCGCCGCCCTGCGTAGGCCCGGTATAGTTGCTAACTATGGTCAATGAAGTATTGCTGTCTATAGTTTTGATGGGTAGTGTATAAGGAATACCGCCGATAGTCACTACAATAAAATCGCCGACGGTTAACTCGGAAGTAAAGGCAGTACCGCTACCTGTTAGGTATCTGAATTATTTGTAAGTGTGAGGGTGCCTTTTGACATTTTCTTCTCCTGACCCATATTTACAACTAGACTGAAAAGGGGTATAGTTAAGATATTAAATAAACTGTGATGTTTTAGATGAAACAAGTATACACATTTCTTTTCTTGATTTTAACCACATTAGCTGGGTTGCGCGAGTAACACTACTGAATATCAATTCCAGATGGATTATCCTATACAGGCTGCCCGGCTTTCAATTGGTATGAATTAATAATTAGTGAAAAAGAGGGCTGGGATATTCCAGCCCTCAACAACCACAATATTTTACCACTCATTTATTTTTACCCAACAAACGATCCTGTACCTCTTGTTATTGTTAAACTTGGGGAGTAAATGACTTTGCTTACTGAGTTAGCACTAACGATAGTTAATTTTGCCGTTACCGTGCTTGCATTTATTCCTTTAACTCCAAATCTCAATGTGTAAAAATTATTAGCATACGCGCCGGATTGCACTGGAAGGTTTGAAAACGTTTTGGATGTCCCATTAATATCAATAATAACATCCATCATGGTATTGACATTCGCTGATGAATAAAAGGTTGCTTCTACAAGAGCATTCTTAGCAAGACTACTTGATCCTGAGTCAGTATAAGTAATCGTTTTAACTAAATTAGCAGTTCCGCTTAATGAAGCATCCGAACCGACACCAACGTTGGCAACATCCCCAACAAATGACGTTGCCTCTATAGTTCCGGTAAATTTCCCACCTGAGGCATAAACCATCCCTCGTACTGTAACGTTGTTGAAAACAGCATAACCGGATTTGTTAATATGCCAGCCAACGTTCCCGGTTCCGTCCCAGGTTGAGGACTGGATATAATTGCCAATTTTGGCATTATCAATACTGCCATTACGAATAAATGCCGAGTTGATAAATACCTGCCCATTAAAAACAAAGAAGGCTTTTTGATAATTTCCCGGTTCGCTTCCTGAATAAATACCGAATTGATCCGCCGCAAAAACTGTTGTTGATTTATACCCACCAGAACCATCAGGCTCAATACCCATTGAGAACCCGGTGTTATAGAACTGACTTCCCCGCTGAATGCCAAGATTCAGGGTATAGAATGCTGAGGCTGTGCCATCGATCTTAACTTCAGCAGTGAGTTTTTCGCTGACCGCTGATGTTAAATCGCCTATTTCTGCCTGCACCTGGGTGGATAGTTCAGCGAGGGCATGGTCGACATCAGCAATCGTTGTCCTGACGATCAGAATGTCGGCTTTGACCTCACCATATTGTGCCCACTGATGTTCATAGGCAGCATTATTTGCAAGGGCATTCTGTATTTGCCCTTCCAGGTTCATATCAACACCATCCTGGAGGTTTTTGAATGCTGTCGAATCCCTGATCGCTTCATCGATGTAATCAATCATGCCAGGTATATCAGATGAGGCCTGCCCGGACACCTCAACGAAACCGGATGTACCGAAGGCATTACGCGTGCGGACGTACAGGTAGTATGTGGTATCAGCCTTTAAACCGTGAAGAGTCCACTGACTTGCTCGCCCAAGAAACTGCGCCTGATCCTCAATCTGTGAAGCGTCAACAATCTGGTTCTCTCCTGAGTACCAGAACTCAAACGTGGTATCAGAGGTTGCAGTCACCCGCATAACTGGAACAATACCTGCTGAGAAAATACCGGGAGTCCATACAACTGAAGATGGTGCGAGAGGTGCTCCGATAACCAGACTCACCTGTGTTTCAGCCCCTTTCATTCCATTTTCATTACGGCCACGAACGCCAAGCGTGTAAATCCCGGCATTCAGGCCGTAAAACTCATATCGGAACTGATCAGTCTCATACTGAGCCACTACTTTCCCGTCATCGGTGTATACATACACTTCAAACATCAGCTTTTTGGTAGTGGTTGCCGTCTCCCATGTGGCCGTAACCTGGACAGTCTCAGAGTTGGTGTTGATGATACGCAGGTTCTCCACATTCGGTACACGGTAACCGTTCAGCGTATCGTTGGGAACTTCGAACACGGCACCTTCATCAACAATAGCCTGTTTGTTCGGATCATGTTGCGATGCGGTGATGCTGTAGACAGAATTGTTATCCGTCTCTGCAACGCTCAGGATGCGGAAGAGTCTGGTTGAAACGTTACTGGTGGAGATAGCGAATACAGTGCCGTCACGAACCCATGCAGGCATAGTTTTCAGCGTCACTACATTGTCGGCAATGCTGGCAATCAGGTACTTAACGAATTTCCCGTCACTACCCATGATCGACATGGTGTCGCCTTCTGATATCAGAGACGAATCAACAGCATCAACGGTAATTTTGTTACCCGCATGCGACATAATGCGGCCACCAAGACGCGCACCAGCATAGTTGTTGTCCATGACTTCAACGATATCACCCGGCGTGAAGTGGATGGCATCCCGAGCCATCTGGAAAGACAGTCTGCTGCTTTCACGCTTTGCTGTTTCCAGCAACCATTTACCGGCTCGCCATGCCTGGCCGCGTGAGGTACAGCCGAACGCCTCAAGGGTGGTTTCGTTGTAGTTCCCGCGGGCGATCATATCATCGTCGGAAACATACTCTTTTACCTGCTCCCAGCCGTTATCCGGGTCAGTCCAGGACACAACAACGGCATTGTATTTCTCTGAACGCTTCACGGAGCTGCGCTTAAACTCGCCATCAACTACGTTAGCATTCGTGATTGTCGCAATTGGGTCTTGTGGCGCGTCCAGCATTACTGAAAGACGCATACCGTCCCACAATGCAATTCCACGGAACATACTCGCTATCTTGTCGAGAATGTCACGCGCACTCGCCTGCTCGGTAATATAGGCATTCAGCGTCATCCTTGGTTCCTGCCCGCCGTAGCCATCATTAACAAGCTGATCGCAATACCGTGAGAGAACATAGAGTGCGCCATCGTCAACATCGATGTATCCGGCGCGTTTCGCCAGGCCAAATCGGGTATTTTTCGCCAGTTCACGGAACAGCCAGGCGGGATTATTAGTCCAGGCTTTTTTAAATCCGCCAGTCCACAGCCCAGAGTAGGTGCGCGTCAGTGGATTATAGTTGTCAGGAACGTCAACAATCAGGCCGCGAAGATGATATGTGCGACTCGGGGTATCGGTGTACTGGTCACGGTCGATAACTGCACCCGCAATAGCGGAGAACGGATAGTTCAGGTTATCGTCGGTGATCTCGCTGTAGCTGTTCCAGATGGTACCGTTTGACAGCAAATCACTGGTGCTGTCCGGCGTAATTCGACGCACTCGGATATCGAACGGTTTAGTTTCCGGCGCGTCAATCAGGTGCGCCTCAAGATACTCACCGGATATTTTACCTGTAATTGTGACGGTCTTTACTATTGCCCACCCGCTAGCTCCAGTTCTGGTCTCCAGAACCAAAGTGACTGAAGTGTTCTTCTGGTTCCCCTTTTTGTCCTGCTCTACCAGTCCGGTGACACCAACGTTGAAACGAACTCGGGTTACATCCTGATCCGTAATGGTGCGTACCAGCGGGGTATCGTAAGTGACCTCAGTGTTAACAATGGTCGTCGCTTCGATTGCAGAGAAACCGTTGATTGGCGACTGCGTTTCAGAACCCGGCCTCCATGCCACGCTGACTCCGTTAACGCTGACGTTTCCGTTGGCGTCAGTAACCGGCGTTTTGTTCAATTTGAATGAAGACAGATGTGACTGATCAATCGGTCCGTAAATCGGACCCTCACTGATAAGGTCAAGCACCCGGTAAAATTGTTTTGACTTGAGGTTATCGTCGAGGAGTTTCGGGGTTGATGCTTTACCGCCGCCTGAAGACATAGCGCCACCTTAGCTAATTGATTCTGTCCAGTCCTGGTTGTTACTTGTGTCAATACCGAGAGAAATGACGTTCGAACCGACTTCCATTTCCCCGAGAAGGATTGGCACCGGACGCCCTTGCCCGACACGGTTTTCCGCACTGGTAAATGAGTTGTTCGTTAGCGTGTTTGTCTCAGCCGCTTCCGCTGACGTTTTGGTTTTCATGTTGCGTGACATGTAGACCGAGTACGCAATTGACGCCACGCTGACGGCAACCGCAATCCATGCCGCAGCAGCGGCAGTGAGAGCGCCTTCAACTACCGGCACAAACAGGACTACAGAACCATCTTTCAGGTGGCGATCCAGATGCCATTGCATAGCCGATGTCTCAACATCCTCACCCGCTATTCGGATCCGAAGTTTTGTATTGAGGAATGCTTTTTTGAATTCGTGATTCTGGGCAAGAAGCAGACGCAGTCCCTGCGCCGGCGTGTCTACGTTCAGAGAGATTTGGCGGTAAAATCGGCGTAAATTGCCCGCAAATTTAAAGATGAGCACTGTTCATGTCTCCATATGGAATGCGTCTGCTTGATGTATGCCGGGCGCATTGGCTCTCTCCGGCTCAGGTGTCCGGCATGGTCGTGATGAAGTACCATGTTGTCTTCGAGGAGAATCATTGCGTGGCAAGGGTCAGCACCGGGGAATGGTTGCCTGATAATGACGTCACCTGGTTGCGCTTCGCCAGGCGATACCTGGCGGAAACCATTGAGCGGCATGTTGTTCAGATAGAGATTTTCACCTCGTAACCACCACCCGTTAGTTCTCTCAAAATCAGGAAGGTTAATACCGCACAGGTGATACGCATCCCTGAAAAGGGTGTAGCAGTCCATGACGCCATGTTCGAACCTGCGCCCCAGCAGGAATGATACGGACCTGAATTTCAGAATTCTGCCACCGCACGCCAGCCACCACGGAAGCCCTGTAACCTCCTGCATCTGACGATCAGCGCCAGACAGGAACGGTACGTTTTGTGGGTGCGAGTGAAAGACCGCCGTCACCTCTCCTGCTTCCTCCGCCGCAAGCCAGTCGTCGTCACTTATGCGGAAGTGATGCCAGGGCTCTGGATGCACATTCCTGCAGCGGAACACTCGCTCGCCATTCAGGATCAGCGCGCACACTTCATCCTGTGACGATGCCGCATAATCGAGTAGTTCTTGCATCAGGAGACCTTTTGAGAGCCGGGGAAACTGCTTATAGGCATTGGTTCAGGACGTGGGTAGCGAAACCGGCAACCGGTACGACGGTGGGAGCATTTATCCTTCGCTGGATCAGTGGTTGGGTTGTCACGCTCATCTGCAACAGGCGGCCCGTCATATCCACACCCGACGCCGCGATACTGCCACTGGCATACGTCGGCGAGAATGGTACGGGCCGGGATGATGGCGTTGTCGCAGTCAATCGGTGTCGCCAGCGTGTATGTCACCTGCTCGAAAGTCTCCTCTGTCATCTCCTCGACAACGTAGCGGGACACCGCCTCCTGTGTCGGGTCCGCGTCAGGGTTCCCGTTCGGGAAATTTACCGCGTCCAGGTGCTTCACCGGAACCTGTCTTCGGGTGATGACTACTCCCAGCATGTCATCAAAGTCATTGTTGATACCCGTCAGTAAGCCGGTAACGTTCGCCACCGCCATTGACGGGCGGGCATACGTGCCTTCGTTCTTTGACTCAAATCCCTCTACTGCTATCGGGTATGCCAGGTACTGGTTACCTTTCCAGATAACGTTACCGTAATATCCATTTGTGCCGGAATGGAACCGGATAAGGTCACCACCAAAAGGTTGCAGGTCGGCTTCGAAAAGGTCAATGAAAGCGCCGACTCCCGCATCGACGCTATCTATAATCATATTGGCTGGTATGTCGCGCACGGCAAACTCCCATTAAAAAAGCCACCCGGAGGTGGCTTATCTTGGTACTTGTTCAAATGTGGCCGTTAGTTCGTATAGCGGACCGGTCTTTGTCATGCTCCATGAGCGGCAAACAAACAGTTTTTGCACTCCAGTATCAGATGGCGTCCAGTAGAAAGACTGCACCGCCATACGTGCCTTGAGGAAAGCATCGGCAGCTTTCGCAGCATTAGGCCTTGAGCATTTCGCATCATCCACGCCTGTGAATGTCAGCGAGTATTTATCCATCAGAGGGTTAACGCCCTTCGTCTGGCGCTGCTCGTAGCCATCGCCTAGCTTGACGACTGCTACGTTAGGCGTTCGTTCGACGCTGTAGCCCTTCTGTGGGGGCCAGGTGAATGTTTCTGGCATGGTTGCTCCCAATAAAAAACCCGCCAGAGCGGGTCTACGTGCATTGCGATAGAGAATCAGAATTCCACAGCAAGCTCTTTAAGTTGCTTTTTAGCTTCTTCGAATACACGACTTTCAATAACTGCAAGAGAAGCATTCTTATCCAGAGGAATATGAACATTAACTGAAATACTTTTCAGATGCGTTTCATAATGAAAAACGACCCTTGCGATAATCCCGGAACCATTGTCATTATCAAATGCTGTAATATCTTCGATATGGTAATTCATCTCATTCTCCTTTTAATTTGCCCATCAGATATATGCGTATTAACGGCTTTTTTCAAGCATCCCATTTGGACGCTGCTCATTTCTGATGGCGCGTAATGCGGCGTTGTACGCCACCTTGTCAAACTGTTTGACCGTTTCCTGGCTGTTGGGACTTCCATCGAAGTGATAGTGATTCTCCTGGTGGATTGTCACATCTCCACCGCCCCCACCACTGCGCATATCCCGGTTGCTAATCACCCTACCGTTGTCACCCGGTATCATGTACTGACTGCCGTTGCTGGCCTGGTAGATTTCTGGCTTCCCGCCTTCACCCACTCGGTACATTGAGTTGGCGCTGACGGGTCCGCCGTGCTCGCGGGCGCCAGCAACCGCCATCCCTTTAGCTGCCAGGAGTGAGCCAGCATAGGCCGTCTGACCAACAGCAGCAGCACTCCCCATTGTTGCAATAGAAGCACTCATTGCCGCAGGAGCCCATGCCGAAGCAGCAACAGTGGCCTGAGCCATCGTGGATGCAAGTGATGCAGTCGCAGCGGCCTGCCCCATTAACTGGCTCTTGACCCACTCAATCCCCATTTGCACCAGACTACCGACAACACTGTTGAGGATTGTCGTGCCGATGTTGGCAAAGGATTCTTGCAGGCTTTGGGTGCCGTTGAGCAGCCCGGTAATGGCATTGGTCGCCCCCCCCTGGAGAGAATCGATAGCGTCAGCCATCAGCTGATTGGTCGTGCTCTGGTTGCGGTAAATCTCCCATTGCGCCGCAATACGAGCCTGCTCATATTCGGTATTGGCTGCGTTCATCAGCTCGAGGCCGCGCTGAGTGATCTGACCTTTCTGCGTCTCAAACTGCTGAATGAGAGCCAGTTCCTGAGCATGCTGATTTGCCAATTGCTGAACTGGGTCGATTTCACCAAGAGCAGATTGCTGTGGTGTTACCGTCTGTTGGGCGCGGATTTTCGCAAGGTTAACCTGGTGAGTTGCCGCCAGTCGTTCTGAGGTCTGGTTGTACTGCTCCTGACTGATTTTCTTCGCAGCCAGAGCGGTATTCAGAGCCTCAACATCCTGCTTATAGCTGGCGTTTTCGCGCGCCTCTGGAAGCAGTTTCTCTGCTGCCGCCTGGGCTTTAATGGCGTTAGCATTGTCCCATTTTGTCGCGGCATACTTCCCAGCCAACTCAATGTCTTTTTGAGTAGCTGCAGCACCAAGAGATTGCTGGTCGGCAAGGATAGCCTGCTCTCTACTGAGTTCATTTGTTGAACCTGCCGCCAGCTCCGATTGTTGTTTCAGGTTAGCCAGCTTCTGAGCAACAGACTCGGCTGAAGACGCTGATTTTTTCCCATGCTGCTCACTCTCTTGCTGAGCCTTTTTCCTCGCTTCTTCAGATTTCTCTAAATCATAATTTTCAGCAGCCAGTCTCCCTGCCGCATAGATTTGATTTTGATTGTCCGTGACCTTGGCAGCCTGCATCCTGGCTTTGGCTATCGCCCGCTCTCTCTCGTCCTGAATTTTAAGTAATTCATTCTGCTCTTCCAGAGTAGCGATAACTTTATCGCCCTCCTTGGTCGCGGGAGATATCTGCAGCGCTTTTGGGTCGAAGCTTTTTCCGGCCTGATTGGCTCGGTTTATTTCATCAGCTGTCTCTCCAAAGGCTTTCGCTACCGCACCCTGAACCTGCTCAAGAGACCAGGATTTTTCGATGAGTTGATCATGAACTCCCATCGCTGTAAGCATGTTGTTCGTGAGTGTGCGAGTCGCCTCTGACGCGGTTTCTTCTGTCTGGGATAATTTATCCTTTGCGGACTCAAGATCTCGCGTCTTGCGAGCCAGTTCATCAGACACCTCCGCCTGTTGGCGAGCGAAATCCGCACCTTGCCCCATAGATTCGGCAACTTCCTGCGCTGCCGGGGTAAAGTTCTGATATCTGTCTCTCAGAGAGTCAACTTCACTCTGCAGATCTGCAACAGCCTCTTTCTGAGCTCGTATAGAATTATTGGCATCTGCAATCGTGCCGCGCAGTTGAGTGTTACTCATTGACGTCATTGACGCATTTAGCTTATCCAGACCGTCAGCAAAGGCGATCGCCTCCTCTTTTGCCTGCTGGGCTTTCTGCCAGAAATAGAAGATCGCTCCGGCAGCGAGCATAGCCGCCCCCGCTGGACCACCTATGAGGGCAAGAGCATTACGAGCAAGTCCAATACCAGCAGATGCTGCACGTGCCGCCGCCGCCGCCCTTGCTGATGAGGCAGCCTGGACTGTTTCAGCCTCAGTAAGAGCGAGAGATACGGTAGTTGCCCGAGTTTTTGCAGCTATTAGGGCATCAAGCGCTAACATTTCAGCAGCGCTACCTTTGGCCACGTTATATTCAGCCTGGGCCAGAGCGAGAGACGAAAGAGCAGCCTCTTTATCAGCCAGAGCCTTACGCTGAGCAGAATTAGCGGCAACCAAAGCTGCTTGTGCCGCCTGACTCTCTGCAACAGCCTGCTTACGAGATGCTGCGATATCAGCGATTTTCGCGGAGGTAGCCATGGTCAGAGCGCCGACATACCGCGCGCCCATTACGCCAGCAACAATCGTGAGCGTAGTGCTGAGAGCGTCCAGGTTTTCACTGAGAGAAATTACTGAATCACTGAATATTTTTACGCCAGTTTTTACTGTGGCATTCTCGCCAAAGAATTTCGTGATATTGTTGTTGGCAATTTCAAGAGACTGGCTGATCGTCGCAGTAGTTTTAGCGAACTCCTGTCCAATTTTATCGCCCTGAGAGAGCAGGCCATTAACGATCACCTCAGTGGTTAACTTGCCCTCTGCAGCCATGTTTCTGAGCGCCCCGATGCTGACATTCATAGAGTCAGCCAGAGCAATCATGAGCCGGTTCCCCTGCTCGTTCACAGAGTTAAATTCATCACCCCTCAATGCTCCGGACGCCAGCCCCTGAGCAAGCTGAATGATTGCATTGCTTGCCTCCTCGGCTGTTGACCCTGACACCACGAAACCCTGGTTAATAATGGTTGTCAGCCTGGTAATGTCCTCTACACTGACGCCATAACTTCTTGTTGAACGCTCCAGACGCGCATAGAGTGTGGCCGTGGCATCAAGACCTGAGCGAGTCTTTTGAGAGATGTCAAAAACACGCTCTGTGACATCAGCCAGCGTTTCAAACGGCGGTACGGAATCCCTGACGGCATTTGCCAGTTTATTGCTGAGGTCCTGCCATGCCTGAGCATATGCGCCAACCTGCTGGACAGAAAGAGCGGCAATGAGCGCTTTCGCGACGCCAGTTAAGCTGGACATAGTGCCTTCAATCGAAGACAGAGAGCGTTCGGTGCGGTTTAAACCAGCCTCAAGACGGCCCATACTCCCATTGAGGCCATTCAGCGCATCATCAATATCCCGACGACCTTGAAGAAGGCGAGCCGTGTCCATATCCACTTCGTAAACGATCGTTCCAGCGCTGACGGTACCAGCCATATTGTTTTCTCCTGGCAATAAAAAACCTCGCCTGAGCGAGGTTTGATATGGTTTTATTGTTGGTTAGTTGCAGGTGTTTTCCCATGAGTCATTAAACTCCTGGCTATCGTCATCTATTACGGAGTGCCCGTTGGTAGATATATACCTTGAATTACCTGCATAAGCGCCGAAACTATTTTTTGCATTTACGTACCCACAAACTGCACCACCCTTGCCGATCTTCTCCCCAGAGAACTCAGCAGATGATGAGTCTTTGAGCAATCCCTTCACTGACTCTTTTGCATCGTAGTATCGGATTGCACGCCCCTCCTCCTGAGCTGTTTCTTGTTTTTTTAAGTCGCTCTTCAGGTCTTCATATTGCTTTCTTTCCGCGTAAGCATCACCAAAAATAGGGGTTTGGGAGTTGACCCAAAAAAGAAATCCCACATTGGCAGCTAATGATACAGCCAAAAAACCAACGGCGCAGAATCGTAAAGTTCCACGCCTCTCCGCCTGTGTAAGACGGGAATTAAACGCCGCCTTCTCGCCTATTTTTCCAAATCCAAAGCCAATGATAATGAAAGTTGCAATTATGAAGACGAGAGATAGTGGCTCTCTTGCTGCGAAGGTGCATGTAATTACTAATGCAATAAAACCCAGCGCCACAAATATCTTGTTCATATCCCTATTCCCCTTTGGTAAAAATGAACATCCTACCCAGGAATAGCACAGGCGCAACGGAAAAGGATGATTTATTGTTCTCAGGGTATCGTTGTATAGAAGGTCGGTTACTTCTTTTTCGCATTCTCGCGTCGAACTGCCTGTTTAGCCAGATATTCATCGGCGATGCTGTCGTACTCTTCGCGAGTAAAGCCTTTCTGGTCAGGATATTTAGCCGCCAGCAGCATCTGAAATTCGGTCATCGTTAACTGAGAGGCTTCAGTGCGGTTCATTCCGAAGTGGCTGCGAGCTGCGCTGATGTAGTCGAATGCTTTAAACTCTGTAGTGCGCTCGCCTGTTTCATGGCGCTGCAACTGGCGAACCTTGGCTTTTCCGACGATGCCGTGCTGCATGAGGTGCTGCGCCAGCACGATGATGTCGTTCTTCGGCATCTGTCCCGGTCGGTATACGACGCAATGCCGCCATCCCTTCCATTCGCCGATCATAGGCGTCAGGTCTTCCTCGCAGCACGCCTGAAGCACCAACATGCACGTTGATAAAAGCTTCTCAGCAGCGCGGTTGAATGATGGAGATAGCCATTCAGGAAATCCTCCCAGCGTGCCAGCGCAAACCTCAATTAGCTGAGCGACATCATTGCCGTGTATGGTGGCGTACGCCTGCACAATCTCTTCCGGAGTGCCGATCCTCGTCATAGCCTCGAATGAAGGCCGTAGCAGGTAATCTTTCCCGCCTTCGCGGCTGTCGCTGATGGAGAGTTCGCCAATATCGGTTAAAGCGGTCATAAGCCTTCCAGTAAACGGTCATTATCAAGGGCAGCACGCCGCCCTTTGTAATGTCCGTTAGGAAACGGTAACCGTATGCACGGCCACAAAATTGCCGTCTACAGTGTTGATGATGATCTGCGCGCTGCCGGTGGCGACACGCGTCACGGTAACGGTGTTGCCGGATGCGGTAGCCGTTGCCTTTGTCGCATCGGTAGTCGCTACAGTGAAGTCTTTGTTGGTTGCGCCTGTTGGTGCGATATTCACCGTGAAGGTACTGGTGCCGCCTGCAGTGCCAGTGCTGGTTGTCGGCGTTACCGTCACGCCAGTCACGGCAACCGCAGTGATTTCGTTCACTTCGATGGTGCTTGCGTCGCCGACTTTGAACTCGGTTGAGAACGTGACAATGTCGTTGGTACCACCGTCTGAACTCAGAGCCGTAATGTTCATGTAGCCGATGAATTCGACCGGACCGTAGTCCATGCGCACCCAGATACCAGGCTGGCGCTTAGCCTTCAGCTCATCAGCGAAATACTTGATGAACTTGCCAACACCGTACTGGTCCAGTTTGTCCTTCTTGCGCACTTCGCCTTCAAAGCTAAGGGTGAAGTCACTGTTGGTGATGATGGTCTCGACATAGCCGCCGCCGTCATCCGCATCAGAGGTAACCGAGTTCGGGTTGAAGTCGAAGCCCTTCGACGTACCAGCAGCCAGCGCCATCCACTCCGCTTCGAGTGGTTTGACGTCCGGGCAGCCATCGGCGACTTCCAGCACGACCGCACCGCCGAACAGGCGCTCGTTCGAGTTCTGGCAATTAGCCATGTGAAACTCCTCTTTGACGTATAAAAGAAAACCCGCCGGAGCGGGTTATTTGGTTGGGATGGCTATTCGCCGTAAGTGCAGGCGAACTGGAGTCGGAAGACTATTCGCCCTTCTTCTGTGAGCACCGGCGCGGGGATTGCGCCCATGTTCTGTATGTAGCCGACGCACTCGTCAGCCATGGGGTTAACCTGGACATAATCAACGATGCGCTGCACGGCATTAAGCGCGTCTTTGCGCTTGTCCTTCGCGCCGACAACGTCGACCAGGACGTGGTACTCAGAGCCGAGATCGGTTCGGATATTCGACCCGCCGTTTGGCCTGAAGACGATTATGGCTTTAGCCAAGTCCTTCGGGTCTTCGTACATCAGCTGCTGCACCGTGAAACCTGCTGTTAGCCCGGCGTCGACGAACATGTTGCGCACCCTCTCGTGCATCATGGGGGTCATAACAAAAGCTCCTTGCGCACAACATCATCAATGGCAGAGCGCTCCTCTTCAAATCCAAGGGTGAGAAATTCCTTTTTAGCAGTTGAGCGACGGAACCTCTGCGGGTTGGCTGGGTCATGAACATAAACGGCATAGTTGGTCGAGTAACCAACCCTGCCTGTTATTACAGCTCCGTCAGTTACGATTTCGCGAAACTGGCTATTTAAAAGTGCTGAGGTATCGATCGGCGTGTAAAGTGCCGATCTAGCCGCCCCAAGAATCATCGCAGACTGGAGAGCTCGAATGATTTTCCTACCCTGAATATCATTCAGTATTCGGTCAATATTCCTGCTAACCCTGTCTGATCCTCGCATTGTTATACCCATAATTACACTCTGCTTGAGGCCGTTATAATGGTGTAATCGTCCGCCAGTCGCTCGAACGTGTCGGCGTAACGGATAACCTGACGTACCTCGTCGGCACCGGCCACAACCGGGTCCGCTTCGGTCGAAACGCCAATCAGCAGGTAATCACCAGCGGCCGCAAGCGAGAACTCCGTCCAGACGGTATTCTTCACGACGATTTCAGCGCCCAAGCTGGCTAACTTCTTGCTGAGCCCGCCCTCGTAATCACAGAGGATTTGCTCAGGAGCCGCATAACCCAGAGGGTCACCTATCTCATCGTTTCCGTCAACCTTGCGCCAGATGGTCGCCGTGGCTGTATAGCTCCAGTTCGCTACCGATGACATCAGCCCTCCTTCCAGCGCAACACCTTCGCGCCAGTCGCCCAGATGCGCGGGCAGTTGATGAACCACTCGCCGTCCGATTTCACGTAGCCGGTAGTCTCCCTCCCCGTGTCGGTCATCACCCAGACGCGGGTGAACGCGCGCGGAAGGCCGTGCTTAACTGATTTGTACGTCATCAGCAGCCCCCGACCACCATGAACAGGCCGACACTATTACCTGCGCTGATCGGCAACTCACCGGTGCAACCGCTGGTATCGAGTTTCGCCAACGAGTCGCGCAGCCAGGTGATGCTGTCAGCATCGTAATCAAACGAGCGGGACGCACCAGACGGCGCCCCCTGCGATTTGATGCGGCGCGCGCCGGACGACGTAGCCATCAGCGCGGCGGCATACATCAGGATCAGCTTAGCGGTGCAGTCGTCATACCCAGCGCCATCGAGGCACGGGATAATCTTGTTCACCACGCAGAGAATCGGATCCAGCAGCGCGCCCGGGATGGAGTAACCCAATTCACCGAGGAACGCCTGCACGTCTGCCGCTGTGATTGGGTCAGCCATGGTTATTTCGCCTTTTTCGATTTAGCGGAGGTGTCTGCCTGCTCTGCCTGCTCTGCCTGCTCTGCCTGCTCTGCCTGCTCTGCCTGCTCTGCAGGAGCATCTTCGGCACCAGGCGTCGCAACTTCAAGCTCCTGAGCCTCAACTTCACCCACGACCGATACACGGCCAGCGAAAGCCGGTGGCACAGCAACAGCAACGAACTCATGACCCACCGGCAGTTGCTGGAATACGCCGTTAATCGTTCCCCAGCAGCCAGTCTTCTCGACTTTTAACTTTTTCATGCTCTCTCCTGAAGAAAAGGGGCCGAAGCCCCTTACCCCTGTGCGTTGAACACTTTAGAACGACCGTTGAAATCGCGCTTAATCTGCAGACCGACAGCACTCCAGACCAGAGAGTTGTAGTTGTCGAACGGGTTCTGACGCGGGATCATGAAGGTACCAACCGGCGCGGCGATTCGCGTCTTGATGTACTGCGAGTTACGCACGTACGCGACAAAGTGGTTACCGGTCAATTTGAAGGTCTGGTTAATAGACTCAATGCGACCATAGCGCATGATGTATTCCAGCACGGTGCCTTCTTTAAAGCCGGCAGCGTTAGAATACGGTCGGTTCAGGTTGCGCATGATGTCTGGAGACACCCATACCTTCACCTTCTCCTGCACGTAGTTATCATCCAGCAGCTTAGCAAACGGACCAGTGAAGAAGGCCACTGATTGATCAGGAGTAGAGGTGGTCAGGTCGATATTCAGACCGGATGCGCTCAGGTCAACCTGATTGGTGTTGGCATGGTTGGTGATACCAGCGCCAACATAGCCTTTCACCTTCACTTTCGCATCACCGGAAAGCATGTAGTCAGCCATATCAGCGCGAATCGCAGCAACATGCGCTTCCTGGTCATCGGCCATTGCATCGAGGTTTTCGGACTGCATGCCGTTCCACTCACGCCATTCTCGGCTGTAGCCAGTGTTGAAGATCGGGATTGGGTCACCAGCTTCGTCGTAGATGACTTTATCCAGCTCTTCCGGCACGTGGCCCGTCAGTGAGCGATGTACCTTGCCAGCGTCACTGGAAACGCGGTACAGCGCCGCCGTCTTGCCGATAGAAATCGGTGTACCGAGACCGAGCAGATCATCCAGCAGTCCGTTGCCTTCGTCATTACGGAAGACTCGGGTGGTGATGTTGTCCACTTCGCGCCAATAGTCTTTGGAAATCAGCGCGGCCTGGTTAACTTCCAGCGCGCCGCCGTACTGGGCGGAAATGGTGTTCTGGTTGATATTGAAGGATTCACGCTGCATCAGCAGCTGATTCCATGCCTGCTTCACCTGGTTGTGCTCGGTGATCAGCTTTTTGTTGAATACGATCATGCTCATGCGGTTGCTTTCCCTGATTTGCGAACTTTCACGAGCTGAGCTTCAGCGCCAACGGTGATTTTTTCGCGTGAATAGAAGAGGACCTGGTCGGTAGCTGGCGTTGTTGCCTTGGCAAGCGTGCCGTCACCGGCAGAAACCAGGCCTTCGTTTTCCAGCAACACTTCGCCTGCTTTGACCAGCATGTGGTAATCCACATCGTCTTCGCACATGATGGCCGCGCCGGTATCACCTGCAGGAACCGAGTCGCGAATGTCACCGCCGCCGATATAGTTGTGCTGAAGAGCCAGAGCAACGCCTGCACCACCAGCTACATTGTGAACCGCCAGTTTCCCGGTGCTGTCGAGCATCACCAGTGAGCCGGGCTTCACGGCCGCCGCCATGATTGCTTCAATGACCTGCGGGTCATTCTTACGGGCCGGGCCCGCGATTACGGTATGGAAACGAGGTGCGAGAGCCATTATTCAGGTGCCTCCATGTTAAGGATTTCACTCTGAGCGCCATTCCCCTGGAATGCAGGGTTAAGACCGGTGCTGGTCTGGCACTGTGAGTACAAGTCGTTCAGCGCGTCACCGGACAGGGAGTTAACCGCTGCTTCGGTCATGAACGAGAATTTCGCTTTAACCGCGTCACGTTTGGTTTTCAGGTCGCTTTCAGCGTTCGCCTGCAGCTGGGTTTCCAGCTTGCTCAGCTTTTCGCTCAGCGGGGTGAGCGCCGCATTAACAGCCGCGGTAATCACATCAGAGTTAATTTGAGCCTGGCCCGGGTCGCCGCCGCCATCTTTTTTCTGCATCTGCTGGTTGTAGGCATCCCAGACCTGATCGTCGGTCAGCCCCTCGGTTTTAACGCCTGCGGCATTGAGCGCGGCGATCATCTTCTCTTTCATCGGGTTTGTTTCTCCGTTGGTTTTGACTTCGTACTCAGTTGGTTTGCGCACGACTTCTACTGGATCGCCGACAAGCGTTACGACCTTGTCAGAGATAAGGTACTTCTGGTCGAAGAGCTTCGGCTTGGCGTTTTCACCATCCTCTTCGTAAACGAAATGGTCAGGCCAGACGCTGACGACGTAGCGCCACTTTTTGTCGTCCTGCTTGATGGACATGCGTAGCGCCTGGTAGATGTCGTCGAAGGACATCTCTGAGGCGTTGCTGATGAAGAATTTCACTTTGTTCCACCAGCCGTCTTTCATGCTGTTGGCGGCATCGATAAGGCTTGTCGATTCAACATCGGCCTCCTGCCCGTCAGCGTTTACGAACATGCCGACACCTTCATCCGGCGTACCGGCACCGGGTTCGTCGAGCAGGATCGCGATGTGGTCGAACTGCATGTTGTGAGCGACCCAGGAATACTTCTTCTGTTTCGATTCACCTGCCTTTTGCTCTTTGTTCAGCAGAAGACCGGTAGAAACATGGATCGGGTCGGCGTTATTGCCGGAAATCATGTCGTCCAGGCGTTGAATAAGCCGCTTACCGTCAGGCTTGGTATCTGCCACGGCCTTATTGACGTATACGTCCATCACGACCTTGTCGTTGGCCTTGCTGACGTTCTGAGCCCACGCACCGGCGTAGTAATCGTTAACCGCCTGCGGGTCGTTGGCGCTGACGTATTTGCCGTTCACCATCGGGTGGCCGATCGGCATTAACTTGCGCTCCATCGTCTGGTAGCTGTTGTTAATTTCCTCCGCCGGGTACAGGCCGCCATTCATCACGATGTCATCGACGATCGGAACCGCACCACGAATGACGTAGTGTTCCTGGCCGTTGATGGTTGTCGTTGAGATGTTGGAGGCGTTGATGGCGAGGGATTTAACGTGGATGCTGGATAGCTTCACGTTGCGTCCTCTGTTTAGATTTTTCGTAACATTGGCGCTCTACAGCACCAGTGGAAATAGTCCAGCGCAGTTACGCACTGGTAGCTCAATGTTCGACTGCAACCGCAGCACCAATAAACGGTCATGCAGCCTCCTTTGCGGTCCACTGCTTACGCTCTTTCGCCAGCTTATCAGCCAGCCCCTGGTTGAAAATGCTGCCGTCGTCGTTGAGCAGCACCGGAATCTGGCTGCAATAGCAGTGGTATTTATTACCATCTATTGCATACCAGTCGCGCACCTCTTGCACGGTTCTGACCTTTCCATGCCAGAATGCGTGCGTTGTCCTGGTGGTAGGCTTCAGCGCAGAAAGATGGAGAAGACCAGTGTTCAGCCCGAGCCTCTCGGAAGCCCAGTCCGTTTCATTCCATTGAGCTTCACGCAGCGCGCCGACCTGCTCAGTCTGAGCAATGTTCTTTGCCTTCGACATCGACACATCGAGGCGCTTGCTGATGACGCTGGCTGTCTCGCGAGGATTCACGCCGCGTGCGACCGCATCAGTGATGATGTTGGTCAGGTCGCCGCGGGCGGTATCGCTGATGACCTTCCAGTCACTGAACGTTGTTATCCTGGCCGCCGCCACCTGATTAAGGTGACCGGGGCTGCTTAAAAGCTGCTGTAACGTCGTCTGGCTGGCGTACACCTGCGACTGCTGCGAGAGGTTGTTGAAGGCCTCCAGCGTGCCGCGCTGCGCCTCAGCGACAACGTAATCCATCGCCCACAGGTTCTGCTCGCCACCTTCCAGCAGGTAATCATCGAGAATTGACTGCACCGCTTTTAGCAGTTCAGCCAGCTCCTGATCCGACATGTCGTAGATGAACTTGCCAGCGTTGACCTGGTATAGCCGCACATCCTCGCCGTGGTCGTGGCACAGGAAATGCCAGTTATGGCTGTTACCTTCACGCTCTCGCCCGGTAAGGCGCTGGTAAAACAGAGCTTTCAGTGCGCGCTTGATTCCGAGATACCGCGCCTCGATATCCATGAACATCGCGGTTACCTGCTTTGCCGATCTGGTCGGGTCAACCTTACTGCGCGGAACTATCGGCAGGCCCACCTTTGCCGTCTGTTCTGGTGTCATCGGCCAGTGGATCATCGGTAGTCACCTTCTCGTCCGGTTTTGGTGGTTCTTTTTGCTCCGGAAGCGGGTCAAGGCCAACAACTTCGCGCAACTCATTGGCTGTAATAGGCGGCTCACCGCCATAGAAGCCAGTGGTTTTCTGCACGATGTCGGCCAGTTTAGAAGCGTTCTCTATCTTCTCTTTCTCGCCTGGCGCCAGCAGGTCGCTCCACGAAATGGTGACCTCACCTTTGGTCGGTGGGTCGATAATCCCAAGAGTCCAGAAGCGTTCCAGCAGCGCGGTAATGCGATCTGTCAGGAAGCCATTTCGGCGCGTGTTGCGTCGGATAGCCCAGTCCGTTTTGTCCTCGTCGCTCGCCAGGCGCCCGGTCTGCTGCCCGAACAGGATAGTGAACGGGATCTGTACGGAGGCGGCCAGTTCGTTCGCGGTTACTTCCCATGTAGGCCCCGGGTCGCCCGGTGTAACGCTCAGGACGTGCATCTGCCCGGCCTGCATCACGGCCGCCGCGTCGGTGCCGCGGTTCAGCTTATTGACTTTGTCGCCCATCGCTTCGCCGAGATCGGCATAGCCAGCCTGCTTTGCCTGGTCTGCCAGCGTAGCCATGTCGGTTTCTTTGCTGAACTCGACGGCGATCTGACGGCTGGCATTCTTCAGGAAGCCCTCAGCGCCACCGCCGGAAATCTTCTCGATATCGAGGCCTTTGTTGAAACCAGCCTCCAGCAGCGGGATGCCGGACAGGACGTTGTCGTCTTCAGACCCTTCGCAGAACAGGATAACGCGGCTCGGGTGTACCGGTTCTCCGCGCATCGGCCCGACAAAAGGCTCATCACCGACCGGCTGCTCGTTGAAGTTGAACATCTTCGGCTGGCCGAACGTTTCAGACTGACGGTCGTTATCCCATTCGGCGACAGTTAACTGCGGCTCCCATACCGGGATAAGTTTTACCAGCGCTGACTCGCCCAGGGATTTCACCAGCTTGATATCTACTGGCTCGTTCCACGACTTATTATCTTTGACCTGCAGCAGAAGCGCTGAGTAGCGCCCGACCATATTGCGGCGGTCGGCATCCTTCACCTTAGGCCACAGCCTCTTCATGAACTTGGTGACTTTCTTTTCCCAGGCGTTTGTTTTCTCCGCCTCCTGCGCTTCATCACCGTCAACTATTACCGGATAGTCCTGCCAGCAACCATCCAGCAGGCGGTGCACCACAGCAAAGCCAGCGGCGTTACGGCGGTACATGTTGTAGAAGTCGTTGAAGGTGATCTCGCGCGGGTAGCCAAATTCCTGGTAAAGCGTCGGTCGCTTCGTATTGCCGCCACCGATACCGATGGCATTCAGGTAATTCGCTCGCCGCATTTCAGTGGCGAGGTTGTTCACAGCCAGTTGAAGGCCGTTATCTTGTTCGCTCACTGGCGATGCTCCTTAGAAGAATACTGTGCCGACCTGCTTGCGGTTGTTCTTCGTCACTGCGAAGTAACGGAAGCTATCGGCACCGTGCGAAGTGGCGTCATGGAGAGGTTTGTCTTTCCAGCAGCCGCGCTTGTCGTCCCACTCCTTCCGGTAGCCCTCAAGGTGAGAGATACCTTCCGAGCATTTCTCCTCATCGAATACGCATTT
Source organism: Enterobacter sp. CPE_E890 (assembly GCF_046521475.1). NCBI lineage: Bacteria > Pseudomonadati > Pseudomonadota > Gammaproteobacteria > Enterobacterales > Enterobacteriaceae > Enterobacter > Enterobacter sp. CPE_E890. The sequence continues at coordinate 1,209,297 of NZ_JBKFZW010000001.1, read as the reverse complement.
CGGAAGGATTTCACGCGCCGACTCAATGCCGGTATCGATGCCAGCTTTCGGCACCACTTTGAAATTCAGTGAGTACATCTGACCGTCAATCTCGTAACCCTCGCGCGCCAGCTCTTTGCGTGACTTCGCATCAGCAGCGAACTCGCGGTTTTCGATGTCGTGCGGCCCCCAGTGCTCGCCGTACTCATATCCGCGGTCTTTCAGCACCTTCATGTAGTGCCTCAGCCCCTCGCCGGAGTTTTCGTAGTAGTCGATAATGTGGAACTCGTTTCCAACCTCACGAACAAACCAGATGGCCGTGGAGTCGCCCACGCCGATATCCCAGAACGTGTGTACAAGGAGGTGCGAGTTATCCGGGATATGACCGATCCGTTTGTTGGTGTAGAGCCAGCGGAACTGTTTGGCGTAGTAAGCGCCCTCGACCGACTGCTGGAATGCCTCAGCCGGAATGGTCGGGTATTCGCGCTTCATGTCGTCGCCGAGCGTTTTCTCTTTGGCGTAGTACCAGGCTTTCTGGCGCTCATTGACGACTACGCCGTGCTTCGTCTCCATTTCAGCGAAGTACTCAAGCAGGCGCACCGGCAACGATTCCACCGGGTCGATTGCGTATTGCGGATTTTTCCACCAGGAGAAGAAGAAAAACTTCCAGTCCAGCGCGGATAATGGCTTGCCCTGCAGCAACGCTTTCTCTGCCGTCTGGCAGTAATCGAAGAAGTAACCCGCCCGACCCTCTGCTGTGCTCTCGATAGTAGCGAAGCAACCTGTCGATACCGCCTCAAACGCACCAGTGACGATTTCACGGGCTTTGTCAGGATACTTGGCGCATATCTTCCCGAACTCGGAAACGTGCAGGTAACGCAGCGTTCCGCCACGAAACGACGTGCTGACGTATAGTGAGCCGCCCTTCTTGAAGACGAGCTCACCGGAAGAGTCGTTACTGGCCGGGTTGGCCGCCTTTATCTCTGCAGGCAGCTTGTCGTATGCGTACTTCACCTTTTCGCGGAACAGGCGCTTTGCGTCATTCAGCGTGTGGGCAATCAGTGCGCACTTCGCCGACTCGAACAGGGCCGCGTCGAGCTGGATGATGCACACCTCAGTCGTGAAACCGAGCTGGCGAGCTTTCAGGATGATGTTGCGGGTGTGGATCCCCTCGAAGTATTCCCGCTGCTCAGGCGTCATCCTGAACCGCGTTGGTTTGCCCTCTTTGTCGGTGATCCAGTAAAGATTGTTCAGCCGCCAGTCTTTGTCTGCCAGCAGCTTGAGGTGCTCAGGTTTCATTACGCCCCCTGAGACAATGAATCCATCAGGTTAGACAGGTCATCAACCGTCTTATTGCCTTCCTCTGTGTCGAGGTTATACGCCTTGCGCTCAGCGTTTATCACTTTGATTTGAGCATCTACACCCGCAGTGATCGAGCGAGACATTGAGGCATGATTCTCTTCCGTGATATCTGCATCTTCGAGGAAGTCGCGGAGCTTATTGGTGATGCCGCGCCATGCCGCCAGGCTTTCTCGATGGGCCATGACCACAGCGGCGGCCTCGTCAGATGCCTGGTCAATAATCTGCTCATCGGTAACCACTGGTGACTGGTTACCGTCTTTGGTTACCGACTTGGTTACCTTGGCCTTGGTTGCTGCCCTGACCTTCTCTGTCAGGTCGCGCTGCCATCCCTCTTTGTTTGCTCTCTTCAGGATGGTGGCGTGGTTAACGCCATGCTTTTCGCCGATGGCCCTTACTGACAATGAACCAGCCCGGTAAGCCGATTCAATGGCCTCCCAATCTGGTTTGCTCATTGGTTACTCCGTTATCTATTTACAGGCTCATACTTCAACTTCTGGCTAATACCATGCTTAACGAGAAAGTTACCCACCTTTTGGTAATCAGGCTCGCAACGCATCATTAAGCAGAACACTGTCAGCGTCCTGAGATAGACAGGAACCCACCACCTGCTTTTGATTTCAACTGACAGCCTGCACGTCGCCATTGATTTCTTCCTCGGTAGGAACTGGCGTGAACTGCACGCGCTTTACATCAGCAGGAGCGAAGTACAGCCACTGCCCCGTCTCAGTCGCCAACGGCACAAAGCCGTTCACCAGCTCAGGCTGACGTCGTGACATCTTGCCCGTGAAGGTTTCGCCTGTTTGAGTGGTTAGGGTGATTTGGTAGATGTCGGACATTGAGAGCCTCTTTATCCTCTTGCGGGGATATTCATTATCGAAGCCCCTCACTGAGGGGCTCCTGTAATGCCCTACTTAACCGTTTCGATGGTCGAGCCGTGAGAGTTCATCACGTAAACCTGATCGCCCGGATAGATAAACTGGTAACGGATGCCATCAAAGGCGCGCTTCTTCGCATGCTCAGGGCTTTCGAAGTCTTCAATCAGGACGGCGATAGCGTCATGGTCCAATACGCCGTCACGCTCACTGACGATCAACTCTTCTTCCTGGAGTGCGTTTTTGCATTCTGGATCGGCATACACATCCGGCAGCCAGATAGCAAAGTCAGGATTGGAATGGTCATTGGTCAGCTTGAGGATGTCGTCAAATCGCTCTGAGTCTGCGCGTGCCACTGTAAACGTAGGCATTTCGCAGATATGGGTTACGCCGTTGATGATGGTTTTTACTGTGAACATAGTTACTTCCTTCTTCGTCTTCTGGTTACCAAAAAAAAGCCCCGCTATTGCGAGGCTGTTATTTGAGGCACTGCTCTTTGATATAGTCCTGCAGGTATCCGACCTGCTTCGTCACTGTGGCGATTCGCTCTCTGAGGGTGAAATAATCCCGTTCAGCGGAGTCAGTAAGTCGGGGGCCGGAAGCATCGCCCAGGCCGCCGGTGCTGGTCGTTCCGTTCGCGGGACATGTGGCGTTGACGTGCAGCCCACACTTGCCATCGCGAACACAACGCTGCAGATCATCAAGCTGCTTTTTTGCATCGGACAATTCCTTCGTGTATTTGGCATCCAGCGCAGCTACATCACGCTGACGAGTCTGCATGTCTTTGATGGTGGCTTTAGCCAGGCGGAGATTTTTGGTGGCCTTATCGCGCTGGTCTTTGTAATTGATGGCGTTGCCGCGGTAGTGGTTAATCGCCCAGGCCATCGAAACCAGCAGGCAGATAACGACAGCGCAGATGATTGCTGTTAATCGGCTCATTTCACACCATCCAGGCAGAGCGCCTTTTCTTTCCCGGCGCGAGTTACCAGACCCGGAAGAACCTTGCCACCACCCCATACCCAGCGAGGGAACTGGTTGCATGCCGCCGTGATATTCCCACTTCTGAGAAGAGAGTACATCGTGGAGGTGCGCATGTTTCCGCAGCCAGCACGAAACGTTACCGATACAGCTGCTGAGAAAGTATCGTCAGATAGCTTTCTGCCATTCCCGTAGCGGTTAACACAGGACTCAGCATCAAGGATGTTGCGTTCCCACTCGGCTGCGATCTGCTGGTCAGACTTAACGGTGCCTGGCTTCACGCCATGCGTGTTCCCCATGCCGTCAGTCAGCACGCCTGCCGGGCAGACATATGGGTCACGTCGGCAAGATTCGGCGTTGCCGATTAACTCCAGCCCGCGCTCGTTTGTTCTGACGTGTCCCGCGTTCATCACAATGGCGATGATCGTTCCGACGGAGCAGACAATGCCCGCCGCGCCGCTTTTCTTACTCAGTTTCAACTGGGCCACCGGAAATTCTCCGCATTGCCTCCGTAACCACCTCGGCGGCAGCCGGGCGATCGGAGTGGGGTTTTTTGCCTACGTCAGATAAGTAGTTTTCCAGCATCTGGGTGCGTTTCCTTTCCTCTGCCATACGCTCACGCTCTTCTTTACGTTTTGCGTAATAGGTTTTTATCGTGAAGAACGCAGATATAAGCGCACCGATAATAAACACGTAATCCTGCAGGCTAAGCAAAGAGAACAGGCCCAAGGCCGCCGACCACCAGTACGGCAGATCGTGTCCATTTGTTGGGTTCATACGTTGCATTCCACACCTCCGGGTCCGGGGTGCTGTTTGGTAGTTGGGAAAAGGCCGTCAGACACGATAGCTACGGGGTATCTGGAATTGATTGTCTGCGGCCTGAATAAAAAACCCGGCGACAGGCTGGCAATGTGAGGGTAAGGCAATGTCGGCTCTCTGGCCGTAAATACCCTGGCTGGGTTGGTGTGTGGTGTTGCTGGGCGGCGATGACGCCTGTACGCATTTGTTAATCCGGTACTGCTTCCGGCGGTCGCTTAATTTACCACAACGGATAGGGCACCAGCTTCGCCAGACCTGAGAGCAAGGCGGATTCAGGTTCCTTTGATGCCCTTTCCTGTTATGGGATCCGTTTCGTGGATCTGACGGGAAGGAGCGCTACTCTTCCACCTCATGCAAGATAACACCGCCACGATGATGATGTGTTTTGCTATCGGTATGAACGCAAAAAGCCCCGAGCTATTAACTCAGGGCTTTTATGGTCACTATCGCAACCAGTACTGCCTAGACACTTGCAGACCTCTCAGCCTGCTATGGTTGGAGTAGTCACGCAATCACGTGGTTTTACCAACTAGGCGGAATCGTTGGTGAGCCCCGCCTCTGTTATCTCACCAACACGCTCTTTCGTCTTTGACTGCCGAGCATACATGAAATATATACCTTCAATTTTGCGAAAGCAATGCATTTAGGACAATTTACCTAAATATTATGCCGCTTTTGGAAATTCCTTCTCAATTTCTCGCCTCATCGCATAAAAGATTTCTGAATCGAGCACGTTCTCGCACCAGACAACCCTGCGCCTGCATGACTGGATATCCATTCCGGTTACTGCATTCATCAGTCTGGCGATATCTTGCGTGCAATTGCGATTGCAATATCGCTTAATAGCTACATCGCGGACGGGGCTTTCACGGTGAAACGTCTTGATCATCACGCGTTCAACGAAAGCAGCATCATCGGATTCTTTGGCGAGAGCGATGATGTTGCTGAACGATGATTGAGGGATGACCAGTTCGCGAGCCTTCTTATAGAGCGCATCTCCACGCAGGCCATCTTCTTCGTACAGGCGCATGACAACAGACTCAATCTGCTTGGCCTTGTCATCACTCCACTGGCTGCGAATCATCAGGCGGCCGATAACGTTGATTGCACCACCCGGTGAATCATCTCCGGCATTAACCTTTCCCCATACCTGGAGCATGTAGTGAACCCATGCTTTCTGGCGTGAGTTGATGGTTTTCTTTGGGTGCTTCCATACGCGGCGGAAATGAGCATCGTCGATGAAGTTGACCATGCCAAATATCGGTGTGTGCCTCATGCGGCCTCCGGGTCATGGTCTGGCTTATTCGTTCCGAGCCGATTACGCACTTCCCGCAGCTGCTCGCGCACATACTCAAGACTGCGCTCAAGCTCATGCTCTTTGCCAATCAGCACCTGCTCGGTATGTATATCGCGCTGACGCTGCCATTTGACTTGCTGGATGTTAGTTACTGAGCACATTTCGACCTCCTGTTCCATGCGCGAATAGCATCGCGTTTGGTTCGGTATGTTTCGGTGATTGGGTTTATCAGGCATGATTTACTGGAGCATCCGGCAAATACACCATCTCCATCCGCTGTTAGTTCCGCTTCATCTCCACAAAATGGGCATTTTAACAATGAAGCCCAATGGGGAAGTTTGAGGTCATAAATCATGCTGCCTCGCTATATCTCTTACGGAGTTTTTCGTAATGACGAGCCCGGCGCTTGAATATTGATTTCACTCGCTTCAGGTAGTCGATATCGAATTTTCTGGTTTTATTGTCGTGTTCGATGCGCTCGACAATTTCCAGTCCGTACTTTTTGATGAGATTTATTCGGTATGGGATGGGGTTTCCAGACAGGTCACGATTGCACACGACGCAGCTGGAGTTGTTGTTGAACACGTTAAACCTAAGCCACGGAGCCGCTCCTCTTGACCGGTAGTGGCTAGCATCCACTGCGCCACCTCTTACGCCGTAATTGAGCTGCCTCTCGCAGGATATGCATGGCTTTCCATAGTCACGCCAGAAGATGAACTTATTTACCGCTGCCTGAGCCTCTTTGTTCCAGTCCGATCTGGTCTTTAAGGCCTCCCTTCTCTGCCTTAAGTCAGCGCTTTGCTCACGTTCGCGTTTGCGCTGTTCACGCGCAGCAATTTCCGCATGGCGTTTCTTATTGAACGCAATGGCGCACTTGTAGTTGTGGCAGACTTTCTGGAGAGAACTTCGGGGGGTGTATTCGGTAGAGCAGATTGGGCAGGTCTTAGGCTTAGGCGGTTTATTTATTGATTTCACCATAATTGCCACCATTTTTCTTTCCGTGGTTAAAGTGGAATCCGTATTTTTTTTCAGCATCTAGCCTTGCATTGACAGCATCATCAAATTTTGAATACATTCCAAGATAAATGTTTTTCCCGTCCACTACTATTTGCGCCTGCCACTTTGCTCTACTTTCCCTCCAATATACTCCAGCATAACCACTTTTATTATTTGATGGCATTGACATATTTTTCATGTTCTCGCAATTACCATTAACCAGCCTTAGATTTTCAATTCTATTATCAATCCTCACATGGTTTTGATGGTCTATATGCTTTCCATTAGGAATTCTACCGTTGAAGAGAACCCATATTAATCTATGAGACAAGTACTTTACTCCATTTATCATCACTCTTCTGTACCCTGCGTTATGTAAGCTTCCAGCTTCGTTTCCTTTCTTCGCTCGGCTTCCGCAGTTAATTTTCCAATAAAGCCTTCCATCTCTATATTCAAATAGTTGCTTTATTTCATCTTGCGTTATTTCAAAATTACCTTTATCCATTCGTCAGCTCCTTCTGTCGCTCATCTTCGTTAGAGAAGTCTTCTCCGTCGATTGGCAATAGGCATTCGCCAGGAATCAAAGCAAAGTGCATACGTTGCGCATCGCCATTTAGTTGACAAATCAAATCACCCACAATTAGCCATGCGTCACCTCTAGGAGGCTTATCTGCATATAACTGACCTTCAAATTCGAATGTCTGCCCGTTAGGAATGAACTCAATTACATCAACAGCCTTTCCGTCATTAACGCGATAGAAGCCACCAATTACTAACGCTTTACAGCCAGGTCGTAACTCACTCATCATCTTCCTCCGTCATAAATCCGTTAGGGTCGCGATACGCTATTGCCAGTGAGGCGCACTCTTCACAGCAATGAACCTCGCCATCTGATAGCTCCTTCGTGCATCCTGCGCATAACGTTCGACGTATGCTCTGCTGCTCGTAGGATTGGGCTTCTGATTGGCTAAGCATTGGAATGTTCCCGCTTCATCAGGAAAGCGATCATCGCGGTACGAAGTGGATTTTTACCCTCTACAGCCTTGGTGACTAACTCATCAGTACCAAATGCTCCTATTGGCGCGTCATATTCGTAAGATGCTTCCCACGTTCCGCTGTAACTGTTTAGGGAAATTTCGCTATCTACAATAATCGGGCCAGCATCGGACCAGTTGTTGCAGTAGTCAATCCACATATTTATGTGATTCAACAAGACGACAGATGGAGGTCGAGTTTTGCTTTCAATGAAGGTTTTATCTGGATGCTGTATTTTTGCTACCAACATATTTATTTCTTGGTCTGTTATCTGTGAATAGTCCATATCAATGCACCCTGTCTGATGTTGTTTGCTCCGGATCAACTACCTGAATAACCATATCCATGTCGTCAAACTGGCAGATGTAACAGTCAGCAAAATTGGCCTCCATTTGGCCTTCTGCGTAACCGCGTACCCAGTTCATAATCATTCCTACAGAGTCAACGCCGTCACCTTCCATATCTTCGAGAAGGTCAGCGAGTCGGTCTGCGTAGTCATCGTCTAAGGTGCTCATGGCTATTTCCTCGCACGCTCACGCAGCCATCGGATATCCCACAGATGCGCGGTGTAATTAAACGTTGTTACGTCTGATTCGGTAGGTACTGGCTTGGGTTTGTTTCTGGAGCGTTTGGTGGGGATGAATATCATATTGTCCATTGCGATTTGGGTTATGCTTCGTCGCTATCTTGCCACACATCCTCCTTTGTCTCAGGCAGTGGGAAGTCGCCTACAGGTGACCTTTCGCACCGCATGCACCATCGATTCCAGTAAGGCTGATCTGGACAGAATCGCTTGTCGTCTTTCCGCTCTCCGCATCGGTCACATCGGATCATGTCGATATACACCTCAGAAAAATGAATAGAGCTGATTCAGCACGTTCTGGTCTTTCGTCTTGCCAAACACATGCTTGATAGCTGCGTTAATCATGGCGCTGTAGCAACGCTCGAATTCATCTGCCTCCATGCTGCCGTATGACAGGCTTTTAGCCTCTGCCCTAACCTCACCGCGAATGTTCGTCACCATGTCGTAGAAGCCAGCCAGTATCGTCAGGTCTTTCCTGAACCGGTTGAACTGAGTGGTTTCGTCGGCATGCTCAAGCCCTGCCCTTTCAGCAGCCCAGTGCTGAAAGCAGAAGTTGAAGAACGCGAACATTTTTCGATGGAATGCAGGGTTGCGGGTTAACTTGAATTCGGCTGTGTACATCTCGCCGTTTTGAAACTTGGTAAGGCGGGGGAGATCATGCTCAAACGCCGGAACGAATACTCCCCATGCGGTCTTGATCATCTCGATTTGCATAAGTTGGCCTCATACTCACCTCAGAATGTATATGGCAGTAATAATCCCAATAGCCGCTACCTGATATTTGATAAGCTTCCGTAGATTCCACTGTTCATCCCAAAGGATTGCAGCCACTGCTGAGCCAATACACATGCCAGCTGCTAAGCCGCTTATCATTCCACTCATACTCACTCCTTCACTTTGATTCCAGCGGCGCGGATGGCTTCGATGACATCATCACGCCCCTCTTCGTAATATTTGTTTGTAACGTTCGTAATTTCTTTATCCAGAACTATCTCGATGGCTGCGCGAGATGCCTTCCATGCATCGTATTGCCCGTCAATATCTTGGTCTACAAAGTAGTCATGGTCTGGTGAGTAAATTACGTCCCATGGCTCCCTTGTACTTGTCTCATAAAATTCTTCCCACCATTTCTGAAACTGCTTTCTTGATTCGTCCATATTCCTCTCCATCACTCGTCAATGAAAATCAGGCCTTTTGGGCAGGAGTCCCAGAAGTTACCTTTGCGGTCGGTCATCGTGTACCAGAGGCCGGGATTCATTCGCCCTGTCACTCTTTTCTGTTTCACGAAGTAGGCATCGCGGCGCGGGTTGTCTTCACCTGCCACAAGGTTTCGCATTTTGTCCCCAAACTGAGGTTTTCGACCTGCGTTAATAGCTTCTGCTTTCTCGTGAATTTCTAAAATGTGCGGATATGTCATCATTCCTCTCCATCAGCGTGCTGGGGTGTTAGTTAAGTGGCGTAAATGTGTAATCGTCGTCATGTGGCACTTCGTCATGCACATACACAAACCCGCCTTCTTCTGTCATGTAAACCACGTTGAACTCATCACGAGCAGGTTCAATATGGCGTTGGCAATATGGGCAATAATGCGCGTGTTCAGATGGCTCGCTCACTTCGCACCTCTCTCAATCTCTGGTTGATAAATGCAGTTAACGGGTTAGCTGCGCCGAAGTTAAATACTGGCTTCTTGCTGTATACCCATGCATTCTTGTGGCACCAGTCACGATGAAGCTCTCCGTTTTCATGAAGGTGCTTGAGCATTTTCGTAACGAGTCGCTTGTCGATTCCTGTTGCGGTTGATATCTCTACTGCCATTCCAGTTTCATGCTCGTCCAGATAGCGCAGAACAGCTTCTGTGCGCTCATGATGAAGTGAAGCAAGCCGATAGTGCTTAACGCTGTTACTGATGCGATCAACCTCAACTAGGCCGTCTGCGATAAGGTCACGCAGTAGCAGGTTGATATGTGATTTCTGGCATCCTAGGAGTTTTGCGAATTGTGCTGCTGAGGTGGGAATGTTTGTTTCAAGGTGGTTGAGTATTTTGTCTCGTGTGTTCATTGCTTCCCCCGCAATGTTTTAAAGTGTTATTCCTGCGTGATGGCTGGCCTCTTTGATAAAGCGACGCAAGATATCTCTATCAACCCATTGCTTTTCAGTAAGGTGGAAAATCCAACTGACAATCTGCTCACCTGTCTTGCATGAGCTCAAGGCGATTTCATAATCTCCGTCGATGTAGTCTCCGGGAATATGGAAAACGATATGAGTGTCATCTACGGTAACGATGCGAGAGAGCTCTTCTTCTCTGCGCATGTATTCCTGTGCGTCAATTTTCTTTAGTGTCATACCGGTGCTCCTTTTGCGTACCTTCTGCCTTGCGCTGGCTTGCTGTCTGTAGAAGCTTTGCGCGCCTCTTCCTGGTCGCAATCATGAAAATGTCCGTTAATGAATCGTTGGTACACTGTGCCAAGCGATCCAAACCTGTTTTTGGTAACGATTATTTCTGCAAACGGTGCTGCGGGGGAGTTCTCATCATACACCGCTTCACGGTAAAGCATGATGATGGAGTCAGCATCCTGCTCAATGCTTCCTGAGTCACGGAGGTCTGAGTTATTTGGACGCTTGTTAGGACGGTCCTCAACCTTTCTCGACAACTGGCTAAGAGAGATAACCGTTGTGCGAAGCTCTTTAGCCATTGCCTTGAGGCTTCCGGAGATATGAGCTATAGCAAGGTCATTTCGCTCTGATTTTGGCTTATCAATCAGTCCAAGATAATCGACCATGATGAGAGATAGGTCCGGATGCTCCTGTTTGTGACGCTCTGCAATGCTTCGGATTTGCTCTACCGTTAGCTTTGACGCGTCTACCAACCATACATCCAACTCTTTGAGAGCATATATTCCATTCGCAATACGAGCCCAACCTTCGTCGTCCAACTTGGCTGGATTTCTAAGAACGTTTACTGACATATTCCCAGTACCGGCAATGCTCCTCTCCGCGATCTGCGTCTTACTCATCTCCATTGAGAAAATAAGAACACCACGCTTGCGATTTGTGCCAGGTATCTCTTTCGATGCAACTCCCTCGGCTATCTTGAGAGATATTTCCGTCTTTCCACACCCGGGGCGAGCTGCGATGATTACAAGGTCTTCTGGATTCATTCCGCCAGTAATTGCATCCAGATCTGAAATGCCAGTTTTAAGCGTGTCAGATTCCTCTCCATTGCGTAGTCGCTTGTCCAAGATATCTGTGTACTCAGTGAGAACTTCCTTCAGATGGACAGGTTTAACTTCCCCTCTTGGTTTTCGAATAAGTGATAACTTAGTCGTTAACTCGTCTATAGCTGCCGCCGAAGTGTCACGCGTTCCGTTGCTGATCACACCTCGCACATCGTCAATAAGCTTGAGTACCATTCGGCGCTCATGCATATCAGCTACCATTCCTGCATAACCTTTCAGGTTTGCTGTGCTTGGACAGTTTTTGGCAGTCTCCATCACGTCGGCAAAATGTTCATCGCCGCACTCTTCAGCCACCATCAGTCCATCGATCATGTTTCTTGTGCGAGCATGTTTGCGGATGACAGAGAAGACTTTCTGGTAAAGCGGAATGGCAAAAGATTCTGGCTCAAGCATCTCCAGCACATCGTTTGCAGATGGCGTTAACCCTCCCAGGAGAAGTCCGCCGATAACGCTGGCCTCGATATCCTGTCTCATAGTGTTCCCTCACGAATTTTGGTTAAAACTTTAGGTCGAAGCAGATAATCAAAATCAGCGGACCAGCCGCGATCGTTATCTCCAAAGTGGAAAGGTCTTGCCATGCGCATAAACGCATTGACGTATGCCTTGAACCCGTCAAGGTTTTTAGTTGCCAGAGAGCCGATAAGCGTTTTCAGCTTGCGCTTTCTCTCGTCATTGACCTCTATGGCATGTGGCAATCTGTCTCCCACAATCTCGTTATAGGCTTCGAAATACTCTTCGTAGTTGATGTGAACAGCCTTCCGTCTTGCAGGTTTAACCGGCGCGCGGTCATCGCAAGATGACTGTGTGTTTTTATTATTTATATTCTTGTTAAACCCTTCTTGTTCATGTTGTGCGGGTATATGTGCGGCTTCATGTGCGGCACCACCATTTAAAGCCGCGCCATTACTGGCTTCGACATGTGCGGGTATATGTGCGGCTTCATGTGCGGGTAAATTGTCTGTTTTTTGGGCGTATTCATGGTAATTTTTGATGGTCACCACTCGGCCTTTTTGCTTCTCTCCATCAATGGAAATCATTCCTTCCTTCACAAAAACATTAAGCATCCTCTCAACCTGATCTCGAGTTGCTGGCTTACCATTTCTATCGCATAACTGAAGTCCTAAATCAGCAGCCGTCACAACCAGTTGACCGGGATCCAAATGCCAAACATGCCCTTTAAAATTCGCTGTGTATGGCTTTCTTGCTGCGTTCAGGAGCAGGTTTTCCCATAGGGTGCGGAGATAAACATCTTTCGCCCATGGCTGCTTCAGAACGCTCCGGTACAACGGGATGTAACCTGTCTTCTGGTTCTCCATCCTGTTGCTCCTGCGCTCGTGTGCGGCGCTGAAATCGTAAACAATTGCAGTGCTTTCCATGGCTATCGACCCTCACGGAATACTTTCAGGATCTCGTTGAACTGCTCTACAGAGAAGTCCTGCTTGAGAAGCCTTTCGAGGAAGGAATTTGGAATGAACGTATATCCGTCTTCAACTGGCAAATCCTTCAGGAGAGCCTTAGCTTCAGACTTCATAAGCTCAAACTTAGCTACGCTGGAAAACATCATTGCGGTTTTAGAATCGATGGATTGAAGGAAGCGAGAACGCTTAACTTCTTTGTGCAAATCGGTATTTTTTCGCATATAATTACTCCTGTTGAATGTGTTGTTGACGTAACACAGTGACTCAAAAATCCAATGTGATTTGCTCTAAACGCTCAGTTACCGCTGGGCGTTTTTTGCTTTCTGGCATAACAGCTGCAATAGCCTGCCTTGCCACTTCACGAATCAGGCTTGTCTCCCAGACCTTCTCCAGAAGAACGAACGTCACCGCCATATCGTGGATGTTTAATCGACTCACCTTTGAATCAGCCCATCCCGCCATCTTTGCGAAATTTGTCTGACCCATTGAAACGAGTCGGGCACGAAGCTCTGTTTCCACTTCGCGTACCTTTTTGCTGTGATTTGCTAGTTCCATAAAATATTATTTTCCTCAGTTAAATAGTTAGTTACGCATCGGTTGATGCGATTTGAAGTTTGAGGTTCGCTTTTCAGCGACGTAGGACGAATGTCCGTTGTGGGAGTGGTGCTTATGCGGCTTTCTTATTGCTTGGGAATGGCTTCACTTCTTCCGCATCAATGCTGCCGTCAGGTTTAACTGTTAAAAAAATCTTTCTACCAGAGCGAATAGCCTTGTTAATTGCACTTTGGTAAACGCCAAGATCTTGTGCGGTCTTGGTTTGACCAAAACGCAGGGCATAATCTTTCAGGGTTATGCGCTGTTCCATACAACCTCCTTAGTACATGGATTCATTATCACCGCTAGAGGTAAAATAGTCAACACGCACGGTGTTAGATGTTTATCCCCTGCGGTGATAAATTTGACGTATGAGCGCTAAAAAGAAACCACTAACCAAAGAGCAGCTTGAAGACGCTATGCGTTTGAAGGCTATATACGAGAAAAAGAAATCAGAGCTTGGCCTATCTCAAGAAGGCATTGCTTTTTCCATGGGGATCGGGCAATCAGCTGTTGGGGCGATTTTAAACGGCGTAAATGCCCTTAATGCGAACAATGCAGCCATGCTGGCAAACATTCTTCAGGTAGGAATAGAGGAATTTAGTCCGTCAATAGCCAAAGAGATTTCTGACTTGTACAGAGCCATAGGCGCAGATGTACAGAAGAGAAACGAGTATGAGTATCCAGTCTTCTCGCATGTGCAAGCTGGTATGTTTTCTCCTGAATTTCGAACGTTTACTCAGCGAGACGCTGAGGGATGGGTGAGTACAACGAAGAAAGCCAGCGATGCTGCTTTCTGGCTAGAGGTAGATGGTCACTCAATGACAGCTCCTGCCGGATCACGCCCAAGCTTCCCTGAAGGAATGCTTATCCTTGTTGATCCAGAGGAGCCGGTTGACCCAGGTGATTTCTGCATTGCGCGGTTGGGTGGTGATGAGTTCACTTTCAAAAGACTGATCAGGGATAGCGGACAGGCATTCCTTCAACCGTTAAACCCCCAGTTTCCTATGATTCCATGTAATGAGAACTGTCGAGTTGTTGGCAAGGTAGTAGCCAGCCAGTGGCCTGACGAGACGTTTGGGTGATAGTTCTGATAAGAGAGAGGTCGCAGAAATGCGGCCTTTTAACTGGAAAAGATAACGGAGCATAGCTAAGAAACATATAAGCTATTATTTCTTGCTTACGCTGTATTTTACTAATTATTACAATTTACATTTTCCTTGTAATATCAATGATATACCTAGAAAGATAACTTTTCTTGCTAATTAGCGAATTAGCTAGAGATTGCTGCATATTCAATTTTTAGCTACATTCTTTTCGTACCCAACCGAAAGGAAATGCTATGGACAACAAAGAACGCTCGAAAAAAGCTGCTGCAATCTCTGCCGTGGTTAGATCTGCTCCCAAGCCTACTCATACAGGACTAATGTCAACTGGTGTATCCTGCGCCGTTCTTCCCGATGGAAGACGAGTTGTCTCGATGCAAGGGAATAACGGCCTTGCAGAAACGTTTGGTGTTTCAGTTGGCTCGAAAATGCCTAGATGGGTTCCAGGTGGAGAAAAAGGTCAGCTTCCTTATGTTTTACAAGCAACAGAACTGCAACCATACATTTCTGAAGAGCTTAGAGACGCAATTTCTGAGCCGATCGTCTTTAAGAATACGTCAGGTGTAGGTGCTGCATATGGGCTTGACGCAACTCTGCTTCCTGAGTTATGCGAGGTTTGGTTAGCAGCAGAAAAAGACGGCGCACTAAAGCAACGACATCATCTTAATACTGCAAGAAAAGCAGAAGCGCTATACAAAGCTTTAGCACGCGTAGGAGCGGTTGCCCTTGTAGATGAAGCGACAGGATATCAAAAAGAGCGTGAACGCGATGAACT
Source organism: Enterobacter sp. CPE_E890 (assembly GCF_046521475.1). Classification (NCBI taxonomy): domain Bacteria; kingdom Pseudomonadati; phylum Pseudomonadota; class Gammaproteobacteria; order Enterobacterales; family Enterobacteriaceae; genus Enterobacter; species Enterobacter sp. CPE_E890. The sequence continues at coordinate 1,194,247 of NZ_JBKFZW010000001.1, read as the reverse complement.
TGCTAAGTTGCTTGAACAGTTCATTGCTAAAGAGATGCGCCCTTGGGTAAAAGTGTATCCGCCAGAGTTTTTTGAAGAGTTATGTCGACTTAGAGGCGTTCCCTTTAAAGCCAATATGAGAAAGCCACAATATTTCGGCCACTTGGTTAATAATATAACCTATGACCGAATGGCTCCTGACCTGAAGGCGATCCTGAAAGAAGAGCGTGCAAAAGCAAACAAGCAAGGGGCTAAAATGCACCAGTTTCTTTCCGAAGGCGTTGGCAACGAGATGCTTCAGAAGCGATTTGCAGGGATCGTGACTCTAATGAAAGTTTGCGATAATTATGATGATTTTATTGAGCTTCTAGATAGGGTTCATCCGGTGCTGAAAGGATCTGATCTTGATGTGATAGACGTTGTAGAATAATCGTTCAACCCGGCCACCGTGCCGGGTTTTTATTGCCCTCTCGACACCTCCAGCACATCCAGCGCCAGCTCTACAGCCAAATCCACCTGCTCATCCTGCCATAGGATCTGAATTATCTCTATCAGCGCCTCTCTTGAAGGCTCGCGCTGCTCTACCAGTACCTGCATAACAGCCGTGCCAAGTATCTCAATCACCTGCGGGTGAAGCTCCGCAAAGAATTCATCTTCGCTTTTCATACCAATCCCTCGCTCATTTTTCACTCGTAGCAGTATCGCACGAAGCTTTTATGAAAATAAATAACCATGAAATACATACACATAACCATTTGCGGTAATAAAATATCTCTCGCGGTGTTGACTGCAATACCACTCGCGGTGATACTAAGCACATCAGCAGGACGCACTACTCACCAGGACGGTGAACCTACAACGATTCAGAGATGAATCTACGAGGCTGAAAAGCCTAACAACCAAAGTGAACTTTGGGATGCGATGAAATGCAGCCCATTGAGGCAAGCCGAAGATAAGCACCGGCCTTCGCATCACCAAAGTTCATCAGGAGGTCACTATGACACGCAGAACAGCTTTCAATGGCTCAGCATCAGGTCGTCGTCGTGAGCGTCGTGCAGCGCTCCAGAATGAGATTACGGCAAGCTCGGAAGTACTGCACCGCCCTACTCTCAGTCGTGCGCAGATTCAGGCTAAAGGTAATCACGAAACACCTAAGCGCATCGAAGACGCTAAGCCGATCAAGTTCATGGTGCAGGATGCGTTCTGGCAGTTGGAAGAATACAAGCGTCAGATTGAGCGTGCGGCGATCGTTTTTGAGAATGAAATCCGCAAGCCAACTGACAGCAAAAATCATCGCACCTACTACCGGGACGCTAACCCGCTCGGGAATAAAATCCATGCAGTTCAGCGCATGAAGCTGAGCAGTAAGCCACTTGTTTGAGGTGATGTATGGCTCAGTACGCAATATTCGAACTCTCAATGCCTAACCGAGGCTCGTGGAATGGCGGCTGGTCTGGCGAACGAGATAAATATGTCAGACATCGTCAACTACCGCTAAAAGGTTCCCCGAACGTAAAAAATGGCTCCAATCATTACTACAACTTCGGGGATGGTTGGGGAGCAAACATTAGCGTGACGATTGTTGATGGCGTTAAAGCTAAAAACCAGGCCATCAAGGGTAGCAAGGGATTCTGTGGTTACGAATGGATGATAGACAGCATCGTTAATCACGGAAAGATAATTTCAGACTGAGGCCGCATAGTCGGCCTTCTTTTGGCAGCAAGCCACAGAGGTGAATATGAAACATACACCAGGTCCATGGTCAGTAAATGTTATTGGTCAGCACTGGAACAATAAATCACTGAAACACATTGAGGTCACGTTTGGTCAAGATGGAGAGTGTATTTGCGACACAGTTTACAACCCATCTGATGCAAAGCTTATCTCCGCAGCGCCTGACCTTTTGAATGCCCTGCAAGCGATACTTAACAAGGCATACAAGCAGAACTGGAATGAACAATATCCAGATGAAGTATCAAAAGCACAGGCAGCCATCAGCAAGGCTCTTGGGGAGGAGTGATGAAACGTTCAGATGCAGATGTAATCAGCCAAAAGTCATACAGCAGCGCAGAAACTCGTAACACAGTATCGCACTTACAAGCAGCCGAATCGCTACATGAAATCTCAGTAAAAACACCGACTCTGCGTGATTACTTCGCTGCTAAGTTTGCGGTTGTGTATATCGGAAACTGCTATTCGCACCCAGCGTTAGATGCCTACAAGATGGCGGACAAAATGCTGGAAGCGCGAAATATGTCTACTGAAGACATTGAAGCATATGAAAAGAAACTTGCTGAGGATATGGGCGAAGACATTCCATGGTAATGCACCTAATGACCATTCAAACAGTGGTCATTGTGAGCCAATCCGCGCTCGTACTATCGGAGACGATTCGATAGTTCTGATTAAATACCTTGTTGTCTGATTTGCCCCGCTAGTCGGGGCTTCTTTTTGCCTGGAGGAAAGTATGGAAATCGACGTTCGCAAAGTTGCAACTTATTCATCAAATGGTGGATGGAGAGAAGTAACCGTTAAAGAAGATAACACGACCATTAAGTTCGACTTAAATACCATCAGCGAGATTGAGGAATTTTTCCATCACCTTTTAGATACCGCCTTTGCTGAGATGGAAATGGATGAAATCATCGCCTACCTAACAGAAAACGGATACAGCGACGAGATTATTGAGCGTTACGAAGAAGAGAAATCAGAAGCCGCCTGAGTGCGGCTTTTTCATATCCGCATATCAACAGAGATTCACGAGTCTCTATCGCTATGCAATCACACACAACATAAGGAACCAGCCCATGATGCAACTAAGCCTCGCGGGTAGCGGCGTCATGTCCGCTTATTTCCCCGCTGAATCCGAATTATCCAAACGTGTTCGCCGTCTCATTCGTGCTGCCCGTAAGCACCTGGAGGGTTTATGTCACCAGTTATAAATCACAGCCTGCTCAAAGCAGCTCAGAGCAAAGCGGTAATTGCTCGCTATCTCGGTAACGCTCAGATGTGGCTGCAGGCCAATGAGCAGATGAAGTCAGCAGTTGGCATGCCGTGGTATCGCAAATCATGAGCATTGCAGATACCTGGTCAGAAGATGCATTTGTCCGCCTTATGCAGGACATGTTGAAACAGCAGAAAGAGGATGCAGAAGATGCGCCTGACGATGACAGACAAAACAGAGATTAAGCAAATCATCGCGCATCTTAGCGATGATGACCACGCGAAGATTGATAAGCAGGTTGAGATGCTGTGCGCGAACATGCGCCCGGTGCTCAACATGCTGGAATCACATAAACCTGACGACCACACGAAAGCTGCCGTTGAGTGGCTTGGCGAAGACGACTGCAACTATCAGGAATTCGCTGGCGAGGTTATGTGGGACATATTCAGACCGCGCGTAGAGGTTGAGTATGCGATTGGCATATTCCTGCGCCGTCATACTTTCGAGGATGCAGCATGAAACCTGGCGTCTATTACGGAATGTCGAACGAGGACTATCACGCTGATGAGGCAATAGGTTCTACGACAGTCAAGGCAATCAGTGTCAGTCCTGCAAATCACTTCTTCAAAAAATTCACCGGTAGCAAATCGGCGCACATTGGAAGTGCGATTCATGCGGCTCTTCTAGAGCCTGATATTTTCCGATATCGATATGCAAAGCGCGGCGAAATAACATCCCGTGCTAGCAAGGAGTACAAGGAAGTAGTCAAGCAATTTCCTGCTGATTTCATTCTTATTGGTAGCGAAGTCGATACGGTGCAGAGGATGTATGAATCGTCTCGCCTGAACGATGACTTTATGGACTACATGAACACCAATGGATGCTCTGAAGTGTCCATGTTTGCTGAATGCCCAGAAACAGGCCTGATGCTTAAGTGCCGATTCGACAGACTATCTGACACTCTCTCCTACCCCCTCGACGTTAAGAGCTGCAGAGACGCATCTGAGCACGGATTCAGTAACGCCTTCGGTCAATACAAATACCACATTCAGGCAGCCTTCTATCTCTACGTTCTCAAGCTGGCGACTGGAATCGAATACAACCAGTTTGCCTTCTTCGCTATCGAGAACTCGCCGCCATATCGCAATTGCATGTACTACATCGGCGAGGAATCGCTTGAGCTTGGTTATCGCGAGATGTTTGCGGCATTAGGCAAGCTCGTAGCCTGCAAAGAAGACGACGCTATGAAGTACGAAGGAATTGTACTTCCATCCAACGAAATTAACGTTCCGGCCTATTTGCTGGATAACGAATACGATGACGAGGTAATTCTCTAATGGACCTTTCACGCACAATCATTCCGAAGTCAGACCAGCTCAACTTCGAAGATGTTCAGACTCAGAGCATTACGGCGGTTATCAAAGCTGTTCGCGCTGGTAACTCGGAGCAGCCTGTATTCATCGACCTGGAAGGTTACGATGGCCGCCCTTACAAGCCGTCTAAATCGATGCGTCGCGTGTTAATCGGCGGATGGGGTGCAGATGGTCACTCATGGGTTGGACGCTCACTTACGCTGATTGGTGATGCCTCTGTGAGGTTCGGTGGAGTTGCAGTAGGCGGCATCAAGATTTATGCGATGAGCGACGTTGAGGTTGATTTCTCAATGATGCTGTCGGTGTCGCGCGGAAAGCGCCAGGAGCATCGGGTTCGCAGACTTGAGGTTAAGCAACAAGCTACACCTGAAACAGCGCTGAAGTGGTTCTCTGATAACGCGTTAACCATGGATGCAACAAAGCTTGAGGTTGCATACAAACGCACGAAAGGCGTTATCGGAAGTAACGATGAGCTCGTCGCTCAGCTCGATGAAATTCACAACCTACGCAAGGCAGATTTTGAGAAAGAATAATGACCTACCTCCTGTGGGAATCATGGGAGGAGGACTTCTTGCGCGAAGTTGCTACCACCATGGAGCCAAAGCTAATAGCGGAAAAGCTTGAGCGTTCTGAAATGTCGATATGGAGCAAGGCTGGAAGATTGGGCATCAAGTTAATCTCCAGCGACAACAAGCCATGGAGCAAAAAGGAATTAGCTCTCTTTTCATCGCACTCTCCCAATGAAATCGCAGAAGTCACCTCCCGTTCAATCTATTCAGTCAGAGCAAAATTATCGAGGCTGCCATCATGATCGGAAATTACTACGACCCATTCATCACTCCCAATGAGCTTATCGCCGGACACCGTTTCAAACCCATCAACGATATCCCATGCGAAGAGATGCTGAAGCGTCAATCATTCCCCAGCGTGAACGAGAACAAATTCCTGACAGCGTGGTTAAACCAGAGGGCGAAGAAATGAAATTATTTGAGATGGAAGGTTTCCTGCGTGGCAAGTGCTTGCCTGGCGACATGAAGGTTAACGAAACGAACGCTGAATACCTGGTGCGTAAGTTCACAGAGTTAGAGCAGAAGCTTGCAGAGTCTCAGCGCGCTCTGCGTGCAGAGACTACTGCTCACGAGAATCTGCAGATGCAGGTTGAGAAGATGGCTGCGGAGAATGCGGGGCTGAAGGCAGCGTTTGATAAGCCTCAAGCCTATCTGTCCTGGCACGCCATTCCACCAACCTGGGAAGACCCTCTCCCATGCGGTGAATACCTTGATGTTCATGATGATGATGGCCACAAGAATTCTGACGGTACTGATTGCTGGCCTGTTTTCGCCAAACCTGAAATCAAAACCCCGGCTACCGACGCTTTCCTGGCTGAGGTGCGGGCGCAGGGTGTGGAGATGTTAGTTAAGCACTGCGAGCAGAAAGCGCTGGAAAAATCCTATGACTTCTTCATGGATGCCGGAGCGGTTGCAGCACAGTTCGCCGCCCAGCTTCGCAAAGGAGTGCAGTCATGACACGCATCCGTAACTTTGGCTGGAATCGCCTCAAGCTGGCAACTCTGTCATACGAAGAGATAAGCACTCTCGAAGAGCAGGTTAAGCAGGAACACGCCTGTATCGATGGCATCCACATGTACGACAAAGCAGGCCGTGACAAGCTCGATGCTCTGAGCTGGGCTGTATACAACAAGCAGAAAAAAGGAGTGCAGTCATGAGCGAAGAATTGAAAGTTATCGCAGTGGTTCAGATTAATAACAGAGAGGCGCTGGTGTTGAATCGTCCGCTAAATTTTGTCTATGACGAGATTGGAAGAGATTTAATCGGCAGTGACGGTCCATTTAAACGCCCGCTTCTGTATTCGCCAGCAAGTGCAGCCTTCAAAGCTTTTGCCGGGAGTGAAATGACGCTAAATATGCGGGATGGAAGCCAGCGGAAAGTTAAAGACCACTGGTGGTCTGGTTGCCTGCCTGGGCATCAAGACGTAACCGCCTGCGATTTGGAGTCACTGAAGCGCTGTTACGTATTTTTCGGAGGCATGGCTATCACTCCTGAAGATTATCAGATCTTGCGTGATTCCTACACTGGATGCGTTTACCCGTACTGGGATTACGAAAAGCTGATCAAGTACGACGATATGCGCAAAGACCTTTACCGCAGACTTTTTCACGAACAAAAGCGTGTGAGATCTCTTGTACGCGAAGTGAAGAAGTTGGCTCGGGAGGCCGCCCAATGAGCAACATCGACAAGCGCGCATTGCGTGAATCAGCTAATGCGGCAAACGCTACATCATGGGGTAATTGGGAGTCTTACAAGCCACACAAAGGAGCGCGGGGCTATGAGGTGAAGGTTGGCGTGAAAGCGGTAGCGCAACATTGCCTCAAGGTTGATTCAGTATTCATCGCCGCCGCCAACCCAGCCACCGTGCTGGCGCTGCTGGATGAGCTGGAAGAGTCCGAACGACTGCGCCTGAAGTTCCAGGAAGCTAACTGCGAGCTGTGCCAGAAGCTGGAAGCCGCAGAGAAGATATCCGCCGCACGACTTGGCGCAATAGACACTACCCACAAGATGTTTCAGCGTGAGCGAGACAGGGCAGAGAAAGCAGAGAAGCGGATTGCTGAGCTGGAGCGTAAAGAACAGCACAGTGACCGCCAGTCAGTAATTGATGCGTTGGCTAGTTCAGGTGAGGAATGGAGTGATATCGAAGAATACATGCAGAAGTGGGACGCGGAACGCGCCTCCACAGCCGGTAAAGGGGAGTGAGCATGAAATACGAAATCCCGGAATCAGAAGATATTGAATGGCAGCAGGATATGCTCCGTGAAATAGACTGCGCCCTTGACGTCTTGCGTGATGAGCATGAGCACGCAGTGGTGGTGGAGGAAATCATCAATGATATCACCGCGAGAATAGCATCACTCCGCGCGTACTCTGGATACTGAGGACTAACCCATGAGCACTATTACCAAAGAGCGTCTGCAAAGATTAATTCGTGCAATTGATAGCGGAAATTATGACGAAGAGGAAATCGTTGGGTGGGTAAACTCCGATGAAATTTTAGAGCTGGCGCGTATCGCGCTGGCATCGCTCGAAGCGGAGGCGTCGGGGCGAAATCCAGTGCTGGCCTATGCAGACAGTTATCGCGATATGGCTAATCAGGGTGTTGAATCTATTCCGGTATGGAGCGTAATTACCGACCTGGAAAGAAATATCGCCCCGCTATTCACCGCCCCGCCACCGCCGCTATCTGTGCCCGCTGCGATGGAAATGGATGATAACTTTGACAGCGCGTTTGAACACGGAAAAGCTGTCGGCTGGAACTCCTATCGCGCAGCCATGCTTCAGGGTGCAGATGGTACCCTCACCAATGAAGGTACCATACCAGTCACGCAATTTAAGCCGGTAGCAGACCTGTACGGCTTAACCTCACCAACTGGCTGCGAAACATCATTCACTTTCGACGCTGTTGAAGCTCGCGATTTCATTGATGGCGGTTGGTCATGTCAGGAGTACGTGGAGCTTGAACGCTTTCAGGAAGCGATAACCAACCATACCGAGGATAAGCTCGCTATGGTCGACCATTCCGGTGACTCCAACAATATGGTTGAACCTGTAACGACGGCTTACAAGTTGCCAGATGATTTCGACTTCGACCGATTCAACGATGTCGTGTGGCTGGAGGCTGTGGCAAGCAATCCACACATGCATTCACTGACTACATCGATCATCGCTATGGTCGCTTTGGAGCTGAACAGGAAGTTAGCCGATTGCAACTCTCCGGTGATTCCGGATGGTTGGGTGGCTTGCAGTGAGCGGATGCCGGAAGTTGGTAGCACAATAATGGTGTTCATGGATAAACCTCAGCACTCAGCCACCGACTATGCCATCACCACTTTCGACAAGTATGGGTTTAGCCGAGCTAAAGTCACCCACTGGCAACCACTGCCAGCAGCACCGCAGCAGGAGGTGAAGCCGTGATTACATCAACCACTGCCATCGTATGGCATTCATCAGTTAAGGGTCGCCGTTACCTATCCCGACGCGCCGCTATAGAGGCCGAGGCGAGGGCAATAATTTACAGGCTCTATCCACCTGAAAAGCCCGAATTCGACAACGTTGGCATGACATATCCTGGCTACGACATTAAGAATGATGACCCCGAGCGTTACGAAAAGCTTCATCGTCGCATCAAGCGGCTCATTGAGAGAAGCGCGGAGGCCAGAAATGCCTAACCCATTCGACGCATAACAAACCCGCACCTAGCGGGTTTTTCTTTATCCGGAGTCACCATGCACGCCAATCCAATTATCTGGCTCATAGTCGGCATTATGGCTCTGAGCGCTATCCCTTCACTCATTCACATGTCAGAGGGCTTGTTATGGCTAAATTTGCTGTGGGCGCGTTAGTGCAGCTTAAGTCTGGAGGCATCAGAGGGGTGGTTGAGAGCCAGATTGAGCCGGATAGCGACCATACGAAAGCGTGGGTGCGTTGGGATGACGGCAACTACTCGGTGCATCACGAACACGAACTTCGCGCGGCTACTGTTGATGAGCCTCGCGTGTATAAGAAATTAGCGTAAGGAGATGAAGAATGCCTAGTTTGACATTCAGCCCAAAGTACATTGGATTCCAAGAATACCAGCCAGACCCGGAAGACCTGTGCTCGTTATGTGGTGGTAATTTTGGCAAGGCAGCCATGATTGAAGGAAAAGACAAGATTCACATCTGCATGGAGTGCGTTGACCTTCTTGGGGTGATTAAGAAGGAGCGAGACGATAAAAGGCGCGATGAGGCCGTGACAGCGCTTCACGATGAATACTTTTCTCATGCACCTATAGATAAGGTGAGAGATGTCCTCTATGAGCTTTACGACGCCATCGCAGCCGGAAAGATTCCACACATCCGCATCGACTAGACCGCCGCAATGGCGGTTTTATTGGAGATAGATAATGTCAGGTAATGAAGAAATCAAAATCGAAGGTGGTTGCGTTTACGAGACTCAGAATATTGATGGTGACAATTCAAAGTTTATCGTTACAGCAGTTGGCCTTTCCCGCGTCCTGTTTGCTGACTTTCCGATGATTAAATTCAACGGAAGTTATCTTGAGTATTGCGTATCAAGGGAAGAATTCCAAAAGCGATTCAAGCCATCGGAGTAACCATGGAATCACACAGCCTCACACTCGATGAGGCCTGTGCATTTCTCAAGATATCCAGACCTACCGCTACCAACTGGATCCGCACAGGCCGCCTTCAGGCAACACGCAAAGACCCTTCAAAACCTAAATCCCCATACCTCACTACACGGCAAGCCTGCATTGCTGCGCTTCAGTCTCCGCTGCATACTGTCGGCGTGAGCGCGGGTGATGGCATTAAAGAGGAAACACAATGTCACTCTTCCGCAGAGGTGAAATATGGTACGCATCGTACTCGCTCCCGGGCGGGAAGCGAATTAAGGAAAGCCTTGGGACTTCCGACAAGCGGCTCGCTACTGAGCTACATGACAAGCGCAAAGCTGAATTGTGGCGAGTAGACCGCTTAGGTGATTTTCCTGATGTAACGTTTGATGATGCATGTATGCGGTGGCTTGAGGAGAAGGCCGAGAAGAAGTCACTGAAAGACGACCGCAGCCGCATGGCGTTCTGGCTGGCACACTTCGAAGGGATTCGATTAAAGGATGTTACGGAGCAAAGGATTTACTCAGCAGTAAACAAGATGAGCAACCGCAAGCTGCTTGAGATATGGAAAATTCAGGCAGCTGCGGCGCAGAAGAATGGACAGCCAGCGCCGGTATATTCAGCTTCCCCCGTCACCACTTCAACCAAGGCCAAGCATCTGGCACTGATGAAGGCTATTCTGCGTGCGGCAGAACGTGACTGGAAATGGCTGGAGAAAGCACCTGTGATTAAGGTTCCTGCAGTAAGGAATAAGCGGGTGCGCTGGCTTGAGCATGAGGAGGCGAAGAGGCTTATTGAGGAATGTCCTGAGCCACTGAAATCGGTTGTTAAGTTTGCGCTGGCAACCGGCCTTCGTCGTTCGAACATCATCAATATGGAATGGCAGCAAATCGACATGCAGCGTCGTGTTGCCTGGGTGAATCCTGAAGACAGTAAATCAAACAGAGCTATTGGCGTAGCGCTGAATGATACAGCATGTAAGGTACTGCGCGATCAGATTGGCAATCATCATAAATGGGTGTTCGTCCACATGAAAGCCGGTGTTCGTCCAGATGGATCAAAGACTCCATCAGTTAGGAAAATGCGGGTGGATGACCAGAGCGCATGGAATGCTGCATGCCGTCGTGCAGGTATTGAGGATTTCAGATTCCACGACCTGAGACACACATGGGCGAGCTGGTTAATTCAGTCCGGTGTGCCGTTATCCGTACTTCAGGAAATGGGCGGCTGGGAAAGCATCGAAATGGTCCGTCGATATGCCCACTTAGCACCTAACCATTTAACTGAGCATGCGAAGCAAATTGACTCTATTTTTGGTGTTGATGTCCCAAATATGTCCCACAACGTAAATAAGGAGGAAGTAAAAGAGGCGTAAGTGCATGATTAATAATGGCACGCCCTGTAGGATTCGAACCTACGACCTACGGCTTAGAAGGCCGTTGCTCTATCCAACTGAGCTAAGGGCGCACTGAGAAGAGTGAACTTCGCGGTGGTGAAACGCGAAGAATTATACGGTCAATGTCAGGTGAGTCAATGCCTTTTCCGTTTTCAGGCCCAATAACGACTAGTCGGTTGTAAATACGGCTGTTTTTTCAACATTATCATCAAATTCACCGTAAAATTATGCGCTGCGAAAAGGCTTAGTGGCATTTAAGTAACGCCTGCTGTTTTCCTGAACGTCACCTCGTCACACTAGTAAGAGGTATCCCGGCCGCCCGGAGGCTGACAGACAACAGGACAATGGAGTGACAGCGCAAAACCTGATCTATACGCCCCCCCAGCTACAGACCCTTTCTCAGGACATCGTCGGCATTAAACTTGAGCCCATTGTCGCCCTCACCTCTTTGCGTCAGATTGGCGCTGAGGTGCTTAGCATCATGTCCGAAACGCGGCACAGTGAGGCGTTTTTCCATCGTCAGTCCGCAGAAGAGTCGATAACCCTGCTTGAAGCGCAGCTTGTCGCGTTAAAAAATACACCGCACTGTCATAACCTTTTTATTAATCTGCCGATAACCGTCCTGACAGAGTCAGAATCTTTTCAGCGACTTATCCGGCTGAGTGGGGCTCCGCTGAATATTGAGATCGTCGATCTCGCGGCTTTTTTGGCGCTGTCTGTTGCACAGAAACAGAGCGTCATTCAGAACCTGCAGCAACTCAGAAGGCAGGGGCACAGCATCTGGCTGGATGATATTGATGAAGTATTAATATCGTCGTTTATATCCTGTCGCCTACCGTTAAGCGGCATCAAGATTGATAAAGAAGCTTTCTGGCGCTTACGCGCCACCCCTGCGCTGAGGCAACTGGTTTCACTTTGCTTTCAGCTTGCCGGGAAAGTGCTTATCGAAGGGATTGAAACTGAGCGCGATCACACCTGGGCACTGCAGGCGGGCGCAGATCTCGGCCAGGGGTATTACTGGCCGTCCTGGACATGGCCGGAGGATTAAAAAGCCATTTCCAGGAGGGAGACCATGCGAATGACAGTGCGCCGTTACAGGCGGCGGCGTACAGGAAGTGATGCATTGGGATTTACGCACTCGCCTTTTGCTCCCCCCTTTTTCGACCGACTCGAATTTTTGAGCCAGTCCATCAGCCAGCCCCGCAAAACAGACGCCCCGTTTATCCTTCTGGTGACGGAGGATCACTTCCTGCGCACCGGTTTTCTCAACGGGCAGTTTCCCCTGAGCAGTTGCTGCGACTACGCCACGCTGGACGATGCCCTTGTCGCTCAGTCGCAGTGGCCATCAGCCCGTCTGGTCGTGGATATTGAAAGCCGGTCCACGGGGCTTCTGGAGAAACTGGATCAGTTGAGACGGCATAGCCTGTTTCCTCCTTTCCTTACGCCCTGGCTGTTGGTCCGGGCCGATAATTATGACACCCGCCTCTTCTGCAAAGCGGCAGGTCCCTTTCATGTGCTCGAACGTCAGCTGAACGCCACTGCGCTCCAGCACAGCCTGCTGGATACCCGCCCCCCGCAGGGTACCGGGAAAGACTGGTTCTCGCGCAATGAATGGCCCATCCTGCAGGAACTTTCCCGGGGCAAGACATTACGTCAGATTGCCCATATGCAGAATCGTCCCTATAGCCGCATTATCTATCGTCTTAGCTGCATCCTGCTGAAACTCGGGCTAAGCCATCGCCAGGAATTGCTGCATCTTCTTAATAATCTCTCAGACTGCACGTTTTCACTCACATCCTAACCCCTTATTTCCTAAAGCGGTTTAGGAATTTACTTACCACTTACGTTGCAAAAATGTTAATTCTTAACAATAAAATCGAAATTATAACTATTCCTAATTTATGGGCGTGAACCTTGTGAAATACCACAAATTGACGAAACAGCAGAACTTTCCTCCATCCGTTAAGTGAATGCAGAAGGCGTTAATAAGATGATAATGATGTAAAAACAAGCAGCTTGGTGACGCCTTCCAGGAGTAAAAAGCGAAGCGGTCAGCATGTTCTCCTGTACAGCAGACACCGTTATCCAGGTCAACGTAAGAACTTTCAGATGAAGGTCTGACGGCCTGTGAGGGTAATTTTTAACCTCTCCACAGCGGGTTCGCCCCTTTAAAAAAGGCGTAATTTTGTTAACAATTAATCAACATACAGAGATATCTGTTATTTTTTGTTATTACATAAAGACGAAAATATGCGGTAAATGAGATACCAGGACATTTCCGCTAATTTTAAAAAATTAGCTATTCAGATCCAGAAGATAATACAAACCAACACACGGATATTAATTTACAGGGTTTTCGGAAAAAACTTACCCTGTATAATAAGATGCGTACCAAATCTGAATAAGAAAAACCTTTTTGCCAACACCAGCCAAATGAGATGACCGCGCTGAGGCATAGTTCTTTTCATTACGTAAACAAGGATGCTTTCGCTCTTTCCAGGGAAATACTTCGGTATAGGGATCTGCACATTATATCCTTCCGGCATTTCGTGAGTTTTACAAAACTCTACATAACGCTTTTAACAATCTGAGGCATTAAAAATGAAACCGGCATCCGTTATCATTATGGACGAACACCCTATTGTCAGAATGTCGATAGAAGTCCTGCTACAGAAAAATAAAAATATCACCGTCAAGCTCAAGTCTGGCGACAGCCATGAAGTCCTTGACTGTATCCGTAATCACCCTATTGATATGGTGATCCTTGACATCGAACTCACCAGTACAGATGCTTTCGCTTTACTAAAGAGAATCAGAAACTTAAATAAAAACATTAAGATTCTGTTCCTCTCGTCGAAATCAGAGTTGTTTTACTCAGGCCGTGCCATTCGAGCCGGGGCAAATGGCTTTGTCAGTAAACGAAAAGACCTGGGTGAGATCTACAATGCCGTAGATATGATCCTGATGGGCTATTCTTTTTTCCCGTCGGAAACGCTGAATTTTATAAATCACCAGGGTTCAGGGAAAGGGATCGCAGTGGATATGCCATTATCGAATCGTGAAGTCACGGTATTACGTTATCTGGCGAATGGATTATCCAATAAGGAAATAGCTGAACAGCTACTATTGAGTAACAAAACCATTAGTGCGCACAAATCCAACATTTATTCCAAGCTGGGCGTGCAAAGTATCGTGGAATTAATTGATTACGCCAAAGCGCACGAACTGCTATAACCTGAATTCACTCCCTGCAGCTTATCTGAGCTGCAGGGAGTGCGGTCAGTGCTAATTATAGTTAATCATGAAAGTGGCATCAGCGTCAGCCTGTCCGGGCTGAGGGTTATCGGCAGTGGCAATATAATTGGCATAAAACGACAGAATTGCATTCCCCTGCGCATCAACCGTGACTGGCTGGCTGGCCTGTTGAAGCGGCAGGCGCGTTTTATCCGCATCCCTGATCTCAACGGCGACATGACTTGCTGTACTGGCGTCATTCAACGCCAGCAACCCGTTATTACTTCCGTCAGCTTTGCCTGAAAACGTGATCGACGCAGCGCCCGGCGGACAGCCAGTCAGCTTCAGCGTGAACGGCATGGGCTGCGTGCGGGTCCCGGTGGAGCTCAGCTGTTTAGTCGGCCAGGTACCCAACGTGACGGTCTTGTCGCTATCGCTCCCCTCTGCTACACAGGTGAAATCGACAATATTGCCGTAGAGTCGAATGTTAATTTCGCCCAACGCGGTTTCCGCCTGAGCTTGTGTGCAAAGCGCAAAGAGCGCCACGGTGATAAAACGGATCCCGTTTCGCATATCGGCTCCTTAGTCGTAATCCACACGCAAATATCCGCGCGAGGTAAAGCGCCCTTCCGCTGGCTTGTTGCCCGTCACGCTCACCGGCCAGACCCGGATCCCCACCTGCGCCTGCGCACTGTCGTCGAGACGGAACGGAATTTTACTCGTCAGGTTGTTGGGCGTGAGCGGCGCACCGCTCTCGTTGGCAATGATGAAGCCTACATCCGGGTTATCGGACACCAGTACATTATCGGAGACCTTTTCAGCCTCGACACGCATCGTCAGCATGGCGTTCGCCTCCACGTTGGTGCATTTAATCGCGATGGTTTTGCTTTGCGATGAGACGCCCTCCGGCTTGTTACCCACGCCCGCTTTGCTGAACAAAGAGGCGCCAATGTCGCCGAAATCAAACTCAACCACATTACCGGCATTGATGGCGCAGCTCTGCGGCACCTGAATAGTTCCGCTGTAGCTGATGGTGTAGACCGGCGTGGTTAACGGATCGGAGGACGTGGTGGTGACGTAAACACGGAACATGGTGGCACGTGGGATCACCACCATATTGATAAAGCGTCGCGTCACTTTAAGGCGGAAAATAAGGCTGGAATCCTGAACACCAAACGGTTTGTTTTTTGAAACGTTCGGATGACTCCCCATCTGGATATAGTTTTTGGGTGGATAAAACGCGCCAGCAAAGCTGTCCGTGATTTTCATCGCCCCGTCAAGATAGTCATTAAGCTTCAGATACTGGTAACCATCGCTGGTCCCGGTGATCGGGTAATCTGTCACATAGCTGCGTTTGGTGGTATTACCGGTCGTGCCCTTTGGGCAGACGGCATTCACCCCTACCCACTGCGATTTCTCGCTGAGCGTCACGACCTGCCCAACCTGGTTATTCGAACTATTAAATTTATCCGTCAGGTCGTAATGCACTTCCGTCGGTACACCTTTTTCATTGACGCACACGGTCGCTAATGCGTTTGTCGCGGGCAGTAACGCCAGAAGCGACAGGGCAAAGATTTGGGTTTTAATCACAGCTGATCCCCTTAAGTGTGATCGCTTGTTGCAGGCTCTGTTCAGGCAAGCTGTAAGGTGCACGGCACTGGGACTGCGCCCCGTTGCCCCACTGGATAAGCAGTTCCCCTTCCAGCGGCAGCCCACTCAGGTAGATCTGCCCGTCATCCCCCACCATGCTGGTGACGCCACTCTGGGTTTCGCGCACCACTGCACCGAACGGCACGGGCTGGTTACCGCGTGTCACCGTCAGCAGGGCTCGCACACCAATACGCGTATCAAAGCTGGCGCGTACCAGCGCGCCTTTGGTTGGCACCACGCTGCTCACGTTGTTTTCTATATCGGTGTTGTTGCTCATGGTGTTGGTATCCAGCGCCACGCGGTTGTAGCGATAGACGGTGGCATATGGCATCACCGCATAGCCTCGCCAGTCGGTTTTCACGCCGGTCTGGTTTTCCACACTGACGCCCGATGCTCCCGGCGCTTTGATCAGTACGTTGGTGTCGCCCAGTGGCTGACTGAAGGTCACCCCGTCGGCATGACCGACAACGCCCCCGGAGAGCTGCCAGTTGAGATCGTGCTGATCGCGTGAGTAGTTATAACCCGCGGCCAACGTGCCGTAAGTCGCCTGCCAGTTGGCACTGGCGCTACCGCTTGAGCCATTATTGCTGGTGTGTCCCTGGGTCACGCTGTAGTTCAGGTTGCGATCCTCCAGCAGCGTACCGCTGACGCCGGTTTGCCAGCTCGTATCGCCATCGCTGTTTCGGCTGGCGGATGCCGTGGCATAGGCGCGGTCAATCGCGCTGTCACGGCGATATCCCTGACGGGTAAAGAGGCTAAACGGCACGGAGACGTTAAACGACGCGATCCGGTCGGTACCTTCTATCCCGACGGATTTGTTCCACGACCAGGAAACGGAGTAGTTGATCCCCTTCACGCCCCCCGCATACCCCAGCTGATACCAGAGGTTTGTCTCGTCGGTTCCCCAGTAGCTCTGCTCGCTGCCGGAGATATATACCGATCCATAATCCCCAAGCGACTGAGATACATTGAGCTGGAAGCGCCCTTTTTTATTCCACGTCAGGTTGTGATAACTCTGCACGTCCGGGACGCTGTTATCATCCTGGTTATCCGCATACTGATAACCTTCCATTGAGCGCCAGGCCACATCGTCCAGGGTGTAAAACCCTTTTGTGGAGTAGCGGTAACCCAGCAACTGGAAGTTGGTGCCGAAGCCGTTGAGTGATTTCGCATAGAGGAAGCGCAGAGACTGTCCTTCATGTTTGCTGTCGTCCGCGAGCTGGCTGCGGGCGTGGGTAATATCGAGCGAAACCGCGCCCCAGTCACCGAGGTTTTTTCCGGCCCCGATAGCCACCGCGGTATAACGAGATGCCAGTTGGGTACCACCGTACAACGTGTAACCATTGGCAAGACCGGTAATCAGGGTTCCCTGAGTAAAGAATGGCGTATCCTGATCGCTGTTACCGCTGCGGTAATCCCCGGCAACAAGATCGTACTTCCAGCGCCCTTCACGCTGCAGGAGCGGTACGGTGGAGTACGGCACGGTATAGCGCTGCTGGGTACCGTCTTTCTCTTCGACCGTCACTTCCAGGTCACCGCTTGAGGAGGTCGGGTTGAGATCGGTAATGGCGAACGCGCCGGGCTGGACATAGCTTTGATAAATGACATAGCCGTTCTGACGCACCACAACTTTAGCTGGCGTCCTGGCAATTCCGCGTACGGTTGGGGCATAGCCCTGCAGGCTGTCAGGGTACATGCTGTCAGATGAAAAGAGCCGTCCGCCGCGAAAACCGACGCTGTCGAAGACATCATTACCGGTATTACTGTCACCCAGCACCAGTTCACTTTTAAGCGGAATAACGGTGCGTTGCGCCCAGGTACCGATATTCTGCCACTCGCTATGTCGCTGCCCGTTATTCTGCGTGTAACGCCATGCGCCATTGTTACGTAAACGCCAGGCGCCATAGTTCAACCCGCTCTGCAGGTTCAGGTAATAACTGTCGTCTTCGCTGCCCCGGTTACCGGTGAAACTGTAGTTCAACAGTGCGGCGGGAATGCCTTCATCCCATTGTTCAGGCGGAATGTAGCCACGGGCGCTGTTCTGCAACGCCACCTGCGGCAGGCTGACGTTCAGACGCTGAGAGGCAAAGTTAAATGTCGTCTCACTACCAGGAATGGCCGTGGTCAGCGGAACGCAGGTATCGCCCTGTACATTTGCCAGTTCAGGAAATGCCGCAACATTGACACCAAAGCGATCGAGCATCGCGCGCGTGATGCACGGCGATAAACCGCCCGCCACTGGCGGGGTGTTTTCGGCTTGCTCAAAACGCACGTCCTGGGTGCCGATAAACTCATCGTTACGCCAGATATCCACACGATAAACGCCGGGTGCCTGCTGGTGACCTTGTTCAAAACGCGACAAATCCGCCACGCTGGCGGTATCGTCGGACAAGAAGGCCGGGTTGAAGTAGCTTTCGCTCCAGCCAGCCTGCGGCCAGAGCGCGGCCATCAGCGCCAGTGCAACCGGGCAGTAACGTCCCAGATGATTTTTCATCGCCCTGACTCTGCTCACAGGTTGACGCTACGCGCCGGTGTAATGGCACCGTAGTCATTCACGCTCTGCCAGGAGAGCGTGCCGCTCGCACCGGCTGGCAGTACCTGCTGTGCCGAGTTTTTAGGCGCAACCATCAGGTTATCCAGCGTCTTACCACCCAGCTTCATGTTGACCAGGGTGATGTAATACGGAGACGCGTTGCTGACTTTGAGGTGGTTGCCAGTACGCTCAAAACGCAGCTGGGAGAGCGCCTCTTCCGGCTGCATCGCCAGATTGTTCGGGCGTACAAACAGTTTGATACGCGAAAGGATCGCCAGCTGCAGCACGTTATTGTTTTCCGTTTTCTCCTTGTTCACTGACGGGATCGCTTTCACGTTCATGTAAAAGAGCGATTCGCGGTCGGCGGGCAGCGTCGGTCCGGCGTAAATAATACGCAGCGTGTTTTCGCTGTTTGGCTCACTCACAAACAGGGGCGGTGTGACGGCAAAGGTTTTTTCTTTTTGCCCGTTCGCATTTTCGATCCACGCGTTGATTAAATAGCGTTCTTGTTTGTTGCTGTTAGTGATCGCCAGCGACGTTTGCTTCGCATCTGCCGGATAAATAACGCGCGTGGCCCCCAGCGCAATACCGCCGGAAGCATTCGCGCAAGCAGAAACCATCATCAAAATAAACGATAAAAAAAGTCCTGGTTTAATTCGGGTATTCATCACAACCGTACCTTTAATAATGTGTTCGCAGGTGTTATGGATAAATCAACGTAAACCAGACATCCGACTGAATATTGCCTGGCATGAGATGTTCGGAAATAGCCCGATAGCGGGCGCTAAAATGAAACGCGAGTTCACTGGTATTTACCGGCAACCAGCTGACGGCAGTGGCATTTGGGATAATCTGACGTTGTTGTTCGTCAAAGAGCGCCAGCCCCACACCGCTGCTGACAGGTGTTTCACCTGGCCGCGATGTCGCCAGAAAAACCTGCGGATCTTCTGCGGGTGTGACGCCCTGAAACTGGATCCCCACGGTGCGCGAGACATCAACGCTGCAATCCAGTAGCCGCACGGTGAAGGGCACATTCACCGTGGAAAAACTGCCCACCCCGGCAAATGAATTGGTTCGATACTGTCCCATGTCGATGCGCATATTCTGGCTGTCGGGCGCCACGGCGCAGCCGCCGTTCACCAGCTCACCTCTGAGGTGAACTTTCCCGCCTTCGATCACCACAGTATGTGCCGATGCCTGGTTAGCCATCGCAAGGGTTAAAAGCAGTAGTGCTCCCGTTTTTGTCATCCTTCGTTCCTGGCATTAGCGTATGACGGCCTCGTCCCTGAGGCCTGGACATCCCTGTACGAATTATTCGTATTTCATAACGAAGGTGGCGTCAGCGTTTGCCTGGCCTGGCTCGGTGGTCGCAGCCGTTGATTTATAACGCGCGGTGAATTGCAGGGTGTTCGTTCCTTCGATCAGGTTCTGCGCAGCAGAGAAGGTTGCACCGTCTGGGGTCAGAACGCTGGATTTGCTGTCGAGGATCTCGATACCCACGCCTTTCGCGGTGTTGTCATTGTTACCGGAAGTCACTGCCAGCAGGGTTTTGTCAGTTGCATCAATCTGACCGGTGAACGCAACAGCAGCGGTTTTTGCTACCAGTGGATCGCAATCGTTCAGTTCAATGTTGAATGGGATATTAGAGGTAGTGTCGCCCACTTTAGTGAATTTCGCGGTACGGTACTGACCGAGATTAACAGTCTGCTCGGAAGAATCGGTATTTACTGAACATGCAGCATTAACCAGTTCACCTTTAAAATGCACAGTACCGCCATTTACGGAAACCGGATCTGCATGAGCGGCACCCGCGACCAGGGCCAGAGTTGCAATAACAGAAGAAGCAATGTTGCTGAGTTTCATGTCTATTCCTTTAAAATGTAAATAACCCTTCCCGCGAATAATCGGGAATAAGAAATACGTTCAATTGTTGAATTGAAAGCTTATTTCGGAGGAGACAAAGTAGCTCAGGAATCATTTTTTAAATATGTCAAAACGCTGCCATTTCTCCAGGTCACATCCTAATCCCGCCTAAGAAATTGACCATCCATCCGGAAGGGTTTTTACGCCCTACTGATGAAAACTCGCAAAGGGTGACTGACAGCGGCGCTCGCTTCTGACAAAATACAGGCAATCCCCCCTTTCAAACGTTACAGACGGAATCTTCTCTCTGATGGCAGCAAAGATTATTGACGGTAAAACGATTGCGCAGCAGGTGCGCTCTGAGGTTGCGGAAAAAGTGAAGGCGCGTAAAGCCGCCGGAAAACGCGCCCCTGGGCTGGCCGTTGTGCTGGTTGGCAGCAACCCGGCATCACAGATTTATGTCGGCAGCAAACGCAAAGCGTGTGAAGAGGTGGGCTTCGTCTCCCGCTCTTACGATTTGCCAGAAACCACCAGCGAAGCAGAACTGCTGGAACTTATTGACACTCTGAATGCCGATAAAGAGATCGACGGTATTCTGGTTCAGTTGCCGCTGCCAGCAGGCATCGACAACGTGAAGGTGCTGGAGCGTATCGCACCGGATAAAGACGTTGACGGTTTCCATCCGTACAACGTTGGCCGCCTGTGCCAGCGTGCACCGCGTCTGCGTCCATGTACGCCACGCGGTATCGTGACGCTGCTGGAGCGTTATAACATTGACACCTACGGTCTGAACGCCGTGGTCATTGGTGCCTCCAACATTGTGGGCCGCCCGATGAGCATGGAACTGCTGCTGGCCGGCTGCACCACTACCGTCACCCACCGTTTCACCAAAAATCTGCGTCACCACGTAGAGAACGCCGATCTGCTGATCGTTGCCGTCGGGAAACCGGGCTTTATTCCAGGTGAATGGATTAAAGAGGGTGCGATTGTCGTGGACGTCGGAATTAACCGTCTGGAAAACGGCAAAGTCGTCGGTGACGTAGTGTATGAAGATGCTGCGGCACGTGCCTCTTACATCACCCCAGTACCGGGCGGCGTAGGCCCGATGACGGTTGCCACATTGATTCAGAATACTTTGCAGGCATGCGAAGAGTACCATGATGTAGAGGACGCGTAAGATGGCGACATTTTCATTAGGAAAACACCCACACGTTGAGCTGTGCGATCTGCTGAAGCTGGAAGGCTGGAGCGAAAGCGGCGCGCAGGCGAAAATCGTGATCGCCGACGGGCGAGTAAAAGTCGACGGCGTGGTGGAAACGCGCAAGCGCTGCAAGATTGTCGCGGGACAGACCGTGAGCTTTGAAGGACAGAGCGTGACCGTTACGGCCTGAGCCATTTGATGCCCTCACCCCAACCCTCTCCCAAAGGGAGAGGGTTAAAAATCCCCTCACACCCATCACGGTTATTTATCGATCAACTTCAAATAATCACTATTTCCTCTGTTGAATAGTGAAAATTCAGTTGCGCGTTTTTCACACTTTGCCCACGATAAGTAGAACGTTCTACTAAAACGTTCTACTTACAATAACAGCGCCAAAAAAAGCGCTACTCGGGGGAAATCAGCATGAGTCTGATATCAGGGTTTGTTAAATCGCTGTCTAAGTTGTCTATGATTGGTCGCGCCTTGATGCTGCCAATTTCACTGCTTCCCGCTGCGGGCCTGCTGCTGGCCTTCGGCGATAAGTTCCACCTGCCGCTGATGATGAACGCAGGCGGGGTTATTTTTGATAACCTGCCGATGCTGTTCGCCATTGGCTCTGCCGTGGGTCTGGCGTCAGAATCCGGTATTGCTGCGCTGTCTGCGGCGGTATCGGTATTTGTCACGAATATCACCATTAGCACCGTGCTGAGCATCACGCCGGAAATGGCCTCTCAGGGCGGGAAATATGCCATGGTGGTCGGCATCCCGACGCTGCAAATGGGCGTCTTCGGCGGCCTGATCTGCGGTATTCTTGCGGCCTGGTGCTATAACCGCTTCCACACCATGCAGCTCCCGGAGTTCCTGGGCTTCTTCTCCGGTAAGCGCTTCGTGGCAATTGCAACGGCGTTCCTCTCGTTCCTGATGGGGCTGCTGCTGCCCTACATCTGGCAACATATCCAGGCCGGTATCGACGCGCTATCCGTAGTGGTTAACGGCGATAATCAGGCGGCGTCGACCTTTATCTTCGGTCTGGTGGAACGCGCGCTGATCCCGCTCGGACTGCACCATATCTGGTACCCGTCTTTCTGGTATTCGTTTGGGGATTACACCACCCAGGCAGGCCAGGTGATCCACGGCGACCAAACCATCTGGTTCAAGATGCTGGAAGAAGGGGTCAAATCCTTCAGCAGCGACACCTACCAGAATGCCGGTAAGTTCATGCAGGGTGAATTCCCGCTGATGCTGTTCGCGCTGCCTGCGGCGTGCCTGGCGATGTATCACGAAGCCCATACGAAGAATAAGAAAATCGCGGCCGGTATTCTGTTCTCTGCGGCGTTGACCTGCTTCCTGACGGGGATCACCGAACCGGTTGAGTTTACCTTTATCTTCGTGGCGCCGATTCTGTACGTCTTTAACGCCATCATGGCGGGCCTGGCTTATATGACCATGTATCTGCTGCATGCGCATATCGCCAAGTCGTTCTCCGCGGGCTTTATCGACTATCTGTCATTCGGGATCCTGCCGTCGTTTAACGGTTACAAAACCAATTTCCTGAACGCCATTATCATCGGCATTCCAATGGGCCTGATTTATTACTTCACGTTCCGCTTTGTGATCCGTCGTTTCGACGTGAAAACCCCGGGCCGCACTGAAGTGACAGCCAATGCGGATGAGAAGTCAGATTCCGAACTCGCGACCGAGATCATCACCCTGCTGGGCGGAGCGCATAACATCGACTCCGTCGGCGCCTGTATCACCCGTCTGCGTCTGGAAGTGGCAAAAAGCGAGGCAGTTGATAAAGACGGCCTGAACGGACTTGGCGCGCGCGGCGTGGTCTTCGTCGGCGACAACGGTATTCAGGTGATTTTCGGTGCCAGAGCACAGTTTATCGCCCAGACCATGTCCACCATGATCGGCAAATAATAAGATGCCTGAACGACACGTCTCCTGTACGCTGGGAGACGTGTTTTATCTGGCTGATAATCGGCAAATTTCAGGGAGCGGTTTTGAAGAAAGTCAGCATTATTGATGTCGCAAAGCACGCGGGCGTTTCGGTCTCAACCGTCTCGCTGGTGTTGCGCCAGAAAGGGAAAATCTCAGAGGCAACGATCGAGAAGGTCAACGCTGCCATCAATACCCTGGGCTATGTTCATAACGTCGCCGCCGCCAACCTTCGCGCCAACACCTCCAATCTTATTGGTCTTATCCTCCGTGACTTCAGCGACAGCTTCTCCATCAAGGTGATGGCGAGCATCGTCCAGGAGCTGGAAAAACAGGGGTATATGGTGTTTCTCGGCCAGCCGCAGAATGACTATGACCATCTTGAGCGCTGCCTGCTGTCGTTTAAACAGCAGGGTGTCGCCGGTGTGATTTACCTGGCTTCTGACACCCGGACATCCACCCTGCCGGAACACATTCGTCATTGCCCACTGCCGTTGGTTGCGGTCTCTCAGTCGTTGCTGGATGAAAAATGCAACCTGGTGATGCGTGATAACCGTCAGGCGGCAAATCTGGCGGTACGTTATCTTATCGAACGCGGCCATCGCAATATCGCCTACATTGGCGGGCGTGAGGGCTGCCTTATCCGCGAGCAGCGTCTGCTCGGTTTTCGCAGCGCGATGACGCAAAACGGGCTGGTCTGGCGCGATGAATACTCTCCGGCCTGCAGTGATGACACGCTGGCCGCGGGTTTCGCCACTCGTCAGTTGCTGGAAAAAAACAACACCATCACCGCCCTGCTCTGCCACTCGCCTGATGCCATGATCGGCTCTATATCAGCGATTCATCAGGTAGGACGTACGGTGGGTAAAGACGTGTTTCTGACGCAGCAGGTCGCGCTGGTCGGTTTCGAAGATATGCTGCACGTAAACCTCACGTCACCGTCATTGACCTACGTCTCCTCCGCCAGTGAAGAGACGGGGCGTCAGGCTGCCGGGTTGATTATTCGCAAGCTGAAAGAGCCGGACTTGCAAACGCAGCGGATTACGCTTTCCGGGCAGCTTATCGCGCGCGAGTCGGCGTAAAATCAGAATTTAGCACAGGTCTGTTAGCGCGAGATTACTGCTATATTTCCATGATTTGCCATGGATAATGTCAATGCCTACCGTTATTACGCACGCTGCTGTTCCGCTTTGCCTGGGTTTAGGCCTGGGAACCAGAGTTATTCCGCCTCGTCTGCTGTTCACCGGAATTGTCCTCGCGATGTTGCCAGACGCCGACGTGCTGGCGTTTAAGTTCGGCGTTGCCTACGGCAATGTTTTCGGCCATCGCGGCTTTACTCACTCCCTGCTGTTTGCCTTTGTGGTGCCGATACTCTGCGTTCTGATCGGTCGACGATGGTTCAGAGCCAGCCTGACCCGGTGCTGGCTGTTTTTAACCGTGTCATTACTGTCGCACAGCCTGCTGGATTCCATTACCACGGGTGGAAAAGGGGTTGGCTGGCTGTGGCCGTGGTCAGACGAACGCTTCTTTGCGCCGTGGCAGGTCATTAAGGTCGCGCCGTTTGCGCTGTCACGCTACACCACGCCGTACGGGCATCAGGTAATCATTTCAGAACTGCTGTGGGTGTGGCTGCCGGGAGTCGTGCTGATGGGGTTGCTGTGGTGGAGAAGACGTGCGCGCTGATGCCCTCACCCCGGCCCTCTCCCACGGGGAGAGGGAGCAAACCTGACCATTCCCTCTCCCTGCGGGAGAGGGTTAGGGTGAGGGGAAGATTACTTACGACGCCAGGTGGTTCCCTGAGGGCCGTCTTCCAGAATGATACCCATCTCGGTCAGACGATTACGCGCCGCATCTGCCGCCGCCCAGTCTTTCGCCTGACGCGCTTCCAGACGCGCTTTGATCAACGCTTCAATTTCCGCCACTTCACCGTCGTCCGCCTGCGCACCGCTTTGCAGGAACACGTCCGGCTCCTGCTCCAGCAGGCCGAGAACGGAAGAGAGCTTACGCAGATGGGACGCCAGCGCATTCGCTGCCGCCATATCCTCTGACTTCAGGCGGTTCACTTCGCGCGCCATGTCGAACAGCACGGAGTACGCTTCTGGCGTATTGAAGTCGTCGTTCATCACCTCAATGAAGCGCGCTTCGAACGCTTCGCCGCCCGCAGCAGGAACAGACCTGTCGGTACCGCGCAGCGCGGTGTACAGACGCTCCAGCGCCGAGCGCGCCTGCTTCAGGTTCTCTTCGCTGTAGTTCAGCTGGCTGCGATAGTGGCCGGACATCAGGAAGTAACGCACGGTTTCCGCGTCGTAATACTTCAGCACGTCACGCACGGTGAAGAAGTTACCCAGCGATTTAGACATCTTCTCGCGGTCAACCATCACCATCCCGGAGTGCATCCAGTAATTAACGTACTCGCCGCCATGTGCACAGGTAGATTGTGCAATTTCGTTTTCATGGTGCGGGAACATCAGATCCGAGCCGCCGCCGTGAATATCGAAATGGTTGCCCAGCTGTTTGCAGTTCATCGCCGAACATTCAATGTGCCAGCCAGGACGCCCTTCGCCCCACGGAGATGGCCAGCTCGGTTCACCCTCTTTGGACATCTTCCACAGCACGAAGTCCATCGGGTTGCGCTTCACGTCAACGACGTCAACGCGGGCACCGGCCTGAAGCTGATCCAGATCCTGACGGGAAAGCGCGCCGTAGGTTGGGTCCGTCGGCACGGAGAACATCACGTCGCCGTTATCCGCAACGTAGGCATGACCGCGTGCGATCAGCTTTTCGGTGATTTCAATAATTTCGTGAATATGGTGGGTCGCACGTGGCTCACTGTCCGGGCGCTGAATATTTAATGCATCAAAGTCTTTGTGCATTTCAACGATCATGCGGTCCACCAGCGCCACAAAGCTCTCGCCATTTTCATTAGCGCGTTTAATGATTTTGTCGTCAATGTCGGTGATGTTGCGCACGTACTTCAGGTTGTACCCCAGAAAACGCAGGTAGCGCGAAACAACATCGAAGGCGACAAAGGTACGGCCATGACCAATATGACAGAGATCGTAAACCGTAATACCACACACGTACATGCCGACTTCCCCGGCATGGATAGGTTTAAATTCCTCTTTTTGGCGCGTCATTGTATTAAAGATTTTTAACATCGAAGATTCCATGTAAACACGTGTGTGGGTTGTTTGTTCCCTATAATACCCATAATTCGGAATAGGATCAGCACACAATGCAAGGTGATCGCGTCCTGTGGTTATGCTATAACAAGCCCCTATATGTGACCCGAACACGGGTTGACGCACCACAATAACGGAACAGGATGCAAAAATGGTTACTTTCCACACTAATCATGGCGATATCGTAATCAAAACCTTTGATGACAAAGCGCCTGAAACAGTTAAAAACTTCCTGGACTACTGCCGCGAAGGTTTCTACAACAACACCATTTTCCACCGCGTGATCAACGGCTTTATGATCCAGGGCGGCGGTTTTGAACCTGGCATGCACCAGAAAGAGACCAAAGAAGCGATCAAAAACGAAGCGAACAACGGTCTGAAAAACACCCGTGGCACGCTGGCGATGGCCCGTACTCAGGCGCCTCACTCTGCTACTGCCCAGTTCTTCATCAACGTGGCCGACAACGACTTCCTGAACTTCTCTGGCGAAAGCCTGCAGGGTTGGGGCTACTGCGTATTCGCAGAAGTGGTTGAAGGTATGGACGTGGTTGATAAGATCAAAGCCGTCTCTACTGGCCGCAGCGGCATGCACCAGGACGTTCCTAAAGAAGACGTAGTGATTACCAGCGTGACCGTCAGCGAGTAATTGGTGGCGACACTCTTTATTGCGGATTTGCATCTGCAAACAGAAGAACCGGCGATCACCGCCGGTTTTCTGCGTTTTTTACGCGGTGAAGCGAAAAGCGCCGACGCGCTGTACATTCTGGGCGACCTGTTTGAAGCCTGGATTGGCGACGACGATCCTAACCCGCTGCACCGGGAAATGGCTGCAGCCATTAATGCGCTGGTGGATTCCGACGTTCCCTGCTACTTCATCCATGGCAACCGTGATTTCCTGCTCGGCAAGCGCTACGCTCGCGAAAGCGGTATGCAACTGCTGCCGGAAGAACAGGTGCTCGAACTCTATGGCCGAAAGATCCTGATCATGCACGGCGATACGCTCTGCACCGACGATACCGGTTATCAGGCCTTCCGCGCCAAAGTCCACACCCCGTGGATCCAAAAAGTGTTCCTGTCCCTGCCGCTGTTTATCCGCAACCGTATCGCAGCCAGAATGCGCGCGGGCAGTAAAGCCGCCAACAGCAGCAAATCCATGACCATCATGGACGTCAACCCGCAGACAGTGGTCAACGTGATGGAAAAGCATCGCGTCCAGTGGCTGATCCACGGTCATACTCATCGCCCCGATGTACATTCCCTTATCGCCAACGGCGAACCGGCCCACCGCGTCGTACTGGGTGCCTGGCACAGTGAAGGCTCCATGGTCAAAGTCACACCAGAGAGTGTAGAGCTGATCGCTTTTCCGTTTTAACCCCTCAAATATAATTCTATTTTTTTGAACAACATTGGCAAATTGTTCCGATTTTAATCAGCCCATGGTTAGCCTAATATTTATCACATCAGGGCAACACGCCCTATCCCAGATAAATTACTTCAGGAATACGACCATGAAATCCATCAAAACTTTCGTTGCAGTTGCCGCTCTTTCTATGATCTCTTTTGGTTCTTTCGCTCAGAGCGTCAGCGCGAGTGCTTCTACACTCGACCGCGCAGAAGCGAAAATCGCCGCTCAGGCTGCTGAACAAGGTGCGTCTTACAAAATCACCAGCGCACAGGTCAACAACCGCGTGTACATGACCGCAGAACTGACCAAATAAAGACACCTGATTGATGAAAACAGACCGCCAGATTGCGGTCTGTTTTGTTATGTCCAGGCGGTCACAACGGCTCAAGTTTTAACCGCGCAACCGTTTTCCTTCCCCGTATTACATGCTATTCTCTGTGCCCTCGAAAGCAGTGTGTTTCGCACCACAGGAGTTTTAAGACGCATGTCTTCCCGCAATAATCCGGCGCGTGTCGCCATCGTGATGGGGTCCAAAAGCGACTGGGCTACCATGCAGTTCGCCGCCGAAATCTTTGAAATCCTGAATGTTCCGCACCACGTTGAAGTGGTTTCCGCACACCGTACACCGGACAAACTGTTCAGCTTCGCCGAAGGCGCTGAAGAGAACGGTTATGAGGTGATCATTGCCGGTGCGGGCGGCGCAGCACATCTGCCAGGCATGATTGCCGCTAAAACGCTGGTCCCCGTTCTGGGCGTACCGGTACAAAGCGCTGCGTTGAGCGGTGTCGATAGTCTCTATTCCATCGTGCAGATGCCGCGGGGTATTCCGGTCGGCACGCTGGCGATTGGTAAAGCGGGTGCTGCAAATGCTGCCCTGCTGGCTGCGCAGATCCTGGCGACGCATGATAAAGACTTACATCAGCGTCTGGCTGACTGGCGTAAAGCACAGACCGACGAGGTGCTGGACAATCCGGACCCACGGGGTGCGGCATGAAGCAGGTTTGCGTCCTCGGTAACGGTCAGTTGGGCCGTATGCTGCGCCAGGCGGGTGAACCGCTGGGTATTTCCGTCTGGCCCGTCGGGCTGGATGATGAACCTGAAGCGGTACCGTTCCACCAGAGCGTGATCACCGCCGAGATCGAACGCTGGCCGGAAACGGCGCTGACTCGCGAGCTGGCGCGTCATAACGCCTTTGTTAACCGCGATGTTTTCCCGATTATTGCCGACCGTCTGACGCAAAAGCAGCTGTTCGACAAGCTCGGTCTGCCGACTGCACCGTGGCAGCTCCTGTCGGATAAAAGCGAGTGGAATGATGTTTTCGCGATGCTGGGCGAACTGGCCATCGTGAAGCGCCGCGTGGGCGGTTACGATGGCCGCGGTCAGTGGCGCCTGCGTGCAGATGAAACGGCAGAACTGCCGGATGATTGCTACGGCGAGTGTATCGTTGAGCAAGGTATCAACTTTAGCGGCGAAGTGTCGCTGGTCGGCGCACGCGGGCATGATGGCCACACTGTGTTTTATCCGCTAACGCATAACCTGCATCAGGACGGCATTCTGCGCACCAGCGTGGCGTTTCCGCAGGCCAGTGCGGAACAACAGGCACAGGCGGAAGACATGCTGTCTGCCATCATGCACGAACTGGGCTACGTCGGCGTAATGGCGATGGAGTGCTTTGTCACCCCGTCAGGTCTGCTGATCAACGAGCTTGCGCCGCGCGTTCACAACAGCGGCCACTGGACGCAAAACGGCGCGTCCATCAGCCAGTTCGAACTGCACCTGCGCGCCATCACTGAGCTGCCTCTGCCGCAGCCGGTGGTGAATAGCCCGTCAGTGATGATCAACCTGATCGGCACCGATCTGAACTACGACTGGCTTAAGCTGCCGCTGGTACACCTGCACTGGTATGACAAAGAGGTTCGCCCGGGTCGTAAGGTCGGTCACCTGAACCTGAACGACAGCGACACGGGCCGTCTGAGCGCCACCCTCGAAGCCATCATCCCTCTTCTGCCGCCGGAATACGCGAGCGGAATTGTCTGGGCACAGTCTAAGATCAAGTAACACACCTGCGCCGGGGAGTTGACCTTCCCCTTCCCCGGCGTACAATTCCCGCCCATTGCTGCTGAGTTTTCTTCTGGAATAACCATGAACGATGGAACGGACTATCGCGCGATCCTCGCGTCCGATACCCCTTTAATCGACGTTCGCGCGCCGATCGAATTTGCCCAGGGTGCGATGCCCGCCGCCATTAACCTGCCGTTGATGAATGACGACGAACGCGCCGCCGTCGGCACCTGCTATAAACGCCAGGGCCCCGAGGCCGCGCTGGCGCTCGGCCATAGTTTGGTGAACGGCGCCACGCGTGAGGCACGGATCAACGCCTGGCGGGAGGCCAGCCTTGCCCATCCTGAGGGCTATCTCTGCTGCGCACGCGGCGGCCAGCGTTCGCACATCTCACAGGCATGGCTGAAAGAGGCGGGTGTCGACTACCCGCTGATCCGCGGCGGCTATAAAGCCCTGCGTCAGACGGCGATTCAGGTCACAACCGAGCAGTCACAAAAACCGATGGTACTTATCGGTGGCTGTACCGGCAGCGGTAAAACCCTGCTGGTGAAGCAACATGTCCAGGGCATTGATCTGGAAGGGCTGGCGCGCCATCGCGGTTCATCGTTTGGCCGCACGCTCACGCCGCAGCTTTCCCAGGCCAGCTTTGAAAATCACCTTGCGGTTGAGCTATTAAAAAAAGACGCTGCACGCTGGGTGCTGGAAGATGAAGGTCGGATGATTGGTTCCAACCACCTTCCGGAGTGCCTGCGCGACCGTATGGTTGAAGCTCCTATCGTTGTCGTCGACGACCCGTTTGATATCCGTCTTGAGCGCCTGCGAGAAGAGTATTTCGACCATATGTGGGCAGATTTTTCTGCGGCTTACGGTGATGAAGCAGGCTGGAAAGAGTACAGCGAGTACCTGCACCACGGCCTGTTCGCCATTCGCCGCCGTCTGGGGCTGCAGCGGTATGCAGAATTCACCGAGTTGTTAGATTCCGCGCTGCTGGAACAACAACGCTCTGGCAGCACTGATGCGCACTTCCGCTGGCTTGCCCCGTTGCTGAATGATTATTACGACCCGATGTACAGCTATCAGCTTGGAAAGAAAGCGGAGAAGATTGTCTATCGCGGAACGTTCGAAGAAATTGCTGAGTGGCTTGATCGCTGAAAAATAAAGCCGGGTGACGAGGTAAAAGCAAAACGGCAACCAGGGTTGCCGTTTTTAATGTTTGTTCCCTCTCCCCGTGGGAGAGGGTCAGGGTGAGGGCATCAGGCCGCACCCTACAAGATCACTTAGAAGTCGTAACGCAGACGGACCAGGTTCATATCGCCCAGATCGTCGGTGCTGGAGGTGAATACGTGTTCGTAATCAACACGGAAACCATAATCCAGCTGGAAGCTGATACCCACACCGTTGTCGATGCGCTGGTAGTTACGGCCGTTCACGTACTCGATGCGATCGCCCATGAAGTAAGGCTGGATGGATTTAACCGCATACTGATTGATTGGGAATTTATACCCTGCGAAGTATTCAATACCCCACGCGTCGCCCGCAAAGTAGTCGTTAACAGACACTTTTTTGGTGGTCAGGAAGTTCTGGTACCAGCCGCCGCCAAAGGAGAAGGTCCAGTTGTCAGGTTTCCAGCTCAGAGCAGTACCGAGGATGTTCTGATCGTAGGTTTTGCTGTCGCCGTTGTCCGGGTTACGCATGTCGGCGCGGGTGTAGTTCCACGCCGTACCCCAGGTCAGATCTTTAGTCAGGTGATAATCCAGACCCAGTGAACCACCGCCTTTACGCTTGTAGCGCAGGCCGTTGCCCGGCAGGTATTCGCTGTCTTCAAACAGGTAGGATGCATAAATGTCAGCATCGCCAACGGTTTTCTTATATTTCAGCATGTTGCGTGAACGATAAGAACCGTCGTAGTCACCGTTGATACCGTTACCTGGTGCCTGACCGATCATGTCGTAGTCCCAGATATCGGTTTTCACGCCAACCACATCATAGTAAACGCTGTTCTGTTGACCGAAGGTCAGCGTACCCCAGGTATCGCTCTTCAGACCGGTGTACAACATACGGCGAGTAGTGTTGTTCGCGCCTTCTTTGTAGTGGTTGTCCCAGTCGAACAGCGCAGGAATGTTCACGCCCAGCTCGTAGTAGCTTACCCAACTGATGTCATCAAACAGGTAGTAATCGGCTGCGAAACGGAAACGGGTACCGCCGTCGAAGCCATTACGTTTGTAGGAACCTTTGTCGCCATCGCCCGTCATCATGTTGAACTGAGGACGGATACTGCCGCCCACGGTGAAGTTCAGACGGCTCAGTGGATCGCCCGCCTGAGGATCCTGTTTAAGAACGGTGATTTCTGCCTGAGAAGCGAAGGTAGTCAATGCCACTGCCGCGCCGATCGTAACCGCCAGCGCTGATTTTTTTATAGTCATTATTTTTCCTTAATAGACACGCTGCTAAATATTTAGCGGGTGAATATTAACTGGAAATAATCAGTCTGTGTGGACGGTTTTTTAATGTTTTGTGCTACTAAATGAGTGGGTATTATCTTTTTGTGCCATTAAATTACTACGCACCGATATAAAAACCGGTGCGTAATTATCACCACATTGAATCAACTCTCAAACTGGCGGAACAGGGCTTTGCCCTTTAACAAGCGTGTACCGAGCCAGCCTCCACAGAGGGAAAGCAGTACCGCACCAAAGAGAGGCAATGTCAGCCAAAGACGCCAGTCAGGCTCCCATGGGAAGTCGAAGACCTTTGTCTGCAGGACAGCCAGCGCCGTCTCTGCACCAATGGCCGCGACCAGACCCGCCACCAGCCCCAGCAGTGCGAATTCACTCCAGAGTGTCGCCTGCAGCAGCCGCTTACCGGCTCCCAGCGTGCGGTAAACCACCAGCTCCTGATGGCGCTGGCGCATCCTCACCTGTACCTGGGCCAGCAGCAACAGCACGCCACAGATCGTAACCAGCACCACCATCACCTCCAGTGCGCGGCTCACCTGCTCCAGCACCTGTCCCACCTGCTTCAGGATCGCCCCGATATCCAGCAGGCTGACCGTCGGGAATTCCCGGTTAAGCTGCGTCAGCATGCCGTTGCCGTT
The DNA here is from genome assembly GCF_046521475.1 of Enterobacter sp. CPE_E890. Lineage (NCBI taxonomy): Bacteria > Pseudomonadati > Pseudomonadota > Gammaproteobacteria > Enterobacterales > Enterobacteriaceae > Enterobacter > Enterobacter sp. CPE_E890. Next base: position 1,161,207 of record NZ_JBKFZW010000001.1, on the reverse strand, counting down.
TTCCCAGCGGAAGCTGGTCAGCCAGCTCTGCGGTTGTCCGTCCAGCGCCCCCGGCGGGAAGATGAAGAAGAAGTTGGGCCGCAGGCTTTCCCAGTCCACTTTACGCAGGCTGGTGACTTTCGCGGTGAAATCCTGGGTATCGCCTGTGAAGGTGACGCTGTCACCCAGCTTCACGTTCAGGCGCGTCGCCAGCCCCTCCTCCATCGACACCTCTCCCGCTTTCGGCGGCCAGGTGCCGGCGGTTATCGGGTTGTGGTCAGGGCGTTTCTCCTGCCAGGTAAGGTTCAGCTCGCGGTTAAGCGACTCGTCCTTGTTCCCCTCCGTTGACTGACCGTTGATCTGCGTCAGCCGTGCGCGAACGATGGGGTAGAACGACTCGGGGATAATGTGATGCTCCGACAGAAATCCCTTCAGCGGCGTGACCTGCTCAGGCGCGATATTGATCAGGAAATAGTTTGGGCTTTCCGGCGGAAGCTGCTGCTGCCAGCGATCCAGCAGATCGCCTCGCAGTACCAGCAGAAGTGCCAACAGCATAAACGACAGCGAAAACGCCGAAAGCTGGCTGAGCGTCGACCAGGGCTGATGCAGCAGACGGTTCACTGCCAGCCGCACGGGAAGCGATTTTACCGTGATTTTTTTCAGAATATTGAGCAGTATCCAGCCCAGTACGCCGCACAGCAGCGCCAGAACAACTGCCCCGGACAGTACTGCCCAAAGCAGAGTGCTGCCCCCCATCAGCCAGGCCAGCAGCCCAACCGCCACCGCGATTATCACAGGAAGGTAGAACTTCAGCGGCCAGACGTTTGCCACGACGTCACGGCGTAAAACACGCAGCGGCTGCGTCGCAATCAACAGCCGGTACGGACGGAGCCCCACCAGCACCGAGATTACCGTCATCGCGCCCATCGCCCACAGCCACGGCCAGAGGCTGGCCGGCGGCAATGCTGCCGGGAGCACCGGTTTCAGCATCACCATCAGTAGTTTTTCGAACAGCAATCCCATTACCCCGCCGGTGAAGGCCGAGAAAAGCAGCAGCATCAGCCACTGGCCGACAATCAGCTTACGCAACTGCACCCTGCCCGCACCCAGCGTTTTGAGAACCGCCACCAAATCGTAACGGCTGCGGCAGTAGTGCCCCATTGCGACGGCAACTGCCGCCACTGCCAGCAATAGCGTTAACAGGGCCGAAAGCAGCAGGAACTGCTGAGAACGCTCGAGGGACTTACCGAGCGCTCCCTCGTCCTGCTCCAGCCCGTACCATCGGTGTTCCGGTTTTAACTGCGGCAGAAGCCATTTTTCATACGCGTCAAGCTGGGCAGGCGTGCCGCCAAACTTATAGCGCCAGGTGACGCGGCTGCCCGGCTGTACGGCATTGGTTTTCGCCACATCGGCGGTGTTCATCAGTAATCGCGGCGCGAGCTGGAACGGATTAAACCCGGAGTCAGGTTCCTGAACCACTTCCCCGGCAATTTTCAGCGTAGCATCACCGACATCAATGCTGTCGCCCGTTTTCAGGTTCAACAGCGCCATCAGGCGCGGTGCCAGCAGCACCGTGCCGGGTTTGGGTTTCAACCCTGGTGGGCTGGTTTGCAGTTCGCCATACATCGGGTAGATGTCATCGACGGCTTTGACGCTTGCCAGCTGCGGCGTTTCGCCCGCGAAGGTCATGGTCTGGAAGCTTATCTGCTCCCCGACCTTGAGCCCCCGCTTGCGCGCTTCATCAATCCAGCCCGGCGGAACCGCGCGTGAACTTTGTAGCGCCCTGTCTCCCGCCATAAACTCCCGGCTTTGCTGACTGAGCCCTTTCTCCATGCGGTCGCTGACGCTGCCGAGCGCCAGCACGCACGCTACCGCCAGGCTTAAGGCCAGCCAGACTATCAGCAGCGAGGGCGAGCGCCACTCGCGCCAGAACCAGCGGGCAATCATGCTTCCTCCTGAAGAACACCGTTGACCAGCCGCAGACGACGGTCACAGCGGGCGGCAAGTTGCGGGTCGTGGGTCACGAGGATCAGCGTAGTGCCATGTTCACGGTTGAGCGAAAACAGCAGGTCAGCAATCTTGTCCCCGGTTTTACGGTCAAGGTTACCGGTAGGCTCATCAGCGAACAGTACCTCCGGACGACCGTTAAACGCGCGCGCCAGCGCCACGCGCTGTTGCTCCCCGCCGGAAAGCTGTGCCGGAAGATGGTCGAGGCGTTTGCCCAACCCCAGTTGCTCCAGTAAGGCCTTTGCATGCGCGCGGCTTTCACGGCTATTTTCGCCGCGCAGAAGCGCCGGGAGTTCGACGTTTTCCAGCGCGTTCAGCGTCGGAATAAGCATAAAGGACTGAAAAACAAAACCGATGTGTCGCGCACGCAGCGCAGCGCGCGCCTCTTCATCAAGCTGATGCAGCGGTTGCCCGACAAGGTGGACCTCTCCGCTGCTTCCGTCGTCCAGACCCGCCAAAATTGCCAGCAGCGTAGACTTACCGGAACCGGATTCGCCAATCAGCGCGATGGTTTCAGCGCGTTTGACAACGAGTTCAACTCCAGTAAGGATGGAAAGCTCGTGTTCCCCCTGACCGACGGATTTCTTAAGACGATGAACTTCAACACTGTTTTCCGCTGGCATTTGCCCTTCCTGTTTATGATTCTGATGACCTTCCGCGCGGCGGCAGCGGACACGTTACTGGTTCTCGGCGACAGCCTGAGTGCAGGCTATCGCATGGCCGCCAGCGCGGCCTGGCCTGCTTTGCTCAATGATAAATGGCAGAGCAAGACGTCGGTAATTAACGCCAGCATCAGCGGTGATACCTCGCAGCAGGGCCTGTCGCGCCTGCCTGCACTGCTCAAACAGCATCAGCCGCGATGGGTGCTGGTTGAGCTTGGCGGCAATGATGGCCTGCGCGGTTTTCAGCCTCAGCAAACAGAACAGACGCTGCGCACCATTCTGCAGGACATCAAGGCGGCAAACGCCCAGCCGCTGCTGATGCAAATTCGCCTGCCCGCTAACTACGGTCGTCGGTATAATGAGGCCTTTAGCGCGATCTACCCAAAGCTTGCCAAAGAGTTTGATATTCCGCTGCTGCCATTTTTCATGGAAGAGGTCTATCTCAAACCCCAATGGATGCAAGACGATGGGATCCACCCCAATCGCGATGCTCAGCCGTTTATTGCCGACTGGATGGCAACGCGGCTGGCCCCTTTAGTTAAACATGACTCCTGATTAAGCGGAGATCCTGACAGGTAAAGTTATGCAAAAATCGGTCTTAATTACAGGATGTTCCAGTGGAATCGGCCTGGAAAGCGCGCTCGAACTGAAGCGCCAGGGGTTTCGGGTCCTGGCGGCCTGCCGCAAACCCGACGATGTCGAACGCATGAACGGGCTGGGCTTTACCGGCGTGCTGCTGGATATGGACTCGCCGGAGAGCGTTGAACGCGCCGCCGATGAAGTGATCGCGCTGACCGATAATCGTCTGTACGGGCTCTTTAACAATGCCGGCTACGGCGTGTATGGCCCGCTGGATACGCTCTCCCGCGAAACGCTGGAAAAACAGTTTTCGACCAACTTCTTCGGCGTGCATCAACTGACTATGCGCCTGCTCCCCGCCATGCTGCCGCACGGTGAAGGACGTATCGTGATGACCTCCTCGGTGATGGGCCTGATCTCCACCCCAGGCCGCGGCGCCTACGCCGCCAGCAAATATGCGCTGGAGGCCTGGTCTGACGCCCTGCGCATGGAGTTGCGTCACAGCGGCATTAAGGTCAGCCTGATTGAACCCGGCCCCATCCGCACCCGCTTTACCGAAAACGTCAACCAGACGCAGGCGGACAAACCGGTCGAAAACCCTGGCATCGCCGCACGTTTTACCCTCGGGCCGGAAGCGGTTGTCGCGAAAGTGCGCCATGCTTTTGAGAGTGAAAATCCAAAAATTCGCTATCCGGTGACGCTGGTCACCCATGCCGTAGGCTGGTTAAAACGCCTGCTGCCGGGCCGGATGATGGACAAAATTTTACACGGTTGAGTTGAAGCAACGACGCTCACCCCCATGTAAAGAACAAACCGACAAAAGAGAAAGCCGCATGTCCGTACAGAATATCGTCAATATTACTGAAGCAAACCTGCAACAGACCCTCGAACAGTCAATGACCAAACCGGTGCTGTTCTACTTCTGGTCTGAGCGAAGCCAGCACTGCCTGCAGCTGACGCCGGTACTGGAAAGCCTTGCCGCACAGTACAACGGTCAGTTCATTCTCGCCAAACTGGATTGTGACGCCGAGCCAATGGTGGCATCTCAGTTTGGTCTGCGCGCGATTCCAACCGTCTATCTTTTCCAGAACGGTCAGCCTGTTGATGGTTTCCAGGGGCCGCAGCCGGAAGAGGCTATTCGCGCTCTGCTGGATAAAGTCCTGCCGCGTGAAGAAGAGCTGAAAGCGCAGGAAGGCATGGAGCTAATGCAGGAAGGCAAATATGACGAGGCGCTGCCGCTGCTCAAAGAGGCATGGCAGTTGTCGAAGCAAAACAGCCAGATTGGTCTGCTGCTGGCGGAAACGCAGATTGCGCTACACCGCTCAGAAGACGCAGAAGCCGTGCTGAAGACGGTTCCACTTCAGGATCAGGACACCCGTTACCAGGGGCTGGTCGCGCAAATTGAGCTGCTGAAGCAGGCGGCAGACACCCCGGAAATTCAGCAGTTGCAACAGCAGGTAGCTGACAACCCGGCCGATGCCGCGCTGGCAAGCCAGCTGGCGCTGCAGCTGCATCAGGTAGGGCGTAACGAAGAAGCACTGGAGCTGCTGTTTAGCCATCTGCAAAAAGATCTGGCTGCCGCAGACGGCCAGGCGCGTAAGATGTTCCAGGAAATTCTGGCCGCGTTGGGCACCGGCGACGCGCTGGCGTCGAAGTATCGTCGTCAGCTGTACGCGCTGCTGTATTGATGCACTTTGCCCGGGGGCGGCTTCGCCTTACCGGGCCGACAAAAGCCGATATTATCCCGTCTTTTTCAACTGCGTCACCACCAGCTGGTGGCGCGCGTTATAGAACTTCCGGTAGGTCAGGTAACAGGCAATGATGGTTGACAGGCTCGCCGTTGAGAGCAACATAAACGTTACCATAATCTGATACTTAATCGCTTTTACCGGATCGATACCGGCAAAAATCAGCCCTGACATCATACCCGGCAGGCTCACCAGTCCCACCGTTTTGGCAGAATCCACCGTCGGGATCAGCGATGAACGGATGCTCTCACGGATCAGCCGCGCCGAGGCCATTTTAGGCGTTGCCCCCAGGCTTAACTTCTCCTGCAACTGCTGCTGTTCACTGCTGAACCGCTGGCCCAGATTGTTGTAACACAGCCCCACGGCAACCATCGCGTTTCCGGCGATCATTCCGGAAATGGGGATGACCTGCATTGGCGTAAACGCAATTGAACCAGAGAGCACCAGCACTGCCAGCGTGAGCGCCGTCCCGGTCGTAATGGCAATAAACGACGAGATAAAGGCCTTATCAATGTACTTACTGCGTTTTTGCGCATTCCACGCTGCGTTAAAGCAGATAAAAAGCACCATCAGCAGCGTCAGCACGGCGTGGTTGACGTTGAAAATATACTTCAGCACATAGCCGACAATAATCAGCTGAATAACCGCCCGGCAGATACTCCACAGAATATCTTTTTCCAGCCCCAGCTTTTCCCGGTAGCTGACCACAATCGCAATCAGCACCAGCACCATCGAAAACGCCAGGGATTCATTGGTAATATTATGCTCACCCACGGTTAGCCTCCTGCATTTTCCCACCGTGCGGCTGGAGCGTAATCACGTCATCCGCATGGGTTATTTCGTTAGCGTCGTGCGTCACCCACAGCACGGCAACATTCTGCTTACTGGCGTAATGATGAATGATGTCGTTAACGTTGCGCTTATTGGCCTCATCCAGCGCGCTGGTGATTTCGTCCAGCAACAGCACCCTGGGTAAAAATTGCAGGTTACGGATCAGCGAGACACGTTGCTTTTCTCCACCCGACAACTCACTCACGGCTTTGGTCAGCGTCTCCTGCGGCAAGCCAAAACGTTCCAGATCGGCCGATAACCGCTCAGGATCGGGCGTCTTATTGCGAATTTTCCAGGGAAAAATCAGGTTGTCATACACCGTATCGCCGAAGAGCGTGGGCGTCTGTACCGAGTATGATACCTGCTGGCGATACGCCTCAGGAGAGAGCGTTGCAATATCCTTCCCCTCAAAAAAAATCTTGCCTGAGGTGGGGCTGAGCAGCGAGGCAATGATTTTTAGCAGCGTACTTTTCCCGCAGCCCGAAGGCCCGGTGATCAAACGAAACTCCCCCGGCGAAACGGTAAAGCTGACATTATTCAGAATAGTGGTTTCACCCACACGGTAGCCTACATCCGCGATTGTTAAAATCGCGCTGTTATCCTTCATGTTATTTCCTGCCTTCATCCCAATAATTAGCAGTAGTCTACGGCGATTAGTGATTGTATGGCGACTTTCCTCGTATACTTAGGGTCAACAAACAGCCATATGGTTTCCGCCACAGCATGCAAAACAGGAGGTTTTTATGCTCATCGTTGTTCCTGTCCTTATTTTTGTTGCGCTGGTTATTGTCGGCGCTGGCGTCAAAATTGTCCCGCAGGGTTACCAGTGGACAGTCGAGCGTTTCGGACGTTACACCAACACATTACAACCTGGTTTAAGCCTGATTGTCCCTTTCATGGACAGAATTGGTCGTAAGATCAACATGATGGAACAGGTGCTGGATATTCCTTCTCAGGAAGTGATTTCTAAGGATAACGCCAATGTCACCATTGATGCCGTCTGTTTTATTCAGGTAATTGATGCGCCAAAAGCGGCCTATGAGGTGAGCAATCTGGAGCTGGCTATCGTTAACCTGACGATGACCAATATCCGTACCGTACTGGGTTCGATGGAGCTGGATGAGATGCTCTCACAGCGAGACAGCATCAATACCCGACTGCTGCACATTGTCGATGAAGCGACGAATCCGTGGGGGATCAAAGTCACCCGTATTGAGATCCGCGACGTTCGCCCGCCGGCTGAACTGATCGCCTCCATGAACGCCCAGATGAAGGCTGAGCGAACCAAACGTGCCTATATTCTTGAAGCTGAAGGGGTACGCCAGGCCGAGATCCTCAAAGCGGAAGGGGAAAAACAGTCGCAGATCCTCAAAGCCGAGGGCGATCGCCAGTCTGCGTTCCTCCAGGCGGAAGCGCGTGAACGTTCAGCCGAAGCGGAAGCTCGTGCCACCCAGATGGTGTCAGAGGCGATTGCTGCTGGTGATATCCAGGCCGTGAACTACTTTGTCGCGCAAAAATATACCGACGCGCTGAAACAGATCGGCTCAGCAAACAACAGCAAAGTGGTCATGATGCCGCTGGATGCCAGCAGCCTGATGGGCTCTATTGCCGGGATCGCTGAACTGATCAAAGACAGCGGAAACGAGCGTAAAAAATGATTGAGCTCATCGCCGCACATCCTCACGCTTTCTGGCTAAGCCTCGGGGGGTTATTGCTGGCCGCTGAGATGCTGGGCGGTAACGGCTACCTGCTCTGGAGCGGTGTCGCCGCCGTGATTACCGGGCTGCTCGTGTGGCTTCTGCCGCTCGACTGGGCGTGGCAAGGTGCGTTGTTTGCCGTACTGACACTGGTGGCTGCATGGCTGTGGTGGCGCTGGCTTAACCGACGGGTTAACGAGCAGAAACCGTTAGATGCGCACCTTAATCAGCGCGGGCAGCAGATTGTCGGCCAGCGTTTTACGCTCGACACCGCGCTGGTGAACGGGCGTGGACATATGCGCGTGGGCGACAGTTCGTGGCCTGTCGTGGCCGACGATGACCTCAGCGCCGGAACGCGGGTTGAGGTCGTTGCGGTAGAAGGAATAACTCTGCGGGTTAAAGCCTGTTAAACAGATGCCTTACGATGGCAGCAGCCAGCAAGATTATCTATGATCGGGCAATCGGCGCTGTCATCTCCCGGACATGATTCCGCTAGCGCCAGCAGCTGTTTGCGCATCGCCTGTAGTTCGGTGATGTGGCGTTCAATCTCAGCCACCTTTTCCAGCGTGCGCTTTTTCACATCAGCGCTGTGACGCTTCGGATCGTTAAACAGATTCACCAGCTCGCCACACTCTTCCAGATTAAAGCCGACCTGTCTTGCCTGACGCAGCAGCGTCAGTTCGTCAAGATGCAGTTGCGTGTAACTACGGTAGCCGTTTTCGCTGCGCAGCGGCGGTGTCACCAGCCCTTTCTCTTCATAAAAGCGAATCGCTTTGCTGGTTAAGCCGGTTTTTTTCGCAACATCACTGATATTCACATTTCCCCCTTGACCTTCCCCTTGATGGAAGGTTTAACCTTCATAACAGTTAGCCAAAAGCGTTATGTTGGTCAACAACTGACCAGATCATTATACGGGAGTTTTGTTATGTCTCACACTATTGACCTGACATTGGACGGCCTCTCCTGCGGCCACTGTGTCAAACGCGTTAAAGAAAGTCTGGAACAGCGTCCTGACGTTGAAAGCGCTGAAGTTACCATCGATCATGCCGCCGTAACCGGTAGCGCCAGCGCGGATGCGCTGATTGATACCATCAAGCAGGCCGGTTACGGGGCGGAGCTGAGCCACCCAAAGGCTAAACCGCTGGCAGAGTCATCATCCCCGTCGGAAGCACTGACAGCGGCCACTCCTGAGCTTCCGGTAGCTGATGATATTGATGACAGCCAACAGCTGCTGATCAACGGCATGAGCTGCGCCAGCTGCGTCTCCCGGGTACAAAACGCCTTGCAGGCCGTACCGGGCGTCGCGCAGGCACGGGTCAATCTTGCGGAGCGCACCGCGCTGGTGATGGGCAGTGCCTCCGCCGCAGATTTAGTGCAGGCCGTTGAAAAAGCAGGCTACGGCGCTGAAGCCATCGAAGACGATGCAAAGCGTCGTGAACGTCAGCAGGAAACGGCGGTTGCCACCATGAAACGCTTCCGCTGGCAGGCAATAGTGGCCCTGCTGGTCGGGGTTCCGGTGATGGTGTGGGGCATGCTCGGCGACAACATGATGGTCACCGACGATAACCGCACGCTGTGGCTGGCGATCGGTTTGATCACCCTTGGGGTGATGATCGTTGCAGGCGGACATTTTTATACCAGCGCCTGGAAAAGCCTGAAGAATCGCACTGCGACGATGGATACGCTGGTTGCCCTTGGTACGGGGGCAGCATGGCTGTATTCGATGAGCGTTAACGTCTGGCCTCAGTGGTTCCCGATGGAAGCGCGACATCTTTATTATGAAGCGAGTGCGATGATTATCGGCCTGATCAACTTAGGCCATATGCTCGAAGCGCGCGCGCGTCAGCGTTCCTCAAAAGCACTGGAAAGATTACTTGATTTAACGCCGCCAACCGCGCGGGTAGTCACAGAGGACGGTGAAAAGAACGTCCCGCTGGCCGAGGTTCAACCCGGTATGACTCTGCGCCTGACCACGGGTGACCGCGTTCCCGTTGACGGTATTATCACACAGGGTGATGCCTGGCTGGACGAAGCGATGCTCACCGGGGAACCCATTCCGCAACAGAAATCCCACGGTGACGCCGTTCATGCCGGTACGGTGGTGCAGGACGGCAGCGTGCTGTTCACCGCCAGCGCCGTCGGTAGCCACACGACGCTGTCGCGTATTATTCGCATGGTGCGCCAGGCGCAGAGCAGCAAGCCGGAGATTGGCCAGCTTGCTGATAAAATCTCAGCCATTTTTGTTCCGGTGGTGGTCGGTATTGCCCTGCTGAGTGCAGCTATCTGGTACTTTTTCGGTCCCGCGCCGCAGATTGTTTATACCCTGGTGATTGCCACCACGGTGCTGATCATCGCCTGCCCTTGTGCACTCGGTCTTGCCACACCGATGTCGATTATCTCCGGTGTCGGTCGCGCCGCCGAGTTTGGCGTGCTGGTGCGTGATGCCGATGCTCTGCAACGCGCCAGTACGCTCGACACGCTGGTGTTTGATAAAACCGGCACGCTGACCGAAGGCAAACCGCAAGTTGTGGCCGTGAATACGACAGGTATGGCAGAAAATGACGCACTGCGTCTTGCTGCCGCGCTTGAGCAAGGCTCCAGCCATCCTCTGGCTCGCGCGATTATTGAGAAAGCCGGGAATGCCAGCCTGCCGCAGGTGAGCAATTTCCGCACCCTGCGCGGGCTCGGCGTCGGCGGTGAAGCAGAAGGCCACGCGCTGCTGCTGGGCAACCAGGCATTGCTCAATGAAAACGGTATTGATACTGCCGAGCTGGAAAGCGAGTTGAAGGCGCAGGCGTCTCAGGGCGCCACGCCGGTTCTGCTGGCGGTGGATGGCAAAGCCGCCGCGCTGCTGGCCGTGCGCGATCCGCTTCGCCAGGACAGTGTGGATGCCTTAAAACGCCTGCACCGCGCAGGTTATCGCCTGGTCATGCTGACCGGGGATAACCCGACCACCGCCAACGCCATTGCGAAAGAAGCCGGTATTGATGAGGTCATTGCTGGCGTACTGCCGGACGGTAAAGCTGACGCAATCAAGAAACTGCAAAGCCAGGGTCGTCAGGTGGCAATGGTCGGCGACGGCATCAACGATGCCCCTGCGCTGGCTCAGGCAGATGTCGGTATCGCCATGGGAGGCGGGAGCGATGTCGCTATTGAGACGGCAGCGATCACGCTGATGCGCCATAGTCTGATGGGCGTTGCTGATGCGCTGGCCATTTCAAAAGCCACGTTGCGCAACATGAAGCAGAACCTGCTGGGGGCATTTATCTACAACAGTTTCGGCATTCCGATTGCCGCCGGGATTTTGTGGCCGCTGACCGGCACGCTGCTGAACCCGGTGGTCGCAGGTGCAGCCATGGCGCTCTCCTCCATCACCGTGGTGAGCAACGCCAACCGACTGTTGCGGTTTAAACCGAAAGATTGAACCTTGTTCTCGTACGCGCTAGCATGAACCTTTCCGTTCATGGAGCGCGTATGAGTCTGTTTAATCGTATAAAAACATCGTTTCGCGCCCTATTCCCCCGCCGTTATGCCTGGCCCGGTCTGGATATCTCGCTTCCTGGCGGCCAGCACCTGCACCTGGTGGGCAGCATCCATATGGGCACGCAGGATATGTCTCCCCTGCCTCCTGGTCTGATAAAACTTCTCAAGCGCGCCGATGCGCTGGTTGTTGAGGCGGACATTTCGGGCCATGAATCACCGTTTGCCGGTCTGGAGAGCACTCTCAGCCTGGCAGAACGTCTGGATGATGCTCTGCTCGCGGAACTGACGCGCGTCGCGGATGAGACGGGCGTGTCGCTCTCGATGATCGACGCTCTGCCGCTCTGGCAAATTGCCATGGTGCTTCAGGCCACGCAGGCGCAACGTCTGGGTCTGCGCGGTGATTACGGCATTGATTACCAGTTACTGAATATGGCAAGGGCACGCAGGATGCCGATCATCGAACTGGAAGGGACGGACAGCCAGATTGCGCTGTTGCGACAACTGCCTGACGACGGTCTGATGCTGCTGGATGATACCCTGACCCACTGGCACACCAACGCGCGCCTGCTGCAGACCATGATCGGCTGGTGGCTGGATGCTCCGCCCGCAGACAGTAAGCTGGCTTTACCGTCGACGTTTAGTGAATCGTTATATGATGTGCTGATGAATGCGCGTAATAAAGCCTGGCGGCAGACGCTGCATGCCTTACCTGCCGGGCATTACGTTGTCGCAGTAGGTGCATTACATTTGTACGGAGAAGGGAATTTGCCGTCACTGTTGAAATAAAAAAATGGCCAATATTTCTATTGGCCCGTCAAAGAGGAATTTCATCGTTTTTATTATGCCGAAGGAGACCTTCGGTTGAGCCGATTGTCGCTCAAAGTGACCATCACTGCCAATACTATTGCGCAAGATGGTGCTATTTTTTAGACAAACGTCAGGCGTATGCTGTGAGCATGAATTGTCTGTCGTAAGAAGGATAGCTATGACTCCCGCCGTTAAATTACTCGAAAAAAACAAAATTCCTTTCCGGATCCATACCTACGATCACGATCCGAATGAAACCAATTTTGGTGATGAAGTGGTGCGCAAACTGGGGCTGAACGCTGACCAGGTCTATAAAACGCTGCTGGTCGCCGTGAATGGCGACATGAAGCACCTCGCCGTCGCGGTTACGCCCGTCGCCGGGCAGCTTGACTTGAAGAAAGTGGCGAAAGCGCTGGGCGCGAAAAAAGTGGATATGGCAGACCCAATGGTTGCGCAACGCACCACGGGCTACCTGGTCGGCGGGATCAGCCCACTCGGGCAGAAAAAACGGCTGCCGACGCTGATAGATGCGCCTTCACAGAAGTTTGAAACCATCTTTATATCCGGCGGCAAACGCGGGCTGGATATTGAACTCGCAGCGGGCGATCTGGCGAAAATGCTGGACGCGAAATTTGCGGATATTGCACGCCGGGAGTAAGAGAAAAGCCGGGTAAGGCGCAGCCGCTACCCGGCAAAACAACCACACTACTGCCAGCTCACCTCACCCTTCGGCTCGTATGCATTCACGTCAATCGGCGAGTTTTGCTCGATGAACTGCTTCAGCACTTCCGCGTCGATAAAACCGGTGTTCACATAGCCTGGTTTGTTATCAATATGCGGATAGCCGTCTCCACCTGTGGCGTTAAAGCTTAACGTCGCCAGACGGTACGTTTTAGCCGGATCAACCGGTTCGCCTTTGATCTTCAGATCGTTAAGCTTGCCGTCTTTCGCCACAAAGCTCACGTTGGCAAACTGCGGATAGGCACCGGAATCCGGCTTCATCTGCGCCACGGCGGTCAGGTAGTCCATGACCTCTTTCCCGCTCATGTCCGCATAGACCACCACGTTACCGAACGGCTGCACCTTCAGAACGTCTTTATAGGTAATGTTTCCACCTTCGATGGAATCACGAATACCGCCGCCGCTCATTACGCCAAAATCAGCGCCGGTACGCGCCATTTGCGCTGCCAGCACCAGATGCCCCATATTGGTCTGCACGAAGCGGACTTTGCTACGATCCCCTTCCAGACGACCATTGAGCGTGCCAATCTTCACATCCAGCTGTGCCTTACCTTTATTCTGGAACGGTGTCAGCAGGGAGAGCATCTGCTGATTCTCAGCAATCTCCGGGGTGTAAAGTACGCGCTCACTTTTCCCGTCAGGATAAGTGACTTTCTTCTTCAGGTTGACCGGGATGAGCTGGTAATGCACCAGTTTCATCTCGCCGTTACGGAACTCAAAATCCGCCCGGCCTACGTATTTGCCCCACTCATGCGCCTGCACAATCCAGATGCCGTTCTGACGGTCTGGGGCACACGGCGTGCCTGGCACGTAATCAACCTGCTTTTTATTCTCGGAGGCCATGCAGACCGGATCCTGTGAGTGACCGCCCACAATCATTGCCAGCGAGCCAGCCGGCAGGCTGCGCGCCATCTCCACGTCACCTGGCGCATTAGAGCCGTGTTCACCATTGTCATAGTGCCCCATGTGGGTGGTGGCAATAATCACATCCGGCTTTTCGTTCTGCTGTAATTCCTGAATAACCAGCTTTGCTTCGTCTGCCGGTTTACGGAATTCGATATCGGTAAAGAACTCCGGATTACCAATTTTCGCCGTATCGTCAGTGGTTAGGCCAATCACAGCGATTTTCAGGTCCTGGCGCTTAAACAACGCCCAGGGTTTAAACAGGCGTTCGCCGGTACTTTTCTGGTAAATATTGGCTGAGAGGAACGGGAATTTTGCCAGTTTTTCCTGCTGGCGCAGTACCGTTAGTGGATTATCAAACTCGTGGTTGCCGACGGCCATCGCATCGTAACCAATCAGATTCATACCGCGAAAATCGGGCTCGGCATCCTGTAAATCGGATTCCGGTACCCCGGTGTTGATATCTCCCCCGGACAGCAACAGCACGCTGCCGCCCTGAGCCGCCACCTCTTTACGAATACCATCCACCAGCGTTTTTTGCGCCGCCAGACCATATTCGCCGTATTCACTGCGCCAGAAATGCCCGTGGTGATCGTTGGTATGCAGAATGGTGATTTTGTAGGTTTTATCTTTTTCGTATGCCTGCGCGGGCAGGCTTACCAGGCCCCATGCGGCGATAAGCGCCAGCGCGACGCCCCGCTTCATTAACTTCATCTTTTCTCTCCCTGACCAATAGACAAAGGCAAAAATTACAATGACTCACAATAATAGACAAATAAGTTTTCAGAATTGCGACTTTCTTCAAATGCCCCTGACAGGTATGTTAGTTGGATAATAATTACATCCTGCACTTCTAATAACTAAAGACGTGGTAATTCTCTCTATGGCAATCAGTGAATCAACCCAGCCCGTTCCGGGCGTGCCGGCGTCACCGCCGAAATCGCGCACCTCTTTTAAAGTCTTAGGTGCAATCAGTCTTTCTCATCTGCTCAACGATATGATTCAGTCGTTGATTCTGGCAATTTATCCGCTGCTGCAGTCCGAGTTCTCTTTAACCTTCGTGCAGATTGGGATGATCACCCTGACCTTCCAGCTCGCGTCCTCGCTACTGCAGCCAATAGTGGGCTACTGGACGGACAAATACCCGATGCCATGGTCGCTGCCGATTGGCATGTGTTTCACCTTAAGCGGGCTGGTACTGCTGGCCATGGCTGGGAGTTTTGAAGCGGTGTTAATCGCCGCCGCACTGGTGGGCACCGGCTCGTCGGTCTTCCACCCGGAATCCTCCCGCGTGGCGCGTATGGCCTCCGGTGGTCGTCACGGCCTGGCGCAGTCACTCTTCCAGGTGGGCGGTAACTTTGGTAGCTCTCTCGGCCCGCTATTGGCCGCGGTGATTATTGCCCCTTACGGTAAAGGCAACGTGGCATGGTTTGTGCTAGCCGCACTGCTGGCGATTATCGTACTGGCGCAGATCAGCCGCTGGTATGCCGCTCAACATCGGGTGAACAAGGGTAAACCTAAAGCGAAGGTGATTAATCCTCTACCGCGTAACAAGATTATCCTGGCGGTTTCCGTCCTGCTGGTGCTGATTTTCTCGAAATATTTCTATATGGCGAGCATCAGCAGCTATTACACCTTTTATCTGATGCAAAAATTCGGATTATCGGTACAAAATGCGCAGATCCACCTGTTTGCCTTCCTGTTTGCGGTTGCTGCCGGGACAGTGATTGGCGGGCCTGTGGGGGATAAGATTGGACGTAAATATGTAATTTGGGGCTCTATTCTCGGCGTGGCACCGTTTACCCTTATTTTGCCGTACGCCAGCCTTGAATGGACGGGAATTTTAACCGTGATTATTGGTTTTATCCTCGCTTCCGCGTTTTCCGCCATTCTTGTCTATGCGCAAGAGCTGTTACCTGGTCGTATCGGTATGGTTTCCGGACTCTTTTTCGGGTTCGCCTTCGGCATGGGTGGGCTTGGTGCTGCAGTGTTAGGGATGGTTGCGGATCACACCAGTATCTTCCTGGTTTATAAAATCTGCGCTTTCCTGCCACTTCTTGGGATGTTGACCATATTCCTGCCTGATAACCGTCACAAAGCGTAAATTACGGGTAGCCAAAGTTTTACTTTGGCTACCTGATACCCTGATGCCATAAGGGTTTCTTCTGTCTCCCCCTGCTGAATTTATCAAAATGCGCTTTTTTTCGTGCTTATTGCTGTTTTATTCAAATTTCAACAATTATTCATAAACATAAGAGTAAAAATTGTCATAAACTATTACTCGGTTTTTTGGTTTGCGCCAAAAAGGAACACCCACAACGAAAGGAGACGGAATGCATCACGCCACACCGCTTATCACCACCATTGTTGGTGGCCTTGTGCTCGCTTTTATCCTTGGCATGATTGCCAATAAACTGCGTATTTCTCCCCTTGTCGGCTATTTGTTAGCGGGTGTCCTGGCGGGACCGTTTACGCCGGGTTTCGTTGCGGATACCAAACTGGCTCCTGAACTGGCGGAATTAGGCGTGATTCTGCTGATGTTTGGCGTCGGTTTACATTTTTCACTGAAGGACCTGATGGCGGTAAAGTCGATCGCCATACCGGGAGCGATCGCCCAGATAGGGGTAGCGACGCTGCTGGGGATGGCGCTTTCAGCAATTCTTGGCTGGTCGCTGATGACCGGCATCGTTTTTGGGCTGTGTCTTTCCACCGCCAGTACCGTGGTGTTGCTGCGCGCACTTGAAGAGAGACAGTTGATTGACAGCCAGCGCGGACAAATCGCGATAGGCTGGCTGATTGTTGAAGACCTGGTGATGGTGTTAACGCTGGTACTGCTGCCCGCAGTCGCCGGGATGATGGAAAAAGACAACGTCGGCTTTGCCTCGCTGGCGCTGGATATGGGCATTACCATCGGTAAAGTTGTGGCGTTTATCGCCATCATGATGCTGGTGGGCCGCCGTCTGGTGCCGTGGATCATGTCCCGCAGCGCAGCGACGGGTTCACGCGAATTGTTTACCCTCTCCGTACTGGCGCTGGCACTGGGTATCGCCTTTGGTGCCGTTGAGCTGTTTGATGTCTCCTTCGCGCTGGGCGCGTTCTTCGCCGGGATGGTGTTGAACGAATCCGAGCTGAGCCACCGTGCGGCGCATGACACTCTGCCGCTGCGTGATGCTTTCGCCGTACTGTTCTTCGTTTCCGTCGGGATGCTGTTTGACCCGATGGTCCTTATTCATCAGCCGCTGGCTGTGCTGGGCACGCTGGCGATTATTATCTTTGGTAAGTCGCTCGCGGCTTTCTTCCTGGTAAGGATGTTTGGCCACTCCCCGCGTACGGCGCTGACCATCGCCGCCAGTCTGGCGCAAATTGGTGAGTTTGCCTTTATTCTGGCGGGTCTGGGCATGGCGCTGAACCTGCTACCGCAAGCCGGGCAGAACCTGGTGCTGGCAGGTGCAATCCTGTCGATTATGCTGAACCCAGTCCTGTTCGCACTGCTGGAAAAATACCTCGATAAAACCGAAACGCTGGAAGAACAGACGCTGGAAGAAGCTATCGAAGAAGAGAAGCAGATCCCGGTAGATATTTGTAATCACGCCCTGCTGGTTGGTTTTGGTCGCGTAGGTAGTCTGCTCGGTGAGAAACTGATGGCGCAAGGGATCCCGCTGGTAGTGATTGAAACGTCACGCACCCGCGTCGACGAGCTGCGTGAGCGCGGTATCCGAGCGGTGCTGGGCAATGCGGCAAACGAAGAGATCATGAATCTGGCGCATCTGGACTGCGCGCGCTGGCTGCTGCTGACCATCCCAAACGGCTATGAAGCGGGTGAAATTGTGGCTTCCGCGCGCGAGAAGTGCCCGACGATTGAGATTATCGCCCGGGCACATTATGACGATGAGGTGGAGTACATTACCGAGCGCGGTGCGGATAAGGTCGTGATGGGCGAGCGCGAGATTGCGAATACGATGCTGACGCTACTGGAGAAACCGCCGGCTGAAGAAGGGGTGACGGGTTAAAAAAGCCTGCTGGCGCTACGCTTAGCAGGCCTACAAGTAGCCCCGGTAAGCGTAGCGCCACCGGGGTTTTCTTTTAGCAATCAACGATCCCAATAAGACTCTTCCAGGCTGTCTTCCCTTTCCGGCAGGCCACGCGTTAAGCGCGGGGAATGCTGGTTAAGCACCTGATAACTCACGCGGTTAGCGTATTTGCACACCTGCGCCAGCGACGAATAGGTCAGCCAGTTGAACTTGTGCTTGCTGGAATTCGGGACGTTAGTTTTATGGTAAGCATTCGCGGTGATGTCATGGAGCAATGCGGCCAGCGCGCCATCACCTGCACCGTTGGTGTTCATGATCTTCTCTGGCCCGCCCATATACGGGGCGATGTGCGAGTAGATACGCAGCGGATTAACACAGTCTTTAAAACGCATACCACGGCTGAACTCGTACTGGTTGAACTCGGCGATCGCGCCAGGCAGCAATGGATGCTGGGTTTTGCGCTTGCTCTCTTCTTCGGTGAAGCCCGCCATGTATAACCCAACCGGCCCTGCGGTACAGAGAACCAGATCCACCCACTCCAACGCTTTATCAGACGCCAGCAGCGGATCGCTTTCGCCCGTCAGCGCTTCCGCCTCTTCTTCGTTCATCGCCAGAATCGAGACGTGCTCTTTCAGGAACGCCTGCCACCACTCCGGATTGTCGGCAATCACGAATTTGGTGCCCAGCGTGAGAACGACGGGGACATTGTATTTCTTCGCGTACTCAATCGCTTTCATGGTCGCGTCCGGCATCGGCTCACCCGGTTTGCAGCGCACCAGATAGGAGGTCAGCACCAGCGCCGAGGCGCCTGCAATCACCTCTTCCGGGATGCTCTCGGCACGCAGTTTGTTCATGTGACCCGGGCTGATGGCAAAGGTACGCTCGCCGGACTCACCGATCAGCGTAAAGCAGCGGCCAATCGGCCCGTCGACCCCCTGGAGATAGTTCAGATCGGTACGGCTTGAGGTATTGCACAGATAACGGTAGGCATAGCCTCCAATTTCGATATTGCTGCACATTACGCCCAACAGTACCGAGCGGTCATCAGCCAGTACGGAGTAGTTGTGCATGGTGTTACCGATGGTACCGCCGGCAAACTGATGGGTGATCAGGTTTTCGCGCACCAGTTCCTGGTAAAGCGCTTCGGCAACGTCGTCCTCAATCACCAGCGAGTGCCCCGCGCTCAGACCGTAACGGGCGACAAACGCATCATCCACTTTCGCTTCAATGTCCACCAGCGTCTGGTCGATACCAACGACCCATGCGGCACTGGTTTCATTCTCAGGCTGGATTTGCTGCAGGAGCGGATCGCGGGCATCAACGGGAAAGTAGTGTTTGGATTTGCGTTTACCGGGAAATTTCATGGTCTGAACTGTACAAAGAATATGGGCCGGGAATGTTAGCACAAACCCGGCCCGGAGTGCGATCAGCGACTGTTTGTCACCAGAGAGACCATCATGTCGATATGCTCAGGCGAGTCGTTAAGTGCCGGAATGTATTCGTACTTCGTGCCCCCCGCTTCCAGGAAGAACTCTCTGTTTTGCACAGCAATTTCTTCGAGCGTTTCCAGGCAATCCGCCGAGAAGCCTGGCGACATCACCTGAATATGCTTCACCCCTTTCTCACCGAGCATCTTAAGCGTTTCATCGGTATATGGGGTGAGCCACGGCTCGCGGCCAAAGCGCGACTGGAAGGTCATCATCACCTTCTCCGGCGGCAGGCCGAGGGCAGAAACCAGTTCGCGCGTGGTATCACGACAACGCTGCGGGTAATCATCCCCCTCGTCAGCGAAACGCTGCGGGATGCCGTGATAAGACAGCAGCAGCAGATCCGGCTCGCCGTGTTTTTCGAACGACGCACGCGCGCTGTTGGCAAGCGCCTTGATATAGAGATCGTTATCCGCGTAGTCGCGAATAAAGGTCACGCCAGGTATGCGACGGCGAGTCGCCAGAATACGCGCCAGTTCATCCCATACCGCAGCAACCGTCGAACAGGAGTACTGCGGATAGAGCGCCAGCACCACAATGTGGTCAACCCCCTGCGCCAGCAGTGATTCAACCGCACTTTCCAGCGAGGGTTTACCGTAGCTCATGCCGAGCGCGACGGGCATATCCGGCAGGCGCGCGGCCAGCGCCTTTTCCTGGCGACGGCTGTAAACCATCAGCGGAGAACCTTCTTCCATCCAGACGGACTGATAGAGCCTGGCGACGCGCGGAGAACGAATCGGCAGAATCACGCCACGGAGCAACAGCCACCACAGCAGTCTTGGGGTATCCACGACGCGGGTGTCGCTTAAAAATTGTCGCAGGTAGCGTTTTACCGCGTCTGATGTAGGTGCTTCTGGGGTGCCCAGATTGGCAAGCAGGATGCCGGTTTTCGCCTGACTCATTCACGCCTCTTAACCATTTGAATGGTTGTCAATTGTAGCGGAAATGCGTTTAAACGAAACCCATTGCTGCGATAGGAAAGATGGGAATATTTCTCACCCGGAGATCCGGGTGAGAAAGGTGCAATTAGCCGAGGATTTTTTCCAGCTCTGCACGTACGTCAGCAACGGCTTTGGTACCGTCAACTTTCGCGTATTTGGTGTTACCCGCCTGCGCTTCTTTGGTGTAGTAGCCAATCAGCGGTGCAGTCATCTGATGGTATTCCACCAGGCGCTTACGCACGGTCTCTTCCTGATCGTCTTTACGGGTAGTCAGCTCTTCGCCGGTCACGTCGTCTTTGCCTTCAACCTTAGGTGGGTTGAATTTGATGTGGTAAACGCGGCCAGAAGCAGCGTGTACGCGACGACCCACGATACGGTCAACGATCAGCTCGTCCGGCACGTCGAACTCCAGAACGTAGTCGACGTTGATGCCCGCTTCTTTCATGGCGTCAGCCTGAGGAATGGTGCGTGGGAAGCCGTCCAGCAGGAAACCGTTACGGCAGTCTTCCTGAGCAATGCGCTCTTTGACCAGAGCGATAACCAGCTCGTCGGTCACCAGCTTGCCTGCGTCCATGATGTCTTTCGCTTGTTTACCCAGCTCGGAGCCAGATTTAACAGCGGCGCGCAGCATGTCACCGGTGGAGATTTGCGGAATACCGTATTTCTCCATGATGAACTGAGCCTGAGTTCCTTTACCCGCGCCCGGAGCGCCAAGCAGAATAATACGCATTGCGAAAATCCCCTCAAAAGTCGTTTCAATTTTTCAAAAGCGCTAAACAATACCACCAGAACGGGCATCGCTCAAGGAAGGCGGGAAGGCTGAAACGGTTAACGGGGGGAGATTATTTGGGAGGGTGGGGTCTGGTGCCCTCACCCCGGCCCTCTCCCACGGGAGAGGGAGAAGACCAGGGGAGGCGTGGTCAATTACGCCAGCAGCAGCGCATTCACACGTTTAATGAACAGGTTAGGATCTTCCAGCGTGCCGCGCTCGGCCAGCAGGGACTGATCCAGCAGCAGTTCAACCCACTCGGCAAAGCGGGCGTCGTCCTGGGTGTCCGCCGCGCGTTTCACCAGAGGATGATCCGGATTAAGCTCAAAGATATATTTCACTTCCGGCATCGCCTGGCCCGCCGCAGCGAACAGTTTCGCCATCTGGGTGCCCATTTCGTCAGCGTCGGTGGTAACGATCGCCGGGGTATCAGTCAGACGATGAGTGAAACGCACCTCTTTCACACGTTCGCCCAGCAGGGTTTTCACGCGCTCAACGAATGGTTCCAGCGCCTTCTCGGCTTCTTTCGCGCTTTCATCCACTTCATCCGCCAGCTTGTCGATGGACTCATCCGCTTTGGCAACGGACTGGAACGCCTTACCGTCAAACTCGGTCAGGTAGTTCATCATCCACTCGTCGATGCGGTCAGAAAGCAGCAGCACTTCGATGCCTTTCTTGCGCAACAGCTCGAGGTGCGGGCTGCTCTTCGCCGCCGCGTAGCTGTCGGCGGTGATGTAGTAAATCTTCTCCTGCCCTTCTTTCATGCGCGAGACGTACTCTTCCAGCGACACGGTCTGCGCGGAGGAGTCGGTGTGCGTAGACGCGAAGCGCAGCAGTTTGGCGATGGCCTCCACGTTCGCGGTATCTTCCGCCGGGCCCTCTTTCAGCACCAGGCCGAATTGTTTCCAGAAGGTCTGGTATTTTTCCGCATCGTCTTTCGCCAGTTTTTCCAGCATCTGCAGCGCACGTTTGGTCAGGGCGTTGCGCAAGTTACGGGTGACGGTGCTGTCCTGCAGAATTTCGCGGGAGACGTTCAGCGGCAGATCGTTGGAATCTATCAGACCACGCACAAAACGCAGGTAGTTCGGCATGAACTGCTCGGCATCGTCCATGATGAACACACGCTGTACGTACAGCTTCAGGCCGTGCTTGTGATCGCGGTTCCACATGTCCCACGGTGCCTGTGCCGGAATGTACAGCAGGCTGGTGTACTCCTGCTTACCTTCCACACGGTTGTGGCTCCAGGTCAGAGGGTCGGTAAAATCGTGGGCGATGTGTTTGTAAAACTCGTTGTATTCGTCGTCTTTGATTTCAGACTTGTTGCGCGTCCACAGTGCCTGCGCCTTGTTGATCTTCTCCCAGGAGACCACGGTTTCGCCGTCTTTCTCTTCCTGTTTTTCAATCTCAACCGGCAGGGCGATGTGATCGGAATATTTGCTGATGATGGAGCGCACGCGCCAGTCGTTCAGGAAATCATCTTCGCCTTCACGCAGGTGCAGGGTGATTTCGGTGCCGCGATCCGCCTTGGTGATGTCATCAACGGTGTATTCGCCTTCACCTTTGGACTCCCAGAACACACCATTTTCCGCGCTGTCACCTGCTGCACGGGTACGCACGGTAACTTTGTACGCGACGATGAACGCCGAGTAGAAACCAACGCCGAACTGACCGATCAGCTGGCTGTCTTTCGCCTGGTCAGAGCCCATGGACTCCAGGAACGCTTTGGTGCCGGATTTGGCGATGGTCCCGAGATGGTCGATGACCTCATCGCGATTCATCCCGATGCCGTTATCGGCGATGGTCAGGGTACGGTTCTCTTTATTGAAAGAGACGCGCACGCGCAGCTCACCGTCGCCTTCGTACAGATCCGGGTTAGACAGTGCGCGGAAGCGCAGCTTGTCCGCCGCGTCCGAGGCGTTGGAAATCAGCTCACGCAGGAAGATTTCTTTGTTGGAATACAGGGAATGGATCATCAGGTGCAGAAGCTGTTTTACTTCTGACTGGAAACCACGGGTTTCTTGTCCTTTCATCTAAGTCGACCTCAACAATGCCATTTAATGGGGTTTTAAAACGTTGAGGGAGAGATGGGGATAAGGGGGGGAAATTTCAAGCGGAGGCCACGGACGCAGCCTCCGTTTGGTCAGAAAATAATCTTGTGGCGTCCCGCAAGAGAGTGCGACAGCGTGGTGCCATCGACCATCTCCAGCTCGCCGCCCACCGGCACGCCGTGGGCGATACGGCTGGCGTCAACGCCGTACTGCGAGCAAAGCTCGGCGATGTAGTTGGCCGTTGCCTCCCCTTCCACCGTAGGATTGGTGGCGAGGATCACTTCGTTGATCGTTTCGGACTCAAGACGCTGTTCAAGGCGGTCAAGACCGATATCGTCCGGGCCAATACCGTCCAGCGGGGAGAGATGCCCCATCAGCACGAAATAGCGGCCGGAAAACTGCCCGGTCTGCTCAATGGCGTAGATGTCCGCCGGACTCTCCACCACGCAAATCTGACCGTTTTCCTGGCGACGTGGGTTCGAACAGATGTTACACACGTCCTGCTCGGTAAAGGTACGGCAATCCGCACAGTGACCAATTTCTGACATGGCGCGGGTCAGAGCCTGCGCCAGGCGCATCCCGCCGCTGCGGTCGCGCTGCAATAGCGTAAACGCCATGCGCTGCGCCGACTTCGGGCCAACGCCCGGCAGGCAGCGCAGTGCTTCCATTAACTGCGTGAGCAGCGGACTGGTTTGCATCAGAATGGCATCTTGAAGCCAGGTGGCAGTTGCATGCCGCTGGAAACAGAGGCCATTTTCTCTTTCTGAGTTTCGTCGATACGGCGAGCGGCATCGTTAAACGCGGCTGCAACCAGATCTTCCAGCATCTCTTTGTCGTCTTCGAGCAGGCTTGGGTCGATCTCAACGCGGCGGCAGTTGTGCGCACCGTTGATGGTCACTTTGACCAGGCCGGCACCGGATTCACCCGTGACTTCCAGCTGAGCGATCTCTTCCTGCATCTTCTGCATTTTTTCCTGCATCTGCTGAGCCTGCTTCATCAGGCCACCCAGACCGCCTTTTCCACCAAACATAGGCTTCTCTCTTTTTTCACGTTTAAGGATTACAACCGTAAGTCAGACTCACGATCAAATGGGGCGAATACTCTCTTCATCCAGATCGGCGTCGAAGAACCGGCGCAGGGTCTGTATGTTGTTATCCGCGATAATTGCCTCGCGCGCCTGCGCGAGCTTCTCTTCATAAATGGCCTGACGCCACTCCAGCGGCGTTTTCACTGCCGGATTATCATCTTCAATGATAGTCAATTCAACCGGCGCCCCCTGTAATGCGGTGAGCGCCTCGGCCAGCGCCTTTTGCGCGCCTGGCGAATTCAGGTGTCGTTGACCAGGACGCAGGTGTAAACGCACCTGATTGCCGTCCTGCTCTTTCCAGGCATTCAGCGCGACCTGCTCCACCAGCTTCGGCAACTGAAGCTTACTGACCTCGGCGGCCCAGGCATCACGCGCAATTGACTCTTCGGCGAGCTTCGCAGAAAGCTCCGGCGTTTTCTCATGCTCCAGCGCCTTTTTCAGCGCTTTCGGGGTGGCGACTTCTTCCTTCACCTCTTCGATGATAGTGGTCGCCTTCCAGCGGTAAGCCTCTTCTTTCACCGGGGCTTTCTGCTCGAGCGCGGAGGGTGCAGGACGCGACTGTACGCGCTCCGTTACCGAGGCCAGTCGTTCAAGCGCGGCGTTGTTAACCGGCCGCGCTCTTGCAGGCGCTGCCGGTTCACTCTTTTTTGGTTTGGTTGCTCCCTGCGCACGCTGCAACTGGCTGCGCGCGGCAAGCACCGAACTGGTGGCGTCCGACAGCGGCACATTTTGCTGCCGCGGCGGTGTCGGCTGCGGTGGTACCTGCTGCGGTGACATCACCGCCGTCGGTGCGACCGGAGCAAAGGATTGTCGCGGCACGTCCGGTTCCGGCAACGGCATACGCGGGTGGAACGCCAGCGCGCGCAACAGCGTCATTTCAACGCCCATACGCGGATCCGGCGCGAACGGTAACTCTTTGCGGCCAATCAGCAGCGTCTGGTAGTAAAGTTGAACATCAGCAGGCGGTACGGTGCGGGCAAGTTCACGCATCCGCTGTTCGATAGCCGCCATATCCGCACCAATGGCAGACGGAGAAAGCTGCAGCATCGCCACGCGGTGCAGCAGGCTGAGCATCTCGACCAGCAGCCCTTCCCATTCAATACCCCGGGCAGCGGCCGCATCGACCTGCGACATAACACGCTCGCCGTTGGCGGCAATCATCGCTTCGATAAGGGAGAGCGCCTGATCGTCATCCAGCGTGCCGAGCATGGTGCTGACCGCCTCGGTCGAGAGCTTGCCGTCACCGCTGGCTATCGCCTGATCGGTAAGACTTAACGCATCACGCAGGCTGCCGTCCGCTGCACGAGCCAACAGCTGCAGAGCACGCGGTTCGTGGACAATTTTCTCTTCGTCGAGAATATGTTCAAGCTGAGCACGGATCTGTTCAACGTCCAGCGCCTTCAGATGGAACTGCAGGCAGCGCGACAAAATGGTGACCGGCAGCTTTTGCGGATCGGTGGTCGCCAGCAGGAATTTCACATGCGCGGGCGGTTCTTCCAGCGTTTTCAGCAGGGCGTTGAAGCTGTGACGCGACAGCATATGCACTTCATCGATCAGGTAGACCTTGAAGCGCCCACGCGCCGGGGCATACTGCACGTTGTCGAGCAGATCGCGGGTATCTTCAACTTTCGTGCGTGAAGCAGCGTCGATCTCGATCAGATCGACAAAACGCCCCTGTTCAATCTCCCGGCAGTTATCGCATACGCCACACGGCGTGGCGGTGATCCCGGTTTCGCAGTTCAGACCTTTTGCCAGCAAACGGGCAATAGAGGTCTTGCCGACGCCGCGGGTGCCGGAGAAAAGATAGGCGTGATGGATGCGACCTAGCGACAAGCCGTTCGCCAGGGCCGTCAGCACATGTTCCTGACCGACAACGTCAGCAAAGGTTTGTGGTCGCCACTTACGGGCTAACACCTGATAACTCATGGGCAGGCTCTGCAACGCTGGAAGGTGAATTTATGGAGGGGAATGCTATCACAACCTCACCCATTGAGCGAGGTTGTGAAAATCGGGATCAGTGACCCGGGAATGGCACCAGGCTGTAGCTGGTAATACCCTGTTTTTCCAGGCGCTGTTCACCGCCCAGATCGAACAGGTTGATGATGAATGCCGCATCGGTCACTTCACCACCCAGACGACGGATCAGCTTCACGGTCGCTTCAATGGTGCCGCCGGTTGCCAGCAGATCGTCAACCACCAGCACTTTGTCGCCAGGGACGATCGCATCAACGTGGATCTCCAGCTGATCGGTGCCGTATTCCAGCTCGTAGCTTTCAGCGATGGTTTCACGTGGCAGTTTGCGCGGTTTACGTACCGGAACAAAACCCACACCCAACGCCAGCGCAACCGGTGCGCCAAACAGGAAGCCACGGGCTTCGGTACCTACTACTTTGGTGATCCCGGCGTTTTTATAACGCTCAACCAGCAGTTCAATGCTGAGCGCGTACGCTTTCGGGTCTTCCAGCAAGCTGGTGACATCACGGAAAAGAATGCCAGGTTTTGGATAGTCCTGGATACTTTTGATGCTGTTTTTCAGATATTCAAGCTGCTGTGCAGTTGCGGTCATCGGTTTGTGCCTAAATGAAACAGTGTTACTCACAGCGCGCAACGAGTCGATTAAAGATAACAATTGTTTAACCTTTAACCAGGCGCACCTGTGCTCGAAAACGGTCGAATTTACTGTCTGTGCGAGATAATTGCAACAGACATTATAAGGCGTCAGTGCTTTTGTTGCTTTTCATCAACCACCGGGATTCGCCACATAAAGATGAGCAGGCATGTCAGGATCGCCAGCAACAGGATCCGTACCCACATCATTTTCACCAGCCATAATGAAATAGCGAAGGTGATGAGGATCACCGCGATCGCGCGCGGTTTAGCACCGGGCGGCATGGCCCGGTGTTTTTGCCAGTGGCGCAGATAACCGCCAAACCATGAGCGATACAGCAGCCAGTGGTGAAAACGCGGCGATGATCGGGCGAAGCACCAGGCCGCCAGCAGGATAAACGGCGTGGTCGGCAGCAAGGGTAAAACCACACCTAATGTGCCAAGCACTACCGCCAGCCAGCCAATGATGATTAAAATAGTACGCTGCATAATGCGAATCGTTATCAAACTGAACGGCTACTTTACCACTGGAGAGCGCCTTGAAAACAGCCTTGCTTCTGGAGACGCTGCAAAAACAGCTGACCACCC
Organism: Enterobacter sp. CPE_E890; assembly: GCF_046521475.1. Taxonomy (NCBI): domain Bacteria; kingdom Pseudomonadati; phylum Pseudomonadota; class Gammaproteobacteria; order Enterobacterales; family Enterobacteriaceae; genus Enterobacter; species Enterobacter sp. CPE_E890. The sequence continues at coordinate 1,134,212 of NZ_JBKFZW010000001.1, read as the reverse complement.
TGCGAGCAGAGGCTACCCCTCTGATGGGGCACGCCACGCTGAAGCCGCGCTTTGACCGGCAACTTTTTCGCACCCGAAGCACGCTCATTCAGGATTATATTGCTGAAGCCCAGGCCCATCTTGATGAGCTTCGCCACGCGGTTGAGCACAAGCAAACACAGCAGGTGGCCTGGCTTGCAGAGCATCTTGCCGAGCAAATCACCGCCCTACGCCGGGAAATTGCCACCTGGACGCTGCGCGCCTGGGACGGTGCATCTCCGGGGCTCGGCAAATGGCAGCGTAAGCGGCTGGAGAACCAGGAGTTTGAACGCCGGTTGTTTGAGATGAAGCGCGAGCGGGAAGTGCGCCTGAGCAACAGTGAAACGCTGGAAGAGCAGCAATTATTGATGCGTGAGATTAGCGCGCTGGAAGGACGCCTTGTCCGCTGCCGTCAGGCGCTGGATGAGATTGAACGCGTGATTGCACGTTTGACCCGTTAACAGGAGCCACACAAATGTCACTGGAAAATGCACCCGATGAGGTCAAGCTGGCCGTTGATTTGATTATGTTACTGGAGAATCATGAAATCCCCGCAGAGACGGTGCTTAAGGCGCTGGAGATTGTACGGCGAGACTTTGAAGGTAAGGTAAGGGCAATTCAGCCCTCACCCTAACTCCCTCTCACCGGGAGAGGGAAAATAGATTAGGCAGGAGTAAGATCATCACCCTTAATGTCGCGCTTCACTTCCGTATGCTCGTCACCTTTCTCGTTACGCAGGTGAACTTCAAGCTGGTTGAAGGCGATATTAATATCGTTCTCACGACACAGGCGATCGATAGAGCGGTTCAGCTCATCCACGGTATAACTGCGGTCACGCAGTTCACGTACGTATAACCGCAGCTCGTGATCCAGAGTGCTCGGCCCAAAGGTCGTGAAGAAGACCGATGGCGCAGGATCGTGCATCACTTTCGGATGTTCAGACGCCGCCTGCAGCAGTACCTCTTTTACCTTATCCAGATCCGAACCGTAGGCCACGCCCAGGCGGATAACTACGCGCGTCACGGTGTCTGAAAGCGACCAGTTGATCAGGCGCTCGGTCACGAACGCTTTGTTCGGGATGATCACCTCTTTGCGATCAAAGTCGGTAATGGTGGTGGCTCGAATACGGATCTTGCTGACCGTACCGGAGAACGTGCCGATGGTGACGGTATCGCCGATACGAACTGGACGTTCGAACAGGATGATCAGGCCGGATACAAAGTTACCGAATATCTCCTGCAGGCCAAAACCAAGACCTACCGAGAGCGCGGCAGCCAGCCACTGCAGTTTGTCCCACGACACGCCCAGCGAGCCAAAGACCGTCATCGCTCCGACAATAATGATAACGTAGTTGAGGATCGTGGTAATGGCATAGGACGCCCCCTGACGCAGGTTCAGGCGCGACAGCACCAGTACTTCCAGCAGGCCCGGCAGGTTGCGAATCAGCGCCCAGGCCACCATCGACGAGACCAGCGCAAAGAGCAGGCTGCCCATGGTGACGCTCTTCATGACCGCAGCACCGGCTTCGGTACCGTTGTATTGCCAGAGGGTGATACTGTCCAGATAGGCGAAGACGGTAATTAAATCAGACCAGATAGCCCAGAACATCACCGCAAACAGAGCGACCATCACCAGCATGGTGATACGCAGCGTCTGCTGGTTGACCTGCTCCAGGGCGATGGTCGGCTCTTCCTGTGGCTCTGCCCCTTCCGCGCCCTCTTTTACCTGATGTTGACGACGCGCAATGGCACGGCGATAGGCGATACGACGGGCCGCAACACTCAAACCTCGCAGAACGGTCTGATAGAGCAGGTTCCAGATGATCACCAGATAAACCGTTTCAATCCAGCGACCAGACAGACGCAGCGTGGTGTAGAAGTAGCCCGTTGCCGTGAGCACCATCAGCGCCAGCGGAATGATTGCCAGTACCGTCACGGTAGCCAGACGAATATTGTGGGACTCTTTATCACGCCAGCTATCGCGGCACATCGGCCACATCAGAATGGCAATCAGGAGCAGGTTCAACAAAATAACCAGCTGCCCCAGTACATCATCCATCAGATGCAGCGGGGAAAGTTCAGAGACAACCGACCAGAAGTGCAGCGGCAGAAGGGCCAGGCTGATACGCACAATCTGACGACGCCAGTGGCTGGTCAGCTGCGCAGGCATGTTGAAATGGCGTACTGCCACGCCGTCTTTTTCCAGTACCTTCCAGCACAGACCAAACACCAGCCAGAACAGCGCCAGTTTCTTACTGAATGCCCACAGCAGATCGCTGACGTTAAGCTGCATCGTGAGCAGAATCAGACCTACCGCCAGGATAATCAGGCACACCGGCAGGGCGCGGATGAGGTCGATCAGAATCGCTTTCGGCGTATGAAGCTGGCTATCGTTTCGCAGTTGTCCCACTTCGGACGCCAGTTTCGCCTGATACTTCTTCAGCCAGCCCAGACGCCAGCGGATCAGACCGGCAATCAGCAGCAGCGGTAATCCCGCCAGGAAGGCAATCATCACCGCAGGCCAGGCTTTCTCCCAGTTCACGGTAATTTTCATGCTCTTGATCTGCGTTTTCAGCGTCTCAGGGAAGGATTTTATCCAGTCCCAGTCCATTGGCTTGTTGCTGTTTACCCAGAAAATCTGCTGCGTCAAAATTTCCTGCAGACTTTTCGAGACGCTCACCAACTGCTGCTGGTTGATCTGCAGGTTAATGGCCATCATCAACTGGTTGCCCAGCTGTTTGTTGAGCTGGTCCAGCAGTTCGCGACGCATATCCACTACCTGAAGTAGCGCATCGTGCACCTCCGGGTTCACGTCACTGGAATGGCCTTCTTCAATTTTGGCGACAAAGGTATCGCTCTGGAAAAGGGCATCTCGCTGCTGGTTGACATCAAACTGCTCCAGACGCAAATCCGCTATGCGGTTGGTCATATCCTCCAGTTCATCGGCAGACGGGAGCGTCTGCTGCTGCTGGTAGAGAATACGCGACAGGAGGAGGCTGCCTTTCAGAACCGCAATCTGCTCTTTAATGTTGCGTTCAGCCTGCAGCGCGCGGTCCAGCCAGTTTTTTACTTTGATATTTTGCTGAACCAGCGAGTTACCGCTTTCCGTCGCCTGTATCAGACGCTGGCTGAGCTGATGGTTAGCCTCGAGCTCCTGTTTCACCAGTGGGTTCGCCTGAATACGAGCGGTTTCGTCAGGTGATACTGCCTCCTGGGCGGTTTTTTCTGTCAGCGTCAGGCGTTTACTGTTAACCGCCTCCTGCAACAGCTGCAGCTGGTGTTCCAGGCGATTAATATTCGCGGTGACGTAATCACGCTGTTTCTGAAGCGTGTCCTGCAGCACCGTATTCCCTTCCAGGCTCTTACGCTGCTGTTCGATTTGCGCGTTGAGTAATGTTTGCTGAACCAGCAGCAGGGTTTGCTGCGTCGGGCGTAAAGTGCCCTCACCCACCGTCGTGCCATTCAGGCGGTTACGGATCTGCTGCAGCTGTTGGGACGCGGCGTACATTGCGTTTTGCACGCGCTCGGGCTGAGTCTGCAGTGAGACAAGTTGGCTATTATACGTTGCGAGATCGGACTGTGCGGTTTGCAGATCGTCAAGTGATTGCGAGACGCGCGACTCCAGCTGACGTAAAGAAAGGGTCGCGAGTGTTTTACGTGTTTCATCGTCGTTATCGACGTCACTCAGGGCATTCAGCGCATCCGTTGCCTTGCGCATGTTGTCAGGAGCCTGAGCCACCTTCTGACGCAGTTGCGCGGTTTCAGCTTTGACACGCTCAATTTTATCGTACGTTTCCAGCGTTTCCGTCAGATCCTGCTGGATAAGCTTCTCCTGAGGAGAGAGATCTTTCTGTTTGTTCAGGGTGTCGAGTTGCGACTGAACATCAGCGCGCGAGGGAATATCATTGCTGTTGTCGGCACGGGCCCAGGAAAGCGGTGCCGTGGCGAAGAAAAACAGCATCGCAAGGAGCAATGCAAAAACAGGATGTTGCGAGCGATTGATGGGCAGCATAGTCGTGAATGATGTCAGAAGATGACCGAAAATAGTCCGGCGTGAAGAATATCACGCTCGCCTGAAGCAGAATAGCGCGAACGTTATCCTCTGAGATAAATCCTGGAAAGGGATCAGGCCGTTAACGAAGGTGTGTCGCTGCGCAGCGTGGGGCAGAGCTGTAGCATTTCCAGTAAAATCGCCACATAACTGCGAGCTTCCTCTCTGAGGTCAAAGGATTCCGGCGCAAAAAGCCAGTTTTCCATCAGGCCCGAAATGTAGCTGCGCATCAGAATAGCCGCCCGTCGGGTCATCAGATTGGCCGGTAACAGCTTTGCCTGCATACACACGCTCAGGTTCTGTTCGATGCGGTCATAGCTCTCCAGGCTGAGACTGCGCTGCGCCTGCTGCACCACCGCCATCTCACCCACGAACTCGCATTTATGGAAAATAATTTCCATCATTAACCTGCGACGTTCCTCAACGACTGTCGCTTCAAGGATATATACTAATATTTCTCTTAATACTGAGAGTGGATCGTCAGGGAATTTTGCCCGATACTCACTCTCTAGATCGCTAATGCTGGACTCTGAAAGCTCCCAGATTTCACTGAACAGATCTGACTTGTCTTTAAAATGCCAGTAAATCGCTCCCCGTGTGACACCAGCGGCCTGAGCAATCTGTGCCAGCGAGGTTGATGAAACACCCTGCTGAGAGAACAAACGCATCGCCACATCCAGAATGTGTTGTCGGGTTTCCAGCGCTTGTTGTTTAGTTTTTCGTGCCATAGGTGGGTGAATTTACAGGAGTCAGATTTACATACATTTGTGAATGTATGTACCATAGCATGACGATAATATAAACGCAGCAATGGGTTTTTGGACTCAGGACCATTGATCAATTTGAAATCGGACACTAGAGGTTTACATATGAACAAAAACAGAGGGTTAACGCCTCTGGCGGTCGTTCTGATGCTCTCAGGCAGCTTAGCGCTTACAGGATGTGACAATAAACAGGCTCAACAAGGAGCTCAGCAGATGCCAGAAGTTGGCGTTGTGACGCTCAAATCCGAACCTCTTCAAATCACTACAGAATTACCCGGCCGTACAAATGCATATCGCATTGCGGAAGTTCGTCCTCAGGTGAGTGGCATTATCCTGAAACGTAACTTTACCGAAGGCGGGGATGTTAAAGCGGGTGAGTCTCTGTATCAGATTGATCCGGCAACCTATCAGGCATCTTATGAAAGCGCCAAAGGCGACCTGGCGAAAGCACAAGCCGCAGCCAAAATCGCCCAGTTGACGCTGAACCGCTACCAAAAACTGCTCGGTACCAAGTACATCAGCCAACAGGATTACGATACCGCCCTGGCAGATGCCCAGCAGGCTAACGCGGCCGTAGTGGCAGCGAAAGCAGCTGTCGAAACCGCCCGCATTAACCTGGCCTATACCAAAGTGACCTCTCCGATTAGCGGTCGTATTGGCAAATCTTCCGTGACGGAAGGGGCACTGGTGCAGAACGGTCAGGCCACTGCGCTGGCGACTGTGCAGCAGCTTGATCCAATCTACGTCGACGTGACCCAGTCGAGCAACGATTTCCTGCGTCTGAAACAGGAGCTGGCTAACGGCACCCTGAAGCAGGAAAACGGCAAAGCCAAAGTGGAACTGGTGACGAACGACGGTATCAAGTTCCCGCAGGAAGGTACGCTGGAATTCTCTGACGTGACGGTCGACCAGACCACCGGCTCCATCACCTTACGTGCGATTTTCCCGAACCCTGACAAGAATCTGCTGCCAGGTATGTTTGTTCGCGCACGTCTGGAAGAAGGGACCAACCCAACCGCCATTCTGGTTCCACAGCAGGGTGTGACCCGTACACCTCGCGGCGATGCGAGCGCACTGGTTGTCGGGGCTGATGACAAAGTCGAAACACGTAATATCACGGCAACACAGGCGATTGGCGATAAATGGCTGGTGACGGAAGGTCTGAAAGATGGCGATCGCGTGATTATTACTGGTTTGCAAAAAGTTCGTCCTGGCGCGCAGGTCAAAGCACAGGAAGTGAAATCTGACGATAAACAACAAGCTTCGGCCGCTGGCCAGTCAGAACAAACCAAGTCTTAACTTAAACAGGAGCCGTTAAGACATGCCTAATTTCTTTATCGATCGCCCCATATTTGCGTGGGTGATCGCCATAATCATCATGCTGGCTGGGGGACTTGCGATCCTGAAGCTGCCTGTCGCGCAATATCCGACCATTGCGCCACCGGCGGTGACAATTTCCGCAACCTACCCAGGGGCTGATGCGAAAACGGTGCAGGATACCGTTACTCAGGTTATCGAACAGAACATGAACGGTATTGATAACCTGATGTACATGTCCTCAAACAGTGACTCCACCGGTACGGTACAGATCACCCTGACCTTCCAGTCAGGTACTGATGCTGACATCGCGCAGGTTCAGGTGCAGAACAAACTGCAGCTGGCGATGCCACTGCTGCCGCAGGAAGTACAACAGCAGGGCGTGAGCGTCGAGAAATCGTCCAGTAGCTTCCTGATGGTTGTCGGCGTTATCAACACCAACGGCACCATGACGCAGGAGGATATTTCCGACTACGTGGGCGCCAACATGAAGGACGCCATTAGCCGTACTTCTGGTGTGGGTGACGTTCAGCTGTTCGGTTCCCAGTATGCAATGCGTATCTGGATGGACCCGAACAAACTGAACAACTTCCAGCTGACGCCGGTTGACGTCATCAGCGCCATCAAAGCCCAGAACGCCCAGGTTGCTGCCGGTCAGTTAGGGGGTACGCCACCGGTGAAAGGCCAGCAGCTTAACGCCTCGATCATTGCGCAAACGCGTCTGACCTCCGCCGATGAGTTCAGCAAAATTCTGCTGAAGGTGAATCAGGACGGTTCGCAGGTTCGCCTGCGTGACGTGGCGAAAGTGGAACTGGGCGGTGAGAACTACGACATCATCGCGAAGTACAACGGCAAACCGGCTTCCGGTCTGGGTATTAAGCTGGCGACAGGCGCTAACGCCCTGGACACCGCTACAGCGATCCGCGCAGAACTGAAGAAGATGGAACCGTACTTCCCGTCAGGCCTGAAGATCGTCTACCCGTATGACACCACGCCGTTCGTTAAAATCTCGATTCACGAAGTGGTTAAAACCCTGGTAGAAGCGATCATCCTGGTATTCCTGGTAATGTATCTGTTCCTGCAAAACTTCCGCGCGACGTTGATTCCAACCATCGCCGTTCCGGTTGTATTGCTCGGTACCTTTGCCATCCTGTCGATATTCGGTTATTCGATAAACACCCTGACGATGTTCGGGATGGTGCTCGCCATCGGCCTGCTGGTGGATGACGCCATCGTGGTAGTAGAGAACGTTGAGCGTGTAATGGCGGAGGAAGGTCTGCCGCCGAAGGAAGCCACCCGTAAATCAATGGGCCAGATCCAGGGCGCGTTGGTCGGTATCGCGATGGTACTGTCGGCGGTATTTATCCCGATGGCGTTCTTCGGGGGGTCTACCGGTGCGATTTATCGTCAGTTCTCGATTACCATTGTTTCTGCAATGGCGCTGTCGGTACTGGTTGCGTTGATCCTGACACCTGCACTGTGTGCCACCATGCTGAAGCCAATTCAGAAAGGTGGTCACGGCGAGCATAAAGGGTTCTTCGGCTGGTTTAACCGCATGTTTGATAAGAGTACGCACCACTACACCGACAGCGTGGGCAACATCCTGCGCAGTACCGGTCGTTACCTGCTGCTCTATATCATCATCGTGGTGGGCATGGCCTATCTGTTCGTTCGTCTGCCAAGCTCGTTCCTGCCAGACGAAGATCAGGGCGTGTTCCTGAGTATGGCTCAGCTTCCGGCGGGTGCGACACAAGAACGTACCCAGAAAGTACTGGATGAGATGACCGACTACTACCTCACCAAAGAGAAAGACAACGTTGAATCCGTATTTGCGGTTAACGGCTTTGGTTTTGCGGGTCGTGGTCAGAACACCGGTATTGCCTTCGTTTCCCTGAAAGACTGGTCTGAACGTCCAGGTAAGGAAAACAAGGTCGAGGCGATTACTGGCCGTGCCATGGGCACGTTCTCGAAGATCAAAGATGCGATGGTCTTTGCCTTCAACCTGCCTGCGATTGTTGAACTGGGTACGGCGACCGGTTTCGACTTCCAGCTGATTGACCAGGGTGGTCTGGGTCACGAGAAACTAACGCAGGCACGTAACCAACTGTTTGGCGAAGTGGCAAAACACCCTGACCTGCTGGTTGGCGTGCGCCCTAACGGCCTGGAAGATACGCCGCAATTCAAAATCGACATTGATCAGGAGAAAGCTCAGGCCCTGGGCGTTTCCATCAGTGACATCAATACCACTCTGGGTGCAGCCTGGGGCGGTAGCTACGTCAACGACTTCATCGACCGTGGTCGTGTGAAGAAAGTGTACGTGATGTCAGAAGCCCAATACCGTATGTTGCCGAACGATATCAATAACTGGTTCGTACGCGGCAGTAACGGCCAGATGGTACCTTTCTCCGCGTTCTCTACGTCACGCTGGGAATACGGTTCGCCGCGTCTGGAGCGCTATAACGGTCTGCCTTCCATGGAAATCCTGGGTCAGGCTGCTCCGGGTCGAAGCACCGGTGAAGCGATGGCGATGATGGAGCAACTGGCGAGCAAGCTGCCGTCGGGAATTGGCTACGACTGGACCGGTATGTCCTATCAGGAACGTCTGTCCGGTAACCAGGCCCCTGCCCTGTACGCCATTTCACTGATTGTGGTCTTCCTGTGTCTGGCAGCACTGTACGAGAGCTGGTCGATTCCGTTCTCCGTCATGCTGGTGGTTCCGCTGGGGGTTATCGGTGCACTGCTTGCCGCAACCTTCCGTGGCCTGACCAACGACGTGTACTTCCAGGTAGGCCTGCTGACAACCATTGGCTTGTCGGCGAAGAACGCGATACTTATCGTGGAATTCGCCAAAGATCTGATGGAGAAAGAAGGTAAAGGCCTGATTGAGGCGACGCTGGAGGCGGTACGTATGCGTCTGCGCCCAATTCTGATGACGTCTCTGGCGTTTATCCTCGGCGTTATGCCACTGGTTATCAGCTCTGGTGCTGGCTCCGGTGCACAGAACGCAGTAGGTACAGGTGTAATGGGTGGTATGGTCACCGCGACCGTTCTGGCCATCTTCTTCGTACCGGTGTTCTTCGTGGTGGTTCGCCGCCGCTTCAGCCGCAAGAATGAAGATGTTGAACACAGTCATTCAGTAGAACATCACTGATACCGGTTTCACATGATAAAAAGGCCGCATTAGCGGCCTTTTTCATTTCCTGAAAAAATCATAAAATACGCTTATTGTTTTTCCATTTATTTCCTGCCATGTTTATTAGGCATATCATAATTAACTGATCGCTTAATCGGTGAATTCGGGATTTTTTTAATTTCATTTCCACGCTTAAGCTATTAGGAATATTCCTAACAACAAGTTCGGACAAACAGAACTCCGGACCAGGACGTCTTCCCATCGTTTAAGCTAAACCAATGAAACGTAAGGAAGCGAAAAAAAATTCTTTGTTAATTTAGATCAAAATGTTCACTTCCGGACAAACATTTGCGTAAACGCTCGCAGTCTGCGGTTTTATTTGTAATTTTTCGTAATAGCGCGGTGAAATCTTGAATGGAGTGGCTTATAGTTAGAGATATCAGGAACACAGCACCCGTGTGGCTAAGTATGTTGTATCCATCCCGACAATGATGTTCGGTGAGTAAGAAATCACTCAGAAGGGGATGCGCTATGGACGAGTACTCGCCAAAAAGGCATGATATCGCGCAGTTGAAATTTCTCTGCGAATCCTTGTACCATGACTGCCTTGCCAATCTTGATGAAAGCAACCATGGCTGGGTGAACGACCCAACGTCTGCCATCAATTTACAGTTGAATGAGCTTATAGAGCATATCGCAACCTTCGCACTTAATTATAAAATTAAGTACAATGAAGATAATAAGCTCATTGAGCAAATTGATGAATACCTGGATGACACCTTTATGTTGTTCAGCAGTTACGGCATTAACGCCCAGGATTTGCAAAAATGGCGTAAATCGGGAAACCGGCTATTCCGCTGTTTCGTCAACGTGAGCAGAGCTAACCCGGTTAGTCTTTCCTGTTAAAATTATTACAATTACTAAGGTGAATTTATGTCTGATAAACCACTCACAAAGATCGATTATTTGATGCGCTTACGACGCTGTCAGTCAATTGACACGCTCGAACGTGTCATTGAAAAGAATAAATACGAGCTTTCTGATAATGAACTGGCGGTATTTTATTCAGCTGCAGACCATCGTCTTGCTGAGCTGACGATGAATAAGTTGTATGACAAAATTCCTACTTCTGTATGGAAATTTGTTCGTTAATCTTTGAAGTGTGCCTGTAGAGTTCTACGCCACGTTCTGAACTGTATTCACCTATCCAGCTATGCTCCCTGTGCAAAAGCCAGGTCTCCATGTAAAACATGCGCATCAACAACAATGTTGTGACAATAGTCACATCGGTTGTTAGGGAACGTTCCCATGTCGAGCGGTTAATATTACCCTGCGGTAAATACGTTCACAGAGGTTTCCAGGATGAGCATTGAAAAACTGAAGATGATTGCAGGTGAACCTTATCGCCCTGGTGATGAGACATTACGGACTGACCGCCTGCGGGCCCGCCATCTGGTTCATCGCTATAACCACACCGCACCTGATGAAAAAACAGAACGCCAGAACATTCTGGCGGAACTTCTGGGAAAAAGCGAAGGGGCTTATATTGAACCGAGCTTCCGATGCGACTACGGATATAACATTTATCTGGGTAAAGACTTTTACGCTAACTTCGACTGCGTGATGCTTGATGTGTGCCCAATTCACATTGGTGATAACTGCATGCTCGCGCCGGGAGTTCATATTTATACGGCAACCCATCCACTGGACGCCGAAGAACGTAATAGCGGCGTGGAGTTTGGCAAACCCGTGAGAATCGGTAACAATGTCTGGATTGGCGGACGTGCGGTCATTAATCCCGGCGTAACCATTGGCGATAATGTGGTGGTGGCCTCCGGCGCTGTCGTGACGAAAGACGTCCCGACCAATGTCGTCGTTGGCGGTAACCCGGCAAAAATCATCAAAAAACTGTAAGGCTGCGGGGAGTCAACTGTTATGGTCTTTTAGCGCCATACTGTTACTTTTTTCAACCAAATGGCTCCCCTAAAATTGGCAGATCCCCTGTATTGTCAACTCTCATGAAGGCAAAAAATGACCGAGATACAGCGCCTGCTCACTGCCACCATCGACGAACTTAACCTCCGCGAAAAGCGCGACAATCGCCCGCGCTTTAGCATTAGCTTTATCCGCAAACATCCCGGACTCTTTGTTGCAATGTATGCCGCCTGGCTGGCGACGCTTATTGTGATGCTGAAATCCGAAACGCTGGTGGACTCCGTCTGGCTGCTCGTTGTGCTGTTTGTTGTATTTAACGCCTTTTTCTTTTTCGACGTGAATCCCCGCTACCGCTACGAAGATATCGACGTACTCGATTTTCGGGTCTGCTACAACGGGGAATGGTACAACACCCGTTACGTACCAACAGAGCTAATCGACAGCATCATGCACTCTCCGGCTGTCGAAAACGTGCAAAAAGAGAAGCTACAGAAAATGATCTCTACCAAAGGTCAGCTTTCGTTCTACGATGTCTTTACCCTTTCTCGCCCTGTTGCTGCGTAATTAAGGCCTGCAGGCGTCGGATCCCCGGCACAAACTGAGAAGCAGAGGTATTGCCGTAACCTAATACCAGACCGGTTTGCCCCTGCTTCTTCTCCAGGTAATATCCGCTCAATGCAGCGGGGGCCAGCTGAAATGCCCTCGCCTGCTCCACCAGCTTCTGGTCATCAATCCCTTCTATCGCCAGCGTCAGATGCATTCCGCCCTCGCCAGCAAGAATGCGATGCGGAGTATGAAGCTCCCCGCTCAGCACCTCCCGTAACTGGCGGTAACGTTTACGATAGAGCCGACGCATGGCGGCAAGATGACGGGCATAATGGCCTTCTTCAATAAACAGCGCCAGAGTACGCTGTTCAGCACGGTGTCCGCCGCGTAACAGTGCACCAATAGCCGGATGAGCCGCATTTGCCAGCGCCGGGGGTAACACCATGAACCCCATTCTGAGTGACGGAAACAGCGTTTTACTGAATGTCCCCAGATAGACGACGGGGGCATTCGCTACCATTCCCAACATTGCCGGCACAGGCTCACCGGTGTAACGGAACTCACTGTCGTAATCGTCCTCAATAATCCAGGCGTTATGTTGCCGGGCAAGTTCCAGCAATGCCAGACGCCGCCGCGCACTGAGTACGCTTCCGTAAGGGAATTGATGTGAAGGCGAGGTGAAAATAAGCGAGGGGCAAGGAACATCCAGCCCTTCCCAGCACATTCCCTCGTCATCAACAGGTATTGCCGTCATCTTCAGACCGTTTTTTACAAAAGCACTTTTTGCCCCGCTATATCCGGGATTTTCCACCCACGCGACATCTCCCTGCTCGCTCAGCAGCATCGTGCAAAGATTGACGCCTTCCAGAGCGCCTTCCGTTATTACAATCTGGCTGGCGTCACAGTCAATTCCGCGAGACAGGGCAAGATGACGGGCAATGGCCGCCCGCAGCGACGGTTCCCCGGCAGGTGAACCATATCCCAACAGGCTACTCCCCTCCTCCCGCAACACGCGATCGAACAATCTTCGCCACAGCGGTAGAGGAAAATAGTTGATGGCAGGCGTCCCGGGGGTGAATGCCATAACCGGTGTATCCCGGGCCACTGGCGCTGGTAACAAGGAGACCCGCTTTGCGAGCGTGATGACAGAATCCGGCAATGCCCGGGCGACAGAACGGTGAGCTAACTGTGCCACACGCGTTCCCTGTCGGTTACGCAGTAAATATCCTTCGAGCGTGAGCTGATCCAGCGCTGCATTCACGGTGTTCCGCGAAAGAGAAAGTTGACGAGCCAGCGTCCGCGAACCCGCAAGCTGGCAGCCAGACTGTAACCTGCCGCACAGTATGGCCTCCCGCAATGTTAGATAGAGCGTACGTTGAAGCGTCTCCTCACCACGCGCTTTCAGAGCAGCATTGAGCAACGTATAAAATTCATCACCGGGTATATTCATCTCACCTCCGCCTGGTACCACCAAAACATAGCCGAGTGGTTCTTTTTATGGAACCAGTAACTCACTAGTCTGGAACTCTTTTCAACGTCACGGACATTAAGATGAAGACATTCAATCAGTTTGGTCAGCCAGTGGGTGAACCTCTTATCGACTGGCAACCTCGTCAGCACCCGTCTCGGGTCGTCCTTCAGGGGCGCTATTGTCGGCTTGAGCCTCTGCGAGTGGAGCATGCCGACGCACTGTTCAACGCTTATTCCCGGGCCGAAGATAGCCGCAGCTGGACATGGCTGCTACGGGAGCCAGATGCCTCAGCGGGTGAGTTTGCCGGGTGGGTGGCGAGCGTGTGCGAATTATCCGATCCCATTCACTTTACCGTACTTAATAACCACACACAGTCTCCTGTCGGAACACTGGCCCTGATGCGGATTGATCCTAAAAACGGTGTAGTGGAAGTGGGGCACGTTCATTTCTCCCCACTGTTAAGCCGCACGCCAGAGTCAACAGAAGCGCAATATCTGCTGATGCAGTACGTGTTCGATACGCTTGGCTACCGCCGTTATGAGTGGAAATGTAACAGTCTGAACGAGCCTTCGCGCAAAGCGGCACTGCGTCTTGGTTTTCAGTTTGAGGGGCGTTTTCGCCAGGCGCTGGTCACAAAAGGTCATAACCGGGATACCGACTGGTTTTCGATACTCGACAAAGAGTGGCCGGCGCTGGCGAAGGCCTTTGAAGGGTGGCTTGCCATCGACAATTTTACTGCCGATGGCAAACAGAAAAGATCCCTGGAAAGTTGGCGAGAAACACGCATCTAGCGTCTTTTTTTACGTCCCTGAACCGCCTTAAAGCGCGGGTTAGATTTGCAAATCACATATAAGCGTCCCTTGCGTTTGACTATCTGGCAATCCGGGTGACGCTGTTTCGCACTACGTAATGAGTTAAGTACCTGCATAGTTAGCCCCGCTTCGCATTAAGAAAACCACCAAAACGCTTGCGGAAGCGTGCCGCGCTGCCATCCGTAGAGAACGTTTTCTGCTTGCCGGTATAGAACGGATGCGATTTTGAAGAGACCTCAATAGTGATGTAGGGATAGGTTTCACCGTCGAGTTCAATTTCGCGGTCGGTCTTTATGGTCGAGCCAACTTTAAAGTACTCATTGGCACTGGTATCGTGGAAAACCACGGTGCGATAGGCGGGATGGATATCTGGTTTCATCGTAAGCTCTTTATGTTTTGTTATAACATAACAAAATGATATCGGAGCTCTGATGAAATAACAACCCCCCTCTATCCTGATGCTATTTTCTGATTTGCCTTAGATAAAATGAAAACCAGGCTACACACGTGCTATAACTACATCATTTCGCGGTAAAATCTTTCTCTTCAGGCAGGGAACTCTGTACCCAGGAACGGGCATATGAGGAAGGAAACGACAGCATGAAAACCCGGCATATGGTCAGTCTGGTGACTGGCGTACTTATCTTTTCTGTGTTGATCCCCATTTGCCTTAGCATCTGGCTGGCGCACCGCCAGGCGGAAGAAAAATTTGTCGATGCGCTGGACAGGTATGCCTCACGTGTACTGGTACGTACTGACATGGTTATGGCGCAGGCAAAAGAGGCGCTAAATCATTTGCAGGCCTTTAAGGGAGTCCCCTGTAGCCCTACGCATTTAATGGAAATGCGCCGGTCCGCTTTCTCGTGGCGTTATGTCCAGGAAGTTATCTATGTAGACAATCTTAAGCCCCTCTGCTCCTCCCTGGAGCAAACCAGCAAAGCGGTCTCTTTTCCCCCTCCAATGCGTATTACAGAAGATGGTTACAGCACATGGTTGACCACACAAAACGATCTCGGCTTTAACCGCTATATGGCTGTCATGGGGAAAGGCCATTACCTTGTACTGATTGATCCCGCCTCGCTTGTCGATGTAATCCCTTTCAGTCAACTCACGATCAATGCCTCCCTGGTGGGGCATAAAACACATCTCATTTTTGCCAGCAGTAACAAACTTGATCCGCATATCCGTAACATGGTTATGGGGCAGAAGGTCTCCAGCATTCAGTACAACGGGTCAATGTACATCATGAAGCCGGTGCCTGAGTTAGGGTTTACGATCGTGGCCTGGGCTGCACTCAAGCCACTGGCTGAAACCTGGCACCAGCAGCTTATTTTCTGGCTACCTTTCGGCATACTGATAAGCCTGCTTGCTGTAGATTCAATTGGTCAACGCAACAGTTATGTGAAAACATGGGGTTGCGGAGGTTTTTTGAATGAGACGAACATTTACAGCAGAGGAAAAAGCCTCTGTTTTTGAACTATGGAAGAACGGAACAGGCTTCAGTGAAATAGCGAATATCCTGGGTTCAAAACCCGGAACGATCTTCACTATGTTAAGGGATACTGGCGGCATAAAACCCCATGAGCGTAAGCGGGCTGTAGCTCACCTGACACTGTCTGAGCGCGAGGAGATACGAGCTGGTTTGTCAGCCAAAATGAGCATTCGTGCGATAGCTACTGCGCTGAATCGCAGTCCTTCGACGATCTCACGTGAAGTTCAGCGTAATCGGGGCAGACGCTATTACAAAGCTGTTGATGCTAATAACCGAGCCAACAGAATGGCGAAAAGGCCAAAACCGTGCTTACTGGATCAAAATTTACCATTGCGAAAGCTTGTTCTGGAAAAGCTGGAGATGAAATGGTCTCCAGAGCAAATATCAGGATGGTTAAGGCGAACAAAACCACGTCAAAAAACGCTGCGAATATCACCTGAGACAATTTATAAAACGCTGTACTTTCGTAGCCGTGAAGCGCTACACCACCTGAATATACAGCATCTGCGACGGTCGCATAGCCTTCGCCATGGCAGGCGTCATACCCGCAAAGGCGAAAGAGGTACGATTAACATAGTGAACGGAACACCAATTCACGAACGTTCCCGAAATATCGATAACAGACGCTCTCTGGGGCATTGGGAGGGCGATTTAGTCTCAGGTACAAAAAACTCTCATATAGCCACACTTGTAGACCGAAAATCACGTTATACGATCATCCTTAGACTCAGGGGCAAAGATTCTGTCTCAGTAAATCAGGCTCTTACCGACAAATTCCTGAGTTTACCGTCAGAACTCAGAAAATCACTGACATGGGACAGAGGAATGGAACTGGCCAGACATCTAGAATTTACTGTCAGCACCGGCGTTAAAGTTTACTTCTGCGATCCTCAGAGTCCTTGGCAGCGGGGAACAAATGAGAACACAAATGGGCTAATTCGGCAGTACTTTCCTAAAAAGACATGTCTTGCCCAATATACTCAACATGAACTAGATCTGGTTGCTGCTCAGCTAAACAACAGACCGAGAAAGACACTGAAGTTCAAAACACCGAAAGAGATAATTGAAAGGGGTGTTGCATTGACAGATTGAATCTACAGCCGCGTTCTTCGTCTTGCGCGTATTGCGCCGTATCCAGTCGCCGCGCAATCGCCTGCTTGACGCCATTAACAGCCGCGACATTGTGATTCACTATCAACCCATTGTGGCACTCTGTAGCGGAAAAATTGTGGGTGCTGAAGCGCTGGCACGCTGGCCTCAGCCAGACGGGAGCATTCTCGCGCCAGATATTTTTGTTCCACTTGCTGAGCAAACCGGGCTCATCTCGCAGCTGACCCAGTTAGTTATCGAAAAAGTATTCGAAGATATGGGCAACTGGCTGCACCTTCACGAGGAACAGCATATCTCCATCAACCTCGCGCCTGCGGATTTGACCTCCGGCGATCTGCCACCTCTGCTGGGTCAATTACTGAATAAGTGGGCAGTCCATCCGAAACAAATCGCCCTTGAGTTAACCGAACGTGGCTTTGCCGACCCTAAAATCAGCGCGCCAGCCATCGCCGCCTTCCGTCGTTCAGGGCACTCTGTCTATATTGATGATTTTGGCACTGGCTATTCCAGCCTGAGCTATCTGCAGGATCTTGATGTCGATACGCTAAAAATTGATAAATCGTTTGTGGATGCACTGGAGTACAAAAACGTCACCCCGCACATTATTGAAATAGCGAAATCGCTGAAACTGGCGATGGTTGCGGAAGGGATTGAGACCGCAGGACAGCTCGAGTGGTTGCACCGCCACGGGGTGCAGTATGGACAGGGGTGGTACTACAGTAAGGCGCTACCAAAAGCGGAATTTATTTTTTGGGCAGAAAATAACCTCAGGTTGCATTCTACTTAAGGTAGGATTTGATCACCTGTAACACCACGCCAAGATCGGCTTCACGCTTTGCTTCTTCGGGCTCTTTCACCACGTGATCGGTTAAATGCCCTTCGATCACCTGCATCATCATGCCGTTAACCGCTCCACGGATCGCCGCCAGCTGTTGTAGCACCTCGGCACATTCGTGATCACTGTCCAGCATTTTCTCCAGGGCGTTACTCTGCCCCTGAATTTTCTTCAGGCGAGTCAATAACATTTTCTTGTCGCGAACGGTATGTGACATCTGGTGATCCCTTCTCTCTTTTGACGTTTAAAGCATATCACGCTCTACTCCCCCTGAGTATTTTTCTACTGGGGGGTAGTATTAATCTACTGGGGGGGAGTAGTATTTGATCTCGCTTTCCATTCCGGAATCTTCGATGAACGATTTTGCTTCACTCCTGCAACAGGGCAACGCCTGGCTGTTTGTCCCCAGCGCTATCCTGCTCGGCGCGCTGCATGGCCTCGAACCGGGCCACTCAAAAACGATGATGGCCGCCTTTATCGTGGCAATCCGTGGTACGATGAAACAGGCTGTGATGCTCGGTCTGTCGGCAACACTTTCCCACACGGCGGTGGTCTGGATCATTGCCATGGCTGGTTTATGGTTTGGTCAGGGATGGGATGCACACACGTCCGAACCCTGGTTCCAGCTGATCTCCGGGGTATTGATCATAGCAATCGCCTTGTGGATGGCCTGGCGAACCTGGAAAGAGAGTCAGCCGCACGATCATCATCACGATCACCACCATGACCATGACCACCATCATGAGCATCACCACCATGGACATCAACTGGTTGAGGAGGAGTGGCAGGACGCCCATCAACGGGCACACGCACAGGATATTAACCGACGTTTCAACGGTCAAAACGTCACCACCGGGCAGATCGCGATGTTTGGCCTGACCGGGGGGCTTATCCCCTGCCCAGCATCAATAACTGTCCTGCTGATCTGCCTGCAGCTGAAGCATTTTGCCCTCGGCGCAACGCTGGTGTTCAGTTTCAGCATTGGCCTGGCGATCACGCTGGTGGCTTCCGGCGCAATTGCCGCCTTAAGCCTCAAGCACGCGACCAAACGCTGGCCCGGGTTTAGCGAATTCTCCCGTAAAGCGCCATGGATCTCCGCTGCGCTGATTACCATAGTAGGGATTTACATGAGCCTGCATGGCCTGAGCGGCATTCTGGCGTAAGACTGCGGCCACGCTCTGTGGCCGCATCTTCATGGTCAGTTAAGAGTTCTGCTGCCAGCTGAAGGTATAGCGAAGCTGGCGTGTCTGCAGGATGAACTCCGGAGAGACGCTGGGGCTCCAGGAGTCGTCGCCGCCCACGCCCATATGGAACGCATCGAGATTGAGCCAGCAACCCGGCTCCTCACACAACAAATGATGGTGAGTTGTCTCACGCAACTGTTGTTGGCTGTAGCGGCTCACGGAGAAATGGAACCTACCCTTTAACTGGTGCCTTCCCAGCACAACTTCACGTGTATCGCAGCGCAAACCATTCTCCGTAGGGAAAATATACGGTGTGTGCATCGCCTCCAGTGGTAGTGTCCAGCGCCCCTGCTGTGCTGCCAGCTTTCTGTCCGGGTAGTTTTCGTGTGGTCCCAGTCCCAGCCAGTGGACGTTTTCCGGCGTTTCGAGGAGATGAACGCTCAGTCCAACGCGCGCGGGCTGCGGAATATCAGACGCAATATCGACCTGAATGTCACCATGCAGCACACCCTGATCGTCCACCCGCCAGATTTTACGACTCAGGAACAGCGCTTTGCCGCGAAACTCCAGAGCATGCAGGGTGGTCACTACCACCTCACCTGCGTGCTGCTCTGAGCCACACTGCAGAACGCGCGAAGTAAGATCGTACATACCCGCCGCTTTCCAGCGTTCAACCCAGGCATTCGGATCGATCTGCGTCGCTTCACTCACGCCAATGTCGTTGTCCAGTGGCGCACGGCTAAAGTTATCCGTCACAGGTGAAATCAGCGTTTCAACACCATTTCGCCACCACTGAGTCAGGTTTCCGGATGCGCAATCAAACTGCCAGCGCTGTTGACGATGCGTGACCTCCAGGAAGCGGTCGTGTTGCATTAAAACCGGAGGCTCGCCCGCGGGAGCTGGCGGAGAGATAAACAGCGGAGCCGGAAGCGGCCACTGTTCCCACGCGCAGCGATGATCTGCCGGTGACCACGGTGTTGCCCGCGTCTGAAATACTTCGACATTCAGCCAGACTTCACCCGGTTCTGGCGTGATCTCCGGAAGATCGATTTCCACATGCTGAGTCTCTCCAGGAGCAACAGCGAGTGTGACCTCGCCCGCGTCCAGTACGTTCCCATCCCTGGTAATCGTCCATCTCAGCACCTCGTTATCGGTATGGCGGAACAGATAGTCGCTTTTTACCGCGATTACCCGCGGAGACGTACTCACCCACGTAAATGTGAAAAACTGCTGCGCACGCTGCGCCTCATACAGCGCCGGATGTGGCGTGCGATCGGGGAACACCAGGCCATTGAGGCAGAACTGACGGTCATTCGGTTTATCGCCAAAGTCCCCGCCGTACGCCCAGAACGTGTTGCCATTTTCATCTTTTTTCGTCAGGGCCTGATCGACCCAGTCCCAGACAAAGCCACCCTGCAGGCGAGGATGACTGCGAAACGCCTGCCAGTATTTCGCGAACCCACCGAAGCTGTTCCCCATCGCGTGGGCGTATTCGCAGAGGATCAGCGGACGCGTTTCATCCGGCATGCCGATCCATTTTTTGATTGACCATTTGGGTACAGCAGGGAAAGGCTGGTCCTGATCGACCCGGGCGTACATCGGGCAAACAATATCGGTCGCGGCTGTGTTCGCGCCGCCACCTTCATACTGTACCGGGCGCGTTGGATCCGTGGATTTCACCCAGCGATACAGTGCGTCGTGGTTTGCACCGTGCCCGGACTCATTACCCAGCGACCAAATGATAATTGAGGGATGATTACGATCGCGCTGCACCATGCGGGTCACACGCTCGCTCATAGCAGGCAACCAGCGCGGATCGTCTGCGAGGCGACTCATCGGCACCATGCCATGGGTTTCGATATTAGCTTCGTCAATGACATATAGCCCGTAGCGGTCGCATAACGTGTACCACAGCGGATGGTTTGGGTAGTGCGAGCAGCGCACAGCGTTGAAGTTGTGCTGCTTCATGATTTCGATATCGCGCCGCATCGTCGCTTCGTCCATCACCTGGCCATTTTCCGGATGATGTTCGTGCCGATTTACCCCGCGGATCAGCAGCGGTTTACCGTTGAGTTTCAGCAGACCGTTACTGATTTCAACGCGACGGAAGCCAACATCGCAGGCTTCAATCTCCAGCACGTTGCCCTGCACATCCCGAAGCGCGATCGTCAGGCGATACAGCTCCGGCGTTTCAGCACTCCATAACGCTGGGGCATCAACGGGAATGGCTACCGTTAAACGCTCGGCCCAACAGCCGCGCTCGTCCACAATAACAGACCCAGGGCACTGGGTTGCGCTGACGCATTTTTCCCCCTTACGCCACAGGGTAAAGACCACCTCGCAGTCCGTAAAACCAGCGCCTGCAAGCTGGACGTCGACCTTCAGCACTGCACGGTCCAGCTCTGCATTCAGGTCTGTCGCCACCTGATAATCGGCAATCTGCGTCTCAGGTTTATGCAGCAATGACACATCACGGAAAATGCCGCTCATGCGCCACATATCCTGATCTTCCAGATAACTCCCATCACACCAGCGTAAGACCATAACTGCCAGGCGGTTTTGTCCGGGGCGTAATGCCGCCGAGAGATCAAACTCGGCGGGGAGTCGGCTGTCCTGTGAATACCCCATCCACTGCCCGTTGCACCACAGATGAAACGCCGAGTTCACGCCGTCAAAGATAATCCGGGTTTGCCCGCTCTGCAGCCAGGCGTCATCCACTTCAAATGTGAGCGAATAACAACCGGTCGGATTTTCCTGCGGAACGAAAGGTGGGTTAACAGGTATTGGATAAGTAACGTTGGTGTAGATGGGGGTATCAAAACCCTGCATCTGCCAGTTAGACGGTACGGGCATCGTGACAGCATCCGCGCAATCTTCTGTCACCCATTTCTGGGGAACCTGCTCCGGCGCTGGAAAGTAGCTAAATTGCCATTCCCCGTTAAGGGAGCGTTTGCTGAGAGATGCGGCATCATCCCGGGCAGGTTGTTCATGATGCCAACTGTGTAACGGCGCGTGTGCGGCCAGGCGGTTCCACTGGGTTACCCCTGGGTTTTCCCAGTCCCGACGGGCTAGAATTGCGCTGAGAGTCAGCGATAGTGTGTTGGGCATATCAACCTCTTTTGCGAAGCGCTCACAATTTTGCTTAACATGCCCTGCCACTGGGTTACGGTAAAGTGTTCGATCGTGGGGTAGCGAGTCAGATCACAAAAGTCTTATTTACGGGCAAGTTGTTCAGCCCGTAGCGCCAGGCTTCTGAGCTGCTGCGCGAGATCCTCATATTCTGCCTGCTGCGGCGCACGGCGCGCGCTGGAATGACGGGTCACCAGCGTAACAGGCAACTGAACCTG
Organism: Enterobacter sp. CPE_E890; assembly: GCF_046521475.1. Lineage (NCBI taxonomy): Bacteria > Pseudomonadati > Pseudomonadota > Gammaproteobacteria > Enterobacterales > Enterobacteriaceae > Enterobacter > Enterobacter sp. CPE_E890. Next base: position 1,112,198 of record NZ_JBKFZW010000001.1, on the reverse strand, counting down.
CCAGCACTCTTCTCCCTGAGTGGGCGCCAGCAGCCACTCCACACTTTGCTCTCCCGCCTCACGAAACGCCTGGCGAACGGTTGTCAGCGGCGGGGAAAACCAGGCGCTGTCTGCGGTATCGTCAAATCCAACCACGGATATCTGGCCGGGAATGGATATCCCCTTTTCTGCGCAGGCACGCATTACTCCGAGCGCCATTTGATCGTTCGCTACCAGAATGGCATCAGGTAATTCCACCGCCGATAACAGCAGATATCCTTTCTCATATCCACAAGCCGCACTCCAGTCACCGTATGCCAACGCGATGGGTTCAAGGCCAGCCTCTGCCAGCGTAGCTTTCCAACCCGCCAGACGCGCCCGCGCAGAAACCGAGCTTTCCGGTCCGCTCAGGAGGGCAATGCGTTGATGCCCTAATGAAAGTAAATGCTCAACGCCCAGACGTGCCCCCTGCGCGGCATTAAACACCAGGCTGTTCACCTGCGCTGCAGGCGATACATCAATGAACAGCACCGGGACGGGTGACGCCAGCGCCCTGAGCTGTTCAGCGAGACGATCGTCAAGCGGAACATTCACCAGTAGCGCTTCCACGCGCTGCGCCAGCAATGCCTGAAGTGCGATCTGACACTGCTGCGGTTGCTCAACCATGGAAATAAGGACGCTCGCCCCCTGTTCCGACGCACGCAATTTTACCGCCGACACAATTTGTGAAGGCGCGTGCAGGGCCAGGTCGGTAGTGATGAGACCCAACGTACGGGTGCGTTTACCCGCCAGCTGCTGTGCCCGAAGGTTAGGGACATAGTGCAGCTCCGCCATCGCCTGCTGCACCTTTTCCCGCGTGCGGGCAGAGACGTGTTCCGCATCGTTAATAACGCGGGACACGGTCTGATAAGAAACCCCCGCAAGGAGGGCAACATCATAGAGTGTGATTGCTTTCATGCATTCTGGCATCGCAATTTTAGAAGCTTCTATTCTGGCACAGCGATGCCGTTAAAGCATGTGAGCGCTTCGCAAAATTAAACAACCCGTTCCGGCTGAGATACTTCCTCAATGCGCGGCTTCTGGCGGAACCAGGGCAGACAGAGCTGGATAAGCGGGCCAATGGTCAGGGCATACAAGACGGTTCCCACACCAAACGTGCCGCCAAGCACGCACCCAATCAGCAGGACGGACACTTCAATTGACGTACGCACGCTGCGAATGGACCACCCCAGCCGGGCATGAATACCGGTCATCAGACCGTCGCGCGGTCCAGGTCCGAAACCGGCACCGATGTACATGCTGGTCGCAATCGCGTTCATCACGATGCCCGACACCAGGAAAGCGATTCGAACGGATAAGGAATCAAGTTCCGGAATAAGCGCCATGCTGGCGTCCGCCGCCAGACCGATACAAATCACGTTACTGATTGTGCCAAGGCCCGGCATCTGACGCAGTGGGATCCACAGCAGCAGCACCGCAGCGCCGGTCACAATGATCACCGTCCCGATAGTCATTCCCAGCTGTATCCCCACCCCAAGGTGAAAAACATCCCAGGGATCGACACCCAAATCGGAACGAATAAACATTGCGGTGGAAAGGCCATACAGTCCTAAACCGACATAGAGTTGTAGCAGGCGACGTACCATTTTTTATCTTCTCCAGTGAACCAGGCTTTCATCCTGACCTAAAATGGCACTATGATTAATGTCCAGTTTTCAAATAGTGGACTGCATATGTCATCGCGTCGCTTCGGAAGTCAGTCTCTGGTACGTCTTTTAGGCCACTGGCAGCAAACCTCATCCCGCACCCCACTCTGGCGTCAGCTGGCCGACGCGCTGCGTCTGTTGATCCTTGATGGCAGGCTGGCACTGAATACGCGGCTACCAGGCGAACGGGAACTGGCCACCGCGCTGGATGTGAGCCGGACGACTATCAGCAGCGCCCTCGCCCATCTGCGCGAGGAGGGATACCTCGAAAGCCGCCACGGAAGCGGATCGCGCGTGATCCTCCCGGATACGCGCGCCGTTCCAACACTTTCAGCGGCAAGCGCCGCGCTGGATCTCTCCACTGCCGCGCTCAATGCCGGGCCAGAGATCCACCAGGCTTATACCCATGCGCTCACGGCCATTACCCAGCATCTCTCGCTGACGGGTTACGATCAGCTTGGGCTGCCGTCACTGCGGGAAGCCATCGCTGCACGCTATACCTCGCGTGGTCTTCCGACCCGGGCGGACGAGGTGATGGTGGTTAATGGAGCCGTCAGTGGTTTTGCGCTGGTACTGCGGATGATGACCGGGCCGGGGGATCGTGTCGTGGTCGATCATCCCACCTATCCGCTGGCGATTGCCGCCATTCAGGGGGCACAGTGTCGGCCCGTGGGGGTCTCACTGCCGGAAACCGGCTGGGATACGAATGGCTTTGCGGCAACGCTTGCCCAGACGGCGCCTCGTCTGGCGTATCTGATGCCAGACTTTCATAACCCAACCGGGCGATGTATGGATATAGCGACCCGCCAGGCACTAACCGATATCGCCGCACAGACCCGTACGGCGCTGGTGGTGGATGAGACGATGGTCGATCTCTGGTTTGACTCACCACCACCGCCACCGCTAGCCTCGTTTAACCCGCAAGCCAACGTAATCACGTTAGGTTCTGCCGGAAAAAGTTTCTGGGGAGGGCTGCGTCTCGGCTGGATCCGCGCCTCTTCGCGCACCATCGCGACACTCGCTCAGACCCGAGATACCCTGGATCTGGGATCTCCGCTGCTGGAGCAACTGGCGACGCTGTGGCTGATTAACAATAGCGAGACGTTTCTCCCTGCTCGACGAAAAATGTTGGCAGAACGACGAGATCGATGTGGTGAATTGCTACGCGAACATTTCCCGGAATGGAAATTTCATGAAGCGGAAGGTGGACTCTCATACTGGATCGAACTGCCTGGTATGCAGGCAACAGAGCTAGCCGCACGAGCGGAAATACTGGGGATCAACCTGGGGACCGGGACACGGTTTGGTTTATCGGGGGCGTTTGATCGCTATTTACGTATGCCTTTTTCGCTCGAACCGACAGAGCTTGAACAGGCTTTACTGAGGATTAAGCCACTCTGGCTCTCCCTGAATAAAAACGCGCCATCAGTAAAACGTAGTCTGGTGTAATATAAAAAACTTGAAGTTGATCATAAAATAAAAACTGCTGACTGTAATACATGCAGTCAGCAGTTTTCACCTGTCAGGATTTAGTGCTGAGGAGGAATAGGAAAGCCTTTCAGTGAAATAACGAAGTTTTCACCGTCTTTCTTTATTTTTGCGCCGGTATCGCACCAGTCAGACGCAATACGAAAGAACTCATCACTACCGACATTCCAGCCAAGACGTACATGCTTCACGTAGCCTGAACGCAACAAATCGCAGGCCTCTTTGTAGTCACTGGCAGTAGACAGTTGTTGTTTCATTTTCTCTTCTTCAGAAGTTTACGTAGAGCTTTGATTTCTTTAGGAGTAAAAGGAGAAACACTCTCTTCTTCCGTATGCTGATTATCAATATCCTCTTCCGATACTCCCGCCTCTTCTACTGCTTCAAATGCCAGCAGCAGCAGTTTCTCTGTCGTCACGCTTAAATTCTCGTTATTCACTTCCGCATAGTGACGAAGTCTTTCTTTTAGCGCGCCATCAATTTTAACGTTTAATACCGCAGTAGCCATGTTTGTCACTTCCCTTCGGAATAAGTGTTTTATTTAATACACGAAGTTAACAATGTTATCCAGATATATATTTTTTTGAGTTATGGAAGAAAATAGACATCCAATGATAAAATGACAGTCTATTATTACAGGTTTATGACAATAATATTTCAATACAATGAAATATATATTACACGATATAGGCGTACTAATATTGTGGACTAACCGTTTAAGGGGAAGGAGAAGCAGGGTAAGTCTTGCGGAGCCACAAATGGGTGGGGGCCCTGCCAGCTACATCCCGGCACACACGTCGTCTGCCCTGGCTGCTTCCTTCCGGACCTGACCTGGTGAACAGAGTAGCGTTGCGGGAGAACCAACAGAGCCCCCATTGAGAGCGTTGATAACCAACGCGCTGGCGCATTATCCCTGTGCTAACGCCCAATTGCAAGCTGCCAGGAACCGGATGCTGGTTTCTTGCGCAAACTGGCGCAGCAATCCTGACGATCTTCGTTTAACATGGCTGTCCAGTAAATCCCGCAGGTGAACGTATGGACGAACACGACTCATTTCCACAGCGTGTATGGCAAATCGTGGCCTCTGTTCCGGAAGGCTATGTTACCACCTATGGTGATGTCGCGCGTCTGGCGGGTTCCCCGCGTGCAGCGCGGCAGGTGGGCGGTGTCCTGAAAAGACTACCGGAAGGGAGTACCCTGCCCTGGCACCGGGTGGTGAACCGTCATGGTGTCATCTCGCTGACGGGTCCGGATCTCCAGCGTCAACGTCAGGCATTACTCTCAGAAGGTGTGCAGGTGTCGGGGTCCGGGCAGATCGATTTACAGAAGTATCGCTGGGAATATTGACCCCTCTCCCGAAGGAGAGGGGCAATGCAGAAATTACATCTGCGTCGGTGGGGTTGGCAGGGAAGGCTGATTGGTCTGCGGAGCAACCGGGACTTCGGTCTGCTGCACCGGCACCAGGTTCAGGTCAACTTTGGTCCCACCGTTGTTAATCGCTTCCTGGACCGTATCGGTGATAAAGACCAGCTTACCGTTAATGGTTACCGCTGCGCTCAGCAGGATACGGGCATTAGGCTGCACGTCTGATGGGTTGTACGGCAACACGAAGCTAAACGGTGCTTGCTTACCTTCAGTACGGACGGCACGCTGCGCCAGCACTTTCGACGGCGCGTCTGCCAGAGAAGCATCAGACAGGGTTACCGTTAATACCGCATCCGGCGGTAAGGCCACTTTCTGTTTAATCCAGATGGTACCGGAAACGTTAGGCTGCTGAATGGATTGCTGAGAAAGGGTATTAATCCCGTTTGGGTCTGCTGCTGGCACTGGCACCTGGGCGCTCTTACCGGCACAGGCGGACAACGCCACCGCAATAGCTACACCACTTAGCATGGGCACGAGTTTCATTGAAGTCTCCTTATCATCAATGCACCAGCGGGATCGATCCCATCCGATGTCGTTTCAATCACATAACGTATTCAAGTGTGGCACAGATCACTGATTAATGCCTGAGATCGTCCCGATATTCAGATTATTCTACCCATCGGACCACTTTCATTTCTGCGTTATACTCTGCCTATCTTTCGCTACGGCGTTTATTGAGGACAACTATGAGTCAGGCACTGAACAATCTGCTGACATTACTGAATCTGGAAAAAATTGAGGAAGGACTCTTTCGCGGACAGAGCGAAGATTTGGGCTTACGCCAGGTCTTCGGCGGGCAAGTCGTTGGACAAGCGCTGTACGCTGCAAAGGAGACTGTCCCGGCAGACCGTCTGGTGCATTCATTCCACAGCTACTTCTTACGCCCTGGCGATAGCGCAAAACCGATTGTTTATGACGTCGAAGTCTTGCGAGATGGCAACAGTTTCAGCGCGCGCCGCGTAGCAGCCATTCAGAACGGTAAGCCAATCTTTTACATGACCGCCTCTTTCCAGGCACCTGAAACCGGATATGAGCACCAGAAGGCGATGCCTCCGGCCCCGGTACCCGACGAGCTGAAATCTGAAACCGACATCGCCCGCGCGCTGGCGCATCTGCTTCCACCGCAGGTCAAAGAGAAGTTCCTCTGTGACAAGCCGCTTGAGATCCGTCCCGTCGAGTTCCATAACCCGATGAAAGGTCACACCGCCGAGCCGACGCGCCAGGTCTGGATCCGGGCTAACGGTAATGTGCCAGAAGACTTCCGCGTTCATCAGTATTTGCTGGGTTATGCGTCTGATTTCAACTTCCTGCCGGTGGCGCTGCAGCCGCACGGCGTCGGGTTCCTGGAAAAAGGGATGCAGGTTGCGACGATTGATCACTCCATGTGGTTCCACCGTCCTTTCAACATGAATGAGTGGTTGCTCTACAGTGTGGAAAGTACGTCGGCATCAAGCGCACGCGGGTTTGTACGTGGGGAGTTTTATACCCAGGATGGCGTGCTGGTGGCCTCGACGGTACAGGAAGGGGTGATGCGTAATCGCGGGTGATTATGTGCGGCCTGATGCCCTCACCCTGACCCTCTCCCACGGGGAGAGGGAATACACACTAAAAACGGCAACCTGAGGTTGCCGTTTTGCTGTTTATTACGCGTTATACGCATTCTCGCCGTGGCTGTTGACGTCCAGACCTTCGCGCTCCTGCTCTTCCGGTACGCGCAGACCGACCGTCATGTCCGCCAGTTTATAGCCAATGAAGGCCACTACAGCAGACCACACAACGGTGATAGCAATACTTTCCAGCTGTACCAGCAGCTGATGAGCCATGGTGACGCCTTCTGCATAACCCACGCCACCGAGAGATTTCGCGGCGAAGATACCTGTCATGATACAACCGATGATGCCGCACACGCCGTGTACACCAAACACATCGCAAGGGTCATCAACGCGCAGAATACGTTTCAGTGCAGTCACGCCCCACAGACCCGCCAGACCGGACACCAGGCCGACCAGCAGCGCACCGCCTACACCTACATAACCACACGCAGGCGTGATGCCAACCAGACCGGCAATCGCCCCTGAACAGGCACCCAGGAGGGAAGGTTTACCGCGCACCGCCCACTCACCAAACACCCAGGAGAGGATTGCACCCGCCGTTGCCACTACAGTGTTCACGAAAGCCAGTGCGGCAATTTCGTTCGCAGCACTTGCCGAACCGGCGTTGAAGCCGAACCAGCCAAAGTAGAGGATCGCAGTACCCGTAAAGACCATCGGCAGGTTGTGCGGTTTGAACGCCTCTTTACCGAAGCCAACACGTTTGCCAATCAGGTATGCGCCCACCAGACCTGCGACCGCAGCGTTGATGTGTACAACGGTACCACCTGCGAAGTCCAGCGCACCGTGCGTTGCCAGCAGACCACCGCCCCAGACCATATGTGCAATTGGCACATAGGAGAGCGTCAGCCAGACCACGACAAAAATCAGCACCGCAGAGAAGCGAATACGTTCAGCCAGCGCGCCCACAATCAGCCCCACGGTAATACAGGCGAACGAGCCCTGGAAAGCAACATGGATGTACTGGTAGAAGCTGCCCATCAGCGCGGTCAGCTCAATATTTTTCAGCATCACCCAGTCGAAGTTGCCAAAGAAGGCGTTGCCCGTGCCGAAGGCCAGCGAGTAACCGTAAACCACCCATAGCACGCAGACCAGTGCAAACGTCACGGCAACCTGCGTCAGCATGGAGAGAACGTTTTTGCCACGGATCAGGCCGCCGTAAAACAGCGCGATGCCCGGAATAGACATGAACAGCACCAGCGCGGTGCTGATCATCATAAAGGCGTTATCGGCTTTGTCTGCCACCGCAGGAGCAGCAGCCAGCGCCAGGCCCGGCAGCAGTGCCAGCGAACCCAGACCCGTTTTAAGTGTTGCTATCTTCATTTTCTCGATCCCTATCACTGTGTGCCAGGAGTTACTTACAGTGCCGCTTCGTCAGATTCGCCGGTACGGATGCGAATGACGCGCTGCAGTTCGGCAACGAAAATTTTGCCGTCGCCAATTTTGCCGGTGTAGGCCGCTTTGCTGATCACATCGATGACTTCATCAAGCTGGTCATCAGCAATCGCGACATCAATTTTTACTTTTGGCAGGAAGTTAACGCTGTATTCCGCCCCGCGATAAAGCTCGGCATGACCTTTCTGACGACCAAAGCCTTTCACTTCGGTGACAGTCAGTCCCTGAATACCCATTGAAGACAACGCTTCACGCACGTCTTCGAGTTTGAATGGTTTGATTACAACCGTAACCAGCTTCATAGATCCCCTCCAGTCAGAATTCGGTAATGGCCGCAGCTAACGCAGAGGATATTGCAAGGGGTGTGCCAGAAATGAAAAACAGGGTGAATCGCGGTGCAAGGAGCGTTACGCGGCCTTGATCAACAAACGGGTGAAAAAAAAACGCACCATGCCGGTGCACAGTGCGTTTCAGTTTTGCACCAACAGGAATGGCTGTTAGTGCGCCGCCTCATTTTGGTGCGTCAGGCGCTCAGTGACTCTTCCTCGCGCACGCTGGCAGCCAGCTCTTCGCCTGCCAGTTGCAACTGGTACATCTGCCAGTAGCGCCCTTTTGCTTCCAGCAACTCCCGGTGTGTACCGCGCTCAACGGCTTGTCCACGGTGCAGCACCAGAATAGTATCCGCATCAACAATCGTGGAAAGGCGGTGGGCAATTACCACCAGCGTCGTATGGTCACGCACGGCGGCCAGCGCCTGCTGGATAGCTTGTTCGGTACCGGAATCAATACTGGCCGTTGCTTCGTCCAGAATCAAAATTTGCGGCGTTTCAATCAGTACCCGCGCCAGCGCCAGAAGCTGTTTTTGCCCAACAGAGAGATTGTTCCCCTGCTCACCCAGCTTCGTATTGATCCCGTCGCTGAACCCACGAGCCAACTCTGCCAGCTGCACTTTCTCCAGCACCTCCCAGACCTGTTCATGGGTATAGTCCCGACCCAGCGTCACGTTGGCGTAGAAGGTATCCGCCATCACGACCGGATCCTGCTGCACCATTGCAACGCCTTTACGTAACACATTATGGTTGAGAGACGCGAGCGGGCGTCCGTCGAGGCGAATTTCACCTTGGCTTAGCGGGTAGTAACCCATCAACAGGCTTGCGAGCGTACTCTTACCGCTGCCGGTATGCCCCACCAGCGCAACAAAGCCCCGCGACGGGACATCTAGCGTGATGTCCTGCAATACCAGCCGGTCTTCGCGATAAGCAAACGAGACGTTATCAAAGGCAATGGCCCCGCTTTGCAGCGCGCGGTCATCGTTGCCGTAGGTCTGACGCGGTCTGTCCATCAACTCGAACACTCGCTCCCCTGCCACGACGGCCTGCTGGAGCATCGACTGCTGTGTCGTAAGCTCAATCAACGGTTCGTTAAGGCGGCCAAGGTAGCTGATAAAAGCATACAGGACCCCAACCTCAATGGTTCCGTGAGTGGTCAGGCCAAACAGCATGAGCAGACCACAGAGCACCAGCGCGGAGAAGAGGCTCAACAGCGGGCGCAACAGGAAACCGTCCAGCCGCAGCGTCTGCATACGCGCCATATAGTGTGAACGACTGGCTTCGCCCATCCGCTCGCCAAAACGTGCCTGCTGGCGGAACTGCTGGATGACGCTCATGCCGTTGATCACTTCATTGAAGCCATCATTAATATCGGCCAGATAGGCTCGCACCCGACGCACAATGGGAGTGCTGTAACGTTGATAGATAATCATCACAATCAACACCGCCGGGAAGATGGTGATCGCCACCAATGCCATACGCCAGTCGAGGCTGAACATCGCCACCAGCATCGCGCCAATCAGCGCCGCGCTGCGCAGGACGGTTGCCACCACGGTGACGTACAGATCGCGGATCACCTCCGTATCGTTGGTCACGCGTGAAATCACCTGCCCGACCGGCTGGGTATCAAACTCGCTGAGCGGCTGGCGCAGCGCAGCGTCCATGACATCGGTACGCAACTGCTGCACGACCCCCACGGCTGCACGGTTAAACAGCAACGACTGGGCATAATGAAGCCCCGCCGCCGTCAGCTGTAAGCCAACGTAAGCCACACCCAGGCCCGCCACCAGCCCCAGAGGAAGGTAGCTTTTGGCAACCATATTGTCGATGAAATAGCTAATAAGCAGTGGACCGCTGACTTCAGCAATCGCCGCAATCCAGAGCAACAGCACGGCAACAGACAGCGGTTTTCGCCACGGTGAACCGTAGGCCAGCAGACGTTTTAGCGTCGGCCACATCGAGCCAAATTTACGCATTAGCGGCCTCCGTATCCTGCTCCGGGGCATCATCCAGCGCCGCTTCAAGCTGTTGATAACGATACATGTCGCGATACCAGCCCGGTTGCTCAGCCAGTTTTTCATGCTGCCCGCGCTGGGCAATGTGGCCATGCTGCAACACTAAAATTTCGCTGGCTTCCGCCAACGCCGACAAACGGTGGGCACTGATAATCACCGTACGTCCGTCGCCCCACTGGCGCAGGTTATGCAGGATCTGGTGCTCGGTACGCCCATCCACAGCGGAAAGCGCATCATCAAGAATCAGGATTTCGGCATTGAGAAGCAGCGCGCGGGCAATTGAGATTCGCTGCTTTTGTCCTCCGGACAACATGACGCCACGTTCCCCGACTTCCGTTTCGTAGCCCTGCGGCAGACGCAAAATATCATCATGTACGCTGGCTAAACGCGCCACATGCTCAATCTCTTCCTGCGTCGCCGACGGGCGTCCGAGGGCGATATTGTTTGCTACCGTGTCCGAAAATAAAAACGGCGTCTGGCTGACGACCGCCAGACGACCCCGCCAGTCGTCCAGCAGCAGTTGCGTCAGGGGAATATCATGGAAGCGAATATCACCCTGCGTGACGTCAAAGTGGCGCTGAATCAGTGAGAGCACGGTACTTTTGCCAGAACCTGTTGGGCCACAAATGCCCAACATCTGACCAGGCTTGAGCGTAAAACTAACGTTCTCCAGTACCGGATGTTCCGTTTGCGGATAAACAAACTTACGGACGTCAACATTTATGACACCGCGCCCTTCCGGTACGGCTTGGTTGCCGTCATTCACCACCGGTGCTTCGGCCAGCATGGCACGAATACGGCTGTAGGCGGCGCTGCCGCGCTCCACGATGTTAAACATCCAGGCCAGTGCCAGCATCGGCCAGATCATCAGCCCCAGGTACATCGCAAAGCTGGTCAATTGTCCCAGGGTTAACGAGCCCTGTACCACCATCCAGCTCCCCCCACCAATAGCCAGCAGGTTTGCCATGCCGATCGCGACATAGATTGTCGGGTCAAAACGCGCATCAATTCGCGCGACGCGCATGTTCTTCGCCCCCGTGTCTGCGGCATCGGCGGCAAACAGTGCTGATTGCCGGTCCTCCAGACCAAAGGCTTTAATCATACGGATGCTGGTCATACTCTCCTGCGTACGGTCGTTCAGTGAAGAGAACGCCGCCTGCGCCAGCTTAAAGCGCTCATGCAGTTGCTCACCAAAACGGTTGATCGCCAGTGCCATCAGCGGCATCGGCAACAATGCCAGCAGGGTGAGCTGCCAGCTGATCTGGGTCGACATCACAATCAGGACTGCGCACCCCATGACCAGAGAATCCACCAGCGTTAACACCCCTTCTCCTGCGGCGAACACCACGCGATCGACGTCGTTTGTCGCGCGTGCGATGAGATCCCCGGTGCGATGTCGCAGATAAAACTCTGGGTGTTGCCGGCTCAGCTGGCGGTAAAAATCTTCACGCAGCTCAACGGCCAGCTGATAGGAAGCGCCAAAAAGGAGCACGCGCCAGACGTAGCGCAGCAGATAGACAATGACGGCCGTCAGCACCAGCGTGCCAACCCACATCAACACCCGTGCGGTGGTGTAATGCTGTTCGGTGACGCCATCCACGACGTAGCCCACCACCTTCGGCGGGATCAGCTGCAGAATGGCAATGATAATAAGCAGGGCTACTGCACCGAGGTAGCGTTGCCACTCCCGACGAAAGTACCAGCTTAATTGGGCAAATAATCGCACGCGGTTTGTTCCTGAAGGTATTTTACGAAGTTATTCAATAGGTAGTGCTGTGGTGTATTTAATCTGTTCCATGGCGAAGCTCGAGGTGACGTCCGACAAGCCCGGCACGCTGTTCACCAGTCGTTTGTAAAAATCGTCATAGCGCTTCATGTCAGCTACCTGAACGCGCATCAGGTAATCGTACTCTCCGGCCATACGCCAGAAACCGAGCACCTCAGGCATGTCAGAAACCTGAGTGACAAAACGGCAATACCACTCGCTGCTGTGATGCTGGGTTTTAATCAGCACAAATGCCGTTAACCCAAGCCCCAGTTTTTCGGGATCTAATAACGCGACGCGTCCCAGAAGAATGCCGTCATCTTCAAGCTTCTTGAGGCGCTTCCAGCACGGTGTGGTGGTCAGATTAACGGCATCTGCCAGCGCCTGCAAAGAGAGGGTACAGTCACTTTGCAGCAATGAAAGGAGCTTGCGGTCAATTTTATCTAGCATACCCACCTCACAGAGAAAATTTTTCTCCCTTCATTCTATTTTAAAGGCAAGATAGCAACAATTTTTTCTGTGCTTTTCGCTATGCTGGGCACAAAATGACAAACGGATAACTACGATGAATAGCTCCTGGGTTAAACATGCCATCAGCGAAATCAATGCCGACTATCAGCGCTCGGCGGATACGCACCTGATTCGACTTTCCCTGCCGGGATTTGACGGTATTCAGCTCTATCTGAAAGATGAAAGCACCCATCCTACCGGTAGCCTGAAGCATCGCCTGGCGCGTTCACTGTTTTTATACGGTTTATGTAACGGCTGGATTAAAGAAGGTACCACCATCATTGAATCCTCATCCGGTTCAACGGCGGTGTCTGAAGCCTATTTTGCCCGCCTGCTGGGTTTACCCTTCATCGCCGTGATGCCTTCCTGCACGACGAAACGTAAAATTGAACAGATCGAATTCTACGGCGGACGATGCCACTTTGTGGAAAGCGCCTGTGAAATCTACGCGGCATCTGAAATGCTGGCACGCGAGCTGAACGGCCACTACATGGATCAGTTCACCTTTGCGGAACGAGCCACCGACTGGCGCGGTAATAACAATATCGCCGACAGTATTTTCCGTCAGATGTCCCACGAGCCGCATCCCGTTCCCTCATACATTGTGATGAGCGCCGGGACGGGCGGCACCTCCGCCACCATCGGGCGTTATATCCGCTGCCAGGGCTACGACACCCAACTAATGGTGGTTGATCCGCAAAACTCCGTGTTCCTCGACTACTGGCAGAACCGCGATATCGGCCTGCGCAGCCCGGTGGGCAGTAAAATTGAAGGGATTGGCCGCCCACGCGTGGAACCGTCGTTCATCCCGGATGTGGTGGATGAGATGTTGCGCGTGCCGGATGCCGCAAGTGTCGCCACCGCGCACTGGCTGGAGACCCAGCTTGGCCGCAAAGTCGGCGCTTCTACCGGGACCAATATGTGGGGAGCCCTGCAGCTCGCAGTGCGCATGCGTGAAGAAGGTCGAACAGGATCCATCGTCACCCTGCTCTGCGACAGCGGCGAGCGCTACCTTGAGACCTATTACAATGCGCAATGGGTGCAGGCAAATATCGGCGATATTGAGCCCTGGAAAGCGCAAATTGCACAGCTGGTGAAATAAAAAAAGCCAGACCGAAGTCTGGCTTGCTGGAAGGGTCTCACTATTCGGGGGAATATGGGAGTTTGTTGTTGTCCAGCCAATGCGTCAAAAAATGGGACACCGCTTCGTTACCGCAATGCCCGATAACAGGCAGATGAGGAAGTTCTGCAATTAGCTGCGGCATCGCATTCCCCATTATCAAACCGCGACCCACGCTGCCCAGCATCTCGCGGTCATTCATGGCATCGCCAAACGCCATACAATCCTGCAGTGTGAAGCCCAGGTGGTCACTCAGTACCGCCAGGGCAGAACCTTTGTTACAGCCCACGGGGAGCACTTCCAGGCAATCCACCGCCGAGAAGGTCAGGTGCGCCTTGTCACCCAGAGCCTCATTTAACTGAATGCGCAATCGACAGAGATCGTCATGATCGCCACAAAAACAGATTTTGGTCACCGCATGGGCAGGGATCCGACGCAGATCGATAAGCTGATATTTAAAACCGCTGTAGACATGCGCATGCAACAGCTCCGGTATTTCACGCCCGGTAAACCAGCCGTTATCGTTAAAAACATGGAGGCTGGCCTGCGTATCCCAGGTACTGTGTAGCACGATATCCGCCACTTCCGGGTTAAGATCCTGACGGTGCAGAACGTCCCCTTCCACGGAATGAATGCGCGTCCCGTTGCCCGTGATCAGAAAAGCGTCCAGGGAAAACGCCCCCAGTAAATGGCGCATCTCCAGCACATGGCGACCGGTGGCAAACGTCAGAGTGACATCACGCTCGTGCAGACGCTTCAGCGTATTCAGGGTTTTCTCCCCTAAACGGTGATCCGGCATTAACAGCGTACCGTCCATATCAAATGCAGCGAGCCGAGCCATGATTACTCCTGAAGTGTGATGCGGTTAACTTGTGCTTCAGTATTACGTGAGATATACGGAAGTAATAGTGAATAGATGATAAATATTGTTCCGGGTTTCTCATGCGCCAGCTCAACCGACTCAACCAGTATCACCGTTTGTGGCAGCCTTCCGCTGGCGCGACACAACACGTCACCATCAGCGAACTGGCCACCCGCTGTTTCTGTAGTGAAAGACATGTTCGAACGCTGCTGCGTCAGGCTCATGACGCGGGATGGCTTACCTGGCGTGCACAGTCTGGTCGCGGAAAGCGCGGTGAACTGACGTTCCATGTCACCCCGGAGTCACTGCGCAATGCGATGATGGAAGAGGCTCTGAAGCATGGACAGCAGCACAATGCGCTTGAGCTGGCCCAGCTTGCGCCACAAGAGTTACGTTCATTGCTGCATCCGTTCTTAGGCGGACAGTGGCAAAACGATACGCCGACGCTGCGCATTCCCTATTACCGCTCACTGGATCCCCTTCATCCGGGTTTTTTACCCGGCCGGGCAGAACAGCACCTGGCAGGACAGGTTTTTTCCGGGTTAACACGCTTTCACGGCGACAGCAGTGAACCAACTGGCGATCTTGCCCATCACTGGGAAGTGTCAGAGGACGGTTTGCGCTGGCATTTTTATATTCGCTCAACGCTACACTGGCATAACGGTGATAAGGTCGAAACCATGCAGCTTCAACAAAGCCTGATGGCACTGCTTGCCCTGCCTTCCTTGCGTAAGTTGTTCCAGAGCGTCTTACATATTGAAGTCACCCATCCCCAGTGCCTGACCTTTATCCTGCATCAACCGGACTTCTGGCTGGCGCACCGGTTGGCAACCTACTGTAGCCGGCTTGCGCATCCCGACCAGCCGATGACGGGTAGCGGCCCCTTCAGACTCAGCGTGTACGACCCCGACCTGGTGCGCCTTGAAAGCCACGAACAGTACCATCTCAGCCATCCATTGCTTAAAGCTATCGAATACTGGATAACACCGTCGCTGTTTGACTATGGGTTAGGTACCAGCTGTCGCCATCCGGTGCAGATCGCCATTGGCGAGCCGGATGAACTGGAGCGCCTGCGTCTGGTCACTAACAGCACCAGTCTGGGTTTTTGTTATCTCACCCTGAAGCAAAGCCCGCACCTGAGTGAAATGCAGGCGCGGCGGCTCATCAATATCATCCATCTCTCAACGCTTCTGCATACGCTTCCACTGGATGAAGGGTTGATTACCCCGACAGAGGAGTTACTTCCCGGCTGGGCGATCCCGCAGTGGCCTGATTTAACGAATGTACCTCTGCCGGAAAAATTAACACTGGCTTACCATTTGCCCGTCGAGTTACATACGATGGCAAGCCAACTAAAACTGTATCTTGCGCAACAGGGCTGTGAGCTTACGGTCATCTTTTACGATGCGAAAACCTGGGACGGATGCCAAAATCTTGCTGATGCTGACATCATGATGGGGGACAGACTGATTGGCGAAGCGCCGGAATATACGCTTGAACAATGGCTGCGCTGTGACGTCTTATGGGCACACCTGCTGAACGCGCCGCAATTTGCCCATCTGCAGGCCACTCTGGACGCCGTACAGACCCAGACCGACGAACAGGCCAGACATGCCGGGCTCAAAGCCATTTTCTCACAGCTCATGGAAAAAGCTGTACTAACGCCACTGTTCAACTATCAATACCAGATCAGCGCCCCGCCAGGGGTCAACGGTATTCGGCTCAACACTCGCGGCTGGTTTGATTTTACCGAAGCCTGGCTGCCCGCCCCCAAGTCGTGAAGAAGCTGGTCGCCGTCGTGGTCAGGCGGTAACATAACGTTTTATCGTAACTATCGAGATGATTTATGAAACGTGCCGTCGTCGTGTTCAGCGGAGGACAAGATTCTACTACCTGCCTGGTTCAGGCCCTTCATCAGTATGATGAAGTTCACTGTGTCACTTTCGATTACGGTCAACGCCATCGCGCTGAAATCGACGTTGCGCGTGAACTGGCTCTGAAACTGGGCGCACGCGCGCACAAGGTGCTGGACGTTACGCTGTTAAATGAACTCGCCGTCAGTAGCCTCACACGCGACAGTATTCCTGTACCTGACTATGTACCTGACGCCAGCGGTATCCCAAATACCTTTGTTCCTGGCCGTAATATTCTTTTTCTGACCCTGACGGCGATTTATGCTTACCAGGTGCAAGCCGAAGCGGTGATCACCGGCGTGTGTGAGACCGACTTCTCTGGCTACCCGGACTGCCGCGACGAGTTCGTGAAGGCACTAAACCACGCGGTCAATCTTGGGATGGCAAAAGAGACGCGCTTTGAAACACCACTGATGTGGCTGAATAAAGCAGAGACCTGGGCACTGGCGGACTACTGGGGCAAACTGGACCTGGTTCGCAGTGAAACCCTCACCTGCTATAACGGTATCAAAGGCGACGGTTGCGGTCAGTGCGCCGCTTGTAACCTGCGTGCCAACGGGCTTAATCACTACCTGGCCGATAAGGCCGGCGTAATGGCCGCGATGCAGAAAAAAACCGGACTGAAATAGAGTTACTTCACCGTGCTGTCGACGAATGAGCGTCGACAGCACAGGTGAACTGGAAAAATACCCTACACGATCATCTGCTCCAGCTTTTCACGCAACTCTCCTTCCAGCGGCAGCGCTTTCTGGGTTTTAAGATCAATACAGACAAAGGTAATGAGAGCATCAGCCACCACCTGTCCTTCGGGATCCAGCGTCACCACCTGACTTAACACGCCACTCTTCCCATTTAGCTGCTGTACCTGGCTGGTGACAGTCAGCACATCCCCCAGTACGGCAGGACGGCGGTAGTTAATATTAATATTGACGACCACGAACGCGATGTTATGCGCAGTCAGCCATTGAAAACTTTCGCTGTTTTCCAGACCGTCCCAGCGAGCCTCCTCAAGAAACTCAAGATAGCGGGCGTTATTGACATGCTGGTATACATCAAGATGGAAACCGCGAACTTTGATTTTTGTCTGCATAGCGCAATAGCCTTTAGTGTTGTTATAGGATTAGAGGTCACAACTGGTATGACCTCATTATCCTGGCAAATTTTTGCAGCAGTGCAAGAAATTGCTTTTTTACAACGTCAGGTGTGAGAGATTGCGCTCAACCAGTGAGCTACCCATCCCCGGGACCTGCTTCAGGTCGTCGACCGTTTTAAAGGGGCCATACTCTTCACGGTAGCTGACGATGGCCTGCGCCTTTTTCAGCCCTACCCCATTCATCACGCGAGCGATATCCTCTGCTGATGCTGAATTGATGCTGACTCGCGAGCTATCATTGTCAGCCGCTTTGTTACTCCCTGTTGTTTTGGCGGGAGCATTCGTTTGTGCTGGTGTCTCTGCCTGACTTTGTACGACCTGTGCTTTTGCAGCCAGCGCGCCAGCGCTCATCCCGGTGGTGGCAATAGCCAGTGTAATGAGCAGTACTTTGATTCCACATTTCATGCTGTTATCTCCTTGTTTGTTGACAGCCACACCACGATAGCCGCCCCGGAAAACAGGCACAAACGACAGATAACAGAAATGGAAAAGGCCGCGAAAGCGGCCTTTAGTTTTTGCAGAGCGTTACGAAAATCTGCGAGCAGTTACGTAATTATTGCTGCTGAGTCATCACATCGCCCAGCTTAATCTTGGCTTCTTTACGCAGGTTGCTCATCATCGCCTCGAAAGCAATCTGGGCGTTGTTCTGGGTAATCCCCTGAACCATCGCTTTCTTCTGCGCTTCTGGCATCGTGCCGGCTTTCACTTCATCCAGCGCCAGCAGAACCACATTGCCCTGCATATCCGTTGTGGTACCGAAGCTCGGTTTGTCTTTTGCTGGCAGGGAGAGACCAAACGCAGCCTGGCTGATTGGATCCTGACCGGTACGGCTCAACGTTTTCGCCTCACCGAAGCTCAGGCCAGCGGCTTTCAGCGCGTCCTGTTTGCCCGCTTTCAGATCAACCAGAATCTTCTCCGCATCCAGTTTCGCCTGTTGTTCAGCTTTGTTGTGCTTAACCTGGGCGACAATCTGATCCTTCACTTCCGTCAGCGGTTTAATCGCTTCTGGTTTGTGCTCGCTGACACGCAGAACAAATGCACGATCGCCGTCAACGGTAATGATGTCAGAGTTACTGCCAGGGGTGCCATTCTCGCCCACCAGACCACCGTTGAAGATGGCATCAGAAACCGGTTTGAAGTTCAGCTCTTCCGGCAGGTTGTCACGTCCAAACCAGCCCGTCTCAACCGCTTTCACACCAGCCGCCTGCTCTGCACCAGCCAGAGACTCGTTGTCGTTGCTGGCGGCATCGCTCACTTTCTGCTGCAGCGCGTAGTAGGCATCCAGCGCTTTCTCTTGCTTCACTTTCGCCGCGATATCATCACGAACCTCAGCCAGTGGTTTGGTTTTCGCAGGGATAATATCGTCCAGACGCGCGACCAGGAAACCAACGGAAGACTTGATTACGCCAGAGAGCTGGCCTTTGTCTTTCAGACCGGCATTTTTCAACTCATCAGGGGTCGTTGCATCTTCCAGCCAGCCCATATCACCGCCGTTTTTCGCGGAGATAATATCGGTGGATTTCGCTTTCGCGACGGTGGCGAAATCAGCACCTTTGCTCAGTTCGTCCAGAACCGCCTTAGCATCTGCTTCCGTTTTAGTCTGGATCACGCTGTAGCGGTTACGCTGCGGCTGAGTGAACTGATCCTGATGTTGATCGTAGTAAGACTGGATTTCCGCATCTGACGCAGTTTCCTGCAACGCTGCAGCATCCAGCTTGATGTAGCTCACACGGAACTGCTCCGGAGAAATAAAGGAATTCTTATTCTGCTCGTACCAGGCATTAACGTCAGCGTCGCTCACCTGCTGTTTCGCGGCCAGGGCATTCACATCAATGGTCGCTTCACGTACAACGCGCTGCTGCGACACTAATGCTGCCAGTTCATCCGTTTCACCTTTGAGCATGAAATCGGTACCCACGACGGCATTGATGAGCTGCTGGGTGGTTAGCTGGTTACGCAGCGCCTGAGCGTACTGATCGGCCGTCATCCCCATCTGGTTGACGATGCTGTTGTAACGTGCGTTGTCGAATTTGCCGTTAGACTGGAAGGCTTGTGTAGAGAAGATGGCTTTTTTCACCTGCTCATCACTGATGCCCAGACCCAGTTTTTTTGCATACTGATCCAGCAGCGCTTCGTCGATAAGACGGTTCAGTGTCTGTTGGCGCAGGGTCTTCATATACCCTTCGTTCGCCGCCAGTTCAGAGAATTGGTCGCCCAGCTGTTGCTGCATACGGTTACGTTCACCGGCAAAAGCATTCTCGAACTGACCACGGCTGATTTCCTGGCCATTCACTTTTGCGGCATAGTTCGCGCCACCGCCAATAAGGTAACTGCTCACGCCGGTCAATATGAACGACACGATAATGATACCGAAAATAATCTTGAGCACGAGACTGTTAGCAGCCGTGCGTAAGCTGTCCATCATGGTGTAACAACACTCCGCTGTAGGTGACTGGTTACCTGACGCTGACGGAAAATCCTGCCCGTCGCGCGTGAAGGCGTATTGTGACAAGAAAACGGGGCGATTGTCAGCCCACAACTCGCATAAACTCGCACAAATCAGGTCTGGACAAACAAAAAAGGCACATCAAATGATGCGCCCTTGTACTATTCAGCTTCCCTGAATCGGGAAAGCAATCAGTTTACTGCGTCTTTCAGCGCTTTACCTGCACGGAAACCCGGCACTTTAGCAGCAGCAATGGTGATCTCTTTACCGGTCTGAGGGTTGCGGCCAGTACGGGCAGCACGCTCTTTAACAGCAAAAGTACCGAAGCCTACCAGTGCAACGTCGTCCCCAGCCTGCAGAGATTCAGTAACAGAAGCAATTAATGCATCTAACGCACGTCCAGCTGCAGCCTTAGAAATATCAGCACCAGCAGCAATTTTGTCAATCAGTTGAGATTTATTCACTGTTCTCTTCCTCTCTTTATAATTTATATCGCGCCTGAATCCTTCACAACGCGACCGCGCAGCAGTTATATCAGGCCTGCCATGACCTTACAACACCCGTTGTTGATGGCTGACCTAATCAGCAATCTAAATTAGCTATACAAAAAAAGGCTGGCAAGTGCGAAATGACTTACCAGCCTTGTTTTTATTGACGCTCTTTGCGCGAGGTCACTATTTTGCGGTTACAACCTGCATTCCGGAGGGTTCATTCTGCAGTGCGAGACTAAGAACTTCCTCAATGCGTTTAACCGGATGGATCTGCAGATCGGCAATTACGTTGTCCGGAATCTCTTCCAGATCGCGTTTATTCTCGTAAGGAATCAATACCGTTTTGATCCCACCACGATGTGCAGCCAGCAGTTTTTCTTTTAATCCACCGATTGGCAGCACCTGTCCACGCAGGGTAATTTCCCCCGTCATCGCCACATCGGCACGCACCGGGTTACCTGTCAGACAGGAAACCAGAGCGGTACACATGGCAATACCCGCGCTTGGGCCATCTTTCGGCGTCGCGCCTTCAGGAACGTGAACGTGGATGTCGCGTTTTTCGTAGAAATCCGGGTTAATACCCAGTTTTTCCGCGCGCGCACGTACCACGGTCAATGCAGCCTGAATGGATTCCTGCATCACTTCGCCCAGAGAGCCGGTGTAGGTCAGCTTGCCTTTACCCGGTACACAGGCGGTTTCGATGGTCAGCAGATCGCCACCCACTTCCGTCCATGCCAGACCCGTCACCTGACCCACGCGGTTTTCGTTGTCCGCGCGACCATAGTCGAAACGCTGAACGCCGAGATAGGCATGCAGATTGTCGCCGTTAATCACAATGTGTTTCAGGCTCTTATCCAGCAGCAGCTGTTTCACCGCTTTACGGCACAGTTTAGAGATTTCACGCTCAAGACTACGCACGCCCGCTTCACGGGTGTAGTAGCGGATGATGCCAATAATCGCGCTGTCCTCTACGGTCAGCTCGTTGGCTTTCAGCGCGTTACGCTCAATCTGTTTCGGCAGCAGGTGCTGCTTAGCGATGTTCAGCTTCTCATCTTCGGTATAACCGGAGAGACGGATCACTTCCATACGGTCCAACAGCGGGGCCGGAATGTTCATGGAGTTGGAGGTCGCCACGAACATCACATCGCTCAGGTCGTAGTCCACTTCCAGGTAGTGATCGCTGAACGCCACGTTCTGTTCTGGATCAAGCACTTCCAGCAGCGCAGACGCAGGATCGCCACGCATGTCCGATGACATTTTGTCGATCTCATCGAGCAGGAACAGCGGGTTTTTAACGCCCACTTTCGCCATCTTCTGGATCAGTTTACCCGGCATAGAACCGATGTAGGTACGACGGTGACCGCGGATTTCCGCTTCATCGCGTACACCACCCAGCGCCATACGGATGTACTTACGCCCGGTCGCCTTGGCTATGGACTGACCCAGGGAGGTTTTACCCACACCAGGAGGTCCTACCAGGCACAAAATTGGGCCTTTGATTTTGTTTACACGGCTTTGTACCGCGAGGTACTCAAGAATACGGTCTTTCACGCGTTCCAGGCCGTAGTGGTCGGTATCGAGGATTTCCTGGGCCTGACGCAGGTCTTTTTTGACCTTGCTGCGGGCGTTCCACGGAACCTGCACCATCCACTCAATGTAGCCGCGTACAACGGTCGCTTCAGCCGACATTGGAGACATCATTTTCAGCTTCTGCAGTTCCGCTTCCGCTTTCTCTTTTGCCTCTTTTGGCATCTTCGCCGCGTCGATCTTGCGCTTCAACGCTTCGTTTTCGTCCGGCGCATCGTCCATCTCGCCCAGTTCTTTCTGAATAGCTTTCATTTGCTCATTCAGATAGTACTCACGCTGAGATTTCTCCATCTGCTTTTTCACGCGGTTGCGAATACGCTTCTCAACCTGCAGCAGATCGATTTCAGACTCCATCATCGCCATCAGATATTCCAGACGCTCGTTAACGTCGGACATTTCCAGCACGGACTGTTTGTCAGCCAGCTTCAGCGGCATATGTGCAGCGATGGTGTCCGCCAGACGGGCAGGATCGTCGATGCTGTTCAGCGACGTCAGCACTTCTGGTGGGATTTTCTTGTTCAGCTTGATATAGCCTTCAAACTGGCTGATCGCGGTGCGTACAAGCACTTCCTGCTCGCGTTCATCAAGCTGAGGCGAATCAAGGTACTCTGCCTTCGCAGAGAAATGTTCGCCATTGTCAGACAGAGTGGTAATACGCGCACGCTGCAGGCCTTCTACCAGCACCTTGACGGTGCCGTCAGGCAGCTTCAGCATCTGCAAAATAGAGGCCACGGTCCCGACGGTGAAAAGATCGTTTACACCCGGCTCATCCGTTGATGCTTCCTTCTGCGCCACCAGCATGATTTTTTTATCATGATCCATGGCGGATTCGAGGCAACGGATAGATTTTTCCCGCCCTACAAATAAGGGTATGACCATGTGCGGATAAACCACCACATCGCGCAACGGCAATACGGGGATTTCAATGCGTTCAGAACGCTCAGGATTCATAGAGCTCTCTCTTAGTTTAGTGTCCGCCAGGTAAGCTGGTCATGTAACAGTACTTCACACAACCATTAACATGTATCCAGTATATGGGGATGTTTCCCACACATTCAACGCCATGAATACGGAAAAAGTAAAGGGGAGATAAAATCCCCCCTTTTTGATTAACTGCTTGTATGATTTGGTGAATTATTCGCCAGATGCTTGCTGCGCTTCCGGTTTACCATAAATCAGCAGCGGTTTGGTTTGACCGCTAATGACGGACTCGTCAATCACCACTTTCTCAACGTCTTCCATCGACGGCAGATCGTACATGGTATCCAGCAGTGCCGCTTCAACAATTGAACGCAGGCCACGGGCACCGGTTTTACGGATCATCGCTTTCTTGGCAATCGCATCCAGCGCTTCGTCACGGAACTCCAGATCAACGCCTTCAAGATTGAACAGCGCCTGATACTGTTTAGTCAGCGCATTTTTCGGTTCTTTCAGGATCTGGATCAGCGCGTCTTCGCTCAGCTCATTCAGCGTGGCCACAACCGGCAGACGGCCGATGAATTCAGGGATCAGACCGAATTTGATCAGATCTTCTGGTTCAACCTGAGATAGCAGTTCGCCTTCGTTCGGTTTTTCTGACGTCGATTTCACCGTAGCGCCAAAACCAATGCCGGAGCCGGTTTCAACACGGTGGGAGATAACTTTATCCAGACCCGCAAACGCACCACCACAGATGAACAGGATCTTGGAGGTATCAACCTGCAGGAACTCCTGCTGCGGATGTTTACGACCACCCTGTGGAGGAACGGCCGCAACAGTTCCTTCGATCAGCTTCAGCAGTGCCTGCTGTACGCCCTCGCCTGACACATCACGGGTAATGGACGGGTTATCAGATTTACGAGAGATCTTGTCGATCTCATCGATGTAAACAATCCCGCGCTGGGCTTTCTGTACGTCGTAATCGCACTTCTGCAGCAGTTTCTGGATGATGTTTTCTACATCTTCACCCACATAACCCGCTTCGGTCAGAGTGGTAGCGTCCGCCATGGTGAACGGAACATCCAGCAGACGCGCCAGAGTTTCAGCCAGCAGCGTTTTACCGGAACCGGTTGGGCCGATCAGCAAAATGTTACTTTTACCCAGTTCTACGCCATTGCTGGTATCACCATTACGCAGACGTTTGTAGTGGTTATATACCGCTACCGCCAGCACTTTCTTAGCCTGCTCCTGACCGATGACATAATCGTCAAGGTGATGACGAATTTCATGCGGAGTTGGCAGCGCGCTACGCTCACGGTGTGGCGCAACTTCTTTAATCTCTTCGCGAATGATGTCGTTACATAAATCGACACATTCGTCGCAGATATACACGGACGGCCCGGCAATCAGTTTACGCACTTCATGCTGGCTTTTGCCGCAAAAAGAGCAGTACAGCAGTTTGCCCGAACCATCTTTGCGTTTATCTGTCATGAGTCCAAACCTCTTTTTAAGTTCTTTGTGCCGCACATGACGACGCAAATGCCATTCTAAGACGCAAGCTGCTCTCAGGCAGAGTGCCGCCCTACTTTAGTATAGCGGCACACTTGCGTCGCGGGCATCAATTACGATGGGTCAATACGGAGTCGACTAAGCCGTACTCAACTGCCTCTGAAGCAGAGAGGAAGCGATCGCGCTCGGTATCGCGCTCGATCTGCTCAAGCGATTGACCTGTATGCTGCGCCATGAGTTCATTCATGCGCGCTTTTACTTTCAGAATTTCACGGGCGTGGATTTCAATATCCGTCGCCTGCCCCTGGTAACCACCCAGCGGCTGGTGAATCATCACGCGGGAATTAGGTAAGCAGAAACGCTTGCCTTTAGCCCCTGCTGTTAACAGGAACGCGCCCATAGATGCAGCCTGACCCATACAGATAGTGCTTACATCAGGCTTGATGAATTGCATGGTGTCATAAATAGACATACCTGCCGTAATCACGCCACCCGGGGAGTTAATGTACAGGTAAATGTCTTTTTCCGGGTTTTCCGCTTCCAGAAACAGCATCTGCGCCACGATCAGGTTAGCCATGTGGTCTTCCACCTGACCGGTTAGAAAGATAACGCGTTCCTTGAGCAGACGGGAATAGATATCAAAAGAACGCTCACCACGTGAGGTCTGTTCAATAACCATTGGCACCAGCGCCATATGGGGTGCAAAGTTATCTCGTTCGCCACTGTATGACATTTCCGTCTCCTGGATCAAAATTGAAAACACCTGCTGTACTGATTGTAACCTTACGGACGGATTATCAGCCAGTCTCATTCATCGTGATTACACACTTATGGGGTTCACTGTGCCCTATTTCAAGCATAACAACCTTTTGTTGTTACGCTAACACTGAAAGGGCGTTTTAGCACTCTTCCTGGGCTATTGGTGTGATAAAAAAAACCCGCTGCCACAAGGCAACGGGTTTTCTGTTCAAACTTTAAACCTTTGGGGCGAAATTACGCCTGCTGGTTCATCAGTTCGTTGAAAGAGGTCGCTTTTTCGGACACTTTAGCTTTCGCCAGTACCGCTTCAACTGCCTGCTCTTCCAGTGCGACATTGCGCATGTTGTCCATCAGCTCTTTGTTTTTACCGTAGAACTCGATAACTTCTGATGGATCTTCGTATGCAGACGCCATCTCTTCGATCAGGCCTTTCACACGCTCTTCGTCAGCTTTCAGCTCGTGGGTACGAATGACTTCGCCCAACAGCAGGCCAACAACAACGCGGCGTTTAGCTTGCTCTTCGAACAGCTCACGCGGCAGTTCCATCGCTTGCTGCTGGTTGCCACCGAAACGCTGTGCAGCCTGACGGCGCAGCACGTCGATTTCGCTGTCGATCAGGGCAGCTGGAACGTCGATGTCGTTCGCTTTCACCAGACCTTCGATCGCCTGAGATTTCACACGGTTACGCACAGCGCCGTTCAGCTCGCGCTCCATGTTTTTACGCACTTCTGTACGCAGACCCGCTACAGAACCATCTTCCACGCCGAAACGTTTGATGAATTCTTCAGTCAGTTCTGGCAGTTCGCGCTCTTCAACTTTCTTCAGATTGATAACGAACTTGGCCGCTTTACCTTTCAGGTTTTCAGCGTGGTACTCTTCAGGGAAGGTCACATCAATAGTGAACTCTTCGCCAGCTTTGTGGCCTTTGATACCGTCTTCGAAGCCTGGGATCATACGACCCTGACCCATTGCCAGTACGAAATCAGACGCTTTACCGCCTTCGAACTCTTCGCCGTCTACAGAACCGGTGAAGTCGATGGTCACACGGTCTTCCGCGTCTACAGCGCCTTCTTTCTCTTTCCAGTTCGCCTGCTGCTTACGCAGGGTGTCCAACATGCCGTCAACATCTTCGTCAGTCACGGACACAATCGGTTTTTCAACTTCGATTGATTCCAGACCCTTCAGCTCAACTTCCGGATACACTTCGAACTCTACGGAGTAGGTGAAGTCTTCGCCCAGTTTGTATTCGCCTGGAACGTAGTTTGGCGCGCCGGCCGGATTGATTTTTTCTTTGATGATCGCATCAATAAAGTTACGGCTCATCAGTTCACCCAGCACATCCTGACGCACGGAAGCGCCATAACGCTGAGCAACAACATTCATTGGTACTTTGCCCTTACGGAAGCCGTCAATACGTACTTTTTTTGCTACGTTGACCAGCTCGCTTTTCACAGCAGTTTCGATGCTGTCAGCAGCGATAGTAATCGTTACACGGCGGCCAAGGCCTTGAGTGGTTTCAACTGAAACTTGCATCTTGTTACCTCAAAAAAATCACAGTGCTCGGTCAACTCTGAATCTGTCTGTTATACCGGGATGCTCTCTTAGTGCAGATTCACATTCCCTGTCGCCAGAATCATCCCGAAGACATTCAATAAGACGCGGCATTATAGCGGCATCACTTAGGTGAGTCGAGAACGGTTGGGGCATGTTGCTGCGGCTTTTTTCACACTTTAAGGCTATTTTTAGCCTTAAAATCGCACCATCCGCTCAAAACTCAGACAAAACAAAACGGCCCGGAGGCCGTTTTGAGGAAATCTTTAAGCAACATACTGGAAAAACTCCAGCCGTTGCAAATCCGATTTATCAGGCGATGGTGCCAGCACCGCGGCAAGGCGGCGATGCGAAAACCGTATCCTGCAAGCCTTCCCATTCCTTAATGGTGTAGGTATGCAATGCCAGCGCATGTACGGTTGTGGAGAGTTCTTCCGTCAAGGTGCTGTAGATCAAGCGGTGTCGGTTCAGGAAACGTTCTCCCGTGAAGCGATCGCTAACCAGAACCACTTTAAAGTGGCTTTCAGAACCTGCCGGCACGTTATGACGATAGCTTTCGTCGACGACTTCGAGGAACACAGGGTTGAACGCTGCCCTTAATTTATCTTCTATCTGCTCACGTATCATCATGAAATTACTCCTCCGACAACGCCAGGATGTCACCCATCCCTTTAAATGTTAGCCGCTTTTACCGTTTCCATTACACCTTGACAACAAATATTTAGCTTTCGTCTGATTTTCTCATTCAAACGAATGAAGTTAACTGTGTGGCTCATACCTTTTGTCATTCACACGAGGTGAAAAAGGGTGCAAAGGTCAGTTTTCAGACAAGGCGATGAATTTACATGCGTTGACCACTTCCCCTGACCGTTGGCGATGTTATGATGGCGGCAATTTTTCTCTCTATATGCTTACGATTCGTTGAGAACCTGAAAATGTTAAAAAAACTCTTCTTTCCGTTGGTAGCCCTTTTTATGCTGGCAGGCTGTGCGACTCCGCCTACCACCATTGATGTCTCACCAAAAATTACCCTGCCTCAGCAGGACCCAAGCCTGATGGGTGTTACCGTGAGTATTAACGGTGCCGATCAGCGTCAGGATCAAGCGCTGGCAAAAGTGACCCGCGATAACCAGCAGGTAACGCTGACCGCATCCCGCGACCTGCGCTTCCTGCTGCAGGAAGTGCTGGAAAAACAGATGACTTCTCGTGGCTATATGGTTGGCCCAAGCGGTGCGGTAGATCTGCAGATCATCGTGAACAACCTTTATGCTGATGTTTCTCAGGGTAACGTTCGCTACAACATCGCCACCAAAGCGGATATCGCCATCATTGCCACCGCGAAGAATGGCAACAAGATGACCAAGAACTATCGCGCGAGCTACTCTGTAGAAGGCGCGTTCCAGGCATCGAATAAAAATATTGCTGATGCGGTTAACAGCGTGCTGACGGATACCATTTCCGACATGGCGCAGGACACCAGCATTCACGACTTCATCAAGCAGAACGCGCGTTAATCCTGCTGACTGACCCGGTTTTTAGCCGGGTCAGTTTTTAAGAACATGTCCAGTCATTACTTACGCATTTTCCAGCAACCGAAATCAGCGATTCTGCTGATCCTTGGCTTTGCCTCCGGTTTACCTCTCGCGCTCACTTCAGGCACCTTGCAGGCATGGATGACCGTCGAGAATATCGATCTCAAAACTATTGGCTTCTTCTCACTCGTCGGCCAGGCGTATGTCTTTAAGTTCCTGTGGTCGCCGGTGATGGATCGCTACACCCCACCGTTTCTCGGCCGCCGTCGCGGCTGGCTGGTTATGACGCAGGTGCTGCTGCTGCTGGCCATTGCCGCCATGGGCTTCCTGGAACCGTCAACTCAACTTCGCTGGATGGCCGCCCTTGCGGTGGTGATCGCCTTCTGTTCCGCGTCCCAGGATATTGTGTTTGATGCCTGGAAGACGGACGTGTTGCCTGCTGAAGAACGTGGAGCTGGTGCGGCCATCAGCGTGCTGGGCTATCGCCTTGGCATGCTGGTTTCCGGTGGGCTGGCATTGTGGCTGGCCGACCGCTACCTTGGTTGGCAAGGCATGTACTGGCTGATGGCCGCCCTGCTGATCCCGTGTATTATTGCCACCCTGTTCGCCCCCGAACCGAGTGATGTCATCCCGGTTCCCCGCTCTCTGGAACAGGCCGTCGCCGAACCATTACGCGATTTCTTTGGCCGCAACAACGCCTGGCTGATCCTGTTGCTTATCGTCCTTTATAAGCTGGGCGATGCCTTTGCGATGAGCCTGACCACCACCTTCCTCATTCGTGGTGTGGGTTTTGATGCGGGTGAAGTGGGCGTGGTGAATAAAACGCTGGGGCTGTTTGCGACCATTGTCGGGGCACTTTATGGCGGCGTGTTGATGCAGCGCCTGACGCTGTTCCGCGCGCTACTGATCTTTGGCATCCTGCAAGGCGCATCCAACGCAGGCTACTGGCTGTTGTCAATTACCGACAAACATATGATCAGCATGGCCGCAGCGGTGTTCTTTGAAAATCTCTGCGGCGGAATGGGGACCGCGGCATTTGTCGCCCTGCTGATGACCCTGTGCAACAAGTCATTTTCCGCCACGCAGTTCGCACTGCTCTCGGCGCTCTCTGCCGTTGGCCGCGTGTACGTTGGGCCAATTGCCGGCTGGTTTGTAGAAGCCCACGGTTGGCCAACGTTTTATCTCTTCTCCGTGGTGGCTGCCGTGCCGGGTATTTTATTGTTGCTGGTCTGTCGCCAGACGCTGGAATACACCCAACGGACGGAACACTTTATGCCGCGCACTGAATATCACCGCGCTTACCGTTTCGCGTTACGTCTGTTAATGGCGGGTTGCTTCGCGCTGGTGCTCTGGCTTGTGGTGCTCATTATTAATGCCAGCACCTCTATGGCACTTCCCCTTGTAACCCTTCTGCTGGATACCGGAGCCCTACTGGCTGTCGCCGGGATCCTGATTGGGGGTCTGCTCGATTTCATGGCTCTGCGTAAAACGCAGATGACCTGAAGAGAAATGCGAAAGGTTATTTCCCGTTGTAATCACTAAACGAAATTATAACGGTGAAATAGCCGCCAACCGCTGAAAAAAATAATTGTTGTTTTGTGCGGGATAAAATTTGGAAATTATTGGAGCCTGCTCCAAAACACTATTTTTCATTAACCGATTCAGCATCAGATAGTTTGATTTTTCGTTTTTTATATGTCTCTTTATTGATAATTAATTGTTAATTTTTTGTTTATTTTCAACAATGGTTATACCAATTGCCCCTTTTAGGGTATGCTTGGGGGTCCTTTCGTTATAAAGCCCTTGCCATGCGGCTTCGGTCATAAAAACCGACATAATTTGCAACACTTGTGACACGTGCGGCAGAACCCGGTAACACCTTCCTGACACAGTCCTAATGATGTTTACAGTAATGTAACCTTCCCGTAAAATGCCCGCACACTTTAAACGCCACCAGACTCCGTGGAATTGAGGTCGTTAAATGAGACTCGGGAAATACAATAAAAGTTTGGGATGGTTGTCATTATTCGCGGGCACTGTATTACTCAGTGGCTGCGATTCTGCACTACTAGACCCCAAAGGGCAGATTGGACTGGAACAACGTTCACTGATATTGACGGCTTTTGGCCTGATGTTGATTGTGGTTATTCCTGCCGTTTTGATGGCTGTTGGTTTCGCCTGGAAGTATCGTGCGAGCAATAAAGATGCGAAGTATAGTCCTAACTGGTCACACTCCAATAAAGTGGAAGCTGTGGTCTGGACAGTGCCTATTCTGATCATCCTGTTCCTTGCTGTGCTGACCTGGAAAACCACTCACTCCCTCGAACCTAGCAAACCGCTGGTTCATGATGAAAAACCGATTACCATCGAAGTGGTCTCCATGGACTGGAAATGGTTCTTCATCTATCCGGAACAGGGCATTGCTACCGTGAATGAAATCGCCTTCCCGGCGAACACTCCGGTTCAGTTCAAAGTGACCTCCAACTCCGTAATGAACTCCTTCTTCATCCCGCGTCTGGGTAGCCAGATTTACGCGATGGCCGGTATGCAGACTAACCTGCACCTGATTGCCAATGAAGCAGGCACCTATGATGGTATCTCCGCCAGCTATAGCGGTCCGGGCTTCTCAGGTATGAAGTTCAAAGCTATTGCGACGCCAGACCGTGCCGCTTTCGACCAGTGGGTTGAAAAAGCGAAACAGTCTCAAAACACCATGTCTGACATGGCGGCGTTCGATAAAGTGGCTGCACCTAGCGAATACAACAAGGTGGAGTACTTCTCTAACGTGAAACCTGATTTGTTCAAAGACGTTATTGGCAAATTTATGGATCACGGTAAGAGCATGAACATGTCCCAGCCAGAAGGCGAGCACAGCGCGCACGAAGGTATGGAAGGCATGGACATGAGCCACGCGGAAACCGCTCACTAAGGGGCCGAGGAAGAAAATGTTCGGAAAATTGACACTGGATGCAGTGCCATACCATGAACCCATTATCGTGGTTACGGTGGCTGCAATTATCATTGGTGGTGCGGCTTTACTGGCCTTAATCACTTACTTCGGTAAGTGGAGCTACCTGTGGAATGAGTGGCTGACTTCGGTTGACCACAAAAAACTCGGTATCATGTACTGCATCGTCGGTATCGTCATGTTAATTCGTGGCTTTGCGGATGCGATCATGATGCGTAGCCAGCAGGTGCTTGCCTCTGCGGGTGAAGCGGGCTTCCTGCCGCCTCACCACTACGATCAGATCTTTACCGCCCACGGCGTTATCATGATCTTCTTCGTGGCGATGCCGCTGGTTATCGGTCTGATGAACGTTGTCGTTCCGCTGCAAATCGGCGCGCGCGACGTTGCATTCCCGTTCCTGAACAACCTGAGCTTCTGGTTCACGGTTGTTGGCGTAATCCTGGTTAACCTGTCACTGGGCGTGGGCGAGTTCGCTCAGACCGGCTGGCTGGCTTATCCACCGCTTTCGGGAATTGAATACAGTCCTGGCGTAGGTGTTGACTACTGGATTTGGGCGATTCAGCTCTCCGGTATCGGTACAACCCTGACCGGTATTAACTTCTTCGTGACCATTATCAAGATGCGTGCCCCTGGCATGACGATGTTCAAGATGCCAGTATTTACCTGGGCATCTCTGTGCGCCAACATCCTGATTATTGCCTCCTTCCCAATTCTGACCGTCACCGTCGCGCTGCTGACCCTGGACCGCTACCTGGGCACCCATTTCTTTACCAACGATATGGGTGGCAACATGATGATGTACATCAACCTGATTTGGGCCTGGGGTCACCCGGAAGTGTACATTCTGGTTCTGCCTGTCTTCGGTGTGTTCTCCGAAATCGCAGCGACCTTCTCACGTAAGCGCCTGTTTGGTTACACCTCTCTGGTGTGGGCAACCGTGTGTATTACCGTGCTGTCGTTCATCGTTTGGCTGCACCACTTCTTCACCATGGGTGCAGGCGCGAACGTAAACGCCTTCTTCGGTATCACCACCATGATTATCGCCATCCCGACCGGGGTGAAGATCTTCAACTGGCTGTTCACCATGTATCAGGGCCGCATCGTGTTCCACTCAGCAATGCTGTGGACCATCGGCTTCATCGTGACCTTCTCCGTGGGTGGGATGACCGGCGTACTGCTGGCGGTACCGGGTGCTGACTTCGTACTGCACAACAGCCTGTTCCTGATTGCGCACTTCCATAACGTTATTATCGGTGGTGTGGTCTTCGGTTGCTTCGCTGGCGTCACTTACTGGTGGCCAAAAGCGTTCGGCTTCACGCTGAACGAGACCTGGGGCAAACGTGCGTTCTGGCTGTGGATCATCGGCTTCTTCGTAGCGTTCATGCCGCTGTATGTGCTGGGCTTCATGGGTATGACCCGTCGCCTGAGCCAGCAGATTGACCCTCAGTTCCACCCAATGCTGGTTGTTGCAGCCTGTGGTGCGGCGCTGATTGCACTGGGTATCGCATGCCAGCTGATTCAGTTCTACGTTTCTATTCGCGACCGCGATCAGAACCGTGACCTGACCGGTGACCCATGGGGTGGCCGTACGCTGGAGTGGGCGACCTCTTCTCCACCTCCGTTCTATAACTTTGCCATCGTGCCACACGTTCACGAACGTGACGCATTCTGGGAAATGAAAGAAAAAGGTGAAGCGTACAAGCAACCTGCTCATTACGAAGAGATCCATATGCCGAAAAACAGCGGCGCGGGCATTGTGATTGCCGCTTTCGCAACGGTGTTTGGTTTCGCAATGATCTGGCACATCTGGTGGTTGGCGATTGCGAGCTTCGCTGGCGTCATCATTAGCTGGATTGTGAAGAGCTTTGACGAGGACGTGGACTACTACGTACCAGTCCGTGAAGTCGAAAAACTGGAAAACCAGCATTTCGACGAGATTTCTAAAGCGGGGCTGAAAAATGGCAACTGATACTCTGGCGCACTCAACTGCCCACGCGCATGAACATGCGCACCACGATACAGGACCGACCAAAGTCTTCGGTTTCTGGATCTACCTGATGAGCGACTGCATTCTGTTCTGCTGTCTGTTCGCGACCTATGCCGTTCTCGTGAACGGCACAGCGGGCGGCCCGACTGGCAAGGACATCTTTGAACTGCCTTTCGTTCTGGTTGAAACCGCACTGCTGTTATTCAGCTCTATCACCTACGGCATGGCGGCTATCGCCATGTATAAAAACAACAAGAGCCAGGTTGTCTCCTGGCTGGCGTTGACCTGGTTGTTTGGTGCTGGATTCATCGGGATGGAAATCTATGAATTCCATCACCTGATTATGGAAGGTTTCGGGCCTGATCGTAGTGGCTTCCTGTCCGCGTTCTTCGCGCTGGTCGGTACTCACGGTCTGCACGTAACCTCAGGCCTGATCTGGATGGCGGTACTGATGTTCCAGGTATCCCGTCGCGGCCTGACCAGCACTAACCGTACCCGTATCATGTGCCTGAGCCTGTTCTGGCACTTCCTGGACGTGGTATGGATCTGTGTGTTCTCTGTTGTTTATCTGATGGGGGCGATGTAATGAGTCATTCAACCGATCATGGCGCTTCCCACGGTAGCGTAAAAACCTACATGACAGGTTTTATCCTGTCGATCATCCTGACGGTGATCCCGTTCTGGATGGTGATGAGCGGTTCTGCTTCTCACGCGGCGATTCTGGGCACCGTCCTGGTTACCGCAGTGGTTCAGATTCTGGTGCATCTGGTTTGCTTCCTGCACATGAACACCAAGTCCGATGAAGGCTGGAACATGACGGCCTTCGTCTTTACCGTGATTATCATCGCTATCCTGGTAGTCGGTTCCATCTGGATTATGTGGAACCTCAACTACAACATGATGGTTCACTAAGAGCGGCGAGTATGTTTAAGCAATACCTGCAAGTAACGAAACCAGGCATCATCTTTGGCAACCTGATCTCCGTGATCGGAGGGTTCCTGCTAGCCTCTAAAGGTAGCATTGATTACACCCTCTTTATCTACACGCTGGTCGGTGTGTCACTGGTTGTTGCGTCCGGTTGTGTATTTAACAACTACATCGACATGGATATCGACAAGAAGATGGAAAGGACCAAAAATCGGGTGCTGGTGAAAGGCCTGATCGCCCCTTCCGTCTCGCTGGTGTACGCCACCTTGCTGGGTATTGCTGGCTTTATGCTGCTGTGGTTTGGTGCTAACCCACTGGCCTGCTGGCTGGGGGTGATGGGGTTCGTGGTATATGTGGGCGTCTACAGCCTGTATATGAAACGCCACTCCGTCTACGGCACGCTGATTGGTTCTCTCTCCGGCGCTGCGCCGCCGGTGATTGGCTACTGCGCGGTCACGAACGAGTTCGACAGCGGTGCAGCTATCCTGCTGGCTATCTTTAGCCTGTGGCAGATGCCGCACTCCTATGCCATCGCGATTTTCCGCTTTAAGGATTATCAGGCAGCGAACATCCCGGTTCTGCCGGTCGTGAAAGGCATCTCCGTTGCCAAGAACCACATCACGCTGTACATCATCGCTTTTGCCGTGGCAACGCTGATGCTCTCTCTGGGCGGCTACGCTGGATACAAATATCTGGCAGTAGCGGCCGCAGTGAGCGTCTGGTGGCTCGGTATGGCGCTGCGCGGTTACAAAGTGGAAGATGACAAAGTCTGGGCGCGCAAACTGTTTGTGTTCTCGATTGTGGCCATCACCTCGCTGTCCGTGATGATGTCCGTAGACTTCATGGTGCCTGAATCACACAACCTGCTGACTTACGTCTGGTAAGCCACAACAGGTGAATAAAGGGGTGCTTCGGCACCCCTTTTTTTATTCACTGAATCTATTAATAACGCATGTAATATTTGTTAAATAACCCTTTATTTACCCCGCCCCTTCCCCGCACTACACTATGGCCTGCTTTTGAACTGAGGTGGTAATGAACGATTATAAAATGACGCCAGGCGAGCTACGCGCGACCTGGGGCTTAGGGACTGTCTTCTCGCTACGGATGCTTGGCATGTTTATGGTCCTGCCTGTTCTGACCACGTACGGTATGGCGCTGCAGGGAGCCAGCGAGGCGCTGATTGGACTTGCAATCGGTATCTACGGTCTGGCGCAGGCGGTATTCCAGATCCCGTTTGGGCTGCTCTCTGACCGGGTTGGACGAAAACCGCTGATTGTCGGTGGTCTGCTTATTTTTGTTCTCGGGAGCGTCATTGCCGCCCTCTCCCACTCCATATGGGGCATTATTCTTGGCCGGGCCTTGCAGGGTTCCGGTGCGATAGCTGCTGCGGTGATGGCACTGCTGTCAGATTTAACCCGCGAGCAAAACCGCACCAAGGCCATGGCGTTTATCGGCGTAAGCTTTGGCGTCACCTTTGCGATTGCGATGGTGCTCGGCCCCATTATTACCCATGCACTCGGCCTGCACGCCCTGTTCTGGATGATTGCCGTGCTGGCGACAATCGGTATCGCCTTAACACTATGGGTGGTGCCAGACAGCAAAAACCACGTTCTCAACCGTGAATCTGGAATGGTAAAAGGCTGCTTCAGCAAAGTGATTGTCGAGCCTCGCCTGCTCAAGCTCAATTTTGGCATTATGTGCCTGCATATCCTGCTGATGTCGACCTTTGTCGCCCTGCCAGGCCAGCTTGCCGCGGCGGGCTTCCCGGCCGCTGAGCACTGGAAAATCTATCTGGTCACGATGCTGATTTCGTTTGTCTCCGTCGTACCGTTCATCATCTACGCCGAAGTGAAGCGCAAGATGAAGCGCGTCTTCGTGGGCTGCGTGGCGGTACTGCTGATTGCCGAGATTGTACTCTGGGGCTCCGGCCCGCACTTCTGGGAACTGGTAGCGGGTGTGCAACTCTTCTTCCTGGCGTTTAACCTGATGGAAGCGTTGCTGCCGTCGCTTATCAGTAAAGAATCGCCTGCGGGTTACAAAGGCACGGCGATGGGTATTTACTCCACCAGCCAGTTTATCGGCGTGGCAATTGGCGGTTCGCTTGGCGGCTGGGTGGATGGTCTGTTTGACTCACAAACCGTATTCCTTGCAGGCGCGCTGCTGGCCACTGTCTGGCTGCTGGTCGCCAGCACTATGAAAGAGCCGCGCTACGTCAGCAGTCTGCGAGTAGAAATCCCTGATGATGTTGAGATCAACGACGCGCTAAAACAGCGTCTTGAAACCACGGAGGGGGTAAGTGAAGTGCTGATCGCCCCGGAAGAGCGTAGTGCCTATGTCAAAATAGACAGTAAGGTAACTAACCGCTTTGAAGTCGAGCAGGCACTCAAAGCCTGAAAAAATGCCCGGTCTGACCGGGCATTTTCGTCTTAATCGCGGAAGTTTTTAAACTGGAACGGTTGCCCCAGATCGCCGCCACGCACCAGCGCCATTACGGACTGCAAATCATCACGGGATTTGCCGGTTACACGAATTTCTTCGCCCTGGATCTGCGCCTGCACTTTCAGCTTGCTGTCTTTGATGAGCTTAACGATCTTCTTCTGCACCGCGCTCTCAATGCCCTGCTTCAGTTTGGCTTCGACAAACCAGTTTTTACCGCTGTGCACAAACTCTTCCGGCACATCCAGAGATGTCCCTTCAATGCCGCGCTTTAA
Source organism: Enterobacter sp. CPE_E890 (assembly GCF_046521475.1). Taxonomy (NCBI): domain Bacteria; kingdom Pseudomonadati; phylum Pseudomonadota; class Gammaproteobacteria; order Enterobacterales; family Enterobacteriaceae; genus Enterobacter; species Enterobacter sp. CPE_E890. The sequence continues at coordinate 1,075,542 of NZ_JBKFZW010000001.1, read as the reverse complement.
CAGCTTGGCACGCAGAATGTCGAGCAGCTGATTTACCTGGAAATCAGACTCGCTCAGCACCTTAATGGTCTTATTTGCATCGTTCAGCTCAAACGTTGCCTCAACGCCACGAAAATCGAAACGTGACTCAACTTCGCGGGTTGCGTTCTCTACGCCGTTGCGAACTTCCTGGATATCAACTTCGGAAACAATATCGAAAGATGGCATCTTTTCTTCTCCCTTCACTTTTGTTGCGTTGCATAATACCCGCTACGAGGCATAACTCAACAGAAGCTTAGCTGTATAATTAAGCTGTAACACCTGGCGCAGTTGCAGGTGAGGAGGAACAATGAAAATTACAGTGCTCGGATGCGGAGCGCTTGGTCAGCTGTGGCTGACCGCGCTGTGCAAGCACGGACATGAGGTTCAGGGCTGGCTGCGCGTGCCCCAGCCCTATTGCAGTGTAAACCTGATTAGTGAAGACGGAAGCATCTTTAACGAATCTCTTACTGCTAACGATCCTGACTTCCTGGCGCAAAGTGACCTTTTACTGGTGACGCTCAAGGCATGGCAGGTTTCAGACGCCGTAAAAGCACTGGCCGCTCAACTCCCCCCCACATCCCCTGTTCTGCTGCTGCATAACGGCATGGGGACACTTGATGAGCTCAAAAGCATCCCGCAGCCGCTGCTGATGGCGACGACCACGCACGCTGCACGTCGCGACGGCAATATCATCGTACATGTCGCCAGTGGGGTGACGCATATCGGCCCTGCCAGGGCACAGGATGGCGACTTCAGTTATCTGGCAGACGTACTGCAGAAGGTATTGCCGGACGTGGCCTGGCATAACAATATCCGTCCTCAGCTGTGGCGCAAGCTGGCCGTAAACTGCGTGATTAACCCGCTCACGGCGCTGTGGGATTGCCCTAACGGCGAGCTAAAAAACCATCCGCAAGACGTCGCCGTCCTATGTGCGGAAGTCGCGGAGGTCATTGAGCGGGAAGGCTTGCATACCTCGGCAGAGGATTTACGCTATTATGTCGAACAGGTTATTGATAGTACTGCAGAAAATATCTCCTCGATGTTGCAGGATGTTCGGGCATTACGCCACACTGAAATCGACTACATTACCGGCTATCTGCTAAAACGCGCCCGCGCACACGGTATTGCGGTGCCGGAAAACGCCCGTCTGTATGACCTGGTTAAACGTAAGGAGAGTGAATATGAGCGCGTCGGCACTGGTCTGCCTCGCTCCTGGTAGCGAAGAGACAGAAGCGGTCACCACCATTGATTTGATGGTGCGCGGCGGTATTAAGGTGACAACCGCCAGCGTCGCCAGCGACGGTAATCTGGCAATCACCTGCTCACGCGGGGTAAAAATCCTCGCGGACGCCCCGCTGGTGCAGGTGGCCGATGGGGAATACGACATCATCGTCCTGCCTGGTGGCCTGAAGGGCGCAGAGTGCTTTCGCGACAGCCCGTTGCTGGTCGAAACCGTGCGCCAGTTTCATTTATCCGGCCGTATCGTCGCGGCAATCTGTGCCGCCGCCGGAACGGTTCTGATTCCGCATGATATTTTCCCCATCGGCAATATGACCGGTTTCCCGGGGCTTAAGGATACGATCCCGGAAGACCACTGGGTGGATAAACGCGTCGTCTGGGACCCGCGCGTCAACCTGCTGACCAGCCAGGGGCCCGGTACCGCAATTGATTTTGGCTTAAAGATTATTGACCTGCTGGTCGGGCGTGAGAAGGCGTACGAAGTAGCGTCATCGCTGGTGATACCGGCGGGGATTTATAACTACTATGAAGAGTAGTGCATAAAAAAGCCGGGTGGCGGCTACGCCTTACCCGGCCTACAAATGCACGGTACCGTAGGCCCGGTAAGCGAAGCGCCACCGGGCGAGAAACTACGGGCGATACACCTTCACATTCGCAAAGCCCTGCTCGCGCAGATACAGCGCCTGCAGACGGCTCATCACCCCACGCTCACACCACAGCAGGTAGGTTTTGCTCTGGTCGAGGTCGCCAAATTTGGTGCTCAGCTTGTAGAACGGCAGAGAAACCACTTCGACGCCTTCAACCTGCAGCGGCTTGTCATCCTGCTCATCAATGGAGCGAATATCCAGAATTGCATCGTTAGCGCCGAAACCGCTCACGGTTTCAACTTCTACGACTTCCTGCTCGGTCTGCTGGGCAATCTCGCGGATATCAATGTTGGACGCTTCCGCCACCACTTTTTCCAGGATGCTAAAATCGAAGTTCTCTTCTTCCGCTTCGATCTTCGCCTTAACCGCTTTCACCGTTGGGCTTTTTGAGATCACGCCGCAGTATTCCGGCATGGTACGGGCAAAATCTTCAGTACCGATTTCGCGTGCCAGATCGATGATGTGCTCTTTATCGTGGGAGATCAGCGGACGCAGGATCAGCGTATCAGACACGTTGTCGATAAGACGCAGGTTGGTCAGCGTCTGGCTGGAGACCTGGCCAAGCGCTTCACCGGTAACCAGCGCCTGCACGCCGTAGCGCTCAGCCACTTTGGATGCTGCACGCACCATCATACGCTTCAGCACCACGCCCATCTGACCGTCGTCGACTTTCTCAAGGATTTCGCCGACCACAGGTTCGAAGTTAATCGCGACGAAACGCACCCGGTGAGAGCTGCCAAAGCGGTTCCACAGATAATGCGCAACCTGACGAACGCCGATTTCATGCGCCGCACCGCCCAGGTTGAAGAAGCAGTAGTGCACGCGGCAGCCGCGACGCATCAGCATATAGCTGGAGACGCCGGAATCGAAGCCGCCGGAGATCAGTGACAATACATCTTCCTGAGTACCGATTGGGAAACCGCCGATACCTTCGTAACGACCTTTCACCAGCAGCAGACGATCGTTTTCGATCTCCAGGTTAACGGTTACGTCCGGGTTGGTCAGACGCACGCGCGCAGACTCGACGTGCTGGTTCAGACCGCCGCCAACGTAACGTTCCACTTCAATGGAGCTGAATTCGTGCTTGCCGCGACGCTTCACGCGCACGCAAAAGGTTTTGCCTTCGATCTGGTCGCGGTACTGCACCAGCGCTTTTTCGAAGATGTCATGCAGGGAGGTGAAAGGAACATCTTCCACTTCCAGAATATGGTGGATGCCCGGAATACGGGTCAGCGCGTCGCGGATATCCTGACGCTTGTTTTCGTCTTTCGCGCGGACTTCAACGTGGTCCCAGTGGCGCACCACGGCAAGGGTTTCGTCGTAGTGCTTTAATACGTTACGAATGTTCCCGGTGAGGATTTTAATAAAGCGCAAACGCACAGATTGGCTTTTGATGGTGATTTCAGGGAACAATTTAATGATAAACTTCATGGCGGCAATGTTTCTTAGGCAAGCTTATAAGGCTTGTAATGGAAAAATACAGCAGCCCCTATAACCGAAGGCTGCTTCCAGGCGCGCAAGTATACCACCATCGCGCCGCTCCTGTGCACATTGCGCGTTATTTGATAATTGCCCTGAGTCCGTTACCATGTCGGGGCTGAGAATATAAGAGTCAATTCACTATGCCGAAGAAGAACGACGCACCGGCCAGTTTCGAGACTGCGCTGAGTGAACTGGAGCAAATCGTTACCCGTCTTGAGAGCGGCGATCTCCCGCTGGAAGAGGCACTCAACGAATTCGAGCGTGGCGTGCAACTGGCACGTCAGGGGCAGGTCAAACTGCAGCAGGCCGAACAGCGTGTGCAGATCCTGCTGTCCGATAGCGAAGATGCTAAAACCACGCCTTTTACACCGGACGCCGAGTAAATGGATTTTGCCAACGAGCTTCAGGCATGCGTCGCGCGTGCCAACGATGCGCTGCGCCGTTTTATCGAGCCACAGCCTTTTCAGAACACTCCACTGGTTGAAGCCATGCACTATGGCGCACTCTTGGGTGGAAAGCGCCTACGCCCATTCCTGGTCTATGCCACAGGCAATATGTTTGGTATCAGCGAAAACACGCTGGACGCCCCAGCAGCTGCCGTTGAGTGTATCCATGCCTACTCACTGATCCACGATGATTTACCGGCAATGGACGATGACGACTTACGTCGGGGTCAGCCCACCTGCCATATCAAGTTTGGCGAAGCAAATGCCATTCTGGCGGGAGATGCCCTGCAAACGCTGGCATTTTCGATTCTGAGCGATGCACCGATGGCTGAAGTGGCCGATCGCGACCGCCTGGCAATGATCTCCGAACTGGCCATGGCCAGCGGCGTGGCCGGTATGTGCGGGGGGCAGGCACTGGATCTGGACGCCGAAGGACGTCAGGTTAATCTGGAACAGCTGGAGCGTATTCATCGCCATAAAACCGGGGCATTGATTCGTTCCGCCGTTCGCCTGGGCGCGCTGAGCGCGGGTGAGCAAGGGCGCAAAGCCCTGCCGATTCTGGACAGATACGCAGAAAGTATCGGTCTGGCATTCCAGGTTCAGGATGACATTCTGGATGTGGTGGGCGATACTGCAACATTGGGTAAACGTCAGGGTGCGGACCAGCAGCTTGGCAAAAGTACCTACCCCGCCCTGCTGGGTCTTGAGCAAGCCCAACGTAAAGCCCGGGATCTGATAGAGGATGCCCGCCAGTCGCTGAATCAACTGGCCGCGCAATCACTGGATACTTCGGCACTGGAAGCGCTAGCGGACTATATAATCCAGCGTGATAAATAAACACACTATCTCGATGAGCCTTTGATGAGTTTTGATATTGCCAAATACCCGACACTGGCGTTAGTTGACTCCACCCAGGAGCTACGTCTGTTGCCGAAAGAGAGCCTGCCGAAGCTGTGCGACGAGCTGCGTCGTTACCTGCTCGACAGCGTAAGCCGCTCCAGCGGCCATTTCGCCTCCGGGCTTGGCACGGTTGAGCTGACCGTGGCGCTACACTATGTCTATAACACGCCGTTCGATCAGCTCATCTGGGACGTGGGTCACCAGGCCTATCCGCACAAAATTCTGACCGGGCGTCGCGATAAAATTGGCACCATTCGTCAGAAAGGCGGCCTGCATCCATTCCCGTGGCGCGGTGAAAGCGAGTATGACGTGCTGAGCGTCGGCCACTCCTCCACTTCAATTTCCGCGGGTATCGGGATTGCCGTCGCTGCCGAAAAAGAGAACAAGCAGCGCCGCACCGTCTGCGTGATTGGCGACGGGGCCATCACTGCCGGTATGGCCTTTGAGGCCATGAACCACGCGGGTGATATCAAGCCGGACATGCTGGTTATTCTTAACGATAACGAAATGTCGATTTCTGAGAACGTCGGCGCGTTGAACAACCATCTGGCCCAGTTGCTCTCGGGTAAGCTTTACTCCTCGCTGCGTGAAGGCGGGAAAAAAGTCTTCTCCGGCGTACCGCCGATCAAAGAGCTGCTCAAGCGTACCGAAGAACACATCAAAGGCATGGTTGTACCGGGTACCCTGTTTGAAGAGCTGGGCTTTAACTATATTGGCCCGGTTGACGGACACGACGTGCTGGGGCTGGTGTCGACGCTCAAGAACATGCGGGATCTTAAAGGCCCGCAGTTCCTGCACATCATGACCAAAAAAGGGCGTGGCTACGAGCCAGCGGAAAAAGATCCGATCACCTTCCACGCGGTACCGAAATTCGACCCGTCCAGCGGCTGTCTGCCAAAAAGCAGCGGCGGCATGCCGAGCTATTCAAAAATCTTCGGCGACTGGCTGTGCGAAACCGCGGCAAAAGACAACAAGCTGATGGCGATCACCCCGGCCATGCGTGAAGGCTCCGGCATGGTGGAGTTCTCCAGAAAATACCCTGACCAGTATTTTGACGTTGCCATTGCCGAGCAGCACGCGGTGACGTTTGCAGCGGGCCTGGCGATTGGCGGCTACAAACCGGTTGTCGCGATCTACTCCACCTTCCTGCAGCGCGCTTACGATCAGGTGATCCATGACGTTGCCATTCAGAAGCTGCCTGTGCTGTTTGCTATCGATCGTGCGGGCATCGTCGGTGCGGACGGACAGACACACCAGGGGGCTTTTGACCTGTCGTTCCTGCGCTGTATCCCGGATATGGTCATCATGACGCCATCCGACGAGAACGAATGTCGTCAGATGCTGTTTACCGGCTACCACTATCAGGACGGCCCAAGCGCGGTTCGCTACCCACGCGGTAATGCGGTAGGCGTTGAGCTGCAACCGCTGGAGAAGCTGGCGATAGGTAAAGGTCTGGTGAAGCGTCGCGGTGACAAAGTGGCGATCCTGAACTTCGGCACATTGATGCCAGAGGCCGCGAAAGTGGCTGAAACGCTGAATGCCACTCTGGTGGATATGCGCTTTGTGAAACCGCTCGATGAATCCCTGATCCTGAACATGGCGGAAACCCATGACGTGCTGGTGACGCTGGAAGAAAACGCCATCATGGGCGGCGCGGGCAGCGGCGTGAACGAAGTGCTGATGGCGAATCGTAAAGCCGTTCCGGTGCTGAACCTCGGTCTGCCGGATCACTTCATTCCGCAAGGTACTCAGGACGAAGCCCGCACGGCGATTGGCCTGGATGCTGCAGGTATCGAAGCAAAAATCCGCTCCTGGCTGGGCTGATCCCTCCCCCTGTTCTGCTCCTGCTATGCTTAATCGTATTGTTTAAAACAGCAGGAGTGGAACCATGCAATACACAACATTAGGAAAAACAGACCTTAAGGTTTCCCGACTTTGCCTGGGGTGCATGACCTTTGGCGAGCCTGACCGGGGTAATCATGCCTGGACGCTGCCGGAAGAGAGTAGCCGACCTATCATCAAACACGCCATCGAAGGGGGCATTAACTTCTTTGACACCGCCAACAGCTACTCCGACGGCAGCAGTGAGGAGATTGTCGGCCGTGCCCTGCGTGATTTTGCCCGTCGGGAAGAAATTGTGGTCGCCACCAAGGTGTATTACCCGGTGGGCGATCTGGCTCAGGGCCTTTCTCGCACGCAGATCCTGCGTTCTATTGATGACAGTCTCAGACGCCTGAACATGGATTATGTCGATCTGCTGCAAATTCACCGCTGGGATTACAACACGCCGATCGAGGAGACGCTTGAAGCGCTCAACGACGTGGTGAAAGCGGGTAAAGCACGCTACATCGGCGCCTCATCAATGCACGCGTCGCAGTTTGCACAGGCGCTCGATCTCCAGGCACAGCATGGCTGGGCGCGCTTCGTCACCATGCAGGATCACTACAATCTGATCTATCGCGAAGAAGAACGTGAAATGCTGCCGCTGTGCCATCAGGAGGGCGTGGCGGTGATCCCGTGGAGCCCGCTGGCGCGCGGTCGCCTGACCCGTCCGTGGGGGGAAACCACGGCCCGCATGGTATCGGATGAAGTGGGAAAAAATCTGTATGAAGGCACAGAGGCCAGCGATGCGTTGATTGCTGAACGTTTAGCCGGGATTGCTGACGAAACCGGTGCAACCCGGGCCCAGGTGGCGCTGGCGTGGCTGCTGGGTAAACGCGGGGTTGCGGCACCGATTATTGGAACATCGCGGGAAGAACAGCTTGATGAACTGCTGAATGCGGTGGACATCACGCTGACGCCGGAGCATATTGCCGAGCTGGAGACGCCATATCAACAGCATCCGGTGGTGGGGTTTAAGTAAGCCCTCACCCTGACCCTCTCCCGGTGGGGTGAGGAATCCCCAGTAATTTTTTTTAACCGGAAGCGATGAATATTGCTTCAGGAAAATTAATGGCTTACAGCGATGTCTGGTCCGGCTGTAAATCGCCGAAGCGTTTCCGTAAGGCCGGGGCGAGGCGCAGGGATGCGCCGAGAGGGCGTGGCCTGCAGGGATGCAGGCTCATGCCCGACCCGATAGCCTGAAGGAATAAGCTGAGGGTACCGCGAAGCGGCGATTTACCGCCGGGAGCCCGGGTCGCCAGGGTGGCGGCGATTGAGCCGCCCTGGCACGTTCACAGGTCATGCTGTTACAGAGTAGCAATGAACATAAAGTGAACGGAATGACCACCAGAGCCGTATGCTCCCCCTCACCCCAGCCCTCTCCCTCAAGGGAGAGGGGGGTCGTCCGTGCTGGTATTATTTTGTGGGGATCCCTCAGCCCGGTGGGAGAGGGGGAAAAAAGCAAACTTACGCGAAGTGATCGTATCCTTTCCAGTCCAGCGTAATGGGCGTACCGTCTCTCACAAACTTCAGCCCTTCGCTCTCCGGCATGATCTGCCCGATGCAGGTAAATTTCGCGCCGAGATGCGCTAACGCCACGTCCAGCGTTCCACGGTTGAGCTCAGGCACCGTGAAGCACAGCTCGTAATCTTCTCCACCGGAGAGCGCCCAGCGCAGCGCCTGCTCAGGATCCACATGGCGAAGCAGTGGCTCTGACAGCGGGAAGAGATCCAGGTCAACACGCGCACCCACGCCGCTGGCCTTCAGAATATGACCGAGATCTGAGATCAGCCCGTCAGAGAGATCGATAGCCGAACTTGCCCGCTCGCGCAGCGCCTGACCGTGCAGAATACGCGGTGTTGGCCGCAAATGGCGTTTCACCAGATATGCCGCGTCGTCAGCATCCTTCACGGTTAAGCGGTCCTGGAGGATCGCCAGCCCTGCGGCACTGTCACCCGGCGTACCGGTCACGTAGATCCAGTCACCGGGTTTTGCACCCGATCGTTTCAGCGCGCGACCGAGCGGCACATAGCCGTGGATTGCCAGCGTCATCGACAGCGGCCCGGCAGTGGTATCACCGCCAATCAACTGCATATCGTAATAGTTGAGCTGCTCAAACAACGCATCGCTAAAGGCTTCAAGCCAGGCTTCATCTACCTCTGGCAGCGTCAGAGCCAGCGTCAGCCACGCGGGATCGGCGCCCATTGCCGCCAGATCGCTCACGTTGACGGCCAGCGCTTTATACGCCAGATCGGCAGGATCGATATCCGGTAAAAAATGACGTCCGCACACTAAGGTGTCGGTGCTGATTGCCAGCGTCTGTTTTTCGGGAATATTGAGAAGTGCGCAGTCATCGCCAATGCCGGTTTCAACATCAAGACGAGAGGTTCTGACACGGTCGAAATAACGGGCAATCAGGGAGAATTCGCCGCATGCCATACGTTATGCCTCAGCAAATAAAAGAAAAAACCGGAGCCGCACTGCCCATCAGGCAATGCAGAACTCCGGTTTGCGGATCACTTTTTGTGGGGACGGATCGCAGGTGCTGCTTTATCAAGTACGCCGTTTACAAACTTGTGGCTGTCTTCAGCGCCGAAGGTTTTCGCCAGTTCGATCGCTTCGTTGATGGCCACTTTATACGGCACATCATCACGTTTAGACAGCTCAAACAGCGCAATGCGCAACACTGCTTTTTCAACCTGACCCAGCTCTTCGAGCAGACGGGACAGGTAGGGCTTCATCAGGCCATCGAGATACGCGCTATTAGTCGCCACTCCCGACAGCAGTTCACGGAAGTACAGAACATCGACGTCTTTTACGTCCTGTTCTGACAGGAACTGGTATTCAACATCAGCGATGTCGTTCTGGGACAACTGCCAGGAGTAAAGTGCCTGGACGGCACATTCACGGGCGCGGCGACGAGCAGCAGGTTTCACGGAATTCCCCTTACAAAAAAATCAGGCCTTGATGGCTTTCAATACATTGATCATTTCAAGCGCGGTCAGTGCAGCTTCTGCACCTTTGTTACCGGCCTTAGTGCCAGCACGTTCGATGGCTTGTTCAATACTTTCGGTAGTCAACACGCCAAACGCGACAGGAATTTCAGCATCCTGCGCAACGTGTGCCAGACCATTGCTTGCACCGCCCGCAACGTATTCGAAGTGCGCAGTGCCGCCACGAATAACGGTACCCAGAGCAATCACCGCGTCGTATTTACCGGTTTTTGCCAGCGCGCCTGCTGCCAGTGGCAGTTCGTAAGCACCTGGAACCCAAACAACGGTAATGTTGTCATCTTTAACCTGGCCGATACGTTTCAGGGCGTCAATGGCACCTTCCAGCAGGCTGTCGTTGATGAAGTTGTTGAAACGCGCAATGGTGATGGCGACGCGAGCGTCCGGGGTAGCTACAGCAGCTTCAATAATGTTCATACTCTTCCTTTACGGGTTCATTTGGCCCCGCAGGGGGGCGGATTTTATCATAATACTTTGCGTACTGCTTCCCTATTTCAGGAGCAATTACGCTGTCGTTAAATGGAGGCAGACATCCGGACCCACCGGACGAATCTCGCTAAATTTGAGTTGTGGTGCATTGGCCAGTTTTTCAAGGCCGGGCAGCACAAACAGGCCACGCGCGTCGCTACCCAACAGTTTAGGCGCAACGTAAACAATCAGCTCATCCACCAGCCCAGCCTGTAAGAGCGCACCGGCGAGCGTTGGCCCCGCTTCTACCCAGATGCTGTTTACCTGTTGTTTGCCAAGTAACATCATTAGCACCACGAGATCCAGATGCCCGTTATGCTCCGGCACCATGATGCTGCGCACGCCTTCCGGCCAGTCACGTGAATCTTCTTTAGTGCGCGCAATCCAGGTTTCACCGGGCTGCTGCACAATGCGGTGTTCAGGTGTGACGCGGTTCTGGCTATCTATGACAATACGCAGCGGCTGACGCAGGTTCTCCTGCGGGTAAAGCGCCTGGGTATCGGCATTCAGTTCGTTCCAGCGCACGGTCATGGCGGGATCGTCAGCCAGAACGGTTTCACTGCTGGTGAGGATAGCATGGCTTTGCGCACGCAGACGTTGCACATCGCGCCTTGCCTGCGGCGAGGTGATCCACTGGCTCTCACCGTTCGCCATTGCCGTGCGACCGTCCAGAGAGGCGCCCAGCTTAAGTTGGATATACGGGAACCCGGTGCGCATGCGCTTGAGGAAGCCTTTATTGATCGCTTCCGCGTCTTGCATCATCAGCCCATGGCTGACGTCAATCCCTTCCTGCTGCAGACGATACAAACCGCGGCCGGCGACCTGCGGGTTCGGGTCCTGCATTGACGCGACGACGCGTGAAACACCCGCCGCAATCAGTGCTTCACAGCACGGTGGCGTACGGCCATGATGGCTGCAGGGCTCCAGCGTGACGTAGGCCGTAGCACCGCGCGCCTTCTCACCGGCCATGCGCAACGCGTGCACCTCAGCATGCGGCTCGCCCGCGCGATAGTGAAAACCTTCGCCCACAATCTCGCCATCTTTGACGATAACGCACCCGACGTTCGGGTTAGGATGGGTGGTAAAACGCCCGCGCTGCGCCAGCTTCATGGCTCGCGCCATGTAAATCTCATCCTGCATGAGCTTAATCCTGTAAGCGGGCGATCTCTTCGCCAAACTCTTTGATATCTTCGAAACTGCGGTAGACCGAAGCGAAGCGGATATAGGCGACCTTATCGAGCTTTTTCAACTGCTCCATCACCAGGTTGCCAATCATCTTGCTTGGCACTTCACGCTCACCCAGACCACGAAGATAAGATTTAATGTGGTTTAACGCCATTTCAACGTCGTCCGCGCTGACGGGACGTTTTTCCAGGGCCTTCAGCATTCCGCTGCGCAACTTCTCTTCGTTAAACGGCTCGCGCACGTCGTTGCTTTTTACCACGCGCGGCATTACCAGCTCAGCAACCTCAAAGGTCGTGAAACGCTCGTTGCACACCAGACACTGCCGACGACGGCGCACGGAAGACCCTTCGCCCACAAGACGAGAGTCGATGACTTTGGTATCCACAGCGGAGCAGAATGGGCAATGCATACGGTATCCCTGTTATCTGGTTAACTTATTTCATTTTACCCTGATCTGGCCTGACAACAAAGGAAGAGCTTTTTGAGACAAAGGATCTATGTCTGACAGGTGGATGCTGGCTACCATAATGAGGAACCGTTATTTCAAGGAAATAAACGCAATGACAAGACGTTACCTGAAGATTTTGCTGGTGGGGAGCCTCTTCACCCTTAGCGCCTGTGCACAGCAAACCGAAGTTCGCCAGATGAAACAAAGCGTCAATACGCTCAATACGGCAATGGATAAGCTGAATAAAGAAACGGTGAAGATCACCCAACAAAACGCGCTGAACGCAAAATCCAGCAGCGGGGTGTATCTGCTGCCTGGTGCCAATACGCCTGCGCGGCTCAACAGCCAGATTGGCACGCTGAAAATGTCACTGGTGAACGTTGCGGCGAATGCAGATGGTACTCGCGCAACATTACGCATCCAGGGTGAATCCAACGATCCCCTTCCGGCCTTCACTGGCACCGTCGAGTGGGGCCAGATCCAGGGCACTACCGAAAGCTACCAGGAAGTGAATGTGAAGAACCAACTATTCACCGCCCCCGCGAGTATACTGGCGCCCAGCGATGTTGATATCCCGCTTCAGCTGAGTGGACTCACGCCAGACCAGTTAGGTTTTATCCGCATCCACGATATCCAGCCCGCCGCGCAGTAACCCCTCCTTCAGCGGAGTGCAATGTCACTCCGCTAACATTTACATTTCGTATGGATTGGCAACATAAATGATTGTCGCTACAATCCCGGCCGTTTAAAGTACGCAAACGTGAACGCAATCGATTACGCGTGTGAGAGATATGTGAAACAACACATATTTTTGTGAGCAGGGATTCCTATAATAGGCACCGCAGAAACACGAAATATTTAGAAACGCAATTCGCGCATTTTTCACTCCCGGAAGGGAATTTCAATCAGTGGCATGATTATGAAAAAAACATTACTTGCAGCCGGCACCGTGCTGGCACTTTCCTCCTCTTTCACTGTTAACGCAGCGGAAAACGATAAACCACAATATCTCTCCGACTGGTGGCACCAGAGCATTAACGTCGTCGGCAGCTACCACACCCGTTTCGGACCACAGATCCGCAACGATACCTACCTGGAGTACGAAGCATTCGCCAAGAAAGACTGGTTTGATTTCTACGGTTACGTGGATCTGCCGGTGTTCTTCGGTGGTAATACCGATGCGAAAGGTATCTGGAACAACGGTTCCCCGCTGTTCATGGAAATCGAACCGCGCTTCTCCATCGACAAACTGACCGGCACCGATCTGAGCTTCGGTCCGTTCAAAGAGTGGTACATCGCGAACAACTACATCTATGACATGGGTCGCAACGATTCTCAGGAACAAAGCACCTGGTATATGGGTCTGGGTACCGACATCGACACTGGCCTGCCGATGAGCCTGTCCATGAACATTTACGCGAAATACCAGTGGCAGAACTACGGTGCGTCCAACGAAAACGAGTGGGATGGCTACCGTTTCAAAGTGAAATACTTTGTACCGCTGACGCAGCTGTGGGGCGGTAACCTGAGCTACATCGGTTTCACTAACTTCGACTGGGGTTCAGATCTGGGTGACGATAACTTCTATGACAACAACGGGAAGCACGCTCGTACCAGCAACTCTATCGCTTCCAGCCACATCCTGGCTCTGAACTACGATCACTGGCACTACTCCGTTGTTGCTCGTTACTGGCACAACGGTGGCCAGTGGAACGACGATGCCAGCCTGAACTTCGGTAAAGGTGACTTCAGCGTTCGTTCTACCGGTTGGGGTGGTTACCTGGTCGTGGGTTACAACTTCTAATCTTGTGGTAGCTGCCGGACAAAAAGCCAGCTCACGAGCTGGCTTTTTACTGCTTAACCTTCCGCAAAAAATCCGCCAGAGACCTGTCTGCACTCTCGCTAAACCGCCTTTCCGTAGTCACAATATTGAGACACCTGTCGAGCCGGAAACAGCGGTAGTCATCGCGCCGTTCACACCAGGCCGCCAGCAGCCAGCGCTCCCCCCAGAAGAACAATCCCAACGGCTGAACCTCACGCTGTGAGAGCTGTCCGGCTTCATCACGGTAATGCAGCGCCAGCACGCGCTGGGCGGAAATTGCCTGATGAATCATGTCAAAATCGCTGCGGGAGTGGCTTTGCATGCAAAAATCCGGGGCGTAGATCCGCGTCTGCTCCGCCTTTCGACGACTCTCCTCAGGCAGAATCGCTAACACCTTCTCCTGAGCCGACTCCAGTTCGCGCGACAGCGATTCTCCTCCCCAGGTTTTGAGCAGGCGAATCGCCACCATCAGCGCCTCTGACTCCTTGTTTGTCAGCATCAGCGGCGGTAAATCAAAACCCGACATCAGCCGATAGCCGCTTCCCGCCTCGCCCTCCACCGGCACGCCGGAAAGTGACAAGTCGCGAATATCGCGGTAGACCGTCCGCTCAGACACGCCAAGCCTGTCCGCCAGATGCGCTGCCGTTGTCAGACGCCTGCCCCGAAGGATCTGCACAATCTGAAACAAACGGTCAGCGCGTCGGGTCATATCTTCGTTAACTCTCAGGCAGGTTGATGGAGACCGACGCGATTACCTTCACTGTCGGTAAACAATGCGATAGTGCCAATGCCACGAGGTAATTCCAGTGGGCCGAATACACACTCACCGCCTGCGGTAACGATACGATCGAGCGTGGCAGGCAGATTGTCAGTATGCAGGTAGATAATAGCGCCTTCGTGAGACGGCACAATGCCCTCAAATTTTGCCAGCGCTCCGCCGGTACCCGGATCCTCATGCGGGAAAACGGCCAGCTCAGCGCAGTCCATTTTCTCGCGTTTTAACGAAACCTGCATCACTGGCTCATAAAAAGTAATCGCGCGATCCATATCCGTGACCGGGATTTCAAACCAGTTAATTACACTTTTCATACATCCTCCTGACTGTTTGTTTGGGTTCGAAAAGAGTCTACGACAGGGCTCCTGACAGCATACTGTCAGGAGTGTTTGTCAGGAGCAGATAAAAAAAATCCCGGTCATCAGACCGGGATTTCGATAACGCGATAAACGTCTTACGGCAGAATTGACGGCTGATCCGCCCCTTCTTTCTCGACTTTCTGCTGGAGCAAGTGCTCGCGCTTCATGCCGAGTTTCAGTGCCAGTGCGGATGCGACGTAAATAGAAGACGCCGTACCGATAGTCACACCGATAAGCATGGTCAGCGAGAAGCCTTCCAGCACCGGACCACCGAAGAGATACAGCATCAGGATAACCATCAAGGTGGTACCGGATGTGATCAAGGTACGGTGCAGCGTCTGGGTCAACGACACGTTAAAGATTTCGTACGGCGTACCGCGACGGATCTTACGGAAGTTTTCACGAATACGGTCAGATACCACGATACTGTCGTTCAGTGAGTAACCGATAACGGACATCAGCGATGCCACGATCGTCAGGTCAATCTCAATGTGGAACAAAGACAGTACGCCCATGGTGATCACCACGTCGTGCGCCAGCGCGATAACCACACCTGCCGCCAGTCGCCACTCGAAGCGGAAACCAACGTAAATCAGGATGGAGATCAGCGCCACCATCAGCGCCATTGCACCGGTTTGGGCAAGGTCTGCACCCACGCTTGGGCCGACAAACTCAATACGCTTAACCGTCGCATTCTGGCTGGTTGTTTCGTTAATCACGCTAACAACCTTGCTACCCAGCTCCTGGCTGCCGTTGGCATCGTGTACCGGAGGCATACGCACCATGATATCGCGGCTGCTGCCGAAGTTTTGCAGCAGCGGCTCTTCAAAGCCCGCTTTCTGCAGCGATTCGCGCATCTGGTCCATATCAATCGGTTTTTCCAGGGAAATTTCAATTACCGTACCGCCGGTAAAATCGAGACCCCAGTTAAACCCTTTCACACCCATAATGACGATGGACAGAATCAGCAGAAAACCTGAAATGCCGAAGGCCCAGTAGTCCCAGCGCATAAAGTCCCAGACTTTACGGCCGTGGTTTAATTGTTCAACAGTATATTCCTGTGCCACAACGCACTCCTCAGATAGACAGCTTTTTGACGCGCTTGCCGCCGTACAGCAGGTTCACGATGGCACGGGTGCCGACAATAGCGGTAAACATCGACGTTGCAACACCGATACCGGTAGTAATCGCAAAGCCTTTGATCGCGCCAGTACCCACTGCATACAGGATAAGAACCTTAATCAGTGTTGTTACGTTCGCATCGAAGATGGAGCTGAACGCGCCTTTATAGCCTTCTTCAATCGCCTGCTGCACAGAGCGACCGTTTCTCAACTCTTCTTTGATACGTTCGTTGATCAGTACGTTGGCGTCGACCGCCACCGCAAGGGTCAGAACGATACCCGCAATACCCGGCATGGTCAGCGTCGCACCCGGCAGCAGGGACATGATGCCGATGATCAGCACCAGGTTAGCCAGCAGCGCGGACGTCGCAATAAGACCAAACTTCTTATAGAAGAAGATCATGAACAGGATAGAGACCACCAGACCGGCCAGACACGCTTCCAGACCCTGCTGGATGTTTTGCATACCCAGAGTAGGACCAATGGTACGTTCTTCAACAATCTGAATTGGTGCAATCAGCGCACCGGCACGCAGCAGCAGGGAGAGCTGACGCGCTTCGTTCGGGTTGCTGATACCTGTGATGCGGAAGCTGTTACCCAGACGAGACTGGATATTGGCGATGTTAATCACCTCTTCCTCTTTCACCAGCACTGCACGGCCATTGGCATCTTTCTTACCGCTGTCTTTGTACTCCACGAACAGGGTCGCCATCGGTTTACCGATGTTGTCCTTGGTGAAGTTAGACATGATGTTACCACCCGCGCTATCCAGCGAGATGTTAACCTGCGGCTGGTTGTATTCGTCCTGGCTGGAAGTGGAGTCAGTGATGTGGTCACCGGTCAGGATCACGCGTTTGTACAGCACAACAGGCTGACCTTCGCGGGTCTGTTTCACTTCGGAGTCACCCGGAATACGGCCTGCGGCGGCAGCGGACTGATCAACGTTGGAGTTAACCAGACGGAATTCCAGCGTTGCGGTCGCACCCAGAATCTCTTTCGCACGTGCGGTATCCTGGATACCCGGCAGTTCAACCACGATACGGTCAGCACCCTGGCGCTGTACCAGAGGCTCAGCCACACCCAGTTGGTTTACACGGTTACGCAGAATGTTGATGTTCTGCTGAACGGCGTATTCACGCGCTTCACTCAGACGCGCATCGGTCATCACCGCGCGCAGCTGGTTGCTGCCTGAAGAGGTGATCACCAGATCGCGGTGACGCTGAGACAGATAAGTTACAGCCTGATCGCGCGCCGCGCTGTCGCGGAACGTGATGCTCATACCGTAGTTATCTTCTTTACGTACGGTAGTGTACGCGATGCCTTTTTCACGCAGATCGCTACGCAGGCTGTCGATATTCTGTTCCTGCAGTTTACCCAGCGCGGTATCCATATCCACTTCCATCAGGAAGTGAACGCCACCACGCAGGTCAAGACCGAGTTTCATTGGCTCTGCGTTCAGTGCAGCCAGCCAACGAGGGGTTGCAGGAGCAAGGTTAAGCGCCACGACATATTTATCACCCAGCACGCCCATCAGCGCTTCACGGGCGCGGAGCTGCGTGTCGGTGGTGTCGAAGCGAGCAAGAATTGCACCCTCTTCCAGAGCCACAGACTTAGCGGTAATTTTTTCTTCTTGTAACGTTTTCTGGACCTGGATCAGCGTTTGCTCACTGGCGGCGACACCGCGCGCGCCAGTGATTTGAACAGCCGGATCCTCACCATACAGGTTGGGAAGCGCGTACAGCAGGCCGACGAGAATCACGACGACCAGCATGATGTACTTCCACAAAGGATAACGGTTTAACACGGCAGTTCCCTTTGGGAAAAGTTGGGATTACAGCGCCTTCATAGTGCCTTTCGGCAGAACGGCAGCTACGAAGTCACGTTTGATAACCACTTCAGTGGTGTCGTTCAGCGCGATAGCAATGTAGCCGCTTTCAGCCACTTTGGTTACGCGACCAACCAGACCACCGTTGGTCAGCACTTCATCGCCTTTCGCGATGGAGTCCATCAGCTTTTTGTGCTCTTTGGTACGCTTTTGCTGTGGGCGCAGGATCATGAAGTAGAAGATCAGACCGAACACAACCAGCATCAGAATCAGAGACATCGGGCTGCCCTGCGCCGGAGCACCTGTTGCCGCTACCGCATCAGAAATAAAAAAGCTCATTCAAATTCCCTCATTATTAAAATTAATCAACGTTCAAAGGTGGAACGGTTCGACCCTGACGTTGGTAGAAATCGGTCACGAAGCTCTCTAATTTACCCTCTTCGATAGCCTTGCGTAAACCAGCCATTAAGCGCTGATAATAGCGAAGGTTATGAATGGTATTGAGACGCGCACCCAAAATCTCATTGCAACGATCGAGATGATGCAGATACGCGCGAGAATAATTGCGACAGGTATAGCAATCGCACTCGGCATCGAGCGGACTGGTGTCACTCTTATGCTTCGCGTTACGGATTTTCACCACGCCATCGGTAACAAACAGATGACCATTACGCGCGTTACGGGTTGGCATCACGCAGTCGAACATATCAATGCCGCGACGTACACCTTCAACCAGATCTTCTGGTTTACCCACACCCATCAGGTAACGGGGTTTATCTGCCGGGATTTGCGGGCAGACATGTTCCAGAATGCGATGCATGTCTTCCTTCGGCTCACCCACAGCCAAACCGCCGACAGCGTAGCCATCAAAACCTATCTCTACCAGACCTTTAACGGAGATATCACGTAAATCTTCGTAAACACTGCCCTGAATAATGCCGAACAGCGCATTTTTGTTCTCCAGGGAGTCAAAACGGTCGCGGCTACGCTTCGCCCAACGCAAAGACATCTCCATAGAGCGTTTAGCGTAATCCCAGTCAGCCGGATACGGTGTACATTCGTCGAAGATCATGACGATGTCAGAACCGAGATCGTACTGAATCTCCATCGATTTTTCTGGATCGAGGAAAATAGGATCGCCGTTGATCGGGTTACGGAAGTGTACGCCCTGCTCAGTGATCTTGCGAATATCACCCAGGCTGAAGACCTGGAAACCGCCGGAGTCGGTCAGGATAGGGCCTTTCCACTGCATGAAGTCGTGCAGGTCACCGTGGAGCTTCATGATCTCCTGACCCGGACGCAGCCACAGGTGGAAGGTGTTGCCGAGGATAATCTGTGCGCCAGTGGCTTCCACTTCTTCCGGCGTCATCCCTTTTACGGTGCCGTAGGTGCCCACAGGCATAAACGCGGGGGTTTCCACCACACCGCGATCAAACACCAGGCGACCGCGACGCGCGCGGCCATCGGTGGTATCGAGTTCAAATTTCATTTTTTCTCCGACGTCAGAAAAACAGTCCAACGTTGTAAAACGGTGCCGCGGACTTATTCCCCGACACGCTCATTCAAAGCCTGCGGATTGTACGTGATAAACATCGCGTCCCCGTAGCTAAAAAAGCGATATTTTTGTTCTACCGCAGACTTGTAGGCATTCATCGTATGCTGATAACCCGCAAACGCGGACACCAGCATAATCAGCGTGGATTCAGGCAGATGGAAGTTGGTCACCAGCGCATCAATGACTTTGTACTGATAACCTGGGTAGATGAAGATCTGCGTATCGCCAAAGAACGGTTCGATAAGATCGTTCTTCGCGGCCTGTGCGGCACTCTCAAGCGAACGCACAGAGGTAGTGCCGACGGCAATCACGCGGCTCCCTCTGCCTTTCGCCGCCAGAACAGCATCCACCACGTCCTGCGGTACTTCGGCATACTCGGAGTGCATGATGTGATCTTCGATGCTGTCCACGCGCACCGGCTGGAAGGTACCCGCGCCAACGTGCAGCGTCACGAACGCCATCTCAACGCCTTTTGCACGCAGTTTTTCCAGCAGCGGTTCATCAAAGTGCAGACCCGCGGTCGGCGCGGCGACTGCGCCAGGTTTCTGGCTATAGACAGTCTGGTACAGCTCGCGGTCGGCCTCTTCGTCCGGACGCTCAATGTACGGCGGCAACGGCATGTGGCCGATAGCATTCAGAATGTCGAGCACAGTACGCTCGTCATCGAATTCCACCTCGAACAGCGCGTCGTGGCGCTCGGTCATGGTCGCTTTGATGCTCTCGTCATCACCGAGCAGCAGTTCTGCACCCGGCTTGGGTGCTTTAGAGGCGCGAATATGTGCCAGAATACGTTTATCATCGAGCATACGTTCGACCAGCACTTCAATCTTGCCGCCGCTGGCTTTACGCCCGAACAGGCGCGCCGGGATCACGCGGGTATTGTTAAAGACCAGCAGATCGCCAGGGTTGAGCTTGTCGAGCAAATCGGTGAAAGTACCGTGCGTCAGCTCGCCCGTTGGCCCATCCAGTGACAGCAAACGACAGCTACTGCGCTCAGGCATTGGATAGTGAGCAATCAGGGATTCAGGTAGTTCAAAGGAGAAATCGGCGACGCGCATGACGTATACTCGTGACTTAAAAACAGGCGGCATAGTCTAGTGCTCACACCCTTTTGCTGCAACAACTAGCCACCCCCGGACAAATAAAACGCATGAATTTTCTCGCTCACCTGCATCTCGCCCACCTCGCTGACAGCTCCCTTTCCGGTAATTTGCTGGCCGATTTCGTACGCGGTAACCCCGCTGAGAACTATTCCCCTGAGATCGTTGACGGTATTTTTATGCATCGCCGTATCGACGTGCTGACAGATAACTTGCCGGAAGTGACGGAAGCCAAAGCGTGGTTTCGCCCCGAAACGCGCCGGGTAGCGCCGATCACGCTTGATGTGATGTGGGATCATTTCCTGTCGCGCCACTGGGCACAACTCTCGCCGGAGTTGCCATTAACGGATTTTGTGCGCTATGCCCACCAGCAGGTGTCAATCATTTTGCCCGACTCGCCGCCGCGCTTTGTGAATCTGAATAACTACCTGTGGTCAGAACGCTGGCTGGAGCGCTATCGCGAGATGGATTTCATTCAGAATGTGTTAAATGGGATGGCCAGTCGCCGACCGCGCCTGGATGCGCTGCGCGACTCCTGGTATGACCTGGATGAACATTACGATGCGCTGGAGACCCGATTCTGGCAATTCTATCCGCGCATGATGGCGCAGGCGAAAAGCAAACAGCTCTGACAGAATTCGCATTGATAGGTAAAAGCTGGCGGAACGATTGTCACCACCTCTTTGTCTTATCCTGGAACACTCTCTATACTGGCTCGCGTTGCGTTCCAAATAACCTTAGTATCTACAGGAGAATCATATGGTTCTGGTAACTCGTCCGGCTCCGGATTTTACAGCTGCAGCAGTTCTGGGCAACGGTGAAATCGTTGAAAACTTCAACTTCAAACAGCACACCAACGGTAAAGCGACCGTTCTGTTCTTCTGGCCAATGGACTTCACTTTCGTTTGCCCATCTGAGCTGATCGCGTTCGACAAACGTTACGAAGAATTCCAGAAGCGTGGCGTAGAAGTTGTTGGCGTCTCCTTCGACTCTGAATTTGTACACAACGCATGGCGTAACACCCCTGTCGACAAAGGCGGCATCGGTGCGGTGAAATACGCAATGGTTGCGGACATCAAACGCGAAATCCAGCAGGCTTACGGTATCGAACATCCGGACGCTGGCGTTGCACTGCGTGGTTCTTTCCTGATCGACGCAAACGGCATCGTGCGTCACCAGGTTGTGAACGATCTGCCACTGGGTCGTAACATCGACGAAATGCTGCGTATGGTTGACGCGCTGCAGTTCCACGAAGAGCACGGTGAAGTGTGCCCTGCTCAGTGGGAAAAAGGTAAAGAAGGTATGGCTGCCTCTCCAGACGGCGTAGCGAAATACCTGTCTGAGAACGTATCCAGCCTGTAATCGGCACGGTTTACGAAAAAGGCCCGCTTATGCGGGCCTTTTGTTTTAGAACGCGAAGCACGAACACCCTAACACGCCCCAGAATGCCTGTTCATCGGAGACAGGAATATCCGAATGGCGCGCGATACCGTGCGCGTGCCCATGCACGCCACAACTCCCGATGCACTGGTGCATCTGCACCACCGCGCCCACTTTACTGGCGGCTGGCGGTGCGGAGCGATAATGTCCGGGTACCTTCACCACCGGCGACCACTCTGGCACAACAGGAATTGGCGGTGGCGACAGTGGGCTGAAATGTCCGGCGGCATACACCACCTTGCCATCCACCACGGTCAGTACCGATTCAATACCTTTGATCTCCTCTTCCGGCACGCTGAAGTAGTCTTTCGACAGCACCACCAGGTCCGCCAGTTGCCCTTCTACCAGGCGACCTTTTTTACCCTGCTCGCTGGAAAACCACGCACTGCCTGCCGTCCACAACTCAAGGGCAACGTCACGCGGCAGACGGTTATTGTCGTCATACATCGCAAGCCCCCCCACGGTACGCCCGGATACCAGCCAGTAGAGCGCCGTCCACGGGTTATAGCTCGCCACGCGGGTCGCGTCCGTACCTAACCCAACCGGCACCTCCAGTTCCAGCATTTTCGCTACCGGCGGCGTATGCTTCACCGCCTCTTTGCCATAGCGGTCGACAAAGTACTCGCCCTGGAATGCCATGCGGTGCTGGACCGCAATCCCACCGCCCAACGCCTTAACGCGTTCGATATTGCGCTCGGTAATGGTTTCTGCATGGTCGAAGAACCAGTGCAGCCCGTTGAACGGGATATCGCGGTTCACTTTCTCGAACACATCCAGCATCCGACTGATGGATTCGTCGTAAGTCGCGTGCAGGCGGAACGGCCAGCGGTTTTCCACCAGATGACGCACCACACGCTCCAGTTCGTCTTCCATTCCCTCTGGCAGATCCGGCCGCGGCTGAAGGAAATCCTCAAAATCTGCCGCTGAGAAGACCAGCATCTCACCGGCCCCGTTCGCGCGATAGAAATCCGTTCCCTGACCCGGCTTGAGCATATCTGTCCAGCGCTCAAAATCTTCCAGTTCCTGTTTTGGGCGCTGGGTAAAGAGGTTGTAAGCAATGCGCACAGTCATCTGCGCTTTAGCGTGCAGCTCAGCAATTACCTCGTAATCTTCCGGGTAGTTCTGGAAACCACCCCCTGCATCAATTGCGCTGGTCAATCCCAGGCGGTTCAGCTCGCGCATAAACTGGCGCGTAGAGTTCACCTGCTGCTCAATCGGCAGTTTCGGCCCTTTCGCCAGTGTGGCGTAGAGGATCATTGCATTAGGTTTGGCGATCAGCATCCCGGTCGGGTTACCGTTGTTGTCGCGCACAATCTCGCCGCCCGGCGGGTTCGGGGTCTCTTTGGTATACCCGACAGCTTTCAAGGCTGCACGGTTGAGCAACGCGCGATCGTAGAGATGCAGCACAAATACCGGGGTGTCCGGTGCCGCCTCATTGAGTTCTTCGATGGTCGGCATTCGACGTTCAGCAAACTGAAACTCGCTCCAGCCGCCGACAACACGCACCCACTGTGGTGACGGCGTGCGGTCGGCCTGAACTTTAAGCATGCGCAACGCATCCGCCAGTGAAGGAACACCTTCCCAGCGCAGCTCCAGGTTGTAATTGAGCCCGCCGCGGATCAGGTGCAGGTGAGAATCGTTCAGGCCGGGGATTACCGTGCTTCCCTGTAAATCGACGATCTGCGTTCCCTGCGTCGCATAACTCATGATGCGATCGTGATTACCCGTAGCAAGGATCTTGCCGTTGGCGATCGCTACCGCCTCGGTAAGCGGATTTTCACGATCGAGTGTATGGATCTTACCCTTAGTTAAGATCAGTGTGGCAGTTTGAGACATAACGTACTCCTTTCGGCCGAATCAGGCTTTTTTTAGCCATCCGGCAAACAGACGGGTCACGATGGGCATCCACAGCCAGACCACCAGCGCGACCACACAGGCATCGTTAATCAAATGCAGCAGCAATGAGCCTTTCAGGCCAGGAAGCAGCGCGCCAGTCACTTGTGGTACCAGATTGGTGCTGGGAAAGATCACCAGGAGCGTGATCAGAAACTGTTTCCACTGTTTTGGCTTACGTACGTGTGTCTCCGGTGGCGTAAACCAGAACGCAGGTTCCGTACGCACTTCGGTTTTGTCGCCTTCCGCCAGCAGCGGTTCAATCTCTTTCACCAGCGCATTGCGGGTATCAGACTGAGTCCACTCATAGAGGTGTTCGAGGGTGTCGAAGCGGATAATTACCGTCCACAGGTTTTGACCTTCGGACGGGCGGATCACGTTCGCGCCCAGATGGCCGGGAAATTCCGCCGCGATGGGCATGATCCTGCCAAGCCACTGTTCGTAGTGCTCAGCCTGTCCCGGAAGTAACGTGTGAGTAATCACCAGCGTCACATGTGATGTTTGCGCCATAAAAGCTCCCTGGTCATTGATGGGCGGGAGAACCCCGCCCTGAAAGGTTTACGCTTTACGTTCTGGCGCGCCATGAACGAGGGTGTAGGCATAATCAACCCCCATGCCATAAGCCCCGCTGTGCTCGCGAACCAGGTCCATTACCGCGTCGTAAGTGCCTTTGCGTGACCAGTCGCGCTGGTACTCAAGCAGCACCTGCTGCCAGGTCACCGGTACGGCCCCGGCCTGAACCATACGGTCAATCGCTCGTTCGTGCGCATCAACGGATGTACCGCCGGACGTATCGGTTACCACGTACACTTCGAAGCCTTCGTCGAGCGCCATCAGCGCCGGAAAAGTCAGGCAAACCTCGGTCCACAGGGCTGAGATGATAAGTTTCTTACGGCCCGTTGCTTTAACTGCCGCAACAAACGCATCGTCTTCCCAGGAGTTCATCGAGGTACGTTCAATGGGTTTGACATCCGGATGAACCGCCAGCAATTCTGGCCAGATATAGCCGCTGAAGCTTTTCGTTTCGACCGACGTGTAGATAACAGGAACATCAAAAATTTTGCCGGCTTTCGCCAGTGCTACCGTATTATTCTTCAGCAATTGACGGTCAATATTAGCGACACCAAAGGACATTTGCGGTTGGTGATCGATAAAAATCAGTGCGGAATTGGATGGGTCAATCAGTTCACGAATAGACATAAAAGTACCTTTTAAACAATGGGTTAAAAGTAAACATTCGGTGTGCTATATGAGAAAGGGCCCTGACTGATAAAGCAAATTGAGTATAGCGAGAATTGACTGAGCGAATAGTAAAGATATTTGTCCCCTCTGTTGAATAAAACCGAACAACACAGGGAAATATTCTGCAACCCGTACACCGTACCGGTTGCAGACAGAGATTAATTACCGAACCAGATGGAAGCAGAAATTGCAGGTAATGAGAGTATGCCTTCCTGAAGAGTCCCTCTACCCTCCTTACATTGCCACGCCTTCACGTGCAGCAATGGGGAGTCATCCAGCACCACTTCACAAGCCTCACCCCGGTTAATCGCCACCAGCACGCGCTGCTGGTTATAAACACGGACAAACACCACCACGTTATCGTGGGCGTACAGCACCTGGCATCCGCCATAGCGTAATGCCTGGTGCTGTTTACGTAACTTCGCCAACCGCTGATAAAGGCTGAACAGCACCTTGTCCTGTTTCTCTGGCTGCCACGGGAAGGTTTTGCGGCAGAAGGGATCGTTGTTACCGTCCAGCCCCACTTCATCACCGTAGTAAATACAGGGTACGCCAGGCCATGTGAAGAGCCAGGTGACGGCCAGCGGCAGACGCGCCACATCCTTGCCAAGCAGGGATTTAAAGCGCGCCGTATCGTGGCTATCCAGCTGATTAAACATTCTCAGTTGCTGCTGATGCGACAGACCGGCGCGGTAGTTATCCATCCACGCCATACAGGTTTCGGCATCAATGTGATTCGGATCGTAGGAAATATCGGTATTCGCGAGGAATCCCCACAGCGGGAAGGTAAAACCACGATAGTTCATCGCCGCATCTTCCGCATCGGCCTGCAGCCACTGGCGCGCATCGCCAAAATGTTCGCCAAATACAAATGCCTCTGGCTGAGCCACTTTTGCCGAGCGGGTAATACCCGTGACGTGTTGAATATTGTTCCGCGCCCCGCCCGCTTCGCCCAGCATGTGCACCACATCCAGGCGCCAGCCATCCATATTCCACGGTGCTTTCAGCCAGTGGCGCACAATGCTGTCTTCACCGCCGTAGATTTCATTGATCAGAGAAGGTGACTGGAAATCCAGCTTTGGCAGGCTCGGATAACCCAGCCAGTCCAGCGCTCGTCCCTCCTCATTAAAGCTATACCAGCTTCTCTGCGGTGAATCCGGGTTATGGCATGCTCCGCTCATCGACTGATTATGACGGTCAAACCACGCGTGTGAATCTCCGCTGTGGTTAAACACACCGTCCAGAATCAGGCGCATACCTTCATTTCTGGTGTTCTGCCGCAGGCGCAATAACGCTTCGTCGCCGCCAAACTGCGCGTCAACGTGGCGATAATCTTCGGTATCGTATTTGTGTACGCTCGGAGCTTTAAACACCGGGTTGAGATACAGCGCCGTCACGCCGAGCTTTTTCAGGTACGGCAACTTTTCGCTGATACCGTCGAGATCGCCGCCGTAGAACGTCGAACCGCCCGCCTGCGCGGTTAGTGGTTCATCCCACGCTTTCAGGATAATGTCATGGCCTGCGGCATGGTGGGGATAGATCTTATCCTGGTCAGCAGTGCGTTTTTCACTGCGGGCAAAGCGGTCCGGGAAAATCTGGTAAAAGACCTGATCGTTAACCCATTGCGGTCCGTTATCCGGGTAATCAACGGCAAACTGCTCAAGACGGGCCGGAGGGAAACGGCTAAACCCCTGCGGGGTAAACCACAGCTGACGGTTGTTCCACAGCAGTTTGAAACTGTAGCGCCGGCGTGGCTGCCCGCTGCGCAAGTCGATATTTGCCCGCCAGGCCGTGATCCCCGGTTGCGGCTGGCTACGCTGTTTGTGCATTTTCAGCGCGGTCTCTTCGTTATCAATTTCGGCGCGTAGCGTCACGCGTTCAGGCTGATTTTCCCCCGTCAGCCAGAGCGTAATCACAAGGTTGTCTTTGTTTTGCTTAACAAATGGGGCAACCGGAAGGTGCCAGGCGTTTAACATCACGAATCCCCTTTGATGAAATTGACGTCACCTTGCCACAGGGTGGTTAAGGTTAGCTCATCATGATGCGGTTTATTGGGGGAGGAGGATGGGGGAGGAGAAAAAATGCCCGACATCGTCGGGCATTAACATTACTGTGCTTCCGCCAGCTGACGGTCACGGCGGCATTTAAACATCCAGCCAACCAGTAGCAGGACGATCCACGCGAAGCCGACGTATAAGGAAATACGGGTATCCGGGTGGTAGCCAATCAGGGCGATGATAAAGACCAGGAAGAGCAGGCCAACCACGGTCGTTGCCACACCGCCCGGCACTTTGAACTTCAGCGCTTTCACCTCATCCGGAGACAGACGACGGCGGAATGCAATCTGTGACAGCAGGATCATAATCCACACCCACACCGTCGCGAAGGTCGCCAGCGATGCAATCACCAGGAAGACGTTCTCCGGCATGATGTAATTCAGGTAAACCGAGAACAGCAGCGCCACGGTCATCACCACCACGGTGACCCACGGCGTACCGCGGCGTGAGGTTTTGGCAAATACCTTTGGCGCACTGCCCTGCTCCGCCATGCCGTGTAGCATACGCCCCACGCCAAAGACGTCACTGTTGATCGCGGAAAGCGACGCTGTCAGCACGACAAAGTTCAGAATACTGGCAGCAAACGCAATGCCCATATGCTGGAAAGTCAGTACAAACGGGCTACCGTTAGTGCCCACCTGGTTCCACGGGTAGATGGACATGATCACGAACAGCGTACCCACATAGAACACCAGAATACGCATCGGCACCGAGTTGATGGCGCGCGGAATCGACTTCTCCGGGTCTTTCGCTTCCCCGGCGGTGATACCGATAATCTCAATACCGCCGTAGGCAAACATCACCATCTGGAGCGACATCACCATGCCGAGCCAGCCATTACTGAAGAAGCCGCCGTTGCTCCAGAGGTTATGGATACCGGTGGGCTGACCGCCGTTACCAATCCCCCAGATGATGATCCCGAAACCGGCGACAATCATGATGATGATGGTGGCGACCTTAAAGAAAGAGAACCAGAACTCCAGTTCACCGAAGACTTTCACGCTCATCAGGTTAACTGCGCAGATGATCAGCACCACGCTCAGCACCCAAATCCAGTGCGGTACCGCCGGGAACCAGACCCCCATATAGATACCAAACGCGGTCACATCGGCAATCGCCACAATCAGGATTTCAAAGCAATAGGTCCAGCCGGTAATAAACCCGGCCAGCGGACCTAAGTTTTCCTGCGCGTAACGGGAGAACGAACTGGCTGACGGATTGTGAACCGACATCTCCCCGAGGGCACGCATGATGATATAGGCCGCTACACCGCCGATGATGTAGGCCAACAGAACGCTTGGACCGGCCATTTTAATGGCATCTGCCGAGCCATAAAAAAGACCGGTACCGATAGCGGAGCCCAGCGCCATAAAGCGGATGTGGCGCGTGCTGAGTCCACGTTTAAGTTTGTTAGTGCTTTCCATTTAAATCTTGCCATTCAACACGAAAAAAACAAAAAACCACGGGGCCTTAAGCCCCGTGGTTAAACAGTTTGTTGCCGTTGATTAATGGGCGTTCGATGCGACCTGACGCCCTGCAGCACGATCCCAGATAACCGCCAGAACCAGTGCAACAACGGTAGGCATCAGCCAGGCCAGGCCTTGTTCGGACAGCGGCAGACGCTGTGTCCAGGCTGGCAAAATTTCTGCGAAAGCTGATGCTTTAATCCCGTCAAGGATACCAAAAATCAGGCTGATAAACATGGCTGGCGCAATAATTCGTGAGGAGTTATTCCACCACGGGCGAGTAAAGCTCAGTACCACCAGCACGATACACGGCGGGTAGATAGCCGTCAGCACCGGAATAGAGACCTGAATCAGGTGGCTCAGACCGAGGTTGGACACCGCCATGGAGAAAATGCCGAGAATAAACACCAGAGTGCGGTAAGAGAGCGGCAGATACTGCGCAAAAAACTCAGCACAGGCGCAGGTCAGGCCAACGGCGGTCACCAGACATGCCAGGAAGATGAGCGCTGCCAGCAGCATACTGCCCGCACCGCCGAAGGTGTGCTGAACATAAGCATGCAGAATAGCCGCGCCATTCGCGTTTTGATCAACCAGCATGGCGCTATCGGAACCCAGACGGAACAGCGCCAGATAGAGCAGCGTCAGGCCCACGCCGGCCATCAGGCCAGCCCAGATGGTGTAGCGGGTCAGCAGACGTGCTTCGGTCACACCACGGGAACGCGCGGCGTTAACGATGACGATACCAAACACCATTGCGCCCAGCGTATCCATCGTCAGGTAGCCGTTCACAAAGCCGTTGGAGAATGCGGCATTTTTGTAGGCATCCATGGCGTCGCTAATCGGACCTGCCGGCCAGACAATCGCCGCAACCGCCAGCACAATCAACGCCACAATTTTCAGCGGAGCCAGGAAGTTACCGACGGTATCCAGCAGCTTGCCCGGATAGAGAGAAACCAGAATCACAATCGCGAAGTAGATCAGGCTGTAGATAAACAGCGGCATCGCGCCGTCACCGGTCAGAGGAGCAATGCCCACTTCGAAGGAAACGGTCGCCGTGCGCGGGGTCGCAAACAGTGGGCCCACTGCCAGATAGCAGACGGTTGCCAGCAGGACACCCGCCACTTTGCCGATCGGGGTGCTGAGGCTATCAACACCGCCACCCACTTTCGCCAGGGCGATAACGGTCAGTACCGGTAAACCCACAGCAGTAATCAGGAAACCAAATGCGGCAGTCCAGACGTGTTCACCCGCCTGTAAACCAACCATTGGAGGGAAAATGATGTTGCCTGCGCCAACGAACAGCGCAAATGTCATAAAGCCCAGCGCGATGATGTCACGCGATTTTAAGTGATGGGTCATAAAACCTTACTGCCTGTGGATGTGGTGTTGAAAACATTGAGCTTTTCGATTTCCCTGGTGGGAAGATACAGCCGAAAAATTGCTCAATTTCAGCGGGAAATGCTCCCGTCCTGGCGTGGAGAAGAATAGTTTTTCGATTTACCACGCAAATACAGTCGGTCTGACAGTATCTGGGGCGCAATTTAAACGCTTATAACGTTTAAAGGCAAGGTGGGATCGCAAAACCAGAACAATATGCCACCATGAAAAAACATACCAGCACAATACGCTAATTATCAGAAAAACCCATGGCTAATCATGCGAACAAAAAACAGTCAGCCGTATAAAATTCATTCGCGTTTCGTTTGACTGCAAAGCAAACGGGCCAGCAAACGCTGACCCGTGGAAAGGTAAAATGACACACCCGTTATCAGGCGATCTTTTTGGCAATTAATCGTTCCGGGATCACGAAACTAAAGCGGGTTCCCTTACCCAGGGTACTCTGAATATCGAGACGGCTTTCATGGTGATTGACGGCATGTTTTACAATTGCCAGCCCCAGACCGCTTCCCCCTGTCTGTCGCGATCGCGCCTTATCCACGCGATAGAAGCGTTCGGTCAGACGCGGGATGTGCTCCGGAGCAATCCCCGGACCATTATCCTCGACGCTAAATTCAGCGCCCGTAGGGGTATGCTGCCAGCGCACCACGATCTCCGTCCCTTCCGGCGTATGATTCACCGCGTTATACACCAGGTTGGAAATGGCGCTACGCAGCTCATCTTCACTGCCCAAAACCTTCAGCGTATTGTCGACCTCAAAGATCAGGTGGTGCTTCTTATGGCTTAACGTCTGTGCTTCACGCTCCACCACCCGCAGCATCATGGGGACATCAATAGTGTCATTCAGCGCAAGCGTTGGCGCCGCTTCAATCTTTGAGAGCGTCAACAGCTGTTTCACCAGACCTTCCATACGGTGCGTTTGCTCGCGCATGGTGTGCAGCGCTTTTTCACGTGGCGCACCTTCAAGCGTTTGCTCCTGCATCATCTCCAGGTAACCCTGAAGTACGGTCAACGGGGTGCGTAATTCGTGGCTCACGTTCGCGAAGAAGTTGCGTCGCGCGCCTTCCAGCTGGTGCATCTGGGTGACATCGCGCGCCACCATCAGCCACTGCCGATCGCTGTAGGGCATCACGCGGATTTCCAGATGGCGACCATTATTGAGTTTCAGATTATGCGGACCGGTAAAATCACGCTTTTTTAGATACTGCGCAAACTCAGGATAACGCAGAAGGTTGAGGATATTCTGGCCATTATCATCCGGCCAGCGCAACCCCAGCAACTGTTGCGCAAGACCATTACACCAGAAGATTGTCCCTTCTTCGGTCGTCAGAATGACCGCATCCGGCAGCGACTCCGCCCCGCTGCGAAAACGCTTGATCAGGCTTCCCAGTTCGCGGCGGCGCTTTTTATTACGCATCTGCATCTGATGCAAACCGTAAAGCAGCGGTTCCCAACTGCCGCTTCCCGGTGGAGGCGTCATACTTCGGTCAACCCATAGCCACCAGGAGAGGCGCAACAGGTTCCAGAAATGCCAGATCAGCAGCCCGGTGACCGAGGCCAGCAGAAACCACGGCAGATGTCCAAGAAAGGCCCCCAGAATGAAGGCCGGAATACAACATAAGATCAGTTCAAAGACGAGCCTTTTCCATGACAGACGTTCCAGCACGCGTCACACTCCTGTCATTGTTCAGAAACGGGTAGAAAAACGATAACCCGTGCCGCGGACCGTCTGCACCATGCGATCGTGGCCGCTCAGTTCCAGCGCTTTTCGCAGGCGGCGGATATGGACGTCAACCGTCCGGTCTTCGACATACACGTTAGTTCCCCAGACGTTATTCAGCAACTGTTCGCGGCTGTAAACGCGTTCCGGGTGAGTCATAAAGAAGTGCAGGAGTTTAAATTCGGTAGGCCCCATGTCGAGTGGGTTTTCGCCCGTCATGACGCGGTGTGAGGTCGGGTCAAGGCTCAGCCCCTGCATCTCAATCACCTCTTCCACTGCCATCGGTGAAATGCGGCGCATTACGGCTTTGATGCGAGCAACCAGCTCTTTCGGGGAAAACGGCTTAGTAATGTAATCATCGGCACCCGTTTCAAGCCCACGTACGCGATCTTCTTCTTCACCACGCGCCGTCAGCATGACAACGGGGATATCGCGAGTCATCGCTTCACGTTTAATGTGTTTGATAAACTGCAGTCCAGAGCCGCCGGGCAACATCCAGTCGAGCAGAATCAGATCGGGCCAGGGCTCATTCAACTGGTTCACCGCGCTGTCATAATCTTCCGCTTCAACCGGCTGGAAGCCATTTTGTTCGAGCACGAAGCACACCATTTCACGAATTGGAGCTTCATCTTCTACGACCAGAATACGTCTCGCCATACTTTGCCCTGTCTTATCTTATTTAAGTTACAAGTTTGTAATGCGGCGTCATTATGCGTCAGATTTATGACAGATTTATGAAAAACCTTACCACTATAAATGGCAAACTGTTGTTTTATTACAGCGGTTATTTTCTGCCCCTGAATGTTTATAATCGCCAACATCTTTTTTCGCCACGGATCTCCTATGCGCATACTTCACACTTCGGACTGGCATCTGGGTCAAAACTTTTACAGCAAAAGCAGGGCAGCTGAGCATGAAGCGTTCCTGAACTGGCTGCTGGATACGGCTCGATCGCGCGAAGTGGATGCGATTATTGTCGCGGGTGACATTTTCGACACCGGCTCGCCGCCAAGCTATGCGCGTGAGCTGTACAACCGCTTCGTGGTAAATCTGCAGCAAACAGGCTGCCATCTGGTGATTGTCGCCGGTAATCACGACTCCGTCGCCACGCTGAATGAATCCCGCGACATCCTGGCCTTCCTGAACACTACCGTGGTGGCCAGTGCCGGGCATGCGCCGCAGATCCTGAAAAAACGTGACGGTACACCGGGGGCGGTGCTGTGCCCGGTTCCCTTCCTGCGCCCACGCGATATCGTGCAGAGCCAGGCCGGGATGTCCGGCGGAGAAAAACAGCAGCATCTGTTGCAGAGCAT
Organism: Enterobacter sp. CPE_E890; assembly: GCF_046521475.1. Classification (NCBI taxonomy): domain Bacteria; kingdom Pseudomonadati; phylum Pseudomonadota; class Gammaproteobacteria; order Enterobacterales; family Enterobacteriaceae; genus Enterobacter; species Enterobacter sp. CPE_E890. The sequence continues at coordinate 1,042,728 of NZ_JBKFZW010000001.1, read as the reverse complement.
CACTGATTATTATCACCAACAATATACCGATGCCTGTACCTTGCGCGGCGAACAGCTTATTCCGGTGATTGCAACCGGGCATCTCACCACCGTCGGAGCCAGTAAAAGTGACGCCGTACGTGACATCTATATTGGTACGCTGGATGCGTTCCCGGCGCAAAATTTCCCGCCTGCCGACTACATTGCGCTTGGGCATATTCACCGCGCACAGATCATTGGTGGCTGCGAACACATTCGCTATTGTGGCTCGCCCATTTCGCTGAGTTTTGATGAGACAGGTAAAGCCAAATCTGTGCATCTGGTGAGTTTTAACGGAGGTAAACTCAGCGCCGTCGAAACGCTGGAAGTCCCTGTTACCCAGCCGCTGGCGGTGCTGAAGGGTGACCTTGATGCTATCACCTCCCAGCTTGAACAGTGGCGTGGCATTGCGCTTAATCCCCCCGTCTGGCTGGATATCGAAATCACGACAGACGACTATCTGCATGATATGCAGCGAAAAATTCAGGCGCTGACGGAAGATCTTCCTGTCGAGGTTTTACTGGTACGCCGCAGTCGCGAGCAGCGCGAAAAAATCCTGCTGAGTGCTCAGCGCGAAACGCTGAGTGAACTTAAAGTCGAAGAGGTTTTTGAACGCCGACTGGCCCAGGAAGAGATGGACGATGCAAAACGCGCCCGGCTGAACGAGCTGTTCGCCCATACGCTCCACGCGCTGAATAACGAGGAGGAGAACGCATGAAAATCCTGAGCCTGCGTCTGAAAAACCTCAACTCACTCAAGGGCGAGTGGAAAATTGACTTTACCGCTGAGCCCTTTGCCAGCAACGGGCTGTTTGCCATTACCGGTGCGACCGGTGCAGGCAAGACCACCCTGCTAGACGCCATCTGTCTGGCGCTCTATCACGAAACACCGCGTCTGCAAAAAGTGTCTCAGGCGCAAAACGATCTGATGACGCGTGATACCGCCGAGTGTCTGGCCGAGGTTGAGTTTGAAGTAAAAGGTACCGCCTACCGCGCCTTCTGGAGCCAGAACCGGGCGCGTAATCAGCCAGACGGGAACCTACAAGCACCGCGAGTGGAACTGGCTCGCTGCGAAGATGGCAAGATTCTCGCCGACAAAGTGACAGATAAACTGGAGCAAACCGCCGCGCTCACCGGGCTGGACTATGGCCGATTTACCCGTTCAATGCTGCTCTCTCAGGGGCAGTTTGCCGCTTTCCTCAATGCCAAACCGAGCGATCGCGCAGAGCTTCTGGAAGAACTGACCGGAACCGAGATCTATGGCCAGATTTCCGCCAGGATATTTGAGAAACACAAAGCCGCCCGAAACGTACTTGAAATGCGCGAGGCACAGGCAGCGGGTGTGGTGCTGTTGAGCGAAGAGCAACAGCAGCAGTTACAGCAAAGTTTGCAGGCACTTACTGACGAAGAGAAAACACTGCTGGCACAGCAACAGCGCCAGCAGAAGGATTATCAGTGGCTTACGCGCCATGATGAGCTTCTTCGCGAGCAACAGCGCGTAACCATGTTACAACAGCAGGCACAGCAGGCGCTGACCGACGCCGCGCCTGACCTGGCAAAGCTCCAGCTTGCTCAACCCGCCGCTCAGCTTCGACCGCTTTGGGAGCACCAGCAAGAGCAAGCCTCGCGTCTGGCTCAAACCCAGCAGCGAATTATCGAAGTAAATACTCGCTTACAAGATAAAACCGCGCTGCGCTCGCGTATCCGTAATACCGCCATTCGTACTCATGAGCAGCTTCAGACCGAATTAACGGTTCTGACGCAGTGGCAGGCAGAACATGATCGATTCCGCTTATGGGGACAGGAAATGGCAGGCTGGCGAGCGCACTTCGCTCAGCTTGGCCGTGATAAAAATCAGCTTACTGCCCTGACCGTCCGCCTCACTGAATTACGCCATAAACGGGCCGCCCTGCCGGAAACAACCCTGACGCTGACGGCGGATGAGGTTGCAGTAGCGATGGAACAACAGGCGCAGTCACGAACGATGCGTCAACGTCTGACCTCGCTCCATGCGCGCTATCAGCCGCTACAAAAACGCCTGCACCAGAACGGTGAAAGCGTGAAGAAAGCTCAGGCTGAGCAGGTAAAACTCAATGAAACACTGACGCTACGTCGCCAGCAATACAAAGAGAAAAACCAGCACTATCTGGACCTGAAAGCCCTGTGTGAACGTGAAGCGACGATTAAAGATCTGGAAAGCTATCGTTCTCAGCTTGAGGCAGGTAAACCCTGTCCACTGTGCGGCTCCAGCGAACATCCCGCCGTGGAGAAATATCAAGCGCTTGAACTCACTGATAATCAGCGCCGCCGTGATGCCCTGGAAAAAGAGGTCGCCTCGCTAAAAGAGGAAGGGCTGCTGGTTCTGGGCCAGGTTAATGCCCTGACTCAACAGATCCAGCGCGAGACAGGCGAAGCGCAGACACTCTCTCAGGAAGAGCAAGCGCTCACTAAAGAGTGGCAGGAGGTTTGCGCGGCATTAAATATTTCGCTGAATATTCAGGAAGATATTGCCATCTGGATGAGAGAACAAGAGCACTATGAACGCCAGCTTTATCAGCTCAGCCAGCGTCTGACGCTGCAAAACCAGCTCAACGAAATGGAAGAGCAGGAACGCCAGTATCAGCAGCAACTGGCGACAACGCGTCAGGGGCTGGAAAGCGCCCTGGCCGCACTTTCACTCAGCGTACCTGACGAAGGTACTGAGGCCACCTGGCTGAACGTCCGTGAAACGGAGTTCGCACAGTGGCAGGAGAAACAGACACAGCAGGGTGCGATTCAGGAACGTATAAACGCCCTGAAGCCACTGCTTGACACACTTCCGGTCACCAACAGTGAAGAGACCGAACCCGCCATTCCTGACAACTGGCGCGCGATCCACGACGAATGCGTGTCTCTGCAGAGCCAACTGGCGGCACACCAGCAGCAGGAAACGCTGGAGCGTGAGCGCCTGCAGCAATCGCAGGTGCAATTCACCCAGGCCCTGTCAGCCAGCTGTTTTGCCGATCAAGATGCGTTCCTTGCCGCTCTGCTGGATGAGAACATGCTCCAACACCTCAATCATCTGAAGCAATCGCTGGAAAACCAGATACAGCAGGCAGCCGCCCTGTCCGGACAGGCAAACCAACAGTTGCAGGCGCACCTGGTGCTGCGGCCAGAAGGGCTCGACGCCGATGCACCAGGCCTGCAGATCCAGCTCCAGCACCTGACGCAGCAGCTTCGTGAGAACACCACGCGGCAGGGAGAGATCCGCCAGCAGCTTAAGCAGGATAGCGATAACCGCCTGCACCAACTGGCTTTAATGCAGCAAATTGAAGAGGCCAGCCGTCTGGCAGACGACTGGGGGTACCTGAATGCGCTTATCGGCTCCAGTACCGGCGACAAGTTCCGCAAGTTCGCCCAGGGGCTGACGCTGGATAATCTTGTCTGGCTTGCTAACCAGCAACTTAACCGCCTGCACGGGCGTTATCTGCTCCAGCGCAAAGCCAGCGATGCTCTGGAGCTGGAAGTGGTCGATACCTGGCAGGCGGATGCCGTGCGCGACACCCGTACGCTCTCTGGTGGCGAAAGTTTCCTGGTCAGCCTGGCGCTGGCGCTGGCACTTTCCGATCTGGTGAGTCACAAAACGCGGATCGACTCGCTGTTCCTGGATGAAGGGTTCGGCACGCTCGACAGCGAAACGCTGGATACCGCGCTGGATGCCCTCGACGCGCTGAACGCCACCGGGAAAACGATCGGTGTGATCAGCCACGTCGAGGCGATGAAAGAGCGTATTCCGGTACAGATTAAAGTAAAAAAGATCAACGGGCTGGGATACAGCAGGCTGGATAAAGAGTATGCGGTGGAGTGAATGGGGGGCGGTGCAGTCTGGTGCCCTCACCCTGGCCCTCTCCCTGTGGGAGAGGGAATAAACACTCTTTGCTTTTATTCCGGCCACAACCATGCCGCACCGCGCACGCCGCTGGAATCACCGTGCAGCGCTTTGCGGATCGGGGTCTCACACTCGCCGCCAAACACCCACTGTTTCACCAGATTCGGGACCGTGCTGTACAGGCGGTCGACGTTGCTCATGCCGCCGCCGAGCACAATCACGTCCGGGTCGAGAATATTCACCACGTGCGCCAGCGATTTCGCCAGGCGCATTTCGTAGCGGCGGAGCGCCAGTTCTGCCACCGAATCCTGTTCTTCGACCAGACGCATGATCTCGCTGCCTTTGAGCGGCTGACCACTCAGACGGTGGTAATCGGTCGCAAAACCGGTACCGGAGATAAACGTCTCAATACACCCTTGCTTGCCGCAATAGCACGGTACTTCAGCGCGGTATTTAAGCTCATCTTCATCCATCCACGGCAGTGGGTTGTGTCCCCACTCGCCCGCCGTACCGTTACCCCCGATATGGGCACGCCCGCCTAAGGCCACGCCTGCTCCGCAGCCGGTACCGATGATGACGGCAAAAACGGTATGGGCACCGGCAGCCGCGCCGTCAATCGCTTCTGAAACCGCCAGACAGTTGGCGTCGTTGGCCAGACGCACTTCGCGCTTCAGACGCGCGCTCAAATCTTTATCAAAAGGCTGACCGTTTAGCCACGTCGAGTTGGCATTTTTAACCACCCCGGTATAAGGCGAGATCGACCCAGGGATCCCCATTCCGACGGAGCCGGTTTGTCCTGTCGCCTGCTCTGCCATTTCAACCAGTCTCGCGATCGTCTCGATAGTCTGGTGATAATCATCGCGCGGCGTAGGCAGACGGTGGCGGAACAGCTGTTCCCCCTGCTCGCTCAGTGCGATGACTTCTGTTTTGGTGCCGCCCAAATCAATCCCAATACGCACAAGACTCTCCTCATTATTTTGATTATCAACAGAGTAGAAGCACGCTTCCCGATTAGCAATGCAAGCGATGCGACAATTCGTTATCATGCCCGCTGATTTAACGACAAGGCCGTGGAAATTATCATGCTGTGGTTCAAAAATTTGATGGTTTACCGTCTCAGCCGCGACGTTTCGCTGCGTGCAGAAGAGATGGAAAAACAGTTAGCCGCTTACACCTTTTCCCCTTGCGGTAGCCAGGATATGGCAAAAACCGGTTGGGTTCCGCCAATGGGTTCACAAAGCGATGCACTGACCCACGCCAGCAGCACGGGTCAAATCATCGTCTGCGCCCGTAAAGAAGAGAAAATTCTGCCAACACCGGTGGTTAAACAGGCGCTCGAAGCGAAGATCTTCAAGCTGGAAGCCGAGCAGGGTCGCAAGCTGAAGAAAACCGAAAAAGATTCGCTGAAAGACGAAGTTCTGCACTCTCTGCTGCCGCGCGCCTTTAGCCGCTTCAGCCAGACCATGATGTGGATCGATACCGTTAACGGGCTGATTATGGTGGACTGCGCCAGCGCCAAAAAAGCAGAAGATACGCTGGCTCTGCTGCGCAAAAGCATCGGCTCTCTGCCGGTCGTACCGTTGGCGCTGGAAACGCCAATCGAGCTGACCCTGACCGAGTGGGTACGCAGCGGTGCTGCCGCGCAAGGTTTCCAGATCCTCGATGAGGCCGAGCTGAAAGCCCTGCTGGAAGATGGCGGCGTGATCCGCGCGAAGAAACAGGATCTGGTGAGCGACGAGATTGCCGTACACATCGAAGCGGGCAAAGTGGTGACCAAACTGGCGCTCGACTGGCAGCAGCGGATTCAGTTTATGATGTGCGATGACGGTTCCGTGAAACGTCTGAAGTTCTGCGATGAACTGCGCGATCAGAATGAAGACATCGACCGGGAAGATTACGCCCAGCGCTTTGACGCGGACTTCATCCTGATGACCGGGGAACTGGCCGCGTTGATTCAGAATCTGGTGGAAGGTCTCGGCGGCGAAGCGCAAAGATAACAGGCAAAGCGTAGGCCGGGTAAGCGTTAGCGCCACCCGGCTTATTTTTTATTTCAGATAGCGGCACAGATAAGAGGTCGGTTCAGCAACCTGCAGATGGAACTCGCTGTGGCCAGGAACGTTGAAAACCTGTCCGGCTGCGTAAACTTTCCATTCCGTTTCACCCGGCAGTAGGACGTTGAGCGCACCGCTAACGACCGTCATCTCTTCCGCTTCGGCCGTACCAAAAGTGTATTCCCCTTCGGCCATGACACCGACACTGGCGCGGCCAGTGCTGCTGCTGGTAAAACCAATGGATTTCACTTTACCGGAAAAGTATTCGTTACTTTGAAGCATGAACTGGCCCTTATATTTTTAGATAAAAATTCACTATAGGGGCCATGCTCATCACCTGTCACGCAAAATCATTACGTCAGAAGCTCTGAAGCCAGGCGAGCCATCAGAACATTGGATAACAGCACCGGCACATCCAGCGCCTTCTGCAGTAAATCGCGATGATGCTGGTGGAAGCCAAGACAGTCCAGGATCAACACATCCGCCCCTCTCTCCAGCAACTCACGTCCGGCCTCAATCAGTGCGGCATCGCTATCCCAGAAAGGATTTGCCAGCGCATATAAGGGCACTTTTTCAAGCACGTGCCACTTTGCCTCCTGGTTGTCCATCAACTCTTCAATCGGGACGATGACCCCCACCTGATGACCATCAACAATTGAGGCCACCAGCGGCGGGATGATGCGCATCGGCTCCAGCAGAATCGCATTACGCGCCGTGAGACCTTTAATGGGTGCGGTACTCATCAGCAAAATAACGTCATAACCTTGATTATCGAGCACTTCTATCACCCCTTGCAGCGAGCGCTCGATTTTCTGACGCGAAACATGCGCCAGTTTACCGTCACTTAATAACGTCGCCAGGGGATCCTCCCCCGCCTCGACAGCGTAGTCCTCCATGACCTCTTCCCGACTCATCTTCCCCAGCAGGCTAAGATGCGTTATCTGTTGTTCAGAGACATGCTCGGTTAAGAGCGGTAACACTTCGCTTACAGGGACCACACCAATGGTGAGGATCGCCAACGTCGCCTTCATCTTTATCGCCTTCCATTACTACAACATCGTGCACACAGGTACAGGCTCACTACGCTGCACAGTTCATTTTTTCAACAAAACAGCACCAAGCGTAGCAGGTGATCTTCACATCGAAATGTAAAGATCGACCGTCAATATCGGAGTTACTTGTAATAACTAAATATTAACTCCTGCTTAACTTTCTCGATGAGTAAAAAGTGTGATTCAGGCACGATCCTGGAGCGTTTAGGAAAACGGTCAGGTTATATCAGGATCTTCGTAGCGCCGTTTCGCATCCAGCGCTTCCTGTTCAGTCTCGTGTTCACTGATCAGCGAGTCTGGTTTAGGGTGATCGGCACGCAGTTGATACCAGGTAACAGTATGACCCGTATGGCCTTTTTCAACGGTAATAATGCGCGCTTCACGCGGATAGGGAGGTCTGGTCGGCATAGCTCATCCTTTTTTATATGTCTGAGCTATAAGTATAGACGCCGGTTAGCTGGCACAAGCCAAACGTAGAGCAGTAATAATCTGGGTAACCACATCTTCAGGAGCCGCAGAAGCATCCACCACGTGGTGTGCTGCTTCACGGTATAGCGCATCACGTTCAGCCAGCACTTCTCTCACCTCTTCGCTAAGCGGTCTGGAGGTCAGTGCAGGACGTTGCCCCTCTTCCGGAAAGGCTTCCAGACGCCCTACCAGAGCCGAAACAGGTGCACTGAGATAGATCACAATCCCTTTTTCGCGCATAAAGTGGCGATTACATTCAGCCAGAACAATGCCCCCTCCTGTCGCGATAACCGCAGAAGGTGTGGTTACCGCTTTCAGCGCTGCCGTTTCACGTGCGCGGAAGCTGTCCCATCCTTCCTGTTCGACAATGTCCGCGATCGTTCTTCCGGCCTCTGTTTGCAACCAGTGGTCAGTATCCACAAACTGACGATCGCACGCGCGTGCCAGTTCCAGGCCAACGGTGGTTTTCCCACAGCCGCGGGGGCCAACTAAAAAGATGGGTTGGGTCATAACCAGGTGTTCCCCTTGATGCCGGATGGCCGAAGAGTGTAAAGAAATAATTGCAGAAGATGTTTCGATTACTTTACTGCAAAGCGGTACGGGATGACAACCCTGAGGAGGCCATACTGTACCACAAATTGACAATGGTTATCATTACGCGGTGCGACGCTTCACTTCCAGCAACCATTTATCCAGCTCTGCGGCAAACTGCTGACGATCGCGCTGGGATAAGCTGTCTGGCCCACCCGTCTGCACACCGCTGGCGCGGAGCGTATCCATAAAATCACGCATAGTGAGTTTTTCCCGAATGGTCGCAGGTGAATAACGCTCACCCCGAGGGTTAAGCGCTGCAGCCCCTTTCTCCAGCACTTCGGCAGCCAGAGGGATATCCGCAGTGATCACCAGATCTTCCGCGCTACACAGACGGACAATTTCGTTATCAGCCACGTCAAACCCGGCCGGAACCCGCAACGCGCGAATGAATCTGGAAGGAGGGACGCGAATATTCTGGTTCGCCACCAGCGTTAGCGGCATCTGAACACGCTCGGCGGCGCGGAACAAAATCTCTTTAATCACATTCGGACACGCGTCCGCATCAACCCAAATCGCCATATTGTCTCCCCTTAATGACTCTGCCGACTATTGTCGCCTGCATTTCGTTGTTAAGCTATCAATCAGAGAAAACAACGCATAATGACGGAGAGTCGTGATGGATAAGAAAATCGGGTTTATCGGCTGCGGTAACATGGGCAAAGCCATCCTGGGCGGCCTGATCGCCAGCGGGCAGGTTCTGCCGGGTCAGATTTGGGTTTATACCCCGTCACCTGATAAAGTCGCCGCGTTGCGCGATCAATACGGGATCAACGCCGCCGAAAGCGCTCAGGAAGTCGCCCAGGTCGCCGATATCGTCTTTGGCGCCGTCAAGCCGAACATCATGATCAAAGTGCTGAGCGACATCACCTCCAGCCTGAATAAAGAGACGCTGGTCGTATCCATTGCTGCGGGCGTCACGCTGGATCAACTGGCGCGCGCGCTGGGTCATGACCGTAAAATCGTCCGGGCGATGCCTAATACCCCTTCACTGGTCAACGCTGGCATGACTTCCGTCACGCCAAACGCACTGGTGACCACAGAAGACGTGGCTGATGTCCTGAACATTTTCCGCTGCTTCGGTGAAGCGGAAGTGATTGCCGAATCCATGATCCATCCGGTTGTCGGCGTGAGCGGTTCAGCCCCTGCGTATGTCTTCATGTTCTTAGAAGCGATGGCCGACGCCGCAGTACTGGGCGGTATGCCGCGTGCGCAGGCGTATAAATTCGCAGCACAGGCAGTTATGGGTTCTGCCAAAATGGTGCTGGAAACCGGTAAACATCCTGGTGAGCTGAAAGATATGGTTTGCTCCCCTGGTGGTACCACCATCGAAGCGGTGCGGGTACTGGAAGAACGCGGATTCCGTGCTGCCGTCATCGAAGCGATGGCAAAATGCATGGAAAAATCAGAGAAACTGAGTAAATCCTGATCGTCTCAGCCGGGTGTCAGGCAGCCACTTCAGTGCGGCCACGCCCGGCATTTTTTGCCTTGTACAGCGCCACATCAGCCGCCTTGAGCCACTCCCGATAGTGCCCAAACTGTGGCCCCCAGGTGGCGATACCTACGCTTATGCGCAGGGTTTCTTCAGGCGCGCAAGGTAATGACAGTTTTTCCAGCCGTTCATGAACCCGGGACATAACGGCGATTGCGCTGTCAGCGGCTGTCCGCGACATAATCACCGCAAATTCATCTCCACCAAAACGGCCTATTGCATCGCCTGAACGTACCGAAATCTGCAGCTGACGCGTAATCGCAATGATCGCCTCATCGCCCACATCATGCCCCCAGGTATCGTTGATGTTTTTAAAGTGGTCGATATCAATGAGCAGGATCGTGGCCGTACCATTATGACGTCGGCACTGCTCAAATTCGTTTCGCAACAGCATTTCCCAGTGTCGACGATTAAAGACTCCTGTCATTCCATCGCGTGTACTCATCATTTCCAGCCGCCGCTTATGTTCAGCCAGCCTGACGGCAGTGCGATGGCTTAGCCAGGCAAACAGCATGGGATAAAGCACAAACACAGGAAGCGTTAAGCCCCACTCCACCGGATCAGGATTAAAGACCACCACTCTCCCGACCGGGGGCAGCGTCAACAGTGCGGAAAGCAGGGTCAATATGATCCCCGGAATGAAGAGTCGACAGCCGCCGGAGCCCATCATATTCATGCCCACCATCATCACCAGCGCGGTTGTGGGTAACGCATTTATCCCCATCACGCCAATCCAGAGCCCGGCGATAATGGCATCCATTTTGAGATTGAAAATTTCCTGCTGATGAGGTGATGAAGCCCGACAGGATAACTGCCAGGCGAGATGAGGCCAGATGAACGCCCATCCCACCAGTAAAAGCCACCAGCCGCCGGGTAAAAAATGGGTAACCAGTATCCCCGCGACAGGGAAAAACATCGCCGCCAGCCCGACAGCGCGCGCCAGCCGAACTCGCCGGGCAAACTGAATGCCAGCACGGTGAGGGGCATCCAGAGAAAGGGTTAAATCCCACTCTTCGCGAATGCATTTTTTGTTGTAATAAGATTCATCATTCATCATTTTTGGGAATATTCTGAAACATTTTCCCAAATTATAGAGAGGAGGGGTGCGAGGAAAGTATGAAATTTCGGGTGAGTCGCCAGAGCCACTCACCCGTTAGAACTACGCTTTTTTCTTCAGGCAGGTGCTCATAAATTTACTGCGATCGTCACCTTTCAGAGACTGCTCAGTGGCCTTCGCATTACAGTCGCGCATTTTCTGCTGCTGTGGCGTCAGGCTTTTTTCAGCAGGTTTAGACGCGCCATTTTTAAGGCAATCGCTCATATAGGTCTTACGGGCATCCCCCTTCAGACTCTGGGACGTGGCCTGTTGGTTACAGGTGGTCATGCGTTGTTGTTGAGGCGTTAATGTTTTCTCTTCCGCGTTCGCCGATGAAATCAGGAACAGGCCAGAGAGCAGAGTAACCAGTAATGTTGTTTTCATTGCACCATCCTTTTGTAAACATTCCCTGTAAGTCTGGTCCGTGACAGGAAAAAAGTCACCCGGCAGAGACAAATTCCGCCGGGCTTTTATCATTTAAGGCCTAGTGCCGCTTTCATGGTGTAGAACAGATCGGTTTGATCGGTCAGTCCTACCACATTTGCCGCATGCGGTCCGTAGGCGGCAATACGCAGCTGAGTGCCCGTGTGCTCCATGGACTCTTCTTCAGAGTTGCCATAGCTCAGCACCATTACGGCACCATCTTTCGTGTTCAGCGCCTGCGTCAGGCCTGGCGCTTTGGTATCTGCCGGGATGATCTGGCTGGCGTGCGCATGGTCCGCGGTGACCACCACAAGGGTGTTTCCGTCTTTCTTCGCGAATTCGAGTGCCTTCTGCACCGCTTCGTCCAGGTCGACGGTTTCGCCAATCTGGCCACACGGATTCGCCGCATGATCCTGCTTGTCGATCGACGCGCCTTCCACCTGCAGGAAGAACCCTTTTTCGCTCTTGCTCAGCAGAGAGATCGCTTTATCGGTCATTGCCGCCAGCGTCGGCACGCTGTCAGTGCGTTTCGGGTTAGGAGTACAGGTCACGGCAGGCTTATCAATATTGCCGTGATAAGAGGCTTTTGGACCTTCCCAGCGCACAGGCATATTGCCATCAGAGAACAGTCCCAGCAGCGGTTTGTCTTGATTCGCTTCAGTGATTGCTGCCAGAGCGCTTGCATCGCTCACCAGTTGATAGCCACGAGCCTGTGCCTGCTCACGCAGCGTTTTACCCTGCCATTCGCCAGCCGTCGCGGTTTCTGCAAAGGTTTTCGCCCCACCGCCCAGCGTGACGTCAGCGCGTGCATTCAGCAGTTGTTCAGTAATCGAGCCTTTGCCCCCTTTTTCCAGGGCGTTGGTTGGACATTTTTCACTGGTCACCGACGGGCCGTAGCACTTACGTGAAGTCACATGCGATACCAGCGCCGCCGGCGTCGCGTCCTGAAGTTCAGCGGTAGAAACGTTGCCGGTGGCCAGCCCCGCCGCTTTTGCCATTTCCAGAATGGTTTGATGATCTTTTTCGTGAATATCGACACCCAGCGCGCCATTATAGGTTTTTACCCCCGTAGACCATGCCGTAGCAGAGGCAGCCGAATCCGTTACGTAATCCGGTTTACCGGTTTTTTTATCCAGTGAGTAATGGGTATATTGTCCGGTCAGCGGCAATGCGTCGATACCTTTAAAAAATCCGCCTGCCCCCTCGGCATAATTTCGCGCCGCTGTTATTTCGGAATCACCCATTCCATCGCCAATAAGCAGAATGATATTTTTCGCCGGTTTCTCATTCAGCGAAGCGCGAATAGCGGCTGTTTGATCTTCAGATAAACGGCGTGCGCCGCCTGGCTGAGTGATATCCCCTTTTGCTGCGCGATTATCCAGCACGTGAGTATTGGACGTATCAGCATAAATAGCAGGGGTAATAAACAGGGGAAGTAATGCGATGAAAAGTGCGCTCTGTTTCAATTTATTTTCTCCATGTACAAATACATAAAAATAAAAACAGAGCGACTATAGGCATCCTGCATGACAATTCTATGACACGTCGTTATGTCCGGCGACGGTTTAGCTGCGAGGATGCCTCAAGAGCTTCTTTACGTATTGCTGGAGCAACTCTGCATCCTCAACCGGAACCTGAGTATCGGGTTTTGCCTTATCCAGCGCACCTTCGACGCTCTCTATTAATGCCTGTTGGTCAGATTTAGCCATCTGTCGTAATAGTGCGGTGACAACAATTTCCAGAGCTTCGACCTGGGCAACCAGTTCTTTTGACTCCTCTTCCTTTTGTGCAAGCTTGACCAGCAACTCAGCAATGAGATTTTTCATCGTGTTATTTCCTTATGTGATTTCCCCTGAAACTAACATCAAGAGGGAAATATGCAAAGCGGAGAAAGGTATTATCTTATGCAAAAGTGACGACATCGAAAAAAATAGGGTTTCGGAATTATCAGCGAAACGTTTTTCTATAAAAAATGCCGCATTGGGTGATAGAAAAATGCGGCAATCATAAGAATATACAATACATCGACAGAAGCATTATCTTGCCGATTTTACCTCCGCCATATGCCTGCGGCGACGCAGAGCAATAGCCAGCTGGATAATGTTGATCAAAACAACAATCGCCGTCGCGGCAAAAACCCAACGAAAACCGGCCATCGCGGAAACAGAGGCGCCAATAAGCGGACCGGCAACATTACCCAAATACATAAACGACTGGTTATATCCAAAAATGCGCCCTGTCACCTGGTCGCTGGAATATTTGACCAGCAAGGTCTGTACCGCAGGCAGCATTGCGCCATCGGCAAAGCCGAGCAAAAATCGCAGCACGCCAAGCTGAAGCGGAGAGGTCACAAACGACATCGCGAAAAAGAGCACCACGGCAAAAATCAGCGTAGCCATCAGAATTCGCGCCGTACCGATCCTATCCCCCAGTTTTCCCAACCGTGGTGCAGAAATCAGTGCCGATACGCCTGGCACGGCGGCGATCATGCCGCTGAGAAAGGCGATATTATTGCTGTCTGGCTCCATCGACTTAATAAACAACGCCAGAATCGGCCCGACCGAACCGTTACAGAGCTGGATCACCATAGTAGTAACAAACAGGCTGATCATGAGCCCAGGGTAAGGCAGAGAGGCGAAGACAGCCTTGCCACTCAGACGTTCAGATTTGCTGATAACGGGACGACCGCCCTCTTTGATAAGAAAAAGCGTGACCAGAAAACTGACCACCAGCAGGATCGCGGTAATGATAAATACGGCGCGCAGCCCGACGTGGTCCGCCAGAAAGCCCCCCAGCAGCGGGCCGCCAATTACGCCGCTAATCTGTGCGGTGGAAAGCGTACTCAATGCCCAGCCGCTACGTTCTCGCGGCACCTGCGAGGCGACCAGCGCCATGGCATTCGGAATATACCCGGAAGTCAGCCCCATCACCGCCCGCAGGAAAAACAGTTGCCAGACGTTGGTGGCGAAGGCCTGCAGCAGAATGGCAATCGCCATCCCGAGCGAGGCGCGCAGCAGCATCAGCTTTCGGCCTTTCCGATCCGCCAGGCTGCCCCACATTGGTGACACAATCGCGGAGACCAGAAACGTGACGCTGAACGTCAGACCAGACCACATGGAGAGCGCCTCGTGCGAGGTCACACCCAACTGTGACACATACAGCGGCAGGAACGGCAGGATCTGGCTGATGGCGAGCCCGGTAAAGAAGCAACCGAACCAGACCGAGATAAGATTAACTTTCCATGATTCCATAAAGAAACAGTCTTCATTTTTAGGCGAATTCGCCTACAGATTAGCAAGTTACGCATAGTGACGTCGCACCAGAGATGCGGCCTTGATGACTTTGGTGTTTTATCTTCCCAGTCATTATATTTGTGAAATAAGTCACAAATCATCCATTTCCAGGCGGGATTTTATGCTTCAGAAGAGTTTTCCCTCTCCCACTTCCCCATCAACATTCCCCAAAACATTATGGCGGAAGGTCGCGAAACCCGCAGGGCATCGTGGTATGTTATTGGCTTTTCGTCATACTGGAAGAGAGTGAGATGGCAAAGCAGCGCGTAGGTATTGTCTTTGGGGGAAAATCAGCAGAGCACGAGGTTTCATTGCAATCAGCCAAGAATATCGTTGATGCAATTGATAAAAGCCGTTTCGACGTGGTGCTGCTGGGCATTGATAAACAGGGCCAGTGGCATGTTAACGATGCTAGCCAGTATCTGCTTAATGCCAACGATCCAGCACATATCGCCCTTAATCCTTCGGAAATTAGCGTCGCCACTGTGCCCGGCGTCGTGAAGGGGCAACTCATCGACGCTGGCAATGCACAGTCTCTCGCTCAGATTGATGTCGTGTTCCCCATCGTTCACGGTACTCTGGGTGAAGATGGTTCCCTGCAGGGAATGTTGCGCATGGCCAACCTGCCGTTCGTCGGCTCGGACGTCCTCGGCTCTGCCGCGTGCATGGACAAAGACGTCACCAAACGCCTGCTGCGTGATGCCGGGCTGAATATAGCGCCTTTCGTGACGCTCACTCGCGCCAACCGCGACAAACACAGCTTCGCGCAAATTAGCGGAGAGCTGGGTCTGCCGCTGTTTGTGAAACCGGCAAACCAGGGCTCCTCCGTAGGCGTCAGCAAAGTCACCAGCGAAGCAGAGTTCACACAGGCTGTCCGTCTGGCGTTTGAATTCGACCATAAAGTGGTGGTTGAGCAGGGCATTAAAGGCCGTGAAATTGAGTGCGCCGTGCTGGGCAACGATTTCCCACAGGCGAGCACCTGCGGCGAAGTGGTCTTAAACAGCGACTTCTACTCCTACGACACCAAATACATTGATGACAAAGGCGCTCAGGTTGTCGTGCCTGCCAATATCGATCCCGCAATCAACGATAAGATCCGGGCGATCGCCATTAACGCCTATCAGACACTCGGCTGCAGCGGTATGGCGCGTGTGGATGTATTCCTGACGCCGGAAAACGAGGTAGTCATCAATGAAATCAACACGCTGCCGGGTTTCACGAATATCAGCATGTATCCGAAACTGTGGCAGGCGAGCGGACTGAGCTACTCTGAACTTATCACTCGCCTGATCGAGCTGGCGCTGGAGCGTCATGCCGCCGACAGCGCCCTTAAAAGCTCCGTAAACGGTTAATCGGCGCTCTTCGCCGTCTCCGTTTCATCCGCTGTCGTCTCTTCAGGACGACGGCGGATAATCAATCCAGCCAGCCAGAAGCTGATCACCCAGGTCACCAGCCCGACGGCATAGGTTTGCCATCCTTTTGCTTCAAATCCCAGCAGCCCCACGACGCCGTTAAGAATAAAGATCAGCCCGATAGCAAAGGCGTAGTAGTGCCAGTCACGGCGTAGTTTGGACGTGAGTTTCATAACAACTCCGGCAGGAAAAAAAGACATCCTCTCACAGTTTTACGGCCAGGTCTGTGGCGGATATGGAAATTCTGAAACGCGACGCAATTTCACTTAAGGGATGAAATTGTGATGTGCTGCAGAAATCGACAATCCAGGAGAATTCCTGAGGGTAAATTACCACGATTCTGATATTGACAAATGCGATGACCTGTCAAACTCCCCCTGTAAGAAGCATATTGAACAGAGTGATATTTCGGGAGGTCATCATGGCTGATTTTACATTGTCGAAACCGATTTTTGGCGGCAAACCAAAAACCTCCACGGCAGGTAATATTGCTTATGCCCTGTTTGTTCTGTTCTGCTTCTGGGCCGGTTCCCAGCTGCTCAATATGCTGGTTCATGCGCCAGGGGTATATGAACATCTGATGCAGGTACAGGATAACGGACGCCCGCGAGTTGAGATTGGGTTTGGTGTCAGTACCCTGTTTGGCCTTGTTCCCTTCCTCGCCGGTTGTATGATTTTAGGCGTCGTGGCGTTAGTTTTGCGTGTTCGCCGCCGCCGTTAAAGCCCCATACAACGCGCCCGACGATCGTCCACCCGCTTTGCGAACCATGCGGTTGTCAGGTTACGCGTGATCTTCGGGCTTTCCAGTTGAATACCCGGCAGAATAGCTCTCGGTAACGTTTTCCCGCTCTTCTGCTCGGCAAGAGCAAAGACTTTCTTGTACAGATCCGTTTTCTCAAAGGCCAGGCTATCACCTTTCTCAAGCTGACGGCGAATATCGCTGTTGCTCAGGCCAAGCGCTGTCGATAATTTCCGTACCGCCAGCTCGGTGCTGCCCGCCTCGCTGCTGCCGTAAGCGATGAGATCGCCGTCCAGCGCCAGCTTGACGCCGCTTGCGCGGCTGACCGCACTCTGGAACGCCGCATTACGGCTGGCATACCAGCCCGCGTTAAAGTCGGCAAAACGGTACAGCGGCTCATTGTAGTTCGCCGGATAGTTCAGCAGATGATACGTGCCGAACCACAGCCCACCGCGCAGGGAGAAAACCTCCTGGCGCACCGTACCGTCGATTTTCCACGGGTAGCCGTCGGTATGCTTCTCCGCGAACGCGATGCTCACCTGCATCGGGCCACCGGTGTGTACCGGGTTTAGTGAGCCAAACAGCTTCTGCCCCATCGGGACCATACTGATGAAATCATCAAAGATGGCGCTGAGCTGTTTTTCAGTTTTCACCGTATCTAGCCGTTCGCTGTAGCTTTTGCCGTTTGGCGAGGTGATTTTAAGCGCGGTATGAACAAGAAAGACCGGGATATGCATGGATTCCGCGCGGCGATCGATCTCTTTCCAGGCAATTTTGTTCAGACCCGGCACCACCGGGTCTGACTGGTACATCGACTCCTGCTGCGCCACCGCCAGCACCGAGCAGATATTCTCCTCGGTTGGCGCGATCTTTTGGCTTTCAAAGGTTTTTGCCAGCGCCTCTGCCCAGGCATTGCGATCCTTCACGCTGGCGGGCATTTTCTGCCGCACAACGCTTGCCACATCAACCGGCTTTTCGCCCTTCTTGAGCGGAGCAGCCCCTTTTTCGGCGCATCCGACCAGGACGAGAGCAGTCAGTAAGGACAACGGTAACGCACGCGGTACGGCAAAAGACATAGCAACTCCCTGTATTAGCTAAAAGTATTGGTCACTTCCTGCAGGTCACGATCGTCCAGCTCACGTTCAAAGCTGCGCAGACGTTTGTAGATAGACATCAGCTCCACCAGCGTGGTCCAGGAGTTGATCAGGTACTGGAATGAACTTCTAACCTGATCAAACACGTTGGTAATTTGGGTCATCAGTCCCAGGGTAATTGTCCCTGCAACAATTGACGGGAACAACAGGACTATTCCAAAAACAGTATCGGCCTGAAGATATAAAATACGAGCTATGTTGAAATACATGTAGTGGAAGTAGAGCTTAAAGTAGTTAAAACGGACGTTCTGAAATAACTCTTTTACCGTTGGTGGCGCAGCTCGTGATGGGTCATCCTCACCGTAAACAAGTTCTTTGCGATAAGCCGCTTCCACGCGCTGATTTTTAAATTGTAACCCCGGCAATTTGATCCCCACCACAGCAAGAAGCCCAGTTCCCATAAGAGACCAGACCAGTGCCGCAATAACCAAACCATAGGGTATATGACCAACAACTGGAAGTTCAGGTACATGGGGTGAAAGTGCAATCAGAATCGGTAAAAAAGCGATAAGTTTCATCACAGCATTAAGCAAGCTGACCCCCATGTCCTCCAGCGTTGAGGCAAAACGCATGGTGTCTTCCTGTACACGCTGTGCAGCGCCTTCAATGTGCCGCAGTCGTTGCCAATTTGCCATGTAATACTCGTTCATAGCAGTACGCCAACGGAAAACGTAATGGCTAACGAAGAAATTGTTCAGCACTGCCACTGTTACTGCAATCATGGCAATGCCGGTAAAACTAACGAGACTGGCATAGAGTTCACCAATCGGAACCTTATTCGGGGCGCTTAGTGCTTTTTGGATCAAATCGTAGAAGGGTGCATACCATGCATTAATTGCAACGCTCACTTCCACCATGAACCAGGTAACGAAAATGATCAGTGCAGATCCCAAAATCGACCAAAACTGCCAACGATGCGGAGAATACTTGAACCAGAAGAGTGCAAACAGCCCCACACATAACGTGTAGTAGGCATAAAATACTATAAAACTCAGCGACCAGAAGCGCGCCGCGCTAATCGGTACATCGCCCGTCGCACCCGTGATGCGCGTCAGCCAGGTACCGCCGCCCGCCTGCCAGAAAATAACGGCGATCAGTGCCCAAATAAATGCCGACAGGAAAAATGGCCCCGGCTTTGGGAAAAAAGACTTAAACATAATGCTTCCTTCTTGTTGTTATGGCTTTTGCTGTGTTCAACACATCACCACACGAAAATCATGCCTGAGCCCGTCTCAAGGCTCAGGCAAAAAGGTCAGACCCGAGGGTTAATTATTAGTTCGCTTTCCAGTTTTCGAGAATTGTTTCGGTGCGTTTCACTGCGAGAGGATTCGCCGGCGCGATGAAGTTACGCCAGACGTCGTTGTGGTGGTTAATCAGGATCTGCGCATCTGCCGCCGGGCGATTGGCGGTAGTATGGGCATCTTCCGCCACGGTGATGTGATAACCCCGGCTGACGCCGTTCTTGATCGTGGCATCGACACAGTAATCCGTGGCACAACCACAGATGACAAACTCTTGAATACCCTGCTCGCGTAATAGCGCCTCAAGCGGCGTGTTATAAAACGCATCGCAGGCCGTCTTGGTAACATAGAGCGCATCAGCAGGCTGGTGCAGTTCAGGCAGCAATGCAAACCCATCACTTCCCTCTTCCAGCCCTCCGGCCTCGGTATGCTGGATAAAAATCACCTTGTCGGCTGCCTGCGTAAGCTGGTTGATCAGAGAGACACACTTTTCACGCTGATGACGAGGCGTTTCAAATACGCCGTTCTGCATATCGACAACCATAACCACACGCTTTTCAGACATACCGTTCTCCGTAAGATTGAGTGATACAGGTGCCTATCATAAGCCCGATGTCACAAAATGGGAGATGGCTTGCAAGTAAATTGTTCATATTTACCCATGGTTACGTTTTTCTCGCTATCGTTATGCAATTCGGGGCATTGCACGGTTCCGATTAGTAGTATAAATACCCATTACTTTCCTCATTCACTTCATGGATGCTTTTCGTTGAAACGTTGTCTGCTCTCTTTTGCCGCGCTGTGTGCGGTGAGCTTTTCTACCGCCCAGGCAGCCCAACCGCTGACGGCGCCCGTTCTGGCTTCAGATATTGCCGATCGCTACGCGAACCTTATCTATTACGGCAGCGGCGCGACCGGGATGGCGATGGTCGTGATCGACGGCAACCAGCGCGTGTTCCGCAGCTTTGGCGAGACGCGCCCAGGAAATAACGTTCACCCGCAGCTGGATTCCGTTATCCGCATCGCATCCTTAACCAAGCTGATGACGAGTGAAATGCTGGTGAAACTGCTCGACCAGGGCGTGGTTAAGCTCGACGACCCGCTCAGCAAATACGCTCCGCCTGGCGCGCGCGTTCCGACCTACCAGGGCACACCAATCCGGCTTGTGAACCTTGCCACCCATACCAGCGCCCTGCCGCGTGAGCAGCCAGGCGGGGCAGCGCATCGTGACGTATTTGTCTGGCCAACGCGCGACCAGCGCTGGAACTATCTGAGCACTGCCACGCTGAAGGCGGCTCCGGGTTCGCAGGCCTCGTATTCAAACCTGGCGTTTGACCTGCTGGCAGACGCCCTTTCTACGGCGTCTGGTAAACCCTACACGCAGCTGTTTGAAGAACAGATAACCCGCCCGCTGGGCATGAAAGACACCACCTTTACCCCGTCCCCGGACCAGTGCCATCGCCTGATGGTGGCAGAGAAAGGCGCTAGCCCCTGTAATAACACGCTGGCGGCCGTGGGCAGCGGCGGGGTTTACTCCACGCCTGGCGATATGATGCGCTGGATGCAGCAGTTCCTTTCATCGGATTTCTACTCGCGCAGCAGCCAGGCCGATCGTATGCAGACCCTGATTTATCAGCGTACCCAACTGCACCGCGTTATTGGGATGGACGTGCCGGGTAAAGCCGATGCGCTCGGCCTTGGCTGGGTCTATCTGGCACCGAAAAATGGCCGTCCTGGTATTATTCAGAAAACCGGCGGCGGCGGTGGATTTATTACGTATATGGCGATGATCCCGCAGTCAAACGTAGGCGCATTTGTGGTGGTTACCCGCTCTCCGCATACGCGTTTCGTCAATATGAGTGACGGTCTTAATAATTTAGTGGCTGAACTGAGCGCCAATAAAGCTCAGGTGCTTACCGCGTCCAACTGATATTAATATTCCGTGGGCAAACGGTTGATACTAACCAGTTTGCCCCGGCTCATACTGATATAGTTTCCTTGCCGTAGGGCTGCGAGAACCTCTGCAACAACCGAGCGTGAAATACGCGTACTTTGTTGAATATGATTCATCACACCAATTTTTGAACGCAACGCTTCATCCCATTCCGCCATATTCAGCAGCATGGCGCGGATCTGGTGATAGGAGTTATTTCCCACCAGCTGCATATCGCGTTTTCCAAGAATGTAATTTATCCAGGATAACCAACCGAAAGCGTCTTGCCACAGGGAATTCTGTTGCAGCAGTTGGCGGGTAGTTTCAGTGGGCAAATAAAAACCCGTGCAGGATGCTTTGGCTATCACCTTATATTCCTGACAGGAATTAATCATCACGGCGGACAAACCAAAAATAAAGGGCGCTGTCGCGATGCCCACAAGCAGTTCATCCGAATGTCGATAGATTTCGATGATACCGGTCTGTACTACGATCGTCCGGGACTCACTACACTTGCCGGTGGTAATTAATTGCTGTGGGGCACATTTAAAAGAGGTACTGGCTGATTTCAAGTACTGTTCGAGCCGGCGTAATTCAGAAAGTGGTTTCGCATTAACGTTCATGCAGACCTCAAGGCATCCGTATTTGTCGGTTCAATATTATTTTTATTTCTGTATATAAAAAGCGGGGGATATCCCCCCGCCTTATTCATTACCAGGTATATTTCACACCCAGATTTGCCCCCCAGTTCTGGTCAACGTCGCCGCCGCCCAGATAAGTGGCATCAGTGTAAGCACTGAAGTTTTTCGTGAAGCTGAACTGGGTGCCCAGCCCTACCCGCACAGCTGAGCCTTTCACGCCGTTATCAATGCTGTCGCCGTTAATATCAGCATTGTTATCGGCATCATCATACACGTAGGCCAGTTTGAAGTAAGGGGTCAGAGCCTGATCGCCGCCGTAGTTGAAGGTGTAACCGGCATCGACACCGAGTTCATAACGCAGGCTATCGTAAGATTGCCCATCCATGCGCATGTCATTGCTGAGACGATAGTCATCACCGGACTGGAAGAGGCCAGACACCGCTGCGTATGGCGTAACGTAGCCGGAGAGGTTTGGCTTCCAGTCATAGCCCAGTTTCAGCCCAAAACCCACTGCGTCATTGGTGGTGTTACCGTCAACATACTGACCGTTGCTCATGTTAGCAGAGAGATCGCTGTTGAAGCGGGTATAGCTCAGGGAACTGTCGAGGAACAGATCGTTCATGAACTTCGCCGACGCGTAGATCATCGCCGTCTGGCTGTCCTGATCGACCTGACCGCTACGATCGCTGATATCTCCCTTCGCAAAACCTGCCGCTCCGCCGACGATCCATTTCGCGTTATTACCGTCTATCTGGGTATCCAGACCCACCATAATACCGCTCACGTCCTGATCGTAGCGGATTACACCATTGTCACCGTCGAAGTTGCCACCGAAGTAGCTCACCCACGCCCCGCCGTTATCCGCCAGCCCGTGACGGCTGTTGGTCAGACGCGTTCCGACGGTATCCTGCTGCAGGTTCCAGATGTTGGTATTGGCAGAAGGGATGCTCAGCGCCATATTCGCGTAGTCGGTCAGCGCTTTCTGCTGGAGGACAACGGTGTCACCCTGCTGCTGCGCCTGATAGGTGTAAGCACCTAAATCGGCTTTGTTTGCGGCAGTAAAGCTGGCTGCGGTATCCGCGTTATTGTCATAGACGCGAACGATCTCTTTGTTTTTGTAATCGGCTACGGAACCGGCACCGGTGGCCTCGTCGATGCGTACTTTGTAGTTGCCCGCAACGTCACCGTTCACCGCCAGATGGCCGTCAGAGTTAATCGCCACAACGCCGTAGTCATAATCGGCATTGTGCTTATCGTTGGTGATATAGCGCGCGTTGTTCAGATCGCTATTCAGCACGTAGTCACGGCTGGCAACGTTCAGCACACCACCATCGCTCAGCACCATATTGTGCGTATCAACCTGACCCAGCCCCAACGCCAGCTCTGCGCCGTTATCCACGGTGATGGTGTTGGCATAGAGATCGGCCGTTTCTTCCGTCAGTGCCGCGCGGCTATTGCTGTCCAGATACAGATGGTCAGTGGCCACACCACCGCTATCGCCGATATTCAGCGAGGATGTATTGGTCAGCGTAATGGAATCAGCCAACAGGCCTGAGTTTTCAACATTGACCTGCGACTGGTTGTTTACCGTCAGCATGTCGATGTTAGAAAGCTTGCGGGTATCCCACTCAGAACCGTTATCCAGCGTAACGTTGAAAAGACCGCTCTGATAAACCGATTCTCCCGCAACGTGTCCGTTGCTGTCATAGGTGGAGTCCGGCCAAATGCTGTTGGGGGACAGCGTGCTCCAGTCTACGTTGCTATAGCCCAGGCCGTACATTTGAGCCGTGCCGATAGCCTCGACGCTGGACTGTGCCGCGCCGACCCATTTGCTGCCGTTAGTGAGAGTCACATCCAGCTTATCGGTACCGTCCCAGCCGTTAGTCGTGGGGTTATAGATGCCATCCTCGGTGGTATCGGTTGCCGGATCGCCATTCGGGTAGAAGTTGTTGTCGAAGGTACTGGAGAATAAAATATCGCCAGTGATGGTGGAATGATCGAACGTGGCAGAGGTCTGCATCGCGTTGTCAGATTCGCTGGCTGACACAATCAGCGCCGCATCATCTGCTGCTGTCGCATTGGTTTCACCATAGTCGCTCGGCTTCGCGGTTTGACCATAGAACCCGCTGGTACCCAGATCGCTATACGCGCCAGAAGTCAGTACAGAATCTTTCACCACAAGCGTGTCAGTAAACACCTTGCTGCTGTTAGCCACGCCTTCAACGCCGTCGTACGGGGTATTATCCCGCTCCTGATAACCCTGCGTCAGGGTAATACCGGCAACGTGAGAATTATTCTGGATAACAATATCCGATTCCACATCCAGGGTAATCGCATTGCCCAGACCATAAGTATCAAGATAATGTGTTTCCGTATTTTCCCCGTTAACAACGTCATACGCATAGTGCTCGTAAGTGTCGTTAATAGTGGAATTGTCGACGGTCAGGCTAAAACGATCGTACTGCGAATGGATCGTACCGTCGGTATCCAGGCCATCAGAACACGAAGCGGTCATACATTGAGAGGTGATCATGCCATTAATGGTGCTATTGGAAATGCTCAATGCATTCGCCCGACCATTAACACCCTCATCCAGATAATATGTGGAAATAACACCATTCACGGTGGATTTATTCATCACCGGATAAATATCACCGTCGTGAGCAACGTCAGAGTCATTCCAGTCCGTATAACCATAATACCAGGGAGTGGAAGCTGTATTATCATATCCAAAAGTATTATATGTCGTACCGGAAATATCTTTCGCATTGGCCTGAGAAGCGATAGCCAGGGTGCAGGCTAATGCAAGTTGAGATACAACCAGTTTCTTTTTCCATGTTTGCATTGGGTCATCCCTCCTCAGGGACGTAAGCAAGTTTGTCCATAAATCATTTGGCAATATTTATTGCGGAGGGAATTATGCATTTTCAATTCGAAAAGGTTCAATGAATGTTTCCATTAAGTCCGTATCCAGACAATTGACCTTAAGATACATGAAAAGAATAGGGTCACAATAGATAAATATTATAAAAACATAACGTTAAAATACTTACCAGCAGATGCGAAATATATAATCAAAAATAATAAATCACTTTCAAACATGCATAACCATTAATATAGAAGCAGCACAAATATTTCATTAGAGAATATCGCAAAAAACAAAATGCCCACTTTAGTAAAACACCCGTCTTCACTTTGATGTACACTAGCCCTCTTTGTTCCACAAACATCAGGCATACCATGACCGATTTAATTGCACGCCCCCGCCGCCTGCGCAAGTCACCTGCACTGCGCGCTATGTTTGAAGAGACAACACTGACCTTAAACGATCTGGTGTTGCCGATTTTTGTCGAAGAAGAGATTGATGACTATAAGGCCATCGAAGCCATGCCTGGCGTGATGCGCATTCCGGAAAAATATCTGGCGCGTGAGATCGAACGCATCGCCAACGCCGGGATCCGCTCGGTAATGACCTTTGGCATCTCCCACCATACCGATGCCACCGGCAGCGACGCGTGGAAAGAAGATGGCCTGGTCGCTCGTATGTCCCGCATCTGCAAAGAGACAGTGCCGGAAATGGTGGTGATGTCTGACACGTGTTTCTGCGAATACACCTCTCATGGCCACTGCGGTGTGCTGTGCGATCACGGCGTGGACAACGATGCCACCCTGCTTAATCTCGGCAAACAAGCGGTCGTCGCTGCCGCTGCCGGTGCGGATTTCATCGCGCCATCCGCCGCGATGGACGGACAGGTTCAGGCGATTCGTCAGGCCCTGGATGCTGCAGGTTTTACTGACACTGCCATCATGTCCTACTCCACCAAATTTGCCTCCTCGTTCTACGGCCCGTTCCGTGAAGCAGCGGGTACGGCGCTGAAAGGCGACCGTAAAACCTATCAGATGAACCCGCTGAACCGCCGGGAAGCGATTCGTGAATCCCTGCTTGATGAAGCCCAGGGCGCAGATTGCCTGATGGTGAAACCGGCCGGTGCTTATCTCGATATCCTGCGCGACATTCGCGAGCGTACCGAGCTGCCACTGGGCGCTTATCAGGTAAGCGGTGAGTACGCGATGATCAAATTCGCCGCCCTGGCAGGTGCGATTGATGAAGAGAAAGTGGTTCTCGAAAGCCTCGGCGCGATCAAACGCGCAGGCGCGGATCTGATCTTCAGCTACTTCGCGCTGGATCTGGCCGAGAAAAAAATCCTCCGCTAATCTTCACCAAACTGCAATACAACCGACATCTGCTCCTTCTACTGTCTTCGCAAGACGGCAGGAGGAGTAATCATGTTTAGCCTCGATAGCGTTCTCGACGATCTTTGGCCTCAGGCGAGGCCAGCCCCCTGGCAAAAAAGTCTGTTAAAAAGACTGTTTTACGAAGACGAATTCCAGCAATTTGCCGCAGCACACCGCCACCTGAAAGGTCTGGATATGGTGGAGCAAGTTCTGGAGCACCTTGATATTCTCTGCACCGTTTCCGCCCGCGATCTCGAACAAATCCCCGAACATGGCCCGCTGGTCATTATTGCCAACCACCCGACGGGTACGCTTGACGGGCTGGCGCTGTTGTACGCCGTCTCCAGGGTACGACGCGATGTCAAAGTCGTGACCAACCGGATGCTGACCCACCTTGAGCCCCTCAGTTCGCTGTTTATTCCAGTGGACAATATGGGTGGCAGGACGGCGAAAACGTCCCTGGTCCAGATGGAACAGCATCTGCAAAACGCTGGCGTGCTGATTTTCTTCCCGGCGGGAGAAGTTTCGCGGCCCACGCGCAAAGGCATTCGCGATAAAAAATGGCACTCTGGCTTCATCAAACTCGCCAGCAAGCTGCGCGCCCCGCTGCTGCCGGTGCATATTCAGGCACATAACAGCCTGCTCTTTTATGCCAGCACGCTGGTCTCCCCGACGCTGTCGATGCTGTTGCTGATGCAGCAGATGTTCCGCCGCCGCCATAGCCAGCTGCCGATTAAAATCGGCCAGCAGATCGCCTGGCATCACTGGCATAGCGCCACCCTTTCGTCACGTGAGATGGCCGAGCAGTGTCGTCAGCACGTGATGCGTCTTGGCAAGGGACTGCCTGGCGTCTTTAAAACCCAGTGCGCTATCGCCCGCCCGGAAGACCGGGCCACCCTGAAACGCGCGCTGGCGCAGGCCGAATGTCTGGGCAATACCAGCGACGGTAAAACCATCTATCTTTGGCAACGTAACGGTCAGGAAGATGCCCCGCTGTTGCGCGAGCTGGGCCGCCTGCGCGAAATTGCCTTTCGCGCGGTGGAAGAAGGGAGCGGCAAACGCCGGGACACCGACCGTTATGATGATGATTATCTGCATCTGATCCTGTGGGATGATGAGGATCTGGAGATCGTCGGCGCGTATCGCTTTATGCCTACCGCCAGACAGGTTGAGCGTCGCGGTCTGGAAGGGTTGTACAGCTATAGCTTGTTCCACTACGACGACAAAATGCAGGATGTGCTGGAGCACGGTATTGAACTGGGGCGCAGCTTCATTCAGCCACGCTACTGGGGACGTCGTGGTCTGGATTATTTGTGGTCCGGCATTGGGGCGTACCTTGCACGTTATCCGCACTATCGCTACCTGTTTGGCCCGGTCTCCATTTCCGGCGGCTTACCGCCTGCCGCACGGGATTTGCTGGTGGCATTTTACCGTCTCTGGTTTCCGGCGACACATCCATTAGCCGCCTCACGTCAGCCGTATCCGGCATCGCTGCCGGATGTTCTGGCACAGTTTAGCGGCGTGGATTATGTGGATGACCTGACGAAGCTTAAATCGCTGCTCGGAAACCTCGGTTGCGGCATTCCCCCGCTCTACAAACAGTATTCCGAGCTTTGCGAACCCGGCGGCGTGCAGTTTATTGATTTTGGCAGCGACCCGGCATTTAACGACTGCGTCGACGGACTGGTGCTGGTGGATTTGTGTTACCTGAAGGCGAACCGCTATCAGCGGTATATTGAGGCGCACCTTTAAATGTGCGGTATTTTGTAGGCCGGGTAAGGCGTAGCCGCCACCCGGCAATTGTGCACCGTTTTCGCCGGGTGGCGGCTACGCCTTACCCGGCCTACGGGAGCGACGGGTTAAGGACGGTAAAACGGCTTATCCCCCAAAATCGTTGCCCGCTGCATAATCCGGCGCTGCGGCAGGTAATCCGCATTGGCATAATGCTGAGTCACGCGGTTATCCCAGATCGCCAGGTCGTTCTCCTGCCAGCGCCAGCGCACCTGAAACTCCGGTTTAGTGATATGCGCAAACAGGAAACTCAACAACGCCTCGCTCTCTTTTTCCGTCACGTCCACAATGCGCGTGGTGAACCCTTCGTTGACGAACAGCGCCTGCTTGCCCGTCACCGGGTGAGTACGCACGACCGGATGTAGCAACGGTGGATGCTTTGCAACCGCTTCCTGCCAGCGCTGATGTTCTTCTTCGCTCTTACGGTACTTGTACTCCTGGAACGATTTTTTGAAGTCATGCTCCGCCCGCAAGCCGCTCAGCAGCGTCCGGAACGGCGCGGACAACGCTTCAAAGGCCGCTATGCCGCTAGCCCACAGCGTATCGCCGCCGGTTTCCGGTAACAGCTTCGCCGCCAGGATCGCCCCGGCAGGCGGCGTCTCGATAAAGGTCACATCGGTGTGCCAGTTGTCGTTATCCGGTGGATTATCGTTGTGGGTATCCAGAACGATAATCTCCTCCACGCCTTCCGCATGCGGATAGACGGGGTGGATATGCAGGTCACCAAAACGCAGCGCCAGGGCGCGCTGCTGCTGCGGGGTTATCGCCTGTTCGCGCAGGAACACCACCTGATGGCGCAGTACTGCGTGGTACAACTGCTCGAACTGGTTATCGCTCAGCGGACGGGTCACATCCAGCCCAGACACCTGCGCACCAATGTACGGCCCCAGCGGGGTAATGGTCAGACGTTCACTCATTGTATTTCTCCATGCCAGGGCGTCAGGCGGCGCTGTAACGCGCGCAGCCCCAGTTCTAATCCAAAGGCAATCACGGCGATCACCGCAATTCCTGCCAGTACCACGTCAGTCGCCAGAAACTCTCCGGCAGACTGCACCATAAACCCAAGGCCGCGCGTGGCTGCAATCAGCTCCGCCGCCACCAGCGTGGACCAGCCCACGCCGAGGCCGATGCGCAGTCCGGTTAAAATCTCCGGCAGTGCGCCGGGTAAAATCACGAACAACAGCACCTGCGTGCGGCTTGCTCCCAGCGACTGCGCCGCGCGGATCCGCACCTGCTGGGCGCTCTTCACCCCCGCCAGCGCCGACATGGCGACCGGGGCGAAAATCGCCAGATAAATCAGTAAAATTTTTGACGTTTCACCAATACCAAACCAGATAACCATCAGCGGCAGGTACGCCAGCGGCGGCACCGGGCGGTAAAGCTCAATCAGCGGGTCGAGAATGCCGCGAACAGTCGGGCTCAACCCCATCGCAATTCCCACCGGAATACCAATGATGACCGCCGCCAGCAGCGCCACCAGAATACGGGCCAGGCTTGCGCCTAAGTGCTGCCACAGCGTGGCATCCATAAAGCCCTGCGGCCCGGCGATGGAAATAAGTTTGGCCAGCACCTGTCCCGGCGGTGGCAGAAACAGTGGGCTAATCCACTGCTGGGCAGCCACCAGCCACCACACCGCCAGTAATGCCAGCAGCGTGCCGACGCTCAGTGTGATTTGGTGCGAGAAAGGCCAGCGCAGGACCAGACGCGTGCGGCGCGTTTTTTCACTGAAGACGATGCTCATGAGAACGCCTCCCGTTGTTCAAACACGCGGCTTAAGACGTATTCACGTTGTTCAATAAACAATGGGTCGGATTTGATGCTGCGCACGGGTTCTCCTGTGACGTAGCGACGGGCAAACTCAAGCGGCAGGCGTTCCAGTACGCGCCCAGGCCCTGGCGATAACAACACCAGTTCGGTGGCCATAAATACCGCCTCTTCAATATCATGCGTGATCAGCAGCACCTGTTTGCCAGTTTCATGCCACAGGCGCAGCAGCAGGGTTTGCATCTGCTCCCGGGTAAAAGCATCCAGCGCGCCAAAAGGCTCATCAAGCAGCAACAGCTGTGGATTCGCTGCCAGCGCGCGGGCAATACCTACGCGCTGGCGCTGACCGCCGGAAAGCTGCCAGATAAAGCGTTTTTCCGCCCCTTCCAGCCCCACTTTTTTCAGCATCGCCCGTGCCGTTTCCAGCCGCTTTTCGCGATTGATGCCCGCAAGCTGTAGCCCAAACGCCACGTTTTCCTGCACGTTGCGCCAGGGAAGTAATCCTTCGTTCTGGAAGACCACGCCGCGCTCGGCGCCCGGGCCTTCCACCTTTTTGCCTTCCAGTTGAATGGTGCCATGCTGATAAGGGACAAACCCGGCGATCAGATTCAGCAGCGTGGTTTTTCCGCACCCGGACGGGCCCAGCACCACCAGCAGTTCTCCGCTGTCCAGCGTCAGGTTGATGTCCTCCAGCGCGGGCTTACCAGCGTAATCGGCATACAGATTTGTAATATTCAGCATGGCGGACTCCTTATTTCACAAAACGATCGGTCACGTACTGGCTGTAATCAGCGGCCACCGCAGGCACTTTGCCCTGCTCTTTCAGGAAGGTGGCGGTATCCACAATCGCTTTGTTCACCGGCCCGGTCAGCTGCTGCACCTGCTGCGCGGGGGTGAGATAGGTATTGCCTTTCACCAGCCCCGGTACGTCCGCTTCCGGCACGCCGCTCAGGCGGGAGAGTTTCTCCAGGTTGGCGGGCTGCTTCAGCCATTCATCCGGGTTGCTGATATAGGGCTGCTGGGCGTCAATCGCGCTTTTGGCGAAGGCTTTCACCACCTCAGGGTGTTTCTCGGCAAAGTCTTTACGCACGACCCACACGTCGAGGGTTGGCGCGCCCCACTGGCCCACTTTTTCCGAGTCGGTCAGCACGGTACCGTCTTTTTCCAGTTCGTTGACAGCCGGTGCCCAGACATACGCGCCGTCAATATCGCCTCGCTGCCAGGCCGCGATAATTGCCGGCGGCTGCAGGTTGATAATTTGTACCTGACCCGGTTTGATGCCCCAGTGCTTGAGCGCCGCCAGCAGGCTGTAGTGGGTGGTTGAAATGAATGGTACGGCAATACGCTTGCCAATCAGATCTTCCGGTTTGGTGATGTTCTTCTTCACCACCAGCGCTTCAGAGTTACCGAGCTGCGAGGCGAGCAGGAAAACCTCGATCGGCACCTGCTGGCTGGCCGCAACCGCCAGTGGGCTGGATCCGATATTGCCGATCTGCACATCGCCGGAGGCTAACGCACGCACGACGGACGCCCCGCTGTCGAACTTGCGCCAGTCAACCTTCGCGCCGCTCTCTTTGGCAAAGGTGTTGTCCGCCTGCGCGACTTTCGCCGGTTCCGCAGAGGTTTGATACGCGACGGTGACGTCCACCGCCTGCGCCTGAAATGCCCACAGCGCCAGTGCGCCGAGAAGTGTGATTCGCGATGAAAGTGCCATAGTGCCTGCTCCCCTTGTTGTTATGAGGGCAGTATTTCCGGCGCGGGAATTTTGATAAAGGAATAAAAATGAATCGCTCATAACGATTCGTTTTTAGATAAAAAGCGGGAAAGGATAGTTGATTTTGTGCGGTGTGGCTTTTTCCCTCTCCCTGTGGGAGAGGGTCAGGGTGAGGGCATCAGCGCTGCGCGTTCAGCTCAGCAATATCTTTCGGCGTGGTCCGACAGCATCCACCGATTAATTTGGCCCCTGCATCCAGCCACTGCGGCAAATACCCTGCCAGCGTCTCGCACGCTTCACCGTGGTGGTGCCAGGTTTTGGTTACCGCGTCATAATGCTCGCCCGAGTTCGGGTAAACCACCAGCGGCAGCGAGGTCAGACTTTGCAGGTGTTTCAGCGCCGCGGTGGTGTTTTCCAGGGCGATGCAGTTGATGCCCAGCGCGACAATCTGCGGATAATGCCCCAGCTCCGCAATCACTTCCCGCAGCGGCGTACCGTCGCTCAGGTGTTTGCTGTCCCGCAGGGTAAAGGAGAACCACGCCCGGGCGCGGGGATACTCGGCCAGGAGTGCCGCCAGCGCTTTGATTTCCCCAAAAGACGGCAGCGTTTCGCAGGCCAACAGATCCGCTCCCGCATCCAGTAGCGCTTCTACGCGTGGACGGTGGAAGGTGGTGAACTCTTCTTCGCTGCGTACATAGTCGCCACGATACTCAGAGCCGTCCGCCAGATACGCACCATACGGCCCAACGGAACCGGCCACCAGCAGCGTACCCGCATGTGGGTTTTCAGCCAGATACGCTTCACGCGCCTTACGCGCCAGTTCCGCGCTTTTGCCAATTAACGCCCGGGATTGCGCCTCGTCCAGACCGCGCGCTGCAAAGCCCGCAGGCGTGGCCTGATAGCTGGCGGTGATCGCCACCTGCGCGCCTGCCCGGTAGTAGTCGAGGTGAACTTCACGGATAAGATCCGGGTTTTCGACCAGCACTTTGGCAGACCAGAGGCTGTCTGCAAGATTACAACCACGAGCTTCCAGCTCCGTTGCCATCGCGCCATCCAGCACCACAAATGGCTGTTTTTCGAGGATGGCGGTAAGCGGATTATTCTGCGACATGTTCAGGCTCCTGCGATGTCATATTTCGGGTCAGGTAGTAGGCACCATAACACAGAGCAACAAACGGAAGCCCGCAATAAAGGGCAATGCGCTGGCTTGGGTCAAACCACAGCCCAACACAGGCCACCACACAGAGGATAAATCCGAGCACGGGAACCAGCGGATACCATGGCGCGCGGTACTGCAAAGCCGAGAGAGGCTGGCCGGACTGTAAATGACGACGACGGAAAACAAAGTGCGACGCACAGATGCTGATCCACACCGCCACCACCGCAAAGCCAGAAATCGCCGACAACGCCACAAACACCGTGTCCGGTGCCACCACGCTTGAGAACAGCGCCAGCACGCCGCCAAGCATAGAAACGGATAGCGCCGTCAGCGGTACGCCGTTCTTATTAACGCGAGCAAAACAGCGCGGCAGCGTTTTCTCGTTCGAGAGCGACCACAGCATGCGGCCCGAAGCATACAGCCCGGAGTTGGCCGCCGAGAGGATCGCCGTC
The DNA here is from genome assembly GCF_046521475.1 of Enterobacter sp. CPE_E890. Lineage (NCBI taxonomy): Bacteria > Pseudomonadati > Pseudomonadota > Gammaproteobacteria > Enterobacterales > Enterobacteriaceae > Enterobacter > Enterobacter sp. CPE_E890. The sequence continues at coordinate 1,010,141 of NZ_JBKFZW010000001.1, read as the reverse complement.
AAAATCACAAAGTTAAAGATATCTGCCGCATAAGGAATGCCGACCTTTTCAAACACCAGCACGAACGGGCTCTTTTCCACTCCCGCCTGCTGCATCGGGATCAGCGCCGCCAGTACAAATACGGTACCGATAAAGAAGATAATCAGGCGCGCGATAGTGGTACGGATAGCGACCGGAATCACCTTGTGCGGATTTTCCGTCTCTCCGGCTGCAATACCGATAAGCTCTGTGCCGGAGAAAGCAAAGTTCACCGCCACCATGGTCATCAGGATCGGCAGACCACCGTGCGGGAACCAGCCTTCAGCCGTAATATTGGTTAAGCCTGGCGCAGGCGAACCGTCCTGCATCGGGATAAAACCAAAGATTGCCGCACCGCCAAGAATAATAAAGGCGATGATGGTGATCACTTTGACCAGCGAGAACCAGAACTCGCCCTCGGCGAAGAAGCGCGTGGAGATGACGTTCAGACCAAAAATCACCGCGCAGAACACGACACACCAGGCCCAGACGGGCACCTGCGGGAACCAGTACTGCATGCAGAACCCAGCGGCAGTAAAGCTCGACCCGAGCGCTACCGTCCAGGTCAGCCAGTAGAGCCATGCCACGGTATAACCCGTCGCCGGACCCAGATAGCGTGCGGCGTAGACGTGAAACGCGCCGGTTTCCGGCATCGCCACGGAGAGCTCGCCCAGACACTGCATCACCAGCCAGACCACCAGCGCGCCTATCAGGTACGCCAGCAGCGTGCCTGCTGCACCGGTCGTGGAAATGATGTAGCCAGTATTGAAGAATAACCCTGTCCCAATCACGCCACCCAGCGAGAGCATTATCAGGTGGCGTGTTTTCATGGTGCGCTTAAGCTGCCCATTTTCTTGTTGTGTTTGCATATTACCTTCTATACGTATGGACATCTAAACATCCAAAGAAGGTGTGTTATACCGCGATTGTTAATAAAAAGCTAGATGACCAGACGCAAACGGGCGCGCCGCGAGCTGAGTCTGGGGTGGGTGGTGAGGATCACATAAAGAATCGGACGCCAGGCCATAAGCACCTCCGCAAGCAGATACTTACAGCATGGTGCGGGAAGAGGCGATCTTCGGTCAGTCGAAAGTGGTATCCGTGAAGAGCGGATTCATACCGTAACACTGCCCGCCACCCGGCGTAATGTTGGTAATTCTCACAATCAGTTCTATAGTCGACACAGTTTCTTAGTAACCAGGACTGACTGATGCGCTTTAACGGACTGACCAAAGGTTTCTTTATTTTTATTCTTGCCCTTGTCACCTGGGCCTTCTTCGATGTGCTGTCGCCCTACTTCTCCGCGATACTGTGGGCCGCGATCCTGACCGTCATTTTTAACCCGGTAAAAAACAGATTGCGCGCAGCGCTAGGGGATCGCAACGGGTTGGCCTCGCTGCTGACCATCGGCATCATCTGCCTGATTGTGTTCATCCCGTTGATGGTGATCCTCTCCTCACTCGCCATTGAGTTGAACGTGGTTTACACCAAGCTACAGGAGAACAACACGCAATTCCCGGAAGTAGTGGCAAGCATCTTCAACCACCTGCCAGACTGGGCCAGCGGTTTCCTGGCGGATCACAACCTGAACAACGCGGCACAGATTCAGAAAAAACTCTCGGATGTCGCCCTGCAGGGTGGACAGTATCTGGCCGGCAGCGCGTTTCTGATTGGCAAAGGAACATTTGGTTTTGCGATTAGCTTCGGCATCATGCTTTATCTGCTGTTCTTCCTGCTGAAAGACGGCCCGTATCTGGTGCGCCAGATCCTCGACTCCCTCTGTCGGATTTCGCCAAGCAGCACCTGTTCGCCAAATTCGTCGGCGTGTCGCGTGCCACGGTAAAAGGAACAGCGGCGGTGGCGGTGGTTCAGGGCATCCTCGGCGGGATTGCGTTTGCTATCGCGGGTATTGACGGCAGCGTGCTCTGGGGCGCGCTGATGGCGTTCCTCTCGCTGGTGCCCGCCATCGGCTCGGCGATTGTCTGGGTGCCAGCCGCCATCTTCCTGTTCGCCACGCATCAGATCTGGCAGGGGCTGTTTATTGTAGGCTTCTTCGTGATCATCGTTGGGCTGGTGGACAATATCTTGCGCCCGCTGCTGGTAGGAAAAGACACCAAAATGCCGGACTATCTGATTTTGATCTCCACTCTTGGCGGCATGGAGCTGTACGGCATTAATGGCTTTGTGATTGGTCCGCTGATCGCCGCGCTGTTTATTGCCTGCTGGAACCTCTTCTCCGGGCGCGATCACGAAGGTAACGCCGAAGAACTGGACGCCGATTTCATCGAAGAAGGAAAAAACCCTCCAGATTTGTGATGATGTGACGATAAAGACCACACCAGGCGGCGCTGTGCCGCCTTTTTTTTTCGCCTTAAATCAGACGTTTTCTATAATTTGAAAAAACGCCCTCCTATTCATGTCGTAAAAGGATCACCAGGTGCGAATCGCGACAATAACCAACTGGGCCTATGGTGCCACGGTCTGCCTGACCATCGCCTCAGGCATCATCATGCTGATGGCGTCCAATGCCGACACCGCAGAACGTCATGCTGTAGAACAACGCCAGCGTTTTGATGAGCTTACCGAAGATGTGGAGACCGACGCCTGGGCGCAGTCCGATTTGGCACGCTTGTACGTCATTAAAAAAGATCCGCAAACCTTCAGGGAATACCAGCAGTCAGAGGGCTATCTGAAGAACATTGAATTCCGGCTGGAAAAATTGCGGGACAATGGTGCATCAGATGATGAGCTGTCTCTGCTGCGTGAAGGGATAAAAATTATTGATGAGCTGCAGGATGAGCAGCAAACCGCGCTTTCCAGCCTGGAACGAGGAGAAGACGCTCAGGCCGTGGCCCTGCTCTATGGCGCCCCGTATGAGCAGGAGCTGGAGCGCGCGCAGAACCAGATTGATCATTTTCGTCAGATCCTCGACAAACGCGTCATCACCTCCGTTCAGGATGCAACCAAAAAATCGAAAGCGCTGCGTACGGCCTCTGAGATGATGGTTGGTCTGACCGCCCTGCTGTTCTTATTTGTTCTCGGCTTTATCTTGAAACGCCGCGTGCTGCGCCCCGTGGTGCGTCTGAGTGATGTGGTACACCGCCTGGCCTCGCAGGATTACGCGGTTGAAACGCCGAACTTCAACCAGATTGATGAGATCGGTGATATGGCACAAGCCATCCGCATCTTCCGTGAAAACGGCCTGGCGCGACAACGTCTGGAAAAAGAGCGCGATGCCGACTGGGCCATCCGCGAGCTGCTCGCGCGCATGACCCAGCGACTGCAAGGGTGCGAGAACTTTAACGATGTGATTAACGTGGCAGAGCTGTTTGCACCGAATATCGCGCCGGGGATAGCGGGCCAACTCTACGTGCTTGACCGCGATCCGTGGCAGATGCGCTGTGTCGCACAATGGCTTTCACCGATCGGGGAAAAGACGACGTTCCATCCGGATGAGTGCTGGGCCGTGCGTCGCGGGCAGAGCCACCCGCCGGTGAATGGTGAGCCAGATATCGCCTGTTACCACCTGCCGGAGTCACAGTCGAATAGTTCACTGTGCGTGCCGCTTATCGCCCAGGGCGAGGCGATTGGTTTGCTCTCCTTCCAGAATATCACTGCGGATAATGCCCCTTCCCGCGCGTATCTGGAACTGATGGCCGAAGCACTCGGTCTGGCGCTCGCCAACCAGCGACTACGCGACGCATTGCTGGAAAAAGCCCTGTTTGACCCGCTTACCGGTTTGCGTAATCGTCATCATCTGGAAGATACCCTGCAAACCCAAATGACGCAGGCGATGCGTAACGGTGAACCGTTAAGCTGCATGATGATCGACATCGATCACTTCAAGAGCATCAATGACCGCTTCGGCCATGAAGCGGGCGATCAGGTGATCAAAAGCGTGGCGTCGATTGTTCAGCGGGCGGCACATGACAACGGACTGGCGTTCCGCTATGGGGGTGAAGAGTTTCTGGTTCTGCTCTCCGGTGCTGGTGAAGAAGAGGCTCACACCTGCGCACAGAAGATTTACAACGGCGTGCATGAGCTGTCGCTTCGCTACGGGCTTACAGAAATTGGGCCGGTGGATGTCTCGATTGGTATTGCCAGCTATCCCCAGCATGCCCAGAGTGACAACCTGCTGCGCGCCGCGGATGTGGCCCTATACCGGGCGAAAGAGTTGGGTCGGTCACGGATTGTGAGTTTTGGGATGCTGGAGGCGGGCTGATTAAACAGGTTTTCCGGTATGAATTTTTCCCGCCTGCAACAACGTGGCTTACACGTTCTCGCCCAGCTGGATAAACGTACGGCTTCGCCACCCATTATGTTGTGTTTTTCTACGTTACCGGGCCGGGTAAAATCAGTAGTGTGAGAAAATATCAATCAATTAAAGCGATCATTTTTTAAACGCGGGGGAGTTTATTCAAGTAACATTGGTTTATCTCAACAACTTAACCGTTTTTTATGCAGAAAACACCCTGTCACCTCACAAACACAACTCATTGATTTCACTTGATTTACACGCAAAAAATGTATAAAAACAGTAGCGTCTCAACAAAATATATAAACTAGTATGATAACTAAATTATAATTCTTATACTTCTGGTAAAAAAGTGGAGGCCAAAATGCGATTAATCCTACTGCTGTTATGCTGTCTGGCACCGAGTTTGACCTGGGCTGGCGACCTGCCAAAACCAGTCGGTAAACCCATTTTAACGATTTACGGTAATATAGAAAATACCAATGATAATGGGAAAGCAGTGTTTGATCTCGCCAGCCTTGAAAAACTGGGTATGGTGAGTTTTGAGACAACATCCCCCTGGTATAATGGCCGCACTAAGTTTGAGGGCGTTCCAATGAGCAAACTCATGGATTATGTGGGTGCGAAGGGATCAAACATTAATGTTATCGCGCTCAATGATTACTCTACCGTCATCCCTCTCAGTGACTTCAAAAAATACAACGCCATACTTGCCTTAAAGGTCAATGGCGAATATATGCGCATCCGCGATAAAGGCCCATCATTCATTGTATACCCCTATGACAGTCTTCCTGAGTTGAATAATCAGATTTATTACTCACGATCAGCATGGCAGGTTAGCAAAATGAAGATTGAGTAGTCGTTCAGGAGAACATAATGAACAGGATACTGGTTGGTATCATTTTTTCTCTTTTTATCACGACAGGATATATTGCATACCTTGTTTATGATCGACAGCAAGAGTTGCAAAAACTGACTCAATACACTGAGTCCTGGTCAGTGGCCCAACTGGTATCTGAGTATTACCGTTTTGAATCATGGCTTGGTCTATACGCAACCGATACCGATGACGTTACGATAGACCAGGTCCGCATGCGCCTTGAAATTATGCTGAGCCAGGGCGATTTAATGAAAGGGGGTGATTTAGGTCGCTATATTGACAGCGATAAAGCGCACCAGGAGCTCGCTTCACGCTTAGAGCAAATACTGAACTATCTGGACGATCATCTTGAGAAAATGAGCCATCCGGAGTTACAGGCATACCTGAAAAATATGCATATGCTTGATGCTCCGCTGAGCCAGCTTTCTGCAACGGCACTAACGAAAGACATTAACACGGTTAATGAATCTAACAAGAAAATACAGATCCTTTATTATATTTACTCTGCTCTTTCATTACTCCTGGTGATATTAAGCTTTATCCTGGGCTTTTTAATGATTTATCAGAACAAAAATATTCTCAAAGCACATATGCAGGTTAAAAGCCTTGCTGAAGAGCTCCAGTTGTCAAAAGAAACACTGCAGATTCAGAATGCGAAGCTGGAATATGATGTCTACCATGATTCCCTGACGGGGATGAAAAACCGCCTTTACTTCTGGGACGATCTCAACAAAATTAATCTTCAGGCAGATAAGAACCACATCCCTGTCACGGTGATGTTATTTGATTTAGACCGGTTTAAAGAGGTCAACGATACCTATGGCCATGATACCGGCGATTTACTGTTACGTCAGGTATCCCGCCGTCTGACTTCAATGAGTTGCGATTCAGAGACATTTTACCGCCTGGGCGGTGATGAATTTGCACTTCTGTCCAGCGGTTTGACCGAAACAGCGGCACTTTCGCGAGCCAGAGAAATCAGCGATGAGATTAGTCAGCCCTATACGATTAATAATCAACTTATAAAAATTGCTACCTGTGTAGGTATCGTTTTATCAGACAATGAACGACGCTCTGATTATCTCTATAAATTTGCGGATCTGGCGCTCTATGAAGCCAAAAAAGCAGGTTCACAGCAGATAAAAGTCTTCCGTCAGTGGATGATGCAAAGATTACAGGAAAGTAGAACCCTTGAACATGACATGGCACTAGCACTCGATAACCATGAGTTCGTTGTTTATTACCAACCTATTGTCGATTCATTCAGCAATCAGATTTACGGATATGAAGCGCTTATTCGCTGGATACACCCGGTGAAGGGGATGCTGTCACCTGATTACTTTATTTCAGTCGCTGAAAAAACCGGAATGATCAATCAGATCGGCAAAATTGTGCTTGAGCTTGCCTGTCGGGAAGCTGTGTTATGGGCGATTCCGGCAAGGATCTCCGTAAACGTCTCACCTATTCAATTGGGTAATAAATCATTTACGACGATGGTGCAATCCATCCTTAAAGAGACAGGACTACCGGCTAACCGACTCGAGTTGGAGGTGACGGAATCTTCTCTTTTCAGTGACAGCAACATGCCAATCACTATCCTCAAAAAGCTCAGATCTCTGGGTGTAAAAATTTCCATCGATGATTTCGGAACGGGATATTCGTCGCTCTCAAGACTGAGTGAATTGAATTTTGATAAAATTAAAATAGACAAATCCTTTGTGAATCCTATTTCCACACAGGATGATGCGCTTAATATCGTCAAATTGATAACCGGTATGGCGAAGAGCCTCAATATGAGTGTCATCGCAGAAGGTGTTGAAACCGAAGCGCAGCTTGAACGTCTTCAGGCACTTGGCTGCGATCTCGTGCAGGGATACCTGTTCGGAAAACCTCAATCTCAAGTCGACCTAAAAATCAAAAACGGCTAAATCACATTTAGCATTTTCTCCTGCTTTACACAGCACTTTTTCATTATCCGTTAACGCTTTAGTAACGGAAAAAAAGACGCCTCGTCAGGGAACGGTGGCGTCCAGAATGAAAAAACCAGGCATCAATTCCATCAAGATATATGTGTCGAAAACGGTACGAAACCGTTTGCGTACGCATTATCTCACAGCAGGAGAGTGCCATCAGCTACTAAAATGGGTAATACCGATGCGGAGTCAGTCCATCACCTCTGCTCAGGTGGCCAAATTCAGTGTGGCCTGGTTTGATGAACGTCGTATTGATTGATGGGTTGAGGAATAAAAGGGTATTGCTGAAAGTGCTGCCGGGAAGATGGAAACCCTTTCAGAGTGGTTGTGGCAGGTTTTTCAGAAACGTAGCAACGGCGATTTTGCTGGTGGTTCGGGTGGAAGCGACATCCACCTCTAAATTTAACAATCTAAAAAATACATTTGTCTGGTTAACTGAATGAAATCACATTATTCAACTATGAGGTTGGGATAATGCGATAAATTCACGAAACTGGAGAAATAACATGGAGTTTTTCAGGAAAACGGCACTGGCAGCACTGGTAATGAGTTTCAGCGGTGCAGCGCTCGCCTTACCGAACATCACCATTTTAGCGACCGGCGGGACGATTGCCGGTGGCGGTGACTCCGCAACCAAATCTAACTATACGGCGGGCAAAGTTGGCGTAGAGAATCTGGTCAAAGCCGTTCCTCAACTTAAGGATATCGCTAACGTTAAGGGTGAGCAGGTCGTCAATATCGGTTCGCAGGATATGAACGACGACGTCTGGTTAACCCTGGCGAAAAAAATCAATAACGAGTGTGACAGCACCGACGGCTTCGTGATTACCCACGGTACCGACACCATGGAAGAGACCGCTTACTTCCTCGATCTAACCGTGAAGTGCAACAAGCCTGTGGTGCTGGTTGGCGCAATGCGTCCGTCTACCGGGATGAGCGCAGACGGTCCGTTCAACCTCTATAACGCGGTGGTAACCGCGGCAGATAAAGCCTCTGCCAGCCGTGGCGTGCTGGTGGTGATGAATGACACCGTGCTTGACGGACGTGACGTGACCAAAACCAACACCACCGATGTGGCGACCTTCAAATCCGTAAACTACGGACCGCTGGGCTACATTCATAACGGTAAAATCGACTACCAGCGTACGCCTGCGCGTAAGCATACCACTTCCACGCCGTTCGACGTTTCTAAGCTGAATGAACTGCCGAAGGTCGGTATCGTCTATAACTACGCGAATGCTTCAGATCTGCCGGCAAAAGCGCTGGTGGATGCGGGTTATGATGGGATAGTGAGCGCGGGTGTGGGTAACGGCAACCTGTACAAAACGGTCTTCGATACACTGGCAACCGCAGCGCATAAAGGGACTGTTGTGGTGCGTTCTTCCCGCGTACCGACGGGTTCAACCACGCAGGATGCTGAAATCGATGATGCGAAATACGGTTTCGTTGCCTCTGGTTCCCTGAACCCACAGAAGGCACGCGTACTGCTGCAACTGGCGCTGACGCAGACTAAAGATCCGAAACAGATCCAGACAATGTTTAATCAGTTTTAATCGCTGAAGGCGGCTGCGCTTATCACTTTTACTTTCAGGTCTGATAAGCGCAACGCTATCAGGCAGTTTGCCGGATGGCTTTATCCGGCAAATGCACTTAGGATCTTATTCGGTGAGAAATAGTACAGGCAGCAAGTTTAAAAACCGTTTTCCGTGCTGGGTGATCTGCCAGTGCGTCTCACTCTCGGTCAGAGCCCCCTGAGCAATGGCCTCATCAAGCGGCTGACGAATCACCGTCTCCGACAACCCCGTAGTTAGCCTGGATAATAACGGGCAGAAGAGCACAGGTGAAGATCAGCTTAGTAGCGTGCTAACAGCCTGTAATATACTGCGCGCGGCGGATGTGGCCCTGTACCAGGCAAAAGAGCTGGGAAAAGCGAGGATTGTGAGCTTCACGATGCTGGAGACGGGGTAATCGTTAGCCCGCAACCGTTGGCTTCTCTTGCCAAAGGCTTTCTACTGGTGGTACCAGGGCGGATTGCTGAGACACAGCGGTGGTTACTAATATCACCAGCAAATTTGATGCCCGTCAAAGAAATATGACTACATGGCTCAAGAAGTTAATGGGCAAGTCGATACTCAATATGAAAATACGTCAGCACACCTTACCTGGTTGAAAAGAGCCTTTTGTTAATTCAGCTGATATATCTGGCACAGATAATCGACACAGCAACTTAAGTTAAATTATTATATGGAGATAAAATGAAAGTACGTCTTTTAGCAATATCCACATCTTTAATTCTTGCTGGCTGCGCAGGTTCGGTAAAACCAGACACCGTAAAGGCAGCAAATGGTAGCTCAATTGAAATTTACAGCGTGTCCGCCATTCCAGAGCTGAATAACAATCGAGTGGCCGATAGTCACTTACGCGAAGTGACTCCGACTCATGCAGCGGCCGGTATGGGGATCGCGGTGGTCGGTGCATTACTCGGAAGTATCAACAGTAGTGATTTTGATAAAGAGAACTATAAAGGAACAACAGTCGAAACGCTGGAGAACCCAACAAACAACTGGTTTATTCCAAAAGCCAAACAAAATATTACTCAGTGGATGAATGAAAAAGGGAACGGCCACCTCTATAAACAACCGCTGTATATTGGTAAGGCGACCTGGGCATTAATCTATAAAGATGCGAATGCTGCAACGCCGCTTTATCAGCTAAAATATAAAGTTCTGTTTTATAAACGCCCGGAAAGCGGGAATATGTTCTCTGCATTTACAGTAGCAGAATGTACCCCAACACCTGTCGAGGCCCCATTGAGCGACTGGAATGCAAACAATTATAAGAAAGTTGTCAGCGAAACTGAAAAATATATGAATAGTTGCCTGCTTGAACTGAATAATCAGCTTCCACGCTTGCTAAAACAGTAATACCCGCTACTGAGCCCGACTCAGTGTTCTCACTTTGTTTTTAATTCGACTCGATGAGTCCTTCATCGAGTCGATTAAGAATCCATTATTACATAGTCGTCATGATAAGAAAAAATTAACAGATTAACGTCCCGCAAGAATGATTTTACAGAAAACATCCAGAGAAAACACACCAGAAGGATCAATATGAAGACATTACTAACATCGGTGTGTATTAATCAACAGGGAGCAGGTCACATAGAACCCCTTAAAAAAAGATTGTACCTTGAGAGCAAAAATCGTCTTAACTTATTATTTTTAAAGGATTTTGTTGTGTGAGTGCGATAATAGGAGTCGAACCTACGACCTTCGCATTACGAATGCGATGTTATTATATTTTCACCCCTTTAAAAACCTACTATTAAAACAAGCAATTCATTATAAAACATTGTGTTATGAAAAACACCTGTTGATAAAAATTGACACGCGTTGATGTTTATTCCCCCATTTTACTTACACTAGCCGTTACATTATGGTGATGTAACATTTCTCATCTGGAGCCCCAAAATGGCACTTCCAAGACAAAAACTCACCTTCGAGCGCATTCGAAAATTTGCTTTATCTGAAGGAAAAACCCAGGCATTTCTTTGGGATGCGGACGTAACTTCCCTGGCATGTAGGGCAACTCGCGGAACAAAAGCTTTTGTGTTCCAAAGCGTATATGCGGGAAAAACCCTTCGCATGACCATTGGCAACATTAACGATTGGAGAATTGATGATGCCAGGGCCGAAGCCAGGCGGCTGCAAACATTAATCGATACAGGGATAGATCCGCGTATAGCTAAGGCAGAAAAAATTGCTGAAGCGGAATCACAGCAGGCTGAATCTCGTAAAACGAAGGTAACCTTCACAAGCGCTTGGGAAGATTACCTTGAAGAATTGAGAGCCGGAATCAGCGCAAAAACTAAACGCCCATATTCTACTCGATACATTGCCGATCACATTAACTTGTCCAGCCGTGGAGGCGAAAGTAAAAAAAGAGGCCGGGGCCCAACCTCGGCTGGACCATTGGCTAGCTTACTCGACCTACCGTTATCGGAACTAACACCAGAGAACATTGCCGCATGGCTAAGTACAGAGAGACAAAATCGGCCTACCGTCACTGCTCATGCCTACCGTCTGTTGCGTGCATTTATCAAATGGGCTAATTACCAGAAAAAATATCAGGGAATAATCCATGGCGATATTGCACAAGATCATAACGTGAGAAAAGTGGTTCCAGTATCAGCGAGTAAAGCGGGAGATTGCTTACAAAAAGAACAGTTAAAAATCTGGTTCAGTGCCGTACGTAGCCTCAATAATCCCATTGCATCGGCCTATCTCCAGGTACTTTTGCTCACCGGTGCACGGCGTGAAGAAATTGCGTCACTTCGGTGGTCTGACGTAGATTTCAAATGGTCAAGCATGAGGATTAAAGACAAGATCGAAGGCGAACGTATCATCCCTCTCACTCCTTATGTTTCTGAGCTGTTAAGTGCGCTAGCGCAATTCCCAAATTCTGACGTAAATAAGGAGGGTTGGGTTTTCAGAAGTAACAGTAAAAGTGGCAAAATTATTGAACCGCGTTCAGCACACAACAGAGCGTTAGCTCGAGCTGAGTTACCACATATCAGCCTTCACGGCTTACGCCGTAGTTTTGGCACTCTTGCTGAATGGGTTGAAGTGCCAACAGGTATTGTTGCTCAAATTATGGGACACAAACCAAGTGCACTGGCGGAAAAACACTACCGCCGTCGTCCGTTAGATCTGTTGCGCAAATGGCATGAAAAAATTGAGAGGTGGATCTTACAGCAAGCAAATATTGTAAAAAAATAACCGTTGATATGCGTTGATTTCATTTAATATCAATAGATTACAGAACAACATCCATCGTTGACATAAGTGTATTTTAAGGTTTAAATTCCATCGTCCACTTTTAAATCAGGAGATAAAGCATTATGTCTAATTCTTTGATGAGTTCTGCGCAAACCAGCTCAAAGGCTCGAATAGTACGGGTCGTGGGTAAGATCAAAGTTGTTCGTTCTAGTAAGCAGCGACAAACCTGTGCTGAGTCCATATTTCAGGAAAGACAGGTGAACATCAGGATTCGAGCTGCTCTTGGACACCTCAGTGAAAAAAACTCTTTATACAATAAAAACAATCGACATAAAACTTTGGGCGTTTTTTTTGCACGTATCATCTCGCACTAAAATCAGGCCGAAAACTCGCAAGGTAATGCGTCTAAATCAACTAAAAGTACCTCATCCGGCTCAAGCGAAGGTAGTGATCCTGACCCTGAAGCTTATTCAAGCTTGGCTTTTTTGTTTTCTTTTTGGTCCTTTCTTTCCCTTCTAATTTCATTACTTTTTGTATATGCCTGCATCTCAATCATTGAGGTGGTAGCATGAGCATATATGAGCAATCCAGAACATCTCTATCTGAACTTGTTTCCACAAGTGAGTTAGCACATCTATTAAACCTTAAAGCCCAAACAATTCGAAAATGGCTTTGCCAAGACAAGCTGCCTAATGGTTTACCACGCCCAAAGAAAATTAACAGCCGACATTATTGGTTACGCAAAGACATTGATAGGTTCCTATTAACCTTCTCAGTATATTGTAATTAACAGCAACATCAAAATCATAACTCCCCAGCTATTCTAAAGAATAGCTGGGTTAATTAACAGAAACAATCCGTCGATAAAAGATACTAAATCACACCGTTTATCACATTTTACATTAACGAAAGTCAAGGATACATATGAAAAAACGCATCACTTTCAGCGCAAACAAAAAATCAACTATTGATGCAATTGACGACTATAGCAATGCAAAAGGATATTCTAGGTCAGAGGTGATATCATTTTTGTTAAACGCCACAGCCCCAGCATTGAATAAAATAACATCGCAATATCATATAGCTCAAACTTTGGAGTCAACATTAGGCTGTATTTTTGAAGAGAAGGCCCCCTCAATCGCACGGGGTGAGCCAAAATTAACTTACGAAGAGTTTTTTTATTCCGTCTGGAACACTCACATTCGACACCGGAACGAGGTTGTCGATCAAGATTTTTATGCGCACAAAATACCTCATGATAAGATGGGTAAGAGCGAAAAAAAATTAATTCATGAAAAGCTCTCATACATTATAAAAAGTTTCAATGTAAAAAAAGCAATTTTTATTTACACAGATCGGCGCGTGAACCACAAACATCTCATTGCAGGAGGGTTATCTAATATCATACTGATAAAGGAAACAGTCTACGATGGTTGTTTTTTTGATTTGAGCAGCATTGTGATTATGCCAATCTTTGAACTTATTACATTTGGAGTTGAAGCAGTATTGAAAAGAAATAAAACTCCCCCTAAACAATCATGCTATTGCTGGATACCAATTTATTACACAAATGATCTAGCGGTAATGGTCCCTGTGATTGCCGAAGGCGATACACCTCAAAAGGCGATGAAAGGAGGAGATGCCATCATTATTAACCCCTTTAACGGTGAAGTAAGCCATACTTTCTGATACCAATGTTAAGCATAACCACTTAGTTGTATACATCTCGACAGTATGGAGTTAGTACCTAATAGCTTGATGAGGGTAAAAGATGCCTACTAACAAAGCAAAATCAAAGAAAATTCTAGGAAGGCCTGAAGGAAGTAAATATTCCCATTTAATTCAGAGTGAGAAGGCTAAGCATTACTCTCAATCCAAGGTGGCAAAGATCTTAGGAATAAGTATTTCCACGGTAAAAAGACACTGGGATAACGGCATCTTTGGGTGATTATAATTGCAGAGTTGCTTTTTAATTATTTTACTGCATGGGTAATGGGTTGATAACAAGTTTTATTGTTGGAAAGGTATTATATAACAGTCATTACTATTAACAGTTAATTAATATAACTAACCACAGACATTCAGCTATGTCTGATCATATTACTATATACGGCTATCCAAAGCCGTAGGGCTAACGACAGGATCGAAACATGGAATTATATCATGGTTCCCATGGTGAGCATGTGCTCGCCTATAAAAAACATATTGAACGAGTCGTCAATGATGCTATCAGTGAATTCCCCAGAACAATGGCGTTACGTGTTGATGTTCATTATCCACCCATTTTAGACAGAGGTGACACTGTTTGCTGTTTTCCTAATCTAGAGCCTGGTGCCATATCCCGTTTCCGTAATGCATTAAATGCCATGTTGGAGGCCAATGAGAGAACCAGAGCAGCTAACGGCAAAAGAATATATCCAAACCGTGTTCGTCATGTTTGGGCACGGGAGTTTTCCGAAGAAGGAAAATGTCACTTTCACCTTGGTCTTTTTTTTAATAAAGATGCTTATTACCATTTAGGTGATTATGAGGCTGAAAGAAATTTAAGGATGATGATTGTAAGAGCATGGTATAGCGCACTGGGATTGGAACTGGATGATTATCCGGGATTGGTTCACTACCCTGAAAATTGTCGTTATATTTTAGACGTCAATGATTTTAACTTTGAAGGAGAATACAATAAATTACTGAATCGCTTCGACTACCTAGCTAAACTCGATACAAAAGCATATGGAGATGGCGACCGTAGCTTCGGCTGCAGTCGCGGGTAATTTATTTTTTACAGCAATGGCCTTTCTTATGGATGGAAAGGCCAGACCTTATATATCAAGAAGATGGTGAGCGATAAAGTATTGTTTTCAAGTAATCATCTGTTGCAGTAAACTCAGGGAGTTGGCCACTCATGGCCTGTGTTAGTGGAATAATCTTTGTCCTGACTCCCATCCCCCTGAAATCAACGTAACCATAATCACGTAAGACTTCCATAATAATCGTATTGCGTGGTGATCGCTGACCTGTAACCATCTTTTCAATCGACATCGAATTATTCAGCGCCCCTGGGCTAATAACTTCAAATCGATTGCTATACAAGCCAATCTCTATCTCAACAAAGCGTGTCCAGTCACGATGAGCCAGTGCATTTACAACAGTTTCGCGAATAGCTTCCAGTGGATAATACCAGGTTGTTTCCCGACGTAGATGCGTATCGGGTAGAGGGGCCTCTGAAGTGATAAAGGGCATGATAGTTGACATCAAACGCTCAATCAATCCACCATCGATCAAAGCCTTTCCGGCTTCCTCAGTATCAAAACGCCCAACCATTGGACCATCCAGAATATCATCGAGTAACGGTTGGTACTCCTTATCCTCGCTGGCAAACGCAAAGACTCGGATATCTGGTCGATGCGAGAGTTCAACCATTTTGATTTTGAACTCAACGGGATAATTAGGGCTTTTTTTACGCACTGTGGTTAATGATTTCATGGATAGTGTCCACCATATTTGGTGTCCACTATCCTCTCAGGAATTTCAGGATCTGCCAGACGGTGCTGAGACGACGCTTACGAATGTTATACCCCCTGCTGCAGTGGAAAGACGTGGTGACAGATACCCCTTCCCCACATTCAGGCAGCAACTCTTTCATCAGTAGCAGGCGGGAATCAATATGAGCAGGATCGGTGTGGTTAAAACGATGAAGGAGCGATTTTGTCCGCAAAGAATCCGCTTTTATGGCGGGTTCAGCAGGGAAAAAGTAATCCCCATCTTTAAGACGGACACGTTCCACCCTGGTATCAGCGCAGGGCGGCAATTTATCATTCATTAATTCTGTTTCCTCCGTATGCAGCGTGGAGCCTTTCCTGTTACCGGTTTTATCCGGATGTATGCTGTCCCGTGAAGTGGCGGGCAAACTCACTTCTAAAAAATTACGGCCAGATCTTGTCATGCCTATCACAAAGTATCATAACCGAGCATTGTGTAAAGATGAAAACCGTCAAATTGAGCGCAATCGAGCTGCATGATATGATCAGAACCCTACTAAATCAGAAGTATTGGGTATGAGATTACTTTTGAGGAAGCACGTAAATGAAACGAGTGGTTCTGTTTTCATGTGGGAGCGCTTGTCGCTCCCTGAATAGTCCATGTGACAATGAAGATTAAACAGCATCATAACCAGCATGATGCCGTTGCATTTCTTGCATATCGGCAGACTACATCAGAACCCGGTAACCTTGGATGCTGGGATAATGGCAGAGAAGAGGCACTTACTGTATCTACGGTAAAAAGCGGTTTTGTCGATGAAGTTTTAAAGGAAACCCTCCAGAAACGCTGATGAAATTGCGCAGTTTCGCTGGCCTGATGCGACAACAACTCGCCAGTAGAATGGGTATTTCTTACAAATACCTGCGCAGCATAGAAGCAAACCCATCCAGAGCGAGCATTACTACACTTAACCATTATGCCAAGAAGTGTGGTGTTAAAAGCCCTTTGATTTATCTGTAAATAAGATAAAACATGATAATTTCATCAAGTTGCATGGTAATTTATCCAGGATCCATTTGTGTCCAGGACGTAAGTCTTCACAGCTGTCGAATCAATTCTATTTCGTAAGGCGGCTCACGTTTTTATGCCCTGAGCAGTGCTTTTCCGGCTGGAACTTTCCCCCACTCATTCACTGTGATTTAATATGCTAAACCGGTTTAATTAAGTTTAGCCTTGGAGGGTTTTAGCATGAAAGCAAAAGTTTGGGTTCTGGGCGACGCAGTGGTGGACCTGCTACCGGAGAGTGAAGGGCGCTTGCTACAGTGCCCTGGAGGCGCGCCGGCTAACGTGGCGGTAGGGGTTGCCCGCCTTGGCGGCAACAGCGGATTTATCGGCCGCGTCGGCGGTGACCCGTTTGGCCGCTACATGCGTCATACCCTGCAACAGGAGCAGGTCGACGTCAGCCATATGTATCTTGACGATCATCACCGCACGTCCACTGTGGTGGTCGACCTTGATGACCAAGGTGAACGCACCTTTACCTTTATGGTACGCCCCAGCGCTGACCTGTTCCTGGCTGAAGAAGACCTGCCACAGTTTGCCGCCGGACAGTGGTTGCACATCTGCTCCATCGCGCTCAGCGCCGAGCCCAGCCGCAGTGCTACCTTCGCGGCTATGGAGAACATCAAACGTGCCGGTGGCCGGGTGAGCTTTGACCCTAATATCCGCCTGGATCTCTGGCAAGATCAGAACCTGTTGCACGCTTGTCTCGACCGCGCCCTGCGTCTGGCGAACGTGGTGAAACTGTCCGAAGAAGAGCTGATACTCATCAGCGGGAGTAATGATATCGCGCAGGGGATCGCCAGCATCACTGAGCGTTATCAGCCTGAATTACTGCTGGTGACTCAGGGTAAAGCGGGCGTCATCGCCGCATTCCAGCAGCAGTTTATCCATTTCAGCGCTAAACCGGTTGTCAGCGTGGATACCACCGGTGCGGGCGATGCGTTTGTCGCCGGACTGCTTGCCAGCCTTGCTGCCAACGGGATGCCGGCGGATATCAATGCCCTGGAGCCAACGCTCGCTCTGGCGCAAACCTGCGGTGCCCTGGCAACCCTGGCGAAAGGCGCGATGACTGCCCTGCCATACCAGCGCGATCTACACCGCCAGATTTGATCCTAAATACCGTCGTACGCGGTCCACTTTGTTGCATCCATCACACTTATTAAACCGGTTTAGCAAAATCAATTTCAAAATGTTAAATGTCGTGCTTAACATTGCAACTAAACCGGTTTAGCAAAAACACACAATTTTTTATTTTCCTTTTGGGATGCAATCAATATGTTCAGAAAAAGCACACTCGCGGTTCTTATCGCTTTGCTAACCGGCGCCGCCTCAGCCCATGCACAAACGGATCTCAGCAGTATCGAAGCCCGTTTAATTGCGCTGGAAAAACGCTTACAGGATGCCGAAAACAGAGCGCAAACGGCAGAAACCCGCGCAGAGTCGGCAGAGAAGAAAGTACAGCAGCTCACGACACAGCAACAAAAAACCCAGGACAGCACTCAGGAAGTGGCTCAGCGTACCGCCAAACTGGAGAAAAAAGCCGATGAGAAAAGCGGGTTTGAGTTCCACGGCTACGCCCGCTCCGGCGTGATAATGAATGACTCCGGCGCCAGCACCAAATCCGGAGCCTACATGACGCCAGCAGGGGAAACCGGTGGGGCTATTGGCCGCCTGGGAAACCAGGCCGATACCTATGTTGAAATGAATCTTGAACATAAGCAGACCCTGGATAACGGGGCAACGACCCGCTTCAAAGTCATGGTCGCCGACGGTCAAACCACTTATAACGACTGGACGGCGAGCACCAGTGATTTGAACGTGCGTCAGGCCTTTGTTGAACTGGGCAACTTGCCCACCTTCGACGGGCCGTTTAAAGGCTCCACCCTGTGGGCCGGGAAACGCTTTGACCGGGATAACTTTGACATTCACTGGATCGACTCGGATGTCGTGTTCCTCGCCGGTACCGGCGGCGGTATTTACGATGTCAGGTGGAACGACAGCGTTCGCAGCAACTTCTCTCTTTACGGGCGTAACTTCGGCGATATTGCTGATACCAGCAACAGTGTGCAGAACTACATCGTCAGCATGAACAATTTCATCGGGCCGGTGCAGATGATGGTCAGCGGGATGCGGGCAAAAGACAACGACGAACGCCAGGATACCAACGGTAATCCGGTCAAAGGCGATGCGGCAAATACCGGTGTACATGCGCTGCTCGGGTTGCACAACGACAGTTTTTACGGCCTGCGTGAAGGTGCCAGCAAAACCGCCCTGCTCTACGGTCACGGACTGGGTGCCGAAGTTAAAGGTGTCGGCTCTGACGGCGCGTTACGCTCGGGGGCTAACACCTGGCGCTTCGCCAGCTACGGCACCACGCCACTGAGCAAGAACTGGTTTATCGCCCCGGCGATACTGGCACAAACCAGTAAAGACCGTTATGTCGATGGCGACAGCTACCAGTGGGCAACCCTCAACATGCGTCTGATCCAGGAGATCAATCAAAACTTCGCCCTCGCTTATGAAGGCAGTTACCAGTATATGGATCTCAAACCTGAAGGTTATAACGATCGCCATGCGGTAAACGGCAGCTTCTACAAGCTCACCTTCGCCCCGACCTTTAAGGTTGGCGACATCGGCGATTTCTTCAGCCGTCCTGAAATCCGTCTTTACACCTCGTGGATGGACTGGAGCAAAAAACTCAATAATTACGCCAGCGATGACGCGCTGGGCAGCAGTGGTTTTAAATCGGGCGGCGAATGGTCGTTCGGGATGCAGATGGAAACCTGGTTTTGATGGTTAACACCTGGCGACAGTAACCGCCGGGGCGACAAAATACGTTTCGTCGCCCCGGACACAATAACAACGAAGAGAATGCGCTCCGGCTACCACGGGACGACAACTCGAAAATCAATACGCATTCAGAGGGTACTATGGATTTTGAACAGATTTCCCGCTCGCTACTTCCGCTTCTGGGAGGCAAGGAAAATATCGCCAGCGCCGCGCACTGTGCCACACGCCTGCGCCTGGTGCTGGTCGATGACTCACTGGCCGATCAGCAGGCCATCGGCAAAATTGATGGGGTGAAGGGCTGTTTCCGTAACGCCGGACAGATGCAGATTATCTTCGGCACCGGGGTGGTGAACAAAGTCTACGCCGCCTTTATCCAGGCGGCAGGGATTGGCGAATCCAGCAAATCGGAAGCTGCCGACATTGCGGCGAAAAAACTGAATCCTTTCCAGCGCATTGCCCGCCTGTTGTCGAACATCTTTGTGCCGATCATCCCGGCTATCGTCGCCTCCGGCCTGTTGATGGGCCTTCTGGGGATGGTTAAAACGTACGGCTGGGTCGACCCGGGTAACGCCATCTACATCATGCTGGATATGTGCAGCTCAGCGGCGTTTATTATTCTGCCGATCCTGATTGGCTTCACCGCCGCCCGCGAGTTCGGTGGTAATCCTTATCTTGGCGCGACGCTTGGCGGCATCCTGACTCACCCGGCGCTCACCAACGCCTGGGGTGTGGCCGCCGGTTTCCACACCATGAACTTCTTCGGCCTTGAGATTGCCATGATCGGCTATCAGGGCACGGTGTTCCCGGTGCTGCTGGCGGTGTGGTTTATGAGCATCGTTGAGAAACAGCTGCGTCGCGTGATCCCCGATGCACTGGATCTGATCCTGACGCCGTTCCTGACGGTGATCATTTCCGGTTTTATCGCCCTGCTGATTATCGGCCCGGCTGGTCGCGCGCTTGGCGACGGTATTTCGTTTGTCCTTAGCACCCTGATTACCCACGCCGGTTGGCTGGCCGGACTGCTGTTTGGCGGTCTCTATTCGGTTATCGTCATTACCGGTATTCACCACAGCTTCCACGCCATCGAAGCGGGACTGCTGGGCAACCCATCCATCGGCGTCAACTTCCTGCTGCCGATTTGGGCGATGGCCAACGTCGCTCAGGGCGGTGCTTGTCTGGCGGTGTGGTTCAAAACGAAAGATGCCAAAATCAAAGCCATTACCCTGCCCTCGGCGTTTTCTGCCATGCTCGGCATCACCGAAGCGGCGATTTTTGGTATTAACTTACGCTTTGTAAAACCGTTTATCGCAGCCCTGATTGGCGGCGCGGTGGGCGGCGCGTGGGTGGTATCCATGCATGTTTACATGACCGCGGTGGGCCTGACGGCTATCCCTGGCATGGCTATCGTGCAGGCCAGCTCGCTGCTGAACTACATTATCGGGATGGTTATCGCCTTTGGCGTCGCCTTTGTCGTCTCCCTGGTACTGAAATACAAAACGGACGCTGAATAATGTCACATCCATCACGCCTGCCTGCGATTTTGCAGGCTGTTATGCAGGGCCAGCCGCGCGCGCTGGCCGACAGCCACTATCCCCGCTGGCACCATGCGCCGGTGACCGGGCTGATGAACGATCCCAACGGCTTTATTGAATTTGCCGGACGTTATCACCTGTTTTATCAGTGGAACCCGCTCGCCTGCGATCATAAGTTCAAGTGCTGGGGGCACTGGAGCTCTGCCGACCTGCTGCACTGGCAACATGAGCCGATCGCGCTCATGCCGGATGAAGAGTATGACCGCAACGGCTGCTACTCCGGAAGCGCCGTGGATAGTCAGGGCACGCTCACCCTGTGCTATACCGGCAACGTAAAATTTGACGACGGCAGCCGAACCGCGTGGCAGTGCCTGGCGACGGAAAATGCCGACGGCACGTTTACCAAACTCGGCCCGGTATTACCGCTGCCGGAGGGCTATACCGGCCACGTGCGTGACCCGAAAGTCTGGCAGCACGAAGGTCGCTGGTACATGGTGCTGGGCGCACAGGATTTGCAAAAGCGTGGCAAGGTGTTGTTATTCAGCTCAGCGGACCTTCATGAGTGGACGAGTCAGGGCGAAATCGCCGGTTATGGCATCAATGGCCTGGACGACGCGGGCTATATGTGGGAATGCCCGGACCTGTTTGCCCTCGGCGACCAGCATGTCCTGATTTGCTGCCCGCAGGGCGTGCCTCGTGAGAAAGAGCGCTATCTCAACACCTACCCGGCAGTGTGGATGAGCGGCGATTTCGACTACCACCGCGCGGCCTTCGAGCATGGCGAACTGCACGAATTGGACGCAGGGTTTGAGTTCTACGCCCCGCAAACCATGCTTACCAGTGATGGCCGCCGTCTGCTGGTCGGCTGGATGGGCGTGCCGGAGGGCGAAGAGATGCTTCAACCGACCCTCACCAACGGCTGGATCCATCAGATGACCTGCCTGCGTGAGCTGGAGTTTATCGATGGTCAGCTATACCAACGTCCTCTACGAGAGCTGAGCGCCCTGCGCGGCGAAGCGCACGGCTGGGCAGGGAACTCCCTGCCGCTGGCACCGATGGAAATCGTTCTACAAACCACTGGGGACGATATTTTGAGCCTCGATTTTGACGGCGCATTAATCCTTGAACGCGATGCCAGCGGGATCCGCCTGGCCCGACCCAGTCTGGCCAGCGACGAGAAGCATTATCGTTACTGGCGCGGAGACGTCCGCTCGCTGCATATTTTCATCGACCAGTCTAGCGTGGAGATTTTCATCAACGGCGGCGAAGGAGTGATGAGCTGCCGCTACTTCCCGGCCTGTTCAGGGCAGCTAATGTTCTCTGGCATCACACCGGACGCATTCTGCTACTGGCCGCTGCGAACTTGCATGGTAGAATAAGCGTTTTGCCTCAAGCTCATGGCGTCGTAATGAAAACTAAACGCGTAACCATTAAAGATATCGCCGAACAGGCTGGCGTCTCAAAAGCGACCGCCAGCCTAGTACTGAACGGTCGTGGTAAGGAGCTGCGTGTGGCGCAGGAAACGCGTGAGCGAGTACTGGCGATTGCCCGTGAGCAGCACTATCAGCCAAGCATTCACGCCCGCTCGCTGCGCGACAACCGCAGCCACACCATCGGACTGGTGGTGCCGGAGATCACCAACCACGGCTTTGCGGTCTTTTCACATGAGCTGGAAATGCTGTGCCGCGAAGCAGGCGTCCAGCTATTGATCTCTTGTACTGATGAAAACCCCGGTCAGGAGAGCGTGGTGGTCAATAACATGATTTCCCGCCAGGTTGACGGTCTGATCGTCGCTTCATGTATGCACAACGATGCCGACTATCTTAAGCTCAGCCAACAACTGCCAGTAGTGCTGTTTGACCGTTGTCCTAATGAAAGCCTGCTGCCGCTGGTGATGACTGATTCGATTACCCCAACGGCGGAACTGATTTCCCGCATTGCACCTAAGCATAGCGATGAGTTCTGGTTTTTAGGCGGTCAGTCGCGTCTGTCGCCTTCACGCGATCGTCTGACCGGCTTCACGCAGGGTTTGGCTCAGGCGGGTATTGCACTGCGCCCGGAATGGGTGATTAACGGTAACTACCACCCGAGCTCAGGCTATGAGATGTTCGCCGCACTCTGCGCGCGACTTGGGCGGCCGCCTAAGGCGCTGTTCACTGCCGCCTGTGGACTGCTCGAAGGGGTACTGCGCTATATGAGCCAGCACCATTTACTCGACTCAGATATCCATCTGACGAGCTTTGACGATCACTATCTTTATGATTCGCTGTCGCTGCGTATCGATACCGTACAGCAGGATAACCGCCAGTTGGCCTGGCACTGCTATGATCTGATAAGCCAATTGATCGAGGGCGATACGCCCGAAACGCTACAACGCTACCTGCCCGCAACGCTGCAGTTTAGGCATCAGTAATAACTGAGCATTTTTGAATACCCTACAGAGGTGAAATCTGGTGCGAATCCAACAATCAAAAATCAATATTTGTAGTGATGTGATGCGGAAAGGTCTTCACTGCATCAGTAATCACACCAATCGGGTTAAACGGCAAACTGAGTGGTGGTAAAGACTGACACCGGCATTATTACTGTCACTGTGGAACATCACTCCGGCGGGTTTACCGCAAGCTTCCCACGCAATTTCCAGCGCTTTGATGTCAGCTTGCTGTCCGGTGAGAATGACATTGCCCAACCCTCAGGTTTCCTTGCGAACAGATCGAGAACAACAGCAAGGTAAGCCCAACGCTTGCCTGTCCAGAGTAGAGTAAGAGGCAGGGCGTAGTCGGACTATTTCCCTGCCTCTCCTCCCCGAACCGGACGTGCACCTTTCAGCGCATCCGGCTCTCCATTTAAATGCTGGCGAACGCCATTGCCACTTCTGTAAAGCGCGATGTATACGTGTTTCTGGTCTCCGTCCTCAGATAGGGATTACCTTCGGGTAGCCGCCAGCGGAACAGCTTCTTGCCTTGCCCCACCAACCGGTACAGTATTTCGCCGCTGAGCTTGCCGTGATTGGTTTTACCAAATAAAACCCACGTTTTGCTCTGACCCGGTTTCGGTGATTTACACCACCACCTCATCAGGGAAGCGATACCTGTACGGTATTTGCGGGCCAGCCAGTGAGCCAGCTTCCAGAACACGACACGGTCGATATAACTGAAGACTTTGGCCTTAAAATCAACGAACTGATAGAACATGGCCCAGCCTTTCAGTTTTCGGTTGAGTTGTTCAGCCATATCGACTTTGCTTTCACTGTAGTTGCCTGATAACAGTGCTGTCAGCGATGCGGCGAAGTTTCTGGCTTTCTCCTGCGGGATCGTTGAGACCACTCGCATCTCGCCATAACGACTGCGTTTGCGAATGATCCTGTGCCCCAGAAAGATAAAGCCGTCATTAACATGGGTGATTTTAGTCTTATCCATGTTCAGCCTGAGTTTCAGACTGCCTTCGAGCACACCCCGACACTCCTCCCTGATGGCTTCCGCCTGTGCTTTGGTGCCTTTGACGATGAGGACAAAATCATCGGCATAGCGGCAGTACGCCACCGCGGGTTTCCACTGCCAGTTTTCTCTGACCGCCGTACTTCGGCCCCGTTGGATACTGTTATTCCAGTACCACCGATCTTTTCTGGCTTTCCCGCTCAGGTAGCGCTCATGCAGGTATTGATCGAACTCATTCAGCATGATGTTCGATAATAGCGGCGATATAACACCGCCCTGTGGCACACCTTCACTGGCCGCCCGAAAGAGACCGACATCGATATGTCCCGCCTTGATGGTTTTCCACAGCAGAGTCATGAAACGTGCGTCACTGATCCTGCGGCGTACAGCCTTCATCAGCAGTCGATGATGTACGGTGTCGAAGTAACTGGACAGGTCGCCTTCAATCACCCAGCGTCCCCGGGTTTCACCGCAGTCTGTGAGCTGTAATTTCACCGTGCGGATCGCGTGGTGGACACTGCGCTCAGGCCGGAAGCCATATGAGAGCGTATGAAAATCACTCTCCCATATCGGCTCCATCGCCATCAGCATGGCCCGCTGAACAATACGATCCCGCAACGCGGGGATACCCAGTGGTCGCAGTTTGCCGTTGCTTTTAGGGATGTAAACCCGTCTGGCGGGCAAGGGCTGGTAGTGGCCTGAGAGTAATTCATCCCTGAGGATTTGCAGCTCAACAGCCAGTCTGGCCTGTAGCATTGTTTTGTTCACGCCATCAACGCCGGGGGTATGCGCCCCCTTTGATGAAAGCGTGATCCGCGCCGCTTCAGCCAGCCATTCTGGTTGTGTTATCAGACGCAGCAGCCGTTGAATCCGTAGGGACGGATCGGTGGCTGCCCATGTGGCAAGCTTGCGTTGCATTTCGCTGATTATCAAAGGTCTTCACCTCGTTAGGTCAGTTAATTCACGTCGCAAACACATTCAAACTGCTTCCCTTCGCCATGTAATGGGCTTTCCCCATCGCGGACTACTACGGAAGCTCCGCCAGCCAGCGCGTCATCGGAGCCATGCCCCCTTAACATCCGTCGCTGACCTTCCCCGGTTTACCTGCCTGGACTCAGGCATACTGAGGAGGCTGCCCGTCGCACTCTTTATCCTTGCTTGCCGCAAGTTGGCAGAAGTCAGCAACGCAAGCGTGATAGACGCTGCTGCCCCGGTGTTTCGCATACATGTCAAAACACCTTCGACCGGCAGTGCTTACGTATCACTGCCAGTTCCTCCTGCACGGCCTGTCAGATCACGTAGGCCGTGGTGACGTTTTCAACCCACAGAGGCGGATTAACGGGTTCATGTTCTTCAGCCTTTCAGTACTTAACCTTGAGGATCATCTCGGCTTAGTGATCTCGCCTCAATCCCCGTTGTCAGCGGGTTACATCACCCTGCGGGCATGCCGCAGGTCACTGCCGCTCAGGTTCTCCACCGTCACACCCGGTGGGATTGTTGGGTTTCTCATCGTGAGTTACCGGTTCAATATTCCAGACAGACTCGCGGTTCATTTAAGCATCCATGCCCGCCCTGAACTCCGGGCACACTATACGTCACATCGCCGCACCACACCTGATTCGGTTCTGTCACTGCAAACTGTCGCTCAAGGCAATTCGGGATAGCGGTGTGTTCATGACCACCACGTTTATACCGGTGAGTTGGCTGCTGACAACTCACCAGACCCGGTTCTTTCATGAGCCTTCCGGCAAGCCAGCGTCCCATTCTGAAGCCTTTCAGGGTTGCCATAATCGCGATACTTCTTGCGCCAGCAGAGCCATGGCTGATGTTATGCAGTTCCAGAACCTGACTGCGTAACACAGCTCGCCTGCCGTCTGGCTTTTCGGGGCTTTTTCCCCAGTATTTGTAGCTGCTGCGATGAACCCCGAACACGTGGCAAAGTGTGACCACAGGATACTGCGCTCTGAGTTTCCCGATTAACGAGAATTGTTCAGGGAGTCTGGCATCAAGAGCGCGGTTGTAGATTCAATCTGTCAATGCAACACCCCTTTCAATTATCTCTTTCGGTGTTTTGAACTTCAGTGTCTTTCTCGGTCTGTTGTTTAGCTGAGCAGCAACCAGATCTAGTTCATGTTGAGTATATTGGGCAAGACATGTCTTTTTAGGAAAGTACTGCCGAATTAGCCCATTTGTGTTCTCATTTGTTCCCCGCTGCCAAGGACTCTGAGGATCGCAGAAGTAAACTTTAACGCCGGTGCTGACAGTAAATTCTAGATGTCTGGCCAGTTCCATTCCTCTGTCCCATGTCAGTGATTTTCTGAGTTCTGACGGTAAACTCAGGAATTTGTCGGTAAGAGCCTGATTTACTGAGACAGAATCTTTGCCCCTGAGTCTAAGGATGATCGTATAACGTGATTTTCGGTCTACAAGTGTGGCTATATGAGAGTTTTTTGTACCTGAGACTAAATCGCCCTCCCAATGCCCCAGAGAGCGTCTGTTATCGATATTTCGGGAACGTTCGTGAATTGGTGTTCCGTTCACTATGTTAATCGTACCTCTTTCGCCTTTGCGGGTATGACGCCTGCCATGGCGAAGGCTATGCGACCGTCGCAGATGCTGTATATTCAGGTGGTGTAGCGCTTCACGGCTACGAAAGTACAGCGTTTTATAAATTGTCTCAGGTGATATTCGCAGCGTTTTTTGACGTGGTTTTGTTCGCCTTAACCATCCTGATATTTGCTCTGGAGACCATTTCATCTCCAGCTTTTCCAGAACAAGCTTTCGCAATGGTAAATTTTGATCCAGTAAGCACGGTTTTGGCCTTTTCGCCATTCTGTTGGCTCGGTTATTAGCATCAACAGCTTTGTAATAGCGTCTGCCCCGATTACGCTGAACTTCACGTGAGATCGTCGAAGGACTGCGATTCAGCGCAGTAGCTATCGCACGAATGCTCATTTTGGCTGACAAACCAGCTCGTATCTCCTCGCGCTCAGACAGTGTCAGGTGAGCTACAGCCCGCTTACGCTCATGGGGTTTTATGCCGCCAGTATCCCTTAACATAGTGAAGATCGTTCCGGGTTTTGAACCCAGGATATTCGCTATTTCACTGAAGCCTGTTCCGTTCTTCCATAGTTCAAAAACAGAGGCTTTTTCCTCTGCTGTAAATGTTCGTCTCATTCAAAAAACCTCCGCAACCCCATGTTTTCACATAACTGTTGCGTTGACCAATTGAATCTACAGTAGCCTTTTTTAATATGTCGTTTTCCATTTCAATGCGTTGTATTTTTTTCTTCAGCTCACGTATTTCAATCTGCTCCGGGGTTATAGGAAAGGCTTTAGGTATTTTGCCCTGTCGTTCATCCCGCAACTGCTTTACCCATCGCGTCATGGTAGAAAGGCCGACATCCATAGCACTGGCCGCAGCTGCAACGGTGTAGTTCTGATCAAGGACCAGTTGAGCGGATTCGCGTTTAAACTCTGCGCTGAAATTTCTTTTTTTCATTGAGGCACCTGTAATGTTCTGAGGTGAGCATATCACCTCTGTTCAGGTGGCCAAATTCAGTAAACCACTTCACTTGAGATAGGCATACGGATCGTGCCCATTATTACGGGCCGACTGGATCAAACTCATGATCGCAGCAGCGCGCTTGAGCATGCGAACCCGCGCCGAGCATTTGAGAAGGCAACGGGATGAACGCTGGCTGGATAGCCGTGGTTTTCTGGGTAAGCAGGCGAATCCATTTGTGGACGAGGTTGGCATTGAGGCTGTAGCCCAAGGCGATGTTTGCGATGGAGGCATCGGGTTCAGAACACTCCTGAATGACCTGGGCCTTGAAAGATTTGCTGTTGGTACGGCGCTGAGGGCGCATGGAAAATCCGCTTGATGGGCCATGGCCTTCGGCGGCGGTATCGGGAAGGTGTGTTGGCCGGACGGATACTGTTGAACTACGTTGTCTGGGGCAACGGAAGTGTTTCGGCCCGACTCTGGAACGCGATCCGCAGCGACGACTGGGCAATTCCGCACGTTGGCCTGAGCAGCCTCGGGGAAATCGTCGTCTGGGCGCGCCCAGACGAGTTTCCGCCAAGGAACATGCAGACAAGCAAGGGGCTGCGGGCACTCGACTACAACGTGAGGATCGGTGTTTGATCGAGGCGCCTGTGGCACACGCAGGCTGACGAGCCAGGCGCTGTCCATTGCCTGATCAGGCCGCCCCCCTGCGCCTTGCCTGAGCAGTTGACCTGCATCAATGGGGCGGGAGAACGCTGTACATTGACTCTTGACTCTTGAAGTTTGTCATGGTAGGTGTAATATTTTACAAAGTATTGCAAGGATTTCCTTGGCCGGAACCGCAAAGCGACGCGATTGGAGAGGGTGAGATGAAAGCGCACCTACAGGTGATTTTCACGCTCGATGAATTGGCTGCGTACTTGAAAGTCGGCAAGCGGACGCTTTATCGGCTCGCCGCGCACGGGGAAATTCCGGCTTTCAAGGTGGACGGGACGTGGCGGTTTCGTCAAAGTGAAATCGATCAGTGGCTCAATGATCAGACCCGAGCCGGAGCAAAGAAGGAGGTGATGCGCAAGCGTGAACAGCAGAAGTCATCCGAGCAGCCCGTGTCGCCTGGGCGCAGTGCCCGTCGCAGCAGGCAAAGGGCTTGAGTAACTCGTTTTCCAATTTTTCTGGAGGTATGACATGGACATCGATTTCAAGAAGTTGGCTCCCTGGAACTGGTTCAAGAACGAGCAGCAAGAGCAGCAGACCGCCTCTTCCCTGCCAGTGCAGCGCAATGACCTGCCAGCGGCTAGCGGGCCAGTCAGCCCGATCCTGCAACTGCATCGGGAAATCGACCGGCTGTTCGATGACGCATTCCGGGGCTTCGGTTTTTCGGCGTTGAACATGCCGCAGTGGCCATCCGATTGGTCGGGCATGCTGAAGCCGGCCCTGGACATCCAGGAAACCGACAAGCAGTACAAGATTGCCCTGGAAGTGCCCGGTGTCGAGGAGAAGGACATCCAGATCACCCTCGACAACGACGTGCTGATGGTGCGTGGCGAGAAGCGCCAGGAACAGGAGAAGAAGGAAGGTGGCTTCCACCGTGTGGAGCGCTCCTACGGCAGCTTTCAGCGTGCCTTGAACCTGCCTGACGACGCCAACCAGGATTCGATCAAGGCATCGTTCAAGAACGGGGTGCTCACGGTCACGATCGACAAGCGCGAGGTCAGTGCGCCGAAGCAGGGACGCTCGATCCCGATCAACGGCTGACGTCGCCGGCTCGTTCGTCACAAGAAAAACCCGGCCCGAGACGAGGTGTCGCGGCTCGCGATGCCTCGTCGCCTCAACCTTGTCAACCTTCTCAGGAGCATCAGCATGGCCAGAAAACAATGCCAGGTCTGCGGCCAACCCGCCACCGTGCGGGTGGAAGCCAATCTCAACGGTCGTCACAGCACCATGCTGTTGTGCGACGACCATTACCGGCAATTAGTGCGCCAGCAAAAGCGCACCGTTTCGCCGCTGGAAGCCTTGTTCGGTTCGCGCAGTGGCCTGTTCGAGGACTTCCTCGGCAGTGACTTCTTCCGCATCGGCGACGACGCGACGCCAGTTGCCGCCGATACCGATGACGTGGTCGATGCCTCGTTTGGCGAGCCCGCCGCCGCAGGTTCGGGTGCGCCGCGCCGTCGCGGCAGTGGGCTGGCCAGCCGCATCAGCGAACAGTCGGAAGCCTTGTTGCAGGAGGCCGCCAAACACGCTGCCGAATTTGGCCGCTCCGAGGTGGATACCGAACATCTGCTGCTGGCGCTGGCCGACAGCGACGTGGTCAAGACCATCCTGGGTCAGTTCAAGATCAAGGTCGATGACCTCAAGCGGCAGATCGAGTCTGAGGCCAAGCGCGGGGACAAGCCCTTCGAGGGCGAGATCGGCGTGTCGCCGCGCGTGAAGGATGCGCTCAGCCGCGCCTTCGTGGCCTCCAATGAACTCGGCCATTCTTATGTCGGTCCAGAGCATTTCCTGATCGGTCTGGCCGAGGAAGGCGAAGGGCTGGCCGCCAACCTGCTGCGCCGCTACGGCCTGACGCCGCAGGCGCTGCGCCAACAGGTCAGCAAGGTGGTCGGCAAGGGCGCCGAGGATGGACGCGCTGAGACGCCGACCAACACGCCAGAACTCGACAAGTACTCGCGCGACCTGACCAAGATGGCGCGCGACGGCAAGCTCGACCCGGTGATCGGCCGCGCGCAGGAGATCGAAACCACCATCGAGGTGCTGGCCCGGCGCAAGAAGAACAACCCGGTGCTGATCGGCGAGCCGGGTGTGGGTAAGACCGCCATCGTCGAAGGGCTGGCGCAGCGCATGGTGGCGGGTGAAGTGCCCGAGACCTTGCGCGACAAGCGCCTGGTGGAACTCAACATCAACGCCATGGTGGCCGGCGCCAAATATCGCGGCGAGTTCGAGGAGCGCGTGCAGAAGGTGCTGAAGGAGGTGACCGAGCACCAGGGCGAGCTGATTTTGTTCATCGACGAGGTGCACACCATCGTCGGTGCCGGCCAGGGCGGTGGCGAAGGCGGGCTGGACGTGGCCAACGTGTTCAAACCGATGATGGCGCGCGGTGAACTCAACCTGATCGGCGCCACGACGCTGAACGAGTACCAGAAATACATCGAGAAGGATGCCGCACTGGAGCGGCGCTTCCAGCCGGTGACGGTGCCCGAGCCGACGGTGGCCCAGACCATCATGATTCTGCGCGGCCTGCGCGACACCTTCGAGGCGCACCACAAGGTCAGCATCTCCGAGGACGCGATCATCGCGGCGGCCGAGTTGTCCGACCGCTACATCACGGCGCGCTTCCTGCCGGACAAGGCGATCGACCTGCTCGACCAGGCGGCCGCGCGCGTGAAGCTGTCGGCCACGGCCCGGCCGGTGGCCGTGCAGGAGCTGGAGTCCGAACTGCACCAGCTGCGGCGTGAACAGGATTACGTGGCCGCGCGCAAGCAGTACGACCAGGCCGCCGAGCTCGGCAAGCGCATCGAAGCCAAGGAGGCCGAGCTCAAGAAGCTCGTCGAGGACTGGGAGCGGGAGCGGGCCTCCGGCAGTGCCGAGGTAAAGGCGGAACACGTGGCGCAGATCGTCTCGCGCCTGACCGGCATCCCGGTCAACGAGTTGACGGTGGAAGAGCGCGAAAAGCTGCTGCACTTGGAACAACGGCTGCACGAGCGCCTGGTGGGACAAGACGAGGCGGTCCGTGCCGTGGCCGATGCCGTGCGGCTGTCCCGCGCCGGCCTGCGCGAAGGCAGCAAACCGGTGGCTACCTTCCTGTTTCTGGGCCCGACCGGGGTGGGCAAGACCGAGCTCGCCAAGGCATTGGCCGAATCTATCTACGGCGATGAGCACGCCCTGTTGCGCATCGACATGTCGGAATATGGCGAACGCCATACCGTGGCGCGGCTGGTGGGCGCGCCTCCGGGCTATGTCGGTTACGACGAAGGCGGTCAGCTCACCGAGAAGGTGCGGCGCAAGCCCTACAGCGTGCTGCTGCTCGACGAGATCGAGAAGGCACACCCTGACGTCTACAACATCCTGCTGCAAGTGTTCGACGACGGTCGCCTCACCGACGGCAAGGGCCGGGTGGTGGATTTCACCAACACCATCATCATCGCCACGTCCAACCTGGGTTCGGACATCATCCAGCGACGGCTGAAGGCGCGTGAGGCGGCTGGCGAGGAGTACGAAAAGACCAAGGCCGAGGTCATGGACGTGCTGCGCGGCCACTTCCGGCCCGAGTTCCTCAACCGCATCGACGAGATAATCGTCTTCCATGCGCTGGGCAAGGAGGAGATCCGCCACATCGTCGGCCTGCAGCTCGATCGCGTGGCGCGCAGCGCCGCCAGCCAGGGCGTGACGCTCACTTTCGATCAGACGCTGATCGACCATTTCGCGGAAGAAGGCTACAAGCCCGAGTTCGGTGCGCGTGAACTCAAGCGCCTGATCCGTAGCGAGCTGGAAACTGCGCTGGCGCGCGAGATGCTCGGTGGCGGCATCGGCAAGGGCGATCACGCCAGCGCACGCTGGGACGACAAGGCCGAACGCGTGGTGTTCGAACGCAAAGAGCCACCGCAGACCCCGGCCGAGCCGGAGCTGCCGGATGCCGCGAAGGCGACCGAGACGCCGCACGGCGACGCTGGCAAAGGCTCGCGCAAGAAGAAGTCGGCGAGCGACGCATCTTGATGGCGGGCGAGGCTGCCGTGTCCGACCCCATCGGCCTGGCATGGGCAGCCTCCCTGGCCTCGATCGCGGTGGCGGTCGTGGCCGCGGGTCACGCGGTCGTCTACAAGCGTGATCCGCGGTCGGCCACGCCGTGGGGGCTGCTCATCAGCGGCGGCACTGCTCTCCCGCTCGCTGGCCATCCGTTTGCGTGACGGTGCGGCCCGTCTGTTCACCTGATCCTCTGGCAACTCGACTTTCGAGGAACACGGCCCATGGAAAAAAAGAATCAATGGAATACCGGCTACTGGATCGTTGCACTCCTGCTGTTGTTGAGTTTGCAGAGCTACTGGCAGACGGCGAAAACCGTCGAGCCGGTGCCCTACAGCGAGTTCGAGAAGGCGCTGGCCGAGGGGCGCGTGGCCGAAGTGCTGGTGTCGGATCGTACGGTGACCGGGCGCCTGAAGTCGCCGGACAGCCGGGGCAAGACGACGATCGTTGCAACGAGGGTCGAACCCGATCTTGCCGATCGCCTGTCGAAGTACGACGTGCCCTATGCCCGCGTGTTGGAGAGCACCTGGCTGCGCGATGTGCTGTCGTGGATCCTGCCAGCGGTAGCCTTCTTTGGCGTCTGGTTCTTCCTGTTCCGCCGCTTCGCCGAGAAGCAGGGCATGGGCGGGTTTCTCAACATCGGTAAGAGCCGCGCCAAGGTGTTCGTGGAAAAGAACACCGGTGTGACGTTCGCCGATGTCGCGGGGGGGGATGAGGCCAAGGCGGAGCTGGTCGAGATCGTCGATTTCCTGAAGAATTCGCAGGACTATGGCCGTCTCGGGGCGCGCATTACCAAGGGCGTGTTGCTGGTCGGCCCACCGGGCACCGGCAAGACATTGCTGGCCAAGGCTGTTGCCGGCGAGGCGGCGGTGCCCTGCTTCTCCATCTCCATCTCCGGCTCAGAGTTTGTCGAGATGTTCGTCGGCGTGGGTGCGGTCCGTGTGTGCGAGCTGGCCCGCGGGCAGGCACCGGCCATCATCTTTATCGACGAGCTCGATGCGCTGGGCCGCGCGCGCGGCGTCGGCGGCCACGACGAGCGCGAGCAGACCCTCAACCAGCTGCTCACGGAGATGGACGGCTTCGACAGCTCGGTCGGGCTGATCATCCTCACCGCCACCAACCGCCCCGAAATCCTCGACCAGGCGCTGCTGCGTGCCGGCCGCTTCGACCGCCAGGTGCTGGTGGACCGGCCCGACATCAAGAAGGGGCGGCTGGACATCCTGAAGGTTCATGTCAAGAAGGTGACGCTGGCCCAGGATGTAGACCTCGAACAGGTAGCCGCACTGACCACGGGCTTTTCCGGCGCGGACCTCGCCAATCTGGTCAACGAGGCGGCGCTGGCGGCGAGGAGACGCCGTGCGTCCGCCGTGGAATTGCAGGACTTCACCGCGACCATCGAGCGCATCGTGGCGGGCCTGGAAAAGAAGAGCCGCGTGCTCAACCCCAAGGAGCGGGAAACCGTGGCCCATCACGAGATGGGCCATGCGCTGGTGGCGCTGGCGCTGCCCGAAACCGACCCCGTACACAAGATCTCGATCATCCCGCGCGGCATCGGCGCGCTGGGCTACACCTTGCAGCGCCCCACCGAAGACCGCTTCCTGATGACGCGTACCGATCTCGAGCACAAGATCGCCGTACTGCTGGGCGGGCGTGCCGCCGAAAAGCTGGTGTTCGGCGAGTTGTCTACCGGGACGGCGGACGATCTGGCGCGAGCCACCGACATCGCCCGCGACATGATCACCCGCTTTGGCATGGACGAGGGCCTGGGCTACATCGCCTTCGAGGCGCAGCGGCCCCGCTTTCTCGATACACCTGAACTGGCCCACGGCGGTTGCCGGTTGGCCGAATCGACCCAGGCGCGCATCGATCAGGCTATCCGCGACATCGTGATGGGCGTGTTCGAGCGCGCCTACCGGATTCTCGACATCAACCGCGCGGTGCTGGAGCGCTGTGCGCGCGAGCTGCTGGCGCGGGAAACGCTCGACGAAAGCGATATCCGTCAATTGACTCAAGGACTTGTTCGGAACTGAAAACAGTAGTAGGTGCCATTCAGAGTAAACCGACGGCTCTGTTCAGTGCGTCATCCAATTCGTCGGCATTGTTCAAGGAGAACCGATATGTCTGCATTGACACCGTGGGACCCCTTCCGGGAACTGGATGAATTGCAAAACCGCCTGGCGACGATGTTCGGACGAATACCCCAGCGACAGGGCGCCCGTACCGGCAACGAAGCCATGACCACGGCGGACTGGGCACCAATGGCGGACATCAGCGAGGATGAGAACGCATTCCTCCTCAAGCTGGATCTGCCGGAGGTCCCCAAGGATGCCGTGCGCGTCAGCGCGGAAAACGGTGTGCTCACCATCAGCGGCGAGCGCAAACTGGAAAAAGAGGAGCAGGGCAAGAAGTTCCACCGCATCGAACGTGCGTATGGCCGCTTTGTGCGCAGCTTTGTCTTGCCTGACAACGTTGATCCGACCAAGGTGACGGCTTCCATGAAAGACGGCGTGCTGGAAGTGCGGCTTGTCAAGGCCGAGCAAGCCAAACCGAAACAGATTGAAATCTCAGTCAACTAACTTCAATCAAGAGCCCAAGATCATGAATATCAAACAGCCACAATACACCTTCTCCGCACTTGCCCTGGCGGTCGTCGTCGGACTGAGCGGACCGGCTCTGGCCCAATCGGCGGCAGGTTCTAGCCCAGGTGCTGCAGCACCCTCTGCCGCATCCAAGGCGGCACAGCCACAGGTAGATGACAAGGCCGCCCGGGAAGCCGATAAAAAGCGTGCCGAGCTCACTCAAGACGCCATCACGGCGCTCACCAAGACCCAGGAGGCTTTGACCCTCCTTGATGCAAATAAGACCAAGGAGGCGCTTGCTGCGCTGGAACTGGCCAGCGGAAAGATGGAACTGGTATTGGCACGCGACGCCAAACTTGCTTTGGCGCCGGTCGATGTACGCGTCATCACCCACGATATCCACGCCAACGTGGAATCGGTAAAGAAAGCGGTCAAGTTGTCTCGGGAGTTGTTGGGTGATGGCGAGGTGCAAAAGGCCCGGCCCATCGTTGCCAATCTGGCCAGCGAAATCGTAATCCAAACCGACAACCTTCCGATGGCAACGTACCCGGCAGCGATCAAGTCGGCCGCACGGCTCATCGACAGCGGCAAGATCGACAACGCCAAAGCGGAACTCGCCCGAGCACTGAACACGCTGGTGGTGACCTCGGTCGCCTTTCCTCTGCCCGTGCTACGGGCCGAAGCCGCGATGGCAAAAGCTGAAAAGCTGGCCGAGACCGACAGGCGCGATGCCAAGCAGAACGAGGAGCTCAGCACCTTGCTGTCGTCCGTGCGCACGGAGATCGAGATGGCGCAGATCCTGGGTTATGGCAAGAAGGCGGACTTCAAACCCATCTTCGATCAGGTGAAGTCCATTGAGCAAAAGTCGGCTGGTGGCAAAAGCGGCAAGGGATGGTTCGACGAGTTGAAGACGCGCATCCAAAAGCTGTTTTGAGGTGATGAAGGGGCTGACTGCTCTGTCGGTCAGTCTCGCGATGTTCGCATTCAGCCCCAATAGATTCGCCTATTTTCACTATCTCATACGAGGCATATCACCATGAATGAGCAAACACCGAATCCCAATGCGACGAACGAAGGAATAAACGAACAGGCCGCGGTAAGCAGCCTTCCTGTCAGTCCAGAGTCCAAGCCTGAAGTCGTCACGGAGGTACAGCCTGAGGTTCAGAAAGAAACGGACTCGCAGGCGGAAGACAAACGTAAACAAGTCCTCGATGAGGCAGTCTCGGCCTTGTCGCTGACCAAATCCGCGCTGGCCGCACTTGACGGCAAGGACACTGCACGCGCATTGGCAACGCTGGCCGAAGTGACGGGAAAGCTGGAGCTGATCGTCGCGCGCGAACCCACGCTCGCCCTGGCCGGCGTTGATGTGCGCACCATCGTGCACGACTTGTTCGCCAACACGGAAACCATTGAGGCGATGACCGACGAGGCGCTGGATGCCCTCAAACATGGCGAGGTGCAACAGGCTCGCCACGTGCTGGCTTTGCTGGCCAGTGAAATCGTGATCACGGTCACCAGCATCCCTTTGGCGTCCTATCCCGCAGCCGTGAAGGCAGTCGTGCCGCTGATCGATCAGGGCAAGATCGAAGAAGCCAAAGCCGCGCTGCAGTCAGCGCTCAGCACGCTGGTCGAGGAGCGCAGCGTGCTTCCGCTGCCCGTCCTGCGTGCGAAGCTGCTCCTGAAGCGCGCCGAGCCCCTGGTAGAAGATGGTCAGCGCAGCGAAGCATCCAATGAGCGCCTGGAGACATTGTTGAACGAAGCCCGGCAGCAATTGGAAATGGCAGAACTGCTGGGCTATGGAAAAAGGAAGGACTTTGAGCCCCTGTACGCTGAACTCAAGAAAATCAAGGAAAAGACGGGAGGGGGAGGCTGCGGAAAAGGCTGGCTCGATGAAGTCAAGGCAAAACTGTCCAAGTTGTTCTGAAACCCCTGGATAGGGGGCGCATAGCGCCCCCTCTCTTGTTCCATGAGTGTTTGATTTTTTATTCTGTATAGATCTTTAGGAGATATTGCATGAACACAGACACCATCGCTAATTCCAATGCGGATGACCCCACCAAAGCACTGTGTTCGCTGAGCCAAAATTGGTGGCTTTTTGTGCTGCGCGGTGTCTTGGCATTGATTTTTGCAGCCCTCGCGTTCTGGATGCCACAATCGGCTCTGTTGGCCATGACCATCATGTTCGGCGCATTTTCCTTGGTCAATGGCGCGTTCAACTTGTTTGCAGCGGTGCGCCATATACAGAAAAAAGAGCGCTGGGGCTGGCTGCTGTTCAGCGGCATTGTCGGCATACTTACGGGCGTCGTCGTCCTGGTTGCTCCTTGGGCCGCCACGATAGTCTTGGCTTCTTTTTTATGGGCTAGCGTGGGCTTCTGGGCGATTTTCACCGGTGTGCTGGAGATATCCGCCGCCGTTCGGCTGCGTCGGGAAATCAAGGGTGAAATCTGGCTTGCCCTCAGTGGACTGCTCTCGATTATCCTTGGCGCTATCGTCTTGTGGATATTTTTTACCCGTCCGGTCGAGTCATTCGTGGCCGCAGGCTGGCTGTTGGGTTTCCATGCGGCAGTCTATGGCGTCACGCTTTTGTTCTTGAGTTGGAGTCTTCGCAAAACGCGCCTGGGGTAAGAGCGTGCCAAACCAAAATCTATGGATATGAGCATCCTCGATTCATACCTCCATAGAAATGACATCGAAGGAGTCATACATGCAGATGCAATATAGCTATCGAGCTATCGACAAAGAGTTTCATGAACCTTGGCAGAGAACTTTGGGAAATGTGATCGAGCACGCCCTCAAGCCATTGCTCGACAAACACACTAAAGATTCAGCGCAACTTCAAATCGTCCTTGATCGCGACAAGATCAAGCGGCAATTTCTGGCCAGTGGCTATATGCACCTGCCCGGCAAAAAGATTGTCAGCGTTACTGCATCACATGACGAGCTTACGCCCCTCGCGAAGATGCTCGCACAGTCGTTGTTCCGTCAGGCCAGGAAGCATTTTGACCGACTGCATGCTCAGGATCAAATCAAGCGCAAAGCACGACGCGAGCGCTTGCGCGAGCTCAAGGTGCGGATTGCCGCAAAACCCGCATCAGCCGCCCATGAGGCCGAGGTGACCCGAATGCCTCTACTGTCGAAACTTGAGGCTGTCGCAAGGCGTGAGCTGGCTTATCTGCGGGCCGTCGGCGATTTACCGCGCGATTATCCGACGCTGCGCGACGTGGTGGATGAAGCGATTGTCCGAGCTGAGGTGGAATGGCAATCCGTGCCGGGGGAAAAAGAGGCTTACACCGATCTTTTGAAGCATCTGTTCGCCGTCCTGGATAACGAAGTGGCAAGCAGCCGGCAATTTGGCGAATTCGTTTCTCTGGACGCGCCGGTCGAACCGGATGCCCAAGACGTGGCCGAGGCCATGGTGGAAGAGGAAATCTTCGAATTTTATCAGCCCGATGACACACTCAAGCTGGCCGATATCTTCGCTGGCAGTCAGCATCCCGATGTCGCAACGATCGCGGAACAGGAGGAGCTGATTGATCGGTCGAGCGAGCTCGCTTTTGCATTTGACCTGCTGAAGGACATGCCGCGTTTGTGGCGGCGCATTTTTCTGCTTATCCGTGTGGACGGGCTGAATGCCAGCAGCGTCTCTGAAATCCTGCTGATTCCTAGTAAGGAAGATGCTGTCCGAAGGTGGCTCATGCAGGCCGAAGCATTCATCGCTGCTCATCTGGAAGAGGCCGGAGTAAGCAAAAACGGGAACGATTGGCTCCAAGGCGTTGATTGGTCGGCATTGTCTGTGACCCGAAGCGAGGCAGCCTCACTGTGGTCCAAGGAGGCGAACCATGAAGAATGATCTTCACCTCGTCTGCCCGCATTGCCAGTCCATCAACCGCGTACCGACTGCGAAGCTATCGGAACATCCCAACTGTGGCCGCTGCCAGCAGCCCTTGTTCACGGGCGAGCCCATCGAGTTGACCACGGCGACGTTCTCGCGCCACGTGGAGCGCAGCGATCTGCCGCTACTGGTCGATTTCTGGGCGCCATGGTGCGGGCCGTGCAAGATGATGGCGCCACAGTTCCAGCAAGCGGCGCACCAGCTCGAACCGAGGATCCGGCTGGCGAAGGTGAATACCGAGGCTGAGCCCCACCTGGCCGCGCAGTTCGGTATCCGCAGCATCCCGACGCTCGCCCTGTTCCAGGGTGGGCGGGAGATCGCCCGTCAGGCCGGCGCGATGGGCGCGCAGGACATCGTGCGCTGGACGTCGACGCAAGTGGGACGCTGACCGATGCAGGCCTTACTCGGCGATACGCTAATCCTGCTGGCGGCTTGCAGCCTGGCGTCGATGGCGACGGCGGCGTTCAGAGTGCCCGCCTTGCTGGGGTATCTCTCTGTCGGCGTTGTACTGGGCCCCTCAGTCATCAGCGTGATCGCGCCGGGGGAGACGCTGAGCTTTCTGTCCGAGCTGGGCGTGGCGCTGCTGTTGTTCATGGTCGGACTGGAATTCTCCCTCGGACACTTCTGGCTCGCCCGCAGGACGGTGCTGATGGCGGGCGCTCTGCAGATGATCGCCGTGGCCCCGCCGCTGATCCTGCTATTGATGTGGCTGGGGCAGCCCGGCCAGAGCGCCGCGCTGCTCGGCACTGCGGCGGCCATGTCGTCCACGGCGCTGGTCAGCCGACAACTGGCCGACCAAGGCGAGCTCACCACCCGCCACGGCCGCAGTGCCATCGCCGTGCTGGTCTTTCAGGACCTGGCCAGCGTGCCCCTGCTGGCCTTGCTGGCAATCTGGGCGCGCGGCGAGTCGCCGAAGATCGAGCATGTGCTGCTCGAAGTATTCGGTGTGCTGCTGCTGTTCGCGGCAGCGGCCCTCGCCTCGCGCCGTCTGTTGCATGGCCTGCTGGGCTGGGTGGCGCGGCGGGGCCACGAGGAATCGTTCGTGCTCGTCTCCTTGTGCGTGGTGGTGGCTGCCGCCGCCGCTGCGCACGCGGTCGGCGTATCCGCCGCCCTGGGGGCCTTCCTCGCCGGGATGGTCCTGGGCGAGAGCGACTTCCGGCACCACATGGAAAGCCACCTCAGGCCCTTTCGCGATGTGTTGTCGGGCGTGTTCTTCGTGACCATCGGCCTGCAACTGGACGCAGCACAGATTCTTTCGGCACCGCTGGCGGTGCTGGCGTGGCTGGTGGTGCTGGTACCAGTCAAGATCCTGCTCAATACGCTGGCCTTGCGGGCGACGCGCCTGTCCGCCCTCGATGCCTGGCGCGCGGGCATAGCGTTGGGGCACGGCGGCGAGTTCGCCCTGCTGTTGTTGGGCACGGTCTTGCAGCAGCATCTGATCCCCGCGACCGTCGTCCAACCCATGCTGGTCGCGCTGGTGCTCAGCATGGCTCTGGCACCGCTACTGATCCGCCATCACGATGTACTTGCCCGGTTCTTGAGCCGCACCGGCGGCGTCATTCAGCCACCCCAGGCTGAAGAAGTCGAGATCGCCGCGCAGACGACGCGATATCGAGACCATGTCATCGTTTGCGGCGCGGGCGAGCTTGGCCTTACAGTCAGCGAGATTCTTCGCCACGCCGGCGTGGCGCATCTGCTGCTGGAGGCGGACGCGCAGAAGGTCGAGGCCGCGCGTGCCGCCGGCGCGCCGGTGTTCCATGGCGATGCCAGTCGGCCCGATACCTTGCTGGCTGCCGGCTTGACGCATGCGCACTTGGTGGTGCTGACGTTCGCCCATGCCCAGCAAGCGTTGCGCATCGCCCAGGCGATTGCCGAGCGCCGTCCGGCGCTGACCTTGTGGGTGTCATGCAGAAGTACGACCGCGGCCGATGCATTTCGCGCCATGCCCAACGTGCGCGTGTATCAGCAATCCTTTGCCGCAGCTATTGGGCTGGCGGAACAGGTGATGTCGACGCTTGGCATGTCGACCGAGCTGATTGAAGGACACATCAACGCAATGCGCCGCCGTCTCGACAGCAGCCGTTTTCCAGGGAGTTCATCGTCATGAAATCAACACGCCTTAACCCATTTCAGGTCTTGCGTGACCAATTAGCCATCATGAGTTTTTACGAGCGCTTCGAGCAGGTCGTCGCGCTCGTGCTGTCGGCGGTGATCGCCGTCATCATCGTGGTGTCGCTGTTCCAGCTCATCTCCATCGTCTTCACGCTGCTGGTTCTCGATGCCTTCAATCCCCTGGACCACAAGGTATTCCAGAGCGTGTTCGGTATGATCATGACGCTCTTGATCGCGATGGAGTTCAAGCATTCCATCGTGCGCGTGGCGCTGCGTCGGGACAGCATCATCCAGGTCAAGACAGTGGTCCTGATCGCGCTGATCGCACTCTCCCGCAAGTTCGTGGTCCTCGACTCCGACGCGAGCCCCGCAAAGATAGCCGCGCTGGCAAGCGCCACGCTGGCTCTGGGTGCGACCTACTGGCTGCTGCGCAAGCGCGGCGACCGCGCCGCCGAGACCTCTGAGCATGACCCGTCATCATCCCAGTGATCCGCGCACGGCGCTCTTGCAACACCGCTGGCTCAACCGCCTGCAGACCGGGCTGTTGGTCCTGACCCTGGTCGGGATCGCAGCCGCAGCAGGGAGACTGCCGTTTGGGGAAGGCTGCCTGTGGCTCGCGCTGTTTGCCGTTGCAGGTGCGTTGCTGCTGGAACCGGTAGCCGCGTCGGCGCTGAGCTTGCGCCTGTACCGCGTACGGGCCTTGCACCCGCAAGAAGCCCACGAGATGTGGGCCCGGTTGCGCGAGCTGCCCGCCCGTGCCGGTTTGCCCGCCACGCCGGTGCCGCACTATGTGCCCAGTGCCGTCGTCAACGCCTTCGCCACCGGATCGAAGCAGGAGGCATCGATCGCCCTCACCGATGGCCTGCTGCGCAGCCTGAGCCCACGCGAGCTGGCGGGTGTGCTCGTGCACGAGGTCGCGCACATCGCTAATGAGGATCTGCGTGTCATGGGGCTGGCGGATTCCGACAGTCGCCTCACGAGCCTACTGGCCCTTATGGGACAGATCGCGATCCTGCTCAGCCTGCCCGCGCAGCTGGTTGGCGCGGCGGAGGTCTATTGGCCTGGTCTATTGTTATTGGCCGCATCGCCCCAGCTGGCTCTGCTCGCACTGCTCGGCTTGTCTCGCGTGCGTGAGTTCGACGCTGACCGCCTTGCGGCGGAACTGACTGGCGACCCGCAGGGGCTGGCGTCCGCGCTGGCGAAAATCGAGCGGGTCAGCCGCTCCTGGCGTGCCTGGCTATGGCCGGGATGGGGCAATCCCGAGCCCTCCTGCTTGCGCACGCGTCCGGCAACGCAAGAGCGCATCGCACGCCTGCTGACGTTGGCGCCTGGGCCAGCATCAGCGTTGCCACTCCGCGCGCCCCATTTTTTGCCGGAATCCGCTTTGGCGACGCGCCCACCGCGCTGGCGCCCGAGCGGGCTGTGGCGCTGATTGCCCATCAACAGGAGACGTCTCATGGCCTATCTCGACCCGTACCAACGCCCCGCGCCGGACCGCTTCGTCCGGCGCGGGCTCTTCATCACCGCCTGCATTGCCGCGCTCATGCTGCTGTGGCAGTTTCTGCCCGCCATCGAAGCATGGTTCAGTCCGCGCGAGGCAGCAGAACGCACCGTGATGGCGCGTGGCGATCTGGCGGCGGACGAGAAAACCACCATCGAACTGTTCGAAAAATCGCGCGCCTCGGTGGTCTACATCACCACCGCGCAATTAGTACGCGATGTCTGGACGCGCAACGTGTTCTCCGTGCCGCGCGGCACTGGATCGGGCTTCATCTGGGACGACGCCGGCCACGTCGTCACCAACTTCCACGTCATCCAGGGCGCGTCCGAAGCCACCGTCAAACTGGCCGACGGCCGCGACTACCAGGCCGCGCTGGTGGGGACGAGCCCCGCGCACGACATCGCCGTGCTCAAGATCGGCGTCGGTTTCAAGCGCCCGCCGGCCGTGCCGGTCGGCACCAGTGCCGACCTCAAGGTGGGTCAGAAGGTGTTCGCTATCGGCAACCCCTTCGGCCTGGACTGGACGCTCACAACTGGTATCGTCTCCGCGCTCGACCGCTCGTTGCCGGGAGAAGCGGGCGGCCCGGCCATCGATCACCTGATCCAGACCGACGCCGCCATCAACCCCGGCAATTCCGGTGGCCCGCTGCTCGATTCGGCTGGGCGGCTGATCGGAATCAATACCGCCATCTACAGTCCGTCTGGCGCCTCGGCCGGCATAGGCTTTGCGGTGCCGGTCGATACCGTCATGCGCGTGGTGCCGCAACTCATAAAGACCGGCAAGTACATCCGTCCGGCGCTGGGCATCGAGGTGGATGAGCAGCTCAACGCGCGTCTGCAGGCGCTGACCGGCAGTAAGGGCGTATTCGTATTGCGCGTGACGCCGGGCTCGGCGGCGCACAGGGCCGGGCTCGTCGGCGTCGAGGTCACCGCAGGCGGCATCGTGCCCGGCGATCGCGTTATCAGCATCGACGGTATCGCCGTCGACGACGTCACCACATTACAGGCCCGGCTAGACGACAAGAACGTTGGAGATGTTGTGGTCTTGTTAGTGGAGCGGGCCGGCAAGACTCGCGAGATGCTTGTGGAACTACAACCGGGAGTTTGATGGAAAGTGGGTCATGGATCTGCACAGCGAAGCAGCCAAGCGACTTCAGCCTTGCGCCGAACTACGAGCCCTAGCTAGGGATGGTCTGAAGTAGCCCTGTATTTCCGGCTGACTTCAGCCACTGCTGATTTTGAAAGCGGTGAACCGATCAAAAACGATCGGATCACCCGCTCATTTCGGTGCTTTCAGCCGTCGCGAGCACCTTGCGACGGCCATTTTCCGCATTACAGGCGCACCTCTCCTGCGCTTGCCAGCAAATGTCGGCGGGCCATCCATAGGTTCGACAGGGCAAACAGCGTCACCAGTTGTGCAGTGTTCCTCACCAGCCCTCGGAAACGTACCTTGGTGTAGCCGAAACTGCCGCTTGATCACGCGAAACGGGGGCTCTACCTTCGCTCGCACTTGCGCCTTGGCCTTCTCGATCTTGCGCTTGGCTTTGTACAGGGCGCTGCGTTTATCGAGCATCTTGTAGGTGCTGCGGCGTGCTGCGACCTGCCAGATCACTTCTCGGTCGGCATGCTCGGAGCGCTTTTCGACGCCGGTGTAGCCGGCATCGGCGCAGACGACGTTCTCGTCGCCGTGCAGCAGCTTGTCGACGTGGGTGACATCCGCCACGGTGGCTGCCGTGCCCACCACGCTGTGTACCAGCCCCGATTCATCATCAACGCCGATGTGCGCCTTCATGCCAAAGTAATACTGGTTCCCCTTCTTGGTCTGGTGCATTTCCGGGTCGCGCTTGCCGTCCTGGTTCTTGGTTGAACTGGGCGCGTGGATCAGCGTGGC
Organism: Enterobacter sp. CPE_E890; assembly: GCF_046521475.1. Taxonomy (NCBI): domain Bacteria; kingdom Pseudomonadati; phylum Pseudomonadota; class Gammaproteobacteria; order Enterobacterales; family Enterobacteriaceae; genus Enterobacter; species Enterobacter sp. CPE_E890. The sequence goes on along the minus strand of NZ_JBKFZW010000001.1, from coordinate 965,717 downwards.
ATCGACGATAGTGCCCTGGCGCAGCGACAGACCGCGATCCCCCAGGTAGCCATTGATCACGCAGAGGATGCCGGCTGCCAGCTCATGTTTCTCCAGCAGACGACGGAAGTTGAGGATGGTGGTTTCGTCAGGAATACGCTCCATGCTCAGCCCGGCTAACGGACGTAGGATGGTCGTCTCGTACAGCGCTTCTTCCATGGCCGGATCGCTGTAGCCGAACCAGTTCTGCATCAGATGGATACGCAGCATCGCCATCAAGGGATACGCCGGGCGACCTGAATCGACACGGGTTTAACAGACACCTCAGAGTCATTTAAGATGGCTTAAAGAGAGGTGCCCATGAGCGGTAAGCGTTATCCCGAAGAGTTTAAAATTGAAGCAGTCAAACAGGTTGTTGATCGTGGTTATTCTGTTTCCAGCGTTGCAACACGTCTCGATATCACCACCCACAGCCTTTACGCCTGGATAAAGAAGTACGGGCCGGATTCCTCCACTCATAAAGAACAGTCAGATGCTCAGACCGAGATCCGCCGTCTCCAGAAAGAGCTGAAGCGGGTTACTGACGAACGGGACATATTAAAAAAAGCCGCTGTAGATTCAATCTGTCAATGCAACACCCCTTTCAATTATCTCTTTCGGTGTTTTGAACTTCAGTGTCTTTCTCGGTCTGTTGTTTAGCTGAGCAGCAACCAGATCTAGTTCATGTTGAGTATATTGGGCAAGACATGTCTTTTTAGGAAAGTACTGCCGAATTAGCCCATTTGTGTTCTCATTTGTTCCCCGCTGCCAAGGACTCTGAGGATCGCAGAAGTAAACTTTAACGCCGGTGCTGACAGTAAATTCTAGATGTCTGGCCAGTTCCATTCCTCTGTCCCATGTCAGTGATTTTCTGAGTTCTGACGGTAAACTCAGGAATTTGTCGGTAAGAGCCTGATTTACTGAGACAGAATCTTTGCCCCTGAGTCTAAGGATGATCGTATAACGTGATTTTCGGTCTACAAGTGTGGCTATATGAGAGTTTTTTGTACCTGAGACTAAATCGCCCTCCCAATGCCCCAGAGAGCGTCTGTTATCGATATTTCGGGAACGTTCGTGAATTGGTGTTCCGTTCACTATGTTAATCGTACCTCTTTCGCCTTTGCGGGTATGACGCCTGCCATGGCGAAGGCTATGCGACCGTCGCAGATGCTGTATATTCAGGTGGTGTAGCGCTTCACGGCTACGAAAGTACAGCGTTTTATAAATTGTCTCAGGTGATATTCGCAGCGTTTTTTGACGTGGTTTTGTTCGCCTTAACCATCCTGATATTTGCTCTGGAGACCATTTCATCTCCAGCTTTTCCAGAACAAGCTTTCGCAATGGTAAATTTTGATCCAGTAAGCACGGTTTTGGCCTTTTCGCCATTCTGTTGGCTCGGTTATTAGCATCAACAGCTTTGTAATAGCGTCTGCCCCGATTACGCTGAACTTCACGTGAGATCGTCGAAGGACTGCGATTCAGCGCAGTAGCTATCGCACGAATGCTCATTTTGGCTGACAAACCAGCTCGTATCTCCTCGCGCTCAGACAGTGTCAGGTGAGCTACAGCCCGCTTACGCTCATGGGGTTTTATGCCGCCAGTATCCCTTAACATAGTGAAGATCGTTCCGGGTTTTGAACCCAGGATATTCGCTATTTCACTGAAGCCTGTTCCGTTCTTCCATAGTTCAAAAACAGAGGCTTTTTCCTCTGCTGTAAATGTTCGTCTCATTCAAAAAACCTCCGCAACCCCATGTTTTCACATAACTGTTGCGTTGACCAATTGAATCTACAGCGGCGTACTTCGCAAAACTGTCCGACTGAGGTACGCCTTTATCCGTGACAACGCCCGTTGCTGGCCTGTTCGCCTGCTCTGTCGGGTGCTGGATGTTCATCCCAGTGGCTTTTACGCATGGCTTCAGCAGCCGCATTCACAACGCCATCGGGCAGACCTGAGACTGACAGGACAGATTAAACAGTTCTGGCTGGAATCGGGATGCGTCTATGGTTATCGCAAGATCCATCTGGATCTGCGGGACAGCGGGCAACAGTGCGGAGTCAACAGAGTCTGGCGACTGATGAAACGTGTCGGGATAAAGGCTCAGGTCGGATACCGGAGCCCGTGGGCACGTAAAGGCGAGGCCAGTATCGTGTCGCCCAACAGGCTCCAGCGACAGTTCAATCCGGATGCTCCGGATGAGCGTTGGGTAACCGACATAACCTATAGTGTGCCCGGAGTTCAGGGCGGGCATGGATGCTTAAATGAACCGCGAGTCTGTCTGGAATATTGAACCGGTAACTCACGATGAGAAACCCAACAATCCCACCGGGTGTGACGGTGGAGAACCTGAGCGGCAGTGACCTGCGGCATGCCCGCAGGGTGATGTAACCCGCTGACAACGGGGATTGAGGCGAGATCACTAAGCCGAGATGATCCTCAAGGTTAAGTACTGAAAGGCTGAAGAACATGAACCCGTTAATCCGCCTCTGTGGGTTGAAAACGTCACCACGGCCTACGTGATCTGACAGGCCGTGCAGGAGGAACTGGCAGTGATACGTAAGCACTGCCGGTCGAAGGTGTTTTGACATGTATGCGAAACACCGGGGCAGCAGCGTCTATCACGCTTGCGTTGCTGACTTCTGCCAACTTGCGGCAAGCAAGGATAAAGAGTGCGACGGGCAGCCTCCTCAGTATGCCTGAGTCCAGGCAGGTAAACCGGGGAAGGTCAGCGACGGATGTTAAGGGGGCATGGCTCCGATGACGCGCTGGCTGGCGGAGCTTCCGTAGTAGTCCGCGATGGGGAAAGCCCATTACATGGCGAAGGGAAGCAGTTTGAATGTGTTTGCGACGTGAATTAACTGACCTAACGAGGTGAAGACCTTTGATAATCAGCGAAATGCAACGCAAGCTTGCCACATGGGCAGCCACCGATCCGTCCCTACGGATTCAACGGCTGCTGCGTCTGATAACACAACCAGAATGGCTGGCTGAAGCGGCGCGGATCACGCTTTCATCAAAGGGGGCGCATACCCCCGGCGTTGATGGCGTGAACAAAACAATGCTACAGGCCAGACTGGCTGTTGAGCTGCAAATCCTCAGGGATGAATTACTCTCAGGCCACTACCAGCCCTTGCCCGCCAGACGGGTTTACATCCCTAAAAGCAACGGCAAACTGCGACCACTGGGTATCCCCGCGTTGCGGGATCGTATTGTTCAGCGGGCCATGCTGATGGCGATGGAGCCGATATGGGAGAGTGATTTTCATACGCTCTCATATGGCTTCCGGCCTGAGCGCAGTGTCCACCACGCGATCCGCACGGTGAAATTACAGCTCACAGACTGCGGTGAAACCCGGGGACGCTGGGTGATTGAAGGCGACCTGTCCAGTTACTTCGACACCGTACATCATCGACTGCTGATGAAGGCTGTACGCCGCAGGATCAGTGACGCACGTTTCATGACTCTGCTGTGGAAAACCATCAAGGCGGGACATATCGATGTCGGTCTCTTTCGGGCGGCCAGTGAAGGTGTGCCACAGGGCGGTGTTATATCGCCGCTATTATCGAACATCATGCTGAATGAGTTCGATCAATACCTGCATGAGCGCTACCTGAGCGGGAAAGCCAGAAAAGATCGGTGGTACTGGAATAACAGTATCCAACGGGGCCGAAGTACGGCGGTCAGAGAAAACTGGCAGTGGAAACCCGCGGTGGCGTACTGCCGCTATGCCGATGATTTTGTCCTCATCGTCAAAGGCACCAAAGCACAGGCGGAAGCCATCAGGGAGGAGTGTCGGGGTGTGCTCGAAGGCAGTCTGAAACTCAGGCTGAACATGGATAAGACTAAAATCACCCATGTTAATGACGGCTTTATCTTTCTGGGGCACAGGATCATTCGCAAACGCAGTCGTTATGGCGAGATGCGAGTGGTCTCAACGATCCCGCAGGAGAAAGCCAGAAACTTCGCCGCATCGCTGACAGCACTGTTATCAGGCAACTACAGTGAAAGCAAAGTCGATATGGCTGAACAACTCAACCGAAAACTGAAAGGCTGGGCCATGTTCTATCAGTTCGTTGATTTTAAGGCCAAAGTCTTCAGTTATATCGACCGTGTCGTGTTCTGGAAGCTGGCTCACTGGCTGGCCCGCAAATACCGTACAGGTATCGCTTCCCTGATGAGGTGGTGGTGTAAATCACCGAAACCGGGTCAGAGCAAAACGTGGGTTTTATTTGGTAAAACCAATCACGGCAAGCTCAGCGGCGAAATACTGTACCGGTTGGTGGGGCAAGGCAAGAAGCTGTTCCGCTGGCGGCTACCCGAAGGTAATCCCTATCTGAGGACGGAGACCAGAAACACGTATACATCGCGCTTTACAGAAGTGGCAATGGCGTTCGCCAGCATTTAAATGGAGAGCCGGATGCGCTGAAAGGTGCACGTCCGGTTCGGGGAGGAGAGGCAGGGAAATAGTCCGACTACGCCCTGCCTCTTACTCTACTCAGGACCCAAGAAGGCTGGCTGTATCTTGCTGTGGTTGTTGATCTGTTCTCACGCAAAATTATCGGCTGGTCCATGCAATCCCGGATGACAAAGGACATTGTCCTGAACGCACTGCTGATGGCTGTATGGCGGCGTAATCCCCAAAAACAGGTGCTGGTTCATTCGGATCAGGGCAGTCAGTACACAAGCCATGAGTGGCAGTCGTTCCTGAAATCACACGGACTGGAGGGCAGCATGAGCCGTCGCGGTAACTGCCACGATAATGCGGTTGCAGAAAGCTTTTTCAAGTTGTTGAAACGCGAACGGATAAAGAAAAAGATCTACGGAACGCGGGAGGAAGCCCGCAGCGATATTTTTGATTACATCGAAATGTTTTATAACAGTAAGCGTCGGCATGGTTCCAGCGATCAGATGTCACCGACAGAATATGAAAACCAGTATTATCAACGGCTCGGAAGTGTCTAGATTATCCGTGGCGATTCAGAACAACGGGGAAAACGCCTGCCCGATGCGATAGATCTTGTTGCTACCATCGAAGGTGATGTTATGCGGCACGATTTCCCGATACAAAGCCAAATCGCGAGTCGCCCCTGCTGGAGCCACGCCGAAGCGCTCAATCAGATCTGGGCGACCGATCTCACCGAAGAAGTAGAGCCGAAAATCTATGTAGGCCAGCCGATCGCGCTGGACCAGACTCAAGTCCTCAAGCCGCTTAGAAGGGGAACCAAGCATGAATTATCACTATAGGAAAAAATGAATATTTAATATGATAATCCATAAAATGCCATGGTTATAATCAAATTGATGATAATCAGCATTAATACTTATGTAACAGCTAGAATTTATGGCTTAAACGTAGGCAGTCATCGTATAGGCTGATGCTTCTATACCGTTATATTTATGCCATCCAACTATAAAACCTTGCTGCCCAATGCCATATAGCCCCCTCAGGCAATTTGCCCTTATCTACTGTTCTGGTCTGGGGATGAGCGATACCAGAATTACCTAACGACTCAGGGACCGAGAGCACAGGCGGCAGTGGCTCGTCATCTACCTTAATTCAAATTATTTTCAGATAGATATCATTCTTCTGAACATACCTGGTTAACGGCAGAATCTCACGATTCTGCCGTTTTTGTATTATTTTTCAGAGGAGTAGTAATGAACAATTCTGAAGGTTTGAAGTCATTTCAGCAATCGCTTTCTGGTCTGCCACAATGGGCATCAGAGCGGATTCTACAGCAAATAAACCAGTTAACAGACTACGAGCCAGTGATAGGTATTCTGGGTAAAACCGGAGCGGGAAAGAGTAGCCTTTGCAATGCCCTTTTTGCTGGTGATGTATCCCCGGTCAGCGATGTCACAGCCTGCACCCGTAATCCGCTGAGTTTTCGGCTGCAACTGGGCGAGCGTTTTATGACGTTGGTTGATTTGCCGGGTGTCGGTGAAAGTGAACGCAGGGATGCGGAATACGCTGCACTTTACCGTCAGCAACTTCCCCGACTTGACCTGGTATTGTGGCTGATCAAGGCCGATGATCGGGCGCTGGCGGTGGATGAGCATTTTTATCATCAGGTAATTGGTGAGTCATACCGGCATAAGGTGCTGTTTGTTATCAGCCAGTCGGACAAGACTGAACCCACCAGCGGTAGTGGTCAATTGTCCACGGCGCAGAAGCAGAATCTCAGCCGCAAAATCTGCCTGCTGCACGAGCTGTTTCAACCTGTACATCCGGTGTGTGCGGTGTCGGTCCGTCTGCAGTGGGGGTTACGGGTGATGGCCGAGCGGATGATAAAGTGTCTGCCACGTGAAGCCAGTAGCCCGGTGGTGGCGCAACTGCAGTCTCCCTTTCGCACAACGACAGTCCAGGAAAAAGCACGTGACGATTTTGGTGAAACGGTCGGCGCGGTACTGGACACGGTAAGTGCTTTCCCACTGATACCGGCTCCGGTACGGGCCGTAATACAGGCCGTCCGTGACACCGTGGTGTCCGTTGCCCGGGCTGTCTGGAATTTCTTCTTCTGAACGTTTAACGCCTGTCTGTTCTTTCCCGAGCCCTGTCGCTAGTGCGACAGGGCTTTCTTTTGTTTGTTTTCCCCATTATGAGGAATCTGCTTATGACCCGTCTGGCTTCGCGCTTTGGCGCTGCAAATCTTATTCGTCGTGACCGTCCGTTAACCCGTGAAGAGCTGTTTCGCGTGGTACCCAGCGTATTCAGCGAGGACAAACACGAATCCCGTAGTGAACGTTACACATATATTCCCACCATCTCTCTGCTGGACAGTCTGCATCGGGAGGGCTTTCAGCCGTTCTTTGCCTGTCAGACCCGTGTTCGTGACCCTGGTCGTCGTGAACATACGAAGCATATGTTGCGCCTGCGTCGGGAGGGACAGATTACCGGTAAACAGGTGCCTGAAATTATCCTGCTTAACTCCCATGATGGCACAAGTTCTTACCAGATGTTGCCGGGCCTGTTCAGGGCTGTGTGCCAAAACGGTCTTGTCTGCGGCGAATCCTTTGGCGAGGTACGGGTGCCGCACAAGGGGGATGTGGTGAGCCAGGTGATTGAGGGAGCGTATGAAGTGCTGGGGATTTTTGATCGCGTGGAAGAAAAGCGGGATGCCATGCAGTCGTTGCTGTTACCACCACCTGCGCAGCAGGCACTGGCAAAAGCCGCGCTGACGTATCGCTTTGGTGAGGACCACCAGCCGGTTACTGAATCGCAGATACTCTCCCCGCGCCGCTGGCAGGACGAAAGCAACGACCTGTGGACTACCTGGCAGCGTATTCAGGAGAACCTGATTAAAGGTGGGCTCAGTGGCCGTAATGCCAAAGGCGGACGGTCGCATACCCGTGCTGTGCGTGGCATTGACGGGGACGTGAAGCTTAACCGGGCACTGTGGGTGATGGCGGAAACGCTGCTCACGCAGCTGCAGTAGCTGCTTGATGTTACCGCGTTGTTAATATCGGACACCACCTGTCCGCATCGCTATGTGCTCGTGTGCCTCAATCCTCCGGTTATAGCCTTTAACCCCCATTACATCTGGCTTTTGCAGAAATAAAAAATAGTTTCTGCGTTGTCCATACCCTGTCCGCCCCCCTCTTTAAAGTAATCACATCATTTTCAGTCAGTTAACTTTCCTGGAGAACCTCTCATGACACAGGCAGAACGCCGCCATGACCGGCTGGCTGTCAGGCTGTCACTGATAATCAGCCGTCTGGTGGCGGGTGAAACGTTGAGTGTGCGCAAACTGGCCGCTGAGTTTGGTGTGTCGGTGCGCACGCTGCGGCGTGATTTTCGTGAGCGGCTGATGTATCTGGACCTGGAGTATCAATCCGGATACTGCCGCTTACGCACTGCTGGCAGCGAGATGCAGATGGTGCCCGACGTGCTTATCTTTGCCCACCGCAGCGGGCTGGCCGGGCTTTTTCCCGGCCTTGACCGCCGTCTGGTGAATGCTCTGCTGATGTGCGATGAGTCTCCCTGCATGATAGCACCAGCCAATCCGGTGCCTTCGCCTTCAGGAGCATTGTCTTTCTGGAGACTGATTCAGGCCATTACCGGGCGCAGGCGGGTGACGCTGATTGCGGAGGGGCGACGCTGTGAGCGCCTGGCTCCCTGCCGGTTACTCATCCACCAGCAGACCTGGTATCTGGTGGCTGAACACGAAGGGCATATCGCCTTATTCACACTTGATGAAATCCATCTGATTCAGCCTTTGCAGGAGACTTTTCGCCGGAATGACAGTCTGTGCCGCCTGACTGAAGACCCGGTCTTCATTCAGGCCTTACCCCATTTTCGCTTTATCCAGCATTCACTGCTTACGTTTGTTCCGGCTGACAGCCCACCGGAATAGCGCAGGCGTTGTTATCAACCCGGCAACAGGGAGGAGCCCAGTGCCTGTTATTGCCATTATCGCCATTGTTATCATCGTCATCATTCTGAACAAAACTGGAGTGTCCGACAGCCTCACGGCCCTGACACTTGCAACCGTTGCCGCACTACTGACGGGAGGTGGCGCAGCCGGTGCTGCCAGTGTCGCGCTGACGCCGTTCGTCGGCGTGCCGGTGGGTATTTTCGTGGGGATTTATGTCTTTACCAAAGTGGTTCGTCTGATTTCAGGAAAAAATAATGAAACGTAAAACACTACCTCTACTGGCGCTGGTTGCCTCCACTCTGTTTCTGAGCGCTTGCGATGACAGGAGTGATGACCTGAAAGCTATCAGTAAATTTAAGGACCTCACGCCTCCGCGCTTCAGCGATGTGGTGAGCCGTCAGGATGATGTCAGGGAAGAGTGGTCGCAGATTGCTCTTTCTGGTCCCACTATGCAGGTCTTACGTACCCGTCAGTCGCCCGATGGCTGCGAGGGTGGCTGTTACTACTACCTCGTGGATATGGAGGAGAAAACCGTGCAGCCGCTGATGAATGCGCTGTGTATTGCCGACAACATCAGCCTGGAATACCACGAGAAAACGGACCCGCGCACCCGGGAGCGTTTCCTTGAATATTCCCATGACGGCAAACTGATGGGACGGCTGCTGATACCCTCAAATCCTGATAACCGGGAATAAATACAAAGACAAAGGAGACAGAAATGAAAATAAATTCTTTAAGTCGGCTCATGCTCGCTGGCGTGCTGCTTGTCAGCTTCAATGCCTCTGCGGTTTCGGGACTCTGGCAACAGGGGTACGGTCAGGGCAATGCGGAATACAGTGTGACGGTAAGCGTACAGCGTGAACCGTCTGGTCATAATCCGAAGCATCCGACAAAGTGGTGTCCACCAAATAAGTAGTGGGAACCAAAGTGTCAGATATGCAGAAAAATGTGACTCCCGGCAGGCGAAAAGGCTGCCCTAATTATTCTCCTGAGTTTAAGCAACAACTCGTTGCTGCCTCCTGCGAACCAGGAACATCCATCTCAAAACTGGCGCTTGAAAATGGCATTAACGCCAATCTGCTGTTCAAATGGCGCCAACAATGGCGCGAGGGAAAGCTGCTATTACCTTCTTCAGAGAACCCGCAGCTACTTCCTGTGACTCTCGATGCCGCTGACGTACAGCCAGAGCCGCCCACTGAGAGCCCGGAAGCCCTCAGTATCAGCTGTGAGATAACGTTCCGGCACGGGACGCTCCGCCTCAACGGCACTGTCAGCGAAAAGTTCCTGGCTCTGCTGATACAGGAGCTGAAGCGATGATCCCGTTACCAACAGGTACCAAAATCTGGCTGGTTGCCGGTACCACTGATATGAGAAATGGCTTCAACGGTCTTGCCGCAAAAGTACAGACGGCGCTGAAAGACGATCCGATGTCCGGCCACGTCTTCATCTTCCGGGGTCGCAGCGGCAACCAGGTCAAACTGCTGTGGTCCACCGGCGACGGGCTGTGCCTGCTGACCAAACGGCTGGAGCGTGGTCGCTTCGCCTGGCCCTCTGCCCGTGATGGCAAAGTGTTCCTGACCCCGGCCCAGCTGGCGATGCTGATGGAAGGCATCGACTGGCGACAACCTAAACGGTTGCTGACATCTCTGACCATGTTGTAGGCCTCTTTATCCTGGTTGTTGCTGAATAAGCCTGGTAAAATACGGGCTTATGAACGACACCTCTTCTGACGAAATCCTTCTGCTGAAACAGCGGCTTGCCGAACAGGAAGCGCTGAACCGCGCCCTGCTGGAAAAGCTGGCCGACCGTGAGCGCGAAATAGACCACCTGCAGGCGCAGCTGGATAAACTCCGCCGGATGAACTTCGGCAGCCGTTCCGAAAAAGTATCCCGTCGTATCGCACAGATGGAAGCTGACCTGAAGGTGCTTCAGAAAGAAAGCGATACGCTGACCGGTCGTGTGGATGACCCGGAAGTGCAGCGCTCGCTGCGTCAGACCCGCACCCGCAGACCGTTCCCCGAATCACTCCCGCGTGATGAAAAGCGTATGCTTCCGGCAGAATCCTGTTGCCCGGAGTGCGGTGGTTCGCTGAGTTACCTGGGTGAAGATGCCGCCGAACAGCTGGAGCTGATGCGCAGCGCCTTCCGGGTTATCCGGACAGTACGTGAAAAACATGCCTGTACTCAGTGCGATGCGATCGTGCAGGCAGCGGCGCCTTCACGGCCCATTGAGCGGGGTATCGCCGGCCCGGGGTTGCTGGCCCGCGTGCTGACCTCAAAGTATGCAGAGCACACACCACTGTACCGCCAGTCTGAAATATACGGCCGCCAGGGCGTGGAACTGAGTCGCTCACTGCTGTCGGGCTGGGTGGATGCATGCTGCCGGCTACTGTCGCCGCTGGAAGAGGCGCTTCAGGACTATGTCCTGATGGGTGGCAAACTCCACGCCGATGACACGCCCGTCCCGGTACTGTTACCAGGTAATAAAAAGACGAAGACCGGGCGGTTGTGGACGTACGTTCGCGACGACCGCAACGCCGGGTCAGCGCTGGCGCCGGCCGTGTGGTTCGCTTACAGCCCGGACAGAAAAGGCATCCATCCGCAGAGCCATCTTGCGGGCTTCAGCGGTGTTCTGCAGGCGGATGCGTACGCCGGGTTCAACGAGCTGTACCGCAATGGACAGATAACTGAAGCAGCCTGCTGGGCTCACGCCCGCCGCAAGATCCATGATGTGCACGTTCGTACTCCATCAGTGCTGACGGAGGAAGCCCTGAAACGGATAGGCGAACTGTATGCTATCGAGGCTGAAATACGGGGAATGCCGGCAGAGCAGCGTCTTGGTGAGCGTCAGCAGAAAGCTAAACCGCGACTGAAATCCCTGGAAAGCTGGCTGCGTGAAAAGATGAAAACGCTGTCGCGACACTCAGAGCTGGCGAAGGCGTTCGCGTACGCACTGAACCAGTGGCCAGCACTGACGTACTATGCAGACGATGGCTGGGCTGAAGCCGATAACAATATCGCTGAAAATGCGCTGCGGACGGTCAGCCTGGGCCGCAAAAACTTCTTGTTCTTCGGCTCTGACCACGGTGGTGAGCGCGGAGCACTGCTGTACAGCCTGATCGGGACGTGCAAACTGAACGGCGTGGAGCCAGAGAGGTATCTCTGTCATGTGCTCAACGTCATAGCTGACTGGCCGGTCAATCAGGTCAGCGAACTGTTACCCTGGCGAATAACCCTGCCAACTGAATAACCCGTTCCCGTCAATACGGTTCTCGCTGTACGCTTACGTGTGACGGATAGCAGCGGAAAGATGTTTACCATCAACTGCACGGAAAATCCGGACCAGAACGGTATTTACCAGCAATCGGTTTTTCTGACCCTCGCAGGGGATAAAACGATCAGCTCGCATGATGACAGTACCGACATCACAGTGGTGATGGGCCCCATAAGCAATACGCCATTCCCTCAACCCTTGGCTGGCGTAACGGGGATAATGCCTGGTTTAGTTTCATCATGGATATCCGTAAGGCCAGGCAGTTCGACGTCTACGTCAATGACCGCAAAGCGGGGACCTTCAGCGTTGACCTGACGAACGCTACGAAGGCACTGCCAACATTAGCAGACTGCACTAACGAGTGACAGTTGTGCTTTCCATCCATAACAACATACCTGACTGCCAGGAGCAGTCAGGGTTTATTTTTTTCATTTTTTATTTCCACCGATTAGTCCAGGCACTTCCGAATAATGAGCGCAGTGGCCAGTTTTAGTTGACTATATAGCAATGATAAAATAATCACGTGTTATGTTGAGATTGTTTATTTAGCGGTTGAGAGAAACTATGGATAAAATTTGTGATAAGTGTGCACACATGATGAGTGCATGTACTTGTGGAACTTGTGAGAACTGTGACAAGAAAGAGTCGGACTGTACCTGCAAAAAATGTAGCCAGTGCAATAACCTTGAGGACTTCTGCTCTTGCAGAATTTGTGAAGAATGTAGTGAAAAAGAAGCAGAGTGCTGCTGTTGAAATGTTAACAATACTGGCTGCAGGAGCTACCTGCCTGCAGCTTCGATTGCCGACGTACCCCGATCCCAGTTGGTTAGCGTATTTCGATTCTTGCAATAATCGCTGGACTCATAGCACGAAGCCGACATACTTACTGGATTGAAGGTCCGCTGTGAGCGAAAAGCGGACGCCCGCATAGCGTAAACAGGCGTCTGATATTTTGATATGGATTGATGACTTAACCCCTTCCCCGCTTCGTCAATGACTTTCTCGTCATTATCTTTGGTAAATGATCCTTTTGCCTTTCCGGTAGAATACTCAGCATTATTTCTGAAGAGCGGCAAAGACGAGTGCCTTGCCATGAGTTCACCATAATTTCATCTGCGCCCGTGCGGCGAACCAGATCCCTGAGCCCGTCACGGACGACCTCCGGTTTGCCCCATACGGATTCACGCAGCTGATAATATTTTGCGGTCAGTTCATCAGCGGTATCACTAGTCATTGCCCGTGAGCGGGTCATGGGGGCCATAACGACGCGGTTTACCAGGTCAGTATCACCGGTCTGAAACGGGGTAAATAATTTTTCCATTTTTATCTCCTTTGCTGGAGGAAATATGATGGTCTCAGCTACGGAATAAAAAAACAGTAGTCTGTTCCGAACTGAGTAGACATAATTTCTACATTTAGTGTTCTCCTGGTATTAAACCGAAATATTTGATTGTAGGCGATGTCTTACGTAGAGATAAAGCCTGCTGCAAAAGTGATGAAGACTCAGTATGTTCTCTTCTAATACAAAGCAGACGCCCATTCTCATGCAGACGCTTTGTTCTTGTCTCGCTAGCAACCAAATCGCTTGCTCCACAACTATGATTGCTTATTAGCGTTTTCATCAAAAAACAAATCAAAATAAATTGATTTTATGAATTCTCTATCGGAGTCTATATGGTCAGCGCGATTTGCATGCTCTAATGTTTCAATTGCCAGAGTGTGCGCGGCATCAGCAAACATCTCAGGCCAACCCGTACTCAGCATAGATAGCCCTTTGAGCACTCTTATCTGAATCTCTCTCATACTGGCACCATCGCGTGCGACAGGTGAGAAAAAGTCTTCCAGGAGATCGTTGTTCTGAAGTGGCGCAACGTGTACTGAAGGATAGGTCACTTCAATTTCATGAGACTTATTCTGCGCGTAAGCAGAAAGTATACGAACACCTCTGCCAATGACATCGATTGCGGTTCCAGGATCGTTCACTGCGGGTGAAAGGGCTCTGCAGGCTATTTCGGCCATGACGCTAAGACAAAATCGGGGATCCTGAGCAAATGAACGCACATCCGAGACAATGATCGTCTCAAGTAAATCGGCGCAGATTGATGACTCCTGGCCCTGACTCAGGTACAAAGCTGGCATGGACGGATGAATGAAACTGCCTGGTTGCGCCACAAGGTATACATGACGAGGATCATTGGCCAGCAGCTTGCTGAGTTTCTCCATATCAATATATTCAACATAGCCAATCTTCTTCGGATAAACTGCAACCGTTCCTTTCGGCTGTTCATAGCTCTCAAGCCATGGATATCCGCCGAGACAGGGATTTCTGGCTCTCGCAATAAATGTTTCGATGGCAGCCTGTTCTACTTTTGCTGTTGTCTCACCGACCCTCCCCAGAGAGGTCAAATGCTGTATCCAACGAAGCAATGTGATGAGGATGAGGGCAATGACAACGAGTGTGACAATGAATAAAATGACTCTTCCCCTTTCTCCGTAGGCTCCCATATTGAGGGCAATAATTCCTACCAGACTGAAGAGAAAGGAACCAATGAAGGTGGCCAGTACATTTTGTGTGGTTACGTCTTCCACAACTAAACGCGTTGCTCTGGGAGTAACATTAGTAGTGGCTGAACCGTAGGCTGTGACCATGATACTCAGCGAAAATGTGGTCACTGCCAGCATACTCGATGCCAGTATGTTCAGAATGTTATCAACTGCTTCCGCACCAACCTTCACTGAAACCGACTCAGGAATCATTGATTTAAAAAGAATAGATAAAAGAGCCGTTATTATCGCGACAATTGCGAATAACGTAGCTCTGAACCAGAGTTTCTTAAATGTTTGCTTCAGAATCCATTGCCAGCGTGAAATCATTCTGCATTCCCTCGTATTGCGGTCGGGATAAATAATTGCCGCCCCCTAGGACGGCATTTTGCTATCAACGAACCAGGTGCAGGAAGTGCAGGTGTTTTTCGTACTGGTCCAGTATGTCATTAATCAACTGTTCCTGATTCCAGCCCATCACATCATAATTTTGACCGCCTTCTTTGAGATAAACCTCAGCGCGATAATATCGATGTTGGTCAGTCTGCTGCTCATCATTATCCATTGCGGCGAGCGCGAAGGTGGGTGAGCTATACCCGCGAAGCCTCACTTCATATATAAAATTCAGCTCGTTGCCCAAATCCACTTCAAGACGAATACGATCGTCGGCTGCGTCACTAATGTGGCTTATCGTCCCCTGCTTGTTCAGTTCTTCCTGAACCAGCGTCATGGCAGGCTGGATAATGTCGTCCATAAAACGTTTCACAAGAGATCGTTTCGGCAGATACGCGATATTGCGTAACCTTCTCTGCCAGGGAATTGGGTTACGTGCAGCCGTAGGAGCAATAGTCGCCATGCTCAGGCTTTCACGCTTAGTCAAATCTCGACGCAGGGCTTTTAACAGCCCGTATATGGATATCAGCAAGATCACGGAGAAGGGTAATGCACTTGCTATTGTCACCGTTTGCAGCGCGCTCAGCCCTCCCGCAAGGAGAAGCGCAATTGCAACAACTCCCATGAGCGATGCCCAGAAGATTCGCTGCCAGACGGGTGTGTTTGCCACCCCACCTGATGCCAGAGTATCTACAACCATTGCCCCCGAGTCAGCAGATGTGACAAAGAAGACGATGACCATAGCCATTGCAATAAATGACAGCACGGAGGAGAACGGGAAATGCTCCAGGAAATTGAACAAGGCCAGCGAGACATCCTGTTGGACGGTATTGGCGAGATCGGTCGCCCCCTGGTTCATAATGAGATAGATTGCGCTGTTACCAAACACCGTCATCCACATGAGCGTAAAGCCGGCCGGAACAAACAGCACGCCGGTGACAAATTCGCGAATGGTTCGGCCGCGTGAGACCCGTGCGATAAACATCCCCACAAATGGCGACCATGAAAGCCACCATCCCCAGTACAGTAATGTCCAGCCCCCCAGCCAGTTGCTCGACTTAGGTTCATATGCGTAAAGATTGAACGTTTTACTCACCAGTTCCGAAAGATAACCGCCGGTATTTTCCACAAATGACTTCAGCAGAAGCACAGTTGGCCCCAGACACAGGACCAGCGCCAGGAGCAACAACGCGAGGCCCAAATTGAGCTCAGACAGGATACGTATTCCCTTGTCTAGGCCGGTCACCACAGAAATCGTCGCTAACCCCGTGATGGCCACGATCAGAATGACCTGCACCGTTTCATTAATGGGCACCCCGAATAGGTGGTTCAAACCGGCATTCACCTGCAAAACACCGTAACCCAGCGATGTTGCAACGCCAAAGACCGTACCTATAACGGCAAAAATATCAACCGCATGGCCTATAGGTCCGTATATGCGATCGCCAATAATGGGATAGAGTGCAGAACGCAGCGTTAAAGGTAGACCGTGGCGGTAACTGAAAAAGGCCAGAATCAGCGCTACAATGGCATAGATTGCCCAGGCATGCAGACCCCAGTGGAAGAAGGTCAGCCGCATTGCTTCCTTCGCTGCCGCAACAGTCTCTGGGGCGCCAACGGGAGGTGAGAGATAATGCATCACCGGTTCAGCAACGCCAAAGAACATCAGGCCGATCCCCATCCCTGCCGAAAAAAGCATCGCAAACCAGGAGTGATAGCTGAAATCAGGTTGCGCATGGTCCGGACCCAGCTTGATATCACCGTAGCGTGAGAGTCCCAGAAACGTGACACTCAATAAAATCAGGGCCACAGCAAGGATGTAGAACCAGCTTGCATTCGTGAAGATTTGTTGCTGAAGTAGTTTGAAATTTTTGTCAGCAACATCCGGGAATGCAGCGGCAAAAGCGACAAGAAGAAAAATTAACAAAGCAGATGTAAAGAATACAGCTTTGTTAATCTGGCTGTGACACTTCTTTGGGATTGTTTCATTTTCACTCATAATCATTTATTCCATTGATTTAAATCCGTATTGGATAATGCTTACCACCTCTTACAGAGTAGCAAAATTCAACTGACTATGCGGCGTGAATCGAGCACATGGTGTGATGAGTGCCGATACAAATCATCCTATAATCGAAGGAGTTCTTTGTTAATCAGCCTGCCACTTCTTGGGTATTTAATTTGCATATTCTGTACCAGAGCTGGGATATACGTTAAGTGAAGTATATTAGACACGAATTACCAGCTTCTGCTTTTGGCACAAAACGGCCTATCAGCATTATAAAAATATTCAGATATATATCATTCCTCTGAACATACACAACTAACGGCAGAATCTCACGATTCTGCCGCTTTTTTATTATTTTTCAGGGGGGGAGTAATGAATAATTCTGAAGGTTTGAAGTCGTTTCACTAATCGCTTTATGACCTACCGTAGTGGGTATCGGCTGATTGCGCAGCAGGGCCATTAGTTCCTGCCAGTATCACCGGCGTTAACATTGAAGACGACTAGGGCAGGCATGGAACTTTGAACCGGATGCCGGTGAAGGTCTTAACCGCTATACCCGCAAGCCAGGCATCTGTACGGACGTATCCATCTGCTGGCTCCGCATGATTTACCAGCAACATTTAATCTTCCCGAACACTCATTATTACCGCATACGCCAGCCGTCGCCGCTGGCGTTTTTTTATTGACGGAGACATACCCATGACAACAGCGACAAAAAACAACCTCGCATCTGCTGCTAACGAATCCGAATTTGAACTGACCGTAACGCAGATACCCGACGAACAGCGTATCTGCTTCTGGCCGCAGTACTTTGGCTCTATCCCACAATGGATAACGCTGGAACCCCGCATTTTCGCCTGGATGGACCGCTTCTGTGACGAGTACAACAGTGGTATCTGGTCCTTTTACACGCTCAGCAATGGCGGCGCGTTTATGGCCCCTGATGCTGACGTTGACGATAAATGGCATCTGTTCAACGGTATGAACGGCAATGGCGCGGACATGAGTGCTGAAGCCGCAGGCATTGCTGTCTGCCTGATTGAATACAGCCATCACGCCTGCCGTACAGAGTGTGACGCAATGACCGCGCACTATTACCGCCTGCGGGACTATGCCCTGCAGCATTCTGAAGCCCACGCCATTTTGCGTATCATTGACTGACCGGAGGAGCAACGAATGAAACAGCTTTCCTTTTTACCCGGCGAGATAACGCCACAGGACCGGCGTCTCATTCAGCGGGCGCTCAGGGCTCTGGAGCGGCACCTGCATGAGCCTGGGGTAGCCTTCACCTCCACTCATGCCGTCCGGGAGTGGTTGCGGCTGCATATGGCCGCGCTTGAACGGGAAGAGTTCCGGGTGCTGTATCTGAACCAGCAGAACCAGTTGATTGCCCACGAAACCCTGTTTGCCGGTTCTATTAGCAGTACCGAGGTACATCCCCGCGAGGTGGTCAAGCGCGCTCTGTACTTCAACGCGGCAGCGGTAATACTGGCGCATAACCATCCTTCCGGCGAGACGACGCCCAGCCAGGCTGACAAAGCCCTCACGCAGCGACTGGTTCAGGTACTTCAACTGGTGGATATCCGTGTCCCTGACCATCTGATTGTCGGCGGCAGGCAAATCTATTCGTTCGCAGAACACGGTCTGCTGTGAGGTATTACATGAAAATTATCAGTAAACGCCGGGCAATGACGATATACCGCCAGCATCCTGAGTCCCGAATCTTTCGTTTCTGCACCGGCAAATACCAGTGGCACGGTAGCGTCTGCCATTACACCGGCAGGGACGTTCCGGATATCACAGGAGTCCTGGCGGTATACGCCGAACGCCGCCAGGACCGCGAGGGGCCTTATGCCTGCCTGATGAGCATCACCCTGAACTGACAATAAAGAGGTTATCAATGAGCAAAATCACATGGGGTCTGCAGCGTGATATCACGCCACGTCTGGGAGCCCGTCTGGTGCAGGAAGGCAACCGACTGCATTATCTGGCTGACCGGGCCAGCATGACCGGCAAGTTCAGTGACATCGAATACCGGAAGCTGGATGAAACATTCCCGCACTTTATCCGCCAGATGGAATCGATGCTGACCACTGGTGAACTCAGCACCCACCATGCCCACTGCGTTACCCTGTACCACAACGATTTAACCTGCGAAGCCGACACCCTTGGCAGTTGCGGCTACGTATACATCGCCATTTACCCCACTCAGCGTTAATTACCTTCACGAGAGCAAACATGAAAACTTTACCTGCAACAACTCAGCGGGCGGTGAAGCCCTGCCTGTCACCCGTGGCTGTCTGGCAAATGTTACTGACACGTCTGCTGGAACAGCACTATGGTCTGACAATAAACGACACGCCATTCTGCAATGAGGCTGTGATTAAGGAACACATCGATGCCGGTATCACCCTAGCCGATGCCGTGAATTTTCTGGTAGAAAAATACGAGCTGGTTCGTATAGACAGGAAGGGATTTAGCTGGCAGGAACAATCTCCTTATCTCCGGGCTGTAGACATTCTGCGAGCGCGGCAGGCAACTGGCTTGTTGCGGCAAAGCCGTAACAACGTAGTACGATGAACATTGCGTACAACCTTCCCGATTTACATTTCTGAACTTCCTCCCTTGTTTACCTATTGCGTAATGCGCCTGCTACTACCCGGCGGGCGCGTTATCTTTTTACGGACAAACAATCATGCAACCAGAAGTTGAAGTATTAACCGATCATAATGAGCTAATTTGTTCGAGCTTTATTGAACACATTGCCAACACATTAAATTTAGGAGTGGTGTAGACATGGACAACTAAACCTGCAGCCACGGATGTATAGTGAGCGAAGCCCTATCAGGCCTTTTTGGTCAGTAGATAAGATTGATCTTCGTTGATAGAATTTACTTACACCAGCTGTTACATGAAAATAATTTTTTGGTGGGAGAATGATAAGATCTTACGTAAGAATTTGATTTTAATGGTGCCGATAATAGGAGTCGAACCTACGACCTTCGCATTACGAATGCGCTGCTCTACCAACTGAGCTATATCGGCCCTGAGAGGCCGGTTACGAGTGTAACCACGGGGCAAAAGGTTAGATCTATCCGGGTGATGCGTCAATGCCCTTTTGAATCAAACGGCTATTTTTGCATCACCCGTGATTATTTACGCACGAATCGTATCGTCACCAAAGCCGATCCACTTGTAAGTGGTCAGTGCTTCAAGGCCCATCGGGCCGCGCGCGTGCAATTTCTGCGTGCTGACAGCCACTTCGGCGCCCAGCCCGAACTGACCGCCATCGGTGAAGCGCGTCGAGGCATTAACATATACCGCAGAGGAATCCACTTCGTTCACGAAGCGATCGGCATTGCGCAGGGTGCGTGTCAGGATCGCGTCAGAGTGCTGCGTACCGTGTTCACGAATGTGCGCAATCGCGTCGTCGAGATCGGCAACAATCTTCACATTCAGATCCAGAGACAGGAATTCATCGTCATACTGCTCAGCTTTTACTGGAACCGCAGTCGCCGGGCCATCCTTCAACAGCGCCAGAGCACTGGCATCAGCGTGCAGCGTCACGCCGCTTTGCGCCATCTGTTTGCTTAGTGCTGGCAGGAAAGTGCTCGCAATGCCCTGATGCACCAGCAGCGTTTCCACGGTGTTACAGGTGCTTGGACGCTGGGTTTTCGCATTGACGATAATCTTCAGCGCCGGCTCAATCTCAGCACTGTCGTCCACGACGATATGGCACACGCCAATACCACCGGTAATTACTGGAATGGTCGACTGCTCGCGGCAGAGCTTGTGCAAGCCCGCCCCCCCACGTGGGATCAGCATGTCGATGTATTTATCCATGCGCAGCATTTCGTTCACCAGTGCGCGGTCCGGGCTCTCGATAGCCTGGACGGCACCCGCCGGTAAACCACACTCTTCCAGCGCCTGCTGAATAACGTTTACCGTCGCAGCATTGGTACGCCAGGTCTCTTTTCCGCCGCGCAGAATGGCGGCGTTGCCGGTCTTCAAACACAGGGAGGCGACATCAACGGTGACGTTTGGGCGAGCTTCATAAATCACGCCGATTACGCCAAGCGGCACACGGCGACGCTCAAGACGTAAACCGCTGTCGAGCAGGCCACCGTCAATCACCTGCCCAACCGGGTCAGCGAGATTGCAAACCTGACGGACATCATCAGCGATACCTTTCAGACGCGCCGGCGTCAGCGCCAGGCGGTCAAGCATGGCCTCGCTCAGACCGTTTACACGTGCCTCAGCCAGATCCTGTTCATTAGCTCGCAATATCTCAGCGGATTGCGATTCCAGATAATCAGCGATTTTTTCCAGCACGCGATTTTTCTCGCGGCTGGAAAGGAGCGCCAGTTTGTAAGAGGCGGCTTTCGCAGCTGCGCCCATTTGTTCCAGCATGTTCTGGCTCCTTAACGAATAATCATGTCATCACGATGCACGGCAACCGGGCCATACTCATAGCCGAGGATGGCGTCGATCTGCTGCGAGTGGTGACCGGCAATGCGGCGTAAGGCATCGCTGTTATAGCGGCTTACGCCGTGGGCAATATCGCGACCTTCGAGGTTACGGATGCGGATCACTTCACCACGGGAGAAGTTGCCTGTCACGCTTTTAATTCCTTTAGGAAGTAATGAACTCCCTCGTTCCAGAATCGCGGCTGTCGCCCCTTCATCAACGACGAGTTCGCCAGCAGGAGGCGCGCCAAATATCCAGCGTTTACGGTTTTCCAGCGGGGATTCCTGCGCGTGGAAACGGGTGCCGACGGAGAGGCCTTCCATCACGTCGCCAATCACACCTGGGCGGCTGCCCGCCGCAATAATGGTGTCGATACCGGCGCGGCACGCTACATCAGCGGCCTGCAGCTTGGTACCCATGCCGCCGGTTCCCAGGCCAGACACGCTGTCGCCCGCGATGGCGCGAAGCGCATCGTCAATGCCGTGTACATCGGTAATCAGTTCGGCTTCAGGGTTAGAGCGCGGGTCGGCAGTAAACAGACCCTGCTGATCGGTCAGGAGCAGTAATTTATCGGCACCGGCCAGAATCGCGGCCAGCGCTGAGAGGTTGTCGTTATCACCCACTTTGATTTCAGCGGTGGCAACGGCATCGTTTTCGTTAATGACGGGAACAATATTATTGTCCAGCAACGCGCGCAGGGTATCGCGGGCGTTCAGGAAACGCTCTCTATCTTCCATATCCGCACGCGTCAGCAGCATCTGCCCGACGTGGATACCGTAGATAGAGAACAGCTGTTCCCAGAGTTGAATCAGTCGGCTTTGTCCCACGGCGGCCAGCAGCTGTTTGGAGGCGATCGTCGCGGGGAGTTCGGGGTAGCCAAGGTGTTCACGCCCGGCGGCAATCGCCCCGGAGGTTACAATCACAATACGATGCCCTGCGGCATGTAACTGAGCGCACTGACGTACAAGCTCAACAATGTGGGCGCGATTTAGGCGGCGCGATCCGCCTGTTAAAACACTGGTACCGAGTTTTACCACCAGCGTCTGGCTGTCACTCATGATTCTCTGCCGTTCAACGATAAGGGAAAGTAATGTCAAACGAACGTTTTAACAGGAGTCAGCCCCGTTGCCAACTGCCATAGCACATCACGAAACACTTTATTGCTCGGGATCAGGAAGCGTAGCGGCAAAGTTTGACAATTTTATTACTGAAATAATAAATCACAGTTTTTTAAAATTATTCTTAGTTTGTCATAAAAGTTTCACTCCAGAACGATAAAACCCTTCCTGTTTTTTCACGGGACTTAAGCATGAGCTTATCGTCCAGCGAATTTTTTAGCGCGTTTATAAGACAGGATCGAAAATGAAAAAGAGCACTCTGGCATTAGTGGTTATGGGCGTCGTGGCTTCTGCATCTGTTCACGCAGCTGAAGTTTATAATAAAGATGGTAATAAACTGGACGTGTACGGCAAAGTTAAAGCCATGCACTACATCAGTGATGATGCCACCAAAGATGGTGACCAGACTTACGTGCGTTTCGGTTTTAAAGGCGAAACGCAGATCAACGATCAGCTGACAGGCTATGGCCGCTGGGAATCTGAATTTGCGGGTAACAAAGCAGAAAGTGATTCCTCACAGAAAACACGTCTGGCCTTCGCCGGTCTAAAACTGAAAAACTTCGGTTCCCTGGATTATGGTCGTAACCTGGGTGCACTGTACGACGTCGAAGCATGGACCGATATGTTCCCTGAGTTCGGCGGTGACTCTTCCGCGCAGACCGACAACTTCATGACCAAGCGTGCCACCGGCCTTGCCACGTACCGTAACACCGACTTCTTCGGTGCGATTGACGGTCTGGATATGACGCTGCAATACCAGGGTAAAAACGAAAACCGTGACGCCAAGAAGCAGAACGGTGACGGCTTTGGTACTTCTCTGACGTATGACTTCGGTGGCAGCGATTTCGCCATCAGCGGCGCCTACACCAACTCTGACCGTACCAATGCTCAGAACCTGCTGACTCGCGGCCAGGGAGACAAAGCAGAAGCGTGGGCAACCGGTCTGAAATATGATGCTAACGATATTTATCTGGCAGCAATGTATTCAGAAACTCGCAATATGACGCCAATTTCTGGTGGTTTTGCGAATAAAGCTCAGAACTTTGAAGTTGTCGCACAATATCAGTTCGACTTTGGTCTGCGTCCGTCCCTGGGTTATGTCCAGTCTAAGGGCAAAGATATCGAGGGTATTGGTGACGAAGATCTGGTGAAATACATTGATGTTGGCGCAACCTATTACTTCAACAAAAATATGTCTGCGTTTGTTGATTATAAAATCAACCAGATTGATGACAATAATAAACTGGGTGTGAGCAGCGATGACATCGTTGCCCTGGGGATGACTTACCAGTTCTGATTATGAGAAATAAAAAAACCGGCTTAATGCCGGTTTTTTTTGGTCGGGATTAATGCGGTATGATGCCCTCATCCACAAGGAGAGGGAGAAAGCCATCAGGCAGTCAGCTTCACCGCTTCGCTGGAGAAGTCATCCGCTGGCTCGAACTTGAGATCCAAAGTAGCCAGCAGCGCGCTTGCCTTGTCCTGGAACTCTTTCAGGGTATATTCCAGGCGGTCAATGACTTCCTGATCTTTAATGGAGGTGGCCTGCCATTTGCCGTCTTTATTAAACAGGCCAAACTGGTAGCTATATGTAAAGCGTTTTTCCTCTGCTTCCATTTCCATCCACCAGCCCCAGAATTCACGTTTTTCGGGTGCAGGCTTCACGTTGACGCATACAGCCAGACAGTCGAAAAAAAAGCGATTCTCTTCACACTGCTCTTCTCGAATATACGGGCCAAGAGCCATAAATTTCTTAATCAGTCTACTTTTCGGGTGTCCACTCGGTAACGTCATTGCGATCTCCTTTTGTGAAGCCACTGTTTTACCAAACCAGCAAAATTTAGCAATCTATTAACACAATCTCTGAGCGATCCAGCGCGTGATCTCTTTCAAGGCTTTGTCAAAATTCTGATAAACCGGGCTGAACGGCACCTCAAGCAATTTACCATCCGCAGATGACGAAGTGATTAAGCGGGACTCTTCTTCCGGACTAAACGGATCGTTTTTCCAGAAACCTGATAGCATCGGTGTTGGACACCGACGTCCCAGCAGACCTTGCGTTTTTAACGAGTAACGATTGAGTTCAACGCGTAGCGCTTCGTCTGATGCATCATGCATGCCAAGACGGCTGGCCAGCACATCCAGATACATTTCGGGTACGCTGCCCTGACGTTCGGGATCGCTTAGCAACGCGTGAACGACCGGGCCAAGACAGGCGACGGCTTTCAGGCGGGATGATTCAATGTAAGCCAGACGCACCGCGACGTTCGCCCCGAAACGGAAACCAAATGCGGCAACACGGGTGTGATCTACCCAGGGAATATTCTCCAGCGCTTTTAGCGCATGCTGGTGCAGTAAACTGGAATCCTGAGTCAGTTTCCACTTGGATGAGAAGCCAATTGACGGCATATCAAGCGTTAGCATCGCGATCCCTTTTGGTGCGAAGTAACGCTCATAAAGGCTGTAATAGTCGATCTGTAGTGAATCCAGCCCGCCACACATAAGGACGGTCGGGAACGGACCTTCCCCTTCAGGCATATGCAGGAATCCGGTAACGGACGCCCCGCCAGGAATGGTAAACTCCAGTTCGCGCATCCGCCCCGGCAAGCGTTGAGCAGCCTCTTCATAGGCACGATTCGCCAGCGCCTGAGCCTGCTCAGCCAGTTCATCCCCTTTTAAATGCGGATACGCGGCAATGCCATAGAGGTTTGCAGCATGCAGCCAGTGCTTGCCGCTGATCGTGGCGTCCTCTTCCTGGCTGGCTTTTTGCTGCCAGAGCATCGCCTGTTTAGACCACTCGTAGATCCAGTTACCACCGCGGTATCCCACGACGGTATCGTAGAGTTCGCTGTCGGTGCGCTCGGCGTCACTCATGACGATCCGAGCCTGCACGTCGAGAATTTCACGGGGGTCTATACCCCGCCAGATCCACATCAGGCGGTTAATCATGCGATACCAGTGGGGCACGTTTTTACCGTCTAATGCAGACTGGATGGCAGGCATGGTCCCCGGATTAAAGCGGCGCACCAGCGTCGACGTTTCGGGGTGTTTGAAACGGGGTTTGAAGAGAGTCTCGGTGAGATTCGCCTGCGTCATTACGTTGCCTCCATGAATCGTCATATAGAGACTATTGTAACGCGCGCCAGACTAAAAAAAACAACGCCCGGTATCACCGGGCGTTAAAATAATGACGGTTCGGAATTAACGACCAGAGATAGGTGGTACAAAGACCACGCCCATATCCCACGGCTGTTCAATCCAGGTGTCCTGTGGAATATCAATCACATAATCGTCAACCAGAGGGCGGCCTGCAGGCTTGGCGAAAATAGTGACGAAGTGGGCTTTTGGATACATTTCGCGAATGGCCACAGCGGTACCACCGGTATCCACCAGGTCATCAATAACGATGAAACCTTCACCGTCACCTTCCGCGCGTTTCAGCACTTTCAGCTCACGCTGGTTGTCATGGTCATAGCTGGAGATGCAGACGGTATCGACATGACGAATACCCAGCTCACGAGCCAGCAGCGCCCCCGGTACCAGACCGCCGCGGCTAACGGCAATAATGCCTTTCCACTGTTCGGAAGGCATCAGACGCGCAGCCAGTTTGCGGGCGTGAATCTGCAACATGTCCCAGGTGACGACGTATTTTTCGCTCATGTGAAGTGTCCCAGCCTGTTTTTATACGGCTTAAAAAGTGTTCGAGGGGGAAATAGGTTGCGCGAGATTATAGAGATCTGACGCACTAAAAACCAGTGTTTAGCGCCCTGAGCCCGAGTTTTTACATGCTTTATGCTACCAGCCAGCGGAGAAAGTGGTATTCTCGGTTTCATCTCGCAAGTCTGACTTGTGGTAACTATTAACCTGCTAACCCTGTGACCTGCAACCCTGTTTGCAGTGCATCGACAAGGAGACTTATCGTGTCTGAACTGTCTCAATTATCTCCGCAGCCACTGTGGGATATTTTTGCCAAAATCTGTTCCATTCCACACCCTTCCTACCATGAAGAACAGCTTGCCGAACACATTATGGGTTGGGCGAAGGAAAAAGGCCTGCATGCTGAACGTGACCAGGTTGGTAACATTCTGATCCGCAAACCAGCAACTGCTGGCATGGAAAACCGCAAACCGGTTGTACTGCAGGCGCACCTGGACATGGTGCCACAGAAGAACAACGACACCGTTCACGACTTCACCAAAGACCCGATTCAACCGTACATCGACGGCGACTGGGTGAAAGCACGCGGCACCACGCTGGGTGCGGATAACGGCATAGGTATGGCCTCTGCACTGGCCGTGCTGGCGGACGATAGCGTTGAACATGGTCCACTGGAAGTGCTGCTGACCATGACCGAAGAAGCGGGTATGGACGGTGCATTCGGTCTGCAGGCTAACTGGCTGCAGGCAGATATTCTGATCAACACCGACTCAGAAGAAGAAGGCGAGATCTACATGGGCTGCGCGGGCGGAATTGATTTCATCTCTACCCTGCCGCTGTCACGCGAAGCGATTCCTGCTGGCTTCCAGACCTTCAAGCTGACGCTGAAAGGGCTAAAAGGCGGTCACTCCGGCGGTGATATTCATCTGGGTCTCGGCAACGCCAACAAACTGCTGGCACGCTTCCTGGCTGGCCATGCGGCTGAGCTGGATCTACGTCTGGTAGACTTCAACGGCGGTACCCTGCGTAACGCGATCCCACGTGAAGCATTCACCACCGTGGCCGTACCAGCGGCAAAAGCGGACGAGTTGAAAAAACTCTCCAGCGTGTATCTGGATATCCTGAAAAACGAACTGTCGGCTAAAGAGAAAAATCTGACCGTGGTGCTGGAACCCGTCTCCACGGATAAAGCCGCGCTGACCGCGCAGTCCCGCGACACCTTCGTTCAGTTGCTGAACGCGACGCCAAACGGCGTGATCCGCAACTCTGACGTGGCCAAAGGCGTGGTTGAAACCTCTCTGAACGTGGGCGTGGTGACCATGAGTGACGACAGCGCAGAGATCATCTGCCTGATCCGTTCACTTATCGACACAGGCAAAGAGTACGTGGTGAGCATGCTGGAATCTCTGGGCACGCTGGCCGGTGCGAAAACATCTGCTAAAGGCAGTTACCCTGGCTGGCAGCCGGATGCAAGTTCTCCGGTGATGGCACTGGTCCGTGAAACCTACCAGCGTTTGTTCAACAGCACACCGAACATTCAGGTGATCCACGCGGGTCTGGAATGTGGTCTGTTCAAGAAACCGTATCCGAATATGGACATGGTCTCTATCGGGCCAACTATTACCGGGCCACACTCTCCGGATGAGCAGGTTCATATCGAAAGCGTGGGTCATTACTGGACGCTGCTGACTGAGCTGCTGAAAGCGATTCCTGTTAAGTAACTCCCTCCCCCAGCCCTCACCAAAAGGGAGAGGGTGAAAAACGTAGGCCCGGTTAGTACTTCCGGGCTTTTTTACAATCCCAAAACCAGCTGCCGCTCTAACTGCGGGTCCAGCAGCGTGACGTGCAATCCCACCAGCCTCACCCCTCGCCCTCCTCTTCGTTCTTCCCATGCCTTTTTCGCCGTCGCAATGAGATCCTCTTTATTCAGACGCGGCCAGACGTGTTCCTGCGTGGTCTGCTGGAAATCGTTGAATTTTAATTTGATACCCTGACGGGCAATGAGCAGATCCGGTTTCACCTTGAGCAAGCGTCGCTCCAGCTCAGGATAGAGCTGTTCCGTAATGATGGTTTCGCATTCAGACCAGTCATGAATGTCTTCAATCAGCGTTCGCTCAACACCAACGGATTTCCGTAACCGTTCACTGTTCACATCGCGATCGTCAATCCCCTGACTGCGCTCCCACAGCACGCGCCCAAATTTTCCAAAACGCTTAAGTAGCATAGCCAGATCGCTTCGCTGCACATCTTCACAGGTCCGTAATCCCATACTTTCCAGCTTTGTGGCGGACACCTTTCCCACACCAGGTATTTTGCCAAGCGGCAGCGTTTTTAAGAACGCAGGCACCTCTTCAGGCGTGATGACGTACTGACCGTTGGGCTTATTTAAATCGGAGGCGATCTTGGCAAGAAATTTCACCGGAGCGACTCCTGCCGACGCGGTAAGATTTAACTCTTTAAAGATGGTCTGACGGATTTCCTGTGCCATCAGGGTTGCTGAGCCGTGGCAATGTACGCTTTCGGTCACATCAAGATAGGCTTCGTCCAGCGACAGCGGTTCTATCCGAGAGGTGTAGCGGGAGAAGATTTCCCGAATATGAATTGAGGCCTCTTTGTAAGCGTCAAAGCGACCGGGTAAAAGAGTGAGATGAGGGCAAAGCTTCAGGGCCATTGCGGTAGGCATGGCGCTGCGCACGCCAAATTTACGCGCAGGGTAGTTGGCGGTGCTGATAACACCACGCTGAACGCGGCTGCCGCCAATGGCGATGGGAATATCCCGTAGCGCCGGGTTGTCACGCATCTCCACTGCGGCAAAAAAGCAGTCCATATCAACATGGATTATTTTGCGCATAGTAAGCCCTCACTCATTACTGGATAAGTATACAGTAAATAAATGAGGGTTGAGAAGTGTGCGTGAGAATTGTCGGGTGACGGTTTCGCCTTACCCAACCTACCAGATTAAATGATGCGCTGCTGCTCGCGCGCCATGCGTTTTTTACGGGCATCGCACGGTTCCGGGCAGTCGCACACCTTCTTCATCCCAATGGAAGAGATGCCGCCGCAGCTGCCCTGAAGGCTTTTCCGCTTAACGATCCAGCCTAACGACATGCCGAAGATGACAAGCACAAAAACCGCAAAGGTTGCCAGAAACGTCAGCATCATCAGCCTCCAAAGTCATCAAGCATGATGTTCTCATCTTCCACGCCAAGATCTTTCAGCATCTTAATGACTGCGGCGTTCATTACTGGCGGGCCACACATATAAAACTCGCAGTCTTCCGGCGCAGGATGCTGTTTGAGGTAGTTTTCATACAGCACGTTGTGGATGAACCCCGTATAGCCCGTCCAGTTATCTTCCGGCTGCGGATCGGAAAGCGCCACGTGGAAGGTAAAGTTCGGGTTTTCACGCGCCAGCTGTTCGAACTCATCGTCGTAGAACATCTCACGCAGCGAACGGGCCCCGTACCAGAAGCTGATTTTACGCTGGCTACCCAGTCGTTTGAGCTGATCAAAGATGTGCGAGCGCATCGGGGCCATGCCGGCACCGCCGCCGATAAACACCATTTCCGCGTCGGTATCTTTGGCAAAGAACTCACCGAACGGACCGGAGATCGTCACTTTGTCACCAGGCTTGAGAGACCAGATGTACGAAGACATGACGCCCGGCGGTGCATCCGGCACATTCGGTGGCGGCGTGGCGATACGCACATTGAGCATGATGATGCCCTTCTCTTCCGGGTAGTTAGCCATCGAGTAGGCGCGTAGCGTCGGCTCTTTTACCTCCGATACAAAGCGGAAGAGATTGAATTTATCCCAGTCGGCGCGGTACTCATCCGGCACGTCGAAGTCAGCATACGCCACAGCGTGTTCCGGGCACTCAATCTGAATGTATCCTCCGGCGCGGAACGGAACATCTTCCCCTTCCGGCACCCGCAACTTCAGCTCTTTGATAAACGTGGCTTTGTTATCATTAGAGATAACTTCACATTCCCATTTTTTAACGCCAAAGATCTCTTCCGGCAGCTCTATTTTCATATTCTGACGTACGGCGACCTGGCAGGCCAGACGACAGCCCTCTTTTGCCTCACGCTTTGTGATATGCGCCAGTTCGGTTGGCAGGATATCTCCTCCGCCCTCTTTCACCGTAACGCGGCACTGTCCACAGGAACCGCCGCCGCCACAGGCCGAAGAGACAAAGATCCCGTTGCCGGAGAGCGTATTCAACAGTTTATCTCCGGCGGGCGTACGGATCTGGTTCTGCGGCTCGCCGTTAATATCAATCACCACGTCGCCGGCATTCACCAGCTTCGCACGTGCCACCAGAATAAGCCCTGACAACACCAGTACAATCAGCGTGAACATCGCCACGCCAAGCATAATTTCCATCAGTTAGCCCTTATAGCTGCACACCGGAGAAGGACATAAAGCCCAGCGCCATCAGCCCGGTGGTGATAAAGGTGATCCCTAAGCCACGCAGGCCTGCAGGCACGTTGGCATATTTCATTTTTTCGCGGATCCCCGCCATGGTGACAATCGCCAGCATCCAGC
This sequence comes from Enterobacter sp. CPE_E890, assembly GCF_046521475.1. NCBI lineage: Bacteria > Pseudomonadati > Pseudomonadota > Gammaproteobacteria > Enterobacterales > Enterobacteriaceae > Enterobacter > Enterobacter sp. CPE_E890. The sequence continues at coordinate 935,317 of NZ_JBKFZW010000001.1, read as the reverse complement.
CAATGCCAGAACCGAAACCGTACACCACGGATTCACTGAAGTTGTAATCACGCTGAACCATAAACGAGACGCCGCCGAAGATGGCGCAGTTCACCGCGATCAACGGCAGGAAGATCCCCAGCGCGTTGTATAGCGACGGGAAATACTTATCGAGGATCATCTCAAGGATTTGCACCAGCGCCGCAATCACACCGATAAAGGTGATGAAGTTCAGGAAGCTGAGATCAACGCCTTCCACCAGCGCGCCGTCCCGCAGTACAAAGTTGTATACCAGGTTGTTGATCGGCACCGATAAGCCGAGCACCACGGTAACCGCTACGCCCAGGCCAAATGCCGTCGAGACCTTCTTGGACACGGCAAGGAACGTACACATGCCGAGGAAGAACGCGAGCGCCATGTTTTCAACAAACACCGCACGCACAAATAAACTCAGGTAATGAGCCATTGTCGGTTACTCCTTTTCCTGCTGTTCTGGTCTCAAAGTACGAATCAGCCAGATCAGCAAACCGATAATGAAAAATGCGCTAGGAGCCAGCAGGAACAGGCCGTTTGGCAGATACCAGCCGCCGTTCTGCACCGTGTCCAGCACCGTGATGCCAAACAGCTTGCCGCTGCCAATCAGCTCTCGCAGGAACCCCACGGTCAGCAGGATCACACCGTAGCCGAGGCCGTTACCTATACCGTCCATAAAGCTCGCCAGCGGCGGCATTTTCATAGCGTAGGCTTCCGCACGCCCCATCACGATACAGTTGGTGATAATCAGGCCGACAAACACCGACAGCTGTTTGGAGGTTTCATAGGCGAAGGCGCGCAATAGCTGATCGACCACGATCACCAGCGAGGCGATGATCGCCATCTGCACAATGATCCTCACGCTGTTGGGAATGTGGTGACGGATCATGGAGATAAACATGCTGGAAAACGCGGTAACCAGCGTGACTGCCAACGTCATCACTACCGCTGTTTCCAGCTTGGTCGTCACCGCCAGAGCTGAACAGACACCCAGTACCTGCAGCGTGATCGGGTTATTGGCGAGCAACGGGCCAATGAGCACCTTTTTGACTTCTTTCAGTTCACCGGTATCAGCCATTGTTCAGCGCTCCTTCACGTACGTTTTTCAGGAAAGGACCAAAGCCCAGCTCGCCCATCCAGAAATCAAAACTGTGCTGCACACCTTTTGAGGTGAGCGTGGCACCGGAGAGCCCGTCGACGGCGTAGTCGTCACCGGGACGAGCAGCCCCTTTCATTACCTTCAGCGCAGGCAGACCGTTATCGTCGAGCACTTTCTTGCCGACAAACTGTGCCCGCCAGTTAGGGTTCTCCACTTCACCGCCGAGCCCCGGCGTTTCGCCCTGGTCATAGTACGTAATGCCTTTCACAGTGCGACCATCCGTATCAAGCGCCACAAAGGCGTACATCATCGACCACAGACCGTTGCCGTAGATAGGCACTACCACTTCCTGCACCCGTTTTTGTTCATCGCGCACGAGATAGATTTCGGCAAGATTACTGCGACGCTTGATGCCAGCCGGATCCTGTGAGGCGTCCAGCGTCAGGCTCATCTGCGGGTCTTTTAATGCCAGCGACTGGTTGTATTTCGCCGGATCTTTATCCAGCAGTTGCCCGGTTTTTAAATCCACCAGACGCGCGGTAATACGCTCAGAAAAGACTGCAGAGACGTCGTCGGCATTCATACCTTCCTGCATCAGCCCGGCAACAGCCAGGATATTGCGCTGTTTATCCAGCGCGCGCTGCTCCTGCTGTCGCGGCTTTAACCCCACGGCAGAACCGGCCACCACAATGGAACAGACAAGGCAGAGCACCAGCACCACCAGCAGCGTTTTGCTGATGCTGTCGTTATTTTTAACTTCAGCCACGCGCCTTCCTCCGCTGAATATTGGCACGCACCACCAGATAATCGAAAAGTGGCGCAAACAGGTTGGCAAACAGAATGGCCAACATCATCCCTTCCGGATACGCCGGGTTGACCACACGAATCAGGACACACATCGCACCAATGAGCACGCCATAGCTCCATTTACCTTTATCGGTAAACGAGGCAGAGACGGGATCGGTCGCCATAAACATCATGCCGAATGCGAAGCCCCCCAACACCAGATGCCAGTACCACGGCATGGAGAACATCGGATTGGTAGTCGAACCGATCACATTGAACATCGTGGCGGTCAGCACCATGCCGATCATCACACCGGCAACAATCCGCCAGGAGGCCACGCGACCGAAAAGAATGATCGCACCACCCAGCAAAATCATCAGCGTAGAGACTTCCCCAATGGAGCCCGGTATGTTGCCAATAAAGGCATCAAACCAGGTAACAGGCTGGCCTGTCGCGTTGTTAACCAGCGTTTCGCCCCCGTGTGCCGCCCACTGAGAAAGAGGTGTCGCACCGGAGAAACCATCCGCCGCTGTCCATACCAGATCGCCTGAGATTTGCGCAGGATAGGCAAAGAACAGGAACGCACGTCCCGCCAGCGCAGGGTTGAGGAAGTTACGCCCGGTCCCGCCGAAGATCTCTTTCGCAATCACCACACCAAAGCTAATCCCCAGCGCAGCCTGCCAGAGCGGTAATGTTGGCGGAACAATCAGGGCAAAAAGAATGGAAGTAACAAAGAAGCCTTCGTTGATCTCATGTTTACGGATGATGGCAAACAGCACTTCCCAGAAGCCACCCACGATAAATACCGTGATGTAGATCGGCAGGAAGAACACCGCCCCCAGCGTCATCATGCTGACCCAGCCCGCATCTGACGCAAAGCTCACGCCCAATGACTGCGCCAGACGGTAGTGCCAGTCAGACTGGATCACCTGCGCCAGCTGCTGAGCATCGTACAGATGATGCAGTGCAGGAATGGTCTGCAGCCCCACGTTGTACATGCCCCAGAACATGGCCGGGAAGACCGCAAACCACACCAGAATCATCATTCGCTTCAGATCGATGGCATCGCGAACGTGTGCCGCGCCTTTCGTCACCAGGCCTGGCGTGTAAAAAATGGTGGTCGTCGCTTCATACAGCGGGTAATACTTTTTGAGCTTCCCTTCGGTAAAGTGCGGCTCAATTTTTTCAAAGAGGTGTTTTAAGCCCATCGGTTATCCTTCCTGCTCAATGCGGGTTAACACCTCGCGCAATACGGGTCCGTATTCGTATTTTCCCGGACAAACATAGGTACAAAGCGCCAGATCTTCTTCGTCCAGCTCCAGGCAACCCAATGCCTGAGCGCTGTCGGTATCGCCGGCGAGCAGATCGCGCAGCAGCATGGTCGGCAGAATATCCAGCGGCATGACGCGCTCGTAGTTGCCAATGGGTACCATCGCGCGCTCTCCGCCATGCGTGCTGGTCGAGAAGTTAAAGAGTTTATGGCGCAGGAAATGGCCCAGCGTGGTCCGGGTGACGGAGTATTTTTCCGCACCGGGCAGAACCCAGCCAAACAGCTCTTTCTCGCGCCCTTCCTGCACAATGCTGACCTGCAAATGGAAACGTCCCAGATAAGCGTGCGCATTCACGGCATGGCGTCCACTGAGAACCGAGCCGGAGATCAGGCGATTTTCGCCCTCTTTTATTTCACCCACCAGCAGTTCATTAATGTCAGCGCCCAGCAGCGTTTTCACCAGACGCGGGTTGGCCGCTTGCGGCCCGCCGATGGCGATTACCCGTTCAGCCCTGAGTTCACCCGTGGTAAACAGCGTACCGATGGCAATAACATCCTGATAATTCAGGTGCCAGACCTGTTTCGTCAGGCTCACGGGTTCAAGAAAGTGAATATGCGTCCCGACCAGACCTGCGGGATGAGGGCCTGCAAACTCATTAAATGTCACCTGCCCCTGCGGGTGCCCACCGAGCTTACCGCCACCAGCCTGACAGACGTGGACCTTTCCTGAGGTCAGGCGGGTTAAAATAGTCAGCCCGGCATCAAAGGCTTTTCGCTGAGACAGAATAACCGGTTGCGGGTCTGCGCTGAGCGGGTTGGTGTCGATTGCCGTAACAAAAATAGCGGCCGGTTCCGTACCCGGAACAGGTGATTTGCTAAAAGGACGCGTGCGAAGCGCGGTCCATAAACCAGACGCCAGAAGCTGAGCCTGAACCGCGTCACGGCTCAGCGATGCGAGGTCTGCGGCGTCATAATGCGCAAATTCACACTGCTCATCGCCTTCAATACGGATAACCACCGACTGCAGAACGCGGCGTTCGCCGCGGTTGATCGCGACAACAGTGCCGCTTGCGGGTGCCGTGAACATGACGCCGGGATTTTTTTTGTCCTCAAAGAGCGCCTGCCCTTTAATCACGCGATCGCCCTCCTGCACCAGCATAGAAGGACGCATTCCCAGATAATCATCACCTAAAATGGCAACATGACGGACACTTGCGCCTGACGAGACGAGCTGCTCAGGCACGCCTGCAATCGGCAAATTAAGTCCTTTTTTTATTTTAAACATGTGGTTAGCAGGTTTCCATAAACAACAATCCAGTGGACGCGGAGTGTACCATTTTCACCTTCTGACGGGCAGGTAATCCGCCGTCGGGGGCGCCAAATTGCGAGCTATTGCGCAAAGTTCCTGGCGCAAACGCGATTGTGATGGTTTATAAAGTAAAACTAATTTGTAAACTCACCGCCCGGCTCTTGCGAAAATCTCTGGCGGTGCTAATGTGAGCGCTCCTAACAGAATAATCTGATTTTGGGTCTCTTTTGCCGTCCTGGCAAGTTGGTCATGGTTTTATCAAGGAACTAGTAGTATGCGTAAAATCGCATTGTTCATTGCGATGCTTCTGATTCCGTGCATGTCGTTTGCCGGGCTGCTCAGCAGTAATAGCTCAACGACGCCGATCAGCAAAGAATATAAACAGCAGTTAATGGGATCGCCGGTTTATATTCAGATCTTCAAGGAAGAGCGCACTCTCGATCTGTTTGTAAAAATGGGCGAGACTTATCAGCTGCTTGATAGCTACAAAATTTGTAACTACTCCGGCGGGCTGGGGCCAAAACAGCGTCAGGGCGATTTCAAAAGTCCGGAAGGGTTTTACAGCGTTCAGCGTAACCAGCTCAAACCTGACAGCCGCTTCTATAAAGCCATTAACATCGGCTTCCCGAATGCCTATGACCGTGCTCACGGTTATGAAGGTAAATACCTGATGATCCACGGTGCCTGCGTGTCTATCGGCTGTTATGCGATGACCGATTCCGGCATTGATGAGATTTTCCAGTTCGTGACGGGCGCGCTGGTCTTTGGGCAACCTAACGTTCAGGTCAGCATCTATCCGTTCCGCATGACCGATGCCAACATGGCACGCCACAAGTACTCTTACTACGCGGATTTCTGGAAACAGCTGAAACCTGGTTACGACTACTTTGAGCAGACCCACAAGCCACCAGTGGTCTCTATCGTAGATGGCCGTTACGTGGTCAGCAAACCGCTGAGCCACGAAGTCGTCCATCCACAACTGGCGTCAAATTACACGGTCCCCGAGACAAAATAGCACCCACTCGCCTGGCATAATCTTTTGCCAGGTTTCGTTGCCCGTCAGCGGTTGCGTAGCAATGACAGTGACCACATCGTTCGGTGTGGTCTCCTTCTGAAAATCAATCTCCACATCCTGATCGAGCAAGGTCGCAACGCCAAACGGTGCACGACGGGTGATCCAGAACAGATTTGTCGAGCAGAACGCCATCACATAGCGCCCGTCAGAGAGCAGCATGTTAAACACGCCTTTTTCGCGTAGCTCCGACGCCAGCTTCGCGATGTATTTAAACACGGCGGCCATGTTACCAGGCGTGCGGGGATAGCGCTCCGTCAGCTTGTGCAGTAACCAGCAGAAGGCTTTTTCACTGTCGGTTTCGCCAACCGGGCGGAAATTGCCCGTCTCCAGTGATTTATAACCCGTGAGTTGCCCATTGTGTGCATAGGTCCAGTTACGGCCCCACAGTTCACGGGTAAACGGATGGGTATTTTCCAGCGCCACTTCGCCACGGTTTGCCTGGCGGATGTGGGCAATCACCGAACAGGATTTAATGGGATAGTCCTGCACCAGTTTAGCGATCGGTGAGTTAAAGCTGGGTTGTGGATCTTTGAACGTGCGACACCCTTTGCCTTCGTAGAAAGTGATGCCCCAGCCGTCTTTATGCGGCCCGGTTCCTCCACCACGCTGAACCAGCCCGGTGAAACTAAAGCAGATATCGGTTGGCACATTGGCGCTCATCCCGAGCAATTCGCACATACATCACCTCCACAACAGCGGGGGCAATTCAGCCCCCAGCGAAGTCTTACTTAACCATCTCTTTTTCGATCAGCTGGATCAGGATATGGATCACTTTGATGTGAATTTCCTGAATGCGGTCAGCATAACCGAAGTGCGGAACGCGAATTTCAATATCCGCCGTACCCGCCATTTTACCGCCATCTTTACCGGTCAGGGTGATGACTTTCATCCCTTTTTCGCGCGCGGCAGCAATCGCTTTGATCACGTTACCGGAGTTACCAGAGGTAGAGATACCCAGCAGCACGTCGCCTTCACGTCCGACCGCTTCAACATAGCGGGAGAAGACGTAGTCGTAGCCAAAATCGTTGCTCACGCAGGAGATATGGCTCACATCAGAGATCGCAATCGCCGGGTAACCCGGACGGTTTTCGCGATAACGCCCGGTCAACTCTTCTGCGAAGTGCATGGCGTCGCAGTGGGAACCGCCGTTACCGCAAGAGAGCACTTTGCCCCCGGCTTTGAAACTGTCGGCCAGCAGGACCGCCGCGCGCTGAATAGCGTGAATATTGGCATCATCTTTCAGAAAGTTAGCCAGCGTTTCCGCCGCTTCGTTCAGTTCGTTACGAATAAGATCCTGGTACATGAGGATAATCCTTCAGTATTGATGAAATAACACAGTGGAGTGTACCGGATAGCGGGAAAAGCGAGAAGCTAAAGCCATACGAATCGCCCGGCGTTTTGATTTTTTGTGCCGGCTAAAACACGAACAATGTGAACCAGGTTGTAATTATTTTGTAAACATATTGCTAAAAGAATTCACATCAACTACAACCATATCATCACAAGTGGTCAGACCTCCTACAAGCAAGGGAGCTTTTCTTTATGATGATTTTGAGCATTCTCGCAACCGTTGTTCTGCTCGGTGTGTTGTTCTATCACCGTGTAAGTTTATTCCTGAGCAGCCTGATTCTTCTGGCCTGGACGGCTGCGCTTGGCGTCGCAGGTCTCTGGAATATCTGGCTTTTAGTCCCACTCGCTATCATTCTTCTGCCGTTTAACTTTGCCCCGATGCGTAAATCCATGATTTCTGCCCCGGTGTTCAAAGGTTTCCGCAAAGTGATGCCGCCAATGTCACGTACTGAAAAAGAAGCGATTGATGCGGGCACCACCTGGTGGGAAGGCGACCTGTTCCAGGGTAACCCGGACTGGAAAAAGCTGCATAACTACCCACAGCCACGTCTGACTGCTGAAGAACAGGCCTTTATTGACGGCCCTGTGGAAGAAGCGTGCCGTATGGCAAATGATTTCGCCATCACCCATGAAATGGCCGATCTGCCGCCAGAACTGTGGGCGTACCTGAAAGAACATCGCTTCTTCGCGATGATCATCAAGAAAGAGTACGGTGGTCTGGAATTCTCCGCTTACGCTCAGGCCCGTGTCCTGCAAAAACTGGCTGGCGTCTCTGGGATCCTGGCCATCACTGTCGGCGTACCTAACTCCTTAGGCCCGGGCGAACTGCTGCAACATTACGGTACGGAAGAGCAGAAAGATCACTACCTGCCGCGCCTGGCACGCGGTCTGGAAATCCCTTGCTTCGCGCTGACCAGCCCGGAAGCGGGCTCCGATGCGGGTGCGATCCCGGATACTGGCGTGGTTTGCATGGGTGAATGGCAGGGTGAGCAGGTGCTCGGGATGCGCCTGACCTGGAACAAGCGCTACATCACTCTGGCACCTATCGCCACCGTGCTCGGTCTGGCGTTTAAACTCTCTGACCCGCAGAAACTGCTGGGTGGAGAAGAAGACCTGGGTATTACCTGTGCGCTGATCCCAACTTCTACCCCGGGCGTTGAAATTGGTCGTCGTCACTTCCCGCTGAACGTACCGTTCCAGAACGGTCCAACGCGTGGTCAGGATATCTTTGTACCGATTGATTACATCATCGGTGGCCCGAAAATGGCCGGTCAGGGCTGGCGCATGCTGGTGGAATGTCTGTCTGTAGGTCGCGGTATTACCCTGCCGTCAAACTCCACTGGTGGTCTGAAATCTGTGGCGATGGGGATTGGTGCGTACGCTCACATCCGCCGTCAGTTCAAAATCTCCATCGGCAAGATGGAAGGTATTGAAGAACCGCTGGCACGTATCGCGGGTAACGCCTACGTAATGGATGCCGCAGCTTCCCTGATTACCTACGGCATTATGCTGGGCGAGAAACCAGCTGTACTGTCCGCAATCGTGAAGTACCACTGTACTCACCGTGCGCAGCAGTCGATCATTGACGCGATGGATATCGCGGGCGGTAAAGGCATTATGCTCGGCGAAGGTAACTTCCTCGCCCGTGGTTATCAGGGCGCGCCTATCGCAATCACCGTTGAAGGGGCGAATATTCTGACCCGCAGCATGATGATCTTCGGTCAGGGCGCCATTCGCTGCCATCCATACGTGCTGGAAGAGATGGCCGCTGCGCAGAACAACGACGTAGATGCTTTCGATAAGCTGCTGTTCAAACATATTGGTCATGTGGGTAGCAATAAGATGCGCAGCTTCTGGCTCGGTCTGACGAATGGCCGTACCAGCGCTACGCCAACCGGTGATGCGACGAAACGTTACTATCAACAGCTGAACCGTCTGAGCGCCAACCTGGCTCTGCTGTCTGACGTTTCTATGGCAGTGCTGGGCGGTAGCCTGAAGCGTCGCGAACGTATCTCAGCACGTCTGGGAGATGTGCTGAGTCAGGTGTTCCTGGCCTCTGCGGTCCTGAAACGCTACGACGATGAAGGTCGTCAGGAAGCGGATCTGCCGCTGGTCCACTGGGGCGTACAGGATGCGATGTATCAGGCAGAACAGGCCATTGACGATCTGCTGGCGAACTTCCCGAACCGTTTTGTGGCCGGAGCCCTGCGCGTGGTGATCTTCCCGACCGGTCGTCATCACCAGGCACCATCCGACAAGCTGGATCACAAAGTAGCGAAGATCCTGCAGGTTCCGAGCGCAACCCGTTCACGTATCGGTCGTGGTCAGTATCTGGCTCCAACCCCGCATAACCCGGTGGGTCTGCTGGAAGAGGCGCTGCTGGACGTGATGGCTGCCGATCCGATTCATCAGAAGATCTGCAAACAGCTGGGCAAAAACCTGCCGTTTACCCGTCTGGACGAACTGGCAAAACAGGCCCTGGCGGGCGGTATCATCGATAAGGATGAAGCTGCAATCCTGGTGAAAGCTGAAGAGAGCCGTCTGCGCAGTATCAACGTGGATGATTTCGAACCGGATGAGCTGGCGACGCAGCCGGTAAAGCTACCGGAGAAACACCGCAAATCTGAAGCTGCATAAGGCGTTTCGCTTGCACAAACCCCGCCATGCGCGGGGTTTTTTATTGCCACATTTTCTCGTTATGTCGTGCTACAGTGTCAAAAAGTGGTCGTTTGAGGAGTCTGAATTGTGCCTGGTCTGAAGATTTCGATTTTGCAGCAACCGTTAGTGTGGATGGATGGCCCCGCCAACCTGCGTCACTTTGATCGTCAACTGGAAGGTATTACCGGGCGTGATGTGATTGTCCTGCCGGAGATGTTCACCACCGGCTTCGCGATGGAAGCGGCTAAACAGTCGATGCCGCAGGAAGAGGTGGTCGCCTGGATGCATGCCAAAGCGCAGCAGACCAACGCGCTGATCGCGGGCAGCGCCGCTCTGCAAACCGAGCGCGAGCCGGTGAACCGCTTCCTGCTGGTTGAACCAGAAGGGAAAGTGCATTTTTACGACAAACGCCACCTGTTCCGTATGGCGGATGAACATCATCACTATGAAGCCGGAAACGAGCGCGTGGTGTTCGAATGGCGAGGCTGGCGAATTCTGCCGCTGGTCTGCTATGACCTGCGCTTCCCGGTGTGGTCACGCAACCGCAACGATTACGACGTAGCACTGTATGTCGCCAACTGGCCTGCGCCACGCTCCCTCCACTGGCAGTCGCTGCTGGTGGCGCGCGCGATTGAGAACCAGGCATACGTGGTGGGCTGTAACCGCGTGGGGACTGACGGCAACGGGCATCACTATCGTGGCGACAGCCGGGTGGTGAACCCGCAGGGCGAGATCATTGCCACCGCCGAGCCACATCAGGCGACGCGCATTGATGCCGAGCTGTCGCTGACGGCACTGAAGGAGTATCGGGAGAAGTTTCCGGCGTGGCAGGATGCGGATCCGTTTAGTATTGGGTGAAATTTTCCTCTCACCACCGCCCTCTCCCATTGGGAGAGGGCGGATAAAACATTAACTCACTAATGCCTGCCCGTCTTTGCGGCTTTCCGTCGCGGCAACGTAATGCCCTTCCGGCAGACGGTAAATCACCTGCGCACCGCCAAAGTTGTAATCCTGAAGCGGATCTTCTACCACGATCTGATGCCCGCGTTCGCGTAGCGCCGCAATCGTGTTGCGATCGAACGTCGACTCAACGATCACCTCTCTCCCCTGCACCACGCGCCAGCGCGGCGCGTCGATAGCTGCCTGCGGGTTTTGTCCGTGCAGCATAATGCGCAGCGCCATCTGCATGTGCCCCTGCGCCTGCATTGGCCCGCCCATCACGCCGAATGACATCAGCGGTTTTCCCTTACCGTCCATCGCAAAGCCAGGAATGATGGTGTGGAACGGACGCTTGCCGCCCGCCAGCGCGTTCGGGTGATTCGGATCCAGCGAAAAACCACAGCCGCGATTTTGCAGGCTGATCCCCGTGTCAGGCACCACAATCCCGGAGCCAAAGCCCATATAGTTAGACTGAATAAACGAAACCATCATGCCGTTGGCATCCGCTGTGCTGATGTAGACCGTCCCGCTTTGCGTCGGCGAACCATAGACGAAATCAGAGGCGTTATTCTGATCGATAAGCGCTGCACGCGATTTGAGATAGCTATCGCTCAGCAGCGCTTTGGCAGCGAACTCCATGTGCTCTTCATCCGCCACGTAGCGATCAAGATCGGCCAGCGCCAGTTTCATTGCTTCAATAGACAAGTGCAGCGCCTGAACGGAATCCGGGTGGTGTTTTTCGATACCGCACTGCTCCAGAATGCCGAGCGCAATCAGCGTGGCGATCCCCTGCCCGTTTGGCGGCAACTCCTGCACCGAACCGCCCGCAAAATCACGTGACAACAGTTCAACCCAGTCTACACGATGGTTTGCCAGATCGTCGGCGGTAAGATGTGCGCCATGTTCTTTGGCAAAGCCAGCAATTTTCTGCGCCAGCTCGCCGCGATAAAACGCTTCGCCGTTGGTTTTGGCAATCAGCTCCAGCGAGTTTGCCTGCGCCGGGTTACGGAATATTGCGCCAATACGCGGGGCGCGTCCCTCAGGGGCAAAACACGCACTAAAGCCCGGCTGGTCTTTCAGCTTGTTGTAGCCCCGTTGCCACAGATGACCAATCAGCGGAGAGACCGGAAAACCGTTGCGCGCGTAATCAATCGCAGGCTGTGCCAGGGTGGTCAGCGGCAGCGTGCCAAAGCGTTCCGCCAGTGCGACCCAGCCGGATACCGCGCCCGGTACCGTCACCGCATCCCAGCCAATTTCCGGCACTGCGGTTTTGCCAGCAAACAGATCGGCATGCCAGCTGGCAGGTGAGCGGCCCGATGCATTAAGGCCGTGGAGCTTTTCCCCATCCCAGACAATGGCAAAGGCATCGCTACCAATACCATTCCCGGTGGGCTCGACCACCGTCAGCGCCATCGCCGTAGCAACGGCCGCGTCGACGGCATTACCGCCCAGTTGTAACATGCGCATCCCCGCCTGTGCCGCCAGCGGCTGCGAGGTAGCAACGGCGTTATGCCCCATCATCGGTGGGCGTCGTGAATCATAACCGGATGTGAAATCAAGCGCTTTGGTCATCATGACTCCTTAGTCGTGGCGCGGATCGAGCGCATCGCGCAGCCCGTCGCCGAGTAAATTAAAGCCCTGCACGGCAAGGAAAATCGCCACGCCGGGGAAAACGGACATCCACGGAGCCTGCTCCAGGAAACCTTTCGCGGTATTGAGCATCGAGCCCCAGGACGGATTTGGCGGCTGCTGTCCCAGCCCCAAAAACGAGAGGCTGGCTTCGGCGATAATCGCCGAGGCAATCGCCAGCGTGGCCTGCACCAGGATCGGTGACATTACATTCGGCAGGATGTATTTGATGATGATCCAGCGGTCCGGCAGGCCAATCGCCCGCGCACCGTCGATGTACTCTTCGTTGCGGATGGCGATCACCTGCCCGCGCGTCAGGCGGGCGAAGATCGGCATCGCCGAAAGACCGATGGCGATCATGGCGTTGGTCAGGCTCGGGCCCAAAAACGCCCCCAGCGCGATCGCCATAATCAGGAACGGACAGGCCAGTAGCGCCTCGATAACGCGCGAGATCACCCCATCCCACATCTTCTGGAAGTAACCCGCCACCAGCCCCAGCGGAACGCCGATGACAACGGCAATCACCACCGACATACAGCCTGCCATCAGCGAGGTGCGTGCTCCCCAGATAATGCGGGATAAAATGTCGCGCCCCAGCTCGTCGGTGCCGAACCAGTACATCGCCGACGGTGCTTTGCGCACCGCCAGGAAGTTGGCTTTGACCGGGTCGAACGGCGCAATCCACGGTGCCAGCAGCGCGAGCAATACAAAGAAGCCCACAATCACCGCACCAATTACTGCGCTTTTATTGGCGAGGAATTTCTTCAGCACCCGGTTCTGAGCGCGCGGCAGTGCAGGCACAACGGTTTGAGTCGTCAGTTCCGCCATGGTTAACCTCGCATTTTCGGGTTGATAAGAACGTAGAGCACGTCGGCCAGCAGGTTGAGCATCAGGAAGCCAATCGCCACGATCAGCACCACACCCTGCACCACCGCGTAGTCACGGTTAAATACCGAGTCGACAATCATCTTACCGAAGCCCGGAATAGTGAAGACCTGCTCGGTCAGCACCGCGCCGCCCAGCAGCTCGCCGAACAGCAGCGTGGTGAGGGTAATTACCGGCACCAGCGCGTTGCGAAACGCGTGCTTAAGGATCACCGCCTTAGGCAGCAGCCCCTTAGCCCGTGCAGTACGGATGTAATCTGCTTTCAGGACCGCAATCATCGAGGCGCGGGTGTGGCGCATCAGCGTCGCCGCCAGGCCGGTTCCGAGCACGGACGCGGGCAGCAGCAGCGTGCGCAGGTTCTGGAGCGGATCTTCACTGAACGGTACGTAGCCAGACGCGGGTAGCCACTGCAGGTTTACCGAGAAGACCAGAATCAGCAGGATCCCCAGCCAGAAGTGCGGTATTGAGATCCCCGAGATCGCCACAAAGTTCGCCCCATGATCGACCCAGCTGTTTTTGTTCACCGCCGCAAGGATCCCCATGCTGATGCCAAACACCAGCGCGATAATCATCGCCAGTAGCGACAACTCCAGCGTCACCGGCAACTTGCTGGCAATCAGCTGCGTCACCGGCTCGTGCGTGCGTAAGGAGACGCCCAGATCGCCCTGCAGCGCACGCGTCAGCCAGTTAAAATACTGCACGGGGATTGGCGCATCGAGGTTCAGCTCCGCACGCAGCTGGGCGATGACTGCCGGGTCGCGCTCCTCGCCGGCCATGGCAATCAACGGGTCGCCGGGCAGCAGCTTTTGTAGCCCGAAGACCATCATGCTCACCAGCAGCAGGGTTGGTATAGCCAGCAGCAGACGTTTGCAAATCAGTTCCAGCATGGGTTCTCCTCAGGACGTTTATTTCGCCAGCGTCAAACCGGCCAGACGCACGATGCCGTCCGGGTACGGCTTAAAGCCCTGCACGCTTTTGTTCAGGCCAAAAATGCGCGGCTCGAAGTAGAGGTAGGCAATCGGCATATCGGTTTGCAGTTGCTTCACCACTTTCTCGTACAACGGCTGGCGTGCGGCCTGATCGGTGCTCTGACGCGCCTGAGTCAACCATTCATCTACCTGAGCATTACTGTAACGTCCGTCGTTTAAAGTGCCTTTGCTGTTAATGAAGCCAAAGATGCTGCCATCCGGATCGGGACGACCGGACCAGCCGGAGAAGCTCAGCTGATAGTCACCGCTCTGCTGGCGATCGAGCAGCGTGGCGAATTCGGTCATCTGCAGGTTCAGGTTAAATCCGGCCTCGGCGACCATCGCCTGCAGCACCTGGCCCACCTGCTGCGATGTTGGGTTGTTCGGCACCAGCAGGTTGACGGTCAGCGGCGTGGCGACGCCTGCCGCTTTCAGCAGCGCTTTGGCTTTGACGACATCGCGCGGTGGTACCGGCAGGTTGACGTGATACGGGCTCACCGTTGAAAACGCCTGGTTGGCTGGCGAATACAGCCCTTCAAAGACCACCTGATTTAGCGCATCGCGGTCAATTGCCTGAGAAAACGCCTCGCGCACGCGGGCGTCCTTGAACGGATCGTTCGCTGGCACCTTCCCGTTATTAATGTTGAAGGTAATGCCCTGATAACCCAGACCGGTGACCTTCGCCAGCGCCAGCTTGCTGTCAGCTTCCACAGTCTTCACGTCGCTGGCGGCGATGCCTTCAGTCAAGTCGAGATCGCCCGCGCGCAGGTTCGCGAGGCGCACGGAGGCATCCGGGATCGGCAGATAGATAATTTTGTCGAAGTGGTAGGCGTCTTTGTTCCAGTAGTTGTCGAAACGCGTCAGGACGATGCGGTCCTGCGACACGCGGCTGTCGAATTTATACGGACCGGAACAGACGGGATGCGCGGCAAAATCCGGTTTTTTTGCCGCTTCGGGTGCCATCATCGCGCCCGCGCGGTCGGTGAGTTGCATCAGCAGCGCGGCGTCCGGCGTTTTCAGGTGCAGGGCAATCTGCATCGGGCCAGTGACTTCAACGGACTCCACGGAGGAAATCTCGCTTTTACGCAGGGAGCCTTTTAAGGTCAGGGCACGGTCGAGGTTGTATTTTGCGGCGGCAGCATCGAATTTCTCACCGTCGTGGAAGGTGACGCCCTCGCGCAAATTCAGGGTGAGGGTTTTACCGTCGTCGCTCCACGCCCAATCTTTCGCCAGACCGGGGATAACCTTCAGGTTTTCATCCACGTCCACCAGCCTGTCGCACAGGGAGGCAAACACGAAGCGGCCATAGTAGGTGCGCGCCAGATGCGGGTCGAGCATGTCCGGGTCAGCGCCCAGACCAATTCGCAGCACGCTTTCAGAATGGGCGGGCAGCGCCGCGCCGAGCAACATGACACTTCCCAGTACGGTCAAAAGAGAATTACGCATTGTCATTATCATGAGTTCCTTAAAGGAAGGGAGGAGTGAGATGCCGCGTGTTCAAACAGCGCGCGGCGGCGCAGAAAGGCAGCAGATGGCGGAGCAATCTGGATAACGCTGCGATCGCGATTAATGTCCTGCCAGCGATGGCAGGCCACCTGACGTCCACCGTCCAGTACCTGATTTATCGGTTCCACCTGGCGGCATTCGTCGGTGACGTACGGGCAACGGGTGTGGAACCGGCAACCAGATGGTGGGCTGGACGGGTTCGGTAAGTCCCCCTGCAGCAGCGGCGCGTCACGTTCAACGCCTGGCTGCATCTGCGGCGCAGAGGCGATAAGTGCCTGGGTATAGGGGTGTAGCGGCGCATCAAAAATTTCTTCAACAGTCGCAAGCTCGACGATTTGCCCAAGATACATCACCGCCACGCGGTCGCTCATGTGGCGGATAACGGCCAGGCCGTGGGCGACAATCACCATCGTCAGCCCCAGCTGGTGCTTCAGGCTTTCGAGCAGGTTCACTACCTGCGCCTGAACGGACACATCCAGCGCGGATACCGGCTCATCACCCAGCAGCAGCTTCGGTCCCGAGGCCAGCGCGCGCGCAATGCCGATACGCTGGCGCTGCCCGCCGGAAAACTCGTGCGGATAGCGCCCAGTCCAGGCGGCAGGCAAACCTACGGTTTTAAGAAGCTCCGCGACGCGGTACTGACGGTCCGTTTTCTTCATGTTCTGGTGCAGCCACAGCGGTTCACCGACGATCTGCTCCACCGTCATGCGCGGGTTCAGCGAGGCGAAGGGATCCTGAAAGATAATCTGCAGCTCGCGCCGGAGCTGATTCAGACGAGCACCCGAGGCATGCGTGATCTCCTCCCCCTGGTAAAACACACGCCCTTCACTGGCGGCCAGCAAACGCAGCAGCAGACGACCGAGTGTAGATTTACCGGAACCAGACTCACCCACAATCGCCAGCGTTTCCCCCGGCATAACGGAAAGTGAAACGCGATCGACTGCCGTGACAAACTTCGCCGGGGTAAACAGTTTTTTCGGGCCGGGGAAGAGCTTGCTCAAGTCACGGGCTTCAAGAATGGGCGTAGTCATGCAATTTCTCCCAGGGCAATGTGTTGCTCCAGCGGCACGCGGAAGCAGGCAACCTGATGACCCGCGCCGATCGTATTGAGCGAAGGTTTTTCATCATGGCAGCGTGACTGCGCAAACGGGCAACGGGTAGCGAAACGGCAGCCTTTCGGCATCAATTCTGGCAGTGGCACCGAGCCTGGAATGGTGGAGAGCTGCCCCTTACGTGCCCCAAGAGAAGGAATCGACCCCATCAGGCCGATGGTGTACGGATGCTGCGGATCGGCAAAGATGGCCTCAACGCTCCCCTGCTCCACCACCTGCCCGGCATACATCACCGCCACCTGCTGGGCGACTTCTGCCACCACGCCTAAATCGTGAGTGATCATCAGGACCGCCGTGCCGGTCTCTTCTTTGAGGGTGTTCAGCAAGGTGAGAATTTGCGCCTGGATCGTCACGTCAAGGGCTGTGGTCGGTTCATCGGCAATCAGCAGTTTCGGGTGGTTAATCAGCGCCATCGCAATCATCACGCGCTGGCGCATTCCGCCGGAAAGCTGGTGGGGATATGCTTTCAGGCGCATCTCTGCCGCCGGGATCTGTACCTTCTCGAGGATCTGCAGCGCGACATTCATCGCCTCTGCGCGCGAGACACTCTGGTGTCGCATGACCGCTTCGCTAAGCTGGTCCCCCAGCGTAAACGCCGGATTGAGCGAGGTCATCGGCTCCTGGAAAATCATCGCCAGCTCGCTGCCACGCAGGTCAGCGTATTCCCGAGGCGAAAGCTTGCGGAGATTGTGACGGCGAAACTGCATCTCCCCGCTGACGATCTGCGCGCTGGCGGGCAGTAACCCCATTAACGCCAGTGAGGTGATACTTTTTCCGCATCCAGACTCTCCCACCAGCGCCAGCGTTTCGCCCGCTTTAATTATCAGTGAAATACCATCAAGGACGCTCACAGGCGAGCCGGCGAATTTAACGTTGAGATTATGCAGGTTCAGTACAGGCGCAGTGTCCTTAAACGGAATCGTCGTCATAGCGTGAAGTCGTCCTCAAGGTGGATAGCATGGATCAGGGCGGTTTGCAGGCTGAGCAGGTGTTCGCGCATGGCGGCCGCGGCCTCATTAGGCTGGCGATGGATAATCGCAGACATGATCTTGTGATGGTGGTCGTTGTAGCTATCGACGCGTTCGGGGGTGCGGGCTAATTCGCGCAGATGCTGCCAGCCCGGTTCACGTCTGACGGCATCAATGGCATCAAACAGGCCGAGCATCAGGCGATTACCCGCAGCTTCCGCAATCGCCCGGTGAAAGGCGCTGTCCCACAGTTCGTTGAGATCGCGGTCATCCGGGCTGACCTTATCAATGCGTTCCAGCATGCGCTGCATCAGCGCGAGGTTTTCCCTGGTGGCACGCAGTGCCGCAAGCCGGGCTAAGCCGGGTTCGAGCTGCAGACGAGCTTCCATCACTTCCAGAAGGTTGGTTTGCTGAACCAATCCCTGAAGGGCTAGCGGTTCAACCGGGGCAGCCGGACCGATAAAAGTCCCTTTGCCCTGTTTACGCCAGATGCGCCCCTCTTCTTCCAGCACATCCAGCGCACGACGAACTTCACGTCGTCCTACGCCGAGAGTTTCCGATAGCTCACGTTCTGTGGGCAGCGGAGTGCCTGGTGTTGACTCGTGCTGGTTGATTAACCCGCGCAGTTGTTCAAGCGCGGTGCTGGAATTTGCCAGAAACCGTGACGGTTTTTCCATATTGGTTCGCTCGCTTTCATCATTACTTTATTTTTATTAACGATAAGTTATTGATATGAAATGAAGCTTATCGTGCTAATGATTAAGCAATAACCAAACCAATATTCAATTGGTTCAGGTGTTTATTGGAAAGCGAGTGATAAGAGGATGATTTTTCGTGATTTATATTTACAAAGTGACACATTCCGACAGACGCCAGAAGAGACGACGGGAGGTTAAATGCACAGTATCAGTGCAAATAACGCACTAATGTTGTGCATATGTTAATTAATTGCACCGCTAAAATTAACTTTTTGTTAATAACAGAAGGAAGGGTAATTCGGAAAGTGGAAACGACGAAGGCCTGAATCATTTCTGATTCAGGCCTTCTGAATAGTGGCGGAACGGACGGGACTCGAACCCGCGACCCCCTGCGTGACAGGCAGGTATTCTAACCGACTGAACTACCGCTCCACTGTTCCCGTTTGGGGAACGAGGCGCATATTACGGTGTGCCTCTGATCTCGTCAACGCTTTTTCTCACGTTTTGAATCGTTTGCTGCAAAAATCGCCCAAACGATGTTTTTACAAGCATTCCGGCGCTTTTCAGGCGCGCCACATACAACTTCCACCTTTCTTCAGCACCAGATCGAGTCGGGATTCGTGATTAAGAAGCTCTTCATCACTGGCTAAAACAACCCGCAACCGACTTGCCTGGCGGACAACACGCTGAATTCCCGCCTCGCCCTGCGTCTGCTGAGATTCATTTTCCATGCTGAACTTCATTGACGTCTGTCCACCGGTCATCGTCAGATAGACATCGGCCAGGATCTGGGCATCGAGTAATGCCCCGTGCAGCGTTCGCTTGGTATTGTCTATTTCGTAGCGGGAACAGAGCGCATCAAGGCTGTTACGCTTGCCGGGGAACATTTTCCTCGCCAGCGCCAGGCTGTCTGTTACCTTACAGAAGGTGTTTGTCTTCGGGATATCACGATTAAGCTTGCTGAATTCATAATCCATAAAGCCGATATCGAACGAGGCGTTATGGATGACAAGTTCCGCGCCCCTGATGTATTCCAGGAACTCGTCAGCGACATCCGCAAAAGTCGGCTTATCCAGCAAGAACTCATCGGCAATACCGTGAACGCCGAACGCTTCGGGATCTACCAGCCGATCGGGTTTGAGGTAGACGTGGAAGTTGTTCCCCGTAAGACGACGGTTCACCACTTCAACGGCACCGATCTCGATAATCTTGTGCCCTTCGTAGTGCGCGCCGATCTGGTTCATACCGGTGGTTTCGGTATCGAGGACAATCTGGCGAGTAATTGCAGTGCTCATAGCGGTCATTTATGTCAGACTTATCGTTTAACTGAACGTTTCAATTACAGGAAGTCTACCAGAGATGCGTAAACAGGTAGAAATTTTCACCGATGGATCTTGTCTCGGCAACCCAGGGCCTGGCGGCTATGGCGCGATTATGCGCTATCGCCAGCACGAAAAAACTTTTAGCGAAGGCTATTTTCTGACCACCAACAACCGAATGGAATTGATGGCGGCCATAGTGGCACTGGAGGCGTTAAAAGAGCATTGTGACGTGGTGTTAAGCACCGATAGCCAGTACGTACGTCAGGGGATAACCCAGTGGATCCATAACTGGAAAAAACGCGGCTGGAAGACCGCT
Source organism: Enterobacter sp. CPE_E890 (assembly GCF_046521475.1). NCBI lineage: Bacteria > Pseudomonadati > Pseudomonadota > Gammaproteobacteria > Enterobacterales > Enterobacteriaceae > Enterobacter > Enterobacter sp. CPE_E890. The sequence goes on along the minus strand of NZ_JBKFZW010000001.1, from coordinate 915,415 downwards.
GATAAGAAGCCGGTCAAGAACGTCGATCTCTGGAAACGTCTTGATGCGGCGCTGGGCCAGCACGAGATTAAATGGGAATGGGTTAAAGGCCACGCCGGTCACCCGGAAAACGAACGCTGCGACGAACTGGCGCGTGCTGCGGCATCCAATCCCGCACATGAAGATGCGGGCTATCAGCCCGACGTTTAATCGGTTTTTTTGTATTGCCGCGTTGCACCAACAGTTTGACGGATATGCGTTTTCGTTTTGCTCTGCTTCATTGGATTAAGCGTAAGAGGGATAGTGCGCTTACGTGCAACGATGAACTGCATGCAGCCTAAAGCGGGCAAATGCGTGCTCAACAGTACACCTCCCTGCCGCGCCCAGGGGAGCACCTGAAAACCGCCGTAGCAGAGCACCTCAAAGTTTAGCAGTGAAAGCCAGTCGAGCTGGCGCATCATCGTGAACATCCGGCTGTTATAAGGTGGAGTTCTGCGTAACACGGGTACCAGCTTGCGCAGGCCCATCAAACTCAGAGGATTAAACCCGCTGAGTACCAGCCAGCCATCATCAATCAGAACACGGTCGGCTTCACGCAGCAAGCGATGGGGATCGCTACACCAGGGCAGTGTATGGGCAAGCAAACACGCATCAACGGACTTTTCCGCAAATGGCAGATGCAATGGGTCTGCTTTCACCTGAACCGGCGATCCGCCGAGCGAGACATTGACCTGATGTGAGATAGCGCAGCTTTCGGTATTGATTTCCGCGCTGAGATTGCCAATCTTAAGCAGGTGAAAGCCATACATTTTCGCAAGCCAGGGCTTCAGTTGTTGCTCTAAGGCCTCGCGATAGTATTCACCCCAGGGCAATTCCGCCCAACGCTCCGGTGCTGCGACAGTCTGAGGTATCCTTGCCGGTTTCATCAAAACACCTGCCACGTTATTAGAGGTAATGTATGAATCTTATCAGTATTCCTGCTTTTGAGGACAATTACATCTGGGTTTTGGTTGACGATGATCGTCGATGCGTCATTGTTGATCCCGGAGAAGCCGCCCCTGTATTACGTGCAATAAAAGAGAATGACTGGCAGCCAGAAGCCATTCTCTTGACGCATCATCATCACGATCACACTGGCGGCGTTCCCGAGCTGCGGGCCCATTTTCCCCATCTGGTGGTTTACGGACCGGCAGAGACACAAGATAAGGGAACAACCCGTATAGTCCAGGAAGGCGAAAAGATCCTCATACACCAGTGGGAATTTTCCGTATTTGCCACACCAGGTCACACTTTGGGACATCTGTGTTTCTACAGCAAACCTTATCTTTTTTGTGGCGACACACTGTTCTCTGGAGGCTGTGGAAGACTTTTCGAAGGCACAGCAACCCAGATGTATCAGTCCTTACAGAAAATTAATGCCCTACCCGATGACACGCTTATTTGTTGCGCACATGAATATACATTAGGAAATATGAAGTTTTCCGTTAACCTCTTACCCGAGGATCGCGCGATCCAGGATTATTATCACAAAGTGAAGGAGTTACGTGCAAAAAACCAAAACACACTCCCCGTAATTCTGAAAAATGAGCGCAAGATTAATTTATTTTTACGAACAGATGATATTGATTTAATTAACAAAATTAACCAAGAAACAAATTTGCAACAACCAGAGCAGCGTTTTGCATGGTTAAGGTCAAAGAAAGATAACTTCAGATAATTGCGGGTTGCCTTTTCAAAATTTCGCCGTTATCATCGCTCGTCTTTTAAGCAACTATTGACACACACATGAAGGCAAAAGCGATATTACTCGCCTCTGTCCTGCTTGTAGGTTGCCAGTCGCAGAACGGCAGCAACGTACAACAGCACGCACAGAGCCTTTCTGCAGCTGGTCAAGGGGAAGCAGGGAAGTTTGCAAGTTCGGCGCGATGGATGGACGATGGAACATCATTCGCGCAGGATCAAGACTTGTGGACCTCTATTGGCGACGAGCTAAAGATGGGAATTCCGGAAAACAGCCGGATTCGCGAACAGAAACAGAAGTACTTAAGAAATAAGAGCTATCTCCACGATGTAACGTTACGGGCAGAGCCGTATATGTACTGGATAGCCGGGCAAGTTAAGAAACGTAACATGCCTATGGAGCTGGTACTCCTACCCATAGTGGAGAGCGCTTTTGACCCACACGCAACGTCTGGCGCCAATGCCGCAGGCATTTGGCAGATCATTCCGAGCACCGGGCGAAACTATGGTCTGAAACAGACTCGCAGCTATGATGCGCGTCGTGATGTTGTCGCTTCAACGACAGCAGCTCTCGACATGATGCAACGTCTGAACAAGATGTTTGATGGCGACTGGTTGTTAACGGTCGCAGCGTACAATAGCGGCGAAGGTCGTGTACTGAAGGCAATGAAAGCGAATAAAGCACGGGGTAAATCCACCGATTTTTGGTCGCTCTCACTGCCACAGGAAACAAAGATTTACGTACCGAAGATGCTGGCATTGAGCGATATTCTCAAGAACAGCAAGCGTTACGGTGTACAACTGCCAACACCAGACGAAAGTCGTGCACTGGCGCGCGTTCGCCTCAGCAATCCAGTTGATATTCAACAGGTTGCAGATATGACGGGTATGTCGGTAAGTAAATTGAAAACCTTTAATGCTGGCGTTAAAGGCTCAACGCTGGGGGCAAGTGGCCCGCAGTACGTAATGGTTCCGCAGAAACATGCTGAACAGCTACGTGAGTCTTTAGCTTCTGGTGAAATCGCCGCCGTTCAGTCAACGCTGATCGCGGACGCTTCATCAGTCAACAGCCGCAGTTATAAGGTTCGTTCAGGTGATACGCTTTCGGGTATTGCATCACGTCTTGGCGTGACAGCAAGCGATCTGCAGCAGTGGAATAACCTGCGCAGTTCAGGCCTTAAAGTGGGTCAAACTCTGACGGTAGGTGCAGGTAGCAGCGCACAGCGTCTCGCCAGCAACAGCGATAGCATCACCTATCGCGTGCGTAAAGGCGATTCCCTGTCCAGTATCGCAAAACGCCACGGCGTGAACATCAAAGATGTGATGCGCTGGAATAATGATACTGACAATCTGAAACCAGGCGACCAGTTGACGCTGTTTGTGAAGAACAGCGCCACGCCAGACTCCTGAGAACACGATGGAAAGATAAAAAGGCACCGATTCCCCTCGGTGCCTTTTTTGTTTATCCCGCTTTTTGCGCTTCAGCCATGATGGTATCGCTGGTAAACGAACCATCCTCCTGTAATTCAAAGTAAGCCTTCACCTCTGCGGACGCACTCTGCTGATACAGCCGAATAGCGTGACTTAATGCCTCCGGAGTGCGCATACGGGCGATCCATGAGCTGAATTCCAGCGGTAAGCGATCGGTTATTAATGAGCGCGAAATCAATCCCGCCTCGGTAATGAGCGATAACCACTCTCCACTGGAGTAGTTTTGCACATGCGAGGTATCGCGCAGTGCTTCCACCGTCTGCAGCCAGATATTGCGCACCGGGTGTCCCGGAGACATCACATCCATAATGATAAGAACACCACCCGGCTTCAGGACACGTTTTACTTCACGTAATGCCTGGCCAACATCATGCCAGTGATGTGCGGAATAACGGCTGATAACCACCTCAAACGAAGCATCTTCAAAAGGTAAAGATTCGGCATAGCCCTGGCGCGTATCAATGTTTTCCAGCCCCTTCGCTTTCGCCGCCTCGGCAACCACCGCCAGCATCTGGCTGGATAAGTCATATGCAGTAACGTGCGCGACCTGTTGTGCAGCCGTAAAGCTGGCATGCCCTGCCCCGCAGCCTAAATCCAGTACGTGTGCCTGCGGGAACGCAGCCAGACGTTCACCGAGACGCACCAGATCGCGGCCGGAAGCATGTACGGCGCTGCTCAGATACTCATTTGCCTGAGAGCCAAACTGTTTTTCTACGTTGTCATGATGGGAGTGTGTTGTTGTCATCGTACTGTCCTTTGTTGGTAAAAAATAAAGGGCAGCACCCGAACAGGCCTGCCCCACGGCAGACCTGACACACCATTATTTATCAGGTTTGCCGGGACTGAATTCCACTAGTAGAGGATTGTGATCGGAGGCGCGCGTCACCAGAACGGAGGCGTCATGCACGCTCAAACCGCGATAGAAGACAAAATCGAGAGGACGACCAAAGGCTTTCTTGCGTTGGTCATCGCTAAAACGAACTTCACGCAGCGACATCTCGCGCGCAAAGCGATACAGGGCATTCATGCGCGGACGGCTCCAGGCATTGAAATCGCCTGCCATAATGATGGGGCCGCTGTGATGGGCAATCTGATCGCCAATTGGAAGTAACTGCTTACTGTAGACATCCACGCCCAGGCTGAAGTTTACCGCATGGATGTTCACGACCATCAGCATTCGTGTATCCGGCAGCGGGTAGACCGTCACCAGCGCCGATTTTGCCAGACGCAGGATAGGCTCACGTTCGCGCAGAGGACAGCAATAGACCGGATGCGCTGAAGAGAGTGTCATCACACCTGAGGGATGTTGCGGCAGGACAAACGCGGGAACCTGATCGGCGGCAAGATAGTTCGTGGTGGCAAACCGCACCAGCTCAGGGGTGGTTTGCGCCTCCTGGAGCAGAACCAGATGGGCATCTTTTCCAAAATTCTTGAGTACCGATAACCATTCCGCACGCTGCTGCTTAAAGATATTCCACACCAGTACACGGATTTTCTCATCGCTGCTTAACGGTGTACCGGCGGGTAATGCCTGGCTTATGCTCGCAAACGACCCCGGAGGCAAGATCCTCTCCGCTGGCATTCCGGCAACATAACGCATGGCATAGGTATTTTTTCGCACTTTTGGAAACAGCCTCTGTAACATGAACCAGCCCTGAAAACGGACTGGTTCTAATGTTATAGGGACTTTAGGTTACACTTTCAACGCAATTTCTGAGAAACCGCTTTCCAGTTTTGTAAGCAAGCACTTACTGATGTTACCCCAGTGCTACGCGAGTTGGTCTATCAAGGCGTCCACTCAGGCCAATCAACAGGAAGGCTACAAGCACGATCGCAGCACCAATCCATGGCGTTTGCGCCAGTCCAAAATGTTCAACCGTCTGCCCACCCACAATGGAGCCAATAGCAATGCCAATATTAAAAGCGGCAATGTTCAGGCCGGATGCCACATCCACCTCGTTGGGCGTATACAGTTCTGCTTTCTGTACCACATAAACCTGAAGGCCCGGCACGTTACCGAAGGCAAAGATCCCCATGACCAGGACAGTGGCCAGTGCGGCGTATTGCATTGATGCAGTGAACTGGAACACCAGCAGCAAAACAACCAATGCTGCAAAGATGAATTTGAGAGCGGGAACCGCACCATGTTTGTCTGCCAGTTTGCCGCCCCAGATATTACCTATTGCGACGGAGATGCCGTAGCCCAGCAAAATCCAGCTCACCGCATTCGGGGAGAAGCCTGCGAGATCCTGCATCATCGGCGCCAGGAAAGTAAAAGCAGTGAATACACCACCATAGCCCAGTGCGGTCACGGCATAAATGATCAACAGGCGCGGATGCGTCAGAACCTTTAGCTGGTCGCGCAGGCTGGCGCTCGCACGACCAGGTATATTCGATGGCACCAACAGAAAACTGGCTACCAGAGCAATCACACCCAGTAAAGAAACCGCCAGGAAGGTTTCACGCCAGCCGAAGTGTTGGCCGATAAATGTCCCCAGCGGTACGCCTGTAACAAGCGCGACAGTCAGTCCACCAAACATAATCGCAATGGCTGATGCCGCTTTCTCTTTGGGTACCAGACTTGTGGCAATGGTAGAACCAATTGAGAAAAAGACACCATGAGCAAGGCCAGTCAGCAGGCGGGCAATCACCAGTGTGGTGTAATCCGGGGATTGCCAGGCCAGAACGTTACCCGCTGTGAACAACACCATTAGCGCCACCAACAGTTGCTTGCGAGGGAATCGTCCGGTGAGTGCCGTCAATACAGGCGCACCGACAGCAACACCCAGTGCATAAATAGATACCAGCAGTCCGGCAGATGGCAGCGAAATCGCAAGCTGGTCGGCGATGGTAGGAACCAGTCCTACGATAACAAATTCGGTCGTGCCAATTGCAAAGGCACTGATCGTGAGGGCAAGTAGCGCCAGTGGCATAAAATACTCCGTCTCTTCAGGATTAAGATGACAGGCAGTATGCGCCAGTGCTTAAATAACAAAAATGGTCAAAATATCAATTGAATTTTGCAGGTGGTGCAACAATGAAAGCAACGTCGGAAGAGCTGACAATCTTTGTCGCCGTCGTCGAAAGCGGCAGTTTTAGCCGTGCGGCTGAACAGTTAGGGCAGGCTAACTCGGCTATCAGTCGCTCGGTGAAAAAGCTGGAGATGAAGCTTGGAGTCAGTCTGCTCAACCGTACGACACGGCAGCTCAGCCTGACGGAAGAAGGAGAGCGCTATTTTCGCCGCGTGCAGTCCATCCTGCAAGAAATGGCCGCTGCAGAGACGGAGATTATGGAAACCCGCAGCACACCACGTGGATTGCTGCGCATTGATGCGGCCACGCCGGTTGTGCTTCACTTTCTGATGCCGCTGATCAAACCTTTCCGCGAACGCTATCCGGAGATGACGCTCTCTCTGGTCTCCTCAGAGACGTTTATCAATCTTATCGAACGGAAAGTGGATGTGGCTATCCGGGCAGGAACCCTCACAGATTCAAGCTTGCGTGCCCGTCCACTGTTTGCGAGCTACCGCAAAATTATCGCCTCACCGCAGTATATTGCAGAGCATGGAAAACCTGAGACGGTTGAAGAGTTAAAGCAGCATCTGTGCCTGGGCTTTACGGAACCTGTGTCGCTGAACACCTGGCCTGTCGCCTGCCCTGACGGTCAGTTACATGAGATCACCTGCGGGTTGTCGTCTAACAGCGGGGAGACGCTGAAGCAATTGTGCCTTGAAGGTAACGGGATCGCCTGTCTGTCTGACTACATGATTGATAAAGAGATTGCGCGTGGCGAACTGGTGGAACTGATGGCAGATAAACGTCTGCCGGTCGAAATGCCGTTTAGTGCGGTGTATTACAGTGACAGAGCGGTGAGTACGCGTATTCGTGCCTTTATCGACTTCCTGAGCGAGCATATAAAAACAGCTCCCGAAGGAGCTGTGTGAGGGTTTCAGGATACAAAAGGTGGGGTCAAACTTAATCCCAGTGAGGGGCTAATCCTTCCGGGCTGACCAGGCGATCGTTGCAATCCAGTGCGGCGATCGCTTTTTTGTCTTCGTCGTCGAGCTGGAGATTCTGTGCTAACAGGTTACTGGCCAGGTTTTCACGTTTGGTTGAAGAAGGGATAACGGCATAACCTTCACCCATTGCCCACGCCAGGATGACCTGTGCTGCAGTCACATTATGTTTTGCTGCGATGCGTGCAATCACTTCATCTTTCAATGCTTTGCCATAAGCCAGCGTCATATAAGATGTAATATGAATGCCATGCTGTTTTGCCCAGTCAGCCACTTTGCGGTTTTGCAGGTAAGGTGACAGTTCAATCTGGTTAGTCGCAATATTTTCTGCACCAACGGCCGCAATTGCTTTTTCCATCAGCGGAATAGTGAAGTTAGAAATACCAATTTCACGGGTTAAACCCTGTTTTTTCGCTTCCAGCAATGCCTGCATGAATTCTTCCACTGAAACAGCATCATTCGGTGAAGGCCAGTGGATCAGCGTCAGATCGACGTAATCAGTACGCAGTTTTTTCAGACTCTCTTTCAGGCTGGGGATCAGTTTGTCCTTGCTGAGATTCTCAATCCAGATTTTAGTGGTGATAAACAGTTCGTTACGCGGTACACCACTCTCTTCGATAGCCTGACCAACAGCAGCTTCATTTTCATAAATTTGTGCCGTATCGACGGTGCGATAGCCCAGTTCGAGTGCGGTTTTAACTGATGCGATAACAACGTCGTCTTTCAGGCGGAAAGTGCCCAGACCAAATGCAGGGATAGTCATGTAATTCCTCGTTAATCATAGTTTTCGTTAACTGAGGAAGATTATCGCTATTGTCGTTATTCAGAAAAAGAGCGTAAAAAGCAGAGGATTTTTGCTAATTAAGCAATAATTATACGACAGATAATAAAAAAGCCCTGAGCGTTGACTCAGGGCTTTTAATAAGTGGCGGAACGGACGGGACTCGAACCCGCGACCCCCTGCGTGACAGGCAGGTATTCTAACCGACTGAACTACCGCTCCACCGAAGACTGCTGTAACCACCGGATTTATGCACCGGCTTACTACTTAATTTGATGCCTGGCAGTTCCCTACTCTCACATGGGGAGACCCCACACTACCATCGGCGCTACGGCGTTTCACTTCTGAGTTCGGCATGGGGTCAGGTGGGACCACCGCGCTAAAGCCGCCAGGCAAATTCTGTTAAATCTGTATCAAGGCTGAAATTTGATTGTCTGTCTCTTCGCCGAAACAGCTTCGGCGTTGTAAGGTTAAGCCTCACGGTTCATTAGTATCGGTTAGCTCAACGCATCGCTGCGCTTACACACCCGACCTATCAACGTCGTAGTCTTCAACGTTCCTTCAGGACCCTTAAAGGGTCAGGGAGAACTCATCTCGGGGCAAGTTTCGTGCTTAGATGCTTTCAGCACTTATCTCTTCCGCATTTAGCTACCGGGCAATGCCATTGGCATGACAACCCGAACACCAGTGATGCGTCCACTCCGGTCCTCTCGTACTAGGAGCAGCCCCCCTCAATTCTCCAGCGCCCACGGCAGATAGGGACCGAACTGTCTCACGACGTTCTAAACCCAGCTCGCGTACCACTTTAAATGGCGAACAGCCATACCCTTGGGACCTACTTCAGCCCCAGGATGTGATGAGCCGACATCGAGGTGCCAAACACCGCCGTCGATATGAACTCTTGGGCGGTATCAGCCTGTTATCCCCGGAGTACCTTTTATCCGTTGAGCGATGGCCCTTCCATTCAGAACCACCGGATCACTATGACCTGCTTTCGCACCTGCTCGAGCCGTCACTCTCGCAGTCAAGCTAGCTTATGCCATTGCACTAACCTCCTGATGTCCGACCAGGATTAGCTAACCTTCGTGCTCCTCCGTTACTCTTTGGGAGGAGACCGCCCCAGTCAAACTACCCACCAGACACTGTCCGCAACCCGGATTACGGGTCTACGTTAGAACACCAGCCATTAAAGGGTGGTATTTCAAGGTCGGCTCCACGCAGACTGGCGTCCACGCTTCAAAGCCTCCCACCTATCCTACACATCAAGGACCAGTGTTCAGTGTCAAGCTATAGTAAAGGTTCACGGGGTCTTTCCGTCTTGCCGCGGGTACACTGCATCTTCACAGCGAGTTCAATTTCACTGAGTCTCGGGTGGAGACAGCCTGGCCATCATTACGCCATTCGTGCAGGTCGGAACTTACCCGACAAGGAATTTCGCTACCTTAGGACCGTTATAGTTACGGCCGCCGTTTACCGGGGCTTCGATCAAGAGCTTCGCGTTACCGCTAACCCCATCAATTAACCTTCCGGCACCGGGCAGGCGTCACACCGTATACGTCCACTTTCGTGTTTGCACAGTGCTGTGTTTTTAATAAACAGTTGCAGCCAGCTGGTATCTTCGACTGATTTCAGCTCCACCCGCAGGGGCTTCACCTACATATCAGCGTGCCTTCTCCCGAAGTTACGGCACCATTTTGCCTAGTTCCTTCACCCGAGTTCTCTCAAGCGCCTTGGTATTCTCTACCTGACCACCTGTGTCGGTTTGGGGTACGATTTGATGTTACCTGATGCTTAGAGGCTTTTCCTGGAAGCAGGGCATTTGTTACTTCAGCACCGTAGTGCCTCGTCATCACACCTCAGCGTTAATAAACGACCGGATTTACCTAATCGTTCCGCCTACATGCTTAAACCGGGACAACCGTCGCCCGGCTAACATAGCCTTCTCCGTCCCCCTTCGCAGTAACACCAAGTACAGGAATATTAACCTGTTTCCCATCGACTACGCCTTTCGGCCTCGCCTTAGGGGTCGACTCACCCTGCCCCGATTAACGTTGGACAGGAACCCTTGGTCTTCCGGCGTGCGGGCTTTTCACCCGCATTATCGTTACTTATGTCAGCATTCGCACTTCTGATACCTCCAGCATCCCTCACAGGACACCTTCAACGGCTTACAGAACGCTCCCCTACCCAACAACACATAGTGTCGCTGCCGCAGCTTCGGTGCATGGTTTAGCCCCGTTACATCTTCCGCGCAGGCCGACTCGACCAGTGAGCTATTACGCTTTCTTTAAATGATGGCTGCTTCTAAGCCAACATCCTGGCTGTCTGTGCCTTCCCACATCGTTTCCCACTTAACCATGACTTTGGGACCTTAGCTGGCGGTCTGGGTTGTTTCCCTCTTCACGACGGACGTTAGCACCCGCCGTGTGTCTCCCGTGATAACATTCTTCGGTATTCGTAGTTTGCATCGGGTTGGTAAGCCGGGATGGCCCCCTAGCCGAAACAGTGCTCTACCCCGAAGATGAGTTCACGAGGCGCTACCTAAATAGCTTTCGGGAGAACCAGCTATCTCCCGGTTTGATTGGCCTTTCACCCCCAGCCACAAGTCATCCGCTAATTTTTCAACATTAGTCGGTTCGGTCCTCCAGTTAGTGTTACCCAACCTTCAACCTGCCCATGGCTAGATCACCGGGTTTCGGGTCTATACCCTGCAACTTAACGCCCAGTTAAGACTCGGTTTCCCTTCGGCTCCCCTATACGGTTAACCTTGCTACAGAATATAAGTCGCTGACCCATTATACAAAAGGTACGCAGTCACACCACGAAGGTGCTCCCACTGCTTGTACGTACACGGTTTCAGGTTCTTTTTCACTCCCCTCGCCGGGGTTCTTTTCGCCTTTCCCTCACGGTACTGGTTCACTATCGGTCAGTCAGGAGTATTTAGCCTTGGAGGATGGTCCCCCCATATTCAGACAGGATACCACGTGTCCCGCCCTACTCTTCGAGTTCACAGCCTGTGCATTTTCGTGTACGGGACTATCACCCTGTACCGTCGGACTTTCCAGACCGTTCCACTAACACACAAGCTGATTCAGACTCTGGGCTGCTCCCCGTTCGCTCGCCGCTACTGGGGGAATCTCGGTTGATTTCTTTTCCTCGGGGTACTTAGATGTTTCAGTTCCCCCGGTTCGCCTCGTTAACCTATGTATTCAGTTAACGATAGTGTGTCGGAACACACTGGGTTTCCCCATTCGGACATCGCCGGGTCAAAGGTTCATATCACCTCGCCGGCGCTTTTCGCAGATTAGCACGTCCTTCATCGCCTCTGACTGCCAGGGCATCCACCGTGTACGCTTAGTCGCTTAACCTCACAACCCGAAGATGTTTCTTTCGATTCATCATCGACTTGCGAAAATTTGAGAGACTCGAACACACATAACATGTGTGTCGTTTCAATTTTCAGCTTGATCCAGATTTTTAAAGAGCAAAACTTCGCAGTGCACCTTTTCAGGTTCACTCTGAAGTTTTCTTGGGTTCGCAGTAAAGGATGGTGGAGCTATGCGGGATCGAACCGCAGACCTCCTGCGTGCAAAGCAGGCGCTCTCCCAGCTGAGCTATAGCCCCATCGTTTGCAATCTCTGTACCGCTCATCCTTTAAAAGGAGTTTGGTAGGCCTGAGTGGACTTGAACCACCGACCTCACCCTTATCAGGGGTGCGCTCTAACCACCTGAGCTACAAGCCTGCAGAGATTTTACTGCTGTTTTTCATCAGACAATCTGTGTGAGCACTACAAAGGCAGGTTCTTTAAGGTAAGGAGGTGATCCAACCGCAGGTTCCCCTACGGTTACCTTGTTACGACTTCACCCCAGTCATGAATCACAAAGTGGTAAGCGCCCTCCCGAAGGTTAAGCTACCTACTTCTTTTGCAACCCACTCCCATGGTGTGACGGGCGGTGTGTACAAGGCCCGGGAACGTATTCACCGTAGCATTCTGATCTACGATTACTAGCGATTCCGACTTCATGGAGTCGAGTTGCAGACTCAATCCGGACTACGACGCACTTTATGAGGTCCGCTTGCTCTCGCGAGGTCGCTTCTCTTTGTATGCGCCATTGTAGCACGTGTGTAGCCCTACTCGTAAGGGCCATGATGACTTGACGTCATCCCCACCTTCCTCCAGTTTATCACTGGCAGTCTCCTTTGAGTTCCCGGCCGGACCGCTGGCAACAAAGGATAAGGGTTGCGCTCGTTGCGGGACTTAACCCAACATTTCACAACACGAGCTGACGACAGCCATGCAGCACCTGTCTCAGAGTTCCCGAAGGCACCAATCCATCTCTGGAAAGTTCTCTGGATGTCAAGAGTAGGTAAGGTTCTTCGCGTTGCATCGAATTAAACCACATGCTCCACCGCTTGTGCGGGCCCCCGTCAATTCATTTGAGTTTTAACCTTGCGGCCGTACTCCCCAGGCGGTCGACTTAACGCGTTAGCTCCGGAAGCCACGCCTCAAGGGCACAACCTCCAAGTCGACATCGTTTACGGCGTGGACTACCAGGGTATCTAATCCTGTTTGCTCCCCACGCTTTCGCACCTGAGCGTCAGTCTTTGTCCAGGGGGCCGCCTTCGCCACCGGTATTCCTCCAGATCTCTACGCATTTCACCGCTACACCTGGAATTCTACCCCCCTCTACAAGACTCTAGCCTGCCAGTTTCGAATGCAGTTCCCAGGTTGAGCCCGGGGATTTCACATCCGACTTGACAGACCGCCTGCGTGCGCTTTACGCCCAGTAATTCCGATTAACGCTTGCACCCTCCGTATTACCGCGGCTGCTGGCACGGAGTTAGCCGGTGCTTCTTCTGCGGGTAACGTCAATTGCTGAGGTTATTAACCTCAACACCTTCCTCCCCGCTGAAAGTACTTTACAACCCGAAGGCCTTCTTCATACACGCGGCATGGCTGCATCAGGCTTGCGCCCATTGTGCAATATTCCCCACTGCTGCCTCCCGTAGGAGTCTGGACCGTGTCTCAGTTCCAGTGTGGCTGGTCATCCTCTCAGACCAGCTAGGGATCGTCGCCTAGGTGAGCCGTTACCCCACCTACTAGCTAATCCCATCTGGGCACATCTGATGGCAAGAGGCCCGAAGGTCCCCCTCTTTGGTCTTGCGACGTTATGCGGTATTAGCTACCGTTTCCAGTAGTTATCCCCCTCCATCAGGCAGTTTCCCAGACATTACTCACCCGTCCGCCGCTCGTCACCCGAGAGCAAGCTCTCTGTGCTACCGCTCGACTTGCATGTGTTAGGCCTGCCGCCAGCGTTCAATCTGAGCCATGATCAAACTCTTCAATTTAAAAGTTTGATGCTCAATGAATTAAACTTCGTAATGAATTACGTGTTCACTCGTTGAGACTTGGTATTCATTTAGTGTCCGAAGACATTAAGAATCCATGTCACTTTGAGTGCCCACACAGATTGTCTGATAAATTGTTAAAGAGCAGTTGCAACGCGGCTTTCAGCTCACCGTTGCGAGGTGGCGTATATTACGCTTTCCTCTTTCAGAGTCAACCCGTTATTTCAGGATTTTTTCTCTTCAACCGACCGGGTTGTTTGTGAAGTGATTCACATCCGCCGTGTCGATGGAGGCGCATTATAGGGGGCCGCCGAGGAATGACAAGCGGAAAAATGCATTTTTATTTCAACCGCTCACCTTTTCACCAAAAAGGTTATTTTTGGTGCTTTTTGATCTCTTTTGGCAGTTCAGCCAGACTATTAATCACCCAATCCGCTGCATTCTCTGCTTCTGGCGTCACTGGCTTACCGGTGCGTACTAATATTTTGGTGCCTACGCCAGCTGCGGTTGCCGCCTGCATGTCTTCAATTTTATCGCCCACCATATAAGAAGCAGCCATATCAATGTGCAAAAATTCCTGCGCAGAGATAAACATGCCTGGATGAGGCTTACGGCAGTCGCAGGTCTGGCGATACTCTTCAACTGTTCCTTGCGGATGATGTGGACAATAATAGATACCGTCGAGATCAACACCGCGATCGGCCAGCGACCAGTCCATCCATTCTGTCAGCGTTTCGAACTGCGCTTCGGTAAATTTACCGCGAGCAATACCAGACTGGTTGGTGACAACCACCAATGCATAGCCCATCTCTTTCAGCTGACGCATTGCATCTATTACGCCTTCGATAAACTCGAACTCATCAATCTCATGGACATAACCGTGATCCACATTAATAGTGCCGTCACGATCGAGAAAAATTGCGGGTACTGATTTTGCCACCGGTTTGCTCCTGAAAAAGGCATGTCCGGCTAGTATCTCATGAATCGCAGCGCAATAAAGTGCTCATCGTACAGAGTTGGATTGATTTAGACGTCTGGATGCCTTAACATCCGTTTTGTTTACGGTCATCACCCGTATATGGCAGAAGAAAATGCCACGGCTAACTTACATACGATAAAAATAATCTAATGATTAAACTTTCCAATATCACCAAAGTGTTCCAGCAGGGGAACCGAACCATTCAGGCGCTGAACAACGTCAGCCTGCATGTTCCTGCTGGTCAAATTTATGGCGTCATTGGCGCATCGGGTGCAGGTAAAAGCACACTGATTCGTTGTGTTAACCTGCTTGAGCGCCCAACCCAGGGCAGCGTAGAAGTTGGCGGCCAGGAACTTACCGCCCTCTCAGAGAAAGAACTCACCAAAGCGCGTCGTCAGATTGGCATGATCTTCCAGCACTTTAACCTGCTGGCCTCCCGCACCGTTTTCGGCAACGTCGCACTGCCGCTTGAGCTGGATAACACGCCAAAAGAAGAAGTGAAGCGTCGCGTCATCGAACTGCTCGACCTCGTGGGTCTGGGCGACAAACATGATAGCTACCCGGCCAATCTGTCCGGTGGGCAAAAACAGCGTGTGGCCATTGCCCGTGCGCTGGCCAGTAATCCAAAAGTACTGCTGTGTGATGAAGCCACCAGCGCATTGGATCCCGCCACTACACGTTCAATTCTGGAACTGCTGAAAGACATTAACCGTCGTCTGGGCCTGACAATTCTCCTTATTACGCATGAAATGGACGTGGTGAAACGCATCTGTGACTGCGTCGCAGTGATCAGCAACGGCGAACTGATTGAGCAGGATACGGTAAGTGAAGTGTTCTCTCATCCGAAGACGCCGCTGGCACAGCAATTCATCCAGTCCACACTGCATCTGGATATTCCGGAAGATTATCTGGAACGCTTAAAAACAGAACCGACGGCAGATAGCGTCCCGATGCTGCGCATGGAGTTCACGGGTCAATCTGTCGATGCTCCCCTGCTTTCCGAAACCGCGCGTCGCTTTAACGTGAACAACAACATCATCAGCGCGCAGATGGATTACGCCGGTGGCGTGAAGTTCGGCATCATGCTGACAGAAATGCACGGCACACAAGAAGAAACCCAGGCCGCGATTGCCTGGCTGCAAGAACACCACGTAAAAGTAGAGGTACTGGGTTATGTCTGAGCCGATGATGTGGCTGCTGGTTCGCGGCGTTTGGGAAACGCTGGCAATGACCTTTGTATCTGGCTTCTTTGGGTTTGTGATTGGTCTCCCGGTCGGCGTGCTGCTGTATGTGACACGTCCGGGGCAAATCATTGAGAACGCGAAACTATACCGCACGCTTTCTGCGCTGGTGAATATCTTCCGTTCTATCCCGTTCATTATTCTGCTGGTATGGATGATTCCATTCACCCGCGTGATTGTCGGTACCTCTATCGGTCTGCAGGCTGCCATCGTTCCCCTGACTGTCGGCGCTGCGCCGTTTATCGCGCGTATGGTTGAAAACGCCCTGCTGGAGATCCCGACAGGTTTGATTGAAGCCTCCCGCGCAATGGGTGCCACACCGATGCAGATCGTACGCAAGGTGCTGCTGCCGGAAGCACTGCCAGGGCTGGTCAACGCGGCTACCATTACGCTTATCACCCTGGTGGGTTATTCCGCGATGGGGGGTGCAGTTGGCGCTGGCGGTTTAGGCCAAATTGGTTACCAGTACGGCTATATTGGATATAACGCTACCGTGATGAATACCGTTCTGGTATTGCTGGTTGTGTTGGTTTACTTAATCCAGTTCTCTGGCGATCGCATCGTCCGGGCTGTTACGCACAAATAACGTTACACACAACACAAACTCTACGAGTTAAGGATAAAACATGGCGTTTAAATTAAAGACCTTTGCAGCAGTAGGCGCGCTAATCGGCTCTCTGGCACTGGTGGGTTGCGGTCAGGACGAAAAAGATCCAAACCACATTAAAGTGGGCGTTATCGTGGGTGCAGAACAACAGGTTGCTGAAGTCGCTCAGAAAGTCGCAAAAGAGAAATATGGTCTGGACGTTGAGCTGGTGACCTTCAACGATTACGTTCTGCCGAACGAAGCGCTGAGCAAAGGCGATATCGATGCTAACGCCTTCCAGCATAAACCGTACCTGGATCAGCAGATCAAAGATCGTGGATATAAACTGGTTGGTGTGGGTAACACCTTCGTTTACCCAATTGCGGGTTACTCCAAGAAAATTAAATCTTTGGACGAACTGCAGTCAGGTTCTCAGGTTGCCGTGCCTAACGACCCAACCAACCTTGGACGCTCTCTCCTGCTGTTGCAGAAAGTGGGTCTGATCAAACTGAAAGACGGTGTTGGCCTGCTGCCAACCGTTCTGGATGTCACTGAAAACCCGAAAAATCTGAAAATTGTTGAGCTGGAAGCACCACAGCTGCCACGTTCTCTTGACGATGCGCAGATTGCCCTGGCCGTTATCAACACCACTTACGCCAGCCAGATTGGCCTGACGCCAGCCAAAGACGGTATCTTCGTTGAAGATAAAGACTCCCCTTACGTTAACCTGATCGTGACTCGCGAAG
Organism: Enterobacter sp. CPE_E890; assembly: GCF_046521475.1. Classification (NCBI taxonomy): domain Bacteria; kingdom Pseudomonadati; phylum Pseudomonadota; class Gammaproteobacteria; order Enterobacterales; family Enterobacteriaceae; genus Enterobacter; species Enterobacter sp. CPE_E890. Next base: position 898,507 of record NZ_JBKFZW010000001.1, on the reverse strand, counting down.
ACAACAAAGACGCGGAAAACGTGAAGAAGTTCGTTCAGGCCTATCAGTCTGATGAAGTTTACCAGGAAGCGAACAAAGTGTTTAACGGTGGCGCTGTTAAAGGCTGGTAATCTCACCTCAGTGTAATATCATCAGGACGGGCTTATGCCCGTCTTGTCATTTGTGCAGTCAACTGATTCAATATCTGACGTTTTGATTATCCATTGAGGAACTATTATGCGTGCTTTACCGATCTGTCTTTTAGCACTCATGTTGAGCGGCTGTTCTATGCTAAGCAGATCTCCCGTTGAACCTGTTCAAAGCACGGCAACCCCGCCAAAAACAGAGCCTGCGAAACCGAAAGTGGTTCGTCCTGCACCGGTTCGCATTATCACTAAGGCTGATGAGCTCGTCGGTAAACCGTTCCGTGAACTGGGTGAAGTGAGCGGTGAGTCCTGCCAGGCGACCAACCAGGACTCTCCACCGAATATCCCGACAGCGCGTAAACGCATGCAGATCAATGCCGCAAAAATGAAAGCTAACGCTGTTCTGCTGCACAGCTGCGAAGTGACCAGCGGTACACCGGGCTGCTACCGTCAGGCAGTATGCATCGGTTCTGCGCTGAATATTACGGCGAAATGAGTGCATTTCAGTTCGAGCAAATAGGCGTTATCCGCTCGCCCTATAAAGAGAAGTTCGCCGTACCTCGCCAGCCCGGTCTTGTCACCAGCGGAAGCGGTGAACTTCACCTGATTGCACCTTACAATCAGGCCGATGCGGTACGCGGACTCGACGCTTTCAGCCATTTATGGGTGGTATTTGTGTTTCACCAGACGATGGAAGGTGGCTGGCGTCCAACCGTGCGCCCTCCCCGGCTTGGTGGAAATGCAAGAATGGGGGTGTTTGCGACGCGTTCGACCTTCCGTCCAAACCCGGTTGGAATGTCGCTGGTCGAACTGAAGGGTATACGTTGCCAGAAGGATCAGGTGATACTCGAGTTAGGTAGCCTTGATCTTGTGGATGGCACACCGGTTATCGACATCAAACCCTATTTGCCTTTCGCCGAAGCTCTCCCGGATGCGCGCGCAAGTTATGCTCAGGATGCCCCCCAGGCGGACATGCCTGTATATTTTACGCCTGAGATAGCAACTCAGCTGAGTCAACTGGAGAAACACTATCCTCGTTTGCAGAATTTCATCACCGAAGTTCTGGCGCAGGACCCCCGTCCCGCTTATCGCAAAGAAGAGGAAGCCGGGAAAACCTACGCTGTCTGGCTGCTGGATTTTAACGTTCGCTGGCGCGTCACACAGGCAGGTTTTGAAGTGTTTGCCCTGGAACCCAGGTAATTTTAGTCTCCTCTCTTTTGGCATCTTTGCCACACTGGTAAACTAAACCACTTTTTTGTGTCAGGTTGACCTTTCAACCTGTCTCACTAGTCGAAACGGAACCGTAACAACATGCGTACTAGCCAATATCTGCTCTCCACTCTGAAGGAGACGCCTGCCGACGCCGAAGTGATCAGCCATCAGCTGATGCTGCGCGCCGGGATGATCCGCAAGCTGGCCTCCGGGTTATACACCTGGCTGCCGACCGGCGTGCGCGTCCTGAAAAAAGTCGAAAACATCGTGCGTGAAGAGATGAACAACGCCGGTGCTATCGAGGTGTTAATGCCGGTTGTTCAGCCCTCTGAGCTGTGGCAGGAGAGTGGTCGCTGGGAGCAGTACGGTCCGGAACTGCTGCGTATTGCCGATCGAGGCGATCGTCCGTTTGTCCTCGGCCCAACGCATGAAGAAGTCATTACCGACCTGATTCGTAATGAGCTGAGCTCTTACAAACAGCTGCCGCTGAACTTCTTCCAGATCCAGACCAAATTCCGTGACGAAGTTCGCCCACGTTTCGGCGTCATGCGCTCTCGCGAATTCCTGATGAAAGATGCCTACTCTTTCCATACCTCTCAGGAATCTCTGCAAGAGACCTACGACAAAATGTACGAGGCTTACAGCAAAATCTTCTCCCGTATGGGCCTGGATTTCCGTGCTGTGCAGGCTGATACCGGCTCCATCGGTGGTAGCGCATCCCATGAGTTCCAGGTACTGGCGCAGAGCGGTGAAGACGATGTGATCTTCTCTGACTCCTCAGATTACGCGGCAAACATCGAATTTGCAGAAGCGCTGGCACCAAAAGAGTCACGTGCTGCTGCAACACAAGAGATGACGCTGGTTGATACGCCAAACGCAAAAACCATTGCCGAGCTGGTTGAGCAGTTCAATCTGCCAATCGAAAAAACAGTGAAAACGCTGCTGGTGAAATCCACCGAAGGCAGTGCTTATCCGCTGGTTGCCCTGCTGGTACGTGGCGATCATGAGCTTAACGAAGTGAAAGCAGAGAAGCTGCCGCAGGTTGCCAGCCCGCTGATGTTCGCTACAGAAGCTGAAATCCGCGCTGTGGTCAATGCTGGTCCTGGCTCTCTGGGTCCGGTAAACATGCCTGTGCCTGTTGTTATTGACCGTACGGTAGCGGCAATGAGCGACTTCTCTGCAGGTGCCAACATCGACGGTAAACATTACTTCGGCATCAACTGGGATCGCGATGTGGCGACACCTGAAGTGGCTGACATCCGTAACGTCGTTGCTGGCGACCCAAGCCCGGACGGCCAGGGTACGCTGATGATCAAACGCGGTATCGAAGTCGGTCACATCTTCCAGTTGGGTGATAAATACTCTCGTGCGATGAACGCTGCCGTTCAGGGCGAAGATGGTCGTAACCAGATCCTGACCATGGGTTGCTACGGTATCGGGGTAACACGTGTTGTGGCCGCAGCGATTGAGCAGAACTATGACGAGCGTGGTATCGTCTGGCCGGACAACATTGCACCGTTCCAGGTCGCGATTCTGCCAATGAACATGCACAAGTCTTACCGCGTGCAGGAACTGGCTGAGAAGCTTTACGCTGAGCTGCGCGCTCAGGGTATCGAAGTGCTGATGGATGACCGTAAAGAGCGTCCAGGCGTGATGTTTGCTGATATGGAACTGATTGGTATCCCACATACCATCGTCATCGGCGACCGTAACCTCGACAGCGACGAAATTGAATACAAATACCGTCGTAACGGCGAGAAACAGATGATCAAGACCGGCGACATTCTTGATTACCTGGTGAAAGCCATTAAAGGTTAAGAAACAAAAAACCCCGCTCCGGCGGGGTTTTTTAATGGGGCTATGTCGGCTTACTTGCTGTTGCAGTCTTTACCCGCGACAAACTTCGCGTCTTTATCTGCCACCAGCGTTTTCACCATCTCTCCGCTATCCGGGTTTGGCTCCAGCGTAAAGTGACCGTCGACCGTCAGCAATACCGGCTTACTATCATTTCCGCGCGCAACAGCGTAATCACGCTCAAGCTGTGCATTGTTCGCCACGCTGACTTTCCTGCCGGTTGCACAGTCGGTAAAGATCGCCGCATCAGCCATATAGAAATACATGCCCCGCATTGCCATCGGCGTGGCAGGCAGGGCCGCTTTTACCGGTGCCAGCGTGTAGTTGAACTGGGACTCAATCGGATTACCTTCGCGGTCGAGCATCTCCATCCCCTCGCCTTTAGCGCGGAAATAGGTTTTCTCACCTGTGGTATCCGTCAGGACCAACTTCTCAGCCGTACGCGCCCATGTCCCGTAAGTCGCAAAAGAAGACGGTTCTTTCGCGCCCTGATACCGCTGATTCATCACCCAAGTACCGTCTTTTTGCAGGAACAGAGACGTTTCAATGCCCTCACAGTCTGCACAAGGCAATACGCCGCGCCAGCTCTGCTGCATGGGCTTTAACTCTTCATTCTGCGCGGGCTGCAAAACCTGCGTTTCAGAACGGTTGTTACACCCGAAAAGCGCAAACAGCGTACTCACTGCCAGCGCTGATAATAATACTTTTTTCACAATGAATTCCTTCTGAAAATTGTGTTCCCTTTCGTCACTCTGTCGGGCGACGAACTTTACCGCGTAGTGCTTTCACTGTGGATTTTTGGGCCTTCGACGACAGCCGACGCTCTTTCGATGCGCGAGTAGGCCGCGTTGCCCGGCGGCTCTTTTGTACCGCGGTTAATTCTTTGATTACCGCCACTAGCCTGGCGATGGCCGCTTCCCGGTTGAGCTCCTGGCTGCGGTATTCCTGAGCTTTGATCACCATCACGCCATCGCTGGTGATCAGGTGATGGCTGGCAGCAAGCAGGCTTTCTTTATAATACTCTGGCAGGCTTGAGGCCCGAATGTCAAAACGCAAGTGGATAGCCGTAGAAGCCTTATTGACGTGCTGTCCCCCTGCCCCCTGAGCACGAATGGCGGTGATCTCCAGCTCATTGTCAGGAATGCTGACGTTTCGGGATAAGACGATCATGAGGCGGGTTGCCACACCGTCAAATGAATTTCCAGATTATTCTGAGAATCAGAGAGCCAGATTGCGCCATCCTGAATCGTCGCCTGCAGGATCATGGTCCGGCTGGCAAAGGCACTCAACTGCGCCAGTTGCTCATCATCCAGATACCAGACGGTAAGATTGGCAAACTGCCTGCATTTGCTCTTATTTTGCTGCCACCAGATCTCCGCAGCACGCTGATTATACGCAAATAACGCGACTTCAGCAGACTGAGTGCAGGCCTTTTTAATACGACGTTCATCCGGCAGGCCAAGTTCAATCCACAGATCGATACCCAGATGATCGTTGCGCAGCCAGGCTTCTGGCTCGTCCTCTGCGCTTAAGCCTCGGGTAAATTGCAGTCGCTCGTCAGCATACTTAATCCACGCCAGCAGGCGCAGCATCATGCGTTCCTGAGTTTCTGAGGGGTGACGTGCCAGAGTAAGCGACGCATCCAGGAACTGGTTGCGATCAAGATCGGCCACATTGACCACTGCTTTATAAATTGTCGCTTTCAGCGCCATGAGAGAACTCCATTCTAATCAGGCGCACATTGTAGCGAAAACAGCGGCAAAAGGCTGTTACTGGGTGATAAATACACCACTATCAAGGCTCTGATATTGCTTAAATGAGTATGGTATAGTCACCTTGCTAAACCGAGTTTATCTTCGTAGGCTTAATGATATCTCACAGTAAGTCAGTGCGCTGGCGGGAGGGGATGTGAATAATTATTGTGAGTTAATTCGCAAACGGTATGCGGAAATCGCCAGCGGGGATCTGGGGTATGTCCCGGACGCGTTGGGCTGTGTATTGAAAGTGCTTAATGAAGTGGCCTCTGATGAGAGCCTTTCAGAGTCGGTCAGGGAGAAAGCAGCGTATGCTGCGGCGAATTTACTGGTGAGCGATTATGTCGATGAATGATACTTATCAACCCATCAATTGTGATGACTATGACAACCTCGAACTCGCCTGCCAGCATCATTTAATACTGACGCTGGAGCTAAAAGATGGCGAAGTGTTGAAGGCGAAAGCCAGCGATCTGGTTTCGCGTAAGAATGTGGAATATCTGATCGTGGAAGATGCCGGTGCGACGCGTGAGTTGCGTCTGGACAAAATAGCCAGCTTCAGCCACCCACAAATCGGCACCGTTGTGGTGAGTGAATCCTGATCATACTAACGGGCAGTCAAACTGCCCGTTACGCTTTCTGCCATGCAAAACTAACACCCTCTTCTGCCCATCCCTCTTCCGTGATGAAAACCCCTGCAGCAGCAATCAGCGTTTCGCCGTAGAAAAGGAGTGGCGTGGTATCGCGCAGCCACGGTGGCACGTTACACTCCTGCCATATTTTCTTCAGCTTCCGCCCCCCGTTGCGCCCGACGATATGCAGCATGCCGCCAGCCTTAAAGCGCACGGTAACCTGTTCACCGCCATTCGGTAGGCGTACATGGCCAGACGATACCAAAGAGACTCGTCCTGCATCACAGGGCAATATCAGCGGTAATTCGGGTGACGCCCAGTTGAGTACGACATCGCTAAAAGAGGGGGTAGATTTTATCCACCAGAGCTTCCCTTTATAGCGCCTTACGTCATAACCATTCAAATGTACGCACGGGGACGCATCCTCCCGCGACCGAGCAACTTCGTCCCAGATACGGCTCAGCATTGCCCGCGATGGCATTGCGGCGCGATGAGTGGCCAGCCAGCGTCGTAACAGTGCCGCCCGACGCACCGGGCTCATCGCTTCCAGCGGTGCGATCGCCAGCGATCCGTCTTCAGAGATCAGTTGAGCCAGCTCTTCACTCAACAACTCATCCAGCAATGCTTCCTGTTCGGCGCACAGCATGGCGCTTCTTGCTGTGGCGTCAGCAAAATGCGGCCAGCGCTCGCTCAAAAGCGGGAGGACATGCAGACGCAGAAAATTACGGTCGTAGCTGTCATCCTGATTGCTCTCATCTTCAATCCAGTTCAGCTGATATTCCCGTGCCCAGGCTTCCAGCGACGCACGTGCCTCACCCAACAGCGGACGAAGTAATGTCGTCCCGGCAAATTCAGCACGTTCGGGCATGGCAGAAAGCCCCGCCGGCCCGCTGCCCCGCTTTAGCGCCAGCAAAAAGGTTTCGCACTGGTCATCCAGATGCTGCGCCGTAACCAGCGCTTCGCCTGGCTGTATTACGCTGGCAAAAGCGGCATAACGCGCTTTACGTGCTTGTGCCTCAATCCCCAGCCCTTCGTCCTGAAGCATGACGCGCTCAGCAATGAACGGGATCGCCCACGCGGCACACAGCGCCTCACAGTGCGCCACCCAGGCATCGGCATGAGAACTCAATCCGTGGTGGATATGTACCGCCCGAAGCTGAACATCAGGCTCCCGATCGCGCCAGAGCTTCAAACGATGAAGCAGAACGGTAGAATCCAGGCCACCGCTAAACCCCACCAGCAGCTGGCGGTACGGTGAAACGGCTTTGGCGATAGCGGGTAAGGTCATAGGAAATTACACATAAAAAATGCCCGAACTGAGCGGGCATTATCACACAGGAAAATCATTACTGCTGATAAAGCTCCAGCGGCAGGCCGTCCGGGTCGCTGAAAAAGGTGAAACGCTTGTCGGTGAACGGATCGACGCGTATCGCTTCGCACGCCACACCGTGCGCTTCCAGATGTTTTACTGCGCTGTCCAGGTCATCAACGCTAAAGGCAAGATGGCGCAGACCACAGGCTTCCGGGCGTGACGGGCGTGCAGGTGGGAAGGGAAAGGAGAACAGTTCAATCACATATTGCCCGTTTAACGCGAGATCCCCCTTCCAGGAATCACGTTCCTCACGATAGGCCTCGCTCAACAGCGTAAAGCCCAGGATATCGCAGTAGAAGGCCTTACTTTTCGCGTAATCGGTCGCAATGATCGCAATATGATGAACAGCTTTTAAACCCAGCATAGCTTCTCCTTTTTATGATCCCTGAACGTTACAACCGAAAACCCACACCTGGCAAGTGGCCATCTTTATTTTAGGACTCGCACCCAGTAAACGCCGTTCTCATCGCGCTTCGCACCGTGGATATCCGTCTCAAATCCTGGATAGTGACGCCCTACCGAGCAAAGCATCAACAGGAAATCGAGCACGGCCCGGCTTTCCTCGGTAATCATCTCTCCCGGCATCAGGAGCGGTACACCCGGCGGGTAAGGCAGGATCATGTTGGCCGATACGCGCCCGACCAGATTTTCCAGCTCAACGGTTTCAACCTCCCCTTTCACCTGGCGCTGCCATGCCTTGTGCGGGGTAAGCTTCATCTCTGGCAAAACATCGAACGCCTGCAGCATCAGACGCGGCAGATCGTGCTGCCGAATAAGCCGATGGATCCCCTGAGCGAGATCCTGAATACGCATATTGCGATAGAAGTCAGGATCCTCAGCATAGAGATCCGGCAGCATGTTTTTCACCCGCAAGTTGAGATCATAAGCGCGCTTAAACTCCATCAGGCCGCGCAATAGCCCCATCGCCCGGGTTTTATCAATACCAATACTGAACAGGAACAGCAGGTTATAAGGACCCGTTTTTTCAACCACCACACCCCGTTCATCAAGAAATTTCGCCACCAGCGCGGCGGGGATCCCTTCGTCGCTCATCTTACCCTGCTCATCCATGCCCGGCGTCAGGATCGTGACTTTTACCGGGTCGAGGAACATATGGTCGCTATCAGCTTCGCGGAAACCATGCCAATTTTCACCGGGTGAGACGGGCCAGCATTGTGCTTCATCAATCTCTTCCGGTTGCCAGATATTGAAGAACCAGCCGTCAGCCTCATCTTTAAGTCGCTGAACCTCTTTACGAAAATGCAGTGCTCGTTCAACCGAGCGGTTAATCAAACGCTTACCAGGATTACCGCGCAGCATTGCCGCTGCCGTTTCAATGGAGGCAACCAGCGGATAGCTCGGCGAGGTCGTGGTATGCATCATAAAGGCTTCGTTAAACGTCTCTTCGTCGTACTCGCCTTTAATGTGAATTAGCGAAGCCTGGGAAAAGGCGGCCAGCATTTTGTGCGTCGACTGCGTTTCGAAGAACACTTTACCCGGCACGCGTTCACCGCTCATGCCGCTTTTACCCGCGTAAATCGGGTGGAAATTGGTGTAGGGTACCCACGCGGAATCAAAGTGGATCGAGGGTACGTCCAGCGTCTGTTTGATCCAGTTGGTGTTGTACAGCAAACCGTCATAGGTGGAATTGGTAATCACCGCATGGACAGGCCAGCTTGCGCCTGGAACAGTCCCAACCTTTGTTTCAATGGCTTCATGCGCAAACTCCCGGCGTGGAATACCGCCGAGGATACCGAGCGCGTTGCGTGTGGGTGACATCCAGAGCGGTACGACGTCGCTCATCATCAGCAAGTGCGCCAGCGATTTATGACAGTTCCGGTCAATCAGCAAGGTGCTACCAGCGGGGGCGGCGTACATCCCGACAATTTTGTTCGAGGTCGAGGTGCCGTTGGTCACCATATAGCTTTGCTCAGCGCCGAACGTGCGGGCAATATACTCTTCAGCTTCCAGATGCGGGCCTGTATGGTCGAGCAGAGATCCCAGCTCAGTGACCGAAATCGACACGTCCGCTTTAAGCGTATTGCCACCAAAGAAATCATAGAACAGACAGCCCACCGGACTTTTTTGATACGCCGTTCCCGCCATATGTCCGGGCGTACAGAAGGTATATTTACCTTCTTTCACATAGGTGAACAGCGCGCGGGTAAACGGTGGCGTGATGTTATCGAGATATTCACGCGTGTACTGCTGAATACGGGTCGCAATATCGTCCGCGACGCCAAGCGAATATTCAAAGAACCACAGCGCCATACGCATATCATGGGCGCTGACATCCATCGTCGAGTGGGTATTGATAAACGCGTACAGCGGGAGATATTCGTTCAGCTTGTTGATATCGCTGCACAGCTCGAGGTCGTATTCATCCCAGTCGAAGATTACCCCGCAGATACGCGGGTTGTGCTCAATAAATTTCAGCAAATCGGCGCTATTGTGTGGCCAGATCAGCTGGTACCCGCGCGACTGCAGGGTTTGTCCCAGCTCCTTGATGGGCTCGTCTTTATAAAAGACGCCGTGCGACCCCATAATGGCAATAATGTTCACGGTTTACCTCCTTGAAAAATATTAGCTAAGCATAGTTAAGGTAAACGGCAGGTATAAAAAAAGCCGCAACATTGTGCGGCTTTTCAGACAATTGTGAAGCTTAGGCGTAACCGTAGGTCATCAGTCGCTGATAACGACGGTTCAGCAAATCTTCTTTGCTCAGCACGTCGAGGTCTGCCAGGTCTGCCAGCAGCTGTGCTTTCAGGGAAGCCGCCATCACTTCAGGCTTGCGATGCGCGCCACCCAGAGGTTCCGGGATAACGGTATCGATCAGCTTCAGCTCTTTCAGACGTGGAGCAATAATGCCCATCGCCTCTGCGGCCAGCGGCGCTTTGTCGGCGCTTTTCCACAGAATGGACGCACAGCCTTCCGGAGAGATAACGGAATAGGTGCTGTATTGCAGCATATTAACTTTATCGCCAACGCCAATCGCCAGCGCACCACCGGAACCACCTTCACCGATAACGGTACAGATGACCGGCACGCTCAGGCGAGACATCTCACGCAGGTTGCGTGCGATAGCTTCAGACTGGCCACGTTCTTCCGCGCCCACACCCGGGTATGCACCCGGCGTGTCGATAAAGGTGATGATTGGCATGTTGAAACGCTCAGCCATCTCCATCAGACGCAGGGCTTTACGGTAGCCTTCTGGTGCTGGCATACCAAAGTTACGACGGATTTTCTCTTTGGTTTCACGACCTTTCTGATGACCAATGATCATCACCGGACGCCCATCCAGACGAGCAATACCACCGACGATAGCTTTGTCGTCGGCATAAGCGCGATCGCCAGCCAGTTCGTCAAATTCATCAAACGCCAGGCGGACATAATCCAGGGTGTACGGACGCTGTGGGTGACGCGCCAGCTGGGCAATCTGCCATGCGCCGAGATCGGCAAAGATTTTGCGCGTCAGTTCTACGCTTTTTTCGCGCAGACGATGCACTTCTTCGTCGATGTTAATATCCAGTTTTTCATCCTGACGGCTTACCGCTGTCAGAGAATCGATTTTCGCTTCCAGCTCAGCAATCGGCTGTTCGAAATCAAGGAAATTCAGACTCATAGTATTCCTGTATTAGTCAAACTCCAGTTCCACCTGCTCCGAACCAATGAGGCCACGGAGATCGTTAAGTAAACGATCGCTCGGAGAGACACGCCACGTTGCACCAAAGCGCAACCGCGCACGTGCATCCGCCCTCTGATAGTAGAGATGTACTGGAATTGTCCCCGAGCGGTGGGGTTCCAGAGACTGACGGAGTCGGTTTAAAAGCTGGTCATCAATTTGCCTGTCCGTCAGCGAGATAGCAAGCCCGCGAGCATATTTTTCCCGGGCTTCGTCAATGTCCATCACTTCGCGGGCGGTCATTTTAAGCCCCCCGCTGAAGTCATCAAAGCTGACCTGTCCGCTGACGATAAGTATGCGGTCTTTTTCCAGCAATTGCTGGTATTTATCCAGCGCGTCGGTGAACAACATCACCTCCAGACGCCCGGAACGGTCATCCAGCGTACAGATGCCGATACGATTGCCGCGCTTGGTGACCATTACCCTTGCAGCAATCACGAGCCCCGCAGCCGTGGTGATTTTACCACGTTCTGTCGGATGCATGTCTTTCAGCCTGTAGCCTCCGACATAGCGCTCAATTTCTTTGATGTACTGGTTGATCGGGTGCCCCGTCAGGTACAAACCTAACGTTTCACGCTCACCATCCAGTACCACCTGTTCTGGCCACGGCAGGCAGCTGGCGTATGACTGCTCGATCTGCTCTGGCTCTTCTGCCAGCACACCGAACATATCCGCCTGGCCAATGGCTTCCGCTTTCGCATGTTGATCGGCTGCTTTCAGCGCATCGCCGAGCGAGTTCATCAGCGCGGCGCGGTGCGGCCCGAGCCTGTCGAATGCGCCGGACATGATCAATTTTTCCAGCACGCGGCGGTTCAGTTTTTTGGTATCCGTACGGGCGCAAAGATCGAACAGCTCACGGAAATAACCACCGTTGTTACGGGCTTCGATGATCGCTTCGATCGGCCCCTCACCTACGCCTTTGATCGCACCGATCCCGTAGACAATTTCCCCGTGCTCGTTGACGTGGAAATGGTAAAGACCTGAGTTGATATCCGGCGGCAGGATCTTCAGCCCCATGCGCCAGCACTCATCCACCAGACCAACCACCTTCTCGGTGTTGTCCATATCGGCGGTCATAACCGCCGCCATAAACTCAGCCGGATAGTGCGCTTTCAGCCACAGCGTCTGGTACGAAACCAAAGCATAGGCGGCAGAGTGAGATTTGTTAAATCCGTACCCGGCGAATTTCTCCACCAGGTCGAAAATTTTCATTGCCAGTTCGCCGTCAACGCCGTTCTTTTTCGCCCCTTCTTCGAAGGTGCCACGCTGCTTGGCCATCTCTTCCGGCTTTTTCTTACCCATCGCACGACGCAGCATGTCCGCACCGCCAAGGGTATAACCAGAGAGCACCTGGGCAATCTGCATAACCTGTTCCTGGTACAGAATGATGCCGTAGGTCGGCTCCAGAACTGGTTTCAGGCTTTCATGCTGCCACTGAACGTCCGGGTAGGAAATCTCTTCGCGCCCGTGCTTACGGTCGATAAAGTTATCTACCATCCCTGACTGGAGGGGCCCCGGACGGAACAGCGCCACCAGTGCGATCATATCTTCGAAACAGTCAGGTTGCAGACGTTTAATCAGGTCTTTCATGCCGCGGGATTCAAGCTGGAAGACCGCAGTGGTCTCCGAGCGCTGCAGCATGTCGAAACTTTTCTTGTCATCCAGCGGGATAGCGGCAATATCCAGCGGCGGCTCGCCGTTCTTCTCACGGCGGGCGTTGATCATCTCCAGAGCCCAGTTGATGATGGTCAGAGTACGCAGACCGAGGAAGTCGAACTTCACCAGCCCGGCGTATTCCACGTCGTTCTTGTCAAACTGGGTAACCGGATGCTGACCTGCTTCATCACAGTAAAGCGGCGCAAAATCGGTAATTTTGGTTGGAGCGATAACCACCCCACCCGCATGTTTCCCGGCGTTACGCGTGACCCCTTCCAGCTTACGCGCCATGTCGATCAGCGCTTTGACTTCTTCGTCAGCTTCGTAAATTTCCGGCAGCTGTGGCTCGGCTTCGAACGCTTTAGCCAGCGTCATGCCCGGATCGGGCGGGACCAGTTTCGAGATACGATCAACAAAGCCGTACGGATGTCCCAGCACGCGGCCTACGTCGCGGATAACCGCTTTTGCCGCCATCGTACCGAAAGTAATAATCTGCGATACCGCATCACGACCGTACATATCCGCCACGTGCTCGATAACCTGGTCGCGTTTCTCCATGCAGAAATCGACGTCGAAGTCGGGCATGGAGACACGTTCCGGGTTAAGGAAACGTTCGAACAGCAGGTCGAATTCCAGCGGATCGAGGTCGGTAATTTTGAGCGCGTAAGCAACCAGTGAACCCGCACCGGAACCACGTCCCGGACCTACCGGCACGCCGTTATCCTTCGACCACTGGATAAACTCCATAACGATCAGGAAGTAGCCCGGGAAGCCCATCTGGTTGATCACCTGGAGTTCTATATCCAGGCGTTCGTCATATTCAGGACGACGTTTTTTGCGTTCTTCTTCATCCGGGAACAGGAATTCCAGACGCTCTTCCAGACCCTCTTTGGATTTCACGACCAGGAAATCTTCCGTGGTCATATCTCCCGTCGGGAACTGCGGAAGGAAGTATTCTCCGAGGCGCACGGTAACGTTGCAGCGTTTTGCTATCTCGACGCTGTTTTCCAGCGCTTCCGGAATATCGGAGAAGAGTTCGCACATTTCCTCTTCGCTGCGCATATATTGCTGCGAGGAGTAATTACGCGGACGCTTTGGATCGTCGAGGGTGAAGCCATCGTGGATAGCGACGCGTATTTCGTGCGCGTCAAAATCACCAGACTCCAGGAAACGCACGTCATTCGTTGCCACCACGGGCAAGCCGCGCTCTTCAGCCAACGCGACAGCAGCGTGCAGATAATTCTCTTCGTCAGGGCGGCCAGTACGAATCAACTCCAGATAATAGCGATCCGGGAAGTACTCTTCATAAAACGAGACGCACTGTTCCACCAATGCGCTGTTGCCACGCAGCAGGCATTTACCGACATCCCCCATACGGCCGCCAGAGATGAGCAGCAGCCCTTCATTTAGCTCAGCCAGCCAGTCGCGGTCGATCCACGGCCCCAGCGCGCCATAGCCGCGTTGATAGGCTTTTGAGATAAGCAGTGTGAGGTTTTGATATCCCGTGTTGTTCATCGCTAACACGGAGATTTGCGTCATTTCATCGCCGATGAGATCGCTCTGCACATGAAAATCTGCACCGACGATAGGCTTCATCCCCGCGCCATGCGCCGTTCCGTAGAACTTCACCAGGCCACACAGGTTGGTAAAATCGGTGATCGCCAGTGCAGGCATGCCAAGAGAGGCCGCCTTTTTAACCAGCGGTCCGGTCTTCGCCAGCCCATCGATCATGGAGTAGTCGCTATGCACCCGCAGGTGTACGAAACGTGGTTCAGCCATCTTCAGATTCCGCGTTACTTAATTGCTTGCGTATTGATTCAGGACACCAGTCCCAGCGCGCGTTTCACCGGGCCAAAGCTGCGCCGGTGATGTTCGGTTGCGCCATGTTCAGCCAGCTTTTCCAGATGGAAAGCTGTTGGATACCCCTTGTGCTGGGCGAAACCATACTGAGGGTAAGTGAGATCCAGCGCGGTCATTTCGGCATCGCGTGTCACTTTGGCAATAATAGAAGCGGCACTGATTTCAGCAACGCGACTATCGCCTTTGACCACGGCCATCGAAGGCATAGGCAATGACGGACAGCGGTTACCGTCAATCAGGACGTATTCCGGGGGTATTTTCAGACCCGCCACCGCACGCTGCATCGCCAGCATCGTGGCATGCAAAATATTCAGCTCGTCGATTTCATGCGGTTCAGCGCGCCCCAGGCTCCAGGCCAGCGCCTTCTCCTGAATCTCACTAAACAGCGCCAGTCGACGCTTTTCGGACAATTTTTTAGAGTCGTTCAGTCCAATAATCGGGTGGGTCGGATCGAGGATCACCGCTGCGGTAACTACTGCCCCGACTAACGGACCACGCCCCACTTCATCCACACCTGCCACAAGATGGGTGTGAGGATAAACAAATTCCATCATTTTGCTAACTCCAGCACCGCATCAGCCGCTTGCTCATCGGCATTACAGCGGATCTGCTGATGCAGTTCACGGAACGTATCATGCATCTGGTGGCTGGTCTTGCCGTCGGCAAGCAGCGGCAGCAGAGCATCGGCAAGCGCCTGCGGTTGGCACTCATCCTGCAACAGCTCTTTCACCAGCTCGCGCCCGGCAAGCAGGTTTGGCAGGGAGACATAATCCGTTTTCACCAGACGTTTTGCCAGCCAGAAGGTGAACGGCTTCATGCGATAGCCGACCACCATCGGGCATTTCGCCAGCATACATTCCAGCGCCGCCGTGCCGGAGGCCAGCAGCGCGGCATCGCTCGCATACATCGCTTCCCGCCCTTTCCCGTCCAGAAGACGAACGTGAAGATCCGGGGCGACTTCCGCTTTGATGCGCTCAAACTGCTCGCGGCGTTTGGCATTCACCAGCGGAACAACGACTTCCAGATCGGGATAGGTCTGGCGAAGAATTTGCGCCGTTTTGAGGAAATCGGCGCTCAACATCTCAACTTCTGCGCCACGGCTGCCTGGCAGCAATGCCAGACAGTGCGCATCATGCGGGATGCCGAGCACGTCGCGCGCCGCGTTTTTATCCGGATCCAATGGCATCGCATCCGCCATGGTATGACCGATAAAACGACACGGAACATTAAATCTGTCGTAAAACGCTTTTTCGAAAGGCAGGAAAGCCAGCACCAGGTTGGTGGACCTTCCGATTTTGAAAACGCGTTTCTGTCGCCACGCCCAGACGGACGGACTGACGTAATGAATGGTTTTTATGCCCTGCTTTTTCAGATTCCCTTCGAGGGTAATGTTGAAATCAGGTGCATCGATACCGACAAACACATCGGGTTTCAGTTCGGTAAAGCGGCGAGTAAGATCGGCACGAATATGCAGTAAACGGCGTAGCCGCCCCAGCACCTCAACGATGCCCATCACAGCCAGCTCTTCCATTTCATACCAGGCTTCACAGCCTTCGGCCTGCATCAGCGGGCCAGCAACGCCAACAAATCGTGCATTGGGTACACGCGCCTTAAGCGCACGGATAAGACCTGCACCAAGAATATCGCCGGAGGTTTCTCCGGCGACCAGGGCTATCCTAAGCGGACGACTGTCGACCATTAACGAATCAGGCCCCTTGTTGAACGGTCAAAGAACTCCATGAACGCGTTCACTTCCGGGTACTTATTCGCCAGCTCGGCAATTTCCGGCTTCGCCTCTTCCAGCGTTTTGCCGCTACGGTACAGCAGTTTGTACGCGTTGCGGATGGCAGTAATCGCTTCGCGGCTAAAGCCACGACGCTTGAGGCCTTCGATGTTCACGCCAAACGGCGTGGCATGGTTGCCCTGCGCAATCACATACGGTGGGACGTCCTGCGCCACACCGGAGCATCCGCCGACCATCACGTGTGCACCAATAATGCAGAACTGATGGACTGCGGTCATGCCGCCAATAATTGCGAAGTCATCAACCGATACGTGTCCTGCCAGCGTTGCGTTGTTGGCAAGAATACAGCGGTCACCCACGGTACAGTCGTGCGCGATATGCGCATTAACCATAAACAGGTTATCGCTGCCCACCTTCGTCAACCCACCACCCTGTACTGTTCCACGATGAATGGTGACGCTTTCGCGAATACGGTTACGATCGCCAATTTCCAGACGGGTCGACTCACCAGCATATTTAAGATCCTGGTTAACTTCGCCGATGGAGGCGAACTGATAGATCTCGTTATTGCAGCCAATGGTCGTGTGACCATTCACGACAACGTGAGATTTCAGTACTGTACCCTCACCAATTTCGACATGGGGTCCAACAATACAAAACGGGCCAATGTGGACGTTAGCGCCAATGATGGCACCGGTTTCCACAATCGCGGTAGGATGAATAAAGGCGGATTTATCAATCACGTATCAGGACTCCCGGCTACGAGCACACATCATCGTCGCTTCGCAAACAACTTTGCCGTCAACCAGCGCTACGCCTTTGAAGCGAGTCAGGCCACGACGCGTTTTTTCAAAAGTGACTTCCATGATCATCTGATCACCAGGCACGACAGGGCGCTTAAAGCGCGCTTCATCAATACCCGCGAAGTAATACAGCTCACCTGGCTCCAGTTTGCCAACGCTTTTAAACGCCAGAATACCGGTAGCCTGAGCCATCGCTTCCAGAATCAACACACCCGGGAAGATAGGCTTACCAGGGAAGTGCCCCTGGAAGAACGGCTCGTTCACGGAAACATTTTTCACTGCGCGCAGAAAACGACCTTCTTCAAAATCCAGCACACGGTCTACCAGCAGAAACGGGTAGCGGTGCGGCAGAAGTTCTAAAATCTCTTCAATATGCAGAGTATGAGTGTCAGTAGTCAAAATACTCTTCCTGTCAAAATGTACTGATAACAATAATAACACGGCCTGCCGGTTTATTAGAAAGCCGACAGGCCGGGAAAAATAGCGTTAAACGGATGACGTTTAGTCTTGTTGATCGATCTTGCGCTCAAGAGACTTGAGACGCTTGCTCATATCATCAATGTTCATCACCAGAGCTGCTGTTTTACGCCATACCTTGTTGGGTTGCAGCGGGATGCCGGAGGAATAGACGCCAGGTTCAGTGATAGGGCGCATTACCATGCCCATTCCCGTCACTGTGACTTTGTCGCATATTTCCATATGGCCATTAATCACGCTCGCGCCGCCAATCATGCAGTAACGGCCAATTTTCAGGCTGCCAGCCATGATGACGCCCCCCGCTACCGCGGTATTGTCGCCAATCACAACGTTATGCGCAATCTGGCACTGGTTATCAATGATAACACCATTGCCAATGATCGTGTCGTCAAGCGCGCCACGGTCAATAGTGGTACAGGCCCCAATCTCCACACGATCGCCAATGATCACGCGACCAAGCTGTGGGATTTTAACCCAATTACCACGATCGTTAGCGTAACCAAAGCCATCCGAACCAATCACTGTACTGGACTGGACGAGGCAATTTTCGCCAATTTCAACTTCATGGTAAATGGACACATTGGCCCATAAACGGGTCCCGGCGCCGATTTTCGTATTTTTCCCAACGAAGCAACCCGGTCCGATAACGACGTTATCGCCCAACACTACGCCAGACTCTATAACGGCATTCGCACCAACCGCTACGTTGTGACCCAACTGAGCCGTCGGATCAATCGCTGCACTGGCAGCAATGTTCTGGGCCGGCTGCGGCGTGGTATCAAGAATTTGAGCCATGCGTGCATACGTCAGGTAGGGATTTTTCACTACCAGTGCAGCGCTAGTGGCAAACGGAAGATCGTCCTGCGTCAGAACAACAGCTGACGCCTGGCATTGAGCCAGTTGTTCACGGTACTTAGGGCTTACCATGAAGGTAATCGTGCCAGCTTTAGCAGATTGCATGGACGCAACAGCGGTGATGACGATATCGCCATCACCGTGTAATTCTGCATCCAACTGCTGAGCTAAATCAGCCAGTCGAATTGAAGGCATTACTTATTTAACCTGTTTCAGAACATCAGCGGTGATGTCTTTAACATCTTTGCTGTTGAAAGCGACGGCGTTCGCATCAACAACCAGATCGATGCTCTGATCGGCAGCCACTGCTTTAACAGCAGTCTGAATGCGAGTCACCAGCTTGCCACGTTCTTCGTTAGAACGACGCTGACGATCCTGCTCGAAAGCCTGCGCTTTCTGAGAGAACGCCTGGCGCTGAGCCATTACGTCTTTTTCCAGCTTGCTGCGATCGCTTGCTTTCATGGTAGAACCATCACGCTGCAGACGCTGCATTTTGGACTGAAGATCGTTTTCCATACCCTGCAGTTCGCTTGCACGGCCTTTGAATTCGTTTTCCAGAGTCGCAGAAACGCCAGTTTTCTGTGCAACCTGCTGGAACAAATTACCCATGTTGACGATTGCAATTTTGTCTGCTGCCTGAGCAGAAGTTGCCATCGCTAAACCGAGACCTGCAGCTAATAACCACTTTTTCACAATTAACTCCTTACCATCCCATTGGCACCAGAAGGTACCGTTCTTTGCGTGGCAAGGCGATCGTGTTACCGATCGCCAGTTGTCAGCGCTACACTGCCAACGCATTCCTTTGCAGCGGATTATTACCAGGTTTTACCAATGTTAAACTGGAATTGCTCCGACTTATCTCCATCATATTTCTTAAACGGCTGGGCGTAAGAGAAGACCAACGGCCCCAGCGGTGACATCCATTGTAATGCGATACCGGCAGACATGCGAATATTGCTCGGATCGCTGTAGTCAGGAATACCTTCCGCTCGCATCTGGGCAGTATTCTGCCAGTTGGTATCCCACACAGTACCGGCATCCCAGAAGAAGGACGTACGGACTGAGTTCGCATATTTATCACTGATAAACGGCGTTGGTGTAATGAACTCCAGGCTGGCAACGGCCATGGCGTTACCGCCCACAGCATCATTGGAGCTACAAACGTCGGAAGTCGAAGACTTATCACAGTTATCTTTGTCGTTTCCGCCGTAGTAGACCGCTTTCGGACCAATGTTGTTGGACTGGAAGCCACGAACGGTGCTGGAACCACCGGCATAGAAGTTTTCATAGAATGGCAGTTCCTTGCCACCCAGACCATCACCATAGCCCCAACGGGTACGACCCAGAACCACCCACTTGTGGTCGTCATCAATTGGGAAGTAAGACGCGGTATCCAGCGTGACCTTATAGAACTCGTTATCGGAACCCGGTACGGTAACTTTACCGTTCAGGTTGACACGAGAACCTTCCGTCGGGAAGTAACCGCGGTCAAGACGGTTATAGGTCCAGCCGTAGTTAAAGGTGAAGTCATCTGCTGCAAAGCCGTTGTCATGACCGTTTTTACTGGTTGACTGACCGATAGAGTCCAGGTAGCGCCACATCGCTACCTGCGGTTGCATGTTGGACAGGTCGTTATGCACGTAACCTAAGCCCGCACGCAGGGTGTTGTATTCGTTAACCGGGAAACCAAGCGTACCGTCTACACCGTAACTCTTGTTGGTGTAAGAGGACAGGTCCGCGTCGTCAGCTTTAAAGTCGTTATAGAAGATACGACCGCCCAGACTCACACCGTCTACGGTGAAGTATGGGTTAGTGACAGAGAACTCAGAATAGGTCTGGTAGTCGTTTTTAGTACCATTGATACCAACAGAGTAACCCGTACCCAGCCAGTTATCCTGCTGTACCCCGACCTGGAAGCTCACGCCGCTTTCAGTACCGTAACCCACACCGAAGTTGAAGCTGCCGGTGTTACGCTCTTTCACTTTATAGACGACATCAACCTGATCCGGACTGCCTGGTACGCGCTGGGTATCCGTATCTACGGTTTCAAAATAACCCAGACGGTTCAGACGCTCTTTCCCCTGGTCAACGAGATCGCTACCCAACCATGCGCCTTCCATCTGACGCATTTCGCGGCGCAGTACGGAATCTTTAGAGGTGTCGTTACCAACGAAGCGGATCTTACGCACGTAGAAACGGTTACCCGCATCAACATTCACGTGCAGCTTAACGGTTTTATCCGCGTCGTTAATTTCCGGCTGTGTTTGTACGCGAGGATAGGCATAACCATAGCGGCCGAGCAGCTTCTTAATGCTGTCTTCCATTTTGGTCACTTTAGAACCACTGTACAGATCGCCAGGCTGAATTTTGGTCAGCGATTCGATCTCAGCAGAATGCCCCGCCAGGTTGCCACTTACTTCAACACCAGAAAGCTTATACTGATCGCCTTCAGTGATGTTAATCGTAATGTAGATCCCTTTCTTGTCCGGCGTCAGACTGACCTGGGTTGAGTCAATGTTGAAACGGGCATAACCACGATCCAGATAGTAGCTGCGCAGGGTCTCAAGGTCGCCCGCCAGTTTCTGTTTCTGGTATTTACGATCGCCCACCACGTTCCACCATGGCACTTCATCGCGCAGCTGGAAGGTCGAGATCAGTTCGTCGGTGCTAAACGCGTGGTTGCCGACAATGTTGATCTGCTGGATCTTCGCAGAAACACCTTCCTGGAAGACCAACTTCAGGTCAACACGGTTACGTGGCAGAGGTGTTACCACTGCTTTCACGCTGGCACTGTATTTACCCACGCTGTAGTAGAAGTCTTCCAGACCTTTCTCAATGTCTGAAAGGGTTGTGCGGTCCAGAGACTCGCCCACACGAACACCCGATGCTTCAAGGTTTTGCTTGAGCATGTCATCTTTCACCGACTTGTTACCGGAGAAAGTGATACTGGCAATCGTTGGACGTTCTTTTACCTGTACCAGCAGCGTATCACCATCGCGCAGGACGCGGACATCCTCGAAGTTGCCGGTGGCAAACAGAGCACGGATGGTGTTACTGATATCATCATCATTGACCGTATCGCCGGGGCGTACAGGCATACTGAGGAGGGCCGCACCAACGGCGACACGCTGGAGGCCTTCGAAATGAATGTCTTTCACTACGAACCCGTCAGCACCGTATACGGTGGCGCTGCTAAACAGCAGCGACGCTATGAGCAACTTTTTCATCGCCATCGTTATTATGCGTTCTTCCTAACACTCTCTTACAACCGAGAGAAATCATTGAAAAGTGCAAGCCCCATTAACAGCACCAGCAAAATCGAGCCAATGCGATAACTAAAGTCTTGAACTCGCTCGGATACCGGTCCGCCTTTTAGCTTTTCAATCGCTAAAAACAGCAGATGACCCCCGTCTAAAACGGGAAGCGGGAACAGGTTGATTATCCCAAGGTTCACGCTAATCAGCGCGAGGAACATGAGATAGTAAATCACCCCGAATTCCGCTGACATCCCAGCCCCCTGAGCAATCGAAATTGGCCCACTGAGGTTGTTCAGTTTCACATCACCGGTTATCAATTTCCCCAACATGTTGACCGTCAGCTTCATCAGTTGCCATGTTTTATCCGTGGCTTCAAGGATGGCGCTGAACGGCCCATACTGGCGTATTGTCTTGTACTCATCTGGCAGCGGGATCACTTTTGGCACAACGCCTGCAAACCCTTCTGCTTTTTTGCCGACCGACTTCGTATCCGGGATCAGCGTCAGCGAAAGCGGACTACCTTTCCTCTCAACTTCCAGTGCGAGGGACGTTCCCGGATTATCGCGCACCAGAGTAACAAAGGTCATCCACTCTGTTAATGGTTGACCATCGACTTTAACGATCCTGTCGCCCGCTTGCAAACCTGCTTTGCTCGCCGCCGAATTTGCCTGTACTTCGGCTAACACCGGCTCAATCTGAGCGCCACGTGGACGAATGCCCAGTGCAGCGACGGGATCTTCTTTGTCTGGCTCGAAACGCCAGTGACGTAAATCGAGCACTTTGTCCTGACGCGTGTCAGAACCAAACGGCGATACGCTGATGGTTGTCTGCTGATCACCAATTTTGGCTACCAGTTGCAGTCGCACGGCATCCCAATCAGGGGTTTCGATGCCATCAATCGCTTTAAGTTCCATCCCTGACGTAATTTGCGCACTCGCCGCGATGGAATTGGGGGCAATTTCACCTACCACAGGGCGCACGCCGGGGACGCCAATGATAAACACCAGCCAGTATGCGAAAATAGCAAAGATGAAGTTGGCTACCGGTCCGGCAGCGATGATGGCGGCGCGTTGTCCAACCGTTTTGTTGTTGAATGCGCTGTGTCGTAATTCAGGTGCGACAGGCTCAACGCGCTCGTCGAGCATTTTAACGTAGCCGCCCAGCGGGATAAGGGCGATGACAAATTCCGTACCGTGACGGTCGGTGCGCGTCCAGAGTGATTTACCGAAACCGATGGAAAATCGCTCTACCCGCACACCACAACGGCGAGCAACCCAGAAATGGCCAAATTCATGCACGGTAATCAGTACACCCAGTGCAACAATGAACGCCGCCAGATTCCAGAGAATGCTCAGCATAAAACCTTCCGTTAAATCGTCCCAAATACCAGTAAAAGCAAGCAAGCAAATACCGGAACAGCCGCTGTCAGGCTATCAATGCGATCCAGTATACCGCCATGCCCTGGAATCAGGTGTCCGCTGTCCTTAATCCCTGCTTCACGCTTAAACATACTCTCGGTTAAATCACCGAGCACTGAGGCAAGCGCAGCAAAAATCGAGCACACCAGCAGTATTGACGGTGCCACTTCCAGATTCGCCCAGACGCCGTATCCCCAGGAGATAATCGCTGCCGTAAACAAGCCACCGATGAAGCCTTGCCAGGTTTTACCTGGGGAAACCTTCGGCGCCAGTTTATGTTTGCCAAACAGTTTACCAAACATATAGGCCCCGGAGTCAGCCCCCCAGACGAGAATCATCACATAAAGCAGCCAGATCGCGCCGCTGTAGTGGTTTTCGTCATAGTGCCAGGCACGTAGTGCGACCATACCCCAGAAAAATGGAACAATCGTGAGCAAACCAAAAATAAGCCGCAGCACTTTTGAATTACGCCAGATTGCCGCAGAGCCGGGGTAGAAAAGCACCAGCAGCAGAGCCGCAACCCACCAGGCCAGCGATACCCACAGGGAACCAGCAACCAGCGGTTGATGAATATCATGATGATATTCAGGCAACGTAAACAGCATTATGGCCAGGATAAAGCCACAGAGTACCGCAAGCCATACTCGCTGACTGCGTGAGGTAAAGCCGCTAAACTGTCCCCATTCCCACGCGGCGAGCATACATACCACCAGCGTAACAATAGCGAATCCCACTGGGGGCAGTAAAAACAGCGCCGCAATGACAATGGGTATTAATACAAAAGCGGAAATCAGGCGATACTTCAGCAAAAGCTACCCCCATCAGGCTTTGTCGCCACCAGGCTCGGTGCCGCCGAAACGACGCTCTCGATTGGCAAAGGCATGCAGCGCACCTTCAAAGTCTTGTTCATCAAAATCGGGCCAAAGAACATCCGTAAAGTAAAGTTCGGCATAGGCAATTTGCCATATCAAAAAGTTACTTATGCGATGTTCCCCCCCTGTCCTAATTACCAAATCCACAGGTGCCTGTTCATTCATGCAGATTTGCTTGTTCAGCGCCTCTTCATCAATTTGGTCGGGTCTCAACAGCCCTTCCTGAACCTGTTCGGCCAGATGCCGAACGCCCTGGATAATATCCCAGCGTCCGCCGTAATTCGCCGCAATATTGAGCGTCAGACCCGTATTATTCTCAGTCAGCGCTTCTGCTTTACGAATCCGTTCCTGCAAACGTGAGTTAAAACGACTGGTATCGCCAATGATACGCAGGCGGACGTTGTGGCGGTGCAGGCTTTTTACTTCGCTGTCGAGCGCCCACACAAATAATTCCATCAACGCGGTCACTTCCTGCGGAGGTCGATTCCAGTTTTCACTGCTAAAAGCATAGAGCGTTAACGCATCAATGCCGTTATTGGCGGCAAAAGAAACGGCGCGGCGAACAGATTTCGCCCCAGCTTTATGCCCAAAGGCTCGTATCTTCCCTTGTCTTTTCGCCCAGCGGCCGTTGCCATCCATAATGATTGCTACATGACGACAGCCATGAGCTGGCAAGTTTTCGCTTATTGGTTGATTCGCAGACAACATAACGCGTTTTTTGTCCCTGAAAAGGATTTAACGGTACTCAGGAATACTGAAGCCTATACATAAAAAAGCCGTGTCAAACCACGGCTTACCTGACCACATTAAGTCAAATACCTGCGATCAGGTGGCGCAGACTATATCACTGAAGCCCAACGCTAACAAATAGCACGACGACTAGTGCTTGCTTTATCACCAGCTTGCGGGACGTGTCACTTGTTTACGCGCAATATCACGAGCCGCTGTATCTACCGCCAGCACCTCTTCCACACTTTGTGGTTCACGCAAATCCATCATTTCCAGTACCGATAAATTCAACGCTGCAATATCGGTAAAACGGATCTGCTGATTCAAAAATGCTTCAACGGTAATTTCATTAGCTGCATTCAGTGCCGTCGTCGCCGCCTGCCCCTGGTCAAAGGCATGCATCGCAAGCTTCAGACACGGATAGCGATCGTAATCTGGTTCGCTAAATGTCAGAGAACTTAACTTGCAGAAATCAAGCGGCTTCACGCCAGATTTCACTCGATTTGGCCACGCCATGGAATGGGCAATTGGCGTACGCATATCCGGCTCGCCCAACTGTGCCAGCACACTGCCATCCTGATAGCGCACCATCGAGTGAATCACCGATTGCGGGTGGATCAGTACTTCCATCTGTTTCGCTGACGCATTAAACAGCCAGCGCGCTTCAATGTATTCCAGACCTTTATTCATCATGGTGGCAGAATCAACGGAGATTTTACGCCCCATTGACCAGTTCGGATGACGGCACGCCTGATCCGGCGTCATTGCGCTCAGTTCAGACAGTGGCGTTTCGCGGAACGGGCCACCAGACCCGGTAAGCAGAATAGACACCACACCATTCTGCTCAAGGTCAGCGTACCCCAGGTTCTGTTGAAAAGGTTGCGGTAAACTCTGAAAAATCGCGTTGTGCTCGCTATCGACCGGTAAAAGACGCGCCCCGCGCTGCTTCACCGCATCCATAAACAGGCGTCCACAGGTAACCAGAGACTCTTTATTGGCTAGCAGAACATCCTTACCGGCATCAATTGCGGCAAGTGTTGGCAACAGCCCAGCCGCCCCGACGATGGCCGCCATCACCTGATCCACCTCATCCAGCGCAGCCATCTCACAAGCTGCCTGTTGTCCACTCAGAACCTCGGTTCGACAGCCCTTTTCACGCAGTTGCACTTTCAGCAGACGCGCACTCTCTTCGTCATCCATCACCGCATAGCGGGGCGAAAACTCCAGGCACTGCTCGACCATTCGCTGCACATTCTTACCGGCCACCAGCGCTGTCACGCTATAAAGTTCAGGATTATGGCGAACGACGTCGAGAGTACTGCAACCGATAGAGCCGGTTGAGCCGAGGAGTGTTAAATGCTTCATGAGATGCCCGAAAAAAGTTAGACCAGATAAAAGCAAAACGCCGCCAGCAAGACCCGAAGTCCCTCTGAACGGCGTTTATCAGTGTACGACAGAAATCAGAACTGCATCAGTTCCGCTTCTTTATCTGCCAGCGCCGCATCAATTTTCTTGATGGCAGCATCAGTCATTTTCTGAACATCGTCCTGTGAACGACGATCGTCATCTTCACTGATCTCTTTTTCTTTCAGCAGCGCTTTGACTTTATCGTTCGCGTCGCGACGTACGTTACGAACGGAAACGCGACCCTGCTCAGCTTCGCCACGAACGACTTTGATCAGGTCTTTACGACGCTCTTCCGTCAGCGGAGGAAGTGGAACGCGGATATCAGCGCCCGCAGAGCTTGGGTTCAGACCGAGGTCAGACGCCATGATCGCTTTCTCAACGGCCGGGCCCATAGAACGATCGAATACGTTGATTTTCAGCGTACGGGTATCTTCAACCGTCACGCTTGCCAGCTGACGCAGAGGGGTTGGCGTACCGTAGTATTCTACGATGATGCCATCCAGCAGGCTTGGGGAAGCACGGCCAGTACGGATTTTGCTGATTTGGGTTTTGAACGCTTCTACGCATTTTTCCATGCGTACTTCAGCATCTTTTCTGATGTCGTTAATCACGTTACGAATCCTTGAAAACTTGTCTCAGGCAGACTATCCGCCAGCACAGCGCTACAGGTGTGCTAAGTATAGTCGCGTTTAATTCATGACAACGCCAAAGGCGCGCCCGGGTAAGATACCACTACAAAATAAAGCGGAATCTTACCTGTATTTAGCGTCAACGGAAATTATTCCGTGATCAAAGTGCCTTCTTTTTCACCCATGACCACGCGACGCAGTGCGCCTGGCTTGTTCATGTTGAAGACACGGATCGGCAGTTTGTGGTCGCGAGCCAGCGTGAAGGCGGCAAGATCCATCACTTTCAGCTCTTTATCCAGCACTTCGCTGTAGCTCAGCTGATCGTACATGGTGGCAGAAGGATCTTTTGCCGGGTCGGCAGTAAACACGCCGTCTACTTTGGTCGCTTTCAGTACCACATCGGCTTCGATCTCGATACCGCGCAGGCAGGCAGCGGAATCGGTTGTAAAGAACGGGTTACCCGTACCGGCGGAGAGGATCACCACGCGGTTGTTGCGCAGCAGGCTAATCGCTTCTGCCCAGCTGTAATTATCGCATACGCCATTCAGTGGAATCGCAGACATCAGGCGGGCATTCACATAGGCGCGATGCAGTGCATCACGCATTGCCAGGCCATTCATGACGGTTGCCAGCATACCCATGTGGTCGCCCACAACGCGGTTCATCCCCGCTTTCGCCAGACCAGCACCACGGAAAAGGTTGCCACCGCCAATGACCACGCCAACCTGGATACCCAGTTCGACCAGTTCTTTGATTTCCTGTGCCATGCGATCAAGGATGCTTGCGTCAATACCGAAGCCTTCCGATCCCTGCAGCGCTTCGCCACTCAGCTTAAGCAGAATGCGTTTGTACACGGGTTTTGCATTGGTAG
The DNA here is from genome assembly GCF_046521475.1 of Enterobacter sp. CPE_E890. Classification (NCBI taxonomy): domain Bacteria; kingdom Pseudomonadati; phylum Pseudomonadota; class Gammaproteobacteria; order Enterobacterales; family Enterobacteriaceae; genus Enterobacter; species Enterobacter sp. CPE_E890. The sequence goes on along the minus strand of NZ_JBKFZW010000001.1, from coordinate 871,298 downwards.
CCATGTTTCTTTCCTGAGACTGTCAACGATTAAGATGGGGGTTAATTCTGGCGACATGATATGCCGCAAATCAGCACAGCGATACTGGAGCCTGTCTGATTTCCTGTGACGGGTGACAAAAAGAAGCCGCCCTCAGGCGGCTCCTTTTCAATCATTAAGACTGCTTGGACATTGCAGCAACTTCTGCTGCGAAGTCAGTCTCAACTTTCTCGATGCCTTCGCCCACTTCGAAGCGGATGAAGCCAGTTACGTCAGCGTTGTGCTCTTTCAGCAGCTGAGCAACAGACTTGCTTGGATCCATTACGAATGGCTGGCCAGTCAGAGAAACTTCGCCGGTGAATTTCTTCATGCGGCCTTCAACCATTTTCTCTGCGATTTCTTTTGGTTTACCAGACTGCATCGCGATGTCCAGCTGAACCTGGTACTCTTTCTCTACCACTTCAGCAGACACGTCTTCTGGCTTAACGAATTCTGGTTTGCTTGCAGCGATGTGCATAGCCAGCTGTTTAACCAGCTCTTCGTCAGCACCTTTAGCAGCAACCAGAACGCCGATACGCGCACCGTGCTGGTAAGAGCCCAGAACGTCACCTTCCAGAGAAGCAACACGACGGATGTTGATGTTCTCACCGATTTTAGCAACCAGCGCAACACGTTCTTCTTCGAACTGTGCTTTCAGAACTTCAACGTCAGTGATTTTGCCAGCAACTGCAGCGTCCAGAACTTTGTTAGCAAATGCCTGGAAACCACCATCTTTAGCAACGAAGTCAGTCTGGCAGTTAACTTCCAGAATGATGCCGTAGGTGCCGTCGATTTTAGTGATGATCACGCCGTCAGCAGCAACGTTGCCTGCTTTTTTAGCTGCTTTGATCGCACCGGATTTACGCATGTTTTCGATTGCCAGCTCGATGTCGCCGTTCGCTTCAGTCAGCGCTTTTTTGCAATCCATCATGCCTGCGCCAGTACGCTCGCGCAGCTCTTTTACCAGGGATGCGGTAATTTCAGCCATTCTTAAATCCTCGGGAGATGTGAACTGCCCGGCCTGCGGCCAAACAGTGTAAATTGAAAAAAGGGGCCGATAATGGGCCCCTATTCATACACGGTACTAATAAGGGGTGAAACCTTATTATTCAGCTTCTACGAAGCTTTCTTCCGCCTGAGAAGCCAGATCCTGGGAACGGCCTTCACGAACGGTAGCAGCTACAGCGCTCAGGTACAGGCTAACAGCACGGATTGCGTCGTCGTTACCCGGGATAACGAAGTCAACACCGTCCGGATCGGAGTTGGTATCAACGATAGCGAATACCGGGATACCCAGGTTGTTAGCTTCTTTGATTGCGATGTGCTCGTGGTCTGCATCGATTACGAACAGCGCGTCTGGCAGGCCGCCCATATCTTTGATACCGCCCAGGCTGTTTTCCAGCTTGTCCAGCTCACGAGTGCGCATCAGCGCTTCTTTCTTAGTCAGCTTGTCGAAAGTACCGTCCTGAGACTGGGTTTCCAGATCTTTCAGGCGTTTGATTGACTGACGAACAGTTTTCCAGTTAGTCAGCATGCCGCCCAACCAGCGATGGTTCACGAAGAACTGGTCGCAGCTGTTAGCAGCATCTTTCACAGCTTCGCTTGCAGCGCGCTTAGTACCAACGAACAGAATCTTACCTTTACGGGAAGAGATCTTGTTCAGCTCAGCCAGGGCTTCGTTGAACATTGGTACAGTTTTCTCAAGGTTGATGATGTGAACTTTGTTACGTGCGCCGAAGATGAAAGGCTTCATTTTCGGGTTCCAGTAACGGGTCTGGTGACCAAAGTGAACACCAGCCTTGAGCATGTCGCGCATGGAAACAGTTGCCATGTTTAAAACCTCTATATTGAAAGTTGGGGTTATGCCTCCACGTATCCCATATTACCGACCCCGAAGGGCACCCCGGAATATGTGCCGATACGTGTGTGTTGTTACACAAAGTGAGATTTGTCGCTTCCGTCCAGCTTGTGTATCTGAGATGGATCGGAAGTCCGGCGCGCTTTATACCACAAAACACGACCAGAAACCAACAGTTGTTGGCGGAGTGTGCTGTTAATGATTCTCAATTTGGCACGAGGTGTGCCTGACTGATACCATTGGCGACACTTAGACTAGTATTGTCGAAAAAATCGACACCGATGGACAGATTACATGGCTATCTCTATTAAGACACCTGAAGAAATTGAAAAGATGCGCGTCGCCGGTCGTCTGGCCGCGGAAGTGCTGGAAATGATCGAGCCGTTCGTGAAGCCGGGCGTCAGCACCGGTGAACTGGACCGCATCTGTAACGACTATATTGTGAACGAGCAGCACGCGGTATCTGCGTGCCTCGGCTACCACGGTTTCCCGAAATCCGTCTGCATTTCTATTAATGAAGTGGTTTGCCACGGTATTCCGGACAACGAAAAACTGCTCAAAGATGGCGACATCGTCAACATCGACGTGACGGTCATTAAAGATGACTACCACGGTGACACCTCTAAGATGTTCATCGTTGGCAAGCCAACCATTCTGGGCGAGCGTCTGTGTAAAGTGACGCAAGAGAGCCTCTACCTGGCGCTGAAAATGGTTAAACCGGGTATTCGCCTGCGTACCATTGGTGCCGCGATTCAGAAGTTCGTGGAAGCGGAAGGGTTCTCCGTCGTTCGCGAATACTGCGGTCACGGCATTGGCCGTGTGTTCCACGAAGAACCGCAGGTTCTGCACTATGATGCAGATGATGGCGGCGTAGTGCTGCAAAAAGGCATGACCTTCACCATCGAGCCGATGGTCAACGCCGGTGACTACCGCATCCGCACCATGAAAGATGGCTGGACGGTGAAAACCAAAGACAGAAGCTTGTCTGCGCAGTACGAGCATACTATTGTGGTAACAGACAACGGCTGCGAAATTATGACGTTGCGCAAGGATGACACTATCCCGGCGATACTGACGCACGATGAATGATAAAAAAGCCGGCAAATGCCGGCTTTTTTAATGGCTATAGCTTTTTCTTATGGGTGGCGCACGATGAGTAATCTTTTACCCGAACAGTATGCTAACACAGCACTTCCCACCCTCCCCGATCAGCCCGATAACCCGGGCGTATGGCCGTCGCACGAGCTGACCTGCGCGCATATTAAAGCCCATATGGATGTTTTCCATCGCTGGCTGGGTAGTGCGTTCGACGCAGGCGTATCCGCCGAGCAGCTCATTGAAGCGCGCACCGAATTTATCGACCAGCTGCTGCAGCGCCTGTGGATCGATTACGGTTTTGGGCAAATCAGCGACGTTGCACTGGTTGCCGTTGGGGGCTATGGCCGCGGTGAGCTGCATCCGCTTTCCGACATTGATTTACTGATCTTAAGTCGCAAAAAACTGCCGGACGAACAGGCGCAAAAAATTGGCGAACTGCTGACCCTGCTCTGGGATGTGAAGCTGGAAGTCGGCCACAGCGTACGCACTCTTGAAGAGTGCCTGCTGGAAGGGTTATCTGACCTGACCGTCGCCACCAACCTGATTGAAACCCGCCTGCTGATAGGCGACGTGGCGCTGTTCCTGGAGCTACAAAAACATATTTTCAGTGACGGTTTCTGGCCGTCAGAAAAGTTCTTCGCCGCGAAGGTTGAGGAACAAAACCAGCGCCACCAGCGCTACCACGGCACCAGCTATAATCTGGAGCCTGATATCAAAAGCAGCCCCGGCGGTCTGCGCGACATCCACACCCTGCAGTGGGTGGCCCGTCGCCACTTCGGCGCGACCTCGCTGGATGAGATGGTGGGCTTTGGCTTTTTAACCGAAGCCGAGCGTAACGAATTAAATGAGTGTCTGCACCTGCTGTGGCGCATTCGCTTTGCCCTGCATCTGGAGCTTAATCGCTACGATAACCGCTTGCTGTTTGACCGTCAGCTCAGCGTAGCTCAGCGTCTGAATTACCAGGGCGAAGGCAACGAGCCGGTTGAACACATGATGAAGGATTTCTTCCGCGTCACCCGCCGCGTTACCGAACTGAACCAGATGCTGTTGCAGCTATTCGATGAGGCAATCCTGGCCCTGACGGCGGATGAAAAGCCCCGCCCTATCGACGACGAGTTCCAGCTGCGCGGCACGCTTATCGATCTGCGCGACGAAACGTTATTTATCCGCGAACCGGAAGCGATCCTGCGCATGTTTTACACCATGGTGCGTAACAGCGCGATCACCGGGATCTACTCCACCACTCTGCGCCATCTGCGCCATGCGCGCCGCCATTTGACGCAGCCGCTGTGCTATATCCCGGAAGCGCGTTCGCTGTTCCTGAGCATGCTCCGCCACCCGGGGGCCGTCAGCCGCGGCTTGCTGCCGATGCACCGCCACAGCGTGCTGTGGGCCTATATGCCGCAGTGGTCACACATTGTCGGGCAGATGCAGTTCGATCTGTTCCACGCCTACACGGTAGATGAACACACGATCCGCGTGATGCTCAAGCTGGAGAGCTTTGCCAGCGAAGAGACGCGATCTCGCCATCCGCTGTGCGTGGAATTGTGGCCGCGCCTCACTCATCCGGAATTGATCCTGATTGCTGCCCTGTTCCACGATATTGCCAAAGGTCGCGGCGGTGACCATTCGGTGCTGGGTGCCCAGGACGTGCTCAAATTTGCTGAACTGCACGGTCTGAACTCACGTGAAACACAGCTGGTCGCCTGGCTGGTACGCCATCATCTGCTGATGTCGGTCACCGCGCAGCGTCGTGATATTCAGGATCCTGAAGTGATCAAGCAGTTCGCGGAAGAGGTGCAAACGGAAAACCGTCTGCGTTATCTGGTCTGCCTGACGGTGGCGGATATTTGTGCCACCAACGAGACGTTGTGGAACAGCTGGAAGCAAAGCCTGCTTCGCGAGCTGTACTTTGCCACCGAAAAACAGCTGCGCCGCGGGATGCAAAATACCCCGGACATGCGCGAGCGTGTGCGCCACCACCAGTTGCAGGCACTGGCTCTGCTGCGGATGGATAACATTGATGAAGAAGCACTGCATCAGATCTGGGCGCGCTGTCGTGCTAACTATTTTGTTCGCCACAGCCCAAATCAGCTTGCCTGGCATGCGCGGCATCTGCTGCAACATGATTTGTCGCAGCCGATGATCCTCCTCAGCCCGCAAGCCACGCGCGGTGGCACGGAGATTTTCATCTGGAGCCCGGACCGACCTTATCTGTTTGCCGCCGTCTGCGCCGAACTGGACAGGCGTAATCTGAGCGTTCACGACGCGCAGATTTTTACCACCCGCGACGGCATGGCGATGGATACCTTCATTGTGCTGGAACCGGACGGCAGCCCGCTGTCGTCGGACAGGCACGAAGGAATACGCTTCGGTCTGGAACAGGCCATCACCCAGCGCAGCTGGCAACCTCCGCAGCCGCGTCGTCAGCCTGCGAAATTACGCCACTTTACCGTCGATACCGAGGTCAATTTCCTGCCGACCCACACTGACCGTAAATCGTTCCTGGAGCTGATCGCGCTCGACCAACCAGGGCTGCTCGCCCGTGTCGGCCAGGTTTTTGCCGATCTGGGAATTTCGCTTCACGGGGCCAGAATTACAACCATTGGCGAGCGAGTAGAAGATTTATTTATAATCGCCACCGCAGACCGGCGTGCCCTTAATAATGACCTGCAACTTGAAGTGCAACAACGGTTGACAGCAGCCCTCAATCCAAACGATAAAGGGTGACGTGTTTTTTAGTGAAATGGAAAGAGTAAACAATGCAGCAGTTACAGAACGTTATTGAGTCCGCTTTTGAGCGTCGCGCCGAGATCACCCCGGCCAATGTGGATACCGTGACCCGTGAAGCGGTAAACCAGGTTATTTCCCTGCTGGATTCCGGCGCATTGCGTGTGGCAGAAAAAATCGACGGTCAGTGGGTCACTCATCAATGGCTGAAGAAAGCCGTGCTGCTCTCTTTCCGTATCAACGATAACCAGGTTATCGACGGAGCAGAAAGCCGCTACTTCGATAAAGTGCCAATGAAATTCGCTGACTATGACGAAGCGCGTTTCCAGAAAGAAGGTTTCCGCGTGGTTCCACCAGCAGCAGTTCGTCAGGGTGCTTTCATCGCGCGCAACACCGTGCTGATGCCATCCTACGTGAACATCGGTGCCTACGTTGACGAAGGTACCATGGTGGATACCTGGGCTACCGTTGGTTCCTGCGCACAGATCGGTAAGAACGTTCACCTGTCCGGTGGCGTCGGTATCGGTGGCGTCCTGGAGCCACTGCAGGCTAACCCAACCATCATCGAAGACAACTGCTTCATCGGCGCACGCTCAGAAGTGGTTGAAGGTGTGATCGTGGAAGAAGGCTCTGTGATCTCCATGGGCGTTTACATCGGCCAAAGCACCCGTATCTACGACCGTGAAACCGGTGAAGTGCATTACGGTCGCGTTCCGGCGGGCTCCGTGGTGGTTTCCGGCAACCTGCCGTCAAAAGATGGCAAATACAGCCTGTACTGTGCGGTTATCGTGAAGAAAGTCGATGCGAAAACTCGTGGCAAAGTTGGCATCAACGAACTGCTGCGCACCATCGATTAATCGGGTATAACAAAAAGCGGGGGCAACCCCGCTTTTTTTATATCTGAGGGTGGCGAAAATAGATTTTTTCGTTAATTATTCAAAGGTTATGTTGAGATCAAGGGTACCGCTATGTACGATAATCTGAAAAGTCTGGGCATTACCAATCCTGATGAAATTGATCGTTACAGCCTCCGTCAGGAAGCCAATAACGATATTCTGAAAATCTATTTTCACAAGGACAAAGGAGAGTTTTTCGCCAAGAGCGTGAAGTTTAAATATCCACGCCAGCGTAAAACCGTCGTCGCTGACGGTGTAGGACAAGGGTACAAAGAAGTTCAGGAAATCAGCCCTAACCTGCGCTACGTGATCGATGAACTCGATCAGATCTGCCAGCGCGACCGCACTGAAGTCGATCTCAAGCGTAAGATCCTCGACGATTTGCGTCACCTTGAAAGCGTTGTGACGAATAAGATCAGCGAGATTGAAGCGGATCTTGAGAAATTAACGCGGAATAAATAAGCCGTTTTATTGCCCGGTGGCGCTCCGCATGCCGGGCAAAATTACATCATCGCTGTTCGTCCAGCTGCAGCGCCACATACAGCAGCAGTCTGTCGTCAAAACTCCCCAAATCCAGCCCCGTCAGCTCCGAAATCCGGTTAAGCCGGTATTCCAGCGTATTGCGGTGAATAAACAGCGCTTTCGAGGTCGCCAGCGGCTGCACGTTATGACGAAACCACGCCTGTAGCGTCCGGCGCAGTAAGCCATTGTTGTCCATGGCCTTCAGGCGCGCTAATGGCCGTGCCAGCTCATTAGCCTGCCAGCCCCCGCGCAGGCTGTCGAGCAGCACCGGCAGCATCAGATCCTGATAAAAATAACTGCGGCTTTCCGGCATCCGCTGCTTGCCCACCATCATGGTGGTGCGTGCAGTACGCCAGGAGCGGGCAATGCTGCCCGGTCCGGTAAAGTAATTGCCCAGCGCAACGCGAAAACGCAGCTGACCATTTTCCTTCATCCGGGAGATCAGCAGCTCCACGCGACGACGATGATCGTCCGCATCCCAGCGGCCGAATGCATTGAGCGCCGGTTTGAGTACCACCATTTCCGTCAGAGATACGATTGCCACCAGGTTATCGCGCTCCGGCGTCGCCAGCGCATTTTGTAGCTGCTGTAGCTCAACCATCGCACTGTCGACCCCGAGCTGGCCGCTATCGACCTCAATCACCGCCACCACACGCGGCTGGTTCAGATCAATCCCCAGACGCTGCGCCCATTCGCTCAGTGCCGGCGTATGTTCTTCCGCCTGGATCAGATTCATCACCAGCTCTTCACGCAGGCGGCTGTCCTGGGCGAGCAGGTGCATCAGGCGCGACTGTTCCAGCATCATCTCTGCCGTCATGCAGACCAGCTCGCCGTATTTACGCAGGGACTCCGGCTCGCCTGTCAGGCCAATTACCCCCACAATCTCGCCTTCAAGGCGCAGCGGCAAATTAATGCCCTGACGGACGCCGTGCAGGTGTTTCGCTACCGCATCGTCGATATCCACGACCCGCCCCTGGGAGAGCACCAGCAACGCACCTTCGTGCAATTCACCAATACGCTCACGATCGCCGCTACCAATAATGCGCCCACGAGCATCCATTACGTTGATATTGGTATCAATGATTCGCATGGTGCGCGCCACAATATCCTGCGCCATTTTGGTATCAAGGTGCCAGCCAGCCATGTAACCCTCCTCTGAGCAGAGCTCAAGCATAGGGAAGTTCAGCGGCGGCTGCATTGTGCGAATGCACAAAGAGAGAGGAAGATATATGGAGTTGTGGTAAGAGTCACAGAAACGAGAAAGCCCCTGCGTACAGGGGCTTTAGAGGATTACTGCATCAGCAGATAGAGAGAGGTATCACCACGCTGGATATTCAGCGCCAGCACGGAAGGCTTGCTGTCGAGAATTTTGCGCAGTTCAGCAATGTTTTTCACCGGCTGCTGGTTAGCACCCATGATGACATCACCTTTTTTCAGGCCGATACGTGCAGCCGGTGAATTCGCTTTCACGTTGTTCACCACCACACCTTTATCCGCACCTTTATTGCTCATCTCGGCACCTTCAATACCGCTGAAGATGGTGCTGGAATCCACCTGATTCTGGCTGCTCTGCTGCAGCTCCAGGCTCACGTTAACCGGCTTACCGTCACGCAGCAGGCCAAGGGTCACTTTGCTGCCAATCGGCATAGAGCCCACTTCCGCACGCAGGGCGGCAAAGCTGCTGATCGGTTTACCGTTCAGAGAGGTGATCACATCCCCCGCTTTAATACCCGCTTTTGCCGCAGAGGAGTTCGGCATCACCTGGCTGACGAATGCCCCACGCTGAGCGTCAACTTTCATCGCCTTAGCCAGTTCGGAGTTCAGTTCCGTACCGAGGATACCGAGCTCACCGCGTTTCACCTGGCCGTACTGCACCATCTGCGCGGTCAGGTTTTTCACCATGTTACTTGGAATAGCAAAGCCGATACCGATGTTGCCACCGTCCGGGGCCAGGATCGCGGTGTTGATCCCGATCAGTTCACCGTTCAGGTTAACCAGCGCACCGCCGGAGTTACCGCGGTTGATCGCCGCATCCGTCTGGATGAAGTTTTCGTAGTTTTCCGCATTCAGACCGCTGCGACCCAGAGCGGAGACGATACCCGAGGTGACGGTTTCACCCAGACCGAACGGGTTACCGATCGCCACAGTGTAGTCACCCACGCGCAGCGCGTCGGAGTCGGCAATTTTAATCGCCGTCAGGTTTTTCGGATCCTGAATCTGGATCAGCGCGATATCGGAGCGCGGATCTTTACCCACGACTTTTGCATCGAATTTACGGCCGTCGCTCAGCTGAACTTTAATGGTGCTGGCGTTATCAACAACGTGGTTGTTCGTCACCACGTAGCCTTTCGCCGCATCAATAATCACCCCAGAACCAAGCGCCATGAATTTCTGCTGCTGGCCGCCGCCCTGGCTGTCATCCCCAGCGCCACCGCCCTGACAGAACGGAGAGCTCTGGAATGGCGAACCGTCCTGGCAGAATGGTGAGTTGTCACCAAAGAACTGCTGGAAGTTACGCGGCATACGCGGCGTGTTGACGGTCGTGCTGCCCTCAACGTTAATACTCACCACCGATGGCATCACTTTTTCGAGCATCGGTGCCAGGCTTGGCATCTGCTGCGCGGTTGCTGACGACGACGCGGTCTCGGCTGCCGTAGCCGTCAGAGGAGACAGCGCTAAACCTAAACTCAGAGCCAGTGCACTCATTGCTAATGTGGTTTTTTTCATGTTTCTCAATCTCGATTTACAGGTAACGCATAATTGCTGTGTAACTCAGATTCGTTTTATACCGCTTAGTTCCGGCGATAAGTTTATGGAAAAGGTAAAAATTTATTGGCCGTCTTTACAAAACTCAGCGTTTATTCCACAGCCATGAGCTTGCGGTATTCATCCCAGGCATACAAATCTGTCATACCGCTGATATAGTCCTGGATAAGACGACAGCGATAATAATATTCCATCACTGGCCATTGGGGAGAATGGCGATCCAGCTTACCGACCGCTTCAACATACGCCAGCCGATGACGGGTTGAGAGTTTCTGATAAAGGCGGGATTCGATGGGTATTCCACGCACGCGTTCTTTTTCCACCAGTTCACTGAACTCATCGACCGATAACTGAAGCAATGGAGAGTAAATTTCCAGTAACCCACTGATCACCCGGTATCCCTGTAGCTCTAACTGTTCGACATCCGGATGGCTGAATACATGCCGCATTGCCACATGCTTATAAAGCTCAAGGAGTTGACTGAAACTGCTGTCATCTTCCAGCAGCGCGTGATTGAATTCCCCGCTGAAAATCAGCGGCAAATTATCAATAAAACGCGACGCGGCATACGGCACCAGTTTATTTAGTGTATTGACCCGTAAATACATAAAGAACTGATCTTCCGTGCTGCGGCTTAATGTATTTGAGCGCGATTTCTCCCAGGCATTTTCGACAACCTGAGCAAACAACGACCCTTTTTCATGCTTTCCCCAGGCAGTATAAAGATGCTGATAAAGCTCCTCGACGCTGAATATTCTTTTCTCAACGGCATCTTCAAGGTCGGCAACACAATAGGAAATATCGTCTGCGGCTTCCATAATCCAGGTTAATGGAAAACGGCCGTTTGGCGTCAATGAAAGTTCTTTACGTAGCCGTTCAATATAGGCTTCTTCAGAAAGGTAATAGCCCGGCTTTTTCATCAAATAGCTGTGGGATGCGGGCGTCTCTCCCATCCACCAGGCAGGACGCGTATATTTCAGGATACAGCCGACCTGTGCCCAGGTCAGGTTCATACGCATCAGGGAATGGACCAGTCTGATCCCCTGCGCATTACCTTCGAAGTGACACAGATCCTGGCGCACTTTGCGACGCAGATCGTTCAGCCCCTCTTCGCCTTCGCGCAGGCGTAAATCGCGTACGATGCAGCGGTCATCACTGAGCGGCTGGCTTACCGCATCCGAAGGGTAAAGTCGTTGTTTAAACCAGTCATTGACTGCCGCTTCACCAAAGTGACCAAACGGCGGGTTGCCGATGTCATGCATCAGGCAGGCCATCTCAACAATACTCTCGAAGGGGCCTGTCAGTTCGTCCAGGCCATAGGTTTCCAGCAAACGTTGCTCTTTGAGACGGCTCAAAATCTCTTTGGCAATGTAACGGCCAACCTGCTGCACTTCCATTGAGTGGGTTAAGCGCGTGCGCACTGCAGCGTTACGTTCAAGCGGAAATACCTGAGTCTTTTGCTGCAGACGACGGATGGCGGGCGAGTTAATGATCCGCCCGCGATCGCTTTCGAAGATACGCAGGATCTCATGTTCGGTCTTGTCGCCCTGCGGCGAACGGAAACGTCGGTGCCAGTTAATTTTGGTGCGAAAATCGATCTGCGCCATGTGCTCCCCCGCGTGAGAAATGCGCTTCCACTAAAGCCCATGATAGACTATGCATCTTAACAAGGCACATCGCGAGTAAATCTATGAAAATCGGCATTATTGGTGCAATGGAAGAAGAAGTTACGCTGCTGCGTGACAAAATTGAGAACCGTCAGACGCTCTCTCTGGGGGGTTGTGAGATCTACACCGGCCAACTGAACGGTGTTGACGTGGCTCTGCTGAAATCAGGCATCGGTAAAGTGGCTGCTGCACTGGGTGCAACCCTGTTGCTTGAGCGCTGCAAGCCAGACGTGATCGTTAACACCGGCTCTGCGGGCGGTCTGGCACCGTCGCTGAAAGTAGGTGATATCGTCGTCTCCGACGAAGCACGTTACCACGATGCTGACGTCACCGCATTCGGCTATGAGTACGGCCAGCTCCCGGGTTGCCCGGCAGGGTTTAAAGCTGACGATAAACTGATTGCGGCGGCAGAAACCTGCATTGCCGAGCTGAACCTCAACGCTGTGCGTGGTCTGATTGTGAGCGGTGATGCCTTCATCAATGGTTCTGTTGGCCTGGCAAAAATCCGTCATAATTTCCCGCAGGCCGTTGCCGTTGAGATGGAAGCGACTGCGATCGCTCACGTCTGCCATAACTTCAACGTACCGTTTGTGGTGGTTCGCGCCATCTCTGACGTGGCAGATCAGCAGTCTCACATCAGCTTCGACGAGTTCCTGACCGTTGCGGCAAAACAGTCCACCGTGATGGTGGAACGCCTGGTGCAGAAACTGGCACGTGGCTAAACATACCGTCAGGGCGCTGGCCGCCCTGCTTCTGCTTACGCCGGTATGGCTCTATGCTGTGCCGCGCGTGATTACACTCTCTCCCGCCAACACCGAACTGGCGTTTGCCGCCGGGATCACGCCCGTTGGCGTAAGTAGCTTTTCAGATTACCCCCCGCAAGCGGCAGGTATTGAACAGGTTGCGACCTGGCAGGGAATGAACCTTGAGCGCATCGTCGCACTTAAACCGGATCTGGTGCTGGCGTGGCGTGGCGGTAATGCCGAGCGGCAGGTCAACCAGCTTACCTCGCTTGGGATCAACGTCATGTGGATTGATGCCGTGAGCATTGAACAAGTCGCTCAGGCGCTACGCTCTCTCGCCCCTTATAGCCCAACGCCCAAAAAAGCCGAGAGCGCGGCGAAACAGATGCTCAGCGACTATGCCGCGCTAAAATCGCGATACGACACTCCAGTTAAAAAGCGCATCTTCCTGCAGTTTGGTAGCCAGCCGCTGTTCACCACCGGTAAAGGCTCAATTCAGAATCAGGTGCTGGAAGTTTGCGGCGGTGAAAATATCTTTGCTGCCAGCCGGGTACCGTGGCCTCAGGTCAGCCGAGAACAGGTACTGGCACGCCAGCCACAGGCCATTGTCGTGGTCGGAAATGCGAGCGAGATTCCTAAAATTGAACAATTCTGGCGAAACCAGCTAAAAATTCCGGTGATCCCACTCAACAGTGACTGGTTTGAACGCGCCAGCCCGCGTATTATCCTCGCCGCAAAACAGCTCTGTGCCGCGCTGGCAGAGAGTCACTAACATAAGACCCTGTTCGAGGATTTAACGATGCTCGTCTATTGGCTGGATATTCTTGGCACAGCCGTTTTTGCTATCTCCGGTGTCCTGCTGGCCGGGAAACTACGTATGGATCCGTTTGGCGTGCTGGTACTGGGCGTTGTGACCGCCGTTGGCGGCGGGACTATCCGCGATATGGCGCTGGCGAATGGCCCCGTGTTTTGGGTAAAAGATCCCACCGACCTGGTGGTGGCGATGGTTACCTGCCTGTTAACCATCGTCCTGGTGCGTCAGCCCCGCAGATTACCAAAATGGATACTTCCGGTGCTGGACGCCGTCGGCCTGGCCGTGTTTGTGGGTATTGGGGTCAACAAAGCCTTCAATGCGGGAACAGGCCCGATGGTGGCAATCTGCATGGGGGTCTTAACCGGCGTCGGCGGCGGGATCATTCGCGATATTCTGGCGCGTGAAGTGCCGATGATTCTGCGTACCGAAATCTATGCTACGGCCTGCATTATTGGCGGGATTGTTCACGCCACGGCGTACTACACCTTTGCTGTTCCGCTGGAAAACGCTGCCATGCTGGGCATGGTGGTGACGTTGGGAATACGTTTAGCGGCGATACGCTGGCATCTGAAGCTGCCGACGTTTGCGCTGGATGATAATGGAAGATAAAAGCAAAACGGTAACCGTCAGGTTACCGTTTTTGGTCATCAGATGCTGAACGACGAACCACATCCGCAGGTGCTGGTTGCATTCGGGTTGGTCACAACAAAGCGTGAACCTTCCAGACCTTCAGTGTAATCCACCGAACCGCCTACCAGATATTGCAGGCTCATCGGGTCAACCACCAGCGCAACGCCCTGCTTCTCGATAGTCATATCGCCATCGTTAACCTGGTCGTCAAAGGTAAAACCATACTGGAAGCCGCTGCAGCCGCCACCGGTAATATAGACACGCAGTTTCAGATCCGGATTGTCTTCATCGGCAATCAGGGTTTTCACTTTGTTGGCTGCTGCTTCGGTAAATTCCAGCGGCAGCGCTACGTCATCACTCATCTTATGCTCCCATGAATACTGCTATTGGGCAAAATTCACCCAATTCTTTATGTCATTATCTAATACCCTGGTATTTCATTCAAGTATTCTGCGTGGCCGCCCGTTCAGCCTCTTGTTTTGCCAGGGTTCGCGCCAGGATGGTGGAGTATAGCGGTTTTCCACCCAGGAATTGGGCTAATAGTGTCGCGCCGAGGCAGGTAATGATCATTGGCAAAATGAGCTGGTAATTATCCGTCATTTCCAGCACCAGCACGATGCCGGTCAACGGCGCGCGCAGGGATGCGGCCAGCAGCGCACCCATTCCGGCCACCGCAAACGTCCCGGCATCCAGATGATAAGCCGGGAAACCCACTTCAGCCGCCATTCCAAACGCGGTCCCCAGCAGCGTGCCCAGTGCCAGCATTGGCGCGAAAATCCCGCCGGGTGCGCCGGACGAGAAGCACAGCACCGTCGTGATGACTCTAGAAATAAACATAAACAGCAGCAGACCCACGCTGAAATTCCCTGCCGCCGCGATGGGAATCAGCCCGAAGCCGCCGCCGGCGGCATTGGGTTCAATAAACCCGAGTACGCCACACATTCCACCCAGCAGGCCGCCCATCAGCACCCATTTGGTGGTATTTCCGCCGTGAATGCGCTGGAACATATCCTGAGCACGGAGGATAAAGGTGTTAAACAGCGGTCCCACCACGCCGAAAATCATGCCGAGGATCAGGTAAAGCCACAGGGTATTAACCGGCGCGTTGGTCAGTTTACCTACCTCAATGACCGCGCCCTCGCCATTGAAGATGCGAAAAACGATGCTCGACATAATGACGCCAGTAAACACCGCTTTAATCGAAATCAGGTTGTAGCGAAACTGCGCGCGCATCTCTTCGATGATAAACAGGATCCCCGCCAGCGGCGCGTTAAACGCTGCCGAAAGCCCCGCCGCCGCGCCGGTTGCCAGCAGCGTATGGCGCGCTTCGGCACTACGCATCCGAAACAGATCGCCCACCATGCGGCCGACGTTCCCGCCCAGTTGTACGGTTGGCCCTTCTCGCCCCAGAACCATGCCCGCCCCGAGCGTTCCCATACCCCCGATAAATTTTACCGGGATGACGCGCCACCAGCGCACCGGGCGTAACTCTTCCAGCGCACCTTCAATTTCCGGGATCCCTGAGCCGCCAGCTTCAGGAGCAAATTTGCGCACCAGAAAGTAACCCACCATGGCAAACAGCGCCGACAGTCCGAACGCCCATACCCAAACCAGCCACCGACTATCGGCGAAACCGGCTACGGTGCCAACTCGCCAGTTCAGTACCGCATTGACCGCTTTTTCAAATAGTACACCCACCAGCCCGGCGACTGTACCGACCACGGCAGCAGCCAGCAGAATAGCCAGCGGGGTTTTATCGCGATTGAGCAAACGCCGAATGCTAATACGGTGCTGTATGCGTCTGAACTGTTGTTCTTCAAATGTGGGGATGTCTGCTTTCATTACCGTTTCTTATCGTCATACAAATAGCCCCAGGGATTCTACCAGAGTGCGCCATGTCATCCCGTGAAAAATACTTAACAATTGTTTAGGAATGAAAGAGGCAAAAATTTCATTACCTTCCGCGGATCACTTAGAATAGTGTGCTTAATCATTTTATACGAACCAGGAACGACGCCATGAGCAAGTCTGAAAACCTCTACAGTGCAGCCCGCGAGCTTATTCCGGGTGGCGTGAACTCACCTGTACGCGCCTTTACCGGCGTTGGCGGCACGCCGCTGTTTATCGAACGTGCTGACGGCGCGTATCTGTATGATGTCGATGGCAAAGCCTACATTGATTATGTCGGTTCCTGGGGACCGATGGTACTGGGGCATAACCACCCTGCTATTCGTAACGCGGTGATTGAAGCGGCTCAGCGTGGCCTGAGCTTCGGCGCGCCAACCGAGATGGAAGTGAGAATGGCGGAGCTGGTGACTGAACTGGTGCCCACCATGGACATGGTGCGCATGGTGAACTCCGGTACCGAAGCCACCATGAGCGCCATCCGTCTGGCGCGTGGTTTTACTGGCCGCGACAAAATCATCAAATTTGAAGGCTGCTACCACGGCCACGCGGACTGCCTGTTGGTGAAAGCGGGCTCCGGCGCGCTGACCCTCGGCCAGCCAAACTCTCCGGGTGTACCGGCTGATTTCGCAAAGCACACGCTAACCTGTACCTATAACGATCTGGATACCGTTCGCGCAGCGTTCGAGCAATATCCACAGGAGATCGCCTGCATTATCGTTGAGCCCGTTGCGGGCAACATGAACTGCATCCCACCGCAACCTGATTTCCTGCCGGGCCTGCGCGCACTGTGTGATGAATTCGGCGCGCTGCTGATCATTGACGAAGTGATGACCGGCTTCCGCGTAGCGCTGGCGGGTGCCCAGTCCTATTATGGCGTTGAGCCTGATCTGACTTGCCTCGGCAAAATCATCGGCGGCGGTATGCCAGTCGGTGCATTCGGTGGCCGTAAGGATGTGATGGAAGCCCTGGCACCAACAGGCCCGGTTTACCAGGCGGGAACGCTCTCCGGTAACCCAATCGCGATGGCTGCGGGCTTCGCCTGCCTGACCGAAGTGGCTCAGCCTGGTATTCATGAGACCCTGACTGACCTCACCACTCAGCTGGCAAACGGTCTGCTGGAAGCCGCCGAAGAAGCGGGTATCCCGCTGGTGGTGAACCATGTGGGAGGGATGTTCGGAATTTTCTTCACCGATGCGAAAACCGTCACCTGCTATCAGGATGTGGTGAAATGTGACGTCGAACGCTTCAAGCGCTTCTTCCACCTGATGCTGGAAGAAGGGGTGTACCTGGCTCCGTCAGCGTTCGAAGCGGGCTTTATGTCCGTGGCGCACAGCGAAGACGATATCAATAACACCATCGACGCGGCGCGTAAGGTGTTCGCGAAGCTCTAAGGGCATTGCCGGGTGGCGCTAACGCTTACCCGGCCTACCTGCTCTGCTTTCTCAACAGATAAATAAAGTACGGCGCGCCAATAAAGGTCGACAGCAGACCTGCCGGGACCTGATAGGGAAACAGCACCATTCTTCCGCACCAGTCCGCAAACACCAGCATTATCCCGCCCGTTAGCGCCGACATCACAATATGCGGCATGGTCCGGCGAAAACCCATCATTCTGGCGATATGCGGAGCCATCAACCCCACAAAGCTTAGCGGTCCTATCGTCATGGTGGCCGTCGCTGTCAGACACGCAGCCAGCAGAAGTAGCGCCACGCGCGTTGGCGTTAGCGCTAACCCGACCGCACGTGCGGTTTCGCCACCCAGCGGCAGGATGGTCATCCAGCGACGACACAGCGGCACTACCGCCAGTAACACGATCATCACGATCCCGGTATGAACAACCTGGCTGCCGGTAGCACTGTACGTTGAGCCGGAAATCCAGGTCAGTATCTTCGCCATACGCGGATCGCCACTCGCCTGAAGCAGCATCAGCAACATGGTAAATGCCGTACTGAGCGCCATCCCGGCCAGCAGCATTCGGTGCGGGGAAAAACCACCGCGACCAGAAGCAATCAGGATGATTAACAGCGTCACCGCCGCACCAATACTCCCCGCAGGCATCAACCAGCCGAATGCATTTCCCGGCACGAGGAACAACATCAGCACCACGCCGAACGCCGCGCCAGAGCTAATCCCCAGCACTTCCGGGCTGGCCATCGGATTGCCGGTCAGGCGCTGGATAATACAGCCCGCGACGGCCAACATGACCCCGGCACTTAACGCGGAAAGCACCCGCGGCCAGCGCCACTGCAGCAGTTCATGGAATAAATCGCCCATCGCCCAGTGCCAGCCCACCGCATCACGCCCAAAAGCCAATGCGGCAAACGAGGCAATAATCAGCACCGCCAGACCGGTAAGGCTAAACCACAGTACTGACTGACGTTCAGCATGAACCTTATCGCCGACATCCATCGCCGGTGCGCTAATACTGCGCAGACGCGGGAGCAGCCAAAGCAGCAGCGGCGCACCAATGAGCGCGGTCACCGATCCCGTCGACACTTCCCTCCAGACTTGCGCCAGCCAGAGAATGATCTGATCGGAAAGCCAGAGGATCAGCGCGCCAATCAGTGGGGCAAGCATCAGGCGCGCCAGAAGACGCCGTGCGCCGAGCATTTTTGCCAGCAGTGGTGCAAAGAGGCCAATAAACCCGATGATGCCAACGGCGTTTACCAGCAAAGCGCTCAATACAATTGCCAGCGTCAGCGCCGCCAGACGAGCCAGCGACAGCGCCAGCCCCAGGTTACGCGCCACACCATCATCCAGCCCCATTAACGTTAACGGACGCAGGAGCAGCAGGGTCAGCAGTACACCGCCAATTAGCTGCGGCCACAGACGCTCAACACCACTCCAGTCAGTCTGGGTAAGGGTTCCGGTACTCCACAGGAACATGCTTTGCAGCTGATCGTGATGGAACAGCACCAGCAGTTGATTAATCGCGCCACAATAGAGACTGACCACCAGCCCGGCCAGGATTAGCGTCACAGGGGACAGGCGTTTACCCCAGGCCACGCCAAAGACCAGCGCCCCCACCACACATGCCCCCGCGAGAGCCGCAAACTGCGTGGTTAACGCGCCGGGCAGCGCCCACAGCGTGGTAATGGTGATCCCTAGCTGCGCACCTGTTGCAACACCCAGCGTCGTCGGCTCTGCCAGAGGATTCCGCAGTACCTGCTGGAACAAAACGCCCACCAGGCCTAACCCGGCCCCGACCAGCAGCGAGATCGCCAGACGCGGTAGCAGGCTGTAGTGGAACACCATCTGCTGAATGTTGTTGATATCCGGGGCTGTCAGCGCGGTGCCCCACTCCCCGCGCGGCAATGCCGTCGACAGGTTGAACCAGGTTAAAACCAGCGCAGCAAGGAAGAGTAAGGACAACAGCAGTGCCGGGAAGCGTGCAATACGCGTACTCATGCTTTACCTCCCAGCGCATTATCCAGCACGCGGGCAAAATGCATGGCCGACAGCGTCGCGCCGTAGAACCATACCGCTGGCACGCGCTGGAAACGCTGCTCACGCACAAACGGCATCGCCTGCCAGAGCGGAGTGGCCATCAGCGTTTGCATACCACGTTCGTTGCCGTGGTCGAAACACAGCACGTCGACATCACGAAATGCCGCCAGGCGGTCAATACCTACGGTCGTACTGCCCCAGAAGTTCATCTCACCTTCCCAGGCATTGCGAATACCAACACTGTCGAGCACGTCCTGGAACAGACAGTTTTTGCCAAAGACCAGCATATGGCGGGCATCCAGTAACGTCATCATCAACAGCGGGCGATCGCCCCGATGGGCAAAGCGCGGCTTCAGGGAATCAATCAGGGCGTCGAATTCGTCGAGATGCTTTTTAGCCTCCGCCTCACGGTTGAGGATATGCGCCATCTCGTTAATAGAGTGTCTCGCCATGGTCAGCGGTTTTTTACCGTCACTGAAGGAGAAACCTCGACCGGGCGCAATACGCGCCATTGTCTCTTCTGACGGACCGTACCCCGCAGACCAGAACAGGAATGACGGCTTCATCTGAGTGAGCAGTTCAAGGTTTGGCTCAGTCCGCAGGCCGACGTCGATCACCGAGTCCGGCAGCTTCGGCTCGTTCACCCAGAGGTTATAGTTGGGAATGTCCGCCACGCCATAAGGCGTGACGCCGAGCGCCATCATCAGCTCGACTGGCAGCCACTCAAGAGCCACGATACGGTGCGGATCGACGGCAGCGGCATGCGCCGTATTCATTTTTAATAACAACGGTGATAGCGCCATTGCCGTCAGCAGGCGACGGCGGCTCATTTGCATTGAATCCAGCATCAGAATACAAAGCTCACCGGTGCTGCCCCGGCCGGGTGAGGCAGAATACCCATTGGAATTCCGTAAATGTGCTCCAGCGTTTCGCTGCGCATCAGTTCGGATGGTGTGCCCTGCGCAATCATTTCCCCGCCACGCAGCGCGACGAGGTAGTCACAATAACGCGCGGCCATGTTGATATCGTGCAGGACCGCAATCACCGTCAACCCACGCTGCTGGCTTAAGCGATGCACCAGCGCCAGAACGTCAACCTGATGGGCAATATCCAGCGCAGAGGTGGGTTCATCCAGCAGCAGGCAACGGCTGTCCTGAGCCACCAGCATCGCAATCCACGCGCGCTGACGTTCGCCCCCGGACAGGCTATCCACCAGACGGTGTGCCAGTGGTTTTAATCCCACCAGCGAAATCGCCTCTTCCACTTTTTCTCTGTCGGCGACACCGAAACGCCCAAGCGCCCCGTGCCACGGATAACGTCCAATCGCTACCAGTTCACGCACCGTCATCCCCTCCGCCTGCGGCAGCTGCTGCGGCAAATACGCGACTTTGCGGGCAAAGGCTTTACTGCTCCAGCTCTCCAGCGGTTGGTCATCCAGCAGAATATCGCCTTCCGAAGGCGGCTGATGGCGGCCCAGCATCTTAAGCAAAGTCGATTTACCGGAACCGTTGTGACCAATCAGGCCAATGACTTTACCGGCAGGGAATGTCAAAGAGAGCGGATGCAGCAAGGTGCGCCCGGGTACGCGAAAGGAGAGATTGTTGAGCGTAAAAGTGGTGTCAGATTGCGTTTTATTATCCTGCATGTCAGCCAACTTAAATAAAAAGGGCACGGCGAACCGTGCCCAAAGAGAGATTAGAAGCGGAAGGTCGCAGTGGCTACAACCTGACGTTCAGCACCCCAGAAGCAACCGTAGGTGTTGAAGCAGCTGGCAACATATTCACGATCGAACAGGTTGTTCACGTGAAGCGCGACGTTTGAGCCGGCCATCCCTACACGCGCCAGATCGTATCTGACAAGTGCATCAACCACGGTATAGCTGCCCACTTTGAAGGAGTTCGCCGGATCGCCGAAGCTGGAACCGGTATAACGAACGCCAGTACCCAACGTCAGGCCAGACAGCGGGCCATCAAACATGGTGTAATCCCCCCATACGGAGGCCATGTGTTTCGGCACCTGCGCTGGCGTGTTGCCTTTGTAGTTAGTGTCGGTAGTGTACTCGGCATTGGTATAGGTGTAAGAACCGACAACGTTAACGCTCGCAGACAATGCCGCTTTCGCTTCCAGCTCTACGCCACGGGAACGGATCTCACCGCCTTCAACGGAGAAGAATGAGCCCGCTGGATCAGCCATCAGGTTGTTGGTTTTCGTCAGCTGGTATACCGCACCGGTAATCACGATCGGACGATCGTTCGGCACGTATTTCACACCCGCTTCGTATTGCTTACCTTTAGACGGAGCAAAGATGTTGCCACTCGCACCAGTCTGGGAAGCCGGTTCAAAGGATTCGCTATAGCTGAAGTAAGGTGTTACGCCATTGTCGAACAGATAGTTAACACCACCGCGCCAGGTGAACTGCGTGTCATCACGTTTAGCTGTCGTGTTCGTTACACGGTTATAAGACTCTTGATCGGCCCAGTCATAACGGCCACCAAGGGTTACCAGCACTTTATCCCACTGCGCCTGATCCTGAACGTACAGACCTGTCTGTTTCTGGCGGTTGAGAATTTGATAAGGGCCGGAAGTTGCAGGATCTTTTGAGCCGAAATCAAAATCGCTGTTCACCGGATGGTAGAGATCCAGCAGCGGTACAGAATCGTCATAACCAAACCAGGAGTTGATGTCATTACGCATACGCATAAAGTCAACGCCGGTCAGCAGAATGTGGTCCACCTCACCGGTAGAGAATTTGCTCTGCAGTTGAGTATCAACGGTGAAGTTCTGCAGTTTTTCATGATCGACAACGTATTTACGCGCCAGGTAATGGCCTTTGTCTGCCGGGGCTAACGCTGCACACTGTTTGTTGCCGCTATTTGCAGGATCGGTACAGACGCCATAGCCGTAAACGCTGTTTTGCGAGGTTTTATTCTCGGCAAAACGCAGGTTCTGACGCACGGTAAAGGTATCGTTGAATGCGTGATCGAAGCTATACCCCACCATTTTCTGGTTACGGGAATAGGTGTTGTTCTTCGCGCCTTCGTTGAAGTCAGTCGGCAGACGATCGCCGTTTGGCAGCGGATCAACCGTTCCCTCTTTTGGCAGCCAGCCGTAGTAGCCCGTTTCAGGCTCGTTCTGGAAATAGGAGAGGAACGTGAAGGTGGTTTTATCATCCGGACGCCAGGAGAACGATGGCGCGATAGCATAACGCTGTTCTTCCGCACGCTCCTGCTGGGCATTGTTAGAACGCGCCACGCCGGTTAAACGGTAGGAGTAAACGCCGTCGTCGTCGATCGCATCGCTAAAGTCAAAGCCAGTCTGGAACAGGCTGTCAGTACCCACTTTGAACTGGATCTCTTTCAGCGGCTCAGTGGTTGGGCGCTTACTCACCATATTCAGCAAGCCACCAGGGCTGCTTTTTCCGTACAGAACAGAAACCGGACCACGCATGATTTCAGCGCGTTCCAGCATATAAGGGTCAATCACCGCGTCGTTATAGAAGTTGCCCTGCATCTTCATACCGTCGAGGTAGTTATTCTGGCTCTGACCATCGGCCGCGAAACCGCGAATGAGCAGGTAGTCATAGGTATTGGACGCACCACGCGTGCCGACCGCAACACCAGGGGTATAACTCAGCGCTTCTTTAACAGAGCGTGGCTGATGCAATGCCATCTCTTCAGCAGTCACGACCGAAATGGACTGTGGGACCTTTTGAATCGGGGTGTCCGTTTTCGTTCCGGTCGCGGATTGCCGTGCAGCGATAGTCGCAGCGGGTCCCCAGGCACTTTCCTGTGCCGCAGGTGCTGCGGTTACCGTAATAGTTTCTTCTTTTTTCGGGGTTTCGGCAGCATGTGCATAAGTCGACATGCCGGCAACCGCTGTGGCGACGACGACCGCGAGTTTACGCAGCGACGTGTTCATTGGCTGAGCAGTATTGGAAAGCGCCATGTTGAATCTCTGATGTGAAAGTGAATGATAACGTAAACGAGAATTATTATTATGAGCGCCAGAATAATATGCGAAACGCTGGTTGCATAGCAAGCAGTAAGCGGCCCTATGAGAATTAAGGGTTTAAGAAATCATCAAGAGAAAACGAAGGGTTAATCAGAGTTAAAGCGAGGGTTAACGAAATGAGGTCTACGGGTAAAAAAAGCCCCCTTCCAGGGAAGAGGGCTTTAAAAGGCTAGTTACCGCCGAACATATCTTTAATCCAGCCGGCGACACCGTCGCTGTCTTTCTTCTCATTCTGCTGCTGCGGCTGTTGCTGCTGCGGCTGCTGTGGCTGAGAAGACGAATCAAACGGATTGCCCGATGGTTGTTCTGGCTGACTTTGCTGACACAGCGCGTCCGGGTTGGTCGTCCAGACCGGCAAGGTACGCATCCCGCCGCCGCAGACAAAGTTACCGGAACCATCCACGCCCATATCAACAATGTCTTCCGGCGCGACCAGATTCAGCGGCACCGGGGACTGATTCGCCAGATAACGCTGGTAAATCGACATTGCCCCGCTTGCGCCGTACAGTTTGGTCGGCTGGTTGTTGTCGCGACCGACCCAGGTGATCACCACTTCACGGCCATCAATACCGGCAAACCAGGTATCGACGTTGTTGTTGGTGGTCCCGGTTTTACCCGCCAGATGCAGACCCGGATACTTCGCTCCCAGTTGACGCCCGGTACCACGCTGCACAACCTGTTGCATCGTCCACAGCGTCATATAGGCGGCCTGAGCGGGCACCGCACGTTCAGCCTGCGGGAAGCTCTGATACAGCACGGAACCATCTTCAGCTATTACTGAACGCAGCGCAGACAGCTGTGCGCGGTTCCCCCCGCTGGCAATGGTCTGGAACGCCTGTGCGACTTCGATTGGCGTCAGGTTAAGCGCGCCCAGAATCATCGCCGGTACCGGATTCAGCTGATCTTTCGAAATACCCAGTTTCTGCCAGGTATCAACAATCGCTGGCAGGCCCAGTGACATGCCCAGATTAACCGTCGGTACGTTCATGGAGCGGGTTAACGCATCCACCAGCATCACCTGGCCGCTGAACTGTTTATCATCGTTCTGCGGTGACCATACCTGGCCGTTAGGCTGACGCAGGGAAATTGGCGCATCCGCAATCCAGGTATTCAGGCGGTACTGGTTTGGCTGACTCAGCGCAGTGAGATAGGTCGCTGGTTTTGCCAAAGAGCCGATCGAACGACGCGCCTGCATGGCGCGGTTGTAACCTGCAAACTGTGGCTCAGCCCCGCCCACCATCGCGCGAACTTCACCGGTGTTACGGTCAACCACCACCATCGCGGTTTCAAGATCGGAGAGCTTGCGCTGTTTCTTCAGCGCCGGAATGCCTTCCACTGCCGCTTTTTCCGCGGCATCCTGCGCTACGGAGTCAAAGGTAGTGAAGATCTTCACGCCGGAGAGATCTTTAACCTTATCACCGAGCTTACTTTGCAGCTCCTGACGCACCAGCTGCATAAACGCAGGTTGAGGCGAGATCACGCCGCCGCGCGGCTGAACGCCGAGTGGACGCGCGCTCAGCATCTCGTACAACTCCTGATCGATCACCTGCTGTTGCTGCAGCAAACGCAGCACCAGGTTACGACGCTCAAGCGCCAGTTTTGGGTTACGCCACGGGTTATAAATTGACGCCCCTTTCACCATGCCGACCAGCAGCGCCTGCTGGTCAAGGCTCAGCTCTTCAACCGGACGGCCAAAGTAGTACAGACTCGCCAGCGGGAAACCACGGATTTCGTTATCACCACTTTGACCGAGGTACACTTCGTTCATATACAGCTCAAGGATACGATCCTTGCTGTAACGCGCGTCCATCAGCACGGCCATGTACGCTTCGTTGGCCTTACGCCAGTAAGAGCGTTCGCTGGAGAGGAACAGGTTCTTCACCAGCTGCTGGGTGAGCGTACTCGCCCCCTGCACCGTGCGCCCTGCTGTCAGGTTCGCCAGCACCGCACGCCCTATGGAGTAAAGGCTGATGCCATCGTGCTCGTAGAAGTGACGGTCTTCGGTTGCCAGCAGCGTATCCACCAGCAGATCCGGGAAACCGTTACGGGCCACAAACAGACGCTGTTCACCGTTTGCTGACGAAAGCATGGTGATCAGGCGAGGATCAAGACGGAAGAAACCGAACTGGCGGTTGTTATCCATGTTCTCGATGGTGTCCAGACGATCGCCGTCAAAGGTCAGACGCGCCCGCACCTGCCCCTCTTTGCTGTCCGGGAAATCAAACGGACGGCGGATCATCTCGATGCTCTTCGCCTGCACGGTGAATTCACCCGGGCGCGTCATCTTCGACACCTGACGATACTGGGTGGCTTCCAGCAGCTTCACCATCTCGTTCTTACTGATGGACATATCTGGCTCAAGGTTCACCATGCGGCCATATACTGCCGCAGGCAATTGCCAGACTTTACCGTCGATACGGCTGCGGATCTTCTGATCCAGATAGACGCCGTAAATCGCCATCAGCACAACAAAAATAATGAACAGCTTCAGCAGCAGCCAGAACCAGCCGCGTTTACCCCGAGGCTTACGCCCTTTGCCTTTCCCTTTACGCGGCATCGGTTCTTCATCCTCATAATCATCTTCATAGTCATCGTCATAGTCCTCATCTCTGAGGCGACGACGGCTTACCTTT
Source organism: Enterobacter sp. CPE_E890 (assembly GCF_046521475.1). Classification (NCBI taxonomy): domain Bacteria; kingdom Pseudomonadati; phylum Pseudomonadota; class Gammaproteobacteria; order Enterobacterales; family Enterobacteriaceae; genus Enterobacter; species Enterobacter sp. CPE_E890. The sequence goes on along the minus strand of NZ_JBKFZW010000001.1, from coordinate 845,557 downwards.
TCTTTCGCCGGACGCGTTGGTTTTCCCTTACGTCCTATTGGCTCGCGGTCATTCCCCGCCATGCTTTTTCTCCGCAACTTTCAGGCGCAAAGGCCCGATTCTCTTTTCTTCCACATCACCGTGAAAGAAGAAATCTCTCAATTAAGAATATTTCTTCGTACGCCGTGTCGGCGCGGTATTCGCCGGATCGTCCGGCCAAACGTGTTTGGGATATCGACCCTTCATCTCTTTTTGCACTTCCCGGTAGCTGCCCGCCCAGAACGCCCCCAGATCGCGGGTGATTTGTAGCGGACGATGAGCAGGCGACAACAGTTCAAGCACCACCGGCACGCGCCCTTCAGCGATGGATGGCGTGGTCGCCTCACCAAACATCTCCTGCATGCGTACCGCCAGCGCCGGAGGATTATCCTCGTGATAACGAATGGCAATCCGGCTTCCGGTCGGCACAGTGTAATGCCCTGGCAGTTCACTATCCAGACGTTGACGTAATGACCAGTCCAGTAAATTCTGTAACGCGACCTTAACATCAAGGGCTTTTAGTGCCCGCAGCGAGTGTACACCGCTCATTTGCGGCAGCAGCCAGCTCTCCAGCGAGGCAAGCAGCGTCTCATCATCCACCTCAGGCCAGGCATATTCTGGCAGCCAGCGCGCGGCACAGTGCAGACGAATACGGTATTGCTCCGCCTCGTGCGTCCAGTTCAGTACGTTCAACCCTTTTTCCCGAATGCCGTTCAGCATCGCCTGATGCATCTCTTCTTCTGACGGTTTCGCCAGCGGCTTCGTGCCAAGGGTCAATTTGCCAATCTGGCTACGCCGAAACGCCTTCAGGGTGCCCTGGGTGTCATCCCATTCGACGATATCAGATTGCTGAAGAAGTTGCGGACAGGCACGCGTCAGGGCCTCAATATCGACAGCTATCGCCTGTAATATCCGTGCATCCGGCGACTGGCTGCCCTGCAACAGGAGCGGTGCGATCAGCCACTCATAGCGCGTCAGAGCATCGTCGCTGTCCAGCATCGCGCCCATGCCATTTGCCAACTGATAGCGACCGTCCAGCCCGCGTCGGCGCGCAATTCGGTCCGGAAATGCTTGTGCCAGTAACAGCGCGATAATATCAGTGTCTGGCGAGCCACCACGGCTGTTTAGCCGTTTGCTGAGCTGCTGCGCCCGTTGCTGCCAGTTCCCCTGATTGCGTGAAAATGCCTGCGCCAGATCGCTGCTGCCACCACGCGGCGGCTCCTCAAGAATAGCGGCCAGTTTCGCCGCCGTGGCAATTTCATCTTCCCCTTGCGCGGCAACCAGCATTGCGGCCAGACGCGGATCGTTGCCCAGCGCAGCCATTTTCTGGCCGCGCGTCGTCAGACGCTCGCCTTCAAGCGTGCCAAGCTGGGCCAGCAGTGTACGTGCTGCGGTAAGGTTTACGACAGGAGGCGGATTAAGCCAGGTCAGTTGTCCCGGATCCGGACAGCCCCATTGCAGCAGATCCATCACCAGACCTGATAAATCACTTTGTAAAATTTCCGGGGGGCTTTGTTGTGCCGCGCGTTCAGCCTGCTCTGCACTGGTCAAATGCAGGCAGATACCCGCCTCAAGACGTCCTGCACGGCCTGCGCGCTGTACCATCGACGCCTGGCTTATACGTTGCGTCAGGAGTTTCGTCAGCCCGGTACGCGGGTCAAAGCTTGCCACTCTCTCCTGCGCGCTATCCACCACCAGGCGAATACCTTCGATGGTCAAACTGGTTTCCGCAATATTGGTTGCCAGCACCACTTTGCGCTGCCCCGCAGGCGCGGGGAGAATCGCTTTACGCTGGTCGGCCAGCGACAGCGCACCGTAAAGCGGACACAACAGGACATCGCTACTGACACGGGAGGCCAGGTGCTCCTGCACGCGCTGGATTTCGCCCACGCCGGGTAAAAACAGCAGCAGCGAACCGGGCTCCTGACGCAGCAGTTCTGCAGTAGCGATGGCGACCGCTTCATCAAAACGCTGATGGGCAGGCAGCGGTTGATAACGGCGCTCTACGGGAAACGCTCGCCCTTGCGAGGCTATCACCGGTGCATCAGGCAGCGTCTGCTGCAGCCGTTCGTTATCCAGCGTCGCCGACATAATGAGCAGCCGAAGGTCGTCACGCAGCCCCTGTTGAATATCCAGTAACAGTGCCAGAGCCAGATCCGCCTGCAGGCTGCGTTCGTGGAATTCATCCAGAATCACCAGCCCGACGCCGGTCAGTTCAGGATCGTTTTGCAGCATGCGGGTGAGAATTCCCTCGGTCACCACTTCAAGCCGCGTGGTTGGGCCGATGCAGGTTTCAGCGCGCATACGGTAGCCCACCGTCTCGCCCGGTTTTTCGTTAAGCAATTCCGCCAGGCGTTGTGCCACGTTGCGCGCGGCCAGCCTGCGCGGCTCCAGCAGGATAATTTTCCCGCTGATATTCCCGTCTTTCAGGATCTGCAGCGGCAGCCAGGTGGATTTACCGGCCCCTGTCGGGGCATTCAGCAAAACCTGCGGGGCATGTTGTAAGGCAGCGAGAAGCTCGGGAAGGACGACGGCGACCGGCAATGAGGACACTAACAGCTCCAGAGGGTTAACATTAGTCGGCGTACATTGTAGCATCGGCGCATATCATTACCGAGTCCCCCGTATGTCTGAGTCGAAACGGCTGTTTTTTGCTATTGAATTACCCGCCCCAATACAGCGGCAAATTGTTCGCTGGCGCGCTGAGCACTTCCCGCCGGAAGCGGGTCGCCCTGTTGCCGCGGCTAACCTGCACCTGACGCTGGCCTTTCTGGGTAATGTGAGCGCCGATAAACAGCGGGCCCTGGCAACAATGGCCGGACGGATCTCTCAACCGGGGTTTACGCTACACCTTGATGATGCCGGGCAGTGGTTGCGCTCGCGGGTGGTCTGGCTGGGTACGCGCCAGCCACCTCGTGGGATATTACAGCTTGCAAATATGCTGCGCGCCCAGGCGGCACGCAGCGGCTGTTACCAGAGCCCGCAGCCTTTTCATCCGCATATCACGTTGCTGCGCGATGCAGGTCAGGCCGTTGCCATCCCACCACCAGGTTTTCACTGGGCCTTTCCGGTTAATGAATTCGCACTTTATGAATCCGTCTTTGCACAAGGACGCACCCGCTACACGCCGCTACAGCGCTGGACGCTGGGCAATACCGTTAAGGACGCCTGATGAAGTTTAGCCCTCCCCTGCAGCACGCCACGCTGATTCAACGCTACAAACGCTTCCTCGCAGACGTAGTCACGCCTGAAGGAACACAGCTCACCCTGCACTGCCCCAATACCGGTGCTATGACGGGGTGTGCGACACCGGGTGACCGGGTCTGGTATTCCACATCAGAGAATATGAAACGCAAATATGCCCATACCTGGGAAATGACCGAAACACAAAGCGGGGCATTTATTTGTGTTAACACCCTGCGCGCCAATCAACTGGTTAAAGAAGCGCTAATGAATAATGCCCTTCCCGAACTGGTGGGTTATGACACGCATAAAAGTGAAGTGAAATATGGCGATGAAGGCAGCAGAATTGACTTCATGTTACAGGCGCAAGACAGGCCTGAGTGCTATATTGAAGTAAAATCAGTGACGTTAGCGGAACAGGAAAATGGCTACTTCCCGGATGCGGTAACGCTACGCGGGCAGAAGCATCTGCGAGAGCTAATGTGTGTTGCGGCGGCGGGCAAACGCGCCGTATTGCTGTTTGCGGTGTTGCATTCAGCCATTGAACGATTCTCTCCTGCCCGCCATATTGATCCTAAATACGCGCAATTGTTGAATGAGGCACAAAAGCAGGGGGTAGAGGTTTTGGCTTATAAAGCGGAACTTTCTGCCGATAATATGACTCTGAGATCCTCTCTTCCCATTGTCTTATAAGGGATTAGACGATTGATGATTAAGTGTTCTGGCCGCGTGCGCAAATACGCTTTTCCTCACAGGCTTGTCAAGTGTTACGTTTAGATAATTGCCATCCGGAAAAGCATCTGCTATTTATAGCGACCTGATTTTTCCCCCGACACGGGGATCGATAGTGCGTGTTAAGGAGAAGCAACATGCAAGAAGGGCAAAACCGTAAAACATCGTCCCTGAGTATTCTCGCCATCGCTGGGGTGGAGCCGTATCAAGAGAAACCGGGCGAAGAGTATATGAACGAAGCCCAGCTGTCGCACTTCAAGCGTATTCTTGAAGCATGGCGTAATCAACTCAGGGATGAAGTCGATCGCACCGTTACTCATATGCAGGATGAAGCTGCTAACTTCCCGGATCCGGTCGACCGTGCCGCTCAGGAAGAAGAGTTCAGCCTCGAACTGCGTAACCGTGACCGCGAACGCAAACTGATCAAAAAGATCGAAAAAACGCTGAAAAAAGTCGAAGACGAAGATTTTGGCTACTGCGAATCCTGTGGTGTTGAAATCGGTATTCGTCGCCTGGAAGCGCGTCCAACCGCCGACCTGTGCATCGACTGTAAAACACTGGCTGAAATCCGCGAAAAACAGATGGCCGGTTAATACCAGCGCTGTTTATACACTCCAAAGGCGGGAGTCACTCCCGCCTTGTTACTGTTGATATGTCTGAATCACACTATATTGGGCGCTTCGCGCCATCTCCTTCCGGTGAATTACACTTCGGCTCATTAATTGCCGCGCTCGGCAGCTACCTGCAGGCTCGTGCCAGCCAGGGCAAATGGCTTGTTCGCATTGAAGATATTGACCCTCCGCGTGAAGTTCCCGGTGCAGCAGACACCATTCTGCGTCAGCTGGAACATTACGGTCTTCACTGGGACGACGACGTTCTCTGGCAATCAAAACGTCACGACGCGTATCGGGAACGTCTGGCCTGGCTTCGCGCTCAGGGGCTTTCCTATAACTGCACCTGTACCCGCGCACGCATCCAGAGCGTGGGAGGGGTTTATGACGGTCATTGTCGTACGCTTAATCTTCCCCCGGAAAATGCCGCCGTGCGCATCAAGCAGCGCTCCCCGGTGACACACTTTAACGATTTACTCTCCGGCAAGATCCATGCCGATGAACGTCTGGCATGTGAAGATTTTATTATCCACCGCCGTGACGGTCTGTTCGCCTACAACCTGGCCGTTGTCGTGGATGACCATTTCCAGGGCGTCACGGAAATCGTTCGTGGCGCAGATCTTGTTGAACCTACCGTGCGGCAAATATCGCTCTATCACCAGTTTGGCTGGAAAGCGCCGGATTACATTCATCTGCCGCTGGCAGTCAATGAACATGGCTGTAAGCTGTCGAAGCAAAACCATGCGCCAGCCCTGCCACACGGCGATCCACGCCCGGTTTTGATCGACGCGCTGCGATTTCTCAACCAGAATGTAACCAACGAATGGCAGGATCTGCGTATTGACGAACTGCTGAAAATGGCGATCGCCCACTGGACGCTCACGGCGGTGCAAAAAATCCAGCATTCTCAAATGCGTTGCGCTGAGCTATGATTAGCCGCTTTTTTCATAACAAAACACACTACGAGGTGTACCATTTTTACCCGAGTCGCTAATTTTTGCCGTAAAGTGCTAAGCCGCGAAGAGAGCATGGCGAATGATGCTATTGCACAGCCACACATGTCGGTTATTCCGCGTGAGCAGCACAATATTTCCCGCAAAGATATCAGTGAAAATGCCCTCAAGGTGCTCTATCGTCTGAATAAAGCGGGCTACGAGGCCTATCTCGTGGGCGGTGGAGTGCGTGATTTACTGCTGGGCAAAAAGCCAAAAGATTTCGACGTGACGACCAGCGCCACGCCTGAGCAGGTGCGTAAATTATTCCGTAACTGCCGTCTTGTTGGCCGCCGTTTCCGTCTGGCTCACGTGATGTTTGGACCGGAGATCATCGAAGTGGCGACCTTCCGCGGCCACCACGAAGCGGGCGCATCGGATCGCACCACGTCGCAGCGCGGCCAGAACGGTATGCTGCTGCGCGATAATATCTTCGGTTCTATCGAGGAAGATGCCCAGCGTCGTGACTTCACGATCAATAGCCTTTACTACAGCGTGGCGGATTTCACCGTGCGTGATTACGTCGGCGGTATGCAGGACCTGAAAGAAGGTCTGATTCGTCTGATTGGCACGCCGGAAACGCGCTATCGTGAAGATCCCGTGCGTATGCTGCGCGCCGTGCGTTTCGCCGCCAAGCTGAATATGCGCATCAGCCCGGAAACGGCAGAGCCTATTCCCCGTCTGGCGACGCTGATCAACGACGTGCCCCCTGCCCGTCTGTTTGAGGAAGCCCTGAAACTGCTGCAGGCCGGCCACGGCTTTGAAACTTATAATCTGCTGCGCGAATACAACCTGTTCCAGCCGCTGTTCCCGACCATTACCCGCTACTTCACCGAAAGCGGTGACAGCCCGATGGAGCGCATGATTGCGCAGGTGCTGAAAAATACCGATACCCGTATTCGCAACGATATGCGCGTGAATCCGGCGTTTCTGTTTGCGGCGATGTTCTGGTATCCACTGCTGGAAACGGCTCAAAGAATCACTCAGGAGAGCGGTCTCGCCTATTACGATGCCTTCGCACTGGCTGCGAACGACGTGCTGGACGAAGGGTGCCGTACGCTGGCGATCCCGAAACGTATTACCACGCTGGTGCGTGATATCTGGCAGCTTCAGCTGCGCATGTCCCGTCGTCAGGGCAAACGTGCCTGGAAGTTGATGGAGCATCCTAAGTTCCGCGCGGCATTCGATCTGCTGTCACTGCGGGCTGAAATTGAAAGGAATCAGGAGCTGCAGCGTCTGGCGCAGTGGTGGGCCGAGTTCCAGGTTTCCGCCCCGCCTGAACAGAAAGATATGCTCACCGGGCTGGATGAAGAGCCGGAACCACGTCGCCGTCATCGTCGTCCGCGCAAACGCGCGCCGCGTCGTGAAGGTGCTTCATGACCCTCGCGTATATCGCCATCGGCAGCAATTTAGCCTCTCCGCTGGAGCAGGTTAACGCTGCCGTACAGGCGTTGGGCGAAATTCCGCAAAGCCGGATCCTGGCCGTCTCTTCGTTTTACCGTACCCCACCGTTGGGCCCGCAGGATCAGCCAGATTATCTCAATGCCGCCGTTGTGCTGGAGACCACTCTGGATGCCGAAACGCTGCTGGATAATACTCAGCGCATCGAACTGCAGCAGGGTCGCGTACGCAAAGCCGAACGCTGGGGGCCGCGCACTCTCGATCTCGATATTATGTTGTTTGGTCATGAGATCATAAACACCGACCGCCTCACTGTTCCGCACTACGACATGAAAAACCGGGGTTTTATGCTCTGGCCGCTGTTCGAAGTTGCACCCGACCTCACCTTTCCGGATGGTATCTCGCTGAAAGCCATTCTGGACACTCTCAAGGCGGGAAGACCCGCTCGCTGGTAATCCTGCATCTTACCGATTAACCCTGAAATATTTGCCGTTAATCGGTTAGCTAAAATCATTGTTCCCCCGAATGTTACTGTTAAAATGCGCAAAGATTCGCTTTTGGGCTATCAGGAAACAGTATGAAACCAACCACCATCTCCTTACTGCAGAAATGCAAACAGGAAAAAAAACGCTTCGCCACCATCACCGCGTATGACTACAGCTTCGCCAAACTCTTTGCCGAAGAGGGTATCAACGTCATGTTGGTCGGAGATTCGTTAGGGATGACGGTACAAGGACATGATTCCACCCTGCCGGTTACGGTTGAGGATATTGCTTACCATACCCGTGCCGTGCGCCGTGGTGCGCCAGCCTGCCTGCTACTTTCCGACCTGCCGTTTATGGCCTACGCCACGCCAGAGCAAGCCTTTGAAAATGCAGCAGTCGTGATGCGTGCCGGGGCCAACATGGTCAAAATCGAAGGTGGCGCCTGGCTCGTTGATACGGTGAAAATGCTCACCGAGCGCGCCGTGCCGGTGTGCGGTCATTTGGGCCTGACGCCGCAATCCGTGAACATCTTTGGCGGTTATAAAGTGCAGGGCCGTGGCGATGCCGCACAAACGCTGTTCGATGATGCCCTCGCCCTTGAAGCCGCAGGCGCACAACTGCTGGTGCTGGAGTGCGTTCCGGTTGAGCTGGCAAAACGCATCACTGACGCGCTGTCGATTCCGGTGATAGGTATTGGCGCAGGTAACGTGACGGATGGCCAGATCCTGGTGATGCACGACGCTTTTGGCATTACTGGCGGACATATCCCGAAATTTGCCAAAAATTTCCTCACGGAAGCGGGCGACATGCGCGCTGCGGTCAGGCAGTATATTGCCGAGGTTGAGTCCGGCGTTTACCCGGGCGAAGAACACAGTTTCCATTAAGGAGTCTCGTTGTGCTAATCATTGAAACCCTGCCGCTGCTGCGCCAGCACATCCGTCGTGCACGTCAGGAAGGTAAACGCATCGCACTGGTCCCGACCATGGGCAACCTGCATGACGGCCATATGAAGCTGGTCGATGAGGCGAGAGCCCGGGCAGACATCGTGGTGGTCAGTATCTTCGTTAACCCAATGCAGTTTGACCGCGCCGACGACCTGGCACGCTACCCGCGCACCCTGCAGGAAGATTGCGAGAAGCTCAAAAAACGCCATGCGGATATTGTCTTCTCCCCAGCTCCCGCCGATGTCTACCCTCAGGGTACCGACGAAGCAACTTACGTTGACGTTCCGGGCATTTCCACCATGCTGGAAGGCGCGAGCCGTCCGGGTCATTTCCGTGGTGTGTCCACCATCGTCAGCAAACTGTTCAATCTGGTGCAGCCAGACGTTGCCTGCTTCGGCGAGAAGGATTTCCAGCAACTGGCATTGATCCGCAAGATGGTTGCCGATATGGGTTACGATATCGAGATCGTCGGCGTGCCAATTGTGCGTGCCAAAGACGGGCTGGCGCTCAGCTCCCGTAACGGCTATCTGACGGCCGATCAGCGCAAAATCGCGCCGGGCTTAAGCAAGGTCATGAATACCATGGCTGAGCAACTTCTGGCTAAAGAATTAAGTGCAGAAGAGATTATCGCCCTGGCCGAACAAGCGCTGAACGAAAAAGGTTTCCGCGCTGACGACGTTCAAATTCGCGATGCCGATACGCTGCTGGAGCTTGCAGAGACCAGCAAACGTGCGGTGATCCTGGTGGCGGCATGGCTCGGCCAGGCCCGCCTTATTGACAATAAAGTGGTTGAGCTGGCGTAGTTTTCTCTACCCGGACGATTAAAGGTAAACGTAATGATTCGCAAAATGCTGCAAGGTAAGCTTCACCGAGTGAAAGTCACCCAGGCCGACCTGCACTATGAAGGCTCCTGCGCAATCGACCAGGATTTTCTGGACGCAGCTGGCATCCTTGAAAATGAAGCGATTGATATCTGGAACGTGAACAACGGCAAACGCTTCTCTACCTACGCGATTGCCGCCGAGCGCGGCTCAAAAATTATCTCCGTCAACGGCGCGGCAGCACACTGCGCTGACGTGGGTGACATCGTAATCATCGCCAGCTTCGTCATGATGTCCGACGAAGAAGCGCGCCGCTGGCAGCCGAAAGTGGCCTACTTCGAAGGCGACAACGACATGAAACGCACCGCAAAGGCAATTCCTGTTCAGGTTGCCTGATAAAAAGGCCCGAATTATATCGCCAGATAAATAATTCGGGCCGGCAGATATAATTATCACCAAGAAATATTGTTCTTCAAAAAGAAATATTCCGCCAGTCCTTTCCATTTTTTTAAGATTTTATTTAATCTTTTCACAATACCACTATTAACCAACTGGTTTATTTGAAAAAACAGAATAGCTAAAGCCCATTTTAAGTAAATTTAAAATTACTTTTTTTAGTGTGCACTCTATTATCCGTCCGCCAAAAACAATGTTTGGCTTTTTAATCTTTTACATGGATATTGTTATGTCACTGAAAAAAATTAGCATGGCAGCTGCTACCGTAGTTCTGGCACTGGGTTCCTCTTCATCTTTCGCTGCTACCGATCTTGGCCTGATCACATTTGACGGCGCAGTTACCGATACCACCTGTACTATTACCACCAACAATGGTGAAGGTACTAACAACATCACTATCGCACTGCCAGTCGTTAAAAAATCCGACGTTGAAAGCACCACTATCGATAAAGGTGTTGGCGCGAAAAACTTCGAACTGCTGCTGACAAACTGCCCAGGAACTGTATCTAAAGCTTCCGCAAACTTCATGTCTAAAAACATGGGTTCCGTGGCTAACGGTACCGTTGATCCAGACTCTAACGTTGCAGGTTCAGCAACCAACGTAAGCCTGGCGATGTATAACAACTCCACCAGCAATACCGATCGTATTATGGTTGGTCAGCCTGACAATAACACGCAGGTTGCATCAGTGACCAATGGCTCCGGCAAACTGTACTACCGTGTGGCTTACGTTCCAGGTTCTGCATGGGTGAAAGACACTAACCCAGTCACTGCGGGTAAAGTCTCTGCTAACGCTTACTTCACCATGAGCTACGAATAATCGCCGATTATTTATTTAATAATGCGCCCGCTTAGCCGTGGGCGCTTGTTTATCTCAATTATCCTGGAGTGGATATGCGACAGCTTAATGCAAAAATGATCAAAGGAATGAAAGCACTCTCTTTTGTGCTGACCAGCATAATGGCATGTCATGCCCACGCTGATATTGTTATCTCCGGAACCCGTATTATCTACCCTGAAAAAGCAAAAGATGTTGTGGTGAATCTGGAAAACAGAGGCTCACACCCTTTACTCGTTCAGTCATGGCTGGATGATGGCCGCGACACGACCGACCCTCAGGAGCTTAAATTACCGTTTGTCATTACACCGCCGGTAACTCGCGTAGAAGCGCAAAAAGGCCAGTCTATCCGTATTACCTCACTCGGCCAGTCATTACCCAAAGACCGTGAATCACTGTTCTGGTTTAACGTGCTGGAAGTACCACCCAAAGCCAAAAACAATGGCGATCAGAATATGCTGCAACTGGCTTTCCGCACGCGTATCAAACTCTTTTTCCGCCCAACAGGACTCAAAGGTTCACCCGATGAATCTGCAAAGCACCTGATCTGGTCGCAGAAAAAAGTTGCTAACGATGTTGTGCTGGTTGCGAAGAATGATTCTGCATACAACGTTTCCATTGCCTCTGCTTCTCTGACCGTTAATGGCAAAAAATATGAAGTGGAGAGTAGTTCTGTGAAACCGTTCTCCAGCGAAACAATGAAAGTGAAAGGGCTGACTGGCATTAGCAACGGCAAAGTTAATTATGCATCTATTAATGACTTTGGTGGAATGCAAGAACAAGAAGCAGCGCTTAACTAATAATAATCATATTACATGGCTATGCCGAACACGTTATCGGCAACACACGGATCGGGATAATAATGTTTTTTCGACGTTCATTTCTGTGCCTTTCTATTAGTGCGGCAATACCTCTGAATGCTATCGCGGATGATATTAAATCCACTGTCAATTCCGCAGCGGATGATGTCGAGTTTAACGACCAGTTTTTATTTAACACGGGTAATAAAATCGACGTGGGTCGTTTTTCGCAAGGTAACCCTATTTTACCGGGGAAATATCAGACCAAAATAAATGTTAATGGCAAAGCAAAAATAACTACCGAAGTCGAGTTTAAAGATAACGGCACACCGCGTGCTACGCCGTGTATGACGTTAACAACGCTGAGACAGGTCGGTATTAATACTGAATCGCTCGAAAAAACAGATTCTAGCGATGCGGCAACGTGTATTGATATCACGAAAGCGTTCCGTGGTGCGACGGTCAACTTTAATACTTCAACACAAGAACTGGATCTAACCGTTCCCCAGCTGTACGTGCTTAAACTTCCTCGGGGATATGTCGACCCTTCACTCTGGGAAGAGGGTATTCCTGTCGCAATGGCGTCCTACGACCTCAACGCCTGGCACAGTGAAGGTACGGGCAGCAACAGTGACAGCGCCTATGCAGGCTTACGTTACGGTGCCAATTTAGGCCCGTGGCGTTTCCGTTCGCGCGGGAGTCTGAACTGGAATGAAAAAAACGGCAGCGATTACTCAAACCAGGATATTTATCTGCAGAGAGATATCACGCCGCTTAAAGCTCAGATGTTGATTGGCGACTCTTATACGCGTGGTGACGCATTTGACTCGATCGGCCTGCGCGGTTTACGTCTTTATAATGACGATCGTATGCTGCCGAACGGGCTTTCCAGCTATGCGCCTGTCATCCGCGGTGTTGCTAACAGCAACGCCCGTGTCTCTGTAACACAAAGCGGGAACAAGATTTATGAAACAACCGTGCCACCGGGTGCATTTGAGATTTCCGATCTCAGCACCACGGGCTATGGCAACGACCTGCTGGTGACTATCGAGGAAGCCGATGGCAGCAAGCGCTCTTTCTCGGTCCCGTATTCATCCGTGACTCAAATGTTACGTCCGGGCTTCGCACGTTGGGATGTTGGTGCCGGCGAGTTGCATGACGATTCATTGCATGACTCACCAAAAGTGGCTTATGCCACCCTCTATTACGGGCTGAACAATACCTTTACCGGGTATACCGGCCTGCAATATATGGACACCGGTTTTTACGCGGGCCTCGCAGGTCTTGCCATGAACACTGAGATCGGTGCATTTGCACTGGATGTTACCCACTCCAGCGCAGATATCGACGGGCTTCGTACGCTGACAGGCCAGAGTTATCGACTCTCCTTCAGTAAGATGCTCTCGGCAACGGATACGTCATTAAACGTGGCAGCCTACCGCTTCTCCACGGAAGACTACCTCAGCTTGCACGATGCGGCCTCACTGGCCGATCGCGTGAAGTATCGCGATCAGCAACTGAAACCCGGCAGTAACAGCGAGGATGTGTATAGCACCTTCCAGCGTATGAAAAACCAAATTCAGGTCAACATCAGCCAGCCGCTACGCTCTGGCAAAGTGGATTATGGTTCGATGTACGTCAACGGTAGCTGGCAGGATTACTGGGATGGCAGCCGTTCAAGCTCTAACTATACCGTGGGTTATAGCAACGCCTTTACCTATGGCAGTTACAGCGTCTCCTTGCAGCGTACTTATGATGAATTTGGTGAACAGGAAGACAGCGTTTACCTCAACGTCAGCCTGCCATTCGATGCGCTGTTTGGTACGGGTAAACACCCTGCTGGTTTCAACAGCGTTAACGTGGGTCTGAACTCTGATTTCAACGGAAGCACGAGCCTCAATACCACTGCGAGCGGCAATACCGAGGACAATCGTTTCAACTACAGCGTGACGACCAGTAATAACCGAACGGATGATAATACGCTCAATCAGATCAGCGGCTATGGCAGTTATAACAGCCCATACGGCCCGCTGAGTATGTCGGCATCTGCTAACGATGACAATCAGCAACAATATTCTGCCAGTTATAGCGGCGGGATGCTGCTGCATTCCGGCGGGATCACGCTGGCACCAGGCAGCATCAGTGATACGGACTCGCTGGCACTGATTAAAGCCAGTGGAGCAAAAGGGGCACGTCTGAATAACGGTGACGGTGAAATCGGCAATTCCGGCTACGCCATCATGCCTTATCTTTCCGCCTACCGCGAAAACCGTATCGGCCTCGACACCAGCACCATGAGTGCCGACGTTGAAGTGAAAAATACCAGTACGGTTGCGGTACCGCGTAGCGGTGCTGTAGTGCTGGTGAATTTCGAAACCAACGAAGGTCGTTCGGCAGTACTTGAACTCCAGCGTTCTGACAAAGGCTTTATTCCTCTCGGTGCCGACGTGCTTAACGAAAAGGGCGAGATCGTTGGCAGTGTGGGTCAGGCCGGGCAAGCCTATGTTCGCGGTATTGAAGATAAAGGCACACTCAGGGTTGTCTGGGGTAACGGGCAACAAAGCGCCTGTCACGTTCAATATCAGATTCAACCCAATGCACAGAAGGCGGGGCTGACCACGATTTTGACCCATCAACTTTGCCGGATGTAATTCATTTATAACAGGGAGTTTTCACTCATGAAGTTCACTTTGAATCATTTTGTTCGCTGCATGTATGCAGCAACGCTCTTGTCCGTTACCTGTGGCTATGCCCAGGCTTCGGATAATCTCGACGTTACCTTCACGGCCAATATCCGGGAAACGACCTGTGATATGGCCATCAGTGGTGGAACAGGCGATGGTAAAAACAACACTATTACGCTTGGAACCAGCGGGAAAACCCGTATTGATACGATTGCGGCAGGTACAGCGACAACCGATTTCAAACTGGTGCTGACAGAGTGTCCATCCAGTCTCTCTTCACTGAAAACAACCGTAAGCGGTTCAGCATCAACAGTGAAGACGGCCATTGCTAACAGTGAGACGTCTGGTGGAGCCAGTTATGTCGGGGTGTCTATTGCGCGTAGTTCAGCACCGACAACGCCTTTTGAGATCAACTCGACAGATGACAGCAAACGTATTGTCTGGACCCCGGGTGAAATCACGGCAAAAGAAGTACCTTTAACCGCCAAACTGGTAGAAACCCAGGCAGGCAGTGCAACGACAGGTACGTTTAGAGCCGTCGCTACTTTTAACTTCTATTACGAATAACCAGACAGAAAACGGAGAAACTATAATGGAATTTAAACCTACGATCTTTGCCCTCTCTGTTCTGGGATTAGTATCCGCAACCGCGTCTGCGACCATTACCGGGACGAGCAGTGTTTCAGCAACCTTCAACACCACCATTGAAGCGGGGACCTGTAGCGCTCAGGTACAGAATGCTTCTGGCTCACCAGTATCTCAAATAAATTTCGGTGATGTCTTCAAATCCGATCTGGCCAATAAAACCCGTGAAGAGGCATTCAAAATTGCCTTCACCGGTTGTGCTGGTGTGTCTTCAGCAGCCATCAGAGCAACCACTGGTGCAGGTGGCAGTTGTTCCTCCGCCTCCAGCCTGAATTTTGGTGCAAATAACAATACGGCATTTGAACTGTGGAATGGGGATTCAGCGACAGGTACCCAGCTGAGCTGTAAATCACCACAAACCGAAACCGTGACTATTTCGTCAGGTACAGCAACGTATAATTTGAGTTCGCGCGTTGTGGTTGCTGACGGTAAGACCGTTGCTGATGTCACTACAGGGTCGGTTACTTCACCTGTCACGTTTCTGGTCACCTATCAATAAGTCATAAAGAACAGGCGGTAGCTTGACGATGCGAAATACACCGTTATTTATAAAAAAATACAGGCTGCTGCTGGCCGTTATTTCAGGTTTGCTGATCCCAGCCTCATCCCATGCGGATGGGGCATGGATGGACGTTAATATCAGGGCCAATATTGTTGCCAATACCTGTAAAATTAACGTCTCGAACGGCGGCCAGATTCAGTTGCCGGTGGTTGCCCGCAGCTGGTTTTTCAATACCGATGGCAGTAATAAATACAATGCAGCCCAGGATGCAGGCGGAACGCGGTTTTCTGTACAAGTGACTGATTGTGATGATATAGCTAGTGGTGCGGCAAGCAAATTACATTTTAGCTTTACACCACAATCGGGATCTCTGGCAGTGGGCAATAAGCAGGTATTTGCTAACGATAAAGAGCTGGAAGGTGACGGAGCCAAAAATGTCGGTCTTGTCATTTTTTCAGACACCTTTCATCAGAACGTTTTAAAACCAGATGGCAGTTCTGATGTGGTTTACGATGTCACCTCGCAGCAAAAAAACTTTGCTTATCTGACGGATTACGATTTCTATACTCGTTATCAGAACACGGGGCCAATTACCGCGGGAAGAATTACCAGCAATGTTCTGGTTAACGTCATGTATGAATAAATTACAAGGAAATGTAATGAAGAAAATAATATTCTCGATAGTAGGGTTACTATCGCTGATTATAATAAAGCCAGCTCTGGCGGATCAGAGTTGTTATATTAACTCCAGTGCCGCAGGTATCTACACGGTTACAAACGATCCTGTTACAACGGATCTGAATATGGGGATCATTGATGGTTATATTAACTTCGTAGAAGATGCCAACGGGACGTACGATTATACTATTCCCTTCCGGGGTAGTAATCCTATTGGATGTAAAAGTGCATCCCCCTGGGATAACTCCGTTCATGTGATCACTGACAGCAGTCTGCTTGATACAAAATATACAGGACCTGGTGGGCAGGCACTTTTTAAAACAAGCATACCAGGGATTGTCTATAGCGCGACATTATGGTGTAGCTCGGCGGATAACTGTGGTTCGAACCACGATACCCTGCAGCTAGACTATCCTGCCGGAGGGGGTAACGAAAATGTATTTCCTTCCCAGGGGGGATTTACCTGGGAAGGAGCTGATTCTAACTGGACATTACGTATAGAATATTTCAGGACCCCTGATTTTAAACCTGAAAAAGGCATTTCAACGGGTCACTCTTTAGCAGGAACCATTGGTCAGTTCAGGATTGGACCTTCAGGACAACCCGTCATTACTTTTGCGATGACGGACAGCACGCTGAACTTTCGCATTCCCGACTTGACCTGCTCAATACAGTTGCAGAATGGTTCGAACAACGTCAACCTGGGCGACTATTTTGTCAGTGATATTAAGAAAAACAGTACACAAGAAGTGCCTTTTAGCTTTAGTACGCAGAATTGTTACGCGTCAAGACTGACGGTCAAAATGGTGAGCGGATATCCGTCTTCGGTTACGGGTCTACTCGCTAAAAGCGGCGGGAGTGCATCAGGCGTCGCCGTGAAGATCATGAATACCGATCATAACGTTCAGATGATGCCTGATGGTTCAGTCAGCGTTAGCGATATTCGTGATAGTTGGGGGGCTAACACCAACTACAACTATTCCGCGCAAGTTGTACCGGATGGTAGTGCGGTAAACTCGGGCGATTTCCAGACGGCGGCCACCTTCAGTATTACTTACGAATAAGTGCATTATCCCTGCGGCTGATTACTGATCAGCCGCGACATCGTCTCCAGCGAATCCGTTCTTAAGATGTACAGGCGTTTCAGTAAGAACGGATTATCTCCCGGTTTCACCTTTCCCCTTACCGTCGTCACTGCCAGGTGGAACCCTGCATCGTTCGCCGCTTTTATCGCCTTCTCGTCGTAGCCACCAAACGGATATGAGAGGTAAAGCACGTGCGGGTTAAACTGCGCCAGGTCCCGTCGTGAGCGCTTAAAATCAAACAAAATATTGTGGTAGCTGCGGCTCAGTAAAATGGGCTGATGATTGACGTCAACGCGGTGCAGAAAATGCGTGTGAGACTGATAGTCGAACACGTCATGCATCTGCTCCAGCTCCGACACGCTCATAAACTGCAGGAATTTTGGTGCCCATTTTTGCGGATGCCGCTTGATGCGTGAGGAAATAATAAACGCCGTCGCCTTAAAACCATACTCTTTCAGAATTGGGTAAGCGTAACGATTCACGGACTTCAGTCCGTCATCGAAGGTGATCGCTACCGCCTTAGCAGGCAGGTTCATCTTATTCCGCACGTACCCTTCCAGCTGGTACATGGTCAGGGTGGTGTAGCCCTGGTCGCGAAGCCAGGTCATCTGGTTGTTAAAGGCCCGCACGCTGGTGGTTGTGGAGGTATGACGAAAACGAGTGTTCTCTTCATCACGCAAAATATGGTGGTAGGTAATAACAGGAATACCGTTGTCTTCCTGCGCATCCAGGCTGCTGACCCATGCCAGACGGTTGCCGATGCGGATCTGGAACCAGGTCTGGTTCAGACGGTCCTTAAGCTTGTTCAGTATAGGGTAGCGAAGATTGGCGCTTAACGTCCCGAACGGTGCGCTACCGCTGGAGGGTGCGTTATAGATCGGCGTGTCTTTCCAGGTAATGAGGTTCTGATTGCTCAGCGGTTTATTCAGATCGCCAAGGCTGTCCTCAACGCGCTGTTTCCCCTGAACCGGCTCAAGGTGCCCCTTGTCGATAAAACCCGTGCCAAAACCGAAGCGAAATTCGTAATAATCCGCCGCCGCAGGTACGACGGCCAGGATTTGCCCCGCGCGCACATTGCCAACATTAATGACGCTGTTCCCCACCTGCGCCCAGATCGCCGCATCTTCGGTGGTTTGCATATATTGAGCAGGCAGGCTTTGCTGACTGAGTAAACTGGCAGAAGAAATGCCAGACACGAACATCAATAACAGGAAAACAATACGCGTGAACATGAGGGTCTTATTCGAAGCGGGAATACTTATGCCATTGTAGCAAAAGCGACATCAATACCAACGTTTAATTCTTATACAGGTCATGAAGCAGGACGAAAGGTGGATTTTTTTGCTGCTGATGCCACAAGCTGCTGACTTCCGGCGCGCCCTGCACAACAATAGCGTCACGGAATCCGGCACTGGTTAATGTTTCACGCTGCGGATACATCATTTTCAGTAATGGAAGGCTGATGCCCGAGATCACCTCACAGCAATCATGCTTATGGCTCAGCAATGCGGCTGCGCGGTAAGGCGCCGCGCCCGATTTATCGGTCAAAAAAATCACGCCATCACCGGTGTCGGTTTCATGCAGGGCATCGCACATCATGCGGCTGAGCATGTTGGTGCTCAATCCACGCCAGTAATTTACCGCCCGGCATTGCGCCAGCGGGCCAAATTTGGCTTCAAGCTTATCCAGCATGTCCTGCGCCCGTTCATCGTGGCAGGTAATCACCCATCCCAACATAACTCTCTCCTTAGCAGGCAAGTAGTTTAGCGGAGTGAAGGTTCGCTTTGGGTGATAACTGTCAAAGAAAGTGCCCGGCAAACAGAATGTCGCCGGGCAGACCGTTAGCTGCGAAGACCGCGCCCGCGCTGGATCAAATACCAGCACAGCAGATAGAAGAAGAGGATAAACACCACCAGCACCGCCACCGTGGTAAACAGCGGCACATCGGTAATGCCAAGGAAGCCAAAGCGGAAGCCGCTGATCATGTACACAATCGGGTTCAGGTGCGACAGTGCCTGCCAGAACGGAGGCAGCAGCGTGAGGGAGTAGAATACCCCACCCAGATAAGTCAGTGGCGTCAGCACGAAGGTCGGGATCAGGCTAATATCGTCAAACGTTTTGGCGAACACGGCGTTCAGCAGACCGGCCAGCGAGAACAGGATCGCCGTCAGGAGCAGCGTCAGCGCGACAAACAGCCACGAGTGGACCTGGAACGGCACAAAGAACAGCGAAATCGCCGTGACCAGAATCCCCACGCAGAGGCCACGTGCCACGCCGCCACCGACATAACCGGCGATAATGACGTGCGTTGGCACAGGCGCGACCAGCAGCTCTTCAATATTACGCTGGAACTTGGCGCTAAAGAATGACGACGCCACGTTGGCATAGGCGTTAGTGATCACCGCCATCATGATCAGACCCGGCACGATAAACTGCATATAGGTAAAACCGTGCATCTCACCAATTCGGGAGCCAATCAGGTTGCCGAAGATGATGAAATAGAGCGTCATGGTGATCACCGGCGGCACCAGGGTTTGCACCCAGATGCGCATAAAGCGGTTAATCTCTTTCGCCCAAATACTTTTCAGCGCGACCCAGTAAAGATGCGTCATGCCTTGTCTCCTTGTTTATCCTGCACCAGAGAGACAAACAGCTCTTCCAGTCGGTTCGCTTTGTTACGCATACTTAAGACCTGAACACCCTGTGCGCTTAGCTGAGAGAACACGCTGTTAATCCCCTGCTCACGCAGCACTTCCACTTCCAGCGTCGAGGTATCCACCAGACGATACTGATACCCTTCCAGTTTTGGCAGCGGGCTTTTCGCCGCCAGGTCGAGGATAAAGGTTTCTGATTTCAGCTTGGAGAGCAGGTCTTTCATCGAGGTGTTTTCCACCAGCTCGCCATTCTGAATGATACCGATGTTGCGGCAGAGCATTTCGGCTTCTTCGAGGTAATGGGTTGTCAGAATAATGGTGGTGCCTTTGTCGTTAAGATCTTTCAGGAAGCCCCACATGGAACGACGAAGTTCGATGTCCACACCAGCGGTGGGCTCATCGAGGATCAACAGTTTTGGTTCATGCATCAGCGCACGCGCAATCATCAAACGGCGCTTCATCCCACCGGACAACATACGCGCACGTTCGTTACGCTTTTCCCACAAATCGAGCTGTTTTAGATACTTTTCGCTGCGCTCAAGCGCCTCTTTGCGCTCAACGCCGTAGTAACCTGCCTGGTTCACTACAATCTGTTGTACGGTTTCAAAGGGGTTAAAGTTGAACTCCTGCGGAACCAGCCCCAGCTGGCGCTTGGCGTTCACCACGTCTTTTTGCAGGTCATAACCAAAGACGCTGACCCGACCGGACGTTTTATTAACCAGCGAGCTGATAATACCGATCGTGGTGGATTTCCCCGCGCCGTTCGGTCCCAGAAGCGCGTAAAAATCACCGGCCTCTACTTTTAGATCTATCCCGCGTAGCGCCTGAACGCCACCTGGATAGGTTTTTTTAAGCTGCTCAAGCTCCAGTGCAATAGCCATGAATTTAACTTACCTTCAGTTCTTACACACGTTGTGTGGTTTCATTAAAAGTCGGGTTACCCTATAGTAGCGCAACGCAATAACTCGGTTACAGGTCGCTAACCTCCATGAACAACATAGATACACTCATCAGCAACAATGCACTATGGTCAAAAATGCTAGTGGAGGAAGACCCCGGATTTTTTGGAAAACTGGCGCAAGCCCAGAACCCACGCTTTCTGTGGATTGGGTGTTCCGACAGCCGCGTCCCGGCCGAACGCCTGACCGGCCTCGAGCCCGGCGAACTGTTTGTTCACCGTAATGTCGCCAACCTGGTGATCCATACCGACCTCAACTGTCTTTCTGTGGTTCAGTATGCCGTTGACGTTCTGGAAGTCGAGCACATCATTATTTGCGGTCACTATGGCTGCGGCGGCGTGCAGGCGGCGGTTGAAAACACGGAACTGGGGCTCATTGATAACTGGCTGCTGCACATCCGCGATATCTGGTTCAAACATAGCTCACTGCTCGGCGAAATGCCGCAGGAGCGTCGCATGGACACCCTTTGCGAACTCAACGTGATGGAGCAGGTCTATAACCTGGGCCACTCAACGATTATGCAATCGGCGTGGAAGCGCGGGCAGAAGGTCTCTGTCCACGGCTGGGCGTACGGTATTCACGATGGCCTGCTGCGCAATCTGGAAGTGACTGCAACAAACCGCGAAACGCTGGAACAGCGTTACCGTTCGGGAATTGCCAACCTTCAGCTTAAGCATGTAAACCATAAATAAAGCCGGGAATTTTCTCCCTCTCCCTGTGGGAGAGGGCCGGGGTGAGGGCATCAGCCCACCATTACTCGTCCAGCAATACCACTTTCCCCACATACGGCAGATGACGATAGCGCTGCGCGTAGTCAATGCCGTAACCGACGACGAATTCGTCAGGAATCGAGAAACCCACGAACTCAACCGGCACCTGCACTTCACGGCGGTCAGGTTTATCCAGTAGCGTACAAATCGCCAGAGATTTTGGTTCACGCAGGCTCAGGATCTCGCGCACTTTAGACAGCGTGTTGCCGGAGTCGATGATGTCCTCAACGATCAACACATCTTTGCCACGAATATCTTCATCCAGGTCTTTCAGGATTTTCACATCACGGGTTGTGGACATGCCGCTGCCGTAGCTGGAGGCGGTCATAAAATCGACCTCATGCGGCACATGCACTTCACGGCACAGGTCTGCCATGAACATGAAAGAGCCACGCAACAGACCGACCAGCACCATTTCGCTGCCGCTGTCCTTGTAATGTTCGGTGATTTGACGACCCAGTTCGGCGATACGCGCTTTGATCTCGGCTTCCGGGATCATCACTTCAACAGTATGTTTCATATTACTAACCATATGATTTTAATGAAAATCTCTCAATGCGGATGAATTAATCTCCGGCATCGATACGCAAGTCAGCCATTATATCAGCAAATGGATAACCCTGGCGTATGAGTTGTAAAAAGCAAATATTGTGATTCCGATCACATTTGTTAATGCCTATAATTAATTGCTAGCAAATAATTAACAAAACTGACGAGTACTTTTCTATGGCTGAAACAAAAACTCAACAGCCGCGTCTACTGGTGACATTAACAGCGGCCTTCGCAGCTTTCTGCGCGCTGTATTTGTTAATCGGTGGCGTCTGGCTGGTCGCGCTTGGCGGCTCCTGGTACTACCCAATTGCAGGTTTGGTTATGGTTGGTGTAACCATCCTGCTATTGCGTAGAAAACAATCCGCGCTGTGGCTGTATGCTGCATTACTCCTCGCCACCATGATCTGGGGCGTCTGGGAAGTCGGGTTCGACTTCTGGGCACTGACGCCACGTAGCGACATCCTCGTGTTCTTTGGTATCTGGCTGATCCTGCCCTTCGTCTGGCGTCGCCTGATTGTACCTTCCAGTGGTGCCGTTGCAGCGCTGGTGGTAGCCCTGTTAATCAGCGGTGGCATCCTGACCTGGGCCGGTTTTAACGACCCGCAGGAAATCAAAGGCACGCTGAACACGGAATCCACGCCTGCTGCGGCTATCTCGCAGGTTGCGGACGGTGACTGGCCTGCGTATGGTCGTAATCAGGAAGGTCAACGCTACTCCCCGCTGAAGCAGATCAACGCGGATAACGTTAAAAACCTGAAAGAAGCCTGGGTATTCCGTACTGGCGATCTGAAGATGCCAAACGATCCGGGCGAACTGACCAACGAAGTGACGCCAATTAAAGTGGGCGATATGCTTTATCTGTGTACGGCGCACCAGCGTCTGTTCGCGCTTGATGCGGCCACGGGTAAAGAGAAATGGCACTTCGACCCACAGCTCAATTCCAACCCGTCATTCCAGCATGTCACCTGCCGTGGCGTCTCTTACCACGAAGCGCGTGCCGATAATGCCAGCCCGGAAGTCATTGCCGACTGTCCTCGCCGCATTATGCTGCCGGTGAACGATGGCCGCCTGTTCGCCATCAACGCCGAAACGGGCAAGCTGTGCGAAACCTTTGCCAACAAAGGTATCCTTAATCTGCAGACCAATATGCCGGATACGACTCCGGGTCTGTATGAGCCAACCTCTCCGCCGATCATCACCGATAAAACCATCGTGATTGCTGGTTCGGTAACAGATAACTTCTCCACGCGTGAAACCTCCGGCGTCATCCGTGGTTTCGATGTGAACACCGGTAAACTGCTGTGGGCCTTCGACCCGGGCGCGAAAGATCCAAACGCGATCCCGTCGGATGAACACACCTTTACCTTTAACTCGCCTAACTCCTGGGCGCCAGCGGCGTATGACGCGAAGCTGGACCTGGTCTACCTGCCGATGGGTGTGACCACGCCAGATATCTGGGGCGGTAACCGCACACCGGAGCAGGAACGCTACGCGAGCGCTATCGTGGCGCTGAATGCGACCACCGGTAAGCTGGCCTGGAGCTACCAGACCGTTCACCACGATCTGTGGGATATGGACATGCCATCCCAGCCGACACTGGCGGACATTACCGTTAACGGTAAAACCGTTCCGGTGATTTACGCTCCGGCGAAAACCGGCAACATCTTCGTACTGGATCGCAGCAACGGTAAACTGGTTGTGCCTGCGCCAGAAAAACCAGTGCCGCAGGGTGCGGCAAAAGGCGATTACGTCAGCAAGACGCAGCCATTCTCTGACCTGAGCTTCCGTCCGAAGAAAGATCTGAGCGGTGCAGACATGTGGGGGGCCACCATGTTTGACCAGCTGGTGTGCCGCGTGATGTTCCACCAGTTGCGCTACGAAGGTATCTTCACCCCGCCTTCTGAGCAGGGCACGCTGGTCTTCCCGGGTAACCTGGGGATGTTCGAATGGGGCGGGATCTCCGTTGACCCGAACCGTCAGGTGGCGATTGCCAACCCGATGGCGCTGCCGTTCGTTTCCCGTCTGATCCCACGTGGCCCAGGTAACCCAATGGAGCCACCGAAAGACGCGAAAGGCACAGGGACCGAATCCGGCATTCAGCCGCAGTATGGCGTGCCGTTTGGCGTGACGCTGAACCCGTTCCTGTCTCCGTTTGGTCTGCCGTGTAAACAGCCTGCCTGGGGTTATATCTCCGGTCTGGACCTGAAAACTAACCAGATTGTGTGGAAAAAACGTATTGGTACGCCACAGGACAGCATGCCGTTCCCGATGCCAGTTCCGGTGCCGTTCAATATGGGTATGCCGATGCTGGGTGGCCCAATCTCCACCGCCGGTAACGTCCTGTTCATCGCGGCAACCGCAGATAACTACCTGCGCGCGTACAACATGACCAACGGTGAGAAACTGTGGCAAGGCCGTCTGCCAGCCGGTGGACAGGCAACGCCGATGACCTATGAAGTGAATGGCAAGCAGTACGTTGTCATCTCTGCGGGTGGTCACGGTTCGTTTGGCACGAAGATGGGCGACTATATTGTCGCGTATGCACTGCCTGATGAAAGTAAGTAACTGAAAAGCCAGATGGCGGCTACGCCTTACCCGGCCTACGGTAATATGCAAAACGGCAACTTCGGTTGCCGTTTTTGTGTTTATTCCCTCTCCCTGTGGGAGAGGGTCAGGGTGAGGGCATCAGGCCGCACTAATCTAAACGGTGAACCCCAACATCATCCCCGTATCTTCATGCTCCAGCAGATGACAGTGCGCCATATAGGCAAACTCTTTCGGCGCGGCATGGTCAAATTTCACCAGCACCTCGCTGACCCCTCCTTCAACCCTGACGGTATCTTTCCAGCCCGCGCGGTGCGCATCCGGCGCTTTGCCGTTCTCAGAAAGAATGCGGAACTGGGTACCGTGGATATGGAACGGATGCAGCATCATGTCGCCTTCGCCAGAAATCACCCAACGCTCAAACTGCCCTTTTGTGGCAGCAAACATTGGCGTGTTCATGTCGAACGCCTGGCCGTTGATCATGTTGGCGTTGTGGAAGTCAAAGCCATGGTCACCATGATTCATGTTGCCCATACCGCCCATTTTGCCGTGGTCCATATTCATATGCCCCATCATCTGCCCGTGGTGCATCCCCGCCATCGCCCGATCGCCATATTTCGCCATCAGCGCCTGCATACCCATCATATCGAGCATCGGGTTCATGGAAAGCTGCAGCTTGCGTTGGGTTAAACCTTCAAGGGAAGGTAACGCCGGGAGCGACGTCAGCGTATCCTGCAGCGTGCCCGATGCTGTAACCTGCAGTGGCTGGATCCGCAACACCGGGTGCGGCTTGTCAAAGGGCGCAAGCGCCATACCCATCTGGCTGACCGGCAACGTGACCAGGTCAAACACTTTGCCGTCGCTGATATCCACCAGCACTTCAAAACGTTCCCCCATCAGCATTGGGAGCTCGCTCGCTTTCACCGGTTCAGGTAGCAATCCGCCGTCGCTGGCGACCACGTACAGAGGACGATTATCACTGGTAGCAAAGTTCAGGGAGCGTGCATTGCACCCGTTAAGCAGACGTAAACGCAGCCAGCCCTTCGGCGCGGCGTGCTGCGGATAAATGGCGCCGTTGGTCAGCAGAGTATCACCAAACCAGCCTACCGCCGCGGTCATCACATCCAGTTGATAATCAATCTGACCGTCTGCGGTGAATTTTTTGTCCTGGACAATCACCGGTACATCGTCGATCCCCCACTGTTTAGGCAGACGCAGCAGGCGGCTTTCGTCATCTTCAATCAGCACCAGGCCCGCCAACCCCATTGCCACCTGATGGCCCGTTTTGCCGTGCTGATGGGGGTGGAACCAGCAGGTCGCGGCGCGCTGGTCAGGCGTAAAGGTAACGCTGCGCGTACCGCCCGCTTTAATAATCCCTTGCGGACCGCCGTCGACCTCGCCCGGCACCTCCAGCCCGTGCCAGTGCAGCGTCGTCTCTTCTGCCAGCGTGTTGTGAATATCAACGGTGACGGCTTTCCCTTTACGTAGCTGAAGCGCTGGACCAAGCAGATTGCCGTTATAACCCCACGTAGTAGCGTTGTGTCCACCGAAGGCCGTTTTACCGGACTGAACAACAAGCTGGATACGACTACGAGCGTCAGCAGTCAGTAAGTCCGGGATGGGTAAGGCAGGTCTGTCAGCCGCGAAAACCGTGCGGCTCCACAGTGGTAATGCGCTGGCAACCCCCAGCGCAACGGAATATTTTAAAAAATCACGACGTTGCATGTTCATTTCCTTATTTCCAGCCGGCGATCTTTTGAGCATAAACCCTCCCCTTACCGGAAGGTCAAGTAAAGCGGTAATAATAAAGATCGTCGCACTGGCACCAAGTATGCTAACGTTATTTTTCCGTGAAGCAGTGGTAGAAGCAATGAAGACGTTTTTCAGGACAATTTTGTTCACCAGCCTGATGGCAATGTGTGCGAACAGCTATGCGCTAAGTGAAAATGAAGCGGAAGATATGGCCGATCTGACGGCGGTTTTTGTGTTCCTGAAAAATGATTGTGGCTACCAGAATTTACCCAACGGGCAAATTCGCCGCGCGCTGGTCTTTTTTGCTCAGCAGAACCAATGGGACCTCAGCAATTACGACAGCTTCGACATGAAATCTCTTGGTGAAGACAGCTACCGTGACCTGAGCGGTATTGGTATCCCTACTGCCAAAAAATGCAAAGCGCTGGCTCGCGATTCACTCAGCCTGCTCGCCTACGTGAAATAAGCTTCCCGACGCTCCTTGTTGAGCCTGTAGCCGTGCAACCACGGTGAGAGTTAGCTATCATGTTTCGCTCACTTTTTGTGAATGTAACGGATGTTAACAAAGGAGGAGTCTGCGTATGGCCGACCACACGTTGTGGCATGAAACACTGCATGACCAGTTTGGTCAGTACTTTGCCGTTGATAACGTGCTCTATCATGAGAAAACCGATCACCAGGATCTGATCATCTTCGAGAATGCCGCCTTTGGCCGCGTCATGGCGCTGGACGGCGTCGTGCAAACGACCGAGCGAGATGAGTTTATCTATCATGAAATGATGACCCACGTCCCGCTGCTGGCGCACGGGCATGCGAAGCATGTCCTGATTATCGGCGGTGGCGACGGGGCTATGCTGCGTGAAGTTTCTCGCCATCGCTCTATTGAAACCATCACCATGGTGGAGATCGATGCGGGCGTGGTCTCTTTCTGCCGTCAGTACCTGCCCAACCACAATGCTGGTAGCTATGACGATCCGCGTTTTAATCTGGTGATTGACGACGGGGTTAACTTCGTTAATCAGACCACGCAGACCTTTGATGTCATTATCTCAGACTGTACCGACCCCATCGGCCCAGGCGCGTCGCTGTTTACTTCCTCCTTCTACGAAGGCTGCAAGCGCTGCCTGAATCCTGGAGGGATCTTTGTCGCGCAAAATGGCGTCTGCTTCCTGCAGCAGGATGAAGCTCTCGATAGCCATCGCAAACTGAGCACCTACTTTGGCGACGTCAGCTTCTACCAGGCCGCCATTCCGACCTACTACGGCGGGATCATGACCTTTGCCTGGGCGACGGATAACGACGTGCTGCGCCATCTCTCCACCGAAATTATCCAGGCCCGTTTCCATCAGGCTGGTCTTCAGTGCCGATATTACAATCCTGCTGTTCATACCGCAGCGTTTGCGCTGCCACAGTATCTTCAGGACGCCTTATCCACTAAGGGGGTGAGCTAATTGAAAAAGCTTAAACTACATGGCTTTAACAACCTGACCAAAAGCCTGAGTTTTTGTATTTACGATATCTGCTATGCCAAAACAGCGGAAGAACGCGATGGTTACATCGCCTATATCGATGAACTCTACAACGCCAACCGTCTGACCGAGATCCTGTCAGAAACCTGCTCGATTATCGGGGCAAACATCCTGAATATCGCCAGACAGGATTATGAACCTCAGGGTGCCAGCGTAACCATTCTGGTGAGCGAAGAACCCGTCGATCCTAAGCTTATCGACAAAACCGAACATCCGGGCCCGCTGCCGGAAGTGGTTGTTGCTCACCTTGATAAAAGCCATATCTGCGTTCATACCTATCCGGAGAGCCATCCGGAAGGTGGGCTGTGTACGTTCCGCGCCGATATAGAAGTGTCGACCTGCGGCGTGATCTCCCCGCTGAACGCGCTGAACTATTTAATCCACCAACTGGAATCCGATATCGTCACCATTGATTACCGCGTGCGCGGTTTCACCCGTGATATCAACGGCATGAAGCACTTCATTGACCACGAGATCAACTCGATTCAGAACTTTATGTCTGAGGATATGAAGGCGCTGTACGACATGATGGACGTGAACGTATATCAGGAGAACATCTTCCATACCAAGATGTTACTGAAGGAATTCGACCTTAAGCACTACATGTTCCACACGAAGCCGGAAGATCTGAGCGAAGAAGAGCGTAAGGCCATCACTGACCTGCTCTGGAAAGAGATGCGCGAAATCTACTACGGCCGCAATATTCCGGCCGTGTAAGTGTTGCCCGGAGCAAGGATGCTTCGGGAAATTATCTCTGTTTCATAAACTCGCGGTATGCATTCACCACCTTCAGGAAGTCTTCAACGCCGCACAGCGACAGACTCTCTTCATCGTAGTAGCTCATCCCCTCTTCCATCTCGTCACCCGAGAATTCAAGCTGGTTGGCTCGCACCATCACCTCTTCGCCATCCATCCACAGCGTGTATTCGTGTCCGGCACGTTGCCAGGAGCGTTCACTGCCTTTCACCGTATTCGCCGCCTGTTCAACTTCATCAAGAAGTGCGAGATTCTCTTTCACCTCTTCGTTAAACCAGTGTCCAACGGCTTCGTGGCCCATCGACATACGCACTTTCACCACTCCGGTGATGTCGCGCAGAAATTCGTAATCCATAGTGTTTTCCTCTGCAAAGCCATTAGGGTAATTATCGCAGCAGAGAGGCAGAAAAAAAGCGTGGGAGGTAGGAGGAATGAAAATAAAAAGGTGAGAGCGAGACCCTGCGGCCTGATGCCCTCACCCCGTCCCTCTCCCACGGGAGAGGGTGCAAACACTAAAAACCGTCTCGTGGAGACGGTTTTGCTGTTTATACTGCCGTCTGGAAGATAACCCCGTCAGCCTTCTCGGTGTACTGAGAGAGCTGGTCGAAGTTCAGATAGCGATAGGTATCCACCGCCGTCTTATCAACCTGAGCCACAAAGGTCTGGTACTCTTCCGGCGTTGGCAGTTTGCCAATCAGCGCCGCAACCGCCGCCAGCTCCGCAGAAGCCAGGAAGACGTTCGCACCGGTACCTAAACGGTTCGGGAAGTTACGGGTAGAGGTGGACACCACCGTCGCACCGTCAGCTACGCGCGCCTGGTTACCCATACACAGGGAACAGCCAGGAATTTCGATACGCGCCCCACTCTTACCAAACACGCTGTAGTAGCCCTCTTCGGTCAGCTGAGCCGCGTCCATACGGGTTGGCGGTGCCACCCACAGACGGGTTGGCAACTGGCCTTTATGGGTATCCAGCAATTTACCTGCCGCGCGGAAGTGACCAATGTTGGTCATACAAGAACCGATGAACACTTCATCGATCTTCTCGCCCTGAACATCAGAGAGCAGACGCGCATCGTCCGGATCGTTCGGTGCACACAGAATTGGCTCTTTGATATCCGCCAGATCGATGTCGATCACTGCCGTGTATTCTGCGTCAGCATCAGCTTCCAGCAGCTGCGGATCGGCCAGCCATTTTTCCATGCCCTGGATACGACGCTCCAGCGTACGACGGTCGCCGTAGCCTTCTGCAATCATCCACTTCAACAGCACGATGTTAGAGTTCAGATACTCAATAATCGGCTCTTTGTTCAGCTTGATGGTACAGCCCGCAGCAGAACGTTCAGCGGAGGCATCGGTCAGTTCGAACGCCTGCTCAACTTTCAGATCTGGCAGACCTTCAATTTCCAGGATACGGCCAGAGAAGATGTTTTTCTTACCTTTCTTCTCAACGGTCAGCAGGCCCTGTTTAATCGCATACAGCGGGATCGCGTGAACCAGGTCACGCAGGGTGATACCCGGCTGCATTTTGCCTTTGAAGCGCACCAGAACAGATTCCGGCATATCCAGCGGCATCACGCCAGTTGCCGCAGCAAACGCCACCAGACCAGAACCCGCCGGGAAGGAGATACCAATCGGGAAACGGGTATGGGAGTCACCACCGGTACCCACGGTATCTGGCAGCAGCATACGGTTCAGCCATGAGTGGATAACACCATCACCCGGACGCAGGGAAACCCCGCCACGGTTCATGATGAAGTCAGGCAGCGTGTGGTGTGTCGTCACATCAACCGGCTTCGGATACGCCGCAGTGTGGCAGAAGGACTGCATCACCAGATCGGAAGAGAAGCCCAGGCACGCCAGGTCTTTCAGTTCGTCACGGGTCATTGGGCCAGTGGTATCCTGGGAGCCCACAGAGGTCATCTTCGGCTCGCAGTATGCACCAGGACGGATACCGGCGACGCCGCATGCACGACCAACCATTTTCTGCGCCAGTGAGTAACCGCGATTGCTTTCCGCAACGTCTTTCGCGTGACGGAATACATCGCTGTGTGGCAGACCCAGCGCTTCACGCGCTTTGGTTGTCAGGCCACGGCCAATAATCAGAGGAATACGGCCACCTGCACGCACTTCGTCGATCAGCACGTCGGTTTTCAGCTCGAAGCTTGCCAGCAGTTCGTTGGTTTCGTGGTTACGTACTTCGCCTTTGAACGGATAAACGTCAATCACGTCGCCCATGTTCAGGTTAGAAACATCCACTTCGATCGGCAGTGCACCCGCATCTTCCATGGTGTTGAAGAAGATTGGAGCAATTTTTCCGCCGAGGCACAGACCGCCACCGCGCTTATTCGGCACGTGTGGAATGTCGTCGCCCATGAACCACAGCACGGAGTTGGTTGCAGACTTACGGGAAGAACCGGTACCCACGACGTCACCCACATAAGCCAGCGGGAAACCTTTTTTCTGCAGAGCTTCGATCTGTTTGATCGGCCCGACGCTGCCTGGCTGATCCGGCTCAATGCCTTCGCGGGCGTTTTTCAGCATCGCCAGGGCGTGCAGAGGGATATCCGGGCGAGACCACGCGTCCGGTGCCGGAGAGAGGTCATCGGTGTTGGTTTCGCCCGTCACTTTAAAGACGGTAACGGTAATTTTTTCAGCCAGAGCAGGACGGTTCAGGAACCATTCGGCATCAGCCCAGGATTGCATCACCTGCTTCGCATAGACATTGCCCGCTTTCGCTTTTTCTTCCACATCGTAGAAGTTATCGAACATCAGCAGCGTTGAGGAGAGCGCTTTAGCGGCAATCGGAGCCAGCTTGTCGTTATCCAGCGCGTCAATCAGCGGATGAATGTTGTAGCCGCCCTGCATAGTGCCGAGCAGTTCAATGGCTTTTTCAGGAGTAACCAGTGGGGAGGTGGCTTCGCCTTTGGCGATAGCAGCAAGGAATCCGGCTTTTACGTAGGCAGCTTCATCTACGCCAGGCGGTACGCGGTTGATCAACAGATCTAACAGGAATTCTTCTTCGCCCTTAGGCGGGTTCTTCAGCAGCTCGACGAGCGCGGCCATTTGGGTTGCATCTAAAGGTTTGGGTACAATTCCCTCGGCGGCACGTTCTGCTACGTGCTTACGGTATTCTTCTAGCACGACGGTTCTCCTCGCTCTCATTGTCATATGCGGCGGGCGTTCTCTTCACGCTCCTGTGAGACAGCAGTTTGTAGGGTAAATGCCCGATACCGCGTCGGGCAGCATAGCAGGATTTCTGCACAGTGTTAATCCGTTTACAAAAAAGCAACATTAAAAAATTTGCTGAATCGTTAAGCATGGTGTAGCGAGAATTAAGGGCATCATTTTGCGACATCTTCTGCACCGTGACGCTTCAGTTTTTTCTCCATCAGATATAATTGTGTAATAAATACTCACACTCTTTATCCGGGCGTCCCGGACGCTTCCCAATAAAAGTCAAAACAGTAAAAGACGGGTGAATAATACTCACGCCAACCGTAACGCCTCACGGCACAGCGCTTGTCTCGTTGGAGTCATTTTATGAAGTTGCCCTTTAAGCCACATCTGCTCGTCCTTCTGTGCAGTGCCGGGCTGTTTGCCGCCTCAGGCGTCATGTTTGTCAAAGGTCGCGCAACGGAGCCCGCTGCGCCGGCCCCCGTCGCACAACAGCCGGCTGCACCGGCGGCGCCTGCCGCAGCCCAGCCCGCCCCTGTTGTCGCGCCAGCCTACACTGCCGCGCAAATCGATCAATGGGTTGCTCCCATCGCGCTCTACCCGGATGCCCTGCTGTCGCAAATTTTGATGGCATCAACCTACCCGGCCAACGTCATCCAGGCTGCACAGTGGTCGAAAGACAACCCTAAAATGGAAGGTGATGCCGCTATTCAGGCCGTTGCCAGCCAACCCTGGGATCCCAGCGTAAAATCGCTGGTCGCCTTTCCTCAGTTGATGTCACTGATGGGAGAGAACCCACCGTGGGTACAAAATCTGGGCGATGCGTTTCTCGCACAACCCAAAGATGTGATGGATTCCGTTCAACGCCTGCGCGTGCTGGCGCAGAAGACCGGAGCCTTACAGTCGACACCTCAACAAACAGTCACCACGGTGACAAAAGCGGCGCCGTCTAAAACGAGCACCAGCGAGTCAACCACGACAAACACAACGTCCGCACCGGCTCCAACGGTGATCAAAATTGAATCTGCCGATCCACAAGTCGTGTACGTTCCCACCTACAACCCTAATACGGTTTACGGAACCTGGCCAAACACCGCTTATCCCCCCACCTATCTCCCGCCTTCACCCGGCGAGCAGTTTGGCAACAGCTTCGTTAACGGTTTAGGCTTCAGCCTGGGCGTCGCGACAACCTATGCCATCTTCAGCAGCATCGACTGGGATGATGACGATGACTGGGATCATCACCATGACGACTGGGATAATCACGGCGGCTATAACCGCAACGGTGATAACAACATCAATATCAACGTTGAGAACTTCAATAAAATCAGCGGGCAGCGCCTGACGGATGCCAACCGCACCTGGCAGCACAACCCGGCTTATCGGGAAGGCGTACCCTATCCGACGAGCCAGCTCAACAACCGCTTCCACTCCACCAACACGGCCGTAGGGTTAAGTTCAACGCAGCAAAAACCGGTTAATCGCGATAGCCAGCGTCAGGCCGCCCTCAGCCAGATGGAGAAATCAACGGGTAAAACCTTCCCTCAAACGGCACGTCCGGGAACCAAAGATGTCCAGCGCAAGGCCTCAAATGAGCAGCTGAAGCAGATTTCCCAGCGCAACAACTACCGTGGCTATGACACCAAACCACAGACGACAAAGCGGACGACTACACAGCAGCGTGATAATCGTCAGACCACAGCGCAAAGAAATGAAAAACGGGTTTCGCAACCTGCGCAGCAACGCACAACCCAGCAGCGAATCAGTCAGCCCCGGGCTAATGCTCTGAGTGGCAACGACAGCCGCTCCGCCAACTGGCAGGCACAGCAGCAGCGAGGGGCGCAAAGCCGACAGATCGCTCGTCAACAACAACCGCACCAGGCAGCTGGCGGACGCGCTGAACGCCGTGAAATTCGACATCGTTAAGGGAGCCGACATGAAAAGTAAACTACTCAGTGGAATGGTGTTGTTCATGCTTTCGGCCTCGGCGATGGCGCAACAATCTTTTAGCACGCCTGACCAGGCGACCGACGCACTGGCAAATGCCATTCGTGATCAGAATGAAAGTGCAATGAATAACCTGCTTGGAGAGAACTGGCGCGATTTTCTGCCCCCAGAAGGGGTTGATCCTGATGCCGTCGATCGCTTCCTGCGCGACTGGAAAGTCCGTCATAACACCGTTGTTGAAGGTAATACGGCGCATCTTGTTGTCGGAGAGACCGACTGGCAACTTCCTATTCCGGTCATCAAGACCACTTCCGGCTGGCAATTTGATATCAAAGAAGGTGCTGAGGAGATCCTGACCCGCGAAATTGGGCGTAACGAGCTCGCAGCGATTGAAGCCTTACATGCTTACGTGGATGCACAGCAGAGCTATTATGCGATGAACCAGAAGTATGCCCAGAAGATCGTCAGCACCACAGGGAAAAAGGACGGTTTGTACTGGCCTGCATCACCCGGTGAAGCGCCCAGCCCGCTCGGTCCGGCATTCAGTCCAAAAGAACCGGGTACTGGGTATCACGGCTATCGCTTCAGAATTTTGCCGGATAACCACGGTTTCGCAATGGTTGCCTGGCCGGTCAGCTACGGCCAGACGGGCGTAATGAGCTTTTTGATAAATCAGGACGACAAGGTGTTCCAGTCGGATCTCGGCAGCGATTCGGAGCATAAGGCGCGGGCGCTGGCCTCATATGCTCCTGATAAAACCTGGCAGCCCGTCGAGCCCTGAATGTGCGGTAGCTCTTCTCCAGCGAGGCCTGTAGGCCGGGTAAGGCAAAGTCGCCGCCCGGCTTTTTAACTTACAGAATATTTGCGACCGATTTTGCCAGTTGCGCTTCCAGAACCGGTTTCGCTTCTTCGAATTTCAGGTTCACTTTATTAGCATTAGACACGACACGTGTCTGATACTTAGCGCGATCGCCCTGCTCGGAGCTGGTCTGCAGTTTCACGCCCGATGTACCCTGACGCAGTGCCGCGATGTTATCGGTGGTGACTTTTGCTTTGCTACGCTCAGAGATCTGCAGGTCGGTCACCATGGTATAGTTCACATCTTCTACCATCGCATCCGCCGCCATACCGATCAGACCTGCCGCCAGACCCACACCCAACGCCGCACCAGAAGAGTTGCTGTTGTAGGCCGTAATACCGGCACCCAGCGCAGCACCAACAGCGGCACCTTCATAGCCAGTCTTCAGATAGCCCTGAGATTCTCGCAGGTCCATTTTGTCTGCTTTCAGAACGTTAGCCTGCACCCAATAGTATGCGCTGTCAGGAGAGCTGGTGACCTTGTATCCCTTGGCACTCAGATCGTTTGCCAGTAGCGTCTGCAGGTTGCTCATGTCTTTATCAGAGGTGTTTTTAACCTGAATGTAGACTGTTTTTTCGTTAGATGGCTCCAGCCAGATGGTTTCGCTCATCTGAGTTTTCACTTCCAGATTACGTTTTTTCACCGCAGTGGTCATCGCACCACACCCGGTCAGCGTCATCGCTGCTGCCACTAAGCCAATCACCGCAACTTTCTTCAAAGACATGTTATTTCCTTTTTTCGTGTAATCAAAAGTCCAGAACCCCTAAACCGTGCGGCCAGTAGCTACACAATGGTGAAAAAGGTATCGGCAGATGAGAGAAATTTTTTAGCGGAAATATCAATAAGATACCTACCATAATGGGTAGGCTTTAGACAAAAAAAACGCCTCCGAAGAGGCGTTTAGCAATCGTGAAGAAACTTATTTCTTCTTCGCTTTCGCGTTTGGCAGGTCGGTGATGCTGCCTTCAAACACTTCTGCCGCAAGGCCCACAGACTCGTGCAGAGTTGGGTGAGCGTGGATAGTCAACGCGATGTCTTCAGCGTCACAACCCATTTCGATAGCCAGACCGATTTCACCCAGCAGCTCACCGCCGTTGGTACCGACAATCGCACCACCGATAACGCGGTGAGTCTCTTTGTCGAAGATCAGTTTGGTCATACCGTCTGCGCAGTCGGAAGCGATAGCACGGCCAGAAGCAGCCCACGGGAAGGTGGCGGTTTCGTAGCTGATGCCTTTCTCTTTCGCTTCTTTCTCAGTCAGACCAACCCATGCAACTTCTGGCTCGGTGTACGCGATGGATGGGATCACTTTCGGATCGAAGTAGTGTTTCATGCCGGCGATAACTTCAGCGGCAACGTGACCTTCATGAACACCTTTGTGTGCCAGCATTGGCTGACCGACGATATCGCCGATAGCAAAGATGTGCGGCACGTTGGTGCGCAGCTGTTTGTCAACGCGGATGAAGCCACGGTCGTCCACTTCCACGCCAGCTTTGCCCGCGTCGAGGTTTTTACCGTTCGGCACACGGCCGATAGCCACCAGCACCGCGTCGTAACGCTGTGGTTCGGATGGGGCTTTTTTGCCTTCCATGGAAACGTAAATACCGTCTTCTTTCGCTTCAACGGCAGTGACTTTGGTTTCCAGCATCAGGTTGAATTTCTTGCT
The DNA here is from genome assembly GCF_046521475.1 of Enterobacter sp. CPE_E890. NCBI lineage: Bacteria > Pseudomonadati > Pseudomonadota > Gammaproteobacteria > Enterobacterales > Enterobacteriaceae > Enterobacter > Enterobacter sp. CPE_E890. The sequence continues at coordinate 809,518 of NZ_JBKFZW010000001.1, read as the reverse complement.
GATGCGTTTGGTGAAGACTTTAACGATGTCTTTGTCAGCAGCCGGGATAACCTGGTCGAACATTTCAACCACGTCAATATCTGAACCCAGCGCATGGTACACGGTACCCATTTCCAGACCGATGATACCGCCACCCATAACCAGCAGGCGTTTTGGAACGGTTTTCAGTTCCAGCGCATCGGTGGAATCCCAAACACGAGGATCTTCGTGTGGAATGAATGGCAGTTCGATTGGGCGAGAGCCTGCCGCGATGATCGCGTTGTCGAAGTTAATCACGGTTTTACCGTTTTCGCCTTCCACTTCCAGGGTGTTCGCACCGGTGAATTTACCCAGACCGTTTACCACTTTCACTTTACGGCCTTTGGCCATACCTGCCAGACCGCCGGTCAGCTGAGTGATAACTTTCTCTTTCCAGGTACGAATTTTGTCGATATCGGTTTTCGGCTCGCCGAAGACGATACCGTGTTCAGCCAGCGCTTTGGCTTCTTCGATAACTTTGGCTACGTGCAGCAGCGCTTTAGAAGGGATACAGCCGACGTTCAGACAAACACCACCGAGGGTGCTGTAACGTTCTACGATGACGGTTTCCAGACCTAAATCCGCGGCGCGGAATGCTGCGGAGTAACCTGCCGGGCCTGCCCCAAGTACTACGACCTGAGTTTTGATTTCTGTGCTCATCATGACCTCTTAATTTATACCCGTCGTCCACCGGGTCGTTCTATCCGCCCGCAGTTTACAAAATTGTTAACAATTTTGAAACAACAAACGGCTCACGAATTATCGCTTTCGCCAATAACCTCACAAACACCATGAGATTACCAGAAAAAAGCCGGCCGTCAGGCCGGCTTTTCGATTACATCACCAGGCGGCGAATGTCGCTCAGGGTGTTGTTGATGATGGTGATGAAACGCGCACCATCAGCACCGTCGATCACGCGGTGGTCGAAGGACAGAGAGATTGGCATCATCAGACGCGGTACGAACTCTTTGCCATTCCACACCGGCTCCATCGCGGACTTGGACACACCAAGGATCGCAACTTCAGGCGCGTTCACAATCGGTGCGAAGTGGGTTGTACCCAGGCCACCGATGCTGGAGATAGTGAAGCAACCGCCCTGCATTTCGCCAGCAGTCAGCTTACCATCACGCGCTTTTTTGGAGATCACGGTCAGTTCACGGGACAGCTCAGTGATGCTCTTCTTGTTCACGTCTTTGAAGACCGGAACAACCAGACCATTTGGCGTATCAACCGCAACACCGATGTTGATGTATTTCTTCAGCGTCAGCTTCTGGCCATCTTCGGACAGGGAGCTGTTGAAGCGTGGCATCTGCTCAAGAGCAGCGGCAACGGCTTTCATGATGAAGACCACTGGGGTGAATTTCACGTCCAGTTTACGCTTCTCAGCTTCGGCGTTCTGCTGTTTACGGAACGCTTCCAGATCGGTGATATCGGTTTTGTCGAAGTGCGTAACGTGCGGGATCATCACCCAGTTACGGCTCAGGTTAGCACCAGAGATTTTCTGGATACGGCCCAGTTCCACTTCTTCGATTTCGCCGAACTTGCTGAAGTCCACTTTCGGCCATGGCAGCATGCCCGGGATGCCGCCGCCTGCCGCTGCAGCTGGTGCAGCTTCAGCGCGTTTCACCGCGTCTTTCACGTAAGTCTGAACGTCTTCGCGCAGGATACGACCTTTACGGCCAGTCCCTTTCACTTTCGCCAGGTTAACACCGAATTCGCGCGCCAGGCGACGAATCAGCGGAGTCGCGTGGACGTAAGCGTCGTTTTCAGCGAACTCAGATTTGCCTTCCGCTTTTGCAGCAGGGGCAGCAGCTGGTTTAGCAGCCTGAGCCGGTGCAGCAGTTGGTGCTGGAGCAGCCGCGGCCGCCGGAGCAGCAGCAGGCGCAGCGCCTTCTACTTCGAAGACCATGATCAGAGAGCCGGTAGACACTTTGTCGCCAGTGCTGATTTTGATCTCTTTAACGGTACCCGCGAATGGCGCAGGGACTTCCATGGAAGCCTTGTCGCCTTCAACGGTGATCAGTGACTGTTCAGCGGCAACTTTGTCGCCCACTTTAACCATCACTTCGGTCACTTCAACTTCGTCACCGCCGATGTCTGGTACGTTAACGTCTTTCGCGCCACCAGCAACCGCTGGAGCCGCGGCCGCCGGAGCAGCTGCCTGTGCAGGCGCAGCAGCAGGTGCAGCACCCGCCACTTCGAAGATCATGATCAGAGAGCCAGTAGACACTTTGTCACCGGTGTTGATCTTGATCTCTTTAACGGTACCCGCGAACGGCGCTGGCACTTCCATAGAGGCTTTGTCGCCTTCTACGGTGATCAGTGACTGCTCAGCCGCAACGGTATCGCCCACTTTCACCAGGATCTCAGTGACTTCAACTTCGTCACCGCCGATGTCAGGCACGTTAACTTCTTTCGCGCTCGCGGCAGCTGCTGGAGCAGCGGCGGCCGGAGCGGCTTTCTTCTCTTCCTGCGCAGGTGCAGCAGTTGCTGCACCGTCGGCGGAATCGAAAATCATGATCAGTTTGCCAGTCTCGGTTTTATCGCCAACAGAGACTTTGATCTCTTTAACGATGCCAGCCTGAGGAGACGGGACTTCCATAGAGGCTTTGTCGCCTTCTACGGTGATCAGCGACTGTTCAGCTTCAACTTTGTCGCCTACTTTGACCAGGATCTCGGTGATTTCAACTTCATCAGCCCCGATGTCCGGTACATTGATTTCGATAGCCATTATTCTTTTACCTCTTACGCCAGACGCGGGTTAACTTTTTCTGCATCGATGTTGAATTTGGTAATTGCTTCCGCAACCACTTTCTTATCGATTTCGCCACGTTTAGCCAGTTCGCCCAGTGCTGCTACAACCACGTAAGAAGCATCAACTTCGAAGTGGTGACGCAGGTTTTCGCGGCTGTCAGAACGACCGAAGCCGTCAGTACCCAGTACGCGATAATCATCAGCTGGTACGTAAGTACGAACCTGCTCAGCGAACAGTTTCATATAGTCAGTAGACGCCACCGCTGGTGCATCGTTCATCACCTGAGCGATGTACGGAACGCGCGGGGTTTCCATTGGGTGCAGCATGTTCCAGCGCTCACAATCCTGGCCATCACGCGCCAGTTCAGTGAAGGAGGTCACAGAGTACACATCGGAACCGACACCGTAGTCTTTCGCCAGGATCTGTGCTGCTTCACGTACGTGACGCAGGATAGAACCGGAGCCCAGCAGCTGAACTTTACCTTTGCTACCTTCGAGGGTTTCGAGTTTGTAGATACCTTTACGGATACCTTCCTCGGCACCTGCTGGCATTGCCGGCATGTGGTAGTTTTCGTTCAGGGTGGTGATGTAGTAGTAAACGTTCTCTTGTGCTTCACCGTACATGCGCTGCAGACCGTCATGCATGATGACTGCCACTTCGTACGCGTAAGACGGGTCGTAAGAGATACAGTTAGGGATAGTCAGAGACTGAATGTGGCTGTGACCATCTTCGTGCTGCAGACCTTCACCGTTCAGGGTCGTACGACCGGAAGTACCGCCTACCAGGAAGCCGCGAGCCTGTTGGTCGCCAGCCTGCCAGCACAGGTCACCGATACGCTGGAACCCGAACATGGAGTAGTAGATGTAGAACGGGATCATTGGCAGGTTGTTGGTGCTGTAAGAGGTCGCAGCAGCCAGCCAGGATGCGCCAGCACCCAGTTCGTTGATACCTTCCTGCAGGATCTGACCTTTCTCGTCTTCTTTGTAGTATGCAACCTGCTCACGGTCCTGCGGGGTGTACTGCTGGCCGTTCGGGCTGTAGATACCGATCTGACGGAACAGACCTTCCATACCGAAAGTACGCGCTTCGTCGGCGATGATTGGAACCAGACGATCTTTGATCGACTTGTTCTTCAGCATCACGTTCAGGGCACGAACGAAAGCGATGGTGGTAGAGATTTCTTTGTTCTGCTCTTCCAGCAGCTGAGAGAAGTCTTCCAGCGCTGGCAGTTCCAGTTTCTCGGTGAAGTTAGGCTGACGAGCTGGCAGGTAGCCTTTCAGCGCCTGACGACGTTCGTGCAGGTACTTGTGCTCTTCAGAGCCTTCCGGGAAGGTGATGTAAGACAGGTTTTCTACCTGCTCATCAGTCACTGGAACGTTGAAACGGTCGCGGATATAACGCACGCCGTCCATGTTCATTTTCTTAACCTGGTGAGCGATGTTTTTACCTTCTGCGGTATCACCCATGCCGTAACCTTTGATGGTGTGGGCCAGGATTACAGTCGCTTTACCTTTGGTTTCCTGCGCTTTTTTCAGTGCAGCGTAGACTTTCTTCGGATCGTGACCACCACGGTTCAGGGCCCAGATCTGCTCGTCAGTCCAGTCTGCAACCAGGGCTGCGGTTTCAGGATATTTACCGAAGAAGTGCTCACGAACGTAGGCACCGTCTTTGGATTTGAAGGTCTGGTAGTCACCGTCAACGGTTTCGTTCATCAGCTGGATCAGTTTACCGCTGGTGTCTTTACGCAGCAGCTCATCCCAACGACCGCCCCACATGACTTTAATCACGTTCCAGCCAGCACCGGCGAAGATGCCTTCCAGTTCGTTGATGATCTTACCGTTACCGGTGACCGGACCATCCAGACGCTGCAGGTTACAGTTGATGATGAAGCACAGGTTGTCCAGCTTCTCACGGGTCGCGATGGTGATCGCACCTTTAGATTCTGGCTCATCCATTTCACCGTCGCCCAGGAAGGCGTATACGGTCTGCTCAGAGGTGTCTTTCAGACCACGGTGTTCCAGATATTTCAGGAATTTAGCCTGGTAGATCGCACCGATTGGGCCCAGACCCATAGAAACGGTCGGGAACTGCCAGAAGGTTGGCATCAGTTTAGGGTGCGGATAAGAAGACAGACCTTTACCGTGAACTTCCTGACGGAAGTTGTTCATCTGCTCTTCAGTCAGACGACCTTCCAGGAATGCACGTGCATAGATGCCCGGAGAGATGTGGCCCTGGAAGTACACCAGATCGCCGCCGTCTTTCTCGTTCGCTGCACGGAAGAAGTGGTTGAAGCACACTTCGTAAACGGTTGCAGAAGACTGGAAGGACGCCATGTGGCCACCCAGTTCCAGGTCTTTCTTGGATGCGCGCAGAACGGTCATGATGGCGTTCCAGCGGATTGCAGAACGGATACGACGTTCCAGATCCAGATTGCCCGGGTATTCCGGTTCGTCTTCGACGGCAATCGTGTTTACGTAGTTGCTAGCCCCTGCACCTGAAGCAACCTTCACACCGCCTTTGCGGGCTTCAGAAAGCAGCTGATCAATCAGATACTGAGCGCGCTCAACACCTTCTTCACGGATGACCGATTCGATCGCCTGTAGCCAGTCGCGAGTTTCGATCGGATCCACGTCATTTTGGAGACGTTCTGACATGGGGGTATTCCTTATCTATCTAATACGTTGATTTGTCTGGAACCTGTCCCATTGTGCTCTTGGGCAAGAACACAATAAGACAGGTTCTGCGTTTAGTTGCCGCGCTCTAAAAGTACCTGGCGCTTAATCCTTTCGTTGCTGTATGCGGCGTAATGAACGTTCGCGACGCGATTGTTCACGGCTGCGGTCCAGCAAGATTTCCTCAATGAAAGCCAGATGTCGGTGCGACGCTTCGCGCGCCTGCTCCGGTTCCCCGGCCATTATCGCCTCGAATACTCGGGTGCGATGGTTGCTTACCAGTGGGAGCATGTCCCGACGGGCATACAACAATTCAAAATTCTGACGAACGTTCTGGGCCAGCATGGGCTCCATGCAGCGTAGCAGATGGAGGAGCACCACATTGTGGGCCGCTTCGGTGACGGCAATTTGATACTGGACGACGGCGCTGGACTCGGCGTCTAAATCGCCGGACTGCTGTGCCCGTTCAATGGCCTGATGCAGTTCGCGGATACGCACGCGATCTTCATCAGTGCTGCGAAGTGCGGCGTAATAGGCCGCAATACCTTCAAGCGCGTGACGGGTCTCAAGCAGGTCAAACTGGGATTCTGGGTGGTCAGAGAGAAGTTCTACCAGCGGATCGCTGAAGCTCTGCCACAGGCTGTTTTGCACAAAGGTTCCGCCGCCCTGGCGACGAAGCAGCAAGCCCTTTGCTTCGAGACGTTGAATCGCCTCACGCAGAGAAGGACGTGAAACGTCGAACTGTTTTGCCAGCTCGCGTTCTGGCGGAAGTTTCTCACCCGGGCGCAGAGTCCCTTCGAGGATTAAAAACTCCAGCTGCTGCTCAATCACATCAGATAGTTTTGGTTGGCGAATTTTGCTGTAGGCCATATTCCCTGTCTTACGCCTTTTTGCCCGGAGTCAATTGGTCTTACCAATTTCTATTTCGTATCGCTAAAGTAACAAAGTATTCACCTTCTGTCCATATTGGTTTTGATTGAAATCAGTAAACGCTGCACATTTTAACAACCTTACAGAAATAACGTTTCAGAAATGTAACTTTGCACAAATGAGTTGATTACTCACAAAGAGGGAGTTTTAACCATATTGAAACGAGGGTTTTTGCAATCTGAAGCGATTCAACAAAGCAAATAATGAAAATTAGCCCACTTATGGCGCATTTCTATTCTATAGGTTGGGGTAAGAAAGGTTCGCGGAGTGATTTACAAATGCTTTCTTTTTATTCAACTCGTCATCAGCCCTCCATAAAGCAGGTGCATTCGCAGGCACTTACCACTATTCTGGCGCTTACGGAAGTCATCTACGATTTTTTCGGTATCATTAACCGTAAAGAAATAAATACAGAAAACGGACATTCATAATTACACACGCCCAGCGTGAACATAACAACCACACACGAGGTTTCAAATGGAAGCTCAACAGCACGGCGATCAGCTAAAGCGCGGCCTAAAAAACCGCCACATTCAGCTCATCGCATTGGGTGGTGCTATCGGTACCGGCCTGTTTCTGGGAAGCGCATCCGTTATCCAGTCTGCCGGCCCTGGCATTATTTTGGGTTACGCTATCGCAGGTTTTATTGCTTTTCTGATCATGCGTCAGTTAGGTGAAATGGTCGTTGAAGAACCCGTTGCCGGTTCTTTCAGTCACTTTGCCTATAAGTACTGGGGGAGCTTCGCGGGCTTCGCCTCTGGCTGGAATTACTGGGTGCTGTACGTACTCGTTGCCATGGCTGAACTTACCGCTGTCGGTAAGTACATTCAATTCTGGTACCCGGAGATCCCAACCTGGGCCTCTGCTGCGGCCTTCTTCGTCATCATTAACGCCATCAACCTGACCAACGTCAAAGTGTTCGGTGAGATGGAGTTCTGGTTCGCCATCATCAAAGTCATCGCCGTTGTGGCCATGATCATCTTCGGTGGCTGGCTGCTGTTCAGCGGTAACGGTGGCCCGCAGGCGACCGTACGTAACCTGTGGGAACAGGGCGGATTCCTGCCACACGGCATGAGCGGCCTGGTAATGATGATGGCAATCATCATGTTCTCCTTCGGAGGGCTGGAGCTGGTGGGCATCACTGCCGCTGAAGCCGACAACCCGGAGCAGAGCATCCCGAAAGCCACTAACCAGGTTATCTACCGTATTCTGATCTTCTATGTGGGTTCACTGGCTGTGCTGCTCTCCCTGCTGCCGTGGACGCGCGTGACCGCGGATACCAGCCCGTTTGTGCTGATCTTCCACGAGCTGGGCGATACCTTCGTGGCAAACGCCCTGAACATCGTGGTGCTGACTGCAGCGCTGTCCGTTTACAACAGCTGCGTATACTGCAACAGCCGTATGCTGTTTGGTCTGGCTCAGCAAGGTAACGCCCCGAAAGCCCTGCTCAACGTCGACAAACGTGGTGTGCCGGTAAACACCATTATCGTATCGGCCATTGTGACGGCGCTGTGTGTACTGATTAACTATCTGGCCCCGGAATCCGCCTTCGGACTGCTGATGGCACTGGTGGTTTCGGCTCTGGTTATCAACTGGGCGATGATCAGCCTGGCGCACATCAAGTTCCGCCGCGCCAAACAGCAGCAAGGTGTGACTACGCGTTTCCCGGCTCTGCTTTATCCGCTGGGTAACTGGGTGTGTCTGCTGTTCATGGCCGCAGTGCTGGTCATCATGCTGATCACCCCGGGAATGGCGATTTCCGTGTACCTGATCCCGGTCTGGATTGCGATCCTCGGCGTGGGTTATCTGGTTAAACAGAAAAACGGCAACGCGGTGAAAGCACACTAATCTGCCCTTCCACTCTGCACGCCTTTTCCGGAGTGCAGAGTGTTGTTACCTTCCTCACAAATTCCCGCCAACAGCAATTTTATCCATATCACCGACGCGATACTGCAACGCAAAAATTCCTTTGCCAGCAAATAATTCTCTCCATACCGCAATCTGGAGAGCAGTTAATGGATAACAGCAAACTGTCAGTAAAAGAAAAGATCGGCTATGGGATGGGAGACGCGGGATGCAACATCATCTTCGGCGCCATCATGTTGTTTGTTAACTATTTCTATACGGATATTTTTGGTCTGGCACCTGCACTGGTCGGCGTATTGCTGTTGTCTGTTCGTGTCATTGATGCCGTAACAGATCCTATTATGGGTGCTATCGCTGACCGTACCCGCAGTAAATATGGGCGGTTTCGTCCATGGCTGCTGTGGATCGCCGTCCCCTATGCACTGTTCAGTATCCTGATGTTCACCACGCCAGAGTGGAGCTATAACAGCAAAGTTATCTATGCCTTTGTCACCTACTTCCTGTTGTCGCTGACCTACACCGCTATCAACATTCCGTACTGCTCGCTGGGTGGCGTGATTACTAACGACCCTAAAGAGCGCGTCGCCTGTCAGTCTTATCGCTTCGTGATGGTCGGTATTGCGACGCTGCTGCTGTCACTCACCTTGCTGCCGATGGCCGACTGGTTTGGTGGGGATAACAAAGCCAAAGGTTACCAGATGGCGATGACCGTACTGGCGCTGATTGGTACCTGTATGTTCCTGTTCTGCTTCGCCACCGTCCGCGAGCGTGTACGCCCGGCGGTACAGACGCATGACGAATTGAAAAACGATCTGAAAGACGTGTGGAAGAACGATCAATGGGTGCGCATTCTGCTGTTAACCCTGTGCAACGTCTGTCCGGGTTTTATCCGCATGGCGGCGACCATGTATTACGTCACCTGGGTTATGGGCCAGAGCACCCACTTCGCCACGCTGTTTATCAGCCTCGGGGTGGTCGGCATGATGCTCGGCAGTATGCTGGCGAAAGTATTAACTGACCGCTGGTGTAAGCTGAAGGTATTCTTCTGGACCAACATCGCGCTGGCAATTTTCTCCTGTGCATTCTATTTCTTCGACCCGAAAGCCACCGTCACCATCGTTGTGCTCTACTTCCTGCTGAATATCCTGCATCAAATCCCGTCGCCGCTGCACTGGTCGCTGATGGCTGATGTCGATGACTATGGCGAGTGGAAGACCGGAAAACGCATCACGGGTATCAGTTTCTCCGGCAACATCTTCTTCCTCAAGCTGGGGCTGGCGGTTGCCGGTGCAATGGTGGGCTTCCTGCTCTCCTGGTACGGTTACGATGCCGGTGCGAAAGCGCAGAGCGCGGACGCCATCAACGGTATTGTGCTGCTGTTCACGGTGATTCCGGGCGTTGGATATCTGATTACCGCGGGAGTGGTGCGTCTGCTGAAAGTGGACCGTGAAACCATGAAGCAGATCCAGTCCGATCTGCAAAAGCGTCGTAACAACTATCGCGAGCTGAACGATTATCCGGAACTCAAAGCCGCCGAGACAAAATAAGGAACGCCGAATGCAAACCTGGCCAAACCCGTTTATTGAGCAACGCGCCGATCCGTACATTTTGTACCACGCGGGGCAATACTATTTTATTGCCTCCGTGCCACAGTATGACAGGCTGGCGATCCGCCGCGCAGATTCGCTGGAAGGGCTGCGCAGCGCCGACGAAGTGGTGGTGTGGCGTAAACCCGACACCGGCCCTATGAGCGAGTTAATATGGGCGCCGGAGCTGCATCATATTGACGGTAAGTGGTACATCTACTTTGCAGCGGCACACACTCAGGCGCTCGACAGGCTCGGCATGTTCCAGCACCGCATGTTTGTGCTGGAATGTACTGACCGCGATCCGCTCGCGGGCACGTGGGAGGAGAAAGGTCAGGTCATCACGCTATTTGACACCTTTGCGCTGGATGCCACCACTTTTATGCACCAGGGGAAACGCTGGTTTCTGTGGGCGCAAAAAGCCCCGGATATCTCCGGTAACTCCAACCTCTATCTGTGTGAAATGGAAAATCCGTGGACGCTAAAAGGCGAGCCGGTGATGCTCAGCAAGCCGGAGTATGACTGGGAGTGCCGTGGATTTTGGGTTAACGAAGGCCCGGCAGTACTGTTTCACGGCGACAAACTCTTCATCAGCTATTCCGCCAGCGCGACCGATGAGAACTACTGCATGGGTCTATTGTGGATCGATATGACCGCCGATCCGCAAAACCCGGCTAACTGGCAGAAATCTCCGCGCCCGGTATTCACCACCAGCGATGAAAATCGCCAGTATGGCCCAGGGCACAACAGTTTTACGCAGACGCCGGATGGGGAAGATGTGCTGGTGTATCATGCACGGAACTACACCGAAATTGAGGGCGATCCGCTTTACGATCCGAACCGTCATACCCGCCTGAAGCTTGTCCGCTGGAAAGAAAACGGGATGCCTGATTTCGGCATCCCGCCTGCGGATACGCTATAGTGTTTATGGCGCGCTGGCCTACACCAGCGTGCCGTAAATGGTCAGCAGCGCCACGACCACCACCACCACAAATGACGTTTTCTTCGCCATCGACACTGCGGCTTTTGGCGTTTCAATCTTATCGGTATGCGGCTCGCGCGCCAGAGAGAACTGCGCCAGACGCGTTAACACCTGGTACTGCGACGTATGGCGATCGGCAAGAGAAGCGAACCACGCAGGCAGCGCTTTTTCACCGTGACCAATCAACGCATACACCACACCCACGAACCGCACCGGGAGCCAGTCAAGCACATGCAAAATGGCATCAATCCCGGACTGCAAGCGCTCATGCGGCGTCAGATAGCGGGCAAGCCAGGTCTGCCAGGCACGAAGAAAAGCATAACCCATCAGCAATACCGGCCCCCACGGGCCCCCCACCACAAACCAGAACAGCGGTGCCAGGTAGTAACGAAAGTTAATCCACAGAAGCGCGTTTTGCAGCTCACGTAAAAACTCACGTTCATCGCAATCCGGTGGCACCCCATGGATCATGGTCAGTTCGCTCGCCATCGCACTACGTGCATGGGCATCATCACGAGATGCCGCTTTAAGATAAGCGTGATAATGCAAACGTACCTTCCCCGCGCCAATGCACAACACACCCAGCAGGATCCACACAACAAGTAGCGGCACGTTGAAAAAGAGTCCGTGCAGCGAGCGCAGCAGCAGAAACGTAATCACCATTACCCCTGCCAGCATCAGCAGCGTGCGCAGCATGGAAAAGTGCTTAATCCGGCGGAAAAGCACCTCCAGCCGGTGATCCAGATGCCAGTGCTCGCCGAGTTTGAACAGGCGTTCGGCGATGATGACCAGCAGCATGGTAAACAACGTCATGTTATCTCCTTATTCTGACGGCGCAGTAAGCATGGCGCGAAACCGGGACCAGTCAAAGGCCGGGCCGGGATCGGTTTTTCTCGCCGGAGCGATATCACTGTGTCCCGTGATATTTTCGGCGATGGCCGGGTAGAGTCCAATAAGCGTTTTGGTGACAGCCACGAGCTGTTGATACTGTGAATCGGTATAGGGCACGGTATCAGTGCCTTCCAGCTCGATTCCTATAGAAAAATCGTTGCATCGTTCGCGCCCCTGGTACATCGACACCCCGGCATGCCAGGCGCGTTTATCAAAGGGAACATACTGAACGACTTCACCATCGCGACGAATCAGACAATGAGCCGACACGCGCAGATGTGCAATCTCAGCAAAGAAAGGATGGGCATCAGGATCTATCGTTCCTGTGAATAATGCATCGATCCACGGACCGCCAAACTCACCCGGCGGGAGACTAATATTATGAACAACCAGCAGTGTGGGCTTTTCATCCTCCGGGCGGCAGTCGTGGTGCGGCGAGGGCACATGCCGCGCATCCACCAGCCATCCGTTTTCTAACAACATGCTGGAACTCCTTATGTATGGTGCTGTTACTCGGTTCAGAGTAGCATGTTTCAATATTATGATTCGTTACCAATTTGGAGTTTTATCATGCCGCCTCGCCGCTACAACCCCGACCACCGACGTGAAGCGCTTCTGGAACGTATTAATATGGATATTCCGGCAAGCGTTGCCCATGCTTTGAAAGAAGATCTGGGCGGTGACATCAATGCCGAAAAGGATATTACTGCCCAATTATTGCCAAAAGAAGCACGTTCGCACGCGGTCATTATCACTCGTGAAGATGGCGTTTTTTGCGGCAAGCGCTGGGTTGAAGAGGTCTTTACCCAACTGGCGGGGGATGATGTGCAGATCACCTGGCATGTTGAAGACGGCGATGCGATTACGGCAAACCAGCCGCTGTTTGAGCTGAATGGTCCTTCACGCGTTTTGCTCACCGGTGAACGAACCGCGCTTAACTTCGTCCAGACCTTATCCGGGGTGGCAAGTGAAGTACGCCGCTACGTTGACCTGCTTGTCGGCACCCGTACGCAGTTACTGGATACCCGCAAAACACTGCCGGGCCTGCGTACGGCGCTGAAATACGCGGTGCTCTGTGGCGGCGGCGCAAACCATCGGCTGGGGTTGTCAGACGCGTTCCTGATTAAAGAGAACCATATTATTGCCTCGGGTTCGGTGCGTCAGGCGGTTGAAAAAGCCTTCTGGCTGCACCCGGATGTCCCTGTCGAAGTGGAAGTCGAAAACCTGGAAGAACTTGTGCAGGCGATAAAAGCCGGAGCCGATATCATCATGCTCGATAACTTCGAAACCGAGCAGATGCGTGAGGCAGTAAAACTGACTAACGGACAGGCTCAGCTTGAGGTATCCGGCAACGTGACGTTCGATACTATCCGCGAATTCGCCGAGACCGGGGTTGATTACATCTCCGTCGGGGCGCTGACCAAACACGTGCGTGCCCTCGACCTCTCGATGCGCTTTAAATAGTGTCTTCTCCCCTCTCCGCCCGGAGAGGGGAATTTCAGCCCCGCTCGCAAATCCGTTGTCCTTCCCTGCAACACCGAATGAATTCTCTGAAGACCCCTTCCCGTTCCCTTTTTTGTCCCTCGTCCCTGCCCTTTTGCGCTGCCAGAGTAGCGCCATTCAACATAAGGAGCAGACATGGACAGACAACAGGGATTCACACTCATTGAGCTGATGGTGGTCATTGGCATTATTGCCATTCTGAGCGCCATCGGCGTACCCGCATACCAGAATTACCTGCGAAAAGCCGCGCTGACCGATATGCTGCAAACATTCGTTCCCTACCGCACCGCCATTGAGCTTTGCGCACTGGACCATGGTGGTTTGGAACGTTGTGACGCGGGCAGTAACGGTATCCCTTCCCCTACCACAACGCGTTACGTCTCAGGAATGAGCGTGGCGAAAGGGATTGTGATCTTAACGGGACAGGAGAGTCTCAACGGGCTGGAGGTGGTCATGACGCCACAGTGGAACGACGGCAACGGCATGACGGGCTGGATGCGTGACTGCAACATCAGTGCTGACAGTACGCTTAAACAAGCTTGTGAAGATGTTTTCCGCTTCGACACTAACTGAGGAGCAGAGAATGAATACGGATCAACTCGTGGCACTCTGTCTGCGCCATCACGCTCTGCTGCTAACCAGCGATAGTGACATGATTAGCATCGCCGTCGTGGGAAACCCTGGCAGTGAGTTAATGGAAGCCCTGCGTTTCGCGACCCAAAAACGGATTGATATCGAATGCTGGAGCACTGAGCGTATGGAAAAACACCGGCAGTTAACGTCACAATCACATCTGCCTGTCGTTTCTCCTTCACATTCAGCAGTAGATATCCTCAACCACACGCTGCAACAGGCGATAAACCAACGCGCATCAGACATTCATATTGAACCGATGGAGCACGCATGTCAGATCCGCTTACGTATTGACGGCGTACTGTGCCCGCAACCTCCGCTTTCTGCAGCACTGGCAACCCAGTTCAGCGCGCGTTTAAAAGTGTTAAGTAACCTGGATATTGCCGAGCGCCGTTTACCGCAGGACGGTCAGTTTACGATTGAGCTGGCAAATGAGCCGATCTCATTTCGAATCGCCACGCTTCCCTGCAGCGGTGGCGAGAAAATTGTGCTGCGCCTGTTGCATCAGGTTCAGCAGGCTCTTGAGCCGAAAGCACTTGGTATGAGTACTGAACAACTGACCTGCTTTAACGACGCTCTTCATCAGCCACAGGGGCTGATTCTGGTCACGGGTCCCACAGGCAGCGGCAAAACGGTGACGCTTTACAGTGCGTTGCAAGCGCGCAACACGCCGGATGTTAACATCTGTAGCGTGGAGGATCCCATTGAGATCCCCCTTGCGGGATTAAACCAGACGCAGATTAATCCCCGCGCGGGCTTAACATTTCAGAGCGTGCTGAGAGCGCTGCTACGTCAGGATCCTGACATCATTATGGTCGGCGAAATTCGTGATGGTGAAACGGCTGAGATTGCCATTAATGCCGCCCAGACCGGGCATCTGGTGTTATCGACGCTGCACACTAACTCAACAACAGAAGCCCTGACTCGCCTGGAGCAAATGGGCGTGGCGCGCTGGATGATATCTTCCGCACTCTCGATGGTGATTGCTCAGCGCCTGGTTCGTCGTCTGTGCCCACATTGTCGCCGGGAAGCCAGCGAGCACGCTGAATTACCTCGCTCAGTCTGGTGCAGACCGCTTCCACGCTGGCAACCCACAGGTTGCGATCGTTGCTATCACGGTTTCTATGGCCGCGTGGCCATTTTTGAAGTTCTTGCGATCGATAGTTTCCTGCGGCAGGCCATTGCCAGCGGCGCAGGAACCGAAGTGATAGAAGCAAGTGCCCGACAGGCAGGAATGCTTTCCCTGTTCGAACACGGCTGTATCGCGGTTGAACAGGGGCTGACCACGCTCGAAGAGTTGCTGCGCGTTCTGGGAATGCCCGATGGTTGCTAATCAACTCTGGCGCTGGCGAGCGCTTTCTATTGAAGGAGAGCCCCGGAGTGGAACACTCTGGGCGACAGACCGTAATGCGGCTTTCACCAGACTGATGCGTAACGAGTTGCATCCGCTGGCAGTGACCCGATGCTCACAGAAATACCGCTGGCGGCCACATCACTGCTACGAGATGTTTCGCCAGCTCGCGACTCTTCTGCAGGCTGGGCTGACATTGTCCCATAGTCTGCAAATGCTGGCGGACCAGCATCCATTAAAGCCCTGGCAGGCACTCCTGCAAAGCATTGCCGATGAACTTGGTGAAGGATGCTCTTTTTCTGAGGCACTAAAGCGATGGCCAGCGGTCTTCAGCCCATTGCATGTCTCGATGGTGAAAACCGGTGAACTAACAGGAAAACTGGAGGAGTGCTGCCGCCGGCTAGCACAGCAACAAAAGTCTCAGCAGTTGCTCAGTGCAAAAGTGAAAAAGGCACTGCGCTATCCGGTGATAATCCTGATGCTGGCTGTAATCGTCGTTCTGGCAATGGTCACTCTGGTCTTACCCGAATTTGCTGCTATCTACAGAACGTTTAATACCCCGCTCCCGAAACTGACACAGATTGTCATGGGGATGGCCGCCTTTATGCAGTCATATTCCCTCGCACTGTTCTCGGGACTGCTTGTACCTGTGGCTGCCGCCTGGATTCTGCGAAATGCCCCTCGCTGGCAACGTATCTTGCTGCATACTCCCGTCATGGGCGCACTGGCAAAAGGCCAAAAACTGGGACAGATCTTTACCGTGCTGTCGCTTACACAACAGGCGGGTATTCCCTTTTTACAGGGGCTGGAGAGCGCGGAGGAAACCGTTGAAAGTTGTTACTGGCGGGGGATACTCCGCTGCGTTCGGGAGGACATTGAAAAAGGTCTCCCCATCTGGTCATCCTTCCAGAAGACGGCAATCTTTACCCCGCTGTGTATTCAGCTTTTACGAACCGGTGAAATGTCAGGTGCGTTGGACGTCATGCTGAAGAACCTTGCCCACCATCACACGGAGCAAACTTTCCAGCAGGCAGATAACCTGGCGGCACTTCTGGAGCCTTTGCTTCTGATTGTGACGGGAGTCATCATCGGCACACTGGTGGTGGCAATGTACCTGCCTATTTTCCATCTGGGGGATGCGATGAGTGCAGGATAATGCTGGCGCACGGGCATGCGCCAGCTGAAGCTATTACAGACTGTTGAACACGCGGTTTTCCTGCTCCTGAACGCGGATAAACGTAGTACGTTTCGTCAGCTCTTTCAGACGGGATGCCCCAACATAGGTGCAGGCTGAGCGTAAGCCGCCAAGGATATCGCGCGCAGTGTTTTCGACCGGGCCACGCAGTGGCAGCTTCACGGTTTTGCCTTCAGCCGCGCGGTATTTTGCTACGCCACCGACGTGACGGGTCATCGCAGATTCAGAGCTCATCCCGTAGAACAGCATAAATTTCTCGCCATTCTCTTCAACCACTGTGCCACCACTCTCTTCGTGGCCTGCCAGCATACCGCCGAGCATCACGAAGTCTGCGCCGCCGCCAAAGGCCTTTGCAACATCACCCGGCATGGTGCAACCGCCGTCGCTGATGATTTGGCCGCCCAGACCATGCGCAGCATCAGCGCACTCAATCACGGCGGAAAGCTGCGGATAACCGACACCGGTTTTAACGCGCGTGGTGCATACGGAACCCGGGCCAATGCCTACTTTCACAATGTCGGCACCGGAAAGGATCAGCTCTTCACACATTTCGCCGGTCACCACGTTACCCGCGATGATGGTTTTGGTCGGCCAGGCTTCGCGAGCCTTGCTGACAAACTGCACGAAGTGCTCGGAATAGCCGTTCGCCACATCAATACAGACGAAGTTTAGTGCTGGATTCGCATTCAGGATCTGTTTGGTCTTCTCAAAATCCGCATCGGATGTACCGGTAGAAACCATGACATGCTTAACCACATCGTCTGAAGCTGACGCAACAAATGCATTCCACTCTTCAGGAGAGTAGTGCTTATGCACAGCGGTGAGGACATCAAATTTTGCCAGCGCCGTTGCCATTTCAAATGTGCCCACAGTGTCCATGTTGGCAGCAATGATTGGCACACCAGACCAGGTCTGACCGGAATGTTTAAAGGTGAATTGACGTTCAAGTTCAACGTCTGAGCGACTTTTCAGTGTAGAGCGTTTAGGGCGGATAAGAACGTCTTTGAAACCTAACTTCAGATCTTCTTCAATACGCATGTGCGGATTCCTGGGGTTAGAGGCAAATATGTTAAAAGCACAACTCCAGTGACGTTATCATACGCACTAATACCTGCTCCGCAAGACTGCGAAATTCTCTTTTTTTACGCTACAATCCTATAAATTTACCTGGTAAAAAGCCGGTAAACGGGGCTAAACAGTTGCTGGGGCACCTAAGAGTTTTAATCAACTGATTTTAATAATGAATAATTCCCAGGATTTGATTTAATGGGGTATATCGTTGCATTAACCGGCGGCATCGGTAGTGGCAAAAGTACCGTTGCGGACGCTTTCTCTCGTCTGGGTATCACGATTATTGATGCCGATATCATTGCCCGCCAGGTGGTAGAGCCTAATACACCCGCGCTAAAGGCCATCGCAGAACATTTTGGTCAGGCAATCATCAATGCCGATGGCACTCTGAATCGCCGTCAGCTTCGCGAATGCATTTTTTCTGATTCTGCGGAAAAAGTCTGGCTTAATGCCTTGCTCCATCCCATTATCCACCAGGAAACCCAGCGTCAGATTGCCGCAGCCAGCTCACCCTATGTATTGTGGGTAGTTCCGTTACTGGTGGAAAATCAGTTGCAGAAAAAAGCCGACCGGGTGCTGGTGATTGATGTCTCTCCCGAAACGCAAATCCAGCGCACCATGATGCGCGACCGCGTCTCGCGTGAACATGCTGAACAAATTCTTGCCGCTCAGGCCACGCGCGATCAGCGCCTTGCCGTGGCGGATGATGTTATTGATAATAACGGCGCACCAGATGCCATTGCATCGGATGTTGCCCGTCTGCACGCGCAGTATCTGACGTTTGCCGCGCAGACCGTTGCACAGGAAAAACCATAATGTCGACTCACATCCTTTTTGAGCATCCGCTCAACGAAAAAATGCGTACCTGGTTACGTATCGAATTTCTCATTCAACAGCTTTCACAGCATCTCCCTGTCAACGATCATGCCACGGCGTTACACTTCTTCCGTAACGTGGGCGATCTACTGGATGTGATTGAACGCGGAGATGTCCGCACAGAATTGCTCAAAGAGCTGGAGCGCCAGCAACGTAAATTGCAGGCCTGGACTGAGGTCCCCGGTGTCGATCAAAGCCGTATCGACGATCTCCGCCAGCAGTTGAAAGCCAGCAGCACCCTTCTGATGGCCGCGCCACGTGTTGGACAATTTTTGCGTGAAGACCGCCTGATTGGCCTGGTCCGCCAGCGTCTGAGTATCCCTGGCGGTTGCTGTAGTTTCGATCTCCCGACGCTTCATATGTGGCTGCATATGCCGCAAGCTCAACGTGATGTACAGGTGAATAGCTGGCTGGCGAGTCTGGAGCCGATGCACCAGACGCTGTCGCTTATCCTCGATCTGATCCGTAACTCAGCCCCATTCCGTAAGCAAACCAGCCTGAACGGTTTCTACCAGGATAACGGTGATGATGCCGATCTTCTACGCCTGAACTTATCGCTTGGCGAACAGCTTTACCCACAAATTTCCGGACATAAAAGTCGTTTCGCCATTCGCTTTATGCCACTGGACAGTGAAAATGGCACCGTGCCAGAACGTCTCGATTTTGAACTGGCCTGTTGTTGAGGAGTACCGATGTCTGACGTAACCACCGTAAACTGCCCGACCTGTGGCAAAACCGTTGTCTGGGGCGAAATGAGCCCATTCCGCCCATTCTGCTGTAAACGCTGTCAGTTGATTGATCTGGGAGAATGGGCAGCGGAGGAGAAACGCATTCCGAGTGAAGGCGATCTCACGGATAGCGATGACTGGAGCGAGAACCAGCAGTAACGTATAAAGCCTGCTGGCGCTTCGCTTAGCAGGCCTACCTGTTTGCCACTAATCGGCGGATCACAGGCTCATTAGCCGGTGGGAATTTTTCGGCATCACTTACCTGAAGTTCAACCCAATTACCCGGTTGTCCCTCTTTCCCCCAGGGGTCACCTTCCCAGCTTTCTACCAGCCAGAACCACAGCGTGATGTGCCTGTCCGGAAACTGGTATTCGAGCTTATCAAACAGCGTTGCGCCAAGTGGAGTAATCCCCACCTCTTCCTGCAGTTCGCGAACCAGCGCCTCTTCCGGCGTTTCACCTGATTCGATTTTCCCCCCCGGAAACTCCCATTTGTTCGCCATATGGGCGTCAGCCGCGCGCTGGGTAATGAAGATATGGTTTTGCGGGTTGCGAATAATCCCGACAGCAATTTGCAGTATTTTCATAGTGTCACTTCCATAAAAAAGGCGCAGATGTCTGCGCCTTTTTGCTTTTTCATGAACTTAGTTCAGACGGCCGTGGCACGCCTTGTATTTTTTACCGGAACCACATGGGCACGGATCGTTACGGCCCACTTTACGATCGCCTGTCTGCGCTGCGATCGCCGCTGCGGCTTCACTGTCATCAGTCTGGTGGCTCAGCTGTTGCATCTGTGCCAGACGCTCAGCTTCTTCGCGACGCTGCTGCTCCATCGCTTCCACTTCCTCCGGCATACGCACCTGAACCTTGCTCAGGGTGCTGATCACTTCATATTTCAGTGACTCCAGCATCGACGCAAACATCGAGAAGGATTCACGCTTATATTCCTGCTTCGGATCTTTCTGCGCATAGCCACGCAGGTGGATACCCTGACGCAGGTAGTCCATCGCCGCCAGGTGCTCTTTCCACAGTGAGTCCAGGGTCTGCAGCATCACACCTTTTTCGAAGTGACGCATCATCTCAGCACCAACGACTTCTTCCTTACGCTTGTAGACATCCAGCGCAGTTTCGTAAATACGTTCGCGCAGCGTCTCTTCATGCAGCTCAGGCTCTTTGTCCAGCCACTCTTTGATTGGCAGATCGAGGTCAAAGTCGTTTTTCAGACGTTCCTGGAGACCTTCGATATCCCACATCTCTTCCAGAGACTGCGGTGGAATATGCGCGTCGATAGTCGCTTTAAATACGTCTTCACGAATGCTGTTAATGGTTTCGCTCACGTCAGACACATCCAGCAGTTCGTTACGCTGGGTGTAGATCGCACGACGCTGATCGTTAGCCACATCATCATATTCCAGCAGCTGCTTACGAATATCAAAGTTGCGGCTTTCCACTTTACGCTGCGCGTTTGCAATCGCTTTAGTGACCCACGGGTGCTCGATGGCTTCGCCTGGTTTCATGCCCAGCTTACGCATCATGCCGGATACACGGTCAGAGGCGAAAATACGCATCAGCGCATCTTCCATAGACAGGTAGAAGCGGGAAGAACCGGCATCACCCTGACGACCCGCACGACCACGCAGCTGGTTATCAATACGACGAGATTCGTGACGCTCGGTACCGATAATGTGCAGACCACCGGACGCCAGAACCGCGTCATGACGAACCTGCCAGTCGGCTTTGATCTGTGCAATCTGTTCTGGCGTTGGGTTTTCCAGTTCAGCCACTTCAGCCTGCCAGCTACCGCCCAGCATAATATCGGTACCACGGCCCGCCATGTTGGTGGCAATGGTCACGGCAGCCGGATAACCCGCCTGCGCAACGATATCTGCTTCTTTGGCGTGGAATTTAGCGTTCAGAACGTTGTGTTTGATACCCGCTTTAGTCAGCTCGTGAGAAACCACTTCGGATTTCTCGATGGAGATGGTCCCTACCAGAACCGGCTGACCATTCGCAGTACGATCGCGAATATCTTCGATGATCGCCTGAATTTTTTCCGCTTCGGTCATGTACACCAGGTCCGGCATATCCTTACGGATCATTGGACGGTTGGTTGGCACCACCACGGTATCCAGCTTATAGATGGAGCTGAATTCAAACGCTTCGGTATCGGCAGTACCGGTCATGCCCGCCAGCTTCTCGTACAGACGGAAGTAGTTCTGGAAGGTGATAGACGCCAGCGTCTGGTTTTCATTCTGAATATCCACACCTTCTTTGGCTTCCACAGCCTGGTGCAGGCCATCAGACCAGCGACGCCCCTGCATGGTACGGCCGGTGTGTTCATCGACGATGATCACTTCGCCGTCTTTTACGATGTAGTCGACGTCGCGGGTAAACAAGGCATGGGCACGCAGGGCTGCGGTCACGTGGTGCATCAGCATGATGTTGCCCGGAGAGTACAGAGACTCTCCCTCTTCCATGATGCCTTCAGCGACCAGCAGTTCTTCAATTTTCACCAGACCACGCTCGGTCAGGTTCACCTGGCGCGCTTTTTCATCAACGGAGAAGTGGCCTTCACCCTGGAAGGTATCGGAGTCTTCTTTCTCCTGACGCAGCAGGTGTGGAATGATTTTGTCGACTTTACGGTACATCTCAGAGCTGTCTTCAGCCGGGCCGGAGATAATCAGCGGAGTACGCGCTTCATCGATCAGGATGGAGTCCACCTCATCCACCAGCGCATAATGCAGCTTACGCTGTACGCGCTCTTCCGGGCTGAACGCCATGTTGTCACGCAGGTAGTCGAAACCGTATTCGTTGTTCGTACCGTAGGTAATATCCGCGTTATACGCTTCACGCTTGGCTGGCGCAGGCAGACCAGACATGTTGATGCCGACAGTCATACCGAGGAATTCGAACAGTGGACGGTTGTTTTCGGCGTCACGCTGTGCCAGATAGTCGTTGACGGTGACGACGTGAACGCCTTTACCGGTCAGCGCGTTCAGGTATGCCGGCAGCGTTGCGGTCAGGGTTTTACCTTCACCGGTACGCATTTCCGCGATGCAGCGTTCGTTGAGCACCATACCACCCAGCAGCTGAACATCGAAGTGACGCATGCCGAACACACGCTTGCTCGCTTCACGGACCACGGCGAAAGCTTCCGGGATCAGGCTTTCTAAGGTTTCACCTTTTTCCAGACGCGCACGGAATTCCGCCGTTTTGGCTTTCAGCTCGTCATCAGAGAGCTTCTCCATCGCCGGTTCCATGCCATTGATGACTGCGACGGCTTTGCGCATACGGCGCAGGGTACGATCGTTACGACTACCGAAAACTTTGGTTAATAATTTGATTAGCATAATAAATTCTCAAACGCCCCATCGTGGGCAGATAAATTAAGGTATTGAAAAAGTTAATTTAACTGAGGCGTTGAGGCCCGGCGCGAATACCGTGAACCTGGCTAATCCATGTTGAAACGGAGAATGAGGCAGGAGGAACGAACACGAATCGCGCCGTCTGACGCACCATGACCGGTGGCTGGCTATCCTGAGTGAGCAGCGCATTAAGCGTATCGAGCAGGGCAAGATGCTGAGCCTGCTCCGGCCGCGCCGTTTCAGCAACAGGCATTGCCTGCGGTGCCATCGCAATTGACAAATGGCGGATAACCGTGCGAATGGCGTGCTGGTGCCAGTAATCTACTGAGAAATTAGGGCGGCGACTGGCTTCAAGCCACGCGAGGTTCGTAAAATTAACCCGCGTATTGAGATCGTGTTTGGTTGTGGAGGTTTTCGGCGGTGTCGCTGCTTCAGCACTGTTACTGAGCGCAGGCAAGCCGAGACTCGCCGCGACCATCCCTAATAAGAGATGCGGCCAGAAGTAACGTCTGCCAAATTGTCGCCAGCGCGTCAGTATTCCGCTCACTTGCTCCACCACATAAGTCAGCCTTTACAAGCTGAAGTCAGTTATTCTTTTAAGCGCCCAGATATTACCACTAAAGCCAATACACAGCAGCAGGAATGACGTACTACTGCGGGGAAAAACGGTCAAGAATGCAGCTAACGCACAGATTTTCAACGTATGGCAACGGATTGAGAGACTGAGGGCAAAAATGAAGATAGGTATAAATAAAAACGACTGGTTCCCCTGGTCGGAGAGAGTACCAGGTTAACCAGTCGATTTTTTACGAAACGGCTTGTACCGTTACGCCAGAACCGTGCTTGGTGCTTTGAACGCCAGAGGCAGCTCTGCTTCGTCTTCGAAGGTCACATATTCCCAGGCTTCCTGTTTTGCCAGGACGGCCTGCAACAGTTTGTTGTTCAGCGCATGACCGGATTTGAACGCGGTAAATGCACCAATGATGTTGTGACCACACATGAACAGGTCGCCAATAGCGTCCAGCATTTTGTGACGAACGAATTCATCTTCGAAACGCAGGCCGTCTTCGTTCAGTACGCGATAATCGTCAACAACGATGGCACAATCGAAGCTGCCGCCCAGGCACAGGCCGCGGGACTGCAGATATTCGATATCACGCATGAAGCCAAATGTACGGGCACGGCTGATCTGGCGCATAAATGCATCAGCAGAGAAGTTCATCGCATAGCGTTGGGTGCTGGAATCAATCGCCGGATGGTTAAAGTCGATGGTAAAGTCCAACGAGAAACCATTGTACGGTTTGAATTCAGCCCACTTGTCGCCATCTTCGACACGAACGGTCTCTTTGATGCGAACAAATTTCTTCGCGCAGTTCAGTTCTTCGATGCCAGCATCCAGCAACAGATAAACGAACGGAGCAGCACTACCATCCATAATCGGGATTTCTGGCGCATCAACTTCAACAATAATGTTGTCGATACCCAGACCCGCCAGGGCTGCGTTCAGGTGCTCTACGGTAGAAATCCGCACGTCATGCTCGTTCACCAGACAAGTACAGAGCATAGTATCACGCACAGATTTGGCATCGGCCGGAAAATCTACCGGTGGATTCAAGTCGGTGCGACGATAGATGACCCCGGTATTGGCCGGCGCAGGGCGTAACGTCAGTGTGACTTTTTTGCCGGTATGTAAACCGACGCCAGTCGCCTGAACGATACGTTTAAGTGTCCTTTGTTTGATCATCGTATAATCTCGCCAAATTAACTATCCAACCGAGAGTGTATATCACTAACGGTGGGCCAGTTTAGCACAAAGAGCGCAAATCCCCAAATTCCAGCCAATTCTTAGTCAGCTTGCTTACGCAGGAATGCCGGGATATCCAGATAATCTGGCTCTTTCGCAGTTTGCGGTGTTGGGTCATTAACCACTTTCGCGGCCGGCTTCTGCTCCTGAGTCAAAGGAGACATACCGTGCTGCTGGTAACGGTCCATTACCGGTTGCTGAGTCTGTTTGTTAGTCACCAGCGTGATTTCAGGACGCTTGTCCATACCGATACCGGTGGCAACCACAGTCACGCGGAGTTCGTCGTTCATTTCTGGATCAAGGGAAGTACCGATTACCACGGTCGCATTGTCAGAGGCGAACGCACGAATGGTGTTACCCACGGTTTCGAACTCATCCAGACGCAGGTCAAAGCCAGCGGTAATGTTGACCAGCACGCCGCGCGCACCAGACAGGTCGATATCTTCCAGCAGTGGAGAAGAGATAGCCATTTCAGCCGCTTCTTCTGCACGGTCTTCACCGCTCGCCACGCCAGAGCCCATCATCGCGTAGCCCATTTCGGACATCACGGTGCGAACGTCTGCAAAGTCAACGTTCATCAGGCCAGGACGGGTGATCAGTTCGGCGATACCCTGAACCGCGCCTTTCAGCACGTCGTTTGCTGCGCCAAAGGCGTCCAGCAGGGAGATACCGCGACCCAGAACTTTCAACAGCTTGTCGTTCGGGATGGTGATCAGAGAGTCCACATGTTTGGACAGCTCGGTGATACCCTGCTCCGCAAAGGCCATGCGCTTCTTGCCTTCAAAGTTGAAAGGCTTAGTCACAACAGCAACGGTCAGGATACCTAAATCTTTCGCAACTTCAGCCACAACAGGTGCAGCACCAGTACCGGTACCGCCGCCCATGCCTGCTGCGATGAAGACCATGTCCGCACCTTCCAGTGCAGCACGCAGGGCTTCACGATCTTCTTCAGCCGCATTGCGACCGACTTCCGGGTTAGCCCCAGCGCCCAGCCCTTTGGTGATACCACCGCCGATCTGGATTGTCTGGCCAACAGCCGTTTTACGCAGTGCCTGGGCATCGGTGTTAACTGCGAAGAATTCAACACCCTCAATGCGTTCACGCACCATATGCTCTACGGCGTTACCGCCGCCGCCACCGACGCCGATGACTTTAATCACCGCGTCGTTGGTCAGTTCCATAGGTTCAAACATAATTTCTCTCTCCGTTGTGCCTGTCGCCCGAGACCGCTAATTCTCTCCGGTCTCTTAAAAAAATTAAAACTCTTTTCGCAACCAGTTGTTCAGTCGTTTGACCCACGACCCCACTGAGACGCGTTTTTCCACTTCTGCTTCGCCACTGAGATGAGATTCTTTCCCATAGTGAAGCAGGCCCACAGCCGTTGAATAATAAGGCTCCTGAGCATAATCCGTTAAACCGGTGATATTCAGTGGCGCACCAATACGCACCTGCGTATGGAACACGCGCTGAGCACAGGCTGCAAGACCTTCAATTTGCGCTGCACCGCCGGTTAATACAATCCCCGCCGCGAGATGATGCTTAACACCCTGCTGACGAAGCTGTTCCTGTAACTGTAAAATCTCTTCGTTGACGAGATTGAGCAGCTCGGTATAGCGCGGCTCGATCACCTCTGCCAGCGTCTGGCGTTGCAGACTGCGCGGTGGACGACCACCTACGCTTGGCACTTCAACGCTCTCATCTTTACCAACGATAGACCCCAGCGCACAACCATGGCGCACTTTAATCGCTTCTGCATCGCTCGGTGGCGTACCAAAAGCGTAAGCAATATCGCTGGTCACAACATTCCCTGCGTAAGGGATCACTTTGGTGTGGCGCAGAGCACCGCCGGTATATACGGCCATGTCCATTGTACCACCACCAATATCGACCACACAGACGCCCAGTTCACGTTCATCTTCGGTCAGCACGGAATAACTTGCCGCCAGACCGGCGAAAATAAGTTGGTCAACTTTCAGGCCACAACGTTCAACAGCTTTTACAATGTTCTTCGCCATATCGTTGTGACATGTGATCAGGTGCACTTTTGCCTGCATACGCACGCCAGAAAGACCTACCGGGTTCTTGATACCCTCCTGGTAGTCGATGGCATATTCCTGCGGGATCACATGCAGTACGCGATGCTCATCGCGGACACGCACGGATTTCGCCGTATGCACAACGTTTTCAACGTCTTCCTGTGTTACTTCTTCTTCAGAAATCGGAACCATACCGATTTCGTTCTGGCAGCTAATATGCTTACCAGAAAGGGCCAGATAGACAGAAGAAATCTGGCAATCTGCCATCAATTCAGCCTGATCGATGGCGCGCTGTACGCATTTCACCACCGATTCAAGATCGTTTACCCCACCTTTATCCATACCACGGGACGGGCAACTGCCCACGCCAATGATATTGACCATACCGTCGGGCAGAACTTCCCCTACTAAAGCGGCAACCTTCGCGGTGCCAATCTCCAGTCCAACTACCAGTTTTCTGTCCGTCGCCTTGATCATTGTTGTTCTGCCTGTACCTGTGCCTGATTCTGTTGCTGATTAGGTTCCTCGACCGGAGCCGGTACCCAACCGACTGCTGCGCCTGAGTCATAGCGCAAATCAACGTAGCTTATCCGTTTGCCGTCAGTCTGTGCCTGCTGCTGTAAAACCGGGTAAAGTTCTACAAAACGCGCCAGACGCTTCATTGTGTCGCCGCGACCCAGGTTAAGCTTTATGCCGTTCGTTAACGTCAACTGCCAGGAGCGGCGTGCCGTCATGGCAGCATCTTTTAACGTGAACCTGTCTTTTGCCAGCACCTGTCCCATTTCGCGAAAACCCTGTAACACTTCATTTTCGCTACCTTCAGGGCCATACAACATCGGTAGATTTTGCTTGTTGACACGATCGGTCGGGACGCTGAAGGAATTTCCGTCTACGTCAACCATGTGCTGATCATTCCAACGCGCAATGGGCACATATTCAACCAGATGAATCTTCAATTCATCAGGCCATTGCTTTCTTACACTCGCCTGTTTTATCCACGGCAGACGTTCAATCTGGCTCTGGATAATATTGACGTCCTGAGTCATAAAGGTGCCAGGCGATCCCAGCGCCAGAATTGACTGGCGAATATCATCGTTTCGCGTGTAGTGACGTTCACCGGTGACCACCAGCTTAGAAAGCGGTAACCGTTGGGCGTCTTCCATCCAGCCCAGGACCATCCAGCCGCTGATAAACACGGTGCACAGCACCCCGAGCAGGAAAATAATCCCTGCAAGACGCGTTCCATTACTCCGGCGTGAAGAAGTGTATTCTTCTTCGTCATCGCGGTTGCGTGTGTTCAATGCAGCCTGAGACATATCAGCCCGCCTGGTCCAGAATACGTACGACTAACTGCGAGAAACTCATTCCCGCCTGACGCGCAGCCATCGGCACAAGGCTGTGGCTGGTCATGCCTGGCGAAGTATTGGCTTCCAGCAGGTAAAATTGGCCATCACTGTCGAGCATGACATCAATGCGTCCCCAGCCGCGGCATCCTAGAACATTCCAGGCTTTAAGCACCAGGGACTGTAAATCTGCTTCACGTTCTGCTTCAAGACCACTTGGGCAGAAATATTGCGTCTCATCAGAGAGATACTTCGCCTCATAATCATAGAAGACTCCAGCGGGTTGGATACGAATTGACGGTAAAATTTCTTCGCCAAGCATCGCAACGGTAAATTCCGGTCCGCTGAGCCATTTCTCAATCAGAACTTCTTCATCATGTTGAAATGCCAGTTCTAAAGCGGCTGATAAATCTTCAGCTTTATCAACTTTGGACATCCCAACACTTGAACCTTCCCGACTCGGCTTAACAATAACCGGTAAGCCCAGTTCAGCAATGCGTGTATTAACGCTATCCGACAGGCCCAATTCAAATTCGCGACGCGTCAGTGCAACCCATGGCGCGACAGGCAAGCCTGCCCCCTGCCACAGCAATTTGCTGCGCAGTTTATCCATAGAGATTGCGGAAGCCATCACGCCGCTGCCGGTGTACGGCATGCCGATTAAATCCAGCAACCCTTGCAGGGTACCGTCTTCGCCACCACGACCGTGCAGCGCGATAAAGACCTTATCGAAACCCATCGCTTTCAGTTGCGTCACATCCGTCTCTTTCGGATCGACCGGATGGGCATTGACGCCACCTTCACGCAGACCCGCCAGCACCGCCGCACCGGAATTCAGGGAAACCTCGCGCTCTGCGGAGGTACCACCAGACAGGACAGCAATCTTATCAGCCATGATGCTCATCCTCCTGGGTTTGCGGCTTCAGTTTGATTTCGGCTAAGGTACGGGCGATTTTGCCGATATTTCCGGCACCCTGAATCAGAATTAAATCGTTACCTGTCAGTACCGGTGCCAGAATTTCTGCCACCTGCGCCGGGTCAGAAACCAGAATAGGGTCCACTTTCCCGCGGCCACGAATGGTGCGACATAATGAACGGCTGTCAGCACCTGGAATCGCGGTTTCGCCTGCAGAATAAACATCCAGCATTAACAGGGTATCGACCTGTGAAAGCACGCTGGCGAAGTCATCATACAGATCGCGGGTACGCGTGAAGCGGTGCGGCTGGAAGATCATGACCAGATTCTTGTCAGGCCAGCCAGCGCGCGCGGCTTTGATGGTCGCGTCCACTTCGGTCGGATGGTGGCCGTAATCGTCCACCAGCATCGCGGTACCGGCTTTACCATTCACGGCGTCCAGCGGGAATTCACCGAGGAAGTCGAAACGACGGCCAGTCCCCTGGAAGCTCTCCAGCGCCCTCAGAATCGCCTCATCATCAATACCTTCTTCCGTTGCAACAGCAACGGCCGCTGCCGCATTCAGGGCGTTATGACGGCCTGGCGCATTCAGCGTCACGTGCAGCAGTTCTTTGTCCTGACGCGCGAGGGTGAAATGCCCCTGCGCACCAATCTGTTTGTATTCTTCCACACGGACATCAGCATCTTCGCTGAAACCATAAGTGGTGATTTGACGCCCGACACGCGGCAGCAGCTCGCGGATCACGGGATCGTCCACGCACATCACCGCGCGTCCATAGAACGGCAGGTTATGCAGGAAGTTGATGAAAGTCTGTTTTAAGTTCTCGAAGTCACCCTGGTAGGTATCCATATGGTCAGCTTCGATGTTAGTGACAATCGCCACCATCGGCTGCAGGTGCAGGAACGACGCGTCGCTCTCATCTGCTTCCGCAATCAAATAACGACTGTGTCCCAGACGCGCATGTACGCCTGCGGCTTTGACCAGACCACCATTGACGAACGTCGGGTCGAGACCCGCTTCCGCATAAATACTGGAGACCATCGCCGTGGTCGTGGTTTTACCGTGGGTACCGGCAATGGCGATACCGTGGCGAAAACGCATCAATTCCGCCAGCATTTCTGCACGGCGGATCACCGGAATTCGCGCTTCATGGGCGGCAACAATTTCCGGGTTGTCAGAGGAGATGGCGCTCGATACCACCACCACGCTCGCATCGCGCACGTTTTCCGGGCGATGGTTGAAATAGATAGTCGCCCCAAGCGACGCCAGTTGCTGCGTAACAGGGTTTGGCGCGAGGTCAGACCCGCTGATCTGATAACCTTCGTTAGCTAACACTTCGGCAATACCGCCCATGCCAGCACCACCGATGCCAACAAAGTGAATGTGCCGGACGCGACGCATCTCGGGCACGATTGAACGCAGTTTTGCCAGTTGTTGTGTATTCATTCTCTAAACGCCATCGACTACTTAAAAATTCGTGCAGCGCAACACGCGCTGCGAGGGTTAAGCCTGGGCAGCCAGGCTCACTTCTTTTGCCACCCGTTCCGTCGCATCAGGGATGGCGGTCGCGCGCGCGCGTTCTGCCATCTCCAGTAATACGTCTCTGTTCCAGCCCGCCAGGGTGGTGGCGACCGCATCGGCGGTAAATTGTGGCTGCTCAAATATTTTTGCGGCACCCGCTTTCTCAAGCGGCAGCGCATTCCAGTACTGCTGTCTGTCTTTGTGCTGGAATGGCACAAACAGCGCGGGTAAACCGGCGGCGGCGATCTCGCTCACCGTCAGCGCGCCTGAGCGACAAACGACGACGTCGGCCCAGGCGTATGCTGCTGCCATGTCATCAATAAACTCTGTAACGTTATGCTGCGACTGCCCCGCCTCGGCGTAAGCCTGCTCAACGGTCTGCTGAGCACCTTTGCCGCTCTGGTGCCAGATGGTAACGGCATCCCCCAGCTTTGCAGCAACCTGCGGCATCGTCTGGTTTAAGATGCGCGCGCCCTGAGAACCGCCGACGACCAGCACACGAACCGGCCCTTCACGGCCCGTCAGGCGAGCATCCGGCAGCGGCAGTGCCAGCACATCCACACGAACCGGGTTACCCACGACGTCCGCTTTCGGGAACGCGCCGGGAAACGCCTGCATGACTTTGGTGGCAATTTTCGCCAGCCATTTGTTAGTCAGGCCGGCAATTCCGTTCTGCTCATGCAATACGACAGGGATACCTAATGACCATGCAGCCAGCCCGCCAGGACCAGACACATAACCGCCCATGCCCAGTACCACATCCGGCTTAAAGCGCTTCATGATGGTGCGCGCCTGACGCCAGGCGTTAAAAATTCGCACCGGCGCCAGGAGTAGCGCCTTGATACCTTTGCCACGCAGGCCAGAAATACGAATAAAGTCGATCTCGATCCCGTGCTTCGGCACCAGATCGGCTTCCATGCGGTCTGCGGTTCC
This sequence comes from Enterobacter sp. CPE_E890, assembly GCF_046521475.1. NCBI lineage: Bacteria > Pseudomonadati > Pseudomonadota > Gammaproteobacteria > Enterobacterales > Enterobacteriaceae > Enterobacter > Enterobacter sp. CPE_E890. The sequence continues at coordinate 778,543 of NZ_JBKFZW010000001.1, read as the reverse complement.
AAGCCAGCGAACCTGCCAGCCCTGATCCATTAAATGGTGCGCAACCGCCAGCCCCGGGAACACATGCCCCCCGGTACCGCCTGCCATCACCATTAACCGCTTCGGTTGATTCATCGTGAACCTCGTGTAAACGCCTGGGCTTTCTCCAGACGCGTCTCATAATCTATGCGTAACAAAAACATGATGGCTGTCGACATGATCAACAGACTCGAACCACCATAACTGATCAACGGCAACGTCAGGCCTTTGGTCGGCAGCATACCTGCTGCGGCCCCGACGTTAACCAATGCCTGGAAACTAAACCAGATACCAATTGAGCAGGCTAAGAAACCTGAGAAACGGTGATCGATTTCCAGCGCTTTTCGGCCAATAGACATGGCGCGGAAAGCGACGAAGAATACCATTAATAGCGCTAATACCACACCGATATAACCCAGTTCTTCCGCAATAATGGAGAAGATGAAGTCAGTATGCGCTTCCGGTAAATACTCCAGCTTTTGAACGGAATTGCCCAGGCCTTGCCCCCAGACCTCACCACGTCCAAAGGCCATCAACGACTGAGTCAGCTGATAACCGCTGCCGAACGGGTCTTCCCACGGATTCCAGAAGGATGTCACACGGCGGATACGATAAGGCTCGGCGAGGATCAGCAGCACAACCGCCGAAATCCCCATCCCGATGATAGCGATGAACTGCCACAGCTTCGCGCCCGCCAGGAACAGCATCGCCAGGGTGGTAACGAACAGCACGACAACGGTACCGAGGTCAGGCTGCGCCAGCAGTAATACCGCCAGCACCAGAATCACGCCCATCGGTTTTAAGAAGCCGCGCAGGTTGTTACGCACTTCATCTACCTTACGCACCAGGTAGTTAGCCAGGTAGCAGAACAGGGAGAGCTTGGTAAATTCCGCAGGCTGAATACGCAGCGGGCCAAAGGCAATCCAGCGCGATGCCCCGTTTACGGAGCTCCCCACCACCAGAACGATCAGCAGCATGATGATTGAAGCAATCAGCATTGCCGTACTGTGCCGCTGCCAGAACTCCATCGGCAGACGTAAAGTCACCAACGCCAGGCAGAATGCCAGGATGATGTACAGACCATCACGCTTGGCAAACAGGAAAGGATCGTTCGCCAGACGCTGTCCAACAGGCATTGAGGCCGATGTCACCATAATAAAACCGACCGCTGCCAGCCCCAGCGTGAGCCAGAACAGCGTGCGATCGTACATGATCAGGCTGTCGTTATCTTTTTGACGAGAGCCCATCACCCAGCCTTTCAGTGCCGCAAACAACCACACCAAGATCCCAAATCCTGGCAGGCGCGGCATTCTCAGGCGAGGGAGAGATAAACGCATCAGCCTAACTCCTTCGCCAGGCGGGTAAAGACATCACCACGCTGTTCGAAATTCTTGAATTGGTCAAGACTGGCGCACGCCGGAGAGAGCAGCACCATATCGCCAGGCTTCACACGTGGGGCAATCAGACGCATAGCCTGTTCCATGGTTTCGGTTTGCTCGGCGACCTCAGGGCGCAGTTCAGCCAGTTCACTGCCGTCACGACCAAAGCAGTAGAGACGAATGTTATCGCCAGTAAGATACTGCTTCAGGGAGGAGAAATCGGCTGACTTACCGTCGCCGCCCAACAGCAGATGCAGCGTGCCGTCAACGTGCAGGCCGTTCAGCGCAGCCTCAGTGCTGCCCACATTGGTAGCTTTGGAGTCGTTAATCCAGCGAACGCCGTTATGCTCCAGCGCCAGCTGGAAACGATGCGCCAGACCGGAAAACGTGGTCAACGCTTTCAGGCTGGAAGAGCGCGGTAAACCCACTGCATCCGCCAGCGCCAGTGCTGCCAGGGCATTGGTATAGTTATGCTGACCGGAGAGTTTCATCTCTTTGACGTTCAGCACTTTCTCACCTTTTACCCGCAGCCAGGTTTCCCCTTGCTGACGGTTCAGGTGGTAATCACCCATGGTAATACCGAAGCTAATGCAGCGTTCATCCGCCCCACGCACTGGCATGGTCAGCGCGTCATCCGCATTGACCACACAGACTTTGGCATTTTCATACACGCGCAGCTTGGCAGCACGGTACTGCTGCAGACCAAATGGATATCTGTCCATATGATCTTCGGTCACGTTAAGGATCGTCGCAGCGGCAGCGTGCAGGCTGGAGGTCGTTTCCAGCTGGAAGCTGGAAAGCTCGAGGACATATAGTTCACAGCCTTTGTCCAGCAGCATCAGCGCTGGCAGGCCGATATTACCGCCTACCCCTACGTTCATGCCTGCAGCTTTCGCCATCTCACCCACCAGAGTGGTTACGGTGCTTTTGCCGTTAGAACCGGTAATGGCAATAACCGGTGCCTGTGCTTCGCGGCAGAACAGTTCGATATCGCCGACAATCTCAACGCCCGCATCCGCAGCAGCGCTCAGTGACGGATGCGCCAGGGCCATACCCGGGCTGGCGACAATCAGATCGGCTGCCAGCAACCAGTCATCATTCAGACCACCAAGGTGGCGTTCAACCTGTTCCGGCAGCTTGTCCAGACCCGGCGGTGAGACACGCGTATCCATCACGCGTGGCGTCACGCCGCGCGCGAGGAAAAAGTCCACGCAGGAAAGGCCAGTAAGGCCCAACCCGATGATAACGACTTTTTTGCCCTGGTAATCTGCCATGATTAACGTACCTTCAGCGTTGCCAGGCCAATCAGCACCAGCATCAGCGAAATAATCCAGAAGCGCACAATGACGCGCGGTTCTGGCCAGCCTTTCAGTTCATAGTGGTGGTGGATCGGTGCCATACGGAAGATACGCTGACCGCGCAGCTTGAAGGAACCGACCTGCAAAATCACCGACAGGGTTTCAACCACAAACACACCCCCCATGATCACCAGCAGGAACTCCTGACGCAGCAGAACGGCAATAATGCCGAGCGCACCGCCCAAAGCCAGGGAACCGACATCCCCCATAAAGACCTGCGCCGGGTAGGTGTTGAACCACAGGAAGCCCAGTCCCGCACCGACAATCGCCGTACAGACGATTACCAGCTCACCCGCGTGTCGCAGATAAGGAATGTGCAAATAGTTGGCAAAGTTCATGTTACCGGTCGCCCACGCTACCAGCGCAAAACCCGCGGCCACGAAGACGGTTGGCATAATCGCCAGACCATCCAGTCCATCGGTCAGGTTGACGGCATTACCGGTACCAACAATGACGAAATACGCCAGCAGGATGTAGAACAACCCAAGTTGCGGCATCACGTCTTTAAAGAACGGTACCACCAGCTCGGTGGCCGGTGTGTCTTTTCCAGCCAGGTACAGCGCAAAGGCCACGCCCAGCGCAATCACCGACATCCAGAAGTACTTCCAGCGGGCGATCAGGCCCTTGGTGTCTTTACGCACCACTTTGCGGTAGTCATCGACAAAGCCAATAATGCCGTAGCCAACCAGGACGGTCAGTACACACCAGACATATGGGTTGGACGGGTACGCCCACAGCAATACTGACACCACAATGGCGGTCAGGATCATGATCCCACCCATGGTAGGGGTACCACGTTTGCTGAAGTGCGACTCCGGACCATCGTTACGCACGACCTGGCCAAAAGAGAGTTTTTGCAGACGGGCAATCATGCGCGGGCCCATCCACAATGAGATGAACAGCGCAGTCAGCAGGCTGACAATGGCGCGAAACGTCAGATAGGAAAAGACGTTAAAGCCTGAGTAATATTTGACCAAATGCTCGGCCAGCCAAACTAACATGTCCCGTTCTCCTGTAATGCGTGCACAACCTCTTCCATGGCGGCACTACGTGAACCTTTCACAAGTACTGTCACAATTTGTTTTTCTGCAATCAACGCGTTGAGGCGTTTAATCAACGCAGCTTTATCGGCAAAATGCTCGCCAACGCCGCTGGCCTGGCTAATCGCCTGGCTCAGTTTTCCTGCGCTCAATACGCAGTCCAGTCCCGCCGCTTTCGCCGCTTCACCGACCTGAGTGTGGCAGGCTTCGCTTTCGTCGCCCAGCTCAGCCATATCACCCACTACCATGATGCGGTAGCCCGGCATCTCAGACAGCACCTGCACCGCAGCCGTCATCGAACCGACGTTCGCGTTGTAGGAGTCATCCAGCAGCAGTTTGTTGTCAGCAAGCTGGATAGGGAACAAGCGTCCCGGTACGGCTTTTAAATTTGCCAGCCCGGTTTTAATCGCTTCATGCGAAGCACCTACCGCTGTCGACAATGCCGCCGCCGCAAGCGCATTGGCGATATTATGGCGACCCGGCAGTGGCAGCAGAACATCGACGCCCCCGGTTGGGGTAGTGAGCGTGAATTCCGTGCCATGCGACGTCACATGAATATTGGTTGCGGTAAAATCACTGTTGGCCGCATTCGGCGAAAAGCGCCAGGTTTTACGCGAGCCAATAATGCTCTGCCAGTTCAGCCAGTCATTGTTGTCGGCATTCATAATGGCAATGCCGTCAACAGGCAGGCCGGTATAGATCTCACCTTTCGCTTTCGCCACACCTTCCAGCGAGCCAAAGCCTTCCAGATGCGCAGCCGCCAGGTTATTCACCAGCGCCGCTTCCGGGCGAGTCAAACTCACGGTCCAGGCAATTTCACCCTGGTGGTTTGCCCCCAGCTCGATAACAGCAAATTCGTGCTCTTTGGTCAGGCGAAGTAATGTCATCGGCACGCCGACGTCATTATTGAGGTTGCCTGCGGTATAAAGCGTATTTCCGCACTGACTCAGAATGGCTGCGGTCATTTCTTTCACAGACGTTTTGCCAGAGGACCCGGTCAGGGCCACGACGCGAGTAGGGACTTGCTGTCGCACCCATGCCGCCAGCTCGCCAAAAGCGAGACGCGTATCCTTCACCACAATCTGCGGCAGATCGACAGCCAGTTTACGGCTAACCAGCAGCGCACCAGCGCCATTTTCTTTGGCCTGCTGTGCAAAATCATGCGCGTCAAAACGCTCACCTTTTAGCGCCACAAACAGACAACCTGCAGTGACTTTGCGGGTGTCGGTCGTCACGGCGTCAATGGTCAGATCCTGACCCAGCAATTCGCCGTGCAGTACCGCAGCAGCCTGACTTAACGTGATGCTAATCATGCCACCACTCCCAGCAGACGTGCTGCCGTTACGCGGTCCGAGTAGTCCAGACGACGATTGCCAACAATCTGATAATCTTCATGGCCTTTACCGGCCAGCAGCACCACGTCATTTTCCTGCGCCTGCATGATGGTGTTCGTTACCGCTTCGGCACGACCTTCAACAACACGCGCACGACCTGCGTCCAGCATACCTGCCAGAATATCGTTGATAATGGCACGCGGCTCTTCGGTACGCGGGTTGTCATCAGTTACGACAGGAATATCCGCGAATTGCTCAGCAATGGCACCCATCAACGGACGTTTGCCTTTGTCGCGATCGCCGCCGCAGCCAAACACGCACCAGAGTTTACCGGCACAGTGCAGGCGCGCCGCTTCCAGCGCTTTTTCCAGCGCATCCGGCGTGTGGGCATAATCAACGACCACGGTCGGTTTACCTGGCGCGCTAAACACTTCCATGCGGCCACAAACCGGCTGCAGACGTTCGGCAGTTTTCAGCAGTTCAGCCATCGGATAGCCCAGCGCCAGTAATGTTGCCAGGGCCAGCAGCAGGTTGCTGACGTTAAACGCCCCCATCAGGCGGCTTTCAATTTCCCCTTCACCCCAGGAAGAGGTAAAGCGGATGGTGGCACCGCTATCGTGGTAGTTCACCTTAACGGCCTTCAACCAGCGACCATGGCAGTTGGGGTTAATATGATCTTCCATTGACACCGCAACCGCATCCGGCAGCTTCGCCAGCCAGCGACGACCTACTTCGTCGTCGGCGTTGATGATGGCTTGACCACAATGATGCGTGGAGTAGAGCAGCCATTTTGCGGCTTCGTAATGCTCCATATCACCATGATAATCGAGGTGATCGCGGCTCAGGTTAGTGAACACAGAGGCTGCAAATTTCAACGCCGCCACACGGTGCTGTACCAGTCCATGCGAAGAAACTTCCATTGCAGCAAAGGTTGCCCCCTGCTCTGCCAGACCAGCAAGGACATGCTGTACATCAACCGCTGATCCGGTGGTATTTTCCGTCGGGCTCACTTTGCCCAGCAGGCCATTGCCTACGGTCCCCATCACCGCACCGGTTTCACCCAACAGTTGCGCCCATTGCGCCATGAGTTGTGTGGTGGTGGTTTTTCCGTTTGTTCCCGTCACGCCAACCAGACGTAATTGGTCGGAAGGTTCGTGGTAGAAACGCCCCGCCAGCGCGGAAAGACGCTCATTTAACTGGCTGAGATAGATAACCGGCACCCCGTGCATCTCACGGATCTCACCGTCGGTTGCCTCATCTTTGGCCTCAGCAATAATGGCAGCAACACCTTGCGCAATCGCCTGCGGGATATAACGACGCCCGTCCGCCTGATGACCGACCACCGCCACAAAAAGATCGCCAGATGCAGCCACGCGGCTGTCCAGTACCATTTCTCGCAGTGCTCGCTCCGGTGCATTTGGCACCCACGGAGCGAGAAGGTCGCGCAAATTACGATCTGCCACCTGTACCCTCGCCTTGATTAATTACAAATTCACTTTTTTCGCCCGTCGCCAGCGCATCCGGTTCGATATTCATGGTGCGCAATACGCCGCCCATAATAGCCCCGAACACAGGCGCGGAGACGGCGCCGCCGTAGTATTTACCCGCCTGTGGATCGTTAATGACGACCACCAGCGCAAAACGCGGATTGCTTGCAGGCGCAACGCCTGCGGTGTAGGCAATGTATTTGTTGATATAGCGGCCGTCTGGCCCGACTTTTTTCGCCGTACCGGTTTTAATGGCGATACGATAGCCTTTGATCGCCGCTTTTACGCCACCGCCACCAGGCAGTGCCACGCTTTCCATCATATGCACAACGGTACGAACGATAGATTCCGGGAAGATCCTCTCTCCAGGAACCGGTGGATCAACTTTGGTAATCGACAGCGGACGATAAACGCCGTAGCTGCCAATCGTTGCGTAGACTCGCGCTAACTGTAACGGGGTTACCATTAGCCCGTAGCCGAAAGAGAAGGTGGCCCTCTCTATGTCAGACCACCGTTGTTTTTGAGGATATAAGCCACTGCGTTCTCCGACCAACCCCAAATTGGTCGCCTTTCCCAGTCCAAAACGTGAGTAAGTCTCTACTAACGCTGAGGACGGCATCGCTAACGCCAGCTTTGAAACACCGACGTTACTCGACTTCTGTAACACCCCGGTCAGGGTTAATTCGCTGTAGCGTGCCACGTCTTTAATCTCGTGGCCGTTAATACGGTAAGGGATCGTGTTCAGAACCGTGTTTTCATTGACGATGCCGCGCTGCAGCGCCGTCATCACCACCATCGGTTTCACCGTCGAGCCCGGCTCGAACACGTCGGTGATCGCCCGGTTACGCATCGCGTCTTTCGCGGTGCCCGTAAAGTTGTTCGGGTTATAGGATGGACTGTTGGCCATCGCCAGCACTTCGCCCGTGCTGACATCCACCAGCACGGCGCTACCTGACTCCGCTTTGTTGAAAGCCACAGCATTGTTCAGCTCGCGGTAGACCAGCGCCTGCAAGCGCTCATCAATACTCAGCGCCAGGTTGTGTGCCGCCTGGCTGTCCGTGGACGAGATATCTTCGATCACGCGACCATAGCGGTCTTTACGCACAATTCGCTCGCCCGGCTGGCCGGTGAGCCACTTATCGAAACTTTTTTCAACGCCCTCAATCCCCTGGCTATCGACGTTAGTGAAGCCAATGAGGTGAGCAGTTACTTCGCCGGAAGGGTAATAACGGCGGGATTCCTCACGAAGATGAATGCCCGGCAGTTTCAGTTTGCGAATGTAGTCAGCCATGTCAGGGTTCACCTGACGCGCCAGATAGATAAAACGCCCTTTCGGGTTAGCGTTGACGCGGGAGGCAAGCTGGTCCAGCGGCATTTTCAGAGCATCGGAGAGCGCTTTCCAGCGGTTATCGAGGGTGATCCCCCCGGCATCGTGCAGCTCTTTCGGGTCAGCCCAGATCGCTTTGACCGGCACACTCACCGCCAACGGACGGCCTGAGCGGTCAGTGATCATCCCGCGGGACGTCGAGACCTCCTGGACACGCAGAGAGCGCATATCGCCCTGACGTACCAGCATGTCAGGCGCGACGATTTGTAACCATGCCACGCGTCCCAGCAGGAAACCCAGTGCCAGTAAAATGCAGCCGCAAAGCAACGCAAAACGCCAACTGACAAAGTTGGCCTGTTCTTCCTGACGTTTTGGTTTTAGCGTTTTTGCCGCTGCTTTCATGCGTCGCGTTTTCCCTTATTTTTGTACTACGATATTTTCCTGGGAAGGATCAACATGCTGCAGTTGCAGCTTTTCCGTTGCGATCCGTTCAACCCGGCTGTGATCGCCGAGCGCGTTTTCTTCAAGGATCAGATTTCGCCATTCAATATCCAGCGCATCGCGTTCCAGTACCATCTGCTCGCGCTGCGCAGTTAATAAACGAGTGTGGTGGGCTGTGGTGACCACCGTTACTGCCGTCACAATGATGCAAATGAACAAGCAGAGTGGCAGCTTCCCAAACCGCAAAAGATCGTCGCCGATCACGCCAGGCAAGGCATGGCGCTCGTTGCTTCCTAACGAATCCTTAACTTTGCTTAGGGTCTCTGTCACTCTGCTGATCATGCGTTCGTCCTCTCTGCAACACGCAGCACTGAACTACGGGCACGTGGATTCTCTGCCACCTCTTCTTCGCCCGGCATCAACTTGCCTAATGCTCGCAACTGACGGCCACCCAGCTTCCTGAGTTGTTCTTCCGTCATCGGCAGCCCCGCTGGGACTTGTGGACCGCGGCTTTGTTCACGCATAAAGCGTTTCACAATACGGTCTTCCAGCGAATGGAAGCTGATGATGGATAACCGCCCACCCGGGGCCAGCACGTCGAGCGAGCTTTTTAGCGCCAGCTCTATTTCCTCCAGTTCACTGTTTACCCAGATGCGAACCGCCTGGAAGGTACGGGTCGCGGGATGTTTGTGTTTATCCTTCACCGGTGTCGCCGCCGCGATCACCTCGGCCAGCTCTTTAGTGCGGGTCATTGGCTCAATGCGGTTACGCTCAACAATGGCGCGCGCAATACGTTTGCCAAAGCGCTCCTCGCCGAAGGTTTTGATTACCCATGCAATATCGGCTTCGTCAGCAGTCTGTAACCACTCAGCGGCAGATTGGCCACGAGTCGGGTCCATACGCATGTCCAGCGGACCATCACGCATAAAGGAAAAGCCACGTTCAGCGTCATCAAGCTGTGGTGAAGAGACGCCAAGATCGAGAAGAATCCCGTCGATCTTGCCCGTCAGGCCGCGCTCAGCAACATATTCCGCGAGCGCAGAGAAAGGTCCATGCACGATGGAAAAGCGTGGGTCATCGATGGTTTGCGCCACGGCAATCGCCTGCGGATCGCGATCGATTGCCAGCAGACGTCCTTCCGCTCCAAGTTGGGAGAGGATCAAACGCGAATGGCCACCGCGACCAAAAGTGCCATCAATGTAGATGCCATCCGGACGAATATTCAGGCCGTTAACGGCCTCGTCCAGTAACACCGTTGTATGTTTATAATTTTCCATCATATTTATAGAGACAAGTCCTGCAGCCGTTCCGATAATGTTGCAGAATCAGACTGCTCAGCGTCGATATCTTCCTTGACCTGTTGATACCAGGTCGTTTCGTCCCACAGTTCAAACTTGTTGAACTGCCCGACCAGCATCACTTCTTTGGTCAGACCGGCATGTTGCCGCAACACAGGTGCAATCAGTAATCGCCCTGCGTTATCCATCTGACACTCACTCGCATGTCCCAATAACAACCGCTGCACGCGGCGTTCCTGTGGGTTCATGCTCGACAGTCGCGACAGCTTTTGCTCAATAATTTCCCATTCAGGCAAGGGGTAAAGCAGCAGGCAGGGGGAGTTAATGTCAATGGTGCAAACCATTTGACCCGCAGCGTTCTCAATCAGCTGGTCGCGGTATCGGGTTGGTACCGATAAACGCCCTTTGCTGTCGAGATTGACTAACGTAGCTCCACGGAACATGCCAGTCTCACCCCTCCTCACCACTTTAACCCACAAATTCCCACCTAAAGGAGTTTACGGAGCGAGGGAAAAGCTTGTCAAGCCAGGACTCTCCCTGTAAGGACTCAAATGCCCTCTATTTACAGAGTTAAACAGTCCTGGTTAATAACTGCACAACTGGCGAGGCAAAATTAACGTTATGAATATTTGTAAGAAAAAAACCGAATATGCACACGAGCGTTAAGACTCACTCAATATCATCGCAGATAAATATAAAGTGTCAGTTTGCGACGCGGGCAGCATTTTATGACAGATTCTCAGGGGATAACAGCGCCAGATTCATCACCGCGCTCGATAAGCACGGCGGCTGGCATGCAAGCGGACACAGGAGAAGGAAAAACGTCTGAATATTCATCGGCCGAATAGGCTTTGTAACAAAACAATACAAAAATAGGTGCTTAAACCCGCTTAAAAGTTCTTTGACGCTCATTTTAAAAGTCAAAATGAATTAAGAGAAATAGCCGATTATGATTCCTAAGGAATTATCCTAATTTCTGTCAGGGAATTATCTCTGCAAATTATTACAACAAAATGGGGCAGATTTCGCCGCCCCAATCATTTCATTTGTTGCGGCTTAAAATTCCGCGATGGTAGAGATTACGTTTGATACGAGTCAGGCCCGGCTTCGGTTTCCGCGGCTCATCCAGGCTCGCCAGCACAATCTCCAGTACACGTTCAGCCACATCACGATGACGTTGCGCCACCGCCAGCACCGGGCACTGGAGGAAATCGAGCAGTTCGTTATCACCGAAAGTGGCAATGGCCAGGTCTGATGGCAGCTTACCTTCCCGACGTAAGGTCACATCCATTACACCTTGCAGAAGAGCAAACGAGGTGGTGAACAATGCCTGAGGCATCGGGTGCGTCTCCAGCCATTTCTCGAACAGCTGCGCGGCTGCTTCACGTTCATAGCTGTTAGCATAGAGATAGTGAACCTCACGCGGATCGTCTTTCCAGGCGGTCCTGAATCCCTGTTCACGGAGGAAACTCACAGACAGCTCCGGCAGCGCGCCAAGATAAAGCACGGTTTCAGCCGGAAAGGTTCTTAGCTCTGCAGCCAGCATTTCCGCATCATCCTGATCGGCTCCCACAACACTGGTGAAGTGTTCGCGATCCAGGGCGCGATCCAGCGCAACAATCGGGAACGAATCGTTAGCCCAGCGCTGATAAAACGGATGCTCTGGTGGCAAAGATGTCGAAACGATGATGGCATCCACCTGACGCTGGAGCAGGTGCTCAATGCAGCGCATTTCGTTGTCGGGCTGGTCTTCCGAGCAGGCAATCAGCAATTGATAGCCACGCTGGCGAGCCTGACGTTCAAGATAGTTAGCGATACGGGTGTAGCTGGTGTTTTCCAGATCCGGGATCACCAGACCAATAGAGCGGGTGCGCCCGGCACGCAAACCGGCTGCGACAGCATTCGGATGGTAGTTATGTTCACGAACCACCGCCATAACTTTTTCAACGGTCTTATCGCTGACACGGTACTGCTTTGCTTTACCGTTAATCACATAGCTGGCCGTTGTTCGTGACACGCCGGCTAGCCGGGCGATTTCATCCAGTTTCACAATTGCCCCTTAAAAAAAGAAAAGAGTCCATGGCCCTGTCAAGGTTATGGTTAAATCTTTTAACATCTAAACGCAGAAAAGCCTTCGCGGCAACCGCTTTTATCTGCGTTGTCGGCTGATTACGCAAAAAAAAGCCCGGCTTTGGTGACCGGGCTGAAAGAGGCGAACCTTTTTGACAACTAACGCATGATTTTCTCGCCGCGTGACAGGCCAACCACGCCCGATCTCGCGACCTCAACAATTTTTGCTACATCCCGCACGGACGCCAGGAAAGCATCCAGCTTGTCACTTGTACCGACCAGTTGAACCGTATAGAGGGAAGGCGTGACGTCGATAATCTGCCCACGGAAGATATCCGCACTGCGTTTGACCTCCTCACGTCCGTAGCCGGTGGCCTGGATTTTCACCAGCATGACCTCACGCTCAACATAGGCCCCCTGGCCCAGCTCGCTCACGCGCAGTACATCAACCAGCTTATGCAGTTGCTTCTCAATTTGCTCAAGCACTTTGGCATCGCCGACGGTTTGAATGGTCATCCGCGACAGCGTCGGATCGTCCGTCGGTGCAACGGTCAGGCTTTCAATGTTATAGCCGCGCTGCGCAAATAGCCCAATGACGCGCGACAGTGCGCCAGACTCGTTTTCCAGTAACACAGATAATATCCGGCGCATATCAGGTTCTCTCCGTTTTGCTTAACCACATTTCATCCATACCACCACCGCGAATATGCATCGGATAAACGTGCTCGGTCCCATCAACAATCACATCCATAAAGACGAGGCGGTTGTTTTTAACGTGTTCAAGCGCTTCAGCGAGCTTCGTTTCCAGCTCAGCTGGATCTGTCACCCGCATGCCAACGTGACCGTAAGCTTCAGCAAGACGAACAAAATCCGGCAGCGATTTCATATATGACTGTGAATGGCGGCCTGAATAGATCATATCCTGCCACTGTTTGACCATACCCAGGTAGCCGTTATTCAGGTTCAGCACAAGAACCGGCAGTTCATACTGCAGCGCGGTAGACAACTCCTGAATGTTCATCTGGATACTGCCATCCCCGGTTACGCAGACGACGGTTTCATTCGGCAGTGCCAGCTTCACGCCCAGCGCCGCAGGTAGACCAAAGCCCATCGTTCCTAAGCCGCCCGAGTTGATCCAGTGTCGCGGTTTATCAAACGGGTAATACAGGGCGGCAAACATCTGGTGCTGCCCCACGTCTGAGGTCACGTAAGCCTCACCTTTCGTCAGTCGCCACACCGCTTCGATAACCGCCTGCGGCTTAATGTTTTCGCTTTGCGTGTCATATTTCAGACACTGGCGCGCACGCCACCGATCAATCTGCTGCCACCAGTCACGGATCTCATCCAGCGGCTGGGTAGCGTTCTCCTGGGCCAGCAGATCCAGCATTTGCTCCAGAACCTGACGAGCATCACCGACGATCGGCACATCCGCCGACACCGTTTTTGAAATTGACGTCGGATCGATATCAATATGCAGCACGGTGGCATTCGGACAATACTTCGCCAGATTGTTGGTAGTACGATCGTCAAAGCGCACCCCGACCGCAAAGATCACGTCAGAATGATGCATAGTCATGTTGGCTTCATAGGTACCGTGCATACCCAGCATTCCCAGCGCCTGAGGGTGGGTGGCCGGGAATGCCCCAAGCCCCATCAGCGACGACGCTACAGGAAGGTTAAGCTTTTCAATCAGTTCGCGAAGCTGTACTTCGCAGGCAGAATTGATCGCCCCGCCGCCGACATAAACCACCGGTTTTTTGGCCGCCAGAAGCGTTTGTAAAGCCCGCTTGATCTGACCTTTATGGCCCTGCGTTGTTGGGTTATAAGAGCGCATGCTGACCGATTCTGGCCAGACATAAGGCAGCTTGTTTGCAGGGTTCAGAATATCTTTAGGCAGATCGACCACCACCGGTCCCGGACGCCCGCTTGCCGCTAGCCAGAAGGCCTTTTTCAGGACGCCAGGAATGTCTTCGGTTTGCTTTACCAGGAAGCTGTGCTTCACAACGGGACGCGAAATCCCCACCATGTCGCACTCCTGAAACGCATCGTAGCCGATCAGTGAGGTCGCCACCTGCCCGGAGAGGATCACCAGCGGGATAGAGTCCATATACGCCGTTGCAATACCGGTGATGGCGTTAGTTGCACCAGGACCTGACGTGACTAAGACCACGCCCACTTCACCCGTCGCACGTGCCAGGCCGTCAGCCATATGAACTGCCGCCTGCTCGTGGCGTACCAGAACATGGTCAATGCCACCTACCGTATGCAGCGCATCATAGATATCAAGGACTGCGCCGCCAGGGTAGCCGAACACTTGCTTCACGCCCTGATCGATAAGCGATCGCACGACCATTTCCGCGCCAGACAACATCTCCATGCTTTGCCTCCAGGCATTTTGTTATAGACGGACTGCCGAATTCATTTCCGCACCGTCTTACGATTGGGATGAACCAATCTTATATTTTGCAGAGTGATCCTTACCTTAACCGCTCGTTATGAGGCAGGCAATTAGCAAACCGGCAGAGAGAAGAGGTACTTAAAGCAGAAAAAACAGACATTGGGAGGCGATGTGGTCAATTCATCTGGCATTAGAGGATGCGATGATAAATCATCGCTAAAAAGCGCGATGATTCAGTAATTCATCTATTTTTGCGAGCCTGATAGCAGCCAAAAAAAATCACAACAGAATAAAATATCAATAATCAAAATGAAGTCAGGATAAATCACATATATCGATGCAATTTACCCTGATGCGTTTACCGGCGGCAAATGCTAAGGAAGGTGCGAACAAGTTCCTGATATGAGATCATCATATTCATCCGGAGCGCATCCCAGAGGGACATCATGAGCCATCAACTCACCTTCGCCGATAGTGAATTCAGCACTAAGCGCCGTCAGACCCGAAAAGAGATTTTCCTCTCCCGCATGGAGCAGATTCTGCCATGGCAGAATATGACCGCTGTCATCGAGCCGTTTTATCCCAAGGCGGGCAATGGCCGACGGCCCTATCCGCTGGAGACCATGCTGCGTATTCACTGCATGCAGCATTGGTACAACCTGAGCGACGGTGCCATGGAAGATGCCCTGTACGAAATCGCCTCCATGCGCCTGTTTGCCCGATTATCCCTGGATAGCGCCCTGCCGGATCGCACCACCATCATGAATTTCCGCCACCTGCTCGAGCAGCATCAACTGGCCCGTCAATTGTTCAAGACCATCAATCGCTGGCTGGCCGAAGCAGGCGTCATGATGACCCAAGGCACTTTGGTGGATGCCACCATCATTGAGGCACCCAACTCTACCAAGAACAAAGAGCAGCAACGCGATCCGGAGATGCATCAGACCAAGAAAGGCAATCAGTGGCACTTTGGCATGAAGGCCCACATTGGTGTCGATGCCAAGAGTGGCCTGACCCACAGCCTGGTCACCACCGCGGCCAACGAGCATGACCTCAATCAGCTGGGTAATCTGCTTCATGGAGAGGAGCAATTTGTCTCAGCCGATGCCGGCTACCAGGGAGCGCCACAGCGCGAGGAGCTGGCCGAGGTGGATGTGGACTGGCTGATCGCCGAGCGTCCCGGCAAGGTAAAAACCTTGAAGCAGCATCCGCGCAAGAACAAAACGGCCATCAACATCGAATACATGAAAGCCAGCATCCGTGCCAGGGTGGAGCACCCGTTTCGCATCATCAAGCGGCAGTTCGGCTTCGTGAAAGCCAGATACAAGGGGCTGCTGAAAAACGATAACCAACTGGCGATGTTATTCACCCTGGCCAACCTGTTTCGGGTGGACCAAATGATACGTCAGTGGGAGAGATCTCAGTAAAAACCGGAAATAACGCCAGAAATGGTGGAAAAAATAGCCTAAATAGGCTGATTCGATGTGTTTGCGGGAAAAAAATCGGCCCAGATCCGCGAAATTTTAATCAGCGAGTCAGCTTGGGAAGAAATGACCTGCTTATTCGCACCTTCCCTAATAAGCAACTCTTCCATCCACTGATGTCCTTTGTCACGCCCCGCAGCTTCATGCCAGGAAAGATAACAGGTACGGCTATTCAGCTTGAGCGGCAGTGGCAATATTTGCAGATTTAACGGGTCGGAAAACTCTTCTGCCAGCCAACGCGGCGCAATAGCGACCAACTGAGTCTGTGAGACAACGTTTAATACGCTAACCATTGCCATCCCCTGATAAGCCACGCTGGCCTGTTTATCCACGGAGTCATACCACGGCAGGCTAAAGGAAGCATATCTGTCGAGTGCTACAACGGCGTGCTGTTCACTATAAACATCACTTTCTCGTAGCGGAGAATTCAGCCGTGGGTGTTTTTTACTGGCAACTAAAACCATTTCATCCTTAAACAGCGGCACGCAGGAGAATTCAGGTCGACGGAATTCTTCATATCCCAGAACAAACTCCGTCTCCTGATAGCGTAACTGATGTTCTGTGTTTTGATTTAAGGATGACTTAAAAACAAGGTTGATATTCGGCGCAATTTCTTCAACCTTATTATAAATAATCGAGGTTAAATAATTATCTAATGGGCTACAGACACAAAGATGGAATACTCGCTCACTGCTTAAGGGTTCAAAGCCGGACCCCGGCAACTCATTTTGAACCAGCTGTAATGCCTGCCGGATAGAACCGAATAACTGGAATGCGCGCGCCGTGGGTTGGATCCCGCGCCCATAACGAACAAATAATTCGTCTTTAAACATGACCTTAAGTCTGGCAACGGCATTACTCACGGCAGGTTGTGACATCCCCAGCGCTTGTGCCGCGCGGGTAATATTCTGTTCCTGCATGACAGCATCAAACACCGTCAGAAGATTAAGATCCACCGTGCGTAATTGCGGTTTAATCCCATCAGAAGTTTGAGGTTGTTTAATATTGTTTTCTGGCACTTCAGACTCCACTGTCACGCTACACTCCCTTTGCCAAGGTACGATAATAATCCCGGAAAATATGATTTATCATGCAAATACGATTAGCAAAAGAGAATTATTTAAAATTCGGAATATATAAAGATGATGCAAAGACTAAAAAAACAAAAGATCGCAAAAATGATACACTTAACTTTATGCCAGGAATGAAACCATAAACCAAACCAATATACAATCACCATAAAGTTAATGATGACTTAAGTATTATTAAACTGTTAACGCCATTCATCTACAGTTGGTTAACAACCTGTTATCTCCATTGGCATTTCAACGGCATCAAAAACATTCACCAAACCCATAACTTAATGATATTAAAATAATTTAAGCATAATGCATTCACTGCGACGTGTTTTACTCAATTTATACCAATTATATTTATTTGTTTCTGCAATCTGTTTTTCAAGTCCAAAATTAGACAATTAGTCGGGTCATGAAAGTAAAATCCAGCACAATTAGCTAATGCAGGCATCTTGCCTGTTACGCCCTTCAGGTCCGTTTTTATCGTCAGGGGTTGACATGAAAGGCCGTATCCAGTACCACTAAAAGCATATTGAATTTAACGGAGCACGATTCATGATTCGCACCATTCGTTTCACCGGTCTACTACTACTAAACGCATCCACTGTGCGCGGTAGACTGGCGGGCGAAATTCAGCGTTGAATCGTCACCAGTAAGACTAAAAACCCGCGCCACTGCGCGGGTTTTTTTATGCTCGTAGCAAGGCGCCCTAAGACTGACAAGGACCTAACCCATGAGCCAGCAAGTCATTATTTTCGATACCACATTACGTGACGGTGAACAGGCGTTGCAGGCAAGCCTGAGTGTAAAAGAGAAACTGCAGATCGCGTTGGCTCTCGAACGTATGGGCGTCGACGTGATGGAGGTAGGTTTCCCTGTCTCGTCTCCGGGTGATTTCGAATCCGTCCAGACCATTGCGCGTACCATTAAAAACAGCCGCGTATGTGGTCTGGCGCGCTGCGTAGAGAAAGATATCGACGTCGCGGCTGAGTCACTGAAAGTTGCCGAAGCCTTCCGCATTCATACCTTTATTGCTACTTCACCGATGCATATCGCAACCAAATTGCGCAGCACCCTGGATGAAGTGATTGAACGCGCGGTGTACATGGTGAAGCGCGCACGCAACTACACCGATGACGTTGAATTCTCCTGTGAGGATGCAGGCCGTACGCCGATTGAAGACCTGGCGCGTGTGGTTGAAGCCGCAATCAACGCCGGTGCCAAAACCATCAACATCCCGGACACCGTCGGTTACACCATGCCTTTTGAGTTCTCCAACATCATCACTGGCCTGTATGAGCGCGTACCGAATATTGATAAAGCTATTATCTCTGTTCATACCCATGATGATTTGGGTCTGGCCGTTGGCAATGCTATAGCCGCGGTACACGCTGGCGCACGTCAGGTTGAAGGCGCGATGAACGGTATCGGTGAACGTGCGGGTAACTGTTCGCTGGAAGAAGTGATCATGGCGATTAAAGTGCGCAAAGACATTATGGACGTACACACCCGCATCAATCACAACGAAATCTGGCGCACCAGCCAGACTGTCAGTCAGATTTGCAACATGCCTATTCCGGCCAACAAAGCGATCGTCGGCACTGGCGCCTTCGCACACTCCTCCGGTATTCACCAGGATGGCGTGCTGAAGAACCGTGAAAACTACGAAATCATGACTCCGGAATCGATCGGTCTGAACCAGGTGCAGTTGAACCTGACTTCGCGTTCCGGACGTGCCGCAGTAAAACACCGTATGGAAGAGATGGGTTATCAGGACAGCGATTACAACATGGATCAGTTGTACGACGCGTTCCTGAAACTGGCCGACAAAAAAGGTCAGGTGTTCGACTATGACCTGGAAGCGCTGGCCTTTATTAACAAGCAGCAGGAAGAACCAGAGCACTTCCGTCTGGATTACTTCAACGTGCAGTCAGGCTCCAGCGATATCGCAACCGCCTCGGTCAAACTGGCCTGTGGTGATGAAATTAAAGCGGAAGCCGCGAACGGCAATGGTCCTGTCGATGCCATCTATCAGGCGATTAACCGTGTTACTGAATACGACGTTGAGCTGGTGAAATATGACCTGACGGCAAAAGGTCATGGCAAAGATGCGCTGGGCCAGGTCGACATTGTTGTCACTCACAATGGCCGCCGTTTCCATGGTGTAGGTCTGGCAACCGATATTGTTGAATCCTCCGCGAAAGCGATGGTGCATGTTCTGAACAACATCTGGCGCGCCGCTGAAGTCGAAAAAGAGTTGCAACGCAAAGCTCAGAATAAAGAGAACAAAAAGGAAACCGTGTAATGTCGAAGAATTACCATATTGCTGTGTTGCCGGGTGACGGTATTGGCCCGGAAGTGATGGCACAGGCGCTGAAAGTACTGGAAGCCGTTCGTTCGCGTTTTGCGATGAAAATCACCACCAGCCACTACGATGTAGGCGGCATTGCGATTGATAATCACGGGACGCCGTTGCCAAAAGCGACCGTCGAAGGCTGCGAAAATGCCGATGCCGTGCTGTTTGGTTCAGTCGGTGGTCCAAAATGGGAACACCTGCCACCGGCAGAGCAGCCAGAACGTGGCGCACTGCTGCCGCTGCGTAAGCATTTCAAGCTGTTCAGCAACCTGCGTCCGGCGAAGCTGTATCAGGGTCTGGAAGAGTTCTGCCCGCTTCGTGCCGATATTGCGGCTAACGGTTTCGACATTCTTTGCGTGCGTGAGCTGACCGGCGGCATCTATTTTGGTCAGCCAAAAGGCCGCGAAGGCAGTGGCCAGCATGAAAAAGCGTTTGATACCGAGGTGTATCACCGTTTTGAAATCGAACGTATCGCCCACATCGCTTTTGAGTCTGCGCGCAAACGCCGCCATAAAGTGACCTCCATTGATAAAGCGAACGTGCTGCAGTCATCCATTCTGTGGCGTGAGATCGTCGGTGAAGTCGCTAAGCAGTACCCGGACGTCGCGCTGTCGCATATGTACATCGACAACGCGACCATGCAGCTCATTAAAGATCCGTCCCAGTTTGACGTGCTGCTGTGCTCCAACCTGTTCGGCGATATCCTCTCTGACGAATGCGCAATGATCACCGGCTCCATGGGCATGCTGCCATCCGCAAGCCTGAATGAAGAAGGCTTTGGCCTGTACGAACCGGCGGGCGGTTCCGCACCGGATATTGCTGGCAAAAACATTGCTAACCCGATTGCGCAGATCCTCTCCCTGGCCCTGCTGCTGCGCTACAGCCTGGATGCAGGCGATGCAGCGACCGCAATTGAAAACGCCATTAACCGGGCGTTAGAAGAAGGCGTCCGTACCGGTGATTTAGCACGCGGCACGGCGGCAGTCAGTACCGATGAAATGGGCGACATCATTGCCCGCTATGTCGCTGAAGGGGTGTAATCATGGCAAAGACCTTATATGAAAAGCTGTTTGATGCGCACGTTGTTTACGAAGCACCAAACGAAACCCCGCTGCTGTACATCGACCGTCATCTGGTGCACGAAGTGACCTCTCCTCAGGCATTCGATGGGCTGCGCGCGCACAAGCGCCCGGTGCGTCAGCCGGGTAAAACCTTCGCGACCATGGATCACAACGTCTCCACCCAGACCAAAGACATCAACGCGTCAGGTGAGATGGCACGTATCCAGATGCAGGAATTGATTAAGAACTGCAACGAGTTTGGCGTTGAACTGTACGATCTGAACCACCCGTACCAGGGCATCGTCCACGTAATGGGCCCTGAGCAAGGGATTACCCTGCCGGGGATGACCATCGTCTGCGGTGACTCCCATACCGCGACCCACGGCGCGTTCGGCGCACTGGCCTTCGGTATTGGTACCTCTGAAGTTGAACACGTGCTGGCCACGCAGACCCTGAAACAGGGTCGTGCCAAAACCATGAAGATTGAAGTGAAGGGTAAAGCCGCTCCGGGTATCACGGCAAAAGACATCGTGCTGGCGATTATTGGCAAAACCGGCAGTGCAGGCGGCACCGGTCACGTAGTGGAATTCTGCGGCGAGGCCATCCAGGCGCTGAGCATGGAAGGCCGTATGACCCTGTGCAACATGGCCATTGAGATGGGTGCAAAAGCCGGTCTGGTTGCGCCAGACGAAACCACCTTCAGCTATGTCAAAGGTCGTCTGCATGCCCCGAAAGGGGATGATTTTGACGAAGCCGTCGCGTACTGGAAAACCCTGAAAACTGACGACGGGGCAACCTTTGATACGGTTGTCACGCTGCAGGCAGAGGAGATTGCGCCTCAGGTGACCTGGGGAACCAACCCGGGCCAGGTGATTTCTGTCAACGACGCCATTCCCGATCCGGCCACTTTCGCTGACCCGGTCGAGCGCGCCAGTGCGGAAAAAGCGCTGGCTTACATGGGGCTGAAACCTGGCGTTCCGTTGACCGACGTAACCATTGATAAAGTATTTATTGGCTCCTGCACCAACTCCCGTATCGAAGACTTGCGCGCTGCCGCCGAGATTGCCAAAGGTCGTAAAGTGGCACCAGGCGTACAGGCACTGGTGGTTCCGGGTTCCGGCCCGGTAAAAGCCCAGGCCGAAGCCGAAGGTCTGGATAAGATCTTTATCGAAGCAGGTTTCGAGTGGCGCCTGCCGGGTTGCTCCATGTGTCTGGCCATGAACAATGACCGCCTGAATCCAGGCGAGCGCTGTGCCTCCACCAGCAACCGTAACTTTGAAGGCCGTCAGGGCCGCGGTGGGCGTACCCATCTGGTCAGCCCGGCAATGGCCGCCGCTGCGGCAGTCACCGGCCATTTCGCCGACATTCGCAGCCTGAAATAGGGAGACAATCATGGCAGAGAAATTTACCCAACATACGGGCCTGGTTGTCCCTCTGGACGCCGCTAACGTCGATACCGACGCGATCATTCCTAAGCAGTTTTTGCAGAAGGTCACCCGCACTGGATTTGGCGCCCATCTGTTTAACGACTGGCGTTTCCTGGATGACAAAGGCGAAGTCCCTAACCCGGAATTCGTTCTGAACTTCCCGGAATATAAAGGCGCATCGATCCTGCTGGCGCGGGAAAACTTTGGCTGCGGATCATCACGTGAGCACGCTCCGTGGGCTCTGACCGACTACGGGTTTAAAGTGGTTATCGCCCCAAGTTTCGCGGATATCTTTTACGGCAACAGTTTCAACAACCAGCTTTTGCCGGTCACACTGAAGGACGAGCAGGTCGACGAGTTATTCGCTCTGGTTCAGGCAAATCCAGGTATTTCGTTTGAGGTGGATCTGGAAGCAGAAGTCGTGAAAGCCGGTGATAAGACCTACAGCTTCAGCATTGATGCGTTCCGTCGTCACTGCATGCTGAACGGTCTCGACAGCATTGGTTTAACACTCCAGCACGAAGCGGCAATTGCAACTTACGAACACAAACAGCCTGCGTTTATGAAGTAAACCTCTGGCCTGCAGTTTATTCTGCAGGCCTCGCTTTATTCCCTTACCCACCACTCCTGACACGCCGTTCTCGAAAAAATATCCGCTAATGACATTATATTTAATGTCAATTTAATAATGCCTGCGCAAGATACTCTAAAAGTTGGCTTACAGCGGAAATCTAAATGGAAAAGCAAAATAGCAATGAGTCTCACCTCCGTTCTCAAGAAATACATAAATGCACATTGGTTAGCGTGGTAATAAATATATTACTCACTGGTTTTCAAATCGTTGCAGGACTATTTTCCGGCTCGCAAGGGTTAATTGCTGATGGGATTCATTCTCTTTCCGATTTATCTTCTGATTTTGTCGTTCTGATTGCGAACAAGAAAAGCCAGAAAGCCTCAGATATCGATCATCATTACGGTCACCTTCGCTTCGAAAACGGAGCAAAGCTCATTATTGGTGCTATTTTGCTGCTTGTGGGCATTGGAATGCTCTGGTCGGCGGGCAATAAACTGCTCAACCCTGAGACGCATCAGACAGTGAAAGGAGCCGCGCTATGGGTAGCGATACTGGCTTTAGTGGTTAAGGAAAGTCTGTTCAGATACATGCTTGCAACGGGAAAACGCATCCAGTCCTCACTACTGATAGCTAATGCCTGGCATGCCCGTTCTGACGCGGCTTCATCCGTGGTTGTCGCCATTGGTATAGCCGGGAATTTAATGGGCTTTCACTCTATGGACCTGGTTGCCGCCCTGATTGTCGGGATGTTCATCGCTCATATGGGATACAAATTCTCTGCTGACGCCCTGCACGACCTGATGGATCGTTCGCTTGAACCTGACCTTGAGCACGACATCAAAACGTGTTTGCTCGAAACCGAAGGTGTCGCCGGGATCCATGACTTAAAAACCCGCAAGATGGGCGACTTAGCCCTTGTCGATGTTCATCTTGAAGTCGACGGAGAATTAAGCGTAAAAGAAGGACATGAAATTGCCGTGAAGGCCAGAAACAACGTGATGCAAAAATTTAATGTGCTTAATGTTATGACGCATATTGATCCGGCACACTAAAATAGTGTGGATGATTTCGGTGTGATGCATTTTATTTATCGTTAAGGTTTCGTTAATTAATCTGCGTCACACTCCATCGCATCAGCTCTCTCATCATTGAGGTAAAAAGCGATGAATCCAACAATACGCGATACGCTTCCCCATAAAGAAACCCCTTTTCTTCGCATACTGCACATTCTTGTTGCAGTACTGGTGCTGGCCCAGATTATTAATTCCAACTTTACTGAAAGCGAAGCACTTGGTGAATCGGGTCTGAACGCGATTGTCACCTGGGTTCATGTTATTTCAGGCTTTGGTTTAATTTTTTGCGGTATTGCCATGATGGCATGGATGTTAACCCAGCGCGGATTTAAGTATTACTTCGCGTGGCTGGCACTGGACTTCAGCGGAATCGTTGATGATATCCGCACTCTCATGCAACGTCAGCTTCCTGATGCTCACGCTGGCGGTATGGCGGCAACGGTGCAAGGCTTAGGTGTACTGGCTCTGCTCGGCGTTGCACTCTGCGGAGCGGTATGGTTCGTGCTGAACGCCACGCTCGGACCGGTTTCATCCGTCACGGAATCCGTCTTAGATTTGCATAAATTCCTGACGGTCTTTATTGAGACCTACTTCTGGGCACACGGATTTATGGGTCTCGTGCATATGTACCTGACTTTACGCGCACAGCGTAAATATCAGTATTCGGAATAGAAAGGTTTGCAGAGCCCGGAGACCCGGGCTCCGCTCATTCATCCGATCACACGTCTTTTACGCGGCAGGTCAGCCCAAGCGTAACCAACGAAATCGCCGCAATCATCCAGTAGACCGACGCATGTCCATAGCTTTGCGACAGCGCCCCCTGAATCACCCCCGCCAGAATCACCCCGGTGGAAATACTGTTGGTAAAAAGCGTGGTCGCCGAGCCCGCACGGCCAGGCATTAAATCCTGGAACCAGAGCATGCCTATTCCGGCGATAATTCCAATAAACACAGCGTTAAATAGCTGCAGCGCCAGCAGTGCCTCCCGCGAGTGGAAGAAGATCAGCCCCACGTAGAACATCACCCCGGCAGCCACCGCAATGACCATCATCCTGCGTTTACCAAAACGCTTCACGTAATACCCGGCCAGAATCATCGCCGGAATTTCCAGCCCGGCCGCGGTTCCCATTAAGATCCCCGCGAGCTTATCCGGCAGCCCCAGGGAGCTGCTGATCCACAGCGGCATGTCGATGATATACATCGTGTTGCAGGTCCACATCAGCGTGGAGGCGATAAATAGCATGCGGACATTTTTGTCCTGCCAGCCGCTCACCTGAGTAATGGGTTTGTCCGTTGTCTGCTCGACGCGCGCCACAGACGGCAGCGCGAAAGCAATCAACACCAGGCTTATCGCAAAAATGCCTGCCGCAATGGAGAACATGGCGGTAAAGCCGTAATTCAATGCCAGCATGAAGGCCAGAGGCGGGCCAATAACCCATGCCAGGGAAAGCTGAGCACGCATCACCGAACTGAACATCACCACTTCCCGCGCGGAATTGTCAGCATACTCACGCGCCAGTGCGAACAGCTGCGGCATGGCGGTATTGGCCAGTGACGCCAGCAGCACGCCGCAGGTGATGAGCGTCAGATAATGACGATTAAAGGCAAAGAGTAACGCATTGCCAACGGCCATCGCACAGCAAAAGAGGATCAGTTTACGGCGATCGCCCTGGCTATCCGATCGTTTCGCCAGCCCCAGGCTGACCAGAATCCCGGCAATGGCGTTGACGGTATAAAACAGGCCAACCCAGAACGGCTGCGCCCCTACCTCCCGGCTGAGAAACAGACTCAGCGTCGGCGCCTGTAGCGCCCCCGCAACGCCCATCATAAAGGACACCAGCATAAAAGCGGCGTAGACGCCATTCAGGCGTCGCCCCATTGTCATCAACCAGAGCATGCGCAAATCCTTGTGAAAGCGAATCGAAATTGGGTGAAAGAATAAACGAAAAAAGCCAGCAAAAACATTTTGCTGGCGGGTGATAAGCACCAATACTCAGTCACACATGATCGAGGCGAGTCAGCGAGAAGAGGTCGCTTTCGTAACGTCCCACTGCATCAGGTCTTCCAGAATTTTCAGCCGTTGCTCTGCACACTGGCGGGCCAGCCAGGACGTTCCTTTTGTCGCTGAAAAATAGTGCTGATAAAACTGACGTGCGGTAGACCTCTTCATAATTTACCTCCTCACTTCATCGGGAACTATTATTGGCTTAATATAGGGATTAATAAATTGCTGATTATTTGTCAGGAGTTCCTCTTTTATGCCTTCCGGTCGACTGCAACAACAATTTATCCGCCTCTGGCAGTGCTGTGAGGGGCAATCGAAGGAGACCACGCTGAACGAGCTGGCTGACCTGCTCAGCTGTTCTCGCCGTCATATGCGTACCCTGCTTAACACCATGCAACAGCAAGGCTGGTTGAGCTGGGAAGCAGAGGCGGGTCGCGGCAAACGCTCGCGTCTGACCTTTCTCTATACCGGGTTAGCGCTACAGCAGCAGCGTGCAGAAGATTTGCTGGAGCAGGATCGCATCGATCAGCTGGTGCAGCTGGTCGGCGACAAAGCGGCCGTACGCCAGATGCTGGTTTCACATCTCGGGCGCAGTTTTCGTCAGGGCCGACACATCCTGCGGGTGCTCTACTATCGGCCAATGAAAAATCTGTTACCCGGCACGGCGTTGCGTCGCTCTGAAACCCATATGGCCCGACAAATATTCAGCGGCCTGACGCGCATAAATGAGGAAAATGGGGAACTGGAAGCAGATATTGCGCACCACTGGCAGCAACTTTCCCCGCTTCACTGGCGCTTTTTTTTACGCCCTGGCATTCACTTTCACCACGGCCGCGAGCTGGAGATGAGCGACGTCATTGACTCTCTTCAGCGCGCGCGCGCACTTCCTCTGTATGCCCATGTCTCGCGGATCCATTCCCCGACAGCATGGACCGTTGACATCGAACTGTCCGAGCCAGACCAGTGGTTGCCGTGGCTAATGGGCTATGTTCCGTCGATGATCCTGCCGCGCGAATGGGCATCTCTGCCTCATTTTGCCAGCCAGCCCGTAGGGACAGGCCCTTACGCAGTGACGCGCAATACCAGCAACCAGCTTAAAATTCGCGCCTTTGACGACTACTTTGGCTATCGCGCGCTGATCGATGAAGTCAACGTCTGGGTTCTGCCTGACATCAGCGAAGAGTTGAGCTGCGGCTTAACGCTGGAAGGGCCAACCGAGGGGGAAAAAGCGGTTGAAAGCCGTCTTGAAGAGGGCTGCTATTATCTGCTGTTTGACGCTCGCAGCCATCGTGGCGCCAGTCGCGAGGTGCGCAGGTGGGTTAGCCACATTCTCTCTCCGGCTAACCTTATCTATCAGGCGGAAGAGCAATACCAGACATACTGGTTCCCGGCATACGGCCTGCTCCCTCGCTGGCATCACGCCCGACCGGTTCACGGTGAAAAGCCTGCCGGGCTGGAGTCGATCACGTTGACCTATTACCGTGATCATGTGGAACACCGCTTTATCGCCCGGATCATGAGCAAACTGCTGGCTGCTGAAGGCGTCCATCTCGACATTCAGGAGGTCGATTATGATGAATGGCACCGCGGAGATATCGTCAGTGATATCTGGCTGAACAGCGCCAATTTCACCCTACCGCTCGATTTCTCGCTGTTCTCTCACCTGTATGAAGTGCCGCTGATCCAGCACTGCATCGAACGCGACTGGCAGCAGGATGCCGCCCGGTGGCGAGCAGGTGAGATGAACCTGGCCTCGTGGTGTCAGCAACTGCTCGCGCAGCAGGCGATTGTGCCGCTGATCCATCACTGGCTGATGATTCAGGGTCAGCGCAGTATGCGCGGCCTGCGGATGAACACCTTAGGCTGGTTTGATTTTAAATCCGCCTGGTTTGCCCCGCCGGAGCCATAACGCTTTCGCAATATTCACCAAATCATTACAATAGCGCCGTTCTCAACGGGGTGCTGCATCACTGATGTGCGCTGAGATAATACCCGTCGAACCTGATCCGGATAACGCCGGCGAAGGGATTTGAGGCTGTTGCTCAAAATCCTTTGCCACTCAACCCTGAGGTGCAAAGTGTTAAAAAAAGTTCTTCCCCTGCTGGCGCTGTTCGCGCTGCCTGCTATTGCGAAGCCCGTTCTGACGGTCTACACCTACGACTCCTTCTCTGCTGACTGGGGCCCAGGCCCGGTGGTGAAAAAAGCCTTTGAAGCGGACTGTAACTGTGAATTGAAATTCGTGGCGCTGGAAGATGGCGTCTCACTGCTCAACCGCCTGCGTATGGAAGGGAAAAACAGTAAAGCCGATGTGGTGCTGGGGCTGGATAACAACCTGCTGGAGGCCGCCTCGCAGACCAAACTGTTTGCCAAAAGTGGCGTAGCTGCAGATGCCGTCAACGTTCCGGGCGGCTGGAAAAATGACACTTTCGTTCCGTTCGACTACGGCTACTTTGCCTTTGTTTACGACAAAAACAAGCTGAAGAACCCGCCGAAAAGCCTGAAGGAGCTGGTGGAAGGCGATCAGAAATGGCGCGTCATTTATGAAGACCCTCGCACCAGCACTCCAGGTCTGGGTCTGCTGCTGTGGATGCAGAAAGTCTATGGGGATAAAGCGCCTGAAGCATGGCAGAAACTGGCAGCCAAAACCGTCACCGTGACTAAAGGCTGGAGTGAAGCCTACGGTCTGTTCCTGAAAGGGGAAAGCGACCTGGTACTGAGTTACACCACCTCCCCGGCCTACCACATCATCGCTGAGAAGAAAGACAACTATGCCGCGGCCAATTTCGCTGAAGGCCATTACCTGCAGGTGGAAGTGGCTGCGCGTACCGCGGCCAGCAAGCAGCCAGAACTTGCCGAGAAGTTCCTGAAATTTATGGTTTCACCGGCATTCCAGAATGCCATTCCGGCGGGTAACTGGATGTATCCCGTGACCAACGTAGCGCTGCCAGCAGGTTTCGAACAGCTGACCAAACCGCAAACGTCTCTGGAGTTTACGCCGCAACAGGTCGCTTCGCAGCGTGCAGCATGGGTAAGTGAATGGCAACGCGCCGTCAGCCGCTAATTCCCGGCTGGTTAATTCCTGGGCTGCTCGCCGCCATGCTGATGGTGGCGGTCAGCCTGGGCGCTTTTCTTGCATTGTGGTTGAACGCGCCAGAGAGTGACCTGCTCTCCCTCTGGCACGACAGCTATCTCTGGCACGTTATCCGCTTTTCTTTCTGGCAGGCGTTTCTCTCTGCCCTGCTGTCGGTGATCCCCGCCATTTTCCTTGCTCGTGCACTTTATCGCAGGCGTTTCCCCGGCAGGCAGGCGCTGCTGCGCCTGTGCGCCATGACGCTGATCCTGCCCGTGCTGGTCGCCGTGTTTGGCATCCTGAGCGTTTATGGTCGTCAGGGCTGGCTGGCTTCACTGTTCGGCCTGCTCGGTCTGGAGTGGCATTTCTCGCCATACGGGCTTCAGGGCATCCTGCTGGCGCACGTCTTTTTCAACATGCCGATGGCGACACGGCTCTTTTTACAGGCGCTGGAAAATATCCCCGGCGAGCAGCGCCAGCTTGCGGCACAGCTGGGCATGCGTGGCTGGTCTTTCTTCCGCTTTGTTGAGTGGCCGTGGCTGCGCCGCCAAATCCCGCCAGTTGCCGCACTGATCTTCATGCTCTGCTTTGCCAGCTTTGCTACCGTGCTTTCACTGGGTGGTGGACCGCAGGCAACAACCATTGAGCTGGCAATCTATCAGGCACTGAGTTACGACTACGATCCTGGTCGGGCTGCGCTGCTGGCGATAGTTCAGATGGTGTGCTGTCTTGTACTGGTGCTGCTGAGCCAGCGTCTGAGTAAAGCCATTCCGCCGGGCAGTAACCAGATAACAGGCTGGCGCGATCCCCAGGATAGCCTGCGTAGCCGTATCACCGATATTTCGCTTATTACGCTGGCGCTGCTGCTGATGCTGCCGCCGCTGATGGCCGTTATCATCGATGGCCTGAACCTCAATCTCCTGTCCGTGTTGCAGCAGTCTGTGCTCTGGCAAGCGACCTGGACTTCACTGCGCATTGCGCTGGCCGCCGGGTTGCTGTGCGTCATACTGACCATGATGCTGCTGTGGAGCAGTCGCGAGCTTTATGCCTGCCATGCCCGTAAAGCCGGACAGGCGCTGGAGCTAACGGGTATGCTGATCCTGGCCATGCCAGGCATTGTACTGGCGACGGGATTCTTTTTACTTTTCAACAGTACCGTGGGTCTGCCGGAAAGTGCCGACGGCATTGTGATATTTACCAATGCCCTGATGGCGATCCCTTATGCTCTGAAGGTACTGGAAAACCCGATGCGCGACGTTAATAGCCGCTACGCTCTGCTGTGTCAGTCACTTGGCATTCAGGGCTGGCAACGGCTGAGAGTGGTCGAACTGCGGGCACTAAAACGCCCGCTGGCACAGGCGCTGGCTTTCGCCTGCGTGCTCTCAATCGGTGATTTTGGCGTGGTCGCGCTCTTCGGCAATGAAGATTTCCGCACGCTGCCATATTGGCTGTACCAGCAGATCGGCTCTTACCGTAGCCAGGATGGCGCCGTCACGGCACTCTTGCTGCTGCTACTCTGCTTTGCCTTATTTACCGTTATCGAAAAACTTCCGGGGCGTGATGTTAAAACTGATTGATGTAACCTGGCTCTACCAGCACCTGCCAATGCGCTTCACGCTTTCTGCCCGCCAGGGAGAGATGATTGCGGTTC
Source organism: Enterobacter sp. CPE_E890 (assembly GCF_046521475.1). NCBI lineage: Bacteria > Pseudomonadati > Pseudomonadota > Gammaproteobacteria > Enterobacterales > Enterobacteriaceae > Enterobacter > Enterobacter sp. CPE_E890. The sequence goes on along the minus strand of NZ_JBKFZW010000001.1, from coordinate 748,616 downwards.
TGGGCCCAAGTGGAGCAGGAAAAAGTACGTTGCTCAATCTGATAGCCGGGTTTCTGCAACCGGCAAGCGGGTCAATAATGATTGAAAACCACGATCATACCCGCACGCCACCCGCCCGGCGTCCGGTGTCGATGCTGTTTCAGGAAAATAATCTTTTCACCCATCTTACCGTACGGCAGAACATCGCCCTGGGGATGGATCCGGGGTTAAAACTGAACGATACACAACGCCAGAAGCTGGAGCTTATTGCCGGGCAGATGGGGATCACCGGGTTTATCGACCGTCTGCCAGGGGAGCTTTCCGGCGGTCAACGCCAGCGTGTCGCGCTGGCGCGTTGTCTGGTACGCGAGCAGCCTGTTCTGCTGCTGGACGAGCCGTTCTCTGCACTCGACCCGGCGCTGCGCCAGGAGATGCTGGCTCTGGTACAGGAGGTCTGCCAGCGTCAGAAGCTCACCATGTTGATGGTATCGCACAGCATTGAGGATGCCGCGAGGATTGCTCCGCGATCGGTGGTGATCGCGGAGGGTCGCATTTTATGGGATGGCGAAACGGAAGCACTGGTAAGTGGAAAAGCGAGCGCATCACAGCTTCTGGGTATTGGTTAACGGCTGACAACCTTCAATAAAATCTCGCCATACACCGGCATCAGCGGGTGGCGGATCAACGCCACCAGCGCCACTACGGCTATGCCGAGCGTCAACGGCGCAAGCCACAAAAGGCGCGAGCGAGGCAGGTAGCGCGTCAGACGATCAATATTCGCTTTCGCGCTGCGCCACAGCCGCCAGCACAGCCATGCGGCGATCCACAGCAGCAGAGCGGTCGCCAGCAACAGCCACTTAAACTCACCGCTTTGCATACCATCAGGAATATCAATAGCCGCCCCCGCGAGGATCCCCGGCAGGAAGTAAAACGGCGGCCAGAAGACACAGCCGATAATATTCGGCACAACAAATTTTGTGACCGGAAGATCCAGCATCCCGGCGACCATGGGCACCAGCGGACGCGTCGGCCCGACAAAGCGTCCCACCAGGATGGTAAACATGCTGTGCTGGTGCAGCGCATGCTCGGTTTTATCCAGCAAGGCTTTGTTCTTTTTCATGAACGACCAGCGGTGCAGCGGCTTCTTAAAGCGCCAGCCCAGCCAGAAGGAGATCCAGTCGCCCAGCAGGCAGCCGATAATCCCGGCCAGCCACGCCTGCCAGAAGTTGACCTCGCCGCTGCCAATCAGCGCGCCAAGCCCGGCCATCATCACGGTGCCGGGCAGAATTAACCCGACCAGCGCCAGCGATTCCAGAAACGCCACCAGCGCAACGGCGATGAGCGAGTACATAACGGACTGGGTAATAAAGTGTTCCAGCAAAGCCTGCATAACTATTCCGGTCAGAAAACGAATCAGCGATTCTGCTTAGCGCACCGCACCGCGTCAAGGCATCAATTGTCTGAATAGTTTACAGGTTGCTTCCACAGTTCACCTGTTTGTTTATCTTTTTTTACCGTTTATTCACAACCCGCGCGGAATTCACTGGGGCTGGCACCCGTGCATTTTTTGAAAACACGAGAGAAATAAAGTTGATCCTCAAAGCCCACGTTACGCCCCACGGTGGCAATCGGCATTCGGGTGGTGCTGAGTAACAGCTTCGCCTGACTGATACGCTGGTCCTCACGCCAGCTCAGCACGCTGACGCCAAGCTGCTGGCGAAAAAGATGCGACAGCCGCGACGGAGACAGACAGACGTGCTGAGCAACGCTGGCGATATCAAACTGACTATCTGCCAGATGGTCACTGATGTACTGGCAGGCGTCGCGCACGCGGTTATCCAGTGGAGGATTAAGCGATTCGTTAATGGCCTCCATACGCCGCAGCAGCAGTTGTTCAAGCAGGTTAATTGCCAGCAGTTCGGCATAACGTCCTCCTGCCTGCCCCGCCTCAATGATCTGGGCAAAAAGCTCGCGAAACTGAGCCAGATGGACATCATCCGGTCGATAAAAACCGGTATGCGCAAAAATCGCCGGCCAGGAAAGCCACTCCTGCCAGTAGGCGCGCGGACGGAAGTAGACCCACTGGTGATACCACTCTTTTGCATCCGGGTGACGTCCGTAGTGGTGGATCTCCCCCGGCGGGAACAACAGAATATCGCCGGGGCGGCAGACAAACTGCTGGTCACCGTTCTTGATGATCCCCTCCCCGCGCACGGTCAGGTTGAGGATATACCCTTTCATCCCGAGCGGGCGGTCAACATAAAAGTCGAGGTATCCCTCAGCCTCGATAGGGGTCAGTCCCGCCACAAGGTGCGCGTTAAACGAGTATCCCGGCAGCAAAGGATCGTTTTGCGTTTCGGCCATAGATTCAGTTCTCCCAAGGGTCCTGAAGGAAACCAATTGTCCATATCGTAAAAAGCAGGTTAAAAATGGCCCGCGAAAAGATCCAAAAAGCATCACGCCTCTTTTACGTCCGCCATGTTTCAGCCTTTCCCCCTGATTTATCCGCCAGGTCAGGCAAATAAGCAGTAACAAAAGTGTCTATAAGTGCGGCAGAAATGTCCACATTGAATATTTGCACGGCGTCACACTTTCCATCGCAACAGCAATTTAGTCCATAAGATTAGCGAATCCTGCCTGACGATTTTCGCCCCCAGTCTCTAATGTTCTTCCATACCTGTTTTTTTGATGGAGCAACACCATGGCAATTGCGATTGGCCTCGATTTTGGCAGCGACTCGGTTCGCGCGCTGGCAGTGGACTGTACGTCCGGCCAGGAGATAGCAACCAGCGTTGAGTGGTACCCGCGCTGGCAAGAGGGGCGCTACTGCGATGCGCCAAATAACCAGTTCCGTCACCACCCGCGTGACTACATCGAGTCAATGGAAGCGGCAATCAAAACCGTCCTCGCTGAACTGACTGATGCTCAGCGGGCAGAGATTGTAGGGATTGGCGTCGACAGTACCGGTTCTACACCAGCCCCTGTGGATGCGGAAGGCCGCGTGCTGGCGCTGCGCCCTGAGTTTGCCGACAACCCGAACGCCATGTTCGTGCTGTGGAAAGACCATACCGCCGTGGAAGAGGCCGAAGCCATCACCCGCCTGTGCCATCAAACGGGTAAAACAGACTACTCGCGCTATATCGGCGGGATTTACTCCAGCGAATGGTTCTGGGCCAAGATCCTGCACGTTACCCGCGAAGACGCATCGGTTGCCCAGGCGGCCGTCTCCTGGATTGAACTGTGCGACTGGGTTCCCGCTCTGCTCTCCGGCACCACCCGCCCGCAGGATATCCGTCGTGGTCGCTGCAGCGCCGGGCATAAATCTCTGTGGCACGAAAGCTGGGGCGGCCTGCCTCCGGCTGCGTTCTTCGATGAACTCGACCCGATCATCAACAAGAGCCTGACATATCCGCTGTTTACCGACACCTTCACCGCAGATATTCCCGTCGGCACGCTCTGCGAAGAGTGGGCGAAGCGTCTTGGGCTTCCGCAGAATGTGGCCATCTCCGGCGGCGCGTTTGACTGCCATATGGGCGCAGTCGGCGCAGGTGCACAACCCAATACGCTGGTGAAAGTGATCGGCACCTCGACCTGCGACATTCTGACGGCCGATAAATCCACCGTTGGCAACCGCGCGGTAAAAGGTATCTGCGGCCAGGTTGACGGTAGCGTGGTGCCGGACTTTATCGGCCTTGAAGCCGGTCAGTCTGCGTTTGGTGATATCTACGCCTGGTTTGGCCGCGTGCTGGGCTGGCCGCTGGATCAGCTGGCGGCGGCACATTCTGAACTGAAAACCCAGATAGCCGAGAGCAAAAAACAGCTCCTGCCACAGCTCACTGACGCCTGGGCAAAAAATCCGTCTCTCGATCATCTCCCGGTGGTGCTGGACTGGTTCAACGGCCGCCGTACGCCGTTTGCTAACCAGCGCCTGAAAGGGGTGATTACCGATCTCAACCTGGCAACCGACGCACCTGCGCTGTTTGGCGGTTTGATTGCCGCCACCGCGTTTGGCGCACGAGCCATTATGGAGTGCTTCACCGAACAGGGCATCGACGTGAACAACGTGATGGCGCTGGGCGGTATCGCCCGTAAAAACCCGGTGATCATGCAGGCCTGCTGCGACGTGCTGAACCGTCCGCTGCAGATTGTGGCCTCCGATCAGTGCTGCGCGCTGGGCGCGGCAATTTTCGCCGCCGTCGCCGCGGGTGTTCACGCGGATATTCCGACGGCTCAGCAGCATATGGCGAGCGCCGTCGAAAACACCCTGCAGCCGCGCGCTTCACAGGCGCAGCGCTTTGAACAGCTTTATCAGCGCTACCAGCAATGGGCAAAAAGCGCCGAACTCCACTATCTCCCTGTCGCCGCCCCGGCCAAAAGCACCGCGGACACTACGGCAACCCTGACCCATTAAGGACACGACGATGACCATTTTTAATAATTATGAAGTGTGGTTTGTGATTGGCAGCCAGCATCTGTACGGGCCGGAAGCACTGAAACAGGTGACGAAACACGCGGAGCACGTCGTTAACGCGCTGAATGCAGAAGCTAAACTGCCGTGCAAACTGGTGCTGAAACCGCTGGGCACCACGCCGGACGAAATCACTCACATTTGCCGGGACGCCAACTACGACGATAAATGCGCCGGGATGGTGGTGTGGCTGCACACCTTCTCGCCCGCCAAAATGTGGATCAATGGCCTGACGATCCTCAATAAACCGCTGCTGCAGTTCCATACCCAGTTCAACGCCTCCCTGCCGTGGGACAGCATCGACATGGACTTTATGAACCTGAACCAGACCGCGCACGGCGGCCGTGAGTTTGGCTTCATCGGCGCGCGTATGCGTCAGCAGCACGCCGTCGTGACTGGCCACTGGCAGGATCAGCACGCGCAAAAACGTATCGGCTCATGGATGCGTCAGGCGGTATCGAAACAGGATACCCGCCACCTGAAAGTGGTGCGTTTTGGCGACAACATGCGTGAAGTCGCTGTGACCGACGGCGACAAAGTGGCCGCGCAGATCAAGTTCGGTTTCTCCGTGAATACCTGGGCCGTGGGCGACCTGGTCCAGGTGGTGAATGAAATCAGCGATAGCGACGTGAGCGCGCTGGTGGATGAGTACGAAAGCAGCTATCGCCTGACGCCTGCGGCACAGATCAACGGCGACAAGCGCCAGAACGTGCTGGACGCGGCGCGTATTGAGCTGGGCATGAAGCGTTTCCTGGAACAGGGCGGCTTCCACGCTTTCACCACCACGTTTGAAGATCTCCACGGTCTGAAACAACTGCCAGGCCTGGCAGTGCAACGTCTGATGCAGCAGGGCTACGGCTTTGCGGGCGAAGGCGACTGGAAAACTGCCGCTCTGCTTCGCATCATGAAAGTGATGTCAACCGGTCTGCAGGGCGGCACCTCCTTTATGGAGGATTACACCTACCACTTCGAGAACGGCAACGACCTGGTGCTCGGCTCGCACATGCTGGAAGTGTGCCCTTCTATCGCCGTCGAAGAGAAACCGATCCTCGACGTGCAATACCTTGGTATCGGCGGCAAAGCCGATCCGGCGCGTCTGATCTTCAACACGCGTACTGGCCCGGCTATCAACGCCAGCCTGATCGATCTGGGCGATCGTTTCCGCCTGCTGGTCAACTGCGTCGACGCGGTTGAAACGCCGCACTCCCTGCCTAAACTGCCGGTTGCCAACGCCCTGTGGAAAGCACAGCCTGACCTGCCAACCGCGTCAGAGGCCTGGATCCTGGCCGGCGGTGCGCACCACACGGTCTTCAGCCACGCACTGGATCTCAATGACATGCGTCAGTTTGCCGAACTGCACGATATCGAGCTGACCGTGATTGATAACGATACCCGCCTGCCAGCCTTCAAAGACGCGCTGCGCTGGAACGAAGTCTATTACGGTTCAAAACGTTAACAGGGGAATCTTTGGCCTGCCGCAGGGCGGGCCTCTTTTCCTGGAGGATTACATGCTAGAAGAACTCAAACGTCAGGTACTCGAAGCCAACCTGGCGCTGCCGAAACACAATCTCGTCACCCTGACCTGGGGTAACGTTAGCGCCGTTGATCGGGAAAAAGGCGTGTTTGTGATCAAGCCTTCCGGCGTCGATTACAGCGTAATGACGGCGGAAGATATGGTCGTGGTCAGTATCGCCACGGGCGAAGTAGTGGAAGGAACGAAAAAGCCCTCCTCTGATACGCCAACTCACCGTCTGCTGTACCAGTCATTCCCGACGGTCGGCGGCATTGTCCACACCCATTCACGCCATGCGACCATCTGGGCGCAGGCTGGCCAGTCCATCCCGGCCACTGGCACCACGCACGCGGACTACTTTTACGGCACCATTCCCTGTACCCGTTTAATGACCGATGCAGAGATCAACGGTGAATATGAGTGGGAAACCGGCAACGTGATTGTCGAAACCTTTGAAAAGCAGGGAATCGACGCGGCTCAGATGCCGGGGGTTCTGGTGCACTCCCACGGCCCGTTTGCCTGGGGGAAAAACGCGGAAGATGCAGTGCATAACGCAATAGTACTCGAAGAAATTGCCTATATGGGGATCTTCTGTCGCCAGCTGGCGCCGCAGTTACCGGATATGCAGCAAACCCTGCTGGATAAACATTATCTGCGCAAGCACGGTGCGAAAGCCTATTACGGGCAATAAACTGTATATATACCCAGCATAAACTATTCAACCAGGCTATAATCATGCCTGGTTTTGTTTTATGGGATAACGGCGTGGCGCAGGCGCAAGAAGGCTTTTTACTGACCCGACACTGGCGGGATACCCCTCAAGGTACTGAGGTTGCATTCTGGCTGGCAACGGACAACGGCCCGCTGAATGTTACGCTGCCGCCACAGGAATCCGTGGCCTTTATTCCTGAGGCACACGTCGAAAAAGCGAAGCAGTTGCTGCGCGGCGAAAATAACTGGCGCATCACGCCGCTTGAACTGAAGGATTTTCACCGTCAGCCGGTTTACGGACTTTACTGTCGCGCCCACCGGCAATTAATGCGCTATGAAAAACTGCTGCGTGAAGCAGGTGTCACGCTTTATGAAGCGGATATCCGTCCGCCGGAGCGTTTTCTGATGGAGCGGTTTATTACCGCACCGGTTTGGGTCGATGGCACCGAGCAAAACGGCCGAATTGTCGATGCACGCCTGAAGCCCAACCCGCACTATCGCCCGCCGCTGAAATGGGTGTCGCTGGATATCGAAACCACCCGCCACGGGGAACTGTACTGCATTGGTCTGGAAGGCTGCGGCGATCGGGTTGTCTATATGCTCGGACCGCCGAATGGCGATGCCTCCGCGCTGGATTTCCGGCTGGAGTATGTCAACAGCCGTCCTCATCTGCTGGAAAAACTGAATCAGTGGTTTGCCGAGTACGACCCCGATGTGCTGATTGGCTGGAACGTGGTGCAGTTTGACCTGCGGGTGTTGCAAAAACACGCCGAGCGGTACCGAATTCCGCTGATGCTGGGACGTGGCAACACGGAAATAGAATGGCGCGAACATGGATTTAAAAACGGCGTATTCTTTGCCCAGGCTAACGGCCGCCTGATTATCGACGGCATTGAGGCACTGAAATCCGCTTTCTGGAACTTCTCTTCGTTCTCTCTGGAAGCCGTCGCGCAGGAGCTGCTTGGCGAAGGCAAATCTATCGACAACCCCTGGGACAGAATGGATGAAATAGACCGGCGCTTTAACGAAGATAAACCGGCGCTTGCCACCTATAACCTGAAAGACTGCGAGCTGGTCACGCAGATTTTCCACAAAACCGAGATTATGCCGTTCCTGCTGGAGCGTGCGACGGTAAACGGTCTCGCAGCCGATCGACACGGCGGCTCCGTGGCGGCCTTTAGTCATCTCTACTTCCCCCGCATGCACCGTGCGGGGTATGTCGCCCCGAATCTCGGAGAGGTACCACCGCAGCCCAGCCCCGGCGGTTATGTCATGGATTCCCGGCCAGGGTTGTATGACTCCGTGCTGGTGCTGGACTACAAAAGCCTCTACCCGTCGATAATCCGCACCTTCCTGATCGATCCCGTCGGGCTGGTTGAGGGCATGGCCCAACCGGATGATGAGCACAGCACCGAAGGCTTTCTCGGGGCTCGCTTCTCACGCGAAAAACACTGTCTGCCGGAGATCGTCGGAAGCATCTGGCACGGTCGCGACGAAGCCAAGCGCCACGGCAATAAGCCGCTCTCACAGGCGCTAAAAATCATCATGAATGCCTTTTATGGCGTGCTGGGTACCAGCGCCTGCCGTTTCTTCGACCCACGGCTGGCCTCCTCGATCACCATGCGCGGTCACGAGATCATGCGACAGACCAAAGCGCTGATTGAATCCAGGGGCTATGACGTCATCTACGGCGACACGGACTCCACCTTTGTGTGGCTTAAGGGTGCACATTCGGAAGACGATGCCGCGCAAATCGGCAAAGCGCTGGTTGCCTACGTAAACGACTGGTGGCGGGTGCATTTGCAAAAAGAGCGGTTAACCAGCGCGTTAGAACTGGAATATGAAACCCATTTTGCCCGCTTTTTAATGCCCACCATTCGCGGTACCGATCAGGGCAGCAAGAAGCGCTACGCCGGGCTGATTCAGGAAGGCGACGCGCAGAGGATGGTCTTTAAAGGGCTGGAAACGGTACGCACCGACTGGACTCCTCTGGCGCAACAGTTCCAGCAAACGCTCTATCTGCGAGTCTTTCGCAATGAGCCTTATCAGGATTACGTGCGCGAAACCATTGCCAGCCTGATGGCCGGCGAGCTGGACGATCAACTGGTATATCGCAAACGCCTGCGCCGCCCGCTGGCTGAATACCAGCGCAACGTACCGCCACACGTGCGCGCCGCCCGTCTGGCGGATGAAGAGAATGTGCGACGGGGTCGCTCGCCGCAGTATCAAAACCGGGGGACAATCAAATATGTCTGGACCACCAGCGGCCCGGAACCTGTTGATTATCAACAGTCGCCACTCGATTACGATCACTACCTGACGCGCCAGCTCCAGCCCGTTGCAGAGGGAATTTTACCCTTCATCGACGATGATTTTGCTACACTAGTGACAGGGCAACTTGGCCTATTTTGACACGTGACGAAATGGCTGCCATCCAGTACCATAGCGCCCTTTCCATTCCCGGACCCATTTTTCGATGACCGTCTTTTTTGACGGGGTCGAACTATTGCCTGCAATTAAAGATTAGAGCCGAACAACTATGCCTTTTACACTTGGTCAACGCTGGATCAGCGATACAGAAAGCGAACTCGGATTAGGAACTGTCGTTGCCGTCGATGCGCGCATGGTTACCCTCCTCTTCCCTGCCACTGGTGAAAACCGCCTGTACGCTCGCAATGACTCCCCTGTGACCCGCGTGATGTTTAATCCGGGTGACACCGTGACCAGCCATGACGGCTGGCAGCTCAAGGTTGAAGACGTAAAAGAAGAGAATGGACTGCTCGCCTACATTGGCACTCGCCTGGACACTGACGAGACCAATGTCATCCTGCGTGAAGTGCTGCTCGACAGCAAACTGGTTTTCAGTAAGCCGCAGGACCGCCTGTTTGCCGGGCAAATCGACCGCATGGATCGTTTCTCTCTGCGCTATCGCGCCCGTAAGTTCCAGAGTGAACAGTACCGTATGCCGTGGAGCGGCCTGCGTGGTCAACGCACCAGCCTGATCCCTCACCAGTTGAATATCGCCCATGACGTCGGCCGTCGTCATGCACCTCGCGTACTGCTGGCAGACGAAGTGGGTCTGGGTAAGACTATTGAAGCCGGTATGATCCTGCATCAACAGCTGCTTTCTGGCGCAGCCGAGCGCGTGCTGATTGTGGTTCCTGAAACCCTGCAGCACCAGTGGCTGGTCGAAATGCTGCGCCGCTTTAACCTGCGCTTCTCGCTGTTTGACGACGAACGCTACGCAGAAGCCCAGCACGATGCGGACAACCCGTTTGAAACCGAACAGCTGGTGATTTGCTCGCTGGACTTCGTGCGCCGCAGCAAGCAGCGTCTTGAACACCTGTGCGATGCCGAATGGGATCTGATGGTCGTCGATGAAGCGCATCATCTGGTCTGGAGCGAAGATGCGCCGAGCCGCGAATATATGGCGATCGAACAGCTTGCCGAACGTGTACCTGGCGTCCTGCTGCTGACCGCAACGCCGGAACAGCTGGGGCTGGAAAGCCACTTTGCACGTCTTCGCCTGCTCGATCCAAACCGTTTCCATGATTTTGAGCAGTTTGTTGAAGAGCAGAAAAACTACCGCCCGGTTGCCGACGCTGTCGCCCTTTTACTGGCGGGCAAGCGTCTGTCCAATGACGAACTCAATACCCTGAGCGATCTGATTGGCGAGCAGGATATTGAACCGCTGCTGCAGGCAGCCAACAGCGAAGGTGACAACGCGGAATCAGCACGTAAAGAACTGATCGATATGCTGATGGACCGTCACGGCACCAGCCGTGTTCTGTTCCGTAACACCCGTAACGGCGTGAAAGGTTTCCCGAAACGCGAACTGCACACCATCAAACTGCCACTGCCAACGCAGTACCAGACGGCGATTAAAGTGTCCGGCATCATGGGGGCGCGTAAAACCGCCGAAGAACGTGCGCGTGACATGCTCTACCCGGAACAAATTTACCAGGAATTCGAAGGTGATACCGGCACCTGGTGGAACTTTGACCCACGCGTAGAGTGGCTGATGGGCTACCTGACCGCACACCGTTCTCAGAAAGTGCTGGTGATCTGCGCGAAAGCTGCCACTGCACTGCAGCTGGAGCAGGTTCTGCGTGAGCGTGAAGGTATTCGTGCAGCCGTGTTCCACGAAGGCATGTCTATTGTTGAACGTGACCGTGCGGCAGCCTGGTTTGGTGAAGAAGACAGCGGCGCACAAGTTCTGCTGTGTTCTGAGATCGGCTCTGAAGGTCGTAACTTCCAGTTCGCCAGCAATCTCGTGATGTTCGATCTGCCGTTTAACCCGGATCTGCTGGAGCAGCGTATCGGTCGTCTGGATCGTATCGGTCAGGCGCACGATATTCAGATCCACGTTCCGTATCTGGAAAAAACCGCTCAGTCCGTTCTGGTGCGCTGGTTCCATGAAGGTCTGGATGCATTCGAGCATACCTGCCCAACAGGCCGTACCATTTACGATCAGGTTCATAGCGACCTGATCGGTTACCTGGCAGCGCCAGAAACAACCGACGGTTTTGATGAGCTGATCAAATCTTGCCGCGAGAAGCACGACGCGCTGAAAACTCAGCTGGAGCAGGGACGTGACCGTCTGCTGGAGATCCACTCCAACGGTGGCGAAAAGGCACAAGCGCTGGCTGAAAGCATTGAAGAGCAGGATGACGACACCAGCCTGATCAGCTTCTCCATGAACCTGTTCGACATCGTCGGGATCAACCAGGACGATCGCGGTGAGAATATGATCGTCCTGACGCCGTCCGATCACATGCTGGTCCCTGATTTCCCGGGCCTGCCGGAAGATGGCTGCACCATCACCTTCGAGCGCGATGTGGCCCTCTCTCGCGAAGATGCCCAGTTCATTACCTGGGAGCACCCGCTGATCCGCAACGGTCTGGATCTGATCCTCTCTGGTGATACCGGCAGCAGCACCATCTCCCTGTTGAAAAACAAGGCGCTGCCGGTCGGTACCCTGCTGGTCGAGCTGATCTACGTTGTGGAAGCCCAGGCGCCGAAACAGCTGCAGCTCACCCGCTTCCTGCCGCCGACGCCAGTGCGTCTGCTGCTGGACAAAAACGGCACCAACCTGGCCGCACAGGTCGAGTTCGAGAGCTTCAACCGTCAGCTAAGCGCGGTAAACCGCCATACGGGCAGCAAGCTGGTCAACGCAGTTCAGCAGGACGTGCATGCCATTCTGCAACTGGGTGAAACCCAGGTTGAAAAAGCGGCCAGGGTGCTGATTGATGCCGCGCGCAGTGAAGCGGACGAGAAGTTATCTGCTGAACTTTCCCGTCTGGAAGCGCTGAAAGCGGTGAACCCGAACATCCGTGACGACGAGCTGGCGGCGATTGAAAGCAACCGCCAGCAGGTGCTGGAAAGCCTGGACCAGGCGAGCTGGCGTCTGGATGCCCTGCGTCTCATCGTTGTGACGCATCAGTAAACGGAGCGCGAAATGGTAATGGAGCCCTACAATCCACCGACGGATCCCTGGCTGGTCATTCTTTATCAGGATGAGCACATTATGGTTGTCAACAAGCCAAGCGGCTTGTTGTCCGTGCCGGGACGTCTGGATGAACACAAAGACAGCGTGATGACGCGCATTCAGCGCGATTATCCGCAGGCCGAGTCCGTCCATCGTCTGGACATGGCAACCAGCGGCGTGATTGTAGTGGCTCTGAATAAAGCGGCGGAGCGGGAGCTTAAACGCCAGTTCCGCGAGCGCGAGCCGAAAAAACAGTACGTGGCGCGCGTCTGGGGTCACCCGGCGCAGGAGGAAGGGCTGGTCGATTTACCGCTGATTTGCGACTGGCCGAACCGGCCAAAGCAGAAAGTGTGTTATGAAACCGGCAAGGCGGCGCAAACCGAGTATGAAGTGCTGGAGTACTCGCCGGATAACACCGCGCGCGTATTGTTAAAGCCGATTACCGGACGCTCTCACCAGCTGCGCGTACATATGCTCGCTATGGGGCATCCGATTCTGGGTGACCGATTCTACGCGCCGCCGGAAGCGCTGGCGATGGCTCCACGTCTGCAGCTCCATGCCCAGACGCTAACCATTACCCACCCGGCCTTCGGTAACGCGATGACGTTTAAAGCCCCGGTGGACTTCTAAGAAAAAGCCCGACGCCGTCGGGCTTTTTCTTATTTGAAACCTTTCTTCTCTTTAATGAGCTCATACGCCTTCTGGATTTCCTGCGCTTTTTGCTTCGCCATCTCCATCATTTCTGGCGGCAGGCCTTTCGCGACCAGTTTGTCCGGATGATGCTCGCTCATGAGCTTACGATAGGCACGTTTAATCGTGGTCTGATCGTCAGAGGGCTTTACGCCAAGCACATTGCAAGCATCCTCCAGCGTCGGGCCACGCTGCGCCTGCTGCCAGGCACCGCCAGATGACTGCTGGTGATAGCCGCCGCCAAATTGCGCACCGCCCTGCATCATCCGCAGGAACTGGTCGAACTGCATACGGGAAATCCCCAGTTCCTCCGCAATGACGTATAAAACATCACGTTCATTAGGATGAAGCGAGCCGTCGGCGAATGCCGCCTGAATTTGAATCTCCAGAAACATCCGAATTAAATCGAAACGTCCGAAGCAGACGCTGCGGAACTGACGCATTTTGTCGCGCAGTGGATAGTTATCCGATTTACCGATGCGGAACGCATTTTGCGCCTCCAGACGGGAGTCACCATGCAGATTCATACGATCCATAAAGACGCTGGCAATCTGAATATCGGCTTCTGTCACGCGTCCTTTGGATTTGGTTAAGTGCCCCATGACCTCAAAGGTGGTTGAGAAAAAGAGGGACTGGCGCTCGCGCTGGTTGGCAAACCAGGCCATTTTGCGGCTGCGCGCCTTATCAAACATATGGCCGATAATAAGCCCAAGCACAATTCCCCAGAACCCGGCACCCATGATGATGGCGAACGCAACGCCGATTATTTTACCCCAATACTGCATATACTCCCCGGATAGTCATATTCCTGGACGACGCAACGCCATCATCACAGTGTTCAAGCCACGGTCAATTGAAGGACATCGCCTATAATTTGCTTTATCATACTCGTCATTCGATAGCGAGCCTAACACTCTGGCACGCAAACGGCAGGATTAACGCTGGTACTGCGCTGATGAGTAAGATAGTCTCTGAGCGTTTGTAAGCCGTAGCCACTGATGACGGAACAATAAAATACAACGTATGAAAAAACGTATCCCCACCCTCCTGGCCACAATGATTGGCACAGCCCTGTACAGTCAACAGGGGCTGGCGGCCGATCTCGCCTCGCAGTGTATGCTTGGCGTCCCAAGTTATAATCGTCCTCTGGTGAGTGGCGATACAAATAACTTACCGGTAACCATTACTGCCGACAGTTCCCAAGGTACCTATCCTGACAACGCCACGTTTACGGGCAATGTGGATATTAACCAGGGTAACAGCCGCCTGCAGGCAGATGAAGTGCAGTTGCACCAGAAGCAGCCGGAAGGTGCGGCCGAGCCGGTACGAACGGTGGATGCGCTGGGTAATGTGCACTATGACGACAATCAGGTCATCCTGAAAGGTCCGAAAGCCTGGTCAAACCTGAATACTAAAGATACTAACGTCTGGAAAGGTGATTACCAGATGGTGGGTCGCCAGGGGCGCGGTGACGCTGACCTGATGAAACAGCGCGGTGAAAACCGCTATACCATTCTGGAAAATGGTACCTTTACCTCCTGTCTGCCAGGTTCGAATACCTGGAGCGTGGTCGGGAGCGAAGTCATCCATGACCGTGAAGAACAGGTTGCCGAGATCTGGAACGCCCGCTTCAAGCTGGGTCCGGTTCCTGTGTTCTACAGCCCTTACCTGCAACTTCCCGTGGGTGACAAACGTCGCTCCGGCTTCTTGATCCCTAATGCCAAATACAGCACCACGAACTACTTTGAGTTCTACCTGCCGTATTACTGGAACATTGCGCCCAACATGGACGCGACGATCACACCGCACTATATCCATAAGCGCGGCAACATCATGTGGGAAAACGAGTTCCGTTATCTGACTCACGCCGGTGCGGGTCTGATGGAGCTGGATTATCTGCCGTCGGATAAAGTCTTCCAGGACGAGCATCCAACGGAAGGTAACAAGCACCGCTGGATGTATTTCTGGCAGCATTCCGGGGTGATGGATCAGGTCTGGCGTTTCAACGTCAACTACACCAAGGTCAGTGACCCGAACTACTTCAACGATTTCTCGTCAAAATACGGTTCAAGTACCGATGGCTATGCCACACAGATCTTTAGCGTTGGCTATGCGGTGCAGAACTTTGATGCAACGGTCACAAGCAAGCAGTTCCAGGTCTTCTCCAGCCAAACAGCAAGTACCTATGGTGCTGAGCCACAGCTGGACGTCAACTGGTACCAGAATGACGTAGGTCCATTCGATACCCGTATTTATGGTCAGGCGGTGCATTTTGTAAACACAAACGCCAATATGCCGGAAGCCACGCGTGTTCACCTGGAGCCGACCATCAACCTGCCATGGTCGAACGACTGGGCAAGTCTGAACACAGAAGCCAAGCTGATGGCGACCCACTATCAGCAGAAAAATATTGATGATTACAATACCACCAACAATGCCCATCTTGAGGAATCCGTAAACCGTACGCTTCCTCAGTTCAAAATGGACGGTAAGCTAATCTTCGAACGCAATATGGGCCTGCTGGCGGATGGCTATACCCAGACGCTTGAGCCACGTATGCAGTACCTGTACGTGCCTTATCGCGACCAGAGCAACATCAATAACTACGACTCCTCTTTACTGCAATCTGACTATAGCGGCCTGTTCCGCGACCGTACCTACGGTGGCCTTGACCGCATTGCATCTGCGAACCAGTTAACGACCGGCGTCACATCGCGTGTTTATGATGATGCTGCCGTTGAACGTTTTAACGTTTCTGTTGGTCAAATCTACTATTTCACCGAGTCACGAACCGGTGATGACAACATTAACTGGGAGAAAGACAACAAAACGGGTTCACTGGTTTGGGCTGGTGATACTTACTGGCGTATGACTGAGCGCTGGGGCCTGCGTGGCGGAGTGCAATATGACACTCGCCTGGACAATATAGCCAACAGTACTGCGGCCATTGAATATCGCCGTGATGAAGACCGTATGGTGCAGTTGACCTATCGTTACGCCAGTCCGGAATATATTCAGGCCACATTGCCAAACTATGGTACTGGGGCACAGTATAAAGACGGCATCTCGCAGGTGGGTGGCGCGGCAAGTTGGCCAATCGCCGATCGCTGGTCAATCGTAGGGGCTTACTACTTTGACACCAACACCAGTAAATCAGCTGACCAGATGGTGGGTCTGCAATATAACTCTTGCTGTTACGCGCTGCGCGTCGGTTACGAACGCAAACTTAACGGCTGGGATACTAAAAACAATCAAAGCGAATACGATAACGTGATTGGCTTTAACTTCGAGTTACGCGGTTTGAGTTCCAATTACGGTCTGGGTACGCAGAAAATGCTTCGTTCCAACATTCTGCCGTACCGTAGCTCTTTGTAATGTGCTTGATTTGCAACGTAATCCGCTTTGCGGTTAATTGAAATGGAAAAAGTATGAAGAACTGGAAAACGCTGCTGCTCGGTGTCGCTATGGTTGCGAATACCAGCTTCGCGGCCCCCCAGGTTGTTGATAAGGTCGCTGCTGTGGTTAACAACGGCGTCGTGCTTGAAAGTGACGTTGACGGTCTGATGAAATCTGTGAAGCTCAATTCGGGCGAAGCAGGCCAGCAACTTCCGGATGATGCAACGTTGCGCCACCAGATCCTGGAGCGTCTGATCATGGATCAGATCGTTCTGCAGATGGGTCAAAAAATGGGTGTGAAGGTCACTGACGAGCAGCTCGATCAGGCGATTGCTAACATCGCGAAACAGAACAACATGAGCATGGATCAGATGCGCAGCCGTCTGGCCTACGACGGCATCAGCTACGCCACCTACCGCAACCAGATCCGTAAAGAGATGCTGATTTCGGAAGTGCGTAACAATGAAGTGCGTCGCCGTGTCACGATCCTGCCTCAGGAAGTGGACGCGCTGGCAAAACAGGTCGGTAACCAGAATGATGCCAGCACAGAGCTGAATCTGAGCCACATTCTGATCCCACTGCCAGAGAATCCAACCTCCGATCAGGCTGCTGAAGCAGAAAGCCAGGCACGTTCTATTGTCGAACAAGCGCGTAATGGCGGTGACTTTGGCAAGCTGGCGATCACCTACTCCGCAGACCAACAGGCGCTTAAAGGCGGCCAGATGGGTTGGGGACGTATTCAGGAGCTGCCATCCATCTTTGCCCAGGCACTGAGCACAGCGAAGAAAGGCGATATCGTCGGACCAATCCGTTCAGGTGTGGGTTTCCACATTCTGAAAGTGAACGATCTCCGTGGGCAGAGCCAGAATATTTCCGTTACGGAAGTCCATGCTCGCCATATCCTGCTGAAAGTCTCTCCGATCATGAATGATGATCAGGCACGTGCGAAACTGGAACAAATTGCTGCTGACATTAAGAGCGGTAAAACATCCTTCGCAAATGCTGCAAAAGAGTTCTCTCAGGATCCAGGCTCTGCTAACCAGGGCGGCGATCTGGGCTGGGCGGCTGCGGATATTTATGATCCTGCATTCCGCGATGCACTGATGAAGCTGAACAAGGGCCAGATCAGTGCTCCGGTTCACTCTTCGTTTGGCTGGCATCTGATCGAGCTGATGGATACCCGTAACGTTGATAAAACGGACGCGGCGCAGAAAGACAGAGCCTACCGGATGCTGTTTAACCGTAAGTTCTCTGAAGAAGCGGCAACCTGGATGCAGGAACAACGCGCCAGTGCTTACGTGAAAATTCTGAGTAACTAATGAAACAGCATCGTGTTGTTATCACTCCCGGCGAACCCGCCGGGATTGGGCCTGACCTCGTTGTCCAGCTCGCCCAGCGCAGCTGGCCGGTAGAACTGGTTGTCTGCGCTGATGCAACACTGTTACAAGACCGGGCAACACTGCTCGGTCTGCCTTTAACGCTTATCCCTTACGTTGAAGGTCAACAGCCAGCACCGCAACAAGCCGGTACGCTCACGCTGCTCTCTGTTCCCCTTCGTACGCCTGTTGTCCCAGGCCAGCTCAGCACGGAAAACGGCCACTATGTCGTTGAAACCCTTGCACGCGCCTGCGACGGTTGTCTGAAAGGTGAATTTGCCGCGCTTATCACCGGCCCCGTGCACAAAGGCGTCATCAACGAAGCGGGTATCCCGTTTACCGGCCATACCGAGTTCTTTGAAGAACGCTCGCACAGTCCGAAAGTGGTGATGATGCTGGCGACGGAGGAGATGCGCGTTGCTCTGGTGACAACCCACCTGCCCATTAAGGCCATCCCTGATGCCATCACTCCGGAACTGCTGCGGGAGATCATCGGGATCCTGCATCATGACCTGCAAACCAAATTCGGCATCAAACAGCCACACGTTCTGGTCTGCGGCCTGAATCCACACGCTGGTGAAGGTGGGCACATGGGCACCGAAGAGATCGACACCATTATTCCGGTACTTGAAGAAATGCGTGCAAAAGGGATGAATTTAAGCGGGCCACTGCCTGCTGATACCCTTTTCCAGCCGAAATACCTGGATAATGCCGACGCCGTACTTGCGATGTACCACGATCAGGGCCTGCCCGTGCTAAAATACCAGGGCTTTGGCCGCGGGGTGAATATCACCCTCGGTTTACCTTTTATTCGAACGTCCGTTGACCACGGTACTGCGCTGGATCTGGCAGGCCAGGGGAAAACGGATGTCGGCAGTTTTATTACGGCGCTTAATCTCGCCATCAAAATGATTGTTAATACTCAATGACTAATCGAGTCCATCAGGGCCACTTAGCCCGAAAACGCTTCGGGCAAAACTTCCTCAACGATCAGTTCGTGATCGACAGCATCGTCTCTGCCATTAATCCGCAGAAAGGTCAGGCTATGGTCGAAATCGGCCCAGGTCTTGCCGCACTGACCGAGCCAGTAGGTGAACGCCTCGACGAACTGACCGTTATCGAACTGGACCGCGATCTGGCCGCACGCCTGCAAACGCACCCGTTCCTGGGGCCAAAGCTGACCATCTATCAGCAGGATGCCATGACCATGAACTTTGGCGAACTGTCAGAAAAAATGGGACAGCCTCTGCGCGTATTCGGCAACCTGCCGTATAACATCTCCACACCGCTAATGTTCCATCTCTTTAGCTATACTGATGCCATTGCTGACATGCACTTCATGTTGCAAAAAGAGGTTGTTAACCGACTGGTTGCAGGGCCGAACAGTAAAGCGTATGGTCGTTTAAGCGTGATGGCGCAATATTTCTGCAACGTGATCCCGGTCCTCGAAGTTCCGCCATCTGCCTTTACGCCGCCACCGAAAGTAGACTCTGCGGTTGTGCGCCTGGTGCCGCATAAAACGATGCCGTACCCGGTCAAGGATCTGCGCGTACTGAGCCGTATCACTACGGAAGCCTTTAACCAGCGCCGTAAAACAATCCGTAATAGCCTGGGTAATCTGTTTACGGTTGACGTGCTGGCTGAGTTGGGTATCGACCCGGCAATGCGTGCAGAGAACATCTCCGTAGAGCAGTACTGCAAGCTGGCTAATTACATCAGTGAAAATGCGCCTCCGAAGGAGAGTTAAGCCATGATTGATTCGCCCCGCGTCTGTGTCCATGTACAAAGCGTCTATGTTGAATCTCAATCCTCACCGGATGAAGAACGCTATGTCTTCGCTTACACCGTGACCATTCGCAATCTGGGGCGGATGCCTGTGCAACTGCGCGGGCGCTACTGGCTTATCACCAACGGTAATGGCCGTGAAATCGAAGTTCAGGGTGAAGGTGTGGTCGGTGAACAACCACATATCGATCCTGGCGAAGAGTATCAGTACACCAGCGGCGCGGTGATTGAAACGCCGCTGGGTACCATGCAAGGCCATTACGAAATGGTCGACGTTGATGGCAATGTGTTCCGCGTTGCTATTCCTGTGTTCCGTCTCGCCGTTACAACACTCATTCATTAATCTAATGTCTACATATCTGATTGGCGACGTTCACGGTTGCTACGATGAACTGATCGCATTATTAAAACAGGTCGACTTTACGCCCGGACAGGACACACTCTGGCTGACGGGAGATTTAGTTGCGCGTGGCCCCGGCTCTCTTGATGTTTTACGTTTCGTCAAATCGCTGGGAGACAACGTGCGCATGGTGCTGGGCAATCACGATCTGCATTTACTGGCTGTCTTCGCCGGGATCAGTCGCAACAAACCCAAAGACCGGCTCACGCCATTACTGGATGCGCCTGACGCGGACGATCTGATCAACTGGCTACGCCGGCAGCCCTTGCTGCAGGTCGACGAAGAGAAAAAGCTGGTCATGGCCCATGCTGGGATCACGCCGCAATGGGATCTTGAAACGGCTAAAACCTGCGCGCGTGATGTTGAAGCGGTTCTGGCAAGCGACTCATATCCTTTCTTCCTCGATGCCATGTACGGCGATATGCCGAACCACTGGAGCGAAGATCTCAGCGGTCTGGCCCGCCTGCGCTTTATCACCAACGCTTTTACCCGAATGCGTTTTTGTTTCCCGAACGGGCAGCTGGACATGTATTCAAAAGAGACACCGGAAAGTGCGCCCGCCCCGCTCAAACCGTGGTTTGCCATTCCGGGGCCTGTGACAAACGAATACAGCGTGGTGTTCGGTCACTGGGCTGCGCTGGAAGGTAAAGGCACGCCTGAAGGGATCTACGGTCTTGATACCGGATGCTGCTGGGGTGGAGAGTTAACCTGCTTGCGCTGGGAAGATAAAGCTTACTTTGTCCAGCCATCCAACCGACAGCTGGACTTAGGTGAAGACGAGGCCGTTGCCTCCTGAGGTTTATTCCCTCTCCCGGACGGGAGAGGGAAAATCACTTAACGACGTTCCAGAATCTCGAAGCAGTAGCTGTGGGAGTTCTGTGCATCCGCATCGTGAAACTCACTGAAGACAGACTCCCACTCATCCGGATCGTAATCCGGGAAATGGGTATCCCCTTCCACTTCTGCATCAATGTGCGTCAGATACAGCTTCTGCGCTTTTGGCAGGAACTGCTCGTACACGCGCCCGCCACCAATCACCATGATCTCTTCGGCGTTACCGCATGCGGCAATCGCCTCGTCCACGGATTTCACCCATTCAACGCGATCGTCAGTGCCAGGCTGGCTACTGATAACGATATTCTTACGGCCCGGCAATGGACGACCAATCGACTCCCAGGTCAGGCGGCCCATCACTACCGGCTTGTTTAACGTCGTACGTTTAAACCATGCGAGATCGGCAGGCAGGTTCCACGGCATGGCATTTTCCATACCGATAACACGGTCCACCGCCAGCGCTGCAATCAGACTGATCATTGAAAATTTCCCGGATGCAAAAAATTGCCGCCACTATACGGAAAGCTTAATCTTTCGTCGACTGGCGGCAGGGTAAAGAAACAGAAATTTTTTATTATTGCTGGCAACACCTCTTCACACTGAGGGTTTACTCTCTGGTTCGTCTTCCGGGTTACCTGTGTGCTTGCCCTCTTCCGTGCCCTGCCAGCCATGACGCTGGATCAGCGACAGATGATTACGATCTTCATTGATGATCTCTGTCAGCATCGCACTGGTACGTTTAAACACTGCAGCACGCTCAGTGGCCGTACTACCCGCCATCGCCGCCATCTCTTCTACCATATCGGTATTGAAGCGGCGGAACAGGTCTGCACGCTCTCGCGCTTCATACGCGCCAAGCCCCAGATTTTCCAGCGCCATACGGCCAGATTTCAGCGCACCTTCAAACGTCTCACGCTCAGGTGCGTCGACGCCCGCCTGTCGCAAGCGGATATAATGATCCACATCGCGTGCACGGGAGATAATGGTCAGCTCCGGGAAATGTTCTTTTACCAGTTCCACCATCTGCATGCTGGTCTCTGGATCGTCGATGGCGTTAATCAATACCTCGGCTTTTGCCGCCCCGGCAGACTCCAGCAGATCAACACGGGTCGCATCCCCGTAAAAGACTTTCATATCAAATTTACGCAGGGTATCGACATGGTCAGGATCGTGATCGAGGATAACCATTTTAACCCCGCTCGACAGCAGTAAACGACCTACAATCTGCCCGTAGCGCCCGAATCCGGCGATGATCACCCGCGGCTGTTCTTCGTCAATTTCATCAGCTTCCCGCTCCTGCTCGCTGCCCGATTTTTCCAGACGCGTCAGCACCACCAGCAGAACAGGCGTCGCCGCCATCGACAGCGCCACGGCAAGCGTCAGCGCTTTCGCCCACTCAGGCTCGAGTACGTTTGCCATCTGCGCCGCGCCAAAGACCACAAACGCAAATTCGCTTCCCTGCCCCAGCAGCACGGCAAACCAGCGACGCTGTTTGCCCGGCACCTTCAGCGGACGGGCAATCAACCACAACATCGCCATTTTAATGACCAGGAAACCGACCAGCAGGATGATGATCCGCAGCGGATGTGTCACCAGCGTGCCGAAGTCGACTGACATCCCCACACCGATGAAAAACAGTCCCAGCAGTAGCCCTTTAAACGGTTCTATATCGCTTTCCAGCGCGTGACGATATTCAGAACTCGCCAGCAGAACGCCTGCGAGGAACGCTCCCATCGCCATCGACAGACCGGCCTCTTCCAGCAGCAGACCAAAACCGAACACCAGGAACAGTGCCACCGCACTGAAGACTTCACGCAGTCCTGAGCGGGCAACAAACCGCAGCAGCGGACGAGTCACGTAACGGCCAAGCAGGACCACCAGCGCCAGCGCCCCTACCACCTTCAATGCCGACAGAGCGAAAGCGCCAAGCGTCGTAGAGGAACCACTTGCCGCCAGCAGCGGGATCATTGCCACCAGCGGAATAGCAGCAATATCCTGGAACAACAGCACCGAAAACGCACTGCGCCCCATCTGAGAGACCGTCAGATTTCGCTCGTTTATGGCCTGCATAGCAATGGCCGTCGAGGAGAGCGCCAGCGTCATGCCGATAAGCTCAGCCACTTTCCAGTCCATTCCCAACAGAATGCAGAACCCAGCCAGCAGCAGGCCACAGGCCACCATTTGCAGCGCGCCACCGCCAAATACCGAGGCACGAAGTTTCCACAAACGCTGCGGGTCGAGCTCAAGGCCAATCACAAACAACATCAAGACGACGCCAATTTCAGCGAAATGGAGAATCGCCTCTGCATCCGTGACCAGACGAAAGCCCCACGGCCCAATGACGCAACCCGCAATCAGGTAGCCGAGGACAGACCCCAGCCCCAGACGTACTGCCACGGGCACAATCAGCGCCGCCGCGCCGAGGTAAATCAGCGCCTGTATCAGCGTATGGCTATCCATGGTGCGTCTCCTGCCACTCAAGTAAGCGTTGTTTATAATGACGAGCCTGCGCCTGCAACGTTTCATCGTCGCATACAAATGTACAGTGCATCGCAAAAGGCGGAAGCCAGTTCATCCCGCAATAGAGCGCGGTGGCCTGCAGAGGCTGTGCCAGGACGTCAAAACCCGGGAAGGAACCAATATCAAAGTGGCTTTCCCCACCGCCGGTCGTGACCGCCCACATCAGGTTTTTGCCCTTCAGTGCATGGCCGTTATGACCATATGCCCAGCCATGGGAGAAGACTTTATCAATCCACAGTTTCAGGAGCGGAGGGGTGCTGTACCACTGCATAGGATGCTGCCAGATAATCAGATCAGCGCGCGAAACCGCTTCCTGCTCAGCGGCGATGTCGATATTAAAATCGGGATAAAGTTGATAGAGGGAACGTACCTCTACGTTATCAAGCGTCCTTACCTGCTCAAGCATCCGCTTATTCGCATGCGAGTGCTGCGGATAGGGATGTGCATAAATTATCAGAATCATTGATTAGCCTGTTGTTACTGCTTTCTTTTAACAAAAGAGTGTAGTCAGTAATTCAGCAGGCTAATAGTGAATATTATTGACGGGCTAACGGCAGAATTCTGAATTAGTTATCCAGCTCGCCCATGGATTTTACCTGGTCACGGTTAATCTGCTCGGTTTGACCGGTTTCGGCGTTTTTATACGACACCAGACCGGTATCGTCATCCACCTGCGGTTTGCCGTCGGTGACAATGGTTTTGCCATCAGTGGTTTTTACGGCCTGATTAGACGAACAGCCCACAACGGTAAACATTGTCGTAGCAGCCAGAACGGAAGCGATCAGTAATTTATTTTGCATGGTGTTTTCCCCTGCATTCAGTTGGATTTCGTTATCGACCTAACCATTTTAGGCTAACTGACTGAATGTGGATGGAAAACCAGAAGGTTCTGAAGGTGGGGATAATGCCCGGCAACAGAGTGCTGCCGGGCATTTTTACTTACTTGTTAATCTGCGCGTGCATTTCCTGCACCGAAATCACCTTCTCGGTGGCATCCGCGTTCAGCGCCATGGCTGTTGCGAAACCGCCGTTCAGGGTGGTGTCGTAGTGCACTTTGTACTGCAGCGCGCTGCGGCGAATCAGCTTGGAGTCTTCAATCGCCTGACGGCCCGCCGTGGTGTTGATGATGTAGGTGTATTCGCCATTCTTGATACGGTCCTGAATGTGCGGACGGCCTTCATGCACCTTGTTCACCAGACGTGGATTGATACCTGCTTCACCCAGCACAATCGCCGTACCGTGGGTCGCATCCAGCTCGAAGCCCTGTTTCAGCAGCTTGGCAGCCAGGTCAACCACGCGCTCTTTATCGCCTTCGCGAACAGAGAGCAGCGCACGGCCTGATTTTCTCATGGTGGAGCTGCTGCCCAGCTGCGCCTTCGCAAAGGCTTCTGCGAAGGTGCGGCCTACGCCCATCACTTCCCCGGTGGAGCGCATTTCTGGCCCTAACAGTGGGTCAACGCCCGGGAATTTGTTGAACGGCAGTACCACTTCCTTCACCGAGTAGTACGGTGGGATGATCTCTTTAGTTACGCCCTGCTGAGCCAGCGTCTGGCCTGCCATCACGCGCGCCGCCACTTTCGCCAGTGGAACACCGGTCGCTTTGGAGACGAACGGTACGGTACGTGCCGCACGCGGGTTCACTTCAATCAGGTACACTTCGTTGTCTTTAACGGCGAACTGGACGTTCATCAGACCGCGAACCTGCAGCTCGAAGGCCAGCTTCTGCACCTGCTGGCGCATTACGTCCTGAATTTCCTGGCTCAGGGTGTACGCTGGCAGAGAACAGGCGGAGTCACCGGAGTGAACGCCCGCCTGCTCGATGTGCTCCATGATGCCGCCAATCAGCACCATTTCGCCGTCACAGATAGCGTCAACGTCCACTTCTACTGCATCGTCCAGGAAGCGGTCGAGCAGCACTGGCGCATCGTTAGAGACGCTTACCGCAGTCTGGAAGTAGCGACGCAGGTCTGCTTCGTCATAAACGATTTCCATCGCCCGGCCGCCCAGTACGTAAGAAGGACGCACCACCAGTGGGTAGCCAATCTCTTTCGCCTTCTCAACGGCCTGTTCAATCGCAGTTACGGTGGCGTTTGCCGGCTGTTTCAGTTTCAGACGGTCAACCGCCTGCTGGAAACGCTCACGGTCTTCTGCACGGTCAATCGCATCCGGGCTGGTACCGATAACCGGTACGCCAGCCGCTTCCAGCGCGCGCGCCAGCTTCAGCGGGGTCTGGCCGCCGTACTGCACGATAACGCCTTTTGGCTTCTCGATACGCACGATTTCCAGCACGTCTTCCAGTGTTACCGGCTCAAAGTACAGACGGTCAGAGGTGTCGTAGTCAGTGGATACGGTTTCCGGGTTACAGTTAACCATAATGGTTTCGTAACCGTCTTCACGCAGCGCCAGAGAGGCGTGAACGCAGCAGTAATCGAACTCAATGCCCTGGCCGATACGGTTTGGACCACCGCCCAGTACCATAATTTTGTCGCGGTCGACTGACGGGTTCGCTTCGCACTCATCTTCATACGTGGAGTACATGTACGCGGTATCGGTCGAGAATTCTGCCGCACAGGTGTCCACACGCTTGTAGACAGGGTGCAGGTTGAACTGGTCACGCAGCTTGCGGATTTCCGCTTCGCGCACGCCTGCCAGCTTAGCCAGACGCGCATCGGCGAAGCCTTTACGCTTCAGCACGCGCAGGAAGTCAGCGTCCAGACCGTTGATGCCCAGATCCGCCACTTTCTCTTCCAGACGCACCAGCTCTTCAATCTGCACCAGGAACCAGCGGTCAATGTTGGTCAGGTTGAAGACGCCGTCCACAGACAGGCCTGCGCGGAAGGCATCGGCGATATACCAGATACGCTCTGCGCCCGCGTCTTTCAGCTCGCGGCGAATTTTTGTCAGTGCTTCCGGGTCGTCCAGGCTCACTTTCGGGTCAAAGCCGGTCGCGCCTACTTCCAGGCCACGCAGTGCTTTCTGCAGGGATTCCTGCTGGGTGCGGCCAATTGCCATCACTTCGCCGACAGATTTCATCTGGGTAGTCAGACGGTCGTTCGCGCCAGCGAATTTCTCGAAGTTGAAGCGAGGAATTTTCGTCACAACGTAGTCGATAGACGGTTCGAAGGACGCAGGGGTGCGGCCGCCGGTGATGTCGTTCATCAGCTCGTCGAGGGTGTAACCCACCGCCAGTTTCGCTGCTACTTTGGCAATCGGGAAGCCGGTGGCTTTAGAGGCCAGCGCCGAGGAACGGGATACACGCGGGTTCATTTCGATAACAATCAGGCGTCCGGTTTTCGGGTTCACCGAGAACTGTACGTTAGAACCGCCGGTTTCCACGCCGATTTCACGCAGTACCGCCATCGAGGCGTTACGCATGATTTGATACTCTTTGTCGGTCAGGGTCTGGGCAGGCGCCACGGTGATGGAGTCACCGGTGTGGATCCCCATCGCATCAAAGTTTTCAATGGAACAGACGATGATGCAGTTGTCGTTTTTATCACGCACCACTTCCATCTCGTACTCTTTCCAGCCAATCAGCGATTCGTCAATCAGCAGCTCTTTGGTTGGGGAAAGATCCAGACCGCGTTCGCAAATCTCTTCGAACTCTTCACGGTTGTAAGCGATACCGCCGCCGGTGCCGCCCATGGTAAAGGAAGGACGGATGATACATGGATAACCCACGTCAGCCGCCACGGCCAGCGCTTCTTCCATATTGTGTGCGATACCGGAACGGGCGGTGTCGAGGCCGATTTTCTTCATCGCCACGTCGAAGCGACGACGGTCTTCTGCTTTATCAATCGCGTCGGCGGTCGCACCAATCATGGTTACGCCGAATTCGGCAAGCACGCCCTGACGCTCCAGCTCCAGCGCACAGTTCAGCGCCGTCTGGCCGCCCATCGTTGGCAGTACCGCATCCGGGCGCTCTTTTTCGATGATCTTGCGCACTACTTCCCAGTGAATTGGCTCGATGTAGGTTGCATCAGCCATTTCCGGGTCGGTCATGATGGTTGCCGGGTTAGAGTTCACCAGAATGACGCGGTAGCCCTCTTCACGCAGAGCTTTACACGCCTGCGCACCGGAGTAGTCAAATTCACAGGCCTGGCCGATAACAATCGGGCCAGCGCCAAGGATCAGGATGCTTTTTATGTCTGTACGTTTTGGCATTGTCTTCTCAGCTCCTGATTATTTAGCGGTCTTACGGTATTGCTCGATAAGTTCGATGAAGTGATCGAACAGCGGTGCGGCATCGTGCGGGCCCGGGCTGGCTTCAGGGTGACCCTGGAAGCTGAACGCTGGCTTGTCGGTACGGTGGATACCCTGCAGGGTGCCATCGAACAGTGATTTATGCGTCACGCGCAGGTTAGCCGGCATTGAGGCTTCATCGACAGCAAAACCGTGGTTCTGCGCGGTGATCATCACCGTGTTGTTGTCGATATCTTTCACCGGGTGGTTACCACCGTGGTGACCGAATTTCATCTTAACGGTGTTCGCACCGCTCGCCAGCGCCAGCAGCTGATGGCCGAGACAGATGCCGAAGACCGGGATATCGGTTTCCAGGAAAGATTTAATGGCGTTGATAGCGTAATCGCACGGAGCCGGGTCACCCGGACCGTTAGAGAGGAAGATACCGTCCGGGTTCATCTTCAGGACTTCTTCCGCAGAGGTTTGTGCAGGCACAACGGTCAGACGGCAACCGCGGTCAACCAGCATGCGCAGGATATTGCGCTTGGCACCGAAATCGTAGGCCACCACGTGGAATGGCAGCTCGCTCTCTTTTTTCGCTTCTGGCAGGTCGCCTTCCAGCGTCCAGCTGCCCTGCGTCCAGTTGTAGGCTTCAGCGGTAGTCACCTCTTTCGCCAGGTCCATGCCGTTCAGGCCCGGGAAGGCTTTCGCTTTTTCCAGCGCCAGGGCCGCATCCAGGTTATCACCTGCAATGATGCAGCCGTTTTGTGCACCTTTCTCGCGCAGCAGACGCGTTAACTTACGGGTATCAATATCGGCAATCGCCACAATGTTATGGCGCTTCAGGTAAGAAGAGAGGTCTTCGGTGTTGCGGAAGTTGCTGGCAATCAGCGGCAGGTCGCGAATGACCAGACCTTGCGCATGTACCTGAGAGGATTCTTCATCAGCCGCATTGGTGCCGACATTGCCAATATGAGGATAAGTAAGAGTAACGATTTGGCGAGAATAGGAAGGATCAGTGAGGATTTCTTGATAACCGGTCATTGAAGTATTGAAAACGACTTCCCCAACCGCCGAACCTGTTGCCCCTATGGCCCGACCGATAAACTGGGTTCCGTCTTCCAGAACCAATAGCGCTGACTTAATCAAAACACCCTCCAGAGAATATTCACTCACTTTATTTGCATATTAATTCATAACCATGTCATGAATCAATGCAAATGTGTTGCCAGCGGATTTTTGGCAAACGGCGGCATTCTGGAGATTTGGTGGGTAAAAGTCAACTTAAAACGGATATTTTGTTTGTTCTTTTGCAAGCCTGGCGTACCGAATGCCGCTTAACCGACAAAAAGATCAGGTAAATCACCACGGAAAACGCTTGCGCGACAAGTTTAATGAGAAATCTGGCAAGAGAGCAATAAAAAGTAGACCAGATGGTCAAAATTTACATTTCAGCAACGAAAAAATAGGATGATAAGCTTACTTTTGAAAGCAAAATCGCAAATAAAGCTCGAAATAAGAAAAATAAAAGGGCAATAAATTATTGCCCTATGCAATCAAGTAATTACGACTGCAATAACCACATCACGATGGGTAATAAACCTTACAAATTGTTAAGATCCAGCACATCTCGCATATCAAAAAGACCATTTCCTTTGTCTTTTAACCACAAAGCAGAACGTACGGCACCGTTTGCAAATGTCATACGGCTGGAGGCTTTATGCGTAATTTCAACACGCTCGCCAATATCGGCGAACATCGCGGTATGTTCGCCGACGATGTCACCCGCTCGCACGGTTGCGAAGCCAATGGTACCCGGCACGCGTTCGCCGGTGTAACCTTCGCGGGTATAGACCGCGCAGTCTTTTAAATCTTTATCAAGTGCATGAGCAATCGCTTCGCCCATTGCCAGCGCCGTACCTGATGGCGCATCAACTTTGTAACGGTGGTGCGCTTCAACAATCTCAATGTCGGTATAGTTACCCATCACCTTCGCCGCTTTCTCCAGCAGCTTGAGCATGACGTTTACGCCCACACTAAAGTTCGCAGCAAAGACAATCGCAATTTCTTTTGATGCATCCTGAATAGCCTGCTTACCTGCGTCGTCAAAACCGGTAGTACCGATGACCATTCCCTTGCCGTGCTGGCGGCAAAACGCCAGATGCGTCAGCGTTCCTTCCGGGCGGGTAAAGTCGATGAATACATCGAAGTCATCTTTAACCGCGTCAAGGCTACTCTGAACGGTAACGCCCGTCTTTCCTGCACCCGCCAGCTCACCTGCGTCGGCACCAAGAAGTGAGGAACCTTCACGCTCCAGGGCCGCACCCAGCGCCACGCCATCCATCTGTAGTGCCGCCTGAATCAGTTGGCGGCCCATACGTCCACCCGCGCCCGCAATCGCGACACGGATCTGTGCATCATGCATAGTTATTCTCTTACGTTAAAATGATGTAAACCGTTTTCAGATTAACCAGCCTTCACGGAGGCTGCCAACTGAAAACACCAATAATTAGAATTTAACGTGAAACCGACTTAAATATCAGTAAAAGACATGATTTTGTCGTCACGATAAAGTAACGGGTAAAAAAAAGGCCGGCACAGGAGGTGCTGGCCTTTCATAAGAAAAAGGACTATTCCACTTCGCGGGCGTCGATACGCAGTTCTTTCGGGACTTCGAAGACGATATTCTCTTCGCGTCCTTCCAGTGGAACTGCTTCGCCACCGCCCAACTCCTGCAGACGGACAATCACGTTCTGCACCAGAATATCCGGCGCGGAAGCGCCTGCGGTAACGCCGACGCAGGCCGCATTTTTCACCCACGCTTCCTGAATGTCCGTTGCATCGTCAATCAGGAATGCCGCTTTCCCCATACGCTGCGCAAGCTCGGCCAGGCGGTTGGAGTTAGAGGAGTTCTTCGAGCCAACAACCAGCACCACATCCGCCTGTTCAGCCAGTGCACGCACAGCTTCCTGACGATTAGTGGTCGCGTAGCAGATGTCATCTTTACGCGGCCCGACGATTTTCGGGAAACGCTGACGCAGGGCATCAATCACGTCAGAGGTATCGTCCACGGAGAGCGTCGTCTGGGTCATAAACGACAGACGGGCTTCGTTTTTCACATTCAGCGTCAGGACATCTTCCGGTGACTCAACCAGATACATGCCCCCTTCCGGGTTGCTGTACTGGCCCATGGTGCCTTCAACTTCCGGATGACCCGCGTGGCCAATCAGAATCGACTCTTCACCACGACGGCTGGCACGCGCCACTTCCATATGCACCTTTGTCACTAAAGGACAGGTGGCATCAAACACCGTCAAATCGCGGCTTTTCGCTTCGTTACGCACTGCCTGAGAAACGCCATGCGCGGAGAAAATCAGGATCGCACCATCCGGCACTTCGCTAATCTGCTCGATAAAGATGGCACCGCGCTCGCGCAGGCTGTCGACCACATAGCGGTTATGCACTACTTCGTGACGCACATAAATCGGCGCGCCGTAGATCTCCAGCGCGTTTTCAACAATGCTGATAGCGCGGTCTACACCGGCGCAGAAGCCGCGCGGGTTAGCCAACAGGATCTGCATTTCAGGCCTCCAGTACTGGGTCAATCTCCAGCACTTCAATATCAAAATGGACGGTGCGCCCGGCAAGTGGATGGTTGAAGTCAACGGTGATGGAGTCGCCGTTGATTTCGCGGATCACGCCAGGCATTTCGCTGCCATCCATAGCGGTAAAGAGCATAATCGCCCCGATTTCCGGCTCGCCCGCATCCATAAACTCGCGGCGCGAGAAATACTGGATCAGATCCGGGCTTGGCACGCCAAACGCGGCATCCGGCTCCAGTGAAAACGCCTTTTTCTCACCCTCTTTCAGACCAAGAAGCTGTTGTTCAAGACCTTCAGACAGCGAGGTATCGCCAAGACGAAACAGGGCTGGTTTGCCGTTATTGCGGGTGGATTCAGCGGTAGAGCCATCATCCAGTTTCAGCGTGAAGTGAACGAGAACCGCGCTGTTGCTCTGTACGGATTTAGACATGCAAATTGCTCGCTTGTTTTGCCCGGTGGCACTACACCACCGGGCGAGTGTGTTACGCCTGCTCTTTCGCGGCCGAGTTAGGCAAGAAGCCTTCCAGCACGATTAACGCCGCACCGATGCAAATTGCGCTATCGGCGAGGTTAAAGGTCGCGAAGTGCCAGTCGCCGACGTAGAAGTCGATCATATCGACCACAAAGCCGTGCCACAGGCGGTCAAACAGGTTGCCCAGTGCGCCGCCAATGATCAGTGCGTAGGCAATGTTATTCAGCTTTTGCGTTGCCTTCGAACGGTACATCAGCACCGCCAGCACCACGCAGATACCGATCGCGATACCTGCAAAGAACCAGCGCTGCCAGCCACCGCTGTCAGCAAGGAAACTAAACGCCGCACCGTAGTTGCGTGCATAGTGCAGGTTAAGCGACGGGAACAGTGAAACCGTCTCCCCCAGAGCAAAATTCTGGAGGATCAGGAACTTGCTGCCCAGATCAATAATCAGCACCACCACAACCAGCCACAGCCAGCGCAGTCCTGTTGAACAGAGAGTTTTACTCATCAGGCAAACTTACGTTTTTCGCCGTCTCCGGCGACGTTGCTTACACAGCGTCCGCAGATATCTGCGTGTTCCGCCACCTTGCCGACATCAGTGGTGTAATGCCAGCAGCGCGGGCATTTCTCACCTTCGGCTTTGCTCAGCGCGACTTTCAGTCCTTTGAGCAGCTCGCTCTGCTGAGCATCAGCAGAAGCGTCGGCATAATCTGCAACTTTCGCACCGGAGGTCAACAGGACAAATCGCAATTCATCGCCCAGCGCCGTCAGTTTTGCCGCCAGCTCAGGTTCTGCGTACAGAGTCACTGTCGCTTCCAGAGAGCCACCGACTTTCTTATCCGCACGTGCCTGCTCGATAACCTTGTTCACTTCGCCACGCACTTTCAGCAGCTCGTCCCAGAAAGCGTCATTCATCGCTTCGGTGCTGGAGAGATCGAACAGACCTTCGTACCACTCGCCCGTGAAGACATACTTCTCACGGTTGCCTGGCAGGTAGCCCCAGATTTCATCCGCGGTGAAGGACATGATCGGCGCCATCCAGCGCACCAGCGCTTCTGCGATGTGGAACAGCGCGGTCTGGCAGCTACGACGCGCCACGCTGTCCGCCTTCGCGGTGTACTGGCGGTCTTTGATGATGTCGAGGTAGAACGAGCCCATCTCGATGGAGCAGAAGCGCATCAGGCGCTGCACCACTTCGTGGAAGTCGTAAGACTCATAGGCTTTCAGGATATCTTCCTGTGCCGCTTTCGCACAGCCTACCGCCCAGCGATCCAGAACCACCATCTCTTCCGGTTTCACCATGTCTTTCACTGGATCAAAACCGTTCAGGTTCGCCAGCAGGAAGCGCGCGGTGTTACGGATACGACGATAGCTGTCGGCAGCACGTTTCAGGATCTCATCAGACACCGCCATTTCGCCGGTGTAGTCGGTCGAAGCCACCCACAGACGCAGGATATCCGCGCCCAGTTTGTTCATCACGTCCTGCGGAGAAACGGTGTTACCGATAGACTTGGACATCTTACGGCCCTGACCATCCACGGTGAAACCGTGGGTCAGTACCTGGCGGTAAGGGGCTTTGCCTTTCATAGCGGTAGAGATCATCAGAGATGACATGAACCAGCCACGGTGTTGGTCAGAACCTTCCAGATACATGTCGGCAGCGTGACCGGCAAATTCCGGGCGTACGTCAACGACTGAGGAGTGGGTAGACCCGGAGTCGAACCACACGTCCAGAGTATCTGGTACTTTTTCGTAGCTATCAGCGTCTGCGCTCAGGATGTCGCGGGAATCGAGATCCCACCACGCCTGAATGCCGTCAACTTCGACGCGCTTCGCCACTTCTTCCATCAGTTCCAGGGTGTTCGGGTGCAGTTCCTGCGTCTCTTTATGCACGAACAGAGACATTGGCACGCCCCAGGTACGCTGACGGGAGATACACCAGTCAGGACGGTTCGCCACCATGGATTCGATACGCGCCTGGCCCCAGTCAGGGATCCACTGCACGCCTTTGATCTCTTTCAGAGACTGCTCGCGCAGGCCTTTCTGGTCCATGCTGACGAACCACTGCGGGGTCGCACGGAAGATGATCGGCGACTTGTGACGCCAGCAACACGGATAGCTGTGCTGCATTTTCTCAACGTGCAGCAGTGCGCCGCTGGTGCGCAGCATATCGACGATGATGTCGTTCGCCTTAAAGACGTTGATACCGTCCAGCGCCGGGTAGGTGCCAGGCAGGTATGAGCCGTCCGGACCAACCGGGTTGGCGATTTCCAGGCCGTATTTCAGGCTGATGTTGTAGTCGTCAGGACCGTGACCACCGGCGGTATGCACCGCACCGGTACCCGCGTCCAGCGTGACGTGGTCGCCCAGGATCGCCGGAACATCGAAGTCCAGGAACGGGTGTTTGAAGCGCATCAGCTCCAGCGCGTCGCCTTTCACGGTACCCAGCACGGTATAGTTGGCGATATTCGCGCGTTTCAGCACGCTTTCAACCAGGTCTTTCGCCAGGATAACCGCCTGACCGTCAATCTGCACCAGTGCGTATTCGAACTCACCTGACAGGGAGATCGCGCGGTTGGCAGGCAGCGTCCACGGCGTGGTGGTCCAGATAACCAGAGAGACCGGACCGTTAACGGACGACACGCCAAATTTAGCTTTCACCGCATCCTGATCTACCGCGTGGAACGCCACGTCGATAGACGGAGAGGTTTTGTCGTAATACTCAACTTCCGCTTCTGCCAGCGCAGAACGGCAGTCCACGCACCAGTGCACCGGCTTCGCGCCTTTGTGCAGGTGGCCGTTACCGATGATTTTGCCCAGCGCACGGATGATGTTGGCTTCAGTTTTGAAGTCCATGGTCAGGTATGGGTGTGACCAGTCGCCCAGCACGCCCAGACGGATAAAGTCAGCACGCTGACCGTCAACCTGAGTGGCTGCATATTCGCGGCATTTCGCGCGGAACTCTGCGGCGGTGAACTTCTCACCTGGCTTACCAAACTCTTGCTCAACTTTCAGCTCGATTGGCAGACCGTGGCAGTCCCAGCCCGGAACGTAAGGCGAGTCATATCCCGCGAGTCCTTTGGACTTCACGATAATGTCTTTCAGAATCTTGTTTACAGAGTGACCAATATGAATGCTGCCATTCGCATATGGAGGGCCATCATGCAGAATGAAGGTTTTTTTGCCTTTTTTGGCTGCACGAATGATGCCGTACAGGTCATCATCAGTCCAACGCGCCAGCATTCCCGGTTCACGCTTGGCGAGATCGCCGCGCATCGGGAACCCTGTTTCCGGCAAATTCAGGGTTGATTTATAGTCACTCATCAGATTCTCGGTTCCGTATTTATCACGTAGGCATTTAAGCCGGGTTCAAAGCCCAAAAAACTCGCGGGCCGTCAATTCATCTCGCGCAATCTGCGCTTTTAGTTCATCCAGCGAAGCAAATCGCTGCTCGTTGCGTATTTTTTTACGCAGTATCACATCTATATGGCGACCATAAAGGTCCATTACAACATCCAGCAGGTGCACTTCTAACTGTTGACGCACACCCGCGACAGTTGGACGCGTGCCAATGTTAGCGACGCCGTAAAACGGCTTATCGCCCAGTCCAGCCACTTCCACCGCATAGACCCCTTTAACCGGGGAAACCTGACGACGCAGCGGTATATTCGCCGTCGGGAAACCAATAGTGCGGCCGAGCGCATCGCCATGAACGACGCGACCTGAGATGGTGAACGGATGTCCCAGCAGGGTTTCTGCCGTATCCAGTTCATCATCTGCCAGTGCCTGGCGTACCGCCGTGCTGCTGACGCGAATGCCACCTTCACAGAAGGTCATCGCGCTCGTGACGTCAAAACCGTACTCCAGACCAGCCTTCTGTAATAGCAAGAAATCGCCCTGACGACCAGCGCCAAAGCGGAAATCATCCCCCACAGCAAGAAACTGCACGCCAAGACGCTCAACCAGCAGGTCACTGACGAAACTTTGTGCTGTCAGTGCGGCAAAGCGACGATCGAAACGTACACACAATACGTAGTCCACACCGGACTCTGCCAGGTAGCGCAACTTCTCGCGCAGGCGAGTGAGACGGGCGGGAGATTTATCGCCCGCAAACAGCTCCAGCGGCTGCGGTTCGAAAATCATCACTACGACAGGTAGGCCACGGGCCTCCCCTTCTTTACGCAATCCCTGCAACAGCGCCTGATGACCACGATGCACGCCGTCGAAATTACCAATGGTCAGCACGCACCCGTGCGGTGCTCTGCTGAGATTATGTATGCCGCGTATCAGCTTCATGTCTGGCTCAAAACAGTGAAAATCGCCAAAGTATACCTTGTACGGCGGTTAAGGTTAACC
Source organism: Enterobacter sp. CPE_E890 (assembly GCF_046521475.1). Lineage (NCBI taxonomy): Bacteria > Pseudomonadati > Pseudomonadota > Gammaproteobacteria > Enterobacterales > Enterobacteriaceae > Enterobacter > Enterobacter sp. CPE_E890. Next base: position 712,841 of record NZ_JBKFZW010000001.1, on the reverse strand, counting down.
GGCGATTGTTCGCGCAAAACAGAAAGCCGTAATGATTTCATCAGGCTGACCTTTCGCAGCGAAAAAATCTGCTCGTGAACTGCGATTTTTATGCCGAAAGGCTGTATTCAGGGAACACAAGCTGGTAGAATCCTGCGCCATCACTACGTAACGTAGCGTCGCTAATTAACGGCGCTTATTTGCACAAATCCATTGACAAAAGAAGGCAAAGAGGGCATATTCCTCGGCCTTTGAATTGTCCACATAGATCATATTTGGGAGTTGGACTTGGCTAATATCAAATCAGCTAAGAAACGTGCCGTTCAGTCTGAAAAGGCTCGTAAGCACAACGCAAGCCGTCGCTCTATGATGCGTACTTTCATCAAGAAAGTATACGCAGCAATCGAAGCAGGCGACAAAGCTGCAGCGCAGAACGCATTTAACGAAATGCAACCAATCGTGGATCGTCAGGCTGCTAAAGGTCTGATCCACAAAAACAAAGCAGCGCGTCATAAAGCAAACCTGACCGCGCAGATCAACAAACTGGCTTAATCGCTACTTGTTGTTGCTTGTTTAAAGAACCCGCTTAACGCGGGTTTTTTTATGCCTTCAGATTGCCGGTGATGTAAACAGCGCAGAGTAGTCGCGGTTACAGATTCGCTGTACCGCCGGGTGCTGAATCATCCTTTCGGCAAATATGGCGTGATACTCCTCCATCACGTTATCCACTCTGCCTATCTCCGTAATCTTGTCGTCCGAATAGAGATCGTGCGCGTACAGCGTCGGCGCAACGAAGATCGCATTGTGGGCTTCGCCAAAGGCTTTCATCAGAGCCGCATCATCGAACTCACCGAGGATTTCTACCTTTAGCCCCTGCGAGTTAAACCAGTTCAGCAGCTTGCGCCCGAGCATTGAGCGCCTTCCCGGCACCAGCAGGCGGCGCTCTTCAAGGCACGCGGGGAACGGTTTTTCCGGCGGCGGGTTAATGCACCAGAAGCTGACGCCGCATTCGCCAATTTTCACTGAGAACAGCCCTTCCTGCTGGGTAGAGTCGATTGGGCAATCCGAGATAATCATGTCCAGCTTATGCTGGCTTAACTGCTCCAGCAGCATCTCGTGAGTAGATTCAAAGCAGCGCAGGTGGATTTGCTCATCTTCAACCACAGCCGCATCCAGCACGCCGCTCACCAGCCGTTTTGACAGCGCATCGGCCACACCGACATCAAAGAGCAGGTTAGACTCTTTGCGGTAGTTAACGATATCCAGCATCTCCTGGCTCAGGGTAAACATTTTGTCTGCGTAACGGAACACCAGCTCACCCAGTTCGCTGGGCTCAATCCCACGGCCCTTACGCTTGAACAGCTTGCCCTGCAGTCGTTCTTCCAGCGCCTTGATTTGCCCGGTGATGGTTTGTGGTGTCAGGTAGAGCGCCTCTGCGGCCCCCACGACCGAGCCCTGTTTGTAGACGTGCCAGAAGTAGTAAAGATGGTTGTAATTCAAATGAGACATTGCGTTTTCGCTCCCTGATAGTGTGTCGGGAGAAGGCTCCCCTCCTCCCGGTTTTCCGTTATGCCTGGACGGCCTGTCCGGACAACTTCACCTTCAACAAGGTATAACCGATCACTGCGGCCAGCAATGACCCGATAAGAATGCCCAGTTTAGCCCAGACGATAAGCTCCGGCGCATGCGTACCAAATGCCAGCGTCGAGATAAAAATCGACATCGTAAACCCGATTCCGCACAGCACACCTACGGCCATTATCTGCTTAAACGTGGTGCCGTGTGGCAATGATGCCATCTTCAGCTTTAGCGCCAGCCAGCAGAAGAGGCTAATCCCCAGCGGCTTACCGATAAACAGCCCGGCAATAATGCCCAGAGGCAGCACGGACGTCAGCCCGTCAAGCGTCACACCGCCCAGGGAAACGCCCGCGTTGGCAAATGCGAACAGTGGCAGGATCATAAAGGCTACCCACGGGTGCAGCACATGTTCCAGCTGTTTGGCAGGCGACTTGCCGTCCTGCGGCTTAAGCGGCACGAAGAAACCGACGATCACACCTGCCAGCGTGGCATGCACGCCCGATTTCAGCACTGCCGTCCACAGCACCATCCCCACGAGGATGTAGATGCCGATGCGACGCACATTGAAAATGTTCAGCAGTGCCAGCACTGCAATCGCCCCAGCCGCCACGCTCAGCGACAGGATCGACAGCTCGCTGGTATAGAACAGCGCGATAATCACAATAGCGCCCAAATCATCAATAATTGCCAGCGCCATCAGGAATATCTTCAGTGCCACCGGCACACGACTTCCCAGCAAGGCCAGCACCCCGAGCGCAAACGCGATATCCGTTGCCGCCGGGATCGCCCAGCCATGACGCGCAAGGGGGTCCTGCCAGGTAAATGCCAGGAAGAGCAACGCCGGAACCACCATCCCACCGATGGCGGCAATCACCGGAAACGCTGCACGCTGGCGGCTGGCAAGTGAACCCAGCACCAGCTCGCGTTTAACTTCAAGCCCCACCAGGAGGAAGAACACAGCCATCAGTGCATCGTTGATCCACAGCAACATGTTCTTGTTAATTTCCAGCGCCCCGACCTTCAGCTCGACGGGCGTTTCCAGAAATGCGTGGTATAGATCGCGGGTAACCCCCAGGTTAGCCAGCACCATCGCAGCCGCAGCGGCAATAATCAGGATCACGCCACCGGACGCTTCACTGCTAAAGAAACGGTGTAGTAATTTCACTTTAATTCTCTCTTTTACAACAATACCTCGATAAAACCATAATACCAAGCCATATAGCTCGGCAAAAACAGATTAATATTGAGTATAGATTCAGTTTTACCGAACTATCATTACAAAAAGAAAAAGCCCGGAATTGCTTCCAGGCTTTTGCAGATTAAGGCCAGCTAACGAATTAGCGGGTCAAATCATCGAAGAATTTTTTGACGCCATCGAAGAAACTTTTGGAACGCGGGCTGTTCTTCTCACCCGTCGGGCCGCCAAAGCTCTCCTGAAGCTCTTTCAGCAGCTGCTTCTGCTTGTCGTTCAGGCCAACCGGCGTTTCCACGACGACGCGGCACAGCAGGTCGCCCTGAGCACCACCACGAACGGATTTAACGCCTTTCCCGCGCATGCGGAACAGCTTACCGGTCTGGGTTTCACCTGGGATCTTCAGATTGACGCGACCATCCAGCGTCGGGACTTCGATTTCACCACCGAGTGCCGCCATCGCGAAGTTGATCGGCACTTCGCAATACAGGTTGTTACCTTCACGCTCGAAGATGGCGTGCTGTTTAACCTGCACCTGAACATACAGATCGCCTGCCGGTGCGCCGTGTTCCCCAGCTTCACCTTCACCCGCCAGACGAATGCGGTCGCCCGTATCGACGCCAGCCGGAATTTTAACGGACAGGGTCTTGGTTTTCTCAACGCGACCGTGGCCGTGACATTTGGTGCACGGATCTTTAATCAGCGTACCGCGACCGTGACAGTGAGGACAGGCCTGCTGTACCGCGAAGAAGCCCTGACGCATCTGTACCTGGCCTGAACCGTGACAGGTTGGACAGGTCTGCGGTTGGGTCCCCGCTTTTGCGCCACTTCCGTGGCAAACGTCACACTCTTCCAGCGTCGGGATACGGATCTCTTTGGTGACACCGCGAACGGCCTCTTCCAGCGTCAGTTCCATGTTGTAGCGCAGGTCCGCGCCGCGCGTTGCGCGCTGACGACCACGGCCACCGCCGAAGATGTCGCCGAATACATCACCAAAGATATCGCTGAAGTCAGCACCGCCGCCAAAGCCGCCGCCACCGAATCCACCGCCGCCCATGCCGCCCTGTTCAAAGGCTGCGTGACCATACTGGTCATAGGCTGCACGTTTTTGTGCATCGGTCAGGACTTCGTAGGCTTCTTTGATCTCTTTAAATTTGGCTTCAGCCTCTTTGTCACCCTGGTTACGGTCCGGGTGGAATTTCATGGCCAGGCGCTTATATGCCTTTTTGATTTCACGCTCTTCCGCAGTTTTCGGAACGCCTAAAATCTCGTAATAGTCTTGCTTTGCCATTGTTTTTTTTAAGCCCCTTAACATGCGAGCACGGGCGTGGAGAGTTCTCCTACGCCCGTGCCGATTAATTACCCTGCATCAGGGCGATTATTTTTTGTCTTTAACTTCTTCGAACTCAGCGTCAACAACATCGTCGTCTTTCGCGTTGTTCTGGGAAGCGTCAGCGCCTGCCTGCTGTTGAGCGTGCTGCTGCTGAGCGATTTCCATCAGCTTCTGGGAAGCCTGTGCAAGTTCCTGCATCTTCGCTTCGATGTCCGCTTTATCTTCACCTTTCAGTGAAGTTTCCAGCGCACTCAGTGCAGCCTCGATAGCAGTTTTGTCTTCCGCTGGCAGTTTATCGCCTGCTTCTTCAACCTGCTTACGGGTGCTGTGCAGCAGATGGTCACCCTGGTTACGGGTCTGAACCAGCTCTTCGAACTTACGGTCGGACTCAGCGTTAGCTTCTGCATCGCGAACCATTTTCTCGATTTCAGCCTCGTTCAGGCCAGAAGATGCCTTGATGGTGATCTTCTGCTCTTTACCGCTGTTTTTGTCTTTCGCAGACACGTGCAGGATACCGTCAGCATCGATATCGAAGGTGACTTCGATCTGCGGCATGCCGCGTGGTGCCGGGTTGATACCATCCAGGTTGAACTGACCCAGAGACTTGTTATCCGCCGCACGTTTACGCTCACCCTGAATCACATGGATGGTTACCGCAGACTGGTTGTCTTCAGCGGTAGAGAACACCTGGCTGTGTTTCGTCGGGATGGTGGTGTTTTTGTTGATGAGCGCAGTCATCACACCGCCCATGGTTTCGATACCCAGAGACAGCGGGGTAACGTCCAGCAGCAGTACGTCTTTCACTTCACCAGTCAGTACACCACCCTGAACCGCTGCACCGATAGCAACAGCTTCGTCTGGGTTCACGTCTTTACGTGGCTCTTTACCAAAGAACTCAGCCACTTTCTTCTGAACCATTGGCATACGTGTCTGACCACCCACCAGGATAACGTCCTGGATGTCAGATACAGACAGGCCAGCGTCCTGCAGAGCAACTTTCAGTGGCTCGATGGAACGGTTCACCAGGTCTTCTACCAGGCTTTCCAGTTTCGCACGGGTCACTTTGATGTTCATGTGTTTAGGACCGGTCGCGTCTGCAGTGATGTACGGCAGGTTCACGTCGGTCTGCTGAGCGGAAGACAGTTCAATCTTCGCTTTCTCAGCGGCTTCTTTCAGGCGCTGCATGGCCAGCGGGTCGTTACGCAGGTCAATGCCCTGATCTTTCTTGAACTCGTCAACGAGGTAGTTGATCAGACGGGTATCGAAGTCTTCACCACCCAGGTGGGTATCACCGTTGGTTGCCAGAACTTCAAAGGTTTTTTCGCCGTCAACTTCGTCGATTTCGATAATAGAAATATCGAAGGTACCACCACCCAGGTCGTAAACCGCGATAGTACGGTTGCCAACTTCTTTATCCAGACCGTAAGCCAGTGCAGCCGCGGTTGGTTCGTTGATGATACGTTTTACTTCCAGACCTGCGATACGGCCAGCATCTTTGGTTGCCTGACGCTGAGCATCGTTGAAGTATGCAGGAACGGTGATAACAGCTTCAGTTACCGGCTCACCCAGGTAATCTTCCGCGGTTTTCTTCATTTTTTTCAGCACTTCAGCAGAGATCTGCGGTGGTGCAGTTTTGGTGCCTTTCACATCAAGCCATGCATCGCCGTTATCTGCTGCGATGATTTTGTAAGGCATGATAGAAACGTCACGCTGAACTTCTTCGTCCTGGAAGCGGCGGCCAATCAGGCGTTTAATCGCAAACAGGGTGTTTTGCGGGTTTGTCACTGCCTGACGTTTAGCCGGCTGACCAACCAGAGTTTCACCATCCTGGGTATAAGCAATGATAGAAGGCGTGGTGCGATCGCCCTCGGCGTTCTCCAGCACGCGTGCAGTAGTGCCATCCATAATCGCTACACAAGAGTTGGTAGTACCCAGGTCGATACCAATAATTTTACCCATCTAAACGTCTCCACTAAAAATTCAGTCAACATGTGGTTGTGTACCTGTAATAAGGGCAGAACGTGCTTTTTCAACTGCCCAGATTTGATTTTTTTCAGGTCCACACACTGCGGTTGACTACAAGATGGGGTCGCCACAGCATCCATCAAGGGGGAAGGATAAAAAAAATTTTAATTTCACCCTGATGAGATCATAGACGCCATCGATTGCGCCCATTATGATGCCGCGCCCCGTCAGGGAGTATTGACGCGGGATTCACCATTTCACCATATTAATGATGATTTTTTTGAGGACTTATGGGCAACACTAAGTTGGCTAATCCGGCTCCGCTGGGCCTGATGGGTTTTGGCATGACCACTATCCTGCTGAACCTGCACAATATCGGGATGTTCCCGATGGATGGCATCATCCTGGCGATGGGCATTTTTTACGGCGGCATCGCGCAAATTTTCGCGGGCCTGCTGGAATATAAGAAAGGTAATACCTTCGGCTTAACCGCCTTCACCTCTTACGGCTCTTTCTGGCTGACCCTGGTTGCCATTCTGCTGATGCCTAAAATGGGTCTGGCAGATGCGGCAAACGCCCACTTCCTGGGCGTTTACCTGGGTCTGTGGGGTGTCTTCACCCTGTTCATGTTCTTCGGCACCCTGAAAGGTAACCGCGCGCTGCAGTTCGTCTTCCTGAGCCTGACCGTACTATTCGCTCTGCTGGCGATCGGTCACCTGGTGGATAACGAAGGCATCGTTCACGTTGCCGGCTGGATTGGCCTGGTATGTGGCGCGAGCGCTATCTACCTGGCAATGGGCGAAGTGCTGAACGAGCAGTTTGACCGCACCATTCTACCGATTGGTGAAAAACACTGATCCCTCTGTCGTGCCTGCCTCGCGGGCACGACACTCCCACCCTTTGCGAAGCCAGACCCCTAACACCAGCCCCATCAGCGAGAGCGCGAGAACGTACCAGGCTGGAGCCATCGGCGATATCCCCATCAGCATGGTGACGGCAATCGGTGTCAGACCACCAAAAATGGCATACGACACGTTGTAAGAAAAAGAGATACCGGTGAAACGAACCTCTGGCGGGAACGCACGCACCATCACATACGGCACCGCCCCCACAACACCGACGCACAGCCCGACTACCCCATACAGCAGGAACAGCTGCTCCGGGTGGCTACCCGCCAGATGGTAGAACGCCCAGCTTGATGCTGCCAGCAGCAGACTGCCGACGATAAAGGTCCGGCTCGCGCCAAACCGGTCAACAGCAAGGCCAGCCGCCAGACAGCCAAAACAGAGCATAATGGTCGCAATACTGTTCGCCTGCAGGGTGACCGCTGGGGCGAAACCGTACTGTTTTTGCAGCCAGACCGGCGACATCAGGATCACGACGACGATACCCGCCGACAGCAGCCAGGTCAGCAGCATCGACACCACCACCGCACTTCTGTGACGGACCACCACCGCCTTAACCGGTAACTCCTGCGCCAGTGCCTTGCGCTGCTGCATCTCAAGGAAGATCGGCGTCTCCTGTAGCCAGCGGCGCAAGTACATCGCCACCAGACCAAAGGCCCCACCCAGCAGGAACGGAAGACGCCAGCCCCAGTCGTGCACGGCCTGTTGCGTCATATGGGTATTCACGAGAGTTGCAACGACCGAGCCCAGCAGAATGCCGATGGTCAGGCCCGCCGTTAAGGTTCCACAGGCGATACCAATGCGACGCGCCGGAACATGCTCCGCCACAAACACCCACGCGCCAGGCACTTCACCGCCAATTGCGGCCCCCTGAAGCACGCGCATAAGCAACAGCAATAGCGGGGCAACAAGGCCCATTGAGGCATACGTAGGCAGCAGGCCTATGGCAAGCGTAGGTACAGCCATCAGCAAAATACTGAGGGTAAACATCTTCTTACGCCCAACCAGATCGCCAAAGTGCGCCATAACAATGCCACCCAACGGACGAGCCAGATACCCGGCGGCAAAAATGCCGAAGGTTTGTACCTGGCGCAACCATTCCGGGATATCCGCTGGGAAGAAAAGCTCCCCCACGACGGCGGCAAAGAAAACGAAGATGATGAAGTCGTAGAACTCCAGCGCGCCCCCCAGAGCAGCGAGCGTGAGGGTTTTGTAGTCCTGTCGATTCAGAGGTCGGGTGTTATGTGACATAGCGAACCATTATGCGTGTGTTGTGGATTTATTTTTACAGCAAACGTAAAGAAAAAATTACTATACCGTAAAACCTTTACCACGCCATCGCCGCTTCAGCTAATGTCACATAATCATTATTTTCAGGATATTGTCTCGCGGCGCGCGCTTTTAGGCCGAAAAGCTGCTACGACTTTCTCATCGGTTTCCACATACGGACCGTCCAGCAGCTGTATACAATACGGTACACTTGCAAAGATCCCGTGTACGATCACGCTGCCATCGTCGGCTTTAAGCCCTTCCAGCGTCTCTTTGATCGACTTCGGCTGGCCAGGCAGGTTCAGGATCAACGCCTGTTTGCGGATCACGCCCACCTGGCGAGAGAGGATGGCGGTTGGAACAAAGTGTAGGCTGATCTGGCGCATTTGCTCACCGAAGCCCGGCATTTCACGGTCGGCGACTGCCAGCGTCGCATCTGGCGTGACATCGCGACGTGCAGGCCCGGTTCCACCCGTGGTCAACACCAGATGGCAGCTCATCTCATCCACCAGCTCGCACAGCGTCTGCTCAATGATCGGTTGTTCGTCAGGGATCAGGCGAGTCTGGATTTCAAAGGGGGTAGTCAGCGCGCTGCCCAGCCACTCTTCCAGAGCCGGGATGCCTTTATCCTGGTAAACACCGCTGGAGGCGCGGTCAGAAATCGACACTAAGCCGATGCGTAAGGTATTCATAGCCATTCCATTTAAAAAGTACTGATTAAAGGGAATGATACACGCAGAGAGGAAATTCAGACAGGGTACGAAAGAAGTCGCGTGACCGGGAACCCGGTCACGCAGAAATGATTACAGCAGGTCGCCGATCATTTTTTCCAGTTTGCCCTGGTCAACAGCAAACTTACGGATACCGTCCGCCAGTTTGTCTACTGCCATTGGATCCTGGTTGTGCTGCCACAGGAACTCGGATTCAGTGATGCGCTCTGGGCGCGCTTTCACTTCACCGGTGTAAGACAGCTTACGCTCGATCGCGCCTTCGCTTTCTGCCAGCTCTTTCAGCAGTGCAGGGGCGATGGTCAGGCGGTCACAGCCAGCCAGCTCGATGATTTCACCGACGTTACGGAAGCTTGCGCCCATAACAACAGTCTCATAACCGTGCTGTTTGTAGTATTCGTAGATTTCAGTAACGGAAACCACGCCTGGATCTTCAGCAGGTGCGTACTCTTTCTTATCGGTGTTGGCTTTGTACCAGTCCAGAATACGGCCTACGAACGGAGAAATCAGGTAGACACCGGCTTCTGCACATGCACGCGCCTGCGCGAAGGAGAACAGCAGAGTCAGGTTACAGTTGATGCCGTCTTTTTCCAGCTGCTCAGCCGCGCGAATGCCCTGCCAGGTAGAGGCCAGTTTGATCAGGATACGGTCGTTGCTGATACCCGCATCGTTGTACATTTTGATCAGGCGTTTTGCTTTGGCGATTGACGCTTCGGTGTCGTAGGAGAGGCGTGCATCCACTTCGGTAGAGATACGGCCAGGAACCAGTTTCAGGATTTCCAGACCGATGTTCACTGCCAGTTTGTCAGTGGCATCAACGATCTGCTGCGCGCGGTCATTGCTCTGCGCTTTCGCCCAGGTCACAGCGTCGTCAATCAGTTTGCGATACTCAGGGATCTGTGCAGCGTTCAGGATCAGAGAAGGGTTAGTTGTGGCATCCTGCGGCTGGTACAACTTCATTGCCGCGATATCTCCGGTGTCAGCTACGACAGTGGTGAACTGACGAAGGGAGGTCAATTTATCCGTCATGATAGTGTTTCTCTTTTAACGTGCCCTGGATAATTCACGCTACCGACAGCATGCCTGCAGCGGAAAAATGACAGGTTTACTTGTTAGGGGGATGTAACCGGTCTGCCCAGATGATAACACGAGTGAGAGGTAGCGCAACCGCAGACAGTGCGCTTAGACAGAGTATGATAAACTCAGAATATTAACAGGCTGCTAAGTAACAGCATGCTCAATCAGTGGTAGCGCTTACATATTCATATTGGCATCAACAAGAGGGACGTTAATGCCTGATTTCCTTTTCTTTATCAACGAAATCCTCTGGGGTTCGATAATGATATATCTGCTATTAGGGGCAGGTATATGGTTCACACTGCGCAGTGGTTTTATCCAGTTTAGATATATACGCAAGTTTGGCAGAAGTCTGAAAAACAGCATTACGCCGCAGCCAGGCGGACTCACCTCGTTTCAGGCGCTTTGTACCAGTCTCGCCGCACGCGTCGGTAGCGGTAACCTGGCGGGTGTAGCGCTGGCCATCAGCGCCGGTGGTCCTGGCGCCGTCTTCTGGATGTGGGTCACCGCGATCGTTGGCATGGCCACCTCGTTTGCCGAATGCTCTCTCGCACAGCTGTACAAAGAGAAGGACAAACACGGTCAGTTTCGCGGCGGTCCTGCCTGGTATATGGCGCGTGGGTTAGGGATGCGCTGGATGGGCGTTCTGTTCTCGCTTTTTTTACTGCTCGCTTATGGCCTTATTTTTAATACGGTTCAGGCTAATTCTGTCGCCAATGCTCTGCGCTATGCCTTCGCCTGCCCGGAGTGGATCACAGGCATCGTTTTATCCCTCTTCGTTCTGTTCACCATTTCTGCTGGCCTCAAAGGCATCGCCCGCCTGATGCAGTGGATGGTTCCCGTGATGGCGCTGCTCTGGGTTGGCGCGAGCCTGTTTGTCGCCGCACTGCATGCCGACCAGGTTCCAGGAATCATTACCACTATCTTCAAAAGCGCTTTTGGCTGGCGTGAGGCGGCATCAGGTGCGCTGGGCTACACCTTCAGCCAGGCGCTGATGGCGGGTTTTCAGCGAGGAATGTTTTCCAATGAAGCGGGGATGGGGTCAACCCCCAACGCGGCGGCAGCCGCCTCTTCCTGGCCGCCACACCCTGCCGCACAAGGCATTGTGCAAATGATTGGCGTCTTTACCGATACCATTATTATCTGCTCCGCCAGCGCCATGATTTTGCTACTGGCAGGCCCCGTACCGCATTCGTCGGGAAACGCCGGGATACAGCTTCTTCAGCAGGCTCTGGTGAACCTTACTGGCAGCTGGGGGGCCGGTTTTGTCGCGATCATACTGATATTGTTCGCCTTCAGCTCAATTGTGGTGAATTACCTTTACGCCGAAAATAACCTTATCTTCCTGAAACTCGACTCCCGTGCCGCAATCAGTGCGTTGCGCCTGGGAGTGATACTGATGGTCATTGCAGGATCCCTACTCAGCATGCCGTTGGTCTGGCAACTGGCTGACGTCATCATGGCACTGATGGCCATCACCAACCTTACGGCGATCCTGCTGCTCTCCCCCATTGTTAGCCTGATTGCCCGGGACTATCTTCGTCAACGCAAACTGGGTGTTCCACCGGTATTTGATCCCACACGCTATCCTGAAGTTAACGCGCAACTGCCCCCCGGCACATGGGATGATTTGCCCCGGCGATAACAGCTATCGATCAATTCAGGGCGATTTTTTGCTAAAGTCGCTCTAAATTTCCTGCAAGGACTGGATATGCTGATTCTTATTTCACCTGCAAAAACGCTCGACTACCAGAGCCCGCTCGCCACCGAGCGCTATACGCAACCTGAACTGCTGGACTATTCACAACAGCTGATCCGCGAAGCGCGTAAACTCTCTGCACCACAAATCGCCTCGCTGATGAGCATCAGCGATAAGCTCGCAGATCTTAACGCCACCCGCTTCCACGAGTGGCACCCGGATTTCACGCCAGCCAACGCTCGCCAGGCGCTGCTGGCGTTTAAAGGTGATGTGTATACCGGCCTGCAGGCGGAAGAGTTCAGCGAAGCCGATTTCGATTTTGCCCAGCAGCACCTGCGCATGCTCTCAGGCCTGTACGGTGTTCTGCGTCCGCTGGATTTGATGCAACCTTACCGTCTTGAGATGGGTATCCGATTAGAGAATGCAAAAGGCAAAGATCTGTACCATTTCTGGGGTGACATCATCACCGACAAGCTAAACGCAGCGCTACATGCCCAGGGCGATAACGTGGTGATTAATCTGGCCTCTGACGAATACTACAAGTCCGTGAAGCCAAAGAAACTGGATGCGGAAATCATCAAGCCGGTCTTCCTTGATGAGAAAAATGGTAAGTTCAAAGTGATCAGTTTCTACGCCAAAAAAGCGCGTGGTCTGATGAGCCGCTACATCATTCAGAACCGACTGACGAAGCCGGAGCAGTTGACCGGATTTAACAGCGAAGGGTATTTCTTTGACGAAGCGTCGTCAGGGAAAGGTGAACTGGTGTTTAAGCGCCACGAGCAGTAAAACAAAACCCCGCCAGCTGGCGGGGTTTGCATTAATGGTGCTTCCAGTCCGGACCTGGACGATGATCGTCGTGACGGTGGTCTGGATGGTCGTCACGATCGTGATGTTCGTCATGAGGACGCCAGTGATTATCGCGCCAGTCATAATGGGCCTTCCACCAGTCATGGTCACGCCAGCTACCGCCATCCCAGTAGTGTCCGTGGTTATCCTGGTCACCAATCTGCAGTTTTACCGCAGGCACGAGTGTGATTTCAGATGCCTGTACCGCCATAGGAGCGACCAGCATCAGTGAAAGTGCGATGAGGACAGGTTTCAACGTAGACATAGGTGACTCCTTATTCTTCTTGCCCAACGTGGGCCGATGTAAGGAGGTTACGTGAGGGGAACCGGGGTTGTTATTCTCTGCAATCCTAATCTCTAAGTGACCGCATTTATTGGGAATTTCTGCATTTTCCCTTCTTTTTTTCTCCTTAATTTCTCCATAAAAAAGCCGGGGGGCGCCGTCGCCTTACCCGGCCTCGGTACAGTGCTGCTGTTGCCGGGTGACGCTGCGCTTACCCGGCCTACGTTCTGAGCCGTTGTAGGTCGGGTAAGGCGTAGCCGTCACCCGACAAAAATCACGCTCGAGCCATCATCAGCTTACGCAGCGCGGCAAAATCCGCAGGTAGTTCATGAGACAGCAGCGGCAGGTCGGCACGTTCGGCCAGCTCTTTCGGCAGCGGCAGCGTTTCACCCAGAATCTCTTCCACGCTCTCTTTGAATTTTGCCGGATGCGCCGTCCCCAGGAACAGGCCATATTCACCTGGATTAAGCTGATCGCGCAAAGCACGGTAAGCAATTGCGGCGTGCGGTTCGGAGGTGTACCCCACCGCTTTCAGCTCACGCATGGTCTCTTTGGTGGTTTCATCCGTCACCGCTGCGTAACCCAGATCGCCCAGACGCCAGATTTTGCGGCGGAACAGTTCTTCCACTCGCGGCCAGTTATTCGGCTGCGACACATCCATCGCATTGGAGAGCGTTGCCTTCGTCGCGTTCGGCGCCCATTTGCCGTCTTTCAGGAAACGCGGCACGGTGTCGTTAGCGTTGGTGGCAGCGATAAATCGTTTCACCGGCAGACCCAGGGATTTTGCCAGCAGGCCAGCCGTCAGGTCACCAAAGTTACCGCTTGGCACAGAGACAACAAGCTGATTACGCGCTTCCTGCGGGAGCTGTGCAACCGCTTCGAAATAGTAGCAAATCTGCGCCAGCAGACGGCTGATGTTGATGGAGTTCGCCGAGTTCAGACCCAGCGCCGCCTTCAGCTCTTCATCATCGAAGGCCTGTTTGACCAGTGCCTGGCAGGCGTCGAAATCACCGTCGATAGCCACGGTCTCAATGTTGCCGCCGAGGGTACAGAACAGTTTTTCCTGCAGAGGGCTGATTTTGCCTTTCGGGTAGAGGATCACCACACGAACGTTTTTCAGGCCGTAGAACGCATGCGCAACCGCCGCACCGGTATCACCGGAGGTAGCCGTCAGGATAGTTACCGGTTTGTCGCCGCTGATGTGGGTCAGCATCTGAGCCATAAAGCGGCCACCGAAATCTTTGAACGCCAGGGTCGGGCCGTGAAACAGTTCCAGACAGCCAACGTCAGGCTCCACCTGCTGAACCGGAGCCGGGAAAGCGAACGCCGACCGCACGCGTTCTTCCAGCAGATCCTGCGGGATTTCGTCGCCGATAAACGCAGACAGAATTTTGGTACTGCGGGTGACAAAATCCAGCTTCAGCAGTTCATCAATCTCGGTCAGCTGAAATTCCGGCAGGTCATGGGGGAAGAATAACCCCTGATTTTTGCCCAGTCCCTGAGTCACCGCCTGCGCGAAGCTGACCTGCTCGTTATGATCTTTAAGATTGTAGAGTTTCATTCGTTATCCCAGTACTCGTGCGCCAGCCGTGTCCAGACGGCAAATATGAACAAAGCCTTCCTGATTTTGCAGGTAGTGTTTAGAGAGCCAGTCCGCTACGCGTTGCGCAGTGTCTGGTTTATCGCATAAGGCGAACAGCGTCGGGCCGGAGCCGGAGATGCCGCATGCCTGCGCGCCAATATCCAAAGATGCCTGTCGTGCCTCGTTAAAACCAGGCAGCAGTTTGGTGCGGTATGGCTCGGCAATAACATCTTTCATCAATTTCGCCGCCAGCTGCGGCTGACGGGTATAGCAGGCGTGAATAAAGCCGGCCAGATGACGTCCGTGCGCGATACAGTCCTGGCGACGATACTGCGCAGGCAGGATCGCACGCGCTTCAGCGGTGGAAACCTTAATACCCGGATAGGCCAGCACCCACAGCCACTCATCAAACCCTGGCACCTGCTGGCTGATGATGCCATTTTCTTCAATCATCAGTTGCATGCCGCCAAGGAAGCACGGCGCAACGTTGTCATAGTGAATGCTGCCAGAGATCCGTCCTTCCAGCTCGCCCATTAACCCCAGCAGGCGGTTATTGTTGAGTGGTTTGCCGCAGTGTTCATTCATGGCCACCAGCGCAGCGACCACCGAGCAGGCGCTGGAGCCCAGCCCTGAGCCAATCGGCATACTTTTTTCCAGCGTCATGGTGACCGGCACATTTTTGCCAATCTCCTGACAGAAGCGCTCCCAGCACTGATAGACGATATTCTCGCGCGGGTCCGACGGCAGTTTGCTGGCAAAGCGGCCCACGTTATTCAGGCTGAAGCTATTTGCCGCTTCAACCGTGACCGTATCGCCCAGTAGAGAACCATCAACCGGCGTGACCGCCGCACCCAGCACATCAAATCCGACGCTCATATTGGCGCTGGAAGCCGGGGCATAAACTTTGACCATGTTAAACTCCTAACTTCCATGACAGGGTACGCAGCAGATCGGCAAACACACCCGCCGCTGTAACATCGTTCCCTGCGCCATAACCGCGAAGCACCAGCGGCAATGGCTGATAATAGTGGCTGTAAAACGCAAGGGCGTTTTCGCCGTTTTTGACTTTGTACAGCGGATCGTTGCCATCCACTTCGGCAATCTTCACCCGGCACACACCATCTTCTTCAATATTGCCAACATAGCGCAATACCTTACCTTCATCACGGGCTTTCGCAACGCGTGCGGCAAACGCATCGTCAAGCTGCGGCAAATTAGCCATAAAGGCACCGACATCACCGGAGCTATCAAATTCTGCGGGCAGGACCGGTTCAATCACGATATCGGAAAGCTCCAGCTCACGACCTGTTTCACGCGCCAGGATCAGCAGCTTACGCGCCACATCCATCCCGGAGAGATCGTCACGCGGATCCGGCTCGGTATAGCCCAGTTCACGCGCAGCGCGGGTCGCTTCTGAGAGGCTCATGCCTTCATCCAGTTTGCCGAAAATAAACGACAGCGATCCGGAGAGGATACCGGAGAAACGCTGCAGTTCATCCCCCGCGTTCAGCAGGTTTTGCAGGTTCTCGATAACCGGCAAACCAGCACCCACGTTGGTGTCATACAGGAATTTGCGACGCGATTTGCTCGCCGCCAGGCGCAACTGGTGGTAATAGTTCATCGACGAGGTGTTGGCCTTTTTGTTCGGCGTCACCACGTGGAAGCCTTCACGCAGGAAGTCAGCGTACTGATCGGCGACCGCCTGGTTCGACGTACAGTCGACAATCACCGGGTTGAGCAGGTGATACTCTTTCACCAGTCGGATCAGGCGTCCCAGATTAAACGGCTCTTTCGCCTCGTTCATTTCCGCCTGCCAGTTTTCCAGATTCAAGCCATGCACGTTGGTCAGCAACGCTTTTGAGTTGGCTATCCCGCAGACGCGCAGATCAATATGTTTCTTCTTCAGCCACGCCTGCTGGCGCTTCACCTGCTCCAGCAGCGCGCCGCCAACGCCGCCCACGCCAATCAGGAACAGTTCGATGACCTGATCGGTGTTGAACAGCATCTGGTGAACCACGCGAACGCCGGTGGTGGCGTCATCGTTGTCCACAACAACAGAGATTGAACGCTCTGACGAGCCCTGGGCAATCGCCACGATATTGATATTGGCGCGTGCCAGCGCAGCAAAGAACTTGGCGGAGATACCACGAAGCGTGCGCATGCCATCGCCCACCACCGAGATGATCGCCAGACGTTCCTGAATGTACAGCGGCTCAAGCAGTTCTTCTTTCAGCTCAAGATAGAATTCTTCTTCCAGCGCGCGGCGGGCGCGCAGGCAGTCGGCCTGCGGCACGCAGAAGCTGATGCTGTATTCGGAAGAAGACTGGGTGATCAACACCACGGAGATGCCGTTGCGGGACATGGCTGCAAACACGCGCGCCGCCATACCGACCATCCCTTTCATCCCCGGACCTGAGACGCTGAACATCGCCATGTTGTTGAGGTTAGAGATCCCTTTCACCGGCAGGCCGTCTTCATCGTTACTCGCGCCAATCAGCGTACCGGGTGCCTGCGGGTTACCGGTGTTTTTAATCAGGCAAGGGATCTGGAACTGGGCAATCGGGGAGATGGTACGCGGGTGAAGGACTTTAGCGCCGAAGTAGGAAAGCTCCATCGCTTCCTGATACGACATCGACTTCAACAGCCTGGCGTCCGGTACCTGGCGCGGATCGCAGGTATAAACACCATCGACGTCAGTCCAGATCTCACAACAATCTGCGCGTAAACAGGCGGCCAGCACGGCGGCGGAGTAGTCGGAGCCGTTACGGCCCAGCACCACCAGCTCACCCTTCTCGTTACCGGCGGTGAAGCCTGCCATCAGGATCATGTGGTCAGACGGAATTTTGCTTGCAGCGATGCGGCGAGTTGATTCGGCAATATCAACAGTGGATTCGAGGTAGTGGCCCACCGCCAGCAGTTTTTCAACCGGATCGATCACAGTCACGTGATGACCACGCGCTTCCAGCACGCCCGCCATGATGGCGATAGAGAGTTTTTCGCCTCGACAGATCAGTGCCGCGTTGATGCTGTCCGGGCACTGGCCGAGAAGGCTGATGCCGTGCAGAACATGTTTAATTTGCGCGAATTCCTGCTCAACGAAGGACTTCAGTTGAGCGTGCGGAAAGCCTGGCTGCGCCTCTGCCAGCCCTTGCAGTAAGTCAGCGAAGATACGCTCTGCGTCGCTGATGTTCGGGAGTGCATCCTGACCACCGATGGTTTTTTCAATCATCGCCACCAGATGGTTCGTGATTTTTGCCGGGGCAGAGAGCACGGTCGCAACCTGCCCCTGCCTGGCGTTGCTTTCCAGGATATCGGCAACGCGCAGAAAACGTTCTGCATTTGCCACTGATGTACCGCCGAACTTCAACACTCGCATGGTTCTACCTCGTTTCCTTTAGCCGAAAAAAAAGCCCGCACTGTTCAGGTGCGGGCTTTTTTTTGTTTTTCCTGTACGCGTCAGCCCGCATCGTTACCTGTGGTAATGATGATGGTTGTGGTAATGGTGGTGATGCTGATGCTGATGCGTTTCATGGATGTTGTGTACTCTGTCATTATTATCTGTCTGTGCTGTATTCTTTTAGGGTTAAAGGATCGGGCACCTTAAGTCAATGGATTTTTAATTTGATCACATTTCGGGAGACTCTCACGTCCCGCTGCGTGCAGATTTATTTTCATCCGATTCCCCCAAGTGCAACCCATCCAGACAGACTTATTCGCCATAGTAAAAACTTATGGCAGTATTTTACTCGGCCAATTTTTTTTCAATATCGTGCAGCAAACGGTGCAGCATGGCGGTGTCCCGCCGCTCAAGACGCCCCAAACGCTGCTGCAGCCAGTCAGCCATTTTTTGATCGTCCGCTACCCCCAATTGAGATAACAGTTGCTCAACACGAGCGCGCAGTGCGGCCAGCTGGTTTTCGTTTGCCCCTTCAGCCTGTGGCTGAGGGATTTGCATTAGGGAAGCTAATTGATAGCAGTAGACCATGACCGCCTGGCCTAAATTCAGGGACGGATAATCGGCCACCATCGGTGCCCCCGTGAGCACGTCAGCGAGTTCCAGCTCTTCGTTTGTTAACCCGGAATCTTCACGGCCAAACACCAGCGCGGCTTTCTCCAGCCACTGGCTTTTCTCTTTCAGCATGGGCACCAGTTCAGCAGGGGTGGCGTAGTAGTGGAATTTCGCACGGCTGCGCGCGGTGGTCGCAACGGTAAACGAAATGTCGTGCAACGCGGCGGCTAGTGTGTCGTAAGTGGTTATATTATCGAGAATATCTCCCGACCCGTGCGCCACCCACCGGGCGGCAGGCTCCAGATGGGCCGCGCTGTCCACAATACGTAAATCGGTAAAACCCATGGTCTTCATGGCACGCGCCGCTGCGCCTATATTTTCGGCTCTGGCTGGGGCAACCAGTACAATCGACAGATGCATTTATGCTCTCTTTTTAATCAGTTAGCGGGTAAAAATGTGATGCACATCAACATATTACGCAGCGCGAATTTACAAAATTGCAACACAAATCACCGAAATAGCGTTTCATAACAAATTAAAAACGCTAAACTATTTTGTGTCTGAACAATCAGTTAGAATGTTAACAGAAGACTATTATCCTTATGTTTTATAATGATAATAGCGACATGAATACCCTATTCTGATTGGATTCACTTCGTTTATAAATCAAGGTCCGCAACTAGTTGGTTTATTGAAAAATTGTGATAAAGGCTAGCATTCAGCTACGATGATTTCATCAAACTGTTAACGTGCTACAATTGAACTTGATATATGTCAACGAAGCGTAGTTTTATTGGGTGTCTGGTGTCACTTAGCCTGTTATGTTGCTGTTAAAATGGTTAGGATGACAGCCGTTTTTGACACTGTCGGGTCCAAAGGGAAAGTACCCAAGACCAAGCTAATGATGTTGTTGACGTTGATGGAAAGTGCATCAAGAACGCAATTACGTACTTTAGTCACGTTAGGCCGGTCATGTTAATTTGCGACATGTATCAGGCAGGTCAGGGACTTTTGTACTTCCTGTTTCGATTTAGTTGGCAATTTAGGTAGCAAACATGCA
Organism: Enterobacter sp. CPE_E890; assembly: GCF_046521475.1. Taxonomy (NCBI): domain Bacteria; kingdom Pseudomonadati; phylum Pseudomonadota; class Gammaproteobacteria; order Enterobacterales; family Enterobacteriaceae; genus Enterobacter; species Enterobacter sp. CPE_E890. The sequence goes on along the minus strand of NZ_JBKFZW010000001.1, from coordinate 693,336 downwards.
GACCCCGCACATTCTTATCGTTGAAGACGAGTTGGTAACACGCAACACGTTAAAGAGCATTTTCGAAGCAGAAGGCTACGATGTCTTTGAAGCGACCGATGGCGCAGAGATGCATCAGATCCTTTCTGAAAATGATATCAACCTGGTGATCATGGATATTAACCTTCCGGGCAAAAACGGTCTTCTTCTGGCGCGCGAACTGCGTGAACAGGCGAACGTCGCGTTGATGTTCCTGACGGGCCGTGACAACGAAGTTGATAAAATTCTTGGCCTGGAAATCGGTGCGGATGACTACATCACCAAGCCGTTCAACCCTCGCGAGTTAACCATTCGTGCACGCAACCTGCTTTCCCGAACCATGAACCTGGGTACGGTCAGCGAAGAGCGTCGTAGCGTAGACAGCTACAAATTCAACGGCTGGGAACTTGATATCAATAGCCGTTCGCTGATTAGCCCGAACGGCGAGCAGTATAAACTGCCGCGCAGTGAATTCCGCGCGATGCTGCACTTCTGCGAAAACCCGGGCAAAATTCAGTCCCGTGCAGAATTGCTGAAGAAAATGACCGGCCGTGAGCTGAAACCGCACGACCGTACCGTAGACGTAACGATCCGTCGTATTCGTAAACATTTCGAATCTACGCCGGATACCCCGGAAATCATCGCCACGATCCACGGCGAAGGGTACCGTTTCTGCGGCGATCTGCAGGAGTAATCCCGCACGCAACACATAAAAAAACGGCGCTTTGCGCCGTTTTTTTTATTTCCAGATTCGCAGTGTATCGTTATCAGGCTCTGCGGGAGGCTCAGGACGCTTCGGCTGAGAAAGCGAGTACCAGTCAAAATGACGGGTCAGGAACATCACCGCAAACAGCGCCAGCGCGAGCACCGCTGACCCCAGCAATAATGCACAATCCTCTGACCGCAACAGGAACCACATCACCACATCCAGACCCAGTAATGAGAGCACAAACACCCCGCTGCGCCTCCAGCTTTTCAGCACCGCCTGCAGATACATCCCATTCATCACCGCGCCAACAAGGCTTGCAATAATCCAGGCTGGGGTAAACCCAACGTGCTCAGACAACGCCAGCAATACCAGATAGAACAAGACCAGCGACAGCCCAACCAGCAGATACTGCATCGGGTGAAGGCGTAATCCGGTTAAGGTTTCGAAAACAAAGAACGCCATAAACGTCAGTGCAATCAGCAGAATCGCGTACTTAATCGCGCGCTCAGTCAATTGGTACTGGTCGGCAGGCGTCGCTACCGTCACGCTAAAGGCCGGGAGCGCCTCCCACTCCGGGGATTCCTTATCGTTGAACCAACTTTCCATGTTATTTGCAAACCAGCTACTCTGCCAGTTCGCCTGGAACCCAGACTCACCTATCTGATGCTTAACCGGCAGGTAGTCGCCCATGAAGCCCGGATGTGGCCAGTTACTGTTGAGCATCATTTCACTATTACGGCCTACCGGCACCACCGCAAAACTGCCCGTTCCCGCCTGGCTGAGGGACATCTCAAGCGCAAACGTTTTGGCTTCCAGCGCTTTGTCGGTCAGCGGGATGTGGATCCCAGCAAGCGCCCCGTAGACGCCTGAACCGGGTTCCACGCTTAGCGTCTCCCCGTTGATTTTAGAGATACTGACCGTGCCAATGCCCCGCGCGTCGCCAACGCCCGTTACGATAAACGGTTGCCCTGTTGTTATCGTTTCCCCTCTCAGTTGTTTTAGCTCTTCGGTATTAAACTGTGCTTTTATCTTCAGGTCAGCGTTCCAGATTTGCCCGTCGTAGATGCCAATATTTCGGGACTCCACGCGCTGGTTACCTTCCACAACTAGGGATTCCGGCAGAATAAAGTGCATATAGCTTTTCTTGTATTCGACCTTCTTCTCGTCCTCTATCTTGTAAAAGATCTCCGTCATCGGAATCGCAATCAGCGGGCCGACCAGTTTTTGTGGTCCGCTGGTGCTCTGGCGCAGCGTGTTTTCGACATCATTACGGTAGTTTTCACGCTCTGAAATCAGGTTACTGACCATAAAAAGCGGGACTAACAACAGCAGGATGCACCCCAGCAGAGTGCTTACTTTCCAGAACAGGGGGGATTTCATCATTACGTCTCCTTTGTGATGAGGAGAGCGTAACCGGGCTATGTGGGGCCAGTTTGAAGTTATGTGAAGGGACGGTGAAGTATCAGCGTGGCCATCACGCCACCTTCATCACGATTACGCAATGTGACCTCCCCCTGGTGCAGACGCGCCACCTCCTGTACAAAGGCCAGCCCAAGGCCGCTGCTTTTCAATCCGTTGCCACGAGGAAGAGAGTAAAAACGTTCGAAAATTCGCTTCAGGGCATAATCCGGGATCCCGCTGCCGCTGTCGGTGACGGTAAAGTGTATCTGCTTGTCCCCTTCATGGGCTGCAAGCTGAACAGCCCCGCCCTCCGGCGTGAAGTCGATGGCGTTATCCAGTAAATTACCCAATGCCTGTTCAAGCAGCTCCGCATCACCTTCCACACACAGCGCGGTGCTTTTACAGGTCAGGGTGATATTTTTAGCGGTCAGTAGCGTCGAGCGGGCGTCAGCCAGCCGCGCAAACAGCGCATCGACATCGACGCTTGTGGGGACAATCTCCACCCGATTTTCAAGCCGGGCCTGGGCAAGCAACTTTTCGACCAACGATTGCATACGCGCGTTTTGCACCAGGATGTTGTCGATAAACCGCCTGGCGACCTGCGGTGAGGGCTGCTCAGCAAGAATTTCCGCCGCGCCCCGGATTGCGGCCAGCGGACTTTTCAGCTCGTGGGTGAGCGAGTGGACATAGTGTTCAATGTAATTTTTCCCTTCCAGGCGAATACGCATATTCTCCAGCGCCTGCGCCAGCTTGCGCAGTTCACTGCTGCCGGGATTCGGCAATGGCAGAGGGGAATCGGTGGTAACCGCGTCAGCGTAGCGCGACAACGTACCGATAGAACGATTGATCCACCACGCCACAACAAGACCAATCAGCAAAGCAATGCCAAGCAATGCACCACCCGCCCACAGGATCCGTCGCTCGCTGCGATGGATAACAGGTGCCATCGCGCTGTTGGGTTTCCCGACCGACAGCACGCCAATAATCTTACCGTTGTCCACAACCGGAGCCGCAACATACATCACCGTGCTCTCTGGATCGTCAGGATTGCTCTGGGTGCTCCGCGCGCCGTATTCGCCACGAAGGGTCAGCCAGACATCGTTCCAGCGGGAGTAATCTTTCCCCACAGCCAGACTCGCGGAATCAAACACCACTCTGCCCTGCGCATCGGTCATGTAGACGTGGTATTCGTTGCGCACTTTATGAATGCCGCCGATATTGGCGCGGAAAGGCCGCTGATGAAGTTGTGAAAATGCCTGCGCCAGTTTGCCCTGCTGCGCATTGCCCGAAAGGAGGTCCTCGCGCCCGACTTCGGCGAGCAAGGTCGCGGTATCGATCAACGTCCCTTCAGTTGCCCTGCGCACGCCGGGTTTCACTTCCTGAACAAAGATCGACAACACAAACCACGCGGCAATGGCCACGATCAGGAAGTACCCCAGCAGCAACCGCATCCCAATGCGCATTAATAAAGCCCCAGGCTGTAGCCCATACCACGATGGGTGCTGATGGGTGAAAGCTCCTCGTTCACCGCCCGCAGCTTGGCGCGCAGGGTTTTGATATGGGTGTCCACGGTACGATCGAAACTGTCCCCGTCTTCGCCCCACACCTTGTCCATTAGCTGCTGGCGGGAGTACACACGTCCGGGAGCCTGTAACAATGTTTTAAGTAACAAAAACTCGTAGCGCGTGAGGGGTAACACCTCACCGCACCAGCTGATTCGTGCCGCAGGTTCGTTCAGTTCAAACTGGCCGATACGCACAACATCCGAAGGCGCGGCTGATTTTTGCATCCGCCGTAAAATTGTCCGCACCCGGGCACACACTTCGCGCGGTGAGAAAGGTTTAGCGACGTAGTCATCAGCCCCCATCTCCAGACCGAGCAGTTTATCCACCTCGTCGCTTCGCGCCGTCAGAAACAGTACCGGCAACGCCGGATACAGCGCCAGCAGTTGACGGCACAGCTCAAAGCCGCTGATATCCGGCAACCCGACATCAAGAATTGCCAGCGCGGGTAACTGCCGCCGCGCCTCTTCCAGCACGGGCAGACCGCGTTCAAACGCCTTCACCGCGAATCCTTCCTGCTGAAGCATGTAGATAAGTGTGTCAGCGATGCTGATTTCGTCTTCAACCAGCCAGACCACAGGTAGTTGCATGGTTCGTCCCTGAATTAACGCCACGGCATGATTGGCACCGCGCTAATTGCATTTTTCGGTGAACCTTCCACCACTTTGTCGGAATAGGCCAGGTAAGCCAGGGTGTTGCGTTTCGCATCATAGAAACGTACTACCTGTAGCTTTTTAAACACCAGCGAGGTGCGTTTCTGGAACACCACGTCGCCCTGCGCTTTACCGTTCTTAATTTTATCGCTTAACTCAACCGGACCCACCTGCTGGCAAGAGATTGCCGCATCGGAGGTATCTTCCGCCAGTCCCAGGCCACCTTTGATACCGCCGGTTTTCGCCCGGCTGACATAGCAGGTGACGTTCTTCACGTCTGGATCGTCAAACGCCTCGACCACAATTTTGTGGTCCGGGCCAAACATTTTGAACACGGTATCGACGGAACCAATCTGTTCTGCCTGCGCCACGCGCCCGACCATTAGCATCAACGCGGTGAAGATCAAAGTCTTGTATTTCATATTGTTACCATTCTTTAAAATTACACTGGGCGATTATTCAACACTTTAGACAAAAATGTAGCAAGATCACAGGATTAGAATATATTTGCCCACAATGTGCTCCAAAAAGCATGAATGCGCAAAAAAAACACTGAATGCTAAAACATCAAAAAATGCTATTATCCGCTAACCTGTTATCAGGCACCTGCTGTTTTAAGGATGAGGATAGTATATGGATCAGGCTGGAATTATTCGCGACCTGCTCACCTGGCTGGAAGGTCATCTCGACCAGCCTTTGTCACTGGATAATGTGGCGGCTAAAGCAGGCTATTCCAAGTGGCATCTGCAAAGGATGTTCAAGGATGTCACCGGTCATGCTATCGGGGCCTATATTCGCGCGCGTCGTCTGTCTAAGTCTGCTGTGGCATTGCGCCTTACGGCACGGCCGATTCTGGATATTGCCCTGCAATATCGTTTCGATTCGCAGCAAACCTTCACCCGAGCCTTTAAAAAACAGTTCTCGTTAACGCCTGCGCTTTATCGTCGCTCGCCTGACTGGAGCTCGTTTGGTATGCGTCCACCGCTGCGTCTGGGCGAGTTCGCGATGCCAAAATACGAAATTGTCACGTTGCCTGAAACCCATCTGATCGGTACGACGCAGAGCTACTCCTGTTCTCTGGAGCAGATTTCTGAGTTCCGTCATCAGATGCGCGTTCAGTTCTGGCGCGACTTCCTGAGCCACGCCCCGGCGATCCCGCCGATTCTGTATGGCCTCAACGAAACGCATCCAAGTCAGGAAAAAGACGACGAGCAGGAGGTGTTCTACACCACCGCGCTGACCCCAGAGATGGCCAATGGCTATATTCAGGGTTCGAAGCCTGTCGTGCTCGAAGGCGGCGAATACGTAATGTTCGCCTATGAAGGGCTGGGAACGGGCGTTCAGGAGTTTATCCTGACCGTTTACGGAACCTGCATGCCTATGCTGAATCTGAATCGCCGTAAAGGTCAGGACATTGAGCGCTACTACCCGGCGCAGGATGCCAAACCGGAAGAAGGCCCAATCAATCTGCGTATGGAATTCTTAATTCCGATTCGTCGTTAACGCTGCAGTTCGTCAAGTGCAGGGGCATCGAGATGCGAGATGTCCCCTGCCATCTCCACCACCCACCCCGACGCCAGCCATGCGCTTTCCTGGTAATCAATCCGGGAAATGGAGCAGTTGCGCAGACGCAAACGGCGTTCAGCGTAAGCCGGTAACCCCAGAATGGTGCTCACCAGGCAACCCAACGCAATCCCGTGACTCACCAGCAGCGGACGGCTTCCCGCTGGAAGCTTCAGGCATTCCGCCAGTGCGGCATGCATACGAACGCTCAGCTCTTGCATGGATTCGCCTTCAGGAATACGGCCATCTTCGGTACCGTTAACCAGCGTACGACGCCAGCCCTCCTCCTTCTCCGTCAGCGTATCAATATGGCGTTTTTCCAGCACGCCCATATCCAGCTCGCGCAGGCGCGGCTCAAGCATGACGTCACAGCCACAGGCGTCCGCGATGATGCGTGCCGTCTGCTGTGTGCGACCGAGATCGCTGGTGATAACGTGGGTGATGCCCAGCGTTCGGGCGCGTTCCGCCACCTGCCACGCTTGCTGTACCCCCTTTTCAGTGAGGGGACTGTCTGACTGGCCTTGAATACGTCGCTCGGCGTTCCACTGCGTTTCACCGTGGCGAACAAGGTATACCTGTAACATGCTTTTTTTCCGTTATACTGCGATGAGTTTTTTTCGAATCGAGCTTAATTATGCACCATGTTGTCTCTGCTACCACTAATCCTGCCAAAATTCAGGCAATTCTAAGGGCATTTGAAGAGATCTTCGGCGAAGGATCCTGCCATATTGATGCCATCGGCGTCGAGAGTGGTGTTCCTGAACAGCCGTTTGGCAGCGAGGAAACGCGGGCTGGCGCACGAAATCGCGTGGCAAATGCCAAAGTTGCGGCACCTGAGGCTGACTTCTGGGTGGCGATTGAAGCGGGTATCGACGAAGGTGCAACCTTTAGCTGGGTGGTGATTGAAAGCCGCGAACAGCGTGGTGAAGCGCGCTCGGCTACCCTCCCTCTGCCAGAGATCATTCTGGAAAAAGTCCGTGCGGGTGAAGCGCTGGGGCCGGTGATGTCACAGTACACCGGCATTGATGAGATTGGCCGTAAAGAAGGGGCTATTGGCGTCTTTACTGCAGGCGCACTGACGCGTTCAGGCGTTTACCACCAGGCGGTGATCCTGGCCTTAAGCCCGTTCCATAACGCGATTTATCGCTGATCGCCCAACAGCACAGACTCCAGCCACTGACGCAGCTCAACCGGTGCTGATTTCAGGCTGTTCGATCCGCGGGTAATCGTTGCGATACCCGCGCCGAGCTCATTTTTGAGTTCACGCTGGCTCATTTCGCCGCGCAACAGCTCTTCAATGATCCGCACGCGCGTGCCCAGCGCTTCACGCTCATCTGGCGTGAGCATCAGCTGCATAAGGGGCAAATGCAAATCCTGATCGTAAGACTGGCGGAGCAACTCCACAAAACGAAGCCACTCCTGATGACGTTGTTCGGCCATTGCCGAGGAATACGGGGAATGCTGGGTCATGTTATGCTGCCTCTTGTACTCTTTAGCGAGTACAGCATAACACAACCCGCGCCGATCAGTAACGTCTCTGCCACTCGGCATCGCTCATCAGGGTATCTTTCTGCCCCATGAAGTAGCGATAGTATGCGTCATACGCCAGAACGTTCTTCACGTAGCCACGCGTTTCCGAAAACGGAATACTCTCGACAAACGCCACGGCATCGATACGTCCGGCGCTGTTGCCAAGCCAGGTGCGCACGCGACCAGGGCCCGCGTTATACGCCGCAGACGAGAAGATACGGTTGTTACCGAACTGCTGATAAACATACTGCAGGTAGCTGGTACCGATATTGATGTTGGTATCCGGATCGAGAAGCTGTGACGGGCTGCTGTACCCCGGGATATTAAACATCTTCACCGTGTGCGTTGCCGTGCCCGGCATAATCTGCATCAGACCGCTGGCACCCACCGGGGAACGAACTTTCGGGTTCCAGGCACTCTCCTGACGGGCAATCGCCATCGCATAGCTTTGCGGGATATCTTTACCGCTGGTATAGCGATCGAACAGATCTTTGTAAGCCAGCGGGAAACGCTCTTCGAGATGATCCCACAGCTTACCGGCGATCGTGGCCTGCACGCTCAGATCCCACCAGTGGTTATCAAACGCATAGCGGGCAAGCTGAGCTTTCTCGTCAGTACTACGGCTGGTGACCAGATTCGCCCACTCGCTGCGCGCGGTGTTATCCATATTCCAGTACATTAGCTCGCGAACGCGCGCCATTTCAGGCCCCTGCGTCAATGCAGGGTTCGCATTGGCTGGCGCTTTATCAATGCGGAAGGTGTACTCTTCCCCCAGGCGTTGCGCGGCCGCCATCGGGTAGAACCCGCGCTGCTGCATCAGCGTATGGAGGATCTCTTTCGCTTCCTCATCACGTCCTCGCTCCATCAGCAGATCGGCCTGCCAGTAACGCCATTCGTCTTTCTCTTTCGCTTCCATCGGCAGGCGCGCAAGCCAGGTATTGAGCCCACGACGATCGCCTGAGCCCAGCGCCATTCGCACGCGACGTTCCACCAGCGACATGGAGTTCGAACGCATAATGGCATCGTCTCGCCAGCGCGCCTGTTCGTCAGTCACATCCGTGCCCATCAGTCGCCACGCCACAATATCGCGCAACTCCTGGGTTTGCTCTTCGTTAAGTTGCTGCGCCTGCACCAGCTGCGGGATCATCAGCCGCGCGTTTTCCACATCGTCACGCGCCACGCTGGCAAAGGCTACCGCCGCCATCTGGCGGGTAAAATCGGTCGCGCCTGTGCTGCGGGCAAAGGTCAGCACCGAGTTAGGATCGTTGGCCAGCCCAATCACCGCAGTGGAAATGGTTTGATAATCCGATGGCATCTGCCCCGCCAGCGCGGTGACCAGACGCGTGTTCCCGGCTTTCATCGCCAGGCGAATACGCTCCAGATACGCCAGTGGATCTTGCTTTCCAGAGGCACGCCAGGCACCAAAGAGAGAGTCGCAGGCATTGGGCTGATTTTTACCGGTCAACCACAGATCTTTGGCACCGTTCCACGCCTCTTCCTGCTGCCCCGTGGCCCATTTTGCGTAGTAATAGTTACACTGCGCTTCCGTGGTGTTCGGTTTTTCAGGGCTGAAAGCCAACAGCCCGCGCCAGTCTTCACGACGAGCCAGTTCATTCACAAAACGAGACTGTAGCGTCCGCGCGGGAGGCAGGGTTGGGTTAGCCTGAATGAAATTATTCACCGCGACGGTCGGTTGATTCATGAGATCGTCAGTTAGCTGGCGATACTCCAGATACGGATACAGAGGGTAATCCTTCAGTGTCGGCATCAGCGCCTGCACGGTATCCATCTGCTTGTTGTCCCACGCCTGTTTGATCTGGGCGTAGCGATTACGTTGTTCATCCAGTGAATCGGCATGCACCGCCTGGCTTACCGCCATTACGCATACGCTGGCAGCGAGCAGACGCCAGACCACCTGTTTGGCTTTTTCCACAAGCTCTTCCTCTTTGTTTTTCGTCAATTGCAGCGTCTTGCCACGTCAAAGTCTAATCAACTTATGCTAACCAGGCATCCTGCAACGCGCCACGTCATGGACACTTTTTTACCTTTCTTGCGCGTTTTAACACTCCCGACGTTCCTGGCTGGGATTAGGTCGTGAAAAAGGCTACACTTCGAGGCTGAAATTCCTTCTCATTACGATAAAAGAGGCGAAGTCCAACGTGGCTCAATTCGTTTATACCATGCATCGTGTCGGCAAAGTTGTCCCGCCGAAACGTCATATTCTTAAAAATATCTCGCTGAGCTTCTTCCCGGGCGCAAAAATCGGTGTTCTGGGTCTCAACGGTGCCGGTAAGTCCACCCTGCTGCGCATCATGGCCGGCATCGATACAGACATCGAAGGTGAAGCCCGTCCGCAGCCTGGCATCAAGATTGGTTACCTGCCGCAGGAACCTCAGTTGAACCCGGAACACACCGTCCGCGAATCCGTTGAAGAAGCGGTGTCCGAAGTGGTTAACGCCCTGAAAGGTCTGGATGAAGTGTATGCCAAATACGCTGAACCGGATGCTGACTTCGATAAACTGGCTGCTCAGCAAGGCAAGTTTGAAGAAATTATCCAGGCGCACGATGGTCACAACCTGAACGTGCAGCTGGAGCGCGCCGCTGACGCCCTGCGTCTGCCGGACTGGGATGCAAAAATCGCTAATCTGTCCGGTGGTGAACGCCGCCGTGTAGCGCTGTGCCGCCTGCTGCTGGAAAAACCAGACATGCTGCTGCTCGACGAACCAACCAACCACCTGGATGCAGAATCCGTGGCGTGGCTGGAGCGCTTCCTGCACGACTTCGAAGGCACCGTTGTGGCGATTACCCACGACCGTTACTTCCTCGACAACGTAGCAGGCTGGATCCTGGAGCTGGACCGTGGTGAAGGTATTCCATGGGAAGGTAACTACTCCTCCTGGCTGGAGCAGAAAGATCAGCGTCTGGCGCAGGAAGCCTCTCAGGAAGCGGCGCGTCGCAAGTCTATTGAGAAAGAGCTGGAGTGGGTTCGTCAGGGCGCGAAAGGCCGTCAGTCTAAGGGCAAAGCCCGTCTGGCACGCTTCGAAGAGCTGAACAACACCGAATACCAGAAACGTAACGAAACCAACGAACTGTTTATTCCACCTGGAGCACGTCTGGGGGATAAAGTGGTTGAAGTCAGCAATCTGCGTAAGTCTTACGGCGACCGCCTGCTGATCGACGATCTGAGCTTCTCTGTGCCGAAGGGCGCGATTGTCGGGATCATCGGTCCGAACGGCGCGGGTAAATCCACCCTGTTCCGCATGATGTCCGGTCAGGAACAACCTGACAGCGGCTCTATCACCCTGGGTGAAACCGTGAAGCTGGCGTCCGTTGACCAGTTCCGTGACGCGATGGATAACAGCAAAACCGTGTGGGAAGAAGTGTCCGGCGGTCTGGATATCATGCGTATCGGCAACACAGAGATGCCAAGCCGCGCCTATGTTGGCCGCTTTAATTTCAAAGGCACCGACCAGGGCAAACGCGTAGGCGAGCTGTCCGGTGGTGAGCGCGGTCGTCTGCACCTGGCGAAACTGCTGCAGGTGGGCGGTAACGTTCTGCTGCTCGATGAACCAACCAACGACCTGGACATCGAAACCCTGCGCGCGCTGGAAAACGCCCTGCTGGAGTTCCCGGGCTGCGCGATGGTGATCTCGCACGACCGTTGGTTCCTGGACCGTATCGCGACCCACATCCTGGACTACCAGGACGAAGGTAAGGTGGAGTTCTTCGAAGGTAACTTCACCGAATACGAAGAGTACAAGAAACGCACGCTGGGCGCAGACGCGCTGGAGCCGAAGCGTATTAAGTACAAGCGTATTGCTAAGTAAGTGTCTAAAAAGCCGGGTGGCGCTCACGCTTACCCGGCTTGTTTATTTGCCCACGTAATACCGCTTCACCTCATCGAACTGCATCGCAAACTCGATATAGCTCATCAGCGCAGGCGAATTCAGCTTGCGGCTCGGATAGGCCAGCCACAGGTCATTCCCCTCGACATTCCACTCAGGCAGCACTTTTACCAACGCGCCCTTCTCCACCTTATCTTCCAGCAGAAAAGCAGGCAGCAGCGTAATGCCGGCGCCAGCAATCGCGCACTCACGCGCGTACACCAGGTTATCCGTCATATGGGCGTTATCCGGCAGATAGCGGTAATCCTCACTCTCGCTTCGCAGCAGCCATTCAGACCAGGCTTTGTGGGTAATACAGCGGTGCTCCACCAGCTGGCGGGGATGCGTCAGCGGCTCCCGACGCGCGAGATATTCGGGTGAGGCCAGCATAAAGCGCGGACAGTGCCCGATCATCCGGCCAATCAGGGATGAGTCCTGCGGCTTGCCGGTACGCAGCGCCACGTCAAATCCGGCCTCGACCAGATCCACCACGTCGTCAGAGATCGACACATCCAGCGACACGTCAGGAAAGCTCAACTGGAACTCGGCGTTCATATGCGCCAGCAGCGTCGCGCCAATCCCTGCCGGGCAGGTGATCCTTAGCCGACCACTCGGGTTTTCGCGCAGCCGCTGGATGGCGTACTCCGCACGCTCGCTGGCTGCCAGCATCTCGCGGCAGTGCACCAGATAGTGCTCGCCCGCAAACGTCAGGTTCAGCCTGCGCGTGGTACGGTTAAGCAGACGGATCCCCACCTGCTGCTCAAGCTGGCTAATGCGCTGGCTGACGCTGGATTTCGGCAGTTCGGCCTTCTGCGCCGCAGCGGTAAAACTTCCCATCTCTGCCACCAGCGCAAACAGCGCCATATCCTGCAGCTGTTTAAACATGATTGTTCACCCTGTACGAACGCTGAGTTCTCGATTGTCCATCTTATCATGCAGCTGTCCACTTAATAGACTAGCCTCAACAAAACGCATTCCATTGAGGAGCACACCATGTCCGTTAAAGCCATTGCCGTTAACCCATCGAACCCTTCAGCCTTTATTGAGATTGCTCAACCGATGCTGCAACCCGGCGAGCACGACCTGCTGGTCGAGGTGAAGGCCGTTTCCATCAACCCGGTCGATACCAAAGTGCATGCCAGTATTGCCAGAAACGGTCTGCAGGAGCCGCGTATTCTCGGCTGGGATGCCAGCGGTATCGTTAAATCCGTTGGCGCTGGCGTTAGCGGATTTAAACCGGGCGATGCGGTGTGGTATGCAGGGGATATCACCCGCCCTGGCAGCAACACTACCCACCAGTTGATCGATGCGCGTATCGTCGGGCACAAACCAGCCAACCTCGGTTGGGCCGCCGCAGCCGCATTGCCACTGACCGCCCTGACAGCCTGGGAAGGATTATTCGAGCGGCTGAACATTCAGAATGCCGACGCGGATAAAACGCTGTTGATTATCGGCGGTGCGGGTGGCGTAGGATCGCTGGCGATCCCGTTTGCGAAGCACAACAGCAAGGTGAAGATCATTGCGACAGCGTCAAGAGAGGATTCCGCCCAGTGGTGCCGCGATCGCGGTGCTGATGTGGTGGTGAACTACCGCGACCTGAAAGGTGAACTGGCAAAACAGGGGATCACCTTTGTGGATTACATTTTCATTCTCAACGACACCGATGGCCACTGGGATGCGGTCAGTGAGCTGATTGCACCACAGGGGCATATCTGCTCCATCGTTGAGAATGCGCATCCGCTGAACCAGGATAAGCTGAAATCAAAATCTGCCGCCCTGCACTGGGAATTTATGTACACCCGCAGCATGTACCAGACTGCCGATATGGCACGTCAGGGGGAGATCCTCAATGAGGTGGCGAAACTGGTAGATAACGGTGTGGTAGAGAGTTCGCTGAGTGAGACACTGTACGGGCTGAGCGTGGAAAGCATTACCGAGGCGCACCGTAAAGTGCTGGACGGGCATATGCGCGGGAAAGTGGTGGTTGAGTTCTGAGTGGTCTGATTCCCTCACCCAGGCCCTCTCCCAAAGGGAGAGGGCGGTTAACGCTTACCCCTGCTCCCCCATCATCTCCTTCACCAGCTCGACGCAGCGCAGGAAACGGGAGTCGTAATCTGACTCTTCAACATGCACAAACTCAACGTTGTTCTCATTGAGCATATCCACCAGCATGGTCTGGAATTCCCGCCTGTCCACGGAGCTGCCGAGGCTGCGCATCCCGTCAGCCACCCACGGGGTGTTGTTTTCCAGCAGGATCACCAGGTCAAAGCGGTATTCATCAATCAGCGCCTGCACGAACGGGTGCTCACGCCCTTCATACTTTTTACAAAACGCCTGAGTGGTGACGAAATCAGTATCAATGAATGCCACTTTATTCGCGTATTTCACCGCGAAATCAATGTACTGGGCATGACCGAGCGCAATTTTGTCGTAGTCGGAATACTGCAGCGCCATCTCGTCGCCGCCGAGGTGCGAGAAGACATAATCGCGGCCATATTCCCACGCGCTGGTGGTGTTGAAGATATTCGCCAGTTTGTTAACCAGCGTTGATTTCCCGCTCGACTCACCGCCCAGAATGGCGACGGTGCGGACAAAGAACGGTTTCACTTCAGTTGGGATGTAATCCCAGTAGCGGAACGGGTTTTCGCGGATTTGCGCCCCGCTGATGTTCATAAACGTCCGTTTCGGATCAATCAGCACCGTTTCAATACCCAGATGCTCGCGGAACTGCGGCGCGTCTGACTCTTCAGAGGTGTAGATCCAGTTCGGGCTGATGCCCTTCTCTTCCATGAACGCTTTGACGCCGTTGCTCCACACGTCCCAGCCGTGCGGATACGGTTCCATGCCCTCTTCATTAAAGGCATGGATGCGGATATTTTTCTGGTATTTGAAGGTCTGAAGTAGCCAGCGCAGACGGTCCGGCACGGTCGGCTGCTGCGACATGGCGCTGTCTTCAAACAGCTGGCGATCGCGGGTTTCGTCATACCCCATGATGATGTGCAGCTCATCTACCTGGCTACAGGCGCGCTGAATCAGATAGATGTGCCCGGTATGCAGCGGGTAAAATTTGCCGAATACCACGCCGATATTCTTTTGCATACGCGGGAATTCCAGCCCCAGAAAGCGATGTAACGCCTCCAGCTTTTGCGCGCTGGGACTTTTGATTTTGGCGTTCAGCAGTTGGCTAAGGTAGCCTTTGGTCATACCGCTGGCGTCCGCCACCTGCTGTAACGTGCAGCCCTTCTGGCGGATTGCGGTCTTAATGTAGTCAAATGATGACATAAATTACGGTGCCTCCTGCAAAATCGAATACGTAATTATAAGTCGTCAAAGACATTTAACGCATCTGCGAGTTTCTTAACGCCAAAAACCTGCATCCCTTCCGGGATTTTTTTCGGCACGTTAGCGGCAGGTACAATCGCCCGGCGGAAGCCGTGTTTTGCCGCCTCGGAGATACGCTCCTGGCCGCTTGGCACCGGACGGATCTCTCCAGCCAGACCGACCTCACCAAATACCACCAGATCCTGCGGCAGCGGTCTGTCACGCAGGCTGGAGACCATCGCCAGCAGCAGCGCCAGGTCTGCACTGGTCTCAGTGACTTTAACGCCGCCGACCACGTTAACGAAGACGTCCTGATCCGCCATCTGCAACCCACCGTGACGGTGCAACACGGCCAGCAGGATCGCCAGGCGGTTCTGTTCCAGACCGACCGCCACGCGCCGTGGGTTGCCCATCATCGACACGTCCACCAGCGCCTGAATTTCAACGAGCAGCGGACGCGTCCCTTCCCACAGCACCATCACCGAGCTGCCGGAGGTGATTTCATCGCCGCGACTCAGGAAGATGGCCGACGGGTTGCTGACTTCGCGCAGCCCCTGCTCGGTCATGGCAAATACGCCCAGTTCGTTCACCGCCCCGAAGCGGTTTTTATGGCTGCGCAGGGTACGGAAGCGGGAATCTGCGTCGCCGTCGAGCATCACGGAGCAGTCGATACAGTGTTCGAGCACCTTCGGCCCCGCCAGCGAGCCATCTTTGGTGACGTGGCCGACCATCACAATCGCCACGCCGCGCGTTTTAGCAAAGCGCGTCAGATAGGCCGCGGTTTCACGCACCTGCGCAACGCTGCCAGGCGAAGACTGAATGTCCGCCATGTGCATCACCTGGATGGAGTCGATCACCATCAGCTTCGGCTGCTCTTCTTCGGCAATCATGCAGATCTGCTCGATGCTGGTTTCCGAAAGCATATTCAGATTGCCGGTTGGCAGGCCAAGGCGGTGCGCGCGCATTGCTACCTGCTGCAGGGACTCTTCCCCCGTGACGTACAGGGTTTTCATCTGCTCGGCGAGCTTACAGAGCGTTTGCAGCAGCAGGGTTGATTTACCCGCGCCCGGGTTACCGCCGATCAGGATGGCGCTGCCCGGCACCACGCCGCCGCCGAGCACGCGGTCAAACTCTTTGAACCCGGTGGAGAAGCGCGGCAGCTCTTCGAGGCTGATATCCGAGAGCTTTTGCACCTTCGCCACGCCCGCGTTACCGGCATAACCGCTCAGGCGCTCGTTGCGCGCCACGCTCGGCGAAGCCGCCACACCACGCACTTCGGTGATGGTGTTCCAGGCATGACAGGCGCTGCATTGCCCCTGCCAGCGCGGATAATCCGCACCACATTCATTACAGACAAATGCGCGTTTTGGAGCTTTCGCCACGGTTTACCTCGTTATTTCTGATTAAGGCTGCCAGAGAGAATGCAGAACACTCCCATCAGGTCAGCATGACGGATAGTCACTTCCGTCTTTTCGTTCACTTTCGGCTTAGCATGATAGGCAATGCCAAGCCCGGCGGCTTTGATCATCGGCAGGTCGTTCGCGCCATCGCCGATGGCGACAGTCTGGACGTGCGGAATTTCATATTTTTCCGCCAGACGGGTCAGGGTGTTGGCTTTGTACTGAGCATCCACGATATCGCCGATCACCTGGCCGGTCAGCTTGCCATCCATGATCTCCAGCTCGTTGGCCACAACGGTGGTCAGATGCAGTTTTTCCCGCAAATAATCCGCGAAGAAGGTGAAGCCACCGGAGGCGATCGCGACTTTCCAGCCTAACGACTGCAGCTTCAGTACCAGCTGCGTCAGCCCTGGCATCAGCGGCAGCACGTCGCGTACCTGACGCAGAATGTTGGCATCGGCCCCTTTCAGGGTCGCCACGCGCTGTCTCAGGCTGGCGGTGAAGTCCAGTTCTCCGCGCATCGCACGCTCGGTGACTTCTGCCACCAGATCGCCGCTGCCTGCCAGTTTCGCAATCTCGTCAATACACTCGATCTGAATGGCGGTAGAGTCCATATCCATCACCAGCAGGCCCGGCGTTTTCAGGTGAGGAATTTTACCCAGCGGGGCAACATCCAGCCCGGCGTCATGCGCCAGGCGTGTCGCACGTTGCGTCAGGGAGCCTGCCAGACGAATGACCTGATAATCCTCGACACACCAGGCGGCGACAATGACCATCGCGGCACCCAGTTTGGTTTGATATTGGGTAAGGCGTTGCTTATCCAGGCCGCGTCCGTACAGCAGCCAGCCGCTACGGCCAGCGTGGTAATCCAGAGGCATCACCTCATCGCCACTAAGAGAGAGCGGCAATCCTGGCCATAAAGAGACATCCGTTGGCAGGTCACACCAGGTAATGTTCGGCATTAAAGCTCCTGTAATTTCGTTCGCGCCGGAAGGTTCCAGAGGGAAAATAACGCATGAGGCTACCTTGTAACCATCACTTCTGGCAACATTAAGCCCTAAATTTTCAGCAGGTGGAATATGGCTCGCGCAAAACTGAAATTCCGGCTTCATCGCGCCGTGATTGTCCTTTTCTGTCTCGCACTCCTCGTGGTGCTGATGCAGGGGGCGTCGTGGTTTAGCCAGAATCATCAACGGCAACGTAACCCACAGTTTGAAGAGCTGGCCCGCACGCTGGCGCGTCAGGTGACACTCAACGTCGCACCCTATATGCGTACCGAGACGCCGGACGATAAACGAATCGGTCAGGTCTTACGTCAGCTCACTGAAAACAGTCGTATTCTGGATGCGGGCGTTTATGACGAGCAAGGTGACCTGATTGCCCGCGCAGGCGAACATGTCGACGTGCGCGACAGGCTGGCGCTGGACGGCAAAAAAGCCGGAGGCTATTTCAACCAGCAGATTGTCGAACCTGTCCAGGGCAAAAATGGCCCACTGGGGTATCTGCGTATGACGCTCGACACCCACACCCTGCCAACCGAAGCTAAACAGGTGGATAACACCACCAATATTCTCCGCCTGATGCTGCTGCTCTCTCTGGCAATTGGCGTCGTGCTGGCGCGCACGCTGCTTCAGGGCAAACGCACCCGCTGGCAACAGTCGCCGTTCCTGCTGACCGCAAGCAAGTCTATCCCCGAAGAGGAAGAGAGCGAGAAGAAAGATTAATGATAAAGTAGGCGGACGACCCGGAAAAGGAACTCTGCCATGACGACGTTACGCCTGCTTATCTCTGACTCTTACGATCCCTGGTTTAATCTCGCGGTAGAAGAGTGCATCTTCCGCCAGATGCCCGCCACCCAACGTGTACTGTTTCTCTGGCGCAACGCGGATACGGTGGTCATCGGTCGTGCGCAAAACCCGTGGAAAGAGTGCAATACGCGGCGTATGGAAGAGGACAACGTCCGCCTGGCGCGCAGAAGCAGCGGCGGCGGCGCGGTGTTTCACGATCTGGGCAATACCTGCTTTACCTTTATGGCGGGCAAACCGGAGTACGACAAAACCATCTCAACATCCATCGTCCTGAACGCCCTCAATGCGCTCGGCGTGACGGCAGAGGCCTCCGGGCGTAACGACCTGGTGGTGAAAACCGCTGAAGGCGACCGGAAAGTCTCGGGTTCGGCTTACCGCGAAACGATGGATCGCGGGTTCCACCACGGTACCCTTCTTCTGAACGCCGATCTCAGCCGTCTGGCGAACTATCTGAACCCGGACAAGAAAAAGCTGCAGGCCAAAGGGATCACTTCCGTTCGCGGCCGCGTGGCGAATCTGGTGGAACTGCTGCCGGGGATTACTCACGAGCAGATTTGTAATGCGATTCGTGACGCTTTCTTTGAACATTACGGCGAGCGCGTGGAAGCAGAAGTGATCTCCCCTGACAAAACCCCGGATCTGCCCAACTTTGCCGAGACGTTTGCCCGTCAGAGCAGCTGGGAGTGGAACTTCGGTCAGGCTCCTGCATTTTCTCACCTGCTGGATGAGCGTTTTACCTGGGGCGGAGTGGAGTTACACTTTGACGTGGAGAAAGGCCATATCACCCGCACGCAGGTGTTTACCGATAGCCTGAATCCGGCACCGCTGGAAGCACTTGCGGCACGTGTACAGGGCTGTTTGTATCGGGCGGATATGCTGCAACAGGAATGCGAGGTGTTGATCGAGGATTTCCCGGAGCAGGAAAATGAGCTGCGGGAGCTGTCAGCGTGGATTGCGCAGGCCGTGCGCTAGGTGCGGTCTGGTACCCTAACCCCGCCCCTCTCCCAACGGGAGAGGGGCGGAAGAGACAGAATTACTCTTTATCGCCCAGCAGAACGGATTCCAGCGCGATTTTGATCATGTCGTTGAAGGTGGTCTGACGCTCGGCAGCGGTGGTCTGCTCGTGGGTACGGATATGGTCAGACACGGTGCAGATGGTCAGCGCTTTCGCACCAAACTCAGCCGCCACACCGTAGATGCCCGCAGCTTCCATTTCCACACCCAGGATGCCGTATTTTTCCATCACGTCGAACATCTCGCCGCCGTCTGGCGCATAGAACAGGTCAGCAGAGAAGAGGTTACCTACGCGAGCGTCAACGCCCAGCGCTTTTGCTGCGTCAACGGCGTTACGCACCATGCCAAAGTCTGCAATCGCAGCAAAGTCATGATCTTTGAAACGCATGCGGTTGACTTTGGAATCGGTGCAGGCACCCATACCAATGACCACATCACGCAGTTGAACGTCCATGCGCACAGCGCCGCAGGAGCCCACACGGATGATTTTCTTCACGCCGAAATCGGTGATCAGCTCTTTGGTGTAGATGGAGCAGGATGGGATACCCATACCGTGGCCCATAACGGAGATTTTGCGGCCTTTGTAAGTCCCGGTGAAGCCCAGCATGCCGCGAACGTTGTTCACTTCACGCACGTCTTCGAGGAAAGTTTCTGCAATGTGCTTCGCGCGCAGCGGGTCACCCGGCATCAATACGACGTCAGCGAAATCACCCATTTCTGCGTTAATGTGAGGAGTTGCCATCTTCAGTTCCTTTTAAATTGTTTATTCTTTTCACCCTCTCCCTGCGGGAGAGGGTTGGGTGCGGGCATCAGACCGCACCCAACATGATTCAGAACATGGCCTTGCCATATTCCATGTCGGACGTACCAAAGTATTTCGCCAGGGTCTGGCCGATATCCGCGAAGCTTTCACGGTGACCAAGGGAGCCTGGTTTCACTTTCGGGCCGTACACCAGCACAGGAATGTGCTCACGGGTGTGATCGGTACCGGTCCAGGTTGGGTCACAGCCGTGGTCCGCAGTCAGGATCAGAATGTCATCTTCACCCACCAGCTCCATCAGCTCCGGCAGGCGGCGGTCGAACAACTCCAGGCCCGCTGCATAACCGGCAACATCACGACGGTGGCCCCAGGAAGAGTCGAAGTCGACGAAGTTGGTGAAAACAATGGTCTTGTCACCCGCCTCTTTCATCTCTTTGATGGTGGCATCAAACAGCGCGTCCAGGCCGGTGGCTTTCACTTTCTTGGTGATGCCGCAGTTGGCGTAGATATCCGCAATTTTACCCACGGACACCACGTGACCGTCTTTCTCTTCAACCAACTTCTGCAGCACGGTTGGTGCCGGTGGCTCAACGGCCAGATCGTGACGGTTACCGGTACGCTGGAAGTTACCCGCTTTGTCGCCGATAAACGGACGTGCGATAACGCGACCAATGTTGTATCCACCTTCGGTCAGCTCTTCACGGGCGATTTCGCACAGCTCGTAAAGTTTATCCAGGCCGTAGGTTTCTTCGTGACAGGCAATCTGGAACACGGAGTCAGCAGAGGTATAGAAAATCGGTTTGCCGGTTTTCATGTGCTCTTCACCGAGCTCATCCAGGATCACGGTACCGGAAGAGTGGCAGTTACCGAGGTAGCCCGGCAGGTTTGCGCGCTTAACCAGCTTGTCCAGCAGTTCCTGCGGGAAGCTGTTCTGATGATCGGAGAAGTAGCCCCAGTCGAACAGAACCGGCACACCGGCGATTTCCCAGTGTCCAGACGGGGTGTCTTTACCGGAAGAAAGCTCGTGAGCCCATGCGTAGGCACCCACCACTTCCGCGTTGCCGTCCATACCTGCTGCAATTTTACCGGTAGAACCTTCATGCGCTTTCACCAGACCCAGGCGGGTCAGGTTGGGTAGAGTCAGAGGGCCTTTACGACCTTTATCCGCTTCGCCTTTGGCACAGGCTTCCGCGATGTGACCCATGGTATCGGAACCCACGTCACCAAAACGTTCTGCATCTTCGGTTGCGCCGATGCCGAATGAGTCCAGCACCATAATAAATGCACGTTTCATAATTGTTCTCCGTACGTAGTGCTTAAAAATGATTGATCAGATCAGTATACCGCTATTCAGTGATACGACGATAGACCGTTGGTGTGCTTTCCGGTGCTTTATCGTCGAGTGTAATGGCCGCTTTAACCGCTTTCGCCGCTTCCTGCCAGCTGGCTTCATCTTTGGCGTGGATCACCGCCAGCGGACGTTGTCCGTCGACGCTGTCGCCCAATCGGGCCATATCGGTAAAGCCGACGCTGTAATCAATCATGTCCGATGCCTGGCGACGACCGCCGCCCATTGAGACAACCGCCATGCCGAGTGCACGGGTATCCATGGCTGAGACAAAGCCTTCGCTATCGGCATAAACCGCTTTACTGAGCGTCGCCGTTGGCAGGTATTTCGCGTAGTTTTCCACGAAATCGGTTGGACCTTTCTGCGCCGCCACCATGCGGCCAAAGATCTCCGCTGCTTTGCCGTTATCCAGCACCGCCTGCAGTTTCGCGCGCGCGTCTGCATCATCTTTGGCAAGCTTGCCGGAGATTAACATCTCAACGCACAGTGCCATGGTGACGTCGAACAGACGCGGGTTGCGGTATTCACCGGTCAGGAATTGTACGGCTTCACGCACTTCAACCGCATTACCTGCACTGGAGGCCAGAACCTGGTTCATGTCGGTGAGCAGTGCAGTGGTGCGCACGCCGGCACCGTTGGAGACGCCAACGATCGCTTCGGCAAGCTGGGCAGAAAGTTCATAGGTTGGCATAAACGCGCCGCTACCTACTTTTACGTCCATCACCAGCGCGTCCAGCCCTTCGGCCAGTTTCTTCGCCAGAATAGAGGCGGTGATCAGCGGGATGGAGTCAACGGTCGCGGTGATATCGCGGGTGGCATAGAAACGCTTATCTGCCGGAGCAAGAGAGCTGGTCTGGCCGATAATCGCCACACCAACGTCTTTAATAATGTCGCGGAAGCGGTTGTCATCCGGGAAGATATCGAAGCCCGGAATGGCTTCCAGTTTGTCGAGCGTACCACCGGTATGGCCGAGGCCGCGCCCGGAGATCATCGGGATGTAACCCCCACAGGCCGCCACCATTGGGCCGAGCATCAGGGAAGTCACATCACCTACGCCACCTGTGGAGTGCTTGTCCACAATCGGGCCGTTAAGGTTCAGGCTCTTCCAGTCCAGAACGGTTCCTGAATCTCGCATCGCCATCGTCAGCGAGACCCGCTCAGGCATCGACATATCGTGGAAGAAAATGGTCATCGCCAGCGCAGCGATCTGCCCTTCAGAGACGGTGTTATCACGAATGCCGTTGATAAAGAAGCGGATCTCTTCGTCGCTTAATGCATGACCATCACGTTTTTTACGAATAATTTCTTGTGCGAGAAACACGGTAACCTCCCGAAATAAGCCGGGATCGCTTCGCGTCACCCGGCAATTCAAACCTTAGTAGCTGCTTGCGCTCTTACCATCGCCGTGACCCAGCGCTTTCAGCAGGCTGGCCAGCAGGCTAGATGCGCCAAAGCGATAGTGACGGGAATCTGCCCATTCAGCGCCGAACAGTTCATCCGCGATGGCCAGGAACTGTTGCGCATCTTCCGCGGTACGTACGCCGCCCGCAGGTTTAAAACCAACCGTTTTGGACACGCCCATATCGCGGATCACTTCCATCATGATGCGTGCGCTTTCCGGGGTGGCGTTAACCGGCACTTTACCCGTAGAGGTTTTGATGAAATCAGCACCCGCTTTGATGGAGATTTCAGATGCTTTACGAATCAGGGCTTCTTCTTTCAGCTCACCGGTTTCGATGATCACTTTCAGCAGTACGTTTGCCGCAGCACACGCATCTTTACAGGCTTTCACCAGGTCAAAACCGACCTGCTCGTTACCCGCGATCAACGCACGGTATGGGAATACCACGTCAACTTCATCTGCACCGTAAGCAATAGCTGCGCGAGTTTCTGCCAGCGCAATCTCGATATCGTCGTTGCCGTGCGGGAAGTTAGTCACGGTTGCAATACGCACGTCCGGCGTGCCCTGCTCTTTCAGCGTTTTACGGGCAATCGGGATAAAGCGCGGGTAGATACAGATAGCAGCGGTGTTACCGACGGGCGTTTTCGCCTGATGGCACAGGGCGATGACTTTTTCATTGGTGTCGTCATCGTTCAGGGTGGTCAGGTCCATCAGTTTCAACGCGCGCAGGCTGCTTGCAGTTAAATCGGTCATAACATTCTCCAACGGCAGTGCCGTATAAATTTTACCTTGCGGGTCTGTGAGTATTCTAACATTCACCCGCATCCACACTTCGACATTCATCACAGTTAATGAAAACTACGTACAAATTTGCATTACTATAATGAGATCTTCTTCAAATTTTATCGTGCTAATTGCTGACGAAAGCAGCAATACCCCCTGTCGGATCAAAAGCCCCAACAGATGTGCTTCCTACAATCCGTTCATCATCCGCAGAATAAACAAGGAAGCGATCATGTCCCACTCCAGCCCCGACGCCCTGCAACAACGTTGCCAGCACATTGTGACAAGCCCGGTGTTAACCCCGGAACAAAAACGTCATTTCCTGGCGCTGGAAGCGGAAAACAACCTGCCTTATCCGGAACTCCCTCAGGCAGCGCGCGCCGCGCTGGACGAGGGGTTTATCTGCGACATGTTCGAAGGCCATGCGCCTTACAAACCCCGCTATGTTCTGCCGGATTACGCAAAATTTTTGTCCAACGGCTCAGAATGGCTGGAGCTGGAAGGCGCGAAAGACCTGGATGACGCTCTTTCACTACTCACCATTCTTTACCACCATGTGCCATCCGTAACATCCATGCCTGTCTATCTGGGCCATCTCGATGTGTTACTGCAACCGTATGTTAGAATTATAACACAAGAAGAGGTTGATAGCCGAATAAAACGTTTCTGGCGCTATCTCGACCGAACGCTGCCGGATGCATTTATGCACGCTAACATCGGGCCTGCTGACGGCCCCATCACCCGTGCCATTCTACGTACCGATGCAGAGCTGAAGCAGGTCGCACCGAACCTCACCTTTATCTACGATCCAGATATTACCCCGGACGATTTGCTGCTTGAGGTGGCAAAAAACATCTGTGAGTGCAGCAAACCACATATTTCTAACGGCCCGGTAAATGATAAAATTTTCACAAAAGGCCGTTACGGCGTGGTGAGTTGTTACAACTCCCTGCCGCTTGCGGGCGGTGGCAGCACCCTGGTACGCCTTAACCTCAAAGCCATTGCTGAACGCAGCACTTCCATTGAAGACTTCTTCACCCGCACGCTCCCGCATTACTGCCGGCAGCAAATTGCTATCATCGATTCACGCTGCGATTTCCTGTACGAGCAATCTGGCTTCTTTGAGAATAGCTTCCTGGTAAAAGAGGGACTGATTGATGCCGATCGGTTTGTGCCGATGTTTGGGATGTACGGTCTGGCAGAAGCGGTGAACATACTTTGCGAAAAGGAAAGTATTGCGGGGCGCTACGGTAAAGACGAGCAGGCCAACGCGCTGGGCTACCGCATCAGCGGGCAGCTTGCGGCATTTGTGGAAAACACGCCGGTGAAACACGGCTGGAAGCACCGCGCGATGCTCCACGCGCAGTCGGGGATCAGCTCTGACTCCGGCACCACGCCGGGGGCGCGCCTGCCCTATGGGGATGAACCGGATCCGATCAACCATCTGCTGGCCGTAGCGCCGCATCATAAATACTACCACTCAGGGATCAGCGATATTTTGACCCTGGATGAGACGGTAAAACGCAACCCGCAGGCGGTGGTTCAGCTATGTCTTGGTGCGTTCAGAGCCGGTATGCGTGAATTCACCGCGAACGTAGCCGGTAACGATCTGGTACGCGTGACCGGGTATATGGTGCGCTTGTCAGATCTTGAAAAATACCGTGAAGCCGGATCGCGTACTAATACCACGTGGCTTGGAGAAGAAGCCGCGCGTAACACCCGCATCCTCGAACGTCAGCCGCGCGTGATTAGCCATGAACAGCAGATGCGCTTTAGTTAGTCAGGTTATCCCTTTCTCCTGCGTGGACGGGCCGGGCAGCCGCCTGGCTCTTTTCCTGCAGGGATGTAACCTGCGTTGTAAAACCTGCCACAACCCGTGGACGATCGGCCGCTGCAACGACTGCGGTGACTGCGTGCCCCACTGTCCGCACGACGCGCTGACCATTCATGCCGGGCGCGTCTGGTGGCAGGAGAGTGACTGCCAGCAGTGCGACACCTGCCTCCGCCAGTGCCAGCAGCAGGCAACGCCCATGGCGCATCGCTTTAGCGTGGAGGAGATCCTCGCGCAAATCCGCAGAGCTGCACCCTTTATTGAGGGTATTACGGTGAGTGGCGGTGAGGCTACCACGCAACTTCCTTTTCTGATCGCGCTTTTCACGGCGATCAAAACGGATCCCACGCTGAATCATCTAAGCTGCCTGGTGGACAGCAATGGCCTGTTAAGTGAAACCGGCTGGCAGAAACTCCTGCCGGTGCTGGATGGCGCGATGCTGGATCTAAAAGCATGGGGAAATGAGCATCACCGTTTCCTGACCGGACGCGAAAACCCACAGATTAAACAAAGCATTCGCTGGCTGGCCGATCGTCACCGTTTGACGGAACTGCGCTTACTGGTCATCCCGGATCGGTGCGATTATCTGGAACAGATCAAACCGCTGACGACATTTATCCACGGGCTTGGAAACGTCCCGGTGCGAATCAACGCGTTTCATGCGCAGGGGGTTTATGGCGAAGCGGCGTCATGGCGCAGCGCTACACCGGAAGACGTTGAGCCGCTGGCGCTCGCGCTGGAAAAACAGAAGATAACGGTGATTCGTCCGGCGCTTTACCTATAGCGTAATGCCAAATACCGAACGGGTATTCTCAAGCAGCGCATCGGCAATCACCTCTTCAGGCTCCTTTCGCAGTTCACACAGGGTGGTAAACACACGCGCCGCCTGTTCCGGGCGATTCGGCTGGCCCTGAAAACCATTCAGCGGCATATCCGGCGCGTCGGTTTCCAGCAGAAGCGCCGACAGCGGCAGCTGTGCCATTACGTCCCGGGTTTTACTGGCGCGCGGATAAGTGATGGTGCCACCCACGCCAATTTTATAGCCCAGTTCGGTAAAACGCTGCGCCTGCTGCAGGCTGCCGGAGAAACCGTGTACGACACCTCTCCGTGGTAGGTCGATGCGTTTCAGGTGCATCGCCAGCTTATCGTGCGTGCGTCTTGAGTGGAGGATCACGGGCAGATCGTAACGCTTGGCCAGCCTGAGCTGCGCATCAAGGATCGTCTGCTGGCGCTCAAACTGCGGATCTTCACGGTAAAGATCGAGGCCGATCTCACCGATGGCGACAAGTTTGTCTCCTGCGGTCTGCAGTACCTCATCAAGCCTCTCAATATGCTCATCAAGATGTCGCTCAATGACAATCGGATGGAGGCCGAGCGCGGCATAGAGCGCGGGATGTCGTGTGGCAAGCTCCAACACACGGGAAAAGTAAGCAGCTTCGACTGACGGCACAATGATGGCCTGAACGCCTGCTTCGGCAGCTTTCGCAATACTTTGCTCTTCATCCCCCGTAAACGGTGGAAAATCAAAGTGGCAGTGGGTATCGACAAAGCAGTGCGTCACGCCAGATCCTCGTTATCCAATAGAGCGTCATTCGCCTGCGGAATATCCACCAGCGGCATCGTCAGAGCATCGTTAGCGACAATCGCAGGCGGCATAATAATACGTTTATGCCGATGTAGCGGTGGTTGCTCCGCCAGCATTTTCCCCACTGTCGCCAGGAAGTAACGGCCGCACAGCCGGCCCGTTTTATAATCTGCACGCAACGCCGGGACGCGGCTGCCCAGCGCCATACTGACCAGCGGCTTAGGTGGATAGATTTCAAAAATACGCAGTTTTCCCGGCGGTTTTTCAATGAAACGCTGCATCGCGCCGTAGGTGGTTTCATGCTGTTTAGCGATGTTCACCAGCGGTTGCAGGCTGCTGTCGCCTAACCAGCGCTCCATGCGTTTAAACCACTGCGGGGTGTAGTACATTTGCGACGGTACGGTACGGATCACCACAATAGTTTTCGCTCCGCGCCGGGCAGCTTCCTGCACTGGCACTGCGTCACTGATCCCCCCATCCAGATAACTGATGCCATCCAGCTGCGCACCGGTACGATAAAAACCGGGAATGGCACTCGAGGCACGAATGATATCCAGCCAGTTCTCCTTCTGCGGAGAGAAATACCCCGGTGAATAATCATCTCCCCGGCTGGCACACATCCAGAATTCTTTCCCGCCATCAAACAGGCGCGCTGCAGTGTCCATAGCCAGCGGCATCTGGCTGGAGGTGGATTCCAGCAGCCAGTCGAGATCGATCAGATTGCCGCCACGCACAAAGCGTACCGGATTAAAAAATTCTTTCGCCGTGGTATAGCGCATAATCACTTTTCGCGCATAACCCGGCTGGTTACAGACATAGGCAGACAGATTCTGTGCCCCGGCAGAGGTGCCGAAGTAAAGGTCAAACGGGTTGAACTGCGCGCGCATGAATTCATCCAGCACGCCTGCAGTGAAAATGCCACGCTGCCCACCCCCCTCACAGACCAGCGCGAGCTGGCCTGCACGAAACGGCTTTAACGTTAGCGGCGCGATATTGCCGAGCGTAACGGGAATTCGTTGCCCCACCTCTGCCTTCCTGTTCTGATTATTCTTTAACAACACAGTAACGCACACGACCTGCAACGCAAATAAGAAAAAGCCAGTCGCAGTGACTGGCTTTTTTTTGTTGAAGGAATATTGCGTTTGCTACGGACGTCGACGTCCGGTAAACAGGCTGACCAGGAACAGAATAATACCGACGACAAAGACAACTTTTGCTGCCCATGCCGCAGTACCCGCCAGTCCACCAAAGCCCAATGCGGCGGCAATTAACGCGATAACCAGAAATATAATGCCCCAACGAAACATAAGCCTCTCCTTTACCATAGTTAATGTCGGCCGCTAAACGTGAGCGCTCAGGTCACTCACCGGCGTTTTCCAGAGTCGTTCTTATTTTCGCCCGCTGGTTTTAGCCAGACGGGCGAATGATCCAGAATTACTTCGTTTTCAGATCGTTTTTAACGCTTTTCACGCCATCAATCGCTTTGGCGATGGACTCGGCACGTTCACTTTGCGCCTGCGAATCTACCGTACCGGAGAGCTGAACCACGCCATCGGTGGTTTCCACCTTCACCTTACGGGACGGCACGATGTCATCTGCTAAAAGTTTAGCTTTGATTTCGCTAGTGGTGGCTGCATCACCGGCATAACCTTTCACCGACGCGTTTTTGCTGTCACGTACGTGCAGCTTATCGCTGACGGACGCAACGCCTTCGACGCCTTTCGCCACTTTCACCGCCTGTTCGGCCTGAGCCTGGCTTTCAACAAAGCCACTCAGCGTGACCACTTTCTTGTCGGTCTTAACGGATATATCGGTGCTCTTAATGGCTTCATCATCCACCAGTGCGGCTTTCACTTTTGCTGTGATTGAGCTGTCATCCATGAAATTGCCGACTTTATTCATAGAGCTATCGATTTTTTGCCCTGCGGTATCGGCCGTGGACTGTGCTTTATCCATGGTGCTGCTTTCCGCCAGAGCGGAACCGCTCACCAGAACGCTGCCCAGGGTTACAGCCAGCAGAGTTTTCGAAATCTTCAGTCTTGTCATATTCATCGATCTATTCCTGTGTTTACCCGTTATTCGGGCTACATACTTCCTTAGTAGTCTTATATATTGCGAATAAACACACGGGCAAAATGGATAACCTAAAGTCATGCATTGAACAGTTAATTTATCCACGCCCGGCGTTAAACACTGAGTTAAATATAGATCACTCTCACAGAGCCGCTTTCAGAATTGGGTAAAAAACGCGCGAATAGCGAGAAATTGCGTTGAATTAAGAACATTCCGCAAGGGATTAATAAGACAGGAATTAAAGAAAAGCACGGCGGCAGCCGTGCTCTGAGAGGGGATTAGTGTTCGCGGGTTTTGCGGAACTGAACATCAGGATAGCGTTCCTGAGTCAGGTTCAGGTTAACCATGGTTGGGGCGATGTACGTCAGGTTATCGCCACCATCGAGCGCCAGCTGAATTTCGTTCTTACGCTTAAATTCTTCGAATTTCTTCACGTCAGAACACTCAACCCAGCGCGCGGTCGCCACGTTCACCGATTCGTAAATCGCTTCCACGTTGTATTCGCTCTTAAGACGAGCCACCACTACGTCAAACTGCAACACACCCACCGCGCCAACGATCAGATCGTTGTTTGCGATTGGGCGGAACACCTGTACCGCGCCCTCTTCAGAAAGCTGTACCAGGCCTTTCAGCAGCTGTTTCTGCTTCAGCGGATCGCGCAGACGAATACGGCGGAACAGCTCCGGTGCGAAGTTCGGAATTCCGGTGAACTTCATCATTTCGCCCTGGGTGAAGGTATCACCGATCTGGATGGTGCCATGGTTGTGGAGACCGATGATGTCGCCCGGGTACGCCTCTTCAACGTGCGAACGGTCGCCCGCCATAAAGGTCAGCGCGTCGGAAATTACCACGTCTTTACCGATACGCACCTGGCGCAGTTTCATGCCCTTTTCATATTTACCGGACACTACGCGCATAAAGGCCACGCGGTCGCGGTGTTTCGGGTCCATGTTGGCCTGAATTTTAAATACGAAACCGGTGAACTTCTCTTCCTGCGCTTCCACTTCACGGGTGTCGGTTTTACGTGGCATCGGCTGCGGCGCCCACTCCACCAGACCGTCAAGCATGTGGTCAACGCCGAAGTTACCCAGCGCGGTACCAAAGAATACCGGCGTGATTTCACCGCTCAGGAACAGCTCTTTGTCGAACTCATGAGACGCGCCTTTCACCAGCTCCAGCTCGTCGCGCAGCTGTGCGGCCAACTCTTCACCTACCGCCGTATCCAGATCCGGGTTATCCAGACCTTTCACGATGCGCACTTCCTGGATAGTGTGGCCTTTACCGGTCTGATACAGGTAAGTTTCGTCTTTATAAAGGTGGTAAACACCTTTGAACAACTTGCCACAGCCGATTGGCCAGGTGATTGGTGCACAGGCGATTTTCAGCTCGTTTTCCACTTCATCCATCAGCTCCATCGGATCACGGATGTCACGGTCGAGTTTGTTCATGAAGGTGAGGATCGGCGTATCGCGCAGACGGGTCACTTCCATCAGCTTACGGGTCCTGTCTTCTACACCTTTTGCGGCGTCGATCACCATCAGACAGCAGTCAACCGCCGTCAGCGTACGGTAGGTATCTTCGGAGAAGTCTTCGTGCCCCGGGGTGTCCAGCAGGTTCACCAGGCAGTTGTGATACGGGAACTGCATCACGGAGGTGGTAATCGAAATACCACGCTGCTTTTCCATCTCCATCCAGTCGGATTTCGCATGCTGGCTGGAACCACGGCCTTTAACCGTACCGGCAGTCTGAATCGCCTGTCCGAACAGCAGCACCTTTTCGGTGATGGTCGTTTTACCGGCATCCGGGTGCGAGATAATGGCAAAAGTGCGGCGCTTGGCCACCTCTTGCAGATAAGGAGACAACGTCATAATCAAATCTTCTTATATAAGCGCGGCAGCACGCCGTGCATCATGGAATACGAAAAATGCGGCTATTTTACCCATCAATGGGGGGCAGGCAATCATTGTTTACACAGGAGTTGCTCCAGTTCGTTCAACGACGTCACGGTCCAGTTCGGTTCGATACTTTCAGGCTTCACGCGACCGTGCGCATTCAGCCAGACGGTCGATAAGCCCGAGTTCATGCCACCCAGAATATCCGACTCAGCGGTGTCCCCTACCATCAGTACCCGTTCACGGTCAGGATTACCTGCCTGCGCCAGCGCGTAATCAAAAATACGCGGATCGGGTTTTGGTACGCCCACTTCTTCTGAAATCACCAGCGCATCGAAATGATCGCGCAGGCCGGTACGTTCAAGACGGATTTGCTGTAATGCGGTAAACCCGTTGGTAATGATGCCCAGTTTCGCCTTGCCTTTCAGAGAATCAAGCAGGGAAACCGCACCCGGCAGCGGCGCGCAGATATCGGCCATCGCATTCAGGAAGGCATCGTTCAGCGTTCCCGGACTCACCTTTAAACGTTCCGCCCAGACGTCAAAACGCTGATGCTGAAGTTGTAACGCGGTGATGGCACCGTTCTGGTAATCCACCCACAGCGGTTTATTCACCGCCTGATAGTCCTGAAAATCCTCTGCGGTGAAGGTTACGCTATAGTCGAGAAACATCCGCTGTAGACCACCGAACGCGTCGAACGTAAACAGCGTTTCGTCGGCATCAAAGAAAATCCAGTCCCATTTCATCGTTACAACCTTATTTTCGTTATCCAATCGGCAGAGCCATTATGATGGCGTCTTCACGTCCCTCTGCGGTGGGGTAATAGTTACGGCGGATTGTCGCCTCATTAAAGCCTAAGCTTTCATAGAGCGCGATGGCGGCGACGTTCGATGCGCGCACTTCCAGCCACAGGGTGAAAACGTCACGGGTTTCGAGCTCACGGATGAGGTGCTCAAGCAGTTCTCTTCCCAGCCCACGACGCTGAAACGCAGGATCAACCGCGATATTAAACAGCGTCGCTTCATCAAGAACAACCTGCGTAATCGCGAAGGCGGCCATGGTGCCGTCAACGTCCAGGCGGTAATTCAGATACCGCTCGCCCTGATTGCTGGCGAAGGTTTTTTCGCTCCACGGAAACGCGTGGGCGCGTGTTTCAATCGCAAACGCTGTGGTCAGGTCAGGCGTCGTGAGGGAAGAAATCGTGTTCATATTCGCAGATTTGTTGCCATAGCGCGCTGCGCGCTTTTGGGTTGGCTTTCAGTTCGTCCAGCGCTGGCGTGCAGATCTGGCTCCCCTGTAGGGGGATTTCGTTTGTCTCTCCGATACGCCAGCTGTTACAGCGGCTATCAGGAGGAAGCATCGCGACCCGTTCTGGCGTCAGCTGTAAAACCTGGTCGGCCGTCAGCTTCAGGCTGCGAAGGACATCACCGATCAGGGGTTCGTTCAGGGCAGGCAGTTCTTCCGCCACCATCACCAGGCGAACGTGCGCCGGGATGGAGATGGCGATTTCGCCCTGCAACGCCGTCGGGCGACGCAAAGCCCACTGGGTGATGCCCAGTTGCTGCAACTGCCAGTCTCGTCGGGATGTCATAGGGAAAACTCCTGTCTCTCAGGCGCGCAAATATAGCAAATGTGTCGAAAGTGCGCCATCTACCTACTATAATCCCCGCCTGAGTTTATTGAGGAACAATTCATGTCTGCATTTACCCCGGCAAGTGAAGTCTTGCTGCGTCACAGTGATGATTTCGAAGAAAGCCGTATTCTGTTTGCCGGAGATATGCAGGATGACCTGCCCGCACGTTTCGAATGTGCTGAAAGCCGTGCCCACACCCAATATTATCACCACTGGCAGGTCCTGAGCCGCCAGATGGGCGAGCGCGCGCGCTTTAGCCTGGTGGCGGAGCAGAGCGATATCGCCGACTGCGATACGCTGATTTACTACTGGCCGAAGAATAAACCGGAAGCCCAGTTCCAGCTGATGAACCTGCTCTCCCTGCTGCCGGTCGGCTGCGATATTTTTGTGGTGGGTGAGAACCGCAGCGGCGTGCGTAGCGCTGAACAGATGTTGGAAGGCTACGCGCCGCTGAATAAAGTCGACAGCGCTCGCCGCTGTGGTCTGTACCATGGCCGTCTGGAAAAACAGACTTCGTTTGATGCACAAGCTTACTGGGACGAGTACCAGCTTGACGGTCTGACCATCAAAACCCTGCCGGGCGTGTTCAGCCGTGACGCGCTGGATACGGGTAGCAAACTGCTGCTCTCCACCCTGACGCCGCACACCAAAGGCAAAGTGCTGGACGTGGGCTGTGGCGCGGGGGTACTTTCAACAGTTCTTGCCAGCCATTCGCCAAAAGTGCGTTTAACCCTGTGTGATGTGAGCGCGCCAGCGGTAGAAGCCAGTCGCGCAACGCTTGCCGCAAACGGAATCGAAGGCGAAGTGATTGCCAGTAACGTCTTCTCCGACATTACGGGTCGTTTCGACATGATTATCTCCAACCCGCCGTTCCATGATGGCATGGAGACCAGCCTTGAAGCCGCGCAAACGCTGATCCGTGGCGCAGTTCGTCACCTTAACAGCGGTGGAGAGCTGCGCATCGTGGCTAACGCCTTCTTGGCGTACCCGAAAGTGCTGGACGAAACCTTCGGCTTCCATGAAGTGATCGCTCAGACCGGTCGCTTTAAGGTTTACCGCACCGTGATGACGCGTCAGGCCAAAAAATAATCTCTAATCCTGTAGGCCGGAGAAGCGCAAGCGCTATCCGGCTCCACATGGCATCACCATCGGCCATTTTTCCAGCAATCAAGGTGTCGCGCGCACTTTTCTGTTGACGTAAAGCTGAAAACATCTAGAATGCGCCTCCGTGGTTACGATACTTTTACAGTATCGATGGTATGCGAAGGTGGCGGAATTGGTAGACGCGCTAGCTTCAGGTGTTAGTGTCCTTACGGATGTGGGGGTTCGAGTCCCCCCCCTCGCACCATAAATCACGTTGATATTGCTCGCACTGGGCGAAGGTGGCGGAATTGGTAGACGCGCTAGCTTCAGGTGTTAGTGTCCTTAGGATGTGGGGGTTCGAGTCCCCCCCCTCGCACCAACGAGGCGATATCAAAAATAGTAAGATGACTGTGCGAAGGTGGCGGAATTGGTAGACGCGCTAGCTTCAGGTGTTAGTGTCCTTACGGATGTGGGGGTTCGAGTCCCCCCCCTCGCACCAATTATCTTACAGCCCTTCTGAAATTCTTCTTTTTTCTGTTATTTCAAACTCATCAGTATCACCAGAATTCCACTAACCAGTGCAACGCACGATGGCAGTAGAATAAAGTGGCGTAACTGCTTATGCCATATCATTCCTGACGTGACTAATAATCCTGACACAATGATGGCTTTCCAGACATTGATGGAGAGATCGGCAAACATCAAACCGCCGAGAATCACTCCCGGCAGTAATACACCCCAACCACTTCCCAGTGCTCTGTTCAACATGACTCGCCCTCTCACAGCGATAATGATAACCAATATCATATGAAATAAATTATCATTTGTCAGCATAGCGAATCAAAAACCATCGACCTTTACCTTTCCCATAATGACAGGAATTGCCTAAGGTGATAAATTGCACACCTGTTAACTACACCTAAAGATTTTCTGATAATTATTCTTTGAGTTTTTTACTTTTTTAATTGCGACACCACACCTATTTATTTGTTTTAATTAAATTTTAATAAAAACGTACTACTATGACATCACAATCCTGGCGGTCTTTGGTTCACAGAAAATATCAATTATCGTTACGTTTATTTTTATTCCTGAACGCAACATCAGCCGTGTTCTCGGTAACAAATCCACTTAATTCTGTGCGCGTGTTCTCTTTCCCTCTGATTGCTATTTTCTCCATCAGCACTGGCCTGCTCGCCTGGCACTGGAAGAAAAGGACACGGAAGATCAATATTCCTGTTATTTCAGGGATTTTCGGTATTTTGTGGGCCTGGCAAATTGTCTCAAAATTTTCACTAATTACTCACGACCATATGACGTATTTGATAATAGCGCTATTAACGGTGCTTTTTATCGGTACGCTGGCATTTGCCAGTAATATTGTGGCATTCATACTGCACTCATTACCCACCTTTATTGTCTGCCTGTGGTTAGGTAACCACGATATATGGCTGAGAATAGCCTATTCTTTCGCACTTCCTGTGGTGGCAATTGCTATTCATAACATTTTGCAAAGACGTAACGATCGCTTTGCTCAGGAGCTGCTCTCTCGCTTACTGGAAGAACGGGAAACCCTCACCGATCTCAGCATGATGGATCCCCTTACCGGACTCTATAATCGTCGCGGCCTGCAAAGCCGTCTGGAGAACTTGCCAGCGGTTGAAAACGGCGAACACTTTGTCCTGCTGATGGATATCGACCACTTCAAGGCCTATAACGACCACTACGGCCATATGATGGGCGATCAGGCATTGAAACGCGTCTCTGCGGCAATTCGCGACGCCGTGCGTTCTCGCGATATTGTGGCGCGTTTTGGCGGGGAGGAGTTTATGGTGCTGCTGACCAATATTTCACTCGAACATGCCCGCCAGACGGCAGAGCGGATCCGTCAGAAAGTCTACGATTTGAAAATCCCGCATCTGTTCAACGAAAGCGTTGCGACAAATGTCACCATCAGCATTGGTATTGCTATTTTCGAGGATGAAGACGTGGAAGGCGCGCTGGAAAAAGCGGACAAAGCTCTCTACGAAGCCAAGCATATGGGACGCAATAATATTCTGCTTAGTGAAGGCCTTCAGTCGGCTTAAGCACGAGGTCGTTTAACCAGGACAAAAGTCTTGCCATTGGTTTGAGCAATAGTTAGGATTGGCAATCATTATCATTTAGATTTCTATCCATACTATGGCCACTCAGACCGCACACATTGCTGAACCACTCCTCTGGCGAGCCCCCCTCGCCAGCGGGAATGCTTCGCTTGCGGATGCCATACGGGATAAGATTGCGAAAACTCGTGCTCATCTGCTGGACTTTATCCGGCTTGATGAAGCGCACCCGCAGCACGCCATGACGCTTGCTGAGTGGCGGCAACCAGCCCAACTGCAATCATTGCTGGCCACCTATTCCGACCATATCTATCGTCATCAACCCACCCTTAAGCGGGAAAATAAACCCCTGCTCTCTCTCTGGGCGCAGTGGTATATCGGGCTGATGGTGCCTCCCCTCATGCTGGCGCTGTTAACGCAAAAGAGCATGCTGGAACTCTCGCCGGATAATTTCCATGTCGAGTTTCACGAAACCGGGCGTGCAGCCTGTTTCTGGATTGATCTCCACGAAGACCAGGCCGCAGAGCCACTTTCTGCTCAGGAGCGTATGGAGCAGCTTATCACTCAGGCTCTGATTCCGGTGGTTAATGCCCTTGAAGAGACGGGTGAGATTAACGGGAAACTTATCTGGAATAATACCGGGTATTTAATCCACTGGTATTTAACGGAAATGAAGCCTCTGCTTGGTGATGAGATCGTTGATGCCCTGCGTCAGTCCTGTTTCTTTGCAAAACAACTTTCTGATGGCAGTGAAAACCCGTTATTCCGTTCCGTAGTTCTCCGTGACGGACTTCTGGTTCGTCGCACCTGCTGCCAGCGCTATCGCCTGCCGGACGTTAAGCAGTGCGGAGATTGCACGCTGAAATAGTGCACTGAATTGCCCGGTGGCGCTTCGCTTACCGGGCCTACAAAAACCTCAACCCGTAGGCCGGGTAAGGCGTAGCCGCCACCCGGCACAACGCTTTTAAGCCACCTGCTGATTTTCCTCTTCCGCGTTACGCTGCGCTTCCTCGGCTTCCTGCTCCAGCAATTGCTTCTCGTAGACTTTGAAGAATGGGAAGTAGATTATTGCTGATACGCAGGCCAGAACAACGACCAGAATGGCTGCGCGGAAATCCCAGCCAAGGGCCCATGCGGCGCCAATCGGAGCGGGTGCTGTCCAGGGCACGACTGAAATGACACGGCCAATCAGATCAAATGACATCGCCGCCCAGGCCAGCACGGCATTCACCATGGGTGCCAACAGGAACGGAATAAAGAACACTGGGTTCATCACAATCGGCGTACCGAAAATGACAGGTTCGTTAATGTTAAAGAAGCTTGGTACCACGCTCAAACGCCCAATAGAGCGTAAATGTGCTGAACGAC
Organism: Enterobacter sp. CPE_E890; assembly: GCF_046521475.1. Lineage (NCBI taxonomy): Bacteria > Pseudomonadati > Pseudomonadota > Gammaproteobacteria > Enterobacterales > Enterobacteriaceae > Enterobacter > Enterobacter sp. CPE_E890. The sequence goes on along the minus strand of NZ_JBKFZW010000001.1, from coordinate 656,613 downwards.
TGCGCAGATAGCAAATCACCAGCCCCATTGTGGCTCCCGACCCACCAATCACGATAAAGAACGTCCAGAATGCTTCCATAAAAATATGTGGCAGAGGCTGACTGGCAGCCAGCGCAGTCTGGTTAGCCCCCAGGTTAGTCAACCAGAACATCTGTAACATCCCGGAGACAATGGCGGCTCCGTGGATCCCGGCGAACCAGAGCAAATGACCAATCAACACAGCTAACAGAATCGCAGGCAGCGAGTCCGCAGCAGAAACCAAAGGCTTAAAGACTGACATAATCGCCTGCGGGATCAGCATGTCAAACTGAGACTGAATAATCAGGCTCAGCGGATAGAGCGTCAACACCACAACCAGCACCGGGATCAGCAGGTCGAAAGAGTTTTTGATCATCGGGGGAACCTGGTCTGGCAGGCGAATACCAATGTTATGCGCTTTAAGGAAACGCATCATCTCAACGCAGTAAATAGCCACCAGAATCGCGGTAAAGATGCCCGTCCCGCCCAGGCTGTCCACAGGAAGTGTGCCTTTGGTTTTAGGTGCTGCGACCAGGAGAAACGCCATCAGCGACAGCATGGCACACATAAATGGGTCTAACTGATGCGATTTGACATAGTGTTTGCCAAGGTTATAGGCAATGGCCGCACAGATATAAATGGACATAATACCCATTGTCATATCAAACGGCGTCAGGATCTGGCCTTCAAATTGCTTCGCCATATCCAACCAGGCGCGCGCAAAACCCCAGGTGGTATCAGGCGAAAACGGTGGGTAAGCGAACACTAACAAAAATGAGCCGACAATCATAAATGGCATCGCGGAGATGAACCCATCACGAATAGCCATAACATGACGCTGGGAAGAGATGCGCCCGGCAATTGGGCTAACGTAATTTTCAACAAAACGGAATATCAGGTTAAACGCAGCATGGTTGGCAGACATGGCAGATCTCCTGTCAGACGTTTGTTACGGGCACATTCGTGCCACACGTTGTTCCATAAATCAGCTTCACAACCTTGCTGGCTTGTGTACCAGCGGTACTGCTCAGACTAAATGGTTTCATAATTTGCTCTTATTATTGGATACAGGGAACGTTACGTACTCAGTATTAATCTACGCACCACGCTCTGCAACCGGTTACTGTAACCGGTTTCTGTGATTGTGAAGATGATCCAGAAATCAGCTATATGGGGTATTTGTTACTTAAGAGATATTTACAGAGCATAAATTCTTATGACAGATTACGCAGGATATTTGTCAGGAGGAAACAATGAGTTTGCAGTCTGTACAGCAGTTTTTTGCCGACAACGCTCCGGATATAGACGTTATTGAATTGAGTCAGAGTACCGCTACCGTTGCACTCGCTGCAGCCGCCCATCGCGTTGAGCCGGGACAAATTGCCAAAACCCTGTCATTGAAGGTGAAAAACGAGGTGATTCTGGTGGTAGCGAAAGGTGATGCGCGCCTGGATAACAAAAAGCTAAAAGACACCTTTGGTGCAAAAGCACGCATGCTCAGCAGTGATGAAGTAGTGACCATAACAGGTCATCCTGTTGGTGGTGTTTGTCCGTTCGGGCTGGAAAACCCGCTTGCGGTTTACTGCGATATTTCCTTAAAGCAGTACGCTGAAGTACTTCCTGCCGCTGGCGCGATCCACAGTGCCGTACGTATTTCACCTGACAGGATGGCAGAGCTAACATCTGCAAAATGGGTTGATGTATGCATCTGATTGATGCGCCAGAGAGTATCTGGCGCACAAGGCAGGTTATAAAAATGTGGGTTTGCTGAGTGCAGGATTAAGCGGTTCTCGTGCCGGGAGATGCGTAAGAATATCCGCTGCATCAAGCAGCCCTACGTCAGAACTCACTCCCAACTTCACCATCGCATTAAACTTATGTGCCCGGATAGTCTTAATATTGCGTTCAAGCTGTGCGGCGATTTCGGGAATGGAATACCCGCAAGACATATAACGCAAAATGGCCCGCTCCGTGGGGCTTAACATCCTGTTTTGACTCCGATACCAGTGGTTCAGCATATTGTCATTGATGCGCAGCGTTTCACCCAACAACACCACGAGCTCCTTCTGCAAGTGCTCAAGTGTTAAGGATTTACTGACCACTCCGTGAAGACGTGAAGGTGATAGATGGCTAATTAACCGTGCTTCCATCTCATCAGACGCCAGAATAATGCGTTGAATATGGCTATGGGTAAATGCGAGATCCCGCACGTGCGCCAGGCAATTACGACGCTCTTCTCGCGCATCGGAAAGTGAATAGATCAGCGAAAAAAAATTGGTCTGATGAAGTGCCTTCTTAAAGCCCTCAAATCCACTAAATAAGTGCAACTGATAATGGTTAAGGGTGGGCATAGCAAAAAGATGCTGTAGCCCAACAGCACTCATCGAACAATTTTCGATAATGGCGATGTGTCTTGTTGAATCGGTTTTTTCCATTCCTCAAACTCTCCATAGGCTGAGATTAAACTCAGCTCTCTCATTCCCTGTGTACTACTGATCCAGGCATACATATCGGCGTTAGACCGCAACGACAGCCGTCGCATCGCACTGTTTTTCTGCGCACTTATCGTTTTATTGCTCTTCTTGAGCAAGGTGGCAATTTGATTAATCCCCCATCCCTTACCTAACAAACGTAATACTTTGCGTTCAGAGTGCGTGAGCGCAATAACGTGTTCATCTTCAACACTCTGAGGTTCTGGTATTAATAACGTCTGGCTTATCCGTTCAGCACGCTCACTCCCGGCCCGGATGGCATTAATCACGCCGTCGATGGGTTCCATATCGGAAAGCAGCGTGCTTTCTGGTCGCATAAGCAACTCAACCGCTATCGGGTACAGCGGTCGGGAGACTAAGAAGATCCAGTGTATTTCACGGTATTGGTTCAATAAGCTGTAGTACTCTTCGAGCGAGCCCCGGGGGTTTCTGTATTCACCTGAAATATCGGCAATAATTACATCTGCACTGCGTAACTGAAGCAGCGTTAGCTCCTGCAGTGAGCGGCAAAAGGTCAATTCAAAATCGGGGAAGTGACGTGCCATAACGCCTGCAAACCCTTTTTGCATCACGGGTATCCGGCTTATGACTACGCAATGTTTACCATGTAATGACAACATAGACCCTCCGTGTCCATTTTTCATTTGATGAGTAACGTTAATACGCATCAACGTAATAAGTATTTTCGTCCCTGAGTGTAAAACAGATTAATACAAGCAGAAGATGAGATATGTTTCTGATTTAAGAAATGCCTAAAACAGAGATAATATCTCATAAAGTGCAAGAAAATTTAATTACGGACTCATTAAAATATCGACAATATAAATTTAGAATAACTAAATACAAATATTTTATGTTACCGCATTAATGATTCACCATTGTTATGAATTAAAGCGAAAACCCTTTCACAATACAGGTTGCAACTGTTTGCATAAATCTTGATCTGACCCACAGCAAGGGGTACCGCACTTTGTGTTAAAAGTAAGCATCACGGGCCAAACCGCTAACATCCATTTTCTCTTCAGGACAATACATGCAGGCAGATCGGTCAACGCAGCGTGCTATCACGCGGCTATGTATTCAGTGCGGTCTTTTTCTGCTCCAGCACGGAGCGGAAAGCGCGCTGGTTGAGGAGCTCTCAACACGGCTGGGGCTGGCGTTAGGTATGGATAGCGTTGAAAGCGCGATCTCTTCAAACGCCATTGTGCTGACTACGATCAAAGATGGTCAATGCCTGACCTCCACCCGCAAAAACCACGACCGTGGTATTAACATGCACGTCGTCACCGAAGTGCAACATATCGTCATTCTTGCTGAGCATAAGCTGCTCGACCACAATGAGATTGAAAAAAAATTCAACCAAATAAAGCCATTGCGTTACCCACGCTGGCTCGTTGTGCTCATGGTTGGGCTGTCGTGCGCCTGTTTTTGTAAGCTCAATAAAGGCGGCTGGGACGGCGCAATCATTACATTTTTCGCCAGCAGCATCGCGATGTATGTCCGCCAGCTACTGACACACCGGCAAATGCACCCACAAATCAATTTCTGTATTACCGCTTTTGTCGCCACCACGGTGTCTGGTTTACTGCTGCGCCTGCCGCAGTTTGTTAACACCCCCACTGTTGCCATGGCCGCCAGTGTGCTTCTGCTGGTCCCGGGGTTCCCGTTGATTAACGCTGTCGCCGATATGTTTAAAGGGCACATCAATACCGGTCTGGCACGTTGGGCTATCGCCAGCCTGCTGACGCTGGCGACCTGTATTGGCGTCGTCATGGCCATGACTCTCTGGGGGTTACGCGGATGGGCGTGATAGATTTTCTGCTGGCACTGGTACAGGACATGCTTCTGGCCGCCATTCCTGCCGTTGGCTTTGCGATGGTCTTTAATGTTCCGCAACGTGCTCTCCCGTGGTGTGCCCTGCTGGGTGCGATTGGTCATGGGTCACGGATGATCATGATGACGGCAGGTTTTAACATCGAATGGTCGACATTTATGGCGTCTATGCTGGTCGGTAGCATAGGCATTCAGTGGTCGCGCTGGTATCTGGCGCATCCCAAAGTGTTCACCGTTGCCGCCGTTATCCCGATGTTCCCGGGCATATCTGCCTACACGGCAATGATTTCCGCAGTAAAAATCAGCCATTTTGGCTACACCGAGCCACAGATGATCCTCCTTCTGAGCAACTTCCTTAAGGCCTCTTCCATTGTCGGTGCACTCTCTATCGGGCTGTCGATCCCGGGACTGTGGCTGTACCGCAAACGCCCACGCGTTTGATATTTGTGTTATTTCGCTGCCATGGGGATAATCGTCCTGGTCCGTTTGGTGATAATAAGGAAAGATTGTGGCTAACCCAGGCAGCGAACACCCCGCACACAATGAAGAATCCAGCCTGAAAGAGAAAATTTTTCAGAGCGCGATCGCGCTTTTCGCCGAATATGGTTTGAACGGTGCCCGCATGGAGCAAATTGCGGAGAAAGCAGGCACGACCAAGCGCATGGTGGTTTACCATTTCAAGAACAAAGAAAATCTCTACCTTCTCGTCCTGGAGCATGTTTACACCCAAATCCGCGCCAGTGAGAAAGCACTGAGCCTGGCGGGAATGCCACCGGTAGAAGCGCTGGTCAACCTGGTTGAAGCTACCTTTGACTATCATGCCGATCACCCGGATTACATCCGCATTATCTGCATGGAAAACATGCAGCGTGGTCGCTTTATGCAGCAGTCGAGCTATCTGCGCCAGGTCAACCGTAGCGCGCTCGATCTGCTGGAAGCGATCCTGGACCGGGGTAAAGAAAAGCAGCTATTCAACCAGACAGTTGACGCCCGCGATCTCCACCGTCTGATAAGCAGTTTCAGCTTTCACTACGTCGCCAACAGCTACACCTTCACATTGCTGTTTGAAGATGGGGCGGATGAACAGGCTCAGCGCCAGCACTACCGCAAAATGGCCGTTCAGGTGGCACTCCGCTATACCTGCCCATAAAATTGCTTGCAATTAAATCGCGCACTATCTATATTCATTCCATGAACACGAAAACGAACGACACCACCGCTGCGCTCCTGCTGGATAACCAGCTCTGCTTTGCTCTCTACTCGGCAAATCTGGCGCTTAACAAGCTGTACCGGCAACTGCTGGCGCCGCTGAACCTGACTTACCCGCAATACCTGGTGATGCTGGTGCTCTGGGAGCAGGACGACATGACGGTGTCGGACATTGGTGAGCGGCTGTTCCTTGACTCTGCCACCCTGACGCCGCTGTTAAAACGTCTGGAAAGCGCCGGGCTGATAAAACGTCAGCGCTCGCGTAAAGACGAACGTCAGGTGGCCGTCACGCTGAGCGACGAGGGACGTGCACTGCAACAGCAGGCACTAAATATCCCCCATGCGGTGGGTTGCGCAGCGCAATGTGATACTGACACGATGCTGGCGCTGAAGCAGCAGCTTGAACTTTTGCGACACCAGTTACACCACGCGTAAGGCTATACTTTACGCGTATTTATTTAAACATATATATCGCACGCTATTTAATAGCGCACTTAAATATAAAATGAGGAACCTGACATGTCTTTAGAAAAAGTCGTTTATACCGCCAAAGCAAAAGCAACCGGAGGTCGTGACGGTCGTGCCACCTCTTCTGATGGTGTCCTGGACGTGAAACTGGGCGTGCCAAAAGAGATGGGTGGCATGGGGGGAGAAGTGACGAACCCTGAGCAGCTGTTTGCTGCCGGCTACTCTGCCTGCTTCCTGGGCGCGATGAAGTTTGTCGCCGCACGCGACAAATTTACCCTGCCAAAAGAGGCCTTTATTGAAGGCGAAGTGGGTATTGGTCCGCTGCCAACCGGCTTTGGTATCGAAGCAAAACTGAACATCCATGTTGAAGGCATGGATCCTGCGGAAGCCAAAAAGCTGGTCGATGCCGCCCACATCGTTTGCCCGTACTCTAACGCGACCCGCGGCAACATCGACGTGACCCTGAATATCATCGCATGATAAATGCCTGATGGCGCTGCGCTTATCAGGTCTACGGTTGTAGCCCTATAAGCGCATCGCCACCGGGGAAATCCCCTCCATCCCCTCATCCTCTCTGTGCTACCATAAGCTCATATCACGCCCGTAGTCATCAGTAGAGTAAGCGTTATGTCCTCCAGAATTCTGACCACCAGCATTGCTGGCATTGATGCCTTTATGCGCGACCCACGCGGTGTGTTGACCCACGCCGAAGGCGGCATGGTTGCGGTTTTTGCCGACAATGCACCGGCATTTTACGCCATCACACCGGAACGTCTGGCACAGCTCCTGGAGATCGAAGCGCAATTATCACGCCCGGCGAGCGATATCATGCTGGATAACCAGTTCTTTGATGAGCCGGTTAACGCCCCGATGAGCGTTCCGATGGGAAAATTTGCTCTCTATGCGGGCTGGCAACCTGATGCCGATTTTCAGCGGCAGGCCGCGCTGTGGGGTATTGCGTTAACACAACCCGCCACCGCTGAAGAACTGGCCGCGTTTACGGCCTGGTGGCAGGCAGAAGGTAAAGTCTTCACCCATATTCAGTGGCAGCAAAAGCTCGCGCGCCATCTTCAAATCACCCGCGCCAGCAATAATGGCCAGCCAAAACGCGATATCAACGCGTTTTCAGAACCGGATAAACAGATCCCTAACGGATTCCGAGGTGCGAAATGAAGAACGTCGGCGACCTGATGAAACGTCTGCAAAAAATGATGCCTGCCAACGTGAAGCCCGCTTTCACCACGGGTGAAGAACTGCTGGCGTGGCAAAAAGAGCAAGGAGAGATCCGCGCCGCCGCGCTCGCCCGTGAAAATCGGGCGATGAAAATGCAGCGCACCTTTAACCGTTCAGGTATTCGTCCCCTGCATCAGAACTGCTCATTTGATAATTATAAAGTTGAGACCAACGGGCAGATGAACGCGCTTGCCGCCGCCCGTCAGTATGTGGATGAATTCGATGGTAATATTGCCAGCTTCATCTTTAGCGGCAAACCTGGCACCGGAAAAAATCACCTCGCCGCCGCTATCTGCAACGAACTGCTCCTGCGCGGAAAATCGGTGCTCATCATCACCGTGGCCGATATCATGTCCGCGATGAAAGACACCTTCAGCAACCGCGAAACCAGCGAAGAACAACTCCTGAACGACCTGAGTAACGTCGATTTACTGGTCATCGACGAGATTGGCGTGCAGACGGAATCCCGTTATGAAAAGGTGATCATTAACCAGATTGTCGACCGCCGTTCCTCGTCCAAACGACCTACCGGTATGCTGACAAACCACAATATCGACGAGATGACCCGCTTACTGGGTGAGCGCGTTATGGATCGCATGAAGCTGGGTAACAGCCTGTATGTCATCTTCGACTGGGAAAGTTACCGTAGCCGCGTCACCGGAAAAGAGTATTAAGATAGTTCCAGGAATCGATGGTGAGAAGGCGGTATATACTGGAATCACTTCCGGCCCAAAACGGACCTTTTTGAGAAATTTACGATGAAAAAACAGATTATTATCAGCACGCTGTTAGGCACCCTGTTGGTTACCGGCGCAGTGCAAGCGGCGTCCTGGCAGGATTCTCTGTCAAGCGCAGCAAACGAACTGACCAAAGAGAGCAGCAGCACTCAGGGCGGGCTGTCCGCATCTTCTCTCACCAGCCTGCTGGGTAACAGCTCCCAGAGCCTGAGTGCGGGTACAATGAACAACGCGGCGGGCATTCTGGAATATTGCGCGAAGCAAAAGCTGGCCTCCGTGACCGACGCGCAAAATGTCAAAAACCAGGTGCTGGGCAAGCTGGGTCTGGATACCCAGGAGCAGAAAGCGGATACCAACTACATGGACGGTATTCAGGGTCTGCTTAACGCGAAAAACGGCCAGCAGCTTAACCTGAGCACCATCGGCAACTCTTCTCTGGCCAAACAGGTGAAAACCAAAGCCTGCGATCTGGTGCTGAAACAAGGCGTTAATTTCATCTCCTGATCCATCCCATTTTCTGCCACAACACGCCGCGTTTAATGCGATAGTCTTGCAACGCGGCGCTAAATGAGCGTTTTCCCTGCCTGCCACCGTCTCAGCGTCCGTTTGTCAGGATGCGAGCACCTTCAAAAAAACGGTTTTCTAAACCAAATCCTAATAACAGCACACTTTCATGACACTAGAATTGCAGCTAAACGACATCGCAATTACATTGTAGTACCTAAAAATAAACAGTTAGCCAGCGAAGCATCTGGCGTCATGAGGATATGCTGTTGTCTGAATTCATGTCTCTTATCCTTTTTCTGGCTTCTGTCGGCGTTTACGCCTGGAAAGCTGGCCGTCACACCTGGTGGTTTATCGCCACGCTGGTGGTGCTCGGCATTTTTATTATTTTAAACATTACCTTATACGCCAGCGATTACTTTACCGGTGACGGGATTAACGATGCGGTTCTCTACACCCTGACGAACAGCCTGACGGGCGCGGGCGTAGGTAAGTATATTCTTCCTGGGCTGGGCCTGGTTGTGGCGCTGGTGGTCGTTTTTGGCGCACTGGCCTGGGTACTGCGGCGACGTCGCCATCATCCGCACCATCATGGTTACAGCCTGCTGGCGCTTTTCCTGGCACTGGCCTCAGTCGACGCCAGTCCCGCATTCCATCAGATCGCCGAGCTGGTAAAGTCCCAGTCGCGCGACGGCGATCCGGATTTCGTGGCCTACTACAAAGAGCCGTCGAAAAAGATCGCCAGCCCGAAACTCAATCTGGTCTATATCTACGGCGAAAGTCTGGAGCGCACGTACTTTGATAACGACGCGTTCCCGAACCTGACACCAGAGCTGGGCGCGTTGAAAAACGAAGGTCTTGATTTCAGCCACACCATGCAGCTGCCCGGCACGGATTACACTATCGCCGGAATGGTTGCCTCCCAGTGTGGTATCCCGCTGTTTGCACCTTTTGAAGGGAACGCCTCAGCCTCGATGTCGACATTCTTCCCGCAGAATGTTTGCCTGGGCGATATTCTGAAAAACTCCGGCTATGAAAACTATTTTGTCCAGGGGGCGAACCTGCGCTTTGCCGGAAAAGATGTGTTCCTGAAGTCCCACGGTTTTGACCACCTGTATGGCTCAGAGGAGTTAAAAACGACAGTTGCCGATCCAAACTACCGTAACGACTGGGGCTTCTACGACGATACGGTGCTGGACGAAACCTGGAAGAAATTCGAAGAACTTTCCCGCTCGGGTAAGCGCTTCTCCCTCTTTGCTCTGACCGTGGATACGCACCACCCGGACGGGTTCGTCTCACGTACCTGTAAACGCAGAAGCTATGATGTCGGCGGCAAAAACAACAAATCTTTCAGCGCCGTCACCTGTAGCCAGGAGCATATCGCCGCACTGGTCGAGAAAATCAAAGCTTCACCGTATTTTAAAAATACCGTCATCGTCGTTTCGTCTGACCATCTGGCGATGAAAAACAGCGCATGGGATCAACTCAACAAGCAGGATCGCAGCAATCTGTTCTTCGTGCTTCGCGGCGACCAGCCGCAACAGGAAGTGATTGCCACCAAACGTAACTCAATGGATAACGGCGCGACCGTGCTGGACATTCTGGGCGGAGACAACTTTATTGGTCTGGGCCGCAGCACGTTGTCGGGGCAATCTCTGTCTGAAGTCTTCCTCAACATGAAGGAAAAAATCCTCGCGTGGAAGCCAGACATCATCCGCCTGTGGAACTTCCCGAAAGAGATGAAAGATTTCACCATCGATCAAAATAAAAACACGATTGCCTTCTCGGGCAGCAGCTTCCGCCTGCCGCTGCTGGTGCGCGTGTCGGACAATCGCGTCGAACCGCTGCCGGAAAGTGAGTATTCCGCCCCACTGCGTTTCCAGCTGGCTGACTTTGCCCCTCGCGATAACTTCGTCTGGGTCGACAAATGTTACAAAATGGGCCAACTCTGGTCACAGCCGTTGGCGCTTTCTACCGACTGGTGTGTTTCTCAGGGCCAGCTTGGCGGAGAGCAATCCGTGCAGCATGTGGATAAAGCCCAGTGGAAAGGCAAAACCGCGTTTAAAGACACGGTGATTGATACCGCACGCTATCAGCACAACGTCGACATGCTGAAAATCGTCGATAACGATATTCGCTACAAGGCGGACAGCTTTATCTTTAACGTAGCCGGCGCGCCGGAAGAGGTGAAACAGTTTAGCGGCATCTCACGTCCGGAGTCCTGGGGACGCTGGTCAAATGCGCAGTTGGGCAACGAGGTGAAAATTGAGTACACCCATCCCCTGCCAGAACAATTTGACCTGGTGATCACGGCCAGGGCGTATGGTTCCAATGCAAATAAGCCCGTGCCCGTGCGCGTGGGCGAACAAGAGCAGACGCTAACGCTTGGAAACGAAGTGACCACTCACACGCTTCATTTTGAGAATCCATCCCGCAGCAATACCCTGGTGATTGTGCCGCCAGACCCGCAGTCCACGAATGACGGGAATATCCTCGGCCATTCACCGCGTCAGCTGGGGGTAGGCATGGTCGAAATTAAAATTGTGAGTAATGCAGGCTAATGACCGTCCCCCTTAACATAACCGTTCGGCCAACTCGCTGTGACGACGTTTACGCCCTGCCCGCCATTGAACGCGCGGCGGGGGAACGTTTTCGACGCTATCCGGAGCTCGCCTGGCTTGCCGAGGGTGAGGTCATTTCCGCTGAGCAGCATCTTGAGTATGCCGAACGCGGGCAAAGCTGGCTGGCGCTGGCGAATGACCGCCCCGTGGGGTTTATCCTCACCGAAGCACACTCTTCATCGCTGTTTATCGTGGAGCTTTCGGTTGATCTGGACTGGCAGGGAAAAGGGATTGGCCGGCAGCTCATCGCCTGTGTGGCTGACCATGCTCGTCAGCTAGGGCTGACGTCGCTGACGTTAACGACGTTCCGGGACGTCCCGTGGAATGCGCCGTTCTATGCGCGGTTGGGATTTGAACAAATTGCTGAGCTAACGCCAGAACTGCGTCAGAAAAGAGATGATGAAGCGGCGCATGGCTTAGCGTATGAATCCCGCTGTGCCATGCGCCTGTCACTTAATTAGAACGTTTCCCAGTTATCGCCTGAATCGGCAGTCGCGGTTTTACGCGCCATCACCGGCGTGGAAACCGCTTTAGCCGCAGCGAACTCGCGCGCTTTCATCTGCTCCTGCTGAATGCGGAACACCGCCACAGCCTGAGTCAGACGGCTCGCCTGCTCTTCCAGCGCGGCCGCGGCCGCAGCAGACTCTTCCACCAGCGAGGCGTTCTGCTGGGTCACACGATCCATCTCTGCGACTGCCAGACCCACCTGGTCAATACCGCGGCTCTGCTCGTCTGACGCAGAGGCGATTTCACCCATAATGTCGGTAACGCGAGTGACTGCATTAACGATCTCGCCCATGGTTTCACCGGCGCTTTCTACCAGGGTAGAGCCCACTTCCACACGGCCAACAGAGTCTTCAATCAGGCTCTTAATTTCACGTGCCGCCTGGGCGCTGCGCTGCGCCAGGTTACGAACTTCACCTGCCACCACCGCAAAGCCACGGCCCTGCTCGCCCGCACGCGCCGCTTCTACCGCCGCGTTCAGTGCCAGAATGTTGGTCTGGAAAGCAATGCCGTCAATTACGCTGATAATGTCGGCAATTTTCTGCGAACTTCCGGCGATGTCACGCATGGTTTGCACCACGTTATCCACCACTTTACCGCCTTTCTGCGCCGTTTCAGACGCACTTAGCGCCAGATGGCTTGCCTGACGGGCGTTTTCGGCGTTCTGCTTAACGGTTGCCGTCAGCTGTTCCATACTGGCAGCGGTCTCTTCCAGAGAAGCCGCCTGCTGCTCGGTACGGGAGGAGAGATCGTTGTTGCCCATCGCGATTTCGCTCGCACCGCTGTAAATGGCGTTTGCGCCATTACGCACGTCGCCAACGGTACGCACCAGCTCACCCTGCATATGACGCAGTGAATCGGCCAGTTCGCCCATCTCGTTGGAGCCTTCCACATCAATGCGCTTCACCAGGTCGCCGCTGGCGATATGGCGAATGCTGTCGATGAGACGGTTCAACGGAGAGATCAGCGCCTGTTTGATACCCAGCCAGACGGCGACAATCACCACCAGAACGGCAACCAATACGCTAATCAGCACCCAGATGGCCTGAGAGTAAGAGCTGTTGCTGTCCTCAACGGCGGTCTTGTACAGCTTGTCGTTCTGCTGCAGGTAGTTTACGTACTGCTTCTCAAAACCGTCCTGATAGCTCTGAGTCGGCTGGTCGAAGAAGGCGTTGATTTTACCTGCGCCCAGCAGCTGAATCAGCTCCGCCAGCGCACCGTGATAGATATCGTAGTTACGTTTGATTTCCATCGCGTCTGCATCACTTTGACGCGAGTCGCGCGGCAGGGCTTCATAGTCAGCCCAGTTTTTTTCCGCCTGTTTCAGAGACGCAGACGCGATTTGCATCAAATCGTTAACGGTCGCGCCGCTGCCGATATTGCTCTGATCCATCATATAGCGGATGCCCGCACGGTTCAGGGTATTACGGGTTTGCAGCAACGCCACCCAGCTGCCGTTCAGCGTGGATTGTTGCTGGCGAATGGTTTGCAGGACGGTGAAGTTCTCTTTGTCATTCTTCAGAGCGTTAAAGAAAAGACCACCGGATGTGAGTTGTAAAAGGCCAAATATCGCTAAAACCAGCATTAGGCTGGTGACAATCTTGATACGGTTTAACATGTTTTCTCTTTCCTTCAGACAGATAACAGAATTTTCGGCCTGGAAAGGGAAAACTTTACGAAAAACGTACTGAGAAGAGGGACTATTTCCCTCCTCTTGTGTTGATGATCACGATGATGATTTCAGCAGCTCAGATATGTCATTGAAAAGTGTGAGGGTTATCTCCAGGCCATTACGGTTTGCGCGCTCACGAGATTGATAGCGGCGCTCTCCCGGCAATCGGGCCCCCTGCTGCGTCATCCCGCTGAAGAGTGTCTCGGCACGAGCCAGATGGGCTGCGGCGTCATTCCCTAAAAAACGCGTCGGGTCGAGCGCCAGAATCAGTTCACCGCCGTAAGGCAGGCCGCCTGCGCCCTCATCCCACGCCAGCGATTCCGCGCTGGTCATATCACCGATCAGCGGACCGGCAAGCAGTTCCACCATCGCCGCCAGCGCCGAGCCTTTATGTCCGCCGAAGGTCAACATCGCGCCGTCAAGAATAGCCTGTGCATCGGTCGTCGAATTGCCCTGAGCATCAATCCCCCACCCTTCCGGCACCGCCTTACCCGCACGCTGATGCAGCTGGATTTCACCCCGCGCCGCCGCGCTGGTGGCCATATCAAAAATAAACGGCGGTTTATCGCCGCGCGGCCAGCCAAAGGCAATCGGGTTCGTGCCAAACAGCGGTTGCGTGCCGCCCGCTGGGGCGACCCACGCATGGCTCGGCGTGGTCGCCAGCGCCACCAGGCCGGCCTCCGTCAGCGGTTCAACGTCCGCAAACAGGGCAGAAAAGTGCACGCAGCGGTTAATCGCCAGCGCGGCGATACCACCGTGTCGCGCCTTTTCTATCAGCAGCGGCAGCGCACGTTCGAACGCCAGCAGGGAAAATGCCCCACCAGCGTCCGCTTTCACGATGGCGGGTGCGGTATCGGCGATCGCCGGTTCTGCGTCTGGTGACACCTTCCCTTTACGCAGCGTTTCGACAATACCCAGCAACCGCCACAAACCGTGCGAGGCGCAGCCATCGCGCTCGCCGTGGGTGACGTTTTTCGCCACCGCGGCGGCGTGCGCCTCGCTGAATCCGTTCCCGCGCAGCACGTTAAATGCCAGCGCATAAGCCTCTGTTAACGAGAGGTTTACCATCTCCATGACCCACTCCTCTACTCTTCTTCGTCTCCGGTAAAGTTAGCCTGTGGCAGACAGGTTCGCTCGCCCCAGTAGTAAATGCCCAGCGACATCAGCGCCACCACCACCGTATCCCACGGATGACCAATCACCCCTGTGCCGCCAAAACTGCCCAGCCACGAGAACAGCATAATCAGCGCGTAGAAAGCGATGAGCCACAGGGACGATTTCACCTGCTGTGCCAGACTCACAGTGTGGACAGGCACTTTTGCTTTGCACAGCACGTAGACCACGAACATCACAATCTGCAACCCCAGCAGCCATGACAGCGTCCCCCAGCCAGACCAGAAGACAATCAGGGCTGAAATCACAAACGACACCGGGCCGATAATCCCGAAGGCACGCACGCGGAACGGGCGCGGCAGATCGGGCGCATTACGGCGCAGCCCCGCCGCCGTGACCGGGGCAATGGCATAGCTCAACACCAGCGCCGCCGACACCACACTAATCAACTGCTCCCAGGACGGGAACGGTAGCGTCCAGAAGATAGACATGGCGAAGGTCAGCCACAGCGCCGGACGCGGAATGCCGGACTCTTTATCAATGTGGGTAAACGCCTTAAAGAACGTCCCCGCTTTCGCCCAGCCGTAAATCACGCGCGGCGTCGCGTTCATATAGATATTGCCGGTGCCGCTTGGGGAGACAATCGCATCGCACACCACCATAAATGCCAGCCAGCCCATACCGAGCGTAATGGCGATATCGCGATAAGGCAGCGAGAACTGTTTGCTGATCTCCGCCCAGCCGCTGCCGAGCATTTCGGTTGGAATACTGCCAAGAAATGCCAGTTGCAACAGCACGTAGATAATGGTCGACAGCACCACAGATAAAATCAGCGCAACCGGGATGGTCCGCTGCGGATTTTGTACTTCGCTCGCCACAGAGATAATCGGTGTCAGCCCCAGGTAGGCAAAAATAATCCCCCCGGCGCTGATCGCTGCCTCAACGCCTGACATGCCAAACGGCGCAATCCCCTGAACGTGCAGGTTTTCAGGTTTGAAAAAGGTAAACAGGGTGACGACAACCGCCAGCGGCACCAGAAACTTCAGAATACTGATGATGTTGTTGGAGCGGGCGAACGTTTTTACGCTGTAGTAGTTCAGGCCAAAGAAGAAACAGAGCAGTAAAAACTGCACCACCCAGCCCAGCAGCGTCGGATCGCTTGAGCCTGGCTGCGTTAGCATCGGGAACCAGGCGGCCGCGTACTGGCGCGCGGCAACAATCTCAATGGAGATCAGGCTTGAGAACGCAATCAGCGTAATAAAGCCCAGCAGATACCCCATCAGCTCGCCGTGGGAAAACACCGGATAACGGATGATCCCCCCGGCGCGCGGCAGCGCCGCCCCCAGTTCACAATAGACAATCCCCAGCAGCAGCACGGCAATCCCGCCGATAACCCACGAGGCAATGCCCGCAGGCCCGGCAATCGAGGCCACATGGCTTGCGGCAAACAGCCAGCCGGAGCCGAAGATAGCCCCAAGACCAATAAACGTCAGGTCGGTTAACGTGAGCTGCTTTTTAAATTTCCCTGACTCAACAACGCGGGACGATGTTTGATGCGTAGAGTGAATCGTCATGGTCATGCCCTTCAGTCAACAGAGGGGGAAATGGCTTCCCGGGTCCACTGCCCGTTAATCAGGCGCAGCAGGTTCAGAGGGTTAGCATCCTGGACAGCAGGCGGCAGCAGTGCAGCGGGCACATTCTGCAGGCACACCGGACGCATAAAACGTTCGATGGAGCGGGTTCCGACGGAGGTCCCGCGTGAATCGGTGGTGGCAGGCCACGGGCCGCCGTGCACCATCGCATCGCACACTTCCACGCCGGTCGGATATCCGTTAAACAGCACGCGCCCGGCCTTTTCGCTCAGGGCTGGTAGCAGGCGTTGTGCCAGCGGGCCGTCATCGGATTCGGCGTGCACCGTTGCCGTCAACTGCCCCTGGATGGCACGCAGAACAGCCTGCATTTCAGCCTCGTCAGCCACCTCAACCAGCACCGCCAGCGGGCCAAACACCTCATGCTGCAACAGAGGCTCCTGCGCCAGCAGCAGCGAAACCGGGGCCTGATACAGGCGAGCCTGCGCGCGTCCGCTAACAGAATCATCAGAGCCTGCCAGCCGCTGAATCGCGGGATGCGCCTCAAACGCACTGACGCCTTCTTCGTAGTGGGCAAGGGTCGGGGCATTGAGCATGGTCTGTGCCGGAGCCTGATCCACCGCCTCCTTCAGCGCCTGCGTGAAGCGGGTCATGCCTTCGCCACGCAAGGCCAGGATCAGCCCGGGCTTGGTACAAAACTGCCCGCTGCCGAGGGTAAAAGAGGCCACCAGTTCCTTCGCCAGCCCCTCTGCCCGGGTGGCTAACGCCTGCGGCAGGATAATAAGCGGGTTAATGGCTGACATCTCCGCAAAGACCGGGATCGGCTGCGGACGCTGCTGCGCAAGCAGCCAGAGCGCCTTACCGCCGCGTAAAGAACCGGTAAACCCGACCGCCTGGATCGATGGGTGACGCACCAGCTCTGCGCCAATGTCGGTGCCGAAAATCATGTTAAAAACGCCCGCAGGAAGGGCGACTTTCTCCACCGCACGCACAATGGCCTGGGCGGTGAGTTCTGCCGTTGCCATATGCCCCGGATGGGCCTTCACCACCACCGGGCAGCCCGCCGCCAGCGCAGAGGCGGTATCGCCCCCTGCGGTGGAGAAAGCCAGCGGAAAATTGCTGGCACCGAATACTGCCACCGGGCCCAGCGCCGTCAGATACTGGCGCAGGTCCGGGCGCGGCAGCGGTTGGCGCGCAGGGAGTGCGGTATCAATGCGCACGCCGAAGGCATCGCCCCGACGCAGCACGCCAGCAAACATGCGCAGCTGATTGCTGGTCCGGGCGCGCTCTCCCTGCAAGCGCGGCAGCGGCAGCGCCGTCTCCTGGCGGGCTATCGCGAAAAATTCATCGCCGAGTAAATCCAGCTCGTCGGCGAGAGTTTCGAGAAAGCGGGCGCGTACCTCGGGTGACGTCTGTGAATAGATCGGAAATGCCTGTTCTGCCGCCAGCGCCGCAGCGGCGGCCTCCTCGCGGGAGGCCGGGTAAAAGCGGTATCCGGTGGGTTCACCGTCAGCGGCACGCAGGCCCGGCAGCGTCGCCTCACCGCTTGCCACGCGGCGTCCGGCGATAAACTGCTGGCCTTTTACAGAGAGAGATAAAGTCATCGTCACTCCTGTGCTTAAAGGCCGACGTCAGGCAGCTGTGGGCGAGTCGCCAGCGCCTTCTCGACAATCGCTACCACCTGCGCACGGGTTTCCCCTTCCAGCGCCAGGCGCGGCGGACGGGTAATCGCGCTGCCGCGGCCCAACAGCTCTTCGCAAAGCTTGATGCACTGCACCAGATCCGGACGCGCATCCAGATGCAGCAGCGGCATAAACCAGCGGTAAAGCGCCATCGCTTCTTCATAGCGCTGCTGTTTTGCCAGGCGGAACAGCGTCTCCCCTTCACGTGGGAACGCGTTCGACATCCCCGAGATCCAGCCTTCCGCCCCCACGGCGATGCTCTCGACCACCACGTCATCCAGCCCGGCAAACAGCACAAAGCGGTCGCCAACGGAATTACGCAGGTCGATAAAGCGGCGGGTATCGCCGGAAGAGTCTTTAAAGCAGACGATGTTGTCGCAGTCGGCGAGCGTCGCCAGGATGTCCGGCGTCACGTCGTTTTTGTAGATTGGCGGGTTGTTATACACCATGATTGGCAGGTCAGTGGCGGTTGCCACGCTGCGGAAGTGGGCCGCTGTTTCATGCGGTTTTGAAGAGTACACCAGCGCAGGCATCACCATAATACCGTCAACGCCCACACGCTCGGCCTCTTTCGCCATCTTCTGCGCAAAGGCGGTGGTAAATTCTGCGACACCGGCGATAACCGGGATCTGACCACCCGCCGCGTCTTTCGCCACTTCGATAATTTGCAGCTTTTCCTGCGTGGTCAGAGAAGTGTTCTCGCCCACGCTGCCGCACACCACCAGGCCGGAAACACCATCCTTGACCAGGTTTTTCATCACCGTATGGGTGGCATCCAGGTCGAGAGAGTAATCGCTGCGAAACTGGGTGCTGACTGCCGGGAATACACCGCTCCAGTGAATGGCTTTCTTGCTCATGTTCGGTTCCTTGTCGTCAATTTGTTAAATCAAAGTGAATGAATGGTGAATATTCACTGACAGATTGACGTTTCAGGCGGCCGACGGCTTGGTGGTTTTCCTCCCCTTTGATGACGAAATTAGCACAGTGCGTTTGTCTTACCCGACCAGCGTGACGCGAAAATCACGCGGCGTAGAGCCGGTCATGGCCTTGAACTGGCGGCTAAAGGCGCTGTGATCGGTATAGCCACATTGCAGGGCAATATCGGTAATCGGCGTATCGCCCGCCAGCAATTCGGTCGCTTTTTCCAGCCGGACTTTATGGATCATCTGACGCGGGGTGAGATGGAAAATGCGCTTACAGTAGCGTTCGATTTGCGCCACCGACATACCGCTCAGCGCGGTCAACTCCTCCATGGCGATCGGCCGGTGGTAATGCTTGCGGATATGATCGTCGACGATCGCCAGCCGCTGCCACGCCGGATGACGCGCCTGCGCTTCCTGTAGGTCATGCGAAATGCCCGCCATGCCGATCACCTGGCCCTGCGCATCCCGCAACGCCAGTTTCTGGGTCAGACACCAGCCGCGCTCGCGGCCGTTATAGAGATGCATCTCCAGCTGATCGCGCAGCGTCACCCCTTCGCGCAGCACCCGCATATCCTGCTCGGTATAACCCTGCCCCAGTGCGGAAGGGAAAACATCGGCAGAGGTTTTCCCCAGCAGCGAAGCCACCGTCTTAAATCCGCAGCGACGCGCCAGGGTCATATTGACCATCAGATAGCGCGCCTGCACGTCTTTGACAAAAAACACCACATTAGGAATGGCATTGAGCAGCGGCGCAATCAACGCCATCGCATGAAGCAAGGTCTGGATATTGTCCGGACGCTGACGCGCCAGCCCTTCACAAATCTGGCTCAGTTCAGTCACTTCCAGTGCTGGCGAGGGCGCCAGCGCATTATCAATCACACAGGACATAACGCTTCCTCCCGATCGGTGAGCTGGATCTTTATTAACTTTTCGTTAACTCATCAAGCGCCCTTACCGCGTTTTGCGATCCTGCCACAGGTTTATGATTTACCCTTTTCATCCACTGGCGCAGTCACCTTTTTTGGTTTACCACACCAACAACAGAATGATTAATAAGAAATAAATATGAATTTAACTTAAGAATAAAACCGGTCACTGTGCTGATTTCGTCATTTCTGGTGACGAAAGCGATCAAGCAGGAATCCCGGCCTTACGCCAGCATTTAGCAACAAGGTGTTAACTTTCCGGAGATCCCATGACAGCGCAGCACAGCGAACTGAGAGTAATTGACTCCCACACCGGCGGCGAACCAACCCGCCTGGTCATCGACGGTTTTCCGGATCTGGGCGCTGGAAACATGGCCGAGCGCCGGGACCGCTTCGCCCGCGACTATGACGACTGGCGCAAAGCCATCATTCTTGAGCCGCGCGGCAACGATGTCCTGGTCGGCGCTCTGCTGTGTGTGCCGGTATCGCCTAAGGCCACGGCGGGGGTCATCTTCTTCAACAACAGCGGTTTTCTGAACATGTGCGGTCACGGGACGATCGGGCTTGTCGCCTCGCTGGCCTGGCTTGGCCGCATTCAGCCCGGCAAACATCTGATTGAAACCCCGGTGGGTGATGTGACCGCCACGCTGCACGACGATGGCAGCGTTTCGGTAGAAAACGTCCCGGCATATCGCTGGCGCAAACAGGTGCAGGTTGAAACCGCTCACGGTACGGTCACGGGGGATATCGCCTGGGGCGGAAACTGGTTCTTCCTCGTCAACGATCATCCTTTTGCAGTGACGCCGGACAAGATACACCAGTTAACGGAGTATGCCTGGGCGATCCGGGAAGGGTTAGAACGTGCCGGTATTCGCGGTGAACATGACGGCATTATCGACCATATTGAGCTCTTCGCGGAGGATGACCGCGCGGACAGCCGCAGCTTTGTGCTCTGTCCGGGAAAAGCCTGGGATCGCTCACCCTGCGGCACCGGCACCAGCGCCAAGCTGGCCTGTCTGGCAGAAGACGGCAAACTCAGGCCGGGAGAAACCTGGCGGCAGGCGAGCATCATCGGCAGCGAATTTACCGCCCATTTCGTGCCGCATGGCAACAAGATCATCCCGACGATCCGTGGTGAGGCATGGGTCTGCGGCGATAACCGGTTGATCCTCAATCCTGGCGATCCGTTCCGCTGGGGGATTACGTTGTGACCGACACCGACGTCATTGTCATTGGTGCCGGGATCGTCGGTGCCGCCTGTGCCTGGCAACTGGCAAAGCGCGGGCAGCGGGTCACGCTGATCGACGACGGTAACGCGGGCGCAACGGCAGCAGGGATGGGACATCTGGTGTGCATGGATGACGACCCAGCCGAGCTTACCCTTTCAGCCTGGTCTCTGGCACGCTGGCGGGAACTGACGCCCCGGATGCCGGAAAGCTGCGCCTGGCGCGGATGCGGCACGCTGTGGCTGGCGGAAACGCCGCAGGAGCTTGAACTGGCAGAAGAAAAACAACGGCGGATGGCGCAACACCAGGTCGCCAGCGACATGCAGACCCGCGACCAGCTTGCCGCACGTGAACCCCTGCTCACCTCCCGGCTCAGCGGGGGGCTGTGGGTGCCCGGAGACGGGATTGTCTACGCGCCGAACGTCGCTCGCTGGTTAATTGATGATGCCGATGTCACGCATCTTCGTGACCGCGCCCTCGCAGTCGATGCCCCCTATGTCACCCTGCACAGCGGCAAACGCCTGCGCTCGCGCGCCATCGTCATCGCCTGCGGTCTGGGGGCCAACGCGCTGCTTGGTGAAAACTGGCTACGGGCGAAAAAAGGCCAACTGGCGATCACCGATCGCTACGCCCCGTTGCTCAGCCACCAGCTGGTAGAGCTGGGATACGGTGCCAGCGCCCATGCGGGTGGCACCTCGGTGGCGTTTAACGTCCAGCCGCGTCCCACCGGGCAGCTGCTGATTGGCTCTTCCCGCCAGTTCGACAATACCGACCGCGAGCTGGATTTACCGCTTCTGGCGGCCATGCTGGCACGCGCGCGCCATTTTCTCCCCTCTCTGGATAACCTCAATATCATTCGCTGCTGGAGCGGCTTTCGCGCCGCGTCGGCAGACGGCAACCCGCTCATCGGCCCGCATCCTGCGCGGCCGGGTATCTGGCTGGCACTGGGGCACGAAGGGCTGGGTGTCACCACCGCCCCCGCAACCGCCGAACTGCTCTGCGCGCAGATCCTCGGCGAGCGTCCACCCGTTTCACCGGATGCCTGGCTCCCCGCGCGGCTGCAAACACAGGAGGCGATTGCATGACGACCCTGAACCTGATTATTGAAGGTAAACCCTGCGACGTTCCTGCTGGCATCAGCATCGCAGCGGCGCTGGCACTCACGGGTAGCGGCGTGACGCGACGTTCGGTCAGCGGTGAGCTGCGCGCCCCCTTCTGCGGCATGGGCGTTTGCCAGGAGTGTCGCGTCACGGTGAATGGACGACGGGTGCTGGCCTGCCAGACGGAATGCCAGCCCGACATGGTGATTGAAAGGAGCCAACATGCGAACGTTTGAGTGCGAGATCCTTGTCCTCGGTGCCGGGCCAGCCGGGCTGTCGGCGGCACTGGCCGCTGCACGCTGTGGAAAGTCGGTGATGGTACTTGACGACAACCCGCGCCCTGGGGGGCAAATCTGGCGTGATGGTCCACAGGTTTCGCTGCCTCCGCGCGCCTTACGCCTGCGGCAGGCAGTGGCGGAACAGCCGGGCATTACGCTACTGAACGGCGCCCGGTTGATTGCCCGCCCTGAATCGCATTGCGTTGTTTTTGAAACCGCAGACAGTTGCGGCGAGATCCGCTGGCAGCGGTTAATTTTATGCTGCGGCGCACGGGAACTCTCCCTGCCGTTTCCTGGCTGGACGCTTCCCGGCGTAACGGGAGCCGGTGGGCTACAGGCACAGATTAAACATGGCCTGCCGCTCAACGGCGAGCGGGTCGTCATTGCCGGCAGCGGGCCACTGCTGCTGGCGGTCGCCGGTACGGTGAAACGCGCAGGCGGAAATATCGTCGCCATCATCGAACAGGCGCCGGTGAGCGCGCTGGCCCGGTTCGCGGCTGGGCTCTGGCGCTGGCAAGAAAAACTGCTCCAGCTCGGCGAGCTTTTTCCGGCCCACTATCACCCGGCAAGCCAGGTCATCCACGCCCGGGGGGAGAGACACCTTCAGTCTGTCACCGTGCGTCACGGGGGAAAAACCCGTGAGATAGCGTGCGACAGGCTGGCTATCGGCTATGGGCTGGTGCCCAATATTGAACCCGGTCTGCTCTTCGGCTGCACAACCGAAAATCAGGCTATCCGGGTCGATGCTTCTCAACGCACCAGCGTGCAGGATATCTATGCTGCGGGTGAGTGCACCGGTTTTGGCGGCAGCGAACTGGCGCAGGCAGAAGGGGAGATTGCGGGTTATAGCGCGGCGGATAACCCCGGGAAAGCAGAAAAGGCCATCGCAACCCGCGCACGCTGGCAGCGTTTTGCCCGGGCGCTTCATACCACCTTCACCTTACCGGAATCATTAAAAGACGTTATCACTGCCGACACCCTGCTCTGCCGCTGCGAAGATGTGCGCTGCGGCGATGTGCAAAATGCCGAAAGCTGGCAGGCGGCGAAGCTCGCCTCGCGCTGCGGAATGGGCGCGTGTCAGGGGAAAACCTGCGCCACCAGCGCCCGCTGGCTGTACGGCTGGCCGCTGCCGCAACCGCGCGAGCCGCTTTCTCCCGCGCGTATCGACACGCTGATCCACCTGGCAAAACCGGAGGGCTGAGTTACTCCTCTTCCCCGCGTTCGGCAATATGGCGATTACCGAGCGCGATGAACTCTTCCAGTAGCGCCGTTAGCTGTTTCATTTTCTCCGGCGTGTATTCCGCTTCAATCTGCTGATAGGCCTCTTCCACCTGCGCCTGGGCGTGCTCGTACAGCGCGTTACCCTCTTTAGTCAGCGACACGTACAGCTTGCGCTGGTCGTTCACCGGCTTTAAGCGCAGCACCAGCCCGTCGCGCTCCATGCGCGTCAGAATGCCCGTCAGGCTCGGGCGCAAAATGCAGGTCCGAAACGCGAGGTCGTGGAAATCCATCGACGGATGTTCAGCCAGCACGCGCACAATCCGCCACTGCTGTTCGGTCAGGTTATGCCGCTTCACAATCGGGCGGAAGTAAGACATCGCCGCTTCCCGCGCCTGCAACAGCGCGATGGTTAATGAATCATGCATAGCCTCTCCCCACCAGTCATTAACAAGTAAACAATTACACAAAAGATGTTTTTATAAACAACTCGTTTTACGTCAAAAAGTCTAACAGAAACAACACAATTTTATTAACTACATGATAAATAAATATTTAATTATCTATATGTAAATTTATTGTTATTCATATCACAAATTTTTCACTTCTGATTGCGAAACGAACAGCAAAAGCATAAAACCAGATCATTAATATATTAACGAAATCACAACCCGGACTTTCAGGGTGAGGAGTAGTCAATGAAAGGTACTGTTTTTGCCGTCGCATTGAACCATCAAAGCCAGCGTGATGCCTGGCGCGACGCGTTTGAAAAAGCCCCCTACACCACGCCGCCAAAAACGGCGGTGTGGTTTATCAAACCGCATAACACCGTGATCCGCGCAGGCGAGCCCATTCCGTTCCCACAAGGGGAAACGGTGTTAAGCGGTGCGACGGTAGCACTGGTCGTGGGCAAAACCGCCAGCAAGGTGCGCGTGGAAGACGCGGCGGCATACATCGCGGGATATGCGTTAGCCAATGAAGTGAGCCTGCCGGAAGAGAGTTTCTACCGCCCGGCGATTAAGGCCAAATGCCGTGACGGTTTTTGTCCGCTGGGTGAGCTTGTCGCCGTTGATAACGTCGATAACCTGACCATCATCACCGAGATCAACGGCCGCGAAGCTGACCACTGGAACACGGCCGATTTGCAGCGCAATGCCGCCGAACTGCTCAGCGCCCTGAGCGAATTCGCCACCCTCAATCCCGGTGATGCCATTCTGCTCGGTACTCCGCATTCCCGCGTCCCCCTGCAGCCCGGCGATCGCGTGCGCGTTATGGCGAAAGGTTTTCCCCCGCTGGAAAACCCGGTGGTGGATGAACGCGACGTAGCCATCGCACACGGCCCGCACCCGCATGCCACGCTGTTTGCCCTGGGGCTGAACTACGCCGACCACGCCAGCGAACTGGACTTCAAACCGCCCACCGAGCCGCTGGTGTTTATCAAAGCCCCGAACACTTTTAACGGTGATAACCAGACGTCGGTACGCCCGGACAACGTCGAGTACATGCACTACGAGGCGGAGCTGGTGGTGGTCATCGGCAAAACCGCCCGCAAGGTGAGTGAAGCCGACGCGATGGACTACGTGGCGGGCTATACGGTGTGCAACGACTACGCCATCCGCGACTATCTCGAAAATTACTATCGCCCGAATCTGCGCGTCAAAAGCCGCGACGGGCTGACCCCTATTTCCCCCAACATCGTGCCGAAAGCGGCCATTCCCGACCCGCACAACCTGGCCCTTCGCACCTTTGTTAACGGCGAATTACGCCAGGAAGGCACCACGGCAGACCTGATCTTCAGCATCCCGTTCCTGATTGCGTACCTGAGCGAATTTATGACCCTGCAGCCGGGCGACATGATTGCCACCGGCACGCCGAAAGGGCTTTCCGACGTGGTGCCGGGTGACGAAGTGGTGGTGGAAGTAGAAGGCGTGGGCCGCCTGGTGAACCGAATTGTCAGTGAGGAGACGACAAAATGAAAAAGATAAACCATTGGATCAACGGTAAAAACGTGGCGGGAAGTGAGTACTTCCACACTACCAACCCGGCCTCCGGCGAGGTACTGGCAGAAGTCGCTTCCGGCGGCGAAGCCGAAGTGAACCAGGCCGTAGCGGCGGCAAAAGAGGCATTCCCAAAATGGGCTAACCTGCCGATGAAAGAGCGCGCGCGCCTGATGCGTCGTCTGGGCGATCTGATCGACCAGAACGTCCCTGAGATCGCCGCCATGGAGACCGCCGACACCGGCCTGCCGATCCACCAGACCAAAAACGTGCTGATCCCGCGCGCCTCGCACAACTTCGAGTTTTTCGCCGAAGTGTGCCAGCAAATGAACGGCAAGACCTACCCGGTTGACGACAAGATGCTCAACTACACCCTGGTGCAGCCGGTGGGTGTTTGCGCGCTGGTGTCGCCGTGGAACGTGCCGTTTATGACCGCCACCTGGAAGGTTGCGCCGTGCCTGGCGCTGGGCAATACCGCAGTGCTGAAGATGTCTGAGCTTTCCCCGCTGACGGCCGACCGTCTGGGCGAGCTGGCGCTGGAGGCGGGCATTCCGGCGGGCGTGCTGAACGTGGTGCAGGGCTACGGTGCAACGGCGGGCGATGCGCTGGTACGTCATCACGACGTGCGCGCCGTGTCATTCACCGGCGGTACGGCTACCGGGCGCAATATCATGAAAAACGCCGGGCTGAAGAAATACTCCATGGAGCTGGGCGGTAAATCCCCGGTGCTGATTTTTGAAGATGCCGATATCGAGCGCGCCCTGGATGCCGCCCTGTTCACCATTTTCTCTATCAACGGCGAGCGTTGTACCGCGGGCTCGCGCATCTTCATTCAGCAGAGCATTTACCCGGAATTCGTCAAACGCTTCGCGGAACGCGCCAACCGCCTGCGCGTGGGCGACCCGACCGATCCGAACACGCAGGTTGGCGCGCTGATCAGCCAGCAGCACTGGGAGAAAGTCTCCGGCTACATCCGTCTCGGTATTGAAGAAGGCGCGGCCCTGCTGGCGGGCGGGCCGGATAAACCGACCGATCTGCCTGCGCACCTGAGGGGCGGCAACTTCCTGCGCCCAACCGTGCTCGCGGACGTCGATAACCGCATGCGCGTGGCACAGGAGGAGATCTTCGGTCCGGTGGCGTGCCTGCTGCCGTTTAAAGACGAAGCGGAAGGCCTGCGTCTGGCCAACGACGTGGAGTACGGTCTGGCGTCGTACATCTGGACCCAGGACGTCAGCAAAGTGCTGCGCCTGGCGCGCAATATCGAAGCGGGCATGGTGTTTGTGAACACTCAGAACGTGCGCGATCTGCGTCAGCCGTTTGGCGGCGTGAAGGCCTCCGGCACCGGCCGCGAGGGCGGCGAGTACAGCTTCGAAGTGTTTGCGGAGATGAAGAACGTCTGCATCTCTATGGGCGACCATCCGATTCCAAAATGGGGAGTCTGATATGGGCAAGTTAGCGTTAGCGGCAAAAATTACCCACGTTCCGTCGATGTACCTTTCTGAGCTGCCGGGGAAAAACCACGGCTGCCGTCAGTCGGCCATCGACGGACACAAAGAGATCAGCAAGCGCTGCCGCGAGCTGGGCGTCGATACCATTATTGTTTTCGACACCCACTGGCTGGTGAACAGCGCGTACCACATTAACTGTGCGGACCATTTTTCCGGCATCTACACCAGCAACGAGCTGCCGCACTTTATCCGCGACATGACCTACGACTACGACGGTAACCCGGCGCTCGGCCAGCTTATCGCCGACGAAGCGGTGAAGCTTGGCGTGCGCGCCAAAGCGCACAACATCCCGAGCCTGAAGCTGGAGTACGGCACGCTGGTGCCGATGCGCTACATGAACAGCGACAAGCACTTCAAAGTGATCTCCATTTCAGCGTTCTGCACCGTTCACGACTTCGCCGACAGCCGCAGGCTCGGCGAAGCCATCGTCAGCGCGATTGAGAAATACAACGGCACGGTCGCGGTACTGGCGAGCGGGTCGCTGTCGCACCGCTTTATTGACGACCAGCGCGCGGAAGAAGGGATGAACAGCTACACCCGCGAGTTCGACCGCCAGATGGACGAGCGCGTGGTGAAGCTGTGGCGCGAAGGCCAGTTCAAAGAGTTTTGCAGCATGCTGCCGGAGTACGCCGACTACTGCTATGGGGAAGGCAATATGCACGACACGGTGATGCTGCTGGGGATGCTCGGCTGGGACAATTACGACGGCAAGGTGGAGTTTCTCACCGAGCTGTTTGCCAGTTCCGGCACCGGCCAGGTCAACGCTGTTTTCCCACTGCCCGCTTAAGGAGCCACCATGCCGCATTTTATCGCTGAATGTACCGACAATATCCGCGAGCAGGCCGATCTGCCGGGACTGTTCGCCAAAGTGAACGAGGCGCTGGCCGCCACGGGCATTTTCCCGCTCGGGGGCATCCGCAGCCGCGCGCACTGGCTGGATACCTGGCAGATGGCCGACGGCAAACATGATTACGCCTTTGTACACATGACCTTGAAAATCGGTGCCGGGCGAAGCCTGGAGAGCCGTGAGGCCGTGGGAGAGATGCTGTTTGAGCTTATCAAAACGCATTTCGCGGATCTGATGGCAGCTCGCTATCTGGCGCTGTCGTTTGAGCTCGACGAGCTTCACCCGACGCTCAATTACAAACAAAACAACGTGCACGCGTTGTTTAAGTAGACATCTTTTCGCCCGGTGGCGCTTCGCTTACCGGGCCTACAACGGCTCGAACGTAGGCCGGGTAAGCGAAGCGCCACCCGGCAACAGCCGCACAAAGGATACGCCATGCTCGATAAACACACCCATACCCTGATCGCCCATCGTCTGCACCAGGCGGAGCAATCCCGCGAGCAGATCCGCCAGATCTCGCTGGACTACCCGACGATCACCATCGACGACGCCTACGCCGTGCAGCGCGAATGGGTCAGCCTGAAAATCGCCGAAGGCCGCGTGCTGAAAGGCCACAAGATCGGCCTGACCTCCAAAGCGATGCAGGCCAGCTCGCAGATCAGCGAACCGGATTACGGCGCGCTGCTGGACGACATGTTCTTCCACGACGGCAGCGACATCCCTGTCGATCGCTTTATCGTGCCGCGCATCGAAGTGGAGTTGGCCTTCGTGCTGGCTAAGCCCTTGCGCGGCCCGAACTGCACGATCTTCGACGTCTACAACGCTACGGATTACGTGATCCCGGCGCTGGAGCTGATCGACGCCCGCTGCCACAACATCGATCCCGACACCCAACGCCCGCGCAAAGTGTTCGACACCATCTCCGACAACGCCGCCAACGCTGGGGTGATCCTCGGTGGTCGCCCGATTAAACCCGACGAGCTGGATCTGCGCTGGATCTCCGCCCTGCTCTATCGCAACGGCGTGATCGAAGAGACCGGCGTCGCCGCAGGCGTGCTGAACCATCCGGCGAACGGCGTGGCGTGGCTGGCGAACAAACTGGCACCGTACGACGTGCAGCTTGAACCGGGGCAAATCATCCTCGGCGGTTCGTTTACCCGCCCGGTGGCTGCCAGCAAGGGCGATACCTTCCATGTCGACTACGGCAACATGGGCTCCATCAGTTGCCGCTTCGTCTAGGAGACAACCATGCAAAACGCATTCAAAGCGGCGCTGAAATCCGGAACGCCGCAAATTGGGTTATGGCTGGGGCTGACCAGCAGCTACAGCGCCGAACTACTGGCAGGCGCGGGCTTCGACTGGCTGCTGATCGACGGTGAACACGCACCAAACAATGTGCAAACCATCTTAACGCAGCTACAGGCAATTGCGCCTTACGCCAGCCAGCCGGTCGTGCGCCCGTCGTGGAACGATCCGGTGCAGATCAAACAGCTGCTCGACGTGGGCGCGCAAACCCTGCTGGTACCGATGGTGCAAAACGCCGATGAAGCCCGGCTGGCGGTAAGCGCTACCCGTTATCCCCCTGCGGGTATTCGCGGTGTGGGCAGTGCGCTGGCCCGTGCGTCGCGCTGGAACCGTATCCCGGATTACCTGCAACAGGCGAACGATGCTATGTGCGTACTGGTGCAAATCGAAACCCGCGAGGCGCTAAAAAATCTGCCGCAAATTCTGGACGTGGAAGGGGTCGACGGGGTGTTTATCGGCCCGGCGGATCTCAGCGCCGACATGGGTTTTGCGGGTAATCCGCAGCACCCGGACGTACAGGCCGCTATCGAACAGGCCATTGCCCAGATACGCGACGCAGGTAAAGCGCCCGGCATCCTGATGGCGAATGAAGCGCTGGCAAAACGCTACCTCGAACTCGGCGCATTGTTTGTCGCCGTCGGCGTTGATACCACCCTGCTCGCCCGCAGCGCCGAAGCCCTGGCTGCGAGATTTATCGAAAAACCGGTTACGTCAGTTAATAACAATAAATCCGTCTACTAAACGTAAGATCTGGAGCGCACCATGACGACCTCTACCCTGCAAAATAATAAAGCTGTTGAACATCGCGTCATTAACAAACTGTTCCGTCGCTTGATCGTGTTTCTCTTTATCCTGTTTGTCTTCTCGTTTCTCGACCGCATTAACATTGGCTTTGCCGGGCTGACGATGGGAAAAGATCTGGGCCTGACGTCCACCATGTTTGGCCTGGCGGCAACGCTGTTTTACGTCACTTACGTGCTGTGTGGGATCCCGAGCAACATCATGCTGGCAAAGATCGGCGCACGCCGCTGGATCGCCGGGATCATGGTGGTGTGGGGCATTGCCTCGACCTGCACCATGTTCGCCACCAGCCCGCAGACGCTCTACGTCCTGCGTATGCTGGTGGGCATTGCCGAAGCCGGCTTCCTGCCGGGGATCCTGGTCTATCTCACCTGGTGGTTCCCGGCGTATCACCGTGCCCGCGCCAACGCGCTGTTTATGATTGCCATGCCGGTGACCATGATGCTTGGTTCGATCCTCTCCGGGTACATTCTGGCTATGGACGGGCTATGGAACCTGAAAGGCTGGCAGTGGCTGTTCCTGCTGGAAGGCCTGCCGTCCGTGGTGCTTGGCGTGGTGACCTGGTTCTTCCTTAACGACACGCCGGATCAGGCCACCTGGCTGGATGATGACGAAAAGCAGGCGCTCAAAACCATGATCGCCCGCGAGCAGGAGCTTGCCGTTGCGCATTCCGCCACGCCGCGCTCGACGCTACGTGAAGTATTGACCCCTGCGGTGCTGCTCTACACCCTGGCCTACTTCTGTCTGACCAACACGCTGAGTGCAATCAACATCTGGACGCCGCAGATCCTGCAAAGCTTTAACAGCCACAGCAGCAATATCGTGATCGGCCTGCTGGCGGCGATCCCGCAGTTTTGTACCATCCTCGGGATGATCTGGTGGAGCCGCCGCTCCGACAGGCTAAAAGAGCGAAAAAAGCACACCATCCTGCCGTATCTGTTCGCGGCGGCGGGATGGATGCTGGCCTCGGCGACGGATCACAGTCTGATCCAACTACTTGGCATCATCATGGCCTCAACCGGATCGTTTACCGCCATGGCGATATTCTGGACCACGCCGGATCAGGTTATTAGCCTGCAATCCCGCGCGGTGGCACTGGCGGTGATCAATGCCATCGGCAACGTGGGATCTGCCGTCAGCCCGCTGCTGATCGGCATTCTGCGTGATGCGACAGGAAGCTTCAGTTCAGGGCTGTGGTTTGTCGCCGGGCTGCTGGTGGTCGGTGCGCTGGTATTAACACGCATCCCGATGACGCACCGGGATCAGCAGAGGAGCGGCCATGTGCCAGAGCCCCATCGCCAACATTGATATCAGCAAGGAGTACGACGAAAGTCTGGGCACCGACGATGTGCACTACCAGTCGTTCGCGCGCATGGCGGCCTTTTTTGGCCGCGACATGCAGGCGCATCGTCACGACCAGTATTTTCAGATGCACTTTCTTGATACCGGGCAGATTGAGCTTCAGCTCGACGATCACCGCTATTCGGTGCAGGCGCCGCTTTTCGTCCTTACGCCACCGTCGGTGCCGCACGCGTTTATCACCGAATCTGACAGCGACGGGCATGTCCTGACCGTGCGCGAGGATCTGATCTGGCCGCTGCTGGAAGTGCTCTACCCCGGCACGCGTGAAACGTTCGGCCTGCCGGGGATCTGCTTGTCCCTGGCCGACAAACCGGATGAACTGGCGGCGCTGAAACACTACTGGCGGCTGATCGAACGCGAATCCACGGAACAGCTGCCCGGACGTGAACATACGCTGGCACTTTTGGCACAGGCGGTGTTCACCCTGCTGCTGCGCAACGCGAAGCTCGACGACCATGCTTCAGGCGGGATGCGCGGCGAGCTCAAACTTTTCCAGCGCTTTACACAGCTGATTGATGCGCATTACCACCAGCACTGGACGGTGCCGGAATATGCCAGCGAACTTCATCTCACCGAATCCCGTCTGACCGATATCTGCCGCCGCTTTGCCAACCGTCCGCCGAAGCGGCTGATCTTCGATCGTCAGCTGCGCGAAGCCAGACGGTTGCTGCTCTTCTCCGACAGCGCGGTCAGTGAGATTGCCTGGCAGCTCGGGTTTAAAGATCCGGCCTATTTTGCCCGCTTTTTTAACCGGTTAGTGGGGTGCTCACCCAGCAGCTATCGGGCGCAGAAAGTACCGGTGTCACCTGTTCCCCTCACCCCTGCCCTCTCCCAAAGGGAGAGGGAGTAACCGTCCCCTCTCCCTTTGGGAGAGGGTTAGGGTGAGGGAAATCACACTCTGCGATCTCTCGCGAAAAGTACCCGCCGTTGTCCCAATCGTCCCTTCACGTCTCGCCGCTCTCACGCTTCAATTAAACAACAAAAACAAAACATAAATTTAACAACCCTATTCCGATACGAGGTCCCTATGAAGCCAGAAGATTTCCGCGCTGATGCCAAACGCCCGTTAACCGGCGAAGAGTATTTAAAAAGCCTGCAGGACGGTCGTGAGATTTATATCTACGGCGAGCGCGTCAAAGACGTCACCACCCACCCGGCATTTCGTAATGCGGCAGCCTCCATCGCGCAGATGTACGATGCCCTGCACAAGCCGGACATGCAGGACACGCTGTGCTGGGGTACCGATACGGGCAGTGGCGGCTATACCCATAAGTTCTTCCGCGTGGCGAAAAGTGCCGACGACCTGCGCCAGCAGCGTGATGCCATCGCCGAGTGGTCGCGCCTGAGCTACGGCTGGATGGGTCGCACGCCGGATTACAAAGCGGCATTTGGTTGCGCGCTCGGCGCTAACCCGGCCTTCTACGGTCAGTTCGAGCAGAACGCTCGCAACTGGTACACCCGCATTCAGGAAACCGGCCTGTACTTCAACCACGCGATCGTTAACCCCCCGATCGATCGCCATAAACCCGCCGATGAAGTGAAAGATGTCTACATCAAGCTGGAGAAAGAGACCGACGCGGGAATTATTGTCAGCGGTGCGAAAGTGGTGGCCACCAACTCGGCGCTGACTCACTACAACATGATTGGCTTCGGCTCCGCGCAGGTGATGGGCGAAAACCCGGATTTCGCACTGATGTTCGTCGCCCCGATGGATGCCGAAGGCGTGAAGCTGATCTCCCGCGCCTCTTACGAGATGGTGGCAGGCGCAACCGGCTCTCCGTACGACTACCCGCTCTCCAGCCGCTTCGACGAGAACGACGCGATCCTGGTGATGGACAATGTGCTGATCCCGTGGGAAAACGTGCTGATCTACCGCGATTTCGACCGTTGCCGTCGCTGGACAATGGAAGGTGGCTTTGCCCGTATGTACCCGCTGCAGGCCTGCGTACGTCTGGCGGTGAAGCTCGACTTCATCACTGCCCTGCTGAAGAAATCCCTGGAGTGTACCGGTACCCTGGAGTTCCGCGGCGTGCAGGCAGATCTCGGCGAAGTGGTGGCTTGGCGCAACATGTTCTGGGCGCTGAGCGACTCCATGTGCTCTGAAGCCACGCCGTGGGTCAACGGTGCGTATCTGCCGGATCACGCCGCGCTGCAAACCTACCGCGTAATGGCACCAATGGCCTACGCGAAGATCAAGAACATCATCGAACGTAACGTGACGTCCGGTCTGATCTACCTGCCGTCCAGTGCCCGGGATCTGAACAACCCGCAGATCGACCAGTATCTGGCGAAATACGTGCGCGGCTCCAACGGTATGGATCACGTCGAACGCATCAAGATTTTAAAACTGATGTGGGACGCCATCGGCAGCGAATTTGGCGGCCGTCACGAGCTGTACGAAATCAACTACTCCGGTAGCCAGGATGAGATCCGCCTGCAGTGTCTGCGTCAGGCGCAGAGCTCCGGCAACATGGACAAGATGATGGCAATGGTCGACCGCTGCATGTCCGAGTACGACCAACACGGCTGGACGGTGCCGCACCTGCACAACAACAGCGATATAAACATGCTGGATAAGCTGCTGAAATAACGCAGCGGGAGATGACAATGCAATCAGAACAACGTCTGCGTTTTCGCGATGCGATGGCCAGCCTGTCGGCCGCAGTGAATGTTATCACCACCGAGGGTGAAGCAGGTCGCTGCGGGATCACCGCCACCGCCGTCTGCTCGGTAACGGACACGCCACCATCGCTGATGGTGTGCATCAACGCCAATAGCGCCATGAACCCGGTATTTCAGGGCAACGGCAGGCTGTGCGTTAACGTGCTGAACCACGAGCAGGAGATCATGGCTCGCCACTTCGCCGGAATGACCGGTATGGCCATGGAGGAGCGCTTTGCGCTCTCCTGCTGGCAGAACGGTGCGCTGGCACAACCGGTGCTGAAAGGCGCGCTGGCCAGCCTTGAGGGCGAGATAAGCCAGGTGCAAACCATCGGTACGCATCTTGTCTATCTCGTTGAAATTAAAAATATCATTCTCAGTGACGCGGAACATGGCCTGATCTACTTCAAACGCCGTTTTCACCCGGTCATGATGGAGACGGAAGCCGCAGTATAACCCCTCTCGCGCTGGCCTTTTTTTCCGGCCAGCGCCGCTTTCCACAAAAATTCCTAAGGTTTCCACTAAATCACGCCGTTATATAACCATAAGAGAAATTTTCTGTGCCTGAATACTGACATCTGTTGTCAGTGCCATCCGCATCATTCAGCGCATACACAAATATACAGGATGACCTTATGGCTAAAACGACGCGGAGCCGCTCGGCTGAACGTCTGGTCGATATTCTGGTTGAACTACATTTAAACGGTGTGGTAAACCGCAGTGCGCTAATGGAAAAATTTAAAATTACCGAGCGTACCGTCTACCGGGATTTAAATGCACTCTCTCCGATTGTTGAACATACCGGTAATGGGCTATATCGACTGATCCATTCTTCACAATCTCCCGGCGGACAAGGATTACATCACTCACTGGCTAACTTCCTGAATGCTGATAGCTTTTTCCCTGAAAGAAATACGGAATTCTGGCAGAAACTTGAAACACGCGTTGACGAAAACCATATTCTTATCCTTGGGAATGAAGCAGAACACACGGTACAACGCGATATTCGTCGTCATTTAGCGAAAATCGAGAAATCGATTAAGAACCATAATGTTTGCCAGATCGTTTATAAGAGTAAAACCCGTCTGATTAATCCCTATAAACTGATTAACAAAAAAAATATATGGTATTTACAAGCCACCGAGAATGGCAGACTGAAATCCTTCTCATTGAGTCAGATTAGCTGGCTTGATATTCATACGACCACCTTCACTCCTGAAGAGAATGCCCGCGAGCTGCTGGAAAAAAGCCTCGACCCCTGGGTGTCGGAAGATACTTTCGCAGTGAAAATATTTATTAAAAATAATATTTCACATTACTTCCTGCGCCGCGATCTCCTGCCGGAGCAAGAGTTGCTGGAGGAGCAACACGGCGGCGTCACGCTGCGCTGTCAGGCGGCACACGAAAATCAGATCTTGCCGCTGCTTTTCTACTGGCTGCCAGACATTCAGATCCTGGAGCCGAGCTGGCTTAAGGAGAAACTCATCCGAACACTGGAAAGCTACCTGGCAATGGAGAGCAGCGCGCATAACCAAGTGATCTCAATCACATAATTCCGACCGCTGGCGGCGAACCGGAACCACTCGCCGCCACCTTTGACCGCTTACCTGGCACTTTCAACCACTCATCCATTTACCCTCCTTTACACACGCGACGTTCTGGCAAGATCCCACCAGCATTAATCAACACCTCCTCACAACGAACCCTGACCCTTTTTTCTTTACATAAAAAACCAGGTCTATTATGGATACTAAAAAACTACTGAAGCACGTGCCCTGGGCCTTACTCGGGATCCTCGGCGCTTTTTGTCTGGCGGTTGTCGCATTACGCCGGGGCGAGCACGTAAGCGCCCTGTGGATCGTGGTCGCGTCGGTTTCCGTCTATCTTGTTGCTTATCGCTACTACAGCTTGTACATCGCGCAGAAGGTCATGAAGCTCGACCCGACGCGTGCCACTCCGGCGGTCATAAACAATGACGGCCTGAACTATGTGCCAACCAACCGCTACGTGCTGTTTGGTCACCACTTTGCCGCTATCGCTGGCGCTGGCCCGCTGGTCGGCCCGGTACTGGCCGCGCAGATGGGCTACCTGCCTGGCACCCTGTGGCTGCTCGCCGGTGTCGTGCTGGCGGGTGCGGTGCAGGACTTTATGGTGCTGTTTATCTCTTCTCGTCGTAACGGCGCCTCTCTGGGTGAGATGGTCAAAGAAGAGATGGGCCGCGTGCCGGGGACTATCGCCCTGTTCGGCTGCTTCCTGATTATGATCATCATCCTCGCGGTGCTTGCTCTGATCGTGGTGAAAGCCCTGGCTGAGAGTCCGTGGGGTGTCTTCACCGTCTGCTCTACCGTGCCGATTGCGCTGTTCATGGGTATCTACATGCGCTTCCTGCGCCCAGGACGCGTGGGTGAAGTGTCGGTGATTGGTATCGTGCTGCTGGTGGCCTCCATCTACTTCGGTGGCGTGATTGCGCACGACCCGTACTGGGGCCCGGCGCTGACCTTCAAGGACACCACCATCACCTTCGCGCTGATCGGTTATGCGTTTATCTCCGCTCTGCTGCCGGTATGGCTGATTCTGGCTCCGCGTGACTACCTGGCGACCTTCCTGAAAATCGGCGTGATCGTCGGTCTGGCGATCGGTATCCTGGTGATTAACCCGGATCTGAAAATGCCAGCAGTGACGCAGTACATCGACGGTACTGGCCCACTGTGGAAAGGCGCGCTGTTCCCGTTCCTGTTCATCACCATCGCGTGTGGTGCAGTTTCAGGCTTCCACGCGCTGATCTCTTCAGGTACCACACCTAAGCTGCTGGCGAACGAGAAAGACGCACGTCTGATCGGTTACGGTGCCATGCTGATGGAATCCTTCGTGGCGATCATGGCGCTGGTTGCTGCGTCCATTATCGAACCGGGTCTCTACTTCGCGATGAACACGCCTCCGGCGGGTCTGGGCATTACCATGCCAAACCTGCATGAGATGGGTGGTGACAACGCGGCACTGATTATGGCGCAGTTGAAAGACGCAAGCGCACATGCTGCAGCGACCGTCAGCTCCTGGGGCTTCGTGATTTCGCCTGAGCAGATCATGCAGACCGCGAAAGACATCGGCGAACCGTCCGTGCTGAACCGTGCAGGTGGTGCTCCAACGCTGGCTGTTGGTATCGCACACGTGTTCCACAAAGTGCTGCCATGGGCGGACATGGGCTTCTGGTACCACTTCGGTATTCTGTTTGAAGCCCTGTTCATCCTGACCGCGCTGGACGCCGGTACCCGTGCAGGCCGCTTCATGCTGCAGGATCTGCTGGGTAACTTCGTGCCGTTCCTGAAGAAAACCGACTCTCTGGTTGCGGGCGTTCTGGGCACGGCGGGCTGTGTTGGCCTGTGGGGTTACCTGCTGTATCAGGGCGTTGTCGACCCACTGGGCGGCGTGAAGAGCCTGTGGCCGCTGTTCGGTATCTCTAACCAGATGCTCGCAGCCGTTGCTCTGGTGCTCGGTACCGTTGTCCTCGTGAAGATGAAACGCACCAAATACATCTGGGTCACCGTGGTCCCTGCGCTGTGGCTGCTGCTCTGCACCACCTGGGCACTTGGCCTGAAACTGTTCAGTGCCAACCCGCAGCTGGAAGGCTTCTTCTTTATGGCTAACCAGTACAAAGAGAAGATTGCCGCAGGCGGCGCAGACCTGACTGCGCAGCAGATTGCCAACATGAACCATATCGTGGTGAACAACTACACCAACGCGGGTCTGAGTATTCTGTTCCTGGTGGTGGTGTACAGCATCATCTTCTACGGCATCAAAACCTGGCTGAAAGTGCGTAACGCCGAGGGTCGTACGGATAAAGAAACCCCGTATGTACCGGTGCCGGAAGGCGGCGTGAAGACCTCTTCACACCATTAATGACGTCATATCCAGCCCCGCTTCGGCGGGGCTTTGTTCTTATCAGGACACGTTATGTTTGGTAACTTAGGCGAAGCAAAAAAATACCTCGGTCAGGCGGCGAAAATGCTGATTGGCATTCCGGACTATGACAACTACGTTGAGCATATGAAGACCAATCATCCGGATAAGCCGTACATGACCTACACCGAATTCTTCCGCGAGCGTCAGGAAGCGCGCTACGGCGGAAGTGGAGAAGGCGGCGTCCGCTGCTGCTAAAGGAGACACCATGACCCCGATTGCCGTCACCCTGCTGACCGGTTTCCTCGGCGCAGGTAAAACCACCCTGCTGCGCCATATTCTGAACGAGCAGCACGGCTTCAAAATCGCCGTTATCGAAAACGAGTTTGGCGAAGTTTCGGTAGACGATCAGCTGATCGGCGATCGCGCCACGCAGATCAAAACCCTGACCAACGGCTGCATTTGCTGCACCCGCTCTAACGAACTGGAAGACGCTCTGCTGGACCTGCTCGACAGCCGCGATCGTGGTGACATCAATTTCGACCGCCTGGTGATTGAATGCACCGGTATGGCTGACCCCGGCCCAATTATTCAGACCTTTTTCTCCCATGAGATCCTCTGCCAGCGCTACCTGCTGGACGGCGTGATTGCGCTTGTCGATGCCGTCCACGCCGACGAACAGATGAATCAGTTCACCATTGCTCAGTCTCAGGTGGGTTATGCCGACCGCATTCTGCTGACCAAAACCGACGTGGCGGGCGAGAGCGAAAAACTGCGCGAGCGCCTGACGCGCATCAACTCCCGCGCCCCGATTTACACGGTGACGCACGGGGATATCGACCTGTCTCAACTGTTCAACACCAACGGCTTTATGCTGGAAGAGAACGTCACCACGAAGCCGCGCTTTCACTTTATGGCCGACAAGCAAAACGACGTGGCGTCGATTGTGGTCGAGCTCGATTACCCGGTGGATATCAGCGACGTGTCCCGCGTCATGGAGAACCTGCTGCTGTCGTTTGCCGACAAGCTTTTGCGCTACAAAGGGATGCTGTGGATAGACGGTGAACCAAACCGCCTGCTGTTCCAGGGTGTGCAGCGCCTGTACAGCGCTGACTGGGACAGGCCGTGGGGTGAGGAAACACCACGCAGCGTGATGGTGTTTATTGGCATCCAGCTGCCGGAAGAGGAGATTCGGGCGGCATTTGCGGGACTACAGAAATAAACGCTATGCATCCCCTCTGCCCAGTAATTTATTAACCTGAAGCGATGAGCTTTGTATCAGGAAAATGAATAAATTACAGCGATGTCCTGGTCCGGCTGTAAATCGCCGAGGCGTTTCCGTAAGGCCGGGGCGAGGCGCAGGGATGCGCCGAGAGGGCGTGGCCTGCAGGGATGCAGGCTCATGCCCGACCCGATAGCCTGAAGGAATAAGCTGAGGGCACCGCGAAGCGGCGATTTACCGCCGGGAGCCCGGGTCGCCAGGGTGGTGGCGAGTGAGCCACCCTGGCACGTTCACAGGTCATGCCGTTACAGAGTAGCAAGGAACATAAAGTGAACGGAATAACCTCCACTGCCATATGTTCCCCCTCACCCCAGCCCTCTCCCTCAAGGGAGAGGGGGCCGTCTGTGCAGGCATTATTTTGTGGGGATACTTATTTCACCGCCTCCGGCAGCGTCACAATCCACAGCTCGCTGTCTGAGTCCGGCTTCTTCAGCGGCTTCACGCTGAGCGTGGTTTCTACCGGTTTATCATCCAGCGTCAGCTTACCTTCTGCGTTCACCCGATAATCCTTGAGCTTCTTGCCCTCGACCGGGTTTTGCATCGCCACCTTTACGCCAAAGTCGTTATCGTTCGCCACTGCCAGCGTTTTGCTGTCGATCAGCGCCAGCCCTTCGGCCTTCTCCTGCTGCCAGCCGAGGGCGCGTAAATCAACGACCTGCGTTTTCACCGCAAGGGTTATGCCGCGCTGCGCCAGGGTCTTCTCATCATCAAACTCCGGGTACTCGCCCGGCTTGTCAAAGGCGGAAAGGTCGCTCGCCTTGCTGAGATCCACCTTGTAGATCAGGTTACGCATCCCGTCGTTTTTATCGCTTCCCTGCTCAATCAGCAGGATGTGCTGGTCATCGAGCGCCACAATGTCGCCAATTTTGGCATCACTGTTTTTACTGTAGGCGGAGCTATCGATGGGATAGCCGTACATCGCGGTTTTCCCGGTCGCCGGGTCGAAGCTGACGAGACGCGTAAACAGCGCCTGTTTTTTACTTTTACCGTCGATATCCAGCGTGCTTTGCACAGCGGCAATAATGCGTCCGTCAGGCATACGGGTCAGACCTTCAAAGCCCCGGTTCGGTTGACGCCATTTGATAATGTTTGGCAGACCGCCCGCGATGGATTTTTCCCCTTCCGCCGCCTGCGGCCCATGAATAGCCAGGATTTTCCCACTACTGTCGACGTTTATCAGGAACGGACCATACTCGTCGCACAGCCAGTATCCGCCTTTGCCGTCCGGCGTGATGCCTTCCGTGTCCAGCCCGCGGTTGTCACCCTTCAGCGTCTTTAACGTGTCGCTGAATGCCACTTCATTGGTGGAGCCAATCACGCCGCTTTGCAGCGGTAGCCCGTTAATCTCGCCTTTATCGTCGTGCAGAGGGCGGGCATCAATGGCCTCGGCTTTACCGTCTTGTACACGGATGGTCATCAGCAGCGGCGCGAAATCCGGCGTAACAAAAATTTTGGCTTCGTTTTTACCCATTTTTGGCGCGTCCGCATTCGGACCGCGATCGGTAACCGTCACGAAGGTCAGCGCATCGCCCTGCTTGCCGGTGAACAACAGGCCAGAACCGATTCCGACAGGAAGTCCATGCGGGAAAGCATCCGCAAACGCCCCGCTGTAGTTCACGTGGGAGCCTTCGGGAAAGCTAACGACATAGTGTTCAGCCGTGGGCTGCGCCGCCAGGCCAGAGAAAGAGAGCGCACAACCGATAAGTACAGGAATAATTTTTCTTTTCATATTGTTAGCATCCATAGAGTGAAGCCAACACCGTAAAGAATCAACGTGTCAGAAAAATGACATTGCGAGGAAACAGGGCCGAGCAGTTGAACGTATAGTCAGCGCCAGAAATGTAATTTTTTGTGGTTTTGTATGACACCCGAAACATTTCTGGAAATTATTAGAAATGCCATTAATGCATTCCGAATGATTATCCCCGCCTCGTTCAGTTTATGTTTAGTCAAAAAATTAAACTGTTCTTAAACAGCAGAAAATCACGCGTTGACACCCCTAAAACAAAACACTTTCATAACAACTTGAGCAATAAAATTAACATTTACAGTATAAAAAGTTGATCCTAACCACATTTGCAGTCATAAACATCGCTTGTTAAGGTGCCGTAAGATTAATTTGATGACGAGGCATAAAACATGAAAAAACTGAATATCCTTCTTCTTTCTGCTCTGACCGCTATCTCGGGTTCCGCACTGGCGATGGGTGGCAGCATTGAGCAGGGTAAAAACTTTACCAACCTCAATCTGGAAATGGGTAAATCCTCGTCTGGCCTGTATGCCGAAAGCAACTGGCTTAAAAACACTGACGACGGCACCCAGACAGGTGGAGTGGGTGCAGGTTACAACCTGGAAGTCGGCCCGGTCATGCTGAATGCGGGCGCGAAGGCGATCTACCTTGGCCCGAAAAAAGGCGATAACGGCGTGGCGTTCCCGATTGGTGGCGGCGTTAACGTTGCCCTGACCGACAGCATTCACGTATTTGGTGAAGGTTATGTCGCGCCAGAAGGTCTGAACAACAGCGTGAAAAACTACGTTGAAGCCAATGGCGGCGTAAGCTGGACGCCAATTACGCCAGTGACCCTGAAAGTGGGTTACCGTCACGTGAGCGTAGATGGCAAAGACGGCCGTCCTGGCCATACGCTGATTGACGGCGCCTATGTGGGCGGCGGCGTGAGCTTCTAAGGCTCCGCACAGATAAAAAACCTGCCGTCTGGCAGGTTTTTTATTACCTCTTACTTACGCACTACTACCAGCTTCTGGTTCACAAACTCTTTGATCCCCAGATCCGACAGCTCGCGTCCGTAGCCGGAGCGCTTCACCCCGCCGAACGGCAGCTCTGGCGCGGTATCGGTGAGCCAGTTGATATACACCATCCCTGTTTCAATCCGCGACGCCATTTTCTTCGCGCGCTCGATATTCTGACTGAATACCGCCCCGCCCAGGCCGTAGTGGGAGTCGTTGGCCAACGCAACCGCCTCGTCATCGTTTTTCACCACGAACATCTGCGCCACCGGGCCGAAGAACTCTTCGAAATACGCCGGGTTGTCGCACGAGATAGTCGTCAGGATCGTCGGCTCGAAGAAACTCCCGTCTCGCGGCACCGGTTTGCCGCCATAGTGCAGCGTCGCACCGTTTTTCACCGCTTCGTTAACCTGTCTGGTCAGCGTTTCCAGGGCATCTTTAGACGACAGCGGCCCCAGCGTGGTGCTTTCGTCCAGCGGATCGCCAATCTTCACCTGCTTAAACGCCTCGGTGAATTTGCTGAGGAAGGCATCTGCAATTTTCTCGTGCAGGATAAAGCGCTTCGCCGCGGTGCAGACCTGCCCGGCGTTGTTGAGTCGCGCATTCACGCCAATCTTCACGGCTTTATCCAGGTCCGCATCATCAAGCACCACGAAGACGTCGTTACCACCTAGCTCAAGGGTCGATTTCTTAATGTGCTTCGCCGCCTGCGCAGCCACGACGCTACCGGCTTTTTCGGAACCGGTCAGCGCGGCGCCCTGCACGCGATCGTCGGCGATGATGTTCGCCACCTGATCGGACGAGATAAACAGGTTAGTCCACGCCCCTTCCGGTACCCCCGCTTCGCGCACCAGATGGGCAAACGCCTCGGCGCAGTGCGGCACGATGCTGGCATGTTTTGCCAGCACGGGGTTACCCGCCGCCAGGTTCGGCGCCAGAACGCGCATTAGCTGGTAATACGGGAAGTTCCACGGCTCGACGGCCATCAGCACGCCGATGGGGTGATACTCCACCCACGCTTCCCCGAGTTCAGACTCATACTTCACCGGGGCCAGGAATTGTTTCGCGTTATCAGCATAATAGCGGGCGATTTTCGCACACAGCTTCACCTCACCGCGGCTCTGTTCGATGAGCTTACCCATCTCCTGGCTGGCGATTTTAGCCAGCTCCTCGGTGCGCTGGTCGATCAGGTCGGCAAGCTTATGCAGTACCGGGAGGCGCTGGCTGATGTCGCCTTTCGCCCATTCTGAATGGTAGAGCGCATCGGCCGCCTTCAGTGCTGCTTCGATATCCGCGTCGGTATGAGAGGGGTATTCTTTGATGAGATGGTTAGTGGCAGGATTTACTGTCTGATAAGCCATGTCGAATCTCCTTGTTTTACCGCTTAGGGTATTAAGGGTAGTCAACGTGACTGGCTATGGACGTAAAGTTGGGTATATCCGGAAGGTTCTTAATGAAGCGCTGCCAGACGGTTGTCTGACGTGGTATAAAAAACCTCCAGAAGGAGTTCCCATGACCAATACCCGACATATCCGCCAGACGTTTCACCGCGCCTCAGGACTTGAGCTGCGAAGCACGTGGCAGAGCACGCAGGCGTACAAACGTCATTGTCATCCTCAGCTCTCCATTGGCGCGATAGTAGAAGGCCAGACCTGCTGCATGTGCCATGACAGAGAGTACATCCTCCAGCCCGGGGACCTGATTGTGATCCCAGCTTATATGCCGCACAGCTGCAACCCCGTCGCCGGAAAGCCGCGCAGCTACCACATGCTCTATATCGACACCGGGCTTCCTCTGGCGCTTCAGGTGATTCGCAACCCTGTGCTCTTTAAGTACTATCTTGATATTGCGGAGACGATGTCTCCGGCATCCGTCGACAGGCTGCTTTCTGCCCTTCCCCGCTGTGCGGATAATGCAGAAGCGCTTCGCTCAACCAGCCAGCAGGTTCAGGAGGCATTTCTTTCCGATCTCGCCAGCCCGCCTTCCCTAGACGAACTTGCCCAACGATTCTCGCTGCGCAAGGAGACGCTGATCCGCACTTTCAGACAGGATACCGGCCTGACGCCGGGGAGCTTCCTCAATATCTCCCGAGTAGAGTATGCCAAAGCGCGGCTGCGCGCCGGGGATAATATCGCCGACGTCGGCTACCAGAGCGGGTTTGCCGACCAGAGCCATTTTCACAAGACCTTCGTGAGCTATACCGCCGCCACGCCGCGCCAGTACGCCACGGGCCGATCAATATCAGACAATAAATAGGTTCTGCGTTTCCGTAG
Source organism: Enterobacter sp. CPE_E890 (assembly GCF_046521475.1). Lineage (NCBI taxonomy): Bacteria > Pseudomonadati > Pseudomonadota > Gammaproteobacteria > Enterobacterales > Enterobacteriaceae > Enterobacter > Enterobacter sp. CPE_E890. Next base: position 612,589 of record NZ_JBKFZW010000001.1, on the reverse strand, counting down.
TCTGTACCCGGTTTTGCATTCTGAGGTCGCTATGGAACTGTTCTTCCCTTCCGCTTTTCTCGCCCTGGCGCTGGCGCATTTTGTTGCCCTGTTAAGCCCGGGGCCGGATTTCTTCCTGCTTGTGGGCTACTCGGCGCGCTATCGGTTACGCGGCAGCGCCGGGCTGTGCGTCGGCATCGCTACGGGCAACGGGTTGTATATCTTACTGGTCATTATCGGCTGGAGCGCGCTGCGCCAGTTTACGTGGCTATTTACGCTTATCGAGCTTTGCGGGGCGCTGTACCTGCTATGGATCGGCTCGCATCTGGTGCGCAGCCGACCGCAGGCACTGGCGCTGAATGAAACTCACCAGCGCTTCCCTTCACTGCGTAAGCAGATTCTTTTGGGGCTCGGTTCCGCGCTGCTTAATCCGAAGAATGCGTTGTTCTATCTGGCGCTGATGACGGCGCTACTGGGACCGGACGTCACGCTGCTTCAGCAGGCGACCTGCGGCGTCTGGATGGTGATGGTGGTTCTGGTGTGGGATCTGGCGCTGGTGTCGCTGATGGGGCTATCGGCGGTGCAACAGAAGCTCAGCCGTTCGCTGTGGTTGATTGAGCGCGCGGCAGGAGTAGTGCTGATGGGGTTTGGTGGGTGGGTGTTGTGGCGGTTGCTATGAAAGGATTTTCACAGGCCCTTCTTAAACCCCTAACCGATAATCCCAGTCATCCGTATGAATAACGTTGCCGTCACGGTAATGCCAGGTAATCTTTTCATAACGAAGCAAAACAAGCTCAAGATGCCCCTGTTTTTCATGATAAGTATCTTTCACGTCATGCATCAATGAAAACAATGTGACGATATTTACCGCTTCCAGCGTTATCGTGAAATAGATTTCTTCCTGACCGGCATCGTTGATTCGATAAAGGTCGATAGCCACTTTCCTGAGTGTGCCTCCCGTACTCAGTGCTTTGTATAGCAGAACACTGGAAGCATCAATTTCCTTTTCAATAAGAAATGGGCGATGCTGGCATTTACTCAACACTCTGCCATTATGAAGATCAGAGTTATAACTTACGTTATGATAGAGTCCTAAGACTTCAATCTGGTTTTCACGGTCTTTAACCTTTACGCTACCTTTTATGATATTACCCGCATCGTCCGTTAAGGACATATATCCTGGGATGGCCATTTAATTATCCTTTTCGAATGGAACTGAGTTTTCAACAGTAGCGATCATAACAGCGAGACATCTTTTACCCTTAGGGTTGTTAACCTTAAAAATTTCCCTGATTGAATCTACATAAAGCTTATTACTCTCTGCTTCTGTCTCCGGAAAATTAGCAAAAGAGCAGATTTGTTCAATAGTGAGCAACGGTTTATCGTCTTTTAAGATTGCTAAGACTCCCTCAGGGTTATGTGGGATGGCTTCTGAAAGCGCCGCCTTTAAATCTTCAGCGGTACCGGCGTCCACCCCGGGTTCGATGGCACTCGCTACGACTAACCATGCATGGGCTCCTTTACTTATCTCCGGAATTACATGGTTCCACCATTCCGACCCTTCACTATCATTTGAATACAGATTATCCACAACACTCCTGGCGCCTTTGTTATTTATCATCTGCATAATCTGCTCAGGAGAGTGATCTTTTGCCAATAACACTACTGAAAAACACGAGAAGAAAAAAACAATGAAATATTTCATCATCTCACCACCAGTATTGTGTCACCCGAATTATAAATCAGATGACGCTTATCCTGTCCATTCATAATAATGCAACCTGCTGACGCAGAACCTGGCGGTTGCCCTTTCTTATCACCATGAATTTGAAAATAACTCCTACCAAAAGTATTGGTCCCCGCTATAGGTTCAAGAATAATCGCCTCAGCACTTTTGTGATTATTCCATCCGGCAATAAAATAAATACCACGTGGAACAGGGCCTTTGTTTCGTTGCCGTTCACACTCAGGTTTGTCTTTCGATTCACCGGCACCGCTATAGCAGCGGGCAATAAACTCACCATTGTGACTTAATATCCCTGTAGAAATCTCATATTCCCATGTCATTAACCTTGCTCCCTGTCATTAAAATTAACCCACCTTAATATTAATAAAGAGCAAAAATTACCACATCAATCACAAAACCTTACATTCGAGAAGAGTTAAGCACAAAAAATATAGAAAAATTAATAATGAATAATTGTAATGTATATATTTATCGGATAATAAATGTCTGTTCATTTTAAGACACCTCCCCATACACCAGCTTTGCATTTTTCGTTCAATTCCCTCTATCCTTACCCCATGGAAAAAATTACTGAACTCAAGCGCGCCAAGCTGTTGGCGCTGTCGCTGCTACTGCTGGCCTCTGCGGCGTTTATCACCACCCTGTTCCTGCCGCAGACCTTCTGGGTGCGCGGCGTGAAGGCCATTGCCGAGGCGGCGATGGTCGGCGCGCTGGCAGACTGGTTTGCCGTGGTTGCGCTGTTCCGCAGAGTGCCCATTCCCTTCATCTCGCGCCATACGGCAATTATCCCGCGCAATAAGGACAGGATCGGCGACAATCTCGGCCAGTTCGTGCAGGAAAAATTTCTTGATACCCAGTCGCTGGTGGCGTTGATCCGCCGCTATGAACCCGCACAGATGATCGGTGCCTGGTTCAGTAAACCAGACAACGCCCAGCGCGTCGGGCTGCATCTGATGCAGGTGATGAGCGGTTTTCTCGAACTCACCGACGACGGACGTATCCAGCGTCTGCTCAAGCGCGCGGTGCATAAAGCCATCGACAAGGTCGACTTCACCGAAACCAGCGCCGTGATCCTCGAAAGCATGACCAGAAATAACCGCCACCAGGTGCTGCTGGACGCCATCATCAACCGCCTGATTACCCTGATTCAGCGGGAAAGCACGCGGGACTTTATTGCCGACCAGATTGTCCACTGGCTGAAGACCGAGCATCCGCGCAAGGCGATGGTGCTTCCCACCGAGTGGCTAGGTGACCAGAGTGCGGAGATGGTATCGAACGCGGTAAATACGCTGCTGGACGATATCAGCCACGACCGCACGCACCAGATCCGCCAGGCGTTCGACCGCGCCACGTTGAAGCTTATCGACAACCTGAAAAATGACCCGGAGATGGCGGCGAAAGCCGACAACATCAAGCACTATCTGAAGAACGATGAGGCGTTTAACCGCTATCTGGGGGAAATGTGGGCCGACCTGCGCCAGTGGCTGAAAGCGGATATGCAAAGTGAGGATTCGCGCGTGAAGCAGCGCATCGCCAACGCCGGGCTGTGGTTTGGCGAAACGCTGTCAAACGACGCCAGCCTGCGGGCGTCGCTGAACGAGCATCTGGAGCAGGCCGCGCATCGCCTGGCGCCGGATTTCGCCGCGTTCCTGACCCGGCACATCAGCGACACGGTGAAAAGCTGGGATGCCAAAGATATGTCCCGCCAGATTGAACTGAATATTGGCAAGGATCTGCAGTTCATCCGCGTCAACGGCACGCTGGTGGGCGGGACGATTGGCCTGATCCTGTTTTTACTCTCGCAACTCCCCGTCGTACTGAGTTTCTAATCTTCATTGGGCGGCGCGATAACGTAGCGCGTCGCCTCGAAGCGATTGAGGATCAGGTGTACCAGAAAGATCATCGTCAGCGTCGCCACAAGCGAAAAGGTGACGGAGGTGATGCGATAGAGATCGCTGAACACCAGGTCAGTGTCCGGGTGCATGTTCTGCCCGAACATAATGCCGATGGTGGTGATGCTGGAAAACCCCACCCCGGCCCCCACTTTCTCCATCACATGCAGACGCGCACCAAACGCCAGGCCGAGGCCAATAAGTGGCATCATCAGCAGCATATGGCTGCTGTGATCGTAGAGGATAAGCTGGACGACAAGAATATAGAGACAGCCCAGCACTACGCCGACCACGCGCCAGATGGAGCTCATCACCGCGCCGCGATAGTGCATCGGGAACAGAATCAATATCCCCGCCATCAGCGCCGAGAGCGAATCGCTTAAATCGCTAATCTGAAACACCACGAATATCAGCGTCGCGACGATGCCGGAGAGCAGCGACTCGTGTCGCACCCGGGCGTCGTCTTTCTCAATCAGCGGTGGCGGCTTGCGTGGCTCCACATCCGGCAGGAGATAGTTCATCAGCGCGCTCAGGCATACCGCCATGATGCTCGCTTCGATGTTGGAAAACAAAAGCGTGTGCCAGTTGGTGGTGGGGTAACTCATAAAGTTGAGCATCACGCTCTGACACACCACCCCCATCGAACCGAACAGGAACAATGGCCCCTTGCTCATAAAGCGAAAACGCATCACGTACAGGGCAAACACCACCAGCGTCATAATAAGCGGCCATTGCGACAGATAGCCGATGATAATCACCATTTCAACGCAGTTTAGCGATGCGCTGAAGATAAACTGCTTCGCCACGTGGCGGTTAAACACCGGGACCAGCGACAGAAGCATGATCGGGTAGACCACATAAAACACGCCGTAGCTGGTGTTGTAGAAACTCGAGATGCTCAGGGCAATCATCCCGGCAAACACGATTCGCAGGGTCTGACGAAAATCGTTTGCCGTGTAGACGATATTACCGTGCGGGGTAAATACCCGCGCCAGCGTATTAATAGACATAGTGCAGCAGGCTTACCAGGTGGATCTGCATCCCGGAGAAGAAGCGCGCAAACGGGCCTTCACTGTTGTAGAGCTGCACGGTCGCGCGTGCCCCGGTTGGCAGATGCTTCGGCAGCGTTTCATCCAGCGTCACGTGAATGCGCATCCGCTGGGCATCACGTACCCAGCGGTTAGAGGTTTCCGGCTCTGACAGTTGGCCGTTAACGGCCTCCTGGCCCGCAAGGATCCCCGCATCGCTGCTGGTCACGTGGGCGCGAAAGACGTGCCCCGGAAAGGCGTCAAACACCACGGCCGCGTCGGTGCCCTGATGGGTATGACGCAGGCTTTTTTCACGGAAGTCGGCCACGATATCGGTCTGGTTGTTCACCAGCGCCAGCGCGGCTGAGCCTGACGAGGCATAGAAACCGGGGCTTAACTGCAGGTTACTCACCGTACCGTCCGCCTGCGCGTAGACCTTCGTCCAGCCTAGATTAAGCTCTGCGTCATCCAGCGCGTTACGGTATTTTTGCAGCGTCACGTTGCGGTGCTCGTCCCGCTCGCCGCGCTGGATGCGAAGGTTCTGGATATTGGCCTGAATCGAACTGACAGACTGTTCGCTGCTCTGCCAGGTGGTGCGGACTTTATCCAGATCCGCCTGCGAAACGTTCTGCAGGGTGCTCAGCTTCTGATAACGATCAAACGTGACTTTGTCGTTACGCGCGGTCAGCACGGCGGTTTTCAGGTTGGCCTGCGCGGCGGCGATTTGCGCATCCAGCTGTTCGTTGGAAAGACGTGCCTGCTCCAGCGCAATTTGCGCCGCTTCCACTTTATTGCGAAACGGCGTGTCATCCAGTTCAAAGAGCAGATCGCCTTTCTTCACCTGGCTGTTGTTATGCACGTGAACTGCCGCCACGTAGCCGGAGACGCGCGGAGAAACCGGCGTCACCACACGCATCACGGTGGAATCTGGCGTCAACGGGATCCAGATATCCGCGACGATAAAGTAGACAAACATCAGCAGGAAAGAGGCAATACTCACCCTTACCCAGCGGGCAAACTTTTGTTCAGGTGTCATTATTTTTCGATCTTGTTATCTTCTTCGCGGATTGTCCGCAAATTGCAGGCGAATTGATTCAGGGTGGCGCTGAAAATGTCAATATGCTCCGGCGCGATGTTTTGCGATACACGCGTCTGATATGTCTCAATCACCTGAGTAAGCCTTTTTAATATGGCCTTTCCCTCAGGCGTCAGCGTCAGAAGCCGGATACGCTTGTCATAAGGCGATACGGAGCGCAGCAGGTATCCCTGCTTTTCCAGCTGTGTCAGAGTGCGCATCAGCGGCGGCAGTTCAATCCCCTGCATCTCCGCCAGTTCACTCACCGAGACGTTATCCCCAAGTTGATGAAGCTGCATCATTACTGTCCAGCTCGACTGGGTTAATCCGGTATCGAGAATGGCATCGTCAATGACGGCACGCCACTGACGCACGATCATTGCCATCCGCATGCCCATCGGCCTGCGGCTAAACAGATCTTCTTCACTCATGGGGAAACCTCTCATCACACGCGGTCACGATAATAGTTATCAGGGTAAGTATCAAGAAACGAGAGGTAAAAGCGCAGGAATTGCGAAAACGATATTCTCCCTCTCCCACAGGGAGAGGGCTGGGGTGAGGGGGAACATACGACTCTGGTGGTCATTCCGTTCACTTTATGTTCATTGCTACTCTATAACAGCATGACCTGTGAACGTGCCAGGGCGGCTCAATCGCCGCCGCCCTGGCAACCCGGGCTCCCGGCGGTAAATCGCCGCTTCGCGGTACCCTCAGCTTATTCCTTCAGGCTATCGGGTCGGGCATGAGCCTGCATCCCTGCAGGCCACGCCCTCTCGGCGCATCCCTGCGCCTCGCCCCGGCCTTACGGAAACGCTTCGGCGATTTACAGCCGGACCAGGGAGTTGCTGTAAGCCGTTAATTTTGCCGAAGAAACGTTAATCGCTTCAGGTAAAAAATTACTGGGATTCCTCAGCCCGCAGCGGAGTTTAGCGGCTAAAAAGCCTCTTTACAGCGCTCTTCCCCGAAGCCGTCACCACCACCTCCCGATACCCCGCCACCCGCTGGATCCAGCCTTTACTTTCCAAATGAGTAAGCAGCGCCGCGCCCGCCTCTCCGCCAAGATGAAACCGCCGCTCGCTCCAGTCGAGACAGGCGCAGCAGGCCTTCCGCCGCGGATGAGCGCTTAACGAAATGCCGAGCGTCAGGAACTGCTCCCGGCCATACAGGGTCAGCGCTAAACCGTCTGCCTCCAGCCAGCCTTCAGCCTGCATGAAATCGTAGATCTGCACCGCCACCGTACCCGCCAGATGGTCGTAGCAGGTCCGGGCTTCCCGCATGGCTTTCGGCGCGGTGGTTTCCGGTGGAGTAATGCGGCTCCACGAAAGCCCCATCATCTGCTCCACCAGCGCCGCCACGTCGTGCCCGGCAAGGCGATAATAGCGATGCCTCCCTTGCGACAGGCAAGTAATCAGTTGCCCTTCAAGCAGCCGGGCGAGATGCCCGCTGGCGGTCGACGGTGCGACATCTGCCGCCGCGCTCAGTTCGGTAGCCGTCCACGCGCGCCCGTCCATCAGCGCGCAGAGCATCTTCACGCGCGACGGATCGGCCATTGCCGCCGCCACCGCTGCAATGGCCTGTTCCAGCACCGCACTGTTATCTGGCGGTAAGCTCGTTTTTAACATGGGTCGCCCAGGGTTCGGTGATCTCTGCGGCCAGCTTATCATCATCCGTCAGCAGAATAAGGTGATTTGCGTGGTCGCTATACTGAGTAAGAATAGACACACCGCGTGCCGCCAGCGCCGCCGCAATGTCGCCTAACTCGCCAGGCCGCTCCTGCCTGAGTTTCCTGATAATCGGCTTGCGCACCGCCTGCACGGTAAATCCTGCCGCCATCAGAACACGTTGCGCTTTTTCTCCATCCTCAACGAGAAAATGGGCATCGGTACCAAATACGCCACCGCCCTCCAGCCCCACGCCGTTGCGGCCTAACAGTTGCCCAAAGCGCGCCAGTTCACCGGGCCTGTCGCTGAAAATCACGTGAAGGTCATACATCGGCATGCCCTCCGGTTTCGGAACTATACTCCCGCACCATCTGCGCCACCCGAATGCGGTAGTACGCAAAAATTGACTCCCGTCCTTCAGCCTGCGCCGCCTGGTGAAAAACGTTCTGCTTCCAGTGACGGATAGCCTCTTCGTCACGCCACCAGGAAAGGGACAGAATTTTGCCGTCGGTGGTCAGGCTCTGAAAACGTTCGATATCAATAAAGCCGTCGATGTCGGCCAGCAAAGGCTTAAGCTCTGCGGCAAGCTGAAGATAGCGCGCCTGATGGGCTGGCGCGGCTTTGGCTTCGAAAATAACTGCGATCATGAGGGTCTCTCCGTGGTGATGTTGAGGAGAGCATGCGGGATGGATAAGCACAATGCTTCGGTAAATAGCGAAGTTTTAGCCCAGAATTGACCTCGGCTCCATAAACGCCCGAATCCCCCACTCGCCCATCTCACGCCCCACGCCAGAGTGCTTAAACCCGCCGAACGGTGCTTTCGGTTCATGAACAAGTGTGTTTATCAGCACGCGACCGGAGACAATCTGCTGCGCCACGCGACGCGCACGCTCAACATCACCGCCCAGCACCATCGCGCTCAGGCCGTAGTCGGTGTCGTTGGCAATGGCGACAGCCTCCGCCTCGTCCTGATAGGGGATCACGCACAGCACCGGGCCAAAAATCTCGTCGCGGGCAATCGTCATCTGGTTATTCACGTCCGCAAACAGCGTCGGGCGCACAAACCAGCCGTCCTGCGTGCCTTCCGGTCGCCCTTCACCGCCCGCCAGCAGGCGTGCCCCCTCTTCTGTGCCCTTGCGGATATAGCCCTGCACCCGCTGCCACTGCTTTTCGCTGACCATCGGGCCGACATCCGTTTCGCTATCGCGCGGGTCACCGGATTTCACCGCCGCCACTGCCTGCGCCAGCGCGGTTTCGATCTCAAACTTACGCGACTGCGGCACCAGAATGCGCGTTCCGGCCACACACCCCTGCCCGCTGTTCATAAACCCGGCCTGAATCACAAGCGGGATCGCCTGAACCAGATCCACATCATCCAGCAGGACCGTCGGCGATTTACCGCCTAACTCCAGGGTCACGCGCTTAAAGCTTTCCGCCGCGTTGCGCAGGATAGCCTTACCGGTATTCGTCGAACCGGTGAACGAAATTTTTGCCACGTCCGGATGGCGGCTGATGGTGTCACCCACCGTCTCGCCGCGCCCGGTGACGATATTAAACACGCCCGGCGGCAGCGCGGCATCACGCAGCGCTTCGGTGACAATCTGGGTTTGCAGGGCGCACATTTCGCTCGGCTTGATAACTGCCGTACAGCCCGCTGCCAACGCGGTTGCCAGCTTGCCGCAGATAAAGCCCGCGTCGCTGTTCCACGGCGTAATCAGCCCGGCTACACCCAGCGGGGTCATCTGCACCGTTGCTACGCCTGCGAGGGTAACGAATTCAAACGCCTCCTGCGCCTCTATCGCCTGAGCAATAACATCTGCCGGATAGCTGGCCATCCACGCCGAGCGCGAGGCCGGCGCGCCGTACTCTTCGATGACGGCTTCCAGCAAATCGTCATGACGGGCCACCACAGCCGCGTGCATACGCTTCAGCGCTGCGATGCGCTCCTGCTTTGTGGTCTGCGACCACGCCGGAAAGGCCGCTTTTGCCGCCGCAATGGCGCGCTCTGCGTCAACCTCATCCGCCAGGCAAACCTGCCCTATGACCTGCGCCGTCGCCGGGTTGTACAAATCAAACCGTTCGGTGCCGTGCGGGGTAACAAATTCGCCGTTAATAAAGATCTGTTCGATAGTGTGCATATAACCCTCCTGAGGCTGTTTGAGGACAGTCTGGCACGGCTTCTCCGTTGCGATAATCCACGCTATGCTGCAAGGGTTGTTTCGATTTTCAGGATAATCTATGCATCGTTCAGGTCTGACAGAGCTGGAAGTGGTAATGGCCGTCGTGCGGCGCGGTAGCTTTCGCGGCGCGGCGCAGGAGCTGGGGATGTCCGCCACGGCGGTGAGCAATGCCATCGCCGGGCTGGAGAGTCGCCTTGATATCCGCCTTTTTAACCGCACCACCCGCAGCGTAGCGCTCACCGACGCCGGAAAGCGCTACGCGGCACGTATTGGCCCAGCCCTGCAGGAGATCCGTCTCGCCAGCGAGGAGATCCACAGCGATACCGGGGAACCCGCCGGAACGCTGCGCCTGAACGTGCCAAACAATATCGGCACGCTATTCCTGGATCAGTTGCTGATCGACTTTATGATCCGCTACCCGAAAATGCGCGTGGAAACAGTAAGCGAAGCAAAGATGATCGACATCGTTGCTGAAGGCTATGACGCGGGGATCCGCCTTGAAGAGTCCGTGCCTCAGGACATGATCGCCGTGCCGCTGACCGGAGAGATCCGCCAGCTTGTCACCGCTACGCCGGGCTATTTCGCCCAGCACGGCATACCCGAGACGCCGGACGATCTGCTGCAACACCAGGGGATCGGTATGCGTATGGCCCACGGCGGGATCTACCGTTGGGAGCTGGCGCGTCGGGGGGAAACGTACGCGCTTGCCGTGCCACCGCGCTTTGCGACCTCCGACCTTTTTGCTTCGATTCGCGCCGTGAAAGCGGGATTAGGCGTGGGATTTTTGCCGGAACTGTATATTCGGGAAGAGCTTGAGAGTGGAGAACTGGTGAGCGTCCTGAACGACTGGGCGCAGCCGTTTGCCGGGCTGCGCCTGTATTACCCCGGCCACCGCCACGTCCCGCCAGGACTACGGGCGCTGGTGGCGATGATCCGCGAGCGCGGGATTATTCCAGGTTAGCCTTATTCAGCCCGTAGGCCGCGTCCAGCGAGCCGGGTGCCATGCGGGACGTGATCCCCAGGCGGTTCCAGGCGTTGATGGCCACGATGGCAAAGTTCAGCTCTGAAATCTCGACGTCCGAGAAGTGCTCCGCCACGCTGCGGTAGAGCGCATCGCTAACGCCATGCACGCCAATCTGGGTCAGCGCTTCGGTGAAGGCCAGCGCGGCTTTTTCGCGAGCGCTGAACAGCGGGGACTCGCGCCACGCCGCCAGATGATACAGGCGCAGCTCGCGCTCGCCGGCAATTTTGGCCTCTTTCGAGTGCATATCCAGGCAGAAGGTACAGCCGTTCAGCTGCGACACGCGAATGTCGATCAAGTGTTTCAGCGCCGGGTCGATGGAGGTTTTCGCCACCTCCATACTCAGGGCAGACAGCGCGTTGGCGAGGGCGGGGGTGGCTTTATGGTGGTTAACGCGAGTGCTCATTGTCTTTCCTCTTTTTTGTGCGGCATATGTCATGCGATGAGGCAAATCTACGCCGTTCATGACATAGTAAAAAGATACAAAAACCATGAAATGAGGTAGGACATGAAGCCGGGCTATCACGAGATCTATACCCGCTATCGCGACAACATCACGCGCGGCGTGCTGAAGCCCGGCGACAAAGTGCCTGCTATACGGGTCCTGGCCGAAGAGCTGAAAGTGGCGCGCAAAACCGTCGAAACGGCCTATGCCATCCTGACGGGCGAAGGGTATCTGGTGAGCCAGGGCGCACGCGGCACGCGGGTCAACCCGGATTTACTGTTACCGGATAAAAATGCCCCTGCGGAACAGCCCACCGGCACGCTTCCGGCATCGCTTATCAGCCAACGCGAACGGGCCGGTTTTCTGCGACCCGGCATCCCCGCGCTCGACAGCTTCCCGTATAAAAAATGGCTGCTGCTGGCAGGCCAGGCAACGCGCGCCATGCGCCAGGAGGAGATGCTCAACCCGCCCGTTCCGGGCTGGTATCCGCTGCGCCAGGCCATCGCCAGCTACCTCAACATCTCGCGCGGGCTCTCCTGCAGCGCCGAACAGGTGCTGATCACCAGCGGCTACAGCGGCAGCCTGCGCCTGATCCTCGACACCCTCGCCAGCCGCAGCGATAAGGTGGTGTTTGAAGATCCGGGCTACTTTATGGGCCAGCAGTTACTCAAGCGGATCGTTCCGCGCCTGCACACGGTGCCGGTCGATCGCTGCGGCCTCGACACAGATTATCTACTTCGTCACCATCGCGATGCGCGTTTTGTCATTGTCACCCCGTCGCACCAGAGCCCACTGGCGGTGACGCTCTCCCTGCCGCGTAAACAGCAGCTTCTCGACTGGGCCAGCCAGCACGAAGCGTGGATTATCGAAGACGATTACGACGGGGAGTTTCACTACACCCGTAAGGTGCTGCCTTCGCTAAAAAGCCTCGACCAGCATGACCGGGTGATCTTTATGGGTACCTTCAGTAAAACCATTATGCCGTCACTGCGCATGGGTTACGTGGTGATGCCCGCCAGCACCGTCGGGGCGTTTACCGACTGTGCTGACATCACCACCAGCGGCCAACCGGTGCTGACGCAAAAGATCCTCACCGCGTTTCTCAACGAAGGCCATTTTTTCCGTCACCTGAAAAAGATGCGCGCGCTATACCAGACCCGCCGCGACTGGATGATTGCCGCCCTGCGCGAGGTGTATGGCGATCTGTTTTTCACCGAGCAAAACGATGGCGGGATGCATATCGTGGCCTTTCTGGCGAAAGGCAGTTGCGACAGAGAAATCGCCCGTTGCTGGCAGGAACAGCAGTTGCAGGTGAATGCCCTTTCGGAATGGTATCGCGGGTCGGGTAAACGCTATGGGCTGGTGATGGGGTATAACAACGTGCGGACATATCAGGAGGCGATTGAGCTGCTGGAAAGGCCGAAACGGCAGACGCTTGCGCTGTTGCGCTGAAAATCGCCCGGTGGCGCTACGCTTACCGGGCCTACGGGATCGAGTAGGCCGGGTAAGGCGCAGCCGCCACCCGGCGGCGACGTGGATCACACATCATATCGCGACAACCCAACATCCCTGAGCTGCTCGTCGCTCATCTGACTCAGAATGCGGCGGGTACGGTTGATGCGGTACCAGTTGCGTAGCGTTTTCGCGATCCAGACAAACGCAATAAACGGACGTTTTGAACGATTCTCATAGAATTCCATGATGCTCTCCTCGCTGTGCCAGTGGGGATATCATCAGGGAAAACGGCATGCACAATACAGATTCAAAAACAGCTTTTGTTTAACATACAGATCCGCTAAAACAGTATCTGCATGCCGTTTTTTGCGGCAATCTGTACTGGTTTTACAATCTGTATGGTGAAAACAAAGGATACAGCATGACGCGCTACCAACATCTTGCCAACCTTCTGGCAGAACGCATTGAACAAGGGCTGTATCGCAGCGGAGAACGTTTACCGTCGGTACGTGCGCTGAGCCAGGAGCACGGCGTGAGTATCAGCACCATACAGCAGGCGTATCAGATCCTCGAAAATCTCCAGCTGATCACCCCCCAGCCGCGTTCCGGCTATTTTGTCTCACAACGTAAAGCCCAGCCCCCCGTTCCCGCCATGACGCGACCGGTGCAGCGGCCCGTGGACGTGACACAATGGGATGAGGTGATGATGCTGCTTGATGCCCGCGCCGACAAAGAGATGATCTCCTTCGGTGGCGGTTCGCCGGATATTAACCAGCCGAGCCTGAAGCCTCTGTGGCGCGAGATGAGCCGTATTGCGCAGCATAACCCGAGCGAGATGCTGAGCTATGACGTGCTTGACGGCCGTCTTGAGCTGCGCGAGCAGATCGCCCGCCTGATGCTGGATGGCGGCTCGACCGTAGCGGCGAATGAGATTGTGATCACCAACGGCTGCCACGGCGCGCTGTCGATTGCCCTGCTCTCGGTCTGCAAGCCGGGTGATATCGTGGCGGTCGAGTCGCCGTCGTTTCACGGCACCATGCAGATGCTGCGCGGCTTTGATATCAAGGCGATTGAAATTCCCACCGATCCTGAAACCGGGATCAGCATTGAGGCGTTAGAACTGGCGCTGGAACAGTGGCCGATTAAAGCGGTGATCCTGGTGCCAAACTGCAATAACCCGCTGGGATTCATCATGCCGGAAGCGCGTAAAAAGCAGGTGCTGGCTCTGGCCCAGCGGCACGACATCGTGATCGTGGAAGATGATATCTACGGCGAGCTGGCGGCGGAGTACCCGCGCCCGCGCACCATTCATTCGATGGATATTGATGGTCGCGTGATCCTCTGTAGCTCATTTACCAAAACCGTTGCGCCAGGTCTGCGCGTCGGCTGGATTGTCCCGGGACGCTATTATGACCGGGTGATGCACATGAAATACGCCGCAGGTGGCTTTAACGTGCCCGGCACCCAGATGGCGGTGGCGGCGTTTATTCGCGACGGCCATTATCATCGCCACGTGCGCCGTATGCGTCAGATTTATCAGCAGAATATGGAAACCTACACCTGCTGGGTACGGCAGTATTTTCCGGCAGGGATTTGCGTGACGCGACCGCAGGGAAGTTTCCTGCTGTGGGTTGAGCTACCAGAGAAAGTGGATATGGTGTGCGTCAGCAAACAACTGTGTCGGCTGAAGATCCAGGCGGCGGCCGGGTCGCTGTTTTCCGCCTCCGGGAAGTATCGCAACTGCCTGCGGATCAACGTGGCGCTGCCCCCGACGGAAAAAAATCGTGATGCACTGAAGAAGATGGGTGAGGCGATTGTGATTGCGATGGAGGAGGGCTAGTGCGGCCTGATGCCCTCACCCCGGCCCTTATGTATTGATCTTCTCTGCTCCGGCGGAGAAGATCCCCGATTGATCATCGGGAGGTTACCGGTGAGCATCACCCGGCCCTGGCGCCCCTGAGCCCGCGGGAGAGATTATGCCCCGGTAACCCGTTTCCCTGTCGCCTCAAGACCGAACGGTATCCTGTGCCCTGAGCACCCACATATAAGGATGGTCCGGCGATATTATTCATAAGGTTACGGAGTGCCATGATGAATCTTGTCCCTGTCGGCGTTGATATTGCCAAACTCAAATTTGATGTTGCTGTCCTGCTGCCAAATCAGAAGTACAAAACCAAAAAATTCTCTAATACGTCTGCCGGATGCCGTGAATTCCTGAACTGGCTGGCACGTTTTGGCGACTGCCACGTCTGCATGGAAGCAACAGGTTGCTACAGCACTGAACTGGCCACCCTGCTGGCCGATAATGGCTGCTGCGTCAGCCTTGAAAACCCGGCACGTATCCATGCGTTCGCAAGCACTGAACTGACCCGCAATAAAACGGACAAAAGCGACGCGGCGCTGATAGCACGCTACTGCGCCCTGCATCAGCCCGCCCCCTGGCATCCTGCTCCGCTGAGCGAACGGCAACTGACAGCTCTGGTGCGCCACCTGCGTAACCTGGAAGAGATGCGTCAGATGGAGATAAATCGTCTTGAAGCAGCGGATGAAGTCATTGTTCCTTCCCTGAATGAACACGTTGCGATGCTGGAGGAACTGATTGAAGAAACGCACAAGAAAATCAACCGGCACATCGATGACAACCCGGATCTGAAGCGGGACCGGGAGCTACTGAAGAGTATCCCCGGAATAGGAGACATGCTGAGTGTGAGCCTGCTGGCGTTCGCAGGTAACCTGCGACGGTTCAGCGACAGCAAAGCTCTGGTGGCATACGCCGGTCTGAATCCGCGTCGTTGTGAGTCAGGGATGTGGAAAGGAAAAAGCAGGCTGTCGAAAGTGGGCCATGCAGAGCTACGCAGCGCACTGTATATGCCAGCGATTGTGGCAGGAAGATGCAATGAGGTGGTGAAAAACCTGATGGACAGGCTTGCAGCCCGGGGAAAGACAGGAAAAGAACGAGTATGTGCCGGAATGAGGAAATTACTGCAACTGGCTTATGGTGTGGTGAAATCCGGGCATGAATTTAATGCTGAAATACCGCTTGCCGGATAACCGGCAAGACGGTATCTCTCCCGTCGGGAGAGGGAGAAAACCGTGCAGCACTACTCGTCGAAGTACCAGTATCCCTGGTTAATCAGCCCGGTGAGCTCGTCGACAAACGCCGGGTTTTTCAGCGCATCACCCAGCTCGGCCTGACCGAGTTCGGTGTAGCGGCACAGCGCATCTGCGGCCTTTGCATCTACCGTTTCCAGCAGTTCACTGTTGATAAAGAAGCTGCCGTTAATGTTCAGCACGCGCAGCCCGCTCAGGCGAGATAACCTTTCGCCGCCCTGCAGCGCATCGAGCACCTCTTCTGTTGAGTACGGCGGTTCCGCAGCAGCAATATCCAGCTCGTGACGCGGCGTAGAAACAAAGCTGCCGAACCACTTCGTGAAATCGTCAGGTTTGCTGATCATGTCGATCATCATCTGGCGAATACGATCGAGTTCATACTGCTCCACGCGGCCGGGGTGTTCGCGGCAGGTCAGATCCGGATCGCTGTAATGCTCTCCCCCCAGATCGTTTTCCAGCGCGTAATCGGCAAAACTGCTGATCAGATCGCGGCCATTTGGCCCACGGAAACCGACCGAGTAGTTCAGCGCGGTTTCATGGGTAAAGCCGTCGTGCGGGAATCCTGGTGGAATGTAGAGGATATCGCCCGGAGCCAGATCTTCGTCGATGATCGGCTCAAATGGATCAACGTGCAGCAGCGCCGGATGCGGGCAGAACTGACGCATTGGCAGCTTGTCCCCCACGCGCCAGCGGCGGTTGCCCATCCCCTGAATGATAAACACATCGTACTGATCGATATGCGGGCCTACACCACCACCCGGAACAGAGAAGGAGATCATCAGGTCGTCCAGACGCCAGTCGGGCAATACGCGGAACGGACGCACCAGCTCCGCCGCAGGCATATGCCAGTGGTTCACCGCCTGTGCCAGCAGCGACCAGCCGGTTTCCCCCAGACCGTCAAAGTGCTCGAACGGACCATTGCTGGCCTGCCATTTACCGTTGAAATGGCTCACCAGACGGCTATCGACTTCCGGCTCCATCGCCAGGCCAGCCAGCTCGTCCGGGGTAATCGGGTCAACAAAATTCGGGAAGGCATTTTTCAGCACAACGGGTTTTTTCTGCCAGTATTTTTCGAGAAATTCCGGCCAGTTCAGGTTCAGTTGATACGCCATGGGTAGCACCAGTGAGAGGGGAAACAGGCGCGATTATAGGGGAGACGGTGGAGGGGGAACTTGTCATGGGTCAAACGAGCTTGCGTAGGTCGGGTAAGGCGAAGCCACTACCCGACACATACACGATATTAGCGCTTAATCGAGCTTCAACTCGTCATAATGGGTAATCAGTTTACCCACGATACCGTAATCCAGCGCTTCAGCCGGAGACATCCAGAAGTTACGGTCGGTGTCTTTTTTCACTTTTTCCAGCGGCTGGCCGGTGGCGTCAGCAATCAGCTTGTTCACGCGATCCAGCATACGGATGATCTCACGCGCTTCGATTTCGATGTCCGTCGCCTGACCACGTACGCCGCCCAGCGGCTGGTGGATCATGAAACGGGTATTTGGCAGCGAGTAGCGGTGTTCTTTTTTCGCCGCCAGGAAGATGGTGATCCCAGCGCTCGCGACCCAGCCGGTGCCAATGACGTGCACGTCCGGACGGATGAATTTAATGAAGTCGTGGATGGTATCACCCGCTTCCACGTGGCCGCCCTGGCTGTTGATGTACAGTTTGATCGGATCGTTACTTACGCTTTGCAGCAGGATCATCTGGGTGATAACTTTCTGCGCCAGTTCCTGGTTGATCTCACCAGAGATGACAATCGAACGGGATTCCAGCAGTTTTTGCTGCAGCGCGCCTGCGCCGTTTGCCCCTTCGGCCTTATCCTTGTCACTTTCTTTCAGTGTGTAGTGCATTGTTATTTCCTCAGCTTATCGCGCTCAAAACCAGAGTGTAGCCTGTTTTACCGGTCAAAGTCCTCTGAGACAGACAGCGAGGGAGTTTATAAGATTGCAGCTGCCGCACCGGGTTCCGAACGGCAACACAGATTGAGCTTGTCGGTACAAACGATTAAAAGCGAAGCCTTTTGGGCTTCGCTTATCTGACCTACAAGGGTTGGTTTTGTAGTCCGGGTAAGGCACAGCCGCCATCCGGCGCTTTCACAGACGCGTTGCGCTCTGCCAGCAGCCGACAAATCTCCGCGTGCTTCTCCTCGGTAAAGGTAAAGCGCGACATAAAGCCCATTCGGATCAGCGACCCTATCGCCGGCAGCAGGCAAATCCCGAAGAACAGCCCAGACAGCACGCTCTCGCTCTGGATTTGCGCCTGCGGCACGTAGCCAATCATCGTCAGGAACACGCCGATTAACCCGCCGCCCACCGCCACCGACATCTTGCCGGTAAAGGTCTGCCCGGAGAAGGTGATCGCCGCACAGCGCTTGTTAGTGTGGTACTCCGCGTACTCGATGGTGTCGGCAATCATCGACGAGGTGAGGATGTTGGTCATCATCACGAACAGGGTACTCAGGCCGAGCAGAATGAACAGCATCGTCACCTGCTGATAGCCGACAAACCACATCACCACGCGCACCGCCACGTCCAGCCCGCAGAGGATCATAAACAGCTTCCGCTTCTGCATCCGGCGCGTCAGCATCGGGGCGACCAGGCACAGCACCGCCGCCACTATCCCCATCACGCCAATCGCCATTTGCAGGCTACCGTCGCCCAGGTTGTTGATAAAGAAGTAGATATACAGACCGCCCGCCACGTTATGAAACACGCAGAAGAAGAACGACAGCAGGACGATAAACAGCGGTTTGTTCTGGCGCAGGTTGTGGAAGGTATCGCGCATCGTCACCTTTTCCGGGCTTGGCGGCACGCGCTCTTTGATCTGCATAAAGCCGTTGAGCATCAGCGGCAGGCCCACCAGCATCATCACCAGCGCCGCCATAAAGTAGCCTTTATCGTTGCTGTGCTGGGCAAAAAACGCCGCCAGTTTCGGGAAGAAAATATTGGCGCAGGCAATCCCGGCGTTTACCCCAAGCATCGCCGCCGTCACCGCGCGGGTGCGCTGGGCGGAGTCGTTGGTCATCACCGACGACATCGACCAGAACGGGATATCGGAGATAGCGTACAGCGTCCCCCACAGGATGTAGGTCACCCCGGCGTAGAGGATTTTGGTGGTCATGTCCGCTTCGATTTTATAGAACGACAGCAGCGTGACGCCGGTGATCAGCAACGGAGCAATCAGTAAAAAGTGGCGAAACTTGCCGAACCGGCTGTTAATGGTGTCCATAATGCTGGCAAACAGCGGATCGTGAACCGCGTCCCACGCACGGGCAATCAGGAAGATGGTACTCGCCGCCAGCGCCGAGATCCCCAGCACGTCGGTGTAAAAATAGTTAATAAACGAACCCACTAAACCAAAGCTAAAACACTGACCTAAACCATAACCAAAATAAGACCACAACTCGCGAGACGGTATTTTCATTATCGTTGCCATAGTGCGTACCTGATTACCCGGCGACAGGCGCCGGGGCAATATGATTAGCCCTGCGCTTTCGGGGCGATCTGACGAAACTTCTGCATCAGCGCGATTTCACGGCGCGAGAACGGAATACCGTTTTCCTCGAACACGTCGTGGAACCAGAGGCGACAGTAGTCCGTGGACTCCTTCATCACCACCGGCCACGGCAGCCACGTCTGGGTTTTACCGCGCACCAGCCCCCACTGATACGGTGCGACTTTCGCCATGTACATCAGCGGAAGTTGCTCTTCGATGGTGCTGCCCACGTGGCGCGCCAGCCATTCAGTGCAGAACAGCGGGCGCCCGAGCGCCTCCAACTGCTGGATAATCGCCGTCATACGCCCGGTGTTGGTGTAGGCGTGGAAGCTCACCACGTCCGAGAGCGCCAGCGCGGTCTGGTCCAGCGGATGCTGGAAGAATGTCTCGCCCTCCTCTTCCGGCGGGACTCGCCACGCGCAGACCGTGAGCGGCTGGGTTGGGTCTTCTTCACGCACCCACTGGAACGCCAGCTTCATGAGCTCGTGGGCGCAGGTCTCCAGCTTCGCGTCGTACTGCACCTCCTGTGTACCCGTCGCAAAAATGCCACGGTTGCCCGGCTCGTTATAGAGATCCCACAGCAGCACGCGCCCGTCTTCACGAAACTGGCGAACAACGTCGCGGATATAGCGCTCAATCTGCGGCCAGCAGTCGGGATCGCACACTTTGTCTCGCCCCGGACTCGCCGCTGCCTGGCTGTTGTGCTTGCCCGGCACCGGTGGCTTTTGCGGGCCGAGATACGGCTCGTCGCCGGAGAAGCCGCAGTCGTCCATCAGGGTCAGCATGGTTCTGAACCCGTGACCGTCGGCAATCGTCAAAAAGCGGTCGATGCGCGCCATCAGCCCGTCGCGATCGTGCTCCCAGACGATAAACGGCAGGTTGATGCGCAGGGTGTTGTAACCCGCGTCTGCCGCCCAACCCAGCTCGCGGTCGATGGTTTCGGCATCGAAAGTCTCTTCCTGCCAGATATCGGTCCAGTTCACCGCCGTTGACGGCAGATAGTTAAACCCGCACAGCCAGCCTTTTTGTTCATACCACGCCTGTGCCTGCTCCCTGCTCCACTGCTCTTTCATTACGCGTCCTCTTACTGATAATATTTAGCTAATAAATATTAGCCGCGGGATAAATGCGCAATTTCTCGCACGAAGAAAAGCGATGCCCCTCACAAAGTTCGCGCTTCGATGAATGAGAAACGTGATCGACGGCGCTAAAGCGTGCGGTTAGGGTATGATGCGAAGTCGCGAAAGGGAGAGGACGGATGAAGCGAAAAACGAAAGTGACGATGAACGATATTGCGCGGGCGGCAGGGGTGTCGCAGGCGACGGTATCGCTGGTGCTTAACCAGTCCCGCAACATCAAGCTTAGCGACGACACACGCCAGCGGGTCATTAATGTGGCCACCGAGCTCGGCTACGACCGCCTCCCCGCCGTACACGCCCCGCGCAACCAGGAAGAGATCGCCCTGCTGGTCAGCTCCATGCAGAGCTTCGACCCGTTTATTGACGCCATCAGCCAGGCGCGGGAAGCGGCGTGGCGCAACGAGACCCTGCTCACCGTCTACGACTACGGCGACGACATCGAGCTGGCGCTGAACATCATTCGCCAGCTGGAGAAGCGCAACTGCATCGGGATTATTCTTGCTTCCCCGGTCACCACGCTGGTGGACATGACGGCGTTCCAGGACTGCACCCGCATCCCGCTGGTGCTGCTCAACCAGCGCGACCCCGGCTCGCCGCTGCTGCCGTCGTTTATCCCGGACGACTACGCCAACGCTTTCCAGGTGACGAAACACCTCATCGCCTGCGGAGCCACGCGCATCGCCCACATCACCGGGGAGAGCTGGATGGAAGCCTCCCGCCAGCGTCTGGCGGGGTACCAGGCGGCACTACAGCAGGCCGGACTCGCGTGTGATGACAACCTGGTGCGCCAGACCAACTGGCAGTTCAGCGAGTCCTTTACCGCGACAGCGTCCCTACTGGAACTGGCCGAGCGCCCGGACGCCATCTTCTGCGCCAGCGACTGGCTGGCGATTGGCTGCTATCAGGCGCTGGCGGTGAACGGCGTGGGCATCCCGCAGGACATGCTGCTGGCGGGCTACGACGACCAGAAGATCTCCGAGCAGCTCACCCCACCGCTGACCAGTATCCAGCTGCCCTACAGCGAGCTGGGACGGCTGGCGGTGGAGTACCTGTGCAATCAGGAAGATGCCGCCACGCACGTGACGCTGGCGGGCAGGCTGAAAGTGCGGGCATCAAGCCTCGTCTGAGGTAATGACCATGCCCGCATAGGGCTTCTCGCGACACGCCGCCAGCCGCGCGGCGAGGCTGCCCACGTGCAGCTCCAGCTTGTGCCCGTCCGGGTCGAGAAAATAGAACGACGCCCCCTCGCTTTTGTTCTGCTTCCAGACGGTGACGCCCGCCTGCTCAAGGCTTTGCGAGAGCGGTTCAAAATCCTCTTCCGACACGGTAAACGCGTAGTGGGTATAGTCGCTCTCCTGCGGCGGCACGTACTGGCGCGCCTCGTCGTACGACAGGCAGACCCACAGATCGCCGCAGGTGAGATAGGCCCCGGTATTCCAGCGGGCGTGCAGCGCAAGCCCCAGCAGCTCGTGCCAGAAGCTGACGCTTTTTTGCAGGTCGCTGACCGAGAGGGTCAGGTGGTTGAGTGATTGCAGCATGACGTGCCCTTTTGTTTTTCGCGCCGGACGTGGTACGGTAAAGAGATGAACATAAACCACGCCGTGCTCACCGTAAACCGCTGGTGGCTGCCTTCTTAAAGGCGGCACGGAGTTGTTTTCCCCATTTTCAGATAGCCGCCGAAAGGCGGCTTTCACATTTCTAAGACCCCTTTCGGCAATTGCACATTAAGGAGTCTTTATGAACACGCCAACCATCCTCACCGGCGACCGCCCAACCGGCCCGCTGCACCTCGGACACTTCGTCGGATCGCTGCGCCAGCGCGTGGCGCTTCAGCAGACGCACAACCAGTTTGTGCTGATTGCCGACCTGCAGGGGCTGACCGACAACGGTAGCAACCCGCAAAAGATCCGCGACAACATCCCCGAAGTGCTGGCCGACTACCTCGCCGCCGGCATCGACCCGAACCTGACCACGATCTGCCTGCAGTCCGCCCTGCCCGCCCTCGCCGAGCTGACGATGCTGTATATGAACATCGTCACCGTCGCCCGCGTGGAGCGTAACCCGACAGTGAAAAACGAGATTGCGCAGAAGGGCTTTGCCCGCTCGCTGCCGGTCGGGTTTATGGCCTACCCCATCAGCCAGGCGGCGGACATCACCGCGTTCAAGGCCGAGTGCGTGCCCGTCGGCGACGACCAGCTGCCGATGATTGAGCAGACCAACGAGATTGTGCACAAGATGAACAGCCTGCTGCCCGCCCCGGTGCTGCGCCACTGCAAGGCGATGCTGAGCGACACCAGCCGCCTGCCCGGCATCGACGGCAGCGCCAAGATGTCGAAATCGCTGGGCAACACGCTGCACCTTTCGGCCAGCGAAGAGACGATTCACCGTGCGGTCAGCGCCATGTACACCGACCCGAACCACCTGAAGATGAGCGACCCGGGGCAAATTGAGGGGAACGTGGTGTTTACGTACCTCGACGCGTTTCATCCGGACAAGGAGAAAGTGGCGGCGATGAAGGCGCACTATCAGGCGGGCGGGCTGGGCGACCGGGCGTGCAAGAACGAGCTGGAGGCGTGTTTGCAGGAGCTAATTGCGCCGATGCGGGAGCGGAGGGCGATGTACATGCAGGATAAGGGCGAGCTGATGGCGATGCTGAAGCGCGGGACCGAACGGGCGCAGGGGGTGACGCAGGAGACGTTGAGGGAGGTGAAGGTTGGGTTGGGGGTGCCGGTGTTTTGAAAAAACGTCATGCAGCGTATGTATTCAAATATTACATGCGCTGCATAATATTATTTATCGGCAATTCAACGAATATTACATTTATAATTAACAGGAACCATTACTATCCCTTCTTTAAAAGATAACCAATATCAATCTGGATATTTATTTCGGATTTTAGCCCGACTTATTAACCACTTTATGTATATTCGCCTTACAGGCTAAAACCTAGCATTGCTGCATTTACTCTTCTGCCCCTACAAGGAATTGTCATGCAGCTTTATACCAATGATTTTACCGCTGAGTTGAAAGCGGAAATAGATCGTTCGCCTTTTTCCGATGAACAACTGGCCGCCATGCCTGAGGACGCGCGCGCCATTATTGCTGAACAGGAAGCCTTTCATCGACAACATCCCGTCACCGCCATCTGGCGGATTGCCACTGCTGGCAGCCAGACCCGAATGGGCGGCATGGTACTTCCCGTCGATCGTGAAGCCACAATGCTCATGGACGATGGGAGTTACACCAGCCCGATTGTCGAAGGAGACTGTGTGGCCTATCCGGATGGAACGCTCGCCACGATTATGACCTCATCAGGAACCGCGTTTACGTGGAAAGGACACGGCGTTGCCCTGGTAGGTAGCCTGCTTGATAACGATGACGAGATTATCAGCACACCGCTCGGCAGTACTTATCTGGTCACCCGCGAAGGGATTCCACCTCAAGAGGATTTCTTAACCTGGCCCGGAGAATAGGCCATGGGCTACCGTTCAACGAACTACGGCCGCGGTCAGGCGCTGCATGGCGACAGAACGACCACCGGCGCAATATGTTGTAGCACCCTGCCCAACTGCACCGAGCACGGTCGCGGCGTTATCCGCGTTGGCGATAAAACTACGGCATGCCCTAAATGCGGCAAACAGGGCGTTGTTGCAGACGGCGAACCTCGCGTTAACTGGATGGGACAAACCTCAGCCGTCGATGGTTCTGTCGTCATTTGTGGCTGCCCGCACGGAACCAACCGCGTGATCGCCCCATCGGGAGAGTGGCTCGGCTCTGGTCCCTCTCCTGAACAGATCGCACAAGAAAAGCATCAGGCCATGCTCGCAGCACGCCGAAAAGAGCAAGAGGCCGAAGCGCAGCGACAAGCAGAAGAACGCGATCGCAACCGGGTCTTTGCGAAATCCTGCCTGCGCGGTGAAGGCTGTAACGATGCAGGCACCGGAAGTGAGCCGCACACCAACTTCGCCGAGATGGCGCTTTACCAGGCCATACCCAACAATGCCCCACAACACGCCCAGGCGGCAAAGCGTAAGGCGCTCCCAAAACCCAAGCAACGCAGCGCGCTTTATCTCTGGTGGAATGGGCATCACGAGGAGATGGACTATCAGGCTGCCGTTGCAGCCGAAGAAAGGGCCTGGACAGCGCGGAACGCGATAGCCGATGCCAGCGAACTCGTACTGGTTGGCGGACGTACTGTCATTTCCGGCACATGGGCCGTGCGCGGCGCTGCACTTGGCGAGATAGCCACGGGAGGCCTTGGTGCACCTGTCGCAGGGCTGCTGATAGGGATGTATCCCGGCAAGCTGAACGACGGAGAGCAGGATTTTATCGACAGGATGCGCGCCGAACAGATGCGGGAAGCCCCTACCCGCGTTCGCTTCACCTGGGAGAACGACGCCAGCGGTAACCCGACACCGCGCGGCTGGCATACGCCGCCCGGCAAAGACAGCGTGCGCGTTCGCAGGATGGAGTGGGATAGCCAACGCAAGGCATATACCTTTACTACCGAAGAAGCCCCCGGTATCACCCTCATCTGGACACCGAACCGCACCGGAGAGAATAAGCCGTGGGATACGGGCAATCATAACCCGGTACGGATACCGAACCCGGTTGTGGTTGATCCGCTGCCGGAGGATACGGGGATTGGTGCGACGACCAGCCCGACACCGGAAGAGAAGACGTTTGCGGATTATATTCTGATTCTGCCGGTGGGCGGGGTGCCGCCGATTTATGTTTATATCCGCCACAATCCCGGACAGGTCACAGGCAAGGGGCAGAAAATTAGCGGCATTTGGTTATCTGATGCGAATGTGGGTAATGGGTCTCCCATTCCGAGCCAGATAGCGGATCGGTTACGTGGGCAGACATTTACGGACTTTGACCAGTTTCGTAAGGCGTTTTGGCTGGAGGTGTCGAGGGAGCCAGTACTGCTGGAGCAATTTATCATTAACAATCAATCAAATATTCAGAGCGGAGCTTCTCCTTTTACCCCCGCAATAGATAAAGTCGGTAAAAGAAATCGGTATGAGATACATCACATTAATCCTATAAGTCAGGGCGGTGCTGTATATGATCTAGATAATATGAGCATAACAACACCTAAACATCATATTGATATACATCGAGGAAATTAGGATGAAAACCATCAGCGATTATACTGAAAAAGAATTTTTAGACTTGGTAAGAAAAATTTGTACTGCCGAAAGTGATACAGAAGAAGAAGGAAGTTTATTGGTTTTAGAGTTTGAACGTCTTTCTGAACATCCTAATGGATCTGATGTTATTTTTTATCCAGAGAAAGGTAAAGATTACAGTCCAGAAGGTATTGTTAGAGAAGTGAAGGAATGGCGCAGAGAAAATGGAAAATCCGGATTTAAGGAATAACAACCAATAACAATGCCGCGCTTTCGGGCGCGGATTGTATGCAAAAAATTTAATTAGATAAAAGTATGAAAAAATTAAGTAATTACACTGAAAGTGAATTTCTATCTTTAGTACAAAAAATATGCTCTGCCGATTGTGAAACAGAGGAAGATGGTAATTTTCAGGTTAGAGAGTTCGAATGGCTTGCAGAGCATACCTCTGGTGCAGATCTTATTTTTTATCCCGAAGATGGAAAAGTTGATAGCCCAGAAGGCGTTGTCCAGGAAGTAAAAGAGTGGCGTCAGCCTCATGGTAAACCTTGCTTCAAGTCTGAGTGATTTTTTAGGATTAAAACAATGATCGTTTACTCTATAGATGTATACAGTAAAACAGATGAACTTTTACTTTATGAAATCATAATCTCTCAGCGAAATGTAGCTGCGCTGTATGACATTATGGGCATTTCAGATGAAGATGAAGCCGACTTCTCGCATGGCATCGGTGTTTATAATATAAACGAAAAACAGGCACATCTTTTAGAAAAACTCATAGATAAAATATTCTACTCGGAAGATTTAAGGAAGGTGCGAATAAGCAGGTCATTTCTTCCCAAGCTGACTCGCTGATTAAAATTTCGCGGATCTGGGCCGATTTTTTTCCCGCAAACACATCGAATCAGCCTATTTAGGCTATTTTTTCCACCATTTCTGGCGTTATTTCCGGTTTTTACTGAGATCTCTCCCACTGACGTATCATTTGGTCCACCCGAAACAGGTTGGCCAGGGTGAATAACATCGCCAGTTGGTTATCGTTTTTCAGCAGCCCCTTGTATCTGGCTTTCACGAAGCCGAACTGCCGCTTGATGATGCGAAACGGGTGCTCCACCCTGGCACGGATGCTGGCTTTCATGTATTCGATGTTGATGGCCGTTTTGTTCTTGCGCGGATGCTGCTTCAAGGTTTTTACCTTGCCGGGACGCTCGGCGATCAGCCAGTCCACATCCACCTCGGCCAGCTCCTCGCGCTGTGGCGCTCCCTGGTAGCCGGCATCGGCTGAGACAAATTGCTCCTCTCCATGAAGCAGATTACCCAGCTGATTGAGGTCATGCTCGTTGGCCGCGGTGGTGACCAGGCTGTGGGTCAGGCCACTCTTGGCATCGACACCAATGTGGGCCTTCATGCCAAAGTGCCACTGATTGCCTTTCTTGGTCTGATGCATCTCCGGATCGCGTTGCTGCTCTTTGTTCTTGGTAGAGTTGGGTGCCTCAATGATGGTGGCATCCACCAAAGTGCCTTGGGTCATCATGACGCCTGCTTCGGCCAGCCAGCGATTGATGGTCTTGAACAATTGACGGGCCAGTTGATGCTGCTCGAGCAGGTGGCGGAAATTCATGATGGTGGTGCGATCCGGCAGGGCGCTATCCAGGGATAATCGGGCAAACAGGCGCATGGAGGCGATTTCGTACAGGGCATCTTCCATGGCACCGTCGCTCAGGTTGTACCAATGCTGCATGCAGTGAATACGCAGCATGGTCTCCAGCGGATAGGGCCGTCGGCCATTGCCCGCCTTGGGATAAAACGGCTCGATGACAGCGGTCATATTCTGCCATGGCAGAATCTGCTCCATGCGGGAGAGGAAAATCTCTTTTCGGGTCTGACGGCGCTTAGTGCTGAATTCACTATCGGCGAAGGTGAGTTGATGGCTCATGATGTCCCTCTGGGATGCGCTCCGGATGAATATGATGATCTCATATCAGGAACTTGTTCGCACCTTCCTTAATTTTTCAGCTTTCAGGAGGCGAGCTTTAAATGAAGATTAAATATCTAATGCCCCATTTCTCATTTCGAAAACCTAAGAACTTACATCTGGAAGGTACTTTATAGCTCAAAACCCTGAAACGAGAAAAAAGCTTACGTTTAAACTATAGGGCGGACTTATACAGATGATTACAAACATGAGGCAATGATTGTTTATCCAGGGAAAAGTCATAACGAATTGGTAGATGCAGGATTTATTTCATGGAAAACATATCCAAAGGGACATTCAGGCTCTATGAACCAACACCTGGAAATGGCAAAAGAAGGCATCAATTTAAGTTTTTTGAGAGAAGCTCAAGCCCTTGGTGTGATAAACCTTAAATTAAGGCCGATTTGCATATTTGCGGTATGGACGGCGAAGACCTACTGGAAGACTGCGAAGAAGCGTTTGGCGTTCAGCTTGCCACGGAAGAAGATGGCTATATGAAAACGTTCTCTCTCGCAGAGAATGAGTATCTGTTTACGGGTGAAGGTAGAGACTTTTTTGGCATCTGTCGGTTTATCCGCTGGGTACGTGGCATACCCGAACCTGTTATACGCGATTTAACCGTCGGCGAACTTCATGCTGTGCTGGTTAAAGCTGTGAAAGAGCAGGTAAAGCACGAGTGACTGTTCCTTAACACGGGCATGGGATGACATGCCCGTTTTATTACTTAAGGGTTACATTAGATGGGAAGCACGGTTACTCCGACATCGCCTTCCCTGTTCCACGCTTAACAGCCGGTATATCACCGGTATCATTCAGCGCCCCTGGAAAGGTCTTCAGCCACTGTGCGACTTTCTGTTTATTTATATTCACCACGCTCATACCTTCCAGGCATCCCCATAATTCTCTTGTATGCTGCGGCGTAATCACAATGCAGTCTTTCATGGCGCGGATTTTCACGGGCATGCCGTTGATAAAGCCTGCACGGGTTAACCAGTCGCCGCCCAGAAGAAGGTATTTCATGTCTATGCGCGCATACAGTTCGCAGCAGGCAGCACTGTCCTGCGGCGTTTCCGCGCGCGGGTGGACGGGCGCCGCGTTAGGCGGGTTGCCGTGAAGACGGCGGGCGCTGTTTTTGCGTACCAGCTCGCGGTTTTCAATCATGCCGGTGAAAGTGTCTGATTCTGTTTTGCAAACGGTAAACTCTGGCTTAAAATTCGTCGCAGCCATTTTCAACTCCTCTATAGTTGTTTGTGGTTAGCGGTATGGGGGTGTTGCAGCACCTTCATATCGCGAATTCCTAATTAAATATTCTTCGATACTTCCTTTCGCCGTTCGGCGTAATTTCTTGTGCTCATTATACAGGGCTGAATATAAATACAGCGGTTTGGTGTGGGGTAAATTTGGATTTTGCGAGGGGGATTCAGGAAATAGTGTTGTGTGCGGTAAGGTCATGTTTTTGTTAGTTGCGGGTTGATTGGTCTGAGTTTTGCGAGCATCATCGTAATTATTTACCTTCTTCCGTAACGCGATGGCTTCCAGCAAAACTCTCGAACAGGCAATTGCCGACATCACCATCTGGCGCAAAGGCGAACAGCGCGCGCCGCATAAGCCTTTATTGCTTCTGTACGTGCTGGCGAAGTATCAGCAGGGGCATGCGAGACTGTTTGATTACGGTACGGAAGTACGCGATCAGCTGCACAGCCTGTTGGAACGTTTTGGACCACAGCGTGCACAGTACCGTCCTGATATGCCGTTCTGGCGTTTACAAGGTGATGGCTTTTGGGAACTACAAAATGCGGAGCGCTGTTCCACATCAGGTACCAGCAAACAACCTCCTGCGGGAGAGCTGGTTGAAAATCATGTTGCAGGCGGTTTTGACGAGCAGCATTACTCTCGTTTGATAAACAGTAAGAACCTCATTAACTCTATAGCTCAGCAAATCCTCGAAGCACACTTTACCGAAAGCATTCAGGAAGAACTTGCCGACGAGTTGGGATTCAACCTCCTGCAAATTCGCAAACAGCGCGATCCTTTATTTCGACAGCAGGTATTGCGAGCCTATAACTATCAGTGCGCCGTTTGCGGTTTCAATATGCGACATGATAATACCTCTGTCGCACTCGAAGCCGCTCATATCAAATGGAAGCAATTTGGAGGGCCATGTGAGATCGCGAATGGCTTAGCTCTCTGTGCAATCCATCATAAAGCCTTTGATAAAGGCTCTCTTGGAGTGGATGAAAACATGCGCGTTCAAATATCTTCCGCTGTAAATGGTAATAGCGTTGTATCCAGATTCTTTTGGGACTTCGCAGGAGCTCAAATTCACCTCCCACTACAAAAAGAAAATTATCCGCAGGATAGTTATATAGAGTGGCATATACGCGAAATTTTCAGAAAGTAACTTATTCATTTTGATGGTGATAAACATGGCATTCCCGAGTTATAAAGAGATTGAGATTCCCTTACTTTTAAATATTTATAACCGAGGGGGAGAAGTTAGTTCTTCCTCATGTTATGTGCCGTTGGGGAGGGCGTTCGGCCTTACCGATGAAGAAATGAGCATCTTACTTCCTGATGATAGCAACCGTCCCCAATGGAACAATATGGTCCAATGGGCGCGTAAAAAGCTTGTTGATTACAAGTATCTTCATAATGCCAAAGAATCAGGCCTCGGCATCTGGAAACTCACTCATGAGGGCATCAAAAAAGCAGAATCGCTTTCTACCAAGTTAGATATCGATTATCCAGATGATGTCCCGGAAACCTTTTATGAAGGGGCCGTAAAACAGATCAAAGTTAACAAGTACGAACGGAGCAAAACAGCAAGAGACAAATGTATAGACCACTACGGCTGCCATTGCACCGTGTGCAATATGGACTTTGAGAAAACATATGGTGAAACCGGCAAGGACTATATCCACGTCCACCATATCACCCCTCTCTCTGAAATGGGAGAGCGCTACAAACTCGATCCTGTAAATGATCTTCGCCCTGTCTGTCCCAATTGCCATGCAATGATCCACAGGCAAAAACCTTCACTTACTATTGAGGAATTGAAGGTCTTGATGACCAAAGCACAAAAAGAAAATGAATCGGCACAGAGCAAGTTAACTCAGTAATTCATCACTTTGGTCAGCTCAACTTCACCCGTAGCGGCGTTAAAGTACAGATAGAAAATGTCCCCGGTTACCTGATCGGGTTTTGACCAGATTTCCTTTTCGCCGAGGCGACGCTTTTCCTTCGTGTATCCCAGCGTTTCGAGATACGTACGCAATGGTGCAGTACCGGTATCTCCTTGCTATTTGACGGGGCATAACCATCACCGGGATTCGCCTCGAAATAGTAATCGTTCGTTACACGCGGGGCGTTTTCAATATCCTTGCCAGTCAGCGTGTGGTAATGCAAAAAGTCATTTTCAGTGTAATTTGTCGTTTCATCCAAACCGATGCCACGAGCCAGACAAACAGCCATCCGAGGATAAAGACTGTGGCGACCGAGAGTGCACACCACTTCAGGACTTTTGAAAGTATTTTCATAGCTTAGCCCCAATGAATGAGAACGATGCTCCATCGTTTGTAATAGATAATTTTCAAGGGAAGGGTTGTTGAGTAAACTCGGAGAAAAGTGTTTAAGGAAACAAAACAAACACAGGATCCTTGTACAAGTGTTCTGCCACTCTGAAGTAATTAACTATATAATTCATTAGGATTATTAGTTTACAGAAAAAATTGCAATCAATATAAACTCAAATAGCTGAGCACTTTCACTTCATAAATCGCAAAAAATATATTGATATAGCATTAGGTTAAATATTATACTTTTAGCCACATTAATGTTATATAAACCAATGAGGTTCTTATGGAAAGAGATCTTACAATAATCTTAGCTGAGCGAGATGCTATTAAACATAAGATGGAGCTTGAAAAGCTTCGTGATGAAAATTTAAATCTAATGCAACAAATAAGAGATAAGATAGAAAATGCGAAAGTAGAAATAACAGAAAGCGCAATAGATAAGACGATGTCAATCCTAGAAAAGACACGACTCTGGTTAATCTATGGCTCTAGTTTTTTTGCTATATTCATAGGCATTGCAGGGTTTATAGGTTATAAGAGCGTTAACAAGGAAATTACAGATTATTATATAAACACTGTGCATCATTGGTTACGCTTCGATAGCTCAGAAAGTGGGGGAAGCCGAGTTCTCAATGATTTGCGAACTGAGGCCTTGCTCGATTCCTTAACATTGAAATATGAAAGAGAAAAAGTCAACTCAGGTCCGATGAATAATATTAATTTGAATACAGAGGAAAGACTGCGTCTGATGTCATTAATTTTAAACCCCGAAACGGATGAACAAAATTATAGGGATGCCTTACGCTTAATAACTATAAGCAGAGGACTCTATGGTAGATATTACGAAGATGACATCGGAAAAAAAATTGCAAGTATATTGGATAACAAAGAATTTGGTGATGCTGCCAACTTACTGATTTAGTGTATGATGGTGTTTTTGAGGTGCTCCAGTGGCTTCTGTTTCTATCAGCTGTCCCTCCTGTTCAGCTACTGACGGGGTGTTGCGTAACGGCAAAAGCACTGCCGGACATCAGCGCTATCTCTGCTCTCACTGCCGTAAAACATGGCAACTGCAGTTCACTTACACCGCTTCTCAACCCGGTACGCACCAGAAAATCATTGATATGGCCATGAATGGCGTTGGATGCCGGGCAACCGCCCGCATTATGGGCGTTGGCCTCAACACGATTTTACGTCACTTAAAAACTCAGGCCGCAGTCGGTAACCTCGCGCATACAGCCGGGCAGTGACGTCATCGTCTGCGCGGAAATGGACGAACAGTGGGGCTATGTCGGGGCTAAATCGCGCCAGCGCTGGCTGTTTTACGCGTATGACAGGCTCCGGAAGACGGTTGTTGCGCACGTATTCGGTGAACGCACTATGGCGACGCTGGGGCGTCTTATGAGCCTGCTGTCACCCTTTGACGTGGTGATATGGATGACGGATGGCTGGCCGCTGTATGAATCCCGCCTGAAGGGAAAGCTGCACGTAATCAGCAAGCGATATACGCAGCGAATTGAGCGGCATAACCTGAATCTGAGGCAGCACCTGGCACGGCTGGGACGGAAGTCGCTGTCGTTCTCAAAATCGGTGGAGCTGCATGACAAAGTCATCGGGCATTATCTGAACATAAAACACTATCAATAAGTTGGAGTCATTACCAAGAATTT
The DNA here is from genome assembly GCF_046521475.1 of Enterobacter sp. CPE_E890. Taxonomy (NCBI): domain Bacteria; kingdom Pseudomonadati; phylum Pseudomonadota; class Gammaproteobacteria; order Enterobacterales; family Enterobacteriaceae; genus Enterobacter; species Enterobacter sp. CPE_E890. Next base: position 580,006 of record NZ_JBKFZW010000001.1, on the reverse strand, counting down.
AGTGATAGTAAAAAAATAGATGTAATAAATTACCTAAGTAAAGATCGCGCATTGTTCCCTTGGGCATTAGCAGTAATTAATGATAATAGTCCTCAAATGCATGAGGATTTTCAAATGAAAGCATTTGAAAATGTCAAAAACTTTAATAAAGAGTTAGCCATAAAATTTGCCGAAAGAAATATAACTGAATTTAAAGATATTAGCAATAGAATTCAATTAGGTGTTTTTTTAATTGAAAATGGCATGGATAATAAATCAATCAACAATTTAATCTCGGAATTAAAAATAACAAAAAAAGAAACATTCGCAAGTGACTATAGAGAATTGATTCTAGCCAGAATAAAGAAAGGGTTGGATGATAATGATAAAGAGTTCTTATCAAATTACATATCAGAGCAAATGAAGGATAATTTAAGGATCGAATTATCTTCTTTCCTTGATAAAAAGCCTGTATTATCCTTTTCCTTCGGTGATATAACATTTCCTTTCAGAGAGCCCGATAAATTATTTGAAAATAATGCACTTATAGATTCCATTGCAAAAGCAGAATCTTTAACACTTGATCGCCTTTTAAAATTAACGCGATTTTTTCAACTACAAGACCGAGGTTACTGGATAACAACATTTATGTTCAAACCAGCAGAAAATACAGAAATTATTTTCGACGGTAATGAAAGAATTAAAGGGAATGAAGTGCTTCAAAACGTCTGGCTTCGAGCTCAAAAAAAAGCAGGAGCAATGACACTAACTGCCACTATGAGAAAAAAAGACGGCGAAATATTTGAGTCGCCTGTATTAAGCATTCGCAATTGTGACCAATGTCATTTTTTCGTTGACTATGACAAAGATCAACTAAGAAATTACACTTGGGTTCCTGACTATGATTACTTTAATTACTGAGAACGCAAGGTATAGCATGTAAAAAATCATCAAAATGCAAGTTTTTTATAACAATAAATGGCCTGTAAAAAAGGCCATTTATAGAAAATCAGTCATATGAATTAAATTAATAATAAAGTAATAATTGATTTTCAAAGCAAAAGTGAATTTTAAGTTGCGGGATGAAATGTCATTTTTTACGTCTGACAAAACATCCCTTATTATGGCTGATAGTGAAACCTTAAGCCCCTTTCAACATATCAAACACCACGCGGGCAAAGCCCTTCGCCAGTTCAGGATTAGAAAGGTATTGCACCATCATCTCCTGCTGGGCTTCATTGCTGTCCATAACAGCGTCATCAATCGCCTTCGGGAAATCCCCCAACATCGCCTGTTCGCGCGTATTGTTCGCGATCTGGGTCATCACCGCCTGGTTTTCTGACAGCTTGTCGCGCACCGCAAAGGCATAATTGATCATGTCTTTATCGGTCAGATTATCGGTGACAAAAAGCTCGTTCAGACGAGCCAGGATATTTGAAAGAAACTCCTCTTTCTTGTCCTTTGGTTTCGCCGTTCCGACATCATTACCCGGTTTGATTTTGTATTCTTCAGCATCCTCTTGCAGCTTCAGGTGCTGTTCGTGGAGTTTTGACAGGCGGTAATGGCTCATCTCCACGTTGCTTAAATTAATTTCACCTTCTTCAATACGCTGTTCATGCAGTAACGGACGCAAATGACGAGCAAAGAGACTCAGCTTTTCAAGATTCTTGTCGTCATAATCGACGATTTGCGACATAAACTCGTAAAAGCGGACAAAGCTGCCGAGATCTTTCTTGAAGATATCCAGCTTACTTTTTTCTTTCTCGCAGTCCTTAAAGGTGTATTCCGCATTGGTTATCAGCACAACATCGCCGGTTTTTTTAGTGCGTTCAAACATCTCTTTGGCCAGCACATAGGAATCAATCGCTGAGGTGTAACGATGCTTCCAGCGCTCTACTGCAGGTTTGCAGATATTGCTAATGGCCGCGTTGGATTTGTTTTTACTGAAGAACGCCTCACAGAACTGCTCCACTTCGTTCCACAGGAAAATACCGCTGGTACGCAGCTTTTCAAACAGTTCAAAGACGAGCTGCGGGTCGCTGACATCCGTCAGTTCTGCTGTCTGGTAGTACGGCTGGAAAGCTCCCAGAATCTCGTCGGGCTCGTTGTAGAAATCGAGCACAAACGTGCCGGACTGCGCCTTCCCTGGATAGGTACGGTTCAGGCGCGACAGAGTCTGCACACACTCCACGCCGCCCAGCTTTTTATCCACATACATAGCGCAGAGCTTAGGCTGATCAAAACCGGTCTGGAATTTGTTGGCCACCAGCATCACCTGGTAGTCGTCGGTATCAAACGCTTTGCGCATATCCCGGCCTTTCAGGCCTGGGTTCATATTGATCTCGGTGAACTTTTGATTGAGCAGCGCAAGGCTGTTGTGGTCATCTTCATGGAATTCCACCTCCCCGGAGAACGCCACCATGGCGCTGATCTTGTCGTACTTCTGCTCGGCGATGTATTTATCGAACGCCAGCTTGTAACGCACCGCCGCTTTACGCGAACTGGTCACCACCATCGCTTTCGCCTGGCCAGCCAATAAGTGCATCACATGCTTACGGAAGTGCTCAACAATCACCTTCACTTTCTGCGACACGTTATGATCGTGCAGCGAGACCCACTGGTTCAGTTTGATCTTCGCTTTCTTACTGTCCACTTCCCGATCAGGATCGTCCAGCTTTTGCAGCAGCTTGTACGCCACTTTGTAGTTGGTGTAGTTCTTCAGCACATCAAGAATAAAGCCCTCTTCGATGGCCTGGCGCATAGAGTAAACGTGGAACGCTTCCGGCTTATTGGTTTTTGACGCTGGTTCCTGCGGATTCGGGCGACGGCCAAACAGCTCCAGGGTTTTGGCTTTCGGCGTGGCGGTGAAGGCGTAATAGTTGAGGTTGTTGCTGCCTTTACGCGCGGCGACGGTGGCATCCAGAATATCTTCTGAAGACATCTCCACATCATCATCCGTTTCTTCAGTCATCAGCACTTCTTTCAGCTGACGCGCCGTAGAACCGCTCTGCGAGGAGTGCGCTTCATCGGCAATCACCGCGTATTTACGCTGCTTGAGGCTGACGCTGTTTTCAATCGCCTTCAGGACAAACGGGAAGGTCTGAATGGTGACGATAATAATCGGCTGCGAGTTTTCCAGCGCGCTCGCCAGCTTCTCCGATTTAGAACCATCACCCTCTTTATTATTGATACGCCCGACCACGCCATCCTGATGCTCAAACTGATAGATGGTGTCCTGCAGCTGATCGTCCAGCACGGTGCGGTCCGTCACCACAATCACCGAGTGGAACTGCTTCTCGCCATTTTCGTCGTACAGGCGGGAAAGCTGGTGAGCCGTCCAGGCGATAGAGTTCGATTTTCCCGACCCCGCACTGTGCTGAATCAGGTATTTATTGCCGGTGCCTTCCACCGTGGCGGCGACGATCAGTTTGTTGACCACATCCCACTGGTGATAACGCGGGAAAATCAGGCTCTCGCTCTTGTACTTCAGGCCAACGGCGTTTTCTTTTTCGACGATTTGCAGATGCACAAAACTGGCGAGAATTTTCAGCAGATTGTCTGGCAGCAGCACCTCATTCCACAGGTAGCTGGTGGCGTAGTCATTGGCATCTTCCGGGATATCATTCCCCGCACCGCCATCATGGGTGCCTTTGTTAAACGGCAGGAAGAAGGTTTTATCGCCATCGAGTTTGGTCGCCATAAACACTTCGTACTGGCTGACGGCAAAGTGCACCAACGCGCCGCGTTTAAAGGTCAGCAGCGGCTCAGGTTTATTAGTGCCTGGGTCCTTCGGCAAACGCGTTTTCATATATTGCGTAATGGCGTTTTGCACCGTCTGCTTAAATTCGGACTTCAGCTCCAGAGTCGCAATCGGCAGACCATTGACGAACAATACCAGGTCGATACGCCATTTCTTCGCCTTCACGCCCGTTTCTTCAAACGCGGCGTTCGACGCATGCGGGCTGTAAACCAGTTCAGGCACGATGCGACAGATATTTTGTTTATAGCGCGTAAGGGTTTCCGGATTGAGATTATGTTCCGGCTTAAACTGGCACAGCGAAAAACGCGCATTATGGCTTTTGATGCCGTGACGCAGCACGCCGAGCGTGCCGTAGGTGCGAGACAAAACATCAGTGGCGTTGATATCCGCTTTTTTCAGCTGCGCCACCAGCGCATCAAGAAAATGACGCTCGGTATCGGTAGGGTAAATTTTGGCAAACTTCTCCCACTCCTGCGGCTGTGTGGTCTGCACAAAGGTCAGCGCATCCTGCGAGTACAACGCACGTTCGCGATCGTAGCCGTCCGTTTTGCCACAAATCCAACCTCTTGCTTCCATCTGAGCAATCATCTCATTCTGAAAAATCAGCTCTTTGGTGCTGTCCATGCTCATGCGGTAGCCTCCTGTGTCTCCTCAATATCCTGCGTCTCAGGGGCGACCCAATCACGGACGTCAATTTTTCCGGTGACGGCGGCTGAGATTAGGGCTGTGCGGCGTTCCTGGAGAAGTCGGATACCTGTTAATGCTTTTTCTTCCAATAACTCAAAGCGTATCATTTGGTCTGAGATGCTCTTAATTATCGAATGTTGCTCATCTATCGGTGGGACAGGGATCAATCCATTTGCAAGATACTCATGCTCAATGCTTTCGACAGTAGCCCCTTCTTTTGTCCATTCCAACAACAAAGAATTGACATTCCCGTTGATAAAATACGCGGCATAAAGGGCCTTCATTCTTTCATTAAACCTTAACGCTTTCATATCCTGATTCATCGTAACCTTTACGATATTTATAGCCACAGGAATATTTCGCTGAAGAATTCCAGAACGAACTACCATGAGCAATGAACCTTCTTCAACATAGTTTGTTGAGGATTCACTTACTGCTTTTGGTGTAACATAATCTTGAGTTTCTGAAATCCAAAAATACTTCATATCTTTCGGCGAAACCCATGGAACAGTCCCCCCCTGCCAATAAGATAAGTTATCTTTTGTTGGAGTCCCACCCCCACTAAAACTGCACAAATATTTAAGTGGTACGAGTTCCCAATGCTCCGGCAATTCCCCTAACCACTCAACACCAGAATCTTTCATCGTCACATCAGGGTTTAGCCCTTTGGTGACGGCATGAATAATCACTGCCTGACATTTTTCTTTCAGTAGTTCAATCAGTTGCTGTTGCTTCTCGATCAGATCATCGATTTTTGTGGTTTCGTGATCGAGGAACTCTGCTATGGTATTCGCTTCCTTACGATTCACTTTTACAACATTTAATGCTCCAAGTCGTTCGGAGTTCAAGATTTTTAAAACATTTCCAGTAGCTAACTCTTCAAGCTGTGCTCTGGCAGCCTGCAAAAGATAATAATTGAATCGTTCACAATCACGGAAAGTAGCGGCGGTAAGTTGCTGGTTAGTTGAAACAGTTTCCTTTACATAGCCACATTTCCCTATTGTTCCTATACAACAAATCAGTGTCGAATTAGGTTTAATATGCCTCAGCAATTTCCAACCGATGTCGCTAACATATTTAGAGGCATGTGTCCCAAATCCACTTTCATTTAAATCTTCAGGCCTAACCCAAGGATATCCTTCATCCGCATAGTTATCTTCGTTCTGAGTTGGGGGAGTTAAGCCTGTGATAAGTGAACATAAGCGTTTTAATGCTGTGCAATCCCAATGGGTGGGAATATCCCCCAACCACTCAACCCCAGAATCCTTATACTCCGGATACGCCTTATACTTAGCCATCAGGAATGTACCTCCTGCAACAGCTTCATAATCTCGGCGCTGACCGTATCCAGATCGGCATCAATCTCTTCTAACGGGCGCGGTGGCTGATAGACATAGAAATGGCGGTTAAACGGAATCTCATAGCCAACAATCCCCACCTCGCCATCTTTCGCATCACGCTTATCGGCGTTGATCCACGCGTCATTCACGTGCGGTAGTACTTCTGCTTTGAAATAGTTTTCAATCAGGTCGCTGGTGGACAATGCAGGGTTCAGTGGCACGTTTTCGTTATCGCGCAGCTCGCCGTCCTGCTCAAACTCAACAACCTTACCTTTGTATTCAAATGCACCGTACAGCGGCTGAGCGGCTTCTTTCAGCGCCTTCTTCACCACCGGCTCGGCATCCGGGTTTTTTGTGGTGATGGCATCGATAAACTGTTTGTTCTCTTTGGCGTCCAGCTTCACTCCAGCCGTTTTGATGGCCCCTTTCAGGGTCAGCTGGAACTGGTTGAAGTCATTGCTTACCCGCGTTTTGCCACCAGTCTGCGTACCCAGAGCCGTCTGAATCTGCTGCGTTTTTTCCATTAACTCACGCTGCGCCAGCCACAGTTTGCTGTCGAGCAGGTCTTTAATCTGCTTCTCTTTCAGTTCGGCAAATTCAGCTTTGATGATGGCGCGCGCTTCTGCTTCCAGCTCAGAGAAATCACCATAGGTCTCCTCCTGCCATTGGGCTGCGAACTCTTCATACAGGCGCTCCATCGGCGCGTTAAACGGTTTCGGTGCAAAACGCAGAGTTGCAATCGCCTCATCCGTGATCTGAGCGGATAAACGCAGTGGGCGCTCAATAGTCAGGCGGCGATAGCCAAAGTCGGTACTGTTAAAGATTTTGCTGGCGAAGGTTTTCGGCGCTTCGGTTTTGGCCGTTGCTGGCTGACGGCCACGGTTGGATTTTTGCTCGGCGGCTTTTTCCAGACCCAGTTCTTCCAGGGTTGTGACATCCACCACCTCAAAATCGCCAAAGGTCTGCGTGATCAGTTTAATGTCGTCATCGCCCATCAGGTTACGCTTGGAACCCAGTGATTTACGCATTTTGCCGCACAGGTTGGTGCCATCAATCAGCTGTACTTTTCCTTTACGCTCAGGCGCTTTCTTGTTGGAGAGGATCCAGACGTAGGTGGCAATGCCGGTGTTGTAGAACATGTCCGTTGGCAGTGCGACAATGCCTTCCAGCAAATCGGCTTCCAGAATGTAGCGACGGATTTCACTCTCGCCGCTGCCCGCACCACCGGTAAATAGCGGTGAACCATTAAGGATAATCCCGATACGCCCGCCGTTGCTTACGGAGCCATCCACATTGTGGTTGTCGCGCATTTTGCTAATCAGGTGCATCAGGAACAGCAGTGAGCCGTCGGAAACACGCGGCAGGCCCGGGCCAAATCGACCGTTAAAACCTTTCTGCGTATGTTCGTCGTTAATCTCGCCCTCGATCTTCTTCCAGTCCACGCCAAACGGCGGGTTAGAGAGCATGTAGTCGAACTGGTCCTGCGGTAACTGGTCGTTAGAGAGGGTGTTACCCAGCTTAATGCGGCTGACGTCCTGACCTTTGATCAGCATATCGGCTTTACAGATAGCGTAAGACTCTGGGTTCAGCTCCTGGCCAAAGGCTCGCATGACCGCGTTAGGGTTCAGTTCGTGCACATATTCCATGCCTGAAGAGAGGAAGCCGCCGGTCCCGGCCGTCGGGTCATAAATGGTGCGGATGATACCGGGCTGCGTCAGGGCTTCATCATCTTCCATAAACACCAGCGAGGTGGTCAGGCGCACGATATCGCGTGGGGTAAAGTGCTCACCGGCAGTCTCGTTAGAGCTTTCCGCGAAACGACGGATAAGCTCTTCAAACACCAGGCCCATTTCATAGTTGGAAATGGCTTTCGGGCTGAGATCGGTGGTGGCAAATTTCTTCACCACTTTAAACAGCAGGTTGGCATCCTCCAGCAGGCCGACAAACTCGCTGAATTTGAAGTGCTCGAAGATTTCACGCGCGTCCGGGGAGAACGCCTGTACGTAGCTTTCCAGGTTGGCTTTGATGTCGTTCTGCCCCATCTTCCCCAGATCCATCTTCGAGGTATTGAAGAAGGAGAGCCCGCTGGCGCGCAGCAGAAACTTCTCTTTGGCATCTTCCGGCAGTGGGCTCGTTTTTAATTCATCATATTTCGCCACAACCGCGTCTTTAGTCTCTGCCAATACACATTCAAGACGGCGCAGCAGCGTAAAGGGAAGGATCACGCGCCCGTACTGAGACTGTTTGAAATCACCGCGCAGCAGATCGGCCACCGACCAGATAAACGCAGCCGTTTGGGAAAAGTTAGTGTTAGTCATGAAACCCTCGGGGAGATCGCAGCCATAATGCAAATGTGCACAGGCAAATATTCATTTTTGGAATCCAGTGCGCAAAATCATACCCGCTATAAAGGCTATCGCAAACGATACAGGGCAAAGAAATGAACAATGATATTGAATAACTAATTATCAGCAGAGTGAGTAATGTGGAATCTGCTTGCTGTTCATAAAGGAAAATAATTGGGTGGATAGGGGATTTCAGACACAAAAAAAGCCGCCCTTAAGCGACTTTGATTTACATCTGTTGGTGCCGAAGGCCGGACTCGAACCGGCACGTATTTCTACGGTTGATTTTGAATCAACTGCGTCTACCGATTTCGCCACTTCGGCACTGAAGGGGATGCGGAAACGTTGTGGATTATACCTGTCACGCGCCGCCATGCAAGCGGCGACGCGCTAAACCCGCGCTAAGTGCCCAAAAAACCAGCGCCCTTCATCAATCCAGCTCGGAAACCGCCAGCCGAATCACCCTCGCCGCCTTCTGCTCCGGCAGCGCCAGCACCTTCGCCCACATCTCCTGCACCATATCGCAGGAGAGCTTCTCTTTGCCCACCGCCTTATCCGGCATCTCCAGCAGTTGGATGTCCTCGCCGTACTTATCGGCAAGTTCCTTCATAATCGGTCGCACATCCTCAACAGCCGCCTCACGTTCGGCCGGGGTCACGGTGTGGCTGTTTTTGCCGTAGGCTGCGCGCATCATATCGGCGTCGGCCTGCATACGGCGGGCCATCATCTGTTGGTCCAGCACGCGCATCGGGTTGACGCCGCCTTTCACTGCCGGGTACAGGAAGCGGAAACAGGCGTCGTCGCTCACCTTTTGGATTGCGGCAGTCTGCTCCATGTTGACCTTCATATATTCCACCACGTTGGCGTCCGGGGCATGCTGCAGGCGTGACATCTGCAGGGTCAAAATCTGCGGCTGGATGACGTCGATAATGTGCTGTTCAGACTCGCCCGCTTTCTGCATGGTGAGGATCTGCTCGCGAATGCGTTTCTGGAACGCGGGTTCTTGTTCTTTGATGACCTGCCAGGCGGGCATCGTGTTGAGGGTGGTATCAAGCTGCTGTTCGGGGGTGCGCTGCATACGCTGTTTGTCGAAGTACACCCAGAACGCCACGGCGGCGGCCGCGATGATGACAATGACAATACGGGTCCACGTTTTATTCATCTCGCATCCTTATCCTTTAGCTATGCCGGTTTACACCGGCACGCCACTGTGGAAGCGAAACTCGTTGTCCGGTGTCGAGATAAGTGTGGCTTCAATTTCGCCAAAAAGCTTTATACGCGGTGAGATATCGTTATCGCTCACCTGCTGGGCCAGCGTCAGGTAGTCCTGATAATGGCGCGCTTCCGAGCGCAGCAGCGAGAGGTAGAACTTCTGCAAATCATCGTCGAGGAACGGGGCCAGCGCGGCGAAGCGCTCGCAGGAGCGGGCTTCGATGTACGCGCCGCAGATAAGCTTGTCGATCAGCGTCAGCGGTTCGTGAGTGCGTACTTCTTTCAGCATTCCTTTGGCGTAGCGGCTGGCGGTAATTTTGACGTACGGAATGTCGCGTGCCAGCATCGCCTCGCGCACCTGCCAGAAGTGGTGCAGCTCTTCTTTAATCAGCAACACCATGCTGTCGATAAGCGCCTGGCCCCACGGGTCGTCAGTTTTGGGCATCACGCTTTTGCCAATCTGCTTGTGCAGGGCGATGAAGTCCGGCTCCGGGCCGTCGCGGAAGGTGAATTGTTCGTAGGGTTTGAGCCAGTCGAGCAGCGCGTCGGCACCGCTTTCGTCGGCGACGTATTTACGCACCAGCAGCAGCGCGGTCTGGGCGGCCTTGAGCTCGCACACCATGTGGTCGGTGAGCAGCAGCGGCAGGTTCGCCGGGTCGCGGGCTTGATCAATCCATGCTTGCGGGGTCGGGCACTGGAGGAAGTTGAGTACGGGGGCGAGTATCTGCGGGTAATCCATGTTTAAACCTTGAAAGCGGCAGCATGCACTGCCGCTTGAACGCTATTAGTGACGCACGCCGTCGTCGTCTTCGTCGATATAATCTTCGTCGTCGCCTTCTTCGCCGTCTTCACCGTTCGGATCTTCGAAGTAGGTTCCCCAGCCGTCGTATTCCACGTCGAACTTCTCGGCCAGGTTCATCAGCTGTTCAACCTGCGCGTCGATCAGCTCCGCCTTCAGCGCGCCTTCGCTCAGGATGTCGCAGCAGATGACGGTGTCGCCCTCTTCCACTTCCAGCTCTTCCGGCTCGGTCACTTCGTAACCCAGTTTGAAGGCTTCCACCGCCATTTTTTCCAGCGCGTCGAAATCATCCGCAGAGAAATGGTGCTCGATGGTGTACAGCGCGTCCGGATCGCTACCGTCTTCCAGCAGCTCTTCAATAATCAGACGCGTCTCTTCGCGTTGCTCTTCCAGGTGTTCCGGGTTTGCCATGGCTCAATCCTCTTTAAAGTGCGGCAGATACTTCTATTTTCACACACGGACGTGTTTGCCTCCACCTTTGTGAGAAAGATTTGTTAAACGGGGTTGCAAATGAATAATTACACATATAAAGTGAATTTTAATTCAATAAGTGGCGTTCGCCATGTGAGGATAAAATGTCTGATTTGTACAAGAAACACTTTCTGAAATTGCTCGACTTTACCCCTGCACAGTTCACTTCTCTGCTGACTCTTGCCGCACAACTCAAAGCCGATAAAAAAAATGGCAAGGAAGTACAAAAGCTTACCGGTAAAAACATCGCGCTCATCTTCGAAAAAGACTCAACCCGTACACGATGCTCTTTCGAAGTTGCCGCATTTGACCAGGGCGCGCGCGTCACGTATTTAGGGCCGAGCGGCAGCCAGATTGGGCATAAAGAATCAATTAAAGATACCGCACGCGTGCTCGGACGGATGTACGACGGCATTCAGTATCGTGGTCACGGTCAGGAAGTGGTTGAAACCCTGGCACAGTATGCGGGCGTGCCGGTGTGGAACGGGCTGACCAACGAGTTCCACCCAACGCAGCTGCTGGCGGACCTGCTGACCATGCAGGAGCACCTGCCGGGCAAAGCGTTTAACGAGATGACGCTGGTTTATGCAGGCGATGCGCGCAACAACATGGGCAACTCGATGCTCGAAGCCGCAGCGCTGACCGGGCTGGATCTGCGTCTGGTCGCTCCGAAAGCCTGCTGGCCGGAAGAGAGCCTGGTGGCGGAGTGCAGCGCGTTGGCCGCGAAGAACGGCGGGAAAATCACCCTGACGGAAGATGTGGCGGCAGGCGTGAAAGGCGCGGACTTCATCTACACCGACGTCTGGGTGTCGATGGGCGAAGCCAAAGAGAAGTGGGCGGAGCGGATTGCGTTGCTGCGCGGGTATCAGGTGAACGCGCAGATGATGGCGCTGACCGGCAACCCGAACGTGAAGTTCCTGCACTGTCTGCCGGCGTTTCATGACGACCAGACTACCCTCGGCAAGCAGATGGCGAAAGAGTTCGATCTGCACGGCGGGATGGAAGTGACGGACGAGGTGTTTGAGTCGTCGGCGAGCATCGTGTTCGACCAGGCGGAAAACCGGATGCATACGATTAAGGCGGTGATGGTGGCGACGCTTGGGGAGTGATCCTCTCTCCCACATTGAAATGGTGATTATCTGCTGAATTAATTTTCAGCAGATAATCATTTCCGGCCAATTGGCATAAAAAATTCATTTTCCTGACACTTCCCAGAGATACACATCAACCATAATATGTATTTATGATTTTATTAGCCATTATTTATTGGATAGATAATGGTTAATATTAACTCATTATCTATTACAAAACATTGTATATTAAAGGCGTAATATTTCCTTATTGCTGCATTTCGTTAATAAGGATTATTTATGTCATGGAATAAGCACGAAGCTGTGTCATATGCCCGCAGCCACTCACATCATAAAAGTACCGGTTACTGCGCTCGCGCCGTTGCTGCTGCTATCCGTGCCGGAGGATTGAAGATTGATGGCGCTGATGCAAAAAACTTCTGGCGATCACTTGAGAAGGCAGGATTCAGTAAGGTGTACGGCACCCCTATTGAAGGTGATGTTGCAGTCATTGACGCATTACCTGGTGCGCATCAGAACGGGCATGCATGTATCTACGACGGATCGGGTACCTGGTATTCAGACTTTAAACAGAACAGCCTTTATCCCGGTCCGACATATCGGAAGATACAGCCAAAAATCACCCTTTACAGGCACTACTGATATGAAAAATATCTTACCGCTTCTCTTCATATTTTCTTTCTCTGCGATGGCTGGTCATTCTGATCCGATTGAGCGTGCGGTTAAATTTAACAGCTGGTACGTTAATCAAATCAACAAAGATGCATTTCCGATCACTGATGGAAACGAAATAGATAAATATGTCACAGCATCAACAATGAAAAAACTCCGTCACGCGCAGGATCCTCGCTATGCAGACGAAGAGTTTTACGAGGCAGATATATTTTTAAAAGCGCAATACGTCGGCGATGACTGGCCGCAGAATGTAACAGCCATAGCTGGGGATACCGATCCAGTCTGTGTCAACGTATACATTGCATTCGGTAAAAAGCAGGACCACGTAGTCATAGACTGCATGGTTAAAGAAAACAACTTATGGAAGGTACAGTCGGTTTCAAATGCGGATTTTTCAAGAAATCTGGCTACCACGAAATGAGCCAAACGACGTACTGACAATAATACTGATTCGGTACGATCTTCTTGCCGGGTGGCGCTGCGCTTACCCGGCGTACAAAACCCTGGGTGAGGGTCTTACTCCACCAGAATCTTCACAACGACTTTACGCACCTTAGCAGGTGCCCCCACCGCGCACAGCGGTTTATGCACTTCGCCCGGCCAGAACACCACAAAATCCCCTTCGCTCAGCACCACCGTTTTCTCCTGCTCACCTTCCGGCAGAAACGCGATGTCTTTATCCGCCAGCCAGTCTGTGTCCGGTGTACCGTGCGGCAGAGTGCTGAAGGTCATCCCTTCTTGCCCCTTCATAATGATCTGGATGTCCAGATAACGTGCGTGGTACTCGGCGCGGCGCTCGGCGAACGGCTGGGTCATGTCTTCCGAGACCAGATAAAACAGGTTGTTGCCGTCGATATCGTGCTTGCCCAGCGGAGTGGCGTCGTTGACGTGGGCTTTAACGTGCTCAATGGCCTGGCGCAATTCGTCAGGGAGCCAGGATTGCAGATGGTGGATATTGCCGATAATCATAAACAAACCCTCAATATAAAACATCGTTTCACTTTAATCTTTTATACGAGAATTCTCACTGCCATACCACCGCTTTCACGACAGGTTTTGCGCCAGCGCATGTTTATCGGGAAATGTGTTAATTTGCTGTTAAGCCCTCACAGGCATTTATGCAGTCGTTATGCATAACCTCAGATCTTCGTGGTCTCGCCCTATCGCTAACTCACTGATCGTATGGCGTTAACAACAAAACTCTCTCCGGGCTCACACTTTATCATTTTGATAATTTGCTATTAAATCCCATAATTATTTATTGATTTTCCTTAAGTTGAAAATAGTTAATTACTAATACTGCATAGTCATTCCTCTCATAATTTTTATTCTTTTAAAATCAACAGGATAACAAAATATTTCAAATGATTAAATTCCACAAAATAATAACAACTCCAAATAACACCAGCGCATCCTGCTTAGCTATTCACCCGGCAATTATATCCAATTCATCATTATCTGATGCGAATCATGCAAATGAAAACAAACCGCTTAATATCCGGTTTCACGTGAGCAATATCACAATACGGATTATTTAACCGCCTAGTATGAACCTCGAAATCAATTGAGCTTAGCCGCCATGGAAATAATCACATCACATGGCGCATGCCCTTTTTATTCTGAAAAACAGTTAAAGGAATAATTATGGAAAAGCATTATGTCGGTTCTGAAATTGGTCAATTGCGTAGCGTTATGCTGCACCGTCCAAATTTAAGTCTGAAACGTTTAACGCCGTCGAACTGTCAGGAATTACTCTTCGATGATGTGCTCTCGGTTGAACGGGCGGGTGAAGAGCACGATATTTTCGCAAACACACTGCGCGAGCAGGGTGTGGAAGTCCTGCTGTTGACCGACCTTCTTACTCAAACGCTTGATATTGCAGAAGCAAAAGCCTGGCTTCTCGAAACCCAAATCTCTGACTACCGCCTCGGGCCAACCTTTGCAGGTGATGTGCGCGGCTGGCTGGCGGATATGCCGCACCGTGAACTGGCGCGCCGGTTAAGCGGCGGATTAACCTACGGTGAAATTCCGGCAGCCATTAAAAATATGGTGGTGGATACCCACACGGCGAATGATTTTATTATGAAGCCGCTGCCTAACCATTTATTTACTCGCGACACTTCCTGCTGGATTTATAACGGCGTGTCCATTAACCCAATGGCTAAACCGGCTCGCCAGCGTGAAACCAATAACCTGCGGGCCATATATCGCTGGCATCCTGCGTTTGCTGACGGTGATTTTATTAAATATTTCGGCGACGAGAATATTAATTACGATCACGCGACATTAGAAGGTGGCGATGTATTAGTGATTGGACGCGGCGCGGTATTAATCGGCATGTCAGAGCGCACAACGCCACAGGGTGTGGAATTCCTTGCTAATAGCCTGTTCAAACACCGCCAGGCCGAGCGCGTGATCGCCGTTGAATTGCCAAAACACCGCTCCTGCATGCACCTCGACACCGTGATGACCCACATCGACGTGGACACCTTCTCCGTCTACCCGGAAGTGGTGCGCAAAGATGCCCAGTGCTGGACGCTCACCCCGGACGGACGCGGCGGTCTGCTGCGTACTCAGGAAACCGACCTGCTCCACGCCATCGAAAAAGCCCTCGGCATTAACCAGGTGCGCCTGATCACCACTGGCGGCGACGCCTTTGAGGCCGAGCGCGAGCAGTGGAACGACGCCAATAACGTTCTGACCATCCGCCCGGGCGTGGTGATTGGCTACGAGCGCAACGTCTGGACCAACGAGAAATACGACAAAGCCGGCATAACCGTGCTGCCGATCCCAGGTGACGAACTCGGACGCGGTCGCGGCGGCGCGCGCTGCATGAGCTGCCCACTGGAACGTGACGGAATTTAAAGGAGTCATCATGGAACGAAAACCCACTCTGGTTGTGGCGCTTGGCGGTAACGCGTTACTGAAACGCGGCGAACCGCTGGAAGCGGAGATCCAGCGCCAGAACATCGAGCAGGCCGCCCGCACCATCGCCGGGCTGACGGAGCAGTGGCGCGTGGTACTGGTTCACGGCAACGGCCCGCAGGTCGGGCTGCTGGCATTGCAGAACAGCGCCTACGACAAAGTCACGCCCTACCCGCTGGATGTTCTCGGCGCCGAAAGCCAGGGAATGATCGGCTACATGCTCCAGCAGGCGCTGAAAAACAATCTTCCCCAGCGCGAGGTGAGCGTGCTGCTCACCCAGGTAGAGGTGGATGCCGCCGACCCGGCGTTCCGCAACCCGACCAAGTATATCGGTCCGGTTTACAGCGAAGCCCAGGCGAAAACGCTGGCTGCGGAAAAAGGCTGGGTGTTTAAGGCCGACGGCAGCTACTTCCGCCGCGTCGTGCCCTCCCCACAACCCAAACGCATCGTCGAGAGCGACGCGATTACGGCGCTTATCCAGCGCGATCACCTGGTGATCTGCAACGGCGGCGGCGGGGTTCCGGTGGTGGAAAACGCCAACGGCTATCACGGCATTGAGGCGGTGATCGACAAAGACCTCTCTGCCGCGCTGCTGGCGCGCCAGATCGAAGCCGATGCCCTGCTGATCCTGACCGATGCCGACGCGGTGTATCTCGACTGGGGCAAACCGACCCAGCGTCCGCTGGCACAGGTAACACCGGAACTGCTCAGAGGCATGCAGTTCGACGCCGGATCGATGGGACCAAAAGTGGCCGCCTGCCGCGAGTTTGTTGAAACCTGCAACGGGATTGCCGGGATCGGCGCGCTGGCTGACGGCGCGGAGATCCTCGCGGGCGAGAAAGGCACGTTGATTCGCAACTAATTCAAATTTCAAAAAGGATTTACCCATGACCATCAACCTGAAAAACCGCAACTTCCTGAAACTGCTGGACTATACCCCGGCAGAAATCCAGTTCCTGATCGACCTTGCCATCGAACTCAAGGCCGCCAAAAAAGCCGGACGTGAAAAGCAAACCCTGGTCGGGAAAAACATCGCCCTGATCTTTGAAAAAACCTCCACCCGCACCCGCTGTGCCTTTGAAGTCGGCGCGTTTGACCAGGGCGCACAGGTCACTTATCTCGGCCCAAGCGGATCGCAGATCGGCCATAAAGAGTCGATGAAAGACACCGCCCGCGTGCTGGGCCGCATGTACGACGGCATTGAGTATCGCGGCTACGGCCAGGCGATTGTCGAGGAGCTGGGCGAGTACGCTGGCGTACCGGTGTGGAACGGTCTGACCGACGAGTTTCACCCGACCCAAATCCTCGCTGACCTGATGACCATGCTGGAGCATGCGCCAGGGAAAACCCTGCCGGAGCTGAGCTTTGCCTATCTGGGTGACGCGCGGAACAACATGGGCAACTCTCTGATGGTTGGCGCGGCCAAGATGGGGATGGATATCCGCCTCGTGGCACCGAAATCTTTCTGGCCGGAGGCGGGGCTGGTTGAGCAGTGCCGCGCCATCGCCAAAGAGACTGGCGCGCGCATCACCCTCACCGACGACGTGGAAGAAGGCGTTCAGGGGACCGATTTCCTCTACACCGACGTGTGGGTCTCCATGGGCGAGCCGAAAGAGGCATGGGCCGAGCGCGTCAGTCTGATGAAGCCTTACCAGATTAACGCTCAGGTGATGAAAGCCACTGGCAACCCGAACGTCAAGTTCATGCACTGCCTGCCGGCGTTCCACAACGAGCACACCAAAGTGGGCCGTGAAATTGAGATGGCTTACGGCCTGAAAGGGCTTGAGGTCACGGAAGAGGTCTTTGAATCACCGAACTCTATCGTCTTTGACGAAGCAGAAAACCGCATGCACACCATTAAAGCGGTCATGGTGGCGACACTCGGCGACTAATCACCGCCCGGCGCGCCACGGGGTGCGCCGGGTTCAGGAGAACATCATGGGCAAGTTCAAGTTTCCCTCCGCTTACACCATTCTCTTTTTTCTGATTGCCGTTGTGGCGGCGCTGAGCTGGGTTGTTCCGGCCGGTCAGTACCAGATGGCGATGAATGAAACCCTTGGCAAAGAAGTCCCGATTGCCGGAACGTACGCGCACGTGGCGGCGCACCCGCAGGGGCTGGTTTCCGTCCTGATGGCCCCCATCGCCGGGCTGTACGATCCCGTTTCCGGTCAGGCCGGGGCGATCGACGTGGCGCTGTTTATCCTGATCATCGGGGGATTTCTCGGGATCGTCACCAAAACCGGGGCGATTGACGCCGGGATCGAACGTGTGACGACCCGCCTGCGCGGACGCGAAGAGTGGATGATCCCGATCCTGATGGCGTTGTTTGCCGCAGGCGGCACGATCTACGGCATGGCCGAAGAGTCACTGCCTTTCTATACCTTGCTGGTGCCCGTCATGCTGGCCGCCCGTTTTGATCCGGTGGTTGCCGCCTCTACCGTGCTGCTCGGGGCGGGGATCGGCACGCTCGGTTCCACCATTAACCCGTTTGCCACGGTGATCGCCGCCAACGCCGCCGGGATCCCCTTCACCCACGGTATTGCCCTGCGCGTGGCGCTGCTGGTGATCGGCTGGATCATCTGCGTGGCATGGGTGATGCGCTACGCCCGTAAAGTTCGTCAGGATCCGTCTCTCTCTATCGTCGCAGACAAACAGGAAGAGAACCGCGCCCATTTCCTCGGCAACAAGGGTGAACAGTCGCTGGAATTTACCCCGGTGCGCAAAATCATTCTGGTGATCTTCGCCCTCGCCTTCGCGGTGATGATCTACGGCGTGGCGGTGCTGGGGTGGTGGATGGCAGAAATCTCGGCGGTGTTTCTCGCCAGCGCCATCATCGTGGGACTTATCGCCCGTATGAGTGAAGAGGAGCTTACCTCAACCTTTATCAACGGTGCGCGAGATTTGCTGGGTGTCGCGCTGATTATCGGCATTGCGCGCGGTATCGTAGTCATCATGGATAAGGGCATGATTACCCACACCATTTTGCACAGCGCGGAAGGTCTGGTCAGCGGGTTGTCCACGGTGGCGTTTATCAACGTGATGTACTGGCTGGAAGTTGTTCTGTCGTTTCTTGTGCCTTCTTCATCCGGCCTGGCCGTACTGACGATGCCGATCATGGCACCGCTAGCCGATTTCGCTAACGTCAACCGCGACCTGGTAGTTACGGCTTACCAGTCGGCCTCCGGCATCGTTAACCTGGTCACGCCAACCTCAGCGGTGGTGATGGGCGGGCTGGCTATCGCCCGTGTGCCTTACGTGCGCTACCTGAAATGGGTTGCGCCGCTGCTGGCGATCCTGACGGTGGTGATTATGGTGGCGCTAAGCCTGGGTGCCTTGTTGTGATTTGCCGGATGGCGCTGCGCTTATCCAGCTTACGGATCGGTGCAGTGCCACCGGTTATTTCAGGAACTAATATGGGAAACATGATGGATTACGAAGCGTACTCTCCCAAAGAACAACTGCAGCTAACGGTGTGCCAGCGTCTCATCGCCGAAAAGAGCTATCTTTCACAGGAAGAAATTCGCCGCGACCTGCAGGAGAGAGGGTTTGACAGCATCAGCCAGTCGACCGTTTCGCGTCTGCTGAAATTGCTCGGCGTCATAAAAATTCGAAATGCCAAAGGGCTAAAGATTTATTCGTTGAATCCCCAGCTGCGCCCTGCCCCCGATGCCGCGCGTACCGTTTCTGAAATGGTGGTGAGCGTGGAGCACAATAGCGAGTTTATCCTCATTCATACTGTCGCCGGATATGGCCGCGCGGTGGCGCGTATTCTGGATTACCACCAGTTACCGGAAATTTTAGGCGTGGTGGCTGGCAGCAGTATCGTCTGGGTCGCTCCCCGGGTGGTGAAGCGTACCGCGCTGGTGCATAAGCAAATTAATTATTTACTCAGAACGAATTAATATTCACAAAGAACCGTTTGCATTGAGTAAAGCGTGCATTAAATCGCTTGATCCGAAAATCGGGGTGCGTATAATGCCCGACAATTTGCCGGGAGGAAGCATGGTCAAGCGTGTACGACATAACGTCTTACCGCGTCTGAAATCAGACGCTGGCCTGCCGTTTTTCTTCCCGTTGCTAAACCTATTCCCAGAGCCCCTCATTTGAGGGGCTTTTTTTTTGCCCGGCGTCAGGAGATAAACATGAATCCGCTTTATCAAAAACACATCATTTCCATAAACGACCTCAGCCGCGAAGAGCTGGAACTGGTTCTGGAAACCGCGGCAAAACTGAAAGCTAATCCGCAACCGGAGCTGCTGAAGCACAAGGTGATTGCGAGCTGCTTCTTCGAAGCCTCTACCCGTACGCGCCTCTCCTTTGAAACGTCCATGCACCGCCTGGGCGCGAGCGTGGTCGGCTTCTCTGACAGCAGCAACACGTCGCTGGGTAAAAAAGGCGAAACGCTGGCGGATACCATTTCAGTTATCAGTACTTACGTAGACGCGATTGTCATGCGCCATCCGCAAGAAGGGGCGGCGCGTCTGGCGACCGAGTTTTCCGGTGGCATTCCGGTGCTGAACGCCGGTGACGGTGCCAACCAGCACCCGACGCAGACCCTGCTGGATCTGTTCACCATTCAGGAAACCCAGGGCACGCTTGAAAACCTGAACATCGCGATGGTCGGCGACCTGAAATATGGCCGTACCGTCCACTCGCTGACCCAAGCGCTGGCGAAATTTAACGGCAACCGTTTCTTCTTCATCGCCCCGGACGCCCTGGCGATGCCGCAGTACATTCTCGACATGCTGGACGAGAAAGGCATTCAGTGGAGCCTGCATGCGAGCATCGAAGAGGTGATGAGCCACGTGGATATTCTGTATATGACCCGCGTGCAGAAAGAGCGTCTGGACCCGTCCGAATACGCCAACGTGAAGGCGCAGTTCGTGCTGCGCGCCAGCGACCTTGAGGGCGCACGCGACAACATGAAGGTGCTGCACCCGCTGCCGCGTATTGATGAAATCACCACCGACGTGGATAAAACGCCGCACGCCTGGTATTTCCAGCAGGCCGGGAACGGCATTTTCGCTCGCCAGGCGTTACTGGCACTGGTTCTGAATCGCGAATTGGCTCTGTAAGGGGAAACGACAATGACACACGATAACAAACTCCAGGTTGAAGCCATCAAGCGTGGCACCGTGATTGACCACATCCCTGCACAGGTAGGCTTTAAGCTGCTGACGCTGTTCAAACTGACCGAAACCGACCAGCGCATCACCATCGGCCTGAACCTGCCGTCGGGCGAAATGGGTCGTAAGGATCTGATCAAGATCGAGAACACTTTCCTGACCGATGAGCAGGTGAACCAACTGTCCCTGTACGCGCCGGACGCCACCGTCAACCGCATCGACGAATATGAAGTGGTCGGCAAATCCCGTCCGAGCCTGCCGGAGCGCATAGAAAGCGTGCTGGTCTGTCCGAACAGCAACTGCATCAGTCATGCTGAGCCGGTTTCTTCCAGTTTTGCAGTGAAAAAACGCGCTGATGACATCGCACTCAAATGCAAATACTGCGAAAAAGAGTTTTCTCATTATGTGGTGCTGGCCAACTAATTGAGGTTGGTAAAGGATCCCGGCCTCCCTATAATGGCCGGGAACATTTAATCAGCTGTTATTCTGGAGAAATCATGACCAAAGTACTCGCGACGGAAAATGCACCAGCGGCTATCGGCCCATACGTTCAGGGCGTTGATCTGGGTAGCATGATTATTACCTCTGGCCAGATCCCGGTGAACCCGAAAACCGGCGCTGTGCCGGAAGACGTGGCGGCACAGGCGCGTCAGTCGCTGGAGAACGTGCAGGCAATTGTGGAATCTGCCGGTCTGAAAGTTGGCGACATCGTGAAAACCACCGTTTTCGTGAAAGATCTTAACGATTTCGCGACCGTTAACGCCACTTACGAAGCCTTCTTCACCGAGCACAACGCGACATTCCCGGCGCGCTCCTGCGTGGAAGTTGCACGTCTGCCAAAAGACGTGAAAATCGAAATTGAAGCGATTGCCGTTCGTCGCTAATTCGCTTTTGCGATAAAAAAGGCAGCCTGGCTGCCTTTTTTGTTGCCCGCTATTGATTGCGCGTCGCGCGCAGCAGCGTCTCCAGCGGATAAACCGCCGCAATCACCACTTCATCCTGAACTTTCGCCGCGTTATCCAGCTCGCGTTGAATCGACGCAATCTCTTTATCATCCAGCGTCCCCTGACGGGCCACCAGATCCGTCAACCTGAGGCCAATGGAGGCAAGCTTGTCCACCTCCTGGATAACCGGTTTTATCGCCTTCAACTGGTAGCTATTTTCGCTTAACGCCAGCGCATCGCTGGTGTTGCTCTGCCAGCGGTTGAAGACGTGACGCAGCGCGTCAGCACTTTCCGTGTCTTCGGCATCGCTGACCAGACGGTCAGCCCATTTGTTCATCTGGCGCACGGTGGCACTTTCGGCGTTCAGCGCATCGGCGAACCGGTTAAGCGGCTCAAATTGATGATAGTTTCCGGCCTGGAACTTCAGATGCTGACGCGTGTAATACTGTGCCGGCTCTACCGCCTGGGCGAGGATTTGCAGCGGCAAGGTGTCGGCATTGTTCGCCAGCCGCGTGAACTGCACCTGCTGCTGGGTATGCTGCTGCAACCCGACCGATACCGTCGACCAGCTGTCCATTGCCTGCAGACGGGTATACATGTTGTCGACATCGTTGACGTCCTGCGCGGACCACAGCCGCTCCGCCACTGCAAAAGTACGCGGCCACAGGCGGATATCCAGCACCGGCGCCACCACGTTTTCCGCCCACAGCGCGGCTTCACCGCCGAGCAGGTTGGCCTGATTCGCTACGTCCGGCACGACAGGTGGAATGCCTTTCGGCACGTCGTCCAGACGCGTGCCGCTAATCGGGTAGCGCGTATTCCCCACGAGGAAATAGCCGCTCAGCTTATCGTTTTCAACGGAGACAACCGGCCGCGTTTCGCCCATCCAGGTATCGACGGTGAACGTCACCTGGCTGTCATCACGCCATTCAATATCCTGCACCGCGCGGCGGGATTTCCCGGCGAAATCAATAAACCCGCGCCAGCCAGATTCCCCTTTCACCAGGGTGAAACTCCCTTCTACCGGTTTACCTTTCAGACGCGGCATGGAGAAGGCCCAGCTCTGGACGCTGTCGGTGTCGGCAATCACATCCACACCGTTTAATCCCTGTGGGACGATTTCATTGCGATAGTGATAGGCCGTGGACTGAGGCTGGTCGAGATAGAAGCCCGTCGAGAGAATACCTTTGTAGCCGCTTTGTGCCACCTGCCCCAGCGCGTCCTGCCCCTGCCAGGACTGGATCAGAATGCTTTTTGGCAGATCCGGGTGGTAGATCTCGTCCCAGCCGACCATCTGGCGGTGATGCTTTTCAAGGATCGTTTCCAGCTTGCGGTTGAAATACGCCTGCAATGCGTGGCTGTCCGCCAGTTTGTGATCGCGCATAAACTGTTGAATGGTCGGGTTCGCTTTCCACTGGCTGTCATCCACCTCATCACCACCGATATGCAGATACGGATCGGGGAAGATCGCTGCCAGTTCGCTGACCATCGCATCAGCAAAGGCATAGGTTGCGTCTTTAGTGGGATCCAGTACCGGCTTGAGCACGCCCCAGTTACGCTCCATTTTGTATGGCCCCGGCGCACTCATCAGTTCCGGGTAAGCCACGGCAATGGCCGACGCGTGGCCCGGCATGTCGATCTCTGGCACCACGCGAATACCGCGCTCGGTCGCATAGCGAACGACCTCACGCATCTGCTCAGGCGTGTAAAACAGCCCGTCGCTGGCAAGTTGAGTGAGCTTTGGATAGCGCGTCGAGCTGAAGCGCCAGCCCTGATCGTCGGTCAGATGCCAGTGCAATACGTTAAGTTTTGCGGCAGCCATACCGTCGATCTGGCGCTTGATATCCGCCAGCGGAATAAAGTGACGCGCCGAATCAAGCAGCAGCCCGCGCCACGGGAAGCGTGGCGAATCTTCAATGGCAACCCACGGCAGCGAGGTGTTTTCCGCGCCGTTCTGCATCAACTGGAGCAGGGTTTCCATGGCGCGCAATGCGCCGAAACGGGTGTTGGCGGAGATATCGACACCGCTGGCATCCACCGTCAGCTTATAGCTTTCATCGCTATCCGGCAGCGGCTGGGGCTTGACCTTTCTGGCGATGGCAATGCGGATGGTCGGTTTTTCCGGCTTTTCAGCCTGCGGCTGGAGCGTCCAGCCCGTTTGCAGAGCGATGCGCTGGCGAAGGCGGTTGACGGCGTCACCGAGATCGTCCCCGCTGACGCTAATGGAAACGTTGTTGCTGAGCACCAGCGTGCCCTGGGTTGTCGGGCGTTCGACCTTGGCAGGCCAGGGCATCAGGGGGAGATCGCCTGCCGGGGCGGCAAACGCAGAGAAGCCGAGCATCAGCCCGGCGGTTAAGAGACTGTACCGTAACATGAATGTTCCTTATCTGACGGGCCAAATAAAGGCAAAACATTCTGTTAACATGCGCTCAATTTGTCGTCAAGCGAATGCGCCGACGGAGATCACAGGTTGTTGAATTTGAGAGGAAAGCCAGCTGCCGGGTGGCGGCTTCGCCTTACCCGGCCTACGTTCGGATCGTAGGCCCGGTAAGCGCAGCGCCACCGGGCTTGCCGTTACTGCCATCCATACCGACGGCTGTAGAATCCTTTCACCATCTGCGTCAGTACCATGTAACCCGCAAGGATCGCCACCAGCCATGGGAAGTAGCTCAGCGGCAGCGCCTGCAGCTGCAGGTAGCTCGCCAGCGGCGAGAACGGCAGCGCGATCCCAAGCGCCATCACAATCCCCGTCATCACAATCAGCGGCCACGCGGCACGGCTCTGGATGAACGGAATGCGGCGGGTGCGGATCATATGCACAATCAGCGTCTGCGACAGCAGCCCCACCACAAACCAGCCAGACTGGAACAGCGTCTGGTGTTCCGGCGTGTTGGCATGGAACACAAACCACATCAGGCAGAAGGTCAGGATGTCAAAGATGGAGCTGATCGGGCCAAAGAACAGCATAAAGCGCCCCAGATCGGCCGGGTTCCAGCGCTGTGGCTTCTGGATCTGTTCATCGTCCACGTTATCAAACGGGATCGCCACCTGAGACACATCGTACATCAGGTTCTGGATCAGCAGATGCAGCGGCAACATTGGCAGGAACGGCAAAAATGCACTCGCCACCAGAACGCTGAAGACGTTACCGAAGTTGGAGCTGGCGGTCATTTTGATGTACTTGAGCATATTTGCAAAAGTACGACGCCCTTCGATAACCCCTTCCTCCAGCACCATCAGGCTCTTTTCCAGCAGAATGATGTCGGCCGCTTCACGGGCAATATCCACCGCACCATCCACGGAGATGCCAATATCCGCTGCTCGCAGGGCGGGTGCATCGTTGATGCCATCGCCCATAAAGCCTACCACGTGACCTTCACGACGCAGCAGGGTGACAATACGTTCTTTGTGCATCGGCGTCAGGCGGGCAAACAGCGTGGTGTGCTGCGCCAGTTTTGCCAGTTCGTCGTCGGAGAGATGCTCAATATCGCTCCCCACCACCACATCACCCGCGTCCAGCCCCACTTCGTGGCACACTTTCGCCGCCACCAGTTCGCTGTCCCCGGTGAGGATTTTCACGGTAATCCCGCTCGCCTTCAGCGCTTTCAGCGCCGGTGCGGTGGTTTCTTTCGGCGGATCGAGGAAGGCGATGTAGCCCTCGAGGATCAGATCGGATTCGTCAATACGCTGATAATCCCCCTCGCGGGCTGGCAGGAACTTGCTCGCTACCGCCACCACGCGCAGCCCCTGGCGGTTCAGGTTGTCGGTGACGCGCTTGATGCGGCGCAGCATGGTGTCGTCCAGCGGCACGATGTCACCGTTATAGCGCACCTGCGTTGACACATTCAGGATCTCCTGCAGCGCACCTTTGCAGATCAGCTGATGGACATCCGCCTGCTCGCTCACCACCACCGACATACGGCGGCGCTCGAAGTCGAACGGGATCTCATCCACCTTCTGCCAGCGGCCAGAGAGGGTGCGGGCAGACTCTTCATCCACCCCTTCCAGCACCGCAACGTCGAGCAGGTTTTTCAGCCCGGTCTGGTAGTGGCTGTTCAGCCACGCGCTGTGCAGGACACGCTCGCTGGTTTTACCGGAGATATCGGTGTGGTTCTCCAGCACGATTTTGTCCTGCGTCAGGGTGCCGGTTTTATCGGTGCAGAGAATGTCCATCGCGCCAAAGTTTTGAATGGCGTCGAGGTGTTTAACGATCACTTTCTGTTTAGAGAGCTTCACCGCCCCACGCGCCAGAGTAGAGGTGACGATCATCGGCAGCATTTCCGGCGTTAAGCCGACGGCCACGGAAAGCGCAAACAGCGCCGCTTCCCACCAGTCGCCTTTGGTGTAGCCGTTGATCAGCAGTACGATCGGCGTCATCACCATCATAAAGCGGATCAGCAGCATGCTGACGCGGCCAATCCCTTTCTGGAAGGCATTGGGTTCACTCTCCTGCTCACTGACGCGCCCGGCAAGCTGACCAAACCAGGTGTTGCCCCCGGTAGCGGTGACAATCGCCTGCGCGGTGCCGCTCACCACCGTGGTGCCCATAAAGCACAGGGTATCGCACTCGAGCGGGTTCATCTGCTGCGGGTCGCGGCTGCGCGCCACCTTTTCCACAGGCAGGGATTCCCCGGTCAGGGAGGCCTGCGCGACGAACAGATCGCGTGCCTGGATGATGCGTAAATCCGCCGGGATCATATCCCCTGCGGCAAGCTTCACCAGATCGCCCGGCACCAGCTGGTCGATGGGCAGTTCCACCCAGGCATTTTCGCCGAGATCGTTAATCACGCGCGAGACTGTCGCGGTGTTACTGACCATCGCCTTCAGGGCATCCGCCGCTTTGGTGGACCGGGCTTCCTGAATAAAGTTCAGCAACGTGGAGATCCCCACCATCAGGGCAATCACGCCTGCGGCAAACAGATCTTCCGTGGCATAAGAGATGATGCCGAGCACGGTCAGCAGGAGGTTGAAAGGGTTGCGGTAGCAGAGCCACAGATGCACCCACCACGGAGACGGTTTTTGCGCCGGGATCTGGTTATCGCCATGCACGGCGCGGATTTTTTCCACTTCGGCCGCATTCAGCCCTTCCGGGTGTCCGCCAAAGGCGCGCCAGACTTCGTTTTCATCCATTGCTGCCACATTCAGGCAGCGCTCGGTCAGAGAAGCGGGGATCGCCGCG
This sequence comes from Enterobacter sp. CPE_E890, assembly GCF_046521475.1. Lineage (NCBI taxonomy): Bacteria > Pseudomonadati > Pseudomonadota > Gammaproteobacteria > Enterobacterales > Enterobacteriaceae > Enterobacter > Enterobacter sp. CPE_E890. The sequence continues at coordinate 553,473 of NZ_JBKFZW010000001.1, read as the reverse complement.
CCAGCCATGTTTTTGGCATTGGGCAGCGGGTCGCGCTGAACCAGGCGATGTGGCAGGTGGCGGCTTAACAGGGCCTGTAGTTGCCGGGTAAAATTTTTCAACATAGTCATTCCTCCACATCCGCAAACGCGGACGCAGCATTTCCTTCAGGCGTGGCAAGGCCGTACCTGAGAGGCACTCAATTTTTCAAGCAGGAACGTTTATGACGTTGCTGCCTCACGCCGGTGAGACAGCAAAAGGCTGGCTTACCGGAAAGAACGTCTTCTCCCGTTCAGGAGAGGTGTGGGATCGGGATCCATGAAGCCTCCGGTAAGTAAAAAACAGGGTGTCGCCGCGCAGTATAAGGATTTAAGCGTACCCTTTGTGATGATTCGGGCGGTATTATACCCCCCTGCAAATAAACCGAACGTAAACCAGACTTTGCCCATAGCGAAATTGTGCTCAGTCATTAGGCTCAATTAACCACTTTGTTGTTGTTACAGGGAATACAGTATGCAGAACCGCCTTACGATTAAAGACATCGCACGTTTAAGCGGCGTGGGGAAATCCACCGTGTCGCGCGTGCTGAACAACGAAAGTGGCGTCAGCGAGCGTACTCGCGAGCGCGTTGAGGCGGTGATGAATCAGCACGGTTTTTCCCCTTCCCGCTCTGCGCGTGCCATGCGGGGACAGAGTGACAAGGTGGTGGCCATCATTGTTTCGCGTCTGGATTCGCTGTCGGAAAACCTCGCCGTTCAGACCATGCTGCCCGCTTTCTATGAACAAGGCTACGATCCGATCATGATGGAGAGCCAGTTCTCTCCCCAACTGGTTGAAGAGCATCTGGGGATGCTTCAGCGACGCAACATTGACGGCGTGGTGCTGTTTGGTTTTACCGGCATTCAGGAAGAGATACTGAAACCCTGGCAGCCTTCGCTGGTGCTGTTGGCGCGCGATGCCAACGGTTTTGCCTCCGTTTGTTATGACGACGAAGGCGCGATTATCACCCTGATGCAGCGACTATTCGATAAAGGTCATCGCCACATTAGTTTCCTCGGCGTGCCGCACGCGGACGTCACTACCGGCAAGCGTCGCCACGAAGCCTACCTGGCATTTTGCAAAAAGCACAACCTCTCTGCCGTGGCCTCCCTGCCGGGGCTGGGGATGAAGCAGGGCTACGAGCAGGTCGCCAGCGTCCTGACGCCGCAGACCACCGCACTGGTGTGTGCCACGGATACCCTGGCGCTGGGTGCGAGCAAATATTTGCAGGAACAGGGCATCGACGACCTGCAGGTCGCGAGCGTCGGCAGCACGCCGCTGATGAAGTTCCTGCACCCGGAAATTATTACAGTCGACCCGGGCTACGCCGAGTCCGGCAGACAGGCCGCCACACAGCTGATCGAGCAGATCAACGGGCGAACTGAGCCGCGCCAGATCGTTATTCCTGCCCACCTCTCTTAACCCCCGCTCAACGGTTTATTGTGATCTTCGCCCGATTTCGGGAACGTTCCCATTTTCGCCGTTACGATGAAGGAGTAGGCTTGCGCTCAGGTCATTACACCCCTAACCATCTGTCATGAGGTTTCATGATGAGTAAAGTCAAACAAGCAGATATCGATCGGCTGATCGTCCTGGTCGGCGGGAGCGAAAACATCGCAACCGTCAGCCATTGCATTACCCGCCTGCGTTTCGTGCTGAACGATCCGGCCAAAGCCAACCCGAAAGCCATTGAAGAACTCTCAATGGTTAAAGGCTGCTTCACCAACGCCGGTCAGTTCCAGGTCGTTATAGGTACCGAAGTGGGCGATTACTATCAGGCTCTGCTGGCGACTACCGGGCACTCTTCTGCCGATAAAGAGCAGGCAAAGAAAGCCGCGCGCCAGAACATGAAGTGGCACGAGCAGCTGATTTCCCACTTCGCAGAAATCTTCTTCCCGCTGCTGCCAGCGCTGATCAGCGGGGGCTTAATTTTAGGCTTCCGTAACGTCATCGGTGATGTGCCGATGAGCGACGGCAAAACCCTGGCGCAGATGTACCCGGCGCTGAAAACCGTTTACGACTTCCTGTGGCTGATTGGCGAAGCGATCTTCTTCTACCTGCCGGTCGGGATCTGCTGGTCCGCAGTGCGCAAAATGGGCGGCACGCCGATTCTCGGTATCGTGCTGGGCGTCACGCTGGTCTCTCCACAGTTAATGAACGCTTACTTACTTGGTCAGCAGGTGCCGGAAGTGTGGAACTTTGGTCTGTTTACCATCGCTAAAGTGGGCTATCAGGCGCAGGTCATTCCGGCGTTGCTGGCAGGTCTGGCGCTGGGATTCATTGAGACTCGCTTAAAACGCATCGTCCCGGATTACCTTTATCTGGTGGTGGTTCCGGTTTGCTCACTGATTATTGCCGTATTCCTGGCGCATGCCTTTATCGGTCCGTTTGGCCGCATGATCGGCGACGGCGTGGCCTTCGCGGTTCGTCACCTGATGACCGGCAGCTTCGCGCCGATTGGTGCCGCGCTGTTTGGCTTCCTGTACGCCCCGCTGGTGATCACCGGCGTGCACCAGACCACCCTGGCCATTGATATGCAGATGATTCAGAGCCTTGGCGGTACGCCGGTCTGGCCGATTATCGCCCTGTCTAACATCGCACAGGCGTCTGCGGTAACCGGCATTATTCTGGTCAGCCGTAAACATAACGAGCGTGAAATCTCCGTTCCGGCTGCCATCTCCGCCTACCTCGGCGTGACCGAGCCAGCGATGTACGGTATCAACCTGAAATACCGTTTCCCGATGCTCTGCGCGATGATCGGTTCCGGTCTGGCAGGGCTGGTGTGCGGTCTGAACGGCGTAATGGCGAACGGTATCGGTGTTGGCGGTCTGCCGGGCATTCTCTCCATCCAGCCCGCTTTCTGGCAGGTGTTTGCCCTGGCGATGGCCATCGCGATTATCGTCCCAATGGCGCTCACCACCGTGGTTTACCAGCGTAAGTTCCGTCAGGGCTCGCTGCAGATTGTTTAACTTTATCTTTCGGGGCGCAGTTGCGCCCCTTCGCATTTGCAGGAACGCATTATGAATACCCTTCCTCACTGGTGGCAGAACGGCGTCATCTATCAGATCTATCCAAAGAGTTTCCAGGACACCACTGGCAGCGGCACCGGTGATTTACGCGGCGTGACGCAGCGTCTGGACTACCTGAAAACCCTCGGTATCGACGCCATCTGGCTGACACCGTTTTATATCTCCCCGCAGGTGGATAACGGCTACGACGTGGCGAATTACACCGCCATCGATCCCGCCTACGGCACTCTGGATGATTTTGATGAACTGGTCGCCAGGGCGCATGAGCGCGGCATTCGCATCGTGCTGGATATGGTGTTTAACCATACATCAACGCAGCATGCCTGGTTCCGCGAATCACTGAATAAAGAGAGTCCGTACCGCCAGTTTTATATCTGGCGCGACGGCACGCCGGAGCAGCTTCCCAACAACTGGCGCTCCAAGTTTGGCGGCAACGCCTGGCGCTGGCACGCCGAGAGCGAACAGTACTACCTGCACCTCTTTGCTCCGGAGCAGGCGGATCTCAACTGGGAAAACCCTGAAGTGCGCGCCGAGCTGAAAAAGGTGTGCGAATTCTGGGCCGATCGCGGCGTGGACGGCTTACGTCTCGACGTGATTAACCTGATCTCAAAAGATCAGGATTTCCCGAATGACGAGACGGGTGATGGCCGCCGTTTCTACACAGACGGGCCGCGCATTCATGAATATCTGCGGGAGATGAGCCGCGACGTCTTTACGCCGCGCAACCTGATGACGGTGGGCGAGATGTCCTCGACCTCGCTGGAAAACTGCCAGCAGTACGCCTCTCTTGATGGCAGTGAATTGTCGATGACCTTTAACTTCCACCACCTGAAGGTGGATTATCCCGGCGGCGAAAAGTGGACGAAGGCGAAACCGGACTTCGTGGCGCTAAAAACCCTCTTCCGCCACTGGCAGCAGGGCATGCACAACAAAGCCTGGAACGCGCTGTTCTGGTGTAACCACGACCAGCCGCGCATCGTGTCGCGCTTTGGTGACGAAGGCGAATACCGCGTTCAGGCTGCGAAGATGCTCGGCATGGTGCTGCACGGCATGCAAGGTACGCCGTATATCTATCAGGGTGAAGAACTTGGCATGACCAACCCGCACTTCAGCCGCATCACCGATTACCGTGACGTGGAAAGCCTGAACATGTTCGCCGAACTGCGGGCCAGCGAGCGCGATCCGGACGAATTACTGGCGATTCTGGCGAGTAAATCCCGCGATAACGGCCGCACGCCAATGCAGTGGGACGCTTCGCACAATGCGGGCTTCACCGAAGGTGAGCCGTGGATTGGCGTTTGCGACAACTACGAGACGGTAAACGCCCGCGCCGCGCTGGACGACCCGGATTCGGTGTTTTACACCTATCAGTCGTTGATTAGCCTGCGTAAAACCCTGCCGGTACTGACGTGGGGGGATTATGAGGATCTCCTGCCAGAACATCCTTCTCTGTGGTGCTACCGTCGTCAGTGGCAGGGAAAGACGCTGATTGTGGTGGCGAACCTCAGCGGCGAGAGCCAGACATGGCAGAATGACGCCCTCAGTGGCGAATGGCAGCCAGTAATGAGCAACTATGCCGCGCCACAAACCACCAGCCTACGTCCGTTTGAAGCCGTCTGGTGGCTGCAACCGTAATGCGACGCCGGGCACAATACCGTGCCCGGCTTATTTTACTGTTTTTGTTGAATAATTAATCAGATTTTTCCTGCCCGTATTTACAATCGCTGAAGCGCCCGTCGTTTGTACTCTCGTCTTTTTACTTTGTTCTGAATCAAATAAAACGCAAACATGTTTGATGCAAATCACTATATGTAGCACTTAAAATGCACGCCGACCCAACATCTTGTATTTATCGTCTACTATTCCAACAACAAGACGGCGACTCAGCTCTCCGGAATTGTGGATAACAAATGTCGGGAACGAGGGAAGTCACTCACCTGGCTGACAATACAGCCTCTGAATACTTCTCCACCTCTGTGGATAACCTGTTTTTAAAATGGAGTGATCATGACACCGCATGTGATGAAACGTGATGGCTGTAAAGTGCCGTTTAAATCAGAGCGCATCCAGGAAGCCATTCTGCGTGCAGCTAAAGCAGCGGGAGTCGATGACGCAGATTACTGCGCCACCGTCGCAGAAGTCGTTAGCAGCCAGATGAATGAACGCAACCAGGTGGATATCAACGAGATCCAGACCGCGGTTGAGAACCAGCTGATGGCGGGCCCCTACAAGCAGTTAGCCCGTGCCTACATTGAATACCGTCACGATCGTGACGTTGAGCGTGAGAAGCGCGGCCGTCTGAACCAGGAGATCCGTGGCCTGGTAGAGCAGACCAACTCCGCCCTACTGAATGAAAACGCCAACAAAGACAGTAAAGTGATCCCGACCCAGCGCGACCTGCTGGCCGGTATCGTCGCTAAACACTATGCCCGCCAGCACCTGCTGCCGCGCGACGTGGTGTCGGCGCACGAGCGCGGTGAGATCCACTATCACGATCTCGACTACTCGCCATTCTTCCCGATGTTCAACTGCATGCTGATCGACCTGAAAGGCATGCTGACCCACGGTTTTAAAATGGGTAACGCCGAGATTGAACCACCTAAGTCCATCTCCACGGCCACCGCCGTCACCGCGCAGATTATCGCTCAGGTTGCCAGCCACATTTATGGCGGCACCACCATTAACCGCATTGATGAAGTGCTGGCTCCGTTCGTGACGGCAAGCTTCAACAAGCACCGTAAAACGGCAGAAGAGTGGCAGATCCCGGACGCGGACGGCTACGCCCATTCCCGCACCGAGAAAGAGTGCTACGACGCCTTCCAGTCGCTGGAATATGAGGTGAACACGCTGCACACCGCCAACGGCCAGACGCCGTTTGTGACCTTCGGTTTTGGCCTGGGCACCAGCTGGGAATCGCGCCTGATTCAGCAGTCGATCCTGCGCAACCGTATTTCCGGCCTCGGCAAAAACCGCAAAACCGCCGTGTTCCCGAAACTGGTGTTCGCCATCCGCGACGGCCTGAACCATAAGTTTGGCGATCCGAACTACGACATCAAACAGCTGGCGCTGGAGTGCGCGAGCAAACGTATGTATCCGGACATCCTGAACTACGATCAGGTCGTTAAAGTCACCGGTTCGTTTAAAACGCCTATGGGCTGCCGCAGCTTCCTCGGCGTCTACGAAGATGAAAACGGCGAGCAGATCCACGACGGGCGCAACAACCTCGGCGTCATCAGCCTGAACCTGCCGCGCATCGCGCTGGAAGCCAAAGGCAATGAGGCCGAGTTCTGGAAATTGCTGGACGAGCGCCTGCAGCTGGCGCGCAAAGCGTTGATGACCCGTATTGCGCGTCTGGAAGGAGTCAAAGCCCGCGTGGCGCCAATCCTCTACATGGAAGGGGCCTGTGGCGTGCGTCTGAAAGCGGACGATGACGTGTCTGAGATCTTCAAAAATGGTCGTGCGTCGATTTCGCTGGGCTATATCGGCATTCACGAGACCATCAACGCATTGGCTGGCGGCACGCATATGTATGACAGCGAAGCCCTGCGTGAGAAAGGCATCGCCATCGTTCAGCGCCTGCGCGACGCCGTTGATCAGTGGAAAGAGGAAACCGGCTACGGCTTCAGCCTGTACAGTACGCCGAGCGAAAACCTCTGCGACCGTTTCTGCCGTCTGGACACCGCCGAGTTCGGGATTGTGGAAGGGGTTACCGACAAAGGTTACTACACCAACAGCTTCCACCTCGACGTGGAGAAGAAGGTGAACCCGTACGACAAGATCGACTTTGAAGCGGCGTACCCGCCGATCGCCAGCGGCGGCTTCATCTGCTATGGCGAGTACCCAAACATTCAGCATAACCTGAAAGCGCTGGAAGACGTGTGGGATTACAGCTATCAGCACGTGCCGTATTACGGGACCAACACGCCAATCGACGAGTGTTACGAGTGCGGATTTACCGGTGAGTTTGAGTGCACCAGCAAAGGTTTCACCTGCCCGAAATGCGGCAACCACGATGCGGCTCGCGTCTCTGTGACCCGCCGCGTGTGCGGCTATCTCGGCAGCCCGGATGCGCGTCCGTTCAACGCCGGCAAGCAGGAAGAGGTGAAGCGCCGCGTGAAGCATTTGGGGAATGGGCAGATCGGGTAAGTTCTTCGCCGGGTTTTCCCCCTCACCCTACCCCTCTCCCTCAAGGGAGAGGGAACCGATCGAGCACATTGCAAGCCTGACGCCGGTTTTCTCCCTCTCCCTGTGGGAGAGGGCCGGGGTGAGGGCATCAGGTTAACGCTATGAATTATCATCAATATTATCCCGTCGACATCGTCAACGGTCCCGGCACCCGCTGCACCCTGTTCGTCTCAGGCTGCGTCCACGAATGCCCCGGCTGCTACAACAAAAGCACCTGGCGTTTAAATTCCGGTATGCCGTTCACCGCAGAGATGGAAGACCGGATCATTAACGATCTCAACGACACTCGCATCAACCGCCAAGGGATTTCACTTTCCGGTGGCGACCCGCTCCACCCGCAAAACGTGCCGGAAATCCTGAAGCTGGTTAAACGCATTCGCCGCGAATGTACGGGAAAAGATATCTGGGTCTGGACAGGCTACAAGCTGGATGAGCTGAACGCGCAGCAAATGGAAGTGGTGGATCTGATTAACGTGCTGGTCGACGGCAAATTCGTGCAGGATTTAAAAGACCCGGCGCTGATCTGGCGCGGCAGCAGCAATCAGGTTGTGCATCATCTGCAGTGATCGTTAGAGCCGTTTGTTTGCATCATGATAAACGGCTGCTTTCTCTCTCTTGCCGATAGCGATAACAAATACCGTTACAACGTTTTCCTGAACCTGATAGACCAAACGATAACCCTGGGATCTGAGTTTTATTTTGTAGCAATCCGGTAGACCATGCAGGCGGGCCGATTCGGCCCTTGGGTTCACCAATACGTCCGCTAGTTTCTTCTTAAACTGGTCTTTTACAGTCTCCCCCAGCTTGCTCCATTCCTTTAACGCCCTCGGATCAAATGCCAGTTCATAAGTCATCCAGACTAACCTTAATTCCCTTTTGCGGATTAGCCAGCCGCTCCCGGACTGCCTGTATCAGTTCTTCTTCATTGTCGCTAATGGTGACCGTTTTCACCGGCATACGCCCCGTCTCCGCGACGTACTGAAACAGTAATCGCACGGCTTCCGTTGGGGTGATATTGAGTTTTTCCAGCACGGCATAAGCCTCGTTTTTGAGTTTGTCATCCAGACGGACGTTCAGCGTGGCCATTATGCCTCCAGTAAAATCGAATGCGTAATGCAGTTTAGCATTACATTCGCATTACATCGAATTCTGGATAACGCCTCTCAAAACCGGCTCAAACTCTCCATCGCCACTGCCTTAAACTCGGAAAAATCTCCGCAGCTACAGAGCCGCGACATCGCCCGTTCACGCAGGAAGGTGACGAAGATATCGTATATCGCCATCGCCTCTTCGTACTCGCTTTTGCTGATGGCGAGCAGGAAGATGACGTGTGCGGTTTCGTCGCCCCACGGGATGCCGTGCGGAGCCAGCACAGTATAGACCACCGTTTTTTGCGCCAGCAGGCCGAGTGAGTGCGGCAGCGCAATGCCATCGCCGAGCATGGTGCTGACGATGGCTTCACGCTCGACGACCGAATCCAGGAACTCCGCGCCAACAAACCCCTCGCTTTCAAGCTGCGCGCACAGCTCACGGAACAGCGTTTGCTGATCAACGGGCGTGTCGATAATGCGGAAATGGGCAGCGTCGAAGTATTTATCCAGCATCCACGGGCGGGTGCGGTCCACCAGCACCAGCTTGCCGATCTGTTCTAACTGATAGTCGGTCGGGAATGGGGCGATCATCACCACCGGTTTCGACTTTTCGCTGACGCGGGCGGTGGCGATCACAAAGTCTTCGCTAATCATTTCCGCCAGCTCGTACTCGCGCAGGGTGAGCGTGCGTGTCACCTCAATCTGCGGGTATTTGCGCTGCAGCACCGCCTCAATCATACGCACCATGGCGTTTCCGGCGTCGCACACCAGCAGCACGCGCGGCTGGCGCTGGTAACCAATGTTGTAGTGACGCTCCAGCCCAACGCCAATATGTAATACCAGAAAACCAATCTCGTTTTCGCTGATCACATACGGCGTGTATTTGCCCCAGCTCGACACCGCCGCCAGGGTCATATCCCACGCCATCGGGTAGTGCTGCTTGATGTTTTCCAGCAGCGGATTGGGGATCATGATTTGGTACCGCACCCGGGTGATCATGGTTTTAATGTGTGTGAGCAGATCCGCGTGCAGTTGCTCGTCACTGAGCAGGTTGTAGTTATAGTGGGTGTTGATGTAGCGCAGGATGTAGTTGACCAGCGCTTCGTCGTCGTCAGCGTTGATCGCGCTGGGTGCTATCTCCTGGATCTGCCGCGCGGCAATGTGTACGCAAAGCCAGCTCTCTTCCGACGGCGAAAGCGTTTTGCCCGCCAGATGCTGAATGGACACTGCGATATCTTTCGCGGCGTCACGCACGTTCTCTTCCACATCTTCAGCATGGAATTCCGGCAGTGGATAGCCTTCGCTGATACGACGTACCGATACCGCACAGTACAGGCGCAGGAACAACTCACCTTCGTCGGTCAGGCGGATATGGTGGCGTGTTAGCGCATCGTGCAGTACAGGCACCATCTGTTCTGCCACACCTGCATTGAGCGCCACGTCGGTCACCAACGGGTTCAGACTGTCCTGCTGTGCCAGCTCCCAGAGCAAGTCCGTCAGGCAGGCACGGGTCGACATCTCGCTGCCAAACAGCTTCATACCATGGCGCGGTCGGGTTTCCAGCGTCAGATTATAACGGTGGAACCACTCGCGCACTTCCGCCATGTCGCTTTGCAGCGTGGCGCGGCTGACGAACCACTCGTCAGCCAGATCCTCAAGTTTGAGAGAAAATGCCGAGGTAAGAAAACGCACCACCAGATAATGCACGCGCTCCATCCCGGTTCGGGGAATACGCAGCGCGCGCGGGTGGGAGGCCTGCAATTGCTGATAACGCTCGGCGTCATCAATTTTAAGCTGATAACCATTCCCCCGGCTCAGAATAAACTGCGCGCCGTGGCTCGCCAGCAGCGCGTTCAGGGCCGTGATATCAGCGCGGACGGTTCGCGTGGAAACCGACAGCCGCTGCGCCAGTTCATCCTGCGGCAGCGTCTCGTTTTGCAACAGATCGAAAAGTTGCGCTAAACGTTGATTCGGAAATCGCACGTCGTTGTCCTCTTACGGCTTAGGGTGAAATGATCATCTGAGATGGGCTACCGACCGGCGTATAGTCTGGCTCAAAGCTGAGCTTGCCGTCCTGCGCCACGCGGAAACGGGTAATGTTATCGCTGCGTTGATTCATGACGTACAGCCAACGCCCCTGTTTATCGAGCGTCAGGGTGCGCGGGTAGTCGCCACGGGTCCAGACATCATCCTGATGCGTCAGCGTGCCTTCCGTTGTTACGGTAAAGTGCCCGATGCTGTTATGCAAACGGTTAGCCACATACAGTTGCTTACCATCCGCACTTAACGCCAGACCTGCAGCAAAACTGGTGCCTTTGTAACCTTTCGGCAGGGCGGAGAGCGTTTTGCCCTCTTTCAGAATGCCGTTTGCATCCACAGTATAGTGAGTCAGCGTAGACGCCTCTTCGTTAATCAACCACAGAGCATCGCCTTTTGGTGTAAAGACAAAGTGGCGCGGCCCGGCCCCTTTCGAGGAGGCGTTGATAAACGGTGGATCGTTAGGCGTCAGCTTTCCGCTTCGATCGTCAAAGCGATACTGATAGATGCGATCCAGCCCCAGATCGGTTGAAAACACGTATTTTCCGCTCGGATCGGCGGCAATCATGTGTGCATGAGGCCCGTTATGATCGCTGATAGCGAAACTGCCCTCCGCAGCGGCTTCCGGCTTCGCCGCACCCGGTTCGCCCTGATCCTGATGTTTGTCCGTGGCATCACCCAGGCTGCCATCGGCTTTGACCGGCAGAACGGCAATCGTTCCGCTGACGTAGTTGGCCACCAGCAGATGTTGGCCGTTCGGCGTCAGGGAGAGATACACCGGCCCCGCGCCACCGGAAGCCACCTGATTGAGCTCACTCAGCTCACCGTTGTCATTCACCCGCAGCGCCTGCACCACGCCCTGCTCTACTTCACTCGCCAGATAGAGCGTTTTGCCATCATGCGAGACGGTAAGCTGTGCAGCATTCGGCAGCGTGCTGACCAGCGTTTTATCCGCAAGCGCGCCGCTTTGCGGATCGACGGTAAAACGGTACAGCCCTTCACCGTTAGGATTATAGGTTCCCACCCAGGCGTAATGAGTCTGGGCAACAGCGGAAGTAGCAAGCAGAGAGAGTGAAGCAACAAGCAGGTTACGGGTGTGCATGGTGGCTCCTGATCATTATCCCCTCTCCCGGTGGGAGAGGGTTAGGGTGAGGGACTACTTAACTAACTTTTTCGTCATCGCTAGCAACGTGCGCACATCTTCCGGGCGCGTATCGCCGCTGGCTTTATCGATAATCGAGCTGTAGATATGCGGGATGATTTTGCTCACGCCCGCGTCCAGGGCGATCTGCAGGATCTCTTCGTAATTTTCCAGATCGATACCGCCGGTTGGCTCCAGCCAGAAGTCGTGACGCGCGCAGGCTTCCGCCACCGCTTTGTACTCATCACGGCATTTCAGGCCACCCATCGGGAAATATTTAATGGAGCTACCGCCAAAATCTTTCAGCAGAGCAATTGCCGTTTCCACCGGAACGATACCGTCCGGTGCCGCGCTGCTCAGCGGACCGGTAGAGATTTTCACCATGCCGACGGTTCCGGTTGGAGAAACCAGACCGTTGACCACGGAGTCGTTTTGTCCCAAAAGCGCGCGGCTGGTTGCTACGCCAGTAAAGACCTGGTTCACGTGCTGCGGCTGCACCTGGCGGGAAATTTCACTGACCATCGCCGACTGGTTCGGATCGCCCGCCCCCAGGCCAACGGACAGCGCGTTATCAATAAGCTGAGCGTATTCACGCATATCAGCAACGGCGCTTGCCACATCCGGGTAATTTTTGGAGAGCACGCCCACCAGCACATGACCTTCTGCCGCTTCGTAAATGGCACTGGCATTGGCTTTAGAGCCCGCCAGCACGTTCAGGCAGACGCGATCACGGTAAAAGTTGGGGGTCAGTTTCATGCGTTTTTCTCCTGTTCTAATACTTCGCTAATGCGGCGGTAAACAATGTTTAGCTGGTCAGCATTCACGCTGCGCACGTCCGCTTCGATAATCCCTTCGTTGGCCTTGTAGCCACGGAAGTAAATGGCGTAGTCACCCTGCTTGAGTTTCGCTACCAAATCCCCGGTGCCGACGCCGGTTGTCGCTTCATCGAACTTAATTTCGGTGCGGGCGATATCGCGCCCGGCGCTGTCCCAGACCACGCGTGCCGTCACGCCGTTCAGGGTGTTGAGCGCCTCGATAAACGGCGTCATCTTCGCCACCATCTCTTCGCCGCTCTCTTTGGTCGCCGTGAGGTAATGTTCGATAGCGCAGGTCAGGCCCAGAATGCCCTCTTTGCCGACCTTCATCGCACGGCCAATGCCCGCCGTCTGGCGTTTCACCCACTCAACGTACTGGGTTTTGCCGATCACCAGACCACTGGTTGGCCCTTCAATCGCCTTCGCACCGCTGTAAATGACCAGGTCTGCACCGGAACGGTAGTAAACGTGCAAATCTTCTTCCGCCGCCGCATCGACAATCAGCGGCAGGCCGTGCTTACGTGCCACAACCGCCGCCTGCTCGACGCTGAGCATACTTTTCTGCACACAGTGGTGAGATTTGATGTAGAGGATCGCTGCCGTGCGCGGGGTAATCGCCGCCGCCAGCTGATCGGCTGAGCATTCGTTGGCATAGCCCGCTTCCACCAGCTTACCGCCGCCCAGTGCGACCATGGTGCCTACCGGCGCGCCAAAGTTCACGTTGTGGCCTTTCGGCAGCACGATCTCGTTGTTCTCAATCGGGGTAACGTGCAGGTTTTCCAGCAGCCAGTCGCTGTCTTTTACCAGCACTGCCGCCACGGACTGGGCAATCCCTGCTGACGCGCAGGAAACCACTGTCGCGCCTTCTACTTCCAGCAGTTTCGCGATGTATTCACCGGTTTTGTTGACCAGATCCTTCATCTCGAAATAGTGGTTCATGCCGTCCATCGCCGCCTGCACCACTTCCGGGCGCGGCGTGGAGACGCCCAGCGCCGTCATGCGGCCAGAGGTGTTGATGACTTGCTTTAAGTGGTATTTCTCATAAATCGAAGGCATGTTCCGTGCTCCCTTGTTCTGTCATGTAGCCCTTGCCCGCGCGGATCGCGGCAAGCGGCACCAAAATGTGTTCAGCCTGCAGGCTGTCGTTTTCGGCATCGGTTAATACCGTTGGCTGGCGCTTAATGGTGAACAGCGTCAGGTCGGCGTCGAGACCCGCCTGAATGCGGCCTTTACGCGCCAGGCGTAGGCCGTCGGCGGCGTTCGCGGTCACGCAGTCAATCACCTGCGGCAGCGACATGCCGATGGCGAGGAATTTCGACATCACGCTCGCCAGCGACCCTACCGGGCCATTAATGCGGTTACGGCAGTAGATATCCGAACTGATGGTGTGCGGCAGAATGCCCATCGCGATGGCGCGTTTTGCCACTTCAAAGCTAAAGCTCGCCGTGCCGTGGCCGACGTCCAGCCGCACGCCGCGTTTTAACGCAGACGTAATGGACGCTCGCAGCTCGCCGGACGGCGTCAGAATGCGGTTGGGTTTGCCGTTGTAGCAGTGGGTAATGATGTCGCCCGAGCTCAGCAGTTCGGCAATTTCGTCGAGGTTCGGCGGGTTGTTGCCAATGTGCACCATCAGCGGCAGGTCGCCGTTCTCTTTTTGAATTTCTTTGGCGCGCTCCAGCGGCGTAATGCCGTTTTCACCCACCACGCTGCTGCTCATACGCGCTTTCAGGCCGACGATAAAATCCGGATGGCGTTTTACCGCCTGCTTCACGGCATCTGCATCAATATTCGCCATGTTGGCCAGTTCGTTCTGGGCTATCAGCCCCACGCGGGAGATGTTCAGCAGAGCAAAGACGTCGGTTGAGGCTTTGCGGGTAATTTCGTAAAAATCGTCCACGTCATCCGCGCCGGTACTGCCTGCATCCACCACGGAGGTGACGCCAGTAGCAATACCTACGCTGTCTGGTTCGTCGTGATAAATCGGGGAGTTCGGGTAACAGTGAACGTGGGAGTCAATCCAGCCTGCGCTGACGAACACATCGCCGTTCAACTCAACCGTTTTACGGGCAGGGGCAGTAATCTCGCCCAACGCCGCGATTTTCCCGTCCTGAATGGCGATATCGGTCAGGGTATCGTCGGCAAGGCGCGCACGGCGCAGGAGTAAATCAAACATGAGGATCTCCTGATAAGACGGGCGCCGGAGCGCCCGTGGGTATTAAAGGGCGACCGGGAACAGCCAGCCCAAAATCATTGCGCCGAGGATGGCGCCACCGGTAATCGGTTTCTGCCAGATGTAGAACAGCAGCGCGCCCACCAGTGAACCGACACCGATAGGAATAGAGGCAGTCATGGCGCTGAGGATAATCAACGGCCCGAGGAAGCGGCCGGAGGCGTTACCCGCGCCCATCATCACGTCTGCACCGTAGGTGGAGTTGCTCTGGTTGATGGTGAACTTACGCGCCAGGATGATGACGTAGCCAATCGCCAGACCAATCACCAGGCCGGTGATCAGCGCGGCAATAAAGTTGGTCACCGGGAACATGATGCCCGCGCCCAGCAGCAGCGCCGGGACACCGAGGCCCACACCGGTCTGGATCGCCCCGCCGATATCGAGAATACCGACCAGCGAGCCTTCGATAATACGGGCGAACAGGAAGCTCGCACCGAATGCCGCCACCGCGCCGTACACGCCGGTATCAATCCCCGCTTTCAGCATCGCCACGAAGGCCACTTCGTTGAACGCGCCAATGCCGTAGAGGTAGTACATGTGCGTCCCGGCGAACACGCCGGAGGAGAGCAGGCCAACGAAGATCGGGAACGACCAGTCGGCATACCAAAAACCTTTATTCTGTTCCATTTAGAGGCTCCTGTTATTTACCGCTGAGCGAGTTGTGGATCATATCGAGCCAGTTCGGCACGGTCAGATGGAAGGATTCGATCATCTTCATGTCGAAGCCGCGGAAGAAGCCGCTCAGCACGAAGAGCAGGACGATAGCCGCCATCATCACTTTGGTGACGTGGTTCCAGCCGCTCTCTTCGACGCCTTTACCGATCAGGATCCCCAGTACCAGGCCCGGTACGGCGTTCCCCATAATCAGCTGCGCCGCGCCGCCGAAAATGGTGGCCCAGAAGCCCGACTTTTTGCCCGCGTCGATGGCCGCCAGCCAGAAGATCACCGGCATCACGGTATTCACCAGCAGGTTTGCCGCCGGTACCAGTACCTTCACGGCGGTGACCTGCAGTGCGGCCGGAACAGACGAGGCAGTCAAGTTAAGGAAGGTGACGACAATCATGCCGATGATGCCGCAGGCAATCGCCATTTTGCGGGGATCATGCAGCGTTTCGCCGACGTTGCGGTTTTTGATCATCAGTGCAGCAGCACCCCAGTTTGGGATGATGCGGTGGTCTACGTCCTGTGTGAAGGCACCTGCGGCCACGGAAGAGGCCCAGGCGTTAAAGAAGAAGCCTAACCCAAAGGAGAAGTGAGAAGCCGGATCCCCTTCGCAGGAGTTCAGTTCCCCCAACGTACGAAACGCGCCCATACCCTGTGTGGTAGGCGCATGAAACATGCGTGCAGCCCCGGCTCCGACACCGACGCCTACCAGGCCGCCAATGATGAGCGATTTTATTAATATAATTAAGAACATCAGTCTGCCCTTTTATGAATAATCAGCGTTGCGTGACGAAATCCACCCGATCGAGATTGATGGCGGTCACGTTGACGGTCACATCCAGCTCCACGCTGTAGGTGCGTCTTTCCCGGCGCAAAAAGAAGAACAGAAACGCTTCTTTACGCACCGCTTCTTGCGCCTGAACGACCTGCACATCCTGTGGCTCAATACGCAGTAAGATATGCGGTGACGCTTTCATCACCGCGGCCTGAACGTGGTTGAGCGCATCGGCAAAGGCGCGCGCTTTGGCGTCGCCTTTCCCCTTCACTCTCACCGTGGTCGTGAATTGTTCTTTCATGCTTATGCGCCGAATTTCTTCTGCCACGCCTGTACCAGACGCTCGCCCAGCTCTTCTTTATCCATAAAGCCAAAGCCCAGCACGTTGCAGCCTTCGTTGATAGCGGTCACGCCCTCTTCCACTGAACGCATACCGTATTTGGCCTTGTAGCCATATTTGGTTTGTGCAGTAATGGCACCCGCGCCGCCGCTGCCGCAGAAGGAGATGCCGAAGGTGGCGTTTTCCGCTTTCATGACGTCGCCCAGCTTCATGTCTGCCGCCATACCCGGTACGACAACCGCGCGTCCACCGGCTTTTTCCACACCTGCAGCCACTTTCTGACCTTTACCCAGGCGATCGCCAATCACGACTGTAATCTGTTCCATGTATTGCTCCTTAAAGGTTGTCTTTTGCGACTTCAAAGTGAACGGAGAGCAGCCAGGCTTCTTCATCAGGAAGATTGCCAAACTGAGCTACCACTTCACGGGCGAGCCGCATTGAATCCGGTGAAATTTCGTCAAACAGTTCCGCTTCAACCTCCGGCAGCGGCTCGCCGGTCACCGACCGGTGCGCCATTGCGCGAACGTGGGAGGTCAGCATCTGTTCCTGTACTGCGTTGGGGATGATGTTGTGCCGGGCCAGCAGGGCATAAACCTGCTGCAGCATGGTGTTAGCGAGCTGCTCTGTTTGCTTCGCCTGATCCCCAACGTCGTTCATTACCGCTCCGTTAATCACTCGTCTTACCCCGTTAATGGCTCTGGAATAAAACTAACGTTGGGTGGGAAATGTTTGTAGCGAGTTGTTTTCCACTTCGAAGTGGAAAGGAGAGCCGCAGCAGTGATCTGTGCCACATAAATGCGGTGAATAATGACAATTCGCTGGATTTACGTGATGAATATCACGCAATCCATTGGCAAAACGGCAGGGAAGAAAACGAAAACATCTGGCAAGGGAGTCGCAGAAATGTGACAGCGATAGGGTTTACTTATTACGACGCATAAAAAAAGCGAGGGCATTTCGCCCTCGCCTTGCTGTTGTGTCAGATGCAGTCTCTGTTAGCGGTATTTTTGGTGGTAGGTATTGCGGGTGGTCACGAACTGCTCGGCCGCCGCCTTCGCCTCTTTCACTTTACCTTCGTTCGCCAGCTTCAGCGCACCGTCAATCTGGCCGACCAGGATATCAAAACCGTGGCGGTAATCTTTCATTTCCGCGCTGTCTGCCGCTTTGCTTTCCAGCTTCGGCGGTGTCGCTTTCTGGGCGTCCAGCGCCGCTTCACGCATTTTGGTCAGTGCGTCTTTCATTTCCGCCGCATTGTCGGTTTTCTGCACCACCTTCAGGTTTTGACCGAGGGTGCCCATGTCTTCTTCAAGATCGGCAGCAAACGCAGAAGAGCCAATAACCAGCGTTGAAGCCGCGACGATCGCTAACAGATGTTTACGCATTGCTCACTTCCTTTTTTATTATTAAAACGCCTTTACGGGTATTACTGGCCGGCGATTTTCATTTCCGGCAGAAGTACAGAACCACACTGTATATTGCTACGTGTTTCAATATCGTTACCGACCGTAACAATATTGCGCCACATATCTTTCAGGTTTCCGGCGATGGTAATTTCGCTTACCGGATACTGGATTTCGCCGTTTTCCACCCAGAAGCCCGCCGCACCGCGAGAGTAATCCCCGGTAATACCACTTACGCCCTGGCCCATCAGCTCGGTCACCACCAGGCCGGTGCCCATCTCTTTGAGCATTTGCGCAAAGTTGAGGCCCTGTCCGGCGATACGCCAGTTATGGATACCGCCCGCGTGACCGGTGCTTTTCAGCCCCAGCTTGCGCGCGGAGTAGTTGGTCAACAGCCACTGGGTCAGCACGCCGTCTTTGACGATGTCGCGACGTTCCGTGCGCACGCCTTCGCTGTCGAACGGTGTGGAGGCCAGTCCTTTCAGCAGATGCGGGTGTTCTTCGATGGTCAGCCATTCCGGCAGGATCTGCTTGCCCAGTGAGTCGAGCAGGAAGGTTGATTTACGGTACACAGAGCCACCGGCAATGGCCCCGACCAGGTGACCAAACAGGCCGGTCGCCACTTCATTGGCAAAAATCACCGGGGCTTTCATGGTGGAGAGTTTGCGCGGTGACAGGCGTGACAGCGTGCGTTCGGCACACTCTTTACCCACCCACTCCGGAGACTGCAAATCACCGAGCGCACGGCCAATGGTGTAGGCGTAGTCACGTTCCATATCACCGTTCTCTTCGGCGATGACGCAGCTGGAGAGTGAATGACGGGTTGAGCAGTAGCCCTGCAACATGCCGTGGCTGTTGCCGAACACTTTGATACCGTAGTGGCTGTTGAAGCTGCCGCCTTCGGTATTGGTGATGCGTTTATCCGCCTGCAAAGAAGCCTGTTCGGCACGCGCCGCCAGCTCGATCGCCTCGTCCGGGGTGACTTCTGCCGGGTGGAAAAGATCGAGATCCGGGGCGTCAAACGCCAGCAGATCTTTATCAGCCACGCCGGCGTAAGGGTCCGGAGAGGTATAACGGGCGATATCCAGCGCCGCCTGCACCGTACGAGCAATCGCATCCGGGCTGAGATCGGTCGACGACGCGCTGCCTTTGCGATTCTGGTGGTACACCGTGATGCCAAGCGCGCCATCACTGTTGAATTCTACATTCTCCACTTCGCCATAGCGGGTGCTCACGCTAATGCCGGTGGTTTTGCTGACCGCCACTTCGGCGCCATCTGATTTACCTGAAGCGAGCGTCAGCGCGGTGGAGACGGCTTCTTCCAGAATCTTACGCTGCGCTTCAACTTGTGAGGTTACTTTCATCGCAAATGCCATACTGTAAGAGAGAGTTAACTGAAGTCTAACAGAGAACCGTTTTTCAGTGCGCGTCTTAACTGGTAACATTAGCCTCTTTTTTTAAGGAGCCTGACATGACTAAGCAGCCCGAAGACTGGCTCGACGACGTTCCCGGTGATGACATCGAAGACGAAGATGATGAGATCATCTGGGTCAGTAAAAGTGAAATTAAACGTGACGCCGAAGAGTTAAAACAGCTTGGCGCAGAAATGGTAGAACTGGGTAAAAACGCGCTGGATAAGATCCCGCTCGACCAGGATCTGCGTGATGCCATTGAACTGGCACAGAAAATCAAAAAAGAAGGCCGTCGTCGCCAGCTTCAGCTTATCGGTAAAATGCTGCGTCAGCGCGACGTTGATCCGATCCGCCAGGCGCTGGACAAGCTGAAAAACCGCCATAACCAGCAGGTTGCACTGTTCCATAAGCTGGAGCAGATCCGCGATCGTCTGATTGAACAGGGTGATGACGCGGTACCGGAAGTCTTAAATCTGTGGCCAGACGCCGACCGCCAGCAGTTGCGTTCATTGATCCGCAACGCGAAGAAAGAGAAAGAAGGGAATAAGCCGCCGAAGTCCGCGCGCCTGATTTTCCAGTATCTGCGCGAGCTGTCTGAGAACGAAGAGTAATCCCCTCTCCCTATAGGGGCGAGGGAGAAAAGAATGCAGGCCCGGTAAGCGCTAGCGCCACCGGGCTCTTTTTTACTCTGCGGCCTCGGCTTTCTTCGCCAGACCATCAAGCAGCTTCTGGTGGATGCCACCAAAACCGCCGTTGCTCATCACCAGAATGTGGTCACCAGGCTGAGCGGCTTTCACCACCATATCCGCGAGCGCATCCACATCCGCACTCCAGTGTGCAGGCTGAATACAGGCATCAGCCACTTCCGCCACCTGCCACGGAATATGCTGCGGCTG
Organism: Enterobacter sp. CPE_E890; assembly: GCF_046521475.1. NCBI lineage: Bacteria > Pseudomonadati > Pseudomonadota > Gammaproteobacteria > Enterobacterales > Enterobacteriaceae > Enterobacter > Enterobacter sp. CPE_E890. The sequence goes on along the minus strand of NZ_JBKFZW010000001.1, from coordinate 533,441 downwards.
CAGCAGGAAGACTTCATCGGCGCGGCCTAACGACGGCGCGAGATCGTCTTTGCAGATGCCCATTTTCATGGTGTTTGAGCGCGGCTCCAGCACCGCCAGAATACGGGCTGTGCCGCCGACCTTGCCACGCAGGGCGGCAAGCGTTGCCAGAATGGCCGTTGGGTGGTGTGCGAAATCGTCATACACCGTGACGCCATTGGCTTCACCACGCAGTTCCAGACGACGACGGGCGTTGATAAACGAACCCAGAGCATTGGCCGCATCCGCAGGCAGAACACCCACATGGCGTGCAGCAGCAATCGCCATCAGGCCGTTGTGCATGTTGTGCTCGCCCACCAGACCCCACTTCACCTCACCCACTTTTTCCCCGTCGAGCAGGACTTCCCACTCGGAGGCATCGGCGTTGAGTTTTTTCGCCTGCCAGTGGCCCTGCTCGCCCACCAGCTCCTGTTCGCTCCAGCAGCCCATCGCCATGGTCTGCTTCAGGTTGATGTCGTTTTCCGGCAGGATGATGCGCCCCTGGCCCGGAACGATGCGCACCAGGTGGTGGAACTGTTTCTGAATCGCTTTCAGATCGTCAAAAATATCCGCGTGGTCGAACTCAAGGTTGTTGAGGATCAGCGTGCGCGGGCAGTAGTGTACAAACTTGGAACGCTTGTCGAAGAACGCGCAGTCATATTCGTCGGCCTCGATCACAAAGAACGGGCTGTCACCCAGGCGCGCAGAAACATCGAAATTACCCGGCACACCGCCAATCACGAAGCCCGGCTTGTAGCCACAGGCTTCAAGGATCCAGGTCGCCATACCGGCGGTCGTGGTTTTGCCGTGCGTTCCGGCAACAGCAACCACCCAGCGGTCACGCAGGACGAAATCATGCAGCCATTGTGGGCCGGACATGAACGGAATATTGCGTTCCAGCACCGCCTCAACACACGGGTTCCCACGCGTCATGGCGTTACCAATGATCACCAGATCCGGTTCAGGCTCCAGCTGGCTGGCATCGTAGCCCTGAATCAAAGAGATGCCCTGTTTCTCCAGAAGTGTGCTCATTGGCGGATACACATTGGCGTCCGAACCTGTCACTTCATGGCCCAGCGAGCGCGCCAGCATTGCCAGTCCGCCCATGAAAGTGCCACAAATCCCCAATATATGAATGCGCATACGTCACTATCCCTCTTCAATGTGGCGCACATTTTACTCACATGTTAGCGGCTGTGAAATGCATTTCAGGTAAATCCGTATACTGCTGGCGCGATTCACCACTGCGCTACTATTTGAATATTTGTTAAGATTGTTGGGCTTTAGTCGTTTTAGTGAACATACAATCGCTCTACTCACAAAGATGCAGGGAAAGTGTTATGAAAACGTTAGGTGAATTTATTGTCGAAAAGCAGCACGAGTTTTCTCATGCTACGGGTGAACTCACTGCTTTGCTGTCGGCAATAAAGCTGGGCGCTAAGATCATCCATCGTGATATCAACAAGGCCGGTCTGGTCGATATCCTGGGTGCCAGCGGTGCCGAGAACGTTCAGGGCGAGGTTCAACAGAAACTCGATCTGTTCGCAAATGAAAAACTGAAAGCTGCACTGCGCGCACGCGACATCGTGGCGGGTATCGCCTCCGAAGAAGAAGATGAAATTGTTGTTTTCGACGGGTGTGAACACGCTAAATACGTTGTTCTGATGGATCCGCTGGACGGCTCCTCTAACATCGACGTTAACGTTTCTGTCGGTACCATTTTCTCCATCTACCGCCGCGTCACGCCTGTTGGCACGCCGGTGACCGAAGAAGATTTCCTGCAGCCGGGCATTAATCAGGTTGCTGCCGGTTACGTCGTGTATGGCTCCTCCACCATGCTGGTGTATACCACCGGGTGTGGGGTTCACGCCTTTACGTACGATCCTTCACTGGGCGTTTTCTGTCTGAGCCAGGAACGTATGCGCTTCCCGGAGAAGGGCAACACCTACTCCATCAACGAAGGAAACTACATCCGATTCCCGAACGGCGTGAAGAAGTACATCAAATTCTGCCAGGAAGAAGATAAAGCCACTCAGCGCCCTTACACCTCCCGTTATATCGGCTCTCTGGTCGCGGATTTCCACCGTAACCTGCTGAAAGGCGGTATCTACCTCTACCCAAGCACTGCAAGCCACCCGGACGGGAAACTGCGCCTGCTGTACGAATGCAACCCGATGGCGTTCCTGGCCGAACAGGCTGGCGGCAAGGCGAGCGACGGTAAAGAGCGTATTCTGGAAATCGTGCCAGAAAGCCTTCACCAGCGCCGTTCGTTCTTCGTCGGCAACAACCATATGGTTGAAGACGTTGAACGTTTTATTCGTGAGTATCCGGACGCGTAATACCTTTCCTCAGGGGAGCCCATCCGGCTCCCCAGGTCATTTATATATTTAACCGTATAAGTGTTTATAAAAAACACGCTTTAATATTCATCACTGCTCCTGCATTATTTCCATAACAGTTTGGCAAATATTTCGTGGAGCAAAATCGCAATGAAAAATTATTCCCGTGCTAATACCGGCATTGATTTAAATCTTATCCCGGTATTTATTGAAGTTGTCCGCTGCGGCAGCATGGCAAAAGCCTCTTTGCGCCTGGAGATGTCTCGTCCAGCGGTCAGTCTGGCGTTGAAGCGCTTTAATCAACTGTTTGATGAGCCACTATTTTTCCGCAAAGGTTTATATCTTGAGCCGACGGAAAATGCGTTAGCCTTAACCAGCGCACTGGAAATGTTAGTGGGTAATATTCACGATAATATTGCTGAAGTAAATTCAGGGAAGAATAAAACCCCGGCACATCATGCACCGGGGCTGGATAATATTATGCTGCAGTCTGAGCCGACAGCTTGAATGATGACATGGCTTCCATCAGCTGGCGCGACTGCTCCTCAAGGGAGCGAGTCGCGGCGGAGGATTGCTGTACCAGCGCCGCATTCTGCTGCGCAGTCTCATCCATCTGATTCACCGCAATATTCACCTGCTCAATGCCGCGACTCTGCTCCTGGGACGCAGTCGCAATTTCACGCATCAGTTTCGTCATGCGCAGCACTTCGGTTGCGATCTCATCCATGGTTTCGCCAGCCTGCTGGGCCAGTTCACTGCCCTCGCTGACGTGGGTCTGGGAATCACTGATAAGCGCTCGGATCTCTTTTGCTGCATCGGCACTGCGGCTTGCAAGGTTTCGCACTTCGCCCGCGACGACGGCAAACCCGCGTCCTTGCTCACCCGCGCGCGCCGCTTCCACGGAGGCGTTCAACGCGAGGATATTGGTCTGGAAGGCAATACCGTCGATAACACTGAGAATGTCCGCGATACGTGCCGAACTGCCGGAGATATCACGCATTTTTTCAATGACGTAGCAGACCATTTCGCTGCCGTGATCGGCCGTGTCTGACACCGATTTCGCCAGCTGGTGGGCCTGTTCGGCATTATCGGCGTTGAGTTTCACCGTCGCGGTGATCTGTTCCATGCTGGCGGCGGTCTGCTCCAGCGACGTGGCGGTCGATTCCGTACGCTCAGCAAGATCCCTGTTCCCCGCCGTCAGCTCACGGCTGCCGGTATCAATTTGCGAGCTGGCATCACGTACCCGCAGAACCGAGTTCATCAGCGAATGGCGCATCTCTTCGATTGCCGCATTCAGGCGATTAAATTCCTGGCTTGCCGGTGGATTCAGCGTGTGGGTTAAATCGCCTGCTGCCACATTCTCCAGTTGAGCAATAGAGGTCGAGAGCGGTTTGAGCAACATGTGGCGCAGTACCAGCCAGGCCAGCACAATAATGCCCGCCGTCAGCAGAGCCGCCACCACGATCAGGATCAGTACCCGATTTTTGCTGGACTGCACGGCACTCACTTCCGCTTTGCCGCGCGCTTCACTCCATTTCTGGAAGGCCTGCATATCGTTATCAAACCGGGAGGCCACCGGAATCAGCTTGTTTTCCAGTAGGTCGTAATAGCTGTCCGCGCTCTGTTCGTTCAGCGCTTTCAGCATCGGGTTAATCCCCTGCTGGTTGTACGTCGCGAGGCTGACCGCCACTTTATCAAGCAGTTGTTGGCCTTGCTCATCGGCCACGCCGCCATCGATCACGCCTTTCAGCGTTTTCTGAGCCAGGGTGACTTCCTGATTGATATTTTTTACCGATTTGGCCGCATCATCCAGCATGCCGATTTCCATCATTCGGACGGCCTGACCCGCCTCATTGCGGGCGCGGAGGATCAGCGTATAGCCGGAATTAAGCTGCACCATCTGCTCACCCTGAAGGTGGTTGATGCGCTGTAGTGAAGAAGAACTCTGTGTGAGGGCATAAATGCCAATACCGCTGACAATCAGCAGCAGAAGGGTCATAACGGCCAGTAAAGAGAGCAAGCCGGTACGAATCGATAGCGTTTTAAGCATGATATTATTTCCGGTAGCGAGATATTTCTGGGCATAAAAAAAGAGTATCGGCCGCTACCGGAAAATGTTTAGACTTTAAGCAAATTCAGCGTGTTATCGCTCTGTTACTGATGTGTTTACGCGTGTAACCGTCGAGCTTTGACGATTCTCCCAGAGCACCGTCAGACCACGCTGCAGGGCGATAAAAATAAACAGCAAAATACCTATGGCAATCTTGGTCCACCAGGAGCTGAGCGTGCCGTCAAAGTTAATGTAGGTTTGTATCAGGCCCTGGATTGCTACGCCAAACAGCGTTCCCAGCACCGTCCCCACGCCACCACTGAGCAGGGTTCCACCGATCACCACCGAGGCAATGGCATCCAGTTCCACCCCTACGCCTGCCAGGGCATAACCCGCCTGGGTATAAACCGAGAATACAATTCCCGCCAGCGTCGCCAGACCTGTTGAGAGCATATAGATGCGAATAGTTGTACTGCGGGTGGAGATCCCCATCAGGTTTGCCGACGTGGCGTTTCCGCCAATGGCGTAAACCTGATTGCCAAACCGGGTGCGATGCGCAAGGAAAATACCAATCACCACGACGCCGAGCATCAATAACCCCATCGCGCTCAAACGACCACCGCCGGGTATTTTCCACGCCAGGCTGGAGAGCGTATCGTAAATCGGATGGTTAATCGGAATAGATTCTTCCGACACCAGATAACTCACGCCGCGAAGGAAGAACATCCCGGCGAGGGTAATAATAAAAGCCGGGATTTTCAGCGCATCGATCAGTAGCCCCATAAAGGCACCAAACGCGCACCCCATCACCAGCACCAGCGGGAAAGCCACCAGCGGTGAGATCCCCCAGAAACCGATCGCCTTCGCAAGAAACACGCCGGTGAATGCGATCACCGAACCAACGGAGAGATCGATCCCACCGGAAAGGATCACAAAGGTCATCCCGACGGCGATAATGCCTAAAAAAGCGTTATCGGTCAGGATATTGCAAATCACACGCGTGGAGGCAAACCCCGGGAACTGGGTCAGACAGTAGAGATAACCCAGCACAAACACGCCCAGCGTGATCATTAGCGGCAAATTACGTTTTATCATGGCCACGGATCCCCTTAATGATGCTGACAAAGCGCGGCGACTGGACGATCAGCACACAGAGCACGACCACCGCTTTCACCACCTGGTTGAGTTCCGGCTGGAAACCAGAGAGCAGGATCCCGGTGTTCATCCCCTGAATAATCAGCGCGCCAATCACCGAGAGCAGCAGGTTAAAACGCCCGCCCATCAGCGATCCGCCGCCGATCACCACCGCCAGGATCGCATCCAGTTCCAGCCAGAGTCCTGCGTTGTTGGCATCGGCCCCACGAATATCTGCCGCGACGATCGTCCCGGCAATGGCGGCGCATATGCCGCTCAGCACATAGGTCAGCATCACCATCAACCGGGTATTGACCCCGGCGTTTCGCGCGGCACGAATGTTGATCCCGACGGCCTCGATGAACATGCCCAGTGCCGTTTTGCGGGTAAAGAGCCAGAACACCACCAGCGTCACCAGGGCAATGATCACCGGAGTCGGGAAGAACAGCAGTTTTCCGCTGCCAAGCCACGCCAGGCCCGGAGAGTTAAAGGTGACGATCTGCCCGGATGTGATCAGCTGCGCCACACCGCGCCCGGCGACCATTAAAATCAGGGTGGCGACAAACGGCTGGATCTTGAGGACTGCCACCAGAATACCGTTCCACAGCCCGGCGAGTACGCCAGTGCCTAAGGCGGCAAGCAGCACCACCGGCAGGCTGTGCCCGGCCACGGTCATTGAGGCTGCCGTAGCCCCGGCGATAGCCATCACCGCGCCGACGGAGAGGTCAATCCCGCCAGTGGCAATGACCAGCGTCATGCCAATCGCCAGCAGCGCCACCGGCGCCGCACGGTTCAAAATATCGATCGGGCTGCCAAACAGACGGCCATCCTGGACAATAATCTGGAAGAAATGCGGCGCGACAAGGCTGTCAACCAACAGTACCACCAGTAGTGCCGCGATTTGCGGTGTGCCGGTTGGCCAGTTGAAGCGGCGCTTTGACTCCCCTGTTTGCGAAAGCGAACGAGACATCACAATTCACTCCTTACGCCGCGATGGCATTCATGATCGCCGGAACGGACAGTTTATCCAGCGGGATCTCTGCCACCTGTTTACGATCGCGCATGATGATAACGCGATCGGCATACCCCACCAGTTCCTCCAGCTCAGACGAAATGACCAGCAGCGCCAGGCCGTCCGCACACAACGTTTCAATAAGCCGGATGATTTCAGCATGCGCACCGACGTCAATCCCGCGCGTCGGTTCATCGAGGATCAGGAACTGGGGTTTGGTCAGCAGCCAGCGCGACAACAAGACCTTCTGCTGGTTACCCCCTGAAAGGAATTCAATAGGTTGTTCTGCGCTCGGGGTACGAATGCCAAGCTGGCGGATAAAGCGTTCCGCAATGGCGTTTTGCTCTTTGCGTGGGATTGGCCTCAGCCAGCCTCGCTGCGCCTGTAACGCCAGAATGATATTCTCCCGCACCGAGGCGGCGGCAATAATACCGTCCGTTTTTCTGTCTTCCGGACAGAAGCCAACGCCCAGACACGAGGCCTGATGCGGCGATCGCAGCGTTTGCGGTTTGCCTTTGATTAATGCGGTGCCACTGTCTGCTGGCTTAATTCCGAAGATAACTTCGGCGGTTTCTGTTCGTCCGGAGCCCAGCAATCCGGCCAGACCGACAATTTCGCCAGGACGAACCTCCAGGTTAAACGGTGAAATAGTCCCTTTTTTGCCGAAATCACTGAAAGCCGCGACGGGTTTATCACTCAGCAACGTGCGGCCGGCGCGCTGGAGCGCGTTGGTCTCCAGCTCGCGCCCGAGCATCATTTTGACCAGTTCAATCTGGGGTAATTCACGGGTTTCCCGACAGCCGACAAAACTGCCGTTACGCAGTACCGTAATGCGATCGCTCACTTCATACACCTGATCGAGGAAATGAGTCACGAAGATCAGGCTCACGCCCTGATCGCGCAGCTGGCGCATCAGGGTAAAGAGCATTTCCACTTCCTGGGTATCGAGACTGGCGGTGGGCTCATCGAGGATCAGTACTTTTGCGGAGAGATCGATAGCGCGACAAATCGCAACGATCTGCTGCATGGCAACGGAAAAGCGGTTCAGCGGCTCGCGAACGTCAAGAGAAAAGCCGTAGGATTCCATCAGCTTTGTCGCCCGCGCCTCCATCTCCTTGCGGCGCAGCAGGCCAAAGCGTCGTGGTTCACGGCCAATAAACAGATTATCCGCCACCGACATGTTCGGCAGCAGGTTCACTTCCTGATAGACCGTCCCGATCCCAAGCTGCTGGGCGTGAGCGGTATTTTTTGGCGAAATGGCATTGCCTTCCAGCCAGATAGTGCCGCGATCGGCATGATAGACGCCGGTCAGGGCTTTAATCAGCGTCGACTTCCCTGCTCCGTTCTCACCCAGCAGCGCCATAATCTCACCGCGCCGCAGGCTGAAATCAACGTTATCCAGCGCTTTTACGCCAGGAAAGTATTTACTCAAGCCCTCTGTGCGGAGGATTTCCTGATGTTGTTCCGAGTTCATATTTACGCCTCCGGCACAAATCGTAGGCCGGGTAAGCGTAGCGCTACCCGGCAATTACACTGGATCAGTAACCCATATTTTTCTTCTTCTCTAACTCTTCTTTTGCTGTGTCAGGAAGGTAGAGTGTGGATTTGGTGATGGTCAGTTTTTCAGGCATCGTGCCGTCTTTCTTGAATTTCTCCAGCGCATCAAATGCCGGACCCGCCATGTTCGGCGTGAGCTCCACGCTGGCGTTCGCTTCACCGTCCATCATCGCCTTGTAGATGTCTGGCACGCCGTCGATTGAGCCGGTGAGGATATCTTTGCCCGGCTTCAGGCCCGCTTCTTTAATGGCCTGAATCGCACCGATCACCATGTCATCGTTGTGGGCGTAAACCATGCAGATGTTCTTGCCGTTGTTTTCAGCCTTGATAAAGCTCTCCATGACCTCTTTGCCTTTACTGCGCGTGAAGTCACCGGACTGAGAGCGGATAATCTTGATGTTTGGTGCTTTAGCGATAGCCTCAGCAAACCCTTTCTTACGGTCGATGGCCACGCTCGCGCCAACGGTGCCCTGCAACTCAACGACGTTACACGGCTTGCCATCCACCTGTTTCACCAGCCAGTCACCAATCAACTGTCCTTCAAGAATGTTGTTGGCGGTGACGGTGGTCATATAGAGCGATTTGTCTTTGACATCAATGGAACGATCGAGCAGGAAAACCGGGATCTCAGCGTCTTTCGCTTCCTTCAGGACAGGTTCCCAGCCCGTCGCGACGACAGGCGCAATAAAGATGGCATCAACGCCCTGGGCAATAAACGAACGCACGGCTTTGATTTGGTTTTCCTGCTTTTGCTGACCATCGGCAATTTTCAGGGTGATACCACGTTTCTGGGCCTCGCTTTTTGCAACGTTGGTTTCTGCTGCTCGCCAGCCGGATTCAGAGCCGACTTGCGAAAAACCTACGGTTAAAGGGGCGGCCATCGCCATAGACGACATGGCTGCCGAAACTGCTGTGACCAGGAGTAAGCGCTTCCACATATGAACGTCCTCGTAGGGGGATTATTGTTGGTGAAAATATGTTCTGCGAAATGACTATAGCCAATGAAATATGTAACGAATTGCGTTACATCACACTTCGGGAAAGTGAATAAAACGTTAATCACAAGTTTGTAATCGCTTTCATTTCGCCATGAAAAATGCAGCTGAGTTTATGGATTTTTCTGTCATGGAATCGGTCTGAAAAGTGGGGTTAGCGGTGAGAGAAGGCGAAAACAGGCGAAGACATTCAGCGCGAGTTGGCTATAATACCTGCCACTTGTTTACCATCCATTTTAAAGGACACCGACATGAGCTTACTCAACGTCCCAGCGGGTAAAGAACTGCCAGAAGATATCTACGTAGTAATCGAAATCCCGGCTAACGCAGATCCTATCAAATACGAAGTGGACAAAGAGAGCGGCGCCCTGTTCGTAGACCGTTTCATGTCTACCGCGATGTTCTATCCGTGCAACTACGGTTACATCAACCACACCCTGTCTCTGGACGGTGACCCGGTTGACGTACTGGTCCCAACGCCATACCCACTGGAGCCAGGCTCCGTCATTCGCTGCCGTCCAGTTGGCGTGCTGAAAATGACCGACGAATCCGGTGAAGATGCGAAGCTGGTTGCGGTACCGCACACCAAGCTGAGCAAAGAATACGATCACATCAAAGATGTGAACGACCTGCCAGAGCTGCTGAAAGCGCAGATCACTCACTTCTTCGAGCACTACAAAGACCTCGAAAAAGGCAAGTGGGTTAAAGTTGACGGCTGGGACAACGCAGAAGCGGCGAAAGCAGAAATCATCGCCTCTTTCGAACGCGCTGCTAAGAAGTAATTCTTACTGCTGATATTAAAGCCCCGCAAGTCGGGGCTTTTTTGTCTCTCTGAACTGTCACAAAAACGTCATAAAGAGATTTTGTCTCATAATATTAATTAGATATCGCTTTTTACCTGCCTTATCCCCACTTTTCTTCTTAAAGTCTCCCTGCCGACGGTCGATACCTCCCGTGATATGAGCGCAATCGCTTTTTCATATAACAGGAAATCATGAAACTCAACACACTCACAATTGGGCAGCGACTGGGCCTTTTGGCGTCACTTCTGCTGCTTGCAACACTTTTTATTGGTCTGCGTGGCCTGTTGATCAACAGCGACAGCCAGGCGCAGAACGAACAGATTATGGCGATGGAACAAACCATTACCAGCAGCATAGATACTGCACGCAATGCTCAGGTGCAATTCAAGATCCAGGTCCAGGAGTGGAAAAACACCCTGATTCGTGGCGCGCAGGGGCAAGAAGCATTCGATAAATACAAAAAGGCCTTTGTCGCAGAAAGTCAGAACACGCAGACACTGCTGACCCGGCTAAGTGAGCTTCTGCCGAAAATTGGCATGGATAATCAACAAGTGCTGGCAACGCGCGACATCCACGCCAGCCTCGAACAGAAATACCTGGCGGCACTGGCTACCTACCAGGTGGGAGATCTCACCAGCGCCCAGCGCGTGGACAAGCAGGTTACAGGGATTGACCGCGAGCCGACAAAAATGATCGACAACGTCGTGGCCCGTACATTGCAGCATGCCGAGACTATTCACCAGCAGACCATCGCCCGCAATCAGGAGCAGTATCAGAAGACAAAATGGATGCTGGTGCTGGCAATGGCCCTCACGCTGGCGGCCGGGATGCTAGTTACCTGGTGGCTGATTCGCAGCATTACTCTTCCGCTGGCACAAGCCGTCACGATAGCGCGTACCGTAGCCGCCGGTGATTTGCAGTCCCGCTTTACCGTGGCCGGTCGAGATGAAACGGCTGAGCTCATGCGCGCTCTGCAGGAGATGAATGAAAACCTCACGCGTATTGTCTCTGGAGTACGTAAGGGTACCGAAACCATCGCCACCGCATCAGCGCAGATTGCCAGCGGTAGTCATGAGCTTTCTTCCCGCAACGAAGCGCAGGCCAGCGCACTGGAACAGACTGCAGCATCCATGGAGGAGCTGACATCGGTCGTGAAAAGCAACGCAGAACATTCACGCACTGCCAGCGATCTTGCCCGTAATGCCCGTCAGGTAGCCCGCCAGGGCGAAGAGGCCGTTGAACGTGCGATGCACACCATGAGTGAAATTCATAATTTCTCCAGCGAGATCAACTCCATCATCAGCATGATCGACAGTATCGCCTTCCAGACCAATATCCTGGCACTTAACGCTGCTGTTGAAGCGGCGCGCGCGGGAACTGAAGGCCGCGGTTTTGCCGTCGTTGCAGCAGAAGTGCGCGCCCTGGCGCAACGTTCAGCCGCCGCCGCCAAAGATATCCGCGTTCTGATCGACCGCTCCGTTAACCGCATTGACGAGGGGAATGGCCAGGTGCAGCAAGCCGGCGCAGCGATGGCGGATATTCTGCACAGCGTCAGTAAGGTGAGTGAACTGATTGAGGCAATTTCTCATGCCAGCCACGAACAAAGTACCGGGATCGATCAGGTCAATGTGGCCGTCACGCATATGGATACGGCAACACAGCAAAATGCGACCTTGTCGCAAGAATCTTCCGCCGCGGCGCAGGCAATGCATCGCCAGGCGGAACAGCTTCTGGAATCGGTGCAGATATTCAAGCTGCGTCGGGAAGCCATTTAGCCCACAAAAAACAACGCCACCTTTCGGTGGCGTTGTTTTTTTTCAGTACTGGTCTCTGTCTAACCAGTTACCGCTTACAATCCGCGTTAACCCTTCGACCGGACGCTGGTAGACATACATCCACGCGCTTCCGTACGGAGTCTGGATCAACTGGCGCGCGTATTCACCGCCCCTGGTGCGCAAGGCATCAAGTTCGGCAAGTGTCGCGTTATCAATACGATAGACTTCACCCTGTACTGTTCCTTCGCCGGGAACCGCGCCTGGATAGTGGCCCAGGCTGTACAACTGGTAGTTCTCGATATTGTAATTCCCCAGCAGCAGGGCATTGGTCATCCAGTGACTGTTGCCTTGCTTGGTTCGTAAACTGCCGTAGACAAATATTCGCATTGCTAAAACTCAAACTGATAGAGCAGATCAAGTGCCTGGTCTACGCCGGACACTGCTTCCAGATATAGCTTAGGCATCAGGCGATAGCGTAACGTGAGTGTTGCCAGTGAGTCAAAGATCCCCACACCATATTTTACCTGCAGACCCGGCAGTACATAGCCGCTGACCACCACCTGCGAGGAGTCACCCACGCCCTGGGTGTCCAGCGCCAGATTGCTTACGCCGAACGTCTCGCCGATTTTACCCACAACCTGCCCACTTTGTGCAACCCCCAGACCCACTAACATCGAGGTCATCGCCGCACTGTCGCTCTGACCGCTGTCCAGACCTTGTCCACGCAACAGGTAAGAAAGAGCTTCCTGTTGTGACATCGCCGGGTCAGAGAAGATTTCCGCCTTCGGTTCGTCGGCGGAACCGGTGACGCGTACACCCGCGATGACGTCGTTTTCCGTTGCCTCCGGGTTACGAATCGCTTCGATATTCAACAGAGGTTGATCCGGTGGACCGGAGAACAACAGTTCACCTTTACGCACAATTAAATCCTGACCATAGGCATGGAAACGCCCTTCAGGAATATTAATCTGCCCGTTCAGGCCCAACCCTTGTTTATCCTGCGCCACCTTCAGATCACCCGTGAGCCTTGCCTTCAGCCCAAACGCATCCAACCGCACGTTATTCCCCACGTGCACGATAAGGTTACTATTAATCGGTATGCCAGCGCTCTTCTGTTCGACAGGTTTCAGATTTTCATTGAGCATAACTTCATCACTTGAAACACCCACCGCACTTTCAGGCACGTCGTGAACCACAATGCGTGCCCATGGCACATCGACGCGTCCGTCGAGCGTGAAGAGGCTTGGCGTGGCTTCAAAGACCACATCAGGTGAGACATCCAGGCGAACCATTGGCGGTACGGTGATACGCACTCGGCTGCCTTTTGCGGCAATACGGGCGCGCCAGTTATTGAGCTGACTCCAGTCTGCGTCGCCGCTCAGGTTGATCTGCCCTTGTTGAGTCAACACCGAGCCGCTAATCGTTGAACTCATGCCGTTGAAGTTCATCGAGATTTGGCTAGGCTGCATATCAAATGGCATGAAGTTGCCGTCGATATCCACACCGCTGAGCCGCATCTGACCAAACAGCTGCGGGCTTTGCGCGTTGCCAGCCAGACGCAAATTGGCATTCAGCATGCCTGCCGCTTTTTCCCCGCGGTCGAAAATCGGGTTCACCATCGCCAGGTTGAAGTTACGGATATTGACGTTGCCGCCAAGATTACGCCGTCCTTGCGGATCGGAAATCTGCACTTGTCCATCAAACTGACCGTTGTTGGTCAGACGGATAAGCCATCCCAGCTCTGCACGGTTATTATGTAGATCCGCACTCAGGTTCAGGGTGTCAAAGGCTACCGGCAGCGGCGCATCATTCACCTGTTGCGTCACCTTCACGTTACGACCCGAAAGCGTGACGCTACCCTGTGGCAGCCCTTCTTTAGTGGTGTCCCAGGCGACATCGGCCTTCCCGCTAAAGACGCCGCTGGCCTGCGTGGTATCTGGCATAAACGGCTTCAGCATCGCCAGGTCAAAGCGATTGAGGTTGATCTGCGCGCGCCCTTCCGCGCCCGCATCAATGGTCTGAGGTATACACAGCTCAGCATTTGGGTTGGTCCAGCAGTGTGGTCCGATGCTGATCTTTTGTTCCGCGTTACGGTAGTCCAGCGCAATAGAGCGTGACAACGCCAACGGCCCGACCGGTGTGTTGAAGCGAGTGTTATCAAGCAGACCTTTCCAGCGTTCCTCTTTACGATCAAAGCTTCCTGTCAGGTGAAGCTGCCCGGAGACCGGCTCACCCTGCACACGCAGCTGGAGGTCGTGCTGCTTTTCGTTGCCTTTCGCTTCCAGCGTCACCAGATTAATGTTCACGTCCGGCTGAGCAATGCGCTCCACGCGCAGGTTCAGGTTACCGCCGATCTGATCGGTGGATTTCACATCCCCTTCAACGCGAACGCGGGCGACAGTCAGCTCCTGCCAGCGCAGGTTATTGGCCGTGATATCCGCCAGAAGTTGGGGGGCGTCTACCGTCCCGCGCACTTTCACTAACCCTTTCGCCGTGCCACCCAGGCCCGGCAGAGCATTATCCAGATTCGGCGCGTCGATAGTGGCATCCAGATTGAGATCTTTCACCCCCAGCTCGCCTTTGATATCCGCCGTGTTGCGGCCCAGCGCTACGTGCAGACCCGGGATCGTCCACTGCAGGTAGCTGTTACCTTTGACCGAGCCCTCAACGTTAACCTTGTTCTGCTTCACGTTCCCGGTGAGTTTGATTTCCGGCACGTCCATCTGCCACGTGCCGCCGTACAGGCTGCCGCGGGTTTTGATCAGGCCATCCAGCTTCGACGGCCAGTCCGGCACCTCTTTGGCGGTGTTAATACCCGTCAGCTTCAGCTCGCCGCGCCAGCTGATCGCCTGCTGCCAGTCGAGCAGCGCGGTCAGCTCGGTTTTGCCTTCCAGCGCCGCAACGGTCAGTTTGTCGAGATTAACCTGCTGTTCATTGCCCTTCGCATCCAGCGTGATATTCGCGGGCGGCACGCCCTGCCCCTTCACTGCGGTACGGAACGAGAGCGTGTAATCGGTCATCTTGCCGCTCAGCTTCAGCTTCAGGTCATCGGCCTGGAACTGTTTTTCGCCGGTGAACGGCCAGTAAAGCTGTTTACTGACCATTTCAACATTGAGCGGTAAACCCGCTTCTGCCAGTTGAGTTTGCGCCCGCAGGACCATATCTACCGGGCCGGAGAGATTCACACCGACGTCCAGTTTGTCGCGTAGCGCACCGCCCACTTTGACCTTCACTTTTTCGCCTTTCAGCGGGTCAATATTCAGGGCGCTGTTGAGTGTGATGTCCACCGGCCAGTTGTCGCGCAGCAGGGCGTTGCCAGAGGCATTCACCGAGCCCTGGTTGGTGTCGATATCCAGCGCGTCGAGCTTCATATTGCCGTCAATACTGCTGACTTTAAGCAGCATGTTATAGACCGTCAGATCGGTATCGCCGGTCAGACGCAGCTGCTCGCCTTTGAACTCCTCAATGTTGAGATTCAGCGGCAGATGAACATCGGTCATTTCCGGCAGGACGGGTTTCGAGAAGAGGTCTTTCAGCGTTTCACCCAGCGGCTTCTCTTCCGGCTGCGGGTTCTGGATCTTCGGCTCAACGATCTCTTCCTGCGCCACGTCGGCCACTTTCGGCAGCGCGATCAGTAATCCCTGCAGGGACGTCGGCGTCAGGGTGAGGTTTTTCTCCTGCCAGCGCAGGCCGGAGGTGAAATCCATCACGGAGACGGTGGTGTCGTCGATTTTGATATTGACGTTATCAAGCGCCACCCGATAGAGCGCGATCGGATACGGCGTGGAGAGATTCAGCGGGCCGCTGTCTTCTTCCTCGACCGGCGCAGACTTCGGCATTTTCTTTGAATCTATCGCCACGTTAACATCTTTTAGCGACAGATCGTTGACGCACAGCTTGCTGTCCCGCAGACAGCCCAGCTTCACCGCAAGGTGGAACTCCCCGGCGTTTACGGCCACACCAGGTTGCTCATAGCGAATGTTCTTCAGACGCAGATCGCGCCAGCCGCCCGTCACCTGACCAATTTCAAGTCCCGGCACCCAGCGGTTAGCGGCGTTAAACAGCAGGTGCAGCCCGGTCGTCGTTCCCACCAGAAACGCCACCGTACCGAGCAGCAGTACGATAAAAATCAGCACCCCGAGGCTTATCTTCTTCCATAAACTCATAATTCAGGCCCCAGACCGATGTAAAACTGTAAACCATGCTCTTCTTTGTCGCCCACCGGAACGGCGAAATCGAGCTTGATGGGCCCGACGGGTGACTGCCAGCGC
The DNA here is from genome assembly GCF_046521475.1 of Enterobacter sp. CPE_E890. Lineage (NCBI taxonomy): Bacteria > Pseudomonadati > Pseudomonadota > Gammaproteobacteria > Enterobacterales > Enterobacteriaceae > Enterobacter > Enterobacter sp. CPE_E890. The sequence goes on along the minus strand of NZ_JBKFZW010000001.1, from coordinate 517,487 downwards.
ACACCCACGCCCGCGCCGGTTTTGAAATCGCTGCGGCGGATGTCGCTCACCGCTTCGCCGCTGTCGACAAACATCGCCCCCCACCATTTACCGCTGACGTTGTACTGATACTCCAGCGAGCCGGTGGCCAGTTTCGACGCACCGATCAGCTTGCCGCTGTCATCTTTTGGCGCAATGGATTTGTATTTATAGCCGCGAATGCTACGGTCGCCACCGGCGAAGAAGCGCAGATCCGGCGGGACTTTGTCGAAGTCGCCGGTTTCAATCCAGCCGAGGTTGCCGCGCATCACAAAGCGGTGTTTGTCATACAACGTACGGATCCAGACGTTTTGTGCCTGAATCACCGAGAAGTCGACATCGGAACCCCACATAGTGTTGGAGTAATCAATGGAATAACGCTGGGAATCGCCCCAGTCAGGCATCAGACCGCCGCGTGAGCGGGTACGGCTGATCATCACCCCCGGATAGAGCAACATCGTGGTGTTGGTGACGTTGGCCTGCGTAAAGTGGTCGAGACTCCAGCGCAGGTTAATGGCACGCTGCCAGCCGCTGGAGAGATCCCAGTAGCGTGACAGGGCAAGGGTGGTGGAATCTGACTTGGTATCATTCAGGTCGGTACGCTTAAAGCCCCCCTGAACCAGGTAATATTGCTCCAGCGGGTTTTTCAGCAAGGGCATTTTATAGCTGAAATCGAGCTGCTGTTCCGGAGCGGAGATACTCGCGCTGGTCGTCAGGCTGTGGCCGTACGAGTTCATCCACGGCTTTTTCCATGTGGCCTTCACGCGCGGACCGACATCCGTCGAATAACCCATACCGGTCTCAATGGTGTTCTCGATCCGTGGCGAGACGACGCCATGCAGTGGCAACACTTTGGTTTTGCGCGACTTATCAAATTCCGGCGCGACAACCACGGAATTAAACCATCCGGTGGCTGAAAGGCGACGGTTCAGTTCCGCCAGATCGCTCGACTGGTAGTAATCCCCTTTTTTGAAGGGCACGAGATTTTGCAGATATTCTTCACGGATTTGCGATCCTTCAAAGGTAACATCGCCAAAACGATAGCGCTCCCCACTGTCGTAATCGATATCCCAGAAGGCCTGATGTCTGTCCAGCGCAATGCCAAGCTGACTTTTGTTGAACTGGCTGTCAAAGTAGCCCTTACGAAGGGAAACGCTCGTCAGCTCTTTTTTGAAATGGTCGTAATCACCGTGATTAAGTACCGTGCCGATTTTCGGCCTCGTACTGAGCAGATCCAGATAATCCCGGTCTGTGCGCGCTCCACCGCGCAGGATGACGTTTGTGCCGCCAATCAGTACCGGCTCACCCGGCGAGACGCGGGCAATAAGCACCTGGCGCCCCTTCTTTGGCGGCGGGCGTAGGTCAAAATCAATGGTAGGTTCGTAATAACCCAGCGCTTTTAGCCCTTCGCGAATCGCGTCATCTACGCGCGCGCGAAAACGGCGGTCCGGCGTCACCTCATCACTCTGGATGGTCGACAACTGCGCACGCACGTTTTTTTCCAGCGCCCCGGACAACCCCTCAACCTGCAAACGAACGTTCGCCGCACTGGCAATCCCGCTTGTTAGTAGCAAACTGACCAAACATAACTGGCGGATTTTTATCACGTTTTCTCCTGAATATCCCTGTTTCCACCCTGGAAGCAAATGCACTGCCGCTCCGCGGCAAAATACGGCCTGTTAGCCAAAAACCCACATCGCGGGTTGAAAATGGGTGCAACACCCAAATATTTCTTATGATTAAATCTAGACTCATTTAGCGCATTTATTGTGTTCAATTAAACGCTTCGTGACAACCTTAACCGAAACATCGGCCCCCGGGAGACCCCATCGTGAGTTTATTCGACAAAACGCATCTTGTTTCACAAGCTGATGCATTACCGGGACGCAACACGCCTATGCCTGTGGCGACCTTACACGCCGTAAACAACCATTCAATGACCAACGTTCCTGATGGAATGGAAATCGCCCTGTTTGCGATGGGTTGTTTCTGGGGTGTGGAACGCCTGTTCTGGCAACTGCCCGGCGTTTACAGCACGGCAGCCGGTTATACTGGCGGTTACACGCCAAATCCAACCTACCGCGAAGTGTGCTCTGGCGAAACCGGCCATGCGGAAGCCGTTCGTGTGGTGTATGACCCTGCGGTGATTAGCTACGAGCAGCTTCTGCAGGTGTTCTGGGAAAACCACGACCCGGCGCAGGGCATGCGTCAGGGTAACGACCACGGCACACAATATCGTTCGGCCATTTATCCGCTCACACCGGAGCAGGATGCTGCCGCTCATGCCAGCCTTGAGCGCTTCCAGAAAGCCATGCGTGATGCTGGCGATACGCGCGAGGTGACCACGGAAATCGCGACGGCGAAACCGTTCTACTATGCCGAAGACGATCACCAGCAGTATCTGCATAAAAACCCGTACGGCTACTGCGGCATTGGTGGTATTGGCGTCTGCCTGCCGCCGCAAGCAGAATAGCCGCTTGAATCTGGCAGAAATGGATTTCGCCGGGTTTGAAAATCATCACTTTTTCTGCCAAAACGTGACCTCTGGCAGGTTTACACTCCTTTACGCTATACTACCCGCTGAAATAATCAGCTCAACGCTACGAGCTGACGTTCTACGTGTTTTCACACAAATGGTATCAACTTCCCTTCCGAGGATCTGGCGAGAAGCCGGATAAACTATGTTAAACAGTATTTTAGTAATACTTTGTCTTATTGCCGTCAGTGCATTTTTCTCGATATCTGAGATCTCGCTGGCCGCGTCCCGTAAAATCAAACTCAAACTGCTTGCCGATGAAGGCAACATTAACGCCTCTCGCATTCTGAAGATGCAGGAAAACCCCGGTACGTTCTTCACCGTGGTGCAGATTGGCCTGAACGCGGTCGCGATTCTGGGTGGTATCGTGGGCGATGCAGCATTCTCGCCGGCGTTTTATAGCCTCTTTATTCAGTACATGTCTGCCGAACTCGCCGAGCAGTTGAGCTTTATTCTCTCCTTCTCGCTGGTGACAGGCCTGTTCATCCTCTTCGCTGATCTGACCCCGAAACGCATCGGTATGATTGCGCCAGAAGCTGTGGCTTTGCGTATCATCAACCCGATGCGCTTCTGCCTGTTTGTTTTCCGCCCGCTGGTATGGTTCTTCAACGGCCTGGCGAACGTGATTTTCCGCATCTTTAAGCTGCCAATGGTGCGCAAAGACGACATCACCTCCGACGATATCTATGCCGTTGTGGAAGCGGGTGCGCTGGCCGGGGTGCTGCGTAAGCAGGAACACGAGCTGATCGAGAACGTGTTTGAACTGGAATCCCGCACCGTGCCGTCTTCCATGACGGGTCGTGAAAGCATTATCTGGTTCGATTTACATGAAGATGAGCAGAGTCTGAAGAACAAAGTGGCGGAGCATCCTCACTCCAAGTTCCTCGTCTGTAATGAAGATATCGACCACATCATCGGTTATGTCGATTCCAAAGATCTGCTCAACCGCGTGCTGGCAAACCAGAGCCTGGCGCTCACCAGCGGCGTGCAAATCCGCAATACCCTGATTGTGCCGGACACCCTGACCCTCTCAGAAGCGCTGGAAAGTTTCAAAACCGCCGGGGAAGACTTCGCGGTGATCATGAACGAATACGCGCTGGTGGTAGGTATTATCACCCTGAACGACGTGATGACTACCCTGATGGGTGACCTGGTTGGCCAGGGCCTGGAAGAGCAGATTGTTCAGCGTGACGATAATTCATGGCTGATTGATGGCGGCACACCGATTGAAGACGTGATGCGCGTGCTGGATATTGACGAGTTCCCTCAGTCCGGTAACTACGAGACCATCGGCGGCTTTATGATGTTTATGCTGCGTAAGATCCCGAAACGTACCGACTCGGTGAAGTTCTCCGGCTACAAGTTTGAGGTGGTGGATATTGATAACTACCGCATCGACCAGCTGCTGGTGACGCGTATCGACAATAAACCGACCGTGCTGGTACCGAAGCTGCCGGATGTAGAAGAGAAGGTGTCAGCGTAAAATTCCTGTCCCCACAAACATCAACGGCTCCCATCGGGAGCCGTTTTTTTAACTACTGCATAGCACGCTGGTTAAGCCATCTCAGTTTGCAGACGCAAAACCTGACGGTTGACTTCGGACATCACAGACAAGTGCTGCTTATCCTTCACTTTTGGGACAAGAATCTTGCCCTTATCAAACTCAAAAGCGCCAACATCCTTGATATACAACCGTCCACGGAACAGGATCTTCACGTACTTCGCCACCTGAAGCGGGTTGTAGCGTTGGAAAATTTTCATTCTTGTATCTCCTGCGAATCATACGCTCTTGCGGCGCCACAATCGGCCCGACTGTCCTGAGCGCAAATTTTAATGCCCATTGACTATAGACCAGAACAACCTTGATACCCAGTATGCATAAGTTTATTTACCGTTTGATTACAATTATTCAGAATAATCTTTGCAAACCGTGACTCAGGGCAGTATAAGCCGTCGTTTTTTCATGGATATGTGCGTTCACCCGCAAACTGGCATCGGGATTGCGGGAAAACCACATTGATCGCACTTATGATTAAAAGCGTAAGACCAAGTGGTCGGATCACCTGCAAACAATAAGGAAACGCCATGACCCTACGTAATATCCTTGCAGCAGCCTGCCTGCTGCTGCCCCTGTGGGCTTGCGCTCACAACATTGAAAAAGGACAACGTGTACCGCCAGTCGGTATTGCTGACCGGGGAGAATTGATTCTCGACAATGATAAGTTTAGCTACAAACCCTGGAATAGCGCGCAGCTCGCAGGCAAAGTGAGAGTTGTACAACATATTGCCGGTCGTACATCCGCAAAAGAGAAAAATGCCAACCTGGTGGAAGCGATCAAGGTGGCAAAATTCCCCCATGACCGCTATCAGACCACCACGATTGTGAATACCGATGACGCCATTCCTGGCTCCGGTATGTTTGTGCGTTCAAGCCTTGAGAGCAATAAAAAGCTCTACCCGTGGTCGCAGTTTATCGTCGACAGTAACGGCGTGACGCGTCAGGCCTGGCAGCTGGAAGAAGAGAGCTCCGCCATTATCGTGCTGGATAAAGACGGCCGGGTACAGTGGGTGAAAGACGGGGCGTTAACCCAGGAAGAGGTGCAGCAGGTGGTTGCCCTGCTGCACAAGCTACTGGCTCAATAAATCGTGACGCGGAAGCCGGGGTTGAGGAAGGATTCGCGCGGGGTGTAGTCCAGCGTCTTTCCCTGCCAGTCATGGACATGCGCCCCGGCTGCCGCAGCAACGGCATGTCCGGCGGCAGTATCCCAAACGTTGGTTGGCCCAAAGCGAGGGTACAATTGCGCATGACCTTCCGCTACCAGGCAGAATTTCAGCGATGAGCCAATTGAGGTGGTCTGGTGTTCACCCAACTGTTGCAGATACTCCTGCAATTCGCTGTCGCTGTGAGAGCGACTTATCACCACCAGCGGCGGGCGCGCATCGCGAACCTGAATCTGCTTACGCACACCGCACTCCTCCTTCCAGGCCTTCCCTTCTGCGGCGCTGTACATCACTTTCATTACCGGCGCATAGACCACACCCAGCACCGCTTTGCCCTTCTCAATCAGGGCGATATTGACGGTGAATTCACCGTTACGCTTGATGAACTCTTTAGTTCCGTCCAGCGGATCGACAAGCCAGTAACGTTGCCAGTGTTGACGTTCATCCCAGCTCTGTGGTGCCTCTTCTGACAATACAGGGATCTCCGGCGTTAAGGCCTGCAACCCTTGCAGGATCACCTTATGCGCCGCGATATCTGCTGCCGTGACCGGAGAGTCGTCTGCTTTACTGACGACCTCCATGGGTTTTACACCGTCATACACCTGCATGATGGCGTCCCCCGCATCCCGTGCGAGCTGACAAATTTTATCTAACATTCTCCACCTCTTTGTTAACGCAGTGAGGTTAACTCTTTGTTTTAGTTATATCGTAATGTGAACAATTCCGCTATCTGTGAAGTAATTCCGGTTTCAGCACACATTTTTCTGTCAGGATTCACATTTCTGTAAGCAACAAGCTATAGATACATACTCTTTTGTGGCCTGGATCGAAAAAAGGACTCCTCTGATGATTAAGTTTAGCGCAACGCTCCTGGCGACGCTGATTGCAGCAAGCGTGCAGGCAGCGACAGTCGATCTGCGTATTCTGGAAACGACAGATCTGCACAGCAACATGATGGACTTCGATTACTACAAAGATACCCCTACGGAAAAATTCGGACTGGTACGCACGGCCAGTTTGATTAACGCCGCCCGCGAAGAAGTGAAAAACAGCGTACTGGTCGACAATGGCGATCTCATTCAGGGGAGTCCGCTTGGCGATTACATGGCGGCAAAGGGACTGAAAAAAGGCGAGATCCATCCTGTTTATAAAGCGATGAACACGCTGGACTATACCGTCGGCAACCTGGGAAACCACGAATTTAACTACGGGTTGAAATACCTGCATGATGCACTGGCAGGGGCCAAATTCCCGTATGTTAATGCCAATATCATCGACGTTAAGACCCAAAAGCCACTGTTTACCCCTTACCTGATTAAAGAGACCGAGGTTGTCGACAAGGACGGTAAAAAACAGACGCTGAAAATCGGCTATATCGGCTTTGTACCGCCGCAAATCATGACGTGGGATAAGGCAAACCTCAGCGGTAAAGTGACCGTTAATGACATCACCGAGACCGCGCGCCACTACGTGCCGGAGATGCGCGAGAAAGGGGCCGATTTAGTGGTCGTTGTTGCTCACTCAGGTCTTTCAGCCGATCCATACCAGGCGATGGCGGAGAACTCGGTTTACTACCTGAGTGAAGTGCCGGGTGTTGACGCGATCCTCTTCGGCCACGCTCACGCGGTCTTCCCCGGTAAAGACTTTGCCAGCATCAAAGGGGCTGACATCGAAAAAGGGACGCTCAACGGCGTACCGTCGGTTATGCCCGGGATGTGGGGTGACCACCTCGGCGTCGTCGATCTGGTTCTGAATAATGACAGCGGCAGCTGGAAGGTTACCCAGTCGAAAGCCGAAGCGCGCCCCATTTATGATGCTGCCGCCAAAAAATCGCTGGCCGCTGAAGATAAAAAACTGGTCAACGTGCTGAAGCACGATCACGACGCCACGCGCGAATTCGTCAGTAAGCCGATCGGTAAATCCGCTGACAATATGTACAGCTTCCTGGCGCTGGTGCAGGACGACCCGACCGTCCAGGTCGTCAACATGGCGCAGAAAGCCTACGCCGAGCACTTCGTTCAGGGCGATCCGGATCTGGCAAAACTGCCGGTGCTGTCTGCCGCCGCACCGTTCAAAGTGGGTGGACGTAAGAACGACCCAGCCAGCTATGTTGAAGTCGAAAAAGGCAAGCTGACCTTCCGTAACGCCGCCGACCTCTATCTCTACCCGAACACCCTGGTGGTGGTTAAAGCGACGGGCAAAGAGGTGAAAGAGTGGCTGGAGTGTTCCGCCGGGCAGTTCAACCAGATTGATCCACACAGCAGTAAACCGCAATCGTTGATTAACTGGGACGGATTCCGCACCTATAACTTCGACGTGATCGACGGCGTAAATTATCAGATTGATGTCACCCAACCTGCAAAATATGACGGCGAATGTCAGGCCATTAACCCGCAGGCGGAGCGCATCAAAAACCTGACCTTCAATGGCAAAGCCATTGATCCGAATGCCACGTTCCTGGTCGTAACCAATAACTATCGCGCCTATGGCGGTAAGTTTGCCGGGACAGGCGACAGCCACATCGCCTTTGCCTCACCGGATGAAAACCGCTCAGTACTGGCCGCATGGATCAGTGCAGAATCGAAAAAAGCAGGCGAAATTCACCCGGCGGTGGATAACAACTGGCGCCTGGCGCCGATTCACAGCGATACGAAGCTGGACATCCGCTTTGAAACATCACCGTCCGATAAGGCGGCAACGTTCATTAAGGATAAGGCGCAGTACCCGATGAAGAAGGTAGCGACGGACGATATCGGGTTCGCGATTTATCAGGTGGATTTGAGCAGGTAAAAACAAACCGGCAACGCACGTTGCCGTTATTAGTGTTTGTTCCCTCTCCCGGCCGGGAGAGGGTGAGGGCATCAGGCCGCCCGATCGTCCCGATTCGCCATCACCTTCGGCGTATTCACCTCAATCCAGTCCGCCAGCTCGGCGACTTTCTCACTTACCTCAATACCTAACGACGTCAGACTATACTCTACGTGCGGCGGCACAACAGGATACGAAACGCGATCAACGAACCCGTCCTGCTCCAGCGCCTGAAGCGACTGAGCCAGCATCTTCTCGCTCACGCCGCCCATCTTGCGGCGCAGATCGCTAAAGCGATGCGTGCCATCACGTAACGCCACCAGGATCAGCACGCCCCAACGGCTTGTAACATGCTTTAACACCTCGCGCGATGGGCACTGTTCGGCAAACAGGTTTCCGTCTCGTAACAGTTCACTGAGTGTTGACGTCATTTTCATACTTACCTTTTTGTACGTACTTACTAAAAGTTAGTGTCAGTGATAGTGTGCCACAACACAAGACAAACACGAAGGAGTTCTCTCATGATCGCAATTACCGGTGCTACCGGCCAGCTTGGCCATCTTGTTATCGAACAACTTTTAAAATCCGTTCCGGCCAACCAGATTGTGGCCATTGTGCGTAATCCGGCAAAAGCCGGGGCACTCAGCCAACAAGGTATTGTCGTGCGTCAGGCGGATTATACTGACCAGGCAGCGTTTACCACGGCGCTGAACGGCGTGGATAAACTCCTGCTGATCTCCTCCAGCGAAGTCGGCCAGCACGCCGCGCAGCATCAAAACGTCATTAACGCCGCTAAAGCGGCGGGCGTGAAATTCATCGCCTACACCAGCCTGCTGCATGCAGATAAATCACCGCTCGGCCTGCACGTTGAACACGTTGCCACTGAAAAAGCGCTGGCGGCCTCCGGCATTCCTTATGCCCTGCTGCGCAACGGCTGGTATACCGAAAACTATCTGGCGAGTGCACCACCAGCCCTGGAGCACGGCGTGTTTATAGGGGCTGCGGGTGACGGCAAAATTGCCTCAGCCACACGTGCGGATTACGCTGCTGCGGCAGCAAAAGTCATCGCTGAAGAAGGTCATGCAGGCAAAGTTTACGAACTGGCGGGTGACAATAGCTGGACACTGAGCGATCTGGCTGCAGAACTCAGCAAGCAAAGCGGCAAAAACGTAGCGTATCAGAACCTGAGTGAAGCGGACTTTGCCGCCGCATTGAAGGGGGTTGGTCTTCCGGCCGGGCTGGCGGATATGCTGGCGGACTCTGACGTGGGCGCATCCAAAGGCGGCCTGTTCGATGACAGCCATACCCTGAGCAAACTGATCGGTCGCCCAACCACTTCGCTGGCAGACAGCGTCAACGCAATTCTGTAATTGTTACGAACTGGTTATTTTTTGTGGCATCCCCTCGGGTCATCTTTGATAATGGAGAGATGACCCATGAGGAGGTTCAACGTGCAAGGCGTACCGGAACAGTTTATTGATGAGAGAGACAGTGCGCGCTTTCGCCATCTGGCGGAACTGCCGGGCCTTGAACTTTATCACGCGCATATTTCTGAATACGCCTTTGAGCCTCACACCCACGAAGCCTTTGGCATCGGCACCATCGAGACCGGTGCGGAACGCTTTCGCTATCGCGGTACCCAACACCTCGCGTCTGAAAAATCCGTCGTCACCATGAATCCGGACGAGATCCACACCGGCGAGTCCGCCACCGAAGGTGGCTGGCGTTACCGGATGGTCTATATCGACCCCGATCTGCTGGAAGAGGTGACAGGCCTTCGTCACTGGTGGTTTAGCGATGTCACCCGGTATGACCCGCTACGCTCACAGCAAATCGGCAGGCTCATCTATGGTCTGTGGCATACGGACGACCCGCTGGCTCAAAAAGGGCTTTTGTTGGATCTCATTGACACTTTCCAGCCGCTCGCCCATCACGCGCCGCTGATCCGCGAAGGCGCACACCGCTTCGAACGGGTACGCGAATATCTGCACGATAACTATATGCACGCCCTGACGCTGGATGAACTGGCCAACGTTGTTTCGCTGAGCCCGTACCATTTTCTGCGCCAGTTCAAAGCCCATTTTCACGTTACCCCGCATCAGATGTTGATGGCCATCCGCCTGTGGCGGGCCAAAGCGTTCCTCACGCACGGTATGCCTGCAGCCGAAGTCGCCGCCGCAACCGGGCTGACCGATCAGTCACATTTAACCCGCGCGTTTACCCGCCGCTACGGCATTACCCCCGTGCGCTACCAGAAGCAGGTCACCCGACGTTAAAGCGCAATCTCATACAATACGCGCCACTTTGCCCCTCCTACACTGAGTACAGCGTAAATACCTGTGGATGGAAAAATGATTAGTGGTGTGTTGTATGCCCTGCTGGCAGGGATGATGTGGGGGTTAATCTTTGTCGGCCCGCTGATCGTGCCCGAATATCCGGCAATACTGCAGTCGACCGGACGTTACCTGGCGCTGGGGCTGATTGCCCTGCCCCTGGCGTGGCTGGGACGCGCGCGCTTGCGTCAGCTCAGCCGTCAGGACTGGGGTACCGCGCTGGCGCTGACCATGATGGGCAATCTTATCTATTACGTTTGCCTCGCGAGCGCCATTCAGCGTACCGGGGCGCCAGTGTCTACCATGATTATCGGCACGCTGCCGGTCGTTATCCCCGTCTTTGCTAACCTGCTCTATAGCCAGCGCGATGGCAAACTGGCGTGGTCAAAAATGGTGCCAGCGCTGGGATGCACCGCCGTGGGGCTGGTATGCGTCAATATTGCCGAGCTGCGTCATGGGCAGGCGAATGTTGACCTGTGGCGGTACGGTTCTGGCATTATGCTGGCGTTCATTTCCGTGGCGTGCTGGGCATGGTATGCCCTGCGAAATGCACGCTGGCTGCGGGAGAACCCGGACAAGCATCCGATGATGTGGGCAACGGCGCAGGCGCTGGTGACGCTGCCCGTCTCACTGGTGGGATATGCCGGGGCGTGCATCTGGTTAGGCCATCAACAGCCAGACTTCACCCAGCCCTTCGGGCCAAGGCCGTGGGTGTTTATTGGCCTGATGGTTGCGATTGCGGTGCTGTGCTCATGGGTGGGAGCGCTGTGCTGGAATATTGCCAGTCAGAAGCTGCCGACGGTGATCTTAGGGCCGCTGATTGTTTTCGAAACCCTGGCCGGGCTGCTTTACACCTTCCTGATGCGCCAGAGCGTGCCGCCGTTATTCACGGCCTGGGGGATCGCGCTGCTGGTCATCGGGGTGGTGATGGCGGTAAGAGCGAAGCCGGAAAAACCGATGATTGTTCCGGCGTCGGAGAGTTAGAACGTTTCCCAGTTGGCCTCAGACGCAGCCGCTACGGGCTGCGCCTTTGGTGCATAGGTTTTCACCGGAGCTACTTTGACCGTCTGGTTGCGGATAATTTTAAATACCGCCACCGCTTCGTTCAGACGTGCAGCCTGATCTTCCAACGCTGCTGCCGCTGCCGCAGACTCCTCCACCAGCGAGGCGTTCTGCTGAGTGACGCGATCCATCTCTGCCACGGCCTGGCCAACCTGATCAATACCACGGCTCTGTTCGTCAGACGCAGAGGCAATTTCGCCCATGATGTCGGTGACGCGAGTGACTGCATTGACAATTTCCGCCATCGTCGCGCCCGCTTCATTCACCAGCTGAGAACCTGCATTCACGCGCTCACCGGAATCATCGATCAGCGCTTTGATCTCTTTCGCGGCCTGGGCGCTGCGCTGTGCCAGGGTACGCACTTCACCGGCTACCACCGCAAAACCACGTCCCTGCTCGCCTGCACGGGCAGCTTCCACCGCCGCGTTCAACGCCAGAATATTCGTCTGGAAAGCAATTCCGTCGATTACGTTAGTAATTTGCGCAATTTTGCTGGAACTGGTAGCAATTTCATCCATGGTGCGTACCACTCCTTCCACCACATGACCGCCCTTCTTCGCGGTTGAAGAAGCATCCAGTGCCAGACGAGAAGCCTGACGCGCGTTATCGGCGTTCTGTTTCACGGTTGCCGTCAGCTGTTCCATGCTGGCTGCCGTTTCTTCCAGAGAAGCGGCCTGCTGCTCGGTACGGGAAGAGAGATCGTTACTGCCCGCAGAGATTTCGCCCGCCCCGGTGTAAATAGTATCAGCGCCTTGACGCACGACACCCACGGTATTCGCCAGTGAGGCTTGCATCTCCTGAACGTTGTGCGCAAGGATCGCCATCTCGTTCTTACCGTCAGCCTGAATCGGCTGGGTTAAATCGCCTGCCGCAATGGCGCGGATATGGCTGATAATCTCTTCCAGCGGAAGCAACAGCACGCGGCGCATGGCGATCCAGCTGGAGATAATGACCACAATGACCAGCAGCATGACAGCAGAAAGGATCCACAGGATGCGTTTGTAGTCGCTTTCATTATCCCTGATGCCTTTATCACTGAGCGCGGCCTGCGCTTCACGCCATTCACGATAAACCGTCTGCATCGCGTTTTGTTTTTGCTCGGCATTCTGCTTGAACATATCTTCCAGATTACCCTGGCTCAGCAACACGTTCATTTGTGCCAGCGTCGCAGAATAATTGCGGTACTGCTCCTCCAGGCGATTCGTCAGGTTCTCATCCAGACCAGGAGTATTCGGCAAGGCATTGTATTTATCATAATGAACCTGTGCTTCAGTCAGCAGATTTTTAGCCGTCGTCACCAGCTCATTCAGCTGACCACCGTTAATTTGAGAGGCCATGCTGCTTTGCAGGCGCAACATCCCACGGTTCAGGGTGACGCGGGCCTGGTTCAGACTGATCCACGCATCGGTGAATTCCGCCACATTCTTGCTGGAAAGCTGCGACACGGTGAAGTTGTCTTTATCGTTGTTCAGCGCGTTGATAAAGATACCAGCGGAGATCAGTTGCATAATGCCGAGTACAAGCAGCACCGAAATCAGAAGGGTAATAACTTTTATACGTTTAAACATGCGTTGCCTTTTATATGCAGGTTTGTTTGACGTGGATATATCGGCAGGCGCGACGGGTTGTTTACTGTTTCTACGCCTTTAAAAACTTTCTAAACCACTTTCTTAAGTCCATTCAGGGAGTTAATAAGAGCGATTTTTTGTGATCCGAATCTCATTTCCCCCCTTCCCTCTAAAGGGTTATAGCGCTTGCTTAAAGATGCATTTAATATGCATCTTATATTATTGATGACGAGGTAACTGCTATGGCCTATCGCGACCAACCCCTCGGCGAGCTGGCGCTCTCCATCCCTCGCGCTTCTGCGCTGTTTCGTAAATACGACATGGATTACTGCTGTGGCGGTAAGCAAACCCTGGCGCGTGCAGCCTCGCGCAAAGAGCTGGATGTTGAGGTGATTGAAGCAGAGCTGGCGCTGCTGGCCGAGCAGCCCGTCGACAAAGACTGGCGAACTGCCCCGCTCGCTGAAATCATCGACCATATCATCGTACGATACCATGACCGTCACCGTGAACAGCTGCCGGAACTGATCCTGCAGGCAACCAAAGTCGAGCGCGTACATGCCGACAAACCTTCCGTACCGCGCGGCCTGGCAAAATACCTGACTATGCTGCACGAAGAACTTTCCAGCCACATGATGAAAGAAGAGCAGATCCTCTTCCCGATGATCAAACAGGGAATGGGCAGTCAGGCAATGGGGCCTATCAGCGTGATGGAAAGCGAACACGATGAAGCAGGTGAACTGCTGGAAGTGATCAAACACACTACCGGCAACGTTACACCGCCGCCAGAAGCCTGTACCACCTGGAAAGCGATGTACAACGGCATTAACGAAACGATCGACGACCTGATGGAACACATCAGTCTTGAGAATAACGTTCTGTTCCCACGTGCATTATCCGGGGAATAAAAAAGCCGCTGCGGCCTGATGCCCTCACCCCGGCCCTCTCCCACCGGGAGAGGGTGCAAAAACTAAAAACGGCAACTGACGTTGCCGTTTTGCTTTTACCTTATGCCTGCCATACGTTTCTTACCGATAAACACCCAACCCAGCCCCAGCGCAATAAACCACAGCGGCGTGACGATCAGTGCCTGACGGGTATCATCTTCCAGCGTCAGCAGAACCAGCACGAAGACGAAGAACGCCATGCACACCCAGCACATCAACTTGCCCAGTGGCATCTTGTAGATCGATTTTTCATGCAGGTGTGGACGCTGCTTGCGGTACACCAGGTATGAACAAAGGATGATGGTCCAGACGAACATAAACAGGATCGCAGAGACCGTGGTAATCATGGTGAACGCGCCAATCACGCTTGGGTTCACGTAGAGCATCACCACACCACCCAGCAGACACATGCAGGAGAAGGTCAGCCCTTTTGCCGGTACCGCCCGCTTAGACAGCTTGGCGAACGCGCTCGGCGCCACGCCCTCCTGCGCCAGACCAAACAGCATACGGCTGGTGGAGAATACGCCGCTGTTGGCAGAAGAGGCCGCAGAGGTCAGCACCACGAAGTTAATCAGGCTCGCTGCCGCTGGCAGACCCACCAGGACGAACAGCTCAACGAACGGGCTCTTGGTTGGCACGACAGAGCTCCACGGCGTCACGGACATAATGATGACCAGCGCGAAGACGTAGAACATGATGATACGAACCGGAATTGAGTTAATGGCGCGCGGAAGAGATTTCTCAGGATCTTTGGTCTCTGCAGCCGTGGTCCCCACCAGTTCAATGCCCACGAAAGCAAATACCGCAATCTGGAAGCCCGCAAAGAAGCCGCTAATGCCTTTCGGGAACCAACCACCATCATTCCACAGATGAGTAAACGAGGCCTGAACGCCCGTTGGCGACTGGAAGTGCGTGAGAACCATCACCAGCCCCACCACGATGAGCCCTACGATGGCCACGATTTTGATCATCGCGAACCAGAATTCCATCTCACCGAACATTTTAACGGTGGCGAGGTTAAGGCTCAGCAGCAGAACAATGACCGCCAGCGAAGCCACCCAGTCCGAAAGGCCGGGGAACCAGAACTGCGCGTAAGCCGTAATCGCTACAACATCCGCCATACCGGTGACGACCCAGCAGAACCAGTAGGTCCAGCCAGTGAAATAGCCCGCCCATGGCCCGAGGAGGTCAGAAGCAAAGTCGCTGAAGGATTTGTATTCGAGATTCGAGAGCAGCAATTCACCCATTGCACGCATCACGAAGAAAAGCATAAAACCGATAATCATATAAACGAATATGATCGACGGCCCGGCAAGACTGATAGTTTTGCCTGACCCCATAAACAGCCCGGTACCAATGGCTCCTCCAATGGCAATGAGCTGAATATGACGGTTTGTGAGATTGCGCCGTAGCGACTGTTCAGACGGCGCCTCTTCGTCGGCGACGACTTTGACCTGATCTACCATGTGATATTTTCCTGTTTATGCCTGTCTGTGTTGTTAAGGCTCTTCTGGCCTTTAAATACGTCAAAAAATGACGATCCCTTTGTAAGGGCTTATCGATATTAGGTAAGAATCGGCGGGATGAATACTATGATTTAGATATTATGTTAATAATATGTTGAAAGTGAGTGTCATATCACTCATACAGCGCGAAACAGCTCACAAAAATACACGCAACAGTTTCGTTTGCAAGATAAAATATTGATTACATCGTAACTATAGGTTTTAACACTATTTTCCCCTCCCCAACCGGGGAGAGGAAATAAGAAAAGTCGATTACAGAATTTCCAGCAGCTCGACTTCAAAGACCAGCGTGCTGAATGGCGGGATGGATGCACCAGCACCACGCTCGCCGTAAGCCAGGTTGTGCGGAATAGTCAGTTCCCATTTGGATCCGACTGGCATCAGGGTCAACGCTTCGATCCAGCCCGCGATAACACCATTCACCGGGAATTCAGCCGGTTCGCCACGCGCAACAGAACTGTCGAACACAGTACCGTCGATCAGTTTACCGGTGTAATGCACACGAACGTGGTCAGTGCGAGCCGGGATTGCACCATCGCCCTGGTTGATCACGCGGAACTGCAGGCCTGACTCCGTGCTGTTCACACCTTCACGCTCGCGGTTCTCTTCCAGGAATTTAACACCTTCTGCTGCCATCTCTTCGAAACGTGCGCGACGTACAGCGTCAGCACGTTCGTGGATTTCACGCAGCGCACGGTGCACAACATCAACCGGAACGGCAGGCTGTTTGCCTTCCAGCGCATCAGCGATACCCGCCACCAGCGCTTCAGGTAACAGACCTTCCAGGCCGGATTCGCTCAGCTGCTGTCCTACCTGCAAGCCGATACCGTAACTTGCCTGCGCTTCGATAGTGTCAAAAGTCGGGGTGGTCATGGGATTTCCTTCCATCACATTTAAAGTAGCGGGCAGCATATCAGCCATGCCCTTATGGGTAAAACTTTGTCTGAAGTTAAGGTGACAAACCGCGACGAAACAGAAACAATAGAGATAACCAGGATTAATCCCGAACTGATGTCACGGATGTCGGGTTTGCTACGTCGTTCAGGCAGTTAGCAAACTATACTTCGGAGCACAGGATAAAAAATACGCGGAGCAGGAGGAGAGCCATGCCCGGGCGATTTGAACTGAAACCTACCCTGGCGAAAATCTGGCAGGCGCCGGACAATTTTCGCATCATGGACCCGCTGCCTCCTCTGCATCGCAGAGGGATCATCATCGGCGCGCTGATGGTGATCGTGGGCTTCCTGCTTCCTTCCGGCGGCGATGATGTCAATACCGCGCCCGTCACCCGCAATGCACAGCTGGACATTCAGTCGCAGACGCGGCCTCAGCCTGATGCACAACCCATGCAGACGCAGCTGGTCACGCCGTCTAACGATCCGGGTCAGGTCGCGCCAGTTGAGCCAGAACCGGTCCAGGATGAACAGCCGCAGGAACAGGCCGCTGCTGAGCCACAGACGCAGCAGCCCACCGGTATCCAGCAGCAGTGGCGCTCTTATCGCGTAGAACCAGGCAAAACCCTGGCGCAGCTGTTCCGCGACCATAACCTGCCGCCAACGGATGTGTATGCCATGGCGCAGGTGGAGGGTTCAGGTAAGCCGCTCAGCAACCTGCAAAATGGTCAGATGGTGCAGATTCGTCAGAATGCCAGCGGTGTGGTCACCGGGCTAACGATTGATACGGGAAATGGTCAGCAGGTGATGTTTACCCGTCAGCCAGATGGCAGTTTTATCAGGGCACGTTAAGAACCCAGTTCTTTAAAAAGCAAAACGCCGGCACAAGGCCGGCGTCTCGACGTGAGCAGAGTAAAAAATTACTCAGCTACAACGTTAACAACCAGTTTAGCGAACACTTCGCTGTGAACCTGGAAGTCAACTTCGTGCTCACCAGTGGTACGCAGAACGCCGTTCGGCAGACGAACTTCGCTCTTAGCCACTTTAACGCCTGCTGCAGAAACTGCATCAGCGATATCGCGGGTACCGATGGAACCGAACAGTTTACCTTCGTCGCCAGATTTGGAAGCGATGGTAACGGTGCCCAGTGCGTTGATTGACTCAGCGCGAGCGTTAGCAGCCGCCAGAACGTCAGCCAGTTTGGCTTCCAGTTCAGCGCGACGTGCTTCGAAAAACTCTACGTTTTTCTTGGTAGCTGGAACAGCTTTACCCTGTGGAACCAGGAAGTTACGAGCGTAGCCCGCTTTAACGTTTACCTGATCACCCAGGCTGCCCAGGTTTGCTACTTTATCAAGCAGAATAACTTGCATTACCTTATCCTCTTAAAGTCGTATTAATGGACCGTGCCCGATTACTGATGACGATCAGTGTACGGCAGCAGGGACAGGTAGCGAGCGCGTTTGATAGCGCGAGCCAGCTGACGCTGGTATTTTGCACGAGTACCGGTGATACGGCTTGGGACAATCTTACCGCTTTCGGTGATGTAGTTTTTCAGCGTTGCGATATCTTTATAGTCGATCTCTTGAACGCCTTCCGCGGTGAAACGGCAGAACTTGCGACGACGGAAATAACGTGCCATATGGCTAGTCTCCAGAATCTATCAAATCAATCTGCTCGGCATGCAGAACCATTTTGCTCAGACCGTTCTTTGCCTTGTGGCAAGAGATGAACCCCTGAACGATTACTGCACTACCGACCGTTAAACTGTGAGTAATGGCCTGGTTTTCGTGTCCGCTAATAATAACGGGCATTTGGCACCATGCCTGCCGGTGAAACCCGGCTTCCTCTTGCACAGAACGATGCTCAAGCACGAACTGGCAATGCGGAATTCCTGATGGACTGACCTTTCGAAGGGGAGCCCTGCATACGATGCCGGACAACGCCAGACGGTTGGTCATCAGAAATTACTCTTCAGAATCCCCAGCATCAGAATCATCTGCGGTTTCGTTTGCGAAATCATCGCGACGCTCGCGGCGCTCGTCTTTCGCTTTAACCATCGGAGATGCTTCGGTAACTGCGTGTTTAGTACGCATAACCATGCTGCGGATAACGGCATCGTTGAAGCGGAAGTTAGTTTCCAGCTCATCGATCACTTCCTGCGGCGCTTCAACGTTCAGCAGAACGTAGTGAGCTTTGTGCAGTTTGTTGATCGGGTAAGCCAGCTGACGGCGGCCCCAGTCTTCCAGACGGTGGATCGTGCCCGCTGCTGCAGTGATTGCACCAGTGTAGCGCTCGATCATACCCGGAACCTGTTCGCTCTGGTCAGGATGGACCATAAAAACGATTTCGTAATGACGCATCGAATTGCTCCTTACGGATTATTCAGCCTCCTGTCTGGGTCAGCCGAGGCCCGGGGAGGCAAGGAACGTGTTAAAGGTCGGCTGAAAAATTGACGCGTCATAATACTTGTACACCCCTGGAAACTCAAGCTGATTGCACAAATAATTCGCACAAAGCGCAAAGCTGGTCTAAGTGGATGATTTAAAATTATTCACATCCGAAAGCGTTGTTTTTTTGAACAACAGCATCAGAAATGGTCACGCTTTCCCGCCGAATGAGTGATTACACTTTAATCAGAGGTCATCTGAATTAAAGAAGGAGTATCACACCACTCTCTCACAGCACGCAGTCGTGGAGCGCATATCATGAAAAAAATCGTATTAGCCATAATGGCTGCGCTTTTGCTCAGTGCAAACGCGATGGCAGCCATCAAAATAGACAGCCGACAGGCCAGAAACATGGATGATGTGCAAAGCTTGGGCGTAATCTACATCAATCATAATTTCGCCACTGAAAGTGAAGCAGATCAGGCTCTTAACAAAGAAACCGATGCTCAGGGTGCTACATACTATCACGTCATTCTGATGCGTGAACCCGGTAGCAACGGCAACATGCACGCCAGTGCAGATATATACAGATAACGTTTTAACGCTAGCACCAGGAAGCCCAACAACGAGAACATAGCCATAGTTTAACTTGCCCCCAGCCCGGGGGCTTTTTTTTATGAATGGCTCTGAAATACCACCGGTTACAACTGTTTTTTGGTATTCCAGAGCACTTATTCACTTTTGCCCGTAATATGCGTTTGGGCCGTGCTTACGCTTGAAGTGCTTGTCCATCAGGTAATCATCAATGCCCTGAAGCTGTGGGTTAATGTCGCGGGCAATCCACGCCATTCGTGCCACCTCCTCCATGACCACCGCATTATGGACAGCGTCGTGGGCATCTTTACCCCACGAGAATGGACCGTGCTGGTACACCACAATGCCCGGTGTATGCAGCGGCTCACTGTCTCCCAAGGTCTCAATAATCACCTTACCGGTGTTGAGTTCGTACTCACCTTCCACTTCATCCTGCGTAAGTGCCCGTGTACAGGGGATGTCGCCAAAGAAGTAATCTGCGTGCGTAGTTCCCAGAGCGGGTATTGCCAGACCCGCCTGTGCCCAGGCCGTAGCATGCGTTGAGTGCGTATGCACAACACCCCCCAGTGAAGGATAACGCCGGTAAAGCGCCAGGTGAGTGGCCGTATCGGAAGAAGGTCGCCATTTGCCATCGACAACATTTCCTTCGAGATCCACGAGCACCATATCGTCCACTTTCATGGTTTCATACGCCACACCGCTCGGCTTAATCGCGAACACCCCACGATCGCGATCGATAGCACTGACGTTACCCCAGGTGAAGGTCACCAGGCCGTAACGCGGCAGATCCATATTGGCCTCAAAGACCTGCTGTTTGAGCTTAAGCATGTTCAGCCTCCAGCATACCCGCCCGCGCCATTCGCTCACGCACCCAGTCGCGCGCTTTCGCCACTTCCGCGGCCGGGTCATCCGACGTTTCACTCCACATCTCAATCAGGTAAGGCCCGCAATACCCTGTCTGCTTGAGCGTCTGGAAGCACCGTTCGAAATCCACCACCCCGGTGCCGAACGGAACATTTTTGAACACACCAGGCCGCGTATCTTTGACGTGAACCGCCACGATATGACCTATACCTGCCTGCAGTTCCATCTGCACGTCATTATCCCATGCCGACAAGTTGCCAATATCAGGATAGAGCTGGAACCACGGATTATTCAGATAGTGCGCGTAGCCCAGCGCTTTGCTGATCGAGTTCATTAACGGATAATCCATGATCTCCATCGCCAGCGTCACCTGCGCACGGCTTGCCATCTCGACGCTCTCTTTCAGGCCGTCACGGAAACGACGGCGCGTTTCATCGTTGGCTTCCTGATAGTAAACGTCATAACCCGCCAGTTGGATCACCCGGATGCCGACGTCCTGAGCAAAGCGAATCGCTTTCCGCATGATCTCCAGACCCTGAGCACGCACGGCATCATCTTCACTCCCAAGCGGGAACCGCCGATGGGCACTGAGACACATGGAGGGCACGCGCACACCCGTTTCAGCGATAGCGCCCACCAGCGCCAGGCGTTGTTCACGGCTCCAGTCGAGGCGAGAGAGGCGATCGTCTGTCTCATCCACTGACATTTCGACAAAATCGAAACCCAGCTCTTTTGCCAACCGTAACCGCGCCAGCCAGCACTCCCCCGCGGGGAGTGCCTTTTCATAGATGCCAAGCGGGACTTGTTTTGACAACATACCCGCTCCTTAGCCCCAAAGCTGAGCGATGGAGCGTTTGAACTGACGCGCCGCTTCTACCGGGGAGGCAGCATCGCGGATGCTACGACCCGCAATGAAGACGTGAATTGGAATACCCTTGAATAACGGCAGATCTTCCAGCGCCAGGCCGCCCGTAACGGTCACTTTAAAGCCCATATCAGCGAGACGTTTAATCGCACTGATATCTGCGTCACCCCACGCCACGCCTGCAGCCTGTGCATCACGGCTACGGTGGTAAACCACCTGCTGAATGCCCGCGTCGCGCCACTCCTGCGCCTGCTCCCAGGTCCAGAAGCCGGTCAGTTCAATCTGCACGTCGCCGTTAAACTCTTTTGCCACGTCCAGCGCGCCTTTGGCGGTGTTGAGATCCGCACAGCAGATCACGGTGACCCAGTCGGCGTTGGCTTCAAAACACATACGAGAGAGAATTTTGCCTGCGTCCGCAATCTTGGCATCCGCCAGCACGATTTTGTGCGGATAGAGCGCCTTCAGGTCGCGAACGGCACGGACACCTTCGCCCACGCACAAAATGGTTCCAACTTCGATGATGTCCACTTCTTCTGCAATCAGACGGGTCGTTTCGTAAGCGTGGGACAGCGTTTGGTTATCCAGCGCAACCTGCAACATTGGTAATGACATGTTCAATTCCTCTTAAACTGCCGCCGCAGTGGCGATATCAATTAAATCCAGCACTTCCTGCTCGGTGCGGCAGGCACGTAAACGGTCGAAATTGGCCTCGTCATCAAACAGATTCACGATCTGCATGATGCCCACCTCCTGGTGGGTATTGGCATCAACAGCGGCCATGGTGATAAGAATGTCTACCGGGTCGTTATCTTCATGGTTAAACACCAACGGCGTTTTCAGCGTCACCAGGGCAAAGCCGGTTTTCTTCACCCCCTCTTCCGGCCGGCCATGCGGCATGGCCAGGCCCGGTGCAATGACAAAGTAAGGGCCGTGCTGAGCAACGCCATCCAGAATGGCCTGGTAATAACGTGGCTCGACAACATCAGCTTTAACCAGTAAATCCACGCTCAGCTTCACCGCTTCCTGCCAGGTGCTGGCCTCAGCCTGTAAAAGAATGGAATTATTCTCTGCCAGAGAATCACGTAGTTTCATGTGGCGTCCTTACTTCACGTCTTGTGGGAAATGTTCTTTGATCACTTCCAACAGCTTTGGTCCGAAATCCGCAGGTGAAAGCATGTTGCGTACACCCACGACATATTTATTGCCTGACACACTAATTTCGCCGGCGATGTGGGTAGAGGCGATGATGATGTCCGCGCCGTTCAGCTCACTTTTGTATTCACCCACTGCGCAGCTGTTCACCGTGTGATCGATGTTTGACTGGGTTAAAAACTGGTCCACTTTCATCTTCATGATCATGGAGCTACCTTGCCCATTGCCACACACAGCCAGGATACGTACGGTCATAATCGAAACTCCTTAATGAGCAGACATTTCTGCTGTTTGTTTTTCCGCATCTTCTTCAGCGCGCAGAGCGCGGCCCGCGAAGAACATATAAGCCAGAGCAATCAGAATGATGACGGCCATAAAGACCAGTCCGACGGATGCAAAGCCCTGCATCATTGGTGGCGCCAGAATTGACCAGTCCGCCATGCCCATCCAGGCGCTCATGCCGGTGAGCTTGACCGCCCACACACAACCGAAAATTTCCACCATGCCCATCACCAGGCAGATCTTGAGCGCCGCGCGCCAGCCGCCAAAGTGGTTTGCAAAGACGCCGATGGTGGCGTTGGAGAAGAACATCGGGATAAAACCTGGGATAATCAGGATTGAGGAGCCGCAGCCTACCAGGATGCCCACCGCAATCAGCTGGCCGATAGTGCCCCACATAAAGCCCCAGACCACCGCGTTCGGTGCGAAGCTGTAGATAGCCGCACAGTCAATCGCCAGTACTGCGCCAGGAATCAGGCGCTGGGAAATCCCGTTGAAGGCTTCAGACAGCTCGGCAACGAACATACGCACGCCCTGAGTGATGATGAAAATTGCCACTGCGAAGGAGAAGCCGGTCTGCAGGATATAGACCGTCCAGTGGGTTTTCCCTGCCATCGCCTGCACTACATCAATGCCGAAGGAGAGCAGAATGGCGCCGAAGAAAAGGGTCATCACAATCGCCGTAGAAACGATGTTGTCGTGGAAGATATTCAGCCAGCCAGGCAGCTTGAGGTCTTCAACGCTCTCTTCTTTTTTACCCAGGTACGGTGCAACTTTGTAAGCAATCCAGGAGGCAAACTGCTGCTGATGGCCGATGGAAAAACCGCAACCATCAGTCACTTCCTGTGTTGGCTTGTACATCATGTTGGAGGTGATACCCCAGTAGAGCGATACCAGCACTGCGGTGCAGATAATCGTGGTCCACATTGGGTAGCCGAAAATATAGAGAGAAACCGCAATGAGCCCCGCCTGCTGGAACATGATGTGTCCCGTCAGCATGATGGTGCGAATGCCTGTAATGCGGCGCAGAAGAACATAAATAATGTTCAGCGCCAGCGCGAGCAGCACCGCATAACCGACCCAACTATAGGCATCACCCATGCGATCGATGGTGGCCATCATTGATGCATATGTGTCAGAGATCGCACCATTGATGCCATACACTTCCGACATTTTGGCCACGACAGGCTTAAACGTGCTGGTCAGAATGCCTGACCCTGCCTGCAACAGCATGAAACCAATGATGGTCTTAATCGTGCCTTTAATAATAACGCTGACGCTCTTGCGCAGCAGGGTATAGCCCAGGCACGTCACGATACCCAGCAGCAGCGGGGCGTTAGTCATTACCTGATTAAAGAACACGGTAAAGACGTTGTAGAGGATCTCCATAACTCTCTCCAGAAATGAGAACACGAGGGGCAATCCCTGTGTGGTTGGTGCCATCACTCTAGTAATCACAAATAATCACCACAAGATTGAACTTGATTATTTGTGACGTATCACGCAAATTATTTCCATGCTGTGAGTAATGATTTTCACCGCCCTCTGAGATAAATAATTTAATCTTTATAATTCATGCAATTAATCATTAATAAGAGATAGTCTAACAAGGTAAAAGCGGATAATCCGTGAAGTCGAACAGATAAAATTCCTCATTTTTACCGTTGCAAAGTACGTCAAATGGTGCCAGCATTAATCATAACAAATCACATTGTGATTACTTTTGATTAAAACCAGGAGTCAAACGATGAGTAAAGTAAACACCATCACCCGCGAATCATGGATTCTGAGCACCTTTCCGGAATGGGGTAGCTGGCTGAACGAAGAGATCGAGCAGGAACGGGTTGCTCCCGGTACCTTTGCAATGTGGTGGCTGGGTTGTACCGGTATCTGGTTGAAATCAGAGGGCGGTGCGAACATTTGCGTCGATTTCTGGTGCGGTACGGGTAAACAGAGCCACGGCAACCCGTTGATGAAAAAAGGCCATCAGATGCAGCGTATGGCGGGTGTGGAAAAACTGCAGCCAAACCTGCGTACGACACCTTTTGTGCTTGATCCATTTGCTATTCGGCAGATCGATGCTGTTCTCTCAACGCACGATCACAACGACCATATCGACGTAAATGTAGCGGCAGCGGTCATGCAAAACTGTGCCGATGACGTCCCGTTTATCGGACCGCAGACCTGCGTGGATCTCTGGATTGGCTGGGGTGTACCGAAAGAGCGCTGCATTGTCATGAAGCCGGGCGATGTGGTGAAAATTAAAGACATTGAAATCCACGCGCTTGATGCCTTTGACCGTACCGCATTGATTACTCTGCCTGCCGATCAGAAAGCCGCTGGGGTACTACCAGATGGCATGGACGAGCGCGCGGTTAACTATCTGTTTAAAACCCCTGGCGGCTCTCTGTACCACAGCGGTGACTCTCACTACTCCAACTACTATGCGAAGCACGGTAATGAACATCAGATTGACGTGGCGCTGGGCTCCTACGGCGAGAACCCACGCGGCATCACTGACAAGATGACCAGCGCTGATATGCTGCGCATGGCGGAAGCATTGAACACCAAAGTGGTGATCCCGTTCCACCATGATATCTGGTCCAATTTCCAGGCCGACCCACAGGAAATCCGCGTACTGTGGGAGATGAAAAAAGATCGTCTGAAATATGGCTTCAAGCCATTCATCTGGCAGGTTGGAGGCAAGTTCACCTGGCCACTGGACAAAGACAATCTCGAGTATCACTACCCGCGTGGCTTTGATGATTGCTTCACCATCGAACCCGACCTGCCGTTCAAGTCCTTCCTCTGATTGTGAAGCCAAATCGCCAGACTTCTGTCTGGCGATTCCATAATTATTTTAGTAATTTCATGCTATTTCAAATATCATCTTTTCAAATCAATTCTTATCGGAATAGCTCATGACGGAAGCGCAACGGCATCAAATTCTCCTGGAACTCCTGGCGCAAACAGGTTTCATCACCGTCGAGAAAGTCATCGAGCATTTAGGGATTTCCCCGGCGACAGCACGGCGGGATATCAACAAGCTGGATGAGAGCGGGAAACTGAAAAAAGTCCGCAACGGCGCAGAAGCGATCAGCCAACAACGCCCGCGCTGGACGCCAATGAACATTCATCAGGCACAAAATCATGATGAAAAAGTGCGTATTGCCAGAGCCGCATCGCAGCTGGTGAATCCCGGCGAAAGCGTGGTGATCAACTGTGGCTCCACGGCGTTTCTTCTGGGCCGGGAGATGTGCGGAAAACCGGTGCAAATCATCACCAACTACTTACCGCTCGCCAACTATCTTATCGATCAGGAACATGAAAGCGTCGTTATTATGGGTGGCCAGTACAATAAAAGTCAGTCCATCACTCTCAGCCCACAGGATAGCGAAAACAGTCTTTATGCCGGTCACTGGATGTTTACCAGCGGTAAAGGCCTTACCGCTGATGGCCTGTATAAAACCGATATGTTGACTGCGATGGCGGAGCAAAACATGCTCAACGTTGTAGGCAAGCTCGTAGTGCTGGTCGACAGCAGCAAAGTGGGCGAGCGCGCAGGGATGTTATTCAGCCGCGCCGAACAGATCGACATGGTGATCACCGGCAAAGGGGCCAACCCAGAGATCCTCCAGAAACTGGAGGATCAGGGCGTCAAAGTCCTGCGCGTTTAAAAATGCTGGCGGAAGAATGCCACCGTGGCGTCCAGTGCCGTGGGCGTGATGCGGTGGCGGACGCCCGCTTCCCACAGACAGGTGAGATTACCGTCCAGTCCTTCATTCATTAACGCCTGCTGTAGTCGGAAGGTTCCATCGGGCGGGACCACATCATCCGCGTCACCATGCCACAGCAACAGGGGACGATCGGCAAGACGCGGCAATACCCGGGTCACTTCCCACTCTGCCAGCGTCGCGGTCATTTCCGTTAAATCCTGAGGGGGAAAAAGCGTCTTCGCCAGTGAGGTAAAATAGCCCGAGCCCATCAGGCAGGCGACGGATTTCACCTCTGGGTGATGCGTCATAATCCCCAGCGCCGTCATGCCCCCCATTGACGCCCCGGCCACGGCCAGACGATCATCAGCCACCAGCCCTGCCTCATAGAGCGCATCACGCAACCCGGCAAACTCGGTCAGACTGCCGTGCAGAATGTGCCAGAACTGTCCAAGCCGCGCCTGTTCATTACCCGTAAAGCGTGCGCCGTGGTCAGGTGCATCCGGCATTACCACTCGAAAGCCGGCCTGAGCCAGCGCCACCGCAAAATAACTGTAAACCAGCTTCGAAGACGTAAACCCATGATAAAAAACGATAACAGGCAGCGGCACATCACGTTTTCCCGCTGGTATCGCGTGTAAAATTTCATGGCCGCCGAGATGGCGTATTTCAATTTCAATCATTGTCGACCCTGTCCGAATGTATGATTCATAATGTTGAGAACTGGGTTACGCTTTCACGTCATTTTCATTCGAAATATACGTCCCAGATAACACTTCGGGAACATTCCCCCAAAACTAAATTCACAGACAACTACACTATGGCTATCAGGAAACGAGATATGGTTATGCGCAGGTTTGCTGCTTTATTGCTGGTGTCTCTGCTCAGTGGCTGTAACGCACTGCAGGGAACGCCGCAGCCCGCTCCACCGGTCGCCGATCATCCACAGGAGATTCGTCGTAATCAGACGGAAGGATTACAGCGAATGGGCACAGTCTCCGCGCTGGTTCGCGGCTCTCCGGATGACGCTGAAGAGGCAATAAAAGCACAAGCCGTCGCCGCCAAAGCAGATTATTACGTCATCATTATGATCGATGAAACCATCATAACGGGACAGTGGTACTCACAGGCAATTTTGTACCATAAGTAATGGTCTTCCTTTGAACGACATTTACACTGCTTTGCGTCCATAGACATTTTCCTGTCCACAATAAACTCCATGCCCGCGACAATGGAAGTGAGTTTATTTGCGAAGGATTGCCCGGCGGATACCGGAAATATGTGAAATGGAGCTGACGATGAAACGAACTCTTGCTTTGACCTCTCTGTTGCTCTCAGCTGGCCTTGTGAGCACAACCGCACAGTCAGCAGAATTCGCCAGTGCTGATTGTGTAACGGGTCTGAATGAAATAGGCCAGATCTCCGTGAATAATATTTCAGGGAGCCCGCAAGACGTTGAACGTGTAGTTGCATTGAAGGCCGATGAGCAGGGCGCTTCCTGGTATCGAATCATCCAGATGCAGGAAGATAACCATGTTGATCATTGGCGCGTACAGGCCATTCTTTATGTTTAACCCCTCCCAATAAAAGCCACTTACTTTTAGTGGCTTTTCGTTTTTGCAAATTTTTCCCCTCGCAACAAACATATTAAAAACAATTAAATAACACTTTGTTACATTAAAGGGATAAACGTCATCCCCGCTCTGCCGTTGAAGAACCATACCTTTTCAATGATGAGCAATTTATGATCAATTTTTTTCGCCGTGCAGGACTTGGTACGAAGCTGTCACTGCTTACGGGTGTCAGTGTCGCCATACTGTTTTTGCTTTTCACTTTTCTGCTCAGCCAAAAAGCCAGCCAGCAGCTTGAAGAGCTTGCGGTCGAGGATCTGCATAACCAGTCCACTGGCATGGTCGATATGGTGCAGATGTTTAACACCAGCCTGAGTGAAGAGGTCGAGAGTTATACCCGCCTGTTTTCCACCTTTTTACCGCAGCCTCTGAATATTGATCGTTCCCAACCCCAGACGATAAACGGGCTTAGCGTTCCGCTTCTGAAAGGCGGAGAAACCGGGCTGCATGAAAATAACACCCTTTCGGACGAGTTCCTGAATCGTACGGGAGCCATTTCGACGCTGTTTGTACGCAGCGGTAACGACTTTGTTCGCGTGGCCACTTCCCTGCGCAAAGAGAATGGCGAGCGTGCAATGGGTACTGTTCTGGATGTCTCCAGCCCGGCCTTCGCTGCCGTAAGCAAAGGCGAAGTCTACCGTGGACTGGCGCTGCTGTTTGGCAAGCGTTACATCACCCAGTACCAGCCCGTTAAAAACGCCGAAGGACAGATCATTGCGATCGTCTTTGTCGGCGTGGACATCACCCGCTCCTGGAACGTCATGCGCGAGAAAATCCTCAACCGCCGCCTGGGTGAGAGCGGCCACTTCTTTGTGCTGGATCGCAGCAACGGCAAAACGCACGGCCAGTATCTGTTCCATTCCAGCGAGGAGGGTCAGTTACCGAAATGGGACAGTGCAACACAACAGCAGCTGCTGAGTGACAAACCCGGCACACTGGAACGCATCACTGAAGATGGCCGCACGGTGAAAATGGCCTATACCCCGCTGCCAGGCTGGAACTGGACCATCGTCGGCGAAGTGGATAAATCCGTACTGCTCTCAAGCGTGACCACTCTGCGTGACCGTTTCCTGCTGGCTGGTGTGGTGTTGTCTGTACTCTTCGCGGGCCTCTTTGTGATGATTATTCGTCGGATGCTTACCCAACCGCTGAGAAATGTGATTCATCTGGCTCGTCAGTATGCTGCGGGCGATCTGCGTTCCAGCCTTCCCGTAACGCGCCAGGACGAGGTTGGTCAGTTGGTTGATGCCATCAATGGTATCGGTGGCGGACTGCAAAAAATGGTTCTGCAGGTTCGCGAAGCGGCAGGTGAAATCCATATGGGGACAAACGCCCTGGCCTCCGATACCGGCGAGATTTCAGAGCAGATCAACAAACAGGCCAGCAGCGTGGAAGAGACCTCCGCCAGCATGGAGCAACTGGCCGCAACCGTACAGCAAAACGCGGCCAATATGGAGCAAACACAGCAGTTGGTAAGTGAAACCTCGCTCGCGGTACATCAGGGTGGCGAGACGGTAACCCATGCTGTTGCCACCATGGATGACATCCGGGAAGCGTCAAAACGCATCGAAGACATCACGCGCGTGATTGAGTCAATCGCTTTCCAGACCAATATCCTGGCGCTCAATGCAGCAGTAGAGGCGGCTCGTGCTGGTGAACACGGAAAAGGTTTTGCGGTGGTCGCGCAGGAAGTTCGCGCTCTGGCTGGACGTAGCGCTAACGCAGTGAAGGAGATTGAACAGCTGATTGGCGATACGCTCAGGAAAGTCAGTGAAGGACACGCGCTGTCCGAACAGACGCGTCTGGCGATGGACTCCATCATTCTTCATATTGATAACATCAGCCAGCTGGTCATGGAGATTAACCACGCGTCACGCGAGCAATCCGCAGGAATCGGTCAGGTTAATCTTGCTATGACCCATATTGGCGAAGCATCACACATCAACGCCGATCGCGTCTCACGCAGCGAACAAACGGCACAAACGCTGCGTGAGAAAGGTTCACACCTCACCCAACTGGTGAGCTTGTTCCAGCTGAAAAACTAGCCAACCCTGCCGGTGGCACGCAGCAGCAGGTCACTTTGCACCTGCTCGTTCATCAGCGTCCCACCGCGGGTATCAAGCATCATGCGGCACCACGCCTGCGCCACGGGTGGCGATGCGTGCCGCAGCATTTGGCTCCCGGCACCCAGTAAGAAAAGCTGCTGCGCGATCTCCCGCCCCTGTGCCTCCTGAGGTTTACGCAGTTTTTGCTGTAGTTGCCGCCAGCTACGATCGAAGTGTCTGTCCTGCCCTTTCACCTGCGCAAAATCGTCGGTCAGCAGGTCGAAGACACCGGGCTGCTTAGTCAGTACGCGCAACACATCCAGGCACATAATATTGCCCGATCCTTCCCAGATGCTGTTTACCGGCATCTCACGGTAGAGTCGTGGTAGTTCGCTCTCCTCGCAGTAGCCCATACCGCCGAGGACTTCCATTGCTTCTGCCACAAAGGGGATTCCGGCTTTGCACACGCTAAATTTCGCCGCAGGGGTGAACAACCGAGCCCAGGCGGCTTCTTGCGGATCCGCGCGTTTATCCCACGCCCGCGCCAGACGAAATAACAGTGCAGTTTGCCCCTCCAGCACCAGGGCCATACGGCTCAGCACATCACGCATCAAGGGTTGATCGATAAGGTTTTTCCCGAACGTCTGCCGCTGATGGGCGTGGTAAAGCGCCACAGATAACGCCCGGCGCATCAGCCCGTGGCTGCCTAGTGCGCAGTCAAAACGCGTCAGCCCGCCCATTCTCAGGATCTGCCGCACTCCTTCGCCCTCTTCCCCAAGCAGCCAGCCGGAGGCATCAAGAAACTCCACCTCGCTGCTGGCGTTGGATCGGTTACCGAGCTTGTCTTTCAGCCGCTCCAGACGCACGGCATTCCGTTGTCCGTCAGGCAAAAAACGGGGAACAAAAAAGCAGGAGAGTCCGCCTTTCGCCTGGGCCAGCACCAGATGCGCATCGCTTTGAGGCACCGAGAAAAACCATTTGTGTCCCACCAGCCGGTAGCTACCATCGCTGCATTTTTCTGCTTTGGTGGTGTTGCTGAGAACGTCGGATCCGCCCTGCTTTTCCGTCATCCCCATGCCGATCAGCAGACCACGCTTTTGCGATCCTGGAGCAAGATGAGGATCGTAGCGATCGCTGAGTAGCGGCGTCAGCCAGTCATGAAATATTTTGGGGAGCGTCTGCTGTAGCAAGGGTGTCGCAGCAAAAGTCATGGTTATGGGACAAAGCGTGCCGGCTTCGACCTGCGCATGCAGAACAAACCGTGCGGCTCTGGCGACAAAGGAGCCCTTTCGCGCCTCCTCTTCCCACGCCAGGTTGTGTACACGGTTGGCACACAGTCCTTGCATCAGCAAGTGCCATGCGGGATGAAAGCGGACATCATCCAGCCGCTCCCCGGTGGCATCATAGCGTAATAGCTCAGGTGGATTCACGTTCGCCAGCCTGCCCAGCTCCAGTGACTCAGCGGTGCCTAACTGCTGCCCGATGCTGGCGAGCAGCTCACTATCCCACTCGGCACCCTCGCGGGAAACTGCGTCACGCAGGGCGCAGTCAGAGAGGAAAAGGTTACTGTTTGAGAGTGGAGCTGGTTGATTAAAAACGGTATGGGTCTGCCAGTGCATGCTGTCTCCCTCCTTCAGTGGCTCGGTGGCAATGAAGGTAAGTATGGACAGACCGCATACACGCTGCATGGGAGTGAAGTCACACAGTGGCGATCCTGCTGATATCATTCGTGAAATAGCTCACAGAACATAAGAATAAACTATTTCATCACTTATCTTTTGTTGAATAATTTATTCTTACCCCCTTCAGTGAGGATCGTTATGCAACCGGATGCGCACAAGAGAGCATTAATTGCAGGCTCCATTGGTAACTTTATCGAGTGGTATGAGTTTGCGGTCTACGGTTTTCTGGCGACCGTTATTGCGAAAAACTTCTTCCAGCTTGAGGGGGAAACGGGGCTAACCAGCCTGATCCTGACCTACGCCTCGTTTGCCATCGCCTTCTTTTTCCGTCCCCTGGGCGCGGTGGTGTTTGGCCGCATCGGTGACAGGATTGGCCGTAAGCCAACGCTAATCATTGTGCTGGTATTGATGACGCTCGCTACCGCTGCTATCGGCGTGGTGCCGGTCTACGCCAGCATTGGGATTGCCGCACCGCTCATTATTACACTGCTTCGCATCCTGCAGGGGCTGTTCGCGGGCGGCGAGTACGGCGGTGCGGTCTCGCTGATGACGGAGTTTGCCCCGCGCGGCAAGCGCGGCCTGTACGGCGCGTGGCAATCCTTCACCGTGGCGCTGGGATTACTGGCAGGCGCGGGTATTGTCGCGCTGCTCTCCGCCCTCCTCACCCCTGAAGCTTTGCATGACTGGGGCTGGCGCATTCCGTTCTTCCTGGCGCTGCCCATGGGCGTCGTCGCACTATGGCTTCGGGTAAGCATGGAAGAGACACCCAGCTTTGTGCAGCAGCAGGACAAACCGGTCACCGCTCGGGCGGATACCGCTGCGACCCTCAGAGCTATCATAATGGGGATTGGCAGGGTGATGGTCTGGTCAGCGGCGGGGTATACCTATCTGGTGATTATGCCAACCTACCTGCAGTCAGCGCTGCACACCGGCTTTAACCAGGCGTTATTAATAGCGGTAATTTCGAATATTGGTTTTGCACTCACCATCATTCCCTCTGGGATCCTGAGCGACCGGATCGGGCGTCGCACGGTGATGATTATCGCCACCACGCTGCTGCTGATCCTCGCCCTGCCACTCCTGAAAATCCTGCAGGCCGAATCCAGTACGCTGGCAGTGAAAGCGCTGGTGGTATTGATTGCAGGTGGTCTGGTGGGAATGCTGGCAGGGCCTGGCCCGGCGATGCTCTCTGAGATGTTCCCGACGCGTGTGCGCTATACCGGGCTTGGGTTGGCTTACTCCCTGTCGAACGCTATTTTTTCAGGCTGCGCAGGGTTGATTATTACCGGGCTGATTAAAGAGACGGGCAATCTGGATATTCCAGCGTACTACGTCATGACGACAGCAGTGGTGAGCATTGCGGCGCTGATGACGCTCAGGAAGGATGACCATTTGCGGTCGTTAGAGGAGCGAGGTTAATGCCCGGTGGCGTTGTGCTTACCGGGCACAAAAGGCTAGCCCCGCTGACGCACCGCTTCAAACAGGCAGATGCCCGTCGCAACAGAAACGTTCAGAGACGACACGCTGCCCGCCATCGGAATGCTGATTAGCTCATCGCAGTGCTCGCGCGTCAGACGACGCATACCTTCACCTTCGGCTCCCATCACCAGCGCCAGACGGCCAGTCATTTTGCTCTGATAGAGGGTATGATCGGCTTCACCGGCGGTACCGACAATCCAGATATTCTCTTCCTGCAGCAGACGCATGGTGCGCGCCAGGTTGGTAACACGGATCAACGGAACGTTCTCTGCCGCGCCGCAGGCCACTTTTTTGGCCGTGGCGTTCAGCTGTGCAGAGCGATCTTTTGGCACGATGACCGCGTGTACACCGGCAGCATCAGCACTACGCAGACATGCACCAAGGTTGTGCGGATCGGTAACGCCATCGAGGATCAGGAAGAATGGGTTATCCAGCTCGGCAATCAGATCCGGCAGATCGTTTTCCTGATACTGACGACCCGGCTTCACGCGGGCAATGATCCCCTGGTGAACCGCGCCGTCACTTTTCTCATCCAGGAACTGGCGGTTTGCCAGTTGGATCACCACACCCTGTGCCTCCAGGGCGTGGATCAGCGGCATCAGACGCTTGTCTTCACGCCCTTTCAGAATGAACACTTCCTGAAAACGCTCCGGTGCGCGCTCCAGCAGGGCTTGCACCGCGTGGATGCCGTAAATCATTTCACTCATTGATGGTTCTCATTATGACGATACTTTTCCCTCTCCCCGATGGGGAGAGGGTCAGGGTAAGGGGCGGAATTACTCCGCCTGCTTTTTCTTCGCCGCGCGCTTCGCTTTGGTAGCGGCGGCAATTTTTTGGGTCTTAGCGGAAGGCTTTTTCGCGGAGCGAGCTTCTTTCTTCGCTGCCTTCGGTTTCTTTTTCTTCTCGCCGCGGAAGGCGCTATCTGGCTCGAAGTTCACTTTCTTACCCGCCTGACGACGTTTGCCGCTGGTATTACCGTTGCCACCCTTTTTCGCCTTCTCACGCGCCGTTTTACCCACATTACGCGGGCCACGCTCGCTGGAGATCAGGCTGAAGTCGATCTTGCGCTCGTCCATATTGACCGCTTCGACCTTCACTTCCACACGATCGCCCAGACGATAGGTCTGACCGCCGGATTCGCCAATGAGACGCTGCCCGACCTGGTCAAAACGGTAGTAGTCGTTATCCAGGCTGGAGACATGCACCAGACCGTCGATAAACAGCTCATCGAGACGAACAAAGAAACCAAAACCGGTCACGCTGGCGATCACACCTTTGAAAACGTTACCGACCTGATCCAGCATAAAGTCGCACTTCAGCCAGTCTGAGACTTCACGGGTCGCTTCATCCGCGCGGCGTTCGGTCATGGAACAATGCTGACCCAGTTGCAGCATCTCTTCCATTGAATAGTGGTAGCCTCCGGTTTCAGTCGTGTTCCCTTTATGGCCCTGCTCCTGCGCCAGCAAATACTTGATTGCACGGTGCAGGGAAAGATCCGGGTAACGACGAATTGGCGACGTAAAGTGCGCGTAGGACTGCAACGCCAGACCGAAGTGCCCACGGTTTTCCGGATCGTAAATCGCCTGCTTCATGGAGCGCAGCAGCATGGTCTGCAGCATTTCTGCATCCGGACGGTCGCCAATGGATTCCAGCAGCTCGGCATAATCACGCGGCTCTGGCTTGTTACCACCAGGCAGCTCCAGACCCAGTTCAGCCAGTACTGAACGGAACGCGGTGATGGCTTCCGTCGACGGTTTATCGTGAATACGGAACAGCGCAGGCTCTTTGGCTTTCTCAACAAAACGTGCCGCCGAGATGTTCGCCAGGATCATACACTCTTCAATCAGCTTGTGCGCGTCGTTACGCTGGGTCTGTTCGATACGTTCAATGCGACGTTCCGCGTTGAAGATAAACTTCGCCTCTTCGCTCTCAAAGGAGATCCCGCCGCGCTCTTCACGCGCCTGATCCAGCGTTTTGTAGAGGTTATGCAGCTCTTCAATGTGCTTCACCAGCGGCGCATATTGTTCGCGCAGATCCTGGTCGCCCTGCAGCATATGCCAGACTTTGGTATAGGTCAGGCGCGCATGTGAGCTCATGACTGCTTCGTAGAATTTGTAACCTGTTAAGCGCCCTTTGGTGGAGATGGTCATCTCACAAACCATACAGAGGCGGTCAACCTGCGGGTTCAGGGAGCACAGACCGTTAGAGAGCACTTCCGGCAGCATCGGCACGACCTGTGACGGGAAGTAAACCGAGGTACCGCGGTTGCGCGCTTCGTTATCCAGCGGGGTGTGCGGGCGAACATAGTAGCTCACATCCGCGATGGCAACCCACAGACGCCAGCCACCACCGCGTTTTTTATCGCAGTACACGGCATCATCGAAGTCGCGGGCATCTTCGCCATCAATCGTCACCAGTGGCAGATCGCGCAGATCCACGCGGCCAGCTTTAGACTCTTCAGGTACTTCTTCACGAAGGCCTTCAATTTGTTCTTCAACCGCTTTCGGCCAGATGTAAGGGATCTCATGGGTACGCAGCGCCATATCAACAGCCATGCCGGTGCCCATGTTATCGCCCAATACTTCCACGATTTTCCCGACCGCTTTAGTGCGACGGGTAGGACGCTGGGTGAGCTCAACCACCACCACAAAGCCCATGCGCGCGCCCATAACCTCTTCAGGTGGGATCAGGATATCAAAACTCAGACGGCTGTCGTCCGGTACCACAAAGCCGACGCCCGCATCGGTAAAGTAGCGGCCAACAATCTGGCTGGTTTTTGGCACCAGCACGCGCACCACGCGAGCTTCGCGGCGACCTTTACGGTCAGCGCCCAGCGGCTGGGCCAGGATCTGGTCACCGTGGATACACATTTTCATCTGTTCAGATGAAAGGTACAGATCGTCTTTACGACCTTCTACGCGCAGGAAGCCATAGCCGTCACGGTGACCAATGACGGTTCCTTTCAGCAGATCAAGGCGTTCTGGCAGCGCATAGCACTGACGGCGGGTAAAGACCAGTTGCCCGTCACGCTCCATGGCGCGCAGGCGACGGCGAAGGGCTTCAATTTGCTCTTCACCTTCAATATTTAATTCAACGGCAAGTTCTTCACGATTGGCGGGTTTTTCGCGTTTTGTTAAGTGTTCAATGATGAACTCGCGGCTGGGGATAGGGTTCGCGTATTTTTCGGCTTCGCGTTCCTGGAATGGATCTTGTGACATGTCGGTTCCTCCGTTGTCAGCTCCGGTGGAAATTTTCTTCATTCCACCAGCAATAATTTATAAAGCGGTTGATTCTCTTCAACCAAATCGGCCAGCGTGTAGTTATCCAGTTCCTTGAGAAAACTTTGCACGGCCTTAGAAAGCGCCTTTTTCAGACGGCAGGCGGGTGTAATGTGGCAGAACTCGCTGCTGCAGTTCACCAGAGACAATGGCTCCAGCTCACGTACCACATCGCCAACACGAATACTCTGCGCCGGTTTACCGAGACGGATCCCCCCATTCTTCCCGCGAACGGCAGCAACATATCCGGCACGACTAAGTTGATTGATTATTTTGACCATATGATTACGAGACACGCCGTAGACCTCTGTCACTTCAGAGATACTGGTCATTTTCCCATCGGGTAACGACGCCATGTAGATCAGCGCGCGTAAGCCGTAATCGGTGAAACTTGTTAACTGCACATCAACCTCAGGAAAAAGGGAAATCGCGGACAAACCGCTGAGATATACATTAATGATGATAAACCAGCCAGATAGTTAGCGGCTAATTTATTTGACTGACGGGGCGAAAAAGCAGAGATCGAGGAGTGGTCGCCGGATGGCGCTACGCTTATCCGGCCTACGGGTCACCCCCGCAGGCCAGCAGTCACGAAGATTATGCGTCGAACGGGTCGCGCAGGATCATCGTTTCAGTACGATCCGGGCCGGTAGAAATAATATCGATCGGCACTTCGGTCAGTTCTTCAATACGCTTGATGTAATCCAGCGCCGCCTGTGGCAGGCCGCTACGCTCTTTCACACCGAAAGTGGTCTCAGACCAGCCTGGCATGGTTTCGTAGATTGGCTCGATGCCTTCCCAGTCGTCAGCCGCCAGCGGAGTGGTGGTCACTTCGCGGCCATCTGGCATACGGTAGCCTACGCAGATTTTCACTTCTTTCAGGCCGTCCAGTACGTCCAGCTTGGTCAGGCAGAAGCCAGACAGGGAGTTGATCTGCACTGCGCGACGCACTGCAACCGCATCCAGCCAGCCGGTACGACGACGACGACCGGTGGTCGCGCCAAACTCGTTACCCTGCTTGCA
The DNA here is from genome assembly GCF_046521475.1 of Enterobacter sp. CPE_E890. Lineage (NCBI taxonomy): Bacteria > Pseudomonadati > Pseudomonadota > Gammaproteobacteria > Enterobacterales > Enterobacteriaceae > Enterobacter > Enterobacter sp. CPE_E890. Next base: position 480,086 of record NZ_JBKFZW010000001.1, on the reverse strand, counting down.
CAGGAACTCGCCGGTTTCATCAAACAGTTCGGTCGGGAATGGACCTGCACCCACGCGAGTGGAGTAAGCTTTGATGATACCCAGAACGTAATCCACATAACGTGGGCCCAGGCCGGAGCCGGTCGCAACGCCACCTGCGGTGGTGTTAGAAGAGGTTACGTACGGATAGGTACCGTGGTCGATGTCCAGCAGCGTACCCTGCGCACCTTCAAACATGACGAAATCGCCACGCTTGCGCGCCTGGTCCAGCAGATCGGATACATCAACAACCATACCGGTCAGAATGTCAGCAATCGCCATGACGTCATCCAGTACTTTCTGGTAGTCAACAGCGTCAGCTTTGTAGAAGTTCACCAGCTGGAAGTTGTGATATTCCATCACTTCTTTCAGCTTTTCAGCGAAGGTTGCTTTGTCGAAGAGGTCGCCCACGCGCAGACCGCGACGAGCTACTTTGTCTTCGTAAGCCGGGCCGATACCACGGCCGGTGGTACCGATCGCTTTCGCGCCACGCGCTTTCTCACGCGCAACGTCCAGTGCCACGTGATAATCCAGGATCAGCGGGCAAGCTTCGGAGAGCAGCAGACGCTCACGAACAGGGATACCACGGTCTTCCAGACCTTTCATCTCTTTCATCAGCGCAGCAGGAGACAGCACAACGCCGTTACCGATGATGCTGGTGACGTTATCACGAAGAATGCCTGATGGAATAAGATGGAGGACGGTTTTTTCACCGTTGATTACGAGAGTATGGCCTGCGTTGTGACCGCCCTGGTAGCGTACAACATATTTAGCCCGTTCAGTCAGAAGATCAACAATCTTCCCTTTACCTTCGTCACCCCATTGGGTGCCCAGTACGACGACGTTGTTACCCATTTTTTTCAAAATCACCGTTTGCTTAAAAATGGATTCTACCATCGCTTTTTCAGATATACAGCACTTTTTGACCTCAAAATGCGCCAAATCCGACCACTTTTTGATCAGCCAATCGTTTTCTTCAACATGTAGTAGATCACGATGCCAGCAACCACAAGACCGCCGCCAAAACGACGCAAAATATTATCTGGGAGCTGGCTCATCGTCGCAATCATACGACGCCATGCGCGCGGATAAAGCATCGGGCCAAGACCTTCCAGCACTAACACCAGCGCCAGCGCGAGCCAAATGGTTGAATTCATTTTTATTCCTTATAAAAGAAAACCACCGCTCCGTGAAGAGCGGTGGTTTGAATACTCAAACGAGCCTGAGTTTATCGCGTCGCGTTGGTCGGCGTCTTCATATAACGGAAGAAATCGCTGTCCGGGCTGAGGACCATTACATCCTGGTTGCTCTGGAAGCTATTCTCGTAAGCTCGCAGGCTACGGATAAAGGCGTAGAAGTCCGGATCCTGGCTGAAGGCATCTGCAAACAGCTTCGCGGCTTCTGCATCACCTTCACCGCGCAGAATACGTCCCTGACGCTCAGATTCCGCCAGTGTCTTGGTGACTTCGTAGTCCGCTGCCGCGCGCAGCTTCTCAGCCTCTTCCTGACCCTGTGAACGGTGACGACGGGCGACCGCTTCACGCTCGGCGCGCATACGGTTGTAGATCGCCTCGGACACTTCCACAGGAAGGTTGATCTGCTTAATACGCACGTCAACGACTTCAATACCCAGGGCCGCCATACTGTTCGGGTTGATCACCGGCACTTTGCCGTTGGTTTCAGCCTGAACGCGTTCAGCCGCTTTAGCAATCGCATCATCCGCTGCCGGTGTTGAGACTTCGTCTTCGGTGCCTGCGGTACCGGAGTTCAGCGCATCACGCACTTCCAGTGTCAGACGGCCGCGGGAATCGGTCACGATATCTTTCACATCCAGACGTCCAATCTCAGAACGCAGACGGTCAGAGAACTTACGTTTCAACAGCACTTCAGCCTGAGAAACGTCGCCACCGCCTGTCGCCAGGAAGTAACGGCTGAAATCACTGATACGCCACTTGATGTAAGAGTCAACGATCAGGTCTTTCTTCTCTTTGGTCACGAAACGGTCAGCCTGGTTATCCATGGTCTGGATACGGGCATCAAGCGTTTTCACCGACTGAATGAACGGCACTTTGAAGTGCAGGCCCGGTTCATAGATCACCGGACGCTTGTCGCTATCACGGACGACGCTGCTGAACTGGAATTTGATCCCTCGTTCACCCTCTTTCACAACGAAAATAGAGGTGTAGAGCACGACCAGTACGATGATGATGATCGCAATAACTGACTTACGCATCCTTATTCCCCCTGACGCTGGTAGTCGTTACGCTGCGCGTTAGCACGGCGTTGGTCCATGATGTCACCATCGTTCGAAGAAGGCGTGGTTGTTGCGCTTGAGCTACTGGACGACGCAGGTGGCAGACGCAGCAGGTTATTGGAACCGCTGGTGTCAGCTTTCGCCGCCGGAGCCGAACCGCCTTTCAGCATCTGGTCCAGTGGCAGTACCATCAGGTTTCCGCCTTTGTTGTCGTTAACCAGCACTTTACGCGTGTGGCTCAGCACTTTTTCCATGGTCTCGATATAGAGACGTTCACGGGTAATTTCCGGAGCCGCTTTATATTCCGGCAGAATTTTCGCGAAACGCGCCACTTCACCCTGTGCTTCCAGGATGGTCTGGGTTTTATATGCGCGAGCTTCTTCAAGAATACGCTGCGCCTGGCCGTTAGCACGTGGCTGCACTTCGTTGGTGTACGCTTCCGCTTCACGGATGTACTGCTGTTCGTTTTCACGGGCAGCAATCGCGTCATCAAACGCCGCTTTCACCTCTTCCGGCGGACGAGCTGCCTGGAAGTTGACGTCCAGCAGGGTAATACCCATGTTGTACGGGCGAATGGTCTCTTCCAGCTCGCGCTGGGTATCGCTACGAATAACGGTACGACCTTCGGTCAGGATGCGATCCATGGTGTATTTACCGATAACACCACGCAGGGCGCTATCAGTCGCCTGGCGCAGACTGTCATCGGCGCTGGTCACGCTAAACAGATAACGTTCAGGATCGGTTACGCGGTACTGCACGTTCATCTCAACGCGCACCACGTTCTCATCAGAGGTCAGCATCACACCAGACGCCGCCAGTTCACGGACAGATTCCACGTTTACCGCGGTAACGTCGTCAATGAAGGTCGGTTTCCAGTTAAGACCTGGCTCCACCAGATGACTGAACTTACCGAAACGGGTGACGACACCGCGTTCCGCTTCTTTAATGGTGTAGAACCCGGTGGCAGCCCAGATGATCACCGCCGCAGCGGCAACAATGCCCACCACGCGGCCACCCATTTGCGGGCGCGGCCCCTGGGTAGAATTTCCACCCGAGCCAGAACCTTTACCTCCGCCAAGGCCACCAAGCTTTTTGCTCAGCTTGCGGAAGATATCATCCAGATCTGGCGGCCCCTGCTCGCGACCACCTTTGTTGCCATTTCCCCCAGAGTTGCCGCCTTGATTATTGCTGCTTCCCCACGGGTCGCGGTCTTGTCCGTTGTTACCGGGCTGATTCCACGCCATGTATATGCTCCATATTTGTTATGCAAGGGCGAATTATTCAGGCATCCCCTTTCTGATCAGACGATATAGTCGACCAGCGCAGGTTCTTGTTTACAGAGGCGACGCCAGTCAACGATCGGCATACGCACCTGCATCCCCACGCTGCCGTCATCCTCCATCCACTCTTTTTCTATCGCCTGAAGCTGATAAAACCGGCTGCGCAGCCTGCCTTCCTGTGGCGGCAATCGCAGCGTGTGCTGAGCTACCTCACCGGAAAGACGTTCTGTCAAAGCCTGGAAAAGCAGTGGCACACCAATACCGGACTGGGCAGAAAGCCAGACCCGAATCGGTTTGTTCTCTTCATCTCGATCAATACGCGGCTCGAAATCCTCCAGCATATCGATCTTGTTCATCACCAACAGCGTTGGGATCTCGTGGGCGTCGATCTCTTCGAGCACCACGTTTACCGCGTCGATGTTCTCCTGCACACGAACATCCGCCGCGTCAATCACGTGCACCAGCAGGGTCGCCTGTCGCGTCTCCTGCAGGGTAGCTTTAAACGCCGCCACCAGGTCGTGAGGCAAATGACGGATAAACCCTACGGTATCCGCCAGCACTGTTTCACCCACATCGGCGACGTCAATACGACGTAACGTTGGGTCCAGAGTCGCAAACAACTGGTCTGCGGCATAAACCTGGGCCTCAGTAATCTGGTTAAACAGGGTGGATTTACCGGCGTTGGTATACCCCACCAGCGACACCGTTGGGATGTCGGCTTTTGAGCGTGCACGACGACCTTGCTCACGCTGTTTCTCAACGCGTTCCAGACGTGAGAGGATCTGAGTAATACGGCCACGCAGCAAACGACGGTCGGTTTCGAGCTGGGTTTCCCCCGGACCGCGTAAACCAATCCCGCCTTTCTGTCTCTCAAGGTGGGTCCAGCCACGCACAAGCCGCGTTGCCAGATGGCGCAACTGCGCCAGCTCAACCTGCAACTTACCTTCATGGGTACGCGCACGCTGAGCAAAAATATCTAAAATCAACCCCGTGCGATCGATAACACGGCATTCGCAAAGCGCTTCCAGGTTACGTTCCTGGGCCGGAGACAGCGCATGATCAAACAACACAACTGAAGCGCCAGTTGCTTTTACGGCATCCGCAATTTCAACTGCTTTACCTTCACCAACAAAATACTTTGGGTGCGGCGCTTTACGGCTACCGGTAATCACCTGCATTGCTTCGACACCGGCGGAAGAGACCAGAGATTCAAACTCCTGGAGGTCTTCCATATCTTTGTCTTGCGAAAAATAGATGTGTACCAGCACCGCCTGCTCACCGGCATCATAACGGTCAAACAAGCGTAAACCTCTCTAAAAAGATCAGCGGGGAACGCAGGATCCCTGGCTCCCCGTGTGGATAACAGCAGAGACCTTATTCGGTCTCGTCGCTGTCCTGCGCTGGCGTTGAAGAACCCTGCGCGTTGCTGCCGTGATGGTAGTTACTGCCAGTGCCGCCGCCAGCGTTATTGCTGTGATGAGATACCGGACGAGACGGAACAACAGTAGAAATCGCGTGCTTGTAGACCATCTGACTGACCGTGTTTTTCAACAGGATCACGAACTGATCGAAAGACTCAATCTGACCTTGCAGCTTAATACCATTCACCAAATAAATAGAAACTGGAACACGTTCCCGACGCAATGCGTTCAGGAACGGATCTTGTAAAGATTGCCCCTTAGCCATTCTATCTTTTCCTTATATGCTTGTTTTGTACTTAGAACCTTGCGATTCTGAAAAATTGCGCACGATACGTCTCAATTGTACACATTCAGTGAGCGATATCACCAACAACCTCAATCACTTCGTTTAACGCCTGTTGCGGTTTTTCACTGTCTAACCAGTGAACCCCCTCCCAACCGCGCAACCAGGTGATCTGGCGCTTCGCTAACTGTCTCGTGGCGCAAACACCTCGATAAACCATTTCATCGTATGAAATCTCACCTTCAAGATACGACCACATCTGGCGGTATCCCACACAACGAATGGAAGGCATATCCGTATGCAAATCTCCACGGGCAAATAGCGCCCGCACTTCTGCTTCAAAATCTGAAGCTAACATCTGATGAAAACGCTGCTCAATTCGCTGATGGAGCAGTTCACGGCTCGCCGGGGCGATGGCGAACTGATGCACCTGATACGGCAGAGCCTCTCCTGACGTTTGCGTCAGTTCCGTTAAAGTTTTACCCGAAATGAAAAAAACTTCCAGTGCCCGGGAAAGCCTTTGCGGATCATTTGGATGGATCCGTGCTGCAGCAACCGGATCAATCTCTGCCAGTTGCTTGTGCAAAACGTCCCAGCCCTGCTCTGCCGCCTGCTGCTCAATTTTCGCTCTTACCTCAGGATCCGCTGATGGCAGAGGTGATAGCCCCTCCAGCAACGCCTTGAAATAGAGCATGGTTCCGCCAACCAACAGCGGTATACGTCCCGCCGCTGTTATCTCGGCCATCTCAGCTAAGGCATCCCGGCGGAAATCCGCTGCGGAGTAAGCCTGAGCAGGGTCGAGAATATCCAGCAAACGGTGCGGTGCCGCACGCAACTCTTCTGCGTCAGGCTTCGCCGTGCCGATGTCCATCCCCCGATAGATGAGGGCGGAATCAACGCTAATCAACTCTACGGGCAAAACTTTACGCAACTCAATGGCCAGTGCCGTTTTGCCGGAGGCCGTTGGCCCCATCAAAAAAATCGCCTTAGGCAGGCTCGCCTTGCTTACGTCAATCATGTTTCAGGGCGTTCATCGCCGTTTGTAAATCAACAGGTTGTAATAGACCCCCTGGCGGCGATTTCACCAGTTGCGGACAAAGACGTTCAACCTCTGCCAGCACGCTAATGGCCTGCGCCATACTCCACGGCGTGTGTTCGCTTGCCAGATGACGGGCGATCCAGTGCGCGGTGTTGGCGGCATCAAACGATGTTTGCTGCGCCAGGTAGCCTATCAGTTCAGGAATCAAGTTTTGTAAATTTTGTTGGCGTAAGGGTAAAGGCACTGCACGAATTGTCACATGTTGTGGTTCGAGCACAATTTCAATGCCCATCTGCGCCAGTTGGGCCTCTGCACGTTGCAATACCCTTGTTTCTTCAGCGGATATTTTCAGACGAACCGGGATCAGCAGCGGCTGCGCGCAGGCCGAGTTTTCGCCCGGAGTGAGCTGCACCTGTTTGAGCCAGCGTTCGGCTACCGGCAATGCCAGAAGCATCAATTTGCCGTCACGCTCAAGCAGTGCCATATCCGGTACGACAATCGTCAACACCCGGCCAAAACTCTGGCTATGAGCGTCCAGGGAAGACGACGCTACCGGGATGTGTTCTTTACGCTCCACGGCTGGGGTTTCCAGCAGTTTGCGATACAACGCCCCCTGCTGCTTTTGATAGCCAGGCTGAGCGTTCGGGTAGTTTGCTCCCGTTGGGCGCGGAGCGCTCCCTGCAGAGGAGAAACGCGGCGCTTCCGGCTCGCGTACCGCAGCGGGTTCCGCAAAATGGTTCCGGCCCGCAGCAACACGGTTTTCCGGGAACGAACGTGGGGCAGGCTCTTCATTTTCCAGTGGCAACACCGGTTCAACCTGCTGTTGCAATACGCTCAGCACGCCCTGATAGATAAAATCGTGTACCAGTCGTGACTGGTGGAACCTTACTTCATGCTTGGCTGGATGGACGTTCACGTCGACCTGATGCGGGTCGATCTCCAGATAAAGCACAAAAGCAGGTTGCTGGTCGGCTCCGAGCTTATCTTCGCAGGCCTGACGAATGGCGTGATTAATGAGACGGTCCCGCATCATTCGGCCATTCACGTAGCAATACTGGATCTCCGCGAACGCCGCGCTGCTGGCGTTTGGGTCAGCCACCCAGCCGCGTAAAGCCAGATCGCCATGCTGCCACTCAATGGCCAGCGCCTGTTCCAGAAACGGTGTCCCGCAAATAGTTCCCAGTCGACGCTCTTTCTGCCCGCCTTCGGCCACCGCTCGGTACTGGCGCATCACTTTGCCATTATGACTGAGGTTAATGGTGACATCGAAACGGGCCAGCGCGATACGACGGATGATTTCGTCGATATGGCCGAACTCGGTTTTTTCGGTACGCATGAACTTGCGTCGGGCGGGAGTGTTGTAGAACAGATCCAGGACTTCCAGCGTCGTACCGACAGGATGCGCCGCAGGTTTGACCGTCACATCCATATCGCGCCCTTCAGCATAGGCCTGCCAGGCTTCTGCCTGGTCAGCCGTGCGGGAGGTCAGCGTCAAACGGGAAACCGAGCTGATACTGGCCAGCGCTTCACCGCGAAAGCCGAGGCTAATGATGGCTTCCAGATCATCCAGAGAAGCAATTTTGCTGGTAGCGTGACGAGCCAGCGCTAACGCCAGCTCGTCTTTTTTGATACCACAGCCGTTATCACGAATGCGGATTAGCTTCGCGCCACCGCGTTCAATATCAATATCAATGCGGGTCGCGCCCGCATCGAGGCTGTTTTCCACCAGCTCCTTCACCACCGACGCAGGGCGTTCTACCACCTCACCGGCGGCGATTTGGTTCGCAAGCTGCGGCGGTAGAACCTGAATCGGCATGAATTCTCCTTAGTTGGTCGCAGTTATCTCGCCAGGCTGCGCGGCACTGGCCGTCTGAGCTGCCCCGCCCTGTGGCGCGGACTGCAGAGGATGCGCCTCAAAATATTTACGCAAACCGTTATAAATGGCTTCGGCAAGTTGCTGCTGGTAGCTGTCGCTGCCCAGCAGACGCTCTTCACTGTTATTGCTGATAAAGCCTGTCTCCACCAGAATGGATGGAATATCCGGCGAACGCAGAACCCCCAGGCTCGCATGCTCCGGACGACGCTTATGCAATGCTCCGATGCCCTGCAACTGATTCAATACGTTAGTGGCGACATCATAACCGACGCGCTGGGAATGACCGAACTGTAAATCCAGCACTGCCTGGCTGAGATATGGATCAGACTGGCTGTTTGCCAGCACATCACCCGCACCGCCTAACAGTTCAGACTGTTTCTCGTGCTCTTCCAGCCAGTTTGCCATTTCGCTGTTCGCCCTGCGGTTCGAAAGCACCCATACCGATGCGCCAGTCGCGCTACGATTTGGCGCTGCATCCGCATGAATGGAGACCAGGAAGTTGGCATTTTGTTTACGCGCCACATCTGAGCGGCCCATTACAGAGATAAAATAGTCGCCGTCGCGAGTCAGCACGCCTTTGAACATCGGATCATCGTTTAACAACGTCCGCAGCTTACGGGCTACCGCAATCGTGACGTTTTTCTCCCGCGTGCCGCCTGGACCAATCGCGCCGGGATCCTGACCACCATGCCCTGCATCAATCGCGATAATCACTTTATCACCGCTGACCGCACGACGTGCGCTGGCCGCAGGGCGTGTAACGCTATTACTGCTGGTGACACTGGTAATGCGGTCGCTGTCCGATTTAAACGGATTACGTGCAGGCTCAGAAGGACGCGGCGTGTAAACCGGTTCTTCGACGCGTTTTGCCACCACTGGCGGAGGCGGTGGTGGTGGAGGTGCGTCAGCATTGATGGTAAAAACCACCGTATAGTTCGCGCCGTTTTGTTGCTTGACCGCCTTCGTTTTGCCCTTTTCGGTGAGATCAACCACCAGGCGCAATGACTGGCTATCTTGTGGTGTGCCGGAGCGAATGCTCTTCACCAGATTGTTACCGCTGAACTGCAGCGGTAATCCCTGAATCACTCCGGTTTGTTTGATATCCAGCGCCACGCTGTGGCTGTCTGGCTGTGAAAAAGCGTATTCAGGGTCACCCATAAAACTGAATGTGATCCGAGCCTGGCTTTCACCGTTCGATACCTGAATATCTGAGAGGTTAGCCGCCCCGGCCTGCGCGCACAGCAGCACGGTGGCAGCCAACAACCAACTTTTAACGCGATTAATCATCCCGTTATCCCTAAGCTTAACCGGCTAAACGAGCCAGTAAGGAACACCCTGATGAGGAAACCGCACTGATGCGTGCCTCACGCCCTTGTGCCTGGTAATCTAAGTGAATTTCGACATCCGGGTCAGGCAACACACCCGCACCTTGTTGCGGCCACTCCACCAGGCAAATGGCATCATTGGCAAAATAATCACGGATCCCCATAAATTCCAGCTCCTCAGGATCCGCAAGGCGGTATAAATCGAAGTGGTACACCATGAGATTTTCAAGGGTGTACGGTTCTACCAGCGTGTAGGTTGGGCTTTTCACATTCCCGCTATGCCCTAACGCCTGTAAAAAGCCCCGGCTGAAGGTGGTTTTACCCGCACCTAAATCACCATACAGATAAATGACGGTTGCCCCCTGACAGGCCTGCGCCACGCGCTTGCCGAGATCTAAAGTGGCTTGTTCATCAGGTAAAGGAATCGCTCGATTAGTCATTTTCTACGTCAATCACATCCGGGTTAACAACACGCCGTAGCGTGCAAAAAAGATCGGTGGCCAGCATACCGCGTGTACCGTAACGTGCAGCCAGTTGATCTGCCGCTGCACCATGAGCCACGCAGCCCGCACAGGCTGCATCATAAAGGGGAAGTTTCTGTCCAAGCAATGCGCCAATGATGCCTGAAAGCACATCACCCATTCCGCCACTCGCCATGCCCGCATTTCCGGCATCAATAATGCCCAGCGTCTCGTCACTGGCGACGACGGTTCCTGCCCCTTTCAAAACGGCAACACCTCCGTAACGTTTTACCAGACGCTGAGCAGAAAGTAAGCGATCGCTTTCAATTTCTGCCACGCTGCAGTTAAGCAGACGCGCGGCTTCGCCGGGGTGTGGCGTCAGAATGCGATTGTGACGCTTATCCGGGTTGATTGCCAGAAGGTTCAGCGCGTCAGCATCCCACAGCATCGGTTTACGAAAATTCTCGACCTTTTGCAGGGCCTGTTTACCCCACGCCTGCTGCCCAAGCCCGGGGCCGATAACGACCACATCTGCCCACTCGAGGCTTTCCTCGAGCATCGGGAGCGTAAGCTCATGCACCATCAACTCGGGTCTGGCAGTAACGATCGGTGCAATATTCTCGATGCGCGTGAGGACTCGTACCAGACCAGCACCGCTTCGCAATGCCGCTTCACCCGCCATGCGGATAGCCCCCGCCGTACCGTAGTCCCCCCCGACAATCACCAGTTTGCCATGATCGCCTTTATGGGATGTGGGACGTCTCGGGGGCAGCCACTCTGCAAGCTGCGAAGCATCAATGCGCGAAAGGTGCGTTTCCTGACCAGCTAACCAGCTGTCCAGCCCCAGCGCATTGTGGTGCAACACACCGACCACATCCCGCGCTTTGCCGGTCAGTAAACCCGGCTTCAGGGCGATGAATGTCACCGTATGCGCCGCCTGAATCACTGCCCCCGGCGTCGCGCCAGTTTGTGCTATCAGGCCTGAGGGAATATCCAGCGCCACCACCGGCGCGGAATGGCAATTGGCATGTGTAATCAACGCGGTAATGTTCTCACGCGGCGCACTGCGTAGACCGGTCCCGAGCAGACCATCAATAATCAGATCCATATCCTCCGGCCAGAGGATATCAGGAGCATGAATCACACCGCCGGCATTCAGCCAGGCATCTCGGGCCGCGCAGGCCTCCTCCGGCAGCGGTTTATCACTCTCCAGCGCCAGCAACGTCACGCGGATACCCGCAGCAACGGCAAGACGGGCGACAACATAACCGTCACCGCCGTTATTGCCGTGCCCGCACAAAACCAGCCAGTGTCTGGATTGCGGATATGCATTGTGGGCAACGTTAAACGCGGCTTCGCCTGCGCGCTGCATGAGTTCATATAGGGTGATACCGAGGCTGTCTGCTGCCTCTTTTTCGGCGCGCCGGAGGTCGTCCGCATGCCAGATGGAATGTGGTATACTTGCGGGGTTTTTCTTCACTGTATGGTCCGTCATGTCACAGCCCCTCGATCTCAATCAGTTAGCGCAAAAAATTAAACAGTGGGGTGCTGAGCTTGGCTTCCAGAAGGTAGGCATTACCGATACCGACCTCTCCGCCAGCGAGCCGAAACTACAGGCCTGGCTGGACAAACAATACCACGGCGAAATGGAGTGGATGGCGCGTCATGGCATGATGCGCGCCCGTCCGCACGAGCTTTTGCCGGGCACATTGCGTGTCATCAGCGTACGCATGAACTACCTGCCCGCCAACGCGGCTTTTGCGCGCACGCTAAAAAACCCCTCGCTGGGTTACGTCAGCCGGTACGCCCTGGGACGTGATTACCATAAACTTCTGCGTAACCGTTTAAAAAAACTCGGGGAAACTATTCAGCAGCACTGTGTTTCGCTGAATTTTAGACCCTTTGTCGATTCTGCGCCTATTCTTGAGCGCCCGATCGCTGAAAAAGCCGGGCTTGGCTGGACAGGTAAGCACTCACTTATCCTTAGCCGCGACGCCGGATCGTTCTTCTTCCTCGGGGAACTGCTGATTGATTTACCGCTGCCGGTAGACGGCCCGGTAGAGGAAGGTTGTGGCCGCTGCGTGGCCTGTATGACCATCTGCCCCACCGGCGCGATCGTTGAACCCTATACTGTTGATGCTCGCCGCTGCATCTCCTACCTCACTATCGAACTGGAAGGTGCGATCCCTGAGGAGTTCCGGCCGCTTATCGGCAACCGAATCTACGGCTGCGATGACTGTCAGCTGATCTGCCCATGGAACCGCTATTCACAACTCACGGATGAAGAAGATTTCAGTCCGCGTAAAGCTCTGCACGCACCGCAACTCGTTGAGCTGTTCGCCTGGAGCGAAGCCTGGTTCCTGAAAGTGACAGAAGGGTCTGCCATTCGTCGCATTGGCCATCTGCGCTGGCTACGTAATGTTGCCGTTGCACTGGGGAATGCGCCCTGGGATGAAGCCAATATTCAGGCGCTCGAAAGCCGCAGAGGTGAGCACCCACTTCTCGATGAACACATAGAATGGGCGGTTGCACAGCAAATCGAGAAGCGAAATGCCTGCGTAGTCGAGGTGCAATTACCGAAGAAACAACGCCTGGTGAGGGTGATTGAGAAAGGGCTTACGCGCGACGCATAATATATTCACAGCCTGTGTATAAAAATACAAACTCAAGCAGCATCGGGACTGGAGAAGAGGTCAAGTGATCTCAATAACATTTTGAAATCAAATTTTATTCATATAATACAGCCAATTACACGAATACTATTCACCCTGCTAAGTTTTTAGCCGATTCCGATTAAACGTAATTTCTGTGGATAACTCTGTTCACAAGAGTATTTCAGAGACAACAGAAAACGTCCCCAACGACTCTTTTCGCTGTGGATATTTTAAAGATGAAGAAGAATTTGGAGCGGGAAACGAGACTCGAACTCGCGACCCCGACCTTGGCAAGGTCGTGCTCTACCAACTGAGCTATTCCCGCTTGGGTGGTGCGTGCTGTGGAAGCACTTTCAAATTTTGGAGCGGGAAACGAGACTCGAACTCGCGACCCCGACCTTGGCAAGGTCGTGCTCTACCAACTGAGCTATTCCCGCTTGGGTGGTGCATGCTTTAAAAGCACTTTCAAATTTTGGAGCGGGAAACGAGACTCGAACTCGCGACCCCGACCTTGGCAAGGTCGTGCTCTACCAACTGAGCTATTCCCGCAAATCTGTACTGCTTTTGTTGCTGTCGTAACGTGTAATTCTCTGTCGTTACGGGAGGCGCATTATACGAGAAATCCTTTTAGCTGCAACCCCCCTGAAAGCGATTTTTTTGAAATTCAGTTCAAATGCTTATTTAATCGGCAAGCTGCACAATTTAACGGCAAAAACCCGGCCACGCAAGGCGCCGGATCTCAAAATCACAGCTTAATGAAGTTTTCGCGGTAATACGCCAGCTCCGCAACAGACTCACGAATATCGTCCATTGCCTGATGCGTCCCCTGTTTTTTAAAGCCATCCAGGATTTCAGGTTTCCAGCGACGAGCCAGCTCTTTCAGGGTGCTCACATCCAGATAGCGGTAGTGGAAGTAAGACTCGAGCTCCGGCATGTACTTAAACAGAAAGCGGCGATCCTGGCCGATGCTATTACCACAGATTGGCGATTTGCCTGCCGGAACCCACTGTTTCAGGAATTCAAGCGTCGCCAGCTCCGCCTCACGGTCACCCTGAGTACTGGCCTTCACGCGCTCCACCAGACCGCTGCCGGTATGGGTACGCACGTTCCAGTCATCCATCAATGCCAGCTGTTCATCAGATTGATGAACAGCAATCGTCGGCCCTTCCGCCAGAATATTCAGGTTGGCATCGGTCACCAGGGTTGCAATCTCAATGATGCGATCGCGCTCGGGATCCAGCCCGGTCATTTCAAGATCGATCCAAATCAGGTTGTTTTCATCCGCGCTCATGTTATTTTCCACCCTTCTCGCATAACCGGCAGTAGCAGGTTAACTAGTATTAATTAGAGTGTATCATAGAGGTTTTGCCCCTTACGGGCGACCAGGAGCCAGCGCGATTGAGTAAAAATAAACTCTCCAAAGGGCAGCAGCGCCGCGTGAATGCCAATCACCAGCGCCGTCTTAAAACCACTTCGGAGAAGGTCGATTACGACGACAACCTGTTTGGCGAACCAACGGAAGGCGTAGTCATCAGCCGTTTCGGTATGCATGCCGACGTGGAATCCGCCGATGGTGAGATCCACCGCTGCAACATCCGCCGGACCATTCGTTCTCTGGTGACCGGTGACCGCGTCGTCTGGCGTCCGGGTAAAGAGGCGGCGGAAGGTGTTACGGTAAAAGGTATCGTTGAAGCGGTCCATGAGCGCACGTCTGTGTTAACCCGTCCCGATTTCTACGACGGCGTGAAACCGATTGCCGCCAACATTAACCAAATCGTTATCGTCTCGGCGATTTTGCCTGAACTTTCACTCAATATTATCGACCGATACCTCGTCGCCTGCGAAACACTGCAGGTTGAACCGATTATCGTGCTGAACAAAATCGATCTGCTGGATGACGAAGGAATGGCTTTCGTCAATGAACAGATGGATATCTATCGCAAGATTGGATACCGCGTTCTGATGGTCTCCAGCTACACCAAAGATGGCCTGAAACCGCTGGAAGAGGCGCTCACCGATCGTATCAGCATCTTCGCGGGTCAATCCGGCGTGGGTAAATCGAGCCTGCTGAATAACCTGCTTGGTCTCCAGCAGGAGATCCTCACCAACGATGTGTCTGATGTCTCGGGTCTGGGCCAGCACACGACCACCGCATCACGCCTGTATCACTTCCCACATGGCGGCGATGTGATCGACTCTCCGGGGGTGCGCGAATTCGGTTTATGGCATCTCGAGCCGGAACAAATCTTCAACGGATTTGTCGAATTCCATGATTATTTAGGCGCTTGCAAATACCGCGACTGTAAACACGATAACGACCCAGGTTGCGCTATCCGTGAAGCGGTCGAGAACGGTGAAATCGCGGAGACTCGCTTCGAGAATTACCACCGTATTCTTGAGAGCATGGATCAAGTAAAAACGCGTAAAAACTTTTCTGATTCTGATAACTGACAACTAAGCTAAGCATCGCTAAAATCGTCCCCTTTTTTCAGGTTCCGGTGCTTTGCCGCCGGATCAGGAACGACAAAACAATGGCCTGGAGGCTACCTTGTTAAACGCATTTAAACTTTCGCTTCAATACATTCTGCCAAAACTGTGGCTCACTCGCCTGGCGGGCTGGGGCGCAAGCAAACGAGCAGGCTGGCTGACCAAACTGGTCATCGACCTTTTCGTAAAATATTACAAGGTCGACATGAAAGAGGCGCAGAAGCCGGATACCGCCAGCTACCGCACCTTTAACGAATTTTTCGTGCGCCCGCTGCGTGACGAAGTGCGCCCGGTAAACACCGACCCTAACGTCCTGGTGATGCCAGCAGACGGCGTAATTAGCCAGCTGGGTGATATCGAAGACGACAAAATTCTGCAGGCGAAGGGCCACAACTACAGCCTGGAGGCCTTACTGGCGGGTAACTACCTGATGGCAGACCTGTTCCGTAACGGTACGTTTGCCACCACGTATCTGTCACCGCGCGACTACCACCGCGTGCACATGCCGTGCAACGGTATTCTGCGTGAAATGATCTACGTTCCGGGCGATCTGTTCTCCGTGAACCATCTGACCGCGCAAAACGTACCAAACCTGTTTGCCCGTAACGAACGCGTCATCTGCCTGTTTGATACTGAATTTGGCCCAATGGCGCAGATTCTGGTGGGTGCCACCATCGTCGGCAGCATCGAAACCGTCTGGGCAGGCACCATCACTCCGCCACGTGAAGGCGTGATCAAGCGCTGGACCTGGCCTGCCGGTGAAGCGGAAGGCTCTGTCGCCCTGCTGAAAGGTCAGGAGATGGGTCGCTTCAAGCTGGGCTCTACCGTAATCAACCTGTTTGCGCCGGGCAAAGTGAAGCTGGCTGAACAGCTCAAAAGCCTGTCGGTCACCAAACTGGGCCAGCCGCTGGCGGTCTCTACCGAAACCTTCGTGACGCCAGATGCAGAACCTGCTCCGCTGTCACAGGAAGAGATTAACGCCGAGCACGACGCCAGCCCGCTGGTTGACGACAAAAAAGACGAAGGCTAACAACAGAAGGATCGCTGACGTGCGCCCGATTATCGTTCTACTGATGGCCTGGTGCCTCAGCATGGGGGCGTACGCAGCGACAGCCCCCGACGCCAAACAGATAACGCAGGAACTGGAGCAGGCAAAAGCGGCCAAACCCGCTCAGCCAGAGACCGTCGAGTCGCTCCAGTCTGCCCTGAACGCGCTTGAGGAGCGGAAAGGCTCCCTTGAGCGCGCTCAGCAATATCAGCAAGTTATCGACAACTTCCCCAAACTCTCGCAGACGCTGCGCGCGCAGCTCAATAATTTGCGTGACGAACCGCGCGACGTGCCCGCAGGCATGACCTCGGACGCCCTGAACCAGGAGATCCTGCAGGTCAGCAGCCAGCTTCTGGAAAAGAGCCGCCTTGCTCAGCAGGAGCAGGAGCGAGCGCGTGAAATTGCCGACTCCCTCAGCCAGCTTCCGCAACAGCAAACCGATGCCCGCCGTCAGCTCAACGAGGTTGAACGCCGTGTCGGCACACAAACCGGCAACACGCCGCAAAACCAGGCACAAAACCTTGGGCTGCAGGCAGAGTCTGCCCGCCTGAAAGCGCTGGTCGATGAACTGGAGCTGGCGCAGCTCTCCGCCAATAACCGCCAGGAGCTATCGCGGATGCGTTCAGAACTGGCGCAAAAACAGAGCGAACAGCTTGATGCTTATCTCCAGGCGCTACGTAACCAGCTGAATAGCCAGCGCCAGCGCGAGGCCGAACGCGCGCTGGAAAGTACCGAGCTACTGGCGGAAAACAGCGCGAACCTGCCCGTCGGCATCGTCGATCAGTTCAAGATCAACCGAGAGCTTTCAGCGGCACTGAACCAGCAGGCACAGCGTATGGACCTGGTCGCTTCACAACAGCGGCAGGCGACGAACCAAACCCTGCAGGTCCGCCAGGCGCTCAACACTCTGCGCGAACAGTCGCAGTGGCTTGGGTCATCAAACCTTCTGGGCGAGGCGTTACGTGCTCAGGTGGCACGCCTGCCGGAAATGCCGAAGCCGCAGCAGTTGGATACCGAGATGGCCCAGCTACGCGTTCAGCGACTGCACTTTGAAGATCTTCTCAATAAACAACCGCAAATTCGCCAGATCCGTCAGGCTGACGGGCAACCTCTGAGCAGTGAGCAAAACCGGATCCTTGAAGCCCAGTTGCGCACCCAGCGTGAACTCCTGAACTCACTGCTCCAGGGCGGTGATACGCTGATCCTCGAGCTTACCAAGCTGAAGGTGTCAAACAGTCAGCTGGAAGATGCGCTGAAAGAGGTAAACGAGGCAACGCACCGTTACCTCTTCTGGACCTCTGACGTGCGTCCAATGACTTTCTCGTGGCCAATTGAGATTGTTCAGGATCTGCGCCGCCTGATTTCACTGGACACCTTCAGCCAGCTGGGACAGGCCAGCGTGATGATGCTCACCAGCAAAGAGACCATTTTCCCACTGCTGGGCGCATTGATTCTGGTGGGCTTTAGCATTTACTCGCGCAGACATTTCACCCGTTTTCTGGAGCGTTCCAGTTCGCGCGTGGGGAAAGTCACCCAGGATCACTTCTGGCTGACGCTCCGCACGGTGTTCTGGTCGATTCTCGTGGCCTCTCCCCTACCGGTATTGTGGATGACGCTGGGGTACGGCCTGCGGGAAGCCTGGCCCTATCCGCTCGCCGTGGCGATAGGCGATGGCGTCACCGCGACGGTTCCACTGCTGTGGGTCGTGATGATTTGTGCCACATTCGCGCGGCCAAATGGCCTGTTCATCGCCCACTTTGGCTGGCCGCGCAATCGTGTTGCACGCGCTATGCGTTACTATCTGATGAGCATCGGACTGATTGTGCCACTCATTATGGCGCTGATTATGTTCGATAATCTTAACGACCGGGAGTTCTCAGGCTCACTGGGTCGCCTCTGCTTTATGCTGATATGCGGGGCGCTGGCCATCGTCACGCTCAGCCTGAAACGCGCCGGTATACCGCTCTATCTTGATAAATCCGGTAGCGGCGACAACATGTTCAACCGCCTGCTCTGGAACCTGCTGCTGAGCGCTCCGCTGATTGCGATGCTGGCAGCGGCAGTGGGTTACCTGGCGACCTCGAAGGCGCTGCTGGCGCGGCTGGAAACCTCGGTGGCGATCTGGTTCCTGCTTCTGGTGGTGTATCACGTCATCCGTCGCTGGATGTTGATTCAGCGCCGCCGTCTGGCCTTCGACCGTGCCAAGCATCGCCGGGCAGAAATCCTCGCTCAGCGTGCGCGGGGTGAGGATGAGCCAAACCACGTCAACAGCACGGAAGGGACGACGGAGGCGGACGATGTCGAACTGGATCTGGATGCCATCAGTACCCAGTCCCTGCGCCTGGTGCGCTCCATCCTGATGCTGATTGCTCTCCTGTCGGTGATCGTTCTGTGGTCGGAAATTCACTCCGCGTTTGGCTTCCTGGAGAACATCTCTCTCTGGGACGTGACATCTACAGTTCAGGGCGTGGAAAGTCTGGAGCCTATAACCTTAGGTTCAGTACTGATTGCCATTCTGGTGTTGATCATTACTACCCAACTGGTACGTAACTTCCCGGCGCTGCTGGAGCTGGCTCTGCTGCAACATCTGGATTTAACCCCCGGCACGGGCTACGCCATTACCACCATCACTAAATACCTGATCCTGCTCTTTGGCGGGATGGTGGGTTTCTCAATGATTGGCATTGAGTGGTCTAAATTACAGTGGCTGGTCGCTGCGCTGACATTTGGACTTGGCTTTGGCATGCAGGAAATTTTCGCTAACTTTGTTTCCGGCCTGATCATCCTGTTTGAAAAACCGATACGTATAGGCGATACGGTGACGATCCGCGATCTGACCGGTAGCGTAACGAAGATCAATACCCGCGCCACAACGATCAGCGACTGGGACCGTAAAGAGATCATCGTGCCGAACAAGGCATTCATCACCGAACAGTTCATCAACTGGTCGCTGTCAGACTCGGTCACACGTGTGGTGCTGACACTACCGGCACCGTCGGATGCCAACAGTGAAGAGGTGACACAAATTCTCTACACCGCAGCCGAGCGCTGCACGCTGGTGCTCGATAACCCGGCACCGGAAGTGTTCCTGGTCGATTTGCAGCAGGGGATTCAGATTTTCGAGCTGCGTATTTACGCTGCAGAAATGGGACACCGTATGCCGCTGCGCCACGAGATCCACCAGCTGATTCTGGCTGGCTTCCGCGAGCATGGTATTGATATGCCATTCCCACCGTTCCAGATGCGTCTGGAAAGTCTGGACGGACGTAAAACGGGAAGAACATTGACGTCGGCGGCACGTAAGCGCCCGGCGGGAAGCCTGTAAATCTTCGCCCCTCTCTTTCGGGAGGGGCGCTTTAACCGCTACACCGCTTCAGTGACGTACGCCACTGAGCGTCGGCGGTAATTCTCATAAATCCCCATCGCCAGCAGCGAGAAGAAGATCGGGCCGCCAACCATCCACATCGCGCTGTTCCAGTCATTCGCCTCAATCACCGGCTGAATGACAGTGAAGATATTCGCGAACGCCACCACCAGCACGACCACAGTCGTCGCCAGTAGCGTTGACGTGCGGGTTTTAAAAATCACAAACGGACGTTCAAGACTCTGCTTCGCTTTGAAGAACGGGAACGCCAGCGTCAGGAACAAATACGGTAGCGTCATCGACACGTTCGCCATCAGGGTCAGCTTGTTATAGAACGCTGACGCGGTATCACCGCCAAACGATACCAGCAGAATGAATACGCACACCAACAGACACTGCATCCACATGGCGTTGGCAGGCATGCCTGCGCTATTCAGCTGGGTCATACGTGCAGGCCACAGCGCTTTTGGCGTACCCTGAATAATCGCTTTCAGCGGCGAGTAGATCAGCGTAAAGAACGCGCCGGTATAGGCGAGGAACATTGACAGGCCGGTAATGCGCGCAAACCAGATGCCCATTGTCACCGCCGCTTCCGGCGTCAGGTTCATCGCCTGTCCCAGCGTCATTCCCAGGCTTTTCATCAACACATAAGTAATGTTGCCAAGGTTAGTGGTGTTGTTGCTCAACACCTGCTGCCAGTTGGTACTGACCCCCCAGAGGAAGATTGCCAGCGAATAGCCAATGGAAATGACGATGGCGGCAAATATAATCCCTTTCGCGAAGTTCTTTTCCGGGTTCTCCGTTTTGTCGACCAGACCCCCTACCGCCTCGATACCACCGTAGGCGAAAATGGCGAATACCACGAAAGAGAGCATCGCAAGGCCGGACTGATAACTTGGGTTAGGCGAAGCAACAAAGTTCACCTCCTGCGCAAAGTGACCGCCGTTCAGGCACAGAATAGCGATACTGACCAGGAGCAGCACCAGATTCAAACACATCACTGCGATCCCGCCCACGGCGGTAATCCGGGCAATCTTATTGATGCCTTTAGACGCGACCAGCGTCACAACCACCATCCAGCAAACGGCCAGAATCCCAACCACCTGCGTAGAACTGAGGCCAGCCAGAGACCAGACCTGGGTTTTATCGCTACCGAAAACAAACGTCGAGAACGGTACCCAAACTTTGGCCGCTGTACTGACCATCCAGACAACGTAAGAGGAGAACCACATAAACGTGCCAATAAACGCGTAGCGCGGGCCGATACTGTTATTCATCCACGAGTAGATCCCTCCTTCTTCTTTCCGGTATGCCGACCCCATTTCCGCCATCATCAGCGCGAATGGGATGAAGAAGAACAGGGCTGAAACGATATAGAACGGCGTCGCACTGTAACCCATCAGGTAAAAGGCCGACGGACTATTAGCGAAGCCAAAGACGGAGGTAAAAATCATCAGGATGAGCCCGGTGAGGGTCATCTTTTTGAGTGAGTGGGACATAGAACCATCCAAAGGAAATTAATCTGCGCGGATGGTAGCAGAAGACCAGACAAAAATTGTGCCTATAGCGAGCAAATTAAGAAAAAGACCCGTGTATAGAGAATGTGGCAGTTTTTAATGTTGTTATGCGAAATGGAAAGGAATATTGCCACAGGGGGCGTAGGCCGGGTAAGCGCAGCGCCACCCGGCATTTTTTCAGGCACGATCGACCGTAAACGCAATCACATCGCCCAACTGTTCTGCACCCAGCGCCAGCATCACCAGGCGGTCAACACCCAGCGCCACGCCGGAGCAATCCGGCAAACCTGCTTTTAATGCCTCAAGCAGATTAACATCAATAGGCTGCTGCGGCAGACCGCGCGCGGCACGCTTACGGTTATCCTGCTCGAAGCGCTGCTGCTGTTCACGCGCGTCCGTCAATTCGTGGAAACCGTTCGCCAGCTCGATGCCTTTGTAATAGACCTCAAAACGCTCTGCCACACGATGATCTTCCGTGCTGATCTGCGCCAGAGACGCCTGACTTGCCGGGAAGTGATAGACAAACGTCGGGCGGTCTTTGCCAATCTGCGGTTCAACGCCAAACGTGAACAGCAACTGCAGAAGCGTATCGCGATCTTCTTCAGTATCTGCCACATTGCTGAGATCCAGTTTTGCCGCCACTTCGCGCAATTGAGTCTTGTCTGCTGACAATGGATCGATTTCCAGATAGCGCTGGAAAGCCTGCTGATAGGAGAGAGTTTCCGCTTCTGAGCAATCCAGCACCTGCTGCAGCAGGTCATCCACCTCATTCATCAGACGGTACATATCATAGTGCGGACGATACCACTCCAGCATGGTGAATTCCGGATTGTGGTGACGCCCCATCTCTTCATTACGGAAGCTTCTGCACAGCTGATACACCGGACCGCATCCTGCCGCCAGCAGGCGTTTCATGTGGTATTCCGGGCTGGTCATCAGATACAAATTCATGCCCTGAGAGTGCCCCGGGCCAACAAAACGGGTTTCAAACGGGACCAGATGAATATCGGTTACCGTTGCCTGACTCATGCACGGCGTTTCCACCTCCAGGACTCCGCGGTCGGCAAAGAAACGGCGGATCGCCGTCATAATTGCAGCGCGTTTTAACAGATTTGGGATGGATGCGCTCGGCTGCCAGGTGGCCGTTTCGCTCATGAGTAATTCTCCGATTTCAGACAAGGGCACGAAGTCTACTCGTTAGCGGGGACAGAGACAAATTTTGCGCAGTAAAAACGCGCATTTCATTTAGGTGCGTAATTACGTGACGCAATTCATCAATCACGATGATAAATCACCCTACAGAACAGCAAAAAAATCGAACACGTCAAATTTCCCTGACATCTACACGGTTATACTGTTTTACCCATAAAGGAGCAGTGGAAACGCTTTCGCAATTGTCCCTTTGGGCAGGTGAACTACCTTTAGTTTGTCGCGTTGCGAAATAACAAAAATCTGGAGGAATGTCGTGCAAACTTTTCAAGCCGATCTTGCCGTAATTGGCGCTGGCGGTGCTGGATTACGTGCTGCGATTGCTGCAGCACAAGCTAATCCCAACGCTAAAATCGCATTGATTTCAAAAGTCTATCCAATGCGCAGCCACACGGTTGCAGCTGAAGGAGGGTCCGCCGCCGTCGCGCAGGATCATGACAGCTTTGAATACCATTTCCACGACACGGTTGCAGGGGGCGACTGGCTTTGCGAACAGGATGTGGTTGACTACTTTGTACACCATTGTCCTACGGAGATGACCCAGCTTGAACAGTGGGGATGTCCGTGGAGTCGCCGTCCGGACGGCAGCGTCAACGTTCGCCGCTTCGGCGGAATGAAAATCGAACGTACCTGGTTCGCCGCCGATAAGACCGGCTTCCACATGCTGCACACTCTGTTCCAGACCTCTCTTCAGTTCCCACAAATTCAGCGCTTTGATGAACATTTCGTCCTCGACATTCTGGTTGATGACGGACAGGCTCGCGGCCTGGTGGCGATGAACATGATGGAAGGCACGCTCGTCCAGATCCGCGCTAATGCGGTGGTGATGGCAACGGGCGGTGCGGGCCGCGTGTATCGCTACAATACCAACGGCGGCATCGTCACCGGTGACGGTATGGGCATGGCGCTCAGCCACGGTGTGCCGCTGCGCGATATGGAGTTCGTACAGTATCACCCGACTGGCCTGCCGGGCTCCGGCATTCTGATGACGGAAGGCTGCCGTGGTGAAGGCGGTATTCTGGTCAACAAAAATGGCTACCGCTATCTGCAGGATTACGGCATGGGCCCGGAAACCCCGCTTGGCGAGCCGAAAAACAAATACATGGAACTCGGCCCACGCGACAAAGTCTCCCAGGCCTTCTGGCACGAGTGGCGCAAAGGCAACACCATCTCTACACCACGCGGCGATGTGGTCTATCTCGACCTGCGTCACCTGGGTGAGAAGAAGCTGCTGGAACGCCTGCCGTTCATCTGCGAACTGGCAAAAGCCTACGTCGGTGTTGATCCGGTGAAAGAACCGATTCCGGTACGTCCAACCGCGCACTACACCATGGGCGGGATCGAAACCGACCAGCAGTGCGAAACCCGTATCAAAGGCCTGTTCGCCGTGGGTGAATGCTCCTCTGTGGGCCTGCACGGCGCCAACCGTCTGGGGTCTAACTCGCTGGCAGAGCTGGTCGTCTTTGGTCGCATGGCGGGCGAGCGCGCAATGGAACGCGCGGCTACAGCGGGCGAAGCTAACGGTGCCGCGCTCGATGCTCAGGTTACTGACGTTGAAAAACGCCTGAAAGACCTGGTGAACCAGGAAGGTAACGAGAACTGGTCTAAGATCCGCGATGAAATGGGCCTGTCGATGGAAGAAGGCTGTGGTATCTACCGTACCCCTGAGCTGATGCAAAAAACCGTCGATAAGCTGGCGGAATTGCAGGAGCGTTTCAAACGTGTGCGCATTACCGATACCTCCAGTGTCTTCAATACCGACCTGCTCTATACCATCGAGCTGGGTCACGGCCTGAACGTGGCAGAATGTATGGCGCACTCTGCGCTGGCGCGTAAAGAGTCACGCGGGGCGCATCAGCGTCTTGATGAAGGCTGTACCGAACGTGACGACGTCAATTTCCTGAAACACACTCTCGCCTGGCGCGATGCAGATGGCACCACACGTCTGGACTACAGTGACGTGAAAATCACCACGCTGCCACCGGCTAAACGCGTGTACGGCGCAGAAGCAGAAGCCGCCGAGAAGAAGGAGAAGGCGAATGGCTGAGATGCAAAAACTGAAAGTTGAAGTGGTGCGCTACAATCCGGAAGTGGACACCGCACCACATAGCGCTTTCTATGAAGTCCCCTATGACGAGCAAACCTCTCTGCTGGATGCGCTTGGCTATATCAAAGATAACCTGGCACCAGACCTGAGCTACCGCTGGTCCTGCCGCATGGCCATCTGCGGCTCCTGCGGCATGATGGTTAACAAAGTGCCGAAACTGGCCTGTAAAACCTTCCTGCGTGATTACACCAAGGGCATCAAGGTTGAAGCGCTGGGCAACTTCCCGATTGAGCGCGATCTGGTGGTCGATATGACCCACTTTATCGAAAGTCTGGAAGCCATTAAGCCTTACATCATCGGCAATCCGCGCACGCCGGATCAGGGTCCAAATACCCAGACCCCGGCCCAGATGGCGAAATACCATCAGTTCTCTGGCTGCATCAACTGCGGCCTATGTTACGCCGCATGTCCACAGTTTGGCCTGAATCCCGAATTCATCGGCCCGGCCGCCATTACGCTGGCGCACCGCTATAACGAAGACAGCCGCGACCACGGTAAAAAAGAACGTATGGCGCAGCTTAACAGCCAGAACGGCGTCTGGAGCTGTACTTTCGTGGGTTACTGCTCCGAAGTCTGTCCGAAGCATGTCGACCCGGCCGCCGCTATTCAGCAGGGTAAAGTGGAAAGCTCGAAAGACTTTCTTATCGCTACCCTGAAACCACGCTAAGGAGTGCATGATGACGACTAAACGCAAAGCCTATGTACGGCCAGTGCCGTCCACCTGGTGGAAAAATCTGCCGTTTTATCGCTTCTATATGCTGCGTGAAGGCACAGCGGTGCCGGCGGTCTGGTTCAGTCTTGAGCTGATGTACGGTGTTTTTACCCTCAAGCATGGTCCGGAAGCCTGGGCAAGCTTTGTTGGCTTTCTACAAAACCCGATCATTGTGGTCCTGAACCTGATCGTGCTCGCGGCCGCGCTGCTTCATACCAAAACCTGGTTTGAGCTGGCGCCAAAAGCGGCGAACATTATCGTAAAAGGCGAGAAAATGGGGCCAGAGCCGGTGATTAAAGGCCTCTGGGCAGTGACGATTCTGGTCACTGTGGTCATTCTGTTTGTCGCACTGTTCTGGTAAGGAGACTACTGTGATCAATCCAAATCCAAAACGTTCTGACGAGCCGGTCTTCTGGGGACTGTTTGGCGCTGGCGGCATGTGGAGTGCCATCATCGCACCTGTGATCATCCTGCTGGTCGGCATTATGCTGCCGCTGGGGCTGTTCCCGGGCGATGCACTGAGCTACGAACGCGTACTGGCGTTTGCGGGTAGCTTTATCGGCCGCGTATTCATCTTCCTGATGATCGTCCTGCCGCTGTGGTGTGGCCTGCACCGTATTCACCATGCGATGCATGACCTGAAAATCCATGTCCCGAGCGGTAAATGGGTATTCTACGGCCTGGCAACCATTCTGACCGTGGTAACGCTGATTGCCGTGGTCACTATCTGACCCTTGTGGCCCGCCCTCCGGCGGGCCTTTTTAGTTCTGCATTTTGCCCACCAGCCACTGCGCAAACTCACGCATTGCCGGGGTTTCGGCTTTCGACTGTAGTCTTGTTAACCAGTAACTGCCCAGATCAATCTGTGTGGCAAACGGCTGTACAATGCGCTCGCTGTTGAGCAAATGCGTAAACATATCGACCGGAGCGATCGCAATTCCCACACCGGCCTGCGCGGCTTCCAGCATGGTGACAGACGAATCAAACACCATCACCCGATGCGTGGGTGACGGGGGATGCTCTCCCGCCGCCTGCATCCACGCGGACCACTCATCGCGCCGGTAGGAGCGCAGCAGGGTAAATTTCAGAATGTCGGCCGGAGTATGGAGCCCGGCGGCGATATCGGGTGAACAAAGTGGAGCCAGCGGCGCATCACAAAGGAACTGCGCTTCGGTCCCGTGCCACGCCCCGCCACCGTAGCGGATAGTGTAATCAAGCCCCTCAGCCGCCGGATCGACGCGGTTGTTATGGGTTGAAAGGTGAAGATCGATATGCGGAGAGCAGCGGCGGAAATCAGACAACCGCGAGAATAAAAAACCGGTCGCGAAGGTTCCTACCACACCAATTTTGAGTTTCTCCTGCGCACGATGGCTGGCAAAGCGATCCAGCATTCCGGCGATACGATCGAACGAATCGTTAAGCACTGGCAGCAAATTCTCACCTTCTGTCGTCAGCATCAGCCCGCGCGAAACGCGAACAAAAAGCTGGCAGTTCAGATGCTGTTCCAGCGTCTTAACATGCTGGCTGATAGCAGAATGGGTAACATTCAGCTCTATCGCGGCATGAGTAAAACTGAGATGCCTTGCGGCTGCTTCGAAAGCACGAAGCGAATTAAGCGGGAGATAGCTGCGAGTCATCGGCCCATCCGTTAGAAAAATTAACAGCTAATGCTAAATTTAACCGTTTGTCAGCGACAGTCAAATCCCACAAACTACAGCTGTCTGACGGGCCCGGACACTCCTTTGACCTGCTATTACGGAAGATAACTGATGATGAAAAAATCCCTTTGCTGCGCCCTGTTACTCAGCACCTCCTGCTCCGTCTTTGCTGCACCGATGTCAGAAAAACAGCTGGCTGCAGTGGTCGAACGTACCGTTACCCCGCTGATGAAAGCGCAGACCATCCCGGGGATGGCGGTCGCCGTAATTTATCAGGGTCAGCCGTACTACTTTACCTTCGGCAAAGCCGATATCGCGGCGAACAAACCTGTTACCCCGCAAACGTTGTTCGAGCTGGGTTCTATAAGTAAAACCTTCACCGGCGTCCTGGGTGGCGATGCCATTGCTCGCGGTGAAATTTCGCTGAGCGATCCGGTAACAAAATACTGGCCTGAGCTGACAGGCAAGCAGTGGCAGGGAATTCGCATGCTGGATCTGGCTACCTATACTGCGGGTGGTCTGCCATTACAGGTACCGGATGAGGTGACCGATAACGCCTCTCTGCTGCGCTTCTATCAGGACTGGCAGCCAGAGTGGAAGCCGGGAACCACGCGTCTTTATGCGAACGCCAGTATTGGTCTTTTTGGCGCCCTTGCGGTTAAACCTTCCGGTATGAACTATGAGCAGGCCATAACGACGCGGGTCTTTAAGCCGCTCAAGCTGGACCATACGTGGATTAACGTTCCGGAATCTGAACGAGAGCATTACGCCTGGGGATACCGTGACGGTAAAGCCGTCCACGTTTCGCCGGGCATGCTGGATGCCGAAGCCTATGGTGTGAAAACCAATGTCAAAGATATGGCGAGCTGGGTGATGGCGAACATGTCTCCCGATACTCTGCAGGATACCTCTCTGAAGCAAGGTATCGCCCTTGCGCAATCCCGATACTGGCGCGTAGGTGCCATGTATCAAGGGTTAGGCTGGGAGATGCTGAACTGGCCGGTAGAGGCCAAAACCGTGGTCGAGGGTAGCGATAATAAGGTTGCCCTGGCACCGTTGCCTGCGGTAGAAGTGAATCCCACGGCCACTCCGGTAAAAGCGTCCTGGGTGCATAAAACGGGCTCTACTGGCGGGTTTGGCAGCTATGTGGCGTTTATTCCAGAAAAGCAGCTTGGCATTGTGATGCTGGCGAATAAAAGCTACCCGAACCCGGCACGAGTTGAGGCGGCATATCATATCCTCGACGCGCTGAAGTAAAACATTGCCGGGTGGCGACTCTGCTTACCCGGCAAAACACCCCGCATTTTCCTTGCCGTCATCTACACTTAACAAAAAAACAGTAAGGAAACTCCTATGCGCATTCTGCCTGTTATCGCCGCGGTGACAGCCGCGTTTTTAGTGGTTGCCTGTAGTTCCCCTACCCCACCTTCTGGCGTTACCGTTGTCACGCCTTTCGATGCACAACGCTTCCTCGGAACATGGTATGAAATCGCCCGCCTGGACCATCGGTTTGAACGGGGCTTAGAGAAAGTCACTGCGAATTACAGTCCGATGGATGATGGCGGTATTCAGGTGATCAACAGGGGCTATAATCCCGACCGGGAGATGTGGCAGCAGTCGACAGGAAAAGCATACTTCACTGGCGATCCACGGAGGGCCGCGCTCAAAGTCTCCTTCTTTGGCCCCTTCTATGGCGGCTACAACGTAATAGCACTCGACAAAGAGTACCGCCATGCGCTGGTTTGCGGGCCGGATCGCAACTACCTGTGGATACTCTCCCGCACGCCAACCATCTCGTCTGAGATGAAACAGCAGATGCTGGATGTTGCGACCCGGCAGGGGTTTGATGTGTCAAAACTCATCTGGGTAGAACAACCCCATTAATGCGTGCTGAGTTTCAACCCAATGATACCGGCCACGATCAGAGCGAGGCTGGCGATACGTGCCAGGCTCGCTGACTCTCCCAGCAGCAGAATGCCTGTGATGGCAGCGCCTACGGCACCAATGCCAGTCCAGACAGCATAAGCCGTTCCCACAGGCAAAGAACGCATCGCCCACGACAACAGGACGATACTGACTATCATCGCGGTAACGGTAATGACGCTGGGCGTCAGACGGGTAAATCCGTGGGTGTACTTGAGACCAATCGCCCATACCACTTCGAGCAGGCCGGCAATTAAAAGAACGATCCAGGACATTTCAGGCTCCTTAACTTACAGGTAAGTTGGGGCCGTCCCCGGTGAAAGATACGCTTACGGGTCGTCCCGTAAGGCAAAGATTACGCCCTTTATTTTGCTTAGCGTGCGATTTTTTTTCAATCCCTTTCTGCTGAACACGTTAAGGCAAGAAATAGCCGCAGTATGGCGCGGAGTTCAGGCATTTACCACTCATCTGACTTCTCTATGATGATGTGCTTTCTGATGGCAGGAAGCCAAACCACTAGCCGACTGCGAATAAAATATGTTCAAAATTCTATTGATTGACCGTTGTCACTTCACCCGCGCAGGGTTTGAAGCATGGCTCAATCACTCCGGTTTGTTCCCTGGGCACTACGTTGTGACCGGGCTGAATAATCTATTTCTTGCCAGAGAGCACATTCTGCAATGGAAACCCAATCTGGTTATCGCTGACCTGTACGGCTTCAGGCAGGATATTCACCATTTCCAACAGCTCTCTACCCTACTTAACGCCAGTGAAAAATTGCCTTTTATCTTGCTACAATCGGGAGAAGACAACAGCATGACGGACTGGCTCGGGCAGTTCCCGGTTTGGTCGTCATTGTTGAAAAACGCCAGCCTCGAAGAAGTCGCAACGGTTATCAACGACGCATTAGTCTCGCGCGCAAGCGCTGACAGGCCGACGACGGCGGCCCCCTTGCTGACCCGGCAGGAAGAGAAAGTGCTGACATTGTGGATGGACGGTGCGAGCAATCAGAAAATTGCCGCTCACCTGAGTATCAACGGGAAAACGGTCTATACCTATAAACGTAATATCCGCATGAAACTGCATATGGATACGCGTTTTTCACCGTTTTTATCCTTGCAGGAATCAGAAAGCTGACGGTACGAAACCCATCAGGTCCCGTACCGTTTGTTAATTACTGCTGGGCTTTTGTTGCCGCACCAGAGATTGCGCTACCACCTTCAGAAATATCCTGACCGACGCCACGCGTGGTATTACAGGCCGTTAACACCGAAGAAAGTACCAGGACTGAAAAGATCGCTGCAATTGTCTTCTTAACCATAATATCTTCCTTTTATAGCCAAAGTTGTTTTGTGTATAGCAACTTAAGAATAGACAAGATCCCGTCGGCTGACGGAAAAGGAAGCATTTTTAGGAAAATTAGACGAACTTAGCTGGCGGCGTGAGAAATGATATGACCGAGATCCTGGATATCTTGTCCCATTCCACGCGTGGTGTTACAGCCGGAGAGTAATGCGCTGGAAAGCGCTAACAGAAGCAGAATTTTAACGGTACGTTTCATCATCCCTGCCTGTAAAAATCAGGCGCAGCGGGCGCTGCGCCTTCAATCAAAACGTAAATTACTTCACGCGGGATACGTATTCGCCGGAGCGGGTATCCACTTTGATCACTTCGCCAGTCTGTACGAACAGTGGAACTTTAACCACTGCGCCGGTAGACAGTTTGGCTGGCTTACCACCGGTACCTGCGGTGTCGCCTTTCAGACCTGGATCAGTTTCTACGATTTCCAGCTCAACGAAGTTAGGTGGGGTCACAGCGATAGGCTGGCCATTCCACAGGGTCACGATGCACTCGGCCTGATCCAGCAGCCATTTCGCGCTGTCACCTACCGCTTTCTCATCAGCAGACAGCTGTTCGAAAGTAGAGTTGTTCATGAAATGATAGAACTCACCGTCGTTGTACAGATAGGTCAGGTTCATATCAACAACATCAGCGCCTTCAGCGGAGTCAGTAGACTTGAAGGTTTTCTCAACACGGGTACCGGTCAGCAGACGGCGCAGCTTAACGCGTGCGAATGCCTGGCCTTTACCTGGTTTAACGAATTCGCTGGCTTCAACCGCGTACGGTTCGCCGTCCATCATGATTTTAAGACCAGCACGAAAATCGTTGCTATAGTACGTTGCCATAAGGCCCTCTAAATTTGTTAACTGGTAGCTAAGCCACAAAATGGCGCATATTGTAACCCTAAACACCCCGTCCAGAGAAGATTGGTTATCGCAACTTGCCGATGTAATCACCAGTCCTGATGAATTGCTGCGTCTTTTAGACCTCGATCAGCACCCAGAGTTGCTTGCAGGACGCGAGGCAAAGCGCCTTTTCGCCCTGCGCGTTCCCCGTGCGTTTGTGGCACGGATGGAGAAAGGCAACCCCGACGATCCACTTTTAAAACAAACACTTACTTCGCAGAATGAATTTGTCACCGCGCCGGGTTATAGCACCGATCCTCTGGAAGAGCAGAACAGTGTGGTGCCAGGTTTACTGCATAAGTATCTCAACCGAGCCCTGCTGCTGGTAAAAGGTGGCTGCGCGGTAAATTGTCGTTATTGCTTCCGTCGGCACTTCCCGTATGCGGAAAATCAGGGCAATAAACGCAACTGGCAGGTCGCGCTGGACTATATTGCCGCCCATCCGGAGCTGGACGAGATTATTTTTTCCGGTGGCGATCCGCTGATGGCGAAAGATCACGAGCTGGACTGGCTGCTGACTCAGCTTGAAGCCATCCCGCACATTAAGCGTCTGCGCATTCACAGCCGTTTACCGATTGTCATTCCGGCGCGTATCACTGACGGCCTGGTGTCGCGCCTGGAGCAGTCTCGACTGCAGGTGCTGCTGGTGAACCACATTAACCACGCGAACGAAATTGGCGATGATTTTCGCGCGGCGATGGCGCGTCTGCGTAAAGCGGGCGTGACGCTGCTAAACCAGAGCGTGCTGCTGCGTGGCGTGAATGATAGCGCCCACGTGCTGGCTGACCTGAGCAATGCCCTGTTTGATGCCGGAGTAATGCCCTATTACCTGCACGTGCTGGATCGCGTTCAGGGTGCGGCACATTTCATGGTAACGGATGAAGAAGCCCGGCAGATTATGCGCGAACTGTTAACGCTGGTTTCAGGCTATATGGTGCCGAAACTGGCACGTGAGATTGGCGGTGAGCCAAGCAAGACGCCGCTGGATTTACAGTTGCGGCAACACTAATTCCCCTCACCCTAACCCTCTCCCAACGGGAGAGGGAAAAGGCAATCAGTTCGGGCACTTGTAGACCTGGCCATTCATCTGGCTGGCGGTCGGCACGAAGCTGGACAGCATACTCTGCGTTGGGCTGCTTACGCCGTAAATCACGTTCCCACCCATGGCCGCAGCCTGGTTACGCAGGGCATTCGCCGCGCCGCGCATAGAACCGCCTTCCTCGCCATGCTGACCCGACATCCAGTTGCTTTGCTCACCGGTTGCGGTGCCTAACAGCTGACATTCACTGCCAGGCTTATCTTCCACAAAGCGAACGCCCTGGCCCGCTGCCGACAGTTCATTGCTGGAGCTACAACCCGCCAGCAGCAATGCTGCTCCTACGATCCCTGCACAGACTTTTACGCGCATGTTATTCCTCGTTTTCAATAAGCTGGACAGTAGTTGTCCGTGTGTAAACCTTATACCTAAAAGATGACCAAAAGAAAAACCCCCGAGCATTTCTGCCCGGGGGTTTTTCACATTCTACGACGTAGAACGCACGATTACATCATGCCGCCCATACCGCCCATGCCGCCCATACCAGCAGCACCTAAGTCAGGTGCGTCGCCTTTAGGCATGTCGGTCACCATGCACTCGGTAGTGATCATCAGGCCAGCAACAGATGCCGCGTACTGCAGAGCAGAACGGGTCACTTTAGTTGGGTCCAGGATACCGAAGTCGATCATGTTGCCGTATTCTTCAGTCGCTGCGTTGTAACCGTAGTTACCTTCGCCCGCTTTCACGTTGTTCGCAACCACAGATGGCTCTTCACCGGCGTTGGATACGATCTGACGCAGAGGTGCTTCCATTGCACGCAGTGCAACTTTGATACCCACGTTCTGATCTTCGTTCTGCGCAGTCAGGCCAGCCAGTTTAGCGGCAACGCGCACCAGCGCAACACCACCACCAGCAACCACGCCTTCTTCTACCGCAGCACGGGTCGCGTGCAGGGCATCGTCAACGCGTGCTTTCTTCTCTTTCATTTCAACTTCGGTCGCTGCGCCCACTTTGATTACGGCAACACCGCCTGCCAGTTTCGCTACGCGCTCCTGCAGTTTTTCACGGTCGTAATCAGAGGTGGCTTCTTCGATCTGCTTACGGATCTGACCAACGCGGCCCTGAATAGCGGCTTCTTCACCTACGCCATCAATGATGGTGGTGGTGTCTTTGTTGATCACAACACGTTTAGCCTGGCCGAGGTCTTCCAGGGTCGCTTTTTCCAGCTCCATACCGATCTCTTCAGAGATAACGGTACCGCCAGTCAGAGTAGCGATATCCTGAAGCATCGCTTTACGGCGATCGCCGAAGCCAGGTGCTTTCACCGCAGCCACTTTCACGATACCACGCATGGTGTTAACCACCAGGGTCGCCAGCGCTTCGCCTTCAACGTCTTCAGCGATGATAACCAGCGGTTTGCCTGCTTTCGCAACGGCTTCCAGCACTGGCAGCATTTCGCGGATGTTGGAGATTTTCTTGTCAGCCAGCAGGATGAACGGGCTTTCCAGTTCAACAGCACCAGTCTCTGGCTTGTTGATGAAGTATGGGGACAGGTAACCGCGGTCGAACTGCATACCTTCAACCACGTCCAGTTCGTCTTCCAGACCGGTACCGTCTTCAACGGTGATGACGCCTTCTTTACCGACTTTGTCCATCGCTTCCGCGATCAGTTTACCTACGGTTTCGTCGGAGTTAGCGGAGATGGTACCTACCTGAGCAATCGCTTTAGAGTCAGAGCATGGTACAGACAGCGTTTTCAGTTCTTCAACAGCAGCAGCGACAGCTTTGTCGATACCACGTTTCAGATCCATTGGGTTCATGCCAGCAGCAACGGCTTTCAGACCTTCGGTGATGATAGCCTGCGCCAGTACGGTCGCGGTGGTGGTACCGTCGCCTGCAGCGTCGTTCGCTTTAGAGGCAACTTCTTTCACCATCTGCGCACCCATGTTTTCGAACTTGTCTTCCAGCTCGATTTCACGTGCTACAGAAACACCATCTTTGGTGATGGTTGGCGCGCCGAAGGATTTATCCAGCACTACGTTACGGCCTTTCGGGCCCAGAGTTACTTTAACTGCATCTGCCAGTACGTTTACGCCGCGGAGCATTTTTACACGAGCGTCGTTACCGAATTTTACGTCTTTAGCTGCCATGTTCTTATTTCCTCAAATTCTCGTGCGTAAATTACGCTTCAACAATTGCCAGAATGTCGCTCTCGGACATGATCAACACTTCTTCATTGTCGATCTTCTCGGATTTCACGCCGTAGCCATCGTTGAAAATTACGATGTCACCAACTTTAACGTCCAGTGGCTGCACAGTTCCGTTTTCCAGGATGCGGCCCTTACCGACAGCGATGATTTCGCCACGCGTTGATTTGGCTGCTGCAGAACCGGTCAGAACGATACCGCCAGCAGACTTGGTTTCAACTTCTTTACGTTTGACGATCACACGATCATGTAACGGACGAATACTCATTGATAGCTCTCCTTTGAGAAAGTCATTATCAGTTATGGATGACGCCGGCCCGCATGCGGTTTTCCGACTAGTGCCCTGAGAGATGGGGATAGCTTTTTCCCCCTTCAAGGGGGAGTTGAAAAAAAAATTTGCGAAAGTGTTACCATCGCCTCTCTTTTAGTACTGGCAGGGCGATGTCAATGAGTGGACTCAAGCAGGAGTTGGGGCTGGCGCAAGGCGTTGGCCTGCTCTCAACCTCCTTGTTAGGGACGGGCGTGTTTGCCGTACCCGCACTGGCGGCGATGGTTGCCGGAAATAACAGCCTGTGGGCGTGGCCGGTACTGATTGTGCTGGTTTTCCCAATAGCCATTGTGTTTGCCATCCTGGGGCGGCATTTTCCCAGCGCAGGCGGCGTGGCGCATTTTGTCGGGCTGGCCTTTGGCCCGCGGTTGCAGCGTGTTACCGGCTGGCTGTTTCTCTCCGTCATTCCGGTTGGCCTGCCTGCGGCGCTTCATATTGCGACCGGCTTTGGCCAGGCGCTGTTTGGTTGGCATAATGAGCAGTTGCTGTTAGCCGAACTAGGTACGCTGGCGATTGTCTGGTGGGTCGGTTCGCGCGGAGCCAGTTCCAGTGCCAATCTGCAAACGCTGGTCGCAATCCTTATCGTCGCACTGATTGTCGCTATCTGGTGGGCAGGAGATCTCACCGTAGCGGAAATTCCCTTCCCGGCACTCAAGGATGTTGACCATTCGCAGCTTTTCGCTGCGCTTTCCGTCATGTTCTGGTGCTTTGTTGGACTTGAAGCGTTCGCCCATCTGGCTTCCGAGTTTACGCAACCTGAACGCGATTTCCCGCGCGCGCTGATGATTGGTCTGTTGTTGGCGGGAACGGTCTATTGGGCGTGTACCGTGCTTGTGCTGCACTTTAACGCATTCGGGGCGGATAAAGCGGCTGCCGCCTCGCTACCAGGCATTGTGGTGCAATTGTTTGGGGTGAAAG
This sequence comes from Enterobacter sp. CPE_E890, assembly GCF_046521475.1. Taxonomy (NCBI): domain Bacteria; kingdom Pseudomonadati; phylum Pseudomonadota; class Gammaproteobacteria; order Enterobacterales; family Enterobacteriaceae; genus Enterobacter; species Enterobacter sp. CPE_E890. The sequence continues at coordinate 444,715 of NZ_JBKFZW010000001.1, read as the reverse complement.
CCCTTTGGGTGGCCTGCGTGATTGGTTATCTCGCCTGTTTTGCCAGCCTCAATATCTACATTCAGAGTTTTGCCCGCCTGGTGTGGTCGCAAGCGTTGTACAAGCCTGAAAGCCGTCTCGCGCGTCTGTCAAAACGCCAGCTTCCGCTGAATGCCCTGAATGCCGTACTGGGCTGCTGTGTGTTGAGCACGCTGTGTATTTACGCCCTGAATATCAATCTGGATGCGCTGATCGTCTACGCCAACGGCATTTTCATCATGATCTACCTGCTGTGCATGCTGGCGGGTTGTCGTCTGCTGAAAGGTCGCTACAAAGCGCTGGCGGTCATCGGAGGTGTGCTTTGCCTGCTGTTGCTCGCGATGGTGGGATGGAAGAGCGTGTACGCTATTGTCATGCTGGTAGGGCTGTGGCTGTTTTTACCAAAACGGCAGAATCCGTAGGCCCGGTAAGCGAAGCGCCACCGGGCAACAACATCACCGATCGTCTTTATGGTCTAAACGGTCGTGCTGTTCATCCTTACGCTGATACTCCCCTTCAAACGTATCACCCGGGCCGGTGCTGAACCCACCGCCCGGCATACGGCTAAAGCGCAGATGCGGCAGCAGCTTCATGGTCAGGTGCTTTTGCACCGGCGGCAGAAGCAATAAAAGGCCGAGGAAGTCGGTGAAGAACCCCGGCAGAATCAGCAGCAGGCCCGCAATAATCAGCGACACGCTTTTGATCATCTCCGCGGCCGGGCTTTCACCAGCAGCCATCTTCTGCTGCATTATCAGGAAATTTTTGAAACCCTGATTACGCACCAGCGACATGCCGATGACAGAGGTGAAAATCACCAGAATCAGCGTCAGCAGGACGCCCAGCACATGGGCAACCTGGATGAAAATGGAAATCTCAATGTAAACATAGAGAAAGAAAGCAATAAACGGTATCCAGCGCACTGGCATCTCCTGTGTGGCAGGTGCCGTTGGGCCCCTGTCTGAATGTGTTCGCGACGCGCGTTTGTATGAGATGGTGACGGTTAGCGAAATTTCAATCAGTTTGCACGGATATTTTTTTTGGAAATATTAAAGCGGTGACTCATTTCACAGATTAATAATTATCATGGAATCGGCTCGATAATAAGTGATCCAGCTTACGGCAATTCGCTATCATCAGCATATGATCTCGAGCATCTGGCTGATTGAGGGAATAATCGTCGGTCAGAAAATATTCAAAACCACATTAATACTGTGTGTTTAGTACAATCCATCGGCAGCTTGAAAAGAAGGTTCACATGTTAAACAACATTCGTATCGAAGAAGACTTGTTGGGTACCAGGGAAGTTCCAGCGGATGCCTACTACGGTGTCCACACTCTGAGAGCGATTGAAAACTTCTACATCAGCAACAGCAAAATCAGCGACATCCCTGAATTTGTCCGTGGCATGGTGATGGTGAAAAAAGCCGCAGCACTGGCCAACAAAGAGCTGCAAACCATTCCTAAAAGCGCGGCAAATGCGATTATCGCGGCCTGCGATGAAGTGCTGAACAACGGCAAATGCATGGACCAGTTCCCGGTTGACGTCTATCAGGGCGGCGCGGGCACTTCTGTCAACATGAATACCAACGAAGTACTGGCAAACATTGGCCTGGAGCTGATGGGTCACCAGAAAGGTGAATACCAGTACCTGAACCCGAACGACCACGTTAATAAATGCCAGTCCACCAACGACGCCTACCCTACCGGTTTCCGTATCGCGGTGTATGCCTCCGTGGTGAAACTGGTGGACGCGATTAACCAGCTGGGCGATGGCTTCCAGCGTAAAGCGGTTGAGTTCCAGGATATCCTGAAAATGGGTCGTACCCAATTACAGGACGCAGTGCCAATGACCCTCGGCCAGGAATTCCACGCGTTTAACGTGCTGCTCAACGAAGAAACGAAAAACCTGCTGCGCACCTCCGAGTTGCTGCTTGAAGTGAACCTGGGCGCAACTGCCATCGGTACACGTCTGAACACTCCAGATGGCTATCAGCAACTGGCGGTACAGAAACTGGCTGAAGTCTCTAACCTGCCGGTTGTCCCTGCAGAAGACCTGATTGAAGCGACCTCCGACTGCGGCGCTTACGTGATGGTACACAGCGCCCTGAAACGTCTGGCGGTGAAACTGTCCAAAATCTGTAACGACCTGCGCCTGCTCTCCTCTGGTCCGCGTGCGGGTCTGAACGAAATCAACCTGCCAGAACTACAGGCGGGCTCGTCCATCATGCCAGCCAAAGTGAACCCGGTTGTGCCTGAAGTGGTGAACCAGGTCTGCTTCAAAGTCATCGGTAACGACACGACCGTGACTATGGCCTCTGAAGCGGGTCAGTTGCAGCTGAACGTGATGGAACCAGTGATTGGCCAGGCGATGTTTGAATCCATCCACATCCTGACCAACGCCAGCTACAACCTGCTGGAAAAATGCATTAACGGCATCACAGCGAATAAAGAAGTCTGTGAAGGTTATGTCTATAACTCCATCGGGATCGTCACCTACCTCAACCCGTTCATCGGCCACCACAACGGTGACATCGTCGGTAAGATTTGCGCCGAAACCGGTAAGAGCGTACGTGAAGTGGTTCTGGAACGCGGACTGTTGACCGAAGCCGAGCTGGACGATATTTTCTCGGCCCAAAACCTGATGCACCCGGCATATAAAGCGAAACGATATACCGATGAAAGCGAACAGTAACCGTTCAGGCTAGGCTTCTTAAGGCATGTCACTTGTGACGTGCCTTTTTTCTTTATAAGCGTTACCAAAATACAACAATTCAATATCAACTTGTTAATAAGCAAGGCAGGTCCTTATGTTTGGAGCAGAACTCGTCATCGTCTTGTTGGCGATTTATTTGGGAGCAAGACTCGGGGGTATCGGCATCGGTTTTGCCGGCGGTCTCGGGGTGCTCGTTCTTACCCTTATCTTTCAGATCAAACCCGGTGCAATACCTTTTGACGTTATCGAAATCATCATGGCAGTTATTGCCGCTATCGCAGCGATGCAGGTGGCAGGCGGTATGGACTACCTGGTGAGTCTGGCGGAGCGTATGCTGCGCCGCCATCCAAAATACATCACCTTCCTTGCCCCACTGGTGACCTGGTTTATGACCATTCTCGCGGGAACCGGACACACCGCATTCTCCACGTTGCCGGTGATTACCGAAGTGGCGAAAGAGCAAGGTATTCGTCCTTCTCGTCCGCTCTCCATTGCGGTAGTTGCGTCGCAGATTGCAATCACCGCGTCACCAATTTCCGCTGCCGTAGTCTTCTTCGCCGGTATTCTTGAACCGATGGGCGTGAGTTACCTGACGCTGCTGGCGATCTGTATTCCGGTGACGCTGATTGCGGTGATGATTACTGCCGTACTGTGTAACTTCCTTGGCGCCGAACTGAAAGACGATCCGGTGTATCAGGAACGTCTGGCTAAGGGTGAAGTGAAACTGCGTGGTAGCCAGGTCTTCGAACTGAAACCGCATGCAAAACGCTCGGTATTGCTGTTCCTGATCGGTATCGTCGCAGTCATGTTCTACGCGACCGCCATCAGTGACACGGTGGGCTTGATCCAGAACCCGGTGCTGCCGCGTAACGAAGCGATTGTGGTGTTCATGTTGACCATCGCTACGCTGATTAGCATCACCTGCAAAATTGACACCAGCGAAGTGCTGAACGCCAGCACCTTTAAATCCGGTATGAGCGCCTGTGTCTGCGTACTGGGCGTTGCATGGCTCGGTGATACCTTCGTGAAAGCACACATCAGCGATATTCAGACCGTTGCGGGTGACCTGCTGCACAACTACCCATGGCTGTTGGCGGTAGTCCTGTTCTTCGCCGCTACCCTGCTTTACTCTCAGGCGGCGACCACCAAAGCACTGATGCCTGCGGCACTGATGCTGGGCGTAACGCCACTGACGGCAATCGCTTCGTTTGCGGCGGTTTCTGCTCTGTTTGTTCTTCCAACCTATCCAACTCTGCTGGCCGCAGTGGAGATGGACGACACCGGCTCAACCCGTATCGGTAAATACGTGTTTAACCATGCGTTCCTGATCCCGGGTGTGGTCGCCATTACGTTGTGCGTGATCCTCGGATTTATCATCGGCGGCATCGTGCTGTAAACCATGCGTTGTTGTAAAAATAGTTAAAATCGGGCCGCTCTGCGGCCCGATTCATTAATGACCAATCGCCTCGCGTGATATAGTGAAGACTTTCGTGATGAGGAGGTCGACTTGTGAACACGCCTGATGCTGTTGTCGTATTGTGCACCGCCCCCGATGAAGCCTCTGCCCAGGATCTCGCCGCCAAAGTACTGGCCGAAAAGCTGGCTGCCTGCGTGACGCTCCTCCCCGGAGCCACCTCCCTTTACTGCTGGGAAGGTAAACTGGAGCAGGAGTACGAAGTCCAGATGCTGTTAAAAACGAATCAGGCGAACCAGCAGGCACTCCTGGACTGCCTCAAATCTCATCATCCTTACCAAACCCCAGAGCTGCTGGTGTTGCCAGTAGTCCACGGCGATAACGACTATCTCTCATGGCTCAACGCTTCCTTACGCTGATCCTGCTGCTGTGCAGCACGTCAGTATTTGCCGGGTTGTTTGACGCACCCGGCCGTTCGAATTTTATCCCTGCCGACCAGGCGTTCATTTTCGATTTTCAGCAAAATCAGCACGACCTGAATCTCAACTGGCAGGTCAAAGAGGGGTATTACCTCTACCGCAAGCAGGTAAGCATCACGCCAGCTCAGGCAAACGTGGGCGCTTTACAGATGCCCCCAGGCGAGTGGCATGAGGATGAGTTTTACGGCAAAAGTGAAATCTATCGCCAGCGCCTGAGCGTGCCTGTTACGGTGAATCAGGCCGATAAAGGCGCCACGCTGACGGTGACCTATCAGGGGTGTGCGGATGCCGGGTTCTGTTATCCCCCTGAAACGAAGGTGGTTCCACTCAGTGAAGTGAAAGCGTCAACCACGGTTACCCCTCTTCCTTCGGGCGAGAAGCGTGAAGCTCCCGCTGACCTTCCGTTCTCCGCACTGTGGGCCTTACTGATTGGCATTGGCATTGCTTTTACCCCCTGCGTGCTGCCGATGTATCCGCTCATCTCTGGCATCGTGCTGGGCGGTAAGCAACGCCTTTCCACCGCCCGCGCGCTGCTGCTGGCCTTTATTTACGTGCAGGGTATGGCGCTTACCTATACGGCGCTCGGCCTTGTGGTTGCCGCTGCTGGGTTACAGTTCCAGGCGGCACTTCAACATCCTTATGTGCTTATTGGCTTGTCGGCGATCTTTATCCTGCTGGCACTGTCGATGTTCGGCCTGTTTACCCTGCAGTTACCGTCGGCTTTGCAAACCCGCTTAACGATGATGAGTAACCGTCAGCAGGGGGGCTCTGCAGGCGGCGTGTTTGCGATGGGGGCGATTGCCGGTCTGATTTGTTCCCCGTGTACTACGGCCCCACTGAGCGCCATCCTGCTCTACATCGCCCAGAGCGGCAATATGTGGCTCGGCGGGGGTACGTTGTACCTTTATGCTTTAGGGATGGGTCTACCGCTCATTCTGGTAACAGTATTTGGTAATCGTCTGCTGCCTAAGAGTGGTCCGTGGATGGAAACGGTGAAAACCGCGTTTGGCTTTGTCATCCTCGCGCTGCCGGTATTCCTCCTTGAGCGTATCATTGGCGACGTCTGGGGCTTGCGCCTATGGGCGATGCTCGGCGTAGCATTCTTTGCCTGGGCATTTCTCGTCAGCCTGGGGGCGAAACAGCCATGGATGCGCCTGGTGCAAATCCTGCTGCTGGCTGCCGCGCTGGTGAGCATACGCCCTCTGCAGGACTGGGCGTTCGGCACACCGGTGGGTCAGACACAAGCGCATCTGAACTTCACCCAAATTAAAAACGTGGATGAACTCAACAGCGCCCTGGCAGAGGCAAAAGGTAAACCGGTGATGCTCGATCTCTATGCTGACTGGTGTGTCGCCTGTAAAGAGTTCGAAAAATACACCTTTAGCGATCCACAGGTGCAAAGCGCCCTGAAAGAGACTGTTCTCCTCCAGGTGAACGTTACAGCCAACAGTGCACAGGACAAGGCCCTGCTGAAACAACTTAATGTTCTCGGTCTGCCAACCATTTTGTTCTTCAATGAACAGGGGAAAGAGCAGCCGGAACAGCGCGTAACCGGGTTTATGGATGCGGCGGCTTTCAGCACACATTTGCGCGATCGCCAACCGTAAACAACACTTTAGACGGGACAAACCGTTGGGAATAGCGGAGGAGAAAACCGTGCAACGTGAAGACGTACTGGGACAAGCCCTGCAATTACTTGAGATTCAAGGGATCGCCAGCACCACGCTTGAGATGGTAGCCGACCGTATCGATTACCCTCTGGATGAGCTTAAGCGCTTCTGGCCGGATAAAGAGGCACTGCTTTATGATGCTCTGCGCTATCTCAGCCAGCAGGTTGATGTCTGGCGCAGGCAACTGATGCTGAACGAAGAACTGACAGCGGAACAAAAGCTGCTGGCGCGCTATACCGCCCTGACCGAATGTGTCAGTAACAACCGTTATCCGGGCTGCCTGTTTATTGCAGCCTGTACGTTCTATCCTGACCCTGGCCATCCTATCCATCAGTTGGCGGATCAGCAAAAACGGGCGGCGCATGACTTCACCCACGAACTGCTGACCACACTGGAAGTGGATGACCCGGCAATGGTGGCTAAGCAGATGGAGCTGGTACTGGAGGGTTGCCTGAGCCGCATGCTGGTAAACCGTAGCCAGGCTGATGTCGATACGGCACATCGCCTGGCTGAAGACATTCTGCGCTTTGCTCAATGTCGTATGGGCGGAGCATTGACGTAAACGAATCGGCTAAATTGGGCTGATTCGGCGCGTAAACCGTCAGATTGCCGCAAACTTAAGCAGTTGAACAGCTTTTCCTGAAATAAGGTTGACGATAAGGCCTGATTGCGGTTTAATGCGCTCCGTTGCCCGGATAGCTCAGTCGGTAGAGCAGGGGATTGAAAATCCCCGTGTCCTTGGTTCGATTCCGAGTCCGGGCACCACTCATTTATAACCCTCGCTTCGGCGGGGGTTTTTGCTTTCTGAGTCAACAACTTGTTGGTTTATCGGTAGTTACCTCTTTTTAATTTCCTCCGGCCCCGCTTCCCGGTGGTACAGAAAGGTGGTACAAAATGGGCATTATGATAAAGCCTACCAAAGACCGAAACGGCACCTACTACATCCGCAAAGCGGTTCCTCTGGAGCTGCGTTCAGCCATCGGCAAAGGCGAACTAAAACGTTCCCTTGAGACGAAAGACCTCGGACAAGCCAAGCTCAAAGCCCCTGTCGCTCTGGCAAAAATTAACGCTATCATCCAGAACGCCAAAGCAGAGCGCTCCGTAACGCAGGACGATACAGAGGTGATCGCTTCGGTATGGATGACCAGAATCCTCCAGCAGCCAGAAACCATCAAAGCACGTTATGTACGGCAAGACGATTATGGTTATGGCCTGACCGCAGATAACGTGCAATTAAGCGAATGTCTGCGTAAGGGAGAGCAGGCAGACGAGGCAGATTTGCAGCTTGTCACCCAACTTATGCAGCCTGAACTCGAAGAGGCTCTTCGGTGGACGCCAGCAGTACTGACGCCCGCATGGAGACAAAAGCTCGCATGGCGTCTGGCGGAGTACAGGCTCAGTACGGCAGAAATGTATATTATTGATGAACTACCTGTCTACACCGCCATCAACGCCACGCAACAAAAGAAAAGCATGACTTTCGCCAGTCTTTTCGAGCATTACAAAGCACATATCCGGCTAACCGACAAGGACAGAGCTGAGTCACGTATACGGGATTACACACCATCGGCTAACCGATTCATCAAATTCATCGGTGATAAACCCATCCGGGACATCTCGAAGAGTGACCTCGCGGCGTTCCGTACGCTCCTGGAGCTGACCCCGGCTAACCGCAGTAAGGCCGTCAACTTGCTGTCGCTGGAGAATCAGGCCAAAGCTCAGGGCAAGAAACTCAGCGCCAACACCGTGCGAAACAACTTCATGCACCTCTCGGCCATGTTCACTGTTGCACTCCAAGACGACCTCGTGGATGAACATCCCTTCGATAGTTTCAAAATGCGTAAAAAAGTGCAGACGATCAATGAGGATATCCCGTTCACCGACGACGAAATCAGGGTGATGTTCCGGCTACCACTGTTCCACGGGGAGCAATCTCTCTATGGCGAAATGGCCTACTGGATGCCGATAATCCTTTACTACACCGGGGCTCGCGTTGAGGAAATCGGACAGCTACGCAGGGCCGATATCGTGGATGCTTTCGGTGTTCCCTGCTTCAAAATCCAGATGGGGAAAGAGCAATCAGTCAAAACGGCTGGCTCCGTGCGTTACGTCCCGATACACAGCCATATACTGGAGCTGGGTTTTATGGATTTCGTCAATACCAGAGAAGGCCAGCTCTTTGCTGAGAAATCTGTCGTTAACGATAAATACGCCTACAACTATGGCCGCTGGTGGGGCCGGTTGATCCGTAAGCACGGCATCCGTAAGGAAGTTAAACCCTCCCACAGCTTCCGTCACTATTTCATTACGCAATGCCGTGCTCTGGACGTCCGCGAAGACACGCAGAACAACATTCTCGGACATGTTCCCGGCTCCGTTCCACGGCGTTATGGCAGCTATCTGATTGAAACAAGCCGGGTGCTCATTGAGAGGATCCCCAGACTGGAGCTAAAGCGGCTGGAAAACTGACTTTCAGCGGTATAAGGCACAGTAACTTACTGGAGATTATCAAAATGTTAAGAATTCCTGACTCAGACTGGCAGACCGTTGACGGGGTCCCCCAGCTTTCCGTTGCTTTCTTGCGGAAAATGACGCCTCAGGCAACAAGATTTACTCAATGGGCACAGCGGACACATGCCAAATTGCTCAAGGCTCCCGAAAATGTCCTGTCGTGCTGCACATCCGGCCTGATTGACGGTGAAATTCCCGACAAAAACGGCTGGATTCCCGCTGGCGATGCCCTTGCCCTGCTGACTTACAGCATCCACTCCAGCCAGAACGGACTTCTCATTGATGCAATTGAGCTTAAATCTGGTTTGAAACTGCCAGTTAGGTCCGGTGAAAGCCGTCTTGAAGGGCAATTTGGCGTCAAATTACACGATTTGATCGTCGAACTAAGGCAACAACCACGATTCACAAGCTATGAACTCGAACGGCAAAAGCAGATCGGTCCCTACAGAGTAGATTTCTTCCTCACTGAGCAGTGGTATACCGATATGGCAAAAGGAAAAACCGCTAAACGCCAGTTCATCATTGAATTTGATGAGGAGGCTCATAGAACGACACGTTATCAGTTCAACGATAAACGACGGGATCGGTGGTTACGGAAAAATCTGCACGGTACAAAGCTAATCAGGGTCAGACATGCAGAACAGGAAGTATGGCTGGAAGCGGTCCGCCAGCTAAAGCGGTTCGTCAGTCTGGAGGATTGCTATTCCCACTGCCTGCGAATGGCCTGTATCAGCCTTTCAGACTCCACGCTAAAGATAAGCAGCGAGTCAGCCCGAAAAGCCTATGATGCAGCCCATAACGAATGCATTTTCCTGCTAAAAAGCCCACGGCAGCCTCTAAGTGAGATGGGTAAACTGCTGGACAGGCTGACAATCCCCTTTGATAAACGCAGGGACATATACTTCCAACGTGCGAAATTGAGGTCATACGGCATATAAACCGAAAAGTTGCATCAAAAGTTACAACAAAAGCCTAAGGGATTAGGCTTTTCTACCTGTCCAAACGTTGCAACCTTTGAAACCTAACCCCAAGACACTTATATAGATTTATAGGGTTCTATCAATTTTTATTACTCAAATTCATCTTACTCATAGCATCCTACAGATAATAATCCTTAAGCTATCAACGCTAACTCGCATTTACCAAAAGTGCAAAGTTCCCGCCGTATCAATACGTCGAACTGAGCGACAGCTTAATGATTTTGTAGCCTCAACTCCCCAAAAGTTCTTTTCACGTCAGAAGTCACCAGACGCCGTGTAGGCCTCTCACGGCCTTTCTGCATTCTAGGTATGAATCACTCCTGAACGCAGCTCACAGGCCCGTACAGATCGTCAGGCAGGCATCTAAAGCCACTCGCCCAAACCTCCTTTCCAAGATTCCCCGCTCCGCAGGTACAAGAAATATGCAGATCACCACAGGAGGATGAATCATGCATGATGAAATCATCAATCAGGCCCGCGAAATTCTCACTCAACGGCTCTACCGTACCGACACACTGGCATCACCGCAGGACACTGCGAGCTATCTGGCTTTACAGCTTGGCGATCGGGAGCAGGAAGTGTTCAGTGTGATATTCCTCGACAACCGGAATCACGTCCTGAACTATCAGGAAATGTTCCACGGCAGCATAGCGACAACGCCAGTCTACCCCCGCGAGATTGCCCGGCAGGCGCTTAAGCTCAACGCCGCAGGTGTTATCTGTTCCCATAATCACCCATCTGGCAACGCCGAGCCATCCGCTCAGGATAAAGCGATAACGCTCAATATTCAGAAAGTTATGGAGCTAATCGAAGTCCGACTGGTAGATCACATCGTCGTGGGCGGTGGTCAAACAGTTTCATTCGCAGACAGGGGCTGGCTATGAACTGGAAATCCTTACTTGTTGAAGCCCTGATAATGGCTCTGACAACCTTTGCAACCGTCTTCTTCCGGGGAATGGCAGCACGCTACGCCTCAGAAGAAGATTTCCTCTAATCCCCTACTACCGCTAGACCCATACCAATAGCCCATGCCCCAAAGACCTGCCACCGCCGCAACGGTGGAATGCCGCACTCGCCCCTGCTACAGGGTCGGTTTGGTATTCTGGCAGGTCTTTGCAGGGCGGTGAGTCTATTGGCAGGGTAAGGAGTCCACATGGCTACACTCGGTTACGCCCGTGTATCAACTACCGAGCAGAGTCTCGATGCACAAATCGCAGCGTTATCCGGTTGCGAGAAGGTATTCAGGGAAAAGATCAGCGGGGCAAAAGATGACCGCCCAGAACTACAGGCTTTACTGGAGTTTGTTCGCGAAGGCGATATAGTATGTGTAACAAAACTTGACAGACTCGCCCGTAACACTCGACATTTGCTTGAAATTTCGGAGTACCTGCAAGGCAAAGGCGTGGCGTTAAACATCCTTAATATTGGTATCAACACAGCCACTCCGACCGGAAAGTTAATGCTGACCATGATCGGCGCTATCGCCACGTTCGAACGTGAGCTGATGCTGGAGCGTCAGGCCGAAGGCATCGCATTGGCAAAACTAAAAGGCAAGTACAAAGGACGGAGAGCGACCGCCACAAGTAAAACTCAAGAAGTTATAGATTTGGTCGAAAACGGTATGAGTAAACCGGAGATATCCCGCCAGTTAGGTATCGGCATCACTAGTATTTACCGGATTGTTCGGAACGAGCGCCCTGACCTGTTAGATAAGTGATATGAGAACACTACTTTGAGGAAATGTTAATGGATGATACAGGCAAGATCGATATTGGTGACTACAACGAGAGCGGTTTTTGGTCGAAAGTAAAGAAATACTGTAAAACTATCGGAAAAGATTCACTTGAGCAGGTATTCCGTTTGTATTACGGCTTAGAAAGTGACAACTGCACAACTACACACAGAGCAACCATCTACGGCGCGCTGGCTTACTTAGTGTCACCGATAGATATTATCCCCGACTTAACCCCGATACTCGGGTATACCGATGACATGGCTGTAATCGCCGCAGCTCTTGTAGCAGTGGCAGGTTGTATAGACGATGCAGTTAAAGGGAAAGCAAAGGAGAAGGTTGATGAGCTTTTTGACTGACATACGAGATAAACTATTACCTGAGACAGTAAAAGAGAAAATCATTAAGCACGAAGTGAAGAAAATGGTTAATGATAAACTTAAGCTTGATGGTGAGTTAGATAAACATATTGATGCATTCGCAGATAAGGTTATGGATAAGGTGGATCCTTCAACCATATTCAAGGCCAAAGATATGTATGACAAACTGAAGGCTGCTGAATCCAACAAGGATAAGTAGTAAGATCGTCAGCTTTAGTGCTCTTGAATGTGGTACGGAGTAGTGGTACATTCGGAATCGAAGCATAAAGGTAACTTACTGTTATTAGGTGATTTCGTTGCTATAGAAACGAATCCTTGGTTCGATTCCGAGTCCGGCACCACTATTTAAAGAACCCAGCCTATGGCTGGGTTTTTGCTTTTCTGCGTTTATCAAACCTCAAATGTTGTTTCCACCGCTTAAATCATCTTTCAAAGAAACCAAGTGGCTGGCCTTACCATGTTCTATGGGCGCTACTGAAGGCAAGGCAAAGTCACTACCTGACATTTTTCACGCACAAAGCAAAAAACCCCGTACCTTGCGGTACGGGGTTTTTCTTGTTTGATGCCTGGCAGTTCCCTACTCTCACATGGGGAGACCCCACACTACCATCGGCGCTACGGCGTTTCACTTCTGAGTTCGGCATGGGGTCAGGTGGGACCACCGCGCTAAAGCCGCCAGGCAAATTCTGTTAAATCTGTATCAAGGCTGAAATTTGATTGTCTGTCTCTTCGCCGAAACAGCTTCGGCGTTGTAAGGTTAAGCCTCACGGTTCATTAGTATCGGTTAGCTCAACGCATCACTGCGCTTACACACCCGACCTATCAACGTCGTAGTCTTCAACGTTCCTTCAGGACTCTCAAGGAGTCAGGGAGAACTCATCTCGGGGCAAGTTTCGTGCTTAGATGCTTTCAGCACTTATCTCTTCCGCATTTAGCTACCGGGCAGTGCCATTGGCATGACAACCCGAACACCAGTGATGCGTCCACTCCGGTCCTCTCGTACTAGGAGCAGCCCCCCTCAATTCTCCAGCGCCCACGGCAGATAGGGACCGAACTGTCTCACGACGTTCTAAACCCAGCTCGCGTACCACTTTAAATGGCGAACAGCCATACCCTTGGGACCTACTTCAGCCCCAGGATGTGATGAGCCGACATCGAGGTGCCAAACACCGCCGTCGATATGAACTCTTGGGCGGTATCAGCCTGTTATCCCCGGAGTACCTTTTATCCGTTGAGCGATGGCCCTTCCATTCAGAACCACCGGATCACTATGACCTGCTTTCGCACCTGCTCGAGCCGTCACTCTCGCAGTCAAGCTAGCTTATGCCATTGCACTAACCTCCTGATGTCCGACCAGGATTAGCTAACCTTCGTGCTCCTCCGTTACTCTTTGGGAGGAGACCGCCCCAGTCAAACTACCCACCAGACACTGTCCGCAACCCGGATTACGGGTCTACGTTAGAACACCAGCCATTAAAGGGTGGTATTTCAAGGTCGGCTCCACGCAGACTGGCGTCCACGCTTCAAAGCCTCCCACCTATCCTACACATCAAGGACCAGTGTTCAGTGTCAAGCTATAGTAAAGGTTCACGGGGTCTTTCCGTCTTGCCGCGGGTACACTGCATCTTCACAGCGAGTTCAATTTCACTGAGTCTCGGGTGGAGACAGCCTGGCCATCATTACGCCATTCGTGCAGGTCGGAACTTACCCGACAAGGAATTTCGCTACCTTAGGACCGTTATAGTTACGGCCGCCGTTTACCGGGGCTTCGATCAAGAGCTTCGCGTTACCGCTAACCCCATCAATTAACCTTCCGGCACCGGGCAGGCGTCACACCGTATACGTCCACTTTCGTGTTTGCACAGTGCTGTGTTTTTAATAAACAGTTGCAGCCAGCTGGTATCTTCGACTGATTTCAGCTCCACCCGCAGGGGCTTCACCTACATATCAGCGTGCCTTCTCCCGAAGTTACGGCACCATTTTGCCTAGTTCCTTCACCCGAGTTCTCTCAAGCGCCTTGGTATTCTCTACCTGACCACCTGTGTCGGTTTGGGGTACGATTTGATGTTACCTGATGCTTAGAGGCTTTTCCTGGAAGCAGGGCATTTGTTACTTCAGCACCGTAGTGCCTCGTCATCACACCTCAGCGTTAATAAACGACCGGATTTACCTAATCGTTCCGCCTACATGCTTAAACCGGGACAACCGTCGCCCGGCTAACATAGCCTTCTCCGTCCCCCCTTCGCAGTAACACCAAGTACAGGAATATTAACCTGTTTCCCATCGACTACGCCTTTCGGCCTCGCCTTAGGGGTCGACTCACCCTGCCCCGATTAACGTTGGACAGGAACCCTTGGTCTTCCGGCGTGCGGGCTTTTCACCCATTATCGTTACTTATGTCAGCATTCGCACTTCTGATACCTCCAGCACCCCTCACAGGACACCTTCAACGGCTTACAGAACGCTCCCCTACCCAACAACACATAGTGTCGCTGCCGCAGCTTCGGTGCATGGTTTAGCCCCGTTACATCTTCCGCGCAGGCCGACTCGACCAGTGAGCTATTACGCTTTCTTTAAATGATGGCTGCTTCTAAGCCAACATCCTGGCTGTCTGTGCCTTCCCACATCGTTTCCCACTTAACCATGACTTTGGGACCTTAGCTGGCGGTCTGGGTTGTTTCCCTCTTCACGACGGACGTTAGCACCCGCCGTGTGTCTCCCGTGATAACATTCTTCGGTATTCGTAGTTTGCATCGGGTTGGTAAGCCGGGATGGCCCCCTAGCCGAAACAGTGCTCTACCCCCGAAGATGAGTTCACGAGGCGCTACCTAAATAGCTTTCGGGGAGAACCAGCTATCTCCCGGTTTGATTGGCCTTTCACCCCCAGCCACAAGTCATCCGCTAATTTTTCAACATTAGTCGGTTCGGTCCTCCAGTTAGTGTTACCCAACCTTCAACCTGCCCATGGCTAGATCACCGGGTTTCGGGTCTATACCCTGCAACTTAACGCCCAGTTAAGACTCGGTTTCCCTTCGGCTCCCCTATACGGTTAACCTTGCTACAGAATATAAGTCGCTGACCCATTATACAAAGGTACGCAGTCACACCACGAAGGTGCTCCCACTGCTTGTACGTACACGGTTTCAGGTTCTTTTTCACTCCCCTCGCCGGGGTTCTTTTCGCCTTTCCCTCACGGTACTGGTTCACTATCGGTCAGTCAGGAGTATTTAGCCTTGGAGGATGGTCCCCCATATTCAGACAGGATACCACGTGTCCCGCCCTACTCTTCGAGTTCACAACCTGTGCATTTTCGTGTACGGGACTATCACCCTGTACCGTCGGACTTTCCAGACCGTTCCACTAACACACAAGCTGATTCAGACTCTGGGCTGCTCCCCGTTCGCTCGCCGCTACTGGGGGAATCTCGGTTGATTTCTTTTCCTCGGGGTACTTAGATGTTTCAGTTCCCCCGGTTCGCCTCGTTAACCTATGTATTCAGTTAACGATAGTGTGACGAATCACACTGGGTTTCCCCATTCGGACATCGCCGGGTCAAAGGTTCATATCACCTCGCCGGCGCTTTTCGCAGATTAGCACGTCCTTCATCGCCTCTGACTGCCAGGGCATCCACCGTGTACGCTTAGTCGCTTAACCTCACAACCCGAAGATGTTTCTTTCGATTCACCATCGACTTGCGAAAATTTGAGAGACTCGAACACACCATTAAGATGTGTCGTTTCAATTTTCAGCTTGATCCAGATTTTTAAAGAGCAAATATCTCAAACATGACTCGCAAGTCAGTTTTGAGATATGACGGCAGGTGACTTTCACTCACGAACCAGCAAGTGGCGTCCCCTAGGGGATTCGAACCCCTGTTACCGCCGTGAAAGGGCGGTGTCCTGGGCCTCTAGACGAAGGGGACGTATAAGTCTCAATCGCAAGACGCCTTGCTATTTACTTTTCATCAGACAATCTGTGTGAGCACTACAAAGGCAGGTTCTTTAAGGTAAGGAGGTGATCCAACCGCAGGTTCCCCTACGGTTACCTTGTTACGACTTCACCCCAGTCATGAATCACAAAGTGGTAAGCGCCCTCCCGAAGGTTAAGCTACCTACTTCTTTTGCAACCCACTCCCATGGTGTGACGGGCGGTGTGTACAAGGCCCGGGAACGTATTCACCGTAGCATTCTGATCTACGATTACTAGCGATTCCGACTTCATGGAGTCGAGTTGCAGACTCCAATCCGGACTACGACGCACTTTATGAGGTCCGCTTGCTCTCGCGAGGTCGCTTCTCTTTGTATGCGCCATTGTAGCACGTGTGTAGCCCTACTCGTAAGGGCCATGATGACTTGACGTCATCCCCACCTTCCTCCAGTTTATCACTGGCAGTCTCCTTTGAGTTCCCGGCCGGACCGCTGGCAACAAAGGATAAGGGTTGCGCTCGTTGCGGGACTTAACCCAACATTTCACAACACGAGCTGACGACAGCCATGCAGCACCTGTCTCAGAGTTCCCGAAGGCACCAAAGCATCTCTGCTAAGTTCTCTGGATGTCAAGAGTAGGTAAGGTTCTTCGCGTTGCATCGAATTAAACCACATGCTCCACCGCTTGTGCGGGCCCCCGTCAATTCATTTGAGTTTTAACCTTGCGGCCGTACTCCCCAGGCGGTCGATTTAACGCGTTAGCTCCGGAAGCCACTCCTCAAGGGAACAACCTCCAAATCGACATCGTTTACGGCGTGGACTACCAGGGTATCTAATCCTGTTTGCTCCCCACGCTTTCGCACCTGAGCGTCAGTCTTTGTCCAGGGGGCCGCCTTCGCCACCGGTATTCCTCCAGATCTCTACGCATTTCACCGCTACACCTGGAATTCTACCCCCTCTACAAGACTCTAGCCTGCCAGTTTCGAATGCAGTTCCCAGGTTGAGCCCGGGGATTTCACATCCGACTTGACAGACCGCCTGCGTGCGCTTTACGCCCAGTAATTCCGATTAACGCTTGCACCCTCCGTATTACCGCGGCTGCTGGCACGGAGTTAGCCGGTGCTTCTTCTGCGGGTAACGTCAATTGCTGAGGTTATTAACCTCAGCACCTTCCTCCCCGCTGAAAGTACTTTACAACCCGAAGGCCTTCTTCATACACGCGGCATGGCTGCATCAGGCTTGCGCCCATTGTGCAATATTCCCCACTGCTGCCTCCGTAGGAGTCTGGACCGTGTCTCAGTTCCAGTGTGGCTGGTCATCCTCTCAGACCAGCTAGGGATCGTCGCCTAGGTGAGCCGTTACCCCACCTACTAGCTAATCCCATCTGGGCACATCTGATGGCAAGAGGCCCGAAGGTCCCCCTTTGGTCTTGCGACGTTATGCGGTATTAGCTACCGTTTCCAGTAGTTATCCCTCCCATCAGGCAGTTTCCCAGACATTACTCACCCGTCCGCCGCTCGTCACCCGAGAGCAAGCTCTCTGTGCTACCGCTCGACTTGCATGTGTTAGGCCTGCCGCCAGCGTTCAATCTGAGCCATGATCAAACTCTTCAATTTAAAAGTTTGATGCTCAATGAATTAAACTTCGTAATGAATTACGTGTTCACTCGTTGAGACTTGGTATTCATTTTTCGTCCGAGGACGTTAAGAATCCATGTCACTTTGAGTGCCCACACAGATTGTCTGATAAATTGTTAAAGAGCAGTTGCAACGCGGCTTTCAGCTCACCGTTGCGAGGTGGCGTATATTACGCTTTCCTCTTTCAGAGTCAACCCGTTATTTCAGGATTTTTTCTCTTCAACCGACCGGGTTGTTTGTGAAGTGATTCACATCCGCCGTGTCGATGGAGGCGCATTATAGGGAGTTCTCCGCAGGCCGCAACCGAAAAGTTGCAAAAAAATGACTGACTGCTGCATTCCCCAGCAAAACCCCGCTTTATACCCATTTACACACAGACTTATCCACATTTTTTCATGGATCCTGGCGTGATCCTGCGAACCGAGGAGGAAGATCAACTATACTAGCGGCAAATATTCTCCTCCGCAGGCCACCTTCATGACCACACAACGCCTCACCCGTGACTGGCGTATCCCCACAGCAGGACTGATGTTGCTGGCGATCCTCTTTGCCGGTTTTACCCTGCATACGCACTGGAATGCCTTTATCCAGTGGTGCCTAGCCACGCAAATTACGCTGCACCGTTATCTGGTGATGTATTTGCTGCAGCTTAATAACCACCAGTACAGCGGCGGATTATGGCTATTAACGGGGGCTTTCCTTTATGGCGTTCTCCACGCCATTGGCCCCGGACACGGAAAGTTCATCGTGACGACCTACCTGACTACAAATAAGGAAAGCGAGCTGGCCGCCCGGGTCGTCCCTTTCCTTGGCAGCCTGATGCAAGGCGTCAGCGCCATTCTTTTTGTCTTTATTCTGGCGGTAGGGCTTAACCTCGCATCAGGGGATATCAGTACCAGCCGCTGGTATGTTGAGAAGATAAGCGCAGTACTCATTGGCGCATTTGGTGCATTTATCATTTACCAGTCGCTAAAGAGCCTGCGTCCGCACAGGATGACTATTTCAGCCATCAAGCCCCTCCATCAGCATGACGAACACTGTGGCTGTAGCCACCATGGTGTGGGAGCAAATCTGACACAAGGTGACTGGAAAACCCGCCTGGGTGTGATTCTGGCAATTGGCGCGCGCCCGTGTAGTGGGGCAATCATGATCCTGATGTTCTCGAACGCGCTGGGCATTGTCACCTGGGGGATGGCCGCAGTAATGACCATGTCTCTGGGAACGGCACTCTCTATTATGGGACTTTCACTGGCAGTACGTTACGCCCGTGAGCGCACCGTGGCCTGGTTTGGAGGAAGCGCCTCACTAAAATGGCTGGTACCGGTAGTCAAAATAGCCGGAGGGATAGTCCTGATCCTGTTCGCGACGATCCTGTTCCTGACAGTGATCCCCATCAGCGCCAATGGCGACTACATCGCCGCCGGATGCTAATAAAAGAAAACCCGCCGTTGGCGGGTTTCATTTATTACTCGTTGATGCGTGGATGCTGATCCACGAGTCGGGAGCGTTTTTTCTGCAGTTCTTCAATCTCTGCGTCAATATCCTCAATCTTCTGCTCTACATTATCGTAGTGCTCACGCAGGATCTCTTTCGCTTCCTGAATATCGGATGCGGCAGGCGTCGCCCCTTTCAGTGGACGATTTGCCGTCTCCTTCATAGCAATACCGGTAATCAAACCAATCACCGCAATCACCATCAGGTAATAAGCAGGCATCATCAGGTTCTGCGTACTCTCCACCAGCGAGGCGGCAAGGGTCGGGGTCAGACCGGCAATCAGCACCGAAATGTTAAAAGCTGCGGCCAGCGCACTATAGCGAATGTGTGTCGGGAACATCGCGGGTAATGTGGAGGCCATCACCCCAATAAAACAGTTGAGGATCACTGCCAGCATCAGCAGACCCGCGAAAATCAGCCCCAGTACATTACTGTTAATCAGAATGAATGCCGGGATTGCCAGGGCAAACAGACCAACACTCCCCAGGATAATAAACGGTCGACGGCCAAAGCGGTCACTTAACAGACCCATAATCGGTTGCACAAACAGCATACCGACCATAATGGCGATAATAATCAGCACACCGTGATCTTCCGAGTAATGCAGGTTATGCGACAAATAGCTCGGCATGTAAGTCAACAGCATGTAGTAGGTGACGTTGGTAGAAATAACCAGACCAATACAGGTCAGCAGGCTGCGCCAGTGCTTAGTGGCAATCTCTTTGAACGACACCTTCGGACCTTCCTGCAGCCCTTCACGGTCACCCTGTTCCAGTTTTTCGACGTGCTGCTGGAATGCTGGGGTCTCTTCAAGCGCATGACGCAGGTACAGACCAATGATCCCCAGCGGCAAGGCCAGGAAGAACGGGATACGCCAGCCCCAGTCGAGGAAATTATCTTCCCCTACCACAGTTGAAATCAGTACTACTACGCCCGCGCCCATGACAAACCCGGCAATCGAGCCAAAGTCCAGCCAGCTCCCCATAAAGCCACGCTTACGGTCCGGGGAATACTCTGCGACGAAGATCGAGGCACCGGTATACTCCCCACCCACGGAGAAGCCCTGGGCCATCTTACATATCAGCAGCAGAATCGGCGCCCAGATCCCGATCGTGGCATACGACGGGATCAGGCCGATACAAAACGTACTGATCGACATAATGACGATGGTAATGGCAAGGATCTTCTGGCGACCATATTTATCGCCGAGCATACCGAAGAACAGGCCGCCCAGCGGGCGAATCAGGAAGGGAACGGAAAACGTACCCAGTGCGGCAATCATCTGCAGGCTGGGGTCAGCCCCGGGGAAGAACACTTTACCTAACGCATAGGCCACAAAGCCGTAGACACCAAAATCGAACCACTCCATCGCATTACCGAGCGAAGCTGCGGTAATGGCTTTACGCAATTTTGCGTCATCAATGATGGTGACGTCGCGAAGTGTGATGGGTTTAATCTTTTTCCTTCTCAGCATAACTATCCTCGTAGACTCGGCCCTGTCTGTTTCACAGTCCAGTTTGCGTTCTGTGAACCATGGGATCCGCTCCATGCGAATCGCCTTATTCAAGCGTAGCAGGTTTACTTACATTGACGTTTTACGTCGATACAACCGAACCTGTTGACGCCTGTCTGGGCAGTTAATGACCTTTTTACCCTACCAGCGTTTATATTTGTGATCAACTTCACGCTAATTTTCGCATAAGGTCAACTGAGTTAAGTTTTTGTCAATTAGCGCCAATAAGACCTTCCTCATTCCCCCTACAAGAATATCCTCACGCGCGTCATTATTTCTTTTGTAACGGAAAAACAAACCGCATTAATTCACATTAGATTTACATAACTCCGCCCATCAAGAACCCATCCGAAAATTTACATTGAATATGTGACAAAGATAACTAAAACATTGTTTTGTTTTTGTTGAATCAACATTCCATTGATCGCATGATAAATCCAAATACAACGTTACATGTGTTTTCAAACATGGCTAAACGAGAACACACGTTTATTTTTTGCTGCATGGCTATCGAAATAAATTCACGGAAAAAAAATTCAATTGATTGAATTTATTGAATTATTTTTAGCGATTATCACCCGTTTCGCGGGATCAGATGTGAGGGTTATATATGAAGATTAAGGCCACGATAGAACGCATACCTGGCGGCATGATGCTGGTTCCGCTGGTACTGGGTGCCATCCTGAATACCCTGGCTCCTGATACCGGAGCCTATTTTGGTGGTTTCACAAAAGGAATGATAACCGGCACCGTTCCCATTCTGGCAGTCTGGTTCTTTTGTATTGGAGCATCCATTAATTTGCGGGCAACGGGTACCGTATTACGTAAATCCGGTACGCTGGTGATAACCAAAATAGCAGTCGCCTGGGCTGTGGCAATGATATGTGCAATGTTCATTCCGGAGAATGGAATTCAGACCGGGTTCTTCGCCGGTTTATCAGTTCTGGCAATTGTCTCTGCGATGGATATGACCAACGGTGGATTGTATGCCAGCCTGATGAACCAGTATGGAACGAAAGAAGAGTCGGGGGCATTTGTACTGATGTCTCTGGAATCCGGCCCGCTGATGACGATGCTGATTCTGGGGTCTGCTGGCCTGGCATCATTTGAACCCCACCACTTTGTCGGCGCGATCCTGCCATTCCTGATTGGTTTTGCCCTGGGTAACCTGGATCACGACTTGCGTGACTTCTTTAGCAAAGCCACTCCAGTACTGATCCCGTTCTTTGGTTTCGCGTTGGGTAACACCATCAATCTGAATGTCATTCTCGATACAGGCCTGCTGGGTATTGTGCTGGGCGTGGCTGTCATCATCATCACCGGTATTCCGCTGATTATTGCCGACCGCGTGATTGGAGGAGGAAACGGAACGGCGGGTGTCGCCGCCTCTTCAGCCGCAGGTGCGGCGGTAGCAAACCCGGTGATCATTGCCCAAATAAATCCGGCCTTCGAACCGGTGGCCGCGTCAGCGACGGCACTGGTTGCTGCCAGCGTGATTGTTACCGCGATCCTGGTGCCCATCATCACGGCGCTGTATGCAAAACGTTACGGAAATAGGCAAGAGTCCCAGCCTGAACCGAAACCAATAGAAATGAATCATTAACACATCACATCTGCCCCCCTTTTCCCTGTGGGGAAAGGGGGGCAGATGTGTAAGGGATTCACCCAAAAATCTCTTCCATCATCCCATCCACCAACCGTTTTGCCGAACAGAGCCTCGGCATACCCAGCGCGACGGTTTGCCAGTTTTGCGTCACTGACCAGCTCACAGGATGCTTATCCGCCTGGCACCAGTCACCCAACCAGCCCAGCATATCTTTATGATCGATCAATCCTGGAGAAGCAGGCGTCGTTAACCACTGGTGATAAAAATGGCGGGTAGAGGAAGACGCATTGATACCTTGCGCCAGATAGTTCGCCGCCATGCTGCGTAAGTTATCCTTGAGCATTGCCGACACATCTTCATTGGCCAGGCGACATGCGTCGCCAAATGCCCCCCAGCGCAGTTCTTCCAGGACGACAAAGCAGCGCCCGGCCAGAGACCAGCCATCATAGAGCCCGGCTCGCCAGCGGGTAAAAATTTGCTCACTGTGCTCACCCGCCTGCACCGTTAATCCGCGTTGGGTCAGCGCCTTTTCTTTATAAGCTGCACGCTGGGTAAAATGAGAGGAGAGTTCAGCGTACTGCTGCATCAGGCCCGGTGATTGCGGAGCCCGCGGGTGAGTCTGCTGACGCAGCGCCATCAGTTTATCGGCCATCAGCGTCAGCGCGAGATGACCGGGGTCAAGCATACCGGCCAGTTTTTCTGCCAGCCCAAGGCGTAACGCCGCATTTTCATTGAGCATTCCTGCCATTGCCCAAGGCCGTAGCCGGGTATGCGTCATGATCTCCTGAGTCAAACGCTCACGAAACTGCAGCTGTTGTGGTCCCTGGTGGGGATGACGCGGCGCATCGACACCCTGCACCAGATCGACCATAAATTTTGGATTAATACACTCCAGCGTTCTCCCGGGACCGTCCAGTAGTTGTGTTGTCATGGTTGCTCTGCCGCGAATAGAGTTTGAATGTCATCGCGTAACAGTCGGGTATCTTCCTGAATCCACGTCGCAGTAGTAATACTTTGCTTCAACAACTGGCAGAGCGCTCGGGTTGAATGCTCATTTTGTTGACGCACTGCGAGGCTATCACGCAAGCTTTCCTGTAACCCGGTCAGGCATAACGAAAATTCTGCAAAGAACGTTGCCATTCCTGCCGTAACAGAGACATCGACCTGCGCGGATAAAGCTTTACGGATTTGTTCACAAAACTGCTCAATATGTTGCTTAAATTTGTCATGTAGCTGTGCAATATCGATAACATAACGCGTGCGCGTTTCGACGTAATCATCCCAACCCCAGCCGGGGTTATTGAGCCAGCGAGAGACCGTTTCACGCATGCTACTCCCGCCAGATGATTGGCCTGCCGGAGTGTTATCCTGCGCAATTGCATCGTTAAACAGCGCCCGCGTGTTGAAGTTAAGCTGGTTAGCCTGAAACGCCGGGAAGCTAATCCGTGCGCGAAAACCGGCATGGCTCAGATGTTCTTTAATACGCGTTTCAATAGGCCGCATCGCTTCATTCAGTGAACGCGCAAGCGTAGACTCCAGCTGATCAAAACGTAACGCCAACTCCCGACAGATCTTCGTCTGCGCATCCAGCATGACCAGCTCGCAGGAGGAACGGATTTTACTCAGCACAATCTGCGCCTGTCCCTCATCTTCCAGCGTAAGCTGTTTAAGCGCTTCCGGTTCTTCGCGACGAAGATTCAGCGGATCATTCCCGGCCAAATCAAGAATATTGGGACGGCTAAAAACATGACCAATCGCCTGCTGAAGCGCACTTTTCTGCAACGCCATAAAGTCATCCGTTGCATTCAGCGCCTCCTCGACTTCATGTTTCACTTCATCGCTGACCACCTGCTGACGCGTCTGCAGCTGCGCCATATCCTCTTCAATTCGCGTAATGTTAAGTTCGAGTTCCTCAAAGGCCACAGTCAGCCCCTGATAACGAAAATCGAGATACTCCCGGGCATTTTGCGCGTAGTTTAGAAGCTTATGCGACGCCGAACGCAGCGCAAATAACGACGCATTGGCATAGGCGGCGTAAATCAGTTTGCGTATCGGTTGTTCAAATAACGAGTCTTCCCACAACAGATCGGCGGCATGACGAATATGGTCGATATCATCCAAATCCGCTGTACGCCAACGACGCCCAAGGGCAGCTTCGGCAAAATCCTGAACCCAGGGCTGCTCCTGGTGATCCGGCAGTTGTCCGTGGGTAATCATCTCGTAGCGGGCGCGGTTCGCCAGATACGCCCACATTGATGAAACAGGATAGATCTGCCCGGGCGAAATATTGCCTTTCATGAGCGTGCCGGAGATCATCGCCCTGATCTGTTCTTCATCGTCGCTATTACGATCTTTCTGATCGAATTTATTGACCAGGGCATACAACGGCACTGATTTCCCCGCGACCGAAATAGCCTGGCGGACCTCTTCATCAGAAATAGATTTAAGCTGGGTGTAATCCATCACTGCCAGTACTGCCGATGCACGGGACAACTGCTCGCTAAGCATTTTTTGCAGATGCGGTTGCCCGGCCTCATTAGGCCCTGGGGTATCGAGCAGCGTCAGCTGACCGAGGTGGGCATCCAGACCCGCAAGATGTACGAACTCTACTTCGATCACCGGAATGTGTTCGATAGCCGCGTACTCAGAGAAGGGAAATTCGACACCCAGCGCCAGGGAGAGTCTGACGAGGTCATTGAGGCTTTTCAGACAATGAAATATCGGCTGCGCGCCCAGGTGATGCTTCTCAAAAGCTTCCCCTTTTTCAATTCGCTCCAGCAGCATATTCATATCTTTATCAATTTCCAGACGCTGAGCCAGTTTCCCACGATCGTTATCGCAGAGCTTTTTCTGTAGCAGTCGGATCAAATCATCAATCGGCGAGACATGAGAGAAATGCAGTACAGGCTCTTTCTGACCCGGTGTATGACGGATCAATGTCGGTAGCGCTGTCATCGGACGATTGCGGTTCGGCAACACTTCCGTGCCCACAATCGCATTAATAGTGGTCGATTTCCCCGCTTTCATGGTACCAACAATAGCCAGAACCATTTCCAGACGCGTTATTTTCCGTAATTCATTATTCAACATTGCCTGCTGTGCTTCGACACCGCGCGCACTAAAATGCAAAGGCAAGACGTTGTTCTTTTCACCCGTAATCGCCGCCGTGGTGCTCTCCAGCATCGCCGTCGGCACTGATTTCAGCGTATCGAGATTTTGCAGGGCAAGCTGTAACAAACGCTCTGCTTCCTGGCTTAATTCAAAAATGGTCTGTGTGTGCATGATAAAAGCCTTTCCTTAACGCAAATTTATTACTTTTATTAAGCCACTGGTTTTTATTATGTTGTTCAGGCTTATATGATCACGTGTGGAAAACATGTTCGCCGAAATATAACTGATTGATGCTAATCAGAAATAATTCACTATCCTTGCATGGCGTGTGAAGCTCTCCTCCTGGCCTGACGGCCAAAAGAAAAAAGCGTAGCCCATTTTTAAGAAGCTTCAGGATATATCATCGTTATTTACCCACCTAAAAAGAGAGGTAATGCGTCACCACCATAAGATATGAATGGCGGGGAAGTCCGGAGATAAATAACAATGTGTTGCTTCACCTTATCCGAAATGAAGGAGCGTAGCAATTTGCTGCAATAAAATATTCGATATATTTAACGCCATTTCTTCCCACCGTGTTAATGGCATAAGCATCGCTTAACTGACTGACAGGAAATGTCACTCGCTATACACTTTTTGCATTTTTTTAATCAACAATGTCACCGACAACCGTGTGGATTTGCGCTATACTTGCCGCCTTTTTCGGCGCACTGCCGTCATTTAGCTGGCACTTTCCAGCGCGTTAACACTTTTTGAGGATACCGATATGCAACTCCCACACTGCCCAAAATGCAATTCTGAATACACCTATGAAGATAATGGCATGTTTATCTGCCCGGAATGTGCCCATGAATGGAATGATGCCGAGCCATCACACGATGCTGATGCACTTGTCGTAAAAGATGCGAACGGCAATCTGCTGGCGGATGGCGACAGCGTCACCGTGATTAAAGATCTGAAAGTGAAAGGCAGCTCTTCCATGCTGAAGATTGGTACCAAAGTGAAAAATATCCGTCTGGTTGAAGGCGATCATAATATCGACTGCAAAATTGACGGCTTTGGTCCGATGAAACTGAAATCTGAATTCGTGAAAAAGAACTGATTGACCTGCCCGGTGGCGCTTCGCATACCGGGCATTCAGGAACTACACTTAACGAGCTTTTCTTACGTGAGGTAAAGATTATGCCGTTAAGTCCCTACATCTCATTCGCCGGTAACTGCGCAGAGGCCACCGCCTTCTATC
Organism: Enterobacter sp. CPE_E890; assembly: GCF_046521475.1. Lineage (NCBI taxonomy): Bacteria > Pseudomonadati > Pseudomonadota > Gammaproteobacteria > Enterobacterales > Enterobacteriaceae > Enterobacter > Enterobacter sp. CPE_E890. Next base: position 418,288 of record NZ_JBKFZW010000001.1, on the reverse strand, counting down.
AGCAAGCCGTCGGTGCTGAGCTCCTCTATAAAATCACCTTCGGCGAAATGCCCAAAAGCGATAACAGCGAAGAAGGCTGTCCGTCCGGTATGCAATTTCCGGATTCGGCGATCGCTCACTCTAACGTCCGCATTGCGGGCAGCGATATCATGATGAGCGACGGGATGCCGCCAGGCAGCAACGCTCAGTATGCAGGCTTCACGCTGGTTCTCGACACCCAGGACGTCAATGAAGGCAAACGCTGGTTCGACAATCTCGCCGTGGGTGGGAATATCGAAATGGCCTGGCAGGAAACCTTCTGGGCACATGGTTTCGGTAAAGTCATCGATAAATACGGCGTGCCGTGGATGATTAACGTTGTTAAGCAGCAGCACTAATTTTCGGGCGGTGGGCGGTCTGCCTCCGCCTGTCATCAAACTCCGCTCAACTCTTCAAATTCCCGCAACCCAGACTTAACCCAAATGTCATATTGATGCGCCAGCATGAGGCCACATTTATCGTGAGGCCCAGCATATGCAAACTGTCATCCGCGTCGAGAAACTGAGCAAGACCTTTCATCATAACAAGGCTCTGCATGCCGTTGATCTGACCGTCCAGCAGGGCGAAATGGTGGCACTGCTGGGGCCATCTGGTTCAGGTAAGTCCACCCTTCTGCGCCACCTGAGCGGCCTTATTACCTGCGATAAAGCACCGGAAAGTCACGTCGAACTGCTGGGTAACACCGTGCAGCGCGCGGGCCGTCTGGCGAGTGATATCCGTAAAAGCCGCGCGCAAACAGGCTATATCTTCCAGCAGTTCAACCTGGTGAACCGCCTGACGGTGCTGGAGAACGTCCTGATTGGCGCACTCGGCAGCACGCCGTTCTGGCGCACCTGTCTGCGCTGGTTTTCCCCTTCTCAGAAACAACAGGCGTTGCAGGCGCTGACTCGCGTTGGCATGGCGCATTTCGCCCACCAGCGTGTCTCCACCCTGTCCGGTGGTCAGCAGCAGCGCGTGGCGATTGCCCGTGCGCTGATGCAAAAAGCCAAAGTGATCCTGGCCGATGAGCCGATTGCCTCGCTCGACCCGGAATCCGCGCGCATCGTGATGGAAACCCTGAGAGACATTAACCAGAACGATGGCATCACCGTGGTGGTGACGCTGCATCAGGTGGATTACGCCCTGCGCTACTGCGAGCGCATTGTCGCGCTGCGTCAGGGGCACGTGTTCTTTGATGGCGCAAGCCATCAGTTTGATAACGACCGTTTTGACCATCTCTACCGCAGCATTAACCGCGTCGACGAGAACGCGCAGGCTGCATAACCCAACCCGATCCGAGGAAAGTACATGAGCTACAAAGCCGTTGCCGCACTGGCCTTTACCAGTATGTTCAGCATCAGCACCCTGTTAAGCCCTGCGTACGCGGAAGAACAGGAAAAAGCGCTGAACTTCGGCATTATTTCGACGGAATCACAGCAGAATCTCAAACCTCAGTGGGAACCGTTCCTGAAAGATATGGAAACCAAACTGGGGATCAAGGTGAACGCCTTCTTCGCGCCGGATTACGCCGGCATCATCCAGGGGATGCGCTTTAACAAAGTGGACATCGCCTGGTACGGCAACCTCTCTGCGATGGAAGCAGTCGATCGCGCGAACGGCCAGGTCTTTGCCCAGACCGTTGCGGCAGATGGCTCCCCGGGTTACTGGAGTGTGCTGATCGTTAATAAAGACAGCCCAATCAATAACCTCAACGACATGCTCGCCAAACGCAAAGATCTGACCTTTGGTAACGGCGACCCGAATTCCACCTCTGGCTTCCTGGTCCCTGGCTACTACGTCTTCGCCAAAAACAACGCGTCTGCCAGTGACTTCAAGCGCACCGTCAACGCCAGCCACGAAACTAACGCCCTGGCCGTGGCCAACAAGCAGGTGGATGTTGCCACCAACAACACCGAAAACCTCGACAAGCTGAAGACCTCCGCACCGGACAAACTCAAAGAGCTGAAGGTCATCTGGAAATCACCGCTGATCCCGGGCGACCCGATTGTATGGCGCAAAAATCTCTCTGAGAGCACCAAGGACAAGGTCTACGACTTCTTTATGAACTACGGCAAAACGCCGGAAGAGAAGGCAGTTCTGGCGAAACTTGGCTGGGCGCCGTTCCGCGCATCCAGCGACCTGCAGCTGGTGCCGATTCGCCAGCTGGCGCTGTTTAAAGAGATGCAGGGTGTGAAGGACAACAAGGGTCTGAAGGACGAAGAGAAGACCAGCAAAGTCGCCGCGATTCAGTCGCAACTGGACGATCTCGACCGTCTGACCGCCGCACTTGGCGCCATGACCAGCGTAAATAAAGCGGTTCAGTAACGCTTTTCTCCCTCTCCCTTGAGGGAGAGGGGACTAAACCCAAAGGAGCCAACATGCAAACCATCACCCTCCCGCCGCCGAAGCGCAGCTGGTTCTCGCTGATAAGCTGGGCCATCCTGCTGGCGGTGCTGGTTATCTCCTGGAAGGGCGCGGAGATGGATCCGCTCCTGCTCTTCAAAGACGCGGGCAACATGGCGACCTTCGCCGCCGACTTCTTCCCGCCGGATTTCAGCCAGTGGCAGGATTATCTCGGCGAAATGGCGATCACCCTGCAAATCGCCGTCTGGGGTACCGCCCTTGCCGTCATTCTCTCCATTCCATTTGGCCTGATGAGTGCCGAAAACATCGTACCGTGGTGGGTTTATCAGCCGGTGCGTCGCCTGATGGACGCCTGCCGCGCTATTAACGAAATGGTTTTCGCCATGCTGTTCGTGGTGGCCGTCGGACTTGGCCCGTTTGCCGGGGTAATGGCGCTGTTCATTCACACCACCGGCGTGCTCTCCAAACTGCTCTCTGAAGCTGTTGAAGCCATTGAACCGGGTCCGGTGGAAGGTATCCGCGCAACAGGTGCGAACAAAATCGAAGAAATTCTCTATGGCGTGTTGCCCCAGGTCATGCCGCTTCTGATCTCTTACTCGCTGTACCGCTTCGAGTCCAACGTCCGTTCCGCCACCGTCGTGGGTATGGTGGGCGCAGGCGGGATTGGTGTCACCCTGTGGGAAGCGATTCGCGGTTTCCAGTTCCAGCAAACCTGCGCCCTGATGGTGCTTATCATCATCACGGTGAGCCTGCTGGATTTCCTCTCTCAACGTTTGCGTAAGCACTTCATCTGAGAAACGAGGCTTTGATTTATATGCACTTATCCAGACGTCCGACCAGTTACCCTACCCGCTGGCAAGAAATTGCGGCAAAGCTCGAAGTGGAACTGCGCACGCACTACCGTTGCGGAGACTACCTGCCCGCCGAACAACAGCTTGCCGATCGCTACGAAGTGAACCGCCACACCCTGCGTCGCGCCATTGACCAACTGGTCGAGCGCGGCTGGGTCCAGCGCCGTCAGGGGATTGGCGTACTGGTACTGATGCGCCCGTTCGACTACCCGCTCAATGCGCAGGCGCGCTTTAGCCAGAACCTGCTCGATCAGGGCAGTCACCCCACCAGCGAAAAGCTGCTCTCCGTGCTGCGCCCGGCGTCGAGCCATGTAGCCGATGCGCTGGGCATTCAGGAGGGCGACAACGTCGTCCATCTGCGCACCCTGCGCCGGGTCAATGGCGTGGCCGTTTGCCAGATAGATCACTACTTCAGTGACATGAGCCTCTGGCCTGTGCTGCAACATTTCACCAGCGGTTCACTGCATGACTTCCTGCGTGATGCCACCGGTATTGCACTCAGGCGTACCCAAACGCGTATCAGTGCCCGCCGCGCGCAGGCAAAAGAGAGCAAGGTGCTGGAAATCCCCAACATGGCCCCGCTGCTCTGCGTGCGCACCCTTAACCACCGTGACGGTGAAGTCGACGCGACGGAATACTCCGTCAGTCTGACCCGCGCCGACATGATCGAATTCACCATGGAGCACTGAATGCACTTCGATACCGCCACCCGTCAACGCTGGATGCGCGTGCTGGCCCACTGTCAGCCTGCTGCGCTGCACAGCCGTATGAACGCGCTCGGCCTGACGCCGGACTACGACACTATTCGCCCGCCGGAAATCGGCCTGGTACAGATCCAGGCGCGCATGGGAGGTACCGGTGAGCGCTTCTTCGCGGGTGATGCCACCCTTACCCGTGCCGTGATCCGCCTGAACAGCGGCACGCTGGGCTACGGCTACGTGCTCGGTCGCGATAAACAGCATGCCGAACATTGCGCAGTGATAGACGCGCTTTTGCAGGAACAACCTTATTTCCAGACGTTAATGGAAACCCTTATCGCCCCTCTGGAAGCCGACCGCGCCGCACGCCTTGCCGCACGTCAGGCCGAAGTGAACACCAGCCGGGTCGACTTCTTTACGCTCGTTCGCGGAGATAACGCATGACGCTTCAACCCGCTTTTACCCTTGCTGTCCAGGATGCCCAACAGAGTTTTCGTCGCCTGCTGAAAGCCATGAGCGAGCCGGGCGTGATTGTCTCGCTGCACCAGCTTTCACAAAGCTGGCTGCCGCTAAACCTGGCGACCACCAGCGTACTGCTGACCCTTGCCGACAACGATACTCCGGTGTGGCTCTCAGGCGCGCTTTCGAATGATATCGCCAGCCAGAACCTGCGTTTTCACACCAACGCTCCGCTGGTTGAACAGCCCCGACAAGCCGTGTTTGCCGTGGCCGATGAGCAAATCAGCCACGAACAGCTCAACGCCCTGAGCGAAGGCAGCGCCGTCGCGCCGGAAACCAGCGCCACGCTGATTTTGCAGGTCTCCAGCCTGAGCGGCGGTCGCATGCTGCGCCTGACCGGTGCTGGCATCGCTGACGAACGGATGGTCGCGCCACAGCTGCCGGATTGCATCATTCATGAGCTGACCGAACGTCCCCACCCGTTCCCGCTGGGTATCGACCTGATCCTGACCTGCGGTGAACGCCTGCTGGCAATACCGCGAACCACTCACGTGGAGGTATGCTGATGTACGTTGCCGTCAAAGGGGGCGAAAAAGCCATCGCCGCCGCCCATGCGCTGCAGGCGCACAGACGACGGGGTGATGAGCAGCTTCCTGAGCTGAGCGTTGCCCAGATAGAGCAGCAGTTAAACCTCGCCGTCGACCGTGTCATGACCGAAGGCGGCATCGCTGACCGCGAGCTGGCGGCGCTGGCGTTAAAACAGGCCAGCGGTGACAACGTCGAAGCCATCTTTCTGTTACGCGCGTATCGCACCACGCTTGCCAGACTGGCGGTGAGTGAGCCCGTTAACACCGCTGAGATGCGCCTGGAACGCCGCATTTCGGCCGTTTATAAAGACATCCCTGGCGGTCAACTGCTCGGCCCCACCTACGACTACACCCATCGCCTGCTGGATTTCACGCTGCTGGCAAACGGTGAAACGCCTTCCCTGAGCACGGCCGAGCCGCAGCAAGATGCCTCCCCGCACGTCTTTAGCCTGCTGGCGCATCAGGGGCTGGCAAAAGCCGAAGAAGACACCGGCAGCACGCCAGACGACATTACCCGCACACCGCCGGTTTATCCGTGCTCACGCTCGTCGCGCCTTCAGCAGTTGATGCGCGGCGACGAAGGTTATCTGCTGGCGCTGGCCTACTCGACACAGCGCGGTTACGGGCGTAACCACCCGTTTGCAGCAGAAATTCGTAGCGGCTTCATTGACGTTGAAATTGTGCCTGAAGAGCTGGGTTTTGCCGTGAACATCGGGGAACTGCTGCTCACGGAATGCGAAATGGTCAACGGCTTTGTCGCTCCGGAAGACGAAGCGCCACACTTTACCCGGGGTTACGGGCTGGCGTTCGGTATGAGTGAACGTAAAGCGATGGCAATGGCGCTGGTCGACCGCGCGCTGCAGGCCCCGGACTACGGTGAACACATCTCCGGCCCGGCACAGGACGAAGAGTTCGTGCTGGCCCACGCGGATAACGTTGAGGCCGCAGGCTTTGTCTCGCACCTCAAGCTGCCGCACTACGTTGATTTCCAGGCCGAACTGGAACTACTGAAACGCCTGCAACGGGAGCGCGAAAATGGCTAACTTAAGCGGCTACAATTTTGCTTATCTGGATGAGCAAACCAAACGTATGATCCGCCGCGCTATCCTGAAAGCGGTGGCAATCCCGGGCTATCAGGTACCGTTCGGCGGCCGCGAAATGCCGATGCCCTACGGCTGGGGCACCGGCGGTATTCAGCTTACCGCCAGCGTGATTGGGGAAGCGGATGTACTGAAGGTCATCGACCAGGGGGCGGACGACACCACCAACGCCGTGTCGATTCGTAACTTCTTCAGGCGCGTGACGGGTGTTAACACCACCGAAAAAACCGAAGATGCCACGCTGATCCAGACCCGTCACCGCATTCCAGAAACGCCACTCACCGAAGATCAAATCCTGATTTTTCAGGTCCCTATCCCTGAGCCGCTGCGCTTTATTGAGCCGCGTGAAACCGAAACCCGCACCATGCACGCCCTGGAAGAGTACGGCATCATGCAGGTGAAGCTGTATGAAGATATAGCCCGTTTCGGCCATATCGCCACCACCTACGCCTACCCGGTGAAGGTGAACGGTCGCTACGTGATGGACCCGTCGCCGATCCCGAAATTCGATAACCCGAAGATGGACATGATGCCTGCGCTGCAGCTATTCGGTGCCGGGCGTGAAAAGCGCATCTACGCCGTGCCGCCCTACACCCGTGTGGAGAGTCTCGACTTCGATGACCACCCGTTTACGGTGCAGGAGTGGGATGAGCCGTGTGCCATCTGCGGTTCGAAACACAGCTATCTGGACGAAGTGGTGCTGGATGACACGGGCAAACGGATGTTTGTCTGCTCCGACACCGATTTCTGCCGCCAACAGAGCGAGGCGAAAGGCCAATGAAACCGCTGCTTTCGGTCAACAACCTGACCCACCTTTATGCGCCTGGCAAAGGCTTCAGCGATGTCTCTTTTGAGCTATGGCCGGGGGAAGTGCTGGGGATCGTCGGCGAGTCCGGCTCGGGCAAAACCACCCTGCTTAAGTCCATCTCTGCGCGCCTGACACCACAGAATGGCGACATTTTATATGAAGGCCAATCTCTGTACGGCATGAGCGAAGCCGAACGCCGCCGCCTGCTGCGCACCGAATGGGGCGTGGTGCATCAGCACCCGATGGACGGCCTGCGCCGCCAGGTATCTGCGGGAGGCAACATCGGCGAGCGCTTGATGGCCACCGGCGCGCGCCATTACGGCAATATCCGCGCCACGGCGCAACACTGGCTGGAAGAAGTTGAAATCCCTGCCTCGCGTATCGACGACCTGCCGACAACATTTTCCGGCGGCATGCAGCAACGTCTGCAAATCGCCCGCAACCTAGTCACCCATCCGAAGCTGGTGTTTATGGATGAACCCACCGGCGGGCTGGACGTCTCCGTGCAGGCGAGACTGCTCGATCTGCTGCGCGGCCTGGTGGTAGAGCTGAACCTCGCGGTGGTGATTGTGACCCACGATCTGGGGGTGGCGCGCCTGCTGGCGGACCGTTTGCTGGTAATGAAACAAGGTCAGGTGGTGGAAAGTGGGTTAACCGACCGGGTACTCGACGATCCCCATCATCCGTACACCCAGCTGCTGGTGTCGTCGGTATTGCAGAATTAAGAGGCCAACATGATCCGCGTGCAAAACGTAAGTAAAACCTTTGTGCTCCATCAGCAAAACGGCGTGCGCCTGCCGGTGCTGCAAAATGCTTCACTTGAGGTCAGCAAGGGCGAATGTGTGGTCCTGCACGGCCATTCCGGCAGCGGAAAATCCACCCTGCTGCGCTCCCTGTATGCCAACTATCTGCCGGACGAAGGCCATATTCACATCCGCCACGGCGATGAGTGGGTCGATCTGGTTCAGGCACCCGCACGGAAAGTGCTGGAAGTCCGCCGCTCAACGATCGGCTGGGTGAGCCAGTTTCTGCGGGTAATCCCGCGGATCTCCGCCCTGGACGTGGTGATGCAGCCGCTTCTGGATCTTGGCATGCCGCGTGAAACTTGCGCCGCCAAAGCCGCCAGCCTGCTGACGCGCCTCAACGTGCCCGAGCGCTTGTGGCACCTTGCGCCATCGACCTTTTCCGGCGGCGAGCAACAGCGCGTGAACATTGCGCGCGGGTTTATCGTCGATTACCCGATTTTACTGCTCGATGAACCCACCGCCTCGCTCGACAGCAAAAACAGCACTGCGGTGGTGGAGCTGATCGAACAGGCTAAAGCGCGCGGCGCGGCGATCGTCGGGATCTTCCACGACGAAACCGTGCGTTCGCGCGTGGCAGACAGACTGCATCCAATGGGGACCCACGCATGATTATCAATAACGTCAAGCTGGTGCTGGAAAATGAAGTGGTTGGCGGCTCCATTGAGATCCAGGACGGGGTGATCCGCGCGTTCGCCGAAACCCTGAGTCGCTCCCCAGAAGCCATGGACGGCGAAGGCGGCTGGCTGCTGCCAGGGCTGATCGAGCTGCATACCGATAATCTGGATAAGTTCTTCACCCCGCGCCCGAAAGTGGACTGGCCCGCCCATTCGGCGATGAGCAGCCACGACGCGCTGATGGTCGCCAGCGGCATCACCACCGTACTGGATGCGGTAGCGATTGGTGACGTGCGCGACGGAGGCGATCGTCTGGAAAATCTGGAGAAGATGATTAACGCCGTGGAAGAGACGCAAAAACGTGGTCTCAACCGCGCCGAGCACCGCCTGCATCTACGCTGCGAACTGCCGCATCACACCACCCTGCCGCTGTTTGAAAAGCTGGTCGGTCGTGAGCCGGTCTCGCTGGTGTCACTGATGGACCACTCCCCAGGGCAGCGCCAGTTCGCCAATATTGAGAAATATCGCGAATACTACCAGGGCAAGTATTCTCTCACCGATGCCGAGATGGCCCGCTACGAAGATGAGCAGCTGGCGCTGGCGGCACAGTGGTCGCAGCCGAATCGCCTCTCCATTGCTGCGATGTGCCGGGACCGCAACATCGCGCTGGCCAGCCATGATGACGCCACCCATGAACATGTACTCGAATCTCATCAGCTTGGTAGCGTGATCGCCGAATTTCCCACCACATTTGAAGCAGCTGAAGCCTCCCGTAAGCACGGCATGAACGTGCTAATGGGCGCGCCGAACATTGTGCGCGGCGGCTCGCATTCCGGCAACGTGGCGGCAAGCAAGCTCGCCTCACTTGATCTACTCGATATCCTCTCCTCCGATTACTACCCCGCCAGCCTGCTGGATGCGGCATTCCGGGTGGCGGACGACGAGGGCAACAGATTCACGCTGCCGCAGGCCATTCGTCTGGTGACGAAAAACCCGGCATCGGCGCTGAATCTTCAGGATCGTGGAGAGATTGCCGAAGGTAAACGGGCGGATCTGGTGCTGGCCCACCGTAAAGGTGAGCATATCCATATCGACCACGTCTGGCGTCAGGGAAAACGGGTATTCTGATGGGAAGACTAATCTGGCTAATGGGGCCGTCCGGCTCCGGTAAGGACAGCCTGCTGTCCGCGTTAAGGCAGCGGGAACACCCGCAACTGCTGGTCGCACACCGCTATATTACCCGCGCGGCGAATGCCGGAAGTGAAAATCATATTGCCCTGAGTGAGCAGGAGTTTTTCACCCGCGCTGGGCAAAACCTGCTGGCGCTTAGCTGGCACGCTAACGGTTATTACTACGGGGTGGGTATCGAGATAGACCTGTGGCTACACGCGGGTTTCGACGTGCTGGTCAACGGTTCGCGTGCACACCTTCAACAAGCGCGCGCCCGATATGAAGCCGCCCTGCTGCCGGTCTGCCTGCAGGTTTCCCCCGATGTCCTGCGCAGCCGGTTGCAGAGCCGGGGGCGCGAATCAGCCCGTGAGATAGACCAGCGGCTTGAGCGCGCGGCGCGTTATACCCCGTCTGAATGTCATATCCTCAATAATGACGGAAGTTTGCTACAGTCTGTCGATACCTTTTTATCGCTGATCCGTCAGAAGGAGAAACAGCATGCCTGACTGCCAGCTTCGCCCCGCCACCGCCGACGATGCGGCGATGGTTTACGCTCTCATCTGCGAGCTAAAACAGGCTGAGTTCGATCATATGGCATTTCACACCGGTTATCTTGCCAATCTACAGGACCACAATATGCGTTATCAGCTTGCCGAGCTGGACGGGCAGATCGTCGGCATGATTGGCCTACATATGCAGTTTCACCTGCATCACGCACGCTGGATTGGCGAAATCCAGGAGCTGGTGGTGATGCCGCAGGCGCGTGGTCACAAAGTGGGGAGCCAACTCCTGGCGTGGGCAGAAGACGTCGCACGTCAGGCGGGAGCGGAGTTAACCGAGCTTTCCACCAGCGTAAAACGCGTGGATGCCCACCGTTTTTATGTCCGTGAAGGTTACACACAGAGTCATTTTCGATTCACCAAACCGCTGTAGAGGTATGCGATGAGTCTGACGATCACGTTAACCGGCACCGGCGGTGCCCAGCTGGTTCCGGTATTTGGCTGCGACTGCGCGGCGTGTCGCCGGGCGCGTTTGCAGGATAGCTATCGCCGTCGTCCGTGCAGCGCGGTGGTCAAATTCAATGAAGCCATAACCTTGCTGGATGCCGGTATTCCGCATCTGATGGACGACTGGCCGGCAGGCAGCTTCCAGCAGTTTTTGCTCACGCATTACCATATGGATCACGTTCAGGGGTTATTCCCGCTGCGCTGGGGAGTGGGGGCGACCATTCCTGTCTATGGTCCGCCGGACGACGTGGGCTGTGACGACCTGTTCAGGCACCCGGGGCTCCTGGACTTCAGCCATACAGTGGAACCGTTTGTGATGTTTGAGCTACAGGGGCTGCGGGTCACACCGTTGCCGCTCAACCACTCGAAACTGACCTTCGGGTATTTGCTGGAATCGGCCCACAGCCGCGTGGCCTGGCTATCGGATACCGCCGGGTTGTCGGAAAAAACGGTGAAGTTCCTGCTTAACAACCGGCCGCAGGCGATGATTATCGACTGCAGCCACGAACCGCGCGATGAAACGCCGCGAAACCATTGCGACTTAAATACCGTGATTGCGCTAAACGAGACGATTGGCTGCCCGCAAGTGATCCTGACGCACATCAGCCATCAGTTTGACGTGTGGATGATGAATAATCCGCTTCCGGAAGGGTTTGAAGCGGGATATGACGGCATGATGTTGGCGCTGGATTAGTTTTTCACCCTCTCGCGTGGAGAGGGTGAGGGCAACAGGCCGCACTTACCCTCGGTCGTAATCGTCTTCTAACCTGCGCTCATCCTCTTCTAACCGACGGCGATCGTCATCCAACTGACGCTGACGCTCGTCTAAACGGCGGCGTCTGTCTTCAAGCTGCCGACGACGGTCGTCGTACTGTCGACTGTCGATCTGACGGCTGCGGTCATAACGATCGTCGTCATCGCTGCTTCGGCTACTGCTGGGATTATAGGCGTCATTGATCGCCTGCTGAATATTGCCAATGGCATCATCAACAATATCGGCGTGAGCCAGTTGGCTGGTGAGTGACAGCAGACCAAATAACAGAGCAGTTGAGTAACGTTTCATAAGGCCAGTCTCGCAGGTGGGCTGGCTTTACAGTAATAAACGGCAAACGAGAGAGGTAGCGGAGGAATCTCAAATTGCCATCACCTTCCGCAGCGCCTGCGCCAACTGCACCCGCGTAAATGGCTTGCGCAGTAACGCCACGTCCGGCAGCTGTGGATTGTGCGCCGGACGTAAATCCTGGCCGCTAATCAGCAACACCGGCAACTGAGGGAAGTGGCTGCGCACATGGCCGATCACTTCGGCACCGCTCAGATTGCCTGGCAGCATTAAGTCGCTGATAAGCATGCCAATATCTGGTGAAACTTCCAGCATTCTCAACGCCTGCTCACCGTTCTCCGCCTCCAGCGTCAGATAGCCAAGCTGGTGCAGCTGCTCGCACAGGGTCTGACGAACATCCGCCTCATCTTCCAGCACCAGCACCAGCCGCTCGCTATCACCGGCGGCGGTGGCAGAGAGCACTTCATCCTCAGACATAACGGGCAGCATCGAGCGCGGGAGGTGAAGCCGAACGGTCGTCCCCTGCCCCGGCGCGCTTTCAATCTCCACGCGACCACCTGACTGGCGGACAAAGCCGTAGACCATCGACAGACCTAACCCACTCCCGCTTCCGGTCTGCTTAGTGGTGAAGAACGGTTCAAAGACCCTGGATTTCACCTCCTGCGACATACCGCTGCCGCGGTCAATCACCTCCAGCGCCACCATATCCTGCCTGCGCCCGTCGCTACGGGTGACGCGCTGATTCCAGGTACGGAGCTTAATCACCCCGCTTTGCCCTTCCATCGCATCGCGGGCATTCATCACCAGATTGATAATGGCGTTCTCCAGCTGGCTGACGTCTATCCATGCGGGCCAGGCGGGAGATTGCGCTTCAATCTCCAGCGTCAGGGTCGCAGGCAAGGAGTGGAGCATGAGTTCCCTGAGGTTTTCCAGCAGCGGTTTCATCTCGACCGCGTGCGGCGTCAGGGATTGCTTACGGGAAAACGCCAGCAGGCGCTGAGTGAGGAGTGCACCGCGTTCGGCAGCCTTCAGCGCCCGGGTGATACGCGGTGCATCTTTTGATTCCGGATCGGTAAGCTCAAGACTGCCGATGATCACCGCCAGCAGGTTATTAAAATCATGCGCCAGCCCACCCGTCAGTTGTCCAACGGCTTTCATCTTCTGGCTGTGCAGCAGTGCCTCTTCCAGCCCCTGACGCTCAATGCGGTCGATCTCCATCTGCGTGGTTTTCTCTTTCAGCAGACGCGTGGTGTGCTCAAGTGAGGCAGTGTTGCGGGCAAAAACGTTAAACGCACGCGCCAGCTCACCCAGCTCATCACGCCGCTGGAGGGCGGGAACGGACACATCCTGTTCGCCGTGAGCAAGACGCGACATCGCCCGGGAAATGGCCGTCAGGTTTGAGGCCAGATTGCGATAGATATACCAGCAGGCGCATCCGGTGATGATCAGCGCCAGCACGGCGAAAATGCTGATAAATACGCTGATAGATTGCAATTCGTGATGGCTCTGGGCCGTGCGAAGCCGGGAGGCTTGCGCCACCTGTTCGACGTACTGATTAATATCACTGTTGAGGATCGCTACCAGCGCCTTGATGTGGAACATATACCAGCTTATCGCCAGATCGCTTTCTTCCAGTTGCTTCGACAGCGGCGCGAGCTTACGCAGTTCGTCGTTAAAATCGGGCAGGACATCATTCACCACCGGCTGCGCCGCACTCCGCGGCAGCGTTGCCGTCACCGCATCCAGCTGCTGCACCGTGGCGCGCGGCGAGGGGGTGTCGATAGCGGCGATAATCAGCCTGTCCATCTCCATTAGCTGCTGTGCATCCGGGACCTTGCTGTCGTAACGGCGATTGATATCCTGCAAATGCCGTAAGTAGCTCTGACTCTGATACAGCGAGCTCAGCAGCGCATTACGTTCCAGATGGCGTCGCTGCCCGCGTTCAAGCATCTCCGTCACGCTCTGCTGTAATTCATTGCTTCTCTGAATAATTCGCGCCACCAGCGCCGGTTCCTGCTGCGCCAGTGGCGCATCAGCAAGCTGTTCCAGCGAGTGACGCAGTGCCATTTGCGTCTGCTTCAACCGGTCAGCTTCGCCTTTATATTCCAGCGCCCCTACGACTTGCGAAAGCCTCACCGCCGCCGTTGCCACGCTGGCGGTATCCCGTGCGAGATTCATACTGCCGGTCATGTCATCCAGCGTTTGCTGTTGAACCTGCTCCTGGATCTGGCTGGCGTGACGGAAGCCGAGCACCGCCACACCGCTGACCATGAGCGTCACGGCGACCACCAGCAGATTGAAAATCAGCAGGCGACCACGGGCGCTGGCAAAAAACGGGGGGCGGTGTGATGACATGTTAGCTCCGTAACTGTGATCGACATTAGCTATTCATAACTATGACAAATATGAACGGCTTCTGACATTTTGCATTTACGCACCTGTGATGAAGTGCAGATATCGACATTCACAGGAGATCCGCCATGAGCAGAACCCCGGTATTAGAGATGCGTCACATTGCCAAGACGTTTGGCAATTTCCACGCGCTCAAGGGTGTGGATTTGACGGTCTTCCCCGGTGAGATCCACGCGCTGATGGGTGAAAACGGCGCGGGAAAAAGCACGCTGATGAAGATCCTCGCGGGAGCCTATACCGCCACCAGCGGTGAGATCCTGATCGACGGTCAGCCGTTTCACATCAAGGGGCCAAAAGATGCGCTGGCCGCAGGCATTACCCTGATTTATCAGGAGATGCAGCTAGCGCCCAATCTGACCGTCGCCGAAAACATCTTTCTTGGCAGCGAGTTGTCGCGGGGCGGGCTGGTACAGCGCAAAGAGATGGCTGCTCAGGCGCAGGCTGTGATTGAGCGCCTTGGCGCACATTTTAACGCCACCGACCTGGTGATGAAGCTGACCATTGCCGAGCAGCAGCAGGTGGAAATAGCCCGCGCACTGCACCGCAACAGCCGCATTCTGGTGATGGATGAACCCACCGCGGCCCTCTCCTCACGAGAAACCCATCGCCTGTTTGAGCTGATTTTGCGCCTGCGCGATGAAGGAATGGCCATCATCTATATCAGCCATCGGATGGCGGAAGTGTACGAACTCTCCGACCGCGTCAGCGTTCTGCGTGACGGGCAGTACGTCGGCAGCCTGACCCGCGACAAACTGAACGCCTCTGAGCTGGTGAAGATGATGGTCGGTCGCCCCTTAAGCGATCTGTTTAACAAAGAACGGGATATTCCACTCGGCAGCCCGCGTCTCAACGTTCACCACCTCACCGACGGTAAAAAAGTACAGCCTTGCAGCCTGCAGGTACGTTCAGGGGAAATTGTCGGTCTGGCGGGCCTGGTGGGGGCTGGCCGCTCCGAACTGGCACAGCTGATCTTCGGCGCGCGCAAAGCCACAGGCGGCATGATTGAAGTTGATGGCGAGCCGGTAGTGATCCACTCCCCGCGTGCGGCAATTGAAAACGGGATCGGTTTTCTCACTGAAAACCGCAAGGAACAGGGGTTGTTCCTGGAGCTGGCGGCGCAGGAGAACATCACCATGGCCACGCTGGAGCGCGACGCAACCTTCGGCATGCTTAACCGCAAAAAAGCACAGTCCATTTCCGATGACGCCATCGCCCTGCTTAACATCCGCGTGCCCCATTCTCAGGTGCGCGCTGGTGGGCTATCAGGCGGTAACCAGCAAAAACTGCTGATCTCCCGCTGGGTAGCAATCGGCCCGCGCATTCTGATTCTGGACGAACCGACGCGCGGCGTGGACGTCGGCGCGAAAAGCGAGATCTACCGCATCATGAACCAGATGGCGCGCAAGGGCGTGGCGATTTTGATGATCTCCAGCGAACTGCCGGAAGTGGTGGGCATGAGTGACCGGGTGTACGTCATGCGTGAAGGCAGCATTGCGGGTGAACTCCACGGGCGCGACATCTCTCAGGAAAACATTATGACGCTGGCAACCGGCGTGAACGACACTCATCATCAGGCGGTGCAATCATGACAACTCCTACCCATCCGCAGCAGGTGGCGAAATCCGCCTCCGCCAAAAAAATGCTGATGAGCGATCTGATGCAAACGGTCGGTATTTTGCCGATTTTAATCCTGATTGTGGCGGTATTTGGTTTTATCGCCCCTAACTTCTTCACCGAGAGCAATCTGCTCAACATTACCCGTCAGGCCTCGATCAACATCGTGCTGGCGGCAGGGATGACATTCATCATCTTAACCGGCGGTATTGACCTCTCCGTGGGCTCGATTCTGGGCACCACGGCGGTAGCGGCGATGGTGGTCTCGCTTATCCCTGAATTTGCGATGCTCTCCATTCCGGCCGCGCTGATGCTCGGCATGGTGCTGGGCCTGTTCAACGGTGCGCTGGTGGCCTTTGCCGGGTTGCCGCCCTTTATCGTCACGCTCGGGACCTATACCGCGCTGCGCGGCGCGGCCTATCTTCTGGCCGACGGCACAACGGTCATTAACTCAAACATCAATTTTGAGTGGATCGGTAATAACTATCTCGGCCCCAT
Organism: Enterobacter sp. CPE_E890; assembly: GCF_046521475.1. Classification (NCBI taxonomy): domain Bacteria; kingdom Pseudomonadati; phylum Pseudomonadota; class Gammaproteobacteria; order Enterobacterales; family Enterobacteriaceae; genus Enterobacter; species Enterobacter sp. CPE_E890. The sequence continues at coordinate 402,222 of NZ_JBKFZW010000001.1, read as the reverse complement.
TCCCTGGCTGGTGGTGATCGCCCTGGCAGTGATTGCGGTGTGCTGGTTTATCCTGCGCCGCACCACGCTTGGGGTTCACATCTATGCGGTCGGCGGCAACATGCAGGCAGCACGACTGACAGGTATTAAAGTCTGGATGGTGCTGCTGTTTGTATACGGCATGAGCGGTCTGCTCTCTGGCCTGGGCGGGATCATGAGCGCATCGCGACTTTACAGCGCCAACGGCAATCTGGGCATGGGTTATGAGCTGGATGCAATTGCGGCAGTGATCCTCGGTGGTACCAGCTTTGTCGGCGGGATCGGCACGATCACCGGCACGCTGGTAGGTGCGCTGATCATCGCCACCCTCAACAACGGCATGACGCTAATGGGCGTCTCCTACTTCTGGCAACTGGTGATCAAAGGGGCGGTGATCATCATTGCGGTGCTGATCGACAAATACCGTACCCGACACCATCAAAGTGCATAACAACAATACCCTACAAGCGAGGAAGAAAAGATGCGTTTGAAACCGTTAGTGACCGCGCTCTGTGCTGGCGCACTGCTTGCCGCAACGCCGTTTGCGCAGGCGAAAGATTTGAAGTCCATCGGTGTGACGGTGGGTGACCTGGCTAACCCGTTCTTCGTGCAGATCACCAAAGGTGCCGAGCTGGAAGCGCGCAAACTGGCGGGGGATAACGTTAAAGTCACGCTGGTCTCCAGCGGTTACGATCTGGGTCAGCAGGTGGCGCAGATCGACAACTTTATTGCCGCCAAAGTGGACATGATCATCCTTAACGCGGCGGACTCCAAAGGTATCGGCCCGGCGGTAAAACGCGCGAAGGACGCCGGGATCGTGGTGGTCGCGGTTGACGTGGCAGCGGAAGGGGCAGATGCCACCATCACCTCCGATAACACTCAGGCAGGCGAAATGGCCTGTAAGTACATAACCGACCGCCTGAAAGGTAAAGGCAATGTGGTGATCATCAACGGGCCACCGGTGTCAGCGGTACAGAACCGCGTGGAAGGTTGTCAGACAGAATTCAAAAAACATCCGGATATCAAGGTGCTCTCAGATAACCAAAACGCCAAAGGCAGCCGTGAGGGTGGGCTGGAAGTGATGACCTCCTTACTGGCCGCCAATCCGAAGATCGACGGCGTGTTCGCGATTAACGATCCCACCGCGATCGGTGCCGATCTGGCAGCCAAACAGGCACAACGCAGCGAGTTCTTTATCGTTGGCGTGGATGGTAGCCCGGACGGTGAAGAAGCGCTGAAGCGGGAAAACTCCCTGTTTGTGGCGACCCCAGCGCAAGATCCGCAGGTGATGGCGGCAAAAGCGGTGGAGATCGGCTATGACATATTACAGGGCAAGCCTGCACCGAAAGCGCCTGTGCTGATCCCGGTGACGATGATCGATAAAAAGAATGTCGGAACCTATAAGGGATGGACGGTTAAGTAACCCTTTCCCCTCTCCCACCGGGAGAGGGGACTGTTTTCAAGGAGTCCCCATGAAACGCTCCGACATCAACGAAATCCTCGGCCACACGCGGCAGTTTTTCTCCATGCACGATGTGCACCTCCCCCCTTTTGCCAGCTTTCCGCCAACAAAATGGCAGCAGCTTGACCAGGCCGCATGGCAGGAAGTGTTCGACCTCAGGCTCGGCTGGGATGTGACGGCATTCGGTGGCAACAATTTTGCCGCCCAGGGCCTGACGCTGTTTACTCTGCGCAATGGCTCCCCCAACGGGGTACCGTATGAAAAATGCTACGCAGAAAAAATCATGCACGTGCGAGACGGCCAGGTCACGCCGATGCATTTCCACTGGCGCAAGCGGGAAGACATCATCAACCGGGGCGGCGGAAATCTGATCATAGAGTTGTGGAATGCCGGAGGGCATGAAGAGACCGAAAATACCGATGTGACGGTCAGCGTCGACGGCTGTCGACAGACCCACGCGCCCGGTAGCCAGTTGCGCCTCACACCAGGGGAAAGCATCTGTCTCACGCCCGGCCTGTACCACAGTTTCTGGGGCGAACGCGGGTTTGGCGACGTTCTGGTGGGCGAAGTGTCATCCGTGAACGATGACGAACACGATAACCATTTTCTGCAGCCCATCGCGCGCTACAACAGTATTGAAGAAGACGAACCGGCGGTACTGGTGTTGTGCAACGAGTACAGCCTGTTTCGGATTTAAGGAGTGAATGATGCCATTGATTTCTCTTGCCAACGGTCTTGAGCACGCCAGAGAGCACCGCTACGCACTGGGTGCGTTTAACGTACTCGACTCCCATTTCCTGCGTGCGTTGTTTGCCGCCGCCAGGCAGGAACGATCGCCGTTTATCATCAACATCGCCGAAGTGCATTTTAAGTATGTGTCGCTGGATTCGCTTGTCGAAGCGGTTAAGTTCGAGGCCGCTCGCCACGATATTCCCGTGGTCCTCAACCTCGACCACGGTCTGCACTTCGAGGCAGTGGTGCGCGCCCTGCGTTTAGGGTTCAGTTCGGTGATGTTCGACGGCTCCGCGTTGAGTTACGAGGAAAACATTCGCCAGACGCGGGAAGTCGTGAAGATGTGCCACGCGGTGGGTGTGTCGGTGGAGGCTGAGTTGGGCGCGGTTGGCGGTGACGAAGGCGGCGCGTTGTATGGGCATGCGGATGAAGCCTTTTATACTGATCCGCAACTGGCACGCGAATTTGTCGATCTGACGGGTATTGATGCCCTGGCCGTCGCCATTGGTAATGCACACGGCAAATACAAAGGCGAGCCGAAACTCGACTTCCCACGCCTGGATGCGATTCGCCAGCAGACGGGTCTGCCGCTGGTGCTGCATGGAGGTTCCGGGATTAGCGATGCCGATTTTCGTCGCGCCATCGAACTGGGCATTCATAAAATCAATTTCTACACCGGGATGTCGCAAGCGGCTCTGTCCGCCGTTGAGCAGCGTATGGCAAAACGCCAGCCACTTTATGACGAGTTTGCCGAACTGTTGCTGGGTATAGAAGAGGCGATTTCCGATACGGTCGCAGAACAGATGCGCATCTTTGGCAGCGCGGGGCAGGCATAATGGAACGCAAAGGGATTATTGCTGCGGGCAATATGCTGGTGGATCACGTCCACCAGATCGTGCAGTGGCCAGAACGCGGCTGGCTGGCAGAAATTACCCACAGCGAACGTTCCACCGGCGGCGCGCCGCTCAACGTCCTTCTGACGCTGGCGAAAATGCACGTTGGCCTGCCTCTGCAGGCCGTGGGACTGATTGGTGAAGATAGCGACGGGGACTACATTCTGGCAATGCTCGACCAGTACCACGTCAACCGTCAGCGCGTACAGCGCACCACCTTTGCACCGACCTCCATGTCGCAGGTCATGACCGATCCCAGCGGACAGCGCACCTTTTTCCACTCGCCAGGGGCAAACCGTCTGCTGGATCTTCCCGCCTTCGATCGTTTAGACGGATCGATGAAGATCTTCCATCTCGGTTATTTGCTGTTGCTCGACAGCCTGGACATGCCGGATGACGAGTTTGGCACCCGTAGCGCGCGGCTGCTGGCGCAAATGCGCGACCAGGGGTATGAAACGTCGCTCGATCTGGTGTCCCGCAAGGGCGACCCGCGCTACCAGCCGCTGGTGCTCCCTGCCCTTCGCCATCTCGATTATCTGGTGATTAACGAGCTGGAAGCCGGAGAGTTTAGCGGGCTGGAGATGCGTGACGAGCATGATGCACTGCACATTACCCATATTGCCCAGGCCGCTTCTCAACTGCTGGCATCTGGCGTTCGTCAGCGCGTGGTGATCCACTGCCCGGAAGGCGCATGGGGTGAAGCGCCGGGTGAGCAAGGCCGCTGGATCCCGTCATGGTTGCTGGAACAGGAACAGATCATCGGCAGCGTTGGCGCGGGAGATGCCTTTTGTGCGGGCTTTTTATACGGCTGCCATGAATCATTGTCGCTAACGGACAGTATTTATCTGGCACACGCCTGCGCGCGGGCAAGCCTGCTGGCCGCCAATGCGATTGACGGCGCGAAAACGCTGGCCGAGTTGCAGCTGTTTATTAAAGAGAATACTTAGGCCGCTTTTTCGCTGTGAGAGACGTCGGTGGCAAAAACGTAGCCCAGTCCACGGATGGTTTTAATGAGTGCAGGCTGGTGCGGATTGGCCTCGATTTTCCGTCGCAGGCGCATGATTAACACATCAATAGTACGGTCAAAGACCTCGGCGCTTTCGCTGTGGGTTAACTCAAGCAATTGATCACGGCTCAGTACCCGGCGAGCATTTTGCGTGAGTGCCAGCAGCAAACCGTACTCGCCCTGCGTTAAGGGCACGGTATTACGGTTAGGATCGCTCAGTTCACAGCGCGCGGTATCCAGCGTCCAGCCGTTAAAGGTAATCCCCTCTATACTCGGCACGGGAACGTCTGCGGCCAGCACGCCCGTTCGACGCAGCACGGCTTTAACGCGGGCGACCACCACGCGCGGGTTAAACGGCTTGCCAATATAATCGTCGGCCCCCATCTCCAGCCCCACCACGACGTCTGACTCACTGCCCAGCCCGGTTAACATGACCACCGGTAGCGCCGGACGCTGCTTTTGCAGCTGCAGCAAAACCTGCAGACCGTTGATATCCGGCAGCATCATATCCAGCAGAACCAGGGCAATATTCGGCTCCTGATGAACACGGTTCAGGGCATCCTGGCCGTTATGGCAGACCAGCACACTAAAGACGTGCTCACTCAGCACATCCTGAAGCAGTTCGCAGACTGCAATATCGTCATCAACCACCAGAATCGCCGGTTTCATCGCATGCTTCCGTCAGGGGATTATTTTAAGTCTGAACCATTCTGCCGTCGGCTCCAGTCAAATAGTTTTTTCAGTCACGAAAATTCAACCCATGTCACATCCGCTGCCCTGTCGACACGTCAATTTTGACGATTGGCTGCTTTTCGTCAGGGTTTTCACTGCAAATGGGCCGTAAAGTCTGGGTATACCCATATAAAAAACATGGCATAGAAGCTGCATAGTGGGTGCGAAAGATTCGATTAACTGGAGCAGACTGATGAAAAAAGTCGTCACGGTTTGCCCTTATTGTGCCTCAGGTTGCAAAATTCACCTGGTGGTCGATAACGGCAAAATCGTCCGGGCGGAGGCCGCGCAGGGGAAAACCAATCAGGGCACGCTGTGCCTGAAAGGTTACTACGGCTGGGATTTTATTAACGATACTCAAATCCTCACCCCGCGCCTGAAAACCCCTATGATCCGCCGCGAGCGCGGTGGCAAGCTGGAAGCCGTCTCCTGGAATGAGGCGCTGGATTACGTCGCCTCACGCCTGAGTGCCATTAAGGCCAAATACGGCCCTGATGCCATTCAGACCACCGGTTCCTCACGTGGGACGGGAAATGAAACGAACTATGTAATGCAGAAATTCGCGCGCGCCGTTATTGGTACCAATAACGTCGACTGCTGCGCTCGCGTCTGACACGGCCCATCGGTTGCAGGTCTGCACCAGTCGGTCGGTAACGGCGCAATGAGTAATGCGATCAACGAGATAGATAATACCGATCTCGTGTTTATTTTCGGCTATAACCCGGCGGATTCTCACCCTATCGTCGCGAACCATGTTATTCGCGCCAAACAGAATGGGGCGAAGATCATCGTCTGCGATCCGCGCAAAATTGAAACCGCGCGCATTGCCGATATGCACATTGCATTGAAAAACGGTTCGAACATCGCGCTGTTGAACGCAATGGGGCACGTCATTATTGAGGAGAACCTGTACGACCAGGCGTTTGTCGCCACCCGTACGGAAGGCTTTGACGAGTACCGGAAAATTGTCGAAGGCTATACGCCAGAGTCGGTAGAAGCGATAACCGGCGTCAGCGCGCAGGAGATCCGCCAGGCGGCACGGATGTATGCCGGGGCGAAAACCGCCGCGATCCTGTGGGGCATGGGCGTGACCCAGTTCTACCAGGGGGTGGAAACCGTGCGTTCTCTGACCAGCCTCGCCATGCTGACGGGGAATCTCGGTAAGGCACACGTTGGCGTCAACCCGGTGCGTGGGCAGAATAACGTGCAGGGCGCGTGTGATATGGGTGCACTGCCGGATACCTATCCGGGCTATCAGTACGTGAAATTCCCGGAGAACCGCGCCAAGTTCGCGAAGGCTTGGGGCGTGGAAAGCCTGCCGGAACACACCGGGTATCGCATCAGCGAGCTGCCGCACCGCGCGGCGCACGGCGAAGTGCGTGCGGCCTACATCATGGGCGAAGATCCGCTCCAGACCGACGCCGAGCTGTCTGCGGTGCGCAAAGGGTTTGAGGACCTGGAGCTGGTGATTGTCCAGGATATCTTTATGACCAAAACCGCGGCAGCGGCGGATGTGATTCTACCGTCAACGTCCTGGGGTGAGCATGAAGGTGTCTATACGGCAGCAGACCGTGGCTTCCAGCGCTTCTTTAAAGCGGTAGAGCCGAAGTGGGATCTGAAAACGGACTGGCAGATCATCAGCGAAATCGCCACACGCATGGGCTACCCAATGCACTACAACAACACTCAGGAGATCTGGGACGAGCTGCGTCATCTGTGCCCGGATTTCTTTGGTGCCACTTACGAAAAAATGGGTGAACTGGGGTATATCCAGTGGCCGTGCCGGGATGAGTCAGAGGCTGATCAGGGCACGTCGTATCTCTTCAAAGAGAAATTCGACACCCCGAACGGACTGGCACAATTCTTCACGTGTGACTGGGTCGCCCCTATCGACAAACTCACCGATGAGTATCCGATGGTGCTTTCCACCGTGCGTGAAGTTGGCCACTACTCCTGTCGTTCCATGACGGGCAACTGTGCCGCGCTGGCGGCACTGGCGGATGAACCAGGCTATGCGCAGATCAACACCGCCGACGCTGACCGTCTCGGTATTGAGGATGAAGCGCTGGTGTGGGTGAACTCTCGTAAAGGCCGAATCATTACTCGTGCGCAGGTCAGCGACCGTCCTAACAAAGGTGCGGTCTATATGACCTACCAGTGGTGGATTGGTGCCTGTAACGAGCTGGTGACGGAGAACTTAAGCCCGATAACTAAAACGCCGGAGTATAAATACTGCGCCGTCAACGTGGAGCCAATTGCGGATCAGCACGCTGCGGAACAGTATGTCATCGACGAATATAACAAGCTGAAAGCCCGACTGCGCGAAAGCGCAATGGGTTGAAGCTGTTAATTCATCAGTGAATAAAGGGAGTGAGATATTCACTCCCTTTTTATTTCCGCTTAAAGCATTCGAAATATCAATTATTATTCTGGAAAGCCGCTCGCAGAAATAATGTAATTTACGCAAACAAGAATTACATCTTTGCATTTTAATTCAGAGGGATAAGATGTGCGGCGGGTGCTTAAGACTTTCTGTCTTGAGCATTGTTGAGGGACAGAAAGTGGAAAGCCCCGGGAAATCGTCATTTACCCGAGGCTACCCCTCAACACCAACAGGTTGAGAGTAGCCTCTTATTCTAGTTTTCACAAGGAGTAAAAGGCATGACGCCATTAAAAACTGCGTTAGGCATTGTCTTTATTATTTGCCTGACGATAGTGATATTTACCTTTATTAATCGCGGTAAGTTATGCGAACTCACAATAAAGAGTGAACATCAGGAGGTGGCGGCGAAATTAGCCTGCAACGCAGGCTAACCTCTTCGGGCGGAGCGACGGTTCCGCCCGGCTTGTCGGATGCTGAGGTCTTAATGCACCCATTTTTTTCTTCTGTCACCGCGATTATACTGCGCGGCATGTACCAAGATGATAAGAATCCATGAAACACATTTTCCTGTTGTTGTTAGTTTTTACGTCGCTTGCCCGTGCCGATGAGATTGGCAGCCAGTATAAAAAGCAAGCTGAAGCGGGTGATGCCCGCGCCCAGTATTATCTTGCCGATACGTACTTCAGCTCTGGCGACAGCAAACAGGCGGCGCTGTGGGCAGAGAAAGCGGCAAAAGGGGGCGACGTTGATGCGATGGCGCTGCTGTCACAAATCCAGTTTACGCAGGGCGATTACGCGCAGGCTAAAGCGCTGGCGCAGCAGGCGAACATTGCGGGCAGTAAACGGGGTGCGATCATGCTGGCACGCGTGCTGGTCAATACCCAGGCAGGCAAAACCGACTATCCACAGGCCATCAAACTGCTGCAAACGGCAACCGAAGATATCGACAATGACTCGGCGGTAGATGCGCAACTGCTGCTGGGTTTGATTTATGCCAACGGTGTAGAAGTGGCTCAGGACGATGTTCAGGCGGCATCATGGTTTAAACGCAGTTCAGCACTTTCACGTACGGGCTACGCCGAGTACTGGGCTGGAATGTTGTTCAGACAGGGTGAGAAAGGCTTTATCACCCCCAATAAACAGAAAGCGCTGTACTGGTTGAACCTGAGTTGTACTGAAGGGTTTGATACGGGATGCGAAGAGTTTGACGCGTTGAGCGGGGAGTAAACATTGCCGGGTGGCGCAGGCCACCCGGCTTTTTACATTATTGGTCAGCCGTCTTATCAAAACGACCCAGCACCTCGCGTTCATACGCCAGCGCTTTTTTACGGTCGAATTTGTGTTCCCACTTGGCAATCACCAGCACCGCCAGCGCATTACCCACCACATTCAGCGCCGTACGCGCCATGTCGAGGATACGGTCAACACCGGCGATGAATGCCAGGCCTTCCAGCGGGATCCCGACGCTACCCAGCGTTGCCAGCAGCACCACGAACGAAACGCCCGGTACGCCTGCGATACCTTTTGAAGTCACCATCAGGGTCAGCACCAGCACGATCTCCTGCCACAGCGACAGGTCAATCCCGTACAGCTGAGCGATGAAGATCGCCGCAATACTCTGATACAGCGTTGAGCCATCCAGGTTAAAGGAGTAGCCGGTTGGCACCACGAAGCTGGTGATCGACGCCGGTGCGCCGTAGGCTTCCATCTTCTCAATAATACGCGGCAGCACGCTCTCAGAGCTTGCCGTGGAGTAGGCCAGAATCAGCTCATCTTTCAGGATACGAATCAGGATCCAGATGCTCAGCCCGCACAGACGCGCCACGATGCCCAGCACCACCAGCGCAAAGAACAGGATGGCGAAGTGCACCAGAATCACCAGCTTCGCCAGCGGCCACAGGGAGGCGAAACCGAAATTCGCTACGGTCACAGCAATAAGCGCAAACACCCCAACCGGCGCATAGCGCATCACCATGTGAGTCACTTTGAACATGGTTTCAGAGATTGAGCGGAACACCGTCACCAGCGGTTCACGGTGTGTCGCGGGGAGGGAAGAGAGACCCAGACCAAACAGCACCGAGAAGAAGATGATAGGCAGCATCTCACCCTTCGCCATAGACGCCACGATGTTGGTCGGAACCAGCGACAGGATTGTGCCCATCAGGCCATGCGCATGGCTCTGCACATCAGCAGTTGTGCTTTGGTATTTCGAAATATCCACCGTCGCGAGTTGCGACATATCAATCCCGGAGCCTGGCTGGAACACATTCGCCATCGTAATGCCCAGGATAATGGCAATCGTCGTGATCACTTCGAAATAGATAATGGTTTTCGCCCCGATACGGCCTAACTGTTTCGCATCGCCGACGCCCGCAATACCGACCACCAGCGTCGAGATCACAATCGGTACCACAATCATCTTGATCAGATGAATAAAGATATCACCTGCTGGCGAGAGCAGGTTCGCAATCAGCCATTCGCGACTGTCACTGTGATAATGGAGATAACTACCCAGCAAGATGCCCAGCACAAGGGCTAGCAAAATTTGCCAGGCCAGGCTGACTTTAACGTTTTTCATAGAAACTGACTTCCTCAATGAAGCTCCCTGATCACTCAAACTGCATGAATATGGAGCCATACTGAAAGGGTATGAATTGTGTTGCGTTGGTTTATGGGATTTTTTAACGCGGCGTATGAGTATCATTTGCACGGTATGTTGCGCAAGCCTTAAAGAACGATGCGTTTCACTACAAAAAGTTGCTATGACGCGAGTTTGTGACAATCCCGATAAATAACCTTTTGTTATAAAAACGCTTTTTTAGGTTAATTTGTGAATAATCGGCTCGCTAAATTATTTTTCTTCAAAGTTTCATTCGCTCATTTTTCATACTATTCAAACAATGCGTGATCTGCCGCCCAAATAATAAACAAAGCTTGTAAAGCCCCTACAATTAACGTTTTTGCGACATATTATTAACATCTTACAAGGAGAAAAAAAGCCATGAGCCAAATACACAAACATGACATTCCCGCAAACATTGCGGACCGTTGCCTGATCACCCCGGAGCAGTACCACGAGAAATATCAGCAATCTATCAACAGCCCGGACATCTTCTGGGGTGAACAGGGTCATATCCTTGACTGGATTAAACCTTATCAGAAGGTGAAAAACACCTCCTTTGCGCCAGGCAACGTCTCCATAAAATGGTATGAAGATGGCACGCTGAACCTGGCGGCAAACTGCCTGGACCGTCACCTTGCCGAGCGCGGGAACGAGACGGCCATCATCTGGGAAGGCGATGATGCCTCACAGAGCAAACACATTACGTACAAAGAACTGCACCGCGACGTGTGCCGTTTCGCCAACGTCCTGCTGGAAAAGGGCATTAAAAAAGGCGATGTCGTGGCTATTTATATGCCGATGGTACCCGAAGCGGCGGTTGCCATGCTGGCATGCGCGCGCATCGGTGCGATCCACTCCGTCATCTTCGGCGGCTTCTCGCCAGAAGCGGTTGCCGGTCGTATTGTCGATTCAAATTCTAAACTGGTGATCACCGCCGATGAAGGCGTGCGCGCTGGTCGCAGTATTCCGCTGAAGAAAAACGTCGACGAAGCGTTGAAAAACCCGAACGTGAAAAGCGTCAGCAACGTTGTGGTGCTCAAGCGTACCGGCGGTAAGATCGACTGGAAAGAAGGTCGCGACCTGTGGTGGAGCGATTTGATTGATAAAGCGAGCGACCAGCATCAGCCGCAAGAGATGAATGCGGAAGATCCGCTGTTCATTCTTTACACCTCCGGGTCGACCGGCAAGCCGAAAGGTGTGCTGCACACCACCGGCGGCTATCTGGTCTATGCGGCCACCACTTTCAAATACGTCTTCGACTATCACCCGGGTGACATTTACTGGTGTACCGCCGACGTGGGCTGGGTCACCGGACACAGCTACCTGCTGTACGGCCCACTGGCCTGCGGTGCCACCACGCTGATGTTTGAAGGTGTACCAAACTGGCCGACGCCAGCGCGTATGTGTCAGGTGGTCGACAAACACAAGGTCAACATTCTCTATACTGCGCCAACGGCGATCCGTGCGCTGATGGCAGAAGGCGATAAAGCCATCGAAGGTACTGACCGCTCTTCCCTGCGTATTCTTGGTTCCGTGGGTGAGCCAATTAACCCGGAAGCCTGGGAGTGGTACTGGAAGAAAATCGGTAACGAGAAATGCCCGGTGATGGACACCTGGTGGCAGACCGAGACCGGCGGCTTTATGATCACCCCAATGCCGGGAGCGACCCAACTGAAAGCAGGTTCTGCAACGAACCCATTCTTCGGCGTACAGCCTGCACTGGTGGATAACGAAGGTCATCCGCTTGAAGGGGCAACCGAAGGCAACCTGGTGATCACTGACTCCTGGCCAGGTCAGGCGCGCACGTTATTCGGCGATCACGAACGCTTCGAGCAGACCTATTTCTCCACCTTTAAAAACATGTATTTCAGTGGCGATGGCGCGCGTCGCGATGAAGATGGTTACTACTGGATAACCGGGCGCGTGGACGATGTGCTGAACGTCTCCGGCCACCGTCTGGGCACCGCCGAGATTGAATCTGCACTGGTGTCTCATCCGAAGATTGCTGAAGCCGCCGTGGTAGGTATCCCGCATAACATCAAAGGCCAGGCGATTTACGCCTATGTCACCCTGAACCACGGTGAAGAGCCGTCGCCAGAGCTGTATGCCGAAGTGCGCAACTGGGTACGTAAAGAGATTGGCCCGCTTGCCACACCAGATGTTCTGCACTGGACCGACTCGCTGCCGAAAACTCGTTCAGGCAAAATTATGCGCCGTATTCTGCGCAAAATCGCGGCCGGGGACACCAGCAATCTCGGTGATACCTCAACGCTCGCGGATCCTGGCGTGGTGGACAAACTGCTCGAAGAGAAGCAGGCCATCGCAATGCCTTCGTAACCCCCTCACCCTAACCCTCTCCCGCAAGGGAGAGGGAACAATAAAACCTCCCCTACCAATACTTCTGGAGACTCTGTGATGAATAACGATATTTGTCAGCAGATAGAGAATAGTGCGCACTACAGGGAGCTCGTCGATAAACGGCAACGGTTTGCCTTCATCCTTTCCATCATCATGCTGATTATCTACGTCGGCTTTATTCTGCTTATCGCCTTTGCCCCACACTGGCTCGGCACCCCGCTGCACGAGGGGACCAGCGTCACGCGCGGGATCCCCATTGGCATTGGCGTGATTGTGATTTCATTTGTGCTGACCGGCGTGTACGTCTGGCGCGCGAACGGTGAATTCGATCGTCTTAATAAAGCGGTACTGCGAGAGGTAAAAGCATCATGAAGCGAGTCCTGACGGCGCTAGCCGCCACACTTCCCTTTGCCGCCCACGCGGCGGATGCCATTACCGGCGAGGTACAGCGCCAGCCAACCAACTGGCAGGCGATTGTGATGTTCCTGATTTTCGTCCTGCTGACGCTCTACATCACGTACTGGGCGTCGAAACGCGTGCGCTCCCGTAACGATTACTACACTGCGGGCGGCAACATTACCGGTTTCCAGAATGGACTGGCGATTGCCGGCGACTTTATGTCCGCGGCCTCGTTCCTCGGCATCTCTGCCCTGGTGTATACCTCAGGCTACGATGGTCTGATTTACTCGCTCGGCTTCCTGGTCGGCTGGCCAATCATTCTGTTCCTGATTGCTGAACGCCTGCGTAACCTGGGACGCTACACCTTTGCAGACGTCGCATCTTATCGCCTGAAACAGGGGCCGATTCGCACCCTCTCAGCCTGTGGCTCGCTGGTGGTGGTTGCGCTGTATCTGATTGCGCAGATGGTGGGCGCGGGTAAATTGATCGAACTCCTGTTCGGCCTGAACTACCACGTCGCAGTGGTATTGGTTGGCGTCCTGATGGTGATGTACGTCCTGTTCGGCGGCATGCTGGCAACGACCTGGGTGCAGATCATCAAAGCCGTACTGCTGCTGTTCGGCGCCAGCTTTATGGCCTTCATGGTGATGAAACACGTTGGGTTCAGCTTCAATAACCTGTTTACCGAAGCGATGGCGGTCCACCCGAAAGGTGAAGCCATCATGAGCCCGGGCGGTCTGGTGAAAGATCCGATTTCAGCCCTTTCGCTCGGTCTGGGTCTGATGTTCGGTACTGCAGGTTTGCCGCACATCCTGATGCGTTTCTTCACCGTGAGCGATGCACGCGAAGCACGTAAGAGCGTTTTCTACGCCACCGGTTTCATGGGTTACTTCTATATCCTGACCTTTATCATCGGCTTTGGTGCCATCATGCTGGTGGGGGCAAACCCGGTGTTTAAAGATGCGGCAGGTGCGCTGATTGGTGGTAACAACATGGCGGCGGTGCACCTGGCCGACGCGGTGGGCGGTAATCTGTTCCTCGGCTTTATCTCCGCCGTGGCCTTCGCCACCATTCTTGCGGTGGTTGCAGGGCTGACGCTGGCAGGCGCGTCTGCAGTGTCACACGACCTCTACGCCAACGTCTTCCGTAAAGGCGCGAGCGAACGTGATGAGCTGAAGGTTTCCAAGATCACCGTGCTGGTGCTGGGTGTGGTCGCTATTCTGCTGGGCATTCTCTTTGAGAAGCAGAACATCGCCTTTATGGTGGGGCTGGCCTTCTCGATCGCGGCAAGCTGCAATTTCCCGATCATCCTGCTCTCCATGTACTGGTCAAAACTGACCACCCGTGGGGCGATGATTGGTGGCTGGCTGGGACTGCTGACGGCGGTGATCCTGATGATTCTGGGCCCAACCATTTGGGTGCAGATACTCGGTCACGAGAAAGCTATCTTCCCGTATGAATACCCGGCGCTGTTCTCTATTGCCGTGGCGTTTATCGGTATCTGGTTCTTCTCGGCCACCGACAATTCGCCGGAGGGTAACCTGGAACGCGAGAAATTCCGCGCCCAGTTTATTCGTTCGCAAACCGGTCTTGGCGTTGAGCAGGGTCGCGCGCACTAAGCCTTTCCTCCCCGGTCACTCTGGCCGGGGAATTTAAAACATCACCCACGCCACCAGCGGCGCAATCAGCACCATCACCACGCCTGAGAGCATCATCACCAGGCTCGCCACCACGCCCTCCTGCTGACCCAACTCATAGGAACGTGCCGTGCCCGCACCGTGCGACGCCGCGCCAAAGCCCGCGCCTTTCGCCATCCCTTCCCGAATAGACAGCCGCAGAAACAGCATATCGCCCACCGCCATGCCGAAGACGCCAGTGACAACAACAAACAGCGCCACCAGATCCGGCTGTCCGCCAAGCGGTTTGGCCGCGGCCAGCGCAAATGGTGTCGTCACCGAACGTACCGCCAGGCTGCGCTGAATTTCATCGGGCAGCGTAAACAGCCGCGCCAGCCAGACCGAGCTACAGACCGCCACCACCGTGGCGGTGATCACGCCTGCACTGAGTGACATCCAGTGGCGTTTGATAATCGCCAGGTTGTCATACACCGGGACGGCAAAGGCGATAGTCGCCGGCCCCAGCAGCCACAGTAGCCAGTGGGATTCGCCAATGTAGTTCTGCCAGGAGATATGACCGAAGACCAGCATCAACACCAGCAGGATCGGCGTGAAAACCAGCGGCATCAGCGGCAGGGCGTGAAAACGGCGATACAGCCGCTTGTTAGCAAAGTAGATCACCAGCGTCGCAATCAGGCACAAGACGCTTATCTGAAAGTTAGTCATGTTTGTGCCTGCTGATTTCAAAGCGATACACTTTATCCACCACCCAGGCGGTCGTCCCCAGCACCATCAGCGTACTCAGTGCGATAACCGCAAAGATGCGCCAGCCATCCACCATCAGCAGTTGCGCATAGTTCACCACCGCCACCACGGCAGGGACAAAGAACAGCAGCATCTCCGCCAGCAGCCAGCGCGCGCCGGCCCGTACCCAATTGAGGGGAATGACGCGACAAAGGATGAGCGTAAGCATCAGCATCATCCCCACCAGGTTGGCTGGCAACGGCAGATGCAACCAGCCGACAAGATATTCGGCAAAAACAAACAGTCCCGCGTAGAGCAGTACCTGAACCGGTACCTGGAGTCGTTGCACAACGGCAGGCGTAACACGGCTTAACGCCACGGCCATGGGGGTTTCCTCAAAAATGAGACGAGGCGCCAGTATAGTGAGCGCACGGTATGGACAGAAATGAATTAAAATCATCAAAGGTATAGTTTCGAGGAATAATCATGGACATAAGAACGCTGCGCTATTTTGTCGAAGTGGTTCGTCAGCAAAGTTTTACCCGCGCAGCGGAGAAGTTGTTTGTTACCCAGCCCACCATCAGCAAGATGCTGAAAAACCTCGAAGATGAACTGAACTGCACTTTGCTGATCCGCGACGGGCGCAAGCTGTTATTGACCGATACCGGGCGCGTCGTCTTTGAGCGTGGGCTGGCAATCCTGGCGGAGTTCCGCCAGCTGGAAGCGGAGCTGGACGATATCAATCATCTGACGAAAGGTGTGCTTCGTCTCGGCATTCCGCCGATGGTAGGGATGATGATGGCCGGGCCGATTAGCCTTTTTCGTCAGCGCTATCCCGGCGTAGAGCTAAAGATTTCAGAGTTTGGCGGGTTAACCGTCCAGCAGGCGGTTATCAACGGCGAGCTGGACGTGGCGATGACCGCCCTCCCCGTTGAGGAAGAGAGTGGCCTGGCGACACTGCCACTCTTCAGCCATCCACTGTGCGTACTGGTTCCCCGCTCCGGCGACTGGCTGAAGAGAGACTCGGTGAAACCCGAGCTTCTCGGCGAACATCCGCTGCTGATTTACAACGAAGACTTTGCGCTCAGCCGCCAGTTGATGACGTTATTTAATCAACACAACGTGAAGCCGCGCATTGCGGTTCGCAGCGGTCAGTGGGATTTCCTGGCCGCGATGGTGCAGGCAGGCGTGGGGATTGCCATCCTGCCACAACCGATTTGCGAGCGTCTGGATAAAAATACGCTGCGCTGGATCCCGCTGGAGAGCAACCTGCACTGGCAGCTGGGGATGATCTGGCGCGAAGGGGTGTATTTGTCGCACAGCGCCCAGGCGTGGCTGGAGTGCTGTGAGGGGTTTTGGATCCCCTCACCCTAACCCTCTCCCACAGGGAGAGGGAACCGATCGAGCACGTAGGCCCGGTAAGCGTAGCGCCACCGGGCAAAAGCGCGTTACTGATTCTCTATCAACAGCGCTTCCAGCAGATCCAGATCGTGCAGCAGCTTTTGCAGCGTTTCGTTACTGATCTGGCGCGTGGCGCGCAGGTGATACAGTTCGGCACGCTCTGAACGCAGCGCCGCCAGACGGAACCGGCGTTCGAGGTTCTCCTCCTGCAGTGAACTTTCCACATCGTTACGCCCATCGGCACGGCGACGCAGGTTACCAATCACGCGGGAACTGACTTCCGTCAGCAGCTGATTGTCGATGTTCTCTTCCGCATCGGCGGCCAGACGTTCTTCCATTTTCTGGATTGCCACAATCGCCACTTCGGCAGTCGCCGCACGGGCAATGCGCTCTTCCTTGTGCTGCTGGGTCGAATCACCGGCGTCAATGTGCTGCAGCAAAATAGGCAACATCACCACGCCAACAAACAGCGAGAACAGAATCACACCTGCCGCCAGGAACACCAGCTCATAGCGCGCCGGGAAGACATCGCCCGTCGGTAGCAACAATGGAATAGAGAGCACACCGGCGAGGGTAATCGCCCCGCGTACCCCTGCGAAGGAGGCAATCAGCAGTTCACGTGTGGTCCACGAGCCGAACTCCATCGGTTTTTTCGTCAGGAAACGCACGCTGAACTTTTTCATCGTCCACAGCCAACCGAAACGCACCAGCATCAGCGCCAGGTAGATCAGCACGATATCGGTAAACAGCATCCAGACTTCAACGTTAGGATCGGCCTCGGCCGCCACCAGCGAGGACTCCATAATGCCAGGCAATTGCAGGCCCAGGAGCAGGAACACCATGCCGTTAAAGACAAATTCCAGCATTGCCCAGGTGCTGTTCGCACGCAGACGCATAGCCAACGGTGCGCGACGCATCACGCCGGAACGGGTGATGGTCATGCCTGCCGCCACCGCCGCCAGAATGCCTGACACGCCGATATGTTCGGCAATCAGATAAGAGGCAAAAGGCAGAAGGAACAGCAGCACGATTTGCGTTGCGGGCTCATCGCCGCCCCAACGGCTGAGGAATCGCAGCGAACGTCCGTACAGCCAGCTCACCACGAAGCCTGCGAGAATACCGCCAATCGCCACCTTGAAGAATTCCAGCGTCGCACCGCCGACGGTAAAGACCATCGTGCCCATCGCAACCGCCACCGCAAACTTCAGGGCGACCAGGCCGGAGGCGTCATTCATCAGCGCCTCACCCTGTAGAATGCCCATAATTTTCTTCGGAATTCGGCCCTCACCCACAATGCCAGAAAGTGCCACAGCATCGGTTGGTGACAGGACGGCGGCCAGCGCAAAAGCGGGAATTAACGGGATACCCGGCACCGCCCAGTAAATCAGAAAACCAATCCCAACCACGGTGACCACCACCAGCGCCAGCGCCAGACCGAAAATCTCTCGCCCGTGCTCAAGGAATTCGCGCGTGGGGGTTTTCCACCCATCTGCAAACAGCAGTGGTGGGATAAACAGCACGAGGAACAGTTCGGGATCGAACTCCACGTGCAGGCCAAACGTCGGCCACGCCAGCAGCGCGCCGATGGCAATTTGCATTAATGGAAGGGGGACCTGAAAGGGCAGTACGCGTGTAACTACCCCAGATAGCGAGACCACAAGGGTCATGATGAGTATTGTGAAGAAGATTTCCATGCGTTCCCTGTTTGCTGTGTTGCTTATGTACTCCGGAAGGCGTCGTGCCTTTTATTCTATCTTCCCCAGAGTAACGCAAAAGGCAACAGGATGAGTCCTGAAAATAAAAACGGGCGGCCTGAGCCACCCGTTTTCGCATCAAAGGACAACTTAGATTGCCCAACCGCCCGCGTAGAACGCCACCAGCGCAACGGCGATCACCACCGTGCCGATGTTCAGTTTGCGCCACTCGCCAGAGACCAGACGACCAATCACCAGCGATGCAAAACCGATCATAATGCCGGTCACGATGTTACAGGTCAGTACGATAAATACCGCAGTGATGAGGCCTGACATCGCATCCACAAAGTCAGCAAAGTCGATTTTTGCCACGTTGCTCAGCATCAGCAGACCAACGTACATCAGCGCTGGTGCGGTCGCATACGCCGGAACCAGATAGGAGAGCGGAGAAAGGAACAGGATCAGCAGGAACAGCACGCCGACGGTGATCGCCGTCAGGCCGGTTTTACCGCCTGCCGCCGTACCCGCTGCGGACTCGATGTATACTGCAGCCGGCGCTGCACCCACCAGACCAGAGAAGACGCTGCTCAGGGAGTCCGTGGTCAGCGCTTTGCCGCCATCAATAATCTGACCGTCTTTATCCAGCAGGTTCGCTTGTCCCGCTACCGCACGGATAGTTCCGGTTGCATCAAACACGGCAGTCATCACCAGCGCCAGCACGCTTGGCAGGATCACCGGGTTCAGCGCGCCGACGATATCCAGGCTACCAATCAGGGAGTTGCCTTTGTCATCGCTCAGCGACGGCATGGCGAAAATCCCGGAGAAGTGGACGTTAGGATCGAAAATCAGGCCGACAATAGAAACCCCGATAATGGTCAGCAGAATACCGCCCGGGACTTTCAGTTTTTCCAGACCGATAATCACCGCCAGGCCAATCAAAGACATAATCACCGGGAAGCTCGCGAAGTGGCCGAGCGCAACCGGCAGACCGTCCAGCGGATTCTTGATGACCAGACCGACGCCGTTGGCGGCAATCAGCAGCAGGAACAGGCCGATACCGATACCCGTACCGTGCGCTACGCCGTGCGGCAGGTTGCGCAAAATCCAGCTACGGATGCCGGTCGCTGAAATAACGGTAAACAGCACACCCATCAGGAACACGGCACCCAACGCAACCGGTACGCTGATGTGTTGACCCAGCACCAGACTGAATGCGGTAAACGCCGTCAGAGAGATAGCGCAACCAATTGCCAGCGGCAGGTTCGCCCACAGGCCCATCACGATGGAGCCCACACCGGCCACAAGGCAGGTAGCAACAAAGACAGCTGCAGGCGGGAAGCCCGCTTTGCCCAGCATGCCCGGCACAACAATGACGGAGTAAACCATCGCCAGGAACGTTGTCAGACCGGCAACGACTTCCTGGCGCACGGTGCTGCCGCGAGCCGAAATTTTAAACATGGCGTCAAGTGAACCGCCAGTACGCGCAGATGGCGTAGACATAGAAAACATCCCCTGAGAGTTTTTTAGAAAGTCCGTAAGCGTGGTGGAGACGCCACTGCCAGCTAAACGTCAAATCCTTGAGTTGCGTTGGTGACGAAAGGGCGTCACATAAAAAGCAAACGTTTAGCTCCGCGCTTACAAACGGGTGGTCAAATTAAGGCAAACGATTATCTAGCCTAATCACCGCCCTTTTCAACTGAACTTTGTCGTTTTTCGCTAAAATTCACTTATGACGCTGAAGAAATAAACAGAGGATGCGCAAACGTTATCGTTTATGCGCAATTTGTTTACATTTCAATCGTCCCCCGGGATAGATAACGGCCCACCTTGTTCCAGCGTTCTTTTCCACCCGGGGCTGTTCTCAACCTTTTTCTTCCATGCCTGAATATGCGGCAGATTATTGATGCCACCGCGCGCCAGCAGGGCAAAAATCGGGAAACTCATCTGGATGTCGGCCATGCTGAGCGAATCCCCGGCAAACCAGCTGTTTTTAGCAAGATGCGACTCAATAAAGCGCGCATGGGTTTCCAGCTGGCGGTTAAGATAGGCTTTTTGCACTCCCTGTCCCAGCGCTTTGCCCAGCGTTCGGATACCAAACGGCACAGGGGGTTTACCGAGGCTGTTAAACACCAGCCTCATGAGTAACAGCGGCATCAGCGACCCTTCGGCATAATGCAGCCAGAAGCGGTATTGCACCTTATGAGCGGGATCCAAGGGTTTCAACCGAGAGCCGGGATCGTACGTTTCCTGCAAATACTCCAGAATGGCGCCTGACTCCGCCAGAATCAGGCCATTATCTTCGACGACCGGCGATTTGCCCAACGGGTGCACTTTTTTGAGGGACTCAGGAGCCAGCATGTTCTTTTCGCGCTGGTAGTGAATGATCTCATAAGGCAGGGCGAGTTCTTCCAGCGCCCAGATCACACGATGTGAGCGCGACTGGTTAAGGTGATGTACCGTAAGCATGGTTGTCTCCTGTTATTCATACTTTTTAACTATAGAAAATCGAACAACACCGCGAAAAAAATTCGGCTAAAAAACAACCGACGTGGCTGGCGAAATGACGGGGCTTGCATAGAATTAAAGTGTCAGCACAATCCGGAACCTCCCCAACCAGCTCGACATGAGGGGTGCTGATGTCGGGGGAAACCCTCCCGTGAACCAGCGGGATAGAGAGAAAGACAAAGACCGGGAAAAACTAAAGCGCCCTTATGTGGCGCTTTAGTTCTTTATTAATCCTCTTCCAGCAACCGCGCCCCCGTTCCCTGTTCACCCAGCCTGTCGCCCGGGTTACGCAACGGACAATCGCTCCGGGACAAACAGCCGCAACCAATGCAGCCATCCAGCTCGTCACGCAGCGCGACCAGCGTATGGATACGCCTGTCCAGCTCTTCACGCCACTGGGACGAAAGCTCCTTCCACTCTTTCGGGCTCAGCGTGTGACCTTCCGGCAGCACGCCAAATGCCTCGCCAATAGTGGCCAGGGGAATTCCGATTCTCTGCGCAATTTTGATAATCGCCACATAGCGAAGCACATCGCGGGTATAGCGGCGCTGGTTTCCACCGTTACGGATACTCTTGATTAACCCTTTGCTTTCATAGAAGTGGAGCGCGGATACTGCAACGCCGCTTCGCTTTGCCACTTCACCTGGAGTTAACAGCGCTTTAATTCGCGGCAATCTCTTTTCCATAAAACCTCTTTACCTCAAGTTAACTTGAGGAATTATACTCCCCCGCAGAGAAAACGACGAATCAACCAGGAAAGTTGTATCTACAGAGGGGCACCGTATGTCACATCAGCAGATTATTCAGACACTTATTGAATGGATTGATGAACATATCGACCAACCGTTGAACATTGATGTGGTCGCTAAAAAGTCGGGCTATTCGAAATGGTATTTACAGAGGATGTTCCGGACGGTTATGCATCAGACGTTGGGTGAGTACATTCGTCAGCGCAGACTGCTGCTGGCAGCCCAGGCGCTACGCTCAACGCAGCGGCCCATTTTTGATATCGCGATGGATCTTGGTTATGTGTCGCAACAAACCTTTTCCCGCGTGTTCCGTCGCGAATTTGACCGCACGCCGAGCGATTATCGCCACCAGTTGAATTAATCACTATCAATGCAAAGGTTGCTGCTGCCAGGTCATAAACTCCTGGGGCGGCATCGCTTTCGCGAAGTGCCATCCCTGACAGAACTGAACACCGCGCTTCAACAACCAACCGACCTGCTCTGCCGTCTCTACCCCTTCCGCAATGGTTTTCAGGCGCAGGCTTTGTGCCATCTCAATAATATGCTCGGCGATCAAGTGACTGGTGCTGTTGGTCGTCAAGGTGTCGATAAAGGATTTGTCGATTTTGAGGATATCAACGTTCAGCGAATAGAGGTTATGCAGGTTAGAGTAACCCGTCCCGAAATCATCAATTGCGACTTCATAACCTGCCTGACGGAAAGCCTGAATCACCGGTGTGGTTTTTGGCACATCAATAAACCCGCGTTCCGTCACCTCAATCTTGATTTGCTGGGCACGCACGTCATAGTGGCGGGCCTTGTCAGAAATCATGGCGATCAGCCGCGAGGAGTGGAAATCCGTGGCCGACAGGTTAATCGAGATATAGAGGTGCGGATGTGCGGCCAGGAAATGGCCCAGATCGCTGAACACCTCCTCAACAACATAATCCGTTATCCGCTCGCTCATTCCCTCTTTTTCAGCCAGCGGAATAAACTCTGCCGGGCTCATCACCTGTCCGTTAAAACCAGGCCAGCGTAACAACGCCTCAGCCCCCACACACTGATTGTTCTTGATATCAATGATCGGCTGATAGTGCAGGCAAAGCTGGCGTTTGTTCAGCGCCCGTTGCAGCAAGCGCCCAGGGGAATTGAGTTCACGATGGGTACGCGACCATACCAGCAAAATAATAATGCTGCAGATCATCCCTAGTGGCAGCGTCAATGTCGCCTGATGATAAAGCGTTTCATAAAAGCGTTTATTCGATGTTGACACAATAGCCGCAATCGGTCTTTTTGGCGATTTTACGACGGTATAAAAACGGTTATCTTTTTGAAATACCGATTCCTTATCCCGAATCATCGAATTTAATAAAGAAACATTGGCTTTTTGGCTAACGGAAAAGAATGCATTGGTTATCGTGTCGTACACTCCCCATGAAAGGGAATGATCGTTTGACATCACTTCGCTGTACGAAAGCGGATTGACCACCACCACATAATTCCCACGCTGCATATATGTCATTTTATAGCCAGTATAAAATGGGGTATCGCGATAATAATAGATAGCGACATCCGGTTTACGCGTGTAATTGGCGACGGAAATTGAGTAGGGGTGTTCCGGTGTAAAAACGGTCGAACAAAGAAAATTCTGACCTTCGGCATAAATTAAATCGGCGACAAACAGACGGCCACGAACAACGTTCAGCATATATTGACGATGTCCCGGCGTACAAAGTTCGCCCTGGTATTTTACCGCCTCGTCCCGGGCCAGTTCAACCTGTTGAATAACCAGTTCTGTTTTGTCTAAAGCCAGTTCTGCAAAGGTACGTAGCTGAGCACTTGTTTCCGATACGGCTCTTAGCTGGGCAAACCATAGCGCAAGCATCACCGGTAGCATAACTACCATGATGATCCCTACCACCCTGAGCATCTTGCGCCGCGCGCTACGATTCATTTCCCGCCCTATATCCCTGCATGTTGTACGCCTGTAGTAATGAAGGCCGGATGCTTTGCTAAACAGGTGATTACGTTGCATGAATCATGCGAAGTTAGCAACTGACTTTTAGTATTAAAAATCTTAAATTTCGTTATGACGATAATATTTTCCCGTAAGCTAAACTGTAAGTATTCGTTCCGTTTCAATTAAGGAAAATATTTACCCATCCCGTAAGGGATGGTGCGAAGATAACACAACAGAGGATCGTTGATTAAGCCAAACTTTGGACAGCATGAAAAAAGCACAACTTCTTAATGAAATTTCATGCTATTTTTTCGGGTGTATTTTGTTCGCTGATTTATAAATAGCCAGCTGCCACTACCGTTTTTCCCCGTCCCGTACGCTTGGCGTCATATAATGCTTTATCCGCTCGTGTCAGCAATGCCGATGTATCGAACTGATCCCCGCACACCTCCACGACTCCTGCACTAAACGACAGCTCCAGTTTTTTCTCTCCAACCCTCAGCGGTTTGGTTTTCAGCGTGGTATGCAGCCTGGCGGACAGTTGCGCCGCGTCATGACAATGAGTTTGCGCCAGCAGAAGCAAAAACTCCTCCCCTCCCACGCGCCCTAATGCAGAATCTGAAGGGGCTAACTCACGGATACAATCACAAAAGTGAAGAAGCGCCGCATCGCCCACCTGGTGTCCCCACTCATCATTGATTTGTTTGAAAAAATCCAGGTCAAACATCAGAACAGAAAAATGGCTGTTAGGCTCCCGCCTGGCATTTGCGGATTGCGCGAGTTCCAGCTGCTGCAAAATCGCCGAACGGTTAAAACAGCCGGTGAGATCGTCAATAGTGGCTTTCACTTCCAGCTGCTGTTCTGCTTTCTTCCGCTCGGTAATGTCGAGCCCAATATTCAGGATAGAGTTGTCTGGCAACAGAATGTTTGACCACAATACGGTCAACTTCGTACCGTCTTTACGTAGCGGATGCCACTCATACATGTCCTTGAGTGGAGAGACATTTACCGACTCTCTTACCCGACGCCGCTCTTCAGGGTCTGGATAAAACAGCGAGAGTGGATCGGCATGAGCCCCGATCTCCGCCATCGTCCAGCCAAATACTTTTTCGCACTCGGCATTCCACAATACGCAGCGGTTAAATTTGTCGAAAGAGTTCATTAAAACCGGCGCCCGTTCAAACAGAGTCTTATATTGTGTCACGACACGCTGCATTTCCTGTGCAGTTTTCTCGCGGGCAATAATTTCCTCAAAATAGTCTTTTAATTTTTCGACCAGCACCACGACGATATTTTTCAGGATCGGCAGAGAATACAATTTCTCATCGAATGCTAAAAAGAAATATCCCCTGCAATGCCAGTCATGGGTTGAAAGTTTGCATAACACCCCGCTTTGCAATTGCGTATAGCCAGGGTGCTGCGGAGGAAATAAGGCGCGGCCAATATTCTCTTTCCAGTAGATCACCCGCCATGATCGGTGATGCCGCTGGAGCAGGGTACCTGCCAGAAAATCGGCGGCTTCAAAAGAGTGGCAGGCCACCTCACCTGCGCAGACGACACGGTGCAGCCCGTCATTATCATTAACGCTTACCCAGGCCAGGCTCGCCCCCAGCGAGCGATTGATCGTCTCCAGCATTTCTGCCAGTGAACACTGAGTGTGAAGCTGGGGCATCAACTTAGCCAGCGCATGCAAAGCCTGCATGCTGTCATTAACAATCTCACATCGTTTTTTTTTCATCTTTTTGCCGATTATCACGCGATAAACCGGACGCAACTGTCTTCAGGTTCAAAAACCGGTCAGCCAGAGCTGGAGGCTGAAAATCAGCACAACGAAATGAAACGACTGTTGTGTGTAATTAAAAACGGACAAAGAAATAAAAATAATAATAAAATTCAAAAACCTGAAAGGTTAGCTGCGAGTAAATTAATATGTCCACTCAAGCATAATCTATAGGTTTATTGCTGTAAACGTTGTACAACAGGCGCCGTCTTGCAGAGGTTTTGCTATCTCGATGAATTCATTATGAAGAGTAGGGGAAAAGGGTTTCTTAGCCAGCAAAGATATATTTTCTATCTGATACCTATCCATTTCATACAGCTATGAATCCTTCAATTTTCATCATCCTGACACTGGCGAATAAATCATCAAATGTGATATAGTTCACATATCTTATGTAATTAAAAACACTGTTTCATTCAGTGAGTCTGTTTTGTAGAGGATGGGTTTTATGGCAACCATTACTACCAGCATGGTTCTCTTACGCTGGCCGTTGTTGAGTGCGGTATTGATGTTTTTAGCCAGTACGCTGAACATTCAGTTTCGTAAGTCTGATTACGCTGGCCTTGCTATCATCAGCACCCTGCTTGGGCTGGGTGCTGCCTGCTGGTTTGCAACGGGCCTGCTTGGCATCACCCTGCTGGATATCGCTGCCGTCTGGGAAAATATTAAAGTGGTGATGGTTGAAGCGATGAGCCACACGCCACCAGACTGGCCGATGGTGATTACCTGATCCCTTACGGAATAAAAAACCCAGACTATTGTCTGGGTTTTTTGTTTGGATATCAGGGGATCAGAACGGAATATCGTCGTCGAAATCCATTGGTGGCTCGTTAGACGGCGCAGGAGCAGACTGCTGCTGCGGGCGAGACTGTGCGCCACCGCTAAACTGGTTGCCACCCTGCGGCTGCTGAGGCTGACCCCAACCGCCCTGCTGCTGGCCGCCACCTGCTGGTGCGCCACCGCCCTGACGGCCACCCAGCATCTGCATGGTGCCGCCAACGTTTACCACAACTTCAGTAGTGTATTTCTCAGCGCCGGACTGATCGGTCCATTTGCGGGTACGCAGCTGGCCTTCGATATACACCTGAGAACCTTTACGCAGATATTCACCGGCCACTTCTGCCAGTTTGCCAAACAGCACAACGCGGTGCCATTCAGTCTGCTCTTTCATCTCACCGGTCGCTTTATCACGCCAGGATTCGGAAGTAGCCAGCGTAATGTTGGCAACTGCGCCACCACTCGGCATGTAGCGTACTTCCGGGTCCTGGCCCAGATTACCGACGAGAATCACCTTGTTTACGCCTCTGCTGGCCATGTTCGTGTCTCCTGAATACGTTTCTTAATAGTGTAAACGCGCGAGTGTACCATTTCCAGACGCCACTTTGATAGTTGCGTAGCATCTTCCAGAGTTCGCACGCGAACTGAGTATTGTTACACAGCGAACCAGAAAATGCATTCCAATACTGTATATTCAAACAGGTTAAATTGTGTCATAATTAGCCGTTTCTGACAGCCGTTTGTCCTTCAAACAAACCAGGCAATCCGTGTTCCAACCGGGAAAGGTGAATGGATAAGATCGAAGTTCGGGGCGCCCGCACCCACAATCTCAAGAATATCAACCTCATAATCCCTCGCGACAAGCTGATTGTCGTGACCGGGCTTTCGGGGTCTGGCAAATCCTCACTGGCTTTCGACACTTTATATGCCGAAGGACAGCGTCGTTACGTTGAATCACTCTCTGCGTACGCGCGTCAGTTCCTGTCGCTGATGGAAAAACCGGATGTCGACCACATTGAAGGGTTGTCTCCTGCTATCTCTATTGAGCAGAAGTCCACCTCGCACAACCCGCGTTCAACGGTCGGTACCATTACCGAAATTCACGACTACCTGCGTCTGCTGTATGCCCGTGTGGGTGAGCCGCGCTGCCCGGACCACGACGTCCCGCTGGCGGCCCAGACCGTGAGCCAGATGGTGGATAACGTGCTGTCGCAGCCGGAAGGCAAACGCCTGATGCTGCTGGCCCCCATCATTAAAGAGCGTAAAGGCGAACACACCAAAACGCTGGAAAACCTCGCAAGCCAGGGTTATATCCGCGCTCGTATCGACGGCGAAGTGTGTGATCTGTCAGACCCCCCCAAGCTGGAGCTGCAGAAAAAGCACACCATCGAAGTGGTGATTGACCGCTTCAAAGTACGTGACGATCTCGCGACGCGTCTGGCGGAATCCTTTGAAACGGCGCTGGAACTCTCCGGCGGCACGGCCGTGGTCTCCGACATGGACGATCCGAAAGCAGAAGAGCTGCTCTTCTCCGCTAACTTTGCCTGCCCGATTTGCGGCTACAGCATGCGCGAGCTGGAACCGCGCCTGTTCTCCTTCAACAACCCGGCGGGTGCATGCCCGACGTGTGACGGCCTGGGCGTTCAGCAGTATTTCGACCCGGATCGTGTGATCCAGAACCCGGAACTGTCCCTGGCAGGCGGGGCCATTCGCGGCTGGGACAAGCGTAACTTCTACTACTTCCAGATGCTGAAATCGCTGGCAGAGCACTATAAGTTCGATGTTGAAGCCCCGTGGGCCAGCCTGAGCCCAAGTGTGCACAAAGTGATCCTGTTCGGTTCCGGCAAAGAGAACATCGAGTTCAAGTACATGAACGATCGCGGTGATACCTCTGTGCGTCGCCACCCGTTTGAAGGTGTGCTGCACAACATGGAGCGCCGCTACAAAGAGACCGAATCCAGCGCGGTACGCGAAGAACTGGCGAAATTCATCAGCAACCGCTCGTGCGCCACCTGTGACGGCACGCGTCTGCGTCGCGAAGCGCGCCACGTCTTTGTCGAAAATACGGCGTTGCCGACGATCTCAGACATGAGCATCGGCCACGCGATGGACTTCTTCAACAACCTGAAACTCTCCGGACAGCGCGCGAAAATCGCCGAGAAAGTGCTGAAAGAGATCGGCGATCGTTTGAAATTCCTGGTGAACGTCGGCCTGAACTACCTGACGCTTTCACGCTCCGCTGAAACGCTCTCCGGCGGTGAAGCCCAGCGTATCCGTCTTGCCAGCCAGATCGGCGCAGGTTTAGTCGGCGTGATGTACGTCCTGGATGAGCCGTCTATCGGCCTTCACCAGCGTGATAACGAACGCCTGCTCGGCACGCTGATCCACCTGCGTAACCTCGGTAACACGGTAATTGTGGTTGAGCACGACGAAGACGCGATCCGCGCCGCTGACCACGTTATCGACATCGGCCCGGGCGCAGGCGTGCATGGCGGCCAGGTGGTCGCGGAAGGGACGCTGAAAGATATCATGGCGGTGCCTGAATCGCTGACCGGCCAGTACATGAGCGGCAAGCGCAAGATCGACGTGCCGAAACAGCGCGTGGCAGCAAACCCGGAAAAAGTCCTGAAGCTGACCGGTGCACGCGGCAACAACCTGAAAGACGTCACCCTGACGCTGCCTGTCGGGCTGTTTACCTGTATTACTGGCGTGTCCGGTTCCGGCAAATCAACGCTTATCAACGATACGCTATTCCCGATTGCACAGACGGCACTGAACGGCGCAACGCTTGCCGAGCCAGCACCGTACCGCGATATTCAGGGCCTGGAGCATTTCGACAAGGTTATCGACATCGACCAGAGCCCGATTGGCCGTACCCCACGTTCTAACCCGGCGACCTATACTGGCGTCTTTACGCCTGTACGTGAACTCTTTGCTGGCGTACCGGAATCTCGTTCACGCGGCTATACACCAGGACGTTTCAGCTTCAACGTGCGTGGTGGGCGCTGTGAAGCGTGCCAGGGCGACGGAGTGATCAAAGTTGAGATGCACTTCCTGCCGGATATCTACGTGCCGTGCGACCAGTGCAAAGGCAAACGCTATAACCGCGAAACGCTGGAAATTAAGTACAAAGGCAAGACTATCCATGAAGTGCTGGATATGACCATTGAAGAAGCACGCGAGTTCTTCGATGCCGTCCCGGCGCTGGCGCGTAAGCTGCAAACGTTAATGGATGTGGGGCTGACCTATATCCGTCTCGGACAGTCAGCAACGACGCTCTCGGGTGGTGAAGCGCAGCGCGTGAAGCTGGCGCGTGAGCTGTCGAAACGCGGCACCGGTCAGACGCTCTACATTCTGGATGAGCCAACCACCGGCCTGCACTTTGCCGATATCCAGCAGTTGCTGGACGTTCTGCATCAGCTCAGAGACCAGGGCAACACCATTGTGGTCATTGAACACAACCTGGACGTGATTAAAACCGCGGACTGGATTGTCGATCTTGGCCCGGAAGGCGGTAGCGGCGGCGGTGAAATCCTCGTCTCCGGTACGCCAGAGACCGTTGCAGAGTGCGAAGCCTCGCACACCGCACGCTTCCTTAAACCGTTGCTGTAATTGTCACACGGAGAGCTGCTGTCGGGTCGTTTCCGGCAGCAGTTCAACCGCCTGCTTGTACGATGCATCCACCAGATAGTAAATTTGCGAGCCCGGCAGAGAACCATCGAGGTAGACAGTGCTCCAGTGAGCCTTGTTGAGATGCTGGCTCGGTCGGACGTCATGGTGCTGCTGGCGTAATAAATCAGCCAGTTCCGGGCTGGTTTTCA
This sequence comes from Enterobacter sp. CPE_E890, assembly GCF_046521475.1. Classification (NCBI taxonomy): domain Bacteria; kingdom Pseudomonadati; phylum Pseudomonadota; class Gammaproteobacteria; order Enterobacterales; family Enterobacteriaceae; genus Enterobacter; species Enterobacter sp. CPE_E890. The sequence goes on along the minus strand of NZ_JBKFZW010000001.1, from coordinate 372,590 downwards.
GTGCAGCCGCCGGACGGCCTTCAACCTCTTTCACCATCGCAAACAGCACGTCAGCCACTTTGATCTGCGTGGCTTTCCAGTCGCTGTGGACGCTTTGTTCCGCGCCGGGCTTACTCATGCAGTACTGGAGTATCTCCGAAATTGTCATCTTAGCTCCCCTCTAAATGGGTTGGACACGGCCTGAGTTCCTGCCTCTTTAAGTGTGCAGCAAGACGACAAAAGGTAAACCCGGCAGGCGTGATTTGTACAAAAAACCAGCATACCTCAGTATTCAGAATTAACAATCACCTCTTCACCAAATTTCCCGGCCATAGGCAGTGGTCGATAGGTCGAATTAGAGGCGCGTAAAACCCTGATCCCTCTTGCCCCTACATCATGCGCAGCGGTGATATCGTTATCAGAATCGCCATAAAACACTTTGATATTTTTCTGCTCCAGCCACTGCGTTTTGCTGTTCTGACCGGGTTTATCTCCCGCAAAAATGACCGGATTCATGTTAGCGGCAGGGATCAGAAAATCATCCTGCAAGGTTTTAGATACTGTTTCGGTTTTGGTCTGGCTGCGTCCGGTAACAAAGTAAATGCTGTCGCCGCGCTTAACATGCATGGCAATAAGCGATCGGGCGACCTCTTTCGGGATACTGAACTCATCCCAGCCGTTGTTCATTTTTTCCCAGAACTCCGGGTTTTTCAGATAGTCTTCGCTGTCCGGTGAATATGTTTTCTTACCGCGCCAGAAACCAGGGCTTGAGAACAGGACGGTATCGTCAATATCGAAGCCCACGGCCATTGGCGGACGCCCCATCAGACTATTTTCGATTTGTGCCACAGAGACCCAGTGAACAGGCGCCTGCTCGGCAAGGATGGCGGCGGTGGTTCCGGTGTAAAGCGGCGTCGGTGCGGAAGCTCGCGCAACGACTGCGCTATTAAGCGAGAACAATAAGCAGGCGGCGCTGAGCGCCAGTGTGATCTTGCGCATGTTTTCCCCTGAATATTCAGTTTGTTATCGTTTTATTTTGAGCGAATGGTCAAAAAACTATCCGACCATAACCCCAGCGGGAAGCGAAGGAAAGGAGTTTTTGCTTATGGATCAGCGAAAAAGAAGAAAGATCACATTCTCTCTTCTGAAAGAACAGAGAATGTGATCACTTACTTACATTACAGCGGCAAAGGCCTGCGCCACGCGCTGAACATTGCTGGCATTCAGCCCCGCCACGCACATACGGCCGCTGGCAATCAGATAGACGCCGAACTCTTCGCGCAGACGATCGACCTGAGCGGCACTCAGGCCGGTATAGCTGAACATCCCGCGCTGCTTGAGCAGATAGTCGAAGTTATGGCCCGGCACGGCCTCTTTCAGGACGTTAACCAGCTCCTGACGCATCGCCAGAATGCGCGTACGCATTGATTCCACTTCAGCAAGCCAGGATGCTTTCAGTTGCGCATCACCAAGAACCGTGGCGACGACCTGCGCACCAAAGTTTGGCGGGCTGGAGTAAATGCGGCGCACCGTCGCCTTCAGCTGACCCAGCACGCGGCTGGCGGCTTCGGCATCTTCACACACCACGGACAGACCGCCGACGCGTTCGCCGTACAGAGAGAAGATTTTAGAGAAAGAGTTACTCACCAGCGCCGGCAGACCTGCGCTGGCAACGGCGCGAATGGCGTAAGCATCTTCTTCCATGCCTGCGCCAAAGCCCTGATAGGCAATGTCGAGGAACGGGATCAGATTACGCGCTTTCAGTACCTCAATTACTGCATCCCACTGGTCATTAGTGAGGTCCGCGCCGGTCGGGTTATGGCAACATGGATGCAGCAGCACAATACTGCGCTCCGGCAAGGTGTGCAGTTTTTCCAGTAATGCCTCTACACGCACACCGTTGGTTTCGCTGTCGAACCATGGATAAGTCGCGACCTTAAAACCTGCGCCTTCAAAGATAGCCACGTGGTTTTCCCACGTAGGATCACTGACCCACACCCCGGAATCCGGGAAGTATTTTTTCAGGAAGTCTGCGCCGACTTTTAGCGCACCCGATCCGCCAAGCGTCTGGATGGTGGCGACACGTTTTTGCGCGAGCACCGGATGATTGGCACCAAACAGCAGCGGCGCGATAGTGTTACGGTAAGTATTTAACCCTTCCATCGGCAGATAAAGCGATGCGCCATGTGGTACAGCGTTAAGGCGTGCTTCAGCTTCGGCAACGGCTTTTAATTGAGGAATAATGCCATCCTCGTTGTAATACAGACCGATGCTGAGGTTCACTTTGTCGCTGCGAGGATCTTCTTTGAAACGCTCCATTAAGGAGAGAATGGGGTCGCCGGCATAGGCGTCAACTTTCTGAAACACGCGATGATTCTCCGGAATTCGATGAGGCAGGGATTTCAACAATAAACCGGATATGGCAGAAGATCGAGGGGATGTTAATAAACGTGGAGTGAGAGTAACACTCTCACTCCAGCTATAAGTTAATCTATGTACTTCATCGCCACCCGCGACGTCAGGCGTGTAATAAGTTCGTAAGCACTCACTTTCGTGATTTCAGCAATGCGTTCAACGGGCAAGCCTTCACCCCACATCACCACTGCGTCACCCGCTTTCTCCTGCGCTTCCGGCCCCAGATCGACGCAAATCATGTCCATCGCCACGCGACCAACAATCTTCACTTCACGGCCATTGACCAACACTGGCGTACCCGACGGTGCGGCACGTGGATAGCCGTCACCATAACCCATCGCCACAACGCCCAACCGGGTATCACGCTCGCTGATCCAGGTTCCACCGTAGCCTACGGGTTCACCCGCTTTGTGCTCACGCACGGCAATCAGGTTAGACACCAATGACATCACCGGCTGGAAGCCAAAATCCGGTCCCCAGGGTTTGTTCTCCAGCGGCGATACGCCGTAAAGAATAATGCCCGGACGCGCCCAGTCGAAGTGGGATTGTGGCCACAGCAAAATACCGCCAGACGCGGCAATAGAGCGCATTCCCGGCTTACCTTCGCAGAAGGTATTAAAGATATCGAGCTGTTGTTCGGTCGCACCACATTCAGGCTCGTCGGCACGAGCAAAGTGACTGACGATGTTCACTGGCTGGCGCACATTTTTGCACTGGCATAAACGCTGATAAAACGCTTGTGCGTTTTCCGGACGGACGCCCAGTCGGTGCATGCCCGTATCGAGCTTCATCCACACGGTTACCGGCTCGCTTAACTCGGCGGTTTCCAGCGCAGCCAGCTGTTCTTCGTTGTGAACGGCGGTGTGCAGGTGCTGATCGGCAATAGTAGGCAAATCAGTGGCTTCGAAAAAGCCTTCCAGCAGCAAAATGGGTTGTGTGATCCCACCCGCACGCAGTCGGATGGCTTCTTCAAGACGGGCGACGCCAAAGGCGTCGGCATCGGGGAGCGTTCGCGCGGTCTCAAGAAGACCGTGTCCGTAAGCGTTCGCTTTCACGACTGCAACGAGCTTACTGGCGGGAGCCAGTTCACGCAGACGTTGCAGGTTGTGTCGCAGAGCGCGGCGGTTAATGACTACTGTTGCCGCTTGCATTTGAATTCCTTAGAAATTACTCATCATCATATTGAGGACCGGCATAGTTGTCGAAACGCGACCACTGTCCGTTAAAGGTCAAACGTACCGTACCGATTGGGCCGTTACGTTGCTTACCTATAATAATTTCGGCGATCCCTTTCAGGTCGCTGTTCTCGTGATAAACCTCATCACGGTAAATAAACATGATTAAGTCAGCATCCTGCTCGATGGAGCCAGACTCACGCAGGTCGGAGTTGACCGGGCGTTTGTCGGCGCGTTGTTCCAGGGAGCGGTTAAGCTGTGAGAGTGCCACCACGGGCACGTGCAGCTCTTTGGCTAACGCCTTGAGTGAGCGGGAAATCTCTGCAATTTCCAGCGTACGGTTGTCGGAGAGCGACGGGACGCGCATCAGCTGAAGGTAGTCGATCATGATAAGGCCGATACCGCCGTGTTCACGGGCGATACGACGCGCACGGGAGCGGACTTCCGTCGGCGTCAGGCCGGAGGAGTCATCAATATAGATATTCCGTTTTTCCAGCAGAATGCCCATGGTGCCGGAGATCCGCGCCCAGTCTTCGTCGTCCAACTGACCGGTACGAATGCGGGTCTGATCCACGCGCGAGAGTGACGCCAGGGAACGCATCATAATCTGCTCGGAGGGCATCTCAAGACTGAAAATCAGCACCGGCTTATCCTGCAACATCGCCGCATTTTCGACGAGGTTCATCGCAAATGTCGTTTTACCCATCGACGGACGCGCCGCGACGATAATCAGATCCGACGGCTGCAGGCCAGCGGTTTTCTTATTGAGATCGTCATAACCGGTGTTCACACCGGTCACACCGTCATGTGGCTGCTGGAACAGTTGTTCGATACGGGCGACGGTGGCGTCGAGCACATCAGCAATGTTTTTCGGGCCTTCATCTTTATTTGCGCGGCTTTCCGCGATTTTAAAGACCCGGGATTCGGCGAGATCGAGCAGATCTTCACTGGTGCGACCCTGCGGATCAAAACCGGCCTCGGCGATCTCATTCGCCACCGAGATCATCTCACGAACTACAGCACGTTCACGCACGATATCCGCGTAAGCACTGATATTCGCCGCACTTGGCGTGTTTTTCGATAATTCTGCCAGGTAGGCAAACCCACCGACGCTGTCCAGTTGTCCCTGTCGCTCCAGCGATTCCGCAAGTGTGATCAGGTCAATCGGGCTACCCGACTCCTGCAGACGCGCCATTTCGGTAAAGATATGACGATGCGGTCGGGTGTAGAAATCCTCAGACACCACGCGCTCAGCGACGTCGTCCCAGCGTTCGTTATCCAGCATTAAACCGCCCAACACCGACTGTTCCGCTTCAATCGAGTGCGGCGGGACTTTTAAGCCTGCGACCTGGTAATCACGCTCGCGAGGTTCAGTCTGTTTGTTGAAGGGTTTGTTTCCTGCCATAGTGAATGGAGTTACCGAGATAAAGAGTGGGTCGAAAGATTACCATATTTTTCTTACGGAGGGAGCATGGCAACGCGCATTGAATTCCAGAAACACGGTGGGCCAGAAGTGCTGAAAGCGGTGGAATTTACCCCAGTAGCACCAGGCGAAAACGAAGTTCAGGTTGAAAACAAGGCCATAGGTATCAACTACATTGATACCTATATTCGCGGAGGCCTCTACCCGCCTCCATCACTGCCGAGCGGTCTGGGTACCGAAGCGGCAGGAGTGGTTATCAAAACTGGCCGCGCCGTTAAGCACCTTAAAGAGGGCGATCGCGTGGTGTACGCCCAATCTGCTCTGGGGGCATACAGTTCCGTCCACAACGTCCCGGCGGATAAAGCCGCCCTGCTGCCCAACGCCATCTCCTTTGAGCAAGCTGCAGCCTCATTTCTGAAAGGGCTTACGGTCTATTACCTGCTGCGTAAAACCTACGAAATTAAACCTGACGAGCAGTTCCTGTTCCATGCTGCTGCGGGTGGTGTGGGGCTGATCGCGTGTCAGTGGGCAAAAGCGCTGGGGGCGAAACTGATCGGTACCGTGGGCAACGCGCAAAAAGCGCAGCGCGCATTGCAGGCGGGAGCCTGGCAGGTAATTAACTATCGTGAAGAGAACATCGTCGAGCGGCTGAAAGAAATCACCAACGGCAAAAAAGTGCGGGTGGTGTATGACTCGGTGGGGAAAGACACCTGGGAAGCGTCTCTCGATTGCCTGCAGCGCCGCGGGCTAATGGTGAGCTTCGGGAATGCGTCAGGTGCTGTGACCGGGGTTAACCTCGGCATTCTGAACCAGAAAGGCTCACTGTATGTGACTCGCCCTTCCCTGCAAGGTTACATTACTAACCGGGAAGAGCTTGAGGAAGCCAGTAACGAGCTGTTCTCGCTGATCGCCAGTGGGGTGATTAAAGTGGATGTGGCAGATGCGCAGAAATATCCGCTGGTCGATGCACAGCGCGCGCATGAGGTACTTGAGAGCAGGGTGACACAGGGTTCAAGTCTGTTAATTCCCTGAATCCAGAAAAGAAATTGGGCTTCCCTGAGGAAGCCCTTTCTTTTTTTAGTTCGGCTGTATGTAGGGTACAGCTCGATGAATTCTTTAGCGGCAGTCATAGTGACAGATTCGATAAGTAAATCCTATTCTGTTCTAAGCAATGCCACCAGAAAAGTTACAAGTATGTGACGAACCCCTCAATACCTTAGTAACGAAAGCGGTTATTGCGCTGATAAGTGGACACTTTTGGCGTTTTAATCGCCCGTATCACCCACACCACCACAATAGCCAGCAGCAGCCACGGCAACAGCTTGATCGTCAGGGCAAATAATCCGCCGATAAACATCACCACCGTGGCGACAACGATAGCGGCCAGAATGCCGAGCAGCGAAACGCCTGTGGCTAATAGCATGACGAAAAAGCCAATCACAAAAAGTAGTTCCAGCATGTTTTTCTCCCACACGCTCCTGAGTAATGCAGTAACCATTACAAAAAGCATGCCAAAACTAACTCATTGTTCTTAAAGCAAAACACCCCGCAAAGATTTGCAGGGCGTGGTGAATTTGACCATCTTTTAGCGAAATTTATCGCTTATCAGCCACCAGTCTCAGCGCATGTTCCAGCACCTCGATGTCGGCACCGGCTTTATGCGCGTTCTCGCTCAGGTAACGTCGCCACTGACGCGCTCCCGGAATACCCTGGAAAAGGCCAAGCATGTGGCGGGTGATATGGCCAAGATATGTGCCGTTGCTCAGCTCGCGTTCGATGTACGGATACATGGCACTAACCACCGCAACCGGATCGGTATCTGCGCCTTCTACACCGTAGATTTCGCGATCGACCGTCGCCAGAATGCCCGGGTTCTGATACGCCTCGCGCCCGACCATCACGCCATCCATATGTTCCAGATGCGCTTTGGCCTCTTCCAGCGACTTGATGCCACCGTTGATTGACATCGTCAGGTGCGGGAAGTCACGCTTCAGCTGATACACGCGCGGGTAGTCCAGCGGCGGGATCTCACGGTTCTCTTTCGGGCTGAGGCCAGAGAGCCAGGCTTTTCGCGCGTGGATGATAAACATCTCGCACTCACCCTTCCCGGATACCGTATTGATAAAGTCGCACAGGAATTCGTAGCTGTCCTGGTCGTCAATGCCGATACGGGTTTTGACCGTGACCGGAATGGAGACGACATCGCGCATCGCCTTAATGCAGTCCGCCACCAGCTGTGCGTTCCCCATCAGGCACGCGCCAAACATACCGTTTTGCACGCGGTCAGACGGGCAGCCAACGTTGAGGTTGATCTCGTCGTAGCCACGCGCTTCTGCCAGCTTCGCACACTGCGCCAGCGCGGCCGGATCGCTACCGCCAAGCTGCAGGGCAACCGGGTGCTCCTCTTCGCTGTAAGCCAGATAGTCGCCCTTACCGTGAATAATCGCACCGGTGGTCACCATTTCGGTGTACAGCAGCGTATGGCGGGAGAGCTGACGCAGGAAGTAGCGGCAGTGTCTGTCCGTCCAGTCGAGCATTGGCGCAATGGAGAAACGGTGTGCAGGGAAAGCAGTCTGTAATTCTGACGACATGGCGAAGTTTTAAGCATCTGGTGAAAAGGGGCGCTACTATAGCACAAAGAAAAGCCGGAGGCGCAGCGCCTCCGGTGGACTTTAGAACGTCATGCTCAGTTGCGCCCCCGCGCCCCAGGTTTCGTCTTCACCATACAGACCCATCAGGTCGATATGAACCGTGTTAAGCGGTGCAAACCCCACACCTGCGGTAAAGACATTGCTGTCATTGTCTTTCACATCAGCACGATAACCTGCGCGAACCGCCAGCCAGCTCAATGGCGTCACTTCCGCACCCACGCCAACATATTGGGAGTTCTCTTCGCTTTTAAAACCTTTGGTTTCGGTCAGGTCACCATCCGCCGTCAGCGTCAGGAGATCGGTATGCCAGGCCGCCCCCGCAGTAACGACAGGGCTGATTTGGTAAGTATCGCGCACGCCATCCACCTCTTTGGTGTCGATATCACGCGAGAACAGGTTTTTACCGGTCAAACCCACCGTCCAGTTTTCACCGAAATCAGCAGCAAGGCCGGCATCAACGTTAAACCCAGTATCGTCGTTGCGATAGCGACTGCTGTTGATATCGCCACTGTCAAAGTTGTAGATCGAGACCGTATAGTTGTAGAGCCAGGTCTGTTGCAGCTTAGGAGTGATACCCACGGAAACAGGCACGCCGCTGATATCAAACTGACGCGCCACTGCAACGCCATAGTCTGAAACGATTGCAGCACGACCAAAACCCTTTGATTTCAAATCATTCGGGTCAACCCCAAATACGGCCGCCGGAACGGCTTCCACCGCGCGCAATTTGTCGATATCACCCTGATCGATGTAAGAACTCACGCGAGCACGCGCATTGGCTTTGGCCACGAAAGCCAGTGATAGCACGTCATTAGGAATACTTACAGCGATCCCACCTCCCGCTTTACCGCTGGCGGTTTTCCCTTTCAGTGAATCCAGTTGATCGGCAAGGTCGCCTGCGGCGGCAGAGACCTGTCGCGATGCAGCACTGGAAGGATTAAGGAGATCGATAAGATTGATATTATCCAGGGTACTGCGATAGGCGCTGACATCATCACTGATGTCATCAATCTTATCGCGCAGGTTGTCTTTGTCTGAAATTTGCGCACCGATAGAGGGCAGGATCACCGTGATACCATCGTCAGGTTTCGCCTTTGCAAGCAACGCCGGGTTGATTAACACCCCGCTGCCATAGCTCCCAGCCGCGACCCCCGTCCCCCCCATCGCATCGCTACGTGCTTCTGTCCAGGTATTGGCTGCTCCGGCCTGATTTGCCATAAACAAGGAGACGGCGATGCTAACCACCGAAAATTTAAAATGTTTTTTCACAGTATGCTCGTCTTATAGTCTGTTATGAAATAACCCCTGTCTGTTATCACCCAAACAGGTACGAACTATTGCTGTGAATAAGTACAAAAAGACCCGCCATTTCCTTAAGTTAAATTCTAACCAGACCTGTTGTAATTTGTGACGGCCCTCAATATTTATAGAAGAGGAAATTATTTTTTCCCAGGTTTTCCATCATGTGGCCCAAAAAACTGGGGCGGGTGATCGACCCAGCGATCTTCTCGCGTGGCGGCATACACTGGGTTGAGCGGATAGTAGATGCGGTTGTGCTTCTTGTTGGCTTCGCCAACTACCAGGAGTCGAACCTCTTCGTCCGTGTTGTTGATAAAGGTGTGGCAGACGCCGGTTCCGGCGGGAAACCCTACGCTATCGCCGGGTTCAAGTTTCCACAAATAGCCATTAATCCAGGCTTCAGGATACCCTTCAAGCACATAAATGAACTCTTCTTCGTCGCTTTCCGCATGAGGATAGGATGTCCGACGTCCGGGGGGTAAACGCTCATGATGGATACCAATACGCCCTAGCCCGAGCTTGCGAGCCAGCGGCGCACCGATGGAAAAACGCTCGTCGCTGTCGGGATAGGTTGAGTTATCAGCGCCTTCCACATCGCGCCAGTGTCGAATACAGTCAGGTCTTTTCATTGTTCGTTTCCCGGTTTGCAATGCGTCAGGTATAGCACAGACAGGCGGATCTCGGTGTTTTTACCAGAACATGATAAAGTGAGGGTTTTCCGTCCTATAACATCCGGGGTGCTAAATGGATAAGTCCACAAAAGAGCTGTTAGCGCAGGCCGAAAAGCTCTGCGCGCAACGCAATGTGCGCCTGACTCCGCAGCGCCTTGAGGTATTACGCCTGATGAGCCTGCAACAGGGAGCCATCAGCGCGTACGATCTGCTCGACCTGCTCCGCGAAAGCGAGCCGCAGGCCAAACCGCCTACGGTGTATCGCGCGCTCGATTTTCTGCTGGAACAAGGGTTCGTGCATAAGGTTGAATCCACAAACAGCTATGTGCTGTGCCACCTGTTTGACCAGCCAACCCATACATCAGCCATGTTTATCTGCGACCGCTGCGGCGTGGTAAAAGAAGAAGGGGCTGAAGGTGTTGAAGACATTATGCATACGCTGGCGGCCAAAATGGGCTTTGCCTTGCGTCATAATGTTATTGAAGCACATGGGCTGTGCTCTGCCTGTGTCGAGGTGGAATCATGCAGCCATCACGATAAGTGCCAGCACGACCACACAATCGTTGTGAAGAAAAAACCTCGCTAGCAATGAAAAAGGCGGCTCATGGCCGCCCTCAGGGTGTACTTCCTTGTACTTTCGGGTATAACCCGGTTACCAGCGGTAGTCGTTGCGTTTTTCCCAGTCGCCGACTTCCTTTTCCGCCTGGTCTTTTGCGTAGCCGTAGCGTTCCTGGATTTTACCGACAAGCTGATCGCGTTTACCTTCAATGACGGTCATATCGTCATCTGTCAGCTTCCCCCACTGCTCTTTCGCTTTACCTTTGAACTGCTTCCAGTTGCCGCTGATTTCGTCTTTATTCATCATCGTGTCCTCTTGTTAAGCGTCGGGTCGTAACGTCCGTTACGTTCTTTTCTGCTGGACGTGATAATAATTGTAGTTAAGGATTCTGCAGCTATTTTGATATTCGGAATCTTTAACCATCACGATATATCGTGATGGGAAGGAAACCAGGTATTATTTCGCCAGTGACGGCGCCAGATAAAGGCCAGAGACAGGCCCCGCAACGAGAGGAAAACGGCCAACGCCAGCCACAAACCGTGATTGCCAAGCCAGGGGAGCGTCAGCAGCGTCAGACCAAACCCTGCTGCTGCCACCGCCATACTGTTACGCATTTCGGCTCCGCGCGTAGCCCCAATGAACATGCCGTCCAGCAGATAACACCAGACACCGACCACCGGTAAGATCACCTGCCAGATGAGATAGTGGCTCGCCAGTTCACGCAGTGTGGGAAGTGAGGTGAGTAATGCAATGATCTGCTCGCCAAAAACGGCATAAACCAGCGCAAATGCCAGTGCCACCAGCCCTGACTGACGACAGGCTGCCCGCCAGACATCCTGAAGCTGCCCGCTTTCGCGCGCACCGTACGCCTGCCCGGAATGTGCTTCCACAGCATAGGCAAAACCGTCCAGCGCGTAGGCGGTAAAGGTCAGTAGCGTCATCAATACGGCATTGACCGCGACGATGTCTGGCCCCAGCCGAGCCCCGAAAACCGTCAGCGCACCGAAACAGAGCTGAAGGAGAAGTGAACGCAGCATGATGTCACGGTTGAGTGCCAGCAGCTTACGGATATTGCCGCGCCATGCGGTTTTGAGTAGCGCAAGAGAGATCCCGCGCATCGCCAGCACGCGCCAGACCATCCACAGACCGATGATAAAAGTCCCGTATTCGGCAATTGCCGTCGCCAGTGCAGCCCCCTGCACGTTCATATGCAGACCCATTACCAGCCAGACATCAAGCACAATGTTGAGAAGGTTTCCCACCACCAGCAAAATGACAGGCGCGCGGGCATACTGCACGCCCAGTAACCACCCCAGCAGAACCAGGTTAGCCAGTGATGCCGGCGCACTGAGCCAGCGAATTTCCAGGAAACGTCTCGCCTGCTCCAGCACTGCCTCGTTACCGCCAACGATGTGAAGCGCGAGGTCAATCAGGGGCGAGCGCAATACAACGATTAATACTCCCGCACCAAGCGCAAGAATGAGCGGCTGCACCAGCGCGCGCGCCAGACGCAGCGGATCTCTGGCACCATACGCCTGTGCCGTGAGCCCGGTAGTACTCATGCGCAAAAAGAGCAGCAGCATAAACAGGAAGCTGGTTGCCGTCGCGCCAATCGCCACGCCGCCAAGATAAACAGGTGAATCCAGATGACCAATAACAGCAGTATCGACCAGACCCAGCAAGGGCACGGTAATATTGGAGAAAATCATCGGCAGTGCAAGACGCCACAATGCCTTATCTGATGCCGTCAGCAGTGACATGAAAAATACCGGGAGAGGTAAAGGAAGCAGGCTACAGCAACGCCGTAGCCTGTCAGGAAGAGATTACAGCCATTCGCCGTTGCGAATCACCCCTACTGCCAGCCCTTCGATAGAGAAGTTCTGTTCGCGAAGATCCACCACAATCGGGGAGAATTCGCTGTTTTCAGGCAGCAGCTGTACGGTATTACCCTGTTTTTTCAGACGCTTAACGGTCACTTCGTCATCAATACGCGCGACCACAACCTGGCCGTTTCGCACATCCTGCGTTTTGTGAACCGCAAGCAGATCACCGTCAAGAATACCGATGTCTTTCATCGACATGCCGCTTACGCGCAGCAGGAAATCAGCGCTCGGTTTAAACATCCCCGGATCGACCTGGTAGTGGCCTTCAATATGCTGCTGTGCCAGTAAAGGCTCACCGGCAGCAACACGCCCCACCAGCGGAATGCCCGTCTCTTCTTCCACCAGCAGGCGAATACCGCGTGACGCGCCCGAAACAATCTCAATCACGCCCTTACGCGCCAGCGCTTTCAGGTGTTCTTCGGCAGCATTCGGAGAACGGAAGCCCAGACGCTGAGCGATTTCCGCACGCGTGGGTGGCATACCCGTCTGGCCGATATGATCCCGGATGAGATCAAACACCTCTTGCTGCCTGGTCGTTAACGCTTTCATTCCGCCCCTGGGTGTATATACAGTTATGCTGTGAGTATATACAGTCAAAGGCGATTTTGGAACCAAAAACTGCACAAAAAACCAGGGACTTAATTATTCCTCGAGGCTCATCGGAAATGTGACCAAAGCAGCGTGACCCAGGTAATGACCGCAGTAATAATCGCCAGCAACACGGCAGCGGAACCCATGTCTTTTGCCCGGCCAGAGAGCTCGTGGAAATCTGAGCCAATCCGGTCAACAACGGCCTCAATAGCGCTATTGAGAATTTCCACTATCATCACCAGCAGTACGGAGCCGATCAGAAGAACGCGTGTTATTGCATCAATATCAAGGAAGCAGGCGATAATCACCGCGATGATAGCGGCGACGCCCTCCTGGCGAAAGGCGGCTTCATTGATCCACGCGGCACGGAAACCTTTCCAGGAATAGCCGGCGGCTTTGATGATTCGGGTTAACCCAGTGGTATTATTGGCCATTAAAAGAACCTTTTATTGGAAATAGCGTCAGTAACTAGAGTGGCAGCGAGTTTCGCTACCGCCTGAAGTATGACGGGTAACAACAGAAATTTTGCGCGCTTTCTGTTATCCTTGCGCCGCAATTGCATTATTAACCAGAGGCTTTACATCGTTTATGTCCGGCTGGCCACGAATTTACTACAAATTACTTAATTTACCATTAAGCATCCTGGTAAAAAGCAAGTCTATCCCAGCAGAACCCGCGCTGGAATTGGGGCTCGATACGTCGCGCCCCATTATGTACGTTTTGCCTTATAACTCGAAGGCAGACTTACTGACGCTTCGCGCCCAGTGCCTGGCGCATGACTTACCTGACCCGCTTGAACCGCTAGAAGTTGACGGTACTCTGCTGCCGCGCTACGTGTTCATTCACGGTGGACCGCGCGTGTTTACCTATTACACGCCAAAAGAAGAGTCCATCAAGCTGTTCCATGACTATCTCGACCTGCACCGCAGCAATCCTGATCTGGATGTGCAGATGGTGCCAGTATCCGTGATGTTTGGTCGTCGCCCGGGTCGTGAAAAAGGTGAAGAGAATCCACCGCTGCGCATGCTTAACGGCATCCAGAAGTTCTTCGCGGTCTCCTGGCTGGGACGCGACAGCTTTGTGCGTTTCTCCCCTTCCGTTTCGCTGCGTCGAATGGCGGACGAGCATGGCACCGATAAGATCATCGCGCAAAAACTGGCGCGCGTAGCGCGTATGCACTTCGCCCGTCAGCGCCTCGCTGCCGTTGGGCCGCGTCTCCCGGCGCGTCAGGATCTGTTCAACAAGCTGTTGGCCTCCAAAGCGATTGCCCGTGCCGTCGAAGACGAAGCACGCAGCAAGAAGATTTCACATGAGAAAGCCCAGCAGAACGCCATTGCACTGATGGAAGAGATTGCAGCGAACTTCTCTTACGAGATGATTCGTCTGTCCGATCGTATTCTCAGCTTTACCTGGAACCGTCTCTATCAGGGCATCAACGTCCATAACGCCGAGCGTGTACGCCAACTGGCGCATGATGGCCATGAAATTGTCTATGTCCCCTGCCACCGCAGCCACATGGACTACCTGCTTCTCTCCTATGTGCTTTATCACCAGGGGCTGGTACCGCCGCATATCGCGGCCGGTATTAACCTGAATTTCTGGCCAGCTGGCCCGATTTTCCGTCGACTGGGCGCCTTCTTTATTCGCCGTACCTTCAAGGGCAATAAGCTCTACTCCACGGTGTTCCGCGAGTATCTGGGTGAGTTGTTCAGCCGCGGATATTCCGTTGAGTACTTCGTGGAAGGTGGTCGCTCCCGTACCGGCCGTCTGCTCGATCCGAAGACCGGCACGCTGTCCATGACCATTCAGGCCATGCTGCGCGGAGGAACTCGTCCAATCACGCTGGTGCCAATCTACATCGGCTATGAGCATGTGATGGAGGTGGGGACTTACGCTAAAGAGCTGCGTGGCGCGACTAAAGAGAAAGAGAGCCTGCCGCAAATGCTGCGCGGTTTGAGCAAGCTACGTAATCTCGGACAGGGCTACGTGAACTTTGGCGAGCCGATGCCGCTGATGACGTATCTGAACCATCACGTTCCGGAGTGGCGCGAGTCTATCGACCCTATCGAAGCGGTTCGTCCGGCCTGGCTGACGCCAACGGTCAACGGCATCGCGTCTGAGCTGATGGTGCGTATTAACAACGCCGGTGCGGCAAACGCTATGAACCTGTGTTGCACGGCGCTTCTGGCGTCTCGCCAGCGCTCACTGACTCGCGAACAGCTGACAGAGCAGCTCGATTGTTATCTCGATATGATGCGCAACGTCCCGTACTCGGTTGACTCGACGGTACCTTCTGCGAGCGCCAGTGAGCTTATCGATCACGCTTTGCAGATGAATAAGTTCGAAGTCGAAAAGGACACGATCGGCGACATCATCATTCTGCCGCGCGAGCAGGCCGTACTGATGACGTACTATCGCAACAATATCGCCCATATGCTGATGCTGCCGTCACTCATGGCAGCTATCATCACCCAGCATCGTCGCATTTCACGCCAGGAGCTATTGCGTCACGTTGACACGCTCTACCCGATGCTGAAAGCGGAGCTGTTCCTGCGCTGGAGCAAGGATGAGCTGGCTGGCGAGCTGGATAAACTGACGGAAGAACTGCGTCGTCAGGGGCTGATCACCGTTGTGAACGACGAGCTGCACATCAATCCGTCACGTTCCCGTACCCTGCAACTGCTGGCGGCCGGTGCGCGTGAAACGCTGCAGCGTTATGCCATTACATTCTGGTTGCTCAGTGCGAACCCGTCTATCAACCGTGGAACGCTGGAGAAAGAGAGCCGGACGCTGGCACAGCGCCTGTCCGTTCTGCACGGTATTAACGCTCCTGAATTCTTCGACAAAGCGGTCTTCAGTTCACTGGTTCTGACGCTGCGTGATGAAGGCTTTATCAGTGATACGGGCGATGCCGAGCCAGAAGAGACGCTGAAGGTCTATCAGATGCTGGCTGAACTGATTACGTCTGATGTGCGTCTGACGATTGAGAGTTCAACACAGGGCGAGTGACAATACAAAGCCGGGCGGAGTTTTCACTCTTCCCGGCCTGTCTTTCGCAGAATGATTAAGGCCCGTAAGCGCTAACGCTACCGGGCCTTATTTTTAACCTTGCCAAATCACCGCATTTAACTCAGCAGCGTAAAGGCAATCATCCCGACAATTGCGCCTGTCGTACCGAGGATGGTTTCCATCAGCGTCCAGGTTTTCAGCGTCTGCGCTTCGGTGGCACCGGTAAATTTACCGAACAGCCAGAAACCTGCGTCATTCACGTGAGAAACCACGATAGACCCACCTGCAATACAGATAGACAGCGCAGCCATTTGCGCGCCTGAGTAATGCAGCTGTTCAATCACCGGCATCACCAGACCCACGGCGGTTAAACACGCGACGGTCGCAGAACCCTGAATGATACGCACCGCAGCCGCCAGCACGAAGCAGGTCACGGCTATCGGCAAGCCCATTCCGGTCAGCGCTTCACCCAGAGCGGGACCCACGCCGGAATCCACCAGAACCTGCTTGAACACCCCACCCGCACCGATAACCAGCAGAATAATGCCCGCAGGTTGCAGCGCATGACCGCAGATTTCCATTACTTTGTCTTTCGGCATCCCCTGACGCATCGCCAGGCCATAAATCGCCACCAGACACGCCACCAGGATCGCTGTGAACGGATGGCCAATAAACTCAAACCATTCGTACGCGCTGGAACCTACCGGCACAAAGCGCGCGGCAATGGTTTTCAGGCCAACCAGCACCAGCGGGAGCAGGATCAGTGACAGACTGAAGCCGAAGGAGGGTATTTTACCTTCGCCGAGGTGCGGCTCGGTGATGTCATCCGGAATGTGCAGTTCAACGTAACGGCTGATGAAGTTGCCCCACAGCGGACCGGCAATAATCATCCCCGGGATCGCCGCGCACAGACCAATCAGGATCATCCAGCCGAAATCAGCGTGCATCTGGGATGCCAGCAGCATCGGCGCTGGCCCGGGCAGCAGGAACGCCGCTGCCGCTGCCACGCCCGCAAACAGTGGGATAACCAGCTTCACGAGGTTAGTCCCAGTGTGGCGCGCCATAGAGAACGCCACGCTAATCAGCAACACAACCGCCACTTCAAAGAACAGCGGCAGGGCACAAATCAGACCGGCCAGGCCAATCGCATAATGCGCACGGTTATGTCCGAAGGATTTCAGCATCTTGACGGCTATCTGATCAACAGCGCCTGTCTCATGTAAAATCTTGCCAAACATCGCCCCAAGCGCGACGACAATCGCCAGGAAGCCCAGCGTACCGCCCATCCCTTTTTCCATGGTCGCTGCGATTTTGTCGAGCGGCATCCCGGAAAAGAGACCTGCACCAATAGAAACCACCATCAAAGCAACGAAAGCGTGCATACGCGCCTTCATCACTAAAAACAGCAGCAGCAACACGGAACCCACTGCTGTCAAAACAAGCGTTAATGTACTCAAAACTTACTGCCTTTTATTAATGACCTCGATGGTGCTGGCAACAACACCTTCCAGTGACTGATCGATATCAACCACTAAGACATCTTTCTCATCTTCACCTGGTTCCTGCAGCGCTTCGAACTGCGTCACCAGCATCTGAGTCTTGAAGAAGTGACCTTTGCGCGCCTTCAGACGGCTTTCAATCACCTCAAAATCCCCTTTCAGGTAGATGAAAGAGAGGTTCGGGTTGCCGTCACGCAGCAGGTCACGGTAGGTTTTTTTCAGCGCGGAGCAAACGATAAGGGAAACTTTGTTGGTGCGCTGCATCGCGAACGCGGCGTCATTCAGCGCCTGCAACCACGGTTTGCGGTCGTCGTCGTTCAGCGGCTCGCCGGAGGCCATTTTCATGATGTTGCTGCGCGGATGGAGGAAGTCACCATCAAGAAACGCAGCCTGGAGTTGATGCGCCACTTCGCTGGCCACGGCTGATTTCCCGCTACCGGAAACGCCCATCAGGACGTAGACGTGGTGATCATGATTAGTCGTGCTCAAAGGGTGTCCCTCAGTCAATTGTTACGGGTAACAGTTATCGGTAACATTGTCCTGCCGGGGCAAAAGAGAAGCAATATCCAAACGTGCGAGAAGTGAATAAGTGTGAGCTAGCTCAAATTTGTCAGCTCAAATAGATCCACCCGGTGACAAGGTGAAACCTAAATCTAACATTTTAGGGGTAACCGTCTCGCCACGAATGCGCGCCAGCAGGCGTTCTGCGCCAATACGCCCCATACGTTCACGCGGTGTCAGGACGCTCGCCAGACGAGGCTCCATGACCTGGCCGATATCGTGGCCGTGGAAACCGGCAATCGCCATATCACGCGGGATGGAAAGTCCCAGACGCTGACATTCGAACGCTGCACCGACAGCAAGGTCATCGTTGGTACAGAATATACCGTCCAGTTGCGGATACTCACGCCGCGCCTGACGCATCAGCTCAATACCCGACGTATAGGAAGAGGACTGCTCCACCATCACGCTGTACGGGATTAAGTTCGCGTCGAGCATCGCCTGCTCGTATCCCTTCTGTTTGATGATAGTACGTTCATCAAGACGCGCTCCCAGATAGGCAATGTGACGATGACCGCGCGCGATAATCGCCGCCGTCATCTGACGTGCCGCTTCGAAGTTATCAAAACCCACGGCGATATCGAGGCATGGGGACTGGCTGTCCATCAGCTCCACCACCGGAATGCCCGCCACTTCGATCATCTTCAGCGTGCGCGGCGTGTGGGTACGCTCCGTTAAGATAAGGCCGTCGATGTTCCAGGAAAGCATGGACTCAAGACGTTCCTCTTCCAGCTCCGGCTTGTACCCGTAGTGCGCAAGCATGGTCTGATAACCAAACGCATCGGTCACACTTTCAATTCCGCGCAGCACTTCGGCGAAAACCTGGTTGGTTAAAGAGGGAAGCAGGACGCCCACCGCACGACTGGTCGCATTGGAGAGAATATCGGGTGCGCGGTTAGGGATATAACCCAGTTCATCAAGAGCCGCGGCAATCTTGCCACGCAGCGCCACGGAAACCTGCTCCGGGTTACGTAAAAAGCGGCTGACCGTCATTTTGGTCACACCAACGCGGTCGGCGACATCCTGAAGTACGGGGCGTTTCTTTTTCATCGTCCTGAGAAATCTTGAAGTGAGAGATTTGCTCAGTTTATCACGGACAAAGCCCAACCTTCCCCTGTCAGAGGGAAGGTTGGGCATTTATTTATGATTTATTACACCGGAGGCAGGTCAAACAGCAGAATTTCACTCTCGCTGTCAGCGTGTACGGAGATCGCCTGCTCGTCCCAGATGGCCAGGCCATCAGCCGTTGTTGCTTTAGTACCGTTGATGGTGACTTCACCTTTCACCACCTGGATCCAGATGCGGCGGTTAGCCGCAATCTGATGAACAGACTGTTCGTCTTTCGCCAGCGCCCAGCGATACAGTTCCATATCCTGATATACCTTCAGGGAGCCTTCTCGCGCATCCGGGGACAGCACCAGCTGTTTACCCTGTTTGGCGTCGAAGCGGCGCTGCTCATAGCGTGGCGTGATGCCGGTTTCTTCTGGAATAATCCAGATTTGATACAGGTGCAGTTTTTCCGTTTTGCTCGGGTTGTACTCAGAGTGACGCACCCCGGTACCCGCGCTCATAATCTGGAATTCGCCCGCAGGAACCTGCTCTTTGTTGCCCATGCTGTCCTGGTGTTCAACCGCGCCTTCCAGCACATAGGTCAGAATTTCCATGTCTTTGTGCGGGTGAGTGCCGAAGCCCTGTCCTGCATCAATCACGTCGTCGTTAATCACGCGCAGTGCGGAGAAGCCCATGAAGTTCGGGTCGTAGTAGTCGGCAAACGAGAATGAATGCCATGAGTCCAGCCAGCCATGATTCGCGTGACCACGTTCGTTTGCTTTGCGTAAGTAGATCATTGTTTTCACCCTCAGTTCGTTTCGATGGAGTAAGTGTGGACGCAAATGGCCTGGGATCATAGAGGGTGAAAATTGACTCCTCTGTTCAAAAATTATGAACAAGCGCAGAGGAGCCATTTTTGCTTATTTCGCGAGGGTTACCGTGGCAGGAGAAGCCTGTTCAAAGGCCCGTTCAAGGATTTCAAGGTTAGTCAGAACGTCAGATTCCTTGACGTAATTCGCCGCGCCGCTATGGATAGTCGCAAACAGTGCATCGTACACGCGGCCATAATCACCCACCTCGGGCTTCAGCTCTTCTCTGGCCGTCGTGCCATCCGCCTTCACATATTCCAGCACGCCAACCGAATCATCCGCCGCAAAGCCCGGTTCACCCGGCATGATATTGGCCTTCAGGCTGGTCTCCTGCTGGTCAATACCGTATTTGATAAACGAGCCTTTCGTACCGTGAACGATAAATTTTGGATAGTCGATTTTCACCAGATGGCTGGTTTTGACAATGGCTTTCAGGTCGCCGTAGAACAGCTGCGCTTCAAACGTGTCGTCCGGGTTGGCTTTGTTACGCAAGCTGCGGATGTCATATGCCACGTGGTCCGGACGGCCAAACAGGGAGATGACCTGATCCATGGTGTGTACACCCAGCCCATAGAACGCGCCATCCTGCGGCAGACCAGGTTGGGTTTCTGCCACCGGGCGATAGTAGTCAAAATGACTTTCAATCTCGACGATGTCACCGAGCTTACCGCTCTCAATCGCTTTTTTCGCCGTCAGGAAACAGCTGTCAAAGCGACGGTTTTGATATGGCGTAACGGTCAGCCCTTTGCTTTTCGCCAGTGCGAACAACGCCTTCGCTTCGGCGATGGTCGGCGTAAACGGCTTCTCCACCAGCACGTTTTTGCCTGCTTCCAGGGCGCGTTTCGCGTAGTCAAAATGGCTGTCAGCATGAGTACAGACAACGACCAGTTTCACCTGCGGATCGTTAAGGATTTCGTCCAGATCGCTGGTGAAATGGATGTGGGAATACTGCGGAGACTGCTCCTCTGGCTTCGCGCGGCGGCGGTAGATATGGGCCACATGCCAGGAATCTTTACGGTGAAGGACATACGGAAGGTGATAGCGGGTCGTACTTTTACCAAATCCAATAAATGCGCAATGTAGTGTCATGGCTCAGTCCTTTTGGAAGGTTACTGAGGTCTACCATAACAAAAAAAAAGCCAGCTAAAAGCTGGCTAAAGTAATACTGGAAGCAATGTGAGCAATGTCGTGCTTTCAGGTTCCCGTAGCGGTCTTCCTGAATGCAGGACAATAATAATCATTCTCATTCGCAGTTGTCCAATACTTTTTTGCAAAAAATAGCGGTTGACTCAAATTTTAAAGTCACTGATGTTAAAGAGGACATTAACCCACAGAGGGCGAAGGAATGAGTGAGATAGTGATACGCCACGCTGAACCGAAAGATTATGACGCCATTCGTCAGATTCACGCCCAGCCGGAGGTGTACCACAACACGCTACAAGTCCCTCATCCTTCTATGGAAATGTGGCAGATGCGGCTAAGCGATCAGCCCGGGATTAAGCAGTTAGTTGCCTGCATTGATGATATCGTCGTCGGGCATCTCACGATTGATGTCGCACAGCGGCCGCGCCGCAGCCACGTCGCTGATTTCGGTATTTGTGTAGGGGCGCAGTGGCACAACCGCGGCGTTGCCAGCACGCTGCTTCGCACCATGATTGATATGTGCGACAACTGGCTGCGGGTTGATCGTATTGAGCTGACGGTGTTTGTCGACAACGAACCGGCCATTGCGGTCTACAAGAAGCACGGATTTGAAATTGAAGGCACCGGCAAACGTTACGGGCTGCGCAACGGTGAGTATGTCGATGCGTATTATATGGCGAGAATGAAGTAGTTTGTTGCCCTCACCCTGTGGGAGAGGGAATGAAAAACGTAGGCCGGGTAAGGCGAAACCGCCACCCGGCAATATAATCAATACCCCGCCGTTAAATCATCCACCGAACGCGGGTCCGATGCCCCAAACAGTGCGCCATCCGGCCCGACCATAATGCTCTGGGTGCTCCCCATCGCCTCTTTCACCGCCACCTTCTGTCCGCGCTGCTCCAGCAGTTTGATCGTATCCGGGCTAAAGCCCTTCTCGACACGCAGCTCATCCGGCAGCCACTGATGGTGGAAACGCGGGGCATTGGTCGCTTCGGCAACGTTCATCCCAAAGTCGATACTGTTCACGACCATTTGCAGCACAGTAGTGATAATACGGCTACCACCAGGACTACCGGTCACCAGCCAGGTTTTACCGTCTTTCACCACGATGGTAGGCGACATGGACGACAATGGACGCTTCTTCGGCCCCACCGCATTCGCATCACCACCGACCAGCCCGTAGACGTTCGGCACGCCCGGTTTGGCAGAGAAATCATCCATCTCGTTATTCAGCAGAATGCCGCTATTGCCCGCCACAATCCCGGTGCCGAAGGTGGTATTCAGCGTATAGGTCACCGCCACCGCGTTACCGTCTTTATCCACCACCGAGAAATGGGTGGTCTGGTTGCTTTCGTACGGTGCCAGCTTGCCCGGGCGGATCTCACTCGACGGCTTAGCCTTGTTGATGTCGATCTGTTCTGCAATCGATTTGGCATAAGCCTTATTGGTCAGCTCCTGCCACGGCACCTTCACGAAGTCCGGATCGCCGAGATATTCCGAACGGTCAGCGTAGGCATGCTTTTCCGCCTCAGCCATCACCTGCATGGTATCGGCACTGCCGAAGCCGAATTTGTGCATATCGAAGTTTTCAAGAATGTTGAGGATCTGCACGATGTGAATGCCACCAGAGGACGGCGGTGGCATGGAGAAGACTTCGTAGCCGCGATAGGTTCCACTGATCGGCGCACGCTCCACCGCCTTGTATTCTGCCAGATCCGCTTTGGTGATGAGCCCGCCGTTCTTTTGCATCTCTTCAGCAATCTGGTCTGCAATCGCGCCTTTGTAGAAGGCGTCCGGGCCGTGCTCCGCAATCAGCTCCAGGCTTTTGGCAAGGTTCTTCTGCACCAGCTTATCGCCCTTCTTCAGCGGCTCACCGTCTTTCCAGAAGATCGCCTTGCTGTTTTCATGGTTCGGAATGACTTCACTGCCATAGGTTTTGAGATCGTCGGCCAGGGCGTCATTCACAATAAAGCCATCCCGCGCCAGCTTGATGGCAGGCTGCACGACTTTGTTCAGCGGCAGAGTGCCGTATTTTTCCAGCGCCAGCGAGAAACCCGCCACGGTGCCCGGCGTGCCGGACGCGAGATGCGAGGTCAGCGATTTTTTGCTGTCCGGATTGCCCTGATCGTCAAGGAACATATCACGGGAAGCCTTGCCGGGAGCCATTTCACGGAAGTCGATAGCCGTGGTTTTCCCGTCTTTGGTGCGCAGCATCATAAACCCCCCGCCCCCCAGGTTACCCGCCTGCGGATGCGTCACCGCCAGCGCGTACCCGACGGCAACAGCCGCATCCACCGCGTTACCGCCCTGCTTGAGAATATCGACGCCCACTTTTGTTGCCAGCGCATCCACCGAAGCCACCATGCCATGTGTCGCCCGCACGGGATGGAAAACATCTTCCTCCACGCCGTAAGAGACTGGCGGTGCCGCTGGCGGGTTGGCCGCCACGCTAAATGTGCCGCCTGCCATCAGCGCGGCGATCGCTACCCAGCGTAAAAATGTTGGTTTCATCATTATTGTTCTCCAGGTGAAGGGATCCATATTCCCCGCTTAAGCCTGGTTCACAACTCCTAAAAAATCATCGTCATGGTGAAATCAGGGTAAACTTAAGAGAGGCCTCAAAAGGAGGAAATGACAATGAAACGCTTACTGATTCTTACCGCGCTGTTACCGTTTACCGCGCTCGCACAGCCACTGAATACCATGAACAATCCGAACCAGCAGGGTTATGTCATTCCGAGCCAGCAGCGTATGCAGACGGAGATGATGAGCCAGCAGCAACAGCAAAAAGGGATGCTTAACCAGCAGTTGAAAACGCAGACCCAGATGCAACAGCAAAGCCTGCAAAATCAGATGAACGCCAACACTCAGCGCGTGCAGCAGGGTCAGGTGCGGGAACAGCCGCTGCCCAACCATAACGGTGGCATGTTAGGCAACGGAACAATGCAGAGCAGCGGACAGCAGCATATGCTGCCGCAACAGTCGAACGGCAGTATGCTTAATCCGCAGAACTAAAGTCCGGGCCGATCAGGTCAATCGCATCGGTACAGATGCTGTCCACGCCCCAGCGCAGCAGTTCGGCTGCACGCTGGGGTTTATTGACGGTGTAGACCAGAATATGCAGACCCGCGTCTTTCAACATCTTCACCCGCGCCTCATCCAGCAACTTGTGATTGAGATGGATAGAGACACACGCTAAGCGTGTCGTCAGCTCGCGCCAGTCGTCGCGCCACTCGTCCAGCAGCAGCCCACGCGGCAACTCCGGTACGGCCGCCTGTGCCGCTTCCAGCGCGTCAATTTCGAACGAGGAGAGCAACGGCGGCGTCATGCCTTCCCACAACTCCCGTGCTGCTAGCGCGATGACCTTGCCCGTTAGCGGCCCGGTGCCGGTTGTCGGTTTGATTTCAATGTTGGCCATCATGCCGTGCTGACGGCAGCGGTCCGCCACTTCCGCCAGCAGCGGCAGCGGCTCGCCTTTGAATTCGCCGCTGTACCAGCTTCCGGCATCCACTTTCAGCAGATCGCGCCACGGCAATTCACCCGCCACGCCCCAACCGTTGCTGGTGCGTTCGAGGTTATCGTCATGCAGCAGGAAAATTTCGCCGTCTTTCGACAGCTTGGCGTCGAACTCGATCATCGTGTGGCCGTAACGCGCGCCAACATCAATTGCCGCCAGGGTGTTTTCCGGCGCCAGTTTACCGCCGCCACGGTGGGCGACAATATGGGGATAAGGCCAGTTGCTCATACTCGTTGTCCTGTTTCACCGTCAAATAAGTGCAGGTGATTTTCCGGCAGATGCAGCCACAGCGTGCTGCCGGCTTTAGGGCGTTCCTGATGCGCCAGACGCACCACCATTTTTTGCTCGCCCCAACGTCCGTGCGCCAGGTTATCAGCGCCCAGCATCTCCAGCGTATCCATCACCAGCGGTACGCCGCCTTCCGCCTGAGAGGTTAAACCAATATGCTCCGGGCGGATACCGAGCGTCATTTTACGCCCGGCGTAGCCACGATAGTACCAGTTGATCGGCAATGCCATCCCGCTTTCCAGCTCAAAATGGGTTCCCGCGCTGCTGATACGCCCTTCCAGCAGGTTCATTGCCGGGCTGCCGATAAAGCTCGCCACAAAGCGGGTGGCCGGTTTTTCATACACTTCAACCGGGGTGCCAATCTGCTCAGCTATCCCCTTGTTCATCACCATCACGCGCTGGGCGAGCGTCATCGCTTCGACCTGATCGTGGGTCACGTACAAAGAGGTGGTTTTCAGGCGGCGATGCAGCTGCTGTAGCTCCAGGCGCATCTGCACGCGCAGCTTGGCGTCGAGGTTGGAGAGCGGTTCATCAAACAGGAACACCGCCGGGTCACGCACAATCGCGCGCCCCATCGCCACACGCTGACGCTGACCGCCGGAAAGCTCACGCGGTCGGCGCTTCAGCAGGCCATCCAGCTCCAGAATGCGGGCCGCTTCTCTCACGCGCTCCTCGATATGCCCTTTGCCCATCCCGCGGATTTTCAGCCCCCAGGCCATGTTCTCTTCCACACTCATGTGCGGATAGAGCGCGTAGTTCTGGAACACCATCGCGATACCTCTGTCTTTCGGCTCCATTTCGGTGACGCGCTGACGGTCAATCCAGATATCCCCGGAGGTCACGCGCTCAAGCCCCGCCACCATGCGCAACAAGGTTGATTTACCGCAGCCGGACGGCCCGACCATCACGATAAATTCGCCGTCCGCCACGTCGAGCGTTAACGGCTGAATAACCTGGGTTTTGCCATCCCAGCTTTTAGTCACTGCCTGAAGTTTTAAACCTGCCATCTTATTTCTCACTGTCCACTAAACCACGCACAAACGCACGCTGCATGGCTAAAACGATAACGACCGGGGGGATAAGGGTGAGCAGCATCGCCGCCATCACCTGGTTCCAGAGGGTGGTGCCTTCACCAGTGGCGATCATGCCTTTGATGCCCGCCACGGCAGTGCCGAGGTTGACGTCCTGAATAATCAGCAGCGGCCACAGGTACTGGTTCCAGCCGTAGATAAAGGTGATCACAAACAGCGCCGCAAGGTTGGTTTTCGACAGCGGCAGCACGATGTCGCGGAAGAAGCGCATCGGTGAAGCGCCGTCGATACGCGCGGCTTCAATCAGCTCGTCCGGCAGGGTCATAAAGAACTGGCGGAACAGGAAGGTGGCGGTCGCCGAGGCCATCAACGGCAGGGTTAAGCCCGCATAGCTGTCGAGCATCCCAAGATTGGCGATGACCTCCACCGTCGGGAAGATACGCACCTCCACCGGCAACATCAGGGTGATGAAGATCATCCAGAAGAACAGGTTGCGCAGCGGAAAGCGGAACCAGACGATGGCAAAGGCCGAGAGCATCGACACCGTAATTTTGCCCACCGTGATACCGAACGCCATGATGAAGCTGTTGAGCATCATCAACCAGAACGGCGCGCTGTTAACGCCCACGCCCTGCGTCCAGATGGTCGACATATTCTCGAAAAGATGACCGCCCGGGATCAGCGTCATCGGCGTATCAAACACCGCTTTGGTGTCCAGCGTGGCGGCGACAAAGGCCACGTACAGCGGGAACAGGATGACAATAATCCCTAAAATCAGCATGGTATGGCTGAAAATCGTCAGCCCGCGACGGTTCTCAATCATTGGTAGCGCACCTTACTTTCGACATAACGGAACTGCACCACCGTGAGGATGATGACAAGGAACATCAGCACGACGGATTGCGCTGCGGAGGCTGAGAGATCCAGGCCAGCAAAACCTTCGCGGTAGATCTTATAGATAAGCGTCGTTGTCGCCTGCACCGGGCCGCCTGCGGTCGCTGCGTCGATCACCGGGAAGGTATCGAAGAAGGCGTACACGAGGTTAACCACCAGCAGGAAGAAACTCACCGGGGCGATCAGCGGCAGCGACAGCCTGAAGAAACGACGAATAGGCCCGGCGCCGTCAATTGCCGCAGCTTCCACCAGCGAGCGCGGAATGGACTGCAGCGCGGCAAAGAAGAACAGGAAGTTGTAGCTGATCTGCTTCCACACCGAGGCGAATACCACCAGGAACATCGCCTGGCCGCTGTTCTGCGCGTGGTTCCAGTCGTAGCCGAACTCTGCCAGGAAGTGGGTAATCAGCCCGCGCCCAGGGTTAAACAGGAAGATCCACAGCACGGCAGCGACGGCGGGCGCAACGGCGTAAGGCAGCAGCATCAGGGTCTGATACAGACGGCTGCCGCGCACCACGTAATCCACCAGCGCGGCGAAAAACAGCGAGGCAACAAGGCCGCTGACGGTGACCAGCGCGCTGAACTTCATCGTCGTCCAGAAGGAGTCCAGGTAGTAGCTGTCATGGAACAGCGCGGTGAAGTTGTCCAGGCCAACAAACTGGCTGGAAAGCCCGAACGGATCGACGCTTTGCACCGAATACCACAGCGCTTCGCCCGCAGGCCAGATAAAGAAGATAACGGTGATGACCAGCTGTGGCGCGACCAGCAGATAGGGCAGCCAGCGGGACCGGAACACCGGACGGGATGATGACATTGAGATTTGGTTCCTGAACAATGCCGGGTGGCGGCTACGCCTTACCCGGCCTACATGGGGCACGTCGTAGGCCCGGTAAGCGCAGCGCCACCGGGCATTTTTTTACGATTTGGTCGACTGCTCAAAGCGGCGCAGCAGCTGATTTCCGCGCTCTACCGCAGAGTCCAGCGCCTGCTGTGGCGTTTTCTTCCCGGTCCACACGCTTTCCAGCTCTTCATCGACGATGGTGCGGATCTGCGGCATATTGCCCAGACGCAGACCTTTGGTGTACGGCAACGGCGGCTTGTTCAGCATCTGACGCGTCGCGATGTCCGCGCCCGGGTTCTTGCTGTAGAAGCCCTGCTCGCGGGTCAGGTCATAGGCGGCTTTGGTGATTGGCAGGTAACCGGTTTTCTGGTGCCATTCGGCGGCATTTTCTGGTTTTGCCAGGAAGTCGAGGAACTCGGCTACGCCTTTGTAGGTCCCTTTGTCTTTGCCCTGCATCACCCACAGGCTTGCCCCGCCGATGATGGCGTTCTGCGGTGCGCCTTTCACGTCAGCGTCGTAAGGCATCATGCCCACGCCGTAGTTGAATTTGGCGTAATGACGGATGTCTGCCAGCGAGCCGGAAGAAGCGGTAGTAATAGCGCAATCGCCGTTGTAGAACTTCTCGGTGGATTCGTCTTTACGGCCGTAGTAGCTGAAATCGCCCTTCTTGTTGAGTTCTTCCAGCAGCGCAATGTGTTTCACCTGCTCTGGCTTATTGAACTCCAGGACCGCGTCAGTGCCGTCGAAACCGTTGTTTTTGGTCGCCACCGGCAGGCCATGCCAGGCGCTGAAGTTTTCAATCTGGATCCAGCCCTGCCAGCCGCTCGCATAACCGCACTTCATCCCTGCCGCTTTCAGCTTCGCGGTGTACTCCGCCAGATCCTGCCAGGTTTTTGGCGGCTGCTCTGGATCTAAACCGGCTTTTTTGAAGGCGTCTTTGTTGTAGTACAGCACAGGGGTGGAGCTGTTAAACGGCTGGGACAACAGATGGCCGGTTTTGGAATCGGTGTAGTAACCGGAAACGGTCGGTACGAACTGGGATTCGTCGAAGTTGATACCCGCGTCTTTAAAGACTTCGTACACCGGTTTGATGGCTTTAGAGGCCATCATGGTGGCGGTACCCACTTCATAAACCTGTAACAGCGCAGGCGCGTTGCCGGTACGGAAAGCAGCGATACCTGCGCTCAGGCTCTGCTCGTAGTTACCTTTATACACCGGCACAATTTTGTAATCCGGATGGGTGTCGTTGAAACGCTGCGCCAGGGAGTCAACTTCTTTACCCAACTCCCCTTCCATGGAATGCCAGAACGGAATGGTGGTGACAGCCATTGCGTTCGTCGCAAAAGCCAGACCAATTGCCAGACCCAAAGCTGTGTGTCGTAACGATGTCATTGTCATCTCTCTTATTGTGCCGGATGCGCGATATCACGCGTTTTATGCTCGCGAGGTAACATGACATGCTCGAATGACAGAAAAATAACTGTTTTTTTACAGATAAGTGACAGCCAGGCGTCAGGGGGATGATGGTTGTGTGAAGGGGGTTGGGGGTGAAAAAAAGCCGGGTGGCGGCTACGCCTTACCCGGCCTACTCGATCCTGTAGGCCCGGTAAGCGTAAGCGCCACCGGGCGATGAAGACGGCTCAACCGCCTAAATAAGCGCTCCGCACCGCCTCGTTCGCGAGCAGCGCGTCTCCAGTATCAGAGAGCACCACGCGGCCGTTCTCCAGCACGTAGCCACGGTCTGCAAGCTTCAGCGCCTGGTTAGCATTCTGCTCGACGAGGAAGATGGTCATCCCCTCATTACGCAACTGTTCGATAGTGTCGAAAATCTGCTGGATGATGATTGGCGCAAGCCCCAACGACGGTTCATCGAGCAGCAACAATCGCGGCTGGCTCATCAGCGCACGGCCAATCGCCAGCATCTGCTGTTCACCACCGGACATAGTACCCGCACGCTGAATACGGCGTTCCCACAGGCGCGGGAAGAGTTCATACACCCACTTGATGCGGGTCTGGTATTCATCGCGGTGGGCGAAAAACCCGCCCATCGCCAGGTTCTCTTCGACCGTCATGCGGGAAAACACGCGGCGCCCTTCCGGCACAATCGCCACGGCTTCACGCATGATTCTGGCGGTCTGCCAGTCGGTAATGTCTTTGCCATCAAACACAATTCGCCCGCTGGTCGCGCGCGGGTCACCGCACAGGGTGCCGAGCAGTGTGGTTTTGCCCGCGCCGTTGGCCCCAATCAGGGTGACGATTTCCCCCTGATTGATATGAAGGCTGACATCGTGCAGCGCCTGAATCTTGCCGTAGTGCGCATTGACCTTGTCGAACGTTAACATCGCTTTTTCCATCTTATGGCTCGCCCCCATTATGCTTCGCCTAAATAGGCGCGGATCACGTCCGGATTGTTGCGGATCTCTTCCGGCGTGCCGTTTGCCAGCGGCGTGCCCTGGTTTACCACGTAGATACGGTCAGAAATGCCCATCACCAGCTTCATATCGTGCTCAATCAGCAAGATGGTGGTGTCGTGATGATCGCGCAGCTCGGCAATCAGCTCGTCCAGCTCTTTGGTCTCTTTCGGGTTGAGGCCAGCAGCAGGCTCGTCGAGCATCAGGATTTCCGGCTGCGTCACCATGCAACGCACAATCTCCAGACGGCGTTGGTCGCCGTAGGCCAGGTTGCTAGCCTGACGGTTAGCGTGCTGCAACAGACCGATGCGGTCGAGCCAGGTGGCAGCGCGATCCAGCGCTTCATCCTGCGCGCGTCGGAAGGCCGGGGTTTTCAGCAGGCCGGAGAAAAGCCCGGTTTTCAGCTGCTGATGTTGCGCCACCAGCAGGTTCTCAATGACCGTCATCTCGCGGAACAGACGCACGTGCTGGAAAGTACGCACCACGCCCATACGGGCGATCTGTTGCCCGGGCAGGCCTTCAAGGTGCTGGTCGCGCAGCATAATGGTGCCGCCCGTCGGCTTGTAGAAACCGGTCAAACAGTTGAAGACCGTGGTTTTCCCCGCGCCGTTCGGGCCAATCAGGGAGACAATCTCTTTCTTGTGCAGATCCAGATTCACGTTGTTGACCGCCAGCAGGCCGCCAAAACGCATCATCAGACCGTTAACGGATAATAATGGCTGACTCATGCCTGCTCTCCTTTCGCTTGCCCGTTCTTCAGCTTCAGCTGTGGACGGGTCATCGGCAGCAAGCCCTGCGGACGCCAGATCATCATCAGCACCATTAAACCACCCAGCATCAGCATGCTGTATTCGTTAAAGTCGCGCATCAGCTCACGCGAGACCACCAGCAGGATGGCCGCCAGGATAACGGCGAACTGCGAACCCATCCCGCCGAGCACCACAATCGCCAGCACAAAGGCAGATTCGGCAAAAGTGAAGGATTCCGGGCTGACAAAGCCCTGGCGTGCGGCAAACAGCGTCCCGGCAAAACCGGCAAACGCGGCACTGATGGTGAACGCGGTCAGCTTGATGCGGGTAGGGTTCAGGCCCAGGGAGCGGCAGGCGATCTCATCTTCACGCAGTGCTTCCCACGCGCGGCCCAGCGGCATGCGCAGCAGACGGTTGATCACGAACAGGGTAATCACCACCAGCAGCAGCGCCACCAGGTAGAGCCAGATGACACGGTCAGACGGGTCATATTTCACGCCAAAGAAGTTGCTGAAGGTATCCCAGCCGCCTTCACGAGCGGTACGGCTGAATTCCAGACCAAAGAAGGTCGGTTTCGGGATCTGGCTGATACCGTTCGGGCCACCGGTCACTTCGGTGTTGTTGAGCAGCAGGATACGGACGATTTCACCAAAGCCTAAGGTCACAATCGCCAGGTAGTCACCGCGCAGGCGCAGCACCGGGAAGCCCAGCAGGAAGCCCGCAGCCGCAGAAACCAACCCCGCCAGCGGCAGACACGTCCAGAAGCCGAGGCCGTAATAGTGGTTCAACAGCGCAAATGTGTAGGCGCCGATGGCGTAGAAGCCGCCGTAGCCCAGCACCAGCAGGCCAGACAAACCCACTACCACGTTCAGACCGAGACCGAGGATCACGTAGATCATGGTCAGAGTGGCAATGTCTACCGTCCCGCGCGACACCACGAACGGCCACGCCACCGCCGCCACCAGCAGGGCGACGAGGAACAGCTTCTGTTTAACAGTTGAACCATCAATCGCAGGCAGCACGAATTTCGGGCCAGAAACGCCTTTCAGCGTCTTCTGGAACAGCGGACGCAGCAGCTGGAACAGGAACACCACGGCAGTGCCGATAAACACCCACTGCCAGCGGATATCTGCTGCGGTGTCCACCACCAGCTTAGTACCGTTCAGCTCTAACTGAACGCCCATAAAGACGCCCGCCAGCACGAAGAACATGGCGGCAGAGAGCAGCGCCATTGCAAAATGCATCGGTTTCATACTTTCTCTACCTCCGGACGACCCAGAATACCGGTAGGCATTACCAGCAGAACCAGAATCAGCAGGGCAAACGACACCACATCTTTATATTCCGTACTCAGATACGCCGAGGAGAGCGCTTCCGCCACGCCGAGGATAAGACCGCCAATCATCGCGCCCGGAATGCTGCCGATACCGCCCAGCACCGCTGCGGTGAAGGCTTTCATCCCGGCCATAAAGCCGATGTACGGGTTAATCACACCGTAGAACTGACCGAGCAGCACACCTGCGACGGCAGCCATTGCCGCACCAATCACGAAGGTAAGTGCAATCACACGGTCCGTGTTAATGCCAAGCAGGCTCGCCATCTTCAGGTCTTCCGCACAGGCACGACAGGCGCGCCCCATGCGGGAATAACGAATGAACAAGGTCAGCGCCAGCATCGCAATGAAGGTCACGATCCAGATAACCAACTGCATGGTGGTAATAGACGCAGAGAAGTTATCACTCGCCCCGACAACCCACTGGCCATTAAACAAGCTTGGCAACGCCACGTCGCGCGAGCCTTCGGTCAGGCTGACGTAGTTTTGCAGGAAGATTGACATACCGATGGCGGAGATCAGGGCAATCAGGCGCTTGGAGCTGCGCACTGGCCGGTAGGCCACGCGTTCGATGCTCCAGCCGTAGGCACTGGCAATCACGATCGCGCCGACAAACCCGGCAGCGACCAGCAGCCAGCTGCTGTCGATACCCATCATCATCAGCGCGGCGATGATCATAAAGGAGACATAACTACCGATCATGTACACCTCGCCGTGGGCGAAGTTAATCATGCCGATAATACCGTAAACCATCGTATAGCCGATGGCGATCAGCGCGTAGGTGCTTCCCAGCGTGACGCCGTTAAACATCTGCTGCAGGAAATAGAGAAACTGCTCGGACATATGCAAACCTTTTTATACCCGCCCGTCAGTCCGGGCGGTGGGATAATTATTTGGCGGCCGAGGATGAACCGTCGGCGTGCCACTTAAAGACACCAAACTCAAATCCCTTCAGATCGCCTTTCTCATCCCAGTTCAGCGGCCCAATCACGGTGTTCGCCCCGTGTGCTTTTAAATCTTTCACCAGATCCAGCGGTTCTTTGCTGCCGGAGCGATCCAGTGCGGTTGCCAGAGACTGCACAGCCGCGTAGGTGATCCAGACGTACGGACCACTCGGATCCTTCTTCTGCGCCTTGAGCGCATCAACGATAGCCTTGTTGGCCGGATCCTGGTCATAGCGTTTTGGCATCGTTACCAGCATGCCTTCGGCAGCATCACCCGCGATGTTTGACAGGGAGGCGTTACCCACGCCTTCCGGCCCCATAAACTGGGTTTTCAGCCCTACCGAACGCGCCTGGCGCAGCATCTGGCCCATTTCCGGGTAGTAGCCGCCGTAATAAACGAAATCAATATTCTCTTTTTGCAGACGGGCAATCAGCGCGGAGAAATCTTTCTCACCGGCGGTAATTCCATCGAAGAAGACGACATTCGCGCCGCCTTTTTTCAGACCGTCCTGAACGGAACGCGCCAGGCCTTCACCGTACTGCTGTTTGTCATGAATAATGGCAATGCGCTGCGGCTTAACGGTGTCGAGGATGTATTTGGCGGCGGTTGGGCCCTGAGAGGAGTCCAGACCCGCGGTACGCATAATGTGCTGATAGCCGCGTTGGGTCAGCTCCGGGTTGGTCGCACCTGGGGTGATCATCAGAATGCCTTCGTCTTCGTAGATATCAGACGCCGGCTGGGTAGAGGATGAGCACAGGTGGCCGATCACATACTGAATACCGTCGTTGACGATTTTGTTGGCGACCGCAACGGCCTGTTTAGGATCGCAGGCATCGTCATATTCCACACCAACCAGTTTGTCGCCTTTGATGCCGCCTTTGGCGTTGATGTCTTTGATGGCCTGGCGCGCACCGTTGAACTCCATATCCCCCCACTGGGCAACAGGACCGGACATCGCACCGACTACAGCAACTTTAATCTCTTCCGCCATGGCCGCATGCGAAATCGACAATGCAACCATCCCCGCGAGTAACGTTTTCGCGTTCCTTCTCATCTCTGAATCCCCATTCGTGATGTCGTGTTTATATTTTGTTTTATTCTGGTTAAAAAGCATTCTGTACTTTTAATGCACAACGCTATTTTTACCAGTGCCTTTAATGGTTTAGCGCAGGTTTTTGTCAAAAACCTGACTAAAATCTCTATTTTTCAGGCTATTAAGCAAAGATAATATTCTGAAATCAGGCAGAGATAAACAAATAAAAGTGCAGTTTGCAGCATAAAATAACGGTACAAAGCGCCGAATAAATCACTGCCATTCAGGTTAAAATTCTGCTTATTTTTCGATCCATGTGTTTTCAAACTGCCCATTGCGTTGCCAAAAAACTAATCACCTGGTTAATGAGAATAAAAAGAGGAAGCCGCTGAGTGAATAAATTGAGTACACTGCCCCTACTCAATTTGATTTGGACAACAAGCTAATGAAACTGACAATCGTTCGTCTGGTGACCTTTAGCGACCAGGATCATATCGACCTGGGCAAGATCTGGCCGGAATATTCCCCTTCGTCACTGCACGTCGACGAGACTCACCGCATTTATGCCGCGCGCTTTAACGAGCGCCTGCTGGCAGCGGTTCGCGTGACCCTGAGCGGCACCGAAGGGGCGCTGGATTCACTGCGCGTGCGTGACGTCACCCGTCGTCGTGGTGTAGGGCAGTATTTGATTGAAGAAGTGATCCGCGAAAACCCGAGCGTGACCTCCTGGTGGATGGCCGACGTGGGCGTGGAAGACCGTGGCGTGATGGCGGCATTTATGCAGGCGTTAGGGTTTACGGCGCAGGAGAATGGGTGGGAGAAGCGCCACAGATGATCTGTGCGGCCTGATGCCCTCACCCCGGCCCTCTCCCTGTGGGAGAGGGAGAAAACATTAAAAAAGGCAACTTACGTTGCCTTTTTGCGGTTTTTCCCAAGAATTTCGTGTTGCAGGAAGGCGGCAAGTTATGAAATCCCTGGGAGCTTACATAAGTAAGTGACCGGGGTTGAATAACGCAGCCAACGCACCTGCGGCGCGAAAGGCGACGGGAAAATTATTTGGCGTCTGTCGCCGTGCCGTTCGCGTGCCAGTCAAACACGCCGAACTCGAAGCCTTTCAGATCGCCCTTCTCATCCCATGACAGCGGCCCCATAACGGTATTTACGGAATTCGCTTTCAGGTATTTCGCGATCTCAGCCGGATCGGCTGACTGGTTCAGGCCCGCTTGCAGAGACTGCAGCGCAGCGTAGGTGGTCCACACGAACGCACCGCTTGGATC
Source organism: Enterobacter sp. CPE_E890 (assembly GCF_046521475.1). NCBI lineage: Bacteria > Pseudomonadati > Pseudomonadota > Gammaproteobacteria > Enterobacterales > Enterobacteriaceae > Enterobacter > Enterobacter sp. CPE_E890. Next base: position 337,495 of record NZ_JBKFZW010000001.1, on the reverse strand, counting down.
CTGTTTCTTCGCCTTGATGGCATCTACGATTGGTTTGTTCGCCGGAACCTGGTCGTAGTTCTTCGGTTTGGTCACCAGCAGACCTTCAGCGGATTCGCCCGCGATGTTAGACAGGGAAACGTTCGCCACCCCTTCCGGGCCCATGAACTGGGTTTTCAGGCCTGCAGCACGCGCCTGGCGCAGGATCTGACCCATTTCCGGGTGGTAGCCACCGTAGTAAACGAAATCAATATTCTCTTTCTTCAGACGCGCCACCAGGGTGGAGAAGTCTTTCTCACCGGCAGTAATACCGTCAAAGAACACCACGTCGGCATTCGCTTTCTTGAGGTTGTCCTGTACGGAACGCGCCAGACCTTCACCGTACTGCTGCTTGTCATGAACGATGGCAATGCGCTTCGGCTTCACTTTTTCAACGATGTATTTCGCTGCGGTTGGGCCCTGGTCAGAGTCCAGACCGGTGGTGCGCAGGGTCAGTTTGTAGCCGCGCGAGGTCAGCTCTGGTGCCGTCGCTGCCGGGGTGATCATCAGAATGCCTTCGTCTTCGTAGATGTCAGACGCTGGCTGAGTAGAGGAAGAGCACAGGTGACCGATAACGTATTTGATCCCGTCGTTCACCACTTTGTTCGCAACCGCGACCGCTTGTTTCGGGTCACAGGCATCATCATATTTTACGATCTGCAGTTTTTCGCCCTTAATACCGCCCTTGGCATTAATGTCTGCAACCGCCTGTTCTGCGCCAGTAAATTCCTGGTCACCATACTGTGCTACCGGACCGGACATCGCTCCTACGACAGCCACTTTAATATCTGCCTGTGCCATCGTGCTAAATGCCAACGCGATACATCCTGCCAGTAACGCTTTACCCTTCATGTTCATCCTGAGATTCCCCATTATTATGGTTATTACGATTATTGTGATGTTGTTGTGTAGCGCTTTATTTCAGTTATAGGTATGCCACTCGCGCTTTTTCAGCATACTCTGCTAAAACATACCCCATTTTTATGATTTTGGAATAGCTAATTTGAAATGAATATATGATAAGCCCGGCAGAGATTTCCGCCGGGCATATGGCTTTAACGTGTCAGCGACGCGGAGATGATGTCCAGCGCTTTACGGAACTGCACTTCAGGGATAGTCAGCGGATACAAGAAACGAATGACGTTGCCGTAGACGCCGCAGCTCAGAAGAAGTAGCCCTTCCTGCAACGCGCGTTCTTGTACCTGACGGGTGAATTCCGGCGACGGGAGCCCTGATTGCGGGTCGTTAAACTCCACCGCCACCATCGAGCCTTGCGCACGAATGTCAGCGATATACGGGCAATGTTCCTTCGCTTTGCTCAGCACTTCCACCAGGTGATGACCAAGGTGCGCCGAGCGCGTGCAGAGATCCTCTTCATCAATCACGTCCAGCACGGCATGCGCCGCCGCAATCGCCAGCGGGTTACCGGCGTAGGTGCCGCCCAGCCCGCCCGGCGCGGGTGCGTCCATCACCTCCGCACGGCCAGAAACCGCCGAGAGCGGCATCCCGCCCGCCAGGCTTTTCGCCATGGTGATCAGATCGGGCTTCACGCAGTGGTGTTCCATCGAGAATAGCTTGCCGGTACGGGCGAAGCCGCTTTGCACCTCGTCGGCAATCAGCAAAATGCCGTGGGTATCGCACAGGGCGCGCAGGGCCTGCATAAAATCAGCAGGGGCAATGTTGAAACCACCTTCCCCCTGAACCGGCTCGAGAATAATAGCCGCGACCTGGTCAGGTGCGATATCCGCTTTAAAGATGCGTTCCAGGCTTTTTAACGCTTCCGCCGTGCTGACGCCGTGCAGTTCATTAGGATATTGCGCGTGGTAAACCGAGCCGGGGAACGGGCCAAAACCCAGTTTGTAGGGTGCCACTTTCCCCGTTAAAGCCATCGTCATAAAGGTGCGGCCGTGGAATGCACCAGCGAAGGTGATAAGGCCAGGACGCCTGGTATACGCGCGGGCAATTTTTACGGCGTTTTCGACAGCCTCAGCCCCCGTGGAGAAAAACGCCGTTTTCGCCGGGCCCTCAATGGGCACGCGTTCGTTGAGACGTTCGGCAAGCGCCACGTAGCCTTCGTACGGCACAATCTGGTAGGCCGTGTGGGTAAAGGCATGGAGTTGCTTTTCGATGGCGGCAATGACTTTGGGATGGCGATGGCCGGTATTCAGTACCGCGATCCCCGCAGCGAAGTCGATGTACTCATTACCCTCCACGTCCCACACCGTGGCGTTTTCAGCTTTATCGGCATAAAAATTACACATCACGCCGATGCCGCGCGGCGTCGCCTGTAAACGCCGGTCGTTCAGTTCGTTATTTTTCACCCTGTCCCCCTGAGAAAGTCGCCTGCTTAGCGCATCAGTAAGTGTTTGCCAGGGGGAAGGAATTCGCCAGAGCGGGCGCTAAAAAAACAAAACCCCCGAATTTGCATTCGAGGGTTCTCGGTGTACTTCGCTTATCTTACGCTTCGATAGCGGCGCGAAGTTTTTTCATGGCGTTCTTCTCAAGCTGACGAACACGTTCAGCGGAAACGCCGTAGCGGTCGGCCAGTTCCTGCAGCGTGGACTTGTTATCTTCGTCCAGCCAGCGGGCGCGGATAATATCCTGGCTACGTTCGTCGAGGCCTTCCATCGCATGGGTCAGCTTGTTCGCGGCCTGATCTTCCCAGTTATCCTCTTCAATGCCGTCAGCAAAGTTAGAGGTTTTATCCTGCAGATACAGTACCGGTGCCATCGGCTGGCTGTCGGATGCGTCGTCGTCGGAGGACATATCAAAGGTCATGTCCTGCGCGGCCATACGGGATTCCATCTCACGCACATCTTTGCTGGATACGCCCAGCTCGCGCGCCACCATTTCAACTTCATCCTGATTGAACCAGCCCAGACGCTGCTTGGTTTTACGCAGGTTGAAGAACAGTTTGCGTTGCGCTTTTGTCGTGGCGACTTTCACAATACGCCAGTTACGCAGAACGTATTCGTGAATCTCTGCTTTGATCCAGTGCACGGCGAAGGAGACCAGTCGCACACCCACTTCCGGGTTGAAGCGACGCACAGCCTTCATCAGACCGATGTTACCTTCCTGAATCAAGTCCGCCTGCGGCAGGCCGTAGCCCGCATAATTACGAGCAACGTGAACAACAAAGCGCAGGTGAGACAGGATCAGCGTCTTAGCTGCTTCCAGATCGCCCTGGTAATGCAGCTTTTCAGCAAGCTCCTTTTCTTCCTCGGCCGTTAACATCGGCCAGGTGTTCGCAGCCCGGATGTAAGACTCCAGGTTACCAACAGGGGCTAAAGCTAAAGTTTGCATTTCTTTGGTCATTCATTCCTCTCAATGTTTCTTCTGGTCCAGGTTATCCCCATCAGGCAACAACCATGCCAAAGCGTTTGAGCAACGAGATTAGCATTCACTCTTGTATCAGACAGTGATTTTATCCACAAGTTCCAGGTGCAACGGTGAATAAATTACGCACAAAATGTGACATGAAGATGATAACAGGGGAAGAGACAACAGGGACGCTTTCCCTGCAGAGCGAACATCTCGGTGCAGGGAAAGATTATATCACGCTTTTATTAATCGGGAGTAAAGTGACGTAAATGTTGAACGGTTGCCAGCCAGGCTGCCACCCACCCAATCATCGAACACACCAGCAGCAGCAACAGGCACTCATCGAACCCTAAGCCGCTGATATCAAACTTCGTTCCGAAAACCTGCGCCACTTCTGTGACTGCCGACGACAGACGCATCACCAAAATTTCTGACAATATCAGTGAAAGAAATGCGCCGGAAAAACCGAGCAGTGCGCCGCCATAGAGGAACGGACGCAGGATGAAACCATCCGTCGCACCAATCAGTTTCTGCACGTTGATGGTATCGCGACGGGCGAAGATGCTCAGGCGCACGCTGTTACCGATGACGAGGAAGACCGCCGCCACCATCAGCACGCCAATCATCGCCGCCACGCGGCCTACCAGCCCGGTCAGGGCAGAGAGACGCGCAAACCAGCTGTCATCCATGCGCACTTCATCAATGCCCTTAATGCGCGTGATGCGATCGCGCAGGGTGTTAAGCGAATCGGTACCCTGGAAATCCAGCTTCGGGATCACCACCGCCACGGCAGGCAGCGGGTTCTCTTCAAGCATGTCCAGCGCGCCGCCAAAGCCTGACCAGTTGCGGAACTCGCCCAGCGCGTCTTCACGCGAGAGATAGTTAACCTTCTCCACACCCTGCTCGGCCTGAATTTGCCCAACCACCTGCGCTGCGGCGTTATCGTCGAGCGCTTTATCCAGATAAACCGTGATCTGCGGGGACGGATAGTACTGCGAGGCCGCCTGGTTGACGTTTTTATAGACCATATAGCAGACGCTTGGCAGCGTCAGGGAGATGGCAATCACCATCACCGTCAGGAACGTCGCCAGCGGTTTGCTTTTCAGGTCCTGCAGTGCGCCGTGGAACGCGTAGCGCACCTGCTCGTTAAACACGTTGGTTTTGCGGGAAGCAGGCTTTGGCGCGGCTTTCTGGCGCTTTGGCGCATTACGATTGCCATCACCACCGCCCTGCGACTTACGGAAACGGTCAAACCGGTTTCCGAACTGTCGAATCTGGTTTATTGCATCACGCTTATTCACCATGGCCTCCGTGCAAATGACCGTCGCTCAGGGTCAGCATGCGGTACGAACGGCGGGAAATGAGACCGATATCGTGCGTCGCCATCAAAACCGTCACCCCTACGCGGTTGAACTCCTCAAACAGACGCAAAATCCCTTCTGACAGGGCGTCGTCCAGGTTACCGGTCGGTTCATCCGCCAGCAGCACCGCAGGTTTGTTCACCACCGCACGGGCAATGCCCACGCGCTGCTGTTCACCGCCGGAGAGCTGGATCGGGAAATTCTTCGCTTTGTCCAGCAGCCCGACCTTATCCAGCGCCGCAGAGACGCGACGGCGGATATCATCATAGCTGGCACCGGCAATAATCAGCGGAATCGCCACGTTATCGAAAACGGTGCGATCCATCAGCAGGTGGTGGTCCTGGAAAATCATGCCGATCTGCCGACGCAGAAACGGCACTTCGCGATTTTTCAGGCGGCTTATCTCATGACCGCCGAAAAAGATTTTCCCGGCACTTGGCCGTTCGATCCCACAGATAAGCTTGAGCAGGGTACTTTTCCCCGCGCCGGAATGGCCGGTCAGGAATGCCATCTCGCCCGGTTGCAGGTGGAATGTCACCCCCTGCAACGCTTGTCTCCCACCGAGATAGGCCTTGCTGACGTGTTCAAAGCGAATCATTGTTAGTCCTCTCGGGCAAATAGTGCCTCAATAAAGTCGTCCGCCTTAAACGGACGTAAATCTTCAATACGCTCGCCCACACCGATGTAACGGATAGGAATGCCGAACTGATCGGCCACGGAGAAGATCACCCCGCCTTTGGCGGTGCCGTCCAGTTTGGTCAGCGTGATCCCCGTCAGTCCTACCGCTTCATGGAACAGTTTTGCCTGACTAATGGCATTCTGTCCGGTGCTGGCATCAATGGTCAGCATAATTTCATGCGGTGCTTCTTCGTCCAGTTTTTTCATCACCCGGACGATTTTCTTCAACTCTTCCATCAGGTGCGATTTGTTCTGCAAACGCCCTGCGGTATCGGCAATCAGTACATCCACGTTGCGCGCCTTCGCCGCCTGGATGGCGTCAAAGATAACGGATGCGGAATCCGCGCCGGTATGCTGGGCAATCACCGGGATGTTATTGCGCTGACCCCACACCTGGAGCTGCTCAACCGCTGCTGCACGGAAGGTATCACCTGCCGCCAGCATCACCGATTTACCCTGCTGTTCGAACTGACGCGCCAGCTTGCCGATGGTGGTGGTTTTACCCACACCGTTCACGCCAACCATCAGAATAACAAATGGCGTTTTGCCTTCAATATTAAGCGGTTCGTCAACTTTTGCGAGAATTTCACCCATCTCGTCTTTCAGAAGGCCATACAGCGCTTCGGCGTCGCGCAGCTGTTTGCGGCTCGCCCCTTCAGTCAGGTTGGTGATGATCTTACGGGTGGTTTCCACACCGACGTCGGCGATCAGCAGCTGCTCTTCCAGCTCTTCAAACAGATCGTCGTCGATCTTCTTGCCGCGGAAAAGACTGATAAATCCGGAACCTAAGTTTTCTTTGGTTTTAAGCAGGCTGCGTTTCAGGCGGGCGAAGAAACCTTCTTTAGTCGGTTTTTCCTGTTCCTGAACGATCTCCTCTTCGGCCTGCTCTTCCACTGGCACCACGATAACCGCTTCTTCAGCCGCTTCTGCTGCCAGCGCCTGTGCTTCCAGCTCTTCGTCGGTTAGTTCAGGTTCGTTTTCGGCTTCTTCTTCCACCGCCTCAACAATTTCAACGGTTTCCGCTTCGGCCTGCCACTCTTCGGCAGAAACGGCTTCGATTTTCACCTCTTCCGGCAGCGGCAGTTCTTCGTGTTCGATGACGGCCTGTGGTGCTTCGGGAATCTCTTCGGCGACAACCGGTTCTGGCTTCTCGCTTTCCTGAACCTGTTCAGTGACCTCAACCACCTCTTCAGCGAAAGATTCAATCTCTTCTTTGCTGTGTGCCGTCTCTTCCGCTTCGACAACCGCGGCGGTTTCTACAGGCGTTTCAGGCTGCGACTGCTCTTCAACGGCATGTTGCTCTTCGGTTTTCTGTTCTGTTTCTTGCTCTTTTTCACCGAAGCCCAGCCAGGAAAAGAAGCCACGTTTTTTTTGTTTTGCCATCTGCGACTACACTCCTCGCGGCGCTATATACATGGAAGCTAAAAAAATGATGAAATAGTCTAACACTTTACTTAATTGACATCACCGCCCGCAATCGCAGGCCAATTGTTAACAGAGCTTTCCTGAGATGAAGAAACCCAACCGCGCCCCGGCCGGTCAAATTCGTATTATCGGCGGTCAGTGGCGAGGCCGGAAACTACCGGTGCCGGACAGCCCCGGTTTACGCCCTACTACCGACCGCGTACGCGAGACGCTGTTTAACTGGCTGGCCCCGTCAATGGTAGACGCCCACTGTCTCGACTGTTTCGCCGGAAGCGGCGCACTCGGACTGGAAGCGCTGTCACGCTATGCCGCCAGCGCCACGCTGCTGGAGATGGAACGCGGCGTGGCGCAGACGCTGCAGCAAAATCTGGCGACGCTAAAGGCAACCAACGCTAAAGTCGTGAACACCAACACGCTGAGTTTCCTCGCGCAGAAAGGCACGCCGCATAACGTGGTGTTTGTCGACCCACCGTTCCGTAAGGGACTGCTGGAAGAGACGTTATCCCTGCTGGAGCAAAATGGCTGGCTGGCAGATGACGCATTAATTTACGTGGAAAGTGAAGTGGAAAACGGTTTACCACCAGTTCCCGCCCACTGGGATCTGCACCGTGAAAAAGTGGCAGGTCAGGTTGCTTATCGTCTGTATCACCGTCAGGCTCAAGGAGAATCCGATGCCGGTACTGATTAATCTGGGACGTTTGTTGATGCTGGGCGTCTGGGCGTTTTTAATTCTCAACCTGGTGCACCCGTTCCCGCGACCGATGAATATTTTTGTTAACGTCGCGCTGGTTTTCACATCGTTTATGCACGCCCTGCAGATGGTAATGCTGAAAAATGGTCTGCCAAAAGATGGCCCGCAGATGACCGGCTGGCAGCAGCTGCGCGTCTTTATTTTCGGCGTGTTTGAACTGCTGGTGTGGATGAAGAAATTTAAGGCGCAGGTGAAGAAGTAAGGTGTGGCCTGATGCTCTCACCCTCTCCCACAGGGAGAGGGTGAGAGCATTATTCAGGCGTAAAACCTTCGAATCGGGACCCTTTATAACTCAGCGTCCCTTTCTCTCCCACCGTCAACTGATGGTACTGCTGCGCCTCCAGGCGGAAGGTCATCTCCAGCCCGCCGGTTTCCGGCTTAAAGCTCGCTTCATAGCGCATTGTCGTGCCTGCTGGCGTCACCTGCTGCTGGCGTGAGCGGCGGTCGTTAAGCGGTTTTTCGCGTTTGTTCGTCACTACCACGCGCTTTTGCAGCAGCGGTGCAGCATCGTTATCCGCCTTTTCGCGGCGCTGCTGTACGAAACGGAACGAGGCGGCTATGACAATAATCGCCACCACGATAATGAAAAACAGCGGCATCTTGCTCATTCTAAAATCCCATCAGATTATGCGGAATTCAGGATACCCTGCCTTCCCTGCCATTGCCAAACGCCCGTCCGCATCACTACACTGGATCAGAAACTGATTATTCAGCCTTAACAGATACAGGGAGTTAATATGCTTTGGTCATTTATCGCTGTCTGTTTTTCCGCATGGCTTTATGTCGATGCGTCGTACCGCGGTCCCACCTGGCAGCGCTGGTTGTTTAAACCGGTCACGCTGTTGCTCCTGCTGCTGCTGGCCTGGCAAGCGCCGATGTTTAACGCCGTAAGCTATCTGGTCCTCGCCGGGCTGTGTGCTTCCCTGATTGGCGATGCCTTAACCCTGCTGCCACGTCAGCGTCTGCTGTATGCCGTGGGGGCATTTTTCCTGTCGCATCTGCTCTATACCATCTACTTTGCCAGCCAGATGACGCTTTCATTCTTCTGGCCGCTGTCGCTGGTACTGCTGGTGATTGGCGCACTGCTTATCGCGGTGATCTGGTCGCGTCTGGAAGAGATGCGTTTGCCGGTCTGCACCTTTATCGCCATGACGCTGGTGATGGTATGGCTGGCAGGCGAACTGTGGTTCTTCCGTCCAACGGCACCGGCGATGTCCGCGTTCTTCGGTGCAGCACTGTTGTTACTCGGGAATATCGTGTGGCTGGGCAGCCACTATCGCCGTCGTTTCCGGGCGGATAACGCGATTGCCGCCGCCTGCTACTTTGCCGGACACTTCCTGATTGTGCGCTCGCTGTATATTTAAATAAGCCTTGACTCTGGAGTCGACTCCAGAGTGTATGCTGCGGTTAATGAGAAAATTATCATTGCCGGAGACTGCCATGTCGACTCCAGAAACACCAAAAAAAGTCCCACAATTCTCAGCACTTAAGCTCAGTCCGGTTCCGCCGAAGGACGACTGCTGCTGCGAAGGTGTGTGCGAAACACAAACCGAAATACTCCCTGAAAACGGCAACCGCTACAGTTGGGTCGTCAACGGTATGGACTGCGCCGCCTGCGCCCGTAAAGTTGAAAACGCGGTAAAACAGGTGCCGGGAGTGAGTCATGTCCAGGTTCTGTTTGCCACTGAAAAGCTGCTGGTCAGCGCGGATAACGACGTTATCCAACAGGTTGAAGCTGCCGTAAGTCAGGCGGGTTACAGTCTGCGTAGCGAAAATGCGCCTGCAGAAAAAACCTCTTCCCTGCGAGAAAATTTGCCGCTTATTACCCTCATCATCATGATGGCCCTGAGCTGGGGACTGGAACAGATTAACCATCCGTTCGGCAATCTGGCATTCATCGCCACCACGCTGGTTGGGCTGTTCCCAATTGCCCGTCAGGCATTGCGGCTGATGAAAAGCGGAAGCTGGTTTGCCATCGAAACGCTGATGAGCGTGGCCGCTATTGGTGCACTGTTTATTGGTGCGACAGCAGAAGCGGCGATGGTGCTGCTGCTGTTCTTAATCGGTGAACGTCTTGAGGGCTGGGCCGCCAGCCGCGCGCGTAAAGGAGTCAGCGCGCTAATGGCCCTGAAACCTGAAACCGCCACACGCGTGATCAACGACAACCGGGAAACCGTCGCCATCAACACGCTGCGCCCGGGCGATGTGATTGAAGTCGCCGCAGGCGGGCGTCTGCCTGCAGACGGTGAGTTGCTCACCGCAACAGCAAGTTTCGACGAAAGCGCCCTCACCGGAGAATCGATTCCGGTTGAACGTACAACCGGTGAAAAAGTGCCTGCGGGTGCCACCAGTGTTGATCGTCTGGTGCAACTGACGGTGCTTTCCGAACCCGGTGACAGCGCCATCGACCGTATCCTGAAGCTGATTGAAGAAGCCGAAGAGCGTCGCGCGCCAGTTGAGCGGTTTATCGATCGCTTCAGCAGGATTTACACCCCCGCCATCATGCTGGTTGCCCTGCTGGTCACTGTCGTTCCACCCCTGTTTTTCGGCGCACCGTGGGAAGGCTGGATTTATAAAGGTCTGACGCTGCTGTTGATTGGCTGTCCGTGTGCGCTGGTGATCTCCACCCCGGCGGCCATCACATCCGGGCTTGCGGCGGCGGCACGTCGCGGAGCGCTGATCAAAGGCGGAGCCGCCCTGGAACAGCTAAGCCAGGTTCAGCACATTGCCTTCGATAAAACCGGTACGCTGACCGTAGGTAAGCCGCAGGTGACCGGTGTTTATCCGCAGGAAATCAGTGAAAACGAACTGCTGACATTGGCAGCTGCCGTAGAGCAAGGTTCAACCCACCCGCTGGCGCAGGCGATTGTGCGTGAAGCGAAGGCGCGTGAACTCACCATCCCTGCGGCAACTTCCCAGCGGGCACTGATGGGCTCAGGCATTGAGGCAGTCGTCGACGGTAAAAAGGTGCTGATTGTCGCGGCTGGCAAGTCTTCTACTCCAGAGGTTGAGGCGTTAGAACAGACCGGGCAAACGGTCGTAGTCGTCATGCAGGACGGCGTGGCGAGGGGAATGCTGGCATTGCGCGATACCCTGCGTGATGACGCAAAAGAAGCCGTGGCGGCGCTACATCAACTGGGCGTACAGGGCGTTATTCTTACAGGCGATAACCCTCGTGCGGCAGCCGCAATTGCCGGTGAACTGGGGCTGGAATTTAAAGCCGGATTGTTGCCTGCAGATAAGGTCAGCGCAGTCACAGAGTTGAACGCTCATGCCCCGCTGGCGATGGTTGGTGACGGGATTAACGATGCCCCGGCGATGAAAGCGTCGACCATTGGTATTGCGATGGGCAGCGGTACCGACGTGGCGCTGGAAACGGCTGACGCGGCTCTGACTCACAACCGCCTGACCGGGCTGGCGCAGATGATCGGGCTGGCACGTGCGACGCGTGCCAATATCCGTCAGAACATTGGCATCGCGCTGGGGCTGAAAGGGATATTCCTGGTGACGACCCTGCTCGGCATGACCGGGCTGTGGCTGGCGGTGCTGGCGGATACCGGGGCAACGGTGCTGGTGACGGCGAACGCGCTTCGGCTGCTACGTCGCCGGTAAAAAAAGCCCGGTGGCGCTAACGCTTACCGGGCCTACATGTTCTGCTAACTCGTAGGTCGGGTAAGGCGAAGTCGCCACCCGACTTTTTTATAAGAAATAGCTCATCGCCAGGCCTAAAAACAGCACCAGACCGACGTAGTTATTATTCATAAACGCCTTAAAACAGGCATCACGCTCGCGCTTCGCAATCAACTTTTGCTGGTACGCAAACAGCAAACCCGCCACCAGCACGGACCAGTAAAACTCCCAGTTCAGCCCGTTCAGGCGACCAATCGCGACCATCAGTGCCAGTACCGCGACCTGCAGGATACCGATAATCAGCTTGTCCTGACGACCAAAGAGGATAGCGGTTGATTTGATGCCAATTTTCAGGTCATCGTCGCGGTCTACCATCGCGTATTGCGTGTCATATGCCACGGCCCAGAGAATATTCGCCAGGAACATCAGCCAGCAGCTGAGTGGTAAGGACTCACTAACTGCCGCAAACGCCATCGGAATCGACCAGCCAAATGCCGCCCCCAGCACCACCTGAGGCAGATGGGTGTAGCGTTTCATAAACGGATAAACCCAGGCCAGGGCCAGCGCCGCAACGGAAAGCAGAATGGTCATGGTGTTAAGGGTTAACACCAGCAGGAAAGAGAGCAGCACCAGAACAATGAACAGCACGCGGGCTTCTTTCCCGGTGACCTGTCCGCTGGGTAACGGACGACCGGCAGTACGTTTTACATGCCCGTCGAATTTACGATCGGCATAGTCATTGACCACGCAGCCTGCCGCGCGCATCAGCCAGACGCCGGCAACGAATACGCCCAGGATCCACAGCGGTGGCACGCCCGGCGTCGCGACCCACAGCGCCCATAAGGTCGGCCACAGCAACAGTAACGCGCCAATCGGTTTATCGGTACGCATTAAGCGGTGATAGGCCAACAGCTTATTCTGCGTCAGGCTCCACTCCATTTTTTCTTCCTCTTAGTACAACGGCGATGCCGGTAAAAAAAGCTCCGTCAGTATTAACGGTTTACCGCTCAGGCGAAGGCGGGAACGACGCCCCCACAGTTCGGCATCACGACCAATCTCAATAAAATCTCGGGTAAGCTCAGACGAGGTGAAAAGGTAACGCCCCAGAGGCGTTTTCCCCAGCCGTTGCAGCGCCAGCTCGGGCCCGGAAAGGGTGGATTCGGGCACCACCGTCCGCCCGGCAAGCCATGGCTCGCCATCAGCGCAGAGTAAAATTTCACGCAGCCAGTAACGTGGCTCTTGCGGCAATAGCGGCAGCTCGGCAGCAATCTCATCGCCAGAGACAAACCCTTCCTGAATCAGGGTCACCGTGACCGTTTTACCCTGCTGCTCAAAACGTTTCGTCATGGAATCTTCCAGCAGCAACCAGTCCAGTTGCTGCGGATCAAGCGCAGGTATTTGGTCGAAATAGCGCAGCGCACGCAGTTGCGTTAGCGCAGGGTGTGACATGCCAGACTCTCCGATACATAACGTGATGGCATTGTATCGCAGAAAAGCAGATTGAGGGCGGCCAAACGTTATTTAACGATCACTATCGCAACAAGAGCGCAACAGCCCGGAGAATATCAAAAAAAGTGCGCCCACTCAGGCGCACCAAACTACTAACAAATCAGCACTGTGGGGAAACGGTTACCCCTTGCCTTTTACACTGCTGATAAAGGTGGAACGGGCAGTGGTTGAACCTAAACGTTCGGCTTCATCAAGCAGTTTCAGCGCTTTATCGACATCGCCGCGCTTCACCGCCTGCTTAATGGCGTTGTTGAAGTACTCTTCGGTGTCGTTCAGAACCGGTTCAGCTTTCTTCGATGGGGCTGGTGCTGCGGCGGCTACCGGTGCGGCAGCGGCTGTGGCGGCTGGAGCGGCATACACAGGCGCGGCTGTATTGCCTACTGTGACAGGGCCAGTACCGGAAGAGCCAAACAGTGGGCCAACCAGCACGCTGGATGCATTGTTTGTTGAGACTTTCAGCTTAAGCAAACCGTCGGTGACGTGACGCGCTAATGGATCCGGAATATCCGGAACCGAGTTGCCGGTGCCTTTCGCATAGGCTTTTGCCGGATCGATAAGCTTAGTGGTCTGCTGCAGATCTTTTTCGGTCGTGAAAACCAGAACATAAATCTTCTGCTGGCCCAGGGCAGGCGTCAGGCGCATTTTGCCTTCCAGACGGTCGGCGCTCATCACGCCTGGTTCCTGGTAACTAAAATATTCGCTTGGGAAGAAAGCAGATGGCGTCAGGTTCTGATCCAGAATCAGTACGTTAGGTGCGAAGACGCTGGTTTGTTTGTTCACTTCGCTGGTCAGCGTCAGGGTTAGCTCACCAATGTTGGCCGGCACGCTGTAGGCGGCAACCGGCCCGGTGATCCCCGGCACGTTCAGTTGCTGGCCGCCCGTAGAAAGCTGTGTCGACTGCGTTTTGGATTGATCAACTGGCGTCCAGGTCAGTTGCTGGAGCGCCGCCGCCGGGATAGCCGGCGCAGCGCTGGTATTTTGTGGTACGAAATTCACGTCTGCAAAGGAGACCGCCGGAACACAGGCCATCAGCCCCGCAGAGAGGCACAGCGCGACGAGACTTTTCTTCATTTTCATTGTTATTACCTCTGATAGCGTGAGCACTGCGGTGGCCAGGCAATAGCGCGCAGCACCCTAAGGATAGAGGGGCTTGCGCCCCTCTTTTAGGTCATTACGTCAGGTCTAACGAATTACCACCAGATTTCCATCTGGGCACCGAAGGTCCACTCATCAGAGTCGCCTCGGCTGAAGGTTTTTGCGGACGTGTCGCTGTACGCAATACCAGAGTCATAGCCTGCACCGGAGTCGCCGTTCGCGTAGCCCCATTTTTCATCCCACTTCGCGTAAGTTGCGAAGACACGGATAGCTGGACGGGACCAGATGCTGTCGCCTGCCTGCCATTGTTGTGCCAGGGTGATTTTGTACTGACTGTTGGTGTCGTCGGTTTTCTGAGACTTAACGTTGTCGTAGCCCACTTCTAACAGGGTGCTCATGATTGGCGTCCATTTGTACATAGGACGCACACCGACGGTCCACCATTTGGTGCCGTTGTTGTTATCCAGGTTGATGTCCTGGTACATACCTACGTACATCAGATCCCAGGAGTCGCCCAGAGAGATCGCACCGTGGTCCAGAACACGCCACATGTCGCCGTTGTTGTTGATGCTACCACCTTCCGGACGGCCCTTGCCGTTGGAGGTCATAGAGTCAGTTGCGTACTGCAGCACAAACTTGTTAAAGCCCTTCAGCATGCTCTGGGTATGTTCAGCGGTGAACATCCAACCGTCTTTAGATGCGCCAGGCTGCAGGTAGTAGTCATCTGGAATATTGGTGTGACCATAATCAACACCGAACTCCAGCGTACCGCCTTCATTGACCTGCATCTGTGCTAAACGGACGTCGAAGACATCGTTCGGTACCAGGTTGTCATAAATACGGTTACCCAGCGCGTCACGATCGGCAAAGGTCGCTGAGCCGCCCGCTTCAGAAGAACGAGTTGCAGCCAGAGAGAGCTTACCGAAGCCCAGGTCAATGTTTTCGATACCCGCACCAGGACCAGAAATATCCCAGTAGTAGAAGTCGATCATGTGAACGTCATGACGCTGATAGAAGCGCTTACCGGCCCAGATGGTGGAACCTGGCAGTGCGTCAATCAGGTTTTTACCCTGCACGTTAGCTTCACGGAAGGCCGGGCTGGTAGATTCCCAGTCGTTCTGCTGAGCGACGGAATACGCAACGTTGGTGTCGAAATAGAAGCTCTTATCGCCTTCTTTCCACACTTCCTGGCCCAGTTTCAATTCCGCATAGGTTTCACATTCGTTACCGAGACGGTATTTACTTTGTGCACCGGTTGCCTGGAAACACTGTTGCTCACCGCCACTCCCGGTCCAGCCAATGCCGGAACGAGCATAACCTTTAAAGTCCACGGCGCCTGCCTGGGCAGACAGGATGCCTGCCGCAACGGCGATTGCCAGAGGGACTTGTTTGCGCAGAGTAATCATCATTCTATCTCCTGAGATCATTGCTTTTCTTTGAACACTTCACCTGTCGGTTTCGTGTCTTCTTTTGGGATTGCTTAAACGCCTGGCTCTTTGTGCAACCGACGACATGCAGTGCCATCCTCACGGAACAGATGGCAACGCTCTGGCGGCAAGCCGATAGCGAATGTGGCACCCTCTTCTACCAACACCACGTCATTCTGGCGGTAGACCAGGTTCTGACGGATGGCGGGGATCTGGATATGAATCTGTGTTTCGTGACCAAGCTGTTCGACAACCTGAACTTCACCTTCCAGCGTCACATCGGCGATGTGGCTCGGCAGCAGGTGCTCAGGACGAATACCGAGGGACATGTTTGCCCCTACCTGTACATTGGCGCTGTCGACCGGCAGCCAGACCTGCTGGCGGTTTGGCAGCTCCACCTGTACCTGTTCGATCGCAGTTGCCGTCACTTTGACGGGCAGGAAGTTCATCTTTGGCGAGCCAATGAAGCCCGCAACAAAGCGGTCTGCCGGGTAGTGATAAAGCTCCAGCGGTTTGCCCACCTGCGCCACGCGACCGGCGTCCAGCACCACAATTTTGTCGGCCAGCGTCATCGCTTCGACCTGATCGTGGGTGACGTAAATCATCGTGCGGCCAAGACGTTTGTGCAGACGGGAGATTTCAATACGCATCTGGACACGCAGAGCGGCATCCAGGTTGGAAAGGGGTTCATCGAGCAGGAACACGCGCGGTTCCGCCACCAGGGTACGGCCAATCGCCACACGCTGACGCTGACCACCGGAAAGCGCTTTCGGTTTACGCTCAAGCAGGTGCGCCAGCTGTAACACTTCCGCCACCTGCGTGACGCGCTGGTTAATCACGTCCTTCTTCGCACCCGCCAGTTTCAGGCCAAAGGACATGTTTTCGGCAACAGACAGATGGGGGTAAAGCGCATAAGACTGGAACACCATGCCTACGCCACGTTCGGCAGGCGGGATGTCGTTCATACGGGTGTCACCAATAAACAAATCGCCACTGGTGATCGTTTCAAGACCGGCAATCATACGCAGCAGAGTAGATTTACCGCAGCCTGATGGGCCGACAAATACCACGAACTCACCTTCGTGGATGTCCAGATTGATGTCTTTCGACACCACAACGTCACCCCAGGCTTTCGTTACATTACGCAGCTGTACGCTCGCCATGCCCTTCTCCCTTCGTTACAACCTGTCGCCGACAGAAACATTCAAGATAAGTTCACTATGGGGTATCCATTACTTTCCCGAATCCTCCACCCCCCGGCTTTTTTATGGGGGAGGAGGCGGGAGGATGAGGGAGCAGGCTCTGCGACCGCGGCTGGAGGGCTGAGGCAAAATTCGTGAAGCCACCTGCAAAATTCAGTGTGTTTTTATGTGCGCCAGCACTCATAACTTAAATTTATGCAACGAAGATCACACAAACCGGGGGTGGGGCGTAGGGGTTGGGAGGATGGAAAGAGGATGTCAAATAAGGAGACTGAGTCACGTTGAACCACCTCATTGTATCCACGAGCACATCACCAAAAAAGGATGGCAGATATGAAGATCAAGACTGGCGCACGTGTTTTCGCATTGTCCGCCCTTGCAGCAATGATGATTTCCGCACCGGCTCTCGCCAAAATTGAAGAAGGTAAGCTGGTAATCTGGATTAACGGCGATAAAGGCTATAACGGCCTGGCCGAAGTGGGTAAAAATTCGAGAAAGACACCGGGATCAAAGTGACCGTAGAACACCCGGATAAACTGGAAGAGAAATTCCCACAGGTTGCAGCAACTGGTGACGGCCCGGACATCATCTTCTGGGCGCATGACCGTTTCGGTGGTTACGCGCAGTCGGGTCTGCTGGCAGAAGTCACGCCGGACAAAGCCTTCCAGGACAAACTGTTCCCGTTCACCTGGGACGCCGTTCGCTATAACGGCAAGCTGATCGCTTACCCAATCGCGGTTGAAGCCCTTTCTCTGATTTACAACAAAGACCTGGTACCTAACCCACCGAAAACCTGGGAAGAGATCCCGAAACTGGATAAAGAGCTGAAAGCGAAAGGTAAGAGCGCGCTGATGTTCAACCTGCAAGAACCGTACTTCACCTGGCCGCTGATTGCTGCGGACGGCGGTTACGCGTTCAAGTTTGAAAACGGCAAGTATGACGTGAAAGACGTGGGCGTGGACAACGCTGGCGCGAAAGCGGGTCTGACCTTCCTGGTTGACCTCATCAAAAACAAACATATGAACGCGGATACCGATTACTCCATCGCAGAAGCGGCGTTCAACAAAGGCGAAACCGCGATGACCATCAACGGTCCGTGGGCCTGGACCAACATCGACAAGAGCAAAATCAACTACGGCGTGACGCTGCTGCCAACTTTCAAAGGCAAGCCGTCTAAACCGTTCGTTGGTGTGCTGAGCGCGGGTATCAACGCGGCAAGCCCGAACAAAGAGCTGGCGAAAGAGTTCCTGGAAAACTACCTGCTGACCGATCAGGGTCTGGATGAAGTGAACAAGGACAAACCGCTGGGTGCCGTTGCGCTGAAATCCTTCCAGGATCATCTGGCAAAAGACCCACGTATTGCGGCCACCATGGATAACGCTCAGAAAGGCGAAATTATGCCGAACATCCCGCAAATGGCAGCGTTCTGGTACGCCACCCGTACTGCGGTCATCAATGCGGCAAGCGGTCGTCAGACTGTTGATGCCGCGCTGAAAGATGCGCAGGGTCGTATTACTAAGTAAGTCTGAAAAACGGCGGGTGGCGCATGCGCTTACCCGCCCTACGACTACGGCACGATCCGTAGGTCAGGTAAGCGCAGCGCCACCTGACGATAAGTTTCCACCGTTGTAGAGGAAAAACCCCATGGATGTCATTAAAAAGAAACACTGGTGGCAAAGCGACGCGCTGAAATGGTCAGTGATGGGTCTGCTGTGTCTGCTGGTGGGTTACCTTGTTGTTTTAATGTACGTACAAGGGGAATATCTGTTCGCCATCATGACGCTGATTTTAAGCTCTGCTGGCCTGTATATTTTCTCCAACCGTAAAGCCTATGCCTGGCGCTATGTCTACCCGGGCGTGGCCGGGATGGGGCTGTTTGTTCTCTTCCCGCTGATTTGTACTATTGCCATTGCGTTCACCAACTACAGCAGCACCAACCAGCTGGCGCAAGAACGCGCAACGCAGGTCCTTCTGGATCGCTCTTACCAGGCCGGCAAGACCTTTAACTTCGGCCTGTATCCTGCCGGTAACGAGTGGAAGTTAGCGCTTACTGACGAAGCAAGCAGCAAATACTATGTTTCCGACGCGTTCAAATTTGGCGGCGAGCAGAAGCTGGCCTTAAAAGAGGCCGCAGCGCTGCCGGAAGGCGAACGTGCCAACCTGCGCGTCATTACCCAAAACCGTCAGGCGCTGACCCAGCTCACCGCCGTACTGCCAGACGAAAGCAAAGTGACCATGAGCTCACTGCGCCAGTTCTCCGGCACGCAGCCACTCTACACGCTGGCGGATGACGGCACGCTGACCAACAACCAGAGCGGCGTGAAATATCGTCCGAACAACGACATTGGTTTCTATCAGTCCATTACTGCCGATGGCAAATGGGGTGATGACAAGCTCAGCCCGGGCTATACCGTCACCATCGGCTGGGACAACTTTACCCGCGTGTTTACCGACGAAGGCATTCAGAAACCGTTCTTCGCCATCTTCGTCTGGACGGTGGTCTTCTCGGTTCTGACCGTGATCCTGACCGTGGCTGTGGGCATGGTTCTGGCCTGCCTCGTGCAGTGGGAAGCCTTGAAAGGCAAAGCGATTTATCGCGTACTGCTGATTCTGCCGTATGCCGTACCGTCGTTTATTTCGATTCTGATTTTCAAAGGGCTGTTTAACCAGAGCTTCGGTGAAATCAACATGATGCTGAGCGCGCTGTTTGGTATCAAACCGGCCTGGTTCAGCGACCCGACGACTGCCCGTTCGATGATTATCATCGTCAATACCTGGCTGGGTTATCCGTACATGATGATCCTGTGCATGGGGCTGCTGAAAGCGATCCCGGACGATCTGTACGAAGCCTCGGCGATGGACGGCGCGGGTCCGTTCCAGAACTTCTTTAAGATTACGCTGCCGCTGCTCATTAAGCCGCTGACGCCGCTGATGATTGCCAGCTTCGCCTTCAACTTTAACAACTTCGTGCTGATTCAACTGTTGACCAACGGCGGCCCTGACCGTCTTGGCACCACCACGCCGGCAGGCTATACCGACCTGCTCGTGAGCTACACCTACCGTATCGCCTTTGAAGGCGGCGGCGGTCAGGACTTCGGTCTGGCGGCGGCGATTGCCACCCTGATCTTCCTGCTGGTTGGCGCCCTGGCGATTGTGAACCTGAAAGCCACACGAATGAAATTTGACTAAGGAGGGCATCGATCATGGCTATGGTACAACCCAAATCTCAGAAACTGCGCCTCCTGGCGACGCATTTAGGCCTGCTGATTTTCATCGCGGCGATTATGTTCCCGCTACTGATGGTCATCGCCATCTCCCTGCGTTCGGGTAACTTCGCCACCGGAAGCCTGATCCCGGATGAAATCTCCTGGGAGCACTGGAAGCTCGCGCTGGGCTTCAGCGTGGAACACGCGGATGGTCGCGTCACACCGCCGCCGTTCCCGGTGCTGTTATGGCTGTGGAACTCGGTGAAAATCGCCGGGATCACCGCGATAGGTATCGTGACGCTCTCCACCACGTGTGCGTACGCTTTCGCCCGTATGAAGTTCCCGGGCAAGGCCTCACTGCTGAAAGGGATGCTGATTTTCCAGATGTTCCCGGCGGTACTGTCGCTGGTCGCGTTGTATGCCTTGTTTGACCGTCTGGGCCAGTACGTGCCGTTTATCGGCCTGAACACCCACGGTGGCGTAATCTTCGCCTATCTTGGCGGTATCGCACTGCATGTATGGACCATAAAAGGGTATTTCGAAACCATCGACGGCTCGCTGGAAGAAGCTGCGGCACTGGATGGTGCAACCCCGTGGCAGGCGTTCCGTCTGGTGCTGCTGCCGCTGTCGGTGCCTATCCTGGCGGTGGTGTTTATCCTGTCGTTTATCGCCGCCATCACCGAAGTGCCCGTCGCCTCTCTGTTACTGCGCGATGTGAATAGCTACACCCTGGCCGTCGGTATGCAGCAATACCTCAACCCGCAAAACTACCTGTGGGGCGACTTTGCGGCGGCGGCGGTGCTCTCCGCCATCCCGATTACCGTGGTATTCCTGCTGGCACAGCGCTGGCTGGTGAATGGCCTGACGGCGGGCGGTGTGAAAGGTTAAGTTTCATTTTGTTATGCCACTGCAACCCTCAACTTTAGACGTATTGTATTGACCCAACTTGTGACTGTTATTAGGCGGCCTCCGGGCCGCCATTTTTTTATTCGCGTTTCAGCCGCTTCGAGTTACACAGCCAGAGCGTAATGACCAGCAGCAGGATCGCCGCCGAGTAGATCAGCACGTCGAGCGGGGATTTATGATCGACGATGATCAGCCGCACTATCGCGGTGATCCCAATGTAGACAAAATAACGCAGCGGGAAGTGAAAGCCGGACTGAAAGTACTTCACAATCAGGGCGATAAATTCAAAGTAGAGAAAGTAGACCACCAGTCCTTCTACCAGCGCATATTTGCTGGTTTGTTCAGGGGCAAACAGCACATCCGCCAGATGCACCGTCTCTTTTCCCAAAAAGACGACCAGTATCAGTCCAAGGCTCAACAGACCGAGGTTCAGCACGGTCTGGAGGATAGTTGAGATAAACTCAACGCGCGGGCGAGTCAGGGATGTCATACAGCACCTCATTCTCCGGGGCGAGGTTCCTGTATAACGCAAAAATGTGACGGAGATCTATATTTTTTGTTTATATTTCGTGCGATCGCCCGGTGGTGAAGTACCACCGGGCTGGTCAGGCATCAGCGGAAGTTTATGTTTTTATCGCTGGTCATATCATACAGCTGGAACTTACGTCCAAGCTGCTGACCCCCGTCGCGCGTCAGCGGCGTCCAGCCAATTGCCGCACGGCTGCGGGTTGGGCCTGACGAGAACAGATCCAGCGGAATCGACACGTAAACCCCTTTGGTGAAGTCCCCTTCCCCATATTCGTCCGGCGAGACGTTGGTGATGGTCGCATAGCCGCCCACCACGACGCCGCTGTCAAAGTGTTTGGATATATCGAGTGTGCCGCCCTTATCACCCGCCAGGTACTGGCCGACGCTGGCTTTCACCAGCACGTCAGGGGCAAACGACGGCGTCCAGTAGGCGGTCAGGTGGCCGGTTTTGACGCTGTAGTCAGTGAACTTCATCATGTCCTGGGCGCTGCGCCAGTCACGCTGTTTGACGTAGTTGGCATCAATCCCGAACGCCCAGTTGCTGTCGACAGGACGATAAAGCACTTCTGCCCCAGCGCCGCCGAACATGGTTTCCAGATATCCGCCGTACACCTGGCCGTAGAAGCCGTTGCCGAAGTACTGGAAGTAGTTGGCCTGCAGGTTGTTCACATAGACATTATTCTGCACGTACTCACGCACGCGGGTGCGCACGCGCGGCAGCGTCGAGTCATTTGGCGGATTGGTGTAGTTGAACTTGTCGTAGTTGTTAGCAATGTTGCCAAACAGGCTACCGGTGGTCAGCAGGTGGTCGGTGAGCCACAGATCCGCTGTCGCCATCGCGCCCAGCTGATACATGTAGAAGTTCTCTGGCCCGCCGACGGACTGATTCAGCACCGGATCGATATGGAAATCGAAGCGCGACTTGTCGATATACCAGCCCTGCTCGGTGGTATCTGGCACGATCGGCTCTACGCGTTTTTGCACCAGCTCGGTTTCATGCCCAAGCGGTTCACCTTCCAGATGGCGCTTGAGGCTGGCGACGTCCGTTTCCGTCGTCACCTGCGGCAGGTTGAGACGATTCTCCGTCACGCGGATCGTGCGGATCCCATCCGGGAGATCGTTCATGACGATCCGGTTGGCGCGTTCGATCCCTTCACGCGAGTCGCGGTATTTCACCTGCTCGCCGGTAACATACAGCGTATCGCCTTTTACCTGAATTTTCGGATCCGCCAGACCCGCATTATATTTCAGCAACGTCAGCTGGTTTGCCACCACCGAGTGCTGCAGGATGGCGTCCTGCGGCTCCGGCTGGTATGCAGGCCGTGCGTTATCGTTGTAGTGCGGGCGCATGTCGTTGAAGTTAGTGCGCAGCGTGAAGCCAAACATGAAGGTATTGCCACGCTCGTAGCTGAGGTTAACGTCGGCCCAATCGGTGACGCGATAAATGGCGCCGACGTTAAACTTGCTCTTCTGTTCAATCTTGCCAGCGAAATCCTGCGAGTAGTCATTCCCTTCATACTCCAGCTTCAGGCGCAGCGGCTGCCAGGGTGTCTGGTATTCGACGCCACCAAACAGCGACGCCGGTCCGTGGAACATTTGGTCGCCGTTGATCGAACCCGCTTTCTGGTAGCTATTATCGCGGTAGCAATATTTATCGCTGTACGAGCAAAACGGGTTTTTGACGTTGCCGCTGGTACCGAGATAACCCCAGCCCAGACCGAGTGAGAAATCAAACGGTCCCCAGGCTTTACTGGCAACAATGTATTCCGCATCAAACAGACCGGTACCGCCGATATCTTTGGCGCCGACGGAGACCTGGGGCATCCAGTAACTCTCTTCCCACAGACGTACTTTGAGGTCGAAGGCTTTATCTTTGTAAGTCTGATCGCCGGAGAACGCCTCTACGCTGCTGTACTGTTTCGTACGCACGTCGGTATAGCGCAGCGTGGTTTCAAGCCACGGAAACAGTTGCACCGACGCCGAGTAGTAGCGGTATTGATCGTTATCGCGATAGTTAAGGCTCAACTCACCCTCACGCGCCATACGTGCGGTGGGCGTTTGCAGTAAACCGACGCCACCGAAGTCTGACTGGGACGGGCCAATAGGTGCCGGATACGTTTCTGCATGGCAGGCGGCACTCACACAAAGTGCCAGCATGCTGTAGAGATAGGTTCTTTTCATTATTCCGGAATCCGCTGTATCAGGGAGCGAAGGATATCGGCGTTAAGTCCGTCATACGCCTTCGTCCAGAAATGGTCGGCAAAACCGACAAAAATGATGCTGCCAGGCATAGGTTCGATATGGCGTTTGTTCCAGTAGGCCACTGGCGCTTTTTGTGTGTGCCCGTCAGGGTAAACCACCCAGGCATAGCTGTTATCCGCACCGCTTAACAGGCTCTGCTCGTCGAGATAGCTCACCACGTCACGACCGGGTGTAAAGGGCTTTTTCCCGGGGTGGCTGATAAGACCAAAAACGGTGATGGTTGAGGGTTGTGCAGGCAGCCAGAGCGTATATTCCCCTTCCAGAGCCGGGTTACCGTTCTCCGACACGCGCACGTCATCCGGATCGAGGTTCACTGGTAGCCGACCGGTGATTTTCAGGGCCTGAACCTGCTGGCGAACGCTGTTAATCGCCGCCGCATCGTCACCCTCTTCCTGCTCCGCTAACCCCGTCAGCCTGGCGAGGAGCGCCTTGTATTGTTGTTCCGCTTCAGCGGTTTTCTGGCGTTCAGCGATCACCGCGCCAGGCCACCAGCTGTTCGCCAGTCTGGGCTGGCCGACGAGATCGATCAGATGCCCGGCGTTGGTCAGTGTTTTGGGCTGCGTGCTGTCCGGGATATAGACCTTCACCGTTCCGGCAGGCCAGGCAAGCGGCGCGGCAAAACTGGCGATCAGCGCAACGCGAATAAGTGTTTTCATGATTTCGCGGCCTTGATAAGCGTAGTTTTGACCGGGAAGAATCCGGCACCGAGATACTGCAGGGACTGACGGATTTGTCCGTCATCGTCGACCCAGAAACGGTTATGCCACGTGGCCTGGTCGGTGATCACTTCTTCATCGAGCACGCGAACCTGGGTTTTGTCACTTCCCACGCTGACACTGTCCGTCCCCTCCCAACGGAAGGTAGAGCGTGCGGTGGCGTAACGCACCTGTTTATGCTCGGTCCAGCCCATCGTGCGCGTCCAGCTTGCGCCGTCGGTGATCTGGTTGGGTTTGATAAGCGGGTCGGCAGCGATTTTGTTCACCTCAAGCAGGTTGTCTCCGCCCAACAGGGTTTTCACGAGACGTCCATGCTGCGTCACGATGGTGGCCTGATCCTGCGTCACCCATTTCTGCTGCCCGTTTTCATCGAAAGCGAGCACCACAAACAGTTGCGGGCCATCGTTTAACTGCATGTACTGGCTGGCATACGGCATGTTCTGAAGTTCATCATCGGTCAGATGTACACCCGGTGTGCCGAACATGCTGTCCCACAGTGAGTTCCCCAGCCCTTTGGTGGTGGCTGAGCACGCCTGCAAGAGCAGGCAAATCATGATGATTGCAGGTCGCTTCACGACTCTTCTCCGAAGGGCGAAATAACCACACCGAAGTGTGGTTATGATTAAAACACCCGGAATTATCGGGTGCTGGTCGTTGTGGTGGTCGTGGTTCCGGTATTGGAGCCATCACCGCCACCGGTTGCCGCCAGCGCGACACCCACGGCTGAACTTACGGTGCTGGCGCTGGCTGCGGTAGAACTTCCCGCAGACGCAGACGTCGCAGCCGACCCTGCCGCTTCCCCGACCTGAACCGGAGCTGCATAAACAGATGTCGCCGCAAGCGCAGATATGGCAAAAATGCCATACAGTACTTTCTTCATAACAATTTCCCTTCAATGAATGAATGGAGATTTGCCCGAAAAGAATTTCAGGCGGAATCGAGTATACACAACTACTGCCGTGGGATTGTCGTAAGGGGAAATAGGGGTGGGGTTTTCGGAATAATGGTTAAAATGGAAATAGAATAAAAATAAAATAAATATATAATTAATTAAAATCAATAAGTTATAATATATACATATTAACAAATTAGTGCGTATTTTCTTAAAATAAACCGCAGCAATTAACGGGTTAAGCGTCTTTTTCGGATTAAACTCAGATCCAGAATTTGAGTTAATTAACAGACATCAGGAATTATCCGATAAAAAAATGCCGGCATATCGCCGGCATTTTTCATGACATTTTAATTACGCACGCCATGCTTTATAACGGTTGATCAAACCATTTGTCGAGCTGTCATGGCTGGCAATCGCTTTATCGTCACCCAGCTCTGGCAGGATACGGTTTGCCAGCTGTTTGCCCAGCTCAACGCCCCACTGGTCAAAGGTGAAGATGTTCAGGATCGCGCCCTGCGTGAAGATTTTGTGCTCGTACAGGGCAATCAGCGCCCCCAGGCTGAACGGCGTGATTTCGCGCAGCAGGATGGAGTTGGTTGGACGGTTGCCTTCGAACACTTTGAACGGCACAACGTGGTCCAGGGTTGCCGGATCTTTACCCTGGTCACGGTATTCCTGCTCTACCACCTCGCGGGATTTACCAAATGCCAGCGCTTCAGTCTGGGCGAAGAAGTTAGACAGCAACTTCGGATGGTGGTCGGACAGTGGGTTATGGGTGATAGCCGGGGCGATGAAATCGCACGGTACCATTTTGGTGCCCTGGTGAATCAGCTGGTAGAACGCGTGCTGACCGTTCGTGCCCGGCTCACCCCAGATGATTGGACCGGTCTGGTAATCCACGGCGTTGCCGTTACGGTCAACGTATTTACCGTTGGATTCCATGTTGCCCTGCTGGAAGTAGGCCGCGAAACGGTGCATGTACTGATCGTATGGCAGGATCGCTTCGGTTTCAGCGCCGAAGAAGTTGTTGTACCAGATACCAATCAGCGCCAGCAGCACAGGCAGGTTTTTCTCTGGTGCGGTGCTGGAGAAGTGTTTATCCATCGCGTGTGCGCCTGAGAGCAGCTCAACGAAGTTGTCGAAGCCGACAGACAGGATGATGGACAGACCGATTGCAGACCACAGAGAGTAACGGCCGCCCACCCAGTCCCAGAACTCAAACATGTTCGCGGTATCAATCCCGAACTCGCCAACTGCCTTGCCGTTGGTGGACAGCGCCGCGAAGTGTTTCGCCACGTGCTTGTTGTCGCCTGCAGTCTTCAGGAACCAGTCGCGCGCACTGTGGGCGTTGGTCATGGTTTCCTGAGTGGTGAAGGTTTTAGATGCGACCAGGAACAGAGTGGTTTCCGGGTTCACGTTCTTTAGCACTTCGGCGATGTGGGTACCATCGACGTTAGAGACAAAGTGCATGTTGAGGTGGTTTTTATATGGACGCAGCGCTTCGGTCACCATGAATGGACCGAGGTCAGAACCGCCGATACCGATGTTAACCACGTCGGTGATGGCTTTGCCGGTGTAGCCTTTCCAGCTACCAGAGATGATCGCTTCGGAGAAGGCTTTCATCTTTTCCAGCACCGCGTTCACTTCCGGCATTACATCTTTGCCGTCAACGATGATTGGCGTATTGCTACGGTTACGCAGCGCCACGTGCAGCACGGCACGGTCTTCGGTGCGATTGATCTTCTCACCGGAGAACATGGATTTGATGGCGTCAGCAAGCTGCGTCTCTTTTGCCAGATCCTGCAGTTTCGCCAGCGTCTCTTCGGTAATGCGGTTTTTGGAGAAATCCACCAGCATCAGGTCATCAAAGGTCGCGGAGAATTTGTTGAAACGATCGGCATCTTTCGCGAACAGCTCCGCGATAGTGACGTCTTTCATTTCATCAAAATGTTTTTGTAGTGCCTGCCAGGCAGCGGTCTGCGTTGGGTTGATGTTTTTCATTAGCAATACTCTTCTGATTTGAGAATTGTGACTGCGGTCGATTGTAGCGCCTGCAAATAAAAATTGTGATGGTTTTTATGCCATTGCCCTGGCCTGCATCAAACGCAGGTGAAAAGACCCGAAAAGTATAGCTGCTGGAGAGCGCTCCTGCGGCGGCGAAATGTCGGTCAAAACCGGGTAAAATGAAGCATAAAATATGGCCCTGTTATAAGTCCTGTTTCTCAGGGGTACCCCCCCATGAAAAATCCGCATAATCCCGGCATTGACAGGACCTCCCCCGCATTTTATTTATAGGGCCGTATTTTGCGCCTGCACCTGTTTTCGTTTCATTCTTGTGCCAAGGTCGCTTTATTCATTCCCTGACACGAGGTTGTTATGACGAGTTTTGTGGTCGCCAAATTTGGCGGCACCAGTGTGGCCGATTACGATGCCATGAACCGCAGCGCCGATGTGGTGCTAGCCGATCCGAATACCCGCCTGGTGGTGCTTTCTGCCTCTGCTGGCGTGACGAACCTGCTGGTTTCTCTGTCTGAAGGACTGGAAGCGACCGAGCGTTTCGTTAAGCTGGATGCACTGCGCAAAATTCAGTTCGACATCCTTGAACGTCTGCAGAACCCGAATGTCATCCGCGAAGAAGTGGAACGCCTGCTGGAAAATATCACCACGCTGGCAGAAGCGGCTTCTCTGGCCACCTCCACCGCCCTGACCGATGAACTGGTCAGCCATGGCGAACTGATGTCGACTCTGCTGTTTGTGGAAATCATGCGCGAGCGTAACATTCAGGCGCAGTGGTTTGACGTGCGCAAAGTGATGCGTACCAGCGATCGCTTTGGCCGCGCCGAGCCGGACGTTGAAGCGCTTGCGGAGCTGACCAATCAGCAGCTGGCTCCCCGTCTGGCAGACGGTATCGTGATCACCCAGGGCTTTATCGGCAGTGAAGCGAAAGGCCGCACCACCACGCTTGGCCGTGGCGGCAGCGACTACACCGCCGCGCTGCTGGGCGAGGCCCTGCATGCCACGCGCGTGGATATTTGGACTGACGTTCCGGGTATTTACACCACCGACCCGCGTGTCGTTTCTGCGGCGAAACGTATTGATGTGATCGCCTTTGAAGAAGCGGCTGAAATGGCCACCTTCGGTGCGAAAGTGCTGCACCCGGCAACGTTGCTGCCCGCCGTACGCAGCGATATTCCGGTCTTCGTCGGCTCCAGTAAAGACCCGAAAGCAGGCGGTACGCTGGTCTGCAAGAAAACGGAAAATCCACCACTGTTCCGCGCGTTGGCCCTGCGCCGTCGCCAGACGCTGGTCACGCTGCACAGCCACAATATGCTGCACTCCCGTGGCTTCCTGGCGGAAGTGTTTGGCATTCTGGCGCGCCATAACATCTCTGTAGACTTGATCACCACCTCCGAAGTGAGCATCGCGCTGACGCTGGATACTACCGGTTCCACCTCCACTGGTGACACCCTGCTGACACAGTCACTGCTGATTGAGCTTTCTGAACTGTGCCGCGTGGAAGTAGAAGAAAATCTGGCGCTGGTTGCCATCATTGGCAACAAGCTGTCGCGTGCCTGCGGCGTAGGGAAAGAGGTCTTCGGCGTACTCGACCCGTTCAACATCCGTATGATTTGTTACGGTGCATCCAGCTATAACCTCTGCTTCCTGGTCCCTGCCGATCAGGCGGAGCAGGTGGTGCAGAAACTTCATCAGAATTTGTTTGAATAAAATTCGTTAGCACGATAAACAATAACGATAAGCCGGGCACAGACCCGGCTTTTTCATAACTAAACACAACACAATCGCAAGGAAATACCTATGTTATCCGCCATCACACGGCTGTTCCCGTTATGGGCGCTGCTGCTCTCCGTAGTCGCGTATTACACGCCCACCTCGTTCACCGGTATTGGTCCATGGGTCACCACCCTGCTGATGCTGATCATGCTCGGTATGGGCGTGCATCTGAAAATCGACGATTTTAAACGCGTGCTGTCGCGCCCGGCCCCCGTCGCTGCAGGCATATTCCTGCACTACCTGGTGATGCCGCTCGCCGCGTGGCTTCTGGCGATGGCCTTTAAGATGCCGCCCGATCTCTCCGCCGGGATGGTGCTGGTGGGCAGCGTGGCCAGCGGCACGGCGTCCAACGTCATGATCTATCTTGCGAAAGGCGATGTGGCACTCTCCGTCACTATCTCTTCCGTTTCCACGCTGGTTGGCGTGATTGCTACCCCACTGTTAACGCGCTTATATGTGGACGCACATATTCAGGTGGACGTCATGGGCATGTTACTCAGCATCCTGCAAATCGTGGTGATCCCGATTGCGCTAGGGCTGGTCATTCACCATCTTTTCCCGCGCGTGGTGAAAACGGTTGAACCGTATCTGCCGGCGTTCTCGATGGTCTGCATTCTGGCGATCATCAGCGCCGTGGTCGCGGGTTCCGCCTCACACATTGCTTCTGTAGGCTTTGTGGTGATCGTCGCGGTAGTGCTGCATAACACCATTGGATTACTCGGTGGTTACTGGGGCGGGAAGCTGTTTGGCTTTGACGAGTCCACCTGCCGCACGCTGGCAATCGAGGTGGGAATGCAGAACTCCGGTCTGGCGGCAGCACTCGGTAAGATTTACTTCTCACCACTGGCGGCCCTACCTGGCGCGCTGTTCTCCGTCTGGCATAACCTCTCCGGCTCGCTACTGGCGGGCTACTGGTCCGGCAAACCGATTGATGAGCAAACGAAAAAAGATGCAGTGAAGCAGGGTTAATTTACGCGGCTTGCTTTACACTGAATCCTCCCCATCAGGAGGCTTCAGCAATGGCTACACCACGTTTGACCCAGAAAGACATGACGGAAGCTGAGCAGCGCGAACTGAAAACGCTTCTCGACCGCGCCCGTATCGCACATGGCCGCACGCTGACGAACGCCGAAACCAATCAGGTGAAAAAAGAGTACATCGATAAGCTGATGGCGCAGCGTGAGGCCGCGGCGAAAAAAGCCCGCAAACTGAAAAAGCAGCAGGCTTATAAACCCGATGCGGAGGCGACCTTCTCGTGGTCTGCCAACACATCGACTCGTGGAAGGCGCTGATTAGCGCCCTTTCTTTTTACGGCCAGGCTGGGTAAAGCGTTTCCCGTTGGCCGGTTTGCCGCGTCCTTTCTCTTCCGCCTGCGGCGCCTTCACCACCGGGCGCTTAATCGCCTGGGTTTTAGGTTTGGCTTTGGCCTTCGGCTTTGCTTCGGATGAAGAATTCTCAATAAGTTTGAACAGCTCGATCAGCTCGTCATCCGTTAAATCACGCCATTCACCCAGCGGGATCCCGGACAAGCTGACGTTCATGATGCGCGTGCGTTCCAGCTTCGTCACTTCATAACCGAAGTGCTCACACATACGGCGGATCTGCCGGTTTAAACCCTGGACCAGCGTAATACGAAACGCGAACGGTGCTTCTTTCTTCACCTTACACTTCTTCGTAACGGTGCCCAGAATTGGCACGCCCGCCCCCATCCCACGGATAAACTCATCCGTCACAGGCTTATTCACCGTGACGATGTACTCTTTCTCATGGTCATTTCCGGCGCGCAGAATTTTGTTCACCAGGTCACCGTGGTTGGTGAGAAAAATCAGCCCCTGGGAGTCTTTATCCAGTCGACCAATCGGGAAGACACGGCTGCTGTGGTTAACGAAATCAACGATGTTGTCCCGCTCGCCATCTTCCGTGGTACTGACGATACCAACCGGTTTATTCAACGCGATAAACACCAGGTCTTCAGCATCGCGGGGTTCGATGACCTGACCATTCACTTTAACCACATCGCCAGGGACGACCTGGTCGCCAATGGTGGCGCGTTTGCCGTTCAGGAACACGTTACCCTGTTCAATGTAACGGTCAGCCTCGCGACGTGAGCAGATCCCGCTCTCGCTAATGTATTTGTTTAATCGGGTTGATTGAGTTGGCAGCATAGTTTCTCCTGTGAAGGGCGAAATATACCTTACCTTGCGGCTGACAAAAAAGTGTTAGTAACCGTTGATCAAAAAATCGAGTGCATCCCGCAATGAAGCCCGTTTTTGCGTAAGATCGGCGACACGCTCGCCTAACTCTTTTGGCGATATGCCTGCCATCATGTGCATCATGACCACGCAGGGCTTACCCGCTATCTCAACGACAGGGCACACTTTCGCAGGCGGTTGAATGCCTCCCAGGTGGCTAAGCTCAACTGCGGGGGCGACCAGGACTGCTTCATCAGAACGACCTCTGAAAGTCACTAAAAGAGCCGTTTTCATCAACCCACTGGTTAATGGCCTCAATAGAAGCTTTATTTTCTGCTAACCACTCGGCGCGCTGATGCGCACGAAACTGCTCCTGCAGCGCAGCCGTGAGTACAGCGGATAGATTAAGTTTAAGCCGTCGCGCCTCTTCAAGAATTTCTGGTGCTAACGACACATTAACTGATTTTTTAATGCCTTGAGTAGTGCGCATGAGAACCCCCATCGGAATGCGCATGAATTGGCGAAGAGTAGCGTAATAAACGAGCATTTTCTATTCCCTTAAAAATGTAAGGTCTGAAGAGTAAATGGCGCTTTATAAGGTGTCACGCCTCGCAAAACGGTTTTGCGAGGCGCTTTCAGAGATTAATATTCATCCCGCTCGTCGTCTTCATCCGGCTGTTCCATCACGCTGTACGCCACCGCGCAGAACAACGAGTTGAGACGTTTCATATCCCCCAGCAGCCCCAGGTGCAGCGAACTCGTTTCGATACTCTGCACGTTCTGCTGATGCAGACGCTCAACGTGGGCGTGCGAGTAGCGGCGGTTCAGAATACGGAAACGATGCTTGTTGCGGCGCAGGCGGCGCGCACTCGGCACGTCGCTGGAGAAGAACACCGACATCGCCAGCTTGAGGTTGCTGACAAGCTGTTCGTGCAGCGCCTCCAGCTCCTTCAGGCCTTCACCTGAAAATGCGCGACGCGCGGCAAGGGATTTGTCGGCAATCTCGCTGCCCATGCGCTCAACGATATCTGAGGCCTGCTCCAGGTTAAGCGACATCTCGATAATTTCCGCCCAGCGGCGGGACTCCTCCTCCGCCAGTTCATCCTGCGGAATACGCGCAAGATAGAGCTTGATGGCGGTATAGAGCACGTTGATGTCGTCCGCCAGTCTGCGCAGCTCTTTCTCTTCACGTGGCTCGCCGTGCATCACCTTTTGCAGCCCTTCGAGCATGGTTTCCATCGCATCGCCTATGCGCAGCGTCTCACGGGCCGCATTCGCCAGCGCCAGTGCAGGGGTGTCCAGCGCGGACGTATCCAGATGCTTAGGTTTCAGACGCGCATCCAGCTCCGGTTCATCCTGAATAAGTCGTTCACAGAAACGGGCCATCGGTTCAGCAAAAGGTACCATCGCCAGGCAGCGCACCAGGTTATAGAAAACGTGGAAATAGATCACCAGCTCCGCTTTTGGCAGCGGGAGGTTATCCATCAGGTTCGCCAGCGGGTGGATAAAGGGCAGGATAATCAGACTCCCCACCAGCTTAAACAACAGGCTGCCAAGCGCCACTCGACGGGCGGCAGCATTGGCGGCGCTGTTGTTGAGCATCGCCAGCAGGCCAGAGCCGAGGTTGGCCCCGATCACCAGACATAACGCGACCGGGAAGGAGATCACCCCTGCAGCGGTGAGTGTTGCCGTCAGCAATACTGCGGCCAGGCTCGAGTAACTGACGATGGCAAACACTGCACCGATCAGCGCGTCCAGCATGATGTCGCCGGTCAGCGAAGCGAAGATGACCTGAACACCATTAGCCTCGGTAATGGGAGTAACCGCCTGCACAATCAGTTCCAGCGCCAGCAGGATAAGCCCCAGGCCAATCCCTACGCGTCCGAGCTGTCCGGCCCGCGTTTGTTTGCGGCCAAGGAAGAAGATGACGCCAATGAAAATCAGCAACGGCGACAGCCAGGAGAGATCAAAGGTCAGGATACGCGCCATCAACGCGGTACCCACATCAGCACCCAGTACAATCACCAGCGCCGGGGCCAGCGCCACCAGATCCTGCGCCACAAACGAGGTGACAAGCAGCGTCGTGGCGTTGCTGCTCTGAACCAGTGCCGTTACACCAATACCCGCGCAGAAGGCGAGCGGTTTCTTCTCAACGCTGCTGCTGAGAACGGTGCGTAAACGAGCACCAAATACGCGCATCACGCCGGTACGGACAATATGGGTGCCCCATACCAGCAGTGCGACTGCGGAGAGCAGATGTAACAGAGTCAGCACGGAAGATGTACCTCCTTATCGTTATTCGTTTTCCCTTGGTTCAGTATAAGGGTTTAAACGTAATAAAGAGACAGGGCGCCCAATGAGCGCCCTGTTTGTTGTAAGGAAAAGTGACGTCAGTCCGCGTCGTAGCCTAAATTCGGCGCTAGCCAACGCTCCACTTCAGAGACACTCATACCTTTGCGCAGGGCGTAATCTTCGATTTGATCGCGTTGCAGCTGCGCCACGGCGAAGTACTTGCTGTCAGGATGGCTGAAATACCAGCCGGAAACGGACGCCCCTGGCCACATGGCGAACGACTCGGTGAGTTTCATCCCTGTATGCGCTTCAACATCCAGCAGCTTCCAGATAGTGCCCTTTTCGGTGTGTTCCGGGCAGGCCGGGTAGCCAGGTGCCGGACGAATCCCCTGATAGTTTTCGCGGATCAGTTCCTCGTTGCTGAGGTTCTCATTGGCCGCGTAGCCCCAGAGTACCTTACGTACGCGCTCGTGCAGGTACTCGGCGAAGGCTTCCGCCAGACGGTCGGCAATCGCTTTGACCATGATTTTGTTGTAATCATCGTGCTGCGCTTCGAACGCATCCGCCAGGGCATCTTCTTCCAGACCACCGGTTACGGCAAATGCGCCGATGTAATCGGCTTTACCAGAAAGCTTCGGCGCAACGAAATCGGCCAGGCAGTAGTTCGCGAAACCCACTTTCTCGGTTTGCTGACGCAGATGGCGGCTCACCGCCAGCACGTGAGTGCGGGTTTCATCGCGATAAATTTCAACATCGTCGCCCACGCGGTTCGCCGGGAACAGCCCCACCACGCCACGCGGGTTGAGGGTTTTCTCTGTGCTCAGCTTGTCGAGCATGTCGTTGGCATCTTTAAACAGGCGCTGTGCTTCTTCACCGACAACGTCGTCTTCGAGGATGCGCGGATATTTGCCCGCCAGCGACCAGGTCATAAAGAACGGCGTCCAGTCGATGTAGTTGCGCAGCGTCTCGATGCTGGCAGTCACATCCTGCACGCCCAGACGGTGCGCGACAGGCGGCGTGTAGCTCGACCAGTCAAATGCCAGATCGTTATCGCGCGCCGCCTGCAGCGTGACGGGCGGCGTGCGCGGTTTCTTGCGACCGTGCTGAATACGGACGGTTTCGTACTCTTTGCGGGTGCGCGTAACAAACTCGTCGCGCTGGGTGTCAGAGAGCAGCGCGGACACCACGCCTACCGTTCGCGAGGCATTTTGCACGTAGACCGTCGGGCCACTGTAGTTCTGCTCGATTTTCACCGCCGTGTGCGCTTTTGAGGTGGTCGCCCCGCCAATCAGCAGCGGAATGGTAAAGCCCTGACGCTCCATCTCTTTCGCCACGTTGACCATCTCATCAAGCGACGGGGTGATCAGCCCGGAGAGGCCAATCAGGTCGGCATTCACTTCACGTGCGGTTTTGAGGATTTTGTCCGCGGGTACCATCACGCCAAGATCGATAATCTCGTAGTTATTACACTGCAGCACCACACCAACGATATTCTTGCCGATGTCGTGAACATCGCCCTTCACGGTGGCGATCACCATTTTCCCGTTGCTGGAGCCTTTCTCTTTGCTGGCTTCGATAAACGGTTCAAGGTAGGCCACCGCCTGCTTCATCACGCGGGCGGATTTCACTACCTGCGGCAGGAACATTTTGCCCTCGCCGAACAGGTCACCGACCACGTTCATGCCGTCCATCAGCGGCCCTTCGATCACTTCAATCGGACGTGCGGACTGAAGACGCGCTTCTTCGGTATCCAGTTCGATAAACTCGGTAATCCCTTTCACCAGCGAATATTCCAGGCGCTTTTTCACATCCCAGGAACGCCACTCGGCCTGCTGAACGTTGACTGCTTCATCCGATTTACTGCCACGATATTTCTCCGCCAGATCCAGCATCCGCTCGGTCGCATCGTCACGACGGTTCAGGATCACGTCTTCTACCGCGTCGCGCAGTTCTGCCGGCAGGTCGTCGTAAATCGCCAGTTGTCCGGCGTTTACGATCCCCATATCCATCCCGTTACGGATGGCGTAGTAGAGGAACACGGCGTGGATAGCTTCACGCACCGGGTCGTTACCGCGGAACGAGAACGACACGTTCGACACGCCGCCGGAGATCAGCGCATGCGGCAGCTCGCGTTTGATGTCTTCACACGCGCCGATAAAGTCCTGAGCGTAGTTGTTGTGCTCCTCAATCCCGGTCGCGACGGCGAAGATGTTCGGGTCAAAGATGATGTCTTCCGGCGGGAAGCCTACCTCTTCGGTCAAAATTTTGTACGCGCGGCGGCAAATCTCAATCTTGCGTTCGCGGGTGTCTGCCTGGCCCACTTCATCAAAGGCCATAACCACAACGGCCGCACCGTAACGGCGTACCAGCTTCGCGTGGTGGATAAAGATATCAACGCCCTCTTTCATCGAGATGGAGTTAACGATGCCTTTACCCTGAATGCATTTCAGCCCTTTCTCGATGACTTCCCACTTCGAGGAGTCAATCATGATCGGCACGCGGGCGATGTCCGGCTCGCCGGCAATCAGGTTGAGGAAACGCACCATCGCCGCTTCGGCGTCGAGCATCCCCTCATCCATGTTGATATCAATAATCTGCGCACCGCTTTCCACCTGCTGGCGGGCAACGTCCAGCGCTTCGCTGTACTTCTCTTCCTTGATCAGACGTTTGAACTTTGCTGAACCGGTGACGTTAGTACGCTCACCCACGTTCACAAACAGGCTGTCGTCGCCGATGGTCAACGGCTCAAGGCCGGATAGGCGGCAGGCAACAGGCAGCTCAGGTAATTTTCGCGGCGGCAGCCCGGCCACCGCATTGCTCATGGCCGCGATGTGCTCCGGCGTTGTGCCGCAGCAGCCGCCGACGATGTTCAGGAAGCCAGACTCGGCCCACTCGCGGATTTGCGCCGCCATGGTGTCGGCATCGAGATCGTATTCACCGAACGCGTTCGGCAGACCGGCGTTCGGGTGCGCGGTGACATAACATTCCGCGATACGGGACAGCTCCTGCACGTACTGGCGCAGTTCATCTGGACCCAGCGCGCAGTTCAGGCCGAAGGAGAGCGCTTCGGCGTGGCGCAGGGAGTTATAAAAGGCTTCGGTTGTCTGGCCGGACAGGGTACGACCGGAGGCGTCAGTAATGGTGCCGGAAATCATGATCGGCAGGTCAACGCCCAGCGCCTCGAACTCCTCTTTCACCGCGTAAATCGCGGCTTTGGCATTGAGGGTATCGAATACGGTTTCGATCAGGATCAGATCGGAACCCCCTTCCACCAGCGCTTTGGTTGATTCACGGTAGGCAGCAACCAGCTGATCAAAGGTGATATTACGAAACGCCGGGTCGTTCACGTCCGGTGAAATCGACGCGGTGCGGTTGGTCGGCCCCAGTACCCCGGCAACGTAACGAGGTTTATCCGGCGTGCGGGCGGTCCAGGCGTCGGCACAGGCACGCGCCAGCTTCGCGGCTTCAAGGTTGATTTCCGCCGACAGGGATTCCATCTGGTAATCCGCCATGGCGATGGTTGTCGAGTTGAAGGTGTTGGTTTCAACGATATCTGCACCCGCTTCGAAGTACGCGTTGTGGATATCGGTAATGACTTGCGGCTTGCTCAGCACCAGCAGGTCGTTATTACCCTTCAGATCGCATGGCCAGTCGGCAAAGCGCTCACCGCGGAAATCGTCTTCACTCAGACGATAGCTCTGGATCATGGTGCCCATGCCGCCGTCCAGCACCAGAATTCGTTCATTTAACTGCGCACGCAGTTGCTCTACTTTGCTGCTCACACTTGCTCCCGACAACGCTCAACAAGGCCAAAAGGCTGCATTCCATACTGGCATAATCTCGCAGGGTGGAAAAGTCACACAGGAGTAACATGAGACATGTTCACTATCACTCCTCCGATCAGTCAGGATAACGGTTGCAAATTCACCAAATAAAACGAAAATGATTTCCACGATACAGAAAAAGGAGATCGTCATGGTCGCGACCGTTCCCGCTAAACGCGGCAGAAAACCTGCTGCTACCACCACCGCACAACAGGGCGGACAGGTTCAATCGCTCACGCGCGGTTTGAAGCTGCTGGAGTGGATAGCCGAGTCGCACAATAGCGTGGCCCTGACGGAGCTGGCCCAGCAGGCTGGCCTGCCGAACTCCACAACGCATCGACTGCTGACCACCATGCAGCAGCTGGGCTTTGTCCGTCAGGTCGGTGAGCTGGGACACTGGGCTGTAGGCGCGCATGCGTTTATCGTCGGCAGCAGCTTCCTGCAAAGCCGTAATCTGCTGGCGATTGTGCACCCGATCCTGCGCAAGCTGATGGAAGATTCCGGCGAGACGGTAAACCTGGCGGTACTCGACCAGAGCGACCATCAGGCGATCATCATCGACCAGGTACAGTGTACGCAGCTGATGCGTATGTCGGCCCCCATTGGCGGCAAGCTCCCTATGCACGCCTCCGGGGCGGGGAAAGCGTTTCTGTCGCAACTGAGCGAAGAGCAGGTGACGGGGTTATTGCACCGTAAAGGGTTGCACGCCTACACCCACGCAACGCTGGTTTCGCCGGTGCATCTTAAAGAGGATCTGGCCCTGACCCGCAAACGCGGCTATTCGTTTGATGACGAGGAACATGCTCTGGGCCTGCGTTGCATTGCAGCCTGTATCTTTGACGAACACCGCGAGCCGTTCGCCGCCATCTCCATCTCCGGGCCGATTTCACGCATGACGGATGATCGCGTGACTGAGCTGGGCGCGCTGGTGATTAAGGCGGCGAAAGAGGTTACGCTGGCGTATGGTGGGATTCGTTAAACCGCACGCAAAACCGCTGCTTACGTCGATAGGCATACACATCTTCA
Source organism: Enterobacter sp. CPE_E890 (assembly GCF_046521475.1). NCBI lineage: Bacteria > Pseudomonadati > Pseudomonadota > Gammaproteobacteria > Enterobacterales > Enterobacteriaceae > Enterobacter > Enterobacter sp. CPE_E890. Next base: position 299,439 of record NZ_JBKFZW010000001.1, on the reverse strand, counting down.
ACATGCCCATTCTTAATTCGCGTTTGCAATCCACGCCAGTAGCTGGCGTGGAACAGATCGTCGTGCATCTCTGCGAATAATGGCCCAATTCGCGGGTCAGCGCACAGCCAGTGGCGGAACTCCTCAGGAAATACATCGCCCGGCGAGACGCTGTACCACGGCTCACCGGAGAGTTCATCTTCCGGATAGCGGGGCTGCGGGATGTCGCGGAAATTCACCTCGGTCATGTAACAAATTTCATCGTAATCGTAGAACACGACGCGTCCGTGGCGGGTGACGCCGAAGTTTTTAAACAGCATATCCCCCGGGAAGATATTGGCGGCAGCAAGCTGGCGAATCGCATTGCCATACTCTTCAATGGCATCGCGAAGCGCCTGACCTTCGGACTGCTCCAGCCAGATGTTCAGGGGCACCATACGGCGTTCAATGTAGAGATGGCTAATCACAATTTTGTCACCAATATCGGTGATTTTGCCGGGTACTTCCTGCATTAAAAGCGCCATGAGTGCTGGATCGATCTGCTGCTTATCCAGCACAAAGTTTTCGAATTCCTGGGTATCGGCCATGCGTCCAACACGGTCGTGCTCTTTAACCAGCTGGTAGCAGGCGCGGACATGTGCAGCCGTCATCTCTTTCTGCGGCGCGAATTTATCTTTAATCACCTTAAAGACGCGGTCAAAACCCGGCAGGGTGAAGACCAGCATCACCATACCGCGAATGCCCGGTGCTTCGATAAACTGTTCATCCGCCGTGGTGACATAGCGCAAATACTCCCGATAGCTTTCCGTTTTGGCGTGCTTCTGACAGCCAATCGCCATATACAGCTCGGCGGTGGTTTTGCCCGGCAGGATCTCGCGCAACCATTCCACGAGCGCGGCAGGTAACGGCGCGTAGACCATAAAGTAGGAACGGGCGAAGCCAAACACAATGCTGGCCTCGGCGCTGGTGGTCAGGCAGGTATCGACAAACAGTTCGCCGTCGTCGGTGCGGTGGATCGGTAACAGAAACGGCACGATGGCTGTCGGCGTAATCAGTTTTCCCACCAGCCAGGCGGCTTTATTGCGATAGAACAGTTCATTGGCGACCTGCAAATGGCTGTGCCCAAGAACGTCCTCGCCGAAGGTTTCAGTCAGATGCGCATGGATATAACCGATATCCCGGGTTTTATTCTCCCAGGGCAAACGCAGCGGCAAGTCTGTTAATACGCGGTGCAGGAGCTTTTCCCACCCGCGATCGGGGAAGAAATCTTTCGCCAGCGGACGTGGGATGGTGCGAAAGCGTCGCTCGGGCTGGGAGCTAAAGATAAATAACCGCTCAGGAGATAATGAGCGGTGGTCAAATAACCGGCAATAGACGGAGTTAAAAAAGCTCTCCGCAATCTCGAAGCGCGGGTAATCGGGTAACAAGCGGGTGTAGTGCTCTTTCACGCGCAATAAAAAATCCGCGTCAGGACTTTTACCCTCGGTGATACACCGCAGCTGCTCCACCACCAGACCCACATGGTGGTCGTAGAGATGGATACGCTGCTTCATGGCCTGCTGAACCGCCTGCCAGTCTGCATGTTCAAAGCGCTGCTGCGCGCCGGAGGTCACTTCCAGAAAACGGCCATACTGGGCATCGAAGCCCTGCAGAATAGTTTGGGCAATCAGTAATTCCAGACCACGCGACATATATCCCCCTCACCCCAACCCTCTCCCCGAGGGGGGAGAGGGGGAAAAGATTAGAACTGTGCTTCTTCGGTTGATCCCGTTAAGGCGGTGACGGAGGAGGTGCCGCCCTGAATAATCGTGGTCACATTATCAAAGTAGCCAGTTCCCACCTCCTGCTGGTGAGACACGAAGGTGTAGCCATCTTTACCCGCGGCAAATTCCGGCTGCTGCACCTTCTCAACGTAGTGCTTCATACCCTCACCCTGCGCATAGGCATGTGCCAGGTCGAACATGTTGAACCACATGCTGTGAATGCCTGCCAGGGTAATGAACTGGTATTTGTAGCCCATATCGGACAGCTGCTGCTGGAAGCTGGCGATGGTTTTGTCATCCAGCTTTTTCTGCCAGTTGAAGGAAGGCGAGCAGTTGTAGGCCAGCAGCTTGCCTGGGTATTTCGCGTGAATAGCATCGGCGAAGCGTTTTGCCAGCGCCAGATCCGGCGTGGAGGTTTCACACCAGACCAGGTCCGCATAAGGAGCGTACGCCAGACCACGGCTTATCGCCTGCTCAATACCGGCATGGGTACGATAGAACCCTTCGCTGGTACGTTCACCGGTAATGAACTCGCTGTCGTACGGGTCGCAATCTGAGGTAATCAGGTCAGCTGCATCCGCATCCGTACGGGCAATGACTAATGTCGGCACGCCGAGCACGTCAGCAGCCAGACGCGCCGCAACCAGCTTCTGAATCGCCTCCTGGGTCGGGACCAGCACTTTGCCGCCCATATGTCCGCATTTCTTCACTGACGCCAGCTGGTCTTCGAAGTGAACGGCCGCTGCACCGGCCTCAATCATCGATTTCATCAGCTCGAAGGCGTTCAGCACGCCACCGAAACCCGCTTCTGCATCCGCAACGATCGGCAGGAAGTAATCAACAAAGCGCGGATCGTTTGGCTCAATGCCTGCCGCCCACTGGATCTGATCCGCACGGCGGAAGGTGTTGTTGATCCGATCCACGACCGACGGTACGGAGTTAGCCGGATAGAGCGACTGATCCGGGTACATGCTGGAGGCCAGGTTAGCGTCCGCCGCGACCTGCCAGCCGGACAGGTAAATGGCTTCAATCCCCGCCTTCGCCTGCTGCAGTGCCTGACCGCCCGTCAGCGCGCCAAGGCTGTTGATGTAACCTTTTTTGGAACCACCGTGCAGCAGCTTCCACATTTTCGCCGCGCCATTTTGCGCCAGCGTGCATTCCGGATTGACCGAGCCGCGTAATTTCACCACTTCCTCCGCGCTGTACGGACGGCGGATGCCTTCCCAGCGAGGTTGTGTCCACTCTTTCTTTAATTCTTCGATTTGTTGGGTACGGGTTTTCATGTGCAGATGCTCCATATTGTTATGTGGTGAGTTACGCCAGGAAGCGGTAGCCCGGCAGGGTCAGGAAGTCGATTAAGTCATCTGATGTGGTGATTTGCTCCATCAGGCGCGCAGCGTCGTCAAAACGTCCACTGCTGAAGCGGTGTTCGCCCAGCTCGTCCTGGATCACCCGCATCTCTTCGGCCAGCATCTGGCGGAACAGGGATTTGGTTACCGGCTTACCGTTGCTGAGCGTTTTTTGATGGTGGATCCACTGCCAGATGGAGGTACGTGAGATCTCCGCCGTCGCGGCATCTTCCATCAGGCCGTAGATAGGCACACAGCCGTTGCCGGAGATCCACGCTTCGATGTATTGCACGGCAACGCGGATATTGGCACGCATACCCTCTTCGGTGCGTTCACCCGCACATGGTGCTAGCAGCTGTTCTTCAGCTGTTGGCGCATCGTCTTCACGCGTGACAAACAGCTGGTTTTTATTGTCGCCAAGCACGCGGTTGAATACCTCCATCGCGGTATCGGCCAGGCCCGGATGTGCAATCCACGTCCCGTCATGACCATTGCGTGCTTCAAGTTCTTTATCGGCTTTCACCTTGTTGAGTACCTGGCTATTACGCTCCGCATCTTTGCTTGGAATAAACGCGGCCATGCCGCCCATCGCAAAGGCACCACGCTTGTGGCAGGTTTTGATCAGCAGACGCGAGTAAGCGCTCAGGAACGGTTTATCCATGGTGACAACCTGACGATCCGGCAGTACGCGATCGGGATAATTCTTCAGGGTCTTGATGTAGCTGAAAATGTAGTCCCAGCGCCCGCAGTTCAGGCCGACAATGTGATCGCGCAGGGCATGCAGAATTTCATTCATCTGGAACACGGCAGGCAGCGTTTCAATCAGCAGCGTGGCTTTGATGGTGCCGCGCGGCAGGTTGAATCGATCTTCCGCATAACTAAACACCTCACTCCACCAGGCCGCTTCCTGCCAGGATTGGGTTTTCGGCAGATAGAAGTAAGGGCCGCTACCTTTTGCCAGCAGGTTTTTGTGGTTGTGGAAGAAATAGAGCGCGAAATCAAACAGGCTGCCCGGAATGGCTTCCCCACGCCAGGTGACGTGTTTTTCAGGCAGGTGCAGCCCGCGTACGCGGCATATCAGCACCGCCGGGTTCGGTTTGAGCTGGTAAATTTTGCCGGCTTCGTTGGTATAGCTGATGGTGCCGTTCACGGCGTCGCGCAGATTGATCTGCCCCTCAATGACCTTACGCCAGTCCGGTGCCAGAGAATCTTCAAAATCAGCCATAAAGACTTTAACGTTCGCGTTCATGGCGTTGATCACCATTTTGCGCTCTACCGGCCCCGTGATCTCAACCCGGCGATCCTGTAAATCTTCAGGGATGCCGCGGATTTTCCACTCGCCACGGCGAATGGAAGCGGTTTCCGAAATAAAACCAGGCAACTTGCCATCGTCAATTTCCTGCTGCTGATGAATGCGCGCTGCCAGCAGCTTATTACGCTGTGGCGTAAAGCGTGTTACCAGTTCAGTCAGGAATTCTACCGCTTCCGCCGTCAAAACTTGCTGTTCTTGCTCGCCATACGGCTGGGTAAAGGCCAGTTCATCGACCGTCGTTGCCTGTTGAGTCATCACTCTGCTCCTCATCAAAGATCCAAATTCACATCCCCAATGCGAACGAAAGATCGTTGTGTAGTTTTCGCTCAGCAGAATTAAGACTATCTATATTTTTTACAAAATCAAAAACAATTTCCATTTTAATTTAATTTTAGATTCAATTTATTGATTTAATTGAAATTAAAGTTTTATTGAGTGGTGAGTGGCATTTCGGAAATAAAAAAGGCACCCGAAGGTGCCTGATCTGAATAGCTGAAACGCTTTAGGATCGTTTAGTGCAGAAGATTACTCCAGCGTCGGATTCATGTGACGCAGATCGTATGGTGTGATTTGGTAGACGTAATAGTTGAGCCAGTTCGTAAACAGCAAATTCCCGTGGCTGCGCCAGGTTGCTCTCGGTTTGTTTTGCGGATCGTTTTTCGGGAAATAGTTGTACGGAACATCCGGATTCAGACCCGCTTCGACGTCACGGAAAAACTCAGCCGCGAGGGTGTTTGGGTCATACTCGGGATGCCCAGTGACAAAAGCAATACGCTTATCTTTGCTGGCAAACAGGTAGGCATCACCATCTTCCGTTTCAGCCAGGATCTCCAGATCGGTATAATCGCGGATCAGTTGTGCCGGGAAATCGGCATAGCGAGAGTGTGGGGCAAGGAAAGTGTCATCAAATCCGCGCGTCAGTAATGCGTGTGGATGCAGAATATGATGTTCATATACGCCAGAGAGCTTTTCAGTGCGGGTTTGCTTTGGAATGCCATACAGGATATTCAGTGCCGCCTGTACCGCCCAACAGACAAAGAGCGTGGAGGTGACGTGATCTTTTGCCCACTCCAACACCTGTTTTATCTGCGGCCAGTAGGCAACATCATTGAATTCAACCAGGCCCAGTGGTGCTCCCGTTACAATCAGTCCATCGAAGTTTTCATCGCGGATGTCATCGAAGTTACAGTAGAAATTGTTCAGATGCTCAGAAGGTGTATTTCGCGACTCACGGGCATCAATTCGTAGCAGCTGGATATCAACCTGAAGCGGGGAGTTCGAAAGCAGACGAAGAAACTGGTTTTCTGTTTCGATCTTTTTTGGCATCAGATTGAGAATAAGCACCTTCAGCGGGCGAATTTCCTGACCTGTAGCGCGTGAAGCCGTCATGACAAAGACATTTTCTTCACGTAAGAAATTGACGGCTGGTAGCTCGTCCTGCACCCGAATCGGCATAACCTTATATCCTCACAGCATACGTATAAACGTTTAGACATCCAGACAGCTAACGATAACCAGAAATGATCTGAATGTCGAGTCTGCAAGTGAAAGGTGAGAAAGTTTCAAGGAGGGAATGTGTAAGATCCAAAGCAAAAAACCCCGCACCTTACGGTACGGGGTTTTCTCGATTGATGCCTGGCAGTTCCCTACTCTCACATGGGGAGACCCCACACTACCATCGGCGCTACGGCGTTTCACTTCTGAGTTCGGCATGGGGTCAGGTGGGACCACCGCGCTAAAGCCGCCAGGCAAATTCTGTTAATCTGTATCAAGGCTGAAAGTTGATTGTCTGTCTCTTCGCCGAAACAGCTTCGGCGTTGTAAGGTTAAGCCTCACGGTTCATTAGTATCGGTTAGCTCAACGCATCGCTGCGCTTACACACCCGACCTATCAACGTCGTAGTCTTCAACGTTCCTTCAGGACTCTCAAGGAGTCAGGAGAACTCATCTCGGGGCAAGTTTCGTGCTTAGATGCTTTCAGCACTTATCTCTTCCGCATTTAGCTACCGGGCAGTGCCATTGGCATGACAACCCGAACACCAGTGATGCGTCCACTCCGGTCCTCTCGTACTAGGAGCAGCCCCCCTCAATTCTCCAGCGCCCACGGCAGATAGGGACCGAACTGTCTCACGACGTTCTAAACCCAGCTCGCGTACCACTTTAAATGGCGAACAGCCATACCCTTGGGACCTACTTCAGCCCCAGGATGTGATGAGCCGACATCGAGGTGCCAAACACCGCCGTCGATATGAACTCTTGGGCGGTATCAGCCTGTTATCCCCGGAGTACCTTTTATCCGTTGAGCGATGGCCCTTCCATTCAGAACCACCGGATCACTATGACCTGCTTTCGCACCTGCTCGAGCCGTCACTCTCGCAGTCAAGCTAGCTTATGCCATTGCACTAACCTCCTGATGTCCGACCAGGATTAGCTAACCTTCGTGCTCCTCCGTTACTCTTTGGGAGGAGACCGCCCCAGTCAAACTACCCACCAGACACTGTCCGCAACCCGGATTACGGGTCTACGTTAGAACACCAGCCATTAAAGGGTGGTATTTCAAGGTCGGCTCCACGCAGACTGGCGTCCACGCTTCAAAGCCTCCCACCTATCCTACACATCAAGGACCAGTGTTCAGTGTCAAGCTATAGTAAAGGTTCACGGGGTCTTTCCGTCTTGCCGCGGGTACACTGCATCTTCACAGCGAGTTCAATTTCACTGAGTCTCGGGTGGAGACAGCCGGCCATCATTACGCCATTCGTGCAGGTCGGAACTTACCCGACAAGGAATTTCGCTACCTTAGGACCGTTATAGTTACGGCCGCCGTTTACCGGGGCTCGATCAAGAGCTTCGCGTTGCCGCTAACCCCATCAATTAACCTTCCGGCACCGGGCAGGCGTCACACCGTATACGTCCACTTTCGTGTTTGCACAGTGCTGTGTTTTTAATAAACAGTTGCAGCCAGCTGGTATCTTCGACTGATTTCAGCTCCACCCGCAGGGGCTTCACCTACATATCAGCGTGCCTTCTCCCGAAGTTACGGCACCATTTTGCCTAGTTCCTTCACCCGAGTTCTCTCAAGCGCCTTGGTATTCTCTACCTGACCACCTGTGTCGGTTTGGGGTACGATTTCGTGTTACCTGATGCTTAGAGGCTTTTCCTGGAAGCAGGGCATTTGTTACTTCAGCACCGTAGTGCCTCGTCATCACACCTCAGCGTTAATAAGGTACCGGATTTACCGGAACCTCCGCCTACATGCTTAAACCGGGACAACCGTCGCCCGGCTAACATAGCCTTCTCCGTCCCCCTTCGCAGTAACACCAAGTACAGGAATATTAACCTGTTTCCCATCGACTACGCCTTTCGGCCTCGCCTTAGGGGTCGACTCACCCTGCCCCGATTAACGTTGGACAGGAACCCTTGGTCTTCCGGCGTGCGGGCTTTCACCCGCATTATCGTTACTTATGTCAGCATTCGCACTTCTGATACCTCCAGCACCCCTCACAGGACACCTTCAACGGCTTACAGAACGCTCCCCTACCCAACAACGCATAAGCGTCGCTGCCGCAGCTTCGGTGCATGGTTTAGCCCCGTTACATCTTCCGCGCAGGCCGACTCGACCAGTGAGCTATTACGCTTTCTTTAAATGATGGCTGCTTCTAAGCCAACATCCTGGCTGTCTGTGCCTTCCCACATCGTTTCCCACTTAACCATGACTTTGGGACCTTAGCTGGCGGTCTGGGTTGTTTCCCTCTTCACGACGGACGTTAGCACCCGCCGTGTGTCTCCCGTGATAACATTCTTCGGTATTCGTAGTTTGCATCGGGTTGGTAAGCCGGGATGGCCCCCTAGCCGAAACAGTGCTCTACCCCGAAGATGAGTTCACGAGGCGCTACCTAAATAGCTTTCGGGGAGAACCAGCTATCTCCCGGTTTGATTGGCCTTTCACCCCCAGCCACAAGTCATCCGCTAATTTTTCAACATTAGTCGGTTCGGTCCTCCAGTTAGTGTTACCCAACCTTCAACCTGCCCATGGCTAGATCACCGGGTTTCGGGTCTATACCCTGCAACTTAACGCCCAGTTAAGACTCGGTTTCCCTTCGGCTCCCCTATACGGTTAACCTTGCTACAGAATATAAGTCGCTGACCCATTATACAAAAGGTACGCAGTCACACCACGAAGGTGCTCCCACTGCTTGTACGTACACGGTTTCAGGTTCTTTTTCACTCCCCTCGCCGGGGTTCTTTTCGCCTTTCCCTCACGGTACTGGTTCACTATCGGTCAGTCAGGAGTATTTAGCCTTGGAGGATGGTCCCCCCATATTCAGACAGGATACCACGTGTCCCGCCCTACTCTTCGAGTTCACAGCCTGTGTGCTTTCGTGTACGGGACTGTCACCCTGTACCGTGCGACTTTCCAGACGCTTCCACTAACACACAAGCTGATTCAGACTCTGGGCTGCTCCCCGTTCGCTCGCCGCTACTGGGGGAATCTCGGTTGATTTCTTTTCCTCGGGGTACTTAGATGTTTCAGTTCCCCCGGTTCGCCTCGTTAACCTATGTATTCAGTTAACGATAGTGTGACGAATCACACTGGGTTTCCCCATTCGGACATCGCCGGGTCAAAGGTTCATATCACCTCGCCGGCGCTTTTCGCAGATTAGCACGTCCTTCATCGCCTCTGACTGCCAGGGCATCCACCGTGTACGCTTAGTCGCTTAACCTCACAACCCGAAGATGTTTCTTTCGATTCATCATCGACTTGCGAAAATTTGAGAGACTCGAACACACATAACATGTGTGTCGTTTCAATTTTCAGCTTGATCCAGATTTTTAAAGAGCAAAATTTCACAATGCACTTCGCAGTACATTTTGAAATTTATCATTCATCAGACAATCTGTGTGAGCACTACAAAGGCAGGTTCTTTAAGGTAAGGAGGTGATCCAACCGCAGGTTCCCCTACGGTTACCTTGTTACGACTTCACCCCAGTCATGAATCACAAAGTGGTAAGCGCCCTCCCGAAGGTTAAGCTACCTACTTCTTTTGCAACCCACTCCCATGGTGTGACGGGCGGTGTGTACAAGGCCCGGGAACGTATTCACCGTAGCATTCTGATCTACGATTACTAGCGATTCCGACTTCATGGAGTCGAGTTGCAGACTCCAATCCGGACTACGACGCACTTTATGAGGTCCGCTTGCTCTCGCGAGGTCGCTTCTCTTTGTATGCGCCATTGTAGCACGTGTGTAGCCCTACTCGTAAGGGCCATGATGACTTGACGTCATCCCCACCTTCCTCCAGTTTATCACTGGCAGTCTCCTTTGAGTTCCCGGCCGGACCGCTGGCAACAAAGGATAAGGGTTGCGCTCGTTGCGGGACTTAACCCAACATTTCACAACACGAGCTGACGACAGCCATGCAGCACCTGTCTCAGAGTTCCCGAAGGCACCAAAGCATCTCTGCTAAGTTCTCTGGATGTCAAGAGTAGGTAAGGTTCTTCGCGTTGCATCGAATTAAACCACATGCTCCACCGCTTGTGCGGGCCCCCGTCAATTCATTTGAGTTTTAACCTTGCGGCCGTACTCCCCAGGCGGTCGATTTAACGCGTTAGCTCCGGAAGCCACTCCTCAAGGGAACAACCTTCAAATCGACATCGTTTACGGCGTGGACTACCAGGGTATCTAATCCTGTTTGCTCCCCACGCTTTCGCACCTGAGCGTCAGTCTTTGTCCAGGGGCCGCCTTCGCCACCGGTATTCCTCCAGATCTCTACGCATTTCACCGCTACACCTGGAATTCTACCCCCTCTACAAGACTCTAGCCTGCCAGTTTCGAATGCAGTTCCCAGGTTGAGCCCGGGGATTTCACATCCGACTTGACAGACCGCCTGCGTGCGCTTTACGCCCAGTAATTCCGATTAACGCTTGCACCCTCCGTATTACCGCGGCTGCTGGCACGGAGTTAGCCGGTGCTTCTTCTGCGAGTAACGTCAATTGCTGAGGTTATTAACCTCAACACCTTCCTCCTCACTGAAAGTACTTTACAACCCGAAGGCCTTCTTCATACACGCGGCATGGCTGCATCAGGCTTGCGCCCATTGTGCAATATTCCCCACTGCTGCCTCCCGTAGGAGTCTGGACCGTGTCTCAGTTCCAGTGTGGCTGGTCATCCTCTCAGACCAGCTAGGGATCGTCGCCTAGGTGAGCCGTTACCCCACCTACTAGCTAATCCCATCTGGGCACATCTGATGGCAAGAGGCCCGAAGGTCCCCCTCTTTGGTCTTGCGACGTTATGCGGTATTAGCTACCGTTTCCAGTAGTTATCCCCCTCCATCAGGCAGTTTCCCAGACATTACTCACCCGTCCGCCGCTCGTCACCCGAGAGCAAGCTCTCTGTGCTACCGCTCGACTTGCATGTGTTAGGCCTGCCGCCAGCGTTCAATCTGAGCCATGATCAAACTCTTCAATTTAAAAGTTTGATGCTCAATGAATTAAACTTCGTAATGAATTACGTGTTCACTCGTTGAGACTTGGTATTCATTTTTCGTCCGAGGACGTTAAGAATCCATGTCACTTTGAGTGCCCACACAGATTGTCTGATAAATTGTTAAAGAGCAGGTGCAACGCGGCTTTCAGCTCACCGTTGCGAGGTGGCGTATATTACGCTTTCCTCTTTCAGAGTCAACCCGTTATTTCAGGATTTTTTCTCTTCAACCGACCGGGTTGTTTGTGAAGTGATTCACATCCGCCGTGTCGATGGAGGCGCATTATAGGGAGTTCTCCGCAGGCCGCAACCGAAAAGTTGCAAAAAAATGACTGACTGCTGCATTCCCCAGCAAAACCCCGCTTTATACCTTTTTACACACAGAGTTATCCACAATGATACGAAAAAGTGAAAATGTGCGAGCGTTGCGCAAACGTTTTCGTTAAAATGCTCGCGCTTAACAAGGATGCCCTGTCAGGTGTGTTAGATGAGTTTTTCGCTGGAAAATTCATCTAACGCTCTCTGTAATCGTGAAATCCAGGGGATTTACCATGCAACAACGTCGTCCAGTCCGCCGCGCTCTGCTCAGTGTTTCTGATAAAGCCGGTATCGTCGAATTCGCTCAGGCACTTTCTGCACGTGGTGTGGAGCTGCTTTCCACAGGCGGTACCGCTCGCCTGTTAGCAGATAAAGGTCTGCCGGTAACCGAAGTGTCCGATTACACCGGTTTCCCGGAAATGATGGATGGACGCGTCAAAACCCTGCATCCGAAAGTCCACGGCGGTATTCTTGGCCGCCGCGGTCAGGACGACGCCATTATGGAAAAACATGATATCGCGCCAATCGACATGGTTGTCGTTAACCTCTATCCGTTCGCTCAGACTGTTGCCCGCGAAGGCTGCTCGCTGGAAGATGCCGTAGAGAATATTGATATCGGCGGCCCGACCATGGTGCGCTCCGCTGCCAAGAACCATAAAGATGTGGCTATCGTGGTGAAGAGCAGCGACTACAACACCATTATTAATGAGATGGATGCCAACGAAGGGTCACTGACTCTGCTAACGCGTTTCGATCTCGCTATCAAAGCATTAGAACACACCGCAGCTTACGACAGCATGATCGCCAACTACTTCGGTAGCCTGGTGCCGGCTTACCACGGTGAAAGCAAAGATCCTTCAGGCCGCTTCCCGCGCACCCTGAACCTGAACTTCATTAAGAAGCAGGATATGCGTTATGGTGAGAACAGCCACCAGCAGGCAGCCTTCTATATAGAAGAAGAGGTCAAAGAAGCCTCGGTTGCTACCGCTCAACAGGTTCAGGGCAAAGCGCTTTCCTATAACAACATCGCTGACACCGATGCTGCGCTGGAATGTGTGAAAGAGTTCAGTGAGCCTGCCTGCGTTATCGTCAAGCACGCCAACCCATGCGGCGTCGCGGTAAGTAGTTCTATTCTGGATGCCTACGATCGCGCCTACAAAACCGACCCGACCTCCGCGTTCGGCGGTATTATCGCCTTCAACCGCGAGCTGGATGCTGAAACGGCACAGGCCATCATCTCCCGTCAGTTTGTCGAAGTGATCATCGCGCCATCCGCATCTGAAGAAGCGCTGAAAATCACCTCTGCAAAACAGAACGTGCGCGTGCTGGTTTGCGGCCAGTGGGCTGAGCGTGTACCAGGCCTGGACTTCAAACGCGTGAACGGCGGTCTGCTGGTTCAGGACCGCGACCTGGGTATGGTGACAGAAGCCGACCTGCGCGTGGTGACCAAACGTCAACCAACCGAGCAGGAACTGCGTGACGCGCTGTTCTGCTGGAAAGTGGCGAAATTCGTGAAATCCAACGCCATTGTCTACGCGAAAGAGAACATGACCATCGGGATAGGTGCGGGCCAGATGAGCCGTGTCTACTCTGCAAAAATTGCCGGGATTAAAGCAGGTGATGAAGGTCTGGAAGTGAAAGGCTCCGCCATGGCGTCTGACGCCTTCTTCCCGTTCCGTGACGGTATCGATGCTGCCGCAGCAGTAGGTATCACCTGTGTGATCCAGCCTGGCGGTTCCATTCGTGATGACGAAGTGATTGCCGCTGCCGATGAACACGGTATTGCGATGATCTTCACCGACATGCGTCACTTCCGCCATTAATTCCCGGAGCAGAAAATGAAAGTATTAGTGATTGGTAACGGCGGACGCGAGCACGCGCTGGCGTGGAAAGCGGCACAGTCTCCGCTGGTGAAAACCGTCTTTGTGGCACCGGGCAACGCCGGTACGGCGCTGGAGCCTGCGCTGCAGAACGTGGCTATCGGCGTGACCGATATTCCAGCACTGCTGAGCTTTGCCCAGAACGAGAAAATCGATCTGACCATCGTCGGCCCGGAAGCGCCGCTGGTGATTGGCGTGGTGGATGCGTTCCGCGCAGCCGGCCTTAAAATCTTCGGGCCAACCGAAGGTGCAGCACAGCTCGAAGGCTCCAAAGCCTTCACCAAAGATTTCCTCGCGCGTCACAACATCCCGACGGCGGAATATCAGAACTTCACGGAAGTTGAGCCAGCCCTGGCTTATCTGCGTGAAAAAGGCGCGCCGATTGTCATTAAGGCCGACGGCCTGGCTGCCGGTAAAGGCGTTATCGTGGCGATGACTCTCGAAGAAGCGGAGGCCGCGGTGCAGGACATGCTGGCAGGCAACGCATTCGGCGACGCAGGCCATCGCATCGTGATCGAAGAGTTCCTCGATGGTGAAGAGGCGAGCTTCATTGTAATGGTCGACGGCGAGCACGTTCTACCGATGGCTACCAGCCAGGATCATAAACGCGTAGGCAATGCGGATACCGGCCCGAACACCGGCGGTATGGGCGCTTACTCACCCGCTCCGGTCGTGACTGACGAAGTACATCAGCGCACGATGGATCGCATCATCTGGCCAACCGTAAAAGGTATGGCAGCCGAAGGGAACACTTACACTGGTTTCCTCTATGCGGGTCTGATGATCGATAAACAGGGTAACCCTAAGGTCATCGAGTTCAACTGCCGCTTTGGCGATCCAGAAACTCAGCCGATCATGCTGCGCATGAAATCCGATCTGGTCGATCTGTGCCTGGCAGCCTGTGAAGGTAAGCTGGATGAGAAAACTTCCGAGTGGGACGAACGTGCATCTCTGGGCGTGGTGATTGCCGCTGGCGGCTATCCGGGCAATTACAACACCGGAGATGAGATCCACGGTCTGCCGCTGGAAGAGCTCGAAGGCGGTAAAGTGTTCCATGCGGGTACGAAACTGTCTGACGACGATCGCGTACTGACCAACGGTGGCCGCGTGCTGTGTGCGACCGCGTTGGGTCATAGCGTTGCAGAAGCACAGAAGCGCGCCTATGCGCTGATGGCGGATATTCACTGGAACGGTAGCTTTAGCCGTCAGGATATCGGCTATCGCGCGATTGCGCGTGAGCAAGGGGAGTAACGGAACCGTCTGTTACACTCACCCAACTCCTCTCCCTCAAGGGAGAGGGGATTTACGTCAGAAACTTTTTTCTGTCGGCTGCCAGGTGCAGAAGTCTTCGTTCGCCACCAGCAGCAGTTGAGAACCTTCCGGTGCTTCAAGCCACGCCACACTCACCTCCATAGATGAATGACGCTGACGACGTTCAATATGTTCGGTTGCCCAGGATTCAAGCTCAGGCTTCACTGTCTGCCCTTCGCAAGTTGTTACCGTCCCATCGGCGTGCCAGCGCCCCTGGCGCAGTACAACGCGTCCCTGACGCAGCGCATCGCTGGTCTGGCGGATCTGTTCAGCACGATAACGATAGAGAGCAATTTGATCGCTGGAAAGCTGCTGTTTTTGACCGCTCACTTCACGCTGCATAAAGCTCAGCTCGCCATGGTCATCAAAACGCACTTTCACATGTTCAGGGGTCTTACTGTAGACGTTCAGTTCGATCAGCGACAGGTCATCGCCCTGCCAGCGATACTCCGCGGTCGAGGTATTGCCGTTATGCCACGGGCTAAAAGCAGAAAGCAGATGGACTTCACCGCCGGAATCTTTGCGCCATATTCTGACTGCCCCCTGGTTGTCAGCGTAGCCGCTGGCGGTAAACGGTGGTAGAGAGGAGTCATGACTACAGGCAGACAGCAACAGCACGCCGGCCAGCGCGAGCGCACCACGCCAGACAGACAAAAGGGGCGTTACCGCCCCTTCGTTAAAACTGTTCACTGCCACGCGTCTTACTTAACAGCGTCTTTCAGAGCTTTACCAGAAACGAATGCTGGCACGTTAGCTGCGGCGATTTTGATTTCTTTACCGGTCTGCGGGTTGCGGCCAGTGCGCTCAGCACGGTGGTTCACTTTGAAGGTACCGAAACCAACCAGTTGTACAGCATCGCCTTCTTTCAGAGACTCAGTAATTGCAGCCAGGGTAGATTCCAGAGCAGCTTTAGCCTGCACTTTAGACAGATCAGCCTTGTCCGCAATTACATCAATCAGTTGAGTCTTGTTCATAAGTTATCCTTTCAATGTGTTTATCGCTTGCTAAGCATCGAGTGCGACGAAAATGCCAAAAAAGCACTCTCCTGCATACACGCACCGATAGCCACTTTTTTTCGCCCCCCAAATGTAGACCAGACAAGGGGCGAAAGGGAAGAGTCGAGGAGCGACAAAACGGGCGTTATCTCAAGTTTTATTGTCTCATTGATTAAAAATTATACCAATATTGCTCTCACCGGCCTCACGTAAGTCCGCGCGCAGCCCTTTTATCAGCTCGATATCGCGCTCTTCACACTCTGCCAGCAGGCGGAAAATTTCCCACTGAATGTCCCATTCTTGTTCTACCGCCGGGTTCGCACGCAGCTCTTCGTCGGTCATTTCACGACCTTCCTGAGTCATTTCCAGCATCGCAACGGTCGTAATCGATGCCTTACTGACTTCGATAGCATGCTCCAGCGTTTCACCACTCAGGCGGGAGTGAATCAACTCGCTTAACGCCACACAGGCATCGATCGCCGGATAGACACCGTACAGGTCAAAATCATCCGCAACCGGAATCGCCTCTTCCAGCTTTTCGAGCTGAGAGTCGAAATTCACCTTCGCGTCTTTCACCGTCAGCGTTTCCCAGATCAGATCCAGAATTCGGCGATAAATATGACCATCACCAAAGCCCGTCTGCTTGCAGAACGCGGCATAGTTGGGATACATGCGCTCGCACAGGCAAGCCATAAAGGTGACGTGCTGCCAGCTTTCCAGCTTCTCAAGGCGCAGGTGAATCGGGTTTTGTAACATGATGATCTCTCGAATCGAAAATTAGGCGCAGTTTACCTGAATCATCGCTGAATTTCCTGCCAACGAACAAAAGCTGGGCGTGAAGAAGCCACCGCATCAGCCCAGCGCGTCGGCTCTGGTAACCGGTAACCCTTCACACAGCGCTGCACCCACCCCAGAGCGCTATCCATGCTCACCCGATGTCCGGTGGCAATAAACAGCGGGTTACAACGGGCTTTGCTGCGCCATACCCACGCCAGTTGTTCACCTTTATCAATGAGCGGCGCCAGCGCGCCAGGCTCGGCAGAAAGCGGTTCAAACGCGCCGCACAAGCGTTTCTTAGCTACGCCGATGGTGGGAACATCCACCAGCAGGCCAAAGTGGCTGGCCACGCCTAAACGGCGCGGATGCGAAATACCGTGCCCATCGACAAACAGTAGGTCAGGTTTTTGCGAGAGCTGTTCCCACGCTGCCAGCAGCGCGGGGTATTCGCGGAAGGAGAGAAAGCCCGGGATGTACGGCATGGTGGTGGCAATACGCGCCACTTTGTACTCCACCAGCTCAAGCGAGGGATATTTCAGTACCACCATCGCCGCTCGCGTCACGTCCCCACCCTGCTCAAACCCGACGTCAGCTCCACCGATAAACTGCGGGGGATCCTTATCCAGACGATCCTCGCGGATCACGGATGAAGCCAGTTCAATTTGTTGGGCGCGTAATGACGCGAGATCCATAGCGATTCCTTACTTGTGGTATTGCGCAGAGAGTCGGTGTACCGCCTCCACAAAGGCGCCAGCGTGTTCTGGCGGCACATCCTGATGAATACCATGCCCGAGGTTAAAGACGTGCCCTTCGCCCTGGCCGAAACCGGCGAGAATGGTTGCCACCTCTTCTTCAATGCGAGCCGGCTGTGCATAAAGCATGGACGGATCCATATTGCCCTGCAGCGCCACCTTGTCACCCACGCGACGGCGCGCATCGGCAATATCGGTTGTCCAGTCGAGACCCAGCGCGTCACATCCCGTTGCAGCCATCGCCTCCAGCCACTGACCGCCGCCTTTGGTGAACAAGGTCACCGGCACGCGGCGGCCTTCGTTTTCACGCAGCAGGCCATCAACGATCTTGTGCATGTAATAGAGCGAAAACTGCTGATAATCGCGTCCGGTGAGTACGCCGCCCCAGGTGTCGAAAATCATCACCGACTGTGCGCCCGCTTTAATCTGTGCGTTGAGGTAGAGCGTGACGCTCTTCGCCAGCTTGTCGAGCAGCGCATGCAACGCCAGCGGCTCCGCGTACATCATCTTTTTAATCACGGTGAAAGCCTTGCTGCTGCCACCTTCAACCATGTAAGTCGCCAGCGTCCACGGACTGCCAGAGAAACCGATCAGCGGCACTTCACCTTTCAGCTCATGGCGAATGGTGCGCACGGCATTCATCACATAGCCCAGTTCATCTTCAGGATCGGGAACAGGCAGCTTGTCGACGTCGGCTTTGCTTTTGATTGGGGAGGTGAAACGTGGACCTTCACCGGTTTCAAAATAGAGCCCAAGGCCCATCGCATCCGGGATGGTCAGAATATCCGAGAAGAGGATCGCAGCATCCAGCGGGAAGCGGCGCAGCGGCTGGAGCGTCACTTCACAGGCCAGCTCAGCGTTTTTGCACAGCGACATAAAATCGCCTGCCTGCGCGCGCGTGGCTTTGTACTCTGGCAGATAGCGTCCCGCCTGGCGCATCATCCACACCGGGGTGACATCAACGGGCTGGCGCAGCAGCGCACGCAGATAACGATCGTTCTTCAGTTCGGTCATTTTTGCAGTTCCTTAAGCGTCATGGCCTCAGTGTAACACTACTCATACTCAGCCCGACACATTGCCACAGTATCTTCTATTAGCCGACGCGCCACCGTACCTGGCGGCGGTAACAGAGGTAAATCGTCATACCGATACCAGTTCGCTTCCAGTAACTCTTTCTGGTCGATGACGATGTCCCCGCTATCATATTCGGCCATAAATGCCGTCATTAATGACTGTGGGAACGGCCACGGCTGGGAGGTAACATAGTGCAGGTTCTTCACTTTAATCCCGCTCTCCTCCATCACTTCGCGCGCCACCGCCTGCTCAAGCGTTTCGCCCACTTCGACAAACCCGGCCAGCACAGTGTGAATGCCGTTGCGGTGACGGGTATGCTGCGCCAGCAGGATAGAATCCTCGCGACGGATAGCGACGATAATGCACGGCGCGATCTGCGGATAGTAGCGTTCACGGCAGTGGCTGCAGAGCATCGCCCACTCGGTTTTGCTCGGGTGCATAGTATGCCCGCAGTAACCGCAGTATTTATGCGAACGATAAAACTCCGCCAGCTGTACACCACGGCCCGCCAGCTGGAACAGCCCCACATCCAGATCCAGCACCTGACGAACCGATCCCATGTCCTGACGTCGAGCCTGCTGGACCATCCACACGGGATCGCCATGCCACTCACCGATCCTCAGTGCAGGTTGACCAACAAGATCGAATTTTTCCGCCGCACCATAGGGAATTTCCCCGACGGGGAGCCATAATTTTTGTTCGTGACTGACGATCCACCAACCAAGATCTGATTTTTCAATAATACGATCCATATCTATTGCACTACCTTCGCTTCACTGACATGTTGTTAGCATTGTGGTTACATTTTGGATAAGCAGATTCAATTCTAAACTTTGCGGAGTCGAACATGTTAAACCAGCTAGAAAGCCTGACTGAGCGCGTTAGAGGAAGTAACAAACTGGTGGATCGCTGGCTACATGTGCGCAAGCATCTACTCGTGGCTTATTACAATCTGGTCGGTATTAAGCCTGGCAAAGAATCGTTTATGCGTCTGAATGAAAAAGCGCTGGATGATTTTTGTCAGAGCCTGGTCGACTACCTGTCCGACGGCCATTTCAATATTTATGAACGCATTATCCGCGAAATGGAAGGGACTACGCCGTATTTAGCGGCCAGTAAACTCTATCCGCTGCTGGAAGCCAATACCCAGCAGATTATGGACTACTACGATTCCACGCTTGAGAATGCGATCGATCACGATAACTATCTTGAGTTTCAGCAGGCGCTTTCCGACCTTGGCGAAGCGCTGGAAGAACGATTCACACTGGAAGATAAGCTGATCGCCCTCGTGCTGGATAGCAATCTCAGTGCCAGCAACGAAGATAACATCGCGCGCCCTGCTTGAGTTCTTAATCGTTAACGAGTAATTTACAAACATTCGCCCCTCTCACGAGGGGGATTTTTCTTGTCGGAGTGCCCAGCGTTTGCAAAAACGCGGGCTGAGACCGTTAATTCGGGATCCGCGGAACCTGATCAGGCTAATACCTGCGAAGGGAACAAGAGTCACACTGCTGTTGTATCGCCTGCGGGCGATCTTCTCTTGCTTCATCCGTCGTCTGACAAGCCATGTCCTTCACTTTTGGAATGAGCTATGTCTACCACTACTAAACTGACCCGCCGCGAACAGCGCGCACACGCCCAACACTTCATTGATACCCTGGAAGGCACCGCTTTCCCGAACTCTAAACGCATCTACATCACCGGCTCTCAGGCGGATATCCGCGTGCCGATGCGTGAAATTCAGCTTAGCCCAACGCTTATCGGTGGCAGCAAAGATAACCCACAGTATGAAGACAACGAAGCTGTGCCGGTGTATGACACCTCCGGTCCCTACGGTGACCCTGAAATTGCCATCAACGTTCAGAAAGGCCTGGCTAAGCTGCGCCAACCGTGGATCGACGCCCGCCTGGACAGCGAGGAGCTAAACGAGCAAAGTTCTGCCTATACCAAAGAGCGCCTGGCCGACGACGGTCTGGACGAACTGCGCTTCACCGACCTGCTGACACCGAAACGCGCTAAAGCGGGCAAATGCGTGACCCAGTTGCACTACGCGCGTCAGGGGATCGTCACCCCCGAAATGGAGTTCATCGCCATCCGCGAAAACATGGGCCGTGAGCGCATCCGTAGCGAAATTCTGCGCCACCAGCATCCTGGAGAAGGTTTTGGCGCGCGCCTGCCGGAAAACATTACGCCGGAATTTGTGCGTGATGAAGTCGCCGCTGGCCGCGCGATTATCCCTGCCAACATCAACCACCCAGAATCTGAGCCAATGATTATTGGCCGTAATTTCCTGGTGAAGGTCAACGCTAACATCGGTAACTCGGCCGTTACTTCGTCTATCGAAGAAGAGGTGGAAAAACTGGTGTGGTCGACGCGCTGGGGTGCGGACACGGTGATGGACCTCTCCACTGGCCGTTATATTCACGAAACCCGCGAATGGATCCTGCGTAACAGCCCGGTACCAATCGGGACGGTGCCTGTGTATCAGGCGCTGGAGAAGGTCAACGGCATTGCCGAAGATCTTACCTGGGAGGCCTTCCGCGACACGTTACTGGAACAGGCTGAACAGGGCGTAGACTACTTCACTATTCACGCAGGTGTACTGCTGCGCTACGTGCCGATGACGGCGAAACGTCTGACCGGCATCGTCTCGCGCGGCGGTTCGATCATGGCGAAGTGGTGTCTGTCCCATCATCAGGAAAACTTCCTCTACGAACACTTCCGTGAGATTTGCGAAATCTGCGCCGCGTACGATGTCTCTCTGTCGCTGGGCGACGGTCTGCGTCCTGGCTCCATCCGCGATGCCAATGACGAAGCGCAGTTTGCCGAATTGCACACGCTGGGTGAACTCACCAAAATCGCCTGGGAATATGACGTACAGGTGATGATTGAAGGCCCGGGACATGTGCCAATGCAGATGATCCGTCGCAACATGACTGAAGAGCTGGAGCACTGCCACGAAGCGCCGTTCTACACCCTCGGGCCATTGACCACCGATATCGCGCCGGGCTATGACCATTTCACCTCCGGGATTGGTGCGGCAATGATTGGCTGGTTCGGCTGCGCCATGCTCTGCTACGTCACGCCGAAAGAGCACCTCGGCCTGCCAAACAAAGAAGATGTAAAACAGGGTCTGATCACCTACAAGATTGCCGCCCACGCAGCCGATCTGGCGAAAGGCCACCCGGGCGCGCAAATCCGTGATAACGCCATGTCGAAAGCACGCTTCGAATTCCGCTGGGAAGATAAGTTCAACCTGGCGCTCGACCCATTCACTGCTCGCGCCTATCACGACGAAACACTGCCGCAGGAATCAGGCAAAGTGGCACACTTCTGCTCCATGTGCGGGCCGAAATTCTGCTCGATGAAAATCAGCCAGGAGGTACGTGACTACGCTGCCGCACAAACCATTGAAGTGGGCATGGCGGATATGTCAGAAACCTTCCGCGCCAAAGGCGGTGAAATCTACCTCAAAAAAGAGGAGGCGTAATGTACCAGCCCGATTTCCCACCTGTGCCCTTTCGTTTAGGGCTCTATCCGGTGGTGGATAGCGTGGAATGGATAGAGCGCCTGCTTGCGGCGGGCGTTCGCACAATCCAGCTACGCATTAAAGATAAACACGATGAAGAGGTAGAGGCGGATGTGGTTTCTGCCATCGCGCTGGGGCGTCGCTATGACGCTCGCCTGTTTATCAACGACTACTGGCGACTGGCGATCAAACATCAGGCTTACGGCGTACATCTGGGTCAGGAAGACCTTGAGACAACCGACCTCAATGCGATCCGCGACGCAGGGCTGCGTCTGGGGGTGTCAACGCATGACGATATGGAAATCGACGTCGCGCTGACCGCCCGCCCCTCTTACATCGCCCTCGGCCACGTCTTCCCGACGCAAACCAAGCAGATGCCCTCCGCACCGCAAGGTCTGGCGCAGCTGGCGAGTCACGTTGAACGCCTTGCCGATTATCCCACTGTTGCCATCGGCGGCATCAGCCTTGAACGTGCCCCGGCGGTGCTGGAGACCGGGGTCGGCAGCATTGCCGTCGTCAGCGCCATTACCCAGGCAGCAGACTGGCAGTCGGCTACCGAGCAGCTGTTACAGCTGGCAGGAGCAGGCGATGAATGATCGTGATTTTATGCGCTACAGCCGTCAGCTTCTGCTGGAGGATATCGCCATTGACGGACAGCAAAAGCTGCTCGCCAGCCGGGTTCTGATTGTGGGTCTGGGCGGGTTAGGAGCCCCTGCCGCGCTCTATCTGGCAGGGGCGGGCGTCGGCACGCTGGTACTGGCCGATGACGACGACGTTCACCTCAGCAACCTGCAACGGCAAATTCTCTTTACCACCGAGGATATTAACCAGCCTAAAGCGCAAATCACCCGCCAGCGGCTGAACCAGCTTAACCCGGATATCGAACTGATTGCCTTACAGCAACGGCTCAGCGGTGAAAGCCTGCAACGCGAAGTTGCCCTGGCCGACGTGGTGCTGGACTGCACCGACAATATGGCGACGCGTCAGGCGATCAACGCCGCCTGCGTGGCAAATAATACGCCGCTTATCACCGCCAGCGCGGTGGGTTTCGGCGGGCAGATGATGGTCCTGACTCCGCCGTGGTCGCAGGGCTGCTATCGCTGCCTGTGGCCGGATGATGCCGAGCCAACGCGCAACTGCCGGACGGCGGGCATTCTTGGTCCGGTGGTCGGCGTGATGGGCACAATGCAGGCGCTGGAAGCTATCAAGCTGCTTAGCGGCATGGAGACGGAACGCAATACGCTGCGCTTGTTTGATGCCCGCTCCAGCGGCTGGCGACAGCTGGCGCTTCACCGTGCCAGCCACTGCCCGGTATGCGGAGGCCACGATGCGCATTCTGTTTAACGATGAGCCGATGAGCTGCGACGACGGGCTTACCGTTGCCGTTTTGCTCGATAAATTACGTCAGCTTAAACCAGGCACAGCGCTGGCGCTCAATCAACAGATCCTGCCGCGCGAGCAGTGGGAGCTTCAGCAGGTCAATGAAGGTGATCAGATCCTGCTGTTTCAGGTTATCGCAGGGGGCTGAGATGTTACGTATTGCCGATAAAGTCTTTGATTCACATCTGTTTACCGGAACCGGAAAGTTCGCCTCTCCACAGCTGATGGTGGAGGCCATCCGGGAAAGCGGCAGCCAGTTGGTGACGCTGGCCATGAAGCGCGTGGACCTGCGTCACCACAGCGATGCCATTCTGGCACCTTTACTGGAAGCAGGCGTTACGCTGCTGCCCAATACGTCCGGCGCGAAAACGGCAGAGGAGGCGATTTTTGCCGCACAACTGGCGCGAGAAGCGCTCGGCACCCGCTGGCTGAAGCTGGAAATTCACCCGGATGCCCGCTGGCTGCTACCTGACCCTATCGAAACGCTGAAAGCAGCCGAAAAACTGGTTCAGCAGGGGTTTATCGTTCTGCCTTACTGCGGAGCCGACCCCGTACTGTGCAAGCGTCTGGAAGAGGTCGGCTGTGCCGCCGTTATGCCGCTGGGCGCCCCCATCGGCTCCAATCAGGGGCTGGAAACCCGTGCGATGCTTGAAATCATTATTGAGCAGGCCACCGTGCCAGTCGTTGTGGATGCGGGCATTGGTGTGCCAAGCCATGCTGCGCAGGCGCTGGAGATGGGCGCAGACGCCGTGCTGGTGAACACGGCCATCGCGGTAGCTGATGACCCGGTCATGATGGCGCGCGCGTTCCGCATGGCCGTAGAGGCCGGCGTGCTGGCAAGGGCGTCCGGCCCCGGCTCGCGCAGTTTTCAGGCTCAGGCCACCAGCCCGTTGACCGGTTTTCTGGAGGCAATCTCATGAGTACGTTTACCGAGCGCTGGCGGCAGCTTAACTGGGACGACATTGCCCTGCGCATCAACAGCAAGACGGCTGCTGACGTGGAGCGAGCATTGAACGCCCGTCACCTCACCCGTGAGGATTTGATGGCCCTGCTCTCCCCGGCAGCCAGCACCTATCTTGAACCGATGGCACAGCGTGCTCAGAGGCTGACACGCCAGCGCTTTGGCAACACGGTGAGTTTTTACGTCCCGCTTTACCTCTCTAACCTGTGCGCCAATGACTGTACCTATTGCGGTTTCTCCATGAGTAACCGCATCAAGCGGAAAACGCTCGATGAGAGTGAAATTGCGCGTGAGTGTGCGGCCATTCGTGAAATGGGCTTTGAGCATCTTCTGCTGGTCACGGGTGAACATCAGGGGAAAGTGGGGATGGACTATTTTCGTCAGCACCTCCCCGCCATTCGTCGTCAGTTTGCCTCTTTGCAAATGGAAGTGCAGCCCCTGTCGCAAGAGGAATACGCGGAGTTAAAAACGCTCGGGCTGGACGGGGTCATGGTCTATCAGGAAACCTACCACGAGGCGACATATGCCCGGCATCACCTCAAGGGAAAGAAACAGGATTTCTTTTTCCGGCTGGAGACACCGGACAGACTGGGACGCGCCGGGATCGACAAAATCGGTCTGGGGGCGCTGATCGGGCTATCGGATAGCTGGCGGGTAGATTGCTACATGGTGGCAGAACATCTGCTATGGCTCCAGCAACGCTACTGGCAGAGCCGTTACTCTATCTCCTTCCCCCGGCTGCGGCCTTGCACGGGAGGGGTTGAACCGGCTTCTCTGATGGATGAGCGTCAACTGGTGCAAACCATCTGTGCATTCCGCCTGCTTGCTCCGGAGGTTGAGTTGTCTCTCTCAACGCGCGAGTCCCCGGCGTTTCGCGATCGCGTGATCCCACTTGCGATCAACAACGTTAGCGCATTTTCCAAAACGCAGCCCGGCGGCTACGCCGACGACCATCCGGAACTGGAGCAGTTTGCGCCACATGACGGGCGACGTCCGGAAGCCGTCGCTGCCGCTCTGACTGAACAGGGTCTACAGCCTGTCTGGAAAGACTGGGACAGCTGGCTGGGAAGAACCTCGCAATTGCGTTGAAACACACCGCAACCCGGGAAAAAATTGTCGAGACGCTTCGGAGAGTCACAACTGGATGATTGTCAGCAATCGTCCGGTTTTTTATTGTCTCAAGGCCAGCAACGGACGCTGGCCAGGGCGAAAAAGCTTCTTCCTCGTTTCGCCCTGCCTCTGCCTGAATCCAGAATGTTCATAAGTAATTTCTTA
This sequence comes from Enterobacter sp. CPE_E890, assembly GCF_046521475.1. Classification (NCBI taxonomy): domain Bacteria; kingdom Pseudomonadati; phylum Pseudomonadota; class Gammaproteobacteria; order Enterobacterales; family Enterobacteriaceae; genus Enterobacter; species Enterobacter sp. CPE_E890. The sequence continues at coordinate 274,304 of NZ_JBKFZW010000001.1, read as the reverse complement.
GTGATTCTTAATATAAATCATCTCGTCTGAAAACGTACATCGTATAATTCACAGCCAATCGCAGGACAGCGACTATGCTGAGAGGATATCGGCAGACAAAAAGCATTCACCATCAGGATCGATGTACAACTCATGGCACTTCACAGCAAAAAACTCTCTTTCACCCGGCCAATTATGCTCAGCTTCGCGGGGATCCTGTGCAGTTTTGTGCTGATCGCGGTCGCGGTGACGCTTTCGCAACGAAAGGATTTTCTTGAGGATTATCACAAGATTAATAGCAATTTCACGCATAACCTGGCGGTGAATTACACCGAATCTATCCTGCGTGAAAATGACTATATCCTTGGCCGTTCCGCGATGTACTTCGCGCGCGACGACAGGCTAAACGAGACGCTAAACGTTAACCCGACGCAGGGGCTGCAGATGATGATGCATTTGCAGAACCTGATGCCGACCGTCTCCTCCATTTCACTGGCAGACACGCAGGGGCATTATCTCCGCGCACCGGAAGTGCTCCCCACGGAGACGAGTAAAACCTTCGATCCCCGGACGCGACCGTGGTTTGTCGCCCAGGCGGAAGCCAGCATCTTCAGCCACTATACCCGCCCTTATATGGATTACTTTACGGGTCACCCCACGGTCACTCTTTATAAGCCCGTGATTTCACCAGAAGGCAGGCTGAAGGGAACGCTCGCTTTTCATCTCGATCTCACGTCAATGGGCTATACTCTGCGCCAGATGGTAGCACCCGTTCAGGGGGAGTTCTTCATCGTCGAACGCGACGGTGCTGTGGTGCTGCACCCGGATACCGGTGCACTCTTCAAGCAGTACGTGAGCGAAGCGCTGATGGACAAAATGACCAGCGGCGAAGGGCATCTTTACGACAAGAAAAGCAACGCCTGGTATTACTATTATTCGTTTACCAACCCGGACTGGTTTGTTATTTACCGGGTATCGGGTGCGACGCTCACTGATATTACTCGCCACGAAACGACGATTGTTGGCTGGGGGTTTGCCCTGGCGGCCATCATCATCATCCTCTTTGGTTTATACCTGCGCCATGCATCGCGTACCGTGCTGATGCACATTATCAATGCCATCAAAACCGGCGACGTCAGCGAAGCGCCGCGTCTGGAAGCGATGCTGAGCCACACTATCCAGTCCAATAAAGAGCGTGAGATGGCGTATGTCCGCCAGGCAACGCACGATGCGCTGACGGGCTGCAAAAACCGTCGCGCGTTCGATAGCGATGTGGCGGATCTTCTGGAAGCACACCAGCCTTTTGCAATGGCGCTGGTGGATATTGATAACTTCAAGTCGATTAACGATACGCTGGGCCACTTAACCGGTGACATCGTCCTGCGCAACGTGGCCCGCGAAGGGCTTCAGATAATGCAGCCACATCACGTCTCGGTTTACCGTTACGGAGGGGAAGAGTTCGCGGTAGTCTTCCAGGCTGAGCAGATTGCTTCGGCACTTTCACTACTTGAGGCGTGGCGTACCGCCGTTGAAAAACGCGCCTGGCGGGAAGAAAACCTGCGGGTAACGTTCAGTGGTGGTCTGGGAGAATGGCACCATGAACCGCTGGAACAATTTGTGGGTAGTGTTGATAACGCACTTTACAGCGCGAAGCAGCAGGGAAAAAATCGCATTATCCGCACGTCCATCAGCTAATCCTCACCTTTCAGCCTGCCCGTTCCGGCGGGTAAGCTGCTCACCAATGCAAAATTGTAACCGGTTTCAGAAAATCGTCGGTTTCTTTGTGATGCCTCACACACAATCACGGTAAAGCGGTTGTTGAAGCGTTCTGCACGGGATAATTATCAATAAACACATGTAGATCGAGGCTGATTATGAAGAACATCGTTTTATGCTGTGCAGCGGGAATGTCAACCAGCATGCTGGTTCAACGTATGAAAGATGCCGCACAGAAAAAAGGGGTTGAAGTCACCATTAAAGCCGTTCCGGTTGCGGAGTTTAAAGACAACATCGCGACGGCCGACATCGTATTACTGGGGCCACAGGTTAAATACGAGCAGGCTAAACTACAGGCACAGGCCGACCCACTGGGTAAAAAGGTCGCGGTGATCGACATGATGGATTACGGCATGATGAAAGGCGATGCCGTACTGGAAAAAGCGCTCAAACTGCTGGAGTCATAATGGAAGACTTAGAAACCACAATCATGGAACTGCTGGTCAACGCAGGTGCGGCACGCAGTGCTGCCCTTACGGCGTTGCAGATGGCACGTAAAGGTGACTTTGCCGAAGCCGAAAAGGCGATGGAAGAGTCGCGCGAATATGTGAAGCATGCGCACACGATTCAGACGCAGCTTATTGGTCTTGATGAAGGTACCGGGAAGCTGCCGGTTAACCTGATCACCGTCCATTCTCAGGATCACCTGATGAACGCGATGGTCATTCAGGACCTGGCGGGCGATATGATAGAGCTGTACCGTCGGCTACCGCTGATTAACTGAAAAAAGAGATAAAAAAAACCCGCCGAAGCGGGTTTTTTATTAGCTGAATCAACGATTACTCGTTGTCGGAACCACCCAGACCTGCGTTCAGCAGTTCTGCCAGGCTCGCGGATGCATCTTCAGCAGTGACCTGCGGTGCAGCTGGCAGTTCGCCCGCAGCACGACGACGCATACGATCCTGATGGTACGCATAGCCGGTACCAGCCGGGATCAGACGACCCACGATAACGTTCTCTTTAAGACCGCGCAGTTCATCACGTTTACCTGCAACAGCCGCTTCGGTCAGGACACGCGTAGTTTCCTGGAACGATGCTGCAGAGATGAAGGACTCGGTTGCCAGAGACGCTTTGGTGATACCCAGCAGATCGCGTGCGAAGGTCGCACCGATTTTGCCGTTCGCTTCCAGATCGCGGTTAGCGATCTTAACGCGAGAGTATTCAACCTGCTCGCCTTCCAGGAACTCAGAGCTACCTGCGTTTTCGATGGTTGCTTTACGCAGCATCTGACGAACGATAACTTCGATGTGTTTATCGTTAATCTTAACGCCCTGCAGACGGTATACGTCCTGTACTTCGTTAACGATGTAACGAGTAACAGCATGCACACCACGCAGACGCAGGATATCGTGCGGCGCTTCTGGACCGTCGGAAACCACGTCACCACGTTCTACACGTTCACCTTCGAACACGTTGAGCTGACGCCACTTAGGAATCATCTCTTCGTACGGCTCGCTGCCATCTACTGGAGTGATAACCAGACGGCGTTTACCTTTGGTCTCTTTACCGAAGGAAATGATACCGCTGATTTCAGCCAGGATTGCCGGCTCTTTCGGACGACGTGCTTCGAACAGGTCCGCAACGCGTGGCAGACCACCGGTGATGTCCTTGGTACCGCCGGATTCCTGAGGAATACGCGCCAGGGTGTCACCAGAGCTGATCTGTACGCCATCTTCCAGCTGAACAATCGCTTTACCTGGCAGGAAGTACTGCGCAGGCATATCGGTACCCGGGATCAGAACGTCGTTACCCTGAGCATCAACGATTTTCAGCGCAGGACGCAGATCTTTACCGCCAGTAGTACGCTCTGCGGAATCCAGAACTACCAGAGAAGACAGACCGGTCAGCTCGTCAGTCTGACGAGTAATGGTCTGGCCGTCGATCATGTCAGTGAAGCGGATGAAACCACTTACTTCGGTGATAACTGGCATGGTGTGTGGATCCCAGTTTGCAACGGTTTCACCGCCGGCAACCTGCTCACCATCACCTTTCGCCATAACCGCACCGTAAGGTACTTTATAGCTCTCTTTGGTACGACCGAATTCGTCGATCAGTTTCAGCTCGGTGTTACGAGAGGTCACAACCAGCTTGCCTGCGGAGTTAACAACAGACTTCGCGTTGCTGAGCTTGATGCTACCTTTGTTTTTCACCTGGATGCTGGATTCAGCAGCCGCACGAGATGCCGCACCACCGATGTGGAACGTACGCATCGTCAGCTGTGTACCCGGCTCACCGATGGACTGTGCCGCGATAACACCGATTGCTTCACCTTTGTTGATGATGTGGCCACGCGCCAGGTCACGACCATAGCAGTGCGCACATACACCAAAGTCGGTGTCACAGGATACAACGGAACGTACTTTCACTGAGTCAACAGAGTTTGCTTCCAGCAGGTCACACCACTGTTCGTGCAGCAGCGTATTGCGTGGAACCAGAATGTCTGCAGTACCCGGCTTCAGAATGTCTTCCGCGGTTACACGACCCAGTACGCGATCGCGCAGTGGCTCTTTAACATCACCACCCTCGATAACCGGGGTCATGGTGATACCTTCGAGGGTGCCACAATCGTCTTCGGTTACAACCAGATCCTGCGCAACGTCAACCAGACGACGCGTCAGATAACCGGAGTTCGCTGTTTTCAGTGCGGTATCCGCCAGACCTTTACGAGCACCGTGAGTAGAGATGAAGTACTGGAGTACGTTCAGACCTTCACGGAAGTTCGCGGTGATTGGCGTTTCGATGATGGAGCCATCTGGCTTCGCCATCAGACCACGCATACCTGCCAGCTGACGAATCTGTGCAGCAGAACCACGCGCACCGGAGTCGGCCATCATGTAGATGCTGTTGAAGGAAACCTGCTGTTCTTCAACGCCGTCACGGTTAATCACGGTTTCGGTCTGCAGGTTATCCATCATCGCCTTGGATACACGATCGTTCGCCGCAGCCCAGATATCGATAACTTTGTTATAGCGTTCGCCCGCGGTTACCAGACCAGACTGGAACTGCTCCTGGATCTCAGCAACTTCGGCTTCCGCTTCAGAGATGATCTCGTGTTTCTTCTCTGGGATGACCATGTCATCAATACCAACAGATGCACCTGAACGCGCTGCATAAGCAAAGCCGGTGTACATTGTCTGGTCAGCGAAGATTACGGTCGGCTTCAGACCCAGAATGCGGTAACAGGTGTTCAGCATTTTGGAGATCGCTTTCTTGCCCAGCGCCTGGTTGACGATGGAGAAAGGCAGACCCTTCGGTACGATCATCCACAGAATGGCACGGCCAACGGTCGTGTCTTTCAGGCTGGTTTTCGCAACGAACTCGCCGTTTTCATCTTTTTCGTATTCGGTGATACGCACTTTAACGCGCGCATGCAGAGAGGCCAGGCCAGCGCGATAAATACGCTCAGCTTCTTTCGGGCCAGTCAGCACCATGCCTTCGCCTTTGGCGTTAACACAGTCACGGGTCATGTAGTACAGACCCAATACAACGTCCTGAGAAGGAACGATAATAGGTTCACCGTTCGCTGGAGACAGGATGTTGTTGGTAGACATCATCAGCGCACGCGCTTCCAGCTGGGCTTCCAGCGTCAGCGGTACGTGAACAGCCATCTGGTCACCATCGAAGTCGGCGTTATATGCCGCACAAACCAGCGGGTGCAGCTGGATAGCTTTACCTTCAATCAGGACTGGCTCAAATGCCTGGATACCCAGACGGTGCAGGGTTGGTGCACGGTTCAGCAGTACCGGGTGTTCGCGGATAACTTCGTCCAGGATATCCCAAACGACAGCTTCTTCACGCTCAACCATTTTCTTAGCGGCTTTGATGGTGGTGGCCAGGCCACGCAGCTCCAGCTTGCCGTAGATGAACGGTTTGAACAGCTCCAGCGCCATTTTCTTAGGCAGACCGCACTGATGCAGACGCAGGTATGGACCTACGGTGATTACAGAACGACCGGAGTAGTCAACACGCTTACCGAGCAGGTTCTGACGGAAACGACCCTGCTTACCTTTGATCATGTCGGCCAAAGATTTCAGAGGACGTTTGTTAGAACCGGTGATCGCACGACCGCGACGACCGTTATCCAGCAGGGCATCTACTGCTTCCTGCAGCATACGTTTTTCGTTGCGTACGATGATATCCGGCGCAGCCAGATCCAGCAGACGTTTCAGACGGTTGTTACGGTTAATGACGCGACGATACAGATCGTTCAGGTCAGAAGTCGCGAAACGACCACCATCCAGCGGAACCAGTGGACGCAGATCTGGCGGCAGAACCGGCAGAACGGTCAGGATCATCCACTCTGGTTTGTTACCAGACTGAACGAACGCTTCCAGCAGTTTGATACGCTTGGTCAGCTTTTTACGCTTGGTTTCGGAGTTGGTTTCGTTCAGCTCTTCACGCAGCTGCTCGCACTCTTGCTCCAGATCCATGCTCTTCAGCAGGGCCTGAATAGCTTCCGCACCCATCTTCGCGTCGAATTCGTCACCGAATTCTTCCAGCGCGTCCAGATACTGCTCTTCAGTCAGGATCTGGTGACGTTCCAGATTCGTCATCCCGCCTTCGATAACCACATAAGATTCGAAGTACAGAACACGTTCGATATCGCGCAGCGGCATATCCAGCAGCAGACCGATACGGGACGGCAGAGATTTCAGGAACCAGATGTGAGCGGTTGGAGATGCCAGCTCGATGTGGCCCATGCGCTCACGGCGCACTTTGGTCTGGGTCACTTCAACGCCGCACTTCTCACAGATCACACCACGGTGTTTCAGGCGCTTGTACTTACCGCACAGGCACTCGTAATCTTTTACTGGCCCGAAAATACGCGCACAGAAAAGGCCGTCACGCTCAGGTTTGAACGTACGGTAGTTGATGGTTTCCGGCTTTTTAACTTCACCGAACGACCATGAACGGATCATGTCTGGCGAAGCCAGAGCAATTTTGATCGCATCAAACTCTTCGGTTTTAGTCTGCGCTTTCAGAAACTTTAATAAATCTTTCACGGATTTGCTCCCGTCGGAGTTAGCACAATCTGGTGCCGGGGGTTAACCCGGCACCAGTGACCTGTTTGAGCGAGAATTACTCGTCTTCCAGTTCGATGTTGATACCCAGCGAACGAATCTCTTTCAACAGTACGTTGAAGGATTCTGGCATGCCCGGTTCCATCTGATGGTTGCCGTCCACGATGTTTTTATACATCTTGGTACGACCGTTCACGTCATCAGACTTAACGGTGAGCATTTCCTGCAGGGTGTATGCCGCGCCGTATGCTTCCAGCGCCCACACTTCCATCTCCCCGAAGCGCTGACCACCGAACTGTGCCTTACCACCCAGCGGCTGCTGAGTAACCAGGCTGTAAGAACCGGTAGAACGAGCGTGCATTTTGTCGTCGACCAGGTGGTTCAGTTTCAGCATGTACATGTAACCTACGGTTACCGGACGCTCGAACTGTTCACCGGTACGGCCGTCAAACAACGTAATCTGACCAGACGTTGGCAGACCACCCAGTTGCAGCAGCTCTTTAATTTCAGCTTCTTTTGCACCGTCGAATACCGGCGTTGCAATTGGCATACCTTTGCGCAGGTTCTCTGCCAGACGCAGCACTTCTTCATCGCTGAAGGTGTTCAGGTCGACTTTCTGACGCACGTCGGTACCCAGATCGTAGGCACGCTGGATGAATTCGCGCAGTTTCGCGACTTCCTGCTGCTGTTTCAGCATGGCGTTAATCTTGTCGCCAATACCTTTTGCAGCCATACCCAGGTGGGTTTCCAGAATCTGACCGATGTTCATACGAGACGGTACGCCCAGTGGGTTCAGTACGATATCTACCGGCGTACCGTTAGCATCGTGCGGCATATCTTCGATCGGGTTGATCTTAGAGATAACACCCTTGTTACCGTGACGACCTGCCATCTTATCACCAGGCTGGATCTGACGTTTAACAGCCAGATATACCTTAACAATCTTCAGCACGCCTGGTGCCAGATCGTCGCCCTGAGTGATTTTACGGCGTTTCGCTTCGAGTTTTTTCTCGAACTCGTGTTTCAGTTCGTCATACTGCTCAGCCAGTTGTTCCAGCTGATTTTGTTTCTCTTCGTCGGTCAGGCCCAGTTCCAGCCAGCGATCGCGTGGCAGTTTGTCGAGCTTCTCAGCTTCAACGCCACCGGCAACCAGCACCGCATAAATACGGCTGAACAGACCTGCTTCGAGGATCTGCAGTTCTTCAGACAGGTCTTTCTTAGCCTGTTTGAGCTGCATCTCTTCGATTTCCAGCGCACGCTTATCTTTTTCAACGCCATCACGAGTGAAGACCTGAACGTCGATAACCGTACCGGAAACACCGTTTGGTACGCGCAGAGAAGAGTCTTTAACGTCAGACGCTTTCTCACCGAAGATTGCACGCAGCAGTTTCTCTTCTGGCGTCAGCTGGGTTTCACCTTTCGGCGTTACCTTACCAACCAGAATGTCGCCGCCGGTCACTTCCGCACCGATGTAAACAATACCGGATTCATCCAGTTTAGAGAGCGCAGCTTCACCCACGTTAGGGATGTCAGCGGTGATCTCTTCTGGCCCCAGCTTGGTGTCACGGGACACACATGCCAGTTCCTGAATGTGGATGGTGGTGAAACGATCTTCCTGAACCACACGCTCGGAGACGAGGATGGAGTCTTCGAAGTTGTAACCGTTCCACGGCATGAACGCTACGCGCATGTTCTGACCGAGCGCCAGTTCACCGAGGTCGGTGGACGGACCGTCTGCCAGCACGTCGCCGCGCTCAACTGGCTCACCCAGAGATACGCAAGGCATCTGGTTGATACAGGTGTTCTGGTTAGAACGGGTGTATTTAGTCAGGTTATAAATGTCGATACCTGCTTCACCCGGGTACATCTCGTCTTCGTTAACTTTGATAACGATACGAGAGGCATCCACGTACTGAACAGTACCGCCACGTTTAGCAACCGCAGTAACACCGGAGTCAACGGCAACAGCACGTTCCATACCGGTACCAACCAGCGGCTTATCAGCGCGCAGAGTCGGAACGGCCTGACGTTGCATGTTCGCACCCATCAATGCACGGTTGGCGTCATCGTGTTCCAGGAACGGGATCAGGGACGCACCGACGGATACCACCTGTTGGGTGGATACGTCCATGTAGTCAACCTGGTCGCGGCTGAACAAGCTGGATTCGCCTTTGCTACGGCAGGTAACCAGATCTTCTACAAAGTGGCCTTCGTCATCCAGGTTGGAGTTCGCCTGAGCGATAACGTAGTTGCCTTCTTCGATAGCAGACAGGTAATGAATTTCGTCGGTTACAACACCGTCAGTCACTTTACGGTACGGCGTCTCAAGGAAACCGTATTCGTTTGTCTGTGCGTACACGGACAGGGAGTTGATCAGACCGATGTTTGGACCTTCAGGCGTTTCGATTGGACATACGCGACCATAGTGAGTCGGGTGTACGTCTCGAACTTCGAAGCCTGCGCGTTCACGGGTCAGACCGCCTGGGCCGAGTGCAGAGATACGACGCTTGTGCGTGATCTCAGACAGCGGGTTGTTCTGGTCCATGAACTGAGACAGCTGGCTGGAACCGAAGAACTCTTTCACTGCTGCAGAGATCGGCTTGGCGTTGATCATATCCTGAGGCATCAGGGTATCCAGATCGCCCAGAGACAGACGCTCTTTCACCGCACGCTCTACACGTACCAGGCCAACGCGGAACTGGTTTTCCGCCATTTCGCCAACGGAACGGATACGACGGTTGCCGAGGTGGTCGATATCATCCACTTCGCCTTTACCGTTACGGATATCGATGAGCTTCTTCATCACTTCGATGATGTCGTCTTTGCTCAGGATACCGGAACCTTCGATCTCATCACGCAGCAGAGAACGGTTGAACTTCATACGACCAACCGCGGACAGATCGTAGCGGTCTTCGGAGAAGAACAGGTTCTCGAACAGGCTTTCAGCCGCTTCGCGAGTTGGTGGCTCACCAGGACGCATCATGCGGTAGATTTCAACCAGCGCACTCAGACGATCGGTCGTTGGGTCGACGCGGATAGTCTCAGAGATGTATGGACCATGGTCCAGATCGTTGGTGAACAGCGTTTCGATACGTTTGTGGCCAGACTGGCTCAGCTTAGCCAGCAGATCCAGGCTCAGCTCCATGTTCGCCGGGCAGATCAGCTCGCCAGTTGATTCATCAACGTAATCTTTCGCGGCTACTTTTCCTGCAATGTATTCAACTGGAACTTCGATGTGTTTGATATCATCTTTTTCCAGCTGGCGGATGTGGCGCGCGGTGATACGGCGACCTTTTTCCACATACACTTTGCCGTCGGCTTCGATGTCGAACGACGCGGTCTCACCACGCAGACGTTCCGGCACCAGCTCCATCTGCAGCTTGTTGTCGCGGATTTCAAAGATCACTTTCTCAAAGAACAGGTCCAGGATCTGCTCAGTGGTATATTGCAGCGCACGCAGAATGATGGTTGCAGGCAGTTTACGACGACGGTCGATACGGACAAACAGGTTGTCTTTTGGATCGAACTCGAAGTCCAGCCATGAACCACGGTAAGGAATGATGCGCGCGTTATACAGTACTTTACCGGAAGAGTGTGTTTTACCTTTATCGCTGTCGAAGAAGACGCCCGGGCTACGATGCAGCTGGGAAACGATAACACGCTCAGTACCGTTGATGACGAAAGTACCGTTGTCTGTCATGAGTGGAATTTCACCCATGTAGACTTCTTGTTCTTTAATGTCTTTTACGGTGCCTTCTGGCGCTTCGCGCTCATAGATCACCAGACGCAATTTTACGCGCAGCGGTGCGGAATAGGTCACGCCACGGATCTGACATTCCTGAACGTCAAACACCGGCTCGCCAAGGCGATAGCTGACGTACTGCAGCTCGGAATTACCGCTGTAGCTCTGAATCGGGAACACGGAACGGAAGGCTGCTTCCAGACCGTACTGCCCTTCAGGATCTTGCTCGATAAACTTCTGGAACGAGTCAAGCTGGATAGAAAGGAGATATGGAATGTCCAGAACTTGTGGACGTTTACCAAAATCCTTACGAATACGTTTTTTCTCGGTATAGGAGTAAACCATAGGGTTCCTCAGCTCGCTGACAAGTCGACCCATCTGTCCGACGAAGGGACAGTTTGTGCAACACCATTTTGTGGACCGGAAAATTGAATACTTTCCGCAATACCTGTTGCTATCACGCTTAAACCATTTCGTTGCGATTTACACAGAGCGAGCACCCTGTCGCAATATATTAAGTCGTCGATAGAAACAAGCATTGTCAGGACAACCAGCAGTCAAACAGTGTGAAATGCTACTGATGCCTTACAGCGCAAAAAGGCTGGTGACTAAAAAGTCACCAGCCATCAGCCTAATTACTTAGGCTGCAACCAGAAAAGTTGGCTTATTTAACTTCAACTTCAGCGCCAGCTTCTTCCAGAGATTTTTTCAGTGCTTCTGCGTCGTCTTTGCTCACGCCTTCTTTCAGCGCAGCTGGAGCAGATTCTACCAGGTCTTTAGCTTCTTTCAGACCCAGGCCAGTTGCGCCACGTACTGCTTTGATAACAGCAACTTTGTTAGCGCCTGCAGCTTTCAGAATTACGTCGAATTCAGTTTTTTCTTCAGCAGCGTCAGCAGCTGGGCCAGCAGCAACAGCTACAGCGGCAGCAGCAGAAACACCGAATTTTTCTTCCATTGCAGAAATCAGTTCTACAACGTCCATTACGGACATAGCTGCAACTGCTTCAATGATTTGATCTTTAGTGATAGACATTTAAATTGTTCCTGAAAATCAGAATAAGTTTATACGTAAGCAAATGCTTTATAAAGACAACTGCGATTAAGCAGCTTCTTTCGCATCGCGAACAGCAGCCAGAGTGCGAACCAGTTTGCCAGCCGAAGCTTCTTTCATGGTTGCCATCAGGCGTGCAATTGCTTCTTCGTAGGTCGGCAGGGTTGCCAGGCGATCGATTTGCGATGCCGGGATCAACTCACCTTCAAAGGCTGCAGCTTTGACCTCAAATTTTGCATTCGCTTTCGCGAACTCTTTGAACAGACGAGCAGCAGCGCCCGGGTGTTCCATAGAGTATGCAATCAGGGTCGGACCAACAAACGTGTCTTTCAGGCACTCGAATGGAGTACCTTCAACTACGCGACGCAGCAGGGTGTTACGAACAACACGCATGTATACGCCAGCTTCACGACCTGCTTTACGCAGTTCAGTCATTTTGTCTACAGTAACGCCACGGGAATCCGCAACTACTGCAGACAGCGCGCCTTTGGCTACTTCGCTGACTTCAGCAACAATCGCTTGTTTGTCTTGAAGATTTAAAGCCATTAGCTTTGCTCCTGGATGTTTGCCGGAACTCATGTTCCGGAACTCACTTCACTCGACCCAACGGGAAGAGCGTCTAAATACGGTGAGCAGAAACAAGCCAGAGTATTCAAAAAATAATCTTAGCGTTCTGTCACCGTCTACGCAGGGGATTAAGTCTCTTACGAAACACCTGCGGTCTTCGACGGAGGCCTGGATAGGCCAGGCTCCAACGAACAAATCTTTTAGCCGCTAACTTTCGTTAGCAAACGTGGGGGTAAGATTGTAGACAAAATCACCGCCCACGTAAAGGCATTAGTTTGCAGCAGCGCTCAGGCCAGCCTGGTCAACTGCAACACCTGCACCCATGGTGGTGGAGATGCTAACTTTCTTGATGTACACGCCTTTCGCCTGAGTTGGTTTTGCTTTTTTCAGCGCAACCAGCAGAGCTTCCAGGTTTTCTTTCAGTTTGTCAGCGTCGAAGTCCACTTTACCGATGGTGGTGTGGATGATGCCGTTTTTGTCGTTACGATAACGAACCTGACCTGCTTTAGCGTTCTTAACCGCTTCAGCAACGTTAGGAGTAACGGTACCCACTTTCGGGTTTGGCATCAGGCCGCGTGGACCCAGAACCTGGCCCAGCTGGCCAACAACGCGCATTGCATCTGGAGATGCGATAACAACGTCGAAGTTCATTTCGCCTTTCTTGATCTGGTCAGCCAGATCTTCCATACCTACCAGTTCAGCGCCAGCAGCTTTAGCAGCTTCTGCGTTTGCACCCTGAGTAAATACAGCTACGCGAACGGAACGGCCAGTACCGTGTGGCAGTACAGTTGCACCACGAACGTTCTGATCAGATTTACGAGCATCGATGCCCAGGTTAACAGCAACGTCAACGCTTTCAACGAACTTAGCGGTAGCCAGTTCTTTCAGCAGAGCGATAGCTTCGTTGATGTCGTACTGTTTGGTCGCATCAACTTTGTCACGGATCACGGACATGCGCTTGGTCAGTTTAGCCATTTCTTAGTCCTCCACTACCAGGCCCATGGAACGTGCAGTACCTTCGATGGAGCGAGTCATCGCTTCAATGTCGGCACCAGTCATGTCGGCAGCTTTGGTCTGCGCGATTTCCTGCAGCTGAGCGCGGGAAATTTTACCCACTTTGTCTTTGTTCGGTTTACCGGAACCAGACTTGATACCAGCCGCTTTCTTCAGCAGAACAGCTGCTGGAGGGGTTTTGGTAACGAAAGTGAAAGAACGGTCAGCGTAAACAGTGATTACGACTGGGATTGGCAGACCTTTTTCCAGGGATTCAGTTTTTGCGTTGAACGCTTTACAGAATTCCATGATGTTCACACCCTGCTGACCCAGAGCTGGACCAACTGGTGGACTTGGGTTCGCCATACCAGCTGCAACCTGCAGCTTGACGTAGGCTTGTACTTTCTTAGCCATTCTAAAATCCTCTGATTGGGTAATAACGCCTCAGCGAGGCTCCCCGTGAATAAAATTCGTTTTACGGGCCGTTGCCCATAAAAACAAAAGGCGCGAAATTGTATTCCAATCTCGCGCCCTGTGCAACGATTAAATCGTCGCTTTTTTGATCGCTGCTTAGGCTTTTTCGACCTGGGCAAAGTCCAGTTCTACCGGGGTCGCACGACCGAAGATAGAAACAGAAACTTTCAGGCGGGACTTCTCGTAGTCCACTTCTTCAACCACACCATTAAAGTCAGCAAATGGACCGTCATTAACACGAACCATTTCACCCGGTTCAAACAGCGTTTTCGGACGCGGCTTATCACCCACCTGCTGCAGGCGGTTCATAATCGCATCAACTTCTTTGTCGCTGATTGGCGCCGGACGGTCAGATGTGCCGCCGATAAAGCCCATCACACGCGGTACGCTGCGCACAAGGTGCCAGCTCGCGTCGTTCATAACCATCTGAACCAGCACGTAACCCGGGAAGAATTTACGCTCGCTTTTGCGACGTTGGCCGCCACGGATCTCGACCACTTCTTCGGTCGGAACCATAACTTCGCCAAATAACTCTTCCATGTTGTGTAATTTGATATGCTCACGCAGCGACGTTGCTACGCGGCCTTCAAAACCGGAAAACGCCTGAACGACGTACCAGCGCTTTTTAGGGGCTTCAGACATCTCAGAACCTCAGGCCAGTGATAAAGGATACCAGGCGAACCAGAATACCATCCAGTCCCCACAGGATCAGTGACATTACAGCGGTAACCGCCGCTACAATCAGCGTGGTGTGCAATGTTTCCTGGCGAGTCGGCCAAATTACCTTGCGGACTTCGGTACGCGCTTCGCGAGCAAAAGCGACGGTCGCTTTGCCTTTCGTCGTCAACAGCGCGACACCACCCGCTGCAGCAATCAGAATTACCACTGCAAGCGCACGTAGCGGCAGCATAATGTCACGATAAAGGTAGTTGCCAACAATCGCTACGATCAGCAGAACGGCTACCACTACCCATTTCATCGCTTCCAGGCCGCGCCCGCTCCCTTGAGCTTCGGTATTCGCACTCATAAACCAACCTGTCAGAAGTATTCTACAAACATTTTCACCCCGCGATCGCGAGGCAAACCAAATCGAAATGCTAATTCGCTTTTCGAATTATACGCTCTCTGCAGAGCCTGTCTCAGCAATGATTATGACAAAAATAATCACTGATGAGCCAGGTTCTGACGTGAAAGCGTGCAAAAAGGGCATCAAATGATGCCCTTTTATTGCGCATTGCGTCAAATGTTATCAGCAATTAGCCGAGAACTTTAGCAACCACGCCCGCGCCAACGGTACGGCCACCTTCACGGATTGCGAAACGCAGACCGTCGTCCATCGCGATTGGGTGGATCAGAGTCACAACCATCTTGATGTTGTCGCCTGGCATTACCATCTCTACGCCTTCTGGCAGTTCGATGGTACCGGTCACGTCAGTAGTACGGAAGTAGAACTGTGGACGGTAGCCTTTGAAGAACGGAGTATGACGGCCGCCTTCGTCTTTGGACAGAATGTACACTTCAGATTCGAACTTGGTGTGTGGCTTGATTGAGCCTGGCTTCGCCAGAACCTGACCACGTTCGATTTCTTCACGTTTGATACCACGCAGCAGAACACCAACGTTCTCACCAGCACGGCCTTCGTCCAGCAGTTTGCGGAACATTTCAACGCCAGTACAGGTAGACTTCGCAGTCTCTTTGATACCAACGATTTCAACTTCTTCACCAACTTTGATGATACCGCGCTCTACACGACCGGTAACAACGGTACCACGACCGGAGATGGAGAATACGTCTTCGATTGGCAGCAGGAATGGCTTGTCAATCGCACGCTCTGGTTCTGGGATGTAAGAATCCAGGAAGCCAGCCAGTTCGATGATTTTCGCTTCCCACTCTGCATCGCCTTCCAGCGCTTTCAGAGCAGAACCACGAACGATTGGAGTATCGTCGCCTGGGAAATCGTACTGAGACAGCAGTTCACGAACTTCCATCTCTACCAGTTCCAGCAGCTCTTCGTCATCAACCATGTCGCACTTGTTCAGGAACACGATGATGTAAGGAACGCCTACCTGACGACCCAGCAGGATGTGCTCACGGGTCTGAGGCATTGGGCCGTCAGTCGCAGCAACAACCAGGATCGCGCCGTCCATCTGCGCAGCACCGGTGATCATGTTTTTAACATAGTCGGCGTGGCCTGGGCAGTCTACGTGTGCGTAGTGGCGAGTCGGGGTGTCGTACTCAACGTGAGAGGTGTTGATGGTGATACCACGAGCTTTTTCTTCTGGTGCGTTATCGATCTGGTCGAATGCGCGAGCAGAACCACCGTAGGTTTTTGCCAGAACGGTAGTGATTGCAGCGGTCAGCGTTGTTTTACCATGGTCAACGTGGCCGATAGTACCGACGTTAACGTGCGGTTTTGTACGTTCAAACTTTTCTTTAGACATCGATTGTCCCTCTAAGACACGGATAAATCGGTGATATCACCACATCAACCAGGCGAAATGCCTGAATTGTTGAATACAGTAAAATTGAAACAGAGAGAAACGGGAAGGAGAAGTGAAGTGGTGCTGATACCCAGAGTCGAACTGGGGACCTCACCCTTACCAAGGGTGCGCTCTACCAACTGAGCCATATCAGCACGTATTGGAGCGGGCAGCGGGAATCGAACCCGCATCATCAGCTTGGAAGGCTGAGGTAATAGCCATTATACGATGCCCGCATCCTGAAACTCGGCTACCCAGTTCTTTCTGTAACAAAAAAAGAGATTTCTCTCTTTTTAAGTTTGAGCTGGTTAATTTTTCCAACCAGCTCCGGCGGCATTAACGCTGCCAGAAAGTGGTGGTGGGGGAAGGATTCGAACCTTCGAAGTCTGTGACGGCAGATTTACAGTCTGCTCCCTTTGGCCGCTCGGGAACCCCACCGGACTTGATGGTGCCGACTACCGGAATCGAACTGGTGACCTACTGATTACAAGTCAGTTGCTCTACCTACTGAGCTAAGTCGGCATCAAGTAGCGCGCATTCTATGGATACCTGCGCAGTCATGCAACTAAAAATTTGCATAAAACGTTCTTTCGCTCACATTTTATGCGAACAGCGTACTGAACGCTGTAAAAGCAGTCATTCGAGGTCAAATATTCAACATATCACGCTGATTTGCACGGTATACACCGTAGCGTGACGGCTTACGCGTAACGCAGCGCTTTCCATCTTTTTTCTTATTATTCCTGTCATCTGGTGTTAACCTCCTGCCCATTGTCCAAAATTAACTGTGTGATGAGCCATGATCCGGCAGTATTGTGCTGGCTCACTGAAGCATGCTTATGAGCAAAAAAGAGCAATCGTTAATGACACCTTATCTTCATTTTAACCGCAGCCAGTGGGCTGCCCTGCGTGATTCCGTCCCTATGACGCTGACGGAAGGTGAAATCGCACGGTTAAAAGGGATAAACGAAGACCTGTCCCTGGAAGAGGTCGCAGAAATATATCTCCCCCTCTCTCGCTTGCTTAACTTCTATATAAGTTCCAACCTGCGCCGTCAGGCGGTGCTGGAACAGTTCCTCGGGACGAATGGTCAACGCATTCCTTATATCATTAGTATTGCGGGTAGCGTGGCCGTAGGTAAAAGCACGACTGCGCGTGTCCTGCAGGCGCTGCTGAGCCGCTGGCCGGAGCACCGCAGCGTGGAGCTGATCACCACCGATGGCTTCCTGCATCCAAACGAAGTACTAAAAGAACGCGGGCTGATGAAGAAGAAAGGCTTCCCGCTCTCTTATGATATGCACCGTCTGGTGAAATTTGTTTCTGACCTGAAATCGGGCGTGCCTCACGTGACTGCGCCGGTGTATTCACACCTGATCTACGATCGCATCCCGGACGGAGATAAAACGGTGGTCCAGCCGGATATCCTGATTCTGGAAGGGCTGAACGTTCTGCAAAGCGGAATGGACTATCCTCACGATCCGCATCATGTGTTTGTCTCCGATTTTGTCGATTTCTCTATTTATGTCGATGCGCCGGAAGATTTACTCCAGAACTGGTATATCAACCGCTTCCTGAAGTTCCGTGAGGGGGCATTCACTGATCCGGACTCCTATTTCCATCACTACGCCCAGCTTTCTGAAGAAGAAGCGGTTAATGTGGCAAGAGGGCTGTGGAACGAGATCAACTACGTGAACCTGAAAGAGAACATCCTGCCAACGCGCGAGCGTGCGAGCTTAATCCTCACCAAGAGCGAGAAGCACGCTGTCGACCAGATTCGCTTGCGGAAATAATAGCGCAGAGATAAAAAAACCGGCTTAACGCCGGTTTTTTTGTTTTAAGCATGTGGCTTTTCGCCATTTTCATCCTGGTCGACTGCAAAGCAGGCGACCAGTTGACCACCATAATCCTTCAGCTGTGGCTGGAGCTGGGTGCAAGGACCGAAGCGACGACTGCAGCGGGCGTTGAATGCACACCCCGGAGGCGGATTCAGCGGGCTTGGCAACTCGCCCGTCAGCTTAATACGCTCACGACGATCGTCCGGGTTCAGACGCGGCGTTGCGGAAAGCAGTGCCTGGGTATACGGGTGACGAGGATTATTAAAGATCTGATCTTTCGTCCCCTTCTCCACGCAACGCCCCAGATACATCACCATCACTTCATCAGCAATGTGCTCCACCACTGAAAGGTCGTGCGAGATGAACACGTAAGAGAGCCCCAGCTCCTGCTGCAAGTCCATCATCAGGTTCAGCACCTGCGCGCGGACGGAAACATCGAGTGCCGAAACCGGTTCATCGGCAATCACCACATCCGGGTCGAGCATCAGACCACGTGCAATAGCGATACGCTGACGCTGTCCACCGGAGAACATATGCGGGTAGCGATCATAATGCTCAGTTTTCAGGCCAACTTTCGCCATCATCGCCAGCGCTTTTTCCCGACGCTGCTCTTTGCTCAGATTGCTGTTAATCAGCAACGGCTCTTCCAGGATCTGTCCCACTTTTTTACGCGGGTTCAAAGAACCATACGGGTTCTGGAACACAATCTGGATTTTCTGGCGACGCAGTTTCTGTGCCTGCGGATCGTGCTTGAGCAGATCTTGCCCCTGATAGTAAAGCTCACCACCGGTTGGCGTTTCAATCATCGTCAGCAGACGGCCCAGCGTCGATTTACCGCAGCCCGACTCCCCGACCACCGCCAGCGTTTTACCGCGTTCGAGGGTAAAGGAGACGCCATCCAGCGCTTTCACCAGTCGCTCAGGGGCAAAAATCCCCTTCTTCACCGGGTAGTGTTTTTTCAGGTCGATAGCCTGCAACAGCGGTTGTTGCGTGGTGGCCTGTTGCGTACTCATAGTGTTGGCCTCCCGGCATCATCGAGTGGGTAGTGGCATTTCGACTGACGACCGTCAGCAAGCTGGTTCAGCTCTGGCTCTTCTGCCCGGCATTTGTCCGTCGCATACGGACAACGCGGATTCAGCAGACAGCCCTGTGGTCGGTCGTATTTACCCGGTACCACGCCCGGCAGTGACGCCAGCCGCGCTTTGTCCTGGGCAAACTCCGGCAGCGCACGTAGCAGAGCCTGAGTATACGGATGACGCGGCGCGCGGAAGATATCGTGGGAACTTCCGGTCTCCACCACCTGGCCGGCATACATCACGATGATTTTGTGCGCCGCTTCGGCCACCAGCGCCAGGTCGTGCGTAATCAGCACCAGCGCCATATTCTCTTTCTGCTGCAGTTCCAGCAGCAGCTCGATAATTTGCGCCTGAATGGTCACATCCAGCGCCGTCGTCGGTTCATCCGCAATCAGCAGTTTTGGCCGACAGGCAATGGCCATCGCAATCATCACGCGCTGGCTCATCCCGCCTGAAAGCTGGTGCGGGTAAACGTCCAGACGCGATGCCGGGTCAGGAATCCCGACCTGGTTCAGCAGATCGATCGCGCGCTGACGACGGGTTTTCTTATTCCCGCCCTGATGCACCTTAATCGCTTCCATAATCTGGAAACCGACGGTATAGCACGGGTTCAGGCTGGTCATTGGGTCCTGGAAAATCATCGCTACTTCCGCGCCCACCAGCTGGCGGCGCTGTTTTTCGGAAATACGCTTCAGATCCTGACCGTTGAACTGCAGGTTTTCCGCCATTACGCGGCCTGGGTAATCAATCAGCCCCATAATTGCCAGCGAGCTTACCGACTTACCGGAACCTGACTCCCCTACGATGCCAACCACTTCGCCCTGATTTACGCTGTAGCTGATGCGGTCCACGGCGCGAAACGGGGTGCCTTCGTCGCCGAAGTGCACTGATAATTTATCTACATTTAATAACGCCATCTCGTGCCTCTTACTGCTTCAGTTTGGGATCAAGTGCATCACGCAGACCATCACCCATCAGGTTAAATGCCAGCACCGTCAGCAGAATCGCCAGACCCGGGAAGGTGACGACCCACCAGGCGCTTTGTGCGAACTGCAACACGTCGGAGAGCATAGTGCCCCACTCCGGTGTTGGCGGCTGCGCACCCATGCCCAGGAAGCCAAGAGCGGCCATATCAAGAATGGCGTTAGAGAAACCGAGCGACGCCTGAACAATCAGCGGCGCAAGGCAGTTAGGGAAGATATTGACAAACATCTGACGCATAGCGCCTGCACCCGCCACGCGAGACGCCGTGACGTAATCCCGGTTCACTTCCACCAGCACCGCCGCACGCGTTAAACGTACGTAGTGGGGAAGCGCCACGAAGGTCAATGCAAGCGCAGCGTTACCAATCGACGGGCCGAAGATCGCCACCAGCACCAGTGCCAGCAGCAGGCTTGGCAGAGCCAGCATAATATCGACGATACGCATGATGATGTTATCAACGATACCACCGAAGTAACCGGCAACCAGACCCAGTACAATCCCCATGATCAGGGAAAGCACCACCACCAGGCAGCCGACCAGCAGCGACAGACGTGCACCGTACATCAGACGCGACAACACGTCACGACCCACATCATCGGTACCTAACAGGTGCGCCAGGCTACCACCGTCCTGCCACGCAGGAGGTGCTAGCAGAGCATCACGGAATTGATCCGCCGGGTTATACGGTGCCAGGACGTTCGCAAACACCGCAATCAGGATCATGATAGAGACATAGACCAGCCCCACTACCGCGCCTTTGTTGCGCTTGAAGTAGTGCCAGAATTCCTGCAGCGGCGTCATTGGAACCGGTGCAGCAACCACTTTATTTTCAGAAACGTGTGACATGATGGCCCCTTACTTCTTATGACGAATACGCGGGTTCACCACGCCGTACAGCAAATCGACCAGCAGGTTAACGAGGATAATCATCGTCGCAACCAGCAGCACACCGCCCTGCACGACCGGATAGTCACGGCGTTGCAGCGCGTCAATCAGCCAACGCCCCAGGCCTGGCCAGGAGAAGATGGTTTCGGTCAGGATCGCACCTGCCAGCAACGTACCCACCTGCAGACCGATAACGGTCACCACCGGCAGCATGGCGTTACGCAGCGCATGAACGATGATGACACGCATACGCGTCAGGCCTTTGGCGCGCGCGGTGCGGATATAATCCTCACCCAGTACTTCCAGCATGGATGAACGGGTCATACGCACAATCACCGCCAGAGGAATCGTACCGAGCACCATTGCAGGCAGGATCATGTGCGCGACAGCATCAATGAAGTTGCCCTCTTCGCCCCAGATAGCCGTATCAATCAGCATAAAGCCGGTCAACGGGTTGGAATCATCGAGGAAGACCATATCACTGACGCGCCCGGAGACCGGCGTCAGGTTAAGCTGCACCGATACCAGCATAATCAGCATCATGCCCCACCAGAAGATAGGCATGGAGTAGCCGGTCAGCGCCAGGCCCACGGCAGTATGGTCAAAAATAGAGCCACGTTTAACCGCAGCCAGGACTCCAACAGGAATACCCACCGCAGTGGCGAAAATCATGGCGCAGACACCAAGTTCGAGTGTCGCTTTGAAACGCGGCACGAACTCATCCCACACCGGAAGACGGCTTTTCAGCGAAATACCCAAATCACCGTGCAACACGCCCCAGATATAGTTGAGGTACTGCTGCCACAGCGGCTTGTTCAGACCAAGCTCAGCCAGCAGCTGTGCATGGCGCTCAGGGGAAATACCACGCTCGCCCGCCATAATCATTACCGGGTCGCCGGGGATCATATGGACGAAGGCAAAAGTGAGAAGGGTGATACCGATAAACGTGGGGATAACAAGTCCCAGACGTCGGAGGATGAACTGCAACATAACCCGGATTCTCTCTGATGACGCACGACCAATGGCGTGACGTCTGTATTGCTCACAAATGTAAATTCCCTCTCCCGTCGGGAGAGGGTTAGGGTGAGGGGATGCATGCACGTCCCTCACCCCTGCCCTCTCCCGGGGGAGAGGGAGAACACCCTACTTATTATTCAACCGATACGTTTTCGAAGTGGTGTTTGCCCAGTGGATCAACCACGTAGCCCTTCACTTCTTTACGCACTGGCTCGTAAACGGTGGAGTGAGCAACAATCAGCGCCGGAGCCTGATCGTGCATAACAACCTGAGCCTGCTTGTACAGTTCAATACGTTTGTTGTGATCGTCGGTCGCACGCGCCGGCTGGATCAGGTCTTCAAACGGCTTGTAGCACCAGCGAGAGTAGTTGGAACCGTCTTTCGCAGCAGCACAGCTGAACAGGGTGGCGAAGAAGTTGTCCGGATCCCCGTTATCACCGGTCCAGCCCATCATTACCGCCTGGTGCTCACCCGCTTTGGCGCGCTTCAGGTACTCGCCCCACTCGTAGGTCACAATCTTGGCCTGTACGCCAATCTTCGCCCAGTCAGCCTGAACCATTTCCGCCATACGGCGTGCGTTCGGGTTATACGGACGCTGTACCGGCATCGCCCACAGTTCAACGGTAAAGCCTTTATCCTGGCCTGCTTCTTTCAGCAGTGCTTTCGCTTTCTCAGGATCGTAGCTGTAGTCTTTAACGTCGTCGTTGTAGCCCCACATTGTTGGTGGGATCAGGTTCTTAGCGGCTACGCCTGCGCCCTGGTAAACGGCTTTGATGATCGCTTCTTTGTTCACCGCGTAAGTCAGCGCCTGACGCACTTTTACATCATCAAACGGTTTCTTCTCGGTGTTAAAGGAGAGATAGCCCACGTTCAGACCAGCCTGCTCCAGCAGGTTGATATTCTTATCCTGCTTCATGCGGG
This sequence comes from Enterobacter sp. CPE_E890, assembly GCF_046521475.1. Classification (NCBI taxonomy): domain Bacteria; kingdom Pseudomonadati; phylum Pseudomonadota; class Gammaproteobacteria; order Enterobacterales; family Enterobacteriaceae; genus Enterobacter; species Enterobacter sp. CPE_E890. Next base: position 251,503 of record NZ_JBKFZW010000001.1, on the reverse strand, counting down.
CGATATCAGCCGGGTTCGGGTATGGCATAACCTGGCATTCGTTTTTCTGCAGTTTTGCATAACGCACAGACGCATCAGGCGTGATGGAGAACACCAGACGGTCGATCTGAGGTTTCGTACCCCAGTAGCCCGGGAACGCTTTGTACAGAATGCGAGAATCTTTCTGGTACTGCAGCAGCTGGAATGGGCCGGTACCGATTGGATCCAGGTCCACTTTTTCCGGCGTACCGGCTTTCAGCATGTTATCTGCATATTCTTTAGACAGAATAGACGCGAAGTCCATCGCCAGGTCAGCCAGGAATGGCGCTTCCGGGCGAGTCAGCACGAACTGCACGGTTTTATCGTCAACTTTTTTCACTTCAGAGATCAGATCTGGCAGCCCCATCCCTTCGAAGTATTCATAGCTGCCGCCAGACACTTTGTGGTACGGGTTCTGAGCGTTTTTCTGACGGTCAAAGGAGAACACCACGTCATCGGCGTTGAAGTCGCGCGTGGGTTTGAATTCTTTGCTGTCCTGCCACTTCACGCCCTGGCGCAGGTGGAAGGTATAGGTTTTACCGTCTTCGCTGACGTCCCACTTCTCAGCCAGACCAGGAATAACTTCCGTGGTACCGGTTTTGAATTCAACCAGACGGTTATAGATCGGTACAGAGCTTGCGTCGTACGTCGTACCAGAGGTAAAGAGCTGTGGGTTAAAGCCTTCCGGCGAGCCTTCAGAACAGTAAACCAGGGTTTTTGCCTGTACGCTTGCTGCCACGGTCATCGCCACCAGGCTCAAACCAAGCTTCAGCATCCCTGACTTCTTCAAGGAAATACTCATTATTCTGCTCCAATGTGATGTTTTGCTTTGTTGTGTTACGCCGCCTGACCTTTATTTATTTTTTACCCGGTCCGGTCGGTGATGCCCTAAGGCGTTAAAGGGATGGAGAATCCTTTCAGAAGAGCGTTTGAGTTGCAGCGCAGATCGTCCCTGAAATGCCCCTCATGCCCTACAATCTGTCAACAGAATGTGAAAACGTCAATACAGGTGGCGGGGATTTACGCTGAGTGTGAGAAACCGCAAACAAAGATTAAAAAAACTATGCATGCCAGTTTTCAGCAGGGAAATTTATGCTACTCGCTATCTTGCAGCACAAATATCTTCATATTTCGCAACAATCAGTGATTAACTTTTATTCAGAATGGGTAAATTTTCTTACAGAATGGTGATTATCTGAGCACTAAATTCCACGAACGTTAAAACGCACAGCGAAAAATGCTGAGGTTATCCATAAGCAACGCGAAAAAAGATCAATCTATATATAAAAAAATACAATGGATTATGTCACAAAATCGTTAACAGGCAGGGAGAAGCAGGGATAAGAGGCGTTTTGGGTAATCTGACGGGTTAAGGCTCTAATGCAAAAAGGGCTAACCTTACGGTTAGCCCTTTTTTAGAATGTGGTCGGCGAGAGAGGATTCGAACCTCCGACCCACTGGTCCCAAACCAGTTGCGCTACCAAGCTGCGCTACTCGCCGAATGCGGAGCGCATCTTACTGCTGAGGTGCGCCCCCGTCAATCCCTTATTTTCAAAAAGCCATTCAACTGGCGATATTCTCGCCAGGCGAGCTACTGCGCGGCTTTGGAGGTGCGGTCAGGGAGTTTGCACCAGTTGTTATTTTCGTTAATACCGCCATCTGGTGAGGTGTAACCCAGGCAACCTAAAATGGTGTCGTACAGCTCAACATGACGACGCGGTACCTTCATATCAGCTTCTTTCTTCAGTTGAGCAAACATCTTCGCTTTCTCCGGATCTTCCAGATACTTGTCAGACATCCACACAATCATTGGCACGCGGAACTGCTCCGGCGGAGCCATCTTACGTGGCGTACCGTGCAGGTGCTCGAACTCATTGATGGATTCACCGTGGTCCGCAGCATAGAAAACAATCGCTTTCTTATCGCGGACCTGGTCAATCACCGTATCAATAAAGTGATCCACATACATCACTGAGTTGTCGTAGGAGTTAATCAGCTGCGCTTTAGAACAGTCTTTATCCACACCAACGCACTCCGGCGTCCATTTGGCAAAGCTACGCGGGTAACGCTGGGTGTAGTTAAAGTGCGACCCTTTAGTATGCAGAATGATCATATGCTTACCATCAGGATTTCCGTTCAGAGACAGTTTCATCTCGTCAATCAGCAGCATGTCATCGACAGGCTTGCCACGGTTACGCGCCTCCGCACCAATCTGCTCGCGATAAGAAATGTTCTGGGCCATGGTGTTGCTGTAGAACCACATCTCGCTTTGCATCGCATAGAGGTCAGACGTAAACCCAAGCTGATGCAGCACCGAGAAGACGTTTTGCTCTTTCAGGGTACGTTGCGGGTTATCGCTCGCACCACCCTCACGTACGAACATGCAGCGTAAGGAGAGCTTAGTGGCGGTGTCGCAGGAATAACCGCGATAGGCAATCAGGTTTTTCTCCTGTGCCATTTTTGGTGTGGTATCGCGGTCATAGCCGAGAATACCCATATGATCCCAGCGCGTAGTTTCCCCGATAATAAAGACGACATAGGTATCATCGATATCTTTTGGCGCGACATAAGTGAATTTCTTCGCCGGGTTAATCAACGATTTATTATCAGAAGACTCATCCACCTGCGCCCACGCGTATAATCCCAGCGCGGAGATCCAGTTAGACGGTAAATAAGAGTTGGCGACCACACCACCGTAGCTTGGCAGATCCACGCCAGAGGTACGCTCATCATATTTCTGTTTTACTTCCAGCAGACGAATAGGTCCCCAGACCATCAGACCGGCCAGCAGAACTATCGCCACGCTTCTGAAACGTTTTCCCGGCGTGCGGATCTGGTGAACCAGCGTATACCGGCAACGGTTGCTCCAGATAAGGAGCAGCGGCAGGGCACTCACGGCCACCAGCCAGAGTACAAAATGCAGCCCAACCACTTCTTTAGAGAGATCGATGTCCGTGGTCATCACCGAGGCGATAATGCCGTAGCCAATGACAACGTTCATAAAGGTCATGTAATAGCTGGCCCCTGCCGAGCACAGCACGATAAACGTCGCCAGCACTCGCCAGACGCGACGGCCAAACAGCGTAAGAATACGGAATAAAAAGAAGGTGACCAGTACAGCAGCGACCAATTCGACAACCGCTGCAATTCCTTTCCAGACGGTAAAATCTTGCGCGTAACCGTCGAACCGACGGAAAAACACTGCGCCATTCATAAACAGGCCGATGTACAACGCCAGCAAAAAGCACAGCTTTTGTTGCGCCATCGATTTAATGTATTTCATGCAATCTACCCGGAAAAAGGGACAGTACAGCCGCCCACCTCAATATAAAAAGTGGACAGATTAGACATACGCTCAGGGGATCGTTCAATGAAACGACTACAAGCGTGGTAAGTAGACCACAGGGAAGGGAAAAAGTGGCAGCAGAGAGTGTGATCGGTACAGTTATTTACAAAAAAGCAGACCCAGAATCCGACAAATGCGTCTAAAGGCAGTATTGTTCGATAAGAAAAAGGCCGGATGACCGGCCTTTTTCTTCGTTGTCAGGCATGCGCTTCTTTAAAGACTTCCCGCTGCGGCTGACGAATCGTCGTAGACAGCGCCAGCGAAATGATCAGCAAGGCGAAGATCACGCAGAAGGTCACATAGAACCCACCGAACAGTGAGGCAATCAGCGAACCGCAGATACTGCCGATCCCGAAGCCAAGATAAATAACACCGTAGTTTTTCGCGAGATTGTTAAGACCAAAGAATTCGCTCACCAGTGACGGGAAGACCGTAATGGTGCCACCGAAGTTGAACGCAACGCAGGCAATCGCCGCGAAGAAGGTCGCTTCATTCAGAGGTGCGAAAAGCAGCGCCGCCATGCCCACCAGCGAAACAACCTGGCCAATCGTAATCACACGGATACGGGCGATTTTGTCAGACAGAATACCCAGCACCAGACGCCCGGAAAGGTTGGCAATGGAGATCACGGTCACCGCATTCGCAGCCGTTGCCGCATCCAGTTTCACCATTCCCTGAGCGATATCTTTCGCCACACCGATGACGTACAAACCACTCATGCAGGCCGTCAGGAACATCACCGCCAGCATCCAGTACTGCGGTTTACGCATAGATTGCGCCAGGGTGAAATCGTTCTCCACCACACCGTTCACGGATTTAACCTCCTGCTGAGGCGCATCTTTCATCAGCGTAGCACCAAAGAGGATCATGACCAGAACGATAACCCCCCAGATCATGAAGGTTTTTTCGAGACCAACGGAAGCCAGCAGATGAGAATCGATAAATTTAAAACCGAGGCTGCCCAGGCCATAAGAACCGATGGCAAACGCAGAGATAAGGCCTTTACGTTCCGGGAACCACTTCACGCAGTTCGAGAGTGTCAACAGGTAACCTGCACCATCTGCCAGCCCCACCAGTACCCCGGCGCTCAACCACAGCATCATCAGGTTGCTGGAGTGTGCCGTCAGGAAAAAACCCACGCCCAGCAGAATGCCGGACGCCATGGTCACACGCTTCACACCAAAACGCTCCTGCAGCTTGCCCGCGACGGAAGACGAGAGCGCCAACCCGAGACTCAGTAGCCCAAAGGAGAATGCAACCTGGCTGACCGGTGCGCCGAGCTTATCGGAAAGTGCGCTGTTAAACAGGCTCCAGGTATAGACCGAACCCAACGCAAACTGGGTGACGATGGTACCAAAGAGCGTTAGCCAGCGCGTACGGTTATAAGTTGATGTGTTCATGGCAGTTGTCCTGCAAGAGAAATTAAGGAAGTTCGCTGAGGACAACGATAAACAAAACCTTAAAAGACCAGGGGTAAAACGGCATGAAATGCAGGAAGAATGGAATGAAATGCCTGGAATCAGGAATGAATGACCTTGTGGGGGAATGAAGCGATAGCGTGTTAGTACCTGCTATCGCTACAACCCCTATGGCTATTGTATTTGAGATGTTACCGTAACGTTTAAAAAAGTAACAACTCTAGAAATTCGCACTCACGCCCAGGGTATACATAAATTCCTCACCTGTAGTGGCGCGTTCCCCTTGAGCGAGCGACGCATAGGCCGCTACATGCGTGTTAAACGGAATATCCGTACCGACCGTCACATCCATCCAGCTCCCGTTTTGTACCGGGGCTGGGGTTTGCGGCATGCCAAACTGAGATTTCCACTGGTTTTCACCAAACTGCTGGTTATAGCTGATCTGTGCCCACGGACGAAGATCGCCGTACTGGGTATTCACGCGCCAGCCCAGCGTGCTAACACTGGCATGCCAGAGCGGGTCAGTGACTGACTGTGTCGACGCGCTATCACCAAATTCGTTGATCATCATGGGAGCCGTGCCGTCGTACCGCCACGCCACGACAGGGCCGGTAGTGATATGCGCTGAAACGGGAAAATTCCAGCCCACGCTCATTGCCCCCTCTGTCGTACTGCCAGACGGTACATTCAGGGCAAGACCTGGCGCATTTTGTGAAGTCTGAATACGCTCAGCAAGAATATCCTCATAACGCGGTTGGTGATCCGCGTCCCATGTATAGCGTTCCGCCGTATTATTTTGGGCGTCTGAAACGATATATTCCTGTTGCCAGGCAGACGCTGTATTACAAAAAAACAGGCAGGCTGAAATTCCCACCAGGCCAGAAGCAGCATGGCGACCACTGATTTTTTTTATCATCATCAACGCGACCCCAGAGAGAGCCGAATTCGGCGATATTTGTCGTTATTCAGGAAGAGCTTATAGAGCATATGGCCCTGTATTAACTATTGTCTTTATAGTAAACACGTCAAGCCAGTCAGAACGAAATATTTGCAAAATCAGTATCAATAAGGGAGATGACGGATGGAACGTTGCGGTTGGGTAAGCCAGGATCAGCTGTATATCGACTATCACGACCAGGAATGGGGCGTGCCGGAAAAAGATGGTAAAAAACTCTTTGAGATGATCTGCCTGGAGGGTCAGCAGGCGGGTTTGTCGTGGATTACTGTGCTCAAGAAACGTGAAAACTACCGCAATGCCTTCCACCAGTTTGATCCTGTCGCCGTCGCCGCCATGACCGATGAGGACGTCGAAAGGCTGGTGCAGGATGCCGGTATCATCCGCCATCGCGGTAAAATTCAGGCCATCATCGGCAATGCACGCGCCTGGCTGGCGATGGAACAAAACGGCGAATCATTCTCAGACTTTGTCTGGTCGTTTGTGAATAACGATCCGCAAATTACCCACGCTGCCACGCTGGCAGAGATCCCGGCATCGACGCCTGAATCAGATGCACTCTCTAAGGCCCTGAAAAAACGCGGTTTTAAATTTGTCGGCTCCACCATCTGCTACGCCTTTATGCAGGCCTGTGGCCTGGTCAACGACCACGTTACCGGCTGCTTCTGTCATCCGGGAGGCCATCATGATCCGCAAATGGCAAAATGAGAATACCGCGCCACTTCTGAGCCTATGGCTTGAAAGCACCACAGAAGCGCATCCGTTTATCGAGGCGAGTTACTGGAAAGAGAACGAGGCGATGGTGCGGGACGTTTACCTGCCTTCGGCTGAAACCTGGGTCTGGGAACAGGATGGCGAACCCTGCGGATTTATCAGCGTGATGCAGTCTAAGTTTGTTGGGGCACTGTTTGTCGCACCGGCATACATCGGGAAAGGCATCGGGCAAGCGCTGCTGAACCATGTTCAACAGCACTTCCCGTATTTAAGCCTGGAGGTGTACCAGAAAAATGTCCGGGCGGTGAATTTCTACCATGCTCAGGGCTTTCGCATCGAAGACAGCGCCTGGCAGGATGACACCCAACATCCGACCTGGATCATGAGCTGGCAGGCGGATCAAACGCCGTTAAGGTAAGCTCGGGTCCCTCATACTTTTCGACCCATGCCAGTGCCGTATTCCCTGCACAACCATTCCCCAGCTTCGAGCTGGGGAGATCTTTGGTCAGCACGTTAACCGCCCCGTTTTTACAGATACCGCCTTCGGCCGGCTCAAGATCTGGCCATGCCCCCTGGTGAATGCACAGAACACCCGGTTTAATCCCGTCACTGACCACCGCACCGGCCAGGACCTGTCCCCGCTGGTTCCAGACGCGCACCACGTCACCGTCTACAATCCCACGGGCTTTGGCATCGAAGGTATTCAACGTGATCGGTTCTCGCCCGGCAACCGCATACTGTTCGCGCAGCGAGGTATAGTTAAGCTGGCTGTGCAGGCGGTGCGCAGGGTGGGCAGACAACACCTGGAGCTGCTCCGGCTTGGCATTGCCGTGCCATTCGTCCGGCTCGAGCCACATAGGGTGCGGCGGGCAGTCGGCATACCCGAAGCTGGCTATGCGCTCGCTGTAGATCACGATCTTCCCGCTCTCGGTTTTCAGCGGGTGGCTCTCCGGGTCACGGCGGAAATCGGCAAAACGAACAAACTGCGCGTTCTGTTCACTCTCGGGCATCTCGAATATCTGGTTTGCTTCCCAGAATTCAGTAAACGGTGGGAGTGTCACACCCTGGGCGGCACCGCGCTGGCTGGCTATCTGGTAGAACGTCTCAAGCCACTGCAGATCGGTTTTACCTTCGGTAAAACGCTCGCGGCCACCTGCTTCCCACAGCTCGCTCAGTTCAGCAAACACCTCGAAATCATCCCGCGCTTCATCGCGTGGGACCACAACGCGCTTCATTGGCACCATATGCTGGTTGCTGTAGTCACCGGTCATGGTGAGATCGTTACGCTCAAACGAGGTTGTCGCTGGCAGCACGATGTCGGCATGCTTAGCCGAGCCTGTCCAGAAGCACTCTGAGATCACCACCAGCTCTGGTTTCTGCCAGGCGCGGATCAGGCGATTGGTATCCTGATGGTGCGTGAAGTTCGATCCGCCCGCCCACCAGACAAATTTAATATCCGGGAAGTGGCGGTCCAGCCCATTGTGCTGATAAAACCCACCGGGGTTTTCCAGGGCTTCAACAATTCGCGCCACCGGGATTTTATCCACGGCATCCACACCGCCCTGCACTGAGCCTTGCAGAGAGGCCAGCACGGCAGCTTTGCGAGTAGGGTTACCACCATTGGCGAAGTGATAAGAGAGACCAAAACCCCCGCCCGGCGTGCCGATCTGCCCAAGCATTGCGGCAAGCGTCACCAGCATCCAGTGCTTCTGCTCGCCAAACTGCTGGCGCTGCATTCCCCAGCCGGACATTAACATCGTGGTGTTTTTATGGAATAACGCCGCCAGTTCGCGGATTTTATCCGCAGTAACGCCGCAAATATTTGCCGCCCACTCTGCCGTTTTCGCTACCCCATCGGATTGGCCCGTCAGGTATTCAGCGAATTTATCGAAGCCAGTGGTACAACGCCTCAGGAATTCGCCATCGTGCCAGCCGTTTTCGACCAGCGTATGGGCGATACCCAGCATCATTGCCACGTCGGTGCCCATATGCGGGGCAATCCACTCGGCACTGTCGCCGAAGAAATCCATGGTTTCAGAGCGCATCGGGTCAATGCAGATGATGCGCTTGCCGCTTTTGCGCAGCGCGTCGAAATACCCAATACCCTGTTCGTCGCTGGCATTCCAGGCAATTTTCAGCGTATTTAGGGGGTTAGCGCTCCACAGCACCACCACGTCGGTATGCTCCAGCACCAGCGGCCAGCTGGTCTGTTGCTGATAAACTTCGTTTCCCCCCACCACGTACGGCATGATCGCCTGCGCCGCGCCGGTGGAGTAATCCCCCAGATGACCGGTATAGCCCCCCGCCAGGCTCATATAGCGCTGCAGCAGCGTCGAGGCCTTGTGCAGCACGCCGTTAGAACGCCAGCCGTAAGACCCGGCAAAAATGGACGACGGCCCCCAGGTATCGCGAATGCGCTTATGCTGGGCGTGAATCAACGCCAGCGCCTCATCCCAGCTCACGCGAACAAACTCATCCTGACCACGGATTCCCTGCGGTTTGTCCGGCGAGGCCAGAAAACCTTTACGCACCATCGGCCAGCGCACGCGCGTTTTGCTATGCACCTGATCGCGAACGGCGGTCTGTAACGAGTTGGGATGTTGGGTTGGCAATGCCCCGCGGGACGACAGAACATTTTCGCCATCGATTTCGACCAGCATCGGCCCCCAGTGGGCGGCGGTCAGAATGGTTTTCGTTGAGGTGCTCAAGCGTGCGCTCCTGGTTGCGTGCAGGTTTACCGCCTTCTTGTTGAGGCAGTTTATGGTTTGTCACAAATTTCAGAGTAATACCCGGAATTTTCTCCGTATCTGGACGTCATAATCAACTGCCACGCTCGCCGTGGCAAAGAATAAAAAGGATTAAGGAAAGAAGATGAAAAAACGCGTACTCGTTATTGCCGCTCTGGTGAGCGGTGCACTGGCTGTTTCTGGCTGCACAACTAACCCTTACACCGGTGAAAGCCAGGCGGGTAAATCCGGCATCGGCGCGGGGATCGGCTCGCTGGTAGGTGCTGGCGTTGGCGCGCTCTCCTCCTCCAAGAAAGACCGTGGTAAAGGCGCACTGATTGGTGCAGCGGCGGGAGCAGCATTGGGCGGTGGCGTCGGCTATTACATGGACGTGCAGGAAGCGAAACTCCGCGACAAAATGAAGGGAACCGGCGTGAGTGTGACGCGTAGTGGTGACAACATCATTCTGAACATGCCGAACAATGTTACCTTCGACAGCAGCAGCGCAACGCTGAAACCTGCGGGTGCGAACACCCTGACCGGTGTGGCAATGGTGCTGAAAGAGTATAACAAAACCGCCGTGAACGTGATTGGCTACACCGACAGCACCGGTAGCCAGGATCTGAACATGCGTCTGTCTCAACAGCGCGCCGATTCCGTGGCCAGTTCGCTGATCACTCAGGGCGTTGAAGCGAACCGCATCCGCACCAGCGGAATGGGTCCTGCCAACCCGATCGCCAGCAATAGCACGGCGGAAGGCAAAGCGCAGAACCGCCGCGTTGAGATTACGTTAAGCCCTGTGCAGTAATCGCATTTCCCCCTCTCCCCGCAGGAGAGGGTATGAACCACTTGCCATCGTTGATTTTCCCGCTAAGGTATTCTCACTAAATTCAGGGAAATCAGCGATGAGCAAACCAGCCCGGGCCACCATCAGCGACGTGGCGAAAGCAGCCAAAACCGGTAAAACCAGCATTTCGCGCTATCTCAACGGCGAAAAACATCTGTTGTCCGATGCGCTGCTGGCTCGAATTGAACAGGCCATTGCCGATCTCGATTACCGCCCCAGCATCATGGCGCGCGGGCTCAAGCGGGGGCGTACCCGCCTTATCGGGCTTATCATCGCCGATATCACCAACCCCTACTCCGTAAACGTGCTGAGCGGTATTGAAGCCGCCTGTCGCGAGAAAGGTTTTACGCCGCTGGTCTGTAATACCAACAACGAAGTCGACCAGGAGCTGCATTATCTCGATCTGCTGCGTAGCTACCAGGTGGAAGGGATTGTGGTTAACGCCGTGGGCATGCGTGAAGAGGGGTTAAACCGCCTGCAGCAATCGTCTCTTCCCATGGTCCTTATCGATCGTAAAATCCCTGAATTTGCCTGCGATGTCGTCGGGCTGGATAACACCCAGGCCGCCACTACCGCCACCGAGCATCTGATCGAACAGGGTTTTGAAGCCATTCTGTTTCTAAGCGAACCACTGGGAATGGTTAACACGCGTCGCGAGCGTCTGAGCGCGTTTCGCGCCACTCTGGAGCGTTATCCCGGCGTGATCGCCGAAAATGCCGAAACCCCATTACACGAAGCCGATCAACTCGACAACACCCTGCGCCAGTTCCACACCCGACATCGTGGGATGCGCAAAGCCGTCATTTCCGCCAACGGGGCACTGACGCTGCAAGTCGCCCGCTCGCTCAAGCGGATTGGCCTGCACTGGGGCAGCGATATTGGTCTGCTGGGGTTCGATGAACTGGAGTGGGCAGAACTGGCGGGCGTCGGTATCACCACCCTCAAACAGCCCACCTGGCAGATTGGCTATGCTGCTGTAGAACAAGTGGTTCGTCGTATTGAAGGCACCAGTGATGCCGTACGCGAGCAGGTCTTCTCCGGCGAGCTGATCGTTCGCGGCTCCACCGCGCGTTAATTTTCCCTTGTGATACCGATCATAATTTCGACATCCTGAACTTTCCTTTGGAACCGGTTCCATCTAGCGTAATAACATTGATATATTGCGATGGAGTCCGAAGATGGGCAGGAAAATCATGGTGGTCACCGCCGCGTACGGCGCGGAACAGGTGCGACAGGCAGGCGGTCAACGGGCAATGCTTCCCGTGATTGCGGGTGCAGGTGCCGACGGCGTGGAGATCCGCCGCGAGCTGTTCAACAGCGAAGAGTTACTGGCACTGCCTGCGCTGGGTGAATCTATTGAACTGTTGGGCCTGCTGGCGTGTTACTCCGCCCCCGCCGCCCTGTTTATGCCTGACGGTACCCTCAACCCGGACCTGCCCCGCTATCTCTCCGAGGCCAGCACCCTGAATGCGCTGTGGCTGAAAGTTTCACTCGGGTATTTCAGCGACACCCAGCCGCTTGAAGCCCTGCGGAACCTGCTGAATAAAAGCGGCATGGCGCTGGTGGTGGAAAACGACCAGACCGACTGCGGCCAGCTTGCGCCAATGCAGGGCTTTAAAGCTGCCTGCCGGGAGAGGGCACTGCCCGTTACGCTAACCTTCGATATGGGTAACTGGCTATGGGTCGGCGACTCCCCTGAAGAAGCCGCCCGTCATCTGGCCCCTGCTGTGAGCTATATCCACGTTAAAGCCGCCGTTCCGCATAAGGATAATTTCCGCGCCGTGGCACCGGATCGTGCTGATGCGCGCTGGCTGGATCTGCTCTGCCAGTTACCCGCCGATGCCCCGCGAGGTATCGAGTTTCCGCTGGAAGGGACGGATTTAACCGCCGTTACCCGCCATTACGTCAACCTGCTGCGCGAGGAGTAAACCATGCACAAGACGCTGGATGTCATTACGATTGGCGAGGCCATGGCGATGTTTGTCGCTACCGAAACCGGCGAGCTGAGCGCGGTAGAGCATTTCATCAAACGCGTGGCTGGCGCAGAGCTGAACGTCGCGACCGGCCTGGCGCGTCTCGGCCTGAACGTGGGCTGGGTCAGCCGCGTAGGGGACGATAGCTTTGGTCATTTCATTCTCGACTCGTTGAAAAAAGAAGGGATTGATTCGGCAGGCGTGACGCTCGACGGACGCTTCGCGACCGGCTTTCAGCTTAAATCTAAGGTCGAAAATGGAACCGATCCCATTGTGGAGTATTTCCGTAAAGGGTCGGCGGCAAGCCATCTCTCAGTGGAAGATTACCACGCCGACTATTTTGCCTATGCACGCCATTTGCACCTGAGCGGCGTGGCGGCAGCGCTCTCAGCCAGCTCATACGCATTGCTGGATCATGCTGCATCTACCATGAAGGCACAGGGCAAAACGATCTCTTTCGATCCTAACCTGCGGCCGGTGCTGTGGAAAAGTGAAGCGGAAATGGTTGAGAAACTTAACCATCTGGCATTCCAGGCTGACTGGGTTCTGCCGGGAGTGAAAGAAGGGATGATCCTTACCGGTGAAAGCACGCCTGAAGGCATCGCCGACTTCTACCTGAATAAAGGGGTAAAAGCCGTGGTGCTGAAAACCGGTGCCGATGGCGCATGGTTTAAAACCGCCGAAGGTGAACAAGGTGCGGTCGCTGCGGTAAAAGTTGAAAACGTGGTCGACACCGTCGGCGCGGGCGATGGCTTTGCCGTGGGAGTCATTAGCGCTCTGCTGGAAGGTAAACCACTGCAGCAAGCCGTCGCGCGGGGCAACAGGGTAGGCTCGCTGGCTATTCAGGTACAAGGCGATAGCGAAGGATTACCAACCCGAGCAGAGCTTAACGAATAAACATTCCCCTCACCCAACAAAACAAACCACCGTGTACCCTACAGACAACGGCGGTAACAACCTCAACAACAGAGGCAAGCCTATGAACAGTTCGACCAATGCAGTGAAACGCTGGTGGTACATCATGCCAATCGTGTTTATCACGTACAGCCTGGCGTACCTTGATCGTGCCAACTTCAGTTTCGCGTCCGCGGCGGGGATCACCGAAGACCTTGGGATCACCAAAGGTATCTCCTCCCTGCTGGGTGCCCTTTTCTTCCTGGGTTATTTCTTCTTCCAGATCCCCGGCGCTATCTACGCCGAACGCCGCAGCGTGCGTAAGCTGATCTTCATCTGTCTGATCCTGTGGGGTGCCTGCGCATCACTGACCGGCGTGGTGAACAATATTCCTGCCCTGGCCGCCATTCGCTTTATCCTCGGCGTCGTTGAGGCGGCCGTCATGCCGGCGATGCTGATCTACATCAGCAACTGGTTTACTAAATCTGAACGCTCCCGCGCGAATACCTTCCTGATCCTCGGTAACCCGGTCACGGTACTGTGGATGTCGGTAGTTTCCGGCTACCTGATCCAGTCCTTCGGCTGGCGCGAAATGTTTATCATCGAAGGGGTACCCGCGGTTATCTGGGCCTTCTGCTGGTGGGTGCTGGTGAAAGATAAGCCGGCTCAGGCGAAATGGCTTTCCGAAGACGAAAAAGCGGCGCTGCAGGCACAGCTGGATAAAGAACAACAAGGTCTGAAGGCCGTACGTAACTATGGTGAAGCCTTCCGCTCGCGTAACGTGATCCTGCTTTGTGCGCAATATTTTACCTGGAGTATTGGCGTGTACGGCTTTGTGCTGTGGCTGCCGTCGATTATCCGCAGCGGTGGCGAAAACCTCGGCATGGTAGAGGTAGGCTGGCTCTCTTCCGTGCCGTATCTGGCGGCAACCATCGCCATGATCGTCGCATCGTGGGCATCGGATAAGCTGCAGAACCGTAAGCTGTTTGTCTGGCCGCTGCTGCTGATCGCTGCCTTTGCTTTCATTGGCTCCTGGGCCGTAGGTGCGAATCACTTCTGGGCCTCTTACGCTCTGCTGGTCATTGCCGGTGCAGCCATGTACGCCCCGTACGGTCCGTTCTTTGCCATCATTCCGGAAATGCTGCCGCGTAACGTGGCAGGTGGCGCGATGGCGCTGATTAACAGTATGGGTGCGCTGGGTTCGTTCTGCGGCTCCTGGTTTGTCGGTTATCTGAACGGTGCTACGGGCAGTCCATCCGCATCATACATCTTTATGGGGGTAGCGCTTTTCGCCTCCGTGTGGCTTACTCTGATTGTTAAGCCTGCTAACAATCAACAACACCCCGTCGGCGCACGCCACGCCTGAATCCTTAGAAATCAACGGAGATTAGCATGAAGCCGTCCGTCATTTTGTATAAAGCCCTGCCGGAAGATCTGCAGAAACGTCTTGAAGAACACTTCAGCGTCACGCAGGTGAAGAACCTGAGCCCGGAGACCGTGGCACAGCACGCTGAAGCGTTCGCCAGCGCCGAAGGCCTGTTGGGTTCAAGCGAAAAAGTGGATGTCACTCTGCTGGAAAAAATGCCGAAGCTTCGTGCTACCTCTACCGTTTCCGTGGGTTACGACAACTTCGATGTGGATGCTCTTAACGCCCGCAAGATCCTGTTGATGCACACGCCACATGCCCTGACGGAAACCGTGGCCGACACGCTGATGGCGCTGGTACTCACCACGGCCCGTCGCGTGGTGGAAGTGGCTGAACGCGTCAAAGCGGGCGAATGGACAAAGAGCATTGGTCCGGACTGGTTCGGCGTAGATGTTCACGGCAAAACGCTGGGCATTGTTGGCATGGGACGTATCGGGCTGGCACTGGCGCAGCGCGCACATTTTGGTTTTAACATGCCGATTCTGTATAACGCGCGCCGTCATCACACTGAAGCTGAAGAGCGCTTTAACGCGCGCTATTGCGAGCTGGATACGTTGCTGCAGGAAGCCGATTATGTTTGCCTGATCCTGCCGCTGTCGGAAGAAACGCATCATCTGATTGGCAAAGAGGAATTCGCGAAGATGAAGAAATCAGCCATTTTCATCAACGCGGGTCGTGGCCCGGTGGTGGATGAGAAGGCGCTGATTGAAGCCCTGCAAAACGGTGAGATCCATGCCGCAGGTCTGGATGTATTTGAACAGGAGCCGCTGCCGGTGGATTCTCCCCTGCTTTCGCTGCCTAACGTGGTTGCTCTGCCCCATATCGGCTCAGCCACTCATGAAACGCGCTACAATATGGCGGCCACGGCGGTAGATAACCTGATCGCCGCACTCAGCGGAAAAGTGGAGCTAAACTGCGTCAACCCGCAGATACAACAGTAGAAACGAAAAAACCCGCCAGAAGGCGGGTTTTTAAATTCTTTGCTACTGGGTTGGAAGCTTACAGGCTTACAACGTTACCAGCTGCTGGGCCTTTAGCGCCGCTTTCGATGGTGAAGGACACTTTCTGACCTTCGTCCAGAGATTTGTAGCCATCGTTCTGGATAGCAGAGAAGTGTACGAACACGTCTTTAGAGCCATCGTCAGGAGTGATGAAGCCGAAACCTTTATCAGCGTTGAACCATTTTACCAGACCAGTCATTTTAGCAGACATAGAAATTACCTTATTAACAAATATATTGTGCCTTCCGGCTTGATGGATTGCGTTACAGATTTTTAAGCGATGAAGGAAGGGTCACTACGAAGGGTATCTATGGATAACAATCTGGACTGCTTTACTAAACTGCTTTAGGTCTGTGTAACAAACCGACGGGAACAGTTATACCGATGTGCCAGAGGAATGACAAGCGTTATTTTAATCAGGAATAAAAAAAACCCCGCCTGAGACGGGGTTTTTCAGTTTATTCTGTGGCAGTGACCGCTGCAGTCCACGCCTGACTAAAGGCCTGATGCTGGGAGGCCAGCGGCCCAATCAGCGTATTGTACTGACTTGCCTGCTGCGAGGTTGGGAACTGAATACCGTTAGCGACAAAGCTCACCTGCGTATTCTGCTGGGAGATGAAGTCACCCACCTGGACCAACTGCTGCGTGAAAATTTGTGCGGCCGGAATCAACGGCTGCAGCGCTTCAGAAGGTTTCGTCACCACTTTCTCATACACTTTGTCGAAGACCGGTTTGAGATCGTCGCCCTGCTTCAGCGCTGAACGTGACGCATCAGCCTGCATTTTCGCATTCTGCAGCTGCTGGCTCAGCACGCCGAGTGCACCGTTGGACTGGCGCAGCGGTTCACGCTGGGTCATATAATCCTGCGGCACGCGGATGGCGTTCACGCTATCCACCACCGGACGAATACCGGAATCCATCGCCTGGCTCACCTGCTGTGAATAACCATAAAGAATGGCGTAATCGGACACGAAGGGGCCAAACTGTTTTTTCTGATCCGCAGTCAGCGTCGGCAACCGCTCGCCGCTGCGCATCACTGTATTCTGCAGAAAATCGATAAACGCTTTGCGCTGATCGCCTTCTTTATCAAAACACCCACTCAGGCTAACAACCATCAACAACGCCGCAATAGGCGCAAACCAGCGAGAGCAGGACTTTCCTGTCGCCATTTTATTACTCCTTTCACCCAAAAAAGCGCACACCGGCACACGCGTGCCCGACGCTGACAAGGATAGTCCAGGTCAGCCTTGCAAGATACTCTTTTCAATCAAAACGGCTATTGCCGTTTTATTTCTTAGCCTTTACAAAAAATGCCTGACGACGCCGACATATGAGTAATCAGGTAATTAGCATAACTATCCATATCGTTGATACTGGTAAAGCGATCTTTTCCGCACGATTAATCACAACCATGACGATCCCTCGTTTGTATTAGAGACTATCCTTAATTGGCTCTCTGATGTTCTTGATCCCGATGTGTGATTTAAGAGGAGTTCTCAATGGAATATAAAGATCCTGAGTTTGAGCTGCTGAGCAGTCTGGAACAGATTATTTTTAAAGATGTACCGCAGACGATTACCCTGCAACAAAAGTCCAATCCCTTTACAGAATATGAGCAATTGCGCAAAGGGACAGGACTGAAAACCGAAGAATTCGCCAGAGCAATGGGTGTCAGCGTGGCGATGGTACAGGAGTGGGAGTCAAAACGTGAAAAACCCACGCCAACCGAGTTAAAGCTGATGCGCCTGATTCAGGCCAGCCCTGCATTCAGCAAACAGATAGCGTAATAACGTTCGAATGCCCCCGCCTCTGCGGGGGCTTGTGTTTAAAGACTTTCACAGCGCCAACCCTCCTCTTCCCACACCAGCTCATGCGTCAACATTAACCCTTTTAAAAATGCCTCATCGTGTGACACCACCAGCAGCGCACCGGGGAAGCCAGCCAGTGCCGATTCAATCGCCTGGACTGATGCAAGATCCAGATGGTTGGTCGGTTCATCCAGCAGCAGGAGCTGCGTAGCCTCCGCGCGCCACAGTACGCAGGCCAGGGCAGCCTTAAGACGTTCGCCGCCGCTCAACTCTGCCAGCGGGAGCGTGACCTTGTCGGCACCCAGTTGAAGCTGGGCTAAACGGGTTCGTATCACGCCCTCATCCAGCGGTGTATTCCCCAGATTGAGATGCGTCATGACCGACTGCGAAAGATCGAGCTGAGACAGATGCTGGTCGAGATAAGCACAGCTTACAGATACCTTACAGGCACCGGAACGAGGGGTATTTTCACCGAGGATCGCTTTTAACAATGTCGACTTTCCGCAGCCGTTCGGTCCCTTCAATGCCACGCGCATCGGTCCGACCATTCGCCAGTTGAGCGGTGAGATATTCACATGCGGCAACACAAGATCCTCCAGAACCAGCACCTGTTTCCCTTCGGGAATCTGACTTCCAGGCAAGGTAAACATCACCGGATTATCCGCTTCAACCCGTTCGCGAGCCTTGTTCACCGCGGTGTTCAGGGCTTCATTTTGATCGCTGTGCTGTTTTTTCCAGGAGCCGATCCGCTCCTTTGCCGCGCCTTTATATTTGACCCGCTCGAACGACGCGATATTCAGGGTATCGACGGTGCGCAATGTCTTTGCCGAACGCCGCTGGCTGTCGTCATGCTCTTTTTGCATTCGCGCTCGGGTGCGTTTTCGCTCCGTCGCCGCATGTTCCAGCGCCGCACGGGCCGCCTGCTGTTCTAAATCCCGCTGATGGATATAATCCGCGTAATTCCCGCCGTAGCTGCGCAGACCCGAGGCGCTCAGTTCAAGGATACGCGGCACCAGCTCCAGAAGTTCGCGGTCATGGGAGGCCACCAGCACGCCACCCTGAAAACAACTGAGCCGGTCGTAGAGCCACGTCCGGCCTTGTCGATCAAGATGGTTGGTGGGTTCGTCCAGCAACAGATAATCTGCTTGTGCAGTGAATGCGCCGCACAGCAGGGCGCGAATGCGTTCACCGCCGCTGAATTCGCTGGCTATTTTATCGGGGTCAAACGGTGGCAATTTCGCATGGATAAACGCCTCGCTCAGGCGTTCTGCTAAATCCCAGTTCCCGTCGAGCATTTCCAGATCTTCAGGCTGATAGTCCCCGCTGTCGATACGCGATCGCGCCGCGAAGATTGCCTCGTATCCGAGCAGCTCAGCCAGCGTAGTGTGCGGCAAAATATCCTGCTGTTGAGCCACATAGACGTGTGTTCCTGTACGTTCGATATGCCCGCTTGCGGGCTCATCAAGCCCTGCAAGCAAGCGCAGCAGACGCGTTTTCCCGCTTCCGTTGCGGCCAACCAGTGCGCACAAAGACGGTTCCAGAGAAAAATTCAGCGGACCAAAAAGGGTATCGCCCGTCGCAAACTGACAGGTGACCTGATGCAAAATAAAAGAAGGGGACTGCGCAAAATGAGCCATAAGCACTCCTGAATGAAATCAAAACATCCCCTGCCGACGCGGTGGCGTTTAGCAAGGATCGAAATTCATCAGTCGTGTTTGTTCATTTTTGGGGGGCGCTCCTGAGGGAGAAATTTAACGGGGACAAGGATAGCGGGAATGCGTTGAACATTTCAAGGTTAAATTTTGGACGACTTATACTCCCTCTCCCTTTGGGCTGAGGGATCCCCACAAATTAATGCGAGCAGTGAACAATCCCCTCGCCCCTTTGGGGAGAGGGTTAGGGTGAGGGGGAGCATATGGCTCTGGTGGTCATTCCGTTCACTTTATGTTCCTTGCTACTCTGTAACGACAATACCCGTGAACGTGCCAGGGTGGCTCAGTCGCCACCACCCTGGCTACCCGGGCTCCCGGCGGTAAATCGCCGCTACGCGGTACCTTCGGCTTATTCCTTCCGGCTTATCGGGGACGGGCGGAGGTAACATCCCTGTAAAGCCCGCCCTCTCGGCGCATCCATGCGCCTCGCCCCGGCCTACAGGAAACGCCTCAGCGATTTACAGCCGGACCATAGCGTCGCTGTAAGACCTCTGCCCGCAGTATGCTTTTCATTGCGGTAATTTTGCGAGTCTCTTTCCAGAAATGGTAATATCCTCAGTGGTATAGCTCAAATCTGTTGCCGCCTGTTTTGATGAGCAGTAAGTTCTCTTCGCACCTGCAAAATCAGGTGCCGGGTTTAGCATCCTGGCTTATCTTATCGGCGGCACATTTTGTGCAGCATGCTTTGCTACATCTCAATGGTGGGCTGAGCAGGGGCATCGAAAGATGCGCCGGTATCCGATAAGGCCGGTAATGCTAACTCTGTTCAGTCCACCACCAGCGAAATTAGCATTTCCGATGGTGGAAGCTTTATCACTTATCGGAGGCTGCCAATATGGCTACTACCCCAACCCAAGTTCATTCTTTAATCACTCTGCCCTTCAACCACGCCACCGAATTCACCGAACTGGCGGATAACTGCGAACGTTTTACCGACGCACTGGTAGATTGCGAAGAACCCACCCCAAAAATGGCGCTTTACGGCAGACTCTATGCCTGCCTGAATCTTCTGCAACCCACGCTTCTGGATCCTGTTCCGGACGCTTTAAAAGCCAGCCTGACCGTGAAGGAACTCCCGTCACGCGTTCCAGCTTTCGAATCCGAGAGCGATCAGCTGGGGCGCTACTGTCAGGAGATTACGCAGTTGCTGATGAACGGCACACTGCCGCGACAATCTGAAATCGTTATGGAAGATTTGCTGTGCGAGCTGGTCAGCTACTTTGCCGATACGCTGAAGGCACCGCGCTGGCTGCAGACAGACGAAGGCACAATCGCGATCGGCTAAACCTGCCGGATGACGCTACGCTTATCCGGCCTACAAAAGCCCCTTAAAAAAACCCGCCGAAGCGGGTTT
Organism: Enterobacter sp. CPE_E890; assembly: GCF_046521475.1. Classification (NCBI taxonomy): domain Bacteria; kingdom Pseudomonadati; phylum Pseudomonadota; class Gammaproteobacteria; order Enterobacterales; family Enterobacteriaceae; genus Enterobacter; species Enterobacter sp. CPE_E890. Next base: position 231,311 of record NZ_JBKFZW010000001.1, on the reverse strand, counting down.
TTAGCATTTGTAGCAACGGGCACATTACTGCAGCAGCGAAATATCCGCCACGCGCAGGAACAGCTCACGCAGTTTTTCGAGCATAGAGAGACGGTTAATACGCAGTTCTTTATCTTCTACGTTCACCATCACTTTCTCGAAGAAGGCGTCGATAACGTCACGCAGTTCCGCCAGTTCTACCAGCGCTTCCTGATAGCGACCTTCAGCGAAGAACGGCTCGAGCTTGTCACGCAGCACCACAACCTGCATTGCCAGAGCGATCTCTTCCGGCTCTTTCAGGGTCGCGGCGTTCACGCGCTCGTTCAACGTTTCATCAGACTTAGCCAGAATGTTGGATACACGCTTGTTGGCCGCCGCCAGGGCTGATGCCGCTTCCAGCGTACGGAAGTGGGACACCGCCTTCATACGTGCATCGAAATCGGCCGGACGTGTTGGACGACGCGCCAGTACCGCCTGAATGGTATCGACGGTGTAGCCTTCGTCCTGATACCACGCGCGGAAACGACCGAGCATAAAGTCGATCACGTCATCCACGACTTTCGCGTTGGTCAGCTTGTCACCATACAGACGCACCGCTTCTTCAGTCAGGGTCTGCAGATCCAGGTTCAGGTTCTTCTCAACGATGATACGCAGCACGCCCAGTGCAGCACGACGCAGCGCGAACGGGTCTTTATCGCCTTTCGGATGCTGACCAATGCCAAAGATACCCGCCAGGGTGTCCATCTTATCGGCAATCGCGACGGCGCAAGCCACCGGGTTAGACGGCAGTTCGTCACCCGCAAAGCGCGGCTGATACTGCTCGTTCAGGGCAACTGCCACATCTTCCGCTTCGCCATCGTGACGCGCGTAGTGCATCCCCATCACACCCTGGGTGTCGGTAAACTCGAACACCATGTTGGTCATCAGGTCACACTTGGACAGCAGGCCAGCACGAGTGGCGTGGTTTACGTCCGCACCAATTTCACGCGCGATCCAGCCAGACAGCTCCGCGATACGGTCAGTTTTGTCACGCAGCGTACCCAGCTGTTGTTGGAACAGCACGGTCTGCAGACGCGGGAGATGATCTTCCAGACGTTTTTTACGGTCGGTGTTGAAGAAGAACTCCGCATCCGCCAGACGTGGACGAACCACTTTCTCGTTACCCGAGATAATCTGGATCGGATCTTTGGATTCGATATTGGCAACGAAGATGAAGTTTGGCAGCAGTTTGCCGTCGTTGGCATAAACCGGGAAGTACTTCTGGTCACCCTTCATGGTGTACACCAGTGCTTCAGCCGGAACGGCCAGGAATTTCTCTTCGAATTTCGCGGTCAGTACAACCGGCCATTCCACCAGTGAAGTCACTTCTTCCAGCAGGCTGTCGCTCAGATCGGCTTTACCGCCAATCTTGCGCGCCGCGTCTTCCGCGTCCGCTTTGATTTTGGCTTTACGCTGTTCGTAGTCAGCAATGACTTTACCGCGTTCCAGCAGGATCTCTGGGTACTGGTCGGCATTGTCGATGGTGAACTCCGGCTCGCCCATAAAGCGGTGGCCACGGATCACGCGATCGGAGGCTACGCCCAGAATGGTGGCAGGAACAACGGTATCGCCCAACAGCAGGGTCACAGTGTGAACCGGACGCACGAAGTGCACGTCAGACGCACCCCAGCGCATCAGTTTTGGAATAGGCAGCTTGGCCAGGGAAGTGGCAATCATGTCAGGCAGCAGCGCTTCTGCGCTTTCACCTTTCACATGGGCACGATACAGCAACCACTCACCTTTGTCGGTGGTCAGACGCTCAGCCTGGTCAACGGTAATACCGCAACCACGCGCCCAACCTTCAGCCGCTTTACTCGGCTTGCCTTCGGCGTCAAACGCCTGGGCAATTGCAGGGCCACGTTTTTCGACTTCGCGATCCGGCTGAGACGCCGCCAGATTTGCCACTTTCAGCGCCAGACGACGCGGTGCAGCAAACCACTCAATTTTACCGTGTGCCAGGCTAGCGTTATCCAGCTCGGCAGTCACGTTCGCAGCAAAAGATTCAGCCAGGCTGCGCAGGGCTTTTGGTGGCAGCTCTTCAGTGCCGATTTCCACCAGGAAAGTTTTCTCAGACATGGCCGCCTCTTATTTGTTTCGATTGCACATCGGGAAGCCAAGGGCTTCACGGGACGCATAGTAAGCTTCTGCAACGGCTTTGGTCAGGGTACGAATACGCAGAATGTAGCGCTGACGTTCAGTCACGGAGATGGCTTTGCGGGCGTCCAGCAGGTTGAAACTGTGGGCGGCCTTCAGAATACGCTCGTAAGCAGGCAGCGGCAGCGGAGTCTCCAGCGCCAGCAACTGCTGCGCTTCTTTCTCGTACTGCTCGAAGCAGGTGAACAGGAAGTCCACGTCTGCGTATTCGAAGTTATAGGTGGATTGCTCCACTTCGTTCTGATGGAACACGTCGCCGTAGGTGGTTTTACCCAGCGGGCCGTCGCTCCAGACCAGGTCGTAAACGCTGTCTACGCCCTGAATATACATGGCCAGACGTTCCAGACCGTAAGTGATTTCACCGGTAATCGGTTTACATTCCAGACCACCAACCTGCTGGAAGTAGGTGAACTGGGTCACTTCCATACCGTTCAGCCACACTTCCCAACCCAGACCCCAGGCACCCAGCGTTGGGTTTTCCCAGTTGTCTTCCACGAAACGAATGTCGTGAATGGTTGGATCCATACCCAGCTCTTTCAGTGACCCGAGGTACAGTTCCTGAATATTGTCTGGTGATGGCTTAATCACCACCTGGAACTGATAGTAATGCTGCAGACGGTTCGGGTTCTCACCGTAGCGACCATCGGTCGGACGACGGGAAGGCTGCACATACGCGGTCGCCATTGGCTCCGGCCCCAACGCGCGTAAGCTGGTCATCGGGTGTGAAGTGCCTGCGCCGACTTCCATGTCCAAAGGTTGAACAATGGTACAGCCCTGACGAGCCCAGTAATCCTGTAAGGTCAGGATCAGGCCCTGGAAGGTCTTGGTATCAAACTTTTGCATAGTATTTCGTGCTGGATACGTGTGGTTTTAAATGGAAGGGACCAGTATACCCGCTGGCTGCAAGATATACAGTATGAAACGGGTTTGTTTAGGGAAAATTGGGAAATAAGCCGTCGAGCCAGAGCGCTGATGGCGTCTGGCTGTAGATTATACGAGCAGGCTAACGCATAGAGAGGTGTAAAAACTGGCCGTCCGCATCAAACGAGCAGATAAAGCCCTCTTTACGGGATGTATAACCCCTCAGCTCATAACTTCCCTGAAAGCGCTCAAACCCGGTGACATCAATTTTCTGCACGTCCGAGTTATAGCGTCGGGCCGCCTGCCCCTTACAGAGCTGTTCCATATTCAGCGAACGTTCCGGGCTTATTTTCCCCTGCTGCGCTTTTTGCACAGGGGCTTCTTGTGGGGCACTGCACCCTGCCAGCATGAACAGCAGAAAGAGTGACGCCACACGCTTCATCATCATTTTTATCACCGCCCTGGTCAGTGGCTGTTATTTTTAGTATCAAAGCTTTTATAGATTACGGTCCGGCATTCTGCGAATCTCGCGGCCTCCCTACAAGCCTTCTGAATAAAACTCAGATTTTTCCAGAAGAAGACTTCTGGAAAATGACAGTCATACTCAATTTACAGGGAATACGAGGAACTGATGCAGTCAAAAATTAACTGGATTGATAACCTGCGAGGAATAGCGTGTCTGATGGTGGTGATGATCCACACGACGACCTGGTATGTCACGAATCCGCACAGCATCACTCCTGTTAACTGGGATATCGCCAATATTCTCAACGCGGCTTCGCGCGTCAGCGTGCCGCTATTCTTTATGATTTCCGGCTTTCTCTTTTTTGGAGAGCGTAGTGCGCAACCAAAGCACTTCATCCGCATCGCCGCCTGCCTGGGATTTTACAGCGCCGTTGCCTTGCTCTATATCACCCTGTTCACTTCCATTAATGCCGGGTTATCGCTGAGATACGTGCTGCAGAAACCGGTGTTCTACCATCTGTGGTTCTTCTTCGCCATTATCGTTATCTATCTGGTCTCTCCGCTCATTCAGGTGAAAAACGTCAGCGGCAAAATGCTCCTGGCTCTGATGGTGGTGATTGGCATTATCGCCAACCCGAATACAGTCTCACAGAAAATCGACGGATTTGAGTGGTTGCCGGTCAACCTCTATATCAGCGGCGATACTTTTTACTACGTGCTATATGGCATGCTGGGGCGCGCCATTGGGATGATGGATACTCAAAAACGCGGTATGAACTGGCTGTGTGGGGCGTTGTTTATCGCTGGCGTGGCGGTGATTTCACGCGGGACGCTGCACGAGTTGCAGTGGCGTGGCAATTTTGCCGATACCTGGTATCTGTATTGCGGACCAATGGTCTTTATCTGTGCCGTATCGCTCCTCACGCTTGCCAAAAATACCCTGAATACGCGTCCCTTGCCCATGCTGAGCGTTATCTCGCGGCATTCTCTGGGGATTTATGGATTTCACGCGCTGATCATCCACGCGCTACGAACGAGGGGCATTGAGCTGAAAAGCTGGCCGGTGCTGGATATTATCTGGATTTTTGTCGCCACGCTGGTTGTCAGCCTGCTGCTGTCGATGCTGCTGCAAAAAATAGACACGCGCCGCTTCGTCAGTTAACGCTTCGCTGCCGGGCGCGATGATACTGGCGCGGGGAGGAAAACCCTGCCGCCAGTGAAGACTGCTCCACACCGCGCCCCTGCAACAACCACTGCTCCGCCACCGCCAGACGCAACTGCTCCAGATAATCGCGAACGCTAATCCCTAAATGCGACTGAAAAAGCCGGGTTAGATGACGTGGGCTGACATGCGCCACGGCGGCGATCTCAGGCAAATTCCATGTTTTTTGCGGCTCGGCGGTGAGCGCATCCTGCGCCCGATGGATGGCCGGATGAAGATGATTGCGGTAGCGCAACCACGGGGATAACTGGGGGTCATCTCCGGAACGGCGGAACCAGACCACCATCTCACGTGCCACGGCCAGCGCCTTTTCCGGGCCACACAGGCGGTTAATCATATGCAGCGCCAGATCGATGCCAGAGGTGATCCCTGCGCTGGTCCAGATATTCTCATCCTGCACAAATATCCGGTTTTCTTTAATCGTCGCCGTGGGAGCCGCGGTGCGTAAACGGTTAATAACATCATGATGGGTTGTACACTGACGGTGATTCAGCAGGCCTGATTTTGCTGCCAGCAACGCCCCTGAACAGACGCACATCACGGTAATATCCTGGCGTTGGATCTGCGGCTGCAGGCGCATCAGCCAGTGCTGGATCTGCTGCGCCTGTGGCGTTGAGAATTGACAGCGGGAGTCGCTCACCCCCGGCAGGACCAGTAGACTGCCTGGAGGCAGGTTTTCCGGCAAGGGCTGGATGCCGCTCATCGTCAGACCTATCGACGTCGGAACGTCCGGTTGCGGGCCAATGTAATGCAGACGAAACGCGTCGCCAGCCAGCACAAAGGTCTCCGCCGGGCCCGTCATATCTAATGACAGCACCCCGGGCAACATCACGAACCAGACGTCGATGCGCATTACAATGACTCCAGCGTCTCCGCTACCGTTTTAATCTCGGCAAAACGCCCGGACAGCACCGTCTCGGTACGATGACGAATTTCCGCTGCACTAAGGGTAATGCCCTTGTAGGTCATTGGAAATGTAAGCGTTGCCTCGCTAACAAAGGTCACAGCATAACCCAGATCGGATGCCACGCGTGCAGTGGTTTCACAGCATTGTTCAGTGCGAATGCCGCAGATAATAAGCTGATTGATATCACGCTCGCGCAACCAGCGGTCAAGCCCGGTATCCGTGATGGCATTATGGACGTGTTTCTGGAAAACCACATCCGGCTGATGACGCAAAAAGGCCATTGGTTTGACAAAGCCGCTTTGCAGGGTAAAAGGGCCGTCTTCATCGACATGGAAAATATCCACGACCGGAATACCGCGCGCCTGGCAACCTTCAATCAGCCCCAGCATCGCCTGCTGAAAAGCAGGAATGTCGTCCTCCTGCCAGTAATGGCGGTGATGGAACGACTGCTGCGTATCAATATTGATTAATGCAATGCGTGACATGAGAGATCTCCTCGCCAATGGTGTGACACCATACTGACAAGGAAAGGAAGGCACGCACAGACCAAAAAAGGACATCCTCGTGCCTATCCAGGACAAGCGTATTTACGACATCAGCGGCAGCAGCTGCTGATAGATTTTGCGGAACACGTCGCGTCTTTCCGCGTACCGCGCATGGCGTGACGCGTCAGGTAAATGCGCCTGTTCAAGCGTAAGCTGCGGCAACAGCTGCGCAAGCGGTTTTTCAGGGTTAATGGCTATCTGTGCCAGACGCGCGGCACCAAGTGCTGGCCCGACATCGCCACCGGTGCGAAAATCCAGCTGCAATCCACTGATATCCGCCAGCATCTGTCGCCAGTAAGGGCTTCGCGCACCACCGCCGATCAGGGTGACGCTTGCCGGTTTCAGACCGCAGTCATGCACCACGTCCATTCCGTCGGCCAGCGCATAGCCCACACCTTCCAGCACCGCACGCGCCAGTTCTGCCGGGCCATGCTGATGGGTTAAACCGAAGAACGCCCCTTTCGCTTCCGGGTTGTTGTGCGGCGTACGCTCGCCGGAAAGATACGGTAAAAACCAGACGGTACCCGCAGCGTCATCCGCCTGCTGCGCCGCAGAAATGAGCGCCGGAACGTCGGCCATGCCGGTCAGCTTCGCCGCCCAGTCCAGGCAAGACGCCGCACTGAGCATGACCGACATCAAATGCCATTTCCCCGGAAGGGCATGGCAGAAGCTGTGTACCGCACTTTCAGGATTGCTGCGATACCCGTCGCTGACGGCAAAATAGACGCCAGACGTTCCCAGAGAAAGCATCGCCTGTCCCGCCTCAACCATGCCGACGCCCACGGCACCCGCCGCGTTGTCACCGCCACCGGCCACCACCGGTACGGCAGGTATATTCCAGCGTTCAGCAACGGCCGGCAGCAATGTACCGGTAATTTCGCTGCCTTCGAACAGTGCGGGCATATGCTCGCGGGTCAAATGGCAGGCATCCAGCATCGCCTCGCTCCAGTCACGTTTCGCCACGTCGAGCCACATGGTGCCGGCGGCATCAGACATGTCGGACGCAAAATCGCCCGTCATACGAAAGCGCAGATAGTCTTTCGGTAGCAGGACTTTCGCCACCTGACGGAAAATCTCCGGCTCGTGTCGCTGCACCCACAGTAATTTGGGCGCAGTAAAACCGGGCATCATCAGGTTGCCGGTGATGTCGCGGGATGTGGGCACGCGCGCCTCAAGAAGCGCACACTCTTCTGCACAGCGGCCATCGTTCCAGAGGATCGCAGGACGAAGCACGCGCTGGTGGCTATCCAGCAGCGTAGCGCCGTGCATTTGCCCGGCGATCCCCAGCGCTTTCACGTCACGCAGACTGTGTTGTTCACTTAAGGCCTGTATTGCACGATCCGTCGCCTGCCACCACTGCTCCGGATCCTGTTCCGACCACAGCGGGTGCGGACGTGAAACCTGCAGCTTTTCTGTCTGTGTTGCTACCACATCGCCTTGCTCGCTTAACAGGATGGCTTTCACACCCGATGTGCCAAGATCGATCCCGATATACATTCCGGTGACTCCTTTAACAGAAATGCCCGGTGGCGCTGCGCCGACCGGGCCTGGATGCTGTTATTTATCGAACAGATAGTGATTGACCAGATTTTCCAGCAACTCCTGGTGCCCGCTCTGGTGCTGCGGTGCCAGTTGATGTTGTTCAGCGTACTTCGCGATTTCCGCAAGTGATAACTGACCTTTCAAAATTTGCTGGCCCAGCTCACTGTTCCAGCCGCTGTAACGCTTCGCCACGCGTTTATCCAGTTCACCGTCTTCAATCATACGCGCGGCCACTTTCAGCGCCAGCGCCATCGTGTCCATCGCGCCAATGTGGCCATAGAACAGATCGTATTTATCGGTACTCTGACGACGCACTTTGGCGTCAAAGTTCAGGCCACCCGTGGTGAAACCACCCGCTTTGATAATTTCATACATCACCAGCGCATTCTCTTCCACGCTGTTCGGGAACTGGTCTGTATCCCAGCCCAGCTGTGCATCGCCCCGGTTAGCATCAACAGAGCCGAAGATGCCCAGCGCAATAGCAGAGGCAATCTCGTGATGGAAAGAGTGACCCGCCAGGGTGGCATGGTTGGCTTCAATGTTAACTTTAATCTCTTTTTCCAGGCCGAACTGCTTCAGGAAGCCGTACACGGTCGCCACATCGTAGTCATACTGATGCTTCGTCGGTTCCTGCGGTTTCGGTTCAATCAGCAGCGTCCCGCGGAAACCGATTTTGTGCTTATGCTCGACAACCATTTGCATAAAGCGGCCAATCTGCTCGCGTTCCTGGCGCAGATCGGTGTTGAGCAGGGTTTCATAGCCTTCACGACCGCCCCACAGAACATAGTTCTCACCACCCAACTGATGCGTGGCGTTCATTGCCGTCACAACCTGCGTAGCCGCCCAGCTAAACACTTCCGGATCCGGATTGGTTGCCGCGCCCGCACCGTAACGAGGGTTGGTGAAGCAGTTTGCCGTGCCCCACAGCAGCTTCACGCCGCTTTGCTGCTGTTTCGCCGCCAGCACATCCACCATCTGCGCAAAATTGTTCAGGTACTCTTTCAGCGACGCGCCTTCCGGTGACACATCGACATCATGGAAGCAGTAGTACGGCACGTTCAGCTTGTGGAAGAACTCAAACGCCACATCGGCTTTACGCTTCGCCAGCTCGATGGCCTCACCAGGTTGCTGCCACGGGCGCTCAAAGGAACCCACACCGAACATATCGGCACCATTCCAGCAGAAGGTATGCCAGTAACAGGCGGCAAAGCGCAGATGATCTTCCATGCGCTTTCCCTGCACCAGCTCATCCGGATTGTAGTGACGAAATGCTAAAGGATTGGTCGTTTTTGGGCCTTCGTAACGAACACGATCGAGTTGGTCGAAATAAGCTTGCATATTGAGCTCCATAATCAGGGGTATGCGGTGAGTCATAGATACAGGAGTAATAGTGAATAGACATTTTGGGTTGCTCAATTACGTTATTTCACACTGCTATTGAGAGAATGCACAACTGTGCACTGGCTCGCAAAATAATGCGCAAGCAAACTATTTTTCGGTGTGCATTCCAGAATCAAATGCAATTAAGACGTTACGTATTTTAAAATCCGATCGCGGTCATAAATTCAGAAATAAACCAAATATCATAATGAGAAGATAAAAATCTGTAATTGCCAGCCCGCCTTTCCCCGTTAAGAATTTGCTGCGTCTCAGTAGTGAATGTTTCTTTTATCTCAGCAACACATACCCCTACAAAAAGGCCTAATAATTATGAAGATAAAGAACCTGACCCTTACTCTATGCACAACTCTCCTCCTGGCAAGCTTTGCCGGACATGCGAAGGAGGTGAAAATCGGTATGGCGATTGACGATCTGCGTCTGGAGCGCTGGCAAAAAGATCGCGATATTTTTGTTAAAAAAGCAGAATCACTCGGCGCAAGCGTGTTTGTTCAGTCGGCTAACGGCAATGAAGAAACGCAAATGGCGCAAATTGAGAATATGATCAACCGTGGCGTCGATGTCCTGGTCATTATCCCCTATAACGGCCAGGTATTAAGTAACGTGGTGAAAGAAGCTAAACAAGAAGGCATAAAAGTCCTGGCCTATGACCGTATGATTAATAATGCGGACATTGATTATTATATTTCGTTCGACAATGAAAAAGTCGGTGAATTACAAGCGCAAAGCCTGATCGACAAGGTGCCTCAGGGTAATTATTTCCTGATGGGCGGTTCTCCGGTGGATAACAACGCCAAACTGTTCCGCGAAGGGCAAATGAAAGTCCTTAAACCTTACATCGACGACGGAAATATTAAAGTGGTTGGCGATCAATGGGCCGACGGCTGGCTACCAGAAAACGCGCTGAAAATTATGGAAAACGCACTCACTGCCAACAATAACAAAATTGATGCGGTTGTGGCCTCCAACGATGCCACCGCAGGCGGTGCTATCCAGGCACTGAGCGCCCAGGGGCTGGCCGGTAAAGTCGCGATATCGGGTCAGGATGCCGATCTGGCCGGTGTAAAACGCATTATCGCAGGCACCCAAACCATGACGGTCTACAAACCCATTACCCAGCTTGCCAATACGGCTGCGGAAATCGCCGTAGAGCTGGGTAATGGTAAGCAGCCTAAAGCAGACGCAACGCTGAATAACGGGCTGAAGGATGTTCCGGCTCGCCTGCTCACACCGATTGAAGTCAATAAAGAGAACATTGACGCCACTGTCATTAAAGACGGTTTCCACAAGAAGAGCGAACTGTAACCTTACGCAGCCCCTGCTCTGCAGGGGCGCATCACGTTGTACTGTTCTTCCCTCGGGTTACGTGGAGCAGTTATGTCTTATTTACTTGAAATGAAAAGCATCACTAAGCGCTTCGGTACGGTGAAAGCCGTCGACAACGTCAGTCTCCGGCTGAACCCCGGCGAAGTGGTTTCGCTGTGTGGTGAAAACGGTTCGGGCAAATCAACATTGATGAAAGTGCTGTGCGGGATCTACCCGTACGGCAGCTACGAAGGCGAAATCGTCTTTGCCGGTGAAGTCATCCAAGCGACACACATTCGCGATACCGAACGTAAAGGCATCGCCATCATCCACCAGGAGCTGGCACTGGTGAAGCATCTCACCGTGCTGGAGAACATTTTCCTTGGGGCTGAGATTTCCCGCCACGGCGTGCTGGACTACGACACCATGACGCTGCGCTGTGAAAAGCTGCTGGCGCAGGTGAGTCTCAGCATTTCACCGGATACCCGCGTGGGCGATCTTGGTCTGGGGCAGCAGCAGCTGGTCGAAATTGCGAAAGCGCTTAATAAACAGGTCAGGCTGCTGATCCTTGATGAACCAACGGCGTCGCTCACCGAACAGGAAACCGCGGTACTGCTCAATATCATCCGCGATCTGCAAAACCACGGCATCGCCTGTATCTACATTTCGCACAAGCTGAATGAGGTCAAAGCCATTTCTGACACCATCTGCGTGATCCGCGACGGGCAACACATCGGCACGCGCGAAGCCGCAGGCATGAGTGAAGATGACATCATCACCATGATGGTAGGCCGCGAGCTGACGGCGCTCTACCCGAATGAACCTCATGCAACCGGCGATGAAGTGTTGCGCGTGGAAAACCTGACCGCTTGGCATCCCGTTAACCGCCACATCAAGCGTGTAAATAACGTCTCGTTTTCTCTGCACAGCGGCGAAATTCTCGGTATTGCCGGGTTAGTCGGCGCCGGGCGCACCGAAGCCGTACAGTGTCTGTTTGGCGTGTGGCCGGGGCGCTGGGAGGGCACGATATATATCGACGGTCAGCCGGTGAAAATCGACAACTGCCAGCAGGCGATTGCCCGCGGCATTGCCATGGTGCCGGAAGACCGCAAAAAAGACGGCATCGTACCGGTCATGGCAGTGGGTAAAAACATCACCCTTGCAGCTCTTGATCAGTTTTCCGGCACCCTGAGCAGCCTGGATGATGCCGCTGAGCAGCAGTGTATTCTCCAGTCGCTCGCCCGACTGAAGGTAAAAACATCCTCTCCGGAACTGGCCATTGGCCGACTGAGTGGGGGCAACCAGCAGAAGGCCATTCTGGCGCGCTGCCTGCTTCTCAATCCACGCATATTAATCCTTGATGAGCCAACGCGCGGGATTGATATCGGTGCCAAATATGAAATCTACAAACTGATTAATCAGCTTGTACAGCAAGGGATTGCCGTCATTGTCATCTCGTCTGAATTACCCGAAGTACTCGGTCTGAGTGACCGCGTGCTGGTAATGCACGAGGGAAAACTGAAAGCCAACCTGATTAACCAGAACCTGACGCAGGAGCAGGTGATGGAAGCCGCTTTAAGGAGCGAACGTCATGTCGAAAAGCAATCCGTCTGATATCAAAGTCGCGGTTCCGACGCCCGGATCATTTGCGGGGCTAAAAGCGCTGAATCTGCAAGTTTTCGTGATGATCGCGGCGATTATCGTCATCATGCTGTTCTTTACCTGGATGACCGATGGCTCGTACTTAAGTGCGCGTAACGTCTCTAACCTGCTGCGTCAGACGGCCATCACCGGCATTCTGGCTGTGGGCATGGTGTTCGTGATTATCTCAGCGGAGATCGACCTGTCAGTCGGTTCGATGATGGGTTTACTCGGTGGCGTGGCGGCCATTTTTGACGTCTGGCTTGGCTGGCCGCTGCCGTTGACCGTTGCGGTGACGCTGGTGCTGGGACTTGTACTCGGTGCCTGGAACGGCTGGTGGGTTGCCTACCGTAAAGTCCCGTCGTTCATTGTCACTCTGGCAGGGATGCTGGCCTTCCGCGGGATCTTAATCGGCATTACCAACGGCACCACCGTCTCCCCCACCAGCGCGGCGATGTCGCAGATTGGTCAGAGTTACCTCTCCGATAGCGTGGGCTTTACGATTGGCGTGGTAGGTTTGCTGGCGTTTGTCGCGTGGCAGTGGCGTGGGCGCATGCGCCGTCAGGCGCTGGGGCTGGCTTCTCCTGCATCAACGTCCGTGGTGGGGCGTCAGGCCCTTACGGCGGTTATTGTGCTAGGCGCAATCTGGCTTCTGAACGACTACCGTGGCGTCCCGACGCCTGTATTGCTGCTGGCACTGTTACTGCTGGGTGGCATGTTTATGGCCACGCGCACCGCGTTTGGCCGCCGCATTTACGCCATCGGCGGCAATCTGGAGGCCGCTCGCCTCTCCGGGATCAATGTCGAGCGTACCAAACTCGCGGTGTTCGCCATTAACGGTCTGATGGTGGCTATCGCCGGGTTGATCCTCAGCTCACGTCTGGGGGCGGGTTCTCCCTCCGCCGGTAACATCGCCGAGCTGGATGCCATCGCCGCCTGCGTAATTGGTGGTACCAGCCTCGCGGGTGGTATCGGTAGCGTGGCGGGCGCGGTCATGGGGGCATTTATCATGGCGTCGTTGGATAACGGGATGAGTATGATGGACGTCCCGACGTTTTGGCAGTATATCGTCAAGGGGGCCATTCTTTTACTCGCCGTCTGGATGGACTCGGCCACCAAACGACGGGCCTGATAACAGTATGATGACTTAATTGGGAAGAGAGCCATGTTCGAAAAGCGTCACCGCATTACGTTGTTATTCAATGCCAATAAAGCCTACGACCGTCAGGTTGTTGAAGGGGTTGGTGAATATTTGCAGGCGTCGCAATCCGAATGGGATATCTTCATTGAGGAAGATTTTCGTACCCGTCTGGAGAACATCAAAGACTGGCTGGGTGATGGCGTTATCGCCGACTATGACGATCCCGTCATTGAGCAACTGCTGACAGACGTCGACGTCCCGATTGTGGGCGTCGGCGGCTCTTACCATTCCCCCGAACACTATCCGCCGGTTCACTATATTGCCACCGATAACCATGCTCTGGTGGAGGCAGCCTTTCTCCATTTAAAAGAGAAAGGTGTCCATCGCTTCGCGTTTTATGGCTTACCCGCCACCAGCGGCAAGCGCTGGGCCGTTGAGCGTGAACACGCGTTTTGCCAGTTGGTCGCGCAGGAGAAGTACCGTGGCGTAGTGTATCAGGGGCTGGAAACCGCCCCTGAAAACTGGCAGCACGCGCAAAACCGTCTGGCTGACTGGCTGCAAACGCTGCCACCGCAAACCGGGATTATTGCCGTCACGGACGCCCGCGCACGCCACGTTTTGCAGGTATGCGAACATTTGCACATCCCGGTACCAGAAAAACTGTGCGTGATTGGCATTGATAACGAAGAACTCACCCGCTATCTGTCTCGCGTGGCGCTCTCCTCCGTTGCACAAGGGACGCGTCAGATGGGTTATCAGGCAGCGAAGCTGCTGCATCGTCTGCTGGATAAAGAATCCCTGTCGCTTCAGCGGTTGCTTGTGCCTCCTGTCCGCGTCGTTGAACGCCGCTCAACCGACTATCGTTCCTTAAGCGACCCGGCCGTCATTCAGGCCATGCACTTTATTCGCAACCACGCCTGCAAGGGAATTAAGGTCGATCAGGTGCTGGATTCGGTGGGTATTTCGCGTTCGAATCTGGAGAAACGCTTCAAAGAAGAAGTGGGCGAAACCATTCATGCCGTCATCCATGCTGAAAAGCTGGAGAAAGCGCGCAGCTTGCTCATCTCCACGTCACTGTCGATTAACGAAATCTCGCAGATGTGCGGCTACCCGTCTCTGCAATATTTCTATTCGGTGTTTCGCAAAGAGTACGACACCACGCCAAAAGAGTACCGGGATCGCTACAGTGAGGTGCTGATATAGAAAAGAAAACGCCTTCCAGTGGAAGGCGTTTTATTGAGATTACATATGGGCGGCGATTAAGCGCTGGTTATCCTGGTACATGGCGAACAGATAGTTGTTATAGCTCTGTCCCTTCGTCGAATAACCTTTCAGCTTGTGGATCATCGTGGTGGCCGTCACTTCCTGATCCGCTTTACGCAGCTGTGCGCGTGATTTACGGAACGATGAATAGGCCGGATGCGTGTTCAGATTCACCACGTAGGCACTCACGGAATCCTTCACGGATTCAAACTGCGAATAGCCTTTCACCTTACCAGGCGCATTGTTACAACGACCTTTCACACATTTCATGCCGAAAAGGTTGTTGTTGCTACGCGCCAGCTTTGACGTGCCCCAGCCGCTTTCGGCTGCCGCCATGGTCGCAACCATGCTATTCGGGATGATATCCACACGCTCCAGCAGAGAATTCCACGGCACACGACGCGTGTTACCGTTCCAGCTCAGCTTGTAGCGCTTCGTGATATCTTTCAGACGCGCGCGTTCTGACGGCGACCAGCGGCTATCGTACTGTTTGGAAATCAGCCAGTTACGATCCGCAGTAATCGCGGCATTTTGACTCGTGATGTAAGGCATTACCGTCCGGAGAAACGCTTTTTTCCTTGGTGTTCCGGAAGGGTATTTTCGCAAATCAGGAAGTGAACTACTCTTTGCACTATTGCGAGAATACTCTTGTTTACTGCTAACCTTACTACTTGTCGTCTTTATAACGTGGGCTTTCTTACTCGTTGTATCCGTGTGCGTCTTCGCAAGCACCTCACCCGAAAATGCCGTGGTGAGTAACATGAGTATCGCAGCCCCATATCGTCGAATGGGAGTCGATATCATTAGGTCTCCTGGTCGGATGTAATCATCCTAACACCTTATTTTTTTCACAAATTTGAGAGCGGAATCTCAAATCATATCAAAAATAGACTTCAAGAGCACGTATAGAAATAGTCCAATTCCGAAACTATGTCATCTAAAACTTGCTCACAAAAACACCATTCCCGAAAAAATGTGTGCGGTATCGCAGATAACTGCTTAATTTTGCGCGAGATCACTCATCCTCTCGCGTCCTCCTGGCAGAAAGCGATAAGGGATGAGTTTTTACCCTCAGCCTGGTGGCACACTGGTCAAAAATGCCGCGACAGGAAAATGGAATGAAACGCACCGCAATAGCCTTTCTGATGTTACCCGCACTGGCACATGCAGGCTGGTCATCACCGGGGTTTAATGCATTTAACACCGAAGGCACCGGGATTTTCACCAGCCAGACAAAGCTCGCGAAGGGTACGCGTCCTCTTACACTAAGTTTTGACAAGACGTGCTGGCAGCCAACAGATGCGATAAAACTCAACGAGATGCTGTCGCTCAAACCCTGTGACGGCACGCCGCCGCAGTGGCGTCTTTTCCGCGACGGTGAATACCAGATGCGGATTGATACCCGATCCGGCACACCCACCCTGATGCTGACCATCCAGAGTGCCGCAGAACAGCCGGTTACCAACGTTATCCACCAGTGCCCGAAATGGGACGGTAAACCGCTGACGCTGGACGTCAGCCATACCTTCCCGGAAGGCTCCGTCGTACGCGACTACTACAGTAAGCAGACGGTGACAGTGCAGAATGGAAAAATCACTCTGCAGCCGGCCGCCAACAGCAACGGCCTGCTGCTGCTTGAGCGCGCCGAAACCGACAAGCCTGCGCCGTTTAGCTGGCAGAACGCCACTGTCTATTTTGTGCTGACCGACCGTTTTGTGAATGGTGACCCGAGCAACGACAACAGCTATGGCCGTCACAAAGACGGCATGCAGGAGATTGGTACCTTCCACGGTGGAGATCTCAAGGGGCTCGCCAGCAAGCTCGACTATTTACAACAGCTGGGGGTGAACGCGCTGTGGATTAGCTCGCCGCTGGAGCAGATCCACGGCTGGGTCGGCGGTGGCACCAAAGGTGACTTCCCACACTACGCCTATCATGGCTATTACACTCAGGACTGGACGAAGCTCGACGCCAACATGGGCACCGAAGATGATTTACGTCATCTGGTCGATGAAGCGCATAAACGTGGCATTCGTATCCTGTTCGATATCGTCATGAACCACACGGGTTACGCGACGCTTGCGGACATGCAGGAGTATCAGTTTGGCGCCTTGTATCTGCAGGGTGATGAGCTGAAAAAGACGTTGGGAGAACGCTGGACGGACTGGAAGCCGGGCGCAGGCCAAAGCTGGCACAGCTTTAACGACTACATCAACTTTAGCGACAAAGCCGCATGGGATAAATGGTGGGGGAAAAAGTGGATCCGCACTGATATCGGTGATTACGACAACCCCGGCTTTGATGATTTAACCATGTCGCTGGCATTTTTACCCGACCTGAAAACGGAATCCACCACACCTTCCGGGTTGCCAAACTTCTATCAACACAAGCCTGATACCCATACGAAAGCCATCTCCGGGTATACCCCGCGCGATTACCTGACCCACTGGCTCAGCCAGTGGGTGCGTGACTACGGTATTGATGGTTTCCGGGTTGATACGGCCAAACACGTTGAGCTTGCGGCCTGGCAACAGCTGAAAGACCAGGCCAGCCAGGCGCTGGCGGCCTGGAAAGGTGCTCACCCGGACAAAAAGCTCGACAATGCACCATTCTGGATGACCGGGGAATCCTGGGGCCACGGCGTCATGCAGAGCGATTATTACCGCCACGGTTTCGATGCGATGATTAACTTTGATTATCAGGAGCAGGCGGCAAAAGCGGTGAACTGTCTGGCGGATATCGACCTCACCTGGCAGCAGATGGCGGAAAAACTGCAAAGTTTCAACGTCCTGAGCTATCTCTCTTCGCATGACACGCGCCTGTTCCGTGAAGGGGGTCAACGCGCAGCTGAACTGCTCTTGTTAGCACCGGGTAGCGTACAAATCTATTACGGAGATGAATCTGAACGTCCATTTGGGCCAACAGGTTCAGACCCGTTACAAGGTACCCGTTCGGATATGAACTGGCAGGACGTCACGGGCAAACAGTCCTTAACCGTCGCCCATTGGCAAACGCTGGGTCAGTTCCGCGCGCGCCATCCGGCGATTGGTGAAGGCAAACAAACCACGCTGTCGCTGAAAGAGGGATATGGCTTCGTGCGCGAGCATAATGGCGATAAGGTGATGGTAGTATGGGCAGGTAATTAATAACGGCTCACTCCAGTACCCTCTCCCGTTGGGAGAGGGTTACGGTGAGGGAAAAATCAACAGAACTATTCACTACACAAATCCATTCCTGCCACATAAAACAACAAATCCGACCACACCACCCGATTTGCACCAGCACGGTGCTAGCGTTATGGTTACCCACTTTCAAAATAAGCTCGATAGATCACCTGCTATGACGTTTTCACTTTTCGGCGACAAATTCACCCGCCATTCAGGCATTACTCGCCTGATGGAGGACCTCAACGACGGGCTGCGCACACCGGGCGCAATCATGCTCGGCGGGGGAAACCCGGCTCAAATCCCGGAGATGAATACCTATTTCCAGACGCTGCTCGCTCAGATGCTGGAAAGCGGCAAAGCAACCGATGCGCTTTGCAATTACGACGGCCCGCAGGGTAAAACCGAACTGCTGGCACTCCTCGCCGAAATGCTGCGTGACGAGCTGGGCTGGGATATCGAACCACAGAATATTGCACTGACAAACGGCAGCCAGAGCGCGTTTTTCTACTTGTTTAACCTGTTCGCAGGGCGTCGCGCCGACGGCACCACCAAAAAGGTGTTGTTCCCGCTGGCACCAGAGTATATCGGCTACGCCGATTCCGGCCTGGAAGAGGATCTGTTCGTCTCCGCGCGCCCGAATATCGAGCTGTTGCCGGAAGGCCAGTTTAAATATCACGTCGATTTTGAACACCTGCATATTGGTGAAGAGACGGGCATGATCTGCGTATCACGTCCGACGAACCCAACGGGCAACGTGATCACCGATGACGAACTGATGAAACTGGATGCGCTGGCGAATCAACACGGCATTCCGCTGGTGATCGATAACGCCTATGGCGTACCGTTCCCGGGCATTATCTTCAGCGAAGCACGTCCGCTGTGGAACCCGAACATTGTCCTGTGCATGAGCCTCTCTAAGCTGGGCCTGCCGGGTAGCCGCTGCGGGATTATCATCGCGAATGAAAAAATCATCACCGCCATTACCAACATGAACGGCATTATCAGCCTTTCGCCGGGCGGTATCGGCCCGGCGATGATGTGCGAAATGATTAAGCGCAACGACCTGCTGCGTCTGTCCAATGAGGTGATTAAGCCGTTCTATTACCAGCGTGTTCAGGAGACAATTGCGACACTTCGCCGCTATTTACCGGAAGAACGCTGCCTGATCCACAAACCTGAAGGGGCGATTTTCCTGTGGCTGTGGTTTAAGGATCTACCCATCACCACCGAACTGCTCTATCAACGCCTGAAGAAGCGCGGCGTGTTGATGGTACCGGGCGATTACTTCTTCCCAGGCCTGGATAAACCGTGGCCGCATACGCACCAGTGCATGCGTATGAACTACGTGCCCGATCCGGAAAAAATCGAAGCGGGTGTCAAAATTCTGGCCGAAGAAATCGAAAAAGCCTGGCGCGAAGGCAATTGTTAAAAATAAGGCTCTTCAAATGAAGAGCCTTATTTTTCCGTGATCTTAATCTTGTATCAAGGATATATTCTGTAGCGTTTCATTCAACATCCTCATTGAGTTTCCTTAGGAATATTCCTTTAATTTACGCTCACTAACTTCCCCATCAATAATTAAGCACCAATTAAAGATCTTAACTTATTGTTATTTTGAAATAACCACCTGCAACGCAAGAAAATACCATCCCGAGTCACTTTCATGCATATTTAAAAATAGTGCATATACTCACTAATACGCCGCTCGGCGTTCTTTTGCGTGGAGTATTCATATGCTACCTAATAATGTTAGTCGCATCAGCGCTATTGCTGTTGCGGTACTGCTCGCGTTCTCTCTTTCTGCCTGCAGTGGAAGCGGTGGCGGCTCTCATCATTCAACGGCCAAAAATAACCCTGCGACGGGAAGCAGCAGCGGCTCAGGTGATGGAAGTGGCACGACCGCGAGCAATGGCGGTTCGGGCAGCAACGACTCGGGTACCGGGACAGGCGCTGGTGGCGGTACGGGTTCTGGTTCTGGTTCAGGCTCAGGCTCAGGCTCAGGCTCAGGCTCAGGAGGCAATGGCAGCGGAGGAACCGGAACAGGCAACACGGGCGGTGGCGGAACCACTACCGCAGGCGTAAATACGATACTGGGTGATGCCGGCAAAACGGTGACCAGCGTTGGCTCTACGGTGGATGGCCTTGGAAGCCAGCTTCCAACAAATAATCCCGTCACGTCAACCGTTTCAACCACCGTCAGCGGTGTTGGCAGCGCCGTGTCCACCGTGGGGACAGGCGTCACGACTGGCGTTGGCGATCCAAACAACGCGAACGGTGTGGGCACAACGGTTAAAGGCGTGACCACGTCGGTTACCTCCCTGGGCAATACCGTTTCAACGGTAGGCACGGGCCTGGCGAGCTCCACTTCCGGAACACCGGTTAGCGGCGTAACCGGCCTGACGGGCAGCGTGGTCAACAGTACCGGGCAACTGGTCAGTAACACCGGCACGGGTCTTACCAACACGGTAAGCAGCCCTGCGATCGCTCAGGTAACAACCGATACCACGACCGTTGCCAACAAGACGCTGGGCGGAGTACAGGGCGTCACGCAAAGCGTGGGCACCACGACGGGTCTCGGCACACCGGTCAACGGCCTGCTGACCCAGGTGGGTAACACCGTCAGCGGCGTGGGAACCAACGTCAGCAGCAGTAATAGCGGGCTTAACGGCGTGGGTCAGGTCGTTCAAAATGTCGGCCAGACGGTTACGGATAGCGGTACGCTGGTCAAACCCGCCTCTTCGACAACCGGAGGAAGTTCAGGCTCTCTCACGGCTAATGCCAATGTGGCGGCCACGAACAACAGCCTGGGTGCAACGGTCAATACGACCCTCAATACCCTGACTGCGGGCGTTACGGCCAACGCAGCAACAACATCAAGTCAAAACACGTCGACAACTAACCCGGTCAACGGTCTCAACACGTTAACCACCGGTCTGCTGATGCCAAAACAGTAACCTGCTTATTGTCATTCTGCGCCCCTGGTTCAGGGGCGCTTTATACAGCGACACTCCCCCTAACCGGGAATGATGAACAGGGATAGCGCGATGAAACACCATTTCCTTTTTTCGCTGACGGGGCTGGTTGTGCTGAGCATGGCCCGCGCCGATACACTGCCCTCTATTATTAACCCTGATAACCCGGCGCAAGTTTCTCGTAACATTGCCCCAGAACAGCCTGAGACCGTCCCACAGCCGAAAGTCAAAATAGAAAAACCGCAGTCAACGCTGACGCCTGAAACGCCCATTACCATTCATCACATTCAGTTTATTGGCGGCACGCGTTATCCGTTGCAGGAATTACTTCAGCCCTTCAGGCCGTACGCCGGAAAAACTGTGCCGCTAAAAACGCTCACGGGGCTGGTAAACGATATTACGGCACGCTACAAGGCAGATGGTCTCCCACTTTCTTATGCCTGGTTGCCTGATAACAATTTCCAGCAGGGAAATATTAAAATTGTTTTGGTTGAAGGGTATGTCGCCCACAGCGACATTATCAGTAATAACCCTCATATCGCCGAACGTCTTAAACGATTGTCTGAAAAAATCATGGCGGAAAAACCGCTCTCTCAGGATACGTTTGATCGCTATAGTCAGCTGATGACCCGCACCCCCAACGTTCCGGTCACGGCTAACGCGCAGTTGCCAACCAATATCTATGGCGCGGCAGCGATGCAGATAACCGCCAACCAGGAGCGGAGCTGGAATATCGCCTCCACAATCGATACCCGTAAAGGGCAAGATCTCATGATGCTGAACGGAACGCTCAGCAACCTGACAAGTTATGGCGATCAGCTTGGCGTGGCCACACTCGTGCCATTAGATAGCAACACGCGAAAAAATTATGTCGGTCTGAACTGGCAGCAGTTTTTAAACGATGAAGGGCTGACAATGCAGCTCAAAGGCAGCTATTACCGGGAGGATCCGCAAGATTTCTCAACACTCCTCGCTTTACCAAATAATATAAAGGTCGACTCAAAACAAAAAACAACGCAATACAACGGTGGCGTAAGTTTTGGTTATCCGTTGCTGTTAACGCAAAAATCGCAAATTAATTTTACCAGCGGTTTTGATTATACCGATCGCCAGGATGATTATGCTCTGCAGGCCAGACTGCAGGGCAAAACCTATAAGCTGGACTCCCTCAACCAACACGCGCGTTATCCCGCGCTGGAAGTGGGTATTAATGGTGCACATCAATTCACAACCGCCAGCATCAGCGGCCGACTCAACGTCCGTCAGGGTATTGATGCGATGGGCGCTGATATCGTCTCAGCCCCCAAACCCGATATGAATTTTACGCTCACGAAAAGCTATCTGGACGCTGCGTGGGTGTTTGCCGATAAATGGCGACTATCTACATCCTGGGAGGGGGACTGGTCAAATAACACGCTGCCAGAGCCCGAGCGCGTTAGCTTCGGTGCTCAGCGGTTTGGCCGTGGATACCAGGACAGTGAAGCAAGCGGCGATTATGGCTATGGCGGACAGGTAGAACTGCGCTATATCCAGATGCGAAAAGAGAGTACCTGGCTTACCACCATCCAACCCTACATCCTGACCGATACCGCGCAAACCTGGTATAACACGTCAGGTTTGCCCCACCAACGGCTTGGGTCAGTGGCTGCCGGCGTGATGGTAGGCGATACGCGTCATTATAGCGTCACAGTTGAGGCGGCAAGGCCCGTCGGGGATGTTCCGACAGACAGTCGCAACAGGGACTGGCGCTACAGTCTGACGTTCACGTGGAATTTCAATAAAATGCAGTAAGCCTTTCAGCCCGAATACTGACAGGATCAACACAGCGCAACGCGTGGGTTGGACAGGCCGCTACACAGGCCGGTCCGCCTTCGCGATGCAGGCACAAATCACACTTCAGCGCGTGTGCCTTATTCCCCTCAAGCCGAACCTGCATCGCCCCAAACGGGCACGCCAGCACACAGCTTTTGCAACCAATGCAGCGCGTCTGATCAACGAGCCACGCTCCCGCCGAGCGGCGAATGGCATGGGTTGGGCAGACATTGGCGCAGGGTGCGTCTTCACACTGGTGACAGCCAACCGCCGTGGTATATGACCCCCCTTTAACCACACGAATGCGTGGCGTAAAGGCATGTGCGGATACGGAATCCTGATGCGAGACCGCACAGGCCGCTTCGCATGTGCGGCACCCGATGCATTTTTCCGCATCCGCCATGATAAATCGGTTCATCTGTTACGCCTCGCGTACGTTAAAACCCAGTTCTTTTGAAATAGCCTCTGCCGTTTCGCGCAGTGGTTTAAGCAAGTTTTTCTCGCCCACCTGCTTCATGCGTGATGTCGATAGCGATATGGAGATCGCATACGGCACGCGGCCATGAATATCAAACACCGGCACGGCGATACAGGAGACACCCAGCTCGTTCTCTTCTTTGTCCATCGCCATGCTGCGATCGCGAATTTCCGCCAGCTCATCATACATGGCACTCAATTCTGTGATGGTGTTGCGGGTCAAAGGTTGGATCTGTTCCTGATGGCTTTCCCAGTAGCTCGCCACATAGTCCTGGTGACCAAACGCCATGTAGATCTTGCCCATCGCTGAGCAGTAAAGCGGCATATGCTGACCGATATAAGCACGCGTGCGCAGCATACCGGTTGTCGGCTCGAGTTTATAAATCAGGATCGCGTGGTCGTCTTCCCGGCTGGAAAAGTTCACCGTTTCACCCGTAGCAATATTCAGCGCTTCAAGGTGTGGCGCCGCCACGTGGATGATATTGAGCGACGACAGCGCCTTTTGCCCGACGGCGATAAATTTGGTGGTCAGACGGTAACTGCCCGCCGCAGGCGCCGGGGTAACGTACCCGCACGACTGTAACCCCTGGAGTAACCGGTGCACGGTGCTCTTATTCAAACCAGCCAGTTCCGATAAATGCGCGAGCGGGCACCCGTTCGGATAGTTGCTGAGGATCTCAATCAGCATCAGGCCGCGAAACAAGCTCTGGCTACCTGCAGGCCTCTCTTTTTCTTGCGTCATTTCGCTCTCTTTCGTGCTCATTAAATGGCTCCTTTTTATCGCGCTCCTGATGGTAGCGCAAAGTGTGGTTTAGTTCACGATCTCAACAGAAAAAACACAACCAGTTGATTTTAATGATTTTTGAAAAACATGAATGTCGTTGATCTGACAAATTTTGATCGCTATATTTGAAATCAGATTTCGTATAGTGAAATTTAACGATAAAAAAGCACTCGCACTGACACCTAAAATGAACAGGAGAACAGGGATGAAAGTGACCTTTGAAGAGTTGAAAGCGGCGTTTAATCGGGTCCTGATCGACCGCGGCGTAAAAGCTGACGCCGCAGATGCCTGTGCGGAGATGTTTGCCCGCACTACAGAATCCGGCGTCTATTCACACGGCGTGAACCGTTTCCCGCGTTTTATTCAGCAACTTGACGCTGGCGACATCATTCCTGACGCTCTGCCAAAACGGGTAACGTCATTAGGTGCCATTGAGCAGTGGGATGCTCAGCGCGCCATCGGCAACCTGACAGCGAAGAAAATGATGGATCGCGCCACGGAGCTGGCATCCGATCATGGGATCGGCCTGGTGGCTCTGCGTAACGCAAACCACTGGATGCGCGGCGGCAGCTACGGCTGGCAGGCGGCGGAGAAGGGTTATATTGGAATTTGCTGGACCAACTCCATTGCTGTGATGCCCGCGTGGGGATCAAAAGAATGCTGCATTGGCACCAACCCGCTAATCGTTGCGATTCCCTCCAACCCAATCACCATGGTCGACATGTCGATGTCGATGTTCTCCTACGGCATGCTGGAAGTAAATCGCCTGGCCGGGCGCGAGTTGCCGGTTGATGGCGGGTTTGACGACGAGGGTAATCTCACCCGTGAACCCGGCGTCATTGAGAAAAACCGTCGCATTTTGCCAATGGGCTACTGGAAAGGGTCCGGCCTGTCTATCGTACTGGATATGATCGCGACACTGCTTTCCAACGGTTCTTCCGTGGCGGAAGTCACTCAGGACAACAGCGACGAGTACGGTGTATCGCAGATCTTTATCGCCATTGAGGTCGATAAACTGATCGACGGCCCAACTCGCGATGCCAAACTTCAGCGCATTATGGATTTCATCACCAACGCTGAGCGCTCAGACGAAAACGTCGCCATCCGTCTGCCGGGGCATGAATTCACCCGCCTGCAGGAAGAGAACCGCCGTAACGGCATCACGGTTGATGACAGCGTGTGGGCGAAAATCCAGGCCCTGTAAGGAGTGGACGATGATATTCGGACATATTTCACAGCCAAATCCGTGCCGTCTCCCACAGTCGATTGAAAAGGCGCTCGATTTTCTGCGCACCACGGACTTCACGGCACTGGAGCCGGGCGTTGTTGAAATTGAGGGACGCAACATCTTCGCCCAGGTGCTCGATCTCACCACCAAAGCGTGGCATGAGAACCGCCCGGAAGTACACCGACGTTATCTGGATATCCAGTTTCTGGCTTGGGGTGAAGAGAAAATCGGTATCGCTATAGATACCGGCACCAACAAAATAAGCGAATCATTACTGGAACAGCGGGATATTATTTTTTATCACGCCAGCGAAAATGAATCATTTATTGAAATGATACCCGGCAGTTATGCCATATTTTTCCCGCAGGATGTTCATCGTCCTGCCTGTATTAAGAGCAAAGAATCCACAATTCGTAAAATTGTGGTGAAAGTGGCAATCAGTGAATTGAATTAATTTTCTGATAAATACAGGAATGCGAAATGACCAACACCGGTTTTATTATTGGTGCGTACCCCTGCGCACCTTCGTTTCACCAGAAAGGGGAACAAGAAGAACAAACCTTCTGGCGGGAACTTTCCGACACGCCCAACATCCGCGGGCTGGAACAACCTTGCCTGGAAAACCTGCATCCGTTTGGTGATGAATGGCTGTTCCGTCATACGCCAGGGGACTGGCAAATCGTCGTGACGGCAGTAATGGAAACCATGCGCCGCCGCGGCACCAACGGCGCGTTCGGTCTGGCCTCCGCCGACGAGCAACAGCGTAAGGCCTGCGTCGAATTCTATCGCCATCTGCACCAGAAAATTGACACCGTGAATGCCCGTTACCCCGGGAAAGTGATCGCCCTGGAGATGCAGGCAGCACCGCAGGCAGGTAATGCCTCTGTCGAACACGCCACCGAGGCATTCTCTCGCTCCATTCGTGAAATAGCAGACTGGGACTGGTCATGCGATCTGGTTCTTGAGCACTGCGATGCTATGACCGGACTCGCTCCGCGTAAGGGGTTTTTACCCCTGGAGCAGGTACTGGAAGTGGTGAAAGATACGGATATCAGCGTCTGCATCAACTGGGCACGTTCGGCCATCGAAGGTCGTAACACCGCCCTTCCGCTTGAGCATGTTCAGACCGCACTCAACGCCGGAAAGCTCGGCGCGCTAATGTTCTCCGGGACAACAGCAACCGGTGAATACGGTGACTGGCAGGATCTCCATGCACCATTTTCTTCATTCTGCGCCGACAGTTTACTGACCACTGAACACGCAAAAACACTCTTTACTGCGGCGAGCGCCGCAACATTAAAATTCTCCGGTATTAAATTGCTGGAAATAAATGCTAATGCTGACGTCAGCCATCGCATTGCCATTTTGCGCGACGGCATTAGCGCCATGAAAAAAGCGACACAATAAAAATAAAAATCTTATTCCGGTTACATTTACTGAGACATTAAATATGAACACGAATTCTCAAGCTCTACATGCGGATATTCCGCGCCAGCGCTGGCTAAGAATCATCCCCCCTATTCTTATCGCCTGCATTATTTCTTATATGGACCGAGTGAATATTGCATTTGCGATGCCAGGTGGTATGGATGAAGAATTAGGTATATCCGCCACAATGGCTGGCCTGGCGGGCGGTATCTTCTTTATCGGCTATCTGTTCCTGCAGGTTCCCGGTGGCAAAATTGCTGTTCATGGTAGTGGTAAGAAGTTTATCGGCTGGTCGCTGGTCGCCTGGGCGGTGATCTCGGTACTCACGGGTCTCGTGACGAATCAGTATCAGCTTCTGGTGCTGCGATTCTTACTCGGCGTGG
This sequence comes from Enterobacter sp. CPE_E890, assembly GCF_046521475.1. Lineage (NCBI taxonomy): Bacteria > Pseudomonadati > Pseudomonadota > Gammaproteobacteria > Enterobacterales > Enterobacteriaceae > Enterobacter > Enterobacter sp. CPE_E890. Next base: position 204,598 of record NZ_JBKFZW010000001.1, on the reverse strand, counting down.
CGGAGGGCGGGATGCTGCCCGTTGTGCTCACCATGATCAGTAACTGGTTCCCGGATGCCGAGCGCGGTCGCGCCAACGCGATTGTGATTATGTTCGTGCCCATTGCCGGGATCATCACAGCACCGTTGTCGGGTTGGATCATCACCGCGCTCGACTGGCGCTGGCTGTTCATTATTGAAGGGCTGATGTCCGTTGTGGTGCTGGTGCTCTGGGCATTCACCGTGTATGACCGTCCACAAGAAGCCCGCTGGATATCGGAAGCCGAAAAAAACTACCTGGTGAAAACGCTGGCGGCGGAACAGCTGGCGATTGCCGGTAAAGAGGTGAAAAATGCCTCGCTCAGCGCAGTGCTGTCCGACAAAACCATGTGGCAGCTGATCGCCCTGAACTTCTTCTACCAGACCGGAATTTATGGTTACACCCTCTGGCTGCCAACCATCCTGAAAGAGCTGACGCATACCAGTATCGGCCAGGTAGGGATGCTCGCCATTCTGCCTTACATCGGCGCGATTGCGGGCATGTTCCTGTTCTCGTCTCTTTCTGACCGTACCGGCAAGCGCAAGTTGTTTGTCTCCCTGCCCTTGATTGGTTTCGCGCTCTGTATGTTCCTTTCTGTGGCGCTAAAAGAGAACACCTGGCTGGCCTATGCCGCGCTGGTGGGCTGCGGCTTCTTCCTGCAATCCGCTGCGGGTGTGTTCTGGACTATTCCGGCGCGTCTGTTTAGCGCCGAAATGGCGGGCGGTGCGCGCGGCGTGATTAACGCCCTGGGTAACCTCGGTGGCTTCTGCGGCCCTTATGCGGTTGGCGTGCTTATCACGCTGTACAGCAAAGACGCAGGGGTTTACTGCCTGGCGGTTTCTCTGGCGCTGGCATCGCTGTTGGCCCTGCTGTTACCGGCGAAATGCGATGCCGGCTCTGAGCCGAATCCCACGGTGAATCCACATAAACGTGCGGCCTGATGTCCTCACCCCAGCCCTTATGTATTGATCTTCTCTGCTCCGGCGGAGAAGATCCCCGATTGATCATCGGGAGGTTACCGGTGAGCATCACCCGGCCCTGGCGCCCCTGAGCCCGCGGGAGAGATTATGCCCCGGTAACCCGTTTCCCTGTCGCCTCAAGACCGAACGGTATCCTGTGCCCTGAGCACCCACATATAAGGATGGTCCGGCGATATTATTCATAAGGTTACGGAGTGCCATGATGAATCTTGTCCCTGTCGGCGTTGATATTGCCAAACTCAAATTTGATGTTGCTGTCCTGCTGCCAAATCAGAAGTACAAAACCAAAAAATTCTCTAATACGTCTGCCGGATGCCGTGAATTCCTGAACTGGCTGGCACGTTTTGGCGACTGCCACGTCTGCATGGAAGCAACAGGTTGCTACAGCACTGAACTGGCCACCCTGCTGGCCGATAATGGCTGCTGCGTCAGCCTTGAAAACCCGGCACGTATCCATGCGTTCGCAAGCACTGAACTGACCCGCAATAAAACGGACAAAAGCGACGCGGCGCTGATAGCACGCTACTGCGCCCTGCATCAGCCCGCCCCCTGGCATCCTGCTCCGCTGAGCGAACGGCAACTGACAGCTCTGGTGCGCCACCTGCGTAACCTGGAAGAGATGCGTCAGATGGAGATAAATCGTCTTGAAGCAGCGGATGAAGTCATTGTTCCTTCCCTGAATGAACACGTTGCGATGCTGGAGGAACTGATTGAAGAAACGCACAAGAAAATCAACCGGCACATCGATGACAACCCGGATCTGAAGCGGGACCGGGAGCTACTGAAGAGTATCCCCGGAATAGGAGACATGCTGAGTGTGAGCCTGCTGGCGTTCGCAGGTAACCTGCGACGGTTCAGCGACAGCAAAGCTCTGGTGGCATACGCCGGTCTGAATCCGCGTCGTTGTGAGTCAGGGATGTGGAAAGGAAAAAGCAGGCTGTCGAAAGTGGGCCATGCAGAGCTACGCAGCGCACTGTATATGCCAGCGATTGTGGCAGGAAGATGCAATGAGGTGGTGAAAAACCTGATGGACAGGCTTGCAGCCCGGGGAAAGACAGGAAAAGAACGAGTATGTGCCGGAATGAGGAAATTACTGCAACTGGCTTATGGTGTGGTGAAATCCGGGCATGAATTTAATGCTGAAATACCGCTTGCCGGATAACCGGCAAGACGGTATCTCTCCCACCGGGAGAGGGAGCAACACAAGAGAATCAAAGATGAGTGAAAAAGAGCCCTTCTGGCTGGGTATCGATTGTGGCGGTACTTATCTGAAAGCCGGTTTATACACCCGTCAGGGAAAAGAGGTCTGTATTGAGCGCCGTTCGGTTGCCACTCTCAGCCCACGTCCTGGCTATGCTGAGCGGGATATGCACCAGCTCTGGCAGCACTGCCACACGACCGTCGCACTACTGCTCAAAAATGCCAGGGTCGATGGCGAGCAGATCAAAGGTGTCGGTATTTCGGCTCAGGGCAAAGGGCTGTTTCTGCTTGATAAACAGGATCAGCCGCTGGGAAACGCCATGCTCTCTTCTGACCGTCGGGCACTGGAGATTGTGCAGCGCTGGCAGCAGGACGGCATTCCCGAAAAACTGTACCCGCATACTCGCCAGACGCTATGGACCGGGCATCCGACTTCGCTCCTGCGCTGGGTCAAAGAGAACGAACCACAGCGGTATCAGCAGATTGGTTGCGTGATGATGGCGCACGACTACCTGCGCTGGTGTCTGACGGGGGAAAAAGGCTGCGAAGAGAGCAATATCTCGGAGTCCAATCTCTACAACATGAGCACTGCTCAGTACGATCCACAGCTCACACGTTGGCTTGATATCAGCGAAATTGACGGTGCACTACCGCCGATTGTCGGCTCCGCAGAAATTTGCGGGGAAATCACCGCTCAGGCAGCCTCGCTTACCGGTCTGGCGGCGGGTACTCCCGTCGTTGGCGGGCTGTTTGATGTGGTTTCCACCGCGATCTGCGCCGGACTCCATGATGACAACACGCTTAACGCGGTGATGGGAACCTGGGCCGTGACCAGCGGGATCGCCAACGGCATTCGTGATAACGAACCCTTTCCCTATGTATATGGCCGCTATGTGCACCCGCAGCAGTACATCGTGCACGAAGCCAGCCCGACCTCATCCGGCAACCTGGAGTGGCTGACAGCGCAATGGGGTGACGTCTCGTTCAGTGAGATTAACGATGCCGTTGCCAGCTTACCGAAGGCGGAAAGCGATGTGTTTTTCCTGCCGTTCCTCTATGGCAGCAACGCTGGTCTGGAGATGACCAGCGGCTTTTACGGAATGCAGGCACTCCACTCCCGGGCCCATCTGTTGCAGGCGGTTTACGAGGGCGTGGTCTTTAGCCACATGACCCACCTGAACCGCATGCTGGAACGCTTTACACACGTGACGTCGCTGCGCGTCACGGGTGGCCCCACACATTCAGACGTGTGGATGCAAATGCTGGCAGATGTCAGCGGTCTGGCAATAGAACTACCGCAGGTGGAAGAGACCGGTTGCTCCGGTGCGGCGCTGGCAGCACTTGTCGGTACGGGCATCTATACCGATTTCCACGCCGCTCAGCGTGCCCTGCGACACGACACCAGGGTCATTGAACCCGACATGCGTGCCCATGCTGCCTACCAGCGCAAATATCACCGCTACCAGTTACTGATTACCGCACTACAGGGCTATCACGCCCGTGTTAAGGAGTTCGACCTATGAGCCGTCCATTACTTCAACTGGCGCTCGACCATACCTCACTTCAGGCCGCGCAGCGCGATGTCGCTTTGCTTGCGGATCACGTTGATATCGTCGAGGCGGGCACCATTCTGTGCCTGACCGAGGGTTTACAGGCCGTGCGTGCCCTTCGCGAGCAGTGCCCGGACAAAATCATCGTGGCGGACTGGAAAGTAGCCGACGCTGGAGAAACGCTGGCAGAACAGGCGTTCGGTGCAGGCGCGAACTGGATGACCATCATCTGCGCGGCACCGCTGGCGACCGTTAAAAAAGGCCATGACGTCGCTCAACGCTGCGGCGGCGAAATCCAGATGGAGCTGTTTGGTAACTGGACGCTGGAAGATGCACGCGCATGGCACCACATCGGGGTGAAACAGGCCATCTATCACCGCGGGCGCGACGCGCAGGCGAGTGGTCAGCAGTGGGGCGAAGCGGATCTCGCGAAAATGAAAGCGCTCTCCGACATCGGTTTACAGCTTTCGATTACCGGCGGGATCACTCCTGCCGACCTGCCGCTGTTTAAGCAGATAAACGTCAAAGCCTTTATTGCCGGCCGCGCGCTGGCTGGTGCTGAAAAGCCACCGCAGGTGGCACAGGCATTCCATTCACAAATCCGCGACATCTGGGGAGAGTAACCATGCGTCAGCATCCGTTAGGTATTTACGAAAAAGCGCTGTCGAAAGATCTCACCTGGCCGGAACGTCTGGTGCTGGCGAAAAGCTGCGGGTTTGATTTTGTCGAAATGTCGGTTGATGAAACTGACGAACGTCTGTCACGTCTTGAGTGGAGCACCACGCAGCGTGCATCGCTGGTTGAAGCCATGCTGGAAACCGGCGTGTCGATTCCATCCATGTGCTTATCTGCCCACCGTCGTTTCCCGTTTGGTAGCCGCGATGAAGCCGTGCGCGAGCGCGCCCGCGAAATCATGACCAAAGCCATCAGGCTGGCGCGTGATTTAGGTATCCGCACCATTCAGCTTGCAGGTTATGACGTCTATTACGAAGAACATGATGAAGGCACTCAACAACGCTTCGCTGAAGGGCTGGCGTGGGCGGTGGAACAAGCCGCTGCGGCACAAGTGATGCTGGCAGTGGAGATCATGGATACCGCCTTTATGAACTCGATCAGCAAATGGAAAAAGTGGGACGACATGCTCGCTTCACCGTGGTTTAGCGTTTACCCGGATGTCGGAAACCTGAGCGCGTGGGGCAACGATGTCACCGCCGAGCTGACGTTGGGCATTGACCGTATTGCCGCAATCCACCTGAAAGATACCCAACCCGTCACTGAAAACAGCCCGGGACAGTTCCGCGATGTGCCGTTTGGCGAAGGCTGTGTTGATTTTGTCGGCGTGTTTAACACGCTGAACCAACTGAACTATCGCGGCGCGTTTCTGATTGAAATGTGGACTGAAAAAGCAAAAGAGCCCGTACTGGAAATCATCCAGGCGCGTCGCTGGATTGAAGCCCGTATGCAGGAAGGAGGCATGACATGTTAGAACAACTCAAAGCTGAAGTGCTGGCAGCAAACCTGGCGCTTCCCGCCCACCAGCTGGTGACATTTACCTGGGGCAACGTCAGCGCGGTCGATCGCGAAAGCGGGCTAATGGTGATCAAACCCTCCGGCGTAGAGTATGACGTGATGACCGCAAACGACATGGTGGTGGTTGATCTTGCCACGGGTGCGGTAGTCGAAGGCAGCAAAAAGCCCTCCTCCGACACGCCAACGCATCTTGCATTGTATCGCCGTTACCCTGAGATTGGCGGCATAGTCCATACGCATTCCCGCCACGCCACAATCTGGTCGCAGGCGGGTTTGGATTTACCTGCATGGGGCACCACGCATGCCGACTACTTTTATGGCGCGATCCCCTGCACACGGCTGATGACCACGGCTGAAATAGCCGGGGAATACGAATATCAGACGGGGGAAGTGATCATCAAAACCTTCGAGGAGCGCGACTTAAACCCGATGCAAATTCCGGCAGTGCTGGTCCATTCTCACGGTCCGTTCGCCTGGGGAAAAAATGCGGCCGATGCAGTACACAACGCGGTGGTGCTGGAAGAGTGCGCCTGTATGGGCCTGTTTTCACGTCAGCTGGCACCGCAGCTACCGGTGATGCAACAGGAGTTACTGGATAAGCACTATCTGCGCAAGCACGGGGCGAATGCCTATTACGGGCAGTAATCACCCGGAATTGATGTGCTCCTTACAGTACCGCCGTTTCCAGACGGCGGGTGTTAAGCCCGTGTGTTTGGTAAATATCTGCCGGAAATAGCCCACGTCATTAAACCCGCAGCGGGTTGCCACTTCGGTGAGCGATGCAGAGCCATCCAGCAACAGCTTTTCCGCCGCCCTGACGCGCTGGCGATGTATCGCCTCCGTCAGGGTTAAATGAAAAGTGCGACGAAACACGCGCCCCAGATAATCGGCATTACAGTGCAACTCTCTGGCGAGCTTCGAAGTAGAGAGGGGTAAATGAAATTGTGTGCGAATAAGCTGTTTCGCCTTCCACGCCATTGCGGCTCCAGCCTCATCCATTTTGTCCTCATACCCCGAAGAGAGCGAAACTTGCTGCAAAATCAGGAGTAAAAGGAGCTCCAGCGCCATACTACGCTGTAATTTTTCCTGCTCACTCAGAAACTGACGGAACAGAGAAATGACATATTGCGCATCCCTGACGCTGCAATGCTGTTCTATTGCCAGAGAGGGGGAGCCATGCCCTGTGTTTTCCACTTCGAAGTGCAGCCAGTAGAATTTGAGATCTGCCGGGAAATCCTCCACACCAACGTGCCGCCGATCCGGCCAAAGCAATAAACTCTCTCCAGCCTTCACCTCAAAAAGGGTGTTTTCCTCCAGGATCGTTAACGTCCCTTTTTCGACAAAAATTATTTCCCACGACGCCAGCTTTCGCGCCGGATGACGACCCACACCTCGGGAAATAAATAACCCGCCATTTTGTACCTTAATCGGAAGCGCTATGGATAATTCAAGCATCGGTATTCACTATCCCGCTTTTATCGTCATGGAAATTAAGTTTATTCATTGATTATTAATAAATATTAATGTCCCTTCCCGATCCAACTCACATTTTTAGCATCAGGTCGGAATTGTCATCTTTTTATACTTTTCCCTTCCCTTGTTGGCCCTGTCGTTCGGTGCAGAATAAATGGGGTACCTTGCATAAATACGATAAAAATCGATTACCGAGGAGTTACCTCATGACTTCCACACCGATTACAGAATCTGACGTTGCACAACCGGCAATAGATGACCGCCTGTCAGTTCGCGAAAAAATAGGCTATGGCCTGGGTGACGCGGGCGGCACGGTCATTACCTGTCTTATCATGAACTTTCTCACCTTTTTCTATACCGATATCTTTGGTCTGACGCCCGCCCTTGTCGGCACGCTGTTTATTGCATTACGCGTGTTTGATGCCATCTCCGACCCGGTAATGGGCGTGATTGCTGACCGCACGCAAAGCCGGTGGGGACGTTTCCGCCCCTGGCAGCTGTGGGTCGCGTTCCCGATTGGGATCATCGGCGTACTGACCTTCACCGTCCCGGAAGCCAGCATGGGAGTAAAAATTACCTGGGCGTTCGGTACCTATTTACTGTTATCCGTAGGCTATACCGCCATCAACGTGCCCTACTGCGCGCTGATCAACACCATGACAACCCGACACAACGAGGTGATCTCCTGCCAGTCATGGCGTTTTGTGCTGTGCGGCGTTGCCGGATTTTTAGTGTCTGTTGGTCTGCCGTGGCTGGTATCCGTATTAGGCCAGGGTAATGCCGCGAAGGGTTATCAGCTTGGCGTGGGCGTGCTGTGCGGTGTCGCCGTGATGATGTTCCTGTGCTGCTTCTTCTGGGTACGCGAGCGCGTCCCGCTGGCGCTAATGGGCAAGTTTACACTGCGTGAGCATCTGGCCGGTTTGCGTAAAAACGATCAGCTGCTGCTGATGCTGGTGATGTCGTTCCTGCTGATCAACGTCTTCAACATTCGAGGTGGCGGGTATATGTACTTCATCACCTACGTGCTTCAGGGCAGCACCGCCTACACCTCGCTGTTTTTTACCATGGTGACCTTTGCGGCCATTCTTGGGGCGGTGATCGTTAACCCGCTGTCCCGCCGTTTTGATACGGTCAAACTTTACTATTACACCAACCTGGTGCTGGCCGTGCTCGCGGCGGGAATGTGGTTCCTGCCAGGCGGACCAAATTACCAGACGCTCTGGCTGATTGTGATCCTGAGCAACGGCGTCATCCTGGGTTTTACGCTGCCGCTGCACTTCTCGTTGATGGCCTTCGCCGACGACTACGGCGAATGGAAAAACGGCGTGCGCTCGTCGGGCATGAACTTCGCCTTTAACCTGTTTTTCATCAAGCTCGCATGGGCTTCCAGCGCCGGGATCATCAGCCTGGTGTTTATCGCCGTAGCCTATCAACCTGGTGCCGGTAACCAGACGCCGGCATCTCTGCAAGGTATCACCGCCATGGAGACATTACTCCCTGCTCTTTTCCACCTGCTGCTGGCTGTCTCAATTCGCTGGTGCAGACTCAACAATCCAATGATGTCGCGCATTGCCACCGACCTGCGCCAGCGTCACGTACAGTCCTGAGGAGAACAAGATGTCCATAATGGAAGCCGACCTGCATAAACTGAAAATTAACGACCCGTTTCTCGGGCAATATCAACGGCTGGTACGCGATGTGGTGATCCCCTACCAGTGGGATGCGCTGAACGATCGCGTGACGGAAGCCGAACCCAGCCACGCCATCACCAACTTCCGTATTGCGGCGGGTCTGGAGAAAGGCGAATTCTACGGCATGGTGTTTCAGGACAGTGACGTAGCAAAATGGCTGGAAGCCGTAGCGTGGTCCCTGTGTCAGAAGCCTGACTCAGACCTGGAAAAAACTGCTGATGAGGTAATTGAGCTGGTTGCGGCGGCACAATGCGAAGACGGTTATCTCAACACCTATTTCACGGTGAAAGCCCCTGAAGCGCGCTGGACGAATCTGGCTGAATGCCACGAGCTGTATTGTGCCGGACACATGATTGAGGCTGGCGTGGCATATTTTCAGGGAACCGGAAAACGCCGTCTGCTGGAGGTGGTGTGCAAACTGGCCGATCACATCGACAGCGTGTTTGGCCCCGGCGAGAACCAGCTACACGGTTATCCGGGTCACCCGGAAATAGAGCTGGCGCTGATGCGGTTGTACGACATCACGCAGAAGCCACGCTACCTGGCACTGGTGAAATATTTCATCGAACAACGCGGTGTACAGCCTCACTTCTATGATATCGAATACGAGAAGCGCGGCAGAACATCATACTGGAACACCTACGGGCCCGCCTGGATGGTCAAGGACAAAGCCTACAGCCAGGCGCATCAGCCACTTGCTGAACAACAAACGGCCATCGGCCACGCGGTGCGTTTTGTCTACCTGATGGCGGGCATGGCGCATCTGGCGCGCCTGAGTCATGACGAAGGAAAACGCCAGGACTGCCTGCGGCTGTGGAACAACATGGCCCAGCGCCAGCTGTACATTACCGGCGGGATTGGGTCGCAAAGCAGCGGGGAAGCCTTTAGCAGCGATTACGATCTGCCCAACGATACGGTATATGCCGAAAGCTGCGCCTCCATCGGTCTGATGATGTTTGCCCGCCGGATGCTGGAAATGGAGGCCGACGGTCACTACGCCGACGTGATGGAGCGCGCGCTATATAACACGGTACTCGGCGGCATGGCGCTGGACGGTAAGCACTTCTTCTATGTAAACCCGCTGGAAGTACATCCGAAAACCCTGACGTTCAACCATATCTACGATCACGTGAAACCCGTCCGCCAGCGCTGGTTTGGCTGCGCCTGTTGCCCGCCGAATATCGCCCGCGTGCTGACGTCGCTGGGGCATTACATTTATACCGTTCGCCAGGATGCGCTTTTTATTAATCTCTACGTCGGCAACGATGTCGTCATTCCTGTTGGCGATGAAACACTGGCGCTGCGGATTAGCGGTAACTACCCATGGCATGAACAGGTGAAAATCGAAATTACCTCACCTGTTCCCGTCACGCATACGCTAGCCCTGCGGCTGCCGGACTGGTGCGCGGCGCCTGGCGTATCGTTGAACGGTGAAGACACTACGGGTGAAATTTCACGGGGATATCTCTACCTGACCCAAAACTGGCAAGAAGGAGATGTCGTCACGCTGACGCTACCGATGCCCGTTTGCCGGGTGTATGGAAACCCGCAGGTACGCCAGCAGGCAGGGAAAGTCGCGCTACAGCGCGGACCGCTGGTTTACTGCCTTGAAGAAGCGGATAACGGTGCCAATCTGCATAACCTTTCCTTGCCGCAAGACAGCGAGTTCCGGGTCTTTGAAGGGAAAGGGATTTTCGCGCACAAGATGCTGATACAGGCTGAGGGGATTGGCTGTCACGTGAAGGACAAGGATGCGCTGTGGCAGTATGACCGCTCGCCGGTACAACGTCAGCCCCAGACGCTGACCTTTATTCCCTGGTTTAGCTGGGCTAACCGGGGAGAAGGAGAAATGCGGATTTGGGTGGATGAAGCATAAACAAGAATAATATCACCTTTATTAATATATAATATTTTTATCGAGCTCGGTGATGCCGAGCTCACTGATTATCATAGATTGAAAGACAATGTGATCTAACCCTCGGTATTGTTTTTTTGCAGCCGTTCAACTCAGACATACCATTGTCTGACATGCATTTTAGTGTTATTCCATAAAGACACACAGCTCAAAATAAGGATATCCCATGGAATTCACTGAAAGGTTAAATGCCTTATCAAATAAAATAAAACAACAACTTGATGTAATTAATACTGAAGAAGCAACAAAAACTGCATTTGTAATGCCGTTCATTCATAACGTTCTGGGCTATGATGTTTTTGATCCTTCAGAGGTGACACCTGAGTTTGTCTGTGACATCGGTACAAAAAAAGGTGAGAAAATCGATTATGCTATAATGAAAAACAATGATGTACAGATACTTATTGAATGTAAAAAAATTGGCGAACCATTGAATATAAATCATGCCTCGCAGTTATTCAGGTATTTTCATGTAACAAATGCCAGAATCTCAATCCTCACCAATGGACAAAATTATAAATTCTTTACCGATCTGGATGCTCCTAATAAAATGGATGAAAAACCTTTTTTGGAGGTAGATCTTCTTGATATTGACGAAAATATAATACCTGAGTTAAAAAAATTAACTAAATCTTCGTTTGATTTGGAATCAATTATCAATGCTGCTGGTGAATTAAAATATGTCAGCCAAATCAAAAAAATCCTGCATTCTCAGTTAAATAACCCTGAAGATGACTTTGTGAAATTTTTTGCATCCCGAGTTTATGATGGGATTCTCACCCAAAAAGTCAGAGAGTCTTTTTTAAATTTGACTAAAAAAGCTGCAAGCCAGTACATAAATGATCAGGTAAATGAGCGCCTCAAGTCAGCCATTACAGGCATAACCCCAGCGATCATCGAAACTCCAAATGAGTCATCGCATATTGAGGAAGACGAACATAAAGACGAAAGCGATGTGGTAACAACGCTAGAGGAGCTCGAGGGATATCATATTGTTAAAGCAATCACCAGAGCGGTACTGGAGGCACCTCGTATCACTCACAGAGATACCAAAAGCTACTTTGGTATCCTTGTGGATGATAACAACCGCAAACCCCTTTGCCGATTGCATTTTAATCGCACGCAAAAATACATCGGACTTTTCGACATAGAAAAAAACGAAACGCGTCACCCAATAACGACAGTCGATGATATCTATTCCTTTGCAGATATCCTGAAAGCAACAGCAGCTCTGTATAATTAATTTTTACCGGGGCAGCACGCGACGTGCTGCCTCAGCCAGAAATGCGCTTCGGTTGCTAAACTGAGGATGCTCACTGACAAAGGAATCAATCTTTACCAGTAAACGACGGGGCATGGTGATGTTGATACGCTCTGCCCTGCCATCAAACTGTTTCATATCAATGTCCACCAGCAGCCATTGCCCACCAATGAAGTCATCAGGACGACTTTCCAGATGTGTTTCAACATTACCCGGAAGAGGCAATGTTTCCTCCACTTCAAACAGCGCTTCGAAGTGTGCTGTGAGAGCATCACGAGCATCCTGAAAAGCCTCATCCAGGGAAACACCTGCAAAAAAACAACCTGGAACGTCAGGGAAAAAACCGCTGGCACTTCCGTCTGAGTCAGAATGAATGTAAGCCGGATAAAACATAACTACTCCTGATATCAGTGTTTAATCCCCGCCTGCCGCCAGATCTGCGCGAGAGTGCCCGGTTTAATATCCTTCTTAGGATGTGGGACAGTAACAAGCCCTTTCTGTTCGGGATGGCGAAACTGATGATGGCTTCCTTTCGTTCTGACACATTTCCAGCCATGACCGATCAGAACAGTAATCACATCCGCACTTTTCACATCCCAATCCTTCCATGATTATACACATGACACACACCATCACTACCGGGTCGAATCACATTAGCGTATTGAGAAACACCAGTGCAGCCGCTTTTGTCGGAACGGGAAGAAGTATCGTGAAAAGAAAAGGGGATTACAGTCGAGTGCAGATAAAAATGCAGGGGCTATCGTAAGCCGGGTAAGGCGAAGCCGCCACCCGGCTTTACCGCATCAGAAACGCCAGGTCAGGCCGGTCATCAGCGCGAAGCTGTCGTCACGGTCGATCATCGGGCTGTTCTTCACGTCATCAGGTAACACGGTATAAACCGCGCTGGCGTTAAGGAACAGTTTCTGGGTTAACTGATATTTAGCCGCCAGACCAACGTATGGCGTCCAGCTGTCACCTGCGGTGTATTCGTCCAGGCCTGAGCGACGAGACTCACTGCCGGATACACCGTAGTAGTAGTCGTTATAGCTCTCATCGCTATAGAAAATACCGACAGATGGCGTCAGAGTCAGGCGTTCCATACGGATTGGATGGAAGTAGGATACTTCACCGATCACGCCGCCGCTTTCATCCGTGGCATCACCAGAGACCGCCACTTTCAGCGAACCCCAGTTTTCATGGCGGTAGTATGCGCCACCGAGGAAGGCAGAGGCTTTTCGCTCATCAAGCTTTTTCATCTGATGGTCGTCGTTGTCATCAGGATCAAAATGGAGCGGCATCCAGGATGCGGTCAGGCTGAATTCATTTTTGGCATCTTTCCACAGGATCCACCCTCCTGTGGTCTGGCGCACATAGAAACGATCGCCTTCGTAGCTAATTAAAGGTACTGCCGTTGTATTTTCATTATATCCTTTGTAAGGAGACTCATTAAATACAGCCCCCGCTCCAAGTGAAAAGTCACCGGCCATTGCAGATGATGTTGCAAATAACGTGGCAGCGATGAGTAAATTGTATTTAATAGTCATTACATGTAATCCATTTAAACGCCAAACAAGCGAGGCGAATAATAATGGTTACAAATTTGTCAATGCAACGCTGCGCTTTATATAATATTATATATAAAATCATATAGATTGGTGTGCATGATGAGTAAATTACAACTAAAGCCACGCGAATTAAAAATTATATCCGTCATCGCAGCAACCCACAGTATTGGCGATGCCGCCGCCCTGCTGGGCATGGCGCAGGCCAACGTCAGTAAATATCTGTCTGATTTTGAAACACGGGTTGGACTTAAGGTTTTTGAGCGCACCACGCGCCAGCTGGCCCTGACCCAGTTCGGTGAAGCATTACTCCCTTACATTAACGCCTCGCTGGACAAAAACAGCCAACTTGTTAATTTCATTGCTGATTATAAGCACGAAAAACGTGGAAAAGTGACAATCTATGCCCCTACGGGCATTGTGACCTACCTCGCGCGACACGTGATCCACAAGATAGAGGATATCGGTGATATCCGCATCTCCCTGAAAACGTACAACCTGGATCGGAATGAATATTCAGAAGGTGTTTCCTTTCCTGATGACTGCGATATTTTAATCACCTATGCGCAACCGAAAGACGAAAGTCTGGTTGCGAGTGTTTTAACAAAATATTCGGTCACAGCATTTGCAACCAAAGAGTATTTAAATAAACACCCCTTAACGGGACCTGAAGATTTAATTAACCACTCCTGTATTCTTATAGACTCCATGCTGGTTGATGATGCAAACATCTGGCGTTTCCGCGTGCATGGCAGCGATGAGATCCATGATTATAGAGTGACCGGGAACTATATTTGCGACAATACCCAGACGGCTCTGGAACTGGCGAGAAATAACCTTGGAATTGTTTTTGCTCCCAAAGAGAGCCTGAAAAAAGAATTAACGCAGGGAATGTTGGTCCCTTGCTTCCCGCATCAGGAGGAGTGGTGGCTCGACCTGACGACCATATTCCGCAAGCGCGAATATCAACCCTGGCGTGTGCAATACGTCCTGGATGGCGTACTAAACTGCCTGCGCCAGCAAATTGCTCAGGCCGTCAATGGACGGCCTGAACGGAGTGATTAGAACAGTCCCAGAGGTTTATCGGAATAACTGACCAGTAGACATTTTGTCTGCTGGTAATGCTCCAGCATCATCTTGTGCGTTTCACGCCCGATGCCCGATTGCTTATAACCACCAAATGCCGCATGCGCCGGATAGGCATGGTAACAGTTAGTCCATACGCGCCCGGCCTGAATGCCTCTTCCCATTTTATAAGCCAGATTACCGTTGCGGCTCCAGACACCCGCCCCCAGGCCATACGGTGTGTCATTCGCAATTTCCAGTGCCTCCTCCATCGTTTTGAAGGTCGTCACTGCCAGCACCGGTCCGAAAATTTCCTCCTGGAAGACTCGCATATTGTTCTTACCGAACAGGATCGTCGGCTCAAGATAATACCCTTCCTGCAGATCCCCACCGAGCACTTTACGGCGGCCACCGGTCAGGATATCTGCCCCTTCTTTCTTGCCGATATCAATATAGTTGAGGATCGTTTCCAGTTGTCCATGAGAAACCTGCGCCCCCATCTGGGTGACACTATCAAGCGGGTTACCGCTGCGGATAGACTCCACACGACGGATCGCGCGCTCCATAAAGCGCTCGTAAATTGACTCCTGAACCAGCGCCCGGCTCGGGCAAGTGCACACTTCCCCCTGATTGAAGGCAAACAGAGCAAACCCTTCCAGGGCTTTATCGAAGAAGGCATCTTCTTCATCCATCACATCGGCAAAGAAAATATTCGGAGACTTACCGCCCAGTTCCAGCGTTACCGGAATGATGTTCTGCGTCGCGTACTGCATGATCTGCTGACCCACTTCCGTCGACCCGGTAAATGCCACCTTGGCGATACGTTTTGAGGTCGCCAGATATTCACCAATTTCACCTCCGGCACCGTTCACCACGTTGACCACCCCCGGTGGCAGCAGATCGCCAATCACTTCCATCAACAACAGGACCGACAGCGGGGTCAGGCGCGCCGGTTTGAGGACAATACAGTTCCCTGCTGCCAGCGCAGGTGCCATTTTCCAGCTCGCCATCAGCAGCGGGAAGTTCCACGGAATGATTTGCCCCACCACGCCCAAAGGTTCGTGGAAGTGATACGCCACGGTATCGCTGTCGACCTCACTGATTCCGCCTTCCTGAGCACGAATACAGGAAGCAAAATAGCGGAAGTGGTCAATGGCCAGCGGCACATCTGCCGCCATTGTTTCCCGGATAGGCTTGCCGTTATCCCAGGTTTCCGCCGTCGCCAGCAGCTCCAGATTTTGCTCCATCCGGTCGGCAATCTTGAACAATATGGCCGCACGGTCCTGGACGGAAGTATGGCCCCATTTATCTTTCGCTTTATGCGCCGCATCCAGCGCCAGATCGATATCACGCTTGCCGGAGCTGGCTATCTCACAAAGCGGCTGACCGGTGACGGGGGTCAGGTTGGAATAGTATTCGCCGTCGACGGGAGCCACCCAGGCACCGCCAATAAAGTTGTCATAACGGGGTTTCAGCTTGAGGGGAAAACCATACTCGCCAGGCTGGATACGCGATGAGGGAGGATTGTTTGTCATGACCGTCTCCTTGCTGTTGGTGTACAACAAGGGTAGTCCCGACTGACGATTTTCTCGCCAGCCGGTGACGGGTTTACGACAAGGGTCACATCGCGGCGCGGTAAATTTCCATTATCTCTTCATAGGTCGCCTGAACCGGGTTGGTGAACCCACAGGCATCCTTCAGCGCATTGGTTGCCAGGACCGGAATATCTTCCTCTTTGACGTTCAGTTCGCGAAGGCCCGCCGGGATATTGACCTTGCGGGCCAGCGCACGGATCTCAACGATGCAGGCCTGGGCTCCCTGCATGTCGGTCATCTCACTCACATTCACGCCCATGGCTTTTGCACAGTCGCGCAGACGCCCCGCCGCAGCCTTGCTGTTAAACACCTGAACGTGTGGAAGCAGTACAGCATTACAGACGCCATGCGGCAGATCGTAGAAGCCACCCAACTGATGCGCCATCGCGTGTACATAGCCTAGTGAAGCATTGTTAAACGCCATTCCAGCGAGGAATTGTGCATAGGCCATCGCTTCACGCGCCTGAGCGTTACTGCCATCTTCAACGGCATGTACCAGGTTTTCACTAATCATCGTCACCGCTTTCAGCGCGCAGGCATCGGTAATAGGTGTGGCCGCCACAGACACATACGCTTCAATCGCATGCGTCAGGGCATCCATACCGGTTGCCGCTGTCAGTGAGGGTGGCATTCCTGACATGAGCGAGGAATCGTTAACGGACAGTACTGGCGTAACGTGCTTATCCACTATCGCCATTTTAATATGACGCGTCTCATCAGTAATAATACAGAAACGCGTCATTTCCGAAGCCGTACCCGCGGTAGTATTAATAGCAATCATCGGCAATTGTGGTTTTGCAGAGCGATCGACACCTTCATAATCACGAATATCACCGCCGTTCACTGCCACCAGCGCAATACCTTTTGCACAATCGTGAGGTGAACCACCACCCAGTGAAATAATACAGTCACACTGATTTGCTTTTAATATTTCCAGACCTGCCGCCACATTTGCTGTCGTCGGATTAGGGTGCGTGCCGTCATACACAACGCTGGAAATATCACGTTCTTTCAGAGCATGTTGAATACTGGCGACCATACCCAGCTTGCTCAGCATGGTATCGGTGACAATCAGCGCGCGGCGCCAGCCGTAGTCGCGCATGGTATCCATTGCGGTGTTTAATGAATCAGAACCAATAATATTCACGGAAGGAATATAAAATACAGATGCAGCCATGATATTTCCTCAAAAAGATAAAAATTGTCTGCAGCATAAGGTAAAAATTACGCAAAAAACATGATCAAAAATATGATTTTGCGAAGACCTTCGCAGGTTGAATAAATTTAACCCTGCGAAGGTGTGAATTAATATTTAAATCTCTTTCTATCTATTCTATTTTTGTATTAATTCCTGTTTTATGTTTGCGGAAATAATAGTGAATCGCGTAATAAATGATCATTTCCGCGACGGCGGGTAAACCCGATACGGTTGAAATATTCCAGGATCTGGATCGCCAGCTTGCGGCCAACATTCAAACGGTCGCGGAAATCGGCTGCACAGGTAGAGCCTCGTTCCTGATCCAGCTCACGGATCAGGTTGGCAAACGCAACAATGCGATCGTTACGGTAATAACGATCTTTCACGATCGCGACGATAAGCCCCTGCTGCGCCGCATGGCGCAATACCTGGCGCATCACTTGCTCGTCAGTATTCGTTTGGCGGGCCAGATCGCGAACCCACCATGGCTCATCGCCAAACAGTGATGCCACTTTTTGCCATACTGCCTCTTGCTCAGCGGTAAACCCGGCTTTGTGATCCGGCAGATGCAGCCAACCGTGGTGACTTTTAATCGCCCCCGTTTCGCGCATATTTTCAATCAACAGCAGCACCAGAGCATCGTCTTCCATCGGCAGCGCCATGCGGCGCAGACGCTCGCGGCCGGGGCCCGGTTCATCCTGATGCTGTTCATGGTAAGTCGCAAGCGTGTTCAATATTTTACGCTGCCAGTGCGCCGCCACCGGGGCATTCAGCAGGCTGTTGCCAGCCTGAATAAAGCCCGGCTCCTGGGTCAGCTGACGTAAACCTTCCTCACTCAACTGGCGAGCCCATGCAAAGTCAGCAAGATTCACCGCACCGCGCTCGAGATGAACCAGCAGCGCTGTTTTATCATCCGTCGCCTGCGCCAGAGCAGACAGCCATTGCAGATACTCAGGTTTACGCTTGCCACGTCGCGGTGAGTGAAGTGTCACCACTCGCGCCCCGGCCAGCGTTTCCCGCGCTGAAATATCGCGCAGAACAAGACGGTCATTATCTGCAAGCCAGAGTGGTGAATCAAAAACCAGCTCGGCAAGGTCGTTTTCCAGCAGCGAGATGCGTCCGGTAATATGGCTGGCCGCGTGATGAATATGCAGCGGTTGCCATTGGGTCAGGGGCACGTTTGTCTGCAGGGAGACGATCACGCGCTCAGACGGTTCTGGAGGGGTATCAGCCAACAGCCTGTCACCACGGTTAAGCTGGTCTTTTTCCGCATCACCGGCAATATTGAGTGCGATTCGCTGCCCGGCATGAGCATGCTCTACGGGCTGGTTTTGCGCATGTAAACCGCGCACACGCATCGGTTTGTTAACGCCCGTCAGCCATAAACTGTCACCCACTCTCACTTCGCCGCTTAGCGCCGTACCCGTGACGACCAGACCCGCACCTTTAACGGTAAACGCCCGGTCAATCGCCAGACGGAAACGATGATGGCTGGCGTGGTCGCGCGACGACAATTGCTGCAAATGGCGGCGAAGATCGTCGATACCACGACCTTCAGTCGCTACGGTGACAAAAAGCGGCGCATCCGCAAAACCATATTCCCGTAGGGTCGCCTGTACCGTTTCACGCACCTCACTGATGCGCGCCTCATCCACGCGATCGGCTTTGGTCAGCGCAACGGTTAGCTGCGGGTTGCCCGTCAGTTGCAGGATCGCCAGATGCTCGCGCGTTTGCGCCATCACGCCATCATCGCAGGCCACCACCAGCAGGGCATGATCGATCCCCCCCACGCCCGCCAGCATATTGGACAGAAACTTTTCATGCCCCGGAACATCAATAAAGCCCAACACGCGACCATCAGGCTGCGGCCAGTAGGCATAGCCCAGATCGATGGTCATGCCGCGCTTTTTCTCTTCCGGAAGACGATCGGCATTTACGCCCGTAATCGCCTGCAATAACGTGGTTTTTCCGTGGTCGACGTGACCGGCGGTGGCAATAATCATTTCAACAACATCTCCAGAAATCGCTCTTCATCTTCAAGGCAGCGTAGATCCAGCCACATTCTGCCGTCGTAAATCCGCCCGATAACCGGCGTCGGCAACGCGCGCCAGCGCGACGACAGGGTTTCAAGGTGGCTACCGCGCCCGTCACGCGGGGTGAACGTGAGCGCTTCACTCGGCAGTCTGTCCACTGGCAGTGAACCGCTGCCAATCTGCGACTGGCAGGGTTCAATGCGAACGTCAAAATCAGGGTAATGAGGGGCAACTCGGGGTAGCAGCAATTCACCCTGTGCACGAATTGAAGCGGCATCCCGGGTTAGCAAACGCAGCGTGGGCAGGCGGTCAGCCAGTTTCTCCGGATGCAGATAGAGCCGCAATGTCGCTTCCAGTGCCGCGAGCGTCATTTTATCCGCGCGCAGGGCTCGCTTGAGCGGATGCTGCTGCAACTGCGCAATCAGCTCACGCTTACCCACTATTATCCCCGCCTGAGGCCCCCCCAGCAGTTTGTCGCCGGAAAAGCTCACCAGGCTAACACCCGCCGCAATCATCTCTTGTGGCATCGGCTCTTTTGGCAAACCGTACTGGCTGAGATCGACCAGGGAACCACTACCGAGATCGGCAATCACCGGTATATTCAGCTCGCGTCCAATCGCTGCCAGCTCAGCTTCTTCAACGGTTTTGGTGAAACCTTCAATATGGTAATTGCTGGTATGAACCTTCATCAGCAGGGCGGTATTTTCATTCACCGCCGCGCGATAATCTTTCGCATGAGTGCGGTTAGTGGTGCCCACTTCATGCAGCGAACAGCCCGCCTGACGCATCACGTCCGGAATGCGAAACGCGCCGCCAATCTCAACCAGCTCACCGCGGGAAACCACCACCTCTCTGCCGCTAGCGGTGGCCGCCAGCATCAGCAGCACCGCGGCGGCGTTGTTATTCACAACGCAGGCATCTTCCGCGCCGGTCAGCTGGCAGAGAAGGTCCGCCAGTGCCTGGTCACGATGTCCGCGCCCTGCACCGTCCAGATCGTACTCCAGCGTCACAGGCATTCGCATGGCCTGCGCGACCGCAGCAACCGCCTCTTCCGCCTGCTGCGCGCGCCCCAGGTTGGTGTGCAGTACCGTACCCGTCAGGTTAATCACCGGACGAAGTGCACTTTGCGTTTTCTCATCCAGCCGCTTTTCAACTTCCTGCTCCCACGCCGTGCACCAGTCGGGCAGAGTGTTTTCTGCCTGAATGTGGTGTCGGGCTTCATCCTGAAGCAACCGTAACATCTCAACCGTCGCGGTATGGCCGAAACGCTCAACAGCAGCATGAATGCGAGGCTCGCGAAGAAGACGGTCGGTAGCGGGAATTTGGCTGTACAGCGAATGATGAGTAGTCATGAAAGCGCCTGGCGAGTAAATATCATCCCCCCTCCCGACGGGAGAGGGAGTTAACATGTGGAGGGATTGTACCGCCTCCGGCAGCGAAGTGTTATAACCCGTATCAAGCCTTTGGCGGTTCGGTGCGGGCAAAACTCTCACGGCTAAACAGCGTTTCGGCAAGTTTTACCAGCAACGGGCGATCGACACACCAGCCAGGGGAAACATGACGGAAGTTGAGATAACCGATGGCGCAGGCGATCGCTATTGTCGCCAGATCCACTCTGTCAGGCTGGATTTTTCCCTCCTGGATGAGCTGCTCACACATATCCAGGCTGCGGCTGATTTTTTCACGCTGGCGTAGCAGTTCTGTTTCCGACTGTTGGGCGGCGGGTCTTGCCTGCTCGCGTACGGAAGTTAACGCCGCATCCATAATGCCATCGGCCAGGGCTTCAATTTGCTTCACAGCCAGCGCGGCTTTTGGGTCAGCCGGTAGCATTGCCGGGGCTACGCCCAGCAGCTCGATGTACTCCGCAATAATCGGGGAATCAAACCAGTATTCACCCTCGTTCGTCACCAGTGCCGGGACTTTACCTAGCGGGTTGTACTGCGCGACGCCGTTTTCGGCGTTGTAAGGCTGTTCATTGACGAATTCAAATTCAATCCCTTTCTCCAGCAGGAGAATAGAGATTTTTCGCACGAAGGGACTGGTGTAGCTACCGATGAGTTTCATTGCCTGATCCTTGATGCCGGAAAAAAATCAGTATGGATCAAGCGACGAAAAAAGGGCAGGTCTGCATGTCGCATTCCTGCCCTGAAAGGATTAGTGATCGAGGTAGAGGTAGTGCATCCAGCTGGTCATACGCAGCAGTACCTTACGCATCACCGAAACATGGGCGAAATGGTCCGAATAAACCGCCACCTGAGCATAAATACCGTCTGGCAGTGCATCGACATCGGCATTCGGGTCAAGCTCGATAGTACCCAGCACGCCATCCGTACCCGGAACCACCGTCAGAGACTGCAGCGCACCCTGAGCCTGATATGATCCACCCGGCACCACCGGCAGAATGCTGGTGAGCTTACCGGAGAAGACCTGACCCGGCAGCGCGTTGAACACCACTTCAGCTTCATCGCCCGGTTTCAGACGCAGCAGCGAGTTCTGACGGAACTGCGCCACAATCTGGCGTTTTTGTTCCGGGATAAAGACCATCACCGGGCGCAGAGGCAGCGCGGCGGCATACGTCCCCGGACGAATCAGTACCTGGGTGATATAGCCATTGCTTGGCGCACGCACTACGGTCTGTTCCAGGTTGTATTTGGCTTCGGCAAGCTGGGCGCGCAGAGAGGCAACCTGAGATTGCTCACCGTTAACCATGCTGTCTAACTGAGTCTGAATTTGCGTCTGTTCGGCGACAGAGCCTTTAACCAACGCGTCTTGTGCCAGATAGTTCTGGCGCGCATTGTCGATATCGCTTTCAGAGAACGGGTTAACCTTTGCCTGACTGCCTTTCAGGTAGCGCTGATAATCTTTATACAGACGATCGCGTTCCGCAGACACCCGCGTGGTGTTGGCTACCGCTTCCGACAGTTGTGCCTTAAGGTTGTCGATATTGTGCGTCGCAGTCACCAGGTCAGCCTGGAGTCTGTCTACACGCGCCTGGTAGCGGCCTGGATCAAGTTTAAATAACACTTCACCCTTTTTAATGAGCTGATTATTTTTATCAGTCACTTCACTGACCACCCCGGTAACCTGCGGCGTAATCGGAATAGAAATAACCGCCTTTTGAGCCGTAAAGGTATACGGGTGGTTATAGTTCATTAGCAGGATAAGTCCGGCGACAATAAATATCCCGCCTAATGTCGCGGTGGCGAGCGTCCACTGGTTAACGGGAATACGGAATATTTTAAAGATGGCCCAGGCAAATGCCACATAGGTCAGAACAATCAACAGATCCATGATTAGCGCTCCAGCGTGTTCTTATCAGCAGTGGGTTGTGCCGCTGCCAGCTTTTGTTCAAGCTCCGCCACGCGTTTAGTCAGTGCATCCATGCCCGGTACCTCATCAGGCTTCGAGATGTGGTTTTGCATCCCCCAGCCGCGATCTTCACGGTAAAGCGTGGCCCAGATCCACAGGAACGGCCATATAGCATGGAGCGTAAACAGGCTAATCCATCCTGCCGTATGAATCGCATCGGCATGGGGATGGTTACGTTTTTTGGCCATATTATACGGGATGTCATGAATGGCTATGACGCCGTAAAAAAGGACCAGGAATACGAAAATCAATACGCCCAGCGCAAAATAGTTGAGAAACATATTCTCCTCACTTAAACAACGTCAACTCATTAAATTAATAAAACGGTACGCAACCTAATTAATTTTTTATAGGAACAGTAATCACTTGCTATTTCAGCAGCCGGGGAGTATGGATTTTTATAATATCTCCATGCAAGTTTATAAACGTGTCAAAATATAACCTGAATAATAATAGACTTAACCTTACAATATGAGAGTAATCCACGTTTTAACTTTTCGCCATACCACATATGAAAAGTGGTTTTTTAGCTTTCTGTGTCGCCCCATGCCATCCTGACGCTAAATCGCAAGACAGAATTTGTTAAGGATCACAGCCGGAGAATTCTGCATAAAAATATTTTGTGAAATAAGTCACAATACAGAGACAAATCCGCCAGGATCAAATGTGACAAAAATCACAAAAAAGGGTCGTTTCTGCTCTATTTTTCGTCATCGTATTTTTTTTGCCCACTTACTTTGTGATTCAGATCACCACATTGATATCCACACCCCCTACATTTACGTGACACGCATCACACAAATTTTCGTCATCTGGACAGTTGAACGATTCAGTGCCAGATTTCACAGCATGAACAGGGCCCGGCTACCTCTGCCGCCTCACATTAACAATAAACCTCGGGCCGCAAGCCTAAGCGTAAACAGAAGAAGGGGTGTTTTATGTCATCCGATTTCAAGATCAAAGTACAAAGCTTTGGTCGTTTCCTCAGCAACATGGTGATGCCAAATATCGGCGCGTTTATCGCGTGGGGTATCATCACCGCATTGTTCATTCCGACAGGGTGGTTGCCTAACGAAACGCTGGCGAAACTTGTTGGCCCAATGATTACTTATCTGCTGCCGCTGCTCATCGGTTTCACCGGTGGTCGTCTGGTGGGCGGTGACCGTGGCGGTGTAGTGGGTGCAATCACAACCATGGGTGTGATTGTCGGTGCGGATATGCCAATGTTCCTGGGCGCAATGAT
Source organism: Enterobacter sp. CPE_E890 (assembly GCF_046521475.1). NCBI lineage: Bacteria > Pseudomonadati > Pseudomonadota > Gammaproteobacteria > Enterobacterales > Enterobacteriaceae > Enterobacter > Enterobacter sp. CPE_E890. The sequence goes on along the minus strand of NZ_JBKFZW010000001.1, from coordinate 180,915 downwards.
TGCGGGTCCTCTGGGCGGTTGGGCAATCAAACACTTTGACTCCTGGGTAGACGGTAAGATTCGCTCTGGCTTCGAAATGCTGGTGAACAACTTCTCCGCAGGCATCATTGGTATGATCCTGGCGATTCTGGCGTTCCTCGGCATTGGCCCTGCGGTTGAAGTGCTGTCCAAAATTCTGGCAGCAGGCGTTAACTTCATGGTTGCGCACGACATGCTGCCGCTGGCGTCTATCTTTGTTGAACCGGCGAAAATCCTGTTCCTCAACAACGCCATCAACCACGGTATCTTCTCACCGCTGGGTATTCAGCAGTCTCATGAGCTTGGCAAATCCATCTTCTTCCTGATTGAAGCGAACCCGGGCCCGGGTATGGGTGTTCTGCTGGCGTACATGTTCTTTGGTCGCGGTAGCGCGAAGCAGTCTGCGGGCGGTGCGGCTATCATTCACTTCCTGGGTGGTATCCACGAAATTTACTTCCCGTACGTGCTGATGAATCCGCGTCTGATCCTGGCCGTTATCCTCGGCGGTATGACCGGTGTGTTCACACTGAGCGTGCTGGGCGGTGGTCTGGTTTCTCCGGCGTCTCCGGGTTCTATCCTGGCGGTACTGGCGATGACGCCAAAAGGGGCTTACTTCGCAAACATCGCGGCTATCTGTGCAGCAATGGCGGTCTCCTTCGTGGTCTCTTCTATCCTGCTGAAAACCAGCAAAGTGAAAGAAGATGATGATATCGAAGCGGCTACCCGTCGTATGCACGACATGAAAGCGGAATCCAAAGGTGCTACACCGCTGGCGGCTGGTGATGTCTCTAACGACCTGAGCCACGTGCGTAAAATCATCGTTGCCTGTGACGCCGGTATGGGTTCCAGCGCAATGGGTGCAGGTGTGCTGCGTAAAAAAGTGCAGGATGCGGGTCTGACTAACATCTCTGTGACCAACAGCGCCATCAACAGTCTGCCACCGGATGTGGACCTGGTTATCACGCACCGCGATCTGACCGAACGCGCCATGCGTCAGGTTCCGCAGGCACAGCATATTTCGCTGACCAACTTCCTCGACAGCGGCCTGTACACCAGCCTGACCGAGCGTCTGGTTGCCGCGCAGCGTCACGAAGACAACGAAGTGAAAGTGCGCTCCAGCCTGCAGGACAGTTTCGACGAGAGCAACGCCCACCTGTTCAAACTGGGTGCGGAGAACATCTTCCTCGGTCGTACTGCTGCTACCAAAGAAGAGGCGATTCGCTTTGCCGGTGAGCAACTGGTGAAAGGTGGCTACGTTCAACCTGAATACGTTGATGCGATGCTGGAACGTGAAAAACTGACGCCAACATACCTGGGTGAATCCATCGCGGTTCCGCACGGTACGGTTGAAGCGAAAGATCGCGTGCTGAAAACCGGCGTCGTATTCTGTCAGTATCCGCAGGGTGTGCGCTTCGGTGAAGAAGAAGACGACATCGCCCGTCTGGTGATTGGTATCGCCGCTCGCAATAACGAGCACATTCAGGTGATTACCAGCCTGACTAACGCCCTGGATGATGAGTCTGTCATTGAGCGTCTGGCCAGCACCACCAGCGTGGAAGAAGTACTGGCGCTGCTGAACAAGTAAGCCCATTTCCGCCCTCTCCCCACAGGGGAGAGGGCTAGGGTGAGGGGAAAGTTATGCGGTTCCTCACCCCAGCCCTCTCGGGTAAAAAACATTGATGAAGGTTAACACTATGAAAGCATTACATTTTGGCGCAGGTAATATCGGTCGTGGCTTTATCGGCAAACTGCTGGCAGACGCGGGCATTACGCTGACATTCGCCGATGTGAACCAGGTGGTGCTAGACGCCCTGAATGCCCGTCATAGCTACCAGGTACACGTGGTTGGAGAAAACGAGCAGGTTGAAACGGTTTCAGGTGTGAATGCCGTAAGCAGCATTGGCGACGACGTTATCGACCTGATCGCCAGCGTCGATCTGGTGACCACCGCCGTGGGTCCGGTCGTGCTTGAGCGTATCGCTCCTGCAGTGGCGAAAGGCCTCGCAAAACGTAAAGCGCAGAACATTGATACCCCGCTGAACATCATCGCCTGTGAAAACATGGTGCGCGGCACCACGCAGTTGAAAGGCCATGTGCTCGCCGCTGTTGCCGACGAAGATAAAGCCTGGGTTGAAGCGCACGTGGGGTTTGTTGATTCCGCCGTTGACCGTATCGTCCCGCCGTCTGAATCCGCCACCCACGACCCGCTGGAAGTGACCGTTGAAACCTTCAGCGAGTGGATCGTCGATAAAACGCAGTTTAAAGGCACGCTGCCAACCATCCCGGGGATGGAATTAACTGATAACCTGATGGCATTTGTCGAACGCAAACTCTTCACGCTGAACACCGGGCATGCTATAACCGCGTACCTCGGAAAATTGGCCGGTCATCAGACCATCCGTGACGCGATTCTCGATGAGAACATCCGCGCTGTGGTAAAAGGGGCAATGGAAGAGAGCGGCGCGGTGCTGATCAAACGCTACGGTTTTGATGCTGATAAACACGCAGCATACATCCAGAAAATCCTCGGTCGTTTTGAAAACCCGTATCTGAAAGATGACGTTGAGCGCGTTGGCCGTCAGCCCCTGCGCAAGCTGAGCGCGGGCGATCGCCTGATTAAACCGCTGCTGGGCACGCTGGAATACGGTCTGCCGCACGCCAACCTGGTGAAAGGGATTGCCGCCGCAATGCACTACCGCAGCGAGCAGGATCCGCAGGCGCAGGAACTGGCTCAATTGATTAATGATAAAGGCGCGCAGGCTGCGCTGGCGCAGATTTCAGGTCTGGACGCCAACAGCGACGTGGTTGTGGAGGCGGTTAACGCATATAACGCAACCAAATGATGCAGAGTGTGGCGCAGGTAACCCTGCGCCCTGATTACAGATTGTCAGATATGCAGGCAATAATGGAACAAACCCAGGCCTTTGAAAATCGTGTGCTTGAGCGTCTGAATGCTGGCAAAACCGTACGAAGTTTCCTGATTGCCGCCGTCGAGTTGCTAACCGAGGCGGTGAATATCCTGGTGCTTCAGGTGTTTCGCAAAGACGACTACGCGGTAAAATATGCTGTAGAACCGTTACTGGACGGAGACGGCCCGCTGGGCGATCTCTCAGTGCGTCTGAAGCTGATTTATGGCCTTGGTGTGCTGAGCAGGCCAGAGTATGAAGACGCTGAGCTGTTGATGGCGCTGCGCGAAGAGTTAAATCATGACGGTAATGAGTACACCTTTACCGATGATGAGATCCTTGGACCTTTCGGCGAGTTGCATTGCGTCACCGCCCTTCCCCCGGCACCTCAGTTTGATAACAGCGATCCTGAGCTATACGCGATGCAAAAGCTGCGTTATCAACAGGTTGTTCGCTCCACAATGGTCCTCTCCCTGACTGAGCTGATTTCCCGAATCAGCTTAAAAAAAGCGTTTCAGAAGTAAGCCTGCTCACATTGGTGTATCCTTCCCTGTAAATTCCCCGTTTTCAGAGTTATTTGTCATGAAAGAAGTCGAAAAGAACGAAATTAAACGCCTGAGCGACCGTCTGGATCTGATCCGCCACCAGATGGCTGGCCTGTCACTGGTCGATTCCGCCGAGAAGTACGCTGAGCTGGAAAAAGAGGTCGCCACGCTGGAAACCGAAATCGAGCGCCTGCGCGAAGTCAAAGGCCAGAAGCTGAGCAAAGAAGCGCAGAAGCTGATGAACATGCCGCACCGCCGTGCGATCACCAAAAAAGAGCAGGCCGACATGGGCAAGCTGAAGAAAAGCGTTCGTGGTCTGGTGGTGGTGCACCCAATGACCGAGCTGGGCCGTGAAATGGGCCTGAAAGAGATGACGGGTTTTTGTAAGACCGCGTTCTGATCATTCCCCCTCTCCCACAGGGAGAGGGCCGGGGTGAGGGCAACAGACCTTACCCCACTCAAATTGGCCCAACCAATCCCCTGTTTCTTTCTTCCCCGCTTCACAAATCCATCATTTCTGCTCACAAAACCATTGCTAGCTCATAACATCTGGTTAACCATTCATTGTCATTAACCCTACAACACAACATTGGCAGGACCACTTTTACACAACCTGTGACGCAGAGTTGAGCGGAGACTCACCCGCAGCGCAGGCTGTCTGGTCCCCAGGAGACCTGCATGAGCCTCTGGCAACAAAACTACGACCCGGCCGGAAATATCTGGCTGTCGAGCCTGATCGCATCGCTTCCGATCCTGTTCTTCTTCTTTGCGCTGATTAAGCTCAAGCTGAAGGGCTACCTCGCCGCGACGTATACCGTTGCTATCGCGCTGATGGTGGCGCTGTTCTTCTATAAAATGCCGGTCGATCGCGCACTGGCCTCTGTCGTCTACGGTTTCTTCTACGGCCTGTGGCCGATTGCGTGGATCATCATCGCCGCGGTCTTTGTCTATAAAATCTCGGTGAAAACCGGGCAGTTCGACATCATTCGCTCGTCAATCCTCTCCATCACGCCGGACCAGCGCCTGCAGATGCTGATTGTCGGCTTCTCCTTTGGGGCGTTCCTGGAAGGGGCAGCAGGTTTTGGCGCACCGGTGGCGATCACCGCCGCGCTGCTGGTCGGTCTGGGCTTTAACCCGCTGTATGCCGCGGGTCTGTGCCTGATTGTGAACACCGCCCCCGTCGCGTTTGGTGCGATGGGCATTCCAATTCTGGTGGCCGGACAGGTCACCGGGCTGGACAGCTTCGAGATTGGCCAGATGGTGGGCCGCCAACTGCCGTTCCTGACCATTATCGTGCTGTTCTGGATCATGGCGATTATGGACGGCTGGCGCGGCGTGAAGGAGACCTGGCCTGCGGTGATGGTGGCAGGTGGTTCGTTCGCCATCGCCCAGTATCTCAGCTCCAACTTCCTCGGCCCTGAACTGCCGGACATTATCTCTTCGCTGGTTTCGCTGGTTTGTCTGACGCTGTTCCTGAAGCGCTGGCAGCCGGTACGTATTTAATGAGATGGTCACTCCCTCCTTCCCAGTACTATGCTGAGGACAGGCTTTCATTCGGAGAACCATCATGGAAAACATTGCGCTTATTGGTATCGATCTGGGTAAGAACTCTTTCCATATTCATTGTCAGGATCATCGTGGGAAGGCCGTTTACCGTAAAAAATTCACCCGACCAAAGCTAATCGAATTTCTGGCGACATGCCCGGCAACAACCATCGCGATGGAAGCCTGTGGCGGTTCTCACTTTATGGCACGCAAGCTGGCAGAGTTAGGGCATTTTCCAAAGCTGATATCACCGCAATTTGTCCGCCCATTCGTTAAAAGCAACAAAAATGACTTCGTTGATGCTGAAGCTATCTGTGAAGCAGCATCACGTCCATCTATGCGTTTCGTGCAGCCCAGAACCGAATCTCAGCAGGCAATGCGAGCTCTGCATCGTGTCCGTGAATCCCTGGTTCAGGATAAGGTGAAAACAACTAATCAGATGCATGCTTTTCTGCTGGAATTTGGTATCAGCGTTCCGCGAGGTGCTGCCGTTATTAGTCGACTGAGTACCCTTCTTGAGGACAGTAGTTTGCCTCTTTATCTCAGCCAGTTACTGCTGAAATTACAACAGCATTATCACTATCTTGTTGAGCAGATTAAAGATCTGGAATCTCAGTTGAAACGAAAGTTGGACGAAGATGAGGTTGGACAGCGCTTGCTGAGTATTCCCTGCGTTGGAACGCTGACTGCCAGTACTATTTCAACTGAGATTGGCGACGGGAAGCAGTACGCCAGCAGCCGTGACTTTGCGGCGGCAACAGGGCTGGTACCCCGACAGTACAGCACGGGAGGTCGGACGACATTGTTAGGGATTAGCAAGCGGGGCAACAAAAAGATCCGAACTTTGTTGGTTCAGTGTGCCAGGGTATTCATACAAAAACTGGAACACCAGTCTGGCAAGTTGGCCGACTGGGTCAGGGAGTTGTTGTGTCGGAAAAGCAACTTTGTCGTCACCTGTGCTCTGGCAAACAAGCTGGCCAGAATAGCCTGGGCACTGACGGCGCGACAGCAAACTTACGAAGCATAAAGGCAGAAATACACCAGTTTAAACAATCATTCATCTGGTTTTGCGAATACTGATATTGATGATACTAACGGCCCACCGGCCTGTTGAGGAACCTGTAAAACGGAAAGGCTCATTGAAGCCGTATATTTTCTGGAGGTTCATCAGGCGCGGAACTCATCGAGGCGCGGGAATAAAATCCCATTCAGACGCCGGATAGATTCAAGCAAGCCAACTTGTCGTCAAAATCGGTGTTGCAAAAACGGGAGTGACCATAGATTCCGTTTTGCCGATATGGGCGCCTCTCAGGTCGATCAAACCCTGGCGCGTACAGGCTATACGGCAGGACAGGTGATCCGTGCCTGGTCGCCGTTCCTGTTCCTGACCGCAACGGTAACGCTGTGGAGCATCCCACCGTTTAAAGCCCTCTTCGCACCGGGTGGCGCACTGTACGACATGGTGATTAACATCTCCGTACCGTTCCTCGACAAGATGGTCGCCCGTATGCCGCCGGTGGTCCACGCCGCAACGCCGTATGCCGCGGTATACAAATTCGACTGGTTCTCCGCGACCGGTACGGCGATTCTGTTTGCCGCTATCCTTTCTGTTGTATGGCTGCGCATGAAGCCTATCGCTGCAGTACAGACCTTTGCGGCGACCATTAAAGAGCTGATGCTGCCGATTTACTCCATCGGCATGGTGCTGGCGTTCGCGTTTATCTCGAATTACTCCGGCCTGTCATCGACGCTGGCGCTGGCGCTGGCCCATACCAGCCACGCCTTCACCTTCTTCTCGCCGTTCCTCGGCTGGCTGGGGGTGTTCCTGACCGGTTCAGATACCTCGTCTAACGCCCTGTTTGCTGCTCTGCAGGCAACGGCGGCCCAACAGATTGGTGTGTCAGATGTCCTTCTGGTGGCAGCTAACACCACTGGCGGCGTGACCGGGAAAATGATCTCCCCGCAATCTATCGCCATTGCCTGTGCTGCGGTGGGACTGGTGGGTAGAGAGTCGGACCTGTTCCGCTTTACCGTGAAACACAGCCTGATATTCACCTGCATGGTCGGGGTGATCACCACCCTGCAGGCCTATGTCTTAACCTGGATGATTCCATGATAGTGATGCCCAGACGCCTGTCCGACGAGATAGCCTCTCGCGTGCGGGCGCTGATTGAAGAACAACAGCTGGAAGCGGGCATGAAATTGCCCGCCGAACGCCAGCTCGCCGCCCAGCTTGGTGTATCACGTAATTCGCTGCGTGAGGCACTGGCAACACTGGTCAGCGAAGGGGTACTGGTAAGCCGCCGCGGTGGTGGCACGTTTGTCCGCTGGCAGCATGATGACTGGTCTGAGCAAAACATCGTTCAGCCACTGAAAACGCTGATGGAGAACGACCCGGACTACAGCTTCGACATCCTTGAAGCGCGTCACGCCATCGAAACCAGTACCGCCTGGCATGCAGCCATGCGGGCAACCGAGGCCGATAAAGAGAAGCTAAGAGCCTGTTTTGAGGCCACGCAAAGCAGTGACCCGGATATCGCCTCCCAGGCGGACGTGCGCTTTCACCTGGCGATTGCCGAGGCATCACACAACGTGGTTCTGCTGCAGACCATGCGCGGTTTCTTCGACTTGCTGCAATCCTCCGTGAAGCAGAGCCGCCAGCGTATGTATCTGGTTCCGCCGGTGTTTGCCCAGCTGACCGAACAACACGAGGCGGTGCTCAACGCCATTCTGGCCGGTGATGCCGAGGCCGCGCGCAAAGCGATGATGGCGCATCTGGGCTTCGTACACACCACCATTAAACGATTCGATGAAGATCAGGCCCGACAGGCGCGTATTACCCGTCTGCCTGGCGACAGTGATATTTCCAGGGAGAACAAAGCATGATTATTTCAGCAGCCAGTGACTATCGCGCCGCGGCGCAGCGCATTTTGCCACCTTTCCTGTTTCACTATATCGACGGCGGGGCCTATGCCGAGCACACCCTGCGTCGCAACGTGGAAGACCTGTCGGAAGTGGCTCTGCGCCAGCGCGTGCTGAAGAATATGTCTGACCTGAGCCTTGAGACGAAATTGTTCAATGAAACGCTCTCCATGCCGGTCGCCCTCGCCCCCGTAGGCCTGTGCGGCATGTACGCCCGTCGTGGCGAAGTACAGGCGGCCGCGGCCGCGGATGCCAAAGGTATTCCGTTTACCCTCTCCACCGTTTCCGTCTGCCCGATTGAAGAAGTCGCTCCAACCATCAAGCGCCCGATGTGGTTCCAGCTGTACGTTCTGCGCGATCGCGGGTTTATGCGTAATGCGCTGGAGCGTGCCAAAGCGGCGGGCTGCTCAACGCTGGTCTTTACCGTCGATATGCCAACCCCCGGCGCACGCTACCGTGATGCTCACTCAGGCATGAGCGGCCCGAATGCCGCCCTGCGCCGTTACTGGCAGGCGGTGACGCATCCGCAATGGGCCTGGGATGTCGGTCTGAACGGCCGTCCACACGATCTGGGCAACATCTCGGCTTACCTTGGTAAACCTACCGGGCTGGAAGATTACATCGGCTGGCTGGCAAATAACTTCGACCCGTCCATCTCCTGGAAAGACCTGGAGTGGATCCGCGATTTCTGGGACGGCCCGATGGTGATCAAAGGGATCCTCGACCCGGAAGATGCCCGCGACGCGGTACGCTTTGGCGCTGACGGGATTGTGGTTTCTAACCACGGCGGACGCCAGCTTGACGGTGTGCTCTCTTCCGCACGAGCCCTGCCTGCCATTGCCGATGCAGTGAAAGGCGACATCGCTATCCTGGCCGACAGCGGCATCCGCAGCGGGCTGGACGTGGTGCGTATGATCGCGCTGGGCGCTGACAGCGTACTGCTGGGGCGTGCGTATCTGTATGCGCTGGCGACGGCGGGCCATGCGGGTGTGGCAAACCTGCTGAACCTGATCGAAAAAGAGATGAAGGTGGCGATGACGTTAACTGGCGCGAAAACGATTAGTGAAATCAGTAAGGATTCCCTGGTGCAGGAGTTAAGCAAATTACCGGCGGCGCTGGCTCCGCTTGCTCAGGGAAACGCAGCCTGAGTCTTCCCCATTAACACCTCTTTTTCACGCGCCCGATTCCCCCTCGGGCGCTTTTTTATGCCAAAAATAACATCCAGATAACATATTGGATAAGAAAATTTGACATCAACCTGCCGCGCGCAATTGTATAGACAAGCAAATACAAGAACACAAAAACAACATCACATCAGAGGGGAGCGTATGACATATTCAGGTAAGGTGGATATTCAGCAGGTGATCGATGAGAGTCCCTTTTCAGGGTTTCACTGGCTTCTTATCGTGCTGGGCTTTCTGGTTCTGGCGATCGATGGTTTTGATACGGCGGCGATGGGTTACATCGCGCCTACGCTGTCGGCAGAATGGGGGATACACAAACAGGATCTGGGGCCGGTGCTGAGCGCAGCGCTGCTGGGGCTGTCGTTGGGGGCACTTATCGCCGGTCCGGTATCGGACCGGATGGGACGCAAACGCGTACTGGTCTTTTCGTGTCTGTTCTTCGGTCTTGCGAGCCTGGGAACGGCCTGGGCGCAAAGTCTGAATACGCTCACGCTGTGGCGCTTTCTGACGGGTCTGGGCCTCGGCGCTGCAATGCCCAATGCCATCACGCTGATCTCCGAGTTTGCCCCCCAGCGCTGCCGCGCCATGGCGATTAACACCATGTACTGCGGCTTCCCTCTGGGTGCGGCTGGCGGCGGCGCGATCTCTTCCTGGCTTATCCCCCACCACGGCTGGCGAAGCGTGCTGCTGACCGGCGCGATTGCTCCGCTGATTTTAACGCTGCTGCTGGCGCTGCTTTTACCGGAGTCAGTGAAGTTTCTGGTTCAGCGCGGGAAAGACGTCATGCAGATCCGCCGTATCGCCAGCCGATTCGCCCGCAGCACGCTGGAGAGTGCCACGGGCTTTTTCCTGGCGGAGGAGAAAGTCGTGTCTAAAAAAGGGAGCGTGGCGCAGTTGTTTTCTATGCCCTGGCTGCCCGGTACCCTGATGCTGTGGGTGACCTATTTTATGGGGCTGGTTATTTACTACGTCCTGCTGAGCTGGATGCCGACGCTGATGCAGGGGATGGGTTATGCTCTGGCGGAATCCGCCTGGCTCACCTCGCTGTTCACCTTCGGCGGTACCGCAGGCATTCTGCTCGCGGGCTGGATGATGGACCGCTGGGAAGCGCACAAGGTGGTCGCAGGGGGATTTGTCCTGACAATGGTACTGATCCTGTTACTCGGCCTTGAGCATAACCATATCGCCCTGTTTGGCGGACTCATTTTCCTGATGGGGATCGCAATGAACGGTGCGCAATCTGGCATGCAGACCCTGGCCGCTACCTTTTACCCTACCGAGTGCCGCGCGACAGGTATCGCCTGGATGCAGGGCATCGGCCGCTTTGGCGGCGTGGCGGGAACCATGACCAGCGCCCAGCTTCTTTCCATGCAGTGGCAGGCAGACAGTATTTTAATGATCCTCAGCGTACCCGCCCTGGTGGCCGCTGCGGCAACCGTCTACAAAATGCTGTATAGCCGCTCGCAGGAACCCGGCGTCGCGTAGTTCCTCTCTTTTCTGCTATTCTGCCCCCGCAATTAAGGGGGCAGCATGCTTAACATCGTTTTATTCGAACCAGAAATCCCGCCGAATACCGGCAATATCATCCGCTTGTGTGCGAACACCGGTTTTCGCCTGCATATCATTGAGCCAATGGGTTTTACGTGGGACGACAAACGTCTGCGGCGCGCGGGGCTGGATTATCATGAATTTACTGCCGTGGTGCGTCATCATGATTACGCCGCGTTTCTGGAAAGCGAAAAGCCACAGCGTATGTTCGCCCTGACCACGAAAGGGACGCCTGCACACAGCGCGGTGAGCTATCAGGAAGGGGATTATCTGATGTTTGGCCCGGAAACCCGTGGCCTGCCCGCAATCATCCTGGACGCCCTGCCCGCAGAGCAAAAAATCCGTATTCCAATGATGCCGGACAGCCGCAGCATGAACCTGTCAAATGCGGTGTCAGTGGTTGTGTATGAAGCATGGCGCCAGTTGGGATACCCGGGCGCCATTCTCAGAAGTTAAATACCGTCCCCATACTCGAAAGTATGGTGGATACCGTTGAAGTGCTGATCCATATCCATTGACGGTTTATCGCTGTCTGGCTTGCCGACAATACGTGCCGGTACGCCAGCGGCGGTGGTGTGCGGCGGAACTGGCTGAAGCACGACTGAACCCGCACCAATCTTCGCCCCGCGCCCTACTTCGATATTCCCGAGGATCTTGGCACCTGCGCCAATCATCACCCCTTCACGGATCTTCGGGTGACGATCGCCGCTGGTTTTGCCCGTACCGCCCAGCGTGACCGATTGCAGAATAGAGACGTCATCTTCAATCACCGCCGTTTCACCGACAACAATGCCGGTGGCATGGTCGAGCATAATCCCACGGCCAATTTTCGCCGCCGGGTGGATATCAACCTGAAAGGTTACAGACACCTGGTTTTGCAGGAAGATGGCCAGCGCGCGGCGGCCTTCGTTCCACAGCCAGTGACCAATGCGGTAGGCCTGAAGCGCATGGAAGCCTTTCAGGTACAGCAGCGGTGTAGAGTATTTATCGACAGCCGGGTCACGCGTGCGCACAGCCTGGATATCACAGGCGGCAGAGGCGATCATTTCCGGATCTGCGGCGTAGGCCTCTTCTACCACTTCGCGAATGGCGATGGCAGGCATAATTGAGGAGGCCAGTTTGTTGGCAAGCATATAGCTCAGGGCGCTGCCGAGGTTTTCGTGCTTGAGTAGCGTCGCGTGGTAGAAACTGGCCAGCATAGGCTCGCAGTCGGCCAACGCCCGGGCTTCGGCTTTAATATTGTTCCAGACGATATCCAGTTCTTCACACGGCATTGCTTACTCCAGACGTAATAGTACGATCGGCCAGTCTCTGCTGGCCGTATCGTTGGGTGACAACGGTTCCCTGCGACTAGTTGCTGCTGCGCTCGTCCTTGCGCGCACGACCTAATAAGGTCAATGCTGCCTCGCGCGCATTTTTTCCGCAATACAATACCTGATAAATTTCCTCGGTTATTGGCATTTCAACGCCAAACCGATGGGCAAGTTCGCGCACTTCTTTGGTATTGCGGTAACCTTCAACCACCTGACCAATCTTCTCCTGCGCGCCTTTTACATCGCTGCCCTGTCCGAGCATCATGCCAAAGCGGCGGTTACGCGACTGGTTGTCGGTACAGGTCAGCACCAGGTCGCCCAGACCTGCCATCCCCATAAAGGTCGCCGGATCGGCACCCAGTGCCGCTCCCAGACGGGACATTTCTGTCAAACCACGGGTGATCAACGCCGTACGTGCGTTGGCGCCAAAACCAATGCCGTCTGACATCCCGGCACCAATCGCAATCACGTTCTTCACCGCACCGCCCAGCTGCACGCCGATAAAATCGGGGTTGCTGTAGACGCGGAAGCTCTTGCCGCAGTGCAGCAGCTGTTGAAGATCGTCGGAGAAGGCCTGATCGGTTGAAGCCAGCGAAATCGCTGTTGGCAGGCCAGCAGCCAGCTCTTTGGCAAAGGTCGGGCCGGAGATGACCGCCAGCGGAATAGTATCGCCCAGCGCTTCGCGGGCAACGTCCTGCAGCAGACGCCCGGTTTCGGCTTCCAGTCCTTTCGTCGCCCATACAATACGTGCATCCGGACGCATCAGCGGCTTGATCTGGCGCAGCACTTCGCCAAAGACATGGCTTGGCACCACAATCAGAATGTTGCGGCTGGCTGCCAGTGCGGTCGCAAGATCGCTTTCCAGGTGCAGGGTGTCTGGGAACGGAACGTCAGGGAGAAACGCCACGTTGCAGCGGTCATGTTGCAACGTCGCGATATGTTTTGGATCGTGGCCCCACAGGACCACATCGTGACCATTTCTTGCCAGTGTGATGGCAAGAGCGGTGCCGTATGAGCCGGCACCGATCACAGTCATTGACGCATTAACAGTGCTCATCAGGCATCCTGATGTTGTTCAGCACCTTCGCCAGCTTGCTGCTGCAGATAGTTCATGAACAGCGCATCAAAGTTTACTGGCGCAAGGTTCAGTTGCGGGAATGTACCGCGAGAAACCAGGCTGGTGATGCATTCACGCGCATACGGGAACAGGATGTTCGGGCAGTATGCACCCAGGCAATGCGCCATCTGGTTGCCTTCAATGCCGCCGATGGAGAAGATGCCGCCCTGCTGTACTTCACACAGGAAAGCCGTTTCTTCGCCCAGAGAAGCGGTAACAGTCACACGCAGTACGACTTCATACACATCATCCGCCAGTTGGGTGGATGCGGTATCAAGATCAAGTTTAACCTCTGGCTGCCAATCTTTCTGGAAAACGTGTGGCGCATTTGGCGCTTCGAAAGAGACATCCTTGGTGTAGATGCGCTGGATCTGGAAAGTCATTTCGGTGTTGTTTTGTTCTGACATGGAAAAACCCTTTTTAATTGTCCTAAAGTCTCTTAGCGCAGCAGGGGATCGAGTCCACCACGTGCGTCGAGCGCATACAAGTCATCACAGCCGCCAATGTGCTGCGCATCAATAAAAATCTGCGGAACCGTCGTGCGACCACTACGTTGAATCATCTCTTCGCGTTTTGTCGCGTCACCGTCGATTGGCAATTCCTGGAACGTGACGCCTTTGCTGTTAAGCAGTGCTTTCGCACGATGGCAGAACGGACAGGTTGCTTTGGTGTAGATCTCAATATTGGCCATCACTGAACTCCTTATTTACCGCGAACCAAAGGAAGATTTTCCCCGCTCCAGCCGGAAATACCTTCTTTCAGTACCGTTACGTTTTCGAAACCTGCTTTGTGCAGTGCGTTAGCCGATTCCTGCGCCTGCATGCCAGTACCATCCACGACGATAATTGGCTGGGCTTTATGCTTTTCCAGCTCACCAACGTTGTTCGCTTTGATTTCAGCAGGCAGCAAGTTGATAGAACCTGCGATGTGGCCTTTGCGGAAATCATCACGCTGACGGAGATCGACAACTACAGCGTCTTCTTTGTTGATCAGGCGCGTGGCTTCACCACGGGTGATCACCTTAATTTTAGACGTCAGCCCTTTAAAGGTAGTGAACAGCACAGCGGCCAGCAGGCCAATCCACGCGATGCTCAGAACCGGGTGGCGGCTAACAAATTGCATAATTTCTTGCATGGGGGGTAACAACTCCCGACTAAGTGATTAAAAAAACCAGGACAGGAGTATACCTGTGCGTTGTGGCAAATACAGCCAGCGACATTAAGCTAATCCATTTTCTGCGGCATGCCACGAAAAAAAAGCCTCAAAATGACCAGAGAAGCGCCTTACCCCTACGCATTCTTTGATCTTCTGCGGCTATTTGATCGATTCAGCTGTAGTAAAATTACGCAAATTTTTCGTCTCTTGAGCATGAGGTTGTCGCAATGTCGGTTTCTAAAAAACCTATGGTACTGGTGATTCTGGATGGCTATGGCTACCGTGAAGATCAACAGGATAACGCCATTTTCAACGCCAAAACCCCGGTCATGGATGCACTGTGGGCAAAACGTCCCCATACCCTGATTGACGCATCCGGCCTGGAAGTCGGTCTGCCGGATCGCCAGATGGGTAACTCCGAAGTGGGTCACGTGAACCTGGGCGCGGGCCGTATCGTGTATCAGGATCTGACCCGCCTGGACGTTGAAATCAAAGAACGTACCTTCTTCTCCAACCCTGTTCTGTCTGGCGCGGTAGATAAAGCCGTGGCTGCAGGCAAAGCCGTTCACGTCATGGGCCTGCTCTCTGCTGGCGGCGTTCACAGCCACGAAGATCACATCATGGCGATGGTTGAACTGGCCGCTGAGCGCGGTGCGGAAAAAATCTATCTGCACGCCTTCCTGGACGGTCGCGATACGCCACCACGCAGCGCAAAAGGCTCTCTGCAAGCCTTCGAAGAGAAATTCGCCGCGCTGGGTAAAGGCCGCGTAGCGTCCATCATTGGTCGTTACTATGCCATGGACCGCGACAATCGCTGGGATCGCGTTGAACAGGCCTATGACCTGATGACCCTGGCGAAAGGTGAATTCCAGTTCGCCACCGCTGTTGAGGGTCTGGAAGCCGCTTACGCGCGTGATGAAAACGACGAATTCGTGAAAGCGACCGTCATTCGTGCTGAAGGCCAGGCTGATGCCGCCATGGAAGATGGCGACGCGCTGATCTTCATGAACTTCCGTGCTGACCGCGCGCGTGAAATCACCCGTGCGTTCGTTAACAGCGATTTCGACGGTTTTGCCCGTAAGAAAGTGGTCAACCTCGATTTCATCCAGCTAACTGAATATGCGGCAGACATCAAAGCCCCATGCGCATATCCACCAGCCTCACTGGCCAATACCTTTGGTGAGTGGATGGCGAAGAACGACAAAACGCAGCTGCGTATTTCCGAAACTGAAAAATATGCACACGTAACCTTCTTCTTTAACGGCGGCGTTGAAGAGCCGTTCAAAGGCGAAGACCGTATTCTGATCAACTCGCCGAAAGTGGCCACCTACGATCTGCAGCCAGAAATGAGCTCTGCGGAACTGACCGAAAAACTGGTTGCGGCCATCGAGAGCGGCAAGTACGACACCATCATCTGTAACTACCCAAATGGCGATATGGTTGGCCATACCGGGGTCATGGAAGCGGCGGTAAAAGCAGTTGAAGCGCTGGATCACTGTGTTGATCAGGTCGCGAAAGCCGTTGAATCTGTTGGTGGTCAGCTCCTGATCACCGCTGACCACGGTAACGCTGAACAGATGCGCGACCCGGCAACCGGCCAGGCGCACACCGCCCATACCAACCTGCCTGTTCCACTGATTTATGTCGGTGATAAAGCCCTGAAAGCAGTTGAAGGCGGCAAGCTTTCTGACATCGCGCCAACCATGTTGTCGCTGATGGGTATGCCGATCCCTGAAGAGATGACTGGTAAGCCGCTGTTCATCGTGGAATAATCGCTCCCCATGAGGGGAAAGGCGATTTTTTCAATCACATGGGTCGTGAAGCCGCTTAGGTTATCAGTCAGACCTCTGTTTTACGCCAGCGCACTCAGCGCTGGCGTATTGCTGTGCGCTGCATCCGCCCACGCGGATGACCGCGACCAGCTCAAATCTATTCAGGCCGATATCGCCGCCAAAGAGCGTGCGGTACGTCAGCAACAACAGCAACGCTCCGCACTGCTCGCCCAGCTTAAACAGCAGGAAGAGGCGATCTCCGCCGCCACGCGTAAACTCCGTGAAACGCAAAACACCCTCGCCCAGTTGAATAAGCAAATCGACGAGATGAACGCGTCGATTGCCAAACTGGAACGTCAGCGTGATGCGCAGGAACGCAACCTTGCGGCGCAGCTTGATGCCGCATTCCGCCAGGGTGAGCACACCGGCCTTCAGCTAATCCTCAGCGGTGAAGAGAGCCAGCGTGGTCAGCGCCTGCAGGCCTACTTTGGCTACCTGAACCAGGCGCGTCAGGAGACTATCGCGCAGTTGAAACAGACGCGCGAAGAGGTCACCACGCAAAAAGCCGAGCTGGAAGAAAAGCAGAGCCAGCAGCAGACGCTGCTCTACGATCAGCAGGCCCAGCAGGCAAAACTCGAGCAGGCACGTAACGAGCGTAAGAAAACGCTTTCTGGCCTTGAGTCCTCCATTCAGGAAGGGCAGAGCCAGTTGAGCGAAATGCGTGCCAACGAATCAAAACTGCGCAACAGCATCGCCCGTGCAGAAGCCGCAGCGAAAGCACGCGCTGACAAAGAGGCCCGCGAGGCGCAGGCCGTTCGCGACAAACAGCAGGAAGCATCCCGCAAAGGGACAACCTACAAACCAAGCGAAAGCGAACGTTCCCTGATGTCGCGAACCGGTGGTTTGGGCTCTCCTCGCGGCCAGGCGTACTGGCCCGTACGTGGTTCAATTCTGCATCGTTATGGCGAACAGCTGCAGGGTGAGCTACGTTGGAAAGGGATAGTTATCGGTGCGTCTGAAGGTAGCGAAGTGAAAGCCATTGCCGATGGCCGCGTGATTCTGGCCGACTGGCTGCAGGGTTACGGGCTGGTAGTGGTGGTCGAACACGGTAAAGGTGATATGAGTCTTTACGGCTACAACCAGAGCGCACTGGTCAGCGTCGGCACGCAGGTGCGCGCCGGCCAACCCATCGCCCTTGTGGGCAGCAGTGGCGGTCAGGGCCGCCCGTCACTCTATTTCGAAATTCGTCGCCAGGGTCAGGCGGTCAATCCACAGCCGTGGTTGGGAAGATAAGTTTTGCTTCAATTTCGTCGAATTGTTTTCTCCGTCGCCAGCGCACTGGCGCTGGCTGCACCGGTATACGCCGGTAAACTCGCCATTGTGATTGATGACTTCGGTTATCGTCCGCAAACTGAAAACCAGGTGCTGGCCATGCCGTCAGCCATCTCTGTTGCCGTCCTCCCCAATGCGCCTCACGCGCGCGAAATGGCGACCAAAGCCCATAACAGTGGACATCAGGTTCTCATCCATCTGCCGATGGCACCGCTCAGCAAGCAGCCACTGGAAAAAGATACCCTGCGCCCGGATATGAGCAGCGATGAGATCGAGCGCATCATCCGCGACGCCTACAACAAAGTGCCGTATGCCGTAGGGCTGAACAACCACATGGGCAGCGCGATGACATCGAGCCTGTATGGGATGCTCAAGGTGATGCAGGCGCTGGAGCGCTATAACCTCTACTTCCTCGATAGCATGACGATTGGCAACAGCCAGGCGATGCGCGCCGCTCAGGGAACGGGTGTGAAGGTGATTAAGCGCAAGGTATTCCTGGATGATACGCAAAACGAAGCGGACATTCGCGTCCAGTTCAATCGTGCCGTGCAGTTGGCAAGACGCAATGGCTCAGCTATTGCTATCGGTCACCCGCATCCGTCTACCGTCCGTGTTCTGCAACAGATGCTGCCGACATTACCGTCTGACATCACGCTGGTACGCCCGAGCGACCTGCTGAATGAACCGCAGGTGGACACCTCTACACCGAATTCGGCCCAGCCCGCTCCGACAGCTCCACGTAATCCTTTCCGCGGCGTGAAGAGTTGCAAACCAAAACAGCCGCCAGCGCCGGTCTACGCGACCCGCTTCTTCTCGGTGATTGGCGAAAGCATTGGAGAAAGCACGCTGGTGAAATACGTTCAGCAGCAATGGCAGGGATGGGGTAAGAAATCCTGATAACAAAAAGCCACCTGTAAGGGTGGCTTTTTGTTATTACAGACGGAAGGTATCGTCGAGGATCTGGCTGTACAGCGTCGGCTTACCGTTATCCGCAGTACGATACTGTTCCTTGTGTGAGAGTTTATAGATACCCACAGGATCGCGATTCAGTGTCTCTACTGCCGCAGCATCAGGTGCGGCAGAGATAAACTGGCGAATCAAAAAGCGATTATTTCCCGTCACCGGCTGTGCATTCATGAGCTCGCGAAACTGAGGATAACGTTCGCGTGCATACAAGAAGCTGTAATCAATTAAGAAATATTCGAGCAGGATATCGTGATGTTGCCAGTAGCGATAAAGGATATCCCTGACCAGTTTCACCAGGGTATTGCCCTTTTGTGAGGCAAGAAAATAAGCCGTCCAGAATCCCTGGCTTGTCGCATTTTCACCCGAGTCAAAACGCAGCGATGAGAAGCTATTTTCATAGAAAGACTCAGGCACGGCTTTCGTCATAAAGACGGTGGCATCCATCCAGATCCCACCGTACTGATACAGTAAAGAGCAGCGAACAATATCGGAATACTGCGCTTTGCTGATAAGCCCGGCCTGATATTTGGCTTCAATGTGTTCCGGTAATGAGAGGTAGTCAGGAATATTGTCATCCGTCAGGATGACAACCTGAGCGTCTGGCGTATTTCGTTGCACGGATTCGATGCAACGTTTAACCAGCTCTGGCGCGCTTTCCAGCCCCTGAAACCAGCAGACCCAGATGATACGCGACTGTGCAGGTTCAGTGTTACTCGCGGATTCCGGCTGAATTTTCAGCGCATCAATAACGTCAAACAGCGTCTCTTTCTTCTTCTGCTCAAAATGCTCAGCCGCACGCTGGAAAAGAGATAAACCGGTTTTCTTGTGCCAGCGCCGTGTTTTTTTGATGAGTTTATTGATTAGATTGAGATTCATCATTCCGCCCTTATGCGCCCCTGAACATCTCTTTTAATGTCCGGCGCAGCAGTTTCATTCTCAGCTTGGCATCTTTTTTACGCCCGCGTAATAAACAGTTCATGCGAGAAGATTTAAAGCCACGGAAAGACATCAGCTGGAACAGGTTGTTGCTTTTGGTTTCATCGGACATATGCTCACGATATTTAAAATAGAGCTTCCGGTAAGCATTATATTTTTTAATTTGCGAGGTAATTCGGTTACTGCCGTGCTCAGCATCCACCATGGCAGTGCTAAAACTGTATTTAATACCAGGACCATATTTCAGGATTAATTTAATCCAGACATCGCGATCCTGCTGTTGTTTAATCTCAGGGGAAAAACCACCCACACCTGACAGTTTCTCTTTTGTTGTTAGTACCTGATTACCCACCACGTTTTCACAGAGGATATCCTGTAAACCAATTATTCTTTTATCGTTGGTATCTGGATAGGTGCGGTGAGTTTTGTCCAGTCTGGCAGGCGTATCCGTGACAAAGGCATAGTTTTCATCGTAGCGCGAAACCAGCTTTGATAAACGCTCAGGGAGGAAATAGTCGTCGTCATCCAGACCGGTGACAAACACGCCGTGCGAGAGTGCGTAACCCCGGTTGCGGCTGAAATTGGAACCGCTGTTCTTCTCATTACGTTCGTAGGTGAAATGCACGAAGCGCGCCTCACACTCCGCGCGCATACGCTCAATAAGTTGCGCGGTTTTTTCATTAGAACAGTCATCAACAATAACCAGTTCTACCGCAGGATATGTCTGAGCAATAACTGAACGAATTGCGCGTTCCAGCAACTCCTCTCTGTTGTAAGTAGTGATGATTACTGAAATCAGTTCGTTCATGGCGCGCTCGTCTGGTAAAAGATATTTCTCCATCGGGAGAATACCTTTTTCCCGATGGAGAATCAAAATGATTACTTAATGACCGTTCGATGTTTGTTTTGTTCCAGGAAAACGATCGACATTATAAGTGTCAGCATCCAGGCTACAGGTGTTGTTTTAGAATAGAACATTACGCCGCCCACTCCAAACATAACTATCGAAACAAGGAAAGCGAAAAGAATAATACTTTTACGTTTACACAGTGCATACCAGCCAAGCGATATTACAAACAGGATATAAAGAATAACGCCAGAAGGGCCTTTTACAGAGAGTGTTTCAACGATTTCATTATGAAGATGACCACGGATGTAATCCAATGCACCTGACAAGCTTGGATCCTTTTTTATTTCTTCCCGGATTATGGTGTTCCGCTCATCTGTAGACTGCCACAAATAATTATTTTTAGATGCTATCAGTCCCGACTTCCACATAACGAAACGGGCACCAACCGAAGTGACACTGTTTGCTTTATCATAGGAAACAATGTCGCTGTTAAAGTCGTTATAACGCTGAATCAGGTTGTCTTTCATCATAAATGCGCCAGCCAACAATGCGATCAGGAAAACAGAAACCCCCTTCCACGGAATATGCTTTTCCTTGTACAGCTTCACCACCAGCAAACCGAAGAAAATAATCGGATAGGTCAGAATGGCGGCACGCGTTTCTGTCGCCACCAGTATCAGGAAGGTAATAAAAAAGTGTCCGAGGATAAAAAACTCTTTCCATCTGCTTGAACTGTGTTGCAGGACCAGAATCGTGTAGAACGAGATAAATGCGATGGTGTAGGCAGCCCCTGTCGCATCCGCACCGCCGGCAAGGGAAAGCGTTACCCTTTGGTTTTCAAGAAACAGATGTTGATATCCTGCGTAGACCACAATCATCAATTGCAATGCGATGACCAGTAACATATGGATCTTATTGCAGCCTACTTTGAGCTGATTACGGTTTACAAACACAAAAATGGAGAAAGCCCCAAACAGGCAGATTTTCCCGACTTCAAGGTAAGCGCGATACGAGTTGATCGCTTCGCTATCAACCTTATACATCCGGTACCAGATCAGATCGCAAACCCCGATGATCAGCAGAACCAGACAAAGCCAGAATGCATCATTCTTTCTGAAGTTTTTAATATCCAACAAGAAAATCACTAATGCGGTTATACCCGCCAGCCCCAAAATTTTCGCGGATAAATTAGGTGAAACCACGACGCAACCAAAAGCAAACGCGCACAGTCCGAAGAGTAATTGCAACAATGCAAACTGGACCTTATCTCGTTCTACATTAATCATCATCATTCCATTTACTAAAAGTAAAGCAGGCTAGCACACCGCTAAAAACAAGTTTATCGCACCAGTGTTAACGAATATTACGCCAGTCATAGGACTTCCCGGTTGTGTCCAGCACGGTAACATCCTTATTGTAACCCGCAAGCCAGGACTGTACCGTCTGAACAGGCTCTCCATGACGGTGGATCCCAAGCCACAGTTCAGCAAGCGTATTAACGTCATCAGCAGACCAAACAGTATTGTAATCTCCGGTATACTTTTTATCCGAATCAACCTGTTGTCCATACCAGATAAACGCCGGGATATGCAGAGCTTCTCGCGGAGGATTAACGTTGCCATGGGAGTAAGCCACAGCGCGCTTCGGATCGCGAATCAGGCCATGATCGGAGAAATACATGACCGAAGAGCGCGAGTTTTCCAGCAAGCTAAACACCTTGCCCATCAACTTATCCGTATAGCGCACCGAGTTGTCATAACAATCATCGGCTTCATTATCACCGTGTAACACCGCCTCACTGGCCGGGAAACGTCGACAGGAAGGCTCATGGCTCCCATATAAATGCAGGACGACCAGTTTTTTGCCCGGTGTTTTAAGCGCATTCTGCAACAGAGGCAGCAGGTCTTCATCGTAGCCGCCATCAATCCATTCATGCTGTCTGGTGTTCATGGCAATTCCGGTGATGACGTTGTTATGCGCCCCACCCTTGCCCTGACGACTAAACCAGTAAGTATCATATCCCGCCTTATTCGCGATATTGATGACGTTATCGCCATATTTTTTCGGATCGCGCGCATTCACGGCATCAGCGGTCAACGCCAGTGGCACGGCCATAATTGTAACCGGTGCTGGCGTCACAGCATTACGGAACAGTAAAAGCTGCGATTTTTGCTTCTCCAGCTCCGGTGTAGTATCTCGTTGATAACCATAGATACCCATATTTGCCGTACGCTCGGACTCGCCAATGATCAGCACATAATTTTCGATGCCGGTTTCGGTTAGCGCGATCTTATAATCAGGGATGTTGTTACCGATGTTGGCGACTACTGCATTATCTTCAATCGCCTGCATGAAAACTTTTGCCGTGCTAACAGGCGTCGCCTGAACCACACGCTGCGCCAGACTTTCAACACTGCTTTTCCGGAGCTGGTGCTGTAACGCCTGACCATAAAAAGACAGCAGCGTGACGACAAGCACGATGGCTGGCCAGCGACGAAAACGCGGTGCGACAGGCCACATGCCGGTATTGGCGGCATAAATAAATAATGCAGACAGGGCAATAAAGGTCAGACAATCGCGCCAGTACAAGCCGAGCATCGAACTTGCTTCACCTGGTGTCGTGTTGAGTACGCTCAGCGCAAACCCATAGCTAAACGCTGAATTGAAATTATTCCATGCGTATAACTGTAAAGTAATATCTGCCGCAACCGGAATTAATAAAATAATCGCCAGTACATTTCTGATTAATTTATTGTTTATACATTTCAGTGTCAGCAATATCAGTGCAAAAACCAGCGTACGGTTAATCACCGCATTATATTTGGCATGGATAATATTAACGCCAATGACTATTAGCAGCGAAATTACCACCGTTAAAAAAGCGGCAAGCCGTGGAGGGGTGTTAACCAACTTCTGCGAAAACAATGTGGACATAATAGCCTGATTAGCCTGGCAAAATCTTTCCTGACGTAATCATTATGACTGCAAGAATGAACGCGCGGAGAAGACTCTGTGGAGAAAAATTCGCCAGAAGTTAACAAGTAACCCCTGGAAAGTCAAACCGCTAAAAAGTGTAAGGGCACCCGTAAAAACGGGTGCCTGAGGGCAGGTTAATCCCAGCTCAGGATAACTTTCCCGGACTGGCCTGAACGCATTGCGTCAAAGCCCTGCTGGAATTCATCAATGGAGAAACGATGAGTGATAATTGGCGACAGATCCAGGCCAGACTGGATCAGTGCAGCCATCTTGTACCAGGTCTCAAACATCTCACGGCCATAGATGCCTTTGATGAACAGCCCTTTGAAGATAACCTTGTTCCAGTCGATAGACATGTCTGACGGTGGAATACCCAGCATGGCAATACGACCACCGTGGTTCATGGTATCCAGCATGGTGCGAAACGCCGGTGGCGCGCCGGACATCTCCAGGCCTACGTCGAAGCCTTCGGTCATGCCCAGCTCTTCCATTACGTCGCTCAGGCTCTCTTTAGAGACATCTACCGCGCGGGTCACGCCCATTTTGCGTGCCAGTGACAGACGGTATTCATTCACGTCGGTAATCACGACATTTCGCGCACCAACGTGCTTCGCCACCGCTGCCGCCATAATCCCGATTGGGCCTGCGCCGGAAACCAGCACATCTTCACCGACCAGGTCAAATGAAAGCGCCGTGTGTACCGCGTTGCCGAACGGGTCGAAGATGGAGGCCAGATCGTCAGAGATATTATCCGGGATTTTGAACGCGTTAAACGCCGGGATCACCAGGTATTCCGCGAAGCAGCCCGGACGGTTTACGCCCACGCCAATGGTATTACGACACAGGTGCGTACGCCCACCGCGGCAGTTACGGCAGTGACCGCAGGTAATATGGCCTTCACCGGAGACGCGGTCGCCAATTTTGAAGCCTTTTACTTCCTGGCCGATACCCACCACTTCGCCGACATATTCGTGACCCACCACCATCGGTACCGGAATGGTTTTCTGCGACCACTGGTCCCAGTTGTAGATGTGAACGTCAGTACCGCAGATAGCCGTTTTACGAATTTTGATCAGCAGATCGTTATGACCGACTTCCGGCTCCGGCACGTCGGTCATCCAAATCCCTTCTTCCGCTTTCAGTTTGGATAACGCTTTCATCACACGTCCTCAGGCAATTACGCCCAGCTGTTTTCCGATGCGGGTAAAGGCTTCCACCGCACGTTCAATTTGTTCAGGCGTATGCGCCGCAGACATCTGGGTGCGGATACGCGCCTGACCTTTTGGCACCACCGGGAAGAAGAACCCGGTGACGTAAATCCCTTCTTTTTGCAGTTCGCGGGCAAAGTTTTGTGCGACTACCGCATCACCCAGCATGACCGGGATGATGGCGTGGTCAGCACCGGCCAGGGTAAAGCCTGCGGCACTCATTTTTTCACGGAACAGACGGGCGTTGGACCACAGACGGTCACGCAGCGCCGCCCCAGACTCCACCATCTCCAGCACTTTGATAGAGGCAGAAACAATGGCTGGTGCCAGGGAGTTGGAGAACAGATACGGACGGGAGCGTTGACGCAGCCACTCAACCACCTCTTTACGCGCAGCGGTATAGCCACCAGACGCACCGCCCAGTGCTTTACCGAGCGTACCGGTGATGATGTCCACACGCCCCATCACGTCACAGTATTCGTGGGAACCACGACCATTCTCGCCGACAAAACCGACCGCGTGAGAGTCATCAACCATCACCAGCGCATCATATTTATCCGCCAGATCGCACACGCCTTTCAGGTTGGCAATCACGCCGTCCATGGAGAACACGCCGTCGGTGGCGATCAGCACGTGGCGAGCGCCCGCTTCACGCGCTTCTTTCAGGCGCGCTTCCAGCTCAACCATGTCGTTGTTGGCGTAACGGAAACGCTTCGCTTTGCACAGACGAACGCCGTCAATAATGGAAGCATGGTTCAGTGCGTCGGAGATAATCGCATCTTCTGCGCCGAGCAGGGTCTCGAACAGACCGCCGTTGGCGTCGAAGCAGGAGGAGTACAGAATGGCGTCTTCCATTCCGAGGAAACTCGCCAGCTTTTTCTCAAGCTGCTTATGGCTGTCCTGGGTACCGCAGATAAAGCGGACGGAAGCCATGCCGAAACCGTGGGTGTCCATGCCGTTTTTCGCAGCGGCAATCAGCTCAGGGTGATTCGCAAGACCTAAGTAGTTGTTCGCACAAAAGTTGATCACATGGCTGCCATCGGCAACGGTGATGTCCGCCTGCTGAGCAGACGTGATAATACGCTCTTCCTTGAACAACCCTTCTGCACGTGCAGTTTCGAGGTCGCTATTTAACTGTTTGTAAAAATCACCACGCATTGCAATTCTCCAGACTCGGCAAATTTCGGGACATATTACCCAAACCTATAGTTCATGACGAGATGACACATTATCTCTTCTCGTTTTTGCAGCATAAATCACGTGTACCCTTGCGCTATGTCGGTGAATGGCTGAAGGGCAGCCATACTAATGATATGATAAGCACATTAGCGTCCGGGATTGTCCCCGGCCCCCACACTTCAAAGGTACAGTTATGATCATCGTTACCGGCGGCGCAGGCTTTATCGGCAGCAATATTGTTAAGGCTCTCAACGACAAAGGCATCACCGACATCCTGGTGGTTGACAACCTGAAAGATGGCACCAAGTTCGTCAACCTGGTGGATCTGAACATCGCTGACTATATGGATAAAGAAGACTTCCTTATCCAGATTATGGCAGGTGAAGAGTTCGGCGAAATCGAAGCAATCTTCCACGAAGGTGCATGCTCTTCCACCACCGAGTGGGACGGCAAGTACATGATGGACAACAACTATCAGTACTCTAAAGAGATCCTTCACTACTGCCTGGAGCGTGAAATTCCGTTCCTGTATGCCTCTTCAGCAGCAACCTATGGCGGTCGTACGTCAGACTTCATCGAATCCCGCGAATATGAGCAGCCGCTGAACGTCTACGGTTACTCTAAGTTCCTGTTCGACGAATACGTCCGTCAGGTTCTGCCTGAAGCGAATTCCCAGATTGTGGGCTTCCGCTATTTCAACGTGTACGGGCCGCGCGAAGGGCACAAAGGCAGCATGGCAAGCGTCGCGTTTCATCTGAACACCCAACTGAATAATGGTGAAAGTCCGAAATTGTTCGAAGGCAGCGACGGCTTTAAGCGTGACTTCGTCTACGTAGGCGACGTTGCCGCAGTGAATCTGTGGTTCTGGGAAAACGGCGTGTCTGGCATCTTTAACCTGGGTACGGGCCGCGCGGAATCCTTCCAGGCTGTTGCAGACGCGACCCTGGCGTACCACAAAAAAGGCAGCATTGAGTACATTCCGTTCCCGGATAAACTGAAAGGCCGCTATCAGGCGTTCACTCAGGCTGATCTGACCAACCTGCGCGCAGCAGGTTATGACAAGCCGTTCAAGACCGTTGCGGAAGGCGTAACGGAATATATGGCCTGGCTGAACCGCGACGCGTAAGAAACAAGCATGAAGATACTGGTGATCGGCCCGTCATGGGTGGGCGACATGATGATGTCGCAAAGTCTCTATCGCACGCTCAAGGCGCGCTATCCCCAGGCGATAATCGACGTGATGGCACCTGCATGGTGCCGTCCGTTGTTATCGCGTATGCCGGAAGTTAACGAGGCGATCCCAATGCCGCTCGGCCACGGGGCGCTGGAAATCGGCGAACGCCGCAAGCTCGGCCACAGCCTGCGCGAGAAGCGTTACGATCGCGCTTACGTGCTGCCCAACTCCTTCAAATCTGCCCTGGTGCCTTTCTTTGCAGGCGTGCCTCATCGTACAGGCTGGCGCGGTGAAATGCGTTACGGTCTGCTGAACGACGCCCGCGTGCTGGATAAAGAGGCCTGGCCGCTGATGGTAGAGCGCTATGTCGCGCTGGCCTACGACAAAGGCGTGATGCGCAGCGCGAAAGATCTGCCGCAGCCGCTGCTGTGGCCGCAGTTGCAGGTTAACGATGGCGAAAAATCCCAGACCTGCAACGCATTTGGCATTTCGGCCGAACGTCCGATGATCGGCTTCTGCCCTGGCGCAGAGTTCGGCCCGGCAAAACGCTGGCCGCACTATCACTATGCGGAGCTGGCAAAACAGCTGATTGACGAAGGCTATCAGATTGTCCTGTTCGGTTCGGCAAAAGATCACGACGCCGGTAACGAAATCCTTGCCACGCTGAGCACAGAACAGCAGGCCTGGTGCCGCAACCTGGCCGGGGAAACCCAGCTGGAGCAAGCGGTTATTCTGATTGCCGCCTGTAAAGCCGTGGTCACTAATGATTCCGGTCTGATGCACGTCGCCGCGGCGCTAAACCGCCCATTGGTTGCGCTGTATGGCCCAAGCAGCCCGGACTTTACCCCGCCGCTGTCCCACAAAGCGCGTGTTATTCGCCTGATCACCGGCTACCACAAAGTGCGTAAAGGCGATGCGGCGGAAGGCTATCACCAGAGCCTGATCGACATTACGCCAGAGCGCGTGCTGGAAGAGCTCAACGAACTGCTGTTGAGCGAAGAAGGATAACGGATGCGGGTATTGATCGTTAAAACCTCTTCGATGGGCGATGTTCTGCATACGCTGCCGTCGCTGACGGATGCCATGCAGGCCATTCCCGGCATTCGTTTTGACTGGGTGGTGGAAGAAGGCTTCGCGCAGATCCCCACCTGGCATGAAGCGGTCGACCGTGTGATCCCGGTGGCTATCCGCCGCTGGCGTAAGGCGTGGTTCTCGGCACCGATTAAAGCCGAACGCAAAGCGTTTCGTGATGCGGTGCAGGCTCAGCAGTACGATGCCATTATCGACGCACAAGGGCTGGTCAAAAGCGCTGCGCTGGTAACACGACTGGCACACGGCGTAAAGCACGGCATGGACTGGCACAGCGCCCGTGAACCGCTGGCGAGCCTGTTCTATAACCGTCGCCACGCTATCGCTAAGCAGCAGCACGCGGTGGAACGCACCCGTGAACTGTTTGCCAAAAGCCTGGGCTATACAAAACCTGAAGTGCAGGGTGATTACGCCATTTCACAGCATTTTCTTCACAATTCACGGCAAAATAGCTCCCCTTATCTCATTTTCCTCCATGCCACTACCCGGGATGACAAACACTGGCCGGAAACCCACTGGCGTGAGCTGATTGGTTTACTGGGCACAGCAGGTTTGCGCATCAAACTGCCGTGGGGGGCACCGCATGAAGAAGCGCGCGCCAGACGCCTGGCGGAAGGATTTGATTATGTGGACGTCTTGCCACGCATGAAGCTCGACGGCGTGGCACAAGAGCTGGCGGGTGCTACGGCAGTGGTATCGGTTGATACTGGCCTGAGCCACCTGACGGCCGCGCTGGATAGACCTAATATTACGCTTTACGGCCCAACGGACCCGGGTCTTATCGGCGGCTACGGAAAAAATCAACATATCTGCCGCCCGGAACATTCATCGCAGCTGAGCGACCTTAGTGCCGCTGCGGTATTTGCACAATTAGAGCCTTTGCTGGCAGCAGAGAGAGCCTATGTCTGATTTTTTCTCAGCGGAGCGCCCACCGAAGCGCGTGCTGATCATTAAGCTGCGTCACCACGGTGACGTGCTGCTTACCTCACCGGTCTTTACCGTACTGAAAAAGAACTGGCCAAACGTTGAAGTCGACGCGCTGGTCTACGACGACACGCAGGCGATGTTGACCAGCCATCCGCATATCGATCAGGTACATACCATTGGTCGCAACTGGCGCAAAAAGGGCTGGTTCGAGCAATTCCGTCTGTATCGCGCCCTGGTCAATACGCTGAAAGGGCGTCAGTACGATGTGCTGATTAACCTGACCGAACACTGGCACGGCGCGCGTCTGGCGCGTCGACTGAAGCCACGCGTCTCCGTCGGCTTTAAGCCGGATAAACGCGGTGGGCTGGCACGTCGTCGCTGGGTGAAATCCTTCACCACGCTCTACCCGGCGATTCAGGACAACAGCCGTCATATGGTGGAAGTGAACCTGGACGCCCTGCGCCGGATCGGGATCCACCCGCAGTCTGCTGAAGACAAACATACCCTGTTTGTACCGGGCGATGCGGCGGAAACCTCCGTCGCTGAGAAACTGGCCGGGTTTGGCCTGGAGAGTAAATCCTACATCCTGGTGCACCCGACGTCGCGCTGGATGTTTAAGGCCTGGGATATCAAAAAGCTGGCAGCAACCATCGATAACCTGGCGGCTCGCGGCCTGCCGATTATCCTCTCAGCCGCGCCGTCGAAAGAAGAAACCGCGTATATGGATGAGCTGCGCGCTGCGCTTACCCAGCCGGTGTTTGATTTGAGCGGACAGCTGAACCTGAAAGAGCTCGGCGCCCTGATGAAACACGCGCGTATCTACTTCGGCGTTGACTCTATGCCGATGCACCTCGCGAGTGCCGTGGGGACCCCAACCGTGGCTATCTTTGGCCCAACCGGGGCAATCAAGTGGGCACCGTGGGGGGTGAATTATCGTGTGATCACCGCCGGATTTACCTGCCAGCCTTGCGGCAAAGCGGGTTGCGGTGACGGTGGCGTTTCCGACTGCATCACCGCCATTACCCCGCAACAGGTGCTGAGCGCCATTGATACCCTGCTGCTGGAATATCCGGCATGAAACTGGCGATCGTCCGACAGACCTACAACCCCAACGGCGGTGCGGAGCGTTTCGTTTCCCGCGCCTTAAACGTGCTGGCCCAGGATACCACCCTGGATGTCACGTTGATTGCCCGCCAGTGGGAAGATGCGTCAGGCTGGAAAACGCTGACGGTAAATCCGCCGTTTCGTAACCGTATCGCCCGTGAATCTGGGTTTGCGGTGGAAGCGGCCTCGCATTTTGCTCAGTTCGATATTGTGCAAAGTCATGAGCGTATTCCCGGGGCAACTATTTTCCGCGCAGGCGACGGCGTACACGCCACCTGGCTTGAACAGTATGGCCGCATTCTGTCGCCGCTGGCGCGCTGGGCGCAGTCATTCAGCCGTTACCACCGCTATATTTTGCAGGCTGAAGCGCAGATGTTTACCCATCCGCAACTGCGCAAGGTGATCTGTAACTCAAAGATGGTACGCGATGACATCGCCCGCCGCTTCGCGCTGACGGATGACAAACTGACCGTTATCTACAACGGCGTGGATACGGCGCATTTCAGCCCGAATGTCCGCTCGTTATCGCAGCGTACTGCGCTCGGCATCCCGGAGGATGCGCCAGTGCTGGCGTATGTCGGGTCCGGTTTCAGTCGTAAAGGTGTTGCGACCGCGCTGCGTGCCATCGTGCCTCATCCTGACGTTTGGCTACTGATTGCCGGACGAGATAAACACGCGCGCAAATTCGAAAAGCTGGCACAGACGCTGGGAGTTTCTTCGCGGGTGAAGTTCCTGGGGCCGGTTGCGGATGTGCGGGAAGTTTACGGTACGGCGGACGCACTTATTCTGCCGACGCTCTACGATCCGTTCCCGAATGTCTGCGTGGAAGCGCTGGCCTGCGGTCTGCCGCTGCTCACCAGCCACGGCTGCGGCGCGGCAGAGTGGATAACTGAAGGACAGAACGGCTGGGTGCGTGATGCGCTGGACAGTGAAGGCTACCAGCAGGCTATCGCCCAGTGGCTGAAAGGCCGTGACCAGGGCGTTGATTATTCAGCGGCGGCGCGCGCAACAGCTGAACCCTACACCCTGGACAGAATGGCAAAAGAGCTACAGGCGCTTTATCGCGATCTGCTGCGCTGAGCCGCTTCAGAGAAGACTTTCTCCATCGCGTCCAGCATACATTCGCGAGTAAAGTGGGTGCTCAGGTAATCATAACCCTGCTGCGCCAGCTTCTCGCGAAGGGATGCGTCGTCATACAGCTTAATGATGGCATCGTGCAGCGCATTTTCATCACGCTGTGCGACCAGAATCCCCGTCTGGCCATCAATCACCGCATCACCCGTCCCGCCGGCATCGGTCGCGATGGTGGCAATGCGAGATGCCAGCGATTGCAGGACGCCCTGGGGTACACCTTCCATATCGTGCGAAGGGCTTAGCGCAATATCAAACGCCGGGAACCAGCTCTCCGGATCGCTTTGATGCCCCGCCATCACTACACGCTGCTGTAATCCCAACGCGACAATTTCCTGTTCCAGCGTCGCTTTATGTGAACCTTCACCGACGATCGCCAGCTTAATCTGCGGATTGTCGATTTTCGCCAGGGCGCGCAGCAGTACGCTATGGCCTTTGTTCGGACGCAGATGCGACACCACACCCAGCCAGAAATCCTCCTGCGACAAACCACAATGCGCACGGGCTTCGTACTTATCTCCCGGGCGGAAACGCTGCGTATCCACACCGCTCGGCACCGACGTACTCTGGGACATCGGGACACCAATATTCGCCACCTGATGACGCAGCGCTTCGCCGGTCGTGACGATATGCGCACAGGCTTTACGGAACAGCCAGCGCGTCGTCCAGTTGTTACGCGGTACACCTGAAGCATGGCGGGTACGGACCAGTGGCACAGGATTAGAGAGCGTCAGATTCGCCAGTGCCACCAGCCAGGTATCCGCCGAGTTATGGCTATTGATGACATCAATAGACTGGCGGTTATCCTTCAGCCAGCGGCGCAGCAACTGCAGGTTTTTAAGGTTCTTACGTTTCAACGGCATCGTGACAACCGTCAACCCAGCATCACGCGCCAGCGTATGCAGCGGTGCAGTTTCCGGGCAAAGAAGGGTCACCTGATGGCCACGCTGAATCATCCCGAGCGATTCGTTAATAATGCGCAGAGGCTGTCCGCCTTTGCCGCCGTCTGCTTCAGTGTGAACAATATGCATACATTTCCTGTTAAGAATCTCGCCAGCATGACGCTAATTTGCCGCCTGAGGGGATCTTTGTCCCTCCAGGCATATGTTTTTAGTATCCACCGGATATAATACAGCACGAATGGTACCACCAACATGGGTGGCCTGCCCTGAACACAACGGAGAAAGCATGTCCGACACACCTTTATTGAGCCTTGTAGTCGCCGTCTATAACGGTGAAAAATTCCTGAGTGCATTTTTCGACAGCATCAAAGCTCAACATCTGGACAGTCTGGAACTGGTCGTTGTGGACGATGGGTCAAGTGATAACTCTGCGGCCATCATTGCGCAATATGCCAGTGAATTTCCGTATTACAAGGTTATCGAACAGGCCAACCAGGGCGTCTCTGCCGCCCGTAACACCGGTCTGGCAGAGGCAACTGGCGAATATGTCGCGTTTCCGGACATCGACGATGTGATCTACCCGGGCATGTACCCACGCCTGCTTGAGATGGCGAAGAAAAACGATCTCGACGTTGCCACCTGTAACGGCACCTATATTTATGATGACGGTAGACCGTCGAAAAAAATCTTCCCGTCCGACAAGCTGCAGTCCACCGACGTGCTGGACGGCCCAACCTGGCTTCAGCGCGCGCTGGCTTCGCGTAAATTCCTGCATGTGACCTGGCTGAATATTTACCGCCACGCCTTTATTAAAGCGCAGGGGTTCACGTTTGAGCATGGACTGCGTCATCAGGATATCCCGTGGACGACCGAAGTGCTGCTTACCGCAAAACGCGTTCAGTACACCGACGAAACGTTCTACGACTATCTCATCCATTCCGCCTCGGTATCACACACGCCAGGCACGGATGACACGCGGATGCGTAACGCGCGTCACTATATGAAAATCCTTGAGATGCTGGACGTTATCAACCAGCGCTACCCGGATGCCGTACGCCGCGTGCCCGCCTGCCAGTGGCAAATCGCGAAAGAGGGTCTGGGTATTCTGCACGCGATTAACAACATTGGTGATGCAGCCAAAAAGCGTGAAATTATTCAGGAACTGTTCGATCGCGGGATCTGGACGCTTATCTGGAAAAACGCCCGTGGGCTTCGCCAGCACTGGCGCCTGGGTCGCCGTTATTTCCGTTTAAAGCGGTATCTGGCATAAGAGATAGCTTTACCTGGCTTAAATGCTTAGAATTTGCCCGCCGAAACTAAAAAAACGGATAATCGCTTGGAATTGTTGTATACCGCCCTGCTCTACATCATTCAGCCACTGGTGTGGCTGAGACTGTTGCTTCGTAGCCGTAAAGCACCTGCGTATCGTAAACGCTGGGCTGAGCGCTATGGCTTTTGCCGCAATAAAGTCGCGCCGGACGGTATTTTGCTGCATTCCGTTTCGGTTGGCGAAACGCTGGCGGCTATTCCGCTGGTACGCGCCCTGCGCCATCGTTATCCCTCTTTGCCGATCACCGTCACCACCATGACCCCAACCGGCTCTGAGCGCGTGATGTCCGCATTTGGTAAAGACGTGCATCACGTCTATCTGCCCTACGACCTGCCCTGCGCCATGAACCGTTTCCTCGAAACTGTTCGCCCAAAGCTTGTGATCGTGATGGAAACCGAGCTGTGGCCAAACATGATTTCCGCCCTGCACGCCCGTAAAATTCCGCTGGTGATTGCCAACGCGCGCCTGTCAGAACGCTCGGCGAAAGGGTACGGCAAGCTGGGCAAATTTATGCGCCGCCTGCTGAGCCAGATCACGCTAATTGCCGCGCAAAACGAAGAAGATGCCGCACGCTTTGTCTCTCTTGGTCTTAAGCGCAATCAGCTCGCGGTAACCGGCAGTCTGAAATTCGATATTTCGGTCACACCTGAACTCGCTGCCCGAGCGGTGACACTGCGCCGCCAGTGGGCGCCGCGTCGTCAGGTCTGGATTGCGACCAGTACCCACGACGGCGAAGAAGCGATCATCCTGCAAGCACACCGTAAGCTGCTGGAAAAATTCCCGGATTTATTGCTCATTCTGGTGCCTCGTCACCCGGAACGTTTCAAAGACGCCCGCGAGATGGTGCAAAAAGGCGGTTTCAGTTTCACCCTGCGTAGCAGCGGCGAGATCCCGTCCAGCAGCACCCAGGTGGTGATTGGCGATACGATGGGCGAACTGATGCTGCTGTACGGCATTGCCGACCTCGCCTTTGTCGGCGGCAGCCTGGTCGAGCGCGGTGGTCATAACCCGCTGGAGCCAGCGGCGCATGCGATTCCGGTGCTGATGGGGCCGCATACATTTAATTTCAAAGATATCTGCGCTAAATTGCAGCAAGCCGATGGTTTAATTACCGTGACCGATGCGGACTCAGTGGTCAAAGAGGTTTCGACCTTACTGACCGACGAAGATTACCGTCTGTGGTACGGTCGCCATGCCGTCGAAGTGCTGCATCAGAATCAGGGCGCACTGACCCGTCTGCTGCAGCTTCTGCAACCTTATCTGCCTCAGCGGAGCCACTAATGTCTCAGCGTCTGTCGGTCGTGATGATCGCCAAAAACGCCGCCGACCTGCTTCCCGATTGCCTGGCCTCTGTCGCCTGGGCCGACGAAATTATCGTGCTTGATTCCGGCAGCACGGACAACACGGTGGATGTTGCCCGTGCAGCGGGCGCAAAGGTCTTTATCGACACAGACTGGCAAGGCTATGGCATCCAGCGCCAGCGCGCGCAGGGACACGCCACTGGTGATTATGTCCTGATGCTCGATACCGACGAGCGCATCACGCCAGAACTCCAGCAGGCGATTCAGAGTGTGCTCTCTGCGCCGCAGCCAGGTGCGGTGTACAGCATCGCGCGTCGTAACTACTTTCTCGGCCGGTTTATGCGCCACAGCGGCTGGTACCCTGACCGCGTGATGCGCCTGTACGAGCGCGAGCGTTATCAGTACAACGATAACCTGGTGCATGAATCCCTGGCCTGCGAAACCGCCCCGGTAGTCGCCTTAAACGGTGATTTACTGCACCTGACCTGCCGCGATTTCGCCAGCTTCCAGCGTAAACAGCTCAACTATGCCACCGCATGGGCGCAGGAACGTCATCAGCGCGGCAAGAAGGCCACGTTGACCGGTATCTTCACCCACACGCTGGGCGCGTTTCTGAAAACGCTGCTGCTACGTGGCGGCGTTCTGGATGGTAAACAGGGCTGGTTACTGGCGGTGGTGAATGCCCAGTATACTTTCAACAAATACACCGAGCTGTGGGCGCTTAGCCGCGGCTACTCAGAGAAAACGTGAGCCATGAGCACAAAAGCGATTTATCCGGGTACCTTCGATCCCATCACTAACGGTCATCTTGATATTATCACCCGTGCGGCGAGTATGTTTGACAAGGTGATTCTGGCGATAGCCGCCAGCCCCAGTAAGAAACCGATGTTCGATCTGCCCGAGCGCGTACAGCTCGCCAGCGATGCGATCTCACATCTGTCGAACGTTGAGGTGGTGGGCTTCAGTGACCTGATGGCTAATTTCGCCCGCGCCCAGCAGGCTAATATCCTGATCCGCGGCTTACGCGCAGTGGCAGATTTTGAGTACGAGATGCAATTGGCGCACATGAACCGCCACCTGATGCCGGAGCTGGAGAGCGTGTTTCTGATGCCTTCCAAAGAGTGGTCATTTATCTCTTCCACGCTGGTGAAAGAAGTTGCACGGCATCACGGCGATGTGACCCATTTCCTGCCGGTTAACGTCCATCAGGCGTTGATGGAAAAGTTAAAGTAGCCCTATTTCTGGCACTGACGGCAATAAAACGTGGCGCGCTGGGCATGCTTCGTTGCGATAATCGGCGTTCCGCACACGCGGCATGGCTCACCTTTACGGCCATATACCTGTAGCTCCTGAGCAAAATAACCGGGCTTACCGTCACTCTGCAGGAAGTCCTTCAGCGTTGTTCCGCCCTGCTCAATGGAACGCAGCAGCACCGCTTTAATCACCCTCACCAGCAGCTCGCACTCTTGCGCAGACAGCGAAGAGGCCAGCCGATCGGGATGGATCCCGGCAGCAAACAGTGATTCACTGGCATAGATATTCCCCACGCCGACCACCAGCTTGTTATCCATCAGCCAGGGCTTAATCGGGCTTTTCTTCTTCGCACACTTCTCTTTCAGGTATTCCGCATTAAACGCGTCTGAGAGCGGCTCTGGCCCCAAATGCGCCAGCACGCTGTGACCTTCAAGCTCTTTAGTCCATAACCATGCACCAAAGCGTCTTGGGTCGGTGTAACGCAGCACTTTGCCGTTACTCATGACCAGATCGACGTGGTCGTGCTTTTCCGATGGCAGTTCTTCAGTGAGGATACGCAGGCTCCCGGACATCCCCAAATGGATAATAATCCAGCCGTCGGGCAGCTCCAGCAGCAGATACTTGGCGCGACGCTGAACGCTGAGGATCGGTTTGTCGCTTAACGCATGGATCTCATCGGAAACCGGCCAGCGAAGACGCCCATTACGGACAACCGCATGAAGAATAGTCGCACCGACCAGATGCGGCTCAATACCGCGGCGGCTAGTCTCTACCTCTGGTAATTCTGGCATGGTTCCTCCGTTGAGATACAGAATGCAAAAAACCCCGCAGTTGCGGGGTTTTTCAATACAAGGAGACTAAAATTATTTGATTTTAGCTTCTTTGTACAGTACGTGCTGGCGTACAACTGGATCGAATTTTTTCAGTTCCAGTTTTTCCGGCTTAGTACGTTTGTTCTTCGTGGTGGTGTAGAAGTGACCTGTACCAGCAGAAGAAACCAGCTTGATTTTCTCGCGAATACCTTTAGCCATGATTTATTTCCTCTTTAAGTACTTAGTACTTTTCGCCACGGGCACGCAGTTCAGACAGAACTGTATCGATGCCTTTCTTATCAATTACACGCATACCTTTAGCAGATACACGCAGGGTGACAAAACGCTTCTCGCTCTCAACCCAGAAACGGTGAGAGTGCAGGTTCGGCAGGAAACGGCGTTTAGTCGCGTTCAGTGCGTGGGAACGGTTGTTACCGGTCACCGGACGCTTGCCAGTAACTTGGCAGACTCGGGACATGTCTATTCTCCAAAAATCAAATTAGCTCGAGCTTCGTATGGGGTATCGGCGCCTCGTCAGGCTTTACAGCCCGGTCATCGCATAGTTCTAAGTGAACTCTCGATTGCCAGGCCCAAATGCCAAACCCGAGATTCTCAAAGGTGGCGTAGTATACGCTGACTCGGCGGTGTGCTCAAGTCCCGAACAGACAAAGATCCCGATGGATCGCGAGAAATAGCCTAAATCCAGCCATGTTCTGCAAAAGAAATGTACTCTCCGCGGCCAATTATCAGATGGTCCAGCACACGAATGTCCATGAATTGACAGCATTTGATAATGCGTTCGGTAATTTCTTTGTCAGCTCTGCTCGGTTGTGCACAGCCAGAGGGGTGATTATGCGCGAGGATCACGCCGGCTGCATTCACTTTTATCGCTTCGCGCACAATTTCACGCGGATGTACCTCAACGTGGCTCAATGTGCCCGAAAAGAGGTGGCTATGTTTCAGTATCCGGTTTCTGTTGTCGAGAAAGATCACCATAAAGATCTCGCGCTCCGCATCCGCCAGCTGGCTTTGCAGGAATTCACGCGCGCCTTCTGGGGTCAGAACTGGATCCTCTTCTTCCAGACGGACATTGTAAAAACGCCGTGCAAGTTCGGCAATGCCCCTCAATTGAGCATATTTCGCCACGCCGATCCCCTCGACGTGCTTAAACTGAGCCAGGTCGGCAGTCAACAAGCCATACAGTGAACCAAAATGCCCTATCAGCTCTTTTGCCAGCGTAAATACCGTTTTTCCGGGGGTGCCGGTACGTAAAAAGAGCGCCAGGAGCTCATCGTCTTTTAACAGGGTTACTCCATAACGCAGCAGTTTTTCGCGCGGCAGCAACTGCTCATCCTCTTCTTCCATGCTCTTTCTCCCTTTTCCTCTCATGCTGCCACAAGCCAGACAGGCGCTCGACGGCGACGTTGCAATCTTGCGTAACGCCTCGCAAAGTGTCCGAAGGACAAAATCACCCCATATTAGGGATTGTGATAAAATGCCCGCTCTCTGGTGAACCCCAACAGGAAAGAATCATGATGAGCCTGGCCGGTAAAAAAATCGTTCTTGGCGTGAGCGGCGGTATTGCTGCTTATAAAGCGCCGGAACTGGTGCGTCGTCTGCGTGAGCGTGGAGCCGATGTGCGGGTCGCGATCACCGAAGGCGGTAAAGCCTTTATCACTCCATTGAGCCTGCAGGCCGTTTCAGGATACCCGGTATCTGACAGCCTGCTTGATCCGGCAGCCGAAGCTGCGATGGGCCATATTGAGCTTGGGAAATGGGCTGACCTGGTTATTCTTGCCCCTGCCACGGCAGATTTAATCGCTCGTGTGGCGGCCGGCATGGCAAATGACCTGGTCTCAACCATTTGCCTGGCCACGCCTGCCCCCGTCGCCGTCGTACCCGCGATGAACCAGCAGATGTATCGCAATGCCGCCACCCAGCATAATCTGGAGACGCTGGCCGCTCGTGGCCTGTTAATTTGGGGACCGGATAGCGGCAGTCAGGCCTGTGGTGATATCGGCCCAGGACGTATGCTCGACCCGCTGACTATCGTTGATATGGCTGCAGCCCATTTTTCCCCTGTCAACGATCTGCAACATCTCAATATCATGATTACCGCGGGCCCAACGCGTGAACCGCTGGATCCGGTGCGTTACATCACTAACCACAGCTCCGGTAAAATGGGCTTTGCGATTGCGGCAGCGGCAGCAAAGCGCGGTGCAAACGTTACGCTGGTGAGCGGCCCGGTCTCATTACCTACACCGCCGTTTGTTCAGCGCATTGATGTGACTACCGCGCTGGAAATGGAAGCCGCAGTACAAGCACATGCGCAAAACCAACAGATTTTTATCGGCTGTGCGGCCGTCGCAGATTATCGCGCCGAGACCATCGCCGAGGCTAAAATCAAAAAGCAAGGTGATGAATTAACAATAAAAATGGTGAAAAACCCGGATATCGTTGCCGGTGTTGCCGCACTAAAAAGCCATCGACCTTACGTTGTTGGGTTTGCCGCAGAAACAAATAATGTGGAAGAATATGCCCGGCAAAAACGTACCCGCAAAAACCTCGATTTGATTTGCGCGAACGACGTATCGCTGGCCACGCAAGGATTTAACAGCGACAGCAACGCACTGCACCTTTTCTGGCAGGATGGAGATAAAGTCTTACCGCTTGAGCGCAAGGAACTCCTGGGCCAACAATTACTGGACGAGATCGTTACCCGTTATGATGAAAAAAATCGACGTTAAGATTCTGGACCCGCGTGTTGGCGAGCAATTTCCGCTGCCAACCTATGCCACCTCCGGCTCTGCCGGACTTGACCTGCGAGCCTGTCTCGATGACGCCGTAGAACTGGCTCCGGGTGCCACTACTCTGATCCCGACGGGTCTGGCGATCCACATTGCTGACCCATCACTCGCCGCAGTGATCCTGCCACGTTCTGGCCTGGGCCATAAGCATGGCGTTGTGCTGGGTAACCTGGTTGGCCTGATCGACTCCGACTACCAGGGTCAACTGATGGTCTCCGTCTGGAACCGTGGTCAGGACAGCTTCACCATTGAACCTGGCGAGCGTATTGCGCAGATGGTCTTCGTACCGGTGGTACAGGCAGAATTTAACCTGGTGGCAGACTTTGACGCCACCGACCGTGGCGAAGGCGGCTTCGGCCATTCCGGGCGTAAATAATCGCCCAATAAATACGCGTCCCACAGCGCCATAATGCAATAACAAACCGCAAGCCTCAGTTTGCGGTCGCTGTGTGGATGCCAGCCTGGCAAGTGCTTATTTTCAGGGGTATTTTGTAACATGGCAGAAAAACAAACCGCGAAAAGGAATCGTCGCGAAGAAATACTTCAATCTCTGGCTCTGATGCTTGAATCCAGCGATGGCAGTCAACGCATCACCACCGCGAAACTGGCCGCTTCTGTAGGCGTGTCTGAGGCGGCGCTGTATCGTCATTTTCCCAGCAAAACCCGGATGTTCGACAGCCTGATCGAGTTTATCGAAGACAGCCTGATCACGCGCATCAACCTGATTCTGAAAGACGAAAAAGACACCACCGCGCGTCTGCGTCTGATTGTGCTGTTAATCCTGGGCTTTGGTGAACGCAATCCGGGCTTAACCCGTATCCTGACCGGTCACGCACTGATGTTTGAGCAGGACAGACTGCAGGGCCGCATTAACCAGCTTTTCGAGCGTATTGAAGCGCAACTGCGCCAGGTTCTGCGTGAGAAGAAAATGCGTGAAGGGGAAGGGTACAACACGGATGAGACGCTGCTGGCAAGCCAGATTCTGGCATTTTGTGAAGGGATGCTCTCCCGCTTTGTGCGTAGCGAATTCAAATACCGTCCAACGGACGATTTTGACGCCCGCTGGCCGTTAGTGGCTGCCCAATTGCAGTAACGCCGTAGGCCCGGTAAGCGTAGCGCTTCCGGGCAATAACATTACACGCCAAACTCTTCTCGATATGCGCGTACCGCTGCAAGATGGTCCGCCATCTCAGGCTTCTCTTCCAGATACGCAATCAGATCTTTCAGGGTGATAATCGACGTCACTTTACAGTTGTAATCGCGCTCCACCTCCTGAATGGCAGAGATCTCTCCGCGACCACGTTCCTGACGATCCAGAGAAATCAGCACGCCTGCAAGCGTCGCGCCATTGGCCTGGATAATTTCCATAGATTCACGAATTGCTGTGCCAGCAGTGATCACATCATCGACCAGCATGACGCGACCCAGCAACGCGCTGCCGACCAGATTCCCACCTTCACCGTGGGTTTTGGCCTCTTTGCGGTTAAAGCAGTATGGCACGTCGCGGTCGTGATGTTCTGCCAGCGCCACCGCTGTGGTGGTCGCAATCGGAATGCCTTTATAGGCCGGGCCAAACAGCAGGTCAAAATCAATCCCGGAATCCACCAGCGCTTCGGCATAGAAACGGCCTAACAATGCCAGATCGCGCCCGGTATTAAACAGCCCGGCGTTGAAGAAATAAGGGCTCTTACGCCCGGATTTCAGCGTAAATTCGCCAAACTTAAGTACCTGCTTGTTAAGCGCAAACTCAATAAACTGGCGCTGATACGATTTCATGGATTTGCTCCTTTGGTTTGTCTGTCTTACAGGCAAAAAAAAGGCGACTCATTGGTCGCCTTTAAAATCAATTTTCTAACGCCGCCTTCTGCGTCGTTACGATAGATTCGATTCCCCCTCGGGCCAGAGCCAGCAAGGTAAGAAGTTCTTCATGGGTGAATGGCTCACCTTCTGCAGTGCCCTGCACCTCAATGATGCGACCGTCTTCGGTCATCACCACGTTCATGTCCGTCTCGGCAGCGGAATCTTCCACGTATTCCAGATCGCAAAGCGCTTCACCGTTAACGATACCCACGGAAACGGCTGCAACCATCCCTTTCATTGGATTGGTTTTCAGCTTACCGGCTGCAACCAGTTTATTCAGGGCATCGGCCAGCGCTACACAGGCACCGGTAATCGACGCCGTACGCGTACCGCCGTCTGCCTGAATCACGTCACAGTCAAGGGTAATGGTGTATTCACCGAGGGTTTTCAGATCAACGGCGGCGCGCAGCGCACGCGCGATCAGACGCTGAATCTCCATGGTACGGCCACCCTGTTTACCCTTTGCCGCTTCGCGGGCATTACGGGTATGGGTCGCACGCGGCAGCATGCCGTATTCAGCCGTGATCCAGCCCTGGCCCTGACCTTTCAGAAAGCGCGGAACACCTTCTTCAATAGATGCAGTACACAGTACTTTGGTGTCACCAAACTCAACCAGCACGGAGCCTTCAGCGTGTTTTGTATAGTTACGGGTCAGGGTGACGGGACGCACCTGATTGGCGCTACGACCTGCTGGACGCATGATGAATTCTCCGGCTTGAAACGAATGTGGCTGCGCATTATACGGATAAAGGACGCTTATTCCTATCCTGAGAAGCCCCCGAAAGCTATAATCCCCCCATCTCTCCTTTAAAAACGGGAATATCTATGATCCGCAGTATGACCGCCTACGCCCGGCGTGAAATCAAGGGTAGCTGGGGTAGCGCTACCTGGGAAATGCGCTCGGTAAACCAGCGCTATCTGGAAACCTATTTCCGTATGCCGGAGCAGTTCCGCAGCCTTGAGCCCGTCGTACGTGAGCGAATCCGTACGCGTCTGACGCGCGGTAAAGTGGAATGTAACCTGCGTTTTGAGCCTGATGCCAGCGCGCAGGGCGAACTGATCCTCAACGAAAAACTGGCAAAACAGCTCGTTAATGCAGCGAACTGGGTCAAAATGCAGAGCGATGAAGGCGAAATCAACCCGGTTGATATTCTGCGCTGGCCAGGCGTCATGGCCGCCGGTGAGCAGGACCTGGATGCCATTGCCGCTGAAATTCTCAGTGCCCTTGACAGCACCCTGGATGACTTTATCGTTGCCCGCGAAACCGAAGGTCAGGCACTGAAGGCGATGATTGAGCAGCGTCTTGAAGGCGTTAGCACTGAAGTAGCGAAAGTGCGCACCCATATGCCGGAAGTGCTGCAATGGCAGCGCGAGCGCCTGGTCGCCAAACTGGAAGAAGCCGAAGTTCAGCTGGAAAATAACCGTCTGGAACAAGAGCTGGTGCTGATGGCGCAGCGCGTTGACGTAGCTGAAGAGCTGGATCGTCTGGAAGCGCACGTTAAAGAGACCTACAACATCCTGAAGAAGAAGGAAGCTGTGGGCCGCCGTCTGGACTTTATGATGCAGGAGTTCAACCGCGAGTCGAACACCCTGGCGTCTAAGTCGATCAATGCCGAAGTAACCAACTCAGCGATTGAACTTAAGGTTCTGATTGAGCAAATGCGCGAGCAGATCCAGAATATCGAGTAAGCTATCAGCAAGATTCAAGACGACGCATAAATCACATCAAGCCCGCAAACCAGCGGGCTTTTTTGTTATCATGGGCTATCATAACGACGCAACAAAGCGCATGATTATGGTGTACACAAAGGTGTACCCAATGAGGTTTGTGTACATCACTTTGGGTACACCCCCTATTCAAAGTTTGGATATTCGCAAAATGCCAAAACTGACTGATATGCAGATCCGCGCATGGATTAAGAGCGGGGAGCGATTCGAGGGGCGGGCAGACGGAAACGGTTTATACCTGCGTTACCGTGAAGCCGACAAAATCCCTACATGGAGATTCCGCTATAAACTTGCCGGGAAGTCTCGCGCTATGCTGATTGGCTCTTATGCTGAACTGTCATTAGCCAAAGCCAGGGAATCCGCCAAAGAATTATCGGCGCGTGTATCGCTGGGCTATGACGTTGCGGGGGAGAAGCAGGAACGCAAAACCGAAGCACTGGCGAAGATGGAAGCTGAGAAGAACGCCATGCGCGTTTCAGAGTTGGCGGCTGAATACTTTGAGCGTCAGATCCTGCCGCGCTGGAAGCACCCCGATATACTCCGCCGCCGTATCGACAAAGATATAAACCCCTGCATTGGCAGCATGAAGGTTGAGGACGTAAAGCCGCGCCATATCGACGACATGCTGAAAGGTATTGTTGACCGTGGAGCGCCGACCATAGCAACGGACGTGCTGAGATGGACACGCCGCATATTCGATTATGGGATTAAACGACACGCGCTGGAGATAAACCCCTGTTCTGCGTTTGAGGTTGCCGACGCTGGAGGGAAAGAGGTTGCCCGTGACCGATGGTTAACCCGTGAAGAACTGATCAGGCTGTTTCAGGCCATGCGTATGGCGAAGGGATTCAGCCGCCAGAACGAGCTTACCTTCAAGCTACTACTGACCTTATGCGTGCGTAAGATGGAATTGTGCGCTGCCCGCTGGGAAGAGTTCGACCTAGACCGGGCAATCTGGCACTTACCCGAAGAACGCAGCAAAAACGGCGATGCTATCGACATACCGTTACCCCCACCAGCAGTTGCATGGCTACGGGAGCTTCACACCTTCTCATGCAATACAGCATGGGTGCTGCCAGCCAGAAAGATGCAAAGCCGGATGATTCCCCATATTCAGGAAAGTACCCTGCCCGTTGCGCTGGCAAAGGTTCGCCATGAAATGCCGGACGTTCCTAACTTCACTATTCACGACTTCCGGCGCACAGCCCGCACCCATTTAGCCGCGCTGGGCGTTGATCCGGTAGTGGCTGAAAGATGCCTTAATCACAAAATTAAAGGCGTGGAGGGTATCTATAACCGTCACCAGTATTTTGATGAGCGTAAAGCGGCGCTGGCGCAGTGGTGTGATTTGCTGGTAGCGCTGGAACATGGCGAAGATTACAACGTCACTTCAATTAAAAAATGGATGAGTAAATGAAAAAAATTCCTCCAAACACTTATTTCCATATCGTCAGAGCCTCAGAGTTACTGGAAATTGAAACCAATGACTTATTGCTTATGGGGGCATCTGGAGCAATTCACTTAGGTGTGATCTTAGATGGTATACCTTGCGTTTTGGCCGGATTTATCAATAAGGAAGCCTGGGCGCAAGATAAAGTAATACAAGATACTAATTGCCTCAAAAACTCACACTTTTATCTTATCGACCCAGTGCTCTATGACGGTCAAGAAAAAGAACTCCACGGAGTTAGGTATAACACTGGCTTAGCATCTGGGATTTGGCATCTTAACAGTGGCACAATAAATGGAGTATTACGTTATGGATCTTCAAAGATTGG
Organism: Enterobacter sp. CPE_E890; assembly: GCF_046521475.1. Classification (NCBI taxonomy): domain Bacteria; kingdom Pseudomonadati; phylum Pseudomonadota; class Gammaproteobacteria; order Enterobacterales; family Enterobacteriaceae; genus Enterobacter; species Enterobacter sp. CPE_E890. The sequence goes on along the minus strand of NZ_JBKFZW010000001.1, from coordinate 136,246 downwards.
CCCGTTACTTACCGCTTCGCATGATTGTGTTGATTACGACAATTCAGATACCGTTGAGTCAATCCTTTTAGGAGAAGCTCACAAATTTGATTTACCTAGCGATATTTTCAGCAACCCTGAAGAAATAAAGACAGAAATAATGCGTCAAGATGAAGAAGTGATCTCTCTTGATAGTATTTACATTTCAAGGGGTTGGTTTCTGCGTGTTAGAGATTGTATAGATAATTGCACAGCTATAACCCCAAGATATCATTCCCCTCTAAAAAACACTGTTAATACAGTGAATGAAATACAAGAGCATGGGAATACTAAAAGATTTAGTCAGAATAGAGAGAACTGTCTGATGGCTCTTATATACACACGCAATACCTTTCCTGATGAATGTAAAAATATTAACGGTATAGACACAAATGATGCTTGGGCTAACGCAACAATAAATCATTGGCTATCTGTTGGTGCAGGTTATTCCGAGCCGTCTATCGACTATCTAAAAAAAATAATCTCAGATATGAACCGCAAGCCCATGGATCGCACTACAGCAGGAAAGCCCAAGTAGTCAGATACTAAAAATTAGCATCATGATATTAAATTTAGTGTAATTCACAGGAGGGTCTTTTTTGCCTTAAATGCCCGTAACACCAGCTATCATAGGAGTTACGGGACATATGACAGCCCATCAAGCAGCACAATCAGCACTTCCCACTACTGGATACATCCGTCGTTTCCGTATGCCGGAACTTCTTGGTGTTTCCATGCCAACCATTGACCGCTGGGTTAAGAACGGCACGCTGCCGCGCCCGGTGAAGCTCACCGATAACGTGACCGCCTTTGATGCGGTAGAGATTAATAACTGGCTGGCAGAACGTCGCGGGAAGGTGGCGTAATGAAAAAGAAAAACCGCCCCGTACAGCAGGCGGCTAACTCAGATATTCGCACGTCTGATATTACGCCGACCACCAGCCCGGTACAAGTACCTAAGCGAACCCCAAAGAAACACCGCGCCCGCGTCTATATGCTGCGCACTGGCGTAGAGGGATGGACAGAAAATGATATTCTGCGCTACTGCCGTCTTTCATCCGGGCGTAATTATGCGTCTGAACTGGAGCGCCAGCTTGATATTCAACTGGAGCGTATCGACGAGAAAAACCCGGATGGTATCGGCGCACACCTGCGCTACCGCTTTTCCTGCCGTGGCGATGTTCTCAAGGTGATCCAGCTTGTGAACCATAACGCCGCCATTAATGAACATCACGGGTTATCTCAGCAGGATATTACCGACATTCTGAACCTCTACCCGGACGCGTTTAACGCCGCCTAACGGAGCCTGACAAATGAAAATCGAAAAAAGCCGATTCAATTCGGAGGCCGCCCCACAATCCTACGTTAGCCAGAAAAAAATTCCTCAAGCAGTCAAAGGGGATATTTCCGTTATCCGGTTTGAGGGTATCAAAGTTCGCATCGTCAATATGGATGGCGATCCGTGGTTTATCGCCAAAGATGTTTGTGAGGCACTGGAAATAGCCGATCACAAAGTCGCATTGAGGCGATTAGATGCCGATGAAAAGGGGGTGTGTTTAACACCCACCCCCGGTGGATTGCAGGTTATGCGTACTGTCTGCGAATCGGGCTTTTACAAATTAATCGCCCGCAGCCGGAAGGCCAGCACCGCCGGAACGTTCGCACATCGTTTCACTAACTGGGTATTCCGCGAGGTTATCCCGTCTATTCGTAAAACTGGCTCCTATGGTGTGCCGTTCGCCTTCCTGAACGACCACAGCAAACGCAAAGCAGCTTACGACAAGAAGGCCAGCAAGCGCGGTAAAGACCTGCAAGCCTGCAAAGGTGAGAAGTCCCGCCTGATCGCCGAAGAAGCTGAGTTATGGCGCAAATATCAGCCTCAATTGCCGGAGGTTCACTAATGCCCGCCGTCCAGAATAAAGCCTTTCCCCTGGCTGGCCTGATGTGTACCTTGCGCGGGATCGTGCACGCGCATGAGGGTAAAGCTGGCATAACAGTGCCAGCTAATGCCAGCTCCTCATTTTCTCGTCGTGGTAACGAGGAGAGTTTCGAGACCAGTACGCGCACGGGACTTTTTGCACCAGTACACGCACGCGAGGAAGGTTTTTCTGACATCACTACGCGAGGGGGAAATCATTCTACTGGCGGGAGTTTTCGGAGAAGTACGCGCGTGCGCGAAGGTGAGTTTCTGGAGTCCATAAAAAAGGGCTTGCCGACTATCGCCAACCCGGTTTATGGTTATAGAGCACCAGCAGAATCTGGTGCCGGGATTGGCGTCCTGCAATTATCCACAGCGCACAACCGCGCTAAATGCGGTTTTTTTGTGTGCGTCGCACGGCTACATCCTTCAATGGTGGGCTGGGCGAGGGCATCGAAAGATGCGCCGGTATCTGTGGAAGCCGGTACGCCAACCTCGTTCAGTTCACCACCAGTGATTGGCGTCTTTGGTGGTGATTTCAAACATCATTCCACAGAGGCTGCCGCTATGCTGGCTACTACCCCTACCCAAAATCCACAATTTATCTGGCTAATCGCAGCCGTTCGCCGCGACATGCCAACAATTACCGCAAAAATCCATCACATTGCTGCTGAAACTGAGCGCGAAGCCCGCCGCACTCTGGCGCGGGATCACGTCTGTTTCTTTGCAGGCCGTATCCGTCTGGAGGTGGCAGCATGAGCAAAGTATCCCTGGCCGATTCAACCTGCCGTATCCAACAGGCGCAGGAAGTCCTGTCTCTCTGGCTTGAGGCGACGAATAAAAACGATAGCGGCACGGCTAAATTAATCGGCGCAATCATTTCCCTTCTGGATGGTATCCCCGAATTGATGGATTCAGTAGAGGATGAATTGGCTGGCATGGACTTAAAAGCGATGGATAAAGCATGAGCAACGTACTGAACTTTAAATCGGGAAATCCCGACTTATTCCACGCCGAAGCCACACCGCACGGCGTCAATATCATGACCCGCAACGATGCCGGGATGTATGAGCATGTAGCCATTATCACCTATGAGAGCGCTGTAAGCCGTCTGGATGCGGGAGAGTACGACGATACGCCCGATATCGGCTACGCCATTCATTTTGCCGTTGCTGATGGCGGGGCGCGTGGCTGGTTCGACTTTACCGCGCAGCATAACGTCACCATGTGGCGCTGGCTGATTGCTGCGACGTTCATTTCTGAGATGAAGCGCGAAAACGGCACAACCACCGTCACGGAGGCTGACGGCAAATCGTCGCTGGTGACGTTTTATTCAAATGACACAGCGGGGATTGTGGTTTACCCGTTCGCGGAACGTCTGGCGATGGCTAACAACATGGAAGGCGCAATGATTGAGCGCTACGGCGTTGAGCAGGGAACAGCGAACGCCATTGTTTTTTATCAGGCCATGATCGACACGGAGCGCGGCGAGCTGACCCCGTTCGGACGTGAAACGCTGGCAGAGCTGCATGATGGATTCATTGCTGATCTGAATGAAAACGGCTTGCCTGAAATGCCGCTGGCGCACTGAGGGAGGTACACGAATGCGTAATATCGACCTTATCCGCGAAGTGACCAGTGCCGCCGCCGGGCGATGGCCTTATGTACTGGCTGGCCTGTCTATCGACGTGCCTGATTCATCACGCCGCCATGCCCCATGCCCTGCATGTGGCGGTACGGATCGCTTCCGGTTCGACGACAACGGGCGCGGCAGCTTTATCTGCAACCAGTGCGGCGCGGGCGACGGGCTGGATTTAATCAAGCGGGTTAACAACTGCGACACCACGGAGGCGGCGCACCTTGCCGCTGATGTGCTGGGTATTGATTACCGGGCAGCGGAAACCGACCCGACAGCAGCCAGCCAGAGGCGGGAGCAAATGGAGTCTGAGCGCCAGAAACAGGCAGCAGAGGACGCAGAGCAGCGAAGGGCTACGTTTGCCCGTCTGTATGCCGGAATGCGCCAGAGCGTCACACGGGGCGAATCTGAGTACCTGCAATCAAAAGGGCTGACCGGGTTTAACTATCCGGTTATGCCGGATGGTTCGTTATTGCTGGAGCTGGTGGACGAATCCGGCGCAGTGGCAGCAGCGCAGACCATTACACCGCAGGGAGAGAAGCGACTTCTGACAGGTTCAGCGAAGCGCGGGGCATATCACGCCGTAAACGCACCAGAACAGCCGCAGAGCGTATTAATTGCCGAGGGGCTGGCTACCGCTCTGTCTGTTCACCTGATGCGCCCGGAGGCGCTCACAGTGGCGGCAATTGACGCCGGGAACCTGATCCACGTTGCCGGAGTAATGCGCCGGAAATACCCGCAGTCGCAAATTATTATCGCCGCAGATAACGACCACCCTACAGCAGCCTCCGAAACCGGAGCCACCAACATCGGGAAGGAGGCCGCAGAGAAAGCAGCTTTATCCGTGGCTGGCTGGGTGGCGCTGCCGCCGACAGACCATAAAGCCGACTGGGACGACTACCGCCAGCAAAACGGGCTGGAAGCCGCTACAGCCGCTTTTAACGATTCGATGTACCAGATTCAGGGGGATGCCGTGAAACCACAACTACAGGCCATTGAGGGCGGTAAATCCCGCCGTAAAGCCGATGCCGGAGATATTGCACAAATGGCAGCCAGCCAGAAAGCGCGGTTGCTTTCATCTCGCTGGGATATGTTGGCGGTTAACCCTGATAGTGGCGCTGTTTACTGCTACGAATCTGGCGTATGGGTGAAGCTACCAGACAGCGAATTAGAAAGGGTTATGGTGGCAATTTTCGACGAGCACGAAGCCCACTACACCGAAAAGGGGATTAAATCGGTTGTCGCAACCATGAAACTGCAAATCCCGGTAATTGGTGAGCGGAGCGGGGATCTGATTGGTTTTGATAACGGCGTTTATGACCTCGCCGCACAGACGTTTTCCGCCCATTCGCCTGGTAACTGGCTGATGAACCACAATGGGATCACCTACACCCCGCCAGCGCCGGGGGAGAATATTTCCACCAGCGCCCCCGATTTTACCCGTTGGCTGAATCATGCAACGGCTGGCGACCATCATAAGGCCGAGCGTATCAAAGCAGCCTTGTTTATGGTGCTGGCGAAGCGTCACGACTGGCAGCTATTCATTGAGGTAACTGGCGAGGGCGGCAGTGGGAAATCCGTATTCAGCAGCATAGCAACCACGCTGGCAGGTGAACACAACACCGCCAGCGGTAGCATGATGACGTTGGACACCGCTCGAGGAAGGGCGCAGTTCGTGGGCAAAAGTCTCATTATCATGCCTGACCAGACCCGCTATGTTGGAGAGGGTGCGGGGATTAAGGCCATTACGGGCGGCGATCCGGTAGAGATTGATGGGAAATATGAAAAGCAGTTCACAACCGTGCTAAATGCCGTTGTTATGGCAACCAATAACGAGCCGATGACATTCACGGAGCGAAACGGGGGCATTGCCCGCCGCCGCGTGATATTCCCGTTTAATAACCCGGTATCAGACGCAGACAAAGACCCGGATTTAACCGCAAAAATCAGGCGAGAAATCCCGGTGATTATCCGCCACCTGCTAACCACCTTTGCCGACCAGAACAAAGCAAAAGCACTATTACTTGAGCAGCGCGATTCTCAGGAGGCGCTAGACGTTAAACGCGGCACAGATCCGGTTATCGATATGTGTGCGGCACTTTTTTTCATGAACGAACCCAAAGGCATGATGATGGGCGGAGGTACATGGGCAGGCCAGCCAGAGCCGAGGGCGTATCTTTATCATCTTTACCTGGCGTTTATGGAGTATCACGGGCTGGGTAAACCGCTTTCCGTCAATAAGTTTTCACGCGCCATAAAATCAGCAGCAAAAGAGTACCGAGCCAGCTACCTGACGCGAAGCATTAACGGCAGAGCGCAAACCAACGTGGGCTATAACGAGATGGCTGAGGAGTTTATACCGCGAGCATATGGCAGCAGCACCGCCGAAGGGGGCGAAGAATAGTTTACCCCTGATTTATCCCTACCTATCCCTACAAAGTCATTTAAGGCCAGTAATGACGGGGTTTGTAGACTGGTAGGGATATATATACTTATCCCTACTTATCCCTACATATCCCTACCAAATAAAACAGGCAGTAAAATGCCGTTGAAGTGATTTAGTAGGGATAAGTAGGGTTATGTAGGGTAAGAAAAACAATTCCCTACTAGCCTGAAAGCCGCGCCATATCTGGGTTTCATCGATTAGTAGGGTTTGGTAGGGATATTACACCCCAAAAAAGATTTACAGGGGGGGGTATGATTCAGCTAAAGGGCGAAAAAATGAACGAACATCATAAAAAGCAGATCGAAGTTATTAGAGAGATTGAAGCGCAGGGGTTCACCGCGCAGGAGGCGGCGGCCTTGTTACTGGCTGGCGAATTATCCCGGCTAAATGACAGCATGGACTACCTGAAACGAGCCGCCGGGAATATTGACAACACGTTATCAAGAATGGAGGGCGCTTAATGACAGCACAGATATCAGCCTACGGGCGGCTGGTGGCAGATCCCCAGACCCGCACCACAACGAACGGTACAAGCATGGCAATGGGACGGTTAGCGGTGGCACTGCCCTGCCATGCAGCAGAGGGCGGAGAGGTTACTTTCTGGCTGGGCGTGGTGGCATTCGGCAAACAGGCCGACGCACTGGCAGGGCACGTTAAAGGCGATTTAGTCAGTGTTGCCGGAGCGATGCAGATCAATCAGTGGACGGGCAAGGATGGCGGTACGCAGCAGGGGTATCAGGTAGTAGCCGACAGCGTGATCAGCGCCAGAACGGTACGCCCCGGCGGGAAGCGGGCCGAGTCAGTCAAAGCAAGCGGAGCCAGCAGGGGCCACGAAACGCAATCCGCGCCGGGATGGGAAATATATAACACCCCTGATGATTTTGACCAGCGCCAGCCATTCGACGATGAAGCGCCATTCTGAGGGAGAAAAGCATGGTAAAGGACAGCAAAGCCGAGGCTCTGGAAGCGAAGGGGCTGTATCGCAGGGCAGCTACACGCTGGCAGGAAGTCATGATGATTTGTGCTGAGGACGATGATCGGGAATGGGTAAAGCAGCGCCGTGATACGTGTCTGACGAACGTGAAGCGCCCACCAGTGAAAACCGATGATTACGGCGATCTGCATAAAGCAGTCACTGAGACACAACACCGCATGGGGATAGCGCAACCAAACGGCAATGCCTTCCGATTAAATGGTGGTAAGAAGCAACGACAGCCCACCAGCGGGGGCGATGGTTCGCAGTAACGTTCGCACCAGAACGGATGTAAATCCTGGACTGTCCTGGACGGATCTTAAACCCTCGTAGCGCTAAACCCGCGCCAGTTGCGGGCTGGAAGCCAGAATGTGATTTAGATTGTCCAAAATATTCTGGTTCGCGCCACTGGTTCGCAGTACGCAGTCAGGTACGCGGCAAAACTGCGCATTTAACGTGCGTACCACCTGACGAATGCTAACGGTGGCATTGCGTACAGAAATTGCGAATTCGCAGTAATTTGTAAGCGCGAATTGCGCATTCGCAAAATGGTGGAGAGGCTTGATATTTCTGGCTTGGGCGCTATCCGTTCGCAGTAGATGGCGGAAGTTAGATATACAGTTTTATTAAGGTATTGTTAGGGTTTGTTAAGGTTTTTGCGCACAAAAATGCGCACAGTGAGCCGTTAAATGAAAAAAAATAGCCAACAATCAAGATCGGGATGGGGTGGCAAGCGGAAAGGCGCAGGCGCACCATTGGGCAATAATAATGCCGTCAAGCATGGCGAACGCAGTCGGCGGGCATTCTTCCCATTTGAGGGGGGCGAGGCGCTTTCTCCGCTGGTGCGAAATCGTGCAAGAAACCTCATGCTGGCTGAGAGATACGGGCTATTACTGGCGAATAATCCGACGCCGGGAACAGAAGAATGGCGCGAGATGACATTGATTAACGGATTCATGGGGCTACATGCCGACAGAATCGCACGGCTTGAGCTGAGTTTAGCGAGATCCGTTTCAATGCAAGCAAGGCGGGATCTGCGAAGGGTTAAAAAAAGCGGCGCATGTTAGCAATCCGTATAGTCACCGATGTTGAAATACTGGACTGTTCAGGACAGAACCAAAGCCCATATGAGGCGAGACCCGCGCCAGTAGTGGACAGAATCACGGGCGTGATTGAGCGTAAGACGGGGAAAGCAGCCAGAGGCATTGGCCTGACTTTGTAAAAGCAAAACGCCCGCACGGGGCGTCAAGGAACGGGATAGACTTCTGCGACAATTTGCATTCGCCGCCAATATAGCAAGCCGTCCACATCAAGCAATAAACTATCACCGGGAGGGGGAGGCCAAATCTCTGCAACCCTGAGCCTTAAGGACTGCCCGCCTCCTCGTATTTTTATACCCGCGAAAAATAAAATTTAATCCGGGCGTGTTTCATCCTTCCAGATGGGTATGACGTATGACACCACGCGAAATAGCTTTATTGACCACCGCCAAACTGGAGCACGAAGGCCACCAGCTAACCCCGGCAGATCAACGGGAGATAGAACGCTCAGTTAATGCCGATATAGCCCGGCGTGACAAATTCCGCGAAATGATGCGATCACCCGCCTACCAGTGGAGGAAGCCAGCGCCGCGCAGGTAGATACGGGATTATTCCGCATGTAACTTATGCCTATTAAGCAAATTACCTTTATTCACCTTTACAGAATTGTGAGTGCGTCAGTATCGTTATCCTTCCGATTCGCATTTATTCAGGATTTGCATGTACCAGCTAAAGATAACCATCCGAGACAGCAAACCACCAATATGGCGGCGTGTGCTGGTTCCAGAGCAAATCCCCTTTAGTGAACTTCACGCGGTGATCCAGTTGGCTTTTGGCTGGAATGACGAACACCTGTATATGTTCGAGAAAGGGCGTAAAGGTGATCCCGGTAGCGAGTATCGCGTATGGGGTGAGGATGAAAGCATGGGTAATGCGGCAATCACACCACTATGGGCAGCGCTCCAGAATGATGGTGACAAGCTGGTTTACACGTATGACTTTGGCGACTGGTGGGATTGCGTCATTGTGCTGGAGAAGCAAACACACGATACGAGTAATCAGCCCATTAGCTGCCTGCGTGGGAAAGGCACCACCCCGGCGGAAAACTCAGGCGGCTTGCATGGTTACAATGAATTGCTATTACAGGCCAGAGAGTCTGATAATCCTGAGCAGGCCGAGATCCACAATTTCCTGATGCTGGATATTGAACGCCGGGTTTACGACCTGAGCCGCATCAACGACAGATTGCTGGCTCTTAACTGACCCGCATGTATTCACCTGATATTGCGTTATCAGCGCCGCCAGTATCGCGCATAACAGCGCAGTGACCGGGTAAACCGTAGCGCACGACCGTTGCGTTAGTCTCACCGCCGCGCCGTACCTGACGCAATTCATACACTGTCACCCGCTCAAGCAGTCCACCAGCAACCATGCTTTCCAGTGTGCGCCGGGTTGATTCGAGCTGGTGGCGCTTATCGAACGACTTCATGCCGTGAAGCAGGTAGGCCACGCCCGACACATCGAGTGGCGGAGCGCCGATCTCACCCGATACCCACTCGAGGTTATCCGGCTCAAAGTAACTGAGTATCTCTTTTTTGCGGCTGGTCATTCTCATGGCTGGCTGATTCCTTATTGTGGGATAGAGGTATCATACAATAAGGCGCAAAAGATAAGAGGCCAGAACAGCAAGCATAAGAGCATAAAATGAGCAGTAAAAGGCAGCACCTCAAAATGCCGTGTACACATGGGTGTACCTACTGAGAAAACGCATTATATGAAATCCAGTAACCACGGGAATTTAAAGCCACTACTCAATAAACAGATCCAATCGAGTAACACCTTCCGGATGGCGTCGGATGGCGCCATCCATTATTATTTCTAATCCGTTACATGCCGGGATTTCTCATCTCACCACCATTCATAAGCCATTTACGGTAAGGCTTGATAATATTTTATATGGCAAACTGAATCGCCTTAGAAAATCTCAATCGTGATCTTGCGCACAAATCGCTAACCTCCCCACGTTCACTCCGGAGGTTATATGTTGCTTCACATTCTCTATATTATTGGTATCACCGCAGAGGCCATGACTGGCGCACTCGCCGCCGGACGTCGCCGGATGGACACCTTCGGTGTGATCATTATCGCCACTGCTACCGCATTGGGCGGCGGTTCTGTACGCGATATCCTGCTTGGTCATTACCCACTCGGTTGGGTTAAACACCCTGAGTACGTGATTATCGTGGCGACGGCTGCCGTACTCACCACCATTGTGGCGCCCGTTATGCCTCATCTACGCCGCTTGTTCCTGGTGCTTGATGCACTGGGGCTGATCGTCTTTTCGATCATCGGAGCACAAATCGCGCTCGATATGGGTGAAGGGCCTGTTATTGCCACCATTGCCGCGGTGATCACGGGCGTATTCGGAGGTGTACTGCGCGATATGTTCTGCAAACGCATTCCTCTGGTCTTTCAAAAAGAGCTGTATGCCGGCATATCCTTCGCAGCAGCAGTGCTGTATATCGCCCTGCAACATTACGTGTCGAACCATGATGTGGTGGTCATCTCCACGCTGCTGTTCGGCTTTACAGCGCGCATGCTGGCGCTGCGGCTGAAGCTTGGACTGCCTGTTTTTCACTACAAACACAGCGCTCATTAATGTCAAAATCCTTTGATGTGCTGCTCCGCTAGCCACTTTGCCAGCACATCTACCTGAGGCGCGTGCATCCAGTTAACGATTTGCCGCGCTTTCTCCTCTCCCGTCCCCGGCAAGGACTGCCAGTCCTTTTCATTACGCGCGCTCATCTTCTGCCAGGACATGTCCCCCATCGCCTTCAGCGAGGCCTGTGTCAGAGGCACACCCAACGCCATAAGCCAGCGAATAAAAGGTTGCTCACGCACCAGATTAAAGCGATGCCAGAGCGCTAACCCACGCGCTGCGGAAAACCCCGGCGTAGACTGCAGCTGCGACTGAGTTAATAACAGCCATGAGAAGAGATGTTCAAAATGATGTGCTTGCCAGAGTGCCCGCCATCCTGATTCTCCTAAACCTTCAATGTTGAATACCTGCTTTGAACTGAGCCACGTCAACCGCGCAAAGAATTGTTCCATACACTCCGGTGAAGCATAAAAACAGCTCATTGAATGATAACGCGAGGGAGGAGGGAGTGGTTTTTGTCGATCCGTTCCTCGCCAGACCACCTTATCAAACCGGGGGATACCCTGACCGGCCAGGCTAACCTGTATCTGATCGCCCGGGGCAATATCCAGCCTCTGCCAACGACCGACCGATCCCAGGCTCACTCGCTGCACCTGTTTATCATCCAGTTGCACGGGTTCCAGCGCTGCTACAACGGAAATTTTGCCCGTTCGCCCCACGGTAAAACGGATATCACTGACCTCTGTTACCTGGGTTGCAGGGGAATATTTCCACGCGACAACCCAGCTACCTTCCCCGGGCAACCAGTTTTCACCCTGGGGAGAATCTGCGGATCGCACCACAATGCCATCCGTGGCAAAGGGTAATGCCGTGTTTTGCCACGTTGAACGCTGTTTCTCGACGCCTTCTACAGTCTCAACTGGCAAGGTATAGCGCGCCGTCAGAGGAAACCCTGCACTGGAAAGTTCAGACAACATGTTTTGCATATCTTTGGGTCCATCCGGCCAGGCCCAGATAAATATCCCTGTCTGTTTCAGAAGCGCGTTGTCCTTTTGCCGCATCATCGCACCCGCCACTTTTGCGCGTGCATTCACTCCACCCATCTGTCGTTGAATGTGGTTTTCGCGCAACCAAAAAAGCTCCCCTTGCAGGACACTGTTTGCCAGCGCACCCGACACGTCTTGAGGGACTGACGGGATCAAACGTACTTGTGCAGTCCAGTCCTCACCTTTAAGGCCATTACCACGACTGATGGCCTGAATTAACTTTCCGTCACGATAGACCAGCGTCACCGCCACGCCGTCGACTTTTGGCTGCATCCAGAGATTGTGCCGGGCATGCATCCACGAGCGAAGCGCCTCTTTACTGGCCACTTTATGGACCCCGGTATGGGCGACAGGATGTTTGATATTTCCCGTCAGGGCAGGAATGGCGGCATCCAGTGATTCTCTGCCAAAACAGTGCTGCCACTGTTTTAACCGGCCGCTAAGCTGGTCGTATACCTCGTCATTGACCTCGCTAACGCCCTGTTTCCAGTAGGCATCATCCCAGCGTTTGATTTGCGCACTTAAGGACGCAATTTCTTTCTCTGCTTTTGCCTGTGACCACACCGGACACACAGCAACCCCATAACCACACCACAACAGCATTAACCCGCTTATCCATTGCCACATCTCAACCCTCCTTTGTGTTGCAGGAGGTATACCCGGATGCCTGACACAACGCTAACGTCAACGTTTCACAATGCGAGACGCTGTCCGGTATTTCTTTTGGTTGCTGAAAACCACAGATAAAACCTGAAAACGGCACGCAAAATTCAATATTCGAGGGGAAAAAGTGTGACAAAGACTACGTCACAGAGCGGTGACGTGTATAATAAGCCCGTATGTAGGACTTCTTCGCTAACACATACAAAAGACTCTCATGGCTCAAGGCACGCTTTATATTGTTTCTGCCCCTAGTGGCGCGGGTAAATCCAGCCTTATTCAGGCACTGTTAAAAACCCAACCGTTGTACGACACACAGGTTTCTGTTTCTCACACCACGCGAGCGCCGCGTCCGGGTGAAGTACATGGTGAGCACTATTTCTTTGTGAATCACGACGAATTCAGAGCGATGATTGGCAGAGACGCGTTTCTTGAACACGCAGAAGTGTTCGGTAACTATTACGGCACCTCGCGTGAAACCATTGAGCAGGTTCTGGCAACTGGCGTAAATGTATTCCTGGATATCGACTGGCAGGGCGCACAGCAGATTCGCAAGAAGATGCCTGACTCACGCAGCATCTTTATTTTACCGCCATCGAAAGATGAGCTGGATCGCCGCCTGCGCGGTCGTGGCCAGGACAGCGAAGAAGTGATTGCAAAGCGTATGGAACAGGCAGTTGCAGAAATGAGCCATTACGCGGAATATGATTACCTTATTGTGAATGATGATTTTGATGCCGCGCTGAGCGATCTCAAAACCATTCTTCGCGCAGAACGTCTGCGTATGAGCCGCCAGAAGCAGCGACATGACGCATTAATCACCAAACTGTTGGCAGACTGAACCCACTTTCAGTATCATGCCCAGTCATTTCTTCACCTGTGGAGCATTTTAAGTATGGCACGCGTAACTGTTCAGGACGCTGTAGAGAAAATTGGTAACCGTTTTGACCTGGTGCTGGTCGCCGCGCGTCGCGCTCGTCAGATGCAGGTAGGCGGTAAAGATCCGCTGGTACCGGAAGAAAACGATAAAACTACCGTTATCGCACTTCGCGAAATCGAAGAAGGTCTGATTAACAACCAGATCCTCGACGTGCGTGAGCGCCAGGAGCAGCAAGAGCAGGAAGCCGCAGAACTGCAGGCCGTAACCGCTATTGCTGAAGGTCGTCGTTAATTAAACCTGCGGGTCGCCCTTGTATCTGTTTGAAAGCCTGAATCAACTGATTCAAACCTACCTGCCTGAAGAGCAGATTAAGCGTCTTCAGCAGGCGTATCTCGTTGCACGTGACGCTCACGAGGGCCAGACACGTTCAAGCGGTGAACCCTATATCACGCACCCGGTAGCGGTAGCCTGTATTCTGGCCGAGATGAAACTCGACTACGAAACACTGATGGCCGCTCTGCTGCACGACGTGATTGAAGATACCCCTGCCACTTACCAGGACATGGAACAGCTGTTTGGCAAAAGCGTTGCCGAACTGGTGGAAGGGGTCTCTAAGCTTGATAAGCTGAATTTCCGCGACAAGAAAGAGGCGCAAGCCGAAAACTTCCGCAAGATGATTATGGCGATGGTGCAGGATATCCGCGTCATTCTTATCAAACTCGCTGACCGTACCCACAATATGCGCACGCTGGGCTCACTTCGCCCGGATAAACGTCGCCGCATTGCCCGTGAAACCCTCGAAATCTACAGTCCACTGGCGCATCGTTTAGGTATCCATCACATTAAAACCGAGCTGGAAGAGCTGGGTTTTGAAGCGTTGTACCCGAATCGCTATCGTGTGATTAAAGAGGTGGTGAAAGCCGCACGCGGTAACCGTAAAGAGATGATTCAAAAGATCCTCTCGGAAATTGAAGGGCGTTTACAGGAAGCGGGAATTCCGTGCCGCGTCAGCGGTCGTGAAAAACATCTGTACTCCATCTACTGCAAAATGGTGCTCAAAGAGCAGCGTTTTCACTCGATTATGGATATCTACGCGTTCCGCGTGATCGTCCACGACTCCGATACCTGCTATCGCGTGCTGGGGCAGATGCACAGCCTCTACAAACCGCGCCCGGGGCGCATGAAAGATTACATCGCCATTCCAAAAGCGAACGGCTATCAATCTTTGCATACCTCAATGATTGGTCCGCACGGCGTGCCTGTCGAAGTGCAGATCCGCACCGAAGATATGGACCAGATGGCAGAAATGGGTGTGGCCGCACACTGGGCGTATAAAGAGCACGGCGGTGAAAGCAGCACCACCGCACAAATCCGCGCACAACGCTGGATGCAGAGCCTGCTGGAACTTCAGCAGAGTGCGGGCAGCTCGTTTGAATTTATCGAGAGCGTTAAATCCGATCTCTTCCCGGATGAGATTTACGTTTTCACCCCAGAGGGTCGCATTGTCGAACTGCCTGCTGGGGCAACACCGGTCGACTTCGCTTACGCCGTGCATACCGATATCGGGCACGCCTGCGTGGGTGCACGCGTCGACAGACAGCCTTACCCGCTGTCTCAGCCGCTCTCCAGTGGCCAGACGGTGGAAATTATTACCGCACCGGGCGCACGTCCGAACGCGGCCTGGCTGAACTTTGTCGTGAGTTCTAAAGCACGCGCCAAAATCCGTCAGTTACTGAAAAACCTCAAGCGCGATGATTCGGTCAGTCTGGGACGTCGTCTGCTCAACCACGCGTTGGGCGGCAGCCGTAAGCTGGCTGAGATCCCGCAAGAGAACATTCAGCGTGAGCTGGAGCGCATGAAACTCGCCTCGCTTGATGACCTGCTGGCAGAGATCGGCCTCGGAAACGCCATGAGTGTAGTGGTAGCGAAAAATCTGCAACAGGGGGATGCCTCCGTTGCGCAGCCCGCTACGCAAAGCCACGGTCATTTGCCTATCAAAGGCGCAGACGGCGTGCTTATCACTTTCGCAAAATGTTGCCGTCCAATCCCTGGCGACCCGATTATTGCGCACGTCAGCCCGGGCAAAGGGCTGGTTATCCACCACGAATCCTGTCGTAACATTCGCGGCTACCAGAAAGAAGCCGAGAAGTTTATGGCGGTCGAGTGGGACAAAGAGACCGCACAGGAATTTATCACCGAAATTAAGGTGGATATGTTCAACCACCAGGGTGCCCTGGCGAACCTGACGGCAGCGATCAACACGGCCTCTTCCAACATTCAGAGTCTGAATACGGAAGAAAAAGATGGCCGCGTATACAGCGCCTTTATTCGTCTGACCGCCCGCGACCGCGTGCATCTGGCGAACATTATGCGCAAGATCCGCGTCATGCCGGACGTGATTAAAGTCACCCGAAACAGAAACTAGTTTTATGAATGCACAACGTTATGCACGTATCTGCGAGATGCTCGCCAGGCGTCAACCAGACCTGACGGTCTGCATGGAGCAGGTCCATAAGCCCCATAACGTTTCTGCCATTGTCCGTACTGCAGACGCCGTCGGCGTGCATGAAGTGCACGCTGTCTGGCCGGGCTCCCGCATGCGAACCATGGTATCTGCCGCTGCAGGCAGTAACAGCTGGGTTTCTGTCAAACACCACCAGAGCATAGGCGAAGCCGTAACCCACCTGAAAGGGCGCGGTATGCAGGTACTTGCCACTAACCTGTCCGCTAAAGCCGTAGATTTCCGCGAGATCGACTACACCCGTCCGACCTGTATTTTGATGGGTCAGGAGAAAACCGGGATCACTCAGGAAGCACTGGATCTGGCGGATCAGGACATTATCATTCCGATGATCGGTATGGTTCAGTCCCTCAATGTTTCTGTGGCCTCCGCGCTTATTCTTTATGAAGCGCAGCGCCAGCGTCAGAATGCCGGAATGTACAAACGCAGCAACAGTATGCTGCCGGAAGATGAACAGCAGCGCCTGCTGTTCGAAGGTGGTTATCCGGTGCTGGCTCGCGTTGCGAAGCAGAAAAAATTGCCTTACCCCCACGTCAACGCGCAGGGCGAAATTGAAGCCGATGCCGAGTGGTGGGCCACCATGCAGTACGCCGGGTAACCGATGAAAGGCCGCCTGCTGGATGCCATCCCGCTCAATAGCCTGACGGGCGTGGGCGCGGCGCAAAGCAATAAGCTGGCTAAAATCGGCCTGCACACCGTGCAGGATCTCCTGCTCCACCTCCCTCTGCGTTACGAAGACCGCACCCAGCTGTACAAAATTGGCGATTTGCTGCCTGCCATTTATGCCACCGTTGAAGGCGAAGTCCTGAACTGCAATATCACGTTTGGTGGACGCCGGATGATGACCTGTCAGATCAGCGACGGCACCGGTATTCTCACCATGCGCTTTTTCAACTTCAACGCGGCAATGAAAAACAGCCTGGCGACAGGTCGCAGAGTGCTGGCCTATGGCGAAGCCAAACGCGGAAAATACGGCGCAGAGATGATCCACCCGGAATACCGCGTACAGGGCGATCTCAGCACGCCGGAGCTGCAGGAGACGCTCACCCCGGTTTACCCGACGACGGAAGGCATCAAGCAAGCGACGCTGCGTAAGCTCACCGATCAGGCCCTGGAGCTGCTGGATACCTGCGCCATCACCGAGCTGCTGTCGCCAGAGCTGGCGCAGGGCATGATGAGTCTGCCCGAGGCGCTGCGTACTCTTCACCGTCCACCACCATCGCTCCAGCTCAGCGATTTAGAAAGCGGCAAACACCCCGCCCAACGGCGTCTTATCCTTGAGGAATTACTGGCGCATAACCTGAGCATGCTGGCGCTTCGTGCGGGTGCGCAACGTTTCCATGCCCAGCCCTTAAGCCCGCATGATGAGCTCAAAGATAAGCTGCTGGCCTCGCTGCCGTTTAAACCCACCGGTGCACAGGCGCGCGTCACCGCCGAGATCGAACGCGATATGGCGCTTGATGTACCGATGATGCGCCTGGTGCAGGGTGATGTAGGCTCCGGAAAAACGCTGGTTGCCGCCCTGGCCGCCCTGCGCGCCATTGCCCACGGCAAACAGGTGGCGCTGATGGCACCGACGGAACTGCTGGCCGAACAGCACGCCAACAATTTCCGCGCCTGGTTTGCGCCGCTGGGCATTGAAGTGGGCTGGCTTGCCGGGAAGCAAAAAGGCAAAGCCCGCCTTGCACAACAGGACGCAATTGCCAGCGGTCAGGTACAAATGATTGTTGGCACACATGCCATCTTCCAGGAACAGGTTCAGTTTAACGGCCTGGCGCTGGTGATTATCGACGAGCAGCACCGCTTTGGTGTGCATCAGCGTCTGGCACTGTGGGAGAAAGGTTTGCAGCAGGGTTTCCACCCGCATCAGCTGATCATGACCGCGACGCCGATCCCCCGCACCCTGGCAATGACCGCCTACGCCGATCTGGATACCTCCACCATCGACGAGTTGCCGCCGGGTCGTACCCCGGTCACCACGGTCGCCATTCCTGACACGCGTCGCAGCGATATCATCGACCGCGTGCGCAACGCCTGCACGCATGAAGGGCGTCAGGCCTACTGGGTGTGTACGCTGATTGAAGAGTCCGAGCTGCTGGAAGCGCAGGCTGCAGAAGCCACGTGGGAAGAGCTCAAGCTGGCGCTGCCGGAACTGAACGTGGGTCTGGTTCACGGACGTATGAAGCCCGCCGAAAAGCAGGCGGTAATGCAGTCGTTTAAACAGGGCGATTTACACCTGCTAATCGCCACCACGGTGATCGAGGTCGGCGTGGACGTGCCAAACTCCAGCCTGATGATCATCGAAAACCCGGAGCGCCTGGGGCTTGCCCAACTCCACCAGCTGCGCGGACGTGTTGGCCGTGGTGCGGTAGCGTCCCACTGCGTACTGCTCTACAAAGCACCGCTCTCGAAAACTGCTCAGATGCGTTTGCAGGTGCTGCGCGACAGCAACGACGGTTTTGTTATTGCGCAAAAAGACCTTGAGATACGTGGCCCGGGAGAACTTTTGGGCACGCGGCAGACGGGGAATGCTGAATTCAAAGTGGCGGATTTGTTGCGCGATCAGGCGATGATCCCCGAAGTTCAACGCCTGGCCCGCCATATTCATGAACGCTACCCCGAACAGGCGGCAGCGTTAATTGAGCGCTGGATGCCGGAAACCGAACGTTATTCCAACGCCTGACCTCAGGCAAATATCGGCAGCATCAGGTACAGCTTAATCACCAGCGCGTTGACGATATCAATAAAGAACGCACCGACCATCGGTACCACCAGAAACGCCATATGCGATGGGCCAAAGCGTTCAGTGATCGCCTGCATGTTGGCAATCGCCGTTGGGGTTGCCCCCAGACCAAACCCGCAATGACCCGCTGCCAGCACCGCCGCATCGTAGTTCTTGCCCATCATGCGCCAGGTAACAAACATCGCGTACAGCGCCATAAACAGTGCCTGCACCGCCAGAATGGCCACCATCGGCAGCGCCAGCGAGGCCAGCTCCCACAGTTTGAGGCTCATCAGCGCCATTGCGAGGAACAGCGACAGACAAACGTTGCCCAGCACTGAAACCGCACGTTCGAACACACGATAAAAACCCATCAGCGCCAGACCGTTGCTCAGGATCACCCCGATAAACAGCACGCAGACAAACGTCGGCAGTTCGAACGGGGAACCTGCCAGCCATTGCGCAACCACTTTCCCCACCGTCAGGCAGATGGCAATCATCGCGATGGTCTCAATCAGCACCAGTGAAGTAATGCTGCGCCCAACATCCGGTTTTTCGAATGCAGTCGGCACCAGCTCATCGTCCGGTCTGCCGTCCGGCGTGGTGGAGTGCTTCACCAGATAACGCGCCACCGGGCCACCAATCAGTCCACCCAGCACCAGGCCAAAGGTCGCACAGGCCATCGCCACTTCAGTTGCGTTTTCAAAGCCATAGCGCTCGATAAACAGCTTGCTCCACGCCGCGCCGGTACCGTGTCCACCAGACAATGTAATTGACCCGGCCAGCAACCCCATCAGCGGATCCAGCCCCAGCAACGTCGCCATTCCGATGCCGATAGCGTTTTGCATCAACAACAACCCAACCACCACAATCAGAAATACGCCGAGTACTTTACCCCCTGCCCGCAGGCTCGCGAGGTTGGCATTCAGGCCGATGGTGGCAAAAAAGGCCAGCATCAGCGGGTCTTTCAGGGACATATCAAAATCAATTTCCCAGCCCATGCTCTTTTTCAACACCAGCAGGGCCAGCGCTACCAGCAGGCCACCGGCGACAGGTTCGGGAATGGTGTATTTCTTCAGAAGGGAAACGCTATGCACCAGCTTACGGCCAAGCAGTAAGACCAGCGTTGCGGCAACAAGGGTCGACAACGTATCGAGATGAATCATAGAAGGCTCCTGTATTGCGCGTGTTCCATACACACGCGGCGTTATCCTGGGCCGGTTTGCGCTCTTCATGAGCCACCGGCGCAAAAAGTGTAATTTTTTTTCCCTATACGTTGTAGAAAACCTGCTCAAAGCGGCAGATTTTCTTCCTTTTTTTTGCTGGCAATCGTTTGCTTTTACCAGATGGTCAGATAAAATGCCCGCTTTTCCACCGTGGGATTGCCGCCGATGTCCGTTAACACCATAGAGTCGCCAGATGCGCAACCGATTGCGCAGAAGCAAAATAGCGAACTGATTTACCGTCTTGAAGACCGCCCGCCGCTGCCGCAAACGCTTTTCGCCGCCTGCCAGCATCTTCTGGCGATGTTTGTTGCGGTGATCACCCCGGCGCTGCTGATCTGCCAGGCGCTCGGTTTACCGGCTCAGGACACTCAGCACATCATCAGCATGTCTCTCTTCGCCTCTGGCGTGGCCTCGATTATTCAAATTAAAGCGTGGGGTCCGGTCGGATCTGGTCTGCTGTCGATTCAGGGCACCAGTTTTAACTTCGTGGCACCACTGATCATGGGTGGTACAGCGCTGAAAACCGGCGGTGCGGATGTGCCGACGATGATGGCGGCGCTGTTCGGTACGCTGATGCTGGCCAGCTGTACGGAAATGGTGATCTCCCGCGTGCTGCATCTGGCTCGCCGCGTCATCACCCCGCTGGTGTCTGGCGTCGTCGTGATGATTATCGGCCTGTCGCTGATCCAGGTGGGCCTCACCTCCATCGGCGGCGGCTATGCCGCAATGAGCGACCACACCTTCGGCGCGCCGAAAAACCTGCTGCTGGCGGGTGTCGTGCTGGCGATCATTATTCTGCTTAACCGTCAGCGCAACCCGTATCTGCGCGTCGCCTCGCTGGTGATTGCCATGGCGGCGGGTTATCTGCTGGCGTGGGCGCTGGGCATGCTGCCAGAGAACACCGCGCCGACCAACAGCGCGCTGATCACCGTTCCAACACCACTCTACTACGGCCTGGGCATTGACTGGGGCCTGCTCCTGCCGCTGATGCTGGTCTTTATGATCACCTCTCTGGAGACCATCGGCGATATCACTGCCACGTCAGACGTCTCCGAGCAGCCGGTTTCCGGCCCGCTGTACATGAAGCGCCTGAAAGGCGGCGTGCTGGCGAACGGCCTGAACTCGTTTGTCTCTGCGGTATTCAATACCTTCCCGAACTCCTGCTTCGGCCAGAACAACGGCGTGATCCAGTTGACTGGCGTTGCCAGCCGCTACGTCGGTTTTGTGGTGGCGCTGATGCTGATTGTCCTCGGTCTGTTCCCGGCGGTAAGCGGCTTTGTGCAGCACATTCCTGAGCCGGTACTGGGCGGCGCAACGCTGGTGATGTTTGGCACAATTGCCGCTTCCGGCGTACGTATCGTTTCCCGCGAACCGCTGAACCGCCGTGCAATTATGATTATCGCGCTGTCGCTGGCCGTGGGTCTGGGTGTGTCTCAGCAGCCGCTGATCCTGCAGTTTGCCCCGGACTGGGTGAAAAACCTGCTCTCTTCCGGCATTGCCGCGGGCGGTATCACCGCTATCGTGCTGAACCTCGTATTCCCGCCTGAGAAAAATTGATCTCTCTCACGGCAGGCAGTCAATGCCTGCCGTGACATCTTATTACACCATTCCCGCCTTGAGGATTGCGCATAAATCGTGCATAACTCCTTTATGTGCGTTTTGCGGGATGGAAGACCATGAAATTTATTGGAAAGCTACTCGTCTATCTTCTGGTAGCCGTGCTGATTGTGGTACTGGCGCTCTATATCCTGCTCCAGACCCGCTGGGGTGCGAGTCAGGTCAGCAACTGGGTGACGGTAAATACCGACTACGAGCTCAGTTTCGACAAGATGAATCACCGCTTTTCGTCGCCTTCCCACATCATTCTGGAAAACGTCACCTTTGGCCGAGATGGCAAGCCCGCCACGCTGGTTGCCAAAAAAGTCGATATTGGCCTCAGTAGCCGACAGGTTACCGATCCGCTGCATATGGACACCATCTCCCTGTTCGATGGCACGCTGAACCTTTCTCCTCAGACTGCGCCGCTGCCTTTCCAGTCAGACCGTCTGCAACTGAACAACATGGCCTTTAACAGCCCCAATACGGCGTGGGATTTAAGTGCCCAGAAAGTCACGGGGGGTGTCAGCCCATGGCAACCAGAAGCAGGCAACGTGCTGGGTAAAAATGCGCAGATCCAGATGAGCGCAGGATCGCTCACCCTGAACGGCGTGCCGGCCACCAACGTGTTGATCGAGGGTCAGTTGAACGGCAAGGAAGTGGTGTTGAACACCATCGGTGCCGATATGGCCCGCGGTTCACTCACCGGCTCCGCCCTGCGTAACGCCGACGGAAGCTGGATCATCGACACCCTGCGTCTGAACGAAATCCGCCTGCAGAGCGATAAAACGCTGATGGATTTCTTCGCACCGCTGACCACCATCCCCTCTCTGCAGATTGGCCGCCTGGACGTGACCGATGCCCGCCTGCAGGGCCCGGACTGGGCAGTTACTGATCTTGATTTAAGCCTGCGCAACCTGACGCTGAGTAAAGGCGACTGGCAGAGTCAGGAAGGGCGTTTATCCATGAACGCCAGCGAATTCATCTACGGCTCGCTGCATCTGTTTGACCCAATCCTGAATGCGGAATTCTCTCCTCAGGGCGTGGCGTTGCGCCAGCTAACCTCCCGCTGGGAAGGCGGCATGGTGCGCACCTCTGGCAACTGGCAGCGCGACGGTAAAGCGCTGGTGCTGGACGATGTCGCCATCGCCGGGCTGGAGTATACCCTGCCGCAGAACTGGAAAACGCTGTGGATGGAGCCTCTGCCGGAATGGCTGAACAGCGTGACGCTGCAAAAATTCGGTCTGAGCCGTAACCTGGTGATCGACATCGATCCGACCTTCCCGTGGCAGATCACCTCTCTTGATGGCTATGGCGCGAACCTGCAACTGGTGAAAGATCGCCAGTGGGGCGTCTGGGGCGGTAGCGCAACCCTGAACGGCGCGGCGGCAACCTTTAACCGCGTGGATGTGCGTCGTCCGTCACTGGCACTGAATGCTAACGCTGCCACGGTGAATATTACTGACCTGAGCGCGTTTACTGAGAAAGGCATTCTGGAAGCCACGGCGACGGTTTCACAACTGCCCCAACGGCAAACCACTGTTAGCCTGAACGGGCGCGGTGTGCCGCTGAACGTGATCGAGCACTGGGGTTGGCCAGCGCTGCCAATTGCGGGTGACGGCAATATTCAGCTCACCGCCAGCGGCAGCGTGCAGGACAAAGCCCCGCTGAAGCCAACCGTTAACGGGAAACTGAATGCAGTGAATATGGATAAGCAGCAGGTCGAGCAAACAATGACGGGCGGTGCGGTTTCAACACCGGTGCAATAAACAAGCCGGGCGGCGGCTGTGAGGTTTTGTTCCCTCTCCCTGTGGGAGAGGGCCTGGGTGAGGGCATCAGACCGCACAATTCCTGATGAATCAAAGATGAACCACTACCTCATTCCCCTCGGCTTTCACCACCACACCCCACTCGCTGCCTGCGTGTGAGCCGCCCTTCACGCCGCTCACCTTCTGCACGTTGCGCAAGCACACCGACCAGTTTTGCGCGTCTCCCGCGCCGGTAAAGGTCACGATATCGCCCCGACGTGATGCCTTCAGCGTAAACGCCACGGAGCCGTCCGTCGCAGGCACTGCGCTCATCGCCGTTGCGCCGTCATCCAGGTTAAACAGCTGGAAGGCAGTGCCCTCATGCCACGCATAATCCGGCTTCAGGTTATTATTGCCCAGCGCCAGCAGTGTGTTATCGCGCACATAAACTGGCAGGCTCATAAAATCGTGCTGCTGTTTATGCCAGCGGCTGCCCTGGATTTCATCGTTATGCCACAGATGCGTCCAGCGTCCTTCCGGCAGATAAAACTGCACGTCACCCACTTCGGAGAACATCGGCGCAACCATCATGGAATCCCCCAGCATGTACTGACGGTCGAGATAATCGCACGCCGGATCGTCCGGGAACTCGAGCATCATCGCCCGCAGCATCGGGGTACCGAACTCGCGCGCCAGCGCAGCCTGACGATACAAATACGGCATCATCTGGCATTTCAACTGAGTGAAATGGCGCACCACGTCGCAGGACTCGTCATCGTACGCCCACGGCACGCGGTAGGATTTGCTGCCGTGCAGGCGACTGTGGCTGGAGAACAGCCCAAACGCGCACCAGCGCTTGTAGACGTGCGCCGGAGCCGTATTTTCGAACCCGCCGATATCGTGGCTCCAGAAGCCAAAGCCAGACAGGCCGATCGACAGCCCACCGCGCAGGCTTTCTGCCATTGATTCATAGTTGGCGTAGCAGTCACCGCCCCAGTGCACCGGGAACTTCTGCGCACCCACGGACGCTGAACGGGCGAACAGTACAGCCTCGTCTTCGCCGACGGTTTCTTTCAGTACGTTCCACACCAGTTCGTTATAGATGTAGGCATAGTGGTTGTGCATCTTCTGCGGATCGGAACCGTCGAACCACTGCACGTCGGTCGGGATACGCTCGCCGAAGTCAGTCTTGAAGCAATCCACGCCAATATCCACCAGGCCTTTCAGCTTGTCAGCGTACCATTTGCAGGCATCGGGGTTGGTGAAGTCATAAATCGCCAGCCCCGGCTGCCATTTGTCCCACTGCCACAGAGAGCCATCCGGACGCTTGAGCAGGTAACCCTTCTCTTTCAGTTCCTGGAAGATTGGGGATTTCTGGCCGATGTACGGGTTGATCCACACGCAAACCTTCAATCCTTTCTCTTTCAGGCGACGGATCATCCCTTCAGGATCCGGGAAGGTCACCGGGTCCCACTCGAAATCGCACCACTGGAAGGCCTTCATCCAGAAGCAGTCGAAGTGGAAGACGTGTAGCGGCAGGTCGCGCTCGGCCATACCGTCGATAAAGCTGTTGACCGTGGCTTCGTCATAGTTGGTGGTAAACGAGGTGGTCAGCCACAGGCCGAACGACCACGCTGGCGGCAGCGCCGGACGCCCGGTGAACTGCGTATAGCGGTTCAGCACCTCTTTTGGGGTCGGGCCGTCGATCACGAAGTACTCGAGATACTCCCCTTCCACGCTGAACTGCACCTTAGAGACTTTCTCAGATCCGACTTCAAACGAGACATTCTCCGGATGATTCACCAGCACGCCGTAGCCGCGATTGGTCAGGTAGAACGGGATATTTTTGTAGGACTGCTCGGTGCTGGTGCCGCCGTCGCGGTTCCAGGTTTCGACCGTTTGCCCGTTGCGCACCAGGGCGGTAAAGCGTTCACCCAGGCCATAGACCGTTTCACCCACGCCCAGATCCAGACGTTCGAATATGTAATTGCGGTTGGTGTTGGTATCCTGCACGTAGCCGTTGTTTTTCAGCTGGCTGCCGGTAATACGCTGGCCGTGACGCAGGAAATCCAGCGCCCAGAACTCGCCTTTGGTGACGCGCACGCTGACGCTGCCGCTTTTCAGCTCGGCAAATTCGGCGTTGTTTTCAATCTCTACCTTCACGTCTTTCAGCACGTTCAGCGGATAGTGCGGGCCGTTATTCAGTGCGCCCTGGAAGTGCTCGATGCGCACCCCGACGATTCCTTCCTGCGGGGCAAACAGGCGCACCGTGAACATCAACGTGTCGAGCTGCCAGGTGCGTTCGCGCACGTCGCGCGGCGCCACATACACCACCAGGTCATTGCCCTGCTGCTCCACATCGAACACCTGCACCGGATAGGTCACGTTCAGGCCCGGTTGAATAAGCCAGTTTCCATCACTGATTTTCATACTCTCGTCCTCTTAGTTCTGCAATTCTTTGCTGACCGGCAGGTTTTCAAACTCCTGCTGATTGCGGCGCGCGCCCTGCGCCAGCTCGCCCAGGATTTTGGTCAGGAAAGGGGTTTTCAGCGTGTAGTAGCGTTTGGCGATAATGGCGCTCAGCACGTAGCAGATCGCCGGGGCCAGGGTAAACAGGCCGATAATGATGCTGATGGTCGCGCTGTTCTGGGTTTTGGCTGCCGCGTCGTAGCCGCCGCCTGCCAGCATCCAGCCGATCATCGCCCCGCCCAGTGCCAGGCCGAGCTTCAGCACGAACAGCGTGCCCGCAAAGCTGATGCCGGTCAGGCGCTTGCCGTTGGTCCATTCGCCGTAGTCGACGGTATCGGACATCATTACCCACTGAATCGGCGTCACCAGCTGGTGCAGCACGCCGATAACGAAGATGAAGCCGAACATCAGGACGGTGGCATGCATCGGCACGAAGAACATCGCCACGCTGACCACCGCCAGCGCGGCGTTGGTCCACCAGAAGATGCTGACCTTGCACTTCCAGTCGGTGAGCGGTTTTGCCAGCGCGGAGCCAATCAGGTTGCCAACGCAGTAGGTGGTAAGGAAGGCGACGAACACCTCCGGCGAACCCATGATCCAGGTGCAGTAGTACATCATCGCCCCGCCGCGCACGCAGACGGCAAGGATGTTGAAGATGGTGAGCACGCCAACAATGCGCCACTGGTCGTTTCGCCAGATATCACGCAGGTCTTCACGCATGGAGGTGGTGCTCGGTGGGACCTGGATGCGCTCTTTGGTGGTAAAGAAGCAGAACGCCAGCATCAGGAACGCGACAACCGACAGCACGGCGATCCCGCCCTGGAATCCAAAGGCTTTGTCGTCGCCGCCAATCAGGTTCACCAGCGGCATCATCAGCACCGTGGAGAGCATTCCGCCCGCGGTCGCCAGCACAAAGCGCCAGGACTGAAGGGAGATACGCTGCGTCGGGTCATTGGTGATCACGCCGCCCAGCGCGCAGTAGGGGATGTTGACGACGGTATAGAGCAGGGTCAGCAGGGTGTAAGTAACGGCGGCGTAAACCATTTTACCGTTGAGGCTGAGGTCCGGCGTAGTGTAAGCCAGCACGCAGACGATGCCGAATGGGATAGCGCCGAACAAAATCCACGGACGGAACTTGCCCCATCGGCTGCGGGTGCGGTCGGCAATCAGTCCCATGCACGGGTCGGAGATCGCATCCAGCGCGCGCGCCAGCAGGAACATGGTGCCGACAAACCCGGCGGGAATGCCGAAAATATCGGTGTAGAAAAACATCATGTACAACATGACGTTATCAAAAATGATATGGCTGGCGGCGTCTCCCATGCCGTAGCCAATCTTCTCTTTTACTGACAATACTTCGCTCATCTTTTTTTATCCTTCACGCTGTAGGGGGCGCTGAGACCGGTTACATTGGTTTTAAACCATTGTTTCAAAGGCGGGTATTGCGTTTTCTGGTTAAGAGATTACGTTTCTTGTTTTTTGTGATCGCGGTAAATGTTGGGAAGCACGAGGGGCTAACATGAGGATTTTCTTAGGAATTAACTGAAACAGGGGTGTACAGGTCAAAAGAGAGGTGAAAAAAGTGTGTAGGGGTATGTGGTAAATGCCTGAAAGTAGCTATAATGCGCCCCGCCTCCATGTAGCAATGCAGGCGCGGAAGATCGTCATCTCCGGTGAGGTGGCTGGACTTCAAATCCAGTTGGGGGCGCCAGCGTTCCCGGGCAGGTTCGACTCCTGTGATCTTCCGCCAATTAACCTCGTCTGAACTCTCCCGAAGTCAACAAACCCCTTCGAATCCCTTGTATATCAGGATTTCTTTGCATCCAGAGGTCAACCGACTTCAACCCGTATCAAGTTGTTTTTGGGGGTGCTTTAGGGGGTGTTATTTCCTCTTGAAATATCCGCACCCCCATAATGGAATAAATGTGATACATAACAACGGCTTTTAACAACATCTTTGTTATAAAAGGGGTGCATTGGGGGTATCGGGTTAGTTACTGGCAGAAATCCCCTCAGGAGCATGGATTCATCAAAAGCCGGAGGATGTCATGGCACTAACCGATGTTAAAGTGAAAACCGCAAAGCCAAAAGAAAAGCCCTATAAGCTGGCTGATGGCGGCGGTATGTATCTGCTAATTAACGCTAATGGTTCCAAATACTGGCGAATGAAGTACCGATTTGCTGGTAAAGAAAAGATGCTTTCTATTGGCGTTTATCCCGATGTTTCACTGGCCGACGCGCGCGAAAAACGCAGCGAAGCCAGAAAAATTCTCGCTGCGGGAGGCGATCCGGGCGAGGTAAAGAAAGAAGAGAAAGTGGCCCAGCAAATGACTCTGAAAAACACTTTCGAAGCTGTTGCTCGAGAGTGGCATCAGACGAAAGCCGATCGCTGGTCATTACGATATCGTGATGAAATCATCGATACCTTTGAGAAAGACATTTTTCCCTACATTGGCAAGCGCCCTATTGCCGAAATCAAACCAATGGAGTTACTGGAAACACTGCGTAAAATGGAGAAACGCGGAGCACTGGAGAAAATGCGCAAGGTCCGCCAACGCTGTGGTGAGGTGTTCCGCTATGCAATTGTCACAGGTAGGGCCGACTACAACCCCGCTCCCGATCTTGCCAGCGCGTTAGCAACACCGAAAAGAGTGCATTTCCCCTTTCTTACTGCCAATGAACTTCCTTATTTCCTTAACGATCTGGCAGGCTATACCGGCAGTATTATCACTAAGACTGCCACTCAGATCATTATGTTAACCGGTGTTCGCACGCAAGAACTGCGTTTCGCACGCTGGGAGGATATCGATTTTGAGACAAAATTATGGGAGATCCCAGCAGAAGTGATGAAGATGAAGCGGTCACATATTGTGCCGCTCTCAAAACAGGTCATTGAGCTGTTTAAACAGCTTGAGCCGATCTCAAAACACCACCCACTGGTCTTTATCGGTAGGAACGATCCTCGCAAGCCAATTAGTAAGGAAAGCATTAACCAGGTCATTGAATTGCTGGGATATAAAGGCAGGCTGACGGGACACGGTTTCCGCCACACGATGAGCACCATTCTGCATGAAGAAGGCTTTAACTCAGCGTGGATCGAAACGCAGCTTGCTCATGTGGATAAGAACGCAATTCGTGGGACATATAACCATGCACAGTATCTGGATGGACGTCGGGAGATGATGCAGTGGTATGGGGATTACATTAGTAAAATTGGAAAACCCAAGTTAATAAATGTCTCGTAATTAATAGTCTTTAGTGGATCCTGACCCAAAATCCAGTGCCATTCTGAAACAGAATCTTGGCATGATCTTTACTCCCTGAACGGAGGTGGTACCGATGAAAAATCGCCATTCACCGAAGAGTAGATTGTCTTAGCCCTGAAGCAGGCCGAACTGGGTACGCCGGTGCCTGAGGCCTGCCGTAAGCTGGGCATTTCTGATGCGACGTTCTATATCTATGGACTACCTCCGTTTTGCAAGTACTGAATCTGGTTTTGGGTTGTTGCTTACATCTATCCGGCATCAGGAAAATCTGTGCCCAAATGGGTAATCCGCACACAATCGCCTCAACAACTGGACGGCCTCTGAGGCCAGTATAAAAATCAGGTTCCGATTGTGCAGGTGCAACCTGTCACCATTTCTCAGTACGCTGCAACTTTTTCTGGAAAGATATTAACTGCCCACTATCTGATACTCGGTTTCATTTCTCAGCATCGACCAGATTATTCTCGCGTTTTTATTAGCGACCGCCACGGTCGTTTTATTAAAACCGCGCCGTTCCTTTAACTGGTTAACCCACTGATTCATATAACCATCATTGTTATTCGTGGCAACCCTGACGACAGCGCGGGCACCATGAATAAAAAGTGTCCGCAGATGCTTGTCGCCCTTTTTTGTCATATTCATCAGTACCAGCCTGTCGCCGCTTGAGTGCTGACGCGGAACCAGGCCAAGCCATGCAGCAAAGTGACGGCCGTTCTTAAATTCAGTTCCTTTGCCGATAGCGGCAACAACTGCCGTAGCCGTTTTAGGGCCAATGCCTTTAACTTTGGCTATACGCTGACAGGCTTCTGACTGCCTGAATACTGTTTCAATTTCCTTATCAAAAAAATGGATCCGACGCTCGAGATCGTTAAAGAGATCATAGAGCTCTGCAATTGCTCTGCGCATACGGGAGCTCAGACCGTTTTCTGCATCTTCAAGGATTAGGGGAATAGCCCGGCGAGCTCTGGAGACAGCACTACCAATGGGGATCCCCCGGTCAAGTAACAGCCCTCTTATTTGACAGACTGTAGCAGTGCGGTGATTGACAATACGCTGCCTTGCCCGGTGTAAAGCCTGGATATCCTGTTGTTCCGGGCTTTTTGGTGGCACGAACTGCATTGTCGGTTGCATCAGAGCCACTGCGATGGCCTGTGCATCATTACCGTCATTTTTTTGCCCGCGGACAAAGGGTTTTACATACTGAGGACTGATGACCTTTACTTTGTGCCCCAGTTTCTCAAACTCACGCTGCCAGTAAAATGCCCCGGTGGACGCTTCGATCCCAATCAGACATGCAGGAATATTTGCCAGCGTCTGGAGCAATTCTTTTCGGCCAGTGCGTTTCGTATAAACCGGTTTGCCGGCCTGGTTTAACCCGCAGAGCTGAAAAACATTTTTAGCCAGATCAATACCCAGAAATACGATATTCATGGTGATTCTCCTGATGAGCACATTTCGTACAGTTAACCGCAGCGGAAGGAGGTAGTCCATCCCATTACGTGGCTCAAGAAATACGGTGGTATTTCACCCTCTGAGATGAAGCACGTACGCCAGCTGGAAGAGGAAAACCTGTGGCTGAAGAAACTGATGGCCGATCTGAGCCTCGACAAGGTGATACTGCAGGACGTGCTGGCAAAAAAAAACCTGACGCTGGCACGGCTGCGCGAATGAGTCTGGGAGCGGCAGGTGCGTTAACGGATAATGCCACCGTGGGGTCATTCAACGGCAGGTTACGCTAGGAGTGCCTGAATGAGAACTACTTCATGTCGCTGGAGGATGCACGGTGCAAAATCGATGCATGTCGCATACCCTATAATCAGAGGCGTACCCATTCTGCACTGGGCTGGATGACGCCAGCAGAATTTGCTGAGGGAAGGTGCGAATAAGCAGGTCATTTCTTCCCAAGCTGACTCGCTGATTAAAATTTCGCGGATCTGGGCCGATTTTTTTCCCGCAAACACATCGAATCAGCCTATTTAGGCTATTTTTTCCACCATTTCTGGCGTTATTTCAGGTTTTTACTGAGATCTCTCCCTCTGACGTATCATTTGGTCCACCCGAAACAGGTTGGCCAGGGTGAATAACATCGCCAGTTGGTTATCGTTTTTCAGCAGCCCCTTGTATCTGGCTTTCACGAAGCCGAACTGCCGCTTGATGATGCGAAACGGGTGCTCCACCCTGGCACGGATGCTGGCTTTCATGTATTCGATGTTGATGGCCGTTTTGTTCTTGCGCGGATGCTGCTTCAAGGTTTTTACCCTGCCGGGACGCTCGGCGATCAGCCAGTCCACATCCACCTCGGCCAGCTCCTCGCGCTGTGGCGCTCCTTGGTAGCCGGCATCGGCTGAGACAAATTGCTCCTCTCCATGAAGCAGATTACCCAGCTGATTGAGGTCATGCTCGTTGGCCGCGGTGGTGACTAGGCTGTGGGTCAGGCCACTCTTGGCATCGACACCAATGTGGGCCTTCATGCCAAAGTGCCACTGATTGCCTTTCTTGGTCTGATGCATCTCCGGATCGCGTTGCTGCTCTTTGTTCTTGGTAGAGCTGGGTGCCTCAATGATGGTGGCATCCACCAAAGTGCCTTGGGTCATCATGACGCCTGCTTCGGCCAGCCAGCGATTGATGGTCTTGAACAATTGACGGGCCAGTTGATGCTGCTCGAGCAGGTGGCGGAAATTCATGATGGTGGTGCGATCCGGCAGGGCGCTATCCAGGGATAATCGGGCAAACAGGCGCATGGAGGCGATTTCGTACAGGGCATCTTCCATGGCACCGTCGCTCAGGTTGTACCAATGCTGCACGCAGTGAATACGCAGCATGGTCTCCAGCGGATAGGGCCGTCGGCCATTGCCCGCCTTGGGATAAAACGGCTCGATGACAGCGGTCATATTCTGCCATGGCAGAATCTGCTCCATGCGGGAGAGGAAAATCTCTTTTCGGGTCTGACGGCGCTTAGTGCTGAATTCACTATCGGCGAAGGTGAGTTGATGGCTCATGATGTCCCTCTGGGATGCGCTCCGGATGAATATGATGATCTCATATCAGGAACTTGTTCGCACCTTCCTTAGAATAACTTAGTCTAAAATCCTTTTTTTGCCTAAGCATTATCTTATTACATAGTGAAGTGGTTTA
Source organism: Enterobacter sp. CPE_E890 (assembly GCF_046521475.1). Classification (NCBI taxonomy): domain Bacteria; kingdom Pseudomonadati; phylum Pseudomonadota; class Gammaproteobacteria; order Enterobacterales; family Enterobacteriaceae; genus Enterobacter; species Enterobacter sp. CPE_E890. The sequence goes on along the minus strand of NZ_JBKFZW010000001.1, from coordinate 104,287 downwards.
CTGAATTTGGCCACCTGAACAGAGGTGATATGCTCACCTCAGAACAACACAGGTGTCATAATGAAAAAAAGAAATTTCAGCGCAGAGTTTAAACGCGAATCCGCTCAACTGGTCGTTGACCAGAACTACACCGTGGCAGATGCAGCCAGCGCTATGGATGTCGGCCTTTCCACAATGACGCGATGGGTGAAACAATTACGTGATGAACGGCAGGGCAAAACACCAAAAGCCTCCCCCATTACCCCGGAACAAATTGAAATCCGTGAGCTCAGGAAAAAGCTACAACGTATTGAAATGGAAAATGAAATATTAAAAAAGGCTACTGTAGATTCAATTGGTCAACGCAACAGTTATGTGAAAACATGGGGTTGCGGAGGTTTTTTGAATGAGACGAACATTTACAGCAGAGGAAAAAGCCTCTGTTTTTGAACTATGGAAGAACGGAACAGGCTTCAGTGAAATAGCGAATATCCTGGGTTCAAAACCCGGAACGATCTTCACTATGTTAAGGGATACTGGCGGCATAAAACCCCATGAGCGTAAGCGGGCTGTAGCTCACCTGACACTGTCTGAGCGCGAGGAGATACGAGCTGGTTTGTCAGCCAAAATGAGCATTCGTGCGATAGCTACTGCGCTGAATCGCAGTCCTTCGACGATCTCACGTGAAGTTCAGCGTAATCGGGGCAGACGCTATTACAAAGCTGTTGATGCTAATAACCGAGCCAACAGAATGGCGAAAAGGCCAAAACCGTGCTTACTGGATCAAAATTTACCATTGCGAAAGCTTGTTCTGGAAAAGCTGGAGATGAAATGGTCTCCAGAGCAAATATCAGGATGGTTAAGGCGAACAAAACCACGTCAAAAAACGCTGCGAATATCACCTGAGACAATTTATAAAACGCTGTACTTTCGTAGCCGTGAAGCGCTACACCACCTGAATATACAGCATCTGCGACGGTCGCATAGCCTTCGCCATGGCAGGCGTCATACCCGCAAAGGCGAAAGAGGTACGATTAACATAGTGAACGGAACACCAATTCACGAACGTTCCCGAAATATCGATAACAGACGCTCTCTGGGGCATTGGGAGGGCGATTTAGTCTCAGGTACAAAAAACTCTCATATAGCCACACTTGTAGACCGAAAATCACGTTATACGATCATCCTTAGACTCAGGGGCAAAGATTCTGTCTCAGTAAATCAGGCTCTTACCGACAAATTCCTGAGTTTACCGTCAGAACTCAGAAAATCACTGACATGGGACAGAGGAATGGAACTGGCCAGACATCTAGAATTTACTGTCAGCACCGGCGTTAAAGTTTACTTCTGCGATCCTCAGAGTCCTTGGCAGCGGGGAACAAATGAGAACACAAATGGGCTAATTCGGCAGTACTTTCCTAAAAAGACATGTCTTGCCCAATATACTCAACATGAACTAGATCTGGTTGCTGCTCAGCTAAACAACAGACCGAGAAAGACACTGAAGTTCAAAACACCGAAAGAGATAATTGAAAGGGGTGTTGCATTGACAGATTGAATCTACAACCGCGCTCTTGATGTCAGACTCCCTGAACAGTTCTCGATAATCGGGAAACTCAGGGCGCGTTATCCTGTGGCCACTCTCTGCCATGTGTTCGGGGTTCATCGCAGCAGCTACAAATACTGGAAAAACCGTCCTGAAAAGCCAGACGGCAGACGGGCTGTATTACGCAGTCAGGTACTTGAACTGCATGGCATCAGCCACGGCTCTGCCGGAGCAAGAAGCATCGCCACAATGGCAACCCAGAGAGGCTACCAGATGGGGCGCTGGCTTGCTGGCAGACTCATGAAAGAGCTGGGGCTGGTCAGTTGCCAGCAGCCGACTCACCGGTATAAGCGTGGCGGTCATGAGCACGTTGCTATCCCGAATCATCTTGAGCGACAGTTCGCCGTAACGGAACCAAATCAGGTGTGGTGCGGTGATGTGACCTATAGTGTGCCCGGAGTTCAGGGCGGGCATGGATGCTTAAATGAACCGCGAGTCTGTCTGGAATATTGAACCGGTAACTCACGATGAGAAACCCAACAATCCCACCGGGTGTGACGGTGGAGAACCTGAGCGGCAGTGACCTGCGGCATGCCCGCAGGGTGATGTAACCCGCTGACAACGGGGATTGAGGCGAGATCACTAAGCCGAGATGATCCTCAAGGTTAAGTACTGAAAGGCTGAAGAACATGAACCCGTTAATCCGCCTCTGTGGGTTGAAAACGTCACCACGGCCTACGTGATCTGACAGGCCGTGCAGGAGGAACTGGCAGTGATACGTAAGCACTGCCGGTCGAAGGTGTTTTGACATGTATGCGAAACACCGGGGCAGCAGCGTCTATCACGCTTGCGTTGCTGACTTCTGCCAACTTGCGGCAAGCAAGGATAAAGAGTGCGACGGGCAGCCTCCTCAGTATGCCTGAGTCCAGGCAGGTAAACCGGGGAAGGTCAGCGACGGATGTTAAGGGGGCATGGCTCCGATGACGCGCTGGCTGGCGGAGCTTCCGTAGTAGTCCGCGATGGGGAAAGCCCATTACATGGCGAAGGGAAGCAGTTTGAATGTGTTTGCGACGTGAATTAACTGACCTAACGAGGTGAAGACCTTTGATAATCAGCGAAATGCAACGCAAGCTTGCCACATGGGCAGCCACCGATCCGTCCCTACGGATTCAACGGCTGCTGCGTCTGATAACACAACCAGAATGGCTGGCTGAAGCGGCGCGGATCACGCTTTCATCAAAGGGGGCGCATACCCCCGGCGTTGATGGCGTGAACAAAACAATGCTACAGGCCAGACTGGCTGTTGAGCTGCAAATCCTCAGGGATGAATTACTCTCAGGCCACTACCAGCCCTTGCCCGCCAGACGGGTTTACATCCCTAAAAGCAACGGCAAACTGCGACCACTGGGTATCCCCGCGTTGCGGGATCGTATTGTTCAGCGGGCCATGCTGATGGCGATGGAGCCGATATGGGAGAGTGATTTTCATACGCTCTCATATGGCTTCCGGCCTGAGCGCAGTGTCCACCACGCGATCCGCACGGTGAAATTACAGCTCACAGACTGCGGTGAAACCCGGGGACGCTGGGTGATTGAAGGCGACCTGTCCAGTTACTTCGACACCGTACATCATCGACTGCTGATGAAGGCTGTACGCCGCAGGATCAGTGACGCACGTTTCATGACTCTGCTGTGGAAAACCATCAAGGCGGGACATATCGATGTCGGTCTCTTTCGGGCGGCCAGTGAAGGTGTGCCACAGGGCGGTGTTATATCGCCGCTATTATCGAACATCATGCTGAATGAGTTCGATCAATACCTGCATGAGCGCTACCTGAGCGGGAAAGCCAGAAAAGATCGGTGGTACTGGAATAACAGTATCCAACGGGGCCGAAGTACGGCGGTCAGAGAAAACTGGCAGTGGAAACCCGCGGTGGCGTACTGCCGCTATGCCGATGATTTTGTCCTCATCGTCAAAGGCACCAAAGCACAGGCGGAAGCCATCAGGGAGGAGTGTCGGGGTGTGCTCGAAGGCAGTCTGAAACTCAGGCTGAACATGGATAAGACTAAAATCACCCATGTTAATGACGGCTTTATCTTTCTGGGGCACAGGATCATTCGCAAACGCAGTCGTTATGGCGAGATGCGAGTGGTCTCAACGATCCCGCAGGAGAAAGCCAGAAACTTCGCCGCATCGCTGACAGCACTGTTATCAGGCAACTACAGTGAAAGCAAAGTCGATATGGCTGAACAACTCAACCGAAAACTGAAAGGCTGGGCCATGTTCTATCAGTTCGTTGATTTTAAGGCCAAAGTCTTCAGTTATATCGACCGTGTCGTGTTCTGGAAGCTGGCTCACTGGCTGGCCCGCAAATACCGTACAGGTATCGCTTCCCTGATGAGGTGGTGGTGTAAATCACCGAAACCGGGTCAGAGCAAAACGTGGGTTTTATTTGGTAAAACCAATCACGGCAAGCTCAGCGGCGAAATACTGTACCGGTTGGTGGGGCAAGGCAAGAAGCTGTTCCGCTGGCGGCTACCCGAAGGTAATCCCTATCTGAGGACGGAGACCAGAAACACGTATACATCGCGCTTTACAGAAGTGGCAATGGCGTTCGCCAGCATTTAAATGGAGAGCCGGATGCGCTGAAAGGTGCACGTCCGGTTCGGGGAGGAGAGGCAGGGAAATAGTCCGACTACGCCCTGCCTCTTACTCTACTCTGGACGGGTAAGCGCTGGGCGTACCTCGCCGTTGTTCTCGACCTGTTCGCAAGAAAACCAGTGGGCTGGGCCATGTCGTTCTCGCCGGACAGCAGGCTCACCATGAAAGCACTGGAAATGGCATGGGAAACCCGTGGTAAGCCCGTCGGGGTGATGTTCCACAGCGATCAAGGCAGCCATTATACGAGCAGGCAGTTCCGGCAGTTACTGTGGCGATACCGGATCAGGCAGAGTATGAGTCGGCGTGGAAACTGCTGGGATAACAGCCCAATGGAGCGCTTCTTCAGGAGTCTGAAGAACGAATGGGTGCCAGCGACGGGCTATGTAAGCTTCAGCGATGCAGCTCACGCAATAACGGACTATATCGTTGGATATTACAGCGCACTAAGACCGCACGAATATAATGGTGGGTTACCGCCAAACGAATCAGAAAACCGATACTGGAAAAACTCTAACGCGGTGGCCAGTTTTTGTTGACCACTTCATAGCCACGAACTACGCTGAGTGATAAAATTCTCGAGTTTATGCCTTCTTTCCAATGATTAGAGGACGAGGCACGGGTAGTCAATAAGACGAAAGAATTAATTGCTTCATAACCCTATTACGAAATAAGCGGCAGTGCGTCTTACATGGTCGGCAACCGTCAGGGATTGACTGTAACTTATTGAAAACGCCTATTTTCACTATGATGTAAGATATAAGGGCAGATATGTTAAGTATGCGTCGACATGCCAACTTCATTAAACGTTTTAAGTCTGTAAGCTGTTTATTTACGGCAAGCATTCTTTTCCCGATGCCAATCTCTGCGGCGGTATCAGATTATGACGCTTTGGTTATTGAAGCGCGGGGAGGTAATAGCGCACCGCTATTACGTTTCCTTGAGGATCAGGGAAAGAAAAGCGCGCTAACGCCAAATCAGGTTGCCGACTGGCTGCAAGTTTCCAGTTGGGTCGATAACAACGATAAAACCACAATTGAAATCTGGCAGCAGTATCGTGGACAGATGAATGTACCTGCCCGGGGCAAAGTCGCCGCTGCACGAGCATATCGCAACCAGAAGAACTGGAATGATTCTTTAGCCATCTGGGAAAGCGTTTTACAGGAAGAGCCTGATAACGTAGATGTACGTACCGGCTGGATAATGACGTTGGCGGATGCTCGCTACAATCAGCAAGCCCTTACTGAAGCGAATAAATGGGCGCAGGCGCATCCCGGGGCTGATTCTGATGCGCTACTTGCCTATGTCTACCATTCGCAGGGAAAAAACTGGGATGCATTGTTAGTTGCCAGCCTGGCGGATGACGTCGATCCAGGCAAAAAAAATGCAAAATCCACATTGCTGTCTGCGCTGTCAGCAAACCGCGTTTCCGGGCCCGCCTTAAATATGGCAGAGGTGGTACCAACTGCCGATCCGGTGAAGCGTCGCCTTGAGCTTGATGCGGCGGCTGAAATGGTACGTTCCTCTTATACCTCTGCGCGTAATGAAGAAGAGCGTTTTATCGTGGCTGATAAAGCGCTAGCCCGTTATGACCAGTTGCTGACTGCCTGGAAAGATGAGCCTTCTGCGCAGAATGATGTCCGTCGGGCCAGAATTGACCGCATGGGCGCCTTGCTGGTCCGTAAACGCACTTCTGAAGTGATTAGTGAATACGAATCGCTGTCTGCGAGCGGCGAGGTGCCAAACTACGCAAAACGCTGGGTAGCATCGGCATGGTTAAGCGAACGGCAGCCGGAAAAAACCGAAGCGATGCTGATGAGCATCTACTATCCGAACGGACCGATTCCGGTTACGCCGCTCGGTCCTGAGGATCAACAGGATCTGTTCTACGCGCACATCGATAATGAAAACTTTGATGCAGCTAAAAAACAGGTCGATGCGTTAATTAAAGACAGCCCATATCTGCGACGCATCTATGGTTCGCCAACGCCGCAGCCAAACGATAACTGGCTGCTGGGACAGTCGTTGCTGACGCAATATCATATCGCTGCCAATGAACTGCCGGAGGCAGAAAAACTCGCAGAGCATCTGGCGCGAACAGGCTCGGGTAACCAAGGGCTGCGCATATCCTATGCTTCTGTTCTTGAAGCCCGTGGACTGCCGCATGCGGCGGAGAAAGAGCTTAAACTGGCGGAAGTGATTGAGCCCAGTAACCTGGAACTGGAGCGTCAGCAGGCCTATGTGGCGCTGGATCTCCAGGAGTGGAAGCAGGCCGATGAACTGACGGATGACGTTATTGCTCGCAGTCCGGATGATGAAGCGACGCTGCGCCTCGCACGCATGCGTGATGTGCATAAAATGTCGGAAGTACGTATTAGCGGCACGCAGGGGATCTCGTCCGATAGCCCGGTCAGCGGTAAGAATGATTTCAACATCAACACGGCCATTTACAGCCCGCCAATTAATGACAACTGGCGACTGTTTACCGGATTCAACTTCGCAACCGGCGAGTTTGAGGAAGGGAAAGGGATTAGCCGCGATCTGGCGGCTGGTGCGGAATGGACTTCCCGTGATTACTGGGCCGAAATGGAAGTGTCTGGCCGAAACTATGGCGATGGGCAGAAAATAGGCGGTCGTCTTTCCGCCTGGCATGATTTCAACGATAACTGGCGCGTGGGCGGTTCGGCCGAGCGTCTTTCGCGCAACACGCCACTGCGCGCGCTGCGTAGCGGCGTATATGCCAACAGCGGCGATTTGTTTGTTCGCTGGTATCAAAACGAACGACGTGAATACCAATTGTCGTTTGCCGCATCACATTTCTCGGATGGTAACGATCGCATCGAATATGGGCTGAGCGGAAAAGAGCGCATGTGGACCACGCCGCGCTTTACGCTGGACTTTACCCCGGGTATCGGTGGGAGCACCAACACTAAAGAGAATGTGCCGTATTACAACCCTAAGAGTGATTTTTCCGTTGTGCCAGGCCTGAGCGCGGAACAGGTTCTTTACCGCCATTATGACACCGTGTGGACCCAGCAAGGCATAGCCGGAGTGGGTGGCTACTGGCAGCAAGGTGAAGACGTTGGCGCTATCGTTCAGGTGGGATATGGACAACGGCTCAAATGGAACAACGTCGTAGATGGCGGGGTGATGCTGGTTTGGGATAAACGCCCCTATGACGGTAAACGTGAGCGGAATATCTCCCTCGCTTTCGATTTAAATGTCAGGTTTTAAGGATTGTTCATGCTGAAAAGATGCCTGTGGCTTAGCGCATTAATCACTGGCTGGTTGATGATTACCGCGTGCAGTAGCGCGCACAATACAACGCCTCGCTATGTTCCTCCCGCAGAGAGAACGCCGTTGACGGCAGATCATCCATGGCCGAAAAACAGCTTCCTGGTGCTCGGCTATCATGATGTTGAGGATGGCGCCGCCGACCAGCGCTACCTCTCCATGCGCACCAGCGCGTTGAGCGACCAAATGGCCTGGTTGCGTGATAATGGCTATAACCCGATTAGCGTGCAGCAAATTCTGGACGCTCATGACGGTAAAATTGTGTTGCCGGAAAAAGCGGTCTTACTCACCTTTGACGACGGATACAGCAGTTTTTATACCCGCGTCTGGCCGCTGCTGAAAGCCTACAACTGGCCTGCGCTCTGGGCTCCAGTGGGCAGTTGGGTTGATTCTCCAGCCAATAAAAAAGTCGATTTTGGCGGCTTAATGACGGCGCGAGATAAATTTGCCACCTGGAAGATGGTCGAGGAAATGGGCAAATCGCCGTTGGTGGAAGTGGGGGCGCACACCTGGAACTCGCATTTCGGCGCTGAGGCGAACCCGCAAGGAAGCAAAGAACCTGCGGTGGCGAATCGCCTTTTCGATAAGAAAACAGGGACTTACGAAACCGACGAACAGTACAATCGTCGCATTAATACTGATATCTCGCTGATCACCAATAAGATTAAATCGGTAACCGGGAAATCGCCGCGCGCGTGGGTGTGGCCTTATGGTGCGGCTAACGGCACCACCTTAAAGCTGGCCAAAGAACATGGCTATAAGATGGCCTTTACGCTCAATGAAGGGCTGGCGAACGCTGCGTTTCTTGATGATATCCCGCGCGTACTGATCTCTGATAACCCGTCTCTCAAGCGCTTTGCCAGTCAGGTTGCTCAGGTACGTGAACCACAAACGATGCGTGTGATGCACGTCGATCTGGATTACGTGTATGACAAAGATCCTGCCCAGCAGAAGCGAAACATCGATAAGCTGATCCAGCGTGTTTATGACATGCGCATTTCTCATGTCTTCCTGCAGGCGTACGCCGATCCTAAAGGCGACGGGAATATTCGCGAACTCTATTTCCCTAACCGCTGGCTGCCGATGCGTGCCGATCTCTTTAACTATATCTCCTGGCAGTTACAAACGCGGGCCGGGGTGACGGTATATGCCTGGATGCCGGTACTGGCTTTCGACCTCGATGCTTCCATTCCACGCGTGACGGCATGGGATCCGAAAACAGGACGCACTGCGATCAATCACGAGAACTATGTGCGTCTGTCTCCCTGGGACAGCGAAGCGCGTAAACGTATCACTGAAATCTATGAAGACCTGGCGAAGCATGCCAGCTTCAAAGGGATTTTGTTCCACGACGATGCTTTCCTGACGGACTTTGAAGATGCGTCACCGGAGGCGTTAGCCGCCTACCGCGCCGCAGGGCTTCCGGGAAGTATTGAGCAAATCCGTAGCAACCCTCAAACCTTCGAACGCTGGACGCGCCTGAAAAGTAAGATGCTGATCGACTTTACTAAGCAACTGACGCAATCGGTACGCAATATTCGCGGTCCGCAGGTGCAAACTGCCCGCAATATATACGCCATGCCGGTACTGGAGCCTGAAAGCGAAGCCTGGTTTGCGCAAAACCTGAATGATTTCCTCAATACCTATGACTGGACGGCACCCATGGCGATGCCATTCATGGAGCAGATCCCGGCTAATGATGCCAATGCCTGGCTCGACAGATTAGTCAATGCCGTTGCACAAACACCCGGCGCGCTGGACAAAACCGTGTTTGAACTGCAGGCACGAGACTGGCGTAAATCCGGGGACGAGGCAGAAATCAGTGGAAAACAAATAGCCGAATGGATGCGCCAACTGAAACTAAGTGGTGCAGGTAACTACGGCTATTATCCGGATGATTTCATCAGCGACAAACCTGAGATGTCAGAGATTCGCTCGACGTTCTCCTCATACTGGTACCCGCAAAAATGACCGATCGCATTATTGCTTTCCTGATACTTTGCCTGATGTTCAGCCTGCCGTTTGGCGTGGCTGTCATCTTTACAGGTGAAGTCATGTTGAACTTCGTCTTCTTCTGGCCTTTATTCATGTCTGCATTATGGATAAGCGGCGGGGTCTATTTCTGGTTTTATCGTGAGCGTCACTGGAAATGGGGAGACGATACACCGCCACCGACGCTGGAGGGAAATCCGCTGGTTTCCATTTTGATCCCCTGCTTTAACGAAGGGATCAACGCGCGGGAAACCATCGGCGCTGCGATGGCACAGCGCTACAAGAATATCGAAGTGATTGCCATTAACGACGGTTCAACGGACGATACGCACGATGTTCTGGAACAGTTGGCGATTGAGTACCCCAGCCTGCGCGTCATTCATCTGGCTGAAAACCAGGGCAAAGCGCTGGCGCTCAAAACGGGCGCGGCCGCTGCGCGCAGCGATTACCTGGTGTGTATTGATGGCGATGCGTTACTGGATCGCGATGCCGTGGCGTATCTGGTCGCTCCGCTGATCCAGTTCCCACGCGTTGGGGCGGTAACCGGCAACCCGCGTATTCGCACCCGTTCCACGCTAATCGGTCGTGTGCAGGTCGGTGAGTTCTCTTCCATTATCGGCTTAATTAAGCGTACTCAACGAGTCTATGGTCAGATCTTTAGCGTCTCTGGCGTAGTTGCGGCGTTTCGTCGTCGCGCGCTGGCCGAGGTGGGGTACTGGAGCCCGGACATGATCACCGAAGACATCGATATCAGTTGGAAGCTGCAATTGCGCCATTGGTCGATATTCTTTGAGCCGCGCGCGCTGTGCTGGATCCTGATGCCTGAAACGTTAAGAGGGCTGTGGAAGCAGCGCCTGCGCTGGGCGCAAGGCGGGGCGGAGGTGTTTATTGTTAACATGCGCCGTCTGTGGTCGTGGGAGTTCCGCCGCATGTGGCCGCTATTTTTCGAGTTCTGCTTTTCTACCACGTGGGCATTTGCCTATGCGATCAGTATCGTGCTGTTCCTGCTGGGACTGATGATCCCGATGCCGGACTCGCTGTATGTTCAACATCTGTTCCCGCCAGCCTTTACCGGACTTATTCTCGGCGTGGTCTGCTTAATACAGTTTGCGATAAGCCTGATGATTGAACGACGCTATGAAAAAGGCATTGGCGCCTCATTGTTCTGGATAATCTGGTTCCCGGTGGTGTACTGGCTGTTGAGCCTGTTTACCACGTTGGTGTCATTCCCGAAAGTGATGCTCAAACGCAAACGCGGCAGGGCGCGCTGGGTGAGTCCTGACCGTGGAATAGGGAGGATCGAATCATGAGTCAGCCGCTGATCTTTACGGAGCGGCGTCTGCTGCCGCGCATCATTGACGTTCTGTTAACGATTTTTGCCTGGGTTGGATTTTTATACTTAATCTACAAAGGGCTGATTACGGCCCTGGCGCATTCACGGTATATGGGCGTGCGTCCCTTTTTCACCACGCTGGATACGGTCACGTTTTACATCCTTGTCGCGCTGGTCAACGGACTGGTGCTGATCGGCTGGGCGAAATACAACCAGTTTCGTTTTCGGGTGGAGCGTCGCAGTCGCAGACCAGGACTGGAAGACCATGAGCTGGCGGAAAGTTTACGTATTACCCGTGAACTGGTTACAGAGTTGAACAAAGCGAGGGTGCTGACGGTCCATCACCATGAGAATGGCGAAATCAGTCATATCGATGTGGACAAGCACATCGCCGATAACCGCCTGCCGCCGCCGACGCCTGCAATGCTGGAATATTTGCCGCCGGAGCGGGAGCCATTGTTACAGAAAAGGCCCGAGTGATATTTCTGCTACCCGCCACTTCCCTCAGCCTCGCATCGGTCTATGATTAGACTCAGACAATAAAAATGCGAGGTAATGTCGTGGAAAAGGAACTACTGGAGGCAGGTTACCGGGCCTATACCGGCGAGAAGATTGACGTCTACTTCAACACGGCGATATGTCAGCATTCAGGAAACGGCACTGTTGCAAATAGTCGGTGGTGATAAACTTATCATCCCCTTTTGCTGATGGAGCTGCACATGAACCCATTCAAAGGCCGGCATTTTCAGCGTGACATCATTCTGTGGGCCGTACGCTGGTACTGCAAATACGGCATCAGTTACCGTGAGCTGCAGGAGATGCTGGCTGAACGCGGAGTGAATGTCGATCACTCCACGATTTACCGCTGGGTTCAGCGTTATGCGCCTGAAATGGAAAAACGGCTGCGCTGGTACTGGCGTAACCCTTCCGATCTTTGCCCGTGGCACATGGATGAAACCTACGTGAAGGTCAATGGCCGCTGGGCGTATCTGTACCGGGCCGTCGACAGCCGGGGCCGCACTGTTGATCTTGACCCTCCATCTCCGAACAGCTTTAGTATCTTAAGTTAACGATGTCCGCTGCCGCCGGTATTCCCTCGGGGAGTGATATCCCAGCGCGCTGTGCGGATGCCATTCGTTGTAATGCGTGAACGCTGCTGCAAGGTTTCGCAGTGCTGTTCTCACATCCGGTTTTGGCATGAACGCGATATAGTCTTCTTTCATCGTTTTCACGAACCGTTCGGCCATGCCATTACTCTGCGGGCTGCTCACCGCTGTTGTGCAGGGCTCCAGATTCAGCTCTCTCGCGAACCTCCGCGTTTCATACGCGGTATACGCTGAACCGTTATCCGTCAGCCACTGCACCGCTGTGTCGGGCAACCTGTCGCCGAAGCGCTTTTCCACCGACCTCAGCATCACATCCTGCACGGTCGAACTGTCATAGCCTCCCGTGCTTGCTGCCCAGTCTATGGCCTCACGGTCGCAGCAGTCCAGCGCGAACGTTACCCGCAGTTTTTCGCCGTTGTCGCAGCCGAACTCGAAGCCATCTGAACACCAGCGCATATCGCTTTCTGCCACCGCTATCTTGCCCTTATGTTCACGCTTCGGTCGCTCTGGTTTGTGATGCAACAACAACAGGTTATGCTCGCTCATTATCCTGTAAAGCCGTTTGGCATTCACAGGTGGCTGTCCCTCTGTGCGACGTTGCTTGCGCAGGATGCCCCACACGCGTCGATAACCATAACTCGGCATATCGCTGATAATGTTGAGGATAGCCGACAGTATTTCTGCGTCTGCTTCTTCATTACGCCGGTTACAGCGCCTGTCCTGCCAGTCGGCAGAACGGTTAATCCGCAGTGACAGTTGCGCACGCGACACGCCCATGGTCCGGCTGACCAGGGCTATTCCCCGTCCTTTGGCAACAAGGGCGTGTGCGCTATCCATTTTCGCGACTGACCGTACTCCACGGCTTCTTTCAGGATCTCAACTTCCATCGTCTTCTTGCCCAGAAGGCGCTGAAGCTCCCGGACCTGCTTCAGAGCAGCAGTAAGCTCAGAAGCAGGAACGACTTCCTCTCCAGCCGCAACGGCGGTGAGGCTGCCTTCCTGATATTGCTTCTTCCACTTAAACAGCAGGCTGGGCTGGATACCATGCAGGCGGGCGACATGGGAGACATTCATACCCGGCTCCATCGTCTGCTGGATAATGGCGATCTTCTCCTGAGGAGTTTTACGTTTACGGACTTCTTGCCCTAACAGGATCCCGGTCATCTCAAAATTGGCGTTAGTGTTAGACATATATTCAAGCCTATCTCTTATCTGGAGATACAGCTACTGTCCGGTGTTTCAGGGGGCTACATCAGATGGTGTTAAATCACGATTCTATATGTGCAAACTATGAGCGTTGCGTGTCTTACTCAGGATGGTATTGCAAAGACGGCAGATCGTCGTGAGATGTATATACCGTTCTGGCACCAATCAGACGGCCATTACCGTCGAGAGCGATAAAGGGCATTCCAAAGATGGTAGATCCGTGCATGCAGGGTAAGCCTTACATGAAGAGGCGGTACCCAGTGCATTAACATTTAATATTTAATATTTAATATTTAATATTTAATATTTAATTTTCAACGCAGGTTTCAATAAGAAACAATTAGTTCCTCGATTCGTTAATACGACAATATAACCATTCTTCAAGATCACTTTTAAGCCAGCGAGATGCCCTACCCAACTTAATTGGTTTTGGAAACATCCCGTCCTGTATCAGTTTATAGAACCATTTATCGCTCAGGCCAGTAAGCTGGGTAATGAATTTCATATCAATGAATTGATCTTCAAGTAGTGTAGGTTTTGTATACATGATGATGTGTTCCGGTTAAGGATGAATAACCGGAGCTGGTAGTAAACCAATCATTACCGTCAGCTCCTCCACATCAATGGCTTCTGTTGTAAAAATATGCAGGGGTGATAATCTCCTGCATTGAATACTTCGTTTACACGTTTCTTGGGCGGCCTAATCCACTTGGTGGCGGTACCTCATTACAGGCGTAAATATGCATTCCATGCTTTTGTTCCTGTTTGGCAAGGTAGCTGATGATATATCTCAAGCCATGGATATAATCGGTATCCAGATGGTTAATAGTTTTGTTTATATCCGCTTTATAACACTCCTTATATTCACATCGATGATATTTACCTTCCCCTTGCGTTATTTCCTTCCACAAAGCACCTATGCGTTCTGCTATCGGAAATGCTTTACGTATTTTTTGCCCATCCAGATACACCACCGAGTGAGAATGAAACCTACTGTCCTGACCATATTCAATCACCCAGAAAAATCCAGCTACACCATGTTCCTGTTCAACTTGCCAAAATAGCTTTCGAAGATCCTCCTGAAGACAACTGTACTCCTTTTTGTAACGTTCTGAGTTCTGGTTGTACGAAAAGTCCAGTCGAATACCGAGAACCTTTGAATAGCGTTCAATGACTTTGTTCAGATGGTGATTTATCAGACTATGTAAAAACCAGTCCATTTTATATTTTGCAATATATGGATAGTTATCGTTCATATTGTTTCCTCTGAGGTTATGGTTCAGAGGAAGGGGATGTGTTGTATTTTTATATCTGTGGGTATCTAAGATGGAGCTCTTATTAATTATATTAATTAACCTTAATTATTTGAAAGTACAATCAAATAAAAACCACCAGCATAGTCATGGTTCTAACCTAACGGTTTTGCTTCAGGCGAATCAGAGTTCTGGGCTGGGAAAGGTGACAAGTAACACAAAATGATGATTTTTTGTCTCTATGCATATGATATATATTGATAATGAATAATTTACTTTAGTAAAATGACAACCTTTATGCATGAAATCACGTAGTGATTATTGGTGGGGGTCATGGTTCAGTTTTTTGATGATAAACATGAAGTTAATATGTTGTATTCTGCCTTAAAGACTTTGGGTGTAGATTACTCACCTGATGCAGGGGAAATTAACGTAAAGGGTTATGAAGAGAGAGTTCGGCAGTTTTTGGCACATAATGAATTTGATGAACAAGGCGCTGATTCTTTAATAAATAATGCCTATGCTATCGTGAAAAACTCCAGCCCTTTACCAGACGAATTAGAGTGGTTCGTTTGTGACCCTCGAGCCAGTTATTGGTTTCTTGTTAAAACTGAATTATCAGTAAGCATGCCCAAAACTTCTAGTGATAGATTTACTGAAAATTTTTGTATTTATAATTTTAAAGTGTCTGGGAAATTGCTACCCCCAGAGCATAATGCCAGGGTTAACTACCTGAAAGAAATTGTACGACAACTTACTCCTACACTAAGCATGAGAGAGTACATAATTAAATCTCATCGTGAATGGAGCGATATGATTGTGGGGCAAAATATTTTTAATGATGTCAATGGTAGTACCGGTGTGACCCTTAAGTGGCTAATCACTTACCTGCGGGAAAATAAGGTGGCTCTGAGCGAATATCCAATAGGGGAAAGCATGGAGGAGAAACTCGCATTTTGTTATGCATCCTATTTCACTTGGTTCTCGTGGTATGAAAACAGTGACGCTGATAAAAAGCTTTTCCTGACAAGGTTTAAAAGTGCACTAAGCACTCAAAAATCAAGGGTTAAGAAAAGGACAGGAAATCTCAAAGTGCTTAATGTTAATGTCTCTGAAGAAACTCATGACAAAATACGGGATATTTCCATCTCTGAGGGGATATCTAACTCTCGGGTTATTGAGCATGCTATCAATCTTGCATGGAAAGACAAAAGGTTTAAGAATTAAAACTAAGTTAGATATATATTACTCTCATGAATATACCAGCATAACGGCAGAGCTTTACGGTCCTGCCGTTTTTAGTTTTATTTATTGCAGGAGTCGTCATGAATAACCAGCAAGGTTTGCAGTCATTAAATCATTCGCTTTCCAGCCTGCCACAGTGGGTGTCTGAACGTTTATTGCTGCAGATAAATCAGTTAACCCATTACGAGCCAGTGATCGGCATTATGGGCAAAACCGGTGTTGGGAAGAGCAGTCTGTGCAATGCCCTGTTTGCCGGAGATATATCACCGGTCAGCGATGTGGCTGCCTGTACCCGTGAGCCACTGCGCTTTCGCCTGCAAGTCGGCGACCGCTATATGACGCTGATGGATCTGCCCGGCGTGGGCGAAAGTGGCGCTCGCGATACCGAGTATGCTGCGCTGTACCGCGAACAGCTTCCTCGCCTCGACCTGGTCCTGTGGCTGATTAAGGCCGATGACCGGGCGCTGGCGGTGGATGAACATTTTTATCATCAGGTGATTGGAGAGGTATACCGGCATAAGGTGCTGTTTGTTATCAGCCAGTCGGATAAGGCCGAACCTACCAGCGGTGGGGGACAGTTGTCCACGGCGCAGAAGCAGAATATCAGCCGCAAAATCTGCCTGCTGCATGAGCTGTTCCAGCCCGTCCATCCGGTGTGTGCTGTGTCGGTCCGTCTACAATGGGGGCTTAAGGTGATGGCCGAGCGGATGATTAAGTGCCTGCCACGTGAGGCCACCAGCCCGGTGGTGTCGCAACTCCATCCTTCCTTTCGCACGACGGTAGTCCGGGAACAGGCTCGTAGCGATTTTGGTGAAACCGTCGGGGCCGTACTCGATAGCATCAGTGCCTTTCCCCTGATACCCGCCCCGGTGCGGGCCGTCATTCAGGCCGTGCGCACCACGGTGGTGTCAGTGGCCCGCGCCGTCTGGGATTTCTTCTTCTGAGTATTTAACCCATCCCTGTTACTTCCCTGCCCCTGTCGCCGATGCGACGGGGATCCCTTTTATTTGTTTTCCCGTTATGAGGAGTCTGCTTATGACCCGTCTGGCTTCGCGCTTTGGCGCAGCAAACCTTATCCGTCGCGACCGTCCGTTAACCCGTGAAGAGCTGTTTCGCGTAGTGCCCAGTGTATTCAGTGAGGACAAACACGAGTCCCGTAGTGAGCGTTATACCTATATACCCACCATCTCCCTGCTCGACAGCCTACAGCGAGAAGGCTTCCAGCCATTCTTTGCCTGTCAGACCCGAGTGCGTGACCCGGGTCGTCGTGAACATACAAAGCATATGCTGCGTCTGCGGCGGGAAGGGCAGATCACCGGTAAACAGGTGCCGGAAATTATTCTACTCAACTCTCACGATGGAACCAGTTCGTATCAGATGTTGCCGGGACTATTTCGTGCGGTTTGTCAGAACGGGCTCGTCTGCGGTGAGTCGTTTGGCGAGGTGCGGGTGCCACACAAGGGGGACGTGGTGAGTCAGGTGATTGAAGGCGCGTATGAGGTGCTGGGGATTTTTGACCGGGTGGAGGAGAAACAGGATGCCATGCAGTCGTTGCTGTTGCCACCCCCGGCACAGCAGGCACTGGCAAAAGCCGCCCTCACATACCGCTTTGGTGAAGACCACCAGCCGGTGACTGAATCGCAGATCCTCTCCCCTCGCCGCTGGCAGGATGAGAGCAATGACCTGTGGACCACGTACCAGCGTATTCAGGAGAACCTGATTAAGGGCGGGCTCAGTGGCCGTAATGCCAAAGGAGGACGGTCACATACCCGTGCCGTTCGCGGTATCGACGGGGACGTGAAACTTAACCGGGCACTGTGGGTGATGGCGGAAGCCCTGCTCACGCAACTGCAGTGACCGTTTAATGTTGCTGCTTTGTTAATATCGGACACCACCTGTCCGCATCGCACCGTGCTGACGGTCCTCACTCACCGAGGGAAGGCCTGTAACCCCCGCTGCCTCTGGCTTTTGCAGAAATGAAAAATAGTTTCTGTGGTGTCCATACCCTGTCCGACCCCCTCTTTAAAGTAATCACATCATTTTCAGTCAGTTAAATTCCACGGAGAACGTCTCATGACACAGGCAGAACGCCGCCATGACCGGCTGGCTGTCAGGCTGTCACTGATAATCAGCCGTCTGGTGGCAGGGGAAACGCTGAGTGTGCGTAAGCTTGCCGCTGAGTTTGGTGTGTCGGTGCGCACGCTGCGGCGTGATTTTCGTGAGCGGCTGATGTATCTGGACCTGGAGTATCAGTCCGGATATTGCCGCTTACGCACTGCGGGCAGTGAGACGCAGATGGTGCCCGACGTGCTTATCTTTGCCCACCGCAGCGGGATGGCCGGTCTTTTCCCTGGCTTTGACCGTCGTCTGGTGAACGCACTGCTGATGTGCGATGAGTCCCCCTGCGTAATAGCACCAGCCAGTCCGGTTTCTTCGCCGTCAGGCGCATTGTGTTTCTGGCGACTGATTCAGGCTATTACCGAGCGCAAGCGGGTGACGCTGATTGCGGAGGGGAGACGCTGTGAGAGGCTGGCTCCCTGCCGGTTACTCATCCACCAGCAGGCCTGGTATCTGGTGGCAGAGCACGACGGACATATCGCAGTATTCACCCTGGATGAAATCCATCTGGTTCAGCCCCTGCAGGAGACTTTCCGGCGTAACGACAGTCTGTGTCGTCTTGTTGAAGACCCGGTCTTTATTCAGACCTTACCCCATTTTCGCTTTATCCAGCAGTCACTGCTTACGTTTGTTCCGGCCGACAGCCCACCAGAATAGCGCAAGCGTTGTTATCAACCCGGCAACAGGGAGGAGCCCTATGCCCGTTATTGCCATTATCGCCATTGTTGTCATCGTCATCATTCTGAACAAAACCGGGGTGTCCGACAGCCTCACGGCCCTGACACTTGCCACGGTTGCTGCACTATTGACGGGCGGAGGTGCAGCAGGTGCCGCCAGTGTCGCGCTGACACCGTTCGTCGGCGTGCCGGTGGGTATTTTCGTGGGCATTTATGTCTTTGCCAAAGTGGTTCGGCTGATTTCAGGGAAAAAATAATGAAACGTAAAGCACTACCTCTGCTGGCGCTGGTTGCCACCACTCTGTTTCTCAGCGCATGCGATGACAGAAGTGATGACCTGACGGCCATCAGTAAATTTAAGGATCTCACCCCGCCGCATTTCAGCGATGTGGTCAGCCACCAGGATGATGTCAGCGAAGAATGGTCACAGGTTGACTACTTATCCGGTCTCACCTTGCAGGTCTTACGTACCCGTGAGTCGCCCGATGGCTGCGAGGGTGGCAGTTACTACTACCTCGTGGATATGCAGGAAAAAACCGTCCAGCCACTGATGAATGCGCTGTGTATTGCCGATAACATCAAACTGGAATACCAGGATGTGACGGACCCGTATACCAAAG
Organism: Enterobacter sp. CPE_E890; assembly: GCF_046521475.1. Taxonomy (NCBI): domain Bacteria; kingdom Pseudomonadati; phylum Pseudomonadota; class Gammaproteobacteria; order Enterobacterales; family Enterobacteriaceae; genus Enterobacter; species Enterobacter sp. CPE_E890. Next base: position 85,261 of record NZ_JBKFZW010000001.1, on the reverse strand, counting down.
AAAGATACTTTGAGTACTCCCATGACGGAAAACTGATGGGTCGACTGCTGATACCCTCAAACCCTGAGAACCACGAATAAAAACAACGATAAAGGAGACAGAAATGACAATAGGTTCACTAAGCCGGTTTGTACTGGCATGTTCACTGTTTACCAGTTTTACAGCCTCTGCGGTTCCTGGACTCTGGCAGCAGGGCTATGGCCAGGGCAATACGGAATACAGCGTGACGGATGCCAGTGGGAAAATGTTTACCATCAATTGCACGGGAAATCCGGACCAGAACGGTTTCTACCAGCATTCTGTTTTTCTGACCCAGACGGATGACAGGATGGTCAGTTCGCACAATGACGGCACCACGATCACCGTGGTAATGAATCACCAGCAGTACGTTATTCCTTCCAGCCTGGGCTGGCGTAACGGCGATAACGCCTGGTTTGACTTCATCATGGACATCCGTAAGACCGGACAATTCGACGTCTACGTCAATGACCGTAAAGCGGGGACTTTCACTGTGGACCTGAAGAACGCAGAGAAAGTTCTGCCCACTCCCGGAGACTGCGGTAACGACTGATAGCCGTACCTTCCCCAGCAAACCCACCCCGAAAGCCAGCAGGCTGCCGGGGTTTTCTTTTATCAGGAGCCTGAAAATGTCCCAATCCGTGTTGCTGCCACCCGGCCCCTTCACCCGGAGACAAGCGCAAGCGGTTACTACCGCATACAGCAATATCACACTCGAAGACGACCAGGGCAGTCACTTCCGCCTGGTGGTTCGCGACACTGAAGGGCGGATGGTCTGGCGGGCATGGAACTTTGAGCCGGATGCCGGTGAAGGTCTTAACCGCTATATCCGCACCTCAGGCATCCGCTCAGACACCTCTATCCGCTGATCCCGAAGCATTTGCCCGCGACATTTCACCTTCCCCAATACCTTTGATCCCCCCATACGCCAGCCATCGCCGCTGGCGTTTTTTATTAATGGAGACATACCCATGACAACAGCGACACAAAACAACCTCGCATCTGCTAACGAACCCGAATTTGAACTGACCGTCACGCAGGTACCTGACGAACAGCGTATCTGCTTCTGGCCGCAGCACTTTGGCGCTATCTCGCAGTGGCTAACCCTGGAGCCGCGTATTTTTGCCTGGATGGACCGCTTCTGTGAGGGCTACAGCGGCGGCATCTGGTCGTTCTACACCCTCAGCAATGGCGGCGCGTTTATGGCCCCTGATGCTGACAGTGACGATAAATGGCATCTGCTCAACAGCGTGAACGGCAATGATGCTCAAATGAGCGCGGAAGCCGCAGGCATCGCTGTCTGCCTGATTGAATACAGCCATCACGCCTGCCGTACAGAGTGTGACGCAATGACCGCGCACTATTACCGCCTGCGGGACTATGCCCTGCAGCATCCAGAAGCCCACGCCATTCTGCGTATCATCGACTGAACGGAGGAACAACGGATGAAACAGCTTTCCTTTATACCCGGCGAGATGACACCACAGGACCGGCGTCTCATTCAGCGGGCGATCAGGGCTCTGTACCGGCACCTGCATGAGCCCGGCGTGGCCTTCACCTCCACCCACGCCGTACGTGAATGGCTGCGACTGCACATGGCCGCGCTTGAGCGGGAAGAGTTCCGGGTGCTGTATCTGGATAACCAGAACCAGCTTATCGCCCATGAGACGCTCTTTACCGGCACGATTAATCGTACTGAGGTGCATCCCCGGGAAGTGGTCAAACGTGCTCTGCACTTCAACGCGGCGGCGGTGATACTCGCGCATAACCATCCTTCCGGCGAGACGACACCCAGCCAGGCCGATAAAACCCTCACGCAGCGACTGGTGCAGGTGCTTCAGCTGGTGGATATCCGCGTCCCTGACCACTTGATTGTCGGCGGCAGGCAAATATATTCGTTCGCTGAACACGGTCTGCTGTGAGGTATTACATGAAAATTATCAGTAAACGCCGGGCAATGACGATATACCGCCAGCATCCTGAGTCCCGAATCTTTCGCTACTGCACCGGCAAATATCAGTGGCACGGCAGCGTCTGTCATTACACCGGCAGGGACGTTCCGGATATTCCCGGTGTGCTGGCGGTATACGCCGAACGCCGCCAGGACCGCAACGGACCGTATGCTTGTCTGATGAGTATTACCCTGAACTGACAATAAATGAGGTTATCAATGTGTAACATCACATGGGGCCTGCAGCGGGATATCACGCCACGCCTGGGAGCCCGTCTGGTACAGGAGGGGAACCGGCTGCATTATTTAGCTGACCGGGCCAGCATCACCGGCAAGTTCAGTGACGCCGGATGCCGGAAGCTGGATGACACATTCCCGCACTTTATCAGCCAGATGGAATCCATGCTGACCATGGGCGAACTGAATCCGCAACACGCCCACTGCGTCACCCTGTATCACAACGGTTTCACCTGCGAAGCCGATACTCTTGGCAGTTGCGGCTACGTATACATCACCGTTTACCCCACTCCGCGCTAATTACTTTCACGAGAGCAAACATGAAATCTCAACCTGCAACAACTTCGCGGGCGGTAAAGCCCTGCCTGTCACCCGTGGCAGTCTGGCAAATGCTGCTGACCCGACTGCTCGAAAAACACTATGGCCTGACGCTAAACGACACCCCGTTCAGTGATGAAACCGTAATTCAGGAACACATCAATGCCGGTATCACAATGGCTGATGCCGTGAATTTTCTGGTGGAGAAATACGAACTGGTCCGTATCGACAGGAAGGGATTTAGCTGGCAGGAACAATCCCCTTATCTCCGGGCTGTAGACATTCTGCGAGCGCGGCAGGCAACTGGTTTGTTGCGGCAAAGCCGTAACAACGTAATGGGGTGAATATTGCGAACTGTTTTCCCAGTTCAAATGTCGAACTTTCCTCCTTAAACATTCATTGCATAATGCGCCCGCTATTATTGGTGGGCGCGTTTACTATTACGGACAACATATCATGCAGAAAGAAGCTGAAGTCTTAATTGATCATCATGAACTGGTTTGTTCAACCAAACTTGAACGCGTAGCTGGTTGTTGGCAAACTTAATGTGCCAAACTTCAATCGCTCGGTTTACAGAACAACTAGGCACTTAATAGAAGCGGAAGGTGAGAAGTGGATGCCGCCTTGCCACAGTGAAAAAACGGCTAAAAAACAGCTAGGCTGTGTCCCTTAATCACCTGAGCTATAGTAACTGCCTGTTTCCACAACACATTGAACTATGGCTCGTTACGACCTTCCCGATGATGCATGGGCTCTCATCCAGCCCTTATTACCTGCTGAACCAGCAACACCACGGGCCGGACGCCCATGGGCAGAACACCGTATGGTCATCAATGGTATGTTCTGGGTGCTGTGTTCAGGCGCACCATGGCGCGATTTGCCTGAACGATATGGTCCATGGAAGACCGTTTACAACCGTTTTAACCGGTGGTCAAAGTCAGGAGTGATTAACATGATTTTCAACAAGTTACTTACGTTACTTGATACAAACAGTCTTATTGACTGGTCAGCGACAGCATTGGATGGCAGTAATATCCGTGCACTCAAATGTGCAGCCGGGGCTCAAAAAAACATCCCGATATCGCCGGAGATAATGGGCTGGGTCGCTCTCGCGGCGGTTTTGGCACCAAAATCCATCTGGCGACAGACGGAAGCGGTCTGCCGTTAAATATTGTGCTGAGCCCCGGACAAGCCCATGAAAGCCAGTTCGCACAACGTCTGCTGGACGGTATTGGTGTTCAGCGCCAGAATGGCAGCATGAAGCGACGTGGTCATGCCGTACTGGCAGATAAAGCCTACTCCGGACATGCGTTACGGAACGAACTGAAAAACAAGGGTATAAAAGCCGTCATTCCTCGCAAATCCAATGAAAAAATGGCCTCAGATGGTCGTTCACAACTCGATCGTGATGCTTACCGTAATCGCAATGTTGTTGAACGTTGCTTTGGTCGCCTGAAAGAATATCGTCGCATAGCCACACGTTATGACAAAACGGCGAGGAATTATCTGGCGATGGTTAAACTGGGCTGTATCAGACTGTTTTACAAAAGATTATGCAATTAAGGGACACAGCCTAGTCATACCCCTGATCCACACAAGCAAAATCATCTGGGGGTGCTTATGGGGGTTAGTTATTTATCCCTGAAAAAAATTAATAAAAAATCAATAAGTTAATCATCATATGCGACTCCTGTGATCTCCGCCAAAAATGTTAACTTCACCTTCATTGAAAGGCTATTCTAAATATGCTTCCAGAATTGTTAAAAGCTGGATATCTCGGTTTAATTGCCGCTATTGTCTATTATTCATACCGTGCAATTATTAGCCTTAATCAATCTAATCGTCCAACAGCACATATCGTTGTTATTACTTCAATGTTTTTTATTGTGAATCTTATAGCTAGTATTTCTGGTTATCTTTGGGCATCAAAAGAGCTGGAAGCAACAACTATAATAAATAACACAGCCTCAATTCTTGATACCCAAATAAATAATTTCTCGAGAGAATATAAAGAAAGCACATTACCTATTCAAAACGCTCTAAATGATGTTAGAGACGAACTTAAAAGCTCAGTTTTAGAAAGCGATCGTGAACAGCGAATGAATGAGATGGAAAGAATCAATAATATGCTACAAGACAGAGATAAAGCATTCTCAGAAAAAATAAAAAGCCTAAAAAGTATTTTCCCCGATACCCCAGATAAATAATCACCCTTTTGGATAGATACCTCTTTTAATTAAAACCTCTCTCGCTAACTCTTTCAACCAGCTGGCGAGACTCACCCCTTCCTCAGCAGCCACTGCATCCAACTGCTCCTTCAATGCCGGATCAATACGCATTTTAAACTGCGGTGACTGCCCGCCACCTTTTGGTTTTTTTTCGCGCGATATGATTGACATGAGGCCACCTATCCATCTACTCCGATACACATAGGAGGCCACCTAAAATTCCTGTATTTGCAACGCCCCGATGTGCGGGAGCACAACCGGAGCGTCTAACCTCACCAACTATCAAGGAGTTGATTATGGCTGATTCGCATTCTACCCCAGACACCGACCAATCCGGAATCGAGCGTTCATTAATTGTGGGATACCGCCCGAATGTTTTCGACAAATCCACGCCGAAAATCATCCTTTCCGGCAAGTGGCTACGCGCAGCAGGTTTTGATACCGGGCAGCAGGTCACGGTAAAGGTGATGAAAGGATGCATCGTTTTGGTGGCGTATAACGAGCAGGAGCAGAGGTTGCAGGATGATTATAAACGGACGAAGGCAAAGCTCATTGAGATAGAGGACGCGCTTGCAGCGCTCCAAACTCCGCGTCCTGGAAAGCGCCTCGCAAAATCAAATACAAACCACCTGGCTTAGCGGCTGTTTCTGGCATACTACGAGCTTACGGGCATCAACCTTATGACGCGGAGGCAGCATGACATATGAAGAATTAATAAATTCACCAGCCGGTGAGTTCGTCATGTTTGCCAGCAAGGATGGAAAAGTTCGCATTGAATGCCGCTTCGAAAGCGATACGTTGTGGCTCTCACAGGCCACGATCTGTGAGTTATACGGCAAAGCCAAAGCAACGATCAGTGGGCATATCAAGAACATTTTTGATGAGGGTGAGCTGGTCGAAAATTCAGTTGTTCGGTTTTACCGAACAACTGCCAGCGATGGTAAAGTATATAACGTTCAATATTTTAGCCTGCCCGTCATTCTCGCTATCGGCTATCGCGTCCGCTCCACACGAGGTACACAGTTCCGCCAGTGGGCCACCCAAACGCTACAGGAATACTTGGTTAAAGGCTTCGTTATGGACGACGAGCGTCTGAAAAATCCGCCTGTGGGATCTTCTCCCGTACCTGACTATTTCGATGAAATGCTGGAACGCATTCGCGATATACGGGCCAGCGAACGCCGGGTCTATCTTCGCGTGAGGGAGATATTTGCATTAGCCGCTGACTATCAGCCATCGCTCAAAGAAACCACGCAATTCTTCCAGACTATCCAGAATAAACTGCATTTTGCCTGCACTGGGCACACCGCTGCTGAGTTGATTCACCAACGTGCGGACGCCACTCAACCACATATGGGACTGACCAGCTATAAAGGCGAAGAAGTCCGTAAAAGCGATGTCACTACTGCAAAAAATTATCTGTCTCAGGATGAGGTGAGCGGGCTTAATCGCGTCGTTAATATGTGGCTCGATTTTGCTGAAGATCAGGCCAAACGCCGCAAGCAAGTATTTTTACGAGACTGGCAAACCAAGCTCGATCAGTTCCTGCAATTTAACGACCGGGACGTTTTAGAAGGAGCAGGCAAAATCAGCAAGAAAGTGGCTGATGAAAAGGCGTGCTCAGAATTCATAGAGTTTGAAAAAAAGCAGCGCCTGCTGAAAGAAGCCGAAGGTGAGAAAGATATCGTCGGCTTATTAAAATGGGATAAGCAGGCTAAACGATAACCCCGATACAAATGCATTATTGAGTGATATTCAGCATTTCAATACTTGATGCTGTTTTTTTATCATTATTTTTGCAATGGAAGAATAATGATAAATCAAACTTATAATTTTTTAACATCAATTGGCACCCCCCATATCTCTCAACGATAACTTTCTATTTGACCAGATAACGTTTTTTAGAATTCCTGTTTTGAAATGTAAGTCACAATTTAAACGACTAATGAAGGGTAGTTTCCCTCAGTCTATAAAAGATCGTGAGGATTCAATAGAAGTGATTGAATTTATGCACTCGTTCGAACAACCTGGAGAAAAAATCTACGGGAAAATCACAGCAAGTGGTAAAAGCAGTCTGCACTCTGATGACACTTCAGCGAGCTGCATCGTTGCTCCTCTGAGTGCCAGAAGGAGTATCTGGAAAAGCAACGATACGGTATTGATTGTCAAATGAAGCGTTTATTTTGTTTATTGCCATTACTCGTTGCAGTCAGTTCGCACGTCTCAGCAACGGGAATGACCGGCTTTGCGGCCCAGTATTACGATGAAGACGGCTCGCTGACGGAAATTTCTACAACAGCGCCCCTTTCCCCAACCATCACCATAGGCAAGAAAACCGTGCAAATGGAGGTTACTCACCTGTCAGATATCTCCAGCACACCAGTTAATAAAGACAGTTCCTCACGCTGGGTCTGCCTTCATGACGACGATGGCACGAATTACTGGTTCATCTCGGATAACGAAATGGGTGCAGGATTGTTAACTGCGCTAGTCATATCCAGGGATGGCATCCATGAAGAGTGTGCTAAAACAACTGAACCTGTCAGCGTCTCAGTCGCTAATGTTCCATTATTAAATACGACGCATGGGAATTTAGTCGCATTGTTCGGCAAGAAAGAGATCGCAAAAAAGAAAGCGATGCTTTTTTATCATGAGACGCCAGTACAGAATGGATTCATCCAGAGCAATACGGTCTCTTATTACTTCGATGGCGACAAAGTGCGTGGCGTAATCATCGGGCAAATTACCAGTAACTAGCTTGCAGACGCCCTCTTCCACAGGGAGAGGGCGTTAAGCCTGCCCACCCAACCGCAAATGCAACAACGGAAACGGATTCCCCTGCCCGTCCAGCTCTGAGCGGCCAACCTGCTCAAACCCCATATGGCGATAAAATTCCACCCCCTGCGGGTTTTGCTCGTTCACATCCACTTCATTCACGCCAAACTCTGCGATGGCGTATTGCAGAAGCAATTTCCCGACGCCCTTCCCCCGGCTCTCATCATCAACAAACAACATTTCAATGCGATTTTCATCAACGCCTAAAAAGCCGTGAATAGCGCCTGCGTTATCTTCAGCAATCACGACCTTGAGGTTAGGTAAATAAGCGTTGAGCAATAGCGGGCGCAGCGCCGCAATATCGCTTTCCTGTAAAAAGTGGTGGGTGGCGCGAACGGAGGATTCCCAGATCGCGACCAGACGTTCGAAGTGTGAGGGGTGTGCGGTTTCTATTTTCATCGTGGGATCATGTGCGGATAAGTAAGTTAATTCAAGTCACTCCGTACATTCCTTTCCCCCTCACCCTGGCCTCTCCCACAGGGAGAGGGAACCGACCGTGCTAAACCTTAATTTCCATCACCGCATACACCCCGTCCTTCGGCACAACCACGGTGACGTTTTCCACCGGCACGCCCGCCGCGAGGTGGATATCCTGCAGCTGCTGTAACGACCTCGGGTGAATATCCTCCCAGCCGATACCCCGCAGCACAAAGTCAATTTGCGGGCTGCTGGTCAACATGTTCGAGACAATCACCGCGCCGCCGGGCTTGACCATCCGCAGCGCGCGTTGGAGGAAAATCACCGCATCGGTATCGTTGAAGTATTCGAAAATCCCCAGTGCATCGACAAGCTCGGCCTGCTGCTCGCCCAGCTCCAGCAGTAAGTCCTCGTTACGCACCAGCGTGTGCAACAAGTTGCGTCTGAGCAGGGTCAGCTGTTCGCCCACCACAATGCCTTCCTGCGCCGCCATGGTTTCGGCCCAGCTGAGCGCCACGGGGTCTTTGTCCACCAGCGTGAGAAAAACCTGCTGACCGTCGAGCTTTGCCTCGCGCAGCGCCTCAAGCACCGGAATAGCGGCCCCACTCGCCAGGCTGACCCAGTTGTTCTCACTTTCGTTATGAATGTACTTTTCCACCAGCGCGGCCAGTACTTTGGCACGGGAGCGCACGCCAACCGCATCGTTAGCGTGGATAAACCACTGGCGGCTGTCGCTGTCCATTTTTGTACCGTCAGGCAGACGGTCTTCCAGCGGGTTTTGCACCACAAACAACGCCAGCGCGGAGGGCACCAGTCGCGTTCGCCACGCGGTAAGCGCCGGCCGGTTACGAAAAGCCTGTTCGGAATAACGGTTCTGAGGGACAAGCACGGCCTGCCCGCCTTCTTCGTATTCAATCAGCGGGGGCCGGAGCGCTGGCTCGGCTTTCAGCGCCCGGTCAAGCGCAGCGATCTCACGGGCAGCATCGTCTTTCATCGGCCACTGGTCGCTGACATCGGGAAATGACGCACTGAAAATCGTCATATTTTCCGGCGCGTCGCCGCGAAAAGGCTGCCAGTTCATCTCGTTGTCTCCCGTTACGCTAATAACGAAAGTCTATCCAGGCAGACCAGTAATACCCTACGAAGAAAGCACGATCTTCACTGCTTCACCCACACCAGTTGATCAACACGAAAACCCAAACCGCGCGCGGTATTCAGGTAATCCTGTTTCACGGCATCCGGGATTGTCGGGGTACGCGACAAAATCCACAGGTAATCGCGGTTCGGGCCGCTCACCAGCGCGTACTGGTACTTATCGTCCAGCTTGATCACGTTATAGCCGCCGTAGAACGGGCCGAAGAACGACACCTTCAGCGCCGCCGTGGTCGGTTCACCGGTAAAATACGCTTTGCCTTCGCTCTCATTCCACGTCTTCTTCACCGGGTCATAACCCCGGTTTAGCACGCTAATGCCGTCGTCACTGCGTTTGCCGTAGGTGGCAGTCACCTGCTCCAGCCCGCGTTCAAAGCGGTTTTCCAGGCGAGCGATTTCGTACCATTTGCCGAGATAGCGGCTGGCATCAAAGCCTGAAATGGGCTGTACGCCTTTCGGCGGCGTAGGAGATTTACAGGCGACCAGTGTCAGAGCGATGGCGACACCGGTCACAACAGGCCATACCTTCATGAGAACTCCTTTCATTTGCATGATTGGACGTTAATTGTAGTGCACCGTTTCGACGCTTCATCCCGTCCGGGAAAATTCGTAGTATATTGAGAATATTCCTCCACTCTGGACACGGGCATGGCTTACTCCATCGGCGAATTCGCCAGACTCAGCGGCATCACCGCCACCACGCTGCGGGCGTGGCAGCGTCGCTATGGTTTACTCAAGCCGCAGCGCACGGATGGCGGTCACCGCCAGTACAGCGATGAAGACGTCCAGCAGGCGCTAAAAATCCTCGACTGGGTAAAAAAAGGGGTCCCGATTGGCCAGGTCAAACCCCTGCTGGAACGCCCGACACCGGGTCGGACCAATAACTGGCAAACCCTGCAACAGAACATGCTGCAACGCCTGCAGGACGGTAAAGTCGAGTCCCTGCGCCAGATGATTTACGATGCCGGACGCGAATACCCTCGGCCAGAGCTGGTCGCGAACGTACTGCGCCCCTTGCGTAGTCAGGTCTCCGCTAACGTCGCTGCTGCCATGACCCTGCGTGAAATCCTCGATGGCATCATCATCGCCTACACCTCGTTTTGTCTCGAGGGAGATAAAAAAGCGCCTGGCGATAATATTCTGCTCAGTGGCTGGCATCTGAATGACCCGTGCGAGATCTGGCTCGAAGCCTTAACGCGCACCGGGCAAGGTCACCGGATCGACATTCTGCCCTCGCCTCCTGCCGCGCTGGCACCGGAAATATTCCCGGATCGTAAATGGCTTCTGGTCACCAGCGGTAAACTCACCGCTGCACGGAAAAAGCAGGTGGAGCAGTGGCAGCAGCAGGTATCGCTTGAAGTGATTATCCTCTGACGATTTTCTCCTGTGGGAATCTTCACGAAAAGTTGAATATTTTTTCGCACCGCAGATGCTAACGTTTTCCTGTGACGAATAACCCAACAGGAAAACACCATGAAAAAAACCGCCCCTTTGCTGATGCTGACCACCCTGGCCTTTGCTCCGGCTGTATTTAGTGCCCCTGTCGGCACGCTGAGTGTACACGTTCTTGACCAGCAAACCGGGATGCCGCCATCCGACGTTACCGTCACGCTGGAAAAACAGCAGCAGGACAAATGGACGCAGGTTGCCAGCGGTAAAACCGACCACGACGGACGTATCAAATCGCTTTATCCGCAGGATCAGGATATGCAGCCTGGCGTGTATAAAGTGACCTTCAAAACCGCAGATTACTTCCACGGCAAAAAGCTGGACTCCTTCTTCCCGGAGATCCCGGTGCTGTTTACCGTGACCCGCACCAACGAAAAACTGCACATCCCACTCCTGCTGAGCCAGTACGGTTACTCGACCTACAAGGGAAGTTAATATTCATTGATTTTAAAGGAATATAAAAAATACTTACGCTAATACTTGGACAAATTACGCATGTTGTGTAAGTTTTAAAGGGAGAATGGGAGGACCACACCATGACAAAAAAACCTGTGCTGGGTATTAGCGGATGTTTGACCGGTTCCGCCGTTCGCTTTGACGGCGGGCATAAACGTATGGGTTTTGTCATGGACGAACTGGCCCAGTGGGTAAGCTTCAAGCCGGTCTGCCCTGAAATGGCGATTGGGCTGCCTACGCCACGCCCTGCCATTCGTTTAACGCTGACAGAAAGCTGTGAAACGCAGCTGCGCTTCAGCAAGCCACCTCATGACAATCTCACGCAGAAAATGGCTGACTTTACGACAGATTATCTGTCGAAAATCGGCGATCTGGCGGGGTTCATTGTCTGTGCAAAATCCCCAAGCTGCGGCATGGAACGCGTGCGGCTGTATGACGAAAACGGCAACCGGGGCCGCAAGGAGGGTGTCGGGCTGTTCACCGCCGCGCTCCTTGAAACCTGGCCGTGGCTGCCCGTGGAAGAGGATGGACGGCTGCACGACCCGGTTCTGCGGGAAAACTTTGTCGAACGTGTTTTTGCCCTGCACGAACTGAACACGCTGCGTAGAAATGGCCTCACGCGCCGCGCGCTGCTGGACTTCCACAGCCGTTACAAACTCCAGCTGCTGGCGCACCATCAGGCGGGTTACCGTGAAATCGGCCCGTTCGTTGCCTCGCTGCACGAGTGGGAAGACCTGGACGCCTTCTTCGTGGCGTACCGGGAAAAGCTGATGACCATCCTGAAAAAACCCGCTTCGCGTAAGAATCACACCAACGTGCTGATGCATATTCAGGGGTATTTTCGTAACCAGCTGAACACCCGCCAGCGCGGCGAGCTGCGCGACGTAATCCTGCACTATCGCAACGGACAGTTGCCTATTCTCGCCCCGATAACGCTGCTGAAGCATTACCTGGCCGAATACCCCGACCGGTATCTGATGACGCAAAACTACTTTGATCCCTATCCTGATGATTTGGGTCTGCGTCTGGCAGTCAAGTGATCATAAAAATGCGAAGGCCCCATTGACCCTTAGAGGCCCAAAGCAGTACCCCGTTTAGACGACATCCTCACTGTCGTCTCTTTTTTGCATTTCATCTCAAAGGCTGTGATTATATACAGGCTTATTCTGCGAAAGGGGCCTGCCTGTGATCAACACCCTGCACATTCAAAACTACCGATCCATCCGCGACATGTCGCTGGAGCTGGAGCAGCTCAACATCGTCTTCGGGCCGAACGGCACCGGTAAATCCAATATTTACAAGGCGATACACCTGATGCACAGCGCCGCGCAGGGGCAGTTTTCCCAGGCGCTGGCGCACGAGGGCGGCATTCTGAAGGTGTTCTGGGCAGGGAAAACCCGCAGCGACCAGTTGCGGCGCATGAACCTGGCGGTAGAAACCGAAACCTACGAATACGAATTGCAGGTGGGCTTTGTCGAAAAGCTGCCGTATCCGTCGCAGTTTCAGCTCGACCCGGTGATCAAAGAAGAGTCCATCTGGCTGAGCGGCCAGCACCGTCGTCCTTCGTCACAGCTGATGAAGCGTAAGAACCAGGCAGTGTTTCTGAACAACGTGCATCACGAGAAAGTGACCCACAGCGGCACGCTGTACGAGAACGAATCGGTATTCGGACAGCTCGGCGAACCACACCTTTACCCGGAAGTGTCGCAGATGCGCGAGTCCCTGCGTAACTGGCGCTTTTATCATGAGTTTTCTGTATCAATCGGCTCGGCGATGCGCGCCCCGCAGGTCGGTTTTCGCTCCCCGGTGCTGGCCAGCGACGGCGCTAACCTGGCGGCAGCGTTTCAGACCATTGTCGAGATTGGCGACGAGCTGCTGCTGATGCGCATCCTTGACCAGGCCTTCCCCGGCTGCGTGTTTTACAGCGACAACACCGGCGGACGTTTTCGCATGATGATGCAGCGCGAGGGGCTGAGCAGACCACTGGAACCGGCGGAGTTCTCCGACGGCACCCTGCGTTTCCTGTGCCTGGCGGTAGCGCTGTTAAGCCCGCGCCCACCGGCGTTTATCGCGTTGAACGAACCGGAAAACAGCCTGCACCCGCAGATGCTGCCAGCCCTGGCGAGCTTAATCGCCGAAGCCAGCCGCTACTCGCAGATCTGGCTCACCAGCCACTCGCCGGAGCTGGCAAAGTTGATTGAGAAGCAGCGATCGTTTTCGCTGTATCAGCTGTCGATGGTGGAGGGGGAGACGAGGGTGGAGAGGCTGGGGTAAGCCGCATTCTCTTCCTTTGAAGTCCAGTAAAATGAAATTTTCATTTTTTCTCTTTCACCTGCAGGGACTGCCCCCCTCCAATGATGAACCCTGCGCCTACAGAGATTTTGAGCGCAGTAATCAAGTCGCTCCACTTGAAATCAAAATCATTTATGAAGAGATACGAGGCCGCTGCAATCAGCAGACGGCCACCAGCCATAGTGATAAAGAGGCCAGACATCCAGAGTAAGACCAGTAACAAGAAAAGTTTTAATCGCGGATTAATCATCATTTTGAATAATCGTCCATCATTCCTTTCGTAATATTTAGTACTCATCATTGGCCGTACGTCGAGATACGTATAGACCTCTTCTCAGCGCTTACATTGAAGATTGTCTATCTCGACTACCTGACGATTGCCACGATTGCCACGATTGCCACGATTGCCACGATTGCCACGATTGCCACGATTGCCACGATTGCCACGATTGATGCAATAACATTTGTACTGGCATCCGTTTAATCTCCAACCATAAAAACCACATGACTGATAATTAATTTAATTACAATCAAAATTCGAGAGGAAAAATCAAACATCAATAAAATAAGTAGACCACACTTTACAACAACCTAACGGTTTTTGCAAAAGCATCTTTTATATTAATATTATTAATTATAGCTCATTAAAAATTGCACTTAGCAAATAATTTCGTACAGTTGGACTTGATATCCATCTAACAAGCTTAGCGAAATTTCCGGAAAAATTTGATTGAGTGGCTTCTGCTGCCTACACAACTTTATCTTTTCACTCACTGGGTTACAAAATTCCTTTGCATAACAGATATTTATTCATCGCTAATAATTATCTGGATATTGCTACCATCAGGAATATCTCGAACCTGCAATGCAATATTTGCTCTTATTTTCAATGATTCATGTGAGGTACACATGTATAGATTGCTAAGTTCATATAATCCGCCTGCTATAAATGGGATTTTTGGTACTAAACGACATCCTGGAGGAATGGGACCATTAATCAATTGCCATGAATGTGCCAAAGGATAACCAGTTATAACCCTATAATCTGATAGAATTAACTTACTCCACTCATTTATGGTATTAGCTAATTTATCTACATTTGCCGTTTCTGGATCGAAATAATAAACACCATCATCTTTTAAACAAAATTGTCCACCAAAGATATCCTCTGCAAAATACAATGCATCTAAAGCCATATCTTCATAAGCGGAAATCCATAACTCCTTTTCATTCCAGTCCAGCAACCCTATCTCTTTATCTGTCGTTTCATAAGGGAAAACGTGTAATGCTGACTCAAAACCATAAAACCCATTTTTTTCCCTCAACAACTCATCTAATTGAGCTGCGATTGGCGAGTTGAACAATACAGAGCAATCCTTAACCGATTGATTTGATGATAATTCATCACCACTAATAGATAGTAATTTTTTCATAAAAGTACTCATTTCTTAATATCCCCATCTGTCTTTATAGTTACAGATGTACCATCTGGTAAATTTCGGCATTGTGCACCAATACAAGCACCAGCACCACGATTATCAGAAGATGTGATGGGCCTAACCGAAGCGCCGGTGCCACCTTCTTTAAACATTGCCGGCGGATATTCATCTCTATCCATACCTTTCACTGGGGGTGTATCCTTTAATGACTCCCGCCGTCTCTGAGCTGCACCGCCACGATCAATAGTTAAAACAGCTGGCTGCCCTGCAGCCTGAGCATCTTCAATATGCTTAGCAGATTCGGGGTACTTCGATTTATTAATAATTATTACCTTACCTCCGGCCCCCTGGACAATACCATCATCATCTACCACCCCCATTTTCAGAGGATTAATTGGATAAACTTTTAATGGGAAATTGCCGTGTTCTTTCTCAATTTTCTCTTCATCATGGCCAGGACTCAGCGTGTTATTCTCAACCGTCGTCTTGCCCGCCTGAGCCGCCGTTAACGCATTCGCGCTGCTGTCTCCCACCAGCCCGCCAGCCAGGCCAGAAGCCAGTGTCGCCAGCGCAGATACCGTCTGTTTATCTTCCTCGCTCAGTTCGCTGACCGGTTTGCCAAAGCCGTCAACCGCAATCTTACCGGCCAGCTTGTCTACCGCAATTTTACCGACAAGCTCACCCACCGCCGCACCCGCTGCAGCGGACGCCGCATCTCTGCCGGAAGCCGCTGCAAGCGCGGCGTTGACAACCGCATGGGCCAGCACACGTCCCTTAAGATCCGTATCCGGAATGGCATTTGCGATGGCATTGGCGATATACGGCGCGGAAGCGCCCGCAATCGCAGCTTTAATGTCTCCGCCTGCCAGCGCCTGAACCGCTGCCGTTGCTGCTGTGATGGCCCGCTGGGTGCTCTGCCCCGTCCCCATACCAGACTGGTTAAACGCTTCGTTATAGAAGGTCTGGTACATCTGGTCATGAACCGCCTGATCGGTAATCTCTTTACCGTCTTTTTTCAGCTGGCTGATGGCGGCGTTACGCGCATCGCCGCCAGCGGTTTTCATCTTCTCGTTGGCCGCTTCCGTGGCCGCAATTTTGCCGTTGGTGCGCGCAATATCCGCAACCTGATTGCCGATATCGCCAATCATCTGCGCGGTTTGCAGGCGTTTCTGCTCTTTCTCTTTGTTAAAGATCGGGCCGATGCTGCCGTTGGCATGGTCAGTGTCACGGCTGAGCGTGCTGACGTCCTGCTTCTGGTTAGCCTGGTCGCGAACAATGATAGCACCATCGGCTACCGCTGACTGCGTCGTCCCTTCAGCATGGCCGCTGCCGCCCATTCCTGCCAGCATTGTGCTGGCCATGTTGCTAACCAGATTACCCGCAACCCCGCCGCCAGTACTGAAGCCCACACCCTGATGCTCAACCTTATACTCCGCCTTATTGTTGATGTCCGTAAAGCCCAGCGTGCCGGTCTCAAGGCGGTTTTTGTCTGCATCAGCACGGCTGGCAATCACCGCACCGTCCAGCTGCGTATGGTTGCCAACGTTAATATCAAAGCCGCCTTTGCCTGCGAAGATCCCGGTCTGCTCCTGCACCGAGTCGTAGTTGCTCTTCATCTTATCGCGGCTGATGCTAAAGCTGCCGCTACCGCCGCCCGCTCCCCAGGTGTAGCTTGCACCCGCATTCATGCTCTGCTGTTTGCTGTTGTATTTGTCGCTATCCTGCAGGCTGCTGAGGGTCAGGTCGCGCCCGACATCCGCCGTGACCTTATCGCCGTTGACCTGCGCGCCTTTAAGCACCGTATCGCGGCCGCTGGTCAGGCTGACGTTCTGTCCGGCATCCAGCGTCGTTTCGTTCCAGGAGGTTCCATTGCCTTTTTCGCTGCCTCTGGCGGCGTTTACGCTGGCAGAGACGGTGATACCCGCGCCATTCGGACCGGCGGTAATACCGATCCCGATTGAGCCACCCTTGCTGGAGTTACTGCCCGTCAGTTTATTGGTGTCGGCTGCACTCGTCAGGTTGATATCCTGAGCCGCATTGAGCGTCAGATCCTTGCCAGCCTTCAGCTGACTGCCCGCCACGGTAATATCACCGCTGTTGGCCGTTTTTCCCTGACCTGTCGCCGTGATGGCGAGGTTACCCCCGGCATTCAGCGTGCTGCCTGTCGTTTTATCCTGCTCCGAGTGCGAGGTGGATTTAGAGGACTGTCCGCCAATGGAGGCCATCACGCCAAACGCACCATTGCTAGTGGGGTCGCTGCCGTTAGTCGCTTCAGCGAGACGGTTGGCCTGCACGGCCTGAACACCCGACAGCGCCGCTTTGGTCGCCTGCAGTGCGGCGAGACGGCCATCACTCTGGTCTTTCACCGCCATTGCCGTACTGGCCGCAGTGTTCACCGCGTCACCCACCGCGCCGGAGAGGGCAATCGTCAGGCCACTGCTTTTCTGCCTGAAGGTTTGATCGCTGGTGAGCCTGTCATGACCCGGCTCGATCGTCACGCTGTCGCCGCTGAGCGCCATATTTTTGCCAGCCACCAGGTCCGCGCCGCCGACATGCAGCTGATTACCGGCGGCAATATCAACGCTCCCCCCCGTCGAACCCACCGTACTGAAGCTCTGACTCTGAGTGGTGCCCTTCTCACGAAGATCCTGGGTGCTTTTACTGCTGCCGATGGTGAAACCAATCCCGCCCGAGCCCATCAGGCCGGATTTTTTCTCTTCCTTAAAGCGCCAGGAGGTGTCGCTGTTCGTGGCTGCCACGATATCGACGTTGTTGCCCGCCTTAAGCTTCACGTCGCCATCGCCCGCCACGGCGGAACCGAACACCTGCAGGTTATTGCCCGCCACCACCTGCACGTTGTCGCCGCTCAGCAATGAGCCGGATTCACGCGTCGCGCTGTTCTCCTCGATAGTGTGGGTGGTTTTCTTGCTCAGGAACCCTTTTTTGGTTTTGGTCTGCTCTTTGTAGTGATAATCGCTTTCGGTTGCGGTATTGAGACTGACGTCGCGGCCCGCCGCCACGCCGATATCGCCCTTCGCCGTCACCTGCGCGGCTTCGGTGGTGACATCTCGTCCGGCAAGGATTTGGGTATTCGCCCCGCTGGCGATCTCGGTTCCCTGCTGGCGTACCGATTCGTTGATGACGGTTTTCTTGCCTGACTTATAGCTATCGCCCTGCGTGGTCTCTTCCGCCGCCAGATTCACGTCGCGGCCCGCCTGCAGCCCGACGCTTTTCTCCGCCGCCAGCGCGGCGGCCTGGGCGTTGATATCCTGCCCGGCCTTCAGCACCAGGTTATCACCTGCGGAAATCGTGGTGCGGTCTAGCCCGGTGCTGTGGGACTCGCTTTTCCCTTTACGGCTGCTTTCGCTGGTCTGTGCCGCGTTCAGATTGAGATCGTTGCCCGCGCTCAGCCCCGCGCTGCCGCCCGCCTTCAGGTCGCTGGCGGTCACGTCAAGATTATGTCCAGCGTTCACCAGTAGGTTGCCGCCCGCGGTGACGTTACTGCCCTGATACGTGACAGACGAACGGCTGGTTTTCTCCCGGCTGGAGCTGAATGCGTCGTTGATCTGATTCGCGTTGACGGCAATATCGCCCCACGCGTTCAGCAGCATATCACCGCCGGAGGCCAGGTTCGCCCCGGTGACGGTGATATTTTTCCCCGCCTCAAGCGACAGGCCGTCCTGCGCGGAAATGGACGCCGTGTTGCCCAGCAGGGTGTCTTTCAGGCCGATCTTGCCGTACTTCCCTCCGGCGTTGATATCAATCTGCTCAACCTGGGTCAGGTTGTTGATGCTGCCGTCCAGGCTCTCCAGCGCGACCGTTTTGCCGCTGATGGTGGAGCTGATGTTATTGATATCGCCGATGGCGCTCAGGTTCAGGTCGCCGCCCGCTTTCATCAGGCCATTGTTGAGGTTGCTGATGCTGTTCTGGCTGTCGAGCGTCAGGCTGTTTTTCGCCAGCAGCGAGCTGCCGCTGTTGGTGATGTCGCCGCCCTTCAGGGTAACGTTGTTACCCGCGATCACGCTGCCGTTATTGACGGTGACGTCCTTCGGCGACAGGTAGAGTTTCGGCACCATCACGGTTTCGCCGTTGACGGTGGCTTTCTCCCACCACAGCAGGCTGTGATCGAGTGCGGCAATCTGATCGGCGGTCAGCGAGACGCCAAACTGCAGGCCCAGCGACTGCTGCGCCGCCGCGGCGTTGTCCATCAGATAGCGCATCTGATCCAGATCGGAGCCGATGCCGTTCAGGTAGCGGTTACCGGTCTGGTTGAGCACCACGTTGGAGACATAGCGGGTATCGAACGCCGCATCACCGAGGAAACGGTAGTCGTAATCCGGGTTCAGGTTGAGGCGGCCGAGCATGTAGGACGAGCCGAGGAACTGCTTCTCGTCGGTAAACGCCAGCCGCGTCTCCTGCGGCGCCGTGGACGACGGTTTGACCCCGAGCATCGCGTTCAGGTCGGCAAACAGGGCGGGATCAAGCTGTCCGAGACCGTTCAGTTTCGGGTTGATGCCGATCAGGTACGGACTTTTCGGGTTATCGGAGAAGACGAAATAGCCGTTGTTGCCCGACGGCAGCGGGTAAGCGCTGGTATCGACGCGCTGGCCCTGATAATACCCGACGGCTCCGCCCTGAGCGGTTCGGAGATCGGCGGTGGTGACCCCGGCGTTCGCCAGCGCGCCCAACTGGCCGAGGTTCGCGTTGCCTTTCTGCGTGGTAGCAATGTTGCTAAGAGGCGTGCCGGACGCGCCGCCGTTTTCCAGCGCACCGCCGCCGTTAAGCTGCTGCAGCGCCCCCTGAAGCTGATCGTTCCACTGCGGCGAGTTCACCGCCACGGTGCCGGTAGCGTTCAGCCCCTGCTTTTGAACGCCGCTGCCGATGGTCTGGTTGCTGAGGGTGTTCAGCGACGGCGTGGAGATGACGTTGCTAACGCCGCCCGCGTTCGCAGTGGTATTGGTGTTGCTGATGTTACTGGTGAAGTTTGCTGTGACGTTACCGCCTGCCTGGATGACGGCGCGGTATGCAGCTCCATCAGTAGTAAATTCCGTCTTATGTTCACCTAACCGATAAGGAACATAACTGCGGTATTTTAATTCATCTTCATCCCACCAATACCATTTATTATTACTAAGCTTCTCCAATGGTTGCCAATAATCACTACCACAATCCTGGTAGAACCATTCACAACGATAATTTGCCTCAACATATTCAACTTTACGCCCACCTTCTGCGGAAAGGTTATTTAAAGTTGAACCGGAGAGTGCTATATCCCGTCCTGCAAGGATATTGCTAGCTTTGTTTTCCATTGAGCCAGCATTAATATTAATATCGCGCCCAGCGGCAATGCGAGCCGCACCCCCGTTAGCTGAAACCTGAACGACGGACTCACTAAGAATGAACTGCCGGGTATCTTCGCCAGACAGACGATATTGGATTACATTGCGACAGTGTTCATTCATTGCTCCCGTACAATTTTGCCATGAATAATAAACAACCTTTTCCCCGTTATTTTTCCATTCTTCCAGGCTAATTTC
The DNA here is from genome assembly GCF_046521475.1 of Enterobacter sp. CPE_E890. Classification (NCBI taxonomy): domain Bacteria; kingdom Pseudomonadati; phylum Pseudomonadota; class Gammaproteobacteria; order Enterobacterales; family Enterobacteriaceae; genus Enterobacter; species Enterobacter sp. CPE_E890. The sequence continues at coordinate 64,932 of NZ_JBKFZW010000001.1, read as the reverse complement.
AAAATCCGGCTTATCTTTCACATAATAAACACGACTCAGAGGCTTAGACGTGTCGGGTAAAGCATTCGAGTATTTATTTTCATAGCTACTGATATTCAGTCCATCACGTTCATTCAGCAAATGCCCCGTTCTGATCCCAATATCGCCATTCTGCGTCTCAATATTCCCCGACGTATTCACCACCTGGCTGTTCGCATTCCCCGCCGCATCCCGCTGCATCCACAGGTTGTTCCCCGCCATGATGTCGCCGCGCTGGTTGGTGATGCTGTCGGCAAACAGCGCCAGGTTATTCGCCGCGTACAGCAGCGCGGTGTTGACGATGGAACCTGGCGCGCTCAGGGTCAGCGAGCCGCGCGTGCCGGTGAAGCCGTCCACGGTAATATTGCTCCGGCTGGCAACGGTGATGTCACCTCCGCCCTGCACCGAACCCGCGGCGTTCAGCGCCACGCTGCTGCCGGAGAGCGTACTCGTGCCGCCGCCGGTGGTGATTTGTCCGTTGTTGCTGAGCTGCCCGCCCGCGTTCAGGTTGACCGCCTGCCCCTGCAACACACTGCGGTTATCGATGTCGCCGCCGCTGTTGATGGTCAGGGTTCTGCCTGCCGCCACGGCGGTCCGGCTGGTAAACGCGTTCGTCAGCTGCAGCGTTAAGTCCCCCAGGGACACCAGCTGGCCGGTAAGGTCCAGCCCCCGGCTCTGCAGCCACAGGTTGCCGCCGCTCAGCAGCTTGCCGCCCGCGCTCTGGGTTACCTGGTCCGCGCCAATATTCAGCTGCGTGTTGCCGAGCAGCGTGCCGCTGTTGTTCAGCTGGCTGTAGTTAACCGTCAGCTGTCCCGCCTGGGTGGTGCCCTGGCTGGCGAAGTTGGTGCCGGTCAGGGTGGCGCGATCGGCCACCCACGTGCCGCCGTTGGTGGCGTTTGCCGCATTCAGGATCAGGTCGGTGGCCTGCAGCCAGCCGGTGCCGGTGAACTGCGGCGTGCCGAGCGTCAGGCGCGCACCGGAGAGGAGCCTGCCGTCGTTACGCGCCTGGGAGGAGGCGGTCACGCGCGTCTCGCCGCCGCCCTGGATCAGGCCGTAGTTAAACAGCGTGGGCGTGGTCAGCGTCAGCGCATCGCGGCTGACGATTTCGCCCCCGCTATTGTTGGTCAGCGTCCCGCTTAGGGCCAGCGTCGCGCCGTTATCGCCCTGCAGACGTCCGCTGTTGGTGAGCGCCCCGGTGGTGATGCCGAGCGTGCCCCCCTGCATTTTGCCGTCGCTGGTGACGGAGGCCGCCGTGACGTTCAGCGCCCCGCCGGACAGCAGGGTGCCGCCAGACTGCTGGCTGACTGCGCCGGTCTGGCTGAGGGTCAGGCCATTCACGCCGCTGATGGCGCCGCTGTTGCTGAGCGTGCCGCCTGTCAGCGTCAGGTTTTTCGCCGCCCACTGCCCCTGGTTCGCCAGCGTTGCGGCCTGCAGCGTTGCCGCACCCAGCGCGGTGATCCTGCTGCCTGCGGTCCCGGTGAGCGTGTCTGCCAGCGTCATCTGCAGCGCGTCGGCGCTCTGCACCGCGCCGCTGTTGGTGAGCGACCGGGCGTTAAGCAGGATGTTCTGTGCCTGCCAGCTGCCGGCGTTGGTCACTGCCCCGGACGCAATCGTCAGAGTACCCTGGGTGAGAAGCTTACCGCCTGCGTCGTTGATCAGCTCCTGCTGCGGCGCGGCCATCGCCATGCGCGCCATCAGCCGCTGCTGCCCCTGAACGGTCAGGCTCTGCAGACCGGTTAAGGTGCCCTGGTTGTTAATGCTGCTCTGACGCAGCGCGAGGGTGTTCCCCTGCACGGTGCCGCTGTTTTTAAGCGTGCTGCCGCCGAGCGTCACATCGCCCTCGCTGAGGAGCTGCCCGCGGTTATCCAGCGTCTGTGCGGTGATATCCGCCCTGCCCTGGCTCATCAGCGAGCCGGTTGAGGTCAGCGTGCCGCCGGTCGTGGCCGTCAGCGTTCCCTGGCTGAGCAGAGACCCGCCGTGCGTCCAGTCGCTGGCGCTGATGTCCGCGCCGTTCCCCTGCAGCGTGCCCTGCGTGGTCAGCTGGCCTGCATCCAGCGTCAGCATGCCGCCGGAGAGGGTGCGCGAGGTCGCGCCCGTGGTCAGCGTGGTGCCGGTGAGCGCCAGACCGTTCGTTCCCTGCATCAGCCCGCCGTTGTTCATATCGCGGGCAGTGAGGGACAGCGTACCGCCCGTGATGCGCCCCGGGTTCGCCAGGGTGTCCGCGGTGAAGGTGGTCGTGCCGCCGCTCTGCAGCAGCCCGGTATTGGTTAACGCCCCACTGAGCGTGCCGCTGAGTCCCGTCTGCCCGTTTACCGTGCCGCTGTTGGTGAGGGCGGTGCCGGTCATGCCCAACGTGGCGCCCTGCAGCGTACCGGCGTTCGTCAGCTGTCCGCCGGTCAGCGTGAAGCCGCCGCCGGAGAGCCATTTACCGTTCAGCTCGTTGATAAAGCGGTCGGCGGTGACGTTAACCGCGTTGCTGCCCTGCATCAGGCCGCTGTTGCGCAGCTCAGTACCGCCTGCTGTCAGCGTTTTGCCCGCCACCGTGCCGCTGCTGGTCAGCGTCGTTGCGTTAAGTGCAGCATCTTCGGTGGCAACGATGTTCCCCGTATTGGTCAGGGCCTTGCTCAGGCCCAAATCCAGGCTCTGCGCCTGAATATCGCCCCGGTTCGTCAGGTCGCTGCCCCGCAGGGTGAACCCGCCGTTCACCAGCAGCAGACCAGCGTTATCGAGCGTGTCGAGGGATAAATCCAGAGGGCTGCCGCTCACCAGTTGCCCGGTGGCGCCGTTGCTCAGCGCGCGGGTGGTCAGCGCCAGCGTGTCGTTGCCCTGAAGAATCCCGGTGTTGTTCAGCTGCGCAGCCTTCACCGTGAGGGCTTTCCCGGCCAGCTGGCCGTCGTTGAACAGCTGCGCCGCCGTCAGCGTAAACAGGTTCTGGCTGAGCAGTGCGCCTGTGTTATCCAGCCTGCCGGTCGTGGAAAGGGTCAGGCCGTCCAGCGTCTGAACGCTGCCCTGGTTATTCAGGCTCCCTGCCTCAAGCGTCGCGCTGCGCGCCTGAAGGCTGCCCGCGTTGCTGAGGGTTTGTCCGCTCAGGGTCAGGGTTTCGCCTCCCGTCACCTGCCCCTGAGCCTGGTTCGCGAAGGTGTTCCCGGACCAGGCCAGCGTGCTGCTGCCCTGAAGCAGGCCGCTGTTCTGCAGGTCACCCCGCAGGGTCAGCACTTTCGCCAGCAGCTGGCCACGGTTATCGGTCCTGTCGGCCTGGACGTTCAGCGCCTGCTGGCTGAGCACCTTACCGCTGTTGGTCAGCGTGCCGGTCACCGCCGCCGTCACGCCCGTTTCCCCCAGCGCGTTACCTGTATTAATCCACTCGCCGGTAGCGAGGTTCAGGGTGTTGCCCTGCAGCAGCCCGGCGTTGTTCAGGGTGGTGTGGTGCAGGTCGAGCGCGCCGCCGGAGAGTAGCATGCCCGCATGCTGGTTGCTGAGCTGTGCCCCGGTCGCCGTCAGGGAATGTGTCCCCTGCAGCGTGCCGCCGTTGGTCACCGACGCGCTGTTAAACTGCGCGTTGGTACCGGCCATCAGCCCGCTGTTCGTCAGGCTGGCGGCGGTCAGCGTCAGGCCGTCCCGGGCAATTGCCCGCCCGTCGGCATCGTTGCTGGCCTGGCGGGTCAGGTTCAGCAGCAGCACGGTGGCGCTGAGCTCGCCGCTGTTGGCAAGCGTTTCACCGCCGAGCGTCAGCGTTCCGCTGCTGCGCAGCGCGCCACGGTTAGTGAGGTCTGTCACGCCGAGCGTCAGCGCCGAGTCCCCCTCAACGGTGCCCTGGTTTTGCAGGCTGTCCGCCGTGATGTGCAGGTCGCTGGCCGCAATATTGCCCGCGTTAGCAAACGCAGTGCCGTTCAGGGTGAGTCGGTCGTCCGCCAGCAGGCGTCCGGTATCGGTGTTGGTCAGGCTGTGGTAGTCGCTGCTCAGGCTGATGCCGTTGATTTCCCCCTGGTTTGTCAGCGTGTCGCCTTTAATGCGCAGCGCGCCGTCGGTGGAGATAAGCCCGCTGTTAGCCAGCACCGGAACGTTCAGCGTTAAATCCTGCGTGCTGTAGACCGATCCGCCTGCGAGGTTTGTGAGTAACCCGGTCTTCAGGCCGAGCAGGGTGGTACCCTGCAGCAGTCCGCTGTTCTCCACCGAGGCAGCGTCCAGCGCCAGCGTGCCGGCAACCAGAGAGCCGCTGCTGGTGATGCGCCCGGGGGCCGTCAGGGTCATGCGGTCCGCTTTTGCGACACCGGACTGGAGGATGTTCTGTCCGCTGAGCGTGATGGCGCTGGCGGTAAGCTCTCCGCCGCTGGTCAGGTCGCCGGTCGCGTTAAAACTCAGCGTGTCACCGGTGGATTTACCGGTATGCGCAATCGCGCCCGCCGTCACCGACAGGGCGCCCTTCGCCGCCTGCGTGCCGTTCAGTGCGGCATTCTGCGCCTGCAGGGTGAGCGCCTGCCCGCTCTGCATATGCGCATCCTGGCCGGTAGTCAGATCGCCGGTGCTGACGGTTAAGGCCCCCGCCGCGTCCGTCTGCCCGTTCAGGCTGGCGCTGCGGGTCGCGGTAATCTGTACGTTACCCTGGCTGGTGGTATGGGACGCCTGACCGCTGGTCAGAGTACCGGCCTGCGCCGTCAGCGCCGTCGCGCCGGAAAGGGTGCCATTCTGTTCAAGCGCGTCTGCCGTCACGCTCATCGCGCCGTCAGCCAGCAGGCTGCCGCCGTTACGCAGGGTCTGCTGCACCGTGACGTTTGCATTGCCTTTCGCGCTCAGCGTGCCCCGCTGCTCCAGGGTTCCGGCGCTTAACGCCAGGTTGCCGACACTCTGCAAGGTGCCGCTATTGGTAACCGTCTGCCCCTTCAGGGTGACGTCATTACCCTGCACCGTGCCGCCGTTTGTCAGCTCTCCTGCGTTCACGTCAAGGTGGCCTTTCGCCGCCAGCTGGCCGCTGTTGGACACACTGTTGCCGGAGAGCGCAATGTCGCGCCCTGCATTCACCTGCCCCTGGCTACTGACGGTGCTGCCCGTCAGGCGGACATCGCCCGTGGCATCGGCCCGGCTCTGGCCGTCCATCACCAGCTGTCCGCCGCTCAGGGCCAGACTCTCCCCTGCCGAGACCGCACTGGCCGTGGATGTCAGCGTACCGCCGCTGCTGAGCGTCGCGCGGGTATCGCTACCGCTGCGGGTATTCGTCAGCGCGATATCCTTCCCGGCCGCCACGCTGAGCGCGCCTTTGCTGGTGACGCTGCCGCCGCGCTGCGTCAGGCTGCCGTCGGTGGACAGCGTAGTGTCGGCCTGACCCGTCAGCGTTGCATCCGCAAGCGCCATTCCCTGTTTGCTCGTGACGGTTAGCGCCCCACCCTGTGCCGACACGCCGCCGCCGTTTACGGTCAGGGTATCTTTACTGTCCAGCGTCGCCGCGCTGCGGGAGACCAGGGAGGTATTGCTGAGCGTCATCCCCTGCCCGCTGCTCACCGACAGCGCGCCCGCGCTGTTTGTCCCGCCGCCCGTCGTCTGCACTTTCCCCGCAGCGGAAAGGCGCATATCGCCCTGGCTGGCGAGCGTGCTGTTATTGAGTTCCACATCCTGCGAGCTGGTTACATTCAGCGCGCCCCCGGCCTGATGGCTGCCGTTGAGGGTCACCCCCGCACCATTTGCGGCGATAGAACCGCTGGCCAGACTGTTGGTGACCGTCAGTTTCCCGCCCGCGTCCAGCTGAATATCGCCCTGGCGCGCATTCAGGTTACCGAGGTTCACCCCCACGCCCGTCTCGCTGGAGACCAGGCGGATACGGTTGGCATACATCCCACCGAGCGCGCCGGTATCCACCGCCACCACGGGCGCGGCGCCCTCACCGGCAATCGGTTTGACGCTGCCGTCTGCGCCCACGCGGTTCGCCCCTGCCGTTACCGTCAGGTCGTTCGCATGTATCGCGGCGTTCACTTCCGTCGCGCGCGCAATCAGCGTCAGCGCGTCACTTTTACTGGCATCCAGCCCCTGGCCTTCAACCGTGATGGCGCCTTTCGTCACCTCCAGCGCCTGCAGGTTACCGCTGGCGTCGAACTGCGGTTTCCCCGTGGTCAGGGTGACGTTCGGGGTGTTGATAAATCCGCACCCGTTACAGGTGATGCCGTACGGGTTGGCCACCATGACGTTTGCCGCCTTGCCGGCAACTTCCGTATAGCCCTGCAGTTGGGAGCGGTTTGCCCCCGTAACTTCGTTGATGATGCCTTTCGCTTCCCGCCCGGCCTGCAGGTTGGGGTTGTTCTGGATAAGCCCGCCGAGTTGGGTCTGGGTTAAACGGTCCGTACCGTTGTTGAGGATAAGCCCCTCTTTGCCGACGTTATACTCACCGAACTGGTTATGCGAAATACCCGCCCCGTTCGGCGTGGAGATGTTGACGACCGGCACCCCGTTCCCCGCCCGATCGACCGTGGTCTGCCCGGTCGGCGTAAGCGCCGCCGCGACGGCAGGTGCCATCGGCTGCCAGACCATCAGGCCGCAGACAATCCAGCTGATCAGACGCTGCGAGAAACGAACGGGTGGGTGACTGGTATCCATAGTCGTAGAGTCTCTTAAAGCATGAAGGCAATGCGCCAGTTAACGCTCACATGATCCGGGCCGAGCCAGTCGGGGTAGTGCAACGGCGTACCGACCGAAATCTGGCTGCTGTACCAGCGCCCTGCGCTGCTCAGCCCCACCGAACCACCCCATAACGTGCCGGAGGCAAAGCGGTCCTGACGGTCTTTTTCCAGCCAGCCGCCGTCAACGGCGAGCGTTGCGCTCACCGCACCAAGCACCGGGAGGGTGAAGAGGGAATACCCCAGCTCGTTACGCCAGTAGCCGCCGTTGTCCCCGGACAGGTACTGCTCTTTAAAACCGCGCACGGAGCTTTCACCGCCGAGCGTCAGGCGCTCGGAGCCGTAAAGGCGGTCGGGCGACCACTGGCCGTAGGCGCTGGTCAGCCACCAGGCGTTACGGGTAATCGGCCGCTGGAAGCTGGCGTTCAGGCTCCATTTGCGGAATTCAGCGCGCGGCATATCCCCGGACTTATCTTCGTCGGTTTCGGCATTGAACCACGGCATACCGTGGCTCCAGGTCGGGTTGAAGGTCGCCACACCGCCCAGCATTTTTTGCGTGTGGGTAATTCCCAGGACCAGGCTGGAGAGGTTACGCGTGCTGCTCTGAAGCGGCGCGTCGTTAAGCCAGTTGCGGCTGGAGCGCTGAACCACGCCTGCCGCAATGCCGGTTTTGACATCCCCGTTGCGGAAGACCACCCATGACGCGTTAACGCGGTGGGTTTTGGTATCGCCCGTGGAGAGCCAGTTGAACCCCTGGTTACTGATGGTGGTCCGGTAGTTACTCCAGGCGTAGCTGTAGTCCAGTAATCCGTAACCAAACGGCACGCTGACGCCCGCCTGGAAATTCTGCGCATCGTACGCGCTGGCAAAATCACTGCTGCGCCCGCCGCTGACAAACCATTTATCCGCCAGCCCCAGCATATTATTGGCGGTGAGCACGCCACTCAGCTGATCTTCCCCGGTACTCTTCTGCCCGCTATTATCCAGGCTTACGGATGCACTTAAGGTAAATTCCGGTTTTGCCGTGAGATTAACGATGGAATATCCGGCCTGCGTCCCCGGAAGAATTTCGATCTGAACCGGTTCGGTGCGCAAACGGTTAATTTGCTCCATGCCCTGTTCGATGTCGCGTAAATTAAGAATGCCCCCCACCCGTCCCGGAAACGCCATTTTCAGCATACGCGGCGTTTCGCCTTCCAGACGGATCGCTTCCAGTCTGCCTTCCAGCACAACAATATTCAGCTGGCCGCCGGAGAGATCCTGCTCGGTAAGAAAAGCCCGGCTGGTGATATATCCCCGGCTGATATACCAGTCAGAAATATGGGCGAGAAGTTCCGTTATTTTCGCCATATCCAGACACCGCCCCTGCCACGGTGCGACAAGGGTCTGACGGGTTTTCGGGGAGATTAAGGTCGCACCGGAAAGGGTAATGGTATGAATGGTGAAACAGGGCCCGGATCCGGTAACAGGTAGCGGTCTGGCAGGCGCGGGGCGAGGAATACTGCGCTCCAGTTCTTCACGCTGTTGCTGGTTTTGTAATAAAAGCTGCTGCTGTTGCTGTTGAATGGAGTCGCGATCGGCTGGCGACAGCGGCGCAGCATTTGCGCTCGCTAAAAAAAACACAGCTAATAAGATAGCAGCAGCATAATTTACTAATGAAATTATTCTATTTTTTATTCCGGAGCTATTCATCCATGCCACAAAAATGTTCGAAATTATTATTTTAGTAATATAAGAGTATTCCTAAAGTGAGTATATGTAATTTACGTTAGGGAACCTAAAATAAATCTTTCTTTCAGAAAAGTGAGAAGGGTATTAAGAATAAATACGAAATGATTTAACTAACCCTTAAATCTTGAGTAAGCCCTAATACACTAGCAGTGAAGACGGAAGGTTTTTCGCCATTCCGCCGGGCTGACCCCAAAACGCGCTTTAAACTGCTGGCGATACGTCACCGCCGACACAAATCCCACCTGTTCTGCCACGCGTTCAATCGGTATATTTCCGGCTTCCAGTAATATCTGACTGCGTCGCAACCGTTCCGCAGTTAGCCAGTCGGCGACGCTCATCCCCGTAGCGTTAATAAAATGGCGAGTCAGGGTGCGGCGGCTCATGGAAACCACCTCCGCCAGCGAGTCCAGATTATGCGGCTCGGTAATGTGCTGCTGGAGATAATCGATCAGGCAGTTAATCCGCGCATCGCGGGTGTCTTTTGGCACCGGCTGGGCAATAAACTGCGCCTGTCCGCCTTCACGGTGCGGCGGCACAATCATCCGCCGGGCAATCTGGTTCGCGACCACGCTGCCAAAGCGCTGGCGGATAATGTACAAACAACAATCCAGCGCAGCGGCGGTGCCCGCTGAAGTGATGATGTTGTCGTCATCCACGTAGAGGGCGTTGATATCCAACTGAACGTTCGGGAAAAGCAACTGGAACTGGTGCTCAAACTCCCAGTGCGTGGCCGCACGTTTGCCGTCGAGAATGCCCGCATAGGCCAGCACAAATGATCCCAGACAAAGCCCGACGATTTCCGCGCCGTTGTCTCTTGCCTGCGCCAGGCTGTCGAGCAGCACCTGAGGCGGGCGTTCAAGGACATGCTGCCAGTAGGGAACGACAACAATATCGGCCTGACCAATAGCGGTGTAGTCCTGCGTGGCGTTGAGGGCAAATCCGTCTTTTGAGGTGAGAAAACCCGGCGTTTCGGCGCAGATCGTCACGTTAAAGCGCTTTTCACCGGATACCGTATCACCAAACAGAATGCAGGGAACGGAGTAATGGAACGGGCTAAACCCGTCCACCGCAACAATCGCGACGTTTACTGGCGGCATCTGTCTCTCCCTTCCCCGTTAAACACTCAGAATATAACGCTTTCGCCATCCTGTGGAATGCTCAGCGCATCACTGAACTGGTTGGCTTCGGCGTACTCACGCAGTGCGTGGCGGGTTAACAGGCAGTGGTTGATCGCCTCCATATGGACCGCCACAATCTGTGCCTGCGGCAGCAGGAAATGGACGTTCAGCACGTCCTGCTCGCCCATGATAATCGGCCCGAAACCCAGCACATGCGCGTAACCGGCATTCAGTACTACCACATCCGGCTGGTGTTTTTGCAGATCGGTCGCCACCTCTTCGCGCCAGATGGTATCGCCTGCGATGTACAACGTCTTCTCATCAGGATGGCGCAACACCACACCGCAGGCTTCGCCCAGACGTTCTGCCAGCTCTGGCACCGCATAAGCACGATCGGTACCGTGCTGGCCACCGTGGGTCTTCGTGATGCGGATATCGCCAAAGCGAGTCTCTTCGGTCATCACCGTCAGGTGGGTAAACCCCTGGGTGCGCAGCAACGCGGCGTCGCTGTCGTTTTGCACGTAGACCGGTTTGTCTTTGGCGATCAGCTCAATGGCCGTTTGATCCCAGTGATCGTCATGGGTGTGGGTGACAATCACGGCATCGGCATCCAGCAGCGTTTTTACGTCAACGGGCAGGTCGACCATCGGGTTGCGAATGTCTGCACGCGCCGTGCCCGGAAAACCGGGATACGCGCCTTTTGGTGCCAGCATTGGGTCAATTAATAAACGTTTTCCGGCGTAGGTAATCAGCTGAGTGGCATTGCGAATTTGGGTGATGTTCATAGGGTATCCTCCGGTTGGTGTGATAAGGAGAATAGCCAGAGGGGCAGTTTTGCGATGTGGGCTAAAGGGCAATGATCGATGGAATCGGGCCAATAGGAAAAGGCGGGTTTCCCCGCCAGCATGCTTACCAGCCTGGTACCGCCCCACCGTTAAAGATCGTCTCCGCCGCTTTCGCCACCTCAGGTGACTGATACGACTGAATAAACTCCTTCACGTTTTCTGCGTCTTTGTTGTCTTCACGCGTCACCACAATGTTCACGTACGGTGAATCTTTGTCTTCGATAAATACGCCGTCATGCACCGGCGACAGCCCGGTTTGCTGGAGATAGGTGGTGCTGATGATGGCAACATCAACTTTCGGGTCATCCAGCACGCGCGGCAGCTGCGCCCCTTCCAGCTCCATAATTTTCAGGTTTTTGGGATTTGCCGTGATATCCAGCGCCGTCGGCAGCAGGCCAACGTCTGGCTTGAGGGTAATCAGCTTCTCTTTTTGCAGCAGCAACAGCGCGCGGCCGAGGTTAGTCGGGTCGTTCGGAATAGCAATGGTCGCGCCATCTTTCAGATCGGACACGGATTTGATCTTGCGGGAATACCCGGCCATCGGGAAAACAAAGGTGTTCGCCACGGCGACCAGTTTGTAGCCGTGCGCCTTGTTATCTTCTTCAAGGAATGGGCGATGCTGGAAGACGTTGGCATCCAGTTCACCGTGGTTGGTGGCATCGTTGGGCAGCAGCGATCCGCTGAAGCCCACCAGCTCCACATCCAGGCCATATTTCTCTTTCGCCACCTTTTTGGCAACTTCCGCCACGTCTTGTTCGGCGCCATTGATGACGCCCACTTTAATGTGCTTAACATCATTGCCACTTTGGTCACAGCCCGCCAGCAGCAGGCCAGTCAGAAGAAGCACACCCAATCGGAGTTTCACGATACAGTTCCTTTTGATAAACGTTTTGATGACTATATCGACAACGCGGCGATGAGCTAAAAACCGAAAAAGAATCAATAAGAAGGATAAGTTATATGCGGTCGATTGCTGGGCTTATCCTGCCTACAGATTCGGGATTTAAAGCGCTTTCGCCAGATAATGTCGCTGCATGCCAGGATAAGGATAATCCTGCAAAGACATCTGTAGCTGGTACCCCTGTTTTTCATAGAACGGGCGCGCCTGGAAGCTGGCGGTGTCGACGAGCGCATGTTTACAGCCGTTGCGTCTGGCTTCCTCTTCGGCCGATTTAATGATCTGGCTACCCACACCGGAACCCCGCACGGTATCGCTGACCCAGAGAAAGTCGATATTCAGCCAGTCGCCTTTACGTACGCCAATTAATCCGCCCAGCATCACGCCATTTTCATCTCGCATGTAAACGCCAATTTCACCGCTAAAATTCGATAGATCGAGAAACTGCCCGTTATAGGCTCTCAGCCCCGTCAGTAACTCCTCTTTCTCTTGCGTGGTGACTGTATCAGTAATGCTCAGGTGCATATTTTTCTCCTTATTTTTCTGTGCCGTTTCACTATCTCACACACTCATCCTGGAGAAAATTCATACTTTCGACTGGAGCCGCTACACTGAATGTAACGATATATTTCATAGGAAGCATGTGACTTCTAAAGGGGGTTTTGATGAAAGCTGCGCACCTGGTCTGCCTGCTGGTTTGTCTGCTCTTCGCCGCGTTTGTCCATGCACAGGAAAAGGACGACCCGGCGAAAGAGGCACAAATAAAGCAGCAGGTCCTTAAAGATATTAAGAAAACCTGTACGCCACAGAAAAAGCAGAGCGATAAAGCCTGGCAGGAGATGATTTTGTCATCCGAGGCCAATCAACTCCTGATCAAAAACGCCATTACCGCCGTGAAGCGCGACAATCTGGACGCCTACTGGGCAGCGATTGGTCAGGTGGATTGTATGGAAGATTATTAAGTACGCCGCTGTAGATTCAATCTGTCAATGCAACACCCCTTTCAATTATCTCTTTCGGTGTTTTGAACTTCAGTGTCTTTCTCGGTCTGTTGTTTAGCTGAGCAGCAACCAGATCTAGTTCATGTTGAGTATATTGGGCAAGACATGTCTTTTTAGGAAAGTACTGCCGAATTAGCCCATTTGTGTTCTCATTTGTTCCCCGCTGCCAAGGACTCTGAGGATCGCAGAAGTAAACTTTAACGCCGGTGCTGACAGTAAATTCTAGATGTCTGGCCAGTTCCATTCCTCTGTCCCATGTCAGTGATTTTCTGAGTTCTGACGGTAAACTCAGGAATTTGTCGGTAAGAGCCTGATTTACTGAGACAGAATCTTTGCCCCTGAGTCTAAGGATGATCGTATAACGTGATTTTCGGTCTACAAGTGTGGCTATATGAGAGTTTTTTGTACCTGAGACTAAATCGCCCTCCCAATGCCCCAGAGAGCGTCTGTTATCGATATTTCGGGAACGTTCGTGAATTGGTGTTCCGTTCACTATGTTAATCGTACCTCTTTCGCCTTTGCGGGTATGACGCCTGCCATGGCGAAGGCTATGCGACCGTCGCAGATGCTGTATATTCAGGTGGTGTAGCGCTTCACGGCTACGAAAGTACAGCGTTTTATAAATTGTCTCAGGTGATATTCGCAGCGTTTTTTGACGTGGTTTTGTTCGCCTTAACCATCCTGATATTTGCTCTGGAGACCATTTCATCTCCAGCTTTTCCAGAACAAGCTTTCGCAATGGTAAATTTTGATCCAGTAAGCACGGTTTTGGCCTTTTCGCCATTCTGTTGGCTCGGTTATTAGCATCAACAGCTTTGTAATAGCGTCTGCCCCGATTACGCTGAACTTCACGTGAGATCGTCGAAGGACTGCGATTCAGCGCAGTAGCTATCGCACGAATGCTCATTTTGGCTGACAAACCAGCTCGTATCTCCTCGCGCTCAGACAGTGTCAGGTGAGCTACAGCCCGCTTACGCTCATGGGGTTTTATGCCGCCAGTATCCCTTAACATAGTGAAGATCGTTCCGGGTTTTGAACCCAGGATATTCGCTATTTCACTGAAGCCTGTTCCGTTCTTCCATAGTTCAAAAACAGAGGCTTTTTCCTCTGCTGTAAATGTTCGTCTCATTCAAAAAACCTCCGCAACCCCATGTTTTCACATAACTGTTGCGTTGACCAATTGAATCTACAGCTACGTTTCCCATGACGAGTCTGGTTTAGGGCTCCTGGCTGCACGCCACAGGTAATCGACCCGTGTTATGCTGGGAAAAAATCAACATAACAGGGGAGAACATGGGTTCCACACGTAAAGGGATGCTGAACGTCCTGATCGCCGCCGTTTTATGGGGAAGCTCAGGAGTTTGCGCGCAGTACATCATGGAGAAAAGCCATATTTCTTCGCCTTATCTGACCATGGTTCGCCTGCTGTTTACCGGCGTGATCCTGCTTACGCTTTCCTTTGTTCACGGCGACAAGATTTTCTCGGTCATCAAAAATCGAAAAGATGCCATCAGCCTGCTGATTTTCTCGCTGGTTGGCGCGCTCACCGTGCAGCTTACTTTCCTGCTGACGATTGAAAAATCCAACGCAGCAACCGCCACCGTGCTGCAATTCCTGTCGCCGACCATCATCGTGGCGTGGTTTGCGCTGGCGCGGAAAAAGCGCCCTGGTGTTTTTGTCTTATCCGCGATAATGACGTCGCTTGTCGGCACGTTCCTGCTGGTGACGCATGGCGACCCGACCTCACTCTCTATTTCGCCTGCGGCGCTGTTCTTCGGGATCGCTTCCGCCTTTGCCGCCGCGTTTTATACCACTTACCCGTCAACGCTGATCGCCCGCTACGGCACGCTGCCGATTGTTGGCTGGAGTATGTTGATTGCCGGGGTAATGCTGACCCCGTTCTACGCCGGGCGCGGGACAACGTTTGTCATTGATGGCAGCCTGCTGCTGGCGTTCTTCTACCTGGTGGTGATCGGTACGGCGCTGACGTTCAGCCTGTACCTGAAAGGTGCGCAGATGATTGGCGGGCCAAAGGCGAGCATTCTGAGCTGCGCCGAGCCGCTGAGCAGCGCGCTATTGTCGGTTATCCTGCTGGGCGTGGCGTTCACCCTGCCGGACTGGCTGGGCACGCTGTTGATTGTGTCGTCGGTAGTGCTGATTTCGATGGATTCGAGAAGACGGGTTCAGACATCGGCGTAGCCAGATTCCCTCTCCCACGGGGAGAGGGAGAAAACCACTACTTCGCTTTAACCTTACCCGCCACCAGCAGCGCCGTCAGCAGCATCAGCGTACCGGAAATCACCAGCGGTGACGTCAACCCCAGATGGTCGAGCGCAACACCGCCGATGGCAGCACCGCAGGTGTTCGCCAGCTGGATCACCGCCACCTGAATGGAACCGGCTTTTTCCGCCTGATCGGCCAGTGAGCGGGTGATCCACGTTGACCAGCCCACCGGCACCAGCGCAAAGGCAAAGCCCCAGATAATGGCAATCGCCGACGCCACCCATTTATCGCTACCCCACAGCACCAGTACCGTGGCACTGATAGCCAGCACCAGCGGTGCGCCCGCCAGCGCCACTTTCAGGGAGCGTTTCAGGAACTGGGACGAGAGTGAGGTGCCCACAAAACTGGCGATACCGAAACTCAACAGCACCAGCGTCAGGCCATCCACGTCAAATCCCGCCATGGTCATAAACAACGGGCGGATGTAGGTGAAGAAGGCAAACTGCCCGGCGAAAGACATAAAGATAGCAGTCATCCCCGCCAGCACACCCGGGCGCTTCAGCAGGCTGAACATGTTCTGTTTGTGATGAGCGGCTTCACCGGGCAGAGACGGCAGTGCTTTCCACACCCAGATAATGCACAGAAAACCCATTACCGCCGCCGCATTAAACACGTTTCGCCAGCCGATAATCCCACCAAGGAAACTGCCCAGCGGCGCGGCGATCACCAGCGCGATAGAGACCGCACCGAAGATAACGGACAACGCTTTTGGCACCGTGCGGGCAGGTACAAGCCGCATGGTCAGTGAGGCGGACATTGCCCAGAAGCCGCCCAAGCCTAAACCCAGACAGGCGCGTCCAAGCAACAGCAGGGTAAAGTTATTGGCAAAAGAAACCAGCAGGCAGGAGAGCGTCAGCAGCACGCTAAACAGAATAACCACTTTGCGGCGGTCAATGGTACCAATCACCTGGGTGATAAACAGGCTGGCGAACATCGCCACAAAGGCAGTTACGGTAACAGACTGTCCCGCCACACCTTCGGAAATGCCCAGATCCTGCGCCATGGGCGTCAGCAGGCTGACCGGTAAAAACTCAACGGTAATCAGGCAGGCGACGCAGAATGCCACGGAGAAAACCGCCGACCAGTTCGGGCGTGAAACCTCTTTGGTCTGCGGTCTGGTCGTGGGCTGGATATGTTCTGTCATGGCGTCACCTGAAGATAAAAACGTGCGGAAAAGTCGCGCAGTTTATCATCAAAAGTGTGACGAATTTAACGATTTGACAACTTTTGTCGTTTTTAATTTTCCGGGAGGCAGATCGGCGGGAACTGATACCTTTTCAGCATAACGAAAATGAAAATTCAGTATCCACATTTGAGGTGAAACAATCATAGCGTCTGAAAAGGAGAAACTATGAAAACTCGTAACTTATCTCAAAATCTTACTGTTAGTTCTATTGGCTTTGGTGCGATGGGGCTGAGTGAATTTTACGGGCAGGCGAATGACTATGCATCACTTGAGGTGTTGCATAAGCTCATTGAACTGAACGTGACGTTCATTGATACCGCAAATCTGTATGGCCGCGGTCACAATGAAAGGCTGATCGGTCACTTTCTTGCCGGGCTGGATAAAAGCACACGCGAGCAGTTTAAAATTGCCACGAAGTGCGGTATCGATCGCTCTCCCGACGAGTCCTATGCCCGCTCCATTAATAACACACCCGACTATATCATCCGTTGCTGTAACGAATCCCTTAAGCGCCTTGGCGTTGAGCGCATCGATCTCTTTTACCTTCACAGAGTGAGCAACGAAACACCGATCGAAGAAAGCATGGATTGCCTGAGTGCGCTCGTTAAAGAAGGTAAAATTAACCATATTGGTCTTTGTGAAGTTTCAGCTTCCACGCTGCGACGAGCCCATGAAGTACATCCTGTCACCGCGCTGCAAACAGAATATTCCCTGTGGACGCGTGATATTGAAGATACCGTTCTGCCGGTCGTGAAAGAGTTGGATATCGGCCTGGTTCCTTACTCGCCTCTCGGTAGAGGCTTCCTTACCGGGAAATACCTGAACAACAGTGATTTTGCAGAGGGTGATTTCCGCAAGAATAACGAGCGTTTTATTCAGTCCAGTCTCGATCATAATCGCCAGCTGCTCGATATCATTACTCCGCTGGCGACAAAATATGGCTGTACCGCAGGTCAGATTGCGCTTGCATGGCTGTTAGCGCAATACGATAAGCTGGTCCCCATTCCGGGCACGAAGCACCTCAATTATCTGACCGAGAATGCGCGCGCTGCCGACATTGTGCTTGAGAATACAGATATTGATTCGTTGAACACTCTTCATCGACAAATAGACATAAAAGGCGATCGCTATTCTGCAGAGGGTATGAAAGGGGTGAATGCCTGATACGTTATCATAAAAATAAAAAACCGGGTTACCCGGTTTTTTTATATCTGAAGAACTCATGATATTTTTATTTCTCCGCTGTACCGCCTGCTGCCATTAATTTGGCTCATACGATTTCTCAACGTGAGAGTGTTTAGCAGTAAGACTTGCAGGAACGATCGCAACAAGCAGAACGGAAAGGCCGATGGCTGTACCTGCTACGATATACAGAAGAGGGACCGAGAATGATGACACCATCCAGGCACCCACTGACGCACCAATACCAATGGCGATATTAAAAAACGAAACATAGAGTGCCGAGGCAGGAAACGTTTTATCTTCCGCCATCCGTAATACCCATGTCTGGAAGCCGACAAAGATGCCTGACACCGCTACACCCCAGATAACCATGGCAGTCAAAATGCATGCGGCAGAGAGCGAAGAACCTGACAATCCCAGGGTGATCAACACTGCACAGATAAGGAGAACGGATAAAGCCACCGTCATCTTAAGATATTTATCAATCAATACCCCGGTCAGGAAATTCCCGGCCAGACCCGCGATGCCGTAAACAAAAAGCACAGCCGGAATAAAAGCAGCGGTGAGTAAACTCTGCGTATGTAACCAGGGCTCAATGTAGGTAAATGCGGCAAAGTGGGCGGTAACGGCAAGCAATGTGGCAGAGTAAATTTTCCATAGCGTGGATGATTTCAGCACGCTTTTCAGCGCATCAAGACCAATTGCACTCTTACTGGTGATCTGTGGAACAAGAACAGTAATCCCCACAAAAGCCACGACGCTGAGCGTCGCCATCAGCCAGAATGCCTGTCTCCAGCCGAAATGAATGCCAATATAGTTAGATATCGGTACACCAAACACGCTTGCGGCAGATACGCCGCCAAACACGATTGATGTGGCCGTCCCGATATATCTTGCAGGAACGATGGCTACCGCTGTCACGCCGATCATCGCCCAGAATGCCCCATGCGCAAGTGCACCCAATACGCGTGCACTGAGCAGTACATTGTAAGTGTCTACCGTAGCGGCCAGGACATTGGACATCATAAGAACGACGGTGAGCACCAGTAAAAGACGCTTCTTTGCCACATTCCCCAAAAACACAGAGGCAAACAGTGCACTTAATGCCCCGACCCATGCATAAAGAGAAACGGTCATGCCAATCGCGGATTCTGAAGAATGAAGACCTTCGGCGATAGGCGTTAATAACCCTACAGGTGCCAATTCAGTGGTGACAATGGTGAACGTTGAAATCGCCAGAATAAATAAAGCAAGCCACGACTTTATGGTCATCTTTTGCCTAGGTTTTTCTGAATCCATATTACTTACCTCAATAATTATTTAAATAATGCGAATACTAAAACATTTTAAAGGGCACATTTCTCTTGTAATAAAGAGTAATAATTACAGGGAGAATTTATCAACTCAGCGTCCAAATGGAATTATTAAATCTGTAATATAGTTTTTGTATTACTATTGAATTAGGTTTTTATTTTAAGCATTACCGTGTAAGATCTGAGACGAGAAAATAGACGAAAATACCTTTTCGCTTTTCAGGATCACCGTTATGGCTACAGCAGAACATTTAATCAGCAATAACCTTCCCAGTATCAAACAATTGCAATGCTTTCTCGCTGTTGCACATGAGTTGAACTTCCGCAAGGCTGCTGAACGTCTGCGGATGACGCAACCCCCCCTGACTCGCCAGATAAAATGTCTTGAAGCCGTTTTGCAGCGCCAGCTTTTCAGTCGGAGTACGCACGACGTCAGCCTCACTGAAGCGGGACGTGCACTGGTGGTACAAGCTGAGAAAATCCTACGCGAAATCAGTGAACTAAAATCGGATTCACTCTCTTCTGAAACCAACCTGCGTATCGGACTCACGCGAACGCTTAATTTTGAATATATTGAACCGGTGAATAGCCAGCTGCAAAAACTGAACGCCGGGGATGATGTCGAAACACCGGACCTGACGTCAGCCCAGCTGCTGCAAAGCTTGTCAAAAAATATGCTGGATCTGGTGTTAACCGGGGAAAAAGGGACAGGCCATGAAGATATTGTTCAGTACCGTTGGGTCTGTCAGGAGCCGTTACTCATCGCCATGCCCTCTTTACACCCTGCCAGCCTGAAAGAAAAAGTCTCCCTCGAAGATATCAGTGACTTACCCATTTTCTGGTTTTCCAGAAGTGCAAACCCTTCATTTTACGACAAATGTGAAAACTACTTCGACACGCTGAAAACACCGCTGAAACGAATAAAAGAGCCGGACGATTCACTCGTGATGCTGAGTCGAATAGCGAGAGGGAAAGGATTTGCGCTGCTACCGCAGTCAAAATGCACCTTCAATCAGGAGGGGCTATGCTACCGGGAGCTAACGGACGATGAAGCAAAGAGATTAAATATTGATATCTACGCGGCAACCCGCCTCAATGAAAACAGAGAAGAAATTCTGAACGCGCAGAATATCTTGTGCGGCAAAATGGCTTAATGCAGGTAAAACACGCCCTCTTCCGGCAAGAAAAGTTGGTTGTAGCGTAGCTGGAAGGCATTAAGTTCCTGCAGATCGGGCTCGATCTCGCGCATAAAGCCGAGCGCGAGTCGGACTTGCGCATCGGTGATTGGCGCAGCCAGGCGGGCTTTACGCAGCATGCGGTGCCAGGTGTGCAGGTTCTCTTCGCTACCATCGACGATGCAGACCTGCCAGATCAGCAACACTTGTGCCGCGTTTTGCAGGTGCGCCTCGTCCGGGCGCTCAAGATAACGAATAAACTCATTCCCCGGCGTTTTGCCAAACTGGTCGATCATCGACTCAACGGGCATCGGGGTGATCCCCAGACGTTCGCTTAAGCGTTTGATGGCGCGTCGGGAATCCGAGGTCAGGATCCGAAATCCGACCACAAACACCACAGCAAGCGTTGCCAGCATTATCCAGACCATGCGTTCTCCTTAGAATAGCCGCTCATCATAGCGGGAAACACACGGCGTCAAAAGCGGGCAGAACCATAATAGTGAACTGAAAAGCGCTGGAAAAAGGGCAGGAAAGCCACTTTGGTTTTTATTGGGACGATTGTATATCCACAGTGTATGGTCAATGCCTGGCGGTAACAAATAATCACTTCAGGGAAAGAGCGAACATGTCCATAACAATCAGTGTCCTGCTGGAGAATCGGGCTAACCCCGGCGGTAAAAACTTACTGCGGGCCAAAGCAGGACTTAGCCTGTTTATACAGGATGAAAATGATTCCATTCTGTTTGATACCGGTCCTGATGATAGCTTCCTGTATAACGCTGGTCTAATGGGCATCGATTTGACCCGCCTGACCGCAGCGGTACTTTCTCACGGGCACTATGACCATTGCGGCGGCGTTCCGTGGTTACCGGATAATTGCCGGATCGTATGCCATCCCCACGTGGCCTGCGAGCGCTACTCGGCAATACCTTTTTTAGGGTATACCGCCAGACTAAAAAAATTGTCGCTGAATAATGATTATTCACGCTATCGCATGGAATACAGCAGTACCCCGCTTCAGATTGGAAAGCGTTTTATGTGGTCAGGGGAGATTCCTGTCGCCAAACCGCACGCATACGGTGTTATCGGCAGAAAAAAAGCGAATGCGGACTATGTAAAAGATGAAGGGGCTCTGATTTATAAATCTGACCTTGGACTGATCATTTTTATCGGCTGCGGTCACCGGGGTCTGATGGATATTGTGCGTCACTGCCAGAGCATAACTGGCATCAATCACATCCATGCAATTTTCGGTGGTTTCCATCTTCGCAGTGCATCACCTCGTAAGCTCTGGGCAGTCAGGCAGTTTCTACACGGCCTAAAACCGGACAAAATAATGGGCTGCCACTGTACGGGTAAATGGGGCAATTTGTGGTTGCCCGGCACAGTCACCCCGTCAACAGGGGATATTTTTGTTTTGGGGTAGGTCTTAACTCAGTTAATAAAAAAGCCCGGCGGTCAGCCGGGCAAAGAAGTCACCTGCACACTCAGGCTGCTTTCAATTTCTGCTTCTGCGCGCGGTTTTCGCGGCGAATTTTACGTTCTTCCAGCACCGCGACCATCGCCATCAGGACGATACAGCCGATCGCTGCCGCATCCAGCGCGGCGAAGGTGCCAGCCCAGCCGGTGAGGCCGAAAATTGGCGTGCCGTCGGCGATCATCCCCAGACCGAGCTTGGCGAAGCTATCACCAATCAGATAGGCGAAGGTGCCCTTAATCCCATCGGCAGCGCCGATCGCTTTTTTAGGTACGAAACCAACGGCGGCCACGCCGATCAGCAGCTGTGGACCAAACACCAGGAAGCCGAGCGCAAACAGTGACGCCAGGTACACATACTGGTTGCTGGCATGCTGGTAAACGCCCAAGGTGGCGATAATCAGCGCCAGCGCGATGCAGGCCACCAGCGCGCGACGGCCGTTGGCGAGATCCGAGAGCCAGCCCCACAGCAGCGTACCGACCAGCGCGCCCACTTCGAACAGGGTAAAGCCCTGAATCGCGACCTCTTTAGAGAGCTTCAGCTCCTGGAAGGCATACACGGTTGACCACTGGTCGATACCGATACGCACCACGTACAGGAAGATGTTCGAAAAGCAGAGCAGCCAGATCACTTTGTTTTTCAGCACGTACTCAACAAAGATCTGCCATTTGGTCATCTCGTTTTCTTCGGTCTCTTTATCCTCTTCGCTGATCTCCTCGCCAAACAGCTCTTCAGCTTTGCCGAGGCCATAAGATTCCGGGGAATCGCTGCCGAAGCGCAGACCGATAAAACCGACGATCAGGGCAATAATAGACGGGAAGATAAACATGCCGATCACATGGCCGTCGAACAGATAGTTGGCACCGAACAGCGCCACACCTGCCGCCCCCGCCCCGCCGAGGTTGTGGGAAATATTCCACATGCCAAGATACGAACCACGCTTGCGGCGCGGCGTCCATTTGGTGATGGTGGAATAGCTGCACGACCCGCCGGTACTCTGGAAGAAACCGCTCAGGGCGTAGAAGGCGATCATCAGGAACAGGCTAACCGAACCTGCGCCCATGCTGGCGCTAAAGCCGAGCATACAGATGGCGGAGAGGATCAGCATAAACGGCAGGAACTGCTTGGTGTTTTTGCCGTCAGCGTAATAGGAAACCAGCGTTTTACCCACGCCGTAGGTGATGGAGAAGCCCAGGCCAATCATCCCCAGCTGCGTCATGCTCAGCCCGTAGGTGGAGATCATGTCGTTCTGCGCGATGTTAAAGTTTTTGCGGATCAGGTACATGGTCAGGTAGCCAATAAAGACCACCAGGTAGGACTGCATGAACGGTTTGAACCACATTTTACGCCGCACGTCGAGCGGCAGATCCAGGGTCGGCTTGCGCACCTGGTTTAAGAAGGCCAGCATGGTTTGCTCCTGAGCTGATTTTTATACCTGCGAATGGCAGGCATTGTAAAAATCAGCCGGGAGAGACGCCTGAGACAGCGTCCAGGTGAAACCGGGAATATTTCCTAGTTTTGCCCCATTCGGGGCGAAAAGGTGAGACGTATCACGCTTCGCGCGGCACCTGGGCGTGCAAAAACGGCAACAGCAGCAGAGCAGAAACCCCCGCCGCGATGGCGATCACCGCGAAGAAACCGCTCCAGTGCCAGATGTCGATGACCCGCGCCAGCGGCCAGCCGGAGAGCGATGCGCCAAGGTAGGCAAACAGCCCGACAAAGCCCGTCGCCGCACCGGCCGCCTCTTTGTGCGAGCACTCCGCCGCCGCCATGCCGATCAGCATCTGCGGGCCAAACACAAAGAAACCGGTGGTGAAGAAGCACGCCGCCTGCATCACGTAGCTGGCAAACGGCATCAGCCACAGCGAGCCTACCGAGAGCAAAATCCCGGCAGCAAAAATGAGATTCATCGGGCCACGGTTGCCGTTGAACAGCTTGTCCGATCCCCAGCCCGCCACCAGCGCGCCGATAAACCCACCCAGTTCAAACATGGTCACCGCCGAGTTGGCCGTCACCAGATCCACGCCAAGCGTCTCAGACATGTACAAATTACCCCAGTCGTTGATCGCCGCGCGCACCACGTAGACCAGCACGTAACAGAGCGACAGCAGCCAGATATAGGGGTTCTTCAGCACGTATTTGGTGAGGATTTCTTTGCGGGTTAACCCCGCCCCTTCCTGCTGCTGGGCAATTTCCATCTCATCATGACGCCAGTCACCCACCGCGGGAAGTCCTACGGTCTGCGGCCTGTCGCGCAAACGCCAGCAGAGGAACAACCCGGCGATAATCGCTAACCCGCCCGCAATCATCATGCCTGCACGCCAGCCGTAATGCAGCGCCGCTGCGCCGACGACGATGGGGATCAGCGCACCACCCACGTTATGCGCGGTGTTCCAGACTGCCCACCAGCCGCCACGCTCGTTGCGCGAGTACCAGGTGGTAAGTAATCGGGCACAAACCGGCGCGCCCCACCCCTGGAAAAAGGCGTTCAGCGCCCACAGCAGCGCAAAAGCCCACAGCGAGGTGGAAAAACCAAACAGGATATTCACCACTCCCGTGGCAATCAGCCCGAAGCCCATAAAATAGCGGGCGTTGGAGCGGTCGCTGACGATGCCGGAGAAGAACTTCGACAGGCCATAGGTGATGTAAAACAGCGTCGCCAGCAGGCCGATATCGGTGCGGGCCATCACGCCGCTGGCGAGGATCTCCGGTGCGGCGGCGTTGAAGCTTTTGCGGGTGAAGTAGAACAGCGCATAGCCGAGCCAGATGGTGATCAGGATATGGCGTCGCCAGTAACGATAGCGGGCGTCAATTTCATTTTTATCGCCGATCGGGGTGGCATTAGCCGGGGCTTTAAACATGGTAACTCCTCAGCGGCAAACTGACGCTGACGCGCGTTCCGTGGGTGCAGGAGATATTCAGCGTGCCGCCCAGCGCCTTCACGCGCTCGCGCATCCCCGCCAGACCAAATCCCTGCTGGCCGGAGCCCGGCGGCAGGCCGCAGCCGTCATCTTCAATTACCAGCATCAGACGCTCGTCCTGCTGCCAGGCCTGCAACGTTACCGCGCTGGCATTGGCGTGCTTCACAATATTATTCAGCCCTTCCTGACACACCCGAAACAGCGTCACACGCTGGCCTTCACTCAGCAGCGACTCTTCAATCCGCCAGTTGAGATGGCTGACAATCCCGCGACTTTCCAGCTCCATCTCGCGCATGAGCGATCGCACCGCCTGCTCCAGAGACAAATCATCCAGCTGGCGTGGACGTAACCTTCCGAGCAAACGCCTTACCGAGTCATACACACCCAGCGAGAGCTGTTCGATATGCGCCCCACCCTGCTTCACGCCGGCGTTTTCCGCCGCCAGACGCTGAACGATGCCCGCCTGCGTGCGGATGGCGGTAATGGTCTGGCCGATGTCATCGTGCAGTTCGCGCGCGACCTCCTGCCGTACGCTCTCTTCGGTTTCCAGCAGGCGTTCGGCCAGACGACGATTGCGCGCCAGCTCGGTTTGCAAAGACAGGTTCAGTTCCCGCAGCCGTTGAATGCCCGCCCCGAGCAGCAGCCCGGTCAGGCTTTGCGCCAGCAGGGAGAGGAGTAAATCTACCGGATGATCGTGCCAGGTCTGGCTGGCAATCAGCGCAATGGCGTTCATCAGGGTGGCGATAAGCGCCCCTTGCCAGCCGTAGTGCCACGCAAGCGCAATAATCGGCAGGGCCAGACAAAACGGGGTAAAGCGCGAGAGCTCAGCGGGCAGACCAAGCTGCAGCCACAGGCTTACCACAAACAGCAGCAGATACCAGATGAGGTGCCGTGCGCGCCAGTTCACCGGCTGAGAAACCAGCGCGGGGCCCAGCGGCTGCCAGACGGTACTGGTGAGGTAATGCCAGATCACCAGACAGGTTGGCGCGAGCGTCAGGCCACCGGTAAGGGTCAGTAGCAGAGCGTTGAGCATCTCTTTCTCGCCGACCCACGGGAGAGATTGCAGCAGCGCGGCGGCAATCAGCGCCGCCCCCTGACGCAACAGCGTGCGCCAGTCGCGCTGGTGGCGGTAGCGGGAAATAAGGGCAACAGGGAGAAGCGTGAGCAGGCTTCCGGTCATCAATAAGGGCAGATGCGCCAGCGCCACTTCTTGTGCCAGCCAGACCAGCATCAGCCATTCTGCGCCCAGCAAAACGGGCCAGTAGCCACGCGGGCACTGCAGCATTAACCCCAGACGCAGGCCGAATGGGAACAGCAGTACTGCCAGTTCCGGGCGCTCCACCAGATGCAGGCTGATGCTCCACAGGCAAAACCAGGCGGCAGAGAAGATAAAAAAGCTGGCGACGACGGCGATCAGCCGCGAAAGCACGGGGCTCATTGCCAGCTATCAAACATGCGGCGCGCCAGCTCGACGTCGTTGCTGACGTTGAGTTTTTCCATCAGGTTGGCGCGGTGAACGTGAACCGTTTTCGGCGACAGATCCAGCTCAGCGGCAATCTCTTTCACCGACATCCCCTGAGCGAGCTTCTCCGCCACCTGACGCTCGCGTTTGGTTAGCGGATCTTGTCGCCCGGCGGCCAGCTTGATGGCGATATCCGGCGTCAGGTAGCAGCCGCCGGTGGAGACGGTGCGCACGGCGGCGATCAGTTCGTCCGGGCTACAGCGTTTTGAAAGGAACCCGCGCGCCCCCGCATTGAGCGCCTGCTCCACCAGCGCCGGGCTGTCATGGACCGAAAGCATAATGATCGCCATTCCCTTCGGTAACTGACTCAGCAGCTCCAGCCCGGAGAGATCCGGCATTGAGATGTCACAAATACAGACCTGCACGCCACGTCCGGGTAAACCCGCCAGCGCCTCGCGCCCGGAGCCGAACTCTGCGACGACCTGAAATTCAGGTTCAAGGTTCAAAAGCTGAGCAAATCCGGAGCGGACGATAAGGTGGTCGTCGATAAGAGCGATGGTCGTCATGGCGCGTTCCTGGCGAGCAGATAAAAAATCGCGCTTACCTTAACGATAAGCGCGTGGGTGTTCAAGCAATGAGCGATTTATTCGAAGAACACCGCAATTTTATTAAACATGGTGGGATCGGACTGGTTGCGCGCCACTTTGGTGACATCTTCCAGCTTATCGATCTGCGCCATCATCTGTTCCAGGCGCTGATCGTCGTTGACCAGCAGCCAGATGCGGCTGTGCTCGCTGCCCTGAATCGGCAGACAGAGAATGCCTTCAACGTTAAACGCGCGACGGGCGAATAGCCCACAGACGTGCGTCATGACGCCAGGGTGGTTGCGGACGGTGAGTTCCAGAATGACGTTATCATGTTGTTTCTGCATGGCTTATTCCCCCACCATCTCAGTATTTGCCGCACCCGGCGGCACCATCGGATACACTTTTTGTTCAGGGTCGATACGCACGTGGATCAGCGCCGGGCCCGGGCGTGAAATCGCTTCCTGCAATGCCACGTGGGCATCCTCTTCAGCGTTCAAATCGCAGGTATGCAGGCCAAAGCCGGCGGCAATCTGCATAAAGTTGATCATACCGGGATAGGTCGCGGCAAACACGCCCTGCTTATAGAACAGGCTCTGCTGCTGATGCACCAGCCCCAGCGCTTCGTTGTTCATCAGGATGATTTTCACGTCTAACTGGTTTTCGGCCGCGGTCGCCATTTCCTGAATGTTCATCATCAGGCTGCCATCACCGGAGAAACAGATAACCTTGCGGTCCGGATTCGCCAGCGCCGCGCCTACTGCCGCAGGCAGGCCAAAGCCCATGGTCCCGAGGCCGCCAGAGGTCAGCCACTGGCGCGGACGGTTCAGCGGGTAGGCCTGCGCGGTCCACATCTGATGCTGGCCTACGTCGGTGGTGATGATCGCGCTGTCGTCCACGCAGGCAGCCACGGCGTTAATCAGCCCGTAGTGGCTGAGTGGGTCACCTTCCGTTGGGATTGCACCAGGGAATTCCTGTTGCAGGTCGGCTACCAGCTGACGCCACTCTTCACGCCCGGTCGCCTCAGTTTGCGGGATCAGCTGTGCCAGTACCTCGGCAACGTCACCCTGAATCGCGACGTGCGGCTGTTTAATTTTACCCAGCTCGGCGCGATCGATATCCACGTGAATGATTTTGGCGTTCGGACAGAACTGCTCGGTTTTACCGATCGCCCGGTCATCAAAACGCGCGCCGAGAACAATCAGCAAATCAGCCTCTTGCAGAATGTAGTTGGTGCTGCGCGCACCGTGCATCCCCAGCATCCCCAGTGACAGCGGGTGTGCTTTCGGGAGCATACCAAGCGCCATCAGCGTCATGGTGGTGGGCAGGTTGGCTTTCTCTGCCAACTCACGCACCGCGTCAGAGGCATTAATCGCCCCGCCGCCCAGATAGAGCACCGGGCGTTTGGCGGCGTTAATCATGGCTGCGGCGTCACGTACGCTTTCAGCGCTGAATTCCGGGGCAGGGGCACGGCCGCCCGGCTCAGGCAGTACGTCGATCTCGATCTCTGCGGTCTGGACATCCTTAGGAATGTCTATCCACACCGGGCCTGGACGGCCGGACTGCGCAATGCGGAACGCATCGCTGATAACCTGAGGAAGCTCGGCGATATCGCGAACTAAATAGTTATGTTTGGTGATGGGGATAGAGATGCCGTAGGTATCCACTTCCTGGAACGCATCAGTACCAATCATTGAGGATGGTACCTGGCCGGTAATGCAGATCAGCGGAATGGAGTCGAGACGTGCATCAGCGATGGCGGTCACCAGGTTGGTCGCCCCCGGGCCGCTACAGGCCATACAGACCGCCGGTTTACCCTGCGTACGCGCCATGCCCTGGGCGATAAATCCCGCCCCCTGCTCGTGACGCGCCAGGACGTGGCGGATCTGCGTGCTTTGGCTTAACGCATCATACAACGGCAGTACCGTCCCGCCAGGGATACCCGCAACCGTGGTGATGCCCTGTCGTTCCAGTAAATGAACGATTAACTGCGCGCCAGTAAAACGCGTCTTGGTGGATGTTGTGCCCGAACTTGCCATGCTCCAGTCCTTTTCTTCTGGGCCGACTTTCCGGGGAGGCTCTTAAACGAAAAACCCCGCCCGGTTTGCGCCGGCGGGGTTTTGGATTCGTGTGTTGATCCAGTCCCTACGGCGCATTGCCGACGACCACCACCACACGCACGACGACCACTGCGGCTGGTTGCGCAGTTTTTAGTAGGGTCGAAGTGAAGATGGATGAAGTCATTGGGGACCTGTGTTTGGAATCATTGATGGAATTTATACAAACACAGGTTTTCTGGCATGACAATGGAAATATTTTCATCTGCGCAAAAATGCGTCAGGGATCACGTTTCGTTTGTTGGGTGATGAAAACAAAAAACCCCGCCTAAGCGAGGTTTTTATCAGGGTTTTGCGGTTGGTCGCCGCAGAACACACTGTGTTACGTCAACGCAAAAATTATACGCGATCGCAGGAGAACGCGCAATTCAGGCACGGATTTTGACGTTTTTGAGTATGGATCGTCTTCCTAATTTTGTCCATAAAATACTGTTCATGCATACAGTATTTATCTATACTGAGGGTGTTCGCAGTGCGCGAGGGGGCCGCTGTTCTACCGGCGCAACAAAGTCCTGGCTGAAACGGGTGGTGCCGTCAGTGCCTTAACCCCTGAAGTGAGCACACTGTGTTACGTCAATCCAGGTGCTGGCAACAGGCGGCGGAAAGGTACGCCAGCATCGTGCTCCTTTTTACCAAAAGGAGACGCGTATGAGCGTAGTGGATATGGTGATACTTATCCTCAAACTCATTGTTGCTGTACTGCAACTGCTTGATGCTGTCCTGAAATACCTTCGGTGATTCAGGTTCAAGTCGCACCTGAGAGGGGCGGGAAACCGCCCCTCTTTAATAACGAGGGAATGCTATGTCGCGTCTGTTAATTGAGCCCGTCACCCCGGATGAGCCGGGCTACATCGCCCTGAAGGCGGAAAGTATCGCATTGAATTTCAACATGCTGCGCAGGCTGGAAGAGAACTGGCAGCGTGGTGAGAACCGCTTTAACGCGCCGGGTGAAAAGCTACTGGGGGCGTTTCTCAACGGCAAACTGGTAGGCGTGTGCGGCCTCAACCGCGATCCCTTCAGCCAGCAGCCGCGTGCCGGGCGCATTCGCCACCTCTATGTCAGCGAGAAATGCCGTGGGCTGGGCATTGGCAAACAGCTTTTGACCGTGGTGATGGCCGATGCCAGCATCTGGTTTGATTTTCTCAATACCCACGCGCCTGACACCGCTTACGGGTTCTATCGCCGGGCGGGTTTTACGCTGGTCTCGGACGAACCACGGGTGACGCACCGCCTTTTTTGTGCGGTGTAACCGGCTGGCAGCATCAGGGTGTGAATGTTACAGTTGAGTGACAATTCATCAGCCGATACCCCATGACCATCACCGTTTTCTGCATTTTGCTCTTCGCCGCACTGCTGCATGCCAGCTGGAACGCCATCGTCAAAGCCGGAACGGACAAGCTCTATTCCGCGATTAGCGTCAGCGGCTCCGCCACGGTTATCGCTCTGGTCTTACTGCCGTTTTCCCCACAGCCTTCTGCAGAAAGCTGGCCGTTTTTGATTGTCTCCTGTGCCTTACAGGTGGTGTATACCGTACTGGTGGCGAAGACGTATCAGGTCTCAGACATGAGCCAGACCTATCCGTTGATGCGCGGGACAGCCCCGTTGCTGGTGGCGCTGATCAGCGTGCTGGTGCTCGGGGATAGCCTCTCATGGCTCGCATGGTCCGGCATCGGCGTGATCTGCCTGTCGATTCTGGCCATGGCGATGAATGGCCGGATGCGGTCGCGCAAAGGGATATGGCTGGCGCTACTCAACGCCTGTTTTATCGCCGGGTATACGCTGGTGGACGGCACGGGCGTACGTTTATCCGACACTGCACTGGGTTATACGCTCTGGACCTTCTTTATGAACGGCTTCTGTCTGCTGTGCTGGGCGATGGTAGCGCGACGACGCGAAGCCTCTCGTTACCTGGGTCTGCACTGGAAAAAAGGGCTGCTCGGCGGTGTCGGGACGATGGGATCGTATGGCCTGGCATTATGGGCGATGACTCAGGCTCCGCTTGCGGTTGTCGCCGCGCTACGTGAAACCTCAATTCTCTTCGGTGCGTTAATTGCTTTTGTGCTTTTGAAAGAGAAGGTTGCTGGTCTGCGCATCGCTGCTGCGCTGGGTATTGCCGGCGGGGCTATCTTGCTACGCCTGGCGTAATCCACTGGCAACATTAGTTGCCGATCTTGTTTACAAATCCTGCCTTTACCGGTTTTTTCATTCACCACGACAATGCTTAAATTGTCATCTCACTGTGGTAGATTCCTCGCGCATTTATGGGAATGCGCAGTCACTTATTCTTCATTTTTCTCTTTTGGCAAAAGTATTCAGCGACATGAAAAAACAAAGGAACGTTAACTTATTGTTGATGCTGGTGTTACTGGTGGCCGTCGGTCAGATGGCACAAACCATCTACATTCCGGCGATTGCCGACATGGCAAAGGAACTTAACGTCCGTGAGGGCGCAGTACAAAGCGTGATGGCAGCCTACCTGCTGACCTATGGCGTTTCGCAGTTGTTCTATGGGCCGCTCTCTGACCGTATCGGCCGCCGCCCGGTGATTTTAGTCGGTATGTCTATTTTCATGGTCGCCACGACGATCGCGATGACCACCCACAACCTGACCGTGTTGATTGCCGCCAGCGCCCTGCAGGGTGTCGGCACCGGCGTCGGCGGGGTGATGGCGCGTACCTTACCGAGGGATATGTATCAGGGCACTCAGCTTCGCCATGCTAACAGTTTGTTGAACATGGGAATTCTGGTCAGCCCGCTGCTGGCCCCGCTGATTGGCGGCCTGCTGGACACGATGTGGTCCTGGCGGGCCTGTTACGCTTTCCTGCTGGTGCTGTGCATGATCGTCACTTTTAGCATGGCGCGCTGGATGCCGGAAACGCGCCCGCAAGACGCACCGCGTACGAAGCTTATCGCCAGCTATAAAACGCTATTCGGTAACGGAGCGTTTACCTGTTACCTGCTGATGCTGATCGGTGGCCTCGCGGGTATTGCGGTGTTCGAAGCCTGCTCAGGTGTACTCCTGGGCGCAGGGCTTGGCCTGAGCAGCATGGTGGTCAGTATTCTGTTTATTCTGCCTATTCCTGCAGCGTTCTTCGGCGCCTGGTTTGCCGGACGTCCCAACAAACGTTTCTCGACGTTGATGTGGCAATCGGTCATTAGCTGCCTGCTGGCAGGCGTAATGATGTGGGTTCCGGGGCTGTTCGGCGTAATGACCGTCTGGACGTTGCTGATCCCGGCGGCACTGTTCTTCTTCGGTGCGGGGATGCTGTTCCCGCTCGCCACCAGCGGCGCGATGGAGCCGTTCCCGTTCCTTGCAGGCACTGCGGGGGCGCTGGTGGGCGGTTTGCAGAACATCGGTTCCGGCGCGCTGGCCTGGCTATCCGCCATGATGCCGCAGACCGGGCAGGCTAGTCTGGGCCTGCTGATGACGCTGATGGGACTGCTGATTTTACTGTGCTGGCTGCCGCTGGCGTCGCGTGTCCTGCATCACGAGCAGCCTGTTTAACCGCATGATGGCCCGGCTTTTCGCTGGGCTTTTCACAGACAGGGGCGATCATCGCCTGCAATAACGGCTCTGGCGCAGGCCGCCAGGCGCCCTCCTCCCCGTCGTAAAACTGGAAATCCGCGTTAAGCGCATACGGGATTTTCGCCTTTTGCAGCTCGCAGGCCATAAAGGTGGCAAAGGCCATTTGCGAAGCGGTTGGGGTGAAACGGCTTGATTCCCCAACGCCCCAACCCCCGATCCAGCTAACGTGCCCGGTTTTTTGCTGCCAGTGCAGCGCGGCATTGATGCGGTTACGGATAGCCGCTTTCTCTGCCGCCGTGCCGGACGTCCACGGGTATTTGCCGCCATTCTTCAGCGGCCCCCACGGGAAAATATGCCACTCCGCCAGCAGGTAGTTCTGGCTGTGCGCGGGCAGCTTCAGGTTGGATAAATCCTCCGGCGCGGCACGCAGGCGCGGCGCAATGAAGATCATGCGCTGCGGGTCAATGTCGTGGATCGCTTTAATGGTCTTTTCATAGACGCGGTTTAACGACGCCAGGTTGTGGTTGAGCTTGTCGGCCGGCTCATAGATGAGGTCAAAACCCAGCAGAGGGTAGCTCTGACCGAAATAGTGCGCCACGGCAATCCACCAGTTGACCGTCTCTTTCTCGTTATCGGCTTTCGGGTCGTTTTTATATTCATCTGCCTGATACGCGACTATCGGGATCACGCCATACTGCTCGCAGGCTTCCACCAGCTTGCGCAGGTGGATCAGCCGCGCTTCCGTCGGCTCATCGGCGACGCGGATGCGCACGTGGGTAATGCCTTTTGCTCGAAAATCGCGTACCACCAGCGGGTCGAATTCACGTATGCCGCGCTCGGTGCGCGCCCAGTCCACATCCATCCCGACACCCAGCTGCTGCGCATAAAGGGCGGCCGTCAGCGGCGGCTCAGCGGCAATCGCCCAGCCGGAAGAGATCAGTAATGCAGAGGCAATAAAAAGCTTTAACACGGTTTACCCTGGATAAATCGAAAGCATTACCTGTATTTAGCACGCTTTTTCACATTTGGTGTAGAGCGAAAGCGTAATAATTCTTCAACCTGCCAGTTCTCTTAGCCAGCCGATAAAGGCGTCAATTTTCGGCCACTGACGGCCAGAAAGCGTCGAAATATAGTAGTGCTGATGACATTTCAGGGTCTTTTCGCCAAACGGGGCAATCAGCTCGCCTCGTTCCAGCCGTTTCTGCACCAGCCGCTTTCTGCCCATCGCGACGCCGACATGGTTAATGGCCGCGATAATCGCTAAATCGGAACGATCGAAACCAATGCCCGACGATGGCGGCATATTCACCGCAAAGTGCTGCGCCCAGCTAAGCCACTCATCCGTACCGGAATCATTGCTCCAGGCCTGACGGTCGTGCAGCAGCGTGCAGTGGCTGAGGTTATCGGGGTTTTTCAGCAGTTCATGCTCGCGGGCATACTGCGGTGAGCAGACGGGCAAAATCTCTTCGTCCATCAGGAAGTGATGAGAAAGGTGGTTTGGCGGCGTATCGTCAAAATACAGCGCCAGATCGACGCCCGTTCGCTGCATATTGACGTAATCGTTGCCGGTCAGGATGGTGAGAGAAATAGACGGGTAGCGACGGGTAAAATCCCCCAGCATGGGGACTAGCCAGCATTGGGCAATCGACGGTCGGGAGTAGACCGTCAGCGTACCGGACAGCGCCTGGTTTTTGATATCCAGGATCTCCTGGTTCAGGGTGTCGAGTGAAGATTTTAGCGTCCAGTAAACGCGTTTTCCCTCCTGCGTCAGCTCGACTTTACGGTGCGAGCGGACAAACAGCTGAATGCCCAGCTCCTCTTCCAGCAGGTTGATGCGGTGACTCACCGCGCTGGGGCTGAGCGACAACTCTTCCGCAGCCAGCGCGAAGGACTCGTGCCGGGCAGCTACCTCAAAGGTGTACATTTTCGACAGCTGCCAGCCGTTTAACAGCCGGTTTCGGGCTTCATTCACATCGTTCATCACAATTCCCACGTCTTATTTTCATGTTCAGCATACCGTTCAAAGATGAATTTATGTGAACCTAATACGAATTTAGTGCACTTTTTAGAGTTTAGTCACTCAGTTGATCCAATCTGGCTCATCTGAAAGCCAATTTATATCGTTTGTCAGCCCATGCCGTTTTTTCGTCCAATACCCGTAGATTACTTAAGGGTGAGGTGAGATATGGGATCTCAGGTCTGGGTTGTGGCAACGCTGCTTGTCAGCATCGTGTTGATTGTTTTAACCATCGTAAAACTGAAGTTTCACCCGTTCCTCGCGCTGCTGCTGGCGAGCTTTTTCGTCGGCGCCATGATGGGGATGAGCCCGCTGGATATGGTGAACGCCATTGAGAGCGGGATTGGCGGTACGCTGGGCTTCCTGGCGGCGGTAATCGGTCTTGGCACTATTCTTGGCAAGATGATGGAAGTCTCCGGGGCGGCAGAGCGCATCGGGATCGCGTTGCAGCGCTGCCGCTGGCTGTCAGCTGACGTGATTATGGTGCTCGTGGGGATGATTTGCGGGATCACGCTGTTTGTGGAAGTGGGCGTGGTGCTGCTGATACCGCTGGCATTTTCCATTGCCAAAAAGACCCACACCTCACTGCTCAAACTTGCCATTCCGCTCTGTACCGCATTGATGGCGGTGCACTGTGTGGTGCCTCCCCATCCTGCGGCGCTGTTTGTCACCAATAAATTAGGTGCGGACGTCGGAACGGTTATCGTCTACGGTCTGCTGGTGGGCCTGATGGCCTCGCTGATCGGCGGCCCGCTGTTCCTGAAACTGCTTGGCAACCGTCTGCCGTTTAAACCGGTTCCGGCGGAATTTTCAGACCTGAAAGTGCGGGAAGAGCATACGCTGCCATCGCTGGGTGCGACGCTGTTCACGGTGCTGCTGCCGATTGCCCTGATGCTGGTGAAAACCATCGCTGAGTTAAATATGGCGAAAGACGGCACGCTGTATACGCTACTGGAGTTTATCGGCAACCCGATCACTGCGATGTTTATCGCCGTGTTTGTCGCCTACTACCTGCTGGGGATCCGCCAGCATATGAGCATGGGCGCAATGCTGACCCATACCGAGCACGGTTTTGGCTCTATCGCCAACATTTTGCTGATTATCGGCGCGGGCGGGGCGTTTAACGCCATCCTGAAAACCAGCGGGCTGGCGGATACGCTGGCGCATATTCTCTCGAACCTGCACATGCACCCTATCCTGCTCGCCTGGCTGGTGGCGCTGGTTCTGCATGCCGCCGTGGGTTCGGCTACGGTGGCGATGATGGGCGCCACCGCGATTGTTGCACCGATGCTGCCGCTCTATCCGAACGTGAGCCCGGAGATCATTACTATTGCCATCGGTTCCGGCGCCATTGGCTGCACGATCGTCACCGATTCTCTCTTCTGGCTGGTGAAGCAGTACTGCGGCGCGACCCTGAATGAGACCTTCAAATACTATACGACGGCGACGTTTATCGCCTCGGTGCTTGCACTTGCCGGCACATTCCTGCTTTCTTTCATTATCTGAGCGCGAAGAGACGTATTATGGAAAACGCAACTATCACTACTTTAACCGCACAGTTTCCTCTGGTTGAGGATCTGATTGCCCTGAAAGAAACCACCTGGCTTAACCCGCGTACCACCACGCTGGCAGAAGGATTGCCTTACGTCGGGCTGACCAAAGCCGACGTGGACGACGCGCATGCTCGCCTCAACCGCTTCGCGCCGTATCTGGCGAAAGCATTCCCGGAAACAGCGGCGACCAAAGGCATCATCGAATCTGAACTGGTTGCCATTCCGGCAATGCAAAAACGGCTGGAGAAGGAATTTGCTACAAACATTCCTGGCACCCTGCTGCTGAAAAAAGACAGCCATCTGCCGATCTCTGGCTCCATCAAAGCGCGCGGCGGCATCTATGAAGTACTGACCCACGCCGAAAAACTGGCGCTGGAAGCCGGATTGCTGAGCATTGAAGACGACTACAGCATCCTGCTGGAGCCGCGCTTTAAGGACTTCTTCAGCCAGTACAGCATTGCGGTAGGCTCAACCGGCAACCTGGGGATGTCTATCGGCATAATGAGCGCACGCATCGGCTTTAAGGTGACGGTGCATATGTCCGCCGACGCCCGCGAGTGGAAGAAAGCCAAACTGCGCAGCCACGGCGTGATCGTCGTGGAGTATGAGCAGGATTATGGCGTGGCGGTGGAACAGGGGCGCAAAGCGGCAGAAAGCGATCCGAACTGCTTCTTCATTGACGATGAAAACTCCCGCACCCTGTTCCTGGGCTATGCGGTAGCAGGCGAGCGCCTTAAGGCACAGTTTGCTGCCCAGGGACGCGTAGTGGATGCAGAACATCCGCTGTATGTTTACCTGCCATGCGGCGTCGGCGGCGGTCCTGGCGGCGTGGCGTTTGGTCTTAAGCTGGCTTTTGGCGATAACGTTCATTGCTTCTTCGCGGAGCCAACGCATTCGCCGTGCATGCTGCTGGGCGTCTACACCGGCCTGCACGATGAAATCGCGGTGCAGGATCTAGGCATTGATAACGTGACGGCGGCGGACGGTCTGGCCGTAGGACGGGCGTCCGGCTTCGTGGGCCGCGCGATGGAACGCCTGCTTGACGGGTTCTATACGCTTTCCGATCAGAGCATGTACGACATGCTCGGCTGGCTGGCGCAGGAGGAAGGGATCCGCCTGGAACCGTCGGCGCTGGCAGGCATGGCCGGGCCGGTGCGCGTGGATGCCGGTGCGAACGTCACCCACCTGGTCTGGGCGACCGGCGGCGGAATGGTACCGGAAGACGAGATGGCGAAATATTTAGCAAAAGGCCGTTAACATCGCCATCAGCTCAATCGGCGAGCGGTGATGCCTGATGAGATCACGCATCACCCGCATAGAGGGCGCAGTATGGCAAAAGAAGTCACGATAACCCACGCAGAGCACACTTTTACCGTTCAGGCGATGTTTAGGGCAGTCGCCGTTGCACAGGCGAAGCACCGGACATTGCCTGCATTCATCCGATAATGTGCGCTGCTTATACGTACCAAATTCGCGCGCGGCACTGCTGGCATTAAGCTTTGCCAGCGTCGTCTGATGAATATTTCCCAATCGATATTCGGGATAAACAAAGTGGTCACACTGGTAAAGATCGCCGTTCGCCTCCAGCGCAAACGCATGTCCGCAGCATTCGGCCAGAGAACACATCTGCGCGGGGTATCCACTCCAGACACCGAGCATTGAATCAAAGAGCTGCACATATACGCGACCCACATCTTCTCTTACCCAGATATCAAAAACGGTTTTGAGAAACGTTCCCCACTGCTCGCCGGTGACCGAGGCTGGGTTATCCTGCTCCACTAGCGGTATAAACTGCAAAAACGGCGTGCCGAGCGTGCGAAGATAGCGGTACATCTGCTCCGGTTGTTGGCTGTTTTCACGGCTAACCACCGTCAGAAGATTAAACGAAACCTGATGCTCACGCAGATGCGCAATCGCCGCAACAACCTTTTGGTGGGTGGGATTACCGCGACGGTTAACACGATAGATATCATGCAGTTCAGCAGGTCCATCAATAGATATCCCCACCAGCCAACCATGCTCGCGGAAAAAGCGGCACCATACGTCGTTGAGTAATACGCCGTTGGTCTGAAAGGCGTTCTGGATACGTTTGCCCTGCCCGTAACGTTGTTGCAACGCTGCCGCACGGCGAAAAAAATCAATGCCGCACAGCATGGGTTCTCCGCCCTGCCAGGCGAACTGAACATCGACACCCGGCTGAGCGGCGATTTGCTGGCGAATAAATGCCTCCAGCGTGGCGTCGTCCATGTGCAGTTGTTGGCGTTTATTGAGATAAAAACAGTAGCGGCAGTTCAGGTTACAGCGGGAACTGGCCGGCTTGGCCATCACATGACATCCTGTCATCACACATCCTCAAGAAACAGCATAATTTGACTTAAGTGTGTCACAGCAAACAGTAATGCGAGGGAGAGAACAGCGAGAGCGATCATAAATTTGTCACGCACGGCTTTCGGTTGAGCAAAATCCCCACGTTCAACGTCCATCAGGTTACGGCTGCGGGTGTAACGCCACAGGATAATCGCCACCAGCGCCAGCACGCCGAGCGAGATCCAGAACGGCAGGCCCGAACGGTGCCAGTTATGTTTGATGGCCAGGGCGATAAGCGCGCCATACCCCAGCAGCGTGCGCAGCCAGGCAAGTGATGTCCGTTCCGGTTGCAGACCGGGATCGGCCTCGCGGCGGGCTTTACGGCTATCCGGCATAGAATACCAGCCCCATAACCACCACGGCCACCACCAGCAGGATGACGCTGATAATCAGCAGCCCGCGGGTATAGGGTAAATCCTCTTTCAGGCGCATCGCTTTTTCATTTCGCAACCAGCGCAGGTAGCCATAGATAGCCAGCACGCCCGCAAGCAGGCACAGCAGCAGCGCCAGCACTTCACGGATCAGCGGCGTGGCGAAATCGGGTGCGAGCTGGTCGAGACCAACGCCCGCAGCCAGAAAACCCAGCGCGGTGCGGATCCACGCCAGAAACGTGCGTTCATTCGCCAGCGAGAAGCGGTAGTCCGGCGCTTCGCCGACGCGGGAAATTTTCATGGGTTCTCCTTAAAACTTCTGTTTCTTCTCTTCCACCTTCACCCCCTGCGTTGGCAGTCCGGTGTCGTAGTCACGCACCACCGGCGAATAGCCATCTTCCGGGCGCGGGCGGAAAGCGCCCATCCAGCGCGGCGCGGCATCCGCACGCCACGGGCGACACGCCCACTGATAGGTACGGAACGGATCGCGGATTTTATCCATATAATCCAGCAGCGCGTCGTGCATCTGATTACGCGCCCCGGCAAAGCGCGGCGAGTCGATCAGGTTATGCATTTCGTCCGGGTCGTTGTGACGGTCGTAGAGTTCATCGGTGGTGAACAGGTTCAGCACCAGTTTGTACGCATCCGTAACCCAGCAGCGTACCGGAATAAAGCCGCCAAAGCTGTCATGTTCTATCTCGTAACGGTTAAATTCCACCATCACGCCACGCTGCGCATCCGCCGCCAGAATATTGTCGCCCGGCAGGATGTCAGGCTTATGTATGCCTGCCAGCGCCATCATGGTCGGCAGCAGATCAATATGGCTGACCGGCGTATCAACCTGCTTCGGCGCACCCTGCGGCGGGCGCATGATCAGCGGGATACGGGTGATGTCGTCGTACATCGCCGCGCCTTTGCTGATTAACCTGTGCGCCCCCATCATTTCACCGTGATCGGAGGTATAAATCACCCAGGTGTTCTCTCGCTGTTCTGGCGTCAGCACGTTCACGACCCGGCCAATCTGGTCATCCACAAAGTCATTACAGGCGAAGTAGAGCGGATGATGGTAATAACGGCTGCCCTCCTCTACTGGAGTCGGCATGGCCTGCGACCACAGACGATGGTGCACCGGTTTATCCGCCAGCGAGTCCTGCGCCTTTTCGCCTAAATCGTAGTAAAAGTCCTGATATTTCTCGAGATACTCCACCGGACAGGTAAACGGATGATGGGGTTCGTCATAGGAAACCACCATCAGAAAAGGTTCGTCATCCGTCTGCGGGCGCTGTAAAAAATCGACCGCGCGATTGCTGATACGATGCGCCCAGGTAAAGGTTTCATCGATATTGTTAGCCTGTAACTCTTCGACGCTGTTCAGCCCGTTGCGCCACAGGTTAATCTGCTCCTCGGTCAGTTCCGCCAGATAGTTTGCCCCGTCGAACCAGAATTCTTCATTCCACTCCGGCGGGCAAACGCCGGTGCCGAAATAGTCATGACCATCGAGGTGCCATTTACCGATATAGCAGGTCTGGTAACCCGCATCTTTAAAATAGCGACCCATCGTGGAGATGTTTTTACCCGGTGCAACGTTGTTGGTCCACGGCCCGGACTGATTAGCGTAGATCCCTGTAAACAGTCCGGCGCGTGCGGGTGTACATACCGGAGAGCAGGTATAAGCCGCGTTAAAGCGAATACCTTCATCCGCAAGCTTATCGATATTATGCGTATTCAGCGGCTTACCGCTGTAACAGCCCACCATGTTGGTGGCCTGGGTATCGGTCATGATGAACAGGAAATTTGGGCGTTTCATGGTTTGTCCTTAACGTCGGAAGCATAGATAAGCGGAGGGTTACGGCGCGAGCGTCTGGCATCGACAATCAGATAAACCACCACCACCGTCACCACCAGATAGCTGAAAATGGTGAGCCAGCGGCTGGCATAACCGCCAAACTGCGCCAGGCCGGAATAGACGCCAATCATCGCGAACAGGACGCCAACAGAGGCGATTTTGGCGTTTTTCCACGGCTTCATGTCGACGGCGAACGCATCCTGGAATTTGAACGGTGTGGCTCTCGGGAAGAAGTAGCCAATCACCAGCATCAGCACCACGTTGATACAGAAGGTGCAGGCCAGCACATACAGGAAGTGGAAGTCGAACTTCACCAGGTAGTTGATGACGATATAGCTGACAATGCCGAAGAACAGCGCCATTTTGGCCGCCACCGCAGGGATGCGTGGGAAGAAGAAGCCCATGATGACAATAGTCACCAGCGGCACGTTGTAGATACCGTTGAGTTGCTTCATCCATGAATAGAGCCCCTGTGGTGCATAGGCAATCCATGGCGCGACCAGCACAGAGACGATGGCGACGATCAGGCCAAAGCGGCGCCCCACCCGTACCAGTTGTTCAGACGAAGCGTTTTCATTGATGATGCGCCGGTAAATGCCCAGACTAAAGAGCGTACTGGCGCTGTTCAGGAACCCGCAGAACGCACTGATAATGGCGCCGAACAGCACTGCGCTAAAGAAGCCAACCAGCGGTAATGGCATCACTTTGTTCACCAGCGCCGGATAGGCCATATCGGCTTTCGGCAGATCCTGGAACAGATGAAAGGCAATCACGCCAGGCAGCACCAGTATCAGCGGATCGAGCATCTTTAACACTGCTGTCAGCAGCGCTCCTTTCTGCCCTTCCGCCAGGCTTTTCGAGGCCAGCGTACGCTGGACGATACCCTGATTAGTACACCAGTAGAAGGTATTGACCAGAATCAGCCCGGTCAGCGCAGCACCAATGGGCACCGGGTCGTGGCTGCCGCCAATGGAGTTGAGCATTTCGCTGTGATCGTGGGTGAGTTTATCAATGCCGCGCATCACGCTGCCGTCCCCCATCGCCATCAGGCCAAACAGCGGCACCATCAGCCCGCCAATGACCAGACCGACACCGTTGATGACATCCGCAATCGCAATGGCGCGCATCCCGCCGACGACGGCGTAAAGAATGCCAGAAATACCCAGTACCACAGCCATCGCCCAGATGGCGGCATGTTGAGAAATACCAAAGGCTTCAGTAACGTGGAACATGCTATTAAACGCCAGTGCGCCAGAGTAGAGCACGATAGGCAAGAAGCAGATGCCGGTGGCAATCAGGAAGCAGCAGTCCACGATGATGCGCGTGGTTTTGTCATAACGCTCTTCAATGAAATCAGGAATGGTGGCAATGCCCCGCTGTAGATAGCGTGGCAGAAAAATTAGCGCCAGAAAAATCAGAGGGATAGCGGATATCACTTCCCATGCCATGACCGACATCCCGCTACGGTAAGCCTGGCCGGTTAATCCCACCAGTTGCTCGGTGGAAAGGTTAGTCAGCATCAACGACGCGGCAATGACCGGCGCTTTCAGCGAGCGCCCGGCCAGAAAGTACCCCTGCTGCGAACCGGTATCGGCCTTACGTAACTTCCACCAGGTGATAACAGCCACCAGCAGCGTAAAAGCAATAAAGCTCACAATTTGCTGAATATTCATCTTGTTGCCCTTATTTATGATTATGCCCGGCATTTGGGTATACAGAGGAATAAAACGCACCGGGTCCAGGCTATTCGATATCTTAAATGACAAGACTGGTTTCCCCATTGCGGTAATTTTCTGATAAATTCCGCTTCGGGTTGTGGGCATAATTTGCTGACGGGAAATTAAAATGAATGGAAAAATTCAAATTTCGCATGTAAAAAACGAAACAACGTACAATATTCCGTTAGTTCTTGATGAAAGTGTGATCTCAAGCGGAATTTCACTGATCTCACTTTGGCATACGCTGGCAGATGAGAGTTACCGTGTTATCTGGCCTCGTGATAAGAAAAAACCGCTTATTGCCAACTCCTGGGTAGCCGTTTACACCGTTCAGGGATGCGGGAAGATCCAGCTCAAAGATAATTCCGAAATTACGCTCAATGGAAATAACGTTATATTCTTAAAACCGACGGATATAACATCTTATTACTGTGACGGGCTGGTCTGGGAACAATACTGGATGGAATTTATCCCCACCAATATTATGGAAATACCCATATTACAGACCGGCATAATTTATAACGGTGAACAATTTAATAAAGAGCTGACTGAGGTCGCAGAATTACTGGCTTTACGTTCCCCCATAAAAAACAATCTTGCCGTCGCGTTTCTCACTAAAATAATTTATCAGTGGATTTGTCTTATTTCAGAAAACGGCAGAAAAGACCGCGAACTGTTGCGCCTGGAAAACCTTCTGGCAGAGCTGCACGCCAGCGTACAAAAGCGCTGGAGCGTGGCCGAAATGGCCCAGCGGATGCAGTGCAGTGAAGCCTGGCTGCGGCGGCTCTTTTTACGCTATACGGGAAAATCGCCGAAGGAATATTACCTTGATGCAAGGCTGGAGCTGGCGCAATCGCTGCTGCGGCAGGAAGGAAATACGGTTAACAAGGTAGCGGACATCCTGAATTTTTTTGACTCTTTTCACTTCAGTAAAGCATTCAAGAATAAGTTCGGCTATGCGCCTTCGGCAGTAAGCAAGATAAAGGACCGGCACCCTGATGATGCCGGTCAGGAAGATTAGTGCAGCTCTGGCCAGTACTCTTTGTTGGCTTCTATCAGATCATCGAGGATCGCTTTGGCGACCGACGCGCTCGGCACGGTTTTCGACAGGGTAATCGCCTGCCAGAGTTTCTGGTATGAGCGTTGTTCCCAGGCATCCACCACCAGTTTTTCCACCGCCACCTGCTGGCTCATCAATCCTTTCTGGAAGTGCGGAATATCGCCCACGGTCAGTGGTTC
The DNA here is from genome assembly GCF_046521475.1 of Enterobacter sp. CPE_E890. Lineage (NCBI taxonomy): Bacteria > Pseudomonadati > Pseudomonadota > Gammaproteobacteria > Enterobacterales > Enterobacteriaceae > Enterobacter > Enterobacter sp. CPE_E890. The sequence continues at coordinate 22,382 of NZ_JBKFZW010000001.1, read as the reverse complement.
CGGCCCGTTGTGGCCCACCAGGCACGGAATTTCCACCATCGCGTCGGCATCAAAGTTATGGATGGCCCCATTATTCGGCACAATCAGCAGCATGCGCTCCTGGGTGTTGAAGGCAATTGCCGTCGCCAGATCGACGATGTACGACGCATGTTCGTCGATTTCCAGCTCACCGGCGGCGGAGTTACCGGCTTCGATAATCGCCCGGCAAGAACTGAACACGTGCTTCTCACGATGCTCCATAACTTCATTGGCGCGGGTACGCTCCGGGTTCGAGTGCGCGACCACGTAGTCCGGGAACAGATAATATTTTAGATAGGTGTTCGGCATGGTGTCCGGATCCAGCGCCTGCACGTCTTTTGCTTTGGCAAAGGTATCGTTCCAGCTCGCTTCGGTATGCGCATCTTCCGAAGGCGGGACATAGCCATTTTTCGCAACGTATTCGCGCAGTTTCGGCATCAAATCGTTGCCGTTCAGATCTTCAATCGACGTCCACCAGCCGAAGTGGTTCAGCCCGTAGTAGCGAACCCGCATCTCTTTGCGGTCCTTGAGGCCAACAATCTGCGCCATGCGCCCTTCAATGCCGATCGGCATATCGCAGATATTGAGGATTTTGGCGTTCGGACGCAGACGGCGGGTAGCTTCCGCCACAATCGCCGCCGGGTTGGAGTAGTTCAGCATCCAGGCGTTCGGGGAGTACTGCTCCATATAATCCACCAGTTCCAGCACACCGCCGATAGAGCGCATGCCGTAAGAGATCCCACCCGGGCCGCAGGTTTCCTGACCCAACACGCCGTGACGCAATGGGATTTTCTCGTCTTTTTCACGCATCGGGTATTTGCCCACGCGGATATGCGCCATCACGAAATCGACATCGGTAAAGGCGGCTTTTGGATCGGTGGTGTAGCTGAATTCAATTTCCGGAGCCTGTTCTTTAAGGATGATTTTGCACGCTTCGGCGATAGTCTCCTGACGTGCGCCGTCGTTGTCATAGAACTTCAGCGTGCGCAGCGGGAAACGGTCACGGTTGGCTAACAGCATCAGGACGATACCAGGCGTGAAAGTGCTACCGCCGCCTGCAATGACAACTGAGAATTTTTTCATGATATAGCCTCTGTCAGGGTGGTTTGTTCATTCGTTAAAGGGGTTTTCATCAGCGATTCCAGCTGGTCGCGCACCTGAGGAACGTGCAGGCCGACAATCACCTGAATGCCGTTGCCGCGCCGGACGACACCGTGTGCGCCCAGGGCTTTGAAGACGTCATCGCTTTGGGTTTTCGCCATATCCACCAGCGCGATACGTAAGCGGGTGGCGCAGTTGTTAATGCTTTCGATATTGGCCGCACCGCCGAGTGCCTGTAAGAATCCGGCAGCTTGTCCAACCTGCTGGCTGGCCGCCGCAGGGGCGGTGGTTTGCTCACGCGCAGCCTTATAGTCAGCCTTGCTGTAGAGTTTGATTTCACTCTCTTCCCGGCCAGGTGTTTTGAGGTTCAGACGCTCAATCAGCGTTTTGAAGACCATGAAGTAGATCCCGGTAAAGCAGACGCCGATACTGATTTGGGTGAACATCATTGAGGCGTGGTTATGGAACATTGGGATCCAGTTTTGCGGCAGGAACTGGTCCAGCATGCCGCCGCCCATATTCCCTACCACGCCAAAGATGTACATCACCGTTGCCATCGTCGCGGCCAGTACGGCGTGGACGGCAAACAGCAGCGGCGAAATAAACAGGAAGGTGAATTCGAGTGGCTCGGTAATCCCCACCAGTACGGCGGTGAGCGTGGCCGGGATCAGCAACCCCGCTACCTTGACGCGGTTTTCCGGCGACGCGGTGTACCACAGCGCCAGCGCAATCCCGACAGAGCCAAACACCTTTGAGTTGCCGTGCAGCGCGAATCCGCCTTCCGGGAACAGGGTTTTCAGCGGCAGCGTGCTCTGGCTGAACTCCTGCAGATGCTGCGCCCAGTAGACCTGAATCCCCCCTTCCACTGCCGCAGGGCCGAAAATAAACGGACCGTAGACAAAGTGATGCAATCCGGTTGGGATCAGAATGCGTTCCAGGAAGGTATAAACCCAGACACCCAATGCACCAGCAGAACGTAAGAAGGCCTGCAGAGACTCAATGCCCATCTGCACTTTCGGCCAGCCCAGCAGCGTCAGCCAGGCGCAGGGGATCATAACGAAGAATGCGAGGATAACGACGAACGACGTACCCTGGAAAATCCCCAGAAAAACCGGCAGCGGCTTGTCGAAATAGCGGTTATGGATCGCGGTGACGATGCCCGAAATCACAATCGCCCCAATAATGCTGGTATCCAGCGTTTTGATGCCCGCAATCATCGCCAGCCCGCTTCCCGCCGTGGGCTCTGCGGAGAAATCGACGCCAAAGAAATGACCCCAGGTCATCCCCATCGCATTGATGAAGTAGTTCCAGGTCAGGAAGCTAATCAGCACCGCCAGACAGGCACGGCCCTGCGCCTGCTTCGCCAGACCAATCGGCAGGCCGACGGCAAAAATCAGCGGCATATTGCGAAACACCGCCCAGCCGCCCTCTTCAATGATGTGAACGATCTGCGCGAAAAGATTATCCGGAGCGGTTAAAGCCTCGCCCACAAACAGCGGGTTGCGAAGCATGATGGCAATTCCCACCACGATCCCGGCGAACGGAAACAGCAACACCGGGGTAAACATGGCACCGCCAAAACGTTGTATTTGACTGAGCATTTTTAAATCCTCACGTAACAACCTGTAGGGGGTAGAGGCCTTTATGGTTTTTTGCTGGCCTGAGGTGAGCATAAGAACTTACTGATGCGCGAACATGGCGTGCCGCTGCGATTCGTGATCGCATTCATGGTTTTATTTTGACCAGTCAGGTCTACTTTTCGTTGTAAATATGGACATGTCAGGACGCAATCCACCTCCAGAAAAGGGCAGAGAGGTCTACTGGTGATCTACAAATCTATTGCCGACAGATTACGGCTGCGGCTGAATTCGTCGGACTACAACATCGGCAGCCCGCTTCCTGGTGAAAAGACGTTGGCACAGGAATTCGGCGTGGCGCGAATGACCATTCGAAAGGCACTGGACCTGCTGGTCAGTTGGGGGCTGGTGGAGCGGCGCCACGGCAGCGGGACGTTTGTATCGCGTAAAGATGTCCACCACGAAACCACTAACCTGACCGGGCTGGTGGAAGTGCTGCGTCAGCAGGGGAAAGAGGTGCAGAGCAAGGTGTTGCAGTTCGAAGTCATGCCCGCACCGCCCGCCATCGCCAGCCAGCTGCGGATACAGGTGGATGAACGGATCTACTTTTCGCGTCGCGTGCGTTTCGTGGAGGGGAAACCCCTGATGCTGGAGGACAGCTTTATGCCCGTGAAGCTGTTTCGCAATCTGTCGCTGGCGCATCTTGAAGGGTCGAAGTTTGATTACATCGAGAAGGAGTGCGGGATCACTATCAGCGGTAATTACGAGAGCCTGACACCGGTGCTGGCAGATAAACAGCTAGCCGGTTACCTGAACCTGCCGGAACAAACGCCGCTGCTGCGAATTACGTCTCTCTCATACAGCGACAGCGGCGAGTTCCTCAATTATTCCGTGATGTTCCGAAATACCAGCGATTACCAGGTGGACTACCATCTGCGGCGCATCCACCCGGACGAATTACTAGCTCATCCCCCAGAACAGCACCGCCAGTAGCTGCGGGGTGATGATGCGCAGGAACATGACCAGCGGGTATACCGTGGCATAGGACAATGCCGCCGCACCGCTGGTGGCGTGCAGGTTATTGGCAAAGGCCAGCGCGGGAGGGTCCGTCATGGAGCCCGCCAGCATACCGCACAGCGTCAGATAGTTCATTTTGGCGAACATCCGCGCCAGAATGCCCACCGTCAGCAGCGGGATCGCCGTGATAAATATCCCGTAGCCGACCCAACTCATCCCTTCGCCCTTGACCAGGGTATCGACAAAATCTCCGCCGGATTTCAGGCCGACAACGGCCAGGAACAGCACGATGCCGAGCTCGCGCAGCGCCAGGTTGGCACTCGGTGGCATAAACCAGTAGAGCTTACCGATGCAGCCGATACGACCGAGAATGAGCGCCATAATCAGCGGCCCGCCCGCCAGGCCCAGCTTGAGCGCCACCGGGAAGCCCGGCACGTACAGCGGAATGGAGCCCAGAAGTACGCCTAGCCCGATACCGATAAATACAGGTAACATCTGAACCTGCTGCAGTTTTTGCTGGGCGTTACCCACCATATCCGCCACAGCATCAATCGAAGACGGTCTCCCGACCAGGTTGAGGATATCCCCAAACTGCAGGCTGGCCTCCGGGCTGGCGACCAACTCGACACCCGCACGGTTAAGACGGGAGATCACCACGTCGTAGCGCTCTTTTACCTGCAGATCGCGTATTTTCTTGCCAAGAACGTGCTCGTTAGTCACCACCACACGCTCCACGCGCATATCGGTGCCGCGGGTGGAGAGCGAGGTATCCACTTCCTGACCAATCACCAGCCGCGCGTTGTTTAAATCCCCTGGCTGGCCGACAAGATGCAGCAAATCGCCTTGCTGAATGACGGTGCCGGGCGCGGGCACCATCAGCATATCGTCACGCTTAAGGCGGGAGCAGATGATATTGGCGCTGTTCAGGATCGGCACATCCTGAATCGCCATGTTGTTCAGATTGGGGTTATCAACCCGAATATTGATGGTTTTGATCGGCATATGGCCGTTAGTGAGGGTGGTTTCGTGGTCCTTCGCCTCTTTGTCGACGTTAATCCGGAACAGGACACGTACCAGCCACATGGAGAGCAGAATGCCGCAAATCCCAAACGGATAGGCCATGGCGTAGCTCATCCCCATCTGGTCGACAATACCGGGTTCGATACCCAAATCGCGCAGAATTTGCTGCCCCGCACCGAGTGCCGGCGTGTTGGTCACCGCCCCGGAGAAGATACCCAACACCACGGGCAATGGGATATCAAAGACTTTATGCAGAATAGCGGTAACCAGCCCGCCCATCACCACAATGCCGAGAGCAAACAGGTTAAGCCGTAATCCGGAAACCCGAAGTGAGGCAAAAAAGCCCGGCCCCACCTGAATACCGATGGTATAAACGAAGAGGATCAGACCGAATTCCTGAATAAAGTGGAGCATTTCGGCGCTGAGGACCAGCCCGAGTTTGTCGGCAAAGTGCCCGACAAAAATTCCGCCAAACAGAACCCCGCCAATCCCAAACCCGACACCACGGATTTTGATATTACCTATCCACAGTCCAACTACAGCGACCAGGGCCAACACGCTAACCGTTAACGCGATATCACTCATGATCCACTTCCTGTGCATAACCTTAGTTATGACGAGGATTCTCTCAGAGCCAGACGTAGTTGTATGGGCGATGGCGCACAAAAAAGCCCTGCCGGAGCAGGGCTTTGTGCAGTCGGTGAGTATTGTCGGGTGGCGGCTACGCCTTACCCGACCTACAGGATCGGCGGGCTTGTTAACTGTTTAACGCAGGCCGCTCGCTAATGGCGATACGCTGTGGCGCGATAGCTTCCGGCACATTACGGGTCAGGTCGATATGCAACAGCCCGTTGGTGAAAGTCGCACCGGAGACTTCCATATGATCGGCCAGGGTAAAGCTCAGGCTAAACGGCTGAGTGACCAATCCCTGATGTAACCATTTGGTCTCGGTTTCTGGTTTTTCCGGCGTACCCTTCACGGTCAGACGCGTACCTTCAAGCTGGATATCCAAATCGTCCTGACGGAAACCGGCCAGCGCCAGGGTAATGCGATAGTGGTTATCATCGCTCTTTTCGATGTTGTACGGCGGAAATGTCTGTTGCTCGGTGGTGCTTTGCAGGGCGTTAGCCAGTTTGTCAAAACCAATCCACTGACGCAGCAGGGGGGATAAATCGTAGTTACGCATACTAAATCTCCTTCTGAGAAGCGAGTTCGGCACAGTTTAATTTTGTGCGCAGTTATTCCTGCAAATCCCGATGGATTCGCATATGCTCCCATTACGGCAAGCAATTCTGGATGGGCCGCTTAGGCGACCCGCATAATTAGTTAATTTCGATACGACGCGGCTTTTTCTCTTCCGGGATCACGCGTTCCAGTTCGATAAACAGCAGGCCGTTAACCAGATTCGCGCCTTTAACGTGAATGTTCTCAGCTAACTGGAACTTACGTTCAAAGTTGCGCTCGGCAATGCCCTGGTAAAGGTAGGTACGTTCTTTCTGCTCGGCCGTATGGGAACCTTTCACCACCAGCAGGTTGTCCTGGGCGGTGATCTCCAGTTCGTTTTCTGCAAAACCGGCGACAGCAATCGCGATGCGGTAGTGGTTTTCGTCAACCAGCTCAACATTGTATGGAGGGTAGCCGTTGCTCTGGCTTTGGTTATTTTCTAAATGGTTAAACAGGCGGTCAAAACCAATTGCAGAACGGTATAGCGGAGAAAGATCGAAGTTACGCATAAATAAAACTCCTGAAATCAGCGAGAAAATGTAGCCTTCCACCATGGACAGGCCTTAGTACCCCGAACACCCATCAGGCGTGTTCGTTTTCGTGGTTACCTTCTTAAAATGGGTCTTGAACCGGGCTTTTCAAGCACGACAGCTGCACTTTTTTTTGCACTTTCTTGCATCTCGCTTAGACTGGGACAACAGCACAAAGGGTTAAATTGCGATGGCTGCCACAGTGCGGGGTTATCGGGCTATCCATTTTGGTTAAGGCTCGCTATAAACCTGAGTTGCAGGTCTTTGCAGTGCCATTAATGATGACTGAGTGATGATGAAAAATGTTCTGATAAAGCTGACGACGTTCAGCGGGGTAGTTTTACTTTGCGGGTGTTCGAGCGTGATGTCTCACACCGGCGGTAAAGAAGGAACATATCCGGGGACACGTGCCAGCGCGGCGATGATCTCCGATGACGATACAAACTGGGGCACCAAATCCCTGGTTATCCTGGATATGCCGTTTACGGCTGTGGCGGATACGCTTCTGCTGCCGTGGGATATGTTTCGTAAGGACAATTCTGTGCGCTCACGGGTAGAAAAAAGCGAGCAGGAGAATCTGGCGACAAACGCCGTTATTCCGCCCGCTGAATTGCCTCCACGCTAGTGTTGCGCGGTTTCTGTTAACCAAAGCTGACGGAAACCGCCTGTCTCTTCCATCCACGCAATAAAACGTCCGTCTGGGGAAAACACTACCGCATCTGCTGAAGGTGGGTTGCCGTGATCGGACGTCAAAAACGTCACCGCACCAGTCTGCGCATCGCAACAGGCGATCCGATTTTCAAGCACGAATCCCAGCATGTTCCCGGAAGGGTGCCAGTTAAACGCTGACTGAATACCGCTCTCCGTATGGGTTAACTGGCGCGTCTCGCCACCCTCAGGAGAGATCAGCCACAGCTGCACAATACCTTTATCATCTCGCATCAGAAACGCGATCTGCGTCCCTTGCGGATTACAGCGCACCCAGTGACGCGGCACGTTCACAAGCCCCGGATACGCCCTTTGATGCGTAAAGGTCAGACGACGCTGCTTAACCCCTGCTGGTGGGGCAGGCAGGGTCTCTGTCGTACCCTGCAAAGGCTCATCGCCCGCCTGCTTCCAGCCCTGTTCGTTCTCAGGCAACTCAACAATAAACAGTTCTGGCACTTTCTCGCCCTGCACTGACAGGGTATCGCCAATAAACGCCAGCCGGTCATTACTCACCCAGCCCTCTTCATAGGCGCGGTTGATGTCATCGCTGCCGGGCTGAGGTGTTGGCGTCGTGCGGCTCACCAGCACGCTCCAGTATGCACCGACATATTCTCGCGGATGGTTCCCCTGTGGGTTCACCGGGCCAAACGGTGCGGCAACACCCACGTTACGTAAATCAAGTTTCGGATCGCGCTCGTGCAGGACGTGGTCGTTATAGGTAAAGCTAACGAGCTGCCCGTTCGGGCTGAAGACGTGTACGTGGCTGCCGCCGCGCAACGCGCCTGCGGTATAAGGCGCGGTGATATCCATCGCATCCAGGTTGCTCACCTGGCCATGATGCGCAATCACCCCCTGACGATGGTGAAAATCATAGTGCCAGTCTGCATCCGGGTGTTTCGGGCCGTGGATAAACACATACTTATCTTCAGCGGGATGAACGGTCACCACGCCGACATGCGCGCCGTCAGTGGCACGATAAATCACCTCAACCTCACCCGTACTGACATTGACTCGCTCAATGGTTTCACCGGTGAACGATGCGCCCGACGGGCGCACATCAAAGACGAGCCACTGGCTGTCCGGCGTCCAGGTATTGATATTGGTCAGCTGGTGATGGCGGGAAGCGAAGGTGATTTGTTTCATGGAGATACCCTGATGCGCAGTTGTCGCATCAGGGTAAAACATCAGCGGGATTTAGCCTACTCGTTTCACATCGCCCACCAGCAGAATGTAGGAGAGCGCACCGATCAGTGCTACCGCTGAGATATAGACCAGCGCCGGGCCAAAGCCGTAATCCTGTGCCAGGTAGCCGATGACCAGCGGTACAGTGATGCCGCCGAGCCCACCGACAAAGTTGAACACGCCACCGGTCAGGCCAATCAGGCGCATTGGCGCCAGGGATGAGACCAGTGACCAGGTGATGGAGGCAAAACCGTTGCCGAAGAACGCCACAGCCATCAGGGTCATAATCCATACCGGATCGTTGGTGTAGTTGGCGCCCATGATGCAGGTGGAAATCAGCAGGCCGCAGATAATCGGCGTCTTACGCGCGACCCCCAGTGAGGCACCTTTCTTCACCAGTCTATCCGCCAGCCAGCCCGAGAGCAGTACACCGAAGAATGCCGCAAGGAACGGTACTGTAGTCATAAAGCCAGCTTTCAGCGCAGTGATCCCCTTTTCCTGCGTCAGATAGTTAGGGAACCAGGTCAGGAAGAACCACAGCGTCGAGGTAACCGCGAACTGACCCAGATAAACGCCTACCAGCTTACGATGGAAAACCAGCTTCCAGTCCGCTTTGGTCAGCGGCTGGCGCGCCTCTTTTTTCACTGGCGCATCGCCGTCTACCAGACCACCGCCGTCGCGGATGTAGTCCAGCTCGGCTTTGGTGATGCTTTTAGTCAGACGCGGTGGCTGGTAAACCTTGAACCAGATAAACGACCAGATAATGCCGATCCCGCCGGTGACGATAAATACCCAGTGCCAGCTCAGCAGCTCCTGGATCCAGATCAGCAGCGGCGTCAGGAACGCCAGGCCGACAAACTGCCCGGAAGTGTAAAAACCAACGGCAGAAGCACGCTCATGCTCCGGGAACCAGCTGGTCACCATGCGGTTGTTGGTCGGGAACGCCGGGGCTTCGAAAATCCCGGTGATGGCGCGCAGACCAATTAGCGACATCAGCCCGGTGGCGAACCCCTGGAACAGCGTCGCCACGGACCAGCCGAAAATGGCGATGAAGTAGGTTAAACGAGAACCTACGCGGTCAAGGAACCAGCCACCGGGGATCTGACACAGCGTATAAAGCCAGGCGAACGCCGAAAAGACGTAGCCCATTTCCGCTTTGGTGATGCCAAACTCTTCCTGAATATGGGCCGATGCCACGGCAAGGTTGGCGCGGTCGACATAACAAATGACCACGGTGATAAAGATCATAATCAGCGTCAGGTAGCGGCGACGCCCGGTTTTTGCAGCAGTAACTGGAATATCCATCGCAATCTGTCTCCAGATTTTGGGCATAGCGAAGCCGCTCACCATGCCCTGTAATTTACAGAGGGTTATATTTTTTGTAGGTAAGGATTTTGTCCGGTGGCGAAGCGCCATCCGGCGAACTACCACTCGGCTACGGAACCGTCTTCATGACGCCAGAGTGGGTTACGCCAGTCCGGCGCATTTTTGCTGAGCTCAATGACTTTGGCTTCGTCAATATCCACGCCAAGGCCCGGCTTCGTTAACGGTTTAAAGAAACCACCTTCCATGCTGAAGTCTTCTTTGTTTTTCACAAAGTCGAGCAGTTCCGCGCCCTTGTTATAGTGAATACCCATGCTCTGTTCCTGGAACACAGCATTGCGGGAGACAAAGTCCACGTGCAGACAGGCGGCCAGCGCGATCGGCCCAAGCGGACAGTGCGGCGCCAGCGCCACATCGTAGGCTTCCGCCATTCCGGCAATTTTGTAGCATTCGGTGATGCCGCCTGCGTGGGAGAGATCGGGTTGCAGTATGGCAATGCCGCCCGCTTCCAGCACGCGTTTGAACTCGAAACGCGAGTACATACGTTCACCCGCCGCGATAGGAATATGGGTCTGCTCAGCCAGTTTCGGATAGTACTCTGCCTGCTCGGCCAGCACCGGCTCTTCGATAAACAGCGGACGATACGGCTCAAGCTCTTTAATCAGCACTTTAGCCATCGGCGCACTGACGCGGCCGTGGAAATCCAGACCAAACTCAATCTCGTTGCCGAAGGCTTCACGGATTTGCGCGACGGTATTTACCGCACGGTCTACCGCACGCGAGTTATCAATAACGCCCATCTCTTCACAGCCGTTGAGCTTGAAGGTGTCAAAACCGATATTGCGCAACTGCTTAATGCCGTCGATCACTTCCGCAGGGCGGTCGCCGCCCACCCAGCTGTAGGCTTTGATTTTGTCGCGTACCAGGCCGCCCATCAATTGCCAGACCGGCGCATTCAGGACTTTACCTTTGATATCCCACAGCGCCTGGTCGATACCGGCGATAGCGCTCATCAGGATCGGGCCGCCACGGTAGAAGCCCGCGCGATACATCACCTGCCACAGGTCGTTAATGCGCGCCGGATCCTGGCCAATCAGGTATTCGCCCAGCTCATGCACTGCCGCTTCAACGGTGCGCGCACGCCCTTCAATCACCGGCTCGCCCCAGCCGACAACGCCTTCGTCGGTTTCGATTTTCAGGAACATCCAGCGCGGGGGTAAACGGTACGTGGTGAGTTTGGTAATTTTCATTTCACTGCCTCTCGATACGCTTTCACAAATGCTGTCGCCTGCTGCGCGGTTTGTTCAACTGACTGCCCGGCGCGATAGAGATCGCTGCCCAGCCCCGCCCCCACACAACCGGCTTTCATCCACTGCGCCAGGTTTTCTGGCGTTACGCCGCCCACGGCAAAGACCGGCACGCTGGCGGGTAATACCGCTTTCAGCGCTTTGATGTAGTCCGGGCCAAAGGCCGATGACGGGAAAATTTTGAGCGCCTGCGCGCCCGCATCGAGGGCAGTAAAGGCTTCCGTAGCTGTCGCACATCCCGGACAGACGGTCATGCCGTAGCTCACCGCGCGGCGGATCACTTCAGGATTAATGTTGGGCGTGACGATAAGCTTGCAGCCCATTTTCGCCAGCTCATCCACCTGCTCCGGGTGTAACACGGTTCCCGCGCCAATCAGTGCCTTATCACCAAAGGCATCCACCACGGCCGGAATACTTTTTTTCCACTCTGGAGAGTTGAGCGGGATTTCCACCGCATCGAACCCGGCGTCAATCACTGCGCCTACGTGCGCGATCGCCTCATCGGGCGTAATGCCGCGCAAAATCGCGATAAGGGGAAGATCAGTTTGCCACTGCATGAGCGATGCTCCTTATTCCTGCCTGAAATGCCGTATCGCCGGAGATCGCCGCCACATCACGCCCAATAGCGTGAAATGCCTGCTGATAGCGCGACGTTAACGCGCTTCCGGCAACAATCGTGATTGCCTGCCCGGTCGGGACAAAATCGCGCATGGTCGCGACTTCTGCGCCAATCAGCAGGCCTGAGAGAAATTCGCTAACCTGCTCGCGCGGGAGATTTCCCAGCACGTGCGAGGCGCGAACTTCGAAGAGTTTCGGCAGAACATCAGGTGATGCGAGACCGCGCTCAAGCCCGGCGGTAAACGCTGCGGGCGACGTCTCTTGCGCTGGCAACCCCGCCCCCACCAGCGAATGCGTCAGTAGCAAATGGTGCAGTTCGCCGGTCATTACGGTACGAAAATCATGGATTTGCTCAGCATCGGCCTGCACCCACTTGCAGTGCGTACCGGGCATAACGTAAACAGAAGAAGGAGAAAGCGTGCGCGCGCCAAGCAACTGTGTCTCTTCGCCGCGCATCACGTTGTGGTTATCGTCGCGAGAGACGCACAGGCCGGGAATAATCCAGACATTGTCATCAACGTACGTTAACTGCTCGCCAATGGCAGAGAAATGCGCAGGAACCGGCAGGTAAGGGGCGATTTTCCAGCCCACGTTGCTGCCGACCATGCCCGCCATTACCACCGGCGTGGCGCCATCGCGCCAGTTTTGTGTGACCTCTGCTAACACCGCCTCGGGGGATTTACCGTTCAGGCGCGTCACGCCTGCTTCTGATTGCCTGCTCTCCAGGCACTGCTCGCCCTGATAAAGCCAGGCGCGCAGATTGGTCGATCCCCAGTCAATTGCGATGTAGCGAGATGTCATGTGATTTCCTTCAGCCTTCGTGTCGAGCTGGCGATCATGGTGAGCGCCGCCTGCTCTGCCGCATCGCCGTCCTGATGCCGTATCGCATCGAACAGCGCTTTATGTTCCTGGAGCGTTTTCGGCATGTTGGCCTCATCGCCCATCCAGGTACGTTCAAATACCGCCCGCTGTAGCGAGCTAATCGCCACGCTAAGTTGCTGTAACACCGGGTTATGCACCGACTGCAGCACCGCCTCGTGATAGCGAATGTCCGCCTCGTTGAACGCCTCCCGGTTCTGGTTATTAGCGATCATGTCGTTTAAAGCCGACTCAATCTGGGCCAAATCGCCGGAGGTTGCGCGCTCCGCCGCCCAGCGGGCGATGGCCGGTTCCACCAGGTTTCGGACTTCACTCATCGCGCCAATCAGCCGTGGGTCGTAGTCGTTTTCCAGAACCCACTGCAATACGTCGGTATCGAGGTAGTTCCACTGGTTGCGAGGAGCGACAAACGCGCCGCGATAGCGTTTCATTTCAATCAGCCGCTTCGCCATCAGCGAGCGGAACACTTCCCGGATGATGTTGCGCGAGGTTTCAAACTCCTCACACAGTTCGGCCTCAGCAGGGAGCGGCGAACCCGGGACGTATTTGCCCCCCACAATTTGAGTGCCCAGCGTGATGACAATGCGATCGGTTTTGTTAAGCGTCATGGAGAGTCCTTGTGCTCTTTATGTCCATCACTACTTTACCGTGCCCGCCGAATTTCGCCTCACTTTTGCAGTACAAACGTGAGGCCTTTCATCTTTGTCGTGATGACAATGTAGTACAATCAATCAATGTTGTACTACAATCAAGATCACAAAAAGAACAATCAAATAAATTCAGCGCAAAAAAAAGCCCCGGTTGATAACCGAGGCTGATGATTTTGGTTGCTGTTACCGCAGGACAAATTTCTCAATGGCGTACGCCACACCGTCTTCCAGGTTGGATTTGGTGACAAAATTGGCCACTTCTTTCACCGACGGGATCGCGTTGTCCATTGCCACGCCCATACCCGCGTATTCAATCATCGCGATGTCGTTTTCCTGATCGCCCAGGGCCATAATCTCCTCAGGTTTGATGCCCAGCGCATCGGCCAGTGATTTAACACCGGTACCTTTATTCACGCGTTTATCGAGAATTTCGAGGAAGTACGGCGCGCTTTTCAGCACGGTGTATTTCTCTTTCACCTCGGCAGGGATGCGCGCAATCGCTTTATCCAGGATCTCAGGCTCGTCGATCATCATCACTTTCAGGAACTGCGTCGCCGGGTCCATCTTCTCGGCTTCACAGAACACCAGCGGAATGGTGGCAACGTAGGATTCATGTACCGTGTAGTAGCTGATATCACGGTTGGCGGTATAGAGCGTGTTGCGATCGAGCGCGTGAAAGTGAGAACCTACTTCGCGGGACAGCTTTTCGAGGAACAGGTAGTCATCATAGCTCAGCGCGGTTTGCGCAACCGTACTGCCATCCGCAGCTTTCTGCACCAGCGCGCCATTATAGGTAATGCAGTAATCGCCCGGCTGATTCATGTGCAGCTCTTTCAGGTAGCTGTGCACACCGGCATACGGACGGCCAGTGGTCAGTACCACATTCACGCCCTTTGCGCGTGCCGCGGCAATTGCGTTTTTAACGGCTGGAGAGATGGTGTGGTCTGGCAGCAGCAGTGTGCCGTCCATATCGATTGCAATGAGTTTGATAGCCATGAGGTCCCCGGAATAAATGAATGCAACCCATGCTAACGCGATTAAGCACACAAAAATAGAGCTAGATTGCGCAACCAGATCACCCCTTTTCAGGCTTATCCCGGGGAACGACAATTCACTCGCGGGTGAGGACTATTTTGCCAAACGCACCGCGATCGAGGTGCTCAAGCGCCTGTTCAAGCTCGTCAAAACGGTAGCGATGCTCAATCACAGGTTTTAATCCGGTTACATCGACAGCCTGAACGAAATCCTCCAGCGCCCGACGATGCCCAACGCCAATCCCCTGAATAACCGGAGATTTCAGCAACAGCTCGCCAGCTGGGAGTGAAATTTCGGTCCCGGCCAGAACGCCGATAACCGAGATACGTCCATGCACGGCAACGGCGCGCAGAGAATGCTTCAGGTTTTCACCCCCTACGGTTTCGATAATATGGTCGATACCGCGATCCTGAGTCAGCGCCAGAATGGCTTCAGCCCAGTCACCTTTCAGCCTGTTGATCCCTTTGTCAGCCCCGAGTTTTTTGGCCAGTGCCAGTTTTTCATCACTTCCGGACGTGACAAAAACCTCAGCTCCGTGTGCTTTTGCAATTTGCAGGGCGAATATCGCTACGCCGCCCGTCCCCTGTACCAGCACCGATTGCCCGGCGCGTAACTGGCCGCGTTCCACCAGCGCAAACCATGCGGTAAGCCCTGCGCAGGGTAAGGTGCTGGCCTCTGCGTCATCCAGTGTTTCCGGGGCGGCCACCAGCCAGTCTGCCTTCACAATCACATATTCGGCCAGCATCCCCTGGAAGTATCCACCGGACGTTCTATAGGGCAAATTGCGCGCGTCCGCCTGCGGCTTGCCGTCGATCCACTCAGGGAAGAAGGTTGAGATGACGCGAGCGCCGGGTTTGAAACGCGTCACACCTTCACCAATGCTGTCCACCACGCCCGCCATGTCAGACGCCGGCGTAAACGGGAAGGAACGTGAAATCGGCATGTTACCTTCAATCACCATTTTATCGCGGTAGTTGAGCGCAACGGCATTCACCCGCACGCGCACTTCACCTGGACCAGGCTGTGGAACAGGTTCCTGAATGAGTCTGAGGTTTTCACGCCCGAGGGCATTCATCGACCAGCGTTGCATTGTCTCTGCCATTGTTTTTCTCCAGCCATCAAATGAGTTTCAGTACTCACAGTCTACCGTTGACTCATCATCACCAGTGGCGATAAGTTTTCTCTTTATTGTCGCCATAATGGATACAATCCATGACTGATACACTGAAGGATATTCCTGTTTTTGTGGCCGCCGTTGAGGCGGGGAGTTTTGCTCAGGCCGCAACTCGCCTGCATTTATCGCGCTCGGCGGTAGGGAAAAGTATCGCTCGCCTCGAAGAGCGACTGGGCGTTCGTCTATTCCAGCGCACCACCCGCAGCCAGAGCCTGACCGATAACGGCGCGCTTTTTTATGAGCGCTGTCTGCGCGCGCTGGAGGAAATTCGCGGTGCAGAATCACTGCTTGAAACAGGGAAACAGCAGGTCAGTGGCCGCCTGCGTGTTGCCATGCCGGTGCTGTTTGGTCGCCAGTGCGTCGCCCCGCTGTTGATTGAACTGGCGCAGGAACACCCCGGACTTGAACTGGAAATGTCATTCAGTGACCGCGTGGTGGATCTTGTCGAGGAAGGGTTTGATATGGCGGTGCGTAACGGCGTGCTTCAGGACAGCAGCGTGCTGGTTGCCAGAAGGCTGGGGGAACATCGCATGGTGCTGTGCGCCGCGCCGGATTATCTGCTGAAGAAAGGCCAGCCACAAAGCGTTGATGATTTACCCCTGCATACGGCCATTAACTATCTGCGCGCAGGCAGAGTGCTCCCCTGGCAACTCATGGACAACGACGGAACGCCGCGCACATTTATTCCCCGGTCATCACTCAATATGGATGATTTGCAGGCGATCTGCGACGCTGCCCTGGCCGGGTACGGCATCGCGTGGTTGCCCTGCTGGATGGTCAGCAAAGAAATTCATCAGGGAAAACTCATCCCGCTCTTAAAGCAGGCACCGGATGTGCGTTTCGACGTGCACGCGGTCTGGCAGCAGACGCCGCATCTGCCGCTAAGGGTAAGAATTGCTATAGATACGCTGGCGAGCCGTTTACCGTCAGTGATGTCGCTGGATATGCCTGTGCCCACAAAAAAGCCGCGCTAAAAGCGCGGCCTGTGTTTTGCAGTATTACGGCATTAAATATCGATATTAGCCGCTTTCAGGGCGTTCTCTTCGATGAAGGCACGACGTGGTTCAACCGCATCGCCCATCAGGGTAGTGAACAGCTGGTCAGCAGCAATCGCGTCTTTAACGGTCACGCGCAGCATGCGGCGGCTTTCCGGATCCATAGTGGTTTCCCACAGCTGATCCGGGTTCATTTCACCCAGACCTTTATAACGCTGGATAGACAGACCGCGACGGGACTCTTTCACCAGCCAATCCAGCGCCTGTTCGAAGCTGGCTACCGGCTGACGACGGTCGCCACGTTCGATAAACGCATCGTCCTCGATCAGACCGCGCAGCTTCTCACCGAGCGTGCAGATACGGCGGTATTCCGGGCCGGTCACAAATTCGTGCTCCAGCGGATAGTCGGTGTCGACACCATGGGTACGCACGCGAACAATCGGCTCGAACTGTTGAGCGGCGTTCTGCTGAACATCGAATTTCCACTGGCTACCGTGCTGTTCTTTCTCGTTCAGCTCGCTTACCAGGGTATTCACCCAGCGGGTCACGGTTTGTTCATCGCTCAGGTCAGCTTCGGTCAGCGTTGGCTGATAAACCAGCTCCTTCAGCAGCGCTTTCGGATAACGGCGCTCCATACGCCCAATCATTTTCTGCGTGGCGTTGAACTCAGACACCAGGCGTTCCAGCGGCTCACCTGCCAGCGCTGGTGCGCTGGAGTTCGCGTGCAGAGTCGCACCATCAAGGGCGATGGCGATTTGGTACTGATCCATCGCGTCATCATCTTTAATGTACTGTTCCTGTTTGCCTTTCTTCACTTTGTACAGCGGTGGCTGTGCAATGTAGACGTGGCCACGTTCAACGATTTCCGGCATCTGACGATAGAAGAAGGTCAACAGCAGCGTACGGATGTGCGAGCCGTCGACGTCCGCATCGGTCATGATGATGATGCTGTGATAGCGCAGTTTGTCCGGGTTGTACTCATCACGGCCAATGCCGCAGCCCAGTGCTGTGATAAGCGTCGCCACTTCCTGAGAAGAGAGCATTTTGTCGAAGCGTGCTTTCTCAACGTTGAGGATTTTACCCTTCAACGGCAGGATAGCCTGGTTCTTACGGTTACGGCCCTGCTTCGCAGAACCGCCCGCGGAGTCCCCTTCCACAAGGTACAGTTCAGACAGCGCCGGGTCACGTTCCTGACAGTCAGCCAGTTTGCCTGGCAGGCCTGCTAAGTCCAGTGCGCCTTTACGACGGGTCATTTCACGGGCTTTACGCGCCGCTTCACGGGCACGCGCCGCATCAATAATTTTGCCAACAACGATTTTCGCGTCAGACGGGTTTTCCTGCAGGTAGTCGCTCAGCAGTTCGTTCATCTGCTGTTCAACCGCCGATTTCACCTCAGAAGAGACCAGTTTGTCTTTGGTCTGTGAGGAGAACTTCGGATCCGGCACCTTCACGGAAACCACAGCAATCAGGCCTTCACGCGCATCGTCACCGGTGGCGCTGACTTTCGCTTTTTTGCTGTAGCCTTCTTTGTCCATGTAGGCGTTCAAAGTACGGGTCATCGCCGCACGGAAGCCTGCAAGGTGAGTACCACCGTCACGCTGTGGAATGTTGTTGGTGAAACAGTAGATGTTTTCCTGGAAACCATCGTTCCACTGCAGTGCCACTTCTACGCCGATACCGTCTTTTTCGGTGGAGAAGTAGAAGATATTTGGATGAATTGGCGTTTTGTTCTTGTTCAGGTACTCAACGAACGCCTTGATACCACCTTCGTAATGGAAGTGGTCTTCTTTGTTGTCGCGTTTATCACGCAGACGAATAGAGACGCCAGAGTTCAGGAACGACAGTTCACGCAGGCGTTTTGCCAGGATGTCGTACTCGAATTCGGTGACGTTAGTGAAGGTTTCCAGGCTTGGCCAGAAGCGCACCATGGTACCGGTTTTGTCGGTATCGCCAGTGACGGCCAGCGGTGCCTGCGGCACGCCGTGGGTATACAGCTGGCGGTGAATTTTGCCTTCGCGCTGAATAACCAGCTCCAGCTTCTGCGAAAGGGCGTTAACCACGGAGACACCTACGCCGTGCAGACCGCCGGAAACTTTATAGGAGTTATCATCGAACTTACCGCCTGCGTGCAGCACAGTCATGATAACTTCCGCAGCGGACACGCCTTCTTCCGGGTGGATACCGGTTGGGATGCCACGACCATCATCGGTGACGGAGACGGAGTTATCCGCATGGATCGTGACCACGATGTCTTTACAGTGACCCGCGAGCGCTTCGTCGATAGCGTTATCTACCACCTCGAATACCATGTGGTGCAGACCGGTGCCGTCATCCGTGTCGCCGATATACATACCCGGGCGCTTACGCACCGCATCCAGCCCTTTCAGGACTTTGATACTGGAGGAGTCATAAGAATTCGACATCAACGTTTCTCGCTCATTTCAACTTGGGTTAATCCGTTATTTTACCCTTTTCCACGGTAAACATCTTCGAATTTTCGTCCGACATGTCCATAACGTGTTCAGCGCTAATGGCGCTGACGAAAACCTGCGACTGCGTGGCTTTTAAGCGGCTGGCAAGCAGCCCACGCCGCGCGTCGTCAAGTTCCGAGGCAAAATCATCTATCAGGTACAGGCAGCGTCTTCCACTCTCGCGGGTGAGAAATTCCCCCTGTGCCAGGCGTAGCGCGCACATCAGGAGCTTAAGCTGCCCGCGCGACAGCGTGTCTTCCACCGGCGCACCGTCGGCACGAATGCGGAAATCCGCCTTGTGCGGGCCATGCGCGGTGTAGGTCAACATGCGATCACGCTCGAAGTTTCTCTCTAACACCTCGGCATAATCCGTCTCTTTCTCCCAGCCGCGCTGGAAGGAGAAGGTGAGAGAGAACTCAGGTAAAAACTGTTTGCAGGTATCCGCCATGTCTTCGGCAATACCTGCGCTGTATTCGGCACGCCAGCGGCTGATTTGTTCCGCGAGAGGGATTAACTCCATGTCCCACGGACGCAGCTGGGCGTAACGGGTGACCTGGCGCAGTGCAGCGTTACGCTGCTTAAGCAGGCGCTTCAGGTTGCTCCAGGCGTTAAAGAAACCGGCTTCGTTGTGAAAGCATCCCCAGTCAAGGAACGCTCTTCTGTATTTGGGGCCGCCGTTGAGTAAAGTAAACCCCTCCGGCGTAATCAGCTGCATTGGCATCAGCAGTGCCAGCTCCGCCACCTTGTGGCCGTCGGTACCGTCGATACGTACCTTGCTGTCGCCCTGCTTGTCTTTGGTCAGGCCGATGGCGGTTTCCCGCTCTTCACCCTGTAAACGCCCGTGCAGAACAAAGGACTCCTGCTCATGGCGAATGACGCGACCAATCTGCAAACTGCGAAACGCCCGGCCATGGCCGAGCGTGTAGATGGCTTCCAGCACGCTGGTTTTACCGCTGCCATTCGCGCCAACCAGGAAGTTAAAGCCCGGGGATAAAGCAAGATCCGCGCTTTCAATATTGCGAAAGTCGCGGATCAACAGACGGGTGAGCGACATTACAGTCTCATTGGCATGACAACATAGGCAGCCGACTGTGATGCGGCATCTTCAATCTGTACGCTTGAAACGGAATCGGTCAGCAGGATGCGCACGTTCTCGCATTTCAGTGCATTCAGCACATCCAGCACGTAGCTGACGTTAAAGCCGATTTCCATCTCAGCTCCGGCGTAGGTGACGTCCAGAATTTCTTCTGCTTCTTCCTGCTCCGGGTTGTTAGCGGTGATTTTGATCTGGTTTTCACTCACATACAGGCGCACACCGCGGAATTTCTCGTTAGATAGAATGGCGGCACGGGCAAACGCCTGCTTGAGGCTATCGCAACCCGCTTCCAGCGTTTTGTCCGGGTTCTTCGGCAATACGCGGCGATAATCCGGGAAACGACCGTCAACCAGCTTCGAGGTGAAGACAAAATCACCTACATGAGCGCGAATGTTGTTGCTGCCGATCTGCACGCGCAGCGGGGTATCACCACCGTCGAGCATACGCATCAGCTCAATCACGCCTTTACGCGGCACGATCACCGAATGGTTCGGCAGCGAGTCGCCAATTGGCATGGAACAGACCGCCAGACGGTGGCCGTCGGTCGCCACGGTACGCAGCTCTTCACCTTCGGTTTCGAACAGCATGCCGTTTAAGTAGTATCGAACGTCCTGATGCGCCATAGAAAACTGCGTGGCTTCAATCAGACGCTTCATCGTCGCCTGTGGCAGGGTGAATTCAACTTCACTTTGCCAGTCGTCCAGGTTCGGGAAGTCCGCAGCAGGCAGCGTGGAAAGCGAGAAACGGCTGCGGCCAGAGCGCACCAGCATGCGGTCGCCCTCCAGCTGCACGGCGATTTCAGCGCCTTCCGGCAGCCCACGGCAAATATCAAAGAATTTACGTGCCGGAACCGTGGTCGCACCCGCGTCGTGTGGCTGAGTCAGCGTAACGCGCGCGATCATTTCCATTTCCAGGTCTGTGCCGGTCAGCGACAGCGTACCGTCCGCGACCTGAAGCAGCAGGTTTCCGAGAATAGGCAGCGTTGGGCGGCCACCTAATGGGCCACTCACCTGTTGCAGCGGTTTTAATAAATGTTCACGTTCAACAGTAAATTTCATAGCGTCACGATGATAATGTTCTGATTAAATTGGAAAAATCTTCTTTTATGTCGTGGCTTTCTTCACGTAACTGCTCAATCTTGCGACAAGCGTGCAGCACGGTCGTATGGTCACGGCCACCAAACGCATCCCCGATTTCCGGCAGACTGTGGTTGGTTAACTCCTTTGCCAGCGCCATCGCCATCTGACGCGGACGCGCCACCGAGCGGGAACGACGTTTAGACAGTAAATCTGCCACTTTGATCTTGTAGTACTCAGCCACCGTCTTTTGAATATTGTCGATGGTGACTAATTTTTCCTGCAATGCCAGCAAATCGCGCAGCGCTTCACGCACAAAATCGATCGTGATCGCGCGGCCAGTAAAGTTGGCATTAGCAATAACACGGTTCAGTGCCCCTTCCAGCTCACGCACGTTGGAGCGCAGACGCTTGGCAATGAAGAACGCCACTTCACCCGGCAAGCGAATGTCGTTTTCATCGGCTTTCTTCATCAGGATCGCAACGCGGGTTTCCAGCTCTGGTGGCTCGATCGCCACAGTCAGGCCCCAGCCGAAGCGGGATTTCAGACGATCTTCAACACCGTTGATCTCTTTTGGATAACGATCCGAGGTCAGAATGATCTGTTGATTGCCTTCCAGCAGCGCATTGAAGGTGTGGAAAAACTCTTCCTGCGATCGTTCTTTATTAGCAAAGAATTGAATGTCATCGATCAGCAGGGCGTCAACGGAACGATAATAGCGTTTAAACTCTTCGATCGCGTTGTTTTGCAGGGCTTTTACCATGTCCTGAACGAAGCGCTCGGAGTGCATATACACCACTTTGGCATTCGGCTTGCGCGCCATAATGCCGTTACCCACTGCATGCAGAAGGTGCGTTTTACCTAAACCCGTGCCGCCATAAAGGAACAGTGGGTTGTAGGCACCTCCGGGGTTATCCGCAACCTGACGAGCCGCCGCGCGCGCTAACTGGTTCGACTTACCTTCAACGAAGTTATCGAACGTGTGTTTAACGTTAACGTTAGAACGGTAGGTTGGCTCAGCAGGTGCAGGAACATTATCCCAGCCCTGACGAGCGGGTGCGACGCGAGGGGCCGGAGCAGGAGCAGCCTGAGCAGGCGCTGCTACGTTCACGGTTTCACGAACGGTTTGGGTGACCGGCTTTGTGCCCACTTCAAAGCGCAGCTGTGGGGCATCTGACCCGCAGAAATCGTTTAGCAGTCCATTGATGTTATTAAGGTACTTATCCCTTACCCAATCGAGCACAAAACGGTTTGGCGCATACAAAGCCAGCGTGTTATCGCTCAGTTCCGCCTGCAACGGGCGGATCCACATACTGAATTCTGTGGCTGGTAACTCATCCTGCAATCGGGCAAGACACTGCTGCCAAAGCGAAAGTGACAC